>NZ_CP152416.1:0-4800000 GCF_038965675.1 Bradyrhizobium sp. B039
TCGGCCGGGGATCGCAACACTGACATCTTCGGCCTGGTCATCACGCTGATCCCGCGCGTCGGAATCGTCCGGCCGTTCTAGGGAGGTGCGCTCCCTCTCCCGCTTGCGGGGGAGGGCTGGGGTGGGGGTGTCACCGCAGCGGGATTCCCCAAGACGAAAGAACCCTCACCCGCCGCGCTCTTCGAGCGCGCCGACCTCTCCCGCAAGCGGGAGAGGTGTAGAACCGCTAAAATCTCGCCCGCCTGATCCGCACGTAAAGCGCGCCCTCGCCGCCATGGCCAATATGCGCCGTCTCGAAGCCGACGACGAAGGCGCGGAATTCCGGCAGGCTCAGCCATTCCGGTACCTGCCGGCGGAGCACGCCGCTTTCGCCGCCGCTCCGGCCCTTGCCGGTGATGACGAGCACGAAAGTCAAGCCGTCGTGATGGGCGCGGTGCAGGAAACCGGTCAAGGCGCGATGCGCGCGCGTCTGGGTCATGCCGTGCAGATCGAGCCGCGCCTCGATCTCGCTGCGGCCGCGCGACAGCTTTGTGCGCTCGCGCTTGCCGAGCGGCGCCAAAGGCGGGACGGACGGCTTGGCGGCACGCGGCGCCGGCGCCGCAGCAATCGGACGTGGCGACGGCGCAGGTCGCGTGGCCGGCGCAGCGGGTGATGGTTCTGGTCGCGGCGCGGGATGCGCCTTCGGCGCACGATGCTTCCTCAGCGGCTTGACCTGTTTTGCGACCGTATCCCACAGCTCGCGCTCATCCTCGCTCAGCGCGCGGCGGCGCGGCGAGGGGCGAGGCTCCAGCACGGGCGGACGGGACGATCGTTTCATTGCTGCCGATGGGAACGATTTTTCACCGGCCGCCGCAGCTCTTGAACAGGCTCGATCACGGGACGCGGCACCGGCAACGGGACAGGGCTGGCGA
Source organism: Bradyrhizobium sp. B039 (assembly GCF_038965675.1). NCBI lineage: Bacteria > Pseudomonadati > Pseudomonadota > Alphaproteobacteria > Hyphomicrobiales > Nitrobacteraceae > Bradyrhizobium > Bradyrhizobium sp. B039. The sequence continues at coordinate 912 of NZ_CP152416.1, forward strand.
CAGCGACCGTCTCACCCTTGCCTGGCGCCACGGCTGCGGCCGGAGCCGCCGGCTTGGCCTGATCCTTAGCAGGTTCGGTTTGCGGAAACAGCTTTGCAATCTTCTCCGAGGGCCGCGGATCCGGCACCGGCAGCCGCGCCGCGCGTGGCGTCGGATCGAGGCTCTTCGGCACCAGCATCACGAAATGCATGGGATGGCGCAGTCGCCCCGAGACGCGGCCGGCATCCGCGCCGGCGCCGAAATAGAGATCGGCGCGCGCGGGACCGATGATGGCCGAACCGGTGTCCTGCGCGATCATCAGCCGATGGAACGGCGTCTTGGAGCGCTCGGAGTCGATCGGCAGCTCGCCCTCGATGAAGAACGGCGTACCATAGACATGCAGCGATTTATCGACCGCGATCGAGCGGCCCGCCGTCAGCGGGATGCCCTGCGCGCCCACCGCCTCGTCCTTGTCCGAGAGATTGACCTCGCGGAAGAAAATGTAGGCGCGGTTCTGGCGGCGCAGCTCCTTGGCGCCATCGGGGTTCTGCGCCATCCATTCCCTGATCTTCTGCATCGACATCTCTTCCTTCGGAATGATGCCGCGCTCGATCAGGATGCGCCCGACGGCCGTGTAGGGGTAGCCGTTATAGGCGTCATAGTTGAGCCGGAGCGTCGTGCCGTCGTCGAACTTGATCCGCGCCGAGCCCTGGATCTGCGCGAACAGGAGATCGGTCGGGTCCTTCAGCCAGGCGATCTCGAGCCCACGGCCCGCGATCTTGCCGTCCTCGATCTCGCCGCGGTCGTAATAGGGCACCAGCTTGCGGCGGCCGATCTTGCGATAGACCGGGCCCTTGTTGGGCAGGCTGACCGAATCCTGCTTGTAGCCGCGCACGAAGAGGTTCGAAGGCCGGCGATAGACCGGGACATTGTAGACGTCGGTCTGCGTCCGCGATCCCTCCAGCACCGGCTCGTAATAGCCGGTGACGAAACCGTCGGGCTCGCCGAGGCGCGAAATGCGCAGCGGCGCAAAATTCTCCTCGAAGAAGGTTTTGGCCTTGGCGTCGTCGCTGAGCTCGAGCGATTTGGCGGCCCGGCACGGTTCGCTCAGCGATGCCCCCAGCGCCTTGTATTCACTCTTGGGCTCGGGAGCGCCGGTCTGCGCGTTGATCGACCGGCAGCTCGCGCGGAACGTCTTGTAGGCTGCGAGATGATCGTCATCGCTCCAGCCTTTCACATCGGCCCAGGCCAGCGGCAGGTATTGCGCGCCTGATATCTCGAACGGCAGGGGGAGCTGCGGATAGGGCAAGGCCCGCGGCGGGGTGGCGGGCAATTGCGGGAGATGGTGATGGTGGCTGCGGTAGTGGCGCCGCGCCGCCTCGGCGCCGAGCGAAAACGACGACAGCACGACGACACCCGCGCAAAGCGCCGTCGCGCTGGTCTTCAGGAAGACCTTAATTCGCGCTTCCGGTGCCAACCAGCTTCCAGTTCGGATCGCGAGAGGTGATGTCGCGGGCGAAAGTCCAGATGTCGGTGATGTCGGCGACCGTATCGGCGCTGCCGTCGACGATGTTGCCGGCCTTGTCGCGGGTGGCCGAGATCATCTGCGAGACGAAGCGGATGGTGAGCTGGGCGGTGCGGTCGCGCAGCTCGGCGCCGACGAGTTCGGCCTTGTCGATCGAGACGAAGCGCGTCTCGGTCTTCTGCTCGTTCTTCTCGCGCTCCTTGATCGCGGCGTCGAAGCTTTCATAGACCTCCGACGACAGCAGGTCGCGCAGCGCGCGGCGGTCGCCATTGGCAAACGCCAGCACGATCATCTCATAGGCGCCGCGGGCGCCCGAAATGAAGTGGCGCGGGTCGAAGGTGGAATCCTTGTCGACGATGGCGTCGAGACCCTGCGCGAGCGCGGTGCCCGGCTCGGTCAGGCCCTTCCAGCGGTCGGAGGGCGGGGTCGGCTCGACCGTCGGCGCCAGCGGAGCCTGGTCGATCACCTTGCCCGGCATGGTCACGACGTTCTTGTCCTGAGCACCCCCCAGCGCGTTGCGGGCGGCAGTATGGTCGAACGGCGGCCGCTCGTTGCCCGTGCGCTGCCCCAGCACGCTGCGCAGCCGCAGAAAAATAAAGACCGCCAGCGCCAGGAAGATGATGGTGTAGATGTCCACGAGGTATTCGCTTTCTGGTCTTCTCTAGAAGGGGCCGCCTAGAAGGGTCGCCGCCGGGAAAATCAATCCGGCCAGTAGACCGTTCCATACGGGAACGGCAAGTCTACATCACCATTTCGGGTCCGCACGTCAGGTCCGTGGGATGTAGGCACGAAATCTTGCCCGGCCAATGGCGCCTTTTGGCACAGCACGAAGTGTAGCGCGTTTTATGCTTAAGGGGAAACCCGATCATGCCCGGAAATCGCGCATCTTCAATCGTTTAACCTGCGATTGGGCCGGGAGGCCGGAGTGAGCGTCACAGATGTGGCCGCGGCCGGGGTATCCCCCCGGGGCCGTTCGTCCTTGTGGAACGAGGCGGCCCTATGTTAGCCAACCGCCGCGAAATTCAGCCCCAATCGGGTAAGGAGAGACTTTCATGACCAACGGTAACGGCACCCCTCCCGAGGCGGCCCCGGCTCCCCAGCTCAACGTGCTGGCGCAATATACCAAGGACCTCTCGTTCGAAAATCCGAACGCGCCGAGCTCGCTCCAGCAGCAGGGCCAGCCGCCCCAGATCAATATCCAGATCAATGTCGGCGCCAATAACCTCAGCGAACAGGAATTCGAGGTGACGCTGTCGGTCGAGGGCAAGGCCGAGACCGCGGGCAAGGTGATGTTCTCGTTCGAGCTCGCCTATGCCGGCGTGTTCCGGATCGTCAACGTGCCGAAGGAGAACCTGCACCCGCTGGTCATGATCGAATGCCCGCGTCTGCTGTTCCCGTTCGCCCGTGAGATCATCGCCACGGCCGTGCGCGACGGCGGGTTCCCGCCGCTGATGCTGGATCCGGTCGATTTCGTCGGTCTGTATCGCCAGAACATGGAGCGGCAAATGGCCGCCGGTGGTCAGGCCGGCCAAGCCTAAAATCAGGCCTAACCAGCCGGATTGACGGTAACTGGAGCGGGCAAAAACTCGTTCCAGATCGCCTTGTCGCCGAGCGTTGCGATGAAGGCCCTGTGGGCCTCGCGCTCGGCGTCGGAAATCCGCGGCGCAAGCGGCGTCGGTCGCTGCCGCCGCGGCGTATCGCCAGCCGCATTGATGCGAATTTCCTCGGCTTCCGAAGCCAGCAGCAGCTGCGACTGCCTCGCCCCGACCAGATCGACATAGACCTCGGCCAGAAGCTCGGCGTCGAGCAGCGCGCCGTGCTTGGTGCGGCGGGAATTGTCGATCGCATAGCGCGAGCAGAGATCGTCGAGCCGGTTGGACACGCCCGGATGCTTGCGCCGGGCCAGCAGCAGCGTGTCCACCAGCTGCTCGCGCGGGATCGCGGCGCGCTTGATCCGGTCGAGCTCGGCATTGATGAAGCTGATGTCGAACGAGGCGTTGTGGATCACCAGCGGCGCATCGCCGATGAACTCCAGGAACGCGTCGGCGACCTCGTGGAACAGCGGCTTGGTCGACAAAAATTCGGCCGACAGCCCGTGCACCGCAAACGCCTCCGCCGGCATGTCCCGTTCGGGATTGATGTAGACGTGATACGTCTGCCCCGTCGGCATGCGGTTGAACATCTCGACACAGCCGATTTCGACCAGGCGATCGCCGCGGAGTGGATCGAGGCCTGTGGTTTCAGTGTCGAGGACGATTTCACGCATGATCAGGAGCCGTGTGGGACGGCGAATCAGGCTCGCCGCTGCGGCATCTTAACGACCTCGGCCAGGATGTGCGCAATTTGCGCCCGCACCGGTTCAAGTCCGTGTGACGTATCCACTACGAAATCGGCCCGCTTGCGCTTTTCCGCGTCGGGCGTCTGCTTGGCGATGATGGCGTTGAGCTTGGCCTCGTCCATCGTGCCCCGCGCCAGCACCCGCTCGCGCTGCAGTTCTGGCGAGGTCGAGACCACAACGACGGCGTCAACGCGCTTCTCGCCACCGGTCTCGAACAGCAGCGGGATATCCAGCACCACGACCGGCGCATTAGCGGCTTCGGCGTCGGCAAAGAATTTTTGCCGGGAGGCGCCGAGCATCGGATGGACGATCTGCTCGAGCTGCTTGATCGCGGCGGGATCGTGCACGACGCGCGCCGACAGTTTTGGCCGATCGACCTTGCCGTTCGCGGTGGTGCCGGGGAAGGCGGCTTCGATCGCAGGCGCCGCCTCGCCCTCGTAAAGCTGATGGACGGCGGCATCGGCGTCGTAGACGGGGACGCCGGCCTCCGCGAACAATTTCGCGGTGGTCGATTTGCCCATCCCGATCGAGCCGGTCAGTCCCAGGATCCGCATCAGCGCACAACCACGTCCGTCATTCAAACTGCAATTAGCTGTTCGCTCCGCAGGAACGCAAGCAGCGGCAGCAGCGGCAAACCCAAAATGGTGAAATGGTCGCCCTCGATGCGCTCGAACAGGTGAATGCCGAGGCCCTCGAGCTGATAAGCGCCTACGCTGGTCGTCACGGCGTCGCCGGCCGCGTCGAGATAGGCCGAAAGCTCCGCCTCGCTCATCTGTCGCATGGTCATGCGGGCCACCGAGACGTCCTCGAAGACAATCTTGCCGTCATGTGCCACGGCCACCGCCGAATTCAGCTCATGGCAGTTGCCGGCGAGATCACGCAATTGCGCCATCGCCTGCGCGCGGCCGGCGGGCTTGTTGAAGAGACGCTCGCCAAGGGCCAGGGTCTGGTCGGCGCCGATGACATGGCTTCCCCGATGATTGGCCGAGACGGCCTTGGCCTTTTCCCGTGCCAGCAAAAGACCGATGTCGCGAGGACTCGAGAGCTTCGACGCAGCCTGGATGCCGCGCTCGTCGATGTCGGCCTTGATCGCTATGAACTCCAGCCCGGCATTCGCCAGCAGCATCTTTCGCGCGCTACTTTGCGAGGCCAGGATCAACGGAGATTTGCCGCGCCACAAACTCATCGCGAAAACTATTCCGAGGGCCGGTTGCGCTGGCGATCGCTGTAGAGCTTCATGATCGCCGCGGCGGTTTCCTCGATCGAGCGCCGCGTGACGTCGAGCAGCGGCCAGTCGTGCTTGGCGCTGAGCTTGCGGGCGAACGCGACCTCCTCGGCGACGGACTGCCTGTCGGTATAAGTGTCGCTGCTGGAGTCGGCGCCCATCGAGAGCAGGCGGTTCTGACGGACCTGGATCAAACGTTCCGGTGTCGCATGCAGGCTGACCACGAGGGGACGCGTTAGCGTCTCCAGTTGCACCGGCACCGGAATGCCCGGCACCAGCGGCACGTTGGCGGTGCGGATGCCGCGATTGGCGAGGTAGATCGACGTCGGCGTCTTCGAGGTGCGGGAGACACCGACGAGCACCACGTCGGCATCGTCGAGACCTTCGACATGCTGACCGTCGTCATGGATCATCGTGTAGTTCAGCGCATCGATGCGCTTGAAATATTCCGCGTTGAGCACGTGCTGCGCGCCGACGCGCCCCGTGGTCGCGGCCCCAAGATACGCCTCGAACAACTGCATCACCGGGCCGATGATCGACAGGCTCGGAACATTGATCCCTTTGCACTTGTCCTCGAGCCGGAAGACCAGATCCTTCTCGAGCAACGTGAACAGCACGATGCCCGGCGCCTCCTCGATCTCGTCGAGCACGCGGTCGAGCTGCTTCTGGCTGCGCACCAGCGGATAGACATGCTCGACCGGCGTGACGTTCGCATACTGCGCGGCGACAGCGCGCGCGACGGTGATCAGCGTCTCGCCGGTGGAGTCGGATACGAGGTGCAGATGGAAATAATTGTTCGAGGTCGGCACAAAAACTCTTTGTATGAGGGCGGTGTGATGTGTGGATTTCTGTGGAGCTTAACCCCTCGGAAAGGGTTGCGCGACACCAGGGGCGGGACAAGTGCCAATTTTCTTCACACCACTGCCCGTGAGAACAAGTCCGGCGGCCCGCCGAGAGGGAAGCGGGATTGCGCGGATAACCCCCTTGATAGGCTGTCGACGGGCGCACGCAAGCCCTTGAGCCCGGACGGCTTATCGGATCCGCCGAGGCCCACGCGGGATATGTTGATGGATGTGAACAAGCGCTCGGGAAGTGGCGGACGGAATTGTGTGAGTCCAATCCACGGTCACTAAGACTCAAACCTTAAGATTCTAAAAGTTTAGGTTTAGATAAGCGGAGCGCTCGGATAAGTGTGCGCTCCCATCTATGAATGAATTCTTACCGGGCTCGTTCCATCCACTGTTTGGTGAGCAGAAGCGTTATCGAGCGAAGCGGATTCCAGTTCGCCTCGAGAAAACGCGTCGAAACAAGAAAAGGAGGCCGCCGGCATGTACGAGTGGATCAAGGCGCTGCATGTGATCGCCGTCATTTCCTGGATGGCGGGCATGCTCTATCTGCCGCGGCTGTTCGTCTATCATTGCGAGGCCGAAATCGGCTCCAAGCAGTCGGAGACGTTCAAGGTCATGGAGCGCCGGCTGCTCAAGGCGATCATCAACCCGGCCATGATCATCACCTGGCTCGCCGGGCTCTATCTCGCCTGGTCCGGCCATTGGTTTGCATCCGGTTGGCTGCACGTAAAACTGGCACTGGTCCTGGCGTTGTCCGCGGTCCACGGCTTTTTTTCCCGCTGGTTGAAGGATTTTGCTGCCGACCGGCGTCCTCGAAGTCAGAAATTCTATCGGATTATCAATGAGGTGCCGACCGTCCTGATGATTTTCATCGTCATCATGGTGATCGTGAAACCGTTCTAGGCAGCGATCTCGATTGATCGCCCAGCGCTTCGGCTTGCGCAGTGAGGGGCGATTTTCTATATTGGCGATATCCCACCCAACGCAGGCGGATGTGGTTGTGTCCGAGCTTTCCAGAGGCCGGACACCGCATCAGGTTTGAAGCCTCACCGGCACTCACCTTGCCAGACCTGCGGACCCTATCTTCCTTCTCGTCCGCATTTCAGAGCCTCCTCGCACCCCCTCCCTAAGGTTACCCCACAGGACCACCCCAATGCGGGAAATTAAACTCCAGGACCTCAAGTCGAAAACCCCGGCCGAGCTCGTCTCGTTCGCGGAAGAGAATGGGGTCGAGAATGCCAGCACCATGCGCAAGCAGGAGCTGCTGTTCGCTATCCTCAAGCAGCTTTCGCTCGCTGAGACCGACATCGTCGGTGAAGGCGTTGTCGAGGTGCTCTCCGACGGCTTCGGCTTTCTCCGCTCGCCCGATGCAAATTATCTGCCGGGCCCGGACGACATCTACGTTTCGCCTTCGCAGATCCGCCGTTTTGGCCTGCGTACCGGCGACACCATCGAAGGCCACATCCGCAGCCCGAAAGAGGGCGAGCGCTATTTCGCGCTGCTGAAGGTCAACACGCTCAATTTCGAGGACCCGGAAAAGGCCAAGCACAAGGTCAATTTCGACAACCTCACGCCGCTGTTTCCGAACCAGCGCTTCCGCATGGAAATCGACGATCCGACGCGAAAAGACCTTTCTGCAAGGGTGATCGACATCGTCGCGCCGATCGGCAAGGGCCAGCGCGCCTTGATCGTGGCGCCGCCGCGCACGGGTAAAACCGTGCTGATGCAGAACATCGCGCATTCGATCACGCACAATCATCCCGAATGCTATCTGATCGTGCTTCTGATCGACGAGCGTCCGGAAGAAGTCACGGACATGCAGCGCTCGGTGAAGGGCGAGGTCGTGTCCTCGACCTTCGACGAACCGGCGGTGCGTCACGTCCAGGTCGCCGAGATGGTGATCGAGAAGGCCAAGCGCCTGGTCGAGCATGGCCGCGACGTCGTGATCCTGCTCGATTCGATCACGCGTCTCGGCCGCGCCTACAACACCGTGGTGCCGTCATCCGGCAAGGTGCTGACCGGCGGTGTCGACGCCAACGCGCTGCAGCGCCCGAAGCGCTTCTTCGGTGCCGCCCGCAACATCGAGGAGGGCGGCTCGCTGACCATCATCGCGACCGCGCTGGTCGATACCGGCAGCCGCATGGACGAAGTCATCTTCGAAGAGTTCAAGGGCACCGGTAACTCCGAGCTGATCCTCGACCGCAAGGTCTCGGACAAGCGGACCTTCCCGGCGATCGACATCTCGCGCTCCGGTACCCGCAAGGAGGAGCTCATCACCGATCCGCAGGTGCTCAAGAAGATGTACGTGCTCCGCCGCATCCTGAACCCGATGGGCACCATGGACGCGATCGACTTCCTGCTCGACAAGCTGCGCTCGACCAAGAGCAATTCGGAGTTCTTCGACTCCATGAACACCTGAGTGCGGTGCAGCGAAGGATTGGAGGGCGCCTTCGGGCGCCCTTTTCTTTTGTGCGGCCTTGTTGCAGCGAGGGTGCAGCATCGCGAGCGGTTCGCCGTCTCACCTGATCTCTATTAATACGTTGACATAGCTAGATAATACTTGATTTTCGCCCAAGTCTGGTAGCCAAGGCGGAGAGACTTTTGCAGCAGAATGCTGTGCCTATGCTGCGATGCAATAAGCGCTTTTGCTGCGAGAATTGGTGCAGCAAAACCGTGCGGGCGTATCGGCCGAAACGGATATTTGCCTTTTCCCTGGCGGCTGGACAAATAGGCCATGCATCCGCGAGACCAGACCATCTTTGCTCTGTCGTCGGGCCGTCCGCCGAGCGCGATCGCCGTGGTGCGGGTCTCGGGCGCCCAGGCCGGCCTGGTGCTGACGACGCTCGCGGGCAAGCTGCCGGCACCGCGGCAGGCCAGCCGCCGGCTGCTCCGTGACGAGAGAGGCCAGCCGATCGACGACGCGGTCGTGCTCTGGTTTCCTGGCCCGAGTAGCGCAACAGGCGAGGACATCGCCGAATTCCACGTCCATGGCGGCCGCGCCGTGCTGGCCGCGCTTCTCTCTGCTATTTCGTTAATTCCGAATACACGGGCGGCCGAGCCCGGCGAATTCACGCGGCGCGCCTTCGAGAACGGTAAGCTCGACTTGACCGAAGCCGAGGGCCTCGACGACCTCATCCATGCCGACACCGACCGCCAGCGCCGCCAGGCGTTGCGTCAACTGCAGGGGCTGCTCGGCAACCGCGCGCGCGACTGGCGCGAGCGAATCATCGAGGCGTCGGCACTGATCGAAGCCGGCATCGATTTTTCCGACGAGGGCGATGTGCCGGCGGAGCTGAGGGCGCCGGCGGTCAAGGCGATCAAGGCGCTCCACGTCGAAATCACAGAAGTGCTTGCGGCACAGGGACATTCTGAACGCCTGCGCGATGGAATGGTGGTTGCCATCGCCGGCGAGCCGAATGTCGGTAAGTCCACGCTGATCAACCAGCTGGTGCGTCGCGAGGTCGCGATCGTCTCGCCGCATGCCGGCACCACGCGCGACGTGATCGAGGTGCAGCTCGATCTCGATGGCTATCCCGTCACTGTCATCGACACCGCCGGCATTCGCGAGACCGATGATCCCGTGGAGCAGGAGGGTGTGCGCCGCGCCCGTGCGCGAGCCGAGGACGCCGACCTCGTGCTGTGGCTGGTGGAGGGGGAGCAGGCCGCGGATCCGGCGGCGATGCGTTCGCTGTGGACGTCCGGCGACGGGAGCCATCCGTCCGGCGGCGCGGTCTGGATCGTGCGCAACAAGATCGATCTCGGCGGAGTCGGGGACGACGGGCCGCGGGGCGAGTTCGGGATCTCGGCGAGCCGCGGAGACGGGATTCGCGAGCTGGTCGACGCCCTCGTGAAGTTCGCCGCCGAGTTCTTTGGAACCAGTGAGGGCGTATTGGTGACCCGGGCCCGCCAACGCGATCTGTTGCGCCAGGCGTCAGACAGCTTGCGCCGAAGTCTGGAGCTTGTAGGAGAGGGCGAAGAGCTGGCGGCCGAGGAGCTTCGTTCCGCCGCCTATGCCCTGGGCCGGCTGTTGGGCCGGGTGGACGTTGAAGACGTCCTTGGGGCCATCTTCCAGAAATTCTGTATCGGAAAGTAGCGCTAGTTCTTCATTGTAGAACTAGTGCTTGTTCCATTGCTTGGTGTTTCACGTGAAACAGGGGGCGGTTCCGCTTGCGTGGAAGGCGAGTGGGGCCTGTTTCACGTGAAACGAACCTTAGGCGGGTTCGCGCGCTGGATCTGACCTCGCCGCGAAACGGTCCGGATTTGGAGCTGGGCGCGTGCTTCAATCTCGTCATTGCGAGGAGCTCTTGCGACGAAGCAATCCAGACTGCCTCTGCGGAGACAGTCTGGATTGCTTCGCTACGCTCGCAATGACGCACGTGGCACCGATCTCGCCTCCATCGATACGTTTCACGTGAAACATAGTGATTTCAAACCCCAGCCTACTGTGCATGGGTTGTTTTCGCGAAACCGCACTTCGTCCTCCCGACCGCCTCGTTTCACGTGAAACAACCGGCACCCAGTTTCCACTTCCGGCTTCTCCGCCTCTGAGCTAGAAGTCCGCCCATGCGACCAGAGCGAGAGAGTTTCGACGTCATCGTGATTGGCGGCGGCCACGCCGGCTGTGAAGCCGCGGCTGCGTCTGCCCGGATGGGCGCCGCGACCGCTCTGGTGACGCATCGCTTCTCGACTGTCGGCGCGATGTCCTGCAATCCCGCCATCGGCGGTCTCGGCAAGGGCCATCTGGTCCGCGAGGTCGATGCGCTGGATGGTCTGATGGGCCGGGTCGGCGATGCCGGCGGCATCCAGTTTCGTGTCCTCAATCGCCGCAAGGGCCCCGCGGTCCGCGGCCCCCGGGCCCAGGCCGACCGGAAGCTCTATGCCGCCGCGATGCAGGCCGCGATCCGGGAGACCGAGGGTCTTTCCGTCATCGAGGGTGAGGCCGACGAGCTGATTGTGGTCGAGGGCCGGGTGACCGGTCTTCGCCTGGCCGACGGCCGGGAGTTCGGGACCGGGTCCATTGTTGTCACCACCGGCACCTTCCTGCGTGGTCTGATCCATCTCGGTGAGAAGAACTGGCCCGCCGGCCGCGTCGGCGAGGCGCCCGCGATGGGCCTTTCAGGCTCCTTCGAGCGCGCCGGCTTCACCTTGGGACGGCTGAAGACCGGGACGCCACCGCGTCTGGATGGCTCCACGATCGACTGGTCGGCGGTGGAAATGCAGCCCGGAGACGAGCCGCCGGAGCCGTTCTCGGTCATGACCGACCGGATCACGACCCCGCAGATCCAGTGCGGGATCACCCGGACCACGGCCGCGACCCATGAGGTGATCCGGGCCAATGTCCATCGCTCTCCGATGTACTCCGGGCAGATCAAGAGCTCCGGACCGCGCTATTGCCCCTCGATCGAGGACAAGATCGTCCGGTTCGGTGACCGCGACGGCCACCAGATCTTCCTGGAGCCGGAAGGGCTCGACGACAGCACCGTCTATCCCAACGGCATCTCGACCTCGCTGCCGGAGGAGGTCCAGCTCGCGATCCTCGCCAGCATTCCCGGTCTTGAACGGGTCAAGATGGTGCGCCCGGGCTACGCCATCGAATACGACCACATCGATCCCCGCGAGCTCGATCCGACCCTCCAGACCAAGCGTCTGCGCGGTCTGTTCCTGGCCGGGCAGATCAACGGCACCACTGGGTACGAGGAGGCCGCCGGGCAGGGCATCGTGGCCGGGCTGAACGCGGCTTTGGCCGCCAGCGGGGCTGCACTGGTGGTCTTCGACCGTGCCGATGGCTATCTCGGCGTGATGATCGACGACCTTGTCACCCGGGGGATCAGCGAGCCCTATCGGATGTTCACCTCGCGGGCCGAGTACCGGCTGACGCTGCGGGCCGACAATGCCGATCAGCGACTGACCGAGAAGGGCATCGCTCTGGGGTGCGTTGGGAACGCCCGGACCCTGCATCACCGGACCAAGATGGAGGCCCTGAACGCCGCCCGAGCACTGTCGAAGTCTCTGACCATCACTCCGAATGAGGCGATCAAGCACGGACTGTCCCTGAACCGGGACGGTCAACGCCGCTCGGCCTTCGAGCTGATGGCCTATCCGGACATCGGCTGGAGCCAGGTCCGCGCCATCTGGCCGGAGCTGTCGGCGATCGACCCGGTCATCGCCACCCATCTCGAGATCGACGCCAAGTACGACGTCTATCTGGAGCGCCAGAGCGCCGACGTCGAAGCCTTCCGGCGCGACGAGGGGCTGGTGCTGTCAGAGGTCGATTATCAGCTGGTGCCAGGTCTCTCCAATGAGGTGAGGGCCAAGCTGGAGAAGGCGCGGCCGTTCACGGTCGGCCAGGCCGGCCGGATCGATGGCATGACGCCGGCGGCGCTCGGCATCCTCGCGGCCTATCTCCGGCGCGAGGCAAGGAAGACCTCAAAGGCAATTGCATAGGCGTTTCACGTGAAACAGCGCGGACCGGCCGGCGGTCGATCGTCATCGCCGAGACCTTCATCGCCGAAACCTTCAGCACCAGGATCTGGAGCGGGCGAGGGACCCGACGGTCGATCTGCACCGGCCAGCCAGAAGATCAACAAGGCCAGCGCCAACGATCGATCGTTGGACTCGGTCATAGCGGCGGACAAGATCGCAGCGCTGAAGCTTGCGCCCGTTTCACGTGAAACCGAGGCCCGGCTCGATCGCTACATCGCGCTGCTGCGGGAGTGGCAGGCCAAGACCAATCTCGTCGCGCCCTCGACCTTGCCGCACCTCTGGACCCGGCATATCGCCGACTCGCTTCAGCTCGTCGATCTTGTCCCAACGGCCAGGCGCTGGGCCGATCTCGGCAGCGGCGGCGGATTTCCGGGCGTCGTCCTAGCCTGTGCCATGGCGGAGACACCCGGTGCGAGCGTTCACCTCGTCGAGCGAATCGCCAAGAAGGCGGCGTTCCTGCGCGAAGCAATTCGGATCACCACATCTCCGGGAGTCGTACATCTCGCTGAGATCGGGGATAATGTGGATAGAATCACCGGCCCGGTCGATTGCGTCACCGCGCGTGCACTGGCTCCGCTACATCAACTCATCGGCTTTGCGGAGCCGCTGATGCGCCAGGGCGCAAAAGCGTTGTTTCCAAAGGGTCAAGATGTAGAGGCTGAATTGACCGAAGCCGCTAAATATTGGAATATTCAGCCGCAGCTCCACCAAAGCCGTACCGGTGACGGCTGGATCGTGGAGCTCAATGCCGCCGAACGGCGCGGCTGAGACGTTCAGGGGCGAGTGGGGAATTTGCGATGAGCGTGATTGACGAGCCGCAGCAAGAACAGACCGACGTGGTCCCGCAGGGCCACCCGCGGATCCTCGCGCTGGCGAATCAAAAAGGCGGCGTGGGGAAAACAACCACAGCGATCAACCTTGGCACGGCGCTCGCCGCGATTGGCGAGCGCGTTCTGATCGTCGATCTCGATCCGCAGGGCAACGCCTCGACCGGCCTCGGCATCGATCGCCGCAACCGCTCCTGTTCGACCTATGACGTGCTGGTCGGCGAAGCGGCCTTGCGCGAGGCGGTGGTGTCGACGGCGGTGCCGCGGCTGCACATCGCGCCCTCGACCATGGACCTCTCCGGCCTCGAGCTCGAGCTCGGCACCACGCCCGGCCGCGCCTTCAAGCTGCGCGACGCGATCGGTGCGCTCAACAACAACGTCTCGCCGGACGCGGATTACACCTATGTGCTGATCGACTGCCCGCCCTCGCTCAACCTTCTGACGGTGAACGCGATGGCGGCGTCCGATGCGATCCTGGTGCCGCTCCAGTGCGAGTTCTTCGCGCTCGAAGGTCTGTCGCAATTGCTGCAGACGGTGGAGCAGGTCCGCTCGACGCTCAACCCGAACCTGTCGATCCACGGCATCGTGCTGACCATGTTCGACTCGCGCAACAACCTCTCGAACCAGGTCGTCGCCGACGTCCGCCAGTTCATGGGCGAGAAGGTCTACAAGACCATGATCCCGCGCAACGTGCGCATCTCGGAAGCGCCGTCCTACGGCAAGCCGGTGCTGGTCTACGATCTCAAATGCGTCGGCAGCGAAGCCTATCTGCGGCTTGCCACCGAAGTGATCCAGCGCGAGCGCGAGCTGCGCACGACGCATTGACGATGCCGTAGGGTGGGCAAAGGCGTCTTCGCCGTGCCCACCGTCTTCCGCACACAATCGGTGGGCACGCTTCGCTTTGCCCACCCTACGATAATTCAGTTCTGGAGTGCTGCACCGTGAATCCAAGGGAGCTGGCGATGGCCGACGAAGCGCGTTCGCGACTGGGCCGGGGTCTTGCAAGTCTGATCGGTGACGTCGGCGGCGAGGCTCAGCACGTCGATCGTCCGCGCGCGCAGCGCAAGGTGCCGATCGAATTCATCAAGCCCAACCCGCGCAACCCGCGCCGCACCTTTTCGGAAACCGAGCTCAAGGAGCTCAGCGATTCGATCCGGCAGCACGGCGTGATCCAGCCGATCGTGGTGCGTCCGGTGAAGGGCGCGCAGGACCGCTACGAGATCATCGCCGGCGAACGGCGCTGGCGCGCTTCGCAAATGGCAGGCCTGCATGAAGTGCCGATCGTGCCGGTCGACATCAGCGACAGCGATGCGCTGGAGTTCGCGATCATCGAGAACGTGCAGCGCGAAGACCTCAATCCGATGGAGGAGGCGCAGGGCTATCACGCGCTCGCCAATGAGTTCAAACGCAGCCAGGACGACATCGCGAAAGTCGTCGGCAAGAGCCGCAGCCACGTCGCCAACATGATGCGGCTGACGAAGCTGCCGGCCGAGGTGCAGGCCTTCATCGCGACCGGCCAGCTGACGGCCGGTCACGCCCGCGCGCTGATCGGCGTGCCCGATCCGCTCGCTGCCGCCAGGCGCATCGTCGAGGAAGGTCTCAACGTCCGCCAGGCCGAGGCGCTCGCGCATGAAGAGGGCGTTCCGGAGCGCAAGCCGCAGAAGGCGCGCAGCACCGCGGGGAAGGAAAAGGACCCTGACACGATCGACCTCGAAAAGCGCGTCAGCGACGCGCTCGGTCTCAAGGTCACCGTCAATCACCGCGACCCCGGCGGCTCCGTGCAGATCAACTACCGCAACCTCGACCAGCTCGACGAAGTCATGAAGCGGCTGGCGAAGGGCGCGCTGTAGTCTTCGCCGCTATTCCGGGCTCGCGATCACGCGCGGAGAGAGCTGGACTTAGCCCCGCCGCTTGGCGTTCGCGGCGATCGCCATCAGCGTGCGCTGGGCGATGGCGGCGGCGAGGGTGGATTGCTTGCGGGTGTCGAGCGCGGCGGTTGCTAGCTGCTCGATGATGGCGGCGAGCCGCGCCACGCTAAAATTGCGCAGCGCCGTCTCCACCGCCGGCTTTCGCGAAAAGTGCAGCCGCGGAAAGCCGCCGTCGAGCACGGCGGAGGCAGGCTGGCCGTCGGCGATCGCAAGCGCGGATTTGTGCAGCCACGCGGCCTGGCGCTGCGCGGCCGAGATGATCACGCCGGGATAGGTGCCGGCGATCATGGCTTTGGCGAACTCGGTCTCGACGATGTCGGGCCGGCCGGCGAAGGCGCCGTCGACGATCGGATCGAGCTTCAGTTCGGAAGCATCGGCGACCACCGCCATCACGTCTTCCAGCGTGATCTCGCCTTTGCCATGTGCATAGAGCGTCAGCTTGCGCAGCTCGTTGCGCGAGGCCTGGCGGTCGCCGCCGAGAAACGACATCAGCGCCGCGCGGGCATCCTGCGCGATGCGCAAGTTTGCGATGCGAAGCTCGTCGTCCATCAGCTTGGCCAAGTCGCGCTCGGTGTCGGGATAGCAGCCGATCGCCACGGCCGTCTTGGCGCGCTCGCAGGCCTTACGCAGCGGCGATTCCGGGCGCAGCTCGCCGGCCTCGATCACGATGCGGCAATCCTTCACGCCCATCTCGGCCAGCGTGTCGATGCCGCTGGCGAAGCTGCGCGAGCCTGCGCGCACGCGGATGGCGCGTCGGCCGCCGAACAGCGGCACCGTCATGGCTTCGTCGACGAGACGCGACGGCTCGGCGGACAGCTCGTCGCCATCGAGCCTGACCAGCGAGAACGGATCGTTGGGGTCGTCCACGGCGGAGGCGATCAGCGCGTCGGCGCGTTCACGCACCAGCCCGGCGTCGGGACCGTAGAGCAGGACGATCGGCCGGCCCGCGTCGGGGCGGGCGAGGAAGGCGTCGATCTCTTTTCCACGCAGCGCGACCATCGGGCCTAGATCGTCATTCCGGGGCGCGTAGCGCGAACCCGGAATCCAGTGGTTGGGAATCGAGATTCCGGGTTCGCACCACGCGCGCCCCGGAACGACGGGAATGTGAATTAGCTGCCCGCGGTGAAGAACGAGGCGAGCCGGGTGTTGATGTTCTCGGCGATCTCGTTGGCGGCACGATCCTCCGCATCGCGCACCGCGCGGTTGCGGGAGAAGCGCTGGTAGGAGCCGGGATTGTCATAGGACACGCGCGAGAACGTCGTGCCGGTCATCACCGACTTGCCGCTCGCGACCTCGATCAGGTTGTACTGGGCGTCGATGCCGTAATTCTCGCTGGTCGGCAGTCCCGTTGCCTGGCTGATGATCAGGGACGACCGGCTGGAGGTGAAGCGGATCTCCAGGCGGTGAGTCGGCGGCATGCCCGTGGCCGTGCCGTACAGCTTGAAGGCGAGAGCATTGCGGACCTCGACGCCGACGCGGGCCTCGCGGGAGGCGTTGGGCTTGGGGATCGGGGGCAGCTCGACGCCCATCAGCTTCTCACGCAAGCCGGGGGTGCCGTCAGTATGCTCGGCATACATCGGCCGGAAGCAGCCGGCCGTCAGCGCCGCCAGAGCGACGACTGCCAGCAAACGGGCTGCGATGCGGATCCTAGCCGACAACATTCACGATCCTCTTGGGGACGATGATCACCTTGCGGACGGGCTTGCCGTCCAGCGCCAGCTTTACCGCATCGAGGGCCAAAACGGCAGCCTCGATTTCCGGATTCTGGGCCGCTGTTGCAACTGAGACCTCACCCCGCTTCTTGCCGTTGACCTGGACCACCAGGGTCACGCTGTCTTCAACCAGCAAATCGCGTTCGATTTGGGGCCAATTGGCCTCCGAAACCAGCCCCTTCTGGCCCAGCACCTGCCAGCACTCCTCGGCCAGATGCGGCATCATCGGGGAGAACAGCTGGACCAGGATCTGGCTGGCCTCCCGGATCGCCCAAGCCAAGTCCGCGGCCGGCTGGCCGGGGCGCTGGAGGACCTCGGAGAACGCATTGGTGAATTCGCGGATATGGGCGAGGCAGACGTTGAAGTGCAGCCGCTCGATCCCGGTGGTGACCTTGTCCAGCGCGCCATGGGCGGCCTTGCGCAAGGCGGTCGCATCCGCCCCGAACGAGGCCGGCCGGGCCGCCGGCGCCGCCTTGCCGAGTTCGACGGAATCGTTCACCAGCCGCCACAGCCGCTGCACGAAGCGCGAGGCGCCCTGGACGCGCTCGTCGCTCCAGATCACGTCGCGGTCGGGCGGGGAGTCCGACAGCATGAACCAGCGCGCGACGTCGGCGCCGTAGGTCTCGATGATGTCGTCGGGGTCGACGGTGTTCTTTTTCGACTTCGACATCTTCTCGATCGCGCCGATCTGGATGTCTTCGCCCGTCGTCAGCAGGGTTGCGCGGCGCCCGTTGCCGCCGAGTTCGATCTTGACCTCGGCCGGCTGTACATAGGACCCGTCGGCCTTCTGGTAGGTCTCGTGCACCACCATGCCTTGCGTGAACATGCCTGCGAACGGCTCGTCCAGCGCAACGTGCCCGGTCGCCTTCATCGCGCGGGTGAAGAAGCGGCTGTAGAGCAGATGCAGGATCGCGTGCTCGACGCCGCCGATATACTGGTCGATCGGCAGCATCCGGTTGGCGACCGCGGGCGTCGTCGGTGCGTTCTCGTTCCAGGGATCGGTGAAGCGCGCAAAGTACCAGGACGAGTCCACGAAGGTGTCCATGGTGTCGGTTTCGCGCTGCGCCTTGCCGCCGCATTGCGGGCAAGTGACGTGCTTCCAGGTCGGATGATGATCGAGCGCGTTGCCCGGCTTGTCGAAGGTCGCATCGTCAGGCAGCTTCACCGGCAGGTCGGCGTCCGGCACCGGCACCACATCGCATGTCGGGCAATGGATGACGGGGATCGGGCAGCCCCAATAGCGCTGGCGCGAAATGCCCCAGTCGCGCAGGCGGAAATTCACCTGACGCTCGCCGACCGGCGCGTTGCCGCGCAGTTCGCTTTCGAGGCGTTTTGCGACTTCATCCTTGGCCTGCTCGATGGTCATGCCGTCGAGGAAGCGCGAATTGATCATGCGGCCGTCACCGTCATAAGCGGTGTCGGTGATGACGAACGATTTCGGATCCTGGCCCTCGGGGCACACCACCGGCGTGTTGCCGAGGTTGTACTTGTTGACGAAGTCGAGGTCGCGCTGGTCATGCGCGGGGCAGCCGAAGATCGCGCCGGTGCCGTATTCCATCAGCACGAAGTTGGCGACATAGACCGGCAGCTTCCAGCTCGGGTCGAACGGATGGATCGCGCGGATGCCGGTGTCGAAACCCTGCTTCTCCGCGGTGTCGATGATCTCCTGCGCGGTGCCGATCTTCTTGATCTCGGCGATGAACTCCGCAAGCTTCGGGTCCTTCGCGGCGGCGGCCGTCGCCAGCGGATGATCCGCCGAGATCGCCATGAACTTGGCTCCGAACAGCGTGTCGGGGCGCGTCGTGAAAATCTTCAGCTCGCTCTCGCCGGCCGGCGTCGTCGCCTGATCCAGCGCGAAGCGCACCAGGAGGCCCTCGGAGCGGCCGATCCAGTTGCGCTGCATCAGCCGCACCTTGTCGGGCCAGCGGTCGAGCGTATCCAGCGCGGACAAGAGCTCCTGCGAGTACTTCGTGATCTTGAAGACCCACTGATTCATTTCCCGCTGCTCGACAATGGCACCGGAACGCCAGCCTTTGCCGTCGATCACCTGCTCGTTGGCGAGCACGGTCATGTCGACCGGGTCCCAGTTCACCTTGCGCTTCTCGCGCTCGGCAAGGCCCGCACGCAGGAAGTCCAGGAACATCTTCTGCTGGTGCTTGTAGTAAGAGGGATCGCAGGTCGCGATCTCGCGGCTCCAGTCCAGCGACAGCCCGATCGAGCGGAGCTGCTTCTTCATCGCGGCGATGTTGTCGTAGGTCCAGGCTTTCGGGGCGACCTTGCGCTCGATCGCGGCGTTCTCGGCCGGCAGGCCGAAAGCGTCCCAGCCCATCGGGTGCAGCACGTTGAACCCCTTGGCGCGCATGAAGCGGGCCAGCACGTCGCCGAGCGTGTAGTTCCGGACATGGCCGATGTGGATGCGCCCGGACGGGTAGGGGAACATCTCCAGCACATAGTATTTCGGCCGCGAATCGTCGTTCTTGGAGACGAAGATCGCCTTTTCGTCCCAGGCGGCTTGCCAGCGCGGTTCGGAATCGCGGGCGTTATAGCGTTCGGAGGTCATGGAATCGTTGGTTTTTTCGTGGGTTCGGCGGTCTGAAGTGGCCGGACTAGGCCATAAAAGCGACCGTGGGGTCAACGGATGAGTATTGACAACCAACGGCACCGGGAACACAATCCCTAGTCGTATTTCACCTTCGTATACGCCATGAAGCGATTTTTGAGAGTGTTACTGGTTTTCGCCCTGACAGCGACGACGTTAGCTGAAGTGGCAACAATAATTTGCCTGACCACAACAGTTTCCGCAGAGGCTCGCCCGCGCGATCCTTAGCTGCAGTCTGGGCGGAGTATGCGTGTGGTACGGGCATCGACAAGGGGGCCCGGAAGTGCCCATTTGCGCGCTGCGTAAACATCTCAGGCCATGGGCCTGGCTAGCCGCTCTGCTGGCGAGTGGACTGTGCGCGGCTGCCGCAGACGACGTCGAGACCTGCAAAAAGATAGACCCGCTCATCTCACCCGATGCATGCACTGCCGCAATCAAATCGGGGAGCGTTCAGGGCCACGATCTGGCTGTCCTTTATCTGAACCGTGGCTTTCTCGCCAGTCGCGCAAACGATTTCGACAAAGCAATCCAGGACTACAGCGAGGCAATCAAGGTTGACCCGCAATATGCGAATGCTTTCAACAATCGGTGCGCCGTCTACGTCAGAAAGCGCGAATTCAATCGCGCGATCGAGGATTGCGACAACGCCATCAACCTGAACGCAAACTACACAAGTGCTTACGTGAGCAGGGGCAACGCCTACCGCCTGAAAAATCTGCATAGTCAGGCTATCATGGACTACGAGCGCGCCATCGCGCTCGACAAGAATTCAACGGCTGCGCTCTTCGGTGCCGCTCTCTCTTATACGTCCATAGAAGACTACGGACGTGCCATTGAAGTCTATGGCGAAGTCCTCAAACTCGACAGTAAGAGCACTCAGGCGCTTAACAATCGGGGCTTGATCTACCTGAGACTGCATGACCTGGATCGCGCGATCAAGGACTTCAGCGCGGCGATCGATCTCGATCCGACGTTCGTCTATGCCCTGAACAATCGGTGTTCGGCCTACAACAGCTTGAAAGACGCGGACAATGCCTTGAAGGATTGCGACCGCGCGATCGAGCTCGTTCCAACCTATGTAAATCCCTACATTGGACGGGGGCGGGCCCATCGTTTGAAGAATCAAACCGACCTGGCGCTCAATGACTACGATCGGGCGATCGCGCTCGACCCGAAATCCGCGAGCGCATTCTTTGGGCGCGCGTACGTTCACGACCAAAGAGAGGAATATAAACAAGCTGCGGACGACTACACCAAAGCCTCACAATTGAACCCGAACGATCCCGAGACATGGAATAATCTGTGCTGGGCTCTTGGCATCATAGATCAGCTGAAAACGGCACTCTATGCCTGCGACCGGTCGCTTTCATTGCGGCCGAACAGCGCCGTCACGTCAAATAGCCGCGGTCTTGTCAACCTCAAGTCGGGAAATCTAGCCCAGGCCATCGAGGACTACGATCGGGCGCTCAATATGAGTCCGAAGGATGAGAACTCCCTCTATGGCCGCGGTATCAGCAAGTTGAAGCTTGGCGATCGTGCCGGCGGCGAAGAAGATATTAATGCGGCCAAGGCGATCAGCAGCAGCGTCGCCGACGATTTCAAGAAACTAGGAATTCGGTAAGATTACGAAACAAGTCGCTCCATATATTGGAGGATTGGCAAATGAACGAATTGCTCAGCCGGGATGTCGTCCTGCTCTTCGCATTGTGCGTCACTTACATCTTCTGGGCGGTCGTACCCCTGCTTCCTGCGGTTATGATCTACCGGCTGTTTCCCAACGCGCCGGTTGATACGCAATGGAAGATACTGGGAGTTGCAGTGAAAGCGGGCGGAGCGGCCGGCTTCTACTTCGCGATCCTGGCGCTCGGCTTCTTCAAGTTTCTCGAGCCGACGATTGAGTATGTGCGAGGTCTTCAGCGTCCCTATTGGACGGTCGAAGCCTTGGTTCAATTCGTCGAATCGGACGACAGCGTAAGCAGGCCTTACACCACCAACTCTGCGGAGCAGATACGGATTCAGCCCTATGCATATGATTTCAAGCAAACGGACGATCAGACCTATCTGATTACGATGAGGTTTGCCGAGCTCAACAGCGACACTGATTCGATCAGACTCATTTTTCCCGAGGGGATCGGCTTTATCCCTCTCAAGCAAATGATGAGCAGCGACAACACGAACAATTTCCTTAAGCGTGTTAGTCTGACAAAGGGTCCTCCGACGAAGATTCATCCACCCGTCAAGTGGGGACAAAATGCGCCGTCGGTCTCCGACCTGTCGCAAAAGCTGGAGCGCGGTCTCGAAACGATATCTTCCCGGTAGTCTTGCAGCCGGCCGTCAGCCCGCCATCATCATGTCCGCTGCGCCGGTCTCGATCGCCTGCACGCCGTGCTCGACGACGTTGTTGCGGCCGCGGTGTTTTGCGGCGTAGAGGGCGGCGTCAGCGGCTTCGATCAGGTCGCCGGGGCGCAAGGCCTCGTTGGGCTTCGCTGCGGCAACGCCGATCGAGACGGTGACGATCATGTGGGCGGACGTGATGTGCGGCAGGCAGAGCCTCAGCACGGCCGCACGCACCAGTTCGCCGATCTCCACGGCGCGGTCCACGTCGGTGTTCGGCAGCAGCAGGCAGAATTCCTCGCCGCCATAGCGCGCCGCAAAGCCCATCGTGTCGGCGGCGATACCGGACAGCGACTCGCCGAGCCGGGTCAGGCAGGAATCGCCTTCGAGATGGCCGTAAGTGTCGTTGAAGAGCTTGAAGTGGTCGACGTCGATCATCAGCAGCGCGAGGTCGCTGCCATATTGCTGCGCGCGCATCCATTCGAAGTCGAGCCGGCTCTGGAAGCCGCGGCGGTTGGCTAGGCCCGACAGCATGTCGATCGAGGCCATTACCGTCAGCCGGTCGTTGCTCGCGATCAGCTCGCGCTCGCGCTGGCTCAATTGCGCGGCCATCGCGTTGAACGCGCGGGCCAGCGGCACGAATTCGGCCGGCAGGCGATTGCGCGCCGCGCGTGCCGACAGATCGCCCTCGCCGAGGCGCTTGGCCATGTCGGCAAGCATCTCGATCGGCTTGATCACCAGCTTCTCGGCGGCGATCAGCGCGCCGAGCAGGACGAACAGGACGACGAAAGCGAGCTGGAGATAGGCGGTGCGGATATCGCGGCTCACGGCCGCAGACACCTTGTCCTCGTCGATGCTGGCGATCAGGCGGGCATTTGTGCCGGCGATGCGGATGTAGCTGACGGCGCGGCGCGAGCCGTCGGCGGCGAGGAAGGACAGCGAGCCCTCGTCCTGGTCCGACCGCAGCGCCTTGTCGGCGATTGCGGACATCAGCGGCATGTTGTCGAGGGGACGGCCGACCGCGCTGTGCTGGTCGGCGGGGGCGGCCAGCACGGTGCCCGCGCTGTCGACCAGCACGGCGGTGATGCCGGCGCGACCACCGAGATTGCTCATGACCTTCGACATCCAGTCGAGGTTGACGGTGGCGAGCACGACGGCATCGGCGACGCCGCTGAAGGCGGACACCGGATAGACCGCCATGACGGTCGGTGACGGCACCGGCCGCGACAGGATGAAGTCGCTCAGCACGAAACGGCCGGTTTCCTGCGCCTGCTGGAAGTAAGGCCGGTCGCTGAGATCGAGGCCGACATACATGTTGTTGGTGGCGCACTGGATGCGTCCGTCCTGGCCGGCGATCAGAAGCGTGCGGATCCAGGGAAGGTTCGACGGCAGGCTCGCGCGCAGCACGTCGCAGCTCTTGCTGATGCCGCCGGCGGAGGCGCGGATGAAGGCTTCCGATTTCAGGATGGTCTCGACCGACGAGATCACCTCGCGCTGCGCATCGGCGCTGTGCCTTGCGACGGTGTTGAACTCGGCCGCGGCCTGCGCGATTTGGCTGGTGCGCGTGTTCTCGAGCGAACGGATGCGCTCGAGCATCAAGGGCGCCACCAGAATCACGGCGAGTAACGCAAGCCGCGCCCGGATTCCAAGGACCTGCTTGAGTTTTGCTCGCTTACGGTTGAAACTGACGTTTGCCATCTTCGCTGCCCACCCCATGGGCCAAGGTAAAGCGAAGGGTTCAAAAACTCTTTCTTGAACTCGGTAAAATTGGACTTACCTCGGTTACGACCACAGCCAATCGACGTCATGACAGAAGCCAACGCCGCGCCGGTAACCGGCCATTCACCAAACGCGCTCGCCGCGGTCGAAGCCGAAATCGCCCGCGCCTGCAGGGACGCGCGGCGGGATCGCGCCTCGGTCACGCTGATCGCGGTGTCGAAGACCTTCGACGCGGATGCAATTACCCCGGTCATCGTCGCCGGACAGCGCGTATTTGGCGAGAATCGGGTGCAGGAGGCCAAAGGCAAGTGGCCGGCGTTAACGTCCGTTTACCCCGATATTGCGCTGCATCTGATCGGACCGCTGCAATCCAACAAGGCGAAAGAGGCGGTCGCGCTGTTCGACGCCATCCATTCGGTTGACCGCCCGAGCATTTGCCAGGCGTTAGCCAAGGAAATCGAATCCCAGAAAAAGCACCCGCAGCTCTTCGTCCAGATCAACACCGGCGAGGAGCCGCAGAAGGCCGGCGTCGCGCCCGGCGAGGCCGATGCCTTCCTCGCAAGCTGCCGCGATACCTATGGACTGACGATCTCCGGACTGATGTGCATCCCGCCGGTGGACGAGCCGCCGGCGGCGCATTTCGCGCTGACCGCCAAGATCGCCGCGCGTAACGGCTTGAAGAATCTCTCGATGGGCATGAGCGCGGATTTCGCCACCGCCATCATGCTCGGCGCCACGCATGTGCGCGTGGGAAGCGCCATCTTCGGGCATAGATAATTGTCTTGGGTCGTCCTGGCGAAAGCCAGGACCCATTACCCCAGGGAGTGGTTTGGCGAAGATTGGCCGTCGGTATTGCAACGGAGCGGAATCGAGAGATCACGCGGTATGGGTCCTGGCCTTCGCCAGGACGACAGCAGTGATTATTCGAACCCCACCGACACCTTTCCCAACACGCCAAAATCCACCGCAAAGTGATCGCCGGCCTGGATCGGCAGCGGCGGATGGCAGGTGCCTGTGGTCACCACCTCCCCTGCCCGCAAGGTGATGCCGAGTCCGCGCAGCTCGTTGGCGAGCCAGGCGAGTGCAACACGGGGATCGCCGAGCACGTTCTTGCCATGGCCGATGTAGCGCTCGCCGCGCAGCGTGATCTGCGGCCGTTCTTCGACGAGATCCATCCCGCGCCAGTTCGCAGGCGTCGCCGCGCCCAGCACGAACAGATGCGCGCAGGCATTGTCGGCGATGAGCTGCGCCTCGCCGGCGCCGGCGAAATCGACAAAGCGCGAATCCGGAATCTCGATCGCGGGATGGAAGCTGTCCACGGCGCCCAGCACCTCGTCGACGGCGAACGGCGCCGCGCGCGGCGCCAGATCGCGTCCCATGCGGAAGCAAAATTCCGGCTCGCCGACGCGCATCGCGTTGCCCTTCATCGACGCGGTGCCGCCATCGGCGATCACGGTGTCGCTCATGATGCGCCCGGCCAGCGGTCCCGTGACATTGATGTGCTTCTGTCCGGACAAGCTCGTTGCCGCGATCTTCCAGCCGAACAGCTTTCCGGGCGATTGCGCTTCGAGCGCGGCCTGAATGGCGTAGCCCTCGGCGCGGGTCTGCGGCCGCAGATGTCTCTCCAGTGCGTCGAGCTTGGTGCCGTCACGCCAATGTCGGACGAGGATGCGCGATGCGGCGGCGATCTGATCCTTCTCGAGCATGGGCCCTCACCCGATGATGATTCTTGTTCGTGGGCCGATCCGCCGCAGCAATTGCAGCATCGCGGATTTGGTCATGGAGACGCAGCCCGCGGTCGGCCCGAAATTGTCGCGGGCCAGATGCAGAAACACCGCGCTGCCGCGGCCGGCGATGCGCGGGCGCGTGTTGTGGTCGATTTCGATGATGAAGTCATAGAGATGGTCGGCCCGCTTGAGCCGGTCACCGCCCTGCCCCTCGCCGAGCCGGATTCCCTGATTGTAGTGACGGTCCCGGGGATCCTCGCACCAGGCGTCCTCGCCGGTGATGATCCGCGCCGGCAGGAAGGTTTGCGGCCGGCTGTGCCGGTCGCCCCGCCACCACAGTCGCCGCGGTCGGAAGCTGCCCCTCGGGGTGCCGCCGTCGCCCTCGCGTTTGTTGGCGAGAATACCGCCCCGCCCCAGCGCCACCGGAATCGTCAGCGCTCCGGCCGTCAGCCAGCCGCGGCGCGGATTACCGGCGGCAGGCTTAACGCGGATCGCGGACAGCGGTCCGGCGCCTCGATTTTTGGTGTAAGTAGCTGAAGCAGCGTTGTTTTTCATGTGACCGTGCGATGTCGCATTCATTACAGGACATTCATCAAAACGCCCTGCTATTCTAGGTTAGAGTGCTTCTGGCTTGTGAATCGGTAACAGCCCACTACTTCAACACGAACAACAATAATAACGGCGACCCCTAAACTTCCCCTCGCGGCTGGGCGCGGCATGCATGCGCGCCGAGCCGGACCCCAAAAGGATGATACCCTATGGCCAATGCCCGCAAGATCCTGATCGTGGATGACGATACCGATCTGCGCGATACGTTGGTGGAGCAATTATCGCTGCACGAAGAATTTGAAGCCTCCGCCGTCGATACCGGCGCCAAGGGTGCGAGCGCCGCGAAGGCCAATTCCCCCGATCTCGTCCTGATGGACGTCGGCCTGCCCGACACCGATGGCCGCGAGGTGGTCCGCTCCTTACGCAAGGGCGGCTTCAAGGCCCCCATCATCATGCTGACCGGGCATGACACCGATTCCGACACGATTTTGGGCCTGGAATCCGGCGCCAACGACTACGTCGCAAAACCCTTCCGCTTCGCCGTGCTGTTGGCCCGTATCCGCGCCCAGCTCCGCCAGCACGAAGCCAGCGAGGACGCGGTGTTCTCGGTCGGCCCCTACAGCTTCCGGCCCGGCTCGAAGATGCTGACCGCCGCCAATGCGCGCAAGGTCCGGCTGACGGAGAAGGAAACTGCCATCCTCCGCTTCCTCTACCGCGCCGGCCAGATGCCGGTGTCGCGCGAGACCCTGCTCCAGGAGGTCTGGGGCTACAATTCCGGCGTCACCACCCACACGCTGGAAACCCACATCTACCGCCTCCGCCAGAAGATCGAGAAGGACGCCGCCAACCCGGAGATCCTGGTAACGGAAGCCGGTGGCTACAAGCTGGTGCCGTGATACGCTTTGGGGGCGTGCGAATCGTTTTAGATCGCGTGCCCTTGAGCCTCGGATCTGAATGTCAATTGACGACGACGTAGCGCTTCTCGAGCGGGTCCCGACACTGCGCCTGTTGGGAGACGCCTCGTTGCGCATGCTGGCGATCGGCTCCGAGCAGCGTGACTTCGTCCGCGGCGACATCCTCTTCAATCTCGGCGACGACGCCGATGCCGGCTTCGTGGTCCAGCGCGGCGCCTTCCGGGTCGAAGACGGCGCCGGCGCCGAGATGACCGTGGGTCCCGGCGCGCTGATCGGCGAGCTCGCGCTGGTGGTGCCGATGAAGCGGCCGTCGAGCGCGATCGCGCTGGAGCATTCCTCCGTCATCCGCGTCGCGCGCAGCCTGTTTCAGCGCGTGCTCGAAAGCGACCCCGCCGCCGCCGTTCGCCTGCGCGACGAATTCGCAGTTCGCTCCAGCCAGATCGCGAGCGATATCCTGATGGCCGGTGCGAAGCTGACGACCTGAGGCCCCTGTCATTCCGGGGCGCGACGAAGTCGCGAGCCCGGAATCCATTCATCCACCAACTCTGCCGCCCGATGGATTCCGGGCTCGCGCTACGCGCGCCCCGGAATGACAGGAGGTCACACCTCCAGCGTCACCGTCACCGGCACGTGGTCCGACGGACGCTCCCAGCTCCGCGCGTCGCGGAGAATCTTGAAATCCTGGACCGCGTCCTTCAACGCGCGCGAGACCCAGATGTGGTCGAGCCTGCGGCCGCGGTCGCCGACGGTCCAGTCGGCGGAACGGTAGCTCCACCAGGTGTAGACCTTCTCCGACATCGGAATGCGCTCGCGCGCGACGTCGACCCACTCACCGGCTGCGAGTGCCGCCTTCAGCTTCTCGGTTTCGACAGGCGTGTGCGAGACCACTTTCAGAAGCTGCTTGTGCGACCAGACGTCGTTCTCGTGCGGGGCGACATTGAGATCGCCGACCAGGATGTGGCGGTCATCGCCGCGCGGATGCAGCGGCTCGCACGCCGTCATCTCGTCGAGGAAGCGCAGCTTGTGGTCGAACTTCTCGTTCAGCGCCGGATCGGGAATGTCGCCGCCGGCCGGCACGTAGAAATTATGCAGCACCAGCGGCTTTGCGATGTTGGCCTGCGTCCCGAAAGATACAGAAATGTGGCGCGAATCCACCTTGTCGCAGAAGGTGCGGATGTCCTTGGACTCGAACGGGATCTTCGAGACGATGGCGACGCCGTGATAGCCCTTCTGCCCGTTCAGCGCGACGTGCTCATAGCCGAGCCGCTTGAAACGCTTCAGCGGAAAGGCGTCGTCGATGCACTTGGTCTCCTGGAGGCACAGCACGTCCGGCCGCGCACTCTTGAGGAATTTCGCGACCAGATCGATGCGCAGCCGCACCGAATTGATGTTCCAGGTTGTCAGGGAAAGACGCATGAGGGATGCGTCTTAGCATGGATTGGCGCGGGGAAAATGCTTGTCCACAGCGAGCTCTCGTAGGGTGGGCAAAGCGAAGCGTGCCCACCATTCCTGCCGCGAGGAGGAGAGATGGTGGGCACGGCGCAAGTGCGCCTTTGCCCACCCTACAGCAACTATCCTGGCGATGGGCCGTAATTGGTAAAGTCGATCTTGAACATGCCGGGATCGAGCTTCTTGGTTGCGTCGAGATTGTAGACCGCGATCGTGGTGTCGTAGCCCTGCGGGTCGGTGACGGTCCACTGCTTCAGCTGGCCGTCCTTGGCGCCGAACATCAGCAGGAGGCGGCTGGTGCCGACCAGCGCCTGCTTCTCCTCGATGGTGACGCTGACGAAGACGTCGTCGGCCGAGACGTTGACGACGTTGGTGTCCTTCATCAGGTCGATGCGATCGGACAGCAGGAAGCGCAGCGGCGTCTGCGACAGCGGATAGACGTCTTGCGTGGCGAGCTTGCGGTCGCGCACCACCAGCGACGATCCGTCGGCGACGATGTCGATCGGGCTCGGCGCGTCATATTCGAAGCGCACCTTGCCCGGCTTCTGGATGTAGAAATCGCCCTGCGTCTTGCTGCCGTCGGGGCCGACCTGGACGAAATTCCCGACCAGCGTCGACAGCGAGGACAGATAGGCGCTGACCTTGGCCGCCTGCGCCTTCTGGTTGGCGTCGAAGGTCTGGAAGATGCTGCTTGGCACGTTGCGGCGCGGATCCGGGATCACCGGATTCGGCGGCGTCTGGGTCGCGCCGGTGACCGCAGGCCCGCCGGCGGCCGCACCATTGTCGCGGCCCTTCGGCGCGGGCTTCGGCACCGGCACGTTCTGCGCGGACGACGCCGCGGTCACCATCGCGGCGGTGACGAGAAGCACGCCGGCCACGCGCGCGCTTCGCGCGGCGATGGTGGCAGCGAATCGAATGTCCGGATGTCTGATCAACGCGTCGTCCTGTATGGCTAGGCGCCTTTTAGCGTGATTTCGGGCAAAAGCAGATATCGATTTTGCGTGAAAGCCTGTTTTGAGGCGGCTCGCCTCACATATGGCTGTCTTCTTCCTCGACCAGGATCTCGCGCTTGCCGGCGTGGTTGGCGGGACCGACAATGCCTTCCAGTTCCATGCGCTCCATCAGCGATGCGGCGCGGTTATAGCCGATTTGCAGGCGGCGCTGGATGTAGCTGGTCGAGGCCTTGCGGTCGCGTTTGACGATGGCAACGGCCTGCTGGAATAGATCGCCGCCGCCATCCGCACCCATGCCGCTGGCGTCGAACACGGCGCCGCCGTCCTCGTCCTCGGTCGGCTCTTCGGCCGTGACGGCCTCGAGGTATTCGGGCTGGCCCTGCGTCTTGAGGTGGCGCACCACCTTCTCGACTTCGTCGTCCGATGCAAACGGTCCGTGCACGCGGCTGATGCGGCCGCCGCCCGCCATGTAGAGCATGTCGCCCTGGCCGAGCAGCTGCTCGGCGCCCATCTCGCCGAGGATGGTGCGGCTGTCGATCTTGGAGGTGACCTGGAAGGCGATGCGGGTCGGGAAGTTCGCCTTGATGGTGCCGGTGATGACGTCCACCGACGGACGCTGTGTCGCCAGGATCACATGCAGGCCGGCTGCGCGCGCCATCTGCGCGAGACGCTGTACCGCGCCTTCGATGTCCTTGCCGGCGACCATCATCAGGTCGGCCATTTCGTCGACGATGATGACGATGTAGGGCAGCGGGTCGAGCGAGAGCTTCTCTTCCTCGTAGATCGCCTTGCCGGTTTCCTTGTCGAAGCCGGTGTGCACCGTGCGCGTCGGCTCCTCGCCCTTGGCTTTCAACTCGAGCAGGCGCGTGTTGTAGCCGTCGATGTTGCGCACGCCGAGCTTGGCCATGTTCTTGTAGCGCTCTTCCATCTCGCGCACGGCCCATTTCAACGCGACCACCGCCTTTTTCGGGTCGGTCACGACGGGCGTGAGCAGATGGGGAATGCCGTCATAGACGGAGAGTTCGAGCATCTTCGGATCGACCATGATCAGCCGGCACTGGTCCGGGCGCAGCCGGTAGACCAGGCTGAGGATCATGGTGTTGATGGCGACCGACTTGCCCGAGCCGGTGGTGCCGGCGATCAGCATGTGCGGCGTGCGCGCTAGGTCGATGATGACGGGGTCGCCGCCGATGGTCTTGCCGAGGCAGAGCGGCAGCTTTGCGACCGTGTCGACGGTCTCCTTGGCGACCAGCAGCTCGCGCAGATAGACCTTTTCGCGATGGGCGTTCGGCAATTCGATGCCGATGGCATTGCGGCCGGGCACGACGGCGACGCGCGCCGACAGCGCACTCATCGAGCGGGCGATGTCGTCGGCGAGGCCAATCACGCGCGACGACTTGATGCCGGGCGCCGGCTCCAGCTCGTACAGCGTGACGACGGGACCCGGATTGGCCTTCACGATCTCGCCGCGCACGCCGAAGTCCTGCAGCACGCCTTCGAGCGCGCGCGAATTGGCTTCCAGCTCGGTCTTGCTGAGCGGCTGGCGATCGCCGGCCTTGGGCGCGGCCAGCACGGACACGGACGGAAGCTCGAACTTGTCGGAGGATTTCTTGGCCGCGGCCTTCGGAGCAGCCTTCTTGCGCGGTGCGCGCGCGGCAGGCTCCTCCTCTTCCTCCTCGTCTTCCTCTTCCTCGTGCTCCTCCTCGTAGTCCTGGTCTTCGGACCGCGGCGAGATCGGCGGCGCGGCGCGGCCGCCGCCGAGATTCGGCTCCTGGCGGCTGAACCCAACGGCCTTGGTCTTCGGTCCGCTCGAGACCAGCGAGCGGTAAGCGGCACCACACAGCCAGATCAGGCGCGCCTTGGTGCTCATCAGCGCATGGAACAGCCAGCCCAGCGACACCGAGCCGCGATCGCTCTCCTCGTCTTCATCGAGCGGCTTGTCGTCATCCTCGATCTCGGCGAGCTCGTCGTCATGCTCGCGTGCGCCAAGACCGCAGGCGATCAGGAAGGTCGCGGCCATCGCCGCGAACAGGATCACGCCGAGCACGGTGCGATAGATCATGCCGGGCGGCCCGAAAATCACCGCGGGCGCGCGCACCAGGGCATCGCCGACCACGCCGCCGAGTCCGGTCGGCAGCGGCCATGCGCCGCCGTGCGGCCAGCAGCTGACAAAGCCCGCAGCGATCACGGTGCAGAGAATCCAGGAGCCGAGCCGCAGCGCCTCGCGGTCGAACGGGCGATGGGTCATCATGCGCCAGCCCCAGACCGCGACCGTCAGGACCAGCATGATCGCGCCGAGCCCGAGGATCTGCATCGCAAGGTCGGCGCCGATCGCGCCGGCATAGCCGAGGATGTTGCGGATCGGCCGCGAGGTCGCGTGGCTGAGGCTTGCATCCTGCACCGACCAGGTCATGAGCGCGGCCGAGGCGAGCCCCGACAGCGCGATCAGGCCGAGGCCGGCGAGCTCGCGCATACGCCGCGCCAGCCCCTCGCGGATCGACGGCGGCAGATGGCCGACCAGTGGAATGACACGTTCGATTGCCGACATGCTCACGGGCCCCGCCTAACCCAGAGTCTCGACCAGGCGGTGCAGCGCCTGTGCCGTGGTCTCGCCATCCTGCACCAGCGCGAGGCGAATGTAGCCTGCGCCGGGATTGAAGCCGTCGGGCTGGAGCCGCGCCAGATAGCTGCCGGGCACCACGCGCACGCCGGCTTCTTTGAAGAGCCTGAGCGTGATCGACACGTCGTCGCCGAGCTCGGACGTGTTGAGCCAGACGCAGAAGCCGCCGTCGGGCCGGCGATAGCCGTAGCGATTGCCGATGATCTGGTCGGCGAGGTCGAACTTGATCCGGTAGAGCCTGCGGTTCTCCTCGACATGCGCTTCGTCGCCATAGGCGACGGTGGCGACATGCTGGAGCGGCACGGGCACCTGGGGCGCTGCGATGTTGCGCAGCTCGAGGAACATGCCGATGAACTTCTTGTCGCCGGCGGCGAACCCGACGCGCAGGCCCGGCAAATTGGAGCGCTTCGACAGCGACTGGAACGCAACCACGCGGGTGAAGTCGGGGCCGGCACATTCGAGCGCGCTGCCCGGGGCCTCGCGGGTGTAGATCTCCGAATAGCACTCGTCGCTGAGGATCACGAAGCCGTAGCGGTCGGCGAGTTGCTTCAACCGCTTGAAATAGTCGGGCTTGGCGACCGAGCCCTGCGGATTGGCGGGCGAGGCCAGATAGAACGCCACCGTGCGCGCCAGCGTCGCCTCGTCGATGGCGTCGAGATCGGGCAGGAAGCCATTCTCGACGGTGGTCGGCAGATAGACCGGCTCGCAAGCCGCTGCGCGGGCGCCGGCGCCATAGACCGGATAGAACGGGTTCGGCATCAGGATGGCGGGCTTGCCGGGGCGCGGGCTGACATAGCGTGCGGCCGTGATCGCGGCGAGGAACAGCCCCTCGCGGCTGCCATTGAGGACGAGAAGCTCGCTCGCGGGGTCGAGCGGCCGCGGCAGCTTGAAGCGCGACGACAACCAGGCGCTCGCGGCTTTCCGGAACGGCTCGGTGCCCTGGTTCATCGGGTAACGGCCGAAATCGGCGGTGTGCTTGGCCAAGACCGGGCCGACGAAATCGGGCACGGGATGCTGAGGCTCGCCGACCGCAAGCGTAATCAAGGGTTTACCCGGCTGATGGGGGGCCAACAGCTCGTTCAGCCGGACGAAGGGCGAGCGTTCGGAATCGGAGCTTCCGCTGGCCTGCGGCGCACGGGATGAAGCGGTCATAGCCATTCTGGACGCCAGCACTCTTGGAACAGCCGGTCGCACCAAGGCGCCGGCGGGAAGCGGTTCAGTTCACCATAGATAGGGCGAGGTTAAGACGCGATTAACCATCGGCCGCCGCCCCCGTCCAGAGCGGGAATATTGAGGCCGGATAACAACGGGATGGGTGGGCTACAGGGCCGGCTGGTTCCTTGACCTCTCCCGCTTGCGGGAGAGGTCGCGCCGAAGGCGCGGGTGAGGGTTCTCTCCGCATAGGGATTGTCCCGATGTTGAGACACCTTCTCCCCTGCCCTCCCCCGCATGCGGGGGAGGGAGCGCGCCGTCATCGTGGACTAGTGCCCCGGCAGCTTCTCGAACGTCGCCATGCCGGCGGGGATGGCGTGGAATTCCTGCTTGTCGCAGGTGTAGATCGCCATCTGCGGATGGAACTGCTCGGGCTCGTCCAGCGTGCCGACCTTCAGGATCGCCGCAGGCAGACCCGGAACCTTGGTCACCAGATGGGTGCCGCATTCGGGGCAGAACTCGCGCGTCACGGCGCGCTCGAGGTCCTTGCGGGTGAAC
Source organism: Bradyrhizobium sp. B039 (assembly GCF_038965675.1). NCBI lineage: Bacteria > Pseudomonadati > Pseudomonadota > Alphaproteobacteria > Hyphomicrobiales > Nitrobacteraceae > Bradyrhizobium > Bradyrhizobium sp. B039. The sequence goes on from NZ_CP152416.1 coordinate 34,351, forward strand.
TGCTTGGGCTGCCCGATGATGTAGCTGAAGCCGGCCACCGGCATCGCGATGAAGGTGTTGGGTGCGCCGCCCGAGATGTACTGGCACTCGCGGCAATGACACTGCGCCTGCATCATCGGGTCGCCCTCGGCCACGTAGCGCACTTCGCCGCAATAGCATCCGCCTTCCAAACGCATGACGATCTCCCGGTTTGTTGTTCGTTGTGGTCGATATTTCTGCGCCGGCAATCTGGAATGGCAATCCTTTTCTTTGCTTCTTTGCCGCGCGGCGCAAAAAGAAAGGGGCTCCAGCTTGCGCTGGAGCCCCTCAACGGTCGGGGCATTGCCGGGTATGTGCCCAAACCGTAGTTGTGGACGCGGTCTCCGGGGAGACCGTGCCCGGGAGGAGAGGTTACATGTTGTAGGCGCGCTCGGTGTGCTCGGTGATGTCGAGGCCTTCACGCTCGCTCTCGACATTGGCGCGGAGGCCAACGATCACATCGACGACCTTGTAGAGGATCGCCGAACCGACGCCCGACCACACCAGCGTGGTGCAGACGCCCCAGAACTGGGACACCATCTGCGCCGCGAAGTCGTAATCGGCAACCTTCGGCGGGATCGCCGTGTAGTCGATGATGCCGGCGCCGCCGAGGGCGGGGTTCACCAGGATGCCGGTACCGAGAGCACCGACGATGCCGCCGATGCAGTGCACGCCGAACACGTCGAGGGAGTCGTCGTAGCCGATCGCGTTCTTCACGACGGTGCAGAAGAACAGGCAGACCACGCCGACCACGAGACCGAGGACGATCGCACCCATGACGCCGGAGAAGCCGGCGGCGGGCGTGACGGCCACGAGACCCGCGACAGCGCCGGAGATGACGCCGAGCACCGACGGGTGACCCTTCACGATCCACTCCGCGAACATCCACGACAGCGCGGCGGCTGCGGTGGCGACGAAGGAGTTGGTCATGGCGAGGGCAGCGCCGCCGTTGGCTTCGAGGTTGGAGCCGGCGTTGAAGCCGAACCAGCCGACCCAGAGCAGCGAGGCGCCGATCATCGACATGGTCAGCGAGTGCGGAGCCATCAGCTCCTTGCCGTAGCCGGTGCGCTTGCCGATCAGGAGAGCGCCGACGAGACCTGCGATGCCGGCGTTGATGTGCACCACGGTGCCGCCCGCGAAGTCGATCGCGCCCTTCTTGAAGATCCAGCCGGCGTCGGCGTTGATCTCGTCGAGCTTGGCCTGCGCCGCGGTCTTCGCCGCCGCATCAGTCGCCGCAGCCAGAGCCTTGGCAGCGTCCTGGATCGCGTCCGGGCCGGGCCAGTACCAGACCATGTGCGCGATCGGGAAGTAGATCAGCGTGACCCAGAGCGGGATGAAGAGAGCGATCGCCGAGAACTTCATGCGCTCGGCGAAGGCGCCGACGATGAGGGCCGGCGTGATCGCCGCGAAGGTCATCTGGAAGCACATATAGATGAGCTCCGAGATGTTGGCGTCGACCGAGAAGGTCGCGGCCTTCGAGTCGGTGGTGACGCCCATCATGAAGGCCTTGGAGAAGCCGCCGATGAAGTCGGAACCGCCGGTGAAGGCGAGGCTGTAGCCGTACACGGCCCAGATCACGGTGACGACGCAGACGGTGTAGAAGACCTGCATCAAGACCGAGAGCATGTTCTTGGAACGGACGAGACCGCCGTAGAACAGCGCAAGACCCGGGATCGTCATCAACAGCACGAGGACTGTCGATGTCAGCATCCAGGCGTTGTCTCCCTTATTGACCGTTGGCTCGGCATAGGCTGCGGTCGCAGCGAACAGGCCGACTGCGAGAGCCGCCAATCCCGCGCCATAGGGACGCTTGAACGTCATATTATTTACTCCTGATTGGATAAGGTTGAGCGCGAAATCAAAGGGCCGCGGCATCGGCCTCGCCGGTGCGGATACGAACCGCATGGTCGAGGTTGATGACGAAGATCTTGCCGTCGCCGATCTGTCCGGTTTTCGCGGCGGACGTGATGGCGTCGATGGTCTTGTCGACCTGGTCGGAGGCGACAGCGACCTCGATCTTGATCTTGGGCAGGAAGCTCACGGCATATTCAGCGCCGCGATAGATTTCCGTATGGCCCTTCTGGCGGCCATACCCCTTGACTTCCGTCACCGTGAGACCGTGAACGCCGATGGCGGTCAGGGCGTCACGGACTTCTTCCAGCTTGAATGGCTTAATAATCGCCATAACAATTTTCATGGGTCCTATCCCCGCTTGGGCCCGGTCCGGACGTGGCCGGGCGTTTCTCGACTGGTTCGCCACGAGGGAGAAGTTTCACTACGCGGGCACAGCCACGCCCCCTAGAATCAAATGCCGTGCCAGAACGGGCGTGTTGCCTAACGGATTATGAAAGCGGGGGTTTTCGCGTTTTGCGGGTATCGCAGTGCAGTGCGCTATTACGTCGCGCTCAAAAGCTGGTCACGACTGCTCAAAATGAGGGCACGACAGGCTGCCGACACAATGTTGCTCACGTGTCGGGCAGCTGGAAGGTATCTAATTATGGGCGAAGCTTACTGAAGTGCTTCGCCGTGCGGCGAAATACTGAGCCCCTTGAGCTCGTGCCCACGGGATGCGCGCAACCGGCCGAGCCGCTCGGGCAGAACAAAGCTTGCCGGACGGTATCCGGCCGAAGCCGCCGTCGGACCGTCAGGCAGCGTCGCGCACCGCAAAGACCCGGTCGATCAACCCCCATTCGACCCCCTGCTGTGCAGTCATGAAGTGGTCGCGGTCCAGGGTTCGTTCCACCTCCGCCTCGGTGCGCCCGCAATGCTGCGCGTAGAGCCGGGTGATGCGCCGCTTGGTCTCCTGCATTTCGTTGGCATGGATCAGGATGTCGGACGCTTGGCCCTGGAAGCCGCCGAGCGGCTGATGCACGTGAAGGCTCGCATTGGGCAGCGCGGCGCGGTGACCTAGCTCGCCGGCCATCAGCAGGAACGAGCCCATCGAGCGCGCGGTGCCCATGCACAGCGTATGAACCGGCGCCTTGATGAACTGCATGGTGTCGTACATCGCCAGTCCACTGGTGACCACGCCGCCATAGGAGTTGATGTAGAGATTGATCGGCCTGTTCGGATTCTCCGCCTCCAGGAACAACAATTGCGCGCATACCAGTCCGGACATCGCATCATTGACCTCGCCGTTGAGGAAGATGATGCGCTCGCGCAGGAGCCGCGAATAGATGTCGAAGGATCGCTCGCCGCGGGCAGATTGTTCGACAACCATAGGGACGAGCTGAAGCATGTCGCGCATTGGCGACCTCCATGTTTGCAGGCGATGAAGTCTTGTGCTGTCAGGCCGCCATCATCAGGCAGCAATTGGTGTTGGCCGGCTGCGGCAGTTTCGCGAGGTCGTCGCAGGCTTGCTGGATGATGCGGAAGCGGGTGCCGCCGTCCTCGTTCGGCTCGATCCGGAAGATGACGTGGCTCTCGCGAAACGGCGGCTCTGAATCGCGAAGTCGGTAGCGCACCTCTTCGCCTGCGATCGTTGATTCCGGCTCGGCGCCCGCAAGGTCGCAATCCGGCAACCAGCGCTCACGCAAGGCCGGAATGGTCACGGCGCGCCAGACCTTTGCCGGCGGCGCATCGAATTCGTATTCAAGCACCAGGGCTTCGTCGGGACGATCAGGCTTCGCGGCGTCGCTCATCGGTCCAGGTCCTTATTAATCCAGGTCCTTATTGATCCATGTCCTTGAGGAGATCGGCGAGTGCGTCCATGCGCTTCGGCCAGTAGGCGCGGTAGCGCGCAAGCCATGCCCCGATGGCGACGATTCCGTCCGGGTCGACTTCGTAGTTCACAAAGCGGCCCTGCCGCTGTTCACGCACCAAGCCTGCCGCGCGCAGCACCGCGAGGTGCTGCGATATCGCCGGTTGGCTGATCTCCAATCCGTCGCGCAAAGCGCTCGCATTCAGGCTTCCGCCAGCGAGCTTTCTCAAAGACCCTTCGACGCGTAGGGTCGGCCAGCGCCTTGAAGATGTCGGCTTCAATCATGACAACACATAAGCATACGCTTATGTGTTGCGCAAGTCCCGGGTGACCTCAGGCTGCTCGATGCTTCGAACCGGCCGCCCGCGGCTTACTGCAGCGCCTCGCCGTGCTGCGAAATATCCAGTCCTTCGAGCTCGTGCTCACGGGATACGCGCAGGGGCACGAACAGGCCGACCAGCTTGAGCAGGATGAAGCTCACCCCGGCCGCCCAAACGAAGGTGACGGCGACCCCATAAAGCTGGATCAGAAGCTGCCGCGGATGGCCTTCGAGCAGGCCGGCGGTGCCGCCGATGGCGCTGGTTGCGAACACCCCGGCGAGCAGGGTGCCGGTCAGCCCGCCGATGCCGTGGACGCCGAACACGTCGAGCGAATCGTCATAGTCGAAGCGGTGCTTCAGCCAGGTGCAGGCCCAGTAGCAAACCGCCCCGGCGATGATGCCGATGACGATGCCATGCCACGGCGCGACGAAGCCCGAGGCCGGCGTGATGGTGCCGAGGCCAGCGACCGCGCCGGAGATCATGCCGAGCACGGAAGGCTTGCGCCGCGTCGACCATTCGATTGCGCCCCAGGTCAGCGCGCCGGAGCAGGCCGCCAGATGCGTCGCGATGATCGCCAGCACCGCGCGCGAATTGGCCGCGCCGGCCGAACCGCCGTTGAAGCCGAACCAGCCGACCCACAACAGGCCAGTGCCCATCACGGCGAGCGACAGATCGAAGGGCGAGAGATTTTCGGTGCCGTAGCCGTGGCGGCGCCCCATCACCTTGGCGGCGACGAGGCCGGCGGTGCCGGCCGACAGATGCACCACGAGGCCGCCGGCGAAATCCAGTACGCCCATGCTGGCGAGGAAGCCGCCGCCCCACACCCAATGCGCCAGCGGAATGTAGACGAAGATGAACCAGGCGACGGAGAACAGCAGATAAGCGGAGAACCGCATGCGGTCGGCGACCGAGCCCGCGACCAGCGCCACCGTGATGATCGCAAACGTCATCTGGTACAGCATGAACAGCGATTCCGGGATCGTCTTCGCCGCCGGGTTGACGCTGTCGAGCGTCATGCCCGCCAGGAACCAGCGGTCGAGCGTGCCGATCCAGGGGCCGTCGCCGACGAAGCAGAGCGAATAGCCGAACGCGACCCAGAGAATCGAGATCATCGTCACGGCGGCAAGGCTCTGCGCCATGGTGGCGAGCACGTTCTTCTTGCGCACCATGCCGGAATAGAACAGCGCGAGGCCGGGGATCGTCATCATCAGCACCAGCGCGGTGGCGACGATCATCCAGGCGGTGTCGGCGGTGTTGATCTCGGAACCCGCGGCCTGCGCCGGCGCGGCCATGATCGACATAAGTCCGGCCGGCGCAGCCATAACGGTCGCGCGGCGCAACAATCCCGCCATGTCATTTCCCCCAGCATAGAAATTGCGTCGCAGCTGTGGCGTCGTTGCCCGGTGCGATCGAAGAAGAAGTCGTTTTTAGAGCGCGTCGCTGTCGGTTTCGCCGGTGCGGATGCGCAGCGCGTGGTCGATCGGCGTGACGAAGATCTTGCCGTCGCCGATCTGCCCGGTGCGCGCCGTGGCGGTGATCACGGCGACCGCCTTGTCGGCGACGTCGGAGGCGACCGCGATCTCGATGCGCAGCTTCGGCAGGAAGTTCACGACATATTCCGCGCCGCGATAGATCTCGGTGTGGCCCTTCTGGCGGCCATAACCCTTTACCTCGGTCACGGTCATGCCGTGGACGCCGATCGCCGTCAGGGCCTGGCGGACCTCATCGAGCTTGAAGGGTTTGATGATCGCGACGACGAGTTTCATGGTCAGGCCTATTCCCCGGGATGCGCCGCGCCGTATGTCCCCGGCGCAGCGTCAATCTGGCATCTTTCCGGGCAAATGGCATAAAAAAGTTGCAGATTGAAGCGGAAAAACGTTTGGCGTTGTGAACGGCCGCCTCTGTACAGGGCAGCCGTTCATCCGTCACAATGCATTTTTGGCATGGATGCGGTGAACCGAAGCGTCCCAGCCGGTACATAAGTATGTTTGAGGGGGACGTTTCATGGCGAGTTGGTTCTACGCATCCGAGGGCAAGCAGCAGGGGCCCTTTCCCGAAGGGCAGTTCCGCGACCTCATCGCCCAGGGCGTCGTGCGCCCGGATACGCTGGTGTGGACCGAAGGCATGGCCGGCTGGCAGAAGGCCGCCGAGATCCCCGGCCTGGTCGGCGGCGGCGCGCCGCCGATGATCCCGGCCGGTGGTCCGCCGACGATGGGCGGCCGCGGCAATGGTGGCGCCGCCGGCGGATCACTGTCGGTCGATTTTGGCATCCTCGAATTCACCTGGCGCAGCATCGTGATGCTGATCGGCATGTGCTTTGTCATCCCGGCGCCGTGGGTCTTCGTCTGGTACACAAAATGGATCGTGCCTTGCGTGAAGGTCCCGGGACGCCCGAACCTCAGCTTCACCGGCAATGCGATGGCGCTGGTGCCCTGGTTTTTCGGCTTCATCGTTCTGGCGATCGCGATCGGCTTCATCGGCAGCCAGTTGCTGAGCAACCTGCTGTTCCTCGTGCAGATCGTTCTCTACTGGCTCCTCATCAAATGGATAGTCGCGAACCTCGCCTCCAATGGGCAGCCGCTCGGCCTCAGCTTCACCGGCTCGGTCTGGGCCTATGTCGGCTGGAATCTGCTGTTCGCGATCTCGATCATTACCATCATCGGCTGGGCCTGGGTTGCCGCGGCTCAGATGCGCTGGTTCTGCCGCAGCATTGAAGGCACGCGGCGCGAGATCGTCTTCAAGGGCAGCGGTCTTGAGATTCTCTGGCGCGGAATCGTGGCCGCAATCCTGTTCAGCCTCATCATCCCGATCCCGTGGGTGTATCGCTGGATTATGAACTGGTTTGCGTCGCAGACCGAGCTCGCCCCCCGCGGCTCCCTCTAGGCGTTACGCCCTCCGCTCGCGCACGGAGCCTTCCTGCGCGACGGAGGCGACCAGCGTGCCGTCGGGCTTGAAGATCGAGCCGCGGGTCAGCCCGCGGCCGCTTCGCGCGCTCGGCGAATCCTGGGCGTAGAGCAGCCATTCGTCGGCGCGGAACGGGCGGTGAAACCACATCGCGTGGTCAAGGCTCGCCGGCATCATGCGCTTGTCGAACAGCGTGCGGCCGTAGCGCGCCATGATCGCATCGAGCAGCGAGAAATCCGACGCATAGGCCAGCGCGCACATGTGCAGCGCCGGATCGTCGGGCAGCTTCGCCGCGGTCCTGATCCAGACGTGGATGCGGCCGTCCTCGATCTTCTGGCCGAAGTAGCGGCCGAGCTCCACCGGGCGCAGCTCGATCGGACGGTCGGATTCATAGTAGCGGCGAATGAACTCCGGCATCTCCTTGAACAGCGGCTGCTTCGCCACTTCCTCCGCCGTCAGCTTTTCCGGCGGCGGTACGTCCGGCATCTTGTCCTGGTGATCGAACGCGCTCTCCTCCTCGGCATGGAACGACACCATTATCGAGAAGATCGCGTTGCCGTGCTGGATCGCGGTGACGCGGCGGGTCGAGTAGCTCTTGCCGTCGCGCAGGCGCTCGACCTGGTAGATGATCGGGATCTGCGGATCGCCCGGCAGGATGAAATAGCAATGCAGCGAATGCGGCAGCCGGCCCTCGACGGTGCGGCAGGCCGCGACCATCGCCTGCCCGATCACCTGGCCGCCGAACACCCGCTGCCAGCTCGTCTTCGGACTGTTGCCGCGGAACAGGTTCACCTCGAGCTGTTCGAGGTCGAGGATCGAGATCAGGTCGATCAGGCTTTTGGACATGATTGTGCTTTCGAAAATCTCGTCATTCCGGGGCATCGCGCCAGCGATGAACCCGGAATCCCGAGCGATAACCTCTGGATTCCGGGTTCGCGCTTCCGCGCCCCGGAATGACGGAATTGGGCCGTTCCGCCCTTGTTTCACCGCACTGTTTCGCCCACCTCAAGTCTGCTAGCAAGACCAAGAACAGGCGAAGTATTGGCCGGGAAGCTTGGTATGTCGGTACAGGGTAGCATTGTCATTGGCGGCGGCGCGTTTGCGGGCCTGGCGCTGGCCTTGGCGCTCCGCCAGGGGCTCGGGCCCGAGATTCCCGTCATCGTCGCCGATCCCGCGCTCAGCACGCGGCCGAGCCGGGACCCGCGCGCCACCGCGATCGTCGCGGCTTGCCGCCGCCTGTTCGAGGCGATCGGTGCCTGGGACGACGTCAGGGGCGAGGCGCAGCCGATCCTCGACATGGTCGTCACCGATTCCAAGCTGGAGGACGCCACGCGTCCGGTGTTCCTCAACTTCGCCGGCGACGTCGCGCCGGGCGAGCCCTTTGCGCACATGGTCGAGAACCGCCGCCTGATCGACGCGCTGGTCGTGCGTGCCGAGGCCGAGGGCATCGATCTCCGCGCCACCACGGTCGCCTCCTACGACGCCCGCTCCGACGGCATCGACGTGACGCTCGGCGACGGCAGCGTGATCGCGGCCAGCCTGCTGGTCGCCGCCGATGGTGCGAGGTCGAAGCTGCGCGAGCGCGCCGGCATCGCCACCAATGGCTGGGAGTATGACCAGTCCGGCATCGTCGTCACCGTCGGCCATGAGCGCGACCACGAAGGCCGCGCCGAAGAGCACTTCCTGCCCGCAGGTCCCTTCGCGATCCTGCCGCTGTCCGGAAAGCGCTCCTCGCTGGTCTGGACCGAGCGCCGGGCTGAGGCCGCGCGCATCATCGCTCTCAGCGACGAAGAGTTTCACGGCGAGCTCGAGCAGCGCTTCGGCCTGCATCTCGGCGAGGTCAAGGCGCTCGACAAGCCGCGCGCATTTCCGCTGTCCTATTTCGTGGCGCGCTCCTTCATCGCCGAGCGCCTCGCGTTGGTCGGCGATTCCGCCCACGTCATCCACCCGATCGCGGGCCAGGGCCTCAACATGGGGCTGAAGGACGTCGCCGCGCTGGCCGAGGTCGTCGTCGATGCCGCGCGGCTCGGGATGGATCTCGGCGCGGCCGACGTGCTCGAGCGCTACCAGCGCTGGCGCCGCTTCGACACCATGGCGATGGGCGTTGCCACCAACTCGCTGAACTTCCTGTTCTCCAACCAGTCGACGCTGCTGCGCACCGTGCGCGACATCGGCCTCGGCCTCGTCGACCGCGCCCCGCCGCTGAAGAATCTCTTTATCCGCCAGGCCGCAGGCCTGACGGGCGAGGTGCCGCGGCTGCTGAAGGGCGAGGCGCTGTAGTTCTTATCCTCGCTGGCGCTCCACCCTCCGCTCGTCGTCCCGGACAAGCGCGCCCCAAGCGCGCGCAGGTCCGGGACCCATACGCCGCAGCAATAGTTTTGCGAAGACACGGAGTTACCAGCGTCGCGCCAAACCCCTCCCTGGGGTTATGGGTCCTGGCCTTCGCCAGGACGACATCGCGATTGTTGCGCGGCCGCTGCGCAAGACTGCGACCTCAATCGATCTTCCGCGCCTCTTCCGGCAGCATGATCGGGATGCCGTCGCGGATCGGGTAAGCGAGCTTGGCGCTGCGCGAGATCAGCTCCTGCTTTGTGGAATCGAACTCCAGCGGACCCTTGGTCAGCGGGCAGACCAGAATCTCCAGCAATTTCGGATCGACGCTGGTTTCGGGGCGTTCGGTGGGCGCGTTCATTGTGGTCTCCGGCGATCGGCTGCCTCTAGCACAGAAATTCGCGCCCGCCGAGTGACCCGTTCCATTGGAACGGGTCACTCGGCAGAGATCATCCGTAGCAGGTCGTCGAGCAGGCCCTGGAGCCGTGCCGCCGGCACCGGCGGGCCCGACAGGGCGAAGCCGAGAAATGTCCAATAGAGGATCTGCGCGCGAGCCTGCGCCGTCGCCGGGTCTAGCCCGCGCTTGTCCAGGAGCTGCTCGATATAGTCGAGCCTGCGGCGGTCGATCGCGCGCACCGCGGCTTGCGCGGCGGCATCGAATGCCGCCCAGTTGCGGACCGCGCGTTCGAGATCGAGCCGCGCGCCGAAGGACCTGCGCAGCAGCGCCTTCAGCGGCTCGTCGCCGGCGGCTTCGACATCGGCAATGATCTGCTCGGCCGCGATCTCGCGCCAGCGTTTCAGCACGGCGGCATGGAACGCGCCGAGATCGGCGAAATGCCAATAGAAGCTGCCGCGCGAAACCCCGATGGCCTTTGCCAGCGGGTCGGCCTTCAGCGCCGTGAAGCCGCTTTTCGCGAGCGCCTTCAGCCCCTGTTTGATCCAATCGTCGGCGGAGAGCTGTTCGGTCATGCCAGGTTCCCGGAACTTGACCATACACTAGTGTATTGACAGGCGGCAGGCCAGCCCCTATGTCTCCATACAGTTATGTACGGAGATATCGATGCGTGATCTGTTGCTCCAGTGCGCCGGCGTCCTGACCATCGTCGTGGCCCTCATCCATGGCATCCTCGGCGAGACCAAGGTCTTTGCTCGCGCGAGCATCGAGCCGGAACGGCTGCGCACCCTGATCCGCCTGGTCTGGCAGGCATCGACCGTCGCCTGGATCGGCGGCGGCGTGCTCCTGATCGCGGCGCCCTGGATGGACTCGGCGCCGGCGCGCCACTGGATCGTCATCACCATGGCCTGCGTGTTCGGTTTCTCCGCCTTCGCCAACGCATGGGCGACACGCGGCCGGCACTTCGGCTGGATGGCGCTCAGCGCCGTCGTTGCCATGACGGTTGCCGGCTACTGAGCTCGCCGTAGACGCCTTCCCGCTACGGCGAACGGCGAGCCGTTGCAGATGGAGCTTCAAACATGGCTCTGACACTCGTCACCGGGGGCACGGGCCATCTCGGCCGGGATATCGTCGATCGCCTCGTTCGCAGCGGACGTCACGTCCGGGTGCTTGCGCGATCGCCGGGCACGCGACCGGACGTCGAATGGGCGATCGGCGACCTCGCCACAGGCGCCGGGTTGCGGGACGCGCTGCATGACGTCGACACGGTCATCAACGCGGCGACCTATTCGCCGATCGCGCGGCGCGGCGGCATTCGCCCGACAGACTTCTTCACCTCGCCCTCCGCCGTGGACGTCGAGGGCACCGCGCGGTTGCTGTCGTCCTGCGGGGAAGCCAGGGTGCGGCACTTCCTCCATGTCTCGATCGTCGGCCTCGATGAGGCAACCCTGCCCTATGCGCGGGTCAAGCTTGCCGGCGAACGGCTGGTGCGTGCATCGGCTCTGTCCTGGTCGGTGGTTCGCGCGATGCCGTTCTACTATCTGCTCGACAGCCTGCTCTCGGGCCTCGCCTGGCTTCCGGTGTGGCCGGTGCCGACGACGCTGTTCAATCCCGTCGATACGTCGGATGTCGCCGACCACGTCGTGGCCTGCGCCTTCGACGGGATGCGTGGCGAGCGCGCGGAGATTGGCGGCCCCGAAGATCTCGAGCTGGTCTCGCTGGCCCGCCGGTATCAGCACGCCCGGGGGCTGCATCGGAAAATCCTGCCGATGAATCTTTCGGACGCGAAGGCGCGCGGCATGGGCTTCGTCGTCAGCCAAGGCGTTCGCGGACGGCTCTCCTGGGCGGACTGGCTGCAACGCAACTACCCCGCTGCGCGAAGCGCGATCCAGGGATGACCAGCCCGGCCGGCAGCGCGCCTCCGTCCCGTGAGACGTAAGGCCGCAGCGGCCGTTCAAATGCGTGCTGCATGCGGAGAGCGCTGATCTTTCTCGGATCGTTAGAATATCTCTAAAGCGAACCGGCGCCGAACCGCATTGACTTCATCATGTGCTTTGCTTCCTTCCGTCCCGCTTCGCGGCTTCCCGCGCAGCGCTCACGACAAAGGAGGAGACGTTCGTGAAGGTCATTCGTGTTGTTGCCATGGTACTGACGATCGGGATTGGCACGGGATCCGCCGCCATGGCCGACGGTTTCAAGAACTGCACCAAGCTCGACAAGGCGTCGTGGAAGCCGGCGAGCGAAGCCGAAGCCAAGGCCAAGGCGCTCGGTTACGAAGTGCGGCGCTCCAAGGTCGAAGGCTCGTGCTATGAGGTCTATGGCGTCAAGGAAGGCAAGCTCTACGAGCTGTTCTACAGCCCCGAAGATCTCAGCCTGAAGCACACGATCGCGAAATGACTTGCGCGAAATGACCTGCGCGAAGTGATCTGCGCAAAGTAAGGCTTGAGGGTGGTCTTCGCTTGATCGAAGAAGCGGTGCCAGAAGCGCGCGGGGCGTCCGACAGGAGCCCCGCGGATCGAACTGCTCCGCGCACGATCGCGGTCTGGGACCTCCCGTTGCGCCTCTGGCACTGGGCCCTGGCGATCTGTGTTCTGGCCGCGTGGTTCACCCCCACCGTCTTTGACCGCCTGCACCGCATCGTCGGCTATACGGTGCTTGGGCTCCTGGCCTTCCGCCTGGTCTGGGGTTTTTGGGGAAGCCGCTATTCGCGCTTCCGCATGGTCGGCGTCAGGCTTCGCGCGGCGCCAGGCTATCTCTGGAACCTGCGCCGCGGCATGACCGGCCGCTACATCGGTCTCAATCCCGCCGGCACGTTGATGCTGGTGGCGCTGCTGGCCTCGCTCGCCGTCTCCACGATCACGGGAGCGATGTCGGTGACCGTCACCTTCTTCGGCGTCTGGTGGGTCGAAGACGCCCACCATTATTCATCGGACGCGGTCATCGTCCTGGTCGTGCTGCACGTCGTGGGCGTGCTGCTGATGGGGATTCTCCAGCGCGAGAACCTGATCCGCGCGATGATCACCGGACGCAAGCGCATCCGCACGCACCTCTAGACGTTCGTTGCCGATCACGGCGCACGTCCGCCGGCCGTCGATGGCGCAAATTTCCGCAGATCGAATTGCACAGGCCGCGTTAACCCGCTGGTAATCATGCAATCAGGCGTTGCACAAAATTAACGCGAAGAACGTCTAGGCGATCCACCATCGACGATATTGACGAGGGGAGCGCTATTGGATGTTCCGCGTTTTTTCCTGCCTTACGGCCGAGCACGATTGGCGTCTCGTCCTGCTTGCCGGCCTGGTGTGCTTCGTTGCAAGTATCGTTGCGGTCAGCATCTTTCATCGTGCGGTCGCCTCGCGGGCCTGGGCGCGGTTGATCTGGGTTGCGATTGCCGGCGCCGCCATCGGCTACGGAATCTGGGCAACGCATTTTGTCGCGATGCTCGCCTACGAGCCCGGCGTCCCGACCAATTACGGCCTCGTCCTGACGGTGCTGTCGCTCGCCGCGGCGATGATTCTGACCTCGGGCGGTTTTGGCGTTGCCGTCAACAATTCCGGCCAGTGGCGCGCAGCTGCCGGTGGCGGCATCATCGGCGCGGGCATTGCAAGCATGCACTATATCGGCATGTGGGCCCTCGAGGTCCCGGGTCGCGTGACCTGGTCGCCGGGGCTGGTGTTGATCTCGATCGTCCTCGGCATGGTGCTGGGCTACGCTGCGCTCGCCGTTGCCCTGGGCCACAAGGACAAGTGGGGGACCTTTGCTGCGGCGCTGCTGCTGACGCTCGCCATCGTGTCGCACCATTTCACGGCCATGGGGGCCGTGCAGATCGTTCCAGACCCTACGCTGGCAAGCGATACATTGTCGCTTTCTCCGACCTTCCTCGCCGTGGCAATTGCGGGCGTGGCCCTGTCGGTGCTCGGGATGAGCTTCGTCGGCGTGCTGGCGGATCGCCGCCTTGCGACCAGAACCAGCAGATTCGAGCAAATCATTAGTGAGCTCTCGCTCGCCCGGCAGCAGGTGGAAGATTCGCAACAGGAAATCCAGGAGCAGAAACTCAGGCTCGATACGGCCATCAACAACATGGTCGAGGCCCTGTGCATGTTCGATGCGGAGAAGCGACTTGTCGTCTGCAACGAGCGCTATGCCCGACTCTATCAGCTGCCGCCGGAACTGTTGAGAACGGGGACACCGCACGCCGACATCATCAGGCATCGCGTCGTGACCGGCATCCTCAAGAGCGACACCAGCGAAGGCGCTGCCAAGCAATTCCTCTCGAAACTAGCTGCGTTGCCGTTCGATGCAGTCTCGAGCAGAATCGACGAGTTCACGGATGGTCGGTTGATCTGCGTGACGCGGCAGCCAATGGCCGGCGGCGGGTGGGTGGCCACGCATCTTGACGTCACCGAGCAGCGCCGGTCCGAGGCCAAGATCGCTCACATGGCACAACACGATGCGTTGACCGATCTGCCAAATCGCGTGCTGCTCAGGGAGCGGATGGAGCATGCCATCGCGGTTACGCGCAATGGCGGCCTCGATCTGGCCGTGCTCATGCTCGATCTCGACCGCTTCAAGGAAGTCAACGACACGCTGGGACATCCGACGGGCGATTCCCTGCTGCGCGCCGTCGCCGCGCGGTTGCGCGAATGCACCACGGAAACCGCGTTGATTGCTCGGCTGGGCGGCGACGAGTTCGCCGTGATCGATTACGTGACCAACCCGGCCGTGGAGGCCGCCGCCCTTGCCGAGAACATCAGGAAGGCGCTTTGCGAACCGTTCGATCTCGGCGATCATCGGGTCACGGTGGGCACCAGCATCGGCATCGCCATCGCGCCGCGCGATGGCAACGATTCCGACGTGATCATGAAGAGCGCGGATCTCGCCCTCTACTCGGCCAAGAGTGGCGGACGCGGCGCATTCCGTTTCTTCGAGCCGGAACTCGACGAGCTCATGCATGCGCGACGCAACCTGGAGCGCGACATGCGGGATGCGATTGCCGGCCGTCAGTTCGAGCTCCACTACCAGCCGTTCGTCAGCCCCGCGACCGGCAAGGTCAATGGTTTCGAGGCCTTGCTACGCTGGCATCACCCGCAGCAAGGTCTGGTCATGCCGAGCGAATTCATCCCGCTCGCGGAGGAGACCGGCTTGATCGTGCCGCTGGGAGAATGGGTCCTGAGAGCCGCCTGTGCGGAAGCCGCCAAATGGCCCGCGCATGTCAGGATCGCGGTCAACCTGTCTCCTGCTCAGTTCAGGAGCAAGGAGCTTGTTCCGGTCGTTATCGGCGCGCTGGCGAGTTCGGGAGTTGCGCCGCACAGGCTCGAGCTCGAGGTCACCGAGACGGTTATCATGCATGACAGCGAAGCCGTTTTCGCCGTCCTCGGCCAATTGCGCGAGCTCGGTGTGCGAATCGCCCTGGACGATTTCGGCACCGGCTATTCATCGCTGAGCTTTCTGCAAAAGTTCCCGTTCGACAAGATCAAGATCGACCGCAGTTTCGTCAACGAACTTTCGAGCGCAAGGGCAGAGGCGCGCCATCTCGCGCGCGCAGTGGTTCGTTTCGCAGTCAGCCTCGGCAAGACGACGACCGCCGAAGGCGTCGAAACCAAGGAGCAGCTGGATATCCTCTGCGAAGAGGGGTGCCTCGAAACGCAAGGCTACTATTTCAGCCGGCCGATGCCTGCATCCGACATCGCCAGGATGCTGCGGCGAGGTGCCGGCGCAGCCGTTCGCGCTGCCTGAGCAATTCAGGCCCTCACTGCAACGGCGGATCGCCGCTGGTGCGCTTCTTGGCGAGGTCCATCTCGGTCACCGCGATCAGGATCTCGGCGCGGGTCTTCAAGTCGGGCGCCTCCAGCATGGCCTGCTTTTCCGCGGGGCCGTAGGGCGACATCATCGCCAGCGCGTTGACCAGCGCCTCGTTGGGCGCGCTCTCGACGCCCTCCCAGTCGACCTTGAGATTGTTGGCCTTCAAGAAGTCCGCGAGCACAGCCAGCAGCGCCTCGCGATCGACCTCGTCCTCGCCCATCCGCGCGGTGAAGTCGTCGACATAGGTGAAGAAATCCACCTTGCACTGCCGGTAGGCGGTGAGCACCTCGAGCTCCTCGACCACCTTGAAGCGCGAGACGCCGGTGAGCTCGAGGATGTAGCGGCCGTCGCCGGATTCGGCGAGCTGGGTGATGCGGCCGACGCAGCCGACGCGGAACAGCGCCGGCTTGTCGGAGTTCTTCGGCGAGTGCGCCACGTCAGGCTGGATCATGCCGATCAGGCGATGGCCGTCGCGGAAGGAATCATCGACCATCGCGAGATAGCGCGGCTCGAAGATGTTGAGCGGCATTTGGCCGCGCGGCAGCAAGAGCGCGCCCGGCAATGGGAATACCGGAATGATCTCCGGAAGGTCGGCGGGCCCGCGATATTCGATGTTGATCGGCATCTGGTCCCCGCTGAAGTCCCGCGCGCTAGAGCATGATCCGGAGCCGGAGGGCCGCGTTGGCACAAATTGCGAAGCGGTATTCCGACAAGATCATGCTCCAAAAATAGCCGCGCGCCTACGAAAAGAGGATGGTCGACAGGCGCTTGCGCCCCTCGACGGTTGCATCGTCCGTGCCGCCCCAGGCCTCGAAGAACTGCACGAGCTGCTTGCGGGCGCCGTCGTCGTTCCATTTGCGGTCGCGCTTGATGATCGCGAGCAGCTGCTCGGTCGCGGCTGCCCGGTTGCCCTGCGCGTTGAGGGCGGTCGCGAGATCGAAGCGTGCCTGATGATCGAGCGGATTTGCGGCGACTTTCTGTTCCAGCTCCGCCACCGGCCCCAGTTGCTCCGCCTGCTCGGCGAGATCGATCGCGGTCTGCACGGCCTTCACCGCGGGGTCGTTGCGCTTGGATTCCGGCACCATGGCCAGCGTCTGCTTGGCCTGCTCCATCGCGCCCGAGACGGTGTAGCACTTGGCGAGGCCCGCGAGCGCCGCGATGTTGGTCGAATCGTGCGAGAGCACCTCGGCATAGATCTGCGCCGCGGCGGCGGCGTCGCCCTCGGCGAGCACCGCCTCGGCCTCTTGCAGGATCTCGGCGATATTGGGCTCGCCCGGCGCCGTCACGCCCTTGGTCAGCTTTTCGATGAAGGCGTTGAGCTGGCTCTCCGGCACCGCGCCCATGAAGCCGTCGGCCGGCTGGCCGTTGACGAAGGCGATCACGGCCGGGATCGACTGGATGCCCATCTGGCCCGGGATCGCCGGGTGCTGGTCGATGTTCATCTTGACCAGCTTGACCTTGCCCTTCGCCGCCTTGACCGCCTTTTCCAGCACGGGGGTGAGCTGCTTGCAGGGGCCGCACCACTCCGCCCAGAAGTCGATCAGCACCGGCTGGCGCTTCGATTCCTCGATGACGTCCTTCACGAAGGTCTGGGTGGTGGTGTCCTTGATCAGATCGGCCGCAGCCGGGCCCGCCGCTCCGTTACCCTGGTCGATGATCGTCACGGGATTCCCTCGTCTCATGTCTGGAATGGCGGGTCTTTAGCACGTCGCCAATGCATATGCTTCGTTGTCGGCTCCTAAATTGGGCCGGGGCGGCCGAATTTCAATCCGTCGCGGCCGATTCGGCGGTTCCGGGGCATTTTCGGTCGATTTGGCTGCTTTCGGGGTCCATATAGGCCCGAAGATACCAATCTATGCCGCCGGTAGCTGTTGCATTCCCCTCCCGCTTTTGGCATACGACAGCCGTTGCCGGCGCGTCACGCGACCGACACAGGATGCGGGTGTAGCTCAGTGGTAGAGCACGACCTTGCCAAGGTCGGGGTCGAGGGTTCGAGCCCCTTCGCCCGCTCCAATTTTTCCCAGAGCATCCAGCCAAACCGGGTCGGGCCGTGGTTTTCCACGCCGCTGGCGGCTGTATTGGGTCTGCAATGACAATTCTCATCACCGGCAGCGCGGGCCATCTCGGGGAGGCCCTTCTCCGCACGCTCCGCGGGCGCGGGTCAGCTGCGCGCGGGGTCGACCTGAAGCCATCGCCCTTCACCGATGCCGTCGGCTCGATCGTCGATCCGGACTTCGTGCGGCGTCAGATGGACGGCGTCACCGCCGTGATCCACGCCGCGACGCTGCACAAGCCGCATGTGGCGACCCACGGCAAGCAGGACTTCGTCGACACCAACGTGACAGGCACGCTCAATCTGCTCGAGGCGGCCGTGGCCGCCGGCGTGCGCAGCTTCGTCTTCACCAGCACCACCAGCGCGTTCGGCTCGCAGCTCCGCCCCGAAGCCGGGCAGGCCGCGGTGTGGGTCACCGAGGACCTGTCGCCGGTGCCGAAGAACATCTACGGCACGACCAAGCTGATGGCGGAGAATTTGTGCGAGCTGTTCTTTCGCGAGCGCGGGCTGCCGGTCGTTGTCTTGCGGACCTCGCGCTTCTTCCCCGAGGACGACGACGATCCTTCGATGCGGTCGGCTTACGCGTTGGACAACGCGCAGGCCAACGAGCTGCTCTATCGCCGGCTGGATATAGCGGACGCGGTGAGCGCCCATCTGCTCGCCGTCCAGCGCGCGCCCGACCTCGGCTTCGCCCGCTACATCGTGTCGGCCACGAGCCCGTTCGAGCCGCACCATCTCGCGGCGCTGGCGCGCGACGCGGCCGGCGTCGTCCGCGAGCTCTATCCGGATTGCGCGCAGCTCTATGCGGCGAACGGCTGGCGCCTGTTTCCGCAGATCGATCGCGTCTACGTCAACGATCGTGCGCGGCACGAGCTGGGGTGGCGGCCGGAATTCGACTTCGCGCATGTGCTGCACAGCCTCCGCGCGGGACAGGATTTTCGCAGCGCGCTGGCGCGCGAGGTCGGGTCGAAGGGCTATCATGATGCGGTGTTTGACGACGGACCCTACCCCGTCGCCTCGTAAGCGCCGCCTTTGCTGTTTTGCTCGACGCGTCAAACGTCTGCCTGGCGTCACCGGGCGCAGCATGGTCTTTGCCGGTCTACTGTGCATGGGGTTGTTTTCGCGTTTTTGTGCGGCCGCCTCTCCTACTGCCTGAAAATCAGCCACGCGCCACGTCGATGCCGCGTTGCAGCGAGATCGTTTTCGCTGCCGCGTTCGCCTTCAGAGAGATTCCGTCTCAATTTTTATTGAGCGCAACCGCAGTGCACGCGGCGCGCTTCTCACCGCTCGCAGATGTGCTAACCTTTTTGCGTCTGTCGCCTCGACAGGCTCCAAACTTCGCCTCTCGACTAGCAAAACAAAATAACGTGCAGCCCTGACGGCTGCCTTAGGGGAGTGACGCGATGAAATTCCATCAATCCGTCTTTCAATCCGTCCTGGCGCTTGCAGCGGTTGCGCTTCTCGCGGGGACCAGCGCCGGCAATGCGCAACAGCAGGACAAGAACAAGCCGCTGAAGAAATACGAATCCGGCACCAAGGAGTTCTGGACCCATCCGCCGGATGACTGGTTCCTGGGCGACGAGACCGAGGCGCAGAAGGGCCTCGCGCCGCCGTCGGGTCCACCGACCGGTGCGTCGGAGGCCGAGCTCGCGGCGATGATGAAGAAGATCAAGCTGCCTGCCGGCTTCAAGATCGAGGTCTATGCACCCGGCGTTCTCGCCGCGCGGCAGATGGCCTGGGGTGACAAGGGCACGCTGTTCGTCGGCTCGTTCGGCCTCGGCAACGTCTATGCCATCAAGGACAACAACGGCAAGAAAGAGGTCAAGACCATCCTGAAGGGGCTGAACATGCCCACCGGTCTCGCCTTCAAGGACGGCGCGCTCTACGTCATCGCGGTCGACAAGCTGATCCGCTACGACAACGCGGAAGCCAATCTGGACAAGCTCGGCGACGGCAAGGTCGTCTATGACGACATGCCCTCCTATGCCGCGCATGGCTGGAAGTACATCGCAGTCGACAAGGAAGGCTGGTTCTACCTGCCGTTCGGACCGCCCTTCAACGTCGGCGTTCCCCCGACCAGCGTCTCGCAGATCCGCCGCGTCGATCCCAAGACCGGCAACGCCGAAATCTATGCGCTCGGCGTTCGCAACTCGGTCGGCGGCGACGTCGATCCGCGTACCGGCAAGTACTGGTTCACCGAGAACGCGCGCGACTGGATCAGCGACGATCTGCCCAGCGACAAGCTGAACATGATCTCGAAGATGGGCGAGCATTTCGGCTATCCCTATTGCCACCAGGGTGACCTGCCCGATCCGAAGTTCGCGATGGGTCACAAGTGCTCCGAGTTCACGCCGCCCGTGCTGAATCTCGGCGCGCACGTCGCTCCGCTCGGCATGAAGTTCTACACCGGCGATCAATTCCCCGCCGAGTACAAGAACAACATCCTGATCGCCGAACACGGCTCCTGGAATCGCCACAAATACCAGGGCGGCCGCATCATGCGCGTGATCGTCGGGCCCGACGGCAAGAATGCCAAGCAGGAGGTGTTCGCCTCCGGCTGGATCGAGGGTGACCAGGGCTATCTCGGCCGTCCCAACGACATCATCCTCGCCAAGGACGGTTCGATCCTCGTCGCCGACGACTGGGCCGGTGCGATCTATCGCATCAGCTACAGCAAGAAGTAGCGCGCGGGCGAATCAAAGGCTGCGGTGGGCATGAGGCGGCCGCAGCCTTTTTCGTGAATGACCGTCGTTCCGGATTGCGCGCCCTTGCGCGCAAGTCCGGAACCCATAACCACGACTGGTGGTTATGGATTCCGGGCTCGTGCTTCGCACGCCCCGGAATGACAATCTCGATAGATCGGAATCCCCATCATGCGCCGGCAGTTCATCTCGCACGCAATCAGCGCGATTGCGCTTGTCACGCTGGGCTTCTGCCCGGCCGATGCCGCCGACACTGCCGCCGGCAAGGCCAAGGCTGAGGTCTGCGCCGGCTGTCACGGCGAGAACGGTATCTCGCAGACCGAGAACATCCCCTCGCTCGCGGGCCAGCCCGATCAATTCCTGCAATGGCAGCTGGTTTTCTTCCGCGCCGGCTCGCGCAAGAACGAGCAGATGCAGCCGATCGTCGAAGAGATCAACAACGAGGACATCCGCAATCTAGGGGCTTACTTCTCGCAGCTCGCGCCGCCGAAGGGGCCGGAAGATCAGGATCCCGATCTGTCGAAGAAAGGCACACAAGTCGCGGCCGGTCGCCGCTGTGCCTCATGCCACACGGACACTTACGCGGGCACCAAGGCCGTCGCGCGCCTCGCCGGCCAGCGCGAGGAATATCTCGTGAAGGCGCTGCACGACTACAAGGCCGGCCAGCGCGTCGGCGGCGGCGTCGCCGCGATGGCCGATGTCGCCTACGCGATGAGCGAAGAAGAGATTACGGCGGTCGCGCATTATCTGGCGCATCTGCAGTAGCTCCACACTCCGCCGTCATCCCGGACAAGCGCGCCCCAAGCGCGCGCAGATCCGGGATCCATAACCACAGAAAGATGTGGTTATGGGGACTCGGAGTGACGACGTCGCGTACGATGTATTCTCGTGGTTATGGGTCCCGGATCTGCGCTTACGCTTGTCCGGGACGACACCCGAGTGTGTAGCGGGCCGCTACCCCGCCCGCTGCTTCTCATACGCCTTCAAATGCGTATAGGCGATGCGCAGCTTCGGCAGCGGCACCTTGGCGGCATCGCCGCGTGCGATGAGATCGCCGACGACGTGATCGGCCTCGACCGGCAGGCCGGCCTTGATGTCGCGGAACATCGAGGCGGTCATCGGCGAGCCCTCGGTGGTGAGGTTGCCCTTCACCCGCTCGAAGAACGGGCCTCCTGGCGGATAGCCTGACGCGGTGGCAATCTCACTGGTCTCATCGAGTATGCCGAGCAGGAAATCCCTGCCGCCGGGGGCGGCGAGGATGTTGCCGACGGAGGCGCGCATCAGGCTGGTGGAGGCCGCGAGCGAGGAGAGGAACACCCACTTCTCCCACATGTCCTGCATGATGTTCTGGCTGGCGGTGGCCCCAACGATGCCGCTCTTGAAGGCTTCGTCGATCGCCCGGACCCGGTCGGACAGCTTGCCGTCGCGCTCGCCGTAGCTGATCGCCTGCATCGGCTGGAGCTGCACCACCTCGCGCTTCTCGCTCAAGGTCGCTGCGATGGCGCAGAGCCCGCCGAGCACGCGCTCCTTGCCGAACCTGGCATCCAACGTATCGAGATGCTTCATGCCATTCAGCATCGGAATGATCGCCGTATCAGGCCCGACCGCCGCCGCGAACGACTTGATGGCATCGTCGAGATCGAACGCCTTGCAGCTCAGGAGCACGACGTCGAACTTGTCCTTCAGCTTGTCGGCCTCGACCGTCGGTGGAGCCTTCAGCGTCACGTCGCCGTTCGGGCTCTTGATGACGAGGCCGGCGCTCGCAAGCTCGCCGGCGCGCCGCGGCCGGACCAGGAAGGTGACGTCGCGGCCGGCCTGCAACAGCCTGCCACCAAAATAGCCGCCGATGGCGCCGGCGCCGACCACGAGGATGCGCATGGGATTGTCCTTTTTTCTTTTTGCTGTCGTCCTGGCCTAGTTGCGCAATTGCGCACGGGAGCCAGGACCCATTACCCCGACTGCATGTTGTCGGACAAGTTGGAGCCCCAGCTCGTCACATCAATAACCTTTGGCGGCTATGGGTCCTGGCCTTCGCCAGGACGACGTCGGGGAGATTGCTAGCTTTCCGCGCGATGAGGGAATCACTTTCCCGATACCATCTCCTCGACCTCGCGCAGCTGCTCCTTGCCAAAAAACATCTCGTTGCCCACGAAAAAGGTCGGCGAGCCGAACGCGCCGCGCGCGACCGCCTCTTCGGTGTTCTTGATCAGCTTGCCCTTGACCTCGGGCTCCTGGGCGCGGGCGAACAGCTTTTGCGCATCGAGGCCGGAGGATGCCAGCGCCTTCGCCGCGATTTCCGGGTCGTCCATCTTCTTCGGCTCGCGCCACATGTGGTGGAAGGCGGCCTCGACGTATTTCTCGAACACGCCCTCGAGCTGCGCCGCGATCGCGGCGCGCATCAGGTTCAGCGTGTTGACGGGGAAGTGCGGATTCCAGACATAGGGCTGAACCTTGAAGCGCTTGATGAAGCGCTCGGTCTCGACCGCCTGGAATTCACGCTTGTTCTTGACGCCGGCGAGCGTCTCGGCCGGCGACTTGTTGTTGGTCGACTTGAAGATGCCGCCGAGCAGGATCGGCACATACTCGAATTTGACGCCGATGCGCTGCTCGATCGCCGGGATCGCCAGATGGCTGAGATAGGCGTTCGGGCTGCCGAAATCGAACAGGAATTGCGGGGCTGTGCGGGTCAAAATCGTTCTCCCTGACCTGACTTTTGATCTGGCTTTTCGTCCATTCTGGCGCAGCGCGCGCCACAGGTCCACCGTTTAATGATGGTCATAATACCTTGATGATCCGGCTCAGATCAGACGCCGGATCGTCCGCTTGCGCCACACCAGGAGGTAATAGCCCATCTGCAAAACGAACATGGCGCAGAACACGATCGGATAGGCGGCCCATACGCCCTTCAGGCCAATCGTGCGGCTCAGGATGACCGCGGCCGGCAGCTCGATCGCGAGAATCGCGAAGATCGAAAGCAGCATCGGCGTCAGCGCCACGCCGGCGGCGCGCATGGCGCCGGAAAACACCGTTGCCAGGCCGAACGGCACCGAGCTCCACAAGGCGATGGTGAGCAACTCCTTCGCCAGATCGAGCACGGCGCCATCGGTGATGAAGATGCCGAGCACGGCGCGTGGCGCGAGATAGATCAACGCCACGAGGCCGCCGGTCAGGACGAGGTTGAACGCGAGGCCTGTGCGAACGATGCCGTCGAGCCGGCCCCTGTCGCCGCCGCCGACGGCCTGCGCGCCGAGGATCGAGACTGTGATCGAGATCGACATCGCC
Source organism: Bradyrhizobium sp. B039 (assembly GCF_038965675.1). Classification (NCBI taxonomy): domain Bacteria; kingdom Pseudomonadati; phylum Pseudomonadota; class Alphaproteobacteria; order Hyphomicrobiales; family Nitrobacteraceae; genus Bradyrhizobium; species Bradyrhizobium sp. B039. The sequence continues at coordinate 57,857 of NZ_CP152416.1, forward strand.
GTGAACTGCGTATAGCCCATCACCTGGTTGACGGCGCCATAGGCCGCGGTGGCGTCGGAGCCAAAGCCGTTGACGAGGCCGAGCAGCACCAGCTCGGCGATCGCCATCACCACCATGCCGATCGCGCTCGGCAATCCGATGCCGAGGACCTTGCCGAGCACCGCGCCGTTGAGCCGCAGATGACGCAGCAGCGCGGCATCGGGAGCAAGCGCATGTTTCTTCCGCAGCAAATAGAGGGCCAGCACGATCAGCGTCGCAATGTTGGCGATCGCGGCAGCCCATGCCGGGCTGGTGATGCCGGCCGCCGGCAATCCGAACGCGCCGCGGATCAGCATTGGCGTCAGGATCAGGCCGATCGCGGTCGACAGCGCCAGCGCCAGCAGAGGCGTGAGCCCATCGCCGACACCGCGGATCATCGCCGTCATCAGCAGGAAGACGAAACCGAGCGGCATCGTGAGCAGCATGACGCGCGCATAAGCGCTGGCCTGGTCGAGAATGTCCGTGGGCGTCGCAAGTGCCATCATCAATGGCCGGCTGAACAACCCGCCGACCAGTGCAATCGAGATCGAGAGCAGCAGGCCGACCGCGAGCGTCGTGCCAACAACGATTTTGATCCGGCCATGTTCACCGGCGCCAAACGCGTGGCCGATCAGCACCGTGGCGCCGGTGCTCAAGCCCATGACGAAGGCGAACAGAAAGAACATCACCGGAAAGAACGCCGAGACCGCCGCGAGCGCGTCGACGCCGATCATCTGGCCGAGATAGACGTTGCTGACGGTGCCGAACAGCGATTGCAGCGCGTTGCTCAGCATCAGGGGCGCGAGGAAGCGCAGGAATGTTGTCCAGAGTGGCGTGGCGGCGGACATGGATTTGCCTTTCATCAGGGCGTGCGAAGCCGTTGCCGCGCGAGGCGCGGCTTGGGCCGTCGATAGGGTTGAGGGAAAGCGCCGCGCGGTTTACGCGCGGTCGCTGTAGGCGAGCTTGACGATGTGGTCGCGGATATCAGTCGGCCAGTCGGCGATCAGCCCGGTGAAGCGCCGCCGGTCATCCGCGAACAATGCCCGCGAAGCTTCCTCGAACTGCGGCAGGTTGCCCGCCATGGTCGACATGAAGTGATAGGCCGCATCGCGCGCCTGCCGCTCTCGGTCCTTGTCGCCACTGGCACGCCGTGCCTCGTCGACGAGTTTCCGCAGCGCGACCGAGGCGCCGCCCGGCTGCGCGTTGAGCCATTCCCAGTGCCGCGGCAGCAGCGTTACCTCGCGCGCGACCACGCCGAGCTTCGGCCGGCCGCGCCCGCGCGGCTCGCTCGGTGGTGCGGTCTCCTCAACCGGAGGCGGGACAAGCTTCGCGACCCGCGCCAGCACCTCGCGATCGCCGCCGCGCAGATCGAAGTCGATCGATCGGCCCGTGGCGTCCTCGAAGATGATGATGGGCTCGTCCGGCGTGGGCATGATCCGCTTGACGACCAGTGCGACCTCTCCGGCCGACCCGGACGCCAGGCGGCGCTGGCCCTGGAAGGCCGTGAATGTCCTCTGCATTGAAATCATTGCCATATCCCGATGACGTTGATCATTTAATACCCGGGTAAATTATCGGCGTCAATATACCCGGGTTAAAATATCCGTCCGGATGGCTCGACATTGCGTTCCCGGGCTGGCACGTACGCGGCGAACAGACCACGCCTAGCCTGGGGATCCCGCCGATGCTGACCGTCCATCACCTCAACAATTCCCGCTCGCAGCGCGTGCTGTGGCTGCTCGAGGAGTTGGGCGTGCCCTACGAGATCGCGCGTTATCAGCGCCAGCCCGACATGCGCGCGCCGAAGGAGCTGCGCGCGATCCATCCGCTCGGCAAGTCGCCCGTCATCACCGACAACGGCAACACCATCGCCGAGTCAGGCGCGATCATCGAATATCTCATCGCCACCTACGGCAACGGCCGACTGATCCCGCCGCCGAACACGCCGGAGCGACTGCGCTTCACCTACTGGCTGCACTATGCGGAAGGCTCGGCGATGCAGCCGCTGCTGCTCAAGCTGCTGTTCACGCTGATGCCGAAGCGTGCGCCGGCGCTGCTTCGTCCGCTGGTGCGCAAGGTCTCGAACCAGGCGCTTACCGCGCTGGTCAATCCGCAGCTCAAGCAGCACATGGATTACTGGGAAGGCGAGCTTGCGAAGAGCGAGTGGTTCGCCGGCAACGAGTTCACCGCAGCCGACATCCAGATGAGCTTTCCGCTCGAAGCCGCGCAAGCGCGCGGCGGGCTGGAGCAGGGCCATCCCAGGGCGATGGCGTTCCTGGAGCGCATCCATGCGCGGCCGGCCTACGCCAGAGCGCTGGAAAAAGGCGGGCCGTACCAGGTGGGGCGGTAAGCCCACTCTCCCGTCATTCCGGGGCGGTGCGCAGCACCGAACCCGGAATCTCGCGCCACAATCTCGAGATCCTCAGGTGCGCAATTGCGCACCATAGTCCGGCTCTTCGAGCCGCCCCGGGATGACGCCGAGTAGTCAATCCGCGTGCAGCACGCGACCGCGCGTCTCCGGCAGCGCGAAGGCGGCGATGAAGAACAGCGCGTAGGCTACCACCGCAAACATCGCGATTGCGTTCGCAAGCGACGTCGTCGCCGACAGCGCACCGACGAGGAACGGAAACAGCGCGCCGATGCCGCGGCCGAAATTGTAGCAAAAGCCCTGGCCGGAGCCGCGCAGCCGCGTCGGATAGAGCTCAGTCAGGAACGCGCCGATCCCCGAGAAATAGCCCGAGGCGAAAAAGCCGAGTGGGAAGCCAAGCACCCACAGGATCTCGTTGGTCAGCGGCAGCTGCGTATAGAGCAGCACCACGGCCATGGCCCCGAGCGAGAAGATCAGAAACAGATTGCGCCGCCCGATCCGGTCGGCGAGCCAAGCGCCGGTGAGATAGCCGATGAAGGAGCCGATGATCAGCGTCGAGAGATATCCGGTCGAGCCGACGATCGACAGATGCCGCTCCTTGGTCAGGAACTGCGGTACCCAGAAGGTGACGGCGTAGTAGCCGCCCTGACAACCCGTCGCCATCAGCGACGCCAGGATCGTGGTCTTCACCATCGGGAAGGTGAAGATCTCCCAAAGCTTCGGATGACTGCCCGTTTCCGCATGCCTGGCACGGGCCTCGGCTGCGATCTCCGGCTCGGTGACGGAACGGCGGATGTAGAACACCAAGAGCGCCGGCAGCGCGCCGATCACGAACATCCAGCGCCAGGCCGTCTCGGCCGGCAGAAGCGAGAACAGGATCGCCTGCGAGAGCACGGCGAGACCCCAGCCGACCGCCCAGCCCGACTGCACCGAGCCGACCGCGCGCCCGCGATATTGCGGCCGGATCGCCTCGCCCATCAGCACGGCGCCCGCCGCCCATTCGCCGCCGAAGCCGAGGCCGAGCACGGCGCGTGCAATCAGGAGCTGGTCGAAATTCTGCACGACGGCACAGACCAGCGAGAAGAACGAGAACCAGATGATGGTGATCTGGAGCGTCCTGACTCGTCCGATATGGTCGGAGAGGTAGCCGCCGAGCCAGCCGCCGATCGCAGAGGCCAGCAGCGTCACGGTGCCGGCGAGACCCGCCGAGGCCGCATCGACCTTCCACAGCGCGATGATGGTGCCGATCACCAGCGGATAGATCATGAAGTCCATGCCGTCGAGCGCCCAGCCCGCCGCGCAGGCCCAGAACGTCCGCCGCTCCGGCGCGTTCATGTCGCGATAGAAGGCGAGAAGGCTGGTGTCCTCGATCTCGGCGCGTTCGATGCGCTGGTTCGGATCGGCTGTGGTCATGTGTGTTTCCCCGGCAGTTTCTTGAAGTTGCGCGGTGGTAGCACGCGCAGCAGCGGGCGCAAGCCGGCGCCCGCTTCCGTGCCATGCGGCGGACGAGTTACTGCCCTGCCGCCTCTGCGCCGCGTGTGCGCGGATCGGGTGCGCCGAGGGGGCCATTCGGTGTCACCGCGATCGAATTGGCGGAAGTCTGTCCCATCGGCTCGACGATGGGATGGTCCATCGCCTTCAGCTCGAACAGGACATCGTCGGGAAAGCCGCGCTCGACGCGCACCTCGTCCGGCAGCCATTGATGGTGCAGCCGCGGTGTGGCAACGGCGGCGGCCACATCCATTTTGTAATCGAGCACGTTCACGATCACCTGGAGCACGGTGGAGATGATCCGGCTGCCGCCGGGCGAACCCGTCACCAGCACCGGCTTGCCGTCCTTCAGCACGATGGTCGGCGACATCGACGACAACGGTCGCTTGCCGGGCCCTGGCAGGTTGGCCTCGAAGCCGACAAGGCCGTAGGCGTTGGACGCGCCGACCGCCGCGGTGAAATCGTCGAGCTCGTTGTTGAGCAGCACGCCGGTGCCCTCGGCGACGAGACCGACGCCATAGCTGAAGTTCAGCGTGTATGTGTTGCTGACGGCGTTGCCGCGGCTGTCAACGACGGAGAAATGCGTGGTGTTGCTGCCTTCGCGCGGCGAGGCGGCGGCGGACACCAGCTGCTTCGACGGCGTGGCGCGGCTGGTGGAGATGCCCGCGCGCAGCTTGGCGGCGTAGTCCTTTGCCGTGAGGGTCTCGATCGGCGCGTTGACGAAGGCGGGATCGCCGAGATAGCGCGCGCGGTCCGCATAGGCGCGCTTCATGGCCTCGATCAGGAGATGCAGCGATGCGGGCGATCCCTGCTTGAGATCGGCAAGCTGAAAGCCTTCGAGGATATTGAGGGTCTCCACCAGCACCACGCCGCCGGAGGAAGGCAGCGGCATCGACACGATGTCGTAGCCGCGATAAGTGCCGCGCACCGGCGTGCGGATCACCGCCTGATAGGTCTTCAGATCGGCTGGCGTCATGATGCCGCCCGCCTCGGACACGGCCTTGGCGAGTTTGTCCGCGACCGCGCCCTCATAGAAGCCGCGTGGTCCCTGCGCGGCGACGGCCGCCAGCGTATCGGCAAGGTCGCCCTGCACCAGCCTGTCGCCGTCACTGAGCGGCGCGCCATCGGGGCGCGAGAAGATCCTGGCCGCCGAAGGCCAGCGTGTCAGCCGCCGGTGCCAGCCCGGGAGCGTGTCGGCGATGTCGTCGCTGACGACGAAGCCGTCGCGGGCGAGCGCGATCGCAGGCTCGAGCAATTGCGCCAGCGTGAACTGGCCCGAGCCATATTTTTCCAATGCCAGGGCAAGGCCTGCGACGGTTCCGGGCACGCCGATGCCGAGCGCGGAATCGCGCGACTTCGCAATGTCGGGCTTGCCGTCGGGGCCGAGGAAGATTTGCGGCGTGGTCGCTGCCGGCGCGGTCTCGCGATAGTCGATCGCGATGTCCTCGTTGCGCTCGGCGGAATGGATCATCATGAAGCCGCCGCCGCCGATATTGCCGGCGCGCGGATAGGTCACCGCCATCGCAAAGCCGGTCGCGACCGCGGCATCGACGGCATTGCCGCCGCGTCGCAGGATATCGGCGCCGACCTGCGCCGATATCTTTTCCTGCGCCACCACCATGCCGTGCTCGGCTGCAACGGCATGCACCGTGTCGAGCGCCGGCGGGACATAGCCCCGCCGCGCATCCTGCGCGGTCGCAGATGCCAGACCAAGCGCCAGAGTGGCCAGGAAGGCGAAAAATGTCCGCCGGGTCGAAAATGACGACATCATCAAATTTCCGCCGGGTCCTCGGGACAGTTCACACGCGTCGCTTATGCTATACGGTTTGCCCCAAGACAGGCAAAACTGTTCGTGATGAGGACTGCGTGATGACGACGATCGCCTCGGATGCGCGCATGGCCGGCGTGCTGCGGACCTATCCGCCGCGCGCCGCTGTCATCAGCTGGATCTTTTTCGACTGGGCTGCGCAGCCTTATTTCACGCTGATCACGACCTTCGTGTTCGCGCCCTATTTCGCCACCAGCATCGCGCCAGATGCTGCCACAGGCCAATCGCTGTGGGGCTTTGCGATGGCGGCTGCGGGCCTCGCCATCGCGCTGATGTCGCCGGTGCTGGGGGCCATCGCGGATGCCTCGGGCCGCAGGAAACCATGGATCGCGGGGTTCGGCACGCTGCTGGTGCTGGCGTCCTGCTCGCTGTGGATCGGCAAGCCCGGCGATCCCTCAGTCATTCCGCCCCTGCTCACCGCGGTCGCGCTCGCCAGCGTCGGCGCGGAATTCGCCACCCTCTTCAACAACGCGATGATGCCGACCCTGGTGCCGCCCGAGCGAATCGGCCGGCTCTCCGGCACCGGCTGGGCCACGGGGTACATCGGCGGCATCGTCAGCCTGATCATCGTGCTCGGCTTGCTCGCTGCGAATCCCGAGACCGGACGCACGCTGCTCGGCTTTGCGCCGCTGTTCGGGCTCGATCCGGCCAGCCATCAGGGAGATCGCGCCGCCGGACCGCTGACCGGGGTGTGGTTCATCATCTTCGTGACCCCGATGTTCCTGTTCACGCCGGACTATCCGGCGAAGCGGCCGGTGCGCGAGGCGCTACGCAAAGGCCTGTCGGAGCTGAAGCAATCGATCAGGAGTTTGCCGCAGCAGAAATCGCTCGCGGCGTTCCTGCTCGCCAACATGATCTACACCGACGGCCTGGTGTCGCTGTTCGCATTCGGCGGCATCTACGCCGCCGGCACCTTCGGCTGGCACACGATCCAGATAGGCACCTTCGGAATCATGCTCGCCATCGCCGGCGCGTTCGGCGCCTGGCTCGGCGGCAAGCTCGACGATCATCTCGGGCCGAAGCGCGTCATCGCCGGCAGCATGCTGATTCTGCTGCTGTCGGTGGCGGCGATCCTTCTGGTCGACAAGGACAGCGTGCTGTTCGTCAAGGTCGCGGCCCCCCAGCCGGGCGCTCCCCTGTTCTCGAGCGCGGCCGAACGCGCCTATCTCGTGCTGGGCTGCCTGATCGGCGCCGCCGGCGGTCCGCTTCAGGCTGCCTCGCGCACGTTGCTGATCCGCCTCGCGCCAAAGGATCGCATCGCGCAGTATTTCGGCCTGTTCGCGCTGACCGGGAAAGTGACGTCCTTCATCGGCCCACTGCTGATCGGCATGATCACGGCGGTGACGGCCAGCCAGAAGGCCGGCATGGCCGTGCTGGTGGTGTTCTTCGTCGCGGGACTGGGGCTGTTGATGCGGGTGCGGGAGTAGCTTCCCGCCGTCATTCCGGGGCATCGCGGAGCGATGAACCCGGAATCCAGAAGTTGTCGCGCGAGATTCTCAGGTGCGCAATTGCGCACCAGAGTTCGCGCTGCGCGCGCCCCGGAATGACGGCGAAATCAGTGCCTGAAATGCCGCGTTCCCGTGAACACCATGGCGATGCCGTGCTCGTCGGCGGCCTTGATCACCTCGTCGTCGCGCATGGAGCCGCCGGGCTGCACAACGGCGGTAGCGCCGGCCTCGATGCAGGCGAGCATGCCGTCGGCGAACGGGAAGAACGCATCCGAGGCCACCACCGAGCCCTTGGTGAGCGGCTCGGCGAGCTTCAGCTCAGCCGCCGCATCCTGCGCCTTGCGCGCCGCGATGCGGGCTGAATCGACCCGGCTCATCTGGCCCGCGCCGATGCCGACGGTAGCGAGATCCTTGGCGTAGATGATGGTGTTGGACTTGACGTGCTTGGCCACCCGGAACGCGAACTTGAGGTCGCGCATCTCGGCGTCCGTGGGCGCACGCTTGGTCACCACCTTGAACGTCATGTCGTCGACCACGGCGTTGTCGCGGCTCTGCACGAGCAGGCCGCCGGCCACCGTCTTGGCGGTGAGGCCCGGCGCGCGCGGGTCGGGCAGGCTGCCCGCGAGCAGCAGGCGGAGGTTCTTGCGCGCGCCGATGATCGCGATCGCTTCCTCGCTGGCGTCGGGCGCGATGATCACCTCGGTGAAGATCTTCGTGATCTCGCGCGCGGTGTCGGCGTCGAGCGCGCGGTTCATCGCGATGATGCCGCCGAACGCCGAGGTCGAATCGCAGGCGAGCGCTTTGCGATAGGCGCTGACGAGGTCGGAGCCCTCAGCGACGCCGCAGGGATTGGCGTGCTTGACGATGACGCAGGCCGCGGTGCGCTTGGCGTCAAACTCGCCGATGCACTCGTATGCCGCATCGGTGTCGTTGATGTTGTTGTAGGAGAGCTCCTTGCCCTGCAGCTGCCGTGCGGTCGAGACGCCCGGGCGCTTGTCGGGAGTCGCATAGAATGCCGCGGTCTGGTGCGGGTTCTCGCCGTAGCGCAGCGACTGGATCAATTTGCCGCCGAAGGCGCGGAAATCAGGTGCGTCGATCTCGAGCTGCCGGTTGAACCAGTTCGAGATCGCGGCGTCGTAGGCCGCGGTGCGCGCATAGGCCTTCGCGGCAAGCCGCCGGCGCAGCTTCAGCGTGGTTGCGCCCTTGTTGGCGGCGAGCTCGTCGAGCACCGCCTTGTAGTCCTCGGCCTCGACCACCACGGCGACGTCGTCATGGTTCTTGGCGGCGGCGCGGATCATCGCGGGGCCGCCGATGTCGATGTTCTCGATGCAATCCTCGAAGCCCGCGCCTTTGTCTACGGTCGCCTCGAACGGATAGAGATTGACGACGAGCAGATCGATCGGCGCGATGCCGTGCGCCTTCATCGCATCCGCATGGTCCTTGTTGTCGCGGATCGCGAGCAGGCCGCCATGCACCTTCGGATGAAGCGTCTTGACGCGGCCGTCCATCATCTCGGGGAAGCCGGTCAGCTCGGAAACGTCCTTCACCTTGAGGCCGGCCGCGGCGATCGCCTTGGCGGTGCCGCCGGTCGAAACCAGTTCGACGTCATGGGCGGCAAGCGCCTTGGCGAATTCGATCAGGCCGGTCTTGTCGGAGACGGAAAGCAGGGCACGGGTGACGCGGCGGGGATGGTCAGTCATGAGCAAGATCCTCTGTCTTAAGGAGTGTCTATGCCCAGGCGCGCGGCGTCTTAAGTCCCGCGCTTCCCGATGGTGCTCCATCCAAGGTCGCCAGTCGCGCGAGCGAGCGCTCGATAGCAGCTTTCGGCCGTTTTCACAACGATGAGATGGGGCCGAATCGTGCGCATTTACAGCGGAAGTTCCGGCTCGCGGCGGGCGTTGCGGCGGGCATTGGTGACAGCGGGCGAAGCGGTGGAGCGGACAAAGCTCCAGCGGAGCGAGGGCGCCTGGCGGGCATCCTGCCGGACCACGATCTGCGCGGTGCGGCGCGGGCCGTCATTGCCGGCCAGGAACACGCTGTCCTCGAGATCGACCTTGTCGTCGAGCGCCTCGAAGGTCCAGACGTCGCGGTTCGGCAGCACCAGCATGACGCCGCGGGCATCCGACAGCCGGCTCGCCTTCACCGCCGGATGCAGATGGAAGCGGACCGCGAAATCGGCATCCGCACCCTTGAAACGTCCGCCTTGCGGCGGCGACAGCGTGTCCTCGCCGTCGATGCGCGCGCCGTCATTGGCGATCATCAGGACGCGGCGATGGATCGCGCCGAATTTGGCGAGATAGCCGTCATGCGACGTCGTGAGCAGCGTGCCGTTCTGAACGACCTCGCGATAGCTCTCGACCTCGACCGGGCCGCTGGTGACGGGCGAGCCATGCAACAGCCGCTTCATCGCCGACATCTCCACGAACTGGCATGAAGAGGTGTCGTGATAGGTCAGCGTCGAATGCGCCGCCGTGCTGCGCGCGAACGGCCGCCAATTGTCGCGGCCCGTGGTCGGCATCCCGCAATTGGTGACGATGCGGCTGATGCCGGAGGACAATTCGAACGACAGGCAGCCGGCATGGGCGTCGTGGCTGACGCCGGCCGGCGGTGGCGGCCCGGTGTCGATGATCAGTGTGGTCTGGCCGGCATCGAGGCGCTGGAAGCCGGTATGCGGCATGTTCGCCATTGGCGCGCCGTGGGTGTCGTCATAGGCGAGCAGCGTGGCGAGCAGGTCCGAGGGCGTTGCGCTCATGCCGTTGAACAGCGCGAAATTGCCGTCGCCGTGCCGAAAGAAGCGCAGCATCGGCATCATGCGGTCGATCGCGTTGAGCAGCGCCGGCGGCGGCGCGATGTTGCGCGCGGCAAAGGTCTGCCGCAGCGGCAAGAGGTCGATCAGGAGCTCGATCAGCGCGCCCGGATTGCGGGAGATGTGTCCGCCGTCGGGCAGGATCTGCCGCTGCAACTCGTCCGAAAGTTTTTTCGAGGCGCTGCGGATATGGCGCGCCTGGTTGGCGAGGCAGAGTGTCGTGTAGCACAGCGCGATCAGCACCTGGAGCTTCGGCACCCCGTCCGGGATGTTGACCATGGTGTAGCGCAGGAAGCGGATCTCGCGGGCCAGCGCGCGCAGATAGCGGCGGTAGAATTTGTTGTCGGTGTCGTTGAGCACCAGGGGCGCCTGCGACAGCAGCGAGATCACGCGCCGCGCCAGCACGTCGGCGCGCCGCGCGACGGGGCGGCGCTTGTTGGCGGGGTTGGCGATCCAGTCCTCGACCAGCGCGCGCGCATTGGCGCGCGTCAGTGCGGTGTCGGCGGCGCGCAGATGGCGCAGCCAGCCGAAGCCGAGCAGCGCAACCTCCCAATCCTCCGACGGCGGCTCGAGATCGAAGATCGAGCGGCCGTGGCAATTGACGATCTTGCCGGCGAAGACGAAGCGGCCGGCATAGATCTCGGCGGCGCGGGTCGCGTCCGCGGTGCGCAGATCATGCGGTGCGATGATCAGGCGGTCGGTGCGGCCGGGCCAGACCCGTGACAGCGCAACGGAGCCGCCGCTCGCGCGCGCGAGCATGTTCCGCGCGAAGCGGTTCATCACCAGCGTCGAGATACGTCTGCGTTGAGCGACCGACACGCCTTGCCTTGAAGGGGGAGAGGAGGATTCCGACGAATCCTTATTAATCCCAAAATCGACCGTCTGACACCACCTTGAACGGTGGGAATCAACGCCGAGGTTGCAAAAACCAGTGCAAAATCAGGATTTAACGAGCCGGGCTGCAAAGAATCCGTCGAGCCCGCCGAGCTTGGGATCGGCGTTCGGCAGATGGCTGGGCAGGGTGCGCAGGTCGCCCTCGGCAGTGATGATCTCGGAGAGCCCTGAGACCTCCGACGCCTCGATCGGGACGCGGCGAAGCGCAGGCTCTGCGGCCAGCAGCGTGGCGATGGCCTGTTCGCCCTCTTCGGGTTCCAGCGAACAGGTGCAGTAGACCAGCGTCCCGCCCGGCTTGAGCAGCGAGACCGATTTTCGCAGCAGCCGCTGCTGGAGCGCGGTCAGGGCGGCGATGTCGGACTCCTGTCGCAGCCAGGCCACGTCGGGATGACGGCGGATCGTGCCGGTCGAGGTGCAGGGCGCGTCGATCAGGATACCGTCAAAACCTTCGGCGGGGCCGGCCCATTCCGCGGCGTCAGCGACAACGGTCTCGGCCTGGAGCGACAGCCGCGCCAGATTCTCGCGCAGCCGTGCGACCCGGGCGGGCGAGCGGTCGATCGCCGTGACATGCGCGCCGGCGTGCGCCAGTTGCGCGGTCTTGCCGCCGGGGGCGGCGCAGAGATCGGCAATGGACTTGCCCTTGATGTCGCCGAACAGCCGGGCCGGCAATGCGGCGGCGGCATCCTGCACCCACCATTGTCCCTCGGCGAAGCCGGGCAGCATGGTCACCGAGCCGTGCAGCAGCATCCGCACCGTCCCCGTCGGCAGCGTCTCGCCGTGCAGGCGGCTCGCCCATTGTTCGGCGTCCGACTTCACGGTCAGATCGAGTGACGGCTCATGGCCGAGCGCCAGCGCCATGTCTCTTGCGGCGGCCTCGCCATAATGTGCGCGCCAGCGCGCCAGCAGCCATGGCGGCAGGTCCAGCGATTGCGTGGCGACTTCCTCGACCAGCGCCTGGCCCTCGCGCGCACAGCGGCGCAGCACGGCGTTGACGAGGCCGGCATAGCGCGCGGCGCGCCGGTCGGATTGCACGAGGCGGACGGAGAGATCGACGGCGGCATGATCGGGCACGTCCATCCAGAGGATCTGGGCGGCGCCGATCAGCAGCGCGCTCTGCGCGCGCGGTGCTTCGGAGGGAATGCCCTTGTCGAGCAGGCGGGACAGCACATGGCCGAGCGTGCCGAGCCGGCGCAGCACGGTCGCGACCAGGCGGCGCATCAGCGCGCGGTCGCGGTCGGCCAGCGTCTTCAGTCCGGGATGGGCGCCGCTGCCGTCGAGCTGGTCGTCAAGCGTGCGGTGCTTGTGCAGCACGCCGTCGACGATGTCGGCGGCAATCCGCCGCGCCGCGAGACCAGGCACTTCGGATGGTGGGGCGAAACGTTGAGATGGCATGCGGAAGCAAGGTTCTGAGCGAGCGGCAGTTCCGCCGATATGGGCGCATGCCTTGAGAAAGCGATCTCTGGCACGCGAATATGCCAAATGTAAGAATCGCTTCCGGCTTTTTCAGCCCTTTGGGCCCGATTTCAGGAATGCGTTATTGGACGTCGCATTGCGGCTCGTCCTGCGCTAGAAGACCTGGCGATGAGTGACCAGCCACCCGTTTCCGATCGCAAGCCGCTGTCGCCGGCAGCCCAGCGCGCGCTGGCCGAGGCCGAGGCGCGCCGACAGGCTGCGGCGGTCCAGGCCGAGGACGACGCCAAGGCGACGCCGAAGGAATTGCAGGGGCCGAAGGGACCCGAGCCGACCCGCTACGGCGATTGGGAGCGCAAGGGCATCGCTTCCGACTTCTGAGCCGTCAGCCGGATCGGTCGACGATGCGGGCAAGGCTCGTCCCGGCCGCTAGAGATAATGGTGCTCCTGGGCGCGGCGCAGGTTGATGTCGACCGCGGCGGCGTAGAAGTGCGTCCCCTTGGTCGGGCCACCGACCGCGTACACGTTCGGATGAGCTGTGCCGTGGCGGTCGTGGACACGGCCGTCGTCGTAGCCGCAGCGAATCCCGCCGAGTGCGTCGAACGCGATGAGCCCCTGCCGCTGCATGTCCTGATAGAGCGGGCTCGAGTCCAGCCGGTAGGACGGTCCTGTCGCGTCGATGACGTAATTGACGTCGTGACGATCGCCGTCGCCGAGGATCGCGCGAAATCGGCCGCCGGTTCCGGTCACGTTGCGCAGCCGGGCGCGGGCCGAGAGCCTGCCCGAGCGCATCAGGTCGCGGATACGGATTGCGTTCTCCAGCGGCATCGCCGAACGATTGCGGAGCCAGCCGGAATTGTAGACGTCCATGAAGCGCATCTTCTCGACATCGCGCATCCGGCTCCAGGCATCGCACATCACGTCGATGACACTGACGAGATAGGAGTAGACGCTGGGCTCGCCGGACTCGGCGCGCCCGATGCTGTGCTCGAGATCGGCCAGCGCGTCGCCGCCGACGTTGCGGCAAGACAGATCGCAGCGAATTCCGGTGGTCTCCAGCAGCAGTTCGGAAAGGCGGGCGGCAAAGGCGTCCGCTTCGATTCGCTCACGGCTGGCCACATAGCGATGCAGGGCGTCGCGGAAGTCATCTGCGGTGGCGGGAAGCGTCACCGGCTGCACCGTCGGAAACAGGCCGCTTCTGGACAAGCAGGTCATCCTGACGGCCGGGTGGGTTTTGGCCAGCGCCGCCGCGGTGTCGACCGCGCTGAGCCCGCTTCCGAGGATGCCGACCTCGACGCCGTCGCGATCGGCGAAGGTGAATTGGGCGTAGGGGTCGCGAATGTAGTTCGGGTTTGCGGCCAGGCCGTAATGGTCGTCGGGCGCGTTGTGACCGGTACAGAGGATCAGCACGGACGAGATATGCGTGATGTTGCGGTCGGTCGTCAGCAGGACATCGCGATCCGGCGAGAGCCGCATGCGGACAATTTCGGCCTGTTCGGCATGAACGGGCACACCGGCGCTGCGGCATTGCGCGATCGCGGCCAGTCGCACGGCGTCGAGGTAGTCCCGATAGACCATCCGCGGCAGGTGCTTGTTGCCGTGGCAGGAGAGGCCGCGGGCTCGAAGCCAGCGCAGAAACTCTTCCGCGTCGCCCGGACGGATCGACATCGTCGACGCCTTCATGTTGAGCAGATGGCGGTCGCTCTGCGTGCGATAGGCAACGCCGCCATCGAAACCGGACTTGTCGAAGAGCTGAATTCCGCTGATCGTGCCGTTGTCTCGCCCTGATGCCACGAGCTCCGCCAGATGACGCAAGATCGTGATGCCGGTTGCGCCACCGCCGACAATGCTGATGATCATCGCTCAATCCCCCAGTTTATATGTTTGACCCAGGCGCGAGCGGGGGCTCGGCGTGGGGGTCTCCCAAAGCCGTTGATTGTTCGTCACATGAGAATGATGGCTTGCGACCGGCCTCGGGCCGGCCGCAGGAGGTGCGGGTCCTCAGGCGGCCCGCACCGTATCGAGGAATTTCGCGACCTCGTGCTTGAGGCGGCCACTCTCGGTCGAGAGTGAGCGCGCGGATGCCAGCACCTGCGTCGACGCCGAACCGGTGGCGCCGGCGCCATGACTGACCTGGGCGATCTTGTCGGCGACCTCGACCGTTCCCTTGGCCGCTTCGCTGACATTGCGTGCGATCTCGGCCGTCGCAGCCCCCTGCTCCTCGATGGTGGCGGCAATGGTGGTCGAGATGTCCGAAATCCTGGAGATGGTCGTGCCGATCTCCTTGATGGCACCGACGGAGTCTTCCGTCGCCGTCTGCATGTCGGCGATCTGTGCGCCGATCTCGTCGGTTGCCCGCGCGGTCTGGGCTGCGAGCGCCTTGACCTCGCTCGCCACCACGGCAAATCCGCGGCCCGACTCGCCGGCGCGCGCCGCTTCGATGGTGGCGTTCAAGGCCAGCAGGTTGGTCTGCTCCGCAATTGCGGTGATCAATTTGACGACGTCGCCGATCCGGCCCGCGGCCTTGAGCAATTCATTGATCCGGAGGTCGGTACGCTCGGCCTGCCGCACCGCTTCGCCGGCGATGCGGCTGGAATCATGGACCTGGCGGCCGATCTCGACGACCGATGCGCTCATCTCCTCGGCGGCGGACGCCACGGCTCCGACATTGGCAGAGGCTTCTTCGGAGGCCGCGGCCACCATTCCGGAAAGCTGCTCGGTCTCTTCCGCTGTCCCCGACAGCGTGCCGGCGGCGGATTCGAGCTGCTGCGAGGCGACCGAAACCGAATTGATGATGCCGCCGACCGCATCCTCGAACGCACCGGCCAGCCGGATCATCTCCTGCTTGCGCTGCGCGGCGGCTGCGGCCTCCTGATCCTTCTGGTCGGCCTCCATCTGCTCGATGCGGATCAGGTTGTCCCTGAACGTGCGGGCCGCGCGAGCGTTGTCGCCGACTTCGTCACCGCGGGCGGTGTAGGGAATCTCGACGGCCTTGTTGCCGCCGGCGAGTTGCAGCAGCACGTCGCCGATGCGACGGATCGGCCGGGCGATGCTCAGCACGGAAAACAGAGCCGAGCCGGCCAGGACTAGGATCACGAGGACACCGACGGCCAGGCTGACCTGGGTCGCCTGCTCCAGCGCGGTCACGAGCTGGCTCTGCCGCAGAGCCATATATTCGTTGTTGGCGGCGACCAGCTTGTCGACGCGCGTTGTGATTTCCTTGGCGGCCGGAAGCACCCGCTCGTCGAAAATGCGCCTCCTGGCTTCCTCCGCCTTGATGGCTGCGCCGGTTGCCGCCTTGTAGCGTCCGGCGAGCGCGGCGAGCGCGTCGACACCGTCGGCGATATTCTTGTCGCCGGCGGACTGACGGACCTGTTTCAGAACGCGGATCATGGCGTCGGCGCGTTCGGCGATGCGGTCCTTCTGCACGGCGTCGCCGGTCGCCGTGAAATGCCAGTCGGCCGCGCTGACCGCCTTGAACAAGGCGTCGGCTTCGCGCAACGCGACCTCGATGTTGAGCCGGTTCTGCGATGCGGCGATTGCGGGCGACGCCAACAGGGTCTCGAGGGCCTTGTTCCAGGCCTCCTCGATCTGGCTTGCCGCGGCGAATTCGGCGACGGCGGTGCCACGAGCCTCGCCGAGATCGTTGCCGGCCTTCAAAGAGGCGTCGAGCAGGATCTTCACCTCGCGACAAAGCTCTTTGGCTTCGGCACGCTTGGACCGTTCCAATGCGGCGTCTATTTCGGTCGTGGCACCGGCGATGGAGCCACGCAATGTTTCGAGATGTTTGGCGAGACCGTCGGCGGAGGATGCGGATCCGATTTCCGCTATGGCGAGGCGTGCCCGGGTCACTGCGAGTTCGGTGCCCTGGGCGTTGGCCTTGTTCGCGGTGTTGATGACCACCAGCCGGCTCAGGTCCGCGATCTGCTCGTTGCGAATGAGCTGGTTGGCGAGCATGCCGCCGACGAGAAGGACACCCGCACTCGCGGTCAATCCCAGTTTTGTACCGATGCGAACCTTGAACGATGCCATGCTTACCGCTCCCCACACGCAAACCGAGTACTCCGCCCTATTACTAAACAGCGCGTGAATCTTAAACTCCGTACAACTACAGGAGGTATCGAACGGAGAGCGTTTGGAACAGCGCGCCGCGCATAGGTACGATTCTTCGTCGGGCAACGATCGGGGCGATCAGGCGATCACCGATCAGCCCGGGTGCCGATCGTGCCTTGCCGGTTTCCCCGACTCAGTCCTAGCGTGAGTTGATGCGCTTCCACGATCGCCCCAATGCCTATCGGCCGCAGTTCGGCGGTTCGCCGTTCGGCCGCCGCTTCGCGGGCCTGTTGCCGTGGATGTTCGTGGTCGGCGTCGCGGCGGCGATCGTGCTCACCTTCCGGCACGGAGCGCCCGTTCCGCATGGAGCCGACGGTCGGTCGCAAGATACCGAGATCATCCTCCAGCAATCCGGCAATTCCGCTAGCCGTCAGCCCGTCGACGTCATCCGCACCATCGACGGCGACACTTTTCTCGCGCGCGTGCATCAGCAGGGCGGCCGCGATCTCGTCGTGCGCGTGCGCCTGCGCGGCATCGATGCGCCGGAGATGAAAGCGTCCTGCCAGGAGGAACTGGACAAGGCTGAAGCCGCCACCGACGCGCTGCGCAACCTGCTCGGCCAGGGCGGCGTCACGATCACCAATCTCGGCCCCGACAAGTACGGGCGTGTTCTTGCCGACGTCGCGACCAAACGCACGGCCAACGTCTCGGCCGTGCTGCTCGCGGGTGGTTATGCGCGCAGCTACAATGGCGGCCATCGCGACGGCTGGTGCGCGCGGGGGTGGCGCTTCTGGTAACAAAAAAGCCGCGTCGAGGACGCGGCTCTTTCAATTCTCTCCGATCCCGGTGATCAGCGTGTCACGACCACCGTCGTGCCGACAGAGACGCGGCTGTAGAGATCGGTGATGTCGTCGTTGAGCATGCGGATGCAGCCATAGGAGACGAAGCCGCCGACCGAGCCCGGCACGTTGGTGCCGTGGATCGCATATTCGCCGCCGGCGAGCGTCATCGCCGCAACGCCCATCGGGTTGCGCGGCGAGCCGCCGGGAATGACGTCGGGAAGCTGCGGCTTGTCGCGCTTCACCTCGGCGGGCGGCGACCAGGCCGGATTGCGGTATTTGCCGTCGATACGGGTCGTGCCGGCCCACTGCTTGCCGGACTTGCCGACGCCGACCGGGTAGCGCACGGCGTGGCCGTCATCGAGAATGAGATAGAGCCGCCGCTCGTTGGTCTTGACCACGATGGTGCCCGGCGAATAGTCGGCCAGGTGCGTCCCCACCATTTCCGGCCGCGCCTCCGCCGCCGTTGACATCAATATCCCTGCCCCGATGGTGGCGGCCAGCGCCACAGCAATCCTCATCGCCATCAATGCTTCCCCTTGCCCCGTACGGGTCGTCCAAATCTACGCAGAACCCGGCAATCGCCGCCTTGCCCAGACATTCTTAACCGCGCCTGTTAACCGGATGGTTTCTACGCGCGGCCGCCGAGGGCCAGCCAGCAGGGGGAACAAAGGAAATGTTCGAAATAAAGTAAATGACCGGAAAACAACACTCGGCGGGAAAGATACGGCCATGCCGGCAAGCGCCCTGACAAGAGCGTGAGGGTGTGAACCGCTGTTGTTTCGGGGGGCGACAGAGTGCGGAGCGAGGTTTGGTCGCGTGTCCCGGACAAGGCGCGGCGCGAAGTGACGAGGCGCAGAGCCGGGACCCAGTTCTTTGCGTGTGGACAGTTGGGCCCCGGCTCTGCAGCGCACCGCTGAAGTGCGCGCTGCGCTGCGTCCGGGGCACGAGACCTTGGCTTACGCCGACTTCTTGTTCTGCCGGTTCTTGACGAGGTCGTCGACCACGGCGGGATCGGCCAGGGTCGAGGTGTCGCCCAGGCTGCCCGGCTCGTCCTCGGCGATCTTGCGCAGGATGCGGCGCATGATCTTGCCGGACCGGGTCTTGGGCAGGCCCGGCGCGAACTGGATCTGGTCGGGCGAGGCGATCGGGCCGATCTCCTTGCGCACCCAGGTCACGAGCTCTTTGCGCAGATCCTCGGTCGGCTGGACGCCGGCCATCAGGGTGACATAGGCGTAGATGCCCTGGCCCTTGATGTCGTGCGGGAAGCCGACAACGGCAGCTTCCGACACCTTCTCATGCGCAACCAGCGCGCTCTCGACCTCCGCGGTGCCCATGCGGTGGCCGGAGACGTTGATGACGTCGTCGACGCGGCCGGTGATCCAGTAATAGCCGTCGGCGTCGCGCCGGCAGCCGTCGCCCGTAAAATACTTGCCCTTGTAGGTCGAGAAATAGGTCTGCTCGAACCGCGCGTGATCGCCATAGACCGTGCGCATCATGCCCGGCCAGGCCCGGGTGAGACAGAGATTGCCGGTGGTCTCGCCTTCCAGAACCTTGCCGTCGGCATCCACGATCTCCGGCACCACGCCGAAGAAGGGCTGCGTCGCCGAGCCCGGCTTCAGCTTAGTGGCGCCCGGCAGCGGCGTGATCAGGATGCCGCCGGTCTCGGTCTGCCACCAGGTATCGACGATCGGGCAGCGGTCCTCGCCGACGACGCGGTGATACCACTCCCAGGCTTCCGGATTGATGGGCTCGCCGACCGAGCCGAGCAGGCGCAGCGAGGCGCGCGAGGTCTTCTTCACCGGCTCGTCGCCACCCTGCATCAGCGCGCGGATCGCGGTCGGCGCGGTGTAGAAGGTATTGACCTTGTGCTTGTCGATGACGTTCCAGAAGCGGGAATTGTCCGGATAATTCGGCACGCCCTCGAACATCAGCGTGGTCGCGCCGTTGGCGAGCGGCCCGTAGAGAATGTAGCTGTGGCCCGTGACCCAGCCGACGTCGGCGGTGCACCAGTAGATGTCGCCGTCGTGATAGTCGAAGACGTATTGATGCGTCATCGCGGCATAGACGAGATAGCCGGCGGAGGTGTGCAGCACGCCCTTGGGCTGGCCGGTCGAGCCGGAGGTATAGAGGATGAACAGCGGATCCTCGGCCTGCATGTGCTCGACCGGGCATTCCGTCGTCACCATCGCCGCCGCCTCGTGATACCAGAGGTCGCGGGTCGGGTTCATGTCGATCTTGCCGCCGGTGCGCTTGACCACGACGACCCAGTCGACGCCGTCGGCCTTGGCGAGCGCCGCGTCGACATTGGCCTTCAGCGGCACCTTCTTGCCGCCGCGCAGGCCTTCGTCGGCGGTGATGATCACCTTGGACTGGCAGTCGTTGATGCGCTGGGCGAGGCTGTCGGGCGAGAAGCCCGCGAACACCACGGAGTGGATCGCGCCGATCCGCGCGCAGGCCAGCATCGCGTAGGCCGCTTCCGGAATCATCGGCAGGTAGATGGTGACGCGGTCGCCCTTCTTGACGTTGCGGGTACGCAGGATGTTGGCCATCCGGCAGACCTCGTCGTGGAGTTCTTTGTAGGTGATGTGGCGGGACTGCGAGGGATCGTCACCTTCCCAGATGATTGCGGTCTGGTTGGCGCGCTTGTGCAGATGACGGTCGATGCAGTTATGGGCGACGTTGAGGACGCCGTCCTCGAACCATTTGATCGAGACGTTGCCCGGCGCGAAGGAGACGTTCTCGATTTTCGTCGGCGCCTTCATCCAGTCGATGCGCTTGGCCTGTTCGGCCCAGAAACCGTTCGGGTCCGAGATCGAGCGGGCGTACATTTCCTTGTACTTGGCTTGGTCGACCCAGGCGCGCTTTGCCCATTCCGCCGGCACGTCGTAAATCTTCTCGGACATATTTCCCTCCACATGCGGCAAGCTCAGGCAATGCCGACATCAATCATTGGGCTGATTATGCGTCGGGCTAACCGGACCCGACAAGGTGCACAAGCTGGACCTTCGGCGAGCGGCCCGCCATGCGAAGGATCAAGGTGCGCAGGCCGGCTGTCGCAAATCTGAAACAGGCCGGTCGGCGCCTTTCGGCTCTTTACCCAGATCCCCGGAACAGGCCCGCGCAGAGCCCCATGCGCCGCTCGGAGGTATTTGGGAACCGTCTCTCACTGATTCGGGACTCGCAATACGGTTCGGAACACCCTAAATGGCCAACCCGGGTCCAAAGAGACCCCTAGGAACAAAAATCAGAACAGCGGCATTGACCGGTAACAGGCAGGGCTAAGGCGTAACACTATGATGGATCAGCAGAATCTCGGGACGATGCGGCCCGCTTCAGCCGATCCTGCAGCTGTTGCGCTGGCCAAGGCCCTGGGACAATGGCCGAAACCGGCCGCATCAGCGCGTCTCAGCCCGAAAAAGGTCTTCGACACGGCGCCCGCGGCGACGGTCGAGGCGCTGGCCAGGGAGCTGGGCCTGCGGCTCGGCGACCAGAACGAGCTGACCATCCGCCGCATCAAGCGCGGCAAGGGCTATTCCTTCGTCCGTCCCAACGGCGCGCATATCCGCGACGCCCGCACCATCCGCCGGCTGCACGCCATGGCGGTGCCGCCGGCCTATCGCGAGGTGCGCTACTCGGCCGATCCGAGCACGCATCTCCAGGCCGTGGGACGCGATGCCGCGGGCCGGCTGCAATACCGCTATCACGCCGACTGGGAGAAGGTCCGCGAGCACCGCAAGGCGCATCGCCTGGAGAAGCTCGTCGGCGCGCTGCCAAAGATCCGGCGCAAGGTGTCGGCGTTCCTGTCGGGTGACGAGCCGACACGCGAATTCGCGCTCTCGGCCGTGATCGAATTGATCGCGCGCACCGCGATCCGTCCCGGCAACGAATCCTATGCCCGCCTCAACGGAACCCGCGGCGCGACCACGCTGCTGAAGTCGAACGTGACGCTGGAAGACGATTGCTTCGTGCTGACCTTCAAGGCGAAGGGCGGCAAGGCGGTGCGGAAGGAGTGCGACGCGGCCAAGCTGGTGCGCGCCATCGGCATCCTGCGCGGCGTTCCCGGCAAACGCATGTTCCAGTATCGCGATGCCTACGGCATCGTGCGCGCGGTCAACACCACGCAGGTGAACGCGTTTTTGCGCGAGATCGCCGGCATCAAGATTTCGCTGAAGGATTTTCGCACCCTGATGGCCTCCGCCGTCGTGGTGGAATCGCTGTCGCGGATCACGCCGGCGACCAGCCAGCGCGGCCGCAAGAAGCAGGTGCTGGACGCGATCCGTGCCGCGGCCGACAAGCTCTCCAACACGCCGGCGATCTGCCGCAAGAGCTATGTCCACGACACCATCGTCACCGCCTTCGAGGACGGCATTCTCGAGCGTTTCGCCGCGACCATGAAGGGCCAGCGCTCGCAGGCGAGGCGCGAGCAGCTTCTGGCGCAGGTGGTCGCGACCGCGGCGGTGTAACGACCCCACAAGAGCTACGACTTGGTCGAGACGCCGTTATCCGGACCGGGATCGTTGCCCGCGGCTGCGGTGGTGAGTCGTTCCAGATAGTGCGCCCAACCCTTCGCGTGTGCGGCGGCCTGTTCCTCGGTCGGCAGCCCGCTATGGGTCATGCGCAGCAGCGTGCCGCCGTCGCGCTCGATCAGGTCGATCTCGATCAGGCTCGATCCGGGTGGTACTTCCTGGCCGCCCTCCCAGCCAAACGTGTAGGCCAGACGATGCACCGGCACGACCTCGCGGAAGGCGCCGCGGGCGGCGGCGCCGCGCGGGCCGATACCCTTGAGCAGATAGAGCCCGCCGGGATGCGGTTCCGTCGTCGCGTCGGAACCCATCCAGCTCAAGATCTTCTCGGGATCGGTCAAATAGGCGAAGACGGTGGCACGCGGGGCTGCGATCTGGGTCTCGCGTCGCACTATGAACGGTTCGGTCATCGGCGATCATCCCTCGTCTTGCCTTGAGCTGCCCTTGGGCTGCCCTCGGGACATGGCGGCGGCCCTGCGCTCCGTCAAGGATTGCCCGTGACAAAGACGGGCCTGCTTCGTCATCATCGGGCCATGCACCTCGCCCCGACCCTCGCCTGGCTCGTCGATGCCGCCTCCGATAGTCAGGGGGCCGATCGCCTGCTTGCGGACCTCGGCGCGCATCTGGTCGCCGACGGCGTGCCGCTTGCGGCAGGCGCCCTGACGCTGGAGGTGCCGCACCCGCTGATCGCGAAGCGGACCTGGCTGTGGCGCGCCGGGACCGGCGCGGTAATCGAAGCGCTCGGCTTTGCACCAGGCGGATTGGCGCCCGACCCGCCCAACGATGCCGGTCGCCGGTGGCTCCGCGGCATTGCGGACGGCGAGGTGCACGAAGACATCGTCGGTCGGCCCGATGGACCGGTGCTCGGCTGGATCGGGCCGCGTCCGTTCACGGCGGATGAAATCGAACAACTGCGCCAGGCTGCGCGATTTGCCGCGACGCCCCTTGCCGTGCTCGCCGCGCGCGCCACGTTGCGGGCGACGCTGGATGCCTATCTCGGCAAACGCAGCGCGGAACGGGTGCTGGCGGCACCGCTGCGGCGCGATCTCGGCGAAACCATTCAGGCCGCGCTACTCTATGCGGACTTGCGCAATTTCACGATCCTGTCGGAAACCACGCCGCCGGCCCAGGTGATCGCGGCGCTCGACGCCTGGTTCGACCGCATCGCCGGTGCCGTTCACGCCTTTGGCGGCGAGGTGCTGAAATTCATCGGCGACGGCGTGCTCGCGATCTTTCCGGTGGTCGAGGCATCACCGCGCCGCGCCTGCGATGCGGCCTTGCGCGCCGCAGGCGCGGCCCGGGCGGGGATGGCCCACCTCAACGACGAGCGCCGCAACCAGGGCCTGCCGCCGCTCTCGTTTGGCGCGGCGCTCCATCTCGGCGAGATGCTGTGGGGCAATATCGGCGCCGCCAACCGCCTCGATTTCACGGCGATCGGTCCCGCCGTCAATCTCGCCAGCCGGCTCGAGGGATTGTGCAAGCCGCTTCGCGAGACCGTGCTGGTGTCGGGCGCGCTCGCCGCCGAGACGGACATGCCACTGGTCGCGCTAGGATCGCATCCGCTGCGCGGCATTGCTGCGCCATGCGAGGTCTTTGCGCTGCCGGAGACGTAAGTCGGACAGCGTAGATGGGATAACTCCTACATCCCGCCCATCTTGCAGACGAGCTTCCACTCCTCGGCCGTCACCGGCTGCACCGACAGGCGCGAATATTTCACCAGCGCCATGTCGGCGAGCTTCTTCTCGGCCTTGATCGCGGCCATCGTCACCGGGGTCTTCAAGGGCTTGTCGGCCTTGATGTCGACGCAGACGAATTTTTCGGTCTTGTCGGTCGGATCAGGATAGGCCTCCTTGACGATCTCCGCGATGCCGACGATCTCCTTGCCCTCGTTGGAATGATAGAAGAACGCCTTGTCGCCCTTCTTCATGGCGACGAGATTCTGGCGCGCGGTGTAATTGCGCACCCCCGTCCAGGCTTCGCCCTTGGCGCCCTTCGCCACCTGCTGGTCCCAGGACCACACCGACGGTTCGGATTTCACCAGCCAGTAGTTCATCGCGCGCCCTATCCGTTCGTCATGGCCGGGCATAGCCGTCCGAAGGACGGCGTCGCTTTCGCTCGCCTATGCCCGACCATCCACGTCTCTGCTTCCGTGTTCAATACCAAGACGTCGATGCCCGCGACAAGCGCGGGCATGACGGAAGATGTCATTCTTCTGCCTTGAACGGCCGCGTCAGCAGCCCCTCGATCGCTGCGTCGATCGTCAATTTGTTGTCGAGGATGGCAGCGACGGCCTGCGAGACCGGCATGTCGACGTTCCGTGCGGCCGCGAGCTCGACCAGCACCGGCGCGGTGAATGCGCCTTCCGCAAGCTTGCCCGCCGGCGCCGCCTCGCCGCGGCCGAGCGCAATGCCGAGCGCGAAATTGCGCGATTGCGCGGTTGAACAACTCAGGAGCAGGTCGCCAAGGCCGGAGAGGCCCGAGAGCGTTTCCGGGCGCGCGCCGCAGGCGCGGCCGAGCCGTGCCAGCTCGCTGAAGCCGCGCGTGGTCAGCGCGGCGAGCGCGGAGGCCCCGAGGTTGCGGCCGACCACGATGCCGGCAGCGATCGCCAGCACGTTCTTGGCGGCGCCACCGATCTCGACGCCGCGGACGTCGGTGGAGTGATAGGGCCGGAACGTCGGCGAGCCCAACGCCTGCACGAGGCTGCTGGCCAGCTCTTCCTCCTTCGCCGCCAGCGTCACCGCCGTCGGCAGGCCGCGCGCGACGTCGTCGGCAAAGCTCGGGCCCGACAGGATCGCCGGCTGCGCGTGCAGCGCGGCTTCAGCGATCACCTCGGTCATGAATTTATGGGTGCCGTGCTCGATGCCCTTGGCACAGGCGACGACCGGTGTCGGTCTTGCGATGTGCGAGGCCAGCATGTTGACGGCGCCGCGCAGATGCTGCGCCGGCGTTGCGATCAGCAGCATGTCCGCGCGCGCGGCGAGCGCCAGCTCGCTCGTCACGACGATTTCCGGCGCAAGCCGCACGCCGGGCAGCCGCGGATTGTCGCGGGTCGACGCGATGCGCGTCGCATGCTCGGCATTGCGCGCCCAGAGCGTGACGCTCCGCCCGGCCCGCGCTGCCACCATCGCCAGCGCCGTGCCCCAGGCGCCCGCTCCGATCACCGCAACGGAGTGGAACGCGGTCATCGCTCGCTCCCTCCGCTCCCTCTCCCCGCTTGCGGGGAGAGGGTTGGGGTGAGGGGGAGTCTCCGCAAGGGAGGTGGCAGCTGGATTCGCGGAGAGTCCCCCTCACCCGGATTGCATCTACGATGCAATCCGACCTCTCCCCGCAAGCGGGGCGAGGTGAAGTGGAGCTCGTGGAGACGCCTCTCCATTTAGAATCCCGCTCGCGTCTTGCCGTAGCCCGCGGGCGCGGTCGCATTCGCGTCGAGCAGCCAGCGGGCGCGGGGCTGGGCTTCCATCGTGTCGGTCATTCCCAGCGCGAGGCGCTCGGCGCCGGCCCAGGCGATCATCGCGCCGTTGTCGGTGCAGAGCGCAGGCGGCGGCATGATCAGTTGCGTCTTGGCCTGCCGAGCGACGTCATGCAGCGCGCCGCGGATCGCCTGATTGGCGGCGACGCCGCCGGCGGCCACGAGCGCGCGCGGCGCGCCGAACTGTTCGCGGAAAAGTCTCAAGCCGACATTCAGCCGGTCGGCCGTCGAATCCAGCACGGCGGCCTGGAAGCTTGCGCAGAGATCGCTGATGTCCTGCGGCGTGATCTCGGCGATCCGGCTCGCTTCGTTGCGCACCGCGGTCTTCAATCCCGACAGGGAGAAGTTGGCGTCCGGCCTGCCCTGCATCGGCCGCGGAAAGGCGAAGCGCGCGGCATCGCCGCCGGCCGCCGCGCGCTCGACCTGCGGGCCACCGGGATAGGGCAGGCCCAGCATCTTCGCGACCTTGTCGAAGGCTTCGCCGATGGCGTCGTCGACGGTGGTGCCGAGCCGCACATATTGGCCGACGCCGGTGACCGCGACGATCTGGGTGTGGCCGCCGGAGGCGAGGAACAGGCAGTACGGGAATTCGATTCCGTCGGTCAGCCGCGGCGTCAGCGCATGCGCCTCCAGATGGTTCACCGCGACCAGCGGCGTGTCGTGCACCAAAGCGATCGCCTTCGCGGTGGTGAGCCCGACGATGACACCGCCGATCAGGCCCGGTCCCGCGGCCGCCGCGACGCCATTGAGCTGGGCGAAGCCGATGCCGGCCTCGCGCATGGCGCGGTCGATGATGCCGTCGAGCAGGTCGACATGCGCGCGGGCGGCAATCTCCGGCACCACGCCGCCGAACGGGGCATGCTCATCGACCTGCGACCGCACGATGTTGGACAGGATCTTGCCGCTGCCGTCAGGCGCGCGCTCGATCACGGCCGCGGCGGTCTCGTCGCAGGTGGTTTCGATGCCCAATACCAGCATTGGCGAATTGTTATCCAATTTGCGCCCTTGCGCTCATCCGGAAAGCAGAGTTCTGGTACGTCCGGTAGCATTCCGGGGTCGGCTTGCGCAATCGTCACGCGCGGCCGTCTTTGCGAATGCGTCACCGTCACGCGGTTCGGGAACACGAGCGATGTCCATTCTTGTCACACGACCGCATCCCGACAATGAGGCGACGGCGGACAATTTGCGCGCGCGGGGACACGTGGTGCTGCTCGCGCCGGTGCTCAAATTCGAGCCGGTCGCTTTCCACGACGAGAGCGAGGCGAACTATAGCGCCATCATCGTCACATCGGCCAATGCGATCCGTGCCGTCGCGCCGCAATTGCAGGATCTCGGCCTGTTGAAGCTGCCGCTGTTCGCGGTCGGCGAGCACACCGCGACTGCCGCGCGAGACGCCGGCTTTGCCGAGGTGATTATCGCCGGCGGCGATTCCGCGGCCCTGCGCGACACGGTCGTCCGGAGTGCGCGCGACAAGGTGCTGAAAAAGAAAAGCACGCTGCTTTATCTCGCCGGCGCGGATCTGTCGCGCGATCTCGGCGGCGAACTCGGCACCGAAGGCTTCAACGTGGTGACGCAGACCACCTATCGCATGGCGCCGGTCAAGGTTCTCCCGCGCGATGTCTGCGAGGGTTTTGCCGCGCATGGGATCGAGGCGGTGCTTCATTACTCCCGGCGCAGCGCGCGAGCCTTCCTGGATGCAGCGCGGGACGAAGGCGTCGAAATCTCGGCGCTGGCGATCCCGCAATGCTGCCTGTCCGAGACGGTCGCAAGCGTGCTGCGCGATGCCGGTGCGTCGCAGGTTCTGGTGGCCGCGAAACCGGACGAAAATGCCTTATTTGACACCTTGGAGCGTGCTTTGCAGACCCGTTTGGCGTAAGAGGTCGGGCCGAATCCGACGCGATCGGGTCTGCCCAAGATCTGCGCCAGGGATCTGTGCAAGGTATGGAAGTGTGAGGAACCGTCACGATGGCCGACGACAAGCCTGAAGACGCAGGATTGGCCCCGGAGTCCGGTCGTGCCAAGCGCCCCCCGCCGACCATCGACCTCGAGGCGACCGATGTCTCGACCCAGCCGCAGGAGGCGGCGGGCGAGCCCGAGGCTCCGCCGGTGAGCGAGCACACCGAGCCCGAGCAGGCAAAATCCGAGCAGGCTGACGCCGAGCCGGAGCGCGCCGAGGCGCAGGCCGCGGTTGCGCCCGCTCCCGCGTCGCCTCCGGTTTCGCCCTGGGTCATTGCACCGCTCTCCGGTGCGGTGGCGGCGGCCGTCGTGATCGCGGTCGGCTGGATGCTGGGCTGGCCCGCCGTGCAGGCGCCGCCTGCCGCGCCACAAGTGACGAGCGCGACGGTCGATGCTCTGGGCGGTCGCGTTGCCGCGGTTGAAGCCAAGGCCGGCAAGCCCGCCGCCGATCCGGCCATGGTGGCGCGGATCGATGCGCTGGAAAAATCCGTGGGCAGCCTGCGCAGCGACATCGCCAATCTGCGCGCACAGTCCGACAAGACCGCGAGCGCACTGAACGACGCGAAATCTGCGCCGGGCGCCGCTTCGCCTGATCTTGCCGCGCTCAACGACCGCATCGCGCAGCTCGAGCGCGCCGGCAAGACGGAGCGGGCCGAGCTTGCGCAGCAGGGCGAGAAGATCGCCGACGCCAGGACGATGGACGACAAGCCGCTGCGCCATGTGGTGGCGGCGGCCCTGCTCGACGTCGCCGTGCGCCATGGCGATCCCTATGAGGCGCAGCTCGCCGCGGCGCGGTCGCTGGCGGCCAAGCCCGAGATGCTGAAGCCACTCGACACCTTTGCATCGTCGGGCATCCCGACCCCCGTCGCGCTGAGCCGCGAGCTCCTCAACATCGTGTCAAAGCTGTCGCCGCCGGCGGATGCCCAGTCCAGCGGCGGCGGCATCGTCGAGCGCCTCCAGGCCGGAGCGTCAAAGCTCGTCCGCATCGAACGGACCGACGGGGTCGGCAATGATCGCGGCGCCATCGTGGCGCGGGTGACGGCTGCTGCGCTCCGCAATGATTTCGTCGAGGCGCGGCGCGAGTTGAAGACGCTGCCCGATGCCGATCGCGCGCCGGCGCAGGCCTGGCTCGACAAGGCCAATGCCCGCGATGCCGCGCTCGCCGCCTCCCGCAAATTCGCCGACGATGCCATGGCGGATCTCGTCAAGCCTGCTCAATAAAGCTTCGCGCAACAATCAGCGCGTATAGGGATCGCCATGCTTCGCATCGTCCTTTTCCTCGTCTTGATTGCGCTGGCGGCGGCCGGCGCGGCCTGGGTTGCCGATCAGCCCGGCGATCTCGTCCTGACGGCGGGCGGCTTCCGCGCCTCAACGACGTTGCCCAGATTCGTGTTCTTGCTTGGCCTCTTTGCCGCGGCAGTCGTGCTGGTCTGGAGCATCCTGACGACGATCTGGCGGACGCCGGGGCGTTTGCGCCGCCGCAGTCACGAAAAGCGCCACGCGCGCGGCCGCCACGCCATCACCCACGGCCTGCTCGCGATCGGCCATGGCGATACCGCGCTCGCCCGCCGTCATGCCGAGACGGCGCGGCGGCATGCGCCGAACGATCCGCTCGCGCTTCTCTTGCATGCGCAGTCGGCGCAGCTCGAAGGCAATCGCGACGAGGCGCAGCGCGCCTTCCGTGCCATGGCCGAGCGCGAGGATACGCGGCTGCTCGGCCTGCGCGGCCTGTTCATCGAGGCGCAGCGCGCCGACGATGCGGTCGGCGCCGTCATGATCGCGGAGGAAGCGATCAAGCTGTCGCCGTCGTCGACCTGGGCCTCGCATGCGGTGCTCGGCTTCCGCTGCGCGCGCGGCGACTGGAGCGGCGCGCTGGCGATCCTCGATTCGAACCTGTCCGCGGGCCTGATCGACAAGCCGGCCTATCGTCGCCAGCGCGGCGTGCTGCTCACCGCACGTGCGCTGGAATTGCAAACGATGGATCGCGACGTCGCACGCGAGAGCGTGATGGAGGCGATCAAGCTTGCACCGACCCTGGTGCCGGCCGCCGTGCTCGCCGCAAAATTCGAGAGCGAGGCGCATCAGGTGCGCCGCGCCATGAAGCTGGTCGAGGCCGCCTGGCTCGCCAATCCGCATCCGGATCTCGCCGAGGCCTATGCACATGTGAAGCTCGGCGATTCCGCGCGGCAGCGCTTGCAGCGGGTCGAGACGCTTGCGGCCAAGACGCCTGCCGACAAGGCCGGCCATGTTGAAGGCCAGCTCGCGCTCGCACGCGCCGCGATCGATGCCTCCGAATTCAGCCGCGCACGCGCGGTGCTGGCGCCTTATGTCAACGATCCGACCCAGCGGGTCGCACTGCTGATGGCGGAGATCGAGCGCACCGAGCACGGCGACGGCGGCCGCGCCCGCGCCTGGACCTTGCGCGCGGTGCGTGCGCGCCACGATCCGGCCTGGACCGCCGACGGCTATGTCAGCGATCGCTGGCGCCCGGTTTCCCCGGTCACCGGCCGCCTCGACGCCTTCCAGTGGCAGACGCCGGTCGCGAGCCTTCCTTCCGACAAGGGCGACTTGATCGAATCCTCGGCCTTCGAGGAAGCCATGCTGGCGGCCCCGCCGCCGAAACGGGTGACGGCGCCTGCGAATGACACCCTGATGGAACCGGCTCCGGCTGCATCGGTCCCGGCGGAGCAGGACAATTCACCTCCGGTGGCCAAGGAAGAGCCGAAGGAAGAGCCAAAGGCAGAGCCTGCGATGACATCTGCGGAGCCGGTCAGACCGGCCCCCGAGCCGGCCGAATCATCGCCGGCGGCGGCAACGCCGGTGTTCCGGACCCGCGCCGACCTCGGCAAGCCCGCACCTGTCCCGATCCCCGCCGTCATCCCGATCGTCCGCGCCCCGGATGATCCCGGGATCGATGACGAGGGCCCGAGCGATGAATTTACGGAACAAATCGGCACGCCCAAGGCCCAGGCCGGCGGCTGGCGCGGATTCTGGTCCCGCTGGGGCGCCTAAGCCGCATTTCGCACCCGGCTTGTTCTTGCCAATTCGGGCCATGCCCGATATCAGGAGCGCGCGTATCGGGACCGGCATCGTCCGAGCCCGGCAGGGTTCGCCGCAATAGCTCAGTCGGTAGAGCACGTCATTCGTAATGACGGGGTCGGGGGTTCGAATCCCTCTTGCGGCACCAGCGCCCCGAATTCATCCTGTTATCACAGACAAGCGTCTTAACCGGCGCATCCAGCCGGCATGAGCGTGCGCGGGTTCAAGATCGTTCGGTCGCCTGCGTGATCGCGATCACATAATGTCGCGTGTCTCTCCCGTAGCGTCCCGGTCACGCCAACGCGGGGAGATTTCACATGCGCAAGATCATTCTGCTGGCCGCCATGGTCCTGGCTTCAGCATCTGCTCAGGCGGCCGGTCCACGCAGCCTCTCGCTGGCCACGGCGAGCGAACAGGCCTCGGCGCCGCAAGCGACGGCGACAATCGCCGTGACGACGCAAGTGAGTGAAGCCGCACCCGTCACCGAACCTCCGAAATATGTCGACCGTCCGCCGGCGATCTCGGCGCCTGCGCCTGCCGCGGCACCCGCCGTAACCACGACGACTTCAGCGCCCGCCGCGACCGCAACGAAGACCACGGCGAAAGTCAACAAGCCGAAGCACAAGCGTACCTGGACCGAAGGCCGCATCATCAGCGAGCTGCATCGCCACGGCATCTATTGGTAAGCGGTCTTTGCGCCCCACCCTCGCCGTCACGCCTCAGGCAAACGCGAGGCGCGTGTTCGCGCCAGATGTCCCGGGCATCCACGTCTTCGGAGTGGCCCAAGAACGTTGATGGCCGGGACAAGCCCGGCCATCACGCAAGAGTTTTCGATCTGGTCGAACGCGTTACTGCGAAACCGTCTGCACCACGCTTCCGATCGGACGCGCGCTCGAGGTCGGCACCTTCAGGTCCTTCAGCAGCGCCTCGTCATATTCCGGCAGCGTCTGGAAGGTGGTCTTGGCCTTCATCTGCACGATCTTGTAGCCGCCGGCCTTGAGCCGCGCGAGCAGCGCCGGCATGGCTTCGCCGGTGTGCTTCTGGAAGTCGTGCATCAGGATGATGCCCTTGCCGAGCTTGTCGAGCCTGCCCATCACGGTCTCGACGATCTTCTCCGGCGTGGCGCCCTTCCTGAAGTCGAAGGAATCGATGTCGGTCGAGAACATCGCGACGTTGCGGGTGCCGAAATAGCTCACCATCGCCGGATTGTGCTGAAGCTGCGGGAAGCGGAAGAACGGCGCGGGATTGGTGCCGAGCGCGAACCTCACTGCGCTGAAGCCCTTCTCGACCTCGTCCTTGACCTGTTGCTCCGTCATCTTTTTGCTGTTCAGGTTGACATGCGACCAGGTGTGCGTGCCGACCGTGTGGCCCTGGGCCAGAACCTGGCGCAGGATCTCCGGGTGGTAGGTCGCGTGCTTGCCGACCGAGAAGAACAGGCCCTTGGTGCATTCATCCGCGAGCGCCTTCAGCACTGCGGGCGTGTTGACCGGCCACGGACCGTCGTCGAAGGTCAGCACGACCTCCTTGTCGGTGAGGAAATCGAACTGCTTGAAGTGCTCGAAGCCGAAGCCGGGACCGCCGGTGGTGTCGATCTCGACCACGCGGGCGACGCCGAGGGCGTTTGGATTGGCGCAGGCCTGCTTCGGTTGAACTGGCGCGACCGGGGCGGGCGCAGGCGCGGATGCCTGGGCAACGGCCGTCGGCTTCGCCGCGATCGCCGCGGTGGTCGCGACGTCGTCCTTGGCGGCGATTTTCGCCTGTGCCGGCAACGGGTCGGCGGCACGGGCGGCAACTGTCTTGGGGGCGCCCGGATCGGCGCTCGCGGAATAATAAAACCAACCGCCGGCGGCGATCACGACCGCCGCAACTACACTGGCCAGCATCAGGCCCAACGCATTACGCATCGCTACTCTTTCCAATTACGCAACCAAACCTGCGGAATTTCCCGCGCGACGAGCCATTAATGCGAAGGAACAGTTAACGTGACACCAACACGACGGCGTTTGCGCCGGATTTTCAGCGAGGTGCGCCAATGTGACCGATGTCACAGTTGGGGTGCGCCCCGTGACCGTCATCACAGTGGAAACTGTTTTGCTAGAGCATCGTAGTTCCCATCAACAACGGGCTCCGCTTGCAGCGGCGCCAATGGGAGCTTCAAATGACCAAGTCGTTTACGGCCAAGCTGTGCGACACCAGCCTGGCTCTGGGCTTCGCCGCCATCGTCTCGATCGTCTCGACGACTTCGAGCTTCGCCTTCTCGGCCGAGGCGCAGCAGCAGTGCACCGGCGATGCCTTCCGCCTGTGCTCGTCGGAGATCCCCAACATCCCGAAGATCACCGCGTGCATGATGAAGCATCGCTCGGATCTGAGCGCCGGCTGCCGCGCAGTGATGGACAAGGACCTCGCCAAGGGCGCCTCACGCAAGGTCGCTGACGCTCAGGGCAACCAGTAAGAGCACACAGCGATCGTTGCGTCGGTTAGCTCCCCTCGCGTTGTGCCCCGGCGTCAAGCCGGGGCCACGCTGTGGCGCGATGCAGCCTGTCAATAAAGCCGTTGCGGCTCCGGGATCGTCGCACTAGCTTCGCCCGCACATCTTCCGGGTAAGAGGCATTACGCGATGACCAGATTTCTTTTGATCGTTCCTTTTCTTCTGTGCGCATCTGGCGCCTCCGCGCAACAGCAGCCCGGACACGACGCCTGCGCGCGCGACGTCACGCGCTTCTGCCGCCCCGTGATGAACAATGGCGACCAGGCTGTGCTCGCCTGCCTGAAGCAGAACCGCACGCGGCTGAGCAAGGGCTGCGACAAGGTGCTGACGGAGCACGGGCAGTAAACGTGATTGTCGTCCCGGCGAAGGCCGGGACCCATACCGCGTGATCTATCGATAGAGCGCGACTAGCTGTACAGGACTCGGTCGCAACTCCGAATCTTCGCCAAACTTTTGCCTGTGGTTATGGGTCCCGGCCTTCGCCGGGACGACGGCAGAACCTACGTGCTGCTGCCCGCCGCGGTCGCGACCACGGGCAGCACCTCGCTTGCTCCCTGGTCCGGCGTCTCTTCCTTCCAGCGCACCGAGCCGAACGGACGCTCCAGCATGCGGCGGACGCGCACCGGCTCGGGGCCGATGTGGAAATCGATCGCCTGCTGATGCAGCGCGCGTTCGGATAGGGTCGAGCGGTTGCGCTGGCGAAGATAGTCGAACCAGGTCGGGCAGTGATAGCGCTCGGTCCACAATTCGGGGTCGGCGATGTCGCGCGCGATCGACCAGCCATAGGCGCCGTTGCGCTGCCTCGAGAGCTGCACGTCCTGCATCACATTGTGGAAGGCGCGCGCGTTCTCCTGAGACACCCGGTATTCGATCTCGACCACCAGCGGTCCGCTGCGGCCGGTGAGCGACAGCCTGACTTCGGGATCGGCCAGCACCTCGGCGTCCTCGTTGCGGGCGCCGACGCGCGGCATCGTGAGCCAGATCCCGAGCAGCGGTGAGATCAGCATCAGGCCTGCCGCGACCAGAAGCGCGACCTCGACGCCGGCATAGTCGGTGAGATGGCCCCAGCCCCAGGCGCCGATCGCGATGCCGCCGGAGATCGAGGCCTGGAACGCTGCCAGCGACCGGCCTGCGACCCAGCGCGGTGCCGAGAGCTGCACGCCGATATTGAACAGCGCGACGGCGGCCATCCAGACCGCGCCGGCCAGCACCAGCGCGGTCGCCGTCAGCACCGGTTCTGTGCTCACGGCAAGGGCGGCCATCGCAAAGGCCATCGAGATGGTGCAGGCGCGGATCGCGGACTCGCCGCTCATGCGCTTGCGCAATTCGTGGATGTTGAGCGCGCCGATGACCGCGCCCATGCCGAAGGCGCCGAGCATGATGCCGTAGGTCTGCGCGCCGCCATGCAAGAGGTCGCGCGCGACCAGCGGCATCAGCGCCATGATGGCGCCGCCGATCAGGCCCATCACCAGCGTGCGCAGCAGGACGATCTTGATCGGCGGCGAATTGGTGATGTAGCGGAAGCCCGAAACCATGGCGCGGTTGAGCTTCTCGCGGGGCAGGCGCGAGGGCTCGGTGCTGCGCCGCCACAGCAGCAGCACGACCAGCAGCGGCAGATAGAGGATCGCGTTGCAGGCAAACGCCGCCACCGCGCCGAGCGCGGCGACGATGACGCCGCCGACCGCGGGACCGAAGCTGCGCGCGATGTTGTAGCTGATGCCGTTCAGCGCGACGGCCGACGGCAGTGCTTCGGGCGGCACCTGCTCGCTGACCGAGGATTGCCAGGCCGGGCCGAACAGCGCGTTGCCGCTGCCCACGACGAAGCAGAAGGCGAGCAGCGCTTCCGGCGTGATCAGCTTGAGCCCGGCCAGGATCGTGAGCGCAGTCGCGCCGGTCAGCGCGATCATGAGCGAGACCAGGGTGACGATGCGGCGGTCATACATGTCGGCGATGGCGCCCGCCGGCATCGAGATCAGCATGATCGGCAGCATCAGCGCGGTCTGCACCAGCGCCACCTTGTCGGCCGAGGCCGCCATCTGCGTCATCGCCCAGGCGGCGCCGACGCCCTGGATCAGCAGGCCGAGATTGGAGAGCAGGCTGGCGAGCCAGATGCGCCGGAACACGGTGTATCGCAGCGGCGCGGCGATGCCGTCGGCTGCGATTCTCTGACGGTTCGGCTGCTCGGTCATATCCCCTTCCATATGGGCTGGCAGAAGTGGTCCTGGCGATTCCGGCGGATTCAGTGATGCCCGCGAAAGTCCTTCGCTGTCCAGTGGTTAGGACGCTATAAGCGGTGCAAAGAGGCGGTTTTGCCGGGGAGGAACAGATGAAGCTGTCGCGACGGACGATCCTGCAAGGTGCCGGCACATTGCCTTTTGCGCTTGCGAGCGTCCGGATGGATGCTTTCGCTCAAACCGCGCCCGCGGCGCAGGGCGCCGAGGTGCCGCCGATCCTGTTCGTCCACGGCAATGGCGACTACGACGCGCTCTGGATGACCACGATGTGGCGGATGGAATCCAATGGCATCGCGCGCGATCGCATGCTGGCGATCAACTTCACCGATCCCAATGCGCGGAGCGACGACACGGTCGAGCAGGCGAACCGCTCCTCGACCGAGGACCAGCGCCGTGAGCTCGCCGCCGCCATCGCCGAGCTGAAGCGCCGTACCGGCGCACCTCGCGTGGCGCTGGTCGGCAGCTCGCGCGGCGGCTATGCGATCCGCAATGTCGTCAGGAACGGCGGTGTGGCTGACGTCAGCCACGCTGTCCTGTGCGGCACGCCCAATCACGGCGTGTTCACGAGCGACGACCAGCCCAACAACGAGTTCAACGGCCGCGGCGTTTTCCTGCGCGGGTTGAACGGGGGCGAGAGCGAGGTGACGCCGGGCACGGCTTTCCTCACCTTGCGCAGCGATGGCATGGACAAATACGCGCAAGCCGACGGCCGCTTCATCGGCAAGCCCGGCACGCCGACCGGTGTCACCGCCGAGGGGCCGGAGCTGCGGGGGGCCACCAATCTCGTGCTCGGTGCGCTCGATCATCGCGAGGTGGCGTTTCACCCGCGCGCGTTCCGCGAGATCTACAAGTTCATCGCCGGCCGCGAGCCCGCGCGCATCGCGATCGTGCCGGAACCGAGCGTCAGGCTGAGTGGCCTCGTCACGGGAACGCCGGGCGGCGTGTCCACCAATCGGCCGGTGGCGGGCGCAACCGTCGATATCTTCCGCGTCGATCCGGATACCGGTGAGCGCAACGGCAATGCCGTGCACAGCGCGAAGACCGGTGCTGACGGCCGCTGGGGGCCAGCGCAGGTCGAACCCTCCTGGCCGCTCGAATTCGTCCTCGCGTCGCCGGATGCGCCGACCACGCATATCTATCGCTCGCCCTTCCCGCGCTCGTCCGACGTCGTCCACCTGCGTGCCGCGCGCCCGCTCGGGCCGGCGGACAAGGATGCCGGCGCAGTCGTGATCATGTCACGTCCGCGCGGCTATTTCGGCCTGCCGCGGGACGTGGTTCTGCTCGACGGCAAGGAGCCGGCCGACGTCAAACCGGGCGTACCCACGGATGCGACAGCAACATTGCGGCTTCCGGCCGGCGAGATCGGGCGTAACATCGTGGCCCAGTTCGGCGAAGAACGGATCGTGGCACGCCTCTGGCCTGCCGCCGAGAACAGGATTGCGGTTGCCGAGCTGACTTACTAGCTATTTGCCTGCGTCACATCTGCGGGAGAGAGCCATGAACATCGCCAGCGTGCGGCGGCCCATCATCCCCCCGACGCCGCCGCGTGCCCCCGACGACATGTCGTTCCTCGGACGGGTCGCTGTGATCAGGCAGAACATGATCGCAACCTGGGGACAGCGCGCCTATGAGGAAGACGTTCTCGAGGGCCGCTTCTTCCTCCATAAGAGCTTCATCCTGAACCGCCCGGACGCGATCCGGCATGTCCTGCTCAGCAATTACGAGAACTACACGCGCACGCCGGCCGGCATTCGCATGCTGCGTCCCGTGCTCGGCGAAGGCCTCCTGATTGCGGAAGGTCATGCCTGGACGTTTCAGCGCCGCACGCTTGCGCCGGCCTTCACGCCGCGCGCCACCGCAAATCTCGTTCCGCACATGACGGCGGTGCTCGACGAGACCATCGCGAAGCTGGATGCGCGCAGCGGCGAGACCGTCGATCTGCGCGAGGCCATGCAGCGCATGACGCTCGAGATCGCCGGGCGCACGATGTTCTCGTTCGGCATGGACCGGCATGGCGCCACCTTGCGCAACTTCGTCGTGGAATATGGCGAGCGGCTGGGACGGCCCTATTTCCTCGACATGCTGCTGCCGGTGTCCTGGCCGAGCCCGATGGATTTTGCCCGCGCCCGTTTCCGCAAGCGCTGGACCGAATTCGTCGCGATGCTGATCGCCGAGCGGCGCGCCGCCGGGAAAAAGGACGGCGCGCCGCCGCGCGACCTGTTCGATCTCATGGACGAGGCGCGCGATCCTGAAACGGGCAAGGGCTTTTCGGACGAGCAGCTTATCGACGAAGTCGCGACCATGATTCTCGCCGGCCACGAGACCACGGCGACCGCGCTGTTCTGGGCGCTCTATCTGCTCGCGCTCGATCCTGATACGCAGGAGGAGGTGGCCTCCGAGACCCGCGGCGAACATCTCGACAGCATGGCCGACATCGATCGCCAGAAATTCACCCGCGCGGTGATCGAAGAAACCATGCGGCTCTATCCGCCCGCCTTCCTGATCGCGCGTGCCGCGCGCGAGAAGGACAATGCGGCCGGAATCGAGATCGGCAGGGGCGACATCATCATGATCGCGCCCTGGCTGCTGCACCGGCACGAAAAGCTGTGGGATCAGCCGAACGCGTTCGTTCCAAAGCGTTTCATGTCGACCGAAGCACCCGACCGTTTTGCCTATTTGCCGTTCGGCGCGGGTCCGCGCGTGTGCGTCGGCGCACCGTTTGCGCAAGCCGAATCCGTGCTGGCGCTGGCCCGGCTGATCGGTGCGTTTCGCGTCGAGCTGGTCGATACGGTTCCCGTGATCCCGCATGGCGTCGTCACGACCCAGCCGGACCGCTCACCCATGTTCCGAATCACGCGTCGGTGACAGGCGCTCGCCTGGCCGATGGCGTGATCCACCCTAGATAGAGTTACGCCATGAGCGACATCCAGGCCCAATTTTCCGTTCTGAAGCAGACCGCCGATCCGAAGGCGGTCGATGAGATTGCGCGCCTCATCGAGGACGGCGAGGATCACGAGCTCAACCGGGTCAATGTCCTCGATTTCGCCAGGCAGCATGGTGTCGACGAAGAGCGCGCGATCTCCGCCTTCCTGCATTCGGCGCGGCTCGGGCTATTCGATCTCGGCTGGAACGTGCTGTGTCCGGGCTGCGGCGGTGTGCTTGGCGCTCACGCGACGCTGAAGGCGCTCAAGCCCGACGACTATCACTGTGCGCTCTGTGCCTGCGGTTACAAGGCCTCCGTCGACGACCAGGTCGAGGTCTCCTTCACCGTGAACCCGCGCGTCCGGCGCATCGCGGCGCACGACCCGGATACGCTTCCGGTATGGGAGTATTTCAAGCAGGTGTTCTGGAGCTCCGGCGTCGACTTCAACAAGGAGTCGTTTGCGACGCTGGCCAACGAGGTCACACTGGATACGATGGAGCTGCCTGCCGGCGAGAAGGCGACCATGTCGCTGCAACTGCCGAACGACTTCATCATCATCTTCGAGCCGGTGACGCACGCCGCGCATTTCATCGACGTCCAGGGCGAGCCGACCAAGGACCGCCAGCAGCTCGCCATCATGTACAACAGGGTGCAGGCGCCGACGGGCACCACGACCATGCGGCCGGGTCCGCTGCGGCTGTCGCTGGAGAACCAGGCCGGCGTACGCGTGCTGCCGTCGGTGTTCATCGCGGCCGAGGCGCTTCATCACCTCATCGGCAAGCGCAAGCCGTTCCTCACCGCCAAGCGGATGCTGTCGAACCAGACGTTCCGCGATGTGTTCAAGGCGGACAATCTCAGTGTCGATCAGCGGCTCCAGATCACGTCCCTGACATTTCTGTTCACGGATCTGAAAGGATCGACCGCGCTCTACGAGCGGGTCGGCGATCTCGCCGCCTTCGATCTCGTGCGCGCGCATTTCCATGCGCTGCTCGAGATCATCTCCTCCGAGAAGGGCGCGGTGGTGAAGACCATCGGCGACGCCGTGATGGCGACCTTCGTCCGTCCCGAGCACGCGATCGTCGCGGGCCTGCGGATGCGTGCGGCGATGGACGTGCTCAACAAGCAGCGCGGCACCGCCGATCTCATCGTCAAGATCGGCATCCATGAAGGTCCGTGCCTCGCGGTGATGCTCAACGAGCGGCAGGATTATTTCGGCCAGACCGTCAACATCGCCGCGCGCGTGCAGAGCCTGTCGACCGCGCAGGAGATGCACATCACCGGGTCAGTGCTGGACGCGCCAGCCGTGGCGGAAGTGCTGAAGCAGCGTGAAATCAAGCCGATTCAGAAGCAGGCCGCATTGCGCGGCATCGCCGACAAGATGGTGGTGTACGAGATACCGTGAGCGCGCGGTGGCGGAGTCCGCGGGCTCCGTCATCTACGAGCGAAGCACCAAATCTCTCCAGCGTCGTCCTGGCGAAAGCCAGGACCCATACCGCGGTATCTATCGATTGCGGATGGTCGTAGTACCGTACGACAACCAGTCTTCGTCAAACTGCTCGCTGGGGTAATGGGTCCTGGCCTTCGCCAGGACGACTTAGGAGAGTCGATTTGGCCGCCCTTCAGAAATGACCGCCTTGAGATTGCCGAAACGTAATGCAGCGCGGGGAACTGACGCACGTTGCGCCGGTTGAGTTTCCCGCACATATAATGCTGGTAACGCCGCGCCCCCGCGGCGTCATCGTTTTCGGTAGGACCCCATGCTCGACGGCCTGCGTCAATTCATCGCCGACATTGTTGCTCCCCATGCCGGGGATCG
Organism: Bradyrhizobium sp. B039; assembly: GCF_038965675.1. Taxonomy (NCBI): domain Bacteria; kingdom Pseudomonadati; phylum Pseudomonadota; class Alphaproteobacteria; order Hyphomicrobiales; family Nitrobacteraceae; genus Bradyrhizobium; species Bradyrhizobium sp. B039. The sequence continues at coordinate 97,463 of NZ_CP152416.1, forward strand.
CGCATTCGGCGACAGCGATTATCGGCTTGCGGCGACCGCGTTGCTGGTTCACGTGGTCTCGCTGGACGGCCAGCCGACGGCGACCGAGCAGCGCAAGCTGCACAGCCTGATCGAAAGCCATTTTGGGCTCGATCGCGGCACTGCCGATCGTTTGATCGCCGATGCGACCCAGGTCGAGGGTGAGGCGGTCGATCTCTATCACTTCACCAGCGTCATCATGCGCTCGCTCGACGAAGCGGGCCGCAAGCGCATCGTCCAGATGATGTGGGAGCTGGTCTATGCCGACGGCCAGGTCTCCGAGTTCGAGGACAACGTGGTCTGGCGCGCCTCCGACCTGCTCGGGATTTCCCAGCGCGACCGGATCGACCTGAAGCATGCCGTGGCGGACCGTGCCGGTAACCAGGTGAAGGACGGCGCCGTAGGCGGCTGATTTCGTCCAACACGGCGGATTGCCGGTTGTACAGGCTACATGACGAAACTTTAATGTAGCCCCCGGCTGCGGTTATCCCGGATTCATCCGTAAATCCCCGGGTTTTCTGGTCTCCCTGATGTCCGGTCAGGCGGCCATGCTGTCAGCGCCGCTTGCCTGTCGCGTACGGCCTATGCTCTCGTTCCGCCATTGCGGGACTAAAAACTTCAATTCAAGAGACTTCGATCGTGACTGAGCGGGTAACGTTGATCACCGGTGCCTCGGCGGGCATCGGCACGGAGCTGGCGCGGGTGTTCGCCGCGAATGGACACCGTCTGGCGCTGACGGCGCGGCGTGCGGACCGGCTCGAGGCGCTCGCGAACGAACTCGCCGCCAAGGGCGGCAAGAAGCCGATCGTAATCGCCTGCGACCTCCAGGAAGCTGATGCCGGCGAGAAGATCGCGGCCGCGCTCGCCGCCGAAGATGTCGAGCTCGACCATCTCGTCAACAATGCCGGCTTCGGCGTGTTCGGCGATGCCATCGAGTGCGATCGCGACGAGCAGGTTGGCATCGTCGACGTCAACGTCCGGGCCCTGACCGATCTGTCGCTGCGATTTGCCGATCAGCTCATCAGGAACAAGGGCGGTCTTCTCAATGTCGGCTCGGTCGCCGGCTTTCTGCCCGGCCCCGGCATGGCGGTCTATTACGCGTCCAAGGCCTATGTGATTTCTCTCACCGAGGCCTTGCGGGCGGAGCTCGCGCCGCGCGGCGTCCGCGTCACCGTACTTTGCCCGGGTCCGGTGCCTACCGAATTCCAGGCGCGCGCCGGCGTCGGATCCGGACACAATACGGCCCTTCTCAATGTTCCTGCCTCCGATGTTGCACGGGAGGCCTATCGTGGGCTGATGGCAAATAAACGGGCAGTGCTGCCGGGTCTCGGCATCAAGATTGTGCCGTTCGCGCTACGTTTCTTCCCGCGCGGCTTCATCCTGTCCGCCACCAGCCGATTCCAGCGGCAGAGACGCTGAAGAACGCTCGAAGCCTGTCGTGGCCCGGAGCTTGCTTTCCTGATCGGTGTCGTGTGTGCGCAAACTCACACGATGTTAACCATCGCTTAGCTATGCTGGCGGTCTGAACCGATAGCATTTGGAAAGGCAATGTCGTTCCGGACGGACAGGTTTGGTGGCGCGGAATTGGTGCCCTTCCCGAAGAGAAGGGCCCTTGGCGCATCTGCTGCTCGTCCCGAAGCCCGGTTGCCGGTTCTGATTGTCCTGCACCAGGAATCCTCGACGCCCGGCCGGGTCGGCAATGCGCTGCGCGCGCTCGGCCATCGTCTCGACATCCGCCGTCCCCGCTTTGGCGATCCGCTTCCGGAGACGCTCGATCAGCATGCCGGCGCCGTGGTCTTCGGCGGCCCCATGAGCGCCAACGATCCCGACGACTACATCCGCCGCGAGATCGACTGGATCGAAATTCCGCTTCGCGAACAGCGGCCGTTCCTCGGCATCTGTCTCGGTGCGCAGATGCTGGCGATGCAGCTCGGGGCCCGCGTCGCGCCGCATGCGGAGGCACTGACCCAGATCGGCTACTACCCGATCCGCCCGACGGCCGCGGGCCACGCGCTCTGTCCGGCCTGGCCGGCGCAGGTCTATCACTGGCACCGCGAGGGTTTCGAGCTGCCGGCCGGCACTGAGCTGCTGGCGGAAGGCGACGATTTTCCGGTGCAGGCGTTCCGTGCGGGCCATGCCTTCGGCGTGCAGTTTCATCCTGACGTGACCTACGCCATGATGCATCGCTGGACCACGCGCGGCTATGACGGGTTCAGCGCGCCCGGTGCGCGCGAGCGGCATCATCATTTCGCGGACCGTGCCGTGTACGATGCCGCGGAACGCGCCTGGCTCGATCACTTCATCAATGGCTGGCTGGCGCGCCGGCCGCTGCTGGCGCAAGCCGCCGAGTGATCGCGCCTTCGCGCAAGCCCTTGCCTCATCCCTGGATATGCTAGGCTCGCTGACAACGAGCGCGCGCGAACGCGTGCCGGCAGACAAAGGGAGAGCGTCATGGCCTATGAACACATTCTCTATGAGGTGCGCGACAAGGTCGCGACCATCACGCTCAATCGCCCGGACCGCATGAACGCGTGGACGCCGACAATGGAGCGCGACGTGCGCCATGCGATGGAAGCATCAAGCGCCGACGACAATGTCCGCGTCATCGTGCTCACCGGCGCGGGCCGCGCCTTCTGCGCCGGCGCCGACATGGATGCGCTGAAAGGGCTCGACCCCGATGACGTCAGGCGCGCATCGAGCCTGCCGCCCTTCGACATGAATCGCCGGCCCGACTGGCAGACGCGCTACGGCTTCTATCCGTCGATCGGCAAGCCCGTCATCGCTATGCTCAACGGCGCGACCGCGGGCATCGGCCTCGTCCACGCGCTCTATTGCGACCTGCGCTTTGCCGCCGACAACACCGTGTTCACCACCGCCTTCGCGCGGCGCGGGCTCATCGCCGAGCACGGCATCAGCTGGATGCTGCCGCGCATCGTCGGCCATGCCAATGCGATGGATCTGTTGCTCTCGGCGCGCCGTGTTTCGAGCGACGAGGCGCTGCGGATCGGGCTGGTCAACCGTCTGTGCTCGCCGGAGAAGCTCCGCGAGGAAACCTACGCCTATGCGCGCGACCTCGCCGACTTCGTCTCGCCGAGCGCGATGGCCGTGATCAAGCGCCAGCTCTACGAGGTGCCGTTCCAGACGCTGGCCGAGGCAACGATCGAGGCCAACCGGGAGATGATGGTGGCGCTCGGCGGCAGCGATTTCCGGGAGGGCGTGGCAAGCTTCATGGAAAAGCGGCCGCCGAGGTTTACGGGGAGGTAGGGGGGAGAGGTCTTCGGATGGAGCCCGCCGTCGCCCCGTGGGCTATGGCGTGGCAGCCTTCGCTACGAGCGGGCTTGCCGAGCCGAAGCAGGCGCAGCCTGCGAAGGCTGGTGGAGCCAGGCGGGATCGAACCGCCGACCTCGTCATTGCGAACGACGCGCTCTCCCAGCTGAGCTATGGCCCCGTTTGTTGGCCGCCCTGGTAAACGCGGCCGACAACCGGGCGCCATTTAAGTCCCTGCCAAGGTCAAGTCAAGGACGGGCGTAACCCGGTTTTAGCCATTCCTGCGTCCGAACTTCCCTTGTTTGGGCCGGGGGGAACCGATATCTAGCAAAAGGCGTCAATCCCGACCGCAGCCAGAGTTTTCAAAAGCCAGAGTCTTCAAAAGCCATGCGTGCCGTTCTCGACATCGTCATCATCGTGCTCGACCTCTACGTCTGGCTGCTGATCGCCTCCGCGATCCTGTCCTGGCTGATCGCTTTCAACGTGGTGAACACCCGCAACCAGTTCGTTTCGGCGGTTGCGGAGTTCCTCTACCGGATCACCGAGCCGGTGCTGGCGCCGATTCGCAATTTCCTGCCCAGCCTCGGCGGGCTCGACATCTCGCCGATCATCCTGATCCTGCTCATCATGTTCATCGAGCGGGTGATCCTGTATTACATCTACCCGAACGTCATCTAAGCAGGCAGGAGCGCCTTGGTCGCGAAAGAGGCCTTCAAGGAACCCTGGCGTTACTCGGCTGCAGGAATCAGCATCGCGCTGCGGGTGACGCCGCGCGGCGGCCGCGACGACATCGACGGGATCGAGCAGCTGGCCGATGGCCGCAGCGTGCTCAAGGTGCGGGTGCGCGCGATCGCCGATGGCGGCGAGGCCAACAAGGCCGTTTTGGTCCTGCTGGCGAAATCGCTTGGTGTCCCCAAGGCCAGCGTAAGACTCCTGTCCGGAGCGACCTCGCGGCTGAAGCAGATCGCGGTCGACGGCGATCCGGCTCGGCTCGGCGAGACCTTGCGCCAACTCGCATCCGCCAAATCGAAAGACCGAGGGAACTGACATGACGGCCAAGATCATCGATGGAAAAGTCATTGCCGCGGACCTCCGGGCGCGCGTGGCCGACGAGGTTGCCCGCGTCAAGCGCGAGCACAATCTGGTGCCGGGCCTTGCGGTGGTCCTGGTCGGCAACGACCCGGCGAGCGAGGTCTATGTCCGCTCCAAGGGCACCCAGACGCAGGCGGCCGGCATGGCCTCCTTCGAGCACAAGCTGCCGGCTGACGTCTCGCAAGCGGACTTGCTGGCCGTCGTCGCAAAGCTCAACCGCGATCCCGCCGTGCACGGTATTCTTGTCCAGCTGCCGCTGCCGAAGGGCCTCAACACCGAGGCCGTCATCAACGCCATCGATCCCGCCAAGGATGTCGACGGCCTGCATCCGAACAATGCCGGTCGTCTCGCTGGCGGTTTCGAAGCGCTGTCGCCCTGCACGCCGCTCGGCTCCATCATTTTGACCAAGAGCGTCCATCCCTCGCTCGAGGGCTTGAACGCCATCGTCATCGGCCGCTCCAACCTGGTCGGCCGGCCGCTGGTGCAATTGCTGCTGAACGAGAACGCCACGGTGACCATCGCGCATTCGCGCTCGCGCGATTTGCCGGGCCTCGTGAAGCGCGCCGATCTCGTCTACGCCGCCGTCGGCAAGCCGGAGATGGTGCGCGGCGACTGGCTGAAGCCCGGCGCGACCGTGATCGACATCGGCATCAGCCGGATTCCAAAGGAGGACGGCAAGACGCGCCTTGTCGGCGACGTCGCCTATCAGGAAGCGCTCGGCGTTGCCGGTGCCATCACGCCGGTGCCCGGCGGCGTCGGCCAGATGACGGTGGCGTGCCTGCTCGTGAACACGCTGCGCGCGGCCTGCGCAATCGCCGGGCTGCCGAAGCCGGCGGTGTAGGTAAACTCTCGTGCCCCGGACGCAGCGCAGCGCTTCTTCAGCGGGGCGCTGCTGAGCCGGGGCCCAGTGGCGGCATGGGTCCCGGCTCAGCGTCGCGTCATTTCATGCCGCGCCGCGTCCGGGACACAGAAGCTCAGCCCTTCTTCTTCTTCTTCTCGCGCTCGATGCCCTCGAGGATCAGCTTGTGCGCGTCCTCCGGGCCGCCCCAGCGCAGGATCTTCACCCACTTGCCCTTCTCGAGATCCTTGTAGTGCTCGAAGAAGTGCTGGATCTGCTGCAGCGTGATGTCGGGCAGGTCGGAGTACGACTTCACCTTGTCGTAGCGCTGCGTCAGCTTCGACGACGGCACCGCCAGGATCTTCTCGTCGCCGCCGGCTTCGTCTTCCATGAACAGCACGCCGACCGGGCGTACGCTCATGACGGCGCCGGGGATGATGGCGCGGGTGTTGATGATCAGCACGTCGCAGGGGTCACCGTCGTCCGACAACGTGTGCGGGATGAAGCCGTAGTTACCGGGGTAACGCATCGGCGTGTACAGGAAGCGGTCGACCACCAGCGTGCCGGCCTCCTTGTCCATCTCGTATTTGATCGGTTCGCCGCCCACGGGGACTTCGATGATGACATTGACGTCCTGTGGGACGTTTTTCCCGATCGAGATAGCATCGATACGCATTCAAGGCTCCGTTGTTGCCGAGGTTAAATCGCGCCCGGCAGCGATTTTGGCGCTGTCATACGCGGGCTTGGCCCCCCAATCCATCGTGTTTTTTTGAAATAATGAATCCGGCGAACACCGGCTCAAGCGGCAACGGTATCGACGGATGGGAAACGCTGCCGGCTAGACTTTCAGCAGCTCAATTGGTCCAAGCGAAGGCAACCTTGTCGAGCGACTTCGGCCCGAATCGTTCCGAAGAACGCGCCACCATGCGGCCGCCCAGGGCCCGGTAGAACTCGGTCGCCGGATCGTTGTCCGAGAGCGCCCACACGACCATGCTCTTCAGCCCGCTCTGCATCAGGTCGCGGCGAGCGGCGGCGAACAGGCGACGGCCAAAGCCGAGGCCCTGGAATTCGGGGCGCAGATAGAGCTCGTAGATCTCGCCGTCGAAGTGCAGGCTGCGGGCACGGTTACGGCCGTAATTGGCATAGCCTGCGATCTTGTCGCCGAACACCAGCACGCTGACGCGGCTGCCCTTGCGGATCGCGCTGTCCCACCACTGCGGACCGCGGCGGTTGATCAGCTTCTCCAGCTCGGCGCCGGGAATGATGCCCTGATAGGCCGAGCGCCAGGCTTCGTCATGGGTTGACGCCACCGCAGTTGCATCTGCAGCTTTGGCCGGCCGGACCTCGATCAGGGTTGTGCTCATGGACACGATCAAACCAAGTCGCCGCGTCGGCGGCAAGACCTATCGTTAATTATCGGTTAACCTGTGGACTTTCTGCATCAGTATTTCAACTGTGTTGTACCGAAAGAGGACAAGGCGCTGCCCTGAACGGCAACGAACTGCCATGCGTCGGTGCAAAACTCGGTTGCAGCAACCAATGAATGGCGATGGCAACGCAGAAAGTCCGCCCAGGATGATTCGTTCCCGTTAGTCTGGCCTTCGTTGTCCGTGCTCGACTCCGGCAATTCATGCGGCTCTTCAACATCTTCGCGCTCCTGCCTCTGCTGGCCGTGCTGACCGCGCCGCCTCTGTGCGCCCAGGTCACGTTCGCTGCATCGGGCGAGGAAGGCGAGCCGTTTCGCCGGCAGGAGTGGCGTGTGCCGTCGCCGGATACGGACATTGCCGCGCATGCGCTGCTGTTTCGCCCGTTCGGTGCCGGTCCATTTCGACTCGCGGTCATCGCGCATGCTTCGACGCAGAATGGCTTGCGTCGTGCACAAATGCCGCAGCCGGAATACCGCGCGCTCACAGCGTTCCTCGTCGCGCGCGGCTTTGCCGTGCTGGTGCCGGAACGGCTCGGCCACGGTGCAACCGGCGGCCGCTATGTCGAAGACCAGGGCGGCTGTGACGAAGCGGATTACGCGCGCGCGGGTCGTGCGACCGCCGAAGAAATTTCGCTGGCACTGGACCATTTGCGAAAGCAGGATTTCATCCGCAAGGATGCCGCGATCGTGATCGGCCATTCCGCCGGCGGCTGGGGCGCGCTGGCGCTCGCCAATGCCGAGCCCAAGACGATCTCGGCGATCACAGTAATTGCGCCGGGGCGCGGCGGCCATGCCAATGACGAACCGAACCGGATCTGCGCGCCCCATGCGCTTCTCGCGGCCGCCGCTGAATTCGGCAAGGCGGCGCGCATTCCCGTCACATGGCTCGTTGCGAGCAATGACAGCTATTTTCCGCCGGTATTTTCGAAGTCGCTGGCAGATGCATTTCGCGGCGGTGGCGGCAAGGTCGATTTCCGCGCACTGCCCGGGGTGGGCAGCGAGGGGCACTGGATGATCGAGACCGAAGCCGGCGTCAAAGCCGCCGGCAGCGAGCTCGAGCGTGCGCTGAAGAAGAAACCATGACGTTGTATTTCCTGGTCAAATACCTGCACGTGCTCGGCGCCATCGTCATCCTCGGCACCGGAACCGGCATCGCCTTCTTCATGCTGATGGCGCATCGCACGCACGATGCAGACTTCATTGCGCGCACCGCCTCGGTGGTGGTGATTGCCGACGCGATCTTCACGCTGTCGGCCGTGATCTTGCAGCCGGTCAGCGGTGGCCTGCTGATGATGCTCTCGGCCACGTCGTTCACGGAGCGCTGGCTGCTCGCGTCGCTCGCGCTCTATGCCATCGCGGGCCTGTTCTGGATCCCTGTCGTCTTCATGCAGATCGAGATGCGCGATCTCGCGCGCAAGGCTTCCGAGCAGCGCGCCGCGCTGCCGGAGCGTTACTTCGTCCTGTTCCGCCGCTGGTTCGCGTTCGGCTTCCCCGGCTTCGGCGCGACGATGCTCATCCTCTGGCTGATGGTCGCCAAGCCGTTTTGAGGGAATGATGAACCAGCGAACCATCCTGGTGCTCGGCGCCTCCGGCCTGATCGGCCGCTTCGTCACCGACGATCTGCGCGCGCGGGGCTTTCGCGCCGTCGGCGTGGCGCGCAGCCTGTCGCCGGCGCAGAAGATGGGCGCGCTCGATATCGAGCTTCCAATCCTATCGCTCGATGCGGCCGCGCTGACGCGCCTGCTGCGCGAGCAGGCCGTGGATGTCGTCGTGAATTGCCTCGGCGTGCTCCAGGATGGGCCCGGCAGCGACACAAGCGCCGTGCACCGGGATTTCGTCGCGCGTCTGCTTCAGGCGATCGGCGACAGCGCGATCCGGCTGGTGCACATCTCGATTCCGGGAATGGCCGAAGCCGACCGCACCGCCTTCGCGACGACCAAACGCGAGGCCGAGCGATTGATCGCGGCCTCCGGCATCGCCCATGCCATCCTGCGGCCCGGCTTCGTGGTCGCGCCGTCAGCCTATGGCGGCAGCGCCATGCTGCGCGCGCTCGCCGCCTTCCCGCTCGACTTGCCGGGTGCGGAGATGGCGACGCCGTTCCAGCCCGTCGCGGTCGAGGACATCTCGGCGACCATCGCCTGGCTCGCCGCGCGTGATATCGACGATGCATCCGTGATATCAGTGTGCTGGGACCTGATGCTATCGGAGCCGGTCACCATGGCCGGAATCATCAAGCAGTTTCGGTTCGCATTCGGCACGGCCGGTTGGCCGCGCATCGCGATGCCGACCTTGATGCTCGATCTCGGCGCGAAAATCGGCGATCTCGCCAATTATCTCGGCTGGATGCCGCCGATGCGCTCCACCGCCATAGCCGAGCTGCGCCGCGGCGTGAGCGGTGATCCCTCGGCCTGGATCGCCGCCACGGGCATCGTGCCGAAAACGCTGGCTGAAGTGATCGGACGTCATCCCGCCACCATCCAGGACAAATGGTTCGCGCGGCTGTTCCTGGTCAAGGCGCTGATCTTCGCGAGCCTGGCCGCGTTCTGGGTCGTCTCCGGCTTCATCGCGCTGTTCGTCTCCTACCGCGCCGCCGCCGGCATCCTGAGCGCGCACAATTTTGCGCCTGCGCTGGTCGATCCCATCACCATCGGCACCAGCCTGATGGACATGAGCATCGGCGTGCTGATCGCGTTCCGACGTACGGCTGCGGTCGGCTTGGTCGCGGGCATTGTCGCCTCGCTCGGCTATATGCTCGGCGCGGCGATCCTGACGCCCGATCTCTGGATCGAGCCGCTCGGCGCGCTGGTCAAGACGGGGCCTGCGATCGTGCTGATGCTGGTTGCGCTGCTGATGCTGGATAATCGCTGATGCCAAAATGGCCCGACGACGATGTGATCCTGTTCGACGGCGTCTGCATCTTCTGCTCGCGCTGGGTGCGCTTCGTCGCCAAGCGCGACACGGCGAAGCGCTTTCGTTTCACGCCGATCCAGTCGGACTATGGGGCGCGTTTGGCGCGCACGTTCGGCATCGACCCTGGGGATCCCGACACCAACGCCGTGATCCACGGCGGCGAGGTGTTCATGAAGTCGGATGCAGCGCTGATGGTGCTGTCGCAGCTTCCCGATTGGGGCTGGGTACGCGCGTTGTTCGCGGTACCGAAGCCGCTGCGGGATCCCGTCTACAGCCTCATCGCGCGCAACCGCTATCGCATTTTCGGGAAGTACGAGGCGTGCTTTGTGCCGGATGCGGAGTTGCGGGCGCGGGTAATCGAGTGACTTGTCGCTGCGCTCGCAATGACGGAGTTTGCGGTTATGGCTTGCGCAGAGCCGCCAGCACTTCCTTCGCCGCCCGTTCTCCGCTGTCCCGCGCCCCGTGCGCCGTGGTGAAGAAGGTCGGCGACGTCGCCTCTCCGGCGAAAAACAGCCGTCCATCCACCGGTGCAGCCAGCACCGCACGGTCGCCGGCGTGTCCGGGCAGCGCGTGCGAATACGACCCTCGCGCGAAAGGATCATGCGCCCAACGCGACTCGCACAGCGGCTTCAGCTTGCGGCGGATGTCGTTGCCGAGGAAGCTGGCGATCTCGTCGATGCTCTGCGCGGCGATGGCGCCGTCGCCGGCGTCTTCCAGTTCTCTTGCGAAGCTGCCGCCAAAAAAGCCTTCGATGCAGGGCTGGCCGAACGGGCGGATGTGGTAGGTGCCCATCGCGGTGCGCATGGTGGCGCCGCGCAGGTTGCCTTCCCTAGGGAACGCTTCGGCATCGCCAAGCGCCAGCGTCACCTTGTCGTCGACACCGAGCGGCAGGCCGGCTGCGGCATCGACCTTGGCGGGGAGCTGTGGCGAGAAGCGGATCGCCTCATCGGCGATCAGATTGGTCGGCACGGTGACGATCGCCTTGCCGGCGGTCAGCGTGCCCTGCGACGTCTCGATACGAATGCGCGGGCCGGAATGATCGATCAGCGTGACCATGCAGTTCAGCGCCACCGGGCAGGGCGCGCCATAGGCCACGACCAGGGCGCCGTAGCCGCGGCGGATGCGCCAGTTGAGGTTGGTGTCCTCATAGGCGTCCCAGTCCAGCGTCGACATGTCCTTGAGTTCGCAGCCGTTGATATAGGTCGAGATCGCGTCGATCATGGGATTCCAGCGATTGCCGGGCTCGAGGCTCAGGCTCGCGGGCTCGTCCTTGCCCTTTTGCGCGGCCTGCCAGAGGCGCTCGTAGAACGCGTCCATCGCCTGCATGAACTCGTCGCGCTGGCTTTGCGGAAACGCGTTGCCGAAGGCGCGCTCGCGCCAGGGCGGCAGGTCCTTGTTGACCTCGAAATCGAGCTGCCTTGCGATTGCGACGAAGGAGTTTTGGTCCGCCGAATGCAGCCAGCCGCAGCCGACGTCGAACGTCACCTCGGGCGAGGCCTGCACGGTCCACGCCCGGCCACCGAGCCGGTCGCGGGCCTCCAGCACGATGGCGGAGAGGCCGGAACCCGCCAGCGCGTGCGCCGCGCCGAGCCCGGCAGCACCGGCGCCGATGATCGCGACATCAACGGAGGAGGGAAGGGAGCTCATGGGCGGGCTCTAGCACGTTCGCTGGATGTGCTGAAGCCGCCACAAGTCAGCTGTCATCACCCGCCCTGTGCGCGCTTGCGCACTGGAGCGGGTGATCCAGTATTCCAGAGGCGGGAGTGACGCTCCGTAGGGTGGGCAAAGGCGCTCTTGCGCCGTGCCCACCATTGCCGACCGGGACTTCAAGTGGTGGGCACGCTACGCTTTGCCCACCCTACGGCACAACGGCGTGCGGTAGCTTACGCCACCGCTTCCTTGGACTTCTCCGCGCGCTTGCGCTCGTTCGGGTCGAGGTGCTTCTTGCGCAGGCGGATCGACTTCGGGGTGACCTCGACGAGCTCGTCGTCCTCGATATAGGCGAGCGCCTTTTCCAGAGTCATGCGGATCGGCGGGGTCAGGCGCACGGCTTCGTCCTTCGACGTCGTGCGGATGTTGGTGAGCTGCTTGCCCTTGAGCACGTTGATCTCGAGATCGTTGTCGCGGGTGTGCTCGCCGACGATCATGCCCTTGTAGACCTTCCAGCCCGGCTCGATCATCATCGGGCCGCGGTCTTCCAGCTTGAACATGGCGTAGGCCACGGCCTCGCCCTGGTCGTTGGAGATCAGCACGCCGTTGCGGCGGCCCTGGATCTCGCCCTTGTACGGGGCGTAGCCGTGGAACAGGCGGTTCATGATCGCGGTGCCGCGGGTGTCGGTGAGCAGCTCGCCCTGGTAGCCGATCAGGCCGCGGGTCGGCGCGTAGAACACCAGGCGCAGGCGGTTGCCGCCGGACGGCTTCATCTCGACCAGCTCGGACTTGCGCTCGCTCATCTTCTGCACGACGACGCCGGAATGCTCCTCGTCGACGTCGATCACGACCTCCTCGATCGGCTCCATGGTGGCGCCGGTGGCTTCGTCCTTCTGGTACACGACGCGCGGGCGCGACACCGAGAGCTCGAAGCCCTCACGGCGCATGGTCTCGATCAGGATCGCGAGCTGCAATTCGCCGCGGCCCGAGACTTCCATCGCGTCCTTGTCGGCGGCCTCGACGACGCGCAGCGCGACGTTGCCTTCGGCTTCACGGAGCAGACGGTCGCGGATCATGCGGCTCGTCACCTTGTCGCCTTCGGTGCCGGCGAGCGGGGAATTGTTGACGATGAAGGACATCGACACGGTCGGCGGATCGATCGGCTGTGCCGGCAGCGGCACCTCGACGGTCGGATCGCAGAAGGTGTCGGCGACGGTGCCCTTGGTCAGGCCCGCGATGGCGACGATGTCGCCGGCTTCGGCTTCATCCAGCGGCGTGCGCTCAAGGCCGCGAAACGCCAGGATCTTGGTGATGCGCCCGGTCTCGACCAGCTTGCCGTCGGCATGCAGCACCTTGACCTGCTGGTTCGGTTTGAGCACGCCGGAGGAGATGCGGCCGGTGATGATGCGGCCGAGATAGGGGTTGGCCTCCAGGATGGTGCCGATCATCCTGAACGGACCTTCCTCGACCGTCGGCGGCGCGACGTGGCGCAGGATCAGGTCGAACAGCGGCTCCATGCCCTTGTCCTGCGGACCCTCGGGGCTCTCGGCCATCCAGCCCTGCTTGGCCGATCCGTAGAGGATCGGGAAGTCGAGCTGCTCCTCGCTGGCGTCGAGCGCCGCGAACAGGTCGAACACCTCGTTGATGACTTCGGTCGGGCGCGCGTCGGGGCGGTCGACCTTGTTGATGACGACGATCGGCTTGAGGCCGACCTTCAGCGCCTTGGAGACCACGAACTTGGTCTGCGGCAGCGGGCCTTCAGCGGCGTCCACCAGCACCAGCGCGCCGTCCACCATGTTGAGGATGCGCTCGACCTCGCCGCCGAAATCGGCGTGGCCGGGGGTGTCGACGATGTTGACCCGGGTGTCCTTCCACTGCACCGAGGCTGCCTTGGCCAGAATGGTGATGCCGCGCTCGCGCTCCAGGTCGTTGGAGTCCATGGCGCGATCCGTCACCTTCTGGTTCTCGCGGAACGTGCCGGACTGCTGGAGGAGTTTGTCGACCAGGGTCGTCTTGCCGTGGTCGACGTGGGCGATGATGGCGACGTTGCGGAGGTTCATGAGTGAGCTTCTTTGCGTTCGAACAATGGGTTAAGCGCGATCTCGCCGGCCAGACCGGGACCTCTTCTCGAAACAACGCTGGAAGACTGGAAACGGGCGCTTTCCGCCCAAAAAGGGAAGCCCGGTCTATCGACCGGGCACCCTGCGCGTTGCGGCGCAATATATGCAAAAACCGCCAAAAAACAATGTGTTCTTTGCCGGTTGGTTGACTGAATTTTGTCCGGGAATTCCCGGGGCTTAGGGCTGGGTTCCGGGATGAGCGGGGGCCTTTCGCCCCTTGATCGCCGCCCAGATCAGGACGACGCCCCCGATGCCGACGACCAGCCCCAGGAAGACCAGCGGGGCGATGTCGGAATCGATCTTGCCCCCCTCGGATATGGAGATTCCGCCGAACAGGAGTGCGCAGAGACCCGGAAGCAGCAGGATGACCCCGGAGATCGCCATGAGCGCGGTCAGGCAGCCGCCGCGCTGCGGCGGGGCGGCCGGAGGAGGCGGGGGCGGGGGGGCGATGTTGCTCATGAGGAGGCGACACTCTTGTCAGGGCTTGGGCGGGCTCGCCGCGCGGATGAACAGGAAGATCGCAAATCCGACCAGGACCAATCCAATCAGGACAAAGGGGGCACCTTGGCCGCCGAATGCCAGGAAGCACAGGCCGGGGAAAAGCAGCACCACGCCGGCGATCACCATGAAAGCGGTCAGGCGCCCGTCGCGCCGTGGCGGCGCCATCGGAGGCGCGTCCCCTTGCGGCGTCGGAGTCGGAGGAGGCGTGCCGGTGTCGCTCATCGCGGCACCTCCTCGCTTTGGCGTGCCTCGCGATACGTCTCGCCAGCCAGTGCAGCGCGGATGCCGTCGATCTTTCCGTTGCGATAGAACAGATTGTAGGTGTCGAACGGAATGATCGCGCCCTGCTCCGTGACGAAATGGATGCAGGACCGCTTGACGTTGCCGACGCAGAAATTGAAGCGGTCGAGAAACTGCACGATGGTGACGCGGAACACGTTCTCGTAAGAAAGTCCTTCCGGCACCTCGAAGCTCGGCAGGCAGCACAAGAGCTCGCAAACGCGCTCGGAGGTGTTGATCGGCCCCGACGACAGTGAGAACAGATCGACAAATTTTTCCCGCAGCATCGGATATTTTTCCGGGCTGATGGTGTTGGGCATCACCGCAACCAGCTGTTCCTGCGGGATCAGCGAGGTCAGCGGCAGCACCTTCTCGCCTTTGCGCAGGCCGTAGCCGATCGAGATGCTTTCGGGGTTGCAGGGCAGCGGGATCATGTCCTTGTCGCCGAACACGCCGGTCTCGACCACGCGGTTGCGAATCTCCGACAGCATGATGCGGTCGGTATTCTTGTCGAAGTTCTCGTTGCGGCCGGCATCCTGCACCGGCTGGAGCGTGACGCCGCGCACGCATTTCCAGGTCAGCGCGTGACGCACGATGTCGCCGATTTCGGCATCGTTGACGCCGCGCTTGATGGTCGCCACCAGCGTGGTCGACACGCCGAAATGCTCGAGATTCTCCAGCGCCTGCTGGCGGATCTTGCGCAGGTCCGCGCCGCGCAGATTGATCAATGGATCGCGTTGCAGCGAATCGAACTGGAGATAGACCTCCAGCCCGCGCTTGTTCTCGGCGAGCCGCGCCACGAAATCCTTTTCGCGGGCAATGCGCAGGCCGTTGGTGTTGATCATGACATGGCGGATCGGGCGGGCGCGCACGGCGTCCAGGATCGCGAAGAAGTCCGGGTGCAATGTCGGCTCGCCGCCGGAAATCTGCACGAGGTCGGGCTCGCCCTCGCTGGCAACCAGCGCGTCGAGCATCTTCTCCACGGTCGCGAGCGGGGTGAATTTGGTTCGCGCCGGCGCGGATTCGGCGAAGCAGACCGGGCAGGTGAGATTGCAGTGCTCGGTGATCTCGATCAGCGCGAGGCAGGAATGCTGCTCGTGATCCGGGCAGAGGCCGCAATCATAGGGGCAGCCGAATTCGGTGCGGTGCTGGAATTGCAGCGGGCGGTCGCCAGGCTTGATGAAATCCTTGCACAAACGCCAATAGGCCGCGTCGGTGGACACGAGCGTCGACTGAACGCCATGCTCCTTGCACCGCTTTTCGTACCAGACCTCGTTGTCGAGGATCTGGATCTTGGTCGGCACCAGCTTCAGGCAGGTCTCGCAGAGGGACTGGGTCTGGCCCCAGAAGATGTAGGGACGCGACTTACGCAACGGCGCGTTCATGCACAGGTCTCGCTTTGGGCGCCGTCGCCAGCATGATTGCGGCGTAGAGGAGGATGAACAGCGACAGCAGGTGAAACAGCGTGAGGGGGCCGATCAGCGTGCCATAGGGCTTGAGGAATTCCCACAGGAAGCGCTGCGCTCCATAGTAGAGCAGAACCAGGTAGAAACCATTGGTGATCGCGAATGCGTTCCGGTTCAAGACCGCCAGCACATAGAGCAGCGCGAACATGCCCATCGCGGCGCTCTCGTAGAGCTGCACGGGATGGCGGAGAATGCCGTCGCCGAAATCATGGCCCCAGGGCAATGCCGTCGGCGTGCCGTAGGTGAAATCGTCGAGGCCCGCGAAATAGCAGCCGAGCCGTCCGATCGCGATACCGAGGGCCAGCGGCAGCGCAAACCGCGCGCCCGTGCGCAGGGCGATGCCGGCGGTCCATTTGTAGAGCTCGACCGCCACGATGCCGCCGGCAAGCGCGCCCTCGACCGAGCGCGCAATGCCGCTTTCGCCCGACAGCCACAGATTGGCGGACCCGAACAGATAGGCGGCAAGGCCGGCGCCGAACACCAGCGCGGCGATGTAGGGAAGCTCGAAGGATTGCGCCGGAAACCGCAAGCCTTGTCGCGACAGCCAGTAAACCGCCGCCCCCGCCGCCAGCCACGCCGCAACATCGAAGACAGTGTGAAGGAATGCCCCGCTCATGCGGAGCGGGTATAGCACGGCGGACGTGCGGTGTCGCACGTCGGCATCCTTTCATGGAGCGCAGGGCTATCGCATGTGGTGTGCACGATGCGGCGGCACCGGCGCTCGGCTCCCTCTCCCGCTTGCGGGGGAGGGCTGGGGTGGGGTGTCTCCGCGGCGGGATTGCCTGGGATTGCGGAGGACGTCCCTGCGTGGTGAGAGCCCTCACCCGCCGCGCTCGGGACGATGCTTCGCATCGCCCCGGGGCGCGTCGGCCTCTCCCGCAAGCGGGAGAGGCGAAGCAAGCCCGCGGACAATCCTCGTGAAATCCACATGCGATTGCTCTGCATGGAGCGGGAGGTCAGGGGGATCGGGAGCGCGCCGGAGAGGGTCAGCCCGTGCTGCTCGCCTCCTCCGTCGGGTAGACGCCGCGCAGCACTTCCTCGAAATGGTTCTTCACCGCCTCGTTGCAGAGGCAGGCGCGCAGGCGCAGGCGGTCGCGGTCGCGGACCAGGATCGAGCCGCGCCGCGTGTCGAGGATGCCGTCGGCCCTGAACGACTGGAGCACGCGGCTCGCATAGCTGCGCCCCACCCCGAGCAGCGTCGCAAGCTGCTCATGCGTCAGCGGCACGCTGCTCTCGTCGCCGGTCCGCTCCATCGCCGCCAGGATCCATTTCGCCGTGCGCTGCTCGATCGAGTGGATGGCGTTGCAGGCGGTGGACTGGAAGATCTGCGCCAGCATGCAGTCGGCATAGCGGACGAAGATGTTGCGCAGCGTGGGCGAGCGCAGCTTGGCCGCCTCCAATTTGCCGACGTGGATGCGCGCAAACGGCCCGCCGAATTTCACGCAGATGCGGGTGTAGGCCGGCAGAAATCCCTCGCTGACGATGCCGCCGACCGCGCCTTCGCGGCCGACCAGGATGGTCTCGACGTCGCGGCCGTCTTCGTTGGGAACGAGAAAGGTCGCAAGCGACGGCCCGCACGGAAAGTGCACGACCTGGACATCGTCGCCGGGACTGTAGAGCAGCTCGTTGGCCGCGGCATCGTCAACGATGACGTGTGGCGCGAGCAGCGCATAGTCGGCCGGACTCAAGCGTCGCAGCAGATTGTTGGCCGGCCGGCTGCCGACCTCCGTAGCCTTCCCGATACGCGCGTCCATCGTAAATCCCTGCTCTCCTTTCAGCACGAGCGAGTCTCGATCGCTGGCCGTGTGCACAAGTGGACAGACGTCAAAACTGTTCTGTGGTGAGTTTCGTTCCGGGAACCCTCCGATGCGCTGGGCGCAGGCGTCGGAATGCGGCTGTCCTTGATCGGTAAGAACATGCAGCCCTCAATAGCCAGGATCATGATACCTGCTTCCCCGGACGGCTCGTCCGACGTCCCCGCCGATGTCCTGATCGTCGAGGACGATCCGATCATCGCGATCGACTTCGAGGACCGCCTGCTGGGATTTGGCGTGAGAAGCGTGCGCACCGTGGGTTCGGTGGCGCAGGCGCTAGCCGCGATCGCGGCGCGCGCGCCCGACTTCGCGCTGCTCGACGTCGAGCTCAGCCGCGAGAACAGCTTTGCCGTCGCCGAGCGGCTGGCGGCCCTGAAGATTCCCTTCGTCTTCGTCACCGGCTATGGCGCCGAGACACGGATCGCTTCGGATTTCGTCAACCGGCCGCGTTTGCAAAAGCCGTGCTCGAGCGATGCGCTCGAGGCCGCGCTACGGTCGCGCGGCTCATGACGCTCCGCTCTGGCTGAAGCGGCTCAAGCGAGCTTCGGATCCAGCGTCGTCGACCACAGCGCGACGTCGGCGCGGTCGCGCAGGGTCACCGTCATCTGGCCGGAGGCGCCGTCGATCTTGACGTGACCGAAGAACTGCATGCCGGCCGACGGCGGCAGGTTCTGGCTGTCCTTGCCCGGCGCCTTGACGAAGCGCACCTCCGGCCCAAACGTGTTGTCGAGCGCGTTCGGACCGAAGGTGCCTGCGTGCAGCGGGCCGGAGACGAATTCCCAGAACGGCTCGAAATCCTGGAATTGCGCCTTGTTCGGGTCGTAGTAATGCGCGGCGGCGTAATGCACGTCCGCGGTCAGCCACACCGTGTTGCTGATCGGCGCCGTCTTGATGAAGCGCAGGATGTCGGCGATCTCGAACTCGCGGCCACGCACCGGGCCGTCGCCCTGAGCGATCGCTTCCGATCCGCCCTTCGGCGTGTCCGAGACGACGAGGCTGAGCGGCATGTCGGAGGCGATCACCTTCCAGGTCGCACGCGAGTTGAGGAGGCCGCGCTTGAGCCAGGCGATCTGGTCCGGGCCGAGGAAATAGCTGGCGGGGCCGTATGCGGTTTCGAGATTGGCGCCGTTGGGGCCGCGATAGCTGCGCTCGTCGAGCACGAACACGTCGAGATGCGGGCCGTAGGAGATCTGCCGATAGACGCGGCCCGGCTCATTGATGCTCTCGCGCATCGGATACATCTCGTGGAAGGCGCGGCCCGCGCGCGCTGCGAGCAGCGCGATGTCGCGCACCTTGTAGGTCGCCGGGAGCTCCTTTGACAGCGACCAGTTGTTGGTCACCTCGTGGTCATCCCATTGCACGAAGATCGGCACTTCGGCATTGAAGGCGCGGAGGTTCGCGTCGGTGAGATTGTATTTGTGCGCGGCGCGGTACTCGTCCAGCGTCTCGGCGACCTTGGCCTTCTCGGGAATGGTGACGTTCTTCCAGGTCTTGCCGTCGGCGAGCTTCACCTCGGATTCGATCGGGCCGTCGGCGTAGATCGTGTCGCCCGAGTGCAGGAAGAAATCCGGACGATGCTTGCGCATCGCGGAGAAGGTGAACATGCCGCCGTCATCGGGATTGATGCCCCAGCCTTGACCTGCGACGTCGCCGCCCCAGACGAAGCTGACGTCGCGGCGGTCGGCCGGCGCGGTGCGGAAGCGGCCCACCACCGGCTCGCCCTCGATCGCGCCGTGCGAGAGATCGCGGAAGCGGACGCGATAGAAGATGTCCTGCCCGCCCGGAAGATTTTCGATCAGCATCTTCGCGGTGAAGTCGCTTTCGGGCAGCGCCGCGATCGGCGGCAGCGCGCGCGCGTCCTTGAAGGACTCCGTCGTCGCCACCTCGACCAGCATCTGCGATGGACGATCGGCGCGCGCCCAGACCACGCCGCCGTCGACGGTGACGTCGCCCGACTGCACGCCATGGGTGACCGCCGGCCGGTCGGCCGCGCGCGACAGATAGGGCATTGCGATTGCGCCAAGCGCACCGGTGCTGGTGGCGAGGAAACGGCGGCGGGAGAATTTGATGTTCATGGTGGATTCGCTGGTTGGCTGTCTTGCGCGTATCTTGCGCCGTCATTCCGGGACGGTCCGAAGGACCGGACCCGGAATCTCGAGATTCCGGGTTCGATGCTGACGCATCGCCCCGGAATGACAGCGAAGCTATATTGAGACAATGTGACGCAGCGATTACGCGCGCAACCGTTTACGCGTTGCCGGCGGCCCGGAATTGCGCGCCGGCGCGCGGCGGGTTTTGCGGCATGCTGAACAGCACGGCCTTGCGGTCGGCAATCGCGGCGTGGAACTGGTCGAGCACGATGTTGAACGCGGTGAGCGCACCTTCCTCGATCGCCCCGTGGTCGTAGCAGCGCAGCGTGTCACGCAGGATCTCGTCGGCCTCGGTCTGCATCTGGTCGAGCTCGTCCATGGTCTCGCTCTTGCGCGCCGCCGCGATCATGTCGAGCAGGCGATCGCGCAGATGGCTGTTGTTGTCGCGCTCGTCCTTCTTCAGATAGCCCGCAAACCACGCGCCGATCGAACCCATGGCGGAGAGCGCCATCAGGGTCCACCAGATGTAATCGCTGTATCTGTCGAGGAAGGTCTTTTCCTCGCCGTCGACGAAGGCCGCGGCACCGGGATGCACGGGGATCACGGCATCCTTGTCGGTGTCGGGCGTTTCGATCTTGGCGGCGAGCGGGAATTCCGTCACCAGTTGCTGGCGCACGGCGAAGAGCTGGCGCGTGAACGCCGCGATGGTGGTTTCGGACACGCCTTTGCGCGCCACGATGTGGTGCGCGAAGCTGATGGTCTTGACCTCGTCCTCCGGTCGGTCAGGCGAGCCGCCATAGGTGCCGGCGGGAATCTCCGCCGCTTCATAGACCGGATGATTCTGCGCGATCGCATCCGCCGAATCGATCGCGAGGAAAGTCGGCGCGCCGAAATCCTTGGTGGAGGCGGCGATCGCATCCGACGTGATCTTGCTGTTGACGGGGCCGGCCGCGAGATAGGCATCGGCCTTCTGGGCCTTGATTGCCTCGGCGGCCTCATTGGCCGGGAATTGTATGATCTCGACCTTGGCGGGATCGACGCCGTATTGCTGGAGGATCACCTTGAGCAGGTTGACGTTGGCCTGCGTGCGGCCGACCACGCCGACGCGATGGCCGGCGAGCTGCGCGATCTTGGTGATCTTGGCACCCTTCTTCTTGCCCTTGCCGGGGACGGACCACAGCACCACGACGTTCTTGCGCAGGGTCGCGACCGCTTGCGCGTTCTTCGGCACGTCGACATCGCCGCGTACGATGGCAAGATCGACCTTGCCCTCCGCAAGCGCTTCGGCGCTGGCCGTGGCGCCGTCGGTCTGGATCGGACGTAGCCGCACATAGCTCTTGTTTTGCGAGAAGGCCTGCGTCAGCGCCTGCACGACCTTGATGTCGTCGCTATTGGGGGGACCGACCGCGATCTTCAGCGCCACCGGCCGCATCGCGAAATAATAGCCGCCGGCAAGCGCGCCGACGATTGCGAGCACCAGCGCCAGAGACACGAGCGCCGTCTTCCGCGCCGCTGATCGCGGCGAAGGCGGAGAGGGCGTTTCGGCCAGGTCCAATCCCCCGGTCATCGATCTCCCGAACAGGCGCTTGAGGCTCAGTTTCATCTTCGCCGGCGATTTACGCCCGCAATTGTAGCAAATTTCTTGTCCGGCGGGGTTACATCTCCGTCATGGTTAGCGGATGGGGCATATCCCGCGTGAACCCGGGCGTAAGCACGGTGTTAGGGTAAAGTTCCCCTGAAGCACGGAGACGATCATGGCAGAACGGCTGACGACGGAGGCGCGCAAGCAGGCGCTGGGCGGAATCCCTGACTGGACCGAGGTTTCGGGCCGCGACGCCATCGGGAAAACCTTTGTCTTCAAGGATTTCAACGAAGCCTTCGGCTTCATGACCCGTGCAGCGCTGGTTGCCGAGAAGATGGATCATCACCCCGAATGGCGCAATGT
The DNA here is from genome assembly GCF_038965675.1 of Bradyrhizobium sp. B039. Classification (NCBI taxonomy): domain Bacteria; kingdom Pseudomonadati; phylum Pseudomonadota; class Alphaproteobacteria; order Hyphomicrobiales; family Nitrobacteraceae; genus Bradyrhizobium; species Bradyrhizobium sp. B039. The sequence continues at coordinate 118,879 of NZ_CP152416.1, forward strand.
CTACAAGACCGTGGAGGTGGTGCTGTCGACCCATGACGCCGGCGGCGTCACAGCGCTCGACATCGAGCTCGCCAGGGCGATGAACGCCATCGCCAAGCTTACACCGGGCTGACGTCTTGCAGCGACCGGCTGCATCCCCATCTTGTGATTGTGATCAGCAGGGGATGCGGCGATCCGCCGCTCCGGGCTGAACGGGGAGTTTTGGAGCATGGCTGCCGAACACAGCGTCGGCTTCGAGCCGGCCGATCGGCTCGCGGAAGATCGTGAAAGCGTTCGCCGCCGCTTCTGGCGCAAGCTGAAGCGCGTCGCCGCGCATCTGCCGTTCGCCGAAGACCTGCTCGCCGCCTACTACTGCGCGTTCGACCGGCAGACGCCGCGCCATGTCCAGGCGTCGCTGCTGGGGGCGATCGCCTATTTCATCCTGCCGTTCGATTTCGTCCCCGACGTGATGCCGATCCTCGGCTTCACCGACGACGCCGCCGTGCTCGCCACCGCCATCCGCATGGTCGCCAGCCACATCACGACGGAGCACCGCGAAGCCGCCCGCGCCGCGCTGAAGCGGGGCGTGGACGAGGTGGAGGCAGGAGAGTAGTTGCTGGCAACGCCTCGTCGCCACATCCTCCGTGTCGTCCTGGCTTTCGCCAGGACGACGCCGAGAGAGCTACTTCTTCTCCGCCTGCGCCCGCGCCTTCTCCGCATCCCACGCCTGGAATTGCTTGAACAAGGTCTCCTTGTCCGCGTCGGACACCTGTGCGGCCGCGGGGCTCTGCTTCAGGAATGCCTCGAAGCGCTGGCGCGTCACCGGCTCGACGCCGTGCTTGTCGAGCCATTGCTGCGCCACCGGCAGCCTGCTCCAGCCTGACAGGGGCGCGGCGAGCGAGACCTCCTTCCACTTGGGATGGAAGGGTGGGTTCTGGAGCGAGGGGAATTTCGTGAAGAACGCGTCCACGAACAGTGCGAGCTTGCGATAACGCTCGGTGTTGGGCGCCCAGTTGTAGGCCGCGAGCACCGCAGGCACGGCGATCGTGTCCACGCTCTCGCCCTCCTTGATCAGGTTCGGATAGTCCTTCGCGGTCAGCGTCGCCGGCAGATAGTCGCTCTGGAGCGGCTTTGCATAGTCGACCTTCGCGAGATGGAAGCGGCCGTCATTGCCGAAGGTCGAGACCGATTTGTACGGCTTGCCGCCGACCACGATCACGGCGTCGATCTCGCCGGCCTTCAGCTTTTCCATCGCGATGCGCTGCTCGACATAGACGAAGTTCGCCTTGATCCCGAGTCGTTCGAACACGGTGAGCGCGGTGACGAAGGTGCCGCCATTGGGCAGGTCGACGCTGACCTTCTTGCCCTCGAGGTCCTTCAGCGTTGCGATCGACCGCGGCGCGATCACCTGCATCTCTTCATTGTAGAGCTTGGTGACATACGTGAACTGCTTCTTGATGTCCTTGGCAAAGCCCTTGCGCTCCAGATAGTCGAGCGTGTCGGCCCGCACGACGCCGAGATCGACGCCTTGCAGGAACAGGATGTCGGCGACGCTCTGCACCGAGCCGCGGCCGACGATCGGCAGCACGCGGATCTTGTTGCCGTCGTCGAGCACGGAGGCGAGGTCGGCGCCGAACTGCACATAGGTGCCGCCGATCGTGCCTGTTATCAGCGTGACGGTGTTGGCGTTGAGCGCCTGCTTGGTCGAGGTCGAGCCGAACTGGAAGATGGCCTTCAGACTGTCCGAGACCTTGGCCGGATCGTATTCGGTCTGATCGGCGCGCGCTGCGAAGGCACAGATGGTCATGATGGCGGCAAGCGCCATTCCCAAAACGTTACGCATGATGTCCCCTGAAGAGTTCTAGTTCGAGAGCTGGGTGAGCCGCCGTCGCGCCTCTGCCGATCCGAGGCTGGCGGCCCGCTGGTACCAGTCGCGTGCGGCGCCGGCGTCGGCGGTGATGCTCCGCGTGTCCTTGGTGCCCAGGACGGCTGGATCGTAGGTCTGCGCCAGCAGGAACGCCGCCGTCGCATCCTGCGCATTCGCCGCGCGCTCGAGCAGCAGACGCGCCGCGGCGATGTCGCCGATGGTCATCAGGCTCTTGGCGCGCGCCATCAAGCCGGCCAACGTGTCGGCGTCGAGGCTCTTGGCTGGCGGCGGTGGCGCGGGCTGTGCGGCGACTTGTGTCGGTACGGGCGCGGGTGCCTGAGCCTGTAGCGCGCTCTGATAGGCGGTTGCGATCGCCTCGCGGCTCGGCGTCGCCGGTGCGGCAATATCCTGTGCGTCTCCGCTCGCCAGCATCGTGTTGGTCACACGCGCGGCATCCTCGACCGGACCCTGCCGTGCGGCGGGCGGATTGGCGGGAGCCGCGGCCTCGTTCGCGGCCGCGCCGATCCACGACGCGCCGTTGACGGTGAGCAGCCGGTTGATGTCGGACCAAAACAGCGCGATCGGGACCGCGATGACCGACGCGGCCAGGACGGCAGCGAGAATGCGCCGGACGATTCTGGTCCTGGTGCGCACGGCCAATGGCGCGAATTCCCGTGGATCCGGCGCGCTGAGCGGATCGGACAAGAACAGTGGCATAGGATCGTGCGATGAAGGATCGGTCCGTTCAGCGCGCGCACGAATGTAGGATGCGGTGGACGTATGTGATGCCGCTTGTTCGGAGTCGAGCGCTCTCGACCCCCAGGACGGACGGAATGCCGTCGTCTCCATGGTGATGCTTCCCCCAATACTGACACAACGCGGGGCAGTGCCGGTTTTAGTTTTCTTGTTTTTGTCCAGGAGCGCCCTGCAGACTGGAACCGGTAAATCGCAATTTGAATCAGCCCAAAAAGCGACAACGGTTGGGGCGAATCGGGAAAAATTTAGGTTTGATTCGGGCGGCGCGGCGGAGTGCACCGCAATTTTGGCGATGGTGGTTGCGAAGGCGCTACCGTGCGGCGGCATCGGCGCTGGGCTCCCTCTCCCGCTTGCGGGGGAGGGCTGGGGTGGGGTGTCTCCGCGTCGGGATTGCCAGGGATTGCGGAGAACGTCCCTGCGTGGCGAGAGCCCTCACCCGCCGCGCTCGGGACGATGCTTCGCATCGCCCGGGGCGCGTCGGCCTTTCCCGCAAGCGGGAGAGGCGGAGCAAGCCCGCGGACAATCCTCGTGAAATTCACATGCGATGACAGGTGTGTGCGTAGCGACGGCGTCGCGCCGTCGCCTGCACCGTCACGGATGCAAGATCACCTTGCCCATGGCCTGGCGTCCCGCGAGCACCTTCAGCGCGTCCGCGGTCTGTGCCAGCGGGAAGGTGCGATCGACGTGCGATGAGATCTTGCCTTCCGCGGTCCACTTCACGAGCTTCTCGAGATTGGCGCGGTTCTTGGCGGGATTGAGCCGGGTCCAGGCGCCCCAGAACACGCCGCGGATGTCGCAGCCTTTCAGTAGCGCGAGGTTCAGCGGCATCTTCGGAATGTCGCCGGCGGCAAAGCCGATCACGAGGAAGCGGCCTTCCCAGGCGATCGAGCGCAGTGCCTGCTCGGCATAGGCGCCGCCAACCGGATCGAAGATGATGTCGACGCCCTTGCCGCCGGTGAGCTTGCGCAGGCCTTCCTTCAAATCTTCCTTGCCGTAGTTCAGCGTGAGCTCGGCACCATGGGCTTTCGCGAATTCGAGCTTCTCGTCCGACGAGGCGCAGGCGATCACCTTCAGGCCCATCAGCTTGCCGAGCTCGCAGGCGGCGAGGCCCGTGCCGCCGGCCGCGCCGAGCACGGCAAGCGTCTCGCCGGGCTTGGGGCTGGCGCGATCTTCCAGCGCATGCAGCGCGGTGCCGTAGATGATGATGATGCCGGCCGCGCGGTCATAGTCGAGATTGTCAGGGATCTTCACGATCGACGCCGCCGGCAGCGCGATCTTCTCGCGCGCGCCGTTGTGGCCGCAGGAGGCGACCACGCGATCGCCGACCTTCAGGTCGGTCACGCCAGGGCCGATGCTCTCGATCACGCCCGCGACTTCGGCGGCTGGCGAGAACGGGAACGGCGGCTTGATCTGGTACTTGCCCTGGATCATCAGGATGTCGAAGAAGTTCAGCGCCGCCGCCTTGATCGCGATCACGGCCTCGCCGGGACCTGCCACCGGATCCGGCACCTCGGCGAGCACGAGATCGTCGGGCTGGCAATATTGCGTGCAGAGAATGGCTTTCATGGCGACACCTTCTTGAGAAGCGAAGTCTTGGGCGTTTCGAGGTGGAATTATAGTTGGCCCGTTTCTGCCGGATTTAGCGCGGCCCTACAATCCGGATTCTTTGTCTAAGGGAGCGCGCAGGCCTATCCTTGCGTCATTGCGAGCGCAGCGAAGCAATCCAGAAACCGTCCCGCGGAAATAGTCTGGATTGTATCGCTTCGCGCGCAATGGCGGAGCAAGAAGGAAGAGAAGGATTCAAACGATGTTTGAAACGGGTCTGCTCGGGGGCAAGCGCATTCTCGTCACCGGTGGCGGCTCGGGCCTCGGCGCCGCGATGGGGCGAGGTTTCCTCGCGCTCGGCGCCGAGCTCGTGATCTGCGGCCGCAAGTTCGACCGGCTTGAAACGACTGCAGCCGAGATGCGCGCGCAGAGCGGCGGCAAGGTCACCACGATCGCCTGCGATATCCGCGACGGCGCCGCCGTCGAGAGCATGATGGACGCGATCTGGCGCGAGGCGCCGCTCGACATTCTCGTCAACAATGCCGCGGCGACCTTCATTGCCCAGAGCGAGCATCTGTCCTTCCGCGCCGCGGATGCGATCCTGGCGCCGACGCTGCATGGCGCGATGTATTGCACGCTCGCCGCCGGCAAACGCTGGATCGACGGCAGGCATGCCGGCGTCGTGCTCTCGATCCTCTCGACCTCGACCATCACCGGCCGCGCCTTCACCGTGCCGTCGGCGATGGCGAAGTCGGCGCTGCTGGCGATGACCAAAAGCCTTGCAGTGGAGTGGGGTCCGAAGGGCATCCGTACCGTCGCGATCGCGCCGGGTCCGTTCCCGACCGCCGGCGCATCGGGGCAGCTCCGCCCCGAAGGCCGCGACGACGGCTGGACGGCGCGCAACCCGCTCGGCCGGACCGGGGACCACAGCGAGCTTGCCGATCTCGCCAGCTTCCTGGTCTCCGATCGCGCCGGCTATATCAACGGCGAGATGGTGGTGATTGACGGCGGCGCGCATTTGCGCAGTTCCGGCGCCGAAGACCTGCTTGGCTGGACCGACGCGCAATGGGCCGACCAGCGTGCCGCGCGATCCCGGGGCTAGCTGTTGCCAACCCGCTAACTGCCTTCCCAAATTGAACTTTCCCGGTTATCCCTGCCGCGGGGACAAAGCGCGGCCGGGCCATCTTCCAGTCACAATATTGAGGGAACCACTCCAGCATGTGGCGGGTGCTATTTTTGGCTTTGACGGCCGGCGTGACGGCGTGGGGAATCACTGATTCCGCGCGGGCTCAGACGGCGCAACCGGCGCCCAAGTCTGCACCCAAAGAGGCCGCACCGAAAGCGGCTGCGCCGGCGGCCAATACGACAGCAAAGACGGCTGCAAAGCCCGAGAGCAAGCCGGCGGGCCCGGCTGCGGCGGTTGCGGGCGGCGCGGAGCCCACCTTGATCGGCCAGTTCGGCACCTGGGGCGCCTATTCGGCCACGCCCAACGGCAAGAAGGTCTGCTTTGCGCTGGCCAAGCCGTCGTCGTCGAAGACCAATCCGCCGAATCGGCCGCGTGATCCCGCCTATGCCTTCGTCTCGACCCGGCCGGCCGAGAAGGTGAACAACGAAGTCTCTGTCATGATCGGCTACGCGCTGAAGCCGGGATCGGAATCGTCTGTCGAGGTCGGCGGCGCCGCCTTCGCCATGTACACGCAGGGCGACGGCCTCTGGATCAAGAACGCGGCCGAGGAGGAGCGGATGGTCGAAGCCATGCGCAAATCCGCCGATCTCGTGGTCAAGGGCATCTCGGCCAAGGGGACGGAGACGACCGACACGTTTTCGCTGAAGGGCCTCGCCCAGGCGCTCGACAAGATCGCCCAGGACTGCCGGCGTTAAGGCTGCGGGCGATAAGGTCGCAATCGGCGGTTCCGGTTGCTATATAGGGGCGGTTCCAAGTTTTTCCGTCATTCCGGGGCGCGCGAAGCGCGAACCCGGAATCTCGAGGTTCCGGGTCTGGTCCTTCGGACCATCCCGGAACGACCAAGCCATTAGGTCCATTCCATGCAACCGACGACCGAGCCGCACAACGCAATCCTGGTGGAGAAGACTCCACTCGAAACCTATGTGCCGCCGGCCAAGCCGTCGCTCATCGGCCTGTCGCGCAACGAGCTTGCCGATCGCCTCGGCGAGATCGGCGTCGCGCCTGCGCAGCGCAAGATGCGCGTGCAGCAGCTGTGGCACTGGATGTATTTCCGCGGCGCTCAGAATTTCGACGAGATGACGTCGATCTCGAAGGGCATTCGCGCCGAGCTCGCGCAACATTTCACCGTCGACCGGCCCGAAGTCGTGGCCGAGCAGATCTCCAACGACGGCACCCGCAAATGGCTGCTGCGGCTGCCGAGCGGCGACAATGTCGAGAAGGCGCATGAAGTCGAATGCGTCTACATCCCCGAGACCGATCGCGGCACGCTCTGCGTCTCCTCGCAGGTCGGCTGCACCCTGAATTGCTCGTTCTGCCACACCGGCACGCAGCGCCTGGTGCGCAACCTCACCGCCGGCGAGATCGTGGGACAGGTGATGGTCGCACGCGATCGCCTCAATGATTGGGCCGATCGCGAGGACGGCACGCGCCGCGTCACCAACATCGTGATGATGGGCATGGGCGAGCCGCTCTACAATTTCGACGCGGTGCGCGATGCGCTGCTCATCGTCGGCGACAACGAAGGCATCGGCATCTCCCGCCGCCGCATCACGCTGTCGACTTCGGGCGTGGTGCCGAATATCGTGCGCGCGGGCGAGGAGATCGGCGTGATGCTCGCGATCTCGCTGCACGCCGTGCGCGACGAGCTGCGCAACGAGCTGGTGCCTCTCAACCGCAAATATCCGATCAAGGAGCTGCTGCAGGCCTGCCGTGACTATCCCGGCGCCTCGAACGCGCGCCGCATCACCTTCGAATATGTGATGCTCAAGGGCGTCAACGATTCGCTCGACGATGCGAAGCTGCTGGTGAAGCTGCTCAAGGGCATTCATGCCAAGATCAACCTGATTCCGTTCAATCCCTGGCCCGGCACCGCCTATGAATGCTCGGACTGGGACCAGATCGAGAAGTTCTCCGAATACATCTTCAACGCCGGCTATTCCTCGCCGGTGCGAACCCCGCGCGGCCGCGACATCCTCGCCGCCTGCGGCCAGCTCAAGTCGGAAACCGAAAAGCTCTCGGCCCGCGAACGCCAGACGCTGCGCGCCATGGCGATGACGGATTGAGGATGCGTGCCTCGTGCACTCTCGTCATGCCTGGGCTTGATCCGACCATCTGCGTTTATGAGCCGTCATTCCGGGGCGCGCGTAGCGCGAACCCGGAATCTCGAGATTCCGGATTCGGTGCTGCGCACCGCTCCGGAATGACGATGACACTCAACAGGGCCATCAGATGTCCCTGATCGGCCGCCTCGTCGTCATCTTCATGGGCTTTCTCGCCGCCTGCTTCGTCGGCGGCATGATCGTCGTCGTCGCGCTGCTGTTTCCGGAATTCGCCGATCTCGGCGCAGGTCCCGTCGATGAAGGTACGATCGACATCCTGCTCGGATTCGGTTTCATCTTCGTCTCCGGCTTTGCGCTGGTGCCGGCAGCGGTGATCGTCGCGATCACCGAAGCGCTCTACATCCGCAGCGCACTGGCCTATGCCGTCGGCGGCGGCCTCGTCGGGCTCGCCTGCTACCTCGGCCTCGTTCCCTTCCACTCCGACACGCTGCAGTTCGAGGGCATCGTGCGGCGTCACCTCGAGATCATGACCGGCGCCGGCATCGTGGCCGGCGTGGTCTACTGGCTGATCGCCGGCCGCAACGCCGGCGCCTGGCGCAATCCGCCACCCCCGCGCAAGCCGCCTCCGCCGCTGCCGTCGCAGTCGAGGCCCGATGCGCGGTGACTGGCGCTGTCATTCCGGGATGGTCCGAAGGACCAGACCTCAGGTGCGCAATTGCGCACCGGGGAATCTCGAGATTCCGGGTTCAGCTCTGCGAGCCGCCCCGGAATGACGGTGAAAGGGTTTTCATCCCCGCCCCACTCCGCTAAACCGCGCGGCATGAACCGGACTGGACTTTTCATCGCCCTGGCGCTGTGGCTCGTGATCGGTGTCGTTTTCGGCCTCTATCCCGAGCTCGATCTCAAGCTCGCGTCGCTGTTCTTCGACCCCGAGACGAAGACGTTTCCGCTCAAGCTGAACGGCTGGGCGGGCTTTGCGCGTGATGCGGCGATGTGGATCGCCTGGGCGTTCGTGCTGCCCTCGCTGGTGGCGCTTGTGGTCAAGATGATCCGGCCCGATCGGCCGCTGATGGTGTCGGGGCGCGCGATCGTGTTCCTGCTGGTGACGATCATCCTGTCGGCCGGAATCCTCACCAACCTCACCTTCAAGACCTATTGGGGCCGGCCGCGCCCGGTGGTGGTGACGCAGTTCGCCGGCGACCAGCAGTTCGTGCCGTGGTGGGATCCGCGCGGCGGCTGCGTGCGCAACTGCTCGTTCTTCTCGGGCGAGGGCGCGACTGCGTTCTGGACGCTGGCGCCGGCTGCGCTGGCGCCGCCGGCGTGGCGCCCGCTCGCCTATGCCGGCGCGGTCGTCTTCGGCCTTGTGACCAGCGGGCTCCGCATGGCCTTCGGCGGGCACTTCTTCACCGACGTGTCGATCGCCGGCCTCGTCACCTTCGTCGTGATCTGGTTCGCCTACGCGATGATTTACCGCTGGCCGCGGACGCGGTTTTCGGACCAGGCGGTCGACGCCGCCCTGACCCGGCTGAACATGCCCGCCTACCGGCTCCGCCAGCGCCTGTTCGGCCGCAAGACCGGCCCCGAGCCGTCAGTTTGAGCCATTAAATGCGTGCCGAGCCCTGCGAAATTTGATATTCGCCCGGTCAATCCGCAACCGCCATCAGCCCCCTGAGACCCGATTGGAAGCCCCATGACCACGATCCTGAAGAGCCTGCCCAAGGGCGAGAAAGTCGGCATCGCGTTTTCGGGCGGCCTCGACACCAGCGCGGCGCTGCTCTGGATGAAGCAGAAGGGCGCGCGCTGCTACGCCTATACCGCCAATCTCGGCCAGCCCGATGAAGCCGACTACAACGAGATCCCGCGCAAGGCGCAGGAATTCGGTGCCGAGAAGGCCGTGCTGGTCGATTGCCGCACGCAGCTCGTCCACGAAGGCATCGCCGCGATCCAGTCCGGCGCCTTCCACATCTCGACCGGCGGCATCACCTATTTCAACACCACGCCGCTCGGCCGTGCCGTCACCGGCACGATGCTGGTCGCGGCGATGAAGGAGGACGGCGTCAACATCTGGGGCGACGGCTCGACCTTCAAGGGCAACGACATCGAGCGCTTCTATCGCTACGGCCTGCTCACCAATCCGAGCCTGCGCATCTACAAGCCCTGGCTCGACCAGCAGTTCATCGACGAGCTCGGCGGCCGCGCCGAGATGTCGGCGTTCATGACCGCCCAGGGCTTCGCCTACAAGATGAGCGCCGAGAAGGCGTATTCGACCGACAGCAATCTGCTCGGCGCCACGCATGAAGCCAAGGATCTCGAGAGCCTCGACAGCGGCATCAAGATCGTCAACCCGATCATGGGCGTGCCGTTCTGGCGCGAGGACTGCAGCGTCAAGGCCGAGAAGGTCGTGGTGCGTTTCGAGGAAGGCCAGCCCACCGCGCTGAACGGCCAGACCTTCACCGATCCCGTCGCGCTGTTCCTCGAAGCCAATGCGATCGGCGGCCGCCACGGCCTCGGCATGAGCGACCAGATCGAGAACCGCATCATCGAGGCCAAAAGCCGCGGCATCTATGAGGCGCCCGGCATGGCGCTGTTGCACATCGCCTACGAGCGACTCGTCACCGGCATCCACAACGAGGACACCATCGAGCAGTACCGCATCAGCGGCATGCGTCTCGGCCGCCTGCTCTATCAGGGCCGCTGGTTCGATTCGCAGGCCCTGATGCTGCGCGAGACCGCGCAGCGCTGGGTCGCGCGCGCCGTCACCGGCGAGGTGACGCTCGAGCTGCGCCGCGGCAACGATTATTCGATTTTGAACACGGAAAGCCCGAACCTCACCTATGCGCCGGAGCGGCTCAGCATGGAGAAGGTCGAGGACGCGGCGTTCACGCCGGCCGATCGCATCGGTCAGCTCACCATGCGCAACCTCGACATCGCCGACACGCGCACCAAGCTGAAGCTCTATACGGACACCGGCCTGCTTTCGGGCAGCGAAGGCTCGCAGATCTTCCGGCTGGAGAACGACAAGGGCTGAGATTTTCGTAGCCGTAGGGTGGGCAAAGCGAAGCGTGCCCACCATCCTTCCACGTCCGAGATAGTGGTGGGCACGGCGCTCGCGCGCCTTTGCCCACCCTACGATTGCGCGATGTGCCGCAACGTCGCGCGCAACAACGAAAACAAAAATGGCCGGGATTTCTCCCGGCCATTTTGCGTTTGTGTGTGCCGTTACCGCGGCGGCGCGGTGCCGGGCGGGGGCGGCGGCAGCGAGGCCTGACCGCCGTTGAGCAGCGGCGTGATGTTGCGGACGGTGACGCGCCGGTTGATCGCGCTCGGCCCCTGCGTCTGCTCCTTCAGGTACTGCTCGCCATAGCCCTGCGACGTCAGGTTCTCCGCAGGCACACCGAACTGCTGGGTCAGCAATTCGGCCGCGGACTGCGCGCGGCGGTCCGACAGCGACAGATTGTCGACCTCGTTGCCGACCGCGTCGGTATGTCCCTCGATCAGGAACACCACGCGCGGGTTGGCCTGGATCGCACGGTTGAGGCCGTCGGCGATCACTTGCAGCTTCGCCGCCTGATCCGGTGGGATCGTCCACGAACCCGTCTCGAAGGTGATCGTGTTGACGTCGATGCTCGGCATCTGCATGCGAATATTCGGGCTGTAGCGGATCTCGTCGAGCGTGTAGCGCCGATTGATCCGCTGCACCGGCGGTGCCTCCATGGTCTGGTAGATCACGTCCGGCGACGCCTCCTCCGCGTCGACGATGTAGCGATCGTAGGGAATGTTCACGACCGGCGGCGGCGCGTCGACATAGAAGCCGCCGACCGACTGCGGATCGCGGTAGCTGTTGTCGATGATGATGAGCTCGCGCCCGCCGGGGTCCCTGCGAATTCGCCGCAGCAACCGACCGTCGGGAGCGACCACGGTGATGATCTCGCTGCCGTCGGGACGGATCACGACGGTGCGAGTATCGCCGCCGACGGTGTCGGTGCGGATGTCGCGGGCGCCATAGCGGAAGCGATAGAGATCGTTGCCGCGGACGTAGGCCTGCCCGCCGGGATCGCGGATGATGATGCGATCCGGCTCGGTGTAGACGGTGCGGCCGCCTTCGATGGACTCGCGTCGCTGGTTGTGCAGGTCGGCGATGGTCGCACCGATCACGGCGCCGGCCACGACGCCCGCACCGATCGCGAGCGGCGTCAGGTCACGCTGCGGCGGACGCGGCGGAGGTGGCAGCGGTGCGACGACTGTCGGCGCGGCCTGGAAGGCAGGCGTAACCGTCGGCGGAGCGAATTGCGCCCTGTTGGGTGGCGGCGTTGCGGCCGCCGAGCCCGGGACTGTGCTCGGCGCTGCGGCACCGGCAGGAGCCGCGGGCCGGGCCGGGAGGCCGCCGGCCTGGGGCGTCGCAGCCGGAGTTCCGGCAGCAGGCGCGCCGGCGGGCGGCGTTCCACCCTGAGGTCCTGGCGTCGGTCCCGCACCGGGACGTCCGGGCGGCGGCGTCAGAGCGCCGCCGGGGGCCGGCGTTGCCGTCGGAGCCGGGGTCGCCGTGCCGGGCGCGGGCGTCGGTGCAGGACCCGGACGTCCGGATGGCGGCGTCGCGGTGCCGCCGGGTGCCGGCGTGGTCGTTGGAGCGGGCGTAGCGCCTGGAGCTGGCGGTGATCCTGCAGCCGGGGGCGAACCGGGCCGTACGCCGGGCGGCGGTGCACCGGGGCGTCCGGCCGGCGGAGCGCCGGGCGTGCTGCCCGGAGCCGGCGTCGCGGTCGGCGCAGGTGTTGCTGTCGGTGCGGGTGTCGGCGTCGGAGCGGGAGTGGCTGCCGGCGCAGGCGAGCCGGGGCGGGCCGTCGGCGCTGCGGGCGGAGGAGCCGCGGGCGTCGCCGTGGGCGCAGGCGTGGGCCGCGCCGCGGGGCCTGCAGGAGGCGGCGGCGGAGGTGTCGGAGTCGGACGTGCCGCGGGAGGAGGCGGAGGCGGCGGCGCGTGCTGTGGAGCTGCGGCGGGCGGCGGCGCGGGTGGCGTGGGCGCCGGACGTGCTGCGGGCGGAGCCGGAGGCGGCGGTGTCGGGGCGTGCTGCTGCGGGGCCGCGGCCGGAGGCGGCGAAGGCTGCTTCGGAGCGGCAGGCGGCGGTGGCGGGGGCGGCGGAGCCGGACGTGCCGCAGGCGGAGGCGGAGGCGGCGGAGGCGCCGCGGGGCGCGGCGGCGCGGCGGCCGGCGGAGGCGCAGCGGGCGGGTGCGGCGGCGCAGCGGCGGGCGGCGGAGCGGCCGGGCGCGCGGGCGCAGCAGGCGGCGCAGCCCCTGGCGGTCCCTTTGGCGGCTGCTTCGGTTTTCCGTCAGGGCCCGTCTCTTGAGGCTGGGCCTGCGCGACCACGAGCGGCGAAGCGCCTTGCGCATGCGATGCGGTGTTTGCCAATTGCATCGCGGTCAGAGCCGTGGTGGCAAGCAGCACGAAACGAAGATTGGTCATAGTGGTGAACTTCCCCGGAAGGTTCTTTGACGAAGTGGTGGGATGAACAGCTACGCGTTAGGCCGCATTGTGGCGAGCAAAGCGGGCGCGGCCCGATTTATTTCTGCACGCAAATCACCTCATTATGCCGACGTTCATTGCGCATTCAGGCGTGGGTTGCAATCGCCTCACATGCGATGGTTCGCCTCATGTGTGATCCCGCCGCGGAGTTGCGTCCGTCGCAGGACCGGGAGTGAGCGGCCCGTTCGGCCCGCGCGTTGGAATCTCTTCAGGCATGCGGCCCGGCAATTCGTCGGGCCGCGGTGATTCGCCGGGCTCGTGCACCGGCGGCGTGATTTCGGGCTGAGGATTGCCCGGCGGAATTCCAGGCGGCGGCTCGGTGGGAGTCCCCGGTGTTGCCGGTGGAATCTCGGGCGGTTCGATCGGCATCGGCATCATCGAGTTCGGTTGTCCAGAGGACAACAACGGCGATGCCGCGCCGATGTTCCTTGCCGCGTCGTCGCGGGGCGCGCCTATTCGGGCGCGTGACAGACGGCCTCGATGTTGTGGCCGTCGGGGTCCCGCACGAAGGCGCCGTAATAGTTCGGATGATAGTGCGGACGGATGCCGGGCGGTCCGTTGTCGCGGCCACCGGCCGCGATTGCCGCCTTGTAGAAGGCGTCGACCGTGGCGCGGTCCTTTGCCGCGATCGCGACATGCACCGGCTTGTTCATGGCGCCTTCGCCGCCAATCCAGAAATCCGGCTTGCCGTCGGCACCGAAGCCGGCGGCCGGATCGTGGCCGGTCTGCTCCGCCGTGACCTCCATGATCAGGCTGTAGCCGAGCGGCGCCAGCGCCTTGGCATAGAACGCTTTCGCGCGCTCATAGTCGGAGACGGAGAAACCCAAATGGTCGATCATCGCAACCTCCGTTGTTCGCCCCTGTCAGCGTGACAGGAACGTATTGCTTCGTGTCTTGCGTGCGATCGTAAAGCCGCGCGCGACCATGTCGGCAATACAATCCTGCTGCCATTCCTTTTGTGACAGATGCTCGATCACCACCGCGCGTGGCCACAGCGCTTGCGGCGCGTCGCGGAAGAAGCCGGTCAGCACGCGGTCCTCGAAGCCTTCGACGTCGATCTTGAGCGCGTCGACCTGCGTGACGCCGGCCTCGTCGAGAATGCGCATCAAGCGCAGCGACGGGACCTTGATCGCATCGGCGCCGGCCGTGCCGGTGACGACGTGGGTGGCACCGAGATTGCCGCCGCCGCTCTCGATCATCAGCTCGCCGTCGCTGTCGCCTGCTGCGGCCTGCACCAGGCGGACCTGCGTCGCTTTCGATGCGGCGTGGTTGAAGGAGAGACGTCCGAAGGTCAGCGGATGCGGCTCGATCGCGATCACCTTGCCTGCGGGCCCGACCTGCCGCGCCATCACCAGGGCAAACGTGCCGACATTGGCGCCGACGTCCACGAACACGCCGCCCGCCGGCGTGTGCTGGCGCAGGAAGTCGAGCTCGTCGAGATTGTAGTCGGGGTTGAACAGCGCGCCGCGCTCGGTCGCGCTGCCCTGGTGGTAGAAGCGGAACGAGGCGCCCTGATACTGCACGTCGACCGGACCGCCGCGCAGCAGATTGACCAGCCGCGACAGCCAGGGCCGGAACGCGCCGCGCTTCAGCCCCGATTGCGTCGCGAGGCGAATGATCGCGGCCTGCGCCGCATTCGGCGCAAACGTGCCGAACGGCGCGGACGAAGGGGCGTTGTAGGTCGTCAAGCAGGTGGTCCTCGTTGCAAGCGGCGCATGCATAGCCGGTTTTGCCGGGGACTCCAACGCTCGATCACCGGTGTCGTCCCGGGGCGCGAAGCGAGCCCGGGACCCGTAACCCCAGGGAGGAGTCGTGACGCCAAACTCCCACTCCGAGGCTTCGCCAAATCTCTCCCTGTGGGTATGGGTCCCGGATCGGCGCTCCGCTTCGCTGCGCTTGTCCGGGACGACGAGGGAGAGAGAAGTGCTTCACGCCGCCCTTGTCGGCGCTGGCTTGCGCGGGCGCAGGAAGCGGCCGAGCAGCCTGCGCCGGCCCTTGCGCGGGATCAGGTCGATGTCGCTGACGAGCTTGGCGCCGCCCTTGCGCCGCTCCAGCACGATCTTGCGGCTGTGGAAGGCTTCCAGCTCGACGCGGTGCGCGACGCTGACGATGGTCGCCTTCGGCAGCGCGTCGGTGACCATCTTCATCATCTTGTCCTGGCTCTTCTCGTCGAGCGCCGAGGTCGCCTCGTCCAGGACGACGATGTCGGGGTTGTGCAGCAGGAGCCGCGCGAAGGCGAGGCGCTGCTTCTCGCCGCCGGACAGCGTCTGGTCCCACGGCCCCTCTTCCTCGATCTTCTCCTTGAGATGGTCGAGGCCGACCTTGTGCAAGGCTTCTCCGATTTCGTCCACGGTCCAGTCGTCTTCGGCCCCGGGATAGGCGACCGCGCGGCGCAGGGATCCGGAGGGCACGTAAGGCCGCTGCGGCAGCATGAACAGCCGCCGGTCGGGATGGAAATTGACGCTGCCGCCGCCCCACGGCCACAGCCCCGCAATGGCGCGCACCAGCGTGCTCTTGCCGGTGCCGGATTCGCCGGCGACCAGCAGGCGCTCGCCGGGCTCGATCACCACCTCGGTCTCGCCGACCACGGCGGTGCCGTCGTCGAGCGTGACCGAGAGGTCGTTCAGCTCCAGCATCGCCTCGTTGCTGGTCTCGCCACGCTTGATGCGGCCGATGCCGTCGCCCTGCTCGGCGCGCTCGAGGCCGTCCAGCGACATCATCAGCGAGGCGATGCGGCGCGCGCAGGCGTTCCAGTCGGCCAGCCTCGGATAATTGTCGACCAGCCAGCCGAACGCGCCCTGCACGATGGTGAAGGCGGAGGCCGCCTGCATCACCTGTCCGAGCGTCATGCTGCCGTCGAGGAATTTGGGCGCGCAGAGCAGCAGAGGCACCACCGGTGCAACGAGGTTCGATCCCTGCGACACCAGCGTGGTGCGCATGTGCTGGCCGGCGAGCCGCGCCCATTGCCGCAGCACGTTGGTGAAATTGCGGTCGATGCCGCCGCGCTCCTCCTCCTCGCCGCCGAGCAGCGCGATGCTCTCGCCGTTCTCGCGCACGCGCGTCAGGGTGTAGCGGAAATCGGCCTCGGCCTGGTTCTTGTCTTCGGAGATCTGCACGAATCGGCGGCCGATCACCACGATCGAGCTCGATGCGATCGCGGCGTAGAGGATCGCGGCGATCACGAGGAAGCCGGGAATGGTGATGGTCGATCCACCCAGCGCGATCGTGAGCGCGCCGCCGATGGTCCAGAGCACCACGATGAAGGTCACCGCCGACAGCAGTGCCGAGGTGACGCCGGCGAGGAAATCGACCGGCGAATCGGTCGCGATGCGCAGATCCTCCGCGATCCGGTATTCGGGATTCTTGTGGTCGCCGCCGACGAGGTTGAGCTGGTAGTAGCGCCCGTTGGCGAGCCAGCGCGTCAGCACGCTTGCCGTGAGCCAGGCCCGCCAGCGCCGCTGGATGCCCATCCGCGCGAACACCTGGGCCACGCCGAGCACGATGCTGCCGATCGCGAGCGGCACGAACACCGCGGTGAGATGAAACACGCTGGTCGCATCGCGCTTCTCGATGGCGTCGAAGATCGCGCGATTCCAGACATTGATGCCGTACTGGAAGGCGACGGTGAGGACGATCAGCATGCCGAGGCCGATCGAGAACGGCCATGCGAGGCGATCGCCGTTGCGGCCCCAGAAGCCGCGCGCGCTGATCCAGAAGCGGGTCAGCAGATAATCCTTGCGCGCCTGCTCGGCCTCCTCAGGTGACAGCTCGGGATCGGGTTCGAGCTCCTCGGGCGGGGGCGGAGCCACGTCCTCGCCAGTCTCGCCCTCGATTTCGATGATGGGCGGCTTCTTGCCCTGTTCGCGCTTCCCGGCCGGTTTTTGCATGGCCGGACAACGCAAGGGAAATCAGTCGGTTCCCAGCGGTTCCGAGGCCGGGCTATTCGGCCGCGCCACCGCGTACCCGCCGCAGCCGCGCGGCTCTGTGGAGGATCTGCGACAGCTCCTCGATCGAATAGGGCTTTTGCACGAGTTCGAAACCGTCGCTGCCGTCCTGCGCCAGCGCCTCGCTGTAGCCGGTGGTCAGCACGACCGGTGCGCCGATGCCGCGATCGCGGATCGCCCGCGCTAGTTCGAGCCCGGTCATGCCGGGCATGACCACATCCGAGAACACGACGTCGAAACGATCCGTGTCCACGACCAGCTCGGCGAGCGCGTCGGCGGCGTTGTCGACCAGGGTGATGCTGTAGCCGAGCTCGGTCAGTCCATCGGCGGCGAAATTGGCGAGCTCGATATTGTCCTCGACCACCAGCACCGACATGCCGCTGCCCGGCAGCGCCGGTGCGGTGTTCGGCGCCTGCTGCTGCGGCAGCAAGTCCGCCGGCACGCGCGGCAAATAGAGCGAGAAGGTGCTGCCCTGGCCGACTTCGCTCGTGACCGTCACCTCGCCGCCGGATTGCCGGGCAAAGCCAAACACCTGGGAAAGGCCAAGACCCGTGCCGTGGCCGACCTGCTTGGTGGTGAAGAACGGCTCGAAGATGCGCCCGAGGCGCGCGGCCGGAATGCCGATTCCGGTATCGCTGACGACGACGCAGACGAAGCCATTGCTGTCAGGGATATGACCGCCCGGAAGATGCGCCAGCGTGTCCGGAACGGTCGTCGCCACCTCGACCTTGAAGCTGATCCGGCCCTTGCCCTGCATGGCATCGCGCGCATTGGTCGCCATGTTGATCAGCGCCGTCTCGAACTGGCTGGCATCGGCATTGACGAGGCACGGCTCGGCCGGCAGCTGTGTCGCGATCTCGATCGCGGGTCCCAGCAGGGTAGCGAGCATGTCGTGCAGCGACTGCATCCGTTCGCCGACGTCGAACACCTCCGGTTTCAGGGTCTGGCGCCGCGCGAAGGCGAGGAGCTGCGACGTTAGCCTGGCGGCGCGCGCGACCGCATCCGCGATCGCGGTCATGTAGCGCTGCCGCCGCTCCTCCGTCAGTTGCGGCCGGTTCAAGAGGTCGACGGAGGCGCGGATCACGGTCAGCAGATTGTTGAAGTCGTGTGCGACGCCGCCGGTGAGCTGGCCCAGCGCCTCCAGGCGCTGGCTGTGCTTGAGCGCCTCCTCGGCCTCGCGCCGCTTTGCGGCTTCGGTCTGGAGATGCTGGGTGCGCCGGAAGGCGAACGCGAGCAGCAGGAACAGCAGTGCGGTCGCGGGAACGCCGAACACCAGATGCTGGCCCATTGTGGCGAGCCAGCGCGCGCGGATCGCCGAGGTCTCGAGCCCCGCGCTGACATAGATCGGATATTCGGCGATGCGCCTGTAGCCGAGCCGGCGCTCGATCCCGTCTGACGGCCAGGCGATGGTCATGAGCCCGTGCGCGGGGTGCGCGGCGATCTGGCGGCCGACCGGCCCGCCTGGATCGAGCCGAAGGTCGCGGTCGAGCCGCGGAAAATGCGCCAGCACCACGCCGTCGGCGCGACCCATCGCGAAGAAGCTACCGGGATCGGAGCCGATCCTGGCGTAAAAGCTCTCGAAATATTCCGGCAGGACGGAGGCCTGGATCACGCCGATGAAGCTGCCGTCGTCGGAGTCGCGGCGGCGGCTCATCCCGAAGAAGCGCGCACCCTGATAGGGCGGACGCGGCGTCAGGGGCATGCCGATGAACGTGCCGATGGCCTGGTCGACATGGGCGTAGAAGTAGTCGCGGTCCGCGAAGCTCAGCTCCGGCGGCGGCGAGGCGAGGCTGTTGACCAGCGCCTTTCCGTCCGCATCGAAGATCCAGGCCGATTTGAGCTGCGGCAGCGAATCGGCCAGCCGCCTCAGGCGACGGTGCAGCGCCGGTTCGCGCGCGCGGACGAGGTCGTCGGGGAGGCCGCGCACGACCTCGTTGAGCTCGGCAAGGCTGCGGTCGATGGTCTCGAACACCTTGAGCGCGTGCTCATGCGCGACGTCGAGGGTGCGCTCGATCTCGCGGTCGGCGATATCTTTGGTCGATGTGTAGGAGATCGTGGCGGCGATCGCGAACAGGGCAATCGGCAATGCCAGGGATGCCGCCATCATCCACTGCAACAGCTTCAGCGAATTGCGTTGCGCACCCTGCACAGTCGCTCCGGTCCCTGGACCCGAGCTTAACTGAATTTCCCGCTGGGAAGGAAGCCGCTTATGACCGGAACCGGTGGTTGCAATTCCAGATAATCGCCCGCGGCGCGGGTTGGCGGAAAAATCTACTCAAATTGACGCCAGCCGTCGCAGGCCCCGGCCATTTCGGCCGGGGATCGATGCGTGAATCAGGTCTAGATCTGCCGTTCGACCATCTTGAGCTTGAGCTCGGCGATGGCTTCCGCCGGGTTGAGGCCCTTCGGGCAGGCCTTGGCGCAGTTCATGATGGTGTGGCAGCGGTAGAGCCGGAACGGGTCCTCGAGATTGTCGAGCCGCTCGCCGGTCGCCTCGTCCCGCGAATCGGAGACCCAGCGGTTGGCCTGCAGCAGCGCGGCGGGGCCGAGATAGCGGTCGCTGTTCCACCAATAGCTCGGGCATGAGGTCGAGCAGCAGGCGCAGAGGATGCACTCGTAGAGGCCGTCGAGCTTCTCGCGGTCCTCGTGGCTCTGGCGCCATTCCTTCTGCGGCGTCGGCGAGGTCGTCTTCAGCCACGGCTCGACGGAGGCATACTGCGCGTAGAAATTGGTGAGGTCGGGAACCAGGTCCTTCACGACCGGCTGGTGCGGCAGCGGATTGATCTTCACCGCGCCGTCCTTCACGTCGTGCATCGAGCGGGTGCAGGCCAGCGTGTTCTGGCCGTCGATGTTCATGGCGCAGGAGCCGCAGACGCCTTCGCGGCAGGAGCGGCGGAAGGTCAGCGACGGGTCGATGTTGTTCTTGATCCAGATCAGGCCGTCCAGCACCATCGGACCGCAATCATTGGTGTCGACGTAGTAGGTGTCGACGCTCGGATTCTTGCCGTCGTCCGGATTCCAGCGATAGACGCGGAATTCGCGAACGTCAGTCGCGCCCGCGGGCTTCGGCCAGGTCTTGCCGCCGGTGATCTTGGAGTTCTTCGGAAGTGCGAATTCAACCATTGCTCTAACCTTTCGTCATTCCGGGATGGTCCGAAGGACCAGACCCGGAATCTCGAGATTCCGGGGTCGATGCTGCGCATCGCCCCGGAATGACGGCTACTGTTCGATCAGTACACGCGCGCCTTGGGCGGGATGTACTGCACGTCGTTGGTCATGGTGTAGTCGTGAACCGGGCGGTACTCGATCTTGACCTTGCCGGCATCGTCCAGCCAGGCCAGCGTGTGCTTCATCCAGTTCTTGTCGTCGCGCTCGGAAAAATCCTCGCGGGCGTGGGCGCCGCGGCTCTCGGTGCGGTTGGCGGCCGAGTTCATCGTCACCACCGCCTGCGCGATCAGATTGTCGAACTCCAGCGTCTCGACGAGGTCCGAATTCCACACCAGCGAGCGGTCGGACACGGCGATGTCGGTGATGCCGCTGTGGACCTTCTCGATCAGGTTCTGGCCTTCGCTCAGGACTTCGCCGGTGCGGAACACGGCACAGTTGCTCTGCATCACGTGCTGCATGCCTTCGCGCAGCTTTGCGGTCGGCGTGCCGCCGGAGGCGTAGCGGTAATGATCGAGGCGGCCGAGCGCGAGCTCGGCGGAGTTCGCCGGCAGCTCGGGCTGCTTGGCGTTGGGCGTGAGCTTCTCGGCCAGCCGCAGCGCGGCGGCGCGGCCGAACACCACGAGGTCGATCAGCGAGTTGGAGCCGAGACGGTTGGCGCCGTGCACGGAGACGCAGGCCGCTTCGCCGATCGCCATCAGGCCGGGGATGACGGCGTTGTCGTCGCCGTCCTTCTTGGTCAGCACTTCGCCGTGATAGTTCGTCGGGATGCCGCCCATGTTGTAGTGCACGGTCGGCACGATCGGGATCGGCTCGCGCGTCACGTCGACATTGGCGAAGATCTTCGCGGATTCGGAGATGCCCGGCAGGCGCTCGGCCAGCACCGCGGGATCGAGATGGTCGAGATGAAGGAAGATGTGGTCCTTCTTCTTGCCGACGCCGCGCCCTTCACGGATCTCGATGGTCATCGCGCGCGAGACGACGTCGCGCGATGCGAGGTCCTTGGCCGACGGCGCATAGCGCTCCATGAAGCGCTCGCCCTCGGAGTTGACGAGATAGCCGCCTTCGCCGCGCGCGCCTTCGGTGACGAGACAGCCCGAGCCGTAGATGCCGGTCGGATGGAACTGCACAAACTCCATGTCCTGCATCGGCAGGCCGGCGCGCAGCACCATGCCGCCGCCGTCGCCGGTGCAGGTGTGCGCCGAGGTGCAGGAGGCATAGGCGCGGCCGTAGCCGCCGGTCGCGAGAATCACGGTCTGGGCGCGGAAGCGATGCAGCGTGCCGTCATCGAGCTTGAGCGCGATGACGCCGCGGCAGGTGCCCTGGTCGTCCATGATCAGGTCGATGGCGAAGAACTCGATGAAGAACTCGGCCGCGTGACGCAGCGACTGGCCGTACATCGTGTGCAGCATGGCATGGCCGGTGCGGTCCGCGGCGGCGCAGGTGCGCTGCGCCTGACCCTTGCCGAAGTCCAACGTCATGCCGCCGAACGGGCGCTGGTAGATCTTGCCGTCCTCGGTGCGCGAGAACGGCACGCCCCAATGTTCGAGCTCGTAGACCGCGTCGGGCGCGTTGCGCACCATGTATTCGATCGCGTCCTGGTCGCCCAGCCAGTCCGACCCCTTCACGGTGTCGTACATGTGCCAGCGCCAGTCGTCCTTGTGCATGTTGCCGAGCGAGGCGGAGATGCCGCCTTGCGCCGCGACCGTGTGCGAGCGGGTCGGAAACACCTTGGTGATGCAGGCCGTGCGCAGGCCCGCCTCGCTGCAGCCGACCACGGCGCGCAGTCCCGCGCCGCCGGCGCCGACCACGACGACGTCATAGGTGTGGTCTTCGATGGGATAGGCTTTTCCGTTGGTGGCGGGAGCGCCGTTGCCCTTGCCATTCGTCTCGTTGGCCATGGGTTACACTCCGGATGAAAGTTTCAGGATCGCGTAGGTCGAGGCGAGTGCCACGGCGA
The DNA here is from genome assembly GCF_038965675.1 of Bradyrhizobium sp. B039. NCBI lineage: Bacteria > Pseudomonadati > Pseudomonadota > Alphaproteobacteria > Hyphomicrobiales > Nitrobacteraceae > Bradyrhizobium > Bradyrhizobium sp. B039. The sequence continues at coordinate 140,852 of NZ_CP152416.1, forward strand.
TCGAGAAGAAGTTGTTGAGCATGATCGCCGTGAGCTTCAGCTTCTCGTTATGGACGTAGTCCTCGATCACCACCTGCATGCCGATCTTCATGTGCCAGGCGCTGGCGAAGATGAAGAGCAGCATGATGATGGCGATTGGCAGCGAGCCGATGGTCTGCGCTACGAAGGCCTGGTTGCGGCCGAACAGCATCACGATGATCACGATCACCGGGATCATCATCAGCACCATCGCGACGCCGGTGATGCGCTGGCGCCAGAAGTCCGACGTGCCCGAATGCGCCGCGCCGAGATTGCGGACGCGGCCGAGCGGGGTGCGCATGCTGCGCTTCGGCGTATCGGTTGCGCTCATCGTCCACCTCCGATCGCGTAGGCGACGATCCAGATCAGCACCGTCAGCACGATGCCGCCGATCAGCGCGCCCCAGGTCAGCGCTTCGCGCTCATTGGCCTTGAAGCCGTAGCCGAGGTCCCAGACGAAGTGCCGGATGCCGCTCAGCATATGGTGCATCAGCGCCCAGGTGTAGCCGAACACGATCAGCCGGCCGATGATGCTGCCGGTGAAGGCCTGGACATGGGAATAGGCGGCGGGGCCGGAGGCCGCCGCGATCAGCCACCAGGCCAGCAGCAGGGTTCCGGCATAGAGGGCGATACCGGTGGCGCGATGGACGATGGACAGCGCCATCGTCAACGTCCAGCGGTAGACTTGCATGTGTGGTGAAAGCGGTCGTTCGATCCGTGCGGTCATGGGCTTTGATGTTGTGTAGCGGCCCAGCAGGGGGCGCGCGGGGATCGCGAAAGGTCGGCTCTATTTACGGAGTCGATTTGGCCGGCGCAATCACCAAATCGCCATAAATCGAACCGTGGTTCAGCGCTACAGCGTTGATGAAACAAGGCCAATCAGGGGCTTGGTATACCAGAGCAATGGTGTGCCGACAAAGAATAGAATGTATATTCATCTTTTGTGGCGACGGCCGAGGCACATTGAAATTACTATTGGAACGGCTCTAAGCCGCCGCGGGCCAGCCAGAGTTCGAACCAGTCAGTTCATGATGCCCACGTCGGCACGAATCGCCGGCGAGGCAATTTCGATTTCCGCCGCGCGCACCGATTTTTCGTCTGACGGGTGGATATGCGCGGCCTGCATCCCACCCCGCCGCAGGAATCAGCGTCCGAGGGGATCGCTGCCGCGCCATCGCTCGACCAGGAAATCGATGAATGCACGAATCTTCGCCGACCCCAGGCGCGACGGCTGATAGAGCGCGTGGAGCGGAGCCGGAGCAGGTTCATGCTCACGCAACAGACGACGCAGGCGCCCCTCGGCAAGTTGCCTTTCCACCTGCCATGACGGCACGCGGACGATGCCGGCGCCGTTCTCCGCGGCGCTGGCGAGCGCGTCGAGACTGTTGACCCAGAGCCGTCCCGCTATCCTGATTCGCGATCCGCCCTTCGCGTCGCGGCCGAATCGCCAGGTCGCTGCACCCGGCGCATCGGAGAACACCAGGCAATCATGCCGCGGCAGATCGGACGGGCTCTGCGGCTCGCCGCGGCGCGCGAGGTAGCCAGGCGAGGCGCAATGGATCATCTGCACCTCCGCGAGTTTCCGCGTCACGAGCTGGGAATCGGGAATGCGCCCGACGCGAAGCGCCAGATGGACGTCCTCCTCGATCAGGTTGACGTTGCGATCGACCAGCAGCAGATCGACCGACAGCGAGGGACAGGCGCGCAGAAAGTCGCCCAGCAGCGGTGCGATCAGCAGGCGCCCCATCAATGTCGGCGCACTCACGCGCAGGCGCCCCGACGGCTCGCGGCGGCTTCCCGCCAGCGCCTCCTCGATCTCCTTGACCTCGCCGAGGATCGACTTGGCGCGCTCGTACAGCATGCGGCCGTCGTCCGTGAGCGCCAGCTGCCGCGTCGTACGCACCAGCAGGCGCGTGCCGAAATGCTGTTCGAGCGCCGAAATCTGCCGGCTCACTGCCGTCAGCGAGCTCGGCAACGACCGCGCCGCCGCGGACAGGCTGCCGCTGTCGACAGCCCGGACAAAGGTCGCCATCGCCGCGAGCTGGTCCATGGCCATCCTTCCGTTTTCAGCAAGATAGTCTACCCAGCTTCGCCGATAGTCGCGCAATGCGAAAGGGTCTATCCCTATCGTTGAGAACAGACTTTGGACGTGCTGATGGCGGGACTTGATATCAGGGAGATCGTGGAGCTCGCGTTGCTGCTGATCGCAACGGGCGCGCTCTCGGGATTTCTGGCCGGTGTGTTCGGAATCGGCGGCGGCGCGATTCTCGTGCCGGTGTTCTACGAATGCTTCCGCATCGCCGGCGTGCCGCTCGAGGTGCGCATGCCGCTCTGCGTCGGCACCTCGCTTGCGGTGATCATCCCGACCTCGATTCGCTCGTTCCAGGCGCATTACAAGCGCGGCGCCGTCGACATGGCGATCCTGCGCGTCTGGTGGCTGCCGATCGTGATCGGCGTCGTCGCCGGCAGCGTGGTCGCGCGCCACGCGCCGGAGCGGCTGTTCAAGATCGTGTTCGTCTGCGTCGCCTGGTCGGCCGCCGTGCGGCTGATCTTCGCGCGCGAAACCTGGAAGCTCGGCGACGACCTGCCGAAAGGCCCGGTGATGCGGATCTACGGCTTCTGCGTCGGTATCCTGTCGACGCTGATGGGCATCGGCGGCGGCTTGTTCTCGAACCTGCTGATGACCTTCTACGGCCGGCCGATCCATCAGGCGGTCGCGACGTCGTCGGCGCTCGCGGTGCTGATCTCGATCCCCGGCGCACTCGGCTACATCTATGCCGGCTGGCCGGCGGCGGCGAGCTATCCGGCCGTCGCAGCGCTGCAAGTCCCGTTCGCGCTCGGCTACGTCTCGCTGATCGGGGCCGTGCTGGTAATGCCGATGAGCTTGGTTACGGCGCCGCTCGGCGTGAGAGCCGCGCATGCGATGTCGAAGCGCACGCTGGAGACTGCGTTCGGGTGCTATCTGTTTATTGTCGGCAGCCGGTTTGTGATGAGCCTGGTGGGCGGGCAGTAGACGCCACGAGCTCCGTCATTGCGAGCGCAGCGAAGCAATCCAGAATCTCTCCGCGGCGGCAGTCTGGATTGCTTCGCTGCGCTCGCAATGACGTTGTTGAGAGAGCGCGCTATGCCAACTCCAACGTCGTCCTGGACAAGCTCGCGCAGCGAGCGCCGATCCGGGACCCATTACCCCAAGGAGTGGTTTGGCGAAGACTCGTGGTTGCCAGCTTCGTGCCGCAACTTCTCCCTGGGGTAATGGGTCCTGGCTTTCGCCAGGACGACAGCGAGAGTGTGGCGCGGTTTTGGAGCAACGCGATGTCTATTTCTTCGCGTAGATATCCTTATAGGTATCCCGCAGCACGTTCTTCTGCACCTTGCCCATGGTGTTGCGCGGCAGCTCGTCGACCACGAAGACGCGCTTGGGCATCTTGAATTTGGCGAGCCGGCCGTCGAGCGCTTTCAGCACGGAGGCCTCGTTGACCTCGGCACCCTTGTTGCAGACCAGCACGGCCGTGACGCCCTCGCCGAAATCGGCATGCGGTACGCCGATCACGGCGGACTCGACCACGCCGGGCATCGCGTCGATCTCGCTCTCGATTTCCTTCGGGTAGACGTTGAAGCCGCCGGAGATCACGAGATCCTTGCCGCGGCCGAGGATGTGGACGTAGCCCTTGCCGTCGATCTTGCCGAGGTCGCCGGTGATGAAGAAGCCGTCGGGCCGGAATTCCGCCCTGGTCTTCTCCGGCATGCGCCAGTAGCCCTTGAACACGTTCGGGCCCTTGACCTCGATCATGCCGATCTCCTCGCGCGGCAGCTCCTTGCCGGTCTCGGGGTCGGTCACGCGCAGGGAGACGCCGGGGAGGGGAAAACCGACCGCGCCGGGCACGCGCTCGCCGTCATAGGGGTTCGACGTGTTCATGTTGGTCTCGGTCATGCCGTAGCGCTCGAGCACGGCATGTCCGGTGCGCGCCGACCATTCGCGATGGGTTTCGGCGAGCAGCGGCGCCGAGCCCGAAATGAACAGCCGCATGTGCCTGGTGGTCTCGCGCGACAGCGCGGCATTTTGCAGGAGGCGGGTATAGAAGGTCGGCACGCCCATCAGCACGGTGGCGCGCGCCATCAGCTTGATGATCAGGTCAGGGTCGAGCTTCGGCAGGAAGATCATCGACGCCCGCGAAAACAGCGTCACGTTGGTCGCCACGAACAGGCCGTGCGTATGGTAGATCGGCAGCGCGTGGATCAGCACGTCCTTGTCGGTGAAGTGCCAGTAGCCGACGAGCGAGAGCGAGTTCGACGCGAGATTGTCGTGGGTGAGCATCGCCCCCTTGGAGCGGCCGGTGGTGCCCGACGTGTAGAGGATCGCGGCCAGATCGTCGTTTTCGCGCGGCACCGTCGTAAACGCGCTGCTTGCCTTGTCGGCGGCCTCCGTCAGCGAGCCCTTGCCGTCGGGGCCGAGCGTCTCGACCCCGGCCTTCACCTTCGCGGCGATCGGGGCGAGGCCTTCCGCCTTGGAGGGATCGCAGACCACCAGCGACGGCTCGGCATCGCCGATGAAGTAATCGAGCTCGTTCAGCGTATAGGCGGTGTTGAGCGGCAGGTAGACCGCGCCGGCCCGCACCGTGGCGAGATAAAGCACGATGTTCGCGACCGACTTCTCGACCTGTACCGCGACGCGGTCGCCAGGCTTCACGCCGCGCGCGACCAGCACGTTCGCCATTTGCCCGGCTCGCGCGATCAGATCGCCATAGCTGATACGGGCGCCGTCATGCGTCTCGATCGCGAGGCGTTTGGGATCGTCCAGGCCATCGAACAGGCGGGAAAACAGGTTGGCGTTGGCAGCTCGGTTCATGCAAGATTTCCTCGACCGCAAGGCTTGTAAGACAAGGTCGGTCAAAACCGAGGGCTGGATTAGCAAAAACCGCCCCGATGAAGCAACGGAGACAGTTTGCATGACCAAAAATGGGAAACGTGTGGCCTGGGTCACGGGCGGCGGCAGCGGCATCGGGGAGGCCGGCGCCGAGGCGTTAGCTGCCGACGGCTGGACGGTGGTGGTCTCGGGCCGCCGCAAGGATGCCCTGGATACCGTAGTTGCCAAGATCATCGGGGCGGGCGGGGCGGCCGAGGCCATCGCGCTGGACGTGTCCAACGCCGCCGAGGCCCAGAAGGCGGCCGATCAGATCGTCGCCAAGCACGGTCGTATCGATCTCCTGGTCAACAATGCCGGTATCAATGTCCCGAAGCGAAGCTGGAAGGACATGGAGCTGGAGGGCTGGGACAAGCTGGTCCAGGTCAACCTCAACGGCGTGCTCTATTGCATGCGCGCGGTGCTGCCGACGATGCGCAAGCAAAAGGACGGCGCGATCATCAACGTCTCGTCCTGGGCCGGCCGGCACGTTTCGAAGATGCCGGGTCCTGCCTACACCACGACCAAGCACGCGGTGCTGGCGCTGACCCATTCCTTCAACATGGACGAATGCGTCAACGGCCTGCGCGCCTGTTGCCTGATGCCGGGTGAGGTCGCGACCCCGATCCTGAAGCTGCGCCCGGTGGTGCCGAGCGAGGAGGAGCAGGCCAGGATGCTGCAATCCGAAGACCTCGGCCGCACCATCGCCTTCATCGCATCGATGCCGGCGCGAGTCTGCATCAACGAGCTCCTGATCAGCCCGACGTATAATCGCGGGTTCATCCAGACGCCGAACAACAGGGATTGAGGATTGTAGGGTGGGCCAAGCGAAGCGTGCCCACCATGCCTATCTCAATCGAGCGCGAGATGGTGGGCGCGGCGCATGCGCGTCTTTGCCCACCCTACGGCTCCTGAGATGTGTGGTGCGCCCGCTCACACACGAACGTCCCCGCACATAGTTTCACGCATCACAAAGAATTTTTCTCCGAAACCACTTTGCAAACCCTCCCGTAGTTCGGTCCAACGACGCGCTGCTGCTTCACGCCAAACTGCCGCAGCCGCCGTTGTTGCCCCAACTCAAGCACCGGCCATTGCCGGTCTCAATTCAATCGGGAGACCCTCCATGTCGAAGCGTATTGCCTATCTCGCTGCCGCCGCCTTCAGCGCCCTCGCCATCACCGCGACCGTCGTCGCGCCCGCTCGCGCCGAGGAGAAGACCGTCATGGTCGGCGGCGCCGCAATGTTCCCGTCCAAGAACATCGTCCAGAACGCGGTCAACTCCAAGGACCACACCACGCTGGTGGCGGCGGTGAAGGCGGCCGGTCTCGTGCCGACGCTGGAAAGCAAGGGTCCGTTCACGGTGTTCGCGCCGACCAACGCGGCCTTCGGCAAGCTGCCGGCCGGCACCGTCGACAATCTGGTCAAGCCCGAGAACAAGGCGGCGCTGACCAAGATCCTCACCTACCATGTCGTGCCCGGCAAGCTCGAGGCCTCCGACCTCACCGACGGCAAGAAGCTGAAGACCGCCGAAGGCGAGGAGCTGACGGTGAAGAAGATGGACGGCAAGACCTGGATCGTCGACGCCAAGGGCGGCACCTCGATGGTGACGATTTCCAACGTCAACCAGTCGAACGGCGTGATCCATGTGGTCGACACCGTGCTGATGCCGGCGACGTAACACCGCGGCGTCCTGTTTCATCCCCGACAGGGTGCTTTGAGACGGCGAGCCGGGGGCACCCGGCTCGCATTTTTGTGACCAGCATAGCCTGCCGGCATCGACTCGATGTCGTGCGCAGGCGTAACGAAAGCGGACGCATCGGCGTATATTCGGTGTCACACGACGTTCAGGACGGAACCACCATGGCGAGCCTTACAGTCACCGACGAGCAGGTCCGGTCCAGCCCGGCCAAAGTGATCCAGCCGGCCTGGGTCCGCCTCATGCATTGGATCAACGCTCTTGCCATGATCCTGATGATCCTGTCGGGCTGGCAGATCTACAACGCCTCGCCGCTGTTCGGTTTCAGTTTCCCGCGCGAGTACACGCTTGGCGGCTGGCTCGGCGGCGGCCTGCTCTGGCATTTTGCGGCGATGTGGCTGTTGATGATCAACGGCCTTGCCTATCTCGTCACCGGCTTCGCCACCGGCCGCTTCCGCAAGAAGCTGCTGCCGATCACCCCGTCCGGCGTGCTCCACGACGTCAGGGCCGCGCTGACCTTCAAGCTCGGCCATGACGATCTCACCGTCTACAATTACGTGCAGCGACTGCTCTATGCCGGCATCATCGTCGTCGGCGTGCTGATCGTGCTCTCCGGCCTGGGGATGTGGAAGCCGGTGCAGCTCTATTATCTCGTGATGCTGTTCGGCGACTATCCGACCGCGCGCTACGTGCACTTCTTCTGCATGGCCGCGATCTGCGCCTTCCTCGTCATTCACGTCCTGCTCGCGCTGCTGGTGCCGAAGAGCCTGCGCGCGATGATCATCGGGCGATAAGGGAGAATAGCGATGGCCAAGCGTTCATTCCTGATCCCCGGCGTTGACAAGCGGTTGCTCATCAAGGACGCCATCAAGACGATGCCGGATTTTACCCGTCGCCGCTTCATCGCGGGCGGCGCCAGCCTCGGCGCGCTGACGCTGCTGACCGGCTGCGACGTCGTGGACTCGTCCTCGGCCGATACGCTGCTGGCGCAGGTCTCGAAGTTCAACGACGCGGTGCAGGCCTTCATCTTCAATCCCGACGCGCTGGCGCCGACCTTCCCCGAGAGCGCGATCACGAAGCCGTTTCCATTCAACGCCTACTACGATCTCGACGACGCGCCGGAGGTTTCGGCCGCGGACTGGAAGCTCGAAGTGCGCGGCCTCGTCGACAACAAGAAGTCCTGGACGCTGGACGAGCTCTATAAGCTGCCGCAGGTCACGCAGATCACCCGTCACATCTGCGTCGAGGGCTGGAGCGCGATCGGCAGCTGGACCGGCACGCCGCTCCGCGATTTCCTCAAGCTGATCGGCGCCGACACGCGCGCCAAATATGTCTGGTTCCAGTGCGCCGACAAGGACGGCTACAACTCGCCTCTCGACATGCGCAGCGCGCTGCATCCGCAGACCCAGATGACGTTCAAATATGCCAACGAGATTTTGCCGCGCGCCTACGGCTTCCCGATGAAGATCCGCGTGCCGACCAAGCTCGGCTTCAAGAACCCGAAATACGTGGTCTCGATGGAAGTCACCAACGACTACAAGGGCGGCTACTGGGAAGACCAGGGGTATAATTCGTTCAGCGGGAGCTGATTGAGGCAGTCATTCCGGGGCTCGCGAAGCGCGTGCTGCCGTAGGGTGGGCAAAGGCGCAACGCGCCGTGCCCACCACCTTCCCGTTATTTTAGAGATCGTGGGCACGCTTCGCTTTGCCCACCCTACGGTACCGATTGCCGGGCCGGCCCCACCTTCCGCTGGCACAGCGCCGCCACCGCGCCCAACGCCAGCAGCGCCGCCGAGACGTTCAGCGCGTAACTCAGGCTGCCCAGCGCATCCGTGATGGCGCCGACCACGATCGGCCCCAGCGTCTGGCCGACGCCGAACGAGATCGTCATCGCCGCGATCGCGGTCGGCCATACCTCGGGCGGATAGTTGAAGCGGACGAAGGCCGTGGTCGAGCCGACCACCGCGAAGAAGGCGACGCCGAACACGACCGCCGAGACCGCGAGCCACGCCGGCGAATGCCCCAGCATCGGCAAGGCTGCGCCGAGCGCGTTGGTGCCGAGGATGATGGCGGTGGCAAGCCCGCCGCGATCGAGCGCGAGGACGCCGCGCCAGACCCACGGCGTGACGAAGGCACTGAGGCCGATCAGGCTCCAGAACGCCGCCTGCGCCGCGGCTCCGCCACCGCCGTCGCGCACATAGGCGATCATGAAGGTCATGTAGGCGATGTAGCCGGCGCCGAACAGGAAGTAGCCGGCGAGATAGATCAGAACGGGGAGAATCGCGAACGAGGCGTGGCTGCCTTCAGTGAAACGCACGCGGCTCTCGATGCGGACCAGGAACAGCGGGACGGTCATCGCGGCCGAGAGCAGCGTCATCGCCCACCACACCAGCCACCACGAGCCCGGCCCGAAATACTGCAGCGTGAACGGTGCGATCAGCCCCGAGGCGAGAATGCCGATCCCGGGGCCGGCATAGAACAGGCTGAGCAGGAAATTCGCCCGCGCGGGCTGCGACTGCGCGATCGAAGCGGCCAGCGCGCCGCCGGCGACGAATCCGGCTGCGGCACCCAGGCCCAGCACCAGGCGTGCGAGGCTCAGCGCGACGAAATTCCCCGTCAGCGCGCAAGTGGCGAGGGCGGCGACGCAGGCGAGGGTTCCGCCGCGGATCGCGGCCGACCAGCCGATGCGCTGGATCAGCCTGGACGCCACCAGTGCGCCCACGAGGTAGCCGACGGCGTTGATGGTGTTCATGAAACCGGCCGCCGAGTAGGACCAGCCGAGGGTCTCCCGCATGTCGGGCAGCACCAGCGCATAGGCAAAGCGGCCGATGCCGAGCCCGACGGTCGCTGCCAGCGACAGGATCAGGATCAGCCGCGCGGGGTGCGCGTCGGGCGGGGGGCGGTCAGGCGCGTGCAAGGGGGTACTCCGGCGTCCCGCACTGTGGCAGGCCCTGCCGGTCTTGCACAGCCGCGGCGCGGCAATGGTGTCTTGCCAAGCGCGCAACGCCGCTCTAGCACTCCGGCCGGCCGTCATTCCGGGGCGCACGCGAAGCGGGCGAGCCCGGAATCCATAACCCCGGCTGGTGGTTATGGATTCCCCGCCCGCGCCAGGAGGCGCGTCCCGGAATGACGAGAGAGGATCGAGAAGGAAACGACCATGGCGACCCACAAACTGCTGCTGCTCCCCGGCGACGGTATCGGCCCCGAGGTGATGGGCGAGGTGAAGCGGCTGATCGACTGGCTCAATTCGGCCGGGATCGCCAAATTCGAGACCGACACCGGCCTCGTCGGCGGCTCCGCCTATGACGCGCACAAGGTGTCGATCTCCGAGGGCGACATGGCCAAGGCGCTGGCCGCCGACGCCATCATCTTCGGCGCGGTCGGTGGTCCCAAGTGGGATGCCGTTCCCTACGAGGTGCGTCCCGAAGCCGGCCTGCTGCGCCTGCGCAAGGATCTCGGCCTGTTCGCCAACCTCCGCCCCGCGGTGTGCTACCCCGCGCTGGCCGATGCCTCGAGCCTGAAGCGCGAGGCGGTCGAGGGCCTCGACATCATGATCGTGCGCGAGCTCACCGGCGGCGTCTATTTCGGCGAGCCCAAGACCATCACCGATCTCGGCAACGGCCAGAAGCGCGCCATCGATACCCAGGTCTACGACACCTATGAGATCGAGCGCATCGCCCGCGTCGCCTTCGACCTTGCCAAGAAGCGCAAGAACAAGGTGACGTCGATGGAGAAGCGCAACGTCATGAAATCGGGCGTGCTCTGGAACGAGGTCGTGACCCAGGTCCACAAGCGCGAATATCCCGACGTCACGCTCGAGCATCAGCTCGCCGATTCCGGCGGCATGATGCTGGTGAAGTGGCCGAAGCAGTTCGACGTCATCGTCACGGACAATCTGTTCGGCGACATGCTGTCCGACATCGCGGCGATGCTGACCGGCTCGCTCGGCATGCTGCCCTCGGCCTCGCTCGGCGAGGTCGACGTCAAGAGCAAGAAGCGCAAGGCGCTGTACGAGCCCGTGCACGGCTCGGCGCCTGACATCGCCGGCAAGGGCCTCGCCAATCCGATCGCGATGATCTCGTCCTTCGGCATGGCGCTGCGCTACTCCTTCGACATGGGCGCGCTCGCCGACAAGGTCGATGCCGCGATCGCCGCCGTGCTGGCCAGCGGCCTGCGCACCGCCGACATCAAGTCGGAAGGCACCACGGCCGCCTCGACCACGCAGATGGGCGAAGCGATCCTGAAGGAATTGCAGAAGCTGCACGCGTAAGCGGCAAGTGCCGTCATTCTGGGTCTGGTGCTTGCGCACCATCCCGGAATGACGGTGCGAGAAAACAAAATGGCCGGGCGCGAGCCCGGCCATTTGATTCGGTGCCTGCGTCCGCCTCAGTACAGCGGGAAGTTCTGCGGATAGCCGCCGACATCGGACGGCGGGGACAGCGGCTGGCGATCGATCGGGCGGTTGAGGTTCTCGCGGGCGAAGGACGGATAGCCCACCGCCGGCGGGAAGGCGTAGTCGGAGAACTTGCGATCGCCCGGATTGACCTCGGTGCCGCCGTCGAGCCAGGAGCGCTTGCTCACATAGATGCGGGTGCGTCCCTGCTGATAGACCGTGTTGGGGCCGCTCGGGCCGTAAACGGGCCGGCCGCGATCGTCATAGCGCTGCTTGGTCCTGGTGTCGGCCGAAGCCGGTGCCGCGAAGACCATGGCAATCGCGGCGCCCGCCGCAAGCAACGTCGCCAATTTGTTCGCGGCAGAAAATTTCGAGCTCATCACGTCCCCTTCAGGCGGCAAGCCGCCAGTCGATTTCGACCCATACTAGCCCGGTCGGGGTGGCCGCAACTAGGTCTATTGGGTCACACCAGGGCGGAATAATCGTGCGCGCCGGCAAAAGTTGCATGAATACCAGCCACTTGAGCTTGATGCCGGTCAAAGCGCCCCGCGCAATTGCGCGTTCGCGGCGCCCAGCAGCCAGTCGGGCGAGCCCTCGGGGTCACAACCTCTGCGCTTGAGCTCGGCACGGGCGAACAATTCCGCCAGCTTCGGCTCGTTGCCCGAGGTGAGCAGCGTCAGCCGGTTCAGCGTGCAGGCGATGGCCGCGCGCTGGGCGGGCAGCGTCTCGCCCTGGCAGGAGAAGCCGGAGATCTGGAGCGCCGGCTCCTCGCTGCGCTTGAGATAGCCAAGGCACGCCTGCGCCGTGCCGGTCGGCCGATACAGGGCGACCGGGCCGAATTTCGTGTCGATCAGGCCGGCCTGCTCGAGCGGGGCGGCCGCACCAAGTCCCATCTGGACGGCCAGGTCTGCTGTGGCCGGGCGCGCCACGTCGAATTCGCCGCCTTCCCGGTAAATATCGAGCTCGGCGACGGGCCGGTCTGCCTCGCCAGTCCAGCGCATCACGTCCCGGCGGCCACCTTCGGGATGTCGCAGGATGGTATAAGTGGCTGTTTTATCTGATGAATTTAGCCGGCTGATGGCGAAGGCCGGATGCGAGTGGTCGGCCACGCTCCAGCCCGGCTTCAGCGCCGGATCGTCGTCGCGCAGGCTCGGGAGCTGACCCAAGGCCGCAAGGCCCAGGATGGCAAACAGCACCAGCGTCCCCACATAGGCGAACAGGCGCGCCAGCGTGCCGACGACCTCGTCGGCGAAATTGGCGAGCGCCAGATGGATCTGGGTGGGAGTTGCGGCCGTGCTGGCCTCAGGCGACTGCATCCATTGCCTTCAGGCATGGTCCAACGTTGTCTTGAGGCCGGTTCTCGCATAGAAGCGCTGCTCTTCCTGTTTAAGCGTCAGCTTCGGGAACGGGCTTTTTCATCGGAGAGTGAACGATGGGTTACAAAGTCGCAGTCGTCGGCGCGACCGGCAATGTCGGACGGGAAATGCTCAACATCCTCGATGAGCGCAAATTCCCCGCGGACGAGGTCGTGGCCCTCGCGTCACGCCGCAGCGTCGGCGTCGAGGTCTCCTATGGCGACCGCACCCTGAAGGTCAAAGCGCTCGAGCATTACGACTTCTCCGACGTCGACATCTGCCTGATGTCGGCGGGCGGCTCGGTGTCGAAGGAATGGTCGCCGAAGATCGGCGCCGCCGGCACGGTCGTGATCGACAATTCTTCGGCCTGGCGCATGGACCCGGACGTGCCGCTGATCGTGCCCGAGGTGAACGCGGATGCGGCCGCGGGCTTCAAGACGAAGAACATCATCGCCAACCCGAACTGCTCGACCGCGCAGCTCGTGGTCGCGCTGAAGCCGCTGCACGACAAGGCGACCATCAAGCGCGTCGTGGTCTCCACCTATCAATCGGTGTCGGGCGCCGGCAAGGATGCGATGGACGAATTGTTCTCGCAGACCAAGGCCGTCTACACCAACAGCGAGATCGTCAATAAGAAGTTTCCCGCGCGCATCGCCTTCAACATCATTCCCCAGATCGACGTCTTCATGGAGGACGGCTACACCAAGGAAGAGTGGAAGATGATGATGGAGACCAAGAAGATTCTTGATCCCAAGATCAAGCTCTCCGCGACCTGCGTGCGCGTGCCTGTCTTCGTCGGCCACTCCGAGGCCGTCAACATCGAGTTCGAGAATCCGATCAGCGCCGACGAAGCGCGCAACATCCTGCGCACGGCGCCCGGCTGCCTCGTCATCGACAAGCATGAGCCCGGCGGCTACGCCACGCCGTATGAAGCCGCCGGCGAGGACGCGACCTATATCAGCCGCATCCGCGAGGACGCGACAGTGGAGAACGGCCTCGTACTGTGGTGCGTGTCCGACAATTTGCGCAAGGGCGCAGCCCTCAACGCGATCCAGATCGCGGAAGTGCTGATCAACCGCAAGCTGATCAGCGCGAAGAAGAAGGCGGCGTAAGCCTTCGCCCACGCCTCTCGTCGTCCCGGATCGGCGCTCCGCTCTGGACAACGCTGCGCGTTGCCAAGAGCTCCGCTTGTCCGGGACGACGATCTCGTTTGATGCGCCAGTTTACGAGATCGACTACGCCGCGTCCTTGACGCTGCGGAATTCCTTCGCGACCTTGTCCAGCACGAACAGCGATCCCTCGGCGACGCCGAAATAGGCGCCGTGGGTCTGCATCTGGCCGGCATCGACCGCCTTCTGCACGAACGGGAAGGTCATCAGGTTTTCCAGGCTGCGGAACACCGCGGCCTTTTCGATGCGCTCGACGAATTGCGCCATCGATTCGTGGTCGCGCTGCTCGACCACTTCGCCGGGCTTGATGAACATCTGCATCCATTTGCCGATGAAGTCGCCGGGGGTGAGCGGCTCGATCTTGTCGACGAAGGCGCGGATGCCGCCGCATTGCGCGTGCCCGAGCACCACGATGTGCTTCACCTTCAGCACCGTCACGGCATATTCGAGCGCGGCCGAGACGCCGTGCGCGTTGCCGTCGGGCTGATACACCGGCACCAGGTTGGCGATGTTGCGGACGACGAACAATTCACCCGGGCCGACGTCGAAGATCACCTCGGGCGAGACGCGGCTGTCGCAGCAGCCGATCACCATCACTTCCGGGAACTGCCCCTTCACCGACAGCTCGCGATAGCGGGTCTGCTCGGTCGGCAGCCGCTGGGTGGCGAAGGCTTGGTAGCCTTCCAGCAAATGCTTCGGGAATGTGACCATGGCCTATGCCTAACCATATACCGCAGGGGCGAACAAGCCTTTCGAATAGGCATGCCAGATGCTATCGGCTCAGGTCAGAAGAGATATGAGGAAACCGGAAGGACCATTCGCATGACCCGCCCGCGCCGCAGCCATCTGTTCATGCCCGGCTCGAACCCCCGCGCGCTGGAGAAGGCGCGGAATCTGGCCGCCGACGGCCTGATCCTCGATCTCGAGGATTCCGTCGCCCCTGACGCTAAGGCAGCGGCACGCGACGGAATCGCCGCCGCGATCGCGGCCAAGGGGTTCGGCAAGCGCGAGATCCTGATCCGGACCAACGGTCTCGATACGCCCTGGTGGGCCGATGACGTCGCGATGGCGGCCAAGGCATCGCCTGACGGCATCCTGGTTCCAAAAGTTTCAAGCGTCGAAGATCTCGACGCGATCGGCCGCCGCCTCGCCGAGCTCGGCGCCGCGCCGACCGTGAAGGTCTGGGCCATGATCGAGACCGCGCGCGCCGTGCTCCATGCCGAGGAGCTGGCCGCCGCCGGGCGCAATCCAACGAGCCGCCTCTCCGGTTTCGTGTTCGGCCCGAACGACATCTCGCGCGAGACGCGCATCAAGATGCTGCCCGGCCGCGCCGCGATGATCCCGATGATCACCCACTGCATCCTGGCGACGCGCGCCCACGGCCTCGAAATCCTCGACGGCCCCTACAGCGACATCAACAATTCCGACGGTTTCGCCACCGAATGCGCGCAGGGCCGCGACCTCGGCTTCGACGGCAAGACGCTGATCCACCCCTCGCAGATCGAAGCCTGCAACGCGATCTTCACGCCGCCGGAAGAAGAAGTCGCGCGCGCGCGAAAAATCATCGCGGCGTTCGAATTGCCCGAGAACGTCTCGCGCGGCGCGATCCGCCTCGACGGTGCGATGGTCGAGCGGCTCCACGCCGACATGGCCAAGCGTACCATCGAGATCGCGGACGCGATCGCCGCGATGAGCAAGGGCTGAGCGACCCGGTCGCATTCAAGTCGTCCCTAAGCGACCGCAGCTTTTCCCGTTGCGGTGGTGACGGACAATGCTACGCTCGCGCCCGATATTTGATCCGGGCAAGTATTTGATGCGCATTTTTTGGGTCGCCGTCCTCCTCGCCTCGTCACTCTCCTTCGTCTCGCCAGCGCTTGCACAGCAGGCCCGGGTTGCGCTCGTCATCGGCAACGGCGCCTATGAGAAAGTGCCTGAGTTGCCGAACCCGACGCGCGATGCGGCCGACATCGGCCGCGCCCTCGAGCGTCTCGATTTCAAGATTACTCAGGTCAAGAACGCCAACGCGCAAGAGATGAGGAAGGCCGTCGTCGAGTTCGGCCGGGCTGCCGAGGGAGCCGATCTCGCCGTGGTGTTCTACGCGGGGCACGGCATGGAGGTCAGCGGCGAGAACTGGCTGATTCCGGTTAGCGCAGAGCTGCGCAGCGACACCGACATCGAGAGCGAGGCCATCAGCCTGCGCTCCGTGAGCCTTCAGGTCTCGAAGGCCCGGAAGCTGGGCCTAGTCATTCTCGACGCGTGCCGCAACAATCCGTTCGCAGCGAAGATGAAGCGGTCGATCGCCACCCGGGCCGTAGCTCGTGGGCTCGCGCCGACTGAGCCCTCCGACAATGTTCTGATTGCCTACGCCGCCCGCGACGGCACCACGGCGAGTGACGGCGATGGCCGGAACAGCCCCTTTACCGCGTCGTTGCTTCGCCACATTGAAACACCGGGCCTCGAGATATCGTTTCTGTTTCGCCGGGTCCGCGACGACGTGATGGCGGCGACCAAACGCGAACAGCAGCCCTTCGTGTACGGCTCCCTGTCGAAGGAGGAGATCTACCTGAAGGCGCCTGCCGCGAGCGCTCAGGCGCCAGCCGCATCACCGCCGGCGGCCGCGGCTCCCGCAGAGGACGAGAAGTTTTGGCTGGCGATCCAGACGTCGACCGTGGCGGGCCTGTTTGAGGAGTTTCTGGCAAGATATCCGCGCAGCGGCCATGCTGCAGAGGCTCGCCAGCGGATCAAGGATCTCAAGGCCAGCGAAGTGGCGGCCGTGCCGTCCCTCACCGCCTCTCCGGCATCGGATGCGAGCCGGCGCCAGGGACCAGATACGAAAGCCGTCGTCCGAAACGTTTTTGCGCCCGAGGATAACCAGAAAGTTGCTGCCATCGCGGCCGCGCAGCAGCTCAAGCTGCCGAGCTTCACGATCTCGTCCGGTCACGACGTCCAGCCCAAATCCGATTCCAAATTTGTTGGCGTGTGGTCCAACAAGCGTGGGTGGACGAATGGCAAGGGACGCTATGCCATGCTGATCGTTACCGAGGTGTCCGCCACGGGATTGGCCAAGGGGTACTATCTCTGGGGGCCGCCGACAAAGGCATCGTGGGTCAAAGACGAGGCCGGGTATCAATCGTTCGCAGAGTACATTACGGACAACAAATTCTCGATCACCGGGACGCCAGTTACGGTCAGGATGGAGAAGAACGTTCTGGCCCTCTCTTCCTTCAGGAAGGAGAAGCCATCCGAGACGGCGAGCATAGAGCTTCGTCCGGTCTGGCAGCTTGTGCCGGTGCCGGAGGATGTCGAGCCTTCAACCAAGCGCGAAAAGACCTCGCAGCCGCATCCCGTCAGAAAGGAGAGCACTGCCGAGCCGCACGCTCCGGCGAGCGTCGGCGGCGCGAGCATGGAAGAGCGTTATCGCGCCTGCAGGAAGCTCGTGAAGGGATTTGCCCGGCGCGAGGCTTGCGCGCGAACCGGTGTGATCTAGCGCCGGCGACGCGTCCGTCGCCAGGGCATCGATCGGTGCGGACGACCGCTCAATGCGTCTCCACGTCTGCGCGCTCGAGCGATTCCAGCGTCGCGGCATTGCCGCAATAACCGTGGTAGTTCTCCGCGGCGGTGCCGTCGGCGAGATCGCGGTCGCACTGTCCCTTGTGACCGCAGAGCGAGCAGACCCGCTCCATGTCGCGCAGCAGCAGCGGCTGCGCGCGTCCGAGCCCTTCCGCACTGATGCCGAGCTGCTCCAGCATCTTGGGCAGCTCATCGGCGGCGTGCTTGCCATGGCGGACCAGCTCTTCGAGATCATCAGGCGCGATCCTGAGATCGCTCGCGATCCGGTCGAAATCGGCGCGGTCGAGCTGCCGCATTTCGTTCATCTCGCGGCGATGCTTCAGCCAGCTCGCAAAGGAGTCGATGAGATCCTGAACGATGGGATAAGGCCTGCTTGCGGTGCTCATGCGAGGCTCCTCTTGGGGTCGTGAAATTGGAACCAGATTAGGCACAATGATGCAGGAGCGCGTTGCGCTGGATCAAACAGGAAGAGCGGGCTGCGAGGTGGTCAACCTCTCCCGCTTGCGGGAGAGGTCGGCGCGAAGCGCCGGGTGAGGGCTTTCTCCTCTTGGGGGGCTCGCCTGCGGAGACACCCTCTCCCCAACCCTCTCCCGCAAGCGGGAGAGGGAGCGCACTTCCTGCGCGACAGCTAGCCGAACCGCTCCGTCGCCCAGGCATACAGGCTGCCCGGGATCGGTTTTTCGCTACCGCGTCCCTTGGGCGAGATGTGCAGGCCGATTATCTGGGGGTCGGTGACGAGGCCGAGATAGCTCGAGGGATCGAAGAACAATTTTGGCTCGGCATGCACGGCGTAGAACGACTGCTTCGGCAGCGCGTTCTGCAATTCTCCTGTGCGGCGCGCGAGCGCGGTCAGCGCGGCCGGCCCGAAGATCGCAACGCGAATATCGGAGAGGCGGTTCGAGCCGCCGCGCAGGCGGCGCATCATGAAGGTGATGCGATGGCGCACCGACAGCCAGTTCGGCGTCAGCTCTTCCTGCTCCATCAATTCCTCGAAGGCGGCGACGATGCCGTGCTCCGCCGGCAGATAGATCACGGAATTGCCGAGCTGGCGCGGCCGCTCCCAGGCGAAATAGGGCTTTGCCGGGTCGATCACGACGGGCTTCAAGAGCAATACGTCGGCATCGAGCCAGAGGCCGAGGCCCTTCGCCATCAGCTTCATGCGGAAGAAATCGCTGAACTGAAGCGTGGTCCAGTCGCGCCAGCTGCCGTCCGGCTGCGGCGGCCGCAAGCGCTCTGAGAATGCGTGCGGGAGGATCGCTTCGGCCTCGGCATTCTCGATGCCTGCCGGCAGGCCGGGAATGGTGTCGAAACTGTAGACCGTGACCTTGTGGCCGGCCGCAAGCTGCGAGCGCAGACAGGTCTGGCGCAGGGCGTCCATCGGGCCGTGCCAGAAGGTGACGATGTCGGGCAGCATGCGCGGAAGCTATAGGGGATAATCAGGGCAAAGAAAAAGCCCCGGCGCAATCAGCACCGGGGCTTGAACCGGATATCGAGATCACGCCCAGGCGCGTTCGCGCTTGAGCTTGTCCTCGTAGGTGTCGATCGAGGCCTTCTTCTCCATGGTGAGACCGATGTCGTCGAGGCCGTTGATCAGGCAGTGCTTGCGGAACGGGTCGATCTCGAACTTGACCTTGCCGCCGTCAGGGCCGCGGATCTCCTGGTTCGGCAGGTCGATCGTCAGCGTCGCGTTGGCGCCGCGCTCGGCGTCGTCGAACAGCTTGTCGAGGTCTTCCTGGGAGACGCGGATCGGCAGAATGCCGTTCTTGAAGCAGTTGTTGTAGAAGATGTCGCCGAACGAGGTCGAGATCACGCAGCGGATGCCGAAGTCGAGCAGCGCCCAGGGCGCGTGCTCGCGGCTCGAGCCGCAGCCGAAATTGTCGCCGGCCACCAGCACCTTCGAATTGCGATAGGCGGGCTGGTTGAGGACGAAATCAGGGTTCTCGCTGCCGTCGTCCTTGTAGCGCTGCTCGGAGAAGAGCCCCTTGCCAAGGCCGGTGCGCTTGATGGTCTTGAGGTACTGCTTCGGAATGATCATGTCGGTGTCGACATTGATGATCTTCAGCGGCGCCGCGACGCCTTCCAGCGTGGTGAACTTGTCCATCTTGGCTTCCCGGTTTGTCGTCAGGGGAGGGCTATTTAGCCCGGTTGCCGCACGAATCCTAGGCCGGATTCGGCAATCTTGGTCTGTCAGACTGGCGGAGCCATGCTGTCGGGGACAAAGCCGGTCGGCAGGCCGTCGATGCTCTTCATGTTCTTCAGGCCCCAGTATTTTCGTAAGTTGCTGACGCCCTGCGCCGTCCAGTAGCGGATCAGGCTGCCGCGTTCCTGCTTGTAGTCGAACAGGGGCACGCCCATGCCGCACGACGTCTGCACCAGGTCGACTGAGAGGCGGACGATCTGGCGCACCCCGGCGATGTCCTCGAACTCCGAAACGAGATCGGAATATTCCGGCGTGCCGCGCATGAGCGATCGACCCTCGCCATAGAGCCGCAGGATCATCGGGGGGCCGTCGAAGGCGCAAAACATGATGGTCAGCCGCTTGTCCTCGGAGGCGCTCAGGTGCGCGCGGGTCTCGCTGCCGCTGCCGGTGCAGTCGAGATAGGCAACGTCGCTCTCTCCCAGCACCCGGAACGACGACAGGCCCTTGGGAGACACGTTGATGCGCCCCTTTGGCGGGGCGCTCGCGACGAAGAATATCTTCTGCCGTTCGATGAAAGCCCTGTGCTCGGGTTCGATCCCAGTGAATTGCCTGCCCATGCCCGCTGGTCCTTTCCGCAGCAACGCCGCCACCGGAAAAGAGCTAAGCATGCTTTTTATACCCGTTTAAGAATATTATTTATGCTGGTATAAAAACCACCATGAAAGGACCAGACCCGATCGCTCCAGCTCTTTCGCTCAGCGCGCTCCTGCGCGCGCTCCGGGAGCGCCAGTCTCCGGCAGAATTCGGCCTCGCCACCGGAGCACGGCGGCGCACGCCCGGCCTCCGGCGCGAGGAGGTCGCTCAGCTCTGCGGATTGAGCGTCACCTGGTACACGTGGATTGAGCAGGGTCGCGATGTCTCCGTCTCGGCGTCGACACTTGCGCGCCTCGCGCGCGGATTGCGCCTGTCACGCGCCGAGCGCAGCTATCTGTTCGAAGTTGGGGGCAGGCGCGATCCCGAGCGTCCCGGCCACAGCGACGATCCGCCGGAGGAGGTGCTGGCCTGCGTCGATGCGATCGACGGTCCGGCCTACATTCTCGATCGCACATGGGGCGCGCGTCGTTGGAATGCGAAAGCGTCGGTTCTGTTTGCCGGATGGCTCGACGCTGACGGTGAAAAAAATCTGCTGCGCTACATCTTCCTCAGGCCCGAGGCGCGAACATTGATCCTCGACTGGACCTCGCGCGCGCAACGCGTCGTCGCGGAATTCCGCGCCGCCGTCACAGCCTATTCCGACGATCCGGACATTCGCCGGCTCGTCGAGGAATTGCGAGTTGGAAGCGCCGACTTCGAACGCTGCTGGGAGACGCAGGGGGTTTTGGCACGCGAAGGCGGCGAGCGTGCGTTCGCTCATCCGACCATGGGGCTGCTGCACTATCAGCAGGTGTCGCTGTCGCTCGCGGGCTGGTCCGACTATCGACTGACGATGCTTGTCGGTCGTATCTCAGTTTGAAGTTTCGTCAGTTGGGCGAGAGCCTGATACGAGAAAAATGTGAATCTGCTGCGCGATGATCCGCTGAGCAAAGTCTGCTTGCTCCCGAGTGACTAGCTGCCCGGCGATCAATTCCTCAACGGCATAGCCTGCCACCATATCGGACCACTCTAAGTCCGGTGCCAGCCTAAGAGGTGGTTTGGCCATGTGCCCTCCCTTTTGAGACATTGCCTGCTTGTTGCTGCGCCGGGCCTTGATAAACCCGCGTCCTACTCCGCCCGAGCCTCGATTGCCGCCATATCGTCGTCCGAAAGACCAAAATGGTGGCCGATTTCGTGGATCAGGACGTGGCGGACGATATGGCCGAGGCTTTCGTCGTGCTCGGCCCAGTAATCCAGGATCGGCCGCCGGTAGAGCCAGACCATGTTGGGCAGCCGCGCCACATCGCCAAAACTCTGCTGGGGCAGGCCGACGCCCTGGAACAGGCCGAGCAGGTCGAACTCGCTCTCGCACTCCATCTCGTCCATGACGTCCTCGGTCGGGAAGTCGTCGACGCGCAGGATCACGCCCTCGCAGAGGCCGCGGAACTCCGCTGGCAGGCGCTCGAAGATGTCGTGTGCCGTCGCTTCCATCTCGGCCAGCGAGGGCGCTTTCAATTCCGTCCACATGAGACCCTCATAGCGCGGGTTCCGCGGCGTTGCATCCCGCTTTATAGGATCGGGCCAAGAAGGAGCGTTGACGCCGCGCGCGAAAACGGGGAGCGTACGGCGCATCAAGGGGTTGGCTCAGGTCAGTGGTGGTGCGATGCGGGCGGGAACAGCAGTTCTGGTTCTACTGTGCATGGGGTTGTTTTCGACTTTTTTTGTCGGCGGCGGAGCCAATGCTCAGACGCAGACGGCCGCCCCTGAAATCCGGCTGGCCCAGGCCGTCTCGCCCGACGCGCCGCCGCCACGCAGGCGCCCTCCGGCGCGCCTGCGTGTCACGCCCTATTACAGCCCGGACGGCGTCTATCCGCGCTACAATCCCGGTCCCGATGCGGTCCGCGAGTGCAACGCGACCTATGTGCAGGAATACCGGCCCAGCGGCACGGTGATCGTGCCGCATATGAGCTGCTACTGGCGCCGAGGCTGACGCCCCCTTCAATGCCCGCGGAGCGCGCCGATCAGGCCGGCGCCGACGACAGCTGCGGACGCGCCATAGACCAGGATCGTCATCACGAGCTGAGTCAGCGGGCTTGCCGCGCCGGCCTCGACGCCCGGTCCCTGCGCGGCAATCGCCGAGCTCGCACCGAGTGCAAGGCTCGCTGCGATCACGAGGCGAGATATCCGCAATCCGCTGGAATTCGGCATGACCATCTCCTGCATTCGCTCGACCAGAAGATACGTTCGTCGCTGACGGCCGGTTTTGGCAGCGCCTGAAATGTTGCGCCGGGACTCAGGAACTTGTCGCGCCCTCTGCATTCATGTCCGGGGCGCGTTCATCCATAGCCTATTCAGTCTCAAGGCTCTAGGGTCCGGGCCTAATCCTTGTGTCGTAACGCCTGGTCAGCGCGTGCACCGCAAGAACGAAGCCCGCATGCTGGGCGCGGAGGTCCTCATGACGCGATGGATTGCATTGGCCGTTATCGTTGGGCTCGCCGCCGCCATGCCTCGCGCTTCCGCGGTGCAGAGAATGACGAAGCCGGATGCCTCGGCGGGGATCGCAGTTTTTGATGCGCGACGACACACGCGACATGACGACATTGCGCGGCACTCTGCGTCCCGTGATCCGCGCTACTACGCGCGGCCTGTCTACTACCGTCCCTATCCCTACGGTGTGCCCGCTCCCTTCGTGCTCGGTTTCGGACCGTGGTGGTGACGCGCTAGCCGGCAGGCGCAAATCCCTTCACCAGCAGCACGGTCGCCTGCGCGCCCGCCTTGCGATCGCGCGAGATGTCCTCGTAGTCGGCTGAGGTGGAGAAGGCAACAAACGCGGCTTCGTCGGGAAACGACATCATGACAAGTTTGTCATAGGGCCAGGCGCCTTCGAGCACGTGGGGCTGTTCGTCGGCCGCGAGAAGCCGCCCGCTGTACTTCCTGAACACATCGAAGAACCGCGCCTGGTAGCGGTCATAGGCCGCGCGGTCCGTCATCTTCAATTGCGCGATCGCGTAGACAGTCATTGCAAGAACTCCTCCCATCGCGGCACTGCGCCGCGGCGCGTTGCCCGCAACATCGTTCATTCATGACGCGTTCACGTCGCTGTCCCTAATTTAATCTTGGGAGCGACCGCGAATGAACAGCCAAATGAGCAGCGGTGGCGCGAGGCGCTGCGCCGCAATGCCGCTGTCCAGGTTCAGGAGAATTCGATGCTGAGGATTCTGGGTGTTGGGACAGGTCCGATACGCTTGCTCGGGCTGGCGGCCGTTGCCACGCTGATGCTGTCGGCCGGGACGGCGCGCCGCGCCGAGGCGATGACTCCAATCAATCCGACGGCGTTGCCGGCAGCGAAGGCCGCAAGCGACGACCTCGTTACGCAGGTTCGCCACGGCGGCGGGGGACATGGTGGTGGCGGACATTTTCACGGCGGCGGCGGCGGTGGCTTCCGCGGTGGCGGAGGACATTTTGGCGGCTTCCATGGCGGCGGCTTCCGCGCCGCGCCGGCCTTTCACGGCGGCGGCATTCGCTACGGCGGAGTTCACCACTATGGCGGCGGCGGATTCCATCGCTACGGAGCCTATCGCCCGCATTACGGCTATCGCCACTTCCACCGGCGCTATTATTACGGCGGCTACTATCCCTACTACCACTATCCGCGCCGCTGCCGGATCATCTGGACCTATTACGGCCCGCGCCGCATCTGCCGCTGGCACCATTGGCATCGCTGGCACTATCCGTACCGCTATTGGTGATGTGAGTTACGCCTGAAATCAGCGCAGTCATTCCGGGATGGCGGGTTAGCGCCAGACCCGGAATCTCGAGATTCCGGGTTCGCCCTATGGGCGCCCCGGAATGACTGCGGATAGTGGTGCTCTTTGATTCAGAGCCAATCCTTCAGCTTCCACGACGAAGCTTTCCACCGCATCAGGTTCTCGAGCTTCCACTGCTTGAACATCGCCGGCGGCCAGCGGCTGAGCTTTGAGGTCTCCTCGACCTCCGGCTTGGCGACGATGCGCAAGGGTGTCGCGCGCCGCCGGTGCTGGCGGGTCGCCTCGCTGATCAGATCGACATATTCAGGCTTGTTGGCCATCAGGCGTGTCCTCGCGAAGTCGTCGCGAAGACGCAGTGTCGGCGCTGGCGATTAACGGCGGTTTGCCGCTTTAGCTCAAATTGCGGGGAGCGGCTTAGCGCCACTCCCTGACGTCGACGAAGTGACCCGCGATCGCAGCTGCCGCCGCCATCGCCGGCGACACCAGATGCGTGCGGCCCTTGAAGCCCTGGCGGCCCTCGAAATTGCGGTTCGAGGTCGAGGCGCAGCGCTCTTCCGGCTTCAGCTTGTCCGGGTTCATGGCAAGGCACATCGAGCAGCCCGGCTCGCGCCATTCGAAGCCGGCCTTGATGAAGATCTTGTCCAGACCCTCGGCCTCGGCCTGCTCCTTCACGATGCCGGAGCCCGGCACCACCATGGCGTTGACGCTGGCGGAGACCTGCTTGCCTTCCGCGATCTTGGCGGCGGCGCGCAGATCCTCGATGCGGCCGTTGGTGCAGGAGCCGATGAAGACGCGATCGAGCTTGATGTCGGTGATCTTGGTCCCCGCCGTCAGGCCCATGTACTTCAAGGCGCGGTGCTTGGAGAGACGCTTGGCCTCGTCCGCGATCTTGTCGGGGTCCGGGACGATGCCGGTCACCGAGATGACGTCTTCGGGCGAGGTGCCCCAGGTCACGATCGGCGGCAGCTTGGCCGCGTCGAGCCGCAGCTCGTGATCGAAATGCGCGCCGTCGTCGGAGCGCAGTTTCTCCCAATAGCGCATCGCCGCGTCCCAGGCCGCGCCCTTCGGCGCCTTGGGGCGGTCGCGCAGGAAGTCGTAGGCTTTCTGGTCGGGGGCGACGAGGCCGGCGCGGGCGCCGCCTTCGATCGACATGTTGCAGACCGTCATGCGGCCTTCCATGCTGAGCGCGCGGATCGCCTCGCCGGCGTATTCCAGCACGTAGCCGGTGCCGCCCGCGGTGCCGATTTCGCCGATGATGGCGAGGATGATGTCCTTGCCGGTCACGCCGTCAGGCAATTTGCCGTCGACGGTGACGCGCATGTTCTTGGCCTTCTTCTGGATCAGCGTCTGCGTCGCCAGCACGTGCTCGACCTCGGAGGTGCCGATGCCGTGCGCGAGCGCGCCGAACGCGCCATGCGTCGAGGTGTGGCTGTCACCGCAGACGATGGTGGTGCCGGGCAGGGTGAAGCCCTGCTCGGGGCCGATGACGTGGACGATGCCCTGGCGCTTGTCGAACTCGTTGTAATATTCGATGCCGAATTCCCTGGCATTGTCGGCCAGCGCCTTGATCTGCTCGATGCTCTCCGGATCCGGATTCGGCTTGGTGCGGTCGGTGGTCGGCACGTTGTGGTCGACGACGGCGAGCGTCTTCTCGGGCGCGTGGACCTTGCGCCCGGTCGCGCGCAGACCTTCGAACGCCTGCGGCGAGGTCACCTCGTGCACCAGATGGCGGTCGATATAGAGCAGGCAGGTGCCATCGTCGGCTTCGTGCACCAGATGGTCGTTCCAGATCTTGTCGTACAGGGTGGTCGGCTTGGACATGAGCTTGAGCTCCGGGAATGTTGTGTCAGCGGATATGCGCGGATGGCGCGCGGGCAACAAAATCGTCGGCGCAGCTTTTAGGCTGCGCGCGTAAGCTCTGACGTTGCCGAGGTCGCGAAGCGTCCGAAGAACCGGCCAGGCAGCCGCGAGCGATCGTCTATGACGATGCGCTTGACGGGGGCGAGGCTGGTCAGATCTGGAAACATTCCAAGAATATATAGCAGGGAGATTTGGAAGCGCGAGGGCTTTGACGCGCACGGCTGACGCAACAAAAAAGCGCGGGGCGTTCGGCCCCGCGCTCTTCGAAACTTGCCTGGTGGGCGGAGCTTACTCGCCGACGGCAGCCTGGCGGTCCTGCTTTTCGACGATGCGGGCCGACTTGCCGCGAAGGTTGCGGAGGTAATAGAGCTTGGCGCGACGCACCTTGCCGCGGCGCACGACCTTGATCGAGTCGATCATCGGCGACATCACCGGGAACACGCGCTCGACGCCCTCGCCGTACGAAATCTTGCGCACGGTGAAGCTCTCGTTGAGGCCACCGCCGGAACGGCCGATGCAGACGCCTTCATAGGCCTGCACGCGAGTGCGGTCGCCTTCGACGACCTTCACGTTGACGATCACGGTGTCGCCGGGACCGAATTCCGGAATGTCCTTGCCGGCGGACAGCTTGTCGAATTGCTCTTGTTCGAGCTGCTTGATCAGGTTCATGGGTAAATCTCCATCGGCGCGCCCAGCCTTTTCAAACGGGGGCTGCGCAAAATTCGTCTATCCAGCCATTGCGGATTTGGCCGCTGCTATAAGGCAAGCCGGAGCGTTTGTCACCCGTCTGTCTTGTTTTTTGGCGTTTTTTGGCGACCGGCCCGATTCGGAGCCTTGACCGGGATCTGGGCCCATAAATCGGGCCGCCGGGCCGCCGTCAGGGCCTCAGCTTCGGCCCGCCGCCAGGCCGCGACCTTGGCGTGATCGCCGGAGGTCAGGATCTCGGGGATCGGAACCCCCTCGAACAGTTGCGGGCGGGTATATTGGGGGTATTCGAGCAGGCCGTCGGAGAAGCTCTCCTCGGTTCCCGAGGCTTCCTTGCCCATCACGCCCGGCAGCAGTCGGACGCAGGCGTCAATCAGCGCCAGGGCCGCGATTTCGCCCCCGGAGAGCACGTAATCGCCGATCGAGACCTCCTCCAAGCCCCGCCCGTCGATCACCCGCTGGTCGATCCCTTCGAACCGCCCGCAGACGATTAGGGGGCCGGGGCCCCGGGCGAGCTCCACGACGCGAGCCTGGGTCAATGGCCGACCCCGCGGGCTCATCAGCAGGCGGGGGCGTTCCGAACCGATCTCCGCCGCGTCGATGGCGGCCGCCAGAACATCCGCCCGCAGCACCATGCCCGGGCCGCCGCCGGCCGGGGTGTCGTCGACGCTGCGATGGCGGTCGGTCGCCGAGGCCCGGATGTCCCGCGCCTCGAGCTGCCAGAGCCCGGAGGCCAGCGCGCGGCCGGCCAGGCTCACGCCGAGCGGTCCCGGAAACATCTCCGGAAACAGCGTCAGCACCGTCGCGCGCCAGGGTGAGGAAGTCGTCATCGCCGCTGGTTAGGGCATTGCGGCCGACAGGTCGAGGCCTCGGATTCCTCAGGCTCGCCGGTCATTCGGCAGATGCGATGCCAGCACCAGCGCGAGCGGGCAGATCGCAAGCGCCGTGACGGCCGTCGCCGCGGTTGCCAGCGTCGGACCGACGGCGTCGCCGAGCAGGCCGTAGAGCACCGGCGCGATGGCGCCCGATCCGATCGTGCCGGTGTAGAACAGCGCGAAGGCGCGCTCGGTGCGATGGGGCGATGTGAGCTCGGGGACCGTGCCGTAGAGAACCGAGGACGTGCCGTTGAGCATCACGCCGAGCAGCGGCAGCACGATGATCGCCGGGATCAGCGGCAATGCGAGCACCGCGAGGATCAGCGCGGCGGTGCCGCCCTCGGTGAGAAGCACGGTGCGGATCGTGCCGACGCGTTCGCCGAGCCAGCCGCAGGTGAATTTGCCGGCGGCGCCGCCGATGAAGACCATCGCCAGCGCAAAGCCGCTCGTCGGCAGCGAGGCGCCCTTGTCGCGCAGCAGGAACGGCAGGAAGGTGAGGAAGCCCATCCGCACCGCACTGTCGAGAATCCCGATCGCGAGCAGCCAGGAGAAGCCGCCGCGGCCGGCATGCGTGCCTTGCGTCGTGACCGCTGATTTGTGCGCAAACCCCTTGCCGACAGCCGGCATCAGCAGCGCGAGGCAGAGCGCAACGACTAGGCCCATCAGTGCGACCAGAAGCAGCGCGTGCCGCCACGACACGATCACCAGCAGCACCGCGGTCAGGGCCGGGAGTGCCGCCTTGCCGAGATCGCCGCTGAAATTATAGATGCCGAGCGGTCCGCGCGCCGCCTTGCCATAGGCGCGCGACACTGCGGCCGAGGCGAGCGGATGCTGCGTGCTCGAACCCGCGCCGGATATGAGGAGCGCAAGGCCCAGTCCCATGACGCCGCCGGACAGTCCGGCCAGGACATAGCCGAGCGCGGCGAGCAGCGTGCCGAGCGCGAGCAGGATCTTGCCGTCGATCCGCTCGGCGAGGCGGCCGACCGGGATTTGCAGCCCGGCCATGGCGCCGGAATAGAGCCCGCGCATCACCGCCAGTAGCCCGTAGCTGAGCGCGAATTCGGCCTGCCAGACCGGCAGCAGCACATAGATCAGGTCGGTGTAGCCATCGTGCAGGGCGTGGTTGATGCCGGTCGCCGCCAGGGTGCGGCGCGGCTTGCTCAGCGTCTCCTCGCCGGGAGGGGCCGTTTGCGATTGCGATAGAAAACCTGAGGGGAGAATTGCCACGATCTCAAACCGAAAGCAGTCGAAAGACGAAGCTATGTAAGTGCTTTGGCCTCCACTATGCGGCCTTCAAGAATCCGTCACAAACCAGTAATAATCGGATCATGCGCTAGAAATTCTATTGTATGGCCATGTTCGTTCCTCGCCGCAGCCTGCCGCCCCTGAACGCTGTCCGTGCCTTCGAGGCGGCGGCCCGGCTTGGCAGCTTCAAGGAGGCGGCCGGCGAGCTTGGCGTGACCCATGGCGCGGTCAGCCAGCAGATCCGCCTGCTCGAGACCTGGCTCGGGCCGCCGGCGCTGTTCCGGCGATCGGTGCGGCGGGTGGTGCTGACGCCGGCTGGCGCCGCGCTGCTCGCAGAGTTCGCGCCCGCGCTCGATCGGGTCTCGGCCGCCGTGCAGCAGCATCGCAAGCGTCGCGGCGAGGCGCCGGCCGCGGTGCTGCGCGTCAACGCGCTAGCGACATTCAGCCTGCGCTGGCTGTTGCCGCGCATGACAAGGTTTCGTGCCGAGCATCCCGATATCGAGGTGCGGCTGTCGACGTCGAACGATCCCGTGGATGCCTTGCCCGAGCTGTTCGACGTGGTGATCCGCGGCGGCCCCGACACCTTTCACGGCTTTGCGTCGCGCTTCCTGTTGTCGGAGCAGCGGCTGCCGGTGTGCAGTTCCGCTCTGCTCGCGAAGCTGCCGCTGACCGAGGTTGCGGATCTCAGCCGGCATACGCTGCTGCACGTCACCTCGATGCCGCGGCTGTGGCGCGACTGGCTGACCGATGCAGGCGAGTCCGCGCTGGAGGGCGCGGCGTCGCTGACCTTCGATCATTTCTATCTGACGCTTCAGGCGGCGCTCGACGGCCTCGGCGTCGCCATGGGACCGACGGCACTGATCGCCGACGATCTCGCGGCCGGCCGTCTGGTGACGCCGTTTCCGAACATCAGCCTGCCGGCCCGCAGCTATTTTGCTTACTTTCCCGAAGGGCGCGACGACGATCCGCATCGCGCGGTGTTCTGCGACTGGCTCGAGCAGCAGGGCCGCCAGACAGTCTGAGCGCGGTTAGCGCTCTTCAGCCTCCTCGCCCGCGATCTCCTGCGGCAGGGCGACCACGACGCGGCCGCCGGCTATATCGACCTCCGGCACCACCGCGTTGGAGAACGGCAGCAGCAGGGACGTGCCCTTCGGCGGCGCGATCTCGATGATGTCGCCGGCGCCGAAATTGTGGATCGCGAGCACGCGGCCGAGCGGATCGCCGTCCGTGGTGACGGCGGCGAGTCCGATCAGATCGGTGTGGTAATATTCGTCCTCGTCGGTCGCGGGCAGCTTTTCGCGCGCGACGTAGAGCTCGATGCCGTTGAGGCGCTCGGCCTCATCGCGGGTCGTGACGCCCTTGAACGTCGCGACCAGATGATCCTTCGCCTCGCGCGCCTGAGCGACCTCGAACTGGCGCTTGCCGTCCTTGGACAGAAGCGGACCGTAGCGCTTGATGGCGAAGGGATCTTCGGTGAAGGTCCACAATTTGACCGCACCGCGCACACCATGCGCGGCGCCGATCCGCGCGACGCAGACCAGCGCCGACATGGTCTGGCCTTAACCCTTCGCGGCAGCTTCGGCCTGCGCCTTGCGCTCCTTGCGCGGCACGGCCTTCTGCGGGTTGTTGCGCGCTTCGCGCTTCTTGACGCCGGCGGCGTCGAGGAAACGCGACACGCGGTCCGACGGCTGCGCGCCCTTGGCGACCCAGGCCTTCACCTTCTCCATGTCGAGCTTGAGGCGCGCCTCGTTGTCCTTCGGCAGCAGCGGGTTGAAGTAGCCGAGACGCTCGATGAAGCGGCCATCGCGCGGAAAGCGCGAGTCGGCGACGACGACGTGATAGACGGGACGCTTCTTGGTGCCTGCGCGGGCGAGGCGGATAACGACGGACATTCAGTTCTCCTTCAAAGTACAGTTTGTTCGGTTGATTGGTATTCCGCGTTGCGCGAGACCGATGCGATCCCGTGCGACGAATTCCTCATTTCTTCTTGCCCGGGAAACCGCCGAGGCCCGGCAGCGTCGGCTTGCCGCTCAGCCCGGTCAGTCCAGGAAGGTTCGGCAGGCCGGTGCGAAGACCGGGCGGCAAATCCTTCGGCAAATTCGGCAGGCCTTGTCCGCCGCCGCTTTGCATCTTCTCCTGCATCGCCTTCATCTCTTCGGGCGAAGGCATCTTCATGCCGCCGCCAAAGCCCATCGCCTGGGCGATGCCGGCGAGCGGGCCGCGCTTGCCCGAGCCCATGGCCTTCATCACGTCGGCCATGTTCCGGTGCATCTTGAGCAGCTTGTTGACGTGCTCGACGCTCTGGCCGCTGCCTGCGGCGATGCGCTTCTTGCGGCTGGCCTTGAGCAGGTCGGGATGACGGCGCTCGTCGCGCGTCATGGAATCGATGATGGCGACCTGGCGCTTCAAGATCTTGTCGTCGATCCCGGCGGCCGCGATCTGGTTCTTCATCTTGGAGATGCCGGGCATCATGCCCATCAGGCCGCTGATGCCGCCCATATTGGCCATCTGCGACAGCTGCTCGCGCATGTCGTTGAGGTCGAACTGACCCTTGCGCATGCGCTCGGCGGTGCGCGCGGCCTTTTCGGCGTCGATGTTGGCGGCGGCACGTTCGACCAGCGACACCACGTCGCCCATGCCGAGGATGCGGCCGGCGATACGGTCGGGATGGAAGTCCTCCAGCGCGTCGGTCTTTTCACCGGTGCCGATCAGCTTGATCGGCTTGCCGGTGACGGCACGCATCGACAGCGCGGCGCCGCCGCGGCCGTCGCCGTCCACGCGGGTCAGCACGATGCCGGTGAGGCCGACGCGCTCGTCGAAGGCGCGGGCAAGATTGACGGCGTCCTGGCCGGTGAGCGAGTCCGCGACCAGCAGCACTTCATGCGGATTCGCGGCAGCCTTGATGGCTGCGGCTTCCGCCATCATGTCTTCGTCGAGCGTGGTGCGGCCGGCGGTGTCGAGCAGCACGACGTCGTAGCCGCCGAGCTTGCCGGCTTCCAGCGCGCGCTTTGCGATCTGCGCCGGCTGCTGTCCCGCCACGATCGGCAGGGTCGGAATGTCGAGATCGCGGCCGAGCACGGCCAGCTGCTCCATCGCCGCCGGGCGATAGACGTCGAGCGAGGCCATCAGCACCTTGCGCTTGTCGCGCTGGACCATGCGGCGGGCGAGCTTCGCGGTGGTGGTGGTCTTACCGGAGCCCTGCAGGCCGACCATCATGATCGGCACCGGCGGCACGGAATTGATGTCGATGGTCTGGCCTTCGGCGCCGAGGGTGTTGATCAGCTCGTCATGGACGATCTTGACCACCATCTGGCCGGGGGTCACCGACTTGACGACGGTGGCGCCGATCGCCTGCTCGCGGACGCGTTCGGTGAAGCTGCGCACGACTTCGAGCGCAACGTCGGCCTCCAGCAGCGCGCGGCGCACCTCGCGCATCGCGGCGTCGACGTCCTTTTCGGTCAGCGCCCCGCGCCCCGTCAGACGATCGAGGATGCCGCCAAGCCGTTCCGACAGATTGTCGAACAATGCCGTTGTCCCTTGTCCTGCTTGCGCAGGGTTGCCGCATTCACCTCTGTCATGCCCCGCCTTCGCGGGGGATGACCAGTTCTCGGTCCGTGGCCTGCAGCCAGGAAGCGATCTTCCAAACACCTTTGCGCCCGAGGGCGCATAGCGCTGTCGGGCGTTGACCTCTGGCCTCCAGGGCCAGTCGGCGGGTCGAAAAGAAAGCCTTTCCGAGAAAGTGGCGGGGTTAAACGCCGCTCCCGCCAAAAAGTCAAGGAAAGATAGGGCGCCGGAACGCCCCTGCCAGGGCAAGGCTCTGAAATTATGACTCTTTTGGCGATGGGTTCCTTTTCTGGCGGCCCCGCCCATATAGGCGGTGATGTCTTGCCGTCCCGACCATCCCTAGAATCCCGCCGGTGCCGGTCGCCCGCCGCCGCCTTTTCGGACTGCTTGCCGGAGCCGGTGCGCTGGTCGGCGTCCCCTCCCTCTGGATATCTAGCATGAAGACCTATGACGGTCCCGCCTCCGACCATTTCAACGGCCTGCACTTCTTCGATCCCGACGGCGCGCCGCCGAAACCGCTTCGCGAGGTGCTGCGCTGGCAGTTCAGCGGCAAGCGGCAGCGGGCGACCTGGCCGGATTGGGCTCCGAGCCCCCATGCCGACACCCCGCCGGAGCGCGTCGACGGCGGCAAGGCACGGCTCTCCTTCGTCGGTCACGCCAGCTGGCTGATCCAGGCCGGTGGCCTCAACATCCTCGTTGATCCCGTCTGGTCCTCGCGGGTGTCGCCCGTCGGCTTTGCCGGCCCGAAGCGGCACAACGATCCCGGCATCGCCTTCGAGAAGCTGCCGAAGATCGACGTCGTGCTGGTCTCGCACGGGCACTACGATCATCTCGACATCGCGACGCTGGCGCGCCTCGCCAAGAATTTTGCTCCGCGGGTGGTCACGCCGCTCGGCAATGACGTGACGATGCGCAGCACCGACTCGTCGATCAAGGCCGAGGCGTTCGACTGGCACGACCGCGTCGAGCTCGGCGGCGGCATCGCGGTGCATCTGGTCCCGACGAGGCACTGGACGGCGCGAGGCCTGTTCGATCGCAACAAGGCGCTGTGGGCGAGTTTTGTGTTGGAGACGCCGGCCGGGAAAATCTACGTCGTCTGCGATTCCGGCTATGGCGATGGCAGACATTTCCGCCGCGTCGCGGAGAAGCACGGGCCGTTACGCCTGGCGATCCTCCCGATCGGCGCCTACGAGCCGCGCTGGTTCATGCGCGACCAGCACATGAATCCGGAAGATGCCGTGAAGGCGCTGCTCGATTGCGGCGCGCAGGACGCGCTCGGGCATCATCACGGCACTTTCCAGCTGACGGACGAGGCGATCGACGCACCTGCGAAAGCGCTGGTCGAGGCGCTGGATGCCGCGCAGATTCCGCAGCAGCGGTTCGTCGCGATGAAGCCGGGGCAGGTGGTGGAGATCTAGCTCCGCTGTCGCCACCCATACAGCTCGTCGTCCCGGGGCGCGACGAAGTCGCGAGCCCGGGACCCATACCCACAGCAAGATGTTTGACGAAGACTCGTCGTTTTCAGTCTTCCCGCGGTACGGCGACCTGCGCCTACCGAAAGGTCACGCGGTATGGATCCCGGCCTTCGCCGGGACGACAGTTGTATTTGTAGCGAGCAGTGTGCCTCTTACGGCGCTACGTCTACTGCCCCTGCTTGATCGCCCAGCTCACATTCACCGTCACCGACAGCGTCTCCTCGCCCGGTGCGACGGCGGCGGGTGCGGCCATCGGTGCCGTGGCCATTCGCGCCTTGAACAACGGCACCGGCGCGCCGCCTTCGGAGACGCTGAGCGGTGCACCCAGCGTGACGCCGGTGGCCTTGGCGTAGATCTCGGCCTTGCGGCGGGCATCCGCCACCGCCTGCTCGCGGGCGTCGTCGAGCAGTTTTGACGCCTGCGTCACCTCGAACGAGATGTTGCCGATATCGTTGGCGCCGGCGCTGACCAGCGTGTCGATGATGCCGGCGATCTTGGTCACATCGCGAATCTTGACGGTGACGCGATTGGAGGCGCGGAAGCCGACCACGGGCGAGGCGCCGGTGGATTTGTTCTGGCCGTATTGCGGCTGCAGCGACAGCCGTGAGGTCTGGTAATCCTTCTCGGCGATCCCGGCCCCCTTCAACGCCAGCAGCACCTTGCCCATCGCGGCGTTGTTGGCGTCGGAGGCTTCCTTCGCCGTCTTGGCGTCATTGGCGACGCCCGCGTCGATCTGTGCAAGATCGGGCGCCACTGAAACGGTGGCCTCGCCGCTCACCGAGATCGCGGAGGGAAAATCGTCGGCGAACACGGGCGTTGCCAGCAGCGTGGCAGCGAAAACGGCGGCGAGTACGGCAGGCTTTTTCATCGGTCTCACTTCAGTGGCACGAAAACATTGATCACGAGCTTGTCCTCCGCCGTCTTCAGGGGATCGGTGAGGTACTCCTCGATAAAGGTGTCCTTGGCTTCCAGTCTCTTGTCGTCGAGGTGATTGGTGATCGCCTCGTAGGTGTTGTCCATGTTGTCGTAGGAGCCGCGATGGACGAATTTCAGCGCCTTGCCTTCAGGCGATTTGCCGACGCTCATGTCCTTGGGCAGGTTCTTGGGATCCTGCTCGACCGGAATCTCGGCGAGGAAGGTGAAGCCGGTGTCGTCGGTCGAGGTATAGACGATCATCGAATTGCCGGCGTGCTTGATGCCCTGCTTGTCCAAGAGCGTGTTCAGCGCCTTGAAGGCATCGACCAGCGTGTCGAAGGCCGAGTCCCAATTGGCGGTGCCCTTGACCATCACGACCTTCCTGGACTCGAGCGTGGTCTCGAGGCCAAAGGGATCGGCGGTCTGGACCGGGGCGGGGGTGGCGGCGACAGCCGGGGCCGTCGGGCTGGGCGAGGCGCTGGCTGCGGGCGCCGGTGAGGCGCTCGCCGCAGGCGAGGGCGTTGCCACGGGAGCGGGCGAGGCACTTGCAGCCGGGGCGGGCGAGGCCGACGGGGCCGGCGAGGGGCTCGCCGAGGCAGCCGGCGCCGGGCTCGGGCTCTGCGCCAGAGCGGCGGATAGCCCAAGCGACAAGGCCGCTGCCGGGATCAGCGCGGCCAGAGCGAGACGACGAAAAGTGTTCATTTTATTCTCCCCAAGGCCTTGGTCCAGCAAGGCCCTAATTCATCAAGACCTTACCCACCAAGGCCTTAACCCGGCCGCGCGCCCCGGTTCGCGCGAACCGCGCCGTTCTAACACGCGAGCGCCGAATTCGTCCCATGACAGATGCGTCATGGCGAACCTCCTGGCGCCCGGCGGCAAATCACTGGCCAAGCGGCCAAGGATCGCCATATAAGGCAGGCGAAATTCAGGAAATTTCATGAGCGCGCTGGCCAACCACGCATTTGCCAAGATGAACGGCATCGGCAACGAGATCGTCGTTGTCGACATGCGCGATTCCACGGCAAAGGTGACGCCGGACGATGCCCGCGCGGTGGCATCCGCGCAGGGCGGCGTGCCCTACGATCAGCTCATGGTGCTTCAGAAGCCGCGGCTCGACGGCACAGAGGCCTTCATCAGCATCTACAACAATGACGGCTCCGAAGCCGGCGCCTGCGGCAACGGCATGCGCTGCGTGGTGCGGCGCATCTTCGAGAAGACCGGGCAGGCAACGGCGACGTTCGAGACGGCCGCCGGCCTGCTCAATGCCTGGCAGGGCCCGGCGCCCGATCTCTACACCGTCGACATGGGCGTGCCCAAGTTCGGCTGGCAGGACATTCCGCTGGCGGAAGAGTTTCGCGACACCCGCTACATCGAATTGCAGATCGGGCCGATCGACAATCCGATCCTGCATTCGCCCTCAGTGGTGAGCATGGGCAACCCGCACGCGATCTTCTGGGTCGACGACGTCAACGCCTATGACCTCGCGCGCTTTGGCCCGCTGCTGGAAAACCATCCGATCTTCCCCGAGCGCGCCAACATCACGCTCGCCCATATCGTCGACCGCGACCACATCACGATCCGCACCTGGGAGCGTGGCGCCGGCCTCACCAGGGCCTGCGGGTCGGCGGCCTGCGCGACGGCCGTCGCCGCGGCACGCCTGAAGCGCGCCAGTCGCAACGTCGAGATCACGCTGCCCGGCGGCAAGCTCGGCATCGAATGGCGCGAGCGCGACGACCACGTGCTGATGACGGGCACCGCGACCTTCGAATATGAGGGCAATTTCGATCCGGCGCTGTTCGCGCCGGTCGGATAATGTCCGTCGATATCGTCACCTTCGGCTGCCGCCTCAACGCCTTCGAGGCCGAGGTGATCCGCGGCAAAGCCGAAGGCGCAGGTCTCGTAGACACCATCGTCATCAACAGCTGCGCCGTCACCAACGAGGCGGTGGCGCAGGCGCGGCAGTCGATCCGCAAGCTGAAGCGCGAGCGGCCGGGGGCGCGCATCGTCGTCACCGGCTGCGCCGCACAGACGCAGAGCCGGATGTTCGCCGATATGGCCGAGGTCGATCGCGTCGTCGGCAATGACGACAAGATGCGCAGCGATGCCTGGCGCGAGGCGCGCGATGCCTTCGACATCGGCGCCAGGGAGAAGATTGCCGTCAGCGACATCATGGCGGTGAAGGAGATGGCGCCGCATCTCATCGACGGCTTCGCAAGCGGCCTGCCGCGCGTGTTCGTGCAGGTGCAGAACGGCTGCGACCATCGCTGCACCTTCTGCATCATCCCCTATGGCCGCGGCAATTCGCGCTCGGTGCCGATGGGCAGCGTGGTCGAGCAGGTGCGGGCGCTGGCGGAGCGCGGCCATGCCGAGATCGTGCTGACCGGCGTCGACCTCACCAGCTATGGCGCCGACCTGCCGGGCGCGCCGAAGCTCGGCATGCTGACGAAGCAGATCCTGCGGCATGTGCCGGAGCTGAAGCGCCTGCGCATCTCCTCGATCGATTCGATCGAGGCGGACAACGATCTGCTCGATGCGATCGCGGACGATGCGCGGCTGATGCCGCATCTGCATCTGTCGCTGCAGTCGGGCGACGACATGATCTTGAAGCGCATGAAGCGGCGGCATTTGCGGGGCGATGCGATCGCCTTCTGCGACCAGGTGCGGCGCCTGCGCCCGGACGTCGCCTTCGGCGCCGACATCATCGCGGGCTTCCCGACCGAGACCGAGGCGATGTTTTCCCGCTCGCTCGATCTGGTCGAGGAATGCGGCCTGACCTTCCTGCACGTCTTCCCCTACTCCCCGCGCCCCGGCACGCCCGCCGCACGGATGCCGCAGGTTGCGGGACCTGAGATCAAGGAACGCGCGCGGCGGCTGCGTGCGGCTGGAGAGGCAGCATTGCGTCAGAGGCTGCAAGCCGAAATTGGCGCAACGCGCGATGTGCTGATCGAAAGTGAGAGCCAGGGCCGCACGGAGCACTATCTGCCGGTGGCGATCGCGGGCGCGCGCGTGGGGAGCGTGGTGCCGCGGATGATCGTCGGCAGCGATGGTGAGCGGTTGACCACGTAATTTGCCGTCGTCGTCCTGGCGAAAGCCAGGACCCATTACCCCAGGGAGAAGTTGTTGCACGGGATTGCCAA
Source organism: Bradyrhizobium sp. B039 (assembly GCF_038965675.1). Taxonomy (NCBI): domain Bacteria; kingdom Pseudomonadati; phylum Pseudomonadota; class Alphaproteobacteria; order Hyphomicrobiales; family Nitrobacteraceae; genus Bradyrhizobium; species Bradyrhizobium sp. B039. The sequence continues at coordinate 178,267 of NZ_CP152416.1, forward strand.
CCACCAGTCTTCGCCAAATTGAACTCGGTGGTTATCGGTCCTGGCTTTCGCCAGGACGACAGCGGAGGGCGTGGCCCGCAGCGCGCCTCAAACCCGCTCCGCTACGACGCCCGCACCTGCCAGAACCGCAGCGTGCGCCGCGCGTTCTCCGGCGTCATTCGTGCGTAATGCCCCTGCGCTCTCGCAAGATCCGCCGGCTTCATCGCGCCGGTGGCGAAGCGGCTTTCGAGCACGGCGGCGGTGGTTTCCCAGCTGAGCTGCGCCGCCTTGCACGGCACCAGCAGGCCGTCCTCGCGCAGGCTCTGCATCAGCGGGCGAATCACCTCGACGGTGGATTGCGACAACACCGCCAGCGCCGCGACGGTTTCTTCATAGCGCCGCTGCTTGGCAAAGCTGAACAGCGTCGCCTCGTTGAGCTGGCCGGATGCCTTGAGACCTGCGATGGCGCGCTTGGCGCCTTCGAAATCGCGGACACCGGACATCTCGCGCGTGACGCCGGCGGTAACGGCGGCGATCGCGCCCTGGATTTCCTCGAACAGATGCGGCGGCGCGCGCGACAGCAGGCGGGTGCGAACCGTGTCCGTCGCCGAGCGCAGCAACTGGCGGCGCAGCTCCGATGGCAGATCGACGCGGACGCCGACGCTGACGGCGAGCTCCGGATCACTCTCCGCCTGTCCGACGATGACGGCAAATCCGTTTCCGGAGACGCGTGCGCCCGGATTGGCCGCGAGCCGCCGGCTGACGCTGGGATAGCGGCGCGCCAGCAGCGCGTCGGTGACGATCTCCTTCAGCCACCAGCGCCCGGCGACCGCGAGCAGATGCGGCTCGCCCTTGGATGATGCGATCCTCACCAGCTCGCCGTCGTCGAGGCGCGCGGATTCCTGGAGCACGGGACCGGCGATGCGGATCTCGTCATTGTTGGCGAGGCGGCGGATCACGGAGGGCGGCGCCTGTGCGATCGGCGCCAGCTGTGCGCTGATCTCGGCCAGCGCCACGCGTGCGCCCATGTCGGCGATGGCGCGAAGCTCGATGGTGCCGATCAGGCGCTCGAGCACCTCGTCGAACAGCGCGATCTGCTCGTCGTCAAAACTGCCGGCGGAGGACAGGAACAGGTCGGTGACGCGGCGGGCCGTCTCCAGGCCCTTTTCCGCCGAGCCAATCCGAATTGCGGATTCGACCTCGTCGATGATCGATAGCTCGGCCTTGGACATGACGCGCGGCTCGTCCTGAGCGGATTGACGGAAGCTTGTTCTAAGCGACCGCTATCATTAGAGGCGAGCCCTGAACGTTTCGTAAACCATGGCCGAGGAGAACGAAGTGCTGCCGCGGCGGCGCTGCGCTCCCTCTCCCGCAAGCGGGAGAGGTGAACGGCACCTATTCCCCATTCCACCCGCAGGCGCGCAGTTTTTCGTGCATGTGCGGCGGGGCCGGGGCCACCACGCGGACCGGCTCCTTGTTCCGGGAGATCGGCACTACGATCTCGCGGGAGTGCAGGTGCAGCTTCGGCTCGCCGAAGCGCGGGCCGTTGCCGTAAATGTTATCGCCGAAGATCGGCCAGCCGGTCGCGGCCGAATGCACCCGCAATTGATGGGTCCGCCCCGTCACCGGTTCCATGGCGAGCCAGGTGAAACCGTCACCCCGGCCCATCACCTTCCAGTTGGTGATCGCCTTCTGGCCTTCGGGATCGGGCTTCTGCCACCAGCCGCGCTCGGCATTGAGCCGGCCGAGCGGCATATCGATGGTGCCTTCGTCCTCGGCGGGCCCGCCTTCGACCACGGTCCAGTAGGTCTTGCCGATCTTGCCGTGCTTGAACAGCAGGCCGAGCGAGGCGGTCGCCTTGCGATGGCGGCCGAGGATGAGGCAACCGGAGGTGTCCTTGTCCAGCCGGTGGGCCAGCACCGGCGGCCGCGGCAGGCCGAAACGGAGCGCGTCGAAGGATGCCTCCAGATTGGCGCCGCCCTTGGGGCCGCGATGCACCGGCAGACCGGCCGGCTTGTCGATGACCAGCATCAATCCGTCGCGATGGAGCACGCGGCCCAGGATTTCGTCGGCGGTCAGTTCGGGAACATCGAGCAATGGCAGGACTTTCGGTCAAGACTTTCGTTTGGGAGCCGGAACGGCTAACACACCAGTGCGGTGGATTTGGCATTCGCTCAGCGGCTGCCGCGAAATGTGAAGCGAATGCCAAATCCAGGGCCGCACTGGCAACAATATTTTCTCGTGCCGCTCTTCGATTTGAAGTTCCTAACCGGACTTGCGGCAAGAGAGTAGGAACTTCAAATCGTCGGCACGAGCATCATGAACGATACCACGTCAGATCCCCCCAAGCTGAGCTGGTGGCGCCGCCTGTCCAACGGGCTGAAGCGCACCTCGTCCTCGCTCGGGACCGCGGTCGCCGACCTCGTCACCAAGCGCAAGCTCGACCGCGCCATGCTCGACGACATCGAGGACGTGCTGCTGCGCGCCGACCTCGGCACATCCGTCGCGGTGCGCATCGCGGACGCCGTCGGCACCGGGCGCTACGACAAGGCGATCTCGGCCGACGAGGTCAAGGACGTCGTTGCGACCGAGGTCGAGAAGGTGCTGGCGCCGGTGGCGAAGCCGCTCGAGATCGATGCGGCCAGGAAGCCGTTCGTCATCCTCGTCGTCGGCGTCAACGGCTCCGGCAAGACCACCACCATCGGCAAGCTCTCGCAAAAATTCGCCTCCGAAGGCCGCAAGGTGATGCTGGCCGCCGGCGACACTTTTCGCGCGGCAGCCATCGAGCAGCTCAAGGTCTGGGGTGAGCGTACGAAAACACCGGTCATCGCGGGCACGCAAGGCTCCGACTCGGCGAGCCTCGCCTTCAACGCGCTGACGGCGGCGAAGGAGCAGAAAACCGACGTGCTCCTGATCGACACCGCCGGGCGGCTTCAGAACAAGGCCGAGCTGATGAACGAGCTCGAAAAGGTCGTGCGCGTCATCCGCAAGGTGGACGACACTGCGCCGCATGCGGTGCTGCTTGTGCTCGACGCCACCGTCGGCCAGAACGCGCTGTCGCAGGTCGAGGCCTTCCATCGCACCGCCGGCGTCACCGGCCTCGTGATGACCAAGCTCGACGGCACGGCGCGCGGCGGCATCCTGGTGGCGCTCGCGGAGAAATTCAAACTGCCGGTGCATTTCATCGGCGTCGGCGAAGGCGTCGACGATCTCGCGCCGTTCACCGCGCGCGATTTCGCCCGTGCGATCGCCGGAATCGAGTCATAGGTTTCTTTCGTCATGCCCCGCGCAGGCGGGGCATCCAGTACGCCGCGCCGCCGGTTGTCGATCACAGGTGCCACGGAATACTGGATCCCCCGCATTCGCGGGGGATGACATCAACGAAAGTCAGGGAATGGACAAGACCCAGCCGCATCCGCTGTTCAAGCTTGCGACCGAACTCGGTCCGCTGCTCGTCTTCTTCTTCGTGAATGCGAAGTTCAATCTGTTCGCCGCGACCGGCGCCTTCATGGTCGCGATCGTCGCGGCGATGATCGCCTCCTATGTGGTGACGCGCCATATCCCGATCATGGCGATCGTGACGGGCGTGATCGTGCTGGTGTTCGGCACGCTGACGCTGGTGCTGCACGACGAGACCTTCATCAAGGTCAAGCCGACCATCATCTACGGCCTGTTCGCCGCCATCCTCGGCGGCGGGCTGCTGTTCGGCCGCTCCTTCATCGCCGTGATGTTCGACCAGATGTTCAACCTGACGCCGCAGGGCTGGCGCATCCTGACGCTGCGCTGGGCGCTGTTCTTCGCCGGCATGGCCGTGCTGAACGAGATCGTCTGGCGCACCCAGAGCACGGACTTCTGGGTGAACTTCAAGGTGTTCGGCGTGACGCCGATCACGATGATCTTCGCCATCGCCCAGATGCCGCTGACCAAGCGCTATCACCTCGAGCCGGTCTCGCTGGAAGCGAGCGAGGCGGATGCGGGGGATGTGAGGAAGGGGTGACTGTTTGATGTCATTCCGGGGCACGCGAAGCGTGAACCCGGAATCTCGAGATTCTCAGGTGCGCAAGTGCACACCATAGTTCGGCTCTGCGAGCCGCCCCGGAATGACAGTAACTACTTCAGCGCCTTCTCCATCTGCGGCAGCAGCACGCTCCGCAGATTGTCCGGCGTAATCGGACCGACCAGCTTGTAGACGATGGTGCCCTCACGTCCGACGACGAAGGTCTCCGGCACGCCATAGACGCCCCATTCGATCGAGGCGCGGCCGTTGGCATCCACGCCGACGCGGCCGAACGGGTTGCCGTAGCGGCCAAGGAAGCGGCGGGCGTTGTCGGCCGCGTCCTTGTAGTTGATGCCGACGAGCTGGAAGCGCTTGTCTTTCCCCAGCTCGGTCAGAAGCGGCGCCTCGTCATGGCAGGGTACGCACCAGGACGCCCAGACGTTGACGAGGCTGACCTTGCCCTTGAACGCGGCGGGATCGAGCCCCGGCACCTGGACGTTGTCGGCCTGCAATCCCTCGAGCGGCGGCAGCGCGGTCTGCGGAGCCGGCCGTCCGATCAGCGCGGAGGGAATCCGCGAAGGATCGCCGCTGCCGAGCCGGAACCAGAACAGCAGCGCCAGGCCGATGAAGGCGATCAGCGGCAGCACCATCAGGAAGGTGCGGCGCTGCGGGCTCGCGGAAGTCGACTGCTCGCTCATGGCCGATCCATCGCGCTGCGCCCCGAGCGGCGGGTGATGCCGCTGCGGTCGAGGTCGCGCAGGCGCCGGGTCTGGCTGCGATAGTCCAGCACGATCCAGCCGATCAGGATCGCGACCACGAGCGCGGCTGCGGCATAGGACGTCACGATGAAGGAGGCATAGGGACCGAGCGACATGATCATGCGGCCCCGACTTCGTTTGACGCGTTGTTTTGACGCAAACCGTCGCCCATCTCGCTCGAAAACGCCATGCGGCTCGCCTGCATCATCTGCAGCGAGCGGACACGGCGGCGCAGGATCTCGTTGCGCATCGCCGCCAGGTGCAACGTGACGAACAGCAGCGTGAACGCGATCGCCATCACCAGCAGCGGAATCAGGAACGATTTGTCGAGCGACGAACCGCCCATGCGCATCACCGAAGCCGGCTGGTGCAGCGTGTTCCACCAGTCGACGGAGAACTTGATGATGGGCAGGTTGATCGCGCCGACCAGCGTCAGCACCGCGGCGGCGCGCGCCGCGCGCGAGGGATCGTCGACCGCGCGCCACAGCGCCATCAGGCCGAGATACATCAGGAACAGAATCAGCACCGAGGTCAGGCGAGCGTCCCATTCCCAATAGGTGCCCCACATCGGCCGGCCCCACAGCGAACCCGTCAGCAGCGCGAGGAAGGTGAAGGCGGCGCCGATGGGAGCTGCCGCCTTCGCGGCGACGTCGGCGAGCGGATGCCGCCACACCAGCGTGCCCAATGAGGCGACGCTCATCACGCCCCACACGAACATCGACAGCCAGGCGTTGGGCACGTGGATGAACATGATCTTCACGGTCGCGCCCTGCTGGTAGTCGTCGGGCGCTAGCGCGGATTGGTAGAGGCCGATCGCGAGCAGGATGACGGTCGCGGCCGCAAGCCACGGCAACACCCGCGCCGTCAGCGCGAGGAACCGTGTCGGGTTGGCGAGGTCGATCAGCGTCATGGTATTCTGATAATCACAGGTCAGCACTCACGCAATCAGCATAAAAGCGCGCAGCGAAAGTTGATCGGGGTCAAGGTCGGTCGAGCTCATCTCAGTCGAGGCCATGCCGCAGGCTCGCCGCCGCCGCGAAGGGGCCGATCACGAGGCTGACCAGCGACAGCGCGCACAGGATCGAGAACGGCGCGCCGAACGACATGGGACCGACGATCACCGCCTGGGAGGCCGCGACCCCGAAGATCAGCACCGGGATCGACAGCGGCAGCACCAGAACCGCCATCAAAAGCCCGCCGCGATGCAGCGTCACCGCCAGCGCGGCGCCGATCATGCCGGTAAAGGTCAGGGCCGGCGTGCCCGCGAGCAGCGTCAGGGCCACCGCGCCGGTCGCGACCATGTCGAGGTTGAGCAAGAGCCCGAGCACGGGGGTTGCGACAATCAGCGGCAGGCCCGCCGCCAGCCAATGCGCCAGCGCTTTCGCCGCGCAGGCGAGTTCCAGCGGCGTCCGGCTCATCGTGATCAGGTCGAGCGAGCCGTCCTCATGGTCGGCCATGAACAGCCGGTCCAGCGTCAGCAGGCTCGCCAGCAGGGCGCCGAGCCAGAGAATGGCCGGCCCCAGCCGCGACAGCAACGCGAGGTCCGGCCCCACCGCGAACGGCATCAGCACCACCACGGTCAGGAAGAACAGCACGCCGATCAGCGCCCCGCCGCCAACGCGGAGCGCGATCCTGATATCCCGGCGGATGAGGGCGGACAGGGCGGTCATGGGGCTGCCTTTTCGGCTTCGAGACGATCGTAAGAGCCCGACTCGCGCCACAGGCAATCTGCGCTCCCTCCCCCCTTGCGGGGGAGGCGTAGGCCGCCTCCGGCGGCCGTCCTCTTAAGAGACGCCGAAGCGAAGCTTCGGCTATGGGAGAGGGGTGGCCCCGGAAAAGGTGTGCTTGGGTTCAGGGAAGGACTTCGGTAGATCGAGAGGGTCCCTGTGTGGCACCCCCCTCCCTGCCCCTCCCCCACAGGGGGGGAGGGAACGGGTAGAGCGGAGCTTTGCCGCTCGAAAAGCTGAGGGTCGGTCGGAATCATGCCACACCCCCGATCCGCAGCTCGCGTGATTCGATCCCCAGCGCCATGTGGGTCGCCGCGATGATCAGGCCGCCGCGGGCGAGATGGTCGCGCATCAGGCCGCCGAACATGTCCTGGCCGGCGACGTCCAGCGCCGTGGTCGGCTCGTCCAGGAGCCAGATCGGGCGGCGCACCGTCAGCAGCCGGGCCAGCGAGAGCCGGCGGCGCTGGCCGGCCGACAGAAAAGCTGCCGGCAGGTGGGTGGCGTGGTCGAGCCCGACCGTGGCGAGGCTCTCATGGGCATCAAGTCGCTCGCCGCCCAGAAAATCGGCCCAGAATGACAGATTTTCCGCCACGCTCAGCGCCGGCTTCAGGGCGTCGCGATGGCCGAGATAGTGGCATTGCTCAGGCAATGTCAGCTCGGCATCGCCGCCATCGAGCGCGATCGTCCCGCCAGCCGGAATGAGCAGCCCCGCGATCAGCCGCAGCAGCGAGGTCTTGCCCGACCCGTTGCGGCCGACGACCGCCACGGCCTCGCCGGAGACGGCCTCGAAATCGAGCCCGGCAAACACCTCGCGGCCGCCCCGCACACAGATCACCCCACGTCCGGAAAGCTGCATCTTGCCTCGTATCAACCCGTTCAAACCAGGCATCAGGAAAACTTGGGGTAGCGCATGGGAATTTTTGGCTCGCGGATTGCTGCGGCACGTTTGTGGCTGTGGCGGCGCGGTTAGAAAGCTTCTATAAGCCCGGAACTACTTGATGCAGCAACTCAACCTGCCCCTGCAAGCGACCCAGCCGGATTCGCTGACGGTGTTAAAATACCCCTTGCCGGGTATAACTAACAATTGGGATTTCCTACATGACCTCGCTCGACAGCTTCAAATGCAAAAAGACCCTCAAGGTCGGCGCCAAGACCTATGTCTATTACAGCCTGCCCACGGCCGAGAAGAATGGTCTGAAGGGAATTTCGAAACTCCCCTATTCGATGAAGGTCCTGCTCGAGAACCTCCTGCGCAATGAGGACGGCCGCTCGGTCAAGAAGGCGGACATCGTCGCGGTGTCCAAATGGCTGCGCAAGAAGTCGCTGGAGCACGAGATCGCGTTCCGCCCGGCGCGCGTGCTGATGCAGGACTTCACCGGCGTGCCCGCGGTGGTCGATCTCGCCGCGATGCGCAACGCGATGCAGAAGCTCGGCGGCGACGCCGAGAAGATCAACCCGCTGGTGCCGGTCGATCTCGTCATCGACCATTCCGTGATCGTGAACTTCTTCGGCGACAACAAGGCCTTCGCCAAGAACGTCACCGAGGAATACAAGCAGAACCAGGAGCGCTACGAGTTCCTGAAGTGGGGCCAGGCGGCGTTCTCGAACTTCTCCGTCGTGCCGCCCGGCACCGGCATCTGCCACCAGGTCAATCTCGAATATCTCTCCCAGACGGTCTGGACCAAGAAGGAGAAGATGACGGTCGGCAAGAAGACCGGCACCTTCGAGGTCGCCTATCCCGACTCGCTGGTCGGCACCGATTCCCACACCACGATGGTCAACGGTCTCGCCGTGCTCGGCTGGGGCGTCGGCGGCATCGAGGCGGAAGCCTGCATGCTCGGCCAGCCGCTGTCGATGCTGCTGCCTAACGTCGTCGGCTTCAAGCTGAAGGGCGCGATGAAGGAAGGCGTCACCGCGACCGACCTCGTGCTGACCGTGACACAGATGCTGCGCAAGCTCGGCGTCGTCGGCAAGTTCGTCGAGTTCTTCGGCCCCGGCCTCGACAATCTCTCCGTCGCCGACAAGGCGACCATCGCCAACATGGCGCCCGAATATGGCGCGACCTGCGGCTTCTTCCCGGTCGACGCTGCCGCGATCGACTACCTCAAGACCTCCGGCCGCGCCGCACCGCGCGTTGCGCTGGTGCAGGCCTATGCCAAGGCGCAGGGGCTGTTCCGCACCGCCAAGTCGGCCGATCCGGTGTTCACGGAAACGCTGACGCTCGACCTCGCCGACGTCGTGCCGTCGATGGCCGGTCCGAAGCGTCCCGAAGGCCGCATCGCGCTGCCGTCGGTCGCCGAAGGCTTCTCGCTCGCACTCGCCAATGAGTACAAGAAGACCGAAGAGCCGGCGAAGCGCTTTGCCGTCGAAGGCAAGAAGTACGAGATCGGCCATGGCGACGTCGTGATCGCCGCGATCACCTCCTGCACCAACACCTCGAACCCGAGCGTGCTGATCGGCGCCGGGCTCCTGGCCCGCAATGCCGCGGCGAAGGGCCTCAAGGCCAAGCCGTGGGTGAAGACCTCGCTTGCCCCGGGCAGCCAGGTGGTCGCGGCCTATCTCGCCGATTCCGGCCTTCAGGCCGATCTCGACAAGGTCGGCTTCAACCTGGTCGGCTTCGGCTGCACCACCTGCATTGGCAATTCCGGTCCGCTGCCGGAGGAGATCTCGAAGTCGATCAACGACAACGGCATCGTTGCCGCCGCCGTGCTCTCCGGTAACCGCAACTTCGAAGGCCGCGTCTCGCCGGACGTGCAGGCGAACTATCTGGCCTCGCCGCCGCTGGTCGTCGCTCACGCGCTCGCGGGTAGCGTGACCAAGAACCTCGCCGTCGAGCCGCTCGGTGAAGGCAAGGACGGCAAGCCGGTGTACCTCAAGGACATCTGGCCGACGTCGAAGGAGATCAACGCCTTCATGAAGAAGTTCGTGACCGCGTCGATCTTCAAGAAGAAGTATGCCGACGTGTTCAAGGGCGACACCAACTGGCGCAAGATCAAGACCGTCGAGAGCGAGACCTATCGCTGGAACATGAGCTCGACCTACGTGCAGAACCCGCCCTACTTCGAAGGCATGAAGAAGGAGCCGGAGCCGGTCACCGACATCGTCGAGGCGCGCATCCTCGCCATGTTCGGCGACAAGATCACCACCGACCACATCTCGCCGGCCGGTTCGATCAAGCTCACCTCGCCCGCGGGCAAGTATCTCAGCGAGCACCAGGTGCGTCCCGCCGACTTCAACCAGTACGGCACGCGGCGCGGCAACCATGAAGTGATGATGCGCGGCACCTTCGCCAACATCCGCATCAAGAACTTCATGCTCAAGGGCGCCGACGGCAACATCCCGGAAGGCGGCCTCACCAAGCACTGGCCCGACGGCGAGCAGATGTCGATCTACGACGCCGCGATGAAGTACCAGCAGGAGCAGGTGCCGCTGGTGGTGTTCGCCGGCGCCGAATACGGCAACGGCTCCTCGCGCGACTGGGCTGCGAAGGGCACGCGCCTGCTCGGCGTGCGCGCGGTGATCTGCCAGAGCTTCGAGCGCATCCATCGCTCCAATCTTGTCGGTATGGGCGTGCTGCCGCTGACCTTCGAGGAAGGCACCTCCTGGTCGTCGCTCGGCCTGAAGGGCGACGAGAAGGTCACGCTGCGTGGTCTCGTCGGCGATCTGAAGCCGCGCCAGAAGCTGACCGCGGAGATCGTCTCCGGCGACGGTTCGTTGCAGCGCGTTTCGCTGCTTTGCCGCATCGATACGCTGGACGAGCTCGACTACTACCGGAACGGCGGCATCCTGCACTACGTGCTGCGCAAGCTCGCGGCTTAAGCGCGGATTTGTGAACGGTGGCTCACTGCGAAGTGAGTAGAAGGTTAAACGAAGGCGGCCTATCACAAGGCCGCCTTCGCGCGTTTGCGGCATGCTTCGGATGGGCCCGCCCGGCGGAAACTCCGCCCTGGACGGTCGAATGTGCCGTGCCCGTAAGACTACGGTGACCATCAGGCGATAAGATTTCCCTTCCCACGAGCAACGGTGTGCGGCGTTCGACATGACAGCAATGACGGCTTCTCATCTGATTTCACGTTGGTCCGGTGCCTTCTGGTCGGGAGCACTCGGCATCTGTGCGATCGTCGCCGTCATCCGTCCCGCTGAGGCTGATCCCCGCGCCGTGGTTGAGCTCTTCACCTCGCAGGGCTGCTCCTCCTGCCCGCCCGCCGACAAGATCATCGGCGATCTCTCCAGCGATCCCTCGATCATCGCGCTGAGCATGCCGATCGATTATTGGGATTATCTCGGCTGGAAGGACACGCTGGCGGATTCGCGCTTCTCGGCGCGGCAGCGCGCTTATTCGCGCATGCGCGGCGACCGCGAGGTCTACACCCCGCAGGTCGTGGTGAACGGCTCGACGCATGTCGTCGGCAGTGATCGTGCCGGCATCGAGAGTGCGATCGGCAAGACCGACAAAGGCATGGGCGTGATGAGCGTGCCGGTGACGATGTCGCTCTCGGGCAAGCAGATCAACGTGTCGGTGGCCGCGAGCAAGGAGCCGGCGATCTCGCACGGCGAAGTCTGGATCTGCTCGATTGCGAAGTCAGTGCCGATCGCGATCGCCAAAGGCGAAAATCGCGGACAGCAGATCACCTATCACAACGTGGTGCGCAACCTGCTCAAGGTCGGCGACTGGAACGGTCGTCCGGAAAGCTGGACGGTGCCGATCGAGAACCTCACGCGCGACGGCGTCGATGGCGCGGTGGTCTATGTCCAGGACGGCAGCCGCGAGAAACCCGGCCCGATGCTGGGCGCGGCATACACGTCGCTGCACTGAAGCGCACGCTTCGCATTCTTCCTGATGCGCGGTCTGGCTCTATCTCCTCATGGTGAGGAGCGCGCCCCTTGCGCGCGCGGCGGACGATGCTGCGCATCGCCGCGAGAACCATGAAAGGCCCCGCTGATGCCGCTCGGGCCTCGATCCTTCGGGACGCCGCGCGAAGGATGAGGGGAGAGAGCGTACGCAAGATCGTGTCGGAAAAATCTTGTCCCTCGTCATTCCGGGGCGCGCCTCTTTGGCGCGAGCCCGGAATCCATTTCTCAACTGGGAACCTTGGATTGATGGATTCCGGGCCCGCGCTTCGCGCGTCCCGGAATGACAGCGGGGGAAGAAACATCCCGACACAAACAAAAAAGGACCAACTCGCGTTGGCCCTCCTTGTCGCGCGTACAGACCCGATCCCGTCGACCCCGGGGGGCTGGGGGCTGAGGAATCCGGAACCGAAAGGACCGGGTCAACGCACACAGCTCTTTTCGCAGTGCAGGGCGGCAGGCGCTGGGCGGAAAAGCGGCGATACTATGATTCCTGCTAACGATCCCGTGACGGTTCGTCGCGACAGAGTTCCACCGTTGCGTGTGTTCCGATTCGCCCCCGGTTCAATGGGTTGCACCGAGAGCTCTTCAAACAGCCCTCGAGAGCCCCTTGCGGTGGGGAACGGTTGGCGCAATCATGCGATTGTCATGATCCGCGGTTCCGGGGACGGTTTTCGCGGACGCGATCATGCCGTGCGATCAGGAGGCGCTCCATGAGTCTGACGTCGGAGGATGCCGATCCGAGCGAGCAGCGCGCGGCGGCGCGTCCCCCCGCTGCGAATGCGCAGCCGAACCAGGTGACCTTCAACCGGCTCGAGCTGCGCCGAATTCTCAATCTCTACGGCCGCATGGTCGCCGACGGCGAGTGGCGCGACTATGCCATCGACTTCCTGAAGGACCGTGCGGTGTTCTCGGTCTATCGCCGCGCCTCGGAAGTGCCGATCTATCGCATCGAGAAGGACCCGCGCCTCGCGCGCAAGCAGGGCATGTACAGCGTGATCTCGGCGACCGGCCTGATCCTGCGCCGCGGCCACGAGCTCGAGCGCGTGCTGCTGGTGATCGATCGCAAGCTGGCCGTGGTGTGACGACCTTCGGTCGTCATTCCGGGGCGCGACGAAGTCGCGAACTCCGGCGCGCGGTTGCGCGCCTGAGAATCTCGATCCGCATCGCTCGCTTGAAACTTCTGGATTCCGGGTTCGCGCTATGCGCGCCCCGGAATGACGTGAGGCGCTTACTTCCCCGGCACCGTGCTGGCGCCCTCGCCGAGCTCGCGCTGCATCATCACCGTGTCGAGCCAGCGGCCGAATTTCAGCCCGACATTGGGATGCGTGCCGATCATCCTGAAGCCGCCCTTGGTGTGCACGCCGATCGAGCCGGCATTGGCGGAATCGCCGATCACCGCGATCATCTGGCGGAAGCCGCGCGCCTCGCACTCGGCGATCAGCCGCTCCAGCAGCAACGAGCCGACGCCGCGGCGGTGGAAGGAGGGGTCGAGATAGATCGAATTCTCGACCGTGAAGCGATAGGCTGGCCGCGGCCGGTAGGCGCCGGCATAGGCGTAGCCGGCAACGCGGCCGTCGAGGATGGCGACGAAATAGGGATAGCCGCCGTCGACCAGCGCGCGGTAGCGCCGCGTCATCTCGGCAAGATCCGGCGGCTCCAGCTCGAACGTCGCCGTGCCCTCGCGGACGGCCTGCTGGTAGATGGCGGTGATGGCGGGGAGGTCGGCCTCAAGGGTGGGCCTGATTTCAGGTGCGGACATGGGTAAAGATTAGAGCCTTCCCGCGGCGGCCGGAAGAGGCAACATCGTTTCCATATACTCCGTCATTGCGAGGAGCCCTTGCGGCGAAGCAATCCAGAAATGCATCCGCGGAGGCGCTCTGGATTGCTTCGCTGCGCTCGCAATGACGGTGTTCGTGGTGGCACCCGGCCCAAACAAAAACCCCGGCCTTGCGGCCGGGGCTCATGTCGTTCTCTCTGGTCGATCGCTTAATCGCGCTGGCCGAGGAGCTGCAGGAGCAGCGTGAACAGGTTGATGAAGTTCAGGTACAGCGACAGCGCGCCGGTGATGGCCGCACGCTCTGCGATGTCACCGCCGGCCGCAGCGTAGCCGTAGATGTAGTCGTTCTTCAGCCGCTGGGTATCCCAGGCGGTGAGGCCCGCGAACACCAGCACGCCGACCACCGACACGATGAACTGCAGCATCGAGCTGGCCAGGAACAGGTTCACCAGGCTCGCGATGATGATGCCGATCAGGCCCATGAACAGGAACGAGCCCATCCCGGTCAGATCACGCTTGGTGGTGTAGCCGTAGAGGCTGAGCGCACCGAAGGTCGCCGCGGTGATGAAGAACACCCGCACAATCGAGGTGTGCGTGAACACCAGGAAGATCGACGACAGCGAGATGCCCATCAGCGCCGAGAACACCCAGAACAGGATCTGGGCGGTCGAAGGCGCCAGACGGTTGATGCCTGCCGAGATCACGAACACCATGGCGAGCGGCGCGAGCATGAACAGCCACTTCAGGGGGCTGACGAACATCGCATAGCCGAACGGCGTCAGGAACAGCTTGCCGACGCGGACGGCTTCCGGGGTCGGAACGTCGGTCACGGCGGCCATGTAGACGCCGAGTGCGGCAAGGCCCGTGATGGCGAGGCCAATGCTCATGTAGTTGTAGATGCGCAGCATGTAGGCGCGCAGGCCGGCATCGACCGTCGCGGCGTCAACACGCCCGGCGGCCCTGCCGAAAGGAGAAGCGTAGTTACGGTCTAGGTCCGACATGGTCGAATTCCCGTTGGTTGGCCGGTCCGGCATGAGGGTCGCCATGCCGCCGGTTCGTCAAACTCTATCTCGGATACCGATGTCTGCCGACTAAATTTTGGCTAACAATCGGGGGTCCGAACCCATTGGATATGTGGGAAACTAACACATTCGCTGCAACCGTCCACGCGCGGCCGAATGTCGCCCTCGCCGGCAATCCTGGCGAGCGGACGTGGTTAATCGCAAGAATCGTGCGTTTCCGCACCCGCGCGGCGGCCCGCTACCTTTTGTCACAAATTCCGCAACACCGTGGCGGGCTTTTTGTTCAACGCCAGGAGCGTGCCGGCGAGCCCGAGCCCGACAGTGACGACCAGGGCGGCCACGACCACGCCGGCCGCGCTGCCGGCCTGCCAGACGAAGCTGAGCGTCATCAGCCGCGTCACGATCATCCAGGCGGCGATGCTGCCGGCGATCACGCCGAAGACCGCGGTTGCAAGCCCGATCAGGAGGTATTCGAGCGCATAGGCGCCGAGCAGCCGCAGCCGCGTCGCGCCCAGCGTCTTCAGGATCACCGCATCGTAGACCCGGTGGCGATGGCCGGCCGCGAGCGCCCCGCCAAGCACCAGGATCGCCGAGATCAGGGTCACGGCGCTCGCGCCGCGGATCGCCAGCGCAAGATTGGTCACGACCGAGCCGACCGTCTCCATCACCTCGCGCACGCGCACGCTCGTCACCATCGGGTAGGTGTCGGCCACCTGCTTGATGATCCTGCCGTCGCCTTCGGCATTGCTGCCGGCTTCCGTCAGCGTCGCGATATGGGTATGCGGCGCGCCCTTGAAGGCGTTCGGCGAGAACACCAGGACGAAATTGATGCCGAGGCCTTGCCAGTCGATGTTGCGCAGATTGCTGATCTTCGCCGGGATGTCGCGGCCGAGCACGTTGACCACGACCTCGTCGCCGAGCTTGAGGCCGAGCCCGTCGGCGATCTTCTTCTCCATCGAGACCAGCGGCGGGCCGGAATAGTCGGCGCTCCACCACTCGCCCTCGACCACCTTGGAGCCCTTCGGCAGCTCGCCGGTATAGGTGAGGCCGCGGTCGCTTTGCAGCACCCACTCGGAATCGGTCGTCGGCTTGAGCTCTTCGGCGCGGACGCCGCGTGCGGCGACGATGCGCCCGCGCAGCATCGGCACGTCCTCGACCTTGGCGCCGGGCGCGATCTGGCGCAGATAGCCGTCGAACTGCGCGGCCTGCGTGCTCGGAATGTCGATGAAGAAGAACGACGGCGCCTGGTCCGGCAGGGCCGCGAGGAACTGCCGGCGCAGATTGCCGTCGATCTGGGTGATGGTGACGAGCACGGCGAGCCCGAGGCCGAGCGACAGCACGACCGAGGGCGTCAGCGCGCCCGGCCGGTGGATGTTGGCGATCGCGAGCCGCAGCATCGGCAGCCGCGTCCGCGGCATCCGCCGCGCGATCGTCATCAGCAGGGCGGCGATGCCGCGCAGCAGCGCGAACACGACGACCGAGGAGGCCACGAACACCGCCGCGATGCGCTTGTCGAAGGACAGGCCGATCACGACCGCGACGAGCAGGGCGATCACGACGCCCATGAACACGAGATAGCTCCAGCGCGGCCGGTGCCATTCGGAGCTGATGGTGTCGCGGAACAGTGCGGCGACCGGCACGTCGTGCACCCGTCCGAGCGGCCACAGGCCGAAGGCGAGCGCGGTCAAGAGGCCGTAGACGAAGGACAGCGCGAGCTCGTCGGCATGCACGGCCGGCACCACCGGCAGCGGCAGCAGCTTGCCGAACAGCCCGACGATGGCGAAGGGCATGGCGGCGCCGAGCGCGAGCCCGATCACGGACCCGATCGCGGCCAGCAGGATGACCTGGGCGAGATAGATGCCGAACACGTCGCGGCCCGTGGCGCCGACGGCCTTGAAGGCCGCGATCACCTCGAGCTTCCGGTCGATATGGCTCTTCACCGCGTTGGCGACGCCGACGCCGCCGACCAGCAGCGCGGCGAGGCCGACCAGCGTCAGGAACTGCGTGAAGCGGCTGATGTTGCGCTCGAGCTGCGGCGAGGCGTTGGAGCGGCTGCGGACTTCCCAGCCGGCCTGCGGCGCGGCGTTGCGCGCATCGGCGATGAAGGCGTCGGTGGCGCGCTCGTTGTTGGCGGTATCGGGCAGCTTCACCCGGTAGACCCAGCGCACCAGGCTGCCGGGCTGGATCAGGCCGGTGGCCCGCAGGCCCGCCTCGCTGATCAGGAAGCGCGGGCCGAAGCCGATGCCGCCGGCGAGCTTGTCGGGCTCGGCTTCGACCGTGCTGCGGATCTGGAAGGTGGCCGAGCCGATGGTGACGCGGTCGCCGGTCTTGAGCGAGAGCCGCGCCAGCAGCGTCGGATCGGCAGCCGCGCCGAACGCGCCGTCACGCTCCGCAAGGATGTCGGACATCGGCAGCTGTGGCGCCAGCGTCAATTGGCCGAGCATCGGATAGGTGTCGTCGACCGCCTTCATCTCGACCAGCGCGAGCTGGCCGTCGGCCGAGCGCGCCATGCCGCGCAGGGTCGCGGCGGTCGAGACGGTGCCGCGCGAACGCAGGAAGGCGACTTCCTCGGACTTGGCCTCGCGCTGGAACAGCACGAAGGAGACGTCGCCGCCGAGCAGCGTGCGGCCTTCGCGGGCGAGACCGTCGGAGAGGCTCGCCGACACCGAGCCGACGCCGGCAATCGCCATCACGCCGAGCGCGATGCAGGCGATGAAGACGTAGAAGCCGCGCAGGCCCCCGCGCAATTCGCGTAAGGCGTAGCGGAGCGACAACGCGGCGGCGTTGGGGCGCACGAACGGTTGGGCCGCGGCGCTCATGCCGGCGCAGACTGCGTGTCGATGCGCCCGGAGCGCAGGCGGATGACGCGATCGCAGCGATGCGCGAGCGAGGAATCGTGCGTGACCAGCACCAGGGTCATGCCGCGCTCGGCATGCTTGGTGAAGAGCAGGTCGACGATTTGTTTGCCGGTTGCCTCGTCAAGATTGCCGGTCGGCTCGTCGGCGACGAGGATCGCGGGATCGGGCGCCAGCGCGCGCGCGAGCGCGACGCGCTGCTGCTCGCCGCCGGAAAGCTGCGTCGGATAATGATGCAGGCGGTCGCCGAGCCCGACCGATTGCAGCTCCTGCGCCGCGCGTTTCGAGGCGTCGGGATTGCCGGCAAGCTCGAGCGGCACGGCGACGTTCTCCAGCGCCGTCATGGTCGGGATCAGATGGAAGGACTGGAAGACGATGCCGACCTGGCGGCCGCGGAAGCGGGCGAGCGCGTCCTCGTCGAGGGCATTGAAAGGCGTGCCGTTCACCACCACCTCTCCGCTATCAGGACGCTCCAGCCCCGCCATCACCATCAGCAGCGTGGATTTGCCCGAGCCTGACGGGCCGATCAGGCCAATCGTCTCGCCCGAGGCGACCCGCAAGCTGATATCCTTGAGGATGTGAACGCGTGCCGCGCCCGTACCCAATGAGAGATTGACGTTGGAGATAGCGATGGTGTCCGGCGTGGTGCCGGCGAGCGAAGAGGATTCGATGCGAGTGTCCATGGTCCGGTCATATGGCAACTCCGATAGCGCGGTCGAGAGGCGTTACGGATTGTTCATGCACATAGCCGTGTTGGTGCTCGCCGTGATGACAATTGCGACAAATGCGTCGGCACAGGCCCAGCCGGCCGCCAAACCGATCAAGCTGGTGGTCCTCGGCGATTCCCTAAGCGCGGGCCTCGGCCTCCCGGCCCAGGAGGCATTCCCCACGAAACTTCAAAAATCCTTGCAGGCCAAAGGCATAGAGGTTGACATGACCAATGCCGGGGTGTCCGGCGACACCGCCTCCGGCGGCCGCGACCGGCTCGACTGGTCGGTCCCTGAGGGAACCGAGGGGGTGATCGTCGAGCTCGGCGCCAACGACGCGCTGCGCGGCATCGATCCCGGCCTGACGCGCACCGCGCTGACCGACATCGTCCAGCGGCTGAAGGCGCGCAGGATTCCGGTGATGCTGTGCGGCATGCTGGCGCCGCCGAATTACGGCGCCGACTACGCCGCCCGATTCAATTCGATTTATCCGGATCTTGCGAAACAATTCGACGTGCCGCTCTATCCGTTCTTTCTCGACGGCGTTGCGGCCGACGCCAAGCTCAACCAGGCCGACGGCATCCATCCGACCGCGGCGGGCGTCGACATCATCGTCGGCAACATGATGCCCACGGTGGAGGCATTCCTGCGCAACATAAGCGAGCAACGCCGTTGAAAAGCAGGCAACGCTAACCCTAATTCCCAGGGTTTTCCCGGGGTGGCCCGCGCGATGCTTCGCAGAGTCACACAACTGCGATAGGAATCAGGGTACCGGTGATTCGTCGCCGGCTCTAATTTGGATAAGGTCCTGCTTCAAGGGACCGTACCCAAGCATCGGGAGTGCGAAACGATGCCGCGTTTGTTCACTGGTCTGGAAATCCCGGCCGAGATCGGCCAGACGCTTTCCAACTTGAGGGGCGGCCTTCCCGGCGCCCGCTGGATCGATCCCGAAAATTATCACGTCACCTTGCGCTTCATCGGCGATATCGACGGCGTCTCCGCCAACGAGATCGCCTCGATGCTGTTTCGCGTCAACCGCAAACCGTTCGAGGTGAAGGTGCAGGGGCTGACGAGCTTCGGCGGCCGCAAGCCGCGCGCGGTGGTCGCCACCATCGCGCCGAGCAAGCCGCTGATCGAATTGCAGGCCGAGCTCGAGCGGATGATGCAGCGGATCGGCCTTAATCCGGAGGGACGCAAGTTCATCCCGCACGTCACGCTGGCGCGACTGCACGACGCCACCGACCGTGACGTCGCCGACTATCTGTCGCTGCGCGGCTACTTCCCGAGCAAGGCGTTCATGGCCGAACGTTTTGTCTTGTTCTCGTCCCGTGCATCGACCGGCGGCGGACCGTATGTGGTCGAGGACGCCTACGAGCTGTGTGAGTAGGTCTTCACCTCTCCCCGCCTGCGGGGAGAGTGAGGAAATTCGCATACCCCTGACACCAATTCACGGCTTGCAATTTCCGTCGGTCTCTGGCGGTAAAGAGCCATGCTCTCGACCCCCAGTTCCCCATTCCGCGAGGCCTATCAGGCCCAGATCGCCGACGGCGCGATCGAGCCCGATGCCGCGCAGGCCGAAGTCGCCGAAGCCTATGCGGCGCTCGACCAGCGGCTCGGCAGCTACAAGCCGCAGCGCAAGCAGGGCCTGCTCAGCCGTCTGTTCAGCAGTGACAAGGACGAGGCGCCGCACGGGCTCTACATCCATGGCGAGGTCGGCCGCGGCAAGACCATGCTGATGGACCTGTTCTTCCAGCACTCCTCGGTCGAGCACAAGCACCGCGCGCATTTCCACGAATTCATGGCCGATGTGCACGAGCGCATCTACGACTATCGCCAGAGCATCGCGCGCGGCGAGATCGCCGACGGCGACGTCATCGCGCTGACCGCGAACGCGATCTTCGAGGAGAGCTGGCTGCTCTGCTTCGACGAATTCCACGTCACCGACATCGCGGACGCGATGATCCTCGGCCGCCTGTTCGCAAAGCTGTTCGAGCTCGGCACCGTGGTGGTCGCAACCTCCAACGTCGCGCCCGAGGATCTCTACAAGGGCGGCTTGAATCGATCGCTGTTCCTGCCCTTCATCAAGCAGATCACCGACCACATGGACGTGGCGCGGCTCGATGCGCGCACCGACTTCCGGCTGGAGAAGCTTCAGGGCGTGCCGATGTGGCTGACGCCGGCGGATGGCGATGCGGACGCAGCCCTCGACCGCGCCTGGTCGCGGATGAGCGGCAGCGCCAAATGCAAGTCGCGCGATATTTTGATCAAGGGCCGCATCCTGCACGTGCCGTGCTCGGCCCATGGCGTGGCGCGGTTCTCGTTCGCCGATCTCTGCGAGAAGCCGCTCGGCGCATCGGATTACCTCAGGCTCGCGCACGACTATCACACCATCCTGGTCGACCATATTCCAGTGATGGACTTCTCCCAGCGCAACGCCGCCAAGCGCTTCATCACGCTGATCGATACGCTCTATGACAATGCCGTGAAGCTGATGGCCTCGGCCGACGCCAACCCGATCTCGCTGTACCTCGCCGATGAGGGCAACGAGGCCAACGAGTTCAAGCGGACCGCCTCGCGGCTGATCGAAATGAGCTCGGAATCCTATCTGGCGCTGCCTCACGGCCGCAAGGATTCCACCGCCAGCGGCTCCACCAAGGGCCTGGTGGAGACTTAAGTCCTATTTCACCATTTTCTCCGCCGTCATTCCGGGGCGCGACAAAGTCGCGAGCCCGGAATCCATCGCGCCACCAACTCTGCAGCCCGATGGATTCCGGGCCTGCGCCTGTCGGCGCATCCCGGAATGACGGACGGGGGTATGCTGGCTGCGATCTCGGCAAGCCCGACAATTGGGCATCCACCGACTTGAACGGGCGAAGCGAAAGGGATAACCACCCTGTCAGTTTTCCCCTCCTTACGTGTCTAAAGGACAGGTTCACATGGCGCGCGACAAGATTGCTTTGATTGGCTCCGGTCAGATCGGCGGAACGCTGGCTCACCTCATCGGCCTGAAAGAACTGGGCGACGTCGTGATGTTCGACATCGCCGAGGGCGTGCCGCAGGGCAAGGCGCTCGACATTGCGCAGTCCTCCCCGGTCGACGGCTTCGACGCCCACTACACCGGCGCGAACTCCTACGAGGCGCTCGACAACGCCAAGGTCTGCATCGTCACCGCCGGCGTCCCGCGCAAGCCCGGCATGAGCCGCGACGATCTCCTCTCCATCAACCTCAAGGTCATGGAGCAGGTCGGCGCCGGCATCAAGAAGTATGCCCCCGACGCCTTCGTCATCTGCATCACCAACCCGCTCGACGCCATGGTGTGGGCGCTCCAGAAGGCCTCGGGCCTGCCGCACAAGAAGGTCGTTGGCATGGCCGGCGTGCTGGACTCGGCGCGCTTCCGCTACTTCCTGGCCGACGAATTCAACGTCTCCGTTGAAGACGTCACCGCCTTCGTGCTCGGCGGCCACGGCGACACCATGGTGCCGCTGGTGAAGTACTCCACCGTCGCCGGCATCCCGCTGCCTGACCTCGTCAAGATGGGCTGGACCTCGCAGGCGCGCCTCGACGAGATCGTCGACCGCACCCGCAACGGCGGCGCCGAGATCGTCAATTTGCTCAAGACCGGCTCGGCCTTCTACGCCCCGGCCGCTTCCGCGATCGCGATGGCCGAGAGCTATCTGCGTGACAAGAAGCGCGTGCTGCCCAGCGCCGCCTACCTCAACGGCGAATACGGCGTGAAGGACATGTATGTCGGCGTGCCCGTCGTGATCGGCTCCAAGGGTGTCGAGCGCGTCGTCGAGATCGAGCTCGCCGGCAAGGACCGCGAGGCCTTCGACAAGTCGGTCGGCGCGGTGCAGGGCCTGGTCGACGCCTGCAAGAAGATCGCCCCCGATCTTCTCGGCCGCTAAGGCGCAAACAAATCCCGCCGAAGATCGGAAAACCGGTCTTCGGCGGTTTCACTTCTGGGGCCCGGCAGCAACTCTTGTTGAAGGCCTGGCGGGTTCCGGCTCAGCAGTCCAAAGATCTCGATGTCAAAGAATCCGGGTTGCAGTTCCTGTGGTATATGGTATGCCAGCCACAAGACTGAGGTGGGCCTACGAGGTCACCGCCCGCGGATTCAGGGAGCGACCATATGAATATCCATGAATATCAGGCCAAAGCGCTGCTGGGCGAGTTCGGCGTTCCAATCTCCAAGGGCGTGCCGGTCCTTAAAGCCGCAGACGCGGAGGCCGCCGCCAAGGCGCTACTTGGTCCGGTCTATGTGGTGAAGAGCCAGATCCATGCCGGTGGCCGCGGCAAGGGCAAGTTCAAGGAAGCCTCCGCCGGCGACAAGGGCGGTGTCCGCATCGCCAAGTCGGCCGCCGAGGTCTCCGAATTCGCCAAGCAGATGCTCGGCGCGACGCTCGTGACGATCCAGACCGGCCCTGCCGGCAAGCAGGTCAACCGCCTCTACATCGAGGACGGCTCCGACATCGACAAGGAGTTCTATCTCTCGCTGCTGGTCGACCGCGAGACTTCGCGCGTCTCGTTCGTCGTATCGACCGAAGGCGGCGTCAACATCGAGGACGTCGCGCACAACACGCCCGAAAAGATCGTCACCTTCTCGGTCGATCCCGCGACCGGCATCATGGGCCATCACGGCCGCACCGTCGCCAACGCGCTGAAGCTCTCGGGCGATCTCGCCAAGCAGGCCGAGAAGCTCACCGCGCAGCTCTACGCGGCATTCGTCGCCAAGGACATGTCGATGCTGGAGATCAACCCGCTGGTCGTGACCAAGCAGGGTCAGCTCCGCGTGCTCGACGCCAAGGTGTCGTTCGACGACAACGCGCTGTTCCGTCATCCCGAGGTGCTCGCGCTGCGCGACGAGACCGAGGAAGACGCCAAGGAAATCGAGGCGTCCAAGTACGACCTCAACTACGTCACCCTCGACGGCAACATCGGCTGCATGGTCAACGGCGCCGGTCTCGCGATGGCGACGATGGACATCATCAAGCTCTACGGCATGGCGCCGGCGAACTTCCTCGACGTCGGCGGCAGCGCCAGCAAGGAGAAGGTCGCGGCCGCGTTCAAGATCATCACCGCCGATCCCAACGTGAAAGGCATCCTGGTCAACATCTTCGGCGGCATCATGAAGTGCGACGTGATCGCCGAGGGCGTCACGGCCGCCGTGCGCGAGGTCGGCCTCAGCGTGCCGCTGGTGGTTCGCCTCGAAGGCACCAATGTCGAGCTCGGCAAGAAGATCATCCTTGAATCCGGTCTGAACGTGGTGCCGGCCGACAATCTCGACGACGCCGCGCAGAAGATCGTGAAGGCCGTCAAGGGAGGCTAACGCCATGGCCCAGGACCATCTCGCCGCATCATCTCCGCTTGCAGAGCACGCGCGTCTCGCCGCGTTCGCCGGCGAATGGGATGGCGAAGAGGTGGTCTTCCCGTCGCGCTGGACGGCGGGCGGGCCGGCCACCTCGCACACCGTCGCGCGCATGGATCTCAACGGGTTCTACCTGATCCAGGACTCGGTCCAGATGCGCGACGGCAAGCAGATCTTCGCCACCCACGGCATCTTCACCTTCGACCGCGAGGACCGGACCTACAAATTGTTCTGGTACGACTCGCTCGGCTACACGCCGCCTTCGCCCGCCTCCGGCGGGTGGGTCGGCAAGACCCTGACGCTGGTGCGCGGCTCGCTCCGCGGCAATGCGCGCCACGTCTACGAGATCATCGACGACAATTCCTACTCGTTGAAGATCCAGTTCTCGCCGGACGCGGAAGGCTGGGCTGACGTGCTCACCGGCGTCTACCGCCGCATCCACTGACCTCTCACTCGTTAGTTTCGCGAAAGCAGACCTCATGTCCATCCTGATCGACAAGAACACCAAGGTCATCTGCCAGGGCTTCACCGGCAAGAACGGCACCTTCCATTCGGAGGCCGCGATTGCCTACGGCACCAAGATGGTCGGCGGCACTTCGCCGGGCAAAGGCGGCTCGACGCATCTGGGCCTGCCGGTGTTCGACACCGTGCGCGACGCGCGTGAGAAGACCGGCGCGGACGCGTCGGTGATCTACGTGCCGCCGCCGGGCGCGGCCGATGCGATCTGCGAAGCCATCGACGCCGAGATCCCGCTGATCGTCTGCATCACGGAAGGCATTCCGGTCATCGACATGGTCCGCGTGAAGCGCTCGCTGGCCGGTTCCAAGTCCCGCCTGATCGGGCCGAACTGCCCGGGCGTCATGACCGCCGGCGAATGCAAGATCGGCATCATGCCGGCCAACATCTTCAAGACCGGCAGCGTCGGCATCGTCTCCCGCTCCGGCACGCTGACCTATGAAGCCGTGTTCCAGACCTCGCAGGAAGGCCTCGGCCAGACCACCGCGGTCGGCATCGGCGGCGACCCGGTCAAGGGAACCGAGTTCATCGACGTGCTGGAAATGCTGCTCGCCGACCCCAAGACGGAATCGATCATCATGATCGGCGAGATCGGCGGTTCCGCCGAGGAGGACGCCGCCCAGTTCCTCAAGGACGAGGCCAAGCGCGGCCGCAAGAAGCCGATGGTCGGCTTCATCGCCGGCGTCACCGCCCCTCCCGGCCGCCGCATGGGTCATGCCGGCGCGATCATTTCGGGCGGCAAGGGCGACGCCGGTTCCAAGACCGACGCGATGAAATCGGCTGGGATTACAGTGTCGCCGTCTCCCGCTCGCCTCGGGCACACGCTTGCCGAAAAGTTGAAAGGCTAATTCACTTCTTCGTACTTTTCCGGGCGAAGTTTCGCAGCAAATAGGGTAAATGGTGCCAATCGCGCTGGGCCTCTGCCGGGGAGCCCAGCGCCAGCGCCGTTTGTTATGCGCGAACCGAAATCGCCAGGAACTCAAGTATGTCTCGCCAAGACGCGAACGCAGCCTTTGCCCTCTCATCTTTTTTGCAGGGCACCAACGCCACCTACATCGACGAAATCTACGCCCGCTACGAGAAGGACCCGTCCTCGGTCGACGCCGAGTGGCAGGAGTTCTTTAAGAGCCTGAAGGACCAGCCGGACGACGTCCGCAGGAACGCCGAGGGCCCGTCCTGGGAGCGCGCCAACTGGCCGCTGACGCCGCAGGACGACCTGACCTCCGCCCTCGACGGCAACTGGGCCGAGGTCGAGAAGGCGGTCGGCGGCAAGATCGCCGCCAAGGCGCAGGCCAAGGGCGCCGATATCTCCTCCGCCGATCTGCTCCAGGCGACGCGCGACTCGGTCCGCGCCTTGATGCTGATCCGCTCCTACCGCATGCGCGGCCACTTCCACGCCAAGCTCGATCCGCTCGGCATCGAGGCGCCGCGCAACCGCGAAGAGCTCGACCCGCGCACCTACGGCTTCAGCGAGGCCGATTTTGACCGCAAGATCTTCCTCGATCACGTGCTCGGTCTCGAATACGGCACGCTGCGCGAGATCACCGCGATCTGCGAGCGCACCTACTGCCAGACGCTCGGCGTCGAGTTCATGCATATCAGCAATGCCGCGCAGAAGGCCTGGATCCAGGAGCGCATCGAGGGACCGGATAAGGAAATCTCCTTTACCCGCGAAGGCCGCAGAGCCATCCTGACCAAGCTGGTCGAAGCCGAGGGCTTTGAAAAATTCTGCGACACCAAGTTCACCGGCACCAAGCGTTTTGGTCTCGACGGTGCTGAATCCCTGATCCCCGCGCTCGAGCAGATCATCAAGCGCGGCGGCAATCTCGGCGTGAAGGAAATCGTGCTGGGCATGCCGCATCGCGGCCGCCTCAACGTGCTGACCCAGGTGATGGGCAAGGCCCACCGCGCGCTGTTCCACGAGTTCAAGGGCGGCTCGGCCAACCCTGACGCGGTCGAAGGCTCCGGCGACGTCAAGTATCACCTCGGCGCCTCCTCGGACCGCGAGTTCGACGGCAACCGCATCCATCTGTCGCTGACCGCCAATCCCTCGCATCTCGAGATCGTCGATCCCGTCGTGCTCGGCAAGGTCCGCGCCAAGCAGGACCAGCACGGCGATCCGCCGGATATGCGCATCTCCGTCATGCCGCTGCTGATGCACGGCGACGCCGCGTTCGCCGGCCAGGGCGTGGTCGCGGAATGCTTCGGTCTGTCGGACCTGAAGGGCTACCGCACCGGCGGCTCCGTGCACTTCATCGTCAACAACCAGATCGGCTTCACCACCTATCCGCGTTACTCGCGTTCCTCGCCCTATCCGTCGGATGTGGCGAAGATGATCGACGCGCCGATCTTCCACGTGAACGGCGACGATCCGGAAGCCGTGGTGTTCGCGGCCAAGGTCGCGACCGAATTCCGGCAGAAGTTCCACAAGCCCGTCGTCATCGACATGTTCTGCTACCGCAGGCATGGCCATAACGAGGGCGACGAGCCGGCGTTCACCCAGCCGGTGATGTACAAGAAGATCGCGGCGCATCCGTCCACGCTCGAGCTCTACGCCCGCCGCCTCATCAGCGAAGGCGTGATGACCGAGGGCGAGGTCGACAAGGCCAAGGCCGACTGGCGCGCGCGGCTCGATGCCGAGTTCGAGGCCGGCACCTCCTACAAGCCGAACAAGGCCGACTGGCTCGACGGCAAGTGGGCGGGCTTCAAGATCGCCGACCAGGAAGAGGACGCCCGCCGCGGCGTCACCGGCGTCGACATCACCGCGCTGAAGGATATCGGCCGCAAGATCACCAAGGTGCCGGATGGTTTCCGCGTCCACCGCACCATCCAGCGCTTCCTGGAGAACCGCTCCAAGGCGATCGACAGCGGCGCCGGCATCGACTGGGCGACCGGCGAAGCGCTGGCGTTCTGCTCGCTGCTCAACGAGAACCATCACGTCCGGCTGTCCGGCCAGGATTCCGAGCGCGGCACGTTCTCGCAGCGCCACTCGGTCCTGATCGACCAGGAAGACGAGAGCCGCTACACGCCGTTCAACCATCTCGGCCACGAGCAGGGCCATTACGAGGTCATCAACTCGCTGCTGTCGGAAGAAGCCGTGCTCGGCTTCGAATATGGCTATTCGCTCGCCGAGCCGAACACGCTGACCCTGTGGGAAGCGCAGTTCGGCGACTTCGCCAACGGCGCGCAGGTCGTGTTCGACCAGTTCATCTCCTCGGGCGAGCGCAAATGGCTGCGCATGTCCGGCCTCGTCTGCCTCTTGCCGCACGGCTATGAAGGGCAGGGACCGGAGCACTCCTCGGCGCGCCTCGAGCGTTACTTGCAGATGTGCGCGGAAGACAACATGCAGGTGGTCTACCCGACCACGCCGGCGAACTACTTCCACGTGCTGCGCCGGCAGCTGCATCGCGAGATCCGTAAACCCCTGATCCTGATGACGCCGAAGTCGCTGCTGCGTCACAAGCGGGCGGTGTCGCGTCTCGAGGAGCTTGCGAAGGGAACGACCTTCCACCGCATCCTGTACGACGACGCCCAGATGCTGCCGACCGATGCCATCAAGCTCGTTCCGGACGAGAAGATCCGCCGCATCGTGCTCTGCTCCGGCAAGGTCTATTACGACCTCTACGAGGAGCGCGAGAAGCGCGGCATCGACGACATCTACCTGATGCGCGTCGAGCAGCTCTATCCGGTGCCGCTGAAGGCGCTGGTGGCCGAGCTGTCGCGCTTCAAGAAGGCCGAAGTGGTGTGGTGCCAGGAAGAGCCCCGCAACATGGGCGCCTGGCACTTCATCGAGCCCTATCTGGAGTGGGTGCTGAACCAGGTGAACGGTGTGAGCCGGCGTCCGCGTTATGTCGGCCGCGCCGCTTCCGCCGCGACCGCCACGGGTCTGATGTCCAAGCATCAGGCTCAGCTGAAGGCGTTCCTGGACGAAGCACTGAGCTGAACTTTTTGAACTGCGTCATGCCCCGCCAAAAGCGGGGCATCCGGCATGCCATGGCGTCCTCGTGAATGCGAACGTCCCGGCTTGCTGGATGGCCTGCTTTTCGCTGGCCGTGACAATTGGAATTCATGACCGCATTGGCGATCCCTTAAGGAAAAGACCATGACTGAAATTCGTGTGCCGACGCTCGGCGAATCCGTCACCGAGGCCACCATCGGCCGCTGGTTCAAGAAGGCCGGCGACCCCGTCGCCGTTGACGAGCCCTTGGTGGAGCTCGAGACCGACAAGGTCACCATCGAAGTCCCGGCGCCCTCCGCCGGCACGCTGAGCGAGATCATCGCCGCTGACGGCGCGACCGTTGCCGTGGGCGCGCTGCTCGGCCAGATCACCGAAGGCGCCACCGGCGCGGCCAAGCCGGCCGCTGCTCCCGCCAAGCCCGCTGCTGCTCCGGCCGCCGCGGCGGCTGCTGCCGCACCGGCTCCGGCCGCGAAGGCGCCGCCGGCCGATGCCCCGCTCGCCCCCTCCGTGCGCAAGCTCTCGGCCGAGACCGGCATCGACGCTTCGACCGTTCCGGGCTCCGGCAAGGACGGCCGCGTCACCAAGGGCGACATGCTCGCCGCGATCGAGCGTGCGGCCTCCGCGCCGACCCCGGTCAACCAGCCCGCCGCCGCCGTTCAGGTCCGCGCGCTGTCGCCGGCCGATGACGCCGCCCGCGAAGAGCGCGTCAAGATGACCCGGCTGCGCCAGACCATCGCGCGCCGCCTCAAGGACGTGCAGAACACCGCGGCCATGCTCACGACCTTCAACGAGGTCGACATGACCAACGTCATGGCGCTGCGCGCGCACTACAAGGACGCGTTCGAGAAGAAGCACGGCAGCAAGCTCGGCTTCATGGGCTTCTTCACCAAGGCCGTCGTGCAGGCGCTGAAGGACATCCCGGCCGTCAACGCCGAGATCGACGGCACCGACCTGATCTACAAGAACTACTATCACATCGGCGTCGCCGTCGGCACCGACAAGGGCCTCGTCGTGCCCGTGGTGCGTGACTGCGACCACAAGTCGATCGCCGACATCGAGAAGGGCATCGCCGATTTCGGCCGCCGCGCCCGTGACGGCCAGCTCAAGATCGACGAGATGCAGGGCGGTACCTTCACCATCACCAATGGCGGCATCTACGGCTCGCTGATGTCGACCCCAATCCTCAACGCGCCGCAGTCCGGCATTCTCGGCATGCACAAGATCCAGGAGCGGCCGATGGTCGTCGGCGGCAAGATCGAGGTCCGCCCGATGATGTACCTGGCGCTGTCCTACGATCACCGCGTCATCGACGGCAAGGAAGCCGTCACCTTCCTCGTCCGCGTCAAGGAGAGCCTGGAAGATCCGGCGCGCCTGGTGCTCGATCTCTGATCGCTGATGCTCTGCGAGCGCCGTCGCCCTCACGCGACGGCGCGTGTCGAACCATGGAGGCGCGCATGACCGATAAAGTCGTTGTCATCACCGGCGGGAGCCGCGGCATCGGGCGGGCGACCGCGATCGCGGCGGCCGCACGCGGCTTCCGTGTCGTGGTCGGCTACGCCAGCAACAAGCAGGCTGCGGATGAAGTCGTCGCGCAGATCGCGGCCAGCAACGGCAAGGCCATCGCGGTGAAATGCGATGTCGCCGAGGAAAGCGACATCCTCGAGCTGTTCAAGCAGGCGGACAAGTTCGGCACGCTCGGCGCACTCGTCAACAACGGCGGCATCGTCGGCAAGAGCGGCGTGCGCGTCGACGAGATGTCGGCCGAGCGCATCCAGCGCGTGATGGCGGTCAACGTCACCGGCTCCATCCTCTGCGCGCGCGAGGCGGTGAAGCGGATGTCGACCAGGCACGGCGGCAAGGGCGGCGTCATCGTGAACCTGTCGTCGGTCGCAGCCCGGCTCGGCGCACCCAACACCTATGTCGATTATGCCGCGTCCAAGGGCGCGGTCGATTCCTTCACCGTCGGGCTCGGCTACGAGGTCGCGGGCGAAGGCATCCGCGTCGCGGCGATCCGGCCCGGCCTGATCGACACCGAAATCCACGCCGCCGGCGGCGAGCCCGACCGCGCCCATCGTCTGGCCCATTTGGTGCCGATGAAGCGCGTCGGCACCGCCGAGGAAATCGCCAACGCCATCGTCTGGCTGATGTCGGACGATGCCTCCTACGTCACCTCAGCCATTCTCGATGTGTCCGGCGGACGCTGACGCGCCGCGCGGACGCTGACGCATCTTTCCACGCTAAACTCACGGGACTTTCTCTCATGGCTACCTACGATCTCGTCGTCATCGGCACCGGACCGGGCGGTTATGTCTGCGCGGTGCGCGCAGCCCAGCTCGGCATGAAAGTCGCCGTGGTCGAAAAGAACGCAACGCTCGGCGGCACCTGCCTCAATGTCGGCTGCATGCCCTCGAAGGCGCTGCTGCACGCTTCCGAAATGTTCGAGGAGGCCGCGCACTCCTTCGCCAAGATGGGCGTGTCGGTCTCCGCGCCGAAGCTCGAGCTTCCGGCGATGATGAACTTCAAGCAGCAGGGCATCGACGGCAACGTCAAGGGCGTCGAGTTCCTGATGAAGAAGAACAAGATCGACGTGCTCAAGGGCACCGGCAAGATTCTTGGCACCGGCAAGGTCGAAGTCTCCGCCGACGGCAAGTCGCAGGTCGTCGAGACCAAGAGCATCGTGATCGCCACCGGCTCGGACATCGCGCGTCTCAAGGGCATCGAGATCGACGAGAAGCGCATCGTTTCGTCCACCGGCGCGCTGTCGCTGGACAAGGTCCCCGGCAAGCTGCTCGTCGTCGGCGCCGGCGTGATCGGCCTTGAGCTCGGCTCGGTGTGGAAGCGGCTCGGCGCCGAAGTCGTCGTCGTCGAATTCCTGGATCGCATCATGCCCGGCATGGACGGCGAGATCGCCAAGCAATTCCAGCGCATCCTCGAGAAGCAGGGCTTTGCATTCAAGCTCGGCGCCAAGGTCACCGCCGTTGATACCTCCGGCAAGACGCTGAAGGCGACGATCGAGCCCGCCGCCGGCGGCGCTGCGGAGACGCTGGAAGCCGACGTCGTGCTCGTCTGCATCGGCCGCGTGCCCTACACCGATGGGCTTGGCCTGAAGGAAGCCGGCGTTGCGCTCGACAATCGCGGCCGCGTGCAGATCGATCCGCATTTCGCCACCAGCCTGAAGGGCGTCTATGCCATCGGCGACGTCGTCGCGGGCCCGATGCTCGCGCACAAGGCCGAGGACGAAGGCGTTGCGGTTGCCGAGATCATCGCAGGCCAGGCCGGCCACGTGAATTACGACGTTATCCCAGGCGTCGTGTATACCACGCCGGAAGTCTCCTCCGTCGGCAAGACCGAGGAGGAACTGAAGCAGGCGGGCGTGGCTTATACCGTCGGGAAGTTTCCCTTTACCGCCAACGGCCGCTCCAAGGTCAACCAGACCACCGATGGCTTTGTGAAGATTCTCGCAGATGCGAAGACCGATCGCGTGCTCGGCGTGCACATTATCGGCCGCGAAGCCGGCGAAATGATCCATGAAGCGTGCGTTCTCATGGAGTTTGGCGGCAGTGCGGAGGATCTCGCGCGCACCTGCCACGCGCATCCGACCCGCTCGGAGGCCATCAAGGAAGCCGCGCTTGCAGTCGGCAAGCGGGCCATCCATATGTAGGCGACGCCCCGAGCCGAATCGGGCGGGACAACACATGCTGCGCCGCCTTCTCCAACCGGTCTGGGTCCTGCTTGCGATCATTTTCCTGATCGAAGCCTGGCTGTGGGACCATCTCGAACCGATCGTCGCGCGGGTTGTCGCAGCTATCCCGCTCGCGCGCTTCAAGCAATGGCTGACGGAGCGTGTCGACGCGCTGTCGCCGGCCATGACGCTGATCGTGTTCGCGGTCCCCATCATCCCGCTGTTTCCGCTCAAGCTCGTCGGCCTGTGGCTGCTCACGCATGAATACTGGACCAGCGCCGTCTTCACGATCCTGTTCGCAAAGCTCGTCGGCGTCGGCGTCACCGCCTTCGTGTTCGACGTCACGCGCGACAAGCTTTTGGAGATGCACTGGTTCGAGCGGATCTACGATCTCGTGATGAAGGTGCGTGCCAAGGCGCACCTGCTGGTCGACCCGATCAAGCAGCGCATCCGCGAGCTGATCACCGGCAACGGCGAAGGCTGGTCCGCCCGCACGCTCCGCCTGATCCAGCGCTTCCGCAAGAGCGTGCATCAGGCGCGGTGATTGCGCTTTCAGTTGTCGAGCCAGGGCTCGCGCCAATTCTCAGGTGTCGTCCCGGCGAAGGCCGGGACCCATAACCCCAGGGAGTAGTTTGGCGAAGATTCGTCGTTCGGTACTCCCACCGCGAGTAATCGATAGATCACGCGGTATGGGTCCCGGCGTTCGCCGGGACGACGGCGGAGTAAGCCGCCTCACCCCCTCAATGCAAATGCAGCAGATGCGGCCACCACAGGCCGAGCGCGGTCATGAGCAGGCCGGCGAGCGTCAGGAGGCCGCCGACATAGGCGAGCGCGAAGATGCCGGTGATGATGGTGGCCGAGGCCAGCACGATGCCGATCTGGAAGGCGGCCGACGCCAGCTCGAAGTGATGGTATTTAGCGGTCGCCTCGTCGCGCTCGTGCTCGGCATGCTTGGCCTTCTCGGCGAGCTGCTCGGTGCCTTCGCCGGTCTCGGGCTCGGAGCGATAGCGCTGCGCGGTCTTGGTCCAGTCGTCGACCTGCTTCTGCACCGCTGCCTTCATGGCGTCGTCGGTCGCGCCGACGACCGTGAGCTTGCCCTGCTCGGCCGCGGTCAGCACCACGGTGCGGCGGATGCTCTTGGCCTGGAAGAACGCCCAGAGATTGGCGGCCTCGACGTTCTTGCTGATCGATTCGGTCTGGGCGCCCTTGCCGAGCGTCTCCGAGATCGCCAGGAACAGGGCCAGCACGGCGATCAGAAGGGCGATCTTCTTGTTCGAGCCGGACGCGTGTTCGGCGTGCTCGGCATGCTCCATGCTTTCATGTGCGCTCATAAATCCCTCCTGCCTGGATGCCCCACGATTGACCGAACCGCGGGCGCCGCGCAAGAGGCATGCGCGCCAAGAGCTTGCTATGACAGCTTGATGTCAGAATTCACCGCCGCGGATGCGCGCTGGCATAGACTTCCAGCAGCCGCTCGGAATCGATGCCGGTGTAGATCTGCGTGGTCGAGAGCGAGGAATGGCCGAGCAGTTCCTGGATCGCGCGCAGGTCGCCGCCGCGCGACAGAAGATGCGTGGCGAAGGAATGGCGCAGCGCGTGCGGCGTCGCGCTGTCGGGCAGGCCGAGCGCGCCGCGCAGCCGCTCCATCGCGAGCTGGATGATGCGCGGGCTCAAGGGACCGCCGCGCGCGCCGACGAAGATCGGCCCTTCCGCCGGCAGCGGATAGGGGCACATCGAAACATATTCCTGCACCAGCGCCAGCACGTTCTGGAGCACCGGCACCATGCGGGTCTTGTTGCCTTTGCCTGTGACGACGAGCACGTCGCCTTCGCCCGGCTTCGGCACCTCGCGGCGCTTCAGGCCGAGCGCTTCGGAGATGCGCAGGCCGGAGCCATACAGCAGCGCCATCACCGCCGCATCGCGCGCCAGAATCCAGGTCTCGCGTTCCTCGCCGGCGCGCTCGTCGGCGTCCGCAAGACGTTTGGCCGACGCCATCGGCAGCGGCTTCGGCAGGCTCTTTGCGACTTTCGGCGCGCGGATCGCGGAGAGCGCGCCGACCTTGCCCTTGCCCTCGCGTTCGAGGAAGCGGCCGAACGAGCGCAGGCCCGCCAGCGCGCGCATCAGCGAGCGGCCGGCAATGTCGTCGGCCCGGCGCATCGCCATGAAGGCGCGCACGTCGGTGGCCTCCAGCGCGGCGAAGCGCTTGAGCGTGACGCGTTCGCCCCAATGATTGCAGAGGAAATCCAGGCACTGCCGCAAGTCGCGGCCATAGGCCTCCAGCGTCTTCGGCGACAGCCGCCGCTCGGCGCCGAGATGCGACAGCCAGCGCGTCATCTCCTGCGCGATCGAGGGATCGGCGCTGGCGAGCTCGATTTGTGGGGCGGCCGCTTTGCTCATGCGCTCTGGACGTGGTGATTCCGCACAGTATATCGCATCACACTCGTTTATCGTTCGCTAAGGCCGCCTCACGGCGCTAGCCTTGAGGCCCCCGGGTTCCGATTCTCAGTTCATGGACCACACCTCCCGCAGCAGCACCGCCTCCGCCAACGCGACCCGCATGGTCGACGTGCTGGTGCCGGTCGCGCTCGACCAGACCTATTCCTACAAGGTGCCGCGCGGGATGGAGCTGAAGGCGGGCGATCTCGTCGGCGTGCCGCTTGGGCCCCGCGAGGTGCTCGCCGTAGTCTGGGCCGAAAACGCCAATCCCGCTCCGCGCCTGCACAACCGCCTCAAGGAGGTCAGCGAGAAGCTCGACCTCCAGCCGCTGAAGCCCGAGTTGCGTTCGGTCGTCGACTGGGTCGCCAATTACACGCTGAGCCCGCGCGGCATGGTGCTGCGCATGTGCCTGCGGATGGGCGAGAATCTCGGCCCCGAGCGGGTGCGCCCCGGCGTGCGCCTGGTCGGCGATCCCCCCAGGCGGCTGACGCCGGCGCGGCAACGCGTGATCGAGGTGCTGTCGGACCGGCTGCTGCACGGCAAGTCCGAAGCGGCCAAGGAGGCGGGCGTCTCGGCCGGCGTGATCGACGGCCTGGTGGACGAAGGCACGCTCACGGTCGAGCCGATGCCGCCGCCGCCGCCGCCGCCGGCCCCCGATCCGGATTTCGGCCGGCCGGATTTCACACCGCTCCAGCGCACCGCGGTCGATACGATGCGCGCGCTCGCGGCCAACGGCACCTTCCACGTCGCGCTGCTCGACGGCGTCACCGGCTCGGGCAAGACCGAGGTCTATTTCGAGGCGGTCGCGGAGGCGATCCGCCGCGGCAGGCAGTCGCTGATCCTGATGCCGGAGATCGCGCTCACCGGCCAGTTCCTCGACCGCTTCGCGCAGCGTTTTGGCGTGCGGCCGATCGAATGGCACTCCGAGCTCACCCCGCGCACCCGCGCGCGCAACTGGGCGGCGATCTCCGAAGGCAGCGCGCCGGTCGTGGTCGGCGCGCGCTCGGCGCTGTTTCTGCCCTACGCCAATCTCGGCCTCATCGTCGTCGACGAAGAGCACGACCAGGCCTACAAGCAGGACGAGGGCGTGCATTACCATGCCCGCGACATGGCGGTGGTGCGCGCGCATATCGCAAAAATTCCGATCGTGCTGGCCTCCGCGACGCCGTCGGTCGAATCCGAGGTCAATGCGCGCAAGAATCGCTATCAGCGCATCGCGCTGCCCTCGCGCTTCGGCGGCCAGCACATGCCGCATATCGAGGCGATCGACATGCGCCGCGAGCCGCCGGCGCGCGGCCGCTTCATCTCGCCGCGCCTGGCGGGCGAGATCAGGACCGCGATCGAGCGGCGCGAGCAGGCGCTATTGTTCCTCAATCGCCGCGGCTATGCGCCGCTGACGCTGTGCCGCGCCTGCGGCCACCGCTTCGCCTGCACCATCTGCGATGCCTGGCTGGTCGATCATCGCTTCCGCCAGCGCCTCGTCTGTCACCATTGCGGCTTCTCGATGCCGCGCCCGCATGTCTGTCCGAACTGTTCGGCGGAGGAATCGCTGGTCGCGGTCGGCCCCGGCGTCGAGCGCCTGCAGGAAGAAGCGGCCGCGCTGTTCCCGGAGGCGCGCACCATGGTGCTGTCGAGCGATCTCATCACCTCGATCGAGACCATGCGCTCCGAGCTTGCCGAGATCGCGGAGGGCCGCGTCGACATCATCATCGGCACGCAGCTCGTCGCCAAGGGCCACAATTTCCCGCGGCTCAATCTGGTCGGCGTCGTGGATGCGGATCTCGGCCTTTCCAATGGCGATCCGCGCGCGGCGGAACGCACCTGGCAGTTGCTCAACCAGGTGATCGGCCGCGCCGGACGCGAGCAGGGCCGCGGCGTCGGCTATCTCCAGACCCACCAGCCCGATCATCCCGTGATGAAGGCGCTGATCGCCTGCGACCGCGAAGCCTTCTACGACAGCGAGATCGATCTTCGCGAGCGCACGCTGTATCCGCCGTTCGGCCGGCTCGCCAGCCTGATCATCTCGGCCGGCGACCGCCCGAGCGCGGAAGGCTTTGGCCGCCGCCTCGTTGCGCTCGCGCCGCGCGACGAGCGCGTGGTGGTGCTGGGCCCGGCGGAAGCGCCGCTCGCCGTCATCAAGGGCCGCTACCGCTTCCGCATCCTGGTGAAATCGGCGCGCGGTTTCGACCTGTCGGACTATTTGCGCAACTGGCTCGCGGTCTGTCCGAAGCCGAAGGGCAATCAGAAGCTGGAGGTGGACGTCGATCCGCAGAGCTTTTTGTAAGGCTGCGGTCGCCGCCACATTCTCCGCTGTCATTCCGGGGCACGCGAAGCGTGAGCCCGGAATCCATTTCACCGCGGGCCCTGCCGCCCGATGGATTCCGGGCTCGATGCTGCGCATCGCCCCGGAATGACGACAACAAAAAGCCCGCCGTCCCCCAAGACGGCGGGCTTGTTTCATGCGCGCATCAAACTGATGGAAAGTGCGCGGGCAATGTGAGGCGCCGTGGCGCCTTAGGAGATGACTTCCGCGGTGACGCGGCCGACGCCGGCGCCGGTGAGGCCGATGGCGCGGGCAGCGCCCGTGGAGAGGTCGAGCACACGGCCGCGAATGAACGGGCCACGGTCATTGATGGTGACGATCACGCTCGAGCCGCCGTGGGTGACGCGCAGCTTGGTGCCGAACGGCAGCGAACGGTGTGCCGCGGTCATGGCGTTCTGGTTGAAGCGCTGGCCCGAGGCGGTCCTGCTGCCGGACTCGTTGCCGTAATAGGAGGCCATGCCGGAGAAGCTGTGCCCGGTGCCCGAGGACGGCGTCATCGCCGCATTGGCATTGCGCCAATCAGAGCCTGCATTGGCGTCGGTCTGGGCGTGGTGGCGATGATGGTGCCGGTGATGCCTGGATTTGGCGGAAGCTTCGGTGGCGGTTCCACCGATGAAGAGGGTTGCGGCTATGAAAGCGATCGCCGTGCGCGGCCGGGTCACAGTGCCCAGCGTCTTGAAAGACAGCATTTAATGGTCCCTAAGCTAGTATTGCCACATATGTGGCCAGTGGAGCCCTCATCAGTTTGTGAGCGGTTTGGCGTTTCGTTGCGCAATGCGGCATGAATTGGGCAGTAATTCCATTCTGTTTCGTCGTGAAATATCTTGTGACCTGCCGGTATATTCATCCGACATTCCGTAATCTTTAACTTTAACGATTCATTAACTTAACTATTACTTATGAATACTGTAGAGTGAAGTCATCGCTCTCAGCATTTAGAATTGGGTAAGTATTCGGCGGGCGGCGCGACCGGGGCCGAAGTCACGCCTCAGCGATCCGTGTTCATGGCCGCTATGCGCTGAGAGCAGGAACCAACGGCGCCGCACCGCCGCAAGGCTCGCGGCAATTCCGTGGCGTGGCAGGTCATCGTCGAGGTCGCCGACCCCTCGTCATTGAAGCGCCGTCGCGTGCGACGAACTGGCGACAGAACCTCGTGCCTTTAATTTGGCGTCATGTTGCACGTGCGCGCCTGCTATGTTAGCAAAGCCGCGATTTTAACGAGCCCGGCACTTCCCGTGCTGGTCGAAAATCGAAGTCCCGCTTGAATTCCAAGGGCTTGGATCGCTAGGCGCCTCTTCGTGGCGACGGTTTTTCCCTTGCGAATTTGACAGCAAAAAGAGCGCGTCTGTGGCTGCAGAAGATACGTCCGTTTCCGGTGTGTCCGGCCGTTATGCAACGGCCTTGTTTGAACTGGCCCGCGACCAGAAAGCGGTCGACGAGGTCAAGGCCGACCTCGACAGGTTCGAGGCCTTGCTCGGCGAGAGCGCCGATCTGAAGCGCCTCGTCCGCAGCCCGGTGTTCGCGGCCGATGCCCAGTCCAGGGCCCTCACGGCCGTGCTGGACAAGGTCGGCATCGCCGGCATCTCTGCCAATTTCCTGAAAGTGCTGACCGCCAACCGCCGCCTGTTCGTGGTGGCTGACGTCATCCGCGCCTACCGCGCCCTCGTCGCCAAGTTCAAGGGCGAGGCGACCGCTGATGTCACCGTGGCGGAGGCGCTCTCGGACAAGAATCTCGACGCCCTCAAGGTTGCCCTGAAGTCGGTGACCGGCAAGGACGTCGCGCTGAACGTGAAAGTCGATCCCTCGATCATCGGTGGCCTCGTCGTCAAGCTGGGCAGCCGCATGGTGGATGGTTCGCTTCGCACCAAACTCAATTCGATCAAGCACGCGATGAAAGAGGCAGGCTGATGGACATCCGCGCCGCGGAAATTTCCGCGATCCTCAAGGACCAGATCAAGAATTTCGGCCAGGAAGCTGAAGTCTCCGAAGTCGGACAGGTGCTGTCCGTCGGCGACGGTATCGCCCGCGTCTACGGTCTGGACAACGTCCAGGCCGGTGAGATGGTCGAGTTCGAGAACGGCACCCGCGGCATGGCGCTGAACCTCGAAACCGACAACGTCGGCGTCGTTATTTTCGGTGCCGACCGCGAGATCAAGGAAGGCCAGACCGTCAAGCGCACCCGCGCCATCGTGGACGCGCCGGTCGGCAAGGGCCTGCTCGGCCGCGTCGTCGACGCGCTCGGCAACCCGATCGACGGCAAGGGCCCGATCCAGGCCGACAAGCGTATGCGCGTCGACGTCAAGGCGCCCGGCATCATTCCGCGCAAGTCGGTGAGCGAGCCGATGGCGACCGGCCTCAAGGCGATCGACGCCCTGATCCCGATCGGCCGCGGCCAGCGCGAGCTGATCATCGGCGACCGCCAGACCGGCAAGACCGCGATCGCGCTCGACACCATCCTGAACCAGAAGCCGCTCAACGCGCAGCCCGACGAGAACATCAAGCTGTACTGCGTCTACGTCGCAGTCGGTCAGAAGCGTTCGACCGTCGCCCAGTTCGTGAAGGTGCTGGAAGAGCAGGGCGCGCTCGAATACTCGATCATCGTCGCCGCCACCGCCTCGGATCCGGCGCCGATGCAGTACATTGCCCCCTTTACTGCCTGCACCATGGGCGAATTCTTCCGCGATAACGGCATGCACGCCGTCATCATCTATGACGATCTGTCCAAGCAGGCCGTCGCCTACCGCCAGATGTCGCTGCTGCTGCGCCGTCCGCCGGGCCGCGAAGCCTATCCGGGCGACGTGTTCTATCTGCACTCCCGCCTGCTCGAGCGCGCGGCGAAGCTCAGCAAGGATCATGGCTCGGGCTCGCTCACCGCGCTGCCTATTATCGAAACCCAGGCCAACGACGTGTCGGCCTACATCCCGACCAACGTCATCTCGATCACCGACGGCCAGATCTTCCTGGAAACCGACCTGTTCTTCCAGGGCATCCGTCCCGCGGTGAACGTCGGTCTGTCGGTGTCGCGCGTCGGTTCGTCCGCGCAGACCAAGGCCACCAAGAAGGTCGCCGGCAAGATCAAGGGCGAGCTCGCGCAGTATCGCGAAATGGCGGCGTTCGCGCAGTTCGGCTCCGACCTCGACGCCTCGACCCAGCGCCTGCTCAACCGCGGTTCGCGCCTGACCGAGCTCCTGAAGCAGCCGCAGTTCTCGCCGCTGAAGATGGAAGAGCAGGTCTGCGTGATCTGGGCTGGCACCAACGGCTATCTCGATCCGCTCCCCGTTAACAAGGTGCGCGCGTTCGAGGACGGTCTGCTCTCGCTGCTGCGCGGCAAGAACGTCGAGATCCTCAATTCGATCCGCGACAGCCGCGACCTCTCCGACGACACCGCTGCCAAGCTGAAGTCGGTGGTCGAAGGTTTTGCGAAGAGCTTCGCGTAAGAACCGTCACGGCCGGGCCAAAAGCGCGAAGCGCGTCTTCGCATTTGATGTCCCGGCCATCCACGCCTTACCGCGTGGGAGACGAAGACGTGGATGCCCGGGACAGGCCCGGGCATGACGACAGAGACAGGCTAGCGGTTTGGCCGCAAGGGCTCGAACCGTCGGGGACGAAGAATGGCGTCACTTAAAGACATGCGCGTCCGCATCGCCTCCACCAAGGCGACGCAAAAGATCACCAAGGCCATGCAGATGGTCGCGGCCTCGAAGCTGCGCCGCGCGCAGACCGCGGCCGAAGCTGCGCGTCCCTATGCCGACAAGATGAGCGCGGTGATTTCCAACATCGCCGGAGCCGCGGCGGGCTCGCCCGGCGCGCCGGCGCTGCTGGCCGGCACCGGCAGGGACCAGGTCCACCTGCTGCTGGTCTGCACCGGCGAGCGCGGCCTGTCCGGCGCCTTCAACTCCTCGATCGTGCGTCTCGCCCGTGAGCGCGCGCTGGCGCTGATGGCGCAGGGCAAGGAAGTGAAATTCTTCTGCGTCGGCCGCAAGGGTTACGAGCAGCTGCGCCGCCAGTTCGACAAGCAGATCGTCGAGCATCTCGACCTGCGCAGCGTTCGCCAGCTCGGCTTCGTCAACGCCGAGGACATCGCCAAGAAGGTTCTGGCGCGCTTCGAGGCCGGTGAATTCGACGTCTGCACGCTGTTCTATTCGCGCTTCCGCTCGGTGATCGCCCAGATCCCGACCGCCCAGCAGATCATCCCGCTGGTCGTCGAGGAGGGCACTGCCGCCAGCACGACGTCTTACGAATACGAGCCGGAAGAGGACGAGATCCTCACCCGCCTGCTGCCGCGCAACCTCGCGGTCCAGATTTTCCGCGCGCTGCTCGAGAACAACGCCTCGTTCTACGGCGCGCAGATGAGCGCGATGGACAACGCGACGCGCAACGCCGGTGAGATGATCCGCAAGCAGACGCTGGTCTACAACCGCACGCGTCAGGCGCAGATCACCAAGGAACTGATCGAAATCATCTCGGGTGCCGAGGCCGTCTGATCAAGGCGCTTCATTGCCCGTTAAACCCAACATCCCGGTCAGTTGACCGTGGTCTAGAAGTTCGGATCGAAGGAGACATTCAATGGCAGCCCAGTCCGGTCGCGTCACCCAGGTCATCGGCGCCGTCGTCGACGTGCAGTTCGAAGGCCACCTCCCGGCCATTCTCAATTCGCTCGAGACCAAGAACGGCGGCAACCGCCTGGTGCTCGAAGTCGCCCAGCATCTCGGCGAATCCACCGTGCGCACGATCGCGATGGACACCACCGAGGGTCTGGTCCGCGGCCAGGAAGTGACCGACACCGGTTCGCCGATCCGCGTTCCCGTCGGCGAAGGCACGCTCGGCCGCATCATCAACGTCATCGGCGAGCCGATCGACGAAGCCGGCCCGGTCAAGTCGGAAGGCCTGCGCGCCATCCACCAGGAAGCGCCGACCTACACCGACCAGTCCACCGAAGCTGAAATTCTCGTCACCGGCATCAAGGTCGTCGATCTCCTGGCTCCCTATGCGAAGGGCGGCAAGATCGGCCTGTTCGGCGGCGCCGGCGTCGGCAAGACCGTGCTGATTCAGGAGCTGATCAACAACGTCGCGAAGGCGCACGGTGGTTACTCCGTGTTCGCCGGCGTCGGCGAGCGTACCCGCGAGGGCAACGACCTCTATCACGAGTTCATCGAGTCCAAGGTCAACGCCGATCCGCACAATCCGGATCCGAGCGTGAAGTCGAAGTGCGCGCTGGTGTTCGGCCAGATGAACGAGCCGCCGGGCGCCCGCGCCCGCGTCGCGCTCACCGGTCTGACCATCGCGGAAGACTTCCGCGACAAGGGCCAGGACGTGCTGTTCTTCGTCGACAACATCTTCCGCTTCACCCAGGCCGGCTCGGAAGTGTCGGCGCTGCTCGGCCGTATTCCTTCGGCGGTGGGTTATCAGCCGACGCTCGCGACCGACATGGGCGCGCTGCAGGAGCGCATCACCACCACGCAGAAGGGCTCGATCACCTCGGTGCAGGCCATCTACGTTCCGGCCGACGACTTGACCGACCCGGCGCCCGCGACCTCGTTCGCGCACTTGGACGCGACCACCACGCTGTCGCGCTCGATCGCCGAAAAGGGCATCTACCCGGCGGTGGACCCGCTCGACTCGACCTCGCGCATGCTCTCCCCGCTGGTCGTCGGCGAGGAGCACTACGCGGTCGCCCGTCAGGTCCAGCAGGTCCTGCAGCGCTACAAGGCGCTCCAGGACATCATCGCCATTCTCGGCATGGACGAGCTTTCGGAAGAGGACAAGCTGACGGTGGCCCGCGCCCGCAAGGTCGAGCGCTTCATGTCGCAGCCGTTCCACGTCGCCGAAATCTTCACCGGCTCGCCCGGCAAGTTCGTCGACCTCGCCGACACCATCAAGGGCTTCAAGGGCCTGGTGGAAGGCAAGTACGACCACCTGCCGGAAGCCGCCTTCTACATGGTCGGCACCATCGAAGAGGCGGTCGAGAAGGGCAAGAAGCTCGCCGCTGAAGCGGCCTAAGAAGCGAATGGCGAATGGGGAGTAGCGAATAGTCGCCGCTCCCACTCGCCGCTCGCCATTCGCCACTCGCTATTCGCAGGTTCTCCATGGCCACCTTCCACTTCGATCTCGTCTCGCCGGAAAAGCTCGCATTCTCGGGTGAGGTCGACCAGGTCGACATCCCCGGCGTCGAGGGCGACTTCGGCGTGCTGGCGGGACATGCGCCGGTCGTGGCTGCAATCCGGCCGGGCATCCTCACCGTCACCACCGCCGGCCGCCACGAGAAGATCATCGTGCTCGGCGGCCTCGCCGAAGTCTCCGAAAAGGGCCTCACCGTGCTCGCCGACGTCGCGACCTCTCTGGACGAGCTCGATCGTGCCCAGTTCGCCGAGACCATCGCGGAGATGGAGGAGGGCCTGAAGGAGCACGAAGGCGGCGAGCTCGATCTGGCCATCGAGCGGCTGGACCACTACAAGAGCATCCAGCAGCAGCTCAGCTCGACGGCTATGCATTAAGCCCCGAGGCATCGCTTCGGGGCTCGAACGCGAAATTCCTGCAAGAAATTCCTGAATAAGTTCAGCGCTCGTCACGGAAGTGGCGGGCGCTGAAACTTTGTTGCACTGCGCAGCCGATAGCGGCATTCTTCGCCCGCGAATTTGTTCCGGGGCGGGTCACAGATGAAACGCAAGATCGCAGCGATTTTCGCAGCCGATATTGCCGGGTATTCGAGGCTGGTCGCGGAAGACGAGGAGGAGACGCTGCGGCGCCTGGCCTCCTACCGCGAAGTCATCGACGATTTCATCGCAAAGGCGAACGGTCGCATCTTCAACACCGCCGGCGATGCCGTGCTCGCGGAATTTCCGAGCGCGGTGGACGCGGTGCGCTGCGCGATCGACATCCAGGAGTCCTTGCGGACCCGCAACATGGCCTATCCGCCGAGCCGGCAGATGTCGTTCCGCATCGGCATCACCATCGGCGACGTGGTCGAGCGCAACGGCGATCTGCTCGGCGACGGCGTCAACATCGCCGCGCGGCTGGAAGGCCTCGCCGAGGTCGGCGGCATCTGCGTTTCCCGTGCCGTGCACGAGCAGGTCGCCAACAAGCTGTCGGTGCAGTTCGCCGATATCGGCGCGCAGGAGGTGAAGAACATCCCGACGCCGGTGCATGCCTACATGGTGGCGATGCGGCGCGAGGACGGCACCTATTCGAAGCCGCAGTTGAAGAAGCCCGCCTCCAAGCTCGCCGCCGCACCCGTGTGGATGTGGCCGCTGGTGGTGGCAGTCGTCTCGGTCGTTGCCATCGTTGTCACCGGCTTCCTCTACAACACCAAGCTCAAGCAGACGGCGACCGCCGTGGTGACGCCGGCCGCGACGCCCAGTGCCGCGCCGAGCGCGACGCCGACCCAGCTCGCAAAGGCGCAGGTAGCGCCGACGGCGCCGCCGAATGCCGGCGCTGCGATGGCGCCGATGCCCGCACCGTCGCCATCCGCCTCGCCGATGACGGGCAAGTTTGCTGCCGACAGCGTGCCCTTCATCAACGAGCGCATCCGCAACTATCTGGCCGGGGACTATTCCGCCGCCGGCGACTACAAGGCCTTCGCGCTCAATATCGGCGGCTTCACCGGTTCAGCGTTGAACCAGCCGAACGAGGAGGCCGCGCGCAACGCCGCGCTCGATCAGTGCCAGAAGCGCGCCGATGCCGCGCAATCGCCGCGGCGCTGCGAGCTCTATGCGGTCGGCAACAATGTCGTCTACACGCATGGCAAGCCGCCGATGCCGCCGTCTCCCTATTTTCGGCATGACGCGATGACCGAGCGAACCTTTGCGTCGAAGGACTTTCCGATGGTGCGCGATCCGCAAAAGGTCCGGCTCGAGAACATGTTCGTGCCGGCGGCGAAATCCCGGTCGGTCGCGCTCGGCCCGGGCGGACAATATTTCATGGTGCTGGGCTCATCATCGCCCGAGGAATCGGCGCGGCGTGCGCTGGAATCGTGCGGCGCGATCGCGGGCGTCGCTTGCATGATCGTCGCGGTGGACGATAATTTCGTCGTGCCGATTCCGACCCTGCTCAGGATCACCGGCTTCTTCCATGCTGCGAGCAATGCCTCGATCGTGGCCGACGCCCGCGACGAGGTCGTGCGCAAGCTCGCGGACGGCATGGGCTGGAATGCCGTCGCCGTCGGCACCGCAGGACGCCCCGGCCTCGGCCTGAAGGCCGCCGACGAGCAGACCGCGGTCAATTCCGCGCTGGCCGATTGCGCGAGGCGCGACAGCGACTGCCACGTGATCGCGATCGGCCCGTTTACGGTCGGGCCGACGAACTAGCGCTTGCTCTGATTGGGCCCGACGAACGCGCCAACAAAG
This sequence comes from Bradyrhizobium sp. B039, assembly GCF_038965675.1. Lineage (NCBI taxonomy): Bacteria > Pseudomonadati > Pseudomonadota > Alphaproteobacteria > Hyphomicrobiales > Nitrobacteraceae > Bradyrhizobium > Bradyrhizobium sp. B039. The sequence goes on from NZ_CP152416.1 coordinate 222,565, forward strand.
GTGCGTTCCCTCCCCAACAAGGGGGGAGGAACGAGAGAATCGTGCGGCCCGCACGCGCAAATTTCCGTCGAGAATGTCCCAATGATTTCAACCACCATTCTACTGTGCATGGGGTTGTTTTCGCAGTTTAGCTCGCGAAGGGCGCGAACTGCTGCGCCACGGCCCGATAGACCTCGCGGCGGAACGGCACCACGAGATCGGCGACGCGATCGAGCTGCTCCCAGCGCCACGCGTCGAATTCCGCGGGCTGCCCGTTCTGCGGCGTCAGCGGATCGATCTCGTCGTCCTTGCCGGTGAAGCGCAGCGCGAACCATTTCTGGCGCTGGCCGCGAAACTTCGCCAGCCGATGCGTCTGCGGTCCGTCATAGGGCGGGAATTCGTAGGTGAGCCAGTCGGTCTCGCCGAGATAGCTCGCGCTGACGACATTGGTCTCCTCCCAGAGCTCGCGCATCGCCGCATCGCGCAGGTCCTCGCCCTCGTCGACGCCGCCCTGCGGCATCTGCCAGTCGAGACCCGGCAGGATGATCTCGGGGCCGTCGCCCTTGAAGCGGTGGCCGATCAGCACGCGGCCTTCGGCATTGAACAGCGCGATCCCGACATTGGGACGGTAGGGTTTGTTGTCGTTCGACATGCGGTCACTTCTCTGATCGTCATTCCGGGATGGTCCGAAAGGCCAGCCCCGGAATTCCGAGATCCCGGGTTCGTGCTTCGCACGCCCCGGAGTGACGGTGCAAACTATTCCTCCGCCAGCGCGGAAAACTCCTTCACCACGCGCTCATAGACCGGGCGTTTGAAGGGGATGATCAGCCCGGGAAGATTCTTCATCGGCTCCCAGCGCCAGCTGACGAACTCGGCCTTGTGGCCGCCGCCGGGGTTTTCGACATTGATCTCGCTGTCCTTGCCGGTGAAGCGCACCGCGAACCATTTCTGGCGCTGGCCGCGGTAGCGGCCCTTCCAGGCGCGGCCTGCGACGGTGCGCGGGATGTCGTAGATCAGCCAGTCCGGAACCTCGCCGAGCCGCTCGACCGAGCGCACGCTGGTCTCCTCATAGAGCTCGCGCTTGGCGGCCGCCCAGGTGTCCTCGCCGGGATCGACGCCGCCTTGCGGCATCTGCCAGACATGGGTGTCGTCGATATGTTCGATGCCACCGGCGCGGCGGCCGATGAACACCAGTCCCTTCGCGTTGATCAGCATCACTCCGACGCAAGTCCGGTAGGGCAGATCCTCGTAACGCGCCATTCCGCCAAACCTCTCGCGTGCTTCCGGCAGGGCATCTCGGCCCCGCGGGACCCGTACCGTACCAATTCGTTGATTTAGCTGGATTTTGATTTCAGCATCGCGGTTGTCAATGGCACCAAAAGGATACCCCGGTCGCCCAATGTCTTGGTCCAGGCGCCGATGCGCTCGATCGAGACGGGGAGGGCGGAGGCGGTGCCGATGGCCGTGCCGCGCTCGCGCGCCGCCGATTCGAGCTTGTTCAGGGCACGGTCGATCTCGGCCGGGGTCGGCACCACGTCGATCGCGATGTCGCCCTTGCCGAACGGCATCGCCTGGCTCGCTGCGGCCTGGGGCGCGATGCTGCGGGGCGAGGAACCGTCGTCGAAGAAGCCGAGGCCGCGCTTGGCCGCCTCGCGGATGATCGGCTGCATCGCCGCGTCCGTCGCCACGAAGCGGGCGCCCATGAAATTAGTGATGCCGGCATAGCCCTGCATCCGGCTCAGGTGCCAGTACAGGCGGTCCATGTTCTGGTCGGCGCTGAGCGAGGTCAGCAGCGTCTGCGGGCCCGGGTCGTTGTCAGGGAAGTCGTAGGGCTCCATCGGGATCTGGAGGAAGATCTCGTGGCGCTGGGCGCGGGCCCGCTCGGCGAGTTTTCCTGGATCGGAGCCATAGGGCGTGAAGGCCAGCGTCACCGCGGCCGGCAGCTTCATGATCGCGTCGGTGGTCTTGGCGGCGCCGACGCCGAGCCCGCCGATCACGATCGCGACCACCGGCATCTTGGCGGCCTTGGCGCGGTCGGCGTCGGCCGCGTAGACGTTGAACGGCTTCGATCCGTCGGCGACCACCGGGATCATACCGTAGCGCGACTTCTCCAGCAGCTTCGGGTCAATTCCGGCCATGACGGGCGGCGGTGCGGACGCCGCCTCGCCCTTGTCGGCGGCCTCGCCGGCGCCGATCACCACGTCATGGCGCGCGCCGGTGGAGCCGTCGATCATGGTGACGGTCTTCTGCTCGCCGGGAGCGGCCTGCTTCGGCGCCTCCCTGGTCTCGTGCTTGCTCTCTTGCTTGCTGTCCTGGCCGTGGCCGGAGGCGGCCGGCTTCTCGTCCGTGGCTTTGGGCTCGCGGATCGCGATCCGCGTCATCGGCTCGCCGCCGAGCGGATCCTTGTTGAAGATGGCGAAGCCGGCAAAGGTGACGAGGAACAGGCCGAGCAGCATGGCGAGCGCCTGCATGGCCGTGAACGGCAGCCGCAGCCGGCGTTTCCGGCGCAGCTTGTCCTGTCCGAGCGGGGCGCTCAGATCATCGGCCGTTTCAGTCATGCGCGATCCCGAATCACTGCTGCCGACGATACCACGCCGAGGTCAAGCGGCGGCAGGCCGGGATAGGCCGGGGATGCCAGGAGATCCAAGCAAAAAGGGCGGCTCCGGGAGCCGCCCTTTGCGTTGGATCGCGCGGGTCGCGCCGACTCAGTTCGCCGCTTTGGGCTTGTCGGTCGCGGCCTTGTCGGTACCCGGCGTGGGCGCCGCGGAGGCGCTGTTCTTGATGCCGTGGAGCAGGTCGTCGGCGAGCTTCAGCGCCTTGTCGTCCTTGGCGTCCGGCGGGACGTAGGACTGCGAGCCGGTCTTCTCGTCGCCGTCGTTCTTCAGATGGCCGCGCAGCGAAGCCTCGCCCTTGGTGTCGGTGCGCGACTTCAGCTCGTCCGGCACGTCCTGCAGCACTTCGATGTCGGGCACGATGCCCTTGGCCTGGATCGACTTGCCCGACGGCGTGTAGTAGCGCGCCGTGGTCAGGCGCAGCGCGCCGTTGCCCGAGCCGAGCGGGATGATGGTCTGCACCGAGCCCTTGCCGAACGAGCGCGTGCCGACGATGGTCGCGCGCTTGTGGTCCTGCAGCGCGCCGGCGACGATTTCGGACGCCGAGGCCGAGCCGCCATTGACCAGAACGATGACCGGCTTGCCCTTGGTGAGGTCGCCGGCATGCGCGGTGCGGCGCTGGGTCTCCTCGGCATTGCGGCCGCGGGTCGACACGATCTCGCCCTTCTCCAGGAACGAGTCGGAGACGGTGACCGCTTCCTCGAGCAGGCCGCCCGGATTGTTGCGCAGGTCGATGATGTAGCCCTTCAGCTTGTCGCCGATCTGATTCGAGAGGTTGGCGACCTCGCGCTTCAGGCCTTCGGTGGTCTGCTCGTTGAAGGTGGTGATGCGGATATAGGCGATGTCGTCGGCCTCGATGCGGGCGCGCACCGAGCGGACGCGGATGTTGTCGCGCACCAAGGTGACGTCGAGCGGATTGTCCTGGCCCTTGCGGATGATCTTGAGCTTGATCTTGGTGTTGACCGGACCGCGCATCTTCTCGACCGCCTGGTTCAGGGTCAGGCCCTGCACCGCTTCGTCGTCGAGATTGGTGATGATGTCGTTGGCCATGATGCCGGCGCGCGAGGCCGGTGTGTCGTCGATCGGCGAGACGACCTTGATCAGGCCGTCTTCCATCGTGACCTCGATGCCGAGGCCTCCGAACTCACCGCGGGTCTGCACCTGCATGTCGCGGAAGCTCTTGGCGTCCATGTAGCTCGAATGCGGATCGAGGCCGGTGAGCATGCCGCTGATGGCGGATTCGATCAGCTTGGTGTCGTCGGGCTTCTCGACATAGTCGGAGCGCACGCGCTCGAAGACGTCGCCGAACAGATTGAGCTGGCGATAGGTGTCCGCGGTGGCGGCCCGCGCGCTGGAGCCCATGAAGACCGCGCGCGGCTGGGTCACGAACAGCGTCAGCGCCGCACCGGTGGCCGCGCTGAGGAGGATAACTGAAGTCTTGCGCATCATCCGCGAACCTTCTCGCCTTCATTTGCGGCCCACCATGGGCCTGGATCGATTGGAGTGCCGTCTTTGCGGAACTCGACATACAGCACAGGTTGACTCGCGTTCGTGGCGAGAATGGAGGCGACTTGAGAGGTCGACCCCATGGTCGCGACCGGCTCCCCCGTGAGCACAAACTGTCCGATGTTGACCGAAATGCGCTCCATCCCGGCGATCAGGACATGATACCCGCCCCCGGCGTTGAGGATCAAGAGTTGTCCATAACTGCGGAACGGGCCGGCATAGACCACCCAGCCATCACACGGCGTCGTGACCTGGGAGCCCGGCTTGGTGGCCAGCGAAATGCCCTTCTGGACCCCGCCGACCCCATCGGAACCGCCAAAGTCCCTGATCTTGTTACCGTTAACCGGAAGCGGCAGCAGGCCCTTGGCCGAAGCGAAGGCGATCGCGGGGCTGGTCCGGGACCGGTCCTTGAAAGCGCCAGGGCCCGACTTGGCGCCGGCGGCCGCTTTTGCCTCCGCCTGCCTGGCGGCCTCGGCTGCCTTCTCCGCCGCCTTGGCGGCGCTTTGCAGGTCCTGCTCCATCTTGGCGATCAGGCCCTGGAGATCGCCGACCTGCCTTGAAAGCATGATGGCGCGCGAGTTCTCGGCATCGAGGTCCTTCTCGCGCGCGGCCTGCTGGCGCTGCCGTTCGTCGACCAATGCGGCGAGCCGGCTCTGGTCGTTGCGGACCCTGTCGCGATCGGAAGCGAGCTGGTCGCGTTCGGTGGCGATGTTCTTGCGCAGAGCCACGAGCTCGCCGAGCTCGCTCGCGATCTTTTCGGCGCGGCCGCGCAGTTCCGGCACGACGGCGCCGAGCAGCATCGCCGTGCGCAGCGATTGCAGCGCGTCCTCGGGCCGCACCAGCAGCGCGGGCGGCGTGCGCCGGCCGGCGCGCTGCAAGGCCGCCAGTACCTCGACGATGTCGGCGCGGCGCGAATCAAGCGAGGTGCGCATCGCCTGCTCGCGGCCGTTGAGCGTCTTCAGCCGCGCTTCGGCTTCGTCGATCTTGGTCTCGACGCTGCGCACATTGGCGGCAGTGTCGATCAGCTGCTGGTTGAGCTGGGTGCGGTCCTGGCCGAGCGAGGTGATCTCGGCCTTGAGCTTGGCCTGCGCCTCCTCCGCGCTCTTCTGCCTGGCGCGCGCGGCCTCCAGCTCCTGCTCGCGCTGCTTGATCGCATCGGGCGAGACGGCTGCCGTCTGCGGTGCCGGCGTCTGAGCTTGCGCGAGGCTTGCGCCCAAGACACTTGCATCCAAGACACTTGCGCCTGAGACGCTCGCGATCAGCAGCAGGTTGAGGACAGGCGCTCGCATCGCTTTAGGCAAAGGTGCTCGTTGTGGCGCGGATCACGCGCGGTGATAGGGGTGGCCGGCCAGGATGGTGGCGGCCCGATAAAGCTGTTCCAGAAGCATGACGCGGACCATTTGGTGCGGCCAGGTCGCAGAGCCGAACGCGATCGCGAGCTTGGCCTTACGGCGCAATTCGGGCGAAAGTCCGTCCGCCCCTCCGATCACGAAGATAGTATGACCGGCACCCTCGTCGCGCCAGCGCCCGAGGTGCCGTGCGAATACGGTGGAATCGAGATTCTGGCCGCGTTCGTCCAGCGCCACCAGGATCGACTTGTCCGGGATGTGCGCACCGATCGCCGCAGCCTCTTCGGCCATCCGCGTCGCGGCGTCGCGCGCGCGGCTCTCGGGAATTTCGTGGATCGACAGCTCGCGGAATCCGAGCTTGCGGCCGGCCTCATCGAACCGCTCGAAATAGCGGTCGGCAAGCTCCCGTTCGGGGCCCTGCTTCAGCCGGCCCACCGCAATGACAGCAACACGCATGTGTTCAGAGTCGTGTTTTCGAGGCCGCGCGCATCTCGCGCGCACACGACGCTAGCATGCGCGTCAGCCGATTCGAAATCGGCTCTTTGAGCCTCTAGATCGCCTTCGCCGCCCCTGGGCCCTGCGTGTACAATCTCTCGAGATTGTAGAACTCGCGGACCTCGGGTCTGAACACGTGCACGATCACATCGCCGGAATCGATCAGCACCCAGTCGCAATTGGGCAAGCCCTCGACGTGGATGTTCTTGATGCCGGTTTCCTTGAGGCTCTTCGTGACGTTTTCCGCGATCGCGCCGACGTGCCGGTTGGCCCGGCCCGTGGTGACGATCATGTAGTCGGAGTACGCCGATTTGCCGCGAAGGTCGATTGTGACCGTCTCTTCCGCCTTCATGTCCTCGAGGCGGGAGAGGATCAGGCTCAGCGTCTTGTCGGCGTCGGGTTGCGCCTTCAAGGCCGCAGCTTTGGTCGATGTTTTACGCGTAGGCTTAGCAACCTTGGGTAAAACAGACTTGGACAATACAGATGTGGCCAGGGACCATTCCTTTCACTGTATCGCGAGAGCCGAATCCGACCCTCGCGGGTTACACTACATCATGTGGGGTTAAGGGTTTCAATATGCCAGAGAGCCCCGATCCGCACAGTCTGTCTCACTTCGTACCTTTCCAGCTCCCGTCCGGGTTCCGCAGGCCCGTCGAGGACAGGTTCAGCTTCAGTCCGGTGAGGAAGACCCAGGCCGGCGCCGGCCGATCCGCCAGCAACGCCGCCTCGTTCTCGGGGAGGCGGTAGCGCGATAGTGCCTTGGCGGCAGGAGAGGCGAGGGCACGAAAACTCTGCGGCGGGCGATCGATGACCGCGATCGGCACCTGGCCGGCGATGCGCCGCCAGTCCTGCCAACGGTGGAATTGAGCGAGGTTGTCGGCGCCCATGATCCAGACAAAGCGCAGGCCGCGGAGACGGCGGCGCAAGGTGTTGATCGTGTCGATAGTGTAGCGCGTGCGAATGACGGATTCGAGACAGCTCACCTCGATCCTGGGATCGTTGGCGACGTCGCGCGCGGCCTGCATGCGCGCGCCGAGTTCATGCAGCGTGCCGTTCTCCTTCAGCGGGTTGCCGGGCGTGACCAGCCACCAGACGCGATCGAGTTGCAATCGCTTGAGCGCGAACTGACTGATCGCGCGATGGGCCTGATGCGGCGGATTGAAGGAGCCGCCGAGCAGGCCGACGCGCATGCCCGGGGTCGAGGGCGGGATCGCTTGCGCCATGAAACGCGGCACGACGAAATTGTTGCTCAATTGCCCGCGCCTCGCGACGTTATCTACGGCCGCGTCTGCCCGGTGCCGTGAACGCGATATTTGAAGCTCGTCAACTGCTCGGCGCCGACAGGTCCCCGGGCGTGAAAGCGGCCGGTGGCGATGCCGATCTCGGCACCGAAGCCGAACTCGCCGCCATCGGCAAATTGCGTCGAGGCGTTGTGCAGCACGATGGCGGAATCGACCTCGCTCAGGAATTTCTTCGCAGCGGCCTCGTTCTCGCTCACGATCGCATCGGTGTGATGCGAGCCGTGGTTCTGGATATGCGCGATCGCGCCGTCGACGCCGTCCACCACCTTCGCCGCGATGATCGCGTCGAGATATTCGGTGTCCCAATCGTCGTCGTTCGCAGGCTTTACGCGCGCGTCTGTCTTCTGCACGACGTCGTCGCCGCGCACTTCGCAGCCGGCCTCGATCAGCATCTCGACCAGCGGCTTCAGGCTCGTCGCAGCAGCCGCGCGATCGACCAGCAGCGTCTCGGCTGCGCCGCAGACGCCGGTGCGCCGCATCTTGGCGTTGAGCACGATCGACTTCGCCATGGCGAGGTCGGCGCTGGCATCGACATAGACGTGGTTGACGCCTTCGAGATGCGCGAACACCGGCACGCGCGCCTCCTGCTCGACGCGCGCGACGAGGCTCTTGCCGCCGCGCGGCACGATGACGTCGATCGCGCCGTTCAACCCCGACAGCATCATGCCGACCGCCGCACGGTCGCGCGTCGGCACCAGCGTGATCGCAGCCTCGGGGAGGCCCGCTTCGCGCAGGCCCTGCACCAGGCATTCGTGGATGGCGCGGCAGGAGCGGAAACTGTCGGAGCCGCCGCGCAGGATCACGGCATTGCCGGACTTCAGGCACAGCACGCCGGCATCCGCTGCGACGTTCGGCCGGCTTTCGAAGATCACGCCGACGACGCCGAGCGGCACGCGCACGCGCTCGATGGTCATGCCGTTCGGCCGCTGCCAGCTCTCGGTGACGATTCCGACCGGATCGGCGATGCCGCGCACGATGCCGATGCCCTCGGCCATGCTCTCCACACGCGCCGGTGTCAGCGTCAGGCGGTCGATGAAGGAGGTGGTGGCATTGCCGGAGGCGCGAGCCTCAGCGACGTCCTCGGCATTGGCGGCGAGAATCGGAGCCGCGTTCGCGCGGATCGCCCGCTCCATGGCCTCCAGCGCCCGGTTCTTCTGCTCCGCCGGCGCCAGCGCCAGCACGCGCGCGGCAGCGCGGGCACGGGTGGCGAGATCGGACATCAGCGCCTGGAGATCGGCATTGCCGTCAACGGCTTTGAGGGGGGCGGCCATGGGGTTTCAACCTTCTGCTAAGACGGTGTCCTAGCACGGAAATCCCGCTTTTGCGAAGGGCGGGGAGGGTATGGCAGGTCTCCCCGGCCGCGCGACGGCTGGGTCATTGGCCCAGCCCCGACGTTGTGGCGGGCTTGTCCATGTTTTCCTTGGGCGTCATTCCGGGGCGATGCGGAGCATTGAACTATGGTGCGCGGTTGCGCACCTGAGAATCTCGAGATTCCGGGTCTGGTCCTTCGGACCATCCCGGAATGACGGAGCAACGGGTTTACCCGCCCACCACCAGATCGTCACGGTGGATCATCTCTGCGCGGCCGCTGATGCCGAGGATGGTCATCACATCAGGGGAGGAGCGGCCCTTGATGCGTTCGGCGTCGTCGGCGTCATAGGCGATCAGGCCGCGGCCGATCTCGCTCGTATCGGGGCCGCGCACGATCACGGCATCGCCGCGGGCGAACTGGCCCTCGACCTTGATCACGCCGGCCGGCAGCAGGCTGGCGCCGGCACGCAGCGCCGTCACCGCGCCGGCGTCGATCGTCAGCGTGCCCTTCGGCTCCAGCGTGCCCGCGATCCAGCGCTTGCGCGAGGTGATGGGATTGGCCGGCGTCAGGAACCAGGTGCAGCGGCCGCCATCGGCGATCGCCCGGAGCGGATGCTCGATCTTGCCGGAGGCGATCAGCATATGCGTGCCGCCGGTGGTCGCGATCTTGGCCGCCTCGACCTTGGTGCGCATGCCGCCGCGCGACAGCTCGGACTCGGCGTCGCCCGCCACCGCCTCGATCTCCGAGGAGATGCTGTCGACGACGGGAATGAGCTTTGCGTTCGGGTTGTTCTTCGGCGGCGCGTCGTAGAGCCCGTCGATATCGGAGAGCAGCACCAGGAGATCGGCGCTCGCCATGGTCGCGACGCGCGCGGCGAGGCGGTCGTTGTCGCCGTAGCGGATCTCGGTGGTGGCGACCGTGTCGTTCTCGTTGATCACGGGGATGGCGCGCCACTCCAGGAGCTTGCCGATGGTGGAGCGCGCATTGAGATAGCGGCGGCGCTCCTCGGTATCCTGGAGCGTCACGAGAATCTGCCCGGCGTCGATGCCGTGGGCCCCTAGCACCTCCGACCAGATCCGCGCCAGCGCGATCTGTCCGACGGCCGCGGCGGCCTGGCTCTCCTCCAGCTTCAGCGGGCCGCGCGGCAGCTTGAGCCGGCTGCGGCCGAGCGCGATCGAGCCCGAGGAGACGACGAGGACGTCGCGTCCCTCCTTGTGCAGCTTGGCCATGTCGTCGGCAAGCGCGGCGAGCCAGGACGTCCGCACCTCGCCCTTGTCGGAATCGACCAGCAGCGCGGAGCCGACCTTGACGACGATGCGGCGGAATTGACTGAGTTCGGGGCTGGCCATGTGTGTATGTGTTGGCGCGTGTGACGAATTGCTCGGGTTCGGGAACGGCGGAGCAAACAAGCGGCTCCGATAAGGCCTGCTTTTGCAGCAGGACGATGGCCGGCGCAAGGCGGCTGGCCCGGTAAACGGCGCAACGTGGCTTGGTCTTCGGCCTTGTCTTGAGCGCGGGGGCGGTTCTAATGCCGGCAACCAATAACGGGCTGGAAGGGGAAACGTATGGATCGCCGCAAATTCATGGCCGGATGTCTTGGAGGAGGTCTTGGGCTGCCGCTGCTGGCAGAGGCGGGCGGGGCGCAAGCGCAGGCGGGGCTTTCAAAAATCATCTTTCCGTTCGCGGCGGGCGCCGGCGGCGACACGCTGTGCCGGCTGATCGCGCAGGAGATGGCGCCGGTGCTGCAAAGGACCATCGTGGTCGAGAACCGCACTGGCGGCGACGGCCTGATCGGCATCAAGGCGGTGAAGGGTGCGAACTCCGATGGCAGCATGGTGCTGGTGACGACGGGCCCCACCATGTATCTGCTGCCGATGGTGGAGACGACGCCGAGCTTCGACACGGCCAAGGATTTCATGCCGGTGTCGCTGCTGGCGCGGTTCGAATTCGCCGTCGTGATCGGCCCGGCGATCGATGCTGCCGATTTCAAGTCATTCGTGGCCTGGCTGAAGGCGCATCCGGACAAGACGTCGTTCGGGGTGCCGAGCAACGGCACCATTCCGCATTTCATGGGCTCCAAGCTCGAGAAGGATCTCGGCATTCCCCTGACCCGCGTGCCCTATCGCGGCAGCGCGCCGATCCTCAACGATCTCATCGGCGGCCATCTGTCGTTCGGCATCGTGACATTGGCCGATGCGCTGCCGCAGCACCGCGCCAAGGGCGTGAAGGTCATCGCGGTCTCGAGCGCGGAACGGTCGCCCTTCGCGCCGGAGGTGCCGACGCTGAAGGAGAGCGGCATCGCTCTCGTTGCGGATGCCTGGTACGGCATGTGGCTTCCCGCCGGCAGCCCGCCGGAATTCGCCAGCAAGCTCGGCGCCGCCGCGAGCGCTGCCCTCGCCAAGGCCGAGGTGAAGGAGAAGCTCACTGCGATCGGCCTGATCCCGGTCGGCAGCAGCCCGGATGAGCTGACCAAGGAACTCGCCGCCAACACGGCGTTCTGGCAGCCGATCGTGAAGGCGACGGGATACAAGATCGAGAATTGAATTCTTCTCCCTCTCCCCGCAAGCGGGGAGAGGGAGAAGACAGACTCAAAGCTTCGCTCGCTGCGCGATGCCGTCCTTGATCGCTGCAAGCTCGGCCTCGTCCCAGATGCCGATCAAAACGCCGCCCTTCACCTGGAGCTGGTTGTCGGCATAAGCCGCGATCTTCTCGCGCGGCGTGGTGATGTGGTCGTTGGGATGCAGCGCCCAGTCGAACAGCTCGGCCTGCAACCGCGCGATGATGCCGGCGCAATCAGGATCATCGCCGCGATCCAAAAACTCTTCCGGATCGGTCTCGAGATCGTACAGCATCGGACGGAAGCCCGAGGCGTGGATGTATTTCCAGCGGCCGTCGAACACCATGAACAGGCGGCAGCGCTCGATCGGCTGATTCAGTTTCAGTCGCACGTCCTGCATAGCGTAGTCGTATTCGGAGAACGCGACCTTGCGCCAGTCCGGCGGTGTGGGCCCGCGCAGCAGCGGCAGCAGCGAGCGTCCTTCGAGGATGTGGCCCGGCACCTTGCCGCCGAAATAATCGACGAAGGTCGGCGCAAGATCGATGCCCTCCACCAGCGCGTCGCTGCGCGTGCCGCGCGTGGCGTCGGCTTCCCGGGAGGGATCGATGATGATCAGCGGAATCTTTGCCGACTGCTCGTGGAACAGATCCTTCTCGCCCATCCAGTGATCGCCGAGATAGTCGCCATGATCGGAGGTGAACACGATCATGGTGGTGTCCAGCAGGCCGCGCTCTTCCAGGAATTTCATCAGCGCGCCCATCTGGTCGTCGATCTGCGTGATCAGGCCCATATAGGTCGGGATCACCTTCTCGCGAGCGTCGTCGCGCGCCATGTTGTGGGAGTAGCGCATGTCCATATAGGCGCCGAACACCGGATGCGGGTTCTGCCGCTCGCGCTCGGAGCGGATCACCGGGATCATGTCGTCCGTCGAATACATGCTGGCGTAAGGCTCGGGCGCGATGTAGGGCCAGTGCGGCTTGATGTAGGACAGATGCAGGCACCACGGCTTGCCGTCGGTCTCGGCCTCGCTGATGAAATCCATCGCGCGCCGCGTCATGTAGGGCGTCTCGGAATGCTCCTCCGGCACGCGCGCAGCCTTGTCGGCATGCACCAGCAGCCAGCCGTTCTGCAACGAGCCGTCCTCCGCCGCGCCTGAATTGGCCCAATGCTCCCAGGGATTTGTAGCCTCGAATCCCTGCTGGCGCAGATACTCGTCGTATTTCGGGCGCGGCCTTCCGGTCGGATGCAGGCCGTCGTCGCGTTCATAGGGCTCGAACCCGCATTCGGCGACGTGCACGCCGATCATCGATTCCGGCGGGATGCCGAGCGCCTTCATGCCTTCGAGGTCGGGCGCCATGTGGGTCTTGCCGACCAGCACATTGCGCACGCCGATTTTCTTGAGGTGATCGCCGAGCGTGGGCTCGCCGACGCGCAGCGGCCAGCCGTTCCAGTGCGAGCCGTGCGAGCGCATGTAGCGGCCGGTGTAGAACGACATCCGCGAGGGCCCGCAGATCGGCGACTGCACGTAGGCCTTGCTGAAGAGCACGCCGCGCTTCGCCATGGCGTCGATGTTGGGCGTCTTCAGCGTGGGATGGCCGGTGCAGCCGAGATAGTCATAGCGAAGCTGGTCGCACATGATCCAGAGAACGTTCTTCGCGCGCGCCATGCGTCATCCCTGCCGTTTCTTGCTTGTTTAATGCTGCGATATTAGAGCGCCGGTGACAACCTGCCAGTGATGCGGGTGCCCGCAGCCTACACTCCAATGTCGTCCCGGCGAAGGCCGGGACCCATACTCCTCAGAAGATGTTATGGCGCGAGATGGCAATGACCAATCTTCGCCAAATCGCATTCGGTGGTTATGGGTCCCGGCTTTCGCCGGGACAACCCAGGGGAGATAGTTTAAGCCGACCAGGGCTCGGCTTCGGCGGCGCTCTTCGCCTTGGCGGACACCGGGGCCTCGCCGATCACTGCGACAAGCGCGCGCAACGCTTCCTTGACGCCCTCTCCGGTCGCGGCGGAGAGCAGCAGCGGCGTCTTCTTGGCGGCGCGCTTCAGCCGGTCCTTCTGCTTCTTGAGCTCGTCCGGCTCGACCGCGTCGATCTTGTTCAGCGCGACGATCTCGATCTTGTCGGTGAGCAGGCCGCCATATGCATCGAGCTCTGTGCGCACGGTCTTGTAGGCCTTGCCGGCGTGCTCGCAGGTCGCATCAACGAGATGCAGCAGCACGCGGCAGCGCTCGACATGGCCGAGGAAGCGGTCGCCGAGGCCCGCGCCTTCATGCGCGCCCTCGATCAGACCGGGAATGTCGGCCAGCACGAATTCGCGGCCGTCGGCATTCACGACGCCGAGCTGCGGATGCAGCGTGGTGAAGGGATAGTCGGCGATCTTCGGCTTGGCCGCGCTGACCTTGGAGAGGAAGGTCGACTTGCCAGCATTGGGGAGGCCGACGAGGCCCGCATCCGCGATCAGTTTCAGCCGCAGCCAGATCCAGCGCTCCTCGCCGGGCTGGCCGGGATTGGCGTTGCGCGGCGCGCGGTTGGTCGAGGATTTGAAATGCGCGTTGCCGAAGCCGCCATTGCCGCCCTCGGCGAGCACGAATTTCTCGCCGACATTGGTGAAGTCGTGGATTAGCGTCTCGCGGTCTTCATCGAAGATCTGCGTGCCCATCGGCACCTTCAGCACGATGTTCTTGCCGTTGGCGCCGTGACGGTCCGAGCCTGCGCCATTCTCGCCCTTCTGGGCCTTGAAATGCTGCTGGTAGCGGTAGTCGATCAGCGTGTTGAGCCCGTCCGCGACCTCGATGATGACGTTGCCGCCGCGGCCTCCATTGCCGCCGGAGGGGCCGCCGAATTCGATGAACTTCTCGCGGCGGAACGCCACGCAGCCGTTCCCACCGTCACCGGAGCGGATATAGACCTTTGCTTCGTCGAGGAATTTCATGGGCCATAGGTAGGCCAGCCGGTCCCCCGCGGCAACCCGGACTTACCCGCAAACCGGCCGAAATTCCGCGAATTTCGCCCCTTGCTTAACCCAAGACGACTTCAGTGGGGCCGTCGCCGGATCAGGAATTTCTGAATGCCCTCCAGCACCAGCTCCGTGCGCTGGTTGAACACGGTGCTTTTGAGCGTCACCACGCCGGTCGAGCGTCCCGGCGCGAGTTCGGTGACCTCGAGCGCGGGATAGATGGTGTCGTCGGCGAACACGGGTTTGAGGAACCGGCTCGATTGCTCGAGGAAGCCGACGAGGGAGTCCTCGACCATGAACGGAAACAGGCCCGCGCCGGGCGCGGTGTGGATCAAGGTCTGGAAGCCGTGGGCGAGCAGATGCGGCATGCCGCGGCTGCGGCAATATTCCACGTCGTAATGCACGGGGTGGGTGTCGCCGCTCGCGGTCTGGAACGCCGCGAACACCGCCGAGGTCTGGGTCCGGCTCGGCAGCACGAAGCGTTCGCCGACGACGAAATCCTCAAACCAGCGTTGCGTGGGGATCATGCGGTGCCGGGCCGGATCGAAGTCGGTCATGTCAAAGCTCTCTTTGTCGATGAGGCGCCTATCGCTACCGCGACGCGAAGAGTGCGACAATCCGTTCAATTCGGCGGTGGCGGGCTTGTCCCAGTCGCTCACGTCATTAAAACGACCGCAAGCGACGCTAATCGCGGGTTTTCCGTGCTCTCTCCGCCCGTCATTGCGAGGAGCGAAGCGACGAAGCAATGACGACCTCTCACACTCCGACTCGTTTCAATGCCCTTCTTCAAGAACCTCTCCGCCTATGACGACCGCTCCGCGCGCCTCGCCGGCATCGCGCTGATGGTGCTGTCGATCTTCATGTTCTCGTTCGGCGACGCCATGGGCAAGTTCCTGGTCGGGACCTATTCGGTGGGGCAGTTGCTGTTCCTGCGCGCCTGCGCGGCGCTGTTGCTGCTGTCGCCGCTGATCTGGCGGCAGCGTCGCCAGTTCCTGCATCTGGAGCGGCCGCGCCTGCAGCTCATTCGCGTCGTGCTCTCGACGCTGGAAGTGGCGGCCTTCTTCCTTGCGACGGTCTATCTGCCGCTCGCCGACGTCATCACGTACTACCTCGCCGGCCCCATCTTCGTCACCGCGATGTCGGCGATCTTCCTGGGCGAGAAGGTGGGTTGGCGGCGCTGGACGGCGATTTTGATCGGCTTCTGCGGCGTCGTGATCGCGCTGCGGCCGTCGGCGCAGACCGTCAGCCTGCCGGCGCTGATCGCGCTCGGCGGCAGCCTGTCCTTTGCAACCCTGATGCTGATCACCCGCAGCCTGCGCAAGACCCCCGACATCGTGATGGCGTCCTCGCAATTCGTCGGCACGTTTTCGCTGGGCGCGGTGTTGTCGGCATTCCATTGGGTGCCGCCGACATCAGGCAGCCTCGTCATCTTCGCCCTGGCCGGATGCATCTCGGTGACGGCGCTGTTCTGCGTCAACCGGTCCCTCAAGCTCGCGCCGGCCAGCGTCGTCGTGCCCTATCAATATTCGATGATCGTCTGGGCCGTGATCTTCGGCTTCGTCGTGTTCGGCGACGTGCCGTCGATTGCAACGATCGTCGGCGCCGCCATCATCATCGGCGCCGGGTTCTATATCTACTTGCGTGAGCGCGATCTGGGGCGCCCGAGCAACGAGGTAAATCCGCCGGCGTAGCCACAACGTCGTCCCGGGGCGCGCGCAGCGCGAGCCCGGGACCCATACCCACAGGGAGTGGTTTGGCGACGACTCGGAGTGGGCGCTTCGCCTCGCACTGCTCCCTGGGATTATGGGTCCCGGGCTCGCGACTTCGTCGCGCCCCGGGACGACAGTGGCGATTGTGGCGCGGCCTGCGCCCTACCTCACCCGTCTTGCGCTGCTCCAGCTCTTCAGCGACGCCCACACCCCGCGCGACAGGCGGAAGCAATCGACGGGCGTGGACGAGCCCAGCGCCAGGAAGCGGTGCAGCTGGACGCCGCTCCACTGGAAGCCGCACTTCTCCAGCACTTTGCGCGAGGCGGGGTTGGTGACGCGCGCGCCGGCATGGAGGTGGTCGTCCTCGAACTCCTCGAAGAAGAAGTCGATCGCGCCGCGTGCGGCCTCGGTGGCGAAGCCCTGGCCCCAATGCTCGACGCCGAGCCAGTAGCCGAGCTCGGCATTGTCGGGCTTCGAGCAGTCGATCCCGACCATGCCGACCGGCCCGCTGTCGTGCTCGATCAGGAACACGGTCTCGCTGCCGATCTCGGCGGTGGTACGGACGAATTCGATGGCGTCGTCCTGCGAATAGGGATGCGGCAGGCGGCGCGTGTTCTCGGCGACGCGGCGATCATTGGCGAGCCGGGCGATGGTCCTGACGTCGGCGAGGGTCGGCCGCCGCAAGGTCAGCCGTTCGGTGGCGACGACGCTCGGTCTCGCCTCCCGCAAGGTGGTGCTCGAAAAATCCTGCAACATGTCCGGCTCCGTCGAAGTCACTAAGACAAAACGAAAGGGGAGGCCGGTTTCCCGCCTCCCCTGGAGCCTATTTGTGGACTCCGCCGGTTTGGTCAGGACCCGGCGGACTCCAAATTTGATCCACCGTCTATTCAGCCGCCTCTGCGATCGGGAGTACCGATACGAATGTGCGGCCGTTGGCTTTGGCTTGGAACGTGACGCGACCCTCGATCTTGGCGAACAAAGTGTGGTCCGTGCCCATGCCGACATTAAGGCCGGGATGCCAGGTGGTGCCGCGCTGACGCGCAATGATGTTGCCGGGAATCACAACTTCCCCGCCGAACGCCTTGATGCCGAGGCGCTTGCCCTTTGAATCGCGACCGTTGCGCGATGAACCGCCTGCTTTTTTGTGAGCCATGGCTCGTCTCCGAAATCCTGAGTAGTTCTAGATCAATTCCTTGACGGAATCATTTCATAATTTCTCACGCATCAATTCGTGAATTGGCGTGATCAATTTATGCGGCGGCGTCTTCCTTGGTCGCTTCCTTGGCGACCTTCTCCTTCTTCGGACGCGGCCCCTTGGTGGGCTTGGCGTTGTCCGTCAGGATCTCGCTGACGCGCAGCACCGTGATCTCGTCGCGGTAGCCGCGCTTGCGGCGCGAATTCTTGCGGCGGCGCTTCTTGAACGCGATGACCTTGGGGCCGCGCTTGTGGTCGAGCACCTCGACCGCAACGGACGCGCCGGCCACCGTGGGCAGACCCAGGATCGGCGTGTCGCCGCCGACCACCAGAACTTCATTCAGCTGCACGATCGAGCCGACTTCGCCTTCGATCTTGCCTACTTCCAGGACATCATCCGGAGCGACGCGGTACTGCCGGCCGCCGGTTTTGATGACTGCGAACATCGTTGTTTTCCTTCGTGTTCAATCCCGGCCTCGCGACAGTCCGTCGGGGCTGGCTTTTTGTCAGTCGCTATGGGTTTATGCGAGTTTTGTGCGGGCGGGAGTTATCCCTTTGAAAACCCACGCAAAAACAAGCGGCGCGAGAAACGCCCCGCGCCGGGTGTGGGACTTATAGCCGCCGGACGCCGCAAGTCAAGGAAAACCGCTGAAAAAGGCCCGGATTTGAAGGATTTGGCCGCCCGCCCATCCGCCGATTCTCCCCCGGCGTTGCAACCAACGGGTTCCCGCGCCGTTGTCCCCCAGATTTCGCAAGCGGGCAAGGGTCCCATGGCAACGGACGAACTGGTCGCGACGACGGGCATTGCGCAGCACGGCGCGAGCCGCCTGCCGTCGGTGGACGTCGACAGTTTCAACATCGAGATCAAGGACGAGGACGGTTTTCTCGGCGACCGCGCCAGCAAGGGCGCGTTCCGCGAGATCCTCGACCGCTGGCGCAAGCCGCTGCGCAAGACCGGCGAGGACCCGTTCGGCAAGGAGCCCTCGGACCAGATCAGCAAGAAGACGCTGGATGCGATCCTGATCGGCGACGACACCGAGGCCTCGGCGCTGGTCCACAGCGCGATCGAGGATTTCGCCCAGCAGCTCGCCTATGTCACGCGCCGCTTCCTCAAGACCAAGGCCTGGGCCAAGACCGAGCGCATCATGGTCGGCGGCGGATTTCGTGATTCCAGGCTCGGCGAGCTCGCGATCGCGCGCACCGAGATCATCCTGAAATCCGAGGACTTCAAGATCGACATGCAGCCGATCCGCCATCATCCCGATGAAGCCGGCCTGATCGGTGCGCTGCATCTGGCGCCGTCATGGATCTTCGAGGCTCATGACAGCATCCTCGCCGTCGATATCGGCGGTACGAATATCCGCTGTGGCCTGGTGGAAACGAGCTGGAAAAAGGCAAAAGACCTGTCGAAGGCCAAGGTCGTGAAATCCGAGCTATGGCGTCATGCCGACGACGAGCCGACGCGCGAAGGCGCGGTGAAGCGGCTCACCAAGATGCTGAAGGGGCTGATCGCCGAGGCCGAGACCGAAGGCTTCAAGCTCGCGCCCTTCATCGGCATCGCCTGTCCCGGTGTGATCGACGCCGACGGCTCGATCGAGAAGGGCGCGCAGAACCTGCCGGGCAATTGGGAGAGCAGCAAGTTCAACCTGCCGGCGAGCCTGATCGAGGGCATTCCCGAGATCGGCGAGCACGACACCGCGATCCTGATGCACAATGACGGCGTGGTTCAGGGCCTCTCCGAGGTGCCGTTCATGCAGGATGTCGAGCGCTGGGGCGTGCTCACCATCGGCACGGGCCTCGGCAATGCGCGCTTCACCAACCGCCGCAAGGACAATGGGAAAGACCGTGATTCTACCGAGAATGGGAAGAAAAAGGCCAAGTCTGACAAGGAGTAACCTTGACTGGTTAGGTTAAGGGACGGATTGCGTTGCGGTGCATGGGGCACCCGCTACGGTCGAATCTGTCGCCTCACCTGGCCGGCGAAGCCGCCCTTCCCGGTCAGTATTGCAATGAGCGGCACGGGACCGCCAGTGTTTACCGCGTCTGGCGGTCCCACCCCTTATCCGGACTCAACTCCAGCCGACGCGCTGAAAGAACGCCGCGATCTCCGCGGCCGCGTGGTCGGGATTTTCCCGATGCGGGAAGTGGCCGGCGCCGGGAAACATCGCGAGATCGAGCGCGCTGAACGTCTCGCCGAGCCGGTCGGTCCACGCATAGGGAAACAGCGGATCGTGCTCGGCCCAGCGGACGCAGGTCGGCACGTCGATCGGCGGAAGCTGTGGAGCTTCGCCCTTCATCATCGCGACGCGCCCGGCATGCGAGGCGCGATAATGCGCAAAGCCGCCGGCAAGGTTGCCCACCCTAGAGAAATTGTCGACGAAGGCGTCGAGGACGTCGTCGAAGGCGTCTTTTCGATGCGCCCAGCCCTTCAGGAAGTGACTGATATAGAGCCGGCAGCTCTCGCGGCTCGCGCCGACGAGCCGCACGGCCATCTCCATCTGGTGGAAGGACTGGTACCAGATGTGGTTGAGCCGGTCGGGCGCCGCCATGCGCGGTCCGATGCCGGGATAGACGAAATCGAAGAAGAAGAGACCGGCGAGCCGGCCCGGTGCCTGCCGCGCCAGGGGCTGCATCACGGCGCCGCCGACATCGTGGCCGACCACGGCGAATCGCTCGATGCCGAGCCCCTCCATCAGCGCAAGCATGTCGGCGGCATGGCCGTCCGGCCCGTAAGGCCCGTCAGGCTTGTCGCTGTCGCCAAAGCCGCGCAGGTCGGGCGCGATCAGCATGAAGCGATCGGCCAGCCGGGCCATCACCGGCTCCCAGGTCAGCCAGAATTCCGGCCAACCATGCAGCAAAAGCAGCGGTTTGCCCTTTCCAGCGCGAACCAGGTGGAAATTGGCGCCATTGGCCTTGATCGTCAGATGCTCCATCGCGGTTCCTCCCGGGCGAAGGATGGGGGTTGAAAGAGGCAGCGGATTTTCCCCTTTCGCGCCTTGTCTGGCCCGCCATCCTCGCCTATTAACGCCCCCAACCACAGGGGCCCTGCTCCTTACTTGGCGCCTTCAGGAGAGGTGGCAGAGTGGTTGAATGCACCGCACTCGAAATGCGGCATAGGTGCAAGCCTATCGGGGGTTCGAATCCCTCCCTCTCCGCCATATCAATCGGCCTCAAAGCCTCGCCTCAAGCACTGAATCCTCAAGATCGCAGCAGCTTCTGGTGTCGCCTCCAGGGGACCGCAATCCGACACCGCACTTGCGGCGGGGCGGCAAGCTTCTCCACAATGTCCGTCATGACAGCCCGCCCCGAGGACCCGACGGATGACGGCCAAAATCGATCTGCTGACGCTGCAGCTCTTCGTGGCGATCGTTGAGGAGCAGAGCATCGCGAAGGCGGCGGAGAAGAAGAACATCGCCGCGTCCGCGGTCAGCCGGCGCATCTCGGATATCGAGGACCGTTTCCAGGTCGAGCTGCTGCATCGCCATTCGAAGGGGATCGAGCCGACGCCGGCCGGCTTTGCCTTGCTCGAGCATGCCCGCATCGTCCTTGGAAACCTGAGCCGGCTCGAGACCGAATTGACCGGATACCGGCAGGGCAAGCGCGGGCTGATCCGGGTCTGCGCCAACAAGTCCGCGATCCTCGAAGCTCTCGCCGACGAGCTCAGCCTGTTCCTGGAGCGGCATCCGCTGGTGCATATCGACATCGAGGAGGATCTAAGCCCCGCGATCGTGCGCGCGGTGATGGAGAACCGGGCCGACATCGGCATTTTCGGCGGCAACATCGACGCACAGGATCTGGAGCTGCTGTCCTATCGCAGCGACAGCCTGGTCGCGCTGGTCACGCGCGACCATCCGCTGGCCGGTCGCAGCAGCGTTCGCTTCCGCGAGCTGGTCGATTTCGACTTCGTCAGCCTGGAGAAGGGCAGCTCGATCGAGACGCTGTGTGTCAGGGCGGCGGCCGCTCTCGGGCAGCACCTGAAGGTGCGCATCCGCGTCAGCAGCTTCGATGCGCTGTTCCGCGTCATCGATGCCAGGATGGGGGTCGGGGTCGTGCCGCTCGAGATCGTTCGCGGCCGCTACGGTGTCGACAGCCTCGTCACCGTCGCGCTCGATGAGTCCTGGGCGCGACGCGAGCTGGTCATGGGCGTGCGCGACTACAAATCGTTGCCGCCGGTGACGAAGCTGCTGGTGGACCATTTGCGGACCCAGGATGATACGGGTCTCACCACGAGCAGCGTCTCCGACCGGCTGACGGTCGTCCGCAGCAGGGGCTGACATCGCCCGTGTCAACGCCTGCCATCGCCTGCCATCGCCGGCCGCGATGGCACCCTGCCAAACCGTCACTGCACATTTGCGGGACGCGCTTCTATCCTGCTTCCCAGGATTGCCCTCGGTCGGCATGATCGGCGGCACTACGGCACATCAGATGCCGATCAGGGGAGGACGGATCGTGGACACGCGTGGTCGCACGCTGCTGGCCAAAATCTGGGACCAGCATGTCATCGCCCATGTCAGCGATGACACCGATCTGCTTCATGTGGATCGTCATCTGCTGCACGATCTCGGCGGCTCCCGCGGCCTGATCGACCTCAAGAGCCGCAACCTCCCGGTCCACAATCCCGAGCTGACTTTTGCCACGCCCGATCATGCGATTTCCACGGCGTCCGGGCGCGCCGGCACGATCACGACCGGGCAGGAGCTGCTGGCGGCGTTGCGGACCGAGACATCCGCCAGCGGCATCCGGCTGTTCGACATCGACCAGCCGGGGCAGGGCATCGTCCATGTCATCGGGCCGGAGCTCGGTCTCAGCCTGCCCGGCTGCCTGATCGTCTGCGGCGACAGCCACACCTGCACCCATGGCGGGCTCGGCGCGCTTGCCTTCGGCATCGGCTCCAGCGAGCTCACGCATGTGCTGGCGACCCAGACTATCATCCAGCGCCGGCCGAAAACCATGCGCGTGACGTTCGACGGCCGCATGCCGTTCGGTGTCACGGCGAAAGATCTCATCCTCGCTTTGATCGGCCATGTCGGCGCCGCCGGCGGCATCGGCTATGCGGTCGAGTACGCCGGCAGCGCGATCAGGGACATGCCGATCGAAGGGCGGCTCACCATCTGCAATCTGTCGGTCGAACTCGGTGCCAAGATGGGGCTGATCGCGCCGGACCAGACGACGTTCGATTATGTCCGGGGACGTCCCTACGCGCCGCAAGGCGAGATGTGGGAGCGGGCCGTCACGGCGTGGCGGACGCTTCGGAGCGACAGGGACGCAATGTTCGATCGCGAGGTGTCGATCGATGTCGCAACCATCATCCCGCAGATCACCTGGGGCACCAGTCCCGAACATGTCCTCGGTGTCGATGGCCGCATCCCGGATCCCCGGGACATTGCCGATCCGGCGCGCCGCGGCGCGATCGAGATCGCGCTCGACTATATGGGCCTGACGCCGGGCGCGCCGATCGCCGGCACGCCGGTGGATTGGGTCTTCATCGGCTCCTGCACCAACAGCCGTCTCAGCGATCTGCGCGGCGCGGCCGAGGTCGCGCGCGGCCGCAAGGTCGCGCCCGGCGTGCGCGCCTGGGTCGTGCCGGGTTCGGAGACCGTCAAGCGCGATGCGGTGGTCGAAGGGCTCGACAAGATCTTCATCGACGCGGGCTTCGAATGGCGCGAGCCCGGATGCTCGATGTGCCTCGCCGCGAACGGCGAAACCGTGCCGCCCGGCCAGCGCTCGGTCTCGACGTCGAACCGGAATTTCATCGGCCGGCAAGGGCCGCGTGCCCGCACCCATCTGGCGAGCCCGGCCATGGCCGCGGCGGCGGCGGTCTCCGGCGCCATCGCCGATGTCCGAACCATGGAGCGCTAGATGGCGGAGCCCTTTACCAAGTTGACCGCGATTGCCGCGCCGATCATGCGCACCAATGTCGATACGGACGTCATCATCAGCATCAATCGCATGATCGGAAATTCCGTCCGCGGCAGTCTCGGCAAATGGGCGTTCGGCTCGCTCCGCTATCTGCCTGATGGCTCGGACAATCCGGAGTTCATCCTCAATCGCGAGCCGTATCGCGCGGCGGAAATTTTGGTCACGGGTCCGAATTTCGGCTGCGGCTCATCGCGCGAGGCGGCGGTGTGGTCGCTGCAGGAGATGGGTATCCGCGCCATCATCGGATCCGGCTTCGGCGACATTTTCTTCGCCAACTGTTTCCAGAACGGCATCCTGCCGGTGGTGCTGGACAAGGCCATCATCGACAGCCTCGCCGCCGACATCGAAGCGAGCCAGGGCGCGGGACGCCTCACGGTCGATCTGCAGGAGCAGACGGTCACCTCGCCATCGGGGTTAAGGCACGTCTTCGAGATTGATCCGCGCAGACGTGCGGGCCTGCTCGAAGGCCTCGACGAAATTTCGCTGACCTTGCGGCGCGACCAAGAGATCCGCGGATTCCAGGCATCCGACCGCACCGCGCGGCCGTGGATTCACTTTGCAGGACATCAGGCATGAACACGCTCTCGAACACGATCAAGGTGGCCGTGGTCGGTGGTGAAGGCATCGGTCCGGAAGTGACCGATCAGTCCCATCGCATTCTCAAATGGTTCTCGGACCGGCGCGGCGCTCCGGTGATTCTGCGCGAAGCGCAATACGGTCTGATCCCGTATCTCGCGACAGGCAAGGTGCTGCCGGATGACACCGTCGAGGCGATGGAGGAGGCCGATGCGATCCTCTGGGGCGCGACCGGTGGCCCGGAGACGACGGAGGTCCCACCGGCCGCGCGCAAGGCGGGAAGCCTCTTGTCGCTGCGCAGCAAATACGACCTCTATGCCAATCTCCGGCCCATCGTCGCCAATCCGGCGCTGGCGGACTCCGCGCCGCTCAAGGCCGCGGTGCTGAAGGACGTCGACTTCACCATCATCCGCGAGCTCACCAGCGGCATCTATTTCGGCGAGCCGCGCGGCATCGAAACGCTGCCCGATGGCCAGCGCCGCGGCTTCAACACCCAGCAATACACCACCAGCCAGATCCGCCGGGTGGCGCGAACCGCGTTCGAGCTGGCACGGACGCGCAAGGGCCGGGTCTGCTCCGTCGACAAGGCCAATGTGCTTGAGACCAGTGTGCTGTGGCGCGAGGAGGTCACCGCGCTGCATGAAGCGGAGTTTTCCGATGTCGAGCTAACGCATCTCTATGTCGACAACGCCGCGATGCAGATCGTGCGGGCACCCTCGCAATTCGACGTCATGGTGACCTGCAATATCTTCGGAGACATTCTCTCCGATTGCGCGGCGATGGCGTCGGGCTCGCTCGGCATGCTGCCGTCGGTCTCGCTCGGGCCGCCGGACCGGCTCGGACGTCGCAAGGCGCTCTATGAGCCGGTTCACGGCAGCGCGCCCGACATTGCGGGCAAGGGCATCGCCAATCCACTTGGCTCGATCCTCAGCGTCGCAATGATGTTGCGCATTACCCTCCATCGGCCTGAAGATGCCGCGCTGCTGGAGAAGGCCGTGGATACGGCCCTGGCCGCCGGCGCAAGAACGGCCGATATCGCCGAACCCGGCGCAAAAAGACTTTCGACCCAGGAGATGGGCGATGCCGTGCTGAACGCGCTCGACAAGGTGGTCGGCAAGGAGAGGGAGCACGCGTGATGAGAACTCGGGTCACAAGACGGTCGGCGCTGACGATTGTCGCCGGCGCCGGTGTCTCCATGGCGGCGGGGCGGGCGTGGGCGGATACCCCGTCGGGCCGCGTGATCTACCCGGTGGCCATTCCGGTGTATCAGTCCCAATTCGTCGCCGACCGTGCCGGGTTCTTCAGGGAGGCCGGCCTCGACTGCAAGCTGATCCAGGGCGGCAGCGGCGTGAAGACCCGTGAGATCATTGCTTCGTCCCAGGGAGATATCGGCATCGGCGACATCACCCACCCGATGCAGCTCAGCAATCACGGCCGCAGCGCGCGCGTGCTGATGCCGGTCGATACCCGCAGCAACGCCGCGATCTTCATCATCCGCAAGGATCTGTTCGATCAGGGCATCACCACGCTGGAGGCGCTGGCGAAGTGGAAGCGGCCTGACGGACGCAAGCCGATCGTTGCGGTGTCGTCGCTTGGCGGCACCAACCACGTCTGGGCCTCCTATTACATGGAAACCATGGGGCTCGACGACAAGGTGACCTGGATCGGCACCGGCAATGTCGACACCATGATGGGGACGTTGAAAACGAAACAGGTCGATGTCCTCATCAACTCGCCGTCGATCCTGAAGGATTCTATCGAGCAGGGCTGGGGCGCGCTGTTGTTCGACGGAACCGACGAGGCGGTCTGGGCCAGGTATATCGGCGGCAAGGTCCCGGTGACGTCTCATTTCACCTTGCAGTCGACCATCGACAAGGACCCGCAGAAGATGCAGGCGTTCGTCACGGCGCTGTGGCGCGCGACCCAGTGGATCAAGGGGCACTCCCCCGAAGAGATCTACGATGCGATCGAGCCTTATGTCGGGAGCACGTCGCGCGATGCGAATGTTTTCGACATTGGGATCATGAAGAAGGTCACCGACTACGAATGCGTCATCGATGCGGAGAGTTTTGCACGCGGCCAGAAGGTCTGGTTCCGTGAAATGACCGGGATCAAGCCGCTCGCCATGGCCGACGTCGTCACCACCAGTTTCATCGAAGCGGCACGCAAGGCCTATCCGGCTTGAGCGTGCAGGCCTTACATGCGCCGCACGCCGACGCGCCGCCTGAGATGCGGCGCATCGACGTGCGCGGATTGTGCAAGACTTTCCAGCTGGCGGGCACCGCCATCGAGGCGGTGCGCGACGTCTCCTTCAATGTCCGGCGCGGCGAATTCGTCGCCCTGCTCGGGCCATCCGGCTCCGGCAAGAGCACCGTCCTCAACATGATAGCGACACTGGTCAAGCCGACCAGCGGTCAGATTCTGATCGACGGAACGCCTGTTGTCCCCGGACGGGCGACGTCTGACGTCGGCTACGTGTTCCAGCGCGATACGCTGTTTCCCTGGCGGACAGTCGCCGACAACATCGGCTACGGCCTGGAGCTGGCGGGCGTCCCGGTGGCGGAGCGAAAGGAGCGTGTCCGTGCCTGCCTGGTGCAGGCCGGGCTGGAGGGCTTTGGCAACGCCTACCCTTCTGCATTGTCCGGCGGCATGCGCCAGCGCGCCGCTTTGATGCGAACGCTGGTCGTTGAGCCGCAGGTCCTGCTGATGGACGAGCCGTTCGGCGCGCTCGACACCCACACCAAGATCGACATGCACGACGTGCTGCTTCGCATCTGGGAACGCGAGCAGCAGACCGTGCTGTTCGTGACCCATGATCTCGGCGAAGCCCTGACGCTGGCAGACCGCATCATTCTGTTCTCCGCGCGGCCCGGCCGGATCAAGGAGAGTTTCGATGTGGATTTTGCCCGCCCACGCAATGCGGTGAAGATCCGGGAGACGCCGCGTTATGCCGAGCTGTTCCAGCTGATCTGGCACTCGCTCGGCGAAGAGTTCATCAAGGGCCGCAAGCCATGAGACGCGCTCGCAACGCCGGCAGGACCCTGGCCTGGCAAATGGCGATCTGCGCCTGCTTCCTGTCGATCTGGCAATGGGGTTACGATCTGCACGGCCGGCTCCCCTGGCTGGTGCCTGATCTGCTCGACCCCTATTTCGTCTCAAAACCCTCGGACATCTTCGAGCATTTCCTGATCCTGAGCTGTCTCAAGTCCAAGCTCGGCGTGTTCAACGGCTGGTTCAATGGCGAATTCGCCCGCTGCATGGCACGATCCGAGAACAATCTCTGGATCGCGACCGCCGTCACCCTGAAGAACACCTTCTTCGGTTTCGTGACCGGCGTGAGCAGCGGCTTTGCCGCGGGCCTGGTGCTTGGCCGTTCGGACCGGCTGAGCGCGATCTTCCAGCCGTTCATCACGGCGGTGAATTCGATTCCCCGCATCGCGCTGGCGCCGATCATCGTGCTGGCCTTCGGCATCGGCGATACCTCGAAGGTCGTGACGTCGTGGATCGTGGTCGTCTTCCTCGTGTTCTTCAATACGTTCGAAGGCGCACGATCGATCGACGAGGGCTTTGTCAACGCGGCGCGGCTGCTCGGCGCCAGCGAGTGGCAGATCACCCGCACGGTGGTCATCCCATCGACCATGGCCTGGGTCTTCGCCTCGCTGACGCCTGCGATCTCCTTCGCCCTGATCGGCGTGATCGTCGGCGAGTTCATCGGCGCCGAACGCGGAATCGGACGCCTGATCATCGAGTCCGAAGCGCGCGCGGAGGCCTCGGGCATGATGGTCGCCGTCATCGTGCTGATGCTGGTCGGCGTTGCGCTGTCCGCGCTGATCTGGCGATTGCAGGCCTATCTGCTGCGCTGGCAGCAGCACAATCTGGCGGAGTAGCCCGAGCAGGGGTTACATTGATTACGGACCCGCCAGCACCGTCCGCGCCATCGCCACGAACGCCTGCGCGGCCGGCGACAGCGTCCGGCCCTGACGCTGCAGCAGCGACACCGGCCGGGTGATGGCCGGGCGGATCAGCGGTCTTGCGATCAGCGTCGGGAACTGATCGGCCGGCAGCATCGTCGCGGGGAGAATGGCGAGGCCGAGGCCCTGCGCGGTCATAGCGAGCGCGGTGTTGATCAGCGTCACCTCATAGGTTGGATTGAGGTGCTTGCCCTGCGCGCCGAGCGCCTGATCGATCTGCATGCGGATCCGCGTCTCGCGCCGCATCGCGATCGTCGGGAGCTGTGCCAGTTCGTCCCATGTCAGCGCGCGCCGCGCGGCGAAGTCGGCTGTGCTCCGGCCAATCGCGCTCAGGCGCCCGCGGGTCAGCGTCTCGATCGTCATCTCCGCGAATTCACCTTCCACGCTGCCGATGGCGAACTCCGCGTCGGTTGCGATCAGGCGCGGAACGAGATCGTCGGCGGCGACATCCCGCATGTCGATCTCGATGTCGGGATGGGCCGCACGGAATTTCGCCAGCACCAGGGGCAGCAGCGCCGAGGCGGCGCCGGCCGATGCCAGAAACGCGACGCGGCCGGCGCGCGCTTGCGCGAGGTCGCGCATGCGCCGTGACAGGCCCAGCGCATCGCCCAGCATCCGTTCGGCGGAATGGAACGCCTCGTCGGCCGCCAAGGTCGGCTGCACCGAACGCGTGGAGCGATCGAACAGTTTGACGCCGAGCTGGGTTTCGAGCTGCTGGATCAACAGGCTCGCCGCCGACTGCGTGATCCCGAGCTCGCGCGCGGCCCGCGTGATGCTGCGGGTGCGATAGACGCCGGTGAAGGCCCGCAATTGGCGCAAAGTGACATTCATAGGCAGGGCTCATGAATTGATGAGTTCTTTCTGGCTTATCTCATAAGCGAGTCTGCAATAAAATGCATGCCGCGCGGTCGGAGAATCCGCCGTACGGCAAGGGGAGCGGAGGCGAGCATGAGGACACAGGTGCTGGTCGTGGGCGCCGGGCCCGTGGGACTGACCGCGGCGATGGATCTGGCCTCGCGCGGGATCGACGTCGTCGTCGCGGAGATCCGCCATGCCGGCGATCCGCCCAGCGTCAAATGCAATCACGTCTCGGCGCGCTCGATGGAAGTCTTCCGCCGGCTCGGCGTCGCCGCAAAGCTGCGCGACGCAGGCCTGCCGGCGGACTTCCCGAACGATTGCTCCTATCGGACCACGGCGACCGGCATCGAGCTGTGCCGCATCGACATTCCCTCCCGCGCGCGCCGTTACAGCGCAACCGGCGGTCCCGACACCTGGTGGCCGACGCCCGAGCCGCCGCACCGGATCAACCAAGTCTACCTCGAGCCGATCCTGTTCAGCCATGCGGCCGCTCAAGCGCGCATCACCATTCTGGCGCGCACGGAAATCACTGACATCGAAAAGGGCGACGACCATGTGGTCGCACTGGCGCGCGACCTCGACAGCGGGAGCTCGCTTCGCATCGAAGCGTCCTTCGTGATCGGCTGTGACGGCAGCCGTTCCCTGGTTCGCAAATCGATCGGCGCGAGCCTCTCCGGCACGCCGGTGATCCAGCGCGTGCAATCGACCTTCATCGAAGCCCCGCAGCTCAAGGAGCTGATGGGCGCGCACAAGCCGGCCTGGATGGTGCTCTCGCTCAACCCGCGACGCTCGGGCACGACGGTTGCGATCGACGGCCACGACCGCTGGCTGATCCACAATCATCTGAAGCCCGACGAGCCCGAGTTCGATTCGGTCGATCGCGACTGGGCGATCCGCGCCATCCTCGGCGTCGACGAGCGCTTCGAATACCGCGTCCTCAGCAAGGAGGATTGGGTCGGGCGTCGCCTCGTGGCCGATCGCTTCCGCGACCGCAGGGTCTTCATCTGTGGCGACGCCGCGCATCTGTGGATGCCCTATGCCGGCTACGGCATGAATGCGGGCATTGCCGACGCTGTCGATCTCTGCTGGCAATTGGCGGCGCATCTGAACGGGTGGGCGCCGGCTTCGATCCTCGACGCATATGAAGCGGAGCGTCAGCCCATCACCGAGCAGGTGTCGCGCTTCGCGATGGACCACGCGATGAAGATGATGGCGCAGCGCGGCGGCGTGTCCGCGGAGATCGAGGACGACACGCCGCGCGGCCAGGCGGCGCGCGCAACGCTGGCCAGGGCGGCTTACGATCTCAACGTGCAGCAATATTGCTGCGCGGGTCTCAATTTCGGCTACTACTACGATGCCTCGCCGATCATTGCCTATGACGGCGAAACGCCGCCGGCTTACGCGATGGGCAGCTTCACGCCCTCCACTGTGCCGGGCGCCCGCGCGCCGCATCTGTTCCTGCGCGACGGACGATCGCTCTACGATGCATTCGGAGCCGGCTACACATTGTTGCGGTTCGACCCGGCGATCGATGTGGCGCGGCTGCAATCCGCCGCAAGGGAGCGCGGCATCCCGCTCGCGCTGGTCGACATCGCGCCCGATGAGGCGAACGGCACCTATGCCGAGAAGCTGGTGCTGGCGCGGCCCGACCAGCACATCGCCTGGCGCGGGCAGGTCGCGCCCGCGGATCCACAAGGCTTGCTGGCGCGCATCACCGGCGCTGCAGCGTAAGGCGGCTTGAAGCGGACGGTCTGGCGGCGAAGGCGGCCCGGTCGTGGTTCACAAGCAAGAACGTACCGAGGAGGGGAACGTGTTTCACGTTGCAAGGCGCCGCATTCTGGCCGTGCTGACGGTCGCGACTTTCGCCGTGCTGCCGCTGACGGCGGGCAAAGCCGCCTATCCGGAGCAATTGATCAAGATCATCGTGACCTTCCCGCCCGGCGGCAGCGCCGACACCGTGATCCGTGCGCTCGAGCCGCTCGTCACCGCCGAGCTCAAGCAGAGCCTGGTGATCGAGAACCGCGCAGGCGCTGGAGGCAACATCGGCATGGCCGCGGTCGCGCAGGCCAAGCCCGACGGCTACACGCTCGGCGTCGCGCCGGCGGGCGCGCTGACGGTGAACCCGCATCTCAATTCGTCGATGCCGTTCGAGCTGAAAGATCTCGCGCCGATCACGCTGCTTGCGGAAATTCCCTTCGTGCTCGTCGCCTCCGCGAACATACCTGCGCACACGACGGCGGAGACGGTCGCGCTCGCCAAGGCAAAGCCGGGTGCGCTGTCGATCGGACATGGCGGCAATTCGACGGCCATGCATCTGACGGCCGCGCTGTTTACGCAGAGGACCGGGATCGCCATGGAGCTGGTCCCGTATCGCGGGACCGCGCCCGCGACGGTCGACGTCCTCGCAGGACATGTCCCCTTTGCTGTGCTGGATATTCCCGCATCGAAGCAACTGATCCTCGAAGGCAAGCTCAACGCGATCGGCGTTTCCTCAGCGCGCCGCCTTGCATCCCTGCCGGATGTGCCGACTCTGGCCGAGAGCGGCATTGCGGGTTTCGAATCCGTCGGCTGGTTCGGGCTGGTTGCGCCGGCCGGCACGTCCGCCGACATCGTCGCCAGGCTGAACGAGGCTTTCACGAAAGCCCTGAAGGACCCGTCCGTGGCCGAGAAGATCAGGACCCTCGGCGCAGAGCCCGCGCCAATGTCGCCGGAGCAGTTCGGTCGCTTCATTCAAAGCGAAAGCGCGAAATGGGGCAAGCTCATCAGCGAAGCCGGCATCAAGGCGAACTAGAACTGGCATCACGATCGGTCGGCGCCACGCCGACGGCCGCTCCCTCGAGTGTGCGATGCCGGCAACCGTGCGCCTGAGCTAATGCGCGGCGATGCCCGCGCTCTCGATCACCCGCTTGTAGCGTGCGGTCTCCTCGACGATGAACGGTCCCATCTCGGCCGACCCCTTGTCGGCAATCGACACTTGGCCGTTGGTGGCGAGGTCCGCGACGATGCCGGGGTCGGCGAGCACCGCGGCCAGCGCCTCAGAGAGCTTGCCCACGATTCTCGGGTCGGTCCCGGCCGGGACCGAGACCCAGGTCGAACCGACACTGACGGCGTCCGGGTAGCCGGCCTCGAGCACCGTCGGCGCGTCGGGCAACGCGGCCAGCCGCGCCGTGCCGGTGGTGCCGAGCACCTTGACCTTGCCGGTGTCGATCAGCGGCCTGAGCACGGTGAGGTAGTCGAAGGAGACGTCCAGGATGCCCGACATCATGTCGGTCATCTGGCTCGAGCCCGACTTGTAGGGCACATGGGTCAGCTTGATGCCGGCGGCCGCCTGGAACATCTCGCCGGCGAGGTGCTGGGCGGTGCCGGGGCCGGGGGAGCCGAAGTTGACCTTGCCCGGGTTGGTCTTCGCGTAGGCGACGAACTCAGCCAGCGTGCTGTAGGGCGCTGCCGAGGTTGCGACGAGGATCTGGTTTGCCGAGCTCACGCCGCGGACATGGATATAGCTCTTGAGCGGGTCGTAGTTGAGCTTCGCCAGCCCCAGGTTCGGCTGGATCGTCATAGGCCCGCCGGAGGCGTAGAGCACGGTGTAGCCGTCGGGTTGGGCCCGGGCAACGAACTCTGTCCCGATGGTCCCGCCAGCGCCGGGTCGGTTCTCCACCACCACCGGCTGCCCAAGCCGCGTCCGCAGCAGCTCCGCGATCTTGCGCGAGACGAGGTCGGTGACGCCGCCAGCCCCGAACGGCACCACCCAGGTGATCGCGCGGTTCGGCCAGGATTCCGCGGCCGTCTGGGCCCCCGCGGCGCCGGCCTGGAGCGCCAGCGTCGTCGCGGCGACGAGACACAGGAGCGCTCTCCTCACCGTCCCGACGGGGCGACCGCTCAGGCCGCTGCGCGCGCCGGTCTGCTCGACCACGTTGTTGATCACCTGTCGCGAGGTCTGATGATAGCCGCGCTGCTGCGCCAAGAATTCCATGGATGCAGTCCCCCCGTTGCAGCGTGGCCGTTTACGGCCATGTTGACCGAAGGCTACAGCCTTGAGTCTCTTCAAACCATTGGCGCAGTCCGAGCATCTCTTTTGCAGAATATGAAAAGATAGATCGCCTTCAGGCTATGGGACCGTTTGTCAGCACCGTCCGCGAGGGCAGCTTCCTGGCGCATCGGCCGCGATCTGTCGCCGGCCGCACGCGCGCTCCAGCGCGGCATTCTCGCGGGTGCGCAGGCGATCCGCGAACGGAGCCTTGTCGGCTGACTGCGCAGCAATCCACAACCCGGTGTGCCGCAACCGCAGCAGTGACGGGTTGAACCTGCTACCGTCGCGGCCCGACCAACAGCAGCCCGCCGGCCGGCTGGGAGCGAGGTGATTCACGACGATGTTCGACAAAACCTACCGGCAGCGCCTCGAAGCTGATCTGGCGCAATGGGAAGCGGACGGCGTGATCGCGCCAGCGGCCGCCGTCTCGATCCGCAATGCGCTGCCGCCGTTGTCGCCCGGCGTCAACATCGCGGTGGTCGTCGGCATCGTTGGCGGCCTGTTGATCGCAGCAGCTTTCCTCGCCTTCGTCGCGGCGCACTGGACGGAGATCGCGCGGCTGCTGCGGTTCGGAATCCTGCTTGCCGGCATGGTCGTCGCAGGGGGCCTTGGGGCGTGGTTCGCGGCGAAGGGGCGCACGATTCTTGCCGATCTCTGCGCGAGCATCGGCGCGGTCATCTTCGGCGCGGGTATTGCCCTGGTCGGTCAGATGTACCATCTCGGCGAGGATTTTGCCGGCGGCATGCTGCTGTGGTCGATCGGCGCGTTCGCAGCGGCGCTGCTGACCGAATCGCGCGGCGCGCTTGCGGTCGCCCTCGTGGCCGCCTGCATCTGGACCTGCATGCGGACTTACGACGCGCCGGACGCGCTGCATCTTCCGTTCGTGGCGGTGTGGCTCCTCGCCGCCGCTCTTGCGTTTGCGTGGAATTCCCGCGTCGCGGCCCACCTCGTCGCGATCGCGGTGCTGCCGTGGTGGATCGCGACGTCGCTTCGCTTCGAATTCGATGG
The DNA here is from genome assembly GCF_038965675.1 of Bradyrhizobium sp. B039. Taxonomy (NCBI): domain Bacteria; kingdom Pseudomonadati; phylum Pseudomonadota; class Alphaproteobacteria; order Hyphomicrobiales; family Nitrobacteraceae; genus Bradyrhizobium; species Bradyrhizobium sp. B039. The sequence continues at coordinate 255,905 of NZ_CP152416.1, forward strand.
TGCTCAGCCGTCATTCGTGCTCGCGAACGGCGCCGCCTTGCTGTTCGGCGCCGGGCTCGCGATCGCCGCAGCGCCGTCGCCGAGAGCGCTTCGTCTCGGGACCGTTCTATCGATTTACGGGGCGTTTTCGCTGGCCGTGGTCGCGTTCCTGGAGGTGACGACGGTCGACGATATCATTCGCTTTCGGACCGGCAGTGCGCCAGCCCAGCCGCTTTGGGCGATCCTGTGCGGGGCTGCGGGTGTGATCCTCGCTCTCGCGTCCGCCGGGATCACCAAGCGCGCAGGTGAAATCCTTGCAGGATGTTCAATCGGGCTCGCCCTGCTCGCAGTTCCGCTGTGGCCGGTATCCACCGCCGGAGAGCCCTGGTTCGCCTACGCTGCGCTGCTCTGCGCCATGCTCAGCCTCGTCGTCTCCGGCATGCTCGATGATGTGCGTCCGCGGATCGTGGCCGGCTGGCTCGGGATCGCCGGCGTCATCGCCGGCATCACCTGGGCGGTGAAGGGCTCGCTGCTGCGCCGCTCGGCCTTCCTTGCGGCGGCCGGCGTCGTTGCCGTCGCATTTGCAACCGCGCTCAATCGCGCACTGCCGAGGGCGGGGCGATGATGGAACTGGTCGCTTCCGTCATCAGGCTCTGGCAGCGCATCCCGAAAGCTGTGCTATTCGGTGTCGCCGTCCTGGTCCAATGCGTGCTGCTGGTCCTGATGGTCGCCGATCGCATGCAGATCCTGCGCGAAGGCCGTGAGGTGACCTTGCAGACGCAGCCAGTCGATCCCCGCGATCTCTTGCGCGGCGACTATGTCGTGCTCCGCTACGACATCTCGCAACTGCCGGCCGGCGCGCTTGCCGGCAAGCCGGCGGCCGAGCGCAATTCCGTTGTGTTCGTCAAGCTCGCGCCCAATGCCAACGGGCTTTACGAGGCCGTCTCGGTTCACGCCGAGCCTGTCGCGGTCACGGCGGCCGAAGTGCTGATCCGCGGCCGTGTCCCCTATTCCTGCGGTTCGCCCGGCCGCACCTTCTGCGACAAGCTCACAATCAAATACGGTCTCGAAAGTTATTTCGTGCCCGAAGGCGAGGGCAAGAAGCTCGAGCAGGCCCGCAATCAGCAGAAGCTGCGGGTCGTCGCCGCCGTGCTGCCCTCAGGCCGCGCCGCGATCAAGCGCCTGCTGCTCGACGGCGAGCCGGTGTACGAGGAGCCGTTGTACTAGGACCCGATGAGATGAGACTCGCCTGCTCCCCCAACGGAGGGAACGGAGAGAGCATCGCTGTCGGCCGAACTCGGCTCGACCTCAAACCAGCGTCCTAGGCGCCGATCATTTGGCCTTCAACGCTCGTCGCATCACGTCCCACATCCGCGGATCGCTCATCTGCGCCACGTTGAACCGCATGAAGCGCGATGCCGTCTGCGACACGCTGAACACGTTGCCCGGTGCGAGCACGACATCCTCTTCGAGCGCGGCGCGCGCAACGGCGGTGGCATCCTGTCCATCCGGGAGACGGCACCAGAGGAAGAAGCCGCCGCGCGGCATCAGCCAGGGCTCGATGCCGAGCGCCTGGAGCTTGCGTGCCACCTCGCGCCGGGCGCGCGTGAGCCTTTGCCTGAGCTCGTCCATGTGCTTGCGATAGCTGCCGCCGGCCAACACCCTGGCGATGATGTCGGTCGCGACCGGGCTCGGGCCGCCAAAACTGGTTGCGACCTGGAGATCGACGAGATGCTCGATCCAGTCGGCGCGCCCTGCGATGTAGCCGCAGCGCACCGAGGCCGAGAGTGTCTTGGAGAAGCTGCCGATGCGGATCACGCGATTGAGGCCGTCGAGTGCGGCCAGGCGCGGCGAGCGCTCCGGCTCGAAGTCGCCAAAAATGTCGTCCTCGACGATGGTGAGGTCGTGCGCCGCGGACGCGGTCAACAGCCGGTGCGCGGTCTGGAGCGAGAGCGTCGCGCCGGTCGGATTGTGCAGCGCTGAATTGGTGATGTAGAGCCGTGGCCGCTCGCCGGCGAGAATCTGCTCGAAGCGCGCGACATCCGGACCCGACGGCGTGTAGGGAACGCTGACGATCCTGGCCTGATGCGCTCGCAGCAGCGCGCGAAAATTGAAGTAGCAGGGATCGTCCACCAGCACGGTGTCGCCGGGACGCAGCAGGAAGCGGCAGATCAAGTCGGTTGCCTGCGTGCCTGAACCCGTCAGCATCAACTGGTCGGCCGAAGCCTCGATTGCGTCTTCTGCGAGCCGCGTCAGCAGCAGCCGGCGCAGGGCGAGGGAGCCGGATGTCGAACCGTAATTGGTCAATACGCTCGCATCAGTGCGGGCGAGCGCGCGAGCGGCGCGGCGCAGGGCCTCTTCCGGCATCCACTCCGGCGGCAGCCAGCCGCAGCCGGGTTTGAGCACGCTTTCGTCGGCATCGAGCGATTGCCGCGAAACCCAGAACGGATCGACCTCCCGGTCGCGGCGCGGCTCGACCTCGGTCAACGCAAGGGGCGGCGTGACGGTCGGCGAGACGTAGAAACCGGAGCCACGACGGGGGCGGATCAGGCCTTCGGCGGCGAGGCGATCATAGGCCTCGACGACGGTGGAGGGCGAAACACCCATCGTCGCGGCAAGGCTGCGGATCGACGGCAGGCGGTCGCCGGCACCGAGCGCGCGGCCCGCGACCTTGGCGCGGATCGCGCTCATCACATCAACGGTCCGGGTGCCGCCCCGGCCTTTCGTCAGCGCCCCGCTGTCCAAGGTGTACCGCCTTCCATACCCATACAGTTTGGCCGGATTGTACTGGATTGTGGCTGTTCTTGCCACCGGTGAAGGCCGAGTATCGCTGCCCAAGAAGGCGAGGCGGACATGCAATCGGCGGGCAGCGGCTGGGGCAACGGGCTTCTCGGCGTCATCATCTTCAGCGGCTCGCTGCCGGCGACGCGCGTGGCGGTCGGCGGCTTCTCCGCGCTGTTCCTGACGTCGGCGCGCGCGGTCATCGCCGCGCTGATAGGCGCGGCCGTGCTCGGCCTGCTCCGTCAGGCGCGGCCGCAGCGAAAGGATCTCGCCTCGCTCGCCATCGTCTCGATCGGCGTGGTGGTCGGCTTCCCCCTGCTGACGGCGCTTGCGCTCCAGCACATCACCTCCGCGCATTCGATCGTGTTCATCGGCCTCTTACCGCTCTCGACCGCGATCTTCGCCGTGCTGCGCGGCGGCGAGCGGCCAAGACCGCTGTTCTGGCTGTTCGCGATCCTCGGCAGCGCCACGGTGGGTGGCTTTGCTCTCTCCAACGACGGCTCGGCGTCACTCGCCGGCGATCTGCTGATGGTCGCCGCGATCGTGCTGTGCGGGCTCGGCTATGCCGAAGGCGCCGCTTTGTCGCGCCGCCTCGGCGGCTGGCAGGTGATCTCCTGGGCGCTGCTGCTTGCGGTGCCGCTGATGGTGCCGGTCGCGATCCTGACCTGGCCGTCGACATGGAGCGGCGTCGGTGCGCCGGCCTGGATCGGGCTCGCCTACGTCTCGATCTTCAGCATGTTCGTCGGCTTCATCTTCTGGTACCGCGGCCTTGCGATCGGCGGCATCGCGCGCGTCGGTCAGTTGCAGCAGCTCCAGCCGTTCTTCGGTCTCGCGCTTGCCGGCTTCCTGCTGCATGAGCCGGTCGCATGGAGCATGATCGCCGCGACCGCGCTCGTGGTCGTCTGCGTCTTCTTCGCGCGGCGGTTTGCCTGACGACAGCCCATTGCCGCAGCCGACGGATGTTCGCGCGGCAACAGCGTAGTTCTCCGAATTGCCTTGCATCACGGCGAACGCGCGCGGGATCACGACACTCGCGCGTGGCACGCCGGAAGCGCTTCGAAGCAATCGACAGTGCACGCTTGCGAGCGCGATCGCCGCGAACGCGCTCACTCCATCACCGTCTTCGTCAGCGTCGAACGGGCAAACTTCTTCAGCGGCATCGGCTTGCCGAACAGAAAGCCCTGCACGAAGTCGAAGCCAAGCTCGTTCGCGGCGACGAGGTCGGCGCGGCTCTCGACGCCTTCGGCGATCGCGCACGCACCGTAGCCCTGCGCAAGCTCGACGATGTGGCGGCACACCGTGCGCTTGAGGCGGTCATTGCCGCTGCCGGTGACGAAGTGCCGATCGGCCTTCAGCTTGATGAAGGGGAGCCTGTCCCGGTCCATCAGCGACGGCCAGTTGGCGCCGAGATTGTCGATCGACAGGCCGATATTGTGCAGGCGCACTTCCCGCGCCACCTCGGCGAGGTGATCGAGGTCGCGGATCGCCTCCTCGCTGTCGATCTCGATCGTCAGTCCGCCGAAGGCCGGATGCGTCGGCACGCGCCGGCAGAGATCGCGCACGGCCTGCGGCTCCTTCAGATACGAGGCCGGCAGGTTGATCGAGAGATCGACCGGGCTCTGGTGCTCCAGCAGATAGTGCCAGTCCTGCACGGCGCGCCCGATCACGAATTCGGACAGGTCGCGCAGATGCGGATCGTGCGCCTCGGGGATGAAATAGGCGGGCGGCACCACGCCCCAGGTCGGGTGGCGGATCCGCACCAGTGCCTCGGCGCCGTTGCGGATCAGCGTCCTCGCGTCGATCTTGGGCTGATACCAGAGCTCGAGCCAGCCGGCATGCAGGGCCTCGCCGACATGCACGGCCGGGCTCGGCGCCGGCTCCTCCGGCAGCAGCATCGCGACGCGCTCGCGCAGCGTCTCGGCGGCAAAGGGCGTGGTCAGCGGCGGCAGCATCGCAAGGCCATATTCCTCGCCGACCTGCTGCACGGCCCTGACGATGATCGACTCGCGGGCGCCGACGGCGAGAACCTTGCCGTCGAATGCCTCGCGAACCAGCGTCTGCAGAAATGTCCCGGGCTCGATGCCGTCGGCGGCGATTCCGAGCAGGATCAGATCCGGCAGCTCGCGCGTCAGTACGGTTTGCAGCTCCTCCGCGCTGGCGCATTCGGTCGTGACGAAGCCGAGATCCTCCAGCACCTCGGCGAGGAAAGCACGCAGATGGCGCTTGCCGTCGGCGACGCAAGCGCGCGGCGTTACCTTTCGCCGTCCGAAGGTTCTGGGCCTTCCGCCGGCGAGTTCTACAATTTGATCGTTCATCGCAAACCACTCCCGTTCCGCGACGGTGTTAGCGATGGGAGCAGTTTCAAATATGGAGGGCTTCAGTCGATCGTCGGATTATCTGGGTAACGTTAAAGCCCTCATCATTCCTAAAATTGTTCGGATCTTCTTCGAAGAATCTTTACGTCTGACCGTGCGTGACGGGCGCATGACACGGTCATCGCGAGAGATTTTTGAAAGATGCGGCCGCGGCGAGATCAAGACCGGTGTCCTGCAATTGGACGAAGCCGTTCGCGTGTCGCCCAATTGAATAACGCTCGCCTCAATTGGCTGTGGCTTTGTCGTGCTGAGCCATCCCGACCGCCTTGTAATCATAGGTCGGATAGAACTCGGTGCGGTACGAGCCCCACGCGGTATCCTCGATGACGCGATTGACCTCGCGCAGCCGCGAAGCCGGCAGGCGCAGCGTGATCACCTGGCCGATGCCCATCATCACGTACCAGCTCACGACCTCGATTCCGGGCGGCGGAAACGCTTTGTGGAATCCCTGCCTATCGAGCTGCGCATTCAGCTCGTTGAGCGGGCGGGACTGGTCGTGCTTGAAGAAGACGGTGAGCAGCACCGCGTTGTCGGCGGTCGGCGCGGCATTGCCTTGCGGCGGCGACGTCTGTGCCATCGTCGTCGATGTGAGCGCCAGCGCGCCCGCAAGCAGGGCCGCCATCGTCAATGTCCGTCGGTTCGATCTCATCGCGGATTCCTTCCCAATGCTCATGCCGTGCATCGGAGGATAAGAGCGGCAGCTACGGCCGAAGAACTCATTTTCGCGCGATGCGCGCATGTTCCGCCTCCGCTCGTGACGGTTCTGCGACAATGCGTGGCCGCGACGGCGCAAGTGTGAAGCAGATCACATGCGGTTTGCTGCACCTGCGCTATTGCTTCAGGCAGCCGGTGGTGGGCTGTCGAGGATCGCAGCAATGACGACGCGGCGAATATTGTATTGGTGGTTCAGGTTCGTGCTGTCAGGGCGATTTCTCGATCGCTTCCTGTGCCTGCCGCGCGCGCATTGATTGCGCTGCCGGATGTCAGGTCTGCCCGATCAATTTGCGAAACGCCGCCGCGCCGTCCTGTACGGCATCGCGTCCCTTCCACGCCAGGTAGGACAGCTTGCCGCCGAGCGTATCGTGACTGCGTAGCCGGCGCGAGCCGAGAATGTGTCCGACATTGGCCGGGAAGCGGCTTACCTCGGCGGCCACCAGCGCCGCGATCGCGTCCATCAATTGCTGGAGGCGGACGCCCCATTCGCAATTCTCGATGCCGTCGATGCGGACCTTGAGCGCATATTCGGTGTCGTAGATTTCGGCGAGCAGGTCGCGGGCGACCAGCACCCGGTTGTGCCGGAGAGCGATCCTGAGCGCGAGGCGCTTGTCGTCGAGCCGGTCGAGCACCATGGCAACGACGCAGGCATAGGGCGCGGCAGCGACGTCGGCCGCGCTCTTGCTCGCGGCGGCCTTGGTGGCGAGGCGCACCAATTGCCAGGACGTCTTCAGCCGCCGCGCCACCAGCGCCAGCGCGAAGGGCAGCGCCTCGGGATGAGCCTTCTTGAAGGCATCGAGCTGCGCGGTAATCTGGGCAACCTGGCCGTCGTCGAATTTCGCGATCTTCTCGGGCAGCTTTTCGTCGAACTTCGGCAGCGCGGCGCCGGCGCGCAGCACCTGCTGCATCTTCTTCACGTCGTCGAAGGCGCTGCGCGAAGCCGTGTATTGCGCGAGCTTGCCGCGGGCGAACTCGGCGCTCTCCGCTGATGCGAGGGTGTTCTCGAGGACCTTGACGACCTTGGTTTGGAAGATCGACGCGACCTTCAGCACTTCCTTCGGGTTGTTGGCGGCGACCTGGTCGTTGATCGCCTTGATGTAGTCGCGCGCCATGGTCGGCAGCAGATCGCGGCAGATCCACTCCCAGATCGGGGTGAGGGTGTTGCGCGAAATTCGCCCCATATTGGCATGCTCGGGTGCGCCGTCGATCAGCAGCAGCTCGAGCGGGGCGAAGAAATAACGCGAGGGGCTGGTGGCGCGCGCCTGGGTCGAACCGTCCTTGCGAAACTCGGCGCGCAGGCGGGCCTGGACGTCGGCCGAGCCCGGCATGTCGATGCCGCACAGCTCGAGCCGTTCGAGCTCGCTGAGCAGACAGCTGCGCGACAGCGGCGTCAGCCTCTGCAAGAATTCGGTCAGCCGATCGATCTCGTTCATGGCACGCAATCTTCCGCAACGATTCCAGCAAGCCTACGGGCTCAATGCATGGAGGCATTTGCGCGCTCTCAATCGGGCTCTAGAGAAGCAAGTCGCCGTTAATTTATCCGTAAAATCCGGGGGCGGCGGAGGACCGTCCGGGCGACGGCGGTTAAGGAGGCTTCGGCCCGTCTGCCCAGGAAGTGGGCGAAATTCTCAACCCTTGCATGGTCAAGGCAAGCTTCGCGCAAGCATAAATTGTGCCGACGCCGGTATTTTAGCGCAAAACTGCCAAAATTACCGTAGTCTTACGGAGCAAAAAGTTAACCACAGATCGGCCTGGGTTCCGCTAAACAGGTCACATGGGGTCACAGAACGATACGGCTACCGATTCGCGGCCGTCGGAATGGTACGAAAGCAGCACTGCTCCGGCTGAAGAGCTCGATTTCGTCCGCCTGAACGCCGCTCGCGCCAAGGCCGCAGACGAAATGGCCGCTGCCATCGCCCGCGAGCTCAACGGCCCCCTGACTGCGCTCCTGCTCTACATGGGCGAGATCAAGCATCACAGCGATCAGCTCGCGCCGGCTACCGGCGACCGTGCCTATTTGCAGCGGGTGGTGGAGAATGCGCTGACGCAGACCGAGCGCGTTTGCGGCCTGATCAAGCAGCTTGCCGGCCCCCACAAGGTTGACTCGCCGATCCCGCCCCGGATCGAGGACGCCGAAGCCAAGATCGCCCGTGCGCCGCAGCCGCAGCGCGTGCCGAGTCCCGAACTCCTGGGCCTGTCGGGCCAGAAGCGGCTGACCAAGCGCGAGCGCGAGGTGCTCCGGCTGATCAGTGAGGGCTATTCGAACAAGCAGGGTGCGCTTCGGATGCAGATCAGTCCGCGCACGTTCGAGAGCCATCGCGCCGAGGCGATGCGCAAGCTCGGTGCGCGCAATACCGCGGACCTCGTCCGCGCGGCGCTGCTGCATTCAATCGATTGAGGTTCTTGTCTTGCGCCGCCGGTGGCGGCGCGGGGGCGGGAGAAGCCGATCGCGTTCAGAAATAGTCTTCGGAGAAGGCGCGCGCGCGCGAGATGGGGCGCAGCGGCTTGATCTCTTCCTTCGGCGCGTTCGGAATGATCGTGATGGTCCAGCGGGGAGGGGTGCTCGATTCCTGCTCCAGCACCGAGCGCACGAAGCCGGTCACCGTCGACTCGCCAGCCTTCACCGTCGCCATCCGGCCGTTGAACTGCGCGATACGGAAGCGACGGACCTCCTTCTGGTCCACTGTCTCATAGGTGAACATGGAAACCCTCCTGGTTTCCCGCGACTATCGCCACCTATGATTAGCCATCTGTGAAAATCCCAAACCGTAGAAGTACGGCGGGGTTGCATCGGTCTCGCTATGCCTGCGGCTCCTGCGCGCGCGCGGCGGCGTAGGCGGCATCCATGCGCTCCAGCAGATCACCGAATTCGGCCTCACCGAGCGTCTCCGCGGTCTTCTCCAGCCGCAGCGCCAGCGCCGCGAGCCTGGCATAGCCGAACGTCCCGGCCGCACTCTTCAGCGAATGCGCTTCGCGCGCGATCTTCGCGTGGTGCTGCGCGAGCGCGAGCGTGCGGAACAGTTGCAGGCGCGCGCAGGTCTCGCTCCAGAACACGGCGCGCACTTCGCCGGCACCGTCCTCGCCGATCTCGCGCACCAGCGCCGCATACGCGCCCGGCTCGCGCGCGGGCTCGGCATCGGGCGCTGCCTGCGCAGGCGCAACGGTCATTTCAAACATGGCTTTGCCTGCCTTGGTCACGGTCCGTTTGTCGCGCGGCGCGTCCGTCGCGAGGTCCGGCCCGTGTCTACGGCATTTGAATTTCAGTTCCGGTAGCGGGACGGCAGGTGTTTGCAGGCCGGCGTTAGCCGCAGGTTTACCACGCGACGGCGCCGGTCAGCGCTGGCCGAGCAGCCGGTCGTACTGGGCTTTCACCGTGGCGTAGCATTCGCACGCGGTCTGGCGCAGGCCGTCCAGGTTCAGGATCTGGATGTGCCCGCGGCTGTAGTGGATGAAATTGGCCTGCTGCAAGGTATTGGCGACCAGCGACACGCTGTTGCGCCGCGCGCCGATCATCTGCGCCATGGCCTCCTGGGTCAGCAGCAGCCGGTAGTCGCCCGACAGATCATGGGTGTGCAACAGGCAGCGCGACAGCCGCGATTCCACCGGATGGGCGGCGTTGCAGCCCGCGGTCTGCTGGACCTGAGCGTAGACCGCCAACCCGTGGCGCGTGAGCAACGTCCGCAGGGTGCCGCTCTGGTCGGCCGCGATGCGCAGCCGGTCGAGATCCATCACCGACGCGACGCCGGGAACCAGCACGATTGCCGTGTTCAGCGCGCAAGTATCGCCCATGGTCGAGAGCGTGCCGAGCAGGCTGTCGCGGCCGATCATGGCGACCTGCACATGCTCGCCCTTGGCGAGGTTCACCACCAGCGAGATGACGCCGCGGTGGGGAAAGAACGCGCGCTTGAGCGTCTCGCCGGTCTCGACCAGCACGGCCTCGTGCGGCAGCTCGACCGTGCGCAGATATGGGCGGATCAGCTCATAATCGTCCGCCGTGAGCGCGGACAGGAAACCGTTGGACGGACGCACCATCGTTTCCAAAACTGCCTCCCGTCTCGTCAGGCAGGGACTTGCGAGAGCGAATTTGCGGATCCCGGCACGGGCAAGCTCCATCATGTTCCCGTCGGGATATATAGGCAATTGGGACAAGTTGTCCGAGTGCGACGGTCACCTTCGCGGCGCTGTGTGCACCTCGGCATGCAGAACGGTCGCATCGACTTCTCGTCACCGCAGCGCTCCGAGCAGGCGTGAATGGGTGGCCTTGACCGCCGAATGGCAGTCGCAGGACGTCGTCTCCAGCGCGCGCAGGTCGATGATTTCGATCTGCCCGCGGGTGTAGCGAATAATGCCGGCCCGTTGCAGTGCATGCGCGACGAGAGAAATGGCGTTGCGCCGCACGCCCATCATCTGTGCCAGCGTCTCCTGTGTCAGCGGAAGGATCGCGCTGTCGGACAGGTCGCGGGCGCGCAAGAGCCAGCGCGCCAGCCGGGCCTCGACCGGGTGCAGCGTATTGCAGAGCAACGATTGCTGCGCATGCGCGAGCAGGACCTGCTCATGACGCACCATCAGATTTCGAAACGGGACGCTCGCGGCGGCGATCGTCCGGAAAGCCGCGGTTTCAAGCATGGAAGCCGTGCCGGGGAAGAGCACGACCGCGTCCGCCGGCGCGATGCCGTCGGCAAGCGCCGCGCCACTGCCCACGACGCTGTCGCGCCTCAGCATTGCGATCTCGATCATTTGTCCTTCGGACAAGCCCAGCGTGATCGAAACGGACCCGCCGTGCGGGAAGTAGACGTATCGCAACGCGGCGCCCGCCTCGCCCAAGACAGATTCCCTGACCATTTCGACCGTCGCAAGATGGGGGCGCAGCAGGTCGAAATCTGCCGCATCGAGCATTTGCAGCAACTGATTGGGCAGGAAGCCGCTCGTGGTCATTCAGGATCAATTCCGGCGCGTTCGACCTAAGATCGATGCAGCGCCCTGTTGCGTCGTTCAGTTGCACGGTAACAAAAGCATATTGTACAGGTTGTGGTGCTGTCCATATACCCGTTAGAGGGCAGACAGGCTGCCGCATTTGCGGCGGAAATAAGTACAGCGCGCTGATTCGCTCGAGAACCTTCGCGCCAGTCCTGTGAGGGCGCGCAGGAAAAAGTGGCAGGGGGGCCTTCATGAGCCGGGAGCACTGCATCCGCGCGGCGATCGGACACCGGTCAGTCCGCGCAGCCTCGTCTATTGGACGAGTGGTTACAGCGACCGGACATCGCACCGATTCATGGCGCCGCATGGCTGCAGATTTCGCGTCCGTCGTTTCCGTCCTCCTGGCTTCGCCAAAGACGTTCGCGACCGTCAGTTCTTCGATCCCAACCAGAGGAGAAAGGCGTGCCCCACGGTTCAATTATTGAATCGCCGAAACGGGAAGCTCAAACGGGGACAGAAAGTCTGTGCCATATTCTCGTTGTCGACGACGACCCGATGGTGTGCATGGCCATCGAGGTCTATCTTCAGCGAAACCATTTTCGGGTGACGATTGCCGAAGGAGGAGAGGTCGGACTGCGCGCTCTCGAACACGAACAGTTCGATCTGATGATCATCGACATCTTCATGCCGCACATGCGCGGCTTCGAATCGATCAGGGTGTTCCACGAGCGGGCGCCCACCATTCCGTTGATCGCGATGTCCGGCTACGCTTTCGCAAATCTGAATTCACCCGCTCCCGATTTCCTCCGGATGGCGCTCGAGCTCGGCGCGGCACGCTGTCTGCGCAAGCCGTTCACGCCGCACGCTCTGCTCGCCGCCATCAACGATTGCCTCGCGGAGCACCGCTCCGACGACGTTGCCTCGGCCGCGCGCCTGGGTTAGCGCAGCGCAGGCCGTCGTAGCGGCGGGGTAAGCGTCTGTTTACCACAAACGCGGGCCTTGCGGATCCCGGCAGGGCACGCCGCGACGGTCGCGAGAGCGCTCCCGATCGGCTTCGATTTCACGTGGGCCGTGCATATCGTCCTTCACGAGCAGGATTTTTTCGCGCGCGTCGTCGCGCTGTTATCGGCGCGTTTACCTAACGCTTCTTTTCGCGACGGTTCGGTGCCGATTTTACCGAGAAGCGTTGCCGCATGTGACCGAACCGCAAACTTCTCTTCAATATCCGTATTAGCACGGAGGATGAAATTAACGGGACCGTGAAAGGGGATGTCTAACGATCCAGACGGGGACCTCCGTCGATGCCAAGCGTGGCTCAGGCGTCGAAGTCCAGCTCAGTAAGGCGTAGCTCATGGATGATCTGTTGCGGGAGTTCTTGACGGAGACCAGCGAGAGCCTGGACACCGTCGACAATCAGCTGGTGAAGTTCGAGCAGGAGCCGAACAACGCCAAGATCCTGGATAACATCTTCCGCCTGGTCCACACCATCAAGGGGACGTGCGGCTTCCTCGGCTTGCCGCGACTGGAAGCGCTGGCGCATGCCGGCGAGACGCTGATGGGCAAGTTCCGTGACGGCATGCCGGTGACGGGGCAGGCGGTGACGGTGATCCTGTCCTCGATCGACCGCATCAAGGAGATCCTCGCCGGCCTCGAGGCGACCGAAGCCGAGCCCGAGGGCACCGACCGCGATCTCATCGACAAGCTGGAAGCGATGGTCGAGCAGGGCATGGCGGCAATGGCGGCTGGCAGCGCCGCTCCCGTTGCTGACGCCCCGCCGCTGGTGCCGGAAGCGCCGGCCGCCGCTGCGCCGGCCAAGGACATGACCACGGGTTCGCTGATCGACCAGACCCTGGAGCGCCCGCTGCGCCCGGGCGAGGTGTCGCTGGACGAGCTCGAGCGCGCCTTCCGCGAGACCGCGATCGAAGCCCCAATCCCCGCACCCGTTGCCAAAGCCGAGGTCAAGGCTGAGCCCGCGCCGGCTCCGGCCCCTGTTGCCAAAGAGGCTGCCAAGGAAGCGGCCAAGCCTGCCGCCAAGGAGAAGGCCGCGCCGAAGAAGTCGATGGCCGACGAGGGCGCCTCCGAGGGCGACCGCATCGCCAACCAGTCGATTCGCGTCAACGTGGATACGCTGGAGCATCTGATGACCATGGTCTCCGAGCTGGTCTTGACCCGCAACCAGCTGCTGGAGATCTCCCGCCGCAACGAGGACACCGAGTTCAAGGTGCCGTTGCAGCGCCTCTCCAACGTCACCGCCGAGCTGCAGGAAGGCGTCATGAAGACGCGCATGCAGCCGATCGGCAATGCCTGGCAGAAGCTGCCCCGCATCGTCCGCGACCTGTCGAGCGAACTCGGCAAGCAGATCGAGCTGGAGATGCACGGCGCCGACACCGAGCTCGACCGCCAGGTGCTCGACCTGATCAAGGACCCGCTCACCCACATGGTGCGCAACTCCGCCGACCATGGCCTGGAGACCCCCGCCGAGCGGCTCGCGGCCGGCAAGGGCGAGCAGGGCACCATCCGCCTCTCCGCCTATCACGAGGGCGGCCACATCATCATCTGCATCGCCGACAACGGCCGCGGCCTCAACACCGAGAGGATCAAGGCCAAGGCGATCTCCTCGGGTCTCGTCACCGAGGCCGAGCTCGAGAAGATGAGCGAAGCCCAGATCCACAAGTTCATCTTCGCGCCGGGCTTCTCGACCGCGGCCGCCATCACCTCGGTGTCGGGGCGCGGCGTCGGCATGGACGTGGTGCGCACCAATATCGACCAGATCGGCGGCACCATCGACATCAAGTCGGTGGCCGGCGAGGGCTCGAGCGTCACCATCAAGATCCCGCTGACCTTGGCCATCGTCTCCGCGCTGATCGTGGAAGCCGCCGGCGACCGCTTCGCGATCCCGCAGCTCTCCGTCGTCGAGCTGGTCCGGGCCCGCGCCAACAGCGAGCACCGCATCGAGCGCATCAAGGACACCGCCGTCCTTCGCCTGCGCAACAAGTTGCTGCCGCTGATCCATTTGAAGAAGCTGCTCAAGATCGACGACGGCGCGGCCAGCGATCCCGAGAACGGTTTTATCGTGGTGACGCAGGTTGGCAGCCAGACCTTCGGCATCGTCGTCGACGGCGTCTTCCACACCGAAGAAATCGTGGTCAAGCCGATGTCGACGAAACTGCGTCACATCGACATGTTCTCCGGCAACACCATCCTGGGCGATGGCGCCGTCATCATGATCATCGACCCCAACGGCATTGCCAAGGCGCTGGGTGCCGCCGGCTCCTCGGCCCATGACATGGGCGACGAGAACGGGGCGCATCACATCGGAAGTGGCGAGCAGACCACTTCGCTGCTGGTGTTCCGCGCCGGCTCGTCCCAGCCCAAGGCGGTCCCGCTCGGGCTCGTTACGCGCCTGGAGGAGCTGCCCGCCGACAAGATCGAGTTCAGCAACGGCCGCTACATGGTGCAGTACCGCGAGCAGCTGATGCCGCTCGTCGCCATGGAGAGCGTCACCGTTGCGAGCCAAGGCGCCCAGCCGATCCTGGTGTTCGCCGACGACGGCCGCTCCATGGGCCTCGTCGTCGACGAGATCATCGACATCGTCGAGGAACGCCTCAACATCGAGGTCGGCGGCTCCAGCCAGGGCATCCTGGGCTCGGCCGTGATCAAGGGGCAGGCCACCGAGGTGATCGACGTCGGCCACTTCCTGCCGATGGCGTTCGCCGACTGGTTCACCCGCAAGGAGATGAAGCCGTCGATGCACTCGCAGTCGGTGCTGCTGGTCGACGACAGCGCGTTCTTCCGCAACATGCTGGCCCCCGTCCTGAAGGCGGCCGGTTACCGCGTCCGCACCGCGCCGACCGCGCAGGAGGGCCTGGCCGCGCTGCGCGCCCAGAGCTTCGACGTGGTCCTGACCGACATCGAGATGCCCGACATGAACGGGTTCGAGTTCGCCGAGGTGATCCGCTCCGACAACAATCTGGGCGCGATGCCGATCATCGGCCTGTCCGCGCTGGTGTCGCCGGCGGCGATCGAGCGCGGCCGTCAGGCCGGCTTCCACGACTATGTCGCCAAGTTCGACCGTCCCGGTCTGATCGCGGCGCTGAAGGAGCAGACCGCGGGCGCCGCCGGCGCCTCCGAGCTGAGCCGGGCAGCGGCGTAAGAGCATGATCCGGAAAAGTGTGAAGCGGTTTTCCGACGAGATCATGCTCAAAACGAAAAAGCGGGATCAGGAGATACGCTGATGGCCAACAAGACCCAGTCCACCGAAGGCGCCATGGTCGAATACGTCACCGCGATGATCGGCGGCCAGCTGTTCGGCCTGCCGATCTCCCGCGTCCAGGACGTGTTCATGCCCGAGCGCGTCACCCGCGTTCCGCTGTCCTCCCGCGAGATCGCCGGCGTCCTCAACCTGCGCGGCCGCATCGTCACCGTGGTCGACATGCGCGCCCGCCTCGGCCTGCCGAGGCCCGAGGACGGCAAGGTGCCGATGGCGGTCGGTGTCGACTTGCGCGGCGAATCCTATGGCCTGCTGATCGACCAGATCGGCGAGGTGCTGCGCCTGCCCGAGGACGGCAAGGAAGAAAACCCCGTCAACCTCGACCCCCGCATGGCCAAGCTCGCCGGCGGTGTCCACCGCCTCGACGGCCAGCTCATGGTCGTCCTCGACGTCGATCGCGTCCTCGAGCTCGAAACCAAAGTGCAAATGGCTGCGTGAACCAACGAAACATCGAAGCCGGAGAACCAAAATGAAGACCTGTTTGGTGGTCGATGATTCCAGCGTCGTGCGCAAGATCGCGCGCCGCATCCTGGAAGGCCTGGAATTCCAGGTCACCGAAGCCGAGGACGGCTCGAAGGCGCTCGAGATCTGCCAGCGGCAACTGCCCGATGCGGTGTTGCTCGACTGGAACATGCCCGTGATGGACGGCTTCGAGTTCATGGGCCACATGCGCCGCCTGCCCGGCGGCGACCAGCCGAAGGTGGTGTTCTGCACCACCGAGAACAACGTGGCCCATATCGCCCAGGCGCTCAGCGGCGGCGCGAACGAATACATCATGAAGCCCTTCGACAAAGACATTATCGCCGACAAGTTCGCTGAAGTCGGCTTGATCCCGGTCGGACAAGCCATGGTCTGAGTGTGTCTGGCCCGAGTGTTCCGGCCAGAGTGTTTTCAGTACAGCTTTCGAGAGGCCATCTGTGACCCCGACCGAGTATGAGTATCTGCGCAAGTTCCTGAAGGACAATTCAGGTCTCGATCTGTCCGCAGACAAGCAGTATCTGATCGAAAGCCGCCTCTTGCCGCTCGCCCGCAAGGCCGGGCTCTCCGGCATCCCCGAGCTCGTGCAGAAGCTGCAGGGTGGCTCGCGCGCGCTCATCACCGACGTGGTCGAAGCCATGACCACCAACGAGACCTTCTTCTTCCGCGACAAGGTCCCGTTCGATCATTTCCGCGACACCATCATGCCCGAGATCATCAAGGCGCGCGCCGGCCGCCGCAGCGTGCGGATCTGGTGCGCCGCCGGTTCGACCGGGCAGGAGCCCTATTCGCTGGCGATGTGCCTGAAGGAGATGGGTGCGGCCCTCACCGGCTGGCGCGTCGAGATCATCGCGACCGACCTGTCGCAGGAGGTGCTGGAGAAGGCCAGAGCCGGCGTCTACAGCCAGTTCGAGGTGCAGCGCGGCCTGCCGATCCAGATGCTGGTGAAATATTTCAAGCAGACCGGCGAGACCTGGCAGATCAATCCCGAATTGCGGGCGATGATCCAGCACCGCCAGCTCAACCTGCTGCACGACTTCGCCCAGCTCGGTACGTTCGACGTCATCTTCTGCCGCAACGTGCTGATCTATTTCGACCAGGACACCAAGATCAACATCTTCAACCGCCTGGCGCGCCAGATCGAGCCCGATGGCTTCCTCGTGCTGGGTGCCGCCGAAACCGTGGTCGGACTGACGGATACGTTCAGGCCGATTCCCGACCGGCGCGGCCTCTACAAGCCGAACGATCCGCGTGCAGCCGTGGCCAAGCCGGCTCTCGCCGGCGTGGCGCCGCGCATGGCGGTGATGGCGGGACGATAGGCATGGCCGAGGATGGAAAAGGCGCGGAGCGCGTCACCTTCAGTCGCGGCTATGATGTCTGCATCATGGCCATCGACGGCACCTGGCGCCGTGACTGCAAGCTCAACGCCATTTCCGACACCGACGCCATCCTCACGGTTGAAGGCTCGATCCAGGGGCTGAACCTGAAAGAGTTCTTCCTGCTGTTGTCGTCCACCGGCCTAGCCTACCGCCGCTGCGAGCTGGTGCGCGTCAACGGCGCCGAAATGGACATCCAGTTCCTGCGCGGCAAGAACCGGAAGAAGCGCGGCGCGGCCGGCGGCCACGACGCGGCAGCCTGACCGGCGCGGGGCGGCGCCGGCGCTTTCCGCCACGTTGCTTTACATTTGCTGAAACATCCGGGCGAATTTGCCGCGGCGGCTTTACGTGGCCTAAGCGCGCGCCGTGTATCCATTGCCTGTCTCAATCTCAGGAATACGGCAATGCCCAGAAGTTCCCTCTCCCCCGTCCCATCGAACCTGCCCGACGTCGCCGAGCGGCGTGCGCTCCAGCTCCTGGTGGTCGATGACGACGCCACGCAGCGCAGCCTGATCACGGTCGCCGCCAAGCAGGCCGGCCACGAAGTCACCGTGGCGCCGTCCGTGGCGGAAGCGATCGAGAAGCTCCGCGCCGCGCGCTTCGACTGCGTGACGCTCGATCTCGTGCTGGAGGATGGCGACGGCATCGACGTGTTGCGCGAGATGGCGAACGCGAAATTCGCCGGTGCCGTGATCGTCATCAGCGGCATGGACGGCAAGCGCCGCAGCGCCGCCCGCAGCTTCGCCCGCTCCGTCGGGATCCAGCTCCAGGGCCTGCCGAAGCCGCTCGATCTGGCGGCCCTGCGCATCAGCCTCGCCAACCTCGGCAAGACCGCGATGGGGCTGCCGGCGATCCACACCTGGGGTGGTGTCGCCAGCGACGCGATCGTGGAACGGCACCGCACCTGACGCGCGGAGCTGCCATGCAATCGGATGCAGCCGCCGCCGCGCCGATCGCGACCTACACCGGGTCGCCGGAATCCGACAGGTATTGCAGGGCGTGGCCAAGGCCCGCCCGGCAGACGTTGAGGGCGGCACTCGCCGTGGCATAGCGCGGCGTGACGTCGTCGAGCACGAAAATGTCGGCGGAACCGGCCTGATCGCCGTTGTCGTCCTGCTCCGGGCCTGCATCGATCATGGCTGCGTCGATCAGGCGCATGCTGCTCTCGATCTGCGCGATCAGGCAGCGAAGGTCGGCCGCAATCAACTGACGGCTGTCGGCCTCGGGCGTCGTGACGAGAGGTGGCGTGCTGGCCAAATTTAGCATGGATATTCTCCGTCCCCCGCAATTAGGCGCCATGCCGCTACTTGTGCGTTAAGTCTATGTCCCGTACAAATACGGGTGGGCCGAATCCGCGCCGAACGCCATAACGGTTGGCGCGGACGCGAGTCCTCAATGCCGAATGGACTCTAATGCCAATTGGACATGGCACATGGCCGAACAAACCTCTCGCGGTGAAATCTTCGTAGTCGACGACGACCCGGCTGTTCGCGACACCTTGTCGATGGTGTTGAAGGCGGCGGGCTATGAGGTGATCTGTTTTGCGGACGGCGCAGCGCTGCTCTCCGTCGCGCGAAACCGCACACCGGCTGCGATCCTGCTCGACGTGCACATTCCCGGAAAGTCGGGTCTCGACATTCTGAAGGAGCTGCACGGTGAGGATTATCCGGCGCCGATCTTCATGATCTCCGGGCAGGGCGACATCACAATGGCGGTGGGCGCCATCAAGAGCGGCGCGCTCGACTTCATCGAGAAGCCGTTCCGCGGCAGCGAGATCGTCGGCCGCCTCGACGAGGCGATCGGCGCCTATGCACGCAGGCAGGCGGAGAACGCAGCGCCGAAATTCGGCTCGCTGCATTTCCCCGGACGCGAGCCGTTGACGCGGCGCGAGCGCGAGGTGCTCGAGCAGTTCGCCGCCGGCGCTTCCAACAAGGAAGCCGGCCGCACTCTCGGCATCAGCCCGCGCACCATCGAGGACCACCGCGCCAACATCATGAAGAAGCTCGGTGCGCGCAATGCCGCCGACCTGATCCGGATCGTGATGACCGCGGCGCAGCGCGCGTCGTAGGGTCGGTTGCGTCGCGGACATTTCTTCGTCATTCCGGGGCGATGCGGAGCATCGAACCCGGAATCTCGAGATTCCGGATCGCGCTACGCGCGTCCGGAATGACTCCCAAGTCTCACCCCAGCAGCGCCTTGCGGATGATCCGCGCGAGATCCGATTTGCGGTAGGGCTTTGCGAGCAGCAGAACGCCCGAATCCAGCCGGCCGTGATGGATGATCGCATTCTCGGTATAGCCTGACGTGTAGACCACCCTGAGATCGGGGCGCGTCTTCATCAGCTCGTCGGCGAGCTGCCGTCCGTTCATCCTGCCGGGCATGATGACGTCGGTGAACAGGAGGTCGAACGGCTTTCCGGCGGCGACGATCGCGAGCGCTTCCGCGGCGTTCGCAGCCTGCAAGGTGACGTAGCCCAGCGCATGCAGCTGCGCCAGCACGTAGTCGCGCACCAGCCGGTCGTCCTCGACCACCAGGATCGTCTCGTGTCCGCCCTCGATCGTCGCGGGGATCACACCGTCGCCGACCGCCGTCGCCGTCTTGCCCGGCGGCAGGTACATCTTGATCGTGGTGCCGTGGCCTTCCTCGCTGTAGATCTTGATGTGGCCCGCGGACTGCTTGATGAAGCCGTAGACCATCGAAAGCCCGAGCCCGGTGCCCTTGCCCGGTCCCTTCGAGGTGAAGAAGGGATCGAACACCCTGGTCAGCATGTTGGACGGAATGCCGGTTCCGGTGTCGCTCACGGCGATCAGCACGTAGTGCCCGGGCCGGACGTCGTTGACGCTGGCATAGACCTCGTCGAGATAGGCGGCGCCCGTCTCCACGATCAGCTTGCCGCCGCCGGGCATGGCGTCGCGGGCGTTGAGCGCGAGGTTGAGGATCGCGGTGGTGAGCTGGTTGGGATCGACGATCGCAACGCAGCTCTCCTCCTCGAACACGGATTCGATCTGGATCTGCTCGCCCAGCGTCGGCCGCAGCAGCTTTGCGGTGTCGACGATCAGCGAGTTGATGTCGACCTCGCGCGGCTGGAGCGGCTGCTTGCGCGCGAACGCGAGCAGGTGCTGGGTCAGCTCGGCGCCGCGGCCGGCGGCCTCGTCGATCATCCGGGTGATCGCCGCAAGCTCGGGCTCCTTGGCCACTGCGTCGCTGAGGATTTCGATCGTCCCGGTGATCACGGTGAGGATGTTGTTGAAGTCGTGCGCCACGCCGCCGGTGAGCTGGCCGACCGCCTCCATCTTCTCCGCATGGCGGATGCGTTCCTCGGACGCGATCTTGTCAGTGAGGTCGCGGTAGAAGACGTTGAACAGAATGCCTTCGCGGCGCTTCAGCGCCGTGACGCTCAGTTCGGCCTTGAATTCCTTGCCGTCACGGCGGCAGCAGACCAGCTCGCGGCGGCGATTGAGCGTCTGACCGTCTCCGGAATCGAGGAAGCGAGCGAGACCCGCCTTGACCCTCTCGCGCTCACCTGTGGCGACGATGAGGTCGATCGCATTCCTGCCCAGCGCTTCGTCGCGGCGCCAGCCGAACAGCTCTTCGGCCCGCGAGCTCCAGTTCAGGATGATGCTGCGGTCGTCGGTCTGGACGAAGGCGTCGAGCGCGGTCTCGACGATGTTGCGGGCCAGCTGCTCGCTTTCGCGCAAGGACTCCTCGGCCAGCCTTGCCTCGGTCATGTCGCGCCCGACGAAGAAGTAGCGCTTGGCCTGATCGGACCAGTTGCCGAGCCAGGACAGCCAGATCTCGCGTCCGTCCCTGTGGAGGCAGCGGGTGTCGGCGAGCTTCGGGTGCCCGCCGCGCCTGAGTGCGCGCATTTCCTCGCGCGATTGTTCGAGATGGGCCGGGTGGATGAAATCGGCGCCGCTGTAGCCGATCATGTCGTCGGGCCGGTAGCCGAGAATGGCCTCGCAGCTCGGGCTGATCTGCGCGATATGGCCCTGCGAGTCCATGATCATGATCAGGTCCTGCGAGGCGTCGAAAAGCTGCCGCCGCTCCTCGAGCTGCTGCTGTAGCGCCCGCTCGGTCCGTCGCGCCTCGGTGAGGCTGCGCGCCGAGCCCGAGGCGCCGATGATCTCGCCGGAGGGGCCCCTGATCGGTGAGAGGCTCACCGAGATTTCGACCGGGCTGCCATCCTTGCGCAGGCGCACGGTTTCGAAATGTTCGATCCGCTCACCCCTCGCAATCCGCCGAAGATAGTCCTTGCCCTCCTCGCGGCGATCCGGCGGAAGCAGGATCGACGTCGGCTGTCCGATCGCTTCCTCGGCCGAATAGCCGTAGAGGCGTTCGGCTGCCGCGTTCCAGCCGATGATGATGCCGTCGAGCGTTTGCAGGACGATCGAATCGTCGGAGGATTGGACCGCCGCGCTGAACAGGCTTTCGCGGACGGCGAGCTGGTCGCGGACGGCCTCGGTGCGACGCCGCTCCTCGACCTCGTGCTCCAGTGCCGACGTCTTTGCCTTCATCTCCTCGACCATGTGGGCAAAGGCCCGCGCCAGCACGCCCGTCTCGCCGCTTGCATCGACGGGAATGTCCGCTGGCCGTCCGCTGCCGATGGCCTCCACGGCCGCGGTCAGGCGCCCGATCGGGCGAGTCAGGGAGCGCGCCAGCAGCACCGCGAGCGAAGCCGCGGCGAGGACGGCAAGCAAGCCGACGAGCAAGGACGTTTTTTGAATGGCGGCCGGCACGCGGCCAAAGACGGCCGGGGGAATGGTCACGATGATTGCGACCCATTCCTTGCTCGCAAGCAGCGCAGGCGCGATCGCCGCGCCGCTCGGCCGGCCCGATCCATCGGTCGCGAGCTGCGTGGATACTCCCGGCGAGCCTGCCAGGGCTGAGAAAAATGGAAAATCACTGCGCCAGTTGGTGGGGGGGGCGCGCAACGAGCCGAATTCTCGCGTCTGATCGGGATGAACCAGATAGTCGCCGCGCGCATTCACGACGTAGATCTCGCCTCCCGAGCTCGTCGTCGAGCGAATGCGGTCGAGTACCGGACGCATGTCGATATTGGCGATGATGATGCCGAACGGCTTGCCGTCGGGCGTGAACAGCGGCGTCGCGGCCCGCAGGGTCGGAGTGTGCAAGGCCGTGGTTCCCCCCTGGCGGGTCGCGAGTTCGATGGGCGACACATAAATCTCGCCCGGCGCCAGTCGTATCGTTTCCTGAAAGTAGGTTCGTTCGCTCTTGCGCTCCAGTTCGCTGTCGGGGGCAACTCGTACTGCTCCGTTCGGGCCGGAGCGATCGACGCGGACCAGCTCGCGCTGGTCGTCGTCAAGACCGATGATTCGAAACTGTCCATAGCTGGGCTTGGCCTCGATCTCGGCCGCGAGCCGCGCCGCGATACGCTCGCGCCAGGTCTGCTCCGAGACGCCGTCAAGAGCGTCAATTCCTCCGCCGAGGTGGGCCCGGATCAGACCGTTGATTGCCGCGGCGGAGCGATAGCCGACCAAATCGCCGCGAACGCCGGCAACGTAGGATTCAAGATTGGTGGCCAGCAGGCGTGACTGGGCTTCGACCCGCTCCAGCACCCGCGGAATGACGGCTTGTGTGATGTTGCGATAGCCCAGCCAGCCGACGGCGGTCACGGTAGCCGCCACCAGCAGGATCATCGCGATGGCCAGCCGGGTTGCGAGGGTCATGGAGATATTCACAGGGGTTCCCGGATGACCGTGCGTGTTCTGGCCTGCAGCAGAGGAGACGCCCTCGTCATCGGCGGCCGGTACTGACATCGGGCCCCTCCGGCTTGCCCGCGTCGAGGCAGCCGCTCACCGCGGCGAGCAGCGCGTCTGCCCGGAACGGCTTCTGAAGGCTTGCCACTGCGCCGAGCTTGGTCGCCATCTTCAGGAAATCCGGCTCCGCATAGGGGTCCGGCGTGATTGATCGGCCGGAAATGACGATGATCGGAATCGCCGGGGCTAGCGCCCGGATGTGGCGCATCGTCTCCAGCCCGTCCATGCCGGGCATGAAGATGTCGAGAAACAGGAGGTCGAACGGGCTGGCCTCGAACAGCGCAAGTCCCTTGTGGCCGTCGCCGGCGACGGTGACGTGATGACCGGCTCTCTCCAGAAGCAGCCGGATCGTGATCTGCACGGCCGGGTCGTCATCCACGATCAGGATGTTGGCCACGTCTGAATTCCTCCGGGTCGGCTGGGACGTTCCAGTGACCGCAAATCAAGGCATCAAATACGAAATTGTTGCGCGGATTCTATCCGCCCCGCAAGCGCCTCGCGTCTGCCGCGATTGCCTTTCCTGGCGCGCCGGGAGGCAATGCCTTGCACATCATACGCACTCTTGCGTGCATTTGAGGTCGGGCCTGGTTCCAAACATCGTAACCCGTTTTAGCATCGGGAGATATTTCTCTCGCCGTAGTTGTACGGAACCCGAGCCTTCACTATGGATTAAAGGCCGCTGACTACAATCTCCGATAGTCCTCGTATCAGTATTTCGCGCATTTCATTGCTCACATTCTGGCGTCCCACCACGCCAACCGATCAACCGACCACCAGCACGAGATCTTCCATGTTCAAATCGATTGCGAACACCGGAATTCGGACCCGGCTGCTCGGCGGCTTTGCGCTGATCTGCATTCTGCTCGCCGCGACCGTGATCTACACCGTCGCCGCCGTCTCGGACATCTCGTCGCGGATCAAGACGGTCGTGGATCTGCGAGCGCCGGTCGCAGTCGCAAGCACGGAACTCGTCGGCAATCTCTACTCCACGCTCTCGGTGCTGCGCGGCTATCTGCTGACCGGCGATGCGCAGGGCAAGCGTGACCGGGCGGCGGTCTGGGCCGACCTGGATCGCACCGCCGCCGCGGTCGACCGCATGGCGGAGGGGTTTTCCAACCCGCAGAACAAGACCAACTGGAGCGAAGCCAGGGCGCTGATCGCGGAGTTCCGCCAGGCCCAGGACAAGGCCGAGCTCGCCGCCTTCACCCCGTCGGCCTATCCGGCGAGCGAGCTCCTGGCCAAGGAGGCCGCGCCGCTGATCGCGACCATGTTCGCCGAGATCACCTCGATGATCGACGAGGAGGAGGCGCTGGAGGCGACGCCCCAGCGCAAGCGCCTGCTCAAGACCTTCGCCGACGTGCGCGGCAATCTCGCCGCGGCGGGATCGCAATTGCGGCTCTACGTCGCCTCGGGCGAGGCGGCCGATCGTGACAAGTTCGAAAAGCCGCTGGCGACCTTCAGGGCCGCGCTCGCATCGGTCGGCACCCAGGCGGATCTGCTCACCGAAAGGCAGGCGACCGCTTACCGGGCCATCGCCAGGGCGAACGAGGCCTTCACCCCGCTGCCGCAAAAGATCTTCGCGATCCGCCGGACGCCGCAATGGAACGCGCCGGTCTTCATCCTGTCCACCGAGGCCGCGCCGCGCGCAGCCCGCATCCTCGATCTGCTCGACGGTCGCAAGGACACCGATGGCAAGCGCTCCGGCGGACTCAAGAGCGACCAGCAGTCGAAGCTCGCCGAGGACGCCCGCAGCGTGGCCGACGCGGTCGAGAGGTTGCTGCTGCTGCAATGGATCCTGCTCGCCGCGGGGCTTGCGCTCGGGACAACGATTGCGATCCTGGTTGCGCGCTCCATCACCCGTCCGATCGTCGAGCTGGTGGGCGATTCCGCGCGCCTGTCCGGGGGCGACACCAGTGTCGAATTCAAGACGGCCGGGCGCGGCGACGAGATCGGAGTGGTCTCGCAGGCGGTGGCCAAGTTCCGCGACAACGTGATCGCCCAGCAGCAGGCGGCGGCGTCTCTCGCGCGCGAGGCGGAGGCGCGCGAAGCGGCCAACCGCAACATGGAGGACGCGGTCGAGGAATTTCGCGGGACCTCGCGCGACCTGCTCGCGCTGGTCGGCGAGAACGCCGGCACCATGCGGCAGACCGCAGAGAGCCTCGGCGGCATCGCCAACCATGCGACGAGCCAGGCCGCGTCCGCAGCGACCGCATCCGAACAGACCGCGGTCAACGTCCAGACCGTCGCCGCGGCGGCCGAGCAGCTCGCGAGCTCCATCGTCGAGATCGGCCGGCAGATCGAACTGTCGAACAAGACCGTGCGGTCGGCGGGCGAGGTGACCGCGCGCTCCGAGGCCGAGATCGAAGGCCTCGCGCACGCCGCCCAGAGCATCAGCTCGGTGGTCGATTTGATCCAGGCGATCGCGGGCCAGACCAACCTTTTGGCGCTCAACGCCACCATCGAGGCCGCGCGCGCCGGCGAGGCCGGCCGCGGCTTTGCGGTCGTGGCCTCCGAGGTCAAGGCGCTGGCCGACCAGACCCGCAATGCGACGCAGGACATCGCTCAGCACATTGCCGCGATCCAGAACTCGACCGGCAGCGCAGTCGCCTCCGTCAAGGAGGTCGCAACCGCCATGCGCCGGATCGACGAGGTGACCGCGGCGATTGCCAGCGCCGTGGAGGAGCAGGGCGCCGCGACGCGGGAGATCTCGCAGAACGTCCAGATGGCGGCGTCGGGCACGCAGACGCTGGCGACCAGCATCGGGACCGTCTCCGGCGCCATCGCGGAAACCAACCGCTCGGCCGACGACGTGATGGGCGCCGCGAACCACGTTTCGGGAGCAGCCGAACGTCTCGCCACCGAGGTCCAGGCCTTCTTCGTCAGGCTGCGCACTGGTCCGATGGACCGCCGCAACAGCGACGATGCCGATTATCGCGGGCCGGACCGGCGCAACGCCGCCTGACTAGTCCGTCAGGTACTCCGGGTGGTGGCTCCGGATCTTGTCGAGCTCGCTCAGCGTGCCCGACAGATGCTTGCGCAGATGCTGTTGCGCGGCGTCGGCGTCCCCGGTCTCGATCGCGCGGGTGATCAGCCTGTGATGGCGCACGATGTTCTGGGCCTTGCCCGGTGAGGGCAGATGCAGCCGGCGCAGCCGGTCGATATGGCCGCTGCGGCTGCGCACCAGTGCCCACAGCTCCTGCTTGCCGGCGGCGGCGTAGAGCTGGGCGTGGAAGTCGTTGTCGGCGGCCATGAACGCCTCGAACTCGCCGGCCTTCGCGAATTGCTGCTGGAGTGCGATGGCGTGGTCGAGGCGGATGATCAGGGCGTCGTCATGCTTCTCCGCGAGCAGGCGGACGATCTCGAGCTCCAGCGCCTGGCGCAGGAAATGCGCCTGCTGGGCGCGGCCGATGTCGATCCGGCTGACCACGGTCGCGTGCTGCGGAAAGACGTCGACCAGGCCCTCTTCCTCGAGCCGCATCAAGGCATCGCGCACCGGCGTCGAGCTGACGCCGAACTGGCCGGCGAGCTCGGCGCGGGACAGCGGCGCGCCCGGCGGCAGCTCCAGGGCGATGATCGCATTGCGCAGCCGTTCGAACACCTGCGGCGCGGCCTGGCGGGCGCGGTCGAGCCGGGCGGGTCGTGCCGCGCGCGGCGCGGTATGGGTTACTTCCATGTCGGGTCCCGCGGGCTTGCCTTTGATGCACTAATATATTAGTGCATCAGCAGGGTCAACGCAGCTCGACGCTGGCCGGAGGAAACACACAACAATGATGATGCATCTTCGTAGCAAGCTTGCGGCTGCCGCCCTGATCGCCGCAACCGCCCTCTCGGTGTCCGCGGCGCATGCACAGCAGAAGTCCGAGATCTCGCTGTCGCGCCAGCCCGGCATTTTCTACATGCCGAGCCACATCATGGAGAAGCAGAAGCTGATCGAGAAGCATGCCGCCAGCCTCGGTGTGCCCGGCGTCACGACCAAATGGGTCACCTTCTCCGGCGGCGGCGCCCAGACCGATGCGCTGCTCGCGGGCGGCGTCGACATCCTCAACACCGGCACCGGCAATCTCCTGTTGCTGTGGGACCGTACCCGCGGCGGCGTGAAGGGCATCGTCGCAACCTCGGCGCAGCCGATGACGCTGATCAGCCGCGATGCCAACATCAAGTCGATCAGGGATTTCGGCCCCGGCGACAAGATCGCGGTGCCGACGGTGAAAGTCTCGACCCAGGCGATCGTGCTTCAGATCGCGGCGGCCGAGGCCTTCGGCGCCGATCAATGGTCGAAGCTCGACGCCAACACCGTGCAGCTCGGCCATCCCGACGCCTATGCGGCGCTCGCCAATTCCAAGCACGAGGTGCACACCCACTTCTCGATCCCGCCCTTCACGTTCCTGGAGCTGAAGAACGTGCCGGGCGCGCATGTCGTGCTGTCGTCGCCCGACGTGATGGGCGGCCCGCTCAGCCAGGCCCAGTTCTTCACCACGACCAAATTCGCCGACGCCAATCCCAAGATCATCCAGGCCGTGCGCGACGCCACCAAGGAAGCGCAGGACCTGATCCGCAGCGACACCAGGCAAGCCGTCGAGATCTACAAGGAGATCACCGGCGACAAGACCTCGGCGGAGGAGCTGCTCGATCTGCTGAAGGAGCCCGGCATGATGGAGTGGAATCTCGAGCCGCAGGGTACGATGAAATTCGCCGCCCATCTCTACAAGACTGGCACGCTGAAGAATCAGCCCAAGGCCTGGACCGACTATTATCTCCCCGTCGCGCACGACCTGAAGGGCAACTGATGGCGCTGCTCGACGTCAACGGAGTGACGCTGCGCTATAAGACCTCCAGCGCCGTCGTCACCGCCACCGAGAGGGTGAGCTTCACCGTCGACAGGTCCGACCGCTTCGTGCTGCTCGGACCGTCCGGCTGCGGCAAGTCGACCCTGCTCAAGGCCGTCGGCGGCTACATGAGCCCGAGCGAAGGCCGCATGAGTATCAACGGTCGCGAGATCCACGGCCCGGGCGCCGACCGCATGATGATCTTCCAGGAGTTCGACCAGCTGCTGCCGTGGAAGACGGTGCTCGCCAACGTGATGTTTCCGTTGCTGACGGCGCGAAAGCTGCCGCACAAGGACGCCGAGGCCCGCGCGCGGGCCTATATCGAGAAAGTCGGCCTCACCCGCGTGGTCGATGCCTATCCGCACACGCTGTCCGGCGGCATGAAGCAGCGCGTCGCGATCGCGCGCGGCATGGCGATGGAGCCTGACATCCTGTTGATGGACGAGCCGTTCGCGGCGCTGGACGCGCTGACGCGCCGGACCTGCCAGGACGAGCTGCTCCAGCTCTGGAGCGAGACCAAATTCACCGTGCTGTTCGTGACCCATTCGATCGCGGAAGCGATCCGCATCGGCAACCGCATCCTCCTGCTGTCGCCGCATCCCGGCCGCGTCAAGGCCGAGGTGGTCGATGTCGACAAGGTCTCGAGTGCGGACGGCAGCGCCGGCCGGCTGGAGAAGGAGATCCACGATCTCCTGTTCGCCGCCGAAGCCACCGCGCATTGAGGGAGCCTCGACATGGGCGAAGCGAGAATATTGCTGCGTGACGCGCCGGTCGCTGCTGCCAGCGGCGCTGCCGAGGTCGAGCGCAAGCTGAGCGTGACCGAGCTGTTGTGGAACGACGGTTTTGTCCGCAAGACCGTTATCATCCTGTTCCTGGCGGCGATCTGGGAGGCCTACGGCGTCGCCCTCGACAATCCGCTGCTGTTTCCGACGCTGCACGACACCATCGTCACGATGTATGAGCGCGTGAAGGACGGCACGATTCCAATGCGGGCTTGGGCCTCGCTGAAGGTCCTGTTCATGGGCTATTCGGCCGGCATCGTGCTCGCCGCGATCTTCACCGTGCTTGCGATCTCGACCCGCATCGGCACCGATTTCCTCGAGACCGTCACGGCGATGTTCAATCCGCTGCCGGCGATCGCGCTGTTACCGCTGGCGCTGATCTGGTTCGGACTCGGCAACGGCAGCCTCGTTTTCGTGCTGATCCATTCGGTGCTGTGGCCGGTCGCGCTCAACACCCATTCCGGTTTCAAGAGTGTGTCCAACACGCTGCGCATGGTCGGGCGCAATTACGGCCTGCGCGGGCTGCCTTATGTGGCGAAAATCCTGATCCCCGCCGCCTTCGGCTCGATCCTCACCGGCCTCAAGATCGGCTGGGCCTTCGCCTGGCGCACGCTGATCGCGGCCGAGCTGGTGTTCGGCGTGTCCTCGGGCCAAGGCGGGCTCGGCTGGTTCATCTTCGAGAACCGCAACCTCCTCGACATACCCGCCGTCTTCGCAGGCCTCTTGACGGTGATTATCATCGGGCTCTTTGTCGAGAACCTGATCTTCCGCGCCATCGAGCGGAACACGGTCCAGAAATGGGGCACTCAATCATGACCAAGAAGAAGAAAACACCCGACCAGCTCCGCAGCGCGCGCTGGTTCGCGCCCGACGATCTCCGCTCGTTCGGCCACCGCTCCCGCACCATGCAGATGGGCTACGCCCCCGAGGAGTGGAAGGACCGTCCG
This sequence comes from Bradyrhizobium sp. B039, assembly GCF_038965675.1. Lineage (NCBI taxonomy): Bacteria > Pseudomonadati > Pseudomonadota > Alphaproteobacteria > Hyphomicrobiales > Nitrobacteraceae > Bradyrhizobium > Bradyrhizobium sp. B039. Next base: position 285,126 of record NZ_CP152416.1, read on the forward strand.
ATCATCGCGATCCTCAACACCTGGTCGGACGCGCAGCCCTGTCACATGCACTTCAAGTCGCGCGTCGACGACGTCAAGCGCGGCATCCTGATGGCCGGCGGCCTGCCGCTCGAGCTGCCGGCGCTGTCGCTATCGGAATCGCTGCTCAAGCCGACCACGATGCTCTATCGCAATCTGCTGGCGATGGACGCCGAGGAGCTGCTGCGCAGCCATCCCGTCGACGGCGTGGTGCTGATGGGCGGCTGCGATAAGACCACGCCCGCGCTGCTGCTGGGCGCGACCTCGATGAACATCCCGGCGATCTATCTGCCGGCAGGTCCCATGCTGCGCGGCAACTGGAAGGGCAAGACGCTGGGCTCCGGCTCGGACGGCTGGAAATACTGGGACGAGCGCCGCGCCGGAAAGATCTCCGACAAGGACTGGCTCGACATCGAGGCCGGCATCGCCCGCAGCTACGGCACCTGCATGACCATGGGCACGGCGTCGACCATGACCGCGATCGCCGAGGCCATCGGCATGACGCTGCCGGGCGCCTCCTCGATTCCGGCGGCGGACGCCAACCACATCCGCATGGCCAGTGAATGTGGCCGTCGCATCGTCGAGATGGTGTGGGAGGATCTGACGCCGAAGGTGATCCAGACCCGCAAGGCGTTCGAGAACGCGATCGCGGTCGCGATGGCGATGGGCTGCTCCACCAACGCGATCATCCATCTGATCGCGCAGGCTCGCCGTGCCGGCCAGGACATCGGTCTCGACGATTTCGAGATCGCGAGCCGCAAGGTGCCTGTGATCGCCAACGTGCGGCCGAGCGGCGATGCCTATCTGATGGAGGACTTCTTCTATGCCGGCGGCCTGCCGGCGCTGATGGGCCAGATCAAGCCGCATCTGCATCTCGACTGCATCACCGTCACCGGCAAGACGCTCGGCGAGGATATCGCGCGTGCCGAAGTGCACAATGACGACGTGATCCGCTCGATCGACAATCCCATCTACAAGGAAGGCGCGCTCGCCGTGCTCAAGGGCAATCTCGCGCCCGACGGCTGCGTCATCAAGCCCTCCGCCTGCGCGCCGCGCTTCCTCAAGCACACCGGACCCGCGCTGGTGTTCGACGATTATCCGTCGATGAAGAAGGCGGTCGACGATCCCAATCTCGACGTCACCGAGGATCACATCCTGATCCTGCGCAATGCGGGGCCGCAGGGCGGACCTGGCATGCCGGAATGGGGCATGTTGCCGATCCCGACCAAGCTCGTGAAGCAGGGCGTGCGCGACATGGTGCGCATCTCGGACGCGCGCATGAGCGGCACCAGCTACGGTGCCTGCATCCTGCACGTTGCACCGGAGTCCTACATCGGCGGCCCGCTGGCCCTGGTGCAGAACGGCGACCGCATCACCCTCGACGTCGCCGCGCGGACCATCAATCTCGATGTGAGCGAAGCCGAGCTCGAAAAACGCCGCGCCGCCTGGAAGCAGCCCGAGCGCCGCTTCGAGCGCGGCTATGGCTGGATGTTCACCAAGCACATCAAGCAGGCCAATGACGGCTGCGACTTCGACTTCCTCGAGACCGATTTCGGCGCGCCGATCGGCGAGCCGTCGATCTACTAACACCGTCGTTCCGGGGCGCGAAGCGAACCCGGAACCTCGAGATTCCGGGTTCGCGCCAAGTGGCGCGCCCCGGAATGACGAACGAGAAAGAAAGCGCCAATGACAAAACTCAGCGAAGCCACCCGCAACAAGCTCAAATCCGTCTCCACCGCCACGGTCGCCACCGCGCTGTTCAAGCGCGGCCTGCGCATCCAGATGATCCAGGATGTGCACCCGCTCGGCCCTGATCAGCCGACAATGGTCGGCGAGGCCTTCACGCTGCGCTACATGCCGGCGCGCGAGGACCTCAACACCATCGACGTCTTCAAGGACCGCTCGCATCCGCAGCGCAAGGCGGTCGAGGACTGCCCGGCAGGCAGCGTGCTGGTGATGGACAGCCGCAAGGATGCGCGCGCGGCCTCGGCCGGTGCGATCCTGGTGACGCGGCTGATGAAGCGCGGTGTGGCCGGCGTCGTCACCGACGGCGGCTTTCGCGATTCCGCCGAGATCGCCAAGCTCGGCATCCCCGCCTACCACCATCGTCCGAGCGCACCGACGAACCTCACGCTGCATCAGGCGATCGAGATCAACGTGCCGATCGGCTGCGGCGATGCGCCGGTGTTTCCCGGCGACGTCATTTTGGGCGATGCCGACGGCGTCATCGTGATCCCCGCGCATCTTGCCGACGATATCGCCAACGAGACGTTCGAGATGACCGCGTTCGAGGACTTCGTCACCGAGGAGGTCGGCAAGGGGCGCGGCATCTTCGGTCTCTATCCTGCCACCGATCCGCAGACGCTCACCGACTTCGCGGAATGGCGGAAGAAGAACGGCAGGTAGTTTACACTCCATCGTCGTCCTGGCTTTCGCCAGGACGACGATGGGGCTACATCCCGGCCTCCGCCATTCCCGCCGCCCACAGCGCGAACGCATAGACGATCGCCACCTCGTCCAGACGATCAAATCGTCCCGAGGCGCCGCCGTGGCCGGCGCCCATGTTGGTGCGCAGCAGCACCGGGCCGCCGCCGCGCATGGTGGCGCGCAGGCGCGCGATCCATTTGGCGGGCTCCCAATAGGTGACGCGCGGATCGGTCAATCCGCCCATCGCCAGGATGGCCGGATAGGCCTTGGCCGCGACATTGTCGTACGGCGAGTAGGACAGGATGGTGCGAAAATCCTTTTCGCTCTCGATCGGGTTGCCCCATTCCGGCCATTCCGGCGGCGTCAGCGGCAGCGTGTCGTCGAGCATGGTGTTGAGCACGTCGACGAACGGGACCTCGGCGACGATGCCGGCGAACAGCTCGCCGGCGCGGTTGGCCACCGCGCCCATCAGCATGCCGCCGGCCGAGCCGCCATGGCCGACGATGCGCTTTGCGCTGGTGTATTTTGCGTCGATCAGCGCGCGGGCGCTGGCGGCGAAATCGTCGAACGAATTCGTCTTTTTCTCGCGCTTGCCGTCGAGATACCAGCCCCAGCCCTTGTCGGCACCGCCGCGGATGTGGGCGATGGCATAGACGAAGCCGCGATCGACCAGCGACAGGCGGTTGGCGTTGAACGAGGCCGGCATCGCCATGCCATAGGAGCCGTAGCCGTAGAGCAGGAGCGGTGCCGATCCGTCGAGCTTCAGCCCATGGCGATGGAGGATCGAGACCGGCACCTCGGCGCCGTCCTGTGCCTTCGCCATGATGCGCGTGGTGACGTAGTCGCTCGCATTGTGGCCGGACGGGATCTCCTGGCGCTTGCGCAAGGTCCGCGTCCGCTTGGCCATGTCGTAATCATAGACCTCCGACGGCGTCGTCATCGACGAATAGGCGAAGCGCAAATTCGTCGTCTCGAATTCGTAGGAGCCCATCGTGTCGAGCGAATAGGCGGCTTCGTCGAAGGCGATGGCATGCTCCTCGTTCGATGCGAGATCGCGGATCACGATCGCCGGCAGCGCATTGGCGCGCTCCAGCCGCACCAGATGGCCGGCATAGAGATCGAGGTCGATGATGTAGATCCCCGGACGATACGGGATCAGATCGCGCCAGTTCTTCCGTTCGGGCGAGCTAAGCGGTGCGGTGACGATCTTGAAGTCGATGGCGTCATCGGTATTGGTGAGGATGAAGAGCTGATCGCCGCGATCGGCCAGCGAATATTGCACGCCTTCCTCACGCGCCGCGACCAGCCGCGGCGGCGTATCAGGGCTTTCGAGATCGATCAGCCGCTGCTCGGAGGTCTCGTGATCGCCGCCCGCGATCACGCAGAAGCGGCCGCTGGTGCTCTCGTGCAGATGGGTGAACCAGCCGGAATCCTGCTCCTCATAGACGAGCGTGTCGTCGGCCTGTTTCGTCCCCAGCCGGTGCCGCCACACCTGCATCGGCCGGTGATTGTCGTCGAGCTTCACATAGAAGAAGCTTTTCGCGTCCTTGCTCCAGACGATGCCGCCGTCGGTCTCCTCGACGAGGTCGTCAAAGTCCTTCCCCGTCGCCCAGTCGCGCACGCGGATCGAAAAATATTCGGAGCCTTTGGTGTCGGCGCTCCAGGCCTGCAGCTTGTGATCGGGCGAATGCCGGCTGCCGCCGAACTTAAAATATTTGTGGTCCTTGGCGAGCGCATCGCCGTCGAGCACGATATGGCCGTCGCCGCCCTCGCGCGGCATGCGGCCGAACAGCTCGTGCTGCCCGCCCTCGCGAAACCTGCGGAAATAGGCGAATTGGCCGTCCGGCGACGGCACGCTAGAATCGTCCTCCTTGATCCGCCCGCGCATCTCGCGCACCAGCGTCTTCTGCAGCGCCGCGGTATGGCCGAGCAGGCTCTCGGTGTAGACGTTCTCTTCATCCAGATATTTGCGGATGTCGGGGTCGATCACCCCGGGGTCGCGCAGCACCTCCTGCCATTTTTCGTCCTTCAGCCAGGCATAGTCGTCGGTCACGGTGATGCCGTGCCGGGTAAAGCTGTGCGGCCGGCGCGGGGCGACGGGGGGCTGGGAAGGTGTCTTGATCTGGGTCACTCGATCCTCATCATCTCACGTCCGTACGGCGCCTCTTCCTTACCTCTCCCCGCCTGCGGGGAGAGGTCGGATTGCATCGGAGATGCAATCCGGGTGAGGGGGTACAGGTCTCTCGACCATCTCGCGTGTGGAGAGAGGCCCCTCACCCCGACCGTCTCCCCGTAAGAACGGGGAGAGGGGAAATTAGCACAGCGTGTCCCACCTTATATCGTCCCGATTCCGCGGATTGCCAGCGTCGCTGCGCCAAGGACCGGACAAAGGACTGCGCCAAGTCGCCGGGTTGTTGATCGCCCCCGTGTATGCTTTAGGGGCAGTACCCCGCCGCCGGTCCAGCCTGATGCTGTTCAATTCCTACCCGTTCATCCTGCTGTTCCTGCCGGCTGCGCTGGCCGGGTACTTCTGGCTCGGGCGGCGCGGCAATCTGACCCCGGTGATCTGGCTGGCGGCCGCCTCGCTCGCCTTCTATGCCATCGGCAATTGGCAGTTTGTCGCGCTGCTGCTGGCGTCGATCGCCTTCAACTACGGTGTCGGCCATCTCCTGATTGCAGCGGAGCTCATGCCAACGCAGCGCCGGGCGGCACTTGCCCTTGGTGTCGCCGGCGACCTCCTCGTGCTCGGCATCTTCAAATATGCGGGCTTCGCCGCCGACAATCTCAATGCGCTGCTCGGCACGCATGTCGCGGTCCACATCCTGCTGCCGGTCGGCATCTCCTTCTACACGTTCACCCAGATCGCGTTCCTGGTCGATGCCTATCGCGGCCAGGTCGCGCGTTATGCCTTGCCGCATTACGCGCTGTTCGTGACCTATTTCCCGCATCTGATCGCGGGGCCGATCCTCCACCACAAGGACATGATCCCGCAATTCGAGCGGGAGGAGTCCAAGCAGCCGCACGCGCATCTGATCCTGTGCGGAATCATCATCTTCGCCATCGGCCTGTTCAAGAAGACCTGCCTTGCCGACGGCATCCAGCCCCTGGTCGCGCTCGCCTTCGACGCGCGCTCGCCGAGCTTCGACCAAGCTTGGTGTGGTGCGCTCGCCTACACGTTCCAGCTCTATTTCGACTTCTCCGGCTATTCCGACATGGCGATCGGGATTTCCCTGATGTTCGGCATCTTCCTGCCCGTCAACTTCAACTCGCCGTACAAGGCTGCGAGCATCGTCGAGTTCTGGCGCCGCTGGCACATGACGTTGTCGCAATTCCTGCGCGACTATCTCTACATCCCGCTCGGCGGCAACCGCCGCGGCCACGTGCTGCGCTATGTCAATTTGCTGATCACGATGCTGCTCGGCGGGCTCTGGCACGGCGCGGCCTGGACATTCGTGGTGTGGGGCGCGCTGCACGGCGCCTATCTCTGCGTCAATCACGCCTTCAGCGCGCTGGTGCAGACCATCCCATCGCTTCATGCGCGCCCGGTCCGCATCCTTGGCGCCGTGCTGACCTTCCTCGCCGTCGTCGTCGCCTGGGTGTTCTTCCGCGCCGAGCGGGTCGATTGGGCGTTGCGGATCATCAGTGCCATGGCTGATCCCTTGAACATCGTCCTCGGCCGCGAGGAGATCGCGGCGCTGGTGCAGGTCGCGATCTATGCGGCGCTGGTGTGGCTGGCGCCGAACACGCAAGGAATCATGGGCTACGATCACGGCAATCGCAGGGTCGGCGAAAGCTTGCGGGCAGGGCGCATGCGGCCGCTGTTCCTCTATGGTGCATCGCTCGTGCTGGCATTCGGGCTTCTGGGCATCCAGAGCCACAGCGAATTCATCTACTTCCGGTTCTGATGCGGGGATCGTTCACCAGCGTGATGCGCCTTCTCCTTGCGAGCGTCGCGTGCGTGCTGGGCGCCGCGGCGCTCACCTTTGCCGTCGATCCCCTGCAACTGTTCCGCCCGTCGCGCCTCGTCGCGCCGTTCTATTCCGACGACACGCGCATGCAGAATGCCGGGCTGATCCGCAGCCAGTCGTTCGACACCGCCTTCATCGGCACCTCGCTCGCGATCCATTTCCGCCAGAGCGACATCGACCGCGCGCTCGGCGTCCGTTCGCTCAAGCTGGCGATGACCGGATCCAATTCGCGCCAGCAGGGCTTTGTGCTGGAGCAGGCGATCGATCGCGGCGCCCGGCGCGTGATCTGGGCGATGGACGATTTCAGCTTTGTCGATGCGGCCGGCATCGAGGCCGATCCCTATCTGTCCGTCGATCTTTATCGGAGGACGGCCAAGGGGATCGCGGCCTATCTGTTCAGCGCGCCGATGGCGAAGGAATCCCTGTTCGCGCTGCTGCGGTCTGTCCCGCCGCTGCGGGAGCCGCTGAGCCGTGCGGCGCCGTTTCTCCCCGTCAAGTTCGCGCTGTCCGACGTCGACGACATCTACGCGCTGCCACGGGATTTCGACGTCGCGCGCGCCTACAACGCCGAGAGGACACGCGCCGCCTTCGCCTATATCACCGATCCGGTGCGCAGCAGCTTTCTCGGCGAGGGCTACGAGCGTGACGCCATGATCAGGCATTTCGAGCGTGACGCCGCCAGCCTGATCACGCGCCATCCGGACGTGACCTTCGACGTCTACTTCCCGCCCTATTCGATCCTGCAATTCGTCGCGATGCGCGATGCCTCACCGGCGACGCTGACCATCGTCACCGATCTCACGGCCCGCATCGCGCAGCGCCTGACGCAGCTTGCCAACGTGCGCCTCCACGATTTCCGCGCGATCAAGGCGGTGACCCACGACCTCAACAATTACGGCGACGTCATCCACCATTCGCCGGCCGTGGACGCGATGGTGTTGAAATGGCTGGCGAGCGGGGAATACCGGGTCGATCCGAAGGCGCCGCTCGCGTCGCTGGAGGAGCTGAAGGCGCAGGTCGAGGCGTATCGCGTGCCGCAGCCGTAGCCCGCAAGAGCGAAGCGATATGCGGGACCTTGCGCAGATCCCGGGTGTCGCTTCGCTCACCCGGGCTACAAGACTGCAGCTGTGATGGTCAGCAGTAGCCAAAAACCCCGCTGTCGTCCCGGCGAAGGCCGGGACCCATAACCCCAGGGAGGAATTTGGCGAAGACTCGTAGTTAAGAGTCTTCTCGTGGTACGCACACCGTGCGTCACTGATAGATCACGCGGTATGGGTCCCGGCCTTCGCCGGGACGACAGCGGTGGCTTGCGCCTACGCCGCCACCTCTTCGCCGAGATACGCGACCGCCGCCTCCAGCCCGCCCTTGCCGTGCGGGATCTTCAGCGCGTTGAGGCCGATCTCGACCACCCCCAGCGTGCCGAGCAGCATCGGCGCGTTGATGTGGCCCATATGGGCGATGCGGAAGGCTTGTCCGGAGAGGTCGCCGATGCCGGTGCCGAGCACCACGCCGCACTTGTCCTTGCAATAGCGTTGCAGCACTGCGGGATCATGGCCGTTGCTCATGGTCACCGTGGTCACGGTGTTGGAGCGCTCGCTGGCTTCGGCGATGTTGAAGCCGAGCACCTGGCCCTCCGTCCAGGCGGATACCGCGCGGCGCGCGGCTTCGCCGAGCAGGCTGTGGCGGCGGAAGGCGTTTTCAAGCCCTTCCTCGTGCAGCAGGTCGATCGCCTTGCGCAGCGCGAACAGCAGATGCACCGGCGCGGTGCCGGCATATTTGCGATAATTCTCGGTGCCCTCGCGCTCGCTCCAGCTCCAATAGGGCGTCGACATGTTCGCCTTCTTGTGCACCTCGAGCGCGCGCGCATTGGCGGAGACGAAGCCGAGGCCGGGTGGCGTCATCAGACCCTTCTGCGAGCCGGACATCGCGACGTCCACGCCCCATTTGTCCATCTCGAACGGCATGCAGCCGAGCGAGGCGACGGTGTCGACCATATACAGCGCGGGATGACCGCTCGCCTTGATCGCCTTGCCGATCGCTTCGATGTCGTTCTGCACGCCCGAGGCCGTATCGACCTGGACGACGACGACGGCCTTGATCCTGTGCTCCTTGTCGCGGCGCAGGCGCTCCTCGACCTCGTGCGGCCGCACCGCGCGACGCCAGTCGCCCTTGAGCACCTCGACCTCGGCGCCCATCAGCGCTGCCGCATTGCCCCAGCCGATCGCGAAGCGGCCGCTCTCCAGCACCAGCACCTTGTCGCCGCGCGACAACACGTTGCTCAGCGCGGCTTCCCAGGCGCCATGACCGTTGGCGATGTAGATGTAGGACTTGCCCCTGGTCGCAAACAGTTTCGAGATGTCACTGAGCAGGCTCTCCGTCAGGTCGAGCATCTCCTTGGAGTAGATGTCGATCGCCGGACGATGCATCGCCCGCAGCACCTCGTCGGGCATCGTGGTGGGCCCGGGGATGGCCAGAAATTCCCGGCCCGCGCGAACGGTCATTGCTGTTGGTCCTTGTTGCTGGAGGACAGGCTGGTGGGTCGCTCGAGTCGTACTTTTACGCGCTGCTGGAAGCCAAGAAAAGCACGCAAAATGCAGGGCTGGGTTATCGTTTGGTCTCGCGGCAGCCGGCGGCTTCCGCCTCCTCCACCGAGCAGAACCAGCGGGTGCCCTTGCTGATCTTCATCTTGATCTGGGTGTACCAGCGGCTGGTCGGCTGGTGATAGATGCACTCGCCGGCGGTGTTGACGTTGCCCTTGATGGTGCAGTCCGGCGAGGGCGCGACCGGCCCCGAGGCCGAAGCGAGCAGCACGGCATGCGCTCCCTCCGGCGGCTTGGTGGCGCCCAATATCGTCGTCTTCTTGTTGCGCACGCGCCAGTCCCAGGGCGCAATGAAGGCGCCCTGCCACATGCCGGCCTTAGCCTCACGCGCGGCAGCCTCGTCGGCGTCGTAATCGTGCGAAACGCGGGTGTAGGACAGCGCCCAGCCGCTGCGCACCAGCCATTTCTGGATGTCCTCGCCGCCGACCTCGCAGCGCGCCACGGTGCGGCCGCGCCGGTCGATCGCGCGGGCATGACAGACCCAGTTCTTGCCCTCGGTGTATTTGGCGAGTTCGTCGCGTGCCGCGATCCCGCAGGTCCAGCGCTCGGTATGGGTGTTGAGGCAGAGCTGGTCGGACGACGGCGCGTCGATGCCGCCGAGCCGGACCCTCGTGTTGCCGATCACGACGGAATCGCCGTCGCGGACCTTTGCGGTGCCGGTGATGTCGGCGGCCTGGGCGAGCGTCGGGGCGAGCAAAGACAGCGCAAGCAGGAATTTTCGCAACATGCCGGTCCAGTGTTCAGGAAAATCTCGATAAGCCGCGCAATTGTGGTCGGCTTTTGGCCGCCCGGCCAGCGCTTGCCTAACGATTAAGCTTTCAACTTCCCGTCATTGTCGTGGACGCCACTTACCCTCCCCTGGAGGGGGAAGACACGTCACCCCCGCGCCATCGCCCGCTTCGCCACCGCCAGCGCCATCAGCACGAACGCCGACGTCACCTCCGGTCCGCCCACCAGGATCCGCGTCGGCGTCTTCATCTTGTTCCATTCATAGGCGCGGAACGGGCCGCGGCGGCCGCCTTCGCCCAGACTCGCGACGATGACATTCAGCGCCGGCGCGAAGGCACGCGGGTCGGCGCCGAGATGGCCGAGCGCGATCAAGGCGAGTGCCGCGTCGAACACGTTCATCTCGGCGGCCATCAGCTCGCCCTTGACGTAGGAGAGCACGCGGTGGCGGATGAAATCGAAGTCGCCGTCCGGATCGATCGCCGCCTGCGCCGCCAGCGGCAGCGCGAGGAAAGCGGCATAGCAGCGGCCGAAATAGGCGCTGTAGAGTTCCGGCAGGTAATAGATGTGCGAGCGCGGATTGGCGAAGGCGCCGCTGGCCGCGAGCCGCTTCTGGAAGCCGATGATGCGATGCACGGTCGCAAGCCGGGCCGGCGTCTCCAGAATCTTCCAGCGCACGAGGTTGCGGAAGCTGACCTCTAGAATGTCGAGATTGAGCGTCGGATCGAGATCGTTGCCGTAGGGCCGTTCGCCCCTGAGATTGTCGATCCAGGTCGCGACCCCGCCCTCGTAGTCGATATTGTCATTGAGCGGCACGGTCACGCGCGGCTCGTTGACGCCGGCGCGCACCTGGTAACTGCTGTAGAAATCCAGCAGCGGCTGGTCGATGATCGGATCAGTGCAGCCCGCCTGCGTCGCCGCCGAGATCGAGCAGGCCGTGGTGTCGCAGTCCGGCACATAGACGCCGAAGCCGAGATCCTGCTTGATCTGGGCGAAGAAGCGGGAAAAGCGCGGATGCGGCGCGGGCGCGAGCGCGGTGATGACATTGAAGCGCGCACCGTCGGTGCCCTCGACCTCCTCGCGGCTGATGTTGACGCAGAAATCGACCATGTCGGCGATGGCGTGCTCTGCCGCCGTCTTGTCGGCCGGCGAAGCGAGCCCGGTCTCGACGAAGCTGAGCAGCGCTTCAATGAAGAACGCATCGTAATAGGCCGAGCGGTGGCGGATCTGCACCGGCTCCCACATCGGCTCGGCGATGCCGGTCCAGGGCGGATTGACCACGGCGGCTGCCCTCGAGCGCGCGATGAAGACGCGGGCGAGGTTGAACAGCAGCGAGGAGTTCTTGTAGCCGCGCGCGTTCAACCCGGTGAGCGCCATGGTCAGCTCGCGTCCGCGGAAATCAGGGTCGCCGATCAGGTTGAAGGCGGCATAGGTCGGCAGGAAACCGTTCTTGCGGTACGAGCCGAGCAGATGTTGCGCGCAGTCGCGGATCACGCCGTCGATCTGTGAAGCCTGCGGCATGGCGCCGACGAACGGCGCCGGCGGCGGCTTCGGATGGTCGAGCGTGATGCTGTCGACGAGTTCGGCGACGGGCTGGCCGACCGCCGCCCAGTCCGGCTCGGCCTCGTCGCGGGCGCGGGTGAGTGCCTCGCGCAGCCGGGTGAGCTTGGCCTCGTTGCGCAACTCGGGCAGCCCGGCCCGCCGGAGCAGCACCCGCAGCGCGGGATTGCCGAGCGCGGTCTTGTAGAATTTGGCCAGATGCGGATCGCCGCTGGCGGGGCCTGACAATACGGGATCGCAGACGTCGTAAAGCGAGGGGCCGTCCTTCCGCGCCGTCAGCGCCCGGCAGGCGGCGCCGGCAAAATAATGAAAGCTCATGAAATACCTGGTCGCGGGGCCTTGGTCGGGGACGGCCGGTGCGCTCCCATCTGCGCACCACCCCTGCAAGTCTTTGAAAAAGCTACCCGGATTCGCAGGAAAAACAAATGTGATGGCAGTCACGGAAAAAGTCGGCACGAGGGCTGCATGATCAGAGCCCGGAAGGCTACGGGGATACCAAAAACGGAGAAATCCAGGTCAGGTAATTAACTAACATCTTCAGCGACTTAGCTCAAATTTTGGGCAATCTATTGCGGGACACCCTATATCCCGTTAAAGGTTTGTTTGGTGCGGCGCCGCAAATTGCGCGCAATTCGGGGGCACTCCCCCGGCCAATCCCTCAAACCTAAAGACGCTATCGCGCTACTCAACCTGTATGCGCGCGCGTGGCCGGTCTTTGGCACTGACAGGAATGAAGCGAGATGAATGTAAGGCAGCTCGACATTTCCCGACGCACGATTGCGGTGGCCGCAGCCCTCATCGGCACGGTCTCGCTCGTGATCGGCGCCCATGCTGCCCTCAACATGCGCGCGCTCGATGCCGCCAAGGCTGTTACGACCGACCAGGTCACCGGGTCGATCGGCCAGGCCTCCCGGCTCGCGCTCGTCATCGGCAATGGACATTATCCCGACGCCAACGCGCCGCTGACGCAGTCGATCAACGACGCCCGCGCGCTGTCCTCGACCCTGCGCAAGAACGGCTTTGACGTCGACATGGTGGAAGACGCGACCAAGGACGACATGGTCCGCGCCGTCAACCGCCTGAAGTCCCGGATCAAGCGCGACACCGTCGTCATGCTGTTCTTCGGCGGCTACGGCGTGCAGGCCGGCCGCCAGAGCTACATGCTGCCGATCGACGCCGTGATCTGGAAGGAAAGCGACGTCCGCCGCCAGGGCGTCTCCATCGACGGCGTGCTCGACATGATGAAGGAGCAGGGCGCCAAGGCCAAGCTCGTCGTCGTCGATGCCTCCCGCCGTAACCCCTACGAGCGCCGCTTCCGCTCCTACAGCCACGGCCTCGCGCCGATCAGCGCGCCCGACAATGCGCTGATCCTCTCCTCCGCTTCGCCCGGCAAGGTCGTCGACGACGGCAAGGGCGAGCACAGCGTGCTGGTGAGCGAGCTGCTCGGCAACCTCGCTGCGCAGGGCAGCGCCGAAAGCGCCTTCAACAAGACCCGCGTCGCCATCTCCCGCGCCTCCGAAGGCGACCAGGTCCCGACCGTCTCCTCCTCGCTGCTCGAAGACGTCCATTTCGGCGAAGCCGGCGGCTAGTTTTTCCCGGCGATTGTAGGGTGGATTAGCGAAGCGTAATCCACCACTTCTCTCTCAGAGCGGAAAGCAAAGAGGTGGATTACGCCTTCGGCTAATCCAGCCTACGATATGCGTGTGTAACGCACATCTGCCCCTACACCGTCATGGCGAGCGCAGCGAAGCAATCCAGAATCTTTCCGCGGAAAGACTCTGGATTGCTTCGTCGCAAGAGCTCCTCGCAATGACGATCGTGGCTGCTACTTCGCCGCTTCCGCGGCCATCACCGGGCGCACGGGATCGCCTTCGCGGAGCAGTGCGCCGGCGCGAGCGACGACGACGTCGCCTTCGTTGAGGCCGTCGCGGACCTCGATATTGCCGCCCGACATCAAGCCGATCTCGACGCGCTTGGTCTCGACGCGGTTGCGGCGGATCACCTGCACCACGGTGCCGGCGGACGAATATTGCACGGAGGTCAGCGGCACCGCGACGTTGCAGCTCTGCCCGGTCTTGATCAGCGCGCGCCCGCTCGCATTCAGCAGCAGCCGCTTCTGCGAGGAGATGCCGATATAGACCATGCCCTGCTGGATGTTCGGCTCGACGGTCGGCCCGATGCGGCGCACCTTGCCGTCGATGTCGCCGGCGCCGGCGATACGCACGGTCGCCTGCTGGTTGACTGCGAGCTTGCGCATGTCGGTCGTCGCCACGAGGCCGACGAGATCGTATTCGCTGCGCGCCACGATCGTGAACAGTGCCTCGCCCTTGGCCGAGGCGAGGTTGCCGATCTGCGCGGTCGAGGTGGCGATCACACCCGCGACCGGCGCGGTGACCTGAAGCGTGCCGCCTTCGGGCAGCGCGAGGCGCGCCAGCACCTGGCCGGCGGTGGTGGTCTCGCCGGCTTCCGCCAGCACTTCCGTTACCTTCAGGCCAGGACGTTCGGGCCGCACCGAGGTCTCCTCGCGCGCGATGATTGTGCCGGTGGCCTCGACGATGTCGGAGAAGCAGGATTTTGCGACCTTCAGCACCGTGACGGCCGGCCCCTTGGGCGCGTCGTCATCGGCGGCTCCGGCCGGATATTGGCCGAAGACGAGCACTGCGGCGATGGTTGCGGGAAACAGGGCTCGAACAGCGGCACGGGGCAAATGGCGCATCGGAAATTCCACGGGGGCTATGCCTCCAATCGATAGCAGATGGCAGCGGCAAGGACTACGGCAGCGTTGTCCCAAAGCGGGATGCCGCGCCGCCCGGGCTGCCGCGGCAAGTCTTTGATTAGTCGCGGGATTGGAGAACAGGTTCGCTCGCCGCCGGGCAGGGCGCGGCGACCGCACAGCTCGTGGTTCGAGATGGGGTGCGACGGTTCTGCCTGGCTGCCGGTCAGCTTCGGCGATCGCCGAGCAGCTTGCCGGAGGAACGGTCGATCAGATGCAGTCGCGTGCAGGCCGGGCAGGGTACGGACACGTGCGTGCGGTCGGCCGGCTCGTCGCCAAGCCGATGCTGCACGTTCATGCCGGTCTGGGGGCACTTGAAGACAATATGACGGTCCATGACCGTCATATGATGAAAAGCCCCGGACTTTGAAATTACGGATGATTACTTAGGCCGGCCGCGGCCCCTCACGGCAGGCTCAGGAACTCCACCCAGTTCGGCTTCTTGCCGGTGGGGTAGGATTTCAGCTTGCTGAGCGCGCCGCTGCTCTGGTCGATGGCATAGACCGTCATGCCGTCGGACAGCTCGCCGACCGCGGCGAGGTAGCGGCTGGACGGATCGATGTTGAAGCCGCGCGGCTGCTTCTCGGTCGGCACGCTGCCGACCGTGGTCAGCTTGCCGCTGGCCGCATCGACCTTGTAGGCGGTGAGCGTATTGGTCGTGCGCTCGGAGGCGTAGAGGAAGCGCCCGTCCGGGGTGATGTGGATGTCGGCGGCCCAGGGTTTCCCATTAAAACCCTCCGGCAGTGCGGTGGTGCGCTGGATCTCGTCCCATGCGCCGCTCTTGGCCTCATAGGTGAAAGCAGCGACATCGCCGTTCAGTTCGTGGATGAGATAGACGAACTTGCCGTTCGGATGGAACACGAAGTGCCGCGGCCCCGATTTTTCCGGCACCTTGTAGTTCGGCGGATCGCTCGGCGTGAGCGTACCGGTCGTGGCGTCGAACGCGAAGCTCAGCACCTGGTCGGAGCCGAGATTGGTCGCGAACACGAAGCGGTTGTCGGGCGAGGGCAGGAAGGCGTGCGCGTTCAGCCCGGTCGGGATCACCTGCTTCGGCTCGCCCACGACGCCGTTCGCGGAAAGCGGATTCAGCGCGACCTTGTTGCCGCCATAGGAGGCGCTGAACAGGACCTTGCCGCCGCGGTCGGTTGCGATGTTCGCCATGCTGTCGGCGAGCGGCCCGTTGCCGACATGGCTGAGCTGGCCCGTCTTGGGGTCGATCGCAAAACTTACCGCCTGGAACGGCTGCGAGCGGACGCCGGCAATCAGCACGCGGTGGTCGGGTGTGATCGCGAGCGGCGTCGAGGAGCCCGGCTTTTCGACGCCCGTGAAGGCGGCGGTCTGCACCGGTGTCATCTCGCCGCTTTCGGACAGCTTGAACACGCTGATGTCGTTGCTGTCGGCATTGCCGACATAGGCAAAGGTCTCGGCCATGCCGGCGCGAACTCCCGAAATGAGGGCAAGGAAGGCGAGGGTGGTGGCGATCGCAGCGCGGGGCGTTTTGGATGCGACGCAGCGTGTCGGTCTCGGCATGGGCGTTCTCCTCGGGGCCAGTGCGGCATTGTTGTTTTGTCGCAGAGGATAGCGGCAGGCGCCTCGCCGCACCAAATTCCAAATGAGATCGATCGATGCCGAAATGGTATCGGTTGCGTCGCGCCGAAGGCGGCTACCGCACCGCGGCCGTCAGGTTGCGGAAGTGCAGATTCGGGCCGGCAGGATGGTCGGGCGGCCCGAGCACGGTCCACACGACGACCGCGAGCAATGCCGAGGTCAGGATGGTCCAGGCGACGAGTCGTTTGCGCATGGCGAAAATCCGTTGGTCGAATGTTCGATGCGCCGGGGCGCGTGCGAACCATCGTGCACTGCAAACGGCCGCGCCTCTATGAACTCGTTCACAGCCCAAGGGGATGAAAGGGTCCGCGGGATGAGGATGTCGTGGCAAAGCGCCACACCGGTTAAACCGATCGCAAGGTCTCTCCGACAAACTTGAACAGCGCTGCGCTTCCTCTGCTCCATCTCAGGCCGCAGGGCCACATGATCGCTAGGGAACGGCAGCCCCCTTCCCGCCGTTACCCCTGATCTCGCGGGCGGAGGACGCCAAAACGGAGGCTGGCACGTGTTTTGGATTTATTGGGACACCGCCTGGTCGCTGATCATCAGCGGCATCATGTTCGCCACCATCGTCACGCATCCCGACGCCGAGTTCGTCGAAGTGCACGCGGCCAAACGGCTGATGTGAACTTTCGTCCCGACCGGGATGCTGTTCCCCGATCGCCGGCCTCGCCCGAGGGCGACGTCTGCGGTCCGAGGTCCAGTTTGGACTCGCCTCCGATTCCGGACCTCGTCCCGCCGGGATCGCTCACTGCATGGTTGCAGCGATCTTCTCTGCCGACATCAGCACCGGAAAGTTGGTGTTGGCGCATGGCACCACCGGGAAGATCGAGGCGTCGACGACCCGCAGACCCTGGACACCCCTGACGCGGCCCTGGTTGTCGACCACCGCCATCGGATCGTCGGCCCGGCCCATGCGGCATGAGCACGAGGCGTGCCACACGCCGATGGTCGCCTTGCGCACGAAGGCTTCAAGCGCCTCGTCGTCGTTCATCACGTCATCGAAGGTGAAGCCTTCGACCACGAAATTGTCGATCAGGTAGTGACGCAGCGCCGCCGGCCCGTCCATGAGCGCCGCAGCGATCCTGGTCAGGATCTTGTTCCTGGTGTTGACCACGCCGATCTTGCGGACCTTGTCGGTATAGGCGGCCGGGAACGGCTTGTCCGTCACCTTCCTGACGATTTCGCTCATCTGCACCGCCGCCATCTTGCGGAAGCCGCTCATCAGCCGATCGAGGTCGCGCCGGTCCGACAGCAGGTTGAACTCGACGATCGGCTCTGCGGAAGGGTCGCGCGAGGCAAGCTTGACCTGTCCGGTCTCGGAATAGGTCTTGTTGACGAAGGTCAGCAGCGAGCCGATTTGCGCGCCGACCGCGTGCCAGGCCGATTTGCTGAGCACGACGACGAACATGTCGCCCTTCGGCACCCCTGACAGCCCGGACGAATAACGCAGGCCAAGCTGCATGTGGCGCCTGGTATGCTCGTTCATGCGCGCGCCGCGGCGGACAAAGGACGACAGCGAAATCGAGGGATGATCCATCAGGCGCTGGCCGACGCCCGGCAAGCCCGTCAGCACGGGAATCCCCATGTCCTTGAGGTGGCCGACCGGGCCGATACCGGCGCGGAGCAGATGCGCCGGCGAATGGATGGCGCCGCTGGAGAGAATGATCTCGCGTCCGCGGAATTCCTGCTCCCGCCCGTCGACCCTGGCCTTCACGCCGACGCATTGCGTGCCTTCGAACAGCAGCTCCCGAACTTGCGTGTTGGTGGAGATCGTGAGGTTGGCGCGCTTGCGGGTGTCGCGATCGAGATAGCCCATCGCGGCGGAGACGCGCTGCTCGGCCTGGTTGGAGTGCGTCACCGCGAAATAGCCGTCGACGAACTCGCCGTTCTGGTCCGCCACGAGTTGATGACCGGCCTGCTGGAAGGCATCGGCGAAGGCCTGCGAATGCCGTGTCCAGTGCTCCCGCGGAATCCGGCGCACCGGGATCCGGCCGTCCTTGCCGTGATACGGGCCGTCGAAATCGAGGTCGCGCTCGACCTTCTTGAAGAACGGCAGCACGTCGTTCCACGTCCACCCCTCGGCGCCGCGCGCATCCCATTCGTCGTAGTCGGTCGGCGCGCCGCGGTTGGCCATCTGGCCGTTGATCGACGAGCCGCCGCCGAGCACGCGCGCCTGCTCGTATTTGCGCAAGGGCGGACGCGCTTCGTTCGGATTGTTGTGGCTGACGACCTGCGTCGTGACCTTCAATTCCGTCCAGTGGAAGCGCGGATCGAAATAGGCCGTGCCCGGATAGCTGTCCCTGATCTCGGCCGGCTCGTTGCCGGGTGGTGTGTCCTGTCCGGCTTCGCAGAGCAGGACCTTGTTGGCACTCTTTGCGGAGAGCCGGTGGGCCAGCACGGACCCCGCCGAGCCGCCGCCCACGATAATGTAGTCGTACACGATTGGCGTTTCCTCTTGTTCTTGTGCCCAAGAGGTTAGCGCGGATTTATTTCGAGGTCACGCCACGGCTTTTGTTGGTGGCGCCATGAGGTCTGCAGGGTGGGACGATGCCGCGGGGCGAGACGGACGGCGGGCGTGCGCCGTCTCGCTCGATGAACCCTATTGCAGCACTTTCGGCATCACGATGACGACGTCGACCTGCTTGTCCAGCACCTGCGATGCGACCGCGGCGATGTAGGGCGAGTAGCTGTCCTCGATGTCGGACGCGACCTCCGCGTTCCCGGCGAAGGCGTAGAGCATCGTGCCCTCGATATTGTCGAAGCGGATGCCCGCGAAGACGCGATCGAACGTCTCGGCGCCGACGATGCCTGCCATGAGCGCCTGGATAGCCTGGTCCTGGACGAGTGTGAGCTTCATCATGCCGATGAGATATGGACCATCTTCCCGGATACAAGATGCGCAGCAACGATGCCGGCCTGTTCTCATTGCCCGGTCGGTCTCACGGCGTTGTCGTGCCGCCGTTTCAGCCCGCGGGCCTGGCAGCGGTCTGCGGCAGCGGCGGCTTGCGCTCCGGAAGCTTCTTTTTCGGCGGCGCCGGCAGCAAGCCTTCCCTGATCGCCTGCTTGCGAGCGAGCTTGCGGGCGCGGCGAATGGCCTCGGATTTTTCGCGCGTCTTTCTCTCCGACGGCTTCTCGTAGGAGCGCCGCTGTTTCATTTCTCGAAACACGCCCTCGCGCTGCATCTTCTTCTTCAGGACACGAAGCGCCTGGTCGACATTGTTGTCGCGAACAAGTACCTGCAATTGTGTCTCCTCGTCCGGCTGCGAAATACGGCAGTCCTGCACGCAGCCGATTGCGCAGGAGCTTCATTGCGATCGTGAGGATGACAGTGACGGCGATCTTCAGCGCCGGCCTCGAACACGCGAGCTGCTTGTCGCCGCGATACAGTTCGGGGACGACGTGAACACTCCCGGGCCGCCGTGTCAATCGATAAGGCCGCCGTGCGCGTCAATTCGCCACCTGAAGCCTATTCCGGGCCGCGCGAGAGGTGTTTTCACCGTCATCGCCTGCGCAAACGGCGCTTAAGCCGCGGCCGCCTGCGCCGACAGCAACCGCTTCAGCTTCGCGGCCGGGACGGCCGGGCTGAACAGCCAGCCCTGCATCTGGCTGCATCCGAGCTGGCGCAGCACCTCGCGCTGCGCCTCGGTCTCGACGCCTTCGGCCGTCGTCGCCATGCGGCGGGCGGCGGCCATGTGCACCACGGCCTGGACGATCGGAGAGGAGTCCTCGGGCTCGCCGATGTCGCTGATGAAGCTGCGGTCGATCTTGATCTTGTCGAAGGGGAAGCGGTGCAGATAGCTCAGCGACGAATAGCCGGTGCCGAAATCGTCGAGCGCGATGCGGACGCCTAGCTCGCGCAACTGCTGGAGGATCGTCAGCGCCTCCTCGTCGTCGCGAATGAGGACGGTTTCGGTGACCTCGAGCTCGAGCCGCCCGGGCGCGAGGCCCGATTCGGCAAGCGCGGCGGCGACCTTGAGCGCCAGCGTCTTGGAACGGAACTGCACCGGCGAGACGTTGACGGCGATGTGGATATCGCCGGGCCAGGAGGCTGCCTCCGTGCAGGCCTGCTTGAGCACCCATTCGCCGATCTCGCCGATCAGTCCGGTGTCTTCCGCGACCGGAATGAAGTCGGCGGGCGAGACCATGCCGCGCTCCGGATGGTGCCAGCGCAGCAGCGCCTCGCAGCCGGTCACGACGTTGGCCGCGAGGTCGACCAGCGGCTGATAGTGCACCTCGAACTCGCCGCGTGCGAGCGCCTGCCGCAGATCGAGCTCCAGCTGCCGGCGCAGCCGCGCCTTGGCGTCGTATTCGGGCACGAAGACGCGGAAGGTACGGCGGCCCTCGGATTTGGCGGCATACATCGCCAGGTCGGCGCGCTTGAGCAGATCGTCGAGATTGTCGCCGTGGTCGGGCGCGATCGCGATGCCGATGCTGGCATCGGTCGGAACCTCCTGGCCCTTGCAGTTCACGGGCGCACGTAATGCGTTGAGGATCGTTTCCGCCAGCGCCGTCAGCTCGGCCTGGTCGCGGGTACCGGCCTTGACGATGGCGAATTCGTCGCCGCCCAGCCGCGCGACGAGGTCGTTGCCGCTGACGCAGGCGCGCAGGCGGTTCGCGACCTGGCGCAGCAGCTCGTCGCCGACCTCGTGTCCGAGCGAATCGTTGACGCCCTTGAACTCGTCGACGTCGATATAGAGGATCGCGAACGGCTTGCCCTCGGCAAGCTCCGCCACGCGGCGTTCCAGATGGCCGCGCATCAGCACGCGATTGGGCAGGTCGGTCAGCGCGTCGTAATGCGCCATATGCGCGATGCGTTCGTCGGCGCGGATGCGCTCGGTGACGTCGTCATGGGTGGCAAGCCAGCCGCCGGCGGCGCCGGGCTGGTTCTTGATCTCGATCAGGCGGCTGTCGGCGGTCTCGACGATCGCGCTCTGGGTCCGTCCGACACTGCCCAAAATGCCGTCGCAATAGGAATCGACGTCGCCGTCGAACGACCCGGTGTCGTGGCGGTGCTGGATGACGTCGCGGAAATAGGCCCCGGGCTTCACCACGTCGGTGGACAGGTGGTACATCTCGATGTAGCGCCGGTTGCAGACGATCAGCCGCTCGTCCTGGTCGAACATCAGAAGGCCCTGCGTCATGGTGTTCAGCGCGGTGTCGAGCCGCTGCTTCTCCAGCGAGAGCCGGCGGGTCACCTGGCGGAAGATCAGGAACAGCGTCAGGACGAGAAGGCCGATCGACAGCACGGCCACGGTGACGAAGAATTTCGTTTGCGTGCGCCAGGTGGCGAGCGTCGCGTCCAGCGACCTGGTCGCAACGATCACCAGCGGCGCGCCGGTCAGGAGGCGGGAGGCGACGATGCGGTCCTTGCCGTCGATCGGGCTCGCGAGCTGCATCGTGACGAAGGTGCGCTCGAACACGGCTTTCTGCTCGGGGGAGCCGGTGTGGTAGTTCTGCCCGATCATCGCGTCGACATGCGGAATGCGCGCAAGCAGCTGGCCGTTCTGGTGGTGCATCGCGATCGAGGAATCGTCGCCGAGCCCCGTCGAGGCAAAGAAGGATTCGAGCTGGTCGGGCGTGATCGCGCGCGAGACCATGCCGAGGAATTCGCCATGGGGGCCGGAGACGCGCCGCGCGAACACGATCGCCGGTCCGTTGCCGAACCGTCCGGGCACGACCTCGATCTCCTCCTGCGAGGTCGGGTCGGATTTGAGGCGGTTGAAATAGCCGCGGTCGGCGACCGAGATGTCGGCGACCGGCCAGCGCCGCGACGAGTTGATGAGCGCGCCGTTGGCGTCGAACACATTGGCGCCGGCGACGTCGGACCAGCCGCTGGCTTTTGCGCGCAACGCCTCGTGCATGGCGAGGGTGCCCATCTCGCTGCGGAAGACGTCGGTGGAGGCGATGCCGTGGCTTTCGAGCTCGGCGATGACGCTCTTCTGGAGCACCGCGAAATCCGCGAACTCGCGGTCGAAATGGCGGACCAGCAGGCGGACGGCACTCTCCAGGCTGTCGCGGCCGCTCTCGATCGCATTCTGCCGGAAGCGGTCGACGGTGAGCGCGGTGCCGATGGCGGTTGCAGCCATCA
Source organism: Bradyrhizobium sp. B039 (assembly GCF_038965675.1). NCBI lineage: Bacteria > Pseudomonadati > Pseudomonadota > Alphaproteobacteria > Hyphomicrobiales > Nitrobacteraceae > Bradyrhizobium > Bradyrhizobium sp. B039. The sequence goes on from NZ_CP152416.1 coordinate 306,897, forward strand.
GCACGAAGCCGCCGACGATCAGCCATGTCAGCGGCGCCCCGCGCCAACGGCGCAGCAGCGCGCGCATCCGCGCGGTCCATCGGATCGATGTGCCCATCCAGCCCTCCCGTGGGATGCAAGATGCAGCAAAACCGACAAGACCCCGTTACCAGTGAGGGTTACGAAAATATGAATCGGAACGGAATCGGGAGGTTGGTTCTCGGGGCGGCCGATCCTTCGAGACGCCCGCTTTGGCGGGCTCCTCAGGATGAGGGCAGAGTGCGTGGCAGAATTTTAGCGGGCGCCGATGCTGCTTAGCCTCATCCTGAGGAGACCGCGAGAAGCGGTCGTCTCGAAGGGCGAGGCGCGCGTAGACTGGCGCCAAGGAGACATATGAGATCGCCCCGCTTTGGAGGGGGCCGGCGAGGCCAAATCTCACCGCTTGATCTCCCAGTTCAGCGCCTCCGCGTTGCCCTTGGCGAACATCGCCGGCACGTCGAACTTGCCGGTCTTGAGGTCATAACGGCATTTCCAGTCGGCCAGTCCCTTCACGGCGACGTTCTTCGGATGCTTGCCCATTTCGCCCGACAGCGAGATCAGGAGGTAGCGATTGTTGGGCCAGTCAACACCGAGCCAGCGATAAGCATCTTCGGTGCCCTTCATCAGATTGGCCGAGATGTGGTAGTCGAGCTTCATGTTCTTCGTGTCCGGCCGGCTGTGGAAATAGGCCCAGGCGAGGTCACTGAGCGACTTCTTCGTCGCGCTCACGAAGGCGCCGTTCTCGACATGGTAGAGAAACAGATCCTGCTCGCCCGAGCCGGTCTTCTGCATCCGCACCAGCCATTGCGAGTCGCTGGTGAAGCGGAAGCCGGCCCCGTAGCCCTGCTCGGGCTTCAGCTCCGTCATCCGCTCGCCGTTCCTCGCCCAGGCCTGCCATTTGACGTCGAAATCCTTGCTGTCCTTCATGTACTGCTCGATCCGGGTGGCGCCGTCGGGCGAGGTGAAGGCGAGATCGGCATTGTCGGTGAGGATGTAGTCCGGCGGCGGGCCCGAGGCGGCAAGTGCGGGGGTGGCGGCGAGCATCACGGCAAGCGCCAGCCATGGCGCGGGGCGGCAGAATGCAGTCACGGGAAAAATCCTCAAAAAATAGGCCGCGATGCGGCCTCGATCATATGACGCCGACGGGGCCGCGCCGGTTCATCCGCGGCGGGCGGGAACGGAGGGCGGTAATCCCTTCGACCGTCTTGCTGCCGTAGCCAAATCGGAGCAACTTGCCGTCATCGGCCGATTTGCCAGCAAGGGTCTGCTTTCTGATGATGACCGCTTCCAAGGCTTTCATTGCATTCTGCCTGCTCGCGGTGGTCGGCACCGTGCTGGTGATCGGCCCCACCGAGCTGCGCCGCCTGTTGCCGGGCGGGACGAGCACCGAGATCGCCGTCGCGGCCAAGCCCGAGGCCAAGGTCGGAGCCAACGCCGAAATCAAGACCGAACCTAAAGCCGAGACCAAGGCAGTGCCGACGCCCGAGGAACCGAAGCTCGCCGCCGGCGCGCCGCCCGCGCCCGCCGCCGCGCCGAAGCCTGCGGGTCCATTGGCCGAGACGCAGAAGCAGGTCACGGCGCTGGCTGATCTCGTGCCGGTCAAGCCGCCGGTGGCCGCGACCGACGCCGGTCCCCGGTTCGACGTCGCCCGCATCGACGACCATGGCGAAGCGGCGGTGATCGCGGGCCAGGCCACGCCGGGTGCAAAGGTCGAGCTGCTGCGCGACGGCCAGCCGCTTCACTCGGTCGTGGCCGATGCATCGGGCCAGTTCGTCATGACGCCGCCGCAACTTCCCGCCGGCAGCTACGAGCTGACCCTGCGCGCCAGGGCGCCGGATGGCACCGTCACGCAGTCCAGCCGCACCATGCCGGTGACGATCGCGGAGGCGGCGCCGCCGCCGGCGCGTGTTGCACCGCCCGCCGCCAAACTGGAAACGAAGCGGGCCGCGACGCCGGACGCGAGATCGGATGTCGTGGCATCCCTGCCGTCGGCATCGGACAGGCCGGCGACGCGGCCCAGAATGATGGGCGCGACGAAATCCAGGGGCAGCATGGCGCGAGCGCCTGCCGCCACGACGGTCGCATCGGCGTCGCCGGGCGACGCCCTCAGCGGCACACCGGCGGAGGCGGGCGGCAGCCGGGTGATCTCCCGCGGCGACAGCCTGTGGGCGCTCAGCCGGCTCGCTTACGGCGACGGCGCCCGCTACGCCGTGATCTTCAACGCCAACCGCGCCAAGATCCACAACCCGAACCTGATCTATCCCGGCCAGACTCTCGTGCTGCCGCAAAAGGCGGAATGAGCGCGGCGCTTCTTCTCGCCGCCGCGACGCTTTGACCGACGTACTCCCGGAACCTTTGGTTCCCCCGCGCGTCATGTGATGCGAGGTGGTGCGCGCTTGGCGCTGGAGGAGGCCAAGGTGGTCAGGTCAGCGATCATGTCGGGATCACGGATGGCCCCCGTGCTGGCGGGCGCCGCCCTTGTCGTTCTGGCCGTGCTGCTGCCGAACAGGGCCGAAGCGCAGTTCGGGCTGCGCGGCGGGCCGCTCGGCGTCGCGCGGTTCGCCGTCGGCCACGTGATCGGCCTGTCGCGCCTGCGTCATGCCCGCATGGCGGTGCGAGGCGGCGGATACCGCTCCGCCGCCTTGCGGTCGCAGGATCCCCGCGGCGTCGAGGGCCGGCAACCGCCCAATCCCGCCATCCTGCGCGCGGCGCTCACGGCGCAAGCGGCGCTGTCGGGCTGGCATGGCGGCCGCCGCCCGCAGGGCTGGTGGCGCCATCCCGACGGCAGCTATGGCTGGGCCGGTCCGGTGTTCTGGCCGTTCGCCCATGACGATCTCGCCAATGCCGTCATCCTCGGCGATACGACCAGCATCTCGCTCTATGGCTACGGCGACATCTATGCCGCGCTGTTCTCGCCCTATGCGGCCAAGGAGCTTGCCGCCTACGCCGCGCCGCAAGGCCGGTTTGCGCGCAGGATTCCGTCGGCGCAAAACATCTGTGACGTCAGCGATCCCGCCGGCTTCCCCGCGGATCGCATTGCTGCCGCCGTGCAGCCGAACGAATTGCAGCGCACCGCGCTCGATGATCTCAGTGCCGCCTGGACGGCGGCGCGCAACAGCATTCGCGCTACCTGCCCGGCGCAGGTGCCTGCGACCGCATCGGAGCGCCTCGGCCTGATGCGCGAGCGCCTGGAGGCCATGATCAAGGCAACGGATGCGATCGCGCCGCCGCTTTCGAAATTTGTCGATCTTCTCGACGCGAACCAGAAGTCCAGGCTCGATGCGCTGGCCAACGAGGCTCGCGCCGCGCTCGCGTCAAGCCAGCACAAGGATGCGCAGGCAGCCGCGGCTTGCGCGGCGGACAGCGATCCTCGCTATGACCCCCAGCTGCAGCGCCAGTACGAGCAGCTCGTGCAGCAGCAATGGCCCGTCGCCGACATCGCGTCCACGCTTCGCCTCGACGACATCGGCCGCGCCCGGCTCGACGTGCTCCAGGACACCACGCTGCGTACCATGGAGACGCTGAGCGCCTGCCCGACCAAGGCCGCCACGACACCGCAAGGCCGCCTCGCGGCCGTGAAGGCGCGGCTGGAGACGATGCTGCAAGCGGTGAACGGTGTTGGCGATGCGCTCGACGATTTCGAGGCTGACCTGAGCGACGAGCAGAAGGCCGGCTTCGAGGCGATCGGACCCAAGCGCGGGGCGTGATCACCCGCACGCCCAGTCGAACTTCATGTCCTTGAAATCGAGCTGCGCGTTGCCGCCGCCAAAATTGTAGCCGCCGAAATATTCCTCGAACTCGATGTAGAACGGGCTCATCTCCGGCACCGCCTGGCACGGCCGCATGGTGCCGCCGAGATGGTTGTGGGCGTGGTCCTTGCTCCAATCGTGCAGGCGAAAATTGTCGCGGCTCGGCACGCCGCCGACATAATAGTAATAGGGCTGATAGCCGGTCGGTGGGTTTTGGCGGACGTGCTCGTCCTGCGGGCCCTTGCCGGCATTGGGATCGGCCGCGCGTGGCGTCAAGCCAATCGCGCGGGTCTCGGCGAGATCGGCGCGCGGCGGCGCGGCGAACATCTTCCTGGCGTAGGGCGCGGCGGCCTCGAAGAAGGCATTGGCGCCGCCGACATCCAGCCAGCGCGGCCGGTCGGCGGTGGCCAGCGCAAGCGGCGCCGGCGGCGTCGCGAACGCGCCGTCATATTCAGCCTTGGTCAGCAGCAGCGCGGCATATTCGTAGTCGAGGATGTCGGTCATGCGCGACAGGCGCGGATGCGAGGTGCGCGCCAGCACCGCCTCGCGGATCTCAGGGTCGTCGGGCGCGCCGCCGTCATTGTGATCGGGCGCGGTCGCGAAGAACGACACCGCGACGATGTCGTCGCCATGCACGCGATAATCGTCAGGCAGCAGAAGTGTAAACCCGTGCATCAGCGGATAGCCGGTGACGGGATCGAGCGGCCATTGCTCGGATGTGATGCCCGGCGGCAAGCCATAGACCCAGCCGTGGTCGCGCGCACGCTCAGTGGGACGGTCCAGCATCTGCAAGTCATACGCACGCGAAGGCAAGCCAAGCGCCACGATCGTCTCCCATCGAGAGTGGGCCTCGTCGTTGAGGCGATGGTTAGTCGCGGGGAGGAGGGATGTGGTTCGTAGTGTCGTCGCAAGAGTCGCGACGACGGTGCGGCTTGCGCCGCTGCGCTCCCTCCCCCCTCGCGGCAGGGTAATCGCATATGACTTTTGGCAGGGCGTGAGCGCGCGCCTCGTCCTTCGAGACGACCGCTCCGCGGTCTCCTCAGGATGAGGCTAAGCGGCATCTTTGCCGGTCGAAATTGCTGCCGCGAACTCCGTCCTCATCCTGAGGGCCCGCCAAAGGCGGGCGTCTCGAAGGATGGGCCGCAGAGCAACGGCCTCAAATGCGATTGCCCTGCCGCGAGGGGGGAGGGAACGCAGCGAGCGTGCGGCTGAGAGCGAGGGCTACCCGCGCCGTCTTGCCGCAGCCGCATCCACCACGTTCTCCACTTCCTCGCGCCAGCTCAGAATCTCCATCGCCAGCACGGGGTGATTGAAGCCCTTGAGCACGAGATCGTCGAGCGCGCGCGCCTCCACCCAGGGTTCGACCATGCCGTAGACGCGGCGGCTGACCACGATCTGGTTGGCCTTGGCTTCGCCGCAGAGGCGCGAGGCGAGGTTGGTGACGCTGCCGATGGCGGCATATTCCAGCCGCTGCTCGAAGCCGACCTGGCCGAGCGTCGCATAGCCGAGGGCAATGCCGATGCCGAAGCCGAGGCTATGCCCGCGGTTGCGCCAGCGCTCGGTCAGCGGGCCGATGGTGTCGCGCATCTCCACCGCCATCTTCACGGCGCGCTGGGTGTGGTCCTCGAATTGAATCGGTGCATTGAACAGGATCATCACGCCGTCGCCGGCATATTTGTCGAGCGTGCCCTCATACTTGAAGATCAGCGTGCCGAGCGCCGCGTGATATTCGCGCAGCACGTTCATCGCCTCTTCCGGCTCGGTCGCTTCCGTGAACGCGGTGAAGCCGCGCAGGTCGCAGAACACGACCGTGACCTCGCGGCGCTGGCTGGTGAGCAGCCCCTCGGGGCTGTCGGAGGAGGCGATCAACTGCGCGACCTGCGGTGCCAGGAACCGCTCGAGCTTGCGGATGCGCTCGATCTCGCCGAGCTGCTTCTCGACGCGCTCCTCCAGCGACTTGTTCCAGTCCTTGAGCTGCTCGGTCTGCACGCGCAGCTTGTCCGCCTGGGCGCGCACGGTCTCGTGCGCCGCCTCCAGCGCGTGGCTCTTGTGATCAACCTCGGTGAACAGGCGCGCATTGCGCATCGCCAGCACCGCCTGGTTCGCGAAGGTGCGCATCAGGCCGATGATGCTGGCGGCGAACTCGCCGCCGGCACGGCGCAAAACAACGAGCGAGCCGAGCGTGCCCTGCTGGTCCACCAGCGGCACCACCAGCACGGAGTGGAAGCCGGCCGCGATCGCGACGTCGCGCAGCGGCTGCTCGGCCGCATGGTCGAGATCGGCAAGCGCGATCGGCTCACAGCTCGCCGCGGCATCGCTCAGGATGTTGTCGCCTTCGTCGATCGTGACATGGGCGCCGTCTGCCGATTTGTCGATGCCGTTGGCTTCGACCAGGTTGAAGCGACGCGGCCCGGCGTCGAAGCCGTAGATCAGCACCGCATCGGCATGGGTGATCTCGATCGCGCGGGCGGCGATCGTCGGCAGCACCGCGTTGAGATCGAGCGAGGAGGCGACGGCGCGGCCGACCTCTTCCAGCACCTTGAGCTCGTTGATCGATTGCGCGAGATCGCGGGTGCGCTCCTCGACCTTGGTCTCCAGGTTCGAATAGGTCTCCTGGATTTGGGTGGCCATGCGGTTGAACTGGCCGGCGAGATCTTCCAGCTCGTCGGAGGTGTGCACGTCGATGCGGTGGCTGAAATCGCCTTCGCCGAGCTTGTGCGCGCCGTCGCGCAGCGCCGTGATCGGAATGATCATGCGGCGGGCGAGCAGCGTGCCGGCGAGGATCGCGACCATCAGGCCCATGCCGATCAAGAGCGCGATGCGCACCAGCTGATCGCGGATCGGCGTCAAGGCCTGCGTGGTCGGCTGCTCGAACAGCACGCTCCAGCCGAGCTTCGGTACGGTGCTCGCGGCGGTCAGCACCGAATAGCCGTTGAAGTCGGTGCCTGACGTGTCGGGCCCGCGGCCGGGCGAAATCGCGGCAGCCACTTGCGGCAGCTTGGAGAGGTCCTTGCCGACATCGGGCCCTTTCGAGGACGTCGCCAGCACGCGGCCGCGCGGATCGACCACATAGGCAAAGGCCGCCTTGCCGACCTGGGCGTCGGACAGCAATTCGGAGAGGAAGCTGAGATCGATCTCAGCGACCGTGACGCCGGCGTTGAAGCCGGAATGCGCCACCGAGATCGACATCAACGGAGTCCTGTCGGAGAACCAGGCCGGCGCGTAGCTGACGCCGCGGGCGACGGTGTCGGTGAAGCGCATGTCGCGGGAGAGGTCGGCATTGCCGCCGGTCGTGGTCGACTGGCGCGAGACGCGCAGCACCTCGCGGCCGTCGCCGTTGAGCTGGAACAGCTGGTTGACCACCGCGACCTGGTGCAGGAGCTGGGCGTAGTCGGCGCGGCGCTTCTCGAGGGTGTCCTGGCTCGCGCGGGTCACCCAGCTGATCTGGCGCTCGAGCTCGGAGATCGACTGTTCCACCCGCCGGGCCGCGGCCTGCGCCTTGTCCTCCAGCCCGTCGGTCAGCTGTGTCTTGGTGGCGCGATAGGAGATCCAGGTCTCCATCGCGCCGCTGACGGCGAGGACGAACACGACGAGGCCGACGAGGGAGACGACGTATTTGGCGAACAGGCCCTCGCGCAGAAACCGTGTCTTGTCGTTCGCTCCCGCCATCCGGATCCTCTCGCGCCGCCATCGACGCCGGCGCTACGGGCCGTACAGGCCCAGCCGCCCTTCTATCACAATTTGGGCCAAGGGACGTCCCGGGGACCGGAGGACCGGCCGGCGTGGTTACTCGAAGTGGACGCCGGTGGTGAATTGTCGCAGGCTCATCCGTTCGGAGGAAGCAGGGAAAGGCGAAGCCGATGTAAGGGATTGGCGTGGAGTCCAGCCCGTTGGTCCGCCAATCACCGATTATTAAAGAGCTGCCGCAACACGTCGTTCATGGGCTGGCTGTCCTGCTGCGCCACCGGCGGCTCGTCCGGGGCCGGGGGCGCCGGCGCGGGCGAGGCCTGCGGTGCCGGTGTGGACGGCGTCGCGGGCAGGCTGCGGCTGCGGCCGGTGCCAGCACCGGTTGCAGCTCCGCTGGAAAGCCCCTGCTGGATCAGATTGCCGAGCGCCTCGCCCAGCGGGCCGCCGAGCAGATTGTTCTGCCCCGGCTGCTGGGTTTGCGGATTGGCGTTGCCGGCTGCATTGCCGCCACCCGGCGCGGTCGTGCCGCCGAGACCAAGGCTGCCCAGGATATTGCCGAGCCCGGCGCCATCAGGCCCGAACAGGCCCTTGCCCATCTCGCGCAGCTTGGCATAGGCGGCGTCGGGATTGTCGAGCATGCCGGCCATGTCAGGGTAGATCCGCGGCTGCGACCAGCTGCCCTGGATCATCACGGGGATGCCGAAGCCGACCGGCTCGGAGGCGCGGCCCTGGCCCTCGGTGGTCATCACCAGCTTCGGCTCGACGCGAAAGCCCAACATCTTGGTGTCGAGCGCGATGGTGCCGGCGCCGGTCACGCGCACCAGCGGCCCGATCAGGTTGAGATCGGTCGTCACCGCCTGTCCCTTGTCGATGCGGAAGGAGGCCGAGAGCTGCGACAAATCCGTGCTCTGGTCCTGGCTGCTGTTCTGGTTGTCTTGCCAGCCGGACAGCGTGCCCGATGTCAGCGAGCGGATCATCTGCGCGACGTTGATGCCGCGGATGGCGCCGTCCTGGAAATTGACGAAGGCCGTGCCCTGCATGTTCGCCATCAGAGCGCGCTGGCTGGTGCCGGCGCTGCGCAATGCGAGCTTGGCTTGCAGCTTGCCGTCGATCCGGTCGAATTCGGCAAGGCCCTGGAGCAGCGGCAGCGCGCGCACGCCGACGAGGTCGGAATGCATGGCAAAACTCGGCGCGCCGCTGGTCGCATCCAGGATCACTTCGCCGGAGACCTGGCCGCCATAGGCGCCGAGATTGGCGGTGCCGGCCTTCAGCACGCCGCCGGCGAGCTTTGCATCGAGCGCCAGCGGCGCAAGACGCGCATCGCCGATCACGGCGTCGTTCGCGGAGATCCTGATTTGTGCATCGACATAATTGAGCCCGGACACGTCGATCGGCGCATTGCTCCAGGGCTGTCCGGACGCACCGTCCGGCGATTTCGCCAGCGGAATCGTGAGCCGCTGGAAGTCGAGATCGACCTTGACCAGAGGCTTGCTCGCGATGTCGACCGAAGCCCAGCCGTTGAACGCGCCGTCGCCGAGCGTGCCGTTCACGCCGTTGATCATCACGAGATCGCCGCTCAGCCGCATCTCGGCGTGACCTGCGAGCCGGGACTTCAGCACATCAGGCATGTCGATGGCGAACTCCACCGGGATCGTCGGCCGGTCGGTTGGCGGCGCGGGCGTCGTCGCCTTGATGTCGAACTTGGTCGGGTGCTCGCCGACGCGCGCGGTGCCGGTGATGCTGACGTTGCGGTCGCGGCCAACGACGGCATCGGCATTGATGGCGCTGATGCGGCTCTCGACGCGATCGCGCACGCGCGCGAATGCGACCTCGCCGTCGGTGACCTTGACGCGGTCGATGGTCGCGCCGTCCGTGTCGAGCATCAGCGGCTTCGACGAGGCGCCGGCATTCGGCAGACGCTCACGCAGCAGCGGCTGGTAGAGCACGGGGCGGGTGACGATGAGCTCGCTGATCTTCGGGCGGCCCGACCAGACGCTGGAGAGCGACATGTCGGCCTGCACGCTGTCGACGGTGAGGCGCGTGATGCCGCTGCGGTCCTTCGGATCCTGAAGCGTGAGGTCGTTCAAGGTGACGTTGAGCGTCGGCCACAGGCTGATCCTGGTGGTGCCGTCGATCGACAGGCGATAGCCTGTCGCGCTCTCGACCCGCGACGCAATCGTCGAGGTCAGGAAGCCCGATGGGATCCCGACCACGAGGAGAAGCGCGATCACGATGACGACAGCGGCGACCGCGGCGCCGGCGAATTTCACTGCTCTCATGTCGACTTTCCAACGACGGACGAACGGTGCCGAACCCGGCCGCTCACCCGTCCTATGCGCGTGAGTTTATCCCGGGACGGGAAGCCGCTCCAAGCGGTCAAAAATAGTCAGGGGGTGCTGCAAAGTTATGTGACTTATGACACACTTCTCCGGCGCGGTTTTACGCGATTCTGGACGTTGATGGTTCCAGCCGATTTGCCAGCGAAATTGACAAGTAAATTCACAAGGAAGTTGAAATGAGCAAGCAGGCCGAATTTGCGGTCATCCTGAAGATGAACCCGATGTTCGCCGATCTCGGCGCAGACGAGCTCCAGCGGCTGTCCAATCTCTGCCACACCCAGCATCTGGCGAACGGCGAGGTGCTGTTCCAGAAGGGCGATGCCGGAGACGCGCTGTTCGGCATGCGCCGCGGCCAGGTCCGCATCGAGACCGGCGCCGCCGACGGCAGCCGGCTGACGCTGAATTTCATGGGGCCGGGCGACCTGTTCGGCGAGGTCGCGGTGCTGGACGGCCAGAACCGCACCGCGGACGCGACCGCGGGCGAGGCCAGCGAATTGTTCGTGCTGCGGCGCGAAGACTTTCTCTCCTTCCTCGAGCGCGAGCCGAAGGTCGCGATCAAGATCATCGCGCTGCTGTGCCAGCGCATCCGCTGGCAGAGCGAGCGCATGGAAGAGTCCATGCTGCAGCCGCTGCCGGTTCGCCTCGCGCGGCGGCTCTGCGCGCTCGCCGCCGATTTCGGCTCGGAGGTGCACATCTCGCAGGAGCAGCTCGGCGTCTTCGTCGGCGCCGCCCGCGAAAGCGTCAACCGCCAGCTTCAGGCCTGGCGCAAGGACGCGATCCTCGATCTCCAGCGTGGCCGTATCCTGCTGAGGAACATGACCAAGCTGACGGCGATCGCGCGGAACGAGTAGGGGCTCTCGCGAACCTTACTCCGCCGCCGGGTGCACGATGCTCTTCTGTGCCGGCTGTGCCGGCGAAGCTTCGTGATGATGACCGGGGGCCTCGGTATCCTCGCTGTGCACGATCAGCCGCTTGCCGAAGCGCCAGATCAGGGCGCCGAGATCGTCCATCACCATGAACATCGCGGGCACGAACACCAGCGACAGGATGGTCGAGAAGATCAGGCCGCCGATCACCGCGAGCGCCATCGGCGAGCGGAATTCGCCGCCGGCGCCGACCGCGAGCGCGCTCGGCATCATGCCGGCGGCCATTGCGATCGTGGTCATCACGATGGGGCGGGCGCGCTTCATGCCGGCGTCGATCATGGCCTCGTCGCGCGGCTTGCCGTCGCGGATCGCCTCGATGGCGAATTCCACCAGCATGATCGCGTTCTTGGTGACGATGCCCATCAGCATCAGGATGCCGATCCAGACCGGCGTGGTGAGCTGCTTGCCGGTGACGAGCAGGGCCGCGATGGCGCCGCCGATCGACAGCGGCAGCGAGAACAGGATGGTGATCGGCTGCAGGAAGGTGCCGAACAGCAGCACCAGCACGGCATAGACCATCATCAGGCCCGCGGTGATCGCGGTGGCGAAACCGTCGGACAGCTCGTTCAGGCTTTCAGCGTCGCCGGACGGTGAGACCTTCACGCCCTTCGGCAGGCTCTTCATCACCGGCAGCTCGTTGATCTTCTTGGTGGCATCGCCGAGCGCCGCGGAGCCGACGAGGTCGGCGGCAACGGTGGCCTGGCGGTCCCGGTCGTAACGGTTGATGCTGGTCGGACCCTGGTCGAGCTTGACGTCGGCGATGACCGAGAGCGGCACGCCGCCCTTCTCGCCGTGCTCGCCGAGCGGCACGCGCAATTGTTCGAGCGTCTTGAGGTTGGCGCGCGCGGCGTCCTCGAGCTGCACCCGGATCGGCACCAGGCGGTCGCCGACGTCGAATTTGGCAAGCGCAGGCCCGACGTCGCCGATGGTGGCGACGCGGATGGTCTGCGACAGGCTTTCCGTGGAGACACCGAGGCGTGCGGCGAGATCGGCGCGCGGCTCGATGCGCAGCTCGGGCCGCTCCAGCGTGGTTTCCGAGATCACGTTGGAGATGGTCGGGATCCGCTTCATCTGCGTCGCGAGCTCGCTGGCGACGTTGTTGACGATGTTGGCGTCGACGCCGGTCACGACCAGCGAGATCGCGCGCAGGCCGTTTTCGTCGAGGAACCAGAAGCGGATGTCGGGAATGTTCTCCAGCTCCTGGCTGATCGAGAATTCCAGCTCGCGCTGGGTGATGTCGCGATCGCCCTTGGGCGTGTAGTTGATGATGAGGGCGGCGCGCCTGACTTCCTGGGTGCCGGGTGGAACGCGCCCGCCGTCGACGAATATGCTCTTCACCTCGGGCCGCTTGCGCAGCCGCGCGACGATATCCTCGGTGACCTTTTCGGTGTAGGCGAGCTGGGTGCCCGGCGGCAGCTCGAGGGCAAGCAGCGAGCGCGCGCTGTCCTGCGCCGGCAGGAAGCCCTGCGGCAGCAGCGTGATGCTCCAGATCGAGGCGGCGAAGATGCCGAAGCCGATCAGCACCGTGATGAAATAGTGCTTCACCGACCAGGCCACGATCCGGTGATAGGACCGCAGCACGCGCCCGGGCGGCGGCTCCTCGTGATGGCCATGCTTGAGGAAGTAGGCGGCCAGCACCGGCGTGACGAAGCGCGCCGCGAGCAGCGAGAAGAACACCTGCACCGAGACGGTGATGCCGAACTGCTTGAAGAACTGTCCGGCGATGCCCGACATGAAGCTCGCCGGCGCAAAGATCGCGATGATGGTGAGCGAGATCGCGATCACCGCGAGGCCGATCTCGTCGGCGGCTTCCAGCGCGGCACGATAGGGCGATTTGCCCATGTTCATGTGCCGCACGATGTTCTCGATCTCGACGATGGCGTCGTCGACAAGAATACCTGTCGACAGCGTGATGGCGAGGAAGCTGACGAGGTTGAGCGAGAAGCCGAGGAGGTCCATCGCCCAGAATGCCGGGAAGATCGACAGCGGCAGCGAGATCGCGGCGATGATGGTGGCGCGCAGATCGCGCAGGAACAATAGCACGATGACGACGGCGAGGATGGCGCCCTCGAACAGGGTCGAGATCGCCGCTTCGTAATTGCCGTTGGTGTATTCGACCGAGGTGTCGATCAGCTTGAGGTCGACGTCGGGATAGGCGGCCTTGAGCGCGTCGATGCGCTTCTGCACGGCGTCGGCGACCTTCACGTCGCTGGCGCCCTTGGAGCGCTTGATGCCGAGCGCGACCACCGGCTCGCCGTTGAAGCGCGCGAAGGTGCGGCGGTCGGCGATGGTGTCGGTGACGGTGCCGAGATCGTCGAGCCGGACCTCGCCGCCGCCGAACAGCGGGACCATGGTGCCGGCGAGGTCGCTCAGCGTCTTGGCGCCGGCCAGGGTGCGGATCGCCTGGTCGTTCTTGCCGATCTCGGCGCGGCCGCCGGCGACGTCGACATTGGTGCCGCGCAGGCTCTGGCTGACATTGACGGCGGTCAGGCCCATCGCCTGAAGGCGGTCGGGATCGAGCGAGACCAGGATCTCGCGCTCGACACCGCCGATGCGCTCGACCTGGGCGACGCCGCGCACGCCCTGGAGCGCGCGCTTGACCACGTCGTCGACGAAATAGGAGAGCTGCTCAGGCGTCTTGCCGGGCGAGATCGCGGCATAGGTCACGATCGGCAGGCCGATGACGTCGACGCGCTGGATCAAGGGCTCGGTGACGTTCTGCGGCAGGTTGGAGCGCACCCGCGTCACTGCGTCCTTGACGTCGTTGAGCGCGCGGTCGGTATTGGTCTCGAGTGCGAACTGGATGGTGGTCAGCGACAGGCCGTCGGTGATCGAGGAGGTGATGTGCCGCACACCCTCGACGCCGGAGACCGCGTCTTCAATGGTCTTGGTGACCTGGGATTCGAGCTCGGCGGGCGCAGCACCGAACTGCGACACCGCGACCGAGATCACGGGAATGTCGGCCGAGGGAAGCCGCGTCACCGCGAGCTTGGCGAAGGAGGTCCAGCCGAGGATCAGCAGGATGATCGAAAAGACGACCGACGGCAGCGGATTCCGGATCGACCATGCCGAGATATTGAGAGCCATCAGCGTACCCGCGTGCGATCGAGTTCATCGGCGAACATGGTCTTGATCTGGTCGCCGTCATGCAGTGAAGAGCCGGCGTCGGCCACGACGATTTCGCCGACGTCGAGCCCATCCAGGATTTCCGTCGCGGTGTCGGACGACAGCCCGACCCGCACCTTGCGCGTCTCGATCGTGTTGCCCTTGACGACCTGCACGGTGAGATGGTCGATCGCGGTCTTGGGCACCGCGACGCCGCAGCTTCGCTTGGCGTCGATCGAGGCGCGGGCGAACACGCCGACCTTCAGCGAGGGATTGTTGGTGACGCTGATGCGGACGCGGCCGAGCTGGGTGGCGCGGTCGATTTCGGGCGCAACCAGCCGCACCCGGCCGATCAGATCGGGCGCGTCGTCGCGGCTGATGCGCACGGTCGCGCCGGCGCTGAGCTTGGGCATGTGCACGGCCGGGACCTGGGCGTCGAGCTCGATCTCGTTGTTGACGGCGATGCGGAACATCGGGCCGGCCTGCGGCGAGGCCGGCGCGCCGACGATGGTGCGAACTTCGGTGACGAGGCCCGGCGCCGGCGCCTTCAGCGAGATCGGGCCTTGCGCGCCGGGTCGCTGCGGCTGGCCCGGGATCTGCGGCGGCGCCGTCAGGCGCGCCAGCTCCTGGTTGTCGGTGACCATGGTGCCTTCGGTGACAAAGAGGTCGGTGACCCGGGAGCCTTCCTGGTCGGCGACGACCACGGCCTCGCGGCGCGGCACGAAAAAGCCGGTCACCCGGACGAGGTCGGAGAAGCAGGCATTGGTCGACTTCGTCACGATGACGAGCGCCTCGCCCGGCGTTTCCTTCGCCTCGGGGCGACGCCGATGCTCGAACAGATAATAGCCGATGCCGAGCGCGACGATGAACGCCACGGTTCCGGCAGGCTTGAGATAGTCGGAGACGTTCATCGCCGGATTGTCCTGGCCTGGCTCACGGCCATCCGCACGAGGCCTGCTGAGAGCGTTTCCCTGAAACAAAGCGGCGTCCCGCAAGGCTGCGGGACGCGCTTTGGAAGCGAGACTTTACACCACATCACGCACGGTCACTTCAACGGATTGCGTCGTGCTCACTTCGATGCGGTGGTCTTGTTTTCCATGTTGACGACCTGCACGCGGCGGTTGACCTCGGCCATCGGCTGGCTCGGGTCCTTCAGCTTGCTCTTGCCGTAACCGACGGTGACGAGGTCGGTCGCGGAGATGCTGTACTTCTCGACGAGGTAGCGCTTGATCGCATCCGCGCGGCGTTCAGAGAGGTCCTGGTTGTAGCTCTCGCCACCGGCGGCGTCGGTGTGGCCGGCGACCACGAAGGTCGAGCCCTTCAGGTCGGGGCTGGTCAGCGCGCGACCGAGCGCCTGCACCGAAGCCAGCGACTTGGTGCTGATGTTGGCGGAGTTGTAGTCGAAGGTGATCTCGAGATCGATGTTCGGCTTGTCCTTGGCGACCGACGCGATTTCCTCGCGCTCGGTCGACGACAGCGAGCGCGTCGAGCGGCCGCGCACGGACTGGATCAGCTTGGTCTCCGACGCGCTCGGCGCGGGATCGGCCTGCGGCGCGATCGAGAGGCCGCGGGTCAGCGGCTTCTTCTGCGGCGGCGCCAGCGCGCGGACGATCTCGTCCTCGGTGACGTTCTTGCTGTTGCCGTCGTCGCCGGCGAATGCGGGGGAGGCCGGCAGCGACAGCGCGGCGCCAATGGCCATGATGGACAGGATTGCGGTAAGTCCTTTTGCAGCCGATCTCATTGCCAGTCCCTCCTGCGCAGCCGAGCTGCGTGGTTCCAAAATTCCTGCAATAGGCCCCCCGGGAAAGGCCGCCTGCGGCATCCGTCCATTAGTCTTGCCTGGGCCGCCGAGGTTCGAGGCGTCGGTCGCCTCAATTCAAAAAAATACTAGCGTACTCCGTAGCTTGCGAATTCCTGAACGATGTTCGGATCCATCGCCTTGGCATTGGCAATGTCCAGAGCCCCTTCCTGGGCGGAGCCGTTGCGCTGCTTCGCAATGCCACGTCCGTACAGCGAGGAGGTGAGGCGGGGATTGATCCTCAGGGCCGCATCGAAATCGGCGATCGCGTTCTTCACCGCTCCCGATTTCAGATTGACGAGCCCCCGGCTGTCCAGCGCATCGACGAAGTTCGGCCGCAGCCGCAGCGCTTCGTTGCAGTCTTTCAGCGCGCCCTGGAGATCGCCGACCACCGTGCGGGTCCAGCAGCGGTTGTTCAGCGCCTCGACGTCCTTCGAGTTGATCCGGAGCGTGTCGTCAAAATCCTTGATGGCGAGGTTGTAGGCGCCCTTGCTGGCATAGACCTGGCCGCGCCGGTACAGCGCGTTCACGTCATCAGGATTGGCCGCGATCTTGGCCGTCAGGCCCTTGATGGTGGGGTCCTCCGCGAGGGCGGCCGCGCTAGGCCCGGCGTCCGCGTTCGGCACGGTAGCGGGGTCGGCCGGTTTCACCGGCGGCGGCGGCGGGGGTAAGGCGGCCTCGACCTGGGGCTTCGGTGATGGGGCCGGGACGGGCGCGGGCGCCGGTGCGGCTGCCGTGTCGGCCGGCTTCGGCGGCGGAGGCGGTGATGGCGGCGCCGGTGGTGCCGGCGGCGGGTTATTGGCGACGACGGGTGGCGGCGCGGGGGGCGCGGGCGGCGGCGCCATTGTCGGACGCGATCCGCCGGCTCCCGGAATGAACGAGAAATCTTCGGCCAATGAAGAGGATATCCACGGCACCTGCTCGCCGCGCGAGGCGCGGGTGACGCCCATCTTGGTGCGGTTCAGCGTCTCCTCGGCCATCAGGTCGGGGACGCGGATTTCCTTCAGCAGTTCCTGGACGAACAGGCTGTGCTCGCCGCCGGCGTCCGACACCACCGAGGCCAGCGCCGCCGAATACATCACCAGCGTGCCGTTCGGCGCGATGACCGGGGTCAGGCCGGCCGAGAAGCTGCGGAACCGGCGCTCGAACGGGTTGCGCCTGGAGGCATCGATCAGCGCGATCTTGACGCCGGCGCCGCGGGTGTTGAGCTCGCCGAGGACGGCTTCCAGGCTGAAACCGTCGCGGCGTACGTCGGATTCGGTCCAGATTTGCGCGTCGATCGGCAGCATGTAGCTCTGGCGCGCCGACTGGATGCCGAAACCGCTGAAGAACACCAGCGCCACCGAGCCCGGCTTGATCTTGCCGTAGAGCTTGTCGAAGGCGCGGCGCATGCCGTCGCCGGTCAGGTTCTCGCCGATCTCGACCGAAAAGCCGTCGCGCTTGAGCTCGTCGGCGACGTCACGTGCGTCGTTGAGCGGCTCCTTCAGCGGGGCGTCTGCATCCGGATATTTGGCGTTGCCGATGACCAGCGCATAACGGTCGCCGGCCGCAAGCGACGGTGCGGTCGGGATGAGCGAAACGAGCAAGGCAAGAAGGAAAAGGAAGCGAATTTTCATAATCAGCGCGGTCCAGCCAAAAGGGCGCCGTTCCCAGCTTGCGCCGCGGCGACCTTAACTTACGCAATGTGCATTATCAAACCGGGGAGAGGGGGCGTCAACCGCTTGGAGATTCGGCATTATCGCGACGATTGACCGCAACGCAGGGGCGCGCCGCGAGGGGAATAAACGGGCCATCATGGTCGTGCTCGACGCGATCCGGTTGGGCATTGCAGCGCCCATCTCGGGGCACCCCTGTTAGGGAGTCTTTTTTAGGGGAATCTTGGCGCCGAAAATGTGATTGGTCTCACATTGGAACGGGCCTCCGCGCATCACGCGTGGCGTTTGACCTTTCCGGCGGACAATGGCTTGGTGCGCTCGTACCTCCCCGAAGGTCCACACAAGAAGCAAAACCAAAAGAAAAATCATGGGAAACGCCTACGAAATCTACGCACTGCGCTATGCGACCATGTCGCCGCGCACTCCCAGCATGAACTTCCTGGCGCCGGATCCGCATGACAGCGCGGCGCAGGACCTCGACTACTTCGTCTGGCTGATCCGCGGCGGCGGCCGCGACATCCTGGTCGATACCGGCTTCAATGCCGAGGAGGCGGGGCTACGTGCGCGCAAGCTGACGCTCAATCCGGTCGATGCGCTGGAGCGCTTTGGCGTCAAGGCGTCGGCGATTCGCGACATCATCGTGACGCATCTGCATTACGACCATGCCGGCAATCTCGACCGCTTCCCGAACGCGCGCTTCCATCTCCAGGAGCGCGAGATGGCCTACGCGACCGGCCGCTGCATGTGCAACGGACTGCTGCGACATCCGTTCTCGGTCGAGCACGTCACGCAGATGGTGCGCCATGTCTATGGCGAGCGCGTCAATTTCTATTCGGGCGACGGCGAGGTCGCGCCCGGAATCACCGTGCACCGTGTCGGCGGCCATTCGGACGGCTTGCAGGTGGTCAAGGTCGAGACCGCGCGCGGGCCGGTGGTGCTGGCGTCCGACGCCGCGCATTACTACGCCAACCTGCAGCGCCGCAGCCCGTTTCCGATCGTCTACAATGTCGGCGACATGGCACAGGGCTGGGAGACGATCGAGCGTCTCGCCGGCCACCCCGACAGGTTCATTCCCGGCCACGATCCGATCGTGACGGAGATCTATCCGCGCGCCAGCGACAAGGTCGACGCCTGGGCGCTGCATTTGCCGCCGTCGCGGTCGTTTGCGAAATAGCGGTTGAGACCTGCCCCACGCTCGTCGTCCCGGACAAGCGCGCCAAAAGCGCGCGTAGATCCGGGACCCATAACCCCAGGGAGGAGTCGCCGCGCGAGCTGGCAACTCCGAGTCTTCGCCAAAGATCTCCCTGTGGTTATGGATCCCGGATCTGCGCTTCGCTCTAGACAACGCTTCGCGTTGTCTAGAGCACTGCTTGTCCGGGACGACGATTGAGTTTTGGACGGCGCGCTTGCGCGCCTCCTCACCATGAGGGTCAACTAGTCGTCAGGAATGCAGGGGCGTGTACTTCGTAAATCCGGGATGTTTGCTTTCTAGGGTAAAGCGGACACCCAGCTCCGAATCCGGAATGTCGCCTTGTGACGCACAAGAGACATCAGAGCGAAACCAACCGACGGCAGCTTATTGAATGGCTTACATCGATGCTTTCGCATCCGGTCGCCTCGCAACGAGAACATTGCCGATGCACTGTAGCACCGTCTCGCGTCTTTGGTTGCGCAAGTGGATTTGGTTGCGAAGGATTCCCCTATCGGAGCTCGACCTCGACTCGCGCTTCTCCAGAACGATCGATTCAAGATCAAGGTGGTCTCCGGGGCGTACCGCGTTCGGCAGCCTCACCTCATCCCAGCCGAGCCCGGCAAGGACACGGAGCGGAGGCTGTAGTTTGCTCGTTAGCGAGATGAAGATCGCGAACGTGTGGGCACCGGATGCCGTCAGTCCCGCAAAAACTGAGCGCGCAGCAGCTTCCTCATCGATGTGGAAGGGCCGTGCGTCATATTGCTTGGCGAACTGAATAATTTCGTCCTTGGAGACAAAATAGGGGCCGGCCTTGCGGCTATCGCCAATCTCGGTGTCTTCAAAATAGCCGCTGGTCATCGGTCAATCCTTTACAAGCGCCCGCCAATCTAGGTCATGCTCCCTGGCAAGAAGCACCGGATCGATATCTCCGGATAGAGGTCGTTGTAGATCGGCCAGACCATGGTGCGTCCGACTTTGTTCGGTACGGTGATGATGGCATCGTCAGGCACATCGACCCAGATCATCACTTTGGAGTCGGCGGTTTTCGGCAGTCGCACACGGTAGTGGCCGTCTCTGGCTTCCCAGTCTACGTCTTCGACGGCATGACCGTCGGCGTGCGAACAGCAGAGGCCTTTGCCGCTTGCCAAACTCTCAAACCATTCGAGAAGTGGTGAATTCCTGTAGCGTCCGTCGAGATCGCGCCCCGGCGCCGGCGCCGGCGACATCACCATCGCGATAGCCGCGCTCATGGCGATTTGCGAAATCCCGCGTTTGATCAACGCTGTGCAGTGCCGCCCCATGGTGCCTCCGGGCGAA
This sequence comes from Bradyrhizobium sp. B039, assembly GCF_038965675.1. Lineage (NCBI taxonomy): Bacteria > Pseudomonadati > Pseudomonadota > Alphaproteobacteria > Hyphomicrobiales > Nitrobacteraceae > Bradyrhizobium > Bradyrhizobium sp. B039. Next base: position 326,683 of record NZ_CP152416.1, read on the forward strand.
CTGTAACCGCTTGTGAGTAGGTATCTTTCGGCTAAGGGAGGTTCACAAATTGGGGTGAGGCCGAACGTCGCGAAGTATCCGACAAAGTTTGGTAGCCTCGTGTGTTCTAGTTCGCCTGTTGCACACCAAGAGCTAGTGCAAGTGGGACGTGCATAGCGAAGATCAAACAAGGGGGTTTGACCATGCCCTCGATATTCGATTTTCTGTACCGCGAATTTTGTCGTGCGCGTCTCTCTGAAATGCGGAGACAGCTCCTTGTGGCCCGACGCGAAGAGGTTCGGGAAGCCGCATGGGTTCGCTGCACCCCTAGACCGGTCTTTGGCCGCACGGCTCTCGACCGGCGTTTTTGCCCAACACCCGGACCTCGCATCATAGGGGCTTCCTGTGAACCTCCGCGGCCACTCCTAGACTTACCCATGGGAGGGTCAATGGAGGGACTAGGTCATGGCTATTGTACAATTTACGCGCTTCAAGAGCGACAAACCTGAGGAATTGATCAAGACCGCCAAGCAGGCGAAGGCAATCTTCGAAAAGCACGGCGCTGAATTTCTTCGACTTTCCCGATTTCACACTGGTATGTGGGCTGGGGAGTTTCTTATCGCTACGCGCTATTCCAGTTGGGAAGTGTACGGAAAGGTACAGGAGGCATTGGCAAAGGATGAAGCATTCACAAAGCTGTACGCGCACACACTAACCTTTGCCGAATTGAAGGGCCGTAACATCGCGGTCGGCATCGATCTCTGAGGCTCCGCTGAGAGTTGCGGGCGTAGCGTTAGAGTATTGAGGTTCTGTGAGCCGCATCGGCCGCGCGGCGGTCCTGACCGGCCGCAATGTGCCGACGCCGCCAAGCGCAGTTGTCTTGACCGCGTCGTCGCTTCGGCATCGGGCCGCCGTCGGCCGAGCGGAAAGTCGCGACAAAGACGGCTCAGCAACTACATGCTGGAGCGTCTATTCCGCACCCTAATACGCCTGCTTGGCATCCGCCTCTTCGCTGGTCTGGATCAGGTCGAGACTCTGCTCGATCTTGCCGAGCAGAGCCGAGAGCTGCTTGCGCTCCTGCGCCGAGAGGCAGGCGAGGATCTCGTCCTCACGCCGCAGCAATTGCGGGAACAGCTCTTCGTAGAGCGCGCGGCCTTTCTTGGTCAGTTGCAGGCGGAATTCGCGGCGGTCGGCTTCGTTCTCGACGCGCTCGATTAGTCCCTCATGCAACAGCATGGTGACGGCGCGGCTGATGGTCGATTTGTGCGTGCGGGTGCATTGCGAGATGTACTGCGCGCTACAGGCATCGTTGCGGAAACCGAGCGTCGCGATCACGCGCCAGGCCGGAATGTCGAGGCCGTGACGCTCCTGATATTCGACCGCGAGCGCGGAACTCACCTCCGCGGCAAGCCGGTTGAGGCGGAACGGCACGAACTTGAACAGATCGAGCCGCGTTTTTTGCCGCGGCGACGCCTCGCCCGCCTCTTGTCTCTTCAGTGCCGCATCGCTGGATGTCCTCGCCAAGGCTTGCGCTCCGAATTCCAGTTGACGGCCGGCCGGCTCCGGTCCAAAATAGTTGCACGTGAGACTATCTAGCAGATCAGCCCTCTCCTGACCAGAGCCGAGGTTAGCGCATGGCGCAGGTCAATGTGCATCAGACCAAGACCCAATTCGGCTATCGCCGCCACCCCGATCAGGACCGTCCCGGGCAAAGCCCGGCCGAGCATCCGGTTGTGGTTGTCGGCGCGGGCCCGGTCGGGCTCTCGCTCGCGATCGACCTCGCGCAGCGCGGCCAGAGCGTCGTCCTTCTGGATGATGCCGACCGCATCGGCGAAGGCTCGCGCGCGATCTGCTTCTCGAAGCGCTCGCTGGAGTACTGGGACCGGCTTGGCGTCGGCGACCGCATGGTCGGGAAGGGCGTGGTGTGGAGCGTCGGTCGCATCTTCCATGGCGAGTCCCAGCTCTACCAGTTCAACCTGCTGCCGGAAGACGGTCACAAGCGGCCGGCCTTCATCAATCTCCAGCAATATTACGCCGAGGCCTATCTGGTCGATCGCATCAGCGATCTGCCTGCGATCGACCTGCGCTGGCGCAACAAGGTGACGGCGCTGGAGCAGCGCAACGATTCCGTCGCGCTGACGATCGAGACGCCGGAGGGCGCCTACCGCCTGCACGCGCAATATGTCGTCGCCTGCGACGGCGCGCGGTCGTCGCTGCGGCAGATGGTTGGCGCCGAGTTCGCCGGCCAGGTGTTCGAGGACCAGTTCCTGATCGCCGACGTCAAGATGACGGCGGAATTCCCGACCGAGCGCTGGTTCTGGTTCGATCCGCCGTTCCATGCGGGACGCTCGGCGCTGCTGCACCGGCAGCCCGACGATGTCTGGCGCATCGACCTCCAGCTCAATCGCTACGCCGATCCCGTCGTCGAGAAGAAGCCGGAAAACGTGCGGCCGCGGATTGCGCGCATGCTGGGCCACGACAAGTTCGAGTTCGAGTGGATCTCGCTCTACAAATTCCAGTGTCGGCGCATGGACCGCTTCATCCATGGCCGCGTGATCTTCGCCGGCGACTCCGCGCATCAGGTCTCGCCCTTCGGTGCGCGCGGCGCCAATTCGGGACTCGAGGACGCGGAAAACCTGTCCTGGAAGCTCGACCGCGTCCTGCGCGGCACCTCGCCCGCGAGCCTGCTGGAGAGCTACCACGCCGAGCGCAGCATGGCGGCCGACGAGAACATCCGCGAATCCACCCGCTCGACCGATTTCATGGCGCCGAACTCGCACCAGGAGGCGCGGCTGCGCAAGGCGGTGCTGTCGCTCGCTAAGGAGACCGAATTCGGCAAGCGCATGGTCAATGGTGGGCGGCTCTCGGTGCCGTGCAGCTATGATACGTCGCTGTCGTCGCCCGATGCGGATATGTGGGGCGCTGGCCCGCGGCCCGGCTGTTCCATGTTGGATGCGCCGGTTGCCACAAGCGCGGGCGAGCAGATCTATCTGACGGATGCATTCCGCAAGGGCGGAACAGACTTCACCTTGCTGTCGTTCAGCAATGGCACGCAGCTCGGCGTGCCCGAAGGCGTGAAGGATATCCGCATCGGCGGCGAGGGCGGCCTTGCCGATCCCTCGGGCCTCGTCGCAAGGCGCTACGACGCCGACGCGGGTGCTGCCTATCTGCTCAGGCCCGATGGTTACGTTGCTGCGCGGTTCCGTCATCCGACGCGCGAGACCATTGCTGCGGCGCTGTCGCGCGCCGAAGGCTTGAATTGAGGTTTGGTATGCCGCTGTCCACCAGTTCCAACTTCGCACGCCCGGACGACGCCTTTCGCGCCATCGTCGAGGCGCATCGCGGCCTCACGGAGGAGCAGAGCGCCGATTTCGATGCGGCATTGGTGCTGATCCTCGCCAACCATATCGGCGACATCGATGTGCTGCGGGAAGCGATCGGGCTCGCCAAGCGCCGCATGATCGACGGCCAGCAGCAGCAACAGCAACAGCAATAACCCTGTGACCTAAGGATGAATTGATGGCGAAGAACTTCGCGTCCACCGGCGATCTCGCCGAGAAGAAGATCACCTTCTCCGAGATCGGCGCCGATCTCTATGCTTTCACCGCGGAGGGCGATCCGAACACGGCCGTGATCGTCGGCGACGACGGTTGCCTCGTGTTCGACGCGCAGGCAACGCCCGCGATGGCGAACAAGGTGATCGAGCGCGTCCGCGCCGTCACCGACAAGCCGATCAAATATGTCGTGCTGTCGCACTATCACGCCGTGCGCGTGCTGGGGGCCTCCGCCTACAAGGCGCAAGGTATCGTTGCCTCGCAGGAGACCTATCGTCTCATCGAGGAGCGCGGCAAGCAGGATTGGGATTCCGAATACGGCCGCTTCCCGCGCCTGTTCCAGGATGCGCAAAGCATTCCCGGCCTGACCTGGCCGACGCTGACCTTCGAAGGCGAGATGTCGATCTATCTCGGCAAGCGTGAAGTGCGGCTGATGCAGCTCGGCGCGGGCCACACCTCCGGCGACATCGTCGCCTGGGTGCCGGATGCGGAAGTGATGTTCTCCGGCGATCTCATCGAATACCACTCGGCCTGCTATTGCGGTGACGCGCATTTGCGCGAATGGCCGCTGACGCTGAACGAGATCCGCAACTTCAATCCCAAGGCGATCGCGCCGGGCCGCGGCGATGCGCTGAAGGGCACAGCCACCGTGCGCGAGGCCATCGCGATGACGCGGGACTTCGTCACCTCGCTCTATGGCGCCGCCGAAATCTCGGTCGCCAAAGGACGCTCGCTGAAGGAATCGATGGCAGCGACGCGCGAGGTGATGGATCCGAAGTTTTCGAGCTTCGCCATCTACGAGCACTGCCTGCCGTTCAACGTGTCGCGCGCCTATGACGAAGCGTCGGGGATCGACGACCCCGTGATCTGGACCGACAAGCGCGATCAGGAGATGTGGACCGCCTTGCAAGGAGGAGGATAGTCATGAACATCAATACCTCGCCCGATCAGATCATCCGCAGCTCGGCCCAGGTCACGCCGGGCTACATGTCCGGCTTCGGCAACAGCTTTGAGACGGAGGCGCTGCCGGGCGCGCTGCCGATCGGGCGCAACTCGCCGCAGCGCTGCGCCTACGGGCTCTATGCCGAGCAGCTCTCGGGCTCGCCCTTCACCGCGCCGCGCGGCAGCAATGAGCGCTCCTGGCTCTACCGCATCCGTCCCTCGGTGAAGCATTCGGGGCGCTTCGAGAAGGCCGATGCCGGCCTGTGGCGCTCGGCGCCGTGCCATGAATACGATCTGCCTATCGCTCAGATGCGCTGGGACCCGACGCCGGTGCCGAAGGAGGAGGTCACCTTCGTTCAGGGCGTGCAGACCATGACGACCGCCGGCGACGTCAATACGCAGGCCGGCATGGCCGCGCATGTCTATCTCATCACCAAGTCGATGGTGGACCAGCATTTCTACAATGCCGACGGCGAGCTGATGTTCGTGCTCCAGCAGGGGAACCTGCGCCTCGTCACCGAGTTCGGCCGCATCGACGCCGAGCCCGGCGAGATCGTGGTGATCCCGCGCGGCGTAAAATTCCGCGTCGAGATTCCGAACGGGCCGGCGCGCGGCTATCTCTGCGAGAACTACGGCGGCGCCTTCACGCTGCCGGAGCGCGGGCCGATCGGCGCCAACTGCCTCGCCAATGCGCGCGACTTCCTGACGCCGGTCGCGAACTACGAGGACAAGGACACGCCGACCGAGTTGTTCGTGAAATGGGGCGGGTCGCTGTTCAAGACCACCTTGCCGCATTCGCCGATCGACGTCGTCGCCTGGCACGGCAATTACGCGCCCTATAAATACGATCTGCGCACCTTCTCTCCGGTCGGCGCGATCGGCTTCGACCATCCCGATCCGTCGATCTTCACGGTGCTGACCTCGCCGTCGGAGACCGCGGGCACCGCGAACATCGATTTCGTGATCTTCCCGGAGCGCTGGATGGTCGCCGACAACACCTTCCGGCCGCCCTGGTACCACATGAACATCATGAGCGAGTTCATGGGCCTGATCTACGGCGTCTACGACGCCAAGCCGCAGGGCTTCGTCCCCGGCGGCATGAGCCTGCACAATTGCATGCTGCCGCACGGCCCGGATCGTGATGCCTTCGAGCACGCCAGCAACGGCGAATTGAAGCCGGTGAAGCTGACCGGCACCATGGCCTTCATGTTCGAGACCCGCTACCCGCAGCGCGTCACCGCGCATGCCGCGAACGCGTCCACGCTCCAGGACGATTACGCCGATTGCTGGAAGGGCCTGGAGAAGCGGTTCGATCCGAACAGGCCGTAGTGACTTCGTCCGGGATGCGCCAGAGGCGCAGGCCCGGAATCCATACTCACGATCGTGGTTATGGAATCCGGGCTCGCGCTCCGCGCGCCCCGGAATGACGGCGGAGAAACCGTCTCAGAACATCCGGCAGGAAACCAATGCCCCACCCCAACGATCCCAGCCTCCGCTCCTTCATCGACGTCGATCCGGCCTCCGACTTCCCGATCCAGAACCTGCCCTATGGCGTGTTCTCGACCGCGGCCAACCCGACGCCGCGCGTCGGCGTCGCGATCGGCAATTACGTGCTCGATCTCTGGGAGCTCGAGCAGGACTCGCGTCTCGATGTCGGCGCGCTCGGCGTGTTCTCGGGCGCCTCGCTCAATCCGTTCATGGCGCTGGGGCCGAAGGTCTGGGCAAGGACGCGGGCGCGGATCAGCGAGCTCTTGCGCGCGGACCATCCGGAGCTGCGCGACAATGAGGAGCTGCGCAAGCAGGCCCTGGTGCCGATGCGCGACGCCAAGCTGCACATGCCGTTCGCGGTCTCCGGCTACACCGATTTCTATTCGTCCAGGGAGCACGCCACCAATGTCGGCGTGATGTTCCGCGGCAAGGACAATGCGCTGCAGCCGAACTGGCTGCATATGCCGATCGCCTACAATGGCCGCGCATCCACCGTTGTGGTCTCCGGCACCAACGTGAAGCGCCCGCGCGGGCAATTGAAGCCGCCCAATGTCGACGTGCCGAGCTTTGGTCCCTGCAAGCGGCTCGATTTCGAGCTGGAGATGGGCGTCGTGGTCGGCCAGCCCTCAGCCATGGGCGGCATGCTCACCGAGCAGCAGGCCGAAGAGATGATCTTCGGTTTCGTGCTGCTCAACGACTGGAGCGCACGCGACATCCAGCAGTGGGAGTACGTGCCGCTCGGTCCGTTCCTGGCAAAGGCGTTTGCGACCTCGATCAGCCCGTGGGTGGTGACGCGCGAGGCGCTGGAGCCGTTCCGGCTGAAGGGGCCGGAGCAGGAGCCGGTGCCGCTCGACTATCTCAAGCAGGCCAAGCCGCAGAATTACAGCATCGAGCTCGACGTCTCGCTGCGGCCCGGCGGCGCCAACGCGCCCACCAGCATCAGCCGCACCAATTTCAAGTACATGTACTGGTCCTCGGTGCAGCAGCTCATGCACCACGCCTCCTCTGGCTGCGCCATGAATGTCGGAGATCTCTTAGGGAGCGGCACCATCTCCGGCCCGGAGAAGAACCAGCGCGGCAGCCTGCTCGAGATCAGCTGGAACGGCACCGAGCCGGTCGAACTCCCCGGCGGCATCAAGCGCTCGTTCCTGGAGGACGGCGACAGCCTCATCATGCGCGGCTGGTGCCAGGGCGCCGGCTATCGCGTCGGCTTCGGCGAGGTCGAGGGGACGATTTTGCCGGCGGAGTGAGATGGTCGTCATTCCGGGGCGATGCGAAGCATCGAACCCGGAATCTCGAGGTTCCGGGTTCGCGCTTCGCGCGCCCCGGAACGACGAGTTAGAAATTCAACGCCTCTCCGGCGGCACGTCGCGTATCCGCGCGCAATGTGCCGCGACATCCTCCACGCTGTATTTCAGATGCACCCGCTTGTCCGACGGCGCCTGCCTGGTCGTGCACACGCCCGGCCGCCATTCCTGCGTGGGGCGAATCGGGCGCGGCGCAAAGCCGCCGCCGCAGTTCGGGCAGACGTTGGAGAGCTTGGTCTCGACGCAGTCCGCACAGAATGTGCATTCATAGGAGCAGATCCGCGCATCCGTTGCGTCAGGCGGCAGGTCGCGGTCGCAATATTCGCAGTTCGGTCGAAGCTGGAGGGCCATGGTCGAATCTCCGGATCGGCCGGATCATCGCAGACCGCGCGCGCAGCGCGAATGCCGTAGTTCCCTCGATTTCAGCCAGCCTTCAAATCCCTCAGCGGCAGCCGCGTGCTCTCCTTCAGCCGGTCCAGCACGATCGAGGAACGCACATGCGCCACGCTCTGGTGCGGCATCAACACGTCGTTGACGAGGTTGGAGAGGCCCTTCAGGTCGCGCAGCACGGCTTTGAGCACGTAATCGGCATCGCCCGTCAGCGAGTAGGCCTCCTGGATCTCGTCGATGCGGTTCACCAGCGCGCGGAAGCGCTTGGAATTGTCCGGCGAGTGGGTCGCGAGCCCTACCTGGATGAAGGCGATCACGCCGAAGCCGAGCGCCTCGCTGGAGAGATCGGCGTGATAGCCCGCGATCACCTTCTCCTCCTCCAGCCGCATCCGCCGCCGCGAGCATTGCGAGGCCGAGAGACCTGCGAGCTCCGCAAGCTCCTGGTTCGTGAGGCGGCCGTCGTCCTGGAGCGCGCCGAGAATCCTGAGGTCGAAGGCGTCCACTGAAATCATGCGGGTTTTGTCCATTTGATGCACGGATCGTGCATATGATAGTCAAATGTCGTCCCGTTTGCACGCCCCTTGCGCGTCCCATGAAGGATAGTTCCTGCCAGCAGCCATTTGGGAGAGCAGCATGGGTCCGTTTCCGCACGATGCACCGCCGGCCACGATCAGCGCCGACAATCCGATGGGCACCGACGGCTTCGAGTGCGTCGAATATGCGCATCCCAATCCGGAACAGCTGCACGCGCTGTTCAAGCTGATGGGCTATGTGCCCGTCGCGCGCCACAAGACCAAGGCCATCACGGTCTATCGCCAGGGCGACATCAACTATCTCGTCAACGAGGAGCCCGGCACCCACGGCCACGATTTCGTCGCCGCGCACGGTCCCTGTGCGCCGTCGATGGCGTTTCGCGTCGTCGATGCGAAGGCGGCCTACGACCGCGCGATTGCGCTCGGCGCCGAGCCCGCCAACGTGTCATCCGCGCAGAAGGCGCTCGACGTGCCCGCGATCAAGGGCATCGGCGGCAGCCTGCTCTATTTCGTCGATCGCTACGGCGCTAAGGGCTCGGCCTATGATTCCGAGTACGAGTGGCTGGGCGCGCGCGATCCCAAGCCGGTCGGTGCCGGCCTGTTCTATCTCGACCACCTCACCCACAACGTTCATCGCGGCCGGATGGATGTCTGGACCGGCTTCTACGAAAGGCTGTTCAACTTCCGCCAGATCCGCTTCTTCGACATCGAGGGGCGCGCCTCCGGCCTGTTCTCGCGCGCGCTGACCAGCCCCGACGGCAAGATCCGGATCCCGATCAACGAGGACGCCGGCGATTCCGGCCAGATCGAGGAATATCTGAAGATCTATCGCGGCGAAGGCATCCAGCACATCGCCTGCGGCTGCCGCGACATCCACCACACCATCGAAGGCCTGCGCGAGGCCGGCCTGCCCTTCATGCCCTCGCCGCCCGAGACCTATTTCGAGCGGATCGACGCGCGCCTGCCGAAGCATGGCGAGGACATCGCACGGCTTCAGAAGAACGGCATCCTGATCGACGGCGAAGGCGTGGTCGACGGCGGCCAGACCAAGGTGCTGCTCCAGATCTTCTCGGCCAACGCGATCGGCCCGATCTTCTTCGAGTTCATCCAGCGCAAGGGCGATGACGGCTTTGGCGAGGGCAACTTCAAGGCCCTGTTCGAATCGATCGAGGAGGACCAGATCCGGCGCGGGGTGCTGAAGGTGGATGACGCGGCGTAGCTCGTCGCTATTGCCTGCATTTGCCGCCTCATAACAGGTGTCGTCCCGGACAAGCGCAAGCGCAGATCCGGGACCCATGCCACAGGGAGGAGTTGCGGCGCGAAAGCGGTAACTCCGAGTCCCGTAACCACAACGGCCTGTGGTTATGGATCCCGGATCAGCGCTCCGCTCTAGGCAACGCTACGCGTTGTCGAGAGCTGCGCTTGTCCGGGACGACAGCGGAGCGTGTTGCGACGGCGGAGATTATTTCGCCGCCTGCCACGCCTTCGTCACCGCCGCGATCTCCGCGCCCTCCGGCTCGCGCACCGCTGATGGCGTCCGTGAGAACCTTGGTGCGGGCGCAGGTTGTTTCACGCCGTGGCGCTCGACGAACACCTGTCGGGCGACCATGTGCGGATGTTGCGTGGCCTCCGACATGGTCAGCACCGGCGCGAAGCAGATGTCGGTGCCTTCCATGATCTTGCGCCAGTCCTCGCGCGTCTTGCTCTTGAACACGGCTTTCAGCTTTTCCTTCAGCGCCGGCCAGGCCTTGCGGTCCATCTGCGCGTCGAAATCGGCGTCGGAGAGGCCCGCGTGCTCGCGCAGCAGCGCGTAGAACTGCGGCTCGATCGAGCCGATCGAGACGAAATGGCCGCAGGCGCATTCGTAGACCCCGTAGAAATGCGCGCCGCCGTCGAGGAAGTTCTGGTTGCGCCCTTCGGTCCAGCGGCCGATCGTGGTCATGTCGAAGAAGAACGACATCAGCGATGCGGCGCCGTCGCACATCGCGGCATCGACCACCTGGCCCTTGCCGGACCTCGATGCTTCGAGCAGGGCCGCGAGCACGCCGACGACGAGATAGAGTGCACCGCCGCCGAAATCGCCGACCAGGTTGAGCGGCGGCACCGGCGCCTCCTTCGGGCCGATCGCGGCGAGCGCGCCGGTGATGGAGATGTAGTTGATGTCGTGGCCGGCGGCATTCGCGAGCGGGCCTTCCTGGCCCCAGCCGGTCATGCGGCCGTAGACGAGCTTTGGGTTGCGCGCGAGCACCACGTCGGGGCCCAGTCCGAGCCGCTCCATCACGCCGGGACGAAAACCTTCGACCAGCGCATCGGCGCTCGCAAGCAGGTCGAGCACCTGTGCGATCGCCGCCTTGTCCTTGAGGTCAAGCTCGATCACCTTGCGGCCGCGGCCCGCCACCGACTTCATGCTCTTCTTGGCGCCGACCCGGTCGAGCGTGACGACGTCGGCGCCCATGTCGGCCAGCATCATGCAGGCGAACGGGCCGGGCCCGATGCCGGCGAATTCGACGATGCGGAAGCCCGAGAGCGGGCCGGAGGCGCGGACGGACGAGGTGGGGGCTGATTTGTCGAGCACGTTGTTGTTTCCTCGGGTCGCAGGCAAGTGCCGGTGATCCGGCAAACGCCTCCGACGTTGCTCTTGGGGGCGAGTTAATCGGCTGATTAACTTTTCTCGCCTTCCCGCCAGCGAGGCAAGCGGTTTTCATGCATGGGCGCATAATAAAAGCGGCGCGCATTTCTGCGCGCCGCGGAAAATTTGTGTTCAGTCGCTAGAGCGGGATCGTCAGCCTGCGGCGGCCACCGCACGCTGCGCCATCACCTTGATGAGGTTCGCACGATACTCCGACGTGCCGTGGATGTCGGACAGAAGTCCGCTCGCCGAAATAGTCACGCTGTCGATCGCCGACGGCGACCAGTTGGCCTTGAGCGCGGCTTCGATGGCGGGAATGCGCACCACGCCGCTCTGCGAGGCGCCCGTGGCGGCAACGCGGACATCGCCCGACTTCGTCTGCGCGACGAACACGCCGGTCAGCGCAAAGCGCGAGGCCGGATGCGGGAATTTCGCGTAGCCCGCTTTCCCCGGAACCGGGAACGACACGGCGGTGATGATCTCGCCGTCCTCGAGCGCCGTCGTAAACAGGCCCTTGAAGAAATCCTCCGCCGAGATCGAACGCTTGTTGGTCTTCACGGTGGCACCGAGCGCCAGCGTCGCGGCCGGATAATCCGCGGCAGGGTCGTTGTTGGCGAGCGAGCCGCCGATCGTGCCGCGGTAGCGCACGGCGGGGTCGCCGATCAGCGACGCGAGATAGGCGAGCGCGGGGATCGCCTTCTTCGCGGCATCGCTGGTCGCCACGTCGTAATGCGGCGTGGCGGCCTTGATGGTCAGCGTGTCGCCGGCGCCCTCGATGCCGATCATGTCCTTGATCTTGCCGAGGTCGATCACGTCGGACGGGCTGGCGAGGCGCTGCTTCATCACCGGCAGCAGCGTCTGGCCGCCGGACAGGAATTTCGCCTCGCTGCTCTTGCCGAACAGGCTGGCGGCTTCGTCGACCGAGGAGGCGCGATGATAGGTTGTCTGGTACATCTTGGTTGCTCCTGAAATCTTTTCTCTGTCATTCCGGGATGCGCCGCAGGCGCAGACCCGGAATCTCGAGGTTGAATTCGTGGCTCCAGATTCCGGGTTCGACGCTTCGCGTCGCCCCGGAATGACGATGATGAGGCGGTTAAGCCGCGTGGATCGTGCGCCACACCCGGTCAGGGGTTGCGGGCATTTCCAGATTGTTCTTGCCGATCGCATCCGTGATCGCGTTGATCACGGCCGCTGACGCCCCGATCGCGCCGGCCTCACCGCAACCCTTGATGCCGAGCGGATTGCCCGGGCACAGCGTCGTGGTGTGGGAGAGGTTGAACGAGGGCACATCGTCGGCGCGCGGCATGGCATAGTCCATGAACGAGGCCGTGACCGGCTGGCCGTTGGCGTCGTAGATCGCGTGCTCGAGCAGCGCCTGTCCGATGCCTTGAACCAGGCCACCATGGACCTGGCCCTCGACGATCATCGGGTTGATCAGCCGGCCGAAATCGTCGGCCGCGACGAAGTTGACGAAGGAGGTCTTGCCGGTGCCGGGATCGACCTCGAGCTCGCAGATATAGGTACCGGCCGGGAAGGTGAAGTTGGTCGGATCGTAGAAGGCGCTCTCCTTCAGGCCCGGCTCCATTCCGTCAGGCAGATTGTGCGCGGTGTAGGCTGCGAGCGCGACCATCGGGAAGGCGATCGCCTTGTCGGTGCCCGTCACCTTGAACTCGCCGTTCTCGATGACGATGTCGGCTTCCGACGCTTCCAATGCGTGCGCGGCGATCTTCTTGGCCTTGGACTCCATCTTCTCCATGGCCTTCAGGATCGCGGTGAGGCCGACGGCCGCCGAGCGCGAGCCGTAGGTGCCCATGCCGAACTGCACCTTGTCGGTGTCGCCATGAACGATCGAGACCTGGCTGATGGGAACCCCCAGGCGCTCCGCCACGAGTTGGCAGAACGTCGTCTCGTGACCCTGGCCGTGGCTGTGCGAGCCCGTGAGGATCTCGATGGTGCCGACCGGGTTGACGCGCACCTCGGCGGATTCCCAAAGGCCGACGCCCGCCCCCAGGCTGCCGACGGCCTTCGACGGTGCGATGCCGCAGGCCTCGATGTAGCAGGACACGCCGATGCCGCGCAGCTTGCCGTCCGCCTTGGCCTTGGCCTTGCGCGCGGCGAAGCCGGCATAGTCGATCGCCTTCATCGCGGCGTCGAGCGAAGCGTTAAAGTCGCCGGTGTCATAGGCCATGATCACGGGCGTCTGGTGCGGGAACTGGGTGATGAAGTTGGTCCGGCGCAGCGCGGCCGGATCGACCTTCAACTGCCGCGCCGCCGTCTCCATCAGCCGTTCGATCAAATAGCTCGCCTCGGGCCGGCCCGCGCCACGATAGGCGTCGACCGGCGTGGTGTTGGTGTAGACCCCGATCACCTCGGCATGGATCGCCGGGATGTTGTACTGGCCCGACAGCAGCGTCGCGTAGAGATAGGTCGGTACCGACGAGGAGAACAGCGACATGTAGGCGCCGAAATTGGCGTAGGTCTTCACCTTGAGGCCGGTGATCTTGTTGCTGGCGTCGAACGCCATCTCGGCATGGGTCACATGGTCGCGGCCATGCGCGTCGGTGAGGAAGGCCTCGGTGCGGTCGCCGGTCCATTTCACGGGACGGCCGACCTTCTTCGAGGCCCACAGCGCCACCATCTCCTCCGGATAGATGAAGATCTTGGAGCCGAAGCCGCCGCCGACGTCGGGCGCGATCACCCGCAGCTTGTGTTCGGGCGCGATGTTGTAGAACGCCGACAGCACGAGGCGGGCGACGTGCGGGTTCTGCGACGTCGTGTAGAGCGTGAAATGCTCCTCCGCGGCGTCGTAATCGGCGATCGCCGCGCGCGGCTCCATCGCGTTCGGCGCGAGGCGGTTGTTGGTGACGTCGAGCTTCACGACATTGGCGGCCTTGGCGAAGGCCGCATCCGTGGCGCCCTCGTCGCCGATCACCCAGTCATAAACCTGGTTGCCGGGAGCCTCGGGATGAAGCTGCGGTGCGCCGGCCTTGATCGCGGCGTGGACGTCGGCGACCGCGGGAAGTTCCTCGTAATCGACGACGACCGCTTCCGCCGCGTCGCGCGCCAGATTCTTGCTGTCGGCGATCACGACCGCGACGGCCTGACCGACGAAGCGCACCGTCTCCGGCGCCATCGCCGGCCATGCGCCCATCTTCATCGGGCTGCCGTCCTTGGAGGTGATGGCCCAGCCGCAAATCAGGTTGCCGACCTTGTCGTCGATGATCTGCTGCCCCGTGAGCACCGCGACCACGCCCGGCATCTTCAGCGCGGCGGAAGAGTCGATCTTCTTGACCTTGGCGTGCGCGTGCGGGCTTCTGATGAAATGGGCATGGGTCATGCCCACCAATTTGATGTCGTCGACGTAGCGGCCCTTGCCGGTAATGAAACGCTTGTCTTCCTTGCGCACGACTCGCGCGCCGATGCCTTCAACACCCATGTCTGGTCCTCCCGACCGGAATTATTTTGACTGCGCTTTCCATCGAAAGCAGCAAGTGGTGGTCTTTGTTCGAGGCGGGCGGCCTTACTCGGCCGCCTGCGCAACCTTCATGCGTCCGGCTGCATCCAGCACGGCCTTGACGATGTTGTGGTAGCCGGTGCAGCGGCAGATATTGCCTTCGAGCTCCTGGCGGACGGTGGCCTCGTCGAGCTCGCCACCATGGCGGTGCACGATGTCGATCGCCGACATGATCATGCCCGGCGTGCAATAGCCGCACTGCAGGCCGTGATTGTCGCGGAAGGCGGCCTGCATCGGATGCAGCTCGTCGCCCTTGGCGATGCCTTCGATGGTGGTGACGCTGGCGCCGTCGGCCTGTCCCGCCAGCATGGTGCAGGATTTCACGGCGCGGCCGTCCATGTGCACGACGCAGGCACCGCACTGGCTGGTGTCGCAGCCGACATGGGTGCCAGTGAGGTTGAGGTGATCGCGCAGGAGATGGACCAGCAGCGTGCGATCCTCGACGTCGACAGCAACGGCCTTGCCGTTCACTGTCAGTTTGACTGTAGACACGGTGAAGTCCTCCCGAATGTTTGTAGTTATTCCAATTAGAGACAGCGCGAACGGAACTTTGCAACTGGGATTTTGGGGACTGCGCGTCATGGAAAGGTCATCGTGGCGGTTGTCGCAGGTGCGCGATTCGGCCACGATGTTCCGTGCCGCCGCCAGTGCGTGGCGCGACCTTGCAGGGAGCTTTCGAAAACGATCTCCGCTTCGTCGATGGCGGCTGGGTTCAGCCGCCGGCGCGAGGCGCTGGCCCTGGATGTCGGCGCCCTTGGCGCGTCGTTTCTCCCTTTTATGTCGTGTTCGTTGTTGCGAATAGGAGCACGCGCCCACGCCGTTGTAATCGCGATCTTGGTAGTAGACGGCGGCAGGTTAAGTCATTGATTCCATTGATGTTGACCTTGGCGTTCCTCGCCGGACAGTCCATTCCGTCACTCCGGGGCCCGAGCGGAGCGAGGGAGCCCGGAATCCATCGGGCCGCAGAGTGGCATTGAGTGAATGAGACGCCAGAAAAAGCACCCCTAGTACTTCCTGGCGATTGATCGCAGCCGGGCGCCGCCCTAGTCGTGCCATACAAGCAACGGTCAAAAGGGGTGGAAGCGATGCAGATGAACGACAGTCAGCGTATCCCAGCGTCGAAAGCCAATGTGTGGGCCGCGCTCAACGATCCCGATATTCTCAGGCGCTGCATTCCCGGCTGCCAATCGCTGGAGATGGCATCGCCGACGGAGATGATTGCGACCGTGGTGCTGAAGGTCGGCCCGGTGAAGGCGACGTTCAGCGGCAAGGTGACGCTGACCGATATCGATGCGCCCAACGGCTACCGCATCGTCGGCGAAGGCGCCGGCGGCGTCGCCGGCTTTGCCAAGGGCGGCGCGAAGGTCAGGCTGGAAGAAGAATCGCCTGGCGTCACCGTCCTGCACTACGAGGCCGACGCGCAGATCGGCGGCAAGCTCGCACAGCTCGGCTCGCGGCTGATCGATTCGACGTCGCGAAAGCTTGCCGCGAATTTCTTCGAAAGCTTCGCGGCTGTGGTAGCGCCATCATCGTGATCAGCGCGTCGTCCTCGGCGCCCCGACGCGAACTTGTAGGGTGGGCAAAGGCGCTCTTGCGCCGTGCCCACCACTTAACCAATCCACGATTGCGAGAGAAGAGGTGGGCACGCTTCGCTTTGCCCAACTTACTGCGCTGATTGGGCGGACGAAGCGGATTACGGCGCGATGCTGCCCAAATCCGATGGCGCTTTTCGAGCTGTAAAATAAGGGCAAGACGCAAGCCCGGACAACGAGATGAGCGGCAAAAGCCGCCAATGATTTGCACTACTACCTTCCGCCTATACTAAGCGCGACAAGGCGATGCTGTAATTTCGAACGATGGCTCGCAGACGAACTGCGCATCACGGGCGCGGCGCGCTCAGGCGCCTAACATGGCGTGCACAACAACATCGTGGAGGGAATACATGACCTTTGGAACGAAGGGCTTCTTGGCTGGCATCTCGATGGTTGCGATGCTGGCCACCGCTACGTCGGGCGTTCGCGCCAACGACTCCCTGCTCAAGGCGCAATCCGATTCGAACCAGTGGGCCGTTGCCGGCCACGACTACGGCAACACGCGCTTCAGCCCGCTGAAGCAGATCAATACCGAGAACGCCGGCAAGCTGACGCTCGCCTATTCGTTCTCGCTCGCCTCGCTCCGTTCGAACGAATCCTCGCCGATCGTCGTCGGCAACACGCTCTACGTTTCGAGCTCCTGGGGCCCGAAATACGTCTACGCGCTCGATGCCGCCACCGGCGTGCGCAAATGGACCTACGAACCCGATATTCCCGAGGACGTGCTGCAATACGCCTGCTGCGACGTGAACAATCGCGGCGTCTCCTATGCCGACGGCAAGATCTTCGTCGGCCGCCTCGACGGCAAGCTGACGGCGCTCGATGCCGCGACCGGCAAGGCGCTCTGGACGGCGAAGGTGGTCGATTACAAGCAGGGTTCGGTCATCACCTCGCCGCCGCTCGTCGTGCGCGACAAGGTCATCACCGGTTTCGGCGGCGGCGAGTACGGCGTGCGCGGCTCGCTCCAGGCCTTCGACATCAACACCGGCAAGCAGCTCTGGCAGACCTACACCGTTCCGTCGCCGGATGAGCCCGGCGGCGATACCTGGAAGGGCGACTCCGCCCAGCATGGCGGCGGTGCGGCCTGGCTGGTCGGCTCCTACGATCCGAAGACCGACACAGTCTATTGGGGTACCAGCAATCCCGGCCCCTGGAACACGGCGGTACGCTCGACCGGCGACGGCAATTTCGGCAAGCTGACCAACCTCTACACCGCCTCGACGGTGGCGTTCGATCCCAACACCGGCAAGATCAAGTGGCACATCCAGACCACGCCGGCCGATGCCTGGGACTATGACGGCGTCAACGAAGCCGTGCTCGCGGATCTGAAGATCGGCGGCAGCACCGTGCCGGCGCTGATGAAGGCGGATCGCAACGGCTACTTCTTCGTCGCCAATCGCGAGACCGGCAAGGTGCTTTCGGCGGAGAAATACGTGTTCTCCAACTGGGCCAAGAAGTGGGACGTCGCCACGATGCGCGCGGTCGAGGATCCCGACAAGCGTCCCGGGCCGAACCATCCCGCCAAGGACATCTGCCCGAACCTGATCGGCGGCAAGAACTGGCAGCCGATGTCGTTCAACCCGCAGACCGGCCTCGTCTACATCCCGTCCAACAATGTCTGCATGGACTGGTCGGTCTCCGACGTCGCCTACAAGCGCGGTGTGTTCTATCTCGGCGCCGAATTCCCGACCAAGGAAGGTCCCGGCGGTTTCCTCGGCGAACTCGTGGCCTGGGATCCGGTCGCGCAGAAGAAGGTCTGGTCGATCAAGGAAGACCTGCCGTTCAACGGCGGCACGCTGACCACCGGCGGTGGCCTCGTGTTTGCCGGCAACATCCATGGCGATTTCCGCGCCATCGATGCGAAGTCCGGCAAGGTGTTGTGGAGCAGGAATCTCGGCTCCGGCATCGGCGCAGGTCCGGTAACCTACCAGGTCGACGGCAAGCAATATGTCGCCATCGTCGTCGGCCGCACGGCTGCGCTGCCTGCGTTCCTGGGCGAGGTAGGAAAGAAGATGACGGCCGCAGCTCCCGAGGGCGGTTCGCTCTTCGTGTTCTCCGTCCAGTGACCACTCGCGCGCGTATCCCCGCGGGATACGCGCGCGCTTTTTCCAGACTTTGGTTGCGGCATCGGCCGATGCCTGGTGCCGCTGCGCTTGGCTCAACGAGCTCCGGCTCAACAAAGCTATGGGAGACGAGGATGCGTCCGAATCATTCTGGCATCGGTGCGAGCCGAAATCGCGCCATCGCAGGCCTGCTCACATGTGCCGCGCTGATCGTTCCGGTCTCGCTGCGCGCAGACGAGGCGCAGCCGCTCCGCCTCTGCGCCGATCCGACCAATCTTCCATTCTCGAGCGATAGTCCGTCGCAACCGGGCTTCTATGTCGAGATCGGGCAGGCCCTGGCGCAGGCGCTCGGCCGGCCGATCGCCTATGACTGGTACAAATCCTATTTCGGCAAGCGCACCGTGCGCGTCACCCTGCTCGGCAAGCAATGCGACGCCATGATCGGGCTGCCGCGGTCCGAGGATTTCATGGGACCGGCCGTGATCTTCTCCAACGCGTTCGCGAAGCAGGGCTATGCCCTCGTGGCCGCCAAGGGGCAGGCGCTCGATGGCATCGACGGCCTCAAGGGCAAGCGCGTTGCCGTGCAGTTCGCCAGCACGCCGCAGAACCTGCTCGCGAGCCGCGACGATATCCAGAAGGTGACGGTGCTGTCGCCCGAGCAAGGCATGCAGGCGCTCGATCAGGGCAAGGCCGACGTCGCCTTCATCTGGGGCCCGGTCGCCGGCTGGCTGAACAAGACCAGTTACGGCGATCGCTATCAGATCCAGCTCACCGAGGGCGAAGGCCTGTCATGGGATGCGGCGATCGGCTTTGCGAAGACGTCCACCGAGCTGCGTGATCGCGTCGATGCCGTCCTGCCGCAGCTTCAGGGCACGATCGGCGCGCTCGCGGTGAAATATGGCCTGCCGACCGGCCAGCCGGCGCGCTTCGGTGCGACCCGGGCGATGCCGGCGGGAACGACGACCGGGACCGGACCCGGCGTGACGCAGACCGCCAATGTGGTGGCGACCGAGACCAAGGGGGACGCGGCCGCGCCGGCCGCCGAGGCCGTCGGCTCGGGCAAGGAGATCTTCAACGGAACCTGTGCGCACTGCCACGGCCCCGACGCGATCCAGAGCGAGCGGAAGATCGACCTGCGGCTGCTGCGTCACCGCTACGGCGACGAGATGCGCGAGAAGTTCTGGACGACCGTGCATGAGGGACGGCCGACCAAGGGCATGCCGGCCTGGAAAGAGGTCTTCACCGACGAGCAGTTCGACCACATCTTTTCCTTCCTGCTGACGGTCCAGTCCGAATCGAACGACTGAACGATCTTGACCGAACGCGATCGGGAGGATGTGGTAGCGTCCGTCCGGCATCATCCCGGCGCCGGACGGCTATCGCATGGATGTGCCGCTTCCGCTGCTGCGGTCGATGCGGGTGCGGTGCAGTGTTGGGAAGGCCCCATGACCAGCTTCCTGATCATCGACGATCATCCGCTGTTTCGCGAGGCGCTCGGCAATGCGGTGCGGCTGGCCTTGCCGGAGGCGCGGATCTTCGAAGCGATGTCGATCGGGGATGCCCTGCATATCCTGTCGGCCGGGGAGGGCATCGACCTCGCGCTGCTCGACCTCTCGCTGCCGGATGCGACCGGCTTCTCCGGCTTCCTGCGCTTGCGCGAGGCCTATCCGCGCCTGCCCGTCGCTATCGTGTCGAGCGAGGAGGATCAGCACGTCGTCCGCGAGGCGTTGGCGCTGGGCGCCGCCGGCTATCTGCCCAAGTCGACGTCGAAGCGTGAGCTGGCGCAATCGATCGAGGGTGTGCTGAGCGGATCGGTGTCGGTGCCGAAGGATTTCGTGGCGACGCCGCGGCGGCGGGCCGATGCCAGCAAGGCGCTCGAGGTCAAGCTGCGCGAGCTCACGCCGCAGCAGCTTCGCGTGCTCGACCTCCTGCGTCGCGGCTATCCGAACCGGCAGATCGCCCAGGAGCTTCAGCTCGCCGAATCCACGGTGAAGGCGCATATCACCGAGATCCTGCGCAAGCTCGGCCTGTTCAGCCGCAACAAGGCGATCATCGAGATCGGCAAGATGGAGCTGCCCGATCCGCGCAGCCGGCCTCATGCACGGGTCGATCGCGGCAGGCCGCAATGACGCGCGCTGTCGTCCTTGACCTGGATCAAGCCGGCGCGGCCCTGCTGAGCCATTCTCAGCATGTGCAATTCAACGTCGGCCCCGGCGGCATCTTGGGCAAGGTCTTCAGAATGGCTCATACGTGATGCGATTTCTGATCGTCGAGGACCATCCGCTGTTTCGCGAGGCGCTCGAGGGCGCGCTCCGGATGGTGGCGCCCGCGGCCGATATTCTTCAGGCGACCTCGATCGACGGCGCGCTGGAGCAGGTCGCGGCGACCACCGAGCTCGACCTGATCCTGCTCGATCTGTCGATGCCGGGCACCACGGGTCTTTCGGGCATCATCCGCATCCGCAAGGCGTTCCCCAAAATTCCCGTCGTCATCGTATCCGGATATCAGGATCGGCAGATCATCTCCGGCGCATTGTCGCTCGGCGTGTCCGGCTACATCCTCAAATCGTCGTCCAAGCAGGATCTGGCGCAATCGATCGGCGAGGTGCTGCGCGGCGCGGTCTGTGTTCCCGCCGCGTATCGCGGGCAGGTCCGCCCGCAGCGCGCGGCCGGCCCCGCGCAGGATCTCCTGAAGCGCCTGCACGAGCTGACGCCGCAGCAATTGCGCGTGCTCGAAATGCTCAAGCGCGGGCTGCAAAACAAGCAGATCGCCTTTGAGCTGAAGATCTCGGAGACCACGGTGAAGGTCCACGTCTCCGACATCCTGCGCAAGCTCAACGTGATCAGCCGCACCAAGGCCATCGTCGAAATGTCCAGGATCGATTTCGCGACGCTGGCAGGCGGGGGCACCGCGGCCGAGCGCGAGCGACCACGGCCGGACCAGCAGTGAGGCGATCCGCGCCTGGTTTGCCCTCCAGATTGAGAGCGCTCTGTTTCTGATTTCGATTGTAAATCATTGCCTTGAATGGATGTAAGATATTACCGCTACTGTGCATGGGGTTGTTTTCGCCATTTTTGTTGGGAGCCATGCGCGCTTGCCCCGCAGGCGGGGGGCGAAGGCCATCCGCGCGGGCTAGCTCAGCAGGAACGACAGCAGCGCCCGCATCTCGGCGGGCTTGATCGGCTTCTTCAGCACTTCGAGGCCGTGGCGGCTCGCGTCCTTCGCGGCCTTTTCGGAGTAGTCGGCCGTGATGATCATGGCCGGCGTGTCGAGCTTCAGATGCTGGCGGACGTCGGCGATGGCCGACAAGCCGCTCTCGCCGTGATCGAGATGGAGGTCGGCGATCACGGCATCGGGTGCGCCGCCGAGCTCGCTGAGGCGCAGCAGCGCATCCGCGGCCGAGCGCGTGGTCGCGACGTCGCAGCCCCATCCTTCCAGCAGCGCGGCCATCGCCTCCGAGCCGTTCGGGTCGTTCTCGATCAGCAGGATCTTGGCGCCTTCGAGCCCGCTATAGCGCCGCTCGGCGAGCTTGACCTCGTGCACCTCGTCGCTGACCTCGGCGAGGTCGGCGGGCTCCAGCTCCAGGGTGAAGGTCGATCCCCGGCCGACCTGCGACGACAGCCGCACCTCGTGCCCGAGCACGGTTGCGAAACGGCGGACGATGGAGAGGCCGAGCCCGAAGCCGGCCTGGTCGGTCGCGGTCGCCTCGCCGCGCTGGAATTCGCGGAAGATTGCCTGCTGCTGCGCCTGTGCAATTCCAGGCCCGGTGTCGGAGACCTGGATGCAGATGTGGTCGCCTCTCAGCCGGCATCCCATGACGACGCCGCCGCTGCGGGTATAGCGGATGGCATTGGCAAGCAGGTTCTGCAGGATCCGCCGCAGCATCATCGCATCCGACCTGACCGCGCGCGGCGAGGTGCGGATGCGCAGGGAAAGACCCTGCCGCGCCGCGACCGGCTCGAATTCGTTGCGGAGCTGTTCGAACAGGGGCGCCAGCGCAATCGCGCGCACGTCGGGCTTGAGCGCGCCGGCGTCGAGCTTTGCGATCTCCAGCAGCGACCGCAGCAAATCCTCCAGCATCAGCAGCGAGCGGTCGGCCTGGTCGATCAGCAGGCCCGCCTCCTGCGATTCCATCATCTCGGTCAGCGCCGACAGCGTCAGGCGCGCCGCGTTCAGCGGCTGCAACAGGTCGTGGGTGACCGAGATCAGCACCGATGATTTCAGCGAGCTTGCGGCTTCGGCCTGCTGCTTGGCGCGGTAGAGCCCTTCATTGGCGCGCTCGACCGAATGCAGCGCCTCGCGCAGCTGGTGAGTCCGGTCGCGAACCTTGTGGTCGAGCGCAATGGCGGTTTCGAACAATGAAAAGGCGTTGAGCTGCTGGTCCATCGAGCGTTCGACGCGCGACATCAGCGCGGCATTGATCTTCTTCAGCTTCGCCGCCTCGCGCCGCAGCTGGTCGACCGCATCGGGGCCCTGCAACATGTCCGTCACGACGGGCGCCTTCCGATCGCAACGCCGGTGAAGGTCTGGTTCACATGCATGGAGCCGAACTGCTCGCCATAGGTATGAAAGCCGACGACACGGTTCTGCCGGTACAGGTCGGACATGTCGCGGGCGAGCTGATGCTGCTCGGCGTCGAGCCGGCGAAGCAGGCACTCGAAGCCGATATAGAGCGAGACGTCTCCGATCTGGTCCCGGATCTCGGCGAAGGTGTCGCGGGTCGAGCCGACCAGGCTGCGCGACGTCGCCGCCGTCAGCACCATGCCCTCGTCGATGGCGCAGAAGAAATGTAAGGATCCGTCCGGCTCGACGCGCTGGATCGACCGCGCGTAATAGGCGCCGCCGACGCGCACCAGCACGGGGTGGGACGCGAAGGAAAATGGATCGAGCTTGGCGTCCAGGATCCCGACCATGCGCGAATATTCCTCGGCCGCGGGCTCCGCGTTCAGCTCCCTGACCGTTCGATTTTCGATGTCGGCTTCGGTGACCACCATCTTCTGCGGGCTCGGCTCGAAATTGTCGCACTTGAAAGCCCGGAACGGCAGCGAGGTGTTCAACAGGATCAGGAGGGCGGCGTTGGTGTGTGCCTTGCCGTCGCAGAACACCCAGGTCTTCTCGAAGCGCATCCCGTCGCCTGCGGACCCGCCGACGACCGGGATGTCGTCGAGCGAGGCATAGATCGCGGACATCACCGCCTCCTCGCGGCGGCACAGGCCGTCGATCAACACCAGGCCGAAGGGATTGCCGCGATCGACTTGCGGGGTGATCCGCAACAGCTCGTGCCGGAGCTCGCCGCCGATCCTGCGGCCGTCCTCGACGCGGAAGCTGTCGAGGTTGAGAATGGGCCGCACCGCGGCCGAGAAGTCGGCACGGCTGAACGCCAGCGCCACGACGCTGTTCTCGTCCCAGCCGTCAGGGGCGAGCTCGCCCGCGGTCGTGCAACCGCAGACCTGAGTCTCGTCGAATTGCCGGGTGATCTCGGCGATGAAGTGATGAGGGTCGTAGCTGGGCGAGAGGAAGACCAGGATCAGCGCCAGCTCGTCGGATGGGAGCTGGGCGGCGAGCTCGGCCACGGCTTCCTCGACGCTCGCAGCCTTCGATTTGGCAACGGCAACGCCAGACGCACCGCCAAACCGAAAATCGGTTTGCCCCACTCCGTTTCTCCCCTCGAGGACCAGCCTGGTCTGACGCCAAGTGCCTGATAAGTGCCCGACAAGTGTTCAAAGAATAAGGCGTTTTCCGGTTAGCCGCAACACGGCGCCGCTCGGCCCGGCAAGGCTGGACGCGCCCGAGGGAGCGGAAACGCTCTCCACCCGGGGTGCAGGCCGGACGGATTTACCACCCCTTGACGTTTCTGCCTTAATTTTCCGCACGCGTTCGGAAAGGGCTGCTTCCGGGCCGCGTGATTGTTGCAAGAACATAGGTTGGGGGTGGGAATGTCCGGGCGTATCGCGTCGCCGTCTAAGCGCACCATATTTCCGACCCTCAGGTTCCGCGCCAAAATCATCCTGGGCTTTGCCGCAGTGCTGGTGATCTCCGCCGGCAGCATGGCTTTCGCCTATTTCGGCTTCGAGCGGGTCTCCTCCGGGGTCGGGTCCTACCGCACCAGCGTTTCGGAGGCCGACCTCGCCCGCAACATCGACCGCGAGCTGCTCGCCTATCGTTCGTCCGCCCGCTACTTCGTCGTCACCGGCAAGGAAGATGACGCCAAGGCGGCGCTGGAAGCCGAGGCCAGCCTGAAGAACGCCATCGACCAGGCGATCAAGGGCGCCAAGCGGCCGGCGCGGCAGGAGAGTCTCAACAAGCTCGCCAAGGAGTTCTCCAACTTCTCCGCGACGTTTGCAAAGATCCTGCAGGCCAAGCGCGACAGCGCGCTGCTGGTCCAGAACCAGCTCCAGCGCAATGCCAACCTCCTGAAGTACAAGCTCGACGATATCGGCAACAACGCCTCCGACGCAGAAGCGCAGGCGATCGAGTTCGGCACCAAGCAGGTCAATGCCCAGTTCCAGACTGCGAGTTCGGCCGCGAGCAATTTCATCCTCAACTCCGATCAGGCGGTGGCGACAAGCGCGCTGGCGCGACTGAAGTTCGTCGAGAACTCGCTGGGCGCGGTCTATTCCATGGACGACAAGATCGTCGCCGGCTTGAAGGATGCGAAGGTGCTGCTCGCGGCCTATCGCGACGCGCTGGAGAAGCTGATCGCCAACGCCAAGATGGTCGATGAGCTCGTGACCGAGATGAGCGGCTCGGCCGGTGCGATCCTGCAAGGCGCGACCGCCATGAAGGCGGACCTCGTCGCCGAGCAGCAGCGGCTGGATACGGAATCGGAAGCGACCATCGGGCAGACCGAGCAACTGGTCCTCATGCTCGCCGTTGGCGGCACGCTGCTCGGCGCGGTCCTCGCCTTCCTGCTCGGCACCGGCATCTCGCGTCCGATGATCGCGATGTGCAAGGCGATGCGCGAACTCGCCTCGGGCAATTTCGACGTCGTGCTGCCGGGCCTCGGCCGCAAGGACGAGATCGGCGAGATGGCCGGCGCGGTCGAGGAGTTCAAGGTTCAGGCCGTCGCCAAGGCCGAGCGCGATGCCGCCGCCAGCGAAGCCCAGAGCCGGGAGCAGGCCGCAAGCCGCCGCTCCGAGCTGATCCGCTTTGCCGACGATTTCGAGAGCGCCGTCGGCGCCATCGTCTCCAACGTCTCGGCCTCGGCCGTGCAGCTCGAATCGGCCGCGTCCACGCTGACCCGTACCGCCGAGACCACGCAGAGCCTGTCGAGCCAGGTCGCCGGCGTCTCCGAGCAGGCCTCCAGCAACATGCAGTCGGTCGCCACCGCGACGGAAGAGCTCTCGGCCTCGGTCGAGGAGATCGGTCGCCAGGTGCGCGATTCCAGCCGCATTGCCGAGGCCGCCGTGGTGCAGGCCAAGGAGACCGATGGTCGCATCGGCAAGCTCTCGCACGCCGCCCAGCAGATCGGCGAAGTGGTCAAGCTCATCACGGCAATCGCCGAGCAGACCAACCTGCTGGCGCTCAATGCCACCATCGAGGCGGCGCGCGCCGGTGAAGCCGGCCGCGGCTTTGCGGTGGTTGCCAGCGAAGTGAAGTCGCTGGCCAGCCAGACGGCGAAGGCCACCGACGAGATTTCCTCCCACATCACGGGCATGCAGGGCGCCACCGCCGAGTCGGTCGCCGCGATCAAGGAGATCGGCGCCACCATCGGCCAGATATCGTCGATCTCGACGTCGATCGCGAGCGCGGTGGAGCAGCAGGGCGCCGCGACGCAGGAGATCGCGCGCAGCGTCCAGACGGTCGCCCAGGGCACCCACGCCGCCGCCACCGACATCGGCGAGGTCAATCGCGGCGCCGCCGAAACCGGCTCGGCTTCGGAGGAGGTGTTGAATTCGGCCAAGACGCTGTCATCCGAAAGCACGCGTCTTCGCGCCGAGCTCGACCGGTTCATGGGGAACATCCGGGCGGCATAGCGCTCTCTCCGCTGTCGTCCTGGCGAAAGCCAGGACCCATTATCCCGGGAGCCAGTTGGGCGAAGACCGGCAACCACAAGTCTTCGCCAAACCACGCCCTGTGGTAATGGGTCTGGATCAGCGCTCGCTCCGCTCGCTTGTCCAGGACGACGACTGAGGTTTTCGCTGCCGCCTCCCTCTCCGCTGTCGTCCCGGACCAGCGCGCCCCAAGCGCGCGCCGAGCCGGGACCCATACTCCCAGGGAGAAGTTGCGGCGCGAGCTGGTAACTCCGAGTCTTCGCCAAACCACTCCCTGTGGCTGGGTCCCGGATCTTCGCTGCGCTCGTCCGGGACGACAGCGGAGATTGGCGCCGGCCTTCAATTTGTAGCGGCGCGAGAAAGCGCGCCTTAACATTTGCCCGCGTCACCGAACCGCAAGTTGCGACGCCGCAAATTTACCGCCGCTTATCCTTTGCCAATTACCGTGCACACGAGTCGGGAAGCGGGCTGCTTCCGGGCTGCGCCTGGTTTTCCGCGAATGGAATGGGGTGGGGGAATGTCCGTCAAATCCAAGCCGAACACATCGAAACTGCCAACCTTGCGTTTTCGCGCAAAAATCATCCTCGGCTTCGTGGCGGTGCTGGCCATCCTCGCGGTCAGCATGGCTTTCGCCTATTTCGGCTTCGAGCGGATCCAGGCCGCCGTGGCCTCCTACCGGACCAGCGTGGCGGAAGCGGATCTCGCGCGAACCGTCGACCGCGAGCTGATCGCCTACCAGGGGCTGGCGCGGGCCTATACGCTGACCGGCGCGACAGACGACGAGACCGCGGCCAAGGCGGCCGAAGAGAATCTGAAGGCGGCGATCGCCAAATCGACGTCCGCCACGACCGGCGCCGCGCGCCGCGAGCAGGTCGGCAAGCTCGAGGCGGAGTTCCAGCGCTTTACGAAGGTATTCGGTGAGATCATCACCCTGACGCGCGAGAACAACAAGATCGCGGCCGATGAGCTCAACAGCGTCGGCAACAAGATTCGCTTCAAGTTCGACGACCTTGCCGATACCGCGGCGCTCGCCGGGCTCGCCTCGGTCCAGACCACGGCCAAGGACGTCACCTCGCAATATCTTGCGGTCTCCACCTCTGTCGGCGCCTTCGTCGCCAAGCCCGAACCGAAGACCGCCGACGGCGTGATCGCCCGCATCAAGTTCCTGGAGACCCTGCTGGTCTCGATCTATGCCAACGACCAGAAGATCACCGACCGCGTCACCGAGATCAGCAACCTGCTGAAGCAGTACCGCACCTCCTTTGCCAAGCTGACCGAGAACGTGAAGGTCATCGTCAAGTCGAACGGCGAGATGACCAAGACGGCCGCGTCCATCCTCAAGCTTTCGAGTGAGCTGCGATCGGACCTGACCGCCGATCAGCAGCGCATCGAGGCCAGCGCCAATGCAACGATCGGAGAGACCGAACGGCTGATGCTGATGCTGGCGCTGGGCGGCCTGGCCATCGGCGCCGTGCTCGCCCTGATGCTCGGCAACGGCATCTCGCGTCCGATGATCGCGATGTGCAAGGCGATGCGCGAACTCGCCTCGGGCAATTTCGACGTCGTGCTGCCGGGCCTCGGCCGCAAGGACGAGATCGGCGAGATGGCCGGCGCGGTCGAGGAGTTCAAGGTTCAGGCCGTCGCCAAGGCCGAGCGCGATGCCGCCGCCAGCGAAGCCCAGAGCCGGGAGCAGGCCGCAAGCCGCCGCTCCGAACTGATCCGCTTTGCCGACGATTTCGAGAACGCCGTCGGCGCCATCGTCTCCAACGTCTCGGCCTCGGCCGTGCAGCTCGAATCGGCCGCGTCCACGCTGACCCGTACCGCCGAGACCACGCAGAGCCTGTCGAGCCAGGTCGCCGGCGTCTCGGAGCAGGCCTCCAGCAACATGCAGTCGGTCGCCACCGCGACGGAAGAGCTCTCGGCCTCGGTCGAGGAGATCGGCCGCCAGGTGCGCGATTCCAGCCGCATTGCGGAAGCTGCGGTGGTGCAGGCCAAGGAGACCGACGGCCGCATCGGCAAGCTCTCGCATGCCGCCCAGCAGATCGGCGAAGTGGTCAAGCTCATCACCGCGATCGCCGAGCAGACCAACCTGCTGGCGCTCAATGCGACCATCGAGGCGGCGCGCGCCGGTGAAGCCGGCCGCGGCTTTGCGGTGGTCGCGAGCGAAGTGAAGTCGCTGGCCAGCCAGACGGCGAAAGCAACCGACGAGATTTCCTCCCACATCACGGGCATGCAGGGCGCCACAGCCGAGTCGGTTGCCGCGATCAAGGAGATCGGCGCCACCATCGGCCAGATCTCGTCGATCTCGACGTCGATCGCGAGCGCGGTCGAGCAGCAGGGCGCCGCGACGCAGGAGATCGCGCGCAGTGTCCAGACGGTCGCCCAGGGCACCCAGACCGCAGCCACCGACATCGGCGAGGTCAATCGCGGCGCCGCCGAGACCGGCTCGGCTTCGGAAGAGGTGCTGAATTCGGCCAAGACCCTGTCATCCGAAAGCACCCGCCTCCGCGCCGAGCTCGACCGCTTCATGGGGAATATCCGGGCGGCGTAAGGCTCGGACTTCTCCACTCTCTCCGCTGTCGTCCTGGCGAAAGCCAGGACCCATTATCCCAGGGAGCAGTCGTTGCGCGAGCAGCCAGCCGCAAGTCTTCGCCAAACCACGTCCTGTGATAATGGGTCCTGGATCAGCGCTCGCTCCGCTCGCTTGTCCAGGACGACGGCTGATTTTTCGCTGTGCCGTCTAAGCCTCACGCCCTTCCAAACGCCCGCTTCAATTCCACCTTCGCCTGCTCCAGCCGCGCCCGCTGTGTTTTCGGCAGCGTCTTGCCGGCACGGTTGATATAGAACGTCAGCATCGACAGCGCCGAACGATAGGCGCCGGTCTTGCGGCGCGAACTGTGCTCGGCCGAGCGCTTCAGCGAGGCTGCGATCTTCTTCGGACTCGTGAGCGTGAATACGCCGCGCTTGAGATCGAGCGCGTCGCTCTCCTTGGTCACACGTTGCGACCAGCGCTTCGGCGTCGCGCGTTTCGCGCTCTTGCGCACGCTGGTCTTCCTGCTGCGCGCAGCTGTTTTGCGAGAATGTGTCGTCTTTCTGACGTGAGCCATGCGTCAACTCCCTGCGGCTCCTTCGGAAACGGACGGCGTTGGAGGCCGTTCCTGCTGGAACCGGCGCTTGCCGCAGACGTTGTCGCAGGTGGCAGGCGGAATGCCGCACCCCGATGATCGGTTCGCCCCTGGCCACATCATGTGAACCGGGGTCGCTTCCATTGGTCAGACCCAGCAACGCGATGGAATTGCAGCAAAGCCAAGCGCTGAATTATGGACCTGCTGTCTCGGCGGTCGCGACCGATCGCATCATCGAGACCAGTATTCCCTCACGTCTCGACGCGCTGCCGTGGAGCGGCTTTCACACCCGGGTCGTGCTGGCGCTCGGCATCACCTGGATCCTCGACGGGCTCGAGGTGACACTCGCCGGTGCGCTTTCCGGCGCGCTGAAGCAAAGTCCCTCGTTGCAATTCTCCAATCTCGATCTCGGCATTGCCAATTCAGCCTATCTCGCCGGCGCGGTGCTCGGCGCGCTCGGTTTCGGTTGGCTGACCGACCGCATCGGCCGCAAGAAACTGTTCTTCATCACGCTCGCGCTTTATCTCTCCGCGACCGCTGCGACCGCACTGTCGTGGGATATCGCGAGCTACGCGCTGTTTCGTTTTCTCACCGGCGCCGGCATCGGCGGCGAATATACCGCGATCAATTCGACCATCCAGGAGCTGGTGCCGGCGCGCTATCGCGGCTGGACCGATCTCGTCATCAACGGCAGCTTCTGGATCGGCGCGGCCATGGGCGCGGTGGCGGCCATCGTTCTGCTGGATCCCGCCTTGATCGGCCCCGATCTCGGCTGGCGCCTCGCTTATCTCATCGGCGCGAGCATCGGCCTCGTCGTGCTGTTGATGCGGATGTGGATCCCGGAAAGTCCGCGCTGGCTGATGATCCACGGGCGGCCCGATCAGGCCCACGCCATCGTCGACGAGATCGAGCGTTCGGTGATCGGACACGACCAGGATGCGAGCGACCGACGCTTCACCAGGATCCGGCTGAAGATGCGCGATCACACGCCGATTCGCGAGGTCATGCACACGCTGTTCACGGTCTATCGCCAGCGCGCGCTGGTCGGCCTCGTCCTGATGGGCGCGCAGGCTTTCTTCTACAACGCCATCTTCTTCACCTTCGCGCTGGTGCTGACCGATTTCTACGGCATCAGCGCCGATCATGTCGGATGGTATCTGCTTCCCTTCGCCGCCGGCAATTTCCTCGGCCCGCTGCTGCTCGGCCGCCTGTTCGACACGCTCGGACGGCGCGCGATGATCATGTTCACCTATGGCGCGTCGGGCCTGCTGCTGGCGCTGTCGGGCTATCTGTTCTCGATCGGGGCGCTCAGTGCGCAAGGACAGACCATCGCCTGGATGGTGATCTTCTTCTTTGCCTCGCCCGCCGCGAGCGCGGCCTATCTCACGGTCAGCGAGACGTTTCCTTTGGAAGTCCGCGCGCTGGCGATCGCGGTGTTTTACGCGGTCGGCACCGGTATTGGCGGCGTCATCGGCCCGGCGCTGTTCGGCGCGCTGATCGACACGGGATCACGCACAAGCGTGTTCGCCGGCTATTTGCTGGGGGCATTCCTCATGATCGCGGCCGCGATCGTGGCGTGGCGCTACGCCGTCTCCGCGGAACGCAAATCGCTCGAACAAATAGCGCGGCCGCTGGCCTTTATGGAGTAGACTATGAAATCGGAACTTGCGGAAATGGCAGTGGACCAGAAGCGCAGCATGCCCGTTGACGACGATGTGCCGGAAACGGTGCCGGTGCCGCATGCGCTCGTGCCGCATCTCGACGAGACCGCGATCCTGCTCGACATCGACGGCACGCTGCTCGACCTGATGCCGACGCCGCGCGAAGTGTGGGTGCCGCCGGGCCTGTCGGAGACGCTCAAGCGGTTGGTGGAACGCACCTCCGGGGCGCTGGCGCTGGTCAGCGGCCGCTCGCTCAACGACATCGACCTGATCTTCGCGCCCGACGTCTATCGCGCCGTCGCCGGCCACGGTGCGGAGATGCGGCTGTCGGTGGACAATGAAGCGGATGATGTGCACGCGCCGCCGCTGGACAAGGAGTTGAAGCGGCGGCTCGCTGCGATCGCAAAGCTCAGTCCGGGCATTCTGCTCGAGGACAAGGGCTATTCGCTCGCGCTGCACTATCGCCTCGCACCGCATGCGGAGAAGGCGATCTTCGAGGCTGTCTCGCTGATCCGCGCCGATCTGCCCAATGCGCCGATCGAGGTGCTGCCCGGAAAGTTCGTCTGCGAGATCAAGCATTCCGGCTTCACCAAGGCGACCGGCGTGCACGAGTTGATGAAGCACGAACCGTTCAGGGGACGGCGTCCACTGTTCATCGGCGACGACGTCACCGACGAGACTGTGTTCGCGATCATGCCTGACATGAACGGGCTCGCTTTTTCGGTGGGCCGCCGTGCCATGGGTGTGAATGGTCACTTCGATGCGCCGAGCGATGTGCGCGCGTTCCTCGCGCGCCTGCTCGATCCGAGGTGAAACAAAGGCAGCGCCACGCTGCAGACATAAAGGCCGTCGGCGCAGCGCCCTAGCGTACAGCGATGCATGCCGTGCAATAGTACCAAAATGACTGTCTTTGCAGTAGGTTCCGCAAGCGAAACCAGTTCCAACGTGCGCGCCTGACTTTGGTTTCATTTCGTGGAAATGATGACAGGAACCATATTGATGAACGCCAGTTAAACGGGGTGGAATGAACAGGAGGGGACGACCTGTGAACTTAGTCGTCGTTTCGAATCGTGTTGCGCGCGGCAAACCCAACGAGCCCATGACGGGCGGCTTGGCTGCGGCATTGCTTCCCGTTGTGGAACATTCGGGTGCCATCTGGGTGGGGTCTTCCGGCCGCGTGCGTGACGGCCATCAGAAGGAGCCGTTTGCCGAGATCGAGGCGCTGGGTTCGGGCGCGATTGCGACGCTGGATCTGCCGGCGGCGCATTACGGCGGCTATTACGAAGGTTTTGCCAATTCGGCGTTGTGGCCGGCGCTGCATTCGCGCAGCGATCTGATCCGCGTTTCGCGCGAAGACTATGTCAGCTATCGCGAGGTCAACGCCTTCATGGCGCGCGCCTTGATGCGCTTCCGCAAGCCCCGGACCGCATTCTGGGTGCAGGACTATCATTTCCTCGCACTCGGTGCGGAGCTGCGCGATCTCGGCGTCGACGATCCGATCGGCTTCTTCCTGCACACGCCGTGGCCGGTGGCCGCGGTGACGCAGGGCGTGCCCAATCATCGCGAACTGATCACGGCGATGCTCGCCTACGATCTCATTGGCTTCCAGACCGAGGAGGATCGCCAGAATTTCCTTGGTTATGTCGCCGGCGAGCTCGGTCTCGTCATCGATGATGGTGTTGTGCTGTCGCAGCACGGCCGCACCCGCTGTGAAGTCTTCCCCATCGGCATCGATGCGGAGAAGTTCGCGCAGTATGCCGCCAAGTCCGCCTCGCATCCGGATGTGTCGCGGCTGCGCCGCAGCCTCAACGGCGAGCGTCTGGCGATCGGTGTCGACCGGCTCGACTATTCCAAGGGCCTCGTCAACCGCATCAGCGCGTTCGACCGGCTCTGGACCGAGCAGCCGCAATTCTTGCGCAGCATCTCGCTGCTCCAGATCGCCAATCCTTCGCGCGGTGCCATCGAGGCCTATGGCAATCTTCAGAACGAGGTCGCGCGTCTCGTCACCGACGTCAACGGCCGCCACGGCGAGGTGGACTGGACGCCGATCCGCTATCTCAACAAGGGCTTCAGCCAGGCCGTGCTCGCGGGGCTCTATCGCACCGCGCAGATCGGTGTGGTGACGCCGCTGCATGACGGCATGAACCTCGTCGCAAAGGAGTATGTCGCCGCGCAGAACCCGGCCGACCCCGGCGTGCTGGTGCTGTCGAAATTCGCCGGCGCGGCGAATGAGCTCGACACGGCGCTGCTGGTCAATCCGCACGACATCGACGCCATGGCACGCGCGATCGCGATCGCCGCCGCGATGCCGCTCACCGAGCGCAAGATGCGCTGGGACGCGATGATGAAGAAGCTGCGCGGCCATACCATCCAGCAATGGTCCGCCGATTTCGTCGCCGAGCTCGAAAAGTGCCGGATCGAGAAGGCCGCCGTCGCCCCGCTCGCAGCCCAGCCCCCGCAAGCGCTGCGCTGGTTGAAGTCGGCGATCTCGGGCGTGCGGTTGATTTAGCTTCCGTGAAGCTCGCTCTGATCTTCCCCCCTCCCACGAGGGGGGAAGGAAGAGATCGTCAATAGCAATACGACACGCCATCCAGAATCGCGCATTGCCGCTTGTTCGGCGCGTTGGGATCGTCCAGCGGCACCATGCCCTTGCCCTGGCCGACGAACACGCCGGGCCCGACATGCACCGAGCTCTTGTTGCCGATGATCACGCTCGGATGCGGCGACGAACTCGAGCGCGTCCCGTCCGGCCAGATAATGGCATCGCCCGAAAGCACCCCGCGCCGCCCGTCGTCGCAGCTGACGTCAACCCCTTGGCGGGCGCAGACCTGAGCCAGGGCCGGCCCGGCAAAGGCGGAGCCAAGGGCCGAAATCAGGCCCAGTGCGGCGATGGTCTTGCGGATGGTCATGGCGCCCCCGGTCGTGTTTGGCATTCTCAAATGAATCGTCGCGCCAAACCCGTCCTGGGTTCAGCCATCAGGCGGTTCCAAAACAGCCGCCGGCGCCAGATATTGTCGTTTAAATACAACATCTTACGGAAAATTCACCCGATTTTCTCGCGGTCTCTTGCAAAATCGCCGGCGCCCCTTCAAGAGAGGGCGCTCCGGAGAGATGGCCGAGTGGCTTAAGGCGCACGCTTGGAAAGCGTGTGTGCGGGAAACCGTACCGTGGGTTCGAATCCCACTCTCTCCGCCACCCCAACAAAAGCGTCTCGTACCGAAAGCTGGAGAGACCCCAAAAACCCTGCCGTTTTCCCGCTTTTCTGCGGGCGGAGAACTCGCAATCTTTGTCGGAGGGCCTTGATGAACCCCTGGAGAACCGAATTTTCTCCGAAACTTTGAACCCGCGAAATTGGTCTAGTACGGCATTTTCTCAGAAAATCAGTGAATTGATCGCGCCGCGGTTTGGATCTCTCTCGCTCAACCAACTGATGCTTGGGAAATTCTATTCATAAGCACCGGCCAGCGATTTCTGCGGCCTCCCTTGCTTCACAAGCACCCTTTTCGGCGGAAAATCTGACTCCGGCCGCCGGTCGTTCTTGAAATCGCTCAGCTTTTCGTTCGGCTGTTGTCACGACCCCCGTACAACCCGCGGGCGTTATCGCCGTTGTCTCGGCTAATCCAGATGTTCAACTAGCTGCGGTCCGGCGCGCAATATCCTCCTGATAGCCAATCCGCGACGGCCAAAAAGTCCCGCTGCGTCACCTACGAGATAACTCCGACGCTGAGCGAGTTAGTCCTCATCGCCTTCATGGGTGCTGGCGGAGGGCTTACGGATGGCCGTCAAGCTTGACAGCGAGGACGGCGAACGGGCGCGGCAACTGTGGCAGGAAGGGGGAAAGAAGCGTTCGTTGCGGAACGCGAGTGAGGGATACTCAGTTCGAGATGTCTCTCAGTAGAATCTCCGCTTGAGCGAGAACGGTCTGTACTGCCTCGTCCGAAAGGTCTGGCGGATAACCATATTTTTTGAGTATGCGTTTCACCAAGACACGCATACGGGCGCGAGCGCCTTCGCGCTGATGCCAATCGACGGTGACGTTGCTGCGCAACTGCTCCAGCAACTCATGCGCGATGACACGCAGTTTCTCGTTGCCCATGGCTTCCACCGCGCTCTCGTTTTCCGCGAGCGCCATGTAGAAGGCTACTTCTTCCTGGCTGAGGCCCATCTCCTCGCCACGCGCGCGAGAGGCTTTCATGTCCTTGGCGAGTTCGATCAGATCCTGAATCATCTCGGCGGCGGAAATGGCCCCCGCATGGTAGCGGGCGACCGCTTCCTCCAGCCTGTTGGAAAACGCCTTGCTTTCAACCAGATTGGTCTTTGAGCGGCTAACGATTTCGCCATTGAGCAGCTTCTTCAACGCTTCCAGCGCTAGGTTCTTCTTCTCCATCCTGCCGACTTCCATGAGGAATTCGTCGGATAAGATGGAAATGTCTGGGGACTGGATGCCTGCCA
Organism: Bradyrhizobium sp. B039; assembly: GCF_038965675.1. Lineage (NCBI taxonomy): Bacteria > Pseudomonadati > Pseudomonadota > Alphaproteobacteria > Hyphomicrobiales > Nitrobacteraceae > Bradyrhizobium > Bradyrhizobium sp. B039. Next base: position 361,906 of record NZ_CP152416.1, read on the forward strand.
CTTTCAGGATATCGATGATCTCGGACGATGCAACGGCACGATCAACGAGCTGCTGAACGGCGAAAGCCCGGCCCTTTTCACTGATCTTTCCGGTCGCCGTGGTCTTGGCCAGCGCTCCCCGGATTGCCTGGAAGAAGCCGACCTCATCGCGAATGACACGAGCCTCGTCGCTCGCAGAAGCAAGAGCGTAGGCTTTTGAAAGTTCCAGCACCATGTCCATAAAGCGGCGGTGCGCCCGCTTCTTTTCCTCGTCGGTCTTCTGAAGCGCGGCTTGAGCCTCCTGCCATTTCAGAACCCAATCGATAGCTCCGCCAAGGCAGATCAGGCGTTCGCGTGGTTGGCCGCTGATGCCGGGGCGATAATTAAAGCCATGGAACAGGTCGCGGATGACCTCGTACCGTTCCATCATCGCGGCAACGGCGGCGGATTCGTCAATGCCGGTCTTGTCGCGGTCGGAATCGGTGTATTGGCTAAGCGCGTGGCGAAGGTTCTGCGCGACGCCGATGTAATCGACCACCAGCCCGCCGGGCTTGTCCTTGAAAACACGGTTCACACGGGCAATTGCTTGCATAAGTCCGTGTCCGCGCATCGGCTTGTCGATGTACATCGTGTTCATGCATGGCGCGTCAAAACCGGTCAGCCACATATCGCAGACGATGACCAAGCGAAGCGGATCATCGGGATTGCGCGCACGCTTTGCCAGGTCGTCGCGGCGCTTCTTTGATCCAATATGTTGCTGCCATTCGAGCGGGTCTGACGCCGAGCCGGTCATCACGATCTTGACTGCGCCATTGGCATCGTCGGTCGAGTGCCAGTCCGGTCGCAAGGCGATGATGCGGTCATAGAGGGTGACACAGATTCGGCGGCTCATGCAGACGGCCATTGCCTTGCCGTTCATCGCCTCGATGCGCGCCTCAAGGTGCGCGACCATATCCTTTGCCACCTGCAACAACCGCTTTTCGGAACCCACCAAGGCTTCGACGGCTGACCATTTCGCCTTGAGCTTCTCCGCCTCGGTCAGCGATTCATCGTCGACCAGCGCCTCGATCTCGCTGTCGATCAGCGGCTTTTCATCGTCGCTCAGTTCGATCCGGGCCAGGCGGCTTTCATAGAAAATCGGCACGGTCGCGCCGTCTTCCACCGCGCGGCTTATATCGTAGATGTCGATATACTCGCCGAAGATCGCGGGCGTGTTGATGTCTGCTGCTTCAATCGGGGTGCCGGTAAAGCCGATGAACGATGCGTTCGGCATAGCCTGTCGGATATAGTGGGCATAGCCATAGTGCCTCAGGCCCGTTCTCTGGTCGAGCCGTGCCTCGAAACCATATTGGCTACGGTGCGCTTCATCCGCGATCACGATGATGTTGCGCCGGTCGGACAGCAGCGGGAAGCTTTCTTCGCCCTTCTCCGGCGAAAACTTCTGGACAGTGGTGAACAGCACGCCGCCCGCTGCCTTGTCGAGCAGCCGCTTGAGGTCGGCGCGGCTGTCCGCCTGCTCCGGCTTCTGGCGGATCAGGTCGCGGCACAGCCCGAAAGTGCCGAAGAGCTGATCGTCCAGATCATTTCGGTCGGTCAGCACGATGAGCGTCGGGTTTTCCAGCGCTTGCGATTTCACCGCCAGCCCGGCGAAGAACGCCATTAACAGGCTCTTGCCTGAACCCTGCGTATGCCAGATCACGCCGATCTTGCGGTCGCCGTTGGGCCGCGACGCTTCCACGGCCTGTCGCACTGCCTTCTGCGCGCCGTGGAACTGATGATAGCCGGCGATGATCTTGAACGGCCCTTCGCCCTTGTCACCAAATACGATGAAATCGCGGATTAGGGCCAGCAGGTTCTCACGGGTGAACAAGCCGCGCAGCAGGGTTTCCAACTCGGGTGTGCCCCGGTGGGCGAAATCTTCGCCGTCCACCGTCCGCCAGGGCATGAAGCGTTCAGCACTGGCGGTGATGGAGCCGATGCGCGCTTCCATGCTGTCCGATGTCACCAGAATGGCGTTGGTGCTGAACAAGGCAGGGATCTGATGCAGGTACGTCTGCAACTGATTGTAGGCGTCGGCAATCGTCGCATTCTGCGCGGCGGCGTTCTTCAATTCCAGCACGGCCAGCGGCATGCCGTTGACGAACAACACGATGTCCGGACGGCGACTGGTGCGGTTCTGCACGACGACGAACTGGTTTATCGCCAGCCAGTCGTTCGCGTCGGGGCGGTCAAGGTCAATCAGCCAAATCTTCGTGGCGGCAGTCTTGCCACTGTCGGCGCGATATTCGACATCGACGCCCTCGGTCAGCAGCTTGTGGATGCGTCGGTTTTCTTCGACCAAAGAGGGTAGCTCGCCGGTCAGCACGCGACGCAAGGCTTCCCCGCGCGCAGCTTTCGGTGCATCGGGGTTGACCCGAGCGATCGCCGCTTCCAGTCTGCTTGTCAGGATAACATCCCCAAAGGATCGGCGCTCTGGCGCAACTCCATCAGGCGCAATCACTGAACCGTGGAGGTAGGACCATCCAAGCTCTTGCAACGTTTCCAACGCAGCCAGTTCGACGATGTCTTCGGTAATGCTCAAGTGGCCTCTCCCGAAGGCTCTGCGTCCTGCAATGAGTAGGGCCGATTGTGAATTTTTCGCCAGTTTGCCTCGAACAATTCCAGTAAGTGCAGAGCGCATGTCTCTGCAACTGACTTGTTGACGCTGTTACTCAACAAGAACTTTCGGAATTCGAGCTTGAGGTTCGCCCGCGCAGCGTCCCGTTCGGGCCAATCGGTTCCGGCTGCGCGCTCATACAAGTTGATGATCTTTGGCGCCCACCCAGCCAGCAATTCGGCCGAGAATTCTCCCCCATGACCCAAAGTGCCTTGCAAAAGTCCGGTGATGACATCTGCTGAAATTTCGCCATTAGCTACCACACGCGGGACAGGTGGTGCCGAGATGGCTTCAGGTTGTTTCTGTTCTTCGGCCTGCATCTGCGGTCGCCGCAGTTCCAGTATCTGTGCTTCCAGCTCGCCGCGTCGCTCTTCCTCGATCACACGCGTTAGCCAATCGTTGCAGTATTTCGATGCACCGCCGGGATCGGGGAACAGATTGGCATGGTGAATGTTCATTTTTCGCAGCGTGTTCAGGCACTCAATGCGATGGTCGTTCGGAATGTGGATTTTCGCGATGAACCGAGCAACGTCCATCGGGTCGCTGGGGTCAATCACTTGGTTTTCGGTCAATTCATTCAGGATAGCGGACACTAGATTATCCCTACCGCTGGGCGTGATCGTAAACAGTCCAGCTTGATTGACCAGCCGCGCGTTTTCGTGATGCGTGGGTTCAAAGATGATTTCGGATAGGCTCTCGTCCGCTCGAATAGCGGTCATGTTCAGGCAGAAAACCGCGCGGGAGGGGTTGACCACCCCCTCAACATCCGGCTCATCGAAGGCGAAGAACAGCGCGACGTAGGGCGATTTCGTCCAGTCGATCAGTGGGGTTCGCAAGCCGTGATGCTGGCCGAAGGCCCAGATCTCCTGTTCGTCCAGATTGCTTACATCCAGCCCGCGCCCGCGCATGGCGAGGCGGAACTGACTTAGCAGACTAGCCTGATGTTCGGCAGGCACTGCCCCACCATCGAACAAACGGGCTAGCGTGGAGGACAGATGCCAGTTGCTCCCGGCTTGTCCGCGATAGACGATCTCTCCTTTAGCCTTGTTGTGATCGGGCGAGCGCATCGCCTCGATAAAGGTCTCCCAGCTTTCCACACGGCAGGCCGGGACCAGCCCGTCGATACTCACGTCGCCGATGGCATAGGTGGGGAAAAGGGGCAGCGAGCGAAAATAAGGATCGGTCATCAGGTCGCCTCAACATGCTGGGCAAGGCGGACCGCGCCGGACATCAGGCGGGGGAGTAGAAAGTCGCGGGTTTCCGCTAGGATATTGGTTTCCTCGACGGTAACCCGGATGCGGGCAAAAATTGGCTCGATAAGCGTTCCAAATTCCTTGTTTACGGCGTCAACCGCCGCGACAAACGGTACAGCTTTCATGTTGGCTTGATTCAACTTGGGTTGAACCGCTCCTGTTACGAACGGCGCAATATCGACAGTCTCAAAAAAGCACTTCAAGTGTTCGGTCGTAATACCCTTACCTCTCAAAACATGGGCGTGATTATTCACCCAGATTTTGCCCCAGACGTATTGAGTAAAAGGCTTGCCATCCGGTCTCACGACAGATCCGTCTTCCCCAATCAACAAAAGGACTTCGTCGAATAGGTGGGTATCAACATGTCCCATCACGCTCGTCGCTCCGTGATAGGGAATGCTACCTTTCCGTTCTTCCCTCTGGCGACTCGACAATGGAATCCTCTTGCTGTCCAAGATGTCCATCCAATCGCCGACCCGTGACAACCTCCATCCAACCGGCAAGCCATCATCCCCTAAGGCATCCGGGAAGAGGCCAGCGAGTTGGGCGGCGCGGTCGGGATTTGCGGTAACGTCGCCCATTATAGCTACGGGATCGGATTCGCCAGCCGCTTTCTTATGGACAGGGCCAAAATCGACAAACCAATCCCGAAAGATAGTCTGCGCCATCCCCTCCAGCGTCTCATTAATCCGCCGGTTGAGTTCGATCTTTTCCGTCAACGACAGATACATATCTCCGATAAATCGTTGCGTGGGCTTATCAGGCAACGGAATTTTCAGCTTGTCGAAATCCCCTTTCTTGAAATGAGGAATCAACGTGCCAACGTGCATATTTACGATGGCGCTCTGCACCTCATCGGAGCGCAATGCGGCAAACAGATAAGGGGGATATACCTTTCTAGGGTCCGCACGGACTGCCACCATGTCCTGAGCGATGCAAAAATTTACCGGATCGGGAGCCATGCAAACTTGGCCGGGCGAGCCTTTGCAGACAAAGATCAGGTCGCCGGGCAGTGGGTGTCCCCGAAACCACGTCGAGTAAGTCTGCTGATCCACATAGCGGATTTTCTCGAAAACCGGGTAGAGTGTGGAATTCTTTACGCAGTTCGTCGCGATCAGAGGCAGTCCGCTGTCAGCGGTTGGGCACGTTCGTCCACGATTGTCCACGATATTGGACAACAGGCTCATAAAGGGGACGCTGGTAGTCATGCCTGATCAATCAGTCCCAAGATATTGTCGATCTGGGTTTGTTTGTCCCGAGCTTGGTTCACGAGTTGCGAGAGTTGCGCTTTCAAAGCGGCAAAGCGTTCGGTGAAGGGCACGCCGTCGTCCTCTGTATCTTCCGCGCCGACATAGCGACCCGGCGTCAGGACGTGCCCATGCTTGCGGATTTCTTCCAAAGTCGCAGAGCGACAAAAGCCGGGTATGTCCTGATACTCGCCAAGCCCTGCCTCCGGCTTTGCCCGCCAGAGATGATAAGCACTGGTGATCGTGGCGATGTCGCTTTCTGAGAACTCTCGCCGGGTCCGGTCCACCATATGACCGAGGCTGCGAGCATCGATGAACAAGATTTCACCGCGCCGGTCGCGGTGGCCATTCGCGCTCTTGTCGCGCGCGAGGAACCACAGGCAGGCGGGAATCTGCGTGGAATAGAATAGCTGGCCCGGCAGCGCGACCATGCAATCCACAACGTCGCCCTCGATCATGGCCTTTCGGATTTCGCCTTCGCCCGAATGCTGGGATGACATCGATCCGTTGGCCAGGACGACGCCCGCAGTGCCGCGCGGGGCAAGATGGTGGATGATATGCTGAAGCCAGGCGAAGTTGGCGTTGCCTGCGGGCGGTGTGCCGTATTTCCAGCGGACATCGCCTTCAAGCTGGGGCTGCCACCAGTCCGAAATGTTGAACGGGGGATTCGCCATCGCATAATCAAACTTCAGCGTGGGGAAGGCGTCGTTGAGGAACGAGCCTTCGTTGTTCCACTTGATGTCCGCATCGATGCCGCGAACGGCCAGGTTCATCTTGCAGAGCTTCCACGTGGTGTGGTTGCGCTCCTGCCCATAGATGGCGATGTCGCTGCGGCGGCCTTGATGGTTCTCGACGAACCGTTCGGACTGCACGAACATCCCGCCCGATCCGCAAGCCGGATCGTAAACGCGGCCATTGTGCGGCTCCAGCATCTCGACGATGGCCTGGACGACCGAACGGGGCGTGAAGAACTCGCCGCCGCGCCGCCCTTCCGCACCCGCAAATTGGCTGATGAAATACTCATAGGCCCGGCCCAGCAAGTCCTTCGACTTGCCGTCGGCACTATGCATCCCGACCTTGGAAAACAGGTCGATCAGCTCGCCCAACATGGTCTTGTCGAGCTGCGGGCGGCCATACTCCTTGGGCAGCACGTCCTTGAGCACAGAGGCATTGGCGCGCTCAATGGAATCCATCGCATTGTCGATAAGGTTGCCGATGTCGCCCACGCGCTCCTTGCCGGTGCTAACATCGATAAAGGTGATCTGCGGGCGCTTTGCGTTGGCCTGCAAATTCTCCCACCGCGCTTCCTGTGGCACCCAGAAGACGTTTGACGCGAGATATTCTTCAGGGTCTTCTGGATCGGCGAATTCCTCCTGCAACAGCTTGGCGCGATGATGCTCGAATGCCTCGGAGATATATTTAAGGAATATTAGGCCAAGCGCGACGTGTTTGTATTCCGAAGGTTCAAGGTTTCCGCGAAGCTTGTCCGCTGCCTTAAACAACTCCGCTTCGAACCCAAGATCACTGCCACTATTACTTTGCGATGCCATTGAGTCGTATTCCCCCTGCTTGACAACGCATAGCTGAGGGAGCGGCCCGTGCGCAACTGGCCAGTACCTCTCTGGTCGAAAGTTGCGTAGCCGTGAGGCGGCGAGCCGAAGGCAGATCAGCTAGCTTAGCCAGCGCCGACCAAAGGTTGTGCTATCCCTTATCGTAGGGCTATGGCGCAAACGTAGTGATGATCACTATCGGTCGTGGCCCACCATGGCCCTGCTATGTGTGGGAAGCAGCCGGCATCCGACCTTCGACCCACCCTGATCGAGAGAGCCCAGCCAAGAATCGCCGCGAGTGCAGACATCATCTTGGACCTCTTAGCCCAACGCCGAACCCGCGAGCCGCCTGTCACGTAATTCCGAGATCACCCAGTCAATTGCCTGTGGCGGGCGCTCGCGAAGGGGATGGGCACTGGACGCGACGGGATCCAATCCGGGGCGATGCATCAAAAATAGAATATAATAACAATTTCAACTAGATATGGCGGAGAGGGCGGGATTCAAACTCTGTCGCTTCTCTCTTAGGTCAATAAAAAGTTCCATAACGTTCGATTTGCGAATGGGCCCGCCCAAGGCCGCTTCGAGCTTGGTAGGGCATTAACGGCTTTCGGCTTTCCGAGCGGATGAGCTGAAGAGAGCCTGCTGGTGGTCCCACTCAGCTGGGATGGATTTCAAGAGCTGCGACAGTTCAAGCCCGTCCGGCTGCAGCCCGTTCAGGATTGCTTCCGTGATGGACGGCGAGAGCAGGGTGAGCCGAAGCACCCGGCAGAGATAGGACTCGTTGATCTTCTCGGCCTTGGCGAGGTCTCGCACTGAGCTAAACAGGTTAGATTCAAGCATATTGCGCCAGCGATGGGCTCGCACCACGGCCTTGATCAGCGTGTTGTCGACCTGCGGCTTCGGCGGTGACCAGGCTTCCGCATTTGCGGGGGTCACAACGCGTTTGCGACCACCCTGCCGGTGGAACGAGATCGGGATACTCACCACCATTGTTCGTCCGTCCCGATTGAGCTTCGGTCGACCGATGGGGCCGAGGGTGAGGGTGGTCGGTCGGTTCATTCGGCGGCCTGCTGGAAGGGTTGCCGCTGTAATTCCGAGGAGAGCGAGGTCAGGCCCTGGATCTTCAGAGTGATATCCATCTGCTCGGCATGCATGTCGATGCGCTCGACGAGGAGCTCGACGATGCGGGCTTGCTCTGCCGGGAACAGTTCGTCCCAAAGCTCGTCAAAGCCGAGGAGCGCGCTCCGCACTTCAGCCTCGCTGACCTCAGCGGATTGTTTACGCAGAGCGCGCCAGGTCTGGACAATGACCTCAGGGGTTTGCAGGAGCACGCGGACCTGATCGATGATGATTCGCTCTAACTCGGCCGCCGGCACCAGCTTGACGGGGCAGTCCGATCTGCCCTGCTTCATTGCCGTTTGGCTGATGTAATATCGATAGAGGCGGCCGGATTTTCGCGTGTGTGTCGGGGACATCGCAGCGCCGTCGGGACCGAACAGAAGTCCTTTCAAGAGGGCAGGAGTCTGGGCGCGAGCATTGCCGGCGCGCTTGCGCGGGCTTTCCTTGAGAATGGTGTGAACCTGATCCCAGAGCTTGCGGTCGATAATCGGCTGGTGCTCGCCGGGATATGAAGTGCCTTTGTGAACCGCCTCGCCAAGGTAGACCCGGTTGTTAAGGATCTTGTACAGCACGCCCTTGTCTAAGAGATGGCCGTACCGGGTGCGTTCGTTGGCTGCGACAAGCTCGCGAGCCAGCCGGGTTGCGGATTTGAGTTGTACGAACCGCCGAAATATTGCTCTGACCCGTTCGGCGTCGACTTCGTGAACTAGCAGTTTGCGATCGCGGACTTCATAACCGAGTGGTGTCCAACCACCCATCCACTTGCCGCGCTTGCGAGAGGCGGCGACTTTGTCCCGGATCCGCTCGCCAATCAGCTCGCGCTCGAACTGGGCGAATGTCACCAGAATGTTCAATGCCATGCGGCCCATGGCATCCTTGGTGTTGAAGGATTGGGTGACGGAGACGAACGTCACCCCGTGGCGTTCGAACAGTTCGACCAGGTTGAGGAAGTCGAGCATCGACCGTGAAAGTCGGTCAATCTTGTAGACCACGATGACATCTATCTTGCGGGACTGGACAGCAGCAAGGAGTCGTTTCAAGGCCGGTCGCTCGAGACTGCCGCCCGAGAAGCCGCCATCATCGTAGCGATCTGAAACTGCGGTCCAGCCTTCTGCTCGTTGGCTCAAGATATAAGCTTCACAGGACTCTCTCTGGGCGTCGAGCGAATTGAAGTCCATGTCGAGCCCTTCCTCGCTCGACTTGCGGGTATATACCGCACAGCGAACCTTCCGGACGGAGGTGGGGCTTGAGTCTGCTCGCTCGAAGGGGTTCCCGAATGGGCTAGCTCGGCCCTTTGCCGGCTTGCGGGAAGTCATTTACCCACCGAGTTCTTTAAGCCGAAGAAGACCCAGCCATTCCATTTGGTGCCTGTGATCTGGCGGGCGACCGAGGAAAGGGATTTGTAGGGGCGGCCCAGATACTCGAAATCGTCGTGGCGAACGGTGACGCAGTGCTCCACGCCCTCCCATTCGCGGATCAGCTTCGTCCCGGCGACAGGCCGCAAAAGCGGCCGAGCCTTGCGATCCGCCGGCTTCTGATCGGCATACTGCTTGGCCATGGCTTTGAGCCGCTCGGTGGTTTCCCGGCTCAGGCCGCCATAGGCCAGTTCTTGGATTCGGTAGGCTAGTCGGCTCTCCAGAAAACGCCGGTTGTAGGCCGGTGGTTCAGTGTCGAAAAGCTCCCTCCAACGGGCTTTTAGAACGGGGGCGGGGGCACCCCTAAGGGCCGCCAGCTGGGTCAAAACGGTATCTTTCACCGCGCCTATTCTCTCGTGATTTGTCGGACATGACCCTCGACAGGCCCCGTACAGTCGAGCGGATTTTCTTCGTTGCGGGGCGATAAATGCCTGGACTTCCGGGCCAGAAGACGCTGAAGGCCGGCCGACAGGATGTCTGAAAGCTCAACAAGCCTTTCGATGGAGGTCGAATCACATGGTAAATTGGCCATCCCTAAGAGTGGGCGCCATCCCCTCCGTTTGTCAGGTGAACAACCTCATCTAGATTCGATTCGGTATATCGCCCAGCGAGGGTCTGAATGAATTCGTCAAAGTCCTGGTCATTGGAGCTCCGTAACGCTGCGGATGCGGCGCCGCGAGGATTGCCCGAGTTCTTCGAACGAGCCGTGAATGGACTGAGCCCGAAACCTGGTGGTCACGAAAGGGAGGAGGCCGAAGAGCGGCAGTGCAGGTGTGTGGAATGCGCCAAAGAAGGCGTCCAACAGCTGGCAGTCGTTTACAACAAGGATGTTATTCTCAGCAAAGACGCTCCGCGGGCAGCGGATGTCCTGCGCGAGATTGAGGAGATCCGAAGGGCCGCCGAATCGTTGCGGAATGCACTCTCGTCAGTGAACGACTTCACCAGGTTGGCCTTCAGCGATGTTGGCGGCTTTGCTCCTTCTCGTTGGCCGGAAGCCTCAGATCGCTGGGGCCGCGGGAAAGAAGAGCCAGACCTTTCGTGCGGCAGCGACGATTGGATCCAGGATCTCACGTCATTGGAGAGAAAGGCGCGCGCTGCTTCGAGTCGGTTTGAGGAGTCTAGGGGTCTCTCGAAGGGGGAGGTCGATAAGGGTGGTAATACAAACCTGTTCAAAGAATACCGCACTTCCGCGGAATACAACCTGGTTGTTCAGGGTTGGAATCTCTTTCAACGGTTTAGGCCCAACGAAGCAAAGGGTGGGGAAGGAAGCGATTTCTCTAACTTCCTAAGAGATGTTTATGCGTATGCCACTGGCCGTGACGCGGAGAGCTATTCCGGAGTGGCGAACTGGGTCAAGACGCTCGCGCGTCCGTTGCGCAGATTGGACGAGCTAGTCGCCCGCAGAGCGCAACTATATTCTGATTGGAAAGCGCTGGCACTCGATCCTGATGCCAGGCGATCTTTAGACAAGGAGATCGGCGTCGTAGTTTACCAAATCGCGTTCCAACAGCAGCATGTCTTGGACCTTAAGCTGGGTAAGAAGCCTCGTCGGTCTGAAGAGGGTAGTTGACCTGCAAGCTAAGACGAGACCCCGTACAACGATCTCGCAGCGGGCTCTTGTCCCAAGAGCTTTCGAGGCTCTTGTGGTTCGTTTCAGCTCGCTTGCATCCGCCGCCGGTCGGTCGAGCACGACGGTAGCGACGGCGGATGAATTGCGAGCTATGGGGCCTCGTCAAGCGCAAAGCCCGGTCCGAAAGGCACGAGGGCGACGAGCGGCGAACTGGATATCGTCGAAAGTAGGTGCTGACGCATGCGCGACCAGCGTAGCATGCGGGCCTAAACGGCGGGCGCGGCTCCGGTCGGCACGACTGTTTCGGTCTAGGAACGCCGCACTCGGTTTTGCCGGGGGCGTGTCGTTCCTATGACCTTCCAACGAGCGCTCACCAGTCGACATGGGAGAACGAGAGAACTATGGATGAACCGTTGCTAGCGAACGTCAGGAAATAGCTCGCGAAGCGAAGGCATGGGTCCTTCTGGCATTAGAACAGCGCGCGGGTAATTCGCACCGCGCTACCGCGCTAGCCGAAGGTTTGAAAAGTTAGGTTGACAAGGTTGACACGGTTGACAGTCGGGTTGACAGGGTGGGGGTGGCCAAAAGTCTGCCGGGGATGCTGTGGAGACCGGTCTCCCTGGTTCGTATGCAAATTTCTGGAATTAAATACAAAAAGCCACCGGCAACGAGGTTGTGGAGCGAGAGGGGGTGGGGGTGGTCAATTCCTCAACGGCCCTCACTTGGCGGACCGGCCCCACTCTCATTCAGGGATTTTTTTCCTGGTGGCGTGGATTTTTGGAGAGTGCCGTTCGGTGGTTGTGCAAGCCAATGTAACGGCAAAGGCAAAAAGCCCGCTCGTTCCGGTACTTAGCAAGGCCGACAATTGGATGTCTTGCCACGGATGTCGTCGCTGCGGCCAGATTTGACTATTTATTTCCAGCCGATCTGAACTCGCCACCTCGCGTGCAAAAACGGTCGCGAAATTAGGTAGGGGGAGGTCAGTCCCGGTCAGGCCAGGAAAATAGCGGTATCCTCGCAGTGCTTACAGTCTGCTCGAAAAACGGTTCATCGCGCTCATGATCTGCATGCGCGGCTCAACGTCTTGGAGATATATAGCGGTCTGAAGAAACGCGACCTCTGCCGCCTGGTTCGCTTCGTCCACATCGATGTACCAGGACCGCGGCCTTCCATCGGCGCCATCGCTCCAGCGATAGCCCCGTTTCTTCAACATATCCTTCAATTCAAATGGACAGTGCTCCGCCCAGATCCGAACAGTCTTGCGGCGAGCCCGTTCGAGCAGGATGGCGAAGGCGGATCGGTTGAGCTTTGGGATGTCCGACGCCAAGATCTCTATCAACGCCCTGCAATCGTCGATGGCGCGATGTGCTTGATGGAATAGACCGACGCCGGCCAAGAGGTATCCGAGGCGAGACCCATCAAAGCCGTGTTTTCGCCATTCGACTTCCGTCGCTGAGCATGCCCAGGGCTTTCGTTCAAAAGTGGGCCAGTACCGTTCCGCGAACTTTCGGTCGAAGTTTGCATTATGGGCAACGATAAGCACTGCATCCGAGACGAACGACGCAACGGCGTCTGGATCTATACGATGCCCGGACACCATTTCATCGGTGATCCCGGTGAGTTCGGTGATCTCCTCCGGGATCGGGATCGACGGTTCGTTGAAGGAGGAAAAGACGTCGGTTATGGCTGCTATTCTGTCGTTCGGCAGATAGGTGAATTTGACCATAGCAAGTTCGATGATTTCGTCCCGCGACGTATTAAGGCCGGTTGTCTCGACATCGATGAGAATGCCTGTCCTAGTAATTTGCCCGTTGTGAGCGAGAAATTCGCTTCGCGGGAGAAGCCTGCGGAGAACGCGGTAGTCAGGAGATCGAGCTAGCAGCTCGGCCATTCTTGCCAGATCGATACTTTCCAAGGACATGGTTCACGACCGTCAATTGCGGAAAGGCGCCGCTCCTGGCACGGGGTGTCTGAATGGGGTGAACTCGGGTCAATTACAAGCAGCAAGCAGCTTCGATCCATGGAGCACATCCAGAAGTGTGGGTGACGTTAAAATCACCAACAGACTGTCCGATACAATCTCACTAATGTCGACACGTTTCCCGCGGCGCAGGATCTCAATCCTCCTCGACGTCGCTCTTGTAGACTTTGTTCAGCTTTTTGAGCTCAATGCTGATGCTTCTTGCCTTCAAGGCCTCGTTCCGTGCAGCGAATAGTTTGATAAGGGAGGGCTTTAGCTCGCCGAAGTGTGCATGATGAAACTTCCGATGGCATCCTGGACATAGGGCCACAATATTTTCCGGAACATCCAAGCTGACCTCAAATTCCGCCTGGCACTGCATCGGGATCAAGTGGTGCGCCTCAACGAACGGCTTCTTGGTCTTGCGCGACGTGAAAGTCGCATGTCCCGGTTCAATCTCGCATTTATGACTCGCCGACTGAATTGCGATCGCTGCCATTTCGGGGTTGCGCTTGTACTTACCCGCTTGCTTTCCGTTGACTTTCGGAGGAGGAGGCAATCCACCCTCGGGCAATGACCTGCCTGGTTCAGAAGTCGCGATTTCGTTGGCGGCCTCTTGATAGTCGTCCGACGAGATCGATTCTAGATGGTCTAGTAGGTTAGGCCCCAGCTTCGCAATTAACTCGTCGTACAAATCCAGGATCTGAAGAAGGTCCGTTCGGAATTTGTCGCTAGAAACTTCGTCACCGACGCCATAGCGACGACTAACGATCGCGCCACTTTCGTAGCCTTTCCCTAGCGTGTTGGTCGCGGATAGGTGGAGCCGGCCGGCAATCAAATCTGCGGGAGACTGTAGGTTCTGGACAGCCAAACTAGCTACCTGGGCAATCTTCTTATTGCCAATCGTATCGCCAAATGCCTTCCGGTACTGAGTGAAACCTTGATTTAGGGACAGGAAACAATTCCGCATGTCCTGACTAAACAGCAAAACAACGTAGTAGCCGCGCTCGGTCGACGTCGTAATGTCGCGTCGCAGAATGGCGACCCAAGGGATATAAGCGAGAGTCCAGTTTATTTGACCGACTGATCCGTAGATCCGATACTTCTTTACGTCTCTTCCGGAGTCGGAAACGAACTGTTCAATAAGCTTAGGCAGGTCCTTCGTGACAATCGTATCGACGGGAAGCTCATTCCCAGACGTCAGTTTTCGCCTGAATTTTACCCCACCAACAATTTGCTCCGAGTTCGGAAGATAGTCCTTAAAAACTTGGTCGAGCTCAAGCATGCGCGTCCCCCTAGGATGATGCTACCACGGGAGGTGAGCTGTTGAACGCGACATAAGTATTGGGCGGTTGGCAACTGTTAGGTTATTGGCCGACTTCTTCCATAGCATTTCTTTCGCGTACGCTTGGGGTTGAGCGCCGCAAAGCTTGAATTGCGGTCGAGGGACGTATGTGCGGTGCAAAATCGTGGTTCGAATATTTTGACACCAAACGAGTAATTGCAGTTGCGGCCATCAATTTCTGGTTGCGGATGGCGTCTCATCTGTTATTGATTAACGATTTCAACAAGGTCGATAGTTGGCCACGCTGCGAAAAGACAGCAATCCGCGCGCGTGTACGGCGAAAAAATGCGGTTACTTCCTTTTCGGGAATGGGGCAGGGAAACAATTGTAGATGCTCGACGAGAGATTCTTCAAGCCAATTTCGGATCAAACTCCGTTTCGCCAGGGAGATGTCATTAGGCGCGATCCGATTGGATCGTCTCAACCGTCTTGGGGAGTCATCATTACCGCCGATTGCGATATAGCTCAGGAGAAGATGGGGGAGTTCTACACCTACTTGGTCGTTCGGAGCGCTCGCGACTATGTCGAGCAGGTATGGGCGGGCGAGGAGCTTCTGAAGCTCGCCGAACGTCACAGGCGTGTGGCAATAGAAGGGATACACGAGGCGGATCAGATCCGTGACGCTAATGCAATCCCACTGACAGCCGCCGACCTAACCGATTGGGCCGCAGCCGACGGTGCTACCGCGATATTGAATGCCATTGGGGTTTCCAACAACCGCGTCCGCTCCAGGTTGGAGGCTGCGATCGAAATCGCTCTAATCGCGAACCAGCAGACGAGCGAGAACGTTACGTCATTGCAATTGTTAAAGGCCTGCTGGTCTCGAGAAGGGAAGAAAGCCCCCGAGCAGAGCGGTGCTATTCGGAATGCTCTAAATCCTCGCCAAATGCGATCCGATTACATGCTTCTGCCGGCGCTGCCTGCCGAAAGGGAAGTCGGTTTCGTAGTTATGCTGCGAGACGTGAGGGCAATCCGATCGACCGAGCTCTTTATGAGCCGGCTCGATCGAAGGATCGGAGATGGTGATGACGCGACGATGTATCGTATCGGTAGATTCAGCGACTTCATCCGTTATGCGATAGCTCAACGAATGGCGACTCTCTTTTCGCGGATCGGTATGACCGAGCACTTCGAGTCGGAGAGCGAAGTGGCTGCAAATCTCATTTTGGAATCCATTCATTCAAGTACTGATGAGCGGTAAGATATGTTTAATGGCCTTGTCATCGATGAGCATGCCCTTCTCGCCCTAAGTTCTGCTGCGATAGAGAACGAGTGGTTCGATACCTTTCCACTGCCAGATATCACTGGACTCAAGCGGATCGAGCTGGATGATCTATGTTACATTCTTTCCAGTCGCGCCGACGAAAAATCACGCTTGTTGGTGATGCGTGCCGGCCCACAAGGTGTATTCGCGTCAGCGCGAAGCCCACGACATCTTTTTGATCGCATAGTGCATGTATCCCTCTCTCAGTTTGAGAACGGGATTAGTATTCCCGTAAAGTGGCGATCTTTTCACGAAGGGACATTGCTATCTGTTTACGCCCAGCCAGAGGCGATAGCTGTGAAGCAGCGCGCTTATTTTGAGCGGGCTCCGGACGATACAAGTCATCTCTACGCCTATGCTGTGACCGACAGTGTCGAGGAGTTCGCTAACGTTTCTCTCGATATTTCACTGTTTCGTCATGCCCTCGACAAATACTTGGATGCAGTTGTTGCTGCACCGCCCGTTGCGCCTCACGACGGTGGTGCTTTCGGCATTATTTTGACTGAGCCACTGGGAACGACTTTGGTCGGCGGACACAGCCTTAAGGAGTGGTATGGTACGAGGCTGACCGCCGAACAGCGCAGCTTCGTCGACCATGACCATAAGACGCCTGTGCGACTGAAGGGCGCTGCGGGTACCGGTAAAACGGTATCGCTCGCAGTAAAATGTTTGATCGATCTTTATAAATTCGAAGATGATGGGCGGGATGCGCGCGTAGCGTTCATTACGCATAGCGTTGCGCTCGCGCAAGATGTTATTCCAGGTATGTTTTCCGCACTGGATCCCTCCGGCCGCTGGCTTGAACTCACAAGAGCATCTCTATTTCTTGGCTCCATCTACGAATTGGCTCGCGATCTCTTGCAGTATGAACGCAAGTCGTTGAAGCCATTATCAACTGACGGACAAGAAGGACGGGAGTTCCAGGCGATCCTTATTGAAGATGCGATCAACACTTGCCTAAAGAAGACAAAGTTCGCTGTGCGCGACCTAGCCGCTTGCTCTGCTGATCTGGCTGCTTGGATAAAGGATCCGGCGCGGAGACGAGGGCTAGTACAAGAGTTGATAAACGAATTTGCATGCGTAATCGATGCTGAGAATATTCGAAAAGGAACGGCCGCCGCAGATTCGTACGTGAACGACAGGCGCGAGCCGTGGCAAATGCCGTTGCGTACCGAGCAAGATCGCCAGGTCGTTTTGGATATTCATGAACAGTACTGCTTAGAACTCGAACGCTCCAACGTCTTGAGTATGGATCAGATGATCGCCGATTTTAATAGGTATTTATTGACCCACGAATGGCGACAGCTGCGCGAAAAGAACGGTTTTGATCTGATCTTCGTCGACGAGTTTCACTATTTCAACCGCGCAGAGCGGATGACCTTACACAACTTGTTCCGCCGCAGCGCGATAACCGAGGGGCGTTTGCCCCTGTTCATGGCCTACGATTTGAAACAGGCCCCGACAGATGCATTCATGGGTCGTCTCCGTGAGGACGCCGGCAATATGTTCAAGAGCATAGGCGCTGGCGAGACGGAATTGGTGGAGCTAACCCAGGTATTTCGGTCCACGCCAGAAATTGCGAATTTTCTTAGGGATCTTGACGGCTCGTTCCCGGCATTGGATCTGGCAGGCGAGTGGGGAGCTTATTCTTCAAATTCGGTGGAGCCGCATGGTGATGTCCCCACTCTGGTAACCGCTTCGACTATCACAGGACTCGTTGATGACGTATTTAGGCAGGCGCAATCGGCAGCGAACCGACATGGTGGACGTCAAGTCGCAGTGCTGTGTCTGAACGACGATTTATTTGGGAAGTATCTTAAGCTTGGCCGAATTGCAGATAAATTTGTGCCGCTGACGTCGAGGGATGAGGTTGCGCAGCTGAAATATGCAGGAAAGAGGTGCGTGTTCAGTACTCCAGATTATGTTGCAGGTTTGCAGTTTCACACCGTATTTCTAATCAACGTGGACAGGGCAGATCTGCAGGATGATGACGGCATTGGTAAGCGAAGGCGGTTCGTCTCGCGGTGTTATCTCGGTGCAAGTAGGGCCAAAAAGGCTTTGCAGATTGTTTCTAACGCAGAGCGGGGCGGACCGGCCGACATTCTCGCGGGACCGCTAACGGCGGGGAGCCTCAAGCAAATAGTCTGATTGTCTCCAGTCTCGGAGATATGCAATTTGGAAGTTGCTTAGTCAGAAATGGTGATTCTCAGCCGCTGACCGACTTCTTCCATAACAACTGAACTGCGAATAGTCGAAGCCGACTCTAAGTTGAGCGTAGGGAGGCTGACCGGAGCGACGCTGGGCCAGCTTCGCCAACTCATTTCGGACGACGGGCCGATCAATTTTCTTGGCAACCTCGCCAACAAGGCAGGTAGCGTGCACAATTCGTCTAAGATTCCTTTCGGATAAAGTCACGAAAGACTCGTTCGAAATCACCTTTCAAACGCAAATCCCTTCTCTTAGGGTCGATCGGAGACACACCAGTTTCCCATTTCTTCTTGTGATGCGCGAAAAGCGCCTCGACCCTCTCAGACTCACTCACACCAACAAAGAAACGTGAATCGTGCATGATCTCGGTCGTCAGACCCAAGAATGATCGTGCGAGTCCAATGCCCATAGACGACTGAACATAAAATTTGCACTCGACGGCTAAAACTACCTGAGAACTGCGTGGATGGGCATTCTTTTGACGACAAGTATAGGCTTCATCGCTAAACAAGACCGCGACGTCGCATTCGTGTGCCACTCCAGACTTGCCAGCAACAAATATCCCTACATGTGCTTCCAAATCAGGGCAGTTCGGGAAACTAATGAGCGCGTACGAGTACGGCTGCGAAGTTGAGAAAATGTTTCCTGGCGACGTGCGAAAAATGAAGTCAGTAGTGACCCGGCTGCCAAAAACGTTCCAAAACGAGATAGATGCTCCTTCCGATTCTGCAGCTTGTACCACAAGAGACCAGATGTAAGCTTCGTAAAGGTCAGCGCCCTGAGACTTGGCAGTAAGATTCGGCGCTATGGCTCCTCCAAGCGCAGCTCTTATCTCGGCGAGAAGATTAGGTCGAACTGTCACCGCTGACCTCATTCCTTAACTCGGAAAGAAGATGTTGCAGTCTCTCTCCCGCAGGTACGGTGACGACCAAATCATCCTCGGAAATTCGATAACTGGATTCTTCCGGCTCGTCGCCGCGAAAGATGATACCAAACGGCTGTCCTGCCGAAACGAACCCGGCGAGATGCTCTGCAATGGCGGCGGATGAGGCCACGGTTGTCTCGATAGCCGTGATCAGTTTGAGTAGCTTCGATTTGGCGTCGTATGGCAACACGCGTGTAAACTCTGCCGCGCGTGCTCGGGTCTTTCGCGGGCGACCGACACTAAACGGCCCAAGCTTAGGTGCTTGCTCCGGAGTCAATATGGTTACGACTGACTGTCCTTCTGCAATGTCACGCGATACTTGATCCGCAATCCAATCGAGACCTCTCTCGCGGAGGGCGCGCATTAGCTCTTCAAATGCTGAATTAGCGTCCTCGTCAGTCACGTTTATGAATCCAAGCTGGGCAAAGTTACCAGGACCGACATTCAAATATTGTGTTGCTCTACCAATAGTCGTGCCGCTGGTTGAGTGCTGTACCAACTCAAAATCCGCTCATGGCCAACGCTTACGTTCAACCTACGTATGCGCCGACCGAGCGTGTCAAAGCAGAATCTCATGCGAGATGCTCTGCCTGCAGCTCGATAAAGCGAATAGCAGCCTCGTACTTCATAGCGCGCAGTGTTCTCAACTCGTCACGAAGGGATACCTTGCTGAAGAATGGAATGTTGAATTCGCCGTTTTGACGGGGTGTGTCAGCAATGAGAAACTCGACCTTCCAGGGCCGATCCGGATCTTGGCGCGCTTCCTCTAGAGCTACGGCGGCCTCTTCGCCGGCGACCCGAACAAGCAAAGCGCGAAGCTCAGCCCATGCGGAGTCGAAGATGCTAAACTGTCTGGCGGAATTAGCTCCCTGCTTGAAGAAATGGCTCAACACGCTCGATCGACGGGAGCTTTTCTTGACGTGGATGAACCGCTTTCCTCGGATATCCAGAATGTCGCAGGGTTCAAATCCAGATCGTTCGATGCCAGGAATCTGGATCTGCTGAGTATCAAGCAAAATGAACCCATGTGCTGCGGCAAACTCGGCGTTATATTCGGCTTCCCGCTGGTAGCGTCCATTACCTCTGTCGTCGTACAATTTCCGTAGCGGAGCCGGTGGAACGTCCCATCCTAGTCGGGTCTCTTGGAAGGTAGCCTCAATGGAGTCTCTAAAGGCCTCTTCAACGCGATACCATTCGCCTTCGTTCGTCGCATATCGCTCGCCCTCGTGAGTTATCGATCCCACAAGCGCCGACTTGAGACTCCACTTGAGAGACGGACGACCATCTTCCTCAAGAGACGCCTCAATCTTGTGGTTCCGCAGGATCTCTGGTGTGACCTCAGCAATTCGGGGCCCCATTGCTTCAATATAGTTGCGCATCAGAAGGTCGGGATAAGAGCCGCGCAGCCTCGGGCCGATGAATTTGAACGAGACGGCTTGGTCATCGAAGCCTATTGGGAGTCCTAGCTCAAAATCGTCGGCCGCCGCAGCGACGCTTGCGGCGGCAAGATTATCGAGGACTTCAGCTAGTTGACGATCTGCGATCGGCATGACTGAATCGATGATACGAAATGCAGTGTCTCGATATGTGTCGGACGAGTAGAAGGTCAGCGTGTTAGCGGCTAATTCCGGCAGATCCGCCAGTCCGAATTGGCCACTTAACCGAAGGGATCGCGAGCCGGTCATCGCATCCGCAGCCGCATCTTCGCGAGTACGGCCACTTATCTTTCTGATGAGGTCGAGCGCGTCGTCCAAGCCAAATGATGTCAGTTCGCGTTGGAAGGGAGACAAAGAGACACCCCGAAGAGCGTCGCCAAGATTGGCTCGCTCGAGACGCCTGAGCTTTGTATCATCCAGCGCGTTAATCGCAACGCGTAGGCCGAAGTCGCCTTCAAAGCGATGTTCGTCTAGGTACATCCAGCCGTGGGCAAATGTGGATGCAAAAATTCGATCGGCTGCGCGAAAGACCAGAACGGCAGCTGCCGAGGCTGTAACAACGCGACCGTCAACCTGGAAATGCCTTCGGAGCTCTGTTATCCATTTTGGTGAATTAAAGGAACCGACAAAGACGTAAAGGCGAGCACCATCACCAAAATCTCGATTGTCGACAACCAAAGTGCTGCGGTGCTCAAGCCGACGACGAGCTTCTTGCGATAGCAGGTCATCGAACTCGTTCGCTGCTTCTTTCGCCAAATGAATTGTTAGCGTCGCAGAGGCCACTCCGACATTCCTCCCCCCCCAAAAGGATTGCCCGTGTGAGTAGATTAGCCTCACGACGAAC
This sequence comes from Bradyrhizobium sp. B039, assembly GCF_038965675.1. Classification (NCBI taxonomy): domain Bacteria; kingdom Pseudomonadati; phylum Pseudomonadota; class Alphaproteobacteria; order Hyphomicrobiales; family Nitrobacteraceae; genus Bradyrhizobium; species Bradyrhizobium sp. B039. The sequence continues at coordinate 382,680 of NZ_CP152416.1, forward strand.
AATCGTAAATAGAGTGGAGGAAATCGACGCTCAATCGTTCGTCGTTGGTCTCGGCAGCATTGTACCGTCGTGCCCCAGCGACAATTTAGTCAACGCCTTTAGCCTGGCTGATATGCGAGGCAGAATTCCATAACATCGTATGGCTCGGCCGCTGTCTTCGACGGAGTGGCGCCTGGACGCGGCCGATTCGCGCCTTGCGTGTCCCATGTAACCCTTTCGCGCTTGTCTGAAGGCCGGTATCGTTGTTGCGGAAGCCGTGTCCCTGGGGCCCCGGCAGCAGCCTCGGGGGATGGATGCAAAAGAGCGGTGCGGCGATCGTCTTCAGCGCTAGCGACCTGGTTGGGCATCTGAATTGTCGTTACCTCACACACCTCGACCTCAAGGTCGCCGAGGGCGAACTGGCCAAGCCAAAGCTCCGCGATGACCCGGCCCTCGATGCCCTGGTGGAGCGCGGCAAGATCCATGAGCAGGGTTTTGTCGACCATCTCGCTAAACAGGGCGGGACCGTCACCGCCATTGCCGGCGTTGGCATCGATCACGCCTCGGTTGCCCAAACGCAGCAGGCGATGGCGCGCGGCGACGCGATCATTGTTCAAGCGGCGTTACGGGATGGGCATTGGAGTGGTCGCGCCGACGTGCTGCGGCGGGTCGAGACATCGAGCGGTTTGGGTCCCTGGTCATACGAGGTCACCGACACCAAGTTGGCCCGCGAGACCAAGGGCAACACGGTCCTGCAGCTCAGCCTTTACTCGGACCTCTTGGCGACCATGCAGCAGAAGATGCCGGAGAAGGCCCATGTCGTGACGCCTGGGTCGGAGTATCTACCAGAGGCCTACCGTGTGGCCGACTTTGCGGCGTTCTATCGGCGTATCAGGCGAAGTCTGGAGACCTTTGCGGCTGAGCCCGCGCATGACGGCCTCTATCCCGACCCGATCGAGCACTGCGACGTCTGCCGATGGCGCGAGCCCTGTGCTTCGAGGCGGCGCGCGGACGATCACCTATCGCTTGTCGCAGGGATAGCCAAGACCCAGATTGAGGAGCTGGTCCGGCGAGGTGTGGGTACCATGGCCACCCTCGCCACGCTGCCCATTCCGCTGCAATGGCGGCCTGATCGGGGCGCTGCGCCAAGCTACGAGAGGGTGCGCGAGCAGGCGAGACTCCAGGTCGAGGGTCGCGAAGCAGGCCAGCTGCTTCACGAGGTGCTGCCGCTGGTGCCCGAATTTGGCTTGTTCCGGCTGCCAGAGCCTTCGGCCGGCGACATCTTTTTCGATTTCGAGGGCGATCCGTTCGTGGACGGCGGGGGGCTCGAGTTCCTGTTCGGCTATCTCTATGCCAACGACGACGGCACAGACGCCTATGTCGGCGACTGGGCGACGACACGACAGCACGAGCGGGCGGCGTTCGAACGCTTCATCGACTTCGTCACGGAGCGGCTGACCAAGCACCCCGGCTTGCACATCTATCACTTCGCGCCCTATGAGCCGGCCGCGTTGAAGCGACTGATGGGGCGGTACGCCACGCGAGAGGACGAGGTCGACAACTTGCTTCGGGCGGGCGTGTTCGTGGACTTGTACGCCGTTGTCCGGCAGAGCATCCGTGCCAGCGTCGAAAGTTATTCGATCAAGAAGCTCGAACCGCTGTACCGGTTTGATCGCACGGTCCCGCTGATCGATGTCGGCGGCGCCATGGCACGGGTGCAGGCCTGCCTCGAATTGGCCGATGCCGGTGCGATTGATGCGGGCGATCGGGTAGCCATCATCGGTTACAATCGGGATGACTGCGCCTCGACCCGCGCTTTAAGGGACTGGCTTGAGGGGGTACGGAGCGGGCTAATCGCCCAGGGAAAGACGATTGATCGCCCGCAGCTCAAGCCTGCTGAAATTGGCGAAGATCTCAGCGACTGGAAGCGCCGGGTCGCCGGACTTGTCGCGCGGTTGACAGGCGATGTTCCGGACGACGTCGCCGAACGAAGCCCAGAGCAGCAGGCGCGCTGGTTGCTGGCTCACCTGATTGACTTCTTTGGCCGCGAGAACAAGGCGGTCTGGTGGGAGTATTTTCGTCTCAGCGATCTGTCGGTCGAGGACCTCTTGTATGAGCGCGCAGGGTTGGCAGGACTAACCTTTCTCAGTCACGTTGGTGGAACGGCGAAGACGCCGATTCACCGCTATAGATTCGTGGTTCAGGAGACGGATGTTCGCGCTGATGATGATCTAAGAAGCGCAGGTGGCGACAAGCTTGGTAGCGTCGTAGCGATCTCCGATGATGCCAGAACGATCGACATCAAGAAGCGCCAGGACACGGCCAGTTTCCATCCCGAGGCCGTGTTCGCGCATAAGTTCATCGACAATCAGGTTCTCGCCGAATCGGTGTTCCGGATTGGTGAGTATGTCGCGGACCACGGGATTATTGGGCCTGGTGCCTATCGTGCCGCTCGCGACTTGCTGCTCAAAGTCGCTCCACGTCTTTCCGGGCAGGTGTTCGAGGAATCCGGCGAGGCGCCGCTAGCGACCGCAATACGTGCTTCGCTCTCGCTTGATCAGAGCGTTTTGCCTGTGCAAGGGCCGCCGGGGGCCGGCAAAACTCATGCCGGTGCGCGTATGATCTGCGCGCTTGCGCGTGACCAGCGGACGGTTGGTGTTACGGCCAATAGCCATAAGGTCATTCGTCACTTGCTTGATAAATCCCTGGAAGCGGCCGCCGAGCAACGTCTGCCCATTCAATGCATCCAAAAGGTCAAGGATGAGCCGACGTCTCGTCCGGGACTGCAGCAAACGACGAAGAACCCGGACTTCATCGACGGGCTCGGCAATGGTTGCCAGGTTGGCGGTGCCACCAGCTGGTTTTGGGCACGGCCGGATGCGGCAGGCAGTGTAGATGTTCTGTTCGTTGACGAAGCAGCGCAAATGTCATTGGCAAACGTGTTGGCCGTTTCGCAGGCGGCTGAGAGCATCGTGCTTCTGGGCGACCCAAGGCAGCTTGAGCAGCCGATACAGGGAAGCCATCCCGATGGCGTTGCAGCGTCCGCGCTTGATCATGTCTTGGGTGAACATGCAACGATCGGGGCTAGCCACGGACTTTTCCTTGAGGAGACATGGCGCTTACACCCCGATATCTGCGCCTTCACGTCGGAGCTCTTCTATGAAGGCCGACTTCGTTCGCGCGTGGGACTAGAGCAGCAGGAGATTAGGTCATCGAGCCGTGTGAACGGGGTGGGCCTGCGCTATCTTGCTATCCAGCATGTCGGCAACCAGAATTCGTCTCACGAGGAGGCGGACGAGATCAAGAAACTCGTCGATGAAATTCTCGCCGGCAACACAAGCTGGGTCGACGGTTCAGGCAAGGAAGCGACAATCCGGCTGGAGGACATACTGATCATCGCTCCCTATAACGCCCAGGTCTTCGAACTTCAGGAACGATTGCCGGGTGCGCGCATCGGTACCGTCGACAAGTTTCAAGGACAGGAGGCGCCGATCGTGATCTATTCGATGACCACCTCGTCTCATGCCGACGCCCCACGGGGAATGGAGTTTCTCTACAGCGCGAATCGGCTAAACGTGGCCACTTCGCGTGCGAAGTGCATCTGTATTTTGGTTGCCTGTCCGCGGCTGTTCGAGGTCGAGTGCCGAACGCCCCGCCAGATGCAATTGGCAAACGCTTTCTGCCGATATCTCGAGTTGGCTCGCGCGCTTTAGTTGCAAGCTTTCCCCTGGGAGCAGTTTAAGTCCGCGGGACGGATCGGCCAACGGCCGACTTCTTCCATAACAATGGATACGCGAACGTGGGCTGCCGACACTCTCGCTGACAGAGCGCTGCGTTTGGAGGAACGCGATCTGCTCGCGCCTTACGTGTCTCATCTTCGTTGTTGGCTGAACCGCGTCCGCACGATGCTGGCAGCAGTCCCGGAGGTTGGATGCGAGCCAGCGGAGCCAGCCGAGAAAATGATTGCCACCTTCGATTAGGCGCGTGGCTGTCGGTCTGACGCAATGCTAAGTCATCGAACGCAGCAATGCCCTGTCCTTCAAAGCCGGTCCGAAGACACTCGCCTATCAGCGTCGCTCGCCGCATCTGACGGAGCGGACATGGCAAAGCCGGCGGTGGGGTGATCGATTTTTCTCCACTCAGACCTGTGGTAATGGGACACGACACCAAGTCGAAAGAAGATCATATTTAACAAGATCGCAGCGGCAGGAACGTCCCATGAGTGTTTCCGAACTCACGAAGCGCGTTCGGCGCGAGCTGACGTATTTGGACTATCCGGCTCGGGAGTGGACCGTCCCGCGATTTGTAGACGGCGTGCCGGTTCTGGACGTGCTAATTGCCGGCGCTGGACAGAGCGGGCTGGGAATCGCCTTCGGTCTGAGGCGTGAGCGTATAACAAACGTTAGGATCATTGATCGTCGTCGGCGCGGTTTTGAAGGACCTTGGCGCAGTTTCGCGCGGATGAATCATTTGCGCACGCCGAAAGAGGTGACCGGCATCGATTTCGGCGTCCCGAGTCTAACGGTGCGGGCGTGGTACGAGGAAAAGTTCGGGCGGCGAGCATGGGATCGCATAGACACCCTCCCTCCGGAAGTATGGCGATCGTATCTGGATTGGTACCGGGATGTCTTGGATCTCGCGGTTGAAAACGAGGTCGAACTAATTTTGATTGAGCCGGCGGATGACATTTTCCTAGTCCATCTCCGTCATTCCGAAGGGATCGAGCGGGTGCATGCAAGAAAGATTGTTCTTGCAACCGGCTTTGAGGGAAGCGGCAGCTGGCGGGCTCCTAAGTCTCTGGTCGCTCATTTGTCGGCAGCTCTTTATGCGCATTCGGCCGATGATGTCGATTTTCGCAAGCTTGCGGGAAAACGCATTGGCATCCTTGGTGCGGGTGCGTCAGCGTTTGACAACGCAGCTCTCGCACTTGAGGCGGGCGCCGCGCGAGTAGACCTTTGCTTCCGCCGTTCGGAGATGCCGCGAGTCAACCCACTCACCTGGATGAATTTTGCCGGTATGCTGGGCCACTTCGGGGAGCTGACGGACCTGGACCGCTGGCGATTCATGCGCCACATTCTTGAGGAGCTTCCGGTCCCGCCCACACAGGACGCCTATTGGCGATGCCGCAAGTTTGAGAATTTTAGCTGGCATCCCAACTGCGGGTGGAGCTTCATCGACGAAGCATGCGGCGTTGCGAGGGTCCGAAGCAGCAGTCGCAGCTTCGAATTCGACTTCATGATCTTTGCGAGCGGAGTCGAGACGGACCTCTCGGCGCGTCCGGAGCTTGCTCTATTTTCTGAGCAAATAGCCCTTTGGCGCGACCGCTTTACGCCTCCATCCGGCGAGGAAAGCGAGTCACTTGCGCGCTATCCCTATTTGGGTCAAGCCTTCGAATTCACGGAGCGGCACCGCGGCGCCGCTCCGTTCCTGCGAGGACTACACAATTTCACGTTCGGAGCGATGCTGAGCCATGGTATTTCCGGAGCGGCCATCACGGGAATAAAGTATGGAGTGCGGCGGCTCGTAAACGGGATCGCGCGTGATCTGTTTTGCGAGGAGGCGGCCGCTTATTACCAAGATCTGCTATCATACCAGACGCCTGAGCTGCGCACCTTGGATAATGCATTTGTTTGGTTGAGCCAGCTTGGCAGTGACGCTACTAATTTCGACAGCTTCGCTAATCGACTGGATCAACACCAGTTTGCCATGCTCCGTGGCTTGTTGCAGCGATCAAGGCCCCAGGGTGAATGTCCGACAGTAAAGCCTGCCCGGCCCGCCCGCACGAAGCGCACCTCACGACCGAAGTGGGTCAAAAAGAAAAAGCGGAAGTGAATAGTAGTGAGATGTGAGTCGCCACCGTTTATTCTCGCGCTCACGGAGGCCCTGCGCGCAGGAAGGCCTATGGAGTATTTCTGGAAGAAATGCCGTTTGACTATACGTCGATGATGGAGAATATTGCACTCACTGCCTTGCACATAGTGATCGCGGCCTGACGACCACCACCATCGGGAGGTAAGCAATGGCCTTCATCGCGTTTACGAAGGTGATCGATTTTACCACATTGACAGCCGAGCAGCGAAAAAAACTCAAGAGCATTCTTGGCGAGCGCGAGAAGCAGCTCAAAAAGGCGATCAAGGATGTCGAGAGCGCCCTTGCCAAGCTTGAACGAACAGGCAGCAAGACCCGAAAGCGGGCGAAGGGCAGGCGGTGATCGGACGCTGGTCAATTTACGCCAGGCATGATGTTGAGCGGCTAGCAGTTGCCGTGATCTGGTTCTTCTTTCATTCCTGAAACTGCGCTTAGTTCGTCCACGAGATTTCTGGCGTCTTCCAGATCGGGCGTATCCCGACCTTCTGTGAACCAAGTGTATATTGGCTTTACGAGGGACCTGGCTTCGAAATATCTGCCTTCGTTACTCCAATGCCGCGCGAGACAGATCGAGGCACGCAACTCCCACCAGCGAGCTTGTTGTCGCCGCGCAATCGCCACGGCTCGCTGCAGTTCGGCCTCTGCCTGGTCATGCCTGCCGAGTTTTAGGTTGATGCCGCCCCGAAGACGATACAACTCGGCCTCAAAGAACCTCTCCCCTGTTGTTTCGGCCAGCTGAACGCCTTCGTCCAGCAGGCGCAGTCCAACTTCAAGCTCTCCGAGTTGGGCATGAGCGAAGGCGAGATGGCCCAAGTAGAGAGTGCGGCGGCACCGTTCAGAGTTTCGGTAGGTTGCCGTCAAGGCGCTGCGCATCAGTTCGATACCGACTTGAAGATCCCCTCCTTGGGCTAATAGTGCTCCACGGAAAAAACGTGCTCTTCGTTCAATTGCCGCAAATTCATGCTCGATGCTGAGCGATATCGCTTCGTCGGCGTGAGCCAAAGCGCGCTTTGCGTCGCCGCCGATTGTGCCCAAAACGACTATGTTCGCCAGGGCCAGAGCCGTCGTAAAGCTTTGTTCTCTCGTTCGAGCGAGAGTTTCAGTGCGCTCGACGATTGTTGTAGACTGTTTAGGATAGCCAAGGACCAATAGCGTCGTCGAGAGCCACGCCAGGCTGTTCACCGCGTCATCGACTCCGAAGCGGCGATAGGTCGAGATCGTGGCTGGATTGGTTGAGCATAGTGCGAGAGCGCGATCGAGGTGTTCGCGTGCGTCGGCGAAAGCCCCCGTGAGATGCAATGTCTGTCCAATGAAGCGTGTGGCTAGGACGGCCACGCCGGGATGATCATGCTCTGCGGCCAACGCGAGGCCGTGCCGGGCATCCTCCAGCGCTGAGCTATACTCCGCGCGCATGCTGTGGGCTAGGTAGTTGCCCCACAGGATTGTCATCCGTTCTTCTAGACTGACACTTTCGCCTAGCAGCGCGCGAGCCCGTGAGAAGACCCGCGACGTTTCAGCCGCGGCATCGCCCTCAGTTGCGGCGACTGCAGGACCAAGGGCCAGATAGAAATCCAGTTCTTTGCGATCGCGTTGCGGCGAGCTGAGCAGTTGCTGGGTCAGCTCCATTCCTCGCGTGAGATGTTTTACAGCCTCGGCATTGGAGGAGCGCCCGAGCGCGCGCTTTCCGGCCTTGAGCCAATAGTCCGTAGCCTGCTCAAGCAGGCCGGCTTCGGTGAAATGGTGCGCAAGGATTTCAGGGTCGTTCACGACGGCATCCTGAAATCCTTCCTCTAGGACGCGCGCTATTTGCGCATGGAGTTGCCGCCGCCGTGTCTTCAGCAGGCTCTGATAAGCCGCATCCCTCACCAATGCGTGCTTGAAGCTATAAATGGCATCCGGCAGGTCACCTTGGCGGAAAATAAGCCCGGCCTCCTCGAGTTCGGTGAGGGAATGCTGCAACCGTGTTTCCTCTCGAGGGACCACAGCCCGCATCAAGGAATAAGAAAATTCGCGACCGATGGTGGCGCCAATCTGGGCGATCTCCTTCACCGAGTGCAGGCGGTCGAGCCGCGCCATCAGGGAGTCGTGAAGGGTTTCCGGGATGGCAAAGGGCTGTAACGGTCCCTCGAGCTGATAACGATCCTGATATTCAATCAGAATGCCTGCTTCGAGAACAGCCTTTGTGAGTTCCTCCACGAAGAGCGGATTTCCGTCAGTCTTTGTTACGATCTGCTTCATCACGTCGATCGGAAGCGCTCGGCCATTGGCCACCTGCGTGGCAACACCTTTGACATCATCTGGGTTGAGCCGTCCGAGGACTAGGCTTCCGACATTTGCAAGACCGGTCCATGGAGGCTCAAACTCTGGTCGAAAGGTAACCAGCGCAAGGATAGGCAACTGTCGGGCTCGCTCTACGATGAGGTCGAGCAATTCGAGGGTGGTGTCGTCGGCCCACTGAACATCTTCGATAAGCAACAGGATGGGCTGTTTGCGGGAACGGCTTTCGAATTGATCGAGTAGCGCGGCAAGTGTACGGCGACGCTGCTGGGCGGGGCTTAGCTGCGGCTTTGGATAACGGCCCGCGAATGGGATCGATAGCAGCTCGGCAAAAAGTGGCACTACCGTCTGAACTTGCGGCGCTCTCAACGAGAGGAGCGCCTCCAGCTTGTCAAGCCGCGTCTCGACGGGATCGTCCGCCTTAAACCCGGCGCTCCTTTCCAACTGCTCGACCACGGGATGAAGTGCGCTGTTGGCGTGGTAAGGCGAGCACTGATAACGGAATTGCACGTGTGGTGGTTGCTCAGCTGCGCGTTCAGCCAGAGCTGCTGCTAAGCGCGATTTCCCGATACCCGGCTCGCCGGAGATGAGAACAATCTGGCCTTCGCCCGTGCGAGCCAAACGTTGACGTTCCAACAAAAACTCCAACTCGGAAACGCGGCCGATGAGATGGGCGAGTTCTGTCGGACGCACTGCCTCAAAGCGGCTCCCGGAAGCCGAGACGCCCTGGACGGCCCACGCGCTCACGGGCTCGCTAATGCCTTTGAGGTGGTGGGCGCCAAGGTCGCGAAGACTAAAGATATCGCCAAGGAGACGACGGGTGGAGTCGGCGACGACCACCGTATTCGGCTCGACCAAGGCTTGCACGCGAGCCGCGATGTTAGGAGCGCCCCCAACCACGGAGTGCTCTCGAAGTTTGCCCTCGCCGCCCAGGTCGCCGACTACAACCATGCCGGTAGCGATGCCGATACGCACCGCGAGTGGTTCTCCTGCGCGGGTTTCAAGCCGTGCGATAGCAGCAATGATATCCAGCGCAGCTCTGACGGTTCGTTCGGGATCGTCCTCGTGCGCAATAGGATAGCCGAAATAAGCAAGAATGCCGTCTCCGCGAAAGTCGGCGAGAAAGCCGTCATAGGAACGCGTGATACGAGCACAAGCAGCGTGGTAGGCATCGATGACGGCGCCCATATCTTCCGGGTCAAGGCGTGCCGCCAGGGCGGTCGAATCGACCAAGTCACAGATCATTACGGTGAGGTGGCGCCGTTCTGCGTATTGCGTAATTGCAGCATTCACGACAGCGGAGGGAAGGCTGGAGGGAAGCGCACTGATCGCGTTCATGAGGCGCTTCCGATCGCCGAGTGGGATGCCAACCTTTTCGAAGTCGACTTCTGTCAATTGCGGCAACACATCGCAATCTATGGCGTTCGCGATGAACAGGGACTCATGTCGTCCCAGTCCCAGCGTTCTCAGCCAAGTCCCGATTTCCATGGCAGGACCCTGGTGTTTGCGAAAAGCTTCGGCATCTCAAAGCCAAACCTTGGTGCGGGCTTCTGATCATATTTGAAGACCCATTTAACGGCCAGTTCGACCTTGCCGCATCGACAATAGCATGCTGTCGGACTTGGATATGTGAACAGCCTCGCAATTTGTCGTATCGGAATACCTGCGCAAATGCGCTAAGTGCCTTCCTTCCGACGGCACGGGTAAACCGTCTCAAGAGCCAAGACGGACTGACGTCGGCATTGCATCGGCGTATGGCGGCCGCCAAGGCAAAGGTGGAGCTTGGGGACGTAGATGACAGAAATGCTGCTTAGCTAATGCGACGCTTGGCGCAAGACGGTATTGGGTCAACTCGACCGGCCGGGGAGGGCAGTTCTTGGTGCATTACGGACTTCTTCCATAAGAACGCATACGCGAACGAGACGACGGGCCTGGAGCTGTCGACGCGATCAGAGCGCAAGTTGCTTAGCCGCTCGCAGCTGCCGGCCGCAGCTAAGCGTAGCCAGTCAGTTAAGCCTCTAGGCTCGCACTTGCTTGCTACTACATGATTGCCCCGCCCTAGTCAGAGCCGGAATGCCAACCAGCGAGCCTGCGACTGGCACTCCGACCTGGGAGACGTCTGTGGGCTAGCGAAAGCTCGCCAGCCTGATGGGCTCCGTGCGGGTTCGCCGCCATCCCCACCGCCACGATTGCTCCGCCCCAAAGTGCGGCTTCTCCCGTGGTCCCCGCGCTTATTAGGGTCCGGGTCCCCTTACTAATCGAGACTTAGTCTGTGCCAGTCGTCGACGTCATCTCGACGATTTTCTTGAATTCGCTCAGAAACTCGGGATGATGTTTCTCTAGATATTTTACGATCTTTGGATTGCCAACAAGCTTCGCCAGATAGCCTCTTGCGATAGTTAGGTACAGATGATCTTGGCCATATGTGTCTTGGATGGAGTTTATTGCTTGCTGAAGCTTTGCAAGTTCACTTTCCATCCGAGACAAAGCCTCGGCTGTCATTCCCTTCATTCTCTTAGGTCTTGCCGTATCAACGAGCTGCGCTTGTGGCGTGCCCGCAAGTATCGCCGAGGCGTAGCCTACCGAGTAGTTGTTGGCGTTGATTAGGAGTTCTGCAGCCTCGATCTGTCGAATCGGGAGCATTTTACGTAGGACATCAAAGGTTGCCATCGGACAAATCTTGTCTTTGAGGAGCGCTACCACTTCGTCGCAGATGCCGTCGACGAGCGCCGCCTTCCGCAGAAGGCTCCGCGTGTTAATGTTCAGCGCCTTTGCGATCTTTTCCTTCGGAACGTTTCGCTCGATCGCTTTAGCGATCATTCGCTGCTCTTGAATCGCCGACAATCGGCTTATCCGCTTATTGTAGGTAAAGGACTCGTCGTCGAGAGCGAGGAGGCATTCAACTTGAGTTTCTCCAAGCTCCTTGAGCACTTCGATACGAAGGTGACCGTCCAGCAAAAGGTAGGTCCCTTGCCTCTGTTTGTCTCGGCAAACGACTGGAGGCTCAACGATACCGATTTCTCTGATCGAGCACGCAATTTGTTGATACTTGTGACTGGCCTTAACCGTCTTTCCGATAGCTCGCACCGGAAGGATAGTATGGATATCCACAACCTCAGTGTCAGAGCTGAAGGCTTGAAGCACTTCTTTCAGAACACCCGGGCTAACGTATCGGTTCATAGCTTGGTCTCGCTGCCAGTCGTTCCTGTAGGATGGACGGCATTAGAGCTAGCTCCTCTGACTGAAGTATTCGGACAAACTCCCCATCCTCACGTAGCGCCCGAAAAGCTTCAACGATAAACAGCAGCCTGTTCTGCGTCACTTCGGCCTTTTTTATCAGAAGCCGTTGTCGATCAGCCTCCTGACGATAAACTCGAATCATGGACTCACTAGTCAGTGGCCGCTTCGACGTCTCTCGACGACCGAAGGTTTGACCGTGCAGATGCTTGCCTCGTCTCTGACGTTGCTCAATTAGGCGCCGGACGGCGACGAGTTTCTTCCCCCTCAACTTCTTCTCTGAATACGCCTGTGTCAGCGCGCGTTGGACGTCATTGTCGTCACACTTTGCGATCTCGATCGCCATATTGAGGGGAAGAATGCCAGTTTCGACGGCACTTACCAGGCGTTCCTCACCATTTTCTAGTAGGTTGCTAATCATTCGGACATAGTCAGCAGTTACACCAATCTTCTCCGCGATCTCCCGATCGTCGTAACCGCGGCCACGCAGGGTAGTAATGTCCTCAAGAAGGTCGATAGCGCGGTGTTGGCGGCGCGCGCAATTTTCAACCAAACTCATGACTAGGCAGTCACTCTCGTCAGCGTCGATTACAATTGCCGGTATTTCGCGCTGTCCAAGCTGTGCGAATGCTTCGATGCGCCCCTGCCCGCACACAAGATCATACTGACACGCATCTGCTACGGAAGTTCGAGGGCTCACTGTTATGGGTCGCTTCAATCCCACACTTGCAATGCTATTCACTATTTCGCGAAAATTTCGTTGGTTCCGTGCTCGTGGATTGAGGATCCGAATCTGATCGATTGGAATGTTCTTAATCTCGCGTCGTGGAGAACTTGGTGCCACATGGTTATTCATGCCGCTTCTCCAAATGAGCATCGCCGAGCCAACGAATATAGAAAATCCAGCGTTTCGAACCGATACGCGTCCAAACAGAGTGCGTTGTCTTGAGCAAGTTTCAAATGCGGGATCGTGAGGTCGAGGCTAGGAAATACGTAATAATCCAATATGTCCGTATTTGAGGTGCACAGCCGAACAGCAATCGTTAGGTCCGGAAAAAGACCCGTATCCAGTCTAATGTGCCATCGGTAACCTGACCCGTAGCTAGCTGCTCGCGCGATCACGATGGCCGTGGAGAATTGACCGTTGACCGTGAGAAGTTGAGTCCCGTCGCGGGACACGTTGCCGCCCGCGAGCTCAAAGCCACTAATTATTCTGCTAACGACCGTAGGGTGAGCGTCTCTTATTAGACGGTTGATCTCAATGTAGGAATAATCACGATCAGGGACGTACCCAATCAAGCTATAGGCCCTAGTCAAACTTCCGAAACGGCGCCTGTATACACTCGCTGATGGCATGTCGTCGCGTTCATCGATTACCACTCCGGAAAGATAGCCTTCTTCGTCGAGTATCGTCTGAAGCAACCTTAGAAGTTCTTCATCAGAGTACCCCGCGCTTCGTGCATCGATAATTGCTCGGGCACGCTCAAAGAGAGCGCGATTGACAACCGCGGGAAACGCGGAGTCAGAACGAACCCAGGTCTCGGGACTATTTGCAACCCTCTTTTGCTTTAGCTTGAACGAAACCCGATTAAAGACGTTGTTCCCGATATATTTTTCATTCGTGAGAATTTGATGAACCGAGGCACGGGTCCAAGGTCGCCTGAAGTCCGTGAGACTGCCGTTTGCGTTGAGATACGATGCGATTTCGTTTTCGGACCTGCCTTGATGAACGAACAGCTGATAAATCTCGCGAATCTGCTCGACCTCTTCGGAGGGCCCGAGTGTGAGCACTACTCGGTCGGTCTGAAGGCTTTTTCGATCTCCTCTGTTGAGAATTCCTTTGGAAATGCGGTTCTCGTCGATCAACTGACGCCGAAGACCGTAGCCCGCGGGGCCTCCCTGCCTGAAACCGAGCTCGACCAGTCGGCATTGGCCCGCGAAGACCTTGACCGATAGTTCCCGGCTGTATTCGCCAGCCATAACGCGCTTAACGTTCTTAAGCAGAACCGATCCAATGCTGCCATCGTTATCAAATTGCTCACCGCAATAATGAACCCGAATTCCGGCTCGAGAGCAGACATACTCGTAGTAGGCTCCCTCGTCTGCATCTTGGAAACGTCCCCAGCGGCTAACATCGTAAACAAGAATCGCTGAGAAGTTGGCGTTTCCAGTCTGGACCTCTCGCACGAGACGTTGGAGACCGTCCCGGCCGTCAACTCTCAGCCCGCTTCGACCCGAGTCCTCGAATATCTCGGTGATACGAAAACCCCGTTCTTCCGCGTAATGTTCAATGGTCGTTAGTTGGTTCTCGGTCGAATACTTTTGATGGTCGGTTGACATGCGGACGTAAGCGGCCGCGCGCTGGCTGTCACCCTGTCCTTCGTCTGCGGTAGAACGTCGACGCATCAAGCCGCGCCCTCATGGAATAGCTGTTTTCTTGCCGTCACCTCGCGGCCGCCGGGGCGCGGTAATCATAAAAAGCAGGGTGAGGGAATGTCGTTTCCAAAAAAGGGCAATTTGTTTCCTCGAGCTCCAAGTGACGATCTTGTTGCCGACTACGGAGCGCACTCGAAAATCTTTGCCGCGAGAGTCGCTTCGGCCCTAAACGATGAACTTGGAAAGACGACCGCGCATGTGAAGATCGTAGCGGCTTGGACAGGGGCCAATGAGCGTACTGTAAAGAATTGGTTCGCGGGACACTACGGTCCCAGCGGAGATCACCTCGTCACGCTCATCAAGCATTGTGACACTGTATTGATGGCCGTGCTTTCAATGGCGGGTCGTGATCAGCTACTCATTGGCGCGAAAATTGAGGACATTGAGCGCCGGGTAGCCCAATTGTTGGAAATGCTCCGGCGACGGGATAGGGACCTTCCGGGGTGAAATGCTAGTGCGCTCCGGCAAACAGAGCCGGTAGGAGCTGTGACTCGCAAAACGGCGCGGCATTTCACCGCGCCGCCAAAGCAATCTGGTCACACGCTGAGGCGGTTTGGACAATAGCTCCGGCAGCGTCGACCGTGTCGGTGTGTCCGTAATGGCCGCCTGGATCCGAGAAATCAGCGCTGGACTTTCTGCGGAGCAACACTTCCTCATAATTTAGAATTGAAGTCTCCCTTGAGGTCCGTTCAGTGGGGCTTAGCGGACTGAATTTGCTCGCGTTGAGTTTTTCGCATTTTGACCCAGATGTATGGTCCGGCCGTGCGTAGCAAGAGGTTCGTCGATCAGGTGGTGTGGTCTTGCATCAATGTATCCGGCCTTTGATTGGAGCATTTTCTCCGGGCCATCATGGATATCAGCGCGCGTGCGTTCTCATTAGCGGACAGGCCTCGATTGGGCCATTTGGGTCACCAGTGTTCGCATGCGCCGGGAAGACCGAACCTCCATCTCGTCTCATCCTCTCGCAGACCTCGGCTGGAACCTGTTGATGGGGTTACGTCATCGCTTGCTCCTCCTACCTCGCAGTTCCTGTGTTCGAGCCAGGGGCCGTTCCTTCGTCCCGGCCCGCAGGACGTGCGTCGCGTCGCGCGCACGGGCGGTCAAGGCCGGCCGTTGCGCTTTGCTTGCGGCTGGCTCCGGCGTTGCCAGGCCGCGCCTTGACCGCGCCGAGCACGGCGCGACGATCAAGCGGGTCGGACGCCTGCATCGTTGGTCCTTGTCAGCTCGAAGGCGCGTCCTTTAGCCAGCACCGCCCAGGCGATGCGGGCAAGCTTGTTGGCGAGTGCGATCGCCAGCACGTTGTGGTGCAATCGCTTCTTGGCGGCTTCGATCCAGGATCTGAGTCCGTAACGTTCCCAGTTCTTGATCCTGACCAGCACCACCCATGCCGCCTGGACGAACAGAACGCGGAGGTAGCGATTGCCGCGCCTTGAGATTTTGCCGAGGATCGTGCGGTCTCCCGTCGAGATCTGCTTGGGCACCAGCCCGAGCCAGGCGCCGAAGTCACGGCCTTTGGAGAAGACGTCTCCAGTGCCGATCGCGGCCACCATGGCGCTCGAAATGATCGGCCCGATGCCAGGCACCGTCATCAGGCGCGAACATGCCTGATCTTGACGGGCCAGTGCTTCGATCTCGCCGGAGAGCCTATCGATGCGCTGATCCAGCCGACGCCAGTCGCCTGCCAACTCGTCGATGACACACAACATGCGTGGCGACAGGGCATCGGTGCGCGTCGCAAGGATGGTGGGCAGTTCTGTGCGCAGGAAGCCGATACCCTGGCGCACCGCGATCCCGCGTTCCAGCATGAAGGCGCGAATCTGGTTGATGATGCCGGTGCGTTGCGACACCAGCCGCTCGCGCACCCGATGCAGCGCCTGCAGATCCAGTTGCTCCGCGGTCTTGGTCGCCACGAACTTCATCGTCGGGCGCTGCACGGCTTCGGCAATCGCTTCGGCGTCATTGAAGTCGTTCTTCGGTCCTTTGCTATAAGGGCGGACATATTTGGCCGGCATCAACCTGGCATCGTGACCTAACGATGCGAGTTTGCGGCTCAAATGATGTGCGCCGACGCAGGCTTCCATGCCGATCAGGCAAGGCGGCATATTGGCGAGCCGCGCCTCGACCTGGCCACGCGACCACTTTTGCCGCAGCACGACGGTGCCGCGCGTATCGTGGCCCACGACGTGGAACGAGTTTTTGCCGATATCGATGCCGATCACGGCGATCGCGGTACTGGGTGTCTGGGACATGGCGTGCTCCTTGTCTTGGCGCCCCTGGCCAGCTTATCGCTGGCGGGGCAGGAGCACGGCCGGACCATCCCATTAGCAGACCATGGCCGCCGCTTCGGCGCCGGTCACCTCCCGCGACCGTCGCAAACGGAAAGGTCGTGGCTGGCCCCTGGCCATTCGAAACGCGCATCGCAGTCGAAGCGCTGAGCGGATCGGTGTCAGCAAACGATGGATGAACCTACCTATCCGATCGCGACGCAGGTCGGAAAGATCGAACCGTTCACCGGCAATCGCACCCTTTCTCCTGACGACAACGGGCGCGTATTCCGCGGCGAAGATTCCAGCAACGTTACCGTGACCGTTCCGAACAATCTCGGTGAAGGCTTCACCGTCGGTTTCGTCCAGTATGCATCTGGCACGATCACGCTCTCAGCGGGATCGGGCGCGACAAAGCGCGCGGGCGGCACCGCAACGTCGGCACAGTATCAGCGCGGCTCGTTGATCGTCGCGAAAAACGCGGATGGAGCGAGTGCCGAATCTTTCGTAGGCGGAGACTTCGCGTGACCGACTTTCTAGCCACTTTCCACGGAAACACGACATGAAAATCGGCGAAGTCAAGAGTTGGAACGATCAGCGCGGGCTTGGATTTCTGCGCGTCGATCGACACGACATTTTTTGCCACGCCTCCGCGCTCCCGCTTGGCACACGATCGCTTGAAGCCGGTCAGCATGTCGGCTTTGAGATTGGAATTAACGAGCGCGCCGGAAAGCCGATGGCCACGAACGTCCGGCTGGTTTGATGAGCGACGCAATCAAGGAATCGTTCGCGACTTTGAAGCCGAGCTTCTGCGCGGTGTCCGTGTCCGCAGCGTGACCGCTGAACGAGTAACCGACCTGCACCTTCCTCTGGACAACATCGAAGTCCTAAGGGCGCGCGCCGCAATTTAATAACGGTCATGGCACGTTTTTAGCTTGGTCGCGGCGGGGGACCGGCGCAACAACTCCCCGTCTATTCCCGGCCTAGACCACCAGACAGGCGGGGAGTTTTGCGGGCCGCGGGTTCACGCTGGGCCTGCCACCAATAGAGCAACCCCCTGCCGATTTACGACAGGGGCTGCCGCAGGTGGATGGCCTGAGGCTAGCGCCGGGGGCGTCTAGGTGTCACGCCAAGGACCCACTATAGCCAACGCCGCTTGACGTTTCGCAGCTAGCAGATTTGTTGGGCAACGCGCACAAAGAAGAGGCTCGTTGCCCATTCGGGCCGTGCTCGGTTTGATCTCGTGTGTCAAAATTGAATACACGTTCTGGTTTCACCAATTGTTCTTGAACGGCGGCCTCGCAAAATCGTCCGCCAAATCCGAGACTATTTCGCCTTAGGCAGATCGCCGGCGGTCCGCACCAGGCGGTCCGCCTTTACCAGCACGCGATCATCAGCCGGCTGCGGTCGCAGTGAAAAGCTGATCGCGACAAAAGCGACGCAGAGCACTATGCCCGCCGCCATAGCGCGCATGTAGGTCGGCCTATCGGCATTGTAAAACGAGGGGGGGCTGCTCCTCATCGCCTGCCGCGCAAATTCAGCCGGGGAGCGCTTTTGCAGCTGTTCAGCTTCGAGATACTCGATGGAAAGTACGCGGTAGTGAGCCGCCATCTCACGATAGTGTTGTCGTGAGGAACGATCGATCGCCGTCTCAGCGCGCCTTTCAAACGCGCGGGCGCGGTCGGCAAGTTCTGTTGCCTTTGACATCGGGCACCTAATTATAAGGCGATCCGCTGGACACCAATCGATTGGTGGGCCGACGCCTCTATTCGGTTCAACGCAATTGGCGACCCGCCGGTTCGCGCTGGCGGGCCTATGTGTTAGCATCTTGGCGTGCCGCGCCGATCGTGCGGAACGTCGCGGCACCGGCCGCAGGAGCTGTCATAGGCGGCGCCTGCGGCCCTTGTTCTCATTTTCCCGGAATGCTCTCGTGCGGTCTTGATATCCGTTTGTGGGCGGCGGCCCCGCCAACGCGGTTACAAATGGCGAGGCCGCCCTGCTCCGGACTGGCAGGGCTGGGGAGCTTGGAGCCCGGAGGCCGCTCCATCCTACGCTCGACGAATGAGAATGATGATTGCCCGAAAGAGGCACCCCTTCAGAGTGTCGTCCAACAAACGAAAGGGGCCGCCAACGACCCCTTGATCCAGAACTTCAGCCGGCTACCGCGGTAGGGTTGATCGCTGTGCGCGTGGTCGAAAACTGAACGATCAGGAAAGTCTGGCCGCCGATTCCGGGGCTATCAGTAACCTCAACGCGCCAGTTAAGGTCCTGCCAAAACGGTCCCTCTGGTTCCTCGTTGAGAATTTGGCGGCTCAATTCGATCGCCGCTTTTTGCGCGGCGTCGATATCTGGAAGGTCTAGCCCGACGTCATCGAAGACGGAAATGCCGCCGTGAGCGTGGAAGAAGAAGCGGGTCATCCGCACGACTCCCCTGCAATGGACGGCAGCGAGAGCGCCCGATCTCACTCCGTCAATGTGGATGACCAGATCAATAGGCCGGCGGTGGAACCCGGACGGCGGCTCTTTTGAGGGAGATGAATACCCTTAATGGGTAGGATTCTGGTCAGAGCCCGAGCCGGCGGACTTCGCCTGGTCGAAGCGCATCGGATTTCACGCGCAGGCGGTGCTGCAAGAGCCTCGTGTTGTGCCCGTCGCCGACGACCCGCGCGACCGCTTCGGCCGCCTTCTCAGGCTCGACCGCTGCAACCCAGTATGACCTTTCCCCGGCGGGCGAGATGACCACGATTATGGGTAAGCGGACCATCATCAAAAAATTCCGCACTATGCTCATCGGCGGTTGTGCCGCTAGTCCCTAAAAGATACCCCGCTAAGCTCGAAATATGCCGTCTCGGCGGCGCCCTGTTTCAATCTGGGCCTGTGAAATCCCCAGCAGCTAAGCATCGGCAAGGGCAGTGCCAGAGACGCTTGCAAAGGTGTATCTTTCAGCAACGGCGGAGCTTGATTCGTCATGCTGGAAGCCATTCTCCTTTTGCTTGGAATTGGGGCCGCGGCTCTTGTGCTGATCGCCTTTTGGGGACTGCATCGCCACGTATGACGGGCTGCGCCCCTTAAATGCCTAGCGGACTCATGGCAAACCCAGCTCGGTCGGGGTCAGAGCGAGCTGGGCTAGCGAGTCCCTTGGGAAGCACCGAGAAAACTCGGCAATACAGCCGCGCTCAGTCAGCCGCCATTCATTATCCCGGCTGCAAGTTTTTTTCATGGAGACGCGCGAGGAGATTTTGACCCGGCTCGCGTGGAGCAGACAGTTGCGCTAGTCGTGATTGGGATCATCGTTGCTGCGGTAGCGGCATACGGATTGTTTCTTTGGCTTCGAATAAGATAGAGGGCCGCCAACTATATCGTTCACCCGACATTTGTCGGCGGCGCAGGCTTCGATGCGCTCGCGCAATACGGTGCGCCAGTGTTGGACTCCGGCTGGCCGCAAGGAAATCAGCAAAGGCTCGGCATCGCTGCCGAGCCTTCTTATTGGTTTAAGGTGGCCTGACTGCAGCACAGAAGTCAGCAGACGGCATAGTAGGCGGATCGAGTTTCGCTGAAGGCCCGAACGTCTGGAAAGACGTTTGGATGTGGAAACCTCGAGCCGGCCATGCGGCAGAAATCCAGGTCACTGGCCTTGGGAGAGGCGGGAAAGGGTGAACTCGGACGGCGCTGCCCGAAGCCGCGAGGCTCCCCCTATCCCGATTTGAGCTCTGGATGTCGGACTTAGAAGTCCATACCTCCCATGCCGCCCATGCCGCCGCCTGGAGGCATGCCGCCCGCACCGGTGTTCTTCTTCGGCACTTCGGCCACCATAGCTTCGGTGGTGATCAGGAGCGCTGCGACGGACGCCGCGTTCTGGATCGCCGCTCGAACCACTTTGGTCGGATCGATGATGCCCTTGGAGACCAGGTTGCCGTATTCGCCGGTCTGCGAGTCGAAACCGTACGAGTACTGATCCTTTTCGAGGATCTTGCCGACGATGACCGAGCCGTCCTCGCCCGCGTTGATTGCGATCTGGCGGGCCGGATAGGACAACGCCTTGCGCACGATCTCGACCCCGGTCTTCTGGTCGTCATTTTTGGTGCGAATGCCCTTGAGGTGCTCGGAGGCACGCAGCAGCGCAACGCCGCCACCAGGCAGGATGCCTTCTTCAACCGCCGCGCGGGTCGCATGCATCGCGTCATCAACGCGATCCTTGCGCTCCTTCACTTCGATCTCAGTCGCGCCGCCGACGCGGATCACCGCGACGCCGCCCGCGAGCTTGGCGAGACGCTCCTGCAGCTTCTCACGGTCGTAGTCCGAGGTGGTCTCCTCGATCTGCGCTTTGATTTGCGCCACGCGCGCTTCTATGTCGGCCTTCTTGCCGGCGCCGCTGACGATCGTGGTGTTCTCCTTGTCGATCATCACCTTCTTGGCGCGACCGAGCATGTTGAGCGTGACGTTCTCGAGCTTGATGCCGAGGTCTTCCGAGATGGCCTGGCCGCCGGTCAGGATCGCGATGTCCTGGAGCATGGCCTTGCGGCGATCGCCGAAGCCCGGAGCCTTGACGGCCGCGACCTTCAGGCCGCCGCGGAGACGGTTGACGACGAGGGTGGCGAGAGCTTCGCCTTCGACGTCTTCGGCGATAATCACGAGCGGCTTGCCGCTCTGCACCACGGCTTCCAACAGGGGAAGTAGTTCATTCAACTGAGATAGCTTTTTCTCATTAATCAGGACGTAGGCATCATCCATTTCAACGCGCATCTTGTCGGCGTTGGTGACGAAGTAGGGCGAGATATAGCCACGGTCGAACTGCATGCCCTCGACAACTTCGAGTTCGGTCTCGAGCGACTTGGCTTCCTCGACGGTGATGACACCCTCGTTGCCGACCTTCTTCATGGCATCGGAGATGAACTTGCCGATCTCTGCATCGCCGTTGGCCGAAATCGTGCCGACCTGGGCGATTTCCTCGTTCGAGGTGACCTTCTTGGAGTTTTTGACGAGGTCGGCGACCACGGCTTCCACAGCCATGTCGATACCGCGCTTCAGATCCATCGGGTTCATGCCGGCGGCAACCGACTTGGCGCCTTCACGGACGATCGCAGCGGCGAGCACGGTCGCGGTGGTGGTGCCGTCGCCAGCCGCGTCTGCGGACTTGGAGGCGACTTCGCGCACCATCTGGGCACCCATGTTCTCGAACTTGTCCTCGAGCTCGATCTCTTTGGCGACGGTGACGCCATCCTTGGTAATACGGGGAGCGCCGAACGACTTGTCGAGGACGACGTTACGGCCCTTCGGACCGAGCGTCACTTTTACCGCATTGTGGAGGATGTCGACGCCGCGAAGCATGCGATCGCGGGCATCGACTCCGAATTTGACTTCTTTGGCTGACATAGTGGGTTTCCCTGAGTTTTTGACTTGGTTTCACCCTTGATGAGGCGCTCGACAGGCGCTTGAGCGGTGGACTAGGCGGCCTTCTTCTTGGAAGACACGTCGGTGAGAACGCCCATGATGTCGCTCTCCTTCATGATCAACAGCTCCTGGGTGTCGATCTTGACCTCGGTGCCCGACCACTTGCCGAACAACACGCGGTCACCGACCTGGACATCGATCGGGATCAGCTTGCCGGCTTCGTCGCGGCCACCGGGGCCGACGGCGATGACTTCGCCCTGGGAAGGCTTTTCCTTGGCAGTGTCGGGAATGATGATGCCACCGGCGGTCTTCTCTTCCGCGTCGATGCGCTTGACCACGACCCGGTCGTGAAGCGGACGGAATTTCATGCTCTCCTCCTATCTTCTAGTTGCTTTTATTTTGGATGAAATAGAGTCAGAAACTAGCGAGTGCTAACCGCTCCGGAAATATGCTGGCCTGGCCGGCATACAAGACAAAGCCGCGAAGGATTTCGAAAATCCGTCCCTCACCGGGGGCATTCAGAGCCACCTAAAGGAGCCCCTGGAATAAAATCTTGGCTGGTTGGAGGAAGCGGCTAGGGAATTCGGGGCCAGCTTGTACCGCCTGCCCAGGTTTGTTGGTTGGCCTTGCCATCCAATGGCTAGCTGGGCCTGATTAAGGTACAATGATGCCGCGTCCAACGGCAGTCTCGACCCGCGGACGGTACGCGGAGAAGCTGGGAAATCCTATCCGTCTCGCCTACCGAGAGCACCTGAGATGCAGCGGTAGAGCAAATTTCTTTCTAGATTCTCTCCCTCCGCCATTTTCTACGCCAAACCACGATTTGGCTCGTTTGAATTCGTTAGCTTGGCCGACTGTACGAAATGGCTGGCCTGACGGAGTTCAATATCATCGTCGCCATCGACAAGGATGAGGGCCTCTCTTCCAACTCGTCGGTTACGGCCAGACCGCGACGCATAGGCGGCCCGGAGTTGGCTGAAATGTCGATGAAATAATGAGCAAGTGGTTTTCACTTCAGCTCGCGTTGCTAGCCGGTGGCGCAGTCCTTGAGTTGCTGCCGAAGCCATTGATGACCGCGATCGTTATCGAATCGGGCGTGCCAAGTGGCGTGCAGCGTAAAGGGCCTCGTATCGAACGGCAGCGGCAGGGATTGCAGGACATCACGGTAGCGGTTGAGGAAACGCTGCGGAAGAGTGCAAACGAGGTCGGTCGACTGTAGCAAGAGCGGCACGACACTGTAGTGCTGAACTGACACGGCGACGCAACGCGTCAGCCCGTCCCTCGCCAGGACATCGTCGATGAAGCCGCGAAAGCCGCCGCCTTCTCCCGAAACGATAATATGCTCCAGGCGCGAATACTCTCTCATCGTGGGCCGCCGCAATCCGCGCGGATGATCCTTACGCTGGGCCATCATGAACCGTTCATCGAGCAGCGGCTGGGACGGCATTCCGCTTGGGACCGCATCTTTCGAAACCAGCGCAACGTCGAGATCTCCCGCCTCGAGCTGGCCAGCCAATTTCATCAAATCGATCGAGCGGAAGGCGAACCGGATTCCCGATAAGCCATCCCGTCGCGAGAACGCGACCAGCCGCGATCCAACAATAGCGGTCGCGTTGTCGTTCGCGCCGATTGTGAAAGTTCGATCCGATTTCTTCGGGTCGAAGCCAGCTGGTGCACCGATAACATCCTGCAGATTCTGCAGTGCCAGTCGCAGAGGTTCCTTGAGCTCGTTTCCCCGAGGGGTGAGGACCATGCCTTTTCCCGAGGCGGCAGGTGTCAGCAACTGATCCTTGAAGATATCGCGAAGCCTGGCCAGTTGGGCGGAAAGTGCCGGTTGGCTAATGCCAAGCCGCGCTGCCGCACGGGTGATGTTCCTCTCATCGAGCATCACCTTGAGCGATGCGAGCAGAGGCATGTCATGAGCCCTGATATTCATCCGGTTTATACCACATATCTCATCTATCGATTTCAAATATCCCATGACGGAGGACATCAACGCAAGCCGGATCATATGGGCCGCGAAAGCGGACAAGATAGTTGGGGGACAGATGAGGAAGCTGCCAAACGCCGGTCCTGCTGCGGCGGAGCCCACCATCGAGTTGCAGCGAAGGGTCATGATCGCAGCGACCGTCGGTACGGTCATCGAGTGGTACGATTTCTTCATGTATATCTCGGTGGCTTCGGCCATCTCGGTTAATTTCTTCTCGCCCGACAATCCCGTTTGGGCCAATGTCTTCGCGCTTCTCACCTTCGGCACGGGCTATCTCGTTCGGCCGTTTGGGGCGCTAGTGTTCGGTCGCATCGGCGACATGATCGGACGCAAGCAAACCTTTCTCACCACGATCCTGATGATGGGATCTTCAACGGTCGCCGTCGGTCTGGTGCCGAGCTATGCGTCGATCGGCCTGTGGGCGCCTTCGATCTTGATCTTGCTGCGAATGATCCAGGGATTGGCTCTTGGCGGCGAGTATGGCGGTGCTGCGACCTACATCGCAGAGCATGCACCGCAAGGCCGCCGCGGCTGGTTAACGTCCTGGCTGCAAACCTCCGCACCGATCGGCTTCGCTCTCTCGATGCTATCCGTGTATCTCATGCGCGCCAGCATGACGCCCGAGGCATTCAATGACTGGGGCTGGCGCATCCTGTTCATCAGTTCGGTGTTGCCGCTCGCGATCTCGGTCTGGATTCGGTTGAAGCTGCAGGAATCGCCGCTCTTCCTCAAAATGAAGAATGAGGGGACGCTCTCGAAGTCTCCGATCTACGACACGCTCCGGGCGTTGCCGAACCTGAAGCGCGTGCTGATTGCGATGTTTGCGATGGTCGTCCCCCAGAGCGTGCTGCTGGTCGGTGCTCAGATCTATTCTCTGGTGTTTCTCACGGGCACGGCCAAGGTCGATCCGCAGATCGCTAGTCTCCTGGTCGGTGCGGCACTGATGTTGACGCTGCCGGTGATGATCTTCTTCGGCTGGTTGAGCGACCGCTACGGCACCAAGATATTCATCCTGGCTGCCTGCGTCATTGGCACGTTCACCTACCTCCCGCTCTACAAGGCACTCATCTTCTATGCCAACCCTGCGCTCCATGCCGCGCAGGCGGCCGTACCCGTAACCGTCGCGGTGGATTCATCGGAGTGCTCCTTCCAATTCAACCCGATCGGAACGGCGAAGTTCACCACAGGGTGCGATATGGCCAAGAACGCCTTGATCCGGTTCGGCGCTCCCTATTTGACTAGGTCCGAAGCAAAAGGGGCGGTCGCGACGGTTTTCGTTGGCAGCAAGCCAATCCCGGTTGGCGCCGCAGGGCAGGCTCCGGATGTCGCGGCGTTCACCGCCAAGTTGAAGCATGCGCTTGAGGAGGCCGGATATCCGAGCCGTGCCGATCCAAGTGCGATGAATTTCGGAATGATCATACTCGTGTTGGCGGCGCTGAGCACGGTTGCCGGCATGATCTTCGGTCCGCTGGCATCGGCGATGACCGATCTGTTTCCGCCCCAGGTGCGTTACACGTCGGTCTCGTTCAGCTATCACGTGGGCAACGGCTATTTCGGCGGCCTCTTGCCGGCGATCGCCGCGGCACTCCAGATCTCCAGCGGCGATATATACGCCGGTCTGTACTACGTGATGGTCATTTCGGCGATCTCGTTCTTTCTCGGCTTGTTCTGGCTGCAATCGGCGCCGGCAGCGGCCAAGGTCGAGTCAGTCGCGACTGCCACGGCCTAGCGGTCACGCTTCAATCTGCACAAGCAAGAAAGTCTGGTTCACATGACCGCAATGCACGCGATCGGCAACGTTGCCATTCGTCAGGTTGTCGAGATCCGAGGTCCGGGTTTCACCCCGGACTTCCTCTTCCCGGATTGGGATCAGTCGGTTCTGGCGAAGCACCGAGCGCTGATGATCCCGGATTGCTTCGACGAGGCGGGGGGGCGCTTCATCGCGAGCATCCACACCTGGGTTCTGAAGACGCAGCACCATACGATCCTGATCGACAGCTGCGCAGGCAACGACAAGAACCGTCCGATGCTGCCGCGCTTTCATCAGTTGAATCTGCCTTTCCTCGCCCGGCTGGCGGAAGCCGGCGTCTCACCTGAACAGGTCGACTATGTCTGCTGTACCCACCTGCACGCGGATCATTGCGGCTGGAACACGCGGCTCCTCAACGGCCGCTGGGTGCCGACATTCCCGAATGCCAAGTACGTCTTCTCCAAGGCCGAGTACGATCATTGGTCCGGCCCGGCTGGCAAGGAAGGCTTCAGCGCCGGCGTATTCGAGGACAGCGTTCTTCCTGTTATCCAGAGCGGACAGGCCGAGATCGTCGATGGCGAGGCTGCGATCGGGGACGGTCTTACGTTCCATCCGACCCCGGGGCACAGCCCTGGTCACGTCGCTATCCAGCTTTCTGACCAGGGACAGAAGGCGCTCTTCAGCGGCGACATCATGCATCAGCCGCTTCAGATCTATCGTCCGGACTGGAACAGCGCGTTTTGTGAGGACGCGGAGCGCGCACGCGCATCGCGCCGCTGGCTTCTCGAACGGGCTGCGGAAGATCGCTCGACCGTTTTCACGGCTCATTTCGCCAACACGTCAGCCGGACACGTCACACGTAGCGGCGACAGGTTCGACTGGCGGTTCGTGTAACCTGAGGGGACACCGAGATGCATAAATCGATTACCGACGCCATCATCAGCGAAGAGATGATGATCCCGAGCGACACCGCAGGGATCGAACTCTTCGTTCGCAACAAGCGACGGTCCGACTTGGTCCGGTTCTCTGCCGACAAGACGGTCTTGTTCGTCGCGGGATCGACCTATCCGGCGTCGACTTCGTTCGACCTTCGCCTGGACGGCTTGTCCTGGATGGATCATCTGGCCCAGGAGGGCTATGACGTCTATCTCGTCGATGTCCGCGGCTATGGTGGGTCGACCCGTCCGCCTGAAATGGAAGAACCGGCGTCCAACAATCAGCCAATCGTGCGCACACCCGTCGCTGTGCGTGACGTCGGCAGTGCTGCTACGCTTATCCGGTCGCGGCGAGGGGTCGACAAGATCAACCTGATCGGGTGGTCGTGGGGGACGACGCTGATGTCACGCTACGCCTCGGAGAACCTGGCGCACGTCAACAAGCTTGTTCTGATCGCGCCGCAGTGGCTCCGGACGACCCCGAGCGCGGCTGATTCCGGCGGCGCCCTCGGCGCCTATCGCATCGTCGAGCGCTCGGCGGCCAAGAGCCGTTGGCTCAACGGCGTTCCCGATGACAAGAAGGACGCGATATTGCCGCCAGCCTGGTTCGATGCGTGGGCGGAGACAACTTTTGCTAAAACAGGACTCGGGCCGGACAAGCTGCGGGCGCCGAACGGAACGGTTCAGGACAGCCGAGAATATTGGGCATCTGGCAAGCCGCTTTATGATCCTTCCTCGCTCACGGTGCCGGTCCTGATCGTCCATGCCGACCTGGATCGCGACTGCCCAATGGATATGGCGCAAACGGTGTTCAGCAAGCTCTCGGCGGCGCCATATCGCCGCTGGATCGAGATCGGCGAGGGCACGCACTCGGTATTCATGGAGAAGAATCGCTGGCAGGTCTTCGCTGCTGTCGACGGTTTCCTTGGGGAACGGCCTGCAGCCTAAAGAGGGCATGCCGCGATTGCCCAGCTCCCGAAATGGCAAGCTTAACGGCGTGGCCCCTGACGCGAACCTCGATCTCTTGTTCTCCCCGAGGCACTGGCGTCACGGCTGCTGGTCATGCCACATGGGATGAAGCTCCGGACACTGCTTTATCTCTCAAAGGGGATTGACTGACACTCTCTCCGCCAGATCTTATGGCGACTCGTCCTCTCAGGCGCCGTAAAGGCGCAAATTTCCATCATTGGTGATCAGCCGGACCTGCACGTCTGGCCGCGTGGCCGCGATGTCGCCAATCTGCGACGCAGGCATCAGGCTGAAGGCGGTCGAGAGCGCATCCGCCTCGGTGGCGGTCGGCGCGATGACGCTGACGGTCCGATAGAGCGCAGGGCTCCGTCCCGTCCGGGGATCGAATAGATGCGTGAACCGGCCCGCCGGATCGAAGCGGAAGCCCGCGCCCGCGGTGGTCGCGACCGCCCGATCAATGAGGTCGATGGTTTCCGTGAGCGCGCCGGCTCGGTCCGGATCGGAAAGGCCGACGCGCCACGGCGTCCCGTCCGCGCGCGCTCCGAGCGCGCGTATCTCTCCCATGTTGACGAGGGTCGTCGACAACCCGCGGGCGCGCAAGACATCCACGACACGGTCGGTGGCGTATCCTTGGGCGATGCCGTTCAGGGTGATCGCAGCGCCATGTCTGAGGAGCGCCACAAGCTTTTCGCTTACGCGCAGGCCGCTGCTGCCCACCTTCGCGAGCGCCTCCGCCAGCTTCCCGGCCGGCGGACCGCCGGGATCCGGATTCTCCGACGAAAAGTGTGCGGCATAGAGCTGCCAGAGCGGCTGGACGGTGGGATCGAAGGTGCCGCCGGTAAGGTCGGAGAATTGCAGCGAGGCCTTGAGCAGCGCGACCATGTCGGGCTCCGGTGCGACAAGGATGCCACTCCGGTTGAGGGCACAAATGGCGGAATCCGCCCGGTACAGGCTGAACTGCCCTTCGAGTCGTCTTACCTCAGTCAGGCAATCCTGAATGATCCTTTCCGCCTCCTCCCGATCGGGATGGAAGATATCGATCGACACCTGCGCGCCGAGCGCCGATCCGCGCCAACGCACTGCCCCGGTCGAGGACGCGTGTCCTCCGCCGGAAAGAAACGCCGAGCCTGCGGTCGCGGCTGCGATGGTGATCATGCGCCGGCGCGTGAGATTTGCTGGTGCCATCGGAAGCCTCGTCAGTTGGTCCGGGCGCTGGGGCGTTCATGCCCGGTTTGATCGACGGCGGCGCTGTCGCTGCCGAGCACGTAGCCGCTCGGAACGTCCGCAAACGTGACGACCTTGCCGCCATTGGCGGCGGTGAAGGCGTCCGCCGCGGCACGATTGCCGAAAGGCACAGCCTCGGCGGCCCCCATTCCGCCCTGCTTGCGGCTCTCGATGACGAAGAACGCCTTTTTGGCGTCGATCCAGTTGGTCGCTCCCGGCTCCTCCCAACTGGGCGCGCGCGCCATGTCGGACACGTAGATCGCGCGGATGTCACGGGGCTGATCCGGCATCAGAGTGAAGGCCACGGTGTCGCGCACCGAGGTGAACCAGTACGGGTCGATGCGGCTCGCCGTGATGATCTGCCCTTTGGGGCCAGGGTGTTCGAGCACGTTCATGCCGCAGAAGACCCCCATTGCATCGCTGTTGAGCGCCGCGGGCGGCGGCATGACGGCATCGCTTCCGTCCCGATTGCAGCCGGCGAGGACCAGCGCGACGATCATGCACAGAATCCGCAGGATCATAGCTCCCTCCGAGCGAAGAAGGCGGCCGCAAGCCCGAGCGGCGCGACGACCCAGGCGGTCAGTCCCGTCAACAGCGCGCCGACGCTGGTCGTCGCGGTGCCGGCGAGCCCTGCCATCCCGGAAAACTGGCTGACGTTAAAGCCGGTCAGGTTCGTCATCCGGTACAGGTCCGTCGGATTGAGGAACAGCAGCGCTTCGAGAACGGGTGCGGAGACGATGTTCCCCTGATCGACGACCAGCACGCCGAGCAGTGCCATGTCGAATACCAGCACCATCAGCAGCCAGACTCCCACCGAGATGCCGGCGGCGGTGCCGCGGTCCCGGACCAGGCTGCTGATCAGATAACCGACCGCGACAAAGACCGCCCCGAGCATGACCGAGGTTCCGAGCATCGAGGCGAAGGCATACCAGCTCGCGGCGAGCACCGAGGCGCCGGTCGTCGCGAGGGCAGCGGCCGCGGCGCCGTAGCCGATCACTGTCGCGAAGGCGAGGATCAGGACGTGGCCGCAGAATTTGCCGAGGATCACCTGGCCTCGGCCCACCGGATAACTCAGGAGCAGCGTCATGGTGCCGCGTTCCATCTCGCCGACCACGGCGTCGTGCGAGATCAAGAGGGCGATCAGCGGAAGCAGGAAGATCGTCAGGCTCGACAGGCTGACGACGACGACGTCGAGCGCCCCCGCGCCGACATTGCCGGTGGGTGCGCTTCCCAGGAACGTCAGCGACAAGGCCAGCGCGGCCAAAAGGAGCGTGGTTGCCAGGACCCAGCGGTTCCGTAACCCTTCCTGGATCTCCTTGGCGGCTATGATGACGATCGTTCTCACGCAGCACTCTCCTGCGAATTTAGGAAATGCGCATAGAGCTCATCGAGGGTCGGCGCCGCGATCTCGATGTTGATGACGCCGGGATCTCTGGCCGCAGCGCGCAGCACGTCCATTTTGCGCGCCTCGTCGGGCACCAGCAGCATGCGTCCGCGCGGGGTCGCGACACTTGCGCCGTTCATCCACGCTGCGGGAACGCCGGCGCCCGGCGCAAAGTCGACCGAAACCCGGATCGGGAGTTGCGAGATCGAGCGCAGTTCCGACAGGGTGCCCTGCGCGGCGAGGAGCCCGCGGTTCATGATGAGGACATGCTCGGCGCGATCCTCGAGTTCGTTCAGCGCGTGGGACGAGATCAGCACAGTGGCGCCGTCGTCGCGGAGTTCGTTCAGGATCTCATAGAAGGTCTGCCGTAGCGCGGGATCCAGTCCCGTCGTCGGCTCGTCGAGCAGGAGCACCCGGGGCCGGCCGAGCAGCGCCTGCGCCAATCCGAGGCGCTGGCGCATGCCCTTCGAATAGGTCCCGACCCGGCGGTCGGCCGCATCGGTCAGTCCGACGCGATCGAGAAAGGCCCACGCTTTCGACGGTTTGACGTGCTTCAGCCGCGCGTAAAATGTCAGCGTTTCTCGCCCGGTGAGTGCTGCGTTGAAGGCAACGTTTTCCGGAAGATATCCAAGCTGCCGTCGTGCCGAAAATTCACCGGCGGCCGGATCCTCGTCGAGGACGCGGATGGATCCCTGATCCGGACGGATCAATCCCAGCATCAGCTTGATCAGTGTGGTCTTGCCGGCGCCGTTGTGGCCGACCAGCGCGCTGAGCCGTCCCGGGGCGAGATCGAACGAGACGTCGCGCAGTGCGCGCACCGTGCGGTAGTTCTTCACGACACCAGTCACGGAAACGGTAGCGCTCATCTTCCGCCCTCCTTGCCCGACGGCCGCGGCGGTGGAGCGATCAAGGGGTGGCTGTCGATGACGCCGCCCGGGTAGAGCGCCGGAAACTGAGCCTGGGCCCACCGCAGCACTTGCACCGCAGGGCTGTTGATCAGCACCTTGGCGGAGGGCGCCGTCCACAGCACCCGATCGACGAGATCGTTGGGTCGGTAGGCGGTGTCGGCGATGCCGTCACCGTCGAGATCGAAGGCGGGATTGTCGCTCCAATAATTGCCGCGGCCGCCCTTGGACCAGTCGAGGTTGCGCGTACCGACATATTTGACCTGGTTCCGATTGCCGACGAAGGCGTTTCCGGTGATCTCGTTGCCTTCGGATCCGGCCGTGAAATGAACGCCGATGGCGCAGCGTTCGAACCAGTTGTTCCGGAACCGGTTGTGGTTCGTGTTGTAGATGAACACGCACTTCTCCGGGCCGCTTCGCAAGCTCTGCTCGCGCTTCGTGTCCGGGATCATGCCTCGCTCGTCGTCCGGCCCCTCTTCGCTCCCGACGGACACCGTATCCAATAGTCCGCCCGTCACCCTGTTTCCGTCGATCTCGGCGTAGTTGGCGTAGTTGAACAGGAGGCCGTGATCGCGATCGCGATCGGAGATGTTGTCGCGGATGATCAGCCGGTTCGAGTACATGATGGCGTAGCCGACATGATTTCCGATCGAGACGTTGCCGCTGACTTCGCTGTCGTTGGTGTACATGTAGTGGACCGCGAAGCGAACCTGTTCGAAGCGGTTGCCGACGAAGCGGTCCTTGCGGCTGGAAATGGTAAAGATACCGTCGCGGCCATAGCGGAAGGTGTTGTCCGCAATGGTGACTTCGGGAGCGTTCCAGAGCGAGACGCCGTTGCCGGCCTCGCTGAGGCGATGGCCGCGAAGCCCTTCGATCAAGTTGTTGGCCACCCGCGATCCGGTCGCTCCGTGCACGTAGACGCCGAACAGGTTTCCCACCAGGCGGTTGTTCTCGATGGTCGCGCGTTCGGCGGTCTTCTGAAGAAAGACCCCGGAATTCATCGCCTGCAGGTCGCGCCCCGACCCCCGGATGGTCACGCCGCGGACCGTTACATCGGGCGCGGTCACCGTGACGACGTTGCCGGAGCCCCCGCCGTCCAGCACGGCGCCGGGACGTCCGGTCAGGGCAAGAGGGCGATCGATGCGGATCGAGCCGTTGTAGTCCCCTGGAGCGAGTTCGACGACGTCACCGTCGCGGGCACGATCCAGCAACGCCTGCAGCGGTTGCCCCGGCACAGCAGTCAGCGTCTCCGCGCTGGCGAAGCCGGACAATCCGGCGGCGACGAGCGCCGCCGGAAGCATGCGTGACGGAAGACGCACGGTGTCGCTCCCGATCAGACCGATTTCGGCTCGACGAACATGCGGCCCTTCATCTCCATGTGCATGGCGTGGCAGAACCAGGAGCAGTAGTACCAGTAGACGCCCGCCTTGTCGGCGCTGAACGACACCGACGCGGTCGCCATCGGCGCGACCTCCATCTGGATACCGTAGTTCACGATGCAGAAGCCGTGCGTCAGGTCTTCGACCGCATCGATGTTGGTGATGTAGACGGTGACCTGATCGCCCTGCTTGACCTGGAACTGCTCGAGCCCGAACGCCGGAGCGGTCGAGGTCATATAGACCCGCACCTTGTTGCCGTCGCGGATGATCTTGGAATCCGCCTCCAGGTTGATCCCGTCGGCCTTGGCTTGCTTGACCGCATCGGCAAACATCGGATCGGCGCGGTCCCAGATCGAGATCGGGTTGATCTTGGAACGGTGCACGATGGTGGCGTCATGCGGCTCGGCGAAGCTAGGACCGTCATGGACCAGTTTCATCTGGTCGCCCGAGATGTCGATCAACTGATCGTTCTCCGGCTTCAACGGGCCGACGTTGAGGAAGCGGTCCTTCGAAAACTTGTTCAGCGAGATCAGCCATTTTCCGTCGGCCTCCTTGGTCTGACCCATCGAGGAGTGATTGTGGCCAGGCTGATAGTGGACGTCGAGCTTCTGGATGATGGGATCGACCTTCTCGCCCTTAAAGGCTCGTTTGGCGAGATCGATGTTCCATTTGACGACCTGACTGTCGAGGAACAACGTCGTGTAGGCGTTGCCCTTGCCGTCGTAGGCCGTATGCAGCGGCCCGAGGCCGAGTTCGGGCTCGGCGACCACGACGTCGCGCGGTTTGATCTTGTCGTCGAACAGTTGGTCGAACAGCCGAACGTCCATCACCGTCACCGTCGGCGACAGCTTGCCTGCCGCGACGATGTGGATGCCGTCGGGCGCGGTATTCATGCCATGCGGATTGTTCGATACCGGAACGTAGCGCGTGTAGGGCGAGCCCTTGCGACCGTCGATCACGGGCACGCCGTTCATTTCCTTGAAATCACCCTTCTTCACTGCCTCCTCGATCCGCTTGAGGTTGAAGATGACGACCCAGTCCTGCTCGTTGGCGGTCATCTCGGCCAGAGTGACGCCTTCTTCGGCGTTGTAACAGGTCGAGAAGCAGTATTTGCCTTGGTAGTCGGAATCGACGTTGTCGAGATTGCCGCTAACCATCACCTGCCAGGCCACTTTCATGGTATCGCCGTCGAGCGCCGTGAAGATGGAGTGATATTCCTTCGGGTTGTCGAGAACCTTGCCGTCGTTCGGCAGCGGAACGCCGTCTTCCCCGTTGCAGAACACATATCCGGTTCGTGGATACTTCTGTAGCCGAAGGCCGTGGACGGTGTGCTGATTCGGCAGTTCGATAATCTTGTCGCACTTCATGACGTCGAGCCGCACCCGCGCCACGCGGCTGTTGGCCTTGTCGTTCATGAAGGCGTAGCGGCCGTCGTAGGTGCCATCCGTGAAGGAGACGTGCGGATGGTGGAGGTCGCCGTTCATGAACGTGCCGCCACGGTTCTTGAGGAATTCGCGGGTCGCCGGCTGCATCCCTTCTGTCAAAACCTTCAGGCTTTCGTTGGTCTGGCCCCAGCCGGTCGCGCTGCAGCGGTTGAAGACCGGAACGCGCATCAGTTCGCGCATCGAGGGGAGCCCGATGATCCGCATCTCGCCGGATTGGCCACTCGAAAAGAAGACGTAATATTCGTCGAGCTCGCCCGGCGCGACTTCGGTCTTCTGCACGGCCGGACGTGCCGGCGGTGCCTTGGGTGCGGCAGATTTGGTCTGCGCGTCGGCGGTCGAGACGAAGCCCGCGCCGTCCTTAGTTATCACCGCCCCGCCGGCAAGTCCCACGCCCGCAGCGGCCGCCGTGGTCCCCAGCAGCGTTCGCCGGCTGACGCCCTTGATGTTGTCGCTGTCGCTCATGATTGCCTCCTCGGCTTTCGGTTCAGGTTGCAGATGGCGTGATGGCGTCGACTGGCGACGCGCCGACGGGTTTTCCCCCGGCTGTGATGATTGTGTTCGGACCTTTGCCGCCTGATCGCATCGAAGGCGACGACATGGCCATCCGCTTCTCGCGCTTCAGCCGCACCTGGATCATGTGCGGGCAGCGGTGGTCATCGAAATAGAGTTCCTGACAGTGCATGCAGTAGATGCACTCGTTGACGTTGATGTGACCTTCCGGATGGATCGCTTGCACGGGGCATTCATTCGCGCAGCGCTGGCAGGGCGAGCCGCATTCCGGCCAGCGTCGCAGCCATTCGAACATCCGGACGCGGCCGGGAATCGCCAGCGCCGCGCCGAGCGGGCACATGTAGCGGCAGAAGAAGCGCTCGACGAACAACCCCGCCGCGAGGAGGGTCAGGGCGTAGACGACGAACGGCCATTCCCGCGCGAACTTCAGGACGATCGAAGTCTTGAACGGTTCGACCTCGGCGAGCTGCTCGGCGAAGGCGGTCGAGTAGAGCGACATGCCGAACAGGCCGAGAAAGATGATGTACTTGATCGGCCACAGCCGTTCGTGAAGGCCCCAGGGGACGCGATACTGCGGGACCTTGAGCGCCTTGGCGGCATTGTTGAGTAATTCCTGCAGGGCGCCGAACGGGCAGAGCCAACCACAGAACGGTCCGCGCCCCCAGAAGAGAAGTCCCGCCGCGATGGAGGCCCAGAGAAGGAAAATCAGCGGCGCGGAAAGGAAATACTCCCAACTGAACCCGGTCAGCAGGGAGTTCGTGAAGGTCAGGACGTTGACCACTGAAAGCTGAGCGTTCGCATACCATCCCAGCCAGACGAGAATGAACAGCAGATAGAAGCGGCGGACCCACGTGTACACCGCCGGACGACGGACCAGAAAATTCTGGAAGAAGAAGATCAGCGTCAGCGCGCCGAGCGCCAGCATCGCTGTGCCGATCTTGAGGGTGTCCGCGCGCCATATCCGCATCCACAACGGGTCCTCGTCGGTCGTCGGCACGCGGGCTTCGGGGGCGGCGGCCGGCGACGACTTTGCGGTCGGCGCCGCTGCCGCTGCAGCCGGCCGAACTGGCGCTTCGCGCTTGAGATAGGTTTCGGGAAGTGTGTATCCAAGATCGAAGGTGACCCAGGCCTTGTCCCGTGCGCCGACGACGCGCTGCACCAGGAGCTGCAGCGCCCACGGCTCGGTCGGATCGAACGCGAAGTCGGCCGGCACGATGAACAGCGCAATTTCGGGAAAATCCGGCGCGCCGTCGGCCGCCAGGCTACCCAGTCGGGTATGGTCCCGATCGCGGAAACGGATGCTGTTGGTTTCCTGGATCAGCTCGATCCGGTCGAAGATTCCACCCCGAACGTAGGCGGCCCCTTTGAAGGAATAACGGCCGGCACCGGCGACGACGAGCGCCTGCTGGCCTGGCTTCAACCTGCCGGCCAGCCGGCCGTAGCTCTCGTCGCCCAGCAGGCTGCGGCCGATGGTCGGCACCGCGACGTCCGCGACATAGAGATCGATGAAGCTGTCGTCCGGAGCGCCTTCCTCCGGGCGCGCTGCGGCGACCGCATTGCCCGATTTCTCGAAGGCCTGGTTGATATCGGCGACGGAGAGGGTTAGCCGCCGGACCGAGCCGTCGCCGACCAGGGTCTGCCAATCGCGGACTTCGCTCTTGGCCGCGTCGATGGCCTTCGTAGCTCGCGGCCCGGCCGCCGCAACCGGGCTGCCCTGAGCGCCGAGGCGGCCGCTCCGGATCAGCTTGGTGGCGGATCGAACGATGCTGTCGCCGATCACCAGAACGGTTACGGTTGCGCCGCTGACGATGTCGACTTGGGGCGCCGGCGCAGCCCCGCGGGCGACGCTCCCCAGGTCGGCGCCGATCAGCTTGTTGACGGCCTCCAGAATGCGCTTTTCGGGGATGCCCACCAGCACGATGGGCTCCTTGTGCTCGACCAGCTTGAGGCCGGTCAGCACACCTTTCGGATCGATGCCAACGAGCATCTGGATCGGTTTTCCGGAATAGCCGACCGCATTGGCGAAATCGGAATTCAGGTACACGAAGCCCTGCAATTGATCGCCGCGATAGGCCGGTATGATAGGCGGCTCGCCCTGCGGGGGACCGAAACGGTCGGCGCCCGGGAAGAAGTCGGCAGGGGCAATCTTCGACAGGTAACCGTTCAGGTCGGCAGCGGACGCGGTGCCGAAGGACGACACGCAAAGCAACGCCAACGCGAAGAGTGCGCGCGCCGCTTGGGTTAGAAAATCCGGAACAACATGCGTTCTTTGGAGCATGGGACCTCGAACGTGAACGCCGCGACCGACCGGGCCGCGCGCTCCTATTTCTTCCGAAGTCGCCGTTGACGCAGGAACTTGATCGGATAGATGCTACGCTGTCAACCGAAAGAGTGTTTGCGCTGGATCAAGCTCGCCAATTGTTCCGTGAGGATCTCGTCATGCCGTTGCTACGAACTTCGCTGCTGATGAGCGAGCCGGCCGGAACGCTCGAGTCGCTCGACGAGTTGTTCGCTCTCGCCAACGCCATGGAAGAGGAGGCTGCGAAAAGATACTCCGCGTTGGCGGAGGAGATGCGACGGCAGAACAAGGATGCCCTGGCCGAGGTCTTCGCTAACCTCGCCGCCGCTGAGCGCGAACATGTCGACAGCGTCGCAAGATGGTCACAATCGCGCCGCGGCAAGGCGCCGGATCCGGCGCTGGTTCGATGGGAGGCGCCCGAAACCTTCGACGCCGAGACGGCAAGGGAGATCGAAACCTCCCGGCTGACGACCCCCTACCGCGCTTTGGCCATGGCGGTTCGCAACGAGGAACGCGCCTTCGCATTCTGGTCCTACGTCGCCGCCTATTCCCGGGATTTGGAGATCAAGCAGGCCGCCGAAGCCATGGCGCGTGAGGAACTCGGACATATCTCGACACTGAGGAAGGAGCGGCGTCGCGCCTACCATAAGGAGCATGAGCAAACCGAACGGAGGGGGCGCGACGATTCGGCCGTGATGCAGATCGATGCGCGCGCACTGGAGCTCCGTCTCGCAGCGCAGCTTGCCGACTTGGAACGCGGTCTCGCCGGGGCTGCAGCGGTCCGCACACGGGAGCTTGTTGAAGAGACGATGCAGATGTCCGAGAAAGCCGAGGGCATCGGGAAATTCCCGGTGTCACTCGAACAGCGCGACGCGGAGACGATCTCGGAAGCGCTGGCCGACGGCTACCTGGAGAGCGCCGAAAGCGCCAGCGATCAAACCCAGGTCGTGCTGCTACAAGAATTGGCGGAAGGGGCCATCGCTCGCTTAGCGTGGTTGCGCTCGTTGACGGTGGCGTGAAGGTTGAATGCGACGTCGTTCGTCTCCGTGCCCGGTCCTGGCCGTACGCCATCGGTTTCCTGGTCGCGCGAAGTCGATCCGACAGGCCCACGAATCCGGCTACGCGTTATGGCAGGCAATTGCTCTACCGTCCGCGCCGGCAGACCGAAGCTCGGGAACGTCGACCAGGCAGCGATGGCTGGCTATCGGGCAACGTGGGGCGTAGGCGCAGCCGCTTGGCCGCTTGAAGAGGCTTGGCGGTTCACCCGTTTCGATCGCGCCGAGAATCCGCTTGGATGGGTCCGGCTTCGGAATTGCCGCCACCAGCGAACGTGTATAGGGATGGCGCGGATCGTCCAAAACCGTCCGCGTTGCGGCCTGCTCCACGATCCGCCCCATATACATCACCGCAACGCGATTGCTGATTTGTCCGATGACGCCGAGGTCGTGGGAGATGAACAGCATCGACAGTCTCAGCTGCTCACGCAGATCCATCATCAGATTGAGCACCTGGGCCTGCACGGACACGTCGAGGGCCGAGACCGGCTCGTCGGCGATCACGATGGACGGTGAGGGAAGAATTGTTCGTGCGATGCCGGCCCGTTGCCGCTGCCCGCCGCTCAGTTCGTACGGATAGCGCGCGGCGAAAGACGGATCCAGGCCGACCGCCGTCAGCGTGGCGGCGATCGCCGCGCTGCGCTCGGCGCGACTGGTGAAGAAACCATTGATATCGCCAGCCTCCGCGACCGAGTCTCCGATCGACCGCCGCGGGTTGAGCGATGCATAGGGATCCTGGAAGACCATCCGGATGTTCAGGCGCATGTTGCGAAGGCTGGCGCCCGTCATGTCCGTTCCCTTGAAGCTGATGGTGCCGCTGTCGGGCCGGGCCAGCCCCACGATGGACCGGCCCAGCGTGGTCTTGCCACAGCCTGACTCGCCGACGATCCCGAGCACCTCACCCTCTGCCAGCGACAGCGACACACCATCCACCGCCCGCACCTGATATTTTCGGCCGGCGCGCCTGACGCTGAAGGAGACCTCAAGATCCCGAATGTCGAGGACGGTGTTTCCGTTCATCGCGGTCCCCCGCCGTCCAGGGGAAAGGCGCAGAGCACCTCGTGTCCGCGAGAAACTTCCGCGCGCGGTGGGGCCGCCGTGCGGCACGACGCACGCACCGCTGCGCACCGCGAGGCAAAGACGCAGCCAGCGCCGACCGTGCCGGGCGCCGGCGGCTGCCCCGCTATGGTTGGCAGGCGGCGCGCGCCGGAATTCCGCGACGGCATGCAGTCCATCAGTCCGCGCGTGTAGTGGTGGCGCGGTCTGCCGAACAACGCTTCGACGCCCGCGGTCTCCACGATCCGGCCCGCATACATGACCGACACGCGATCGGCGAGCTGCGCGATCACCCCCATGTCGTGGGTGATGAACAACATCGCCATGTCGAGGCGGTTGCAGAGCTCGCGCAGCAGCCCGAGAACCTGCACCTGGATGGTGACATCCAGTGCCGTGGTCGGTTCATCGGCGATTAGAACCTGAGGCCTGCAGGCCAGCGCGATCGCGATCATGACCCGCTGGCGCTGGCCGCCGGACAATTGATGCGGATACGCCGACAGCTGCATTGCGGGATCTGGCATGCGCACCAGCTCGAGCAGCTCGCGCGCCCGGGCGATCGCGGGGGGGCCGGAAGATCGATCATGCACGCGCACGGCTTCGGCGATCTGATCGCCGATCCGACGAACCGGGTTAAGCGAGGTCATCGGCTCCTGAAAGATCATTGCCATCCGGCCGTGGCCCGCTTCGACGCGCTGCCAGGGCTGCAGCTGCGTCACGTCGCAGCCCTCCAACAGGACCCGGCCGGCCCGGATCCGCGGGCCGGGCTGCGGCAGCAATCCCATCACCGCAAGCGAGGTCATGCTCTTGCCGCAGCCGGATTCGCCGACGAGGCCGAGGATTTCGCCCTTGCCAAGTTCGAAGGACACGCCGGCGACGATGTCGACCGGTGTGGTCTCCGAGCCCAATGACACCGTAAGGTCGCGAACGGACAGCACGATCTAGCCCTTCTCGCTAAAGACCTGACGGAACCGGGGATCGAGACGATCGCGCAGTGCATCGCCGACCAGGTTGAGCGAAAATGCAGTCGCCACGATCATCATGCCCGGAAAGAACAGCAGCCACGGGGCTCGGGTGATGAAGGTGCGCGATTCCGCCAGCATGTTGCCCCAGCTCGGAATCTCCGGCGGAGCGCCCAGGCCCAGGAAATCGAGCGATGCCGCGCCAAGCTGCGCGAACGCGAAGACGAAGCTGGCCTGCACAAGAAGCGGTGAGATCAGGTTCGGCAGGATGTGCTTGCCGATGAGCCATGCCGTTCCGGCGCCCATGCTGCGGGATGCCTCGACATAGGTCTCCACGCGCAAGCGCAGCGTCAGACCGTAAACGATGCGCGTCGTCGTCGTCATGTAGCCGAGCCCGATCGCCAGAATGGCATTGGCCACGCTCGGGCCGAGGACGACGATCAGACCGAGTGCGAGCAGCAGGCTCGGGAATGCCATGAGCACATCGATCATGCGCATCAACAGGTGACCGAGCCGGGGAAACAGGGCGGACAGCACGCCGACCGGCACGCCTGTCGCAAGCGCGAACACGACCACGCCCGAACCGATCAGGAGCGCCATGCGCGCCGAGTGGATGACGCGTGACAAGGTGTCCCGGCCAAATTGGTCAGTACCGAACCAATGAAGCGCGTTCGGAGGTGTCAGTCGGATCGACGGGTCGATGGCGTAGGGATCGTAAGGTGCGAGCCAGGGCGCGAAAGTCGCGGCAAGCACGGTCCCCAGGAGGAGGCCGAGCCCCACCAGTGCGATCGGGCGCGCGATGAATGGCTTCAACCAAAGGGTCGCACCGTCGCGGCTCATTGGAGTTCGACCCGCGGATCGAGCAGGCGATAACTCAGATCGACGATCAGGTTGATCAGGAGATACACGACGACGATGACCAGAATGACGCCCTGGATCACCGGATAGTCCCGGCGGAGGATCGACTGTACGACGAGGCGGCCGATACCCGGCAGGGCAAACACCGTTTCGGTCACCACCGCTTCGGACAGCAGCGCCGCGAAGGTGAAGCCGAATGCCGAGACCACCGCCAGGAGCGCGTTGCGCAGGATGTGCCGAACCACGACCTGCCAGGGCCGGATGCCCTTTGCACGCGCCGTGCGCACGTAATCCTCGCGGGCGACGTCGAGCATGCTGGCGCGCGTCAGCCGCAGAATCAGCGCGGCATTCGGCGCTGCAAGCGCCAGGCTCGGGAGGACGAGATAGCGGAGATTGACGAGCCCGCCTTCGAAGATCGATGGATAACCGGAGCTCGGAAACCAGCCAAGCCACGCGGCAAAGATCAGGATCAAATAGAGCCCGACCCAGAACGTGGGAATCGAGGCCATCAGCATCGCCGCGCCGGACAGCCCCTGGTCGAGCCAGGTGCCGTGCCGAACCGCCGCGATCATGCCGATCGGCACGCCGATGAGTGTAACCCAGATCATCGTCATGGTGGCGAGCAAGGCGCTGGTCTCGGCACCGTCGGCAATCACCGACAGCACCGGCGCCTGGAAGAAGATCGACCGTCCGAGGTTGCCCTCGAGCACATGGCCGATCCAGGTCAGATATTGCAGGATGATCGGTTGATCGAGACCGAGCTGGTGTCGCAGAGCGTCGATCTGATCGGGGGTCGCGGTGTCACCGAGCAGGACGTAGATGGGATCGCCCGGAACGATATGGATGAAGGCGCGCGCTTGAGTGCGTAAGACCACATGTGATTGTGCGGCTGATCAGCGGCGATGATGCGCGCCGGTGACGGCGCTCGACATTCCCAGCGGTCTCATTGCCCGTCCTTACTTCGTGGACACATTCCAGAACACGGGACCGTTCGGGTTCAGTCCCTTCAACTTGGGAGAAGCGATGTCATAGGTGTAGGCATCGCCCACTTTCATGACCGGCACCTGGTCGTAGATCAGCGATTGGATCTTGTCCCATGTCGACTTGCGTGCGGTCGGATCGGTCGATTTGATCAGCTCGGCCCGAAGCGAGTTGATCTCGGGACTGTCCCACCACCCGGGATAACTCGCATTCAGGAACGTGAGGAGCAGCGGATCGGGCGAGAACGAATGGTGGGTGACAAAGATGTCCCACTGTTCCGGCTGGCCTCGCATCTTCAGAAGCGTCGCCCAATCGACGACCATCATCTGAACATTGAT
Source organism: Bradyrhizobium sp. B039 (assembly GCF_038965675.1). Classification (NCBI taxonomy): domain Bacteria; kingdom Pseudomonadati; phylum Pseudomonadota; class Alphaproteobacteria; order Hyphomicrobiales; family Nitrobacteraceae; genus Bradyrhizobium; species Bradyrhizobium sp. B039. Next base: position 424,169 of record NZ_CP152416.1, read on the forward strand.
CCCGGCGTCGGCCAGTTGGCGTGTGAAGACCGAGGCTTCGTCATAGTGCGCCTGATAGTTCGTCGAGACCAGAAGGCGGATCGGAGTCCCCGTGTAGTCCGCCTCCTTGGCGAGCTCCTTGGCCTTCTTTGGATCGTGCGGGCTGTAGCTGGAAACGCCTTCTGCCGAGTACCAGGGCGTGCCCTTGGGAAAGATCGATCCCTCGGCGTTCCACAGGTCCTTGGAGCCGAAGGCGACGCGCAGGGCCTGCGACTTGTCCAGCGCCGTCTGGATGGCGCGGCGAAGCTTGTAGTTGTCCTTCAAGATCCCCTGCTTCGAGTTCATGAAGAACAGGCCGAAGATCGGCGCGTTCGTCCGCTGCACCTGCACCGATTGGTCCTTGCTCAGGGACTCGTACAGATCGCCAGAGATCATTTCCGCATAGTCGTAGTCGCCGGCCTGCACGCCGCTCACGCGGGTGCCGACGTCCGGGACCGGAATGAACCGGATCTTGTCGATGATGGCGACGCGGGCACCGGCGAAGCCGTCGCCCTTTTCCTTCACCGGCTTGTAGCCGTCGAATTTCTCCACCTCGACATAGCGGTTCGGCCGCCACTCCACGAACTTGTAAGGCCCGGTGCCGATATAGTCCTTCTGCTCGATCGGCCGGTTGCCGGCATTGGCGGCGATTTCTTCCGGATAGATCGCAAGGCCACCATTGACGTCCGCAATGAGATTCTTCCAGGCGCCGTTCGGCGCGGACAATTTCAGCGTGACTTCGTACTTTCCGGTCGCTTCGACCGACGTGGCTGCGGCCATCAGGAGCTTGCCGCGCGCACCGAAATTGCCCCACCGCGTCAGCGAGGCGGCCACGTCCTTGGCGGTCATCTCCTTGCCGTTGTGGAAGGGAACGCCTTCGCGGAGCTTGATGACGATGGTCTTGCCGCCGTCTTCCTCGCGATCGCTCTCGGCCAGCATCGGGCGCGGCGTATAGGTCGAGTCCAGCGCATACAGTGTTTCGAAGATGTGGCGGCCGATGACCGATGCGACGTCGGCAGTCGTCAGCATGACGTCAAGTGGCGGCGGTTCGCCGATGGTGGCTTCGCGAAGCAGGGTGGCCGCGCTGGCCTGTGCATTGAGAAACAATGCGGTGGCGATCCCAACGGCGCCGCGCATCAAGACACTGAGGTCGCATCTCATGATCGCCCCTCCCACCTTGTTTCAGCCGCCTGCCTTCACCTGCAGGGGATGCGCCCTCAGGCGTTGACCCGGCGGCGCGTTATCGTTTGTTTGAAAGTTACATACAGAATATGCTAAGTTTCAAGTGGAAAATTGCGATAGACTGCCGATCTGTCGATACGTGGATTGATCGAGGCTGAAGGTTTCTTACGACGATCTCCTGGTCAAGGGCGCAGGTTAATCCGACCTAAGGAAGGGCGCGCATGCCGCGTGCGAAGCGAATTTACCCGGCGAAAGCCGCGGGGACAGCAGTCTCGACCCCGTCGCGCCGCGACGCGTTCGTGGCCGGCGACATCATCTCTGTCATCAGACAGAGTGCTCCGAGTCTCAGCCCTTCGGAGCAGCGTGTTGCCATGGCGCTGCTGGCCGACGTCGAGTTTGCCATTCACGCGAGCAATGCGGAGCTGGCTCGCAGCGCGCGTGTCAGTGAACCGACAGTGACCAGGTTCAGCCGCTCCGTCGGCTGTCGCGGCGTCCGTGACCTCAAGGTGAGGCTGGCTCAAGCCATGGCGGTTGGGCGGATTTACGTTGAGCTGCCCCCGCATGTCGGCACGGATCTGGCGCGCCCCGCTCTCTGGCGGTCGGTGTTCCAGGAAATTCGTCGCGCAATCGCTGCTGCCGAAGAGGGACTGCGGAAGGAGGACATCGAGAGGGCTGCCGAAGCCATCTCGCGCTGTTCGAAACTTGCAGCCTTCGGCGTGGGCGGCGGCTCGACCCTTGCGGCGATGGAGGTTCAGAATCGTTTCTTTCGTCTCGGGATCGCCGTCTCTCACACCTCCGACCCGAGCTTGATGCGCATGATCGCCGCGACCCTTGGCGAGGGCGATGTCGTCGTCGCCATCTCGACCACTGGTGCAGCGAGCGAGGTGATTGAGGCAGCCGCTATCGCCAAGCGATACGGCGCCCTGATCGTCGCGATTACCAGGCCGCAAAGCAGGCTGGCCTCAATCGCCGATATTGCGCTCGGCTTGCACGTGCCCGAAGCGCCCGATGCGCTCAAGCCGACCGCGTCGCGCTATGCTCTTCTCGCGGCCATCGATCTGCTCGCCGCGTCGACGGCCTATTGCAAGCCGCTCGAAGCCCAGACACGGATGCGCCGGATCAAATACGAGTTGCTGAAGGGGACGGACGGAAATTCAAATGGGCCGCTCGGCGACTGAAGCGCGATGCCGGCACATGCCAACTGTTGCGCTGCTGACGCTCTCAGCGCAGGCTCGGGCCCTTGCTCAAACGTGCGCGTCGTAGATTTGGATGTCGGGACGAGCAAATCGGACAATCTGCGCGATCAGAGCGGTCGTCATTTTGGAGCGAGCCGGTAGAACTCAAGCCTGTAACAGTGGGCTCGTGTTGGAACGGCATGGAAAACATTGAGTCTGTTAGTCGTTCGGTAGCCAAGATGCTCTCTCGAGAGAGCATCTTGGCTTCGCAAGGGTACGACGCGTTTCGTCGCCTTTATCTTTGACGACGACGGCAATACGCCTTGGTCTGTCCGGGCCGATGGCTGTTGAGCGGTTGGGGCTAGCTGCAGCTCAGCGGCAACGGCTGGTTGGGATGCAACTCGTACCAATCATAGCAATCCGGATAGGCGCCGTAGAATCCATATCCGGGCCGGTAGCGGCCGAAGTGGTGAAACGCGTGCTGGCGGAGACCGTCGGCATGACCGCCGAAGCCGAGGTGCTCGCCGCCGAACCGGGCGCCGCCGCCGAAGCCGCCCTCATGCCCCATGCCGCCAAAATGCGCGCCGCCGCCAAAGCCCGCATGTCCACCGCCGAAGCCGCCACCGCCAAAGCCGCCGTGGCCGCCACCTCCACCTCCTCCACCGTGCGCGTCGGCCGCGCCGATGGCGAGCGTCGAGGCGAGCGCTGCTGTTGCCAGAATCATGATGGCTCGTTTCATGGAAAACTCCTCTCGTGTTGAGCTGCCCGGTCATCCCTGAGGCCCGCTGCCGGATCGTGCTGTGCGCGCGAGGCTGCTGATGACCGGGCGTGTGATGCAGGAGAGGTAGGTGCGCCGCGCGGCAATCCAACTGAATTCGGCGTCAGACATCGGGCGCCGCGCGCGAAGGTGAACGCGCCGCGCGTGGTGGCGGCGCACGCAAGAGAGCGGGCTGAATCGAACAGCCCGCTCCCTGTCATTCGATGTGAAGCGCCCGGCGGAGCCATCCGGCCGGCCGCGTTGGCGCAATCAGAAGCTGCCCGTGCCCGGCTCGCAAGGCACGTTGTTGCCGGTCCACGGCGCGGTGGCAAAGGCGCCGACGCGCGGTGCCGGAATGCAGGCGCGTTCGCCCGGATAGAATGGCGCGCTCGTCGCGACCGTATCGGCTTCCACCGCGGGCTGCTGCACGACGCGATGGTGCTCGCGCGCCATGACGGGGCCGCCCAGCATGGCGGCTGCGATCAATCCCATCGACAACAGTTTGGACGTGGTCATTCGCTCTCTCCATTGATGACATCAGGCCGAACCAAGCCGGCTCGTCATCGACGTGTGAACGATCGGTCGCGATTCAAACGCACGATTTGCTCACCGCAGTTCAACCGCCCGTGACCCGATGCGGCGTCGCAACCACGATCGTGCGAATGCATAACATCCGTGGCCCCTGAAACTACAGCGCGTGCGTTGACGGCATATGTTCGATCCAGCGCAGTTGGCAGCGGAGCCCGGAAGATGATCACGACATTGGCAACACGCATCGCCCTTGCACTGGCGCTGCTCGCGAGGCGCGCGGTCCGCACCATGAATTGCAATTCAATGGTGCCCCATGCGACGCGAGCCTATCCTGTACCGCAGCGAGTGGCCGGCGTCAGGCGGCATCAGGGCCGCGCGTTCGACGCGGGCGGGCATTGAGCATGACACCGCGTGCCGCTGAACCCTCGCTTCCTCACCGCGCGCCGAAACGGCGTGCGGAACGCGGAACGAGGATCATGAACCGGATTCTCCTGATCGAGGACGACGCCGAGACCGCCGAGGCAATTGTCGCCGAGCTCGCCGATCGCGGGTTCGAGGTGCAATGGGCCGGCGACGGCGTCGACGGTCTCGACCGCGCGCGCACATCGAGCCCCGATGCCATGATCGTCGATCGCATGCTGCCGGGAATGGACGGGCTGGCCGTCATCGAGGCGTTACGCAAGGACCAGGTCAGGACGCCCGTGCTGGTCCTGAGCGCGCTCGGCGCGGTTGACGACCGAGTGCGCGGATTGCGCATGGGCGGAGATGATTATCTCACAAAGCCGTTCGCGATCATCGAGCTGGTCGCGCGGATCGAGGCGCTGCTGCGCCGTCCGACCGACAGCCGCGAAACCATCCTGCATGTCGGGCCGCTCGAGATCGACCTGATCGAGCGGACCGCGCGACGCGGCGAGCGCGAGCTCGAGCTGTTGCCGCGCGAATTCCGCCTGCTCGAATACATGATGCGCCGGAACGATCAGTTGCTGACGCGCGCGATGCTGCTCGAGGAGGTCTGGAATTACAAGTTCGTCCCGGCGACTACGAACCTGATCGATGTGCATATGGGCCGGCTCCGTCACAAGGTGGACGGTCCCGGAGAGGTGCAGCTGATCCACAACGTCCGAGGCTCCGGCTTCGTTCTGCGTTCGCGGCTATAGGGGCGCAAGATGCACCAGAGCCAGCTGATCCGCTCCAGCACGTTCCTCTGGGCCCTGGCCGTGGCGGCCGCCTTCGCGCTGTTCGTGGTCGGCCTGTTCGCGTTCATCTACTGGAAGCTCGACGACTATCTGGTCGCGCGATCCGATCGCATGATCACCACACGGATTCACTTCATCGCAGACCTGCCGCCGGCCCGCCGCATCAGCGCGATCGCGGATCATCTCGAGCAGGATTCCAGGGGCGTGCAATACGCGGGACTGTTCGATGCCGCTGGCACGAGGCTGGCCGGCAACATCGACCATTTGCCGCGCGAGCTGGGGCTTGATGGCGCGGTGCAGGGCGTGCGGCTCGATCTGTTCGAAAAGCCGGCAGCCCACGTTCCGGTCGTCAGGGCGGTCGGCAGACGTCTCGATGGCGGCGATGTCTTGGTGATGGGACGGAACGTCGATGAGACGCGCGAGATATCGAGCGTGGTGGGGCAGGCGCTGGCCCTGGGCTTGCTGCCGGCCTTCAGCCTCTGTCTGCTGGCTGGCGCCTGGCTGAGCATCCGCGCCCAGAGACGCGTGGAGGAGGTGAACCAACGGGTCCAGCGCATCGTGGCCGGCGAGCTGCGCGAGCGGCTCCCGGAGGGCGGAACGGACGATCCATTCGCGCGGCTGGCCGCGATCGTCAACGGCATGCTCGACGAGATGGAGACGATGATCAACGCGCTCGCCGGCGTCGGCAACGACATCGCCCATGATCTCAGGACGCCGCTCACGCGCGTCCGCCTGGCGCTGGAGCGCGGGCGCACGCATGCGGCAACGCTGGAGGAGCTCCAGGAGATTACCGACAAGGCGATCGCCGGCATCGACCAGTCGCTCGCGATCGTCACGGCCCTGCTGCGTCTGACCGAGATCGAGAACAATCGCCGCATGGCCGGCTTTGGCGAGGTCGCGCTCGACGAGATCCTGCGGGAAGTGTGCGACGTCTACGAACCCATCGCCGAGGACAAGCGCATCGCCCTCGGTGTCGTCATCGAGCGCAATGTGCAGGTGTGGGGCGACCGGGACCTGCTGTTCGAGGCGGTCGCCAATCTCGTGGACAATGCCGTCAAGTTCACGCCATCGGGAGGACGGGTGGAGCTCGCGCTGGAAGCGGAGGACGGCACGGCGCTCGTGCGTGTCAGCGACACAGGCCCCGGCATCAGCGAGCAGGAGCGCGAGGCGGTGCTGCGGCGGTTCTATCGCTCCGACAAGATGCGCAACACGCCGGGCGTCGGGCTGGGGCTAAGCCTGGTGGCCGCCATCGTCAAGCTGCACGGCTTCCGGCTGATCGTCGGTCCCGCGCCCGGAGGGCGGATCGAGATCCTCGCCTGGACCGGACGGGCGGACAAGGCCGCCACCTGCCGGTCCCGGACATTGCGGCACGCAGACGCCGACCTGATGGGATGAGCCAAATGATGCGCAATGCCTTCGAGATCGATCAGCCGGCCTGGAGTGTGGGAGTGACAGATGCAGACTAGCCACGAAGTTGCGAGGAGTGCTTCCGTCGCCGCTGCGGGCGCAGCGGTATCGGCACCGTTCCTCAGCGCGTATTCCGCGGCCATCAGACGCTACGAACTGCTCGAGCCAGGTCAGGAGCAGCAGCTGGCACGTCGCTGGCACGAGACACGAGACCGCGGCGCAGCCGACGCGCTCGTCACCAGCCATCTCCGGCTCGCCGCCAAGCTGGCGCGCGGCTACAAGGGATACGGACTTCCGATGGTCGACCTGATCGCGGAAGCGAATCTCGGCCTCGTCATCGCAGCGTCACGCTTCGAGCCCGGCCGCGGCGCGCGTTTCTCCACCTATGCGATCTGGTGGATCAAGGCCGCCATTCACGAGTACATCCTGCGCTCCTGGTCCCTGGTCAAGATCGGGACGACGGCTGCGCAGAAGAAGCTGTTCTTCAAGCTCCGCAGCGAGATCAGGAAAGCCACCGGCAGCGTGATGTCAGGGCTCACGCCTGACGTCGCCGAATTGATCGCCGGGAAGCTCGATGTGACCGCGCGTGAGGTGATCGAGATGGATGCGCGGCTCAATGGCGACATGTCGCTGAACGCGCGCGTCGGTGGCGAGGAAAGCGGAACCGAGCTGGAAGCCTTGCTGGTCGATGGGGCGGTCGACGCCGAGACGATGCTCGCCGATCACGAGCAGACGGAGCGGCGTGCCAAAGCCTTGCGGGTTGCGCTGGGCGGGCTTGCGGCGCGGGAGCGTCATGTCTTCGAGGCGCGGCGGCTGACGGAATGCCCCGTAACGCTCGATCAGTTGGCCCGCGAATTGTCCATCTCCAGCGAGCGGGTTCGACAGATCGAGATTCGTGCCTTTGCCAAGGTCAAGCGGGCCGTGATGCTCGCCGCGCAGGATGCGCCACGCGCCGCCGTATGCAACGTCTGAATTCGTTTTCATTTGAACGGAGCTCCGACCGTCCTCACCTGTCCGAAGATCCCGCGTCCCTCGCTCCAGGCAGACCACCATGGGAATTGTTCGCTTCGCACTACGGCTTCCGCACACATTTTATGTGCTTGCCGCGCTGATCCTGTTTCTCGGCGGGATCGCGATCCGGTCGATGCCGACGGATATTTTCCCGGAGATTCGGATCCCCGTTGTCACGGTCATCTGGAGCTACACTGGCCTCTCGACGCCGGAGATGGAGCAGCGCGTCAGCACCTACAGCCAATATTCGATCAGCGCCAACGTCACCGGAATCAAGAATATCGAAGCACAGACCCTCAACGGCCTTTCGGTTCAGAAGATCTACTTTCAGCCGGACGTCAATCTCGATCTCGCGATCTCACAGATCGTCTCGGCGACCAATGCCATCCGCGCCCTGATGCCGCCGGGCATCCAGCCGCCGATCATCGTGCAGTTCAATGCCTCGAGCGTCCCGGTGCTCCAGCTCAGCCTCGAGTCAAACAGCCTGAACGAGCAGCAACTCTACGATTTCGGCATCTACCGGGTCCGCCAGCAACTGGCTCCCGTTCCGGGGGTGACCCTTCCCACGCCTGCCGGCGGCAAATACCGGCAGATCATGGTCGATATCGATCCGAACAAGCTCCTGTCGCGCGGATTGACGCCGCTCGACATCGTCAATGCGGTCAACACCCAGAATCTGACGCTGCCGACCGGCACGACGAAGATCGGGGACACCCAGTACACCGTTCGAACCAATGCAACGCCGGCCACAATCCAGGATCTCAACATGATCCCGGTCAAGTTCGCCAACGGGGCCACGATCTTCCTGAAGGACGTCGCCCAGGTCCGCGACGGTGCCCAGGTCCAGCAGAATATCGTCCGCGAGGACGGCCACCGGGCCGTTTTGCTCAGCGTCATCAAGAACGGGAACGCCTCTACCCTCGCCGTCGTCAACGGCGTGAAGGCGGCCTTGACGTCGATCCGCGCATCGGCCCCGGCGGGGCTGAAGATCAACGAGTTGTTCGATCAGTCGATATTCGTCACCCATTCGGTCAATGGCGTGCTGCGCGAAGGAGCGATCGCGGCCGGCCTGACAGCGCTGATGATCCTGGTGTTTCTGGGGTCTTGGCGATCGACGCTGGTCGTCCTGATCTCGATCCCGCTGGCGATGCTGTCCTCGCTGGTCGTCCTGTATTTTCTCGGCGAGACCCTCAACACGATGACGCTCGGCGGGCTTGCCCTCGCGGTCGGTATCCTTGTCGACGATTCGACGGTGACGATCGAGAACACGCACCGGCTCTGGACCGAAGAGGGCATGCCGTTGTCGGAAGCGACCCTGCACGGAGCCGCCGAGATCGCTATTCCGACGTTGGTCTCCACGCTCGCGATCAGTTGCGTGTTCACCTCGGTCGTATTTCTGGAAGGCCCGGCCAAATATTTGTTCACGCCGCTTGGCCTCGCCGTGGTGTTCGCGATGCTGGCGTCGTACGGGCTGTCGCGGACGCTCACGCCGATCACTATCGGCCTGCTGCTGAAGGGCGAGCGGCGTCATGGCGAGGGCGAGCGATCGTCGAACATATTCGCGCGCGCCTCCGCCGCGTTCGAGCGCGGGTTCGAGCACCTGCGCGACGGCTATTCCGATCTCCTGCTGACATTGTTGCGTCGTCGCGTCATCGTGCCCGTCGTCGCCGTGCTGGTGCTGGCGCTCGGAGCCACCATGTTCGCCTATGTCGGCCGGGACTTCTATCCCCTGATCGACGGCGGCCAGATCCAGCTCCATGTTCGCGCGCCCGCGGGCACGCGCATCGAGCGGACGGAAGCGATTTTCCAGGCGGTCGAGGACAAGATTCGCGAAGTCATTCCGGAGCGCGACCGAGCGCTGATCGTCGACAATATCGGCCTGCCGGCGCGGCCCTACAATCTCGCATTCACCGACGGCTCCACGATCGGGGTGAACGACGGCACCATTCTCGTATCGCTGAAGGACGGGCACAAGCCGACTGCGGACTACATCAGGAAGCTGCGGCAGGTGCTGCCGTCGGCATTTCCGGAGGACACGTTCTATTTCCAGGCGGCCGATATCGTCACGCAAATCCTGAACTTCGGTCTCCCGGCGCAGATCGATGTCCGCACCGTCGGTTACGGCAGCAACAACCTGGCCGTGGCCAAGGAGCTGCAGAAGAGTCTTGCGGCGATCCCCGGTGTCGTCGACGCGCATCTGCAGCAGGAGGTCGATGCTCCCGCGTTCTACGCCGATATCGACCGCACTCGCGCCGCGCAATTGGGTCTCAATGCGAGCACGGTGGCGACCAATATCAATGTCAGCCTCAGTTCGTCCGCGCAGGTCTCGCCGAATTTCTGGACTGATCCGACGTCAGGCATCCCCTATTACCTGGCCGTGCAGACACCCGAATACAGGGCCAACTCGCTGAACGCCCTGGGCAACACGCCGGTGTCGGCATCGCTCGCCGCAAGCGGGCAGACGGTGCCTGGCCTCCTCAGCAATGTCGCCACCTTCAAGCGGGGCACCGTTCCGACCAATTTGAACCAGGCCAATGTCCAGCCGGTTTTCGACGTCTATGCGAGCGTCCAGGGCCGCGATCTCGGCAGCGTCGCGTCCGATATCGACAAGGTGACGTCCACCCTTCAGAAGCAACTGCAGCCCGGCAATTCGATCCAGGTTCTGGGACAGATCCAGAGCATGCATCAGTCGTTCCGCGATCTCGGGATTGGACTGCTGTTCGCGGCGATTCTCGTCTACCTGCTGATGGTCGTGAACTACCAGAATTTCGGAGATCCCTTCGTCGTCATCATGGCGCTGCCGGCGACATTCTGCGGCATCGTGACGATGCTGTTCGTCACCGGGACCACGCTGAACGTGCCCTCGCTGATGGGAGCCATCATGGCGGTCGGCGTTGCCTCCGCAAATTCCATCCTGCTCGTGACGTTCGCGCGGGACGAGCAGTTGAAGGGACATTCCGCCTTCCAGGCGGCGCTGAGCGCGGGCCGGACGAGGATCCGGCCGGTGCTGATGACCGCGGCGGCGATGATCGTGGGCATGATCCCGATGGCGATCGGCGGGCCGGGTGAGGAGCAAAATGCAGCGCTCGCGCGGGCGGTCATCGGCGGCCTGCTGTTCGCAACTCCGACCACCTTGCTGATCGTGCCTTATCTCTTCGCCATGCTGCGCAAGGGCAACGACGGCAAGCCCCGCCACGGCGTATTCGAGGAGCAACCCGAATGAGTGATGTTCGCGCACGGACCGATGACGACGAGGCAGCAGACCACCCCGGAGCGGAGGGCCTCAGGATCGTGGAGCTGCCGGGCAAGGGCGCGCGATCCAAGCGCCGTTACGGTGGTCCGCTGCTCGGGGGAGGCGTGCTCCTGCTACTTGCGGGCGGTCTGGGCATCGGCGGCTGGCGGCACTATGAGGCCGCGCGTGAGGTCGCCGCAGTGGCAGAGCAGGTTCGGACCAACGTTCCGGAAGTTCGCGTGGCGACGGTCCAGGCTAGCGGCGACCTCATGAAGGTCACCTTGCCGGCGACGACGACCGCGTTCGAGGCTGCCAACATCTTCGCGCGGACCAGCGGCTATATCGAGAAGCGCTACGTCGACATCGGCGATCGAGTGAAGAAGGGCGATCTCCTCGTGGAAATCACCGCTCCCGAGCTGGACCAGCAGATCGCGCAGGCGCAGGCGACGCTCGCGCAGGACCAGGCCGCACTTCAGCAAGCGCAAGCGAGCCGAGAACTGGCCGACGTCACCAATTCGCGCGACAGCAATCTCGTCAAGCAGGGCTGGTTGACAGCGCAACAGGGCGATAACGATCGTCTCACCCTGCGCGCACAGCAGGGCGCGGTGGGCGTCGCGCAGTCGAACATCGCGGCGCAGGAGGCGCAGATTCGCGTGCTCCAGCAGGAGAAGTCCTACCAGCGCGTGGTGGCGCCGTTCGACGGCGTGGTCACGCAGCGCAACGTGGACAATGGCAGCCTGGTGCAGGCCGGCTCCACCTTCATGTTCACGATGATGCACTCCAACGTTATCCGAACCCAGGTCTTCGTGCCGCAGGACGAGGCTTTCGGCGTTGCTCCGGGCGTCGACGCGGATATCCGCGTTCCCGAGATTCCGGGGCGGACGTTTGCGGGCAAGGTCACGCGGATCGCGACCGCGCTGCAGCCGGGGAGCCGGACGTTGTTGACCGAGATCGACGTGCCCAACCCCGATGGCCTGCTCAGTCCCGGCATCTATTGCACGGTCGAATTATCGATCCCGCGCAGGACGCCCTCGACGACGATCCCGTCCGATGCGCTTGTCTTCGATCAGAACGGCCTCCATGTCGCGGTCGTGCGGAATGGTACGGTTCATTTTCAGCAGGTCTCGATCTCCAGGGATTTCGGCACCACGGTGGAAGTGCGCGACGGCGTGCAGCCCGGCGATCAGGTCGTGCTCAATCCTGCGGTCAATCTGGTGGAGGGCAGCAAGGTCACGGTTCGCAAGAGCGAAGTGAGTTAGGGCACAAAAGATGATGCGGTTCGCGTTCGCAGCGGTAATGGCTCTGCTACTCGGCATCTCTCCGGGCCAGGCACAGATCGCAACGACCGGCAGCACGGCAATGGATCTGCCGACAGTGCCGGGCGCGATCGTGATCTCGCCGCTCAACAGTCCGGGGCCGTTTTCGGCAACGACCGTGCCGGGCGCTCCGGATACGACGCTGGCGCCTGTTCCGCTCGCCTCGGATCCGACGACGCCCGGGACGGTGGTCGTCTGCGCTCCGCCGGCGACCTCGCCAACGCCGTTGCCGGCGACACCGACCGTATCGAGCACTGGCCTTTCGACATCGGGCATCGCGGCCCCGATCCTGCCGGTCTCGGGACTGAATGGCAGCTCCATCGGGACAATCTCCACGGCCGCGCCGGCGGGAACAGGTGCGACAGTGGCATGCAGCTCAACGCCCGGAGGGCAGGTGACGAGCGCGGCATCTCTGCCGCTTTCGATTCCGCAGGTGCCTGCAAGCCCCGCGCCCGGCACGATCCTGGCGGATACCAGCGGCGCCGGCGGCACGGGCATCGACCCGAACGCCGCCGTTGTGCCCAGCCCGAACAGCTCGGCTTGCGCGGAAGGGGTTTCGATGAATCTGGCGCAGCCTGCGACAGTGTTGCCGGCCAACGCCTCGGGTGCAGCGCCAACGCCGGGCGTGTCGCCGATCCTGCCACCGGGATGCTGAGGCGAAATTGCAGGCCTCAAGCGTCATCGCAACCTAGTGGCAGGTGCAAGACGGGGGCCGGTCGCCGTCGTATGTCGAAAGCGAGATGCCCGGTATTTCAGCCAGAGCGCGGGCAAAGGCGAGTGCGGGAAGATCGATCTCCTGATCGAACAGAGCGCTGACCGGACCAACGAGATCAAGTGCCGTCTGCTGACGGTTCGACCTCGCCATGATCCTTGCCCACGCTGCCGCAACCTTCAGCTCGTAGAAGCGGCATTGCTGCTCTCGGGCCACGGATAGTCCCTCGGCGAACAGCAATTCGGATCGCGAGAGATCGGATGGGCCATTGGCCAGAAGAATTTCAGCCTTGATCCTCAGCAGGTCCGCAAGGCACCACAATTGCCGGCCTTGCCGCGAGATGGACAAGGCCTCTTCCACCGCGGCCAGGGCCTGCGCAGCCTCGCCGCTCGCGAGCAGGCCTTCGGCGAGCGATCCGAGAAACTCGGGATTGCGCATCAGCCATCCGTTCTCGGTCCGCGCTTTCAGGCCACTACGCAGCAGCGCTATTCCGTCGTCATGGTTACCTTGCAAAACCAGCAGCTGCCCCTTCAGGCAAGACGTCCAGCTCGTCCAGAAAGCTATTCCTTCGCGTGTGACGAGCTCGAGAAGGGAGGATATTGCCTGATCGGCGGCGGCGAGATCATGCGTCATCAGCGCGATCGGGCAGACGGCGTTCCGGAGCGCGTAGGCGATCGCAAGCTTGTCCTTCTCACGCTCGGCGTCCTGGAGGCACTCGGCGGCCAGCGATCTGCTCTGGGCGATCTTTCCCCGCAACAGCAGCACGCGAGCCAACATCGCCTTGGCAAGAACGCTCTGATTCAGCAGGAACCACATCAGATTCGTGCCGCCGCTCAATCCGTGGGCCGAATCGTCCAGGGACAAGGTCAGCTCGCGCCGCGCATCCTCCTGCGCGCCGAAGAAATGCGCGGCAGCGCCAATCAGGCGACGACCTACCGCCTCGTTGGCGGGATTTCCGGTGCGCAGCGCGATCTCGAGGTAGCGTTCGCCGACGTCCTTGGCCGCGGCATATTGGCCCGAGTTGAGGTTATAGCTCCACAAGGTCCAGACCGCCTTGAGCTGAAGCTCGAGATCGGACAATTCCTCGGCGAGTGCGAGACCGATGCTCAGCGCCGCCTTCATGCGATCCGCCGACCCCGTCGTGTTGAGGAGTGCGAATCCCAGCGCGACATAGAGCTGCGCCTTGAGCTTCGGAACGCAGGTGAACCCGGGGCTGAAATGCGCGAGAGCGTGCTCGATCCGCGTTGAGCATTCCACGAAGGACAGCAACTGCATCCATACCGGAACGAAGCCGGACGTCAGCTCGATTCCAAGCGCCGCATCTCCACCGGGCGAGAAGGCCCAATCGAGCGCCGCATGCACGTTTCCGATCTCCTGGGCGAAACGGGAGATGTCGTCGGGAGCGGGAGAGGCATCGCCGAGCGGCGCGATGATCTGCCTGAGAAAGCAGGCCTGCCGTCTGGCAGCCTGCTCGACGAGGCCTGCGTCTGCGAGCTTCTCCAGCGCATAAGCGCGGGTGCTTTCCAGGAGGCGCCATCGTCCCTCGAAGGAGGGATCCAGCGACACCAGCGATTTCGCGACCAGATTGAACAGGGTTTCGATGACGTCCGACCGCGACAGGGTGTCGTCCATCATCGCACTGGCCGCATCGAGCGTGAAACCGGCCGGAAACACCGCGAGTTGGCAAAGCAGGTTCTGCTCTGCCGGCGGCAAGAGATCGTAGCTCCAGTCCAGGGTCGCCCGCAGGGTCTGGTGTCGCGGCAGCTGGTCGCGGCGGCCGCCATTCAGGAGCTCGAAGCGCTTGTCCAGGCGGAGCAGTACGGCGTCTACTCCGAGATTGGCGGCCCGGGCTGCGGCAAACTCCAGTGCGAGCGGAATGCCGTCGAGGCGGCGACAGATGGCGGCGATCTTCTGAAGCTCCTCGGCGCCGGCAACGAAGCTCGCACGCAGCGCCCGCGTTCGGGCGACGAACAGCTGCACTGCGCTTGCCCGGAGCAGCAGATCGGGAGCGTGCATATCGGGACCAGGGACCGACAGCGCCGGAACGGCCGCAACGTATTCGCCGTCGATGCGGAGGCCTTCGCGGCTGGTCGCGAGAACCGTGACGTTCGGACAATAGTGGAGCACGGCACTTGCGATCTGCGCGGCCGCTTCGATCACATGCTCACAATTGTCCAGGACAAGAAGCAGGCGGCGGGTCCCGATGGCCTGCGCGATGCTTGCGGGCGTTACTTCCTTGTCATTCGAGGCGAGCCTGAGCGCACGGGCGGTCGCAGATGCAGCAAGAGCCGCACCCTGCAGGGCCGCGAGCTCGACCAGCGCTACGGAATCGTTGAACGAAGGCGCGACACTGCGCGCGAGCTCGATCGCCAGCTTCGTCTTTCCGATGCCGCCGGGGCCGACAAGAGTCACGGCCCGATATGCGGACAACACGTCGCTCAATTCGCTCAGACTATCCTCGCGACCGATGAGAGGCGCGCGGATACTCGGCAGGTTGCTGGAAAAGAGCGCATCGGCCGGAATCGTTACCGGTGCGGCCGCCGGATGATCCAAATGCCCGCTTCGCCAAGTTCCAGCGAGCGTGTATCCGCGACCTGAAACCGTCTTGAGCAGATTGCGATCCTCGCCCAGCGCCTTCCGGACGGCCGAAATATGAACCTGGAGCGTGTTGTCTTCGACGGTCAGGCCCGACCAGACGCTTCCGATCAAATCGTCCTTGGTGACCAGGAGGCCGGCGGAGCCCACCAACTTCTCGAGAATCTCGAATGCACGGCTTCCGATCGGCACCGCGACGTTGTTGTATCTCAGCTCCCTCCGTTGGCAATCGATCAGCCAATGTCCGAAAGAGTACGTGCGATCAACCGGAGATGACATAAGGGGTCCGTGCATCAACTTCGCTGCCGTGATCCGAGGGGGAGATCACGAGCCCGCCCTTGAGATCACCGACCCGTGGCAAGAATTTGAAAGCGTCAATGCGCCTAGGTCTCCTAGAGGGGAGATCGTCGGCATGTCAAGAAGACCCGCTCAGTCCGACGCTTCGTTCATCGTCGATGCTGGCACCCGACGCACTCGTGTTCGATACACGAATTCGTGACGGCAGCCGGGCGTGTGTCACAATGGGAGAGGCGGTCGGAAGAAGCCTGACGTCTGCAACGGAAGCATCATTTACTCACTTCGCCGAGGATCGTCAGCGCAAGACCTCCGGAGCAAAAATGCGTCCGAGAGACGTGCACCGGTCGCAAGAACGGCGGCCTGATCGTGAGCCGCCGTCCTTCCTTCCGCCGAGAGGTCAAAATCCGGAACGTTGAGACGATCAACTTCCAGTCGGCGTCAACCGGACTTGATCCGGTTCGC
Organism: Bradyrhizobium sp. B039; assembly: GCF_038965675.1. NCBI lineage: Bacteria > Pseudomonadati > Pseudomonadota > Alphaproteobacteria > Hyphomicrobiales > Nitrobacteraceae > Bradyrhizobium > Bradyrhizobium sp. B039. The sequence continues at coordinate 440,060 of NZ_CP152416.1, forward strand.
GAACTCAATAGCCCGAGGTGGGCTCGCATGGCGGCCGCCGCCAGGGGGCGGTTGCGTACGCACCGACGTCGGGAGCACGGGCGCAGCCGCGCTTGGAGGAGGCCGGAACGCGCTGAGCCGACGCATAAGCCTCGGCATTGGTACGCTTCGCGTTGCCTTCGCGAGCCATCGCGGGGGAGGCAATCATGGCTGCGACCACGAATCCGGCCGACAAGAGCTTCAGTGTAGTCATCGAACATCTCCTTGAGAAAGCGACGCCGAACGCCTCGGCCCGCACGCGAGACATGTTCATGCGCGCGTCGGATCCGCAGTGTTGATCGAACGAACATTTTCGTCTTTGCACGAAGTCGTCGCGGTGCGTTGACTTCGGACATCGACGGCTCATCCCACAGGGAGGTCCGCGTCCTAGTCGGGCAAGGACGTCGCCTGGTCAGCGCGTCCATCGAGCAGCGGACCAAACCATTCCCAGCTCTCGCCGGTGAAGCGCATCATCTGGAGCTGCTCGATCGGATGAAAGTCCGTTGGCGATGTCTTTATTCGAATGCCGGGGATGTAGGCCTCGAGTTCGAAATCGAGATCCGCGGCCACTTGCATGATTCTCTCGTGCGTCAGATCATCGCCGCAGCGCCTGATCACCTCCACGAGCGCGCTCGACATGTTGAAGGCCACCAGAGGCCCGCTCTCCGATCGATCGGCTTCCGGAAAGTATTTCGCCATGAACGCGCGAAAGTGCTGCATGCCCGGATGGCTGTCCCACTGCGGATCCGTCACGTCCATCTGATACCCCGCGCTGAGAACTCCCTTTGCGTTGTCCAGTCCGGCCGGCTTCAGCACCGCGCCGACCGAGACCGAGACGTTCGTCACGATGTGGATGGGATGCCAGTCCAGCTCAGCGAGCTTCCTGATCGCCTGAGCGGCGAATTTGGGCGTGGCTATGTCGATGAATATGTCGGGCGCGGCGGACTTGATCGCGACGACCTGTGAATCGATCGTCGGTTCGCTGACCTCGTATGGCAGGCTGGCAACCACCATTTGCGCGTACTTGTCCTGGAGCACGTCCTTCAGCCCGCGCAGATAGTCGCGCCCGAAGTCGTCGTTCTGGTGGAGAATGCCGATCCTGGCACCTGGATGATGCCTCAGAATGTAGTCCGCATAGATGCGGGCCTCGGTTCGGTAGCTCGGTAGCCAGCCGATGGTCCACGGAAAGTGCTCGGGATCGGCCCAGTGCGACGCTCCGGTGATGACGAACAATTGCGGCACATGCCGGTGGTTCATGTACTTCTGAATGGCGGCATTGCTGGCCGTGCCGAACGGCGCGAAGATCGCGAGCACCTCGTCGTCCTCGACGAGCCGTCGTGCTTGTTCGACCGCCTTGGATGAACTGTAGGCGTCGTCATATGAGATGAAATTGATCTTCCGGCCGTTGATTCCGCCGTTGTCGTTGATCATGCGAAAGTATGCACTCATCGTCTTGCCGATGATGCCGTAAGCCGACGCCGGACCGCTGTAGGGCATGATGTTGCCGATCCGGATCTCGGTATCGCTTGCGCCGGGGTCGTACTGCGGCTCCGCGGAAGCGCTGCCGACTGCGAGCACGGCGCAGGAGATGACGAGCTTTCCCAGGCGCCACGCGTTGCCCGAAATCGAGTAGCCAGTTCTGCCTGTGATCAAGCGGTGCCTCCATGGCGCTGCCGGGTTTCGAACATACCAAACCCGACGACGTGTCGTTCGGCCGCGCCGGCCCGGGAGAGACGCGTATTGCGGTCGCTGGGCGTGCACGTGCAGAAGTCGGGTCCCGAATATAGCGCGGGTGCTGCCGCGAGCCCGGCTTAAGATGCTGAAGAACTGTTAAGTTTCGCAACTGCCGGGCCGGCTATCCGGATCGACGTGATTGGCCTTGTTTCGAAGCCGGCAGGGTGCGCCGCATGGCGCGGCCGCACTCCCGGATTTTGGACGCCATCATCTGCATGACGCTCGATTGTGGTGCCTCATCATCGATGCCAGTTGCGGACGTGGTAGTGGCCCGCGGCGAATACGGGCGCGGCACCACCCGGCCGCTCGAGGCCCATTCGTCCGGCCGGCGTCAGCGCGCCGCCATTCAGCACGTCGCGATCGGGGTACATCGATGCAAAGGCTGCCGGCTCCTGATCGGCGAAGGACCAGGCTGCGGATGCGGACGATATCGTTGCCGTTGAGAGTAGCGCCGCAGCGATTAGGATTTTGAATACACTCATAGCGGTTCTCCATTGCTTGCTCTGTGCGGAGAGTCGCTTGGCGATGATCGCTGCTCGGCTGGTGGCGTTTCCGAAAATTCTTTTGATGAATCCTATGTAGGTCGTCCGGTCGAGAAGTCCCGGAGGACGTGCATCACTCCTGCGGGAAGATTCTGTCAGCGTTGTCAGAATCCTCGCGCGATTGTGCGTGGTCAAACGCGTCTGATGCCCGTTTCTGGGAGGCGGGTCGTTTGAACATTTGGAGTGTGAGCAATGAGATTAATCCCTGTTGTTTGTGTCGTCGCCTGCGTAGCGCTCTCGGGCATTGCGTCTGCCCGCGGTGACATGGGATCGCATATGTCGATGGCAAGCGGCGGTGCGCTCGGGACGAGCGCCGCCGCGCCTGGAACGAACTCGCTGGGCACCGCGCTTCCGTCGTCCGACAGTGGTGGTCGCGCGACGAAGGGGCCGTTGCTCGGCACGGACCCGACCATCGACAAGGACGACGCCCGGCTCGAGAAGATGCTGGAAGGATCGATCTGCCGCGGCTGCTGAAGAGCGCGCATTCGGAGACGGGGGCCGGCGGCGGCGCCGTCCGGCAACCTGTGTCTTTCGAAAGGGTTGATGGTAAGCTGGACTGAAAATGATGAAACCGCTTGGGCTGTCCCAATGATGGCTGAGCCAGGCCAGCGTCCCGTCTACATTTATGCGCAATGGGAGATCGATCTTGTCAGACGCGAGTTGCGTTCGGCAGGAGAGCTCGTTCCTTTGGGGGGGCGTGCCTTTGAGATTCTTGCGGAATTGGTTCAGGCGGAGGGCCAACTCGTCACCAAGAACGACCTGACGGAGCGCGTCTGGCGGGGCGTCTTTGTCGAGGAGAGCGCACTTCGCGTACATATCGCGGCGATCCGAAAAGCCCTTGGTCCTGACCGCGACATGCTGTCAACCACTGTTGGTCGCGGTTATCGTTTGCTGGGAGCGTGGCGGATCCGGCATATGGACGCCCCGCTACAATCTGCCGCAACCGGGTTGCTGCCGTCGACCAACATTCCCAGCGCGTCGTTCGATCTCATCGGCCGCACCGCCGCGATCGCACATCTGTGGCGGCTTCTGTCGGCCTATCGCGTGGTGAGCCTGGTCGGGCCCGGCGGGATCGGAAAGACGGCGTTGGCGCTGGAGGCAGCCAGAACGCCGCCGACCGGCTTGGCGGCTGACCGGTTGCTGGTCGAACTGGCCTCGCTGTCCGATCCCAAGCTCGTCTGCTCGGTCATCGCCGGCGTGCTCGGCACCAAGCTCGAGGGCGAGGAGATTTCGCCTGAATCCATCGCACGCGCGATCGGCCCTCGGCCATTGTTGCTCATCCTCGACAATTGCGAACACGTCATTGATGCCGTGGCCCAGGTGGCCGAGCTCGTTGTCAGCCGCTGCCCCGGGACGTTCATTGTTGCGACAAGTCGAGAAGCGCTGCGCATCGAGGGGGAGCACGTCTACCGCGTGCTCCCTCTGGGCGTGCCGCCTGAAGCCAGGCTCGAGCCCGCCGGCGCCTACGCGTACAGCGCAGTCGAGCTGTTCACGAGCAGAGCGAAGGCGTTGGGTTCAAGCTTCGCGTCGGACGAGGAGAACATCGGCGCCATCGCAGCCATCTGCCGGCGGCTCGACGGCATTCCGCTTGCGATCGAGTTTGCAGCGGCGCGCGCAGTCATGGTCAGCCCGCCGAGGATCGCGGCACTTCTCGATGACAGGTTCAAATTTCTGACGACGGGCCGCCGTACCGCGTTGCCGAGGCAGCAAACGCTGCGTGCAACGCTCGACTGGAGCTATGACCTGCTGCCGGACGACGAGGCGTGGCTGCTCCGGCAGCTCGGCATATTCGCCGGCGAATTCCAGCTCGATGCAGTGATCGCGCTCGCCGGCGAGCACATCGGCGACGTGACCGGCCAGCTTGCCAGGCTGGTGGCAAAGTCGCTCGTTGTCGCCGATATTCGCCGCGACAGTCCTCATTATCGCTTGCTGGATACGACGCGTGCCTATGCATTGGAGAAGCTGCACGCGGGCGGAGAATATCCCGACGCCGCCCGCCGCGAGGCGAAATACTATTGCGGATTCTTTGCCAACGCCGAGGCCGACAGCGAAGTGAAGCCGCAGGCGGAGTGGCTCACCATCTATGGCCGGCACATCGACAACGTGCGAACGAGCCTTGATTGGGCCTTCTCGTCCGGCGGAGACGCGCAAGTCGGAGCGGCCTTGACGGCGGCCGCAGTCCCGCTCTGGGTGCAATTGTCGCTCCTCAGCGAATGCCGCGAGCGGACCGAACTCGCTCTGGCGCGCCTCGACCCGACGGCCGCGAACGCGCCGCGGCTTCGCATGCAGCTGTCGGCCGCGCGCGGCTGGTCGCTGATGTACGGTGTCGGAAGAGCCCGGGAGGCCGGTCCCGCCTGGGCCGCGACCCTTCAGCTGGCCGAGCAGCTCGGTGACAGGGACTACCTGTTGCGCGCGCTTTGGGGACTCTGCATCGATCAGTTCAACAACGGCGAATTCCGCAGGGCCCTCGAATTTGCGCATCGTTTCGCAGACGCCGTGGACGATTCCGGCAATCCTGTCGACCGGATGATGGCCGACCGACTTCTTGCAACCACGCTGCACTATCTCGGCGACCAGCGGCAGGCGTATCATCACATCGGGCGAACCCTGTCTCGCCTCTCGGATCTGGCGGCCAAGCCGCAGGTCATCCGTTTCCGGTTCGACCTGCGGGCCTCAACTCACTACTTCCAGGCGCGGATCCTGTGGCTGCTTGGCCTCGCGGATCAGGCCTTGAGCGTCGTCGGGCGCAACGTCGAGGAAGGCCGGACGAGCGGCCACGCACTCACATTCTGCAGCGTCCTCGGGCAGGGTGCTTGCCCGATTGCCTTCCTGGCCGGCGATCTCGACGCGGCGGAGCGGTATTGTACGATGCTGATCGAGCACACCGAACGCCACCCGATCCGCTTGTGGAACGTATGGGCACGCGCCTTCAGGGGCGTGCTGATCTCGCGCCGGGGCGACGTAGCGACCGGATTGCCGCTGCTGCGCAAGGCGCTCGAGCTCGCGGGCGAGGCGCGCTTCCTGCCGCGTTTCCTGCTTCCCTTCGGCGAGCTCGCCGTGTGTCTCGGAGAGGCCGGCGAGGTGTCGCAGGGGCTCGCGACCGCCGACGAGGCGCTCGCACGATGCGAGGCAAGGGACGAAGGGTGGTATGTCGCCGAGCTCTTGCGCATCAAGGGCGAATTGTTGCTGCGCCCCGGCGCGCGCCGCTCGACGGGTGGTGCCGAGCAGGTCTTCGACAAGGCGTTCGAGGTGGCGCGGAGCCAGGGTGCATTGTTCTGGGAGCTGAGGACGGCGATCAGCGTGGCACGAATGAGGATGAGTGAGGGGCATCTGGCCGATGCACGCGATGTTCTCGCTTCCGTGTATGGCAAATTCACCGAAGGCTTCGAGACTGCGGACCTCAGCGACGCGCGCGCAATGATGGTGAAGCTGGGATCGTAAGCGATGGAGGCCCCGGGGAGCGGCATCAGATCCGATCGATCGGATGCCTGTGCGGCCTCGGCGAGCGCCGCTTCCCCGTGCTCTGGAACGTTCCGCAATCCGCCGGTGGCGCCGCCTGTGCCGCCGATGGCGATGGCCGGCGCCGACGTCTCATTGCCAACGCAGCATGGACCGGCGGCCCGCACGCGTCGTTCGAGACTGCACCCCTCTATCGCGATTGCACGGCGATCGAGGCGATGCGCGCTTACGCGATCCGGAGAGGATCATTTGGCCGCAAACGAGCGCGAGCGTGGCGGGTTCAGCTCGGCAAGCAAGCCTCTTGCCGCCACGAGGCTGCGCGTCTGGAATCCCTCGGTAAACCGCTGATAGACGGGGGCGAGCATATCGTGCGCCTCCCGGCGGCGATCGCCTCGCTGCCATAGTCTCGCAAGCGCGATCGCCGCGCGAAGCTCATAACCCAGCGCCCCCTGATGGCGGGCGAGGTCGAGTGCTCGGATGAGGCTCAGCTCCGCTTGCGAAAGATCCGGATTGCTCTTCCTCATCAGCGCCTTCGCTCTTGTGCACAACATGTCGGGCATGTCCATCATGAAGTTGCAGTGTTGGGCCTGGGCAATCGCCTGATCAATGGTGTCCAGGGCTTCGTCGCCGTGACCTGTCGCCGCCAGGGCTTCGGCGAGAGGCATGCGAAACCCAGCCACCGCACCGAAGCACAGGCTCTGCAGCTTCTCGATCGAGCCTTTCAGCATGGCGAGCCCGACACCGGTCTCGTTCCTGGCCAGCAGTGTAATCCCCTTCATGGCCTCGCCGACCAACTGGAGGATGGCGAGGTTGTGCCTGCGAGCCTCCACGACGAACCTGTCGATGTGTTCTTCGCAATCCTCCAGATCGCCATTCCAGAAGAAGACGCCGAATGCCCATGGCAGCGCTCTGCAGAACATGACCGGATGGTTCGCCGCGATGACGTCCGAGATGGCGCGGCGCACCATTCCTGTCGCCTGATCGGGATATCCCTGAAGCCAGAGGACGCGCGCAAGGGTGATTTGAGCGCGTTTGGGATATTCGAGGGTGAGGCCGCTAAGGACGTCCTTGTCCAGGCCCGTATGTCGCAATGCCGCTTCGACGTATGAGCGAGAGGCAACGAACTTGCCGAGATACTGGCAGGAGATGCTGAGCAATACGCGCATGCGCGCGACCGCATTGGAATCGTTGTTGGCAAGGGCAATGGCTTCGCCGCGTTTGGCGATGCCAAATGCGTCATCATACTTGCCGACGAACAATTGCAGCAAATGCAACTGGTCGATCAAACGGATCTGCCCCGGTATATCGCCGATCCTTTCCGTCAGCTCGAGCGCCCGGCGGAGGTGATTTGCGCCCAATTCATCCAGCTGTCCGGTGAGCATGCGCGCAGCCCCCAGCGCCGTGTGAAGGACGAGGCCCTGCCTGATGCCTCCATTGGTTTCATCGAGTGCTTCGATGGCGCGGGTGACCCAGAGCTCGCATTCCGCCAGGAGCGACAGCTTGAAGAAGAGCGGTATCGATGCTGCAGCGAGCGCCACGCCGGCTCTGCGGTCTCCCTGATCCGAGAAGCACCACGTCAGTGCGGCGCGGACGTTGCCGAATTCCTCCGCAACCGTCGAAAGGTCTCGGTTCGCTTCGTCGCCGATCATCTCAAGGAGGTCGAGAAAGTAGCAGGCGTGACGTCGCGCGACCGCCTCGGAGTCCCCGCTGGCGGCAAGTTTCTCTTGCGCGTATGCCCGGGTCGAGTCGGCAAGGCGGTAGCGGGTCGGTTGCGAGCCGGTGTTCAGTGCAAGCATCGACTTGGCGACGAGGCTGTCGATGATCGCCAGGATCGTGTCGTCATCCTCCGAGCCCGCGGCAATCGACCGCACGGCGTCCAGGGTCATGCTACCGACGAACACTGACAGCCGGCCGAGAATCGCGCGTTCCGCGTCGGATAGAAGATTGTAGCTCCATTCGATGGTTGCGCGCAGTGTCCGGTGCCGAGGCAGCGCGGTGCGTCGTCCCTCCCACAGCAAATTGAGGTGCTGGTCGAGGAGTTGGACCATCGCTCTTGCGCCATATGCGCCCACATGGCCGGCGGTGAGCTCGATGGCAAGCGGGATACCGTCGAGCCGACGGCAGAGGTTGCCGACATCAGAGGCGTTCGCATCCGTCAGCGCGAACTCGCCGCCTCCCGCGGTCGCACGCTCGACGAAGAGTTTCACCGAAGGGTAGGCGAGAGCGTTCGCGGCCGTCAAAACGATCTTCTCCGGCGGGCTCGGCAGCGGTGGGAGCCGGTATGTGAACTCGCCTTCGACGCGCAGCAGCTCCCGGCTGGTCGCCAGGATGTGCAGCTCCGGTGCTGCCTGGTAGAGCCGTTCGGCCAGCGCCGCCGCGGCTTCGATGACATGCTCGCAGCAGTCCAGAATGAGCAGCATCCGCATGTCGCGCAGGAATGTCGCGAGGCTATTCGTGGGATCATTCGATCGAGCTCGCAGCCCAAGTGAAGATGCGACGATCGCCGGCACTGGAGCGGCGCTGCCTGTCTCGCCGAGACCGACAAAGTGGACATGGCCGGCGAATTCCGCGAGCAGGGCGTGGCCCGCGGAAATGGCGACTGTGGTCTTGCCGATGCCGCCCGGGCCGACGACCGTGACGAAACGTTGGGCTCTCAGTCTTTCCGAGATGTCCTGTATGGCTTGCTCACGCCCGACCATCTGCCGGGGATGCGCCGGCAGGTTATGGACGTAAGTCGGATTGGTCGGTGCAGGTTGCCTCTGTTCCGGGCGCGATACCGCCGCGACGAAGCAGTAGCCTTGCCCGGAGACCGTGCTCAGGTATCTGACGCCGTCGTTGCCGTCTCCGAGTGCCTTGCGGAGTGCGGCGATATGGACACGCAGGCTGTTTTCCTCGACGGCGGCGCCCGGCCACGTCGTGGCCATAAGCTCTGTCTTGCTGACGACGTTGCCGGCCTGCCGGACCAGTGCGAGCAGAATGTCGAATGCTCGACCCGACAGCTGCAGGGGGCTCCCGTCTCTCTCAACCCGCCGCTGCGCGGGGTCGAGCCGAAACGGCCCGAAGACCAAGATCTCCCGGGCGGCTTCGTCTTGGGCGGAGCGGCCGGCAGCGGCCATCGTGTTGCTGCTTTGCGTGTTGTTGCTTTGCCAGCGGGGGGCCATTGGGAATTTCAACCCGGCGCACGACTCGTCACGTTCTATGACTTGGAAGCACACCAAGACGCGTGAACGTAGCGGCCTTTCAAACCTAACATTCGGCAGTAACAGGGTAAAGGATTGGGACGTATCACTTTCGTCTGGGGCTCCGAAGAGGCTCCCGGATTTTCAGGAATCGACCCCTGATTACAGAAACGACCGGGAGCTTATATCGATGCGTCGAAACGAGCGCCGCGGCTGGTCTTCGGTCTCGCCTGATCACGAATGTGCGACGCCACGACACCCAGCCCTATCCGATGGACGCGGGCTTGAGAATGTCGTCCAACCCGATCCGGCGGAGAAGTTCCATGCGGACGCTGTCGGCGATGGCGTTGACGGCTGCGGCTCCGTCGTCGTCAGGACCGAAATGAACTCTCAGCGGCCGTTGTCCGAATGGCATGCCGACGACATCGGCTATGGCGGTCGCGACGTCTTGCGGAGTTCGATCCTTCGCCGGAAGCTGCGCAAGTGCCGATTGCGCGATCTCGCTCACGTCGGCCGTCGGACCATCCGCGTATTCCTCGGCCCGCGCCGTGTCGAGCGGTCGGCCGGAGCGAATGTAGTGGCCGGGTCCGAGCGCACTGGGGACCACGATCGTCGTCTCGACGCCCCAGCGCGCGAGCTCGCCCGCATAGCCGAGCGCCAGTGCATCGAGGGCGGCCTTTGACGAAGCATAGGCTCCCAGGAAAGGAACCGAGGCGCCACGTGCGCTGCTCGATGAGACCCAAATCAGCAGGCCCTGGCCCTGCTTGCGCAACTGGGGCAATGCGGCCCGATTGACCCGTTGCGCATTCAGCACGTTGGTGTCGTAGAGCTCGGCAAGCTGGTCCGGCGTAAAGGCCTCCGCCGGTCCGTAGATGACCTGTCGGGCATTGTGCACGATCACGTCGAGGCGGTTGTTCTCGGCGACGATGGCATCGATGGCCGAATTCACGGAGGCTTCCGAGGCGACGTCGAACGCGATGGTTCGGAGTTCCGCGCCGTGCTTGCCGGCGTCCTCGACGCCGTGATCATCGTGGCCCTTCGTTTCCTGCATCGAAACGTAGACCGTGTGGCCGGCTTGCGCCAATGTCTTGCAGGTGCTTCGTCCGATGCTGTTTGCAGCTCCTGTGACGATGATCACTTTGCTCATTCGAACCCCAATCGCACTCCAGCTTCCGCAAAGACGCCAGCGTCGTCGCGACACGTTCATCGTTCGTCGATCGACCGCTGGCCTTGTGCGAAGAGCCTTTGAACTAGGCCCCGGCGCAAAGCTGGTCTTTCGAGCCCGGTGAGTGATTTTCAGATCGCACGAAATATTTCGAGAAAGCCCGAAATCCGGTGAGGACGAGCCCCGCATACTGGGCAAGCACGAACGTGCCTTCGCGAAATTGGCGATCCGGTTTCAGAAGATCGCGGCCGTGGTCGCCAGCTACAACGGAACCCGAGCCGCTCGACAGAACGGGCCGTGGGGCCGGTCTGCGGGGCGGCTTGCGTATTGCAAGGAGAAGCGATGAATCAGTCAGGCAACCTGCCGCGCTCGAGGCTCGGCTCGCTGGTGCTGATTGTGGCCGTCCTCGGGGGCGGTGCTGCCGCGTTTGCCTACACTGCTGGGTGGCTCTCGCCCGGGCGCCTGACGCCGGATCTGATGATCGCGGCGCTCACGCCCCCGAGTGGCCCGCCACTCGGGCACCGGCGAAATCATGCCAAGGGAATCTGCTTCACCGGCGTCTTCGAGGCGAACGGGAACGGCGTGGAACTCTCGAAAGCCAGGGTCTTCGAGCGAGGCACGTATCCGGCTCTGGGCCGCTTCAATCTTGGCACTGCCGATCCGAACGCCGTGGACGCAACCGCGCGCGTGCGCGGTTTGGGATTGCAGATCGCAACGGCGGATGGCGAAGAGTGGCGGATGGCGATGATCAATCCGCCGTTCTTTGCAGTCTCCACGCCGCAGGCGTTTCACGACCTGTTGATTGCATCCGGCAAGAAGGATCCGGAGGCGATGAGGGCATTCATCCAGGCAAATCCGGAATTCGCCGCCTTCGCGGCCTGGGCCAAAACGGCGCCCTGGACCGCCAGCTATGCGGAGGAGCCTTACCACGGGCTCAACAGTTTCATCTTCACGGATGCGAAGGGCGCAGAGCATGCGGTGCGATGGTCGCTGCTGCCGACGGCGAAGGTCGTTCCACTGTCACAAGCCGAGCTGGAAAAGCGCGGTCCCGATTTTCTCGAGCAGGAGATAGCGGAACGGGTCCGGATCGCCGGCCCGCAACGCTGGACCATGGTCACGACCGTCGCCGATCCCGGTGATCCGACCGCGGACCCGAGCAAGTCCTGGCCTGAGGGCCGTCGTACGGTGCAAGTCGGAACGCTCATCGTGCAGCGGATCGAACCGGAGCGGGATGGGCCCTGCCGCGACATCAACTTCGATCCGACGGTGCTGCCGCAGGGAATCCGGGTGTCGGACGATCCTTTCCCGGCCGCGCGCTCGTCGGTCTACCGCAAGTCCTACGATTTGCGTGCGGCCGAAGCCCGGGATTATCCTCGAACCGAGACCGCCAGGCCATGAGCAATGCTCCTCATCGTTTCGCCCTGCTTCAGCGGCTCCTGCACTGGTTGATGGCAGTCTGTATTATCGCCATGCTCTTCATCGGCGTCGGCATGGTGTCCACCGTGGCGCCGACATATCTGCCGCTGATCCTGATCCACAAGACGCTCGGCGTCACTCTCCTGGCTCTCGTCGTGATCAGGTTGGCTCTGCGGCGCCACTACAGCGCGCCACCGTTGCCGGCTGATCTTCCGCCGGCGATGAAGCTGGCAGCACGTTTGTCGCACCAGCTCCTGTATGGCTTCATGATCGTGATGCCGTTGCTGGGGCTCGGCATGCTTTGGGCTGCGGCCTATCCAGTCGTTCTGTATGGCAGCATTCGAATTCCGGCGTTGCTGCCGCAGAGCGACCGCCTGCACACGCTGTTGTGGAATGCCCATGTCTATCTGGGCTTTGCGTTCTTTGCCCTCGTGCTGCTGCATCTGGTGGCAGGGCTGTTCCACGCGTTGATCCGCCGCGACGGCGTATTCGGGACGATCGCGCTCCTGCCGTTGCGGAACAGGACGACGCCGGTGGAATGAACGCTTCGCGCGCCGGCGAAGCGTGCGGCTAAAGTTTTTCAACCTCCAACAAGGATGACGACAATGAGCAAAGCGGATCTCCAGAGCCCGACGGATCTCGGGGCCAATGCGAACCGGGACATTCCAGCCGCGCTGAGAGCGCTGCTGGCCGATGTCTTCGCGCTGTACCTGAAGACCAAGAACTTCCACTGGCACGTATCCGGCAGGCACTTCCGCGACTATCACCTGCTGCTCGACGAGCAGGCCGAGCAGATCTTTGCCATGACCGACGACATTGCCGAGCGGGCGCGCAAGATCGGCGGCACGACGCTGCGCTCGATCGGCCAGATCGCGCGCGAGCAGCGCATTCTCGACAACGACGCGGATTATGTCGAACCCCAGGACATGCTCGCCGAGCTGCGCAGCGACAACCAGCAGCTGACGCGGGAAATGCGTCGGGTCCACGAGCTTTGCGACGAGTATGGCGACGTCGCCACCGCAAGCCTGCTGGAAAACTGGATCGATGAGACGGAGCGGCGGATCTGGTTCCTGTACGAGACCGGACGAAGCGGCCCGAATTCGTAGGCACAGGATGCCGGGTCGATGACGAGCTTGCCTTGGTGATCGACCTGGTGTCGAAGGCGGCCGATCGCTGCGACGCCGCGGAAGCGAGGGCGACCTTCGCTTCCGCGCAGGGGTGGTTGGAAGTCCATGCGCGACTCTACCATCTCACTGCCGTTGCATCTGCCAAAGATGGCTGCAGACCTGCCTTGAACGCTCGCCGTTTGATCGTGAGCCCACCGAAAAGACCCGCATCGTGCGGATGAAACAATATCGCGGCATCCTCGAAAGATGACCCCGAGCGAAACTCTGTACGCTTGCTCCCATCCATGACCGCTAGGCCGGTCGCACGTACAAGGGTCAAGTCATGACGGACATGTCGAACTCGAAGGCGTCGCTCGGAAGGGCCATTCACGCGATTGCCGGAAAATGGGGCTGGTTCGTTGCACTGGGGGTTGGCGAACTGATCCTCGGCGGCATTGCGTCGGCCAATCTGATGGCGGCGAGCTTGGCCTCCGTGCTCGTCATTGGAGCGACCATGGCAGTCGCCGGGATCTTCCAGATCGTGCATGCCTTCTCCGTGCACGGCCTGCGGGGTTTCCTGTTCTGGCTGTTCGCCGGGATCATCTATGGCGCCGCCGGAGCCGTTATCCTCTACGACCCGCTACTGGCTTCGTTCACACTGTCGCTCGCAATGTGCGCTTTCCTGATCGTCGCCGGGGTGACGCGGATCTGGGCAGGCTTCCATATGCGGCCGGCCGCAGGCTGGCGCTGGATAGTGGCCGCCGGCGTCGTGACGTTCTGCGTCGGCGTGATGCTGGTTGCAGCCTGGCCGACCATTGGCCTGTGGCTACTCGGTGCGATGCTGGTCGTCGATCTGATCTTCCAGGGATGGGGCTTCATTGCGTTCGGGCTCGCGCTCAGAAACCGGGCCTCGCGACATTCGGCCGAGCCGGCGACGGTGTAAGCCATGATGCCAGGTTCGACATTCACGCGGCACCGGGAGATCGCCTGGCGCGGCGGCCGCACGAGGTCGACGTCGCGATTGGTCGCCGAGGAGAGCGCCATCGCGCTGACCTACAACGGGTCGACCCATGCGGTGATGATGGGGACGCCGGCCGATCTGGAGGATTTCGGTGTCGGCTTCAGCCTCACCGAAGGAATCATCGGCCGCGCAAGCGAGATCAGGAGCATCGAGCTGATCTCGAACGAGCTTGGCGTGGAAGTGCGGATGTGGCTCGATGGCGACCGCGCTGCGTCCCTGGCCGTGCGCCGCCGCGCCATCAGCGGTCCGGTCGGGTGCGGGCTATGCGGCATCGAAAGCCTCGAACAGGCACGTCGCGCGCCATCGCGGGTCGAGAGCCCCGGCATTGCCTTTCACGCACGGGACCTGCTGAGCGCCATGCAGGCGCTGTCTCCTCTCCAGACATTGAACCAACAGACGAGATCCGTTCACGCGGCGGCCTTCTGGCAGCCTCGCGCCGGCATTGCCGTGGTCAGGGAGGATGTCGGCCGGCACAATGCGCTCGACAAGCTCGCCGGTGCAATCGTTCGCGACGGCAACTCGGCTCGTGACGGCGCTGTGCTGCTGACGAGCCGCGTTTCGGTAGAGATGGTGCAGAAGGCCGCGATGATCGGCGCGCCGGTCGTCGTTGCCGTTTCCGCGCCGACCGCGCTCGCCATCCAGACAGCGAACGAGGCGGGGATCACGTTGCTCGCCGTCGCCCGCGATGACGGATACGGCGTATTCACGCATCCGCGCCGCGTCCTGCTGCCTGAAGAGGCCGCGCCGCCCGCCGGCTGCTGACCTCGCGGACCCGCGAACATGGCGATGCAAGCCGCATCAACGGAGGCCTTGGCCGAGACACGCGTCGAGGCCTACGCTCCGGAACGATCGCTGCTGGTTGCCTCTCTCCTGAGCATGTCGGGGGGCTTCCTCGACGCCTTCACGTGGCTGTCGCTGGGCGTCTTCGCGAGTTCGCAGACCGGCAACGTCGTCTTCCTCGGGATCGACGCCCAGTCCGGGCAATGGCTGCGCGCGCTTCACCATCTCCTTCCGATCGTGGCCTTCGTCCTGGGGGCGGTGGTGGCGGCCCGCACCCGGGCGGCGCTGCGCTGTCTCGTCGGAGAAATCGTCTGCCTTGCCACGGCGATGCTGCTGCTTCATCGCGTTCCCGATCAGATCGTGATTCTTGTCATCTCCTTCGGCGTCGCGTTGCAGTCGGCGAGTTTCAGGCAGGTTGGACGCTGGAAGTACCTCTCAGTCACTGCCAGTGGAAACATGCTCCGCGCCATCGATCAGTTCGTTGCCGCGTCCGATCGCGATGCGGCGCGCGGCGGTGGAGCGATGGTTGCGATCTGCCTGATGTTCCTGCTGGGAGCCGCTGTCGGTGGCTGCGTGACGAAGTGGCTGGGAACCTGGAGCCTCGCTCTGCCGATCGCATCGTCGGGGTACGTTCTCTGGCTCTGCCGGCATCGAAGCCATCAGCATTGAAGCCGTGCGATTGCCTGAGTGTTCACGCGCAACGCGCGCTCGCTCGTTGCAGGTCGAGGCGCCCACCATGCCATTCGGAAAAAGGACGTTCGTTCGCGGAAGCGTGTGCGCCGTGCCGTCCGTACACTTTAGGTCGGCGCCGCAAGAGTGCTCCCGACATCAACTGCCACGAGAGGCAAAGGATGAACGACCTCCGCAAAGAGACAGACAGCCTGGGTGAAGTGAACGTTCCCGCGGACAAGCTCTGGGGCGCGCAGACGCAGCGCTCGCTCGAGCATTTCAGCATCGGCCGGGACCTGATGCCGCGCGAAATGATCCAGTCCTACGCGATCCTGAAGAAAGCGGCCGCGAATGCGAATTACGCCAGCGGCCGTCTCGACGGCAAGATTCACAAACTGATCGTCCACACCTGCGACGAGATTCTCGCCGGCCAGCATCACGACATGTTTCCCCTTCACGTCTGGATGACGGGTAGCGGAACGCAGTTCAACATGAACGTGAACGAGGTGATCTCGAACCGATGCTGCCAGCTTGCTGGCACGGCGCTCGGCAGCAAGCTGCCGGTTCATCCGAACGATCACGTCAACATGTCGCAGTCGTCGAACGACAGCTTCCCGTCGGCCATGTACATCGCGGCCGCGATGAACGTGACGCAACGGCTGGTTCCTGCGGTCGAAGCTCTGCACGATGCGATCGCGGCGAAATCGAACCAGTGGGACGACATCGTCAAGATCGGCCGAACCCACATGCAGGATGCCACACCCCTGACGCTCGGGCAGGAGTGGTCCGGTTATGCCGCGATGCTCGCCGACGGTCTGGCGCGCATCGACGACGCGCTCAAGGGCGTCTTCCGCCTCGCGCTGGGCGGCACCGCCGTGGGCACCGGGATTAACGCGGCGCCGGGCTTTGCAGAAGCCGTCGCAGCCGAGATCGCGCGGTTGACGGGCCTGCCCTTCGTCAGTGCGCCGAACAAGTTCGCCGTGCAGGGCGCACACGACGCGCTGGTGCAGCTCTCCGGCACACTGCGCACGCTCGCCGGCTCGCTCTACAAGATCGCAAACGACATCCGCCTTTTGTCCTGCGGTCCGCGCGCGGGCTTTGCCGAGTTGCGGATTCCCGAGAACGAGCCGGGCTCGTCGATCATGCCGGGCAAGGTCAATCCGACGCAGGCTGAGGCGCTGACGATGATCGCCGTGCAGGTGATGGCGAACGACGTCGCCGTCGGGTTCGGTGGCGCCGGCGGCTACCTGGAGATGAACGTCTACAAGCCGCTGATCATCCACAACATCGCGCAATCCGTCACCATCCTCACCGACGGCTGCACGAATTTCCGCACCTTCCTGGTCGAGGGTACCGAGCCGAACCGCAAGAAAATCAAGGAGTATGTCGAGCGGTCGCTGATGCTCGTGACCGCCCTGGCGCCGGTGATTGGCTACGACAAGGCATCGCGGATCGCGCATTACGCGATGGACAACGATCTCACGCTGAAGTCGGCGGCGCTGAAGCTCGGCTTCGTGACCGAGCCGGAGTTCGACCGCATCGTGGATCCCGCCAAGATGATCAAGCCCTACGTTGCCGAGATCAAGGTGCCGCTCGCAATCGGTGCGAAAACCGGTTGAAGGGAGCAAGGGCCATGATGCGGTGTGTCAAGCTGTGGACGGGAGCGGACGGCAAGTCGCACTTCCAGGAAGGTGTCGTCGAGCTCGAGCATGGAGCGAGAGGCGATGCGCTCAGCGTAAAGCTGACGATCGATTCCGCCTCGTTCCACGAAACGGATGCAGATCCGAAACTCGGCTGGCATCCCGACCCCGCGCGTCAGCTCGTGATGTCCTTGAGCGGGACGCTGCGGTTCGAAACGGCAGACGGAAGTTTCATGCTGCACCCGGGCGATGTCCTGTTCACGGAAGATACGGGCGGGGCGGGCCACAATTGGACCATGACGGATGAAGCGCCGTGGCGGCGCCTCTACACGGTTCTTGAACCGGACGCCGAGGTGCCGTTCCGGTCCGTACAACGCCGCTGAGGCAAAGCAGCAAAAATGCAAGGAGAGACACGATGATCCGCTGTGTGCGTCTATGGACCGGAGAGGATAACAACTCGCATTTCGAGGAAGGCTTCATCGAGCTGGAGCCGGGCCAGCGTGGCGACTTCCTGACCGGCAAGATCGATGCCGTCAGCGTCTCCTTCCAGGAGACGGAATCAGGCGGGGCGTTCGCCTGGCACACCGCGCCGATCCGGCAGCTCGTGATCACGCTGAGCGGAACGCTCGATTTTCAGACGCGTGACGGCCACCACTTCCTGATTCACCCCGGCAATGTCCTGCTTGCCGAAGACACCGCGGGCTCGGGGCACAGCTGGAAATTGACTGACGATTCGTCCTGGCGCCGTGCCTACGTGATCCTGCGGCCGGGAGCAGATGTGCCGTTCCGCGCCAAGACGCGGCAATCGGTGCAGGCCTGATCGAGCTATCCGGAACAGCAACACCCAACGAAGGAAAAAACCATGCCAGCAGCTTCCGACCGCGAAACCGACGTCGTTCTCATTGGCGCAGGCATCATGAGCGCCACCCTCGGCGCGTTCCTCAAGGAGCTCGAGCCCTCCCTGACGATTCAGATGCTCGAGACTCTCGATGATTGCGCGCAGGAGAGCTCGGACTCCTGGAACAACGCCGGGACCGGCCACGCGGCGAACTGCGAGATGAACTACACGCCGCAGCGGCCCGACGGCAGCATCGACATCTCCAAGGCGCTCCAGGTCAACGTCGAGTTCGATCTGTCCCGGCAATTCTGGTCTTATCTCGTCGGGCGGGGCGCGATCGCCGACCCCCGGTCCTTCATCCATCCGGTGCCGCATATGAGCTTCGTGCACGGCACGGAGAATGTTGAATTTCTCCGCAAGCGGTTCAAGGCGATGTCGGCCCATCATTGCTATGAGGGCATGGAGCATACCGAGGATCCCAAGAAGATTGCCGAATGGGCGCCGCTGGTGATGGACGGACGGAGCGGCGATGAGCCGGTCGCCGCAACGCGGATCATCACCGGCACCGACGTCGATTACGGCGCGTTGACGCATCTGCTGGTTGGTCATCTCGTCAGCCAGCCGGGTTGCGCGGTCCACTACAACAGCTGCGTCACCGGCCTGGACCGGGAGCAGGGCGGGCGGTGGCGCGTCGAGGTGCGCGACACCGAGAGTGGCGAGACGCGCTCGGTTCGCGCAAAGTTCGTCTTCATCGGTGCCGGCGGCGGCGCGCTGCCGCTGCTGGAGAAATCCGGCCTTCCGGAAGCACGCGGTTATGGCGGCTTTCCGGTCAGCGGGATCTGGCTGCGCTGCGACGATCCGGAGATCAACGGGCGTCATCATGCCAAGGTCTACGGCAAGGCGGCGGTCGGTTCTCCGCCGATGTCCGTGCCGCACCTCGACACGCGCGTGATCGGCGGCCAGCGCTCATTGCTGTTCGGCCCCTATGCGGGCTTCTCGAGCAAATTCCTCAAGCACGGCTCGCTGCTGGACCTCTTCGAGTCCATTCGTCCTGCCAGCGTCAAGCCGCTGCTCTCGGTGGCGCGCGACAATTTCGATCTCACCGAATATCTGGTCGGGCAGGTGCTGCAATCCGAGAGCCACCGGCTTGCGGCGCTCGACGAATATTTCCCGAAGGCCGACCCGAAGGACTGGAGGCTGCAGGTCGCCGGCCAGCGCGTCCAGATCATCAAGCCCGATGTCAAGCGCGGCGGTCTGCTCGAATTCGGGACCGAGCTCGTCGGCGCGGACGATCATTCGCTGGTCGCGCTTCTCGGCGCCTCGCCGGGCGCCTCCACGGCGGCATTCATCGCCATCAGCGTGCTCGAAAAGTGCTTTGCCGGAGAGCTGACGGCGAGCGCCTGGCTGCCGAAGCTGAAGCAGATCGTCCCGTCCTATGGTGTGTCGTTGATCGACGACGCGGATTTCTGTCGTCAGATTCGAGCGACGACGGCGGAGGTTCTCAAGGTCGACAACATTCCGCAGCCGGCCGCACGCGCGCCGGCGGCCGCGAAGCGGGCGTGAACGAACGGGAGAATGTCCGATGGATCCGACGGCACTCCTCCTGTCGCGGCTGCAGTTCGCCTTCACCATCTCGTTCCACATCATCTTTCCGGCGTTCACGATTGGGCTTGCCGCCTGGCTCACCGTGCTCGAGGCGATGCACCAGTATAGTGGCAAGCCCGTCTACCGGACCCTGTTCGAGTTCTGGCTGAAGATCTTCGGCGTGGCCTTCGGCATGGGCGTCGTGTCGGGCGTGGTGATGGCGTTTCAGTTCGGAACGAACTGGAGCGTGCTCTCGAAGATGTCGGGTCCGATCCAGGGCCCGCTGCTCTCCTACGAGACATTCACCGCCTTCATGCTGGAGGCAGGCTTCTTCGGCATCCTCATCTTCGGCCGGCCCCGGGTGCCGCCGTGGTTCTACCTGTTCTCGACGACGATGGTCGCGCTCGGAACCACGCTTTCGGCGTTCTGGATCATGGTCAACAACAGCTGGATGCAGGTGCCGACCGGCTACGTCCTGCAGAACGGCCAGTTCGTACCGAACGATTGGGCGCAGATCATCTTCAATCGCGTGGTCTGGGTCCGGTTTCCGCACATGCTGCTCGCGTCCTATCTGACCGGCGCGTTCTGCGTGGCCGCAACCGGCGCGTGGTATCTGCTGCGACGGACCTATCGCGCCGAGGCCCATGTCATGCTGCGGATGGGCCTTGCGCTTGCGGCGGTGCTGCTCCCGGTCCAGCTCTTCATTGGGCATCTCGTCGGCGACTATGTTCACGACTACCAGCCGGCCAAGTTCGCCGCGATCGAGGCGCGTTGGCATGACGAGCAGCCCGCCTCGGAGGTGCTGATCGCGATCCCGGATTCGAGCACCGAATCCAACAAATATGCGATATCGATTCCGGTGCTCGGGAGCATCATCGGCAGCATGAGCCTGACCTCGAAAGAGGTCGGCCTCTCCAGCTTCGCGCCGCAGGACCGGCCGCCGGTGGCGATCCCGTTCTTTGCCTTCCGCGTCATGGTCGGCTGCGGCTTCGTGATGCTGGGGCTCGCGTGGTTCGGGACCTGGCTCGGCCTCAAGCATCGGCTCGATCGGAGCCGCCTGCTGCTGTGGGGCATTTTCCTCAGCTTCCCGCTGCCGTGGATCGCGATTCTCACCGGCTGGTACACCGCGGAGGTCGGCCGCCAGCCGTGGACGGTCTACGGCGTATTGCGGACCGCCGATGCCGTGACGCCGTCTCTGACAGCGGCCGCCGCGACGGCTTCGCTGATCCTGTTCGTTGCTGTCTATGCCTTCATCTTCTCGTTCGGGACTTACTACATCTACCGGCTGCTGCGCGCCGGCCCGGCGGGACTGGGCGGCAAGCCCCTGCACGTTCCCGTCCCCAATCGGCCGATGTCGCTCGCCGACCAGGTGCCGGCCTCGCACAGCTACCTCGAAGCGGGAGAATAGAATGGTGATGTTCTGGGTTGCGCTGCTCGCCATCAGCATCCTGATCTATCTTCTGCTGGACGGGTTCGATCTCGGCGTCGGCATGCTGTTTGGCCTCGCCGATGGCGAGGCGAGGCGTGACGAGATGCTGCGCACGATCGCTCCGGTCTGGGATGGCAACGAGACCTGGCTGGTCGTCACCGGCGTGATCATGTGGGGGGCGTTCCCCGTGGTCTATGCCATGCTGATGCCCGCCTTCTACATCCCGGTCGTGGTCATGCTGCTGGGATTGATCCTGCGCGGCGTTGCGTTCGAATTTCGCGGCAAGGCCTCGCGCTCGCGCCGGGTCTGGGACGTCAGCTTCACCGTGGGATCGTTTGCCGCAAGCTTCATGCAGGGCGCGATGGTCGGGGCGCTCGTCGAGGGACTGCAGTTTTCGAACGGCGAATATGTCGGCGGAACCTTCGGCTGGCTGACCGGCTTTTCGGTCTTGTGCGGGATCGGCCTGTGCTTCGGCTACGCGCTGCTCGGTGCCTGCTGGCTGGTGGGGAAGTGCGAGGGCCCGATCCGCGACGCCACGCGGCGTCAGATTCCCTTGCTCGCGGTCGCCGTGCTGGCCTTTCTCGTCGTCGTCTTCACGCACGCGCTTGTCGAACATCTGCCAATCCTGCGCCGATGGATCGAGCGGCCCTATCTGTTCGTGTTTCCCCTCATCGGCGCGGGCGCCGCCGCAGTGCTTGCGACGAGTATCCTGCGTCACGACGATTATTGGCCGTTCCACATGGTGGCGCTGATCTTCGCATCGGCCTTCGGCACGCTTGCCCTGTCTTTCTGGCCCTATATGATCCCGTTCGTCATCACGATCGAGGAGGCGGCGGCGCCTCATGCGAGCCTCGCCTTCATGTTCTGGGGCGCCGGCCTGTTCGTGTTCCCGCTGATGCTGCTCTATGTCGCGGTGGGTTATCGCGTCTTTCGCGGCAAGACGGCTGCGACGGCGGACCACTACTGACGGCTACAGGCCCGAACCGCGAATAAAAGAAAGGCGCCGGTTTCGGCGCCTTTCTCGTTCAGGACCGTCTAAGGCCTTGCTTCAGGACTTGGGCATGACACCCGGGCCGTTGTCCGGCCATTGGGCGATCAGCTTCTCGTCGATGTTGAAATGCTGGGCCACCAGCTTGGGCGGCGTGTGCGTCAGCCAGTTGGAGAGCGACACCTCCTCGTAGCGCGGCGCGCGGAACACGCCGACGAATTGCAGCTCGGTGTCGCCGACATTCTCGACATAATGGCCGAGATTGCGCCGGACATAGCCGATGTCGCCGGCCGAGAAATCCGTCGTCAGCGCGTTGGGGCCGGTGTCGAACACCGTCATCCGCGCCTTGCCCTTGATGTAGTACTGCCACTCGTCGGCATTCGGATGCCAGTGCATCTCCCGGACCGCGCCCGGCGGCATCGTCACCAGCGCCGCGGCGACGGTGGTGGCGACCTTGAAGTTGCTGCTGTCGGCGACGCGGATGCTGCCGGCGGCGCTCTCCTTGACGGGAGGCGAGCTGCCGAGCGAATGGATGAAGGGATAGGGCGGCGCTTCGGCGTGCCTGGAGACCGCCGCGCGATCGTCGGCGAGATCGCCGGGCACCGTACCCTGGAAGATCCAGCGATTGTGCAGCGGGATCTTCGCGAAGGCGTCAGCCGGCACGCCGAAATTCTTCGCCAGCACCTCGGGCGGCGTATGGGCCAGCCAGTCCGTCACCAGCAGCGTGTTGAATTCGTTGGCGTGGCCGTCGTCGAAGCAGATCACGAACTCACAGCCGTCGGGGCCCAAGCCCTGCAGCGAATGCGGCGCGCCCGGCGGGAAATACCAGAGGTCGCCGGCCTTGAGATCGCCGACATAGGGGCGCCCCTGCGTGTCGAGTACGGTGATGCGGCAGGAGCCGTAGGTCATGATCGCCCATTCGGCCGCTTGATGCCAATGCAGCTCGCGGATGCCGCCGGCGGACAGCCGCATGTTGACGCCGGAGATTTCCTTCGAGATGGCGAAGTCCTCGACGGTGACCTGACGAGCCCAGCCACCGTTTTGGATGCGTCGCGGCGCATTGTTGAACGAGGCCCAATCCATCGGCAGGCCGCCGACGTCCGTCGCTGGCGGCGTTTGTGCGGAAGGGAATTGCTTGGCCAGTTCGGGATTTTGCGGACCGGGATCGCTCAGGCTCCCGGGGCTCTTGGCGTTGACGGCGCCTTGCGGCGGCTCGTCCGGATTGCCGAAGGTTGCCGCCTGCGCACTGGAACCGACCATGGCGGCGCCTGCCGCGGACATGGCCAGCAAATCACGTCGTGAAAACATGGGGGCCTCTCCTGAAAATCATCGAAAGCCCTCTGTCGCGCGGGGGCTCAAGATGCCCAGCCTAGTTCCTTGCTGCCGGCACAGCTTCCGCGAACGGCTTTCCTTTTTCCGGAATGCACTGGCTGCTTCAGCCGCCCGGCCGGGTTCGAACGTGTGCAATTGAGAAATTCGGCGTCGTTTTGAAAAGACGGCTCTGCCCGCGCGATCCTTAACTGGTTCGGAGAATTGCCATACCGAGAGATATCGAGATGACCACGAAATCGGTTCGTCCTTATCGTGAACCCGCCGGCGGCTGGGGCGCACTCAAGGCGCTTAGCGAAGCACTCCTGGTGCAGCGGGTGCCGCTGAAGGGCGCGGCGACGCTGAGCCGGATGAACCAGCCTGAGGGGTTTGATTGTCCCGGCTGTGCGTGGCCCGATCCGAAGCACACCTCGTCCTTCGAATTCTGCGAGAACGGCGGCAAGGCGGTCGCTTGGGAGGCAACGTCGAAGCGCTGCACGCCCGAATTCTTCGCCGAGCACACGGTCACCGAGCTTACGAGCTGGAACGATTACGATCTCGAAATGGTCGGGCGGCTCACCCATCCGATGGCCTATGATGCCGCATCCGACCGCTATCTCCCGGTCGAGTGGAGCGATGCATTCGACATGATCGGTCGCGAGCTTCGGGCCTTGCCGGATCCGAACATGGCGGAGTTCTACACGTCCGGGCGGACCTCGAACGAGGCCGCCTTCCTCTATCAGCTCTTCGTGCGCGAGTACGGCACCAACAATTTTCCCGACTGTTCGAACATGTGCCACGAGGCGACCAGCGTCGGCCTGCCTTACTCGCTCGGCGTCGGCAAGGGTACCGTGCTGCTGGAGGATTTCGACAAGGCCGATTGCATCTTCATCTTCGGTCAGAATCCCGGCACCAACAGCCCGCGGATGATGACCAGCCTGCGCAATGCGGCACGCCGCGGCGCCTCCATCATCTCTTTCAATCCGTTCCGCGAGCGAGCGTTGGAGCGTTTCCAGGCGCCGCAGAGCCCGATCGAGATGATCACACTGTCGTCGACGGCGATCAGCTCAAAGCTCTTCCAGGTGAGGGTCGGCGGCGACGTCGCCGTCCTCAAGGGAATCATGAAGATCCTGGTGGAGGCCGACGATGCGGCCCGCGCCGCCGAGCGGCCGGAGATCCTGGACTGGGATTTCATCCGCGGTCACACCGTCGGCGTCGAGGCGTTGATCGACGATCTCAAGCGCACGCAATGGCCGGACATCGAACGTCAGTCCGGCCTGACGCGCGAGGACATGGAATATGCCGCCGGCGCTTATATGAAGGCCGAGCGTGCCATCCTCGTGTACGGCATGGGCATCACCCAGCACTGGCGCGGCGCGAATAACGTGCAGCAGATCGCCAATCTCGCGCTGTTGCGCGGCAATGTGGGGCGCGAAGGCGCCGGCGTCTGCCCGGTTCGCGGTCATTCCAACGTGCAGGGCGATCGGACCGTGGGGATCACGGAAGTCCCCAAGGCGGACTTCCTCGAGCGGCTGGAGCAGCGCTTCGGCTTCAAGCCTCCGACCGCGCCGGGACACAACGTGGTAACCGCGCTGGAAGCCATGATCCGCGGCGAGGTGAAGGCCTTCTTCGCAATGGGCGGCAATTTTGCCGCGGCCATACCGGACTGGCAGGCGACGCAGGCTGCGTTGCGCAATCTCGATCTGACCGCCTACGTCGCCACCAAGCTCAACCGCAGCCATCTCGTTCATGGCCGCGCAGCCTTGATCCTGCCGTGTCTCGGCCGTACCGAGATCGACGTCCAGGCGTCGGGGCCGCAGTCGATCACGGTGGAAGACTCGATGTCGATGGTGCATGCGTCCGGCGGCCGCAACAAGCCGGCATCGGAGCATCTCCTCAGCGAGGTCGCGATCATCGCCGGCGTTGCCAGGGCGACGCTGGAAGAGCGCACGGTGGTCGACTGGGATGACTTCGTTGCCGATTACGATCGCATCCGGGATGCGATCGAGGCGGTGTTCCCCATCTTCCAAGGCTACAATGCCCGCATCCGCGTCCCCGGCGGCTTCCATCTCACCTCGACGGCGCGTGAACGCATCTGGGCGACGCCGTCGGGCAAGGCGAACTTCCTGGTCTTCGCGGGCTGCGGCGAGGACCCGCCGCAGGGCGATCCCGATTTCCTGTGGCTCACCACCATACGCAGCCACGATCAGTACAACACGACCCTCTACTCGATGTCGGACCGCTATCGCGGCGTGTTCGGTCAGCGCGACGTGGTGTTCCTCAATGAATACGAGCTGAAGAGGCGGGGACTTGTGGACGGCGATCGCGTCGACCTGATAACCGCCTCGACCGATGGCGCCGAGCGGATCGTGCGCAACTTCCGCGTGGTAGCCTATTCCTTTCCGACGGGCTGCTGTGCTGCGTACTATCCGGAGACCAATCCGCTGGTGCCGCTCTACGCCCGCGATCCGCTCAGCTTCACGCCGTCATACAAGGGCGTCCCGATCCGCATGGTGCGTTCGGCCGCTACCGGGGAATAGCGGCCACGCCGGAAACGTCGCGGTCACGTATCGGCGTTGAGGTCGCAGCGCAGCGAATCCGCCGGCACGGAGACCGGCAGCGTGAACCAGAAGCGGGCGCCGCCACTCGCACCGTTACCCCCGGCGCCGATCCGGCCTCCATGCGCTTCCACGATCGACCGGCAGATCGGCAGTCCCATGCCCATCCCGCTGTCCTTGGTCGTGAAAAAGCTCTCGAAGAGCCGGTCGACATGTTCAACTGCGATGCCGGGGCCGTTGTCCTCCACGGCGCAGCACAACGTGGCCGCGTCCTGCGTGACCGTGCTGATGACGATCCTGCGATCGTCATATCCCGCCTGCGTCATCGCCTGCACAGCGTTGATGGCCAGATTGACGATCACCTGCTGGAGCTGGGTGCGGTCACCGAGCACCTTTGGTGTGGTCGGATCGGGCTGGTGCAGGATCGTTACGCCGCGGGATTCGAGCTCGTGTCGCAGAAAGAGAAGCGCTTCGCGGACGATCTCGTCAAATGACAAGGATGCCTGTTCGGGGACTTTCCGGGAAGCCATCCCGTGAACGCGCGCCACGATGTTCGCGGCGCGCTGGGTATCTACGACGATGTTCTCGATGGTCTTGCGGATCTCGACGATATCGGGAGTGGGCCTGTTCAGCCACCGCAGCCCGGCGGCGCCGTTGGTGGCGATGGCCGCGAGGGGCTGGTTGACCTCGTGGGCGATCGATGCGGTGAGTTCTCCGAGCATCGAGACGCGCGCGGCATGCGCGAACTCAGCCTGAACCTGCTGGAGCTTCTGCTGAGCGCGAACACGCTGTGAAATGTCGATGGTGCCGACCAGGCTGACTTCGAGATCATTGATGGGGCCGACCCGCGCCGTGGTGAAGAGAACGTCGACGACGCGGCCGTCCCACGTGACCATCTTGGTCTCTTCCTCGAAATTCGTCTCGCCGCGATAGCGGGATTCCATCGCCCGCCGGAACGTGTCGGGCCGCTCCTTCCAGCTCTCGGCCATGGAGCGTCCGACATAGCCCTCGACGCCTCCTCCGAACATCTGGATGGCTCGTTCATTGGCCTCCTGAAACGAGAGCGCGTCCATGCAGGTCCGCAGAAACTCGGGATGGCTGTCGAAATAGGCGCCAAGGTCCTTGACGCCCTCGGCACGCAATTTTCGGAACAGCACGACCAGCCTGCTGGCGTCGAGCTGCCGGAATGCGATCGGCATGCGGCTGAACAGATGGCGGTAACGCTGTTCGCTCCGCTCCAGCTCGGTATGGGCCTTCTTCTGAGCGGTGATGTCCATGACCGCGCCGACAAACTCGAACTGGCCCCGGCCGTTCGTCATTCCGCGGGCGACCACGCGTATGGTCCGGATCGAACCGTCGTCCAGCACCAGCCGGTTTTCGTGGGAAAAGTCGCCCCTCTCGTTCACCGCCCGGTCGATGGCCTCGCGTACGGCATTGACGTCATCGGGATGTGTGCGCTTCAGGACGACGGCGAGCGACGGGCGCGATGTCTGTGCGAGATCGAAGATCCTGAACGTTTCATCCGACCAGAAAAGCTCTCCGGTCACGACGTTCCAGCCGAAGCTGCCGGTCTGGCTGAGCTTCTGTGCCTCGGCGAGATAAGCGGCCAGGTGGCCATGCTCGCCTGACCATTTGGTCAGACTGATCGCCGCGAGCGAAGTCGCGAGAAAGGCGGCGAAAGCGATCGTGGTGGAATTGAAGCCGAGCAGTGACCAGCCGAAGGACAGCAGGCAAAGGGCAACGCCGCTCCAGGCCCACAACGGAGTGCGATCCTGTTTGGCGCAGTCCTGGAGTAGACGGCGCCACCATCGCTGGAGCTGTACGAAATTAGGGCCATCCAGGCGTTCGAGCGTCATGCGGGAGGTCTACCGCGCCGCCGAAGAGCGGTCTTTTGCGTTTTCGCAGGCGCTTTGTCAAAACGCACGAAGCCGCGATCGGGCTGCTTGCCGCCCGCGATCCTAGGCCATCTCAGCGGCGGGCTTCGTCACGCCGAACCGCTTCTCGAATTCGGCGACATCGACAACACCGCGCCGGTGGCTGCCGTCGCCGATCTTGCGGCCGCCGTCCCAGGCCTCGACTTCGAACAGCACACTCCCGGCTTCGACCGCGACGACCCGCGCGATCGCGCGCACCTTGCGGCCGACCGGGGTTGCCGCCAGATGGCGGATATTGACCATCATCCCGACGCTGACATGGCCCGTCGGCAGGAATGGTTGAACGGCCGATCCCGCGGCCATCTCCATGTGCAGGATCATCATCGGCGTGCCGTAGACGGCTGGCATTCCCGGCACCACATGGCCAACCGTCATCTCGGACGTGACGGTCACCAGCTTCTCTGCCGTCATGCCGGCGGTCAGCCTCTCAAGCGGATTCATGGCTCAATTCCGCATCTGCCTTGGTCGTGGATGAAGTGGGTGTCGCGGCCGCCCGCGGCTTGCGCCCGGTCAGCCAGTTGCTGAGCTGGTCGAGATAGAGATAGACGACGGGCGTGGTGTAGAGCGTCAGGATCTGCGAGAGCATCAGGCCGCCGACGATCGTGTAGCCGAGCGGCTGGCGCAGCTCCGCGCCGGTACCGGAACCGATCATCAGCGGCACGCCGCCGAGCAGCGCCGCCATCGTCGTCATCAGGATCGGACGGAAGCGCAGCGTGCAGGCCTGGTAGATCGCCTCTTCCGGGCTGAGCCCGTGTTGGCGCTCCACCTCGAGAGCGAAATCGACCAGCATGATGCCGTTCTTCTTGACGATGCCGATCAGCAGGATGATGCCGATGATGGCGATGACGCTGAGATCCATGTGGACCGCCAGCAGCAGCAACAGCGCGCCGATGCCGGCCGACGGCAGCGTCGACAGGATCGTGATCGGATGGATCAGGCTCTCATAGAGCACGCCGAGGATGATGTAGATCACGATCAGCGCCGCCCCGATCAGCAGCGGTGTGCCTCGCAGGGATGACTGGAAGGCCTGGGCGTTGCCCTGGAACGAGGTCGACAGCGAGGCGGGCTTGCCCGTGCTCTTCTCGATGTTCTGGATCGCCGTCACCGCATCGCCGAGCGCGACGCCGGGCCGCAGGTTGAACGAGATCGTGACCGACGGAAACAGGCTCTGGTGGTTGATCAGGATGGGCGCGGGCTTGATGACGCTGTGAACCAGCGTGCTCAGGGGGACCTGCTGGCCGGTGGCCGAGTTCAGGTAGATGTCCTTGAGCGCTTCCGGCCCGTACTGGAAACGCGGATCGACCTCCATCACGACATGGTACTGGTTCAGCGAGGTGAACATCGTGGAGACGATGCGCTGGCCGAATGCGTCGTCGAGGGCATTGTCGATCGTCGTGGGCAGGATGCCGAAGCTCGATGCGACCTCGCGATTGACGGTGACCTCCAGCCGCGGGCCGGCATTGGCCTGGTCGCTCGCGACGTCGGTGATGAGGTCGAGCTCGCGGAGCTTCTTGAGGAAGATCGCCGACCAGTTGGTGAGCTCGTTGGAATCGGCGTCCGTCAGCGTGTACTGGTATTGCGTCTTGGACAGGCGTGCGCCGATGGTGATGTCCTGCGCGGCCTGCATGTAGAGCCTGATGCCCTGGATATGGGCGAGCTGGGGCCCCAGCCGTTCGATGATCTGGTCGGCGCTGGCCTTGCGCCCGGGCTTCGGCTTCAGGACGATGAATATCCGTCCCTGGTTGAGCGTCGCCGTGGGACCTCCCGGACCGATATAGCTCGCCACCGACTGAATTGCCGGATCTTTCGACAGGATGTCGACGATCGCCTGCTGGCGCTCGGACATGGCGGGGAAGGAAATGTCCTGTGCGGCTTCAGTGATGCCGACGATCTGCCCGGTATCCTGTTGCGGGAAGAAACCCTTCGGAATGATCACGTAGAGATAGCCGGTCAGCGCGATCGTCGAGAGCATCACGAGCAGTGTCACGAAGCGATGGCGCAGCACGATTCGCAGGCCGCTCGCATAAAGCGCAAGCAGGGCGTCGAAACCGCGTTCGAAGGCGAGATAGATTCGGCCGTGCTTCTTCCGCGAGTCGTCCTTCAGCAGCCGCGCGCACATCATCGGCGTCAGCGTGAGCGAGATGACCAGCGACAGCAGCAGCGAAGCCGTGATCGTGACGGCGAACTCCTGGAACAGCTTGCCGACGTAGCCTCCCATCAGGAAAAGCGGGATGAACACAGCAATCAGCGATAGGGTGATGGAGACGATCGTGAAGCCGATTTCGCTGGAACCCTTGAGCGCGGCCTCCATCGGCGTCATGCCCTGCTCGAGATGGCGCACGATGTTCTCGATGACGACGACGGCATCGTCGACCACGAAGCCCACCGCGATGGACAGCGCCATCAGCGAGAGGTTGTCCAGGCTGTAGCCGAGCACGTAGAGGACCGCGAACGTGCCGATCAGCGACAGGGGAACCGTGATCGCCGGGATGATGGTGGCCCAGAAATTCCGCAGGAACAGGAATATGACCATTACCACCAGTGCGACCGTCAGCATCAGCGTGAATTGAACGTCGGAGACCGCGGCGCGAATGGTGGCGGTCCGGTCGGCGGCGATCGTCACCTTGATCGCCGGTGGAACGGAGGCCTGCAATTGCGGCAGCAGCTTCTTGATGCGGTCGACCGTCTCGATCACGTTGGCGCCGGGAACGCGCTGGACTGCCAGGATGATGGCGGGCTCCTTGCCGTACCAGCCGGCCAGGAGGTCGTTCTCGGGCCCCTCGATCGCCGTGCCGATGTCGCGTATCCGCACCGGCGAGCCGTTGCGATAGGCGATGATGAGGTCTTCATAGGCGGAGGGCTTGAGCAATTGATCGTTGGTGTTCAGCGTATAGGTGACGCGCGGGCTGTTGAGCGTGCCCTTGGGCAGGTCGACGTTGGCGCCGGCGATCACGTTGCGGACGTCTTCGAGGCCGATGCCGCGGGCGGCAAGCGCCTGCGGATTGACGCGAACACGGATCGCGGGCTTCTGCTGGCCGCCGATGCCGACGAGACCCACGCCCGGCACCTGCGAGATCTTCGGCAGCAGGATGTTTTCCGCATAGGCGTCGACCGTGGTCAGCGGCAGCGAGTCCGACGTCAGCGCGATCAGCATGATCGGCGTCTCCGCCGGATTCACCTTCCTGATCGTCGGCGGGTAGGGGATGTTCGGCGGCAGGAAAGGGCTTGCGGCATTGATCGCGGCCAGCACGTCCACCGCCGCGCTGTCCACGGTGCGCGACAGCTCGAACTGCACTGTGAGCTGGGCCACGCCGAGCGCACTGGACGAGGTGAGCTGCGTGACGCCGGGGATCTGGCTGAGCTGCTGCTCGAGCGGCGTCGCCAGCGACGAGGCGATGGTGCCCGGATCGGCGCCGGGCAGTTGCGCCGAGATCTGGATGGTCGGGTAATTGACGTTCGGCAGCGCACCGACCGGCAGCAGCGGATAGGCCGCGAGGCCGCACAGCAGCAGGCCAGCCATCAGCAGGGCGGTTGCAATTGGCCGCAGGATGAAGGGCGCGGAAAGGTTCATGGGATCGCATCCTGCACGGCGCTCTGCAGGTCGGCTTCACGCGCGGCCTTGCCGTGCAGCTCGCGAACGCGGCTGCCTTCCGTGAGTCGGTACTGGCCGTCGATCACGACGACGTCGCCTGATTTCAGTCCCTGGTCGATCAGGGCCTGGCCATCGCTGATCTGCACGACGTGAACGGGACGCAAGGTGGCCGTCTGGCCGTCGGTCACGACATAGACATAGCTGCCGTTCGGTCCCTGCTGCACGGCCGAGCCGGCGACAGTGAGCGCACCCTTCTGGATCTCGAGCAGCAGGCGCGCGTTCACCAGCTGGCCCGGCCACAGCTTGTGCTCATGGTTTGGCAACACGGCCTTGAGTTGGACCGTGCCGGTCGTTCCCGCGATCTCGTTGTTGACCAGCAGCAGCGTGCCCTCGTCGAGCTTCGTCTTGTTGTCCTGGCTGTAGGCGATGACCTTCAGTTCGCCCTTCGCGGCATGCTCCTGGATCACCGGCAGAT
The DNA here is from genome assembly GCF_038965675.1 of Bradyrhizobium sp. B039. Taxonomy (NCBI): domain Bacteria; kingdom Pseudomonadati; phylum Pseudomonadota; class Alphaproteobacteria; order Hyphomicrobiales; family Nitrobacteraceae; genus Bradyrhizobium; species Bradyrhizobium sp. B039. The sequence continues at coordinate 471,495 of NZ_CP152416.1, forward strand.
CGGCCTGCGGCAGGGTGAACAGCAGCGAGATCGGCTCGATCTGGGTGACGATGACGAGGCCGTTGGGATCGGTCGGATGAATGACGTTGCCGACATCGATCTGGCGAACGCCGGTGATGCCGGGGACGGCCGACGACAGGCGCGTATAGCTGAGCTGGACGTTGGCCTCGTCGATCTGGGCCTGGTCGGCCTTCACGGCGGCCTTGAGCTGCGCCACCTGCGCCGTCTGCGTCTCGATCAGTTGCGGGGTCGCATAGCCCTTGTCGCCGAGCTGGTTGTAGCGGGAGAGGTTGGCCTCGGCATTCGCGAGCTGCGCCTGGTCCCTGTCGCGATTGGCCGTCAGCTGTTCGATCTGCGCCTCGTAGGGACGCGGGTCGATCTGCGCGAGCAGGTCGCCGGCCTTGACGGTCTGTCCCTCGGTGAAGGCGATCTTGACGATCTGTCCCTGAATCTGGCTGCGCACGACGTCGGTGTTGTAGGCGATCACCGTGCCGATGCCGCGCAGATAGATCGGAACGTCCTTGCCGGTGACGCTGGCGGCGACCACCGGCACGGCGGTGGGCACGGGTGCGGCTGCCACGGCCGGCTTCCGGTCGGTGCCGAAGAACCAGAGACCCGCGCCGATCAGGATCGCGGCGAGAGCAACGAATGCAATGGTGAGGTTGCGTTTCACGGTGATGGTCCTTCTGATCTCAGGGATTGCCGGAGCCGTCGATCGAAGTCGTGCCGCCCGTGGACGTGGGGCCGGGCACCGGCACGGACGGACTGATTCCGGCGCCGCCGATTTCGGTGGAGCCCAGCGGAATCCCGACGCGGCCGACCGTCGATGTCGAGGGCAGGGACGAGACTGCTGCGGTGCTGCCGGGGCAATTGGTCGATGAGGTGCCGGACAGCCCGCCGCCGTCGAACAATGCTCCGGAGGATGAAGCATTGCCGGATCCGGCGCAGGCGGTCGTGTTTTGCGCGGGGTTGATCGGGGAGATGCCGGGCGTTGCGATCTCGGTCGATCCCAACGGAATGCCCACGGGTCGCGTGGATTGCGGGTTGAGCGGCGAGGTCGCAAGCATGCCGGCAGGCGGCTGCGTTCCCGGCATTGTTGTTTGGGCGATGGCCGCAGTCGAGACCAGCCACAGGACGCTGGTCGCAAGCATCGCGGCAGGGTGCATCAAGGCGAACCGGCGCGATTCGGAACTCCGTGCGCCGGCGTCGTTCGGTGAATGCTGATCTCGCATGGAAGAAGGCTCCGGCTCTATGCATGGACATTAGAAAGTTGCGCTCGCGCGGGTATTTCCAGAACGCACGTCCTGCTCCCCGGCTGCACGACGACGAGGAGGCGTCGCCTCGCCATCGGCCCTGAGGCGCCTTCGCTATCTCAGGATGGCCCGCGCGTGTGCGATCTCCCGGCTGCACGCGGCGATGTCGCCGGCGCGATTGGCGGTGCGCGCGCGATCGAGCGAGTCGAGCGCGTCGGTGAAATCGACGCCGTTGCCACCTTCTGCTTCCGCGAGCGAGCGGGGCGTCGGTTGATGGCTGCGCAGCGCGCTGAGGCTCTCCGGCTTCCAGCCGTGGGAGCCCGCATCCTTTTCAATGGCCAGATCGAGCTGGGCCTGGGTTTGCGCGATGTCATCCGCGCAGCTTCCGGCATGAGCCGGCATGGTCGCGCACAGCAGGGCGAAGAGAGCGGCGCTGCACTTTGCGATGGATGTCATTGTTCAATCCTATGCTTGGATTTCGAGTGACGTCGGGAACGTTGTCGTGAATGACAGAGCGCGTATCGATCGTCTTTCGCGTATGAACGCCGGCCGTTCACGCTTGCGAGAGATCATTGTCATGAATGTCAGTGTGCATGACGTGGGCCCTCCGTTAGAAGTGCGTCTCTCAACCGGGCCGCGTCCGGAGGATGTTCGAGCAGCGACCGTCGCAGCTCGCGTGTCCCGGCGTGCGAAGTGGCAAGGGCCGTTGCTTGCCGAAATACGCGGGCAAGCATCGAAACTAGTACCCGGAATCAGAGCTGAGTGATACGGCGGCCTTTGAAACGGCGTTGACGGACCTTTTTCTTGGTCCAGACGAAGGGCTCGGCTCTGTCGTTGTATGCGTTGACGTAGGCATCGATGTGTTCCTGAAGCTGCTTGAGGCTCGTGAAGGAGGTGCCGCTGAGCGACTGCCCCTGCAAGATGGAAAACCATACTTCGACCTGATTGAGCCATGACGCACTTGTCGGCGTGAAATGAAATTGCACGTTGGGGTGGGCCTTGAGCCAGTCCTCGTTCTTTTTATGGGTGTTGAGGTTGTCGAGGATGACGTGAAGCTTGCGGTTCGGAAAAGTCGCGGTGACGCTGTTCATGAAATCGAGAAACTCGACGCGGCGCCGGCGTTTTGAATGGGTCGCGATGATCTTTCCGGTGGCGACTTCGAGCGCCGCAAACAATGTTGTGGTGCCATGCCGCTTGTAATCGTGGCTTTGGCCGGTTAAGGCGCGGCCATTGGGCAACTTCAGATAACCCTGCGCTCGCTCCAAAGCCTGGATCGAGGGCTTCTCGTCCACGCACAGCACAATGGCCTTCGCCGGCGGCGCGACATAGAGGCCGACAACATCGGCGGCTTTGGCCGTAAAGTTCGGGTCGTTGCTCTCGCACCAGGACTTGCGAGCCACCAGGTCAATCTTGTGGCTGCGCAGGAACCGCCAGACATATTGGACATCGACATCGCCCAGCGCCTCGGCCAGCAGGGGGCCGGTCCAGCGCGCAAACCCTTGCGGTGGCGGCTTATCCAGCAGCTTCAGAATCCGCTTGTCGGTCGTCTTCGTATAGATCGGCTGCTTGCCAGGCCGCGGCTTGTCTTGCAGCCCTTCAAGGCCATGGTCGGCATAGCGATGCCGCCAAAGGCTGACAATCCGCGGCTGGACCCCAACTTCCTTGGCGATCGACCGGGTGCTGCGCCCATCCGCCGCCAACAGAACTATCCGCGCCCGCTTCAAATCGCGCTGCAACGTCACCGGTGAGCGACAGCACGCCTCAAGCACCTTGCGATCTTTCCTCGAAAGGTGGACTTCTCTTGCTTCGGGTATCATCCCGACCTTGAATCACGACTCACGTTCCAAGAAAAGTGGGTACTAGTGTCGCGTCATTCCAACCCGGAGTGATCCCGACATGAAACACCTCAACGCTGGTCTCGCCTTTGCCGCCGCTCTCTCCTTGCTCTCGACCGTCGCCCCTGCGAACGCGGAGCCCCTGAAGAACATCGTCCTGGTGCACGGCGCCTGGGTGGATGGGTCCGGCTGGAAACCGGTCTACGAGATCCTGACCAAGGAAGGTTTCCGCGTCACCATGGTGCAGGAGCCCGAGACCTCGTTCGCCGACGACGTCACGGCGGCGAAGCGCATTCTCGATCTGCAGGATGGCCCGACGCTTCTCGTCGGCCATAGCTACGGCGGCTCGATCATCACCGAGGCCGGCGTTCATCCGAGCGTCGTCGGTCTCGTCTACGTCGCCGCACACGCGCCCGACGTCGGAGAGGACGAATCGGCGTTGGGCAAGAAGACGCCGAGCGTGCTCGGGAAGACCGAGGGCGTCATCAAGGTGACGCCGGACAAGTTCACCTATCTCGATCCCGTGCAATTCCCGAAACTGTTCGCACCCGATCTGCCGCGCGAGCGCGCCGAGTTCGTCGCGCGCTCCCAGGTCCCGGCCGCGGCCCAGGTGTTCAGCACGCCGCTGACGGCGGCGGCGTGGAAGACCAAGCCGAGCTGGGGCATCGTCGCCGGCAACGACCAGATCATCAATCCGGATCTGGAGCGCTGGTACTACGAGCGCGCCAAGAGCCAGACCACCGTGATCCCGGGCGCCAGCCACTCGGTCTACGAGTCGCATCCGAAGGAAGTGGCTGCGGTCATCACCCGCGCCGCGCGCAGCATCCAGCAGCCGGTTACGCGGTGATCACGCTTCGCCGGTCCTGACGCACGACCGGCAGAAGGAAGGACGGCGGGAGCGGCAGCACTCCCGCCGGCCCGACTGTGCCATCAGGAGAATTCCCATGAATGTGATCGAGACGACCGGCGCCGCCCTGAACTGGAAGGTGACGACGGTGAAGCGGGCCGGACTGAGCCGCGACTTGCCGTCCGGCAATCCGGACCTGATGTGGGTCGCGAATTCGTCGACGTTGATCTACGGCGAGCGGGACGCGGTCCTCGTCGACACGTTCCTCACCGCCGGGCAGTCGAAAACGCTGCTGGACTGGGTCGCGTCTTGCGAGCGAAATCTGACGACGATCTATGTCACACACGGGCACGGGGATCATTTCTTCGGGCTGGCACCGCTGCTCGACCGCTTTCCGCAGGCAAAAGCCGTTGCCGTTCCCGAGGTCGTCGACGAGATGAAGGCGCAGCTCTCGCCGGCCTCGCTCGACGGTTTCTGGCGCAAGCGCTTTCCGGGCGAGATCGCAGAGCGCCTGGTGGCGGCTGCACCCCTCGAAGGCGAGCTCACGCTCGAGGGACACAAGCTCGTCGTCATCGACATGGGACGAACCGATACGGCGCGCTCAACCGCCCTTCATGTCCCGTCTCTCGATCTGATCGTCGCCGGCGACACCGTGTACAACGGCATTCATCCCTATCTGGCCGAAACCGACACGCAGAGCCGGCTGGAATGGATCGCCGCGCTCGACCGGCTTGCGGCGCTGAAGCCGCGCTTCGTCGTCGCCGGACACAAAAAGCCGGATAACGACGACGATCCGCGCAACATCGCGGCGACCCGGCAATACCTGCTCGATTTCAACCGCCTCGACAAGGCGACGACATCGCCGCGCGAGCTCTACGAGGCGATGCTCGAGCTCCATCCCGACCGTGCCAATCCGGGATCGCTCTGGAGCGGGGCCAACGCCGCAAAGGGGCAGAAGTCATGACGAGCTGGCAGGACAACCGTGTCGCGCGTGATGCCCGCATTGCGGCGGGCGCAGTCCTTGCCCGCGGCAAGGTCGTCGAAGCACACGACGTCACGCGCCTGCTGGAGGCCGTGATCCGGCCGGGCGACCGGGTTTGCCTGGAGGGCGACAACCAGAAGCAGGCGGATCTCTTGAGCCGCGCGCTGCTGGCGGTCGATCCCTCCAGGGTCAACGATCTGCACATGGTGCAGTCGGGCGTCGTTCTGCCCGAACATCTGGACCTGTTCGACCGCGGCGTCGCGAAGCGGCTCGACTATGCCTATTCCGGGCCGCAATCGGCGCGGATTGCGCGCATGCTGTTCGGCGGCAAGATCGAGCTGGGTGCGGTTCATACCTATCTCGAACTGTTCGCCCGCTACTTCATCGACCTCACGCCGCACGTCGCGCTGATCGCCGCCGTCAGCGCCGATCGTGAGGGAAATCTCTACACCGGCCCGAACACCGAGGACACACCGACCGTGGTCGAGGCGACGGCGTTCAAGGACGGCGTCGTGATCGCCCAGGTCAACGAGATCGTGGAGACGGTTCCGCGGGTCGATATCCCGGCGGACCGTGTCCATTTCATCGTCAAGGCTGACAAGCCGTTCTTCGTCGAACCATTGTTCACGCGCGATCCGGCCGCGATCACCGAAGGCCAGATCCTGACCGCGATGCTGGCGATCAAGGGGGTCTATGCACCGTATGGCGTGCAGCGGCTCAATCACGGCATCGGCTTCAGCACGGCCGCGATCGAACTCCTGCTCCCGACATTCGGCGAGAGGCTGGGGCTGAAGGGCAGGATCGCGACCCACTTCGCGCTGAATCCGCATCCCGCACTCATTCCCGCGATCGAATCCGGCTGGGTGCGGCAGATCCACTCGTTCGGATCGGAGGTCGGCATGGATGACTACATCCGCGCCAGATCCGACGTCTACTTCACTGGTCCCGACGGCTCGTTGCGCTCCAACCGCGCCTTCTGTCAGGCCGCCGGGCTCTATGCCTGCGACATGTTCATTGGCTCCACGCTGCAGATCGATCTGCAGGGAAATTCGTCGACCGTCACCACCTCGCGCATCGCAGGCTTTGGCGGCGCTCCGAACATGGGGGCGGATGCCCGCGGGCGGCGGCATCCGAGCGAGCCCTGGCTGAAGGCCGGAGCGGAGGCCGATCCGGACGGCTCGGCACTGATGCGCCGCGGCCGCAAGCTGGTCGTGCAGATCGGCGAGACGTTCGGGGACAAGAACGTGCCGCTGTTCGTCGAGAAGCTCGATGCCATCGAGCTCGCGGAGAAGCTGAAGCTCGAACTGGCGCCGGTCATGATCTATGGCGACGACGTCACACACATCGTCACCGAGGAGGGCGTGGCGAATCTCTTGCTGTGCCGCACCGCGCAGGAGCGCGAGCACGCCATCCGTGGCGTTGCCGGCTACACCGATGTCGGCCGTCGGCGGGACCACGGCATGGTCGCGCGCCTGCGCGAGCGTGGCGTGATCCGCCGGCCGGAAGATCTCGGCATCAATCCGCTCGATGCGGATCGCAGCCTGCTGGCGGCGCGCTCGATCAAGGATCTCGTGCGCTGGTCGGGCGGCTTGTACGCACCCCCTTCAAAATTCAGGAACTGGTGAGGAACGCGCCATGGAAGATCTCAGCTTTCGACACCCGGCTCGCGCCCGCGCCGACGGCGCCAGGCGGAGCGCGATTGTCGGCGTAGTTGCCTCGGGCAATCTGGAAGTGCTGGTGGAGCGCGTGCTGCCGGATGCGGAATGTGCCATCGACATCAAGACCGCCGCCGTCGGCTTCGGCGAGGTCTGGAGGGCCGTGATAGGCGATTTCGTCGAGCGCTATTCACCCGGCGGGCTGAAGTTCTCGATCAATGACGGCGGCGCGCGTCCCGATACGGTCTCGCTCCGGCTGGCGCAGGCAGTGCGATCGATCGCGGAGAACGGCCAATGACCGCGCCGATCAAGCACATCACCCCCGCCGAACGGGCGCACAGCACCAGCTTCTACGAGGCGTCGGCCCGCGTGCGGCTGGAACTGCTGCTCGATGCCGGCAGCTTCGTCGAGTTCATCGGGCCGGAGCAGCGCGAGGTCAGCCCGCATCTGAAGATATTCGATCTTCCCGAGCAGTTCGACGACGGCATCGTCGTCGGTCACGGTCGCCTCGACGGCTCGCCGGTGTTCGTCGCCGCCCAGGAGGGCCGCTTCATGGGCGGCGCCTTCGGCGAAGTGCACGGCGCCAAGCTGACCGGGCTGCTCCGCGCCGCGCGCGAGATCGGCTCGATCCCCGTCTTGATCCTGTTCGATACCGGCGGCGTCCGGTTGCAGGAAGCCAATGCCGGCGAACTTGCCATCGCCGAGATCATGCGCGCCGTGATGGAAGCGCGCGCCGCCGGCGTGAAGGTCATCGGCCTGATTGGCGGCAGGTCCGGATGCTACGGCGGCGGCGGCTTGATCGCGGGCTGTTGCTCCGCGCTCGCCGTCTCGGAGCCGGGGCGCATCGCGGTGTCAGGTCCGGAAGTCATCGAGACCAATCGCGGCGTCGAGGAGTTCGACTCGCGCGATCGTGCCCTGGTCTGGCGGACCATGGGCGGCAAGCATCGCCGCCTGCTCGGCGCCGCCGATGTCTTTGCCGACGACAATGTGCAGGATTTTCGGGAGGTCGCGCTGGAGCTGATCGACCTGGTCGGACCTTTCGGTCTCGACAGGCTGAAGGCCGAGCAGGAACGGCTCGCCGGCCGGTTGCGCCGCTTCGGCGCCTGCGCGGATGCCGTCGACATCTGGACCGCGGAAGGCATCGAGCACGCTGAGACGGTTCCGGAGCTGCCGGCAGATCAGTTCATTGCGCTCGCCAACAGGATCGGGAGGACCAGCCGTGACGCTCGATGACATCATCGCCTCGCTCTTTCCTGACGGCCATGAGGTAAGCAACGACAACGGCGTCCTTCACGGCTCGGCGACGCTGCGATCCGGTGGCACGATGCTGGTGATCGGCGTTGCGAATCGAACCGCGCTGGGCGTCGACGAGGCCATCAGGCTTTCCGCACATGTCCTGAAGTCGATCGATCGTGACTCCGGGCCGATCCTGGTGCTCGTCGATAGCGACAGCCAGCGCATGAGCAAGCGTGACGAACTGCTCGGGCTGAACGAGTTCCTCGCACATCTGGCGAAGGTGCTGATCCACGCGGACATGAATGGCCGCCCGACCGTCGGCGTCCTGTACGGCCACTCGGCTGCGGGTGCGCTGCTTGCGACAGGCCTTGCAACGCGTGTGCTGGTCGGACTGCCCGGAGCCGATCCCGCAGTGATGGATCTGCCTTCGATGGCGAAGGTGACCAAGCTGTCGATGGAGGCGCTACAGGAAAAGGCGAAGTCGACGCCGGTGTTCGCGCCGGGCCTGTCCAATCTCGCGCAAATGGGTGCCGTTCACATGACATGGAGCAATGCCGCATCGCTCGCCGACCAGCTAGAGGCGTTGCTCGCCGACATGCCGGCCGCGCAGGACCGGCGGGATGCGCTCGGCAAGCAGCGTGGCGGCCGGCTGAAGGCCGCCGAGATCGCGGAGCGCGTTCGTGACCTCGCCCTGCAAGCACGGTGATCGACCGCCCGGTCGTCACGACCTCGTCTTCGTCAGCCCCGCGGGGTGGCGCGCGATGTTGGACGCGCGCGACGATCTCGCTGCCGATTCCCTTCTCGCGCGCTGGCCCAAAATGCGGTGGCCGACGATCAGGCGGCGCGCCTTGCCACACGAGGCAACCGGCGTCGCGCTGGGCCTGCCCCTGCCGCCTTCTGCCGGCAAGAAACGGGTTGCCCTCCTGGTCGAAATCGACCACGTCGCCTCGGTCGCGCGGCCGCCGTCGCTGCAACAGGCGCGGGCTTACGCGCCGCGCAACTGGTGGCCGACGCTCGACCGGCTCGACGGGCTGGCGCGTCGCCATTCGGTGGACGCGCGCGTCTACGGCAGCCTGGCCTGGCAGTCGTTGACCGGGCTCGACTACGTGACCGGCCGTTCCGATCTCGATGTCCTGTTCGAGTTTCGAAGCGAAACCGACATCGATCGCTTCGTCGCCGATGTCGCCGCGATCGAGACCAGCGCGCCGATGCGGCTTGATGGCGAGCTGATGAGCGCCGACGGCGCTGCGGTGAACTGGCGTGAAGTCCACGGCGGCGCGAGCGAGCTTCTGGTCAAGAGCATTGAGCGCGTGGTCCTGCTCGACAGGCATCAATTCATTTCGGGAGCGACGGGATCATGATCACCATGGCCGCAAGAGGCATGGAACGGCCGCTTCTGCGCCGCGCGCGGATAATGCCCGATGTCTCTGCCATCGGTGCTGTCGCCGCCGATTGCCTCGTCAAGGAGCTCGAAACCTGGCCGAAACCGGGGCTGGTGAGCCATGTCGACAATGGCAGTCACGATGACATGGATGCGGGCACGTTTCGTCGCAGCGCCGCGGCCATCAGGCCCTATCTGCAACGCCTGGCCGATGCAGGTGCGCTTGGCTGCGGCATGGGGCGGCTGCGGGTCATTGGCCTCGAGGCGGAGCGCGCCATGTTCGCGGCGACTTCGGGGGTCAACACGCACCGTGGCGCGATCTTCGGGCTCGGCCTGCTGTGCGCGGCCGCCGGTGCGAAAGCCGGCGGGTTGGTCGCTCCCGAGCTTCCGCTTGGCGATGTCGTAGCACGCCTGTGGGGCGACAGCATCCTCGATGGTCCGGTGCTGCTGCACAGCCATGGCAGCGGAGCCCGCCGCCGCTTTCGCGCGGGCGGTGCGCGTATCGAGGCCGCGAGGGGATTTCCCAGCATCTACGGAATCGGCTTGCCGGCCTTGCGGAGAGCAACTGTCGTTGTGGAGGATACGGAAGCCGCCCGGGTCGAGGCGTGCTTTGCCCTGATCGCTTCCGTCGAGGACACCAACCTCCTGCATCGCGGCGGCCTCGACGGCCTTCGTCTTGCACATGACGCGGCGCGTCGCTTCGTCGATGCCGGCGGCGTCTGCGCGTCCGGCTGGCGTGCGCGGGCAGAATCGATCCACGAAAGTTTCGTCGCCCGCCGTCTCAGCCCGGGTGGATCGGCCGACCTGCTCGCTATGACGCTCTTCGTCGATGCCCATGAAAGGCCGATTCCATGATGTCCAACGCGATCCTGATGGCGCTGGTGCCGGTCTTCTTCGTCCTGTTGCTGGGATACGCCGCCGGAAAATTTCATATCGTCGACAATCTTCACGTCGACGCCCTCAACGCGCTGGTGATGGATTTTGCGCTGCCGGCGTCCTTGTTCGCCGCGACCGCTTCGGCCTCGCGCCGCGAGATGATCGAACAGGTTCCGCTCTCCATGGTGCTCGGCGTGACGATGCTGCTGCTCTATGTCGCCTGGTATTGCGCCGCGCGCCGGTTCTCGAAGGCGTCCCGGTCCGATGCGTCGCTGCAGGCCTTGACGATCGGCTTTCCGAACCTTGCCGGCGTCGGACTTCCGATCCTGTCGTCCGTGTTGGGCCCCGCCGGCACCGTCCCGGTCGCGGTCGCGTTGGCAACGGGTTCGATTCTGATCAGCCCGCTGACCCTGATCATGGTGGAAATGGGTGCGAGCAGGGCGCAGGGCGCCGAATTGTCGACGCGGCAGATTCTGACGGCAGTCAGGCGCGCGATCACCAAGCCGGTCGTACTGGCGCCTGCGGCAGGCATCCTGCTTTCGCTGTCGGACGTGAGCCTCGATGCACTTGCCCATGCATGCCTGGCGTTGATCGGGAGCGCCGCCGCGGGTGTCGCCCTGTTTCTCACGGGGGCGATTCTGTCGGCACAATCGTTCCGGCTGGATTGGCGGATCGTGGCCGCAACGGCGGCCTCGGATGTCGTTCGGCCGCTGCTGGCCATTGCGGTCATTCACTTCATTCCGATTGCGCCTGATCCCGCGAAGACTGCCATTCTGCTTGCCGCGGTGCCTTCGGGCTTTTTCGGCATCCTGTTTGCCGTCAACTACCGGCTGGATTCCGCGACGGCGGGATCCATAGTCATCGCCAGCACCGGATTCAGCGTCGTGACCCTGGCGATTGCCATCGCCATGCTCTTTCCCGGTTAGGTCGCGACCGTGACGCTTGCGATCCTCTGCTCGGGACAAGGCGGACAGCATCGGGACATGTTCGCCCTCACGGGCGGCGCGCGTGAGGCCGCGGACCTGTTTGCGCACGCGGCGACATTGCTCGGTGGCAGCGATCCGCGCGATTTCGTCCGCGGCGAACCCGATGAGGCCCTGCACCGCAACCGTACGGGCCAGATTCTCTGCACCTTGCAGCCGCTCGCCGCGGCGCGCGCGCTCGCAGATGTCATTCCACGCGGCGTCATCATTGCCGGCTACAGTGTCGGCGAGGTCGCTGCCTGGGGTGTCGGCGGCTTGCTCGATGCAACCGCCACGCTCGATCTCATGGCACGCCGCGCAGAGGCCATGGATGCGGCCACGCGCGCCGGTGACGGGCTGATCTTCGTCCGCGGTCTTTCGCGCCAGGAAGTCGGTCGACTTTGCGAACGTCACGGCGCAGCGATCGCCATCGTCAATCCGGGCGATGCCTTTGTCGTCGGCGGTGGCCGTGAGGCGCTGGGCAGGATTGCCGACGACGCGCGGGCGATGCACGGCGCAAGGATCGTCGCGTTGCCGGTCGAGGTTGCCTCCCACACCAAGCGGCTCGCCGCGGCGTCTGCCGCATTTCGTGAGACCTTGCGCCTGGCACCGGCGGCATTTCCCCCGATGACCGGTGCGCGCATTCTGAGCGGAATCGATGCCGCTTCGGTCGTCTCGCTCGAGACGGGTCTCGACAAACTTGCCGCGCAGATTTCGCAAACCGTGCAATGGACGGATTGCCTGCAGGCCTGTGTCGAAGCGGGCGCTACGGGGTTTCTCGAGCTGGGGCCGGGACATGCGCTCAGCAGCATGGTCGCGGAAATCGGGGCCGGACTTCCGGCTCGCTCGCTGGATGATTTCAGGAGTCTTCAGGGCGTCGGCGCCTGGGCTGCGCGTCACCTGAGCGACTAGCCTCGCCGAGTTCCGAAGAGACGATGCCGTCGATCGCGCCGCGCGGTCGAAAAAGGGGGCCGTCCTTTGGGGGAGGACGGCCCTAAAATGCTCGTATGCCCAGGGAGGAGGGAGGCTCGAGCTGTGACTTGGGGTCTCAGTCACCTAACACGCACAGCATCGCCGATCCCGCGGCCAAAGTATTTCACGAACCCCTTGTGTTTCTCATTTCGCATGATTCAAGAGAAGTCCGCGGGCAGCACGTGAGACACGGCCTTGTATGTCGAAGCCGGATCGCCGCCGGAGAGCCTGGACGAAGCCGATGCGTTCCGGCTGGCGCAACGCCAGCGCGCGGGCGTGTCACCCGTGATCCGTTTGAAGACGGTCGAGAAATGCGCTTGGGTGCAGAAGCCGACGGTCAGCGCCACCTCGGCCAGGGCCGTCTCGGAATTCGACAGCAGCGATTTCGCACGCTCGATGCGCTGATGCAGCAGGTACTCGCGCGGCCGGTATCCCGTCGCGGCGCGAAACTGGGCCGCGAAGTGCATCCGGGACAGTCCCGCCACCTTGGCAAGCTCGGACAAGCTGATGCAGTGGTCGAAGTGCGTCCCGACGTATTCCTCCACGCGCCGCAGTCGCCATTTCGGCAAGGCATTGACTTTCGAGTGTGGCAGCTCGCGCCGGGCGAGGTGCATTGCCAGCGTCTGACCGATGCAGCGCGCGAATTCCCGGTCAGCCGAATGGCCGCGTTCGGTCAGCGCCTTCGCCAGCTGTTCGGCAAAGGGGTCGCGGAGCAGCACGAGGTCGTTGAGGCCTTCGGCCGAGGCTGTTCCTGCTCCAGGCCTTAGGAACGGAAAATAAGTGCTGGCCGAGACGTGGAAGTGCAGGAAGTCGCACGGCGCCGAGAACTGCGCACTGAGCTGCTGCAACGGTGCGCCGATATACAGCGTGCCTGCCGGCATGATGCCGTCGAAGATGGTGTGACGGCCTCTGGTCAGTTTGGCGCGGGACGTCTTCAAGGCGATGGCGAAGAAGTATCGGTCGGCAGGCGTCGTCGCCTCTTCGTGCCTTATGCCCGTTTGCGTGCAGGTCCAGCGCGAGATCGTGATGTCGTCAGGCGTGGCCGCGGGCTGGCGCCACCTCCGTTCGAGGGGAAATGCGCGAGTCTCCTGCGGGGAGGCCGGTTCGTGGCGGCTGGGTTGATACGTCGACCGGGCGCCGGCCGCTTGGATATCGGTGAGCATCGTTCGTCCCCGTGTCCTGGATTCTGCCGCCGTCGTGACGGCTGCCGAATGCAACTGGTCCATGCTCGAACGATAGGTGCGGCCTCGTCGAAAGGCTCGTTAAGGATGCTTAAGCGGTATTAGATTTTGCAAATGCGAGAGGTGCGACCGCATGTCGCAAAGAGTTCAATTGAACCAAAGGGATCAAGCACATGTGCAGTGAGGTCTGATGTTAGAGCGCAGCACCGGCCGGACCAGAGGTTTGACGCGGTGCCGTCTCGTCCGGTCGGGCGTGTTCGTCTAATTCAGAGCAGGCGTGTTCAGGGCAGACGTGGCGAGGCGTCGATGCCGGGTGTAAGGCCGGGCGCGATCGACTGTGCCGGGGGAACCGCGGGTTCGCGCGAATACGGGATCGCTTCCACCTCGGGGCGTTGCTGGGATGTGGCCTGCAGGCAGTTCGCACGCGGCGGTTGTCCTGCGCCGAACAGATCAGTGACGGGATCCACGAAGCTCGCGCGGAACCGGTCGAACCGGGTCTGGTGATCGCCCGCGGAGGGCTGTCGGATTGTCACCGTCGCCGTCATGCCCGAGACCAGCGGCACATCCGGCGGCACCGTGTCGATGGCGACGCGAACCGGTACGCGCTGGGCAAGCCGCACCCAGGTGTAGATCGGGTCGACATTGGGCAAGCCCTGCGTGCCCGCAGCGGCGTTCGACACGCTGACGCCTCGCGTCACGGTCTTCACATGCCCCAGGATCGGCTTGGCGTAACCAATCAATTGCGCTTCCGCGCGATCCCCGACGCAGACGCGAGCCATCTTGGTTTCCTCGAAATAACCGTCGATCCAGAAACTGTTGGAATCGATCACCGAGATGTTGCTGACGCCGGTGACGGCATAGTCGCCTGCGCGTAGCAGGAGATTCGTGACGTAACCATCGACGGGACTGGTCACGCTGGTCCGTTTCAAATTCAGCTCCGCCTGTGCGAGCTGGTGTGCCGCCGCCTCGTAGGCGGCCTTCGCCTGCGCTGCGTTGCCTGCATAGATCTGCTGCTCTTCGGGCGTCGTCGCGAGGTTGGACAGATGCCGACGCCGGTCGAACTCGGCCTGCTTCACCTCCAGATCCGCGGCCCGCTGGTCGACCAGCGCCTTGCCGATTCGGACGGCCACTTCGAAGTCGAAGGGGTCGATGACGTAAAGGACGTCGCCCTTGTGGACGAACTGGTTGTCGCCAACCCGCAGCGCCACGATCTTGCCTGCAACCTGCGGCGCGACATTGGCGACCTGGACACGCACGCTGCCGTTCCGCGTCCAGGGAGCAGTGACGTAGTGCTGCCAGGTCGCAACCGATATCAAGACGGCGACCAATGCGATGCCGAGGGTCGCGAGATGCTTGCCGGCGCCGAGCATGAATCGGCCGACAGCCTTGTGCAGCGGCCTCGCGGAGGGCGTTGCCTGTGTCGGAGGTCTGACGGTGTCCGCCGTGCGATCGCTGGTGTCGCGTGCCACGGTCTCCGGTGCGGCGGAGCCCTCCGCGGTACTTGAGGCATCGCCCGGTGCTTCGGCTGATGGTTCGCTGCGAAGCGGGGCGGCGTCGCGGGGCAGGGTAGCTTCCATGACTCTTCTCCCTAGAAGAACAGTGCGAGCATGCCGAACATCGCCACGTAGAGGCAAAGTTCGGCCAGCGACGGGTTGCTGAAGACTTTCGCGAATCCGATGAAGCGCAGCAGCGGGCGCAGTAACAGGAACGCGAGCAGCGCGGTTGCCGCATAGGAAACGATGGGGGCAATGAGCACGCCGCCGATGACGAGTTCCCGATAGGTGTTCATCATGGTCGTTTCCCTTGGCTGGAGTCGGCCGGAGATTGTGACGGCGCGAAGGCCACGCTTGCCGCAATCAGCGCGGCAATGGCCGCGCTGGCCGACAGGTCGCTTCGTGCTGCCGACTGGTGCAGCGCCTCGGCGGCAGCGAGGATCACGCCGCTGTTCCGACGGGTGAGGGCCTCTCGCGCGGCCTGCGCCGCTACGGCCAGCGGCCCCTGTCCGACCCGGTCCAGTTCGGCGCGGCAACGCCGCAGGGCTGCGGCCTGGTCGAAACAGCGCATCGCCGTGCCGGCCATCTGATCGTCGATCGCGGAGGGGCCGTTTGCGGTCAAAATCTGCTCGATCCGCGCCGCGTCGCGAAAGGCGGCTTCCTCCGGCGCGAGGTGGCGGGCTCGTCCACCGTCGGCGCGGCTCAGTTCGCGCCGGGCCTCTCCCAGTAGCAGGCGAACTCGCCGGTCGCCCGACAAGGGAGGCAGCAGCAGCTGCGCCGCGAAGACGAGCACGGACGACAGGCAGACAAACAGGCTCGTCACGAGAAACACCTCGGGGTCGTAGCTCTGCGGATTGGTTGGTGCGAGCACGACGAGGGTGAACACCAGCACGAGGCGGCCGATCGAAGACAGCATGGGGCTCGGCAGCGTGATCAGCAGTGCGAGGCCGATGACGACAGGCGCAAGACCGATAGCGAGCAGCTGAAATTCGGACACACCGTTGAAGACGAGATATTTCAGGATGCCAGCCAGCACGCAGGCGATCGGCGTCGCCATCACCGCCACCATCGTGAAGTTGCGCGGCGAGGGTGACGTCGAGCCGAGGCCGATGATCACCGCAACGAGCGAGAGGCAGAGCTCGGTGGTCGGCCAGCCCGTCAGGACGAAGACAATTGCAATCAGCGTGAACGAGATCGCAGCCCGTGCGCCAGTCTCGGCCGCGATGCGGCGCGAGCGATAGAGCGGTGCGCGCCATGCACGATACGGGCTCGTCCCTTCGCGCAGCGCATCGAGGCTGCCGCGGACTAGCGCGTTGTTTCGGCCGATTTCGGCCCGGAGCCAGGATCGGGATATCGCGACCAGCCCGGCTGCATCTGGCGCCAGCGCGGACGCGGCAGGGAGCGCTGCGAGCATGCGACCGAGCGAGAACGCGCCGACGAGATCGACCAGCGCGGAACGCGCGGCCGCGGTCCTTGCCGTGCCGATGCTCGATTCCGTCGTCAGGCTGGCGATCTCCGGACGCACCGCGGCGATGTCATGCAGCAGTCCAGCCCCAACGGCCGCGGATGGAGTCTCGCCGCGCTCGGCATCTCGCGCGAGATCCGTGACCCGGCGGTGCAGCACTTCGATGCGGCTTGCCAGAACCGGATGATAGCTCGGCGCGGCCAGAACCTCGTTCACAAGCGCCACCGCAAGGACGCCGATGCCGATGGCTGCGCCACGCGCGACGCCGGTCGGGAACACCTGTAGCGGCGTGTCGATCTGCTCGACGGCGATCAGGGCGACGGTGATGCAGCAGAGTGCCGCCGCATAGGCGCGATTGCCATCCAGCAGGCCGGCCACATAGGTGCAAAGCCCGACCCAGATGCCCAACACCACCAGCAGGAGGCCGCCGGTCTGGGAAAATAGGCCGGCGATCGCGATCGAGGCGATGACGCCGATGACGGTTGCGAGCAGCCGGTAGCCGGCTTTTTCCATACCCTGACCGCGTGTCGGCAGCGCCAGGACGGCCACGGTGAGGGCGGCCGACGACGGGGATTCGAGCTCGAGCCAGAAGCCCAAATACAACGCGAGCAGCATCGCCAGCCAGACCCGCAGCGCGAACGCCCAGGAACTTGCCGGAAAGCCGGCAAAGACCAGCGGGCGCGGCGCGGCGGCACTGGTGGTATTCACTGGCATCGTGCCCCATCCGTTTCCGGCAGAGCGTGCGGGCCTGCCGATCTCGCAAAATCAGCGCCGAATATGAGGTTTGCGGGGCTTGCCGGTATTTCCGGTCCACCAACCCGCTTGCCGGAATGCACGTCCGGTTGGGGGCAGGGGCCGTCTTGCGGACTACGGCGCGTGGCCTGCCAGCGCCTCTTCGAGGTAACGGATGATCTCGTCACCGCTGGAGGGCTTGCCGAGATAGCAATGCGCGCCAGCCGCCATCACGCGCCGGCGCACGGATTCGCTTGGAAATGCCGTCATGAAGATGATCGGGAAGCGTCGGCCGGACGCGATCAACTGTGCCTGCAGCTCATCGCCGGTGATGACAGGCATCTGGACGTCGGCGATCATGCATGCCGGGTCGTCTCCCGGTGCCTGCCGCAGGAAATCCATGCCGGATTCGTAGGCCTGGGCCTCGTAGCCGATCGAGCGCACCAGGCTCGCCAGCGACGTGCGAACGCCTTCGTCGTCGTCCACGATCGCAATCACCGGGGTTTTGGCCATTGGCACACAATCCTGACCGCGGTGTTCCGCAAGGAGGGCATCTCCCTTTGCGCGGCCGATGGCGCCTTATGCACCCGGGGCAGTCCCGCAGGAATTATACTCAGGTGTGATCCGTAGTCCCGCGGGTTTGGGATACCCCCAGCGCCTCGGCCTTGCGGACGAGGTCGGCCAGCGACCGAACCCCCATCTTGCGCATGACGTTCCCGCGGTGGATCTTGACCGTGATCTCGCTGAGGCCGATCAGGGCCGCGACCTGCTTGTTCATCAGGCCGGCGGTGACATGGCCCATCACCTCGCGCTCGCGCGCCGTCAGGGTCTCGTACTGGGCGCGGATGTCCTCCTTGGTCGCGGCTTCGGCACGGTGCTGCGCATCACGTTCGAGCGCCGCCGTCACCGCATCGAGCATGTCCTGGTCGCGAAACGGCTTGGAGAGGAAATCGACGGCACCGGCCTTCATGGCACGCACCGACATCGGAATGTCCCCATGGCCCGTCATGAAGATGATCGGATAGCTGATGCCCTGCCGGACGAGCTGGCTCTGCAGATCGAGCCCGCTCACGCCGGGAAGGCGGACGTCCAGCACGATGCAGCCGGGGCCGCCGGGCAGCGAGCCGCCGAGCAGTTCCGCCGGCGAGCCGAACAGGCGCGTCTCGAGGCCGACGGATCGGAACAGGCTGTCGAGCGAGGCGCGGATGCCCGCATCGTCATCGACGATGATGACAGTCGCGCTTGAGGGTTGCGTCGGCGGCTGAGCCTGGTTTGGTCGTGTCATGGCGAGGCGTGTTCTTGGCTATATGGCAATGTCAGGTGGAATGTCGCTCCCGAGCCCGGGGTGCTCACCACCGACAATCGGCCGCCGTGAGCTTCCACCGTCGTTCGGCAGATCGCAAGCCCCATGCCCATCCCGCCGTCCTTCGTCGTGAAGAACGGATCGAACAGGCGTGCCATGTCATCAGGCGGGATGCCCGGGCCGCTGTCCTGCACCGTGATGGCGAGGGTCTCGCTGTCCACGGTGCCTGCACGCAGCGTGATGACGCGGGAACCGGGCCGGCCTGACATCGCCTGGCTGGCATTGATCAGAAGATTGACCAGGACCTGCTGCAGCTGAATCCGGTCGCCGCGAACCGGCGGCAGGCCGTGCTGCGGCTCGACGATGAGGGCGACGTCGTCCTT
Source organism: Bradyrhizobium sp. B039 (assembly GCF_038965675.1). Classification (NCBI taxonomy): domain Bacteria; kingdom Pseudomonadati; phylum Pseudomonadota; class Alphaproteobacteria; order Hyphomicrobiales; family Nitrobacteraceae; genus Bradyrhizobium; species Bradyrhizobium sp. B039. The sequence continues at coordinate 490,051 of NZ_CP152416.1, forward strand.
GGCGAGCTCGCGCGCGACCAGCGCAGTCGCCTCCTCGATGACCTCGCCGATTTGCAGCAGATCCTGCTGGGGTGCAGCCTTCTTCAGGAAGGTCCGGATCCTGGTCACGATCTCGCTGGCGCGGCGGCCCTGAGCAACAACATGGCCGATCGTGGTGGCGACCTCCTTGAGATCGGGTACGTCGCGCCGCAGCCATCGCAAGCCGGCTTCGCCGCTGGTGACGATTGCCGCCAGCGGCTGGTTCACCTCGTGCGCTATGGACGCGCTGAGCTCGCCGAGGGTGGCAACGCGCGCAGCATGGGCGAGCTCGGCTTGCGCCGCGAGCAGTGCATCCTGAGCCTGCTTGCGCTCGGTGATGTCGACGACGAAGACGAGCACGTTTTGATCTCCGTCGGGTTCGGGCGGAAAGGTGATCGTGAACAGCACGGGGACCTTACGCCCGTCGAAGCTCACGAGCTGGGTCTCCCCTTCGTGAAACCGCTCTCCATTCGCGAATGCGACCAGGGCGTCGAGGAAACTGCGATCATTCTCGCCCAGCAGCTTGTCCGCGTTCTCGATGAAGGCCGCAGAGCCGCTTGCCCCCGCCATCTTCTGCAGGGCCGGATTGACGTCGGTGATTCTGGCGAGGCGGCGGGCATGCCTGACGAAATCGGGGTTGCGTGCCAGATAGTCGCGCAGGTCCGCCCCTCCGGTCTGCAGCAAATCCAGCGCGGTCCGCAGTCCGCTCCAGTCCTCCTCGACGACGCCGATCCGGCTTGCGTCGAACATCCGGCGGTATCGTTGCTCGCTCTGCACCAGCGCGCTGTGCGCCGCCACGCGGTCCGTAACGTCGGTGTGCGTTTCGAGCACCCCGACGGGTTTGCCGAGATGGTCGTGCTGAAGGGCCCATCGGGCGTCGACGGTGAGCGCGGTGCCGGCCTTCGTCCGTTGCTCAACCCTGCCTTCCCATCGCCCGGTATCGAGCAGGCTGGCCTCGATGGCTTCCCGCCGGTCGGAATAGCTGGTCCGCAGAAGCTTGTCGGCGAGCTGCCCGAGCGCCTCGTCGGCCGACCAGCCGTAAGTCTGTTCCGCGGTTTTGTTCCAGAACGTGATCACGCCGCCGCGATCCCTGACGAAGATCATGTCATGCGAGAGATTGAGCAGCCGCGCTTGCGCCGCGAGGCGCGTCGTCGCCGCGTGATTCTGCAGCACCAGCAGGGTGGTGATCCCGATCGCCGCGAGGCTCACCAGCGCGCGAAGGGCGGGCGAGGCGATTTCATGCAGATCGTGCGACAGCAGATAGGCGGTTATGGTCAGGACGACACAGCCGGTCGCGGCGACGATGATGTCGTTGCGCCGATTCGTCCTCGCCGCAAGGAGGATCGCGATGACATAGAGGACTGCGACCGCGCCCTCGAGCGGCGTCAGCACGTCAACCATGAAGACCGCGAAGGCGAGGGCCGCGGACCAGAACCGCAAGCCGGCGCGGCTCATGGATGAACCCGTGGGCCGATCAAGGTTCGTCATCGTCGCAGGCTGTGCTTCTTCTCATAGCAGCCACGTTGATGCCGCGATTTGATCGCGTCCACAATATCCAGCCGGCCGATTTTCGTGCTCTCGTGGAAGACTTCCTGGACAGTTGAATCCGGCGCGGGCGCGACCGGGAGATTCTCCGGCGGAACGAGGCTTCTCGGTGATATCGCCGATCACGGCCGCGTCAACTTACCGCAGGCGCGCCGAGCCGCCGGCCTCGTGCGTCCGTAGCTGCGGACGGGGTGTTCCGCTCGCACTCTCGCCCGGTGGCTGTACCGCGATCATACCTAGGTATGACGCAGTTAACCCGAGACCTTATCCATGCACCCGCGCGTAGAATGGAGCGCGCGGATCGCCGAACTACTCTGCTCCCATCGCATTCGGACAAGTCGTCAGACATTGCCGATGCGAAATGGAACAAGGAGTTCGACGATGTCGCTGCAGATGTCACACCCGCAAAATGCCAAGGACCATGTCGCCGCCGCAATCGACGTCTCGTCAATCGAACGTGGGCGGCTGCGGTCATCGAGACGTTCACGGCGCTCCGGCGAGGAGGCCATGACGCTCTCCCTCGTTCATCTGGATGTTGCGCTGGCCATCGAGCCGCCTGCGCCGGACGTGCGGGGATCTGCCGACAGCGAGCCGAGCTTCAGGGTGTCCGCGAAACGGCTTGCGTGCGCCTCCTCGGAGGTCGATCGGGAGACGGGCGCGGAAGGATTCACGGATCCGGTGATGCAGCGCCTCGCGGATGCGCTCGCGGCCACCAAAGCCATGCACCATCCCCATTCTGCCATCCTTGTCGATGCGCTGCGTCTGGCCATTCTGACCCGCAAGGCAAGCCGGCGGACGGTGGCCGGACAAGGCCAGCCCGAGTCGGCCGAGGGTGATCATGAAGGCCGGGTTTGCCGGGCGGTGCGGTCGTTGCAGAAATGGCGCCTCAAGCGCGTCATGCAGTATGTCGACGACAATCTGGCCGCGAAGGTGACCTTGGAGCATCTGGCCGCCGTTGCCGGCCTTAGCCGGATGCACTTCGCGGCGCAGTTCCGGGCGGCCGTCGGCATCAGGCCGCACGAGTATTTGCTGAAGCGGCGGATCGAGCGGGCCCAGGAATTGCTGCAACAAGCTGACGTCTCGCTCGTCGACATCGCCTTGACCGTCGGGTTCCAGACGCAGGCTCATTTCACGACGGTGTTCAAGCGCTTCGCGGGCGACACGCCGTATCAATGGAGGAGCGCCTATCTCGCGCAATTCCTGCCGCTGCCGCCCGTCGGAGCAAGACCGTCATGAGCAACCCTGGCATTCAGGCCCTGCTGCTGCAGCTGGTCGGCATTCATTCGGCGCTGGTGCACCATGAGATCATGGGATTGTTGGAGATCGCTCGCGGTCTCGGCGCCTCCTATCGGTTCGCATCCTCGGAACCCGGGGCGGGCGCCTTCTACGGTCGCGTTACCATAAACTTCTGCAGGCTCATTGCCGCCGGCATCGCGCACTATGCCTTGATGGAGCCGTCGATCGAAGAAACGGCCACGCAAAGCTGAAGGAGACGGAGCCAGTCTCGGAATGTCGAGAATGCTGTACCTTTCAACGGGGATTGACTGACACCCTCCGCCATCCCACGATTTTGTGCGGCAAGCAACGATTCCGAACTATTTCGAGCGCGATAGCTGTTAGGCCTCAGGCGTCATCGCGAGAATCTCCTCCAAGCCCAAGAGCCCAGAATGAATGCAAACGACATCACGCGCATCGCGAACAGGAATCTGCCCAGCAAGTCAGCGGTAACAACATATCATATGCCGGGCGGCGGCGGGTTGCTGTGGGTGGTGGCGGTTTCACCTGATCGCACCCAGGACATTCGCATACAGACGCTGAGCGCCTTGGGCGTCATCGATACTTATCTGAAGGATGCGGGTCTGGACCGTACGCGCATCGTCAAGGCTGAGATCGTGGTGACCGACCACGACAACAAGCCAGCCTTCGACGAGGCCTGGGCGAGCTGGATGCCGGCGGGTTATGGGCCGGTGCGCTCGTTCGTGCAGTCGGTCATGCCCGATGGCGATATGATCGAGATCATCATCACTGCCGCTCTGCCGGCGGGCGCGCGCGACACGTCTCAGGCGTCAGGCTGAAGATCCCCGAAGCTTGTTCGCTTTGCCCCGTCTTGCCGGCGCTCATCGGCCATCGTCAGAGGACGACGTCCCGGTTGACGTTCTTGTACAGCAGATAAACCGAGTGGTTCAGGCCGGTGGGATAGAATTGCTGCGGACAGAACGATCCCATCCAGATGAAATCATCAACCCAGATTTCGTGCCAGCTATTGCCGAGATAATACAGGCCTTGCCCCTCCAGCATGAACAATCCGTGCTCCATGATGTGCGTTTCGACAGCCGGGAAGCAGACGCCGGGCTGGAAAAACATCAGGTTCATCTCAAAGTCGAACCGCAGGTCGCCCATTGGCAGCAGGTGCTTGAACCCGCGGCCCTGCAGCCCGGTATGGTTCGTCATCGGCATGGATTGTTGTTGACCGATGATCGCCGTCGGGGTGGCGATGCCCTCGGCCTTCTCATAGCGCTTCTTGACGGCGATGATGCGGGCAGGCGTGGTGGGATGACAGGACATCGTGAAGGATACGCCGGGCGGTACATAGACAAAGGCGCCGACAGCAAGCTCCACTGGCGGGTCGGAGCCGATGGTCACGTCCACGCCTCCTGCCACAACATAGAAGAAGTGCTGCAGGTCCACACAGATCGGCTGGGCCGTACCGCCCGCGGGCTCGATTTCCAGCATATATTGGGCAAAACCGGCGCCGAGCGAAGGCGCCGCCAGAAAGCGCACGGTTGTGGATTTCCACGCCGGAAGCCGGCTCTTCAACACGCCTTCCGGCGGCATGAACGCGAAGTTGCGACTGACAACGCCGCGATTGTGGCCGATCGCTCCGGGAGGAACGATGCCGGGTTGGCCGGGCAAGTCGGTGGGATGCATCTGAGGTCCTCGGGGAGTCTGGTTCAATCGAAAGGTTCTAGCGAAAGGCCGCGTCGGCGGGTTTCGGAAACATGCCGCGGACACTGGAGCCCGCTTCACGTTGCAGCCGGTTCCGGACAGTTATCATCACGGGATCCTTGCGACGAGAGCGCGAATGCAGAACATACCAGCCAGTCCCTCGCATCAATGCGGAAAGGACAGTGGAGCAATGAGCCGGACCAGGTCGAGCTCCGATGCGACGCTGACGTGAGGCTTAGCTCAAGGAATAGGACGCGTCCGCTGGATTTCCATCACCCTCCATTTCCCGTCCCCCGCGCGCTTCAGCGCGGGGTCGCTCACCCGCACGTGCTCCGCCAGAAAATCGATGAACGCGCGGACGCGCGCCGGGAGCGGCGCGGTGTGGCCGACATAGACAGCGTGGATGTCTTCGCGGTCGCCGGGATTGTAGTTCTGCAAGACCGGGACGAGGCGGCCTGATTCGATGTCGGGGCCGATGTGGAAGAGGGCGAGGCGGGCGAGGCCCACGCCGCCGAGCGCGAGGCGGCGGGCGGCTTCGCCGTCGCTGGCACGGGCGGCCGGCGGCGGCATGGCTTCCTCGGTGTGCTCGCCGCGCTTGAATGGCCAGCCGCGGATCGAGCGCGGAAAGGTCCAGCCGATGCCGCGGTGATCGGCAAGATCCGCCGGAATCTTCGGCGTACCGAAGCGCGCGAGATAATTCGGCGCGCCGACCACAACCATGTGGCTGGTGCCGAGTTTTCGCGCGACGAGGCGTGAGGCCCGCAACGGTCCGACGCGAATCGCGACGTCAGCGCGCTCCTGCATCAGGTCGATCAGTGTGTCGGTCAGCACCAGATCGAGCGTGACGTCGGGATGCTGTTCCAGGAAGCGCGGGATCAGCGGCATCACATGCAGCATGCCGAAGGGGATGTTGCTGTTGACGGTGAGGCGGCCGCGCGGTGCCGCGCCTGAAGCTGCCTCGCGCTCGGCCTCCTCCATCTCGGCGAGAATGCGCACGGCGCGCTGGTAGAAGGCCTGGCCTTCCTCCGTCAGCGTGAGCTTGCGCGTGGTGCGGTTGATCAGCCGCGAGCCGAGCCGTGCCTCCAGCCGCGAGATCAGCTTGCTGACGCCCGACGGCGTCAGGCGCAGTTTTCGCGCGGCCTGGGTGAACCCGCCCAGGTCGACGACGCGGACGAAAACCTCCATCTCGGCGGAGCGGTTGGTGTCGAAACGGGCCATGTTGAATTCACGTCACAAATGATTGGATTGCGGACATCCTAATGCTTTTGCTGCAGCGCGGCTATCTGCGTGGCTCGTGCCATCCACTGGAGTCCCGCATGCCTCCCGCCGTCCTTGCGCTCACCGCCGGTGCCTTCGGCATCGGCACCACCGAATTCATCATCATGGGCCTCTTGCTCCAGGTCGCCGCCGACATGCATGTCTCCGTGCCGATCGCGGGCCTCCTCATCTCCGGCTATGCGCTGGGTGTGTTCGTCGGCGCGCCGGTTCTGACGCTGGCGACGCGGCGGATGCCGCGCAAAACCGTATTGCTGGCGCTGATGGCGATCTTCACGCTCGGCAATGCCGCCTGCGCGCTGGCGCCGAACTACGAATTGCTGATGGCGGCGCGGGTGCTGACCTCGCTGGCCCACGGCACGTTCTTCGGCGTGGGCTCGGTCGTGGCCACCGGCCTCGTCGCCGAGGACAAGCGCGCCTCGGCGATCGCTACCATGTTCATCGGCCTCACGGTCGCAACGCTGCTGGGCGTGCCCTTCGGCGCCTGGTTCGGCCTGATGCTCGGCTGGCGCGCGGCGTTCTGGGCGGTGACGGTGATCGGCGTGATTGCCTTCGCCGTGGTCGCCGCGTTCGTGCCCGGCCATGTCGGCAACGGCGACAAGCCGATCTCGCTGGCGGAAGAGCTCGCGGTGCTCGGCCGTCCGCAGGTGCTGCTCGGCCTCGCCATGACCGTGTTCGGCTTTGCCGGCCTGTTCGTCGTCTTCACCTATATCCAGCCGATCCTGACGCGCTTCACCGGTTTTTCGGAGGAAGCGGTGTCGCCGATCCTGCTGGTGTTCGGCGCGGGTCTTGCGATCGGCAACGTCGCGGGCGGCAAGCTCGCCGACCGCGGCCTGGCGCGGGCCCTGATCGGCACTCTCGCCGCGCTCGCCATCGTGCTGCTTGGCCTTGCCGCGGTGCTGTCGGTCAAGATCCCCGCTGTCGCGCTGATCCTGCTGCTCGGCATCGCCGCCTTCGCAACCGTCGCGCCGCTCCAGCTTCGCGTGCTGGAAGCCGCCGGCCCGAGCGGCCGCACGCTCGCCTCGAGCCTCAACATCGCCGCGTTCAATCTCGGCAACGCGCTGGGGGCCTGGGCCGGCGGTGTCACCATCGATCGCGGGCTCGACCTCTCCGCGTTGCCGCTGGTGGCGGCCGGAATCACCGCGATCGGCCTCGTGCTGGCGTTGTGGAGCCTCCGGCTCGACCGTACTGCGGTCGCCGTCGCAGCGTGCCCGGCGGAATAGGAGCGCGATCATGGAATACCGCAATCTCGGCGCTTCCGGACTCAAGGTCCCCGTCCTCAGCTTCGGCACCGGCACTTTCGGCGGCCAAGGCCCGTTATTCTCCGCCTGGGGCCGCAGCGGCATTGAGGAGGCGCGCAGGCTGGTCGACATCTGCCTCGATGCCGGCGTCAATCTGTTCGACAGCGCGGACGTCTATTCGAACGGCGCCTCCGAGGAGATTCTCGGCGCTGCGATCAAGGGCCGCCGCGACAAGGTGCTGATCTCGACCAAGATGAGCCTGCCGATGGGCGATGGCCCGCTCGATGCCGGCTCATCGCGGCAGCGGTTGCTGACTGCGGTCGACGCAGCGCTGCAACGGCTCGGCACCGACACCATCGACCTCCTTCAGCTTCACGCGTTCGACGCGTTCACACCGATCGAGGAGGTGCTGTCGACCCTCGATACGCTCGTGCGTGCCGGCAAGCTGCGCTATGTCGGCGTTTCCAATTTCGCGGGCTGGCAGCTGATGAAGTCGCTCGCCATCGCGGACCGGCACGGCTGGCCGCGCTATGTCGCGCACCAGGTCTATTACTCGCTGCTCGGCCGCGACTATGAGTGGGAGCTGATGCCGCTCGCGCGCGATCAGGGCGTCGGCGCGCTGGTCTGGAGCCCGCTCGGTTGGGGGCGGCTGACCGGAAAGATCCGGCGCGGCCAACCGCTGCCGCAACAGAGCCGCCTGCACGCCACCGCGCAATTCGGCCCGCCCGTGGACGAGCAGCGGCTTTACGCGATCGTCGACGTGCTGGATGCGATTGCCGCCGAGACCGGCCGCACCGTGCCGCAGGTCGCGATCGCCTGGTTGCTGTCGCGCCCCACCGTCTCTTCCGTGATCATCGGTTCCCGTGATGAGGCGCAGCTGCGCGACAATCTCGGTGCGGTCGGCTGGTCGCTGGGCGCGGATCAGATCAAGCGTCTCGACGAGGCGAGCGCCGTGATGCCGCCCTATCCCTATTACCCCTATCGCATCCAGGAGGGTTTTGCGCGGCTCAATCCACCGCTGGTGTGACGGATAGCTAATAGAAGGCGGCGATCGCTGCGCCTAGCCCCTGCGGAAGGTTGGGTTCGCTCTTCAGCGTGTCGATGAAGACGGGATCGTCGGCCACCGTGAGGCCATCCAGCTTGATCGGATGCAGCGGCTCGGCGGCTGCTGCGACAGCTGCCAAATCCGGACCGGTCCGGATGCCGTTATATGCCAGCCGCGGGCGCAATTGGACGTTGTTGCCGAACTGCTCGTCCAGCGCGAGACGCCATCCGGTTCGTGACACCGTTCCGCTCGCGATCGCGGCCGACATCGCGATGCTGTGCGGCTGCAACGTGCCGAGATTGCCGAGCGCGGCACTCAATCGTGTCGTTGCTTCCGACAGCGTGATCTTCTCGATCCCCGGATCCTGGTCGGGCGAGGTGAAATCGATCACCCGCGCACTCCTGCCGACTTTGAGGGCCTCGCCGCTTCCGCCTGCCTGCTGCATGGCCTTCTTGGTCCCATAGCGCGCTCGCCCGCCGATCGTGACCAGGACGATATCCTGCTCGCGCGATTTGATCAGGTGGGCGTAAGGATCGCCGGTGACACCCTTCACGACGAGGAGATCGGCGAACTTGCCCTTGGCGATGGTTCCCAGCTTTGAGTCCCACTTCAGGATCGCGGCCGGATTGCGCGTTGCCATCGCGACGATATCGTAATCGCTGAAGCCGAGATTGAAATGCGCGGATACGACCTTCGCCGCCTTCAGCTCGCCCAGCAGGTTCTTGCTGCCGGACGGCGACCAATCCGAGCCCAGCGCGATGGTGAGGCCTGCGGCGCGCGCTGCGGCGACATCGGTCGTCCTGCCATAGAGCAGCAGGTTGCTCAGGGGCGACCAGACGACCTTGGCCTGGTGCTGGGCCATCGTTCCGAAGTCGGTCGCATCGAGCGCCGTGCAATGAATGCCGGCCAGCGACGGCTCGATCGCCCAATCTCCCGCGGAATTGCGCAGCGCCAGGAAGTGGCTATGCGCCTTGGTATCGATGCCCTCGCTTAAGTGGAGCAGGAAACACGCCGACGATTTCAGCTCGTTGTCGAACTTCGCCCAATCCTCGGCATCGATGTCGGGAATCTTGGAGTGTGCCCGCGGAAGATCGGGCGGGCTCCCGATCTCGGCGGCGCGCAGCGCGCCCTTGTAATATTTGTGGATCGTGCCGCTCCAGTTCGACAGCGTGATCCCCTGGCTCGTCGTCGTTCCCGCGACCAGGCATTTGGCTTCGACATAGCGAACCAGGGCCGGCAGCAGCGAGCCGTCGTCGGCAAGGGCGATCGCGCTCATCGGGCCGGTCACGGACGTCTTGTACGATTTGGCATTCTGCCACTGGTCGCGATTGCCAAAGAGTTGCGGCACGCGCCAGAGCGGCAGGACGTTGTAGCTGAGGTGATTATGCAGCTCGATCAGGCCGGGATAGATGGTGCCGCCGGTGGTCACCGCGGCGACGGCCTCGAAGCCCGCCGGGGCCGGCCGTCCTTTGGGCAGGATCGCGGCGATCCGATTGTCCTCGATGAAGATCGTCCCGTTCTTGATGACGTCGCCCTCAGTGGCCATCGTCACGATCCGGCCGGTCAGCGCCCATCGCTTCGGGTTTGCGGCCGGGCTCATGGAATCACCCCATCGGGAATGGTGATCATGATGGTGCGCCGCTTGGCCGCCGCGTCAACGCCCTGGCGCACGGCCCACGGCGTATCTCCACGCATCCAGGCCGGCAGTCCCGCCGGAAGGTCCTTTGCAATGATGTCGACAAGCTCGGACGGCTTGAAGGCGTCGCCGTACGGCACGAGTGTCGTCGGCACGTCGGGATGCTTGACCTCAGGCGCCAGCGCCGCGAGGGCGGCATTCCATTTGGCCAGCATGATCTTGGTATTCGCCGCCTGCGTCGCGGAATCATGCGCGGAGCTTTCCGGCCAGGTCGGGTGCGTGATGTGCTGATACGCGAGGGTCTTGTAGGCCGCGCCGTCGGAGCTCTTGAGCCAGGCTTTCCAGGCCTCGTCCGCGAGGCCGCCGAGCGAGATGACAGCCTCGATGTTGCCGGGGCCCAGCACGGCCTTGAACCATTTGTTGCGATAGTCGACGATGCCCGGCTCGTTCTTGTGCTTGGAGCCGCCGCTCTGGCCGTAAACGCTGTACAGGAAGGTGTTCACCATCACATAGCTCTGCACGATGCCGAGCTTGGCCAGAAAGCCCTGGGTCCGGCGGCCCGCGGTGCCGACCAGGATTCGGCGTACGATGGTCTCGTGCTGGGCGGGATCCTGGCCGACGATGAGCACACGCGCCGATCCGTCGAGCCGGCCGCGGTGAAAGATGGGCCCCCATTCGATGCGGAAGTCGTGGGGATCGTAGGCTTCAGCGCCGGGGTAGTTGGCGCACAGATCGCGAAAGGGTTGCTCGCCGTATCCGGCGTCGAATTCTGTGAGCATGGAAAATGCTCCAATCTGCCGATGTCAAGAATAGCTGCGTCAAAAAACCTGGTCGTTATGCCGCAATCTCAGCGGTAGTCTGTTGCACAATTCAACCAATATATGGGTCAAGACAGCGGGCGCAAAGGTTCACGGGCGTCCCTGGCTCCGGGGCCGTGACAGAGCGTCGCGACAACGCGCCATGCAGAAACGCGCCTGTACACGGTCGCGTGATCTCCATAACCTCCGCGGCGCAATTTCAGGAGATGCGGCGTGGCGAAGAAGACGGCGAGCAAGAAGAAAAGTGTTTCAAGGAAAGTAACGAAGACCTCGAGCAAGAAAGCCACCGCCCGCAAGGGTGCCGTCGCGAAAGCTGCGAAGAAATCAGTCAAGAAGGCCGCCCCGCGCAAATCGGCCACGGCGCGCCGTCCCAGGGGACCGGTCTGGCAATGGTCTGCGGTCGATACCGCGGCCGCGATCCGCAGCGGCGCAATCTCCGCTGTCGAGACCGTCGAGGCGCATCTGGATCGGATGCGCGCGGTCAATCCCAGGCTGAATGCGGTCGTTGTCGATCTCAGCAAGGAAGCGCTGAAGGCTGCGCATGCGGCCGACAAGCAGCGCGCCAAGGGCGGCGAGCTCGGCCTCCTGCACGGCGTGCCCATCACCATCAAGGAAAACGTCGATTACGAAGGCCGGCCGAACTTCAACGGCGTGCCCGCCAACAAGGATTACATCGCGCCGTCGGATGCGCCTGTTGTCCGTAACCTGAAGAAGGCCGGCGCGATCGTCATCGGTCTCACCAACACGCCGGAATTCTCCTTCCGCGGCTTCACCGACAATCCCCTGCATGGGCTGACGCTGAACCCCTGGGACCCTGATATCACCTGCGGCGGCTCCTCGGGTGGCGCGGGGTCGGCGGTTGCCGCCGGTATCGGCACGATCGCCCATGGCAACGACATCGGCGGCTCGCTGCGCTGGCCGGCACATTGCAACGGCGTTGCCACCATCAAGCCGACGCAGGGCCGCATCCCCGCCTTCAACGGAAGCGCAACGGCCGAGCGGCCGATGCTGGCGCATCTGATGTCGGCGCAGGGGCCGCTCGCCCGCCACGTCGCCGACGTTCGCCTTGCGCTGGAGGTGATGAGCCAGCGCGATCCGCGCGATCCCTGGTGGGTGCCGGCGCCGCTTGTGGGGCCGAAGCCGAAGGGACCGATCAAGGTCGCGCTGGCGAAGATCCCCGACGACATGGACGTCGATCCGGCGGTCGCCGCGGCGCTGCGCCGGGCCGCCGATCACCTCGAGCGTTCCGGCTATCGCGTCAGCGAGGTCGAGGTGCCCGACATCAACGGCGTCTGGCAGACCTGGTGCGACATCATCACCAACGAGACGATGGTGATGCAGGAGGCCGCGATGCTGAAGGTCACGTCCGAGGATTTCCACAATGCGTGGAACGGCATGAAGGCCAAGGCCAATGTGCTCGATCTCAAGGCCTGGATGCAGGCGACGGCCGCGCGCAACGGCCACATCCGCGCCTGGCAGCTGTTCTTCGAGGACTACCCGGTCGTGCTGGCGCCGACCACGGTCAGTCCGACGCCGGGCCCGCGCGACGACACCATCAGCGCCGAGCGCGTGCAGGAGGTGTTCTGGGGCGGGATACGCTTCATCTCCGCGATCAACGTGCTGGGCCTGCCCGGCGCGGTGGTGCCGGTGGCCTTGCACGAGGGCAAGCCGATCGGCGTGCAGCTCATCACCGGGCGCTACCGCGAGGATCTCGCGCTCGATGCCGCGGCGGCGATCGAGAAGCGTGCCGGCGTGCTCGCCCATCGCCTATGGGAGACGATGGACTGAGCGCTCGCGAGTTGCCGCCGCGTTGACAGTGCCGCCCTCGCTCCCTGTGGGAGAGGGTGGCACTGGCGGCCTTCGGCCGCCGTCCCTTGAGAACGCCGATGCTTTGCATCCGCGATGGGAAGCGAGTCGCGCCTAGGCGTACGAATTCGTTAATCCAATTTGATTCGAATTTTAGCCAATTCACCAATAACCGTTAGGGTTACTTCCTCGATCTCTAGGCGAATTATTGCTCGCTTTACCACCCGCCTCTAACACGAGGACGGCGGACAACGCACGTGCCTCATACAGGCCAATAAGTGCGGCCCGCTCCACGCGGAGGTGGCACGATGCGCAACGAGACGATCGCTATTCACGCCGGCTATGAGCCCGAAGCCACCACGCATGCGGTTGCCGTGCCGATCTACCAGACCGCGGCCTACGCCTTCGACAGCGCCGATCACGGCGCGGCGCTCTTCAATCTCGAGGCCGAGGGTTTCCGTTACAGCCGCATCGCCAATCCGACCAGCGCGGTGCTGGAGAAGCGTATCAGCCAGCTCGAAGGCGGCGTCGGCGCGCTTGCGGTCGCGACCGGCCAGGCGGCGCTGCATTTCGCCTTCGTCAACGTCGCCGATCACGGCGGCAACATCGTGTCCGTGCCGCAGCTCTACGGCACCACGCACACGCTGCTCTCGCACATTCTGCCGCGCCAGGGCATCACGGGCCGCTTCGCCGAGAGCGACAAGCCGGATGCGATCGAGAAGCTGATCGACGAGAACACCCGTGCGGTGTTCGCCGAGACCATCGGCAATCCTGCCGGCAATGTCTGCGACATCGAGGCATTGGCGAAGATCGCGCATGCCCATGGCGTGCCGCTGATCGTCGACAACACGGTCGCAACCCCGATCCTGCTCAAGCCGTTCGACTACGGCGCCGACATCGCCGTGCATTCGTTGACCAAGTTCCTGGGTGGCCACGGCACCACGCTCGGCGGCGCCATCGTCGATTCCGGAAATTTTCCGTGGGCGAAATACGCCGACCGCTTCCCCGCCTACAACAAGCCGGACGCGTCCTATCACGGCCTCGTCTATGCCGAGCGCTTCGGCAAGACCGCCTATATCGAGCGCGCGCGCAGCGTCTATCAGCGCACCATGGGTTCGGTGCTCTCGCCGTTCAACGCCTTCCTGCTGCTCCAGGGCATCGAGACCGTGGCGCTGCGCATGGAGCGCCACGTCGAGAACGCGCGCAAGGTCGCCGAATTCCTGCGCACTGACCCGCGCGTCGCCTGGGTCAACTACACGGGTTTCCCGGACAGCCCCTACTATCCGCTGGTCCAGAAATATCTCGACGGCAATGCCTCCTCGCTGTTCACCTTCGGCATCAAGGGCGGCATGGAAGCCGGCAAGACCTTCTACGATGCGCTGAAGCTGATCACGCGCCTTGTCAATATCGGCGACGCGAAGTCGCTGGCCTGCCATCCGGCATCGACCACGCACCGGCAGATGTCGGCAGAGCAGCAGCGCCTCGCCGGCGTTCTGCCGGAGACGATCCGCCTGTCCATCGGCATCGAGCATGCTGCCGATATCATCGAGGACATCGACCAGGCGTTGGAAAAAGCCTGTCCGTCGTCGCGCCTCCAGGCCGCGGAGTAGGCGACGGCCCCGATGACGATCCTGATCGACAGGGATCACGGTATGTCGAGCCCGGCGCTGGTGCCGGCCGAGGGCGATCTGGCGCGCGATCATGCCGGCGCCGAGCTCACCATCGGGCTGATCAACAACATGCCTGATCCGGCGCTGAAGGCGACTGAGCGGCAGTTCATGAAGCTGCTCCAGGCCGCCGCCGGCCCGCGCCGCATCCGCTTCCACTGCTTCTCGCTGCCCTCGGTCAAGCGCTCGCCCGAAGCGAAATGGCACGTCGAGAGCGAATATTCCGATCTCGCGGATCTCAAGCGTCAGCGATTCGACGGGCTGATCGTGACCGGCGCCGAGCCGGTCGCGCCCGAGCTCGACCAGGAGCCGTACTGGCGCGACCTCACCGATCTGGTCGACTGGGCGAGGACCAACACGCGCTCGACGATCTGGTCATGCCTCGCCGCGCACGCCGCGGTGCTGCACCTCGACGGCATCGCGCGGCGACGGCTACCGGCCAAGTGTCACGGCATCTTCGACTGCGAGGCCGTTACGGGTGATCCGCTGACGCATGCCCTGCCTGCGCCGCTCAAGGTTTCGCATTCGCGCCTGAACGAGATCGTCGAGAGTGATCTCGAGCAGGCCGGTTATCAGGTCTTGACCCGCTCGGCACTGGCTGGTGTCGACGTCTTCGTCCGCCAATATGCCAGCCGCTTCGTGTTCTTCCAGGGCCACCCCGAATATGACGCATTGTCGCTCCAGCGCGAATATCTGCGCGACGTCGGCCGCTACCTCGTGCGCGAGCGTGACAATTATCCGCACCTGCCGGTGAGCTATTTTGACTCAGCGACGGAAGAGAAGCTTGTGCGCTTCGAGAAGCAGGCGAGGCACCAGCGCCATCCAGCGCTCAGCAACGAGCTTCCCGCGCTGAATTTGCGCGCCGATATCGCCGCCGGCAGCGCGGCGGCGGCGCTATTCCGTAACTGGCTGCAGTATCTCGGCGCGGACGCCGATGCGTCGGTCCTGGCGCGCTAGGTCAGGACGCTTCACGTTAGGACTAACGAAGTGTGAAGCTTGCTTCCGGCAGCGTACGAATGCTTCACTGAAGGGGGCGGGGCAAACAGGAAATGCGGTCGTGTGGTCGGCACTCCAGGGACGCGTGAGCAATCGGCTGGCCCGGCATTTCCGTGCCGCGCCGCACCGGCTGCCCGCGCACGCGCCGATGGTGAGCTTCACCTTCGACGATGCCCCCGATAGTGCCGCCGGCGAGGGTGCTTCGCTTCTCGAAGCGCATGGTGGCCGCGGCACCTACTACATCGCCGGCAGCCTGATTGGCCGGCCGTCGGATCA
Organism: Bradyrhizobium sp. B039; assembly: GCF_038965675.1. Classification (NCBI taxonomy): domain Bacteria; kingdom Pseudomonadati; phylum Pseudomonadota; class Alphaproteobacteria; order Hyphomicrobiales; family Nitrobacteraceae; genus Bradyrhizobium; species Bradyrhizobium sp. B039. The sequence continues at coordinate 505,320 of NZ_CP152416.1, forward strand.
CTGGCATGGGCTGTCGAACGACGCGATCGTGCGGCTTCACCATGCCGGCCACGAGATCGCCTGCCACACCTTTTCGCACGAGAGCGCGGTCAATCTCGGCGAGGCCGCCATGACCCGCGAGATCGAACGAAACCGCAGCCATCTCCGCGGCATCGATTCCTCGATCGCGCTGGAGAATTTCGCCTATCCGTACGGCCTCGCCTCGGTCTGGCGCAAGCCGCAGCTCGCGAGAACCTTCCGCTCGGCGCGCGGCATTCTGCCCGGCGTCAATCGCGATGTCATCGACCTCCAGTTCCTGCGCGCCTCGCCGTTGGTCGATTGCGAGATCGATAGGGCGGGCGTCGATCGCTATTTCGACGAGGCGGTCGCAAGCGGCGGATGGCTCATCTTCTACGGCCATGACGTCGTGAACGCGCCGAGCCCCTATGGCTGCACGCCGCACCTGATGCGCCATGCGCTGGAGGCGGCCGGCAAGCGCGACATGCCGATCGTAACCGTCGCGGAGGCGCTGCGACGAATCGGGGCGTAGCTCTCTTACCTCGCCCCGCTTGCGGGGAGAGGTCGGATCGCTCTTGCGATCCGGGTGAGGGGGTACAGGTCCCGCAACAGTCTCATCCGTGGAAAGAGGCCCCTCACCCCAACTCTCTCCCCGTAAGAACGGGGAGAGGGAGAAGAAGCAGCGGCGCAAGCGTCAAATCGTCTTGCCACGCCCGCGCAGCCATGCGACTGGCCTTGGGACGAATCCCACGGCCTCCGACACACCCATGAACGTCCCTTCCACTGCTCCGCTGCCCGCGCCGGCCAACGGCCGCGACGCGCTGTCGGTGCTGCATTCGGTGTTCGGCCTGCCGGGGTTCCGCGGCGCGCAGGGCGAGATCATCCGGCATGTCACCGATGGCGGCAATTGCCTCGTGTTGATGCCGACCGGCGGCGGCAAGTCGCTGTGCTACCAGTTGCCGTCGTTGCTGCGCGAAGGCTGCGGCATCGTGGTCTCGCCCTTGATTGCGCTGATGCGCGACCAGGTTGCCGGCCTGCTCGAGGCCGGGGTCAACGCCGCCGCGCTGAACTCGTCGCTGACGCCGCAGGAGGCTTCCGACATCGAGCGGCGCCTGATCGCGGGCGATCTCGACCTGCTCTATGTCGCGCCGGAACGACTGGTGACGCCGCGCTGCCTGTCGATGCTGGCGCAGGCCAAGGTGGCGCTGTTCGCGATCGACGAGGCGCACTGCGTCTCGCAATGGGGCCACGACTTCCGCCCCGAATATGTCGGCCTCTCCATCATCGCCGAGCGCTTTCCCGAGGTGCCGCGCATCGCACTGACCGCGACCGCCGATGAGCTGACGCGGAAGGAGATCGTCGAACGGCTCAAGCTTGGGGGCAGTCCGCAATTCGTCTCGAGCTTCGACCGCCCCAATATCCGTTACGAGATCGTCGACAAGCGCAATGCGGTGTCGCAGCTCAAGGAGTTCATCCGGGAGCGCCATGCGGGTGACGCCGGCGTGGTCTACTGCCTGTCGCGCAACCGGGTCGAGGAGGTCGCCGCCGCGCTCGATGACGCCGGCATCGCCGCGCTGCCCTATCACGCCGGGCTCGACAGCAGCGTGCGCTCGCGCAACCAGGACCGCTTCCTCAACGAGGACGGCATCGTCATCGTGGCGACCATCGCCTTCGGCATGGGCATCGACAAGCCCGACGTGCGCTTCGTGGCGCATCTCGATCTGCCCAAGAGCATCGAGGCCTATTACCAGGAGACGGGGCGCGCCGGCCGCGATGGCAAGCCGTCCGCGGCATGGATGGCCTACGGCCTCTCCGACATCGTGCAGCAACGCCGCATGATCGACGAGTCCAGCGGTTCCGACGATTTCAAGCGCGTGTCGATCGGCAAGCTCGACGCGCTGGTCGGGCTCGCCGAGACCGCGCAGTGCCGGCGCAGGCGGCTGCTAGCCTATTTCGGCGAGATCGTGCACGGCGAAACCTGCGGCAATTGCGACAACTGCCTGACGCCGCCGAAGATGCGCGACGGCAAGGTGCTGGCGCAAAAACTCTTGTCCTGCGTCTATCGTACCGGCCAGCGTTTCGGCGCGATGCACCTGATCGACGTGCTGATCGGTCGCCTGACCGAGAAGGTCACGCAGTTCGGCCACGACAAGCTGTCGGTATTCGGCATCGGGCGCGAGCTCAACGAAAAGCAGTGGCGCACGGTGCTGCGGCAGCTCGTGGCGATGGGCCATTTGCAGAGCGACAGCGAAGCTTATGGCGCACTGAAGCTGACGGAGGCCGCGCGCGGCGTGCTACGCGGCGAGACCGAGGTATGGCTGCGCGAGGAGGCGCCCGGCACCCGCGTCCGTTCCAGCCGCGCGAAATCCCGCCGCGGCGATCTCGCGCCTGCGGCCAGCGCCCCGCAAGGCGATGTCGATCCTGAATTGCGTGCCCGGCTGCGGTCCTGGCGCTCGGATGTCGCGCGCGAACGTGGCGTGCCGGCCTATGTCGTGCTGCACGACGCCACCATTGACGGCATCGTGCGGGCCTGGCCGACCACGCTGGACGAGCTCCGCAACGTGCCCGGCATCGGCGACAAGAAGCTCGAGCATTATGGCGACGAGCTGCTGCAGATCGTGCGGACGCGGTAGGGGTGAGCTAATATCTCCACCGTCATCCCGGACAAGCGCGCCCAAAGCGCGCGCAGATCCGGGATCCATAACCACAGGCCGTGGGAAACGGCACGCCGACAGCCTCAGTGTGTTTCAACAATTAGCAGTCGGGGTAATGGGTCCTGGCTTTCGCCAGGACGAGACCAGTGAGGAGGCGCGCGCCGTCTTACGGCACCGACGCACTAGCCGTTCCGGAACGCGTAGCCGTAGCCGTTGAGCGCCGGGGCACCGCCGAGATGCGCGTAGAGGACCTTCGCGCCCTTCTCGAAATAGCCTTTCTGCGTGAGGTCGATCAGGCCCTGCATCGACTTGCCCTCGTAGACGGGGTCGGTGATCATGGCTTCGAGACGCGCGGTGAGGCGGATCGCCTCCTTGGTCTCTTCCGACGGCACGCCATAGGCGGGATAGGCGTAGTCCTCGATCAGCACGACGTCGTCTGCGACGATGTCCTTGCCGAGCTCGACGAGCTTGGCCGTGTTCTGGGCGATCGAGAGCACCTGCGCCTTGGTCTGCGCCGGGGTGAACGACCCGTCGATGCCGATCACCTTTCGCGCGCGGCCGTCGGCGGCGAAGCCGACCAGCATGCCGGCATGGGTCGAGCCGGTGACGGTGCAGACCACGATGTAGTCGAACTTGAAGCCGAGCTCGGCTTCCTGCTTACGCACTTCCTCGGCGAAGCCGACATAGCCGAGCCCGCCATATTTGTGCACGGAGGCGCCGGCGGGAATCGCGTAAGGCTTGCCGCCCGCGGCCTTCACTTCCTCGATCGCCTGCTCCCAGCTCTTGCGGATGCCGATGTCGAAGCCGTCGTCGACCAGGCGCACGTCGGCGCCCATGATGCGCGAGAGCATGATGTTGCCGACGCGGTCATAGACGGCGTCCTCGTGCGGCACCCAGGCTTCCTGCACCAGGCGGCACTTCATGCCGATCTTGGCGGCGACGGCGGCGATCATGCGGGTGTGGTTGGACTGCACGCCGCCGATCGAGACCAGCGTGTCGGCGTTCGAGGCGATCGCGTCCGGGATGATGTATTCGAGCTTGCGCAGCTTGTTGCCGCCATAGGCGAGGCCGGAATTGCAGTCCTCGCGCTTGGCATAGATCTCGACATTGCCGCCGAGATGTTTCGACAGCCGCTCCAGCTTCTCGATGGGCGTCGGGCCGAAGGTCAGCGGATAGCGCGCGAATTTTTCCAGCATGGTCAGGTCATCTCGATTGGTGTTGAGCTGGCCGCAGCGACTAGCATATGTGGTAAGGAATGTGCTCTCGAATGCTGCACCGATATTGCATGATATCTTGCGAAGATTGGCATTTTGACTAATATTTCTTTCAGAAAATCATCCAGCATCGGAAGCTTCTTCCATGCCGCCTCGGCTCGATCGAACCGACCTTAAGATATTGAGATTGCTTCAAAATAACGGCCGGCTCAGCAATGCCGAGCTGGCCGAAACCGTTGCGATCAGCCCCGCCACCTGCCATCGCCGCACCCAGCGCCTGTTCGAGGACGGCTTCATCGCTGCCGTCCGCGCCATGATCGCGCCGAAGAAGGTGGCGAAGGGGACGCTGGTCATGGTCGGCGTCGTGCTGGACCGCTCGACGCCGGAAAGCTTTGCCATCTTCGAGCAGGCGATCGCAAAACTGAAATTCGTGCTCGATTGCCACCTCGTCGCCGGCGACTTCGACTATTTCCTCAAGATCCGCGTCGGCGACATGGAGGATTTCAACCGCATCCATGGCGAGCAGCTCATCGCGCTGCCGGGGGTGCGCCAGACCCGCACCTTCTTCGTGATGAAAGAGGTCGTCGACAACGCGCCGCTGGAGTTTTGAGCGGCTTCACGATGCCTGTTCGACGACGCCGTCCGGGACCTGCTCCCGCTCGGCGTCCTCCGGCCGCATCGCGATCACCGCGATCAGCCCGAGGCCGACGCCGATCATGACATAGAAGATCGGCGCCAGCGGGGAGCCGGTGAGCGCGATCAGCCAGGTTACGAAGAACTGGGCAAAGCCGCCGAACACCAGCACCGCGACATTGTTGACGATCGCAAGCGCGGTTGAGCGGACGCGGATCGGGAACAGCTCGACCAGCGTGGTGCAGTAGACGCCGAGGAAGAAGGCGCTGAAGAAGCCGATGACGATTTGGGCGACCAGGAGCCTTGCGATCGACGGCTCGGAGATCACCCAGGCATAGAGCGGGTAGAGCGAGACGAAATAGCCGATCAGCGAGACCAGCAACAGCGGCCTGCGCGGATAGCGGTCGGAGACAGCGCCCGCGATCGGCACGACGATCACCATCACGATTGCCGCGATCATCTGCACCAGGAAGCTCTGCATCAGCGGCAGCTTCAGCACCTCCTTGGCGTAGGTCACGGTGTAGCCGAAGGTGACGTAGAACGACACGGCGCTCGCCACCACCATGCCCATGCCGATCAGGAAATTGCGGCCGGGATTCTTCAGCGCGGCGATGAAATTGTCCTTGTGCAGCGTCGCCATGCTGCGCCGGGAAGCTTCGGGCTCGATGACGCTGGCGCGCATATAGAGCAGGATCGGAACGATCACGAGGCCGACGAAGAAGGGAATGCGCCAGGCGCCGGCGGCAAGCTGCTCCTGCGTGAACGCCAGCGTCAGGGCGGCACCCAGCACTGCGCCGAGCACGTTGGCCATGAGCTGGCCGGCGATCTGCCACGAGCCATAGAAGCCGGTGCGGCCGGGAGGCGCCGCTTCGATCAGATAGGCGGTCGAGGTGCCGAACTCGCCGCCGACCGAAAAGCCCTGCAGCAGCCGCGCCAGCAACACAATCAGCGGCGCCGCGATGCCGGCCGTGGCGTAGGTCGGCGTCAACGCCAACAGCGCGACCGACACAGCCATGATGCCCATGCCGAGCGTCATCGCCGCCTTCCGCCCCTTGCGATCGCCGAAATAGCCGAGCACGAGGCCGCCGATCGGCCGCATGAAGAAGCCGGTGCCGAACAGCGCGGTGGTCAGCAGCAGTGCGTTGATCTCACTGCCCGGAATTTTCGGGTCGACCGGGAAGAACAGGTTCTTGATGACCGGTGTCATCAGGGCGAACACCGTGAAGTCGTACCACTCCAGGGCATTGCCGGCGATCGCGGCTGCGATGGCTTTCCTGTTCGTCCGCATCTCTCGCTTGCCTGTCCGGTTGCGCCTATTCGGCGGGTTGATGGGTGACGTCGGCATCCTGCCATTCGTCGCCGGCGAGTTCCGGCGTGGCGAAGGCCTTGAGGTTGGCGAAATGAATCTCGCGATCCTCGACGAACAGGCGACGGACGATGCCGCGCGCGAGCCGGTCGGCGCCTTCGCTGATCGCGGGGATATCGCCGGAGAGCTTTCCGTGGCTCAGCGTCGCCGGATAGTTGAAGCAATGCAGCCGCGCCAACATGGGGCAGGCGCCGGGCTCTTTCTCCAGGAACTGGAAGCTGTCGCCGAGGTCTGGCGAGTTCTCCAGCTCGGCATTGTCCATGCCGTCAGGTGCCGGGAAGCGGTCGCACCAGAACCGGATATGCGGCGCGAACTCGGCGAGCTCGTCGCGCAACGCGAGGTCGACCTTGAAGCCCGTGCCGAAGATGATGAAATCGGTCGCGTAGCGGCCCTTCGGCGTCGTTACCGTGAGATGGTCTCCCGCGACGGCGAGATCATCGATCGGGCTTGCGAGATGGAAATGCGCCTGCGGATAGGCGGAGACCCGCAGTACGCTTTGACGCGGCGGCGGCGTCTGCGCCTTCAGCGTGTGATCGAGGAAACGCCATTTCCAGTCATCCGACAGGCCGGCAAAGCCGTGGACGACGCCCTGGCTGCCGATGCCGGTGAACTTGTTGACGCGCGGGATGTCCGCGCGCCGAATAAAGAGGTCGAGCCGCGCTGCGCCCGCCTCCAGCGCCATCGCTGCGTTGTCCATGGCGGATGCGCCCGCGCCGACGACGGCAACACGCCTGCCGCGAAGTCTCTCGAAGTCGATAGGGGCGGACGAATGCGCCCAGAAACGTCGGTCGATGCCGTCGCAGAGCGACGGCACGTAAGCACCGCCGAGGCCGTCGCGCCCCGTCGCCAGCACGACATGGCGCGCGAGAATCTGTCGCGACGTGCCGCCCTCGCTGATGTCGAGCGCGAACAATTCATCGGTGCGCGCGTGGATTCGCTCGACCGAAACCCCGTTGCGGACCGGCAGGTCCAGCACCTTGCGGTACCAGATCAGGTAATCCATCCACATCGTGCGCGGCGCGCGGTCGAGCGCCTGCCACGCCTGCCTGCCGTATTGCGCCTCGTAGAAGGCGCGGAAGGTCAGCGCCGGCATGCCCATCGCAGGTCCGGTCAATTCCTTGGGCGAGCGTAGCGTCCGCATCCGGGCGAACGTGACCCAGGGGCCTTCCTCGCCGGCGCGGGCACGGTCGAGCACGAGCTGGTTGTCGACGCCGAGACGCCTGAGCATGGCGGAGGCGACGAGGCCGGCCATGCCGGCGCCGACGATGACGACGTCGACGACGCTCTCGCCATCGACGACGCGGCGCGGCACCCACGATTTGGCCGGCAGTTCGAGCCAGGCCAGATCCTGCTTCAGGCGCGCTTCAAGCGCCGCGAGGCCCGCCGCGTCAGGTGTCATCGTCGTCATGAGGGAGCTTTCTCGAATTCACTGGTTTCGTCGCCGGCCTCGGCCAGCGCGGCGGCGCCGCTATGCAGTTTTGCGCCGGGCATCAGCGCGACCGCGGCGCGCAGTGCGTCGTTGAGCGCGGCAACCGTCGGTGTCAGCTCGCGCCCGGTCGGCGCAATCGCGGCGAACAGGAAGGGAATGGACACGTCCAGGGGCCGGGTGACGACGCCCTCCACCGGCAGGCTGGAGGTCAGCACCGGCTCGACCACGGCGATGCCGAGCGACTGCTTGGCCATGGCGATCGCCGTCAGCGAAGCGTTGGTGTCGATGACCTCAGCGGGCACGACACCCTCACGCTCCAGCGCCTCCTCCACGCGGCGGCGAAGCCGGTAGGGGTTGGCCATCGTCAGCAGCCGGACGCCGGCGAGATCCCTCAGGCGAATGACCTTCTTCTTTGCCAGCGGATGATCCATCGCGAGGCACGCGACGCACGGCACCTCGCAGACCCACTGCATGTCGAGCCCGGGATGCTGGATCGGCAGGCTCGCAAGGCCGAAATCGACCGACTGCGACAGCACCGATTGCACGACGTTCTCGGCCGAGAGCGCCTGCACGTGGACCTGACTTGGCAGCAACTCGCGTTCGAGCGCTGCGAGCGCGGCAGGGACGAAGCCGGCCGCCAGCGCCGGGATTGCCGCCAGGCTGAGCACGGGAAGCGCCCCCGCACCGATCGCGTTGGCGCGCTGGCGGATGTGCTTCAAGCCCATCAGCAGCCGCTCGACCTCGGCATGAAACAGCACGCCCTTTGGCGTCGGGCTGATGCGCGGGCCGTTCCGGGTGAACAGGAGATAGCCGACGTCAGCTTCGAGATCCTGGATCTGACGCGTCACGACCGGCTGCGATCGGCCGAGCAGCCGCGCCGCGCCGGTGATGCTGCCGGCCGACATCACGGCGGCGAAGGCCTCGAGAAGGCGGATATCGATAACGTCCTGGTTCATCGCCATGTCGCCCGCATTATGTGAATATAGAATGAACAATATTTCTTGATGTGCAAGAGGTATTATGAGAGCATGAGGTTATGCCGATGGAGCCAACCCCCTTTCGCCACCACAATCCGGCCGGGCCGGTCTACCGGCGCGGCTGGGTCGACGAGGCTGTAGCTGCGATCGAGGCCGACCAATGCCGCACGGCCGACACGCATCTGATCCGGCTGATCGTGCCGGCGCTATCAGGCATCGATATCTATCTGAAGGACGAGTCCACGCACCCGACCGGCAGCCTGAAGCATCGGCTGGCGCGCTCGCTGTTCCTCTACGCGCTCTGCAATGGCCACATCCGCGAAGGCACGCCCGTGGTCGAGGCCTCGTCGGGATCGACCGCGGTGTCGGAAGCCTATTTCGCGCAGATGATCGGCGTGCCCTTCTACGCCGTGATGCCGCGCACGACGTCGGCGGAGAAGATCGCTGCGATCGAGCATTATGGCGGCAATTGCCATCTGATCGACGACGGCCGCGCGCTGTATGCCGAGGCCGCCGCGCTCGCCACCCGCCTGAACGGCCACTACATGGACCAGTTCACCTTCGCCGAGCGCGCCACCGACTGGCGCGGCAACAACAACATCGCCGAATCGATCTTCACGCAATTGCAGGGCGAACCGCGCCCGCTGCCGGACTGGATCGTGATGGGCGCCGGCACCGGCGGCACCTCGGCCACCATCGGACGCTACTTGCGCTACCGCCAATATCCGACGCGGCTGTGCGTCGCCGATGTCGAGCATTCCGCCTTCTTCGATTGCTTCCGCACGCAGGACCGCTCCCACGTTTGCGAACGGCCCTCGCTGATCGAGGGCGTCGGCCGGCCGCGCTGCGAACCGTCCTTCGTGCCTGGCGTTGTCGACCGCATGATGAAAATCCCGGACGTCGCAACGATTGCGGCGATGAATGTACTGTCGCGCCGGCTGCGCCGATCCGTCGGCGGTTCCACCGGCACCAACTTCCTGGCGCTGTGCCGCATTGCCTCGGAGATGCGTAGCGCCGGCCAAGCCGGATCGCTGGTCACGCTGATCTGCGATTCCGGAGAACGCTATCGGCAGACCTACTATGACCCCGCATGGCTGAAAGCACGCGGCCTCGATCCAGCGCCGTTCGAGACTGCCCTGTCGTCGTTCCTGGATACGGCGCAGCCGCTGGCGCTCGCCGTCGAGGATGTTGTCAATCCACAGAGCCCGCGGAGTGTTGCTTGACCACGCTGATCGAAACCATTGCCGGCGTGCGCGCGGCGTCACGGCTCGGCCAGGCTCTGAACGCCCGCGCCGAGATTTTGCACCTCAGCGAAGCCGCCCATGACGCGGTGCTGCTGCCGCGCGAGCCCGGCGGCCTGAGCCACGGCTTGCGGGCGGCGCTCGCGGCGCGGATGTGCCGGCACGTCGGCGACGAGGCGCTGACCGCGCATTACGACTCCTATCTGGCGCATGCGAGCGATCTCGACCTGGCCGCTCTGGCACGGCCCGGCGGCCTGTGTGGCGATTCCCTGCACGACGCCATGGCCCGCCATGCCGACCTGCTGACGCTGTCGCCGCGCGAGGCGACGCGACAGGACATTGCGGCGCTGAAGACGGCCGGCGTCAGCGAGGCCGATATCGTGCGGCTGTCCGAGCTTGCCGCCTTCGTGAACTACCAGCTGCGGGTCCTGGCCGGCCTCAGGCTCCTGAAAGAGGTCGAAGCCCGATGAGCGAGGTCGTCCACAAATTCACCGCGACGATCCCGACCTGGTCGCCCTATGTCACGCCTGTCAAGCTCGCCTCGGCGACGTCAGAGCAGCTCGCGGCGATGAAGGTCACGCCCTCCAACAAGGGCGTCTCGCCTTACGTGCTGACGCTGGCGCATGACCCGGAATCGCTCGCGGTGCGCTCGCCGCTGTTCAACCTCATCATGTACGGCAAGGACGGCTTGTCCCCGGCCGAGCGTGAGCTCGGCGCGCTGAGTGCCTCGGTCGTCAACCGCTGCATCTATTGCGCCGCCGTGCACGCCTCACGCTTCATCAGCTACTCCGGGCGCAACGACGTCGTCGAGGAAATCTTTGCCGACGAGCGCGATGCCACGCTGGAGGCGCGCCAGCAGGCACTGTTCAATTTCGCTACAAAGCTCTCGACGACGCCGATCGAAGCTACTGCAGATGACGCGCGTGCACTCGGCGAGGCCGGGCTGAGCGAGCTCGAGCAGCTCGACCTGGTACTGTCGGCCGCGATCTTCGGCTGGGCCAACCGGCTGATGCATACGCTGGGCGAGCCGCTGGCGTGCCCCGAGGCGCCGTAACCGGCGTCTCCCTGTTATTTGCAAAATTGCACGATCGTCACGGCAACTTCACTTGCGATGCGCGCACATGCGGGCGACGGTCTCCGCTTCTCAACGAGGAGATCCTGCCGTGCGCCTTCCCATTCTCGATCCGAAAGATCTGACCGACGAACAGAAGCCGCTCTATGACGACATGCGGGCCGGCATCAAGGACCACTTCAAGGGCTTTGTGAACATGCGCGACGATGGCGCGCTGCTCGGACCCTGGAATCCCTGGGTCCGCGAGCCGCGCTTCGGCAAGCCGGTGTGGGAGCTGGTCAAGGCGATCGCGTCGAACCCGCTGCTGCCGGCCTCGGTGCGCGAGGTCGCGATCCTCGTTACCGGCTCGCATTTCCGCTCCGGCTACGAGCTCTATGCTCATGTGCTGGTGGCCGAGCAGCGCGGCCTCTCCGACGAGAAGCTCGCGACCATCGTGGCCGGGCAACGGCCGGTGGATCTGACCAAGCAGGAGGCGGTCGCCTACGACGTCGCATCGGCGCTGGTGAGCGGCGGCGTGCTGCCGGAACTGACCTGGCGCGCCGCGGTCAAGGAGTTCGGCGAGCATGGCGCGGCCGAGCTGTCCTATCTCGTCGGCGTCTATTGCATGGTCTCGGTCACGCTCAACACCTTCGACGTGCCGGTGCCGGAGTAGAAGCGCCTTGTTCTGTTCGAGCATGATCTTTTCGGAAAACCGCTGCACACTTTTCCGGATCATGCTCTAATTGCGCACGGTGTAGAGCGGCGTCCGCAGCGTCAGCTGGTAGGACGGTTTCGGCATCCATGCGATCTGCGCGGTGATGCCGAACAGGCGGTTGTCGTTTTTCGCAGCAGGCAGTCCGCTCGGCAGCGTCGCGCCCTGTCGTACCCCAGGGCTTCGAACGCGGCCGACAGGGAGGTGTTGCCGAAGCCGAGCCCGAGCGTGCCCGCGGGAATCGTCGCGCAAGTCGTGCGCAGGTCGAGATAGATGTTCGGCACGGTCGGCTTCGCGATGGGCTGTGACGGGGCACGTGACGATCCGACGCGTGGCGACTTGATGACGGAACTGTTGTTAGATGGAACGTGATCACACCTGTGGTCAAGCGCTGTCCGCAAGCGATGGACTGCGCGGATGTGCGCGGGTACCCTGCGGTGATCGCGTTGACATACTCGCCGGCCAGAGTGCAGGCCGGACAATGGAGGGACGACAGTCATGAACACGTCACGCCGCATCCTGCTCACTGGTCTGGCAGGCCTCGCTGTCGCCCCGACCGCCGTGGCCGCCGCCGTTCCGCCGGCCGAACCTGGCGACGTGACGGTCGCCGAAGAGCGCTTCGCGCGCACGATCGCGGCCGCGCATGCCCCCGATGTCACCTGCACGCGGCAGGCCGAACGCTATGCGGATGCGCATTGGCCCGAATATGTTGCGGCAGCCAGGGCCGTGCTGGACGCGCGCGTGTGATTCGCGCTTTTACTTCTCGACCGCCCGCCGCACCTGTTCGCCGATCTGCGACAGCACGAGCTGCGCCTGCGGCAGGATCGCGCCCATGGCGTGGAAATTGTGGACCATGCCGTCATGGCAGACGTGCTCGACGGTGACGCCGGCGGCGAGAAGCTTGCGCGCATAGGCATTGCCTTCGTCGCGCATCGGGTCGAACTCGGCGGTATGGATGATCGCGGTCGGCAGGCCCGCAAGGCGTGTGGCGCGCAGGGGTGAGATGCGGGGATCGGCGGCATCGATGTCGCCGGGCAGATAATCGGCGAGATCGGCTTCGATCGTGATGCGATCGATCAGGTGGCCCTCGGCGAACGCCTCGCGCGAAGGCGAGGTCTCCTCGAAATCAAGCACCGGGCAGATCAGGCATTGCGCGACGATGGAGAGGCCGGCGTTCTGCAGCGCTTCCTGGCACACGATCGCGGCGAGCGTCGCGCCGGCGGAATCGCCGCCAACCACGAGGCGTCCGGCGTCGATGCCGAGGGACGACGCTTCGCGCGCGACCCATTCGGTGGCGGCGATCGCATCCTCCACCGCGGCGGGAAATTTGTGCTCCGGCGCGAGGCGGTAATCGACCGAGACCAGGCGGCAGCCGGTGGCATGCGCAAGTGCCGCCGCGATGCGGTCGTGCGTGGCGACGCTGCCGGCGACGAGCCCGCCGCCATGAAAGAACACGAAGCCCGGCGCGCGCTCAGCGGCGGTTGCGGGCGAATACAGCCGATAGGGAAGCCCTCCGCCGGGGCCGGGCAGCGTGCCGTCGGAGACGGTCACGTCAGGCGCGTCAGTGCGCGCGAACTGCATCAGTTTCGCCAGCGACTGCCGCCGCGCCTCGACGCTCGGCCGGTTTCGCACCTGCGGCCCGGCCGCAGCCATCATGGTCAACAAACGCTTTGCGAGCGGATCGAGCGGCATGGAGGACTCCGTATGTGGCTGGCATTATATCCGGTTTGCTCCCCACCGCGATGCTTGCCCTCCCCGTCCAGGGCCCCCTCCGGGGGAGGGGGCATTCCCCGCAGGGAATCATTTAGAAATTGCCCCCAATAGTCGTGCCATATTGCGGCATCACGCCAAGGGGAGGCCGGCCATGGCCGAGGTCAAGAAAGCCATCGAATATTCGCCGAGTTGGACCTTCTTCGAGGGCAAATGGCACGACGGCAATGTGCCGATCATGGGCCCGCGCACGCATGCGGCCTGGCTCGGCTCGGTCGTGTTCGACGGCGCGCGCGCGTTCGAGGGCGTCGCACCTGATCTCGACCGTCACATCGCCCGTGCCAATCAATCCGCGATCAATTTTGGCCTGAAGCCGGTGGTCGATGCCGGCACCTGGCTCACGCTCGCAAACGAAGGCATCGCGCGCTTTGCGGCGAATGCCGAGCTTTATATCCGTCCGATGTACTGGGCGGAGAACGGGTCGGGCGGCGGCGTGCTGTTCGACCCCGAGACCACCAACTGGTGCCTGTGCATCTACGAGGCGCCGATGCCCAAACCTGTAGGCAACGCCATCACGCTGTCGCCGTTCCGCAGGCCGACGGCCGAATGCGCGCCGGTCGAGGCCAAGGCGGCCTGCCTCTATCCCAACAATTCGCGCGCGCTGTCGGAGGCCGCCTCCCGCGGCTTCCAGAACGCGCTGATGCTCGACATGCTCGGCAATGTCGCCGAGTTCGGCAATTCCAACGTGTTCATGGCCAGGGACGGCGTGGTGTTCACGCCGGTGCCGAACGGCACCTTCCTCAACGGCATCACGCGCCAGCGCGTCATCGGCCTGCTTCGCGCCGACGGCGTCACCGTGGTCGAGAAGACGTTGCGCTATGCCGACTTCCTCGCCGCCGACGAGATTTTTTCAACCGGCAATTTCGCCAAGGTCGCGCCCGTGATTCGCATCGACGAGCGCGAGCTGACGCCGGGCCCGCTCTACTCCAAAGCGCGCAAGCTCTATTGGGACTTTGCGCATGCGGTGAAGCTGGCGGCGTAGGCTTCCTGACGTCGTCCTGGCTTTCGCCAGGACGACACCGAGGGTGTGGCATGCGCCACGCCTCAAGAGCCGCGCCTCCGGAACCGGCTGAACTGAAACGCCTGCGTCGATTTCCACGGCGTGTGATGAGTCTCGCTGCGCGTTTCGATCAGCTCGAAATCCGGCCCCAACTCCGTCGAAAGACTCGTGCTGTCGTGGCGCTGCACCGGCAGGCCGCTGCATTTCTCCGGACCATCGAGCGCAAAGGTGGCGATGATGACGTGGCCGCCGGACGCAACCGCCGACCGCAGGCGCTCGACGTAAGCGGCCCTGTCGCGCGGATCGGTCAGGAAGTGAAACGCCGCACGATCGTGCCAGACCTCGTAGCTGCGCGCCGGCCGCCACGTCGTGGCGTCGGCGACGATCCAGTCGACGGACGCGGCCGCCGGGCCGATCCGCCGCTTTGCAGCGTCGAGCGCATTGGCGGACAGGTCCAGCACGGCGAGATTGCGGTATCCGTCCTGCAAGAGAGCGTCCACCAGCCGCGAAGCGCCGCCGCCGATATCGATGATGCCTGCGCCGCGATCCACGTTGGCGGAGCGGATCATGTCGAGCGAGATCGCCGGGCTCTCCTGAAACCAGCTGACCTCGGTCTCGCCCTTTGTGGCGTAGACGTTGTTCCAATGCGCGCTTGGGTCGGACATGGCGGCTTCTCCAGCGTCGTCCTGGCGAAAGCCAGGACCCATTACCCCAGGAAGCAGTTTGGCGATGATTCGTCGTTCGGTACTGCTATCGATCTCTACCGACAGATCACGCGGTATGGGTCCTGGCTTTCGCCAGAACGACATTGTGGAATGACGGGCGCACAATCGCCAAGCAAACGCCCGCGGCAGGCGGCCGCGCTGAGGCGAACGAGAGGACCTACTCTTCCTTCTTCGACATCCGCTCGAGGCGTTCCTGCATTTCCTTCATCTGCTGGCGCAGATCGTCGATGTTGCTGTCCTTCGGCGCCTCGGCGGTCGCATCGGGCTCCGGCTCCGGGGTGGTGGAGGAGCGCGCCGGCGGGGCGAACGGCTTGAACATCGAGAAGGTCTGCTGGAACAGCTCCATGTTGCGGCGGACCTGCTCCTCCAGGGGCGCAAAGGGCGTGCCGGACAGCGTATTGGCGATCTGCTTGCGGAACTTCTCCTGTTCCTGGGTCAGCGTCGCGATCGACTGTTCCAGATATTTCGGCACCACCATCTGCATGCTGTCGCCGTAGAAGCGGATGAGCTGGCGCAGGAAGGTGGTCGGTAGCAGGTTCTGGCCGGCCTTGTTCTCCTGCTCGAAGATGATCTGGGCCAGCACCGAGCGGGTGATGTCGTCGCCGGTCTTGGCGTCGTAGACCAGGAAATCTTCGCCATCCTTGACCATGGCGGCGAGGTCTTCCAGCGTCACATAGGTGCTCGTTCCGGTGTTATAGAGCCGGCGGTTCGCGTATTTCTTGATGGTGGTGGGTTGGTCTGATTTCGCCATGGGCTCTCACTTGCAAGACGCTGAGAACGGGAACCCGGCGGCCGATGCCGCAGGGCGGGAAGAGTACGCAACGCAACAAAATAAGCATTTTCAAAGGGGTCACGCTACCGTTTTGTGCGCCACGGTTAATCGGGCAGCAAAAACGTGCTTGCGAAAGCGCCAAGAACGCTATTTGGAATGCGTTGCGGCATGAATTCGGCCACCGGCCGATTGACATGCCGCAATGACGTTAACAGGATGCCGTCCGAGACTGGCGAGCCGTTTCCCCAGCCCCGTCTGCCCCCATTCAACCCCAGGAGATGCCCATGTCAGACGATGTCGTCATCGTCAGCGCCGCCCGCACCCCGGTCGGAAGCTTCAACGGAGCGTTCGCGACCCTTCCCGCCCACGATCTCGGCGCCGTCGCCATCAAGGCCGCGCTGGAGCGTGGTGGCATCGAGCCCGGCCGGGTCTCCGAAGTCATCATGGGCCAGATTCTGACCGCCGCTCAGGGCCAGAACCCGGCCCGCCAGGCCTCGATCGCCGCCGGCATTCCGGTGGAGAGCCCGGCCTGGGGCGTCAACCAGCTCTGTGGCTCGGGTCTGCGCACGGTCGCACTCGGTTACCAGGCGCTGCTCAACGGCGATTCCGAGATCGTGGTCGCCGGCGGCCAGGAGTCGATGAGCATGGCTCCGCACGCCCAGTATCTGCGTGGCGGCGTCAAGATGGGCGCGCTCGAATTCATCGACACCATGATCAAGGACGGCCTGTGGGATGCCTTCAACGGCTACCACATGGGCAACACCGCCGAGAACGTTGCGCGCCAGTGGCAGATCACCCGCGCCCAGCAGGACGAGTTCGCGGTCGCCTCGCAGCAGAAGGCCGAGGCCGCGCAGAAGGCCGGCAAGTTCAACGACGAGATCGTCCCCGTCACCATCAAGACCCGCAAGGGCGACGTGGTCGTCAGCGCCGACGAATACCCGCGCCATGGCGCAACGCTCGATGCGATGGCCAAGCTCCGTCCCGCCTTCGAGAAGGACGGCACGGTCACCGCAGGCTCTGCTTCCGGCATCAATGACGGCGCTGCCGCCGTGGTGCTGATGACCGCCAAGCAGGCTGCCAAGGAAGGCAAGAAGCCGCTCGCGCGCATCGTGTCGTGGGCGCAGGCCGGCGTCGATCCGAAGATCATGGGCTCGGGCCCGATCCCGGCCTCGCGCGCCGCGCTGAAGAAGGCCGGCTGGAACGTCGGCGACCTCGACCTGATCGAGGCCAACGAGGCCTTCGCGGCGCAGGCTTGCGCCGTCAACAAGGACCTCGGCTGGGACACCTCCAAGGTCAACGTCAATGGCGGTGCGATCGCGATCGGCCACCCGGTCGGCGCCTCCGGCGCGCGCGTGCTGGTGACGCTGCTGCACGAGATGCAGAAGCGCGATTCCAAGAAGGGCCTTGCCACACTGTGCATCGGCGGCGGCATGGGTATCGCGATGTGTCTGGCGCGCGACTGAATCTAGCTCTCGCGCAGCTTACGTGGACCATGCGCGTGCGCTGCACACATAAGTGAGTGCGTTGCACGCGACTAAAAAGGCAGCGGTTGCAAATCAAATATTCTTCGCAACCGCGTCAGCCTCGACTAAAGAGAAACGCCCGGCTCACGCCGGGCGTTTTGTTCTTGATGTCCGTCAAACGTCCCGCATAATCCGTAGCTAAAAACGATCACTCAGAAACGTCCGAAGAGTCCAAGGGAAGGAATACGATATGGCACGTGTTGCATTGGTGACGGGTGGTACGCGGGGCATCGGAGCTGCGATCGGCAAGGCGCTGAAGGCGGCCGGCTACAAGGTCGCGGCGAGCTACGCCGGCAACGATGCCGCGGCGGAGAAGTTCAAGGCGGAGACCGGCATCGCTGTCTACAAATGGGACGTCAGCAATTTCGACGCCTGCGCCGAAGGCGTGAAGAAGGTCGAGGCCGAGGTCGGCCCGATCGACGTGCTCGTCAACAATGCCGGCATCACCAAGGACGGCGCCTTCCACAAGATGAGCCTCGAGCAATGGAACGCCGTGATCGGCACCAATCTCGGCTCGCTGTTCAACATGTCGCGCCAGGTGATCGAAGGCATGCGCGGGCGCAAGTTCGGCCGCATCATCAACATCTCCTCGATCAACGGCCAGAAGGGCCAATTCGGCCAGGTGAACTATTCTGCGGCGAAGGCCGGCGAGATCGGCTTCACCAAGGCTTTAGCGCTGGAGAACGCCAAGGGCGGCGTCACCGTGAACGCGATCTGCCCCGGCTACATCAACACCGAGATGGTGCAGGCGGTGCCGAAGGACGTGCTGGAGAAGGCGATCCTGCCGCTGATCCCGATCGGCCGCTTAGGGGAGCCCGAGGAAATCGCACGCGCGGTCGTGTTCCTCGCCGCCGACGAAGCCGGCGCCATCACCGGCTCGACGCTGACCGTCAACGGCGGCCAGTACATGGTGTGATGCGTAGGCATCACGCAGGCTGATATCGACGACGTCGTCATGCCCGGGCTTGTCCCGGGCATTTGTCCATGCACTGTCATTCCGGGGGCCCGCGATAGCGGCGAACCCGGAATCTCGAGATTCCGGGTTCTGCTCTTTGAGCCGCTCCGGAATGACGAGGCGATTTAAATGACTCCCCGCACCGCGACGCTGATCGGATTGACCGCGATCCTGATGTGGTCGCTGCTGTCAGTGATGACGGTGGCGACCGGAAAGATCCCGGCATTCCAGCTCGCCGCGATGACATTTGCGATCGGCGGCCTCGTCGGCCTGCTCACCTGGATCGGCCGCGGCGAGGCGGCGAAAAGCCTGCGCCAGCCACTGGCTGTGTGGACCGTCGGCGTCGGCGGACTGTTCGGCTATCACGCGCTGTATTTTTTGGCGCTGCGCTTCGCGCCGCCGGCTGAAGCCGGTCTGCTCAACTATCTCTGGCCGCTGCTGATCGTGCTGTTCTCGTCCTTCCTGCCGGGCGAGCGGCTGGCCGTGCATCACATCGTCGGTGCCGTGCTCGGCCTCGTCGGCACCGTGCTGCTGTTCGCCGGCAATACCTCCGGCTTCGCGCCGGGGGCGGTGCCGGGATTGATCGCGGCCTTCATCGCGGCCTTCGTGTGGGCGACCTATTCGGTGCTGTCGCGCCGATTGAAGGCGGTGCCGACCGACGCGGTCGCGGGCTTCTGTCTCGCCACGGCAGTGCTGGCCGCGCTGATGCATGGCGTGCTCGAAACCACCGTGTGGCCGGAGACGGCGCTGCAATGGATCTCCGTGATTGCGCTCGGCATCGGTCCCGTCGGTGCTGCGTTCTACGCCTGGGACATCGGCATGAAGCGCGGTGACATCCGCGTGCTCGGCGCTGCGTCCTACGCGACGCCACTATTGTCGACCGGCTTCCTCATCGCCGCCGGCTTCGCAAAAGCCAGTGCCAATATCGCCATCGCCGCGGTCCTGATCGCCGGCGGCGGCCTGATCGCGGCGAAAGATATGGTGTTGCGGAAGCGATGATTGTCATTCGGGGGCGCACGACGTGCGAACCCGGAATCCATTTATCGGCGTCAATAGTGGCGAAATAGATTCCGGGTTTGCCGCTTGCGGGGCGCCCCGGAATGACGGTGTGGAGCTACGGCTCCCAGCCCTTCGGCGCGAGCTCGAACTTCGCGAACTCGAATGCGGGTGCCACGGTGCAGCCGACCAGTGTCCACTCACCTGTTGTCTCGGCCATCTGCCATGCATCGGCCGGTACGATGGCCTGCGGTCGTTCGCCGCTCACGAGATCCGTGCCGAGGCGGACCTCGTGCTGGGAGCAGCCTTCATGCGCGATGCGCAGCATCAGCGGGCTGCCGGCGTAGTAATGCCAGATCTCGACCGCATCGATGCGGTGCCAGTGCGAACGCTCGCCGCGCGCGAGCAGGAAGTAAATGAGGGTCGAGCGCGAACGGCCGTTGGCGTCCGTGGTCTGGTCGCGAAACGTCTCGCGATAGTGCCCGCCTTCGGGATGCGGTCGGAGTTCAAGGCGCGCGATGATCTCGGCTGCGGTCGGCATCGATCCCCGTCAGGATTTGTTCTTTAGGATTTGTTCTTGCGCTCGCGCAGCTCGCCGAACACCGCGGCGGCATCCGCACCCTTCATGTGTAGCCTGGCTGCGACCGAGGGGTCATCGGCACGCAGGAACACGTTTGCTCGCTTCTCGTCACCAAGCAGTGAGGGGATCGTGGGCTTGTTCTCGGCGCGAAGCTTGGTCACCTCCGCCGCGCGCGCCTGAAGCGCCGCATTGTCGGGATCGACGGTGAGCGCGAACTTGACGTTGGAAGCGGTGTATTCGTGGCCGCAATAGAGCTTGAAATCGTCGGGCAGCGCCCGCAGCTTCAGCAGCGAATCCCACATCATCGGGTAGGTGCCCTCGAACACGCGGCCGCAGCCGATCGAAAACAGCGTGTCGGCGGCGAACACGGTCTTCTCGGTGTCGAACACGTAGGAGATGTGGTCGAGCGTGTGGCCGGGCGTCTCCACGACGCGCGCCAGCAGGTTGCCGACCTTGACCACGTCGGCATTGGCGACGCGCAGGTCGACGTTGGCGATCGCAGTGGTCTTGTCGTGCGGCGCGACGACGCGGCAGTTGTATTTGTGCTTGAGTTCGGCGACCCCGCCGACATGATCGCCATGGTGATGGGTGATCAGGATGTCGGTGAGCTGCCAGCCCTCGCGCTCCAGCGCCTTCAGGATGGGGCCGGCCTCCGGCGCGTCGATCGACGCTGTCGCCTTGGTTTCCACATCGTGGATCAGGTAACCGAAATTGTCGTTTAAACAGCTGAAAGTACGAATTTCGGCAGCCATGACGTCTCCTTCGCGCTCAGCCCCGCCAGACAAATATGGCGTTAACGTTGCGCAGGCAATGCAATATTCAGCGCGCAGCGGCGGCCTTGCGCATGTTACATTGCCGTCATGAGCATCGACGTCGTCGACCTCCGCGAGTTCTATTCCCGTCGCCTCGGGATTGTGGCGCGGCAAATGATCAATCGGGGCATCAGGGAGCGCTGGCCGCGCGCCGAGGGCCAGCGCGTGCTCGGCATCGGCTATCCCACGCCCTATCTCGGACTGTTCCGGGAGGACGCCGAGCGCTGCCTCGCCTTCATGCCGGCGGCCCAGGGCGTCCTGAAATGGCCTACGGGGCGGCCGGCGCTGGCCTCGCTGGTGGATGAATTCTCGCTGCCGCTTCCCGATTCCGCGGTCGACCGCATCCTGCTGGTCCACGCGCTGGAGATGTCGGACGATCCGGCTGCGCTGCTGCGCGAGGTGTGGCGCGTGCTGTCTCCGTCCGGCCGCGTGATCGCGGTGATCCCGAACCGGCGCGGCGTGTGGACGCGCAGCGACAATACGCCGTTCGGCCACGGCCGGCCCTATTCGCGCTCGCAGATCACCGATCTGTTGCGCCAGACCTGGTTCACGCCGACCGCCTGGGGCGAGGCGCTGTTCATGCCGCCCTATGCCGGCGGCTGGGTGCTGAAATCGGCGCAGATGTGGGAGCGTGCCGGCGCGGCGCTGTCGCTGCCCTTTGCCGGCGTGCACATCGTCGAGGCCACCAAGCAGGTCTATCGCGCGATCCCCGCCAAGCGCGAGCGGGCGCGGTTGATTCCCTCGTTGAAGCCGGTGCTGGTGCCGTCCTCGACGGTGACGCGCAGCTGAAAACAAATCGTCCCGGCGAGGCCGGGACGATGCAGATCAGAAAATCAGAAGGAGGTTACTCGCCGGGCGCCAGATCGTCGCTGGACGCGGCCGGAGCGGCTTCGCGCTCGGGGCGCGGGCCATGCGGCCGGCGCCGCCGGCGCGGAAAGCGCTCGCCGCCACCACCGCCCTCGAAGCCAGCCTGGCCGCCGTTCGCGCCGACATTCACTTGCGGCTGTGCACCGGTGATGAAGGAGGGCAGGCGATCGACGCTGCCGGCATCGGCGATGACGGGCTGCGGCTGGTTCGGCGGCATTGGCTGCGGCTGATATTGCTGCGGCTGCGGACGATGGTCGCGTTCGCGGTGCTCGCGCGGCTGCTGGTTGTCGCGCTGGTACGACGGCTGGTTGTCACGCTGCTGGTGATCACGCTGATGATGATCGCGCTGGCCGTCGCGGTCGCGCATGAAGGGCTGCTGCTGTTGCGGCTGCGGGACGAAGCCCGGCTCCTGGCCGAAATTCGAGAAATTCTCGCCGTCGTCTTCGCCGTCGTCGCTATTGCTGCTGATGGGCTCGTCGCCGCGCGGCTGCTGGTTCTGGCGGAACTGCTCCTGGGCGGCCGCGATCAGGCGGAAATAGTGCTCGGCGTGCTGGTAGTAGTTCTCGGCCGCAACGGGGTCGCCGGAAGAGCGCGCGTCGCGCGCGAGCTGCAGATATTTTTCGGCGATATGCGAAGCCGTGCCGCGGATCTTGATATCGGGTCCGTTGGACTCGTAGACCCGGGTCATCGGGTTCTGGCCGCGCCGGTTGTTGTTATTGTTGTTGTTGCGGTTGCGCATCCGCTGCTTGTTCTGACCGTTTCTCATGTCCTGCCTTTAATTCCAGCCCTAAAGGTTGCACGCATTACTGATTGCTAGGAGTGACCTGATGACAGCGGTTCACATCGCTCACGCGCACCGCGCGCAAGAGGCGGCTTGAACCCTGCCAATGTTCGTCGACCGTCGCGTTCAACAAAGACGCGTTCCCCACCCGCCAGCATTCATTGCCAGCGAACCCATTCATTTTGCCTGCCAAAACAAGCCCTGGTTTCTTGCGTTAGTCTTCGCGCGCAATATCAGGCTTTCGTTCACTTTGCGGTCGGAAAGCTGCGCACCTCAATGGGCTATCGCGCTTAACAGGACCTGCGGCTTGGAACCTAAAATCAGTGAAGCTCTCGCCCGAGAGCCCGGCTTTCGCCCGTAGGTGTACGGGGCCGACACCGATGTGTTGAGTAGAAGGTAGTCGTTCCCAAGGGATATTCCAAGTGGTTTTTACAGGCCAATCCGGCTTTTATGGGGGCATTTTTCGGGCCGAAACGGCCCGTGGGATACCCGCCAAATCGGCCTTGGGCGGCCTGTCCACCACCAACGCCGCAGCCGTCAAAAGGGTTTCAATATTTCGGGCCTGGCCCTGTCCGGCCTCGACGATCAGCGCTCCGCCGGGCGCGAGACGCTCGGCCGCCTGCGGGATCAGGGCGCGGTAGGCGTCATATCCGTCATTGCCGCCGTCGAGCGCCAGATGCGGATCGTGCTCGCGCACCTCGATGCTCAATTTCGGAATTTCGGCGGAAGGGATATAGGGCGGATTCGACACGATGAGGTCGAATGGGCCGCGGAGCGCCGCTAAATAGGAACAGGCGACGAAGGCGGAGCGGTCGGCAAGGCCAAGGGTCGCGGCATTGCCCCTGGCGGTCTCGAGCGCGTTCAGGCTGAGATCGGTGCCGACGCCGAAGGCGCCGGGAATATCGTGCAGCAGCGCCAGCAGGATCGCGCCGGATCCGGTGCCGATGTCGGCGATGCGTGGCTGGTGGATTGCCTTCTGCTCGCGGAAAAGCTCGAGCGCGCGCTCGACGACCGTCTCTGTGTCGGGGCGTGGGACCAGGGTTGCGTCCGACAGGCGGAACGGCAGGCCCCAGAATTCGCTCGTGCCGAGAATGCGCGCCACCGGCTCGCCCGCGATCCGGCGTTGCGCATGCTGCGCGATCCGCGAGGCCTCCGCCTCCGTGAGAAGCCGGGCGGCCTGCGCAATCAGGCTGGTGAGATCGAGGCCGAGCGCAGCACCAAGCAGGATGCGGGCGTCGAGCTCGGCTTCGTCGATCTGCGCCGATCGCAGCCGCGCCGCCAGTGCACGTCGTGCGCTCTCGATCGATTGTCCGGTGAAGGGATCGCTCACGCGGGGCGTCACGCCGCCGCGCCTTGCGCGGCGAGCTGTGCGGCCTGGTGCTCGGTGGTCAGCGCGTCGATCAATTCGCCAAGCGCTTCGCCCGCGATCACCTGCGGCAGCTTGTAGAGCGTTAGATTGATGCGGTGGTCGGTGACGCGCCCTTGCGGGAAATTATAGGTGCGGATGCGCTCAGAGCGGTCGCCGGAGCCGACCTTTTCCTTGCGCTCGGCCGAGCGCGCCGCATCGACGCGTTGCCGCTCGGCGTCGTAGATGCGCGAGCGCAGGATGTTCATCGCCGAGGCGCGGTTCTTGTGCTGCGAGCGGCTGTCCTGCATCATCACCACGATGCCGGTCGGGATGTGGGTGATGCGGATCGCCGATTCGGTCTTGTTGACGTGCTGGCCGCCGGCGCCCTGCGCGCGCATGGTCTCGATGCGCAGATCATCGTTCTTGATGTCGACGTCGACATCCTCGACCTCCGGCAGCACCGCCACCGTCGCGGCCGAGGTGTGGATGCGCCCCTGCGTCTCGGTGTCGGGCACGCGCTGCACGCGGTGCACGCCGGATTCGAACTTCAGCTTCGAGAACGCGCCGCGGCCCTGCACCTCCGCGATGATTTCCTTGTAGCCGCCGACGGTGCCTTCGCTCGCCGAGATGACCTCGACCTTCCAGCCCTGCAGGCTGGCGAAGCGCTCGTACATCCGGAACAGGTCGCCGGCGAACAGCGAAGCCTCGTCGCCGCCGGTGCCGGCGCGGATTTCCAGCACCACGTTGCGGTCGTCCATGGCGTCCTTGGGCAGCAGCGCGACGCGGATTTTCTTGACGAGATCCTCGATCCTTGGCGCCAGCTCGTCGCGCTCGGCTTCCGCCATGCCGCGCATCTCCGCATCCGTCGCGGGATCGGCGATCAGCGCCTCGGTGTCGGCGAGTTCTTTAACCGCGGACCGGTAAGTCTTGACCGCCTCGATCAGCGGCGTGATCTCGGCGAGCTCGCGCGTGATCTGCACGTAGCGCTCGGAGGCGAGCTGTCCCAGCGATTCGGCCTCGAGCGAAGCGTGATGCGCGAGCAGGACGTCCAGTTTGGCTTCGGGGAGTGACGACATCGGGTAAGTCTCAAATGGCGGAAGGCGGCGAGGCGGCGGGACGCGGGCGACAGGCCCGCTACAAGGCCAGGCCTTCGGCCTCGGCAAATTCCGTCAGCTTCTGCCGGATCGAGACGCTGCCGCTTGGCGCATCCAGCAACGGGCCGAGCATCGCCTCGGCCTTCTTGGCATCGAGATCGATCACCATCGCCTTGACCGGGCCGAGCGCGGTTGCCGACAGCGACAGCGAGCGATAGCCCATCGCGATCAGCGCCAGCGCGCCGATCGGCTTGGAGGCCATCTCGCCGCAGAGCGACAGCGACTTCTGCGCCGCATTGGACTTGCGGGCAATGTCGCGGAGCGCGCGCAGGATCGGCGCCGACATGGTGTCGAAGCGCTCGGAGACCTTGGCATTGCCGCGGTCGACCGCGAACAGGAACTGGAACAGATCGTTGGAGCCGACCGAGATGAAATCGACCTTCTTCAGGAGCTCGTCGAGCTGATACAGCAGCGCCGGCACCTCGACCATGGTGCCGATGTCGATCCGCTCCGGCAGCGTGTGGCCGTGCTGGCGCAGATATGTCAGCTCGCGCTCGACCAGCGCCTTCGCCGAATCGAATTCGGCGACCTCCGAGATCATCGGGAACATGATGCGCAGCGCGCGGCCGCCGCCGGCGCGCAGCAGCGCGCGGATCTGGCCGCGCAAAAGGCCGGGACGATCGAGCCCGAGCCGGATCGCGCGCCAGCCGAGCGCCGGATTCTCCTCGATCACCGCTTCCATGTAGGGCAGCGCCTTGTCGCCGCCGATGTCGAGGGTGCGGAAGGTGACGGGCTTGGTGCCCGCCGCATCCAGCACGGTGCGATAAAGCGCGAGCTGGTCGCTGGTGCGCGGCAGGCTCTGGCCGACCATGAATTGCAGCTCGGTGCGGAACAGGCCGATGCCGGCGCTGCCGGTGTCCTCGATATGCGGCAGGTCGATGGCGAGACCTGCGTTGATCATCAGCTCGACCTTCTGGCCGTCCTTGGTGACGCAGGGCCGGTCGCGCAGCGCGAGGTACTGCGCCTGGCGGCGGGCACGGAAGCGCACGCGCTCGGCGAAGGCCGCCTCGATCTCCTGCGAGGGGCGCACATAGATCGAGCCCGACGTGCCGTCGACGATGATGGCGTCGCCGGGATCGGCGATTCCAGGCGCGTTCGGCACTTCGCCGACCGCAGGGATTCCGAGCGCGCGCGCCACGATCGAGACGTGGGAGTTGGCGGTGCCTTCCTCCAGCACGATGCCGCGCAGGCGCTTGCGGTCGTAGTCGAGCAGCGCCGCCGGGCCCATCGCGCGGGCGATGACGATGGCATTGTCGGGCAATTGTTCGCGTGACGGCGCGTGGTCCTGGCCGACGAGCTGCCGCATCAGGCGGTAGCCGAGATCCTCGAGGTCATGCAGCCGGTCGCGCAGGTATGGATCGGTCGAGCGCAGCATGCGCGCGCGGGTGTCGGACTGCACGCGCTCGACGGCGGCTTCCGCGGTGAGGCCGGTGGCGACCGCCTCGTGCAGCTTGTGCGACCAGCCCTGGTCGTTGGCAAACATGCGGTAGGCTTCCAGCACATCGCGGTGCTCGCCGCCCTCTGCGACGTCGCCGCGCTCCAGCATGCGGTCGAGATCGGCGCGCAGCTTGGCGAGCGCGGTGTCGAGCCGTTTGATTTCCTTCGGCAGGTCCTCGGCGATGTAGTCCTTGATGACGACGCGCGGCTCGTGCAGCACGACATGGCCGAGCGCGATGCCTTCCGACAGGATCGCGCCGACCCTCTGCATGGAGTGGCGCGCGGCCGGCTCGAGGCCGGGCTGGGCCAGCGCCGACAATTCGCCGGAGGCGATCAGCTCCGCCAGCACCATCGCGGTGGTCTGCAGCGCCTCGAGTTCTTCCTCGACATAGGTGCGCTTGGCACGGTTCTGCACCACCAGCACGCCGAGCGTGTTGCCGGCGCGCAGGATCGGCACGCCGAGGAAGGAGTGGTAGATCTCTTCGCCGGTCTCCGGGCGGAACGAGAAGGCCGGATGGCTCTGCGCGTCGTTCAGATTGAGCGGCGTCGCCTCGCTGGCGACGAGGCCGACCAAGCCCTCATGGGCGCTGAGCACGGTATGGTGCACCGCCTCGCGGTTCAGACCTTCGGTGGCGTAGAGCTCGAGCGTGTTGTCGATGCGCAGCACATAGACCGAGCACACCTCGGCCACCATGTTGGCGGCGATCAGCACCACGATCTTGTCCAGCCGCTCCTGGGCCGAGACCTGCTCCGCCATGGTTTCGCGGAGCCGTCTCAACAAGACGCGGGGACCTCCCGACGCGCTCCGCATGTACCCTCAGTCTCCTCCGTCAGCCGGGCCCGAAAGGGGGTCCCGGCGGCTCGCCCGAAAATCCAGAAAAACAACGAATTTGCTCATCCGGCGCCGGCCCGGGTCCAAATCTTCTTCAGATTTGGCGCCTGAGCCGAATCAGCACCGCCTCAACTGGGGCACAGTATGTGGCAGCCCACCCTGTTCGCCGTATAGCGAATTGGGGCTTGTTTTGCCAAGCAAAACGCCTGCCAGACGCGAAGGTGTGTACACCTTCGCGTTTGCTGCGACCGCTAAGAGAAAATTAGCCTAAGCCTGATCGAGGCCGTAGAGCGTATGCAGGGTCCGCACCGCAAGCTCGGTATAGGCGGTGTCGATCAATACCGAGAATTTGATCTCGGAGGTTGTAATGGCCCGGATGTTGATATTCCGTCCGGCGAGGGCCGAGAACGCCTGGGCGGCGACGCCGGCGTGGCTGCGCATCCCGCTGCCGATTACCGATATCTTGGCGACGTCGGTGGCGGTATCGAGCCGGGCATAGCCGATCTTGCCCTTGGCGGCGGTAATCGTATCCCTGGCGCGGGTGAAGTCCGCGGCCGGCACCGTGAAGGTGAGGTCGGTGGTCTTGCCGTCCTCGGAGACGCCCTGCACGATCATGTCGACGTTGATGTTGGCATCCGCCAGCGGACCGAAGATCGACGCGGCGACGCCCGGCTTGTCCTCGATCTGGCGCACCGAAATCTGGGCCTCGTCCTTCGAAAAGGCGATGCCGGTGACGACGTGGCTTTCCATGATCTCCTCCTCGCTGCAGATCAGCGTGCCGGGCGGCTGGTTGGCATGCGGGTCGATATCCTCGGGCTTGTCGAAGCTCGAGCGGACGAAGATCGGCATGTTGTGGACCATGCCGAGTTCCACCGAGCGGACCTGGAGCACTTTCGCGCCCTGCGAGGCCAGTTCCAGCATGTCTTCGAACGCGATCTTGTCGAGCCTCTTGGCCTTCGGCACGATTCGCGGGTCGGTGGTGTAGACGCCGTCGACGTCGGTGTAGATGTCGCAGCGGTCTGCCTTGACGGCGGCGGCGACCGCCACGGCCGAGGTGTCGGAGCCGCCGCGGCCGAGCGTGGTGATGCGGTTGGTCTCGGGGTTGATGCCCTGGAAGCCGGCGATGACGGCGACTTCCTTGCGATCCCTAAAGCGCTTGATGATCTCGCTGCCGTCGATGTCCTCGATCCGGGCCGAGGCATGGGCGTCGCTGGTCTTGATCGGGATCTGCCAGCCCTGCCAGGAGCGGGCCTGGATGCCCATGCTCTGGAGCACGATGGCGAGGAGGCCGGAGGTCACCTGTTCGCCGGAGGCGACGACGGCGTCGTATTCGCGCGCATCGTGCATCGGCGAGGCCTCGGTGCACCAGGCCACCAGCTCGTTGGTTTTGCCCGACATCGCCGAGACGACCACGGCCACTTCGTGGCCGGCGTCGACCTCACGCTTCACATGGCGTGCGACGTTGCGGATGCGTTCGATGTTGGCGACGGATGTGCCGCCGAATTTCATCACGAGGCGGCTCATGACGACGCGTGCATTCCCTCATAAGGATCAGTATGGTGACCCGCACTGGACGGGCCTCGCGGACACCGACCGCGCGTATACATAGCGGCGGGGCCGGGGGCAAGCGGGTTCCTGCGGGGGCAGGCTCGAGGTCCGGTTTGGGGGTAATGGGTTAACCGAGAACATGGCGCGTTACATCGACGAGATCCTGCAACCGGGCGAGCGGGTGCTGTATTCGACCAATGCGCACTGGATCTTCTATTTCCCGGCGATTGTGGCCTGGATCGTGGCCCTGGCCCTGTTCGCCCTGTCCCGGCAGAGCGACATCTACAGCGTGATGATCCTGTCCCTGTTCGGCTCGGGCCTGGTGGCGCTGGCCGCCCTGTACTGGACCGTGAAGGGCTGGTTCCATCGCTTCACCACCGAGACCGACGTCACCAACCTCAGGGTTGTGCACAAGACCGGGTTCATCAAGCGCCGCACCTTCGAGATGGCGCTGGACAAGGTCGAGAGCGTCGACGTCGATCAGACGATTCTTGGACGTATTCTCAACTACGGCGACGTGACCATTCGCGGTGTCGGCGAGGGGATCGAGACGATCAGGACCATCGCTTCGCCGCTCGCCTTCCGTAGTTCGATCACCACGCGGTAGGACCGCGCGTAACCATGAGCATGCAGCAAAATACTTCCGCAACTGCCCAGCTGGGCTCGACCGTCGACGCCGCCGAGATCGCGAAATTCTCGAAACTCTCCGCGGAGTGGTGGGACCCTAAGGGCAAGATGGCGCCGCTGCACCGGATCAACCCGTTGCGGCTCGGCTACATCCGCGACGCCGCCTGCCGCAAGTTCGAGCGCAACGTGCGCAGCCTCAACTGCCTCGGCGGCCTGCGCGTGCTCGACATCGGTTGCGGCGCCGGCCTGCTTTGCGAGCCGCTGTCACGGCTAGGGGCCCAGGTCATCGGCGTCGATCCCTCGCAGAGCAATATTGCGGCCGCAAAACTGCACGCCGACAAGAGCCATCTTGCGATCGACTACCGCTGCACCACGGTGGAGGAGATCGACCCGCGCGAGCGCTTCGACATCGTGCTGGCGATGGAGGTGGTCGAGCACGTCGTCGACGTCGGCGTTTTCCTGAAGCGCTGCGCCGCGATGCTCAAGCCCAACGGGCTGATGGTGGTCTCGACGCTGAACCGGAACTGGAAGAGCTTTGCGCTCGCCATCGTCGGCGCCGAATACGTGCTGCGCTGGCTGCCGCGCGGCACCCACGAATGGAACAAGTTCGTCACCCCCGACGAGCTGACGAAATACCTGCTCGACAACCGCCTCGTCATCACCGAGCAGACCGGCGTCGTCTACTCACCCTTCGCCGACAAGTGGACCCTCTCCTCCGACATGGACGTGAACTACATGGTGGTGGCGGAAGGGATGGTGTGAGGGGCTGTTCGTGGCGGCCCAGCTGCATCCACACCCACGGTGTCGTCCCGGCGAAGGCCGGGACCCATACCCCCAGGAGAAGTTGCAGCGCGAAGCTCGTCACCACGAATCTTCGCCAAACCAAATCGAGTGGCTATGGGTCCCGGCCTTCGCCGGGACGACATCGGCGTTTGTAGCGAGAGCATCGCACCCATGACATCCCTGTGATTGACCTGCTTTGCTGCTAGCGGCAGGTTGGCCGCAAATCCTCTCCCGCCACACCATCCCCACCCACCCCCATGCTCACCATCACCAGCCTCTGGATTCCCTTCACCGTCATTGCCGCGCTCGGGCAGGTCGCGCGCAATGCGATGCAGCGGTCGCTGACGAAGCCGCTGGGGACGTGGGGCGCGACCAATATCCGCTTCCTGTTCGGCTTTCCGTTCTCGCTGCTGTTTCTTGGCGTCGTGCTGGTCGCGACAGGCGATCATCTCGGCATGCCGCCGTCGGTGTTCTGGCCGTGGCTGCTGCTCGGTGCGCTCAGCCAGATCGTCGGCACCGGGTTGATGCTGCTGGCGATGAACGATCGCTCCTTCGTGGTGACGACGGCATACCTCAAGACCGAGGCGATCCAGACCGCGATCTTCGGCTTCGTCTTCCTCGGCGATCATCTCACCTTGCTGAAGGTACTGGCGATCGTGGTTGCGACAATCGGCGTCGTCATCACGGCGCTGCGGCCCGGCGGCGAGAAAAGCTTTGCCGAGCTGAAGCCGACCATTCTGGGGCTTGTGGCGGCCGCGGCGTTCGCGCTGTCCGCGGTCGGCTTCCGCGGCGCCATCATCACGGTGCCGAACGTGTCTTTCGTAACGGCGGCGTCCTTCACGCTGGTGCTGGGCCTGTTCGTGCAGACTCTGATTCTGACGATCTACCTGCTTTGGCGCGCGCCCAAGATCCTGCAGGCGATCCTTGGCCTGTGGAAGCCGTCGCTGTTCGCCGGCTTCATGGGCGCCTTCTCCTCGCAGTTCTGGTTCCTGGCGTTCGCGCTGACCGCGGCCGCGAATGTCCGCACGCTCGCCCTCATCGAGGTGCTGTTCGCACAAGGCGTGGCGTACTACTCGTTCAAGCAGCCGATCGCGCCACGCGAGATCTTTGGCATCGCGCTGATCGTGGTCGGCGTGGCGGTGTTGGTGGGGGCGTAGTTGACTGTCATTCCGGGGCGCCCGAAGGGCGAACTATGGAGCGCAATTGCGCTCCTGAGAATCTCGAGATCCCCCGATGCGCAATTGCGCATCTGAGGTCTGGTCCTTCGGACCATCCCGGGATGACGCGCTTCGCGCGTCAATTCCTGTCTTCCGGCAGCGTCGGCAGCGGCGAGACTTCGATGCCTTCGTCGATCAGCGACTTGGCCTCGTCGGGCGAGGCCTCGCCGTAGATCGGCCGATGCTCCTTGTCGCCGTAGTGCATCGCGCGGGCTTCGTTCGCAAAGCGCTCGCCGACATTGTCGGCGTTCTTCACGATGTGGTCGCGCAGCTCCTTGATCTTGGCGCGCAGCTCGCGCTCCTGCGCCATCAGCAGCGAGGTCGGTCCTGACGGCGCAGTCTCGGGCACGGGTGTTGCAGCGGGCTCCGGCGGAGGCGTGGCCGGCCCGCGGCCCTTCTTGCCGACGATGCGCGGGGCCATGATCGCCTTCTCGACCTTGGCCGAGCCGCAGATCGGGCAGGTCACGAGCTTGCGCTTCACCTGCGAATCGTAGGCCGACGAGCTCTGGAACCAGCTTTCGAATGCGTGGTTGCGGTCGCAGTGAAGCGCGTAGCGAATCATGCCGATCCCCGCACCAGATGCAGATGATCCGGCCCGGCCTTGGGGTCGGCGACGCCGAAGCGGCGGCCGTGCTGGAGCGAAGGGATCGCCCGGCGCGCAGTCTCGACCTTGGCGGGATCGATCGTGGCCATGATGATGCCGGGCTCGACATCGCCCTCGGCGAGGATCTCGCCCCAGGGGTCGATGATCAACGAGTGGCCATAGGTCTCGCGCTTGTTCTCGTGCAGGCCGGCTTGCGCGGCAGCGAACACGAAACAACCGGTCTCGATCGCGCGCGAACGCAGCAGCACGTGCCAGTGCGCTTCGCCGGTCTTGCGCGTGAAGGCCGACGGCACCGTGATGAAATATGCGCCGCTTTCGGCCAGCGCGCGGTAGAGCGCGGGGAAGCGCACGTCGTAGCAGATCGTCAGCCCGACCCGACCCCAGGGCAGGTCGGAGATCACGGCGGTCTCGCCCGGCTGGTAATTGGCGGATTCGCGATAGCTCTCGCCGTCCGGCAGCTCGATGTCGAACATGTGGATCTTGTCGTAGCTCGCGAGCACATTGCCCTCGGGCCCGATCAGGAACGAGCGGTTGACGGCTTTTTCGTCCGAGAAACGCAACGCCAGCGAGCCGACATGGATGTGGATCTTCAGCTCCGCCGCGAGCGCGCGGTAAGCCTTCAGCGAGGCGTCGTTCTCTTCGCTCTGGAGGTGCTCGAACAGCGCCTTGCGGTTGAGCTGCATCATGTTGCTGACTTCGGGCGTCTGCACGTAGTCGGCGCCGTTGGCCGCAGCCTGCCGGATCAGCCTGGTGGCCTGCGCGAGGCTGGGTTCGGGCATCAGGCCGGTGCGCATCTGCACCATCGCGGCGGTGAAGGTCCTGACCTCGCTCATGATTCGGCCTTCACGCTTTCGAGCATGCCGTCGAGCTTGCCCTCGCGGTCGAGGGCGTAGAGGTCGTCGCAGCCGCCGACATGGCTGCCGCCGATCCAGATCTGCGGGAAGGTCGAGCCCTCGCCGGCGCGGTCGTACATCTCGTCGCGCCAGGACGGGTTCCTGGCGACGTCGAATTCCGTGAAGGTCGCCTTCTTGCGGGTCAGCAGCGATTTGGCCGCGGAGCAATAGCCGCAGCCTGGTCTGGTGTAGATCTCGACAGCGGCGGTCATCTTGTCTGGCGCTCTCATGTCATGAATTCATTGAATTATATGGGACTTCACCTGACCTCCACAACCCGGGCAAAGACCAGCACGTCCACCTGGGCCGCTTTGGCGCGCAGCAAGGCACGGGCGCAGGCATCCAGCGTCGCCCCTGACGTCAGGACGTCGTCGATCAGGACGATGCGGCGGCCCTGCACCTCGGCCTGACGGTCGGGAGATACCTGGAATGCGCCCTGCACATTGGTGGCGCGCTGGGCCCGCGACAGGCCGATCTGCTGCTCGGTGGCGCGCACCCGGCGCAGCACCTCGCCTCGCACTTTCACCCCGCTCTGCCGCTCGACGCTTCGCGCCAGCGCCCCAGACTGGTTGTAGCGGCGGCGCCAGGCCCGTCGCCAGTGCAGGGGAACGGGGATCAGCATGTCGGCGCCGGCGAGCAGCTCGCCGCCCGCGCGCGCCATCCAGCGGCCCATCGCCGGCGCCAGATCGGTGCGGTCCTGGTATTTCAGCGCGTGCACCAGCGCGCGCGCGACGTCGTCATAACGCACGGCTGCGCGCGCCCGCTGGTAGGCCGGCGGGCTCGCGATCGCCTCCATCGACAGCATGTCAGGACCGGGATCGTAGACGAAGGGGATGCCGAGGCGAGGGCAGTAGGGCCGTTCGATGAATGACAGCCGCGCCCAGCAGGCCGCGCACACGCCCTCGCCATCCACCGGCTCGCGGCAGGACACGCACAAGGTCGGCA
The DNA here is from genome assembly GCF_038965675.1 of Bradyrhizobium sp. B039. NCBI lineage: Bacteria > Pseudomonadati > Pseudomonadota > Alphaproteobacteria > Hyphomicrobiales > Nitrobacteraceae > Bradyrhizobium > Bradyrhizobium sp. B039. The sequence goes on from NZ_CP152416.1 coordinate 538,763, forward strand.
GCGCAATGTCGAGCGCGAGCCGTGCCGCGCGCGCCAGCGCGTGACGGCCGGCCGTCCACGCGGCACGCAGAGGGGTAGCGATGGACCGGGAAGGGGCGGCGTCGGCTTCCATGGGGGAAGGCTAGCGCTCTGCGACAATCCGCTCAAGCGGCTCGGTCTCGTGCCCCGGACGCAGCGCGGCGCGTCACTTGGTGCCGCACTGCGTCCGGGACACGGTTGCCAGAACGACTTGGATCGGCGTAACCAGCGGCATGGCTCAGAACGTGCAAACCCCGCCCGCCCTGTTCGATCGGGCCTTGCTGCACGCGCGGCAGCGCCGTGCGCACGCGCAAGGCGCCGTGAGCTTCCTGCTCGATCGGGTGACCGAGGACATGTCCGACCGGCTCGCCGCGGTGATGCGGGAGTTTCACGCTCCGGCCGATCTCTGGACGCCCGGTGAAGGCCTCGCGGTCCTGCGCGCGCGGCTGCCGTCACTTCAGCGGATTGCACTTGGCGAAACCGGCGAGGAGAAGCTGCCCTTCACGCCCGAGAGCCTCGATCTCGTCGTCTCGGCACTGGCGCTGCAATTCGTCAACGACCTGCCGGGCGTGCTGGCGCAGGTCCGGCGCGCGTTGAAGCCGGATGGCTTGCTGCTGGCCGCGATGATCGGCGGCGACAGCCTCACCGAGCTGCGCCAGGCCTTTGCTGCCGCCGAAGCCGAATGCGAAGGCGGCGTGTCGCCGCGCGTCGCGCCGTTCGCCGATCTGCGCGACATCGGCGCGCTGTTGCAGCGCGCGGGCTTTGCGCTGCCGGTCACAGACGTCGACCGTGTCGTGGTGCGCTACGCCAATGCCTTCGCGCTGATGCAGGATATCAGGCGCATGGGCGCGGCCAATGTATTGATCGAACGCCGCCGCACGCCGAGCCGGCGCGCGACGCTGCTGCGCATGGCCGAGATCTATGCCGAACGCTTTGCCGATTCCGACGGCCGCATCCGCGCGACATTCGACATCATCTGGCTCTCAGGCTGGGCCCCGCATGCGAGCCAGCAGCAGCCGCTCAAGCCGGGGTCGGCCAAGGCGAGCCTCGCGGAGGCAGTGAAGAAGGCGGGGGAAGAGTGATCCTCATGGTGAGGAGGCGCGTAAGCGCCGTCTCGAACCATGCAGGCCCCGCTCTTGCCGTGTGGCCATCCTTCGAGACGACCGCTTCGCGGTCTCCTCAGGATGAGGTCCGGCTTCACATCAGCAAATCAATCAAATGCGGGATCAGCGGAATGTCCGCGGGCGGCATCGGGTAGTCGCGCAGCTTGTTGGCACGGACCCAGGCGAGGGTCTGGCCTTCGCGTGCGGTGACCATCCCCTCCCAGCGCCGGCAGATGTAGAGCGGCATCAACAGGTGGAAGGTCTCGTAGCCGTAGCTCGCAAAGGTTAGCGGCGCCAGGCACGGCTCGGCGACGGTAATGCCGAGCTCTTCATGCAGCTCACGGATCAGGCTCTGCTCCGGCCGCTCGCCCGGCTCGAGTTTGCCGCCGGGAAATTCCCAGAGGCCGGCCAGCGCCTTGCCTTCGGGGCGCTGCGCGATCAGGACGCGCTTGTCGGCATCGACAAGCGCGCAGGCCACAACCAGTGTGAGCTTGAGAGGGGTCATGCAGACTACGACCTGTAATCCCCGTTGATCGCGACATATTCCTTGGTGAGGTCGCAGGTCATGACGCGGTCGCGGCCCTTGCCGAGGCCGAGCGAGACCTTGATCGCGATCTCCGGCGCCTTCATCGCCTCCGACACCTGCGCTTCGTCGTAGTCAGGATCGCGCGCGCCGCTCTTGGCGACGCGGATGCCGTTGAAGGAGATCGAGAGCTTGTCGCGGTCGGCCGGCTCGCCGGCCTTGCCGACGGCCATCACCACGCGGCCCCAATTGGCGTCCTCGCCGGCGATCGCGGTCTTCACCAGCGGCGAATTCGCAATCGACATCGCGATCCTGCGCGCCGACGCCTTGGTCTTGGCGCCTTCGACGGTGATCTCGACCAGCTTGCGCGCGCCTTCGCCGTCGCGGGCGACCTGCTCGGCGAGGTTGGCGAGCACCTGGTTGAAGGCCTTGACGAAGGCCTTCAGCCTGGGATCGCTGGCGCGGCTGATCTTGGGCGCACCGTGCTCGGCGGCCGCGCCCGTCGCGAAGGCCAGCAGCGTGTCCGAGGTCGAGGTGTCGCCGTCGATCGTCACCGCGTTGAAGGTGTCCTCGACGCCGCTCTTGAGCAACGCTTGCAGGGCGGCCGGCGCGATCGGCGCGTCGGTGAAGACGAACGACAGCATCGTCGCCATATCGGGCGCGATCATACCGGCGCCCTTGGCCATGCCGTTGATGGTGACCTTGGCCTTGCCGAGCCTGACGGTCGCGGTCGCGACCTTGGGGAAGGTGTCGGTGGTCATGATCGCCTTGGCCGCGGCGAGATAGTCGCCGGGCTCGGCGGTCTCGGCCAGTCGCCCCAAAACGCCGTCGAACTTGGTCGCGTCCAGCGGCTCGCCGATCACGCCGGTCGAGGCCAGGAAAATCTCGCTCTCGCTGCACCCGACGGCCTTGGCCGCGATCTTGGCGGTCAGCGCGGTGGAACTGCGGCCGGTCTTGCCGGTGAAGGCGTTGGCATTGCCGGAATTGACGACGAGGGCGCGCGCCTTGCCGCCCTTCAGCTTGGCGCGGCACCATTCCACCGGCGCGGACGGGCATTTCGACTTGGTGAAGACGCCGGCGACCGCAGTGCCCTTGTCCATCACCGCCAGAAGCACGTCGGTGCGGTTCTTGTAGCGGATGCCGGCCTCGGCCGTCGCAAGGCGGACGCCCGCGATCACGGGCATGTCGGGAACAGTCTTGGGAGCGAGGGGAGAGACGGAGGAGGACATCGCGGGGCGCCTTGGTGGGGTCTGGATATGCAGATGGCCGGGCATTTGCCCGGCCATTGCGACGTTAGATACTATTGGCGTCCGCGAAGTGACAGCGAATTCTTACTTCTTCGCAGGGGGCGCCATCTTGCTGTCGGAGGGCTTCGCATCGGAAGGCTTGGCCGCGTCGGCCGGCTTGGCGTCCGCGGCGGGCTGGTCCAGCCGCTCGACCTTGGCTTCCGTGCGCAGCTTGGCGACGTAGTCGGCCTGGGCCTTGCGGGTGACGTATTGCTCGATCTGGGCCTTGACCTGCTCGAAGTCCGGCGCCTTGCGGTTGCGCTTTTCCTCGACCTTGATGATGTGCCAGCCGAACTGCGACTTCACGGGGTCGGAGATCTTGCCCGGCTCCAGCGCGAAGGCCACCGCCGAGAATTCCGGCACCATCTGCTCCTTGGTGAAGAAGCCGAGGTCGCCGCCGTCGGCGGAGCCCGGATCCTTGGACTTCTTCTTGGCGAGTTCGGCGAAATCGGCGCCCTTGTCGAGCTCGGCCTTCACCGCCTTGGCCTCGTCCTCGGTCTCGACCAGAATGTGGCGGGCGCGCACCTCCTGCTCGCCGGTGATCTGCTTGGAGGCCTCCTCGTAGACCTTCTTCATGGCGTCGGGGGTGGTGGCGGCCTTGCCCTCGTTGGCGAGCAGGCTGTCCATCAGGAGGCGGTTGCGGGCGAACGCCAGGCGCTTCTTGAATTCCTCGCTGTCGGCGACCTTCTTGTCCTCGGCGGCCTTGGACACGATCTTCATGTCGATCAGGAAGGACAGGACGTTCTCGTCCTTGGTCGCCGGGTCCATCTGGGCGAGGCTCGGCCCGAGTTCCTCCTCGGCCATGGCGACGTCGCTCTTCTTGATTTCAGCGCCATTGACCTTTGCCAGGACCGGATCGTCGGCAGCCCGGCCGGGACCCGCGATCAGCGCCAGCGCAAGGCAGCCCACGAGGGCGGTGGCGAGGCCGAAGCGCAGGCCGGTTTTGGTTACCGGGAACGAGGTGGTCATGGAAAATCCTTTTGTTGAAGCAGGGGGCTGCTCGAGCGGGGCGGACACTCGCCCAATTCAGGGGGGCTTGGCAACGCGAAAAGTCTGTCAAAATGATGAATTAGCCGCAATGCGCCCGCCGTTGACAAGGCCCTGACCGGGCCATATCTCTGCCCGGTCGCGACCATGGCGATGGCGTTTATTTTGCTGCGTTTTTGGCCGTTGAACCCAGACTTGCCCAATTCCCACCCATATGGCGGATGACCCCCCGCAGTCCGGGCTCTGGCGCCATCAGCGTCACGGTGAGTTGATAGGCAGGCGGGGGACAACTTCTTGGCTGCAACGCGGTTAAATCGCGAACACAGGAACTAGGCATGATCGGCGCGCTCGCCCGCAAGTTTTTCGGCTCCGCCAACGACCGGCGGGTGAAGGGATATCAGTCCCGCGTCAACGCGATCAACGCGCTGGAGCCCGAGCTCATCAAGCTCTCCGACGAGGAGCTCAAGGCCCGCACGGCCGACTTCAAGAAGCAGCTCGCCGAGGGCAAGACGCTCGATGACCTGCTGGTGCCGGCCTTCGCGACCGTGCGCGAGGCCGCCAAGCGCACGCTCGGCCAGCGCCATTTCGACGTCCAGCTGATCGGCGGCATGGTGCTGCACGAGGGCGACATCGCCGAGATGAAGACCGGCGAAGGCAAGACGCTGGTGGCGACGCTTGCGGTCTATCTCAACGCGCTCGCCGGCAAGGGCGTCCATGTCGTCACCGTCAACGACTACCTCGCCCGCCGCGACTCCGGCTGGATGGGCCAGATCTACGGCTTCCTCGGCATGACCACGGGCGTGATCGTCCACGGTCTCGACGATGCCGAGCGCAAGACGGCCTATGCCTGCGACATCACCTACGGCACCAACAACGAATACGGCTTCGACTATCTGCGCGACAACATGAAGTACCGGCTCGAGGACATGGTCCAGCGGCCGCACTTCTTCGCCATCGTCGACGAAGTCGACTCCATCCTGATCGACGAAGCGCGCACGCCGCTGATCATCTCCGGCCCGCTCGACGACCGCTCCGACTTCTACAACACCATCGACGGCTTCCTGCCCAAGCTCGACAAGACCGACTACGACGTCGACGAGAAGCAGCGCACGGTGACGCTCACCGAAGCCGGCATGGAGAAGATCGAAACCCTGCTGCGCGACGCCGGCCAGCTCAAGGGCGAGTCGCTCTACGACGTCGAGAACGTCTCGGTCGTGCACCACATCAACCAGGCCCTGCGCGCCCACACGCTGTTCACCCGTGACAAGGACTACATCGTCCGCGACGACGAGGTCGTCATCATCGACGAGTTCACCGGCCGCATGATGCCGGGCCGGCGCTATTCGGAAGGCCTGCACCAGGCGCTCGAGGCCAAGGAGCACGTCCAGGTCCAGCCCGAGAACCAGACGCTGGCCTCGATCACCTTCCAGAACTACTTCCGCATGTACGAGAAGCTTGCGGGCATGACCGGCACCGCCGCGACCGAAGCGGACGAACTGTTCGACATCTACAAGCTCGAGGTCGTGGAGATCCCGACCAACCTGTCGGTCGCGCGTCTCGACGAGGACGACGAGGTCTACCGCACGCAGAAGGAAAAATACGCCGCCATTCTCGCCGAGATCGAGCGGGCGAACGCGCGGCTCCAGCCCGTGCTGGTCGGCACGGCGTCGATCGAGAAGTCGGAGGTGCTCGCCGAGTTCCTCAAGTCGAACGGCTACAAGCAGATCGATTTCGGCAAGGAGAACGCGCTCGACAAGCTCTATGCGGCGGCCCGTGCCGGCAAGCCGTCGAAGCTGTTCGCGGTCCTGAACGCGCGCTTCCACGAGCAGGAAGCCTATATCGTCGCGGAAGCCGGCGTGCCCGGCGCGATCACGATCGCGACCAACATGGCCGGCCGCGGCACCGACATCAAGCTCGGCGGCTCGCTCGAGATGCGCGTCCCGAAGGAAACCGCGGGCATCGAGGACGAGGCCGAGAAGGCCAGGAAGATCGAGCAGATCAAGGCCGACGTCGAGCGCTTCCGCGAGATCGTGCTGAAGGCCGAGGAGATCGTCGAGATCGAGCCGGCGAAGGGTTCCAAGCCCGCCAAGACCGTGACGAAGCCGGGCGGTCTCTACATCATCGGCTCCGAGCGTCACGAATCCCGCCGCATCGACAACCAGCTGCGCGGCCGATCCGGCCGCCAGGGCGACCCCGGCCGCTCGAAGTTCTTCCTGTCGCTGGAAGACGATCTGATGCGCATCTTCGGCTCGGACCGCCTCGACAGCATGCTCCAGCGTCTCGGCCTGCAAGAGGGCGAGGCCATCATCCATCCCTGGATCAACAAGGCCCTGGAGAAGGCGCAGCAGAAGGTCGAGGCCCGCAACTTCGACATCCGCAAGAACCTGCTCAAGTTCGACAACGTCCAGAACGACCAGCGCAAGGTGATCTTCGACCAGCGCGTCGAGCTGATGAAGGACGACAGCGTCGCCGAGACCGTTACCGACATGCGCCATGCCTTCATCGACGACCTCGTCGCCAAGCACGTGCCCGAGCATGCCTATGCCGAGCAGTGGGACGTTGCCGGCCTGAAGGAGGAGCTGAAGCGCGTGCTCGATCTCGACCTGCCGGTCGACGACTGGGCCAAGGAAGAGGGCATCGCCGACGAGGAGTTGCTCAACCGCATCGAGAACCGCGCCGACGAGCACATGGCCGCCAAGGTCGCGCAGTGGGGCCCCGACGTGATGCGTTACGTCGAGAAGACCATTCTGCTCCAGACGCTCGACCATCTCTGGCGCGAGCACCTGATCATGCTCGACCATCTGCGCCAGGTCATCGGCCTGCGCGGCTACGGCCAGCGCGATCCGCTGCAGGAGTACAAGACCGAGGCCTTCAATCTCTTCCAGGAGATGAGCGCGCACCTGCGCGAGGCCGTCACCGCGCAGCTGATGCGGGTCGAGATCGTCCCGCCGGAGCAGGAAGCGCCCGTGCTGCCGCCGATGGAAGCGCACAAGTTCGACCCGAACACCGGCGAGGACGAGATGGCGCTCGCCAGCGTCACGCTCGGCGCGCCGGCCTCCGACGCCGCCCAGCGCGATCCGAAGAACCCGGCATCCTGGGGCAAGATCGGCCGCAACGAGGATTGCCCGTGCGGCTCAGGCAAGAAGTACAAGCACTGCCACGGGCGGTATGCGTAACCGCTAGGCCCCACTGTCATGCCCTCGCGAAAGCGGGGCATCCAGTACGCCGCGGCGCTAGTTAAGCGCGACACCGCTGCAGCACATTCCGTCGTCATCCCGGCGAAGGCCGGGATCCATACCGCGGAATCTATCGAGAGCATGCAGTCGTTGTACCGCGCGAAGAAGCGCAACTAGCAGTCTGCGTCAAACCCAATCCTGGGGTAATGGGTCCTGGATCAGCGCTCCGCTCGAGACAAAGCTGCGCGTTGTCTCGAGCTGCACTTGTCCAGGACGACGTGGGTTGAGAAATCGCGTCCGAAACGACGAGCTCAATTCGAGCTGTCGATCAAGCTCTCCAACAGCCGCTTCAATTCGCTCGTCGACTTGTCGCCGTAGCTTTCCAGGATGTGCTCCTCCTGGTCCACCGCGAGCGAGTTGAGCTTCTTGCACAGCACCTTGCCGCGGTCGGAGATGAACATCAGCACCTTGCGGCGGTCGTTCGGGTCCTGCACGCGATAGACCAGCGTGTCGGAGACCATGCGGTCGATCATCTTGGTCAGCGTCGGATGGTTGAGCAGCACGGCGTCCGCAAGCTCGCCCATCGAATGGCCGTTGCCATCCGACAGCACTTTCAGGATGCGCCATTGCTCGACGGGAACACCTTCCTTGCTCAAGCGCAGTTCCAGCTGCCGGTTGATCTCCCGGTTGGCTTGCGCGAGCAGGTAGGCGAGATGTTCGGTGATCGGAGTGTTTTCTTTCGACGGTTTTGCCACGGCTAAGACTTCGTCTTGACCCAAATGAGTGAATGTCTTGCAATCAATGCTGCATCTATATGCACTTCAATTCTTGAATATTCAATATTTTCAAAATAGGATCATTGCCCAACAAAAGGGCGGAAGCCGCGGCCGCCTGCTCAATGTGCTTTCAGGTCTGGTGCCAGACAGGAGTTGGCGTGCGCGCGACGGTAAACTTCCCGGCTCACGGCGGCCCGGCGTTGCCGCCGTCCTTGCTGTTCAGGAATCTGTCGTCGTCGGCGGCCGACTTCGACCTGTCTCCGGTTGACGCGCATTTCATGAAGCGCCGTGGTGCGCGCAACAAGCTGCGCATCGGCAATTTCCTCACCTTCACCGGCTCGCCCGGGATCTGGGGCCCGACCTCCACCAACAGCGCGATGCTGGCGGTCGCCGAGATCAACAAGCGCGGCGGCATTCTGGGCCGCGAGCTGGAGCTGTCGATCTACGATTCCGGCGGCCCGATCGACGAGGTGGTGCAGCGCGCGGAGCAGGCGATCGCCTTCGACGAGGTCGACCTCATCATGGGCTCGCATATCAGCGCGGTCCGCGTCGCGCTGCGCAAGGTCACCGGCAATCGCATCCCCTACATCTACACGCCGGTCTATGAGGGAGGCGAGCGCACGCCGGGCGTGATGGCGATCGGCGAGACGCCGCGCTGGCAGAGCCGCCCCGCCATCCACTGGCTGGCCGACGTCAAGAAGGCGGCTCGCTGGTATCTGATCGGCAGCGACTATGTCTGGCCCTGGCAGTCGCATCGCGCGGTGAAGCGCTACATCAAGGAGGCCGGCGGCCAAGTCGTCGGCGAGGAGTTCGTTCCCGTCGGCGAGGACAATCACGAGGCGCATCTGGCGCGCATCCACGCTGCCAAGCCGGACGTGGTGCTGATCTCGCTGATCGGCACCGACAGCATCACCTTCAACCGTGCCTTCGCCGAGGCAGGGCTTGCCACCTCGACGCTGCGGCTCGCGGGCGCGATGGACGAGACCGTGCTGCTCGGCATCGGCGCCGACAACACCGAGAATTTGTTCTGCGCCTCCGGTTATTTCAACTGCATGGCCTCGCGCGCCAACGACGAGTTCCTAAGTGGCTATCAGGCCATGTTCGGCCCGCACGCGCCGCCGGTCGGCTCGGTCGGCCAGTCGAATTATGAGGGGTTGCGGTTCCTGGAATCCGTGGCCAACCGCGCCGGCTCGCTGGCCTTTCGCCCGCTGCTCAAGGCCGCGCGCAACACCGTCTATTCGGCGGGCCGCGGACCCGTCACCATCCGCGATGGCCGCGCCGAGATGCCGATGTATCTTGCCGAAGCGGACGGTCTTGACTTCAAGCTCATCAAGACGCTCTGAGATCCGGCCGCTCGTCCGTCACGGCCGAGCTTCGAAATAATACTTGAAAAGGAAAATATTTCCGTCTGTAATATCGAGGCGAAGCCGGCTGGCTCGCGCCGTGCAGGCGCGAGCGAGCGGCCTCCATCCAAAGCCAGGGATCAAGAAACCTCAAGGAGAGCGCCGTGACAGTTGTCCTTCCCACGCCCGCCCAACTTCGCAGCGTCGCCGAGCAGTGCGGCCTTTCGCTCACCGACGACGACGTCGCCTCGTTCCGCGGCCTGATGCAGGGCTCGATCGACGCCTACAATCTCGTTGCCGCGATGCCGGACGAGGTACCGGAGGTGAAATATCCACGCACGCCGGGCTATCGGCCCTCGCCCGAGGAGAACCCGCGCAACGCCTGGTATCGCAAGTCGACGGTGAAGGGCGCCGCCGGCGGCAAGCTCAAGGGCAAGACCGTCGCGCTGAAAGACAACATCATGCTGGCCGGCGTGCCCATGACCAACGGCTCGTCGACGCTGGAGGGCTATGTGCCCGATTTCGACGCCACCATCGTCACGCGCATGCTGGATGCCGGTGCCGAGATCAAGGGCAAGGTGCATTGCGAGCACTTCTGCCTGTCCGGCGGCAGCCATACCGGCTCTTACGGGCCCGTGCATAATCCGCACAAGATGGGGTACTCGGCCGGCGGCTCGTCGTCAGGCTCGGGCGTCGTGGTCGCGCTCGGCGAGGTCGACATGGCGATCGGCGGCGATCAGGGCGGCTCGATCCGCATGCCGTCCTCGTTCTGCGGCATTTACGGCATGAAGCCGACCTGGGGCCTCGTGCCTTACACCGGGATCATGCCGATCGAGATCTATGTCGACCATACCGGTCCGATGACCGCGACCGTCGCTGACAACGCGCTGCTGCTTGAAGTGCTCGCCGGCGATGACGGCTACGATCCGCGCATCAAGGCTCCGAAGGTCGAGGAATACACCAAGGCGCTCGGCCAGGGCGTCAAGGGCATGAAGATCGGCATTCTCAAGGAAGGCTTTGAGCAGCCGGTCGCAGAAGCCGCGGTGAATGAAAGCGTGCGCGAGGCGGCAAAGCGCTTCAAGGATCTTGGCGCCACCGTAGAGACGGTCTCAATCCCGATGCATCTCCTGGGCGGCGCGATCTGGACCCCGATCGGCACCGAAGGCCTGACCCAGACCATGATGTTCGGCGACGGCTACGGCCTCAGCCGCGGCGATCTCTATTCGACCTCGCTGATGGATTTTCATCGCGGCTGGCGCCGGCAGGCCGACTCGCTGTCCGAGACCACGAAGCTGTTCATGATGCTCGGCACCTACATCAACAACAATTTCGGTCCACGCTTCTACGGCAAGGCGCTCAATATCTCCCGCAGGCTGACCGCCGCCTACGACAAGGCGTTTGGGGATTACGATCTGCTTTTGCTGCCGACGACGCCGATGAAGGCAACCAAGCTGCCGGAGCCCAATGCCAGCCGCGAGGACTACGTCGCCCGTGCGCTGGAGATGATCGGCAACACCGCGCCGTTCGACATCACCCATCATCCCGCGATGTCGCTGCCCTGCGCCATGGTCGACGGCCTGCCCGTCGGCCTGATGCTGGTCGGCCGCATGTTCGAGGAATCGACCATCTATCGCGCCGCGCACGCCTTCGAGCAGATCGGCGACTGGAAGAAGATGTGAGCGAGGCGTCGATGCAGACGGACGGAACAGCACCAAATGGCTAACGCGTTCGTCGCGGCGTTCGAGATCCTGAGCTTTGGCGCGATCATCGTCCTGATCGTGCTGGGGCTCGGGATCATCGCCAGCATGATGGGCATCTTCAACTTCGCGCAAGGAGAGTTCGTCCTGCTCGGGGCCTACATCACCTATCTCGCCTACGCCGGGGGCCTGCCGATCTGGGCCGGCATGGTCGCGGCGCCCTTCGTGGTCGGCGCGCTCGGCTTTGTGCTGGAGGCGCTGATCATCCGCCGCTTCTACGCCGCGCCGATCGTGGCGATGCTCGGCACCTATGCGCTCGGCCTGATCATCCGCGAATCCGTGCGCGGCCTGATCGGCGGCTTCTATCTCACCGTGCCCGAGCCGATCGGCGGCTCGATCGACATCGGCGCGATGCACATCTCGGCATGGCGCTTCACCATCATCGTCATCACGCTGCTGGTGATGGGTGGCTGCTATCTCCTGCTCTCTCGCACGAGCTTCGGCCTGCGCGTCCGCGCCACGCTGGAAAATCCCTCGCTGGCGCGCGCCTCCGGCATCTCCACGCCGCTGATCTATGGCGCCACCTTTGCCTTCGGCGCGGCGCTCGCCGGCCTTGCCGGCGCGCTGATCGTGCCTGTCTTCAGCCTGTTCGCCGATCTCGGCCTGCGCTTCCTGATCCAGGGCTTTGTCGCGGTCATGGTCGGCGGCGTCGGCTCCTTCATCGGGCCGGTGGCGGGTGCCGGCGTCATCGGCACGCTGAGTGCCGCGCTGCCCTGGGTGATGGCGCCCGTCGTCGCCGACGTCCTCGTCTTTGTGCTCGCCATTATCTTCATCAAATTCCGGCCGCAGGGCCTCATCGCTGGCAAAGGGGTTTAGTCATATGTTCGATCGTACGCAGCTCTCACGCCGCCGCTTCCTCTCCAATTTCGCCTTTGCGTCGGGCGCGGTCGCGACCGGCGTCGGCAGCTGGGTAATCCCGGCCCCCTGGGCCAATGCGGCCGAAGCCCCGATCAAGGTCGGCATCGCCACAGATCTAACGGGCCCAATTGCGTACGCCGGCAATGCCGACGCCAACGTCGCAAAAATGGTGATCAAGGAGATCAACGCCGCCGGCGGCATGCTCGGCCGTCCGCTCGAGCTCTATATCGAGGACACCGCGTCGAACGAATCCGTCGCGGTCGGCAACGTGCGCAAGCTGATCCAGCGCGACAAGGTCGACATGGTGCTGGGCGGCATCACCTCCTCGATGCGCAACGCGATCAAGGACCCGATCGTGGCGCGCGGCAAGACGCTCTACATCTATCCGCAGCTCTACGAAGGCAAGGAGTGCACGCCCTATCTGTTCTGCACCGGCCCGACGCCGGCGCAGCAATGCGACGAGTTCATACCCTGGCTGATCAAGAACGGCGGCAAGAAATTCGCGCTGCCGAGCGCCAACTATGTCTGGCCGCATACGCTCAACGTCTATGCCCGCAAGGTGATCGAATCCAACGGCGGTGAGGTCGTGTTCGAGGAGTACTATCCACTCGACCAGGTCGACTTCTCCTCGACCGTCAACCGCATCATCTCCAACAAGGTCGATGTCGTCTTCAACACCGTCATTCCGCCCGGCGTCGGCCCGTTCTTCAAGCAGCTCTACGAAGCGGGCTTCCTCAAGAACGGCGGCCGTCTCGCCTGCGTCTACTATGACGAGAACACGCTCAACATCAATCAGGCGAGCGAGATCGAGGGCCTCGCGAGCTGCCTCGACTATTTCAAGGTGCTGACCAAGGAGAACCCGTTCGACGCAAAAATCCAGGCGGCCTACGAGAAGGATTTTCCGGGCAACTTCCTGTTCGCCGCCGGCAGCGCCGCCACCGGCACCTATCGCGGCCTCAAGCTGTGGGAAGCGGCGGTGAAAGAAGCGGGCAAGCTCGACCGCGAGTCGGTCGCCGCCGCGCTCGACCACGCCAAGATCGCCGAAGGTCCCGGCGGACCTGCCGAAATGGTGCCGGGCAAGCGGCACTGCAAGATGAAGATGTACACCGCGGTCGCCAAGGGCGGAAACTACGAGATCGTCGGACGCAGCGACGGGCTCGTCGATCCCAAGGAATGCTGAGGCGGAATGCCGAAGTCGATGAGTGTGGTAAGGGAAGCCATCGCCGGCGACGAAGCGGACGATGCGATGGCTGAACGCGAAGCGGCGGGACAGGTCGCGGCGGGACGAAGAGTCCTGCCGATCGTGGAGGGCGTGGTGCTCGTCGCCGCGCTGCTCGCGCCGCTGGTGCTGCAGGACTATCTCACGGTGTTCGCGACGCGCGTGATCATCCTCGCGCTGTTCGCCCTGTCGTTCGATCTGGTCTGGGGCTATGCCGGCATCATGAGCTTTGGCCAGGCCCTGTTCTTCGGCTCGGCCGGGTATGGCGTGGCGCTGCTCGCGCGCGACCTCGACATCACCAACATCTTCCTGGTGCTCCCCGCGGGCACCATCATCGGCCTCACCTTCGCGCTGCTGCTCGGCGGCTTCCTGCTGCTGGGACGGCATCCCTCCAGCGTGATCTTCGTGTCGCTGGGCACGCTCACCGGCTCCTACGCCGCCGACCGCCTCGCGCGCGGCTGGTACTATCTCGGCGGCCAGAACGGTATTCCCTCGATCGCGCCGATGACGCTCGGTGGTTACGAATTCTCGGAAGGGCCCGCCTTCTACTATCTCGTGCTCGGCATCCTCGTCGTAGTCTACCTGCTCTGCCGCTTCCTGGTGCGCTCGCAGTTTGGCCTCGCGCTGGCGGGCCTGCGCGAGAACGAGCAGCGTATCGCCTTCTTCGGCTACAAGGCGCAGCATCTGAAAGCGATCATCTTCACCATCGGCGGCGGCGTCGCCGGCCTTGCCGGCAGCCTCTATGCCTTCCACGAAGGTTTCGTCTGGCCCAACATGGTCGGCGTCGTCGTCTCGACACAGGTGGTGCTCTATGTGCTGTTCGGCGGCTCCGGCACGCTGATCGGCGCGGTCATCGGCGCGATCATCGTCGAAGGCGTCAGCTTCTGGCTGTCCGACAATTATCGTGACATCTGGCCTATCATCCTGGGCTTGCTGCTGCTGCTCGTGATCCTGTTCCGGCCGCTCGGCCTGATCAGCTTCGCGCTCGGTGAGCGCGAGCGTGTCGGCAGCTTCGGTGCCACGCCAAAGGAGAAGCGCAATGCCGCTCCTTGAGGCCGCCGGCATCCAAAAGATCTTCGGCAAGCTCACCGCGCTCGACGGCGCAGCCCTCACCGTCGGCGAGAACGAGTTTCACGGCCTGATCGGTCCGAACGGCTCCGGCAAGAGCACGCTGATGAAGTGCATTGCCGGCGCCGAGGTGCCGACGCAGGGCAAGGTGAGTTTTATCAACACCGACATCACCGCGTTCACGCCGACCGAGCGCGCCCGCGCCGGCATGAGCCTGAAATTCCAGATCACGAGCGTGCTGCCGACGCTGACGCTGTACGACAACATCCTGCTCGCGCTCCAGGCGCAATCCTCGCTGCTCGACCTCGTGTTCTCGCGCACGCGCGGCGCGCTGCACGACCAGGTCATGACCATGCTGACGCAGTTTCGTCTCGCCGACCGCGCCTTCGACGCGGCGGCGGCGCTGTCGCACGGCCAGCAGCAATGGCTGGAGATCGCGATGGCGCTTGCCGGAAAACCAAAGCTCCTGCTGCTGGACGAGCCGACCGGCGGCATGAGCCTCGAGGAGCGCCGCGTCACCGGCGAATTGCTCCAGCCGATCAAGAAACATTGCTCGCTCGTCATCGTCGAGCACGATCTCGATTTCATCCGCGACATCTGCGATCGCCTGACCGTGCTCGACCAGGGCAAGGTGCTGGCGTCAGGCACCGTGTCCGAGATCCAGGCCAACAAATCCGTCCAGGAGATCTATCTGCGCCGTGCCTGAATTTTTGGACATCAAGCATCTCGACGCCGGCTATGGCCGCAGCCAGGTCCTGTTCGACGTCAACCTCGGCATTCCCTGGCGCGGCGGCGTCGCCGTGCTCGGGCGCAACGGCGCCGGCAAGACCACGCTGATGAAGACCATCGTCGGCGAGCTGCCGGCGTGGAAGGGCGAGGTCGCCTTCGACGGCCGCGACATCAGCCGCCGCGCGACCCAGGAGCGCGTGCGCGCCGGCATCGGCTACGTCCCGCAGGAGCATTCGGTGTTCGCGCGCCTGTCGGTGCGCGACAATCTCGCGGTCGGCTCGCTCGCGAGCAGCAAGGCCGACGCAGTCGATCACGTGCTGACCATCTTCCCGAAGCTCGGCCAGCGCCTCGACCAGCCCGCCGGCACGCTCTCCGGCGGCGAGCGCAAGATGCTCGCCATCGGCCGTGCCATGTTAGGGGATCCAAAACTGCTGCTGCTCGACGAGCCCACCGAAGGCGTCTGGATCGGCGTCATCGAGGAGATCACCGAGCGCCTGATCGAGCTCGCGAAAGAGATCGCCGTCATCATCGTCGAGCAGCACCTCGACCTCGCGCTGCGCGTCGCCGACTACGCCTACGTGCTTGACCGCGGAAGGGTCGCGCTGCAGGGCGAGGCGGGCGAGGTGAGGGGCAATCCGGAACTGCTGCGGTATCTGGCGCCGTAAGGTAGCGCTGCTCACCTGCGAGTGAGGCGCGGTACTCTCGTCCCACCTCACCCGTCATTCCCCGCGAAGGCGGGGCATCCAGTACGCCGCGGCTTCTCGATCGCTAATTGGTGCCTCTGGAATGCTGGATTCCCCGCCTTCGCGGGGAATGACGGCGTCAGGCTGGAATAGACCGGAGAGAACGCGCGGAGAGGCCGCGCGCTTACTTCACCGCCCCAAACCGGCTGTCGAACGAGTTCGACGACACCACCGGTGCCGCGCCTGCCATCTGGCCGCTGTCACCCGCACCATCCGACACCGACGGCTTCAGCGCAGGACGCGTTGCGGCGAGGCGCGTGTCGGGCTTCACCGGCTCTGCCGGCTTGGCGGCGGCCACAGCCGGCTTCGGCGCGTCCTTCGCTGCATCCTTGGACTTGTCATGGCCCGGCACGAACCGGGTGACTGCGGCCTTCAGCCTGGACGCTGCCGTCGGCGGCGTCGTGGACGTTGTGGCCGGGGCCACGGACGCCGTGGCTTGTGACGGCGGAGGCGTGGTCGCCGTCGTGTCGGCGGTGCCAAGGCCCATCTTGCGGCCGAGGTTGGAGAAGAAGCCGCCGCCCTGCGATTTCTCTTGGGATTTCTCGGCGGGCGCGGCGGCCGCGACGCGCGTGCTGGTCGCGGGCGCGCTGACGGCGACGACCGGCTCTTCCTGCGGCGAGGGAGCGGCCGCGTCGAAATTCGGCTTCGGCGGATTGACGTGGCCGGGGATCGTGCCCGGCGCCTTCGCCATTGCCAGCATCTGCAGCGTGGTGCCTTCGGCGCCCTCCGACAGGCCGGTCGAGCCTTCCGGAATCTTGGCGGCGAAGATCTTGTTCATGCCGCCGTCGATGCCGGTGTTCATGCGCGCCACCGGCGTGCCCTTGGCGACGAGCTTGGCGTACTCGGCCTGGTCGCGCGCGTCCTTCTCGCGCACGGCGCTCGCGATGTCCTCGGGGATCACATAGGCCGGGCACTTTGCCGAGGCGTCGAACACCGGATCGCGCTTGGCATCGGGCGTCTTCGCCGCGTCGAAGACGTACTTCTTCTCGCAGAAATCGACCTTCGGCTCCTGCCGCGTCACCTCGAAATGATCATAGCCTTCCTTGATCATCTTCCAGAACGGCATGTTCGGATTGTTCCGGTGCTTGGCCATGTTCACCGGCGTCATCTTGAACGGATAGGCCTGCAGCTGGAACGCCTTCTGCCCGCCGAAGAAGGACTCGCGGCCGAGCGAATAGATCTCCGCGATCTGCTCGTCCGTCATGGCGTAACAGCCGCGCGAAGAACAATCGCCATGCACCATCAGCTGCGAGCCGGTACGGCCCAAAGCCTTGTCGAACGCGTTCGGATAGCCCGTGTTGAACGAGAGGTAATAGGCCGACTGCGGATTCATCTGGCCCGGATTGATCGAGTAGAATCCTTCCGGCGCCTGGCGGTCACCTTCGCGCACCTTCGGACCCAGATCGCCCGACCAGCGGCAGATCGGATAGGTCTTGAGCAGCGCGAACTGGCCGTTGCGGGTCTGCTTCCAGACTTCGAGCTCGGCTTCCTGCTTGAACAGGCGGACCAGGATCGGGGACTGCAGATCCATGTCCTTCTCGACCATCGCGGCGAGAAGCTTTGGCGGCACCGGCTGGTTGGCCTTGGCGTTGGTCGCGAGCGAAACCTGGTCGGTGTCGCAGCCGGCCAGCAGGACACTGGCCGTCAGCAGCGCAACCGAAGCCAAGAGCGCGCGAGCAAGCGAACGAGAAATCAAGATGGACCCCACACCGTGCCGGGCAGAGAGCGCGAACCCCAATTCTTTGGAGCATGATCCGACCGGAGATCCGGACCCGTCGTGACGGGCTTTTTCAAACCACACTCCAGCGCTTATGCCCTGAAGCCATTGATTAAAATTCTAACCTCTGGGTCATGTGGTCGCAACCCGAGCGGGGATCACGAGCCCGTTGGCCCAGTAGCATGGTCAACAGAGACTAAATGGACGCGACTTTGGGCCTTACTTGGGCCTTCCTGCCCAATTGGGACTCAGATCGCCGATTTGGGCAAAAAAAGGGTTAATGCGGGGTTACCGGGCTCCAACCGTCATTCCGGGGCGCCCGAAGGGCGGACCCGGAATCTCGAGATTCCGGGTTCGATGCTTCGCATCGCCCCGGAATGACGACGTCGGGGCCCCCGAATCAGCCCAGTTTCCGGCCGATATCGAGGAATTTCTGCCGACGCTGCTTGCGGATGGCGTCGCCGTCGAGGCCGCGGAGCTCGTCAAACGCCCTGGCGATGGCCTCGCCCGTGGTGGCGATCATGGCGGCGGGGTCGCGGTGGGCGCCGCCGACCGGCTCCTTCAAAATGCTGTCGATCACCCCGAAGCGGAGCATGTCCTGGGCGGTGATCTTCATGTTGTTGGCGGCTTCCTGCGCCTTGGTGCCGTCGCGCCAGAGGATGGAGGAGGCCGCCTCTGGCGAGATCACGCTGTAGATCGCGTGCTCCAGCATCAGCACCCGGTTGGCGGTGGTGATCGCGATGGCGCCGCCCGACATGCCTTCACCGGTGATGATGGCGACGTTCGGCACGCCCAGCGACAGGCACGCATCGGTCGAGCGCGCGATCGCCTCGGCCTGGCCGCGCTCCTCGGCGCCGATGCCGGGATAGGCTCCGGCGGAATCGGCGAGCGACAGCACCGGCAGGCCGAATCGCTCGGCCATCTCCATCAGCCGCACGCATTTGCGATAGCCCTCGGGCCGCGCCATGCCGAAATTGTGCCGGATGCGGCTTTCGGTGGAATCGCCCTTTTCCTGGCCCATCACGCAGATCGGCTCGCCGCGGAAGCGGCCGAAGCCGGCGACCAGGGCCTCGTCCTCGCCGAACTTGCGGTCGCCGGCGAGCGGCGTGAATTCGGTGATCAGGCCTTTGATGAAATCGTTGAAATGCGGCCGCTGCGGATGGCGCGCGACCAGCGTCTTCTGCCACGGCGACAGGTTCGTATAGAGGTCGGCCAGCGCCTGCGCCGCCTTGTCCTCGATCCGCCCGATCTCGTCGGTGATGTCGGTCCCGGAGGCCGCGAGCGTCCGCAGCTCGTCGACCTTGGAGTCGAGCTCGGCGACGGGCTTTTCGAAGTCGAGATAGCTGCGCATCTGGTCTTGCATCAACTCAATATAGGGAGGACGGGGCGAGGCGGCGAAGCGATTTCGGACCTGCGGAAAGAAGTGTAGCCTCTTCAATGAGTTGGCTTGTGGGCTTCTGGGCAGCCCGCCAATTCAATCGTGAGGCCACGGCTCTTTCTGCGGAGATGTGGCCGAAGTCAAGGCGGTTTCAGCTGCGGCAGGCCTACTTCTCCGCCAGCGGGTGCAGGTCGCGCACCAGGCTCTTCAGCCGCTCCTCGACCACATGGGTGTAGATCTGGGTGGTCGAGATGTCGGTGTGGCCGAGCAGGGTCTGCACGATGCGTAAGTCAGCGCCGTTGTGCAGGAGGTGGCTGGCAAAGGCGTGGCGCAGCACGTGCGGGGAGACCAGCCGGGCCTGAAGCCCGGAGGCGACCGCGAGCTCCTTGAGGTCGCGGGCGAAATGCTGCCGGGTCAGATGCCCGCTCTCGCCGAAGGAGGGGAACAGCCATTTCGAGGCGGCAACGCTGGTCTTCTTGTCGGATTTCGCGGCTTCGGTCGCGGCGAGATAATCCGCCATCGCCTGCCGCGAGGCCTCGTTCAGCGGCACCAGCCGCTCCTTGTTGCCCTTGCCGCGCACCACGATCATGCGGGCGTCGCGCTTGGCCGCCGTGCGCGGCAGCGCCACCAGCTCGGAGACGCGCAGGCCCGTGGCGTACAGCACCTCGAGCAGGCAATAGAGCCGCAAGGCGCGCAGCCGCTTCGAGGGCGAGGCATCCTCCGCCTCGCTCAATTCCCTGGCGCGGCGGAGCATGCGGTCGACATCCGCGATCGACAGCACCTTTGGCAGGCCGCGGCCGCGTTTCGGGCCGGACAGGATCGCGGCGGGATCGTCGCCGCGAATCCGCTCGTTCAGCAGGAAGCGGTAGAGATGCCGCATCGCCGACAGGCGGCGCGCGACGCTGGTGGATTTGAAGCCACGCGTGTCGAGATCGGCGAGATAGTCGCGCAGCGTTTGGGTTTCGGCGTCCGCAAAACTGTGGCCGACGCGGCCCAGAAACTCGGAGAAGTCCGTGAGGTCGCGGCGGTAGGCATCGAGCGTATTGGGGCCGGCGCCCTGTTCCGCCGCGAGCATGTCGAGGAACAGGCCGGTGAGCTTGGCGTCTGAGGGCTTTGCACGCATGCCCTGGAGGCTAACCCCTATTTCTTGAGAAACTTATCCGGCGGGATCGTCACCGACATTTCCCGCGGCTTGGGATTGACGAAGTTCGCCAGCGCGAAAATCACGCCATAGACGATGCCGGCGATCACGGCGACGACCGTCAGGAAGCGGAACAGGCTGGGCATCGGTCTGGGGTCTCTGTAGGGGACTTGGCAGGCAAATTAACCAATGAAATCATCCAACATGTTCGCCGTTTCGTGGCAAGAGTCCTCTGGCGAGGCCCCCTTTGGGGTCGTATAGGTGGCCAAAGCAGGCCGTTTTTGGCGGCAGATCGAGCGAGATCCAGAGCGAGACCCATGTCCGACGCCGCGTTGCCGATACAAGCATCGCCTGAGGCCGACATCCTGTCGGCGCTCGGGGCGCGCTCGATCGTGCTCGTCGGCATGATGGGGGTGGGCAAATCCACCATCGGCCGCCGCATGGCGGCCCGGCTCAAGCTGCCCTTCGTCGATGCGGACACCGAGATCGAGGCGGCGGCCGGCATGACCATACCGGAGATTTTCGAGCGCCATGGCGAGGGCCATTTCCGCGACGGCGAGGCCCGCGTGATCGCGCGCCTGCTCGACGGCGGCCCGGTGGTGCTGGCGACCGGCGGCGGCGCCTTCATGCGCGAGGAGACGCGCGCACGCATCGCGGCCAAGGCGGTCTCGATCTGGCTGAAGGCCGACCACGACGTCATCATGCGCCGCGTCCGCCGCCGCGCCGACCGCCCGTTGCTCCAGACCGCCGACCCCGAGGGAACCGTGACGCGCCTGCTCACCGAGCGCGAGCCGGTCTACAGCCATGCCGACCTCACCATCGCCTCGCGCGACGTGCCGCACGACAAGATCGTCGAGGAGTGTATCGAGACGCTGCGCGCCCATCTCTGCGGCGAACAGGCCGCCCAACCACCTGCCGACGTTGCGAGTGCCGTACGATGACTGCGCCGTTGAAACATTCCGATCCCGTCAACGTCGACGTCGCGCTCGGCGACCGCGCCTATGACATCGTCATCGGCCGCGGCGTGCTGGCCTCGCTCGGCGAACGGGTCGCAGCGCTGCGCCCAGGCGTGCGCACGGCTGTTGTCACCGACCGTACCGTTGCAAAGCACTGGCTCGAGCCGGCCGAAGCATCGCTCGCGGCCGCCGGCATCCCGACGTCGCGCATCGTCGTCGAGGAAGGCGAGATCTCCAAGACCTATGCCGGCCTGGAAAAGGTCAGCGAAGCCCTGATCGCCGCGAAGATCGAGCGCAACGATCTCGTCATCGCGCTCGGCGGCGGTGTGGTCGGCGATCTCGCCGGCTTTGCCGCCGCGATCCTGCGCCGCGGCGTCGATTTCGTGCAGGTGCCGACCTCGCTGCTGGCGCAGGTCGATTCCAGCGTCGGCGGCAAGACCGGCATCAACTCGCCGCAGGGCAAGAATCTGCTCGGCGCCTTCCACCAGCCGGTGCTGGTCATCGCCGACACCGCCGTGCTCGACACGCTGTCGCCGCGCCAGTTCCACGCCGGCTATGCCGAGGTCGCCAAATACGGCGTGCTCGGCGATGAGGCCTTCTTCACCTGGCTGGAAAAGAACCATTCCGACATCTTCAAGGGCGGATCAGCGCGCGAGCACGCGATCGCCACCTCCTGCCGTGCCAAGGCCGGAATCGTCTCGCGCGACGAGCGCGAGACCGGCGAACGCGCGCTGCTCAATCTCGGCCACACCTTTGGTCACGCGCTGGAAGCTGCGACCGGCTTCTCCGACCGTCTGTTCCACGGCGAGGGCGTCGCGATCGGCATGACGCTAGCGGCGCAGTTCTCGGCCAAGCTCGGCATGATCGGCGAGGCCGACGCGGCGCGCGTCGAGCGGCATCTCATCGAGGCCGGCCTGCCGACCCGCTTGCAGGACATCGCGGGCTTTTCGCAGGAAGGGCTTGCCGATGCCGACGCGCTGATGGCCCTGATGGCGCAGGACAAGAAGGTCAAGCGCGGCAAGCTCACCTTCATCCTGCTGGAGGCGGTCGGGCGCGCCGTGATCGCAAAGGACGTCGAGCCGGCCCCGGTGCGCGACTTCCTGAAAGAGAAGCTCGCGCAGAAGGCCTGATGCGCGGCTGAATTCGTGAAAGCGTTTTCGAGCGAAGTGGGGACCGGTTCGCGCAAGGAAAACGCGTCAAGACAAGAAACTCGAGTGGTGCATGGACTGGCTCGGATTCACCATCGTCGTCCTCTGCCTGCTGGTCTCGGCGTTCTTCGCGGCGAGCGAGACCGCGCTGACCGGCGCCTCGCGCGCCAGCATGCTGCGACTCTCCAAGCAGGGTAATCACGACGCCGACGTCGTCTCGCAATTGCTCGACATGCGCGAGCGCCTGATCGGCGCGCTGCTGCTCGGCAACAACATCGCCAATATCGGCGCCTCCGCGCTCGCCACCGCCATCTTCACGTCCTGGTTCGGCGATGTCGGCGTGCTCTACGCCACCGGCGTGATGACCGCGCTGGTGGTGATCTTCGCCGAGGTGCTGCCCAAAACCATCGCCATCAACGCGCCCGACCGCATGGCGCTTGCGGTCGCGCGCCCGATGCGGCTGACCATGTATGTGCTGGGGCCGCTGCTCAAGATCGTCGAAGTCATCGTGCGCCTCTTGATGCGCCTGTTCGGCCTTGCCGGCGAGCACCAGGCCATCCTGTCGCCGACCGAGCGCCTGCGCGGCGCGGTCGACCTGTTGCATCACGAGGGCAAGTTCGAGAAGCAGGACCGCGACATGCTCGGCGGCCTGCTCGACCTGCGCGAGCTCCAGGTTTCCGACGTCATGATCCATCGCACCGAGATGATGATGATCAACGCCGACCTGCCGCCCGAGGAGCTGTTGCGCGAGGTGCTGGCGACCGAATACACCCGCATTCCGCTCTGGCGCGAGAAGCCGGAAAACATCATCGGCGTGCTCCACGCCAAGGATCTCTTGCGCGCGATCCGCGCCTCCGAAGGCGACACTTCGCGCATCGACGTCTCCACCATCGCGCTGCCGCCCTGGTTCGTGCCGGAGATGCGTCCCGTGTCCGAGCAGCTCAAGGCGTTCCGCCGCCGCAAGACCCATTTCGCGCTCGTCGTCGACGAGTACGGCGAAGTCGAAGGTCTCGTGACGCTGGAGGACATTCTGGAAGAGATCGTCGGCGACATCTCCGACGAGCACGACGTCGTGGTCGCCGGCGTGCGCGCCCAGCCGGACGGCTCGGTCGTGGTCGACGGCTCGGTGCCGATCCGCGATCTCAACCGCGCCATGGACTGGCATCTGCCCGATGGAGAGGCAACCACGGTCGCCGGCCTCGTCATTCACGAGGCGCGCTCGATCCCCGATCGCGGCCAGAGCTTCACGTTCCACGGCTTCCGCTTCCGCGTCCTGCGCCGCGAACGCAACCGCATCACCGCGCTCCGTATTTCACCGGTGCCGCGCGAGGCCGAGATGGAGGAAGCCAAGCCGAGAAGGGCGGGGACGTCGTTCTAAGCCCTCAGTCATTCCGGGGCGATGCGAAGCATCGAACCCGGAATCTCGAGATTCCGGGTTCGGCTCTTTGAGCCGCCCCGGAATGACCGAGCTAATTTTCCCCCGGCGCCTGCGCGTGGATGGCGAGCGCGTGCACGGTGCCGGAGAGTTCCGCGGCCAGCGCCGCATTTATCATGCGGTGGCGATCGACCCGGCTCTTCCCTTTGAAGGCTTGAGACACAATATAAACGCGAAAGTGCGTCTCGCCGCTGGGCCGATGGCCGGCATGGCCCTCATGCAGGTGTGACTCGTCGACAACCTGCAGGCTTTCCGGCGTGAAAGCTTCCTGCAACTTGTTGCTGATAATGTCGCTCATAGCCATGTGTGTGCCATTCAGGTGCAGAGGTCGCACTCCGTTATTTGCCGGGTTCGCAGCTAATTGCAATGTCAAGACTTGAAGGTTTTTGCATTGCGTAGTCAAAGTCAGCCATGCCGATCGATTCATCAAAGTTCTTCGACTCCATCCGCGTCAAGCCGCGGGGCAAGCAGCCCGAGGTGAAGCCGCGCGACACCGCGGTCGCGTGCGAATGGGCCGGATGCCAGAACAAGGGCGCACACCGCGCGCCGAAGGGGCGTGAGAACCAGCGCGAGTACTGGCACTTCTGCCTCAATCACGTGCGCGAGTACAACCAGAACTACAATTTCTTCTCCGGCATGAATGCCGACGCCGTCGCGCGCTACCAGAAGGATGCGCTGACCGGCCACCGCCCGACCTGGAAGATGGGCGCCAATGGCGGCAAGAAGGGTGCGGAAGCCGATATCGACATGGCGTCCGATCCGTTCAGCATGTTCAGCGAGATCAATGGCCGCGCCAACTGGCGGAAGGGTCCGGACGCCCAGCCCAAGGCCGAGACGCGCAAGGTGATGAACGCCGAGCGCAAGGCGCTCCAGGTCATGGGCCTCGGCCCCAGTGCCACGCTCGCCGACGTCAAGAGCAAGTACAAGGCGCTGGTGAAGCAGCACCACCCCGACGCCAACGGCGGCGACCGCTCGACCGAAGACCGCCTGATCGAGATCATCAAGGCGTATAATTATCTGAAGACGGTGGTGCGGGAGGCGTAGGGCCTCTTGCGGTCGTCGTCCTCCGAGAGTCTGACGGTCGCAGCCAAACTCTCGATGTCGTCCCGGCGAAGGCCGGGACCCATAACCCCAGGGAGTGGTTTGGCGAAGACTCGCAGTGAAGACGTCTTCCCGCGGTACTCCCACCTCCCACTATCGATAAATCACGCGGTATGGGTCCCGGCCTTCGCCGGGACGACGACGGAGTGAACCACTCCGTCGTCATCATTCCGTTCAAAGCTACTGGCCCTAGGCCTTCGGCACCGCCCCCACATAAGACGAGCTCGGCCTGATCAGCCGCCCGGTGCGCTGCTGCTCGCGCGCATGCGCGGTCCAGCCGGCGGCGCGCGCCACCGCGAAGATCGGCGTGAACGCCTGCCTTGGAATCGCGAGCGCATCGAGCAGGATCGCGGTGAAGAACTCCACATTCGTCTCCAGCGGCCGGTCCGGGTTCTTCTTGCGCAGCGCGCTGCGGATATAGGCCTCGACCTCGCCGGCAAACGGCAGGTCGGCGCCGTTGGAGGCGAGGGCCTCGATCGCGGTCTTCAGCACGTCGGCGCGCGGATCGCGCACGCGATAGACGCGATGCCCAAAACCCATCATCCGCTCGCCGCGTGCGAGCGCGGCATCCACCCAGGGCTGGATCCGCTCGCGCGAGCCGATCGCATCGAGCATTTCCAGCACCGGCTCCGGCGCGCCGCCATGCAAGGGACCGGTCAGTGCGCAATAGCCGGCGGTGACGGCTGCGAACAGATCGGCCTGGGTCGAGGCCACCACGCGCGTGGTGAAGGTCGAGGCGTTCATGCCGTGGTCGCAGACGGTGACGAGATAGGCATCCAGCGCCGTAACCTCGCGCGTTGCCGGCGCGCGCCCATGCAGCATGCGCAGCGTGTCGGCGGCGTGGCTCGCGCTTGGATCGGGCGCGACCGGATCGAGCCCCTTGGCGCGCCGGACCAGCGCGCCTGATATCACCGGAAAGGCGCCGACGATGGTCGCCTCATGCTCCAGCCCGTGCTCGGCGCGAAGGCCCGCGACGGCCGCGCGAAACCCGTCGACGATTCCCATGCCGTGCGTCGCCGGCAGTAGCTCGGCGAGCCGCGCGAAGGCGCGCTCGCGTGCGGCGCCCAGGCTCGCCCGCACATTGGCCTCGCTCAGCGAGGTCTTGCTGGCGCCGTTCCAGAGCCGGGCGGTGACGCCCTCAAAGCTCGATTTGGCGGCCAGCCGGCCGACATGCTCGCCGGCGATGATCAGCTCGCCGCGCTCGCCGTCGACATGGCTCAGCACGGTCTCGGCCGCGGGAACGCCGTCCAGCCCGATCTGACTTTTGGTGAGGTGGATGTTCATGGCCCAAATCTCCTGTTCTACGCAGGTCAAAAGTCGGGCCTCTCGACAGATTGATCAATCTTGATTACATAAATCAATATGAAAAATTCTGATGAGCTCTACCTCTCCGCCCGGGAGGCGGCCGCCGAACTCGCGATCTCGCCGGCCACGCTCTACGCCTATGTCAGCCGCGGCCTGATCCGCTCCGAGCCGACGCCGGATTCGCGCAAGAACCGCTACCGCGCCGAGGACGTCCGCGCCCTGAAGGAGCGCCGGGTGCCGTCGCCGGAGCCGCGCGGGCTGCGCAGCTTCGATGCCGACTTGCCGGTCATGGACACGGAGATCTCGACCATCACCGAGGAGGGCGCGATCTATCGGGGCGTCAATTGCGTCGACCTCGCCGAGAACGACACGCTGGAGCACACGGCAACGCTGCTCTGGGACGTCTCCGGCGTCGATCCGTTTGCGCCTGACAATCAGCCCGAGATCTCCGAGGAGATGCGCACGATCGCAGGCGCCGCGCGCCGCGCGGCGCCGATCGACCGCGCCATCGCCGTGCTGGCGCTCGCCGCGAGCGCCGATCCCCGCGCCTTCACCCGCGCTCCCGATGGCCGCGCCATGGTCGGCGCGCGCATCGTCCGCCTGCTGGTTGCGACCATGCTCAATGCGGAAGCCTCGGCCGAGCCGCTGCACCAGCAGGTCGCGCGCGTCTGGGCGGCGGACAACAAGCATGCACCCGATCTGATCCGCCGCGCGCTCGTTCTGCTCGCCGATCATGAACTGAACGCCTCGACCTTCACCGCGCGCTGCGCGGCCTCGACCGGCCTCAATCTCTACGATGCCGTCATCGCCGGCCTCGCGGCGCTGAAGGGACCCAAGCACGGCGGCGCCGGCGTGCTGGCTTCGCAGCTGGTGAAAACGCTGGTCGACCGCGATGTCGCTCCCGTGGTGCGCGAACGCGTCGCGCTCGGCGAGCGCTTCGCCGGCTTCGGTCACGGCGTCTACAAGCGCGGCGATCCCCGCGCGCAATCGCTGCTGAATGCGTTGTCGCGCGCCGGCGCGCCGCGCAAATTCACGCGCGAAGTGCCGGAGCGGATCGCCGAGGCGACCGGCGAATTCGTCAATATCGACTATGCGCTCGCCGTCCTCGTGCATGCCCTGCGCCTGCCTGCAGGCAGCGAGCTCGCGCTGTTTGCGATGGCCCGCAGCGTCGGCTGGATTGCGCACGCCAGCGAGCAATTGCAGTTCGGCAAGCTGATCCGCCCGCGCGCGCGGTACGTTGGACCCGCGCCGGGGCGGCGGACGGGCGGGTCCTAACCTCTCCCGCTTGCGGGAGAGGTCGCGCCGGAGGCGCGGGTGAGGGCTCCCTCCTCTTGGGGGTTCTCGATTGTGGATGCACCCTCCCCCCACAACCCTCCCCCGCAAGCGGGGGAGGGAGCGCACCTCCGTCCGCCGTGGCAGCCAAAGCTAATCAGACCCGCGGCTTGGCCGCCGCGACACCACCACCGCTCCGCCGACGATAGATCCAAACCGTCACGCTCAGCACGATCGCACCGCCGATCACGGCGAGCATCCAGATATGCTTGCCGACATGCTCATGGTGCGGCAGCCCGGCATATTCGTGCAGGGCCGACACCGCCAGCACGCCCGGCAGCACATGCGCGGGGGCCCAGACCAGGATCGCCGGGATGTTGATCGCGTAGAAGCGGGCAGGGGGCATCCCGAGCGCGCCGGCCGTGACCGGGACAAATGCGCGGATCGGCGGCACGAAGCGGGCAAAGAACACGGCCCAGGTGCCGAAGCGGTGGAAGAAGCTTTCGCTCTCCTCGACCACGCGCGGATAATTGGTCAGCGGCCAGGTGTTGAGGATCTCGCGCTGCTGCCGGTGCCCGATCCAGTAGGCCGAGCCGTCACCCAGCACGGCCCCGAGCGCGGCCGCCAGCAGCACCCAGCCGAGTTTCAGCTCGCCGCCCGGGATCAGGGCGCTGAGCGCCAGGATGATGGTCGAGCCCGGGACCACCGATCCCACCACTGGAACGGCTTCCAGAAGCGCTGCCAGGAACAGGGTCAGATAAGCCAGCCACGCGTGGGCCGAGACGAAAGCGATGAAGGGATCGAGGAATGACGTCACGTCGTCTTTCGTGGTGGGAGGGGTTACGCCGGTCCAGACCCTACATAAGTAAGGAGAAGCGGTAAAAGTGCCACTCGCGTGGGCAGGCCAGCTGGCCCGCCCGAAATTCGAGCGTGATTCGCAGGGCAGCCTTCCAAAAATCGCGTTCCTTGCCTATCTAAATGAAAAGACAACGGAACTTTGATTGGAGGGCGGGCTTCTGCCCGCACGTTGTCTCTGATAGGTTCGCAAACGCACCCAGCCGCAGCCACCGTGCAATAACTGGTCTCGGGATCGCCCGGGGCCTCGGAGGATTGATGACGACCGCCGCCATGTCCAAAGTTGAGGAAGTTTCCGGTTTGCCCGACATGAAGGTGTCGGTGCGCCAGGTGTTCGGGATCGACAGCGATCTCGAAGTGCCGGCCTATTCCGAAGTCGATCCTCATGTGCCTGAAGTTGATTCCGACTACCGCTTCGACCGCGCCACCACGCTCGCCATTCTCGCCGGCTTCGCCCGCAATCGCCGCGTGATGGTGACCGGCTATCACGGTACCGGCAAATCCACCCACATCGAGCAGGTCGCCGCCCGCCTGAACTGGCCCTGCGTGCGCGTCAACCTCGACAGCCACATCAGCCGTATCGACCTCGTCGGCAAGGACTCGATCGTGGTCCGCGACGGCAAGCAGGTCACCGAATTCCGCGACGGCATCCTGCCCTGGGCGCTCCAGCACAACGTCGCGCTGGTGTTCGACGAATACGACGCCGGCCGTCCGGACGTGATGTTCGTGATCCAGCGCGTGCTGGAAGTCTCCGGCCGCCTGACGCTCCTGGATCAGAACAAGGTGATCAAGCCGCATCCGTCCTTCCGGCTGTTTGCGACCGCCAACACGGTCGGCCTTGGCGACACCTCGGGCCTCTATCACGGCACCCAGCAGATCAACCAGGGCCAGATGGACCGCTGGTCGATCGTCACCACGCTGAACTATCTCAGCCACGACGAGGAAGTGGAGATCGTGCTGGCGAAGGCCAAGCACTATCGCACCCAGGAAGGTCGCGACATCGTCAACAAGATGGTGCGCCTCGCCGATCTCACCCGCAACGCGTTCGCCAATGGCGATCTGTCGACGGTGATGAGCCCGCGCACGGTGATCACCTGGGCGGAAAACGCCGACATCTTCGGCGATATCGGTTTCGCCTTCCGCGTCACCTTCCTCAACAAGTGCGACGAGCTCGAGCGTCCCCTGGTCGCCGAGTTCTACCAGCGCTGCTTCAATGCGGAGCTGCCGGAATCGGCAGTCAACGTGGCGCTCAGCTGACCCATGGCCACCATCACCGTCGAGCGCACCATTGGGACGACCAAGAAGGCTGTGCTCGCCGGGCTCGGCGCCTATAACGACGAGCACTTTGGGAAGCAGAAGGTCAGGAGCATCGCGGTCTCACTGAAGGACCGCCGCAAGATCGTCGGCGGCATCGTCGGGCATCTCTGGGCCACGGTTCTGTTCATCCAGTACTTCTGGATCGACCAGAAGCAGCGCGGCAAGGGTTTTGGGACGAAGCTGATCGCGGCGATCGAGGATGAGGCGAGACGGCATGGCGCGATCCAGGCCTATGTCGACACGATGAGTTTCCAGGCGCCGGGCTTCTATCGTTCCTGCGGGTACGAGGAATTCGGCACTCTCAAGGGCTATCCCGGCGGCGTGACGCGCCATTCGTTTACGAAGTCGCTATGAGCACATCATCATCCAATTCCAAATTCCGTAACAGCAAGGAAGCGCCGACCGAGCCGTTCAAGCGCTCGGTCGCCTCCTGCCTGAAGGCGATCGCGAAATCGCCCGAGCTCGAGGTCTCCTTTGCCGCCGAGCGGCCGGGCCTTGCGCCCGGCAAGGCGCGGCTGCCCGAGCCGGCGCGCAAGATGACCAAGCGCGATGCCGCCATCGTGCGCGGCCACGCGGATTCCATCGCGCTGAAGCTCGCCTGTCACGATCCGAAGCTGCATCGCAAGCTGATGCCGGGCAATCCGCAGGCACGCGGTGTGTTCGAAGCGGTCGAGCAGGCGAGGGTGGAGGCGATCGGCGCGCGCCGCATGGCGGGCGTTGCGAAAAACCTCACCGCGATGCTCGACGACCATTTCCATCGCGGCAAGTTCGACGAGATCACCGATCGCGCCGACGCGCCGCTGGCCGATGCGCTGGCGATGCTGGTGCGCGAGCGCCTGACCGGCATGGCGCCGCCGACGGCTGCGAAGAAGATGGTCGATCTCTGGCGGCCGATTCTCGAAGACAAGATCGGCAAGCGCCTCGACCGGCTCGACGGCGTGGTCGAGGACCAGACCAGGTTCGGCGACGCCGTGCATGACCTCTTGTCGGCGCTCGAGCTCGGCGACGAGCGCAACGCCGACAGCGAAGAGAATGACGACGACGACGAAAACCGCGACGGCGACAACGACCAGTCCGGCGCCGAGGGCTCGCCCGATTCCGATGCCGCCCAGGAGATGAGCGCCGACCAGGCGCAGGCGTCGAGCGAGGAGATGAGCGAGAGCGCGATGGAAAGCGCGCAGGCCTCGACGTCAGACACGTTCGACGACGGCGAGCTCGGCGACGACGAGACGCCGGGCGAGGCGACGCGTCCGAACGCGCACGGGAAGAACGAGCCGCGCGGGCCGGAATATCACGCCTTCGCGCCGAAATTCGACGAAGTCATCGCCGCCGAAGACCTCTGCGACCATGACGAGCTGGAGCGCCTGCGCGCCTATCTCGACAAGCAGCTGGCGCATCTGCAAGGCATCGTCGCCCGCCTCGCCAACCGGCTGCAGCGCAAGCTGATGGCGCAGCAGAATCGCGCCTGGGAGTTCGATCTCGAAGAGGGCATCCTCGACCCCGCGCGGCTGTCGCGCGTGGTGACCGATCCCTATCACCCGCTGTCCTTCATGCACGAGAAGGAGGCGACGTTCCGCGACACCGTGGTGACGCTGCTGCTCGACAACTCCGGCTCGATGCGCGGCCGCCCGATCACGGTGGCGGCGACCTGCGCCGACATCCTCGCCCGCACGCTGGAGCGTTGCGGCGTCAAGGTCGAGATTCTCGGCTTCACCACGCGCGCCTGGAAGGGCGGGCAGTCGCGTGAAGCGTGGCTTGCGGCCGGCAAGCCGGCCAATCCCGGCCGTCTCAACGATCTCCGCCACATCATCTACAAGTCCGCCGACGCGCCCTGGCGCCGTGCGCGGAAGAACCTCGGCCTGATGATGCGCGAGGGACTCCTCAAGGAGAATATCGACGGCGAGGCGCTGGATTGGGCACACAAGCGCCTGCTCGGCCGGCCCGAGCAGCGCAAGATCCTGATGATGATCTCGGACGGCGCGCCGGTCGACGATTCCACGCTGTCGGTCAACGCCGGCAACTATCTCGAGCGGCACCTGCGCCACATCATCGAGGAGATCGAGACCCGCTCGCCGGTCGAGCTGATCGCGATCGGCATCGGCCATGACGTCACGCGCTACTATCGCCGCGCAGTGACGATCGTGGACGCCGAGGAGCTCGGCGGCGCCATCACCGAGAAGCTTGCCGAGCTGTTCAGCGAGACGGCGACCGCACCGCAGCCCTCGGCAAGCCGTCCGCGCCGCAAACTGCATTCGTGAGCACGCTTCGATCCCGCCGCAGCTTCCTTGGCCACGCGGCGGCGGGATTTTCCACTTTCGCACTGTCCCGCCCGGCGCAGGCGCAAGTCACGACCGAGCCGCCGCCGCGGCCGCTCCAGGTCGAGCGCGCCGTCGCCGAGCCCGTCAGCATCGAGGTCAACGCGCGGCCGATCCCGAATTTCGAGCCGCGCGACCGCTCGCGCACGCGCTTCGGTTCGCTGGAATATCGCAGCGGCCTGGTGCTGACCTCGCCCTATCGCGGCTTCGGCGGCCTGTCCGGCATCCGGCTGGATGCGAAAGGCGAACGTTTCCTTGCGGTCTCCGACCAGGGCGGCTGGTTCACCGGGGCCATCCGCTATTCCGGCAGCAGGATGACCGGGCTCGACGACGTCGAGGCCGCGCCGCTGCTCAATGCGGAGGGACGGCCGATCACGGAAAAGCGCCTCTGGTGGGATTCGGAGTCGCTGACGCGCGACGGCAACGTCGTCTATGTCGGGCTCGAGCGCGTCAACCAGATCCTGCGCTACGATTTTTCGAAAGGCGGCACGCGCGCCCGCGGCGAGGTGATCCAGGTGCCGCCCGCGTTGCGCAAGCTGCCGCACAACAAGGGGCTCGAGGGGCTGGTCTTCGTCCCGAAGGGCCAGCCGCTCGCCGGCACCCTGATCGCCTTCTCCGAGCGCGGGCTGGACGCCGACGGCAATCTGGTCACGTTCCTGATCGGCGGCCCCACGCCCGGCCAGTTCAGCGTCCGCCGCACCGAGAAGTTCGACATCAGCGACGCGGTGCTCTTGCCGTCGGGCGAGCTGCTCATCCTCGAACGCAAATTCTCCTGGTTCACCGGCGTCGACATCCGCATCCGCTCGATTCCCCTGAAATCGATCGCGCCGGGCGCGGTGGTCGACGGCCCTGCGCTGTTCAAGGCCGATCTCGGCCAGGAGATCGACAACATGGAAGGCATCGACGCCCACGTCACGCCCGCGGGCGACACCGTGCTGACGCTGGTCTCGGACGACAATTTTTCAATGCTCCAGCGCACGCTGCTGCTCCAGTTCACGCTGGTTGAGTGAAGTCATCGTTGAACGCGGTGGCTTTTGGCCGCGACAAAACATCATGCAACTCCGCCGCGCCATCGCAGCCCTGCTCTTCGTCGTGCTTGCCGGGCTGCCGCAGGCGCGTGCCACGGCCGAGCACACCTATGCGAAGGGCGAGTACGGCATCATCTCGGGCGGGTGGGCGCCGAACTAGCGGCTCGCCATCGCCGTCCATGGTGAGGGCGACGGCGCGCATGATAAATTTCACGCCTATCTGATGGCGGAGCCGGGCCATCGCCGGCTTATGACGCTCGACAACGTCAACGACGACAACATCCTCGACACCGCGCCGGATGCGTTCCACGCCGCCTGGTCGGCCGACTCGCGCTACGTCGCCGTCACCTTCCGCAGCGAGCGCCACATCGTCACGCTGAACCTCTACGCCGTCGACGGCCGCGGCGCGCGCCTCGTCGATGCGCCGGACCTGTTCCGCGACGCGACCGGCCGCAGCATCGATCGCAAGACCGACGGCGATATGCGCACATCGGTACCCGCGCTGACATGGCAGGCACCGCGCCGTTTCCATCTCACCGACTACCGCGTGTTCGTCCTCGACGACACCGCGCTCGCGGACAAGCTCGGCCCGCTCGGCAAGGCGACGGCGATGAAGGATGGCCGCACCACGATCCAGTTTTCCGCCGAGGCCGACGGCGAGCTGCTGCCCGACGGCCGCATCCGCATGGGCAAGCCCAGGGCGGGCCAGTTCGAGGAGCTGGAGTAGGACGGCGGCTGAGTTGATGTCGCGATCCCGTGATCATATGACGCGCGCAATGCATGCCGCCACGGGCGGGCATGTCCGCCGCGCGGCTAGCAATCCGGCATCCGCTCACTACACTTCCATGATTGCCCTCCATCCCCCGGAACTCCCTGCATGAGCGCCCTGTTTTCCCCGATCAAGCTGCGCGGCCTGACCTTGAAGAACCGCGTCGTGGTGTCGCCGATGTGCCAGTATTCGGCCGACGACGGCGTTCCGACCGACTGGCACTTCACCCACATCAACAATCTTTCGCTCTCGGGCGCGTCGATGTTCTGCATCGAGGCGACCCATGTGGAAGCGATCGGCCGCATCACGCCGGGCTGCCTCGGGCTCTACAGCGACGCCGCCGAAGCCGCGCTGAAGCAGATCCTCGCCTCCGTGCGCAAGCATTCCACGACCGCGGTCGCGATGCAGCTCGCCCATGCCGGCCGCAAGGCCTCCAGCGCGCGGCCCTGGGACGGCGGCCAGCTGATCCCGATCAGTGACGGCGGCTGGCAGACGGTGGCCCCAAGCGCGCTGCCGCACAAGGAGGGCGAGGCCGCGCCGCTCGCGCTGGATGCCGCGGGCCTGAAGCGCATCCGCGAGGCCTTCGTCGAGGCTGCGAAACGCGCGGAGCGCATCGGCATCGACGCCATCGAGCTGCACGGCGCGCACGGCTATCTCCTGCATCAGTTCCTGTCGCCGATCTCGAACCGGCGCACCGACGAATATGGCGGCAGCCTGCAAAACCGCATGCGCTTCCCGCTCGAAGTCTACGACGCGGTGCGCGCCGTGTTCCCGCACGACAAGCCGATCGGCATGCGGGTGTCGTCGACCGACTGGGTCGAGGGCGGCTGGGATCTGGCGCAGACCATCGAATTCGCCAGCGCGCTGAAGGCGCGCGGCATCGACTGGATCGACGCCTCCTCCGGCGGCGTCTCGCCGCTGCAGAAGATTCCGCTCGGCCCCGGCTATCAGGTGCACTTCGCAGACGCCATCCGCCGCGAGACGGGACTGCCCACCATCGCGGTCGGCCTGATCTCCGATGCGAAGCACGCCGAGGAGATCGTCGCCTCCGGCAAGGCCGACATGGTCGCGCTCGCCCGCGGCATGCTCTACGACCCGCGCTGGGGCTGGCACGCCGCCGCCGAAGTCGGCGGCGAGGTCGAAGCCCCGCCGCAATACTGGCGCTCGCAGCCGTCGACGCAGAAGGCGCTGTTCGGCAAGACGACGTTCGGGGCGAGGTAGGGGGCGCATGCGAGGCGCGAGGACAGCGGCATAACCACAGGGAGTAACTCGATAGGTTAAAGTTGCGCGATCGCAGCCGCCTCCTCACGCATCCGTAACATCCCTCGGCTTCCACCTCCCGCAAAACTGGCCTAACCTTCGCACGTTCAACGCCTCACGGAGGCCCGCCATGCGTTATCCTGTCCGCAAAGCTGCTCACATCTTCGAGCGCGTGGGCCTTGCGATGGCAGGCGCGGCGTGCGGACTGTTCGTCGGCGCCTATGTCGGGTCGGCAATCCCCGTGCTCACCACGCAGGGTTTCCTGCTGCTGATGATGGCGCTCGGTGCGGTCGGCTTCTATCTCGGCATCGACACGCCGCAGCTGCCCTTCGACGAGGCACACAGCGCCATCGACGCCGCGGAATTCCTGAGCTCCGCCGGCACGCTCTGCGCCACGCTCACCGCGCTCGCCTCCGTCGCCGTCATCGTGCTGCGGCTCGAGCCGCACATGGCCTGGACCTGGCTCTCCCTGTTCGGCTGGATCGGCGGCGTCGCCATGCAGATCGTCGCCGGCGCGAAGGCCAGGATGCGGAAGTAGGCAAAGCCGTCGCCGCAAATTCCGGTGTCGTCCTGGCGAAAGCCAGGACCCATTACCCCAGGGAGAAGTTTGGCGGAGACTCGTCGTCCGGTACGCCTACCATCCACAACCGATAGATTCCGCGGTATGGGTCCTGGCTTTCGCCAGGACGACCATGGAGCGAGAGGCTACGGCAGAGCCAAGGAGGCAGCTCGCGCCTCAAAACACCACGCCGACTCGCGAGCCGCGCTTCCAGGCGATGCGGCAGCGCTTCTTGGTGTTGACGTGCAGCAGCTCGAACCTGTCGGGGATGCTCACCTGGCCGCCGAGATCGACGCAGGCCCCGCCGGGCGAATAGTCGATCAGCGTGCAGGGGATCACCGGCGCGCGCGGGTCGGTGATGATCTTGGCCTGGCGGGACACCAGCCCTGCGGGTTTTACACGGGCGAACTTTCGCGGATGCATTGGCACATCTCCTCCAATTCCGCGGATAGCGCGGGTGGTCTCTTCCCAATGATCGGCGGGAGTTGATGCGATCCGACTAAGGTGGGCGCGAGAATTTTAATGAAAAGTAGCGGCGAATGGCGAAAGCGGCGGTAGCGGGGTGCGACGGCGTTGCCCCACGCTCCGCCGTCGGCGCCAGCTCCATCTCACCCCGTCACCATCTCATCCGTCTCCGCCGCGGCCCCCACATGCGGCGGCACCGGCATCGGCACCGTCTCGTACGTCTTCGGCAGATTCACCGGCCGGTAGTCCGGCTCCACCGCCATCCGCTTCACCACGCTCTCGTGCACATGCGCGCCTTCGGGGATCAGGCGCGGCTCGCAATCGGGGATGTAGAAGCCGAGAAACACCTTTCGCTCCGGCCACTCCTTGTACTTCGCGCTCTTCGGCAAATATTCCAGCAGCCGCCAGGCCGCCGTCATCGAATTGTGCAATTCGCCGGTCTTGCCGGTGTAGGCGGGCGGCACGTACTGGAACGGGGAGTTCTTGCGATGGACGCCCCAGGCGAGCTGGTTCACGGTGCGCGGGTTGAAGTTCAGCCCGGCCTTTCCCGCCTCGTCGATCATCCAGATCAGCGGATATTTCGACTCGCCGCTCTGGGCCTCCGGATAGCCGCCGCCGACGTCGCTGTGCACGCCGGCGAACCACACCTGCATGATGTCCTGCGGCTCCTTCTTGTCGTCGGGCACGAAGCGGTTGCTCCAGTATTCCTGCGGCTCCCGCCATTGCTTGAGGCGGAACATGCAGCGCCGCTCGTCGATCGCGATCGCCTGCCGGAAGATCTTCACGCTCGGATTGCGCAGCGTGAAGGCCAGCTCCTCGAAGCTCGGCCAGTACAGCCGGTCGGGACGCGGCACGATCACGCTCGCCACGGTGTCCCACACTCCGATGAAATGGATGGTCGGCCAGCGCGAGGAGGTGATGCGCGCGAACTGCGCGGCGAGGTCGAACTTGTCCTGCGGCAGCGGCCCGTCGTCGTCGGAGCCGACGTCCTTGAGGTCCGCGATGTCGTTGCCGCGCCCCGAGCCGGAATATTGCTTGTAGGCGACGAGGCCCGAGCCTGCGAGGTTCGCCTGCTCCGGCGAGATCAGCCCGACCTTGTGGATCAGCCCCGCCAGCACGCGCACGGTATAGGCGCCGCGCGAGAAGCCGAACAGGTAGATCTTGTCGCCCGGCGCGTAATGCTCGACCAGGAAGCAATAGGCCGACAGCACGTTGTCATCGAGCCCGTAGCCGGTGGCGAGCCCCAGCACCAGATTGACGTTGGCCTTGAGGCGGTGCCACGTCGTCGGCTCCGTCACCGTGCCGACGCCGGGATCGTAGAACACCATCTGCCGCGGCTGCGTCTTGTCGGTCTTGCGCAGGCAGCGATAGAGCTTGAGGACGTTGGAGATGTTCTCGCTGATCTCGTTGCCGGTGCCGTCGCAGCAGATGACGAGGTGCTTCGGCTCGGTCTTCGGTTCGGTTCTGCGCTCGTGCTCCACAGGTCGGCCCCTCCCGGCAATGCTACCGGGGCGAGTATAGCAAAAAAGCGCGACGGCGAGGAGACGGGGGTGGTTGCCGCAGCGAAGGTGCGCTCCCTCGCCCCGCTCATGTCCGCCGAAGCCTTGGCGAAGGCGGATGCGGGGGCGCGACGAGCTTCGCTCGCGCTGAGAGCGTTGGGATGAGGGGGAGTCTCCGCAAGGGAGGTGAGAGCTGGACTCGCGGAGAGTCCCCCTCACCCGGTATTTGCTGCGCAAATCCCGGCCTCTCCCCGCAAGCGGGGAGAGGCGAAAGAAGCCCTACTTCTTCTTCGCCGGTCCGAAATCCGGCTGCCAAGCCGCGTCCTTGCGGCTCGGGGCCGCGGCGATCACCTTGGTCTTGTCCTTCTTCGGCTTCTTGGTTTCGCGGTTGCCGCGTTGCTGTCCCTTGGCCATGGCGTCGGTCTCCTGTGGGGGTTTGAGTTCGTCCAGTTCGTCGGATTGCAGCACGCGTCCGCGCGGCGTGCAGACGCGCACGTCCATGTAGCCCTCGCGCAGCAGCTTCCGCGCCAGCCGCAGCGCGACGGTGGCGCTGCCGCGGCCGAGATTGGAACAGCCATATTCGTTGGTGCCGCTGACGAGATAGGGCACGCGCATTGTCCTAGCCATTGAGGATGGCCGCCGCGCAGACCAGGAGCAGAAGGAACAGCGCGACGTCGACCTGTGGAACGATCCATTCCGGGACGCGAAACCGCGACATCGCACGCTCCTGCCAGAGCATGAAGATCAGCTCTGATAACTGGTCCTACGGCGGGAGCGCACGTGACCCTCAGTCACCGGTCGATGCCGTTGCAGGAAGTGCGGTGATAGGAGCGAGCCTACGCCTGCCCCATGCCAATAGCGAGGACTAAAACGCAGCCCGCAGCCCGCGGCCCCGGCCGCGCGCGGCGCGGCGACGATAGTGCTGGCTATATCCGCCCAGGGAGCGCATGCTTGTCATAGCCGGCGTCGGTTGGGGCTTCGCTCGCAGGAAGGCAGGCGTCCATGACCATCCGTTCGCGGCGAGAAACCGTCACCTTCAGGCATCCGTTCCGCATCAACGGCATCGACCGGTTGCTGCCCGCGGGCAGCTATGACGTCGTCACCGACGAAGAGATGATCGAGGGCCTGTCGTTCCCGTGCTGGCGGCGTGTCGCCACCATGATCACGGTGCCGGCCGAAGGCGGGGGCGCCGGCATGACGGAAATGTTGTCGATCGGCTCGGTTGACCTCGCGGACGCGCAAGCCGCGGATGCGCAGGCCGCGCCGGCGAGCGTCGCCCAGAGGGTCGCCCATGACTGACGTCCCGGTGGATCTCGACAGGCATCGCGGCATGGCCGCCCAGAAGGCGACCGACCTGCGCCGCGCGCTGGCCGAGGTCGAGAACAATGTCCGGG
Organism: Bradyrhizobium sp. B039; assembly: GCF_038965675.1. Classification (NCBI taxonomy): domain Bacteria; kingdom Pseudomonadati; phylum Pseudomonadota; class Alphaproteobacteria; order Hyphomicrobiales; family Nitrobacteraceae; genus Bradyrhizobium; species Bradyrhizobium sp. B039. The sequence goes on from NZ_CP152416.1 coordinate 577,263, forward strand.
AGCTGCGCGAGCGCGAGGCCGATCTCGAGAACCGCCTGATGACCGTGCCCGCCACCTCGTGGCCCGAGGCCGCGGTGAAGGCGCGCTATCTGCTCAACCTCTATGCCGCCAGCCTCTCCACCGAGGACACCCGCCACCGCGCGCTGGTGACGGCGCTGTTCGACGATTTCGCCAGACTCAGTGGCGACAGCTGAGGCTCAGTGGCGGCAATTGAAGGCCGGCCGGAGCGCGGCAGCGGCAGTGCGCCCGTGGAACACAGCCGTCGTCCTGGCGAAAGCCAGGACCCATAACCACCGAACCGAGTTATTGTGAACGAACGCGGCCACAGCGTGCCTCCACAACGCTGACCGGGATAATGGGTCCTGGCTCCCGTGCGCAATTGCGCACCAGGCCGGGACGACGTCGGAGAATTCGCGGGCCGCGGCGGCATCGAAGCCCCGCGGCGACCGCCAAGGTGCAATCGCGTAAGGGAGTAAGCCATGACACTCACGAGCAGCCGCTTCGTCGGCTACGAACAGGACCGCGGCATCGTCCAGTTCCTGATGCAGGACGGATCGAAGGAGATCGCCTGCGCGATCTCGACCTCCGCGATGGACTATCTCGAGCGCGGCCCGCAGGCGAGGCCCGAGCAGCGCGAAGCCCAGTTCACCCGCCTGCGCGACCGCATCGAAGCCCGCGCCGCGAGCAAGTACCGCGCGACGGAGTTCGAGGGCACGCCGCCGGGGATCGTGCTGCGGAGCATTGATTTTCGGGGGTAGGGGAGGCGGGCTACCGCGGCTGCGACTTGTCCGTCTTGCGCAGGCAGCGATGGAGCTCGGGACGTTGGAGATGTTCTGCGGGATCTCGTTGCCGATGCCGTCACGCCCCATGGCCGCATCGTCTGTTGACATTAACCGTCTGTTAACCATGCGGTTGCCTAATGTTGACGATGGGGGATCACCATGTCGGCCCATGTGACGCGACCGAGGTTGATGCCTGTTTCGGCCGATCCGGCCATCCGGTCGGTGGCGAGGCTGGCGGTTCGCGCCAAGGCCGTCCTACAGGGCAAAGCGCCTGTCCCACGGAGCAAAGCCATGTTCGGAAAGGACGACTTAGTGGACAATCTCAGCCGCGATCTCGATCGCGCGCGCGGAAGACGAGATGCGCTTGCATCCGAAGCCACGACCCTGACGGCCCAGATCGCCGAAATTGAAGCCCGTCTTTCGGAGGAAAAGAAAAGGCGTGAGCGTGAGCGCGTCTTGAGCGAGGTCGAAGCGATCAAGACGCGAATCAAGCAAGCCGCCGGCGCGTTTGCGCCTGTCGTCGATGGTCTCTCACGGGCGATCGAGCAGGCTGCGGCGGTTGTGCCCGAGGCGCGCGAGCTCAATAGTTTCCTGGTGTCGGTGGCGACCGAGATCGACAGCGTGCTCGATCCCCTGCTCCGCGAACTGGATCAGCGCGCGGATGCGGTGCGAACCGGACAGGCAGCGCTGGACCTGCCGAGTTCGGCCATTGAAGCGCCGCCCATCGAGCTGCCAAAGGACACCAACGAGCGCCTGCTTCGTTTTCCGGCGTGGCTGTCCCGCGACAGGGAGACGGACAAGAAGGACACCGCCGAGAGCCCGCGCAGCACGGCGGCTTGAAACATCGGCGCGCAGCGCACGCTCTACGCCGTCATTCCGGGGCGCGCCTCTTGGCGCGAACCCGGAATCCATCCCTCAACACGCACTGCGGCCAAATGGATCCTCAGGTGCGCAATTGCGCATCCTAGCTCGCGACTTCGTCGCGCCCCGGGATGACGAGCTGTTGTTGGGCTCGCTGGTTGCCGAGCAGGTAACTCCCCCGCTCGCCACCGCTCAGTTGGCGGCGCGGCGCAGGAAGGCCGGGATATCGAGAGCGGCCTCGTCGGGCAGATTGCGCGCAGGGGCGCGGCCGTAAGGATCGAGCGGCTGAAGCGCCGCCTGCGGCGCATAGTCCAGACCCGGCCTTGCCGGTGGCCCCACGGGGTGGTGCGGCTGCGGGCGGAGCGGCGGGCTTGCCGCTTGCGGAAGGGGGGCACTGCGCTCGATGCGATCGGCGATGCGACGGCCGTCGTTGCGCAGCCTGCCGGCGAGCTGGGTGAGGGCGGTTTCCACCGGTAGCGCCTGCTGCGCCGGATCGAGATTATCGATTCCGGTCGCCACCACGGAGACGCGGACGATGCCTTCGAGGCTTTCGTCAAACGACGCACCGACGATGATGTTGGCGTCCGGGTCGGCCTCGTCGCGAATGCGGGTCGCGGCTTCGTCGACCTCGTACAGCATGAGATCCCTGCCGCCGGTGATGGAGATGATGAGGCCACTGGCACGCTTGATCGAGGGATTCTCGATCAGCGGATTGGAGATCGCGGCCACGGCGGCGGCGAGCACGCGCTTCTCGCCGGAAGCCTCGCCCCGTCCCATCATCGCCTTGCCCTTCTCCTTCATGACGGAGAGGACGTCGGCAAAATCGAGATTGATCAGACCTTCCTTGACGATGAGGTCGCTGATGCAGGCCACGCCCGAATAGAGCACCTGGTCGGCAAGGGCGAAGGCATCGGCGAACGTGGTCTTCTCGCTGGCCACCCGGAACAGGTTCTGGTTCGGGATGATCAAGAGGGTGTCGACCGTCTTCAGCAGCTCCTCGACGCCGGCTTCGGCAAAGCGCATGCGGCGCTGGCCCTCGAAGTAGAACGGCTTGGTGACCACGCCGATGGTGAGGATGCCGAGCTCGCGCGCGGTCCTGGCGATGATCGGTGCAGCCCCGGTGCCGGTGCCGCCGCCCATGCCGGCCGTCACGAACACCATGTGCGCGCCGGTCAGGTGCTCGCGGATCGTGTCGATGACCTCCTCGGCTGCGGCGCGTCCCAATTCCGGCTGCGAGCCGGCGCCGAGGCCTGCGGTGACCGTTGTGCCGAGCTGGATGAGGCGCGTCGCCTTCGACATTGCAAGCGCCTGCGCGTCGGTATTGGCGACGACGAACTCGACCCCTTGCAGCCCGGCCGTGATCATGTTGTTGACGGCGTTGCCGCCGGCGCCGCCGACGCCGAATACGACGATGCGGGCCTTCATTTCATGGATATCGGTATTGCTTGCCATTTTTCCCTCGCGATTGGTCCGGCAAGCCGGGGATTAAAGAAAGTCTCGAGTGCGCAAACAACAACTTGAAGCGACGATTCATCCTGATCTCATCGCGTTCTAGCCGCGCGGTCTGCTTGCACGATGGAGGCGGCCAGATGTCCCAATCGACGCGCGGCGTATCCCGCGATCGCCTCGCCAGGGCGGCGATCGTTCCGCAGCGCCGTCACTTCGTCTTCCAGTCGCGCCGCCCACGCATTGGCGGCCGTCGTCTCGGCGGCCGCCTGCGTCAGCTCGACGGCGAGGCGATCGGCACGCTCACGCTCGCGCTCGAACACGGCCCTGTAGGCGGCTGCGACTTCTTCGAGCCGCGCGACCTCCGCCTTGAGTGCGTTGATCTCCAGAGCGTTTTCGAGCGAAGTGGGTGCCGGTTCGCGTGAAGAAAACGCGTCAGAACAGGAATCTAGAGCCCCGTTCCGACTTCGTCGGAACGGAAATGGCTCTACCGCCTCGATCTTTGCCATGGCGGCATCGACGGGGTCTGCCCGGCGGCCCTTTCGTGGGCGGGGCGTGTACCGGAGCGCGGAGAGATCAACGCTCACCAGGGCCTTGCCGTCCTCCGAGCGCGAGCGCGGCAGGCGGCGACGTCTCGCCAGCGACCGCGCGGCCTCGCGCGAGATCTTGAGGCGGGCACTGAGATCGGCATACGTCAACAACGCAACGCACATCGGCGCTTCTCCTGGAGCGAACCGGGAAGGCATTTCGAGCTAATGATGGCTGGACGATCACAGCAGGCTAGGGTGCATTGGTTAATGCATGGTTAACGCGCGCGCGGTGCCGGTTTACGGGTGGCGTCGCCGTGCCGGCCTTGGGATCGCAGGGCACCACTACCGCGGGTGACGATGAAGCCCAGCTATGGATGGTCTCCGTTGCCAGGTTCTCCCCAGATCCAACTCTCCATAACTCGTTTTTGGCTGGCGAGATCGAAATCGTTCGCCACGATTTCGTAAATGGTGGTCGAGCCATCGAATGGACTACCGAACGAAGGGTGCGGGCGGAGGTTGAACCAATGATTGATCTGAAAATGTCCGACGTTTTCCTGCCAAACAGCGTGCGTTACCTCTTTACGGCCGGTTTTTTTGAAGACTGAACGAGAGTAGTTCGCCAGCAGGTCTCCTTTCCCGAGCATCTTCTCAAAAAATTCCGACCTATAATCCGGGACCAATCGCATCAATTGGGTCCGGGCAACACGATGACCATCGGCGTGCTGCCCGGGGCGAACATCGTGAGGCAGTACGCGCAGGACTCGATTGATGACCACGCTATCGAGAACATCTCGCTCCTGATGGAGATCAGGGACAACGCGATCCACTTCCACAACGTGGGCCGAGACCTGCATAAGAGGGTGCAGGAGGTCGGCGCTGCCGCGCTGCGCAACTTCGCTTTCGCTGCAAGGAAATGGTTTGATTGCGACCTGTCACAGTACCAGTTCGCGCTGATGCCCGTCGCCTTCGAGACACCGGCCGGAGTCATACAGACGGTCTTCGGTGACGACACCAAAGGCGCCGCTGGCAAGCTCGCAAAGCTGTTGGCCGATCAGGAGCGGAAATTTCCCTTCGAGGCTGCCAAGCCCTTCAACGTCGGCGTGGAGGTCGAGCTGAGGTTCGTCCGGAACTCCAACGCGCAGGCGATGCCGGTCATCGTCTCCTCCAACGACCCCAATGCCATTCGGGTGACGTTGAGCGAGGAGGACACGCTGAAGCGCTACCCGTGGGACTACCGGACGCTCTGCAAGGCGCTACGGAAGACACCCAACTTCAAAGAGAACGAGCGATTTCACAAGCTGCGCAGACCCCTCGAGGACGATCCGCGGTTTTGTCGCGTCCGTCTGCTCGATCCACGGAACAAGAAAAGCTCAAAGCAGCGATTTTACAGCCCGGCCATCCTCGACGAGATCGTGAAGCACTATGTTTGAGGGGGTGCGGCGCGATCAAACAGTACGTTGTTCGAGCGAGAGATAGCCCTCGAACGCGAGGTAAGATGCCGACCTCGGCAGCGATCTGCCAGCAACGCTCCGCTCGTCGCCAGCACTTCGCCATTCGAATCCCAAAAACAAAAACGGCCGGATCTTCCGATCCGGCCGCTACACAAAACTCTACTGGCTAAGCCTACGCCACGCGACGCTACTTAGCCCCCGCCCAATTCGCAAAAATTCGCTTAGCTGGCCTTCTTGACCGGCGCGGTGACGCCGACCTTCTTCTGGATGGCGCGCTTCAGCTCGAGGGCGCGCGGCGACAGGGCGTCGGCGCTGGCCTTGAGCAGGAAGGCGTCGAGGCCGCCATTGTGGTCCACGCTCTTCACCGCGTTGGTCGAGACGCGCAGGCGCACGTTGCGCTCCAGGGCTTCGCTGATGAACGTCACGTTGACGAGGTTCGGCAGGAAGCGGCGCTTGGTCTTGATGTTGGAGTGGCTGACCTTGTGGCCGACGAGGGGGCCCTTGGCCGTCAGTTCGCAGCGGCGAGACATGTCACAAATCCTCAATCTAAGCCCCCAACGATTTGCGGCCGCCATTCGGGGCGCCACGGGGGCAAATTCTCTGTCCTTGCAGGGAGCGGCGGACGTATAGGGGGGAAGCGGCGGGACGTCAAGTTTTTGGGGCGGGATTCATGCCCGGCGCCATGCCCACAATCGGTGTCATCGCCCGGCTTGGCCGGGCGATCCAGTATTCCGTGACGGCGCGGCCGGAGTCGAGGGGCCGCGGCGTACTGGATGCCCCGGTCAAGCCGGGGCATGACTGGGGAATAAGCGGCAAGAGCTTACCACCCCCGATCACCAAAACGGCAATGTTTGAAGTGCCTTACCATCACATAAAGGGCGTATTCGCCCCCGAAGTATCAGGTGGAGTTCCGCGCTTGTTGCGCCCGAACACATTGTTTGCCGCGGTTTTTGGCTTAAGTAACAACCGTCGCGCCCCGATTGGATCGTTTCGTGCCCATTTCCTCCCGATTTGCGCCCAAGCCGCGCAACGCCAGCCCGCGGTCTGCCGCCCGGCTGGCCATGGCGGCCCTGTGCGGGCTGGTCTTTGCCTGGGAGGCGAAGCCGGCCGCCGCGCAAGGCAAGCTCGAGGCGCAGTATGAGGCGACGCTGGCAGGCATTCCGGTCGGCAGGGGCGCCTGGAACATCGACATCCAGGACGATGTGTTTGCCGCCGCCGCCTCCGGCGGCACCACCGGGCTTTTGAAGTCGTTCGCGGGCGGGTCCGGCACCGGCGCCAGCCAAGGGCGGGTCGTCAACGGCGCGCTGGTTGCGACCGGCTACCAGGCCTCCACCACCACCTCGAAGAAGACCGAAGAGATCCGCATCACGCTCGACAAGGGCAATGTGAAGGAGTTCGGCATCGTGCCGGAGCCGCCGGTCGATCCTGATCGTATCGTCGTCACCGACGCGCATCGCCGCGGCGTCTGGGACCCGATGACGGCCTCGCTGTTGCGCGTGCCCGGCACCGGCGATCCTGTTACGCCGGACGCCTGCCACAACGCAGCGCCGGTGTTCGACGGCCGCATGCGCTACGACTTAAAACTCGATTTCAAGCGCATGGAGACCGTGAAGGCGGAGAAGGGCTATCGCGGCCCGGTCGTGGTCTGCGCGCTCTATTTCGTGCCTGTCGCGGGCTACATCCCCGACCGCCCCGTGATCAAATACCTCGCCGCCCAGCGCAACATCGAGATCGCCTTCGCCCCGGTCGCCGGCACGCGCATCCTGGTTCCGTTCTGGCTGAAAGTGCCGACGCCGCTCGGCCCCGCGATGCTCGAAGCCACCAGCTTCATCACATCCGCCCAGCCGCCGCGGGTCGCGAAGACGCAGTAAAGGCCGCGCCATACGGGCTACCATTCCTCCGTCATTCCTGGGCGCGCCACTTGGCGCGAACCCGGAATCCATGGTGAGACAAACCCTGCGGCCTGATGGATTCCGGGCTCGCGACCAGCGTCGCGCCCCGGAATGACGAGCGGAGCGATTCGGTGCGCAGCTCCAACGCCTTACCCGCCGTCACCCCGCCAATCCCGCGCGCGCCGCTTCTACTGTGCATGGGGTTGTTTTCGCGGAAATGAGTTTGGGGGGGCATGACGGCGGAGCAGGCGGAGGGGCCTTGTGAATCCATTTGACTCCTCCCCGATTCTGATTCGACTCCGCGCCGTCCCCAATTTTAAGGAACCCGCCATCGAAACGTCGCTTGTGCGGCAGCCCAAAACTCCATCTAGTGCAATCAAACACAGGGTGCCGCGACATGTTGCGTGAACGTAACAGGACTCAACAGGGAGTCAGCGATTCGGCCGCGATTCGTTCTAGAGTCGTTCCGAAGCTTAAGGACACAGGGAAAAGCGTCGCAAAGTGAGACAGTTGCGCGAGGTTCGGGGAGGGCGCTCCGCTGTCATGCCCCGGCTTGACCGGGGCATCCAGTACACTGCGGCTTCTCGGCTCATCCACAATCGCCTCGGCGTACTGGATCGCCCGGTCAAGCCGGGCGATGACAGCAGTGGGGGCGGCGGCCGCGCAGCGCCGCGCGGCTCGCACCTCAGGATGACGGAACAGGCGGCAGCCCCTGACCCGCCCCAAACAGCACTGACATTCGCCGAAATCGGCACTACCTAATCGTACAGAATGGCTTTTCCCCCTTCCCCCTTCGCCTCCGAGCGCGCACCCGGCGCGGGCGTCACTGCGGTGCTCGGGCCGACCAACACCGGCAAGACCCATCTCGCCATCGAGCGGATGCTCGCGCATCCCTCCGGCATGATCGGCCTGCCGCTGCGCCTGCTCGCGCGCGAGGTCTATAACAAGATCGCCGATCGCAAGGGCGTGGAGAGCGTCGCGCTGATCACCGGCGAGGAGAAGATCAAGCCGAAGAACCCGCGCTACTGGGTTTCCACCGTCGAGGCGATGCCTAGGGATCTCGACGTCTCCTTCCTCGCCGTGGACGAGGTCCAGATCGCCTCCGATCTCGAACGCGGCCACGTCTTCACCGACCGCATCCTCAACCGTCGCGGCCGCGACGAGACGCTGCTGCTGGGCGCTGCAACCATGCGCCCGATCATCGAGCGGCTCCTGCCCGGCGTGTCCATGATCACGCGGCCGCGCCTATCGCAGCTGGAATTCGCCGGCGACCGCAAGATAACCCGCCAGCCGCGGCGCACCGCCATCGTCGCGTTCTCGGCCGACGAGGTCTACGCCATCGCCGAGCTGATCCGCCGCCAGCACGGCGGCGCCGCCGTCGTTCTCGGCTCGCTCAGCCCGCGCACCAGAAATGCGCAAGTGTCGATGTTCCAGAACGGCGACGTCGACTATCTCGTCGCCACCGACGCGGTCGGCATGGGCCTCAATCTCGACGTCGACCACGTCGCCTTCGCCTCCGACCGCAAGTTCGACGGCTACCAGTTCCGCCGCCTGACGCCGTCTGAGTTCGCGCAGATTGCCGGCCGTGCCGGCCGCGCCACGCGAAATGGAACGTTCGGCACCACCGGCCGCTGCGCGCCGTTCGAGCCCGAGCTCGTCAACGCGCTGCAGAACCACACCTTCGACAGCGTGAAGATGCTGCAATGGCGCAATTCGAAGCTGGATTTCTCCTCGCTCGGCGCGCTCCAGGTGTCGCTGAACCTCTCCCCCGGCCATGAGGCGCTGACGCGCGCGCCGATCGCCGAGGACATGCGCGTGCTCGACCACGTCGCCCGCGACGCCGATGTGCGCGATTCCGCACATGGCAAGCTGGCCGTGGAGCGGCTGTGGGAGGCCTGCCAGGTCCCCGATTACCGAAAACTGTCGCCGGCGGCCCATGGCGAGCTCGTGACCACGCTGTACGGCTTCCTGATGCAGAAGGGCCGCATTCCAGATGCCTGGTTCGCGGCCCAGGTCGACCAGGCCGACCGCATCGACGGCGATATCGACACGCTGTCGGGCCGGATCGCGCAGATTCGCACCTGGACCTTCGTCGCCAACCGGCCGGACTGGCTCGCCGACCCCGAACACTGGCAGGGGATTACGCGGGAGGTCGAAAATAAATTATCGGATGCGCTCCATGAACGCTTGACTGAGCGTTTCGTTGATCGCCGGACCAGTGTATTGATGCGCCGCCTGCGGGAGAACACGAGCTTGAATACTGAAATCGGCAAGACCGGCGAAGTCATCGTCGAAGGCCATGTCATCGGCCGTCTCGATGGCTTCACCTTTGCACCGGATGCGGCGGAAGCCGGCTCCGATGCGAAAGCCTTGCAGGCTGCGGCCCAAGCGGTGCTCGCCGGCGAGATCAACGCGCGCGCCGAAAAGCTGGGCAACGCGCCGGACGAGCAGTTCGTGCTGACCTCGGAAGGCACCATCCGCTGGACCGGCGACGCCGTGGCGCGACTGTCCGCCGCGGAGGACGCGCTGCATCCGCGCATCCGCATCATCTCGGACGAGCGCCTGACCGGCAGCCCGCGCGAGAAGGTGCAGGCGCGGCTCGACCTCTGGCTCAAGACGCATATCGAAAAGCTGCTCGGGCCGATGTTCGAGCTCTCCAAGGCCGAGGACGTCACCGGCATTGCCCGCGGCATCGCCTATCAGCTCGTCGAGGCGCTCGGCGTGCTCGAACGTCCCAGGATCGCCAACGAGCTGAAGGATCTCGATCAGCCCTCGCGCGCCACTTTACGCAAATACGGCGTCCGCTTCGGCGCCTATCACCTCTATTTCCCCGGCCTCTTGAAGCCCGCCGCGCGTGCGCTGGCCGCGCTGCTGTGGGCGCTGAAGCAGGACAATGTCGATCTGTCCTCGCTCTCGGGCGCGCAGCATCTGGCATCTTCGGGCCGCACTTCGTTCCCGGTCGACAAGGCTCTGCCGCGCGATGCCTATCGCGTGCTCGGCTACAAGCAGGCCGGCGAGCGCGCCGTGCGCGTCGACATCCTGGAGCGCCTTGCCGACCTGATCCGCCCGGCGCTGGCCTGGCGCGAGAACTCGCCCGGCGAAAAGCCCGCCGGCGCGTTCGACGGCCGCAGCTTTATCGTGACCCAGGCGATGACCTCGCTCACGGGCTCGGCGGGCGAAGATTTCGCCTCGGTGCTGCGCGCGCTCGGTTATCGCATGGAGAAGCGCCCGCCGCTGCCGCCGAAGCCTGCGGCGGTCGTTGCTGAAGCGTCCAGCGCAGAGGCTCCCGCCGAGACGCCCGCGACCGAAACACCGATCGAGGGCGCTGGCGCCACAGACACACCGATCGAAGTCGCTGCCGAGGCCGTCACCGTCGAAGACGCGCCCGGCATGGAGCAGCACGACGAGCCCGCGCACGAAGAACCGGCGCTCGCAGCATCGCTAGAGGCGCCCGTCACGCCCGAAGATGCTCCCGGCATCGCGCCGCCGGCCGAAGAGGCGGCTGTGCCCACCGAGGCTGCCGGCCTTGAAGCCGCGCCCGCTGAAGCTGCCGCTGTCGAAGCTGCTGCATCGCCCGATGCCGCAGCACCTGTCGAGGCCGCTGCCGCGCCCGCCGAGCCGGAGCTCGTCGAGGTCTGGCGTCCCGGCGGCCGTCACGAGGATCGCAAGCCGCGCCACGAGCGCCATCGCCATCAGCGTCATCATCAGCCGCGTCCGCAGGCGGGCGCCGAGGCGGGTGCTGCGCCCGCCGAAGGCGAGGCCGCGCAAGCCGCCGACGGCGAGAAGCGCGGCGAGCGTCATCGCCATGGCGGGCATCGGAAAGATTTCCGCAAAGGCCGCGAAGGCGGTGCCGACGGCGCGCCGCGTCCCGAGGGGCGCGACGACAAGAACCGCAGCTTCCAGGGCAAGGATCGCGACAAGGATCGCGATCGCAACAAGGGCAAGTTCGGCGGCGATCGCGACAAGGGTCGCGACAATCGTGGCCGCGACCGCGACAAGGGCCGTGATCGCCAAGGCGGGCCGTCGCTGCGTCCCTACGCCTCGAGCGCGAACCCGCGCGAGCGCGATCGGCCGGTCGATCCCAATTCGCCCTTCGCAAAGCTCGCTGCGCTGAAGGAGCAGCTCGCGGGGCGCAAGGAGTAGCCTACGACCGAGCGGCAGCGCATCGACAAATGGCTGTGGCACGCGCGGGTGGTGAAGGCGCGCACCTCCGCGGCTGAACTCGTCGAGTCCGGCCATGTCCGCGTCAACGGCACGCGCGAGACCTCGCCCGGTCATGCGATCAAGGTCGGCGACGTGCTCACCATCGCGCTCGACCGCACCGTGCGCGTGTTGAAAGTGATAGCCTTCAACGAGCGCCGCGGCGATGCCGCCTCGGCGCGCGTGCTCTACGAGGAGCTCGGCGAAGGAAAGCGCAATTAATTGCGCTTTGAATTCATTTCTTGGTCGATCAATCGCGCAAAGCCGTCATGATCGGCCGTCCCCGACCTTGCGGCGCCGGGCCATCCGCGCTACGCAAGCCGCGACTTTTAAAAGAGCTTTTCGGAGCGTTGGATGACTTACGTCGTCACTGAAAACTGCATCAAGTGCAAGTACACCGACTGCGTCGAGGTCTGCCCGGTCGACTGCTTCTACGAGGGTGACAACATGCTCGTCATCCATCCTGACGAATGCATCGACTGCGGTGTGTGCGAGCCGGAATGCCCCGCCGACGCCATCAAGCCGGACACGGAACCGGGCTTGGAAAAGTGGCTTTCGGTCAACGCCGATTACGCCAAGAGCTGGCCGAACATCACCCAGAAGAAAGAATCACCCGCCGACGCCAAGGAATTCGACGGTATGGAGGGCAAGTTCGAGAAATATTTTTCTCCGAACCCCGGCTCCGGAGACTAATTCGGACCCAAACTTAACCCTAATACCTTCGTTCGCGCCGAAAACCAGGCCTAAAGACCCCTAAATCATTGATTTTTGCGGGAAATGTGCTATATTGGGCACATTAAGCCGAACCCCGTCAGCCCCGTTGGCCCCTCTGGGTTCCCGTGAAACCAAATGTCGAACAGGGGCGTGGCAGTTTCCGCGCGCAGGCTGTGTCACAGAAAACGCGTAAAAAGAGTACTTCAGCGAGGGCTTCCCATAAGGAGGCCAAAAAAGTCGCCGCGGCCAGCCGTAGCGCATCCAAGGGTCGGACCGCGACTAAGGCGCCGGCTGCAAAGTCCTCGAAGAACAAAAGAAGCGCAATGCCTAACAAGACTGCCAAACCGGCCGCGAAAGCGACCGTTGCCAAGCCTGCTGCTGCTAAGGTTCCCGCTGCCAAGCCCGCTGCGCCGAAGGCCTCTGTTGCTGCTCCTGCCAAGGCTCCTGTCGCTGCCAAGCCGGCCGTGAAGCCGGCGGCTGCTGCGCCGAAGGTCGAGGAAAAGAAGGTCGTGACCCAGCGCCAGGGCTTCAAGGCCAACGAATTCGTCGTCTATCCCGCTCACGGCGTCGGCCAGATCCTGGCCATCGAGGAGCAGGAGATCGCCGGTGCGAAGCTCGAGCTGTTCGTCATCAACTTCATCAAGGACAAGATGACGCTGCGCGTTCCGACCGCCAAGGTCGCGAACGTCGGCATGCGCAAGCTGTCCGAGCCCGCGCTGGTGAAGAAGGCGCTGGAAACGCTCAAGGGCCGCGCCCGCGTCAAGCGCACTATGTGGTCGCGCCGCGCCCAGGAATACGAAGCGAAGATCAATTCGGGCGATATCGTCGCGATCGCGGAAGTCGTGCGCGACCTCTATCGCTCCGAGTCGCAGCCCGAGCAGTCCTACAGCGAACGCCAGCTCTATGAAGCGGCGCTCGATCGTCTGTCCCGCGAGATCGCGGTGGTGCAGCACTCGACCGAGACCGAAGCGGTCAAGGAGATCGAGGCCCAGCTCGCCAAGAGCCCGCGCCGCAACGCCAAGGCGGAAGCCACCGAGGGCGAGGCGGATGCCGAGGGCGATGCCGACGATACCGATGGCGACGACACCACCGTCGCCGACGAGGCGGCGTAAGCGCCACGTCGCGTCGATCGCAACAGATCAAAAGCCCGGCCTTGCGGCCGGGCTTTTTGTTGTGTGCCGAGTATGAGCGACAGCTTGGAGGTGGAAGTCCTCTATCCAGCCTGATGGCGGCGAAGGATTAGCGAAGCGCAAGGGCGTCATCGTGAGGTGGGGTCTGAAGAAAGCGTGGAGCAAAGCCGCGGCCCGATGGACAAACACCGGATAACGAGGCCTACCCGGCCGGACGAGCGAGCAATTGATCGCGAAGTCCAAGGTCATCAAAGGTCGGGGTGGTAAATTCGGCGGGCGTGCGGTGAAGGCGGTCGGTCTTACCTCGGGAGGTCTGCGCTGTGTCTCGGCAACGAGACTGAGACCGTCGCAAGACGGCCTGACCGCAGCGCAGAAGTCAGCCGAGGGCGTAGTAGGCGGCAGCGCGCCGCTGAAGGCCTGAACGGTGGAAGTGGTCAGTAGAGCGGCGATCTCGTGCGAGCCATGCGGCAGAAGAATCAGGTCGAGCTGAACTTGAGCCCCGGAGCGGAGGGTGAAGCCCGAAGCGCCGGCGCCCGAGAGCCTGAAGCGCGTGCGGCGGAAGTCTGTCTCGAACGCCCGGCGGTCGCAGGACCGTCGATGGAAGACGTTGTCGAGAGTGAGAATCTGAAGGCAGCGTTGGCGCAAGTAAAGCGCAACAAGGGCGCGGCGGGCGTCGACGGGATGACCGTCGGCGAGCTGTCAGCCCACCTGAAGGAGCACTGGCCTGCGATCCGAGCCCAGTTGCTTGACGGCACCTACAAGCCACAGCCGGTGCGGCGGGTGGAGATACCGAAGGCGTCGGGCGGCCTGCGGCCGCTCGGCATTCCGACGGTGCTCGACCGCTTGATCCAGCAGGCGGTGATGCAGGTGCTGCAGGCGGATTGGGATAGGACGTTCGCCGAGACGAGCTTCGGCTTTCGGCCGGGGCGCTCGGCACATCGGGCGGTGGAACGGGCGCAGGCGTACATTGCGGCCGGCCACAGCATCGTGGTGGACATCGACCTGGAGAAGTTCTTTGACCGGGTCAACCACGACATCCTGATGGGACTGGTTGCCAAGCGGGTTGCTGACAAGCGCATCCTGAAGCTCATCCGCGCCTTCCTGAATGCGGGTGTGTTGGAAGGAGGGCTGGTCAGTCCGACGGAAGAGGGCACGCCGCAGGGCGGTCCGCTCTCGCCGCTGTTGTCGAACCTGATGCTGGATGTGCTGGACAAGGAACTGGAGAAGCGCGGCCACCGCTTCGTGCGTTACGCCGACGACTGCAACATCTACGTGCGCAGTCAGCGGGCGGGCGAACGGGTGCTGGCTGGCGTCGAGAGGTTCCTCGAAAAGCGCCTCAAGCTCAAGATCAACAAAGCGAAGAGCGCGGTTGCCAAACCGAGTGTTCGCAAGTTCCTGGGCTTCAGCTTCACCGGCGGGCAAGAACCGCGGCGGCGCATCGCGCCGCAGGCACTCGCCCGCTTCAAGGCGAAGGTTCGGGAGCTCACGCGACGCACGCGTGGTCGATGCCTCGTGCAGATCGCCAAAGAACTGTCGACCTACCTGATTGGGTGGCACGGCTACTTCGGCTTCTGTCAAACCCCGTCGGTGTTGCGCGTGCTTGACCAGTGGATCAGGCGACGGTTGCGCGCCGTTGCCTGGAAGCAATGGAAGTATGGACCCGCTCGCTTTGCCGAGTTGCGACGCCGCGGCGTCGGCCGGGATCTGGCGGCGCAAACCGCCGGCAGCCCACGTGGCCCTTGGCGGCTCGCGAACAGCCCCGCGCTCACCATTGCTCTGCCAAACGGCTTCTTTGCCTCACTCGGCTTGGCTTCCGTCGCGGCACGGCGACCCGCATAATCCGCTGAACCGCCGGATACGGACCCGTATGTCCGGTGGTGTGGGAGGGGCGGAGCCGCGAGGCTTCCCCCTATCCCGATTGGGGGCAGGGTCATACCAAGCGTCGTCCTGGCGAAGGCTAGGACCCATTACCCCAGGTTTGAGTTGCTGCGACGGCTCGGAGTTACAGCCTTCGTCAAACCGCAGCCTGTGGTGATGGGTCCTGGATCGGCGCTCGCTTTGCTCGCTGGTCCAGGACGACGAGGAGAAGTAGGCCTTGCCTCATTTCACCGGCCGCTTTTCCAGCTTCCTCGCCAGCGTCCGCCGGTGCATGCCGAGCCGCCTCGCCGCCTCCGAAATATTGAAATCCGTCTCGATCAGGGTCTGGTGGATGCGTTCCCATTCCAGCGTCTTGATCGATGTCGGCCGCGCATCGAGCGCGACTTCGGCATTGCCTTCGGCCTTGTTGAAGGCGGCCTCGATGTCGTCGGTGTTCGACGGCTTGGCCAGATAGTGGCAGGCGCCGAGCTTGATCGCCTCGACGGCAGTCGAGATGCTGGCAAAGCCGGTTAGCACCACGATCAGCATCTCCTCGTCGTGCGTGTGCAGCAGCTCGACGCAAGCCAAGCCCGAAGCGCCGCCGAGCTTGAGATCGACCACGGCGTGGCCGAAGGATCGCTCCTCCAGCACTTTCCGCACCTCCTCGATCGAACCGGCGAGCACGACATCGTAGCCGCGGCGCTCGAACGAGCGTTTCAGCGTGCGCGCAAAGCCTTCATCGTCCTCGACGACGATGAGCGAACGGTCAGGCGTCAAAGCTGCCTCCGATCGCGAGCGTTGCGAGGGGCAGGGTCAGGCGGACGGTGGCGCCGCGCTTCCTGTGGTTCTCGGCGGTTACGCTGCCCCCGAGCTTGCGCACAACGTTGACCACCAGGAACAGGCCGAGCCCGCCGCCGGCGCGGCCCTTGCTGGAGTGATAGGGCTTGCCGAGCTGCGCCAGCATCTCCGGCGCAAAGCCCGGGCCGCGGTCGCTGATCGACAGCACGAGATTGTCGCCCTCGCGCTCGGCCAGAAGCTCGACCCAGTCGCGCGAGACCTCATAGGCGTTGTCGAGCACGTTGAAGATCACCTGCTTCAGCGCGACGTCCGAGGCGATCGCGACGTCCTCGCCGAACGTGTTGACGAAATAAAGCGTGCGCGCCGAACGGGCGTTGCGCCACTCATCGACCAGTGCGGTGACGAAGGCCGTCACCGTCGTCGGCGAGGAACCTTCACCGCGCGCTTCGCCCGCCGACACCAGGATGCCCGTCACGATCGACTTGCAGCGTTGCAGCGAGGTCTCCATCTCCGCGAGATCCTCGGCGAGTTCCTGATCGGCGGCGAGATCCGGCATGCGGCGCCAATCGCTGAGGATCACCGAGAGCGAGGCCAGCGGGGTGCCGAGCTCGTGCGCTGCACCCGATGCTAGCAGGCCCATGCGGACGATGTGGTCCTGCTCGGCCGCATGCTGGCGCAGCGCCGCCAGATGCGCGTCGCGCTCGCGCAGGTTTCTGTTGATGCGGGTGACGAACACGACCAGCAGCACGGCGTTGAGCACGAAGCCCAACAGCATGCCGGCCACGGTGAGGCTGTAGGCCTCGCTGATCGGGTTCGGCGGCAGGTCGAGCGGCCGGTACGCCAATGTCAGCCAGACAAAGCTGGCGCAGGTCAGCGCCACCAGCGACCAGGTCGAGCGCGCATCGAGCAGCACCGCGCCCAGCGTCACCTGGAGCAGGAATAACGAGGTGAACGGATTGGTGGCGCCGCCACTGAGATAGAGCTGCGCGGTCAGCGCGGCGACGTCGAGCATCAAGGCGACCAGCAGCTCGTTGCTGGAGATCGCGGCGCGATGGCGCACCCAGACCAGGCTCGAGACGTTGAGCAGCACCAGCGCGCCGATCACGGCGCCCATCCGCTCCAGCGGCAGGGGGATGCCGAGCCAGAAATGCACGCCGCCGATGGTCACGATCTGGCCGACCACCGCGGTCCAGCGCAGCTGGATCAGCAACGCCATGTTCTTGCGGTTGGTCTCGTCGTCGGTCGGCGCGGCGCCGATCAGCTCGCTGCGCGCGTCCGCCTGCGATTGCAGCGTGACGGCGAGCTCGCCAAACGCCTGGGGAGGCGTTCTTCCGTCGTCAGGTCTGTTCGACGATCGTTCCAGCATCTGATCCCGTCCTGCGGGCGGCAGCATCGGAGCCGCCGGCCGGTTCGTGGACGAAGCGCCCGCGGCGGAACAGCCCGCCGCCGAATGTGACGAAAAGTTTACCGGCCAGCATGAACGCCAGGGCAAACCACGTCAGCGCGTAGATCAGGTGGTTATTGGGAAAGCGGATCACGGTCAATCCGCCGATGGGGCCCTCGATGGGGCCTTGGGCGGTTTGTGATCCGGCATCGGCATCGACGAAAAAGGGTGCGACATCGTGGAGGCCGCGCGCCGCCGCAATCGCGGCGACATCCCGCGAGTACCAGCGGTTGTGCTGGGGCACGTTGTTGCGGAGGAAGCCGCCTTTTGGCTCCGTCATGCGCAGCAGGCCGGTGATCTCGACCTCGCTGTCCGGATTGCCGTTCCGGCGCGTCGATGCCTCGCGCCGCTCGGGCGGCACGAAGCCGCGATTGATCAGGACCTGGGTGCCATCGTCGCGCTTGAGAGGCGTCAGCACCCAATAGCCGGGGCCTTCCTCGGTGACGGCCTGAACCAGCGTCTCGCGGTCATGCAGGAAGCGGCCGGCGACGGTGACATGCCTGTATTCGTCGCTTGCGGCGGAGACCGCAGGCCACGAAGCGGGCGAGGGGATCGGCTGGGCCGGGGCATGGACGCGCTGCTCGACGCGGTCGATCAACGCCAGCTTCCAGGCGCGGCGCTCGATCTGCCAGACGCCGAGCGCGATCAGAGCGGCAAAGGCCGTGAGCGAGAGGACCGTGAGCCAGAAGGACGGGCGCGCAGCCTTACGGCGCGCCCGTCCTGCCTTGCTCGTCACGGTCCCCAATTCGCTCACTTCATTCCGCTCATCTGGTGGATCGGCATCATGTTGCTGTTGAGGTGGTTCATCACCCACAGCGAGCCGGACAGCGCGATCACCACCATGACGATGGTGAAGATCAGCGCCATCATGCTCCAGCCGTTCTCGGATTTCGTGTTCATGTGCAGGAAGTAGATCATGTGCACGACAATCTGCACGACCGCGAAGGCCATGATGACCAGCGCGGTGATCTGCTTGCTCGGCAGTGTGCCGCTCATCACCAGCCAGAACGGGATCGCGGTGAGCACGACCGAGAGCACGAAGCCGAGCATGTAGCCCGAGAACGTGCTGTGGGCGTGGCCGTCGTCGTGGTGATGGTCGCCCGCGTGAGCGGCGTGGGTATCGGTGTTCATCGCAGAACTCCCAGGAGATAGACGAAGGTGAAGACGCCGATCCAGACCACGTCGAGGAAGTGCCAGAACATCGACAGGCACATCAGGCGGCGGCGGTTGGCTTCGATCAGGCCGAACTTCCAGACCTGCACCATCAACGTGACCAGCCAGATCAGGCCGCAGCTGACGTGCAGGCCGTGGGTGCCGACCAGGGTGAAGAAGGCGGACAGGAAGGCGCTGCGCTGGGGCGTTGCGCCTTCATGGATCATGTGGGCGAACTCGGTCAGCTCGATGCCGATGAAGGCGGCGCCGAACAGGCCGGTGATCGCCAGCCACATCTGCGTCTGCGCGATCTTGTTCTGCTGCATCGTCAACATCGCGAAGCCGTAGGTGATCGACGACAGCAGCAGCATCGAGGTGTTCACCGCGACCAGGTCGAGGTCGAACAGGTCCTTCGGCGCGGGGCCGGCGGCGTAGTTGGCGCCGAGCACGCCGAAGGCGGCGAACAGCATCGCGAAGATGAGGCAGTCGCTCATCAGGTAGATCCAGAAGCCGAGCGAGGTGCTGTAGCCTTCCGGATGCGGGTGTTCGTCGGCGAGATAGAAGACCGGCTCGCCGGTTTGCGAGGGATTGACAGCGACAGTCATTTACTTGGCTCCGGCGAGCAGTTTGGTGCGCGCGTCCTCGGTCCGGATGACGTCGTCAGCCGGAATGTCGAAGTCGCGGTGATAGTTGAAGGTGTGACCGATCCCGACGGCGAGCATCGCGATGAAGCTCGCGGCGGCCAGCCACCAGATGTACCAGATCAGGCCGAATCCCATCGCGGTTGCCAAGCCGGCGAGGATGATTCCGGTGCCGGTGCTGCTCGGCATGTGGATCGGCTTGAACCCGATGAGCGGACGCTGGTAGCCGCGCTTCTTCATGTCCCACCACGCGTCATTGTCGTGAACGACGGGGGTGAAGGCGAAGTTGTAGTCCGGCGGGGGCGAGGAGGTCGCCCATTCCAGCGTGCGCGCGTCCCAGGGATCGCCGGTGACGTCCTTGAGCTGCTCGCGCTTGAGGAAGCTGACCGCGAACTGCATCAGCATGCTGAGAATGCCGAGGAAGACGAGGCCGGCGCCGATCGCGGCGATGACGAACCAGATCTGCAAGGACGGATCGTCGAACACGCGCAGGCGGCGGGTCACGCCCATCAGGCCGAGCACATAGAGCGGCATGAAGGCGAGGTAGAAGCCGACGACCCAGAACCAGAACGACAGCTTGCCCCAGAACACATCGAGCTTGAAGCCGAACGCCTTCGGGAACCAGTAGTTGATGCCGGCAAAGGCGCCGAACACCACGCCGCCGATGATCACGTTGTGGAAGTGCGCGATCAGGAACAGGCTGTTGTGCAGCACGAAGTCGGCCGGCGGCACCGCCAGCAGAACGCCGGTCATGCCGCCGAGCACGAAGGTCAGCATGAAGGCGATCGTCCACATCATCGGCAGCTCGTAGCGGATGCGGCCGCGATACATCGTGAACAGCCAGTTGAACATCTTCGCGCCCGTCGGGATCGAGATGATCATCGTGGTGATGCCGAAGAACGAGTTCACGCTGGCGCCCGAGCCCATCGTGAAGAAGTGGTGCAGCCAGACCAGGTACGACAGGATGGTGATGACGACCGTGGCGTAGACCATCGACGTGTAGCCGAACAGGCGCTTGCCGGAGAAGGTCGAGGTCACTTCCGAGAAGATGCCGAAGGCGGGGAGAACCAGGATGTAGACCTCGGGATGGCCCCAGATCCAGATCAGGTTCACGTACATCATCGGGCTGCCGCCGAAATCGTTCGTGAAGAAGTTGGTGCCGACGTAGCGATCGAGCGAGAGCAGCGCGAGCACGACCGTCAGAACCGGGAAGGAGGCGACGATCAGGATGTTGGTGCAGAGCGAGGTCCAGGTGAATACCGGCATCTTCATCATGGTCATGCCGGGGCACCGCAGCTTGACGATGGTGCAGATCAGGTTGATGCCGGATAACGTCGTTCCGACGCCGGCGACCTGCAGCGCCCAGATGTAATAGTCGACGCCGACATCAGGGCTGTAGCCGATGTTCGACAGCGGCGGATAGGCGAGCCAGCCGGTGCGGGCGAACTCACCGATGAACAGCGAGGCCATCACCAGCACCGCGCCGCCAACCGTCATCCAGAAGCTGAAATTGTTCAGGAACGGGAACGACACGTCGCGCGCGCCGATCTGGAGCGGAACGACGTAGTTCATCAGGCCCGTGACCAGCGGCATCGCCACGAAGAAGATCATGATCACGCCGTGGGCGGTGAAGACCTGGTCGTAGTGATGGGCGTTGAGATAGCCTTCGGAGCCACCGAACGCGAGCATCTGCTGGCCGCGCATCATCAGCGCGTCGGCGAAGCCGCGCAGCAGCATCACGATGCCGAGGATCATGTACATGATGCCGATGCGCTTGTGGTCCACCGTGGTGAACCATTCGCGCCAGAGGTAGCCCCAGAGACGGAAATAGGTGAGGCCGCCGAGCAGCGTGGCGCCGCCGAGCGCGACCACCACGAAGGTGCCGACGACGATCGGCTCGTGCAGTGGCAGTGACTCGAGGCCGAGCCGGCCGAAGATGAGCTTGAGAAGATCAGGAGACATGCGAGCTCTCTTTAGGAGTCTGACTTCGGACGCTGTCCGAGGAAGAAGGACGAGGACTTGAGCGGCGTGAAGGTCGGCCGCTTCAGGCCCGCGCCGAGCAGCGGCGCGGTGTCGGCCGGCGCCTTGATCGACGCGGTGGTCTGGCCCTGCGGCGCATCCGGCGTGCAGGTGCCGGCGACGAAGGTCGGCTCGGGCCCGAGCGCGGTGCCGCGACGGGCGTACTTGTCGTAGGCGAGCGGCAGGGTGTTGTTCAGGCCCTCATGGCCGCGGCCACCCTTGGCGTCGATCGCCATCATCTCGCTCTGGCACATCTTGCCGGTCTCGACGCACATGTTGAGGATCAGGCGGTAGAGATCGGAATCGATGGTGCCGTAGCGCCGCACCGGCTCGTTCTGGCTCGGCTTTTCGAGCTGGAGATATTCGGCGCGGCCGAGCGAGCCGCCGGCGGACTTGGCGCTGGCGATCCAGGCGTCAAAGCCCTTGTCGTCGAGGCCCTGGAAGTCGAAGTGCATGCCGGAGAAGCCGGCGCCGCTGTAGTTCGCCGAGAAGCCCTTGTAGGTGCCGGTGTGGTTCACGACGGCGTGGAGCTTGGTCTCCATGCCCGGCATCGCGTAGATCTGGCCGGCGAG
The DNA here is from genome assembly GCF_038965675.1 of Bradyrhizobium sp. B039. Lineage (NCBI taxonomy): Bacteria > Pseudomonadati > Pseudomonadota > Alphaproteobacteria > Hyphomicrobiales > Nitrobacteraceae > Bradyrhizobium > Bradyrhizobium sp. B039. The sequence continues at coordinate 598,752 of NZ_CP152416.1, forward strand.
CGCGGGGATGTAGAACGAGTTCATCACCGAGGAGGCGGTGATGCGGAAGTTGATCGGGCGATCGACCGGCGCGGCCAGGTCATTGACGGTGGCGATGCCGTAGTCCGGATAGATGAAGAGCCACTTCCAGTCGAGCGCGACGACGTCGACCTCGAGCGGGGCCTTGGACTGGTCCACGGCGCGGTCGGCATGGATGCGGCCGAGCGTGCGATAGGGGTCGAGCAGATGCGTGCCCATCCAGGTCAGCGCGCCCAGGCAAATGATGATCAGCAGTGGCGCCGACCAGATCACCAGCTCGAGCTTGGTCGAGTGATCCCAATCCGGCTCGTAGCGGGCCGAGGTGTTGGACTGGCGGTAGCGCCAGGCGAACAGCACCGTCAGTGCCATCACGGGGACGACGATCAGGAGCATCAGGACGGTGGAGATGATGACGAGGTCGCGCTGCTGGGCAGCGATGTCGCCGGCTGGCGCCAGCACGACGTAGTTGCAGCCACTGAGCGCGGCTGCCAGGGGTAGCAGCGCCAGGATCTTGAGACGGGACACGGGCCGAGCCTTTGAGAATGAGTTTCCTTTGCGGGGCCAACGGGTAGCTGCGGCGCAACAATCCGGACATTGGACAATTTGTCCAATGTTGCAGTGCGGAATGTTGGGCCAGACAGGCCCGGATTGCCTGGCGCCCCGCCGGGCGGTCGGCTTTGGTTTTCAGGACGTTAAGGGCGCACGAATGGCGACGGCACAGACCCCTGCAATGGCAGACCTCCACTCGGGCGAGCACGGCCACGACCAGGCCAGTCCCGGCGAGATCGCCATCGGCGTCATCATCGGCCGCACCTCGGAATTCTTCGACTTCTTCGTCTACGCGATCGCCTCGGTGATCGTGTTCCCGCGCCTGGTGTTTCCGTTCACCAGCGAACTGACCGGCACGCTCTATTCCTTCATGATTTTCGCGCTGGCCTTCATGGCCCGGCCGATCGGAACCGTCATTTTCATGACGGTCGACCGTGAGTACGGCAAGACGGCCAAGCTGGTCTCGGCGCTGTTCCTGCTCGGCACCGCCACCGTGGCGCTCGCGTTCCTGCCCGGCTATTCCGAGATTGGCGTTGCGGCGATCTGGCTGCTGGCGCTGGCGCGTATCGCGCAGGGTCTGGCCTGGGGCGGCGCCTGGGACGGCATGGCCTCGCTGCTGGCGCTGAACGCCCCGCCCTCCAAGCGCGGCTGGTACGCGATGGTGCCGCAGCTCGGGGCCCCGCTCGGGCTGATCGTGGCGAGCGCGCTGTTCGCCTATTTCGCCGGCAACCTCTCGGCCGACGATTTCTTCGACTGGGGCTGGCGCTATCCGTTCTTCGTCGCCTTCGCCATCAACGTCGTGGCGCTGTTCGCGCGCCTGCGCATGGTGACGACGGAAGAATACGCGACGCTGTTCGAGACCCGTGAATTGCAGCCCGCGCGCATCTCCGAGACGGTCGCGCGCGAAGGCCAGAACATCATGCTCGGCGCATTCGCGCCGCTGGCGAGCTTTGCGCTGTTCCACATGGTCACGGTGTTTCCGCTGTCCTGGGTGTTCCTGTTCACCCGCGAAAGCCCGGTGCGCTTCCTGATCATCGAGATCGTCGCCGCCGTGTTCGGCGTCGCCGCGATCGTGGCCTCCGGCATCATCGCCGACCGCGTCGGCCGCAAGTCGCTGCTGATGGGATCGGCGATCGCGATCGCGGTCTACAGCGGCTTCGCTCCGCAGCTGCTCGACGCCGGCGCGTTCGGCGAGACCATCTACATGGTGATCGGCTTCATCCTGCTCGGCCTGTCGTTCGGCCAGTCCTCGGGCGCGATCGCTTCGAACTTCAAGCAGGCGTATCGCTACACGGCCTCGGCGCTGACCTCCGACATGGCTTGGCTGTTCGGCGCCGGCTTCGCGCCGCTGGTCGCGCTGTTGCTCGCCACAAATCTCGGCGTCATCGCCTCGGGTGCGTATCTGCTCTCGGGCGCGTTCTGGACGCTGCTCGCGCTCTGGCTCAGCGGCCAGCGCGAGGCGGGCGACATGGACGCGGGCGCTTAGTCAAGCGCGGAGCTTGTAGGGTGGGCAAAGGCGCATGGCGCCGTGCCCACCTCTCTCAACGATTTCGATCGGAAATGGTGGGCACGCTACGCTTTGCCCACCCTACGGCAGTGTCTTCGTGGCTCCAGATCCCGGGTTCGCGCCAAGCGCCCCGGGATGACGCGCGCTTAGCGCAGCGTCAATCCGCCACGACCTTCACGCGATCCCTCACCTTCACCTGCGCGTTGCGATCGAGGCCGTTGAGCACGCGGAAGCGCTCGGCGGGGTGATCGACGCCGGCCATGCGGTGGGAGAGCGATTCCACGGTGTCGCCGGGCTGCACGGTGATGACCTTGATGCGCAGCGGGCGGGCGGCCTGGATCTCGTCGAGGGTCAGGCGACGGAACGAGTTGACGGTCTCGCGCGCATTGCGCTCGCTCTCGGTCGACTTCTGCCGTGCCGCGAAGATGAAGCGGTAGACGTCGCTGCCGAAACGCAGCGCATAGACCTTGAACTGCCACTGGTCGCCCTTGGCGGTGGCGGACGCGGCCGGGAAGCCGTTGATGGTGATGTCTTCCGTGGACGCCTTCTCGACGCCTTCCATCCAGCCCGAATTGAGGTAATCGCCGAGCGACTGCTCGGCCGGCACCCGCACCACGTCGAAGCGCATCGCCTGCGAGCCGCCGTCGCGCACGCCGATCACCGCCTGCGCGGTGTTGTCGAGCGTGAAATTGTCCGGCGCCTGGAAGGTGAAGCCGAGCTTCGGATGCAGGAAACGCCGGCCGCGGACAAAACCCTCGCTCGGGTCTTCGCCATAGACGAGGTTGTCGATCGCGGCGAGATAGCTCTCGCGGTCGCGCTCGCCTCCTTCCGGAGCGACGTATTGCCGCGCGATGGTCTGCGCGTTCTGCACACGCTCCGGGGTTGCCGGATGCGACGAGGTGAAGTCCTGCGCGCGCGGATCCAGCGAGGTCTTGCCGGCCTTGAGCTCGGCATTGCGCTCCATCGCGGAAAGGAAGCGCGCGGCACCATACGGGTCGAAATGTGCCTTGGCGGAGATGCCGACGCCGATGCCGTCCGCCTCGAACTCCTGGTTGCGCGAAAAGCTCGCCATGGTGAGCTTGGTCTTGGCCAGCGCGAGCGCGGTGAGATCGGGATCGTTGCTCATGTCGGTGACAACACGGGTGACGATCGCGGCCTGGCGCGCCTGGTCCTCGCGCATCGCGGCGTGCTTGGACAGCACATGCGCCATCTCGTGGCTGAGCACGGAGGACAACTCCGACGTATCGCTCGCGAGCGCAAGAAGACCGCGCGTGACATAGAGCTGGCCGTTCGGCAGCGCGAAGGCGTTGACCGCGCCGGAATTCAGAATGGTGACCCGGTAGCCCTGGTCGGGGCGGTCGGAGGCGGCGACGAGCCGGTCGACGGTCTTGGTGACCAGCGATTCGAGCCTCGGGTCGTCATAGGTGCCGCCATAGCTCGCCAGGATGCGCTCGTGCTCCTTTTCGGTGGCGGGGGTCTGCGCGACGGCCGGCTTCGGCTTGGGCATCGCGACCGTCGGCGGGGCCGCCGCGGTCTGGAACCGGTTCATGTCGCCGCAACCGGCGAGCGCCGTGCCCAGCAAAAGGCATAGCACGGCCGGCGCAGCCCGAAGGCGGCGGCCTTCACCCGTCCAGTGCTGTTCTAGCACCCCATTCACGTCGCTTAACCCGTGCCCGGCCCGTTTAAGGCCTTACCCCTGCCGGCTCGTTTGCACCCAGCAACTCGACCTGTCCAACGAGGCGCACATCGATACGCGGCCCCGTATTCCCCTCAACCCAGCCCCGGACTCGAATACGTCGATTTTCCAGGGACTTAAGGGCTATCCCGGCGGTTTCGAACGCCGGTAACGCGCGCCTTGAAATAGTCACGGCAAAGCCGCGTGTCCAGTTCCGTCCGAAGTTGAGGTAGGTCATTGCCCCAGCTTGCCGGACCGACAGGACTTTGCCCTCGACCACCACAAAACGCCCGATCCCGGCCAAAATATCGTCCGGACTTTCCGCGTTTTTTATGGCCGACGGGTCAGCCCAGTTGCCCTTTTTTTGGCGCCGCGCCTCGGCCTCGGACGACATCAGGGCGGCCGCGCAGTCCCTGTCGGCAATCTCGGCGGAGACGATGGCGTCGCCCTGGGCCAGCAGCATCGCCTGCACCGGGGTGTCGCTTTCGCCGATGAAGATCAACCCGCCCTGGCGCCCATAGCGGTCCGGCGTGTCGTCGGCGCTCCGCAGCGTCACGTCGCGGCCGACGAGCAGCGAAGCCAACGCCTGCTTCGTCGTCGCGGTCTGTTCGATTCCGGTGAGGCGGATCTCGCGGCCGTCGTCCAGGCGCACGCTGCGCGCATCGACGATCGCGGCGACGCGGCCATCGCCCTGCGACTCGAACCGGCACGGCGCCGCGAACGCAGTGCGACCCGCGACGAGAAGAAGTGCGACGATGAGGTGAAGCAGTCGCGTCACGTTGCCCGGGAAGGTTGCGTTACGCTCCACTCTTAACTCAAACGAGGCCAACGACGAAGTGCTTCGATCCGATCCAGTGGCCGTGTGACGCTCAGCCACTGCCTCATATGCGTCTTTGCGAGCGCAGCGAAGCAATCCAGGACTATCCCCGCGGTGACGGTCTGATTGCTTCGCTGCGCTCGCAATGATGGTGCGGAAAGGTCGTGCGTCATTCCACCATTCCGCTTTGCGGAAAACGCGTGACGATGGCGCGACCTGCACGCCTCTCGCGCTTGCTGCCCTCTCGCGCATGCGGCATGATTGCGGCAATAGCGATAACCAAGAGCAATAACCAAGCCGCCATCAGAGTACGGCGCGATAAGGGAGGTCTTTTTCGATGACGAGAATTTTGCCGGGCATTTTTGCCGCCGCGTTGGCCCTGAGTGCGAGTGCCGTGCAGGCCGAGGACAAGCCGCCCCTGAAGATCGGCGGCATCCTCGATATGTCGAGCCTCTATGCCGACATCACCGGTCCCGGCAGCGAGACCGCGGCCAAGATGGCCGCTGAGGATTTTGGCGGCGAGGTGCTGGGACGCAAGATCCAGGTGCTGGCGGCCGACCATCTCAACAAGGCGGATCTCTCCGCCAACATCGCCCGCGACATGCTCGACAACCAGGGCGTCGAGATGATCTACGACGTCGCGGCCTCCGCGACCGCGCTTGCGGCGGGCGAGATCGCCAAGGCGCGCAACAAGATCATCATGTTCAACGGCCCGGGCTCGATCCGTCTCACCAACGAGGCCTGCGGTCCCTACACCGTGCACTACGTGTTCGACACCTACGGCCAGGCCAACGTGACCGGCCTTGCGGCCGTGAAGTCGGGCCTCGACACCTGGTTCTTCCTCACCGCCGACTACGCCTTCGGCCAGGATCTGGAGAAGGACACCAGCGCCGTCGTCACCAAGACCGGCGGCAAGGTGCTCGGCGGCGTGCGCCATCCGCTCAACACGTCGGACTTCTCATCCTTCCTGCTCCAGGCCCAGGCCTCCAAGGCCAAGGTGATCGGCCTCGCCAACGCCGGTGGCGACACCGTCAATGCCATCAAGCAGGCGGCCGAGTTCGGCATCACCAAGGGCGGCCAGAAGGTCTCGCCGCTATTGGCCTTCGTGACCGATATCGATTCGATCGGACTGGAGACCGCGCAAGGCCTGCTGCTGGCGGAAGCCTTCTACTGGGACCTCAACGACGACACGCGCGCATTCTCGAAGCGCTTCACCGAGCGCATGAAGCGGCCGCCGACCTCGGCGCAGGCCGGCGTCTACTCCTCCGTGACGCATTACCTGAAAGCCGTGAAGGCGGCGGGCACGACGGATGCGGCTGCGGTGATCAAGGTGATGAAGGAGACGCCGATCAACGATTTCTTCGCCAAGGGTGGCAAGATCCGCGAGGACGGCCGCATGATCCACGACATGTACCTGTTCGAGGTGAAGAAGCCGTCGGAATCCAAGGGCCGCTGGGACGACTACAAGCTGCTCGCCACCGTGCCCGGCAGCGAAGCGTTCCAGTCGCTGGAGCAGTCGCGCTGCCCGCTGGTGAAGAAGTGACGGCGTGACGTAAGTCATGACGTCATCCCGGGGCGCGAAGCGAACCCGGGATCTCGAGGTTCCGGGTTCTCGCTTCGCGAGCCCCGGAACGACAATCTAACGGTCGGCGCGCCCCGGAATGACGAAACAACAAACAACAAGAGGGAGACGTCCCATGAGCAACGACATGGTCCTGCAAAAGCTCGAAGGCGGGCTGCTCACCATCACGATGAATCGCCCCGAACGGAAGAACGCGCTCAACCCGGACATGGTGCGCGGGCTGGTCGAGGCGGCGCGGCGCGCGGCTGACGATCCGGAGGTGCGCGCGGTGCTGTTCAAGGGCGCCGGCGGCTCGTTCTGTGTCGGCGGTGACGTCAAGTCGATGGCGGAGGGCCGCGCGCCGCTGCCGTTCGAGCAGAAGCTTGCGAATCTGCGCCGCGGCATGGAGGTCTCGCGCATCCTGCACCAGATGCCGAAACCCGTGGTGGCGCAGCTCGACGGCGCCGCGGCCGGTGCCGGCCTCTCGATGGCGCTGTCCTGCGATCTGCGCATCGCCTCTGAATCCTGCAAGATCACCACCGCCTTCGCCAAGGTCGGCTTCTCCGGCGATTACGGCGGCACCTATTTCCTGACCCAGCTGCTCGGCAGCGCGCGGGCGCGCGAGCTCTATCTGATGTCGCCGGTGCTCAGCGCGAAGGAGGCGCAGGCCATCGGCATGGTGACGAAGGTCGTGCCCGACGCCGAGATCGACACTGCCGCCCACGAGCTCGCGCTGTCGCTGGCGCAGGGCCCCTCGATCGCGCTTGGTTTCATCAAGCGCAACATCAACAATGCCGAGCATCTGGCGCTGGAGGACTGCTTCGACGGCGAGGCGATCCACCACACCCGCTGCGGCGACACCGAGGACCACAAGGAGGCCGCAAAGGCCTTCGTCGAGAAGCGCAAGCCGACCTTCAAGGGCGCATGATCATGGCGCCCTATGTGCGCTTGCGACAGATCTGCCTGGTCGCGCCGCAGCTCGCGCCCGTGATCTCCGACATCGCGGAGATCATGGGCCTCGCCGTCTGCTACCGCGACGGCAACGTCGCAAAATACGGCCTGGAGAACGCGCTGCTCCCGGTCGACACGATCCTGCTGGAGGTGGTCGCACCCTTCAAGGATGGCACCACCGCCGGCCGCTTCATCGAGAAGACCGGCGGCCGCGGCGGCTACATGGCGATCTTCTGCTGCAACGATCCGGACGAGCGCGGCCGCAACGCCAACGCGCTCGGCGTGCGCACGGCGAACGTGATCGACCACGCGCCGTATCACGGCGTGCAGCTCCATCCGCGCGACTGCCGCGCGGCCTTCATCGAGTTCAACCACACCAAAGGCAGCGACGACATTCTGGGGCCGTATCCGCCGGCGGGACCGGACTGGCAGAAATTCATCCGCAAGGATGTGACGCAGGCGCTGACAGCGGTGGAGATGCAGAGCCCGGATCCAGCGGGGCTGGCGGAGCACTGGGGCGGGATCATCGGGGTTGCGCCAAGCGATGCGGAGCTGAGGCTGCCCAACGCAACTTTTCGTTTCGTGAAGGGGCCTAGCGAGATCATGAGCGCGCTGGAGTTCCGGGTGGCTGATGTCGCGGGCGTGCTGCACGCGGCGAGGGCGAAAGGCCACGCGGTGGCTGGCAACGAGTTCTTGCTGGGCGGAGTGACGTTCCGGCTCAATGCGTGAGCTCTCGCCTTCGTAGCTCTCAAACCGTCATCCTGAGGTGCGAGCTGTACGGTGCTCAGCGCCGTGCAGGGAGCCTCGAAGGATGAACGGCCACCGGCCGGGCCGCTCATCCTTCGAGGCTCGCCCAGCGGCGCAGTTTGCGCCGCTGATCTCGCGCCTCCAGCGACAACGGCTTCGCCGTTGCGCGGGGATGACGGTTTGAGAGAGTGCACGGCTCCACGAAAAAGGACTCGCCTCCCAATGTCCCATCCGCTCGACAGCTTCTTTTCGCCTGCCAGCATCGCGCTGATCGGCGCCTCGCGCGATCATGAGAAGATTCCCGGGCGGCTGCTCGCGATGCTGCGCAAGAACGAGTATCCCGGAAAGATCTATCCGGTGAACCCGAACTACGCCGAGATCGACGGGCTCGCCTGCTACAAGTCGATCGCGGAGATCGGTGCGCCGATCGATCTCGCCGTCGTCATCATTCCCGCCCGTGCCGTGCTGCCTGCGCTCGAGCAATGCGCCGTCGCCGGCGTCAAGAACGCCGTCATCATCTCCTCCGGCTTTGCGGAGGAGGGCGGCGACAGTGCGGCGATGCAGGATGCGATCGCGGCGCTGGCCAAGCGCACGGGCATGCGGATCTCCGGCCCCAACGCGGAGGGCTTCTTCAGCCAGATGCAGCGCGTGGCGGCGACGTTCAGCCCGGCCGTGGACGTCAAGCCGGGTGTGGTGCCGCTCATCGCCACGCAAAGACGGATCGGCATCGTCGCGCAGAGCGGCGGCATCGGCTTTGCCTATTATCACCGCGCCCGGGCGCTCGGTGTCGCCGTGAGCTACGTCGTCAGCGCCGGCAACGAATCCGATCTCGGCGCCGGCGAATTCCTCGATTACCTGGTGCAGGATTCCTCGACCGACGTGATCCTGCTGTTCATCGAAGGCATCCGCGACGTTGACAAGTTTCTCGCGGCGGCGCGCCGCGCCGCGGAGGTGAAGAAGCCCGTCATCGTCACGAAAGTCGGCCGCTCCGGCGCAGGCCAGCGCGCCGCGGCCTCGCATACCGCGAGCATGGCCGGCTGGTCGGCGGCGTATGACGCGGTGTTCGCGAAATACGGCTTCATCGTCTCCAACGATCTCGACGAGGCGCTGACGATTGCCGCCGTGCTGGCGAGCAACCCGTTGCCGAAGGGCGATCGCGTTGCGGTGGTCACGGTCTCCGGCGGCGCCGGCATCTGGGGCGCGGATGCGGTGGCGCTGCGGGGCTTGCAGGTGCCGGAATTGTCCGAACCGGTCCAGGCGGAGATCAAGACGCTGATGCCGTCCTACGGCACCGCGCGCAATCCGATCGACGTCACCGCGCAGGGCGTCACGTCGGGCGGTCTCCAGAAGAGCGTCGATCTGCTCACGGCCTCGGACGAGGTCGATGCGATCCTGGTCGTGCTGTCGCTGTCGAGCGAGATGCGCAAGCCCTTCAGGGAGGAGGAGCTGACGCCGGTGTTGGCGGCGCAGCACAAGCCGGTGCTGTTCTATTCCTACACGGTGCCGTCCGACTTCGCACGGCGCGAGCTTGCCAAATCCGGCGTCGTCGTGCTCTCCGGCCTGTCCCATGCCGGCGTCGCGATGCGGCAACTCGTGGATTACGCCCGTTTCGAGCTACCGAAGCCCGCGGACGAGGCGCGGTTGCCGTCGCGCGATCTCTCCGCGCATCTGACCTCGCCGGTTCTGTCAGAGGCCGACAGCAAGGCGTTGCTGCGCGCCGCCGGCATCGCGCTGCCGGACGAAGTGCTGGTGAAGGACAAGGCCGGGCTCGATGAAGCGGTCGCCCGCGTCGGCTTCCCGCTGGTGATGAAGATCCAGTCGCCCGACATCGCGCACAAGAGCGAGATCGGCGGCGTGCGCGTCAACATCGCCGCCAAGGGCGAGGTGTTTCTGGCGTTCGAGGCGCTGCTGGGCAATGCGCGCAAGCACCGGCCGGAGGCTGTGATCCAGGGCGTGCTGGTCGGTCCGATGGCGAAGCAGGGTGTCGAGATCATCGTCGGCACGATGACGGACGAGACCTTTGGCCCGATGGTGATGGTGGGTCTCGGTGGGATCACTACCGAGCTGTTCCGTGACGTCGTCTATCGCCCGGCGCCTGTGAGTGCGGAGGAGGCGGGGGCGATGCTCAAGGGTTTGAAGGCGGCGCCATTGCTGAACGGTTTTCGCGGAGCGGCGAAGGCGGACGTCGTGGCGCTGTCGCAATTGATCGCCGACATCTCCGTGCTCGCCGCGCGGCACGCGAGGGAGATCGCGGAGATCGAGCTCAACCCGGTGCTGGTGCACGCCGAAGGGCAGGGCGTGACGATCGTGGATGCGCTGGTGGTGGGGCGCGGCTAAACCCTCTCCCCTTGTGGGAGAGGGTGGCTCGCCGCGGAGCGGCGAGACGGGTGAGGGGTTCTCTCCGCGCGCACATCTGCGAGAGAGGCATTTGCGGAGAGATACCCCTCATCCGGCGCTTCGCGCCACCTTCTCCCACAAGGGGAGAAGGAAGAAGAGGTCACCGCCCCCTGAAATTCGCCGCGCGCCGTTCTTCCGTGGCCTTGACGCCTTCCTTGAAATCTTCCGTCGCGCGCAGGCGGGTCTGCTCGGCGAGTTCGTGGTTGGTGGCGGCCATGACGCGGTCGGCGAGGCTGGCGCGCATCGTCGCGCGCGTCGACAGCAAGCCGAGCGGAGAGCACTCGGCGATTTCGCCGGCGAGCTTCAGCGCGGCCGACTTCACCTGGTCCTGCGGCACCAGCTCGTTGGCGAGGCCCCATTTGACCGCTTCTTCGCCGGTGACGCGGCGGCTAGTGTAGAACATCAGCTCGGCGTTGTTCTTGCCGATCAGCTCCGGCAGCGTCACGGTCAGGCCGAAGCCGGGGTGGAAGCCGAGTTTTGTAAAGTTCGCGGAGAAGCGTGCTTCGGGGCAGGTGACGCGGAAGTCCGCGGACACCGCGAGGCCCAGGCCGCCGCCGATCGCCGCGCCCTGCACGGCGGCGACGATCGGCTTCCTGGCGCGGAAGATGCGCACGGCCTGGATGTAGAGATGGCTGATCGGGCCAAGGTTGTCGGCCGGGTCGCCCTTCTTCTCGGCCGCGCGCGCTTCCTGGGCTTGTCGCGCAGGGTCGCCAAAATTGGCGCCGGCGCAGAACGCCTTGCCCTGCGCCGAGAGCACCGAGGCGCGGATCTCGATGTCGCGGTCGAACTCGTCGAGCGCGTCCGCGATCTGGTTGATCAGCGAGATGTCGAAGAAGTTGAGCGGCGGACGGCGGATCTCGATGGTGCCGACGTGCCCGACCTTCTCGACGCCGATATCTGTATAGGTGCTCATGATGGTCCTCGATTTAATTAGCGCAAGCCAAGTCCGCGCGACTAGCGCAAGCCAAGTCCGCGCGCGATGATGCCGCGGAGCACCTCGGTGGTGCCGCCCTGGATGGTGAGTTTCGGTGCGGTCTTGATGGCGAAGTCGAGCTGCCGCTCCAGCGTCTCGCGGTTGGTCGCGGTCTCCTCGACGAAGGCGGCGAGATCGCGCACGCGATGCGGAAGCTGCTGCTCCCAGACCGTGCCGATGTCCTTGACGATGGAGGCTTCCACCACCGGCTCCTTGCCGGCTTGCAGCATGCCGGCGACGGAGACCGACATGCGCCGCATGGTGTGAAGCTGTGCCACCAGCCGGCCGATGCCTTCGGCGCTGCGCGTGTCCGGATTGGGACCGACCGCGCGGACCAGCTCGGTGAGCACATAGTACGTTTCCAGGAAGCGCTCGGGGCCCGAACGTTCGTAGGCAAGCTCGCTCGTCGCCTGCTTCCAGGCGCCGTCGACCTCGCCGAGCACGTGATCGTCAGGGACGAAGAAGTCGGTGAAGACGACCTCGTTGAACTCGTACTGGCCGGTGATCTGGCCGATCGGGTTCACCTCGATGCCCGGCTGCTTCATCTTGACCAAAAACTGCGTCAGACCGTGACGGCGGTTCTCCTTGGTCGGCGGCGAGGTCCGGAAGATCGCGATCATGTAGTCGGCGATATGCGCCGACGAGGTCCAGATCTTGGTGCCGTTGATGAGATAGCCGCCGTCGGTCTTGGTCGCGCGCGTCTTCGCCGCGAACAGGTCCGAGCCGGAATTCGGCTCGCTCATGCCGATCGCAAAGCAGATCTCGCCGCGGCAGATGCGCGGCAGGATCTCCATCTTGATGTGTTCAGGGGCGTATTTCAGCAGCACCGGCCCGCTCTGGCGGTCGGCGACGAAGAAGCGTCGCGTCGGCGCATTCGCCACGCGCATCTCCTCGGTCACCACGTAGCGTTCGAGGAACGAGCGCTCCTGGCCGCCATATTTCTTCGGCCAGGTCATGCCCAGCCAGCCCTTGGCGCCGACCCGGCGGGAAAATTCCGGCGCGTCGGTGTCTTCGCGGTTGGGCTTGTGCGGATCGAAAGTGCCGGCGGCGATCTCCTCGGCGAGGAACGCGCGCACTTCCTTGCGCAATTGCTCGCACTTCTCGGGCAGGCGGATCGGATCGAAACGGAGGGCAGCGGTCATGTGTTTCGTCTCCCGATCAACGCGAAGCTACGAGCGGCCACAGTTCGTCGGCGCCGCGCCTTGCGACCAGCTTGCCGAGCTCGACGGCCCAGTGGCTTTCCGAACCGAAATCGTCGCGCCAGGCCAGCGCCCGCAGCGAATAGCGGTGCAGGATGTGCTCCATGGTGAAGCCGATCGCGCCATGGACCTGGTGCGCGATGGCGCCGCCTTTTTCGGCGGCTTCCGCGCAACGAATCTTTGCCGAGGCGGCCTCCAGGTAGACCTCGTCGTTGAACGACGTTGCGTTTGCAATGGCATCGGCCGCGGAGGTTGCGGCCGCGAGCGCTGCGGCGGATTCGCCGGCAAGCCGCGCGAGATTGTGCTGCACGGCCTGGAATTTCGAGATCTTCTTCTCGAAGGCGACGCGCTCGTTGGAGTAGCGCACGGAGATGTCGAGCATCGCTTCCAGCGCGCCCGCGATCTGGAGGCTGCGCGCGACGCCGCCCATCAGCATCAGGGCGGTCTGGTCAAAGCCCTTCGGCGCCGGCTTGATGGTGATTGGCTGGGCCTTGTCGAGCGTGACGGTGTCGCTGTGGTCGTAGCCGACATTAAGGCCGGATTCGATCCGGCCCTTGCTGGCATCGACCAGTGCGATCACGGCTCCGTCCTTGCCATGCGCCAGCACGGCAAAATGTTTCGCGGCCTTGGCAAAGGGCACGCCGCGGGCCCGGCCGGAGAGCGCGCCGTCGGCATCGAGCGTGACGCGATCCTTCGGGCTCGCCGGGACGACCGTCATCTCGCCTTCGGGCGAGGCGATCCTGGCCTGCGCGAGCAGCCAGCCCGCCAACATGGTCTCGGCGAGGGGAACCGCGACCGCGAAGCGGCCGGCCGCGTTGAGCAGCGCAAAACCGTCGGCAAGGCTTGCGCCGGAGCCGCCGAGATCGTCCGGCACCCAGGACAGCGGCAGTCCGGCCTCGCTCAGCGCCTGCCATAGCGGCGCCTGCCAGGAATCCTTCTTGTCGTTGTTGATGGTCTGCGGGTCGGCGAGATCGGCGAAGATCTTCTCCGCGGTCTCGACGACGATATTGTCACTCTCCGCCACAGCGTTCCCCGTGCTTTGCCATTGGCGCGTCCCGCCAAGTCAAGCCGGCGCGCGGTCTCTTCTTGCGCCCGATGATCTGAAAAAGCCATGGCCCTGACAAGCGTTGATCGCAAGCCCATCTGCGGCACCGGCATGGGCGCGAGAACCGATCTGGACTAATTCCGCTTAGCGGAGTTTGCTCGATTTGCAGGGTGCGGCAAACTCGCTAAACAGGGCCAGCGACCCAAGGCTTGCATCAGATACAGGGGAAGGAAATCCGGATGGCCAAAGACAGCTTATGCGCAATCGTGACGGGGTCCGCATCCGGACTTGGCGCAGCGACCGCGGAAATTCTCGCACGGAGCGGGGTGCGGCTCGTCATCAACTATTCGTCGAGCCAGAAGGAAGCCGAGGCCACGGCAGAGCTCTGCCGCAACGCGGGCGCTGCGGAAGTCCTGGTCGCCCAGGGCGACGTTTCCAAGGATGAGGATTGCCGCAAGATCGTTGCGGCAGCCAGCGGCTGGGGCCGGCTCGACGTGCTCGTCAACAATGCCGGCACCACCAAGCATGTCGCCCATGCCGATCTCGACGGATTGTCGGCGGAAGATTTCCAGCGCCTTTACGGCGTCAACACCATCGGCCCGTTCCAGATGGTGCGCGCGGCGCGCAGCCTGCTGGAAGCCGGCGCGAAGGCGTCGGGGCGGCCGTCGGCGGTGGTCAACGTGTCGTCGGTCGCCGGCATCAGCGGCGTCGGCTCGTCGATCGCCTATGCCGCGAGCAAGGGCGCGCTGAACACGATGACGCTGTCGCTGTCGCGGGCGCTGGCGCCGCTGATCCGCGTCAACACGGTATGCCCCGGCTATATCGACACGCCCTGGTTCACCAAGGGCCGCGGCGAGGCCGGCGCAAAGCAGGTGCGCGACAGCGTGGTGGCGAAGGTGCCGCTGAAGGTCGCGTCAACCGCCGACGACATCGCGCAGCTCGTTTGCTTCCTGGCGATGCCGGCCTCCAGCAACATGACCGGCGAGGTCGTGCGCATGGACGCTGGCATGCATTTGATTGCGTGACTCTACACGACGTCATTCCGGGGCGATGCGTTAGCATCGACCCCGGAATCTCGTGATTCCGGGTTCGCGCGTTGCGCGCCCCGGAATGACGGTGGCTACCCCTTAATCACGCCGCTCGCCACCAGCCGGTGCCAGATGAACAGCACCACCACCGCGCCGATCGTGGCCATGATGAAGCCGGCGCCCTGGTCCGCGCCGTAATGCCCGATCGCCTGGCCGACGAACGTCGCCAGAAACGCACCGGCGATGCCGAGGATGGTGGTGAGGATGAAGCCGCTCGGATTGTTCGGCCCCGGCGCGAGCCAGCGCGCGATGAGACCGGCGATGAAGCCGACGACGATGATCCACAACAGGCCGCCCATGCTCATGACAATGCTCCCCTTCCCGAGAACGCGCAGATCAATCTTGACTAAATTCTGCCCGAGAGTTCGTTCTCGGTCGGCAGCCGTCCATCCGGCGTCAGGTGGTCGATCACCTGCGGCAGATATTGGCTGAGGCCGGAGAGCAGCTCCTCGCGCGACAGGCCGCTCTGGGCGGACAGGCTCTCGATCTGGTCCGCGCCGAGTGCGCTGGCGAGATCGCCGGGCGCGATCGGCTTGTTCTGGCCCTTGCCAACCCAGGAATTCGCGGTCTCACCGTGGCCGCCCTGCTGGAGCTGATTGAGGAGATCGCCGAGCCCGCCGCTCAGCACGGTGCCGGCCGCGCCGCCCGCGAGCAGACCGCCGAGGCCGCCTTTGAGCAGATCGCCGAGACCGCCGCCGCTCCCTCCGGGAAGCGTGGCGTCGCCCGTATTGACAGGCGTCGGAGGCGGCAGCGGTGAGCGCTGCTGCGGGGCAGGCGCGTCGCCCGGCTGGCCTGCTGTCAGATGCTTGAATGCTTTCCAGGCGAGCAGGCCGAGCAGCGCCATGGTCATCGGCGACATGCCGCCGGAGGATGGTTGCTCGCCCGTGCGCGATCCGTGCGGGCCGTTCTGCATGCCGTTGAGGACGTCGAGTAGACCCATGGTGCTCTCCTTTGTCGTTCTCGTTCGGCGAGTTTGCCGTTCCCGTTCGGCGAGCGCTCGCCGCTGACAAGCCCCCCGGGGCGAAAACATATGGGGCTCTCATGACCGTTACAAGGCGGATGCGCCGTAGCCGCGAGACCCCCGGCTCTGCTATCGAAGGCCGGTCATTCAGGGAGTTGAGGTCAGGTGGTTGCGGATCGACCGATCGTGGTGGCCGGCGCGGGCGCCATCGGCTGTTTCGTCGGCGGCATGCTGGCGGCTGCCGGCCGTCGCGTCGCGCTGCTGGTGCGGCCGCGGGTGAAGACCGAGATCGAGCGGTTCGGCCTGCGGCTGACCGATTTCGACGGCTCCGAGAAGAAGCTCGGGGCCGGCCAGCTCGCGCTGTCGGAGGATCCCGCGATCTTCCATAGTGCCGGCATCGTGCTGGTGACCGTGAAGAGCGCCGACACCGCCGATGTCGCGGACCAGATCGCGCAGCACGCGCCGCAGGACGCTGTCATCGTCTCGCTTCAGAACGGCGTCGGCAATGTCGCGGTGCTGCGCGAGCGCCTCGGCGGCCGGCGCGTGCTCGCCGGCATGGTGCCGTTCAACGTGATCGCGATGGGCGAGGGGCGCTTCCACCGCTCGACTTCCGGCGACATCCATGTCGGAGAGGACGCCGAGAACACGGCCGCGGCGCTCTCGGTGCCCGGTCTGTCGATGCGCGCGAGCCGCGACATCACCGGCGTGCAATGGGGCAAGCTGATCATCAACCTGAACAACGCGCTCAGCGCATTGTCGGACATGCCGCTCGCCGCGCAACTGGCAAGCCGCAACTGGCGAAAACTGTTCGCCGAACAGATGGCAGAGGGGTTGGCTGCGATGAAGGCCGCCGGCATCAATCCGGTCTCCGCGACGCCGATCCCGCTGAACTGGACGCCGACATTGCTGAGATTGCCCGACATGATCTTCAACGCGATCCTGGGGCGGACCATGAAGATCGATCCCGAGGCGCGCTCTTCGATGTGGCAGGACCTGAAGCAGGGCCGCAAGACCGAGATCGACTATCTCCAGGGCGCGGTCATCGCGCTTGCCGAGCAGAGCAATGTCAATGTGCCGCTGATGCGCCGCATTGTTGCGCTGATCAAGGAAGCTGAAGTCGCCGGCAACGGCCCTCCCGGGCTGACGCCGCAGCAGATTCGCGGGTAGCGCCTGAGTGCATGCCGCGCGACCGGAGGAGTAACGATGAGGCGTTTCTTGATGATCGGATTCGCACTGGCCGTGCTCTGCGGCGCGTCCACGTTTGCGGAAGCCCGGCCGCCGACGGTCATGAACTCTCCCGGTTATGACAGGCGATTGCAGGAGAGCAGGTCGCAGTTGGGCAGTTCACCGGCGACAGCGCCGGCGGATGCGCCGGTGGTCAAACCGAAGCGCAGCAAGAAGAAGCAGCCGAACTGAGGATGTAGGGTGGGCAAAGCGAAGCGTGCCCACCATCTTCCTTCTTGCCGGAATGGTGGGCACGGGGCGCGAAGCGCGCGCCTTGGCCGACCCTACGGTCAGTGCGAGAAGCTCACCCCTTCTTCGCCGGCTTGCTCGGCGTCGGGCTGAACAGCTTCTTCAGATCGTTCAGGCTTTCTGACAGCCGCGGCCATTCGCAGGAGAACGAGCCCTTGGTGCAGGGCGCGCCCTTTGGTCTCGGGCCCACGGCCTGCTGCACCTTCGGCCGCTCGACCGGAACAGGCACGCGCTCGACGTCGGTCCGCAGCGCGACCTGCTGGAGCTGCTGCACCTGTTGTTCCTGCTGCTCGCGCTGCTGACGCGCGGTGGCCTGGGCCGCTTCATTGCTGCGGCGCTGACTGGCGAGATAGGCGGTGTAGGCTTCGTCGATCTTCTTCTGCTCTTCCGGCGTCGGGTTGGGACCTGCGATATCGAAGGTGCGGTCCTGGAGGAAGTCGTAATAGGAGTAGCCGCCGCCCGGCTTGCGGCGTCCGGCGAACTTGGCGTTGCAATCCGCAAGCGCCGACGTTTTCTCGGCCTTGGTCGTGGCCTTCTCGGCGGCATCAGCGCATTCCTCGAAGTCGACAGGCGCGCGCTTCCACCATTGCGCCTGGGCATGCGCGTGCGTCAGCAGAAAAAATCCTGCTGCAGCAACGAGAAACGCCGCACGACGCGATGCAAACACGGACCACATTCTACGAGAGCATTCCTTGCAAAACTCAACCCGAACTGAGTCGGGCCAATTTTTGCCTCTTTATCGTCGGCTTGTCACCCATGGAACTCGGGAATTTCATGACTGCAATGCTGACATTTTTTGCTTGACGTGGCGCGGGAGTCACAGCCGTACGGCACGTCATGCGCTTAGAGTTCTATCCATTCGGAGGCGAAGGGGAATGTTCGTCATGAGAGCGCTGGCCTGTCTTGCCGCACTCGTCCTGGTGCTGATCTGCGGCCATGCCTTTGCAGCGGACGAAGATGCGCCCAACCGCAAGCCGGTGAAGGCGATCGGGGATGCACGGCTCTCGGTCGGCGGCCGGGGAACGCTGCGGCTCTACCTCTCCCGCGACTGGTCGATGCCGCAGCCCGCGATCTCGCGCGCCGTCATCGTGCTGCACGGACGCCTGCGCAACGCCGACGAATATTACATATCGGCCAACAACGCGCAGGCCGCGGCGGGCGACGACGGCAAGGCCGCACTGATGATCGTGCCGCAGTTTCTCGCCGAGATCGATATCGAAGCGCACAAGCTGACGGAGGACACGCTGCGCTGGTCGCTGGAGGGATGGGAGGGCGGCGATGCCGCGCTTGCGCCCAATCCGGTCTCCTCGTTCGAGGCGCTCGATGCGATCCTCGCAAGACTCGCCGACCGGCGCGTCTTCCCGAACCTGAAGCAGGTCGTGGTTGCCGGCCATTCCGGCGGCGGACAGGTCGTGCAACGCTATGCCATCGCCGGCAAGGGCGAGACGGCGCTGTCGCGCCAGCACATCGACGTCCGCTATGTCGTCGCCAACCCCTCGTCCTATGCCTATTTCAGCGCCGACCGGCCGGTGCCCGCAATTGCCGCGTCCTGTCCGGGCTACAACAACTGGAAATACGGCATGGGCGACCGGCCGCCCTATCTCGCCGACGCGACGCCGGCGGCGCTCGAGCAGCGCTATGTCGAGCGCGAGGTGATCTATCTGCTTGGCACGCTGGACACCAACCCGAAGCATTCCGCGCTGGACAAGAGCTGCATGGCGGAGGCGCAGGGGCCTTATCGTTACGCCCGCGGCCACGCTTACGTGGACGCGATGGCCAAGCGCGATCACGGTACGCCAAACCACCGGGTCTGGGACGTTCCCGGCGTCGGTCATGACGGCGACAAGATGCTGACCTCGAAATGCGGGCTCGCGGCCCTGTTCGATATTCCGGGCTGCGGCGCCGAGCGCTGACGCCGCTGCCTTGAAGCTCCGGCTCCGGCTGTTACACTTCGCACCGCGAGCATCTCACCCCGAGGCGCCGCCAAGAAGACGAAGTGGAAACGCCTGATGCTGCTGCCCCTGTCCGACGTGCCGCGCTGGTACGCTGAGCGCAAACCCCAAGGCACGATCGCCGTCCGCCACGGGCAGGATACGCTGACATGGGACGAGCTCGAGCGCGGCGCCAACCGGCGCGCGCGGGCATTTGCGGCCAAGGGCGTCAAGCCCGGCGATTTCGTCGCGATCGGTCTTCCCAACGGTAATGCATTCTTCGAGACCTCGTTTGCGATTTGGAAGTGCGGGGCGACACCGACCTCGCTGTCATGGCGGTTGCCGCGCGGCGAAGCCGCCGCGGTGCTCGACATCCTCAAGCCTGCGCTGGTGGTCGGCGGCGAGGCCGACTGGAACGCGCCGAACCGTCTGCCTGCGGATTTCGTGCCGGAAGGATTTTCGGACGAGCCGCTGACGCCGCCGGTGGCGCGCTACTGGAAGGCCATGACCTCAGGCGGCTCGACCGGCCGCCCGAAAGTGATCCTCGATCATCACCCGGCGGTGACCGACACCGTCGCCGCGCCGGCGCTCAACATCCCCTTCGGGGTCTCGCTGCTCAATCCCGGCCCGCTCTACCACAATGCGCCGTTCATCGTGTCGCACACCGCGCTGTTCGCCGGCGGCCAGCTCACCGGCCTCGTCAAGTTCGACGCCGAGGAGACGCTGCGGCTGATCGAACGCGAGCGCGTGCAGTGGGTCAATTTCGTGCCGACCATGATGCACCGGATCTGGGCGCTGCCTGAGGACGTGCGCAACGCCTACGATGTGTCGAGCCTTCAGACCGTGTTTCACATGGCGGCTCCGATGCCGCCCTGGCTGAAGGAGAACTGGATCGCCTGGCTCGGGCCCGAGCGGGTCTGGGAGCTCTATGGCGGCACCGAGCGGCAAGGCTCCTGCATCATATCAGGCACGGAATGGCTGACCCACAAGGGCTCGGTCGGCAAGATCGGCGAGATGGCGCGCCTGCGCATCATCGGCGAGGACGGCAACG
The DNA here is from genome assembly GCF_038965675.1 of Bradyrhizobium sp. B039. NCBI lineage: Bacteria > Pseudomonadati > Pseudomonadota > Alphaproteobacteria > Hyphomicrobiales > Nitrobacteraceae > Bradyrhizobium > Bradyrhizobium sp. B039. The sequence goes on from NZ_CP152416.1 coordinate 618,695, forward strand.
ACGTCGCGCCGGGCGAGACCGGCGAGATCTATTTCCTCAACAATGACGGCAAGGACGCCACCTATCACTATCTCGGCGCCGAGCCGAAGCGGCGCGCCGACGGCTGGGAATCGCTCGGCGATATCGGCAGGCTGGATGCGGAAGGCTATCTCTATCTCGGCGACCGCCTCGCCGACATGGTGCTGCGCGGCGGCGCCAACATCTATCCGGCCGAAGTCGAGGCCGCCGTCTCCGCCTGCCCCGGCGTGCGCTCCTGCGTGGTGGTGGGATTGCCTGATCCGGAATTGGGCCAGCGCGTGCATGCCATCATCGAGCCGGAGCTGGATGCGGACGGCCAGGTTATCGCCGACGGCATGGCGGAGTTCTTGAAGGACAGGCTCAGCCGCTACAAGCACCCCGAGAGTTTCGAGATCGTCAGCGCCCCGCCGCGCGATGATTCCGGAAAAGTGCGCCGCACGCTGTTGCGCGACGAGCGCGCGGCGTGGATGAAGGAGGGGCGCGCCTTCCGGATCTGGCCGGCGAAGGCGAGGGCGCACGCCGAGTGAGAAAACTACGGAAGGATTTTGGGACATGACCATCACGATCGTAGCCAACAGCGTGCCGAAGCCGCCGGCCGACATCATCGAGGGCTTTCGAGGTGCGCCGACCTCCGTCATTTCAGACAACCTCGCCCGCTTGCCGGGCGCGGTGGGGCTGAAACCCTATCATCGCGGCGGCAAGCTGGTGGGCACGGCCTTCACGGTGCGCACCCGGCCCGGCGACAATCTCGCCATCCACCGCGCGCTCGATCTGGTCGGTCCCGGCGACGTCATCGTGGTCGATGGCGGCGGCGACGAGACCCGCGCGCTGGTCGGCGAGATCATGAAGAACATCGCGCAGTGGCGCAAAGCCGAAGGCTACGTCATCGACGGCGCGATCCGCGATGTCGCGGCGTTCGCGGCTGATGACTTCCCCTGCTATGCCCGCGCGGTGATCCATCGCGGCCCCTACAAGAACGGCCCCGGCGAGATCAATGTGCCTGTTACGGTCGGCGGCAGCGTGATCTCGCCCGGCGACATCGTGGTCGGCGACGAGGACGGCGTGGTGTCGTTTCCCGCGGCTGGTGCGGCCGCGTTGCTGGAAGCCGTGCGCGCCCAGGTCGCGCGCGAGGAGGAGACGCTGAAGGCGATCCGCGAGGGCCGCTATCAGGGCTCCTACGGCAAGTCCTGATCGGCGCGAACGAAGGGGAGGATGGCGTGAGCCAGAAGGAAGAGTTCCACAATCTCGACGACGCCAGCGACGGGCTGTTCCGCGAGCTCGCGGCGGGGGTGACCACGCGCATCTTCTCCGGCGAGCAGGCGATGCTGTCGGTGGTGACGCTGGCGCCGCACGCGCAGGGTACGCTGCACCACCATCCCGAGGAGCAATGGGGCGTGCTGCTCGACGGCTCCGCCATCCGCGTCCAGGGCGATGAGGAGATCCCCGTGAAGAAGGGCGACTTCTGGCGCACGCCGGGCAATGTGCCGCACACCATGCGCGCCGGCCCCGAGGGCGCCCGCGTGCTGGACATCTTCAGTCCACCGCGGCCAGAATACAGAAAACCCGGGTCGGGTTTCGGGACGACCTAAGCGCCAAAGAGCAAAAGCCGGGCGCGGAAACACAAGGGAGGGGACCATGACGATCACACGACGGGCGCTGCTGGCAGCGCCCGCAATCCTGGCGATGGCGCCCGCGGCGGCGCAGGCCGGCAAGATCACCCTGGTCGTGCCGTTTCCGCCGGGCGGCTCGACCGACGCGATGGCGCGGCTACTCCAGAGCAATCTGCAAACCAAGCTTGGCCGCATCGTCGTGGTCGAGAACAAATCGGGCGCCGCCGGCGCGCTCGGCGCCGCGCAGGTCGCCAAGAGCCCGGCGGACGGCACGACGTTCCTGGTCACCTTCGATTCCCACGCGGTGATCCCGTCGATCCTCGACAAGCCGCCGGTCGATGTCGAGCGCGAGCTGATGCCGGTGCTGCTCGTCGGCACCGCGCCATACGTGATCGCCGCCGGCGCCGGCCGTCCCTACAAGAGTTTTGCCGACGTGGTCGCGGCCTGCAAGGCGACGCCCGGCGCGGTGAAATACGCCTCCGTCGGCATCGGCACGCTCGGCCATCTCGCCATGACCGTGCTCGGCAACAAGGCCGGGGTCGAGATCATGCACGTGCCCTATCGCGGCGGCGGCCCCGCGATGAACGACGTGCTCGGCGGCCATGTCGATCTGATCGCGGGATCGGCGGCGCTGGTCGCAGCCCAGCTCGGCTCCAACATGCTGCGTCCGATCCTGCAGCTCGGCCGCGAGCGGCTGCCGGCGCTGCCCGATACGCAGACCGCGATCGAGGCGGGCTTTCCGGACTTCGAGACGCTGGCCTGGTGGGGCATCTTCGCGCCCGCGGGCACGCCGCCTGAGATCGTCGCCGCCATGGCGGCGGCGTCCAGGGAGATCCTGAGCGAACCCGCGACCGCAGCCCAGCTCAAGGAGACCCAGCACATGACGCTGCTGCTCGAGGACGGCGCCGCCTTCAAGACCTTCTTCGACAAGCAGGTCGCCTATTGGGGCAAGGTGGTGCGCGAGAACAATATCAGGGCATGAAAGGCCTATTCCCGGGATTGCCATCCCGGGTCCAGTGCGCTCGCGCGGGCTTGAGCGTCAGAGCATCTTGCCGACGATCTTTGTCATATCTGCCGCCGAAAACGCGCGCAGCGTTTCGGTGCGGACATTGCCGAGTGCGCTGAGACTAAGGCTAAGCGACATCGCGGCAGCCTCATCTGGAGCCTCGAGAACGGTTACAACGTCATATCGTCCCTGCGTCCAGACGATCTCTTTCACGGTCACTCCGAACGTCTTGGCCATCTCCTTGAAGGCGTCGGCCCGCTTCGGCGAGTCCTTGACGTTGCGGACTCCCTGATCAGTGAAGTTTCCCAGCACGACATAGGTTACCATGGTCGTCCTCCCTCGTTAGAACCCAGATACAATTCTCGCTTGAGGCAACCGCGCCGAGCTTGCCACGGCGGCTGAGAGAGCGCTACTTGCGCGTTGGGAACGTCAGCGGGTGTGACTTATTCGGTCAGGACAACGGACGCGCGAAACTGAGCTCGTGGCCGTCGGGGTCGGTGAGATGGAAGTAGCGCTCACCCCATTCCGCATCGCGAGGCGTGCTCGATGGCTGCCAATCGGCTGCGCGGGCGCGCTCGTAGGTCCCGTCGACATCGGCGACGTAGAAGATGACGCGCCCCCACCAGGACCAGTGCTTGTCGTCCGGTTGTGCGGTCAGGTTGAGATAGCCGGTCCCGGCGCGAAAGCTGGTGAATGCAGCGGCTTCGCCGCCATACAGGAGTTCGAACCCGAGCGAACGGTAGAAGTGCACGGCGCGCGCCATGTCATGGGTGCCGAGTGTGATGGCACTGATGCCCTCGATCATGGTGCCGGCTCCTGGACCCGGTTTTGGGCTGGGACCATGGTACACCCCTAACGCAGTTTGACGACCATCGGCGCGGCGCATCGCTGACCCCGTCTGGCGACTGGCGATCCCAATCCTGCTCTGCTAAGAGGGGTCGAAACCCGCCTCCCGCGGGTTCCGCGGTCCCGTAGCTCAGCCGGATAGAGCGGCGGTTTCCTAAACCGTAGGTCGGATGTTCGAGTCATCCCGGGATCGCCATTTTGTCATGGGCATTGGCCGCTATTTGGCGGGTCCATCGGCGCAAAAATTGCTAGAAGCGAACGGCTTCCTTCCTTGCTGGCCCGGCTGACCTGCTAGCCACGCCTCACTGCCCATCCGGAGACGACAATGCCTTTCGACTTGATCCTGCGCGGCGGCCGTGTGGTCGACCCGTCCCAGAAGCTCGACGCCGTGACCGATGTCGGCTTTGCCGGCGGCAAGGTCGCTGCGGTGGGCAGCGGGCTCAAGGCGGATCCGGGCACGGAGGTGCGCGACGTGTCACGCTACATCGTGACGCCGGGGCTGATCGATCTCCACACCCATGTCTATTGGGGCGGCACCTCGCTCGGCATCGATGCCGAGGAATTCTGCCGCCTCTCCGGCGTCACCACGGCGGTGGACACCGGCAGCGCGGGGCCCGGCAATTTCGCGGGCTTCCGCAAGCATGTGATCGAGCCGAGCCAGGTCCGCATTCTCGCTTACCTGCACGTCTCGCATGCCGGCATCTTCGGCTTCTCGCACCGGATCATGGTGGGTGAGAGCGAGGAGTTGCGGCTGATGAATCCGATCGAGGCGGCCAAGGTGGCGGATGCCAACCGCGATCTCATCGTCGGCATCAAGGTGCGCGTGGGCTTGCACTCCTCGGGCACGTCGGGGGCCGTGCCGCTCGACATCGCGCTCGAGGTCGCGAACGAGGTCGGCATGCCCCTGATGGCGCATATCGATCATCCGCCGCCGAGCTATGAGGACGTGCTGGCGCGCCTGCGGCCCGGCGACGTGCTGACCCATGCGTTCCGCCCTTTCCCCAACACGCCGGCGACGGCGCAGGGCACGGTGAAGAAGGCGGTGCTGGATGCGCGCGAGCGCGGCGTGCTGTTCGACATCGGCCACGGCAAGGGCTCGTTTGCCTTCAAGACCGCGCGCGCGATGCTCGCCAACGGCTTCTATCCGGACACGATCTCCTCCGACATCCATCAGCTCTGCATCGATGGCCCGGCCTTCGACCAGGTCACGACCATGTCGAAGTTCCTGTGCATGGGCATGGAGCTGTCCGATGTGGTCGCCGCTTCGACGGTGAACGCGGCGATGGCGCTGCGCCGCCCCGAGCTCGGCAGCCTCAAGCCGGGCTGCGTCGGCGACGCCACGCTGATTTCGGTCAGGCAGGGCCAGTTCGACTATGAGGACGTCGTCGGCGAGCACCTGATCGGCGATCGCAAGATCGTTTCGGAGGGCGTGGTCATCGGTGGCCGCTGGTGGCATCCGAATTGAGCGGATCAGGCTTGCTCGCGATAGAATTGCAGCAACCGCGCGCCCGCCGGCGAGAGCCAGTCGGGTGCGCCGGTGATGTAACCCTCGACGTGGTTGCTCGCGCCGACCAGATAGGTCACGGGCATGCCGACGAGCGTGAAGGCCGAGGCTGAGGCTTCCGCCGTCGTGTCATACGCATCGACGTAGCAGGCGAGGTTCTGCACGGCGAGACCGCCGAGGAACGCGCGGATCTTGCGCAGGTCCTTCGTATCGGTGCAGATCGCGACAACGTCGAGCCGATCCGGCCGCGATCCCACGAGGCTTGCGAGCACAGGCAGGTCGAGCCGGCAGGCCGCGCACCACGTCGCCCAGAAGTTGACGAGCGTGATCCGGCCCGGCCGCGCCGTCAGCACAACGTCTTTTCCGTGCAGGTCCTGAAGCCTGAGCTGCGGCATCGTTGCGCGAGGCCGCACGACGGTAAACTGGCTGCGGCCGGCCTCCAACACCGGCGGCCAGGCGGGATCACCGCCCTGCGCGCGGCTTGCGCGCGGAGGGACAAGGGCCGCCGGCGCGGCCATCAGCAGCGCTCGCCTGGACAGTGTCGTGCCGGGCGCACGAGGCTTCTCACGCATGGATATAGGCCCAGCCCTTCAATTGCAGATCGACGACGCGGCCGATCCCGAACGGCACAAGGCTCGCGCCCGATATCAACGGAATCGAGACCTGCTCCTTGGCTTCGGCGATCGCCTTCGACGACGCGCACATGCTGTAGGTGAGATTGGGCAGCGACTGCCGCAGCGTCGCGAGCGGCTCGACCAGCGGAGTCTTGTCCGCCCGGAAGACGTCGATGCCCTTGCCGTTGGCGACGACCTCGATCAGCAATCGCGCGCCCTTGTCGGCAAAGTGCTTTGCGAGGTTAGCCGAGTAGCTGATCGCATGTCCCATGACATAGGGCTCGTTGCTGTCGATCAGGATCACGACGCCGTCGGCGAGACGATCCTCCCTGGCGGCGGCGCCGCCCGCGGTGAGGATCGCGGTGCCTGCGAGCAGACCCCTCCGGGACCATCCATTGGCTGAGATCATGGCGGCGGCGTTCCTGCCGGTCAGAGCTGACGCGGCGTAATCGGCGCCTTGCGGCCGCGTCCCCACAGCACGAACAGGCTGAGCGCGAGCAGGACGACATTGAGCGGCGTGACATCAGTCTCGCCACGCGAGAGGTGGAAGACGAGCGCGAACACCTGCAACACGGTGCAGCCGAGCGCGGCCAGCACCGTCAGCCGCGGCAGGATCCGCGTCAGGGCCGGAAGCAGGATGCCGATCCCGCCGGCAAGGTCGATCAGTCCGATGATTCGGACGAAAGTTTCGGAATACTGCCCGGCCCAGGGCATCATCGCGGCCAGCTGAGGGATAGGCGTGAGCAGCTTGACCAGCCCGGCCGAGGCGAAGACGAAGAAGATCAGGCCCTGTGCGGCCCAGAGGCCGATGCGAAGGGCGCGGCCCGGGGTGGCGGTTTCGAAGGTGGTGGCGGTCATGGTGGATCTCCAGGGTCTGTGGGTCGCCACCATTTGATGGTTTCGCCTCATTTGATCATTATGCATTCCATGATTGATTCCTTTCCTGGATGTTGATGATTTCATGAACTCGCTGGTCAGCATGAGGGTGTTTTGCCTGGTCGCGGAGCTGAAGAGCTTTGCGACCGCGGCGCAGCGCCTGCGCATTTCGCCCGCCATGGCGAGCAAGCACGTGATGCAGCTCGAGAAGCGGCTGGGCACGCGGCTGCTCAACCGCACCAGCCGGCGCGTCAGCCTGAGCGAGAGCGGCGCGCTCTATTTCGAGCAGGCGCGGCAGATGCTGGATTCGCTCGACGAGGTCGAGGCCGCCGTCAGCAAGGCGACCGTCGTTCCGCGCGGTACGCTGCGGCTGACCGCGCCGGTGTGGATGGCGAATGCGATCTTCGCGGGCGTGCTGGCGGATTACCAGGCTCGCTATCCGGAGGTGTGCCTCGACGTCGATCTCAGCGGGCGGCTGGTCAATCTGGTCGAGGAGGGATTCGATCTCGCCTTGCGCGCGACCGGCACGCCGGACGAGGCGCTGATCGCGCGTCCCATCACCAAGGTCCCCTTCTTGTTGGTTGCAGCCCCTGCGTTCCTCAAACGCGCCGGACGCCCGACGAAGTTCGCCGATCTCGCCGGCCAGGCGCTGTTGCACTACGCGCTCTATCCGGGAGAGAGCTTCTCCGTGAACAGGAACGGCACGGTCGAGACCATCAAGCTCAACCCGGTCCTGCGCAGCGGCAACGAGACGCTGCTCCACATGGCCGCGCTGGAAGGCATGGGCTTCGCCTTCCTGCCGAAATGGCTGGTCGCGGACGACATCGCCGCCGGCCGGCTCGTGCACATCCTGCCCGACGACATCATCTTCGAAGGGCGCCTGTTCGCGGTCTATCCGAGCCGCAAATACCTCTCCGCGAAGGTGAGGACCTTCATCGACTTCATCGCGGCCGACAAGCGGATGAGGTAACCAGCCGGATCACAGCGACCTTGCGATCAACAGCTTCATGATCTCGTTGGTGCCGCCATAGATCTTCTGGATGCGGGAATCGATGAAGATGCGCGAGATCGGGTATTCCTGCATGTAGCCGTAGCCGCCGAACAGCTGCAGGCATTCGTCGGCGGTCTGGACCTGCTTGTCCGAGCACCAGTATTTCGCCATCGACGCCGTGACGGTGTCGAGATCCCCGGCGACCAGGCGCTCGATGCACCAGTCGACGAAGACGCGCGCGATCATCGCTTCGGTCTTGCGCTCGGCGAGCGTGAAGGCGGTGTTCTGGAAATCCATCAGCGGCTTGCCGAAGGCCTTGCGTTCCTTGGTGTACTCGGTGGTGAGCTTGACCGCGCGCTCCATCGAGGCGACGGCGCCGACCGCGAGCGCGAGGCGCTCCTGCGGCAATTGCTGCATCAGCTGGACAAAACCCTGGCCTTCCTCCTTGCCGAGCAGGTTTTCCGGCGGCACCGTGACGTTGTCGAAGAACAGCTCCGACGTGTCGGAAGCGTGCAGGCCGATCTTGTCGAGGTTACGCCCGCGCTTGTAGCCGTCCGCGCCTGCGGTCTCGACCACGATCAGCGAAATGCCTTTCGCACCGGCTTCGCCCGTGCGCGCGACCACGACGACGAGATCGGCGGCCTGGCCATTGGTGATGAAAGTCTTCTGGCCGTTGATGACGTAGGAATTGCCCTGCTTCTTCGCCGTGGTCTTCACGGCCTGGAGGTCAGAGCCGGTGCCGGGCTCGGTCATGGCGATGGCGCCGACCATCTTGCCGCTCGCCATCTTCGGCAGCCAGCGCTTCTTCTGCTCCTCCGAGCCGTAATTGAGGATGTAGTGCGCGACGATGGCGCTGTGCACGGAGACGCCGGTCGTCAGCTCCGGCACCGTGCTCTCGAGATCATCCAGCACGGCGGCGTCATAGGCGAAGGTTGCGCCCAGGCCGCCATATTCCTCCGGCACGCTCGCCAAGAGCGCGCCCATCTCGCCGAGCCCGCGCCAGGCGAAGCGGTCCACCATCTTCTGCTCGCGCCATTTCTCGGCATGCGGCGCCAGGTCCTTGGCAAGATATTTCCGGAACTGGTTGCGAAAGACGTCGAGCTCTTCGGTCATCCAGGAGGAGCGGTAGGACATGGTCACCTCGGTTGATGCGTCGTTCCGGCTTGGTAGGCTGGTCGGCGGCGACAATTATTGTGTTTTCAGGCTGCGCCGGTGACGCTACCAAGGCGGCCGGAGCAGCGTCTGTCGGGATGGCTGATTGTGGCGACCAAAACTCAAGAGCTCAAGCTCGACATCGAGCGCATCGGCACGGTCTCCGCGATCCTGACGCAGCCCGAAAATGCGCGCGCCTGTTACGTGCTGGCGCACGGCGCAGGTGCCGACATGCGGCATGCGTTCATGGACAAGGTTGCGGAAGGCCTCGCGGAGCGCGGCATTGCGACGCTCCGCTTCAATTTCCCCTATATGGAAAAGAAGCAAGGACGTCCCGACCAGCCGGCGGTCGCGCACGCCGCCATCCGCGCGGCGGTCGCGGAGGCGGCGCGGCTGTGCCCCGGCGTGACGCTCGTCGCCGGCGGCAAGTCGTTCGGCGGGCGGATGACCTCGCAGGCGCAGTCCAAGGCTCCATTGCCTGGTGTCAAAGGGCTCGCCTTCCTCGGCTTTCCCCTACATGCCGACGGCAAGCCGTCGGCGGAGCGCGCCGAGCACCTCGCGGGCATCGCTATCCCGATGCTGTTCCTGCAAGGCACGCGCGACAAGCTTGCCGACCTCGGCATCCTCAAGCCCGTCGTCGAAGGGCTTGGCCCGAAGGCGACGCTGCATGAGGTCGAGGGCGGCGATCACTCTTTCGCGGTGCTGAAGAAGTCCGGCCGTAGCAACGAAGAGGCGCTCACCGAGGTGCTCGACGCGCTCACGACCTGGATCGGCGGGCTCGCCTGAACTCAGGCCGAATAAAGCCCCTTGTCGCGCGCCTTCTGGATCGCCAGCGCGGCGATCAGGTCGAGGGTCGGCGTCGGCAGGCCCGAGGTGCGCGCGAAGGCGGCGGGCGCCTTCACCAGCACGTCGATCTCCATGGCGCGGCCGATCTCGTAATCCTGCAGCAGCGACGGCTTGTGGTTGGGGGCGGGGCCGCTGCGCGTGACGCGCTTGACCTCGGGAATGAAGTGCTGCGCGATGTCGTTGGCCTCGTTCAACATGCGCGGAATGACCTCGGCAAAGGCGGGGTCGTCGCGCACGCCGCGTGCGGTCTGGCCGGTCAGCAGGCACAGCACCGACAGCGACATGTTGGTCAGCAGCTTTGACCAGATCGCTTCGCGGATCTCGGCCACCGGCGGCGATTCCAGCCGCGCATCGTTGAGGACGCCGCGGAGTTTCGTGATGCGCTCGCAATTGCGGTCGTCGCATTCGCCGATCAGCAGGCGGTTGCGGTCCGGGGTGAGGTTCTGCACCACGCCGGGCGAGACCACCTCGTTGGAGGAGAAGATCACGCCGCCGATGATCCGCTCCTTCGGGATGCAGGCGCGCAGGCGCCCGCCCGGGTCGAGGAAGGAAATGTCCGGCGGCGTCGGGTGCCGCGGCGGCAGGCCGATCCCGTACCACCAGGGAATGCCGTTCTGCGCGAACACGATCGCCGTGTCGTCTTGCAGCAGCGGTTTGATGCTGGAGACCAGTCCGGTCAGCGCGGTGGCCTTCAAGGTGCTGATCACGACGTCCTGCGGGCCGAGCTGGGCGGGATCCCCGGAGGCGTTCACCTTGGCGGTGACCTCGGAATCGCCGACACGCAGCTTCAGGCCGCCCGCACGCGCCGCCTCCAGATGCGCCCCCCGCATCACGCACGAGACCTCATGGCCGGCGCGCGCCAGCCGGACCGCAATGTGGCTGCCGACGGCGCCCGCGCCGAAAATGCAAATGCGCATGATGTCCCGTCCTGATCCCTTGCTGCCACCCCGCGCCAGCATGACACAAGCCGCCATGCGATGGACGCGGCCGCCCCACGCCGGAAAGATATGGATCAGGGCGCGTGGCCTCGGCCATAGTGCAGGGCAAACAAACGACCGGAGGATCGCCGATGACTGCCAACCCCGTTTTGTGGACTTTGGATGAGCGTGGGGTTGCGACCGTCACGTTGAACCGGCCGGAAGTCAACAACGCCTATGACGGCGCGTTGATCGCGGGCGTGCTCGCGGCCATGGACGATCTCGGCAAGAGGCCCAATTTGCGCGTCGTGGTCCTCCGGGGCAACGGCAAGCATTTCCAGGCCGGCGCCGACCTCAAATGGATCAACGGCGTGCGGCCGCAATCGGCCGAGGCCAACGAAGCGGCATCGCGGGCGACCTTCGAGGCCGTGCAGCGGCTCAACACGCTGCCGATTCCGACCGTCGCATTGGTGCAGGGCGGCTGCTTCGGCGGCGGTACCGGCGTGATCGCGGCCTGCGACGTCGTGATCGCGGCGGACAATGCCCTGTTCTCGATCACGGAGGTGCGCTGGGGCCTGACGGCGGCGATCATCATCCCGCAGCTTTGCGATGCCATCAGTGTACGGCAAGTCCGCCGCTACGCGCTGACAGGCGAACGTTTCGGCGCCGAAGACGCCCGCCGCATCGGTCTCGTCCACGAGGTCGTGCCGCTCGCCGAGTTGGAGGCCGCCGGTGCCAAGGTGGTCGAGCAACTGCTCGCCAACGGACCCGAGGCGATGGCCGAGACCAAGCGGCTCGCGCTGGAGAGCTCGTTCGGCGGGATGGCGGTGGACGATGCGGCGTACACGCGGCTCGTGCACCTGCATTCGGTCAAGCGCCAGAGCTCGGAGGCGGCGGAGGGGCTGGCCTCGTTCGCCGAGAAGCGGGCGGGGAATTGGGGTGGCGGGAAAGGCTGAGCGTTCTCGGCTCAGCAGCCGCGGCAAATGTTGTTGATGCTGCGATAGACGGCGTCGTCGTCCTGTCGCATCTGGCGCAGCGTTTCGAGCGTCTTGCCCTCATTCACGGGCGCAGCAGGCTTGCGCTTTGCGGCCAGTTCTTCCTCCTGCCGCATGTAGCAGGCCTCGCGGTCGGGCTTGGCCTGGACGAAGCGGCAGTTCTGCTCCACGGCTGCGGCGGGAGTGGTGGAGATCGCAAGAGCGATCAGGGCTGGCAGGGCGAATTTCACGACTATCGAATCCATGGCGGCCCTTCTCTCAGGTCCGACAATCAAGAGCAACTGCGATCTTGCGATAGCTGCGCGACGCGGCTTACAGCGACGACGCGAGTGACGTTTTCAGCAGGGTGAGCAGCGCCTGCACCGCCGCCGCGTTGCGCCGGCGTTCGGGGATCGCGGCCTTCACCCACAATTCCGGAATCGGAAAGTCGCGCAGCACCGGCTTGAGCGTGCCGTCGCGCAAGGCATCGGCGACGAGATAATGCGAGATCAGCGCGATGCCGTTGCCGGCGATGGCGCTGCGCGCCAGCACGTGTCCCTCGTTGGAGGAGAGCAGCGGGCTGACCTGGATGCTGATGCGGCCGCGCGGCCCGTCAAAAATCCATTCCGGTCCCGTCGGCAGAAAGCTGAGGCAGCGATGCTCGACGAGGTCGCGCGGATGCTTTGGCGTGCCGTGCTTCTTCAAGTAGGCGGGGGAAGCGCAGAGCAGCCGCTTCAGCGCGCAGAGCGGCTCGTCGACCACGCCGCCGAAGGAGTGCGGGAAGGCGCCGATCGCAATGTCGAAGCCCTCAGTCACGGGATCGACCGGGCGGTCGATCAGCACGATCTCGAGCTTCAGTCGCGGGTTCTGGGTCTGGAAGGCGCTGAAGGCGTCGGCGAGGCGCGCCACCGTCAGCGAGGTCGGCGCCTTGATGCGAAGGTGATCGACGAGATCGTGGCCCTTCTCGCCCATGCGCGACAGCAGGTCGGTGGCGTCTGTGACGACGCCGCGCGCGCGATGCACATAGCGCTGGCCGGCGTCGGTCAGCCGCAATTGCCGGGTCGAGCGGTGAAACAGCGGCGTGCCGATCCGCGCCTCCAGCTGCGTGACGCGCTTGGCCACCACGGAGGTCGAGACATTGAGCTTTCGCGCGGCGGCAGAGAAGCCGGCCGCATCCGCGGTGGCGAGGAACGCCTGAAGGTTCACCAGGATGTCCATCTCTGACCTTTCGCGATTCGAGAAAGCTGATCGCGTAATTTGGTGGATTGTAGCCCGCCTCGCGTTAATTCATAGTCGGTCCCAAGCAAGGATTTTCAGGGATAGGACGCGCCATGCGGGCCACGACGATCGAAGAACCAGCGCGCCGGGTGCCGCTCTACGGCGAATATGAGGTGGTCGTGCTCGGCGGCGGTCCGGCCGGCATTATCGCGGCGGCGTCGGCGGCGCGGGCGGGGCGGAAGACGCTGCTGATCGAGCGCTACGGCTTCCTCGGCGGCATGGGCACCGCGGCCGGCGTCACCAATTTCTGCGGCCTGCACGGCAACGTCTACGGCCAGGCCCACCGGCTGGTGCAGGGCATGGCGTCCGAGCTCCTGGCGCGGATCGACCTGCTCAACGGCCTGAACACCCCGCATCTGATCCTCGGCAAGGTCTTTGCCCAGGCCTACGACACCGCGGCCTACAAGATCGCGGCCGACGACCTCCTTGCAAGTCACAAGGTCAATATCCTCTTCCATGCGCTCGGCGCCGGCGTGGTGATGGGCGATAACAGCCGTATCGACGCGCTGATGGTCGAGACCAAGGGCGGCCGGCAGGCGGTGCGCTCGGAGATCTTCATCGACTGCTCCGGTGACGGCGATCTCGCGGTCTGGGCCGGGGCGCCGTTCGAAGTCGGCGACGAACACGGCCATCCGCTCTACCCGTCGATGATGCTCCGTCTCAACAATATCGATCCGGAAAAGGCGGGCGAGGCCTGGCGCACCATCCCGCAATTGATGGAAAAGGCGCTCGCCGCCGGCACCCACAAATTCCCGCGGAAAAGTGCCATCGTGCGGCCGCAGAAATCCGGCATCGAATGGCGGGTGAATTTCACGCAGGTCGCGCGCGAGGATGGCCACGCCATCAACGGCATCGAGCCCGACGATCTCACCCGCGGCGAGATCGAGGGCCGCAGGCAGGCGCTCGCCGCGTTCGAATTCCTGCGCACGGTGCCGGGTTTTGAGAAGTCCTACATCGTGGACCTGCCGCCGCAGCTCGGCATCCGCGAGACCCGCCGCATCAAAGGCGGCTACCAGCTCAGCGGCGAGGACGTGCTCGGCTGTGCCTCGTTCGAGGATTCCATCGGCGTCAACGGCTGGCCGATCGAGGCTCATGTTCCCGGCGATGTGATTTTCACTTTTCCGCCAATCCCGGAATCGCGCGGCTATAACGAACTGCCGTACCGGATGCTGGTGCCCGAGGGCGTCGACAATCTGCTGGTCGCCGGCCGCTGCGCCTCGATGACCCATGAGGGCCAGTCGGCCGCCCGCGTCTCGGGTGCCTGTTTCGTGATGGGGGAGGCCGCAGGTTCCGCCGCCGCGCTGGCGCTCTCTGGAAATCGGATCCCGCGTGACATCCCCATTGAAAAATTGCAGGAAACGTTGAAACAACAGGGCGCCTTCATCGGACGGGACCAGCCCGTGCCCGAAGGGCTTTGACGGGCTGCAAGAGAACGACCAAGACAACGACGGAGGAAACCGGATGATCGGGATTGCGCGGCTCGCGCTTGCGGGCCTGGTGGCGATCATGGCGATGGGCGCGGCGCAGGCTGAGGACGCGCTGAAGGCCAGGATCGGCGTGCTCCGCCTGTCCTCCTCCGCGCCGGTCTTCATCGCGCAGGACAAGGGCTATTTCCGCGAGGCCGGGCTTGACGTCGAGCTGAAGTTCTTCGACGCGGCGCAGCCGATCGCGGTCGCCACCACCTCGGGCGACGTCGATTTCGGCGTCACCGCGTTCACCGCCGGTCTCTACAATCTCGCCGGCAAGGGCGTGCTCAAGGTGATCGGCGGCATGAGCCGCGAAAAAGCCGGCTATCCCCTGATCGGCTATTTCGCCAGCAACAACGCTTACGCGGCCGGGCTGAAAACGCCGAAGGACCTCGCGGGCAAGCGCGTCGCGGTCACGCAGGTCGGATCATCCTTCCATTATTCGCTTGGGCTGCTCGCCGACAAATACGGCTTCAAGCTCGCCGACGTGAAGATCATCCCGCTGCAGTCGCTGTCCAATGCGGCGGCCGCGCTGAAAGGCGAGACTGTCGATGCCGCGCTACTGCCGATCTCCACCGCGCGAAAACTGATGGATGAGGGCGGCGCGAAGTTCCTGGGCTGGGTCGGTGACGAGACGCCCTGGCAGCTCGGCGCGGTGTTCGCCTCGCCGAAGACGCTGACCAACAAGGCGCTGGTGACCAAGCTGCTCGGCGCTTTGGCAAAGGCTGACCGCGAATACCACGACGTGATCCTCGCCGCGATGAAGGACGGCGTGGCGCCCGTCAACGAGCAGACCAAGCCGCTGCTGGAGATCATCGCGAAGTACACCAATCTGCCGGTCGAGCAGGTGGTCGGCAATTGCGCTTACATCGATCCCGACGGCAAGCTCGACGTCAAGAACGTCGACAACCAGATCAAATGGCTCCAGGAGCAGGGCTTTGCCGACAAGGGCTTTGACGCCAATACGATCATCGCGAAGGACTATGTGAAGGCGGATTGATGCTTCCGTCATTCCGGGGCGATGCGAAGCATCGAACCCGGAATCTCGAGGTTTCGGGTCTGATCCTTCGGATCATCCCGGAACGACGGAGAACCGGATAGACGAGACAGCATGGACCTGATCGCCAACCACATCACCCACCGCTTCGGCGACCTCGCCGTGCTCGACGACGTCTCCTTCACCGTCGGTGCCGGCGAGGTGGTCGCGATCGTCGGTCCTTCCGGCTGCGGCAAGAGCACGCTGCTGTCGATCCTCGGCGGGCTGTTGCAGCCGACCTCCGGCGCGCCGGAGCTGCGCGGGGCGCCGCCGGCGGACAGTCTCAATCCGCTCACCTTCGTGTTCCAGGATTTTGCGCTGCTGCCCTGGGCGACGGTCGAGGAGAACGTTGAATTTCCGCTGCTGCACGCCCAGCTCTCGGCGGCGCAGCGCCGCGCGCTGGTCGAGGATGCGCTGCGCCGCACCGGCCTGACCGATTTTCGCAAGACCTATCCAAAGCAGCTCTCCGGCGGCATGCGCCAGCGCGTCGGGATTTCGCGGGCGCTGGCGGTCAGGCCTGCCATCCTGCTGATGGACGAGCCGCTCTCGGCGCTGGATTCGCAGACCCGCGAGCTGTTGATGGAGGACTTCGTCCGCCTGCTCGCCGACGGCGGCATGGGCGCGGTCTATGTCACGCACAATCTCGAAGAGGCGGCGCGGCTCGCCGACCGCATCGTGGTGCTGTCGCGCCGGCCCGGGCGGATCCGCGAGGTCGTCACCGTGCCGATGACGCGCGCCGAGCGCGGCGAAACCGCGGCGCGTGAAAAGCTGCTGGCGCTTCAGAACCAGATCTGGTCGCTGATCCGCCACGAGGCGATCGATGCCGAGCGCGAGGTCCAGCATGCTTGATCGCGCGCCGGTGGCGGAGACACCTGTCAAGAGCGAGGCGACCCGGCGCGTCCGCTTTCGCGGCGCGGGCTTCGTGCCGGCTAGCAGCCGCTTCGGCGGCTGGATCGCGCTCGCCCTCGTCATCGCGATCTGGCAGGCGGCCGGGAGCGCCGGTCTCGTCAATCCGCTGTTCCTGCCGGCGCCGTTGGCGATCGTGCGCGCTATCTACGAGCTGGCGATGTCAGGCGCGCTCTGGCAGCACCTTTCGGCCTCGCTGCTGCGCATCGGTGTCGGCTGGCTGCTGGGAACGGCGGCCGGCGTCGCCGTCGGCTTTGCCATTGGCCTGTCGCGGCTCGCGCGCAGCGTCGGCATCACTTTCATCTCGGCGCTGTTCCCGATCCCGAAGATCGCGCTGCTGCCGCTGTTGATCCTCTGGCTCGGCATCGGCGAAGAGCCGAAGATCGCGACCATTGCCTTGGGTGTGTTCTTCTCGACCGCGATCTCGGTCTATAGCGGCGTCGATGCGGTGCCGCGCAACCTGATCCGCATGGCGCAGAGCTTCAACGTGCCCTTCGCCACCATTGTGCGCAAGGTGATCTGGCCGGGCGCGCTGCCGGCGATCCTCGCCGGCTTCCGCATCACCGCCTCGGTGGCCCTGCTGCTCGTCGTCAGCGCCGAGATGATCGGCGCGCAATACGGCATCGGCGCCTTCGTGCTCCAGGCCGGCAATCTGATGCAGACGGATCAACTGCTCGCGGGCGTGGTGATCCTATCGGTGTTTGGCCTCGCGGTGGGCAAGGTGATCAATCTGCTGGAGACGCGGTTGCTGCACTGGCGGTGAGACATACTCCGTCATTGCGAGCGCAGCGACGATGTGGATGGAGACGCGCGCCAAAACCTCCATTGTCGTCCCGGCGAAGGCCGGGACCCATAACCCCAGGGAGAAGTTTGGCGAAGACGGGTAGTTACTCTTCGCTGGTACTCACACCACCTGCCGTCGATAGATCATGCGGTATGGGTCCCGGCCTTCGCCGGGACGACACCGAATGTGAGGCTATAGCACCCCGCCTTACGCATTCCCGCGATCCTCGCGAAACAGGTCGAGCTTCTGCTGCACGGGCCGATCCGAGAAGCTGAACAGCACGGCGTCGTCGTCGGCCTCGTGCGTCACCCAGTGCCAGCTCGGCACCACGAACAGATCGCGCGGGCCCCATTCGAAAACGGCATCGCCGATGCGGCTGCGGCCGCGGCCTTCGATCGGGCAGAACACCGTCGCATCGGTGGAGCGATATCGCGCAGTCTTGAACCCCTTCGGCAGCAACTGGATGAAGGTGCCGATGGTCGGCATCGCAAAGTCGCCGGTCTCGGGATTGCTGAACTTCAGCTTCAGCCCATGGCAGGCGTCCCATTCCTGGCTCGCGCGAGCCTTCTCCAGCGCTTCACGGGTGTAGGCATAGGGATAGCTGAAGATCGGCGAGGTCTTCGAGCTTCGCTTCACGTCGACCGGCAGCAGATTGTGGCCATAGCGCGCAAAGCTGTCGCCGGCGGGCTTCGTGATCCTCTGCTGGTCCTCCTTCGAGCCTTCCGCAAAGGAGCAGTCGAAGAACTGCACCAGCGGGATATCGAGGCCGTCGAGCCAGAACATCGGCTCGTCGGTCTCGTTGGAATGATCGTGCCAGGTCATCGACGGCGTGATGATGAAATCGCCGGGCTCCATCGCGGTGCGCTCACCGTCGACGGCGGTGTGGGCGCCCTTGCCTTCGAGCACGAAGCGCAGCGCCGACTGGCTGTGTCGATGCGCGGGAGCGACGTCGCCGGGCACCACCATCTGTACGCCGGCATAGAGCGAGGTCGTGATTTTTGATTGCCCGCGCAGGCCCGGGTTCTCCAGCACCAGCACGCGGCGCTCGGCCTCCTTGGCCGTGATCAGCTTGCCGGCTTCACGCATGTAGTCGCGGATGACGTCGAATTTCCAGAGGTGCGGCCGGCAGGCGCTCTTCGGCTCCGGCGTGATCAGATCGCCCATCACCGTCCACAGCGCGGTGAGATTTTCGCCGTCGATCTTCTTGTAGAACGCCTCGCGTTCCGGCGTCTTGGTCACGGCTTCCATGGTGCGGCTCCCGTCGTTTTGTTGATTGACAGTATACTGACGATCTAGGTAGCGTCAATGTGACGGACGGCATACAAGGTTGTCGTCATTCCGGGGCGACGCGCAGCGTCGAGCCCGGAATCCATAACCACGATCGGGAGTATGGATTCCGGGCTCTCGCTTCGCGAGCCCCGGAATGACAGAAAACAAAAGGGAGGGTTCCGATGAAGCTGCACGGCTATTTCCGCTCCAGCGCCGCCTACCGGGTGCGGATCGCGCTGAATCTGAAGGGCCTCGGCGCCGAGCATCTGCCGCATCATCTTCGCAAGGGCGAGCAATGCGCGCCCGCCTATCTCGCCATCAATCCGCAAGGGCTGGTGCCGGCGCTGGAGAACGATGGCGGTGCGGTGCTGACCCAATCGGTCGCGATCATCGAATGGCTCGACGAGACGCACCCCAATCCACCGCTGCTGCCGAAGGATCCGCTGCGACGCGCCAAGGTGAGGGCGTTTGCGCTGGCGATCGCCTGCGACACCCATCCGGTGCAGAACCTGAAGGTGCTGGCGCGGCTGCGCGAGCTGGGGCTTGCGGAGGAGAAGGTCCAGGACTGGGCCGCCTGGGTCAACCGCGAGGGACTGTCGGCGTGCGAAACGCTGATCAGGGACGAGCCGGGCCCGTTCTGCTTCGGCGATGCGCCGACGCTCGCCGATCTCTGCCTCGTGCCGCAGCTTGCCAACGCGCGCCGTTTCGGCGTCGACGTCTCGGCCTATCCGCGCCTGCTGAAGGCTGAGGCCGCCGCCAAGGCGCTGCCGGCGTTCGCCAATGCCGCACCGGAGAAGCAGCCCGATGCCGAGTAAGCCTCCTCCCCCGATCACGATGGACGCGGTCTATGCCGCGCCGGGCTATCTGTTCCGGCGCATGCAGCAGATCGCAGTCTCGATCTTCATGGAGGAGTGCAAGGCGTTCGATCTCACGCCGGTGCAGTATGGGGCGCTGATCGCGATCCACACCCATCCCGGCATCGATGCGACGCGGCTGTCGGCGGTGATCGCGTTCGACCGCTCCACCCTCGGCAGCGTGATCGAACGGCTTCAGGCCAAGGACTATATCGAGCGCAAGCCCGCGCCCGAGGACAAGCGGATCAAGCTGCTCTACCTGACGAAATCAGGCGCCGCGATCCTGCGCGAGATCATCCCCGCCGTCGAACGCGCCCAGGCGCGCATGCTGGAGCCGCTGAAACCCGCCGACCGCAAGGCGCTGATGGGGCTTCTGGTGCAGCTCGTCGATCTCAACAACGAAGTCTCGCGCGTGCCGCTGCGGGCCGAGGACGCGCTGGAGCATCTGGGGAAGGGCGGGTGAGGGGGTGATTTGCCGCGGTGGCGGCTAAAAACTCCGCCGTCGTCCCGGCGCAGGCCGGGACCCATAGCCACAAATCTTTGTTTTGCGAAGATTGATAACGACCACTTCACGCAACAACTACTGCTGCGGCGTATGGGTCCCGGCCTTCGCCGGGACGACATTGAGGTTGTTGCAACGCAGTCCCCTCACATCCGCAGCAACGCCTGCCGGTCGATCTTCCCTGTCCCCGTCTTCGGCAGTTCGTCGATGAAGATCACCTCGCGCGGATATTTGTAGGGCAAGAGCTTGCCCTTCACGTAATCCTGTAGCCGCCGCGTCGCCTCGTTTTGGTCTACGGCACGGCTGTTCATCACCACCACCGCCTTCAGCGTCATGCGACGATCGGGCAGCTCGGCGGCGAACACCGCGCATTCGCGGATGTCGGGGTGATCGGCGAGGCAGAGCTCGACCTCGAGCGGATAGACCCACTGGCCGGAGATCTTGATAAGATCGTCGGCGCGGCCGCGGAAGAAGTGGAAGCCGTCGGCATCGCGGACGAAGCGGTCGCCGGTGTAGATCCACCCGCCCTCGCGGATGGTCTCGGTGGACTTGTCCGGCCGATTCCAGTACAGCGGCGTGTTGGAATCGCCGCGCACCCACAAGATGCCTTCCTCGCCGTCGCCGACCTCGCTTCCGTCCTTGTCGCGCAGCGCGACCTCGTAGCCGGGCACGCGCAGGCCCGCGGCGCCGAGCTTCTTCCGTTCGGGACGGTTGGAGAGATAGATGTGCAGCACCTCGGTCGAGCCGAGGCCTTCGACGATTTCGAGCCCCGTGAGCGTCTTCCAGCCGTTGAAGACTTCGGCCGAGAGCACTTCGGCTGCGGAGAGCGCCATGCGCAGCGACGAGAAGTTCGTCTGTTGCGCGCCCTCGGCCTTGGTCAGCGAGGTGTAAAGCGTCGGCAGGCCGAAGAAGACGGTCGGCCTGTATTGCTCGATCGCCGCGAAGATCGTCGCCGGCTTCGGCTGTCCCGGCAGCAGCAGCGTCGCCGCGCCGACCGAGAACGGGAAGGTGACGGAGTTGCCGAACCCGTAGGCAAAGAAGATCTTCGGCACCGAGAAGCAGATGTCGTCAGGCGTCAGCTTCAACACATTCTGCGCGAAGGCCACCTCGCTATAGGTCATGTCGTGCTGGAGGTGCACGATGCCCTTGGGCCGGCCGGTCGAGCCGGACGAGTACATCCAGAACGCCATCTCGTTGCGATGGGTATTCGCTTCCGCAAGCTCGGCCGGGAATTGCGCAAGCCAGCTTGCCGCCGCGACCGCCGCAGGCGCAGCACGCTCGCCCATTCCGCCATTGACGACGATCAGCGTACGCAGGCTCGTGTCCTTGCACGCCTCTGCATTGAAGCGCGCGCAGAATTCGGACTCGGCCACCGCGACGGTCGCGCCGGAATCGGCGAGATAGAATTGCAACAGGTCCGGCGGCGTCAGCGTGTTGATCAGGAGCGGCACGAAGCCGGCACGCACGGCGCCGAAGAAGGCGGCGGGATAAGCCGGCGTATCGTCGAGGAACAGCAGCACGCGATCGCCACGCTTGAGGCCGAGCGAGATGAAGCCGTTGCCCCAGCGGCAAGCCTCCGCGCAGAGCTCGGCATATGTGCGCGTGCCCGCCGGACCAATCAGCGCGAGCTTGTCGCCATATCCCTTGCCGAGATTGTCGAACAGCACGCGGCTGGCGTTGTAGATTTCCGGAACGGCAAAGCCGATCTCGCGTGCGCCCGCGCTGTCCGCGGGCACCTGGTCGCAAATCTCGTTGCTCATGCGGTAGCCTCACTGGCCGCATCCCCACCGTTCTTGGCGGCCTCGTAACGCGCCATGAAGGCCGGCGACATCGCCCGCAGCCGGGAATCGTCGATGCGGCCGGAGCGGGTGATGTAGCTGTAAGCAAAATCCATCAGGTCGAGCTGCATGTGCTGGGCAAAGTTCTCGTACCAGGAGGCGCTGGTTCGTGCGGCGTCGACGAGCTTCTGCACGACCGGTTTGCGCGCGGCCTGGTAGCGAAGCAATGCGGTGTTCAGATGCGCATCGGATTCCAGCGCCTTGACCAGCGCGATCGCGTCCTCGATCGCGAGCCGCGTGCCGGAGCCGATCGAGAAATGCGCCGAGTGCAGCGCGTCGCCGATCAGCACCATATTCTTGAACGACCAGTGCTCGTTCCAGACCCAGGGAAAATTGCGCCACACCGATTTGTTGGAGACGAGGCAGTGGCCGCCGAGCGTGTCGGCGAACACCTCCTCGCAGACGCCCTTGGACTGTTCGACGTCCTTGTAGGCGAAGCCATAGGCCTGCCAGGTGGCGTGGTCGCACTCGACCAGGAAGGTGCTCATGGTCGGCGAATAGCGGTAGTGATGGGCGTTGAAGGCGCCGCGGTCGGTCTTCACAAAAGTCTGTGACAGCGTGTCGAAGCGCTTCGAGGTGCCGTACCAGACGAACTTGTTGGAGGAGTAGGACAGCGAGGTGCCGAAATCGCCCTCGTAAGCGCGGCGCACCAGCGAGTTCAAGCCGTCGGCGGCGACGATCAGATCGTGGCCGTTGAGCTGGTCGATCCCGTGAATTTGCGTGTCGAAGCGCGGCGTGACCCCGACATCGAGCGCGCGCTGCTGAAGGAACTGCAAGAGCTCGAGCCGCCCGATCGAGGAGAAGCCGACCCCGTCGATGGCGACGCTGCCGCCCTGCAGGTTGAGCGTGATGTTCTCCCAGCTCTCCATATGCGGCGCGATCGCATCGACCGTCTCGGGGTCGTCGGCGCGCAGGAACTCCAGGGCCTGGTCGGAGAACACCACGCCAAAACCCCAGGTCGCGTCGGCCGGGTTCTGTTCGAACAGGTCGACTTGATCCTCGGGATGACGCTTCTTCCAGAGATAGGCGAAGTAGAGCCCGCCGGGCCCCCCGCCAATCACGGCGATCCGCAACGTCTGCCTCCCTAATTGACAGTATACTTACTATCTAGGGGTAGACTAATGTGCTCCGGCCTCCCGCGCCAGCAGAATTATCGGCCAAGCGCGGCGCGCCAAAGCTCGCTTTCGGACCTGCGTCTTGCGCGTGTCCGAAACCGTCAGGCGCGAACCATAGCCAAAGCGCGCCGGCTTGGCCACCCGGGGATCAGACGCAGCGCTTCACGTAGACCCCGTTCACCAGCACCCTGGTACAGCGGACCACCGGAACCGGCTTGCGGACCACGACGGCCGCGTTCGGCCCGGCGCAGCCGGCGCGATAGACGCCGCGGGCGCACACCACCGCGTTGGCGTCGGTGGCCTCGAACGTCATGGTCGCCCCGAAGGCGAGGAGTGCAGAAGCAACCAGCAGCAATGAACGCATGTTGTCCTCCCGGTCTTGTCGTGATCGAAATCGATATCCGCAAAGGTTGATCGCGGCAGGCGTGCGAGAATTCATTCGCGCATGCCGCCGATCGGTGTCGTGCACTCCGGCGCGTCGCTGTGCGCTGCCTTATCGCGCCGCGAACGGCGCCAGCACGTCCTTGCACGCGGGCGACAGCGACGCGGCATTGCTGGCGATGCATTGCACGATGCGGCCGCCGCCGGGCGCGACGCCGGCGCACAGCGTGCGGATGTCGGCGCCGCAGGCCGATCGGACGATGAACAGCTCTTCGCGCGGCCGCAGCGGGCGCAGAACGATCACGGCTGGCGCGGCCGCCGGTGCTGCCGCCGCCGCAGGGGCTGCGCCCGCAGGCGCTGCCGTTGCTGCCGCGCCGCCGCCGGCCGCGGCGCTCAGGGCCTTCTCGCAGGCGGGCGAAACCTTTGCCTTGTTTTTCTCAAGGCATTCGAGCGCGGGCGCACCGCCCGGCGGCACGCTAGCGCAGACCTTGGGATAGTCGGCGCGGCACGCGCTCTTGACCGCAGCAACCTGCGCGCTGCTCGGTTGCTTGGCGGCAGCTGCCTTCGGCGCTGGTGCGGCGGCGGGCTTTTCGGCGGGCGCCGATTCAGCCTTCGGCGCCGCAGGCGCCGTTTCCGTCTTGGACTCGGTCTTGGGCGCAGCTTCGGTCTTTGGTGCGGCCGGCGCGGCTTCGGTCTTCGGAGCCGCAGCCGGCTCGACCGCGCGAACCGCGGTCTGGCACCCAGGTGACAGGCTCGACATGTTCTTCGCCAGACATTGATACGCTTCCACGCCGCCGGGCGTGACGCTCGAGCAGTGCGCCATGAAGTCCGAGCGGCATGCGGACCGGATCGCGCTCTTCTGCGCGTCGGTCGGCGCTTGCGCGACCGCGCCTGTTGCAGTTGCGAAGAGCGCGGCCGCGAGCAACGCCGTGCGCGTTGATGCATGTTTCAACGTGTTGAACATCTGAGTGAATTCCCGCCCTGTCGGTAGCGCCGACGATTTTCAAATGTGATTCAAGCGCAATCGTCGCGAGTGATGCCTCGCGCGCGGTATCTTTGGATGCTTTGGCCTCTACCGCAAGTGGATAATGCCG
This sequence comes from Bradyrhizobium sp. B039, assembly GCF_038965675.1. Classification (NCBI taxonomy): domain Bacteria; kingdom Pseudomonadati; phylum Pseudomonadota; class Alphaproteobacteria; order Hyphomicrobiales; family Nitrobacteraceae; genus Bradyrhizobium; species Bradyrhizobium sp. B039. The sequence goes on from NZ_CP152416.1 coordinate 642,572, forward strand.
GCGCAATTGCGACGTAACTAGAGCATGATCCGGACCCGAAGGGCCGCGTCAGCGCAAAGTGTGCAGCGGTTATCCCTCGCGACAGACGCGGAACGCGTTTGCGCGGAGATCATGCTCAAGCAATACGTCGTCAGAGCTTGACCATGCGCTTGCCGCGGTTCTCGCCCGCGAGCAATCCGATCAGCGCTTTCGGCGTGTTCTCCAATCCGTCGATGATGTCCTCCTGCACCTTCAGCTTGCCGGATTTGACCCAGCCCTGGAGCTCGGCGAGCGCGCGCTGGCTGTCCTTCATGTAGTCCATCACGATGAAGCCCTGCATGACGAGCCGCTTCACCACGATCAGGCCGGGTACGCCGCGCGGACCGTGCGCGGCAGGCGCACCGTCATATTGCGAGATCGCGCCGCAGCAGGCGATGCGGCCGTAATTGTTCATCTGCGGCAGGCAGGCTTCCAGAATGTCGCCGCCGACATTGTCGAAATAGACGTCGATGCCCGTTGGCGCGGCCGCGCGCAGGGCCTTGAACACCGCGCCGTCCTTGTAGTCGACGGCGGCATCGAATCCGAGCTCGGAGGTCAGCCAGTTGCACTTGTCGGCGCCGCCGGCGATGCCGATGACGCGACATCCCTTGATCTTGGCGATCTGCCCGACGATCGAGCCGACCGAGCCGGCCGCCGCGGAGACCACGACGGTCTCGCCCTCTTTGGGCTTGCCGACCTCCAGCAGGCCGAAATAGGCGGTGAGGCCGGCGATGCCGAACACGCTGAGCAGATGCGTCATCGGTTCCAGCTTCGGCATCTTGGTGAGATGCTTTGCCGGCACCGCGGCAAACTCCTGCCAGCCGGTGTCGCCGAACACGATGTCGCCGGCAGCCAACCCCGGCGCCTTCGAGCTGACGACCTCGGCGATGCCGCCGCCGGCCATCACGCTGTTCGCTTCGACGGCTGAACGATAGGTCGCGCCATGCATCCAGGCGCGGTTGGCGGCGTCGAGCGAGATGTAACGCACGCGCAGCAAAGCCTCGCCGTCCTTCGGCTCCGGCATCGCGCCGTCGACCATCTTGAAATGTTCAGGGCCGAGCTTGCCGCTGGGTTTTTCGACCAGAAGAATCTGGCGATTGATGCTGCCGCTCATGGCGTTTCCCTCTCCGTTTGTTTGACGATTATTGATGCAGCTGCCGCAAAGAAAACGTGCAGGCGCATTCGTTGTGCGCTGCATGAAGGCTAGATCGCGGGGGGCCGTTTCACAACGGGAACATCCGGCCAACGCGGCCACCCGCCAAGCGAGTTGCGCAGCCGTCATATCTGCGACATCATGAAGCGCCGGTGTACGTGGGGGTAAGCAATGTCGAACAGGTTTACGCAATACATCTTGGGCGCGATGGTGCTGGGCATCATCATGGGCTCGGCGATCTACAACTTCCTGCCCGATACGCGCGCCGACTGGGCCTCGTCCATCAACCTGATCGCCATGATGTTCCTGCGCCTGATCAAGATGATCATCGCGCCGCTGGTGTTTGCGACCCTGGTCGGCGGCATCGCCCATATGGGCTCGGGCGCCAAGCTCGGCCGCATCTTCGCCAAGACCATGGGGTGGTTCATCAGCGCCTCCTTCGTCTCGCTGATGCTCGGCCTGATCATGGTCAATCTGCTTCAGCCCGGCGCCAACTTCCCCGGCACGCTGCCTGCGGCAGGCCAATCGACCGGCCTGCCGGTCTCGGCCTTCTCGATCGAGAAATTCCTGACCCATCTGATCCCGACCTCGATCGCGGACGCGATGGCGCAGAACGAGATCCTCCAGATCGTGATCTTCGCCGTGTTCTTCTCGGTGGCGATGGGCGCGATGCCGGAGCGCTCCAAGCCGATCCTGGCGCTGATCGACGATATCGGCCACATCATGCTCAAGGTGACGAGCTATGTGATGCTGTTCGCGCCGCTCGCGGTGTGGGCCGCCATCACGGCGACGGTGGCCAAGAACGGCCTGCTGGTGCTCTGGAAGCTCGTCGTGTTCATGGGCGGCTTCTATCTCTCGCTGGCGCTCCTGTGGACGATCCTGGTGATCGTGGGCTTCATCGTGATCGGGCCGCGCTACAGCCACCTGCTGAAGCTGATCCGCGAGCCGCTGATGATCGCGTTCTCGACCGCGAGCTCGGAAGCGGCCTATCCGAAGACGCTGGAGGGCCTCAACCGCTTCGGCGCCTCGTCGCGGATCTCGAGCTTCGTGCTGCCGCTCGGTTATTCCTTCAACCTCGACGGCACGATGATGTACTGCACCTTCGCGAGCATCTTCATCGCGCAGAGCTACCACATCGACATGCCGCTCGGCACGCAGCTCGCGATGCTGGCGACGCTGATGATCACCTCGAAGGGCGTCGCCGGCGTGCCGCGCGCCTCCCTCGTCGTGATCGCCTCGACGCTGGCGCAGTTCAACATCCCCGAGGCCGGCCTGCTCATGATCATGGGCATCGACACCTTCCTCGACATGGGCCGCAGCGCGACCAACGTGATCGGCAACACGCTCGCGACCTCGGTCGTCGCGAAGTGGGAAGGCGAGCTTGGGCCCGAGCATGCGATGGGACCGGGCGACGCCGTTCCTGATGACATGGTGCCGGGCGAAGTGCCCGCCATGGCCGGCCATGGTTAGGAGCACACCATGGGCCAGACACTGACAAGGTCAGTGATCGGCGGCTGCCTCTGGCTCGCGGCATCGTTGCTCGCGACCACAGCACTCGCCCAGACCGGGAGCGAAGGGCTCAGCCCGACGCTGTCGGCTATCAAGAAGGCGCATGTCGTGCGGCTCGGGTATCGCGAGAGCTCGCCGCCGTTCTCCTTCCTCGACCAGTCGGGCCGCCCGATCGGCTACAGCCTCGAACTCTGCGAGGCCATCGTCGAGGAGATCGGCGTCGAGGTCGACGATCCCAATCTCAAGATCGACTACGTGAAGGTCACCTCGGACGACCGCATCGACGCGGTGCTCCAGAACAAGATCGACCTGGAGTGCGGCTCGACCACGGCCAATGCCGAGCGCGCCAAGCGCGTCGCGTTCTCGCCCTTGATGTTCGTCGCCGGTACCAAGCTGATGGTGCCGAAGACGTCCAGCGTCCAGTCGCTGGCCGACCTGAAGGGCAAGACCATCGTGGTGACGAAGGGCACCACCAATGAGCAGGCGATCCAGGCGGCCGACAAGAAATCCTCGCTGGGGCTGACCATCGCCGTCGGCGCCGATCACGAGCAATCGTTCCAGATGCTCGCGGACGGCAAGGCGGATGCGTTCGCGACCGACGACATCCTGCTCTCCGGCCTGATCGCGCGCCACAAGGCGCAGGACAAGTACCGCGTCACCGGCGACTATCTGTCCTACGACCCCTACGGCATCATGTTCAGGAAAGGCGAGCCGCAATTGTCGGCCGTGGTCGAGCGCACCTTCCGCAAGCTCGGCTCCAACCGCGACCTCGTCCCGCTCTACAACAAATGGTTCACTGCCAGGCTTCCGACCGGCGAACGGCTCAACGTGCCGATCTCGCTGCAACTCGAGGAAGCCTTCAAGGCGATGGACGATTCGGCGAGCGCGAATAATTAGTGATCGCGCCGTGCCGCAGGCTCGCTGCCTTCCCTTCTCCCCTTGTGGGAGAAGGTGGCGCGAAGCGCCGGATGAGGGGTTGTCTCCGCAAATTCAGACGCAAGAGTTTCACGCGCGGAGAGAGAGCCCTCACCCGTCTCACCGCTACGCGGTGAGCCACCCTCTCCCACAAGGGGAGAGGGCGCAGCGAGCTCGCGGCTGCTATCTCTTCCCAAACACCCGGTCCAGCGCCGCGTCATACGTCGCCTGCACCAGCTCCGGATGGAGCTTCGCCAGCGCCTCCATCATCACGCCGGAATTGATCTCGAGCACGCGCCAGGCGCCATCCACGCGCACCACGTCGATCGAGGCGAAGGCGATGCCGATGGCGTTGGCGGCGTCGACGGCGAGCTTCACGCATGCCGCGCGCACCTCGCCAATCTCCATCAGCACCGGCCGCGCGCCGGCGTCGAGATTGTGCCGCCAGTTCAGGATGCGCCGCTTGCCGTTCGGGACGACCGCATTCACCTCGCGCGCTTCGAGCTCGCGGAGCTGCCCGTCGTGTCCCGCCGCGATCGCGAGCTCGCGCAACGTATGCTCCCCGTCGCCGACGACCGACGGCCGGTCCTTGCGGTAGACGATCATCGGCTTGCGATCGAGCAGGATCACGCGGACCTCCTCCTCGATCTCGACATAAGGCGCGATCACGAGGCCGAGGCCCGACGAAAAAACCTCGCAGACGGCGCGATCGAGCTCGGCAGCGCTCGTCACCTTGAACACCGCGCGTCCGGACGTGCCCTCGTTCGGCTTCACCACCACGCCTTGCGGGTGCTGCGCAAGCAGCGCCAGCATCGCTTCACGCCAACCAGGGCCGGCGACATGCGCGCCCATGCTCGGGTTGAGGAAGAGATGATGAGGAATGCAGGGCACGGCTTCAAGCGACAGCGCCTCGGCGGTCGCCGATTTGTCGTTGGCGAGGCGATGCGCGATGGCGCTGTTGAGGCCGATGTCGTAGCCGAAGGCGAAGTGGCGCGCCTCGCCCCGGCGCATCGCGATCAGCCAGCCACCAGCGCGGATGTCGACGGCAATGCCATGTCGGGCGCAATAGCGCCGGATCGCCTGGACGAAGATGCGTTCGCTGCTGGCCATGGGTCTCAGTCATTCCTGTCGCCAAAAGCCGCAAAAATGCGGGCATCGGCGCCAAGCCGGGGTGAAGATCAGAGCTATTCTTAATGAAATTCTCGCGAGCGCGACGGAAATTAAGTGCTGCCATCGAGCCCGAAAGGGAAAAGAAATTGCCCTCTGTGCGCGCCACGCAGCAGATTCATTAATGATGCGGCCAATTCCACCGCAAGTGCCGGTTTGATCGGCATCAATTGCATCCGAAACGAGGTTGATTATTGGTCTCAATGGCGTAGATCACACACGCGAAATCCTCCGCCATGGCAATGGTGTCCGCCCCGCTTTCAGGGCCGGGCAGTGCTTTTGCCCTAAAACCGCAATTATTCGGAATATCGAAAATCATGAGCGCGTTTTACCGAGAGAAAGTTCTTTCCGTCCAGCACTGGACCGACACGCTGTTCAGCTTCCGCGCCACGCGCGATACCGGCTTCCGCTTCCAGAACGGCCAGTTCGCGATGATCGGCCTCGAGGTCGACGGCCGTCCGCTGCTGCGCGCCTACAGCATGGCCAGCGCCAACCACGAGGAAGAGCTCGAGTTCTTCTCGATCAAGGTTCAGGACGGCCCGCTCACCTCGCGCCTCCAGAAGATCAAGGAGGGCGATACCATCCTGGTCGGCCGCAAGGCGACCGGCACGCTGATCACCGACAACCTCATCCCGGGCAAGCGGCTGATGCTGCTCTCGACCGGCACGGGCCTCGCGCCGTTCGCGAGCCTGATCAAGGACCCCGACGTCTACGAGCAGTTCGAGACCATCGTGCTGGTGCATGGCTGCCGCCAGGTCTCCGAGCTCGCTTACGGCGAGAAGCTCGTCGCCAATCTGCGCGAGGACGAGCTGTTCGGGGAGCTGCTCGCGGACAAGCTGGTCTATTATCCGACCGTGACCCGCGAGCCGTTCCGCAATCGGGGCCGCATCACCGACCTCATCAGCTCCGAGCAGATCTTCAACGACATCGGACAGGGCCCGCTCGACATCGCAACCGACCGCATCATGATGTGCGGCAGCCCGGCGATGCTGGAAGAGCTGAAGGTGATGTTCGAAGGCCGCGACTTCATCGAGGGAAGCGGCAACAAGCCCGGCCATTTCGTGATCGAGAAGGCGTTCGTCGAGCGGTAAGCACCGCTCGTTTATCCTCTCGGTGTCGTCCTGGCGAAAGCCAGGACCCATACCCACCGAGTCAAGTTTGGCGAAGGCTGGTCGTTGTCAGTCTTCGCGCAACCCCGTTTAGGGGTAATGGGTCCTGGCTTTCGCCAGGACGACGGCGGTGGGTAAAGCACCTTGCCCGGCCGCCCCACTATTCCCATCCCCACTCCCTCTGCTGCACTGCAAAAGCATAACCTCTCGGCGGATTGATCTGCGGCGGCGGAATTCGCTAGCCTGAAACAAGGGCCGCGTCATATCCGTATGACAGGCGCGGGCGTATCGTACCGCCTCAAGCTGGCGAGAGGATGGGAATCGTGGCCGACGAAAATAGCAAAGCGCCAAAATCGAAGCGTGGGCCGTTGGAAGAGGGGGCCATGGAAACCCTGCTGATGCCATTCTCGCCGCGCTTCATAGTGCTGACGATCTGCGCGGTCGTCACCGCGCTCCTGATCGGCTTCGGCATCGCCGACCGCAAGATCTTCGACATCCTGCTGATCCCGATCCTGATCTTCGGCGCCCTGACGCTGCTCGGCGTCCGCGACCTGCTCCAGAAGAGCCATGCGGTGCTGCGCAACTACCCGATCTCGGCGCATATCCGCTTCCTGCTCGAAGAGATACGCCCCGAGATGCGGCAGTATTTCTTCGAGAGCGAGAAGGACGGCATGCCGTTCTCGCGCGACACCCGCGCGGTGGTCTATCAGCGCGCCAAGATGCAGCTCGACAAGCGTCCGTTCGGCACCCAGGAGGACGTCTACCGCGAGGGCTATGAGTGGATGCATCACTCGGTGTCGCCGAAGGCGCATGCCGAGGAGAAGTTTCGCGTCGTCGTCGGCGGACCGGACTGCAAGAAGCCCTACTCGGCCTCGGTGTTCAACATCTCGGCGATGAGCTTTGGCGCGCTCAGCCCGAACGCGGTGCGTGCGCTCAATGCCGGCGCGAAGAAGGGCGGCTTTGCCCATGACACCGGCGAGGGCGGCTTCAGCCCCTATCACGCAGAGATGGGCGGCGACATCATCTGGGAGATTGGCTCCGGCTATTTCGGCTGCCGCCATCTCGACGGCTCGTTCGATCCCGAAGCGTTCGCGCGCGTCGCCGGCCAGGACCAGATCAAGATGGTCGAGCTCAAGATCAGCCAGGGTGCCAAGCCCGGCCATGGCGGCGTGCTGCCGGCGGCGAAGGTCTCGGAGGAGATTTCCAAGATCCGCGGCGTGTCCATGGGCGAGGACTGCATCTCGCCGGCCTCGCACCGCGCCTTCTCGACGCCCGTTGGCATGATGCAGTTCATCGCTGAGATGCGCCGCCTCTCCGGTGGCAAGCCGGCCGGCTTCAAGCTGTGCATCGGTCATCCCTGGGAATTCCTGGCGATCTGCAAGGCGATGCTGGAGACCGGCATCTATCCCGATTTCATCGTCGTCGACGGCAACGAAGGCGGCACCGGTGCGGCGCCGCTCGAGTTCATGGACCATCTCGGCATGCCGATGCGCGAGGGCGTCAATTTCGTGCACAACGCGCTGATCGGCATCAATGCGCGCGACCGCATCAAGCTCGGCGCCTCCGGTAAGATCGCCACCGCGTTCGACATGGCGCGGGCGATGGCGATCGGCGCCGACTGGTGCAATTCGGCGCGCGGCTTCATGTTCTCGCTCGGCTGCATCCAGTCGCTGAGCTGCCACACCGACCGCTGCCCGACCGGTGTCGCGACGCAGGACCCGACGCGGGCGCGCGCGCTCTACGTGCCGCTCAAGATCGACCGCGTGCACAATTACCACCATGCCACGCTGCATTCGCTGACCGAGCTGATCGCCGCGGCCGGCCTCGAACATCCCCAGCAGCTGCGCCCGATCCACTTCAGCCAACGGAGGTCGACGACCCAGGTGCAATCTTTCGCGCAGCTCTATCCGGCGCTGCGTCCGGGAGAATTGCTCGAAGGCACGGAGGACCCGCGCTTCCGCGACGCCTGGCGGATGGCGCGGGCGGAGACGTTCCAGCCGGCGCTGTGAGGCGCCGAGCCACGGCATGATGCGGCCCGCGCGAGGCCATGAAATTGTCGCGAGTAGAGCGGGGGCTTAACGTCTGATTCAACTTTGGGTATAGTTCATCCCATGGACGAGCGACGCAACAAAGCCAGGCATCGCGTGCTGAAGGCCGGAACGATCGAGTTCGGTGGCGGCGCGATCGACTGCACCGTCCGCAATTTCTCGGACACCGGCGCAGCCCTCGACGTTACCAGCCCGGTCGGCATTCCCGAACACTTCACCCTGCTCATCCAGGCCGACGGAAAGCATCTGGCGTGCACCGTGGTCTGGCGCAAGGAAAAGCGGATCGGTGTGAGGTTCGGGTAGGCGCCTGCATCTGGCATGAGCGCGAACCACAATCTCAGCTGTCGTCCCGGACAAGCGTCAGCGCAGATCCGGGACCCATACCGCGTGATCGATCGATTGCGGTTGGTGGTAGTACCGAACACCCAGTCTTCGCCAAACGGCTTCCTGGGAGTATGGGTCCCGGATCGGCGCGCGCTTGAGGCGCGCTTGTCCGGGACGACGAGTGGAGATTGGCGCGACAGCATGCGTCACTTCACGCAAGCGCGCACTCACGCCGCCGCCTGCTCACCCCGACGGCTCGCCAGAATCTTGTCGATCCTTCTTCCGTCGAGATCGACCACCTCGATGTGCCAGCCGCCGAGGTCGAAGGCGTCGCCGACATTGGGCAGCACGTTGAAGTGTTGCAGCACGAGGCCCGCCACGGTGTAGAAGCGGTGGTGCGGCGGCAGCTCGATGCCGAGCAGCTCGCAGAATTCGTCGACCGGCATCCAGCCGGCGACCAGCAGCGAATCGTCTGCGCGCTTGACATAGGCCGGCTCCGGCGGGCCTTCCTCGGAATGGAACGCGCCGACGATCGATTCCAGAATGTCGGCCGCGGTGACCACGCCTTCGAAGGCGCCGTACTCGTCATAGACGAAACCGACATGGACCGGAGCGGCCCTCAGGATCGCGAGCACGTCGCGGGCATCCGCCGAGGCGGGAATGCTTGGCGCTTCGCGAACAAGCGCCCGCAGATCGGGCGTGCGTTCGCTCATGAACGCGACCAGCAGGTCCTTGGCCTGGAGCACGCCGATCGGCTTGTCGCGTTCGCCGTCCGAGGCCGGAAAGCGCGAATGCGGGCTCTTGGCGATGATCTGCTGAATGGCTTCCGGTGCGTCGTTCAGGTCGATCTCGTCGACCTCCGTGCGCGGCGTCATGACGGCGCCGACCGGCCGGTCGCCGAGCCGCATCACGCCGGCGATCATCTCCTTCTCGCCGGGCTCGAGCACGCCGGCATTTTCGGCTTCGCTGACGAGATGATGGATCTCGTCTTCCGAGACCTTCTCCTCGGCCTTGCCGCCGCGGCCGAGCAGCGTGAGGATCAGCTTGCCGGAGAGATCGAGCAGGAAGACGAGCGGCAGCGAGATCCGCGCCAGAACATGCATCGCGGGCGCGACCTTGACCGCGATGCTCTCGGGGTCGCGCAGCGCCACCTGCTTCGGCACCAGCTCGCCGACGATCAGTGTGGCGTAGGTGATGAGCGTGACGACGATGCCGACGCCGACGATGTCGGCGATGCCGGCGGACAGGCCGAGCTCGACCAGCCATTGCGCCAGCCGTTGCCCGAGCGTCGCGCCGGAGAACGCACCCGAGAGCACGCCGACCAGCGTGATGCCGATCTGCACCGTCGAGAGGAATTTGCCGGGATCGGCCGCCAGCGTCAGCGCGCGGTCGGCGCCGCGCACGCCCTTGGCGGCGAGCAGCGAGAGGCGGGCCGGACGGGACGAGACCACGGCCAGCTCGGACATGGAGAGCAGGCCGTTGATGACGATCAGGACGACGACGATGACGAGTTCGACCGAGAGCATTGATGTTCCGGAGGTATGCGAGTGCGGCCGGATGGCGGCGCAAGCATTGATATAGGTGTTTTGCGAGGAGAATGCCGGCAATTCTGTCGCATCTGGCACCACGGGGAACCCGGCGATGACAGCGTTCCGGCGACCCGCGCGGCCCAAGGCACTCCGCTGAACTACGGGCCGTTGCTTAACGGGCCCTTAGTGGCCGCCAGCTAGGTTTTCGACATTTGTAGCAATGTATTCGGGGACCCAAGGATGCGGATCGGGAAGCTCTTCGCGCTGTCGATGCTGACGGTGACGGTTTTTGCAGTCATCCTCGGCGCCGAGGTGCTGATACCCCAGGCGCGCATCTTCACGAACCGCTCCGATGCGATCAAGACGGTTGACGCTTTTGGTGCGACCCTGATGGTCAGCCAGCAGGTCGCCGGTCTCCGTGCCCCCTACATTGGACCGATCTTCCAGGAGGCCGCTGCGACGCAGGCCCAGATCGACGCTGCCGCGAAGGCCGCGAAAGCCGCCGAGACCGCCTTCGAGAGCGCAAGGCGGGCCATCATGGTGCTGGATGACGGCGGAGCGATTGCCGAGCATCTCGACCGTGCCGCGCGGCGGCTGAAGGAGATCAACGCTGCGGCAGATCGCGCGATGAGTGTTCCGCTGGCGGCGCGCGACAGCGCCGCGATCAAGGGTTTCCTGCCCGGTGTTGCCGAGGTGCTCGGCAATATCGAGCCGGTCATGAACCGGCTCGAGGCGAAGGTCGTCAATGCCGATTCCTCGCTTGCGGCGCTGCTGAGCCTGGCACGGACGGCGCAGGATCTGCGCGTCTCGGCCGGCAGCCGCGCCGCCACGCTGTCGCCGGCGCTGAGCGTACGCCGGCCGCTCACCGCGGCCGAGTTCTCGCTGATGGATCGCATGCAGGGGCGTGTCGAGGCCGACCGAGAGCGCATCGAGGCCGGCATTGACCAGCTCGGAAGCCCGCCCCGCATCGCCACCGCGCTGAAGGCGGCGACGGACTCCTATTTCGGCAAAGCCGCGCTCGTCGTGGATAAGGAAATGCCGGCGGCGCGTAGCGACGGCAAATACGGCGTCAACGCCGAAGAGTTGGCCGGTGTCATCGTGCCGGCCATCCAGATGTTCTACGGCGTGCGCGACGCCGCGCTGGCCGAAGCGGCCGAGCGCGCCGCGGCCGCGCGCGATGGTGCGCTGGCGATGCTCGCGCTTGCGGGCGTGGCGGTGCTGGCGCTGCTCGGGACGCTCGGTGGCGTGACCATGATGCTGCGCAGCCGCGTGGTAACGCCGCTTAGCCGGCTCGCGGACGTGATCGGCACGCTCGCCGCCGGACAGCATGAGGTCGAGATCCCCGCGACGGGCCGCAACGACGAGATCGGCCAGGTGGCGGGCTCGCTGCGGCACTTCAAGGATTCGCTCGCGGCCAAGAAGGCCGCCGACGAGGCGGCCGCGGTCGAAGCCGAGGCGAAGCTCCGTCGCAGCCAGCGGATGGACCAGATCGCGCGCGACTTCGAAGCGATGATCGGCGACGTCATCAACACCGTGGCGTCGGCATCCTCGGAGCTGGAGGCCTCGGCGGGAACGCTGACGAGCACGGCCGATCAATCGGAAAAGGTCACTGCGACCGTCGCGGCCGCGTCCGAGCAGGCTTCCACCAACGTGCAGACCGTTGCCGCGGCGGCGGAGGAAATGGCCTCGTCGGTCGACGAGATCAGCCGGCAGGTCCAGGACTCCGCGCGCGTCGCCGGCGAAGCGGTGCAGCAGGCCGGGCGGACCAACGATCACGTCGGCGAGCTGGCCAAGGCCGCCGGCCGGATCGGGGACGTCGTCGAGCTCATCAGCCAGATCGCGGGCCAGACCAATCTCCTGGCGCTGAACGCCACCATCGAGGCGGCCCGCGCCGGCGAGGCCGGCCGCGGCTTTGCCGTCGTCGCCTCCGAGGTCAAGGCGCTGGCCGAGCAGACCGCCAAGGCCACCGGCGAGATCAGCCAGCAGATTGCGGGAATCCAGACGGCGACGGAGGATTCTGTCGGCGCCATCAAGTCGATCGGCGACACCATCACCCGCATGTCCGAGATCGCGTCCGCGATCGCCTCGGCGGTCGAGGAGCAGGGCGCGGCGACGCGGGAGATTTCCCGCAACGTGCAACAGGCGGCCCGCGGCACCCAGCAGGTCTCCGCCAGCATCGTCGACGTGCAGCGCGGCGCGAGCCAGACCGGATCGGCCTCCTCGAATGTGCTCGCGGCAGCCAGATCGCTGTCGGGCGAGAGCAGCCGCCTCAAGGTCGAGGTCGGAAAGTTCCTGGACGCGATCCGGGCCGCGTAGAAAATCGAACTCCTCTCCCCGCTGGGGTCGCAATCGTATTTGCAGAGCGACGTCCCTTCGGCCCATCCTTCGAGACGCCCGCTTCGCGGGCTCCTCAGGATGAGGACGGAGTGCGCGGCCGCAGTTTCGACGGGCACCAATGCTTAGCCTCATCCTGAGGAGCCCGCGAAGCGGGCGTCTCGAAGGATGAAGCGCGCGCGCTCAGAACTCGCCGTGGAGCCGGCCGGAGAACACCGACACCGGGCCACGATCCGCGTTGTAGGCGGGATTGACGATGAGCTGATAGTCGGCGGTGAAGGTCAGCGCCTTGTTCAGCGCGTAGGCGTAATAGGTCTCCAGCACGCGTTCGTGGCGGTAGTTGAGTTGGCCGTCGCCGATCAGCGGACCGAGACCGCCGGCGGCGATGAAGTCGCGATGATCCTGCGAGAGGCCGTTGACGGCGCCGGCGATGGCGACGACGTCGTCGGGCCGGCCCCATTTCGTTCCCTTCACCGAGACGCCGCCGGACAGGCTGCGGTCGATGTCGGTGAAGGCCATGATCTCGTTGCGGCCGTCGTTCCAGCTCCAGCGGCCGAACACGCCGATGTCGTCGGTGATGGCCTGTTCGACGTTGAACGCGTAGCCGTATTTGAGGCGGCCGCGGCGGGTCTGGCTGATGTCGACGCCGAACGCGGGATTGTCCAGCGTCTCGCGATAGCTGCCGGAGAAGGCGCTGTTGACGAATCCGAGCGTGCGCAGCTTGCCGGGCAGGCCGAACAGCGAGTAGCGCGTCTCGAGCTCCATGACATATTCGCCGCGACGGCCGACGTTCATGTCGAAATTGTTCGAGTTGGAGACGGCATCGATCAGGAAGTAGCCGGCGCGCAGCGCCCATTGCTTCTGGTTCAATTCGGCGGTCGCGCCGTAGCCGAGGCCGAGCTTGTCGGCGGCGTAGTCGAAAGCGCCGGACGCCCAGATCGACCAGTTCATGAAGTCCTTGCGCGGGTCATGCGCATAGGAATTGCCGTCGAAAACGTCGACCACGGAAAACTTGCCGACCTGCAAGGTGAGGCGCGAGACGTCAACCTTGCTCGCGAGCTGAAGCTGCCCGCTGGCAAGCTCCTCCTGCTCGCCGCCGAAGCCGAAGGTCTGGCGCACGAACAGGCGAGAGGCGTTGAAGTGCGGATAGGGGAAGCCGGACTTCTGCGCTTCGCCGTTGGGAAAGCCCGCAGCGCCCGTCGTGTTGTTGAAGCCGAAGCCCTGCAGCAGCTCGGGATTGAAATAGACCTCGCCGCCGTCCCACAGCCGCGCATTCAGATAGAGCGAATTGCTCCAGGTCTGCTGGAAATCCGGCGACGGGAGCAGGCTGTTCGTTCCGGTATAGGGCGCGTGGAACGCGGGGTAGCCCTGCCCCAGCACGGTCGACTGGCCGTGAATCTCCCAGCGGCTGGACTCGGTGTCGGTGACGTCGGACTTCGGGTTGTAGGTCGGCACGCCCGGCCAGTCGATCTTGCGATTGAGGCCGATGCGCAGGCTCTGGAAATCCATCGACGACGAATATTGCGCGCCGGACGGGAAGGTGACGTTGGCGTTGTCGAACTTGCTGTAGAGATATTCGAGCCGCGCGCTCCAGTGCGGCGCGAAGGCATATTCGACGCCGCCGCCGGCGGTCCAGCCGAACCGCGTGTGCAACACCTTCTCCTCAGTGCCGCCGGTCGGCGTCGACAGGAAACGCTCGCCGGTGAAGGCAGCGCCGCCGGTCGCGTAGAACAGCCAGTTGCCGCTGGTGTAGCCGAGCCGTGCGCGCAGGCTCGCGACATAGTCCCAGCGCTCCTCCGCGCTCGACAGCACGGTCGCTGCCGACGACACGACGTGGTTGGACGGCAGATAGTTCGGAAACGAGATGTCGCCTTCGACGCCGAGCAGGAGCCCCGAATTGAGGCGCCAGTTATAGCCCGCCTGCACGCCGCCGGTCGCGCCGGTAAACACATGGTCGTCGGTCGCGAGCGTCGGATCGATCAGTGTCGCCGACGACGTGCCGCGGGTGACGCCGACATGCGCGCCGATGTAGAGGCCGGTCCAGTCATAGACGGTCTTCAGCGCCGGTGCCTTCAGCGGCAGATCGGCCGCGCGGCTCGCGGCGGGCAAAACCATCACGCCCGAGGCGATTGCCGCGGCCGTCCGCAAATACCTGTAACGGTGACCTCTCAACGTCAAAACGCACGCCCCCAAAACGCGAATGTGTCCCATCCGCCGCAGCCGACATCCCTGCCGATTCGCGGCGATCCTGTCACCAGGTTCTGGTTGTTCGCACGATCGGCCGAGATGATCTCGATCCGACGCGATTTCTTCCCAAGTCCCCGTGTCTGCTGCAAACCTTATTGCGATTAATTCGCAATAGCAACTGAAGCGGATTGCCGCAGGTGATGGTTCGCACCGCTGTGTGACGTGACTGCAACAAATTCTCAGGCCCAAAACAGTTGACCCCGCCCGGGGGGACAGCCGGGCGGGGTCGGGGCACGACACGGGGTGGATGAGGCGCCCGTGTCGGACGCAGGATCCACGTGAGATCGGCCTCAGGTACTCAAATCAGTAGCAGCTGCGAACGCGGCCAACGTACTGGCCGAAGGCGTTGTACTGGGCGACCCAGCCGCAGCGGTGATAGCCGTAGTAATAGGGGTCGTTGCTGGCGGCGATCGCGGAGCCGACCACAGCGGCGGTGGCGATGCCGGCACCCACACCCCAGACCCAGCCGGGCTGCTTGGCTTCGGCCGAGGAGGTGGTGGACACGATGCTGCCGGTGACGGCGAGGGCAGCGAGAGCTGCGGCGGCAATCTTGGTCTTGATCGACATGTGAAACTCCATCCGGGTTGAGGCGGTCCGTTGTGGCCCGCGTGCCCAGTTGGACGGAGGCTCTGCGCGTCCGGTTCGAAGACGGCGGATGCGACCCCCGGGTGAGGTCCTTTCCTCAATGATTCCAGGAGGATGTTGGCTAGCCGAGAGGGCCCTTGGCGAGCCTGTTCACGTCGAAGTTATCGACCTCGGTGAGCAGCTCGCAGAAGGCGCGCGCACCCTGATCCAACAATTGCGCGCCCTTCTCGGGAACGGCCAGCGTCGCATTGCCGATGGCGCCGCTGGCGTTCAGATCCTGCGCCTGCCAGGCGAATGGCGCGGGCCGCTGCGTCGACAGCCAGCGATACTGCGTCTCCATCGCGACGCTGCTCGCGGGAAAATCCGCGATCGCATCCGCGCGCACCTGGTCGGGATAGCGCGCCAGCATGATCGAGGTCTCGACCGCGCCGCCATGAATGCCGTGGCGAACCTCCTCGGCCGGGAACAGCTTGTCGGCGCCCGACAGGCGCGACCACGACGTCGTCACCACGAACAGCTTGTGATGCGCGCGCAGATCCTGCGCGACCAGCATCATGGCCGCGCTGTTGCCACCATGGCTGGTGATGATGACGAGCTTCTTCACCCCGCGCCGCGCGACCTCCTCGCCGATCGCGGTCCACCTTTTCAGCGCCACGTCGGTCGGCAGCGTCTGCGTGCCCGGATAGTCGATATGCTCGGTGGAAATTCCGACCGGTTCAACGGGAAGGAAACTGGCCGGAATGGTTGCGGGCAAAAGCTCGCGCACGCGCGCCAGATAGGCGTCCGCGATCAGCACGTCGGTTGCAAGCGGCAGGTGCGGGCCGTGCTGCTCGGTCGCCGCCAGCGGCAGCACCGCGATCCAGCGCGATGTCTCCGCAGGGACGGCGTCGGCCCAGCGGATCTCGGTCCAGTCGCGGGACGGCATCATCAAGGTTTCTTTGCCCGAATTTGTCACGTAATTTGGCGTATGAGGGGACGCGGGCCTGGCCGGCTCGCGTCCCCGAACTTCATGCGGTTTTATCGCGTTGCTTTCACATGGGCCAGAAGCGATTGGGCCAGAAGCGATCGACGGAGTGCCATTATGACCCTCTCTCATCTGCGGCGAGCGTTAACGGCGGGCTTGATGGCCGCTCTTGTCTCGGTCGTCCCGGCGCGCGCGGAGACCCTGGACAAAGTCACCTTCGGCACCAACTGGGTCGCCGAGGCCGAGCATGGCGGCTTCTTCCAGGCGGTCGCCGACGGTACCTATAAGAAGTACGGGCTCGACGTCACCATCGTCCCCGGCGGTCCCAACGAGAACAACCGGATGCTGCTGATCGCCGGCAAGATCGATTTCTTCATGGCCGCGAACACGCTGATGTCGTTCGATGCGGTCGCCAACAACGTTCCCGTCGTGACCATCGCCGCGGTGTTCCAGAAGGATCCGCAGGTGATGCTGACGCAGCCGGACGCCAAGGTCGCCAAGATCGAGGACCTCAAGCCGCTGACCCTGTTCGTCTCCAAGGAGGGCATGAGCAGCTACTTCCAGTGGCTGAAGTCCGAATACGGCTTCAACGAGAAGAACGTCCGGCCCTACAATTTCAATCCGCAGCCCTTCATCGCCAATCCCAAGAGCGCGATGCAGGGCTACGTCACCTCCGAGCCCTTCGCGGTCGAGAAGGCCGCCGGCTTCAAGCCGAACGTGCTGCTGCTCGCCGATTACGGCTTCAATACCTATTCGACCCTGATCGAGACCCGCCGCGACATCGCCGAGAAGAAGCCCGATCTGGTGCAGCGCTTCGTCGATGCCTCCATGATCGGCTGGTACAACTATATCTACGGCGACAATTCCGCCGGCAATGCCATGATCAAGAAGCTCAACCCTGAGATGACCGACGATCTGCTTGCCTATTCCGTCGCCAGGATGAAGGAATACGGCATCGTCGATTCCGGCGAGTCGTTGAAGAACGGCATCGGCGCCATGAGCGACGAGCGCTACACCTCCTTCTTCAACAAGATGGTGAAGGCGGGCGTGGTGAAGCCGGATCTCGACTTCCGCAAGTCCTACACGCTGCGCTTCGTCAACAAGGGCGTCGGCGTCGAGCTGCGTCCGAGCAAGCCGTAACGCAAGGTCCATGTCACCAGTCAAAACCTCGTCCGGGGTCGAGGCCAGCCTGACGGCGCTCGCCGTCAGCCTGCGCGGCGTGACGAAGGTCTATGACAACGGCGTCATGGCGCTCGGGCCGCTCGATCTCGCCGTGCGCAAGGGCGAGTTCATCTCGCTGCTGGGACCGTCGGGTTGCGGCAAGTCGACCGCGCTGCGGCTGATCGCGCAGCTCAGCGCGCCGTCGTCCGGCATCGTGCGGATGGCGCGTCACGAGGGACCTGCACAGCCGGGCCATGGCATCGGCTTTGTATTCCAGGAGCCGACCCTGATGCCCTGGACCAGCGTGCGCGAGAACGTGCGGCTGCCGTTGAAGCTCGCGGGCGTGGCGAAGGCGGAGGCGCGCGGGCGCGCCGACGAAGCGCTGGCGAGCGTCGGGCTTGCCGATTTCGCCGACGCCTATCCGCGCGAGCTGTCCGGCGGCATGAAGATGCGGGTCTCGCTGGCGCGCGCGCTCGTCACCGATCCGGACATTCTCCTGATGGATGAGCCGTTCGCGGCGCTCGACGAGATCACGCGCTTCCGCCTCAACAACGACCTGCTCGCGCTGTGGCGCAGCCTTCGCAAGACCGTCATCTTCGTCACCCATTCGGTGTTCGAATCCGTCTATCTGTCGCAGCGCGTGGTGGTCATGACGGCGCGGCCCGGCCGGATCCAGGCCGACATCCGCATCGAGACGGTCGAGCCGCGCGGAGAGGAGTTTCGCACCTCGGCCGCCTATTCGGATTATTGCCGGAAGGTGTCGGCCGCGCTGGCGCCGTCCTATTCGGGGCAACCGGTGCTATGAGCGCGCAGCCCTCCGTCACCGCCAGTCCGTCCGGCGCGCACCGCGCGGTGCGCTTCGTGCTTCCCGTCATCGTGCTTGCGGCCGGGCTTCTCGCCTGGGAACTCGTGGTCCGCATCAGGGAGATCCCGCCTTACGTGCTGCCCGCGCCCTCCGTGATCTTCCTGACGCTGATCAAGGACTGGGCCGTGCTGTCACAATCGCTCGCCACCACGCTTCTGACCACGCTTGAAGGATTTGTGGCAGCGAGCGTCGGCGGTATCGCGCTGGCGCTGCTGTTCAACCAGTCGAAATGGGTGGAATATTCGCTATTCCCCTACGCCGTCGTCCTCCAGGTGACGCCTGTTATCGCGATTGCACCGCTGCTCCTGATCTATCTGGAGCAGCAGACCGCGGTCGTCGTCTGCGCCTTCATCGTCGCCTTCTTCCCGGTGCTCTCCAACACCACGCTCGGGCTCAATTCGGTCGACCGCAATCTGGCCGGCCTGTTCCAGCTCTATGGCGCCTCGCCACCACAAACCCTGCGCTTCCTGAAGCTGCCGGCGGCGCTGCCCTATATCCTCGGCGGCCTGCGCATCGCCGGAGGGCTGTCGCTGATCGGCGCTGTCGTGGCCGAGATCGCGGCCGGAACGGCCGGCGCCGGCTCCGGGCTCGCCTACAGGATCGCCGAGTCAGGCTACCGATTGAACATACCCCGCATGTTCGCCGCGCTGCTGCTGTTGTCGCTGGCCGGGATTGTCATCTATGGGGTGCTGGCGCTAGTTTCCCACCTCGTTTTACGGCGCTGGCACGAAAGCGCCCTTGGAAAGGAAAACTGATGACCGCCGGTTCGATTTCGTCCGAAAAGATCGACCTTCTGATCTATGGGCCGGTGCGGCCGATCCTCGAGAACGGGTTTTCCGATCATTTCGTCGTGCACAAGGCCGAGACACGAGGCGACCTCGAGCGGCTGACACCCGCGATCCGCGAAAAGATCCGCGGCGTGGCCGTGACCTATCACACGGTGCGTGCCGACAGGGACTCGCTGTCGCAATTGCCCAAGATCGAGATGGTGGCGAGCTTCGGCGTCGGCTACGACCACGTCGACGCCAAATACGCGGCCGAGCACAACATCATCGTCACCAACACGCCCGACGTGCTGACCGAGGAGGTCGCCGACGTCGCGATGGGCCTGCTGATCTCCACCGTGCGCGAATTCATCAAGGCCGACCGCTACGTCCGTTCCGGCCTCTGGCAGACGCAGAACTATCCGCTCAGCGTCGGCTCCCTGCGCGACCGCAAGGTCGGCATCGTCGGCATGGGCCGGATCGGCCAGGCCATCGCGCGCCGGCTCGATGCCTCGCTGGTGCCGGTGGTCTACCACTCCCGCAACCCGTCCAAGGACGTCTCCTACAAGCACTACCCTGACTTGATCGAGATGGCGAAGGCGGTGGATACCTTGATGGTGATCGTGCCCGGCGGCGCCAGCACCAACAAGATGATCAATGCCGAGGTGCTCAAGGCGCTCGGCCCGCGCGGCGTGCTGATCAATGTCGCGCGCGGCTCGGTGGTCGACGAGCCGGCGCTGGTGCAGGCGCTGAAGTCGGGCACCATCCTCGCCGCTGGCCTCGACGTGTTCGCAGCGGAGCCGAGCGTGCCGGACGAGCTCAAGAGCATGCAGAACGTCGTGCTGCTGCCGCATATCGGCTCGGCTTCGGTGGTGACGCGCAACGCGATGGACCAGCTCGTCGTCGACAACCTCAAGGCCTGGTTCGCCGGCAAGGCGCCGTTGACCCCGGTTGCGGAAACGCCGTTCAAGGGGCGCTGATGACCATTCTTCGGGTCGCTGCATTGGCCATCGCGGCATGTGTCGCCGCGGTCGGCCCTGCCTTGGCGCAGGATGCGACGAGCCTGAAGAAGACGATGCCCGGGCAATGGGAGCTCTCGACCACCGAGCGCAGCAAGACCTGCGTGGTCACCATGAAGAGCGACGCCGCGGGCCAGGGCTTCAAGCTGGAGCTGGAGCCGGCCTGCAAGACCGCGCTGCCCTTCACCAAGGACATCGTCGCCTGGAGCGTCAGGGGTCTCGACATCGTTCGCCTGCAGGATGCGACCGGTGAAGCGGTGATCGACTTCACCGAGGTCGAGGCCGGCATCTTCGAGGGGCTGCGGCAGGGCGAAGGTGTCTACATCCTGCAGGACCTCGCCGCCGCCCGTTCGATGGCCAAGTCGATGGACCAGATGATCGGCGACTGGTCGATGGTGCGCTCCAACGGCCAGCCGGTCTGCGGGCTGACGCTGACCAATACCGAGGCGGGGCCGGACAATTTCCAGGTCTTCCTGAAGCCGAAATGCGATGCGGGCATCGCGCAGTTCAATCCGACGCAATGGCGGCTCGAACGCGGCCAGATCATCCTGATGTCGAAATCAGGCGATGTCTGGCAGTTCGAGGCCGACGACAACGCGCAGTGGCGGCGCGTTCCCGATACCGCTGATCCCCTGATCATGCTGCGGCAATAATTTCTCCCGGCCAATAATTTCTCTCGGGGATGTCGATTTAGCCGAGGCTCAATCGTCACATCCATAGCGAGCCGGTTTGCGGCCGGAACGGTCGCTGCTCGCGCCAAGGGAGTTTTTCATGCGCTTCATGTACATCGTCACCTCCAGCCAGCCGATGGCGGGCCCGACCCCGGCACTGATGGAGGCGATGCAGAAAATATCAGAGCGGGAGATCAAGGCCGGTCGAATGCTCGACACCGGCGGCCTGATGCCGCTTGCGACCGGCGCACGGGTGAAGATCGTCGACGGCGAGCTCAGCGTCATCGACGGCCCCTTCGTCGAGGCCAAGGAAGTGATCGGCGGCTACGCCATTTTCGAGCTGCGCGACAAGGCGGAAGCCCTGGCCATGGCGAAGGAATTCATGCAGTTGCATCTCGATCACATGCCGGGATGGGACGGTACCTGCGAATTGCGGGCATTCGCGACGCCGGGCGTCGACGTGGCGTGCGAGATCGACGCGCATTCCAGGGTCGCCGCCCACGCCTGATGAACACCACCGCTCGTCTTAGTGCGTTTTCAAGCGAAGTGGATACCGGTTCGCGTAAAGAAAACGCGTCAAAGCAAGAATCCAGAGCCCCGTTCCGATTCTATCGGAACGGAAAGGGCTCTGGTCGGTGGCGATGACGGCCGCCGACATCGATCACGCGATCCGCGCCGCGATTCACGCAGCTTGGCGCGTCGTGCAGCCGCGGCTGATCGCGACGCTGTCGCGCATGCTGCGGGACGTGACGCTCGCGGAAGAATTGACCCAGGACGCTCTCGTCGCCGCGCTGGAGGCCTGGCCGCTGAGCGGGGTGCCGGACAATCCCGGTGCGTGGCTGGTTGCGACGGCGAAGCGCCGTGCGCTCGATCATCTGCGCCGGGCGAAAATGCTCACCCGCAAGCAGGACCTGCTGACGCACGAGCTGATGCAGGAACAGGACGCGATGCCCGATTTCGACACCGCCCTCGACGACGACATCGGTGACGAATGGCTGCGGCTGATCTTCACGGCCTGCCACCCGCTGCTGCCGCGGCAGGCCCGCGCGGCGCTGGCGTTGCGCATGATCTGCGGCCTGACCACCGACGAGATCGCGCGCGCCTTCCTGGTCACGGAGGCAACCGTCGCCCAACGCATCGTCCGCGCCAAGCGCACGCTTTCGCGGTCGGGCCTCACCTACGAAACGCCTGGCGGCGAGGAACTTTCCGAGCGTCTGGCCTCGGTGCTCGAGGTCGTCTATCTCATCTTCAACGAGGGCTATTCGGCCTCTCGCGGCGAGGAGTGGCTGCGGCCGCAGCTCTGTGACGAGGCCCTGCGCATGGGACGGGTGCTGGTCGGGCTCGCGCCGCTCGAGCCCGAGGTGCACGGTCTCATGGCGCTGATGGACCTGAATGCCGCGCGGATGCATGCCCGCACCGACCGCGATGGCGAGCCCATCCTGCTCATGGACCAGGATCGCGGGCTGTGGGATCGGCTCCAAATCACGCGCGGCCTTCGGGCGCTGGACCGCGCGCGCGAGCTCGGCGGAGCCGGCCGGTTCTACACGCTGCAGGCCGCAATCGTCGCGTGTCACGCCACCGCGGAGACGGCCGCAAGCACCGACTGGCGACGCATCGCGGAGCTCTATGGCCAGCTTGCGACGCTGGTGCGCTCGCCCGTGATCGAACTCAACCGCGCGGTCGCGCTCGGCATGGCCGAAGGGCCGCAGGCCGGGCTCGATCTCGTCGAGCTGATCGCCGACGAGCCGGCGCTCAGGACTTATCACCATCTTCAGGCCGTGCGCGGCGACCTTCTGCACAGGCTCGGCCGCTTCGCCGAGGCACGGCTATCGTTCGAGACCGCCGCCCGTCTTGCAACCAATGCGCGCGAGCGCGGGTTGATGGAACGACGTGCGGCAGACATTGCCGATGCCGGCGGCATGGCTTGAGGCGCGCTGAAACGGCTGCGCGGTTGTGGTTAGGTCGTCGGCTCTACGTCGTCGGCTTTACGTCGTAGCCTTGGGCGGCGGCGCGGTGCCCTGCGCCCACTTCTCCAGCTTGCCGAGCACGCCCCAGGCCGTGAGCGCCAGCGAGATCGGCATCGCGAACTGGCCGAGGCCCGGCACGGCCGACACGATCGTTCCGAGCAATCCGGCAATGCCGCCCGCATTGGGGCTTGCCGTCACCGACGACAGCAGCGCGGTGAGCACCGAGCCGCCGATGCCGAGCGCGGTCTTCTTGCCGTCGAGCAGCTTGCCGATGGTCTCGCCGAGCGCGCCGTTGACCTGGCCGAGCACGGGCTTGCCGTCCTTGTTGAGCAAGGTGCTGAGCAGGTCGACGACCTGCTTCAGCTGATCGACGGGGGCGGGATTGGTCGGGGTGACCGGTCCTGGCATGGGCGTCGTCTTGTTGATGAGGGAAAAGAGCCGTTCGAACAGGCTGATCGGGTCGTTGGTGGCGGGCAGCGTGTTGCCCGGTGTCGTCGTCCCCGGCGTTACGCCGCCGGCTGACGGTCGCAGCAACTGCGCGAGGTCCTCCAGCCGCTTCAGGGCCTGGGACAGATCGCCGGTCTGCCCGGCGGTGCCCGACTGCGTCGCGCGCGTGATGGCAGCGACCGTGGCCCCGTCGAGAAGGCCGGTATCCCTCAGGCCGTTCTGCTGCTGAAACTGCGAGACCGCAGCCTTGGTCTTCGGTCCGCTGATGCCGTCCTCTGCAAGCGGCGGGTTGGCGCCGAGCTTGTTGAGCGCCTGCTGCATCAGAACAACCGTCGAGGCGATGTCGTCCTCGGGCTCGGTGCGGCCCACGAATTGCGTGCTGCCGTCGATGGCGATCGAGGAATCGAGCGACATCATCGCATGCAGGATCACCGCGGTGCCGAGCTGGGAATCGACGTGGTTCGAGTCGAACACGTGATCGCGGACGAATTTGCCGGCCCTTGCCTCGGGCGGGCCGTACAGTGTCGAGCCGCCATAGAGATAGGGCGAATTGCAGCCCTTGGCGTGATAGCCGAAGCCGTTGAACGCCTCGAGCCGGTACAGAATCCGCGCGATACCCCAGTCGTGAGCGCCAACGAAATTCTCGATTCTGAACGCGTCCACGGCGCCGTCCACGAAGGTGGCAAACGGGCCGCGCCCTTTCGGAACGATGGTCGTCGCGCGATGGATCGTTTCGCCGTTGCCGAGATAAGTGTCGAAATCGAAGTTGGATTCGCGATAGTGGCAGAGCGCGGCAAAATGCCAGGGCACGCCGGTCAACCGCTCGATCTGCTGATAGGTCGCCTTGCCGTTGAGGGCCTTGCGTGCGACCGCATTGGCTTCGGCGAGGCGTGAGGGCCTGACCTCGAGACTGGCCCAATTGCGCTCGTATTCGTCTTTCAAACTCTCGAATGACAACATTTCCCGCTCCCGCAAATGGATGAACGATCTACTCTCCGTGCATGTCAAAGTGAGCCAGGCGCCGTAATCAGGGCGCGACGCCGGCGTAATCTGCGAGAATGTGACAGGTCGCCGGCCCGGCGTGTGTGAAATGGGTTACAGCCTGAGCGGGAAATCGGCGGCAGCACTGCGGTCGGAGGTCGCAAGCCGAATGTGGCTTGCGAACGCGGGTCACCGCGATCCTGGAACCTGCTGGGGCGTCCGCCCGTTAGCAGCGCACACGGTCAGGAGGCTTGCTCAGGAGGCTTGCATGGCCAAGCGCGTCCTCGCGATCGGCATCGAACCCGGGGTTGCGGACTACAGCACATTCCCGCAGCTCACGCCGGAGCTCGTGCGCAACTATATCGAGACCCAGCTGCTGCGCCTGCGCGGTCTCGGTTACGAGGTCACGAGCTGCCTGATCGATCTCGACGCGGCTGCGGAAGCGGCGGTGACGGCGGCGTTGCGCGACGAGAGCTTCGACTGCATCGTGATCGGCGCGGGCCTGCGCGAGCCGAAGCAGCGCCTGCTGCTGTTCGAGAAGGTGCTCAACCTCGTCCACCGCCTGGCGCCCAATGCGGCGATCTGCTTCAACACCACGCCCGCCGACACCGCCGAGGCCGTGCAGCGCTGGATCGAGCCCTGACACGGAGATGGCCGGCATGTGCACCGCACCCGGCACGGTCTGAGCTGCCGCCTCGCAGAGCCCCCCGGCGCCATCACGGCGCGTCCAGGTGGCGGCGCTGGCTATTTTTCTGGCCCGAATCCGCTTCCGGCGCTATGACACAGCTCACCACAGGGGAGGTCGAGCATGCTTCGAGGTCTTCGCATTGGAAGTTTTGGGATCGCTGCGTGTCTGACGGTTGCGATGGCAATGCCGGTGCATGAGGCGGCGGCCCAGGACGCCGTCGGCGGCGCGATCATCGGCGGTGTCGGCGGGGCGATCCTCGGCGGCGCGATCGGTGGAGGCCGCGGTGCCGCAATCGGGGCCGTCGTCGGTGCCGGAACGGGCGCCGCGATCGCTTCCGAGGGCGAGCGCCGCCGCTCCGGTTACTACGCCTATCAGCGCGGCTGCTACATGCAGCGCCCCGACGGCCGCTACGTCCCGGTCGATCCCCGATATTGCTATTGATCGTTCAGCCGCCGGCGTCGCGGGGTTGACGGCGGCCGGCGGTTGACTTGGCGGGGAGGGGTGAGCATCGGCCGCGGGCCGCCATCCCGGGGTGGTGGATCGCATGACTATCCGATCTCGCATGTGCCGGCTTCTGATCGCCGTCATCGCAGCGGGCGATCTCGTCGGAGCCGGGTCCGCCCGCGCGCAACAGATTCCAGCCGACGAACCCGCGTTTACGGCTTTCGTGGCCGAGCGCATCCGCGCCGAGATTCGTGACACCCCTGTCGTGATCAAGGGGCCGCTGACGCTTTCGATCGGCCCTCTGCAAGCCAACCTCGATCGCATCTACGCCTTCTGCAAGACCAACACGGGCGCCTGCAGCAAGGAGATCGGCACCTATGTCAGCGGCGTCGTGGCAACGACAAGCAATCGGAATGATCCTCCCACCAGAGCAGCGCTGCGCGTGGTCGTGCGCTCGGCCGATTACATGCGGCAGGCGCTTCGGGAGGTCGATGCGCGCGGTCCGGCCCTGACGCGGCCTCTGGCAGAGGGGCTGGTGATCGTCCCGGTGCTGGATTCGCCGCGGACGATACGGGTGTTCAATGACAAGGATCGTGCTGCGCTCGGCCTGACGCCGGACCAGGTCTTCGACATCGCCATCGCCAATCTGCGCAGCAGCATGAAGCCGCTCGCGACCGCCGCAAAGGCGGTCCCATCAGGACAATTCGGTACGCTGAAGGGAGACTACTATCAGACCAGCCGGCTTGCGCTGATCGACAGCTGGGCGCCGCTCGCGCAGGCCCAGGGTGGCGTCCTGATCGTGGCGGCGCCGTCGGCCGATCTCGTGCTCTATGCAAGCGAAGACAGCGGCGCCGCGCTCGACGCGCTGCGGACGCTCGCCAGGAACGTCATGGCGCGCGCGCCGAAGCCGCTTTCCGCCGCGCTGCTGCGCTGGACGCCGAAAGGGTGGCAACTGGTTCGGTGAGATGGCCTGAGAGCCATGCGGCCGATTCAGCGGCAGGCACTGATAAGATAGGCGGGACTTCCTCTCAATCCGCCGCCACGATTTGGAGCCCTGGATCAACCGCATCCCGCGCAAGCTGGCGTGGCCACTTCTGCCGATGGTGATGTGGTCGTGCACGGCGATGCCGAGCGACCTGGTGATGTGTGGCGGGCCGGCGAGGTATCCACGCCTGCCTCACACGGCATAACGCCGGTAGAGCACGACGATGATAGCGAGCACCGTCCCGGCATAAATGATCTGTGCTACGTGATCCGAAACAACAGCGACGCGCTTTCGGCCCGCGTCCCGAAGTTTTTCATGTCTGTAGCCCGCCAACATCGCCATCAGGCATAGTACGAAGAAGATGTAGAACATCTCTTCGACCACCACCGTGTATCCGACATCGCCGATCTGACTGTTCACCGCTACGAGCAGCACCGCGCTCGCCAGGATCGAGGTCACTGGGATCGTCACGCGTTCACGAAACATGGTTTCGGGAAAGAACAGCGTGGCGAATACGACGAGCACGAGCAGAAACAGCGGCAGTAGGTTCTTCAGCATGTAGATGGCGGAGCTGCGGCGCAGCATGATGGCCGCATCGAAGCCTGCGAATTCCGTCCTTGCCTCGGCACCAAACAAAGGCGCCTTTCCGAGCGTCGATCCGCTGGACAGGGATTCGACGAAATAGTTCAGCCCGAGAAATCGCCAGAGCGGAAGCCCGGAATAGGCCCCGTCCTCGGCCCGCGAGCTTCCGTCGTCGGCGAGGCGCAAGCCGAACCGATCGATGACATAGGTGATGAGCTCCCGCCGCTGTTCCGTGTTCTGAAAAAGTAGATGCAATTGCTGCGTGTCGAATGGATAATCATGGAGATCGAAATGGGCCTTGAAATCGCCGGTGATGCGATAGAGCCGGTAACTCAGGCCGTCTTCGTGTCCAGCCTGAATCGGCCGAGCTGGATCGAACGCCCCGCGATCCAGCAATGCCGGGAATTCGACGTGCGTCTGCGCCTCATCGTCGCCAGCGAATCGCATCCAGAGATAGAAGTCGACGTTGAACGAATTTTGCTTCACGTCGATCCGGCTGACGCGAATGATGTCGATGCCGGTATAGACGACGCGCTGAATCCAGTAGCGCCGATCCTCGAACGCGATGACATGGCCCTTCTCCTGTTCCGCGGCGAGATCGATTCCATCAGGCTGATCGATGCGCACGAGTTGCTGCGGCGCCGTGACGAACCGACCGTAATGGAAGAAACCCATTCGGATCGGGCGCGGAATGTCGCGGTTCGCGTTGAAATAGAGCCGCCCCGTCAGCCCGACGACCGCCGATTTCGGACTGTCGATCGCGGCCAGTGCGGCGCGCACCCGGTCGCGATCCGCAACCTTGCTGTCGGATCGTTTCTGAATCCCCTGCCCCATAAACCGGTGATGTACGGCAGCTCGTTTCAGCGCATCGATCATCAGGCGCGCGGCGTCATACGCGCCGCCGGCAACCCAGCTTGGCGAGGTAGCGGCTTTCGCCTTGTAGTCGACGGCAAAGGCCTGCGCCGCCACGCCTGCGCTGTCGAACATCAGCGATGAAGCGGCATACAGATTCTCGCTGAAGAAACCCGGATGCGATTTTTCCTCGGGCTCGTTGGCGAAATTCTGCAAATAGCTTTCGCGGGCCGCGCCTTGGGATGCGATGATCGTTCCCTTGATGCCGTGGCGGCGCAGCGCCTTGACGATGTCTGGGCTAAAATCGGGTGCCGCGCCGACGACGATAACGCCGGGTCCGGGCTCCTGCGCGGCAGCGGCTAGCGTCCCATCCATCGATCCGATCTGACCGGCTGCGACGTCCAGTCCGAACACGTGCAACTGCTCCGCCGGATAGGCCGCGGCAAATCCATGCTCAAAATTCTTGCCGTAGGAATCGCGCGTGTGAACAAGACGGACTTTTGGCTCCTTCATCACGGCGCGCAGATGTTCCGCGATCGAGCGCGCCTGCGCGGAGACCGGCGCCAACGCACGAAAATAGTAATCATTGGTGGATGTCAGATCGTCGGCAGCCGCGCTTCCCGTGAGCGCCGGAATCCGCGCATCCTTATATACCGGCGCTGCCGCGAGCGAAGCGGAGCTGAGATAATGGCCGAGCACAGCGACGCATGGGCTTTCGGCGATCGCCTGCGCGTTCGCGCGCGCCACGGCTGGATCGCTTGCGTCGTCGAACAGAACGAGTTCAATTAGCCGTCCGTTGACGCCACCCTTGGCGTTCACCTCGTCGATTGCAAGCTGCGTCGCGACCAGGCTTTCCGTCCCGGCCGGGGCCGACGGTCCAGAGAGCGAATTGGCGAACGCGATGCGAATAGGCTCCGGGCGAGTCCACAGGATGGCGGCCCAGGCGACGGCGAGCACCAGGGCGACGCCCGCAACAACGGCAAGCCACATTATAAGCCGCTGCTTCATCGTCGATCCTCGCATCGATCGGCATAAGCCGAGATTCTCCAGATCGAGGCCTCAATCAGGCCGAGATTGCCGCCGCTGAGAGCGTTTTTCAAGCCCGCCCCATCGCCACCGGCAAGATCTACGACCATTCAAGGCGGATGAAGGAAAGTGCGTGGTGCCGGAAGTCCGGGCCGTCGGCCGTGGCCTCGGTCATTCACATACCCGGCCTGACACCGCGCGCATTCGCCGGATGGCTCGGAACGGCTTTCGTTCTGGCCGTGGAGCGCGGCCGATGAGGCGTTTGATTGAACGGACCTCAATGAAGCGTTCCGCCACTTCTCTGATGGGCCAGAAGCGGACATTGATTGGCCTTCCGCGTTCTCCGCAAAGCGGAGTAGGCTACGCCTACTGCCGTCCGTGCCCAATTGTTGCGGAGGGACTGCCATGAAACTTCGCCGCCGAAATTTTCTGCATCTCGCCGCGGGGGCCGGCCAGTTGGTGTTCCCGCCGCCGAAGGAGGCTCTCATTCCGCGCGCAAAATTTCGCGTTGACGGACCGAACTAAGACAGGAGAACCAGACATGGCCGCTTTTCAAGAGGTTTTCCGCCGCTCCGGCATCGATGAGCGCCGCAGCCCGCCGGGCATGGTGGTGCCGCTCGGCGGCTCCAACATCGTGGCGCTGATCGATCCCGGAAGAAAGCTCAAAGTCGATCCTAACGCCCATGCCCTCGGGATCAAGGAGATCGATGGCGCCGATACCCTCAGACGCGTAATGCAAGCCAGAGACACCTTCTCCGAACCCGATATCGATCCGCAGCTCAGGGCGGCGTCACTTCCCACCACCTTCAATGGCGATGCACGGTTTTTCGAAATCAA
Organism: Bradyrhizobium sp. B039; assembly: GCF_038965675.1. Classification (NCBI taxonomy): domain Bacteria; kingdom Pseudomonadati; phylum Pseudomonadota; class Alphaproteobacteria; order Hyphomicrobiales; family Nitrobacteraceae; genus Bradyrhizobium; species Bradyrhizobium sp. B039. The sequence continues at coordinate 671,763 of NZ_CP152416.1, forward strand.
TGGCCGGATTAAGCCGATTGGCTTTCCCGGCCTGGAGGTGGTGGCCCGGTCGGCCGGCCGGAAGATCGAAGCCAAGCTCCATGTCGTCGTGCTGCCGGAAATCAAGATCAAGGTGGCGTTCCGTAACGTCATGGTTCCGGGGAGTGGCGGCGCTCCGGCGTTTCACGCCAAGAAGCCTTGCAACGAGCAAGATGAATTGCTGACGATGAACAATATATGGAGGCCGCAGGCCAACATCCGCTTCGAGCGGGTGCCAAGCGACTGGCTGGTCATCGACGACTCGCAGGCTGCCGTCAAACAGGACCTCGCCAGTGCGACTGGCATGAAGGATGCGAGCCTAGCGACCTTTCCCGATGTGATCGACGTCGAAAAACTGAAGGGCTTCTTCGTCAAACACAAAGTTCAGGGCGCCCATCTAACCATTTTTTGCGTCGATAAGGTTTGGTCCAACGGCGGCCCCGCCAATGGCTCATTTGCTCGATCGCTGGACCTTGCCTTCATCAGCTCGCAACGCGGGCCTAACACGTCTGCCCATGAATCCGGCCATTTTCTCGGCTACTACTCGAAGAGCGCGAGCAAACCTTGGGACAGCCAAGGCCACACGCTGGAGACCGATCCGAAAACCGGAAAAGAAAACAGGGCGGAAGACATCAAGATGCTGATGCGCGGGGGAGGCGCCGGGTGGAAAATTCCGTTTAATCTCGTCAAGGAGTTCCGCGACTTCCCCGGCTAGCATCCGAAGATCAGACAGAAGCTGGAAATCACTCCAGACGTTGAATGTCGCCTTTGGGTCAGTCGCGTCGTTTTGCGAAGTTCGCGGTAAGGTCCGCTTTAGCCCCAAGAGCCGACGTCGTTAGATCAGCTTCATCCCCTTCAAGCTGGAATGCCCGTTCTTGCCGACGATGATGTGGTCGTGCACGGCGATGCCGAGCGGCCTGGCGATGTCGATGATCGCTTTCGTCATCTGGATGTCGGCCTGCGAGGGCGAGGGATCGCCGCTAGGGTGGTTGTGCATGAGCCTGCGGCGTCTATTATCTATTTGAGTTTGCTGTTATTTTAGATTCTGATCGAGCTGTAGGAGGCGGAGACTGGGGCATGTAGTGGGTGATTGTTCGTGATAGTCACGAGAGTTCACGCTCGGTCCTGGCCGCTTCGATTGGAGTCCTTGTTTCAATGCCCGATCTGTCCGTGACATGCATTTCAGTGCGTATCGACGGCTTACGGACACCGCCGAAAGCATCAGCCTGAATGCTCAGGTTTTCCGTTAACGTGTCCTTTCATCGACGGCTTCCTCCAATACGTGCAACGTATCGCGCCGCTCGAACAGTAAAATTAGCTCTCTGACCCGGGCCGATTTGCGGTCGCCGGGAATTTCGTCAATGTCCACGCCCAGGAGAAAGCAAAGGTTCTTAAACTCTTCCATATCGAACGCCGTACACAGCTCATCGAACAATTTCTTACGTTGAGCTATCGAAATACGCGACTTCGTTGCCGCTACCGAAGCAACGGACTTCGGCCACGCCCCCTCCGAGAGGGAAACTGGGCGCGACTCAATGAAGCTTCGCAAGCACGAAGCCGCGGAATACGCTGCGTACTCTTGCCACATGTCATTCTTTTTGCCGTCGGCGAAGTCGCAGATGGCTCGGATCGTCAAGAATCCCACCTTCTTGACAGCGCTGAATGCCGCAGAAGCGACTCCTGCACTCTCCATCTCAATTGCGATGAGATCGCGTTGCAACGACCGAAGCTCTTGGGCAGCCTCGCTTGAAGCAATCACCTTCTCTCCAGAGGCAATTGGTCCGACATGAATTCTCGGCTCGATGGCGCTCGCGCTTTTCCCATCGGGCCTTGAAGGCAAATGTGCGCGCCACGTTGAGTCGGTCAAGTTCAGTATTCCATCCACGAGGATGGGGTCCGCCTGAAATTGCCGAGCTCGATGCTCCTGATGATTGGGTCGAACCTTCGAGAGCTCATAATAGAAAATGGAGTTCGAGGCCACGATATCGCCGAAGCCCTGATCCTTTCTAGAGATTCCACCAGCAATTCCATTCACAAGTACAAATCGCGGCTTCCATTTGTGGATGAGGTCCGATGTCGCATGTGCGGCATCGAGATTTCCCATCGAATGAAGGAGAGTGGCAACAACTCGATACGAGCCGCCGCGTCTTGTTGGAATCGTTCCGCGAAGGTACGTGCGGGTCGAATCCGATGTCGACGAAATCGGTACCAGCTCAGGAAAATAATGCTTAAGCGCAGCCAATTCCTTCCGCAACGCGACGACAACTGCGAAGTCGACTGATTCGTCCTCCACCTGTCGCGAGAGGTCGGTAGCCTGCTTGTCAGTAAGCTCGACAGCAACCGAGCTGAGAAATGCTGCGACGCGGCTCTCATGGCGCCGTTTCATGAGAAGCAACGAATCCGCTGTGTAAGTGGTCGGATCCTGATCGACCAAACGATGATGCGTTGGACATAGGATGATCAAGTTGTCTGCGTCGTTGCGCGACTCTTCGGATTGCGCGGGATCGAATCTCGGCCCCCCGGGAGAGGCCGCACGAATGTGGCAGAGTTCGCCCAGTAATGCGCGAGATTGAGGCTGAACGAGCTGCGTTGTACATCCCGGGAAAGCGCATAGGCCCCCCGAAGAAGCGAACAGAATCTTTATCGAACGATCACTGGGTTGTCGTCGCATAGCACCTCAAGCACGCTCCGCATGCCGTCGCCCCGTAGTCAAGAGATCATAGCCTTCAACGCCCATCAACCGGATACGTGTCGATAAGCCGACACTTTGTGGCTAACGTTGCTATTGAGCAGGCCGTCTAGAGCTGCGCGACATCGAGTAGCCTTCTAACTCTTCTTTGCGGGGGGCATGTTCTTTCCATTTGCATCGTGGAGGCATTCGCGCTTAAGTTGATCATATTGAAGGTCCGTCTTAATTGACATGGCGTACTTCCGCGCGGAAACGCGACGGGGGATGGATGATCGACTCTCTTCGCGTTGCAAAAACAGCAAATTTTCACATTCTTAAGCGGCAGATGAGCAATGCCGCATTGGATGACCTTTTTCGCCAAGTTCGGGCAAGCCAGCCCTCGGCCTCCCAAAACATATTCTACCATCGGCGCGTCCAAGCTGGGCGCGCGCGTTGGTCTGCGATCTCCTTCCTCTATGACCGCTCGCCTTCATTCTTAACCGAAGACGCAGGAATCCGAGAACGAATCTGCGGATTTATTCTTTTGATCGAATATCGCGATCATCTCGCGATTCTTAAATCCAAGCTCGATCTTCCGGCAGGATTTTTCACCCGCTATCTCGGTCGAGTATCAGCCGAACGCGTGGATCGTGCGGTCGCACGGCAGGGAGCGGTGTTCGAAAAGATTCGGCTTCGAAACATGTCGGTCTCCAAGCACGTGATGAGGAGTAAAACGTTCGAAGCCGATGACCTACAAAATGTTGTCGGGCCTGCTGGCGCAAACCGGTATGTGCCCCAGGCGTACGCGGTCCGGTCGGGAACTGACCACTATTCTACAACTCCTAGCACCGGCAGGATAGGGCAGCGGTCTGATCGGGTCGATCACCTCGCACTTGTGGAGTACGCGAAATCTGTAATTGACGAGCTGGTAGGTGGAAGAGCTGCACCTGCCAGCTTTCTCCGTACCTTAGCCCGCGCTATCGATTTGGCGAGTATTGGCGGCACCGCGCGTCCAACAAGTTTTGCCGTCGACGTTGCGGGATTTGTTGATGCGATCCATGTCGATCGCGAAATCAGACTTGTACATGAAGATAGCGGTAGACTCACTCAACTCTCCAAGCATGAAATCGATGCAGCGTTAAATGAGCTCGATCGTGCGTTTAGGGTCAGCGGCGACGGAAAGAGGATGGATATCTTCGACGGTGCTGATTCGGTTGGAGCAATTGCAATCAACCAAGCTCGCGTAGCATTGCGTGACTTGCAATTGCCGATCACTGCCGGCATCGAGGTCGAAAGTACAGAGTATGCTCTCGGTCACGATCCAAATCGGATCTCGCTCCGACGCTACATCGATCGCGAGGATAAGTTCATATTGCTGTTCGACGCCCTCTCTTTAGCTTACATCGACGGGACCTTGTTCCGCGACGAAGGCTTTGTAGATGGTGGCGCAGCCCTGTTGCGCCATTTGCGCTCTGATCCGCTCCTAGACGGAGTGACTGATGAAAAGGGTAACTTTTCGACGCGAAAGGCCACCTTTGATGCTGACTCCACTTTCGGTGTGATCGAAGCGAGTGTTGCGGACGGGGACGATGTGCTTGTGTGCGACGATCTTGGCGACGAATGGGCGGACTATATTGGGCTAAACAACTCCAGCAGCCCGCCTAGAATTACCTTTTATCACGCAAAGCATGGTCCACTATCGCTCGGTGCTGGGCCGTTCCATATCTCCGTGAGCCAAGCAATTAAGAACTTGCAGCGTATGAGCCTTCCGCCGGAATCGATGGAAGCGAAAATTCGTGGTTGGAACAACAAGTATGTAAGCGGTAGCGGAGTCAAAACCCGGATCAAGAGGATTGTCCGAGGCGATGCCGACGAGCTAATGAACGAATTCGCTCAAGTGCGGCTTGCGCCGGATGCAATTCGTCGGGTCTTCATCGTGACCTCTTCGCTGAGCCGCGGTGCTGTTGAAGAGGCGCTAAAGGAAGTCGCAGCCGGCCAAGCGCCAGACCCATACTTCGTTCAGCTCTATTGGCTGTTGATGTCATTCTTCTCGGCGTGTACCGAAATGAACGCACATGGATACGTGATCTGTCAAACTTAGCAGGCGCTGATCACGGAGTCGGTATTCGAAACTGCGATTTGGCTATTCCGGCTGTTAAGGCCCGACAGCCGGCTGACTGCTAACCTATGCGCAGTTGTAGTAAAGAGCGCGTGCCATGCTTACTTTGCAGCAGATGGAAGAGGTAAGGGTTCGCCTAGCGCAGCAACTGATATTCTACATGCCCGTTAAGCTGTTTCCTATTGCGCAGAAATTAGCGTTTCCGATTCTTTTAGAGTTCACACGACTAGTGGATTTTAGGAATCTGGAAATTCCACCAGAGAAGATCAAAATTACTGACTTGATCTACGAAGACAGGCTTCCGTCAGTGTTCGAGTCGTTTATCGCTCGGCGGTTTTCCGAGGGGAATAAGCAAGCGGAGTTGCGAGTAGCGGGAATCATTACACCAGATCACAAGATCGTCCTGGCAGATCGTAAAACGGCAGAGGGATTTCTAATAAAGGCAAACTCAGCGGTTTGGTATGAAATTGTAGCAAGCCTGCAATCGGATTGGAGCCAAGCGTATTCACTTTCTGCGACGCGTTGGGAAGAGATCGTCGCTGGTGCCTTCGATAAAGCGGGGTTCGACGAGGTGACATTAACGCCACGCTCAGGGGATCACGGACGGGATGTCATAGCTGTTCGAAGGGGGTTGGTTGCATCAAGATCATAGGATCGGTGAAGGCGTATAAGCCGAGGAACGAGGTTTCATATGATGACATTCGTGCATTGCTGGGCGTACTCAGCGGGGAGCAGAATGCCTCTAAGGGAATCCTGACTACAACGTCGGACTTTCCGCCAAGGCTAATATCTGATCCGTTCATAACTCCCTTTCTGCCGACGCGTCTCGAATTGATGAACGGTGACAGCCTTCAAAAGTGGCTTGGTGGCCTCCTGAAAAAATAGGCTTCTCCCGTTCGGATACATGCCTCTACGAGAGAGGGCTTGGGTCCGGACTTAATTGATCCACCAGGTAATCGCAGCGGCGAGGAGGATTGCGGACAGGAAGATGTCCGCGCGCTTGTCGCATCGGGTTTAGGGAATATCGAAGGTCCGTATGAACCCGTGCGATCGATTGTTGTCGTAGAGCCGGAGGGAAAGATCCGATTTGGGCATCCAGACGCGGCCGACCTCGACCGCCAGGGAGGCGGGAAGCGCGGGAAAAACATGCAGCAGCGTTCCCTCGCCATGCCGAGCCTTGATGCGGTCGTAGAGCCGTCGGAGTTCGCGCCGAAATGCGGCCTGATCGTCAGCTCGCCGCAAGACGTCGTTGTGAGGTTGATCCGCGCAGAGCGACCAGATCGCGGCTTCGTCGCCGAGAACCGCCTGGAGTCGCGCGTCGGTCACGGTAGCGCTGACACCGAGCTTTAGCGCGACCGAGCCTGACAGCCCGATATCCGGTTCGGTGACCTGGAATGTGATCGGGGGGCCATCGGACGCCCATCGCCAACTCGCGGGTTCGCGATGCCTTTGATGAACGACGGCCGGAACGATATCGCAGAGCAGCCGGCCAAGCTCGATCAGCAGCGGCTGCGGTGCGAGTGCGAATACGCTTAGATGCCTAATCTCCTGTCGCTCTACGCGGCCTCGCACCTTCGCTTCGAACTGGCGTCTCAGGTTCTCGCGCTGGACCGTCCAATAGGCAGGCTCGTTGTCTCGAAACGCACAGCCTACCATTTCAAGATCCAACCTCTGGCCGCTGGCTGGGTGGCGGTCGGGCGGCATCGCCGAAAAGATCGCCTGCGTCGATACAAGCGCCTCGTTGTCACAAATGCTCGCCCCAAACCTGATGACGTGAGATGCCCGGTCTTCGTCGATGCCGGCAACGATCGCGATCCGGCCCTCGTGCTCGGCTTTCATAGTTAGCAGAACAGATTCCGGATGATCGGCGACGGCGTCAAGATCGATCAGCTTGTGATGTCGGGCGCACATCAACATTAGATTTTCCAGACTACGCGCGAGCTGAGTCGACCGGATCGGATCGCCGCGCGGGCCGCCTTCGACGTCAGCCACGATGTGTGCGATGAAGCCGAAGATCCCGTCTTGCCGCCCGGCCACCAGGTCGCCGACCAAATCAGTATTGCATCCACGATATTGGCAGCGGCCAGCAGCCCGCGCCCACAGCGCCGATTGGACCTTTTGCGGAATGCTGCTCTTAGACACCGACGCCACCTGCTACGACGTGGCGGCCGCTCGCTGTCCATTGACCCGTTGCGCGCCAGCCCTCGTAAGCGGCAAGCCACTCGATCACCCAGGGCACAGTTGTCTGCGAGAGGCTGTCGAACGGCGACCAATCGTCGGAATCGGGATCGAGCATGCATAGCGTCACTTCGCCATCCGAACCGTAGTACACGTGAGGGAGCCTACCCTCCGGGTCGCCCGGACGGTGCCGTAACGGCGGTGACAAGACTTTGACGCGTGGCTGGAGAATGCGCACGTCGAGCCGTTCGATCACCAGCGGCGCTCGATAAGTGATCTCGACCTGAAACGTCTGAAGCAAAGGCCGGAGAGGGCCCTGCCACGCCGCGATTGCGCCGTGGCGGCCGATGAGTTTCAAGTTCGGCCACAAGGAAGCCATGTCAGTGATCTGGGCGTCGACCGTCATCACCACTTATCGGCGCTCTCCCATGTTGGTGTGTGCGCGAGCCGCGACTGGCGCCAGGCTGGTCGCCGCGCCGATGATCGCCGGCGCGGCGGGAACGAACAGGCCGCCGGAGCGCGTATAACCATGCTGCCGTGATTGAACTTGGCGCCCGAGCCGCTGGTTGAAAGCTTTGACAGAACGCGTGACGACCCGGTCCCCGAACTGCCCGCGCAACCACTCCTGCAAGTCCTCCAGCTGCACGTCGCCGGTGCGGGCGGCTTCGAGCCCGTTAGCGAGGGTGTGCAGGTGGCGAGAATAGGTTGTCTGTTGCAGCTGAGATTCTGGCCAACGGTCGGTGAAACGCTCGACCGGAAATTCGGGGTTGGGCACGACCAGGAGCTGGCCGCGCTTCGCGGCGTCGTCGATCGCGCGGGCCGTCCAGCGCGCCTGCCGGATCAGCATTTCCGCAAGCCTCATGCCCGGACGGGCGGCATGGCCGGCATGGCACGACAACATCACCGATGGCGGGATCCGGCCCGTCTCGGTCGCGTAGGCGATGTTGCGGTGCCGCTTGATTAGCTGCAGCGCGACCGTCGTCACGCTCTTGATGATGAGCGGCGTTTGCGGCGGAACGTCCTCGACGTCCGCTGCGGCGAAGGCGATTCCGGCCTGTTCGTACAGCTGACGATTCAGCGCCAGCGCGAACCGCTCCTCGGTAGGCGTTCGGGCGCAATACCACTTCCCGAAGGCATATGAGTTCATCGGCACATAGCGCGCCGGGTCGCTGCGAGTCCCCTTCTTCGCATGCGGGATCTCGCCTTCCTTCTCCTTCGGCGCCCGCCGCCGCGACGGCGTAATGTCAAGATGCATGCCGTCGGCGTAGTAGAGCGTGATGCACCGAGTTTGGCGCACGACCTTGCTTACCGGGTAGCTCTCGAGTGCGGCTTCCAGGTCATCCAGCAGCGCCTCGGGACCGAGGTCGGGGCCTTCGATCTCGGCGACGATATCGAGATCGTACTCGTCGTCCGTGCCGCGGGTCGACGTGGTTGCGTCGATTGCCATGGAGCCCTGGGGATAGAAGCAGGCGACCCTGCCTTCGAGCGGACTACCGGGTCGTTCGATGTAGCGTCGGACCGCCTCATATCGCTCGACCGCCTTGGCATGCAGGCCGGGCGGAAGCTGAATATTGATGGCAAGCTCGGCGAGTACCGCGTCCAGCGGGTCGGCAAAGGGATCATCAGGCCGATCATCGCGGCGCAGGGACGGAAAATTCGACATCGATATTGGTCCTCTTCTTTGAATGACCTCCGCGCGCCGATCCGACCGGATCGCCCTGGTGAGCGATCCGTTGGGTTATCCTTTCGGCGGGAAGGGATCGTTTCCGTAGGAGTTGGCGTCGCGAATGCGGCCATCGGGACGGTGGATGACGACTTCGCCGTGCTCGCGAAGCGCAGTGCTACGCGCCGCCTCCGTCGCCTCGGCTTGGGTGTGATGGGTGGACCCCACCCGCAACGCCCCCTCACGTCGGGTTGCCCAACCTGATTCGTGCGGCACGACATGAATGCGCTTCGACATCTCGGTTCCTTCGCCTCGTCGGTGAGCGTCGCGCTCTCCGGCGGGATATGGATTCCTGAGATTGGCCAATATGTCAAGTAATGATCACACTAGTAAGTTTGTAATAAGCACATAATGTTTGCGGGATTGACATTATGCCCGAAGCAGCGCAAACATCGGCGATGGCGGGCAATCCGGTCTATATAGCGTTCGGCAACGCGGTCTCGACGCGGCGCAAGGCTCTTTCGCTGACCCAGGCCCAGTTGGCGAGCAAAGTTAAGATGTCTCGCGCGTCGATCGCCAACATCGAGAGCGGCCGGCAGAACATATTGCTGCACCATGTCTATGCCCTCGCCACCGCGCTTGATTTCGCGAAGGTCGCCGACCTGCTGCCGCCAATGCCGCATAAGTCCATCGGGGAGGAATTGAAGATGACGCTGGTCAATGAGAAGCTTTCGAAGGAGTCGCTGTCCGAGAACGCGGGCGCCCAGGTCGCTGATTTGATCAGCAGCGCGCTCGCGCCACGCCGCGGCTCTAAGGTCGGATCGTGAGGGACGCTGATCCAGGTCGAGCGCGCGAAGCTGCGCGCTCGATCCTTCGGGAGTTCGGCGTTTCAGCGCCGCCCGTCCCTGTCGAACGCATCATTAAATCGCGCAAGATCGTCCTTCAGTACGCACCGCTGGAGGAGGATCTTTCGGGCATGGCCTATATCAAGGACGGCATCGGCATCATCGGCGTCAATGCGCTACATCATCCCAACCGCCAGCGTTTTTCCGCCGCCCATGAACTCGCCCATCATGTGCTGCACGACGAAGACATCAGACAAGCCGTTCACGTCGACAAGGGGATACGCGTTCTCTTCCGAGATGATATCTCAGCGCTCGGAACCGAACCGATAGAGATCGAAGCCAACGCCTTCGCCTCAGAGCTGTTGATCCCCGGCGACCTCTTAGCCGCCGTCTTGGAAGGCGGTGGTGTGGATCTCGAGGACGAGGCAGCGATTGAGGGTCTCGCGCGCCGGTTTAGGGTAAGCCCGGCGGCGATGCGTTTCCGGTTGACTCGTTGGTAGCACACCCATGAGCTTCGTCTTTTTCGACACCGAGACGACGGGGCTTAAGCGTGGCTTCGATCAGATTCTCCACTTCGCCGCTGTTCGCACCGATGAAAACCTGAACGAGGTGGCTCGGTTCGAGACGCGCTCGCGCCTTCAGCCACATGTGCTTCCCCATCCTTCGGCGCTTCGGACGAACGGATTGCCGATCGAGTCGTTGACTGATTCCAGCCTGCCGTCGCACTACACCATGGTAGGAGATATTCGCCGGACCTTGATTTCCTGGAGCCCTGCGGTTTTCGTCGGCTTCAACTCCATCCGCTTCGACGAGGAGATGCTGCGCCACGCCCTCTTCCAGTGCCTATATCCGGCATATCTGACAAGTAATCATCGAAACTGCCGCGCCGATGCGCTCAGTCTGGTGATGGCCGCCGATGCCGTGTCGCCTGCGCAACTAGTTGTGCCGGTCAGCGAAGAAGGGCGGCGGACATTTCGCTTGCAACAGTTGGCGGCGGCAAATGGCGTCGCACATGCTCGGGCACACGACGCGATGTCCGATGTGCTTGCGACGCTCGAACTGAGCCGATTGGTCTATCGAAGGTCTCCGGAGTTGTGGCAGCGCTTCGTGCGCTTCTCGAACAAAGCGACCGTCGCGGATTTCATTGAGGTCGAAGACGGCTTCGTGTTGACCGAGTTTTTCGGCGGCCAAGCTTATCATACGTCGGTCGTCTGCATCGGCAGGGATCCCGATCAGGCCAATGGCCGGCTTTGCTTGAGTCTCAACGAAGACATGGGCCGGCTTGCCGCGATGAGCGATCTCGAACTGCAAGTTCATCTGACGCAGAAGCCAAGTCCGATTCGTCGCTTCAGGATCAATGCCGCGCCCACGCTGACGGCGTTCTACGACGCTCCCGAGCATATGCTGGATGGCGGTTCGATGGGCGCCACCGGAGACCGGGCCTGTCTCATGAAGGCGGACACTGGTCTGTGCGCGCGGCTTGTGGCTGCTTACATGGCTGCGCGCGAGCCCTACGCATTATCTCCGCACCTCGAAGAGCGCATCTATAGCGGCTTTCCCGGTCCTGCTGATGAGGCACGCATTGCCGCGTTCCACGATGCGCGATGGGAGGACCGCCTCGCGATCGTCCAGGGCATGGAGGACGAGCGACTGCGCTGGTTCGGGCTCCGGTTGATCTATTTCGAAGCGCGCTCGGTTCTCCCCGAACCTACTCGATTGGAGGTCGAGCGCTACTTGACCGATCAGATGACAGGCGACGGTTCGGGCTGCCTCACCATCGATCAGGCGATGGCAGAGACGGAAAGGGTGCTTGGCGAGTTCGCCAGTCCAGATGATCTTCTGATCCAATATCGCACGTATCTGCAGGATCGACTGGCGCGGCTTGAGGCCTATCGGACACGGCTGATTGCCTGAACCGACCGGTTCGGAGCGCTCAACTCAACGTCGCCTTCTCTGCGCTGAGTATTTGGTCACGGACGGAGTGCCGCGAGGACATGGCGTCAGTGTTGAGCCGACTTATGATGAAAGCGGTGGTCTGACGGTGCACCGCTGAACAGGGGAAACGCAGCGCGGTTCGCGATTTTAGCTCCCTATCATTCCGAGCACAGCAACCGAGTCGTTGTCTCGAGCGTGCCAGCGGATTGAGTCATCATATTAGAGCGCGATTTTGTTTTTCTCAAGCTAGCTCACGTTCAGTTCTTTCGACGCACTACAAATCACCAGATTTCCCCGATCCCATGCGTCAAGCTCGTCCACCGGGTATAAGACGGCTTTGCCGATCTTGATGTATGCAGGCCCAGTTCGCATTGCGCGCCAATTCCGCAGCGTACCCACGGAGACCTCGCCACGGTATCGTGCAGACACTTCCTCCGGTGTCAGGAATTTGGACTCCGTCATTCGTCTTCTCCATCACTCCGCCGCACGAAACGTCACGGTCGAGATGACTGAGATGTTGGCACCCAGAATGACGGAAGAAAACGATATTCTCGATGACCCCGCATAGCTCGCGTCAAACGCGAGCGAGTTAACGCGTCAGCCTGCGTTGATAGCCGCAAGATAGCGTAACGGAGCGTAGCAAAAATACTTGCGGCTCTCGGCCGCAGGTACACTGACCAATCGCGAAGATCGGAAGGTCGTCCTTGTAGGAAGTGTCTTTGGTTAGAAATGCCTTGAGCTGATCGTCTCCCAACCCGTATCCGTTGTCTTTGCAGGAAACGATCATGGACTCTCGGTCGTCGAGCATGTCAGCTCGAATAAATTAGACGTCGATTTCAACCAGCATGTCCGTTTCAGAGGCGTCTTCGTGCTTGCGGATAAGGAATGAGTCGGTCGCATTTGAGATCGGTTCCTCAAAAACGACATACAGGTTCGAGCTGATCTTCGTATTCTTGATGCTGCCCCTGATATCGAACGTCATTTTCGTTTCAATCGCTGACGTTGTGGTCTGTGGAGGATCGTTCTGCCGGTGTGTGGGACGTCAAGTCAAGCTGTCGTATGAAAATGGCGAAAGCACCCGCCAGTTGGCTCCGATGTTCAGTTCCCCTTGTTTGCGCGCGCACTAACTTTCCGAGCTGGTCCATCGGGTTACGCAGCCTGTTGCTCCGATGATATGGCGAATTCCGGCGGTGCGCCTTTGAGGGGAAAGCCTTCCCCCTGGTCGGCGCCGCGGTCGCCGACGCACCCCCTTCTGCGGGGAGACCCCGCAACGCCCCCATTAGAGTGAGAGGACGGATCGGCTTCGCCGTGACGGGTTGATGATCGGAGGAGAGGCCTCCGGCGCCCGTCATGGAGATTGTCCCATGACCCAAGCAGAAGTTTTGATCGCTGCCCACGACTGCGCCGGCGGCTACAAGGTGGATGTGAGTCGCGGCGAGCGCATCGGCCGCGTTTCATCCGAATGGTTCTCGCGGCCGGCGGACGAACGCTATCTGTCCTTGTCGGATCTCTACTCCGCCGTGCGCAGCCGGAGCGAGCGCAGCCGGACCCGAACGGTCGAGAGCACCGCGATCCGAGTGGAGGCCAACCGCGACGATGCCGAGCGCCTGACGCTGATGCTACCCGGTTGCGACGCGCCGATCGCGCCGACTCATTGGAGCTTCGGTCAACTTGCCAGCTTGGTCGGAGCGCCGGCGGCTTACCTCCGTCAGCTTCCGGCACCGCTCGCTGGCATCAACCTGCAGTTCGGCCTCAGCTTTCATCGAGCCGAGCAGATAAAAACGCTTGAGGTGCAGGGCAGTCGCCTCGAGCTTCGCGCCGCGACGGGTCCGGAATATGGGCGTATATTTGACCACGAACTCGTGGCAGCTGTTCAGCGCATCGCCGGCAATGGCACGGGTGACACGCGCTGGAAGGTCCCAGGCGTGCTTGATTGGTCGACTGGCGTTTACAACCCGCGCGTCGACATCACCCAGGATACGACGACGCTCTACGCCTCCGATCGCGATGTCTTCCTGTTTCTGGTCGACGACCTCAATCCGATCGAGGCCGGCCGGCTGCCCGACGGCTTGCCGGACCTCTACTTCCGCGGCTTCTACTGCTGGAATTCCGAGGTGGGCGCGAAGACGCTCGGCATAGCGAGCTTCTATCTTCGCGCCGTCTGTCAGAATCGGAATTTGTGGGGTGTTCAGGATTTCGAGGAGATCACCATCCGCCATTCGAAATACGCCGCGACGCGCTTCGCCCATGAGGCGGCGCCGGCGCTGACACGCTTCGCGAACTCTTCGCCGATGCCCTTCGTCAACGGCATCAAATCGGCGCGGGAGCGGATCGTCGCCCGGACCGACGAGGACCGCAGCGAGTTTCTGCGCAAGGGCGGCTTCTCCAAGACCGAGACGGCGAAGATCATCGACACAGTTCTGTCCGAGGAAGGCCGGAAGCCCGAGAGCGTGTTTGATTTCGTCCAGGGCATCACAGCCGTCGCGCGCGACAAGACTCATCAGGACGCACGACTCGACATGGAGGCACGGGCGAAGAAGCTGCTCGACCGCGCGGCCTGATTCCCGGACAACCGGAGATACGGAACGGTGCTTTTCCGGTTCCGAGGCTTTCCGTCTTTCCTGTTCGTTGGCTTTGCGACGCCGCCCTCCAAAGTGAGAGGGCGGCGCTGCGCTTCGTGACGAGTTGATGTCGAGAGAGAGGCTCTCGGCGCCCGTCGCGGAGTATCATCCCATGGCGACTACCGTTCGCAAGATCACCCTTTCGCCCTCGCGCGATATCCCCTTCAACAGGCTCGTGCTGAGTCAGTCGAACGTCCGGCGCGTGAAGGCCGGCGTCTCGATCGAGGAGCTAGCAGAGGACATCGCCCGCCGGGGCCTTCTGCAGGGCCTCAGTGTCCGGCCCGTCGTCGACCAGGTCGGCGCCGAGACCGGCGTGTTCGAGATCCCGGCTGGCGGCCGGCGCTACCGCGCGCTGGAGCTGCTCGTCAAGCAGAAGCGCCTCGCCAAGACCGCCCCGGTGCCCTGCGTCGTCCGCGATAGCGGCATCGCTGAGGAAGACTCGCTCGCCGAGAACGTCCAGCGCGCTCCGCTTCATCCGCTCGACCAGTTCCGGGCATTCCTGGCGCTGCGCGAAAAGGGCCAGTCGGAGGAGGAGATCGCTGCCGCCTTCTTCGTCTCCGTCAACGTCGTCAAGCAACGCCTCAAGCTCGCGTCGGTTTCGCCGACGCTGCTCGACGTCTATGCGGAGGACGGCATGACGCTCGACCAGCTCATGGCCTTCGCTGTATCTGGCGACCACGAGCGTCAGGAAGTTGTGTTCGAGCGGCTGAAGGCGTCCCACGACAAGCAGCCCTACGTCATCCGCCGCATGCTGACAGAAGGCGCGGTCCGCGCTTCCGACAAGCGGGCGCTGTTCATCGGGGTTGACGCCTATACTGCCGCCGGTGGCACGGTGCTGCGAGATCTGTTTCAGGGCGACGATGGCGGCTGGATGCAGGATGTCGCGCTCGTCGACCAGATGGTGGCCGACAAGCTGAAGGCGGAATCCGAGACGATTGCCGCCGAGGGTTGGAAGTGGACCGAGGTCGCCCCCGATTTCGCTTACGGCCACGCTTTCGGTCTGCGACAACTTCGCGGCGAGATCGTCACCCTCACTGCCGAGGAGGAAGCGGCCCGCAACGCCTTGCAAGCAGAGTTCGATCAGCTGTCTGAGAAACACGCGGACGCCGATGAACTGCCCGACGAGGTCGACGAACGGTTGTCCGAGCTGGAAACAGCTTTGGAGGGGCTCGAGAGCCGGCCGGTTGTTTTCGACCCGGCCGAGATCGTGCGCGCAGGCGTCTTCGTCAGCATTGGCGCTGAAGGCGAGCTTCGTGTTGAGCGCGGCTACGTCCGGCCCGAAGACGAACCGTCGGCGGAGCCGGAGCCCGGTCTTGCTGAAGAAGATGGTGAGGCCGAACGGGCCAAGGCCGCGAGCTACGAAGGCGGCGAGCGCAACGTGTCGGTCGAGCCCGGCGCCGAGCAGGAGGAGGACGAGGGCCTTTCGCCCATCTCCGACCGGCTGATGACCGAGCTCACCACCCATCGGACACTCGGCCTGCGTCATGCCCTCGGTGAGCAGCCGCAGGTCGCCTTTCATGCGGCCCTGCATGCTCTGACATTGAAGACCTTCTACCACTACGGCTCGGATAGCTGCCTGGAGCTGGATCTGAAGAGCGTGAGTTTCGGCGCCCAGGCGCTCGGCCTGAACGACAGCGCCTTAGCCGAGGCGATCCGCGCTCGGCACGAGCGCTGGGCGAAGGCTTTGCCGAAGGAATCGGCCGACCTCTGGGACGCACTTCAGGCGTGGGACGGCGACAGCCAGGCGATGCTCTTTGCCCATGTCGTCAGCCTGTCGGTCAACGCCGTGCATGAACCCTGGAATCGGCGGCCGCGTGCGCTCGCTCACGCCGACCGTCTCGCCCGGGCTGTCGATCTCGACATGGCTGCGGCGGGGTGGAAACCGACCGTAGACAACTTCTTCGGTCGGGTGACGAAGACGCGAATCCTCCAGGCCGTGGTGGAGGCAAAAGGGCAGCGCGCCGCCGATCGGATCGAGCATCTGAAGAAGGGTGACATGGCTGCCGAGGCGCAGACCTTGCTCACCGACACGGCCTGGCTGCCCGAACCGCTTCGCACGCTGGGCCGAGCCATTGGCGACGAACCGGCGGTCGAATCTATAGTCGAGGAAACTCCAGAGCAGCCTAGCGAAAACAAACTGGAAGACGAAGAAGAGCGGACCGCCCACAATCAGCGAGCCGGTGAGCAGATTATGGCAGCCGAATAAGCCGTCGAGAGCAACAACAAGGTCCGCTGGCGACGGCGGACCTTTTCTTTTTGGGGATGACGATGGCCGATAACGCACACGATCTCGCACGGCGTCTCGGCCGGCAGGCTGAGTCCGTGTGCCGTCACTACCTCTCTGCCGGACGACGGGAAGGTAGCTATTGGCTCGTCGGCGACGTCCGCAATACGCCTGGCCGCTCAATGTTCGTGCGGCTCAAGCAGTCGGCGAAGGGAGCCGCCGGCAAATGGACCGATGCCGCCACCGGGGAACATGGCGATTTGCTCGATGTCATTCGCGAGAGTTGCCGCCTGGTCGACTTCAAGAACGTCCTCGACGAGGCGCGCTTGTTTCTCAGCTTGCCGCATCCAGAGCCCGAGCCCAATCAGCCGCGGCTCCGCAATTCCAGCGCGGCACGAGGATCGCCGGAGGCCGCTCGTCGGCTCTTTGCCATGTCGCAGCCGATCGAACGCACACTCATAGAAGCGTATCTCCGCAATCGCGGCATTACGTCTTTGCACGAAACCGGAAGCCTGCGCTTTCACCCACGTTGCTACTACCGGCCCGACGACCACAGCCCGACCGAGACCTGGCCGGCGATGATCGCCGCCGTCACCGATCTGTCCGGCGAGCTGGCTGGCGTACACCGCACCTGGCTCGACCCGCATGGTTTCAGCGAGGCGACGCTGGGCAAGGCGCCAATCGACACGCCAAAGCGGGCGATGGGCGACCTGCTTGGTCACGCTGTTCGATTTGGCGTCGCTGGTGAAGTCATGGCGGCCGGTGAGGGCATCGAGACGATGCTGTCGCTCCGCTGCGCCCTGCCGACCATGCCGATGGTCGCAGCTCTCTCGGCAGCGCATCTCTCCGCCGTCCTTCTTCCGGATACGCTCCGCCGGCTCTACATCGCCCGGGACGACGATCCTGCCGGTGACGGCGCCATGGCGACCTTGATGGATCGGGCGCAGGAGGCCGGCATCGAGGCAATCGTGATCTCGCCACAGCTTGGCGACTTCAACGAGGATCTTCGCCTGCTCGGATTTGACGCCCTTCGGGCCGCAAGCCGCGTACAGATCGCGGCGCAGGACGTCGCGCGCTTTATGGAGCTGGCGGCATAGCCGAAACGGGATGAGGGGCGACGCGGCCGCTTCGTTACCGCACGGTCGGTGAACGTGTTTCCCCTCGGCGCCAGAGGACTGCCCCACGGCCTTCTGAGAGGGCGATCGGGCGGCAGGCGGCCCGGACCGGCAACCTCGTGGGCCGACTATTTTCCGTCGGCGGCAGAGCCGCCTTTACATCGCGAGACAAAATAGTCGGCCCCCTTCGGTCCTCCGCCAAGGCTCCGGCCCTCCGCTGCGCTGCGGGTGCAAGTCCGTTCCGCCTGCCGCTTTCGTCGCCATGAAGGCCGCGATGGGCGCGGTCGATCCGACGAGGGAAAACCGCAATGACCGCCGACCACGACAACGATTTCGAGCCGCACCACAGCTCATCCCCGACCGACCAGGTCCTCCAGGAACTCCAGCTCCATGGCTACCGTCCCTTCCACGATGATCCCGATCCCCGGGGGCTTCCTGAAGCGCGAATCCTCGCCGGCAGCGTCGCCGACATCTTCGATGCCCTGGTGGTGGCGCTGTCCGATACCCGTCTTGAGCCCGACCTCGACGACCTGCTCTGGTCGATGGTAAACGTCTTCCATCGTGCGATCGACAGGATCGAGCGCGAGCTCGACGATAACGAGCTGGCCCAGCAGCGCTCGCAGCGGGAGCAGGACGGCAGCGAAATCAAATCCGTCGAGCTGGAGCGTCTGACGGCAGAAGGGCAAACGCTGATCGAGCGACGCAACGCCTTCGAGCTGATGCGCGACCAGGCCGCCGACGAGTTCGAACGCCACGCCCATTCCGCATGGCGGCCGCGCAACGGATCGAAGGTCAACCACCGCAATCTGACGTCAGCGATGATCGACAGCCGCGATTTCCTGGCCGCGAAGAAGCGCGCCGAAAATCAGGTGCTCATGCCACGCGGACCGAAAGTCGCGCTCACCGGTGGACTCGACTTCAACGACTACCGGCTAATTTGGGCTAAGCTCGACCAGGTGCACGCCAAGCACCCGGACATGGTGCTGCTGCACGGCGGATCGCCCAAGGGCGCCGAGCTGATTGCCGCCAAGTGGGCCGACAATCGCAAGGTCCCGCAGATCGCCTTCAAGCCCGACTGGACAAAGCACGCCAAGGCCGCGCCGTTCAAACGCAACGATGCGATGCTGGAGACGCTACCCATCGGCGTGATGCACTTTCCTGGCACCGGCATCCAAGACAATCTCGCTGACAAAGCGAAGAAGCTAGGCATCCCGGTCTGGAGGTACGGCGGCTCGTGAGCGCCGCCGTACCTTGTCGTGCAGAACGACAGACGAAATGAGAGCCCAATCGTGCCATGAAATGCCTAGCTGCCCTCAGGCGTCCTGATCATAGTAATGTGAGTCATCAATGGCGCCCGACGTCTCCAGCTCCGGCCGCATATAGCCGGTTCGACCGGCCACACGCTCAAATGTTATCATCGTCGTGAAAGCGATCGAATCCCCGTGGAACGGCTTATCCGGATCGTTCTCTCCATTGAGAGAACCTGAGACATTTGCCACGAGCACATCGTCTCCGACGTCTAGGCTTACTTTGTCTATGTAAAGCTCGTCAAAAAAAGCATTCGTCATAGCCATCTCACCCGAGAGAGCGTCCTCGATCATCATGGGATCTTCTTGAATGAAGGATACATCGATATACTCCTCGAGATCTCGGGTGTACCAAACCTCACCTGAAAAGTAGCCGTTTGCGTTAAGAAAGCTCGAGAGCAGCGAAGCCAGCTCGTCAACATTGGGTAGACCTGCAGGGAGACCATTGAGGTGCTGCACGCGCTGATCCATCAAGCGCAGATCAGGCATCAGGATCGCGGCTTTATCCAAAGCCGCAAGCTGATACTTCGGCTCGGCCCTTAGAGCCGCCGCGGTACCATAGCCGAAATACGCAGCCACGATCTCGTGGGCGTGACCTGATCCGAGCTTGCCGCCGGCCAGATCGTTGAAGGTCATACGCAGAAAGTCTGCGCACTTCTTTTGGATGGTAGACATGGCAAATCCATTTCACACCGGCGTCTTAGTGGCAGTCACAAGCGCTTCATGACCACCGCGCGCCGGCAGAATGGTTGCCGTTCGGGTGTTCGATTGGGAAATCGAGATGCCGCCTTTTGGGTCGCTTGCAGCCCGGGCGATCGGCTCCTGACGCTCAATATGGTCATTTTGTCATTCGCCCGCAACCGGATTTGTGACGATTCCGGTCGCTGGCATTTGCTGCTATACTGCGTTTGCGCCGTGGTGGTGGTGGAAGGCGCGACCGTCAGACCCCTATCTCACGGAGCCCACCACCATGATTGCCTTGGGACCACTGCTTATTTTCCTCGCCATAGGCTTCTTCGCCTGGCTACTCTTCACGCTTGCGGTCTTCGCGGTGCCCGTCTTCGCCGGCGTGACGATTGGTCTTCGGGCCTTCCACACAGGGGCTGGCGCTCTGGGCGGAATCGCGGTTGCGTTCGCGGCTGGCGCCGTAACCTTCGGCATCGGCCAACTCGCGCTCGCCCTCGTGACATGGGCTTGGCTGCGGCTCTTAATCATCATCCTCTATGTCGCGCCCGCGACCGTCGCCGGTTACAGCGCGACGCATGGAATCGCCCAGATGGCGATGTCTTCGCCCACCTGGCAAACGGTCTTCGCGATCGCCGGGGCCGTTGCGGTCAGCATCACGGCCTTGGCTCGCTTCACCGGCATGGCCGCAGACGGGCCGGCAAGATAGCGCTTGACGCCGGGCTGATATCAATACCGGGGCGGGCCCGGCAGGAACCTAATCCGGCCGGATATCACGAAGGCTTCGAAGCTTACCGCCGATCGATGTGGACGCAGATACAATCAGCATCATGGGGCGTTCGAGTTCTTCGGCCAATTGCGGCATCTGCTGGATCTGCTCGCGTGTTGGGGCAAACTCCTCGATCCGCCGAATTTGAAGGCCTGCGCCGATCAGCGTATTCAAGGTAGTGCCAAGTGTCCTGTGGTATTTCAGAACGCCCTTGGCAAACCAGTCCGTCCGACGTTCGCCCTCGACGGAATATCGATTGACCGGCCAGGTTTTGCGGCCCTCCTCATCGGAAATCCAGTGCGGATGTGCCGCGGCCATGAAGATCGGATGCTCAATCGTAAAGACGAAATGCCCGTCAGGAACGAGCGTTTTGCGGATCACATGTACGAGACGGCCAAAGTCCTGAACATAGTGAAAGGTCAGTGCGCTGTAGGCGAGGTCGAAAGCCGCCTCAGGGAGGTCCAGTGTGTCGAGATCGGCGATGCGATACTCAATGGCCGTATCCGCTGTGTCCGCCCTGGCACGCTCGATCATGTTCTGCGACAGATCGAGACCCAGAACCGAGGCCGCGCCCTGCTCGCGCATCCAGCGCGAGGCCCAGCCGAAGCCACATCCGAGATCAACGACACGTTTCCCGACCAAATCGGGCAGCATGGCCCGGATCGCCGGCCATTCAGGAGCGCCGTCCAGCCCATGCACCTGCCGGGGCAATTGGCTGTAGCCAGCGAAGAAATCGGGATTGTCGTAGATATTCTGCGCCATATCTGCCTGCTATTCGGCTTTTCGCTCTGTGCCGCTCCGGATGATTCTTACGCATCCAAGTCGAATTGTCGCAGTGGGCTGCGCCATTTGACGAGCCTATCCGGTCAAGCTGCTTCTCGCGCCGGAAACGAAAAACCCCGGCATGAAAGCCGGGGCTCCCGTGATGCCACGACGTACATCCGGCCGCGACAAGCAGGCGACAGTTAGCACGGAGTTTTCGAAGAAAATGTGACCTTCGCCTCGTCGTTCTTGAATGCCGGCCGATTTCAGCGTGCTCGTTCATTTCATCGAGTGGGGCACTCTATTTCTTCTGTCCAAGACCTACGAACGGGCGGGACAACGGATCCCATCGAGCCGCTTTCGCGCGGAGACTTGCGATCGGCTCGTTCAATGATTTAGATGGGAAGGTGTTTTTTCTTTTTGGAGCAAATGACGTGGCGTTAGGGACTGTTAAGTGGTTCAACCCGACCAAAGGCTATGGGTTCATTGCGCCGGACGACGGTGGCAACGATGTTTTCGTGCACATCTCGGCGGTAGAGAAGGCCGGCTATACCTCGCTTGTTGAAGGCGCGAAGGTCAGCTACGAGCTGGTGATGAACCGCAGCGGCAAACAAGCCGCAGAAAATCTCCGCCTAGGATAAGGCGCAGCTCGACGTCCTGGCATACTTTGAGCTAGCCTGAATCTCGTGGTTTTGAGACCTTTGGAAGATATCCTAGTTGGCGCTCGAGGGCGGCCAAAGTCGAGTGGGCTGAATCCAAACGTGCGGTCGCCTCAGTTAGGTTGGCCCACGCTTCGTTCTGCCGCGAGACAGCTGCCGAGCCGATCTTAATGCTATTCTTAAGACACCGCGTGTCTTGGCTGCGTAAGGCGCGCCCCAATTCAGGCAGTATCCTGGTCACCGCTCGATGCGCGGAACGTTCTTTTCGCTCCAGGCGGCCGACCACGGCGAAGGCCTCACGATAGTTCCATATCGCTTCGATGGCTCTGTTTTCAAGATCGCTTTTGTCGCTCATCCGGTTCTCTTCTCACTCGAGCTCTTAGCGGTCATCATTTGCGCGAGATCCTCCTCTGGGTCCGCGCGGCGAATTGTCGTAACCCCTGTAGGGGCGGGAAGGCCTGGCGCAAGCCGGCAGCGTCCATTGGAAGGGGCTGACTCGATCAGACATCCAGCGTGCTCGCATTCTAGTCTGTGAGCTTCACACAGAGCGGCCAAGCATCGAGACACGACCGATCATCGCAGAGTGGCAGTTTCGTGGCAGTCGTTGTGCGGCATCGACCAAACGGTGACGGATCACAACTACGGCCAGCCGCTCTCGTGAATGGGGCGTGCTGCCGACGCGCGATCGCGGAAGCGGAGATCCGTCCGTCTCGATTACAGAGGGCTAAGCAGCATTGGATTCGTTGGGCCAGCTCTCTCGGTGGGCTCCCAAATCGCCACGTTCTCCTTGATGTCAGCTCTGTTTGGATCGAGCGCACCAACGGCCTCTTCGATGGATGGATCTGGCCGAAGGACGGCTGAAGCCTCGACCGCCTTTGGCGCAACAGCGGCGTCACAACTTTCTTCCCCTGCCGGCTGCGCCGCCATTCCTCGCGCGAGACAAGAAAGTTCCTCCTTTGCTGTCCAGCCCCTTCGGGGTGCGCCGTCGATCGCCTCCGGCCTGTCGATCACCATCGAGGCCGCAAGGTGCGGGCTCGAAAACAGAGATCAAGGAGAACTACCATGGCGACCATCGGCACCTTCAAGAAGACCGGCAACAACGAGTTCAACGGCGAGATCGTCACTCTCTCGCTCCAGGCGAGGAACGTCCGCATCGTCCCCGAAACCAGCCGCTCGGGCGACAACGCCCCCAGCCACCGGATCTATGTCGGCCGGGTCGAGATCGGGGCCGCCTGGTCCAAGCGCTCCAACGAAGGCCGCGATTATCTCGGCCTCAAGCTCGACGATCCGAGCTTCACCGCCCCGATCTTCGCCAACCTCTTCGCCGATGAAGAGGGCGAGGGCTTCAGCCTGATCTGGTCTCGCCCCAACCGTCGCAACGGCGACTGAGCCGATCCGCAATGCCCCGCCCGGCTGGCCCGGGCGGGGCACCGCCACGCTGAGGAAGCGCGAAGGCACCTCGTTTGCCGTGACGGCGCAAGCGGCAAGGGCGTAACCGATGCCGATCAGCGGCCGCGTGCCGATTTGATTGGACGTCTTTGGTTGGCCTCGATCACGCTCTCGACGATGTCTTCCCAGTCCGGACAAATGGCGACGAGACGATCCAGCACTGTGGGATCCCGTTCGATCTGGCCAAGCGCCTGAGCGCGCCACTGGTCGTTGAAACTAATGCTCATCAGTCCCAGGCATTCGACAACCGAACTGTCGGGGAGCAAGTGCTCCATCGTTGCCGTCACTATGCCGGTCCACTGTTGGATCAGATGCCACGGCTCCGCCTCGCGCCGCGCCTCCAACTTCTCTCCGAGCAGGCCAATCAGCGCAAAGAACCGCGTTGGCCAAGGTTGCGGCCTGAGTTCCGTGACCAGAGCATCCACTGTCTCGCGAATGTCGGCTGGCAAGTGCTCGTACAGAGTCATGAGGCCTACTCCATCTCCCCAGCATGCTCGTCCGTTTCTGAACTAGGCATGCGCTTTGGAGACAGATCAGATTTACGTAAAGCCGACTATCAACTTATGCGTGAGGCAATGCGGAGTTGATTCACGACGTGCCGGTGTTGCGGTGGGGCACAAAATTGTCGCGTCATCGAGCCCGATGGGAATGAACCGTCGTTCGCTTGACGAGATCGGTTGCTTCGACGCCGAGCGCCTCCGCGATTCGGCCAAGCACGGTCACGCTGGCCGACACATCTGCGCGTTCAATTGCGCCGACGTAACGGACGCTTAGTCCAGCGCCATCGGCCAACTCTTCCTGCGTCATTTTCTTCACATGACGTATCCGACGCAGATTGACCGCCATGACCTCCTTGAGATCCATGGCAACAAGGGAACTCACATCGGAATGATCGTTCCAGGAACGATCGTTCCGATTCGTGCGTCACTGTGCTATTCATATCGTCTGGCTAGGCCCTGGTGTGCCGCTTCCGGGGAGCGCCGCGATGCGATCTGCGCATCACGGCACAATTCGAGTGTGACGATTTCCCAGCTTGCAAAGTTCTGGAGCTTAGATGAATTCTAATCGCTGCATCAATGCTGAGGGGCAATTGCAATGAACGGCGCGCCATTCCAGGACCGGCCGCCAATAACGGATCGCGTCAACGCCTATGACGAGAAACATCTTGCTATCTACGTTCGGTTGTTGATGGCCGAAGAGGAGGGCGCCGACTGGCGCGAGGTGGTCAGCGTGATCTTCGGCCTCGACCCCACGCGCGAACCAGATCGTGCCAAAAATGTCCATGATAGCCATCTCGCCCGCGCGCGATGGATGGTGGAAGCCGGATATCAGGGCCTTTTGGAACCGCGGATGCAGTGATTTGCGCCCCAATCACGCAAATTGCGATCTCGCGTGATGCAACCTCCGGGTCTGGTCTCTTGTAGCGTCTTTAGGGATCGTGGTGCGGGGCACAGAACAAAAAGACGAGAAGACAGACCATGCCGACCCAGTACTGGCGCTCGCCGGAGACCATCGAACGCCTGAATCGTCTTGAGCGCCCGGGTTTTGCCCTCGAATTCCTTCGTCGCAATGCCGACTACCGCCGCGACTTCGCCCGCACTGAGCGACAGATCGCGCGCGGCGAATCCGATCCCAACACCATCCGAACCAGTTTCGCACGTCGATGGAGGTTGCGGTGTCGCCCATGACCCCGCCTCTCCGGTTTGGCCCGAACCAGCCATTTGGCTGCCCGAGGCATCACCGGGAACATTGATCCTGACGCCCGCGCCGCCGGACTTCGAGACCGTTCATTCGATTGATCGCAACGCTTTCGGACTGTCGATCGTCGGGCGGACAGATGCTGACGGTCGCGAGCTGGTTGTCGCCGACGGCTCGGGTGAGCTCCATGTCAGTTTGCGCGACGAGCAGGCCGCGCGCCGTCCCGCCGTGCTTGTGCCGCTCGACGGCATGGGCGAACTGCGGGCCGACGTGGCGCTACACTTCGTGCGTCGCCTCAGCGGCCAGCGCACCGGTCTTCTCCCGGCGGCGCTGCGGCTGACGTCGTTTCAGAAACGGCGACTGATTCAGCTCCTGCACGCCTTCGACGTCCACGACCTGGGTGGCGGCCCGCGAGACGTGGCAGCGAAGGTGCTCGCCTCCGACCACGCTCAGCGCCGCTCGGTCGAGTGGAAGGATTCTCATGCCCGCCGCAAGGCGAACCGGCTCATTCACGATTCAATCGCTTTGGTCGAGCGCGGCTATCTGAAACTTCTACGCGGCCTCTGATCGGCTCCCCGATTCCTTCAAGCCATCGACCTGATGAGTTAGTTGCGCCCCGGTAGTACGCCTGGCTTCGCCTGGTTGCGACGATGGGGGGACACAAACGTACGTCAATTTTCGTCCACCCCCAACGCCTGAACTCTCCGCCACTCTGGCCCGGACATGCCGCGACTTGGCCGCGGCACTTCGAGGCAAGACGGAGATCTCCCATGCTCGACAGGCCTGCGCAACTCGCCACCCGTTACGTGCGCACCCCCGAGGCCGCGCGCCTCCTCGGCATCTCGCCGCGCACGCTTGAAAAATATCGCTGCCATGGCAATGGCCCGACTTTTCGCAAGCTCGGCGGCCGCGTTGTCTACGCCATCGGCGATCTCGAAGCCTGGGCCGATCAGGCCGCCTGCAGCTCAACGTCGGATCCGCGCTACCTCGAAGCGCGCGCCGCCGGCAACGCGCATCGCTAAGGCAACGCTCGTCATGTCGTCGCGTCGCCTCATCACACCCAGCGAGCGAAGCAAGCTCGACCCGTTCGTTGTCGCCACCGGTGATGCCAGCCCGCGTGATCAACGCGACCTGATGGAGCGCCCGTTCTTTTCGCTCGCCAAGGCCAAGCGAACAAGACCGATCCTCTACCAGACCGGCGACGTGTGTGTCGAAGTCTATGCAGTTCCTGAGCACGGTATGGCGACCATTTGGGATGCCGACGTGCTGATTTGGGCGGCGAGCCAGATTGTCGAGGCCGAGAACCTCGGTCTGAAGACCTCGCGCTTCCTGCGCTTCACACCCTACCAGCTTCTGACCGCAGTCGGCCGGCAGACCGGCGCCCGCGACTACAAGCTCTTGAAGGGGGCATTGGCCCGCCTGCAGGCGACCGTCATCCGCACCAGCATCCGGCAGGGGGAGCATTGGCGGCGCCACCAGTTCTCATGGATCAACGAATGGGAGGAATGCGCGACGCGCGACGGTCGGGTGCAGGGAATGGAATTCGTCCTTCCCGACTGGCTCTATCGCGGCGTCATCGATCGCTCACTCGTTCTCACGATCGATCCGGCCTATTTCAGCCTGACTGGTGGGATCGAGCGCTGGCTCTACCGCGTCGCGCGCAAGCATGCTGGCCGCCAGCCGAGAGGTTGGCTGTTCGAGGTCGCACACCTCCATGAGAAATCCGGCAGCCTCGCCAAGCCTGCAGACTTCGCCTTTGATCTCCGCCGGATCGCGGCACGTCAACCGCTGCCAGGCTACTGCCTGAGCATCGAACGCAGGGAACGCCGAGAGCTATTGCGCATCCTGCCATCGAAGTCATTCACAGCTCCTGTGGACGGCGCTGTGAATCAGCTCGGGACTTCGGGCGTTCACACTATCGGGACTCCGGGCGTGCCGGTATCGGGATTCCGGGAGTGCAAACCACAGCTAACGCTTTGGCCAGGAAACACGATCGCCTGCCCTAACTTAGAGTCTAACTTAGAATCTAACTGTTGTAGTGGGGCCGCGCGTCTTGCGGATAACACCGACATCCGCGCTCAGCCGCCAACCGAGCACCCAAGCCAACCATCTCTGCCGCTTTCAGGTCGCAAGACGGGAGGCATGCGATGATCGTCGCCGTGCTCAACCAGAAAGGCGGTGTCGGCAAGACCACGCTCGCCCTGCACCTCGCCGGCGTATGGGCGCTGCGCGGAAAGCGCGTGACGCTGATCGACGCTGACCCCCAGGGCTCCGCATTGGACTGGTCGCAGCAGCGTGCGCGGGAGAATGTCGCACGGCTATTCGGCGTCGTTGGCCTCGCGCGCGATACGCTCCACCGCGAGGCGCCGGAAATCGCACGCACCGCCGATCATGTCGTCATTGACGGACCGCCGCGCGTCGCGGGACTGATGCGTTCGGCGCTGCTGGCGGCGGATCTCGTGTTGATCCCCGTGCAGCCGTCGCCATTCGACGGCTGGGCCTCGGCCGAGATGCTCGCTCTGCTGCGAGAGGCTCGCATCTATCGTCCGCAGCTTCCTGCTCGCTTTGTGCTCAACCGCTGCGGCGCGCGCACGATCATCGCCCGCGAGACTGCCGAAACTCTCGCCGACCACGATCCGCCGGTGCTCGCCAGCACCATCGGCCAACGCGTTGTCTTCGCCGACGCCGCTCAGTCCGGACGGCTCGTCTTCGAGTTCGTCGAGCAGAGCGCCGCCGCCCGCGAGATCGCCGCGCTCGCGGCAGAAGTTGCGAGGTTCGCGCCATGAGCGACCGCTCTATCAAACGCGGCTTCGCCTCGCGTCCGGGCGATGCCGAGAGCTGGATCAAAGCCAGTGATACGCCGCCACGCAGCGTGAATGATGCTGCCGCATTCACCGCGCGCCTGACGATTGACGTCACGCCCACGCTGCGCGGCCGCATCAAGGTCGCCGCGTTCCAGCGCGGCGTGACCGTCGCCGACATGCTGCGCGAATTGCTGGCGCGAGAGTTCCCCGCTGACGCCCCGGAGAACCGTCATGAACGACAATGAAGCCTTGCCGCCGCGTGCAGTGCCGCCCTCGCATCGACGGGATGTCGCGCTCACCCATGTCGAGCTGACCTGGATCGAGAAGCGGATCGAGCACTGGCTGCGCTTCGGCCGCCGCGCGGAGGAGAAGATTCTCGACCGTCGCCGCAGCATCTCGAGCTTTGAGCCGGGCAGCATCTTCGGCTTCGTCCGCTGGGCATCGAACGACTATGGCACCGTGGTGTCGCGCATGGACATCGTGCGTGCCGTGGAAGCCGGGCAGCGCTATCAGACGCTGCCCTTCGTCCGCCCCGGTGGCGAAATCCTGCTGCGCGTTGATAGCTGGCCGAAGGTCGAGCGCGTGTTGCAGGCCATCGACGCCATCGAGGCGCTCTCCATCGATCCGGCTGACGCCGCACCCGAATACTGGCGGCATCTCCACAACCGTCTCGCCGCCGACCATGTGCCGCGCGCCTACACGCGCGAGCAGCATATCGCCTGGCTCAAGCGCCGGAGCGTCACGCCATGACCCGCTTCGGCTATCTCATGTTGACCTACCTTGCGGCGCTGGTCGCCGGCGCCCTGGCCCTCGTTCATCCTGCGCCGCGGCTGATTTGGAACGCTACCGCGAGCACGCCAATAGGGCTCTACGCGCTGCATCCGCTCGGAGAGCTGCGCGACTTGGAACTGGTCGCGGTACGGCTGCCGGAACCGATCGCCAGCTTCCTTGCCGATGGCGGCTTTCTTCCAAAAGGTCTGCCGCTGCTGAAGCGTGTGATGGCGCTGCCCGGGCAAACCGTGTGCCGGTCGGGCGATGCCATCACGGTCGATGCTGTCGATGTCGGCGCCGCACACGAGCACGATCATCGCGGCCGTCCGCTGCCGCGTTGGAGCGGTTGCCATACCCTCGAACCGGGCGAGGTCTTTCTCATGAACCCGACCGTCCCAGACAGCCTGGACGGCCGCTATTTCGGCGCGCTCCCCGTCAGCTCGATCGTCGCGCGCGCAGTCCCGCTTTGGACGGACGAAGCCGCCGACGGCCGTTTCGTCTGGCGCGCCGCCACTCATTGACCCGTTTCCAACCCAGCAACCCAGGAGCTTTCCCATGGCACAAATCGGCCAGTTCACGCGCGATAAGTCCGGCTTCACCGGTCGCGTTGAAACGCTGTTCTTCGAGCGGATTCTCACCCTCGTCCCGGCCGAATCCTCGGATGCCGAGAACGCGCCGGACTACCGTATCCGCCTCGGCGATGCCGATGGCCCGGAGATCGGCGCAGGTTGGAAGCGGACCGGCGAGAAGGCCGGCGATTACGTTTCGCTCGTCATCGACGACCCGGCGCTGCCGCGGCCGATCCGCGCAAATCTCTTCCAGTCGGGCAACGACAAAGCGGCCTGGACGCTGAACTGGAATCGTCAGCCCCAACGCGCCGAGCGGGACTGATTGCATGCAGGATCCTGTCGCGCGTGCCGCCAACCAGGCGCATCAACGGTCCACCCCCTTGTTCGGGGAAAAGCCCTCTCATAACTCGGGTCCACGCAACCGTCGGGCGGCCGCCACGCACAGCGGCGGTCAAACCGGTGGTCCGTGCGCACCGCCGGTAGGCAGCAAGACGCCTCGCCATGATGGCGGAGACAGGGCGAGCCTTGCCGTTCTCCTCCTTACCGGCCTGCTGGTGATTGGCGGGCCAACGGCAGCAGTGTCCGGGCAGAGAGCACCGGCACGAAGTCAACCGGCGAGCGATCACTACGCATCTCATGTGGCAGAGGCCGCGCAGCGCTTTGGCATTCCGGCTGCATGGATACGAGCCGTCATGCGGGTCGAGAGCAATGGCGATCGGCGTGCCGTCTCACCCAAAGGCGCACTCGGCCTGATGCAACTCATGCCCAAGACTTGGGCGGACATGCGCGCGCGCTATGGTCTCGGGCGCGATCCCTTCGATCCCCGTGACAACATCCTCGCCGGCGCCGCCTTTCTTCGCGAACTGCACGACCGTTACGGCTCGCCGGGCTTTCTCGCGGCCTATAATGCAGGTCCCGGCCGCTACGAGGAGTTTCGGGATAGACACCGTCCACTGCCCGCGGAGACGACAGCCTATGTCGCGGCCATCGTCCCTTTTGTCGACGCGGAGGGAGCGCCAGGACCTCTTCTCCTCGCGGCTTCTTCTCGTTCATCCTGGACGCGGGCGCCGCTGTTCTTCGACCACGCTGACGGGCCGTCCCCTGGCGCGCGAGCGGCGCTCGATCAACCCGCGCACGGCGGCTCAGTCGGCACTACGGTGCACGATATTTCGGCGATTGCGCCGCAGTCGGAGGGCCTGTTCGTCGCGCTCTCGGCCATGGGGCGATCGCAATGACTGCACGGCATCTTCAACGTCAATGCGCGGATCGCGGTACGTCTGCAGGCACCCTTGTTGCGGCGGCTGCACATCGGGCAGCTCGCGATATCAGCTGTCAGTTTCCAGGTTCGCTGGCGCCCCTTGACGAACATTCGGTTTGCATTCGAAACGCTGCAACACAGTCATACGGGCGATGCCTTCGGCCCGCGCTCTACTCGTCGCTTCGCTCCTCACCGAGCCACCCTACGGGTGTCTCGGCCCTTCGCGTAACGATCGCTATCGCAAACACTCGCAAACAGTGGGGGCTTCCGCGAGTACCGACCGAACGATGGCGAGATAAAAGGCCGCAATGTGCGGCTCGGTCGGTTGGTTGTTTGTGCTGCTATTTTTCCTCGGGTCCGCAATGTGCGGCTTCGGCGCGCAATGTGCGCTCGACTATCAACCCGTTGCAGGGATTCTGCATTCCGCACATTGTCGAGGCTGGCCATGGCTGAAGACAGCGATTTTCAACCACGGCCCGGCCGCATCCGCTCCTCGAGGAGCCAGCGGGCCAAGCCCTTCATCGCCCAGGCGCTTGCCGCCGCTCAACGCGCTGGCGGCGGCATTTCGCGAGCCGGCCAGCTCGTCAGCCACCGTCATTCGCGCTTCGGCCGCGGCCGAGCCGCCAGCGTGCGGGCAAACCGTCTGCTCACCGGCCGCTCGGGTCTGGTGACCATCAAGACCCGGGTCGTCCGGCACAGGGCGAGGTCGGCGCCGCTCGCGACGCATCTCGGCTATCTCCGGCGCGAAGGCGTGACCCGGGACGGGGAGAAGGCCCACCTGTTCGGCCCGGGCACCGAGGATGCCGATCCCAAGGCCTTCGCCGAGCGCTGTCAGAATGACCGCCACCATTTCCGCTTCATCGTCTCCCCCGAGGACGCGCCTGACATGGCCGACCTCAAGGGTTTCGCCCGCGAATTGGTCGGCCAGATGGAAGTGGATCTGGGTACCAAGCTCGACTGGGTGGGGGTCGATCACTGGAACACCCAGCACCCCCACGTCCACATCATCGTGCGCGGCGTCGCAGAGGACGGCCAAGACCTCGTCATCTCCCGCGACTACATCAAGGAAGGGATGCGCGCCCGCGCCCAGGACCTGGTCACCCAGGAACTTGGACTGCGCTCCGATCTCGACATTCGTCGCTCGCTCGAGAGCCAGATCGGAGCCGAGCGCTGGACGCAGCTCGATCGCCAGCTTGTTCGCGATGCAAACCAGCACGGTGTTATCGACCTTGCGCCGCGTCCCGAGCAGCAGCCCGATCAATTCCATGCGTTGAAGGTTGGCCGGCTGCGACACTTGGAAAGTCTTGGCCTCGCTCATCAACTCGGGCCCGGCCAATGGTCCATGGACGAGGCCGCCGAAACGACCTTGCGCGAGCTCGGCGAACGCGGCGACATCATCAAGCGTATCCACCGCAGCTTGACCGAACGCGGCATCGAGCGCGGGAGCGCGAGTTACGTGTTATCAGGCGAAAATCTTGACGTCCCCGTCATCGGGCGTCTCGTTGATCGCGGTCTCGACGACGAGCTCAAGGCGACCGCCTATGCCGTGGTCGACGGGGTCGACGGCCGCACCCACCACATCCGGCTGCCCGACCTCGACGCTGCCGGCGACAGCGCGCCAGGCTCAATCGTCGAGCTTCGCAAATTCGATGACGCAAGAGGGCAGCGTCGCGTGGCGCTTGCCGTCCGCTCCGATCTCTCGATCGAAGCGCAGGTGACCGCGAGCGGCGCGACATGGCTCGATCGGCAGGCCGTCGCGCGCGACCCTGTGGCGCTTGGCCAGGGCGGCTTCGGCGCCGAGGTCCGCGACGCTATGGAACGGCGGCCCGAGCAGCTCATCGGGCAGGGGCTCGCCGAACGCCAGGCGCGTGGACTGGTGTTCGCGAAAAACCTTATCGGCACGCTGCGCCGTCGGGAGTTAGAGGATCTCGGCAAGCAGCTCGCCGCCGAGACCGGTCAGCCGTTCAACCCGTCGGCTAGCGGCGAGTATGTGGCAGGCACCTATCGGCAGCGCTTCGCGCTCGCCTCCGGCCGCTTCGCCATGATCGACGACGGTCTCGGCTTCCAGCTCGTGCCTTGGACGCCCTCACTCGATAAACAGCTCGGCCGGCATGTCTCTGGCGTCGCGCGCGCGGATGGCGGCATCGATTGGGGTTTTGGGCGCAACCGGGGGCTCGGCTTGTGAGTGATCCTTCCAATCACCGACGTCAGGAGAGGGCGGCCGCCATGTCGGCGACCAAGATTCTTTGGGGGCAGGTCATCATGGTCTTCGGCATCGTCCTGCTCACGATCTGGGCCGCGACGGAATGGACGGCTTGGCGCCTCGGCTTTCAGCCGCAGCTCGGGCAGCCCTGGTTCGAGCTGCTCCATTTTCCGTTCTACCTTCCGCCTGCCTTCTTCTGGTGGTGGTATGCCTACGATGCTTACGCGCCCTCAATCTTCACCGAGGGCGCCTTCATCGCGGCATCCGGCGGCATCATCGCTGCGGCGGTCGCGATCGGTATGTCGGTCTGGCGCGCCCGCGAAGCGAAGAATGCCGAGACTTATGGGTCCGCGCGGTGGGCGAAGGCAAAGGAGATCGAGCAGGCTGGATTGCTTGGACCCGACGGCGTGGTGCTCGGCCGGTTCGAGCGCACCTATCTTCGCCATGATGGACCGGAGCATGTCCTGTGCTTCGCACCCACGCGATCGGGCAAGGGCGTCGGCCTCGTCATCCCTTCGCTCTTGACGTGGCCGGGCTCGGCTATCGTCCACGACCTCAAGGGGGAGAACTGGCAGCTCACTGCCGGCTTTCGCGCCCGACACGGCCGTGTCCTTCTGTTCGATCCGACCAACGCGAAGTCGTCGGCCTATAACCCGTTGCTCGAGGTGCGCCGCGGCGAGTGGGAGGTGCGCGACGTCCAGAACATTGCCGACATTCTGGTCGACCCGGAGGGCAGCCTCGAGAAGCGGAACCATTGGGAGAAAACCAGTCACGCCCTGCTGGTCGGCGCGATCCTCCACGTCCTCTATGCCGAGGAAGACAAGACGCTCGCCGGTGTCGCAGCCTTCTTGTCCGATCCCAAGCGGCCCATTGAGACGACGCTTGCCGCAATGATGCGAACCGCGCATCTCGGCGAGGCCGGTGTTCATCCCGTCGTCGCGTCCGCTGCCCGCGAGTTGCTGAACAAGTCCGGCAACGAACGCTCCGGTGTCTTGAGCACCGCCATGTCGTTCCTGGGCCTTTACCGAGATCCCGTGGTGGCGGAGGTGACGCGGTGCTGCGACTGGCGGATTACCGATATCGTTGGCGGAGAGCGAGCGACCACGCTGTACCTTGTCGTGCCGCCCTCCGACATCAATCGCACCAAGCCGCTGATCCGTCTGATCCTCAACCAGATAGGCCGCCGCTTGACCGAGGATCTGCAAGCCAAGGCCGGCCGGCGCCGGCTCCTCCTGATGCTCGACGAATTCCCGGCGCTCGGCCGGCTCGACTTCTTCGAGTCTGCGCTGGCCTTCATGGCCGGATACGGCATCAAGAGTTTCCTGATTGCTCAGTCGCTGAACCAGATCGAGAAGGCCTACGGGCCCAACAACTCGATCCTTGACAACTGCCACGTCCGGGTCAGCTTTGCGACCAACGACGAGCGCACCGCAAAGCGCGTGAGCGACGCGCTCGGCACGGCGACCGAGATGAAGGCGATGAAGAACTATGCCGGCAGCCGGCTGGCGCCTTGGCTGGGCCACCTCATGGTGTCGCGGTCCGAGACCGCCCGCCCGCTGCTCACGCCCGGCGAGATGATGCAGCTCCCGCCCTCCGACGAGATCGTCATGATGTCGGGCCTCCATCCGATTCGGGCGAAGAAGGCGCGCTATTACGAAGATAGACGTTTCCAGGAGCGCATCATGGCGCCGCCGATGCTGACGAAATCCAATGGCGGCCGGTTGGACGATTGGAGCTCAAGGCCATTGCCGCCGCGCCCAAGGGCATTGGAGACGTTGAACGACGACCAGACGGATGACGAAGATCCAAAGGCCGCCGACCGCAGGCAGCAGCCGGAACTCGATCGAGACACGGTGGAGAATAAGGAACCACTCGAGAACGAGTTCGCTTCGGACCTCGTGGATGAGCTCGATGAAGATGTCCCGCGGATCAGGCGCATGAACGACATGATGCAGGGCGTGGCGCGCCAAGCCTCCCTCGATCCCGGCGACGATCTCGGATTGTGAGGTAGCCATGATCGGGACAAAAAAGAAGGCTCAGCTGTCGGTCTATCTCGATCCTGATGTCATGAAGGCGCTATCGGCCTACGCCGCCCGGCGCGAGCAGTCGCTGTCGCTTATCGCGGAAGCCGCGATCGCTTCCTTTCTGTCGCCGGACGCCGATGAACGGCGAGAGGCTGCTACTGCCAAGCGTCTTGACCAGATCGACCGCCGGATCGCGCGCCTTGAGCGGGATGTCGGGATTTCGGTCGAGACTATCGCTCTCTTCATCCGCTTCTGGCTCACGACAACACCATCACTCCCCGAACCCGCCGCCAAGGCCGCGAGAGCACAGGCCGGAGCGCGTTATGATAATTTCCTTGCCGCATTGGGCCGCCGGCTCAATCAAGGGCCGAAACTGCGGCAAGAAATCCCGGAGGATGCCCAGCAGACTGACTCGTCCCCAGGCGAGTGATGCTCAACCCCGACGGTCGGCTCTGGATCGATTGGCTGTCTGGCGGGTTGGAGGATAGCGGACGAACGATGTCCGCCGCCGACGGCGAGCGGATCGTGGACCATCCAAAAAGTGTTAGGCGACCCGCGTGCTCAACTGCGAAATGCATGCCCTCCCCTGGATCAACTCGATCAGAGGCGACCCCCTGGCCCCGTATGCGACCGTCTGATGCGAGCTATATCCCTCGACGGCCTGCCAGGATCGACTGCGACCTAGCGAGTGATGTCAACGGGATGAGGGGGGATCCTGTGTTTGCGACAATTGTACAAGCGTTGCCAAGATTGCCTCAGTCGAAGACACGGATAGTGTTCGCACATTCACGCTCGATTTCCCAGACTGGTTAACCAATGACCTCGCCATTGAAGCGGGCGTATCTTTAGACGGTGTGTGTCTCAAGGCGACGACTGGCATTTCTTCCACCCGAGTTCTTCTCGACTCCAATCGAGCGAGTAAGCCAGGAGCCAATCAGCGCGCCGCGCCCGTGACTTGCTGGCGGAGTTGCGGCTATTATGTGTTTGCGAACAGGATCAACGAGATTTTGTCAGGCCCCATCCGTTGATCTATCTTCGGTCGGGCTTCTAGAGACAAACCGCCGATGATGAAGACGTACACCGGCTCGTGTCACTGCGGCACCGTCCGTTTCGAGATCGACGCCGATATCGACCATGTGCGGGTTTGCGACTGCTCTATCTGCTCGAAGCGTGGCGCGCTGATTTATCGCGTCGCCGAGGGCGACTTCCGGCTCCTGACGCCCCTCCAGGAGTTGTCGGTCTATCGCTGGGGTTTATTCACTGCGGCTGACTATTTTTGCCCGGTTTGCGGTATTTTGCCGTTCCGCAAACCAAGCCAGCCCACCGCAGCAGAACGCGAAGCCGGCATTCGGCCGTTCGACGGATGGGCAGTGAACGTGCGTTGCCTGAAGGACTTCGATCCGTTTTCAGTGCCCGTTCGGCAGATTCACGGCAGCAGGCTGACAATTGATTCGCCATAGCGGCCCTTGCCATGGACTTTCCGTTCGACTGCACGTGTTTATAATTGGTGATGTTCGTTGGACGTCGGCACTCAAAGAACGAAATCGGCCCTTTCCACCACGCTGAGTTTGGGAGTAGTGCCACTTCATAGCCGAGCATCGGGAAAACCTTCAGAAGATGCTCGTTTTCGACAGGCATCCTCGAAATCATGACGCGTCTCTTGATCGGTCGCGTGGATGGCCGGCCAAGGCGGAAGCGATGAACACGCGTCGATGATAGTGGCGTGCCTGTCCGAGTTCCTTGTCGCCGGCTCGCCTGTCACGCGTTCGAGACCCGCTGCGGCGTCGATCAGGCCGCGATCGAATAAACCCAGCCGTCGAACGCACTCGCTCGCGTCAGGTTTTCAAGGGAAAGATCAAACGCACTGTGCAGGCGCGCTTCAATACCTGTCCCGGGCAACGCGGGAACGCCCGACTCCAATTCCTTCCTTACGACCGGGCGTCCAGGCTCATCTATCGTCGCGTAGCCGCGTCGGCCGAGTTCGGTCAGCAGCGTGGACTTCCCACAGCCGGGGCATCCCGAGATCACGGCGAATCGATCAGATATTCTTCAAGCTCAATTGGCGCTCCAATAGACTTGCCTGATGAGGCGTAATCTCCGCGCCTTTGCGCCTCCGGACACATCACACGTGGACTACGAAAGATCGCCCCAGTGGGGATGAACCCGGTTGCCGTGGTCAATCGGCTGCGTACAAATGGTTGAAAAAGTCGAGGCAATTGCGATTATCGAAGTCTCCTCTTCCGATGCGACCGCGCCCGCCAATGCATTTCGCGAACCTGCATCCGGCAACCAGTCGTCACTCACTCCCGTGCTGTGAAACGCACTCCAATTTAATCACAGCCCTGTTCGGCCGGCAAAGAAGGCTTGTCGGGCGAAATTGGTGTTCTAAGTCCCTCAATTGGCTACGTAGAAGCCGTTGAAATTCGCTATTTTTTCTTGCGACGTGGACCCGCTGGCTTGCGGCTTTTAGGCAAGGTCTTCGGAGACCTAGCACCTTTGGGCGGCAGAACAAAGAACTCGGACAACTGCACGTCCAGCGTTTCGGCGATGCGGTCGAGAAGATCAATCGTCGGGTTCTTCGATTGCCGCTCAAGACTACTCATGTAGGAGCGGTCGATCCCGGCCTTCCAAGCCAATTGCTCCTGCGAGATACCCCGATTCACGCGAATCCGACGCACATTCCAGGCTACAATCGCACGAGTTTTCATACGTCAACTCATGCCATGGTGCTAGGCCTCAAAACACTGGCTATAATCCCGCTATTATTTCTTGGTCGGTGTTCCTCGACGTGATCTAGCCTCAAACGCGGCCGGGACCGTGATCGATGCACGTGGGCAGTCGGCGTCCCACGCGCTTCGCACGATGCCCGCGGCTTAGGATGTCGACAGTGTATCGGGGTATTTCGCCTCTAAGCTTTGGCCTATCTCCGAAAAAGCGCTCAAGACCGCATCGATCTGATCCCGTCCTATTCCAGCGTAGATGACCAACCGTACGTATCGATCGCCATAAGGGACGACAAGCACGCCCAATCCCGCTTCACCCAGCGTCCAAGATTTGAGGGCAGGAGCTCCGGAAAGACGTAGAACCACAGGAACATCTGGATCAGCAATGGCACGTTCCGAAAGAGAGCTGTGTAGACGAAGCCTATTCCACGCACCGCTCTCGATCGAGCAGTGCGGGCTGTACCGACTAAGGTTCCGATCGCAAGCGCTAGGAGGAAGCTCACCACCGCCATGACTATTGTGAGACGCAGACCTTCCAGCAGCCATCCAAGCTGCGGCTGCTGGAAGAGAATACTCCAGTTCCAATTGTAGGAGAGCATTCGACCCAGCCGCTATTGAGGGACTGCTTGCGCTTGCAAAACGGTCTCGAGCTTCTCGCTCAGTGGAATTCCAAATTGGTCAAACCACTTGTGGTAGAGAGATGTTATCTCTCCCGAGCGAAAGAGCTCGGCCAGCGTCTTGTTGACAGCCAAGCGAAACGCAGAGTCGTCACGGCGCATCATTAACCCGTACGGCTCGAAGGAGAGCGGGCGGCCGACGACCTCCAGACGGTCGCGAGCCGGCTTTTGTCGCAAAGTGTAGAGGATCGCGTCGTCCGAACAAAACGCGTCGGCGCGATCGCTATCGACAGCCAAGAGTCCTTCTGAAAAATTCGAGATGTTTAGGATTTTCACGTTTGGGACCTTTAGTTTCTGGACCCATCTGCGCCGCCGAGATCGATACTGCGCCGTCCGACGCCGAAGGCCATATGAACTTGCCGCGATCCAGGCGCTTGGCGTAGAGCGACATGCCCAGCCCGTCATGCCAGAGGATCTTGACCAGATCGCCGCGGCGACCCCGGAAGATGTAGAGATCGCCAGCATGAGGATCGCGCTTCAGGCTCTCCTGGACCGCAAGCGCCAGGCTTTGCATCCCGCGGCGCATGTCGGTGTGGCCGGTGGCGATCCAGACCCTGACGCCGCTCGGGATCGGGATCATCGCCGTCTCAGAAGCTCAAGAACCCGCTGCAGCGCCTCCGCGTCCACGTCCCGGTCAACGCGCACGCGACAGCCGCCCCCAAGCTCGATCTCGATAATGCCGGCCCGTGCACGTTGCGCAGGCGGTGAAGACACCGGTTGTGGCGCGCCACTCGAGATCGGAGCCGCCGCAGGCGTCATCTCAACCGGAACAAGCACCGGCGCGGCATCCCCGCTCAACTTGCCTTCCCGCGCCAACCGGCGCCACGTGAACAATTGGCTTGTCGACAGCCCGTTACGTCGTGCCGTGACCGACACCAGACGTGGCCCGCCATAGCTCTCGGTGACGATTCGCTGCTTTTCTTCCAATGTCCAACGACGTCGAGCGCCTGTCGAGACGACTTCAAGTCGGGAAACCTTCGGCATAGGCATATGGTCAGTCATACGCCTATGTCTTCATCCTCCATCAAACCGCACAAGGCGGTCCTCCCCGGAGCGATACGTCGTCTATGCCGAGTCGCTGGACGACCTAGCAGCATCAGCCAGACTGGCCAGCAGATCTGCAGCGCCAGCTCAACATCCAGCCGACGCTGACCATCCGGCCAGGTTTCCCCGTGCGGGTCATCGTTACCCGCGATTTGGTATTGGCACCCTACGGCAAGGGAGGAACGCCATGACGAAGCTCAAACTCGGTCCGCTACGCGACATCCCGGTCTGGCGTATCTTGATCCATCATGCGTTGCCGAACGCGGCCGTGCCATATTGACGGTGCTCGGGTTGCTTGTTGGGGGAGTGGTCACGGGCTCAATCCTTGTTGAGACGGTGTTTTCGTGGCCCGGGATGGGCAATCTGCTTATCACGTCGATCGGCAGCTGTGGTGCGCTACGGTGTGGCCCTGGGCGGCCATACGCCGCACGAGCTCGGGAAATTCCGCCGAGGATCGGCCCACCAGAAAGAACGTGGCTCGCGCGCATTCCTGTGCGAGCGCAGCCAACACCTTATCCGTGTTCGGCGGCCGCGGTCCGTCATCGAAGGTGAGGACGACTTCATAGTCCGCCATCTGCGAGTTCGGTTTGATTCTACGCTTCATCGCGCGATTCAAACACGGTGCACCTTTGTGTGTCGATATAATTAATGACTCAATACGTGTTATACAAAAGAATACAACTTAAACGTTGACATGGCCGAATGGTATTTCCTATCGTCGCATCCAGAAAACCTCGTACGGCAGGCGTAAGCCATCTTGCGCGCCGGCAGTTTGCCGAAGGCGTAACTGACGATCGTAGAGCGCTCCGTAGGGAGCGCTCTACGTATTTGAGCAACGCGGCCGGCAAAAGCCGGCATCTGATGGCCCCGGCACGCTCCGAAAAGGTGGTAATAACCCGTGCGAGACCTGATCATCGAAGCCTTTGACAGCGTCATCCGCTGCGAGATCGCGGAAGCAGACGACGTTCGCAAGGAAATCGCCCAGCGCGGCGCCTACTGGGCCGGCGACGAGATATGGAAGCTGGGCCGCCAAGTCGCCGCGCTGCGCAAGCGTATCGCCGAGCTGGAAGAAACCGACGCATGATCTCAGCAGACCGCGAGTATCTGCTCGATGCCCCTCTAGAACCGTGGCTTCAATCGCTTCGAGCGGCACCGTGCGCCGGTTATCACAGAAACCAGTTTCCTTCATGCGCGTGCAGATCGTTTGCCTCAGCAGTCATCCACTGCTCGCGCGGGTTTTCGCGGCTGATGCGCTTGCCGGTCTCCGGGACCTTTATGAACCTTTGGCGGTTCCAGATGATCCGCCCGGCGTACTGAAGGATGCCGTTCAAGCGCTTGCGGCTACCGTCAATGGTCGAGGCGTTCCAGGCGCCGCCACGTGGCCCGGGTACGCCTTTCTTGTTCAAGGCAGTTGCGATGTCGCGTGGCGAGTTGCCGCCTTCAACGGCTTCTTCATCTGCGGTGTTAGACTCACGAAGGCTTTTCCTTGCCGACGCATTCGATGAGGAAGCGTGACAGCGCTTCGAACGTGTCAAATCGGTTTATGGTGCGGCCCTTATAGACTTCCTTTGAGAACCAGAACATGCGACGACTGAAGGTGAGCCACGCCGAGGGCATCAAGACATAGTCGAAGATCGCTTCGTTCTTCTCGTCCAGCCGAACCGCGACAACCCATCCCTTCGGCCACCTCACGCGGTATTGCAGCGTCCAGCGCAAGGGCCGGTTTTCATAGTTGCGGCATCTCGCGACCCGAAAGACGACATTCACGACATTGTCGATTCGAAGACATTCAGTCGAAGCATTGAGGGTGGCACTGCGACCAAGTCTCTCGAAGGCGTCTCGAAGGCGAGCAGCATTGCTAAGCTGAAGGGCGGCCCACCGTTGGTGCGACGCGTATTTGTCAAACCATTCTTGATTGCCGTTGTACCCAATAAGACGGTAGATGTTCCGCAGCGCGCCGAAGTGCAAAACATACGATGACATGGACGGCAGTCCCGGACTTGAATTGATAATCGTCTTACTAAGCTTGCCTTTCTTCATCAGGACCTTACGGAGCCGAAGCAACATTTCCTCTTCGGGAATGCTGACGCGCCCCTCACCCATAATCTTTTGCGCGCGCCGGAATGCGTCGCGATGGACGATAGGTTCGATGGCATTCTCTTTTCTGATCCAGAGCTCCCTTGGGTTGCGCGTCACCTTGGCGCCAAGTTTTCTGCTTTTGCGATTGTAGGTCAGAACGCCGATATAAGCTTCGTTCCGGAGGAGGTCACCGACAGCCTTTCCAAGCCACGGTCTTCCCTGGCTATTCAAGATCCCTCGCTGGTTGAGCTCTCGGGCAATGGTGGCCTGCGATTTGTGACGGAGATATTCGTGGAGAATCCAATTCACGATCTCGACTTGATCGGGCGCACCGGGGATGAGCTTGACATGGTCGGTAAGCAAAGATTTGCGCTGGCCGATCGTTAAAATGCCCTTCGGTCTGCATTGATCGTCGACGAGACGTCGTTGGAACGCGTAAGCCGTAGGGCCGCCCATTTTGAAGCCGCGATGCGTCAGCCGGACTGACCCTGCGAAAACTTTGGCGGAGAGTTCCCGACTGAACTCAGCCGCCATCACTCTCTTAATATTCTTCATGATGCTGGCGAGAAGGCTTCCGTCATTGTCGAATTGCTCCGCGCAATAAGCAACCTCGACGCCCGCCCTGCGGCAGATGAACTCGTAGTGCGCGCTCTCGTCAACGTCCTGAAAGCGTCCCCATCGGCTCACGTCGAAGACAAGCAGATGAGCGAAGTCAGCGCGTCCCGATTGCACGTCTTCAACCAGTTCGGTAAGGCCCCCCCGGTTTTCGATTCTGAGGCCGCTTTCTCCCTCGTCACGATAGGTGTGGACGATGGTTAGCTTGTGAAGTTCGGCGTAGGTCGCGATGACCACTGCCTGATTCTCAATCGAGTATTGCTGGTAATCCGTCGACATGCGGACATACTGCGCCGCCCGTCGCGCTTTCTGCGACTGAGGCAGACGTTTCGCGTGTACAACAAGGGTGTTCCCCATGTTGCCTCCCCGCGGCTATATCGCGCCGCGCTGTATTGCGCATCGCAAACCATTTAGGCGCATCATCAAGTCCGCGCCATCGGAAAGTGTATTCAGAAAGAGTCAACTGCTATGTCGTTTTTCTTGAAAGCACGTTGCGGCGGGCGAAGCGAGCTGCAGAGAAATGCGGGTTTGCGCTTTTGGGCCCGTAGCCGACATGTCCGGCGCAGCTCTTTCGTCTGCTTCTGACGAGGCAACCAGCAGGATATCGTCGTTGTCCTTGTCGATGATGTTGAACGCCCATCCATCATGGCTGTGGCGATCGCCACGTCGGCCTTCTTCTCCTTATTGCCGCTATTCTTGTTGTAGACGTGGGTCTTGAAGCCGGCCTTGTCGACCATCTTCCAGAATGAGTCGCCGGGGAGGTGAACCCCACATACCGCCCGTCAGCTGGCAAACCGACAGCGCTGGCAGCAATTTAGGATTGGATGAATTCTTCAAGCTCGTCGATCATCGTTTACCGGGTTTGATTCCTCCGAAAGGATATCAATGGCCTCGAGCCTTGCGTCATACTCCTCGTATGTGCCGAGCAGGGCTTGGCCAACTGTCAAGTTGTGCACGGGATCGATAATCGAGGGGGAGTCGTAAGTTAGGGAGGTTGGTCCAGTAAATAGAACTTCTTCGCCACGCTCGTCGCGTCGCAACGTTCGGTCCGTACACCATTTGACGAGTTGCGTGACCTCTCCCTTCCCGGACTCAATGATGGGCGGCAGCTGCCGAACCGAGTAGAAATTCGTCCGCGCAGAATACATCTGCCGCGAATCCGAGCTCATGCGCTCGTCTGGTTGAGCGGTAAGGGTCAGCAGGCGCTTGCCTTTCGGACGCTCGAGCGTACCCTGAATTAGACCGCCTTCTCTGATCAGTCTAATGTGCGCCAGCTTTTTTGGAGCACCAAGAACCTCTCGTCCCGAGGCGAGAGCTGCATCATTTACCGTCACGTAAATGTAAGGGATGTAGTAGCCAGTCTCGCCGTCGGGATCACGAACTTGAATTCCTGAATAGCACTCCAAGTATGGCCCGACAGTGCTTGAGCGATAGCTCGCGACCCCCACAATGGCGATTGCAGGGTTTGCTGCAGGTGCTAGTTCCTTCGGCAATAAACAATTCGCCTCGTGCCCCACGCTGAACATAAGGTTTATGGCTTGGCAGCCGAGAAACGCACCGCCACGATTTTTGCCCCCATGGTAAAGAGGCGCATCAAGCGGAATGCCTTTGACGTCGGGCATCGCATCCTCCTTGATCTCAGAACAATTCGCGCGGTTGGAGATTGAGCTATTCATCTCACCGCGCCTCTCCGGTTGTTGAAGCGCCCCTGAAGCGACTGTACTGCGCTGGCAGCGATGTGGGTTCGGTAGTCCGTGCGGCACATCGATCCGGTGATAGCGATCTTCGCTACGCGAGGCCGCAGTGCCGTTTCTGCGCCTTGCACCTCAATCCGCCGGATTAAACGATCCGAAAACATCCGACACGCTTGACCTTTTCCATTCTAGAAGCCGGCAGCTGTCCTGTGCTGCCGGATGCGCCTGATTGTGCATCCATTCCGGCGGAGCCTGCTCACCGATGATGACGTCAAGGCGAGTGGGTGATTCCTATTTGTCTATCAGTCGTTATGCAACGTCGATGCCAGGCACCTCGTGCGGTTTATACGGCTCACTGGCTGACGTCAAATTGGGTACGAGTGACCCGACAACTTTCGACCCTTGTTCTGTTGCCTTCCTCGCTTGTCCGATTGACGACGCGATGTCGAAAGCCCGACATGATCAAGTATCCGGACAGAAAGTCGATGAGGCTCTCTCACGAGTTTTCGCAACAGCCTCGATTAAACCAGATCAGCGTAACATTGTCGCTGCGCATGGTCGAAAACGCAGGCCCTGACATCGCCGTCTCGGTGGAGAGTCGGAAGACCTCCGGCGCCTGTGCAAGAGTCACGTGAGGCTGACTTCCCATCAGAGTCTCGGCGCGCCGATTGCACGGAATGGATACTCCAATTCGCAAGACTAAGGAGAACCTCATGCGTTCTGCGCCCCACTTTTCGATCCACAAGGAGCTCAGCACCGTTCGGCACCGGTATCGCTCCGCTCGCGGGTACCGATCCTATCTCCGAAACCGGAGGAAATTCGGTCGCAAATTGTCGGCGTCTAGAAGGCGGGGTAGTTCGGCAAAGCCAATGCAATAATCCAAAGGATGGCTAACGCCTGAGCGGCGGAAGCATGTTCGCGACGTGAAATCGTTATCGAAGTGCTTTAGCGCCAATTTACACGGGTACTGCGCACAGGCTTTGGGAATCAAAGATGATACGTAGCAGAGGGCAGATCGCCAAGAGTCCGGGGCGTG
The DNA here is from genome assembly GCF_038965675.1 of Bradyrhizobium sp. B039. Taxonomy (NCBI): domain Bacteria; kingdom Pseudomonadati; phylum Pseudomonadota; class Alphaproteobacteria; order Hyphomicrobiales; family Nitrobacteraceae; genus Bradyrhizobium; species Bradyrhizobium sp. B039. The sequence continues at coordinate 715,974 of NZ_CP152416.1, forward strand.
GTGCAGACCGCAACTCTTGGCTTGCCCGACTTTCAATGCTCGTTCTCAACCATTTTGATCAACACGCCCGTCATCCTTTTTGATGCTGAAAACCCCTGCACCGCCACTGATCGAGGGAACCAAGAGTTATGGGACGTGTGAGCGAAAAAGTCATTTTGGTAACCGGCGGGGCTCAAGGGATGGGGGCCGCTCATGCGCGCCTGCTGGTAGCCGAGGGCGCGAAAGTCGTGATCACCGATATTCTTGACAATGAAGGAGCGACTTTCGCGGCCGAACTTGGCCCATCCGCGATCTATGTGCGTCAAGACGTCGCTCAGCCAGGGGAATGGTGCCAGGCGATTGCGGCTGCGGAGGGCAAGTTCGGCGCGGTGCACGGCCTCGTCAACAATGCAGGCATAGCGAGTATGGCTCCCATCGAGCGGTTCCCGCTCGAGCAGTGGGAGAAGACCCTGGCTGTCAATCTCACCGGTGTATTCTTGGGAATGCAGACTGCCCTACCTGCGATGCGCCGCGCGGGCGGAGGCTCGATCGTCAACATCTCGTCGGTCGAGGGGATGAGGGGTAGTCCTGGGCTTCACGCCTATGTTGCTTCCAAGTTCGGCGTGCGGGGCATAACGAAGTCCGCTGCCTTGGAGGCCGCCGCGTCCGGCGTTCGCATAAACTCTATCCATCCGGGCTTCATCAACACTCGGATGACAGAGAACATCGATCTTTCCAGTTTTCCAATTCCGCTCGCGCGGCCAGCCGAGCCGCAGGAAGTGTCACAGGCAGTCTTGTTCCTGCTTAGCGACGAGTCCTCTTATCTTACCGGCTCCGAAATCGTCGTCGATGGCGGTCTGACGATCGGCGTCCCGCAGAAGGGTCAGGCGGTCGAAAACATCTTCTGACTATCAGCGGACGGATTGTCACATCAAACGAGATCGAATGTCGCGATGTATTACACCAGTGGAAATTACGAAGCTTTTGCTCGGCCCCGCAAACCCGCCGGCGTGGATAGCAAGACAGCATGGTTCGTTGGTTCGGGGTTGGCTGCGCTCTCCGGCGCGGCCTTCTTGATCCGCGACGGGCAGTTGCGTGGCGACCGTATCACCATCCTCGAACGACAGACGGTTCCGGGGGGCGCGTTGGACGGTTGTCAGGATCCGGAAAGGGGATTCGTGATTCGAGGTGGTAGAGAGATGGAGGATCATTTCGAGTGTCTCTGGGATCTGTTTCGTTCGATCCCATCGCTCGAACTTGAAGGCGCCAGCGTGCTCGATGAGTTTTACTGGCTGAACAAGGATGATCCGAACTACACACTACGGCGGGCGACGGTGAAGCAGGGGCAGGATGCCCATACCGATGGCCTCTTCACACTGAGCGAACAGGCCCAGAAAGAGCTGATTGCCCTTTTTCTTGCCACTCGTAAGCAGATGGAGACCAAGCGCATCGACGAAGTGTTCGGAAGAGATTTCTTCAACAGCAATTTCTGGCTCTATTGGCGGACCATGTTCGCCTTTGAAGAATGGCATTCAGCCCTCGAGATGAAACTTTATCTGCATCGATTCATCCACCATATCGGCGGCCTGCCGGATTTCAGTACGCTGAAGTTTACCAAATACAATCAATATGAATCGCTCGTTCTGCCGTTATCCAAATGGCTGTTGGCGCAAGGCGTCAACTTTCGCTACGGGGTCGGAGTCACCGATATCGATTTCGACATAAAGCGTGGCCGCAAGCAAGCCACAGCCATCCGCTGGCTGGAGAATGGCATTGAGGGCAGTCTCATTATTGGCGCCGACGATCTTGTTTTCATGACGATCGGGTCGCTGACCGAAAACTCGGACATGGGGGACCATCACACGGCCGCCAGGCTCAACGAAGGACCGGCGCCCGCCTGGGATCTGTGGCGGCGTATTGCGGCCAAAGATGCGGCCTTTGGACGCCCAAATGTCTTTTGCGGCAATATTCCTGCAAGCAAATGGGAATCGGCGACGATCACGACCCTGGACAAACGCATTCCAGCATACATCCGCAAGATCGCCAAACGCGATCCGTTCAGCGGCAAGGTTGTCACAGGAGGCATCGTTACGGTGAAAGATTCGAGCTGGTTGCTCAGTTGGACCACAAATCGCCAGCCGCATTTCAAGCGCCAGCCCAGCGATCAAGTCGTCGTCTGGGTCTATTCGCTATTCGTCGATAAAGCCGGCGACTACGTGAGGAAACCGATGCAAGATTGTACGGGCGAGGAAATCACGCAAGAATGGCTTTATCACCTCGGTGTGCCGGTTGCGAGTATACCGGAACTCGCCGCTGGGGCCGCCAAGACGGTCCCGGTGATGATGCCCTACGTCACTTCCTTCTTCATGCCGCGGCAGGCGGGCGACCGGCCAGATGTTGTGCCGAAAGATGCGGTCAATTTCGCCTTCATCGGCCAGTTCGCGGAGTCGGGTGAACGGGATTGTATCTTCACGACGGAATACTCCGTTCGGACCGCGATGGAAGCCGTGTATATCCTCCTCAAGATTGAACGTGGCGTGCCCGAGGTATTCAACTCGACCTATGATATTCGCAAGCTGCTTGCAGCAATGGGTAGACTGCGCGACGGCAATGAAATTGAGATCCCGGGACCTGCGTTCCTGCGCGAGCTCATTCTAAAAAAGATTGAAGCGACTGAGCTTGGCGAACTACTCAATAAATATCACCTGAGGTGATTAAGGCAGCGGACGCTGCGGCTTCGCTCGGATAGAGAAGCGCTGTCCTGCGCCGTGACGGCTCGGACTCGCCAAGGCGCGGATCAAACGTTCGCGCCGATCTTCCAGGCAACCTTTAGGCGTACTCTGGAATTCGGTGTTCTTTCGGCTTGATGTTATTCTCGCCACACGCATCCGATTAACCTCTTGCCACGAGGTGAGGGCGAAACTAGCTAGTGGCTCGTCACAGTGATCTTGATGGTTTGATACCGGCCAGCTTAGGATAGGCAAGTTTTCTGGCGGCACAAGGACTTCGATGCTTCTGGGGATGCAGGATTCGGCGGGTGGCCGTCCGGACATGTGCGAATAGGTATAGATGAACGCCAGATAATGGCCCTGCTTCTCGGTAAAGCGTGCGCCTGGTTTTTGACTCATGGATCGATTCATCCGTGCCTCCTTAGTCGTCCGTGAAGAACAGGTAAGGGGCTGATCTGGAGTCGTTGTTTTTCGGCTGCGGCGATTTTGTGATTGCAGGCTTTGACAGTGCGGTAGCTCGGAACCTGCAATTTGCAGTTTGAGATTCCCTCGAATCGCACGGCATGATTCGGCGCTCGTATCGGGAGGAGCCGATGCGACCGAAGAAGCCGAAGGCGACGGACGAAGGTGATCTGTTCCGGGCCAGGCTCAAGCAGGTCATCAACATGGAGCACGAACTGGTTCAGCACGCCGGCAAGATCAATTGGGACTGGATCGACTATCGACATGAAGGCGCCGCGCGGGCTCGACAAGCCGCTGTTCCAAAAGCTCGTCGCCGGCGAGTGGATCGACCGGCATCAGAACCTGCTCATCATCGGCCCGACCGGCGTCTGCAAGAGCTGGATTGCTTGCGCCTTGGGCCACAAGGCCTGCCGCGACAACCGCTCCGTGCTCTGTCAGCGGCTGCCGCGGCTGTTCGAGGCGCTTGCCCTCGCGCGGGGCGACGGCCGATGGTTGGGTTGCCGATGAGCTCCGCGCTTTGACTTCCTTGTAGACGTTGCTGATCGACATCGCGGATGTTGCGACACCGCGCCATCGACGAACCGCGTTCGGATGCGAGATCGGCGTGATAGCCATCGATCTTGGCGAGCATCTCCTGCACGAGCGCCGGATCAAAGTCGATAGCGACTGCTGCTGACTTTGCCGTCGTTTGTCCCTGTTGCGTTGCTTGGCCTCGGCGAGCTCTCATGCGCTTGACCTTGCCGATGATGGCGTTGCGAGATACGCATCGCCACCCCTCGCAGACACCGAGTGGCCCGCGCTCCACATGCATTGCAGAAGCGACACCTCCTCAGAATCCCATGCCGATGTGGCTTGATTGACCATCGTTCGTCATCGTCACGAGCACGAGTCGATGGTCGTTTTGATTGTCGCCAAAAGCAGTGCGTGTCGATGTTTACGCTTGTTCGCCGCTATTCGATGTTCGGAAAGGTTTTTGGCTGCGACGATCGGCCTGCCTTATAAAATAGGCAGACGAACGTGTATTTATGCCTGCGGTTGCATCGTGTCCGGAAAGTTGATCCGCTTACGTTAACGGCTGTTGACAACATGCGTTAACGGCGTTGCAATCACCAGCACGACAAACGGCGGTGAGTTTACCAACTAACAACAGCAGCTAGTCACATGAATCTAAAGTTCGCCACATAGAGTCTGCTGGGCTTTGTGGCAAAAGCGTTTGACGGAAGCCAAGATCTGGTCTGCGGACTTGGTCCATTTGAAGGGCTTCGGGTTGTTGTTGTGCAATTCGATGAAGGTACGGATGTCGGCTTCGAGCTGCCTGACGGAGGTGTGAACACCTCGCCGGATCTGCTTTCTGGTGAGTTCAGCGAACCAGCGCTCGATCTGATTGATCCACGACGCGGAAGTCGGCGTGAAGTGGACATGATAGTGCGGCCGGCGAGCGAGCCACGCTTTAATCTTGGGGGTCTTGTGGGTAGCGTAGTTGTCCATGACGATATGGACAGCGAGCCCCTCAGGGATTTGAGCGTCGATCTCTTTGAGAAACTTCAAGAACTCGAGCGCCCGATGGCGCTTGTAGCATTTGCCAATGACGAAGCCGGAAGCGACATCGAGCGCGGCAAACAGCGTGGTCGTACCATGCCGCACATAGCTATGCGTGCGACGTTCCGGCACCCCAGGCATCATCGGCAAGACCGGCTGCTCGCGATCGAGTGCCTGGATCTGGCTTTTCTCATCGACACTGAGGACAACGGCTCGGTTAGGCGGCGACAGATAAAGCCCGACAATATCGCGCACCTTATCGACGAATAGCGGATCGCTCGATAGTTTAAATGTCTGGCTGCGGTGCGGCTGCAAGCCGAACGCCGTCCACATTCGGCGGATCGTGGTGTGAGAAAAGCCAGTATCCGCAGCCATCGAGCGGATCGACCAGTGCGTTGCGTCGGGCGGCGTCGTACGCAATGTCCGCTCGATTACCTCGGCAACCTGATCATCGTCGATGGTTCGAGGGCGGCCCGGGCGGGCTTCGTCAAGCAGGCCATCACAACGATCCTTCAAGAATCGGCGGCGCCACTTGCCGACGGTGTGTTCATGGATGCCAAGTTCGGCAGCCACAGACTTGCTTGGCAGACCAACTGCACACCGCAGGATCGCGCGGCATCGCTCAGATAGCGATCGGGCTACACGATGACGACGAACTTGCCTCTCCAAGTACGCCCGCTCCTGCGAACTCAGCACCAACGGCGCGATCGGCCGGCCTTTCACACCTGCATTCGCCACGAGCGCTCTCCTCTCTAGAGATCCGAGCGATCAACTAATGTCACGAACTTCCGTTCCAGATGACTAGACCACGACGGCGTTACTGCTCGCACACGGCTACTAGCGTGGGTACCCGAGCGTTTGCGCGGAAGGATGGGCCATGCAGTCGATCCCTTGCTAGGTGTCGTCGGTGCCGGGGATCGTGCCGTTCTCGGAATACTGCCAGAGCTTCCGGTGCCGCGACGCCGACGTCTCCGGAGGTGACGATGCTGACGTCGACTCGACTTCAACCATTTCAACAGCGACGATGCAAACTTGGTCGCTTGGATCAGCCCTGCGGGCAGCAGGCCGCCGGAGCCGCCGCCGCCGCCGCCGCGGATGGTCGAGCAGCGCCTGGACGGCCTCGTGCAGATCGTCGAGCGGCTCAAACCCACCTTCGAGAAGGTCGTTCAATTCGAGCCGCAGCATCTCGTCATCCCAATCGGTGCGTCGAAGGCCTCGAAGAGACGCGACCAAGCGCGAAGCTCGAGACAATACCCGAGAGTGTACCAACAGCAACGGGACAGCTCGCAGAGATGGAAGCAAAAGTAAAAAGATCAAACAGCGTCATAGCAAGTCCGCCGATCTGGAAGCTAAGCGCGCGCTGAACCGCCTGAAGGAGGTTGACCCGGAGGGATATGAGGCCTTCCTTCGTAAGCGCGAGAACCGCGGGGACACTGGCGGTTTCGGCCCGGCTGGACGGGCGAGGCCATAGTCACCACCACATTCCTCGCCGTCGCATTCGCACAACTCTGGCGCGTCGTCGCCATGCGCAGCAGCCGCTCCGGTACCGTTTTCAACGAGTTCACGCGCAATCCATGGGTCTGGCTGCGCTCGGCCTGTACGGCCCTCTGCTCGCAGTCCCTCTCTACTGGCCGCCGATGACAGAGGTCTTCCACGTCTGCCACCGACGCTCACGATGTGGAGCATTGTCGCGGGCTACAGCCTGACGCCGATGCTGCTAATTCAGGTCAGCCGCGCCGTCATCGTGCTTGCCAAACGAAGCCGTTAAATGGTAGCCGCGTTGCTTGGCTCGAATTCGCCGTCTGCATCATCGTGATCGGCGTGGCCGGATGTATGCTCATGGTCATTGCGCCCTACGGAGTCCTGATCTCCGAGTGCGAGCCTATTGCCCTCAGGCGCCCGGCCAATTCCGTTCGCTCGCGTTCCCGCGGATTACAGCCCCCCGATCTCCCACAGCGGACCCAACGTCACTGCAAATTCGATCGCGAGGATGGGATGGCGGCTCGAACAAGAGCTCGTCCGAACGCTCTAGATGTTCTTGTTATGCGGTCAAGTTCGCCCATTCCACAGACCACCGATTGTGACGTCAGAAAGAATAGTGATCGCGTCTCAAGGACGTCAACAGCAGGGGTAAGCCTACAAGATCATGTAGTTGTAGTATTACTGTTTGCACGGCTCTCTGCTGGAGGCCGTTCGCTGACACGGGGGAGCCATGTCGACAGTTACCAGCGCAATTCGGCGCCTTTGGTGGCGACGCTTTCTTGTTCTTCTGGCGATCATCGTGGTCATTGCTTTGATCGCAGTCATGACCAGCTCCCAGCTTGGCGCGACAATCGAAGCTCTGACGCCGCCTGGTCTCCCTGAACCGGTTTCCGCGAGCGAGCAGGTTTCGCTCGATCAGGGCTGGAACGCCGAAGACGCCGATCGATTCCATCATAAAGCCCAGGGCACGCAGACCTTACCGATCCCGCTGTCATGGTTTCTCGCCCTGGAAGCGCCGCTGAACTCGCCTTTCGCTATCCCCTTTTTCAAACGAGAACGGTTTTCTGACAACCGCTATTTACTGCGGTTTGGATTCATAGAGTCTGCCGAAAGCGAGAACAATGAGTACGGTTTGCCGATCGGCTTTGCATATTCGCCGTTTCAGTCGATCCGCGGACTTTCGCGTAAGGAGACTGCCGTTGGATTGACCTGTGCCGCGTGCCATACCGGCCAACTGATCTTCAAAGAGAAGCGCTATGTCATTGAAGGCGGCCCCGCCGTGACCGATCTCGGTCAATTGACAAATGCGCTCCGCGCTGCGCTCGCACAGACCGCTTTGTCGGCAAAGCTACCCTTCTTCGACGGTCGCTTCGGGCGGTTCGCGAAGCGCGTTTTAGGAACCGAGTACAGCGATCTTACACGCGTCCAACTGTCCAAGGAGCTCGATGGAATACTTGGTGCTCTGATCGATCAGCCCGCTGGGATCGACGTCACGGAAGGGTTTACCCGCCTCGATGCGCTCAATCGCATCGGCAACCAGGTGTTCGCACTCGACCCCAAGCGCTACGGCAACTACGTCAACCTCAACGCCCCTGTCAGCTACCCGCACATCTGGACATCGTCATGGTTCGATTGGGTGCAGTACGACGGCTCGATTATGCAGCCATTGGTGCGCAATGCCGGCGAGGCGATGGGGGTTTCGGCGGAGCTCAACCTCACCGCCCCGCCCAAGGGGGGACGTTTTGCCAGCAGCATCCCCTTCGATAATCTGCACTGGATCGAACAACAGCTCGCTGGAAAGGACCTGCCGCTGGTGGCGAAAGCCTTCACCGGACTGAATGCGCCAGCCTGGCCCGACAGCTTTCCTGCGATCGACAAAGCCAAGGCCGCCGTGGGAGCCCAACTCTACGACAAACATTGCAGCGGCTGCCATCTTCCAGCGCTGACGCCGGACATCGTGCACGGCAAGGCCCCGGACGCGGAGTTCTGGAAGAACTTCGGCCCTATCCGCTGGCGCGGTCGCGATGGGCAGGAGAAGCAGACGAGGGAATCCGTACTCAACGTCAAGATCATCAAGCAAAGCCATATCGGCACCGATCCGGCCCAGGGCGACGTGCTGCGCAATCGCACCGTGGACACCGCCGGCAGCGAACTGGCCAGGGCGGGCCAGAGCAGCCCAGGGCTCGGCCTCGACATCGATGTCTGCCAACGGAAGGCTGACAACACGCTGGATACGATCCACCTCTCGGACCATGCGATGCAACTCTACGCGCTTGCGCTCGGCGCCGTGGTCCAATCCGGCATCGACGAATGGCTTCGGTCGACCGGGACGGTCCAAGCGGAGATCGAAGGCGATCGGCCGAACTGTCTAGCGGCAGGTTTCGGCTATAAGGCGCGTCCGCTGAACGGCGTATGGGCGACTGCGCCGTTCCTGCACAACGGCTCGGTGCCGACGATCTACGATCTGCTCAGCCCGGTTGCGGAGCGCCCACAAGTCTTCCTGCTCGGTGAGCCCAGCTTCGATCCTGTCCGCGTCGGTATCGTGACACGGACGGTCGCTCCTGAAGGCAGGACCTACGACAGCAAGGGCTACTTCATCATCGATACGTCGAGGCCCGCCAATCGCAATACCGGCCACGAATTCTCGAACGAGAAGCATGAGGGCGTCATTGGCCCTGCGCTGTCTCCGGAGGAGCGCAACGCAATCATCGAGTTCCTCAAGTCGATCTGAAATTGATTGGGTCAGCTCCAACTGGAGCAATAGCGAAGACCATCTCGCTCCCGCAGGGGGAAAGGTGGACGGAAGCCCGGATCGACCGACCAGGCGAAGCTTTTCGGAGTTAGGGTGCGGCAGCAATGGCGGAACAGAAACAGGGGCCGGCGGCGAAGTTCCTGAAATGGATGATCGCCAAACATCCGGATGCATTGTTCGCATTCATCCGGCGCGTCAGGCCCAACCTGGCGTTGGGCGCCGCGGGGCCGGTGTTCATCACCCGCTTCCCCGACGTGCAGGAAGCGCTGAGCCGCCCCGACATCTTCAACGTCACCTATGCGCCAATGATGGACCCTTCGGTCGGCCCCTTCATGCTCGGCCGCGACTGCACCGAAATAAACCAGCGCGACAAGGGTATCATGCGCGCCTTCATGCGCATGGAGGATCTGCCGGCAATTCGCCAGAAGGTGCGCAGCCTCGCCAATGCGTCTGTCGAAAAGCAGATCTATACCCAGAACCAGATCGAGGTGGTCAGCACGTTGTCGCGCCTGGTGCCCATTCAGCTGACCCGAGAATACTTCGGCTTTCCCGGCCCCGATCTGGCCTCGATGTTCCGCTGGTCGCGCGCGACGCAATATGACATGTTTCACAACCTGGACAAAGATCCGAAGGTGCACCAGGACAACATTGACGCTGGGCAGGAGATGCGCGCCTATCTGACACAACTGCTCCCGCAGCGGCGCGAGCAGCTGAAAAATGGGGCGCCGCTCGAGGACGTGTTCAGCCGCCTGCTGAATAGCCATTTTGACGATTCGATCGGCTTCGCCGACGAACGCATTATTACCAATATGATGGGCACACTGGTCGGCGGGATTGAGACCACATCGGCGGCCATCGTGCAGCTGCTCGACGAGTTGTTCAAGCGCCCGAGGATCCTGAAGGAGGCCATCGACGTCGCCAGCAGCAACAACGACCATCTGATGTATCGCTATTGCTGGGAAGCGCTGCGCTTCAACCCGATCAATCCGTTCGTGGTGCGCCACTGCCGGACCGATTACCGGATAGCCAAGGGCTCGCTGCGCGCGACGACAATCAAGGCCGGCAGCACGGTGCTGATCTCGACCCGGTCGGCGATGCGCGATGGCTTGCAACTGCCGGCGCCGTCCAGCTTCGCGATCGACCGGCCGGAGTCGGTCTACATGCATCTGGGCTACGGGATGCACACCTGCCTCGGCGACCAGATCAGCCGCATCCAAGTTCCGGAAATCGTTCGCCGCATCCTGCAAATCCGGGGCGTCCGTCCCGCCGCGGAGATTGACTACGCAGGAGGGCCGTTTCCAGAGCGTTATCCCATCACCTACGACACGCCGGTCTGAAGGCCGGACTTCCCAGCAACGAGCCGCGAGTACCGATCCGGCCGCTGGCGTGGCGGCCTCTGGCGTCAGCACTAGGTCGGTCGTCGCGAAGTCTCCGTCACGCGATGCGCGTGAGATGCGTGAGGCAATAATCAATCGTGTCGGTGGTGTGTTCCGCTTGCGAAACACATCAATAGATGAGAGGCAGAGCTTCGCATGCGCGGCTACTACATTGGCTTACCGAGGAAATGGTTTAAGCGAACGGAAGCCGTACGCTGAAGCGGGCCTCGGCAACCGGCAGTTATGCACGAACATCGCGCAATCAGCGCAACAGCAATGATACGCTCAAACGGCACCTGCAGGATCACCATTACGCACGACGCCGACGACTACAAACAGCGCATAGCATCGAGCGCTGCTTCTGCTCGCTGATACACTCTTTCGACGCTTGGCACCCGTTATGACAGGCGAATAGGACAGGCGAACCGTAATTTTACCGGCTTCTTCATCGATCTCGCGGCCGCATTGGTCTGCGGTTGCACGCGTTTCCCCGTAGCTGTCCGGATTGGCAAGTGTTGGAACACGGTGTTCTACTTGAAAGAACACCGGCTGAGGGATTTTATACTTAAACTGTCTTTTCACTAAATTCCGGTGGCGAGGCCGCGGGACTGCATCGTCTCGCGGCCCCATTGATTTTTCGTCGTTGAGGTCCGGGCGAGCTCCTCCACCGAATTCCGACTCTTTACTCCCAGAAGGGGTAATCGCTTCGATCGCCCGTTGGCATTCAGACGCGTCAAATTCGGGCCGTCGGCAAGTCCTCGCTGGACAGCATTCCGGAGTATGTTGTCGTGGAGTGCACATGGCTGCTGCCAACCTGATCGACAGTAGCGACAGCGATCGTACGAAAACGCGCTCCGCATCGAACATGGCGCGTGCTGTTTGACGTCCCAAGATGGCTGGAGTTCTCCCATCGAGACAGCTTCGGCCGAGCTTGTTTGGCTTTCTGGCTCTGCCAAAGGGCAGAGCCAGACTGATACAACAAAGTCGGCTCGCTGTCGCGCGCGCCATCGAAAACTGCCCCCTCGACGTCACGAGGAATTGCCCCCTCCTTGGATAGCCGAGGAGAGAGCGAATGAACGAGGAACAGAGCTGGCCCCGGTTGTTTGGACAGCGCCCCGCTGGATTTAAGTGGATTCCTGCCGGGTTATGCTGAACGCGGGGCTTTACGATTTTGTCGTTGCGTCGGGAGGGCGTAGCCCGACCAGAGCGACGACAAAATCGTCGGCGACGGTCATGCGGCCATCACCATAGCTTGCGTGCCGAAGTAAGCCTCGTCGGGCGTGCGCCCGTCAAGGCTCGAGTGAGGGCGTCCCTGATTGTAGAAGGCCAGATACTTGGCAATTGACGCTCGCGCCTCGGACACGCTGTCGTAGGCGCGGAGATAAACTTCTTCGTATTTGACCGTGCGCCAGAGCCGCTCGACAAACACGTTGTCGCGCCAGGCGCCCTTGCCATCCATGCTGATGGCGATCTTCGCGTCCAGCAGCACATCGGTGAACTCGAGGCTGGTGAACTGGCTGCCCTGGTCCGTGTTGAAAATCGCGGGCCTGCCGTGCTTCGCCAACGCCTCCTGGACCGCTTCGACGCAGAAGGCCGCCTCCATTGTGATCGAGACGCGATGGGCCAGGACCCGTCGGCTGAACACATCGACGACCGCCGCGAGATAGACGAAGCCACGCCGCATCGGAATGTAGGTGATGTCCATTGCCCACGCATGGTCGGGCCGCTCGATCTTCAATCCGCGCAACAGGTACGGGTAGATCTTGTGACCCGGAGCCGGCTTGCTCGTGTTCGGGCGACGATAGACCGCCTCGATCCCCATGCGCTTCATCAGCGTCGCGATGTGGCGGCGACCGGCGTATACCCCCTCCCGCCGCAGCAACGATCGCAGCATACGCGCTCCCGCGAAGGGATAATCGAGATGCAGCTCATCGAGCCGACGCATCAAGGCAAGGTCCTCGGCCGAAACTGGCCGAGGTTCATAGTAGACCGTGCTGCGAGCCAGCTTCAGGACCTTCGCCTGGCGCACGATAGAAAGATCATGACCGCGGTCGATCATCGCTTTGCGCTCAGCAGGCCCGCCTTGGTGAGCGCGCCGGACAAAAAATCGTTTTCCAACGCCAGCTCGCCGATCTTGGCATGCAACGCCTTCAAATCGACCGGCGTCTCGGCCGATGTCTTGTCATGCCCAAACACGCCGGCGGCGCCTTCCAGGAGCTGGTTTTTCCAGATCGTGATCTGGTTCGGATGAACATCAAACAGTTGCGCCAGCTCCGCCAGTGTCTTGTCTCCTTTGACCGCAGCCAAAGCAACCTTCGCCTTGAATGCCGGAGAATGCGTCCGGCGGCTCTTCTTCGTCATCTTCGCTCCTGATTCGCAGCAAGAATCCTCGCCGCTGTCAGGCAGAAAATCCACTCAAGCTACTGTCCGAATTTGCGGGGCCAGCTCTAACGAATCAAAGGCTTGTCGTGGAGTAATTCACAGGGGCAGGTGATGAATACGCCGGATGACGTGACGGAGATGTTGCACCTGAGGGTGTGTGGGTGAGGTCTGAAGCGGATTGCGCGCCAGCTGGGCTGCAGACGGTGAAGGACTACGTGGCGCGGGTGGGTGAAGCCTTCAAGTCGCCTGAGCGGGCGAAGCGGGTCATGGCCTTGAAGGCTGGCTGCGCGAGAGGTTCATTCGACATCGCGGCAATGCGGATGCGGTCCGTCACGACCTGTTGGCCGAAAACGGCTTGGCGGTCAGCCGGCGAACGCTGCGACGCGCCGTGCAGCCCTACCGCCAGGCACTGAAGGCCGAAGCTCTGGCGACGACCCGGTTCGAGACGCCCCCGGGGCGGCAGCTACAGATCGACTTCGGCGAGCGTCTGGTCGATATCGGCGGGGCGAAGGTCAAAGCATTTGTGTTCGTGGCGACCCGCGCCGAAAAGCAAGAGCACTGGTTCGCTGGGCTCGAGAGCGCATTCACGACCTTGCCGGAGGAAGTGCTGAAGGACAATCCACGCGCGCTCGTGGTGCGCCACGACAGGTGAGCCGGTCGGTTCAGTTTGACGACAAGCTCATCACGTTCGCGAAGCATTGGGGCTTCCGTCCTCGCGCCTGCGCACCGTATCGGGCGCGCACAAAGGGCAAGACGGAGAATGGCGTCCGCTACGTGAAGAAGAGCGTGATCGCGGGGCATTCCTTCGCGAGCTGGGAGGCATTCGAGACGCATCTCGCCGAGTGGGAGGGCGGGGTGGCGAACGTACGTATCCACGGCACGACGGGCGTGGCGCCGATCACTCGCTTTGCGTGTGACGAGGTACACCGGTCGAAGCCGCTCGGCGTCGCTCGGATCGCCGCGCGAACTGGCCCGCGTCGTCGGCAACGATTGTGCTGTCGAGATCGATACGAACAACTACGGTACCCTGGCGGCTGATCAGCGAGCGCGTGGCGGTGACGGTCGCGGCTGGCGAGGTGCGCATCCACCATGGCATGCGCGAGGTTGCGGTCACAGGCAATCGGAGGATCGCCGGCTGCGGATCGTCGAGTTCGCCCACCTCGACGGGGTTGCCTGTCGCGATGGCGCGGTCTGCCAACCAGCAACCGCGACACCGACAGTGCCGGCGCCTTCACCACTGCCCTCGTTGTTACGTCCTCTTGCCGAATACGAAGCTACGATCGGAGGGAGCTTCTGATGGTGCGTACAAAGAAGGTCACCGAAGCACCAATCGATTGGCTGGGGGCCATGCTGGCGCGCTCGCAGCTCTCCGGCATCCGCGACCAGCTCGACAACCTGCCCGACGAGACGGCGCGCGTGAACCTGTCGGCGCGTGAGACGCTGATCCTACTGTGCGAGCGCGAGGTCGTGCGCAAGGATCATAGACGCAGCCGTCGATCGACCGAAGCAGATCCGCGACCTGGCCGCCGTCACGTTGGATCGCCAACGGCGAGAACGTGCTGCTGCTCGCGCGCTCGAGTCAGGTTCATGCTGCCCACCTCGCTACCCCCTTGGAGTTGAGTTTCTTTTTGACCCGGATCGCCAGACGATGGCCGCCGGAACCGCCGCGCCCTTGACTTGGGGATGTTCCAGATCAACCGCTTTGACCATCCACGGTGCGCCTTTGCACAGCTGCTGCGCAGGCAAGCTCTGTTCTTCGATCAGACGGCGAGCCGTCGAAGGACTGACTTTCAACGCAGCTGGGCGCGCTCGTCCTCTCGGTAGGCCGCGATGGCGTGTTGGTTGCGCAGACTGCGAACGCGGACGCGGACGCGGGCCCAACTGTTGCCACGCCCTGTCGACCTACTGGCGCGGTTGAGAACCGCGGCGATGATGCTGTCGGGCATCTGACGCGCGAGGACACGAACGAGATCGACCACATCCGCCGCGGTGCTCGCCGGTGCGGTTCCTCCTCACCTGCAATGCCGTGTGATCGCCGCCATGCCAGTGGACAATCAAGTCCAGCACCTCGTCGCGCATGCGCACAACGATCTCATTGATGAAGCTTCGGATGATCCTGTTGCGCGTCGCAGCTGTTGCACCCGGACTTTCCCAAGCTCTCTTGAGTTCGGAATCAAGCGCAAGTAACCGATCGCGATCGATGTCGCTCAACGTCATCTCCGGCGTAGCCAACAACGTGTCGCGCTTGCCCTCAAGCTCGCGGACAGCGACCAGGCGTTCGTTCCAGCGCCGCTCCAGCTCGCCGGCAACAAGGCGATTGTCCGAATCGACAGCCTCGTATCGCCGAGGAGCGCGAGTTGCCTCGTAGCGTGCCTGCTCCAGAGTCAACTCGAGCTGACGCAGCTTGTCGGCGTGTTCACAGCCGCGCGCTTCCATGGCCGCCAGCGCTGCCTGTATACCCAGCGGCTGCAGCCGCGCGATGACCTCCGCGCTGATCGCGCGATCCGCGCGCAGACCGCCTAATGAGATGCACGGGTCTCCACCATGGTTGATCTGGCTACCGCGGCAATGATACCGCCCGACAGTACTGTGCGTACCGCTGTAGGTAACGTGAAGTTTGCGGCCGCAGTGGCCGCAACGAAGAACCCGCGAGCCGGCCTTCGCCGCTGCGAACCGAGCCTCGACTCATGAAGCGTTTTCCGTTGGCGTTGTCGGTGATCAGGCCCTGATTCTTCTCGAACTCCGCCCACGTAATGTAGCCCTCATGGTGGTCCTTGATCAAAACCTCCCAGTCGTTGCGCTCGCGCCGGAAGCCCCGCACGATCCTCTTGCGGCCGGCCTCGATCGTCACCCGACTGCCCGAGCGCCCGAAGACATAGGCGCCAGCATAGGCGGGATTGGTCAGGATGTGGTAGATCGTATTGTACACTGGTAACTTCCATTCGACGTGGCGGCCCTCGGGGCCATGGCCGCCCCCCGGGCAAAGTGATTCGCTCCTGCCGTAAGCAGAGGTGGACCTGGCGCGGTGTCTGCATCTCGGCAAACTTGGTGAACACGAGTGCGAGCGCCTCCTGAATGCGCCGATCAGGGTCCTTGTCGATCCGATCGTTGGAGACCTTGAGATAGCCGATGGCGACGTTGAGGAAGAGCTCACCCCTGCGTGCCTTCTGCTCCAAGGCTTCAAGCGAGCGTTGCCGAACGATAGACAGCTCCATCTCGCTCATCGTGCCTTTCATGCCAGCAGAAGGCGATCGTTGGGATGGCGAGGATCGTCGACGCCATCCTCATCGACGATCAGTGTTCCAACGAGCCCGTAGAACTCCAGGAGCGTATGCCAATCCTGCCGTTGCGCGCCAGCCGAGAGGCCTCACTCGAGACCACAGCGCCAACTTGCCCTTCGCAAATGGCGGCGAGCAGCTTCTCGAAACCGGGACGCGCGGTGCCGCCACCAGAGCGACCGAGTTCGTCGTCGATTGCGGCCACCTCGCTCCAGCCCAGCTGCCGGGCAAGGTCGGCCAAGCCGTACTAGCGGCGCTCGCTCTCGCGGTTGTTGATGACCTGGTCTGCCGTCGACTGGCGAACGTAGACGACGGCCTCAAAGCAGATCCGCCGCTTCCGGTGGATCGTCTACTGGAGGCGCGTCTTCTTGCCGCGATCCTCGACCGGCTCCTGCACCACCGCCACGTGCTGACGATCCGCGGCGACAGCTACCGACTCCGCGCCAAGAGTGGCTTCATCAAACCGCCGACCGCCGGTGACGGCCGTCCGGTCGGCTCCGCCTCCCTCCGTCCCGTCACCGGCGGAAGCGACCATCAAACGTCCGATGGTGGGGGCAGTTCTTCATGACGAAAAGGGGGCAGTTCCGGATGGCGTTCGACAGACTATGCTCAAGGTTGAACCCGGGCCAACTCAGCATCAAGGGCGGATAGATCCCTACCTATTCTGGGGAGGTCTTCGCTACATTGCCTTCTGATATGCTGCCCCGACGACTACAGTTTTCCAAGACAGAACGAAACAACATGACTCACCACGTGGATCTCGGACCTGGTGTGGCAAGCATACCAGCGCCAAGAAATCTTCCAAACCGTTCCGATCAGGGAGTGAGTTGGAACAAGTCCTACGAAGCCATCAACGCTTGTGGCCAAAAACCTCTTTTACGAGAGTTACTCACGCAACTACGTCAGCCTGCTGTCTTTCCCACTATGGCAAGGATCGCGGCGGATACAACTGACCTGGGCGTCAAGTACGACGAGGGCACGACAGCAACGTTTTCGCTCGATAGAGCTAACGCCGTTGTGCGAGCGATCGACACGCCTGACGATCAATCAATGCACGAAAGCTCTCGCGCGATCCCAAGTTGCGTTGTTCAGTAGGTCGACGGCGGCAGCGTCGTGGTATCCAGTCCCGTTGCCTTGATCCGACAATCGCGAATCGCGGCGATGATGCGCCGAGACAAGAACATCAAGGAGCGCGGACAACATGCGATAATTGGAAAGCCGCTGTACTACGCATATGAGTCTCGCAGACGAAAGCTCTCTCTGCCGGTGACCGCGGACACGACGTTGGCAATGGAGGTTTCGCACTTAGCATGTGTTTTGACCAAGAAACTTACGAGAACCGCTCAATACGAGACGAGGTGATGATTCCTTGCCTAGTCTGGACCTCGACGCGCGACACTTGGCTGGCTGTTTGCTCGTGCCGGAGCCCGGTTCAGGCAGCCATCGCCCGATGTTCGCCATGCCCTGACTTCTTCGCACTTGCAATATCAAAGGCGTCCTCATGTCATTCCCTTCGCGGACGGTTGCAGGCTGCCGAACCGTGTCGACCTTGAGAACGTCGGAGCTTCCTTGGGAAGGGCGGGGCGGGTTCCAGATAGGGCGTGGAAGCGCAGAAGCCCGCCAGGAATATGTAGATCCAAGCATTGCCTACCAAGGAGCCTTCGTCCGAAGTGGCCGTCAAAGTCAGCCGTCTGAGACAGGCGGAGATCTCGGAAGGGAAACCAAATGCACCCGGCGAGTCCCCGTCGGTGCATCCATTCCGCTCACCGTCAGATGTGTCGATGCCATGCTCCTCCTTGGAAGGCCAATGCCAAAACAGAGCCCCGAAACGACTTCATGACAGAAGAATCAGATATCAGATCTGCGAACGCAAACATTCGTGCAAGCACTGTCTGGACAATTGTGCTCGGCTTTGCCGCGGATCCGTTGATGCGTTGGAGCTGGCCTGACCCAAGGCAATACCTTAGAAGCATGCCTCAGTTCATTGACGCCTGTGGGGGCCGAGCATTTGCACATGGCACAGCCTACGTCGCGGGAGAGATTCGTGGCGCGGCCCTGTGGCTGCCTCCCAACGTGCAGCAAGATGAGGAGGCATTGGATGCAATCATGGCGCTATCCCTGCGCCCGGAGATTACCGAGGATATGGCACACTTGCGGCGGAGAATGGCCGAACATCGTCCCCACGAGCCACATTGGTATCTGCCACTCATTGCCGTCGATCCGAACTGGGTCGGAAAAGGGCTTGGCACGTTGCTGATGAACTACGCCCTTCAACGATGCGATGAGGACGGCATTGTTGCCTACCTCGAAAGTTCGAACCCTGAAAACATTCCCTTTTACCAACGTCACGGCTTCAAGGTCGTTGGTGAGATACAACACGGTTCTTCGCCGCCGCTCACGCCAATGTTGCGAACGGCTTCATTCCGACCCAGCAAGGCCGCGCCGCCGGATCGGCTCGTCACCCAGACTCAAGCATAGCTCCGCCTCATCCCGTTAGGATTGATTGCCAATAACCTGACATGACCGCGTTCGGTCAGGACGGCTTATGTTCGCGGCCAGACAACTGAGCACGTGAGGCGGCTCGCCGGGCCTGCGAAAAGCATACCAATCGTCTCTTCGGCAAAGTTGGCACGTCTGATGTGAGAGCTGGCGGGGTCAAATCCACTAAGCTGGGATATTGCCACGGGCGGCTGCATCGATTTGCGGTCGGGCTCCAGACAATTTTTGATCTAAGGCCACAGAAAGCGATGAATGGCGAGACGCGTATGGCTACCGAAACCCGATCCGGCCCAACTCAATTCGCGGACCGCGAACCGATCGATGCCAACATTCAGGATGTCCAGGGTTGCTGTTCCCCTGTTGGAGAATTTGCGACGCCACTTCCAAAGGTTTGAGCACATCTTGGCCGATCGCAGGCGCTGGGTCGTCGAGCGCACCTTTGCGTGGCTCGGCAGATGTGGGCATCTCTGCAAAGACTTCGAAGGTTCCGCCGCTACCGAGCTCGCCTGGCCGCTCGTCGCCCATCTGAGGCTCCTAACTCGCCGATTGGCCAGGCCTTGAGACATCTATGTTTTTTGAGTGAGGCTCTCAGGACAGGCGCTCGGCGAATTTCGAACCTCGACCTCGGGGCTGCTCCAACTGGTTAACTTGACTGTGCCGTCTTGACGAGTCTGGGCAAAGGCTTCTATATGTGGTGTCGTAGTGGTTTTAAATTCGCATATATGGTGGCACGGTGTTAGGGGGGAACCCATTGTGTCGGCAGCGGCTATTCCGAGGCATTAGCGCGACAGCGCTGGGAAGGCCGACAGCCGCAGCGACCCGCGAGCCAGGAAACCTACCGCGACAGAACCCATGTCCTCGGGCGGGGTGCCCGGTGGGTCGCTTGCAGCCGGGGACATTTGCCCGGTCCCCTCGCAAGTCGTCCGCACGGTCCCAGCCCCCAAATATCACGGGGTTGCCGATGTCGGCGTCTTACGATTTCGATCAGTATGGTCATCTCATTGAGCTGCCGAGTGTGCGGCAGCCCTCAGCGCAGGCAAAGCCTACCACACCTGAACTGTGTCTTGTGCAGCCCCCAGCATTGCCGGCTCCCCTGCCGAGGCCCCCCGCGCGATCGCCAACTCCGTCTGACCTTTCGCTCGATCGGTCGCGCGACGACCTGCTGACCTCGTTTGGTAGGCTGACGCTGACCGACCGCTATCTGCTCGCCGGCGAAGGCCTCCAGGACATGTTCGCCCGAGTGTCTTGCGCCTTCGCGGACAATGTTGCGCATGCCCAACGTCTATATGATGCGATGTCTCGGCTGTGGTTCATGCCGGCCACACCGGTGCTCTCCAACGGCGGCACGACGCGCGGCCTTCCGATCTCGTGCTTCCTTAACTCAGTGTCGGACTCGCTCGAAGGCATCGTCGGCACCTGGAACGAGAACGTCTGGCTTGCTTCCAATGGCGGCGGCATCGGCACCTACTGGGGTAATGTTCGCTCAATCGGCGAGAAGGCGAGGGGCGGCGTCACCTCGGGCATCATCCCGTTCATCCACGTCACGGACGGCCTCACGCTGGCGATCAGCCAGGGCTCGTTGCGGCGCGGCTCGGCGGCGGTCTATCTCGATATCCACCATCCCGAGATCGAGGAGTTCCTCGAGATCCGCAAGGCGTCTGGTGACTTCAACCGCAAGAGCCTCAACCTACATCACGGCATCAACGTCACCGACGAGTTCATGTGTGCCGTGGGCGCCGGCACCGCATTCGCTCTGCGCAGCCCGAAGACTAACGAGGTCGTCCGCGAGATCGACGCCCGCCAGCTGTGGCAACGCATCCTTGAGAACCGGCTGCAGACCGGCGAGCCTTATCTCTTGTTCATCGACACCGTGAACCGTGCGCTCCCCAAGCACCAGCGCGAGCTCGGCCTCGAGGTCTCGACCTCCAACCTGTGCAGCGAGATTACCCTGTCGACCGGCATCGATCATCGCGGCGAGGAGCGCACCGCGGTTTGCTGCCTGTCGTCGCTCAACCTCGAGACCTGGGACCAGTGGAATGAGGAGCCCGGCTTCATAGAGGACGTCATGCGCTTCCTAGACAACGTGCTCACGCACTTCATCACGGTGGCGCCGGACGGAATGAAGCGTGCCCGCTACGCCGCCCTGCGCGAGCGCTCCGTTGGCCTCGGCGTCATGGGCTTCCACTCGTTTCTCCAGGCCAAGGGCATTCCAATGGAGGGTACCTTGGCCAAGTCATTCAATCTGAACATGTTCCGAAAACTCCGTCGCGAAGCCGACGCCGCATCCGTGGCGCTCGCTCGCGAGCGTGGCCCGTGCCCGGATGCCCTGGAACGCGGCGTGATGGCGCGCTTCAGCCACAAGAT
Organism: Bradyrhizobium sp. B039; assembly: GCF_038965675.1. Lineage (NCBI taxonomy): Bacteria > Pseudomonadati > Pseudomonadota > Alphaproteobacteria > Hyphomicrobiales > Nitrobacteraceae > Bradyrhizobium > Bradyrhizobium sp. B039. The sequence goes on from NZ_CP152416.1 coordinate 736,816, forward strand.
CGCAATCGCGCCGACCGCCTCGATCAGCATCATCTGCGGGGGCACCAGCGCCTGCACTGAGCCGATCCCGGCCAACATCTACACCCACAAGACGCTATCCGGCGCCATCTCGGTGCGCAATCCGCACCTCGCTAAGGTGCTGGCCGCGAAAGGCGCCGACACCTCGGCGACCTGGGAGTCGATCATCGCGCACGACGGATCGGTCGCCCATCTCGACGTCCTGTCGGAGCACGAGAAAGCGATCTTTCGCACCGCCTTCGAGATCGACCAGCGCTGGATCGTCGAGCTTGCCGCCGACCGCGCCGCGTTGATTTGCCAGAGCCAGTCGATCAACCTCTATCTGCCGGCCGACGTCGATAAGTGGGACCTCCACATGCTGCACTGGACGGCGTGGAAGCGTGGGGTGAAGAGCCTCTACTACTGTCGATCAAAGTCGATCTCGCGCGCGGCGTTCGCCGGCAAGATTGCCGGGGATGCAACGCCGACGCAGCAGCCGGCGCGGCAGCGCACCGACTATGAGGAGTGCCTCGCATGTCAGTGATCGATCTATCGCGCGCCGATCCGCGCACGTTGATCGGCAAGGGACGCGTCGGCCTCCTTGACTCGACCGGCAGCTACGACGTCGATCGCTATGCCTGGGCTTACGAGTTCTGGAAGCGCCAGCAGCAGACCCACTGGATGGGCGAGGAGGTGCCGCTCGGCGCCGACCTCAACGACTGGGCTTCGGGCCGCGTCACCGACAGCGAGCGCGCGCTGCTCACCCAGATCTTCCGTTTCTTCACTCAGTCGGACATCGAGGTCGGCGACAACTATTTCAAGCGGTACATTCCGATCTTCCAGCCACTCACCGTCCAGATGATGATGGCCGCTTTCACTAACATGGAGACGGTTCATATCGACGCCTATGCCCTGCTACTCAAGACGCTCGGTATGCCTAAGACCGAGTTCGAGGCATTCCGCGGCTATGCGCAGATGCGCGCCAAGGCGGACTACATGCACGAGTTCGGCGTCGACAGCGTGGCGGATGTCGCCCGTACCCTGGCGATGTTCGGCGCCTTCACCGAAGGCATGGCCTTGTTCGCCAGCTTCGCCATGCTGCTCAACTTCCCACGCCACAACAAAATGAACGGCATGGGACAGATCGTAAGCTGGTCAGTGCGCGACGAGAGTCTCCACTGCGAGGGCATCATCAAGCTATTTCACGAATGGCACCGCGAAACCGGCGCGGTGACGCGCCCCGTCCGCGACGACATTGTCGACGTAGCCAAGACCATGGTGAAGCTGGAGGAGAACTTCGTCGAGCTCGCCTTCGGCCTTGGCAAGATCGAGGGGATGCTGCCTGAGCATATCCACGCCTACGTCCGCTACGTCGCCGACTGGCGACTGGCCCAACTCCGGATTGCCCCGGTCTTCGGCTTCTTCGAGGCGAAGGAGGGCGGGTTCACCCAGCTCAAGGCGCATCCGCTGCCGTGGCTCGTCGAGATTCTCAATGGCGTCGAGCACGCCAATTTCTTCGAGCAGCGCGCCACGGAGTACTCCAAGGCGGCGAGCCGCGGCAGCTGGGACGGCGAAGACGGGGTGTGGGCGACTTTCGGCCGTATCTAGCCCATTTTATTCATGCTAGCGGCATTGACAGCGGCAGGCGCCGATAGTCGTCGCCGTCACCCGCCAGCATGACAAAGGCATAGAACCGGACCTCCTCATCGTGGCGTCTTGATTGCAGCGCGACAAAGCCGGACACACAGATGGTTTGTTGGGTTAAGCCGGTACATGCGCTCCATTGCTGATGGCGGCTAGGGTTTACAGTATTTCCGCAGGTCGGTGAGGTGGGTCTCGTCAACCACCTTCATGAAGTCAATCAGCGCAACACGGCTACGCCCTTGAGCAGACGAATGTTCTCGATGATCGCCACGGCCGCCCCCCTCTTAGGGCTAGAGGGGATTACTATCACGCAATCGGAAGTTGTAAAGAGGGGCAACCCTGTCAAAGGGGGTCATCTTCATTGCAGCCCGGTCGGATCAGGCAAACCGATTTGTTCTTCATCCCCCTTCGCGTTTGATTTCGTCGCCGACCCACTGGCGGTCTTCCTCGGCCGTGGCTTCGCGGAGGTGATCTACTACGAGCAGACGCTGGCAATGCGGCTCGGATGACAGCCGCGTTTCTGTCCTAACACAAGAGTTCCGCTTCAGCGCTGCCGATCCACCTCTCGAGATTTTGCATCCGCTCTCCGAGGCGCTCCCAATTGATCCGCGCCAGCGGGGGTTCGGCAGGCTGATCGGGCGCAGAGATCGGCAGCGACGATGACGCAAGCCATCACGTCGTCGACGTTATGTCCCACCCTCGCACGAGCGCCGCTTCGACCGCTCGTCGGCCTTTCGTCCGAGGTGGCCAGTGCGGCCTCGACCTGGTCGACCAAGTCGTAGCACGAAGGTGCGCCCGGCTCGCACCTCGGCTCGCATTTCAGTGCGCTGCCTGTGCGATGAGCGTGCTGCGGCCGACCGGAACGATTGTAATCGATGACCTGTGTCTCCCTAAGCGAGGGCCGGGTTAACTACGACGGTCGACAAAACTATTTTTTGCCTCATCATTCTCCGACGGCCGGAAAGCCGACGGTGATGCAGGTGGAGGCACGGGGCCGGGAAATCGGCGCAGCCAGCCACTAAGCGGCTGGCGTTCGACCACGGCAGCACGCTTGAGTTCGCCGCGATCTCGCCGTGGCGCTGCGTCATAACCAGATCAGCCAGATTCCTTTGAACCACGCCTAACCAGCTCGAGCCGATGTACCGACAAGAAGCCGATAGCGCTATTGATGCGAGTCCCTGTTGCCAAGGTTTCTATGCCGCGATGCGGCTCAGGATATTGGTGCGAACCCGCGCCATTTTGGCGAAGATCGATCAATAGGTCGTGGCGATCACGCCACCCCACCGGTAGTTCACACGGACCAAGCCGATATCGACGTCCTGACCGATACGGGCAGTCCCTGCAAAAGTGCCCACCGGAACACCCACGAGTCCGGGTGAAAAAAAGAAATCCACATCCCGACGACCCATGAACAGGTGGTCGTATTCAACGCCGATGGACCAGTTCGGAGCAAAGCCAAATTCAAGGCCCGCCCCTACCGTGCCGCCCCAACGAGTTTCGCTGCCGTTGTCGATAGTGAGCCCGGTCGCAAAATCGGAGACCCGGTATTTGTCACGGACGACTGCAGCCCCACCTCTTACATAGAGCAGCACGTTATTCCAAGCATAGCCGACTTGGCCCGTGAACAGGCCGAATGCATCAAGCGTGGAGTCATCCCGGACGCCTGCGAAAGCAAGGTTCGCGTTGGAGCCCTTGAAATCGGCCCAATTGCCCTGCGTCTCCAGACCGAACACCGAGTTCGCTATTTGCCAGCGGTAGCCGATGTGACCGCCCACCGTGCCTCCCGTCGCATGATGGCGCCCCATGCCAACGGGCGGAGCGACGACCACGCCGCCGGCGTTGACCACGTCCCAGCACTGCCGACGTAGAAGCCGCTCCAATCATAGATCGGAATGACCGCCGGAGGCGCTTTGAAGTAAGGCCGCGCGGCCGGATCAACGGCAGAGGCAGGAGCAGCCAGCGTGTTGAGGGCTACCGTGCCCGCTAGCAATTTTTTTATTCTTCTGAATCCCAGTTTCGAATTCGACGCCCCCGACGGGATATTGACGACGATTGCCACGTTTCCGCCACCTCCATCAACTGCAAGGGTTGGTAGTTGACGGGGTCGCAAGCGCCGCCTGAGCGGCCGGTCGATGGGCAAAGTGCATGTCGGGTCGGTCGCGGATGCTGTCCGCCGACTGTTGATTAAGTGGCTTGACCCGAAAATGTCTAATCGCGGTTACCCGTCCTGCGCGGCTTCGAGCACATCAGCATGACAAGAGTCAGCGCATCGACAGCGAGTCAGTTTCCTGATTGCAGCTGCTCCGCGTGTCCTCGTTCCGCCCGTATCGACCGTTCGTCGGCCATTGGATGCAAGTGTTCCCGCTTACGGCGAAGCTTCGACGGACGAGCCGCATTCAATCCATTTCGTTCCGGGCGGACGATGCATCCGCAGTAAGACGGAGGCGTGTGTAGGGGCCGGCGATAAGGCTCGGCGCCGCATCGAGTTAAGAGTCCAGAATTTCTTGCTGCGGCTGGCCTTCTCGATCACGGCCAGTACCCTCTTCGATACATGAAATTTGAGCCGCGAAACAGGCCGAGCGACATCCCGAGAACTGGCTATTCCAGGAGCTCTCACAGAACTCCCAGCCGAGTTCGGTATTGAACGACTGCGCTCGGAGCGGCCGACTACGGCACCCATCTCCAACAGCCACGTGAGCCGGTTGCTGGAAGACCGGGCGCCGTGTCGTCTTCGCCTTCATCGTCACCGAGTTCGATGCAGAAGCTGCAACGGCGCAGTTCGGCAAGGTCGCCGATCCGCTCCGTCCCAAACTCGAAGCGGCGATGATCCCTGAGTGCGCTCTCGCGCATCCGAAGCTGAGCAAAGGCGTCAAACGAACGGCGCCTTCGAGAGCTATCGCACGCTCGATCCCGTGGCTCTGCTGGCGGAGATGAGGGACGCCAAGATCGAGCTCGGCACGCGTATCGGCGCCCGGCCGCCCCTTGCTTGCTGCCAACGGAGGGAGAGGCTACTGCGATAAGAAATATCATGTCTTGTCGATACGGGCTTAGTCGTGTCGCGTGATCATTTTCATTCACGACGCATCCTCGATTGTCGAATTAGCGAACCAGGTTCAAGGCATTCGCTTTTGCGGAAAATGCTACCCCCTGCGCCGAAATGTTACTGTCCGCTGCAATCGATTTGGTTCGGCTTGATACCCCGGAACTGTCCACGCAAGGCTGTGACTGTGATTTGTTTTGACGGGGTCTTCGTTGGCCCACCACGCATCATATTCATACGCTGATTTCGGGAGGGAGCGACCGATAAGCATCTCGATGTCGGCAAAGGTCATCTTGAGCGAGGCAGAGCTGTTTGCGACCAGCTTGTCTCTCAAAGGGTTATAGATCGACATCGGGCTCCCCCATCCAACGATCTCATATTATATAGCCAATCCGGACTTTTCGTCACCAATTGCGGATTTTGTCCGATATTTGTCGGTTTTCGTTCGCAGCGGCACTGACGCCGCCGCGACATCATGTCGAGCAGCAGCCACGTCTGCGCCGAAGGCAGGCGGACGTACCACCTTTTACGGCCCTGAACATCGGCCTGAGCGGCTCTCGAGCAATGAAGCTACCGAAACGATATAGCCTATCCGGAGACTTTCGTTCATCTCGATGTGTTAGGCCCGCTGGCATTGGCATATGTTCGAAGAAAAGCGCGAAGCCGTGCCTGCCATTGAGATGCCGGTTTCGGCTCTTGTGCTACAGCATCGCAAGTGGGCCGCCGGTCGGGTGGAGATATCCTCCGGTGGCCCTGACGGTCAGTTTCAATGCGCTGTCATGCTTTTAAGCGGCTAGCGTGGCCGCCATGGATCCGACAGGTGCATGCAGACGCTCGCCCCGCAGCACAGGGGAATTGCGGCTTTACCAGAATTAAGCAGCGCCTCGATGAGGCGACCCAAGCCCAGCAACAGGAACGCTGGTGCTTGAAATCGCCCTCAGGCCTCGGAGCTTCTCGGCGGCGCTCCAACTACTGAGAGCCTCGTGTGTTAGATACGTCGCGGCCAATTCATTCCAGGATCTCACGACCTGATTCCAGCTCTCTTTTCGGGCGGGCAAGAGCTCAAGCATCCTTTGCGCCTTGCGGGCAGCGGCAAACCTCCCGTCTCGCGTAGCGTCTTTCAGAATTCTCCGCACCAACACTTCGGTTCGCTTCCATCCGGCGCCCGTCGATCTATCCTCGGCCAAGGAAGCGAAGTACACTCGAAAGGTCAGGGCACGTTCGGCGGCGATGCCCGATGCCAAGCTTGGCTCGTTCAACCATCGGTAAAGAGACTCGAGCTGCTCCGAGTCGCCGAGCGTGAAAGTGTCATCATCCCCGAAAACCAAGAATGTCGCGAAACCGGCGATCTCAAGTTGCATGCCCAAATCTTGTGAGTCCAGCCAACGGGTGATTGCTTCTAGTGGAGACATAGCTTTGCTCTCCTGTGGGGTTGATCGCGATTCAGCCCGGAGGACACCGCGCGGGTCAACTACAAGAATTTGTAGCTGACGGAAATAAAGAGCTGTCAGGCGTGCCGCCGCTATGGTGTTTCTGCATTGAACGGAGGGATTTCCGAAGGACGGCTGAGCAGCGCCACCCCGCGCCGACGACTTGCAAATTCCGAGCCTCGTTACTCCAAGAGGCGCTTGTTCGATTGGAGAAGATTCGGCGGCTTGCGATATCCGTTGGAACATCAAGGACGAGCCCAACCCCGACCAGCTCGAAGGAATTGACGCTCTGAAGCACGGTCGCTAGGGCAAGGTTGTAATCTTTGAGGCGATCAGCGAACATGACGGATGTGCGGATTGACACTTCGACGTGGGAGCGCGAGTACGGGAAGAAGCCAAGCGGGCGCCGCTATCGGCGCTTCCGGATCATATCGCCCAGTATTGCAGTCAAAGACTATTAATTAAGAACGGAGATCCCAATGACGTTCCCCAGGGCGTGCAGGGGGGCAATAGAAAGGGCGCGGCAACGCGGTTCGGCTCAAATCGTGCTGCTACCGTGAGGGACCCTGACGAGTTTGACGATCGAACGCATGTTTTCCCGAGGGCTGAGACGGAACAAGAGCTTGGGATCACGGTCATAATGGAAAAGTGGATCGTCTCCCAATCCGTCATCAATCCAGCCTTTGACTCTAACGAGAGAGAAAAGACTGGCTAGCAGCTAGGCGACATCTCGCTCTCGACACTCGATCTCGCCGATTGCAGCCGCGATCGCTCGTGAATAAGGGAAGCGACCAAGGCCCGGCAGTTGGTCTCCCCGGTCACAGCAACAGTCCAGCCCTATCACTACAAGGCGCTGCTCCTTCCGAGCCCACCAAATTCGGTAGTTGAGGCGACCGCGGCAGATTTGCAGAGTAAGGCCATCTGTCGATCACAGGGGCGAGGCCGGAGCAAGCTTTATGGCTGGCGTTCAATACTTCGTGTCGCGCCATAAAGGCCGGTGGAAGGTTGCGCTCAATTTTGAGTACTCCGGCCCCTACGCCACTGAGGAAGAGGCGACCGCGTCGCCGTCGACGCCGCGGCAGGGCACGTCGCTCAGGTTCTCGTTCAAAGGGAAACCACCAATTTAGAATCGAGTGGACATATGGCCACGACCCATACCCCCACCAGCCAGCTAATCGCTGACCACATGAGATCGGCGCCGACCTTTCCCGCCACGCCCGCCCCGCAACACCAAAGCGCGTGGCATCAGCAGGGCGGAATCTCACACCGAACACTTATCCACTTTCCGACCGCGCTTCTGAGGCCGGCCCTGTCGAGCGCTGCCGTGCCAGGTTCTGCAGCGGGCGTGCCCTTGGTCTGCGTGGGGAACAAGGCGTTCGTCGCAGGTCAACAAGATCGGCGGCGTCAGCGACGCCAGCATCTACAAATGGAAGGCCAAGTTCTTTCAGCGTCGAGCCTTGCAACGGAAGCGCGCGGTTTCGTCGCGCCTAGAGTAGAATATTAACATTGCAACCGTCTAGGTTGTGTGCGACCATAGGCTTGGGTCTCAGAAACCGAAGACAGCATCAGTGGCCATCAATGGGCCAGCGTGCTAACAGCCCCGTTCGGCGGGGACGGTGCGCCCGTGTCCAAGGGCACCCCAAAAGCACATTGGCCGGTCACGATTACGGTTTCTGAACCCCGGCAGCCAGTCCGCTACCGGCATCAGAGCTAAAAGCAAAATCCATGAACCATCAGCGAATCTCGCGCCGCGTCGTGGCGATCGCTCGCGTCTGTAGTCTCGAAGTTCTGCACGACAACGAAACATCTCAGCAGAGGGCCGACCGGTTGATGGCACCGCACAAGCGGGGCAACCGTTGTCCGTTGTCAAATGATTTGAGGCTGATTAGGCGGCTGGCGAAAGGAGCGTCGGGCTCCTCAGGGGCTAGAGTTTAAGCGGCCTGCACTCGATGCTGCAAGCGAAGGTTGCGTCTCATCGGCGCTATCCTGCTCGAGCGGCGCCCAAGTTGAGCACCCGCAAGCAAGAGTCGCACGGGCGCATGTCCGTCGTCACGACGATACCCAAGGAAAAGGCGAAGGGGTTTGTTCGCAGGCTCGCTGAAGCTCTTTCCGGCAATCATAGTCAACGGCCCCGGGTTTGCCGGAGGCCATTTGGTTTAAGTTATGCCGCCTTGGCTGGTTGTTCCAGCATGGCGTAGTAGCGTTGCTCGGCTTCGGCCGGCGGGATGTTTCCGATGGGCTCCAGGAGCCGCCGGTTGTTGAACCAGTCGACCCATTCGAGAGTGGCGAACTCGACGGCCTCGAAGCTGCGCCATGGCCCGCGCCGATGGATCACCTCGGCCTTGTAGAGACCGTTGATGGTTTCGGCAAGAGCGTTGTCATAGGAATCTCCGACGCTGCTGACAGACGGCTCGACGCCAGCCTCAGCCAGGCGCTCGGTGTACTTGATGGATACGTACGTTAAAGTGCTGGTCAAGAAAGCTGACGTTTCATCGAAATGACTTTGGCTACCCTACAGGACATGAATTGCCGGAGAGCTGCCTAGTCGAACTCCTTCGCCGCTGATGTTCACGAGTTTAAGTAGGCCTTGTTGACCAGACCGTCGCCGAAGACCGGGGCTGACCGCCTTTGTCCCCGAGAGAGTCGTGCGGCACTCAACCCTCCCACTCTAGAAGCGCGCGTATGCGTGCAGCGATCCGCCGCGCGTCGTTCGGCCTAAGATTGGGCTTCACGCTGTCGAGGATGCCTAACACTGCCCGAGCCTCCTCGGCATCAAATGTCGCGACTTGGCGATCTGCCAGGCTCAAAGACTGATCGGCCGCCCGGGCCTGATTGGCTGTAAGCACCTCAAGCGCTTGCGACCGTAGGGCCGTGATGTGCCGCTCGAATATATGCATCCTTTGGCCCCATGGTTGGGAGTTAGCGGCCACGTGGCTCGGCGCTCAATCTGAGAGAAGAAGAAGCGCTGTCCCTACCACGCGCGCCGCTAACTCCACCGCCAGCTTCGGGAGGGAAGAAGGCTGTCGGTAGGATACATCCACCGCAAAAAGCCGTGGCACAACTACCAGAACTGGTTGCCGCATCACAGTCACGGTCGCCTGGCAATGGGGGCGCGACTCGGCGCCGAGAAGGATGCAAGGCAACCTACTGGGATTGGTCGGCACACTAACCCACGGCCGAGGTCCACACTGAGGCTCTTTTTTCTTGCAGATGGGAGAGACCCGAGTGACCAGCCGCATACGAATTCAATGCATCAACAAGACTGACAGGCAGAACCCTCACGAGCGAATCAAAAACGTTGGCGGAGTAAACCCGGACGGGTCTAGGTGGAAGCAATCCGTCGATCACACGATCAAAGAAATCGAAAACGGTGTATGGGAGTTCTATGTCGAGGAAAAGCGCACGGCCGATGTGATTGTGGCCGTCCACAACGGGCACAAGTACATCAAGACGAAGGCCGACGGCATTCAACCGGACAATTTGCTTTCACTCCCTGAGTGCCCCTAATTGTCGCAAGGATAAAGTTCATTGGCGATCCGGCTGATCAGTAGTATAATTTTGATAGAGCGCCTCCCGAGAGTTACTTGAAAAGGTTGGACGTGTACGCTCCTATCTGCCAGCCTTCCGTTCTGAGGTCAGCCAGGCTGGGAGCGGATCGCTCGATGCGGTCTCCCCGGTAGGCAGACCGGACGCCCGGTCCAGATACCAATCAATCGCCTTGCGATCCCAACGCTGAGTGCCGGGGATAGCCTCCGGTACCAAGCCCTTCTTAATCCACGTGTTGAACGCGTCCTTGGAGCACCCGCAATAGGCGGCTGCGTTGGCCTTAGTGAGGCCCCGAGGTGCGATCTGATCGGCGCGTAGTATCCGCTCCGAACGTCTCAGCTCTGCGGGCGAAGGTCTGTCACGCTGATGATCACCGTCCATTTGGACCTATGGTAGAAGTTAGCGGCAACGTGACTCCGCGCCCGAGCTGGAATTAGAGGCGCTGTCCCTACCACGCCCCGCCAACTTCAACATGGCCAGCGTCAAGCGACTGAAGCTGACGGCGGAAAGTATCGTCCGGGAAAGCCCGTGGCGCAACTACCAGGACTGGTTGCCGCCAGACGCTTGGGCGATCAGTCTCAGCGACCGGAAGCAACGCGGGCACGGCTCGGCGCCAGGTCAGGATAAGAATCGGGCGTTGTCCCTACCGCGCCCGCGCTGCAATTGAGATTAGCGGTGACGTGACTCGGCGCTCTAGCCCCCTCGCGTACACCGGGGCACGCACTGTCCCTGCCACGCGCCGCTAAGCTCAATGGCTGAGTATTCGGGCTAGCTTTCCAAAAGCTGACAAAGATCCGCGCGGAAAATTTACAAACGAAAAGCGGCCCGCTTGGGCCGTTCAAAGCTCAATCTGTTGTGGGCAATCATGCAGCCACGCAAAGACGCTCGCTAGACTGTAAGGCCGTGCGACTTCATGGCCGTCAAGCTTAATGGGGTGATCTTCGATAAGATAGAATTGCCCGTCGGCTGTTCTGACCATCCGATCTCTTAGCTCAAACCACACGCCCGTCGGCCACCTTTTATAGGATACTCGCGTCGCGAAATGGACCGCTTCAGCAATGTCCCGCGCGCGCAAATGCCTTAAAGGCTTAGCCTTTGGTGCCATGATTTCCTCGTCGGCTCAAGAGCCGCGCGGATGCGACTCGGCGCCTTTATCGGCTGGGGGGCTTAGATAGAGGCGCTATCCCTGCGGCATCCGCACTGCCCCGTGAAGTTAGCCCCTCGGATCATAAAGGCTAACCCACACCCTGCTTTCCCATGAACCTTAATCCGCTGGGAGCTGAAGTGCGGTTTAGCGAGAAAGCCGCCGTGCGTGGCCTACCTAAATTGATAGGCCAGACTGAGCGACTTAACGCCGCTCAGCCTGCCAGTATTTCAGCCTCGGTCTTTTGCAGATCGATCAGGCCGCATTAAAAAGGCGTTCGGCCCGCTTACGATCAGTGGCAGCCGCATCACGACGGCGGGTCGGATTGGCGCTCAGCCAATCTATTGCCCGCTTACGGCCGATTGGCGTCACGATTTCAGACACTCCCGGCTCCCACGTCTCTTCGACCAAATAGACTCGCCCGCCCGCCCGCCCGACCAACGGATTCGTTCGGCCTAGAAGGTTCTTAGTGTTGTTTGAGAGTGTAGGGGCGACGGCGCGTGCGGGAGGCCCATCTATATTGGTCCCAAAGCCGTTGAGCTATGCTCTGGTGCGTGAAGACGCGTTCCCCGCTCTCGATCGAGCCGTTCTCATGTGCGATGCCCGCATTGTTGCGCGTTGGCGCCATGCCATAGTGGCCCATCAGCCCGGCGTAGCGCTGCGTCAGATCCTCCCGTGCGTCGGCGGCCAGATTGCGGAACGCTGCCGACAGGCTGTCGCTGCGATGCTCCCGCGGCACGCCGCCAAGCGCCCACAGCGCGTTCTGCAAGCCCGCCGTTGAGCGCCCGCCAGGCGTTGATGCGCCGCTCCAGCGTGCGGCGGATGTTCGGGTTCAGGTCATGATGCCGTCGGCGCAACTCGTCCAGCACGCCGATCACGCGGATGCCGGGCGCAGCCTTCAGGATCGGAACGATCTCGGCCTCCCAATACTGCGCGAGCGGATCGGACCGGCGCCGGCCCCTCGGCGTCTTCTTCTGCGCGCCTGGGTCTGTCCGACTTCACCGATGGCGGGCGACAATCGCCCTCGATTCCGCATTGCCTCGCCTTAATTGTTACCGGATCCTAAGCCGTTGCCTCACGTAAATTGCTCCCCTGGACCGGGAACGAGCGAGGGGCGGAGATGGGGTGGCTAAGCATGGCAACGCGGAAGGAACTGACGGCGGCGGCAGGCGTGCGCTATCGGCGGTCGGATCGCGCGAAGAAGGCGCGGATATTGGACGAGTTCGTCGACATCACCGGATTCCATCGGAAGCATGCGATGCGTCTACTTCGAAACCAGGAAGGCGTACATCCGGGCCGACGGGCGCGACGTCGGATATATAATGAAGCAGAACACACCGCACTCGTGCTGCTTTGGGAGGCGTCAGACCGCATCTGCGGGAAGCGACTGAAAGCATTAATGCCCGCGCTGATTGAGGCGATGGAACGGTACGGGCACCTCGACCTTGCCCCTGAGATTCGCACCAAACTTTTGGCGATGAGCGCTGCGACGATCGACCGCGCCTTGGTGCGGGTTCGAGAAAAATTGGGTCGCAAGCGCCGGCGGCACGCGGGGCATTCCCTGCGTCGCAGTATTCCAATACGGACTTCGGCAGATTGGAATGATCCGGCGCCGGGATTCGTCGAGGCCGACCTTGTAGCGCATAGCGGTCCATCTGCGCGCGGCAGCTTCATCCAGACCCTCGTGCTCACCGACATTGCTACCGGCTGGACAGAGTGCGCACCTCTGATCGTGCGCGAACAGACGCTGGTGAGCACGGTGCTGACGGAATTGCGCAAGCAATTGCCTTTTGCGCTGCTCGGCTTCGACACGGACAATGACACCGTGTTCATGAATGAGACGTTGAAGGCCTACTGCGAGGCGGCCAACATTGTCTTCACGCGTTGCCGTCCCTACCGGAAGAATGACCAGGCGTTCGTCGAGCAAAAGAACGGCGCCGTCGTGCGCAGGATGGTCGGCTATCGTAGGTTCGAAGGCCTGGAGGCGGCCAAGCTACTGGCGGAACTCTATCGGTCAGCGCGGCTGTTCGTAAACTTCTTCCAACCTTCGTTCAAACTGTTAGCCAAGCAGCGCGACGGTGCTCGTGTACGTAAGACATACAGCGCGCCGGCAACACCCCACCAGCGCCTGTCAGCGGACGCCCGCACGCCTGATGCGGTCCGCCACCATCTCCAGGAAATCTATACCGCTCTCGATCCGGTCACGTTGTTGCGCGACATCCGCGACGTGCAGGAGCGCCTCGCGGCGCTCGCGGATATCCAACCATCCGCCCATCCTGCTGCGGCATCACAATCGATTGATCGCTTCCTGGCAAGCCTGCGAACGGCCTGGAAGGACGGCGCCACGCGCCCGACGGATCGGCCAATCGTGAAGGCTAAAAGGGGCCGGCGTCGTCCCGATCCGCTTATCCGGGCAACGTCAGATTTGAGAAAATGGTTTGAAGCCGAGCCTTGGCGGACCGGCAGCGAACTGCTCTCGCGCCTGCAGGTGGAATATCCTGGAGACTATCCGAACAAGCTTCTTCGAACCCTTCAACGTCGGTTGAAATCCTGGCGCAGCGAGCAAGCGAATGCGCTGCTGTTTGCTTCAGAAAAAATGCCGCCAGGGCATGAGGTCACAACACCCCAATGACGTGCGAGGTGCCAGCGGAGGAGGCCGGGCGCTCCGAAACCCCGGCCATCTCCGCACCCGGCCTCCTCCTCAACTCAGGCCAGGAGCAAAATAAATGAGGCAACTGATCGCGCCCGGGAGCATCGATATGTGAGGCAATACGTCTTCCCACCCAGATCGTCGCGCTATACCGAGAGCCCGGCCCAACGAACTCAATGGTGATTGGCTCTCTGACCCGGCGATTGCGAATCTCCGCTTCCGCGATCAAGCCTCGGCAACACGCCGCGCTCACGAGAGTCGTTGGCCGTGTCTGTGATCCGCCGCCGCTTGGTCGATGCCCCTCACAATGACCGCCACGAACCTGCCTGTCTGCGATGATCGGTCGAGCCTCGACGCTTAGGTCGCTCTCAGTCCAGCTTCAAAGACGAGGACCGCGAGCACTCGGGGTGCCTGATCCAGTCCAGCCCCTTCGGTGTGACGCTAGCAGCTCCGCGGCAAGATCTGCCCTGTTGGCTAGGGCGCGGTCAGCCCGTGAAGTGGATGAACGCCGTGGTGCTGACGGCAATCGTGCAGACGGCCGCAGATATTGTGTACGAAGTCGGTGAAGGCATCGCCATCTGGACGATTCCATACGTGACGCCGTGCCGGCGTCGGTGGCGGGCTCGACGTAACCTCACGAATACCCTTCGTGACACGGATATCTTATACCGGACAGGGTGAACGCGCGGATGGAACAGTGTGTGATCGCGATTGATTGGCGCGACATTCAAGAGCGACGGCCGCAAAAGGTCACATTTTCTTTAAGAACCAAATGCAATCTGTCGCCTGATCGTCACGGCCGGATGTACGCCGTGGCATCACGGGGCCCCGGCTTTCATGCCGGGGTTTTTCGTTGTGTGCCGAGTATGAGCGACAGCTTGGAGGTGGAAGTCCTCTATCCAGCCTGATGGCGGCGAAGGATTAGCGAAGCGCAAGGGCGTCATCGTGAGGTGGGGTCTGAAGAAAGCGTGGAGCAAAGCCGCGGCCCGATGGACAAACACCGGATAACGAGGCCTACCCGGCCGGACGAGCGAGCAATTGATCGCGAAGTCCAAGGTCATCAAAGGTCGGGGTGGTAAATTCGGCGGGCGTGCGGTGAAGGCGGTCGGTCTTACCTCGGGAGGTCTGCGCTGTGTCTCGGCAACGAGACTGAGACCGTCGCAAGACGGCCTGACCGCAGCGCAGAAGTCAGCCGAGGGCGTAGTAGGCGGCAGCGCGCCGCTGAAGGCCTGAACGGTGGAAGTGGTCAGTAGAGCGGCGATCTCGTGCGAGCCATGCGGCAGAAGAATCAGGTCGAGCTGAACTTGAGCCCCGGAGCGGAGGGTGAAGCCCGAAGCGCCGGCGCCCGAGAGCCTGAAGCGCGTGCGGCGGAAGTCTGTCTCGAACGCCCGGCGGTCGCAGGACCGTCGATGGAAGACGTTGTCGAGAGTGAGAATCTGAAGGCAGCGTTGGCGCAAGTAAAGCGCAACAAGGGCGCGGCGGGCGTCGACGGGATGACCGTCGGCGAGCTGTCAGCCCACCTGAAGGAGCACTGGCCTGCGATCCGAGCCCAGTTGCTTGACGGCACCTACAAGCCACAGCCGGTGCGGCGGGTGGAGATACCGAAGGCGTCGGGCGGCCTGCGGCCGCTCGGCATTCCGACGGTGCTCGACCGCTTGATCCAGCAGGCGGTGATGCAGGTGCTGCAGGCGGATTGGGATAGGACGTTCGCCGAGACGAGCTTCGGCTTTCGGCCGGGGCGCTCGGCACATCGGGCGGTGGAACGGGCGCAGGCGTACATTGCGGCCGGCCACAGCATCGTGGTGGACATCGACCTGGAGAAGTTCTTTGACCGGGTCAACCACGACATCCTGATGGGACTGGTTGCCAAGCGGGTTGCTGACAAGCGCATCCTGAAGCTCATCTGTCAATCGGCCTGTAAATTTGACCCCTCATCGGCGTCCAATTTTGACCCCTTCGTGCGCCGCGGTTTGACGGTAGCGCTCGGCTCGTTGGAGCTGGCCGGGATAGCGGAGACGAGACGAGCGCGGGTGGCGTGATCGTCGTCGCGGCTTTTGAAGCGCCAGCTGTCATTGCCGGTCTCGACGATGTCACAGTGATGGGTCAACCGATCGAGCAGCGCGGTGGTCATTTTGGCGTCGCCGAACACGCTCGGCCATTCGCCGAAGGCGAGATTGGTGGTCACGATGACGGAGGCGCGCTCATAGAGCCGGCTGACGAGGTGGAAGAGAAGCTGGCCACCGGACTGGGCGAAGGGCAAATAGCCGAGTTCATCCAGCACAATGAAGTCCATCCGGGTCAGATGCTCGGCGAGCCGTCCTTGCCGTCCGTTGCGGGTCTCGGTCTCGAGGCGATTGACGAGGTCGACTACGTTGAAGAAGCGGCCGCGGGCACCGGATCGGATGCAGCTTCTGGCGATGGCAATGGCCAGGTGGGTTTTGCCTGTGCCGGTGCCGCCAACCAGCACGACGTTGCGTTGTTGGGCGATGAAGCCGCCGCCAGCAAGATCATTGACGAGTGTCTGATTGATCGGCGTGCCGTCGAACTGGAAGTCGGCGATGTCCTTGGCAAGCGGAAGCTTGGCAATGGTGAGCTGGTATTTGATCGACCTGGCTTGCTTCTCGTTGATCTCGGCGTTGAGCAGGTCGCCGACAATGCGCTGAGGTTCGTGCTGGCGCTTGACGGCAGTTGCCATGATCTCGTCGAAGGCAGCCTTCATGCCGTAGAGCTTGAGTTCGCCCATGAGGTCGAAGATTTGGGTTCGTTCCATCAGATGGTCCTCCGGAGGTTGTCGTAGCGGGCACAATCGGCGATCGGTGCATGACGGAGCGTCAGTGCGGCCGGCGTCATGATGTTGGCCGGTGGGGCGGGTTCACGTTGACGGGCCAGGATATTGAGAACGACATCGGCCGAATGGACGCTGTGACTGAGCGCTTCGGCACAGGCCGCTTCCACCGCGGGCAGACCGTCAGTCAGCACCGCGTTGAGGATGTCGACCATCTGTCGATTGCCGTCGTCGGTGCTGGCAAGCTTGCGCCGGATCCGCTCGATCGCGGCTGGCAGCACCCAGTCTTTGAAGGGAGCACCGTTGCGCAAGGCGCCGGGTTTGCGGGCGAGCACCGGCACATAATGCCAGGGGTCGTAGACGGTATCGCCGCGGCCAAAGGATCGCGGGTGCTCGGCAACGATGCGTCCATCCTGACGGATCACGATGCGATCGGCATAGGCTTGAACCTCGACCGGTCGCCCGACTGCGCTGGCTGCGACCGAGTACTTGTTGTTGTCGAAGCGCACCAGGCAGGTCTTCGAGACCGATGCCGTCACCGCATGGAAGCCGTCGAAGCGGCCGGCATAGGGAACGAGTTTGGGGCGTTCGGCTTCGAACACTTCCCAGATCGTCTGATCGACCAGCTCCGGATGGCGATGAACCTTGGCGTAGGCGATGCATTTGTCGAGCAGCCAGGCGTTTAACTCGTCGAGGTTTTTGAACCGCAGCCGCGGCGTGAAGAAGCGTTCCCTGACCAGCCCGACCTGGTTCTCGACCTGCCCCTTCTCCCAGCCCGACGCTGGCGTGCAGGCGACCGGATCGACCAGATAGTGGCTGCACATCTGCAGGAAGCGGCGATTGTAGAGACGCCCTTTACCGACGAAGATCGTCTCTACGGCGGTCTTCATGTTGTCGTAGATGCCGCGGGTGCAGGTGCCTTTGAACAGGGCGAACGCCCGGTCGTGGGCGTCGAACACCATCTCCTGCGTCTCCCGCGGATAGGCCCGCACGAACAGCATGCGGCTGTGACAGAGCCGGACATGGGCGGCCTTCACCATCACCGTGGTGCCGCTCAGCAAGACCACCTCGTGGCTCCAGTCGAACTGGTAGGCTTCGCCTGGGGCAAAGCTTAGCGGGACATAAGCAGCCGCGGTCGATTGCCCGCGTTCCTTGCTCCACCGCCTGGCGTAACGCCGCACCGCATCGTAGCCGCCGTCATAGCCACGGCTGCGCAGCTCTTCGAAGATCCGGATTAACGTCAGCTGTTCACGAGCCGGTTTGGCCGCGTTCGCCGCCAGCAGTCCGTCGAGCTCTACTGCCCATCGTCCCAGCTTTGGCCGCGGCTGCACTTGCCGCTCGTACTCGAAGGAGGTCTCTCCTGACCTCAGCACCTTCCGGACCGTGTTCCGCGACACCTTCAGGTCACGGGCAATCTCCTTGATCGTCTTGCCCTTGATGAAGTGCTCGCGCCGAATCCGCGCAATCGTCTCCACGATCAGCATCCTCGACCACCTGCTTCATTCCAAAGCAGGCAGCGCAACAGACCAACCTATAGGGGGTCAATTTTGGACGCCGATCCCCCGGCTTAGGGGGTCAATATTGCAGGCCGAATGACACACTGGGGCATGCTGTTCAAGGCTGCCGTCCTCTCGACCATGCTCAGCGTCGGAGGCGAGGCGGGCACGAGCCAGAATGAGAACAACCTCGTTCAAGCGATCCGTAGCGGCGCGTCCAACAGCATCAGCCAGACCGGCCAGCAGATCGTGCAGCGCCAGCTCAACATCCAGCCGACGCTGACCATCCGGCCAGGTTTCCCGGTGCGGGTCATCGTTACGCGGGATTTGGTGTTGGCTCCCTACCGCCAGGAGGCAAGCCGATGAGCAAGCTGAAGCTCGGAACCATCCTCGACGATAAGCCGGTGAAGATCGCCGTCGAGTTGCCGGCTGCCGTCCATCGCAATCTCCTCGCCTATGCCGAGGCGATCGCGCGCGAGAGCGGACAGCCGGCACCCGATCCCGCCAAGCTCATCGCTCCGATGATCCAAAGATTCATGGCAACAGACAAGGGGTTTTCAAAGGTGAAACGCGCGGCAACAAATTGATAAGGGGACGATCGTTCAGCGTTGCCTTGCAGAAACGGCCGGGACGAAAGCCCATCAAGTCAAATCCGGTCATAGACCAGCATTTTGCTCACGTAGACGCGTTCAGGTGAACAGGAAGTCAGATGCCATATATCGATGCCACGGGTGTGAAGCTTTATTTTGAGGAAGCCGGGGAAGGTCATCCGATCATTTTCCTGCACGAGTTCGGCTCAGATAGCCGCGGATGGAAAACCCAGGTTCGCTACTTTTCTCGTGCCTATCGCTGCATCACTTTCAACGCTCGCGGATATGCCCCCAGCGACGTTCCTGACGATCCGACGCTATATGGCTGGGAGCTCGCTGTGAACGACATCGCCGCCGTCATGCGTGGCCTCGCTGTCGAACACGCACACCTGGTCGGATTGAGCATGTGCGGATATGCCGCCTTGCAGTTCGGATTACGCTATCCGAAGAGAGCCAGCGCGATTGTCGCGGCCGGTGTGGGATCCGGATCGGCTCCTTCCCAGCAGGACGCCTGGTCGAGAGAAACCTCCATTCTCGCGCGGGCTTTCATCGAGCGCGGGATGGACGCGATGGCCCGGAGAATGGCGCATGGTCAGACTCGTATTCAACTCAAATACAAGGACACACGGAGCTGGGAAGAGTTCCAGGAACGCCTGCGTCACCACTCACCGCTAGGTATGTCGAATACGATGGCGCGCTGTCAGGGGGTGCGACCGCCATTGCATGATCTGGCCGATCAGTTCTCAACGATGCGAACACCGGTATTGCTGGCCCTGGGCGATGAAGACGCGCCCTGCCTTGAGACTAACCTGATGCTGAAAGCAGTGCTTCCCAACGCCGGTCTTTGGATCTGTCCCAACACCGGCCACACCATCAATCTGGAAGAGCCGACAGCATTCAATGCTCAGCTCGACAGCTTTCTAGCCGCCGTCGAGCGTGGGAGCTGGCGCCGCGGGCATCCGGAAATTGAGGCTGAATCCGATCTGAAACTTGAGATGACGTGCGATACACGCACGAAGGCAGTGGCCCGTTACTGCAACACTCCAGGCGCTTCACAGTGAGTCCTCTCATGAAATCCCGGACCGGCGTTCATCTCAGCGAATCCATGTCAACGCGGTTGACCGCCGCGGCTACACGCACGGGAGTCACAAAGTCAGAACTTATTGAAGCCGCGCTCGATAGCTTTCTCGAATCCGATAACGCTGCTGAACATTTCGCGATCGTGGCAGGCCGCCTCACTGAGTTGAACGATCAGATCGGGCGTCTCGGTGCCGATCTCAAGATGGTGAATGAGGCCGTCGCCCTTCACGCGCGCTTTCACTTGGCTGTTACGCCCTCGTTATCGGCGGCAGAGCAGCATATGGCGACTGTGGTGGGCTCAGAACGCTTCGATGAGTTCGCTGCGCAAGTAGGACGTCGTGTTGAGCGGGGGACATCCCTCCTCCGGGAGACGATGAACCGGCGCCTCGTGACGAATAAGAACCGCTGGGCGAGCCACCTTGCGGCAAGCGCGGATCGCCGCACGAATTGCAGGTCTTCAGAACCAGACCGTCGTCTGTCCGACACGGTTGATGGCGGGTCAGAGCCGAATGCTGCCGTGCGGGAGGGCGGCAGCATTCGAACCTTTCCAGACCGGACCAACATCCCGCTACAGCGAGAGATCTAACGGCGCTGAAACCACGCCTTATTCGCGGCCGCCTAGCCCAAGCCGCACCTACGTGCCGCGACGATCAGTTGCAGACGTGATGGGTGTCTCCGCACTTGTCATGCGGGTGTTTCTACCTTTTGCTGTCGGTTATTACCTCTCGTACCTCTTCAGGACAATCAACGCTTTGATCGCCGCTCCCCTGACATCGGAATTGGGGCTCGACGCTGGTGATCTTGGCTTGCTGACTTCGGTCTATTTTCTCACCTTCGCGGTAGCGCAGATACCCGTCGGCATCCTTCTGGATCGATATGGTCCGCGGCTGATCCAGAGCGTGCTGCTGGTTGCTGCTGCGGTCGGCGCCGCATTGTTTGCTACGTCAGACAATTTGCTCATGCTGCTTCTAGGCCGGGCGCTACTCGGTCTCGGCGTCGCCGCGAGCCTGACCGCCGGATTGAAAGCCCTCGTTCTCTGGTTTCCGAAGGACCGTCTTCCGTTTCTCAACGGCCTGATGGTCATGCTCGGTGCATTGGGAGCAGTCACCACGACCTCGCCGGCGCAGTGGTTGCTGGCTTGGGTTGGGTGGAGGACGCTCTTCGCATTGTTAGCTGTCTTCACGGCCGGCTGTTCGGCGATGATCTATCTCGATGATCTATCTCTTGGTGCCGGAGAGTGCATCGGCAACGCCGGTCCTGCGTGGAACAGCCGTGGCCAGCTTGAAGAAGATTTATACCGATCCGCATTTCTGGCGTCTGGCGCCGCTATCAGCGACTTCCGTCGGCACCGCCTGGGCGCTGCAGGGACTTTGGGCAGCGCAGTGGTTCACTGACGTCGAGGGACTTGATCGCGCTGCTTTGGTGCAACATTTGCTTGTCATGACCGTCGCGCTCAGCCTGGGTGCGCTCCTGCTAGGCGTTCTGGCTGATCGGCTGCGTCGCTATGGCATTGGAACAGAGGCGCTCCTCGCGGTCGTCGGCCTTATGTTCATTGCCGTGCAATTCGCGATTATCCTGCGATGGCCGTTGTCATCATACGTCCTGTGGGCCGCTGTGGCCGCCGTCGGCGCAGCTACGGTGCTTAGCTATGCGATCCTGGCTAGTTATTTCCCGAAAGAGCTTG
Source organism: Bradyrhizobium sp. B039 (assembly GCF_038965675.1). Classification (NCBI taxonomy): domain Bacteria; kingdom Pseudomonadati; phylum Pseudomonadota; class Alphaproteobacteria; order Hyphomicrobiales; family Nitrobacteraceae; genus Bradyrhizobium; species Bradyrhizobium sp. B039. The sequence goes on from NZ_CP152416.1 coordinate 757,902, forward strand.
CCGGACGGGCCAATGCTGCGCTGAACGTGTTCCATATCGGTGGAGCGTTTGTCCTGCAATATGCCACTGGCGTCGTCCTTGAACATTGGACGCCTCAGGCGGGGCATTATCCGGAGATCGCGTACCAGATAGCCTTTTTCCTCAATCTTGTCCTTCAGATCATCGCATGGGTCTGGTTCGCTTTCCCGTGGGTGCTTCGGCCGTCGACGAGCGCTAGGTTCAGCGATTAGGGGCGCGAGTCGGCGGCAGCCAAGGTTCAGCCTGCCGGGACTGTGAGCGATCACAGCAAGCACCGGCGAATGTTCGACACCGCGACGCACCTCGTCCAGGAAATGCCGCCCCCCAGGGGTGATCGTGACACCCCGATGCCGATGCTCGAACAGATGCTGCAGTCTTCAGGGATCTCAAAGCTATGCCGATTCTGACGCGTAGCGGCGGCGCGACGACGCCGACCAAGGCTGCCAAGTTGATCGCCAATGGTTGGGCGCTTTATCGCAACCGACCGCGCCTTTGCGAAGGCCCGACGAAATGCTGTTCAGCTCGCATCTGGGGCAGCGGAAATATCAGGATAGCGCTCCCGAAGCAGGTCGAGCAACGGACGCAGCGATGGATTAGCGTTGTCCTGCCGCCAATAAGCGCGCAAGCTCAGCCGCGTCGGCCCCTCGGCATCATGCACCTCGCGGAAGGTGACACCCGGATAGACTGCGCCCGTCGCACTTTCCAATACCAGTAGAATGCCCCAGTCCACGCCGACCAAGGAGAGAAGACGGTCGAGCACCACATCATGGCGAACCAGCGGGCAAGGATCGGAAGACCCCAATTTGCTGTCAAGGAGCTTCAGGAATTCCGGTCCCGGGCCTCGCTGCGACATCAAAAGCGATTCGTGCCTCAGTTCGCCCCAGTGAATTACGTCACGACCTGTCAGCGGATGGTTCGCGGGGAGGGCGGCAACGACACGCTCGCTCCAGAGCAACAATGACCTGTCGCTCCACCTTGGACTGAGGCCGGCCACAAAGGCGACGTCAATCGCGGAGCTGGCGAGATCCGAAATCAGATGGTCGCTCGCTCCGTCAACCAGTTGTCTGTCGACATCGGGGAAGCGGTGCCGGTGCTCGATGAGAGTGGCCCGGAGATTGCCGGCTGACAGGGAAGTGTGGATGCCGATGGTCAATCGGCCGCTCTCACCACGCGAGCGGTTCTTGCCACGAACCGTGATTGCTTCCGTCTCATCAACGAAACGCCGGGCAGCTTCGAGGAATTCCTGCCCTTCAACGGTAGGTCGTGTGCCGCCATTGGTACGCTTAAACAGAGTGACGCCCAACCTGTATTCGAGATTGCGCAGGCCGCGACTAAGAGTGGGTTGCTTGATTCTGAGCGCCTCTGCCGCTTGGCGGAGGCTTCGGTGCTTGGACGCGACGATCGCCCAGCGCAGGTCTCGAAATTCCACAGGCACGGTCGAAACCCTAGGGTAAGTTGCCGGTGACCAATTGACCAATTTTTGTCTTGAATGGCGCACGCCATTTGCTTGCGCTGCTTCTGGATCTTCCAATTTGGCAAGCGCAAAAATGGGCGAGGCTGGAGCCAAAAAAGTTTGGCAAGTTTGCCTTTCATTTGCTTGCGCTGCTTCAACCCGCCAATTCGGCCTCGAAAGGGCCATCAAAAGACATCCGCCCTCCGGGCCGGTTAAGACCCTGCCGCCATTTGCTCGGTACCTAGGCTCGCTGGAGGCACGAGAAGCGCAAGCTCTTCTAACTTCATGTTTCGGGTAAACTGCTATGATTCCAAATGACAGTGAACCAATCGCCAACCCAACCCGATCATGAAAAAGCCTCCCGAACGACCCGAGAAGCAGTCTTTTCGATTGAAATGGGTAGAACGGGGAAAATCCGTTTTTGTGACCGAGCGTGTGATCCTACACGAGGTAATTTTGCGACAGGGCAACAGAAACCGACTGAGCTTCAGGTCAGCTTGGTTGTCCGCCTAAATGCTGTCCGCCAACGGCGCGCAACTGAGGATCGAAGTCGACAGGTTTTTGACGACAGTTCAGGCGGCCTGAGCGAACTAGAAGTATAACTGAATCATCGGGATGAAAGCCTCCCACCTATCCAAGTTAAGGCCTAGCTGCCCGCCTTGCCTTTCTTCTAATCCGCAATTCCTTTTCTGCTACCGATTTTCGGGGTAACTCAATCTTACCCAACTTCAGCGTGAAAGGGCGCTTGAGACCAAAAAATGGCGATTAGCCTTTCAGTACTACGGCCCCTGGAAGAGGAGGGGCGCGCGGATTACGGGTCGAAGAGCCCAGGAGGGATTAATGCCAAGGACGCACGCCGTTTTTCGCGGCTATTCGATGAATCTTGCCCGAAACGCTCTCATCTGCTCCACCCTTCTGGCGCGAACGGTTGGATACAGCGACTGGGGCGGTGTCATCCCCGCTAGGGATTGTCCCGGAAGCATGACGCTGGCAGCAATTACAAGCGCGCCAGAACCATAGACGAGATAGTTGTTGGAGGAGTTTGAACTGAGCGTGGTCGTGCCTGAAGAAACAAGATTGGTTGTCACGGCTTGCTCCAAATAGATTACGGAAACTTGGACGAGCTTAATTAGTCAAATTCGGTATCGGTCCTCGCCTGCCGGATCGGCCCAGCAAGGCCACCTTGGATCCTCTGATTGTATTCCCCAACCGCGGCATGCGTGCGCAGCACGCTGTTCACCATCTCGAACATGTCGTGCATGCGCTGCTCGGAGACCGGGCTCTCGACCACGACGACGAGCTCGGGCTTGTTCGAGGACGCGCGCACCAGGCCCCAGCTGCCGTCCTCGACCGTGACGCGTCCGCCGTTGACGGTGACGAGATCGCGGATCGCCTGGCCGCCGATCCTGGCGCCCTTGGCCTGCAAGCCTTCAAAATGCTTCACCACCTGGTCGATGACGCCGTACTTGGTCTCGTCGGCGCAATGCGGCGACATGGTCGGCGACGACCAGGTTTTCGGCAGCGCGTTCTTCAAATCGGCCATCGACTTGCCCGGCGCGCGGTCGAGCATGTCGCAGATCGCGAGCGCCGACACCAGGCCGTCGTCATAGCCGCGCCCATACGGCTTGTTGAAGAAGAAGTGGCCGGACTTCTCGAAGCCCGCGAGCGCACCCGTCTCGTGGGTGCGGCGCTTCATGTAGGAATGGCCGGTCTTCCAATAAGCGACCTTGGCGCCCTGCTTCTGCAGCACGGGATCGGTGACGAACAGGCCGGTCGACTTCACGTCGACGATGAACTGCGCGTCCTTGTGGATCGCCGACATGTCGCGGGCGAGCATCACGCCGACCTTGTCGGCGAAGATTTCCTCGCCGGTGTTGTCGACGACGCCGCAGCGATCGCCGTCACCGTCGAAGCCGAGACCGACATCGGCCTTGTGATGCAGCACCGCATCGCGGATCGCGTGCAGCATCTCCATGTCTTCCGGATTCGGATTGTATTTCGGGAAGGTGTGGTCGAGCTCGGTGTCGAGCGGGATCACCTCGCAGCCGATCGCCTCCAGCACCTGCGGCGCGAACGCGCCGGCCGTGCCATTGCCGCGGGCCGCGACGACCTTGAGCTTGCGGGTCAGCTTCGGACGGCTGGTGAGGTCGGCGATGTAGCGCGCCGGATAGTTCTCGTGGAACTGGTAGGAGCCGCCGGCCTTGTTCTTGAATTCGGCGTTGAGCACGATTTCCTTCAGCCGCGTCATCTCGTCGGGGACGAAGGTCAGCGGGCGGTTGGCGCCCATCTTCACGCCGGTCCAGCCATTGTCGTTGTGCGAGGCCGTGACCATGGCGCAGCAGGGCACGTCGAGGTCGAACTGCGCGAAATAGGCCATCGGCGTCACCGCGAGCCCGATGTCGTGCACCTTGCAGCCCGCAGCCATCAGGCCGGAAATCAGCGCATATTTGATCGAGGCCGAATAGCCGCGGAAATCATGGCCGGTGACGATCTCCTGCTTGACGCCGAGCTCCGCAATCAGCGCGCCCAGCCCCATGCCGAGCGCCTGGATCCCCATCAGGTTGATTTCCTTCTGGAACAACCAGCGCGCGTCGTATTCGCGAAAACCCGTGGCCTTCACCATCGGCTCGGATTCGAAGGCATAGGTGTTGGGCAACAAGACGGATTTCGGCTTGGGGAACATTGAGACAATCTCAGAAATGCGAGGAATTGACCGCCGCCATAGCGAATGCCCAGGCCGAGGTATCGCGGGCATCACACAATGGACAAGGTAGGCTTGTTGGCTAAGTCTTGGTCAGCTTTCCGTCATCGAAAACCAGGAAACGTTGACCTGCACAGCGAGAAGAATGCAGCCGGCCGGCCAGTTTGGATGGGCGGGGTTATAGAAGCCGGGACAATAGCGAGACTAGCTCAGCTTGCCGCCTGGTCCCGGTTCGCAAAAAGACAGCTTTCAGATGGTTTCGCGCTGTCCCCGACGAAATGTTCATATAAAATGCAATTTCTTCCAGCGACTTTCCCTCCACCAGCAGCGATGCGAGACGAGCCTGCGCGGGAGTCAATCCAAAGATCTCCATGACAGAGCTCTGCGAGACGCGAGGTATTTCATTCAGATCAGTCAGGATCAGAAGGGCGCCCATGTCCGGGAGGAGGGGATCGCCTGCACTTTCCCAGTCCTGAACGATGGCATCAATGACAATCGGCCGGCGCTGACTCCGGGTGACAACTGTTTGCAAGGTGCTACGGCCCGGTTTGCCAGACAAAAAGCGGACCTGAGTGATCAGTCGGTCCAGCCTCAGTCGTGACTGAGCATCCGCTGCAAACAGACGCCGTCCCTTCACCGATAGATCGTCATCGAAAAGCTTCGACGCGTTGTCGTTGACAGCCGCCACGAAGCCATTCTGATCGATCAAAATCGCAGGCCGGCCCAATAGATCAAGCGTACCAATCATACTGGGCCGTTCCCCACGAGCGATGCGCAATTCACTCGGGCAAAACAAAGCTCCTTTCGGACCTGCCCCCGTTCTCTCGTCACCCTCAAGCATAGCAACAGTTCAAAAAATGGTTCGCATAACTAATGCTGAAAACGCCATCGTCCCATGTCTCAACTTATAGCTGCGTGCGTCAAAGTGGACAGTCCCATTTGAGATATGTTTCGCACTAATTTCTAGAGTTTCAGACTGAGTCCGTAGGCTACGGACCTTTCGGGCGCGCGATGAATAAGCGCTCGCTGCGTTTGCCCGTTCGAATTCAGCGCTTCTTCGCCGGCATTCGAGCTGCGCGATCGATGCAAAAGTGAAAATCTAACTAGTCATAGGAAGAAGCCGCTGATCTTCGCAGTCCTGCCTGCACAAATCCGGCGAACTTTCCCATTTTTGTGCTGAATTTGATCACGGCAGGCTCTCTTGAACGCGCCTCCTGATTTTGCCTCGCGCCGCGAACCCTCTAACGCAGAGCGGGCTTCACCCTGAGTGGCTCCGGGCTCTGGTACGCCACTGCTTTCGATCTCCCTAGGAGGCGTAGATGCCTTTGGGAACTTGAAAACCAAGGGAAAAATAGCCGAGACTAGCGCGTCGAGAGCACATCGCTCCTCGGACAGACGTCTTTCGACATACTGGCGGTCAAGCCCCGCGACCTCTGTTTCAAGCAAACGGCGATAGCGGTGGATGCGGTTACGGTGGGTTCGCATGGCGGCGAGCGTTTCGCTGATCATCGGCAGAATCTCATTCGAAATCAAATCCTCTCCTCCTTAACCGCGTGCCTGCGGTGGAGCATAGCTGACTCCGCGGAGCGCTGTGATTTGATGTCCTTTCTCTAGGGACAGCCCTGAAGGGTCAATTGGGTTCGTAACGCGCCGCTTCTGTACGTAACGTACAATGAATCCAGCGGGCGCCGTCCGGACAGTGAATATGGCAAGCCAGATGTTGCGCCCTGTTCTGCCGAAAGCAAGACATTCTGAGGGGCGCGCAAAGCCCGATCGCTAGCTGAGAGCTGTTCGTTTGCCCGAGGCACTCACGGGCCCTGCTCGTCATCGTCGCCGCTAGCCGATGAAGCTGAAGCCGACCTTGCTGACCTGTACGACGAGCGCGGCGACCTCAAGCCCATAGACGCTTGGCCGGAAATTTGGCGGCAAGGCCTCGTTGCCGGTGTCGAGATCGACGCGCTATACGAAGGGGCGGGCGAGGAGCGTAGGCAAGTCGGTCACGTCAAGAAGATCAGGTTGAGTGATCGACTGCGCCGCCTGGAGCTGATCGGCAAGCATGTTCGCGTCAATGCGTTCCAGGAGCGGGTTGAGTTTAGCCTGTTGGAAGGACTGGGAGAGCGCATCGATCGCGCCAAGGCTCGCGCAGCATCTCTTCCAGCGCTTCCGGCTCCGCCGATCGTGAAGGTCGCGTCTGCTCCTCTCCCTTCGCGTGTAGAGCAGCCAGCGCCAGCCGCACCACCTGCGCCGCCGTCACCACCACCGCCGCTGCCGAAGCCGGCTTACAAGCCGATCATGCCCGCGCCTGAACCCGCAGCACCGTGGCCGTCGTTCGGCGGCTTCGCTGCGACCGACTACGATCCCACCTAGCAAAAAACGAAATGCTCCATCATGGCAACAATCGCTGCCAACATCGCCACCATCCAAGCCCAAGCCGCCGTTCTCGACACGCTAATTGGGCAATTTGCCGCCGCCAAAGCGTTGATCGACGCGGCCGAACTCGACATTCGCAGTCAGCAAGCCTAAGCGTGGACTTGCACAGGTTTCGCTGCGCTGTCTGCAATCACGCACTTACGACATTCGCAGCGCATGAAGATTCCATGCATTCCAATGGCCGGTGGCTTCAAGGCGATTTGCGCCCACCGAAGTAAGCCGCGCTGCAAGTCGTGACCGAAGGCGAGACGCCGCGGCTGCCGGAAGGTTTCAGGGTCGAGCTCGACAAGGACGGTTGGCGGCACTGATTCGCGCGAAGCGCCGATGGCCTCAATGCATCTGCCGCTCTGACTGATCTTCACTAATCCGCCAGCCGCGTAGGGCATGACCATGTCCGATGACTGGACCAAACGAGCGACGAACATCCTTCGAGAACTTCATGCTGCCGAGACGGAGCTAATCGGCAGGGGGGCTATCCTGACCGACGGTAAGGCGGGGACGGTTGATCACGTCTTCCTTGACGAGGTGCACGGGCTCCGGATCTCGATCGGTGGCCACGACGGCAAGTGGCCGATTTCGACTCTGAAGCTTCTAGACTCCGGTTTCGCCAGATAGCGCAGGCGGTGTCAGCCCGTGGCAATGACCGATCAAGGCTGGGGCGCCCGTTCGAGGATGATCCGATCGAGGTAGACGGGCGCAAGCTGGGGGGTGGCATCATGTGGGCCTTGCACCTCGGAGGGCCGACACCAGATGGCGGGCCACTGCGCAAGAAGGGCAAACCGTGCAGGGTGATCCGATGAGCCAAATAAACCAGACCGGCCGTAGGATTATCTACGTCATGATGGTGGTCGTGGTGCTGGTGGTCATCTGGCAGATTCTCACGCCGCTTTGAGAAGGCCCGCCAGATAGCTTGTCCGCCCGGTCACCGTCCGCGGTGATCACTCGGTGACCGGGCGCCCAGCGCGGTGCGCGGCAGCGAGGCGGAGCCTGGCCGAGTAAGCCAGTCACAGTTTACCTGGAGTGGCAGCCATGATGCAGAACGTTGTAGCCGGATGCGTCGCAGTGGCTTTGATTATCCTGGCCTTGATTGGCTTCGCCCAAACGCACCGTGAATGTTGGCACGGGCACGTGCTCCTAACCCATGAGCCCTGCGGATCCGTCAGCCCTTCAATATAGGAACAACCATTTTCCGCTGATCTGGGCGCGGGACCGAAGCCCCGCGCTCTCGTCGTTCACCGCCTCGGCCGGCGGGCGCAAAACCGCTGTCGATCGCAGTGAGCGCTTTTCCACACCCACGACGCGCAGTAGCTCGCGCGCGGTCCGAGCCACCAGTAATCGATAATTTGACTGTCGCCCGCGCAGCGGTTGGATCTCGGCATGCCTCACCCTGCCCGCCGCCACACGCCCACGCACGCCGAGGGTCGGCCAATCAAGATCACCTTTGGCGAGATGCGCGAGATGGGCTTGCGCGGCGTCCTCATGTATTGCCCCTGCGGCCGTCACGTTGCGCTCGGCACCGATCGCTGGCCCGACGATGTTCGGCTGTCAGATGTCGAGCCGCGCTTCGTCTGCACCGCCTGCGCCGGGCGCGGCGCAGACGTACGACCGGATTTCAACTGGAACGCAAAAGGGCCGATCGGCGACATGGGCTATCGGTAGCCACCTTAAAAACGGCCCCGGCCATGGGGGCTTTTGAAGTGTGGAGGCCGGGGCCGTTGGAGGTGACCTTGGCGGTAATGGGGTCGCCAGGTGGTGACGAGCATAGGAAAAACCGGCAATCAGTTCTGTCCACTTGTGCCCAAAGCGGTATAGTTCCTCATCGGGAACGGAACCGGTCGCAATGAAGGACATGCAGGCTCAGTTAGAAAAGCTCCGCACGGATGCTGCCGAGTGCGCCTTGATCCGCGATCTTGCTACTGAACCCAAGAAGCGAGATGTTCACAAGGCTGGCCGAGCATCTGACAGTTCTGGCCGACGAGGTTGAACGCGCCATTGCTGCCGCGAGACCTGAGCTGAAGCGGAAGGAATGACGGAACGAGGCTGGGGTCGGCGTTTCGAGGATCCGATCACGATCGGCGATCGCATACTGGTGACGCAGCTCGACGCCGGCGAGTACATCGCCGCGTCGCCGAAGAAAGAGCACGCCGCATCGGAATGGCAAGCCGCGATGAAGGTGGAGGCCCGAGTATGTTTGCCAGCATCGGGGTCATGCGGGCATTGAACCGCCACCACGTCCCGGAGTTTAACCCGAAGGGCAAAGAGCCTCACTGGGGCCGGCGCAAGCTGAAGAGGGACCAATAAGGCGCCGCCAACTGAGGCGGCCTTACTCTCTCACAGGATGCAAGTCGGACGGCTGTACGGCGAGCCGATAAGCAATCTCCCGGGAGCCGTCGAAGACCTCTAGGACGCGCTCACAGATCAGGCACTTGTAGTGCCCGGCGTTGCCCTTGCGGGATTCAAGTTCGATCCGGCGAGATCCCGCCGAACAATCAGGGCACGTCACGTCGCCTTTCTTCATGTGACAGTTATGATGCAGGCTACCGCAGGGGTCAAAGGTTAGTGTTTGCCCGACGGAACGCAGCTGGGACCAGTACGCCCCGAATGGGAAAAGCCGCAGCGTGGTTCCAGCCCCACTGCGGCATTCCCGGAATAACAAAAAAATTAGTGCTCAAATCGCGCCGGTGTTCCTTCAGTAGAACACCCCGTTCCGAAAATGGAGTCCGGACAACTACCGGACTTCGGTTTTCTACGTATTGTCACTTGGAGGGCCGACATGGCTGGGCATGGCAATTCCAGCCCCAATGCTCCCGGTTGCCGATCCAATTGCGGATTTGAGCGCCGGGAGTGCTAGGCCCACCAGCGTGAACCGGCGCCCACCGTAAATTTCCCAAGGTCAAAAAAAAGAACCGCCGACCTTGGTAACTAAGGCCATCAGCTGAGGCTGCTTACCTCTGCTCGTTCCTCGCACGGGAAGCCAGTCTATCCAGCTGGCCAGCCAAACCCACGAAACTTCGGGCGATGTTTTTCAGGGCGGCGGCGCGATCCTTGGAAATGCCGCTCACGCCAGAAAGTCTCTTGTAGTGGTTAGCCTGCTCGCGGCACTCAGCAATGTTGATCAATGGCTCAGCCTTCCTGTTGCCCGCGCGGGACGTGGGATCGCCTTTCCCCGCTGGCTTGCCTTCTACCATGTTAGGCCCTTAAATCAGGTTCGGACACTGGGTTAGATACGGACAGCGCCGGCTCGAGTTTTGAAAAGGAACACAACGGTGGGCGTCTATGTGAACACCGCCAAGCAGGTCGGCGACGTCGATCACATCAAGTCTTCGCGACGGTGGACGCCGCGGAACGATGGTTCGAGGAGAACGACCCGGAGGGCGTCGCCTTCGAATACGATGTGATCGAGTGATGTGGAGCGGATAATCAGCGCCACATCGTTGGTGGGTTCAAGGCCTTGCGACCCGCCGCTTTCAACGCGTCGGTTGAGAGCTGTCCATGTGCCGCAGCATCGAGCAGCTTCGAAGCAACGTACGCTCTGGCGCCCGTTTCGCTTACAGGAATATTTTCGCAAACTTCGTCGAGCACCGCCCTGAGCAGCGCAGTCATTTCAGCATCAAACACGCCGAACTCCCGAAATTGAGAGGATCCTGAACGCTGCACAAGCGGAATATATTCGCTTGGCAGCGTTCGCCGCGTATTCCGGTCTGGGCTCCGAAATCCCAGCGCCTACAAAATTGGCACCTGTACGTCAAAGTAATGTGACAGCTTCCTCGGCCACATCAACGGGCGTTTGCAGGGCCTCCCCAAAGGCCCTTACCAAGGAGGATAGAGCGCGACGAACAGCCCGAGGCCGGCAAGAAGTATTGCCCACGCGACGGCCTGACGATTGCGAAGCGAGCCACGGTTCATTTGCGAGCCTTCTTACGAGACTTTCGCGTAACCGAGGCCGCAGGATTTGACCCGTCGAACACAATGACGTCGAAGAGCGTCTTCGCGTCATCGGATAGGATCCCCAACCAACATCGCTTCTAATTCGGCGGCTGTCGTTGGGACAATCCCACCATTCGGCCGAACAGGCATAGTCGACACTTCATCTCAGAAAAAACCAAATAGCCTCCCATAGGCCCGGGCGACGGGCTCGGTGCCAGGCGTCGTGCGTCGCTCGCTGTCGGGGCGTCATCGCGGCCAGGCGCTCGGCGCGCTGTTTGGCATATCTCTGTTGCTGCCGAACCTTGCGGTTGAACCGCGTCGCGCCGGCAGGTGTTGAGGCGTCCCCGTACTGTGGCAGATGCCAAGCCTTTCCGATCCGAAACGACAGATACGCATGCCCCTTGACGACGTTGCGCTCGACGTTTGGTGGCAGTTTGCGAGGCATGGCCTACCTCTCCCAACCAACATCGGCGTCAACGCCGGTCGCGTGCTCTTCCCCGTGGTGAGGCAGAGCGTCGATCGCGCTCGAGTTCGCGAACGTCCCAAGCCAGTCGTCTCGTACCCGGAATGACCCGCGGCTTGGGCATGCTTCCCGCCGTCACGAGAAGGTCAAACGTGTTCGGGCTAACCGAGGCATATGCTGCGGAGGCCTCACGATCGATTAGGCGCGGCGGCAGAGTTGGCGGCAATGCAGCTTGACGTGCCACTACCGCTTCTCCCCATCCTCCATTTCGAGAGCGACTGCCCCAACTCGGAGATCGGCTGCTTTTAATGGCGGCATTCCGCCGCTTCGCGGCGCTGACGACAGAAAGAGCATTGCGGTCATCATGCCAATGATGTGCAAACAGGTGTGTAATATGAATGGCCCTCTGGGGCTATCTAGCTGATTTTATTGTATTATTTTCTTTAAATGGCGCTCCCTAGCGGAATGTAACCACAGGTAATGATGAGATTTCCTATTATATTTCAATATGTTAAAATCTTGCCGTTTCGACGTGTATCTACGCGGTGTATCTACTTTTTGGGTCGGTAGCCGACTCGGCTACCGAAACTAACGAGTCGATGAGGGGCGGTAGAGCGCAAACCCATAACTATACAACTTGTAACAAAACTTGATTTGACTTTTCGTATTGCGGTTGAGGTCCCGTTCTGCTATGTACCACTCATGGCGACGTTGCGCGATTCGAGGGCGCGCCCGTGACTGCCTGACGGACACCTTGTCCGTCATCGGCTCATAGCCGAGGTAATGCAGCCGCTCAGCGGCAACGCTAACCGAAAATTCCCACACCCATGACCACTTTAAATGCGTCTGCGGTTACCGCTGATCGCCTTGACGCGGCCCTCGACCTCAGAGCTGGCCCCGGTTGTTTGGACAGCGCCGCGCTGGATTTAAGTGGATTCCTGCCGGGTTATGCTGAACGCGGGGCTTTACGATTTTGTCGTTGCGTCGGGAGGGCGTAGCCCGACCAGAGCGACGACAAAATCGTCGGCGACGGTCATGCGGCCATCACCATAGCTTGCGTGCCGAAGTAAGCCTCGTCGGGCGTGCGCCCGTCAAGGCTCGAGTGAGGGCGTCCCTGATTGTAGAAGGCCAGATACTTGGCAATTGACGCTCGCGCCTCGGACACGCTGTCGTAGGCGCGGAGATAAACTTCTTCGTATTTGACCGTGCGCCAGAGCCGCTCGACAAACACGTTGTCGCGCCAGGCGCCCTTGCCGTCCATGCTGATGGCGATCTTCGCGTCCAGCAGCACATCGGTGAACTCGAGGCTGGTGAACTGGCTGCCCTGATCCGTGTTGAAAATCTCGGGTCTGCCGTGCTTCGCCAACGCCTCCTGGACCGCTTGGACGCAGAAGGCCGCCTCCATTGTGATCGAGACGCGATGGGCCAGGACCCGTCGGCTGAACACATCGACGACCGCCGCGAGATAGACGAAGCCACGCCGCATCGGAATGTAGGTGATGTCCATTGCCCACGCATGGTCGGGCCGCTCGATCTTCAATCCGCGCAACAGGTACGGGTAGATCTTGTGACCCGGAGCCGGCTTGCTCGTGTTCGGGCGACGATAGACCGCCTCGATCCCCATGCGCTTCATCAGCGTCGCGATGTGGCGGCGACCGGCGTATACGCCCTCCCGCCGCAGCAACGATCGCAGCATACGCGCTCCCGCGAAGGGATAATCGAGATGCAGCTCATCGAGCCGACGCATCAAGGCAAGGTCCTCGGCCGAAACTGGCCGAGGTTCATAGTAGACCGTGCTGCGAGCCAGCTTCAGGACCTTCGCCTGGCGCACGATAGAAAGATCATGACCGCGGTCGATCATCGCTTTGCGCTCAGCAGGCCCGCCTTGGTGAGCGCGCCGGACAAAAAATCGTTTTCCAACGCCAGCTCGCCGATCTTGGCATGTAACGCCTTCAAATCGACCGGCGTCTCGGCCGATGTCTTGTCATGCCCAAACACGCCGGCGGCGCCTTCCAGGAGCTGGTTTTTCCAGATCGTGATCTGGTTCGGATGAACATCAAACAGTTGCGCCAGCTCCGCCAGTGTCTTGTCTCCTTTGACCGCAGCCAAAGCAACCTTCGCCTTGAATGCCGGAGAATGCGTCCGGCGGCTCTTCTTCGTCATCTTCGCTCCTGATTCGCAGCAAGAATCCTCGCCGCTGTCAGGCAGAAAATCCACTCAAGCTACTGTCCGAATTTGCGAGGCCAGCTCTCTCATCGCCGAGGTGATGGTGCTGCACGACCGGCCGGGCTTCGCGCCCTACGTCGAACGCCTGGAGCGGGAGCTTGCCGCTATGCAGTCGAAGGATGACGTGATGACACGCGCGCGGCGGCGGCTTGCTGCCCGCGGCGCAAACGATAACGGCAAGTCCAAGGTAGCTGCGTGAACAACAGCCCCGCGTCGCCCGCCAAATATCTGCAGCGCGACCTTTAGTGTCACGCCCGAAAAATCTCACTACTCATCACACACTACGAACGGAGGAATTGTGTGCAGCCACAACTCAATTTCCACCACAACTTCAGAGAGCCGGTCAAGATCCCCGGCTCGTTCAACCTGTATTACGATCCGGTTCAGGTCGACCGGCAACTGACTAAGCTTCTGATCGAGGGAGACCCGGAATATGAAAATCCTCGCCACTCATTCGCCGCTCGGTGCTGACGTTGCCCTTGCGGACGTCGAAGTCTGCGAAGGGGTGAAGTTGTTCGGCGTGCGCATTGTGCGTGCGGCCGATGGATCGCATCGAGCTTACGCGCGCGGGGCTGCGCTTTCGCCCGCGATGGTCGAATCAATTTCATCTCTCGTTTTAGAGGGCGATTGCCAACATGCGGGCCACGCTTAAGCGCATTATCCACCTTCGTCGCAGCCTTATTGCTTACGGATACCGTCCCGTCGCGTGTAGTGGCAAAGCCGCTGTCATGGGTAACTGGCAGCGCTCGCGGTGGTCCGCTGCGCAAATGGAAGGCATCGCTCGCAACTATCCGGACGCCACAAATACGGGTCTGCTCTGCGGCGAACTTGTGGGGCTTGATGTCGACACGCCGGACGCTGAGACTGCCGACGCTATCCGCGCGATGGTGATGGAGTTGCCGGGGTCGGACAGAGCGCCGTATCGGATGGGCAAGGCACCGAAGACCCTGTTCGCATTCCGCGCCACCGAGCCTCGCGAGAAGCGCGCAACAGGCGCCTACCTGATCAACGGCGCCAAGTGTCAGGTCGAGGCGTTTGGTGAACGCACGCAATTCGTGGCGTTCGGAACGCATCCCGATACGGGCCGACCTTACGAATGGTTCAACGGTTCGCCGGCCGAAACACCGTTGGCCGAGCTTCCGGAAATCACACCAGAGGCGATCGACGAATTGTTGGCTCGGGCGGAGGCGTACTTCGCCGAGCGCGGGACGCTGATTAAGCCAGCCAGCAAAGCCAGTGACCGCGGCCCGGTGGTAGTCGATAGTGACCACCCGTGGGCTGACACATCAACGCCGCGCGTTGGCTAGCCTCGATGCATGGGTGCCGGAGCTTGGACTCGAAGATCTGCGCAAGTACCAGGGCGGCTTCCACGCTGTTGCATCCTTCCGCCCCTCGATCAACTCGAAGGTGAAGAAGCGAGGCCGCGCGCTGAATATCCAGCCCAGTGGTATTGTCGATTATTCGGCTGGAAACGCCGGCTACTCGCCGATCAACATGGTTTCAGTCAGCCTCAGCATGTCCGCGTCAGAGGCCGCCGAGTGGCTGCGTAAACGAGTTGGCGGCGGCGATGACACCAAGCCAGTCAGCGTTGCTCGTCTTCTTACTCAACCCGCCAGGCGTGCCGCAGCGCGTCGATCAACATCAACTTTGTCCTGAAGGGCGATTGCTGAATGCAAAATGCAATTAAAACCGACGCGTCCAATTCAACCGTTGAAGCCCGCGATGAGGAGCCTGTCGCAGCCAACGACAACAAACCCGCATCTAATCCCGGCACTTCGGTAACCGAGGATAGTGTTGCGTATATATTCGCGAGCACCTATCGAGACACGCTGCGCTTCTGCCACTCCACTGGCGCGTGGTTTGAATGGGATGGTTCGTACTGGCGCAGGAACGAAGTCGGCCTTGCGGCTCACCATGTTAGGGTGATGGCCCGCGATATGTCACAGGGCCTGTCTCCGAAGGCGCTCGCGACTATACGAAAGCGTTCATTCGCTTCAGGAGTCGAGGGGTTCGCTCGCAATGACCCAACCTTCGCCGTCACGATCGAGGCTTGGGACCGCGACCCGTTTCTGCTCGGAACGCCAGACGGCACCGTTGATCTGCGTACAGGGAAAATGCGCGCTGCCGACCCTGCAGATGGCATTACCAAACTAACGTCCACCGCGCCGTCTGCCCAGGCAGACTGTCCACTTTGGTTGCGATTTCTTCAAGACGCGACTGGCGGCGACGGTGAAATGATCCGCTTTCTGCAGCAGTGGTGCGGCTACTGCCTTACGGGCGACACGCGCGAACATGCACTTGTCTTTGTGCATGGCGACGGCGGTAATGGGAAATCGGTTTTTCTCAACACCACTAGCTATATTCTGCACGATTATGCGACTACGGCGTCAATGGACACGTTCGTTGCCAGCCGCAGTGACAGACACCCGACAGACTTGGCGATGTTGCGCGGTGCGCGTCTAGTCAGCGCCAGCGAGACAGAGGAGGGCAGGGCTTGGGCCGAGTCGCGAATAAAACAGATGACGGGCGGCGATGCGATTTCAGCGCGCTTTATGAGGCAGGACTTCTTTACGTTCCAGCCGCAATTCAAACTGTTTGTGGTTGGAAACCACCAGCCAGCACTGCATAGCGTCGACGCCGCAGCCCGGCGGCGATTCAACATCGTGCCGTTCACGCGAAAGCCGACGAAGCCGGATCGTGAACTTGAAGCAAAGCTTCGCGGTGAGGCGCCCGCCATTCTGCGGTGGATGGTTGATGGGTGCCGGGACTGGCAGCGCAATGGTTTGGTGCGACCTGCATCTATTGTTGAGGCGACCGAAACGTATTTTGCCGAGCAAGACACGTTCGGCCAGTGGCTGAAGGATGCTTGCCGAGTTGAGCCGGACAATCGTAGCATCTCAGACTTCGTCGCGGATCTGTTCAAATCGTGGACCGATTATGCTGAAGCATCTGGCGAGCGCCCCGGAAGCCAGAAGGGATTTGTCCAGTCGCTGACCAAGAGTGGCTTCAAGAAGGGGCAAAGGGTACGCGGCGGACAACTCTATATCGGACTGCAACTGCTTAGGCAGGCCGAGAAAGAACCTAGCGTGCGCGATTGAGCACGGATCGCGCACGGGAAAACGAAATGATTTCAATGGTCGGTGCTACGTGTGCGACATGTGCGCGATTTTTCCATTATAGGCGCTTCGCGCGCGCGTGTAGAGAGTCATACGTGAAAATCACGCACATCGCGCACACCGCGCACGGCGGCGGGGTCTAGCTGATCTCTCCCGCCGTTCACATAGGGACCCGCGCCCCCAGGAAAACATCTCCGAGTGCAAAATGAAAACCAAAACATGGGGCGGGGATATAGCAAATCCCTTGGATCCCGCGAGCCGCCCGAACCAGTGGCCGAGTTACGTATAACTTTTTTTGATTGTTTGATTATTCGATCGGCACGCAGATGCCGACGCACAAGACCGCAGAAGCGGTCAGGTACGCTCGTCACGAGAGACAACCAATGCAACACGCAAACGACAACGACCAACCCATAGCAGCCGACCATGTTACCGAGGTCCGCCCGCGCCCTGGCGAGCTGAACCGCATTCTACACCGCCGCTTCCCCGGTATGGGGCCGGCCCATGGCTGGCAATTGGATGCGGCGGCGAGGGCGACGTTTAATGCGGATATGTCCAAGTGGTTTGGTTTGGACGGGCGATGGCATTCAACTGCCGAGCAATATCGCCAGAGCAAAGGCAAGCGCCGCACCAAACAGGCGGCCACCCCCAACAAGCCCGGCAAGCCCGCCAGGCCAGAGCTACTGGATTGGCAGCAGGACGTGGGCGCACCGTACTCCAGGTGGTCGCATGCAGTTGCGGAGGGCGCTGAATTTCTTGCGGGCCGCACCGCCCCGGCGACAAGCGGCATTCGGCTCATGCAATTCGGTGCCGTTGAGGACGCCATGATCCGGGCAATCGACGCCAAGCGATTCCTGACGCAGGTGGCCAATGATAATGAGCCCGACATTCGCAGGAACAGGCCGCGCCGGAGGAAAATCGCGCTGGCGGCTTAAAATCCAGTTTTCGCCATAGTTGGGAACGTATCACCTTGAAGACCACGATTTGTGGTCTGACGTGACGTGCACTCGGCGCGCTGGCCACCACCCGGCGTCGCCACTTTTTCCCGGCCCTGAGCCGCGAAGCCGCTGCATGCGGCGTTTTATTTAACCCTCCAATCGCAATTTCCAATCCTGAAAGGAGAGCGGCCCCAATGGCCACTTGGAATCACGTGCTCGACGCGATCGAGCGTCATCTTGATTTCCCGCGCTCGCGAAGCACCGGAATCGCCAGGCGTTTGCAGGAAGCCGGAATCTTGCCTTCCGGCGCACCGGGCGTTGCGCCTGAGCTAGACGAGGACAATGTTCTCGACCTCGTTGTTGCGCTCGCCTCTGACACCGAGTTGCACACCGCTGTTGACGCGGTCCGCGCCTACCACGCGATGACACCCGGTAGTGTCAACCTGGATGGGGCCCCGCAGTCGATTCCCAACGCGCCGATCGCTGTTGCGATTTTGGTCGAGGACGCACGCACTGGCGTCGCGGAGGCGCGAAAATCTCAGGTTGCCGTATCCTGCAATTGTAGAGCCGTCGCGATTCACAAACCTGATGGGTCGGTCAGTCGCTTCAGTCAGCCGGGCGCTCATTGCGCTCACTGGCAATCCAATGGCCATCACAAGTCAGTCACCATCAACGTCGCCGCTGTGGCCGGTATCATTGATGCATTGTTTGGAAAGGTTGTTGCCTAATGGCTCCGTTGAAGACGAAGACCACCGACGAATTCCGCGTCCCCAGCCTCGCGGAGGCCGACAGCTCGTACGCCGACCTGATCGCGAAACGCGTGGAATTGGAGCAGAGAGACTCTAAGCTCAACAGCGAGCGCTCGAAACTGCGCGGTAAGATCGAGGCGGGCAGGGCGGCTTTTGGGAAACATATCTCGCCCGGCGTGGCCGCGCTGCTTGGTGACGATCCTACTGACAGCATTGCCGATCTGTCGCGGCAGCTCCGCGAAGTCACCACGGAGATAGCAAACATCGAGTCAGCGCGGGAGGTCCTGCATAGGCGCACAGACGAAGCGCGGAACGTAGCCTCCAAGCTCGTGTGCTTCACCGTGATGCCAGAGTACCAGCGCCGTTTGGGTGCGGTATGTGAGGCCGCTCGCGCGTTGGAAGCAGCCAAGCCCGAGAAAAGCACGACGCGCTGCTGGACGATCTGGAGCGCGAGGATGTGCGCCTCGGTTATCTGCGGCCAGTGCGCGCGCACTTCTTGGGCGATCGGCGCGAAGGCCGCGCTTTTTACTTTTTGAAGGAAGTGAAGGAGGCGGGCCACAATGTCTAAGGGATCCGAACGCACTTCCGATGTGGCCGACCGAAAGCCAGTTCGGCGCCGTGTAAAGATGCCTGGCGAAAGCCGACACTCCGAGTGCTCGGACTCACCAGCCGTGATTGCGCGCAAGTTGATGCAAGCGAAACGCGAGAAACGATTGCGGGTGACGCAACGCAATGGCTGAAACCATCTCAGGATTCGCGATTTCCTGGAATCGGCCGGCCATCATCGCGGGGCTCTTCGAGGAACGCTTCGCGCGCGGCGCATTCGACAAGCACATCGCGCAAAATCCAGACGTCGCCGCGCTTTGCAGTCATGATGTCAGCAGGCCTCTGGGGCGCATCAGCAACGGCACCCTCAAACTACGTTCGGATAACGTCGGACTCTACTACTCGTTAGAGCCGCATCCTGATGCGCCTTTAGGGCAGGAGGCCTTGGCACTGTCAACGAGGTGAGCGTGTCGTTTACTCCAGTTGTCGAGGAGTGGGACGACGGTGGCGACATTCCGAAGCGCCTCATCACCGAGGCCAAACTTTTCGAGATCAGCTTGGTCCTGTGGGGAGCCTACGGCAAGGACACCTCAGCTCAGATCAGTCGAGCATCCAGCAACAACCAGGCAGCACGACGGCGCGTTGAAGCGAAGATGCGGGCCCGCGGCATCCTTTAAGCGCAGGGGGAGGGGTGGGTCAGATCCCTCCCACTGCCGCCACTAGCTACCGGCGGCCCCCCATTTCACGCGCATCTGCAATTCGGACCCCCAGGGGCAAAATGCCACGACCAAGAAAGCCGGCCGCCAAGGCGCTGGTTGAAGGCCGGCACATCATCAATGCTGGCCGCTATAAACGCAACGATCCAACCGGTGCCGAAATCGGCGCTCCACCCACTTGGCTAAACGAGCAACAGGCCAATGCATGGCGTGAATTCGCCAGCGAGTTGCCATGGCTCAATGCATCTCACCGTTGTCTTGTCTCCATCGCATCAGTCTTGCGCGCTCGCCTGCAAAGCGGCGCGGAGATGGGTACAAAATCGCTCAGCCTACTGAGGCTGTGCCTAAGCAGTATGGGCGCGACACCGGCCGATGCGAGCAAGATCAGTTGGGCGCCGGCAGAGGAGGCGGACGATTTACTTGACTAAAACTCACGGACACTCCGGCAGAGCTAGTAGGTTATCGTTGTAGTAGCCGTCAGCGTGAGTTCGAACATATTTTCCGTTCGGGCCGCTAACGACGCCAACGTCCGCGCGCTTACCGCCGACCAACGTAAAGAATGTATTGGTCCCGTTCTCGATCGATCGAATGACCTCCGATCTCGGCCACACCAACCACACGCCTCCGAATGCGACATACTGGCAATTGCTGGCGTCGAAGGGGGATGCTGGCGCCACGGGCTCAACCGGTGCTGCGGGGGCCAACGCCCCCACGTATGGCGGCACTTCGACCACGTCGCTCGCTATCGGCACCGGATCCAAAGCGTTCACCACGCAGGCCGGCCTCGCCTATCAGAATGGCGCTCGCGTGCGGGCTAGCTCGGCGGCGAACACGGCGAATTGGATGGAAGGCCTCGTCACCTACAGCGGCACGACGCTGACCATGACGTCCGACAAGACCGGCGGCAGCGGCACGCTCGCGGACTGGAACTTCAACGTGGTGGGCCAGCCTGGGGCTGGTGATCTGTCGAGCGCCAACAATCTGTCGGACGTGGCGAGTGCTCAAACGTCACGTGGCAATCTCGGGGTTCTGTCTCCGCCGCAAGGTCGCCTGACCCTGGTGAGCGCAACGCCCGTGATGACGACGACGCAGAGCGCCAAAACGACGCTGTACTATGCGCTCTACAACGGCAATCAGGTGCCAATCTATGACGGCACCAAACTCACGATGACGACATTTGCCGAGTTGTCGATCGCGACGACCGACATCACCAAGAACCCCGCGGCGATCGGCGCCAGCAAGGTCAATGACTGGTTTGTCTGGAACGACAGCGGTACGCTGCGGCTGCCTCACGGTCCCGACTGGACAAGCGACACGGTGCGCTCGGCTGGAACGGCGTTGGGCCAGGTCAATGGTATCTGGCTCAACAATCAAGCCATCACCAATGGGCCGGCAGCGTGGCGCGGAGGCACCACGCGCAGCAATGCATCGTCGCAACTTGATTGGATTCTTGGCGGTTCGGGGTCTGGCGGTGTGGCTGGGTACCTCGGCGTGTGGAATGCCTATAACCGCGTGACGGCATCCGCAGCGGCGATCGATAGCGGCCTCGCATACACCTATTCCAGCGCGACCGTGAGGCAGGCGAGAGCGTCCGCAGGCAATCAGGTGTCGGCTGTATTCGGGCTGGCCGAAGATGCGACGCAGATTTCGTATGCATCACGCATTGGTCTGGTCACGAACTCAGCAGCCGCGGTTTCCGGTATTGGCGTGGATGCGACCAACGTTTTCATTGGTCAGGGGGTTCTTGCAGGCGGACGAATACTACTCAGGTCGGTGGAGCAGCCGCGTACGCGGCTCCGCCACTATTGGGTTTGCACGTGTTCTCAGCCAACGAACAGGGCGATGGCACCAACGCCAACAACATCAACGTGGCAGGTCAGAACGCGCTTAGCGTCCTGGCGAGGATGTAAGATCGGTGCCACCCGTATGGCCTGCGGACGCGCGTCGCGACAAGCCATTCTTTTGTCGGAGTCGCGCACTACTTTTCATTTTTGAAAAATGGAGAAGTAAGGTGGCAATTGGGACAGTGAAGTGGTTCAACCCAACAAAGGGGTATGGGTTCATTCAACCGGATTCCGGCGGCAATGACGTCTTTGTCCACATCTCCGCGGTTGAGAAGGCTGGTTTTACTTCGCTCGCAGAGGGCGCAAAAGTCAGCTTCGACATCGTGAAAAATCGCGGAAAGGAGTCGGCGGAAAATCTACGAATCGAGTGATGCACCACCCATTGTGTTGCTCAACAGAAAGGCCGCAGTGGTACGCCGCTGCGGGCGGCCGAGGAGATCGATCGGAATCGGCCGATGGATAAGGCGCTATTGTTCGCGTGGGCGTGCGCTCTAATCCTCTTGGTACTGTTCGTCGCGCTGTACCTTCCTTGGTAGTAAGTTGCCGATGGCGACTCGCCACGGCGCTGCCTGCGATCCGAGACTGATTGCCAAGTCACCGCCCACAATCCTGGTAGTTGCTCTAGGGCATTCGTCCGGAGGATACGTTGCCCGGTCAGCTTCTCCCTCCCTTGAGGCTGACCGGGCGAAGTTAGTGGCGCGCGCGATAGGGACAGCGCTTTATCGGTCCACCCCAAAGCACCGAGTCACGTGGCCGCTAACGTTCCCGCTGTTTAGGTCGCGCGGCTGCCACCGTGAGCCCGGTGTGATCCTTGAGGCTATCGATTACCTTGAGCGCGGCTTCGAGTTCATCTCGAAGACGCTTCGTAATCCGCAGAATGCCGCTCGCGAGCTCCTCGCGGCTGATTTCTGCACCGTGAGCAACTTTTTCTTCGAGGTCGCGTATAGCTTCGTCGATCTTGTGCAGCGAGAATGTGCTAGGCATCATCCGGCTCCGTCCTGATTAAGGGGCCGGCATCCGCCGACCCGCAGCGTAAAAATGCGTCCGCTACACGGTTTAGTAAAGCGGGTGGTGTTGCGGGAAAATCTGTCCCCATCTCGCGTCTGAGCGCCTCGAATTCGGATAAGGTCGAAAGAGGGCAATCCGCCACCGCGTCCATTTTTGAGCAGATAACTTCAACCCGGGATCGCCAATCGGCCAGCTGTTCTTCAGTTCGCTGTGGCGCGTACGTGTCTTCTGCCGGTGTATGGCTTGGCCTACGGACGTAGTCCGTGAATGCTTGGATTGCCGCTACCACTTCGGTCCTAGGCACGGCGGTTACTCCTATGAGCGGAGCCAGCTCGAACATTTGCAGGCCGAGCACTTTGATATGGCATGCACGCGGGGGCGCGACAACCCACTGGTACTGGTAGGTGCTTCCAGTCCTTCTCAGCGATACTCCTTGGTGGCACCAGGGGGGAATTTTGGGCCCCTCGGGAGCAAAGGTGGCCAGCCCTGCCAATCCAAGGGGCGAAGGCTGGCCACCATCGCTTGCGACGTCACCACACAGGGTAGCTACAGGCCAATGGATGCACATATTCGAGCAGCAAATCACGTCCCTGCGGTCCCAAGCGCTTGCGGTGTTTGCAGCCAATCAGGCCAGCGCGGCCGATCAGTCTTTGAGCCAAGCAGATCGCCAAATCGCGACGTCTAATGCCGAGGAGGCTCGACAGCTTGAAACCCAACCTCGGGCCGAAGGAGGCGCGGAAGATCGCTGCACGCATACGCGCTCTTCTAGGAGAGCCGCGTGTGTGCCAACCGGTTCGGGTGGCATGCCTGTGAGACTTTCGCCAGCGCGCCCGCGCTGCTTGCGGTGTGCGGGTTAGTCATAAAAGGCACTGGGTGCGCTCGCGATAGCTGACGAAAGGGTGACGGACTGTCTTGCTTCAATCACGACCGACAGGCTGCCAGGACTCCAAGTCAGTCTCCGAAAGAGAGACCCCAGCACGGGCAGCATGCTGGGGCGAGACGTTGGGCTGACGCGAGCCAGAAATCGAGCCACGACTCGATCATTATGACCGTGTAAATGTAGAGCAGCATCACGCACCGGTCAAAATCGCACTGCATGACAGTAATCGGCGGTAGGATCTTCGTTCGCGCTTTGAGGTGCAATCCGAGCAAACGCGAGAAAACGGCAGTTGCTAATCGCGCATAAGCAAATCTCACGTCCTGAAAAACGACCAAGTTGCTATCGCAACCAAAGGCTGTCCACCGGAAAGAGACGGCTTCGCTCTCCGCAAATGTCCGGTGGTTGGCTAGGTGCGAGAGGTTTTACATCAAGCGACGTAAGGAGATTTGGGAGCAGGTGCAGGCAGAAATGGCCGTTGGAGAAAGTGCGAGAATTTCTCGCACTTTATCGAAGCCGAAACGGGCCGAGGGAATAAACAATTCGCATCTGCAGCAGGCCATCTCCACTGGTGCCGGTGCGGCGAGTCTCCGCGCCGTAGCCGATTGGAACGAGCGCAAATCGTTTGACGAGCGCCGCCGCGCTGGCGGCCCTGAAGCTCCGTGTCGGGATGCGCAGGGCGGCCGGAAGGAAAAAGCGTTAGCTCGCGGAAGGGGGGTCTTAGCCGTGGAGGCCGTCGCTAGTGGGGATCACGGGCACTCAGCCAGTGAAAGAAGATTGTCTGGCTGAACGCCGTCCGCCGTTGTCTTGATGTATTTGTGCCCGTTGTGTTCGGCCACGACCACGCCAGCCATGAGTCCGTCTTCTTCGACATAGAACTCCCATTCGCCGCTTTCAATGTCTCTGATCGTCTGAACGACAGACTGCTTCCATTGACTTCCGTTTGAATATTCACCTCCGACACTTTCAATCCTCTCGTGGGGATTCATCCTGTCGGTCTTATTGATGCAGCGAACGCGTGCGAGTTTAACCACAGGGCTCTCTCCTTCGTGCTGCAAAGGCTGGGTGACCAGTTTAGCGTTCAGTGGCGGCCCAGGCAGCCCAACCAATCCTGGTAGGGGCCCGGGAGGCTTTTCGCCGATACAACGCGAGGGCCCCCCGCGGGTTGATGCCCCCCCTCGGGGGCGGGGCGGTCAGTTTTGCAGCTCAAGGCGGTAAGGCTGACCACGGAAGTTAGTGGCGCGCGCGATAGGGACAGCGCTTCTTCGGTATGGAGGCGCCGAGTCACGTGGCCGCTAACTTCACCGCGGCGCGGGTGTGGCAGGGACAGCGTCGTTTCGCATGTTTCGCGACGCCGAGTCGCCCCCGCGCCCCCCCCAGGACTGTTGGGCTCAAAAGGCCGATGAGTGTGAATGCGGATCGAAGTTTGACCCCTCAATCAGTCTATCTCGTGGGCTAACGTCTTGATTTTTCAAGTGCCGGAAAAGTGACCCCGGCGCCGATCGGCGTCGGACCCCCGCGCCGATTCACAGAAGCATGCGAAAACCATCGAGGCTCGCGGCGAAGACGTTGTCCAGCCGCATCAAGAAGCCGGATATACGTCAGTAGTTGTGGCCGTCGATCCTGATCAAGTCGGTCGTTGCAATCGGGCGGGGTCCATATGGGGTCCGGACGCCGATCGGCGTCCCAAGTGCTTGATGGGTCAATGTTCAGCGTCGATTCACAAAGATGTTGGCTGGAGATAGTCCTCGCCGCGAAAGCTGGCCGTACGCCTCACCGATGAGGAGCAGTATTTTGTCTCTGAATCTTCGGTCTATCGGCTGTTGACGGCGAAGCGCGCAGGCACATGCGCCATGCTGTCTTGGCGCGGCAATTGTCGTCATCAGGTTCTCGACAGCTTCCCCATTTAAGTTTAACAAACATACAGGGCTGATCCCCTTGGAAGAACATCCGCTGCCGATGCTCACGGTGCGTGCCTGCCGGCGCTGTAAAGGGCGGTTTGTTGCTGATTGCCCGGCATGTCAGATCGATAGCCCAGGTTCATATTTGAAGAGGACGGATGGATTTCCCCTTGACCAAGTCGGTGCATGAACAATCGGGCAGCACGGGTCCGCAAGAGAGCTCACCCGCGGCTCCGTCTGCAGCCGCGGCGACCTTTGAGCGGCAATTGAGAGAGATCAGCAGTTCAGGTGTGGGTGGTGGAGCAATGCCGGCCGCCGCTGCGCTGCAGCCGGCTCAATCAACGGAGGTTTTGATAGGGAGGCAGTGCAATCAGATCCTTTACTCCGAGGATGCTCGCCTTATCTCGGGGCTTGAGAAGGCCCTTACGAAGGGCGGGGCCGCCAAAGGCACCACCAATAACTATTTACGTGTTCTTCGCGGCTTTGGCCATTGGCTCTCCGCAAATAACAAAAAGGGCATCTCTGCTCGGCTCGACGACAAAAAATCGCTGTCTCAAGATGCGCGCGAGTTCAGCGGAGAGGGTGAGCCCTGGAAACTTCTTACAGCAATAGGTCATCTCCGAAATTCGCAGTCGACCGGCGAAGTCGTGCCGATCACACGCCACGTTGAGGTAAATCCTTATCAGCAGGACGCGGAACTCATCAAAGAGTACCAAAACGAAGTAGCGTCAGAGATGGGCAAGAGGGATGCAACCGCTCTTCGCAATTTCAGCGACTACCTGCGTGACAACAACAAGAAGGGTATTGTTGGTCGGCTTCGCGGCGAGTTGTTAAATGAAGATGTTAAGAGCTATAAGAAAGTCTCCGCTTTTCGTTCGAAAATCGGTGTCGCGCTGGATCGTCTCCGAAAATCGTCGGCCGGCGCTAAGGCGATGGATCTCGAGCGCAATATTGATCCCGAAGACGCGGCCCTGAAGGAGTCGAGGCAGGTCGGCGACGCCGCTGCGCAGCACAGTTCGTCGCAGAAAGCTGGCAGTTGGCCAGAGGAATTGCTTCCTGCGGAAGGCCATGATCAGAATTTGCTTTTGGGGCCGATGGACGAACCCGGCGCGTCGTCCTCGGCGCCGCAGCCGACTCAGTCAACTGGGATTTTGAGAGGGAGGAGGAGACGGCCTCTTTATCCCGAGGATGCTGCCCTTATTTCGGGGCTTGAGAAGGCCCTCATCAAGGGCGGGGCCGCCGAAGGCACCGCCAAGGACCATGTACGTACTCTTCTCAGCTTTGGCCAGAGGCTCTACGCAAATAACAAAGATCCCATTGCTGCTCGGCTCGACGACGAAAAGTCACTGACCGCTGATGCGCGCGAGTTGTTCGAAAAGCGTCCCGCGACACTCCATAGGGCAATAGACCATCTCAGGACCTCGCGGTCGACGGGCGGAATCGTGCCGATCGCAGGCCGCACTGAGTTGCATCCTTATCCCCAGGACGCGGCACTCATCAAAGAGTACAAAAACGAAGTAGCGACAGATGCCGGCAAGAGGGATGCAACTGCTCTTCGCAATTTCAGCGACTACCTGCGTGACAACAACAGGCCGGGCATTGCTGCTGGGCTCGGCACGTCGTTTGATGGAGATGTCGAGAGCTATAGGAAGGTCGCCGGTGCTGATTCCAGGATTGGTGCCGCACTGGCTCGTCTCCGAAAATCGCAGGCCGGCGCTGAGGCGATGGAGCACGAGCGCCATATTGATCCCGAAGAGGCGGCCCTGAGGGAGTCGAGGCGGGTCGGCGACGCCGCTGCGCAGCACATTGCGTCGCAGAAGGGTGGCAGTTGGCCAGAGGAATTGCTTCCTGCGGAAGGCCATGATCAGGATTTGCTTTTGGGGCTGATGGATGAACCCGGCCCGTCGTCCTCGGCGCCGCAGTCGGCTCAGTCAACTTGGATTGTGATAGGGAAGAGGAAGCAGCCTCTTTATTCCGTGGATGCTCCCCTTATTTCGGGGCTTGAGAGGGCCCTCATCAAGGGCGGGTTCAGCAAATCCGCTGCCGAGCAGCACGGAGGTTCCCTTCGTAGCTTTAGCCGTTGGCTTTTCGCAAAAGAAAAACCGAGCATTCGTGATCGGCTCGACAATAAGTCGCTGACCGATGGCGGTGAGGTGCTCGAGTTCACCGGAGAGGGTAATCCAAAGAGACTCGTTCAGGCAATCGACTATCTCCGGACCTTGCGGTCGACGGGCGAAGTGCCGATCTCACGACGCGCTAAGCTGAATCCTCACCCCCAGAACGTGGCCTTTATCAATCCCGAAGACACGGTACTGATGGAGCCGAGGCGCGTCGACGCCGCCGCTGCGCAGCACAGCGCGTCGCAGGAAACTGGCCGTCGGCCAGAGGAGCTTCCCGCGGAAGGCCGCGATCAGGATTTGCTTTTGGGGCTGATGGACGAACCCCGCTCGTCGTCATCTCTCGAGCCAGCCGCGCGCCATGACCAGGCACCGGATCCCGGAGAGCCCGACCGCCAGCAGTCCCCGGACGAGCCGATGGCTGCGCTTGCCAGGAGCAACCGCCTGCCAAGCGAGGAGGTCCTCATCAACGATGAGCATGACACAGCTGAGTTGAGGCCAGCGAAGAGGCAGAGGACCCTAAACAATCCGCAAGGCGTTGCCGGCGAGCGGCAGCTGAGCGAGATCGCCAATTCAGGCGGCCAGCCGACACCGGCGCCTACCCATCAACAGGGTACGTCGTCATGGGAGACGCAGCCGATGCTGCTGCGGAGCGGCTACGAAGATGTCACGGCGCCGCATGCGGTCGCGATGTACGTCGGGGGCGCCGCTGCGCAGCACAGCGCGCGGCAGCGAGCTGTCAGTCGGCCATTGGTCCTCCCGGAAGGTTACGATCAGGATCTGCGCTTAATGGTGGAAGACGGCCCATCGTGGCCCGAGGTTCCTCCTGAGCAGGCGCAGGACATAGTCCAAGCTGGGCAGGAACCTGCCCGGCCGACCGTGGAAGCAGCGCCAACGCACTCTGCCAGGGCTCGCTCAAATACCTACGGCGGTATTGAGGTGTCGTTTAATCCGAATTCGCCCGCATCATTTGAGTTGCGTGACAATGCTTGGAGCCCGGCGCCTGGCTTTCCGCCGCCGTTTGCCGGGCCGGTACCGGGGCATCACCAGGGCGCTCAACAGCTCGGCTCGCCGCAGGGGCTTTCTCCGGTGTCCGCCCACTCGGACGATGACGCTTTGGCGTGGTTGAGCGAGGAGCTTGCGCGGCAGATGCAAGAACCGGCATCACCATCAACTGCCAGGGCTCAGGATCTCTATCGTGGATTTGAGGCACTCCTTGATCCGGATGTGGCCGAGTTGGATGACAGTGCTCACTTTGCGCCAGCGCCTTCTGCCAGGGCTTGCTCAGACACCTACGGCGGTCTTGAGGTATCGTTTAATCCGAATTCGCCCACATCATTTGAGTTGCGCGACAATGCTTGGAGCCGGGCGCCTGGCTTTCCGCCGCCGTTTGCCGGGCCGGTACCGGGGCATCACCAGGGCGCTCGACAGCTCGGCTCGCCGCAGGGGCTTTCTCCGGTGTCCGCCCACTCGGACGATGACGCTTTGGCGTGGTTGAGCGAGGAGCTTGCGCGGCAGATGCAAGAACCGGCATCACCATCAACTGCCAGGGCTCAGGATCTCTATCGTGGGTTTGGGGCACTGCTTGATCCGGATGCGGCCGAGTTGGATGACAGTGCTCACTTTGCGCCAGCGCCTTCTGCCAGGGCTCGTTCAGACACCTACGACGGTCTTCCATTGGTTGATCTGACCGCGCCCGCACCGTCCCCATTGCGCGACGATATCGTGCGGCGGTTTCCGATCACCTCCTCCGATGCTCAGATCGGGGCGTTGAATCCGATAGCCTTGTCCCATAACCGCGGGCTGGTGCTCGAGGACACGGAATGGCTGGGCGACGAGCATATCCTCAGGGATTACCAGCTTCAGGAGCTGGATTTGCAGAGGAGCGATTCGGATCTCGCCGCCCGGACGCGGTTCGTAGATCCCCTCGAAGCGCTGCGGCTGCGCCTGGGCGCGGAGAGCGACGTGCTACGCGTATTCCATCGCATCGTCCATGATCGGCGTGATAACGATACAGCCGACTTCCTGTTGCTGCCAGTGAACGATGCCAGTGCTACGGACCGCGGCAGGCATTGGTCGCTGCTGTTCGTTGATCGCAGCAACCGGCAACGGCCTGTCGCCTATCACTACGATTCCTACGGGAGATACAACGAGACGCATGCAAGACAACTCGCAGAAAGGCTGAACCTCGCCCTGCAGCCCGCCGGCATGGCCCAGCAGCAGAACACTTGTGATTGCGGCGTCTTTGTCGTGGACGGCACGCGGGAGCTGGTTAGGCAATTGGCGCAAGGACGGGAGCCAGACCAGCTGAACCTCAGCAACGTCGTTGCCAATCGGCAGGCACTGCAAGCGCGACTCAGGGGTTGATGTCGCCGTGGGCGGACCCTCGCGGCGCTTCTCTTTGAGCTTGAATGACGGCTGGAAGAAGTTCACCAGCAGGCGCGCCGCGGCGTAGAGACGTGCCATCACGCGGGCCGTCTCGCCCCCGTCGAAGCGCCCGTATCCGACGAGCCGCCGGACCACCGACAGCGCGATGCGGTTGTCGGCAAGGGCGAGCGCGCGACGCTGCGCTTCGGAAAGACCGGTCAGCTGACCGGCGCCTCGAGGAGACCGAGCTTTCGCGCGGCCAGGTATCGGCCTTCGCCCGCGATGATCGTGCCATCGCTGTCGACGAGCAGCGGGTACCGTCAAGTTAACGAATTGGAGCGGCCGAGGGGTAGACGACCGGCATGCCGACCGCCCGGGACCCTCTTTATCGCCGCCATCGCTTCCCATCGGAAGTGATCAGCTATGCCGTTTGGTTGTATTTCCGGTTTCCCAGCGGCTCATGAAGAAGCTCTTGAAATCCGCCGGCACGCCGCCGCGCGTGATGATCACGGACAAGCGTTCGCACGGCGCTGCGAGGGCGAAGATGGGCTTTTTCGTCGAACATCGCCAGCACAGAGCTCTCAACAATCGGGCTGAGAATTCTCATCAGCCGACGCGGCAACGCGGCGGATCATGAAGCGTTTCAAATCGTCCCGTCAGGCTCAACGGTTTCTGTCACTTCACGTTCCAGGCATCGTAAGTGGATCCGTAATCCCCGGGAAATTGACGAAACCTCAGACTCTCTCCTCAGCAGAGGTGTATCCGCGCCTGCGCTTGGCGCGCTCCAGCCGTCCGAATGCTTCGCCCGCTTCAGCGCTGGCATCGAAAGTCTGCACCATCGTCTGGCCGGTCGTGCCGATCCGGCCCCAGTCGCGGATCAGCGAGACCCCGCCGAACAAGGTCGGTTGGATCGAAAGCAAGTAAAACCGCCGCATGTTGCGGGTGGTGTCGATGCGGCGAAGGTGAAGCGGCCCTAGCTTAAGGTTCGGCATGCATGGATTCTCGCTTCCTGTGGAAGCGAGGTCCAATGCTTTCTATGAATCGATCAGGGCCAAACGATTCATTCTCTCGCTACATCAATTGCACCAGGCGGGTGTCTTCGGACTGTGGCGATGATGTGGAGGCTCCACGGCCCGATTTGAACCCCACCGTCTCGCGGCAAAACCGAGACCGCAGTCTGAACTGATCGAGAAGCTCACTGAATCGCGCCGGAGCTCGGTCCAAGCATTGTCGATCCAGCAGCCTCAGCAAGGTTTGAAAGCTGACTAGGTGACATCGGTGCAGCCGTTGAGCGATCGACGGAGCAATTGCGGACGAACGGGAAATCGAAGTCCGGACACGGGTGAATTATGGAATGACACCCGGGCACTTCTTTGCCGGTGCTGCTGCAGAGAATCAAGCGCGCGATGTGGTCGGACATCGCCGACCTGCGTCTGGCAGCCCGACCAACCTTATGGGGTGTTGAAGAAGCGCGCGGCCTCTTAAAGGCCGCATTCTCTGTGGTAGGGCAGTATCTGAAAGCGCGTATGGCCGCGCAACCTGAGGCGAGAGGAGGATTCCGATGTTCGAGGCTAAAGACTATCGCGTGTGCTGCCATCACTTTGTCACCCCGACCGACCGCGCCGTCTACCCGGCGCAAGAGCCCTTACTAACCTACTCTGAGGCCCTCCGGCAGGTGCAGACCGAGCAGGCCAAGGGCTACATGGTGGCCTGGGTCATCGATCGCACCGGAGCAGGCGCCACCAATGAGATTGGTGGTTCGAACGCATCGGTTCGACGTTGATCGTAAGCGCAGCTCTGGCCCTTGGATTGGCGCTTGACGTCTGTTTTGATTACGGTGTGAGCCGGCACGGCTTCCACTTTTCCGACAACGTTGACGCTGGCCTCAAGCGCCTGCCTGTCGTCGAACCACTTTTTAGAGCTTGATCACATGATCGCAGCCGCGCCGAAGATCGAAGAGGCTGCAATGCCGTTTCCACGCCGAGTCACAAGCAGAAGAAACTCAACCAGGACTCGCGCTGGTCAGCGTCATCAGAAACTGTGCACGCTCGACAGGACGATCGAGCCAGTGCGTCGAGGTCTATTCCTGCATAGGAGGACGCGGCGAGGCGGCGGGAAAGTTGGAAGG
This sequence comes from Bradyrhizobium sp. B039, assembly GCF_038965675.1. Lineage (NCBI taxonomy): Bacteria > Pseudomonadati > Pseudomonadota > Alphaproteobacteria > Hyphomicrobiales > Nitrobacteraceae > Bradyrhizobium > Bradyrhizobium sp. B039. Next base: position 789,427 of record NZ_CP152416.1, read on the forward strand.
TTGGGATCCAGCAAGGTCCCGATTCGCGCGCTGTACCTCGGCGGTCCCAAACACGAGGACGCAGAGAGGTCTGTTTTGGGCGCGGGATTTTGGCTGGGACACGAGCCCGTCAGAGCGTTGCCGCCGCCGCTCTGAAATGGTCGGGAAACCTTCCGATCGTGCGAGACTCTTATCTAACCTCACTTGTGATCCGCTCCCCTCGAGACTTTTGGAAGATATCCCAACTGCCGTTCCAGAGCAGCTAAGGTTCGACGGGCCGAATCCAATCTCGCAGTCGCCTCGACCAGGTCGGCCCATGTTTTATCCGACCGTGCAACCGCCGTGGAGCCGGTCTCAAACAGGTTGTTGTTGAGATGCGGGGCCGCTTCGCCTCGCAGGGCACGCTCCAAATCGAGCAGGGTGCTCGTCAGCGCTCGATGCGCGCACGCGTCCTCTCGTTCCAGGTTTTCCGCCACGTCGAGCGCCGCACGATAGTGTCGTATCGCTGCAACGACTCTGCTCTCGAGGTCGGGCTCATCGCTCATCTGCTTTTCTCTCCACGAATCTTTGAGCAATTTGTGTCGGTCTGAACGAGCAAAAATTGTAAGCGGAGCTTTTCTCCCATTTGATTGACTGGTTTCGCTTCGGCTTTCGCTCTGCGATCCTTGGCTTGTCAGAGAGCCGAGAGGAGACTGAAGGCGATGGAACAATCGGGGGAGGAAGCCGAAGCTGATGGCTTTGTGGGGAAGCTTACGCGCCGGACGCGTTCTGGATGCCGGTTATGGTCTGCGGAGATCAAGGGGCGCGCTGTTTTCGAGAGCATGAAGCCCGACGCCCGGGTATGTGATGTCGCACGGCGTTATGGTGTGAAGGCCCAGCAGTTGACGACGTGGCGCAGATTGGCGCGTGCTGGCCGGCTCGCATTGGTCACGGACGACGCGGCGGATTTCGTGTCGATCGAGCTGAGCGATCCAGTGGCGTCAGGCAAGAGCGAGGGGCCCGTCGAGATTACGATTGGCAAGGTTTCGGTCCGCCTGGATGCGGACGTGTCGGCGGTGCGGATCGCGGAGATCGTGACTGCGATCGAGCGCGGCGCATGATCATTCCGGCGCAGGGACTGCGGATTGTGCTTGCTGTGCGTCCTGTTGACTTCCGGTGCGGGCACGACGCGCTGGCCGGTCTTGTGCAAAACACGCTTGGGCTCGATCCGCATTCGGGCCTGATCGTGGTTTTTCGTTCGAAGCGCGCCGACCGGCTGAAGATTTTGCTATGGGACGGCACGGGCCTCGTTTTGGTCTACAAGCGCCTTGGCCGCGATGGTCGTTTCGAGTGGCCGCAGATCAGCGACGGCGTCATGCATCTGACGCGCGTGCAGTTCGAAGCGCTGTTTGAAGGGCTGAACTGGAAGCGAGTGGGCGAACGGATTGTCGCGACGCCAGCTGCGGCGAACTGACTCAGACCCGACAACCTGTTTCGCGCGGGGCTTTGGGATGATAGCTTGCGGATGTGCCGCCGTCCCCCATTGATCCCGCCCGTCTTGCAGCGCTGCCCGCCGATTTGCGCGCGCTCTTCCGCGCGCAGGAAGCGATGATTGAAGCCGAGCGTCGTCGCGCAGACGATGAATGCTCGGCGCGCCTTCATGTCGAGAGTGAACTGGCTGCGTCCAAAGAGAGCGTCGAACGCCTCGAACTGCTCGTGAAGGAGTACGAGAGAGCTGGCCCCGGTTGTTTGGACAGCGCCCCGCTGGATTTAAGTGGATTCCTGCCGGGTTATGCTGAACGCGGGGCTTTACGATTTTGTCGTTGCGTCGGGAGGGCGTAGCCCGACCAGAGCGACGACAAAATCGTCGGCGACGGTCATGCGGCCATCACCATAGCTTGCGTGCCGAAGTAAGCCTCGTCGGGCGTGCGCCCGTCAAGGCTCGAGTGAGGGCGTCCCTGATTGTAGAAGGCCAGATACTTGGCAATTGACGCTCGCGCCTCGGACACGCTGTCGTAGGCGCGGAGATAAACTTCTTCGTATTTGACCGTGCGCCAGAGCCGCTCGACAAACACGTTGTCGCGCCAGGCGCCCTTGCCGTCCATGCTGATGGCGATCTTCGCGTCCAGCAGCACATCGGTGAACTCGAGGCTGGTGAACTGGCTGCCCTGATCCGTGTTGAAAATCTCGGGCCTGCCGTGCTTCGCCAACGCCTCCTGGACCGCTTGGACGCAGAAGGCCGCCTCCATTGTGATCGAGACGCGATGGGCCAGGACCCGTCGGCTGAACACATCGACGACCGCCGCGAGATAGACGAAGCCACGCCGCATCGGAATGTAGGTGATGTCCATTGCCCACGCATGGTCGGGCCGCTCGATCTTCAATCCGCGCAACAGGTACGGGTAGATCTTGTGACCCGGAGCCGGCTTGCTCGTGTTCGGGCGACGATAGACCGCCTCGATCCCCATGCGCTTCATCAGCGTCGCGATGTGGCGGCGACCGGCGTATACCCCCTCCCGCCGCAGCAACGATCGCAGCATACGCGCTCCCGCGAAGGGATAATCGAGATGCAGCTCATCGAGCCGACGCATCAAGGCAAGGTCCTCGGCCGAAACTGGCCGAGGTTCATAGTAGACCGTGCTGCGAGCCAGCTTCAGGACCTTCGCCTGGCGCACGATAGAAAGATCATGACCGCGGTCGATCATCGCTTTGCGCTCAGCAGGCCCGCCTTGGTGAGCGCGCCGGACAAAAAATCGTTTTCCAACGCCAGCTCGCCGATCTTGGCATGTAACGCCTTCAAATCGACCGGCGTCTCGGCCGATGTCTTGTCATGCCCAAACACGCCGGCGGCGCCTTCCAGGAGCTGGTTTTTCCAGATCGTGATCTGGTTCGGATGAACATCAAACAGTTGCGCCAGCTCCGCCAGTGTCTTGTCTCCTTTGACCGCAGCCAAAGCAACCTTCGCCTTGAATGCCGGAGAATGCGTCCGGCGGCTCTTCTTCGTCATCTTCGCTCCTGATTCGCAGCAAGAATCCTCGCCGCTGTCAGGCAGAAAATCCACTCAAGCTACTGTCCGAATTTGCGGGGCCAGCTCTCTCGACGATGGTTGCGTTGAGTTGGACACCAATCCCGTCGAAAATCAAATCAGGCCGCTGACTCTGACGCGTAAAAATAGTTTATTTGCTGGTCACGACGAAGGTGGTCGTTCATGGGCGCGCATAGCTTCGCTCATCGCCACCTGCAAAATCAACAGCGTGGAGCCCTACGTCTGGATGAAAGCGACGCTCAAAGCGATCGCAACCGGTCACCCGCAGTCCCGGATCGACGAGCTGGTCGTTCGGCCGCACCTCGTAATTCTCCGTCGTTGCCGCCTCCATACCCCCCGCCAACGATTTGCAAACACGTTGATCAACAGACTGCAATCCCCACGCCAAACCTTTGCGAATGGGACGCGAACGTCGCTTACGGTTCTTCAGCGTCTGATGCCAGCGCTCGATCTTTCCCTGGGTCTGAGGATGGTACGGAGCGCCGCGCACGTGCTGCATGCCCTTCTGGTCGAGCCACTCGGCCAGATCATCCGCCACGTAACTCGAACCATTGTCGCTGAGAAGCCTTGGCCGGTGCGCGACGGCGCCGTCGTCTTGTCCTTGATCTCGTTCGCGGCCTTGATCACCACATAGACCGGGCTGGTGATGAGGTCATGCGCCTTCAGCAGCCGATAGACCGACGCCTCGGATACAAAGTACTTTCGTTCGTCGGTGAACCGCACGGCCAGCTCGCGTGGCGACAGCTCAGGTAACTCCAGCGCCAGGTCGATGATCTAGCCCCGCACATCGTCCGGGATGCGGTTCCAGACCCGGTCTGGTCGAGACCGATGATCGGCCAGAGCGGCGATGCCGCCCTCGCGGTAACGATCATGCTAGCGATAGAATGTGGCGCGCGGGATCCCGAGCTTGTCCAGCGTGCGCTTGGCCGGAGGTGCGATTGCTCGACCAAATGGATGAATCTCGGCCTTCTCTGAGGCGGGATACCTCATGCCTCGTCCTCCCCATCTCCGTTCATACTTTTTTTGAGCAGACGGTTCTCCAGCGTCAGATCGGCGACGGCCTCCTTCAAGGCGCCGGCCTCCCGGCGGAGGTCCTTCACCTCGCCGGAGGTCGCAGCTCGTGCCGTGTCGCCGGCCAGGCGGCGCTTGCCGGCCTCGAGAAACTCCTTGGACCAGCCGTAATAGATCGAGGCGGCAATGCCTTCTCGGCGACAAAGCTCGGAGATGTTCTCCTCGCCGCGCAATCCTTCTAGTACCCGGAATCAGAGCTGAGTGATACGGCGGCCTTTGAAACGGCGTTGACGGACCTTTTTCTTGGTCCAGACGAAGGGCTCGGCTCTGTCGTTGTATGCGTTGACGTAGGCATCGATGTGTTCCTGAAGCTGCTTGAGGCTCGTGAAGGAGGTGCCGCTGAGCGACTGCCCCTGCAAGGGAAAACCATACTTCGACCTGATTGAGCCATGACGCACTTGTCGGCGTGAAATGAAATTGCACGTTGGGGTGGGCCTTGAGCCAGTCCTCGTTCTTTTTATGGGTGTTGAGGTTGTCGAGGATGACGTGAAGCTTGCGGTTCGGAAAAGCCGCGGTGACGCTGTTCATGAAATCGAGAAACTCGACGCGGCGCCGGCGTTTTGAATGGGTCGCGATGATCTTTCCGGTGGCGACTTCGAGCGCCGCAAACAATGTTGTGGTGCCATGCCGCTTGTAATCGTGGCTTTGGCCGGTCAAGGCGCGGCCATTGGGCAACTTCAGATAACCCTGCGCTCGCTCCAAAGCCTGGATCGAGGGCTTCTCGTCCACGCACAGCACAATGGCCTTCGCCGGCGGCGCGACATAGAGGCCGACAACATCGGCGGCTTTGGCCGTAAAGTTCGGGTCGTTGCTCTCGCACCAGGACTTGCGAGCCACCAGGTCAATCTTGTGGCTGCGCAGGAACCGCCAGACATATTGGACATCGACATCGCCCAGCGCCTCGGCCAGCAGGGGGCCGGTCCAGCGCGCAAACCCTTGCGGTGGCGGCTTATCCAGCAGCTTCAGAATCCGCTTGTCGGTCGTCTTCGTATAGATCGGCTGCTTGCCAGGCCGCGGCTTGTCTTGCAGCCCTTCAAGGCCATGGTCGGCATAGCGATGCCGCCAAAGGCTGACAATCCGCGGCTGGACCCCAACTTCCTTGGCGATCGACCGGGTGCTGCGCCCATCCGCCGCCAACAGAACTATCCGCGCCCGCTTCAAATCGCGCTGCAACGTCACCGGTGAGCGACAGCACGCCTCAAGCACCTTGCGATCTTTCCTCGAAAGGTGGACTTCTCTTGCTTCGGGTATCATCCCGACCTTGAATCACGACTCACGTTCCAAGAAAAGTGGGTACTAGTATTCACTCGCGTCCGGCTGGTGACACAATGTCGGCAACCCGACTCTGCGTCTCGTGCTGCGCAGAAGAGACGCATCATCCTATTGTCATTGAAGCTTAACTACACAGAGTCTCTGGTGGCACATCAATTGCTAGTCCAGACTTTGCCCGGGGATCAGTTCCGGTCCACGCGCTGGGGAGAATCAGCTATGACGAACAAGATGCTAGGCCGATCTGCGCAAGCTCGCGTCGCCACCGGAAGACGTCCGGTGGTCGAGATACCGTCCTCATCACAAGATCAACAAGGAGTTGTTCATGCTGACAACCCCGGAGGCGCGGGTTTGCGCACCTCATCACGGCCTATCGCGCACGGCCTGCGGCCGCACACCGCGGTCATGAATTTCATCGAGGGCGCGCGCGCCATTACCGAGAGTGAGCTGCAAGCCAACAACATCACGCAGTATCACGCCACAAATTTTTATCGCGATCAGATCACCAACAGTGGCTACTACGACCAGCTTAAATACATTGTAGAGCCCACAATTGCTGAGTTCAAGAGTCCCGGAAGTCTTGACACCAGCGGCGAGCATGACAATACCGTCGTGCCCGGGCTTCAGCACAAATACGCGCAGACCGGTCTGCTGCTGGTAACGGACCGTTGCGCGTCCTATTGCCGTTACTGCTTTCGCAAACGCATCGTCGGCAAGGACTCCGATGAGATCGCGCCCGATTTCGCCCGGGTCGCGCAGTATATCGCCGGCCATCCTGAGATGACGAACGTGCTGCTATCTGGAGGCGACCCGTTCGTGCTCAGCACCGCTAAGCTCGGCAAGATTCTTGATCATCTGCTACCGATCCCGCACTTGGAGTCAATTCGATTCGGCACAAAAATAGTCGCCTTCGCACCCAGGCGGTTTGAGGATCCCGCACTCCCGGCGTTGTTCCGGCGGATCAGTGAAGCGGGAAAGACCGCAGTGATCGTCGCGCATTTCGACCACATCGGCGAGATCTCGGTCGATGCGGAGCGCAACATTCGCGCGCTACGCGCACAGGGCGTGCAGTTTCTGAATCAGTCCGTGCTTCTGGCGAAAGTCAACGACGATCCCGAAATCTTGGCGGCGACCTTTGCAAAGTGTCACCAAATGGGCGTCCGCCCTTATTATCTTTTTCAAGGCAGGCCGGTGAAAGGCGCATCGCACTTTCAGGTCTCGCTGCGGCGCGGTATAGAGATCGCGCGCGGCATCAACCGACGTCTCAGCGGTATCCAGAAGACGTTCAAATACATCATGTCCCATTACACGGGGAAGATCGAGGTTCTCGACCTTGGTGCCGATGGCCGCGTGTATATGCGATATCATCAAAACAAGATTCCCGAAGAACTCGGAAAGGTCTTTTCCCGGCGGCACGTCGAGGGCGCCTGCTGGTTGGACGATTTGCCCGAAGGCTGAGATCGAAATGCGCGCGATGCTGATGCCCAACTTGGAGCGCGTGGAGCTCGACGGCCCTGCCGCTTCCGTAGGGCAGCGCCACGAGGCTGTGGTGACGGCTTTCCCGAACGCTACCGAAGCCGGGGTGGAAATCCTGCGCGCCGGCGGAAACGCGATCGACGCCGCTGTGGCCGCCGCCTGGGCGCTTTGCGTGTGCGAACCCAGTGCATCGGGTCTGGGCGGGCAGACCGTGTTGCTCGTCCGTTTTGCGGATGATCGAATTCGGATCATCGACGGACATTCCCGTGCGCCCGCAGCCGCTTCGCTCGACACGATCAAAGCGGGCCAGCAGCGGCGCGGGTATCGCTCCTGCACGATTCCATCGACTCCCGCGACGCTGGACTGGGCGCACAGGAAATACGGCGTGCTCAGCCGCGAAACTGTGATGGCGCCAGCGATCCGCATTGCGGAAGAAGGCTATCCGATCACGCCATTGCAGCACCGACAAGCCCGATGGGTGGCCGATGATCTGCGAGCATCGCCGGCCGGTGAGCTGTTTCTCCAAGACGGTCTGCCACCGGAAATCGGCCACATGTTTCGACAACCGGAGCTCGCGGGCACGCTTCGCCGGTTGGCCGATTTCGGCACCGAGGACTTCTATCACGGCGGAATTGCCCGGCAGATCGCAGCCGATATGCGAGCGGCCGGCGGTCTCATCACCGAAGAAGATCTAGCAAGCTGCGGTCCGCCCGCACAGGTGGAGCCGGTTTCGACGTCCTATCGCGGCCATCGGATTCTCAGCATCCCGCCGCCTAGCGGCGGACTGCAACTCTTGTTTGCACTTAACATCATCGCGCAGATATCAGCGACAAACTCGGAGTCATCCGACGATAGCTGGCACGAAGCGATCGCGCTCGCGTCATCCGCCGTCTTTCGCGAGCGGGAGCTCCGCCCGTTGCTGCCCGATGATCTCATTCCGCAATCGCGTCAAGGGCGGTTGAGCGAAGATTACGCGCGGCAAGTCGCAGATAGCATCCTGGCGCCGCAAAGTACCAAAGAGCTCGCGACCGACAGTGCCGAAGAACCGGGCGATACGACCCATCTTTCGGTCTGCGATCGAGATGGCATCATTGTAGTGCTGACACAGTCTATCCAATCGGTGTTCGGCGCCAAGGTGGCACACCGGGATCTGGGTTTCCTCTACAACAATTATCTGTGCACGTGTCCCCGCCTTTCTCACCCCTATGAGCTCGGACCAGGTTGTCGACCGCGCTCGAACATGGCCCCAACGCTGGTGTTACAGGGCGCCACCGGCCGCCCGCTCCTGGCACTGGGCGCCGCCGGCAGTCGACGGATCATTTCGGCAATTCTCCATGTCCTAAGTGGAGTCATCGACTTGGGCTTGGATATCACGGACGCTGTGGCGGCGCCTCGCGTACATGGACTGGTCGGTCGCAAAGTCTGGATCGAGCGGCCGGCAGCCAGCAATGCCCTGTTGGCAAGATTGCGCGCCCGTAACCGCATCCCAATCGTCAAATCACGACTCAATTTTGCGATGGGTTCGGTCAACGCGCTCCAACTCATGACTGACGGAAGCGCGAAAGGCGCTGCCGATCCCCGGCGTGATGGCCTGGTGGAGGTGCTCTCTTGAGTGAAACGTGCAGAAATAAGAATGCCTCGGCGGACGCCGCGCCAAAGACCGATTGGTTGCTCGTGGGCCTCTTTGTCCTGCCGCTCGGCGTAGCGCTCGCCAAACTGCCGATGCTATCGACTTCGTCCATCAGTGCGAGTTTTGTTTCGCTCACAGAGTTACCGGCCCAGTTCCACAAGTCAGCCGAGAGCGTGGTGTTCGTCTCCTTGGGAGCTGTCTTCGTCGTACTCTTTCGCCTCACTCTTGGCGTCAGGGTGCTGGGGCTTCTTCGGCCGATCTTGTTGGCGATGGCTTTCGATACCGTCAGCATCCCGATCAGCCTTGCCTTCCTGCTGTTCGTACTCCTCGTCGTTGTCGCCTTGCGGCCGCTGCTCAAGACAGACCACAGTTACGCGCGAGTGGCTGTGCTGTTGAGCTTGGCGGCAGCGCTGCTGTTTGCGCCTTTGACCGCGGGGGAATGGTGGCATATCGCCTGGCTTCGTGAGATTGCGTTCTTTCCGGTTATCGCCTTGTGTTTGACCTGCGAAAGCTTCGCAAAAGTGCTCGACCAAAATGGAGTCCGTGAAGCGATCTGGCGCGCCTTCACGACGGTGTTGGCCGCCCTCATCATCGTGGCTCTATCGAGTTTGCCAGGCACGTTGGAACTCTTCCTGCGATTCCCGGAACTGCTGTTGGTGCAGGCCGGGTGCATTTTGCTAATCAACAAGTATCTCGATTTCCGCTTGTTGGAAGGAGTGAACCCGCTCGTCGCCTGGCCTTGGGGCGCGGGCACTCCAGGCGAGCCGTCCCTCTCGATCTGCCAAATCCAGGCGAATGAACGTGAAAGCCGGCAACATACAGGGAGCAGCTCATGCGGGTAGCCGTCGTGTGGAACGATGATCATAGGGGCGTGATCAACCACTTCGGTCAACCTTGCCCGGAGAAATACGGCCGCAAGACGGTCGAAAGCGTGGTGGCGGCACTGCAAGAGGGTAACCACGACACGCTGCTGTGCGAAGGTGATAAAGGACTGCTCGCGACGCTTGAGCGGTTCATGCCACCCGATTCGCAAGCCCGCCCTTCAGGGATCGTTTTCAACATGGCGTACGGAATTCAGGGCGAGTGCCGCTACACGCACGTTCCGGCCATGCTCGAGATGGCTGGCGTTCCGTACACCGGCTCCAGCCCGCTCGGGCACGCACTGGCGCTCGACAAGGCCATTACCAAACAGCTCATCCGCGATTGCGGCGTGCCGACGCCGAACTTTCGTGTGATGCGTAGGGGCACCGAGAGTACCGGCGATCTGTGCTTCCCGTTGGTAGTAAAGCCGCGTCATGAATCCACGAGCTTCGGATTGCAGCTCGTATATGAGCCCGCCCAGTTGAGACAGGCCGTAGAAGTGATCGTCACGCAATATGCGCAGGATGCACTCGTAGAAGAATACATCGAAGGGCGGGAGATCTGCGTTGCCCTGCTGGGAAACGGAGAGCTTGAGGCGTTGCCTCTGGTGGAGCAGGACTTCGGCGAGCGCGAGACGCGTCTTATCACTTGGGAAGACAAGATGCACATGGCGGTCGTGGAGCCCCAGAAGATTTGCCCGGCGCAGGTCGGGAGCAATCTCGCGACAATACTGCGGGATATTTCGGTTGCGACCTTCCGCGCCTGCCGCTGCCGGGATTACGCCCGCGTCGACATCCGGATCGACCGCTCCGGGCACCCCTTTGTCCTGGAGATCAACTCGATGGCCGCACTCGGTATCGGCGCGTCTTATGTCCTGGCCGCGAAAGCCGCCGGGTACACCTTCTCGAGTTTGGTCAACGGTATCCTCGACGTCGCCCACGCGCGGTATTTCGGAACTGGCATTTCCCAGGCCGAACAACCGTCAAATCGCGAGCGGATTTATTATGCCGCTGGGTAGTGTGTTGAGAGCTGTCACTTTTTGTCGATCGTATGGTTCGGCGGAGCAACAATAGCGATGTTTGCACAGGCAAATGGAGGGCGGTTTTCCTGCCGGACTCGAAACTGATGATGCAGACGATCGCTGAAGCTGTGCGCTCGGGTTGTTGGTGCCGGCACTTCCGGAGGGATGGGCGGAAACGGCTTGCGTGCGCGAAAGGACCTGGCGGGAAATGCGGCGACATATGCAGACCGCGATAACGACCGGTACCGACTGCCTCGTTATCTTAGCTTTACAGTTGGTGCGCCGGGAGACTGGCAAGGTGCATGGCTCGGATGTTTCAGGAGTCGTCATCTTTCGCAAGACGCTGCGACGAGATCAGCTCCTCAAATTCTTCGCTAGCCGCCCGTGAAGAATTCGGAAGCGATTGATACGTCGCGATGATTTAACCTGAGCAAGTATTCGATTTTGCAAGAAAGCCGGGGGGAGGGTCGGTTTCTTGCGTTTTGGGATACCGGATTTTGGTGGATCGTGATTCCTTTGACGGCAAGATTCGCTGTTGGAGAACGGGCCGTGAGTCAGCCGCGCGACGATCGCCAGGACGACCTATTTCGGGCTTCTCTGGATGCGATCATCAACCTTCGTCATCCGCTGGTGCGGCTTGCGGCGGAGATTGATTGGGATTTTCTGGCGAAGCGCTTCAGCTCGGTGTGTCGCACCGGGCCGGGCCAGCCGCCGCTGCCAACGAGGCTCGTGGCCGGGCTGTTCATCCTCAAACATATGCACAATCTGTCTGACGAAGCGCTGTGCGGGCGGTGCTTGGAATGGATGCCGTCGGCCCAGATGTAGATGTAGCGCTTCGCCGACAGATCGCGCTTCTGCCACGCGGCGTGCTCGTCAATCCGACGTCCTGCAGCCGGCCGATCGCGGATGCCGACAACCCGCCAGCATCGTTGCCGAGCAGCGCCGGCAGCGCCTCGGAGAAGTCGCCGGTCGAGATCCCTTTCAGGTAAAGGATCGGCAGCAGTGTCTCGATCGACTTGGAGTGGCGCATGTTGGCCGCAGCATCGACGGAGAGAACCGGCGCCCAGGTAGCGGCCGCCTCGCGAGCGCGTACACGCGGCCGGCGGACGGCGACCGGACCGATGCCGGCCATCACCTCGCGCTCCGGCAGGTGACCGTGGCGCGCGATGCGCTGGTGGCCGTCCGCGGTCTTCAAATCGGCATGCTGGCCGAGAAAGTCTGCGACTTTGGCCTCGACCGCCTTGGCGAGAAGGCACGTGCCCCGTTGCGCAAGACTTCTGTGAGTTGATCGTCAACGATTCCTGGCTGAATCGGCTGGATGACGTTATCGTTGGACACGGCATATCGCTCCTTCGGTGGAGAAGTGGAGGCGTCAAGCCCCCCCACGGGGTGCCGCCTTTGCGATTCCGCCGTCACCAACTTTCAGCGATAGCTCTCTTGCGCTTCCCGCGCACCGGCCGGTTCAATTCCAGAGGTGGCGCTACCTCACACCGATCTCATCCACCGCGTCCGCCAGCGTCCTCAGAAACGATTGGTGCCAATCATTTTCATCAGACAGCAGCCAAGCCGGTAGGCTGGCTACGTAGCGGCTCAGGGCGATTACGCCCGCAAGCGTAGTAGGCTTGGAGTGGATGAGCACGTCTGCATACTCCTCGAGAGCCAACCCTCTTTCCTCGCTGATCGCGTCGGCGGCATCAAACTCGGGACCTGCGACAAGTTTCGAGGATACCGATGCCGCGGCGGCGTGCTGCGCGGAAAGCTCGCGGTGACGCTCAATCACATCAAAAATCGTATCTAATTCAGTCGCCATGGCGCATTTGCCCCAGGCCACATCAGATCGGCACCAACCAATCTTGGTAGGTGCTTCCAGTCGTTCTCAGCGATACTGTCTGGTAGCGCCCTTGGAATTGAGCCTCTCGGGGAGGTGGTCGGTCTCGCTAATCCAAGGGCGAAGGCTGGCCACCGAAGTTTGCAGCGCGTGGTGGGGACAGCGCTTCCGGAGCCGTGAGCGCCGAGTCACCGCCGCCAACTTCACTGGCAGCGTGGGCGCGGCAGGAACAGCGGCGGGTTTTCACTCTCCACGGCGTCGAGTCATGTCCGCGTGCCTCCAAGTCCGCGTGTGCGCCGCAGAGTGGAGCAACCATGATGCCCACATTTATTGCCTCGTACGATCTAAAAGAGGCTAGGCCAGACCCGCACGAACACTTTCTTACAAATGCGATCGAGTACGGCTGGTTTCCCTGGATTCTGGACCATGACGACACTCTATTTACTCTTCCGAACACCACCTTGGAGGGTTCGTTTGTCGACCAAACGCAAGCGGTCGCAGCACTCAACGCAGCAAGGATAGAGACGGAAAAAGAGCTTGGGATCACGGTCATGATGGAAAAATGGATCGTTTCCCTCGGATGCGTTTTCGTTCTGCGAGGATCGCCTCGGCCCTGCCGAAGTAGGCATCGGCTGCTGTGAGGTTGTCGATGCTCTCATGATAACGGACGTGATTGTAGTGTTCGACGAAGGCCCGTACCTGACGTTCGAGATCACCGGGCAGGTAGTAGTTGTCGAGCAGGATGCGGTTCTTCAGCGTCTGATGCCAGCGCTCGATCTTTCCGCTCGATCTTTCCCTGGGTCATGGTACGGAGCGCCGCGCACATGCTGCATGCCCTTCTGGTCGAGCCACTTGGCCAGATCGTCCGCCACGTAACTCGAACCATTGTCGCTGAGAAGCCTTGGCCGGTGCGCGACGGCGATGTGGTCAAGGCCGGATACAGCGAGTGCCTGGTCGAGGGTGGCTGTGACGTCGGAAGCGCACATGGTGGGACCAAGCCTCCAGGCCACGATGTAGCGCGAGAAGTCGTCAAGCACGGTCGAGAGATAGTACCACCCCCATCCGGTGATCTTGAGGTAGGTGAAGTCGGTCTGCCAGAGCTGACTGACGGCCGTCGTCTTGTCCTTGAACTCGTTCGCGGCCTTGATCACCACATAGGCCGGGCTGGTGATGAGGTCATGCGCCAGAGCTGGCCCCGGTTGTTTGGACAGCGCCCCGCTGGATTTAAGTGGATTCCTGCCGGGTTATGCTGAACGCGAGGCTTTACGGTTTTGTCGTTGCGTCGGGAGGGCGTAGCCCGACCAGAGCGACGACAAAACCGTCGGCGACGGTCATGCGGCCATCACCATAGCTTGCGTGCCGAAGTAAGCCTCGTCGGGCGTGCGCCCGTCAAGGCTCGAGTGAGGGCGTCCCTGATTGTAGAAGGCCAGATACTTGGCAATTGACGCTAGCGCCTCGGACACGCTGTCGTAGGCGCGGAGATAAACTTCTTCGTATTTGACCGTGCGCCAGAGCCGCTCGACAAACACGTTGTCGCGCCAGGCGCCCTTGCCGTCCATGCTGATGGCGATCTTCGCGTCAGCTGCGGATTTCACGGATCGTGAGCATCGATTTCGCGCGATCGTGAGCACTGAATTCAGACGATCGTGAGCAGCCCGCTACGGCCGATGGGAGATAGAGTCAGTGTTCTGGTTGGCCGTCAAGGGTGATGGTTTTGGCGCTGCGTTTTCGCATGCTTTCTCCGGTGAGCTGGAGGCGGTGGGCGTTGTGGACGAGGCGATCGAGAATGGCGTCGGCGACCGTGGGGTCCCCAATGGCTCCATGCCAGGTGTCCACGGGGAGCTGACTTGTGACGATGGTGGATGCGCGGCCATGTCGGTCCTCGAGGATTTCGAGCAGATCGCGGCGTTCCGCGGCGGTGAGCACCGATAGTCCCCAATCATCCAAAATCAGAAGCTGAGCGCGGCCGAGGCTTTTGAGGAGCCGGGCGTAACGTCCGTCTCCGCGCGCGAGCGCGAGCGCCTCGAACAGCCTTGGAACGCGATGATAGAGGACTGATCGGTTGTCGCGGCAGGCCTTGTGGCCGAGCGCGCAGGCTAACCAACTTTTGCCCAGGCCGGTTGCCCCGGTGACGAGCAAATTCTCGTGGCGATCGATCCAGCGACCTTCGACGAGTTTGGCGAAAACGGCGCGGTCGATGCCCCGCGGGGTGCGCAGATCGACGTCCTCGACGCAAGCAGTCTGGCGCAGTGCGGCGATCTTGAGGCGCGTGGTGAGCCGCCTGGTGTCGCGTTCGGCGGCTTCGCGGTCGACCAACAGGCCGATGCGATCTTCGAACGGCAGGGCTTCGAGATCGGGCGATCGGCGCTGCTCCTCGAAGGCCTTGGCCATTCCGGTCAGGCCAAGCTCGATCAGCCGTTCGTGGGTTGGGTGGTTAAGCATGCCGGGTCTCTCCTTGCTTCAGTGGAAGTAGTCGCGTCCGCGGATGTTGCCGTGGCGCAGGGGCTGGTGCTCGAAAGATTCGTCGAAGAACGTGCGATCGAGGCCGTTCTGGAGGATCGATCTAATCGAGGCGACGGAGCGCGCCTTGATGAGGATGCCCCTCCGGCAGGCTGCGTCGAGGCGTTCGGCGCCGTAGCTTTTGACGAGCGCCAGAATGCCAAGGCAGGTTCGAAAGCCTTGTTCTGGATGGGGCCGGGCGTCGATCACGGCCTGGAAAAACGCTGCTGTCGAAGGACCGATCCGCTCGCCGGCGGCGATCACCGCGGCGGGGGTCCATTCGCCGTAGCGGCGATGGGCGCTGGGCATGTGGTCGGCGATGGTGGTGTGTCCGCGTCGGTTGGGCGCGCGGGCATGGCTGGCGATCCGCTGGCCCTTGTGGAAGATCTCGACCGTCCGATCGTCGATACGGGCATCGACCAGCTCGCCAATCAGACGATACGGCGCGGAGTACCAATGGCCGTCGACCTCGACATGATAATCGGGAGCGAGGCGGCAGCGCTTCCAGCGTGCGAAGGCATAAGGCTGATCTGGCAGCGGGGTTAGCTTGGGTTTGTCGAGTTCGGCAAACAGTTCGGCGCGGCTTGAGCCGAAGCCACGCATTTGACGAGCATTGAGTTCGTCGACGAGTGTCTTGATGGCGGCGTTGAGCTCGGCCCGGGAAAAGAAGCGCTGATTGCGCAGCCGGGCCAGAATCCAGCGCTGGGCGATTTGCACCGCGACCTCGACCTTCGCCTTGTCTTTTGGGCGCCGCGGCCGTGCGGCGAGAATGGCCGTGCCGTAATGGCTCGCCATCTCGGCATAAGTGCGATTGAGGCCGGGATCGTAGCGGTCGGGGTTGCTGACGGCGGCTTTGAGGTTGTCGCAGACCACGAACGTCGGCGCACCGCTCAAAAACGTGAACAAGTTGACGTGGGCCCGGATCCAGTCGGCCAAGCTCTCGCTGGGGCAGGCCTCGGCGTAGGTGTAGTTCGAAGCGCCCATCGCCGCGACGAACAGCTTCATCGG
This sequence comes from Bradyrhizobium sp. B039, assembly GCF_038965675.1. Lineage (NCBI taxonomy): Bacteria > Pseudomonadati > Pseudomonadota > Alphaproteobacteria > Hyphomicrobiales > Nitrobacteraceae > Bradyrhizobium > Bradyrhizobium sp. B039. The sequence continues at coordinate 805,094 of NZ_CP152416.1, forward strand.
CTGCACTTCCCCGGTCAGGGGATCGACGATGTCGATGGTGTCGCCGGCGAAATCCACGAACACCTTCTCGCCGCCCAGATGAATCTGCCGCATCGAAGGTCGGACCCGCCCCTTCCAGGCCTCGTAGGTAGTGCAGAACCACGTGTACCCGAAACCGTCGGGATTAACGGCGCGATACTCCTCCCAGAGCAGGCGACGGGTTACGTTGCGCCGGCGGAGCTCCTTATCGATGTAGCTCCAGTCGGGCACCGGCCGCTGCGGGCTCTGAGACGCTGGTCGTGGGGCTGGGAAAAGCAAAAGCTCCAGGTCTTCATCGGTCATTCCCTCCGGAAGCGGCCAGCTCAACCCAGCAGAGCGGGCGCGGCTCAGGTAGCTGTGCACAACGCCGTTGCTGACGCCCACGCTCCGCGCGATGGCCCGCTCTGGCAGGCCTTGAAAATGTTCTAACCGAAGGACTTCCTTGATCCGGCGCATCGACAATCTCTGGGTAGGCATTGGGCTTCCTCGTTAACCACGAGGTCATCCCTAAGCCGGTTGAGTTGTCGGCCGAAGCGCTGCAAGGCTCCGAAAGCCTTGCTCACGATCCCGCGAAATCGTTGCTCACGATCGTCTGAAATCTCTGCTCACGATCCCCTGAAATCCGCGCTCACGATCCCGCGAAACGCGCACGTCCAGCAGCACATCGGTGAACTCGAGGCTGGTGAACTGGCTGCCCTGATCCGTGTTGAAAATCTCGGGCCTGCCGTGCTTCGCCAGCGCCTCCTGGACCGCTTCGACGCAGAAGGCCGCCTCCATTGTGATCGAGACGCGATGGGCCAGGACCCGTCGGCTGAACACATCGACGACCGCCGCGAGATAGACGAAGCCACCCGCATCGGAATGTAGGTGATGTCCATTGCCCACGCATGGTCGGGCCGCTCGATCTTCAATCCGCGCAACAGGTACGGGTAGATCTTGTGACCCGGAGCCGGCTTGCTCGTGTTCGGGCGACGATAGACCGCCTCGATCCGCATGCGCTTCATCAGCGTCGCGATGTGGCGGCGACCGGCGTATACGCCCTCCCGCCGCAGCAACGATCGCAGCATACGCGCTCCCGCGAAGGGATAATCGAGATGCAGCTCATCGAGCCGACGCATCAAGGCAAGGTCCTCGGCCGAAACTGGCCGAGGTTCATAGTAGACCGTGCTGCGAGCCAGCTTCAGGACCTTCGCCTGGCGCACGATAGAAAGATCATGACCGCGGTCGATCATCGCTTTGCGCTCAGCAGGCCCGCCTTGGTGAGCGCGCCGGACAAAAAATCGTTTTCCAACGCCAGCTCGCCGATCTTGGCATGTAACGCCTTCAAATCGACCGGCGTCTCGGCCGATGTCTTGTCATGCCCAAACACGCCGGCGGCGCCTTCCAGGAGCTGGTTTTTCCAGATCGTGATCTGGTTCGGATGAACATCAAACAGTTGCGCCAGCTCCGCCAGTGTCTTGTCGCCTTTGACCGCAGCCAAAGCAACCTTCGCCTTGAATGCCGGAGAATGCGTCCGGCGGCTCTTCTTCGTCATCTTCGCTCCTGATTCGCAGCAAGAATCCTCGCCGCTGTCAGGCAGAAAATCCACTCAAGCTACTGTCCGAATTTGCGGGGCCAGCTCTGCCTTCAGCAGCCGGTAGACCGAGGCCTCGGATACAAAGTACTTTCGTTCGTCGGTGAACCGCACGGCCAGCTCGCGTGGCGACAGCTCAGGCAACTCCAACGCCAGGTCGATGATCTGACCCCGCACATCGTCGGGGATGCGATTCCAGACCCGGTCTGGTCGAGACCGGTGATCGGCCAGCGCTTCAACGCCTCCCTCGCGGTAGCGATCATACCAGCGATAGAATGTGGCGCGCGGGATACCGAGCTTGTCCAGCGTGCGCTTGGCGGGAAGATGCGATTGCTCGACCTGCTGGATGATCTCGGCCTTCTCAGAGGCGGGATACCTCATGCCTCGTCCTCCCCCTCTCTCACCCGACAGGTGAATGCGGAGCATTCACCTATAGAGCCCGTTCATGCTATTTTTGAGCAGACGGTTCTCCAGGGTCAGATCGGCTACGGCCTCCTTCAGGGCAACAGTCTCCCGGCGGAGATCCTTCACCTCGCCGGAGGTCGCAGCTCGTGCCGTGTCGCCCGCCAGGCGGCGCTTGCCGGCCTCGAGGAACTCCTTGGACCAGCCGTAATACATCGAGGCGGCAATGCCCTCGCGGCGACAGAGCTCGGAGATATTTTCCTCGCCGCGCAATCCTTCCAGCACAATGCGGATCTTCTCCTCCGACGAATAATGCCGGCGGGTTTGTCGCAGAATGTCTTTTAGAACTTGTTCTGCGGCACTTTGCCCGGTACGGATTTCTGCTTCATCTTCGCTCCTGGTGGCTACGATGAACCAGAAATCCTCCCTCCGCAAAATCCTTCAATTTGTCTCACAGGTCCTGACGGCGAACACCCTTCGACGATGAGGCGCGCGCCGTGAAGTTGGCCAACGACACCGAATTTGGGCCGATTTCCTACGTCTACACCGAGGACCTGAAGCGTGGTTTGCGCCTTTCCGGGCAAATGCAGAGCGGCATGGTCGCGCTGAACAGAGGACTTGCGTCCGATCGGGCGGCGCCCTTCGGTGGCAGCAAGGCAAGCGGCCTCGGTCGTGAAGGCTCGAACCGAAGGCATCAAGGAATACCTTGAAACCAAAGTACATTGCGGTCTCGCTCTAGCGCGCGATGGGTAGTCGTGTGCCGATCTTTGGACGAGCGGATCGAGCCCGACGACGTCATTGAAATGGATGTAAGCGGGATCGGTGTTGCGCTTGGTGGTGCTCGGCGAGAGCAGGATTGGTAGGTTACAGAATACAATGCTTTTCATAGAACGCGGCGGCCCCCGGGGGGTGATCGCCAAGAAATAAAAAAGATACCAACAAGTGGAGGAGGAGAAATGGGCGCGGTGAAGAAGGTTTTCATCGTAGGTGGCGGGATTGGCGGCTTGACGGTCGCCCATGCGCTTCAGCGGATAGGCGTATCTACCAGAGTCATTGAGATGGGAGATAAGCGTGACCGGATCGGCACCGGTATCACGCTGCTGGGGAATGCCTTGCGGGCACTTGCCGAATTGGGATTGGTGGATGCCTGCCTCGAAGGCGGCCTTGGTTGGGATACCGTGTCGGTACGCGATGGCGCGGGAACGATTCTGAGCGAACAGTCCTCACCAAGAATTTGGGACGCTGATCGTCCAGCCGCACTGGGACTCATGCGGCCACGTCTGGGACAGATTCTGGAAGACTTTGCGACGAAGAGCGGCGCGAAAATCGATTTCAACACAACGATCACCCGTATTGATCAGGACGATCGAGGGGTGACGGTTCAGCTATCGAACGGCGAGACAGATCGCGCCGATCTGCTGATCGCTGCGGATGGAGTCTATTCCAAGATCCGCCAGAGCATCTTCGGCGACGAGTTCAAGCCGCACTACGCCGGCCAAGGGGTATGGCGTTATACGGTTTCTCGCACCGAGGCGATGAATGGCTTCGTCCTGTACCGCCTTCCGACGGGCCGCGTAGTTGGCGCGCTGCCGCTATCGAAGGAATTGTGCTATCTATTCTTCCTGGAAAGCACGGACGAAAAGCTTCGTATTCCGCAAGATCGGGTGTGCGACTATCTCCGTAACCTGCTCGCCCCCTTTACGGCGCCCGAACTGGTCGCGGCTGCCAAGGTGATCGGCGAAGACAAGCACATAAGCTACCGCCCATTTGATGTCTTGATGATGCCAGCCCCCTGGCACCGTGGCCGTGTCGTGCTGCTCGGCGATGCTGCCCATTCGTTGATGCCGCAAATGACATCCGGCGGCGGAATGGCGATCGAGGATGCGCTGGTTCTGGCCCAGGAACTGAATCGCAACGACGATCTGGAGACTGCGCTCAAGACCTATTGCCGACGCCGCGAAGAAAGAGTCGGGCGCGTATACGACATTGCATACGCCATTTGCCGGGAAGAGCGCAAACCGGAGCATGGCCGCGACTATTCGATGGGCCTTCTTCGTGAAGGCTACGCGTTTCTGGCTGCGCCCGTCTGATTAGAAGCAGGCGAAGTCACATGGGAATTTGACGGACGTCGCTACCGCGGTGGATCGGCCACATCCGTGGACTGAAGGTAAACTCTGTAGCATTTTGGCCGACAACAAGCATGTCACGACAGGGGAAATGCATGACAAGACAAGCAGGTTCGTTGCAGGGATGGATTTTGACCTCCGCCCATGGATGACGGTGTTCGGAGTGGTCCTGCTATCGCCAGTCCTGCCACTTGCGCATTCGGGTTTTGTGCGAAATCCTTCATCATGAACGGTGGTTGTATTTCCGGTTTCCCTTAAGCTTGCGCTTGGTCAAGGAAATGCTGGCGGCGCGTGGCATTGGCATGACCTATGAAACCGTGCGCCAGGGGGGACGGAAATTCGGCAAGCTGTTCTCCGATCGGATCCGTCGAGCGCGCTCCCACCCGCGGTGACAAATGGCATCTGGACGAGGTCGTTATCTCGATCGCGGGCGAACAACATTGGCTCTGGCGCGCTGTCGACCAGAATGGCTTCGTTCTCGACGTCTTGATCCAGCGCCGAAGAGAGACTCGCGCGCTGCCCAGCGGCTCATGAAGAAGCTCTTGAAATCCGCCGGCACGCCGCCGCGCGTGATGATCACGGATAAGCTGCGTTCGTACGGCGCTGCGAGGGCGAAGATGGGCTTTCACGTCGAACATCGCCAGCACAAAGCTCTCAACAATCGGGCCGAGAATTCTCATCAGCCGACGCGGCGACGCGAGCGGATCATGAAGCGTTTAAAATCGTCCCCATCAGGCTCAACGGTTTCTGTCAGTTCACGATCAGGTCGCGAACCTTTTCCACATCCCCTATCCCGGAGCCGTCACGGCCGACTTCCGTCGAGCTTCGCGCGAACGAGCCTTTGCGACTTGGCGCGAGATCTCCAGGACAAGCGCTATCGCCGACTCTCGACCTCTGAGACTCGCCTCCTTCAGCTCGGCGATCGATTAGTTGACGATGCCTGCGATGGACCTCGGCTTCATCGGGCTTGGCCACATGGGTGCGCCAATGGCGCGGAACCTGCTAAAGGCTAGCCATCATCTCATCGTCTACAATCGCACGCGCAGCGATATTGAAGCCCTATCACTACTTTGGGTGCGCCGGGAGACCGGCAAGGAATAGATGGTGGAAGTCCATTGCGATGAAGGTGTAGCGAACCACATCGGCCCCGAGCCGTGCGCAGGCGTCCGCGAGGGTGTCGGCGAAGCGTCGGTAGGGGAGCATGCAGGCCAGCCATTGAGCCGCGAAACAGTGTTATCTCGGGAGCCGACGCTGTCCAAAGAGCGGAAGGCAATATGGGCGAGTGCGCAAACGCGAGCACCCGTCCAACCCGGCGTGGTCGTAGACCCTGGCATGTATGGAAGCTCCTTGTACGGGAACCGGGATATCTCCGGGTCGGCCATCTTCCTTCTCGGAGGAGATGGTCCGCAGCGGGAAGGCGAGGAGCTGTAGCCGCTGATGCACGACACGGAGAAGTCTGACTCTGGCATAGTAGCTGAGAAGCCAACGAACAAAGCCGGATTACTGGCGGCGGAGTGGGCGGAGCCAAGGCCGGGGACCAAGGGAAACGCGGAACAGCAGCGCATGCACCGGACACAGGGCCGGGCTCGCATGACCCAGTCGCTGGACCGCGTACGGACAGCCGCAAGGCTGAGGAAGAAGGACCGGTTCACCGCGCTCTTTCACCACATCAATGTCGATACACTGCGGGCGGCGTTCTTTGCGCTCAGGCGTAAGGCTGCTCCCGGAGTGGATGGCATGACGTGGGAGGACTACGAGGAAGATCTCGAGCCCCGGCTCGCCGATCTGCACAAACGGGTCCAACGAGGAGCGTATCGCCCGCAACCGTCTCGCCGGACGTACATACCAAAGGCAGACGGCAAGCAGCGCCCGTTAGCGATCGCGGCTCTCGAAGACAAAATCGTCCAGGGCGCCAACCGTCATCGTGCTCAACGCCATCTACGAAGGAGACTTCTGTGGCTTTTCCTACGGGTTTCGGCCCGGCAGAGGACCACATGATGCGTTGGACGCGCTCTGCACAGCGATCGAGACGCGGAACGTGAACTGGATCATTGACGCCGACATCCAAAACTTCTTTGGCGCAGTCAGTCAACCTTGGCTGGTTCGCTTCTTGGAACATAGGATCGGCGACAAGCGCATCATCCGCCTCATTCAGAAATGGCTGAAGGCGGGGGTGTTCTCGAAGACAGCGTCGTAGCCGCTGATGACAGGGGAACGGGTCAAGGTTCGGTGATTTCACCGCTTCTCGGCAACATCTACCTGCACTACGCTCTCGACCTGTGGGCCAAACGCCGGCGACAGCGCGAGGTCTCCGGCGGCATGATCATCGTGCGTTACGCGGACGATGTAGTAGTCGGCTTTGAGCGCGAGGATGACGCACGTCGTTTCCTTGACGCGATGCGCGCGAGACTGGAGGAGTTCGAGCTGACGCTCCATCCGGCCAAGACCCGCCTGATTGAGTTTGGTCGCCATGCGGCGGCTCAACGCAAGCAGCGCGGACTCGGAAAGCCGGAAACCTTTGCGTTCATGGGGTTCACGTTTATCTGCGGCAAATCACGCCAAGGGCGCTTCCAGCTTCAACGGAAGACCCGTAGCGACCGCTTGCGAACCAAACTCCGCGAAATCAAGGAGGAGCTAAGGCGCCGAATGCACTGGCCGATCCCTGCACAAGGGAAATGGCTGAGGCAGGTCTTGACCGGCCACTTTGCGTACTTTGCTGTCCCGACGAATGGCCGAGCGCTCAATGCGTTTCGGTTCTATCTGACCGATCTCTGGAGGTGGACGCTTCGGCGGCGCAGTCAGCGGACCTGTCTGACCTGGGATCGCATAACGCAGATCACCGATGACTGGCTCCCCAAGGCTCGCATCCTTCATCCATGGCCGAAGCTGCGCTTCGCCGTCAAACACCCGAGGTAGGAGCCCGGTGCCTTAATTGGGCTCGCCGGGATCTGCGCGGGGGGCGCCCAGTGATGGGTGTCCCTACCGCGAACAGAATGCGTTTGCGCCACTGCTTTTCAAGGATTTGCTTTCGGCAATATGGGCATTGCTGAGGCGGCGGCCGAAGGATGAGATCGACGATGGCATGGCGTGCGGCGGGCATGGTTGGTTGAGGCGGAGGCCCGTTGATTCTTTTTTTTCCGCCCCGCGTATGCGAGGCGACGATGTTGCAGGAAGGCGTAGGCAATCATTGTCATAAGGGCGTGGCGATGAAGACCTTGCCATGATCGCCCTTCGAAGTGATCAAGTCCAAGCTCCTCCTTCATATCGACAAGGCTGTGCACGACCCGCGTCGGATCGCGCCGATCCGGGAACACCCGGGCCAGATTGTCGGCCAAGCCGAGACGCCGCTCGGCCATCGCCAGAAGCATCACGCCCCCGTTCGAGGTTAGGCGCCCACCATCGAAGGCAGCTGTGACTTTCTTGGCGTGAATGGCTGGAAACGAGAAGGGCGGAATCGTATCGTCGGTCATGGCGGGCGTGGCGTTCGCGGTTGGAGGTGATGGGGTTGGCTTCACAACCGAATCCTACGCCGTATGAGCGCTTTACACCACGCTCGCCAGCCTCTCGGGCGCCTCTTACGAATAAGACAGGTTAGTCGGTCCGACCCGTCATGTTTTTGGGGTTTCGGACAAGGTTCTGACGATGACGCTTTCATCCGTTTTGATGGCGGATCGCGAGGCCCGTCCTGATTGGTATGCAGTTGGCATTGCCATGATCGTCGTGGATCGGCTGGTTCACAACTTTCTGGTCCGAACCGGGATTTTGGAGCAACTTGGCATGGTTCATCCGTACGGTCCCCGTTGCTATGCAGACGGCGGCTGCGCCGAGGTCTTGCGGCGCGTCTCGGCACAGATCGACGCGCGCCAGTTTGATCGTAATTTTCCGGCGGATTTTCCGCGCTTTGTTCAGCACGCTCTTTGGCGTTACTGCGCTGCTGACGGTTTGAACGTCTGCAACGGCAACAATATTGATGATCGCAAGTCATGCGATCTTTCGTCGTGTATTGTTTACAGTAATTGTGCCAAAAAAGCGCGGAAATTACAGTAATTATCTTCTATTTAAGCGCAATTTTTCTGCAGCTAAATTATTGCAATCATTGCGCTTTTGGATGATATGCTTTATTATACTTACGACGAGATTGTTTGAACGCTCTTCTCGTCTTCAGCAAAGGAGTCGTCCAATGACAAGACCGCCATTGCCGGGAGCATCCCGCAGGACCAGCGACAACGCCGTTTCAGAAAGGGGCCCAAATCGGGCCCCTTCGGCTTTTCAGGAGGGCAAAATGGCCAAGCCCAATCTCACGAACCAAAAGACACTCTCCGCCTCGGCAATCATCGTTTACGGGATCGACGCGACCGGCAAGCCGAAGGCCGGCCGGTTTCCGGAGCGCCAGGCGGCGGCGGCCAAAAAGGCCGCGCGCTCACTCAAGCTCGCTGTTTGCAACGTCGATCGACCAGCTCTTGTCGAAATCGTTGCGAAAATTCCGGTCGGACGCGTTCACGACCAAGGCAGTCGCTTCTGCCCTACATCAAACGCAGCTTGTACGTGAGCGTCACGACAGGATCACCGGTTCCCGGGCTTGACTTGCGCGGAATGCTCTGGATAGCGCGGTCGGGATGATTGACGCCGCCGGGGCGCGGTGATGGGGTGATCCCGGTTCGGAGCGGGCAACGGGATCAGAATGAACAGCGAGTCGCAGCTGCGCGAGAAGCTTCGGAAGATCGAGGCGTTGTTCGTGGGGGCCGGAACTGCTGGTGAGCGCCATGCGGCGGAAGCCGCGCTGCAGCGGGTGCGGGCCCGGGTCGAGGAACTCGCTCGCCACGATCCACCAATCGAACAGCAATTCTCACTTCCCGACCAGTGGTCTCGGCACCTTTTTCTGGCGCTTTGCCGCCGATATGGGCTGCGGCCGTTTCGTTAGCTTTGAGCGTCTTCAGCAGCCAGCGTTCGACATCATGACCGGACAGCAAGTACGGCAAGACGGCTTCGCTCGATTCCAAGCAGTCCCTGAGGCCGGCAAAGAATATCTTGGCAGCGGCATCCAACGGCGACAGCGCGCTGTTGTGTCGTCTACAAAGGCAGTTCGCGGTGAGATTCTTTGGAGCCAGCGCCTTTGTTTCGCCTGCTTCGAGCCAAGGCAGTCCAGAGGCCGTGAAATTACCGTCCCCGCGAAGTATTTCGATCACAGCCTCGCTGATCAGATGCTCGCCGGAGATTGGCGCTTCGCAATTTCCCAGCTCCTGCATGTAACAGCGTTCAAGTGTCGTACTGGGCGAGCCGGATCGAAGGTCAAGCCCTGAAGCCGGCTTGTGCCATCGAACACCATCAAAACAGCAGGAAGCCGATTGTCGCCCCGATCGACAACGACAAGGTGCCACCTTCATTTCCTCAAGTCTGCGCTTGGCTTCACCCATCGGAGTGACCCCCAGCGGCAGTCTAGCCCGTCTTATTCGTAAAGGACCGGCTCATGCGTCGGCTTTGTCAGCTTTCTGTCAGCTCGTCCAAATAGTAGCTCGTTGTGATGAGAACCAATTACAACAACTGGCCCTCCGACGGGCAAAGTGTGGACCAGCAGCGCGATGCGCTGGCCGGCACTTCTGGCGCAGATGGTGCTGCTTTTACGGCCGCTTTAGCTGCTGGACCAGCGTCTTCCGCTTTTGACAAGAGGACAGGTGTGTCAGTCCGCCTACACAGAGTAAGTAGCAATATTGGCAACGCCCAAAGTGTTTCTTTGTTTACTGATGCCAATGAACGCAATAAGGTGGGAGCGATGACCGTGGCGCCGGGGCGCAACAGTTTGCGAATTCTCAGCATAGAAAATCTCGGCCGGTCGAGGTACAAAGGGGTCGGGACGGCTATGATTGAAGTCGCCGATCATACTAGGCAGTCCGCGGGCCTTTCCAAGCTATCCCTTCTCTCTCAAGATGAAGGAGCTTCAGCATTTTTCTACAAGAAGGGATTCCGGTTTGCGGACGAGGGCAAGAATGCGGAAATGCGGACTGTCATTTCCAATCCACGATACGTCTCAGATGAAATTCTTATGGGCGAGATGGAGCGCTAGCCCGTCTTATTCGTAAGAGTGCGCCTGAGGGCTGGCGAGCGTGGTGTAAAGCGCTGATGCGGCGTAGGATTCGGTTGCGAAGCCACCCCATCACCTTAAACCACGCCCGCCATGACCGATGATACGATTCTGCCATCCTCGTTTCCAGCCGTTCACGCCAAGAAAGTCACAGCTGCCTTCGATGGTGTCATTCGGCTTGCAATATTGACCCCCTAAGCCGGGGGATCGGCGTCCAAAATTGCCCCCCTACAGGTTGGTCTGTTGCGCTGCCTGCTTCGTAACAAAGCAGGTGGTGGAGGATGCTGGTCGTGGAGACGATTGCGCGGATTCGGCGCGAGCACTTCATCAAGGGCAAGACGATCAAGGAGATCGCCCGTGACCTGAAGGTGTCACGGAACACGGTTCGGAAGGTGCTGAGGTCGGGAGAGACCTCCTTCGAGTATGAGCGGCAAGTGCAGCCGCGGCCAAAGCTCGGACGATGGGCAGTCGAACTTGACGGGCTGCTTGCGGCGAACGCGGCTAAATCGGCTCGTGAGCAGCTGACATTGATCCGGATCTTCGAAGAGCTGCGCGGTCGCGGCTATGACGGCGGCTACGATGCGGTGCGACGTTACGCCAGGCGGTGGAGCAAGGAACGCGGGCAATCGACCGCGGCGGCCTATGTCCCGCTGAGTTTTGCGCCAGGCGAAGCCTACCAGTTCGACTGGAGCCATGAGGTGGTGCTGTTGAGCGGAACCACCGTGGTCGTGAAGGTTGCTCACGTCCGGCTCTGCCACAGCCGTATGCTATTTGCCCGGGCGTATCCGCGAGAGACGCAGGAGATGGTGTTCGACGCCCACGACCGAGCGTTCGCGCTGTTCAAGGGCACCTGCACCCGCGGCATCTACGACAACATGAAGACCGCCGTGGAGACGATCTTCGTCGGTAAAGGGCGTCTTTACAATCGCCGGTTTTTGCAGATGTGCAGCCACTATCTGGTCGATCCAGTCGCCTGCACGCCGGCGTCTGGCTGGGAGAAGGGGCAGGTTGAGAACCAGGTCGGGCTGGTCAGGGAACGCTTCTTCACGCCGCGTCTGCGGTTCAAAAACCTCGACGAGTTAAACGCCTGGCTGCTCGACAAATGCATCACCTACGCCAAGGCTCATCGCCATCCGGAACTGGTCGATCAGACGATCTGGGACGTGTTCGAAGTCGAACGCCCTAGGCTCGTTCCCTATGCAGGGCGATTTGACGGCTTCCATGCGGTGACGGCGTCGGTCTCGAAGACCTGCCTGGTGCGCTTCGACAACAACAAGTACTCGGTCGCAGCCAGTGCAGTCGGACGACCGGTCGAGGTTCAAGCCTATGCCGATCGCATCGTGATCCGCCAGGATGGACGTATCGTTGCCGAGCATCAGCGATCCTTTGGCCGCGGCGATACCGTCTACGACCCTTGGCATTATGTGCCGGTGCTCGCCCGCAACCCCGGCGCCTTACGCAACGGCGCTCCCTTCAAGGACTGGGTGCTGCCGGCCGCGATCGAGCGGATCCGGCGCAAGCTTGCCAGCATCGACGATGGCAATCGGCAGATGGTCGACATCCTCAACGCGGTGCTGACTGACGGTCTGCCTGCGGTGGAAGCGGCCTGTGCCGAAGCGCTCAGTCACAGCGTTCATTCCGCCGATGTGGTGCTCAACATCCTGGCCCGTCAACGTGAGCCAGCCCCGCCGGCCAACATCATGACGCCAGCCGCCCTGACGCTCCGTCATGCACCAATCGCCGATTGTGCCCGCTACGACAACCTTCGGAGGACCAACTGATGGAACGAACTCAAATCTTCGACCTCATGGGCGAGCTCAAGCTCTATGGCATGAAGGCTGCCTTCGACGAGATCATGGCAACTGCCGTCAAACGTCAGCATGAACCCCAGCGCATCGTTGGCGATCTACTCTCCGCCGAGATCAACGAGAAGCAAGCCAGATCTATCAAATACCAGCTCACCATTGCCAAGCTGCCGCTTGCCAAGGACATTGCCGACTTCCAGTTCGACGGCACGCCGATCAATCAGACGCTCGTCAATGATCTTGCTGGCGGCGGCTTCGTCGCCCAACAGCGCAACGTCGTGCTGGTCGGCGGCACCGGCACAGGCAAAACCCACCTGGCCATTGCCATCGCAAGAAGCTGCATCCGATCTGGTGCCCGCGGCCGCTTCTTCAACGTGGTCGACCTCGTCAACCGCCTCGAGACCGAGACCCGCAATGGACGGCAGGGACGGCTTGCCGAGCATCTGACCCGGATGGACTTCATCGTGCTGGACGAACTCGGCTATTTGCCCTTCGCCCAGTCCGGTGGCCAGCTTCTCTTCCACCTCGTCAGCCGGCTCTATGAGCGCGCCTCCGTCATCGTGACCACCAATCTCGCATTCGGCGAATGGCCCAGCGTGTTCGGCGACGCCAAAATGACCACAGCGTTGCTCGACCGATTGACCCATCACTGCGACATCGTCGAGACCGGCAACGATAGCTGGCGGTTCAAAAGCCGAGACGACGATCACGCCACCCGCGCTCGTCTCGCCTCCGCTATCCCGGCCAGCTCCGACGAGACGAGCGCTACCAGCAAACCCCGCCGCGGAAAGGGGTCAAAATTGGACGCCGATGAAGGGTCAAATTTGCAAGCCGATTGACAGCTATGGCTCGCCGCTCGTTATGAGTCCGCGCCCTAGTCACATGAATCTAAAGTTCGCCACATAAAGTCTGCTGGGCTTTGTGGCAAAAGCGTTTGACGGAAGCCAAGATCTGGTCTGCGGACTTGGTCCATTTGAAGGGCTTCGGGTTGTTGTTGTGCAATTCGATGAAGGTACGGATGTCGGCTTCGAGCTGCCTGACGGAGGTGTGAACACCTCGCCGGATCTGCTTTCTGGTGAGTTCAGCGAACCAGCGCTCGATCTGATTGATCCACGACGCGGAAGTCGGCGTGAAGTGGACATGATAGTGCGGCCGGCGAGCGAGCCACGCTTTAATCTTGGGGGTCTTGTGGGTAGCGTAGTTGTCCATGACGATATGGACAGCGAGCCCCTCAGGGATTTGAGCGTCGATCTCTTTGAGAAACTTCAAGAACTCGAGCGCCCGATGGCGCTTGTAGCATTTGCCAATGACGAAGCCGGAAGCGACATCGAGCGCGGCAAACAGCGTGGTCGTACCATGCCGCACATAGCTATGCGTGCGACGTTCCGGCACCCCAGGCATCATCGGCAAGACCGGCTGCTCGCGATCGAGTGCCTGGATCTGGCTTTTCTCATCGACACTGAGGACAACGGCTCGGTTAGGCGGCGACAGATAAAGCCCGACAATATCGCGCACCTTATCGACGAATAGCGGATCGCTCGATAGTTTAAATGTCTGGCTGCGGTGCGGCTGCAAGCCGAACGCCGTCCACATTCGGCGGATCGTGGTGTGAGAAAAGCCAGTATCCGCAGCCATCGAGCGGATCGACCAGTGCGTTGCGTCGGGCGGCGTCGTACGCAATGTCCGCTCGATTACCTCGGCAACCTGATCATCGTCGATGGTTCGAGGGCGGCCCGGGCGGGCTTCGTCAAGCAGGCCATCACAACGATCCTTCAAGAATCGGCGGCGCCACTTGCCGACGGTGTGTTCATGGATGCCAAGTTCGGCAGCCACAGACTTGCTTGGCAGACCATCTGCACACCGCAGGATCGCGCGGCATCGCTCAGATAGCGATCGGGCTACACGATGACGACGAACTTGCCTCTCCAAGTACGCCCGCTCCTGCGAACTCAGCACCAACGGCGCGATCGGCCGGCCTTTCACACCTGCATTCGCCACGAGCGCTCTCCTCTCTAGAGATCCGAGCGATCAACTAATGTCACGAACTTCCGTTCCAGATGACTAGTTCGTGAAATATCTCGTCGGTGGCCATCTCAACGAGAGGCTTCACGTTCCCAAGAGCGACAAACATCCTCAGGAGAAGAAAAACTCTTTGACGGTCGTGATCGTTGGGTAGTGCCTTTATAAGGAGGTCGCGAATGGCCTCGCGTGCATTTTGCAGATGCTCACCCCCGGCGTCACTCAGGTAGGTGCGGCCGAGCGGTCTCATCGCATCGTGAATCTTGAAACGATCGACACCGAAAATCTGGATTGTACCGCTTGTTCGCAATCGCCTGAATGCCGTGGCCGCGATCTCCGGCTCGAGGTCGAAGGCGCGCTTCAATACGACACTGGCTTCGGATTGAGTCAGTGGGACGTCGCTGAGACTGAGCGCCGCGACAGCGCGGCGCTCAGGGTCGTTAAATCTGTCGAAGACATCTGACAGAATAAGTTCTTGCGCAGTCTCGACAATATGGGTGCGGTCCTCAAGCGCCGCGCAGACTCGGGTGACCACCCCCTCGTAGCTTTCAGCCGCAATTTTCAGCGCATTCTGGACGTAGAGCGGCAGCCCACCAGTGATTTTCAACAAGCGCTCATAGTCTGAGAAATCCCCACGGCATCCGAGCGACGCTCCCTCGGCCGCGGCCGTCTCATTGGACCAGCCGAGAAGCAACTCCGCCTTCACGCCAAGCGTTGCCTCGATTCGGGCGATCGTTGCGCTGGGCTGGGCGAGAAGCACAAACTGCAGCTGATCGGAGGCCCCGACCAGCGAAACCAAATCCGCGGCTGCAATGCGATGCGCGTTATCCAACACCACAGTCGCGGTGAGTTTGTCCTCGGCTAGGTGGCGACCGATCGCAAACAGGATTTCGGTGCCGCTTGCGCCCGGTAACAAGATCTCGCCTAGCTTGCCGCCACGCGATCCGAAGATGCGAGCTGCAAGTTCGCGTGCGACGGCATTGGCCAGCGCAGGGCCGGATATCTCGGCAATATCGTAATATGCCAGACGGTCAGAAGTATGCAGAGCTGTCTGAGAAACCCAGGACGTCTTTCCTGCACCGGAGAGGCCGACGACGAGCCGCACGCGTTGGCCATTTGCCAGATTTGGTTCATGTTCCTGCGGACGATATCGAAGCGGCGGAGCAGGAAAATCTTGGAGTTGGACAACAAGCTGCTCGAAGAGTGCCGGTAATTCCTCAACCGTGAACGTGTGATTGGAGCTTGGCTCAATCCCACCCGCTGCTGCCATCATCCGGCCAGCGATTTTCCAGACGAGGGTTTCTGGAGCCAATACGGAAAAAGGAAGCGTTTCGGCAGCCGCTCGGCACGCCTCGAAACCATCCGCGATGGTCCTCCACGGCAAGGGAAGGGCTTCGTCTACCGCCGGTGATTGCGGCCAATGGAGCCTGGTGTCGGACGGCCATTCTTTACCTGTGATAAGCTTGGCAAATTCCGGCCCAGGCGCACTATTCGATACTATGACGAACTGGCATGAACCGCTCCGTCGACCTTCCTCGTGCTCCTGTCTAATAGCCGCGAACCTTGAGAGTGCGCCATCAATGTCGCTTAGAATAAGGTTAGATGCCCGAGTTTTGACTTGTAGGTAGATTCGTCTGTCAGGCTGGACGAGTTCGACGTCTTCATCATTCTCGACGATGACATGGGTCACACCGGCCCGGGCAGCATCAAACAGACACGCGGCGGCATAGAGGTGCTGATAGAGGAACCCGCGATGAACGGCTTCGATCCGGGCAAGTTGACGGGGATCAAGGTTGAACGTTTCCATATCTGGCGGTCTCGTTATGGCTCAATAAAAGCGTGCGATGGCCGCTCGCGTTCGGCGATGGGTATCCGCTCTGTCGCACCTGTCGTTGAACTGCATCATGCCTTCAATTTCTCCTGGATTAGGCGCGTCGCAGCATTCGCGGGATGTGGACACGGTGAAAACCGTGGGTCTGCACTTGTCGGCGAAGTTTGGGGGTGTCATTGACGCCGAACGCAACCGCCGCCTTCAAGGGGCTGGCAAAGGTTGCGTAGAAGGTCCAGCGAGCGTCTTTCGGCAGAGGCGCGTTCTGCCGACGGTCGGTGATGACGACGTCGCGCGGGTCTTTGGTATTGCGGAAGGCATGGAAGGTGATCCAATCGGGCCGCCTGTAACGTGCCGCCTTGCTGAAGGGCACCGACTGAACCTTCACGTCGCTTTGGTCGAGAACCCAATCGCGCTGTTCCAATATCTGCCTGACCATGTGGCCGACCATCTGCTTGACGCGGTCAACCAGAACATCTTCGCGAAACTCCTCCAGAAGCTGCTCCTCGATGCCCTCGACGGCAGGCTTTCCGAGCTCCGAGGCCGTCTCCAAGCGAGCGATAGTGGCGGGCTTCGTAAGAAACGACCAAATCCGCTGACCGATGTCGGACTCCGAGAGCGAGGCGAATTTCTCCGGATTGTAACGAAGCATGATAAAGGTCTCCTTGACCGGTCATAAATGGCCGGTCATAAATGCCTAGTCAAGGGTACTGCACGTTGAATTGCCCAGTTTGCTGGTTTGCCGCCAGTGTGCCGCTCCGATTCCGGTCGGCTGCCTCACGCTGCCAGGCTCCCTCATGTAAATTTTGAGTCATCGAATACACGGGATGAGGTTGAGATGAGGAAGGTCGTGCCGAACGGGAAGGCGGTGAAAGCCCTGAGGGAGCAGCTTGAAAGGCTGTCGACCCAAAAGGAAATGGCGAGTGAAATCGGTGTCAGCATTCGCATGCTTCGTATGATCGAGAATGAGAATGCGCCAATTGCAGTGACAACGGCTGAACGGTTGGCAAAAGCGCTGCAAGTTCATCGTGAACGCATTATCCTTGGCTCCGAGCTTTCGGAAATGACGCCGACCGTAAGTGCGCCGGAAGTCCTTTCCGCGCTGATGGAAGATGAGGACCGGCTCATCCCCCGCAACGACTATGACATCGCCAGTGCGACAGCGGACGAGGGCGCGCTCTATACGGAGGCGGCCCGCTCGCACGACGTGGCCTGCATTATCGAGACAACGCTCGATGAGGAAACTGGAGCCTATGCGCAGGAGCTTTTCGATATCCTCGTTGGCTTGTCCTGGTCGCAGCGAGATATTCTCGTCGACATTCCCCCCGCGACGGAGATCGCGGTTCGCCGGCGCCTGCGACAGCTCATCGTCCTTCTCAAGGGCAACGACATCTGGATTTATCGAACCTCGGTTCTGAGGCGATTGCCGGAGCGCTACACGGTCGCACCGCCGGACGAGCCGTTCTCCTATCAAAGCCGTCAGGTCGTAGCACTAGGGCCGCCGGGTGAATATGGCGAGACCACCATGCGCGTGCCGATCGATCATGGGCAGCCGTTCATCCTTCCGGCATGGCGGAAGCTTCGCAAGAGCGACAACGAAACAGAGACAGCCTGATGATGAGACGCAATCGCTTGATCGTCGCAGAATTGCACGCGCGCACTGAAATCAAATAGAAGTGCATTGGGCGGAAGTCGGGGGAGCGTATGAAGTTTAAGCTGGAAAATACTTTCGAGGACAATCTCGCTTTGTTTAGGGCCGAGGCTGTACAGATCGATCCCGAATGCGCGAAGATCCTCTTCGACAATTTGCATCTGCTGGATTCGGGAGGTGACACCGCGCCAAGCCGGGCAACAATCGGCGAGTTTCATAAGGCGGTACTGGATGCGCTTGATGGCATGTCCATCCCTCTGGGCGAGGACAAGGCATGACGCGGTATTTCCTGGGCAGCCTGTCCATCGAGGGTTTTCGTGGGATCAATAATGACGGTGACCCGCTCGTCCTCAAGTTCAAATCTGACGCCGTCAACTCGGTGCATGCGCCGAACGGCGTCGGTAAAAGCTCCATATTCGAAGCCGTTTGCTTCGCGATCCACGGCATTGTCCCGCGCCTGAAGGCGCTCCAGGAAGCCGAGCAGGGCGACAGCTATATCGTGAATCGCTTCCATCCCGGGCAGCAAGCGACGGTTGATCTGATATTCGCCAGCGATGACGCCTCGCCAGATGTGGCGATCAAGGTGGTGCGGGCTGCCAACGGTGCGCGCCTAGTGACTTCGCCGAGCGGTCATGCCGACCCGCAGCAGTTCCTCGCGAGCCTGCAGGAGGATTTCGTCCTCGTCGACTATAATCGGTTCGCAAAGCTCATCGATATCTCCGCCTTGGAGCGGGGACGTTCTTTCGCATCGCTCGTGGGACTGAGCCGATACTCCCGGCTACGTCAGGCTCTGGACGGCGCCAAGCGAACGCAGAACGTCAACAGTGATCTGGGCCTCTCCGCGCTTGATGCCGAGGTGACCACAGGCGCGCGCGCGTTGAGTGCGATCGAGCGGCGTGTCATTGCGGCGCATGACGAGGTCGCCGGAGCGGGAAGCGCCGCCGTCGATAAACTCTCCGATCTGAAGGCGGCGGTAACCGCCGCCTTATCCGCCATCGCCTTGCTCAAGCCATTGATCGGCGAGGCCTCGGTAATGGATCTCGATTTCGAAGCGGCAGAGTTGGCGATCGAGAAACAGGAAGGCGGCGAAGCGCGAAAGACGCTGGACACGCTAACGACCTCCGCCACGTCGCTGGCGGGGCTTGAGGTCACGGTAGAGGAATTGGCCGACGTTGATCGGCTGCTCGAGTTGGCCGGAAGAAGAGACGAGGCCGTGCGCAGCGTCGGCGCGGAAGCATTGCACGCCCTTTTGCGCGATGCGCTGGCTGTGGTGTCCGGCTCCGATTGGCACGACCCGAATCAATGCCCAGTTTGCGAGGCGAAAGGTAGTGATGCTCTAAAGCCGCGGCTGGAAGGCAAGATCGCTAAATACGATGTAGCCGCTCAGCTCGGGGCCGAACTCATCAACGATGTCGCCACAGCGCCTGGGATCGCGAAGCTACGCAAGCTTGAAGAGGCGCCGGCCATGGCGATCGCGACGGGTGATCGCTTGCACGTAGCGTTCGATTTGGCCGCCAAGAAGGGGGATTTGGCGACCTCCGACCTGGAGATCATCAAGGCGCGCCTCGGGGTTCTTGAAACGCAGCGTGGCGAAACTCTTGCTCGGGTGCGAGGTGAGGCCGACGCGTTGCAGGCGCGCTTGCCTCCCTCATTGGTGCAGGTAACCCGCATCCTCAGCTTCGCAAAGCAGTTCCGCGATGCCGTGCTGGAATACGAGAGCGGCGAGCCGGTGCTCAAGGTGAAACAGGACAAGCTCAAGGTTCTGAATCGCTGGAAGACATTCATCACGCGCGCCGGCCAAAGCTTTGCTGATGCCGAAGCCGAACTGGCCAACGAGCGGATTGGCGAGATTCAGACCGCTTGTCAGGATCTGTTCGGCCGGTTCGTGCGAGGCGGTCCCGATGTGAAGCCGACCCTGAGCCGCGCGCAGAACAGCGAAAACGTTGATCTAAAGCTCGCGGACTTCTTCGGCCTACAGGACCTCAGTGCCCGGGCTCTACTCTCGGAAAGCTATCGGAACGCTGTGGCGGCTGCGATTTTCTTCGCGGCCGCGACCAAGCACAGCGGTGTTCCGCGCTTCATGGTGCTCGACGACGTGACATCGAGCTTTGACGCTGGTCACCAGTTCGCGTTGATGGACGCCGTGCGGACGTTGCTACGCTATGGCGCTGTGCCGGACGGGCTGCAGTTCATTTTCCTGAGCCATGACACCAGCCTGGAGAAGTACTTCGACAAGCTCAATGGCACTGCGGATTGGCATCACCAGAAGCTCCAAGGCATGCCTCCAAAGGGGCGGCTCATGGTATCGGCCCAGGAGGCGGATCGTCTCAAGGCGCAGGCGTTGCAGCACCTGAATGCTGGCCAGATCGATATTGGTGCGCCGATCCTGCGGCAATATCTCGAATACAAGCTGGGACAGATTATCGCCAAGTTGGAGATCCCTGTTCCACCGGACTATGCCACCCGTGGTGACAAGCGGACGCTTTCGACCTACATCGACGCAATCGGCGAGGCCGTGAAGCTTTATCATGCGGCCAATCGGTGTGTGCTGACGCCTCAGCAGATCGCCGATCTCCAAAACCATCATGTGCCATCGATCGTTGGGAATTTCGTCAGCCACTACGAGACCGGCGCGGGGACGCCTTTCAACGCCTACGCCTTGCTGGGGGTGTTGCAGAGCATTGATAGTCTCGCGGACTGCTTTACCTACGTTGATCCGAGTAACGGACAGAAGCGATACTATCGCCGGTTAGATCGCCGTTAAGCGACTCACGGAGGCTACGCGACAATCTCGCGATCAAGCAACAACAGGGCCGAAGGCCCTGGCGTTGCGCGTGCAGGGAGTTGCCGCAAGCTAGTCGAAGTGTGGGTCGGGATAGCGCTCTTCGATGACGTAGCGCATGACATTCCACCAGACGTTCTCGATCGTGTAGTCCATCGGTTTGATTTTGCGTGGGACCCACTCGCCGAGCGAGCTTGCCATGCGGACATGCCCGGGGGTCTTGATTTCCGGTTCCCTCTCGGCGGCCGTGCCCGATTTGACCGACAGCTCAATGACGTTGAGCGTATCCCGATCATATTCAATGATCGCCTGGAGGAAGCTGCCCTTATCGGTTAGCGGATGAGCGGCTGTATGGGATACAAGAGCCACTTGCAGTTTATCGCCCATTGCGATGTAAGGCTCTAGCAGTCCGTCTGTCTGGAGGCCTTGGCGCCAGCGGTCGTGGGTGTCGAGGGCGTCTGGAAAATCGCCCCAGTTGAAGTCTCCCCGGCCGCCGAAGGTGATCTTGCCGTAACCATCGACATGGTAACGCAGCGCGTCCATCAGCTCGAGCGCTCGACGCGGGTCTTTTTCTGTAAGGACCGCGTCGATGGCTCCCAACACCTCCTCCATGTCGAAAACGATCTTTCTGAGCTCCTCTTTTTGCTCAACAAACATCTTCGGGATTTCACCGACGGGGTTCGGAAGCGGAAGTGTCCAAGGAAAGTCGATGTCGTCTTCGCTGAAGCGCCGATAGGGAATGTTGAGCTTGTCCAGGAAGGCGGCCGACTGGTAGTAGGTCTGGCTCTTCAAGCTATGCTCGATCTGATCGAGTGCGAGCTTACGGGCATTAATTCTAAAAGTGCCTTGGAGCGCAGTCGTGCCGACGACGTAGCTTTCCGGTGAATGGGTGCTGCTGATGGATAGCGTGTTGACGATTTGCCGGGCCGACAGCAGGTACATCTCGCCGTCGTCCTCCCGGCCGACGTGAAGAAGCGCGAAGAAGCCTTCGAGCGGCATTCCTTTGTCGTCAACCACGTAGCTTTTGGGAATGTAGTGCGTTGTGCGGCGATCCTGAAAATATTTTGCCTGTATCACTCCGACGCGCGGCGGGACTCTATCGGTAAATCGCTGCGTGGTGGTGCGTCGCTGTATGAGAAAATCGGCCCCGTCGGTATCTACGCTCCGCTCGAGAACCCAGAACCGGTCGATGAGAAAAGAACGCGTACGCGCTTCTCCGACGGCGCCGTTCTCCATAATTTTGAGCCACGTCGGCCAGCTGTCTTCCACGAGATTGTCCTGTGCTTTCTGGGGTTTTGTCGGTGTCGGATTTGCCGCGAAAAGCACCTTACTCGTCTGTATTCAGTTTCTGGAGTTCCCCAAGGAAGATCGTGCCGATTTCGACGGCGCGTTCAGCGGTCTCCGGGTCCACATCCATGCCATGCGTAGCTTCGTTCATGGTGTGGAGGGCGTCGAGCATCTGCTCTGTGCTACTTGGCACCGATCCATTTCGATGCAGATCACGGAGCATTTTCATGATGCCGGTCGGCCGGTCGAAAGCGACGCCTCGCTTGTCCGCGAGATCGCGTACCGCGCGCTCGATTTCGATGCGTAGCTTGACCACGGACATCAGTGGAAATTCTCGCGCGAACTCCGCGGCCGTCGGGAGGGCATCCTCGAGTTGTGGCGGCAACGCAGCCGAGAGCTGATACTGGGCGACCCCCATCGGTTTGCTGGAGTCTCGCAACGCGTATTCCACGATCACCTCGTTGCGCCCTTTGCACAAGATGATGCCGATGGTCGGTTTGTCGTCGGGATGGCGCAATTGCTCGTCCACGGCCGAGAGGTAAAAGTTCATCTTTCCCGCAAATTCGGGTTTGAAGTCTTCGATCTTCAGCTCGATCACCACGAAGCAGCGAAGACGCAGATGATAGAAAAGAAGGTCCAAGTAGTAATCCTGCCCGCCGACTTCGAGGTGATATTGGCTGCCGACGAATGCGAAGCCCTTGCCGAGCTCGAGGATGAGTGAACGCAGATGCTCGACCAAACCACGCTCGAGGTCGCGCTCCAGCATGTCTGGGCCAAGCGAGAGGAAGTCGAACGTGTAGGGGTCTTTGAGGATTTGTTGGGCAAGCTCGGACTGCTCTGCGGGCAGGGTTCGCGAGAAATTGGTGAGGGCGCTTCCTTGCCGGGCAAAAAGCTTGCTTTCGATCTGATGGACAAGAACGTTACGACTCCAGCCGTGTTCAATTGCCTGCCGCGCGTACCAGGTGCGCTCTTCCTGCGTTTTGACGGCGTCGAGCAAACGGACGTTATGCCCCCATGGCAATAGTGCAACAACCTGTTGCACAAATTCGCCGTTGGGCCAGGCCTCGGCGAACGAGCGCATGTATTTCAGATTCCGGGGCGATAAACCGGTCATTTCCGGGAAAGCCAGGCGAAGATCGCCAGCCAGACGGTCGACCACCCGGGCACCCCAACCTTCGCGCTCCTGCCGTTCCAGGATGTCGCGCCCGATCGTCCAGTAGAGCGTCACTAGCTCGCGGTTGATCGACAAGCTGGCTCGGTGGCGTGCCGCCGCGATCTTCTGCTTCAGATCCCCGACGAACGCCGTGTAGCTTTGCGCGTCCACTTCGCCAGCGGAACCGAGCGCATCGCTGCGGCGAGGGGGCTTTCGCGGCCGCGAGCTCATGCGGCCTCTTTCAGTCGCTTCTTCGCCAGCATGGCGCGCACGAATTTGTCCCATTTCGCCATGCCAGCGCGTTTCTCGATCATATAGTGCCAGCGGTCGTAGTGCTTGGAGCTGACATCCTGTAGCGCGTGGTTCTGGAGGCGATCGCGGATTTCCTTCGACACGCCTGCCTTGCCGGCGAGCGTCTTGAACGTGCGCCGGAGATCGCGGTTTGTCGCATATGGAATCACGCCGCGATCTCGCTGCCGCCAAACAAAGCTATAAAGAGTGCCGTGGCTGACAGGCTTCGAGGGGTCCTTGGCGGAGGGGAAGAACCAGCCATACTCGTTCGGCTTGATCTTTTCGATCAGCTCGGCGGCAAGCAATGGCACTGGGACAGCGTGCGGCTGGAGGTTCTTGGTCTTCGACCAGTCGATGATTCGCTCACTGGCGTCCCATTGATTGACATGAAACCGCGCGATCTCCTCGACGCGCTGCCCTGTCAGCATGATGAGTTGCACCGCGCGGGGATAGGAGGGGTGGACCGGCGTGTCGGGGCTCTCCAGCCAGCGATAGAGTTGCACAAACTCGTCTTCGTCAAGCCAGCGCGTGCCCTGGATCTTAGGCTCGGTAGGAATGCCGGTTGCCGGATTGAAAGGGAGTCGAAAGCGTCTGGAAGACTGCTGCCGATAGTCGTTGTCAGACTTCATGCCCCAGCTAAAGGCGGCATGGAGATAGGAGCGCACATGGTCGGCCATTGATTTGGCACCGCGCTCGTAGATCGGGCGGATCAGCTCGATGATTTCCTCGGCCTCGATCTCGCGAGCGAGGCGGTTGCGTCCGAGCGTGTCGGCGATCTTGTTAAGGCCTTTTTCCGTTTCCTTCCAGGACGGCTTGCTCGCATCCTTGAGCGCGGCGACATAGCCTTCGAACAGATCAGCGACGGTGCCGGGGCGCGTGTCGGTAGCGATCTTGATGCTGCGACCCTTCTGGATGACGTCGGCGAAGTCGCGTTTGAATATTTCGCGTGCCTGGGCGAGCGATATGGAGGGATAAGCCCCGAGCTTCTTCTTGGTCCGCTTCCCATCGCGCCATTGCTGCGCCATCCAGTCGGCGGTGACGCGCTTCGGCATGGGCTTGAGGACAAGCACGAGGCGGCCGGTGCCGCGCCCTTCACCGTCGGCGAGATTTTCCTGTTTCTGACTTAGCTCCACCCGCTTCAACGCATGTCGGATCGCGGTGTCGGTCAGGCTTGGCATGGCGTTTCCTCCTGTGCCGCAACTGGGATCGGTCGAGGAGAAACGGGGATCGTTTGCTGGGATCGGAAAGCCGCTTTCAACCCCTCTTACCGCTCCCAATTTGCCATAGCCGCCCCCTGTGTGCAATGAAGAAAAAATCGGATATATCGTTGATGATTCATCGGTATTGAACGTGATCCAACGTGATCATAGGGTGGGTAGTGGGGTGGTTGTGCACCAGGATCAAGGCGGTTGCCGACAGCTCCAGCGCGCGCTTGATCACCTCGCGCGGATAGACCGGGGTGTGGTCGACGGTGCCGGTCTGCTGCACCTCGTCGGCGATGAGCTGGTTGCGCTTGTCGAGGAAGAGCAGGCGGAATTGCTCCTTGTCGGCAAAGGCCATGCTGGTGCGGCAATAGTCGATCACCTCGTTCCAGGACGACAGCGCGTTGCGGCTGTTGACCTCGCCCTTGGCGACGCGATGCGCGGCGGCTGCGATCAGCTTGAGCTGGTGGATCGCGGATTCGCCGATGCCGTCGACTTCGCGCAAGCGCGCCACCGGCGCGTGCACGACCTCGGCGAACGAGCCGAAAATCTTGATCAGCGTCTTGGCGAGCGGCTTGGTGTCGCGCCGCGGCAGCGCCGGAAACAGCGCCATCTCCAACAGCTCGTAGTCGTTGAGCGCATCCGCCCCGGCGCTGTAGAAGCGCTCGCGCAACCGCTCGCGATGGCCGTGATAGTGCGGCGCGTCCTCCGGCTTGCTCTTGTCGTGGTCGGCTTTGGCGGGCATCGGCCGCCAGCATCGCCGGGGACCTGCGCTTTTGCAACCGTCAATTGCGGGACGGTGCGCCGGTCGCTGTCTTGCCGGTCCGTGCAGGAGCGGGCACCGTGACCGCCACCACGCCTGCGAGAATGAGCGCCATTCCGGCAAGACTGGACCAGCTAAAACGCTCGCCGAGCCACGCGGTGCCGAGCGCCACGGCGAAGCCCGCGCGCAGATAGCTGCCGCTGGTCGTGCCGAGCGGGCCAAGCGTGTGGATCAGCCGGAAATAGATCACCATCGCGAACGCCGTGCAGATCACCGCGAGCGCGATCACCGCTGCGATCGCCTGCGCCGTCGGCGCCAGCGTCCATGGCTGTTCGAGAACGGCGGCCGCGGGGAGCATCAGAACCGCTGCGCAGCTCATGGCTCCGGCGGCCGTGACGATCGCGGGAAGGCCCGAGAAGCGCTGTCCCCATATCGGCGCGACCGCGTAGCAGAGGCTCGCGCACAGCACGGCCGCTTGCGCCAGCGGAGCGGTCGTGCCGATCCCCGAGAGCGCGTCGCCGCCCATGGTCACGGCAACGCCCGCAAGGCCAAGAGCGACGCCGAGGATCTTCCGGCCGCTGACGGTCTGCCGTCCGCGCCCGCTCATCATCGCGATTGCGAGCACGAACATCGGCGGAGTCGCATTGAGCACGCCGGCGAGGCCGCTGGCGATATGCGCCTCGCCCCAGCTGATCAGGGTGAACGGCAGCGCGCTTTGCAGCAGGCCCTGCACGAGGAACGCAGCCCACACCGATCCCCGGCGGGGAAGGGCGTGTCCCTGCGCGCGAGCGATCAGGAGCAGGAGAATGGCCGCGATGGTCACCCGCGCCGCGACCATCGTGACGGGCGGAATCGAGGGGATCGCGACCTTGATCAGCGTGAACGAGCTGCCCCAGATCAGCGCCAGCAGCAGCAGGAGCCCGACCTCGAATGCGAGCGTGGTTTGTCCTGACGTCGTTTGTTGCGCCTGCGTGCTCATGCGATGTGCTCCGGATGTGTCGGCACCATGATCCGGAGCGACGGCGCGGGCTGGCTGAATTCGGACCTCATCGCCCGACCGAGTCCGATTTCAGCTACTCGGCGAGCCGCGCGGCCATTATTCTTCCGCGATGGCGACAGGTTCGGCACATCGGCAAACGCTGCCACCGCATCTCGACTGGGACACATGCGACCGGGCGCGGCTGGCGCGTGCGCGCGCGTTCGACGGCCTGTTCTTCTCCGGCGTCCGCTCGACGCGGATCTATTGCCGGCCGGTCTGTCCGGTTCGCCCCGCGCGCTCCGAGAACGTGACCTTCTATCCGACCGCTGCGGCTGCGGAGCGCGCCGGCTTCCGCCCATGCCTGCGTTGCCGGCCGGAAACGGCGCCGGGGTCGCCGGCCTGGATGGGGACCGCCACCACCGTTGCGCGCGGCATGCGCCTGATCAACGACGGTTTTCTGGATCGCGCGTCGATGGTGGAGCTTGCAGAAGCGCTTGGGGTCGGGCCGCGCCATCTCTTGCGCCTGTTCATGCGCCACGCCGGCGCGAGCCCGAGCGAGATCGCGGCGACCCGCCGGGTGCAGGGAGCCAAGCGTCTGATCGACCAGACTGAGATGACGTTGGCGGAGATTGCGTTTGCGGCGGGCTTCGGCAGCGTCCGCCGCTTCAACGATGCTTTTGCCGCGACCTACAGGCGGCCGCCGTCGTCATTCCGCCGCCGGCGATAGACGGCGCTACTTCGCTGTCATTCCGGGGCGGCGCGAAGCACCGAACTATGGTGCGCATTTGCGCACCTGAGAATCTCGAGATTCCGGGTTCGCTCGCTGATGCGAGCGTCCCGGAATGACACTTTGGGGATCACCCGATCTGCTTCTCGCCGTGCCGCTCCGACAGCGTGAAGATCTCGACGCCGGTCGCGGTCACGCCCACCGAATGCTCGAACTGCGCGGACAGCGAACGGTCGCGGGTCACCGCGGTCCAGCCGTCGGAGAGGATCTTCACATGCGGCTTGCCGAGATTGATCATCGGCTCGATGGTGAAGAACATGCCGGGCTTGAGCTGGACGCCTTCGCCGGGACGGCCGATATGGATGATGTTCGGCTCGTCGTGGAACATGCGCCCGAGGCCATGGCCGCAGAAATCGCGCACCACGCTCATGCCTTGCGGCTCCACGAAACTCTGGATGGCGTGGCCGATGTCGCCGGTGGTGGCGCCGGGCTTCACCGCCGCGATGCCGCGCATCATGGCTTCATACGTCACCTCGATCAGCCGCTCCGCCTTGCGCGCAATCGGGCCGATCGCATACATCCGGCTGGAATCGCCGTACCAGCCGTCGACGATGAAGGTGACGTCGATGTTGACGATGTCGCCCTCTTTCAGCGGACGGTCGCCGGGCATGCCGTGGCAGACCACGTGGTTGAGTGAGGTGCAGGTCGAGTAGCGATAGCCGCGATACATCAGCGTCGCCGGATAGGCGCCATGGCTGAAAGCGAAGTCGCGGACGAACTGGTCGATGCGCTCGGTCGGCACGCCCGGCCCGACGATGTCGGTGAGCTCGTCGAGGCACTTGGCTACCAGCGCGCCCGCCTTGCGCATGCCGGCAAAGGCGCTCGGTCCATGCAGCTTGATCTGTCCGGTCTTGCGCAGGGAGGTATCGGTGGCTTCGACGTAGCTCATGCTTGTATGGTCTTTGCGGGGCTCGATGCGGTGGAAAGGGCTTGATTTCAGGCCCTAATCTAATGATCGCGGGCCTTCATGCAAGCCGAGCGTGGGCCTTGCGCCCGAAAGCGGGCCTAATTCGGGACTTCTACGGTGGTTTCCACCGGCAGGGCGCCGCCGCGGACGCGGATTTCGCGGACCGGATAGGGAACCCGGATGCCCTCTCGCTTGAAGGCCTCCCATAGCGCCAGCATCACGTCGCTTTTGACATTGTCCATGCCGTCGGGGTCGGCGAGCCAGAGGGTCAGCGAGAACTTCATCCCGGCCTCCGCGAACTCGGTCAGGATGCAGTTCGGTGGCTTGGCTTTCTGCGCGCGGGGATGGGCTATGGCCGTCTCGATTGCGAGCTTGCAGACCAGCCTGGGGTCGGCGTCGTAATTGGTGCCGAAGGCGATCTTCACCAGCGTGTTCTTGTCGGTATAGGTCCAGTTGACGACCTTCTGCGTCACCAGGTCCTCGTTCGGCACCAGGAACTCGCGGCCGTCGCCGGCGGCGACGGAAATATAACGCGTCTTCATCGCGCTGATGCGCCCGGTGTTGTCGCCGATGGTGACGAGATCGCCGGGCTTCACCGACTTGTCGGCGAGCAGGATGATCCCCGAGATGAAATTGGCGACGATCTTCTGCAGGCCGATACCGATGCCGACGCCGACCGCGCCGGAGAACACCGCGAGCGCCGAGAGGTCGATGCCGACCGCGCCGAGCGCAATGACGATTGCGATGGCCAGAAGTCCGATGCGGATGATCTTGACCAGCAGCACCTGCACCGACGGCGTCAGATCGGTGGTCGAGTTGATCCGGCTCTCGGCGAAATTGCTGGCGATGTTGGTGGCCCACAGCGCGATGAGCAGCAGCGCGCCGGCCTTGATCACCAGCAGCGGGGTCAGCCGCAGGCCGCCGAGCACGATCGCGAAGGAATCGAGCAGATCGATCGTCGCGTCGAGCTGGCCGAGGATGGAGAGCGCGGCGACGAACCACGCCGTGATCGACACCAGCTTGACGATGAAGGCGTTGCGTAGCACCGAGGTCACCAGCCGGATCGCCAGCCAGGCCAACCCCATCTTGGCGGCGACCATCAAGAGATAGCTGCGGCTCGGCCAGGTCGCATGGTACATCACGAAGCGGGAGATGATCACGAGCAGGGTGAACACCGCCGTCGAGGCACTGGAGACCATGACGCGGGAGAAGTGCCGGAGCGGCAGCGGCCAGCCCATCGCCAGCGACGTCATGTCGACGCGATTGCGAACGCCGGCTTCCGCGGCATAGGCGATGCCGGCTGCCGCGAGAATGAGACCAAATTGCAGGTAGAACCAGGGTGAGGAAATCTCCGCCCCGACGCTGCGTGCGGTCGTCTGCACGAACTCCATGAAGTCTTTGAGGTCCATGTCCATCGGTCTCGTCGGGAAGCGGGGGAGGAATTGATTCGAGGGCGCCGCAGAATCCCACAAAGGGTGCGGTCCGGCCATCGATACACCGCTATGTGAAGCGCGTTAAGGCCGCAAAATACGGGCAGATTGCCGCGAGCGGGAGAAAATGGGTTGGCGCGCCGGTGCAGCGACGATAAGGATGCAAATCCAGCTATTTTTACCCGGAAGGTGGATGGCCTCTCTCGACTCTGTCAGCCTCGCCATATTGCTCGGCGCCGTCCTGGTGATGGCGGGTATCCTGTCGAGCCTGCTTGCGCTGCGCTTCGGCGCGCCCTTGCTGCTCGTCTTCCTTGTGATCGGCATGCTCGCCGGCGATTCCGGTCCCGGGCAGATCCAGTTTGACGACGTCCGCACCACCTATCTGGTCGGCTCGGTGGCGCTGGCCCTGATCCTGTTCGACGGCGGCCTGAAGACGCGCTTTGCCAGCATCCGCACCGTGCTTGCGCCATCCGTGGTGCTCGCGACCGTCGGCGTGCTGCTGACCGCGCTGATCACGGCGCCGTTCGCCAAATACGCGCTCGACCTCAACTGGACGGAGTCGCTGCTGGTCGGCGCCGTGGTGGCCTCGACCGATGCGGCCGCCGTGTTCCTGCTGGTCCATACCCAGGGCCTGCGCCTGCGTCCGCGCGTCGGTGCGACGCTGGAGGCCGAGTCCGGCACCAACGACCCCTTCGCGATCTTCCTCACCCTGATGCTGGTCGAATACATCTCGCTGGGATCGAGCTCGGCGGGGCACGTGCTGATGGAGTTCCTGCAGGAGGCGGTGCTGGGCGCCGTCGTCGGCTTCTTCGGCGGACGTCTCGTCGTCATCGCGCTCAACCAGGTGGCGCTCCCGCAGGGCCTGCATGCGCCGTTCGTGACCACAGGCGCGCTCGTGATCTTCGGCGGCTCGCAGATCATGCATGCCTCGGGCTTCCTCGCGGTCTATCTCGCCGGCATCATCATCGGTAACCGGCCTACGCGCGCGCATAATTCGGTGGTGACCTTCCTCGATGCCGCGACCTGGCTGGCGCAGATCGTGATGTTCGTGCTGCTCGGTCTCCTGGTCTCGCCGAGCCGGCTCGGCGCCAGCGTTTTGCCGGCTGTCGCCGTCGCGCTCGTGCTGATGCTGGTCGCACGGCCGCTCGCGGTGTTCGTCTGCCTGGCGCCATTCCGCTTCAACTGGCGCGAAAGGATCTTCATCGCCTGGACGGGCCTGCGCGGTGCCGTCGCTATCTTCCTGGCGTCGATCCCGATGCTGGTCGGCCTGTCCAAGGCCTATCTCTATTTCGACGTCGCCTTCGTCGTCGTCATCATCTCGCTGCTCTTGCAAGGCTGGACCCTGGCGCCGGCCGCACGCAAGCTGCACGTCGCGCTGCCGCGCGCCGAGCGCGGCCCGAGGCGTGTCGAACTGGATCTGCCCGGCCAGCTCGAGCAGCAGCTCGTCGGCTATCCGGTGCGATCCAAGAGCCTGTACTTCCGCCGCGGCCTGATCCCGTCCTGGTCGAAGCCGACGCTGGTGATCCGCAACGAGAACATTCTGACGCCGACGGAGGCCGATCCGATCGCGCCCGGCGACTACATCTATCTGCTGGCGCCGCCGGAAAAGGCCGAGTCGCTCGACCGCTTCTTCGTCGACATGCAGCCGAGCACCGCGCCGGACCCGCATCTGCTCGGCGACTTCATGGTCTCCGGCGAGCACACGCTCGCCGAGCTCGCCGAGATCTATGGCGTGAAGGTGAGCGAGGACGAAGGCAAGCTGACCTTGGCCGACTATTTCGACGTCCATCTCGACCGCGCGCCGAAAGAGGGCGCTGAGCTTGCGCTGGACGAGATCGTGCTGGTCGCACGCAGCATCTCCGGCGGCCGCGTCAACGTCGTGGGCCTGCGTCTGCCGGAAGACGAGGAAACGCCCGCGCCATTGACGCGCTGGCAGGCGCTGCGGCGCAAGCTGGCGGAGCTGTGGACCTCGGTGGCGGGGGTTTAGGGGGCTTCGCGCGTGGCTGTGAGAGTTGTTGAAGCGAAATGCCTCCCCAACGTCGTCCTGGCGAAAGCCAGGACCCATTACCACCGGCGGCAGTTTTGCGAAGACACGTGGTGACCATCTGTCCCAGCGACTCCTCCGTGGGGTAATGGGTCCCGGCCTTCGCCGGGACGACGGCGGAGGGTGTGGTTCCACCAACAGTGCCCGCATCGAGGAGTCTCTCCTTCGCGCTCGCTGCCGGCTTTTTGTCCAATTCATTGCGGCAACCTTGCGGCTCCATCCAGCGCGAACGTCGCGGATGTTTTTTTGCAAGATGCGCATTCGCGACAGACTCTCGCAATGTAGGCGTGAGACTGAAGCCACTATTGGGTCGGGCTTGATCATCCTGCCAGGCCCGACATGGCTCACCTGCGCGACGCTCCGCGTTCGATGCGGACACGCGCAAGCGGAAAGACATTTGAATGACCTTGGTACTGAACCGCACCTGCGAGACCGACTGCATCGCGAGGGAGATCTCGCATGTCGTCTGCTGACATCCTGCCGTTCTTCCGCGCCTGGATTCGCGATCCTTTGCGTGTCGCAGCGGTTGCGCCGTCGGGACCCGCCGCGTCGTCGCTGATGGCGCAGGAGATTACGGCCGAGACTGGCCCCGTCATCGAACTCGGCCCCGGCACCGGCGTGTTCACCCGCGCATTGCTCGATCGCGGCGTCCGGCAGCAGAATCTGACGCTGGTCGAATACGGCTCCGATTTCATCCCGTTGCTGCAGCAGCGCTTCCCCGGCGCGCGCGTGCTGTGGATGGATGCGGCCTGGCTGGTGAGAGAAAAACTGTTTGAAGGGGCGCCGGTCGGCGCCGTCGTCAGCGGCCTCGGATTGCTCACGATGCCGCCAGGAAAAGTGCTGGCGATTCTCGATGGCGCGTTTGCCTATCTCCGTCCGGGCGGCGCGTTTTTCCAGATCACGTACGGCCCGCGCTGTCCCGTCCCTGATGCGATCCTCGATCATCTCGATCTGCAGGCAAGTTGCATCGGGCAGACCTATCGCAACCTGCCTCCGGCCTCGGTGTACCGGATCAGCCGCCGTCCCCCCTGCGCGTGATCGAGGCACCATGGACACGTCGAGCACGATCGCAATGTTTCTGCACTTCGGCCTGCTGGGCATTGGTTGCCTGGCGATCGCCGAGAAATTCATTCCGCTGTTTCCGTCCTACGTTCTGTTGATGCTGCTCGGTCTCACCGTGTCCGACGGCGCATCGCTGGCCATGACCATCGTGGCGACAAGTGTTGGATCGGTCGTCGGCGCGCTCGGCTGGTACGGGCTTGGCCGCGCGCTCGGCTCGCAGCGGATCGAGCGACTGGTGAGGACTTACGGCAAATACGTGCTGCTGCGGCCCTCGTTCTATCAGCAGCTCACCGATGCCTATCGCGGCAACCATTTCTGGGTCACGCTGATCGGCCAGACGCTGCCGACCGTGCGGATCTATCTGGCGTTGCCGGCCGGCGTGCTGCAACTGGAGCCGCGCGCCTTCGTCACCGCCACCGCAATCGGCACCGTGATCTGGAACATGCCGTTCCTGAGCCTCGGCTATGTGCTGCGCGACAGCGGTCAGGATCCCGTCAGCATCGGCTTCTGGGTGGTCGCCATCCTCGTCGCTGTGGAGGTCGCGATCATTCTCGGACTTCGCCTTTACACGCACGCGATCGCGCGGCCGCGCCTCGCGTCGTCGCGCGCCATCGCCGCCCCCAAGGCCGTGGAGGAGATCGCATGAGACCCCTGTTGTCCCGGTTTCGGTCCGGCTCGCACACGCTTGAGCATCTCACCGCCGCGGTGCTGATCCTGCTCGCCGGCCTTCAGTTCGGTGTCGCGGCGTCCGACGGGCGGCATCGCGGCGCCCAGTTCGCGCTCCTGGTTCTTGCCGTCGGCGTCTATTGGCATCGCTCGATCTTCCGGCGCCGCGCCAACCGCGATGTGACGAAGGCGGTCGCGGGATTGGCGGAAGCTGCCGCGATGGCATTCCTGCGCGATGACAATCGCGGCGACCGGCCGGCGCAGAGTCCGGACAGGGATGCGGCTTTGCCGTCCGACGTCGTCAAGGTCAGGAGCTTGTTCATCTCCGATGTCCATCTTGGGACGAGGGGATGCCAGGCCGAGCGGCTGATCGACTTTCTCCATCACCATGACGCCGACACTGTGTTCCTGGTCGGCGACATCGTCGATGGCTGGTACCTGCGGTCGAGCTGGTACTGGCCAGGCACGCACAATGCAGTGGTGCAGGCGCTCGTAGATATCGCGCGGCGCGGCAAGCGGATCGTCTATGTAGCCGGCAATCACGACGAGTTCGTGCGCGACTATGTCGGCTCGACCTTTGGCAGCGTCGAGGTGGTTGAGCACGCGATCCACCGGGGCGTCGACGGCCGCGCTTATCTCGTCGTCCATGGCGATCACTTCGATCTCGTCGTACGCCACGCCCGCTGGCTGGCGCTGCTCGGCGATGTCGGCTACCGCACGGCGCTTGCCTCCAACGTCTGGCTCAACTGGATCCGGAGTCGGTTCGGGCTCGCCTATTGGTCGTTCTCGTCCTGGGCGAAGCTGCGGGTCAAGAATGCGGTCAATCACATCGGCCGCTTCGAGGAGATCCTGTCGTCGGAGGCAAGGCGGCACGCTGCGCAGGGCGTGATCTGCGGCCACATCCATCACGCGGCGATGCATGACGAGTTCGGCATTCGCTACATCAACACCGGCGACTGGGTGGAATCCTGCACCGGTGTCGTCGAGCACCATGACGGCCGGTTCGAGATCATCCGCTGGGTCGAGGCGCGGCCCCAGCAGATGCCGGGGCCGTCGAGCGTGGTGCCGTTCGCACGGGCGGTCGCCTGATGCGCGTGCTGGTGGCGACCGACGCCTGGCGCCCACAGATCAACGGCGTGGTGCGCTCGCTCGAATATCTCGCCAGCGAAGCGCCTTCGTTCGGCGCCAGTATCGGCTTCCTCACGCCGGGCGATTTCCCCACCGTGCCGCTGCCCGGCTACCGGGAGATCCGCCTCGCGCTGGCCTCGGTGGGGCGAATCGAGCGCGCGATCAAAGGCATGGGTCCGGATTCCGTGCACATCGCGACCGAGGGGCCGATCGGGTGGATCACTCGCCATGTCTGCCAGACCCGCGGCTATCCGTTCACGACGAGCTATCACACCCGCTTTCCTGAATATCTGGCGGAGCGGCTGCCGGTGCCGCTGAGGTGGAGCTATGCGGTACTGCGCCGTTTCCACAACGGCGGCGACGGCATCATGGTCGGCTCGCCGACGCTGGAACAGGCCCTGAAGGCGCATGGCTTCCGCAACCTGATGCCTTGGTCGCGCGGCGTCGATGCCGTGCTGTTTCGTCCGCGCAGCGTGCAGCCGCTCGCCTTTCCGGCGCCGGTGTTCCTGTATGTCGGCCGCATCGCGGTCGAGAAGAACCTCGAGGCTTTCCTTGCCTTGGACCTGCCGGGCTCGAAGGTCGTGGTCGGCGACGGGCCGTTGCGTGCGAGCCTGCAGGCGCGGTTTCCGCAGGTCCATTTTCTCGGCACGCGAACCGGGCGAGCACTCGCCGATGTCTACGCGTCAGCCGATGTCTTCGTCTTTCCGAGCCTGACCGATACGTTCGGGTTGGTGATCCTCGAAGCGTTGGCGTGCGGCCTGCCGGTTGCGGCCTTCCCGGTGATGGGGCCGCTCGATGTGATCGGAGAGTCCGGATGCGGCTGTCTCGATGCCGACCTGCGCCGCGCGGCGCTCGCCGCCCTGCAGGTGCCGCGCGAAAAATGCCGGGCCTATGCCCTGACCTTCACTTGGCAGGAAAGCGTGCGGCAGTTTCTCGACAACGTCAAGCGGGCGCATGGCATGCTGACCGACGCCGCGCGGCCGCTATTCGCGAGCTGAGGACGACAAGCAAAAGAGCGGCAACGTCACAAGCCCCTCACGTCAGCACCTTCACCCCGCCGAACGACGTCACGCGCCCCTCTTTCAGCATCACGATTTGCGTCGCGAGCTGGCGCAACTCGGCGACGTCGTGGCTGACATAGACCATCGGGACGTTGGCCTCATCCCGCAGCCGCACCAGATAGGGCAGGATCTCGAGCTTGCGGCCTTCGTCGAGCGCGCCGAGCGGCTCGTCGAGCAGCAGCAGGCGCGGTTTGGACAACAGCGCGCGGCCGAGCGCGACGCGCTGGCGCTCGCCGCCGGAGAGTTTTCCGGGACGGCGGTCAAGCAAGGCACCGATGTCGAGCAGGTCGATGACGCGCCTGTGCTGGGCAGGATCGGGTGCAAGGCGGTTCATCCGTCGTCCATAGTCGAGATTCTGCGCAACGTTGAGATGCGGGAACAGCCGCGCGTCCTGGAACACATAGCCGATGCGGCGGCGCCAGGGCGGCACATGAATGCCAGCCGCGGTGTCGTCCACGGTCTCGCCGTCAATCACGATGGTGCCGCGGTCGGGCCGCAAGAGCCCGGCGATCATGTTGACCAGCGAGGTCTTGCCGGCGCCTGATGCACCGAACAGGCCGATGACGCGCCCTTCGCCGATGAACGATGCGTGAAGCGAGAACTCGCCGAGCTGCTTTTCGACATCGACCCGCAGCATGGTCAATTCCCGTGCAATCGCGCGGTGGCGCGGCGGGCGAACCACTCGGCGGCAATCAGCGCACCCAGCGCCAGGATGACCGAGACGATCACGAGGCGGCCCGCCGCGGCATCGCCATCGGGCGTCTGGATCAACGAATAGATCGCCGAGGAAATCGTCTGGGTCTCGCCGGGAATGTTGGAGACGAAGGTGATGGTCGCGCCGAACTCGCCGATCGCTTTCGCGAAGCCGAGCACCATGCCGGCGAGCACGCCGGGCAGCGCCAGCGGCAGCGTCACGGTGAAGAACACTTTCCACGGTGCCGCGCCAAGCGTCTCCGCGGCCTGCTCCAGCTTGCGGTCGATCGCCTCGATCGACAGCCGCATCGGGCGTACCAGCAGCGGAAACGACATCACGCCGCAGGCGAGCGCCGCGCCGGTCCAGCGGAACGCGAAGACGATGCCGAGATGGTCGGCGAGGAAGCCGCCGACGAGGCCGCGGCGGCCGAAGGTGAGAAGCAGCAGATAGCCGGTCACGACCGGCGGCAGCACCAGCGGCAGGTGCACCAGCGCATCGAGCAGCGACTTGCCCCAGAAATCGCGTCGCGCGAGCAGCCATGCCAGCGCAATGCCGAACGGCGTCGCCACCAGCGTTGCGATCACGGCGACCCTGAGCGAGAGCAGGATCGCAGTCCATTCGGCAGGTGAGATCTCGGACATCAAGTCGCAGATATCACGTCGTGGGGCTGATCAGGAACTTGAAGCCGTATTTTTCCAGGATCGTCTTGGCCGCGGTCGAGCGCAGGAAGGCGAGATAGTCGCCGGTCTCGCCCTTCGCGGTCACGGTCGCGGCAACGGGATAGATGATCGCGGGATGCGAATCCGCCGGGAAGGTGCCGACGATCTTCACGCCCGGCTCGACCTTGGCGTCGGTCGAATAGACGATGCCGAGATCGGCCTCGCCGCGGGCGACCAGCGTCAGCGCGGCGCGCACGCTCTCGGCCATGGCGAATTTCGGCTCGGCCGCCTGCCACGCGCCGAGCTTCTCGAGCGCCGCCTTCGCATATTTGCCTGCTGGCACCGACTTGACGTCGCCGGTCGCGATCCTGCCGTCGCCGGCGAGCTTGGCGAGGTCGAAGCCCTGCGCGATGGTGACGTTGTCGATCTTGGAATCCTTCGGCGCGATCAGCACGATGCTGTTGCCGAGCAGGTTGACTCTGGAAGGCTCGTTGATGGTCTTCCTGGAGATCGCGTAGTCCATCCAGTCGGTGTCGGCGGAGACGAACACGTCGGCCGGCGCGCCCTGCTCGATCTGCTTGGCGAGCACCGAGCTTGCGGCATAGCTGACGCTGAACTTGACGCCGGTCTTCGCGGTGTAGGCCGCGTCGATCTCGTCGAGCGCGTTCTTCATCGAGGCGGCGGCGAACACGGTGATGGTCTTGTCCTCGGCGGCGGCGGGCGACAAAGCCGCGAGCAAAACGATGAAGGCGGAAAAAAGTACGGAAGGGCGGGACATCG
This sequence comes from Bradyrhizobium sp. B039, assembly GCF_038965675.1. Classification (NCBI taxonomy): domain Bacteria; kingdom Pseudomonadati; phylum Pseudomonadota; class Alphaproteobacteria; order Hyphomicrobiales; family Nitrobacteraceae; genus Bradyrhizobium; species Bradyrhizobium sp. B039. The sequence goes on from NZ_CP152416.1 coordinate 842,270, forward strand.
GGAGCGCTCCATGCGCCTGCGCGCGCCAATAGCGCACGCAAGACGGCGTTGGTTGAGTCAGGGGTGCGATCGGCGGACGCGCTGTTCCGGGGAGCCCGACGGACTTACGGTCCCTCGGGATATCGCTGGGCGCGACCATAACAGGCTGGCGGAACAGGTCAAAGGCGACCTTTGAGGTCAAAGGCGACCTTTGGTCCGACCCTTGCCTACTCGCTCGGCAGGATCGCGATCGAGATAAAATTGTCCCTGGCGCCGCTGACCTGGAGCACCAAGGGCTGCGCCGACAGCTCGTATTTCATGGTCTTGCGGATGCCGTCGCAATCGGTCGCGCCGCTGAAGGCCACGGGCTTGAGGACATGCCCGTCCTGCACCACGTCGACCCAGGCGCCGGCCGACAGGCTGATCGTGTAGAGCCCGGCTTTCGTTGTCTTGATGCCGGTGAAGCCGGCAAAGGTGCCGTCCTTCGGCGCCCGCTCCGGCGGCGTGGGCAGCTTTGCTTCGCTCGGGGCGACCAGCCCCAGCGTAATGGCCGATGACGGCAGCGCAGCCTGTTCGCTCCCCGAAGCGAGCTTCGCACGGTCCGGCGCCGTCAGCGCGGCGCGCTCGCGCTCGATCGGCCATTTGAACTTGTCGCAGCCGCTCGGCTCTTCGGCGGCCAGAGCGGAGGTCGCACCGAGCGTGAGCGCGGCGAGGAAAATGGGGATGCGCATGTCAAATCTCATCGTTGGCCACGCGAAAGACGCGGGGCTTGCGGTCAGGCTTGTTGAAGAACGGGATGCGCGTCCCGAGATGCCGCGGGCTTACGGCGCGGCGGCAGGCCGATACTAGCGTATTTGGCTGGTGCGAACCAATCAACTCGTTCGTCAGCCCGGGCCGCGCGCCCCAATCACCACTGTCGTCCCGGACAAGCGCAGCGAAGCGGAGCGCAGATCCGGGATCCATAGCCACAGGCGGGTGTGGTCACGGGGGTTCTGAGTTGCCAGCTCGCGCCGCAACCACTCCCTGTGGTTATGAGTCCCGTGCTCGCTTCGCGCCCCGGGACGACGGCGGTGAGGAGGCGGCAGCGTCAATATCAGCTCGTCGTCCTGGACAAGCGAGCAGAGCGAGCGCTGATCCAGGACCCATACCCCCAGGATTGTGTTTGGCGAAGACTCGCAGTTGCCACTTCGCCCAACAACTCCTCCCTGGGGTAATGGGTCCTGGCTTTCGCCAGGACGACGGCGGAGAGCGTTACGGCTTCGCATCGCCGGCGTGCAGCACGACCTTGCACGCCGCCGGCATCTGCGCCAGCGTCATCGGCGGTTTCGGTTTTGGCGGCTCCGGCGGCGGCTTGGGGTGCAGCACGGCATCAGAGAACCAGTAGGCGAGATCGGCCTCCTTGCAGCCTTCGTCCTCCGACTGCGACGGCTGGCCCTCGCATTCGCCGGCACCCGGCGGGCAGCGCATGCGGATGTGGAAGTGATAGTCGTGGCCCCACCATGGCCGGATCTTCGACAGCCAGGAGCGGTCGCCCTTGGCCTCGCGGCACAGCGCCTTCTTGATCGCGGCATTGACGAAGATGCGCTGCACCGCCGGCTCCTGCGCGGCGTCGCGCAGCACCAGCACGTGGGACGGCGTGAACACCTTCGGGTCGATGTCGAGCCGGTCCTGCCGCACCATCATCACCGCGGACATTTCCTCGCGCTCCTCGCGCGAGAGCCGATGGTCGGGCATCGGCGTCAGCCAGATGTCGGCATCTAGGCCGATCTGATGGCTGGCATGGCCCGACAGCGCCGGCCCGCCGCGCGGCTGGGCGATGTCGCCGACCAGGATGCCCGGCCAGCCCGCGTCCTTGTGCGCCCTTGCCGCGAGCCGCTTGATCAGCGCGATCATCTCGGGGTGGCCGAAATTGCGATTGCGCGACAGCCGCATCACCTGCCAATTGTCGCCGTTCAGCGGCATCCGTTCGGCGCCGCCGATGCAGCCCTTGGTGTAGGAGCCGATGACATGCGCCGGCCCCTTCGAGGGCAGCAGCTTTCGCGCGAACAGCTCCTTGGCGCCGATGCTGGGATCGTTGGGGTTGGCGAGCGGCGGCAGCGGCTTTGGGTTCACGCTGCCCTTGTCCTGGGCCAGCGCGCCGCCGGCGGTCAGGAGTGTCGCGAAAAGCAGGAGAGGGACGAGGCGGCGGGGACTCATGCTGATCACCTTATAGCCCAACGCTGCGTCAGGGTTAAGAACTAGGCTTTCGACCGGCCGCCGCCTCACGGTGTCTTTACAGCCGCGGTCCGGCCCCGACACCATGCTGGCCGGACAAAAAGCTGCGGGGCTTTGGTCATGAACCGGCAATGTGCACGGCTCGCGATGCGGGTCGTGACTGCGGCGTTTGTGCTGGCGGGATGTTGCGTAACGCCGGCGCGGGCCGACCTCAGGGTGGACATCGACAAATCGTCACAGCGCATGTCGGTGCGTGTCGACGGCGCGCCGCGCTACAGCTGGCCGGTGTCGACGGGCCGCAGCGGCTACGGCACGCCGAGCGGCACCTTCCATCCGCAGGCGATGATGCGGCGCTATTTTTCGCGCAAGTACTACAATTCGCCGATGCCGCACGCGATCTTCTTCCATTACGGCTTCGCCATTCATGGCACGACCGACATTTACCGCCTGGGCGGGCCGGCCTCGCATGGCTGTGTCCGCCTGCATCCCGCGCATGCGGCCGCCCTGTTCGCGCTGGTCCAGCGCGAGGGCGCACGCAACACCACGATCCGTATTTCCAATTAGACCATCACAAAGTCGCATGCCGGCCAGCCGATTCTTAACGGCCCGATAACCGTATCCTGCATTGACCAAAATTCGTGCGCGGCGTGCGGAATAACCGCGGTCGGCATGCAATCGCGCGCGATTTCGGAAATGATTCAAGCGCGCGCGCAATTTTGCGCCAACGCGCCGTCCGATTACGACGGCGAAACGGGCTTGCTGCGCCCGCCGAGGCTTTCACGCCTCGCAAACAGGCACGGCTGCGGATGCATGCGAACCGCGGGGCCGGCGAAGATTACTTTTTTTTCAGACACTTGCCCCAAGACTGCCTCAAGACTTGCGGCCGCAGGGCGCGACTGGGACATGTGAAGTTGAGTTTGGGGTCTCGAAAACCAGGAAAGCGAAAGCGCAACGTGCGTGCTGCGGCCGGCGAGCGGCCGCGCAAGCCGCGTTTCGCGCGCGCCTCGCATCGGCCCGCCAGGCACGACGAACTCGTGCAGAGCCGCGCGGAAGCCGAAGCGGCCATCATCGAGGCGCGCAAATCGCACGAACGGCTGCGCCAGGCCGTCGACCTGCTGCCGCAGGGCATCGTGATTCTTGACCCCGAAGGCCGCTACGTTCTCTGGAACAAGCAGTACTCCGAGATCTACAGCAAGACCGCCGATCTGTTCGCGGAGGGCGCGCGCCTCGAAGACACGCTGCGCGTCGGCGTCGCCCGCGGCGACTATCCGGAAGCCGCAGGCCACGAGGAAGAGTGGATAGCCCGGCGGCTGGAGAAGCTCTATCAGCCGGGCGCACGTCACGAGCAGACGCTGTCGGACGGCCGTGTCATCCTGATCGAGGAGCGCCGCACCGACGACGGCGGCGTCGTCGGCCTGCGCGTCGACATCACCGAGTTGAAGCAGCGCGAGGCCTCGTTCCGCCTGCTGTTCGACGGCAATCCCGTCCCCATGATCGTCTGCGCGCTCGACGACGAGCGCATCCTCGGCGTCAACGACGCCGCGGTCGCCCATTACGGCTATAGCCGCACCGAGTTCGAGAAGCTGAAGATCCGGTCCTTGCAGGCCTTCGACAGCGAGCCGCCCTGGACCACCGACCGCTCCAGCGACGAGCAGGCCGCGCGCACCTGGAAGCACGTCAAGGCCGACGGCGCGCTGATCGACCTTGCGATCTATTCGCGCGAATTGACCTATGCCGAGCGGCCCGCGGTGCTGCTCGCGCTGATGGACATCACGGAGCGCAAGCGCGCCGAGGCGCGGCTGGCCTTCATGGCCCAGCATGACGGGCTCACCGGCCTGCCGAACCGCAACCTGCTGCGCCAGCAGGTCGACGAGATGCTGCTGCACACGCGCCGCAGTTCCGAGAAGGTCGCGGTGCTGATGCTGGGGCTGGACAATTTCAAGGCGGTCAACGAGACGCTCGGACACGCCGTCGGCGACAAGCTCTTGCGCGGTGTCGCCAAGCGGCTGCGCTCCACCTTGCGCGAAGAGGACGCGCTGGCGCGGCTCAATTCGGACGAGTTCGCGATCGTGCAGAGCGGGCTGACCCGTCCCGAGGACGCGGTGATGCTGGCCAAGCGCCTGCTGGAGGCCATCGCCGATCCCTATCTGCTCGACGGCCATTCCGTGGTGATCGGCGCCTCCATCGGCATCGCGATGGCGCCGGCCGACGGCGACGATTCCGAAAAGCTGCTCAAGAGCGCCGACATGGCGCTGTCGCGCGCCAAGCTGGACGCGCGCGGCACCTTCGCCTTCTTCGAGGCGGCGCTGCATGCGAAAGCGCAGAGCCGGCGCAAGATCGAGGTCGAGCTGCGCGACGCGATCCAGAACGACCTGTTGCGGCCGTACTACCAGCCGCTGATCGACCTCTCGAGCGGCCGCATCACCGGCTTCGAGGCGCTGGTGCGCTGGCCGCATGCCGAGCGCGGCATGGTCTCGCCGGCGGAGTTCATCCCCGTCGCCGAGGAAACCGGCCTGATCAATCCGCTCGGCGGCTTGATGCTGCGCCGCGCCTGCCTCGACGCCGCGACCTGGCCCGACGACGTCCGCGTCGCCGTCAATCTGTCGCCGCTCCAGTTCCGCAGCGGCAACCTGCTCTCGATGGTGACGGACGCGCTGAAACATTCCGGCCTGCCGCCGCGGCGGCTGGAGCTCGAGATCACCGAGACGCTGCTGCTGGAGAAGAGCGCCCAGGTGCTGGCGACGCTGCATGCGCTGCGCGCGCTCGGGGTACGCATCTCGATGGACGATTTCGGCACCGGCTATTCCAGCCTCAGCTATCTGCGCAGCTTCCCCTTCGACAAGATCAAGATCGACCAGTCCTTCGTGCGCGATCTCGGGGCCAACCGCGAGGCCCAGGCGATCATCCGCTCCATCGTCAGCCTCGGCAAAGGTCTTGGCGTCACCATCACCGCCGAAGGCGTCGAGACCGAGGCCGAGCTGAGCTGCCTCCGGGCCGAAGGCTGCGACGAAGGCCAGGGTTTTCTGTTCAGCAAGGCCCGCCCCAATATCGAGATCATCAGCCTGCTCGCCGCCCAGCGCGGCATCGATGCCGCCGACGAGGAAGACGCCGCGATGGTGGCGTGATCGTCATGCTCCTCCGGCCATTCTTCGCAGCTCACCGTGAATTCCCAATGTAAGGGACGCGCTACTCTCTCGGTTAACCTCTCCCGCTTGCGGGAGAGGTCGCGCCGAAGGCGCGGGTGAGGATTCTCTCCTCTTGGGGGTTCTCGATTCTGGAGCCACCCTCTCCCCAACCCTCTCAGCGCGAGCGAAGCTCGTCGCGACCCCGCAAGCGGGGGAGGGAGCGCACCCGCCTTGCGGCTATCACTCCGCCTCACTCGCTCGCCAAAAGTGCCTTCCCCACATCCTCGTAATGCGTGTCGCGCGCCTGGATCTGCTGCGCGATGGCGTGCATGTCGCGGAACCGCCGTTCGAACGGATTGCTGCGGAACACGGCCGTGGCGCCGGCCATGTGGTAGGCGGCGTCCACCACCTTGGCCGACTGATGAATGGTCCAGGTCGCGGCGAGGCGAACCGCGCTGCGATGCGCCGCGCTGAATTCGCCGGTCGCTGACAGGTCGCGCCACATCGCGTTTGCGGTCGCATAGAGATAGGCGCGCGCGGCGCGAAGGTCGCCCTCAGTGCGGCCGATCAGGCCCTGGACCGACTGGTTGTCGCGCATGGCGCTTGCCGCCAGCGACTGGTGCTTGCCGCGCGCCAGTGCGATCGCTGCATCCAGCGTGGCGCGCGCGACGCCGAGCGACACCGCGGCAAAGCCGAGGCTGAAGGTCGAGCCGGTGCCGATCCTGTAGAGCGGTCCCTTCTCGCGCAGCGCCGACGGCACGTCACGGAACGCGGTGAAGCGCTCGGGGATGAATAGGTCGCTCACCTCATAGGAATCCGTGCCGGTGCCGGCGAGCCCGATCGCCTGCCACACGTCGTGCAGCACGGCGCTCTCTGCCGGAAACAGGATGGTGCGCACCTCCGGCGAGCCGTCGGCATTCTTGCGCGACACGCCGTCCGCGCTGGCGATGCGGACATGCGCCCCCAGCCAGTTCGCCTGCCGCGAGCCCGAGGCAAAATCCCAGCGCGCGGTGACGCGATAGCCGCCCTCGACCGCGCGCGCCTCATGGGCGATCGCACCCCAGGCGAGGATGCCCGGCTGTGTGTTGAAGATCTCGTGCGCGGTGTCGCGGTCGAGCGAGGCCGCGATCATCGCGCAGACGCAGCACTGGCCGAGACACCAGGCCGTGGAGGCGTCCGCCTTCGCGATTTCCTCCAGCATCTGCATGAAGGCTTCGATCGGAGCTTCCGTGCCACCAAGGCTCTGCGGCAGCAGCGCGCGATAGAGCCCGTTCTCGACCAGCGCTGAAACGACGGCCGGCGTCAGCCTCCGCGTCCGCTCGATCTCGTCGGCCTCGCCCGCGATCAGCGGTGCGATGGCGCGGGCACGTTCGACCAGACCAACCCCGGGAGTTGCGTTCATGTCAGCGTTTCCTCGCCCATTCTGCCGTGAGCGGTAAGGTGCGCGATGGTGGTCTATTTGATGGGGAGGATCAAGATTGCCCGCGCTCGTTCGCCCCAGGGCGAGGTCGGTTGTGGTCCCGGAACGCCATCGCCCGACGCTCAGCCGTTCGGCAGCCACCACCCGAAGATCGCGACGACGAGGCACGCCAAAAGGCAGATGGCCTGATGGCCCATTTCCATCCAGTACTGGACCGGCGCGGTGTCCCTCTGGAAAACCTGCCGCGACCAGTCCAGCAGCCAGTCCACGAGATCGGGACTGAAGGCCCTGATTTGCCTCTCGGTATAGCCGTCGCGCAGCATGCGGCTGCAATCGACGCACAGATAGATCGCGACGATTCGGGCGACGATCTCACACAGGAAAAACCGCATGCAGGCATCCGCTTCATCCGTATCGCGCATCCATCGGCGAGAAACGGCGGCTATTGCAGTGGCACGACCTTGTTTGGTGTAGCCGGACTTGCGGCTGGTTCAATCGCGTCATGGCGAGCTTCCGCGTCTTCGTCTACGATCCATCGAGCGAGTTTTGGGAGACGCCGGGATGCGAACCATTGGCCTGATCGGAGGCATGAGCTGGGAGAGCACCGCGCTCTATTACAAGCTGATCAACGAGCGTGTCCGCGACCGCATGGGCAAGCTGCACTCGGCCCCGTTGCTGATGTATTCCTACGATTTTCAGGAGATCAAGGAGATGCAGTACGCCGGCCGCTGGCAGGAGGCCGCAAGCAGCCTCGCCGAGGTCGCGCTGCGCCTGGAAAGCGCCGGCGCGCGGGCGATCGTATTGTGCACCAACACGATGCACAAGCTGGCGCCCGAGATCGTGGCGAAGCTGACCATTCCCTTCATCCATATCGGCGACTCAACGGCACAGCGCATCCGGTCCAAAGGATACCGGCGCGTCGGGTTGCTCGGCACGAAGTTCACGATGGAGGAAGACTTCTACATCGACCGGCTGCGCGCGCATGATCTCGACGTCCTCGTTCCTCCCGCCGAGGCGCGGGCCGACGTCAACCGCATCATCTACGACGAGCTGTGCCTTGGAAACGTTGCCGCCCCCTCGCGTTGCCGCTATCGGGAGGTGATGGCGGCGCTGGTCGCCCGTGGTGCCGAGTGCATCATCCTCGGCTGCACCGAGATCACGATGCTGGTCGGGCAGGGCGACACGACAGTCGAGACCTTCGACACGACGGCGATCCACGCCGAGACAGCGGCTGATTTCGCGATCGGATGATGGATGTCTCGGTGGCGCGAGAGGTCTGTCATCTGCAGCGCGGAATTCGGTCGATGTCGGCGATGGCCACATGCTGACACCGTCTACCCGTAATGATAGCATTCCTCTTATTGGCGCCTTGCGGGGTTGTTCTCATAAGAGCACCCGCCAGAGCGTGTGAGGAGGCAGGTGCAATGAATTGGGGAGCTCTCAGCAAGCCCCGCGGTTGCCGGGGGCTTTTCTTGCCTGTCATTCTCGCCTCCGCGCTCTGGGCGCCCCTGGCCTGCGCGCAGGACGTCCGAAGCTCTCCCGGCGAGGCGGGACCGGTCTTTTCGGAGAGCGGCCCCGATGCCGAGCTCTACGGCGCGGCGTCCGGCTATCCGGTCGGCACGCGGGGGACCACCACCCAGCTCGACAAGCTCGTCGGCGTCTACAGCCATTTCGGCGAGATCTATCCTTCGCGCCCGATCGGTCGGGCGACGGCGCCCTGGCAGTTCAAGCGCGCGCCGGAGCCATCGATCGCCTACAGTTTCGGTACGGAACGGCTGAGCATCGCAGATTACCTCAAACGCAACCCGGTGACGGGACTCCTGATCGCCAGGGACGACACAATCCTGTACGAGCACTATCAATATGCGCGGACCGACCACGACCGCTTTCTCTCGCAGTCCATGGCCAAGACGCTGGTGGGCATGCTGGTCGGGATCGCGGTCTCGGAGGGACGGATCAAGTCGATCGACGACCCCGTCTCGACCTACGTCTCCGGCCTTGCGGGAACGGAATATGGAAACACCTCCATCCGCGCCCTGCTGAACATGTCCTCGGGCGTTGAATTTTCCGAGGTCTATGACGGGCAAGATGACATAGCCCGGCTTGGGCGAGCCCTGTTCGTTGAAGAGCCGAAGGATCCCGCCGCCGTCGTCGCACAATTCAATACAAGAACCGCACCGCCGGGGACCCGATGGCACTATGCCAGTGTGGAAACCGAGATCTTGGGCCTGGTCCTGCGCTCCGCGACGGGCACGCCGGTTGCCGACTATCTCCACGACCGGATCTGGGATGCCATCGGCACCGAAGCGGATGCCTCATGGGCGATCGACGGCAGCGGGCAGGAGATTGCCTTTTGCTGCTTCAACGCAACCTTGCGCGACTATGCGCGCCTCGCCCGGTTGCTCGCGCATGACGGCGCCTGGGAAGGTCGTCAGTTGATTCCCCGGCAATGGCTCCTGGATGCCACGACCGTCAGGCCAGGCGACGGTCATCTCGCTCCGCGCGTGGCCACGCCCTATTTCGGCTACGGCTATCAGGTGTGGCTCCTGCCCGGCGAGCAGCGCAGATTTGCCCTGCTCGGCATCCGCGGTCAGGTCATCCTGGTCGATCCGGCCTCGAAGCTCGTCATGGTGCACACCGCCGTTCGCCAGAAGCCGTCCGAACCGGGAGCCCTCAGGGAGCCGCTTGCGTTGTGGTCCGCCGTGCTTCAACAGCTCGGGCAATGATCTGACAGCGCCTTGGACCTCATGACCGCGCATTTGCTCGCCCTTCAGTGTGACGGGTTTGCTTTTTCTGGACATTCACGACACGACCATGTCGGCACGGACCAGTCTCGATCGTCCTTGGATGGACCTCGCACACGTCAGTGATGCCGTCACCTCGACCGTCAAAATCGAACCAGGAGCAATGTTCATGAGGATCACCGTCGAAACCACCGTGGCAGCCCCCATCGATCAGGTCTGGCGTGCCTATACGACGCCTGACGACATCGTGAAGTGGAACGCGGCGTCCGACGACTGGCATACGACCAAGGCGACGGTCGACCTGCGAGAAGGCGGCATCTTCTCGTCTCGCATGGAGGCCAAGGACGGCAGCATGGGCTTTGACTTCGCCGGCACCTACACCAAGATCGTCGAACACAAGCTGATCGAATATGCGTTCGGCGATCGCAAGGCCGAGGTTGAGTTCGTGCCGGGCTCGAATGGCATTGTCGTCCGCGTTGTCTTCGATAGCGAGCCGACCCACTCGGTCGAGCAGCAGCAGGGCGGCTGGCAGGCGATCCTCGACAACTTCGCGCGATACGTCGAAGCGAAGCAGAAGACGTCGTGAAGCCGCGCGGGGGCACGAGATGGAGGTCCCTGACGGGCGTCGTCGGCTTTCCGGGCGGAGCACCTGACAGGAACTGAACAGTCGGGGAATAGCCGGCTTGGGGGCAACCGCGTCGGTTTACCCCTCAGCCGGCGACCTCCGGCTTGCGCCGGGCTCCGGACAAGCCGCTGCGTTGCGCTCGCCGGCGCGATGGCCAAGAGCCGACGAGGCGCTGTGTCACCGCTTTAGGAAAGGCGGACACTGGCTTTCCGTACGCCCGATCATCGAGAGTCGGAACGAAGCGCTCGCTATCCAGCGGAGAAATCTCTTTCATCGCCGCAAATCTATCCCCGTCGCCTCAATTGCAGACTTCCCGGGTCCCTTCAGCGACCGTCACGCCCTGCCCGGACCTTGCATAGCCGAGCTTGCATCCCGGACGTACTGGGCGGCATCCCGCCGCATTGCAAACCATCTGGCCGGTGCTCTGCGGCTTGGTCGGTGCCGATTCAACCTGCTTGCGCTGCTCGTCTCGGCCCTTTGCATCCTCCCGCGCGGCCGCGGGTTTCCTCTCCGGGATCTTCTCGCATTCGTTGTCGTCATTGACGCGGGAGCCGGCACGGCATGTGATCTTGACGCAGGCATCGCCGTCGGCCCTGAAGCCATGGTCGCACACCAGCGGGCAGACCCGGCCCGGCTTCGCCTTGATGGCGTCCAGCGCGTCGAAGCTGGCGAGCTTGGCGTCGAGTTTCGTTCCTGCATACTTGTTGAACAGCGTCAGCGAGCGCTGCGACGTCGCATTCCAGTCACCGTCAGCCGACGCAGTCAGGCACCCGACCCGGCGCAATTCCGACTGCACCGATTTCGCGACCTCCTGGGGTGACATGGCAGGCTGCGCCGACGGCGGCGCGAGCGCCGCGACCTTCTGTTCGCCACCCGCGCCTTCCGGCTTCTCGGCAGCCTTTTTCGCCGCCAGCTCTGCGGCGGCTTTCTCGGCAGCGGCTTTGTCGGCGGCCTGTTTGTCCGCAAGAGCCTTCTCGGCAGCGGCTTTGTCGGCGAGCGCTTTGGCTGCTGCGGCCTCGGCCTCTTTCCTGCGCTGCTCGGCCGCGGCGGCCTTGGCCTCTTCGACCTGCTTGGCCTTCTCAGCCGCAATCCGCGCATCTTCGGCGGCCTTGGCGGCTGCCGCCGCCCTATCTTGCTCCGCCTTCCTGGCCCGCTCCGCCGCAAGCCGCGCTTTCTCGTCTTCGGCCTGCCGCGCCTTATCGGCGGCGGCGGCGCGCGTCTCCTCTGCTGCGATTCGGTTCAATTGCCCCTTGGCCAGGCTGGCGTAGAACCCGTCGGCATACTTCGCGAGGAAAGCCGTCCAAACCTCTCTCGTGCCGATCTGCAGCGCGAGCTCATAATCCCGACGGACGGCGTCATCGGGACTCGCCTGAGGCCCGGATGCGGCTGCCGGCTTGGCCTGGACCAGGGGGACGTCGTCACCGCCCAGCGAGCCATAGACATACGGCTCCTGCTTGTAGCCGGTGTTCTTGAGGACATCGTCGCGCACGAAGCCGAAGGCCTTGCGCAGGTCGAGTCCCGGTGTGGGCAGACGCTCGACGAGCGCGGCCGCGAACGGGCTGTTCTTCGAGTCGCCATCGGAGGCGGTCGAGCCCGCCTTCGCGGCGTAGGCGATCATGGTGTTCGAACTGGTCGGCTCGACCTTGGCAAGACCACGTCCGATAGCGCGGGCGGCAACCGTGCGCTTCATTGTCTTGGCAAAGGGATTGTCGCGGCAGGCGTCGAGAATGACGAGGCGGAGCTGTTTGGCCGGTTCGATGGCAAACAACACTCGGTCGAGCGGAAACGCCTCGTCGAACACGTCGTTGTCCGTCTCCAGGGCAGCATCGGTCGGGATCAGATAGTTGTTGCCGTCCAACTCGATCCCGTGGCCGGCGTAATAGATGACGGCGACTTCCGCCTCGCGAGCCTTGCCTGCAAACTCGCGAAGCGCCTTGCGCATATCGACCACGGTGAGGTCGAGCTTGATGTCGACGCTGTCGAATCCGGCCTTCTTGAACATGCCACCGACCAGAGCGGCATCATTCACCGGGTTCGCAAGCCTCGGCACGCTCTTGTAGGCCGAATTGCCAATAACGAGCGCGACGCGGCGCTCGGCGTGCGCCGAACCGCAGGTTAGCCAGACGACGAATAGCAATGAAAACCAGCGAAATGCGCCCATCACAGCCCCGAACATCACGTGCGCAGCGTATGCAGAGCCTGTCGAAAGGCAAGTCTTGGATCTGTGATGTTAGTCACTCAGGCCTTCGGCATGTTGCCTCCGGTGCCTCCTGAGGGGCGCCCGCGTCGCACCCGCTGCCATGATGCCATCATGCCCCTGTTTTGCCCGACGGGTCAAATCGATTTCGTAAAATCGAAAATTCGAAAAAGCGCAATGCCGACAAGGGGCCGGCTACTGTGCATGGGGTTGTTTTCGCGTTTTTTGTTTTCCGGCCACGGATGGCCGGGCCTGACCAGTCTCGTTACGTCAGAACTGGTCCGGGCAGCAGCCTCAGCTATCCACCTTCAGCGCGGCGATGAAGGCTTCCTGCGGGATGTCGACCTTGCCGAACTGCCGCATCTTCTTCTTGCCTTCCTTCTGCTTCTCCAGAAGCTTGCGCTTGCGCGTGATGTCGCCGCCGTAGCACTTCGCGGTGACGTCCTTGCGCAGCGCGCGGACGGTCTCGCGGGCGATCACCTTGCCGCCGATCGCCGCCTGGATCGGGATCTGGAACATGTGCGGCGGGATCAACTCCTTCATCTTCTCGACCATGGCGCGGCCGCGCCCCTCGGCGCGGGTGCGGTGGACCAGCATCGAGAGTGCGTCGACCGGCTCGGCATTGACCAGGATCTGCATCTTGACGAGGTCGGCCGGCTTGTAGTCGGTGAGATGATAGTCGAACGAGGCGTAGCCCTTGGAGACCGATTTGAGGCGATCGTAGAAGTCGAACACCACTTCGTTGAGCGGCAGATCGTATTTCACCATCGCGCGGGCGCCGACATAGGTCAGCTCCTTCTGCGCGCCGCGGCGGTCCTGGCACAGCTTCAGCACGCTGCCGAGATATTCGTCCGGGGTGAGGATCGTCGCCTCGATCCAGGGCTCCTGGATCTCCTCGATCTTGACCACGTCGGGCATGTCGACGGGATTGTGGATCTCGAGCTCGGTGCCGTCGGTCAGCTTCATCTTGTAGATGACGCTCGGCGCGGTCGCGATCAGGTTGAGATCGAATTCGCGCGACAGCCGCTCCTGGATGATCTCGAGGTGCAGCAGGCCGAGGAAGCCGCAGCGGAAGCCGAAGCCGAGCGCCGCGGAGGTCTCCATCTCGAAGGAGAAGCTGGCGTCGTTGAGGCGCAGCTTGCCCATCGCGGCGCGCAGCGTCTCGAAATCGTCGGCGTCGACCGGGAACAGGCCGCAGAACACCACCGGGATCGCCGGCTTGAAGCCCGGCAGCATTTCCGTGACCGGCTTCCTGTCGTCGGTGATGGTGTCGCCGACGCGGGTGTCGGCGACTTCCTTGATCGCGGCGGTGATGAAGCCGATCTCGCCGGGGCCGAGCTCGTCGACCTGCGTCATCTTCGGCGTGAAGAAGCCGACGCGCTCGACGTCGTAGGCAGCGCCCGTGCCCATCATGCGCACGCGGCTACCCTTCTTCATGACGCCGTCGACGACGCGGATCAGAACGACGACGCCGAGATAGACGTCGTACCAGCTGTCGACCAGCAGCGCCTTCAAGGTCGCATCGCGGTCGCCCTTCGGCGGCGGCAGGCGGGTGACGATGGCTTCCAGCACGTCGGGCACGCCGAGGCCGGTCTTGGCCGAGATCATCACCGCGTCCGAGGCGTCGATGCCGATGACGTCCTCGATCTGCTGCTTGACCTTCTCGGGCTCGGCGGCCGGCAGGTCGACCTTGTTCAGGACCGGAACGATCTCGTGATTGTTGTCGAGCGCCTGGTAGACGTTGGCGAGCGTCTGCGCTTCGACGCCCTGGCTGGCGTCGACCACCAGCAGGGAACCCTCGCAGGCCGCCAGCGACCGCGAGACTTCGTAGGCGAAGTCGACATGGCCGGGCGTGTCCATCAGGTTGAAGATGTAGTCCTTGCCGTCCTTGGCGCGGTAGGCGAGCCGGACCGTCTGCGCCTTGATGGTGATGCCGCGCTCGCGCTCGATATCCATGGAATCGAGCACCTGCTCCTTGCCCGCCATTTCGCGGTCGGTGAGGCCGCCGGTCATCTGGATCAGGCGGTCGGCCAGCGTCGATTTGCCATGGTCGATATGGGCGACGATGGAGAAATTGCGGATGTTGGAAATGGGGACGGTCGTCATGGGCGCGGGATACCACTCACATCCCCGTGCGGCAACCATATTGCTGTATTTTCAGGGCCTTTCTTCACGCCAAGCTGATTCCACGACGGGCCAAAACGCGCTACGCAACGGCTGATGTCGACGACCTCAATCCCATCTGCCCGAGCCCGCGCGAAGACCCGGGTGAGTTTCAACCGCTTCCGGGCCTGGCTGGTTGCCAGCGCGGTCCGGCCGGAGGCCCGCCTGTGGCTGGTGATCCAGCTCGCGATCCTGCATGCGGTGCTCTGGACCTTCATCCTGATCAATCTCAAGGCAGCGCAGGACGTTCACATGGACGTCGCGGAAGCCTGGGGCTGGGGCCAGAAATTCCTGTGGGGCTACGGCAAGCACCCGCCGTTGTCGGGCTGGGTCGCCGGCCTCTGGTTCAAGGTGTTCCCGGCGGCGGACTGGGCGACCTATGCGCTGGCAATGGCGATCGTCGGCATCGGCATGGTGATCTGCTGGTTGCTGAGCTTGCGCGTCGTGGATGCACGGCGTGCGTTCCTGGTCGTGGTGATGGTCGCGCTCTACCCGATCTTCAATTTCAAGGGCTTCAAGTACAACCCGGACCTGCTCCAGCTCGTCACGCTGCCGCTGCTGGTGCTCGCCTATCTCAACGCCTTCGAGAAGCGGAGCTGGCAGTCCGGGATCTGGTTCGGGCTCGCCGGCGCGCTGGCGCTGATGACCAAGTACTGGGTGCTGACCATGATCGGCGCCATCGGCCTTGCCGCGCTGATCCACCCCGACCGCTTGAAATTCCTGCTGTCGCCGGCGCCGTGGGTGGCGATCGCGACGATGGTGGTGGCGATGATCCCGCACATCGTCTGGCTGGCGGAGGTGCATTTCGTGCCGCTGACCTATGCCGGCGACACCTACAGCCTCGAGGACAGCCGTCTCGTGCATCAGCTCGTGGCCGGCTATGCCCTGCATAATGTCGCGCTGCTGGCGCTGCCGGTGGTGCTGGCCGCGCTCGCCATGGCGTGGGTGCCGCCGTGGCGCAAGCTGCTGCTGCGTACGCCCTCGCGCATTATCACCCGCGCCTGGGCGCGCGGCGCCAATCCGGGTGTCAATGTCTCGCAGGCGCGGAATGTCTGGATCATCCAGATCATCGTCGCGGTCGGCCCGCCGCTCGGCGCACTGGTTTTCAGCATCTACATGAAGACCGATTGGGGCATCTCGCTGTTCTTCCTGGTGCCCTTGGCGCTGGTCGCGATCCCCGCGCTGCGGGTGCAGAGCGCGACCCTGTTCAACATCGTCGCGATCTGGCTCGTGCTCAGCGTTGCGACGCTTGCCGCCTCGCCCTGGATCGCCGCGCGCGAGATGGCGGCCAATGCCGGCAACGCGGCGATCTATGGCGCGCGCTCGGAGCTCGCGCGCGAATTGACCCAGGCCTGGCACACCCGCTTCGGTTCGCGCTGGGCCGTCGTTGCCGGCACGATGGAACAGATCCAGCCGCTGGTGTTCTACAGCCCGGACCATCCGTCCGCATTGCTGCCGTTAGAGGCCTGGGATTCCGGGCTGACCTCGCGCGATGACGTCAAGACCTACGGCTTCATCGGCGTGTTCGATCCGACCGACGGCCGTCTGCCGGCGTTCGAGAAATGGGTGTCGGAGACTGCGCCGAACGCCGAGCGCATCGTGATGACGACGCGCCGCTTCACCCATGGCAAGGCCGGCCCGTCGATGAGCTGGAACATCTACATCGCGCCGCCCGCGAAGTGACCGAAGGTGCCGTAGGGTGGGCAAAGCGAAGCGTGCCCACCACTTCTGTCGCGATTGTCGAGAGATGGTGGGCACGGCGCGTCGCGCCTTTGCCCACCCTACGGCGCTGAGCGCATGGCGGGAGGGCGCTAAATCCCTTCCTCGTTGAACTTGCTTTCAACGAGCTCCGTGATCGCCGCGAGCGCGGCATCGGCATCCGCACCGGCCGCAGCGACCGTGATCGTCGTGCCGGGTCCCGCAGCGAGCATCATCAGACCCATGATCGAGGTGCCGCCGACGGTCTCGCCGCCGCGCGTCACCCACACTTGCGCGTTGAAGCGCTCGACCGCCTGGACGAATTTCGCCGAGGCGCGGGCGTGCAGGCCGCGCTTGTTGATGATGAGGAGCTCCTTGGAGATCGCGCCCGCGGGCACGCCCGACCCGGCTTGCGGCGCGTCGTCGCTCATTTGCCGGCGAGCACGCGGCTGGCGATGGTGACGTATTTGCGACCCGCTTCCTGGGCCATCGCGATCGCGTCGGGCAGCGCGCGTTCCTCACGCACCTTGGCGAGCTTCACCAGCATCGGAAGGTTGATGCCCGCGAGCACCTCGACCTTCGGCCGGCTCATACAGGATATTGCCAGGTTGGATGGCGTGCCGCCGAACATGTCGGTGAGGATCGCAACGCCGTCGCCGGAATCGACGCGGTTAACCGCCTCGATGATGTCGCTTCGGCACAGATCGGAATCATCTTCAGCGCCGATCGTAATCGCTTCGATTTGCTTTTGTGGGCCCATGACATGTTCAAGCGCTGCCTTGAATTCGTCGGCAAGGCGCCCGTGGGTCACAAGTACTAGACCAATCATCGGAAAACTCCTCGCGGGCGCTTTTGGTGCACCGCACGAACGCGCCACTTTGACCATCCAGAGCCCCTGCGCAAGAGGGGATGTTGCGTATCTCCCTGAACTTAGACGGATGGATGAGGGGAGCTGCGCCGGTCTATTCGGTCGCGATAGTGGGGTTCATATGGTTACCATTTCCCTTCAAACAATCGCCTGAGGGATTAACGGAAGATGAACTCTTGGTAGTGGTCAAGGCCGCAACAACCAGTGGGAGGGGCGAATAATCGCGGCTAACAGGGATTCGCGGTATTTCGACACCTAAAATGCTTGTTTTCAGGGATTCGGCCGGCGGCAGGCGTTCCGCGTCCGCGGCGGCCAGATCGACCACGAGGCCGACGGTCGCATGCTCCACGAAGTCGCAGCGGCGGATTCCGAGGCCCCGGATCTCGATCAGGCCGGCAAGCGGCGGCGCGGGGCGGACTTCAATTTCGTCGCCGACTGTCGCCAGATGGACACGGTCATCACCGACCAGAACGGCCCTTTCGACCACGCCGGCGCGCCCCGCCATGATCAAATCGAAGGCAAGGCGCGACTTGCCGGAGCCCGACGGTCCGCGGATCAGCACTGCCAGATTCCCGACCTTGACCGCGGAGGCGTGCACGCTGGGCCCGCCGTCGCTCATAGCGCGGGCAGCCTCACCACGAAGCGCGCGCCGGCAACCGTCGGCGCGCCGTCCTCGTCCGCGGGGCCGGGGCGGTTCTCCGCCCAGATGCGCCCGCCATGCGCGTCGACGATCTGCTTGGAGATCGAGAGCCCGAGGCCGGAGTTCTGGCCAAAGCCCTGATGCGGACGGTCGGTGTAGAAGCGCTCGAAGATGCGCTCCAGCGCGTCATCGCGGATGCCGGGGCCGTCGTCGTCGACAACGATCTCGATTTCACCGCGCACGCGGCGGCAGGTGAGGCGCACCTTGCTGCCGGCCTCCGAGAAGGATTGCGCGTTGGAGAGCAGGTTCGAGACCACCTGCCCGAGCCGTGAATCGTGGCCGGTCACGGCGAACGTGTCGGTCGGCCCGCGCCCCTCGAAGCGCGCCTCGACCGCGACGTCGTGGCCGAGCTTGGTTTCGTTGGCGACCGAGACCAGCGTACCGAGCAGGCGGCGCAGATCGACCGGAATCGCGTCCTGCCGCTGCAATTCGGCATCGAGCCGGCTGGCGTCGGAGATATCAGAGATCAGGCGGTCGAGCCGCTTGACGTCGTGCTCGATCACCTCGAGCAGGCGGGCGCGGCTGTTCTCGTTGCGCGCCAGCGGCAGCGTCTCGACCGCGGAGCGCAGCGAGGTCAGCGGGTTCTTCAATTCGTGCGCGACGTCGGCGGCGAACATCTCGATCGCCTCGATGCGGCTGTA
This sequence comes from Bradyrhizobium sp. B039, assembly GCF_038965675.1. NCBI lineage: Bacteria > Pseudomonadati > Pseudomonadota > Alphaproteobacteria > Hyphomicrobiales > Nitrobacteraceae > Bradyrhizobium > Bradyrhizobium sp. B039. The sequence continues at coordinate 860,644 of NZ_CP152416.1, forward strand.
GAGCGCGTTGGTCATGTCGCGCAGCGCGCCGGACAGATGGCCGATCTCGTCGCGGCGGCGGGTGAAGTCGGGAATCTCGACGCGGGTCTTGATGCGGCGGCGGACGCGCTCGGCGCTGTCCGCGAGCCGGCGCACGGGACCTGCGATCGTGCTGGCCAGCAGCAGCGACAGCATGATCATGACCGCGGCGGCGACGCCGCCGACTTTCAGGATGGCGAGACGCTCTGCGGTGACCATCTGGTCGATGTCGTCGCCCTGGGTGGACAACATCAGCGCGCCGTGGATGGCGCGCGAGCGCAGCACGGGGACCGCGACCGAGACGATCACCTCGCCGCGCGCATTGACCCGAACCATCGAGCGCTTCTGGCCCTGGAGTGCGTCGCCCACTTCAGCATAGCCATTGCCGTTCTCGGGCCCGAGCTCGCGATAGAGCGGCAGGTCGCCGCGGTTCAGCCAGGTGCGCACCGCGACCATGCCGCGCTCGACCACGCCGGGCTTCTCGGCGGACAGCGGCGGCAGGGGGAAGCGCAGCACGTTCTCGAGGTTGCGGCTGTCGAGCAGCAGGCTGCCGTTGGGATCGTAGATGCGGGCGCGCGTCTTGGTCGGCGAGATCAGCGTGCGCAGCACCGGCGCAACGCGCTCCGGATTGATCGGAAAATCCAGCGGCGAATAGTCGTCCGAGCCGCCATAGGTCTCGCCCGGCTTGAGGTCGAGCAGCCGGTCGGGGTCGATCGTGATGGCGTTGGTCTGCACCGTCGCGGAGGCCGCGATCGCACCGGCGATGATCTCGGCCTGCACCAGCAGGCTCTGCGCGCGCGCGTCGATCAGGCCGGCGCGGAATTGCGACAGATAGAGGATGCTCGCCACCAGCGCGACGAGGCCGGCGAGGTTGAGCGAGACGATGCGGCGGGTCAGGCTCGAGAAGGACAGCGCGAAGAAGAATTGCCCGGCGCGCTTGAGCCAGTTCAGCGGCCGCCAGCCTTGCGCAGCCGGCTTGTCCTCGGCGACGTGCACTGGAACGCCGTCGGATGCGATATCCTCGGCGCTCTGGTTCGGGTCAGGCTGCGTTCGGTCCAGCAATGCTTACGCCCGCGTTAGGACAGCTCGTGCGACGGTCCCCGCATTCTAGAGTCATCCCGGTTCCGATGGAACCAGAACCGGCAATGCTCCGGACATTCGCGAAGGTGCCCTGCCGCCTCAGGCTTCCTTGAAACGATAGCCGACGCCGTACAGCGTCTCGATCATCTCGAACTCGTTGTCGACCACCTTGAACTTCTTGCGCAGCCGCTTGATGTGGCTGTCGATGGTGCGGTCGTCGACATAGACCTGGTCATCGTAGGCGGCGTCCATCAGCGCGTTGCGGCTCTTCACCACGCCGGGCCGGGTCGCGAGCGCCTGCAGGATCAGGAATTCGGTGACGGTCAACGTCACCGGTTCGTTCTTCCAGGTGCAGGTATGGCGTTCCGGATCCATGCGCAAAAGACCGCGGTCGAGCGCCTTGGCGTCGTTCTCCTTCGGCGCTACGGTCGGGTCCTTCGGCGCCGAGCGGCGCAACACTGCCTTGACGCGCTCGACCAGCAGCCGCTGCGAGAACGGTTTGCGAATGAAATCGTCGGCGCCCATCTTGAGGCCGAACAGCTCGTCGATCTCTTCGTCCTTGGAGGTCAGGAAGATCACCGGCAGGTCGGACTTCTGCCGCAGGCGGCGCAGCGTCTCCATGCCGTCCATGCGCGGCATCTTGATGTCGAGGATGGCGAGGTCGGGTTGGGTGGTGCGGAAACCGTCAAGCGCGGAAGCGCCGTCGGTGTAGGTCATGATGCGGTAGCCTTCGGCTTCCAGCGCGATCGAGACGGATGTGAGAATGTTGCGGTCGTCGTCGACCAAAGCGATTGTGGGCATGAGCCTCTGCTTTCTGCTTTCCGTTTGGGTCGTGGCTTGAAACGGCGAGCAATCCAGTGATGCGCCGCATACATGGGTCCCGAACTTGGCGTTCGAACTTTGTCACCGAGCAATGCAAGCTGGGCTGAAGTGTGACCAAGTTCCACGAAACACGGCAGATTCGCCGCATCCCGACCCATAACCAGACCCCCGTTTAGCCGAAAAAAGACCCCCCTTGCAACCACCTGAGCCGAGAAAGCCCATGCAACCGACCCCCGATTTCGACCCCGGAAAGCTCGCCAAGTCGCTGCTCAGGCGGTCGCGGCAGGGCGCTCTCGCAACGTTGATGGTGGGCAGCGGCGATCCCTATTGTTCCCTGGTCAATCTGGCGAGCCACCCGGATGGCTCGCCGATCCTGCTGATCTCCGCATTGGCCGTGCACACCAGGAACATCCTGGCAGATGGCCGGGTCTCCTTGATGCTGGATGAGCGCGCCGCCGGCGATCCCCTGGAGGGCGCCCGGATCATGTTGTCCGGCCTGGCGGAGCCGGCCGGCGCCGAGAAGGATCTTCTCGAACGGCGGTACCTGAATGCGCACCCGTCGGCGGAAGCCTTTGTTTCGTTTAAGGACTTCTCGTTCTTCAGGATCCGGCCCACGGGAACCCATCTGGTGGCCGGCTTCGGCCGGATCGTCGACCTCAAGCCGGAGCAGTTCCTGACCGATCTCAGCGGCGCCGAGGACCTGATGGCGGCGGAGAAGGGGGCCGTGGAGCACATGAATGCCGACCACCGCGACGCCATGGGCCTTTACGCGACCAAACTGCTCGGCGCCGCCGCCGGCGACTGGCGCTGCACCGGCTGTGACCCTGAGGGCCTCGACATGCAGGACGGCCAGACCGCGCTGCGGCTGGACTTCCCGGAGCGGGTGACCAGCGGCACGGCGCTGCGCAAGATGCTGGTCCGCCTCGCCGGCGAAGCGCGCGCGAAGACGGACGAGCCGCGCCAAAATTGAACGCCGTTGCCGATCGCTGCGACCCAACACCGTGAGCGGTTCGGGATTGGCAGCGAGAGGGTTCATGACGCATCGTCGTTTGGCGTTGGCCGCGGGTCTGGCGCTCGCGATCACCACGTCGCTTGCCACTCCCGGTCTTGCCCAGAAGGCCGATCTCGCCGCACAGGGCGCGCGGATCAACGCGCTCAACCAGGCCGGCAAATACGCGGAGGCGCTGCCCCTGGCGCAGGCCATGGTGGCGAGCCTGGAGAAGGGCAACGACGGCCGCGAACTCTCCGCCGCGCTCAACAATCTCGGCCAGGTCTATGCCGGCCAGGGCCGCGACGACCTCGCCGAGCCGATCTACAAGCGCGCGATCGCGCTGATGGAAAAGTCGCTCGGCCTCGACACCGCCTTGATCGCGCCCGAGCTGAACAATCTCGCCGCGCTGTATCAGCGGCAGGGCCGCTTCACTGAAGCCGAGCCGCTGTTCAAGCGTGCGCTGGCCATTCGCGAAAAGGCGCTGTCGCGCGAGCATCCCGATGTCGGCCAGGCCCTCAACAATCTCGCCACGCTCTACGTGAAGCAGGAGCATTTTGCGGACGCCGAGCCGCTGTTCCAGCGAGCGCTCGCGATCTACCAGAAGGCCGCCGGACCCGAGCATCCCGCGGTCGCCACGGTTCTGAACAACATCGGTCAGGTCGATCGCGACCTCAACCGCGATGCGGATGCCGAGGCGCCGATCAAGCGCTCGCTCGCGATCCGCGAAAAGGTGCTGGGTCCGGATCATCCCGACGTCGCGCGTTCGCTGAACAATCTCGCCGGGCTCTACGAGCACCAGCAGCGTTATGCCGATGCCGAGCCGCTCTACCGGCGCGCCCTTGCGATCCGCGAGCGCGCGCTTGGGCCGGATCATCCTGACGTCGTGACCTCGACCAGCAATCTCGCTTATTTCCTTTATGTCTCCGGGCGCACTGCCGATGCCTTGCCGCTGGCGGAAAGGACGCTTCGCAGCGGCCGCGCGCAGCTGCGTGTGGTGCTGCCGATCCTGTTTTCCGCGCGGCAGCAGCATCTCCTCTCCGACGACAAGGCCCTCGACGAAGCGCTGGCCGCGATCCAGCGCGGCACGCAATCGTCCGCCGCCTCCGCCGTGAACAAGCTCGCCGTGCGGCTTGCGGCCGGCAGCGACCGGCTCGCCGAGCTCGTGCGCAAGGAGCAGGATCTCGCGGCCGAGGCCGAGGCGCTCGACAAGGCGATCATCACGGCGGTGTCCAAGCAAGCCGCGCAACGCGACGTCGCGGCCGAGCAGCGCAGCCGCGCGCGGATCGCGGCGATCGCGAGCGAGCGCGCCGGCTTGCAGAAGACGCTTGCCGTCGAGTTTCCCGACTATGCCTCGCTGTCCAATCCGCTGCCGCTCGGCGTGAAGGACATCCAGCCGTTGCTGTCGGCCGACGAGGCGATGACGATCTATTCCGTCGTGGACAAGCAGGGCTATGTCATCGCGATCACGCGCGAGGGCGTCGACTGGAAGGAGATTCCGCTTGGCGCGGACGCGCTGGCGCAGAAAGTGTCGGCGTTCCGCAAAGGGCTCGACGTCGGCAAGGCACACGATGCGTCCGGCAAATCCGGCCTGTTCGACCTCGCGCTCGCCAATGAGCTCTATGTCGCGCTGCTCGGCCCGGTCGAAGCGCTGACGAAAGACAAGCGCAGCCTGCTGGTGGTGCCCTCGGCCGCACTGACCGCACTGCCGTTTCATCTGCTCGTCACCGAGAAGCCGCAAGCTGCGATCCCGGACAAGCTCGAAGGCTATCGCAACGCCGCCTGGCTGTTGCGGCGTCAGGCCGTCTCGGTGCTGCCGTCGGTGATCAGCCTGAAATCGCTGCGGGCCTTTGCGCGCAAGGATCAGGGCGTCAAGCCAATGACCGGCTTTGGCGATCCCGTGTTCAACCCTGCAGCCGAAGGGCCGGCCGATCGTCGCGCCGCAAGCGGCAAGGTCGCCGCGCGCAGCATCGCGACGATTGCCTATACCGACTTCTGGCGCGGCGCCGGCGTCGATCGTGCGCGGCTTGCGCAAGCGCTGCCGCAGCTGCCTGACACTGCCGACGAACTGAACGCGGTGGCCAGGGATGTCGGCGCAGGCGATGTCGATATCCATCTCGGCCGCGATGCCAGCGAAACGACGCTCAAGCGTGCAGCGCTTGCTCAATACAGCATCATCTACTTTGCCACCCACGGACTCGTTGCGGGCGACGTCAAGGGACTGGGCGAGCCTTCGCTTGCGCTCTCCATTCCCGATCAGCCCTCCGAGCTCGACGACGGTCTTCTCACCGCGAGCGAAGTCGCCCAGCTCAAGCTCAACGCGGATTGGGTTGTGCTGTCGGCCTGCAACACTATCGCGGGCGACAAGCCCGGCGCAGAGGCCCTGTCGGGATTGGCGCGCTCGTTCTTCTATGCCGGTGCCCGCGCGCTCCTGGTCTCGCATTGGGCAGTGGATTCGGAAGCTGCCACCCGCTTGACCACGTCGACATTCGCTCTGCTCAAAAACGAACCAGGAATCGGTCGTGCCCAAGCATTGCGCCGCGCCATGTTGACGTATCTCGACGACGCCTCGTCGCCGCGCAACGCCTATCCTGCGATGTGGGGACCGTTCGCACTGATCGGCGAGGGAGACGTACGATAGACCGCCCAGGGAATTGTGCGTCGCAATAACCCCCGATAACGTCGAAACGCGCATTTGGTTGCGCGATCATTCGTGATTTTTTGATGCACCTGCTCAGAGCAGACATGCGCGACGTTTGGCGCGGTCCTTGAATAAACCAAATCCTGCGGGATCGGCTTGGCAACGCCAGCGTTCATCAGTATTAGGTCGCCCAACCTAGGCCGGATGGCCTATTATTCACGGTGACTGCGATGGCGCCAAAGCTTGGTCGCGCTATGTGTCGCGGGTTCTAGGAGGATTTTTTCGTGCAAGAGACGGGCGTGCGCAACGGTGCCTTCGGCGCCGACAAATTCGGCTTAAAGAATCTCAAACAGGTTCACTGGAACCTCGGCGCGCCGCAACTCTATCAATACTCGCTCTCCGCGGGCGAGGCGGTGCTGTCTGCCGACGGTGCGCTGTGCGCCGACACCGGCGAGTTCACGGGCCGCAGCCCCAAGGACAAGTTCACGGTGCGCGACGCCACCACCGACAAGAAGATGTGGTGGGCCGGCAACCAGTCGATCACCGCGGAGCAGTTCGAGACGCTCTATCAGGACTTCCTCAAGCACGCCGAAGGCAAGAGCCTGTTCGCGCAGGACCTCTACGGCGGCGCCGATCCGGCCTACCGGATCAAGACCCGCGTGTTCACTGAGCTCGCCTGGCATTCGCTGTTCATCCGCACGCTGCTGATCCGCCCCGAGGCGATCGAGCTGTCGACCTTCACGCCCGAGCTCACCATCATCGACATGCCGAGCTTCCGCGCCGATCCGAAGCGCCATGGCTGCAAGTCGGAGAACGTCGTCGCGATCGACTTCGCCCGCAAGATCGTGCTGATCGGCGGCTCCTACTATGCCGGCGAGATGAAGAAGTCGGTCTTCACCACGCTGAACTACTATCTGCCCGAGCGCGGCGTGATGCCGATGCACTGCTCGGCCAATGTCGGCGCCAAGGACGATGCCGCGATCTTCTTCGGCCTCTCCGGCACCGGCAAGACCACGCTGTCGGCCGACCCGAACCGCACCCTGATCGGTGACGACGAGCACGGCTGGGGCCCGAACGGCGTCTTCAATTTCGAAGGTGGCTGCTACGCCAAGTGCATCAAGCTTTCGCAGGAAGCCGAGCCGCAGATTTATGCCGCAAGCACGCGCTTCGGCGCGGTGCTCGAGAACTGCGTGCTCGACGAGGACACCCGCGTGGTGGACTTCGACGACGGCTCCAAGACCGAGAACACCCGGTCGGCCTATCCGCTCGACTTCATCCCGAACGCTTCGCGCACCGGCCGCGCGCCGCAGCCGAAGAACGTGGTGATGCTCGCCGCCGACGCCTTCGGCGTGCTGCCGCCGATCGCAAAGCTGTCGCCGGCGCAGGCGATGTATCACTTCCTCTCCGGCTACACCGCCAAGGTCGCGGGCACCGAGCGCGGTCTCGGCAACGAGCCGCAGCCGGAGTTCTCGACCTGCTTCGGCTCGCCCTTCCTGCCGCTCGATCCATCCGTCTACGGCAACATGCTGCGCGACCTGATCGCCCAGCACAATGTCGACTGCTGGCTGGTCAACACCGGCTGGACCGGCGGCAAGTATGGTACGGGCTCGCGCATGCCGATCAAGGTGACGCGCGCGCTGCTCACCGCGGCGCTCGACGGTTCGCTTCGCAACGTCGAATTCCGCACCGACAAATATTTCGGCTTCGCGGTTCCGACCGCGCTGCCGGGCGTGCCGAGCGAAATCCTCAACCCGGTCAACACCTGGAAGGACAAGGACGAGTTCGACAAGACCGCCCGCGCGCTGGTCGGCATGTTCCAGAAGAACTTTGCCAAGTTCGAAGCCCAGGTCGACGCCGAAGTGCGCGCAGCCGCGCCGGACGTGAAGCTCGCGGCGGAGTAAGGTCGCATCATTTGAGAATGCAAAAGGGCGGCCGCGAGGCCGCCCTTTTTGTTGTGTGCCGAGTATGAGCGACAGCTTGGAGGTGGAAGTCCTCTATCCAGCCTGATGGCGGCGAAGGATTAGCGAAGCGCAAGGGCGTCATCGTGAGGTGGGGTCTGAAGAAAGCGTGGAGCAAAGCCGCGGCCCGATGGACAAACACCGGATAACGAGGCCTACCCGGCCGGACGAGCGAGCAATTGATCGCGAAGTCCAAGGTCATCAAAGGTCGGGGTGGTAAATTCGGCGGGCGTGCGGTGAAGGCGGTCGGTCTTACCTCGGGAGGTCTGCGCTGTGTCTCGGCAACGAGACTGAGACCGTCGCAAGACGGCCTGACCGCAGCGCAGAAGTCAGCCGAGGGCGTAGTAGGCGGCAGCGCGCCGCTGAAGGCCTGAACGGTGGAAGTGGTCAGTAGAGCGGCGATCTCGTGCGAGCCATGCGGCAGAAGAATCAGGTCGAGCTGAACTTGAGCCCCGGAGCGGAGGGTGAAGCCCGAAGCGCCGGCGCCCGAGAGCCTGAAGCGCGTGCGGCGGAAGTCTGTCTCGAACGCCCGGCGGTCGCAGGACCGTCGATGGAAGACGTTGTCGAGAGTGAGAATCTGAAGGCAGCGTTGGCGCAAGTAAAGCGCAACAAGGGCGCGGCGGGCGTCGACGGGATGACCGTCGGCGAGCTGTCAGCCCACCTGAAGGAGCACTGGCCTGCGATCCGAGCCCAGTTGCTTGACGGCACCTACAAGCCACAGCCGGTGCGGCGGGTGGAGATACCGAAGGCGTCGGGCGGCCTGCGGCCGCTCGGCATTCCGACGGTGCTCGACCGCTTGATCCAGCAGGCGGTGATGCAGGTGCTGCAGGCGGATTGGGATAGGACGTTCGCCGAGACGAGCTTCGGCTTTCGGCCGGGGCGCTCGGCACATCGGGCGGTGGAACGGGCGCAGGCGTACATTGCGGCCGGCCACAGCATCGTGGTGGACATCGACCTGGAGAAGTTCTTTGACCGGGTCAACCACGACATCCTGATGGGACTGGTTGCCAAGCGGGTTGCTGACAAGCGCATCCTGAAGCTCATCCGCGCCTTCCTGAATGCGGGTGTGTTGGAAGGAGGGCTGGTCAGTCCGACGGAAGAGGGCACGCCGCAGGGCGGTCCGCTCTCGCCGCTGTTGTCGAACCTGATGCTGGATGTGCTGGACAAGGAACTGGAGAAGCGCGGCCACCGCTTCGTGCGTTACGCCGACGACTGCAACATCTACGTGCGCAGTCAGCGGGCGGGCGAACGGGTGCTGGCTGGCGTCGAGAGGTTCCTCGAAAAGCGCCTCAAGCTCAAGATCAACAAAGCGAAGAGCGCGGTTGCCAAACCGAGTGTTCGCAAGTTCCTGGGCTTCAGCTTCACCGGCGGGCAAGAACCGCGGCGGCGCATCGCGCCGCAGGCACTCGCCCGCTTCAAGGCGAAGGTTCGGGAGCTCACGCGACGCACGCGTGGTCGATGCCTCGTGCAGATCGCCAAAGAACTGTCGACCTACCTGATTGGGTGGCACGGCTACTTCGGCTTCTGTCAAACCCCGTCGGTGTTGCGCGTGCTTGACCAGTGGATCAGGCGACGGTTGCGCGCCGTTGCCTGGAAGCAATGGAAGTATGGACCCGCTCGCTTTGCCGAGTTGCGACGCCGCGGCGTCGGCCGGGATCTGGCGGCGCAAACCGCCGGCAGCCCACGTGGCCCTTGGCGGCTCGCGAACAGCCCCGCGCTCACCATTGCTCTGCCAAACGGCTTCTTTGCCTCACTCGGCTTGGCTTCCGTCGCGGCACGGCGACCCGCATAATCCGCTGAACCGCCGGATACGGACCCGTATGTCCGGTGGTGTGGGAGGGGCGGAGCCGCGAGGCTTCCCCCTATCCCGATTGTGGCGAGATATCTCCACCGTCATTGCGAGCGCAGCGAAGCAATCCAGAAATCCCTCCGCGGAGACAGTCTGGATTGCTTCGTCGCTACGCTCCTCGCAATGACGTGGAGGCAGCTCAAGCCTTGAAATACGCGATCTGCGTCGTCGTCGCGAGCAGCCTTCCGTTCGGCGACCACAGCTCGGCGTTCTGGTCGGCGTAGCTCTTGTGCATGATCTTCGAATCGGCCGTCGCCAGCACGCGCGCGATGTCCTCGGCTGCGAGCTCCTCGCTGTCGGTGTGAAAATAGGTCGTCAGCGACACCGTGCCGAACGGCACCAGCTCGCGCCGCGCGTGGAAGATGCGGCCGAAGAAGGCGTCCGACATCGACATCAGCGACAGCATGTCAAGCCTGCGCGGGGTGCGGTCGCTGATCCAGATTTTCGAATAGGTGCTGGCAAGCTCGGCCTGCGGCGGGCCGATCCGCATCTCGCCCTCGACGAAGCGGAATTCGTACTGGTTGGCCCAGGACGCCGAGATCTTCGGGAACGGCAGCGTTGCCTCGAACGCCGCGGCGTCCGGGACCGTCGCCACCCTGTGCTCCCAGGACGGCCGCCGCTCGGCGAACACCGCGGTTGCGAGCGTCGCGACCTCGCCGCCGCCCTGCGACAGTTCGACGCTCCAGTGCTGGCTGGAGCGGTTGGCCTTTACCAGCCGCACATCCAGGTCAAACGGGCCCTTGGCGATCGGGGCGCAGTAATTGACGGTGACGGCGAGTGGATCGCCGGCGCGCTGGGGATGCTCGATCAATGCGCGTAAAATGGTCGCGGCGGTGGCGCCGCCGAACGGACCGACAAAGGCCCAGTAATCGTCGCTGGTGTGTCCCTGCCAGCTGCTGTCACCGGCGGTGATGCGGGTGGCGTCGTCGAACGGGTGCGGGAGCTTGGCGTGCATGGGTGTTTCCGTCTGTCATTCCGGGGCGATGCGAAGCATCGAACCCGGAATCTCGAGATTCCGGGTTCGGCTCTGCGAGCCGCCCCGGAATGACGGTCGTCATACCACAGCCATTGCCTGGCTGTGCAATAACCTCGCAGGTAACGCCGATTTCACACTGCGGAAAATCAGCCTGCGGCGTCGCGCAGGTCCGGCAGCAGCGGCGTGGTCGGATTGACCGGCACGTTCCAGATCTCCTCGGCATATTCGCGGATGGTGCGGTCGGAGGAGAACCACGCCATGCGCGCGACATTGAGGATCGAAGCGCGGGTCCAGGCCGGCGCCACCTGCCAGCGCGCATCGACCGCGCGCTGCGCCTCGTAGTAGGAATCGAAATCGGCGCTGACCATGTAATGGTCGAGATAGCGCAGCGCATGCGCGATAGATTCGAAGCGGCCGGGGTCGCCGGGCGAGAACTCGCCGGCGCCGACCGCGTTGATGGCGCGCTGGAGCTTTGGCGAACTGCGGATCACGTCGGAGGCATCCAGCCCCTGCTTGCGCCGGATCATGACGTCGCCGGCCTCCATGCCGAAGATCGCGATGTTCTCGTTGCCGACATGGTCGCGGATCTCGATATTGGCGCCGTCGAGCGTGCCGATGGTGATGGCGCCGTTCAGCGCCAGCTTCATGTTGCCGGTGCCGGAAGCTTCCATGCCGGCGGTCGAGATCTGCTCGGACAGGTCGGCCGCGGGAATGATCACCTCCGCGAGGCTGACATTGTAGTCGGGCAGGAAGACGACCTTCAGCTTGCCGCCGATCGTGGGGTCGTTGTTGACGACCTCGGCGACGTCGTTGATCAGCTTGATGATCAGCTTGGCGTATTTGTAGCTCGCCGCCGCCTTGCCGGCGAAGATCTTCACCCGCGGCACCCAGTTGCCGTTGGGATCGTCCTTGATCGCCTGGTACAGCGCGACCGTCTCGATGACGTTGAGCAGCTGGCGCTTGTATTCGTGGATGCGCTTGATCTGCACGTCGAACAGCGCGCCCGGGTCGACCTTGATGCCGAGCCGCTCGCCGATCAGCCGCGCCAGGGCCGTCTTGTTGTGATGCTTGACGGCGCGGAATTTCTTCTGGAATTCGACGTCGCTGGCGCGCGCCTCGATCAGTGAGAGCTGCGTCGGATCGTCGAGCACGGCGTCGCCGCAGGTCTCGCGCAACAGGTCGGTCAGCTTCGGGTTTGCCAGCATCAGCCAGCGGCGGAAGGTGATGCCGTTGGTCTTGTTGGTGATGCGACCGGGATAGAGATGGTTGAGATCGTGGAACACGGTCTCGCGCATCAGGTCCGAATGCATCGCCGAGACGCCGTTGATGCGGTGCGAGCCGACGAAGGCAAGCTGGCCCATGCGCACGCGGCGGCCGCTCTTCTCGTCGATCAGCGAGACCGAGGCGCGGAAGTCGATGTCGCCGGGCGCGCGCGCCTCGGCGAGCGCCAGATGCTGGACGTTGATGCGGTAGATGATCTCCAGATGCCGCGGCAACAGGCGCTCGAACAGCTCGACCGGCCAGGTCTCGAGCGCCTCGGGCAGCAGCGTGTGGTTGGTGTAGGACAGCGTCGCGACCGTGATCTTCCACGCCTCGTCCCAGCGGAAATTGTGCAGGTCGACGAGGATCCGCATCAGCTCGGTGACGGCGAGGCTCGGATGGGTGTCGTTGAGCTGCACCGCGACCTTCGACGACAGGCTGCGAAGCTGGCCGTCGGACGACAGATGCCGCTTGACTAGATCCTGGAGCGAGGCCGAGACGAAGAAATATTCCTGGCGCAGCCGCAGCTCGCGGCCCGCCGGGCTCTCGTCGTTCGGATAGAGGAATTTGCAGATCGCTTCGGCGCGCGACTGCTCGGCGCTGGCGCTGACATAGTCGCCCTTGTTGAAGGCGTCGAGCTTCAGCGGATCGGGCGAGCGTGCCGACCACAGCCGCAGCGCATTGACGTGCTGGCCGCGCCAGCCGACGATCGGCGTGTCATAGGCGATCGCCTGCACGGTCTCGCCCGGATGCCAGATCGCGCGGTCGCGGCCCTTGTCGTCGACATGCTCGACGCCGCCGCCGAAATGAATGTTGTAGATCACTTCCGGCCGCTGCAATTCCCAGGGGTTGCCGAAGCCGAGCCACTCGTCCGGATATTCCTGCTGCCAGCCCTGGTTGATGATCTGGCGGAACAGGCCGTAATCGTAGCGGATGCCGTAGCCGATCGCCGGGATCGAGAGCGTTGCCATGCTCTCCATGAAGCAGGCGGCAAGCCGCCCGAGACCGCCATTGCCGAGCGCGGCATCCGGCTCGCATTTGCGCAGTTCGGGCAGGGATACGCCGAGGTCGCCGAGCGCGACCTCGAAGATCTTGAGCAGCCCCATATTGTTGAGCGCATCGGTGAAGAGGCGGCCGATCAGGAATTCGAGCGAGAGATAATAGACGCGCTTGCGCCCCGCGTCGTAGCTGTGCTTCTCGGCTGTGAGCCAGCGATGCACGATGCGGTCGCGCAGCGCGAGCGCCGCGGCCTGGTACCAGTCGTGCTTGGTCGCCATGCCGGCGTCCTTGCCGATGGCAAGGCGCAGCTTCGCCAGAATCGCGCCCTTGATCTCAGCCAGCGCGAGCTCGTCGATGGGCTGGTCGGGGGCGGGAAAGTTTGGCTGGAACGATTGATCTTGCAAGGCCGTCACTTCCTGGTCGACAGAAACACCACTAACCCTACGCGTCTTGCCTCTGCACCGGAACTATCGCCGGTGCGGCCGTGCACTGCGCTGGCGCAAATTTATGCAAGGAACGGGCCGATTTGGGAACCCGGACGAGCACGGAGAACGTGGATTTGGTGCTAGTGTGGCGGCTAATTCAGCCATCAGTGTGGAGGAGACGCCCCATGAGACTGCTGATTGAAATCGCTGCTGCAGCGCTCCTTGTCATCTGCATCGCCACCTCGAGCGCCGCCTTCGCCGCCGGCAAGGGCCGTAACGCTGATGGCCTGAGCTGCGGCTTCTCGCTCCCGCAAAACGCAACACCCGCACAACGCTGCGCCGCCATCAAGCGCCAATGCGGCGGCAAGTTTTATGCGAATGCGTGCGGGGACAAGTTGGTGTCGGCGGTGAATTGAGGGGGAGGGGAGGGAAGCGGAAACTGCTTCCCCATCGTCGTCCCGGCGAAGATTTCGGTGTCGCCTTCGCGCCAGCTTTCACCACAACGTCGTCCTGGCGAAAGCCAGGACCCATTACCCCGACTGTCAGAGAAGGCCCGACAGGTCATTCCAGTCAGGATTTTCTTGTTCGATCAGCTTGATCTTCCAGTCCCGTTTCCAGAACTTGAGCTGCTTCTCGCGCGCGATGGCTTCCTGCGGCGTCGCGAACGCTTCGACGTGAACGAGACGGAAGATATTGTACTTCTGCACGAACTTGGAGCCGCGGCCGGAGCGATGTTGTTCAAGCCGCGTGCGGATGTCGTTGGTCACGCCGATATAGATCGTCCCGTGATGGCGGCTTGCGAGGATGTAGACGTAGTAGCTGCCTGCGCTCATGGCTCAAGCTCGCAAAGGCAACGCTGACCGGGGTAATGGGTCCTGGCTTTCGCCAGGACGACGATCTCAACAACCAATCCTTCAGCATCAGAACAAATTAAGAACAATTTAGCAAGTCTTTGATATATCATTGTGATTCGGCGCGTTGCCACACAATATCTAGCGTCTGCCAGACTTTGCGAGGACTACATGTCCACCATTGCCTTCGACCAGTTTGCCCTCACCCGGATCGCCGATTTCGCGCGCTCGCTGTCGCGGCTGCATCAGGCGGCGCGGCGCCAGAGGATCGATGACGACCAGCTCGACCGCGAGTTCAACGCGGTGTGCCAGTCGATCTGGGGCTACACCATCGACGACATCAGCGACGACCTGTTCTCGGTCGAGGACCACCTGTTTCTCGACACGCTGGACGAAGCGCATGCGCGCATCTTCGCGGCCGAGCAGGGCTATGACCTCGTTGGCGATCAGGGCATGCTGACCGACTGGTGGGGTTTCTGCTGGATGATCCTGGCCGAAAAGCGCGGCCTGCTGACCCAGGAGAACCGCGCCGCCGCGCGGGCGGCGATCGAGGAGAAATATCTGGCGGCGCCGAATGTGATCGGGGTGATTATCGGGAGGTGACTCACCATCCTCCGTCATTGCGAGCGTAGCGAAGCAATCCAGAATCTGTCCGCGGAGGGATTCTGGATTGCTTCGTCGCAAGTGCTCCTCGCAACGACGGCTTGGTTATAGTTGGGTCCTAATCCAGTCCTGCCCGCTTCGCCGGCTTCGCCTGCGTCTTCGGCACCGTCACATCAGGCAGCGTCTCGCGCACGATCTCCGCTGCCGGCGCATCTGCTGCCACCGTCTCTGCGCGCACCGGGGCCACCTTCATCTCGCCGAGGCGCGCGCGGACCTGTGCGGTGAGGCCGGGATAGGAGGCGACCGGGGTGAAGTCGGCGGTCTGCTCGTTGCCAACGCGGATGCCGGTATAGGCGACGAGGCCGTCGGAGGTGGCGATCACGTCGCCGGCCTTCAGCGAAGAATCCAGCGCGAGATCGACCGGGGCGAGGCCGACCGGCTCGCGACCGTTGCAGGTGCAGTCCGCGCGCAGCGCCTTGCGATAGGCGAACGCATTCTCGCTGTCGGCGTAGCGCTCGCCGGTCTGCGACGCGGCGCCGTCGATCGAGGAGCCGAAATAAATCTTTGTCGCGCTGGCAGGACAGAACGCCTGACACATCTGCGCCGGCGAGGCGAGGCCGCGCATCAGCGGAAAATATTTGCCGTCGCAGCTGCGCACGCAGAAGGCCGGGCCCGAGCCGCCGGCGGCCGCTGAGCGTGTCGGCGGCACATATTGCGGGGTTGCGGGATTCTGCTGGCCGGTGAAGGGATCGGCGTAGGAGCTCGCCTGCTGCGGCACCTCGCGCTGCGGCCGCTGCTGCTGCATGCCGCCGAAGAAGAAGTCGAACAGGCCTTCGGCCGAAACCGGGGCGGGAGCTGCAAGCAGCGGGGCTGCCAGGGTGGCGGCCACAAGCATCGCGCGACGCCGCCGGCGCGCATGGGACATGACTGTACGCAACGCTTACTCCACCCGACGCTACTGAACCGGCCGCGACCCGCGAGGTCTCAGCACAGGATTCACCATAAGGCGGGATGGTAAATGAGCGGTTGAGGTCACCTCTCCCCGCTTGCGGGGAGAGGTCGGATCGCTCTTGCGATCCGGGTGAGGGGGGACAGGTCTCGCGGCCATCTTACCCGTGGAGGGTGGCCCCTCACCCCAACCGTCAGCGCGAGCGAAGCTCGTCGCGGCCCCGTAAGAACGGGGCGAGGGGGAAGAGTCGTCACGCCTTCAAGAATTCCGACGCCTTGTAGAGCGAGCGGAACGGCAGGCCGGCCGCACCGAACGTGTCGGTGGCGCCTTCCTCGCGGTCGACCATGGTCAGCACCAGCACCACCTCGGCGCCGGTCTCACGCACGGATTCCACCGCCTTCATCGCCGAGCCACCTGTCGTGGTGACGTCCTCGACGATCACGACGCGCTTGCCCTGGAGCGTCTCGCCCCTGGGCAGGCCTTCGATCGCGAGCTTGGCGCCGTGCTCCTTCGGCTTCTTGCGCACGAAGAACGCCGCGATCGGGTGGCCCTTGATCCAGGAGATCTGCGCCAGCGCGCCGGCGAGCGGCACCGCGCCCATCTCGAGCCCGCCGATGAAATCGAGATTGTCGTCCTTCAGCGCCTCATAGGTCAGCTCGGCGAGCAGCGTCGCGCCCTCCGGGTCGAGCATGGTCGGCTTGAGGTTGAAGTAGAAATCGCTCTTGCGGCCCGACGCGAGCGTCACCTCGCCGCGGCCGAAGGAGCGCCGGCGGATGATTTCGAACAGGCGGGCGCGGGAGGCTGATTTCGACACGGCGGTCCCTCGGGAGCGTTTTTGGAAGTGGCGGAATTTATCCGCGACGGCCGCGACATTCCAGAGGGGACAGGTCCAGTCAACAGGGATCGGCCGACGATCGGCCATCCCGGACCGCCGGTTGTGGGGTCGCAACCTTCTGGAGTAGGTGAGGGCTCATGCCTTTTGGGGAAGGAAACGACGCATGACCATCGAGCTGCACACCTGGAACACGCCGAACGGCCGCAAGATCTCGGTTGCGCTGGAGGAAATGGGGCTGCCCTACAAGGTGATCCCGGTGAACATCACCAAGGGCGAGCAGATGGCCCCGGAGTTCCTGAAGCTCTCCCCCAACAACAAGATCCCTGCGATCGTCGACCCCGAGGGGCCGGACGGCAAGCCCGTCAGCATCTTCGAATCCGGTGCGATCCTGCTCTACCTGGGCGAAAAGACCGGCAAATTCCTGCCGAAATCGCTCGCGGGTCGTATCCCGGTCTACGAATGGCTGATGTGGCAGATGGGCGGCTTCGGCCCGATGCCCGGCCAGGTGCATCATTTCATCGCGCTCGAGAACGAGCAGGACCGCGCCTACGGCCTGAAGCGCTTCATGGCCGAAACCCGCCGGCTCTACGCCGTGCTCGACCGCCGGCTGGCGGACCGCGACTTCGTCGCCGGCAACCTCTCGGTTGCCGATTTTGCCATCCTGGGCTGGGCCTGGCGCCATCCACGCCACAAGGTTGAGCTGGCCGACTTCCCCAACGTCAAGCGCTGGTACGAGGCCCTGATGGCGCGGCCTGCGGTGAAGCGGGGCATGGACGCGAAGCTGGATTGAGCTTTCTTCTCCCTCTCCCCGTTCTTACGGGGCCGCGACGAGCTTCGCTCGCGCTGGGAGGGTTGGGGTGAGGGGCTTCTCTCCACACGCGAGATCGGCGTGAGACCTGTACCCCCTCACCCGGATTGCTTCGCAATCCGACCTCTCCCCGCAAGCGGGGAGAGGTTAAGAGCCAATCACACCTTCCGCGCTTCCACCGCCATCCTGACCGCAAGCCCGGCCAGCACCGTGCCCATCAGCCAGCGCTGCACCAGCATCCAGCTCGGCCGGTTCGCCAGGAACAGCGCGATCGATCCGGCCGCGAGCGCGATCATCGCATTCACGCTGACGCTGATCGCGATCTGGATTGCGCCCAGCACCACCGACTGCGTCAGCACGCTGCCGGCTGCGGGATCGATGAACTGCGGCAGCAGCGCCAGATACAGCATCGCGATCTTCGGGTTGAGCAGATTGGTGACGAAGCCCATCGCGAACAATTTGCGCGGACTGTCGATCGCAAGCTGCTTCACCTGGAACGGCGAGCGCCCGCCCGGCTTCACCGCCTGCCAGGCCAGCCACAGCAGATAGCCGGCACCGGCAAAGCGCAGCGCGTCATAGGCAAAGGGAACGGCGAGCAGCAGCGCCGTGATGCCGAACGCCGCGCACAGCATGTAGAACACGAAGCCGAGCGCCACGCCCCCGAGCGAGACGATGCCCGCCGCCGGCCCCTGCGTGATCGAGCGCGAGATCAGGTAGATCATGTTCGGTCCCGGCGTGAGCACGAGGCCGAGGCAGACGAGAGCGAAGCCGAGCAGCGCGGAAGTGTGGGGCATGGGAGAACCGGTGCAGGAGACGGCACGGTTCTAATATGCGCCGCGCCGCCGGGCCATCGCGCAATTGCTCGGAGGACAATTCGATACAGTGCGTGTCTCTCTGGCGTCGTCCCGGCGAAGGCCGGGACCCATACCCCCAGGGAGAAGTGTGGTGCGGGATCGTAGTGGGCAATCTTCGCCCAACTCGATCCTGTGGTTATGGGTCCCGGCCTTCGCCGGGACGACACCGTGTTTGTGGCGTCAGCGAAGCGCAAGTGAGCCGAGGTGAAGAGCCGTCAATGCGCCTCGTCCCAATTCTTCGCCGCGCGTGCATCGACATGCAGCGGCACTGACAGCAGCACGGCCGGGAACGGCGCGTCCTGCATGACGTGCTGCACGACCGGCAGCGTCGCCTCGACCTCGGCGTCCGGCACCTCGAAGATCAATTCGTCATGCACCTGGAGCAGCATCTGCGCCGAGAGTTTCTTCTCGGCGAGTGCGTCCTCCACCCGCGTCATGGCACGGCGGATGATGTCGGCTGCGGTGCCCTGAAGACGCGCGTTGATCGCGGCGCGCTCGTTGAAGGCGCGCACCGAGGCGTTGGACGCCTTGATGTCGGGGTAATGGCACTTGCGGCCGAACAGCGTCGTGACATAGCCGTGGCTCCGGCAGAAGTCGCGCGTCTCGTCCATATAGGCGCGGATGCCGGGGAAGCGCTCGAAGTACTTCTTGATGTAGGCCGACGCCTCCTCGCGCGCGATGCCGAGCTGGTTGGCGAGGCCGAACGCCGAGATGCCGTAGATGATGCCGAAATTAATTGCTTTCGCACGGCGGCGGATTTCGCTCGGCATGCCCTTGATCGGCACGCCGAACATTTCCGACGCGGTCATGGCGTGAATGTCGAGCCCGTCGCGGAACGCCTGCTTCAGCACGGGGATGTCGGCGATCTCGGCCAGCAGCCGCAATTCGATCTGCGAATAGTCGGCGGAGACGAGCTTGTGCCCGGGCGTCGCGATGAAAGCGCGGCGAATCTTGCGGCCGTCCTCGGTGCGCACCGGGATGTTCTGCAAGTTCGGCTCGTTCGACGACAGCCGGCCCGTCGTGGTCGCGGCCAGCGCGTAGGTCGTGTGCACGCGATGGGTCTGCGGATTGACGTATTCAGGCAGCGCGTCGGTGTAGGTCGATTTGAGTTTCGAGACCTGGCGCCACTCCAGAATTTTCTTCGGAAGGTCGTGGCCCTGCTCGGCGAGCTCGTCGAGCACCTGCGCGGTGGTCGACCATGCGCCGGTCTTGGTCTTGGTGCCGCCCGGCAGGCTCATCTTGCCGAACAGGATGTCGCCGATCTGCTTGGGGCTGCCGACATTGACCGGCTCGCCCGCGATCTCCTGGATCTCGGCTTCGACGCGGGCCGCGGTCTGGGCGAAGTCGCCGGAGAGACGCGACAGCACCTGGCGATCGATCGAGATGCCGCGCCGCTCCATGCGCGCGAGCACCGCGACCAGCGGCCGCTCCAATGTCTCATAGACCGTCGTCATGTGCTCGGCGACGAGGCGCGGCTTCAGCACGCGCCAGACCCGCAAGGCCATGTCGGCGCCTTCCGCTGACAGCGGCGCGGCCTTGTCGATCGGGACCTGGTCGAACGTGATCTTGCCCTTGCCGCTGCCGAGCAGCTCGCCCGCCTTCAGCATGGCGTGGCCGAACCAGCGCTCGGCGAGCGATTCCAGCCCGTGCGAGCCGCGGCCGGCGTCGAGCACATAAGAGATCAGCTGGGCGTCGTCGGTGTTGCGCAAGGTGATGCCGTGCTGCGCCAGCATGACGGCGGTGAATTTGACGTCGAAGCCGATCTTGAGGATGCCCGATGATTCCAGCACCGGCCGCAACGCGTCGATCGCGTCGGCATGCTTGACCTGATCGGGCGCGAGGCCGGCATCGAACAGGCCGGCGCCGCCGCCGGACTGCTTGTGCGCCAGCGGCACGTAACACGCATCGTTCGGCGCGAGCGCCAGCGCGACGCCACAGAGATCGGCCTGCATCGGATCGATCGAGTTCGCCCTGATCTCGATCGCGACATGGCCGGCATCGTGAATGCGCGCGATGAAGGCGTTCAATTCGGCGAGCGTCTTGATCGCCTGGTACTTGCCGCGGTCGACCGGAAGCTTGCGCAGCGCCTCTTCGCGCGCGGCGGCGAGCGAGATCGGCGCGCCCTTGATGCTGGCCGACTTGCCGCCTTTGTCGCCGCCCGTTGCCGTAACCGCAGGGGCGGCGAAGAGATCGCCGGACGTCGCGGACGAGGTCGTCCTGGCCGCGCTGTCGCCGCCGCGGGCCTCGCTGCTGTTCGCCACATCGGCATCGACATTGGCGGGATCGATCTGCGAATAGTCGGCGACGCGGCGCGTCAGCGTGGAGAACTCCATCGCCTTCAGGAAGGCGATCAGCTTGCGCGCGTCGGGCTCGTGGACGGCGAGGTCGTCGAGCGGCACCTCCAGCTCGACCTTGTCGTCGAGCAGCACCAGCTTGCGCGAGATCCGCGCCTTTTCGGCATTCTCGATCAGCGCCTCGCGCCGTTTCGGCTGCTTGATTTCGGTCGCGCGGAACAGGAGCTGCTCGAGGTCGCCATATTCGACGATCAGCTGCGCCGCGGTCTTGATGCCGATGCCGGGGACGCCCGGCACGTTGTCGGTGGAATCGCCGGCGAGCGCCTGCACCTCGACCACCTTCTCCGGCGGAACGCCAAATTTCTCGATCACCTCGGGAATGCCGATCCGGCGATCCTTCATGGTGTCGTACATCGTGATCCTGTCGTTCACGAGCTGCATCAGATCCTTGTCGGAGGACACGATGGTCGTGGTGGCGCCGCGGTCGCTGGCCTCCCGCGCATAGGTCGCGATCAGATCGTCGGCCTCGAAGCCGCCTTGTTCCAGGCAGGGCAGGTCGAAGGCGCGCACGGCCTCGCGGATCAGCGCGAATTGCGGGATCAGATCGTCAGGCGCCGGCGGCCGGTGCGCCTTGTACTCGGGGTAGATCTTGTTGCGGAAGGTGACCTCCGACTTGTCGAACACGATGGCCAGATGCGTCGGCCGGTTGTCGGCTGGCATGTCGCGCAAAAGCTTCCACAGCATGTTGCAGAAGCCGAGCACGGCATTGACCTGAAGACCGTCGGATTTGCGGTTCAGCGGCGGCAGCGCGTGATAGGCGCGGAAGATGTAGGAGGAACCGTCGACCAGGAAGACATGGTCGCCCTTGCCGGCCGCCTTCGCCGCCACCGGTTTGGCAGCAGGCTTGTCAGCAGCGGATTTGCTGTCGGCGGCCGTCTTGGGCGCGGCAGCCTTGGTGTCAGCTTTGGCGGTGGTCTTCGGGGATGTCTTGGGCATGGCCGCAATGTATGAATTTTTGCGGGCTTTGACAGCCTTGGGAGGGGGATTTTTGGGCTGACGGCGCGACTATCCCCCGCTGTCATTCCTCGCATCCCCACTGTCATTCCCCGCGAAGGCTGGGAATCCAGTACGCCGCGGCTTCTCGGCTCAATCACTGGCGTCTCGGCGTACTGGGTCGCCCGGTCGAGCCGGGCGACGACACCGAGAGTGCAGCTACTCCGCCGCCTGCAACCGCACGCCCGCCTTCTTCGGCGCGATCCAGAACGCATCCGGCCGTTCGAACAGGAAATCGGCACCGAGCCGCAGGGCGGCCTGCCAGATCGCGAGCGATCCAAGCACGCCGGCGATGGTGACGATCAGCGACACCGTGCCGATATCAGGAATGACGCCGGTGCGCAGCAGCAGCGTGCGCGTTGCCGCCATCGGCAGGAAGA
Source organism: Bradyrhizobium sp. B039 (assembly GCF_038965675.1). Lineage (NCBI taxonomy): Bacteria > Pseudomonadati > Pseudomonadota > Alphaproteobacteria > Hyphomicrobiales > Nitrobacteraceae > Bradyrhizobium > Bradyrhizobium sp. B039. The sequence goes on from NZ_CP152416.1 coordinate 882,287, forward strand.
AGGCGAGATAGATCACGATCGAGTGCTCGCCGCAGAAGCGGAAGAAGTTCAGCCACTGCGCGCGCGCGAGCAGCGTGCCCATGGTGATGATGGCGCAGGCCCCTGCAAAGCCGAGCACGAGTGAGACGACCTTCCATTCGCTGGCCCCATGCGCGACGAGGCCGGCATTGATCAGCGCCCAGGTCGCGAGTGCTGCGAGTGCAGGTCCAGGATGATTGCGCGCGCGATCCGACAGCGCGAACACGTAAGGCGCGAACAGATAGCCCGAATAGAAATAGACGAAGCGCGCGCAGAACTCGTCGATCGCGGTCCAGCCGGTCGCGATGCGCGCCGTCTCCAGCGCCGCGGCGATGAGCCAGATCGCGAGCGGCGGGATGCGCCGTGTCAGTTTTGTGACGACGAAGAAGACCGGCAGCAGGTAGATGAACCAGAGCGTGCCGAACGGCTCGATGAAGGATTCGAGATACAAGAGGCCGACCTCGCGCCAGCTCGTCTCCACCGCGAAGGCGGGCGCCTTGAAGCCGAACTGGATTGTCACCCAGACGACATAGAAATAGGCGAAATGCACCACCTTGCGGTCGAGATAGGTTCGCCAGTCGCGATCGATCACCAATGACAGGAACAGGCCCGAAATCAGGAAGAAATCCGGCATCCGGAACGGCTTTGCGAAGGCCACGGCGACATGCATGAAACCGGTCTCGCCCGCGGCGAGCTCGACCCCCAGCACCGAATGCATCATCACGACCATGACGATGCAGATGCCCTTGGCATAGTCGACCCAGTCGACACGTGCGGCAGAAGGGGCGTTAACGCCCCCGTTCCCAGGGATTGTGCCTGATGGTGCCATGGTGTCCCGTTTCGAGGCGTGTTCCACCCGGCTCTGTGCGGGCGTGATGCAGTGTGGGGCCTTGCGGCTTACGACTTCTTTACCGGTTCAATTCGCGTGCCGGTTTTTGCTCGCAGACTGTTCCCTTCCATCGGGAAAATGCTAAACCGCCCCGCATTGGGGTTTCGTTAACCAAGCCAAGACAGGGTTTCTCATGCGAATCGCGATGATCGGAACGGGCTATGTGGGACTGGTGTCCGGGGCCTGCTTTGCGGATTTCGGTCACGACGTCACCTGCGTCGACAAGGACGAGAAGAAGATCGCGGCGCTCCATCGCGGCGAGATCCCGATCTACGAGCCCGGCCTCGACGAGCTGGTCGCGACCAACGTCAAGGCCAAGCGGCTCGACTTCACCACCGACCTGTCGAAGCCGGTCGCGGACGCCGATGCCGTCTTCATCGCGGTCGGCACGCCGTCGCGCCGCGGTGACGGCCACGCCGATCTCTCCTACGTCTACGCCGCCGCGAAAGAGATCGCGCAGTCGCTGTCGGGCTTCACCGTCGTCGTGACCAAGTCGACCGTGCCGGTCGGCACCGGCGACGAGGTCGAGCGCATCATCCGCGAGACCAATCCGCTAGCCGACGTCGTCGTCGCTTCGAACCCGGAATTCCTGCGCGAGGGCGCGGCGATCCGCGACTTCAAGTTCCCGGACCGCGTCGTGGTCGGCACCTCCGACGAGCGTGGCCGCAAGGTGATGGGCGACATCTATCGCCCGCTGTCGCTGAACCAGGCGCCGCTGATGTTCACGGCGCGCCGCACCGCCGAGATGATCAAATACGCCGCCAACGCGTTCCTCGCGACCAAGATCACCTTCATCAACGAGATCGCCGATCTCTCCGAAAAGGTCGGCGCCAACGTGCAGGAGGTCGCGCGCGGCATTGGCCTCGACAACCGCATCGGCACCAAGTTCCTGCATGCAGGTCCCGGCTTCGGCGGCTCGTGCTTCCCGAAGGACACCAAGGCGCTGATCAAGATCGCGCAGGACTACGACGTGTCCCTGCGCATCGTCGAATCCGTGCTGGCCGTCAACGAGAACCGCAAGCGCGCGATGGCGCGCAAGGTCAGCCATGCGCTCGGCGGCTCGCTGCGCGGCAAGACCATCGCCGTGCTCGGCCTCACCTTCAAGCCCGACACCGACGACATGCGCGATGCGCCGTCGATCCCGCTGGTGACAGGCCTGATCGACATGGGCGCCAAGGTGAAGGCCTTCGATCCCGTCGGCATGGAGCAGGCCAAGAGTGAGCTGCCCAGCATCACCTATTGCGAGGACGCCTATTCCTGCGCGCAGGGCGCCGATGCGCTGGTTGTCGTCACTGAATGGGTGCAGTTCCGCGGCCTCGATCTCGACCGGCTGAAGAGCGTCATGGCGCAGCCTGTCGTCGTCGACCTCCGCAACATCTACAGCCCCGAAGACATGCGTGCCGCCGGCTTCACCTACGAGAGCGTCGGCCGTCCGTCGGCGCAGGGCTGATAGCGACACACGATTGTCATACCCCGCGAAGGCGGGGTATCCAGTAACCCCGATCTTCGTGATGATTGGGAGCTGAGTTTACTGGATCACCCGCCTTCGCGGGTGATGACGGACCGAGACCTTTGCCCCGCAGCTTCGATACGCCCCTCCCGATCGATGCCGTGCTCGACGATTTGTCGCGCACGCTCGAGGCATACAATGCGGCCGTGCTGGTGGCCCCGCCCGGCGCCGGCAAGACCACGCGCGTGCCTCTGGCGCTGCTCGATGCGCCCTGGGCCAAGGGCAAGAAGATCATCGTGCTGGAGCCGCGGCGCATCGCGGCGCGCGCCAGCGCCGATCGCATGGCCAAATCGCTCGGCGAGCGGGCAGGTGAGACCGTCGGCTACCGCGTCCGTTTCGGCTCGAAGATATCGCGCGCGACGCGCATCGAGGTCGTGACCGAAGGCATCTTCACCCGTCAGATCATGGACGATCCCGAGCTCTCCGGCGTTGCCGCCGTCCTGTTCGACGAATTCCACGAACGCTCGCTCGACGCCGACATGGGCCTTGCGCTGGCGCGTGACGCGCAAACCGGCCTGCGCGAGGATCTGCGCATTCTCGTGATGTCGGCAACGCTCGACGGCGCCCGCGTCGCAAAGCTGCTCGGCGAGGCGCCCGTCGTCGAAAGCGAGGGCCGCGCCTTTCCGGTCGAGACGCGCTATCTCGGCCGCAAGGCGGACGCGCCGATCGAGCGGCAGATGGCGGATGCGATCGCCTCGGCGTTGCGCGCCGATGGCGGTTCGGTGCTGGCGTTCCTGCCCGGCGCCGCTGAAATCCGCCGCACCCAGAATTTCCTCGGCGAGCGCGTCCAGGACGCCAGTATCGAGATCGTGCCGCTGTTCGGCGCGCTCGATGCCGCCGTGCAGGATCGCGCCATTGCGCCCGCGCCGAAGGGCACGCGCAAGGTGGTGCTGGCGACCTCGATCGCGGAGACCTCGCTCACCATCGAAGGCGTGCGCATTGTCGTCGATTCCGGTCTTGCCCGCGTGCCGCGCTACGAGCCTGATATCGGCCTGACCCGGCTCGAGACCGTGCGCGCTTCGCGCGCGGCGGTGGATCAGCGCCGCGGCCGCGCCGGCCGCACCGAGCCGGGCGTCTGCTACCGGCTCTGGGACGAGCCGCAGACGGCGTCGCTCGCGCCCTACACCCAGCCCGAAATCCTCAGCGCCGATCTGTCCTCGCTGGTGCTCGATCTGGCGCAATGGGGCGTCACTGACCCCGCCGCGCTGTCGTTCCTCGACCCGCCGCCGCAGCCGGCCTGGAAGGAAGCCAAGAGCCTTCTCAGCGAGCTCAATGCGCTGGATGGCGACGGCCGCATCACCGCGGAAGGTAAGAGCCTGCGCGCGCTGGCATTGCCGCCACGGCTGGCGCGCATGATCGTGGATTCGCATCGCGCCGGCGCGGGCGGAGACGCCGCCGAGATCGCGGCGATCCTCACCGAGCGCGGGCTCGGCGGCGACAGCGCCGATCTCGAGCACCGGCGCGACCAGTTCCGCCGCGACCGCTCACCGCGCGCATCGAGTGCGCGCGACCTTGCCCGGCGCTGGGCCTCGCAGGTCGCGGCGTCAGAGAAGGAGGGGCCGCAGGAAGATCTCTCGACCGGCCTGATGCTCGCCTATGCCTTCCCGGACCGCGTCGCGCGCAATCGCGGCAACGGCAGTTTCGTGCTCGCCAACGGTCGCGGCGCCGCCGTCGAGCAGACCTCGTCGCTCGCCCGCGCGCCCTATATCGCGATCGGCGAAATGACGGGCACGGCGGCGAGCGGCCGCATCCTGCTCGCCGCGCAAATCACCGAGGACGACATCGAGCGGCATTTCGCCGCGCATATCGAGACCGTTGACGAGATCTCGTTCGATCGCGGCGCGATGGCGCTGCGTGCACGGCGCAAGCGCGCGCTGCATGCGATCACGCTCTCTGAAGCTACGCTGGCTGTGTCGCCGTCGGAGGAGACCGCGCGCATCTTCGCGGATGGTCTGATCGCCGCGGGCCTCGACCGGTTGCCCTGGTCGAAGGCGGCCAAGCAATGGCGCGACCGCGTGATGTTCCTGCGCAAGGCCGAAGGCGACAGCTGGCCTGACCTGTCCGACGACGGGCTGATCGCGCGGCGCGACGACTGGCTGGTGCCCGCGCTCTACGACAAGATCGCGCTCAAGGATATCTCCGCCGGCGATCTCTCCGATGCGCTGATGGCGCTGTTGCCGTGGGAGATGCGCGCACGGCTCGACCGCGAGGCGCCGACGCATTTCGAGGCGCCGACCGGGACCGTGCTCGCGATCGACTACGAGGCCGAGCAGGGCCCGACCATCGCAGTGCGGCTCCAGGAGTTGTTTGGCCTCAACACCCATCCGTCGATCGCGGCCGGCAAGGTGCCGCTGGTGCTGGAATTGCTGTCGCCGGCGCAGCGCCCGGTGCAGGTGACGCGCGATCTCCCCGGTTTCTGGCGCGGCAGCTACGCCGCGGTACGCTCCGACCTGCGCGGCCGCTACCCGCGCCATCCCTGGCCAGAAGATCCGGCGAATGCATTGCCGACCCGGCGGGTCAAACCGCGCGGCACCTGAGAAATCACGAACCCGTATTAACCGTCCGCTCATCCTTTTCGTCAAAATGGCACTGGCCCGGCCGCGGCGTCGCTCGCGGACGGTCGTGTCGCGTGGTGAAATCGAGCTTTCCGGCTCGGAAGTGGTGTGATGCGTAACATAATGATCCTCGCGGCCATCATGATCGGCCTCGGCACCTTCATGGCGCAGATGGCGGACAGGATGAGCTCCGCTTCCGCCACGTCAGCGCCGCGCCCGACGGTCGCGGTCGCAACCACGGCGCCGGTCGGTGGCCGCAGCCTCGCCATTGGCCGCGACGGCCGTGGCCATTTCCAGACCGAGGGCAGGATCGAGGGCCAGCGCATCGGCTTCATGGTCGACACCGGCGCCTCCGTCGTTGCGCTGAACGAGACCTCGGCCGCCCGCTTCGGCCTGCGTCCCTCGCGCGGCGAGTACAACGCCACCGTCTCCACCGCCAACGGCACCATCAAGGCCGCGCGCACCCGCATCGCCATGCTGGAGGTCGGCGGCCTCGTCGTGCGCGACGTCGACGCCATGGTGTTGCCGGACGAGGCGCTGTCGGAAAACCTGCTCGGCCTCTCCTTCCTGTCCCGCCTGAAGCGTTTCGAGTACGCCAACGGGCAGATGGTGCTGGAGCAGTAAGAGCCTCCCAAAGGCTCCTGCGAACGTATATTTCAAAAAGCGTCGTTGTTTCGACCGCTCTCGCGGTCAGATTTCCCCCGTTGCTAAACTGCCGCAATTATAAGCCACAAGCTGCCATTCCCGCCTTCCGCTGCGGCCTGGCATTCGCTAAGGCTGCATCAAATCCTGCCCCCCCTTTTCACGAGACCGTCTCAATGTTTCCCAAGCCGAAATCCGTCTTGTTGCCCAACACCTACGCCTTCGAATCCGAGCCGATGGTGAAACCTACGGGTTTTCGCGAATACGACGCGCGCTGGCTGTTCCAGAAGGAAATCAACCTGATGGGGATCCAGGCGCTCGGCATGGGGCTGGGCGCACTGATCGCGGAACTCGGCGTCAGCCAAGAGATCGTCACCGGCCATGACTTCCGCGGCTATTCGGCCTCGATCAAATATGCGCTGATCTCCGGCCTGATGGCGGCGGGGTGCAAGGTGCACGACATCGGGCTCGCGGTGACGCCGATGGCCTATTTCGCGCAGTTCGATCTCGACGTGCCCTGCTGCGCGATGGTCACGGCCTCGCACAACGACAATGGCTGGACCGGCGTGAAGATGGGCGCCAACCGCCCGCTGACCTTCGGCCCGGACGAGATGACGCGGCTCAAGGAGATCGTGCTCAACGCCGATTTCAAGAACAAGGCCGGCGGCTCCTATCAATTCCACGAGAATTATCCGGCGCGCTACATCGCCGATCTCACCAGCCGTCCAAAGCTGACGCGCAAGCTCAAGGTCGTCGCGGCCTGCGGCAACGGCACCGCGGGCGCATTCGCGCCGCAGGTGCTGGAGGCGATCGGCTGCGAGGTGATCCCGCTCGACACCGAGCTCGACCACACCTTCCCGAAATACAATCCGAATCCTGAAGACATGGAGATGCTGCACGCGATCCGCGACGCGGTGCTGCAGCACAAGGCCGATGTCGGCCTCGGCTTCGACGGCGACGGCGACCGCTGCGGCGTCGTCGACAACACCGGCGAGGAAATCTTCGCCGACAAGGTCGGCGTGATGTTGGCGCGCGACATGTCGGCGATCCACAAGGACGCGCAGTTCATCGTCGACGTGAAATCGACCGGCCTCTTCATCACCGATCCGGTGTTGCAGAAGCAGGGCGCCAAGACCACCTATTGGAAGACCGGCCATTCCTACATGAAGCGCCGCACCCACGAGACGGGTGCGCTCGCCGGCTTCGAGAAGTCGGGCCACTTCTTCTTCAACAAGCCGTATGGACGCGGCTATGACGACGGCCTGGTCTCGGCGATCGCGATCTGCGATATGCTCGACCGCGCCCCCGGCAAGTCGATGGCCGACCTGAAGAACGCGCTGCCAAAAACCTGGTCGTCGCCGACCATGTCGCCGCATTGCGCCGACGAGGTCAAATACGGCGTCATCGACGCCGTGGTGAAGCATTTCGAAGGCTTGCAGGCCAAGGGTGCCAAGATCGGCGGCCAGGCGATCCGCGATCTCGTCACCGTCAACGGCGTGCGCGTCACGGTGGAAGACGGCAGCTGGGGCCTGGTGCGCGCCTCCTCCAACAAGCCGGAGCTCGTGGTCGTGGTCGAGAGCCCGGTCTCCGAGCAGCGCATGCACGACATGTTCGAGATGGTGAACAGCGTGCTGCGCACGCATCCCGAAGTCGGCGCGTACAATCAGACGATCTGAGAGGGGCCGGTATCACCACATGCACTGCGTCATGCCCCGCGCAGGCGGGGCATCCAGTACGCCGCGGCCTCCCGGTTCAATCGCAGGCGTCTCGGAGTACTGGATCGCCCGGTCAAGCCGGGCGATGACACTTTTCGTGTGGTGAGCTCTAAGCCGCCACCACCGCCGGAATCGGCAGCGCGGTGACCGACTTGATCTTCTCCATCGCGAAGCGCGAGGTGACGTTCTTCAGCGGCACGGCGCTGATCAGCTTCTTGTAGAACACGTCATAGGCCTGCATGTCCGCGACCACGACGCGCAGCATGTAGTCGACGTCGCCGGCCATCCGGTAGAACTCCATCACCTCGGGCATGGCGCTGACGGCCTCGGCGAACTTCTTGAGCCAGGCGTCGGAATGATCGGAGCTCTCGACCGAGACGAACACGGAGATGCCGAGCCCGATCTTGTTCTGGTCGACGAGGGCGACCCGTTTCAGGATCACCCCGTCGGCCTCCAGCCGCTGGATGCGTTTCCAGCAGGGGGTCGAGGACAGGCCGACACGATCGCCGATCTCGGCGACGGACAGGGAGGCATCCTCCTGGAGTACCATCAGGATCTTGCGGTCGATGGCGTCGAGGCGGCGGCTGGTCTCGGGGATCTGGACGGCGAGGTCAGTCATTTGAAGAACTTTGTTTCATTATAGGGGTCGATTTCCCTGATATAGAGAAAATCTTTCCACGACAAGCCTATAATCTTGGCGACCCGCCCGGCGCCCTCGCTGGCGGTCCGTCTAAAAGCCTTTCAACTTCAACGCGTTGCGGGGCAGCCAGGCCGCCACCATGGCGGGTACATTTCAGCGCTGCGGCAGCCGCGGCGAATCGCAGCGCCTCCCGTACCACCGCACCCTCGGCCAGGCGAAGCGTGAAGGCGCCATGGAAGACGTCGCCGGCACCGAGCGTATCGACCGCCTGGATCGGGAAGGCCGGTGTCCCCTCAAGCTCGCCTGTCTCGTTCAGCCAGATCGTACCGAGGGGACCGCGGGTGGCGCCGAGGAAGGCCGGAGTCAGCTTCGCCAGGCGCCGCAATGCCTCGCCGTCGTCGGCGATGCCGGCCGTCTCCTGCACCTGTTCGCTGGCGAACAGAAGATGCGAGGCGGCCGTGAGCAGGCCGTCCTGCAAAGACATCGCGCGGTCGACGCCGACGACGGCGGGAATGCCGCGCCGGCGTGCCTCGGCGCAGAGGGAGGTCGCGAACGCAGCGCAGCGGCTTTCGACGAGGATCGCCCGACAATCGGCGAGCAGGGCGTCGGCATCGGGCAGCTCCACGCTCCACAGGCCGGGATCGCGATAGATCGTGAGTGTCCGCTCGCCGGAGGGCTCGATCATGATCGCGGAGACGGGCGTCGTCAGGCCTGGCATGCGCACGATATGGCCGATGTCGATGCCTTCCTGCGCCATCCGTTCGAGAATGAAGCCGCTCGACGTCTCCCGCGCATCGCCCATGGGACCCGCGAACGAGACGCGGCCGCCAAGCCGTGCCATCGCGATCGCGGCATTGAGCGCGTTGCCGCCGCAGATCTCGGCAAGATGCGTGGCATTCGCCTTGCTGCCGCGCGCGGGCACGGCCTCCACGCGAAAGGTCAGGTCGCGCACGGGAATGCCGATGCAGAGAATGCGCGGCGCGATCCCGGCCATCACCGGCCTCAGCTCAAGCGCCGCTCTTGTCGTGCACCCAGCGGCCGAGCAGATGATGGGCGATGGCGAAGGGATGCGGGCCGGCGAGCCCGTCGGGATGCGTCCGCGTCAGCATCAGTGCCGCCTCCTCGCGCGTGAACCAGCGCGCGTCCTCCAGCTCGGAATGATCGACGACAATGTCCTCGTTCAGCGCCCGCGCGCTGCAGCCGATCATCAGCGACGACGGGTAGGGCCACGGCTGCGTCATGTAATACTGCACGTCGGTGCAGCGGATCCCGGATTCTTCGAGGATCTCCCGGCGCACCGCGTCCTCGATGGTCTCGGCGGCCTCGACGAAGCCGGCGAGGCAGGAAAACATGCCCGGCGGAAACTGCTTCTGGCGGCCGAGCAGGCATTTTTCTCCGGAGGCGACCAGCATGATCACGACCGGATCGGTGCGCGGAAAATGCTCGGCCTTGCAGGCAGGGCAATCGCGCTTCCAGCCGCCTTCCTTCATCGCGCTGCGCGTGCCGCAATTGGCGCAATAGCCGTGGCGCTGGTGCCAGCTCACCATCGACTTCGCCATCGCGATCGCCGAAAGCTCGTCGGGGGGAATCGCGCCCTGCATGGCCATGCCGCGCAGCTCGGTGAGGCTGTAGTCCTCGCGGCCGACCAGCTTCTCGGCAGCGGCTTGCGACAGGCCCATGCCGAACACAGCGGCGCCGTCGCGTAAGCCTAAGAAGATCGTGCCGGGATTGGCACCGCATTTCAGCGCCTCGTCGATTCCCAGCAGCGCGCGCACTTTTTCGCCTTCGCGCTTCACCAGCAGCGAGTCGCGGTGGACGACATAGGCGCGCGAGGACGGCTTCTGCTCCAGCGCGAACAGCTTTTCGTCGTCGCGGCGCAGATGCGCGGCGCGGTCGAGGATGTTGGTGACGAAGGCCGGCTGTCCCAGCGGAAATGCGTCGAATGCTGACATTTCTTGTTCTTTCAACCCAACCAGATCTTTCGGCGAAGCGCGCTGATGAAATTCTGCACCTCTGTGGCGTCATGCGCCAAGGGCTGCATCACGCCCCAGACCGGCCGCGGCCAGGCGGCGTCACCGGTGCGGCGGGCGATGATGTGGACGTGAAGCTGCGGCACGAGGTTGCCGAGCGCCGCGATATTGAGCTTGTCGCATTTGGTGATCTCCTTCAGCGCGCGCGAGACGCGGGAGATCTCGGTCATCAGCTGCGCCTGCTGCACCTCGTCGAGATCGATGATCTCGACCGCATCGACGCGCCGCGGCACCAGCAGCAGCCAGGGATAATTGGCGTCCTTGATGACCAGCACCTTCGACAACGGCAGGTCGCCGATGTCGATGGTGTCCTCTTTCAGGCGGGAGTGCAGCGACCAGGCGGGTTCGGACATGAAGGTTTTCCGGATGACCCGGTGGGGTCGGGCTTGTTGGGCCCGACCATACGATACCGATTCCGATAGGGGAAGGATCGGGGCTCCGCCGGTACTGCATACACGGTCGTCGCCCCGGACAAGCGCAGCGAAGCGGAGCGCTGGTCCGGGGCCCATAACCACAGGGAGTAGTTTGGCGAGGACACGCAGTTGCCAGCCCCCGCCACCACCTCTTCCTGTGGTTATGGATTCCGGGCTCGCGCTTTGCGCGCCCCGGAATGACAGAAACTACGCCTCCGCGAGCACCCGCGCATTGGCGCGGACCGAGGCTTCGCTGACGCGGATGCCGAGACCGGGGCCGTCGGGCACCACCACGTGACCCGCGCGGTTGGCGACGCGTTCTTCCAGCACGTCGTCGGTGAGCACATGATGCGGCATGTAGAATTCGCAGCCGAGCGAGATGCCCGGCGTCGCTGCGATCAATTGCGTTCCGGCGGCTAAGCCGATGCCGCCCTCCCACAGCGTGCCGCCATAGCCGGGCAGGCCGGCGATGTCGGCGATCGCCATGATCGCCTGCGCCTCGAACAGGCCGCCGGCCTTCATCAGCTTGATCGAGACGGCGTCGGCCGCCTCGCGTCGCACCACCTCCATCATGTCGCGGCGGTCGAAGCAGCTTTCGTCGGCGAGCACGGGCGTTTCCAGCGCCGCGGTGAGCTGCGCCATCACGTCGAGATATTTGCGCGGCACCGGCTGCTCGATGAAGGTCGGCGCAAACTCCTCGACATCGCGCAAAATCTTGATGGCGCCGAACGGCGCCAGCGCCTGGTTGTAGTCGACACGGAGGTCGACCTTGTCGCCGAATTCCTTCCGGATTGCCTCAAGATGATCGAGATCCTCGCGGTGCGGCTTCACGCCGGTCTTGACCTTGTAGATGACATTGCCGTCCGGAACCATTTTTCGCATGCGTTCGAGATCGGCGGGAAAGTCCGGATCGGCAATCGAGAACGACAGCGGGATCGTGTCGCGCACGCGGCCTCCGAGCAGGTCGGCGACCGACAGCCCCGACGACTTGCCGACGATGTCGAGCAGCGCCATCTCGATTCCGACCTTGGCTTCGCCATGTCCGACCAGCGCGCGGTCGAGCTCGGCCATTAGCGCCCGGATGCGGCGCACCGGCTTGCCGAGCACGATCGGGCGCAGATAGATGTCGAGCGCGGAGAACGCGGCTTCCGGCGTGCCCGTGAAGACCTCCCACGGTGCCGCCTCGCCCCAGCCGATCACGCCGTCGCTCGAGGTGAGCTCGATCAGCACGCGCTTCACCGTGCCCTTGACGTTGCCGACGCCCTGCAGGCGCGCCATCTTGATCGGGCTTTCGATCAGGAACAGCCTGATGCGTTCGACGGTCGCTTCGGTCATGTCAGGCCTCCATTGACGTGCCAGACCTGGCCGGTGACGTAGGATGCTTTGGGGGACGCCAGGAAGGCGATGATTTCGGCCACTTCCTCCGGCCGCCCGCGGCGGCGCATCGGAATCAGCGCTTCGGTCGCAGCGATCTGCTCGGGCGACAGCCGGCTCTCGCTCGGCTTGTCCTTGACGATGAGGCCCGGTGAGACGGCGTTGACGGTGATGCCGTCTTTTGCGAGCTCGACCGCAGCGAGCCGCACCAGCGCTTCAAGCGCGGAGCGGCTCGCAGCCGTTGCCGCGAACGGCGCAAACTCGGGGCGGATCGCGTGGGCCACGAAGGACGACACCGCGACGATCCGTGCGTCGCGGCCGGCGCGCAGCAGCGGCAGCGCGGCGTCGACCAGGCGCGTGAAGGCCAGCGCGGATTCGTCCATCGCCGCGCGGAATTGATCCGCCGGCGTGCCGATCGCGCTGCCGCGGCGGGCATGGCCGCCCACGAGGATCAACCCATCGAGTCGGCCGAAGGCGGTTTGCGCAGCGGCGACGGCGTCGGTGGCGGCGGCCTCCCCGGCGAGGTCGCCGAGGCATTTTGCGACCACAGCGCCTTGCGCTTCGGCTTCCGCCGCAGCGGCATCGAGGCCGGCCGCATTGGAGCGCGTGTGCAGCAGCAGCGCGGTGCCCGGCGCCGCGAGCAGTCTTGCGGTGGCGCGGCCGATGCCGCTGGCGGCACCGGTGACGAGATAGACGCGATTGATATCGGACATCAGGATGTTGCGTTGGCCGGCGGCAGCGCGCCGGTGCGGTGGAAATGGCTGAGGAAGGCACGCGTCGCGGCTTCCTGGGGATTGTCGATCACCTGCCGCGCTGGGCCTTCCTCGACGACGACACCGTCGCGCATGAAGATGAGGCGGTCGGCGACCTCGCGGGCAAAGGCGATCTCATGGGTCACGATCACCATGGTCATGCCCTCCGAGGCCAGCCGCTGCATGACGGCGAGCACCTCGCCGACGAGCTCGGGATCGAGCGCCGAGGTGGCCTCGTCGAACAGCATCACGTCCGGCTCCATCGCCAGCGCCCGCGCGATCGCGACGCGCTGCTTCTGTCCGCCCGAGAGCGTCGCCGGATACTGGTCCGCCTTCTCGGCAAGGCCGACCTTTGCGAGCTGCGCACGCGCGAGCTTCTCAGCGTCGGCCCTGGCCATGCGGCGCACCGTGACCGGTCCCTCCATCACGTTCTGGAGCGTGGTCATGTGCGGGAACAGGTTGAAGTGCTGGAACACCATGCCGGTGGTGGCGCGGAATCTTGCAAGTGTCTTCACGTCGGGCAGCTTTGCGCCCTCGCCGAACTGGAAGCGTGTATCGCCGACGCGAACGCTGCCGCCATCAGGCGTCACCAGAAGATTGACGCAGCGGAGCAGCGTCGACTTGCCCGAGCCCGACGGGCCGATCAGCGCCACGACGCCGCCCTTGGCGACGTCGAGGCTGATGTTCTTCAGGACCTCGTTGCTGCCGAAGCTCTTGCGTAAGGCGCGGATCTCGATCTTCGAAGTGTCGCTCATTCGCCGACCGCCAGTCGCTTCTCGCCGCGCCGGACGATGATGGTGAGCGGAATCAGGATCGCGGCATAGGCGACCGCGACCGCCGTGTAGGTTTCCAGCGGCCGGTAGCTGTCATGGGCCGCGACCTGGCTCTGATAGACGAGGTCAGGCACCGCCAGCACTGAGACCAGCGAGGTGTTCTTGAACTGGATGATCGACTGGTTCATCAGCGCCGGGATCATGCGCTTGATCGCCTGCGGCAGCACGATGCGCCGCATCGCCTGGCCAGGGGTCATGCCGAGCGCGGCACCCGCTTCGGACTGGCCCTTGTCGATCGAGACGATGCCGCCGCGGATGATCTCCGAATAGAACGAGCCGCCATAGAGCGATAGCGCCAGCGCGGAGGCCGTGATCGGCGTCATCTCGACGCCGGCGAGGATCGGCAGCGCGTAATAGAACCAGATCAGCTGCACCAGGATCGGCGTGCAGCGGAACGCCTCGATGAAGGTGAGGGCGACGAGGCGCACCGCCTTGAAGCGCGACAGGCTGCCGAACGCGCCGAACAGGCCGAACACCAGTCCGAGCACCACGATGACCACGGTGAAGCCGACGGTGACGCCGAGCCCGTTGAGAAAGAGCCAGCGATAGCTCCAGAGAATGCCGAAGTCCCAGTGATACATGCGTGCGTTTACTCGTCGCGGGTGCCGTTTGCACCGTCATTCCGGGGCGCGACGAAGTCGCGAACCCGGAATCCAGAGATTGCAGTGCGAGATTCCGGGTTCGATGCTTCGCATCGCCCCGGAATGACAGTGGGAGCTTACAACGAAACGCCCGGCGGAATGTCCGCCTCGGTCACGCCCACCAGCTCCATGTTGGTGATGATCGCGTTGCGGATGAAGCCGAGGCCCTTGTTGAAGTCGATCCAGGTGTTGACGTAGTCGCGCCAGGTCTTGTCGGTCTCGCGGCGGAAGCCGGCGTTCGACGTGGTGGCGAAGATCGGCGTCGGCAGCACGAACTGGCCGAGCGAGGGATTCTTTTTCAGCACGGTCAGCGACAGCATGGTGATCAGGCATTGCGCGTCGACGCGGCCGGTCTGGAGCGCGGCGGTGGCGTCATCGGCGGTCTTGAGGCGCGAGATCTGCGCCTTCGGTATCAGGCGGCTGACGACCTGGTCGTGCGAGGAGCCCTGGTCGACCGCGATCTTGACGTCGGGCGAGTTCAGCTCGGCCCAGGTCTTCGGCTTGAAGTCCTTCTTGCAGAGGATGCCAAAGGCGTTGTTGAAGACCGGCACGGAGAAATCGACCACCAGCGCGCGCTTCGGGGTCGGATTGAGACCGAAGAAGATGTCGATCTTGTTGGACTGCAGGTCCAGCACCGAATTGCCCCAGGTGGTCTCGGTGATCTCGAGCTCGGCTTCCATGTCGTCGGCGAGCGCCTTGGCGATGTCGATGTAAAAGCCCTTCCACTGGCCGCTGGCGAGGTCCTTCATGTAATAGGGCGCGCCGCCGCCGACCGCGCCGATCCGCATCTTCTTGGTGCGGCGGATGCGGGCGAAGGTCGATTCGTTCGGATCGGCGGCCTGGGCCACGGCCGGGGACGCCAGTGCGCCCGCGGCCATCGCGCCAACGGCGCCAAGTCCGACAATCGATGCAACATCACGACGTGTAACCATTGGGATCAATCGCTTTTCTGGTTGGATGGGGTTCCGGCAAGGTTCTAGCAAGGTGGTCTCATCAGCGAAAGCACAGCCTGTCGGCTGGGCAGACCGGGAATTGCCCGGATGCTGGGCAAACTCAACCGGTTCAAGCTGATACCCGCTTGCTTTCCCGACCTTTTGGCCCCAAATAGGGACCGGGAGATTGGCGGTGGACGAGCCACTCGCCAACCGGGTCAGGTCCGGAAGGAAGCAGCCCTAACGAGGTCCGGATCGGGTCGCTCGTCAGTCTCCTACATGTTTTTCCGAGCGAATTGCGCCGGCGGCCCTGCCGCCAGCGCGCTCCTTTCCGCAAGAGCCGGCCGAGAGAGATTTCATTGCGGATCGACCGATGACCGACGCTGGCGCCCCTCCTAACCCCGATAGCGCCAGCCAGGCTGGCAACGCGCCTTACCGGGTGCTGGCGCGCAAATACCGCCCCTCCTCGTTCGACGACCTGATCGGCCAGGAGGCCGTGGTCCGCACCGTCTCCAATGCATTCGAGACCGGGCGTATCCCGCAGGCCTGGATCCTCACCGGCGTCCGCGGCGTCGGCAAGACCACCACCGCGCGAATTCTTGCCCGTGCGCTCAACTACGAGATGCCGGACGGCTCAGTGAAGGGCCCGACCATCCACATGCCGACCTTGGGCGTGCATTGCCAGGCGATCATGGAAAGCCGGCACATGGACGTGCTGGAGATGGACGCGGCCTCGCATACCGGCGTCGACGACGTTCGCCAGATCAATGACAGCGTGCGCTACGCGCCGGCCAGCGCCCGCTACAAGGTCTACATCATCGACGAAGTCCACATGCTGTCGACGGCGGCGTTCAACGCCTTCCTGAAGACGCTGGAGGAACCGCCGGAGCACGCCAAGTTCGTGTTCGCGACCACGGAGATCCGCAAGGTTCCGGTCACCGTGCTGTCGCGCTGCCAGCGTTTCGACCTGCGCCGGGTCGAGGCCGACGTGCTGATGAAACACCTTGCCAACATCGCGGCGAAGGAAAGCGTCGAGATCGAGCCCGAGGCGCTGGGCATCATCGCGCGCGCCGCGGAAGGCTCCGTGCGCGATTCGCTGTCGCTGCTCGACCAGGCGATCGCGCATGCGGCAGGCACGGTGAAAGCCGATGCGGTCAGGCAGATGCTGGGCCTCGCCGACCGTACGCGTGTGATCGACCTGTTCGATTCGCTGGCGCGTGGCGATATCGCCGCCGCCTTCAAGGAGTTCCGCGACCAGTACGACGTCGGCGCCGATCCGATCGTCGTGCTCTCGGACCTCGCCGAGTTCGTCAATTTCGTCACCCGCGTGAAAATCGTGCCGGCGACCGCCGACAACGTCGCCTATGGCGAGACCGAGCGGGTGCGCGCGCGGGATTTCGCCTCGAAAATCTCGATGCGCGTGCTGTCGCGGATGTGGCAGATGCTGCTCAAGGGCATCACCGAGGTGCAGGCCGCGACGCGCCCCGCCGCCGCCGCCGAGATGGTGCTGGTGCGCATCGCCTATGTCGCCGACCTGCCGACGCCGGACGAGGCGATCCGGATGCTGGAGCAGAACGGCGGCGGCTCGCCGGTCGTGAGCGGCGGCAGTGCGGCGCGTAGCGCGCCGGCCGCGCCGGTTGCGTCTGCTGCGCCTGTCGCCTCGGCCGCGCCCATGCGCGCGCCGACCTCATCGCCGTCATCGTTCGGCGGCGGTGCTGCCCGGCCGCAGATGGCGGCGCCCGCGCCGGATCCGCAGGCCGCGGCACCCCAGCTGCGCATCACGAGCTTCACCCAGCTCGTCGCGCTTGCCGGCCAGAAGCGCGACATCATGACCAAGGCCGCGCTCGAAGCCGACATGCGCCTCGTCCGTTTCGAGGAGGGCCGGCTGGAAGTCGCGCTCGAGCCCAATGCCTCCAGGACCATGATCACCGAGCTCGCGCGCAAGTTCGAACTCTGGACCGGCCGGCGCTGGACCGTGATCGTCTCCAACGAGCAGGGCCAGCCGACGCTGCGTTCGGTGAACCAGGCCGCCAAGCAGGAGCATGCGCGTACCGCGGAGGCCGATCCGCGCGTGCAGGAGGTACTGTCGCGCTTCCCCGGATCGAAGGTCGTCGAGGTCCGCAGGCTTGCCCCCGAGACGCCGGAATCCAATATTAACGCCGACTATGGCAGTGACGATCCGCCCGACGGTTCCGATACCGACGACGATCTCTGAGCCTATCTTTCCAAGGACACGGGACTATGGCTGACTTTCTCGGCATGATGAAGCAGGCGGCGCAGCTGCAATCCAAGATGCAGGAGATGCAGGACGCGCTCGGCAATGTGGAGGTCGAAGGCATCTCCGGCGGCGGCCTCGTCGTGGTGCGTATGACCGCGAAGATGGACGTCAAGGGCGTGAAGATCGATCCCTCGCTGATGAAGGCGGAAGAGCGCGAGGTGCTCGAGGACCTGCTCGTGACCGCGCTCGGCGATGCCCGCCGCAAGGCGGAGGCCGCCGTGCAGGAGAAGATGCAGTCGCTCACCGGCGGGCTCGGCCTGCCGCCGGGGCTGTTCGGCCAGTAACATGGGCGCGGTTGCAGGTCCCGAAATCGAGCGGCTGGTGCAGCTTCTCGCACGGCTGCCGGGCCTCGGTCCGCGCTCCGCGCGGCGCGCCGCGCTGCATCTGATCAAGAAGCGCGAGGCGCTGATGATGCCGCTGTCCTCGGCCCTCCAGGTCGCGCTCGACAAGGTCCAGGTCTGCAAGACCTGCGGCAACATCGACACGCAAAACCCCTGCACCGTCTGCACCGATCCGAAGCGCGATCCCGCGATCATCGTGGTCGTCGCCGATGTCGCCGACCTCTGGGCGCTGGAGCGGGCCAATGCCACTCAAGGGCGCTATCATGTGCTGGGTGCGACATTGTCGCCGCTCGACGGCGTCGGCCCGCAGGATCTCACCATCGACGCGCTGGTCGCGCGCGCACATGCTGCCGAGGTCCACGAAGTCATCCTGGCGCTGAACGCGACGGTCGACGGCCAGACCACGGCGCACTACATCACCGACCTGCTTCAGGACGCCAACGTAAAAGTAACCCGGCTCGCCCATGGTGTGCCGGTCGGCGGCGAGCTTGATTATCTCGATGAAGGTACGCTATCGGCCGCGATGCGGCAGCGGACCCTGTTCTAGCTATCCTACAGACCCCACGGAACGGACGACATGACGAAACTTTTCGCCACTCGATTGGCTTTGGCCGCGACGATGATGCTGCTGGTGACGCCGGCCATCTCCGCGCAGCAGGACGACGCGGCGCCGCCGGCGCCCAAGCCCGGCAAGCCGATCAACACCGGTGACGTGCTCTCGGGCGAGCTGAACGCAATGAAGGTGCGCGACGTCAAGAACGCCGGCAAGCGGATCGCGATGTATCAAATCACCTCCGAGCCGCGCCGCCTGCCGGCGCCGAACGGGCTCTGCAATCTCGAAACCGGCCCAGAGACCTTCCAGCTCGTTCCGAGCGGCGACGCGCAGGCCACGCAGCTGAAGACCTTCGTCGGCAAGGAAATCTCGATCAAGGTCGACGAAGTCGCCTGCGCCAGCGACCCCGGCCAGATGAGCGAAGCCGTGGTCACGAAGTGGAGCATCATCAAGAAGCAGTAGGGGGTGATTCGCGACGCCTTCTCCACAACTCCGGTGTCATCGCCCGCGAAGGCGGGCGATCCAGTACCCCGCGGCTTCTCGGTCAATCACAACTGTCTCTGGAATACTGGATGCCCCGCCTTCGCGGGGCATGACAGCAGTGGTGGTCACACCCTTACCGGCCCCAGCTCTTCGAAATGCCCGCGCTTCTGCAGCCATGTCAGCAGGACCAGGCTCGGGATCGCCACCAGCACGCAGATCACGAAGAACAGCGGCCAGCCGGTCGCCTTGGCGACATAGCCGGCCACCGACGACAGATAGGTGCGTCCTACCGCGGCGAGCGCGGTGAGCAGTGCGTATTGCGTCGCCGTGTGCAGCGGGTTCTGGCACAGCGCGGAGAGGTAGGCGACGAAGATCACGGTGCCGATGGCGCTGGTGAAATTCTCAGCTGTGATGGCGAAGGCGAGCGCCCATTGGCTGGTGCCGACGAAGGCCAGCCAGGAGAAGGAAAGGTTGGCGAGCGCCTGCACCACGCCGCCGATCCACAAGCACGTCGCCAGCGGGTAGCGTCGGGCAAGGAAGCCGCCTGCAAAGCCGCCGATCAGCGTCGCCGCAAGGCCGACGCCCTTCACGATCGCCGCATAATCGTTGCGGGAGAAGCCGAGGTCGATCACGAACGGCGCCGTCATGGTGCCGGAGAAGGCGTCGGTGAACTTGAACAGCACGACGAAGGCAAGCGCGGCGAGCGCGTCCTTGCGCGCCAGGAATTCCGAGAACGCGCCGATCGCCGCGTGCAGCACGCGCGCGAACGCCGTATCGGCCTGCGTTGCGGCTTCCGCCCGCACCGACTGCTCGGGCTCGGTCGCGGCCAGCGCGGTGATCGTGCCGATCAGCACCATCGCCGCCATCACCACATAGCCCCACATCCAGGCTGATGTGCGCGAAATGCCGGTGCTCTCGAAACCGGAGACGATGAACAGCGCGCCCGCGGTCGAGACCAGCATGCCGATGCGATAGGCCGCGACATAGGATGCCATGCCGGCGGCCTGCTCGCTCTCCGGCAGGCTCTCGACGCGGAAGGCGTCGACCACGATGTCCTGCGTCGAGGACGTCGTCGCCACCAGCAACGCGCCGAGCGCGACGTAGAACGGCGAGCGCGCGGGATCGGTCAGCGCCAGCAGCAGGATGGCGATGATCAGCAGCAGCTGCGAGAACAGCAGCCAGCCGCGGCGCCGTCCGAACGCGCGCGTGAACAGCGGCACATGCAGCGCGTCCACCAGCGGCGCCCACAAAAATTTCAGCGTGTAGGGCGTGCCGACCAGCGCAAACAGCCCGATGGTCCCGAGATCGACCCCGGCCTCGCGCATCCACACCAGCAGCGTCGAGCCCGACAGCGCCAGCGGCAGGCCGGACGAGAAGCCGAGGAACAGCACGATCAGCACCCGCGGTTGCAGGTACACGGCAAGGCTGTCGCGCCAGGAGGCGGCGGGGGCATCAGCGCTGGTTTGGACGGTTCCGGAGGTCGCGTCGGGTGCGGTCATGGGGGGGTGTTAGCAGATTCTGGGGGAAAAGACTCTCGCGGTAGCCGTGAGGCGGGAGAGCCTCCAACATCCTCGGCGTCATCGTCCGCGAAGGCGGACGATCCAGTACTCACGGGCGTCCCGGTTCATTCACGACCGCCGCGGAATACTGGATGCCCCGCCTTCGCGGGGCATGACAGTTACGGGGCATGACGGTGTCATGGTGGTCCGGCTATCTCAGGATAGAGATCATCCCAATTCGGGTTGTGCTGCTCGATCAAGCGGATCTTCCAGGCCCTGTTCCACTTCTTGAGCCGCTTCTCTCGTTTGATCGCATTCTCGGGGTCGTCGAATTGCTCGAAATAGACAAGCCTCGCGACGTCATATTTCTCTGTGAAACTCTCGATCAGCTTTGACTTGTGCTCCGCCACGCGGCGGATGAGATCATTCGTCACGCCGATATAGAGCGTGCCGCCGATCTTGCTGGCGAGGATATACACATAGTAATGGTGTGCGCCCATACAGACCATCTCACCGGTGTCATCGTCCGCGAAGGCGGACGATCCAGTACTCCGCGGCGTTTCGGCTCAACAACGACTGTCACGGCGTACTGGATGCCCCGCCTTCGCGGGGCATGACAGTGTGCTAAAAAATCTACTCCCCCGCCTGGAGCTTCCTCGGGAACAACTCGGCCGCGCCCGTCGCCACCAGGTGCGGGCCCTCCGCGGGCGCGTCCGCCTTGCTGAAATCCAGCTCCTCGATCCGCCCCGCGCGCTTCTCGATCTTGTCGGCGGAGATCAGCACCTGGCGGACGTCCTCGTTCACGTCGGCAAAATGCTTCTGGAGCTTCAGCACGCGGTCGCGCAAGCGGCCGAGATCGTCGCCGAGCTTGATGACCTCGGTGCGGATCTGGTCGGCGGCATCGCGCATGCGCGCGTCCTTCATGATCTGCTGCATCACCTGGATCGCCAGCATCAGCAGCGAGGGCGACACCAGCACGACGCGGGCGCGATAGGCCTTCTGGATCACGTCGTCGAAGCCGTCATGGATCTCGGCGTAGACCGATTCCGACGGCACGAACATCAGTGCCATCTCCTGGGTCTCGCCGGTGACGAGATATTTTTCCGCGATGTCGCTGACATGCTTCATCACGTCGCCGCGCAGCCGCTGCGTGGCGATGCGCTTCTCCTCGTCGGTGCGGGCGTCGTGCAGCGCGGTCATCGCCTCGAGCGGAAACTTCGCATCGATGCAGAGCGGGCGCTGGTCGGGCAGGAACACGACGCAGTCCGGCCGCTTGCCGGTCGAGAGCGTGAACTGGAACTCGTAGGCGCCCTTCGGCAAGCCGTCCTGGACGATCGCCTCCATCCGGGCCTGGCCGAAGGCGCCGCGCGACTGCTTGTTGGCGAGCACGTCGCGCAAGGTCGTCACCTGCGTGGTGAGGTCGGTGAGGTTCTTGTGCGCGTTGTCGATGATGCCGAGCCGCTCGTGCAGGGCGTGCAGGCTCTCCATGGTGTTGCGGGTCGAGTGCTCCATGGACTGGCCGACGCGATGGGTGACCGAATCCAGCCGCTCGTTGACCGCCCGTGCCATCTCGGCCTGGCGGCCGGCCAGCGCCTGGGTCATGGCATCGACCCGGCCCGAAGCCTCGCTCTGGGCGTGCAGCATCTGGCTGATGCGCTCCTCGAGCTCGTCGGCGCGGATCGCATTGGCCATCGCGAGTTCCGCCCCGCGCCGCCCCGAGCGTGCAATGACCACGGCGATCACAACCAGCAGGATGAGGACCAGGACGCCGAAGCCGATCAGCGCGTCGATCGTGCGCACCGGCCAGTCGCCAGCCACGAAAATGATCTCGTTCATGCCTGTCCTTCTAGCCGATTCGGCTGCTGGCACGAACGAATAGCGAACATTTATGGTAAATGCCCCGTTAATTTTTATGGTTAACAAAAGCTGAAGTTTTATGGTTAGCGGATCGTTAACGCGTTCCGGGCCTCATTGACCGCTTGTCGCGCCCGGCTTAAATCGCCCGCCATGGCCCTCAGAGAAATCATCATCCTGCCCGACAAGCAGCTGCGTCTGGTCTCCAAGCCGATCGAGAAGGTCACGACGGAGATCCGCAAGCTTGCCGACGACATGTTCGAGACCATGTACGACGCGCCCGGCATCGGGTTGGCGGCGATCCAGATCGCCCAGCCGCTGCGGCTGATCACCATGGACCTCGCCAAGCGCGACGAGAACGGCGAGACCAAGCCGGAGCCGCGCGTCTTCATCAATCCGGAAGTCATCGCCTCGTCCGAGGAATTGTCGGTCTACGAGGAAGGCTGCCTGTCGATCCCCGAATATTACGAGGAGGTCGAGCGGCCTGCGAAGGTGCGCGTGCGCTTCACCGATCTCGACGGCAAGGTGCACGAGGAGGACGCCGAAGGCCTCTACGCCACCTGCATCCAGCACGAGATCGACCACCTCAACGGCGTGTTGTTCGTCGACTATCTGTCGAAGCTGAAGCGCGACCGCGTGCTGAAGAAGTTCGAGAAAGCCGCCAAGCGCGCGGAGTGAGGTTCTCCGTCATTCCGGGGCGATGCGCAGCATCGAACTATGGTGCGCAATTGCGCACCTGAGAATCTCGAGATTCCGGGTTCGGCTCTTCGAGCCGCCCCGGAATGACCGTAATTGGATCACGTTCCTCGCAGGTTTTTCCGATGCCCCTTCGCCTGATCTTCATGGGCACGCCCGATTTCTCCGTGCCGACGCTGCTCGAGCTCGTCGCGCATGGCCATGAGATCGTGGCCGTCTATACCCGCGCGCCGAAGCCGGGCGGGCGGCGCGGCCTGCAGTTGCAGCCGACCCCGGTCGAGGAAGCCGCGCGAAGACTCGGCGTTCCCGTGCTGACGCCGAAGACGCTGAAGACAGAGGAGGCGCTGGAAGAATTTCGCGCCTTTGACGCCGATGCCGCCGTCGTCGTCGCCTACGGCATGATCCTGCCGCAGGCCATCCTCGATGCGCCGAAGCTCGGCTGCTACAATCTGCACGCCTCGCTCTTGCCGCGCTGGCGCGGCGCCGCGCCGATCAACCGCGCGATTATGGCTGATGATGCCGAAAGCGGCGTGATGGTGATGAAGATGGATGTCGGCCTCGACACCGGCGATGTCGCCATGGCCGAGCGGCTGGCGATCACGGACACCATGACCGCGGCCGACCTGCACGATCGTCTCTCGCGCCTCGGCGCCGACCTGATGGTCCGCGCCATGGCCGCGCTCGACCGCGGGGGGCTCCAGCTCAAGAAGCAGAGCGAGGACGGCGTCACCTATGCGGCCAAGATCGACAAGGCTGAGGCGCGGATCGACTGGACCAAGCCCGCACGGGCGGTGCTGCGCCACATCCACGGCCTGTCGCCGTTCCCCGGCGCCTGGGCCGAGCTCGCAGGCGTCAGCGAGAACGCGCGCGTCAAAATCCTGCGCTGCGAGCTCGCCAAGGGCTCGGGCGCGCCGGGCGAGGTGCTCGACGACCGGCTCACCATCGCCTGCGGCGAGGGCGCGATCCGCATCATCGAGCTGCAGCGCGAAGGCAAGGCGCGGATGCAGGCCACGGACTTCTTGCGTGGTGTGCCGCTGAAGGCGGGCGCCAAATTCACCTGACACTGTCATACCCCGCGAAGGCGGGGTATCCAGTACGCCGAGGCTTCTCGGTCGAACGGATAGGCCGCGGCGTACTGGATCGCCCGGTCAAGCCGGGCGATGACGGCAGAATTGGAAACGATGCCCCGCTACAAGCTCACCATCGAATATGACGGCGCGCCGTTCTTCGGCTGGCAGGTGCAGGACACGCTGCCGTCGGTGCAGGGCGCACTGGAAGCGGCGGTGAAGGCGATGACCGGTGCGGATCTGCGGGTGCATGGCGCGGGTCGCACCGATGCCGGCGTGCATGCGCGCGGTCAGGTCGCGCATGTCGATATCGAGAAGCAGTTTCCGCCGGGCCGCTTTCGCGACGGGCTCAATGCGCATCTGCGGCCGCATCCGATCGCTGTGCTCGAGGCCGAGATCGTACCCGATACTTTTGAAGCGCGCTTCTCGGCCGTGAAGCGCCACTATCGCTACCGCATCGTCAACACCCGCGCCAATCTCGCCCTCGACGTCGGCCACGCCTGGCGCGTGCCGCGCCGGCTCGATGCCGAGGCGATGCATGCGGCCGCGCAGCGCCTGCTCGGCAAGCACGATTTCACGACCTTTCGCGACACCGAGTGCCAGGCCAAATCGCCGGAGAAGACGCTCGACCAACTCGACGTGCTGCGCGACGGGCGCGAGATCACCATCATCACCTCGGCGCGCTCGTTCCTGCACAGCCAGGTGCGCTCGATGGTGGGGTCGCTGGTCTGGGTCGGCGAAGGCCGCTGGACCGCGGACGATCTTTCCGCAGCGCTGGCCGCCCGCAACCGCGCCGCCTGCGGCATCGTCGCGCCGCCGGACGGGTTGTATCTGGTGAAGGTAGATTATTAGAAGAGAGACGGGAGGCGGGAAACTCTCGCGACACCCGCCACTGTCATTCCCCGCGAAGGCGGGGAATCCAGTACGCCGCGGCCTCTCGGTTCAATCACGGCTGTCTCTGGAATACTGGATCGCCCGCTTTCGCGGGCGATGACAGCGGAATTCCAGGAGGCGCTATCGCCTCACCCAAAATACCGCGTCAGTATCCCCCGATACACCTTCGTCAGCTTTTCCAGATCCTTCACCGGCACGCGCTCGTCGACCTGGTGCATGGTCTGTCCCACCAGACCGAACTCGATCACCGGGCAGTAGCTCGAGATGAAGCGCGCGTCCGAGGTGCCGCCGCTCGTCGACAGCTCCGGCTTCCGCCCCGTGATCTCCTCGATCGCGGACACGGCGAGATCGGTGAACGGACCCGGCTTGGTCACGAACACGTTGGAGTTCGACGGCTCCCAGACGATGCGAGCCTTGATGCGGTTGCCGCAAGCCTTTGCCAGCCGCGTCTCGACCAGCTCGCGCAGGCTCGCTTGCGTATGGTTGTCGTTGTAGCGGATGTTGAATTTTGCGCGGGCCTCGCCGGGGATGACGTTGTTGGCCTTGTTGCCGACGTCGACCGAGGTGAATTCGAGATTGGAGGCCTGGAATTGCGCGCTGCCATGGTCGAGCGGCTCGTCGGAGATCGCCACGATCAATCGCGAAATGTCCGGCACCGGATTGGAGGCGCGGTGCGGATAGGCGACATGGCCCTGCACGCCGTCGACATACAGCGTGCCGGATTGCGAGCCGCGTCGGCCGACCTTGATGGTGTCGCCGAGCGTCTCGACATTGGAGGGCTCGCCCAGCACGCAATGATCGAATGTTTCGCCGCGCTCGGCGGCCCACTTCAGAAGTTTGATGGTGCCGTTGATGGAGACGTCTTCCTCGTCGCCGGTGATCAGGAACGAGATCGAACCCGTGCCGTCGCCGCGCGGCTTGCCGCCGTTGGCGGCGAGATGCTCCAGCACGGCTGCGACCGAGCAGGCGATGCCGCCCTTCATGTCGACCGCGCCGCGGCCGTGCAGAAAACCGTCCTTCACCTCGCCGGAGAATGCGCCGACGCTCCAGGCGCTCTCGTCGCCAGCCGGCACCACGTCGGTGTGGCCGGCGAAGGTGATGTGCGGCCCTTCGCTGCCGATCCGCGCATAGAGATTGTCGACGTCGGCGGTGCCGGGCTCGCTGAACGTCACGCGCTGGCAGGTGAAGCCGGCGGCGTTGAGGGCGTTTTCAAGCACCCCGAGTGCGCCGGCATCGGCCGGGGTTACCGAGGGGCAGCGGATGAGATCGCGGGCAATCGAGAGAGCATCGGTCATGCGCCCCGCTTAACATGCATGCCGCCGGGTGGGCTAGCACTGGGCGGGACAATTTCGATCTCGCGGCTCTGGTCCCAGCCTTGCGCAGGCGACGCGGCCGATGCCGAACTGTCCTCGATCTCGATGAGCGGATCGGGGCCGAACCGGTTGTGGCCCGAGGTGCCGGGCCGGCAGAACATTTCGACGAGGCCCCACAGCCACAGGATCGAAACCGCCAGGCTGAACGGAAGCATCCAGTTTGTGTTGGGCAGCAGGTCCGCGAACTGGCTGAACAGGCCGGGCACGACGAAGAACGGAACGATCCACCAGCCGCTCCTGTCGCGATCGTGCAGTCGCTTGATCGTAGTCGCGAGATAAATCCAGAAGAACAGCGCCATGCCGGACGCCTTGAGGATCGAGGTCGCGCGATCGGCGGATGCCAGCGAGCGGGAGGCTCGGGGATCGACCAGCTTGAACAGGTCGTCGAGACCGAAGTCGAAATCGAGGTCGATGGCGAGCTTCAAGGTGGATCTGGTCCCTCCGAGGATCCCGATGACCTGACCGACGATCTCCAGCAAGCCCGCCAGCAGCGCAACGATCAGCAGCGCCTGCCATAGCAGGGCGCGGTTGATGCGGCCGTCGAAGCGGAAGAGGTACCAGGTCCAGTCCATGGCGAAGGTTCCGGGCGGCGGAGGCCGTCCGGGAATTGGTCGCGATGGAGGGAGGGAGGGTTCGATAGGTGCCGCAAGGGGCTCTTCACCTCTCCCCGCCTGCGGGGAGAGGTCGGATCGCCTCGGCGATGCGAAGCATCGTCCGGAGCGATCCGGGTGAGGGGGTACAGGTCTCACGGCAATCTCATCCGTGGAGAGAGGCCCCTCACCCCAACCCTCTCCCCGTAAGAACGGGGAGAGGGGGAGGAGAGAGTCTTAATCCCGCAGCAGCTCGTTGATGCTGGTCTTCGACCGCGTGCGCTCGTCGACGCGCTTGACGATCACGGCGCAGGCGGTGCTCGGGCCGATATGGCCGTTCTTCATCGGCTTGCCGGGCAGCGCGCCGGGCACCACGACCGAATATTCAGGCACTTCGCCGATGAAGACCTCGCCGGTGTCGCGGTCGACGATCTTGGTCGAGGCGCCCAGGAACACGCCCATGGCCAGCACCGCGCCCTTGCGCACGATCACGCCTTCGGCGACCTCGGAGCGCGCGCCGATGAAGCAATCGTCCTCGATGATCACGGGCTCGGCCTGGAGCGGCTCGAGCACGCCGCCGATGCCGGCGCCGCCGGAGATGTGCACGCGCTTGCCGATCTGCGCGCAGGAGCCGACGGTGGCCCAGGTGTCGACCATCGTGCTCTCATCGACGTAGGCGCCGAGATTGACGAAGGACGGCATCAGCACGACGTTCTTGGCGATGAAGGCCGAGCGGCGCACCACCGCGCCCGGCACCGCGCGAAAGCCGGCATCGCGAAAACGGTTCTCGCCCCAGCCTTCGAACTTCGAGGGCACCTTGTCCCACCAGGTCGCCTGGCCCGGACCACCGGGAATGACGCCCATGTCGTTGAGGCGGAAGGACAGCAGCACGGCCTTCTTCAGCCACTGATTGACCTTCCACTTGCCGTCGGCCCCGCGCTCGGCAACGCGTGCCTCGCCCTTGTCCAGAGTCTCCAGCACATGGTCCACGGCCTCGCGCACCTCGCCCTTGGTCGAGGTCGAGATGCCGTCACGCGCGTCGAAGGCGCTGTTGATGGTGGATTCGAGGGCGGACAGGGACATCGGGATTTCCTCTTCGGAACGGGAATTTTGACGGATTGGGGCGCTTTTTCGGGATTTGGCAGGGGAGAGTCAAGGCATACTCCGCTGTCGTCCTCCATCCCCCACCGTCGTCCTGGACCAGCGCAGCGAAGCGGAGCGGCGATCCAGGACCCATGACCCCAGCGAGGAGTTTAACGACGACTCGTGGTTGTCAGTCTCGCGCCGCAGCCTCTCCCTGGGGTCATGGGTCCTGGCTTTCGCCGGGACGACGGCGGTCAGTGAGGCGACAACCCCGCCAAAAACCCCGCCAGATCGTCCGTGACGTGGTCGACATGGGCGGCGTCGCGGCCCTCCAGTTCCCAGTCCTCGCGCACCACTTCCTTGGTGCCGTCGGGCACCACCAGCACGGTGGTCATGCCGAGTTCGTGCGGGACGGTGAGGTTGCGGGCGAGGTCCTCGAACATCGCGGCGCGGGCGGGATCGACGGCATGGTCGCCGAGGAATTTCCGGTAGGTCTGCGGGGCCGGCTTGGGCTCGAACTCGGCCGCGATGATGTCGAACACGCCGTCGAAATGGGTGGCGAGGCCGAGCCGTGCCAGCACCGCATCGACATGGTCGACCGAGCCGTTGGTCAGGATCAGCTTGCGTCCCGGCAGCTTTGCGATGGCCGCGCCGAGCGCCGGATTCGGCTCCAGCGGCGAATGGTCGATCTTGTGCACGTAGGCGAGATAGTCGTCGGCGCGCACGCCGTGCAGGGTCATCATGCCGCGCATGGTGGTGCCGAAGCGTCGGTAGTAGTCCTTCTGGATATGGCGCGCTTCCTCAGGGCTGACGTTCAGCCAGTTGCACACGAACTCGCCGATCCGCGCATCGACCTGCTGCCACAGATTGACATGATGCGGATACAGCGTGTTGTCGAGGTCGAACACCCAGGTGTCGACATGGGTGAAGGCGCGGGGTGGGTTCATTGCAACTCTCTATCCGTTGACCGAGGCCGTGGCCCCGCCTTCAATCGTCGTCCTGGCGAAAGCCAGGACCCATACTCCGTGACCGATCATTGGGGCAATCTGGTCGTCGTTCTTCGCCAAACCCGATCCTGGGGCAATGGGTCCTGGGTTTCGCCAGGACGACGGCGCAATGTGTAGCGCCATCATCACATCACATCACGGCATCGCAAACCGCAGCGTCCTGCCGCCGCTCGACATGTCGACCGCGCCAAAACCCGTCGCCGCAAACCCGCGCGCGCCGCAATCGGTCTGCTCAACGGTCTCGAACTTGGTCTCGCGCGTGCAGAGCTGCTTCTCGCCGCCCCAGTTCAGTGGCTTGTCCTTCAGCTTGACGGCGCGGTTGTCGGCGTCGACGGCTTCCGCGAAGCTGAAGATCTGCTTCGGCTGGCCGCTCACGTCGGGGTGCAGGCACTTGCCGGGGTCGATGCGGTACCAGCCGCGGCTCGTCACCGACTTGCCGTCGTCGGTGGCGATCGCCGCCATCACCTTGTGCGGGGTGTCGTTGCACCAGGTCAGGCCGCTCGGCGACGGCGTCTGCGTCGCGTCGACCATGGTCTTGAAGAAATTTGGCGACGACACGGCGTCGGACGGCAGCCCGCGGCTCTTCAGGAACGCAGCCAGCGCTGCTTGCGTCTTCGGTCCGTCGACACCGTCGATCGCCCCGACGTCATAACCGATGATCACCAGCAGCCGCTGGATGCCGGCGAGGCGCGCCTGCTCGTCGTCATATTCGGAATCCTCGGCGAGATACGTCACCAGGTTGCCGTCGTCGCCTTGCGTCGGCGTCACCTGCGTGAAGGGGACTTGCGTCTGGCCGCTGCGGCATTGCCGCGCGGCCGCAATGACGAAATTGTCCTGGGCGACGCACAGCATGTCGTTGCCGTTCTGCGGGATCGGCGAGGCGCCATAGACGCCGAGCGCGCGGGCATTGAGCAGGATGCGGTCGGCGGTCAGCGTGCCCTGCACCACCACGCGGCAGGTGGCGGGATCAATCCTGAACCAGCCGCGCGTCGCGGTCGCCGCCTTGTCGTCGATGCCGATCGCGGCCTCGACGACATAGGACATGCGGTTGCAGATCTTGAGGTCGGCGAAGGCGGGGGCGGAGGAGAAGACGAATGACACGGCCGCAGCCGGCAGCGTCATCAGGAAACGGGTCACGACCGAGCGACGATGCCGTCGCTCTCTCGGCTCGTCATGCCCGGGCTTGTCCCGGGCATCCACGTTCTTGGCGCGGGGCGAAAGATCGTGGATGGCCGGGACATTTTCGCGAAGACGCGCTTCGCGCTGTTGCCCGGCCATGACGCCGCTCTTTGTTTGCTCGCGCCTCACTTATGTATCAGCGTTCCCGTGCCCTGGTTGGTGAACAGCTCCAGCAGCACCGCGTGCTGCATCTTGCCGTCGATGATGACGACGCCCTCGACGCCCTGTTCGAGCGCGTAGATGCAGGTCTCGACCTTGGGGATCATGCCGCCGGAAATGGTGCCGTCGGCGATCAGTTTTCGCGCGTCTTTCACGGACAATTGCGGGATCAGCTTCTTCGACTTGTCGAGCACACCCGGCACGTCGGTGAGCAGCAACAGGCGCTTGGCCTTCAGCGCGCCCGCGACGGCACCGGCAAAGGTGTCGGCGTTGACGTTCAGCGTCTGGCCTTCCTTGGAGGTTGCGAGCGGCGCCAGCACCGGAATCAGCTCGTAGCCGATCAGCTGGTTGAGCAGCGTGAGGTCGACCTTCTCGGGGTCGCCGACGAAGCCGAGATCGATCGCCTTCTCGATGTTCGAGCCCGGATCGACGATGGTGCGCGTCGTCTTCGACGCCTTCACCATGTTGGCGTCCTTGCCGGATAGTCCCACGGCCTTGCCGCCGGCCTCGTTGATATAGCCGACGATCTGCTTGTTGACGGAGCCGGCCAGCACCATCTCCACGATCTCGATGGTCGCGGCATCGGTGATGCGCAGGCCGGCGGCGAATTCCGACTGGATGCCGAGGCGCTTGAGCATGGTCGCGATCTGCGGCCCGCCGCCATGCACGACCACCGGGTTGATCGCGGTCTGCTCCAGCAGCACGATGTCGCGGGCAAAGTTCTTCGCGGTCTCCTCGTCGCCCATGGCATGGCCGCCATATTTGATGACGATGGTTTCCTCGTCATACTGCTGCATGTGCGGCAGCGCTTCGGACAGGATGCGGGCCTGGTCGAGCGGGGAGATGTCGGTCATGAGGCGGATCTCGCTGGCGGGACTGTCGGGCCGCGTTCTATCCGATTGGCGGGGGCAGCGCAAAGTGGGTGTTGGTTCTTACCCTCCAGGGGAGGGGAAGATCGAGCGCTATTTCTGCGCCACCACGGCCGCCAGCGTCACCGCCAGCCAGCTCAAGATCATCACCGTCCCACCGGTCGGCGCCGCGTAGGGAAACAGCGAGTGCCCGGCAAATTGCCGCAAGGTGAGATCGCCCGCGAACAGCGCGGCGCCGCCTACGAAGCCGGACGCGGCAATGAGGCCAATTCCGCCGTGCAGAAGGCCGCGCGCGAGCAACGCGACCGTCGCAAGTATGGCAGTTGCATGAAACAGCAGCATGGCGCTGGCGGAGGCAAGCCGGCTCGCGTCGCCGCCATGGGCGGAGGCGGCGGCCAGCGCGACGCCGGCGGCGCCCATCAAGCCGGCAAGCCCAATCAACAGGCGATGCGCGGCCATCACGAGCTCCGCTCTTCCAGCAGCTTCGCCATCGCGGCGCGCAGCTCGGCCATGCCCGTCGCGCTCCGCGACGAGGTCGCGAGCACGTTCGGGAACGCGGCCGGATGCTTGGCCAGCGCGGCCTCGGTCTCGGCAATGCGCGAGGCAAGCTCAGAGGGCTTCACCTGGTCGGCCTTGGTCAGCACGATCTGGTAGCTGACGGCGGAGCGGTCGAGCGTCCCGAGGATATCGAGATCGACGTCCTTCAGGCCGTGCCGCGCGTCGATCAGCACATAGACGCGCGCGAGGCTGGCGCGGCCCAGCAGGAATTTATGAATCAGCTCGGTCCAGGACGCGACCTGGCTCTTCGGTGCCTTGGCGTAGCCATAGCCGGGCATGTCGACGAGGCGCAGGTCTTTCTTTCCGGGGACCTCGAAGAAGATCAGCTCCTGGGTGCGGCCCGGCGTATGCGAGGTGCGCGCCAGCGCGTTACGGCCGGTGAGCGCGTTGATCAGGCTCGACTTGCCGACATTGGAGCGGCCGGCAAAGGCGATCTCCAGCCCGTCCATCGGCGGCAGCGTCTGGATCGAGGGCGAGGCCCAGATGAACTGCCAGTCGCGCGCGAACAGCTTTCGCCCGGCCTCGATCAGCTTCGCATCTTTGTCGTCGGTCATGCGAAGCTCTTTGTTTCGCGGTCATTCCGGAGCGATGCGAAGCATCGAATCCGGAATCTCGAGATTCCGGGCCTGGTGCTTCGCACCATCCCGGAATGACGGAGTGGGTGACTTACGTCGCCTTCCTCGCGAACGTCGCCTTGAGATTGTCGAACAGCTCCACCTTCACGCCGTTGCGGCGCATGATGAAGCTCTGCTGGAGCACCGAGAGCGTGTTGTTCCAGGCCCAGTAGATCACGAGGCCCGCCGGGAAACCCGCCAGCATGAAGGTGAAGATCAGCGGCATCCAGTTGAAGATCATCTGCTGGGTCGGATCCGGCGGCGTCGGGTTCAGCTTCATCTGGAACCACATCGTGATGCCCATGATGATCGGCCAGATGCCGAGCGCGAGGTAGTGGCCGAACACCGGAATCGTGGTCGGATCGAGCGGGATCAGCCCGAACAGGTTGAACAGATTGGTCGGATCCGGCGCGGAGAGGTCCTTGATCCAGCCGTAGAACGGCGCCTGCCGCATCTCGATGGTGACGAACAGCACCTTGTAGAGCGAGAAGAACACCGGGATCTGGATCACGACGGGAAGACAGCCGGCGACCGGATTGATCTTCTCCTTGCGGTAGATCTCCATCATCTCCTGCTGCTGCTTCACCTTGTCGTCGGGGTAGCGCTCCTTCAGCGCCTGAAGCTGCGGCTGGATCGACTTCATCTTCGCCATCGAGGCGTAGGACTTGTTCGCCAGCGGGAAGAACAAGAGCTTCACGATCACGGTCACGAGCAGGATCGAGATGCCGAAATTGCCGAAGAAGCGGTAGAAGAAGTCGAGGCCGAGGAACATCGGCTTGGTGATGAAGTAGAACCAGCCCCAGTCGATCAACAGGTCGAAATGGTTGAGGTTGAGTTCCTTGTTGTAGCCGCCGTGGCCGGCGAGCGGGAAGTTGATGCCGACCACGCCGGCTTCCTTGGCGCCGGCAAACAGCCGCGCGTTCGCCGTCGCACTGCCGCCGATCGCGACGGTGACGGGATCGAGCAGATAGTCGGTCTGGTAGGTGTGGACGTTGCCGACCGGGTTCGACGAGAAGCGCGCCTGGAGCTGGGCACTGGTGTCCGGCAGCAGCGCCGAGGCCCAGTACTTGTCGGTCATGCCGAGCCAGCCATTGGTGGCCTTGAAGTTCACCGACTTGGCTTCGTCGATCTTCTTGTAGGCGTATTCCTGCAAGCCATCGAGATAGCCGATCAGGCCTTCGTGCAGGATGTAGTAGCCGGAAACCTGCGGCGTGCCGTGACGCGAGATCAGCGCGAACGGATAGAGCGTGACCGGCGCGTTGCCGACATTGCTCACCTCGTCCTTGATGGTGAAGAGATAGTGGTCGTCGACCGAGATGGTGCGGCGGAAGGTGAGGCCCTCGCCATTGTCCCACTTCAGCACCGCCGGCGTCGTCGGCGTCAGGCTGCCGCTGCCGTCCTGCTGCCAGAGGGTCTGCGCGTCCGGCAGTTTCGCCGTCACGCCCGTGGCCGGCACCCAGCCGAACTCGGCGTAATAGGGCTCAGCGGTGCCCGAGGGCGAATACAGGACGATCGGCGGCGACTTCGGATCGACCGTTTCGCGATACTGCACCAGCGCGACATCGTCGATGCGGCCGCCCTTCAGCGAGATGCTGCCGGCGATCCGCGGCGTGTCGATCTTCACGCGCGGGCTGGCCGCAATCGCGGCGTCGCGGGCGACGACCGGCTGAGCCTGCTGGCCTGCTGCCGGCGTTGACGGCTGCGCGGCACCGCCGGATTGCGGCGTGGCCCCCGGCGTCGCGGAGGCCGTCGGCTGCGGCGAGGTCTTCTGGAGCTCGGCCTGCGCCTGCTGCTGGGCGCGCTGCTTCTCCATCGCCGGCACGTT
Source organism: Bradyrhizobium sp. B039 (assembly GCF_038965675.1). Taxonomy (NCBI): domain Bacteria; kingdom Pseudomonadati; phylum Pseudomonadota; class Alphaproteobacteria; order Hyphomicrobiales; family Nitrobacteraceae; genus Bradyrhizobium; species Bradyrhizobium sp. B039. The sequence continues at coordinate 916,153 of NZ_CP152416.1, forward strand.
GTAGAAATACTGCCAGGCGATCAGCACGAGGCCCGATAGAATGACGGCGAGGATGGTATTGCGATTGTCGGTCATCATCTAATGTCTCGTCATCAATCCGTTTTGCGGCTGGCAGCAGGAGCGGTGCCGGGCCTCTGGCCGCGTCCCTTTGACTGTTCCTTGGCCGTATGCCGCGCGGGCTTCGAGAACGCTATGCGCAGATCGTCGAGCATGGTGGCGAAGGGGCGCGACAACGCGTCCCTTCGGCCGACCAGCACATAATCATGATGGGGCTGCATTAACACCGGCTCGAGCCGCTTCACCAGTTCGCGAAGCCGGCGCCGGATGCGATTGCGCTCGGGGGCGTTGCCGTTCTTTTTGGTGACGGTGAAGCCGATTCTGATCGGGCCGCTGTCGTCGCGGGGGCGGCTTTGCAGGACGAACGCGGGACTATTCACCCGCGCGCCATTGGCAACGGCGAGGAAATCCGCCCGCTGCCTCAGCCGATCCATGATGAAATCCCAAAAAGGGGGTCTGGCTCAGGCGCTCAGACGCTTGCGGCCGCGGGCGCGGCGGGCGGCGAGAACCTTGCGGCCGCCGGCAGTGGCGAGACGGGCACGGAAACCGTGACGGCGCTTGCGCACCAGTTTGCTGGGTTGATAAGTCCGCTTCACGGGTTTTTCTCCGCTGACCGGGCAATTTGCCTGTAGAATTGATGGTAAAGTCCCAACGATGCGGCCCAAAACGGGCCCTTTTTCGGCCCCAAGAGAGCCGCTCCCGGCGTCACACCGGGTCATCGCGGACAATTCGGGCGGCTTATATGCGAGCGCTCCCTTTTCGTCAACGCCGCGAGAGCGCAGGATTGCGCTGAATATCGCTGATTGTGCGGGGTTTTTAATCGTTGAGGTGGCGACTCGCCTTATCAGCGCCTACATCCCACCTTGGGAGATTAGCGATCCGTAATTTGACCGGACCGGGGGCGGGCCGCATCCTTCCTCCGCCAGATCGTTCACCGGCCAACTCAGTCGGGCCAAGTCAGTGAGGACGAATTTCGTGGCAGCGACAGACCTCCAGCCGATCCAGGATACGGATCAGCGGGACCCGCCGGCGATGCGGCCGCGTGGGCCTGCCGGCTTGGGGCTGTCAGGCAAGCTGCTGCTGCTCACGGTCCCCCTGGTGATGATCGCGGCCATCCTGCTCTACGTGCCCGCCATCGCCAACTTCTGGGTCAACCGGCTGAACGACCGCGTGGCCGCCGCCAACACGGCGGCGCTGGTGCTCGACGCCGCCCCGCTCGGCATGGTTCCCGATTCGCTGTCGCGCGAGATCCTGAAAAGCATCAATGCCCGCGCCGTCGCCATCAAGATGGGCCAGCAGCGCCGGCTGCTCGCCAGCGACAATCTGCCCGCCGCGATCGAGCACGACGTTGACCTCCGCGACATGACCGTATGGGAGGCGATCACCGGCTCGATCCAGATGATGCTGGAGACCGGCAACCAGGCCATCCGCATCGTCGGCCCCGGCGTCGGCAACGCCCAGTTCGTCGAGATCGTGACCGACGAATTGCCGCTGCGGCAGTCGATGTACCGCTTCTCCCGCAATGTCGTCGTGGTCGCGCTGATCATCGGGGTCTTGACCGCGGGCCTCGTCTATCTCGCGCTCCACTATCTCTTCGTGCGGCCGATGCGGCGGCTCACCGCGAGCCTGGTCGGCTTCCACGAAAACCCCGAGAGCTCGGCGCGGATCATCGTGCCGAGCCAGCGCAGCGACGAGATCGGGGTGGCCGAACGCGAATTGTCGGACATGCAGCGCGATTTGATGTCGATGCTGCATCAGAAGAGCCGGCTTGCCGCCCTCGGCCTCGCCGTCTCCAAGATCAACCACGATCTGCGCAATCTGCTGGCGTCGGCGCAGCTTTTGTCGGACCAGCTTGCCAGCGTGCCGGATCCGCGGGTGCAGCGCTTTGCGCCCAAGCTCGTGCGTTCGCTCGAGCGCGCCATCGCCTTCTGCCAGTCGACGCTGTCCTACGGCCGCGCCCAGGAGGCCTCGCCCGACCGCCGCATGATCCTGATCGAGCCTGTCGTGCTCGAGGTGCGCGAGACCGCCGGCCTTGCCAGCGATGCCTCGATCGCCTGGGTCGCCGCGATCGAGCGCGGGCTCGCGGTCGATGCCGACCCCGACCAGCTGTTCCGCGTGCTGCTCAACCTCGTCCGCAACGCCGCCCAGGCGCTGGAAAGTCATTCCTCCGGCGACGGCGGCGCGCAGCAGATCCGGATCACGGGCAAGCGCGAGGGCGCCGTCGCCATCCTGGAGGTCTCCGACACCGGTCCCGGCGTCCCCCAGAAGACCCGCGACCATCTGTTCGAGGCGTTCCAGACATCGGGCCGTCCCGGCGGCAGCGGGCTTGGTTTGGCCATCGCCGCCGAGCTCGTCCGCGCCCATGGCGGCGACATCCACCTGGTCGAAGGCACTATCGGCGCCACCTTCCGGATCGTCATCCCCGACCGCCCCGTGGAACTGCTCTCCATCCGCAACGAGCGGGCGCGGGCGTAAGTCGGTCAGCGGCCGAGCAATGGTGTCATTCCGGGGCGGCGCGAAGCGCCGAACCCGGAATCCAGAGGTTTGGGGTCGAGATTCCGCACTTCTCGCTTCGCGAGCCCGGAATGACCCGGGCGAAGTCGTCATTTCTCTACAAAATCTCCCCATCCCGGACCTTGCCAATCGGGACAAGAGCGGTTAGTCAGAGCGCTCTTTCGCACCCCTCCGGCGCTGTCCGGAGGCTGCCTGCGGGCCCAGCCCGCACTGTCCGCGAAAAACGCGCCCGTAGCTCAGCTGGATAGAGCATCAGACTACGAATCTGAGGGTCGGACGTTCGAATCGTTCCGGGCGCGCCACTTCGGTACAAAACTGGGCACTCCAAAACCTGCCGTTTTTGCGCTGGACGCCGCGACGAGGGTGCGCAGGAGAACGGCTTTCGATCCGATGATGCGAACCTCCTTCGCGTCCACTTCGACGCGCTGGGCCAGCGCACGGAGGTGGTCGCGCCGATAGCCGCCCGACTCGGTTCGCATGCGCCTGCGCGCCTGGCTGGCGAAGGTTTTGAGCGCTTGGGGTGTGATGCTCGGCCCAGCCCGATCCAGCGCACCGTCGGCCCGCTCTGCGTCGGTGCGGGCCTGGTCGCGGATGGACTTCAGTTCGGTCACGCGCTCCTTGAGCATCGGGTCCGATACGTCAGCGATTCCGTTTTCGATGGCGTCGTACAGCCGCTTAAGCTTGGCTTCCGCTTCGGCCGCACGCTTGCGCAATTCGGCGATATGCGTCGTTCGGCGCTCGGCGCGCTCTTTTCGGCGATGCAGGACGGCCGACAGGACTTCCTCGAGACGTTTGGGTTGCAAAAGGCGGTGCTCGATGTGCTCGGCGACCACGCTGTCGAGCTTTTCCATCGGAACGGTTCGTCCCTTGCAGCCGGTCTCGCCCTGCCGAGCCTTGGTGCAGCAGGTGTAATACCTGTACCTGCCGCTCTTTCCCGTCCTCAGTGTCATGGCTCCGCCGCAAGCGGCGCAAAAGCAGATGCCGGTGAGCAGCGTTGGTCCGCTGACAACGCGCGGCGCGGTGAGCGCCGGACTCCGGCTCTTGAGCAGCATCTGCACGGCCTCGAACTCCGCGGCCTCAATGATCGGCGGGACGGCCATCTCGACCACCTCGGCCTCGGGTTTGCGCTCGCGGGTCTTCCAATACTTGGTATTGAAGCGGTGGCGGCCGATATACGTCGTTCGCGTCAGCACCTTGTGCACGGCATCGACGCCCCAGCGTCCGCCATCACGCGTTCGGATGCCGGCTTCATTGAGATGTTTGGCGATCGATTTGACACCCATTGGCCCCGAGGAGCCGTTTCCTTCGCGCGCCAAGCGATAAATCAGCCGCACGGTTTCGGCCTGGATGGGATCAACCTCCAGCGTCTTCTTGGTGCGGTGGCCGCGCTGCTCGGCGGCTTCCACGACGCGGTAGCCGATCGGCGGCAGCGCGCCATTCCAGAAGCCTTGGCGCGCGTTCTCCTTCATCGCCCGCAGCGTGTGCTTGGCGTTCTCCTTGGACTGGTATTCGTCGAACAGCGCCATGATCTGGCGGATCATGTTGCTCATCGGATCGTCGCCGAGCTCTTGCGTGATCGACACCAGCCGCACGCCGTTCTTGGCAAGCCGGCGGACATAAAACTCAAGCTGGAACTGGTCGCGGAAGAAGCGGCTGAAGCTGTGCACCACGATCACGTCGAATGCCGTCGGCTTGACCGTCGCCGCGTCGATCATTCGTTGGAACTCCGGCCGCCGATCGTCGGTCGCAGACGCGCCCGGCTCGACATAATCGGAGACAATCTCCCAGCCGCGCGATGCGCAATAGCCCTTCGCCTGCCGGCGCTGATCCGGGATGGAGAGATCGCTGTCGGCTTGCCGTCCCGTCGAGACTCGCAAGTACAGCGCCGCCCGAACCCGTTGCAGCCATGGTGATGTCCCCCTCAGTCCTTTCCAAACAACTCGTCGAACAGATCACCGAACCAGGCTTCGAAGACATCGATCTCCGTTTCGGTCACCGGCACGTCCATCGGCCAGTCGTCCGACACCGCCAATGTCACCGAATTGCGCTTCGCTCGTCGTCGGTCAGGACGCGCGGGCGCACGCGCGTAGTCGTAGAGATCGTCAAGTGGGGCGCGGTTCGGCGGACGCCGTGGCTGCGATTTGTGAGGGGAAGCCATGGCACCACTGTGGCAAGCTTGGCCGATCCGCAGAACGACCGATGTCTACGCCACGTCCCGCTGCAGCGCTGCGATCTCGCACTTTCTCTGCAGCTTGAGCGCAACCGCGCACAGCAAGCCATGATCGCATGGCGGCAAAGAGCCGGGCCAGCGGTGCGCGGTCAAGGCCGCAAGCCGGCGGAGCCGGTCGCGCGCAGCGCGAGCCTTGACGGCGCATCGTTGGTCCGGCAGCGGCCTCCCATGCGGTCATGGCCGGACATCCCGCCGAGCACGCGCAACAAGACGCTACGCTGCGAACGATGGCGCTCGGAACGTTGATTTTGAATGCTTTCTCGGTTCGAGCGGCACCAGGCCACTTCATCCGGTGCCGCTGCAGTGCCATCCAAAACAATGTGCAGACAAACACTTACGACCCCCGACGGCACGGAGCGACACCGTCGCTTTTATCTCGCCGTCCTCGTCCCGTGGTCGCTACGTCGGTGCCCCCGCATTAAATCGCGCTTAAGTTGCATGCCCGATACTGATCAAGATCGATAAGGACTTGATCACCTTCGGACGAACTTGTGCTTCGGCCTTCCTAGGCAAGGGAGACGGAGTTGGGGCAGCCTTAGGTAGCTCTGCTGCATATGAAGGAAAGGTGTACTCTATGTTCACTTGGAGGGGCGTTCTCGATCGAGCCGCTTACGCCTGGAGATCCGGAGTCACGATCGCGTTTCTGATCGGAACGATCCTGCTTTTCCCATATCTTTCACAGGCGATCGTGATGGCGTCGCATTGCGCGGCGGATACGTGCGGCGCCGTCGCTCTCGTTGCGCCCACAATCCTTCGGCCGATCCTCTTTATTGCCGCCATGGCAATGGCTCTGAGCGCATGCGTCCGCAGGGCACGCCATGCCGGATTGCAGCCATGGCTGGGCGCGTTTCCGCCGCTCATGTTCGTCGGCGATCAGGCTCTCCTGCAGTATGCCGGAGCGGGCTGGGCATATCCCTTCTCGGCCGGCGTCCTGTCGATCAATCTACCCGTCTATGCGCTGTTCGGGACGGCCCTGATCGGTCTGCTCGGGGTCCCCTCGCGTGATGCCCTTCGCGGCCATGGAAGCAGCCTTCTGGACCGAGCGTTACTGGCGCTGGCAGCATTGTTGTCAATTGCTGCCGTGGTGCGCGCGGGTGGCCTTCCGCTCTTCGTCTTCACGGCCTTGCCGCTGGTCGCGCTTGCTGTCGTTATGTTCGAGTCCTACGCGACATACGCAATGCCGCTGTTTCTTGCCTTGGCGGCCTATCGTCTCTGGCGGACAGATCCGGTTGCTCTCGCGACGCCGTCGCCATCTCCCGTTGTCGTATCGGAGACGCCGAACCTTTGGCGGCCCGGGCGCGCGGCGCTTGTCGGCCCGATCGTCGCCTTCGCGGTTCTGCTATGGACGCTCCTGTCGACCAGCCTCATGCCCGTTCCAATGGTGCTGATGGCACTTGCGGCCAATCTGTTGCTGATCTACGTGCCAACATTCGTGATCTATACGGCATTGGTCGCAGCGGTGCTGCGGTTCACGGCCAGACGGGACGCCATCGCGGCCACCGCACTATTTGTCGCGCTGATTCCATTCGGCTTCTGGGCGGCGTCGCTCTCGTCGGTCCTCTTGGCGAAGGCGCACGAAAGGGAGGCGACCGCGGCAATTCCCAAGGTTGCCCTGCCCGCAAAAATCGACGTCGTAGTCATTGAAGGCGAAGAGGGGTCGCTTATCAATTGCGCGCGGAGGAGCATCCTCTCCGCCGACTATGGCGTCGGCGATGTACTGACTCACGGGCGACGCAGGCAAAGCTGGGGCCCTTATCTCCGGTTCACGCGGGCAACAGCCAATTCGCCAGTGAACAAGGGTGTAGTCGCGGACGGCGCGCCGGCCGAATACGTGCTCGTTCGATTCCCGGACCGACCGCCTATCTTTCTGGATCGCGTCTCCGTGGACATTTCTTCGCCGCCGGTTGAAATATACGCGGTCGGTAGCGCTGGCACGCAACTCGTCGCGGCGAGCTATACGGCCCTAAATCCGCCGCCGACCTTTCCGCCGATGTTGACGACTTACGGTTGGTATCGCGGCGAGAACTCGACTACCTCCGAGAAATCATGCAAGAGCGTCGCTAATTTCCTCCAGCGAGAACTGCTTGATAAACTACCACCGGGCCGGACGTGATAGTCTCGACCTTCGCAGGTGAGAGATGCCGCCCATGAGGCGTAGCGCGAGATCGCAAGCCGTCGCAGTTTTGCCGATTGGAGCGCCGTCCGGGCCACGGCATCATAGCGCCACGGCGAAGCAGTAGTGCCCATCTTCATCGACCGTGGCGCGCCATTTTCCCACCATTCAGTACAGAACCGCGAACTCTTGCAGAGCTCTCGTATGGATCGGTGCCTATTTGATACCCGATCGGCATCTGAGGTTGGCGCCGACGCCTCAGCGGATCATAGTCTTCCGCTCCGCTCCGTCTCGCCTGGGCACCAGTTCGACCGCCAAAAGGGTTGGCTGGAGCAGGACGGCGAACTCTTCGAGCGGTAGCGGCGGAGAAAAAATATAACCTTGCGCCATGGTGGCGCCGTTTTCGGCCGCGAACCGAAGGTCTTCGGCCGTTTCGACGCCTTCAACGACCGTTTCGAACCCCAATTCGTCCGCAAGTCCGAGCGCCAGGCGAAGAATCGTCTGCTTTTCGCGGTCTCCCGCGACACCCGCCACGAGCGTGCGATCGAGCTTCACGGCGTCGAAGGGGAGCCTCGCCATCGTCGAAAGATTCGAATAGCCGGCTCCGAAATCGTCCATTGCGAAGCGTATGCCCAATTGCCTGAGCAGGCTTATTCTCTCGCGCACGACATCAGGATTGCGCATCGCGACCGACTCTGTGATCTCGATCTCGAGGTTTGGCGGCGGGAAGTCGGCCTCGCGAACGGTCGTGATGATATCCCTGATGAACAGCGGGTCTTCGATTTCCGTCGCCGCGACATTTACGGCGAGCACGAGGTTCGAGCCGGCCCGGATCAAGCCCCCGATTTCGGCGAGCGCGCGCCTGAGCACGAAGCGGTCGATCTCCATGATGAGGCCGATCTCTTCCGCGATCTTGATGAAGCGCTGAGGAGGAATGTCGCCCTCCTTCGGGTGATGCCAGCGCGCCAGCGCCTCCACCCCTAGGATGCGGCCATTCGCGCAGGACACCTTGGGCTGGTAGTGGACGACGAGCTCTTCATTGCGGATCGCCAGGGCGAGATCGGTTTCGAGCGCATGGCGGGCACGCGCGACCTCTGCGAGATCCGGAGTGAAGAACGCGTAGGTATTGCGTCCCGAGCTCTTCGCGACGTACATCGCAAGGTCGGCGCGGATCAGGAGATCGTCATAGGTTGTGCCATGGGTGGGACAGATCGCGATGCCGATGCTGACGCCGATCGTTGCATGGTTGCTCTGGAGCTTGAAGGAAACCTGCAGCGTCTCGATCATCTCGCGGGCACTGAGGCTCGCGGCCTCGACCGTCTGCACCCCAGCGATGATGGCGACGAACTCGTCGCCCCCGACCCGGGCGAGCAGACATTTGCCGGCAGCGCCCTTGGACGTCAGCAAATTGCTCAAGCGCTCGGCCACCATCCTGAGCAGCTCGTCGCCAGCCTTGTGCCCGAAAGTGTCGTTGATGGATTTGAAGCCATCCAGGTCGAGGAAGAACAGCGCTGCGCCCTCTTCCGCGCCGATGAGCGCTGGCGCATCGACGCGCATCTTCTCCCGATTGGGAAGGCGGCTCACCGTGTCGTAGAAAGCGAGCTGGCGAATTCTTTGAGTGCTGGCCCGCAAATGCGTCAGCATTCGCTCGAATGCGAGGCCGAGGCCGCGGACCTCGCCGATGCCCGTTGCGCGGAATTGAACGTCGAGATTGCCACCCGCGATTTCCTGGGCGGTCTTGGCGAGCGCTGAAAGTCCTTTCGTGAGGTGCCTCACGGCGGCCAATAGCGCGACGACCAAGGCACCGAGCGCCAGCGCCGCGGATGCCAGGAACTGCCACATCAGCGAACGCGTATGGGATGCGCCGATCTGGAACATCTGATCGCGTGTCGTCGTCACCAGCGATGCGCTCGCGAACGTACACACCTTGAGCGTCGCCTCGTAATCGACACAGCGCGCGACGTAGTTGCCGTCATCCGAGCGCTGCAGCCCGGTCAAACGCGTCCTGGCGCCGCTGAATCTCACCCCTTCAGGCCCCGCGGAAGACACGATCTCGTTGTCACCCGTGATGATGACCACGCCGGCATTGGCTAGCGAAGTGAAGTTCTCGAGAGTCCGTTCCGTGCGGCCGAGCGGTCGGATGGCGGCAAGCGCGCCGATGAGGTCGCCGAAGTCGTCGAACACGGGCTCGATCGCGGTGTGCGCTATGGTGTGGCGCTGCGGCAGGCCGAGCGCTGACAATTCACGCAATTTGAACTCATTGATGCCTTCCTCACCCCGCGGGTGCGAGCGGCTATTGTCCTTGAGGATCGCGTTGAGATTGACAGAGAGAGCGGTACTCTCGAGCGCCCGGTTGAGCGCGAGGAGGTCGAGGGGCGTGTTGGCGCCGATCACGCGACCGGTTTCGTCGAAGGCGATCAGCCTTTCGAAGCCGGAGGTCGAAGCAACGATGCTGAGCAGCTCGCGGATAGTCACATCGTTGTTCGAGGCGACCGCCTTGGCGACATCGGCGCGCTGAGCGATCTGACGCAGGCGAGATGCGGTTTCTGCGCCCAGGACCTCGATTCGCGCTCGCGCCAACTGCGCCTCGCCGTCGAGGCGATGAGCGAGCTGGTCTTCTGAGAGTTCACCCAGTGCCCCAGCCTGATGCCTCAGTTGCTGCTGCAGGCGTAGCGCCGTCAAGCCGCCGATGAGGCCGAGCCCGAGGACGCCGGTCGCGAGCACGACGGCAACAAGGCGCATGGCGATAGACGAGGGGAAACTCGGAATCCCGGACGGAACGGCCCAACGACGCCAGCGGGGCGGCGCCCTCGATGCCTCTGCCATATCCGGGTCAGTCGCCACCACCGCCAGCACCCTGAACTTATGGGGGCCGGTCAATGTCGCTCATTGAGGCCCCTTCCAGGCACCAACCTTAGGCGAGTGGAATACCCAAAATCGTCAATTTGATCGTCTATTTGTGGCCGGTTAATTAGCAAATGGTTTTTTTAAACCGTCAGATTTTGTGCTTTTCACTTTCTGTCCGCCACGGATGATTCCAAAAGGCACGGCGTTGCGACAACAGATGGTTTAGGTTTCTTTGCCAGATTGCGCACCTCGTGCTTCGAAGGGGTTTGCCATGGCATTTTCGAGGATAACGGCGGCAATTTTGGGCCTCTGCCTTGCGGGGGTGAATGCCGCTAGCGCCGAAACACGCAGGCTCGACATCGTCGGGACCGGAGACGGCATCGATGTCCTGCGCGTCATCGCCGCGAGCTTCATGCAGCAGGAAGGATCGCCACAGATCGAGGTCCCGCCGAGCATCGGTTCTGGCGGAGGCATCGCGGCCGTGGGGTCCGGCAAGGCGATCTTAGGGCGCGTCGCACGCCGCCTGACCGACGCCGAAGCGGCTTCCGGCATCGTCTACAAGGAGATCGCCCGCCTGCCCTCGGCTTTCATCGTCCATCCCGGCTGTGGAGTGAGTGCCGTCACAAGCGATCAGCTCGTTGCGATCTATTCGGGCCGCCTCGCGAATTGGAAGGAGCTTGGCGGCGCCGATATGCGCATCCGCGTCGTGCGGCGCGAGGACCAGGACAGCACTCTCACCGTGCTACGGGCCAGCATGCCCGGCTGGCATGATCTCGAGATCACCGAGAAATCGAAGACGGCGACGACCACACAGGAAGCGATCGAGACGGTTCGCGATGTTCAAGGCGCGATCGGCTTCGGCCCCTTCTCGCGGCCGTTGGAACAGGGGCTCACAGTGCTTCGCGTGGACGGCCACTACCCGACCGACGCGGATTATCCCTCGAGCGCGGTGCTGGCGCTGATCTATTTAAGCACGTTGCAGGATCCGGACGCCTTGGCCTTTCTACGCTTTGCCGATACCCAGAAGGCGGCCGACGTCATCACCAGCCTCGGTAGTCTGCCCGTCAAGCCGTGAGCCGCCGGCGCTGCTAAGCTCGGCATCGGCTCACAGACCGGGGCGATGAGGCTGCTCCCGGCTTCGCCATAGACGGGTGATCTTGTCCATCAGCGATGGGGTTTGAGAGCTCGGCAGGAAAGGATCGGCGTAGCATTGCGCATTGGCCGAGCGTGCCTTGTTCTTCACGATATCGACGAGACCAACGGGGCCGGCGACGTAGACCGTATCCTCCAGCCCGAGCAGGGGCAGGTAGTGCGATGGGCGCCCAGGCCTGATCGGTAGGGTAGATCCGACCTCCGTCGTCGCAATGACGTCGCGGACACCGTCGTCGATCAGCCACTGCAACGAGGGAAGCATATAGAGGTTATCGGCATCCCGGCTGCCGGCGACGACCGCCATCTCGCGGTTGCGCTGGGTCGAGCGCGCCGAGCGGGCCAGCGCCCAGATCGGGGCCCAGCCTGCTCCGCCGGCGACCAGCACCAGCGGCCCCTGGCCCTGTCGTAGATAGGCCTGTCCGAAGGGGCCTTGCACATGTGCCGCATGGCCGGGCCTGATGGCCTTGCCGATCTGCCCCGACACCGTGCCGTCAGGCAGGCGCCGGATGTGGAAGACGAGTTCGACTTGCTTGAAGGAGCCATCGAGTCTGAAGGTCGGGCTGAACTCGCGCGCAGGATAGCCGGAAAACTTGACGCGCACATATTGGCCCGGCCGAAACTCGAGCGGCGCTGAGGTCGTCAGCACGACTTCGGCGATCTCTGGCGAGAGCTCGTTGATCTCGGTAACGGCGCACGCCCGCTTCATCGGTAGCGGCAATTCTTCGAATTCGATCTCCGCATCGCCTGCGACCGCGGCCTGGCAGGCGAGCACAGTGCGGCCATGGCCCGAGCCGCCGTCATCGACCGAGCCCGAAACGACCGTCACCCGGCAGCTCTGACATTGTCCCGATCTGCAGTCGTGTGGAATGAGGATCGAGCCGCCGAGCGCCGCGTCGATCAGGCTTTCGCCGGCGCGGGCTTCGACGAGCTTGCCGTTGAGGACGAGCCGACAATGCGTCTTCATCGCGAGGCCTCTGGGCGCCGCGAATTTCTGCGAGCAGGCCGCTGCTCGCCGCGCCGGAATGCGATGCGCGGTTGAGGGCGAAGCGATGCTTCAGCGCAGCCGCGCCGTAGTGGCCTCCGGTCGAGCACGTCGCTCCCCATGAGACGCCTAGTTCTGCGTGACGACACGCACCGGGCGGTTATGGCTCGCATGCCGCGTCTGTGCATGGTCGAAGACAGCGACCCACATGTAGAGATCGTGGGCTGGCACGAAGGCTTTGTCATATCGGCCATCGCTTTTCATGTTGCGCGTCAGCTCGAGCGTCCAATGTCCGTTGCTCCATTTTGAAACCCCGGTGACATTGGCCCGCTCTCCTTCGTTGTCGCCGGCAATAATCACGCCGGGCAGGATCGTGCCAACGGGAATCCTCGCGTCGGCCTCTGGAGTGTAGGGTTCGCTCTCCCCGTCGAACATGTACCAGCGGCCGTTCTCGTCGTCGCTGCTGTCGGGATTAAGATCGAATTTGCTGAGGGCTGCGACCTGCGCCTTCCAGTCCTTGGGAAGCCGCAGAACCGTGACGGGTCCCTTGTCGTTCCTGTGGATGAACTTGAAGTTATACGAATAAAGAGCGCGACCAGGCTTGTTCCAATAGCCGCCCTGGTAGCGGGCATCGTAATTTTGCTCGTCCAAGGTCGGGGCGTAGGGCGGGCCGATATATTGGCTGTCGACACGCCCGAGCATGCCCCCGCGCGACGCCTTCCACTGCCACATGTCAATGTAGCTGGCATCCGTCGTGTAGTGGAAGCCCCGGCCGTTGATCGGCATCGGCTTGCCGGGCAGCGGGTTGGCGCCGAGATCCGTCGCGCCTGCGCCGCCGAGCGATGGATTATCCGAGAGAATGACCGCCAGTTTATCCTCGTAGAAGTCGACGGCGTCTTGCAGGCCCGCACGCTCGTCGAGGACGTACCAGCCGTCCTCTTTCTTGATGATCGGAATGCGGCGCAGGGAGCGCGTGGGATCCTCCCAGCGGAAGGCGAAATAGATCTTCTGCCCGTCGTGCAGGGCGCGCACCTCCACGAGCGATTCGCCCGATCCGCCGAGATTGGCACCCTGCTGCGTGCGGATGAAGACGGGGCGCGCGCGCGACCAGGCGGGATCGCCCATGGCGCCGTCCAGCTTGGGCGCGTCGCTCACCCGCGCGACGACGAGCGTATCGCGCGTCGCCCAGTCGAGCCCGGCGACGCCGCACGCGACTGCCACCCCGATCGCAGCGGCGACGAGAAGAGGCCTCGGCCGCACGGCCTTCGTGATCGCGAGCGGCGCCGGCCGAAACACGCGGAAAATCTGCTGCCAGCCGCCATAGAGAAAATGCGCGACGACATGCGCGAAGATATAGACGAGCGCGACGAAGGCGGCGGTCGAGTGGAGATAAGCCCACCAGCCGCCATAGCCGAGATACATCATCACGCCCGTCCCCGTGAGGAAGATCACGAGCGCATAGACGAACCAGTGCAGGATGATGTTGACGGCTCCCCATTTGAGGCGAGCCGGAGCGCGCATCGCGAGGATCCGCGTCTTCTTGGGGCTGTTGCGCTCGACGAGGCCGCTGCGCGCGAGGTAGGCGACGTAGGCCGACCCGCAGAAGAAGACGGCGAGTCCCGCGAGGAAGTGCCAGGAAAAGATCTCGCCCTGCGGCAGGACCGGAGCGAGCCATTTCGAGAAGGGGGCGCGCAACGCGTCCGCTGCGATGCGTATGCCGGTAACGAGGCTTACGACGAACGCGAGCGCGGTCGCCCAATGGAGCGTTATCGTGCCGACATCCGTGCGTGGCGGGCTTTCGCCAGTCTTTGTTTGAGCGAGGCTTCTCTTGGTCAAGGCGTCGGCGTTCGTTCGAGCGGTGACATTGTCCATTGATAAAGCCTACCCACGGTAAACCGGCAGAGCTACAGCGCCCGCTTTCTCCCAGAAAAGCGGACAGCTGCGAACAAGCTATCTCCGCGATATCATAAGCAAGTTATCAAGTCTGGCGAGATTGCTCGTTTCGCGACAATTCGTCCCCGGTCGGCCGTCCCTTGGACATTCGAGAAGGCGTGAGCATCACGAGGTTTCTGCTGGTGGGCAGTTTTGCTCCCCCTCGGTGACACCCTGCTGGTCGAAGGCGATCAGGCGGCTGTTGGCGATGGCAACGCGGTGGGTGTAGCGCGACAGATCGGCGAGCATGGCCTCGGGCGCCGGCGGATCGCTAAACTACGTCCATCATAAACTCGGCGGAAACCGTTGGGGACGTAGGTAGCCTTCGGTGAGTCGATCCTCCCAGAAGCTTGAATTTGTATAACAATTTCAATTATATACGAGCTCGCGGTTTTGTTCTGAATGGCGCGCCATTTGCGGTGGTAAGTTGTCCCATGCGTCCTATCGATCGTCTGTTCTCCTGCCTCGCCCTGTTCCTTGCAATCGCAGCCGTCCCGGTCCTTCCCGTGCGCGCGGCCGAGACCTGCCCGTTCATCAGCGCCCAGGAGCTCGCCCGTGCGATGCCGGCGCTCAAATGGTCGCTGATTTCAAATCAGGACGGTCGCGGCTGCATCTACCAGGCCGGGCGCGGCGACACGATGATGTTGACCGTGTTCCGCAATCCCGACAAGGACCGCGCCAGGGAATTGTACGCGACCTTCGTCAAGACGCTTGGCGAGCGCATGCCGCTTAACGCAGTCGCCGGGATCGGCGACGAAGGCCAGGGCGGAACGAGCGCCGCCGGTGCGCAGCGCCAGGAGGCCTCGGTCGTCGCCTTGTCCGGCGACTACATCCTGCAGATCAGCGTCTATCCGATCGGCCGGCGTGCCGACGATGCGCTGCTCGGACCGATCACCGAAGCCGCGCGCGTTGCCATCGGGAATGTAAGCAAGAGCAGCGAGCGGTTCGGCAATTGCGAGTGGCTCACGGCCGCGGATGCCGACGGCTTTCTCGACAAGGGCACGCTGACGGTCCGGCGGACCGGCGCGGGCAGCTGCATGATGTTCGATCGCGAGGCCAACACCATGACCGTCGCGGTGATCGCAATCTCGCGCGACACCGTCATCAGCATGATGAAGCGCACGGGCCCGTGCCAACACGTGGCGATACCCGAGCTCGGCAGTGAAGCGTTCGGCGAGCATTCCTGCGCCAAGGGCAACGGCAACGCCGTCAACATCTATGTCTGGAAGAACGGCAGGCAGGCTTCGATCCTGTTCGCGCCGGTCAAGCCGCATCCTGAGTCCGGCTCGGTCGAGCACCTGAAGGCGGTCGCCGGGCGAGTCTATGGAAAACTGTAACGGCGCCGCGTGACAGCGCAGGCGCACGCGCCCGCGCCCGTGGCTCGGCTGGATAGAGCGTCAAACTGCGCACAGTGGCACAGCGAAACAATAGTGCCCATCTTCATCGGCCGTGGCGCGCCATTTCCGCTTCGTTCGCGATGCCGCCAATCAATTGTGGCCTTTGCTGCGCTTGCCTTGGCCTACGGGATCCTTGCGACAACGTTGGGCCGGTTTTTCTCGAGCCAGGCGACGGCCTCGGGTCCATCGACGACGCACTCGAAGGTTTCCCAAGTCGGGTCCTCCAGGGATTCCGATTGCAGTCGCTTCGCCGCATACTCAACGAGGTCGTGCAAGCCTTCGTATCCACGTCGGTGCTCGAGGGATTCTGCAATCGCCGTGCTGGTCCATCCTCGTTGGGCCAAATCGATGATGCTCGGAGCATCAGCCTCGTTGAACCACGGTGTGGCATCGAACTCGATACAGCGGACATTGTCGGCGGTATGGCACGTGGCGTGAATCATTGGATTCCTCCCTCTAGGCTTTGACAAGGTCCCCCAGCAAGTTCGCGGCCACCATGAGCTTGGCGAGCGTCAGGCCGCCGGCGGCAATCTCCTCGACCGCGCGGCGGATGCGCGTCGCCTCGGGATGAGCCGCAAGCCAGGTCTCCACGGCCTGCTGGCCGGATTGGCCGGTTGCCAGCATATCCGCGGTCAGGCGTCTTTCGGCTGCCGCGATCAGTTCGACGGCGCGGTCGATGGCCAGGCGTTCGAAATGATCGCTGACCGGCACGCTGCGCGCGGCGGCGATGATGCGGTCGAGACGGAAATTGGCCTCAGTGGCAAAGAACGTCGCAGTGGCATCGCGGATGCTGCGGCTGGTGCGCTCGGCGACCGTCACGATGTCGGGCGCAGAGACCAGGGCGTCGAGGTCCGCCAATTCGCCGGCGAGGCCGGTCGGGACGCCGGCATCGGTCAGCTCCTGCCGGCGCTTGCCGCGCGCGGCTTGCAGGTCCGGCGGCAGGGCGTCGTCGAGGGAGGCTGCGATCTCGCGGACGGCAGGGCCAAACCGGGCGTTGATCGCGCTCAGCCCATCCTTGAAATCGACATTGCGCACGTACCAGACCATGCGGGAGAGCAGGAGATCCTGGATCGTCGCGTAGAGGCTGAGCTGCAACTGCCCGTCAATACGTGTGTCGAGCGCGTCGATCGCGTCGTTGAGTCGCCTGAGCTCGTAGATCGCGTCCACCGCCACCTGCGCCATGACGATGGTCGAGATATCGGCGTCGGTCTCGTCGGTCAGGCGCACGATGCAGGCCGGGCCCCCGCGGTTGATCACGGCATTGACGAGACTGGTCGCAATGATCTCGCGTCGGAGGCGATGGTGCTCGACCGCGGTCGGGAATTTGTCGAGAACCTCGCGCGGAAAATACAGCGACAGTCTGCGGGCGAGATAAGGATCATCCGGCACGCCGGTGAGGAGCAGGTCTTCGTAGAGCGTCAGCTTGGCGTAGGCGAGCAATACGGCGAGCTCCGGCCGTGTCAGGGCCTGGCCGCGCCTCGTGCGCTCGGCGATCGCTGCATCGTCGGGCAGGAATTCCACGGCACGGCTGAGCAGGTGACGCTGCTCGAGCGACTGCATCAGGCGGGTGAGGAAGCCGGTCTCGGCCACGCCCTTGCGTTCGGCAAGCGAGAGCGCCAGCGTCTGGAGGTAGTTGTTGCGCAGCACCAGCGTGCCGACTTCATCGGTCATCGCGGCGAGCAGGGTGTTGCGGTCAGCCGGGCTGAGGCGTCCCTCGCGCTCGGGGCGCGCCAATGCAATCTTGATGTTGACCTCGACGTCGGAGGTATTCACGCCGGCGGAATTGTCGATCGCGTCGGTGTTGAGCTTGACGCCCGTCTGCGCCGCTTCGATGCGGCCGCGCTGGGTGACGCCAAGATTGGCGCCTTCGCCGATCACCCTGGCGCGAACCTCGGTCCCGGTGATGCGGATCGGATCATTGGCGCGGTCGCCGGCCTGATCGTCGCTCTCCGCCGACGCCCGGATGTAGGTGCCGATGCCGCCGAACCACAGCAAGTCCGCGCGCGCCTTCAGGATCGCCGTCATCACCTCGAACGGTGTGGCCTGCTCCCTGTCGAGATCGAGCAGGGTGCGCACTTCCGGTGCCAGCGGGATCGCCTTGAGCGTGCGCGAGAACACGCCGCCGCCCTGCGAGATCAGCGTCTTGTTGTAGTCCTGCCAGCTCGATCGCGGCAGGTCGAACAGGCGCTTGCGTTCGGCGAAGCTGATCGAGGGATCAGGCGAGGGATCGATGAAGATGTCGCGGTGATCGAATGCCGCCACGAGCTTTGTCGCCGGCGAGAGCAGCATGCCATTGCCGAAAACGTCGCCGGACATGTCGCCGACGCCGACCACGGTGAAAGGCATGGTCTGAATGTCGGTGCCGAGCTCGCGGAAGTGGCGCTTGACCGCTTCCCAGGCGCCGCGCGCCGTGATCCCCATCTTCTTGTGGTCGTAGCCCTGGCTGCCGCCGGAGGCGAAGGCATCGCCGAGCCAATGGTTCTTCTCGGCCGAAATCGCATTGGCGATGTCGGAGAAGGTGGCGGTGCCCTTGTCGGCGGCGACGACGAGGTAGGGGTCGTCGCCGTCATGCCGCACGGTCAAGTCGGGCGGCACGACGACGTCGCCGTCGAGATTGTCGGTGAGTTCGAGCAGCGAGCGAACGAAGATGCGATAGGCTTCGGTGCCCTCCGCGAGCCACGCCTCGCGATCGGAGGGCGGCGGCAGCCGCTTGGGTACGAAGCCGCCCTTGGCGCCGACCGGCACGATCACGGCGTTCTTGACCTGCTGTGCTTTCACCAGGCCGAGGATCTCGGTGCGGAAATCCTGCGGCCGATCGGACCAGCGCAAGCCACCGCGCGCAACCTTGCCGAAGCGCAGGTGAATGCCTTCGACGCGGGTTGAATAGACGAAAATCTCATAGAGTGGTCGGGGAGGGGGCAGGTCCTCGATCTTGCGCGCGTCGAACTTGAAGGAGATCACCGGACGCGGATGTCCGTCCCGGCCGACCTGCCATAAATTGGTGCGGATGGTCGACTGCACCAGATTGGTGAAGCGGCGCAGGATGCGGTCTTCATCGAGCGAGGCGACGGATTTGAGCTGCTCCTCGATTTCGGCAAGCAGAGTTGTCTCGCGCGCCGAACGCTCGCGATCGGTCAGGACGAGGCGCGGATCGCGGCGGGCCTGGAACAGCGCGACGAGGTTGGCTGTGATCGCGGCGTTCTTGCGCAAGGTCTCCCACATATAGTCCTGGGTGAACGGAGCGCGGATCTGGTGCAAATAGCGCGACAGCGCCCGGATGGTCGAGACTTCCCGCCAGCCCAGGGCCGTGCGCAGGATCAGGGCGTTGTATCCGTCGGATTCGGCGCGATCGGTGACCACCGCCATGATTGAGGCTTCCAGGCGATGGCTGAATTCTCGGCTGATCTCGATCGGCTGGCCGTCGCTGGTCTCGATCGTCATGTCGTGCAGCCATACCGGCTCGGGCCTGTTGCCGGGCACGATCTGATAGGTGCGTTCGTCGACCACGCGCAGGCCGTGATTTTCGATCACCGGCACGCGATAGGACAGCGACAGCGGCGCGGCATCCGAGAACACCTTCAGGCCGAAGCGCCTGGGATCGTCCTCCTCGAAGCGGTGAACCGAAATCGTCACCGGGCGGGCCGGGGTGAGCTTCTCGATGGTGGCGATATCGGCGATCGCCTGTTCCGCCGTGGACACCTCGGTATAGCCGCCGGTAAAGGCCTGGGCATAGCGATTGGCGAGCATGCGCGCCCGCATGCCATCGGTCGACGCAGCTAGCGCGGCCTTCAGCTTGTCGGCCCAGGTCGCGGCAATGGCGCTGATCCCGGCTTCCAGCGCGGCGCGCTCGACGGCGGGAGTCTTACCTTCATAACGTCCGATGATGTAGTGGACGCGCGCCAATGCTCCTTCGGGGAAGGATACGTAGGAGGCCGACAGCGTCCCCCGGTAGGCCTGCGCCAGGAAGTTGGCGACGCGCGTGCGCACGTCGGTGTCGTATTTGTCGCGCGGAATGAAGACGAGGATGGAGACGAAGCGATCGAACTTGTCGACCCGGGCCAGCGCCCGGACGCGGGGGCGCTCATAGAGGATCAAAATCTCCATGACGAAATTGAAGAGGGTGTCGACGTCGACCTGGAAGAGCTCGTCGCGCGGATATTCCTCGAGCATATGCATCAAGGCCTTGCCCGAATGGCTGTTCGGGTCGAAGCCGGCGCGCTGGAGCACCCGTGTCACCTTGTGGCGGATATAGGGGATCTGTCGTGCCGAGCGCGTATACGCGCCCGAGGTGAACAGGCCGACGACACGCAATTCGCCCTCGAGCCGGCCGTCGGGCGCATAGAGCTTGATGCCGACATAATCCATCCGGATGCGGCGATGAACCCGGCTGTTCACATTGGCCTTGATGACGATCAGCAGGGTCGGCTCGCGCATGAACTCGCGAATTTCCGATGTCATCACCACCATTTCGTTGCCGCGGCGCAGGACCTTCGCATCGGGATCGCGCAGGATGCCGAGACCCTCGGCGGTCGTGATGTCGTCCGACCCATCGCTGTCGGGCGAGAAGCGATATTCGCGCACGCCGAGAAAGGTGAAATTGTCGGCGCACAGCCATTGCAGGAACTGGTTGGCCTCGGCGACCTCGTCGATCGGCAGCGGCGGCGGATTGGACGAGAAAGTCTTGATCGCGTCCTCGACCCGGTCGCGCATGGCGCGCCAGTCGACGACGCAGGCGCGCACGTCGCTCAACGTCCTGGTGAGGCCGTCAATCAGCCTGTCGCGGTCGGCGTCGGCGTCCAGGCGGGTGATGTGGAGGTGGATCAGGCTCTCGCGCGCGCCCTTTGCTCCCTCCGGGAGGGCTTCACCGTAGAAGTGCAGCAGCTTGCCCTGGTCATCGCGCTCCACCGCGATGACGGGGTGAGCGACGAGGGTGACTTCGATGCCCTGCTCGGCGATTTCCGCCATGGTGGAATCGAACAGGAAGGGCATGTTGTCGTTGAGAATTTCGAGCACGGAAATCTCGCGCCCATCCGGCATCATCGGATTGACGATGCGGATATCGGCACGACCGGCCGTGCGCCGCTGCACGTGCTCCCAGGCTTGCTCCGCCAGGAGGGCAAGCGAGGAGGCATCGTAGTTGGCGAGATCCTCGCTATTGGTGTAGCCGAACAGAAGCTCGGCAAAGGTCCGGGGCGCCTTGCCCGGCTGCACGCTTTGCGCCGCGTCGTGGATCAGAGTTGCCCGGGCCTTGTCGTCGCGCCATGCCATAGCGTCCTCCATATCCCGGCCGACGAACCGCAAGTGCGGTCAGGCGTTGTTTTTGGAGTGCGTCTCTTCGCGCGCCATCGTCTCGACCGTATTTCAATCGCGTCGGTCTTGCGGCCTTCGCGATACTAGCATCCCGAAGCCGCCATGGCGCGCAGAGTTATGAGGCGTGCTCAAGGCCGAAGTCGGCGGCGAGCATCGCTGCGCTGCGAGCGCTTGCAAAATCACAAGGAGTTTCAATTGTGTAGGAGTTCGTGGCTTGGTTCTGGATGGCGCGGTCGCCCAGTACCCATCTGCGAACCCGGCCTCGTTTCGGCTGGCCAACACCGCCTTTTCGAGCACATCTCTACTGCCCGTGATCCCGATCGAGGTGTCGTCGATTCGTCGGAGATCGGGTGGTCGGCTGACGGCAGGCCGGCGGAGCCGACCTGCCGAAACCGAGAAGCCCGCCGCGGCGGTGCTGCCGCCGCGAGAACGGGCGCGATCCCTATTACTTTTTGTCGCCCATGTGGTGCGGCGACGAAGCGGGGCCGCCCGTGTAGTGATGGCCACCGGACGCGCCGTCCTTCGAAACGCCGACCGTCTCCTTCTTGCCCATGTGGTGGGGGACCTCGGTCTTCGGACCACCGCTGTAATGATGGCCGTTCTTTTCCTTGTCGGTGGTCTGCGCCATCGCCGGCACCGCCAACAGGGAAACGATGCCGATCGCAGCCAAGAGCTTCTTCGTGATCATGTCCGTTCTCCCGGATTGTGGACCCGCCATCATGAGGCGTAGCCGGGCTTTCCCCTTTGAGGGATCGCAAGCAATGAACACTTGGTAATCCTGTCGCGACCGCGGCTTTGGTTGACGTGAATCAACTCGCATCAGGCGGCGATCGTCACAATCCATCCAAATGCCAGATCTCAGGAGGATTAACGATGCGAAGCCCCACGCTTGCGGCAGCTTTGCTGCTCACGATCCTCGGCAATCCCTCGTTCGCGCAATCGCCTGCCGAGCACCAGGGTCATCATCCTGACCAGAAGGAGGCGCCGGCAGCCAAGGCGCCCGCGGCTCCGGAGCCGCCGCGCGGCACCGGACCGTCCCAGGGCATGACCAGCGGCGGCATGATGAACATGATGGGCGGCAACATACCGATGTCGGACATGATGCGGATGATGGGCATGATGCGACAGTCCGGCGACGGCATGGAGACGATCGATCGCGTGGAGGGGCGGATCGCTTTCCTCCGGACCGAGCTCAAGATCACGGACGCCCAGGCGCCGGCCTGGAACGCGTTTGCAGACGCGCTACGCGCGAATGCCAAGGCCCTCGGCGAGCTGCGAACCTCGATGATGTCACAGGCCGGCTCCGAGCCTTTGGTAGACCGGCTGACCTGGCAGGAGAAATGGCTGTCCGCGCGGCTCGAAGCTACCCGCGCGATGAAATCCGCGTTGACCAATCTCGTCGGCAGCTTTTCCGACGAGCAGAAGAAGACCGCCGACGAGCTGCTCGCGCCGCAGATGGGCATGATGCCGATGATGTCGGCGATGCGGGGCGGAGGCATGATGGGCATGGGAATGCAGCCCGGCAAGCCGATGCAGTGAGGCCCTGCGGGACTGGCGCCGTTGATCTGCGTCAACAATGATGGCAGCCGCGCCTCTAGGCTACCAAAAGCCATAGGAGCGTGCAGATGTCGGTGCAGGATCATTCCGGGTATCGAGAGCGCCCTCGAGAGGGCTTGTCGGCCAAGGCCAAGGCCGGCCTGGTCCTGGTGGGATTTCTGGTCATCGCGGGCGCGCTCCTGTTCACCGAGCACAGGGCCCACGTGCTCGGATTGTTGATCTGGCTTCCGCTTCTCGCCTGTCCGCTGATGCACCTCTTCATGCATGGCGGACACGGTCACCACCATGGCGGCGGCCGCCCCAACGATCCAAGGAACGCGTGATGCACGATACCGCGCCCGCCTACGGTCTCTGGAGTCTCGTCATCGTCAATTCGGCGGTCTTCATCCTGTTCGCCTACAGCTTCTTCAAGCCGCAGACCGCCCGCGACTGGCGCTCGTTCGGCGCCTTCAGCGCATTTCTGGTGGCGTTGTTCGTGGAGATGTACGGCTTCCCGCTCACCATTTACTTCCTTTCAGGATGGCTACAGTCGCACTATCCGAACGTCGATTGGTTCTCCCATGACGCCGGGCACTTGCTCGAGATGATGTTCGGCTGGAAGACCAATCCGCACGCCGGACCGTTCCACATCCTGAGCTTCATCTTCATCGGCGCGGGCTTCGTCCTGATCTCCGCGGCGTGGAGGGTGCTGTACGATGCGCAGCAGACCCGGAGCCTCGCGACCACCGGGCCCTACAGCTACGTCCGGCACCCGCAGTACGTCGGTTTCGTGCTGGTGATGTTCGGCTTCCTGCTGCAGTGGCCGACGATCCTCACGCTGGCGATGTTTCCGGTGCTGACGATCATGTACGTGAAGCTCGCGCACGACGAGGAGCGGGACGCCAGGTCGGAATTCGGTGATGCCTATGCGAAGTACGCTGCGGAAGTTCCGGGATTCATACCGCGCCTGAGCCGACTTCTCGGGCAGGGCTCGACCGGCAGCACCTATCGTCACGGTTGATACGGGGCGCTGACGATGCGCGACACACGGCATCGCTGGCGTCTATCCTCAATGCTGCCGCTCACCCTGGCCGGAACGTCGTTCCGCGACCGTCACGCCGTGGCTGGGCTCGGCGCCGGGGGGCGCCGGCGCGCTCTCGATCGGGCTAATGGCCGCCGTCAACTTCTTGATCCATTCCGATTTCAAGTGGGTCCTGCTCGGCATGGCGCTCGTCTGGGCGGCGAGCATCGCAATGTTCGTCCGTGAATCCGCGACTTCTCCGAGGGCGGTGGTCGGGCCACTCGCGAGACCCTGACTTACGTCAATACCGAAAGGGCGGATCCGGTCGACAATCACGTCCCGAAAGGGCAGCCATGC
Source organism: Bradyrhizobium sp. B039 (assembly GCF_038965675.1). NCBI lineage: Bacteria > Pseudomonadati > Pseudomonadota > Alphaproteobacteria > Hyphomicrobiales > Nitrobacteraceae > Bradyrhizobium > Bradyrhizobium sp. B039. Next base: position 939,601 of record NZ_CP152416.1, read on the forward strand.
GTGAAGCCGTGTTCACAGCGGAGGGACTGACCAAGACCTACGTCTCGGGCGAGGTGATGGTGCATGCCCTCAACGACGTCGACCTCGAAATCGCCGAAAAGGAGGTGGTCGTGCTGCTCGGCCCCTCCGGCAGCGGCAAGACCACGCTGCTTAACATCATGGGCGGTCTCGACCGGCCGACCAGCGGCAGGCTGTTCTTCCGCGATCTCGACCTGACCGATCTCGAAGACCGCGAGCTCACAAAGTATCGCCGCGACCACGTCGGCTTCGTCTTCCAGTTCTACAATCTGGTGCCGAGCCTCACCGCCTACGAAAACGTGGCGTTGGTCACCGAGGTGGCCAAGGATCCGATGCGGCCGGCCGACGCCCTCGCTCTGGTCGGGCTCGAGGAGCGGATGCATCACTTTCCGGCGCAGCTATCCGGCGGCGAGCAGCAGCGCGTGGCTATCGCCCGTGCGATCGCCAAACGACCGGCGGTGCTGCTCTGCGACGAGCCGACCGGGGCGCTGGATTCGAAGACCGGCATTCGCGTGATCGAAGCGCTGCTCGGCGTCAACCGACAGCTCGGCACCACGACAATTATCATCACGCACAACGCCAGCATCCAGCAAGTCGCCGACAGGGTGCTGTTCTTCGCCGACGGCCGCATCTCCAGGATCCAGAGGAACGAGACCCGTCGCGAAGCGGCCGAACTCATCTGGTGACCGCATGAAGGCACTCGACATCAAGCTGTTCCGGGACGTCAGGCGGATGTGGGCGCAGGTCCTCGCCATCGCGCTGGTCGTCGGAGGCGGCGTCGCCACACTGGTACTCGCGGTCGGCTCGCATCGGTCGCTCGAAGAGACGCGGATCGCGTACTACGAACGCTACGGCTTCGGCGACGTGTTCGCCCAGGCGAAGCGCGCACCCAGGGCGCTCGCCGACACAATCGCGGACATTCCCGGTGTCGCCGCCGTCGACACGCGCATCGCGAAGCTCGCGCTGCTCGACATCCCCGGCTTTTCCGAACCAGCCAGCGGGCAGTTCGTATCCCTACCCGACAACGCCGAGCCGCACCTCAATCGGCTGTACATCCGTTCCGGACGGCTTCCGGAGCCGGGGCGGACAGAGGAGGTCGTCGTCAACGAGCCGTTCGCGCGGGCGCATGGGTTCTCCGAAGGGGCGCGGTTCTCGGCCATTCTGAACGGCAAGAAGCGTGAGCTCATCATCGTCGGCACGGCCCTGTCCCCCGAGTTCGTCTACACGGTCGGCCCGGGCGACCTGATGCCGGACGACCGCCGCTTCGCCATCGTCTGGATGTCGGAGAAGGCGCTCGCAGGCGTCTACGATCTCGACGGCGCCTTTTCGGCAGTTTCGGTCAAGCTGCAGCCCGGCGCCGCCGAGCGCGAGGTAATCTTGCAGCTGGATGCCTTGCTCGATCCCTACGGCGGCCAGGCGGCCCACGGGCGGAAGGACCAGACCTCGCACGCCTGGCTCGATCATGAACTCGACATGCTCAACAACATGAGCCGCACGCTGCCGCCGATCTTCCTTCTGGTCTCCGCGTTCCTGGTCAATCTCACCCTCAGCCGGCTGGTCGCTCTGGAGCGCGAGCAGATCGGCCTCCTGAAGGCATTGGGCTACACGGACGGCAGCATCGTTCTGCACTATTTCAAGTTCGTCGCCATGATCGTGGCGGCGGGAATCGTCCTGGGCAGCATCGTCGGGACCTTACTGGGACTGCGCGTCACGGGGCTGTTCGGCGACTTCTTCCACTTCCCGTTCCTGGTGTTCGCGAAGGCGCCGGATCTGTATGTGATCGCCGGCGCGCTCAGCGCGGCCGCCGCGGCGATCGGCGCGTTGCGGGCGCTGCGCGAAGTCGTGAGGCTGGCGCCCGCCGTCGCGATGCAACCGCCGGCCCCTCCGGTGTACCGGCGGCTGCTCCCGGCGAGCATTCAGCTCGACGAAGTCGTGTCGCAGCCGACGCTGATGATGATCCGCAACATCGCGCGACACCCGGTCCGGGCCGCGTTCACGGCGCTTGGGATGGCGCTGGCCACCGCGATCCTGGTCGTCTCGCTGTTTACCCGGGACACGATGGAGCAACTGATCGACGTGACCTACTTCCTCGCCGACCGGCAGGACGCGACCATCGGCTTCGTCGAGAAGCGGGTCGAGAATGTCGTGGAGCAGGTGAACCGGCTGCCCGGCGTTCTCGCCGCCGAGCCGTTCCGCGAGGTGCCCGTCCGGATCCGCCATGGCAACGTCGAGCGCCGGATCACGATCAGCGGCCGGCCCGCCGGTGCCGACCTGAGGCGCATCATCGACGTCGACCTCCGGCCGGTCGCGCTTCCGGAGACCGGCCTCGCGATCTCCGGCATGCTCGGCCACATCCTTGGGGTCGCGGCCGGCGATACCGTCGAGCTCGATCTGCTCGAGGGCGCCCGACGTACCGTCACGATGCCGGTCGTGGCCACCGTCGAGGACTATTTCGGCATCAGGGGCATGATGGATATCGACGCACTTCGGCAGGTCATGCGCGAGGCCCCGGTCGTCACCAGCGTCAACCTCAGCCTCGACGAGAACCGGAAGGAGGACTTCTACGCGGCCGTGAAGTCCATGCCGACGGTCGCCGGTGTGGCGCTGCAGCGCGTCTCGCTCGCGAACTTCCGCAAGACCGTCGCGCTACTCATCACCACGATGGCGAGCATCTACACCGGGCTCGCCGCCGTGATCGCGTTCGGCGTCGTCTACAACAACGCCCGGATCTCGCTGTCGGAGCGGGCGCGGGAATTGGCGAGCCTGCGCGTCCTCGGCTTCACGCGCGGCGAGGTTCTGCGCATCCTCCTGCTTGAGCTCGCCATCCTGACGCTGGTCGCCCAGCCGCCCGGGTGGGCGATGGGCTACGGGCTCGCGTGGGTCATGAAGACGAACCTGGCCGGAGAACTGATGCGCGTCCGCCTTGTCGTCGAGCATTCGACCTACGTCTTCGCCACGTCCGTGGTGGTGCTGGCCGCTGTCGCCTCCGCGGTGGTCATCCGCGAACGCATCGATAAACTGGACCTCGTGGCGGTCCTCAAGACGCGAGACTAGCCATGTCGGCAAACTGGACCAAACGTATCATCGGTGCTGCGGCCCTGGCCGGGATCGCGGGCGGACTGGCGTGGTTCGCATGGCCCCGGCCGGTTCTGGTCGATCTCGCAACCGTCGCGAAAGGCCCGATCGAAGTCACGGCGGACGACGACGGCAAGACGCGCGTCCGCCACGTCTACACCGTCTCGGCGCCCATCGCAGGCAAGGTCCTGAGGATTTCGCATCCGTTCGGCGAGCAGGGGCCGTCGCTTCACGTCGGCGACGAGGTCGTCGCCAACCAGACCGTCATCGCCTTGATGCAGCCGACACTGCCGGGCTTCATCGATGTGCGCTCCCGCGACCAGCTTCAGGCGGAAGTTGCGGCCGCGGACGCAGCCATCCAGCAACAGGAAGCCGAGGTACAGCGGATCGGAGCGGCGCTGGACTTTTCCAGGACCGAGTTCCAGCGGGCGCAGACGCTGTTGCGGACGCAGTCCACCTCGGCCCAGGCCTTCGATAAGGCGAAGTTCGACGTGGCCACGAACGAGGCCGCCTTGGCGAGCGCCAAGGCTCAGGTCGACATGCGGCGTGCGGTACGCACCAGCCTGACTGCCCGGTTGATGGATCCAGCCAACGCTGCCCCGTCGGCGGAGCCGACCTGTTGCGTCCGGGTACTCGCGCCGGCGAGCGGACGGGTGCTGAAGATCGTCCAGGACAGCGAGGCGACGGTCCTGCCAGGGACGCCGCTGGTCGATATCGGCAACCCGCTCGATCTGGAGGTCGTGGCCGACCTGCTCTCGACCGACGCCGTGCAGATCAAGGTTGGCGCGCCCGTCCGGATCGACGGCTGGGGCGGGCCCTCGATCAAGGGCAAGGTCGTGCGCGTGGACCCCGCAGGCTTCCTGAAGGTGTCGGCGCTAGGCATTGAGGAGCAGCGGGTACGGGTGACGATCGATTTCGTGGATCCGCCCGAAGTGTGGTCCCAGCTTGGCCACGACTACCGGGTGGTCGTCCATGTGACCACCTGGAGCGCCACCGATGCATTGACCATCCCGGTGAGCGCCTTGTTCCGAAAAGGTGACCAGTGGGCCGTTTTTGCCGAGGAGAATGGACATGCCCGGCTCGAGCCGGTCCAGATCGGTCACCACAATAAACACGTGGCTGAGGTGATCTCGGGACTGGCTGTCGGCGATCGGGTCGTAGTGCATCCGAGCGATCGGATTGTGAATGGCGGGAGAATCGGACAGCGGGAGGTGCCCTAGTCTGAGTTCGTGCCTTGATACCTCGTGTGGCCGCAGCCGAGCAGTCTCCGTGCTGCAGAAGGCTGGCGCCATCTGCAGCGGGTCGTGTTTGGGTGCGCCATAAGTTGTATGGTCACTTCAATAACATACGAGTTCGCAGTTTTATTCTGGATGGCGCGCCGTTCATCATCAGGCAATCATGCGCTCTTCGGCCGAAACGCGACGACGGATCCGGCCGGCTCTTCCTCGCCCATCGCCGCCTCGATCGCCTTCGCAAGTGCGGCCTGGTCGAACGGCTTTGCCAGGCGCGGCAGGCTGGATCGCGTGTCGCTCGGGAGGTCCGCGTATCCCGTGCTGAGGAGGATGACCGTCTCCGGGCGCTCCGCAGCGATGGCGTTGGCAAGCTGCAGGCCGGTCATGCCGGGCATGGCATAGTCGGTCACGACCAGGTCGATGGTGCGCGTGCGGCGGAGCAAGGCCAGCGCCTCATCGCCCGAGCGCGCCTCGACCACGACGTGCCCGAGATCCTCCAGCATCGCTGCCGTGTTCTCGAGCACCAGGAGGTCGTCGTCGACGACGAGCACGGAAAGCTGCCGGCTGGGCCGGGCTACGGCTGCCGGAGCCGCTATGCGCAGGTCCGGCACCGCGGTCTCCTCGGCGATCGGCAGCCAGATGTCGGCCGTCGTGCCCTCTCCGGGACGGCTCTTCAAGACGAGCCTGCCGCCGGACTGCTCGGCAAGTCCGTGGACCATCGACAGGCCGAGCCCGGTGCCCTTGCCGACGCCCTTGGTCGTGAAGAACGGCTCCTGGGCGTGCTTGAGGATCTCGTCGCTCATGCCGCAGCCCGTGTCGCTCACCGAGAGCGCGACATAGCCGCTGCTCGAAAGGCCGCCTTCGCCCTGCTCCTCGCGTGCGGCGATGGTGATCTGGCCGCCGTCCGGCATCGCATCGCGCGCGTTGACCGCCAGGTTGAGGATCGCCAGTTCGAGCTGGTTCGCGTCGACCTTCACCTTCGGCAGATGCATCGGGAACCGCGTCTCGACACCAATCCCGGCCTCGAATTTCAGCAATGACGTCATGCCGCGCACCAACTCGCGGACATCGACGACCGCCGGCCTGAGATCCTGCTTGCGCGCGAAAGCGAGCATGCGCTGGGTCAGGGAGGCGCCGCGCACCGCGCCCTGCATCGCGTTCTCCACCAGGCGCAGGATCTTCGGATCGTCCGTCGGCAGGCGCTTCTTCAGCAGTTCGAGGCTGCCGAGAACGGCCGCGAGCAGGTTGTTGAAGTCGTGGGCCACGCCGCCGGTGAGCTGGCCGATGGTCTCCATCTTCTGCGACATCATCAGTGCTTCGCGCGCGCGGTCCAGCGCTTCCTGCGCCCGTCTCCGTTCGCTGACGTCGCGCACGATCTTCGCAAAGCCGGCGATTGCGCCGCTGTCGTTCCGGACCGCGACGATCGTTGCCTCCGCCCAGAAGCGGCTGCGGTCCTTGCGCACCCGCCAGCCTTCGATGGCGGACTTCCCCTCCCGCTCGGCTTCAACGAGCGCGCGCGCGGGCGCCCCGGCCGCGCAATCTTCCTCGGTGTGAAAAATGGTGTAGCTCGTCCCGACGATGTCGTCGCCATAGCCCATCAGCCGGCGCGCGCCGAGATTCCAGTTGCCCACGCGCCCGTCCGGATCGAGCATGAAGATCGCGTGGTCTGCGATACCTTCGACAAGCAGCCGAAAGCGTTCTTCGCTGCGCCTCAGTGCGGCGGCCTCGCGTTGGGCGCGCTCCGCCGATGCCCTGTCATAGACGGCCGCCGCGATGCCGATGCTCAGGATCATGATGGTGATGCCGGCGAGCAGGAACGCGAGCGGCGCCTGACCGACGCCGAGATGGCCTGCCGGCCGGGCCATGGCGCTGGTCGGCAGGAACATGGCGCCTTCCATCGCGGCATAGTGCATGCCGGAGATCGCAAGGCCCATCACCAGGCCCGCGAACAGCCGCTGCACCGCGTTGGTGTTGCGAAAGGCGAGCCAGAGCGCCACGATCGAGGCGCTGATCGCGATCAGGATCGAGAGCACGACCCATCGGGGATCGTATTGGATGAGGGCCGCCATCCGCATCGCGGCCATGCCGGTATAGTGCATGCCGGAGATGCCAAGTCCCATCGCGAAGCCGGATGCGAGCAGCGCCTGCGGGCGTCGTCCGACAACGGCAAAGGCGGCAGCGGCGACGACGATCGGAATGATGAGCGAGAGCAGAGTCAGGAATGGATCGTAGGAGATCTCGATTCCAGGCAGGCTGAAGGCCAGCATGCCGACGAAGTGCATCGACCAGATCCCGCCGCCCATGGCGATCGCCGCGGCGACCAGCCAGGATCGGCGGGCCCTTCCCGAAGCAGCTCGCATTCGGGTCGCCAGGTCCAGCGCCGTATAGGAGGCGAGGGCCGCGATCAGAATCGATAGCGCGACCAGAACGGGATCGTGAGAAGCCGCATGATGATGCATTTCGGCCAACGCTAGCCGAAGTTGCGTTCGGGCTTACGCATGAGGTCCTCCCCGACGCCGAAATCGTCAGCGGCACCAAGATGGGCGCCGCAGGCGTCCACGACGTTCGAATCGGCCGCCATGGTGCACGCAATCCTGCGGTGCCGCCACTCTCATGGTGTCATCGCCCCGGCCCGCGGGAACCATCCGTCAGGCCGGCAGCAGACCGGCCGCGCGGTAGCTGTCGATCAAGGTGTCGTAGAGCGACAGATCCGAGCGGCTCCGCGCCAGGAGCTGGGCGCCGCCGATCGCGGCGAAGATCGCCCGGGCGCGCCGTTCGCTCTCCCCGGAACTGCTCGGAGCCGCAGCGGCCAGGACCTTGCTCAGCCAGGCGACATTCACATCGGCAAAGACCTGCACCTCCCGCTTCACCGCGTCCGGCAGGTCGTCATGCTCGGCAGCCATGAAGCTGCACAGGCACATGCGGTTGCCGTTCTCGAGCGCCTTGCGAAAGACGTCGGGATAGCGGTGCAGGCAGCGCAGGGGATCCGGGGTTTCGGCCAGCATGGCTTCGAGCGCCGCCGCGGTGTCCTCCCAGTAGCGCCTGGCGACCGCTGCGCCGAGATCGGCCTTGCTCGGGAAATGATAGTGGATGCTGGCGGCCTTGATGCCGACCTCAGCGGCGAGATCTCGGAAGTTCAGGCCGCCATAGCCGTGCGCCTGTGCGGTGCGTCTGGCGGCCGCCAGGATGGCTTCCCGCGCGCTGGAACTCATGTCGCCGCCTCACCGCTTCGTTATCTACCAAGTGACAGATAGGCTTTGACCGCCGGGTTTTGAAGGCTATAAATGCCTACCAAGTGGCAGGTAGAGAAGCAAAGAGGTTTATCGATGAAGATTCATGATTGGGCCACCGGCCCTTACCCGGCCCGCGTCCGCATCGCCATCGCCGAGAAGAATCTGCGGCCGCGCGTCACGTTCGTGTCGGTCAACCTGTGGAAGGGCGAGCACAAGAAACCCGAGTTCCTCGCCAAGAACTACTCGGGCACGCTGCCGGTGCTCGAGCTCGAGGACGGCACCTTCATCGGCGAATGCACCGCCATCACCGAATATCTCGACGCGCTCGACGGCGCTCCCGTGCTCACCGGCAGGACGCCGCGCGAAAAGGGCGTGATCCACATGATGAGCAAGCGCGCCGAGCTGGAGCTGCTCGACGCGATCAGCGTGTACTTTCATCACGCAACGCCGGGGCTTGGGCCCGAGGTCGAGATCTATCAGAACGCCGAGTGGGGCCTGCGTCAGCGCGACAAGGCCGTCAGAGGCATGCATTACTTCGACGGCATTCTGAAGCAGCAGCCATTCGTCGCCGGCGAGGCCTTCTCGATGGCCGACATCACGGTCATCGGCGGCTTGATCTTTGCGGAGCTCCTGAAGCTGCCGGTGCCTGCGGAGTGCGACGCTCTTCGCGCCTGGTACGCCCGGATGCAGGAGCGCCCCAGCGTCAAGAACCGGGTGACGATGTCGGAGCCGGCCGAAGCGTCCGCCTGACATCGGGTCCGCGCTACCCGCGAATGCCTGCAGAAGCAGGCGAGGCCGAATTTGTCCCATCGATGAAGCTCTCAGTGAAGCGGAGGAATCCCTCGATCCTTGACCGGCTGACGCCGGCCGTGCGCATCTGCACGTTGCGGATGGGGCTGCCGCACCATCATTGATCTGAAACAACGATCACCTGCAGCACAAATGCTAGGGTGATTCGCAGGTCACGTCGCAAGGCTCCCCAGGCCGGTCAAGACAATCTCAGCGCGTGATGGAATCCGAGGACTTGATGGGACGACTACTGAATATCGTGACGCCACTGCATACTGCGACCAAGCGCGACTACATGGGGCGCATGAACGACGACAAGATCGGCTGCTCGCTGAAGGCGCGGGAATACGAGGCCGATTATTGGGATGGCGACCGCCGTTTCGGCTATGGCGGCTACCGCTTCATCGACGGGCGCTGGGCTCCGGTCGCCAAGGCGCTGATCGAGACCTATGGCCTGAAGGATGGGTCCAGCGTGCTCGACGTCGGCTGCGGCAAGGGCTTCCTGCTGTACGAGATGCAAAAGATCCTGCCGGGCTTGAAGGTCGTCGGCTTCGATATCTCCAAGCACGGTCTTGCAAATTCGCATGAGCAGGTGAGGCCGTATTTGTTCAACTATCGCGCCCAGGACGTCTATCCCTATGGCGACGACAGTTTCGACCTCGTCATCTCGCTCGGCACTCTGCACAATCTCAGGCTCTACGAGCTCGATGCGGCGCTCAAGGAGATCGAGCGGGTCGGCAAGAACAAATACGTCATGGTCGAGGGCTACCGGACCGTTGCCGAGCTGCACAACCTCGAATGCTGGGCGCTGACGGCGGAGTCCATCCTGCACACCTCCGAATGGATCTGGCTCTACGGGAAACTCGGTTACACCGGCGACTACGAATTCATCTATTTCGAGTGACCGGGCTCAGCTCATGGACATCAAGACTGCCAAGGCAGCGATTCTCGTCGAGTCCGGCAAGCCGCTGATCGTCGACGAGTTTACCTTGCCCGATACGCTCGAACACGGCCAGGTGCTCGCGCACGTGCACACCTCGAGCATCTGCGGCGCACAGATCAACGAGATCGACGCCGTCAAGGGCGTCGACAAGTTCCTGCCGCATCTTTTGGGGCACGAAGCGCTGGCGACCATCGTCGAAACCGGACCCGGCGTCGTCTCGTGCAAGCAGGGCGACACCGTCGTCATGCATTGGCGCCCGGGCAAAGGCGTGCAGTCCAATACGCCGGTCTATTCCTGGCGCGGCAAGCGCCTCAACGCGGGCTGGGTCACCACCTTCAACGAATATGCCGTGGTGTCGGAAAATCGCGTCACGCCTGTTCCCTCCTCGATCGATCGCACGAGCGCGCCGCTGCTCGGCTGCGCGGTGACGACCGCGCTCGGCGTCGTCAACAACGACGCGCAGGTCGCGATCGGCGAAGCCGTCGTCGTGTTCGGCGTCGGCGGCGTCGGGCTGAACATCGTGCAATTCGCCGCGATGGTCGGCGCCCATCCGGTCGTTGCGATCGACCGCCTCGACAACAAGCTGGAGATGGCGAGGCAGTTCGGCGCCACCCACACCATCAACTCCGAGACGGTGAAGGATGTCGCCGCCGAGGTTCGGTCCATCACGGGGGCTGACGGGCCCGACAAGGTCGTCGAGACCACCGGCGTCAGCCGTTTGATTGAGCTCGCCTACGAGGTCACCGCGAAGAAGGGCCGCTGTATCCTTGTCGGTGTTCCCCGCGACAAGGTCGAGATCTACACGCTGCCGCTGCACTTCGAGAAGGTGCTGAAGGGTTCGGAAGGCGGGCAGTGCCAGCCGGCGCGCGACATCCCGCGTCTCGTCCGGCTCGACGAAGCCGGCAAGGTCAGTTACCGCGGGATCGTGACCCACGAGTTCGCGCTCGATGACATCAACGACGCGCTGGATTTGATGCGCAGCGGCACGTCAGGGCGGATCTTGCTAAACATCAGCTGAACGCCGCGGCCGATGCCGATCACACCAACGACTGGTCCTATCCGGTCATCTGGTGGCGAGGCGCGGATGGCGTTGACAAGGCCGTGGCGAGCGCGGGTTGCACCGGCCGCCGGCCGATCATCAGCGACAGCACGGCCGCGACGATCCCCGTTGCGCCCGCGATCATGAAGGCCTGCAGATAGTCTCCCTGCGCCGAGCGCGTGAAGCCGGCGAAGAAGTCGGCGCGTCCATCGGGAAGTCCACGATGCGCCGCAAGTGCACGCTCTTACGCGGCCGTATTGTCGATCGAACGGCGGATCTCCCGCTGCACTTCCGCGCTCGATAGAAACAGATCGTGATTGATGATGCTCCAGCCTTCCTGGGAAGCATCGACCACGCGCACGCCGAGCCGCTGGATGACAGCCTTCTCAGCGGCGCCGACCCTGGTCATTCCACCCGCGATTTGTCCCGACAGAGCCAGAGCGCGATCGTTCGTCGCGGCGATCACGGTGATCTTGCCGGCAAGCGGACCGATGCGGTGGATCGCCGACGTGAACACGTCCATGTCGATATCGGGTGCGGCAAACACGACCGTCCCGATCCTGCTCGTGACGGTGTCGCCGTATCGCGCATAGAGCTGACGCAGGCTCTCGAGCGTCAGCATGGTCCCCATGCTGTGCGCAACGATGTGCACGCGGCCGCCGCCTGACGTCGACACGAGGGAAGAGAGCACGCGTTCGAAATCGTCGCGGGACCACATCGCACTGTCCCGGTCATAGGCATAGTCGAACAATCCTGCCTTGGAGGGCCAGGAGAACACCATGGTCCGGCCGCGGAACTTGATCCCATCGGAGAGATGGGCGGCGTCGAGCGCGGCCGTCTCGAATGTCTGCTTGAAGCCGTGCACATAGATCAGCACGTCTCCTCCCGCGCCGCCCTGCGCAAGGAGATCGCCAATTTCGGCTTGCACCGGTTCGACCTGATCTAGGCGCCAATCGCCCAGTCCGACCGAGGCGAGCGAAAGTCGGCTCTCGTCCGGCGCCACCAGCCTTGCCCGAGCGACCGTCATTGCGGTCGCCCGCTCCGGCCCGAACCAGGGTTTCGTGCGGCCGCCCTTCACGGGCTTTCGTGTGGTGGCGACGAGCAGTGTGGGATCAACGGAAAGGGACGACGCGTCGTAGCGCGCGCCGGTCGCGCCCAAGCCTGCGCATCCGCCCAGCGCGAGAGTGCTGCCTGCCGAGACAAGCCCGCGCAGGAGCGCGCGGCGCGAAAGGGAATGATGAGAGTCGCGTTGTAGAAGATGTCGGACGATCACGCGGAACCTTTGGGAACTATGCCCACCATAGCGCCGCCCCGCCTAGCTCCCTGAACGACAATGGGGGCGAGAAGACGGCGGAGCAGCGTCCTGGCAGGTCGCGTGTCATGGCGTCCGTTCGCCGGTCTGCGAGCGATGCGACGAAGTTCCAACGCCCGGGTGGCGGATGCCCATCAATGATGAGCCGACACGCCCTTGACGCATTGGGTCAACAGATCAACGGTGGCGAATTGGCCGACATGTGATGCACGGCTTTCGCCAGATCTCTCAGCGCCAGCCGAGCGCAGGCGCAACGTGTGTCAGGATCGCCTCGATCGCATGCGCGCAGTAGGCCACGCCCAGCTGGTTCGGGATCGTCAGCAGCAAGGTGTCAGCCTCCGCGATCGCCTCATCCTGCCGCAGCTGCTCGATCAGCACATCCGGCTCCGCCGCATAGGAGCGGCCGAAGATCGCCCGCGTCTGCGGGTCGATGAAGCCGATCTGGTCTTCGCCTCCGCGCTCCCCGCCGAAATAGGCGCGGTCGCGATCGTTCATCAGCGCGAAGATGCTGCGGCTGACGGACACGCGCGGCTCGCGGGCGTGGCCGGCTTCCTTCCACGCGGCACGATAGGCGCGGATTTGCGCGGCCTGCTGCACATGGAAGGCCTCGCCGGTCTCGTCGTTCTTCAGCGTCGAGCTTTGCAAATTCATGCCGAGCTTCGCCGCCCACACGGCGGTCGCGTTGGAGCCGGCGCCCCACCAGATCCGTTCGCGCAGGCCGGCGGCATGCGGCTCGAGGCGCAGCAGCCCCGGCGGGTTCGGAAACATCGGCTGCGGATTGGGCTCGGCAAAGCCTTCGCCGCGGAGCAGGTCGAGAAAGACCTCGGCATGGCGGCGGCCCATGTCGGCATCGCTCTGGCCGTCGGCCGGCCGGTATCCGAAATAGCGCCAGCCGTCGATCACCTGCTCGGGCGAGCCGCGGCTGATGCCGAGCTGCAGCCGGCCGCCGGCGATGAGATCGGCGGAGCTCGCGTCCTCCACCATGTAGAGCGGGTTCTCGTAGCGCATGTCGATCACGGCGGTGCCGATCTCGATTGTGCTGGTCCTGGCGCCGACCGCGGCAAGCAGCGGAAAGGGCGAGGCCAGCTGGCGCGCGAAGTGATGCACACGGAAATAGGCACCGTCCGCGCCGAGCTGCTCGGCCGCAACCGCAAGCTCGATCGATTGCAGCAGCGTGTCCGCCGCCGAGCGCGTCTGCGACTGCGGCGAGGGCGTCCAGTGTCCGAAGGACAGAAATCCGATCTTTTTCATGGGGGCAACATATGGATGATCGGAAGAGTTTGCGAGACGTCGATCGGAGGAAAGATGGCAATACGGGGTGTGCACCCGTAAGCCCCCTTTGGGGAAACTGATTAGGCGCGGTCTGGACTGCTGCCCGATAGCGGGCCACGAACTCGGATCGCTCAACTTCAATCGGCCACCCGAGAAGCGTCCTCAGATGTCGCAACCGGTCAAATTCAATGCCTTGCGCAAGCCACCAAACGCCTTGAGCCGACAGGGCTCCGCATTGCTTGCGGCCTTTGAGCGCTGGAAGTTGGCAGTTCGCTTGACAGCGGTTGCCTTCGGCTTGGGACGTTCAGCGGTCGCGATCTTTTTCGGATTGTGCCGATGACGGACGATCGGCTCCGGCTCGGACGAGCCAATATGGGCGTCTTCTGGCGGAGCAACGCGGTCTTCCACCGAAGCAGTCTGTGTCGGCGTCGCGCTGCTCACAGCGGCAACGTCGAGGCGGTCAGCCTTCGCAAGGGCGTCGTGTGAAGCAGAAGTGCCCGCGTCCTGCTCGGCAAGCGGCTGCACGATCGCGGCCGCGCGACGCGGTGGCGCTCTCAGCTCCATTGCCGACAGCATTCCTACACTCAACAGGATGAGGAGGCCCAACAACGCCATTCTCAGCATAATGCGCCTCTGACCCAGATTCGTGCCGCTGAAAATTCTCCGCGCCAATGAGGCAACTTGTCGACGGCTGCCGACTCGCGACAAATCATTTGCCGACAGGGTTAACGTCGGTGATGCTCCCGCATGTGCCGGTAATGCCGCCGCTCACGTCGGCTTCCGCGAGCAGTCCGTACTTGGTCACGCGAAGATGGTCTGTCAGTGGCCCCGAGCCGAGCGCCACATGAGCGATCGTCATGTCTGCGGTTTGAGGGAGGCCGGACACCGCCTGACAGATTGGACGACCGCTGCTTTTGACCCGAACCGGACTTCGGTCGGTTTCAACGCGGCGCGAACTCCGGGGGATCACGGCTCCCACGGCGTCCCATAACGGCCGAAATGTGGCGCTTGCCGTGCCCACTCGCCTATTTCTTTCCCCTTCTGCGCCCAGCTTAGAGCGCGTTTCGTATCCACGATTGCCGCAAGCGCTCTTTGTGCTGAAGAGAGTTCGTTGCGTCCGGTGGAGCAAGCGATGCGTACCGAATCGTGCTTTCAGCGCAAGCTGCGCCGCATGCTTGTTGCTGTCGCCATCGTTGGCCCCGTGGCGCTGACGCCCGAAATGAGTGCGGCCGAAGGCTTGCTTGATTTCTTTTTCGGTGGCGGCCAGAAGCAACAGCAGCAGACCTCGTCTTTTGATCCGCAATCACCACCGCCGCGGCCGGTCGTCGTAAGCGCGGGACCTGCCTTCTGCGTGCGCAGTTGCGACGGCAAATATTTTCCGCTGATGCGCGGCGCGGCCTCGCCGGCGCAGATGTGTAAGGCCTTCTGTCCGGCAAGCCCGACCAAAGTTTTCTTCGGCTCCAGCATTGACAGAGCCTATGCCGCAACCGGCGAACGCTACGCCGATAGCGAAAACGCCTTTGCCTATCGGAAGGCGCTGCGCGCCGATTGCACTTGCAACGGCCAAAGCCCCGCCGGTCTTGCATCAGTCGATCTCGCGATGGACGGCTCGTTACGCTCGGGCGACGCGGTCGCCACCGCTGACGGGCTCGTCGCTTATTCCGGCATACGGGTCGGTAACGACCAGAACCCGGATTTCACGCCGCTTCCGGCGGCGACCATCACGCGGAAGCCGGTGCCCGCGCGCGACTAGCGCGTAGATGCGGATTGATGTTGCAATCAATGTCCGACGATCACCTCTTGCAGAGCTTCTTCCGTTGTTGGCCCTTTGCCGACTCGCAGGAGCGTACTGGCCATGTCTGGTTTTGAAGGCAGAACGGACACCGCCTCATTCGCGGGCTAAGGGATCATGTCTGCACGTCCCGGCGGGTCCCGGCTTTCCATGAATGCGCGCCGTGTCGACGAAGCGTGACGTCTCAGGCGTATGCCACCCAGCCGCGGAAGGTGAATCCGGCGTAGAACAGGGTCGGCTCGGAGAAGCCAGCGTTCCGCAGAATTGCCTCATCCTGCGCGGGCGTGAGGATCTCCAGATGGTTGGTGACGGCGTCGCGCGCGGCAGCCGCCTTGTCCGGCTCGACGCCGGATGCGGCCAGGAACGCCGAATATCGCGATAGCCACAGCGGCCGCTCATCGTCGCGATCAGGGATGCTGAAATGAGCGATCACGAAGGGCGCGCCCGGCTTGAGGCGGCGGCGGATTTCGGCGGCAATGCGACGCCGTTCCGCGGCATCGACGAAGTGCAGGGTCAACAGGCACGTGGCGCCGTCGAACGGCCCCTCCGGGGCAGCGTCGACATAGCCCCGGTGGAGATGCGCGCGCGAAGCGAGCGGGCCCAACGTTTGCCGCGCGAGATCGAGCATCGCCGCCGAGGGGTCCACACCGTCGAAGGTCCAGCGCGGCTGCGCCTGCGCAAAGGCTCTCAACTCCAGGCCGCCACCAGCGCCGAGGGCGAGGATTCGCGCGTCTTCACGCGCGCGCTCGGCCAGCAGGATCGCCGCCATGGACAGCATGGAATTGTAGCCGGGAACGAACCGCGGCGGCCCTTCCGTGTATTTCGCCACTGCTTGCGGATCGGAGAACATGGCTTGAATGTCGGTCATGAGGTTGCCTTGCTGAACGGAGCCGATCACGCGTGATGCGCGCTGATGTCGCGGACCTTGCGGGCCCCGAGCCGCTTGCGCAGATCATCGCCCAGCATCGCCAGCGTCACTGCACCGAGGCGCGACAGCAGCAGCGCCTCGGCATCTTGAAAGGTCCGATCCAGGGCGGCATTGACGGCCTGCTCGACGAGACAGCCCGGCGCCTCGGTCCGGTTGCCCATTGCCAGAAGCGGGGGATTGCCGAGCGCGGTGTAGACGTCGCGCAGCGTCACCTTCGACAGGTCGCAGGCCAGCGTCCAGCCGCCGCCATGCCCCTTCTCGGAGCGGACGTAGCCGAGGTCCCTGAGGCCCGCCATGATGCGCCGGATCACCACCGGGTTGGTGTCCATCGCCTTCGCCAGGGTCTCGGACGTGAAGGGGCCAGGCTGCTGCGCCATGTGGAGAAGGACATGGAGCACGCCGGATAGACGGCTGTCTCGTTTCATGTAACTTCATATGTTGCATGATGGCGCCGAGGTCAAGGGGTCTCGGTGTGTGCGGTACGGAGCGAGCGCTCATCGCCCGGCGTGTAGATTGGATTCCAATCGATGGACTGGTTCGACTATCGTTTGGAGCATGATCCGCACAGCGCGTCGAACAGGCGCGAAAAAGCTCGCGCGCGGGACGCTGTGTGAAGCTTGACGATATCGATACGGAGTGGCGCCGGAGGCTTGCTCATCCCAGGCGCCCGACGATGCCATCCTGCTCCTGTCTTGCCCGACGGGTCAACGTCGGCGCAAAGCGCGTAAGCCATTGATCCCGCTCATGCAGGCTACTGTGCATGGGGTTGTTTTCTACATTTTTGTTTTGGGAGTACGAAAGCGCCAGGCCGAACCGGATCTCATCCGGCTCTTGCCTACTTCATCACCCGCAGACCCTTGGTCGTGAACCGCTGCGTCTTGCCGCCGGGGCGCACGGGCCGCCTTGTGCCGGCGGCCTTGCCGGTGCCGGGCGGCTGGTGTGCTGGCACGAGCTGGTCGGGGCGGGAGCCGATCAGGTCGGCGCGGCCCATCGCCTTCAGCGCCTCGCGCAGCACGGGCCAGTTGTCGGGGTCGTGATAGCGCAGGAACGCCTTGTGCAGGCGGCGCTGGCGCAGGCCCTTGATGGCCTCGACCTTGCCGCTGCCGCCATGACGCACGCCGCGCAGCGGATTGACGCCGGTGTGATACATCGCGGTCGCGGTCGCCATCGGTGAGGGCAGGAAGGTCTGCACCTGGTCGGCGCGATAGCGGTTCTTCTTGAGCCAGAGCGCGAGGTTCATCATGTCCTCGTCGGTCGTGCCCGGATGCGCCGCGATGAAATACGGGATCAGGTAATATTTCTTGCCGGCCTGCTCGGCCGCGGCATCGAACATCCGCTTGAACTGGTTGTAGGCGCCGATGCCCGGCTTCATCATCTTGTCGAGCGGGCCGCGCTCGGTATGCTCCGGCGCGATCTTCAGGTAGCCGCCGACGTGATGGGTGACGAGCTCCTTGATGTATTCCGGGCTCTCCACCGCGAGGTCGTAGCGCACGCCGGAGGCGACCATCACCTTCTTGATGCCCTTGGTCTCGCGCACCTTGCGATAGAGCCGGATCAAATCGTCATGCGACGTGTTGAGGTTCGGGCAGATCTCCGGGAAGACGCAGGACGGCCGCCGGCACGCCGCCTCGACCTTCGGGTCCTTGCATGCCATCCGGTACATGTTGGCGGTGGGGCCGCCGATGTCGGAGATCACGCCGGTGAAGCCCGGCGTCTTGTCGCGGATCTTCTCGATCTCGCGCAGAATAGAACCCTCGGAGCGATTCTGGATGATGCGGCCCTCATGCTCGGTGATCGAACAGAAGGTGCAGCCGCCGAAACAGCCGCGCATGATCGTCACGGAGAACTTGATCATGTCCCACGCCGGGATCTTGGCATCGCCGTAGGACGGATGCGGCGCGCGCGCGTAAGGAAGATCGTAGACCGCGTCCATCTCGTCGCTGGTCAGCGGGATCGGCGGCGGATTGAGCCAGAGATCGCGGTCGCCATGACGCTGCACCAGCGGCCGCGCATTGCCGGGATTGCTCTCCCGGTGCAGCACGCGTGACGCACGCGCATAGGCTTCCTTGTCCTGCTCGACCTGCTCCAGCGCCGGCAGGCGAATGACGGTCGCGCCCTTCTGGCGGGTTGCGCCTTCGTCGGCGGAGTCGAGATCGTCGGCGTGCAGCTCGGAATAGTCTTCGGGCACGCGGCGGAACAGTGCGACGCCCCTGATATCGTCGAGCTCGCGCGGTGCCTCGCCGGCGGCAAGACGGTTCGCCACTTCGACGACGGCGCGCTCGGCATTGCCGTAGAGCAGCAGATCTGCCTTGGCGTCGGCCAGCACCGAGCGGCGCACCTTGTCGGACCAGTAGTCGTAGTGCGCGATCCGGCGCAGCGATGCCTCGATGCCGCCGAGCACGACCGGGACGTCCTTGAACGCCTCGCGGCAGCGCTGGGCGTAGACGATGGTGCAGCGGTCCGGCCGCTTGCCGCCTTCGCCGCCTGCCGTGTAGGCATCGTCATGGCGCAGGCGGCGGTCCGCGGTGTAGCGGTTCACCATGGAGTCCATGTTGCCGCCGGTCACGCCGAAAAAGACTTTCGGCTTGCCGAGCGCCTTGAACGGCTCGGCCGAATGCCAGTCCGGCTGCGCGATGATGCCGACCCGGAAGCCTTGCGCCTCCAGCAGCCGGCCGATGATCGCCATGCCGAAACTCGGATGGTCGACATAGGCATCGCCCGTCACCAGCACGATGTCGCAGGCATCCCAGCCGAGCGCGTCCATCTCGGCGCGGCTCATCGGGAGAAACGGCGCCGGCTTGCGCGGGCGGGCCTGGGCCATCAGAGGCTTTTCGGCGGCGATGATCTGGGTGTCCATGGCGCATACGCATAGGACTCCGGAGGCGCGAATACAACCGATCGCTGGGCTGTCTTCGACGATTCCGGTTCCCGCGTGGCGCGCAATTCGGCAACGCCAGTCGCGCGGGCAGCGTCAGCGGACTGTGATGGAGCAATCGCAGATCCGATGCCGGCCGCGGTGAGAACCCGGACGACGGATCGCTCATATGATGGGCAAGGAAGCTTCTGACGGCGGTCAGCTGGCGCCGACTGTTCCGTCGGCCCCGCGTTGCGGTTCATTTGCAGGAACCAACCGCCCCCGCGAACATTCTGATGAAGGCACCGGCGCGAGCTCTGCTCGCGCGCGCCGCGACGATCCCGGCGCCAGTGCCCGCAACCGGATTTTTGCCTTGATGCTCGATTCGGGGCGATGGGGGACTTGTGAGTACGGTCATAGAGAACTTGCTGGCGCGGAAGCAGAAGCTCGTAGAGGAGCTCGAGACGGCGCAAACCATCGAGGACCGCGACAGGATCGAGCATCAGCTCGAGCAGATCAACACCGCGCTGGATTTCCTGGACAGGCCTGGTCCGAAGGACGGGCGGTAGAACCGCTCAATCCACTTTCAGCGCCTCCACCTTCAGAGCCTTGGCGTAGACCACGCCCGAATTGGTGATGTGCGTGGTCATCAGCGCTTCGAAAGCCGCAAACGCGCCGCGCGCGAACAGGTCCAGCAACTTGCGGTGCTCGTCGAAGGACGTGCGGGTGCGCACGTCGATCGGCGAGGTCAGATTGGTGCGCAGCGCCGCGACGCGGCCGGAGACGAGCTGGTAGGATTCGACGAGGTAGCGGTTGCCGCAATGGGTGAACAGCGCCTCGTGGAACGCGGCATCGGCGCGGCCATAGGCGATGTTGTCGCGGGCCGAGACCGCCGGCTCCATCGCCGCGATCGCCTCGCTCATCGTCGCGACCGCACCGTCGCGATCGTGGCGGAAGGCGAGTTCTGCGGCCTTGGGCTCCAGCGCGATCCTGAAAGTGCAGAGCGCGGCGATGTCGTCCGCGCTCGGGGTGAAGACAAAACTGCCGACCTGCGGGCGGATCACCACGAGTCCCTGCGCCTGCAACTGGCCCATCGCCTCGCGCACCGGCGTCCGGCTGACGCCGAAGGAATTCGCCACCATCTCCTCGGAGATCGCAGCGCCGAGCGCGAACTCGCCGTCGATGATCGCCTGCCGCAGCCGCTGCATCACCCGCTGCGACAGCGATTTCGGCGTATCGAGCTTCAATGATCTCATCGGCGCTCCCATCACTGTGCAGTCGGTCAGATCACCTTGCCGGGATTGAGCAGATGATCGGGATCGAGCGCGGCCTTCAGCGTCCGCATCAGCGCGATCTCCGCCTCGCTCCTGGCATGGCCCAGCCATTTCTTCTTCAGCGTGCCGATGCCGTGCTCGGCGGAGACGCTGCCGCCCATCTCGCGCACGAGACCGTAGATGATCGCGTCCATCTCCTCTTTCGGCTGCTGCTCGACGGAAAGCCCGGTGACCCAGGACACCAGGTGCAGATTGCCGTCGCCGATATGGCCGTAATAGACGCTCTCGCAGCCCTTGATGCCATTGGCGAGCGCGGCCTTGCAGCGCGTGACGAACTCGTCCATCTGCGCCACCGCAAGGCCGATGTCGTAGGAGATGTGCGGGCCCAGCACCTGGCCGAACTCGGCGCAGATGTCGCGCACCCGCCAGAAGGCTTGCGTCTGCGCCAGCGATTGCGCGACGGCGGCATCGGCCAAGAGCCCGCGCTTCATCAATTCCTCGAGCCAGCTCTGGAAGCGCGGCGCATCCAGGCTTTCGTCGGTGCCTTGCGCTTCCACCAGCACGTAGAGTCCGTGGCCTGCGGCGACCGGCGGCTTCACGCCGGCGCGCGTCGTGATCACGTCCCAATAATCCGGCCACATCACCTCGAACGCCGACAGCAGCGGGCCGAGCCCGCTGCGCGCGGCGTCCAGCAGTGCGATCACCGCCGCATAATCCTTCAGCGCGCAGAGCGCCGCCATGGTCGAGCGCGGCTTCGGGAACAGTTTCAGCACCGCGCGGGTGATGATGCCGAGCGTGCCTTCCGAGCCGATGAACAGATGCTTCAGGTCGTAGCCCGCATTGTTCTTCATCAGCTTGTTGAGATTGGTGATGATGGTGCCATCAGGCAGCACCACCTCCAGGCCGAGCACCAGCTCGCGCGTCATGCCGTAGCGGATCACGCGGTTGCCGCCGGCATTGGTGGAGAGGTTGCCGCCGATCGCGCACGAGCCGCGCGAGCCGAGGTCGAGCGGAAAGAAGAAGCCGGCCTCGTCCGCGGCCTTCTGGATCGTCTCCAGCGGCGTGCCCGCCTTCACCGTCATCGTCATCGACGCGCGATCGATCTCCTCGATGCCGGTCATGCGCTCCAGCGAAATCGCGACCCAGCCCGCTTCAGGCGAGGCACCGCGGCACAGCCCGGTCAATCCGCCCTGCGGTACGAACGGCAGATGCGCCTTGCGGCAGGTCAGAATCGCATCGGCAACGCCCTGCGCATCGAGCGGACGGATCACCGCCCGCGGCGCTTGCGGCAGGCTCGCGCTCCAGTCGTTGCAATTGCGCGCAGGCACATCGGTGCCGGTCAGCACGGCGGCCGCGCCGAGCTTGTCGCGCAAGGCCGCGAGCAATTGGTCGGGACGCTCCACAGGGGTCACCATGTCCATGCAAGACCTCCTCAAAATCTGGCCGCGTCTGTCGCGCGCCTGCTGCGCGACGGGGATTTGCGTCTGTCTTGTATGTAAGGTACAAGGTGAAAAGTAAAGCAAAAACAAGTCTCCGCTGAGCCCGGAAGATCGTTATGGATCAGAGGCTTAGTCCGAGACCGCAGCAAAGGGTGGTGTGATGATGGAGGCAATTCGCGGGTTCTGGGTGGCGTCGGCGACGCCGCTGGCGACCGACGGTGGCGTGGATCACGCCCGGCTCGCCGCCCACGCCAAGCAACTCTTCAGCAAAGGCGTCGACGGTGTCGTGCTGTTCGGCACCACCGGCGAGGGTACCTCCTTCAACGTCGCCGAACGCGTCGCGACCATCGAAGCCATGCTCAAGGCCGGCGTCGCGCCGGCGCGCATCGGAATCGGCGGTGGATTTCCCGCCATCAGCGACAGCATCGCGCTGACGCGCGCCGTGCTCGGCCTCGGCCTGCGGCACGTGCTGCTGTTGCCGCCTTACTTCGACCGCAGCGTCACGCCCGAGGGTATCGAGGATGCCTTCGCTGCGATCATCGATGGCGTTGCCGACGATCGCCTGCGTGCCTCGCTCTATCACATCCCGCAGATCTCCGGCGTTGCGATTCCGACCACGGTCGCCGCAAGCTTGCGCAAGCGTTACGGCAAGCTGGTTGCAGGCTTGAAAGACTCCAGCGGCGACTTCAAGCAGTTTCAGGCGTTCCGCGCCGCCGCGCCCGAGCTCGCCATCACCGTCGGCAACGAAGCCGACATCGCCCGCGCCATCGCCGCCGGCGGCGCCGGCACCATCTGCGGCATGGCGAATGTTGCGCCGGAGCTGGTCAAGGCGATGATCGACGGCAAGGATGTCGAAGCACGCATGCAGGCCGCGATCGACGTCGTGGTGAAGACGCCATCCTTCCTCGCAACGCTGAAGGCGATCCTTGCGGCGCAGACGGGCGATGCAGCGTGGCTGCGCGTGCGCCCGCCGCTCCTGGCCTTGTCGGACGGCACTGCGTCCAAGCGGAAGCTCGACGAACTGATGGCTCCTGCCGTCGTGTGAAATCCCGCAACGTTGCGACAAGCCGCCGCGGATTTCGCGCGCAGCGTGTCGCGATCGGCGCGAGAGCAATCCTTGATTGCTGTTCCGCGTCCATCCGCGCTTAGAACCATTCAACACTAGAGGGATTCAAGCCCGCCTACGGTTCTCTTCATTCGCAACGGCTGTTAGACGCGCCAGCTTCAATGCTGTGTCTGACTTGGAAGTGAATCGAAAGTGCGTGCTCATCTGGGTGGCCGCGTCAGCGGTCATCGAATTCGTGCCGGCGGGAGCCGTGCAGGTCTTCTCATCGGAGCAGCCGTGCTGCTCGCCGAATATCCCTCCAACACGACGAGCGCGCAGGCGCAATCGGCCCTGCCGCCGGTGACGGTGGAGGCGCCGGCACAGCGGCCGAAGCCGGCGCGTGCATCGGAGGAGACTTCACGCCGCACCCAGACCGCCGCGCGCCAACGCAATCGCAATGCCGCGCCGGCAGCGCCGGCAATATCCGAGCGCGCGGCCGCGGAGGCCGCCGCGCAGCAAGCCGCCAAGCTCGGCTACCGTGCGATGCCGAGTGCGACCACGCTGCGCAGCGGCGCCTCGCCGCTCGATACCTCGCAGGCTGTCAACATCGTTCCCGAGCAGGTGTTGAAGGACCAGCTCCCGCGCAACATCGACGACGCGCTGATCAATATCAGCGGCATCACCCAGACTAACACGCTCGCCGGCAGCCAGGACGCGGTGATCCGCCGCGGCTTCGGAGACAACCGCGACGGCTCGATCATGCGCAATGGCATGCCGCTGGTGCAGGGCCGCAGCCTGAACGCCGCGGTCGAAAGCGTCGAGGTGCTGAAAGGACCGGCCTCGCTGCTCTACGGCATCATGGACCCCGGCGGCATCGTCAACACCATCAGCAAGCGCCCCGAGCTCTACCAGCACGGCTCGGTGACGCTGCTCGGCTCGGCCTTCAGTGCCTTCAAGACCGGCGCCGACGGCCTGCTCGACGTCACCGGTCCGATCGGCGACCAGGGCCTTGCCTATCGCTTCATTGGCTACGGCGTCAGCGAGGATTACTGGCGCAATTTCGGCCGTCACCGCGAGATGCTGGTCGCGCCGTCGCTGGCCTGGTACGGCCAGGACACCACGGTCCAGCTCAACTACGAGCATCGCGAGTTCATCTATCCGTTCGATCGCGGCACCGCATTCAATCCGGTGACGAAAGCGCCGCTGGCAGTTCCAGCCGACCGCCGGCTCGACGAGCCCTTCAACAACACATGGGGCACCTCCGACCTGATGCAGGCGTCGGTCGAGCACCGCTTCAACCAGGATTGGAAGCTCTACGCAGGCTATAGCTACAACACCGAAACCTTCAGCGCCAACCAGCTCCGCATCACCGGCATCAACTTCACGACGGGTGCCGAGACGCGCAGCAATGACGGCACAGGGAGCTCGCTCAGCAATGTCAGCTACGGAACGTCCTACATCTCCGGTGGCTTCTGGCTCGGCAACATGCGCAATGACGTGGTGTTCGGCGGCGACGGCCAGTATCGCACTATCTACCGCGACGTTCTGATCCGGCAGGCAACTCCCGCCTTCAATGTCTACAATCCCGTCTACGGGCTGATCGGGCCGGGGACGACGGCCTCGAACAGCGACAGCGCCCAGACTGACAAGCTCGGCCAATGGTCGTTATTCTTCCAGGACACGCTGCATCTGACCGAACGGTTCGCGCTGGTCGGCGGCGTGCGCTACATGGACTACGACCAGATCGCCGGCCGTGGAAAGCCGTTCGTCACCAACACCAACGTGTCCCAGGACAAGGTGCTTCCGCTCGGCGGCGCCATTTTCAAGCTGACCGACCAGGTCTCGCTTTATGCGGGCTATACCGAGTCATTGAAGCCGAACTCGACCATTGCCCCGATCGGCGTCACGATCGACTCCAACGTCGCGCCAGAAGAAGGCGTGTCATACGAGACTGGCGTGAAGTTCGATCTGAACAAGCGCATCTCCGGTACGCTTGCGCTCTACGATCTCGACAAGAAGAACGTGCAGACGACGAAGACGAACAGCGCGGGCGTGGTGGAGCTCCACACCGTCGGCCGTGCCCACTCGCGCGGCATCGAGTTGGACGTCACCGGCAGGCTCACCGACAGCTGGGCCTTGATCGGCAGCTATGGCTACACCGATGCGCGGGTGACGGCGTCCGAAGATCCGACGCTCTACGGCAAGAAGCTGCAGAACGTCGCGCTGAACACGGCCTCGCTCTATCTGGTCTATGATTTTGGCACAGCCTTGCCGGGTCAGCTCCGGCTCGGTGGCGGCGCGCGCTATGTCGGCGACCGTCCCGGCGATTCGACCAACACCTTCTTCCTGCCGTCCTATGTCGTCGCGGACATTTTCGCGACTTACGAGACCAAGTACGTGCAGTTCCCGGTCGTCTATCAGTTCAACGTCAAGAACCTATTCGACACCGTCTATTATCCTTCTGCCGTCAACAATCTGAACGTCGCCATTGGCGATGCTCGCCGTGTCTCTCTGTCGGCGACGGTGAAGTTCTAACGATGGCAGCGCGGCTGGGGCACACCATCAAGGCCGTCCTGCGTCAGGTCCACTCCATCGCGGGCCTCGCGCTCGCGCTGCTGCTGTCCCTGATCGCGCTGACCGGCGCGATCATGAGCTTTGAGGACGAGATCGTCGACCATCTGAACGCCAGCATCATGCAGGTCTTGCCGCGGTCCACGCCGGCGCTGATGCCGGACGAACTGGTCGCGCGGCTGAAGGCGGCGCAGGCTTTCGGCAAGGTCTCGGCCGTCACTCTGTCGAGCGATCCGGCCGCGGCGGTGCATGTCCGCTTTGGCCGCGATGAGCAGGGCGGGCGGCCGGCTTCGCTCTATCTCGACCCCTACGACGCGCGCGTGCTGGGTTCGCCGCGGGGCGAGGAATTTTTCGCGACCGTGCGCAGGCTGCATCGCTGGTTGCTCATCCCCGGCGATGCCAAAGGCTGGGGGCGCCAGGTCACCGGCGTGGCCGCGCTCGGCCTGATCGTCATGCTGGTTTCGGGTCTCGTGCTGCGCTGGCCGCGCCGTGCCGGCAGCGTGAAGATGTGGCTGAAGCCCAATCTCGGACTCAGCGGACGCGGTCTGCACCGAACGCTGCATGCGGTGATCGGCACCTGGGTTCTTCCGATCTATCTGGTGATGACGCTCACCGGGCTCTGGTACTCGTTCGATTGGTACAAGGACGGCGTCGCCTGGCTTCTGTCGCGCCCGCATGTGGCAGCCGCGAAGATGCAGCCCAAGATGCCTGCAAAGGCGCCGCGCGTGGCGGCCGTTTCCGAGCCGGCCCGGCCGATCGGATTCGACCAGGCATGGACTACGTTCAAGCGCGAGGAGGGCGACCGCTTCTCCAGGGCCCTGCTGACGCTGCCCGCCGGCCCCGGCACGGCGATACGGATCCGGTCGTGGGGCAAGGATTCGACGCTCGAGGCCACGCGCGACGAATTCCGCGTTGATGCCGCTACCGGTCAATTGGTCGCCGCGGATCGCTACGCCGACAAGACCTTCGGCGAGAAGATCATCGCGGCCGTGTACGACATCCATCGTGGTGCGATCCTGGGGTGGCCGGGCAAGCTCGCGTTCATGATTGCCGCGGCCTTGATGCCGCTATTCGCGATCACCGGTCTCCTGCTCTACCTGTCGCGCCGCAGGTTGCGGCGTCCTGCGCAGCCGCCGCTCGGGCTCCTCGTTCCCGGCGAGTGAGCTGCGCCGGAAAGACTAGCCAACTCGCCTGCGATCGTTCAAAAGCCCATGGCCTGTCCTCTCAAGGTTCACGCCATGAAGCTTTCGACCGTCACCCCCGCCGACATCCGCCGCGCGCTGCTGCTGCGCGAGGAGATCGCGCTGCTCGATCTCAGATACGAGGCCGCCTTCGCCACCGGCCATCCGCTGTTCGCGGCCAACATGGCCGCGGACCGGATCGCGATTGAGGCCGAGGTGAGACTGCCGCGCAAGGACGTTGCGGTTGTGCTCTATGATGACGGTGAGGGTTTGGTCGCGGCGGGCGCAGAGCGCCTTGCGGCGCTCGGCTACAGCAATGTCCGTGCGCTCGATGGCGGGCTGAGGGCCTGGCGCGATGCGGGCTATCAGGTGTTCGAGGACGTCAATTCCTATTCGAAAGCGTTCGGCGAGCTGGTCGAGGCGCGACGTCACACGCCGTCGTTCAGTGCCGACGAAGTGGCAAAACTGATCGCGGACAAGGCCAACATCGCGATCCTCGACGTCCGCCGCTTCGACGAATATGCGACCATGAACATTCCGGGCTCGGTCAGCGTGCCCGGCGCGGAACTTGTGCTGCGGGCAGGCCAGGCCGCGCCCGATCCCGACACCACCATCATCGTCAATTGTGCCGGCCGCACCCGTTCGATCATCGGCACCCAGTCGCTGATCAATGCGGGCGTGCCCAACAAGGTGCGGGCGTTGCGCAACGGCACCATCGGTTGGACGCTGGCGCGGCATGCGCTCAACCACGGCGCCGACCGGCGCGGCGCGATCGGGCCGTTCGAGGGCGGCCCGGCCAATGCCCGCGACGTCGCCTATCGCGCCGGCGTCCGCCACATCGGCGCAGGCGAGGCGGCGACGCTCGCGGCGCAGACCGATCGCACGCTCTACCGCTTCGACGTGCGCGATGCGGAGGAATACGCGGCCGGCCACCTTCCGGGCTTCCGCCATTATCCCGGCGGCCAGCTTGTCCAGGAGACCGACATGGCCGCACCGGTGCGTGGCGCACGCATCCTCCTGACCGACGACAAGGGCGTCCGCGCTGACATGACGGCATCCTGGCTCGCGCAGATGGGCTGGGAGGTGTACGTGCTCGAAGGCGGCTATGACGGCGCGCTGGAGGTCGGTCCGCCGCTCGTGCTGCCGAAGCCGGATCCGGCGCACCGCTATCGCCGTCCCTATGAGGGGACCGATGTCGCGGAAGGTGCGATGCAGGCCTATCTCAATTGGGAGTATGGATTGGTCGAGCAGCTGCGGCTTGACGGGACGCACGGGTTCTATGTGATTTGATTGGCGCTATCCGTCACCCCCGCGCAACGGCGAAGCCGTTGTCGCTGGAGGTGGCCGCTTCTTCATCGGCCCTCGAAGGGCGACGGCCCGGCTGTATCGGGGCCGTTCATCCTTCAAGGCTCCCCATGGGACGCATAGCGTCCCATGCCTCGCACCTCGGGATGACGGGGCGGCTATTGTGCGTGCGGGGATGACGGAGCTGGTGGGATGCCAGGCACACCCGCGCCCCGCCATCCTCTCCCCGTATCTAACCCCTATTGTGCTGCGCACCGTCCGCGGTTTATGAGCTGCGGCAAAGCCGCCATTTTAGGAGATTCTATGCCAGCCCCAGGCCAAAGCCCTGAGCGGAGCGCGAAGGCGCTGCTGCTCGAAGGCGTCAATGACAGTGCCGTGGACCTGTTCCGGAGCGCGGGCTTTGCCAATGTCGAGCGGCTGACCAAGGCGCTGGACGGCGAGGCGCTGCGTCAGGCGCTCAAGGGCGTGTCGTTGCTCGGCATCCGCTCGCGCACCCAGATTACCGACGACGTGCTGGCGGCCGCCGATCAGCTCCTTGCGGTCGGCTGCTTCAGCGTCGGCACCAACCAGGTCGATCTGCTGGCGGCGCGCAAGCGCGGTATTCCCGTCTTCAACGCCCCGTTCTCCAACACGCGCAGCGTCGCCGAACTCGTGATCGGCGAGATCGTGATGCTGCTGCGGCAGATTTTCCCGCGCTCGGTCTCGGCCCATGACGGCGGCTGGGACAAGTCCGCGACCGGCAGCCGCGAGGTGCGCGGCCGCACCCTCGGCATCATCGGCTACGGCAATATCGGCTCGCAGCTCTCGACCCTGGCCGAGGCCATGGGCATGCGGGTGATCTATTATGACCGCACCGACAAGCTCCGCCACGGCAACACCGAGCCGGTCGAGAAGCTCGAGGAGCTGCTGGCGCAGAGCGACGTCGTCAGCCTGCACGTGCCGGAGACGCCGGAGACATCAGGCATGATCGGCGAGAAGGAGCTGCGGGCGATGAAGCCGGGCTCCTTCCTGATCAACAACAGCCGCGGCACCGTGGTCGATCTCGATGCGCTGGCGCGCGCCTTGCGCGACGGTCACATCGCCGGTGCCGCCATCGACGTGTTTCCGGTCGAGCCGTCGTCGAATTCCGATCGTTTCAAGAGCCCGGTGCAGGGCCTCGGCAACGTCATCCTTACCCCGCATATCGGCGGCTCGACCGAGGAGGCGCAGGAGCGCATCGGCGGCGAGGTCGCGCGCAAGCTGGTCGACTATTTCATCACCGGCTCGACCATGGGTGCGGTGAACTTCCCGGAGGTGCAGTTGCATCTGCGTCCCTCCGGCGCGCGCTTCAGCCATGTCCATCGCAACGTGCCGGGCATGCTGCGGCGGCTCAACGAGGTCTTCCTCCAGCGCGACATCAACATCGCGGCGCAATATCTGGAGACCGCCGGCGACCTCGGCTACGTCGTGCTCGATGCCGATCTCGGCGGCCAGGATTCGGGCGAATTGCTCCAGCAGATCCGCGCTCTCGACGGCACGGTCGGCGCAAGGCTGGTATTCGAGCACTAAACGGCCCCACGTTCCGGTTGCATCTTTTGGCAACTGCTCTCACACTGCGCTCGAATTCGACGTGGTCAAAAATCGCGTCGAATTTGAGCTTCAGTTGCGTGAGTGTCCGCCATGGAACGGGACGCCGTACTGATTGATCTCGCGCTTCAGGGCGGCGGTTCGCACGGCGCCTTCGCTTGGGGCGTGCTCGACCGCCTGCTGGAAGAGAGATGGCTCACGATCGCCGCGATCTCCGGAACCTCCGCAGGCGCGATGAATGCGGCGGTGCTGGCGGATGGCTGGACGGCCGGCGGCGCCGAGGGCGCGCGCGAGGCGCTCGAACAATACTGGCGCCGCGTCTCCAGGGCCGCTGCCTTCAGTCCGCTGCAACGCTCGCCGCTCGACCGGCTGATGGGACGCTGGACCCTCGATACGTCGCCCTTCTACATCCTCACCGATCTGATGTCGCGCGTGCTGTCGCCCTACGACCTCAATCCAACCGGCTACAATCCGCTGCGCGCGGTGCTGGCCGAGAGCATCGATTTCGAACGCCTCGTGCGTTCGCCGATCCAGCTGTTCATCACCGCGACGCGGGTGCGCACCGGACGCGGCCGCATCTTCCGCAACGCGGAGATCACGGCGGATGTGCTGCTGGCATCGGCCTGCCTGCCGACCATGTTCCGTGCCATCGAGATCGACGGCGAGCCCTATTGGGACGGCGGCTTCGCCGGCAATCCGACAATCACGCCGCTGGTTCGCGAGAGCGACGCGCACGACACCATCCTCGTCCAGATCAATCCGACCGAGCGGCCGGAGGAACCGCGGACAGCGGCTGAAATCCTCAACAGGCTGAACGAAATCTCGTTCAACTCGCCGCTGATGAAGGAACTGCGGATGATCGCGCTGCTGCGCCAGGCGGCCGACCCCGGCAGCGGCGAAGGCGCGCGCTGGGCGAAGATGCGGACGCACCGGATCAAGAGCGACATGCTGACGAAGTTCGGCGCGTCGTCGAAACTCAACGCGGAATGGGAATTCGTCTCGATGCTGCGCGCCGAAGGGCGCATGGCCGCGGACGCGTTTCTCGCCGAGCATGGGGCCGACATCGGCCGGCAATCGACCGCCGATCTCGACGTCCTCCTGGCGGAGTGCTGAGGCATGGGTCTTCTCGGCCTCCTCGTCGGGCTCGGCCTGCTTGTCCTGTTTGCCTTTCGCGGCTGGAGCGTGCTTCTGCTCGCGCCGTTCGCGGCACTCGTTGCTGCCCTGTTCGGCGGCGAACCGTTGCTTGCGAACCTGACGCAAGTCTTCATGGTGAATGCTGCGGGATTTCTGGCGCAGTTCTTCCCGATCTTTCTGCTTGGTGCCGTCTTCGGCAAGTTGATGGATGACAGCGGCGCGGTGACGTCGGTCGCCGGCTTCATGGCGGAGCGCCTTGGCGAGCGGCGCGTGATCCTGGCGGTCGTTCTCGCCGGCGCGCTGGTCACCTATGGCGGCGTCAGCCTGTTCGTCGCGTTCTTCGTCATCGTTCCCATGGCCCGCTCGCTGTTTCGCGCGGCTTCGATTCCGCGTCGCCTGATCCCGGCCGCGATCGTGCTGGGAACGTCGACCTTCACGATGTCGGCCCTGCCAGGCACGCCGTCGATCCAGAATGCGATCCCGATGCCGTTCTTCGGGACGACGCCGTTCGCCGCACCGGGCCTCGGCATCACCGCCTCCCTCATCATGCTCGGCGCGGGATTGTGGTGGCTGCATCGCGCCGAGGCAGCAGCCCGCCGCGCCGGAGAAGGCTATGGCGACGATGCCGACGGCTTGATCGAGCAGGCCGCCGCCGACGAACTCGTGCGCGAGCGCGCAACGACCGCGCGCGAGTTCGATCCGGCTGAACTACAACACGGTCATCGCAGCGACCGGCCTTCGCCCGTGCTGAACGCCATCGCGCCGCTGGTCGTCGTCGTCACCGTGAATCTGGTGATGTCGCTGGTGGTGCTGCCGCGGCTCGATGTCAGCTATCTCGCCGAGCAGCGTTTTGGCGAAACGTCGCTCGCGGCCGTCGCGGGCGTGTGGTCGGTCGCGGTGGCGCTGGCGACGGCCATCGTCACCACCATCGCACTGAACCGTGCCCGCCTGCCGGCGCTTCGCCGGACCATGGACGCCGGGGCCAATGCGTCGGTGCTGCCTGCGTTCAGTGTCGCCAGCCTCGTCGGATTCGGTGCCGTCGTCGCCTCGCTGCCGGCGTTCACGATCGTGCGCGACTGGGTGCTCGCGATCGAAGGTGGTCCGCTGGTCTCGCTCGCCGTCGCGACCAACATCCTGGCCGCGCTGACCGGGTCGGCATCGGGCGGGCTGACCATCGCGCTCGAAGCGCTCGGCCCGACCTATGTCGAACTCGCCGCACGCACCGGGATCGAGCTCTCGCTGATGCATCGAGTCGCGGTGATCGGCTCGGGGACGCTGGACATCCTGCCGCACAATGGCGCGGTGGTCAGCCTGCTCGCGATCTGCGGCCTGACGCACCGTGACAGCTATTTCGACATCGTCATGGTCGGCATCGTGACGTCGCTGCTGGCGCTGGTCGCCGTGATCGCGCTGGGCAGCGCGTTCGGATCGTTCTGATCAAAATGCGAACGTGAGCGATTGACGGAACGTTGAAGGTTGCATTCAATGCGGCCAACTGGCCAAATCCGACAAACAGCGAACGCCGGGTGGAAACGATGACGCGAAAGAGAGCGAAGCTGTGCGCATGGCTCGTCGGCGCGGCGGCGGCAATGGGCGCGAGCGGCGCGTCGGCGGTGACGTTGGTGGAGGATGCCGACACGGTCTGCAAGGGGCTCGTCGGCGGCGTCGATGCCGTGAAGATCGATTCTGCGACGTTGCAGGCGCCGTCGCAACTCGCTGTTGCGGAGCGCGGCCCGACACCATCGGGGCGCATCACGCCGGCCAATCCCGGCTTCTGCAAGGTGCTCGGCCATATCGATCCCGTCGATCCCAAGGCGCCGCCGATCAAGTTTCAGGTCAACCTGCCGGTCGAATGGAACGGCCGCTCGGTGCAATATGGCGGCGGCGGCTTCAACGGCGTGCTGATCACCGGCCTTTCGCTGCCGCCGGCCTATCCGTTCGACAAGCCCTCGCCGCTCGCGCGCGGCTTCGTCACCTACGGTACCGATTCCGGCCATGAGTCCAGGCCGGGCGAGCCGCCGCAGGTGTTCGCGCTCAACGACGAAGCCTTCGAGAACTTCGCCCATCGTGCCTACAAAAAGGTTCGCGACGTTGCCGTCGCGCTGATGCAGCGCGCCTACGGCAGGACGCCCGAGAAGATGTACTTCATGGGCTCGTCCGAGGGCGGTCGCGAAGGCCTCACCATGGCGCAGCGCTACCCCGATGATTTCGACGGGATCTTTGCCCGCGTGCCTGTCATCAACTGGGTCGGCCTCCAGCATGCCGGCACGCGTTCGGGCCTCGTGACCATGGGCGAGGGCTGGATCAATCCGGCGCAAGTCAAGCTCGTCGGCGATGCCGTGCGCGCGGCGTGCGACAAGGCCGACGGTTCCGTCGATGCGCTGGTGCAGGATCCCGTATCCTGCAAGGCGGCATTCAAGGTCGAGACGCTGCGTTGTGAGGCCGGCAAGAGCGGCGATCAGTGTCTCACCGAGGCGCAGATCAAGGCGGTCAACACGCTGCATGCGACCTACAAGTTCCCGTTCGCGCTCGCCAACGGTCTCGACGACTATCCGGGCTGGGGCGTGTCGGGTGAGGACACGCCGGCGGCCGGTCCGACCGGCGGCTGGGTCGCGTGGTGGCTCGGCACCGCGCCGCCGGCGCAGCCGCCCGCGCCCAACAACGGCATCGCCTGGATCTACGGCGCCGGCGGCATCCGGTATGTGTTCGCGCGAGATCCCAATCTCGACGTCACGACCTACAAGCCGGAGGCGCACAAGGCGCGGTTGCTCGAGGTCTCCAGCCTGATGGACTCGACCGACCCCGATCTCAGCCGCTTCCGCGCCCGCGGCGGCCGGCTGATCATGCTCGAGCACATGGCCGATTATGCGCAGAATCCCTATGCCGGCATCCGCTATTTCGAAAGCGTCGAGCGCCTGATGGGCTCGGCGACGACGGAGTTGTTCGCAAGGCTCTACACCGCGCCTGGCGTCGACCATGTCGGTTCCGGCGCGCCGGCCAATGTCGACATGCTGAGCGTGCTGGTCGACTGGGTCGAGAACGGCAAGGCGCCCGGCGACCTGGAGGTCACCGAGCAAAAGGTCGAAGGGCCGTTGTTCGCGGTGACGCGGGCGCTGCCGCTGTGCCGCTGGCCGGCCTGGCCGCATTACAAGGCGGGTGCGGTGACGGAGGCGTCGAGCTATTTCTGCGCGCAGTGAGATCAGCGCAAATCCCGCGAGGCCGCTGCGCCTTGGCGGCCTCGCGCCGATGCCTGGGGGTCAGGCCGCCTTGACCTCGATCTTCTTGGCGGGCTTCTGCGCTTCCGCCGTCTTCGGCAGCGTCACTTTAAGCACGCCGTTTCTGAACGACGCTTCGATCTTGTCGGCTTCGACATCCTTGGGGAGGCCGAAGTGGCGTTCAAAGGAACCATAGCGTCGCTCGGAGACGTAATAGTCCTTCTGCTTCTCCTCCCTCTCGAATTTCTTCTCGCCCTTGATGATGAGCCCGTCATTGGCGACGTTCACCTCGATGTCCTTCTCGTCCATTCCGGGCAATTCGGCCGTGATCTCATAGGCCTTGTCGCTTTCGGTGACATCGACGGCCGGTGTGCTCACGAGCTTCTGTGCCAAATTGCGCTCGAAGCCGGCGAGCGAACGGAACGGGCGGCGCCAGAAATCGTCAGTGCCGAAATCCTCGAACAGCCGATCGACTTCCTTGCGGAGCGCCTCGAACGGTCGCCACGTTTCGCCGCCAAATGCGGGTTCGTTGGTTTTCTTGGTGACGGGGAGCTTGGTTTCGTTTGCCATGATCTCTCTCCTTCAGAGATAGAGCTCGTTCAATGCGCCAAACCTCCATCGGTGCTTAGAGCCTGTCCTTGATTTGTCTCAAATTCGGAAGCGCGGCCGCAGTGGCCAGGATGCGAGCTCGGGCATGCAGACATCGGTAAGTATTGCGGACCGTTTTTCGGCGACTGACTCGCATTGATTTGAGTTAACCTCGTCGGCAAACGAGAGTTTGAATGTTCGGCTGGCAACGCCGGAGCATCGATATGAGGCTGCTGAACATCCCTCACAACGCGCTCGTGTTTGTTGGCGACGGCCGCAAGGCCCTGTTCCTGCGCAACGACGGCAATCCGTTGCATCCAAGCCTGAAGATGGAGCAAGTGCACGAGGATGAGAATCCGCCCACGCGTGAGCAGGGCACCGATCGTCCGGGCCGCTTGAATAGCCCAATGGGACAGAGAACCGCGGTCGAGGCCGCCGACTGGCACCATCTCGAGCAGCATCGCTTCGCGCGGCGCGTGGCAGGCGCAATGGAACAGCTCGTTCGCGAGCGCGACGTGAAGGCGCTTGTTGTCGTGGCCCCCCCGCGAACGCTGGCCGATCTGCGCGAAGCCCTTCATGCCGACGTCAAGGCGCGCATCATCGCCGAGGTCCACAAGGATCTCACCAGGCATCCGATCGACGAGATCGCGCAGCATCTGACGGCAGAGCACTGAGGACGTCAACGGAACGGCTCAATGCGCCGGCCCACCCGCCGCCTTCACCCGCCGCGTCAGCAGGACCGCGATCGCGGCGAGCACCAGCACGACGCCGATCACCGCAAAGGTGTCGGAATAGCCCATCACCAGCGCCTGGCGCTTCACGGTCTTGCCGAGCGCGATGATGGCCTGCTCGCGCGCGGCATGGGGGTCGGGCACGCCGTGCGCGATGAAGTAGTCCGTCATCTGCGCGATGCGGCTGCGGACCTCCTCGCGGCCGAGCGTGACCGACTGGCCGATGATGTTGGAGTGGAATTGCTCGCGCTTGGTGATGATGGTGGCAAGCGTCGCCGTGCCGATAGCGCCGCCAAGGTTGCGGAACATGTTGCTGATGCCGGAGGCTGCGGCCGCATCCTGCCGTGCGATGCCGCCCGTCAGCACCGAGGTCAGCGGCGTCAGTACCATCGCCTGCCCCACGGCGCGCACGATGTTCGGGATCCAGAGCTGGTCGCCGGCATAGTCCGGCGACATCGCCGTGTTCATGAAGCAGCTGTAGGCGAAGATCAGAAGGCCGGTGATCGCGATGTAGCGCGTGTCGAAGCGCTGCATCAGTTTCGGGATCAGCGGGATCAGCACGAGCTGCGGCAGGCCGGTCCAGGCCAGCACGTTGCCGATCTGCTCGGCGTTATAGCCCTGCGCCTGGCCGAGATAGGCGGGCAGAATGTAGACCGAGCCGAACAGCGCGAAGCCGACCATGGTCATCGCGAGCGTGCCGAAGCCGAAATTGCGCTGAGCGAGGAGGCGCAGCCGGATCAGCGGCTTCTCGATCGTGAGCTCGATCGTGACGAACAGCGTCAGGCTGACGGTCGCGATCACCGCGAGCTTGACGATGAAGGGCGAGGAGAACCAGTCGTCCTTGTTGCCTTCCTCCAGCACCGCTTGCAGCGCCGACAGTCCGATCGCCATGGTGACGATGCCGGCCCAGTCGCCCTCCTTCAGGAGGCCGAGCTGCATCTTCTGCTTCTCCAGCGTCAGATAGAGCGCCGCCACCATCACCGCGGTCGGGATCACGTTGACGAAGAAGATGGTGCGCCAGCCGTAGGTTTCGGTGAGATAGCCGCCGATGGTCGGGCCGATCGCCGGGGCGAAGGTCACGGACAGCGCAAAGATCGCGAGCCCCACCGGCTGCTGCGGCTTCGGCAGCTTGGTCAGCACCAGCGTGAACGCCATCGGGATCAGCACGCCGCCGGCAAAGCCTTGCAGTCCGCGCATCGCGATCATCGACGGCAGATCGTGCGTGAAGGCGCAGGCGACGGAGAAGGCGGCGAACAGCGACGCGCTCGCCAGCATGTAGCGGCGGAACGAGAACACGCGGCTCAAATAGTCGGTCAGCGGGATCACGATGATCTCGCCGATCAGATACGACGTCGAGATCCAGGAGCCGTTGTCCGCGCCGGTGCCGATGCCACCCTCGATGTTGAGCAGCGAGGCGTTGGTGATCTGGATGTTCAGGATCGCCATGAACGAGCCGATCATGGCGGCGAGCACGGCGATCCAGGTCGCGGCGCTCGCGCGGGCGGGATCGGCGACGGCGCGATCAGGCGTCGCGGCCGGTGCTGCTTGCGTCGAAATTGAAAGGCTGTTTGACATGGCACGACCCTCCGGAGACGAGCTTCGCTTTGGGCGCGGCGGCCGCATTCGCGGCCGGCGCGGTCGAACGTGTTGCAATGGTCGGGATCACGGACATGCCGGGCCGGAGCGCAATCGCAGGTCCATGCGCGGCGTCGAGCGCGATCCTGACCGGGATGCGCTGCACCACCTTGGTGAAATTGCCGGTGGCGTTGTCGGGCGGCAGCAGCGCGAATTCCTGGCCGCTGGCGGGTGCGATGGAATCGACGCGGCCGTGCACGATCTGGCCCGGGAACATGTCGACCTCGATGTCGACGGCCTGTCCCGCCTGCACGTGGGTGAGCTGCGTCTCCTTGAAATTGGCGACGACATAGGCGCCATCAGTCGGCACGATCGACATCAGCTGCGTTCCCGCCTGCACGAACTGGCCGACGCGCAAGGAGCGGTTGCCGACGACGCCGTCGATCGGCGAGATCACGGTGGTGTAGCCGAGGTTCAGCTCGGCCTGGTGCTGCACGGCTTCCGCGCGCGCGGCCGCCGCCTTGGCCTGCACGATCTCGGCCTTGAGCAGGTCGACCTGCTTGAGAGCGGAGGCGAGGTTGGCGGTGTCGCGTTCGAGCGTCGCCTGCGCCGAGGCGATGCGCGATTGCGCCTGCTGCGCATTCTGCACGCTGCCGGAGCCGGTCGCGGCGAGATCGGTGTAGCGCTTGTTGTCCTGAGCGGCGAAGGTGAGGGCGGCCTGGTCGACGTCGAGCGTGGCGCGCGCGGCCTTGATCACCGCCTGCTGAACCTCGAGCTGCGCTTCCTTGCTGGCGATCGTCGCGTTCGCCGCCTGCACATCGGCCCTGGCCTGGTCAAGCGCGACGCGGAAGTCGCGGTCGTCGATCCGGGCCAGCACCTGACCGGCCTTCACATGCTCGTTATCGGCGACCAGGACCCGGTTGAGATAGCCGCTGACCTTCGGCGCGATCGTGGTGTTGTCGGCCTTCACATAGGCGTCATCGGTGGAGACGAGGTACTGGCCGACGGTCCAGTAGTCGTAGCCGTACCAGCTGGCGCCGGCCAGCGCGACGGCTGCGGCTCCCATCAGCAACAGCTTGCGAAAATTGAGCTTTTTCCGGCTTGCCTGGACCGGCGCGGCGGGCAGGACCCCCTCCAGGGCGGTCGTTGGAAGGGCGGTCTGGGCGGCAGCAGTCGGGGTGGTGTGGACGGTCATGGCCGGCTCCCCTGAATTAGGAAACTTGATAATTTCCAAAATGCGACTAGCTTTGGAATTGTCAATGGAATGACAGGCATCATTTAAAGACATGGCTCAGGCAAAATCGGAAAACGAATGCCGCCCCCGCGGGCGGCCGCAACTGCGCAGCGACGCGGAGACGAAGGGAATCGTTCTCGACGCCGCGCGGCAGGCCTTTGCCGGTGACGGCTATGCGGCGACCAGCACCGAGGAGCTGGCGCGCCGCGCCGGCATCTCCACCAAGACGCTCTATCGTCTGTTTCCCGGCAAGGCTGCTTTGTTCGAGGCGATGTGCGCCGACAGGCTCGAGCGGCTGCTCTCCGCGGTCGATCTCCAGGCGAGCGACGAGGTCGACATCGAAAAGGGCCTGCGCGCCGCGCTGCTGGCCTGCGCGGATCTTGCGCTCGATCCGGAAGTCGTGGCGTTGCAGCGCATGGTGCTGCAGGAATCGGCCGCATTCCCGGAGCTTGCAGCCCATTTCTACAAGAACGGCATCTCCCGCACCGTCACGGCGCTTGCCGGCTGGCTGCGTGCCCAGGTGAAGAAGAAGCGCATCGCGCTCGATGACGTCGAGGAGGCCGCCGGGATGCTGATCGGCATGGTCGCGTCGGCGCCGCAGCGTGCGGCGATCTATGGCGGGTTGGCGCTGCCGTCACGCAAGGACATCGAGCGGCGCGTCCAGACCTGCGCGGCGCTGTTTCTGGACGGCTGTCGCGCTGCCTAGTCCCGGCAGCCGCCCCTTTGACAATCCGGTCGGCCTCGGCTATCTATTTCGCATGCGAAATAAAGACGCCGCAGCGAGGCATCACCGGCTGATCTACCTGCTCAACGTCGCACAACGCCGGTTGCAGCGCTGGATGGCCGCGCAGCCCGAGAGCGAGGTGACGCCGGCGCAGGCGGGGCTGTTGTTCATCCTCGGCAGGCAGGACGGCGTCCTGATGGGAGAGGCAGGCGCGGCGCTGGATATGGGGCCGGCCGGGATTTCCGGCCTCGTCGACCGCACCGCAGCCGCAAGGCTGATCGAGCGGCGGCCCGATCGCGAGGACGGACGCGCCTGGCGCGTGTGGCTGACGCCGAAGGGGCGTACCGTGCTGGCGCATGCAAAAACCTCGGCGGCGGAGATCAACGCGGCGCTGACGGACGGATTTACCAGCGCCGAGATCGACATCGTCGCGCGCTGGCTGTCGAGCATTCAGGACAAGTTTCCAAGAGACCCTGCAAGAGATCCAGAGGAATAAGAGGAGAGCCCAATGACCGAGCACGTCCGGATCGAGAACAACGGTGGAATTCTCACGCTCACGCTGGCGCGCCCCGACAAGAAGAACGCGCTGACCGATGCGATGTACGGCAAGCTCGCCGATGCAATCGAGTCCGCCGAATTCGATCCGTCCGCTCGCGTGATCCTGATCCGCGGCGAGGGCGACATGTTCACCGCCGGCAACGACGTCGGCGAGTTCGCGGCCGTTGCGAGCGGAAAGTCGGAAGGCAGCCGCAACGTCATACGCTTCATCCAGTCGCTGGCGCGCTGCACGCGGCCGCTGGTTGCGGCCGTGCAGGGCCGCGCCGTCGGCGTCGGCACCACGATGCTGCTGCATTGCGATCTCGTCGTGCTCGCCGACAACGCCCAATTGTCCACGCCCTTCGTCAGCCTCGCGCTGGTGCCGGAAGCCGCCTCCAGCCTGCTGATGCCGGCACGCATCGGCTATGCCCGCGCCTACGAGATGTTTGCGCTGGGTGAGACGGTGCCGGCGAAGGCTGCGCTCGAATGGGGACTCGCCAACCGCGTTGTGCCGCTCGACAAGCTCGACGCCGAGACCCTCGCGCTGGCGCAGCGTCTCGCCCGCCAGCCGGCCGGCGCGCTCACCGCCACCAAGAAGCTGATGCGTAACGGCGAGGCGCTGGTCGCGCAGATGCAGGCGGAGGGCGAGCAGTTCGCGCAGCGCCTGCGCACCGCGGAGGCGCGTGAGGCGTTCACGGCGTTTGCCGAGCGCCGGGCGCCCGATTTTACGAAAGTCGCGTAAGGAGCGGCGGGCCGCCCGAACGGGTGCAGGCGGAGCCGGCTCAAATCGACTAAAACCTTAACGAAACATTGGCAGGTTGCGATGCAAGGTGGCCACTCGTTGAAGAGTAGGCCCCTTGACCTCATGGCAATGTTTAAGAAATCGGTAAGCTCGCTTCTTCTGACCTTGATGGCCCTGCTTGCGGCCGGCGCGCTGGCCAGCACGGCGATCCAGATGGTCGGGGCCTTCGGCCGTTACAGCGACAGTCTCGAAACCGCGCGGCTTGCCGCCGCCGACAAGACCATCTTCCACGGCGTGCTGTCGCTGCGCAACAATCGCGGCGACGCCCAGAGCGCACTGCTCGGCGAGGACGAGCCGCGCGCCAAGTTGGGAGCCGCCGAGAAGGCCGAGCAGGCCGGCTATGAATCCATCGCTTCGGCGCTCTCCACGATCGAATTCGACCGGCGCGACGAGCTCGCGAATACGCTGAAGCAGCGCTGGAACGAAGCCGCGCCGCAGTTCGAGTTGTTCTACGACGAAGCCAAGCGTCCGCGGGCCGAGCGCAAGATGGAGCGTACCAATGTCTGGTACGATGCCGTCACCAAGGTCATCGACACCGCGAACCTCGCCTCCACCGCGGTGTCAAACCGCGCCTGGATGAACGATCCCTACATCGCCCGCATGATTCAGGTTCGCCGCTTTGCCTGGCAGGTGCGCGACCGTTATGGGGTCCATTGTTCGTCGCTTCGCTCGAACGTCAACAGCAGCAAGCCGCTCGACGACGTTCAGAAGCGGTCGGTGGCGCAATGGGATGGCACGATCGCCTCTGGCTGGGCGGGGATGGCCGAGTTGCTGGCTGCGCCCGAGGTGACGGCGGAGCTGGTTACGGCAGCGTCGGACGCGAAGGCCAAGACCGATGGCGTCCTGAAGCAGATCGGAGAGCTCACC
Source organism: Bradyrhizobium sp. B039 (assembly GCF_038965675.1). NCBI lineage: Bacteria > Pseudomonadati > Pseudomonadota > Alphaproteobacteria > Hyphomicrobiales > Nitrobacteraceae > Bradyrhizobium > Bradyrhizobium sp. B039. Next base: position 979,876 of record NZ_CP152416.1, read on the forward strand.
AGGAATTTTGACGGCAGCGGCAAGCCCGCGATGCCCGCCTCGGAATGGAATGCGCTGTGCCAGTCGCCGTTCGCGTCGATCGTCGCAGTCGCGAACAAGGCGCTGGACCAGTCGATCGCGCGCGCCGAGGCCGTTCAGGCCAAGGCCCTCACCAATCTCGTCGTGCAGTCGCTCGCCTTCCTTGTGGCGCTCGCGGTGACCTTGGCCGGCGTCTATGTGGTGCGTACGCGCCTCATGCGTCCAGTGCGCGCCATTCTGGATGCCATCGCCCGCATCGGCGCGCGAGATTATGCGACACCGGTTCCGCAATCCCGGTATCCCGACGAGTTCGGCACCATGGCGGCTGCGCTCGAGAGCCTGCGCGAGAGCGCCGCGACCGCGGAGCGTCTCGGTCAGGAACGCGAATCGCAGCAGGCGCTCCAGCTTGCCCGCTCCGGCACCGTCGATGCCGCCTGCCGCAGCTTCGACGACACCGTGCAGGCCGTCATCCACGGCGTTGCCGCGTCGGCGCGGGAGCTCGATGCGACGGCGACCGATGTGCGTACGCTGGTCTCGGAATCCAGCAGCCAGACCGCGGCGGTCGCCTCCTCTGCCGAGCAGGCCACCAACAACCTCGAGACCATCGCCGCCGCGACCGAGGAGCTCTCGGCCTCCGTCGGCGAGATTTCGGCGCAGGTGCAGTCGAGCGCGCGCGAGGCCCGCGAGGCCGTGTCGCAGGCCGAGCGGACCAACGCCACGGTCGAAATCCTCGACCAGACCGCAAGCCGCATCGGCGAGGTCGTGAAGATGATCAACGCCATTGCCGGCCAGACCAATTTGCTTGCGCTGAACGCCACCATCGAGGCCGCACGCGCGGGCGAGGCCGGCCGCGGCTTTGCCGTGGTCGCCGGCGAGGTCAAGAGTCTCGCCGCGCAGACCGCGACGGCCACCGAAGAGATCTCCCGCCAGGTCGAGGAGATCCAGGGCGCGACCGGTCAGGCGGTAACCGCCATCCGTTCCATCGGCGGCGCCATCAGCGGCATCGACGAGAAGATGACCGCGATTGCGGCCGCCGTCGAACAGCAGCGGGCGGCCACGACCGAGATCTCGCGCAACTTCCAGCAGGCCGCGCAAGGCACCCGTGAGGTGACCGACACCATCGGCAGCGTCGCCAAGCTCAATCAGGAAACCGGCAACGCCGGCACGGTGCTGTCGGAATCCGTGAAGAAGATGTCGGCAGACGCCGATCGCCTCCGCGTCGCGGTCGAAGGTTTCCTCGGCGCGGTGAAGACCGCTTAACTTTCACATCCCTGTTCCAACGGAACGCGGATCGGCATTGCCGCCGATCCGCGCCCCGAGTACATCTGTCGTGCCGCGCGAGTGCGGCGTTAGATGTGCAGGAATATCAGGGATGGAGAGTTCGATGCCGGTTACGCCCCACCACAAGGCCCAGCGCCCCTATCGCGGCGTGTTCCCGGTCGCGCCCACCATCTTCGACGAGCGCGGCGAGCTCGACCTCGAGGGCCAGCGCCGCTGCATCGATTTCATGATCGATGCAGGCTCGAATGGCCTCTGCATCCTCGCCAATTTCTCCGAGCAGTTCGTGCTCACCGACGCCGAGCGCGAAACCGTGATGCATGCGGTGCTGGAGCATGTCGCGGGCCGGGTTCCCGTCATCGTCACCACGACCCATTTCAGCTCGGCCGTCTGTGCGGCGCGCAGCAAGCAGGCCGAAGCGGCCGGTGCCGCCATGGTGATGGTCATGCCGCCCTATCACGGCGCGACGTTTCGCGTGCCGGAGAAGGGCATCGTCGAATTCTTCAAGGTGCTCTCCGGCGCGATCAATATTCCCATCATGATCCAGGACGCGCCGGTGGCCGGCACGCCGCTGTCGGTCGAGCTGCTCGCCCGGCTGTCGCGCGACTTCGCCAACATCCGCTATTTCAAGATCGAGGTGCCGGGCGCCGCCGCAAAGCTCCGCAGCCTGATCGAGGCGGGCGGCAAGGATATCGAAGGCCCGTGGGACGGCGAGGAGGCGATCACGCTGCTCGCCGATCTTGACGCCGGCGCCACCGGCGCCATGACCGGCGGCGGCTATCCCGACGGCATCCGCCAGATCATCGATCCCTATTTCGCCGGCAAGCGCGAGGAAGCGAAAGCCGCCTATGAGCGCTGGCTGCCGCTGATCAACTACGAGAACCGCCAATGCGGCCTGATCGCCTGCAAGGCCATGATGCAGGCCGGCGGCGTGATCAAATCGGACGCCGTGCGCCATCCGCTCCAGCCGCTGCATCCCGCGACGCGCGCGGGGCTGCTGGAGCTGGCGAAGGAGCGGGATGCCCTGGCGCTGCGGTGGGGGAAGTAGCGGCCAATTCCCCAGTCGTCGTCCCGGCGAAGGCCGGGACCCATACCGCGTGATCTATCGGTGAACGCAGGTGTTGGTACCGCGGGAAGACTTTTACTACTAGCCTTCGCCAAACCCCTCCCTGGGGGTATGGGTCCCGGCCTTCGCCGGGACGACACCGAGTGTGAGGGGCCCTGGCCTGATCCCGCCGGCTTCCATTTGGCGGAAGGCGTCGAATTGGCGCGGCTCGGGCCGTTTCCCGCAGCCCGGCGATGACATATTGTAGGCTCGCCAACGAAGCCCGCGGAGCAGCTCAAGACATCGCGCACCAGTTCTTCAATATGCCGCTGTCCCGAGCCAGGTTGGCGCGAACCGACAGAACAGGGAGGCAGTGCCATGACGATGAGGCCGGATCCCACCTTTCACGCATCGCCCAAGCTTGCGATGGAAGCACCTGCGGAGAACTTTGCCTATACGTTGCTGCTCAGTCCGGATTTCTCAAAGCCGGATGCTCTTGCGGTCATCGACGTCAACCCGGGATCGCCGACCTATGGCCAGATCGTCCACACCGTGACGATGCCCAACAAAGGCGACGAGTTTCATCACTTCGGCTGGAATGCCTGCTCTTCCGCCTTGTCGCCGCTCGCCGGACACGCCTTCATCGAGCGGCGCTATCTCATCATCCCCGGGCTGCGCTCGTCGCGGATCTACATCATCGATACCAAGCCCGATCCGACCAAAGCCAAGATCCACAAGATCATCGAACCAGAGGAAGTCTTCAAGAAGACCGGCTACTCGCGCCCGCACACCATCCATTGCGGGCCGGACGGCATCTATGTCAGCACGCTGGGCGGCGGCGGCAAGGACGGCACCAACGGACCTCCGGGCGTCTTCATCATGGATTGCGAGACGTTCGAGGTCCTTGGACGATGGGAGATCGACCGCGGCCCGCAAACGCTGCATTATGATTTCTGGTGGAATCTGCCGCGCGACTACATGGTGACGAGCGAATGGGCGTTGCCGCCGCAGTTCGAGAACGGGATCGTTCCGGAAGATCTGCTGTCGAACAAATATGGCCATCGTCTCCACTTCTGGGACCTTCGCGCCCGGCGCAATGTGCAAACCATCGACCTCGGCGCCAATCATCAGATGGCGCTGGAGGTGCGGCCCGCGCACGATCCGGTTCGCGAATACGGCTTCGTTGGCGTTGTGGTCGACACCACCAACCTCGAAGCATCGATCTGGACCTGGTGGCGCGAAGGCGGAAAATTCCATGCCGAGAAGACGGCGACGATCCCTCCCGAACCCGCGCCAAAGGAGAAGCTCCCGCCGCTGCTGCAGGGATTTGGCGCCGTGCCGCCGCTGGTGACCGACATCGACCTGTCGATGGATGACCGGTTCCTCTATGTCTCGTGCTGGGGCACGGGTGAAATGCGCCAGTACGATGTGAGTGATCCGCGAAAGCCGAAGCTTGCGGGCTCGGTCCACATCGGCGGCATCGCGCGCCGCACCCCCCATCCGAACGGCAAGGCATTTGCGGCCGGTCCGCAGATGGTCGAGATCAGCCGCGACGGCAGGCGCGTGTACTGGACCAATTCGCTCTATTCCACCTGGGACGATCAGTTCTATCCCGACGGGGTTCCGGGCGTGGAAGTCATGGCCAATGTCGGCGGCAACGGCGGCCTCGAGCTCGACAAGGACTATTTCGTGAGCTTCCCCGACGGATATCGTGCGCACCAGATCAGGCTCGAGGGCGGCGATTGTTCGACGGATTCCTTTTGCTACCCGTCGGTCTAGATGGGGCGCACGCGAGCCCGGCGCTTGGCTGGCTTTGGCTCGCTCTTGTTGCGAGCGGTCTCTACCACGGGGTCAACCCGGGAATGGGATGGCCGCTCGCTGTTTCGGCCGGGCTCATGGACAAGAACCCACGCGCGCTGTTCCGTGCGTTGTGGGCCCTGGCGGCCGGACATCTCCTGGCAACACTTTTCGTGCTGCTGCCATTCGCGTTCCTGCTCGTGCTGGCCGAGTGGCAGCGTTCGATCCAGATCAGTGCGAGCCTTCTCGTCATCGGCTTCGGTGTCTATCGGCTGATCGAGCGGCGCCATCCCCGCGCGCTGGCACGAATTCCGCCAACGCAATTGGCGCTCTGGTCATTCGCCGTTGCCATTGCCCACGGCGCGGCCTTGATGCTCGTGCCGATCTATCTCGGGCTCTGCCAGGCCCTCGAGCTCGATGCCGGCCATGAGGCGGCGGGCGCGCTGATGAAGGCAAGTCTCGGGATGGCGGTGTTGGTGTCCCTGGTGCACGTTGCCGCCATGGTCAGCGCCGGCGGATCTCTGGCGTGGCTGGTCTACCGCTATCTGGGATTGAAGTTCGTCTCGCGCAGCTGGTTCAATCTGGATGCAGTCTGGGCGACCAGCCTCGTTCTGGTTGGCGCGGTGGCGCTCGCCTTCAATCTTGCGAGCTGGCGCTGAGGTCTATCGCGCCAAAGCCCACTCGCCGATGATGCGGAAGCGCGCCTTGGTCTCGGCCTGCCTGAACAGGGCGAGGCGGTCGATCGCCAGCGTGTCGAGACGAAGCGACGCGAACCGCGTCCGCAACATCTCCAGGATCGGTCCGCGGCGCTCTGCATCCAGCCGCCCAGTCAGGGTCATGTGGAAGCGAAATTCTTCCATGACGTAGGGGTAACCCCAGCGGTCGAGATAATCGCGCTGCCGCTCGGTGAGTTTGTCGGGCTTCCGGCGTGCGCGGTCTTCCGCGGTGAGAGCGGCGCGGAAGGAATCGAACTCGCGCGCGCAATCGGCGGCGAGCTGCTGGAGCGCATCGACCGGCTCGGCCGGGATGACGGCGATGAAGCCGCTGATGGTGTCGACGATCGGGCGGATGGCCGGGATCGGCCGCGCCGTTTCGGCGAATGTCGCGCAGGCTGCCATAAGCTCCGCCTCGGTGCTGCCGGGCGTCAGCGCCATCGGCGCCTTCAGCGTGGCGTGGAAGCCGTATTTGCGGGGATCGGCAGAGACGTCACGCCAGTCCGGTGCAACGTGCAGCGCCTCGGGCGGAAACGGCACCTCGTCGCCGGTGTAGGCATCGTAGCCGAGCAGCTTGGCGCCGAAGCGGGTCAGCGCGCTGTCGGCGCCGGCGGCAAAATAGATCGCGTAGCGGGGAAAACCTGTCATCGCCTCAGCATAGCCAATTTATGCCGCGACGACAGCCTCGCGCGGCGCCGCCGCCGCGCTGAGCAGTCGCGTCGCATCGGTGAGATGCACGAGCTTTCCGCCCGATATCACCGCGACGAGCCGCGGCCGCAGCGGCACGGTGTCGTCGACGAGGAGGATGTCGGCGCGGCGTCCTTCGGCGAGGATGCCGCGGTCGGCAAGGCCGGTCGCGCGCGCAGGCTCCGCGGAGACCAGGCTCCAGGCCTCCGTCAGCGGCAACACGCCATCGGCGGCGAGGCGGAACGCGGCGAGCAGTTGCGCGGGATAGTAATAGTCCGACGCCAGCACCGAGCAGAGCCCCTTTGCGATCATGTCGGATGCCCGGGTCCAGCCGGTGTGGCTGCCGCCGCGCACGACGTTCGGCGCGCCGTACACGATGGCATCTCCGTGGCTCGCCGCCGCCCGCGCCGTCTCCTCGTTGATCGGAAACTCGGCGATGTCAGCGCCGAGCTCACGAAATTCCCGGCGCATCGCGGGTGTCGCATCGTCATGCGAGAGCATCCGCACGTCTGCCGCGCGGGCAGAAGCAGCGAGCCGCGACACGGAGGCCGGCACGTCGGCGGCGCGCGCGATCACGCGGTCGACCAGCCCGTCAAAATCCTCGCTGGACAAGCCAGTGCGCTCCACCATGCGGTCGCGCTTGCGCGGCTTGGCCATGTCGGCGACGGTGCCATCCATGTGGTCGTTGAAGGCGAACAGGTCGACGCGGCCCTCGGCGAGCCACTGGCTGATCTCGGCCTCGGCATCGAGATTGTAGGTCTCGTGCCGCAGATGGAAGCGGGTGTCGGCAGCGAATTGCGGACGCTGCCGCTCGATCGCCTCCATCAGGCCGCGCGCATTGTCGGCGCTGCGCAGGCCCGGTTCCCACGAGCAGGTCGTGGCGTGAAACACCGTGGTGATACCGTTGCTGATCGCCTGGCGGTCGCTGTCCGCGAGCGCGACGTCGATCGGGAAGTCCACGCCGGCGCGCGGCATCATCTGCCGCTCGAAGGCATCGCCATGCAGATCGACGATTCCCGGCAACACCAGCAGATTGCGCGCATCGATCGCGAGCCGAGCCCGGCCACGGGCGGCATCGACCCGTGCGATGTCCGTTCCGGCCACGCTGAGTGACGTCTCGACCAACTCGGTGCCGATCAGGGCCCGGCCGCCCTCAAGGAAAATGTCTGTCACGCGACCGCGCTTCGTTTGCTGGCAGGGGAGTGTGCCCGTGCTTCATACGTGGAGAGAAAATCTTCAATCCCGAGCCTGCGGAAATCGGGCAGGGCTTCACGCAATTTGTCGTGATCCCAGTCCCACCAGGCGAGCCGCGCAAGCCGTCCGGCGATCTCTTCCGAGAAGCGCCGCCTTACGATCCGCGCGGGATTGCCGGCGACGATGGTGTAGGCGGGCACGTCCTTGGTGACGATGGCGCCGGCCGCGATCACCGCGCCGGTGCCGATGTTGCGGCCGGGCAGCACGATCGCGCCATGGCCGATCCAGGCGTCGTGGCCGATATGGACGTGATGCTGGCGCCGCCAGTCGAAGAACTCCGTGTCGTCGCTCTCGCCGGGGAAGTAGGCGCTGGAACGATAGGTGAAGTGCGCCTGCGTCGCGCGATGCATCGGATGATTGCCGGGGTTGATACGCGTCATCGCCGCGATCGAGCAGAATTTCCCGATCGTGGTGTAGGTGATCTGCGAATCGTTCACGACATAGGAGTAATCGCCCATCGTCACTTCATGCAGGATCGTGCGCGCGCCGACCTCGGTATAGGCGCCGAGCCGGGTCTCGTGCAGCTTGGCCGAGGGATCGATGGTCGGTTGGACTGAAAGGGCTTTGCCGGCCATGTCGTATCCGAAGCGTGAGGGCGGGCGTTCCTCTTCGAGCGGCTCGATGACAATGTCATGACGCAGCGATGACAGGGGATGAGGTGTGTTGGATCGCCGCACCGCAACGTGCATGTCACACAAGTGTCAAGCGTCGGCGTTAGCGGTGGGTCCCAGCTACTCTGGAGCCCTGCATGCTGGTGGTTGAAGGTCTGACGTGCCGCTTTGGCGCAAAAGCCGCGGTGGACGACGCTTCGTTTCAAATTTCCCCCGGCGGATTCGTCGGCGTGATCGGACGATCCGGCGCCGGCAAGTCCACGCTGCTGCGGACCATCAACCGCCTGGTGACGCCGACGCAGGGCCGCATCCTGTTCGACGGCACCGACGTCACAGCGCTGCGCGGCAAGGAGCTGCGGCAGTGGCGGGCGCGCTCGGCGATGATCTTCCAGCAGTTCAACCTCGTCGGCCGGCTCGATGTTCTCACCAACGTCCTGATGGGGCGCCTCGCGACGATGCCGGCCTGGCGCTCGCTGTCGCAGACCTGGCCCGAACACGACAAGGCGCTGGCAATGTCCGCGCTCGAACAGTTCGATATCGCCGCGCTCGCCGCGCAGCGCGCCGACCAGCTCTCCGGCGGCCAGCAGCAGCGCGTCGCGATCGCCCGCGCGCTGGTGCAGCAGCCCGACATCATTCTCGCCGACGAGCCGATCGCTTCGCTCGACCCGCGCAACACCAAGATCGTGATGGATGCGCTGCTGCGCATCAACAAGCATTTCGGCATCACCGTGCTCTGCAACCTGCATTCGCTCGACTTGGCGCGCAGCTATTGCGACCGCCTGATCGGCATGGCGCAGGGCCGTGTGGTGTTCGACGGCGCACCGTCTGCGCTGACCGATCACGTCGCGCGCGAGCTCTACGATCTCGAAGCCACCGACGTCATGGGCGGCTCGCCCGTGCCGGCGCCCGAGGGCATTCCGGCGCTTGGAACGGCGGCCGCCGCCTGAGCCGCATCGCTTCTGTCGTTGCCAGTTTTTGCGTCAACCGACCCCAACCGATGAAGAGGGTATCATGATCACTCGCAGATTAGTTCTTGCCGGCGCCGCCGCGCTCGCATTCACGACTTCGGCCTCCGCCGACGACTGGAAAGCCAAATATCCCGAGCTGACCTTCGCGGTCATTCCCGCGGAAAACGCCTCGGGCGTGACCGAGCGCTGGGCGCCGTTCATGAGCTATCTCTCCAAGGAATTGGGCGTGAAGGTCACGCTGCGCATCGCCAATGACTACGCCGCCGTCATCGAAGGCCAGCGCGCCGGCAACATCCATATCGCCAGCTACGGCTCGGCCTCGTTCGCCCGCGCCCGCCTGACCGGCGTCAAGACCGACGCCTTTGCCAACGATATCAACGCCGACGGCTCGACCGGCTACTATTCGGTGTTCTTCGTCAAGGCGAGCAGCCCCTACAAGAGCATCGACCAGCTCAAGGGCAAGAATCTCGGCCTCGTCGACCCGAACTCGACGTCCGGCAACAACGTGCCACGCTTCGAGCTCGACAAGATGGGCATCGCGGACGCCGACACCTATTTCAGCAAGGTCGTCTTCACCGGCAGCCATGAGAATGCGATTCTGGCGCTGGCGCAGGGCACGGTCGATGTCGCGGCCAACCAGTGGACCAGCGACGACGATTCGACGCTGGCGCAGATGCTGACCAAGAGCATGCTGAAGAATGCCGACGGCTCGCCGATGAAGAAGGACGATTTCCGCATCATCCACAAGTCGGCGCCGATCATCAACGGCCCCTATGCCTACAACTCCGACCTGCCGGAAGAGGCGAAGGCGGCGATCGCGAAGGCGTTCTTCGACGCTCCGGCCAAGGACAAGGCGGCCTTCGATCGCCTCCAGGACGGCCAGAAGAAGGGTTTTCATCCCGCCACCACCAAGGATTGGGATGGCACGATCGAGCTGATCAAGTTCGTCGATGCACTGCGTAAGAAGAAGGCGTCCTGAGTTTCGGGACGAGCTACTCGAGCCGGGTCGATGGACCCGGCTCTTTCTCTTTGATCGGCCACCTTTCCTGAACAGATGACCCTCGCGGTTTCGATCCTGCCCGAGCAGCAACTGGCTGCGCTGAACACCGCTTACAATCAGGCGGTCGCGCGCAGGCGGCTCCGTCTCTTGCTCGGGGTTGTGGTGTTCGCCGCCGCGCTGCTTCTCGCCGCGATCGGCGCCGAAGTGAACCTGCGCACCTTCTTCACCTATTTCGGCAACTTCGTCAGCTATTTCGATCGCATCCTCACGCTCGACAACGGCCAGCGGGTCTGGACCGATGTCGGCGAGTGGCTTTGGGGCTGGCGCAAATGGTTGAAGATGCTCGGTGAGACGCTGCTGATCAGCTATGTCGGCACGCTGACCGGTGCGACCCTCGCCTTTGTCCTGAACTTCTTCGCGGCGGAAAACACCTCGCCCGCGCCCTGGCTGCGCTTTACGGTGCGGCGCCTGCTCGAATTCGCGCGCACCGTCCCGGGCATCGTCTTCGCGCTGATCTTTGTCATCGCCTTCGGGCTCGGGCCGATGGCTGGCGTGCTCGCGATCGCGATCCATTCCACCGGCGCGCTCGGAAAATTGTTCTCGGAGATCGTCGAGAATGCCGACATGAAGCCGGTCGAGGGCATCCGCTCCACCGGCGCGAGCTGGCTCTCCTGCATGCGCTTTGCCGTCGTGCCGCAGGTAACCGCGGGCTATGCCAGCTACGCGCTGTTGCGCTTCGAGATCAACGTCCGCGAAGCCTCGGTGATGGGCTTTGTCGGTGCCGGCGGCATCGGCCAGGAGCTCGTCGTCGCCATCCGCAAATTCTATTATTCGGACGTCAGCGCCATCCTGCTCACCATCATCATTACGGTCTTCATCATAGACATCACCACCGGCTGGCTGCGCGGCCGCCTGTTCGGCAAGGAGGCGCGGACGTGACGCGACCGCAAGAGGTTGACACGCGAGAGCTTCGCGCGCGCTACCCTGACGTGTTCGACCGGCCTGCCTCGGCGCGGCTCGCAATGCCGGCGATGATCGTCGCGGCGTTCGCGGTCCTGGTGTACGGCCTCGTCGATCTCGACTTCTCGCCGTCGCGCTTCGTCGCAGGCCTCAGCCAGCTCGGCTGGATCAGCCTGATGATGATCCCCCCCGATCCCGGCTCCTCGCTGCCGATCTATCTGAAGGCGCTCGGCGAGACGCTGTCGATCGCCCTACTCGGCACGACGCTCGCCGCATTGTTCGCGCTGCCAGTCAGCCTGCTCGCCGCCCGCAACGTGGTGCCGTCAAACATCCTGCGCTTCCCGATCCGCCGTTTCCTCGACTCGATCCGCGGCGTCGATACGCTGATCTGGGCGCTTGTTTGGATCAATGTCGTCGGCCTGGGCCCCTTCGCCGGCGTGCTCGCCATCGCCGTGTCCGATTTCGGCGCCTTCGGCAAGTTGTTCTCGGAGGCGATCGAGGGCGCCGACCAGAAGCAGGTCGAGGGCATCCGCGCCTCCGGCGGCAGCGCACTGCACGAGATCCGCTTCGGCCTGTTGCCGCAGGTCCTGCCCGTGATCGCCGGCCAGGTGCTCTATTTCATCGAGTCCAACACCCGCTCGGCCACCATCATCGGCATCGTCGGCGCCGGCGGCATCGGCCTCCAGCTCGCCGAGCAGATCCGTGTGCTGGAATGGCAGAAGGTGTCGTTCCTGATCCTGATGATCTTGGTCGCGGTCGCCGCGATCGATTTCATCTCGGGCAAGCTCCGTTTCGCGATCATCGGCCGGCGCGCGGTGGCTTAGGCTGTTCGCCTCCCTTCGCCCCTTGTGGGGGGAGGGCGCACTCTCGATGCTGCGCGAGATGTCTACTCCATCCCTGCGCGACGCAATCCTTCCAGATAATGCTCGCGGTCCTGCTCCAGCAGCATCGGCAGCTCGCTTGTGATCCAGGCGAGCGAGATGCCGGGCTGGGCGCGGCGCAAGCCTTCCAGCGCGGACGCGGCAAGGGCCGGATCACCCAACATGCCGGCGGCCGCCGTCAGCACGCGATGTGCGCCGACGAAATCGGCGCGCTGCCGCATCGATTCCCGCGCCATCTGCAAGCTTGCCTCGTAATTGCGGCCGATGAACTGGGCATAGGCGGCGACCCCGCAATAGATCGCCGCGAGCGGATCGCGCGGGCTCAGCCGCAGCGCGCGGCGCGCGGCGGCATCGCCGTCCTGCCATCGTCCCGCGTAGCACAGCGTCACGCCGTAGAAGGCGTGCGCCATCGCGAAATTCGGATTGAGCCTCAAGGTCAGCTCGAACTCCGCCAGCGCGTCGTCGAAGCGGCGGCGGAACAGGTAGGTATAGGCGAGGCCGTGATGGGCCCAGGCGTCCTCGCGATCGGCCTCCACCGCCGCAAGCGCCGCGCGTTCGGCGACCGGCACGGTCGCGGCCATGTCGGCCCAGCCCATATGCGCGCCGAAGATATGGCTGGTCGCGAGCAGGCCCAGCGCCTTGCCATAGGCGGGATCGATCGCGACGGCCTTCTCGAGCAGCCCTTGCGCGGCCGCATTGTCCTCGCGGGTGATGCGCCAGTAATGCGACAATGCGCGCATGACGAGGTCCCAGGCATCCAGGCTGCCCGGCGGCTTCTGCCCGGCGCGAAAGCTCTCGGCCGTATAGAGCTGCGGCTCGATCGCGGCGACGATCGCCTCGGTGATGTCGTCCTGCACGGCGAAGATGTCGGCAAGCTCGCGGTCGTAGCGTTCGGCCCAGAGATGGCTGCCGGTCGAGACGTCGTTGAGCTGGGCCGAGATGCGCACGCGCTCGCCGCTGCGCCGCACGCTGCCTTCGACCACGTAGCGCACGCCGAGCTCGCGCGCGACCTCGTGCATGTGCACGGCGCGGCCCTTGTAGACGAAGGAGGAGTTGCGCGCGACGACGAAGAACCAGCGCAGCTTCGACAGCGCGGTGATGATGTCCTCGCTGATGCCGTCGGAGAAATAGTCCTGCTCGCGGTCACCGCTCATATTGGTGAAGGGCAGCACGGCGATGGCGGGCCGGTCGGGCAGTGCGAGCGCCGCCTGCGGCGCTGGTATCCACCGGCCGGGTTCCGGCGCGGCCGCGGCGAGCTTGGTCTCGACGTCGCCGACGAAACGAAAACCCTTGCGCGCGATGGTTCGGATCAGCGCCTGGCTCGCGCCGTTGTCGCCGACCGCCTTGCGTGCCGCATTGATCCGGCTGGTCAGGGTGGATTCGGAGACGCTGCGCCCGTGCCAGATCTTGTCGATCAGCTCGTCCTTGCTGACCACCCGGTCGCGATTTTCCATGAGATGGACGACGAGGTCGAAAACCTGCGGTTCCACGGAAACGGGAACCTGCTCGCGGCTCAGCTCGCGCCGGTCGGTGTCCAGAAGGTGATCCCGGAACAGAAACTGCACGTCGAAAACTCAGACCTCACGACGACATCGGGGCAATGACAAAGCAAAACGGATTCCGGCCTAAGTCTGTGAGTCCACCGGGAGGCCGCTTGGTTCATCGCGATCGCAAGATGGCTGCCATGCCATTTGCGGGGAGGAATGCGGCCTCGACTGGAATGTGGCGGCTGGGGTCGGCTGTCGCAGGCCACGTACTCAATCTGATATCGCCGACCGCGCATCCCGTCACCCTGAGGTAGCCGCTTCTTCAGCGGCCCTCGAAGGGCGACGGCCCGCATCCCGGCCTGCCATCCTTCGAGGCTCTCCACGCGACGCGTCGCGTCGCATGGTTCGCACCTCCAGCGACAACCGCTTCGCGGTTGCGCGGGGATGACGGAGCCGATGGTTTGACGCGCGGCGGCGAGACCAATGCAAGACTCCGAATGTGTGATGACCCGGCATTGTCCATTGCCGAACGGCGCGGCCTGCGTAAGCTGCTTCCACACAAAACACCAACCATAAAGAAACGCCCATGCCCGCTCTCCACGCCTCGACCACCGTGCTCGACTCCATGCTGTTCCGCGACGCCTTCGGCACGCCTGAGATGCGCGAGGTGTTTTCCGATGTCGCGCTGGTTGCGCGCTATGCCGAGGTCGAGGTGGCGCTGGCGAAGGCGGAGGCCAAATGCGGCGTGATCCCGCAGGATGCCGCCGACCAGATCGCGGCGCGGACCGACGTTGCCGCGCTCGATTTCGACCTGCTCAGGCAGGAGACCGACATCGTCGGCTATCCGATCCTGCCCTTGGTGCACCAGATGGTGAAGCAATGCGGCGATGCCGGCCGTTACGTGCATTGGGGCGCGACCACGCAGGACATCATGGATACCGCCGTAGTGCTGCAATTGCGTGCCGCGCTCGAGATCGTCGAGCGCGACATTGCGGAGCTGCGAAAGATTCTCGCCGACCTCTCCAGGCGCCATCGCGATACGCCGATGGCGGGGCGCACTCATCTCCAGCAGGCGCTGCCGGTGACCTTCGGCTACAAGACCGCGATCTGGCTAGCGATGTTCGATCGCCACGCCGAGCGTCTGGCGCAATTGAAGCCGCGGGTCCTGGTGGGCCAGTTCGCCGGCGCTGCCGGCACGCTGGCCTCGCTCGGCGACAAGGGCTTTGAAGTGCAGGAGGCGCTGTGCGACGAGCTGAAGCTCGGCGTTCCCGCCTCGACCTGGCACGTCGCGCGCGACGGCTTTGCCGAGGCCGTGAACTTCCTCGCGCTCGTCACCGGCTCGCTCGGCAAGATCGCGCTCGACATCATGATCATGGCCTCGACCGAGTTCGCCGAGGTCTACGAGCCCTTCGTCAAGGGCCGCGGCGCCTCCTCGACCATGCCGCAGAAGCGCAACCCGATCTCCTCGGAACTGATGCTGGCGGCGTCCAAGGCGGTGCGCCAGCACGCGGGCCTGATGCTGGATGCGATGGTGCAGGATTTCGAGCGCGCCACCGGCCCCTGGCACGCCGAGTGGATGGCAATCCCCGAAAGCTTCGTGCTGGCCGCGGGGGCGCTGCACCAGGCGAGGTTCGCGCTCGCGGGCCTCATCGTCGACGAGGCGAAGATGAACGACAATCTCGCCATCAGCCGGGGCCTGATTGTGGCCGAAGCGGTCATGATGGGGCTCGCGCCCCAGATCGGGCGGCAGGAGGCGCATGACGTGGTCTATGACGCCTGCCGGCTCGCCAACGAGAAAGGTTTGACGCTGGCGGACGCGCTCTCGTCCGACTCGCGCGTCTCTGCCAGGATCGACCGCGCCACGATCGATGCGCTCACTTCACCGAAAAATTACCTCGGCCTTGCTCCCGCCATGGTCGACCGGGTGCTGAAATCGGCAACGCGTTGAAAACCAAGATGCGTGAAACTGCGTATCTTTCGTCGCCCCCAATACGCTCGTATACTTGTGTCTCGCGATGCTAGACTTAGATTGAGCGAGAGACTTTCGGCAGAGGACCCGGCATGACCGATCAACGCATCACCTCCACTCCTATCGATCCTGCGAAACTCGACCGGCTGGCCGAGGTGGCGGTGAAGGTGGGCCTGGGCTTGCGGCCGGGACAGGATCTGCTCCTGACGGCGCCGGCGATCGCGCTGCCGCTGGTGCGCCGGATCGCCGTTCATGCCTACAAGGCCGGCGCCGGTATCGTGACGCCGATCCTGTCGGACGAGGAGATGACGCTGGCGCGTTACCGCCACGGTCACGACAACAGTTTCGATCGCGCCGCCGGCTGGCTCTATGAGGGCATGGCCAAGGCATTCTCCGACAACACCGCGCGGCTCGCCATCGTCGGCGACAATCCGATGCTGCTGTCGGGCGAAGATCCCTCCAAGGTGGCGCGCGCCAGCAAGGCCAACTCGATGGCCTATCAGCCGGCACTGGAAAAGATCGTCAATTTCGACACCAACTGGAACATCATCGCCTATCCGAGCCCATCATGGGCCAAGCAGGTGTTCCCCAACGATCCCGAGGACGTCGCGATCGGCAAGCTCGCGGATGCGATCTTCGCGGCCTCCCGCGTCGATCGCGAGGACGCGATGGCCAATTGGGCGAGCCACAATGCGGTGCTGCGTGAGCGCACCAACTGGCTCAACGGCCAGCGTTTCCGCGCGTTGCAGTACTCAGGCCCGGGCACCGATCTCACCATCGGCCTTGCCGACGGCCATGAATGGGAAGGCGGCGCCTCCCTGTCCAAGAACGGTATCAGCTGCAACGCCAACATCCCGACCGAAGAGGTCTTCACCACGCCGCATTGCCGCCGCGTCTATGGTCATGTCGTGAGCTCGAAGCCGCTGTCCTACCAGGGCACGCTGATCGACAACATCGCGGTGCGCTTCGAGGACGGCAGGATCGTCGACGCGAAGGCCTCGCGCGGCGCCGAGGTGCTGAACAAGGTGCTCGACACCGACGAGGGCGCGCGCCGTCTCGGCGAGGTGGCGCTGGTGCCGCATTCCTCGCCGATCTCGCAGAGCGGGCTATTGTTCTACAACACGCTGTTCGACGAGAACGCGGCCTCGCACATCGCGCTCGGCCAGTGCTATTCGAAATGCTTCGTCAACGGCGCCCAGCTTACGCCGCAGCAGATCGCCGCACAGGGCGGCAACCAGAGCCTGATCCATATCGACTGGATGATCGGTTCGGCCGAGACCGACATCGACGGCATCCTCGCCGACGGCAGCAAGGTGCCGGTGTTCCGCAAGGGCGAATGGGTGAAGTAAGCGCCTTTACGGTCCATCCTTCGAGACGCCCGCCGCTGGCGGGCTGCTCAGGATGAGGTCTTGCTTCACGGTAAGACACGAGACCCTCATGGTGAGGAGCGCCGCCTTGCGGCGCGCTAGCGGACGATCCTCCGCATCGCCGCGAGAACCATGGAGGCCAAGCACGTACCCTCAAAGCCTTTTTCATGCCGCCGCGTTGCGCAGCATCGGGTTGTTGTCGATGCTGAAGCGGTTGAACAGCGTCGTGAACGGGCTGCCGTCGGTGGCCCGCACGATGGCGTCGGAAGCAGCCACCGCCTCGTAGAGCGCACCGACCGGATCGTCCGGCTTGGGCAGGTCGAGGCCTTTGCGGATCTGCTCGCGGGCCTCGTTGATCTCATCCTCGTCGTCGAGGGTCGCCTCCAGTGCATCCGCCGCGCGCCGCATTTCCGCGAGGTCGCCGCCCGCGGAGAATTTGAGAATGTCGAGCCAGTAGGGCCGGACGACGACGAGCTGGATAAAGGCCTCGAACGTACCAGCGATAATTCCTGCGCGGCCCTCCGATGAGACGTAGAGCACATTCTGCGACGGCAGCAGCACGAACGCGCCGCCGGAGCCGTCGCTGCCGACCTGCCGGGGGCTTTCGATGCCGTCGATGGTAAACCAGGACTCATCATCCGGCGTGAAGGAGATATCAAGGCTCCCGAGCCGGGCGACGACCCGGTTGTTGGCTGTCAGAACCTCGGGCGTGAGGGGCATCAGCACGGCTTCTTTCAGGTCACTTCGCGCATTTTGTCGCACCCCGGAAGAGATGGGTTCATGTGCGCGAATTTGCAGGGAAATCGCGGCGTTAGCTGCTTCGCACATGCAACTTGCGGCTGATTGTCGAGGCCTGCGTAAGAAAGAATTAAAAGCCGATCACTAGCGTTGCGTACATCATTGGAAGCAATCCGGGCCCCGACCCGGCCAAAAACCTATTCTATCCCCTGGGGAAACAGATGTCGCGCGCATTGATTGAAATTAGTAGTTGCAATGTGGATCTCGAGCTGCGGCCGATCGAGCCGTCCTGGATCATCGAAGGCAATCCGGTGTCGCGCTCGCACATCCTGTCCACCAGTGCGGACGGTACCGCCTCGACCATCATCTGGTCCTGCACCGAAGGGCGCTTCAACTGGTACTACGACATCGACGAGACGATCATGATCATGGAAGGATCGATCGTGCTCGAAAGCGACGGCATGCCGCCGAAGCGCTACGGTCCCGGCGACGTCATCTTCTTCCGCGACGGCGCGCATGCCAAATGGCATGTCGAAGGCCACGTCAAGAAGATCGCTTTCTGCCGCAAGACCAATCCGGTGATGATCGGTTTCCTGATCCGCGTCGTCAACAAGCTCAAGCGGATGTTCGTCTCCACCGGCGAGCGCCGTTCCGCCTCGTTGATGGGCGCCGGCTAGCGCACGCCCGGACGAAGACTTTTCGAGGACGCTTCCCAGCGGCTACGACGGAAGAGGGGTCGGGACCAACATCCCGGCCCCTCTCTCGTCATGACGGCAAGTCGAGCCGGTAGATATCGGTCGCGGTCTGCGAGAACAGCGCCGTCTTCTCGGCCTCGCCCAGAGGCGCCGCGATACGCTTGAAGGCGTTGAAGATCACCTGATAGCTGCACTGGCCCTTGTCCGGCGGGAAATTGCTCTCGAACATCGCGCGCCTTGCGCCGAACGCCTCGATGCAGGTCTCGATATAGGGCCGCCAGGCCGCGGCAAGCTCCTCGGAGGACGGTGGGCTCTCGCGCAGATGGAAATCGTAGCCCAGCAGGCACATCGCGAGGCCGCCGAGCTTCACCACCACGTTCTCGCATTTGGCGATCTCGCGGATCGAGGCGCGCCATTGCGGAAACACCTCCTCGCGCCGCCCGGCAAAGCGGCCGACGCCGGCCGGACCGCCGCAATGGTCGAGCACGATCCTGGTGTCGGGGAAGGCGCGCGCGAGTTCGGTCAGCTCGCCGATCTGCGGATGGAACAGCCAGGCATCGAAGCTGAGGTTCAGCGGCGCCAGGCAGGCAAAGCCTTTGCGGAAGGTCGGATCCTGCAGCAGTCCCTTCGGCCGGTTGGCGTACATGCCCGCGACGACAGGATCTTGGTCCCAGGCCGAGGAATGCCGGATGCCGCGGAAACGGCCGTTGCCAGCCGCGATCTCGGCTTCCAGCACCGGCTTGGCGGCGTCGCCCAGCAGCAGATTCACGTGGCTGACGATGCCGGCGCAGATCGCGGCCGTGCCGTAAGCACCGCTTGCGCTCATCGCGGCGACGCCGTTGGCGAACTCGACTTCGCCGACGGGCCGGAACGCTTCGGGCCCGTGCGCGCGATACATCGAGCGGCAGTCGACATAGACGGTGGCGACGATGTTGTGGCCGGAGCCGATGTCATCAGCCATCTCCTCGATCAGGTAGCGGTGCCCGCGATTCCACAGATGATGATGGGGATCGACGATCGGCCGCGAGCGATCGATGATCTCCTCCTGATGCAGCGCGAGCCAGTCCTCGCGCGGCTCGACGAATAGCCCGCTCGTGTTGGCGGGTAGACCGCTTGCAGCCATCGGCGTTCGCTCCCTCTATGTTTTTGTGGCGGGAGCCTAGTACCCACTTTTCTTGGAACGTGAGTCGTGATTCAAGGTCGGGATGATACCCGAAGCAAGAGAAGTCCACCTTTCGAGGAAAGATCGCAAGGTGCTTGAGGCGTGCTGTCGCTCACCGGTGACGTTGCAGCGCGATTTGAAGCGGGCGCGGATAGTTCTGTTGGCGGCGGATGGGCGCAGCACCCGGTCGATCGCCAAGGAAGTTGGGGTCCAGCCGCGGATTGTCAGCCTTTGGCGGCATCGCTATGCCGACCATGGCCTTGAAGGGCTGCAAGACAAGCCGCGGCCTGGCAAGCAGCCGATCTATACGAAGACGACCGACAAGCGGATTCTGAAGCTGCTGGATAAGCCGCCACCGCAAGGGTTTGCGCGCTGGACCGGCCCCCTGCTGGCCGAGGCGCTGGGCGATGTCGATGTCCAATATGTCTGGCGGTTCCTGCGCAGCCACAAGATTGACCTGGTGGCTCGCAAGTCCTGGTGCGAGAGCAACGACCCGAACTTTACGGCCAAAGCCGCCGATGTTGTCGGCCTCTATGTCGCGCCGCCGGCGAAGGCCATTGTGCTGTGCGTGGACGAGAAGCCCTCGATCCAGGCTTTGGAGCGAGCGCAGGGTTATCTGAAGTTGCCCAATGGCCGCGCCTTAACCGGCCAAAGCCACGATTACAAGCGGCATGGCACCACAACATTGTTTGCGGCGCTCGAAGTCGCCACCGGAAAGATCATCGCGACCCATTCAAAACGCCGGCGCCGCGTCGAGTTTCTCGATTTCATGAACAGCGTCACCGCGACTTTTCCGAACCGCAAGCTTCACGTCATCCTCGACAACCTCAACACCCATAAAAAGAACGAGGACTGGCTCAAGGCCCACCCCAACGTGCAATTTCATTTCACGCCGACAAGTGCGTCATGGCTCAATCAGGTCGAAGTATGGTTTTCCATCTTGCAGGGGCAGTCGCTCAGCGGCACCTCCTTCACGAGCCTCAAGCAGCTTCAGGAACACATCGATGCCTACGTCAACGCATACAACGACAGAGCCGAGCCCTTCGTCTGGACCAAGAAAAAGGTCCGTCAACGCCGTTTCAAAGGCCGCCGTATCACTCAGCTCTGATTCCGGGTACTAGCATCTCGTCCTGGCGCCCGGCAGCGCGCGCCGCGCAACCTCGCCCTTCACCGCGAGCACATCGGGCGCCGTCGTCACCCCTTGCGTCGCCTCGCCCTCACATCGACCACAAGTCGCCAATCGGCTGCGGGAGCCGGCTTGACCTCGCCGAGCCAATGGAAGGAGTCGTCCGCGATCTCCGTAAAGCTCCAGCGGGTCAGGTCGCCCGCGTCGGTCTTGCCTTCCTGCACGATGTCATCGCCGCGCGGACGGCCGATCTGCTGACGGAACACGCTGCGGCCGGGATCGAACCAGGAGATCCGCCACGCATCGATGGTCGGATCGTAGACCCGCAGCGTCGTGCCGTACCAGTTGCCGGCGATCGGAAAGGCGGGGCTGCCGCTGGGACGGGGAATGATCCAGACGTCCTGGACGGCGCGTCCCTCCAGCACCCAGCCGAAATGGATTTCGCCGGGCGCGGTGTGTTTCGTTCCATCAGGGCCGCGGGCGGAGATCTCGGCATCCCAGTCGCCGACGAAGCGGCCGTAAAGCCGGAGCGCCGCGGCGTGCTCCAAGTTCGGTCCATCCGCGTGCAACAATCTTGCAAAATCCGTCATGTCGATCTCCTGTTGCGGGGAGATCAGCACCAATGGGCGGCAGCCGGCTTGGAGAAAATTGCGCCTCAGACGCCGTCGAGGATGATCACCGTCGGCTTCGACGGCAGCGCATCGCGCGACATGCGGAAGGAGCGCTCGAGGCGCCGGTCGATCTCGAACTGCTGGCCGATCCGGCGCATGAAGTCGTCGAGCGGGGTGGCGAAACGGTGCATCGGCAGCACCACGGAGGCACGCAGCCGCCTGGTGATCTCGGAGATGCCGTCCAGCGACATGGTGTAGGTGCCGTCGATCGGCACCATCACGATGTCGAGCCGCCCGATCTGGGCGAAATGGCTGTCGTCGAGCTTGTGGTGGAGGTGGCCGAGATGGCCGATGCAGAGGCCGGCGACCTCGAAGATGAAGATCGAGTTGCCGTCGCGGATCATGTCGGTGCCGGCATCGTCGCCAAAATAGCGGCGGATGTCGGTCGTGACGTTGCGGATGAAGGTGTCGCCGATGCGTTCGGAGATGACGGCCGGCTTGCCGTCCTCGCCCCAGCCGTGCAGCACATGGGGAATGCGCTTGTCCGGGAATAAGGAGTAATGCGTGCTGTGCGCCCGGTTCATGGTGACGACGTCGGGCAACCGTCCGACCTGATAGGCGCCGCTATAGTCTGTGGCGATGCGCAAGCCGCCGGGCGTGTCGATGAAATAGGTGGAGTGGCCGGCATAGGTGATCTCGACCTCGGCCGCGGCTGTTGCCTGCCGGAAGGCGACCGGCATGGCGCGGGGCGCGGTGTTGGCCATCGCCAGGCATTCGCTGCGCTGGGGCTGCTGCTGAGCGAGGGCAGGCGAGAGGAGCGCGCCGAACAGCGCCAGAGCGGCCGAAACAAGTCGCCACATATCCGTCCCCGATGACTTCAGGGGAAAGTCTAACGCGCAATGCAGCGCGGGGCCAATGGGCTTCGATCAACAGCGCGTCAGTATCGCAGCTGTCATCCGCGCCGCTTATTCGCGTCTTGGGCTGAATTTCCAGGTGATGGCGACGAGGCTCGCGGTGATCAGGCCGCTGACGAGGCCGGCGAGGGGGAGAGCGAGCAGCAGCGCAGCGGTGGCGGCCCAGCCGATCGATGAGAAGGCCTCGGCAAAGGTCGCAAGCCGGGAAGAGGTCTGGCGACGGCGGAATTGGCTGCGCCGGGCCTGCACCCGGAACCAGAGCTGGATTGCGGTCGCGGAGGCCGCACTGATGATGATCGCACCGGCACTGACCGCGGCCTGGATCGGCGAGGCAAACGCCAGCGCCGCGACCAGCGGGCAGAAGATGACCGCGATCGCGATCAGCACCACCTCGATCTTGGCGCGGATGACGCTGGACGGCGTCAGCGGCGCGGTCGCGACGAGGTCGGGAGCGTCCTCGCCCGAGATCGTCAGCCAGGCCAGCCCGCCGGCAAGCTGTCCCGCCGCCATCACGATCACGGGTGTGATCAGCGTCAGTGCGGCGGAACTGTCGGCGAAGCTGCGCCAGAGCAGCAGCGCCGGCGGCACCAGATAGAGCAGCTGCATCAGGGTCTGCGAGATCAGCCAGGGATCGCGCCAGAGCAGCGAGAATTCCTTGCGGCGCAGCGCCTGCTGCCGCGATCCGCCGCGGAACGGGCGCTGCTTCGCGCCTCGGCGGCCGGATGTGCCGTACGCCGCGGCATCGATCGCGGTGTCGGCAAAGCGGCCCGAAAAGATCGCCATGACGCCGCCGAGCATCACCAGCCCGAGCGCGAGAAGCAGCAACAGCGCCTCGCTGTCGCCCAGGGCCGCCCGCGCCGGCCACCACCAGATGCTGTCGGCGTCGGGGGCGTGTTCGGCAAAGGTGCCGGAGGTCAGGATGGTGAAGCGCGACAGCGTGCCGTAGGACATGATCGCGGCGACCTGGAGCGCGATCACGAAGCCGGCGCCGATGATGGCGGCGAGGATCTGGGCCACGAAGCGCGTCCGCGCCGGACCGATCAAGCGGAACAGCAGGATGGTGACGGCAATCGCGATCGCCGCGGCTGACAGGCCCATCGCGACCACGACGCCGAACGCCGCAAGCCAGCGCGGTCCGCCGCCGATCACCAGCACGTCGATGAAGGGTGTCGAGAACAACAGCGCCAGCACCGTGACGGCGAGCGCGATCGCGGCAATGCGCACCGAGAACAGATTGGCCAGCGTCGCCGGCGAGGACATGATCAGATCGAGATCGGCGCGGGCATAAAATACCCGCGTCACCGATTCGATCGCCTGCGACAGCATCAAGATCCAGGCCAGAAAGATCGTCGCCGTGATCACGATCAGCGAGGATTTGTCGAGCGGCAGTTGCAGGTCGGCGACGCGGCCGATCACGGCCCAGGCCGGCACGTGGAGGAGCGCTGCGAACAGAAGCAGGCCGATGACGGCGACGCGCGTCCGCTTGCGCCGGCCGCCGGTCATCATGGCGAGCCATTCGCGCCAGGCGAGCCGGAGCTCGTGGCGGGCAAACCAGGTCAGCGCGGTCGCCGAGCTCATGCGGCTTCCTGGAGCGTCACCAGCGCGATGAAGAGATCTTCCAGGCTGGTGTCGGCATGGCCGTTCTGCTGGCGCAGCTCGGTGAGCGTGCCTTCGGCGACCAGGCGGCCCGAGGCGATCACGCCGATGCGGTCGGCCATGCGCTCGGCAACCTCGAGGATGTGCGTGGTCATGATCACGGTGCAGCCGGTGCGGACGCGCTCGCTCAACAGCCCCTTCACATGGCGGGCGGACACGGCGTCCAGCCCCGTCAGCGGCTCGTCGAGGATGATGAGGCGGGGATCGTGCACCAGCGCGCCGGCCAGCGCCACCTTCTGGCGCATGCCCTTGGAAAAGCCCTCGCAGCGCTCGTGCCGGTGCGGCTCGAGCCCGAGCGAGCTGAGCAGCCCTTCGGCGACCGGTTCCGAGGCGGATGGCGCGATGCCCCAGAGCCCGGCGACGAATTCGAGGTACTCCAGCGGCGTCAGCTTGTCGTAGATCATGGGCTCGTCGGAGACCCACGCCATCACCTGCTTGGCGGCGACCGGATTTTGGAGCGCATCGATGCCGAAGATCGAGACCGCGCCGGCGTCGGGCCGCAAGAGGCCCGCAACCATGCGCAAAGTGGTGGTCTTGCCAGCGCCGTTGGGGCCGACCAGGGCGTAGAATTCACCGGCGTGAACTGTGAGGTCGAGGCCGTCGACCGCCGGACGGTCAAAACGCTTCGTTAACCCTCGGACTTCGAGCGCCGAGCTGTCCGGCTTCATGACGGCCACACCATCCGGTTTTGCATCGCCCGCGACCATGACCCGAAGATGTTTCGGCGCGGTGAATCGCACTGCCGCAAATTCCGTCATCCGTCTTGGACTAAAGGCAAGTCACCGTTTGTTGACAGCGCTTGGCGGTTCAGGCTGAATTGGCACCGGGACAAATGGCGCTGACGCAGCGAAACGACTGCGTAGCGACTGGACACAAGATGCGACGAGGCGATCGAAGAACCGCCGGTTGCGTCAGGAGGAAGCGCGGCGATGCTGGATTTCGTTCAGCAGCTGGTCAGCGGTGTTGCGCTCGGCTGCGTCTACGGCCTGATCGCGCTCGGCTTCGTGCTGGTCTACAAGGCGACCGAGGTCGTCAACTTCGCCCAGGGCGACCTGATGATGCTGGGCGGCTTCTTCGCCTTCACCTTCATCGGCATGATGGGCCTGAACTACTGGATCGGCTTTGCCGGTGCGGTGGCCGCGATGGCGCTGTTCGGCATGCTGGCCGAACGCGTGGTGGTGCGGCCGATCCTCGGCTATCCGCAATTCTCCATCATCATGGCGACCATCGGGCTCGGCTACTTCCTGCGCTCGATCGCCGGCATGATCTGGGGCACCGATGATCTGAAGATCGAGACGCCGTTCAGCCAGGGCGTGCTGCGGATCGGCTCGCTGGTGCTCGCCTACGACAAGCTCTCGGTGATCGCGGCGACGATGATCCTGTGCACGCTGCTCTGGCTCTTCTTCAACAAGACCACGCTCGGCACCGCGATGCGCGCCAGTTCCGAGAACATGCTGGCGGCCTATTACATGGGCATCCCGGTCAAGCGCGTGGTGTCGATCGTCTGGGCGATCAGCGCGGCGGTCGCGACCTGCGCCGGCGTGCTGCTGGCGCCGATCACCTTCATTCACTCCAATGTCGGCCTCGTGCTCGGCCTCAAGGCATTCCCCGCCGCGGTCCTCGGCGGCTTCGGCTCGATCCCCGGCGCGGTGGTCGGCGGCGTCCTGATCGGCGTGATCGAGAGCATGGCCGGCTTCTATCTGGCCGAGGGCTGGAAGGACGTCGCGCCCTACGTCGTGCTGCTCGCCGTGCTGCTGCTCAAGCCCGAAGGTCTGTTCGGCCTTCACGTCCGCAAGAAGGTCTGAACGCCATGCGCTTCCTGTTCAAGACCGACTACGAAGACGACATCAAGCTGTTCCCGCATTCGGGCTATTTCGTCTCCTACGGCATCCTGCTCGCGCTGCTGCTGATCGCGCCCTACGTGCTCTCCAGCTATCTGATGAGCCAGCTCGTCTTCGTCTGCATCTATGCAACCGTCGGCGTGGCGCTGCTGATCCTGACCGGCTTTACGGGGCAGGCCTCGCTCGGGCATGCCGCGTTCCTCGCGATCGGCGCCTACACGGCGGCCTATTTGCAGAAATACAACGTGCCGTTCCCGGTCTACTTCCTCGCCGCAGGCGTTCTGACCGGCATCATCGGCGCGATGGTCGGCTTTCCCGCGCTGCGGCTCCAGGGCATCTATCTCGTCATCGCCACCATCTCCTTTGCCCTGATCGTCGAGGAGATCCTGGCGCGCTGGGAGAGCGTCACCAACGGCAACGAGGGCATGCGGGTCAAGACGCTGTCGCTGCTCGGCGTCGCGGTGCCGCGCGACAGCCCGACCTTCTATTTCCTGTGTCTCGCCGTGCTGGTGCTGACCATCGTCGGCACGCTCAATCTGCTGCGCTCGCCGACGGGCCGCGCCTTCGTCGCGATCCGCGACAGCGAGACCGCGGCGCGCAGCATGGGCGTCAACGTCGCGCTCTACAAGGTGAAGTCCTTTGCGATCTCGGCGGCGATCACCGGCTTTGCCGGCGTGCTGTTCGCGCACAAGCTCTCGTTCATCTCGCCGGAGATGTTCACGCTCCAGCTCTCGATCGAGTTCATCATCGTGATCCTGATCGGCGGCAGCTTCAGCCTGCACGGCGCCGTGCTGGGCGCGATCTTCATCGTGATGATCGACCCGTTCCTGACCTATTTGAAGGACGACATGCCCGGCATCATCGCCGGCATTGCCGCCGCTTTCGGCGCCGGCACCCAGGGAGCGGCCGACGTCCAGTCCAAGGTCGCGGCCTTCGCCTCGCTCAACGGTCTGAAGGGCGCGATCTACGGCATCATCATCGTGCTGTTCGTGCTGTTCGAGCCGCTCGGGCTCTACGGCCGCTGGCTCAAGATCAAGCTCTTCTTCCAGCTCTTCCCGCTCTACAAGCGCGCCACCTTCAAGCGGCAGAAGATCTACGTGAAGTCGGAGCGCAACCGATGAGCTATTTTCGCGCCGAGAACCTGTCGCTGCATTTCGGAGGCCTCAAGGCCGTCGATGCGGTGTCGTTCGCGGTGGAGAAGGGCGAGATCCTCTCGATCATCGGGCCCAACGGCGCCGGCAAGAGCTCGATCTTCAACCTGATCTCGCGCATCTACCGGCCGACCTCGGGCCGCATCTTCTTCGAGGACCAGGACATCACCGAGCAGCCGCCTTACGATATCGCAAGACTAGGCATCGCCCGCACCTTCCAGAACATCGAACTGTTCGAGAACGCGACGGTGCTGTCCAACCTCCTGGTCGGGCGCCACCGCCATTCCACCACGCAGCTCTGGCAGGAGCTGCTGTTCCTGCCGAGCGTGCGCGCCAACGAGAAGCTGCATCGCCGCCGGGTCGAGCAGGTGATCGAGTTCCTCGATCTCGAGCCCTATCGCGACAAGCTGATCTCGGGCCTGCCCTACGGCGTGCGCAAGGTGATCGAGCTGGCGCGGGCGCTGTGCTCTGAGCCGAAGCTGATCCTGCTCGACGAGCCGTCCTCCGGCCTCAATGTCGAGGAGACCGACGACATGTCGTTCTGGATCCGTGACATGAAGAACGAGCTTGGCGTCACCGTGCTGATGGTCGAGCACGACATGTCGCTGGTCAACCGCGTCTCCGACCGCGTCATCGCGCTGAACTATGGCCGGGTGCTGGCGATGGGCTCGCCGGCCGAGGTGCAGCAGCACCCTGATGTCGTCGCCGCGTATCTGGGAGCCTGACGCGATGGATGCCGCGGCGACACCGGACATCATCCTGAAGCTTTCCAACATCGAGAGCTATTACGGGCCGATCATGGCGATCCGCGGCATCTCGCTGGAGGTGCCGCGCGGCCGCATCGTCACGCTGCTCGGCGCCAACGGCGCCGGCAAGACCACCGTGCTGAAGACGATCTCCGGCATTCTCGATCCGCAGAAGGGCGCGATCGAGTTCATGGGCAAGCCGATCCAGCGCATGGAGGCCGACCGGATCGTGCGGCTCGGCCTCAGCCACGTGCCGGAGGGGCGGGAGGTGTTCCCGTTCCTGTCCGTGCGCGAGAACCTGATGATGGGCGCCTATCCGCGCAAGGACCGCAGCGGCGTCGCGGAGGATCTGGAGCGCGTCTACGGCTATTTCCCGCGGCTGAAGGAGCGCATCGACCAGCCGGCCGGCCAGCTCTCCGGCGGCGAGCAGCAGATGCTCGCGATCGGCCGCGCGCTGATGAACCGGCCGACCCTGCTGCTGCTCGACGAGCCCTCGCTCGGCCTGTCGCCGCTGCTGGTGAAGGAGATCTTCACCATCATCCGCCGCGTCAACGAGGAGCAGGGCATGTCGATCCTGCTGGTCGAGCAGAACGCCAAGGTGGCGCTGGAAACGGCACATTACGGCTATGTGCTGGAGATCGGCCGTATCGTGATGAACGACGCCTGCGACCGCTTGATGCATTCCCAGGACATCCAGGAATTCTACCTTGGCGCCAAGGAAGCGGGCGCTCGGGGCGAACGGCGCTGGAAAAAGAAGAAGACGTGGCGTTAAGGCAAGACTTGGCGTTAGATGGGGTGCCCGTCTGCAAGACATAGACCGCCGGCAAGGCAGGCAGCGGAGGGGAAGCGACAAGGAGGAGACGCGCATGGCCCGACCGGCGGTGCTGACGGTCGCTGATACGATCGCGAAAAGCTTCTTGCGCGCCGCAGAAACGCGGGGCGACAGGCCGGCGATCCGCGAGAAGAAGTTCGGCATCTGGCAGCCGACGAGCTGGCGCGAGTGGCTGGAGATCTCGAAGGAGATCGCCTACGCGCTTCGCGCGATCGGCTTCATGCCCGGCGACGTCGCCTCCATCATCGCCAATGCCGTGCCGGAATGGGTCCATGCCGACATGGGCATCCTGTGCGCCGGCGGCGTCTCGTCCGGAATCTATCCGACCGATGCCTCGTCCCAGGTCCAGTATCTCGTCAACGATTCCGGCACGAAGGTGATCTTCGCCGAGGACGAGGAGCAGCTCGACAAGATCCTCACCTGCCGCACACGCTGCCCGTCCCTGCAAAGGATCGTCGTGTTCGACATGGAGGGCCTCAGCGGCTTCTCCGACGACATGGTGATGTCGCTCGACGAGTTTCGCGCGCTCGGGCGCAACCATATGGTCGGGCGCGAAGCACTGTGGCAGGAGATGATCGACAGCCGCGGCCCTGAAGATCTCGCGGTGCTCGTCTATACCTCAGGCACGACCGGCCCGCCCAAGGGCGCGATGCACGCCAACCGCAGCGTCACGCACCAGATGCGGCATGCCAATGACTTCATCCCGGCGCGGGAGAACGAAGACCGGCTGATCTTCCTGCCGCTCTGCCATGTCGCCGAGCGCATCGGCGGCTACTACATCTCGGTCGCGCTCGGCTCGGTGATGAATTTTGCCGAAAGCACGGAGACGGTGCCGGACAATCTGCGCGAGGTGCAGCCGACCATCTTCCTCGCGGTGCCGCGCATCTGGGAAAAATTCTATTCCGCCATCACCATCGCGCTGAAGGATGCGACGCCGCTCCAGCAATGGGTCTACCGCCGCGCCATCGGGATTGGCTACCGCATGGTCGATTGCCGGATCGAGGGCAGGACGCCGCCGCTGTCGCTGCGCCTCGCCAACCAGCTCGCCTACCGGCTCGCCTTCCGCAACATCCGCCGCATGATCGGGCTCGATCGCTGCCGCATCGCCTTCACGGGCGCTGCGCCGATCGCGCCGGAGCTGATCCGCTGGTATCTCGCGCTCGGCATCGACATGCACGAGGTCTACGGCCAGACCGAGAATTGCGGTGTCGCCACCATGATGCCGGCGACGCGGATCAAGCTCGGCTCGGTCGGCACCGCCGTGTCCTGGGGCGAGGTCGCGCTGTCGCCCGACGGCGAGATCCTGATCAAGGGCGACTTCCTGTTCATGGGCTATCTGAACCAGCCGGAGAAGACGGCGGAGGCCATCGATCCGCGCGGCTGGCTGCACACCGGCGACGTCGGCACCATCGACAACGAGGGCTTCGTTCGCATCACCGACCGGATGAAGGACATCATCATTACCTCCGGCGGCAAGAACGTCACGCCGTCCGAGATCGAGAATCAGCTCAAATTCTCGCCCTACATCTCGGATGCGGTGGTGATCGGCGACAAGCGGCCGTACCTCACCTGCCTCGTCATGATCGATCAGGAGAACGTCGAGAAGTTCGCCCAGGACCACGACATCCCCTTCACCAATTATGCGAGCCTGTGCCGGGCGACGGAGATCCAGGACCTGATCTGGCGCGAGATCGAGCAGGTCAACGTCAATTTCGCCCGCGTCGAGACCATCAAGAGGTTTTTCCTGATCGAACGCCAGCTCACCCCGGAGGACGAGGAGCTGACGCCGACCATGAAGCTGAAGCGCAGCTTCGTGAACAAGCGCTACGCCGCCGAGATCGACGCCATGTATCGCGAACGTGCGGTGGCGTGAGGCGCGCGGCCGGAAGGCCGTGCGCAAGAAAGACGCTGAAATCAGCGAAGGAGCGATGGCCAACCCTTCGCGCAACACGGGCCAGGGAGAGGAGACGTCAATGTCGAAATCGTTCAGGGCGTTCGGCCTTGCGGTGAGCGCGGTGGTGCTCACGCATCTGCCGGCCGCAGCACAGACCAAGGTCACCAATGAAGGCATCTCGGCGACCGAGATCGTGATTGGCACCCACCAGGATCTGTCGGGGCCGATCAAGGGCTGGGGCGTGCCGGTCTCCAACGGCATGAAGATGGCGGTCGAGGAGGTCAACGCCGCCGGCGGCGTCAACGGCCGCAAGATCCGGCTGGTGGTCGAGGACAGCGGCTACGATCCGAAGAAGGCCGTGCTGGCGTCGCAAAAATTGATCGAGCGCGACAAGATCTTCGCGATGGTGGGACCAATGGGATCGCCGACCGTGCTCGCGGCGCAGGACATCCTGCTCGACGCCGGGGTGCTTCAGCTCTTCCCGCTGACGGCGGCGGAGTTCACCTTCAAGTTCGATCCAGCCAAGCCGCAGGAGCGGCTGAAGTTCAACAACCTCCTGCCCTATGTGGAGAGCACGCGCGCCGCGCTCAAATACATGATGGAGTGGAAGAGCTTCCAGAAGCCCTGCATCATGCACCAGGACGACGAGTACGGAAAGAACGTGCTCGACGGATTCAACCAGCAACTGGCTGTGATGAAGGTGCAGCCGGCCTCGATCACGAGCTACAAGCGCGGCGCCTCCGACTTCAGCGCCCAGGTCGCGAAGATGAAGTCCGACGGCTGCGACCTCGTCGTGCTCGGCGCGGTGCTGCGCGAGCCCATCGGCGCCATGACCGAGGCCAGGAAGCTCGGCTGGGACGTCACCTTCCTCGGTGCGACGCCCGTGAACGTGATGGAAGTGCCCATGCTCGGCAAGGAAGCAGTGGAAGGCCTCTATGCCGCGTCGGGCTTCGAGATCCCGTATGAGGACACCGCCAAGGGCAGGGTCCACGACTGGCTCGTCAACTACAAGAAGATGTTCAACACCGACGCCAACACGCAGGCGATCATCGGCTACAACGCGGTGATGACCTTCGCCTTCTATGCGCAGAAGGCGGGCAAGGACCTCACGGGACAGAAGATGCTGGACTCGCTCGAGTCGGGCGAGAAGTTCCTCGACATCTTCAACTCGCCCCCGACGAAGTTCTCCAAGACCGACCACCTCGCCAACACCATCACCCAGGTGCAGCAGGTCAAGGGCGGCCGCTGGGTGCTGGTGAAGGACAATCTGATGTTTTGATGCGTCTTCGCCTCTCCCCGCGTGCGGGGAGAGGCCGGAATTTGCGGGAGCAAATTCCGGGTGAGGGGGAGTCTCCGCGAGTCCATCTTTCACCGTCCTTGCGGAAGCTGCCCTCACCCCAACCCTCTCAGCGCGAGCGGAGCTCGTCGCGGCCCCGCGAAGAGCGGGGAGAGGGAGAAGAAAGACCTACGATCCCCCGCTCGCGGTCCCCGAATTCACCGGTGCCAGCTCGTCTTCACGGCAGCGCCAGCCGTCGCCGGCTTTGACGAAGGCGAAGGTGCGCTGGATCCTGAGGCGGCGCGTGACGTTGAAGGCATCCGCGGAGCGCTCCTTGTTGCCGGCAGCTCCCGGCTGCGGACGACCCGTCCTGGCGTCCCAGCAGGTGCCGGTGCAGGTGGAGGCCACTTTGCTGCATGTGGCGAAGGGCGCCAACACGACCATTTCGATCTCGCCCGTGACCTGCGCCTCCTGGTCGCTCACCTGGCTGTCGACGGCGTAGACGCGGTTGATGCGCAGGAAATTTCCGCAGGAATTGGCCGCGTGAATCCGCGCGGCGCAGAAGTCGACGGCGTCGGTGTCGGGCGAGCGGGCCGCGACCTGCCGGCCGAACACCTTTTTGGGATCGCTCTTGGCGGCGCGGATCTCGTCGGTCTTGTGTGCGAGGTAATCGGCGAGGCAGCTCTCCGCCGATTCGAGCTCTTGCAGCGGCACGTTCTCCTTGCCGACCAGATTGCATCTGCGGTCGCGCTCTCGCGTCCACCGGCCGTATTCGGCGAAGGCAAAGCGGGCCGCAGTCGGGTCCAGCTTGCCGATCAGCCCGAGCACCTGGCCATTGAGCTCCGTTTCGGCGAGCGCCAGCGAGGGGTCCGCGCAGATCAGTGCGCCCGCGGCCGTATTGGCGGCGAGACAGTCGAAATCGGGATCACGCAGGATCGTGGTGCGCTCCTCGGTCACCTTGAGGAGACACGCCTTCACCCGGTCGAAATCGTCGGTGCGGATCCGGGTCTCGCCGACGATGCCGCAGCCGAGATTGCGCTGGCGGCCCCAGATCGCGTTCTCCTCGATGGCCGGCAGGCGGTCGGGCAGGCGGGCGAGCCGCGCTTCGATCGCCGTGCCCAGCTTCTCGGCGGCGGCGGCAAGCTCGGCGTCACCGCAGATCAATTGATTGCCGGGATCGCGAATCTGCTGGCAGTTGTTCCTGGCGAACAGCGGCAGCTTGTCGGCGATGGAGCGATCGGATGGGCCGGATTGCGCGAACACGGGTGCCGCGGGCGCGAGCAGCGCAAGCACAATCAGCCCGATGAACCGCATTCCAGTCGCCCCCGCCTTGCCGGAGGCATGCTAGCGCCCCGGATCGCGCGGTGGAATGAATTTGTGGGGCGGCGCTTTGCGCCGACCCGCTGGCTCCATCCGGGTTGCAAGCTAGCTCAGTGCGCCTCGGCCGTGGCCATCGACAACCGCACCGGCTCGTCGACATATTTCAGCACGGCCGACTGGTACAGCACGAACAGCGGTTGGTAGCCCCGCGAGTCGTCGTCCTCGACCATCGCCATGCGGCGGTTGTCCAGCATCAGCCAGTGTCCGTCGAGCTTTGCCGCGGCAACCGCATGCTCCTCGCCGGCGCGGATGTCGCGCACCACGACGACGCGGAGGTCCTCGGTGGCAACGCCGGCGAGCCGCAGCGCGGCCAGCTTGGCGATGGCATAGTCTTCGCAGTCGCCGGCGCCGCGCTCGAAGGTCGCAAGCGGCGAGCTCCAGACGTCGTCGGCGCCGTCATTGGCGGCGCGGATGGCGAGGTTGATGGCGCGATTGGTCTCGCCCAGCCGGGCGCGGCCGTCGCGGGCGCGGGCCTGGTCGACGATGGCGAGCAACTTGAGTGCCGCAGGCGATGCGCAATTGTCGCGGTCGCCGTCGCACAGCGCGAGCTGCACCATGTCGTCGTCGAGCCTGGATTTCAGCGCGGACCATTTCTGCTGGAGGCTGCCGGACGAGATGGCAAAGGCGAACACGCCGAACGGTTCGGCGGATTTGCGCACGAGGACGCCGGCGCCCGGCGACAGCAGCGTGCCGGCGCGGAGCTCTGCGGCCGATCCGAGCAGGACCAATCCGCACAGGCCAAGGATTGCGCGCCAGGCGCGCGAGCGAGCAGCGGTCTCCATCTGACATCCCCTTCCGGCTTCGCCAGGTCCCCCTCGACCTGTACGTGCCGGGCTTTGTTGCTTTCGCGGAGATAGTGCGAGACGGGCCGTTTTGTTCTGCTTAATGCGCCCGGCAGGGGCCCCAAAACCGTGGGACAGGCTGAAACGGCTCTGCCCAAATTGCGTAAAATTTTACGAATCGGGGGCTAGGAGGTGTCCGGTCGCCGCGAAATGGAAACAATTGCAGGCAGAAGTTGCAGGTAGGCTGATTCTGTCGCCTATGGCTAACGACCCGCTATTTCACGGGTTCTGTTAGTTGGGTCACAGATTTAGTTCCGTATTTCCCGCAGGATGCCCCGGGGTTCCACGAAGAAAAGATGACATGAGTATCTGCCGCTTGATCTATACGGCAGTTTACTTTGGATGACTGAGAATGTGCGAAAACAGGCCGACTTCAACTTCAGAATACTGCAAGGAATACTTTGTCCTCACCATGAGGGCACTGCTCTTCGAGGGCTCCGATCGTCAAGTGACGCGAAATCACACAAGCAATAGATGGTTTCGCTAAGGATTTAGTAATGCTATGCAAGCTTAGGCGGTTGATACTTACTTAAATTTTAACCCTTTTTACGGTGCCCGGTTGAATTACGCTGGCAAATTTGACGCCGCGATCTTCTTGGACGGCCAGGGTTCCCACTCGCCCGCCGATCTCCATGTCGATTCCTTTACCGCCAAGCCCTTCATCGCGAAGGCGCACGGTCACGTGCCCGACGGCGCGTTCGTGGTTCCCGACCCGAACCTGATCTTCAATGGCGAGTTCAAGCGCGCCGGTCTCGACCTCGTGCTGTCCCATGACGGACACGAGTTCGTCGTTCACGATTATTTCAGGGGCGACAAGCGCGCCGCGATCGCCTCGCCCGATGGCGCCCACCTCACCGGCGACGTCGTCAACGCGCTCACGGGCCATGTGCAATATGCGCAGGCCGCGCCCGGTACTGCCGCAGCCCAGGTCATCGGCCACGTCACCAAACTCTCCGGCAGCGCGACCGCGGTCCGCAACGGCGTTTCGGTCATCCTGAACAACGGCGACAATGTCGAGAAGGGCGACGTGGTCTCGACCGGCGCGGATTCGACGCTCGGTATCACCTTCATCGACGGCACCGTGTTCGGCCTGTCCTCCAATGCGCGGATGGTGCTGAACGAGATGGTCTACGACCCCAACGGGTCGAACAACTCCTCGCTGCTCAGCCTGGTCGCCGGCACGATCACCTTCGTCGCCGGCGAGACCGCCAAGCACGGCGACATGAAGATCGACACGCCGGTCGCCACCATGGGCATCCGCGGCACCGCGGTGCTGACCCAGATCAACTTCGTCGTTCCCGCCGGCGGCGGCGATCCGCAGCCGCAGGCGAGCTTCCAGGTGCTGGTCGAGCCGAACGGCACGACGGGCTCCTACATCCTGTTCGACAAGGTCACGCTGCTGCCGATCGCGACGGTCAATCAGGCCGGCCAGATGATCCAGATCAGCGGCGGCAACGTCTCGATCACCAACGCGCTGATGTCGCCGGACATCCAGAAGCTGATCACGGACGTGTTCACGCTGAAGTTCACCGACAACAACACCAACACCAAGCTGACCACGAACTTCACCGACACGATCACGCAGACCGGCAATATTGTCGTGATCAAGACGGACACCGGTGCCACCGCGACCGCGACCTTCACGAATCTCAATCAGCCGGGTTCGGAGGGGGCGGGCCATAATCCGGCGACCAGCACCCGCATCCCCGGGCCGCCCCTGCGTCAAAGCCTCGATCTCGACGGCAACGTGAAGACAGCGTTCGCGCTGACCGAGCACGCGAACGCGACCGGCGATACGACGCCCGATACGATCTCCGGCCGGATCACCTTCGTCGACCAGAACCTGGGCGATCAGCCGACGGTGAGCATTAGCCTCAGCGACGCGCCGAACTACGTCTACAAGACCGCCGGCCAGCAGGATGTCACCGGCACGCTCTCTGCGCTCCAGAAGCAGGACATCGCGGCGACGCAGATCGATATCCAGGTCGTCGCCGCCGCCGGCAACAACAATAACGGCTCGGCGGTCTGGACCTATACGATTCCCGACCACGTCTTCGACTTCCTGGCGGCGGGCGAAACGCTGACGCTCACCTACAGGGTCCGCGTCGACAACAATTTTTCGGTCAACCCCGAAGCGTCGTTCATCGACATCACCATCACGATCACCGGCACCAACGACAAGCCGGTGATCACCACCAGCGTTCCGACCATCACCTTCGAAGGCGGCACCAGCAAGCCGGGCGGTCCGCTCACCAGCGATGTGCCGACGTCGGGTACGCTGAGCTTCGACGACGTCGATCTCACCGACAAGCATACGGTGTCGGTGGCGCTGACCAGCGCGACCCTGCCTGATGGCAGCACCGTTCCGCCGGGTCCGCTCGCCGCGTTCCAGAGCGCGATGTCGGTCGCGATCGCGGCGGGTGCCGACAGCACCGGGGACGGCACCGGCACCATCAACTGGTCGCTGGCCGACCTTCCCGTCTACCTCGCCGACTTCATTCCGAAGGGCGAGGTGCTGACGCTGACCTACACCGTGACGCTCAAGGATTCGCAGGGCGCCACCTCGCAGCAGACCATCACCGTCACGATCAAGGGCACCGATGCGCCCGCGGTGGTGTGGATCGCGACCGACCACGCGGGCGCGCCTTCCGGCGGTTTCTGGAAGGACGCGGCGAACTGGGAAACCGGCACCGTCCCGACCATCAATGACGACGTCATCGTCATCACCGATCAGCTGCACGGCCTGACGCCGTCCTATCCGGTGACGATCGACGTCGCCGCCTATGCCAGGTCGGTGACGATGAACGATTTCGGCGGCCCGCCGCCGAAACTGATCAACCAGAGCTCGCTGACGATATCGGGCGCGCTCAACATGGGCGCGGACTCGATCCTCACCAACACCGTGACCGGCACGATGTCGGTCGGCGGCAAGGCCAAGATCCTCGACACGAGCGTGCTTACCAATGCCGGCTATCTGACGCTCCAGGGCGGCGGTGATTTCGCCAGCGGCACCACGATCAGCAATTCGGGCACGATCGAGCTGTCGGGCGGCACGTTGAACATACTGGCCACGATCCACAATGCCGGCGGCACGCTGAAGGCCGATGCCGGCACGATGCTGATCGTCGATACCGCGACGGTCGACGGCGGCACCGTCACCATTCTGGGCACGCTGGAGCTCGACGGCACCAGCCTGATCGAGCACGGCGCGCTGAACAATTCCGGCACGGTCAACGTCAAGGGTACGGCCGAGTTCGCCCACGAGAGCGTCTCCAACACCTCCACCGGGACGATCAAGGTGCTGGCGAATGGCTGGCTGACCGTCGACCAGGGCACCAGCGTCGCCAACGCCGGCCACATTACCGTCGATGCCAGCGGCAAGCTGACCGTCAACGGCGCGACGATCAGCGGAGCGGGGCCGGTTATCGGCGGCGGTGACGATGAGGATGGCCCCGTCCTCAACGCCGGCATCCGCGGCACAGGCGTGATCACCGGCAACGGTGAAATCGACCTGACCGGCAACGCCGTCCTGAGCGACGGCATCCTGAACAACAATGCTGTCCTCAACGTCAGCGGCAGCGGCAATGCGCTGAGCAATGAGGGCGTCGACAATGCCGGCACGATCGAGGTGCTGACGAACGGCGCCCTGGCCATCGACCAGGGCTCGACCGTCGACAATTCGAGCGGCAACGTTATCGTCGATGCCAATGCCGCGTTGACCCTGGACCACGCCACGCTCAGCGGCGGCGCCATCAAGGGCGGCGGCACCATCGACGTCACCGGTGCCAGCAAGATCGACGGCGGTGCCATACTCAGCGTCACTGCGGTCACCGCGGGTGCCGCGCTGACGCTGGATGGCGTCACCGTGTCCGGGACTGATATCACCGACAATTCCAGCATCGAGCTCGACAACACCGTCAAGCTCAAGGACGGCGCCAGGATCCAGGGCGGAGCGGTCGCCAACACCGGCACGCTCGAGATCGCCGGCGCCGCGACGCTGCTCAACGATATCCTGACCAACACCAGCCATGTCATCAAGATCGACGATGGCCAGACGCTGACGCTGTCCGGTACCGAGATCACCGGCGGCACCATCGACAATTATAGCGGTGCGCAGGGCGGCGCGATCGACGTCACCGGCAACAGCAAGATCGACGGCAACGCAACCCTGAACAAGGGCACGGTCACGGTCGAAAACGGCGTCACACTGACGCTCGACGATGCCACCATTGCGGGAGCCACGATCGGCAATGGCGGCACCGTCAAGGTCGATCCCGGCAAGAAGCTGACCCTGGCGGGTGCGAGCCTGACCGGCGGCGCACTCTCCGTTTCGGGCACGCTGGATTCGTCCGGGGCGACCACGATCACCGATGCTGCCATCACCAGCAACGGCCTGATCGAGGCGGTTGGCGGCCTGCTGACGCTTGCCACGATGACCTCGGCCGCCATCGCCAACGCCGGCACGCTTCAGGCCAATGGCGCCGAGCTCGACATCGACCACGAGGCCGTCACCAACACCGGCACGCTGGCCGCGATCAATGGCGGCACGCTGAAGCTGATCGCGATGACGGTGACCAACGGCACCGGCGCGGTTTCGGTCACATCAGGCTCGACGCTCGATCTCGTCGGTGCAGTGATCGATGGCGGCACGTTGACGATCGCGGGGACGCTGGAATCGACCGGCACGAGCGCGATCCACAACGCCGATATCACCAATACCGGCACGATCGCCGTCACCGGCGGCACGCTGACGATCGATCCCGGCGTCCTTCACGCGATCACCAATCACGATCTGATCGAGGTGGTGAACGGCGCCACGCTGAAGCTGATAACCGCCACGGTGGCCAACGCCGGCGGAACGATCTCGATCGACGCCGCGTCAAAACTCTATCTGTCCGACGTTTCGATCAATGGCGGCAGCCTGAGCAATTCTGGCAATCTCTACGGGGTCACCGGTCTCAATACGATCTCGGCGGCGGTTACCAACACCGGCACCATCGAGGTCCAGGCCGGAACGTTGAACCTCTCCGGCTGCCTCAGCGGCGTCGGCGCGGTGATCATCGACAACGGCGCGATGCTCGAGCTCGGCGGTGCGGACGCGCAGACGGTCCTCTTCGCGGGCGGCTCCAACACGCTCAAGCTCGACGATACAAGCCACGCCTTCAGCGGTACCATCAGCGGTCAGGCGTCAACGGGAGGCACCTTCACCATCA
The DNA here is from genome assembly GCF_038965675.1 of Bradyrhizobium sp. B039. Classification (NCBI taxonomy): domain Bacteria; kingdom Pseudomonadati; phylum Pseudomonadota; class Alphaproteobacteria; order Hyphomicrobiales; family Nitrobacteraceae; genus Bradyrhizobium; species Bradyrhizobium sp. B039. Next base: position 1,017,988 of record NZ_CP152416.1, read on the forward strand.
CCGGTGATGCCAACATTGAGGCATTAAGTGGTGATGCGGTCGACTTCACCGCCTCGGGTGGGTCGCCCGGTAGCCATGGTGACATCATTCTCACGCCCTCCGGTGCACTGACCGGTGCGGCCAATGGCGTCGTCGTCACGCAGAATGGCACAGGCGACGTCTCGCTGACGGCGACCGGCAACATTACCGGCAGTGCCGGCAACGGCATCACGTTGCGCGAGAGCCAAACGGGCTCCGGTGCCATCACGGTCAACAATCTCACCGGCAAGGCGACCGGCTCCGGCGCGAATTCGGTCGGTGTGCTGGTCGAGAACCTGAACACCGCCAACGGCGGCGACATTTCGATTACCCAGCTTGGCGGCGCCGCGGGCGGCGCTTACGGCATCGATGCGCACACTGAGGGTGGCGGCGACATTACCATCGACGCCGGCGGCACCATCACGGGGAGCTCGATCTACGGCGTCCGTTCGCGCAGCTATGGCTCAGGCAGCACGACCGTCAGGACGGAGGCCGGCAGCGTCGTCACGTCGGGAAGCTCCGGCGTCGTCGCAGTCAATCGCGCGAGCACGCTCCTGGCCTCGGATCACAGCTCGATCACCGTCACCAACTACGGCACCGTCAACTCTGGTGCGAGCCTCAATCTGAGCGGCAACGCGCCGGCCGGCCTCGAGGCCGGCTACCTCGGCGCGACGATTGGCTTTGGCGCCAACGCCAACGTCTATGGCAACGTCGTCGTCAACAACTACGGCAATGTCACCGCCGCGGGCGGCTACGGCATCCACGCCTACAATTACGGCAATGGCGACGTCACGGTGAACGACGGCGCCGGCACCACCGTCATCGGTGCCGAGATAGGTATCCGCGCCCAGGCGCTGAACGGCGGTAGCGGCAACGTGACCGTCACGCTCGCTGCCAATGCCTCGGTGAAGGGCACGACCAGCTACGGCATTCTCGCCTATAGCATCGACCAGGGCGACATCAGCGTCACCCTGGCGAGCGGCGATAGCGTCATCTCGGGCAGCTCCGGCATCGTGGCGGTCAACTACGCAGCGGCGATCGCGAGCGGCGTACACAGCACGATCTCAGTCGTGGCGCACGGCGCCATCCATTCCGGCTCGGCGCCGAACGGCGATACCACCACGCCGGGCGCGATCATCGCGGGCTACAAGCCGGGTGGCAGCGGCGTCTTCTCGAACGCCGTCAGCGGCGACGTCACCGTCACCAGCGATGCGACCATCATTGCGGATGCCGGCTACGGCATCGAGGCGTTCACCTGGGGCGTCGGCAAGGTCACGGTCACGACCGGCGCGGGCTCGTCGATCACCGCGGCGGGCACCGCGATCGGTGTCTTCGATCATGGGGGCGGTGACGTCAGCGTCACCAACAACGGCTCCGCCACCGGCGCGGTCGGCCTGTCCGCTTTTGCCGCGGGCGCAGGCGCTGTCACCATTGTCAATAACGGCCATATCATCGGCACCAGCAGCGTCGGCATCAGTGTCAATCAGAACGCCGTCGCTCCGGGCGATCCGGCCGCGACCGGCTCGATGCACATCACCAACACCGGCTCGGTCGTGGGCGCGACCGGCCATGCGGCGATCTTCATCCAGGAGAACGCGAACGGCCTCGCGACGATCGACAATTCCGGCACGATCGGGCCGGCCGTCGCCTCCACCGTGACCTCCGCGACTTATGCGATCGTCGAGACCGGCGGCGCCGTCATCATCAACAACACCGGCCACATCAACGGCAACATCTCGGTCGCGAGCGCGACCTTCAACAACAATGCAGGCGGCATCTGGACCGTCGGCGGCAGCAGCGTCTTCGGCAACGTGTCCTCGATCGTCAACGCCGGCGAAATCGATCTGCTCAATGGCGCCTCGATTTCGGTGAACGGAACCGGCATCAGCAATTCCGGCGACATCGACAGCTGGGGCGCGGCGTCGATCACGGGCACCATCGTCAACAGCCATCTCATCGAGGTCCACACCGGAACGCTGACGCTGTTCGGCTCGCTGACCGGCGCAGGCTCGGTCACGATCGACGCCAATGCGACGCTCGAGATCAAGAACCTGGTGTCGCAGACCGTCACCTTCGCCGGCGCCGGCGGCGAGCTCGAGATCGACACGACGACCTTCGGCGGTTCGATCGCCGGCTTCGCCGCCAACGAGAAGATCGACCTGTCGACCATCACCTGGGACGGCGGGACCACGGCGACCTATGACGCCCTCTCCGGCAATCTCGTCGTGAGCGATACGCATAACCACAGCATCACGCTCAAGCTCATCGGCAGCTACAGCGACACGCATTTCATCACGAGCAGCGACGGAAACGGCGGCACCATCGTCGAGATCGCCCCGGTCGATGAATGGACCAATCCTGCCGGCGGCGACTGGAACACGGCGTCGAACTGGAGCCTGGGCGTGCCGGGGGCCAGCTACGACGTGAAGCTGCTCGCCGGAGGCGAACCCTGCACCGTCGACAGCGCGGCCAACGTCACGATCCACGACCTCACCGTCGCCTCCGGCGTGACGCTGCTGACCGAGCCCGGCACCGTGTTCACGGTGAAGGGCGACGTCGTCGACAATGGCCTGATCGAGGCCGGCCCGTTCTCCGGGAATGACATTTCGACGATCGACATCAAGGGCAATGTCAGCGGCACCGGAGCGATCGAGATTTCCAACAAGGCCGTCGTGGAGATCGAGGGCTCGGTTTCGGGGATCGTCGTCTACTACGACAACGGCCTGGGCACCCTTGTCCTGGACCATGCCAAGGATTTCCACGGGCTCATCTCGGGCTCTCCGGCCGGAGCTCCGCTCTCGTCCGGCAATCTGATCGACATGAAGGATCTCGCCTGGACATCCTCGATGTCGGCGCAGGCCCAGTACAATTCGGACACGAACGTCACGACCGTCGACTTCTACAACGGCGCGACCACCGTCACCCTGCAGTTTCTCGGCAGGGACCTGAATTGGACCCTTCAGAGCGACGGTCATGGCGGCACCACCGTTTATGATCCGCCCGCCGACACGCCCATGACGATCGAGACCGGCGCGGTGCTGAACCTCAGAGAGGCTTCCGCACAGAGCGTGACCTTTGCCAACGGGACCGGTACCACCGGCACCTTCGCGATCGAACACGCCGCCGATTTCACCGGCGTCATCAACGGCTTTGCGGGTGACGGCACGGCCGCCAATTCGGATCTCCTCGACCTCAAGGACATCGGCTTCTCGAGCCTGACCGGGGTGACCTACACCGAAAACGCCGACCATCTGGGCGGCGTGCTGACGCTGTCCGACGGGACCGACACCGCGACCATCAGGTTTGCCGGGAGCTACAGCATCGACAGCTTCCATTTCGCAAACGACGGCAACGGCGGCACGCTGGTCGTCGATCCGCCCACGGGACCCACCCTGGTCGGAACCGACGGGCAGGACCAGTTCTCCTTTACGAATTCGACGCTTCCGGTTCAGAGCACGATCGTCGATTTCGAGCTGGGCCAGGACAAGATCGACCTGCAGAAGTTTGCCAACATCCACTCCTTCAGCGATCTCGGCATCACGCAACAGGGAGCCGACACGCTGGTCACGCTCGACGATCACCAGTCGATCCGCCTGAAGAATCTCGTGGCGAGCAGCCTGCATGCCGGTGATTTCATCGTCGCGAACCATGCCTGACGGTCATTCCCCGGTTCGGCTACGGCGCCTCGTTCGCGGCGGATTCCGGTATCAAAGATGTAGCTGATTGCGTATTGTCGCCCGAACATCGGACGAAGAAGAGCTGCGGGAAATTCAGGCGATATGAAACGTCTCAAGATCCTCCGGCGGTGGTTTGCGCGGAAGCTTGGCCTTGCGCGGCTGATGTGCCTGGCGCTGCTGGTCGTCTTCGCCGGCGCCCGGCTCTGGGATCCGCCGCCGATCCAGGAATTGCGGCTGCGCACCTTCGACATGTTTCAGCTGATCGATCCGCGCCACAAGACGGCGCGGCCGGTCACCATCGTCGACATCGACGACAAGAGCCTCGCCAGGCTCGGGCAGTGGCCGTGGCCGCGGACGCGGATCGCCGATTTGATCCAGAACCTCACCAGCAACGGCGCGGTCGCGATCGGTTTCGACGTGGTGTTCTCGGAAGCCGACCGGCTCAACCCGGATCTGGTCGCGAGCCAGATGCGCTATCTGGACGATGCCACCCGCGCCAAGCTGCGCGAGCTGCCGACCAATGACCAGATCCTTGCCGATGCTATCAAGCGCTCGCGCGTGGTGCTGGGCGAGACCGGGCAGCGGGCGATCTCGTCGGAGATCGACAAGGAGCTCCCCTTCACCGGCGTCGCGACGGTCGGCGAGGACGGTGCCGAACGCTTTCTGTTCGAATTCCCGGGCCTGCTGCGCAACGTGCCCGTCATCGAGAAGGTTGCGGCGGGCCGTGGCCTGTTTTCGATCAAGACCGAGCGCGACGGATTGATCCGCCGCGTGCCGATGATCATGCGCGCGCAGGGCATGGTCATGCCCTCGCTCAGCCTCGAGATCCTGCGCGTCATCACGGGAACGCCGACGCTGCTGGTCCGGACCGACAAGACCGGCGTGCGGGGCGTGCGCCTCAAGGGCGTCGAGATCCCGACCGACAGAAACGGCCAGCTCTGGGTGCATTACGCTCGCCAGGATCCCTCGATCTACGTCTCGGCGGCCGACGTGCTCGACAACACCGTGCCGCCCGCCAAGATCGCCGGCAAGCTGGTGCTGGTCGGCACCTCCGCGGTCGGGCTCAACGACATCAAGACCACGCCGGTGTCCTCGACCATGCCGGGCGTCGAGATCCATGCCCAGGTGCTGGAGAGCGTGCTGAGCGGCGCGGTGATCTCCCAGCCGAACTACGCGCTCGGCGTCGAATTGATCGCCGCGCTCGTCATCGGCCTGCTCGTCATCATCTTCACGCCGAATCTCGGCCCGGTACGCCTCGTGCTTGCGGGCGCGATGTTCGCCGCCATCCTGGTCGGCGTGTCCTGGTTCTTCTACGCGCAGTACCGCTACCTCATCGACTTCACCTACCCGCTGCTGTCGACCACCGCGATCTACCTGACGCTGATCTTCGCCAGCTTCGTGCGCGAGCAGCGTCAGCGCGTGCAGATCCGGGGCATGTTCGCGCAGTACATGTCGCCGGTTCTGGTCGAACAGCTGGCGCAATCGCCGGAAAAGCTCGTGCTCGGCGGCGAGGAGCGCGAGATGACGATCATGTTCTCCGACGTGCGCGGCTTCACCACGATCTCGGAGAGCTACAAGCACGATCCGCAAGGCCTCATCACGCTGATGAACCGCTTCCTGACGCCGCTGACTGACGTGATCATCGATCAGAAGGGTTATATCGACAAGTACATGGGCGACGCCATCATGGCGTTCTGGAACGCGCCGCTCGACGATGCCGAGCACGAGGTCAACGCCTGCGAGGCCGCGATCCAGATGCTGGAGCGGATCGACGCGGTCAACAAGGAGCGCGAGGAGGAAGCCGCCGACGGCGGCCACGTCTACATCCCGCTCAATGTCGGCATCGGCCTCAACACCGGCATCGGCGTGGTCGGCAACATGGGCTCCGACCTGAAGAAGAACTATTCGGTGCTCGGCGACAGCGTGAACCTGGCCTCGCGCCTGGAGGGACAGTCGAAGGAATACGGTTTCCCGATCATCGTCGGCTCCAGGACCGCGCTCGCCGCCAAGGACAAGTTCGCGATCCTCGAGCTCGACTTCATCATGGTCAAGGGCAAGACCGAGCCGGAGGTGATCTACGCCGTCGCCGGCCGCGAGGACGTGATGCATTCAGGCTCCTTCCAGCGCCTGCGCAACGTCACCATCGAGATGCTCGGCTGCTACCGCAACCGCGACTGGCAGGGCGCGCTGGACGCCATCGAGCGCGGCCGTCGCAGCGAGGACGCCGACACGCTGGAAAAGCTGTTCAAGCTTTATGAAATCCGCATCAAGGAATTCCAGCTCAATCCGCCGGCGGAAGGCTGGAACGGGGCATACGCGCTGCTGACGAAGTAGGGGGCACACATTCGCTGTCGTCCCGGACAAGCGCGCCTCAAGCGCGCGCCGATCCGGGACCCATAATCCCAGGGAGGAGTTGCGGCGCGAGATCGGCAACCGCGAGTCTTCGCCAAACATCTCCCTGTGGCTATGGGGCCCGGGTCTGCGCTGACGCTTGCCCGGGACGACAGGGGTGTTTGACGCGGTAGATTGCCCTCACTCCACCCCGATCGTCGTCAGGTCCTGGAACCAGTGCTGCGCCTGCACGAACTGCTTGATCTTAGGCGACAGCGCATGCGGGTTGGTGTCGTGGACGACCCAGACCAGCGCGGCGTCATCGACGATCAGCGCGTGCGCCTGGGCGAGCAACTCATCCTGCTTGGCGCTGTCGAAGGTCTGCTTGGCCTCGTCGATCAGCGCGTCGACCTTCGGGTTCTTGTAGCCGCCCCAGTTGACGCCGACCGGCGCGATCTGGCCGGAATGGAAGAAGCGGACGATGGCGTAGAGCGGGTCGGAGGTGACATAGGCGATGTTGTTGGCGGTGATGCCGGCGTTCATCTCGTCGGCCGCGCCCTTGCGCCAATGCGTGTAGAGCGTCTCGAGCTCGACGACCTTGAAGTCGATGTCGATGCCGATCTCCTTGAAGCTCTGCTGCAAGAACTCGTTCATCGGCAGCGACAGCATCTGGCCGGTGCCGCCCTGCGCGATGATGAAGGTGGTCTTCAGCGGCTTGGCCTTGGAGTAGCCGGCTTCCTCGACCAGCTTCTTCGCTGCCGCAAGGTCGTATTTCAGCTCGAAGGTCGGCTTGCCGAACCACGGGCTCGACGGATCGACCTGGCCCTTGGCGGGTTTTGCCAGGCCGTTCATCAGGCCCACGACCGCCTCACGATCGATCGCAAGGTTCAGCGCCTTGCGCAGCCGGATATCGGTCCAGGGCGAGCCCGGCAGCACGCTGAGATGATAATTCCAGACATGCGGTGTGACGTTGTCGACGAGCTTCATGCCGGCCGCCTTCAGCTGCGGCACGGCGTCCGGCGCCGGCGTCTCGATCAGGTCAACTTGCCCGGCGAGCAGCGCGTTGGTGCGCGTCAGCGCTTCGGGCATCGGCACCAGCACCAGCTTGTCGACCTTGGGGATGCGCTTCTTGTTCCAGTAGTCCGGATTCTTGGTCAGCTCCGCAAGCTCGCGCGGCACCAGCTTGGTCAATTTGAACGGGCCGGTGCCGGAGGGCTCGCTGGCGAACTTGTCCCAGTCCTTGCCGAGCTTCTCGTACTGCGCCGGGCTCGAGACCAGGAACCACAGCATCTGATAGGGAAAGAAGGAATCAACCGTCTTGGTGGTGATCTCCACCGTGGAATCGTCGATCTTGGCGTAGCTCGCGACGGACGGCAGGCGGGTCTTCACCTGCGCGCTCTGCCGCTTGTCGAATTGCGGCGCCTTGTCGTTGAGCACCTTGTCGAGATTCCAGATCACGGCGTCGGCGTTGAACTCGCTGCCGTCGTGAAACTTCACACCCTTGCGAAGCGTGAAGCGCCATTTGGTCTTGTCGGCATCGTCCACCTTCCATTCGGTCGCGAGGCCCGGCACCAGCTTGCCGGGACGATCGGCGACGTCCATCTCCCAGGCGACGAGCGGATCGTAGATCGTGTAGGCCGTGAACTGATAGGCGCCGGCGCCGCGATCGGGCTGGCCGGTCGTCAGCGGAATGTCCGCCATCGAGATGCCGTAGCGCACCACCGTTTCGGCGCGCGCCGAGATCGCGGAAATCGCCAGCGCAAGCACGGCGAAACAGGTCGTCAGTCGGATACGCATGGCCCAAAGCTCCCAGGAGATTTCGGGGCCAAACTTGCAATCTTGATGCCAGAATAGGCAGCGACGTGCCTCCGCAGACGTGCGATCACAAAGACTTGTCGTCGCAGGGGCAATTTGCAGAAAAAGTTTCCCCATTGGCACAGCCATTGCATACGATTGCATCAAAATTAGTCACTGAAAGCCGGAAGAGGACTGAGACGATGCTGATCAAGAACAACAAGACCCGCGCGGCGCTGATCGCGTTGCTGGCGCTCGGCAGTGCCGCCGCATGGCCGCGTGTGGCCAGCGCGGAAACGGTGCTGCGCATCGGCATGACCGCTGCCGATATTCCGCGCACGCTGGGCCAGCCCGATCAGGGCTTTGAAGGCAACCGCTTCACCGGCCTCACCATGTATGACGCGCTGACCGGCTGGGACCTGTCCTCCGCCGATAAGCCGAGCGTGGTGATCCCCGGCCTTGCCACCGAGTGGAAGGTCGACGATGCCGACAAGACCAAATGGACCTTCAAGCTGCGCCCCGGCGTCACCTTCCATGACGGCTCGCCGTTCAATGCGGACGCCGTGGTGTGGAACGTCGAGAAGGTGCTGAAGCAGGATGCGCCGCAGTTCGACGCCAGCCAGGTCGGCGTCACCGCCTCGCGCATGCCGACGCTCGCCTCGGCGAAGAAGATCGACGACATGACGGTCGAGCTCACCACCAAGGAGCCCGACAGCTTCCTGCCGATCAATCTCACCAACCTCTTCATGGCGAGCCCGGCGAAGTGGCAGCATTTCTATGACAAGGCGGAAGGCGCCGACGCCAAGGCCAAGTCGCAGGCTGCGTGGACTGCCTTTGCGAAGGATGCCGCGGGCACCGGCCCCTGGAAGATGGCGAGCTTCACCCCGCGCGAGCGGCTCGAGCTGGTCAAGAACGCGAGCTATTGGGACAAGGCGCGCGTGCCCAAGGTCGACAAGATGGTGCTGTTGCCGATGCCGGAGGCGAACGCCCGCACCGCGGCGCTGCTCTCCGGACAGGTCGATTGGGTCGAGGCGCCGGCGCCGGATGCGCTGCCTGAGCTCAAGCAGCGCGGCTTCAAGCTCTATGCGAACGAGCAGCCGCATGTCTGGCCGTGGCAGTTCTCGCGCATCGAAGGCTCGCCCTGGAACGATATCCGCGTGCGCAAGGCGGCCAACCTCTGCGTCGATCGCGAAGGCCTCAAGGACGGCCTGCTCGCCGGCCTGATGGTGCCTGCGACCGGCACCTTCGAGCCCGGCCATCCCTGGCGCGGCAAGCCGGCTTTCGAGATCAAGTACGACAAGGCGGCCGCGCAGAAGCTGATGCAGGAGGCCGGCTTCGGCCCGAACAAGAAGCTCGAGGTGAAGATCCAGACCTCGGCCTCCGGCTCGGGCCAGATGCAGCCGCTGCCGATGAACGAATATCTCCAGCAGGCGCTCGCCGAATGCTATTTCGACGTGAAGCTCGACGTCATCGAGTGGAACACGCTGTTCACCAACTGGCGCCGCGGCGCCAAGGATCCCTCGGCCAACGGCTCCAACGCGACCAACGTCACCTATGCAGCGATGGACCCGTTCTTCGCACTGGTGCGCTTCCTGCAATCGGGCATGGCGCCGCCGGTCTCGAACAATTGGGGTTTCATCAACAATCCCAAGTTCGACGAGCTGGTCAAGAAGGCGCGCCAGACCTTCGATCCCGCCGCGCGTGACGCCGCGCTCGCCGAGCTGCACGCGGCTTCCGTCGACGACGCCGCCTTCCTCTACGTCGCCCACGACGTCGGCCCCCGCGCCATCAGCCCGAAGGTCACAGGCGTCGTGCAGCCGAAGAGCTGGTTCATCGACTTCTCGCTGGTGTCGATGCAGTAGTTCGCGCCACACGCACGCTGTACCCTCTCCCCTTGTGGGAGAGGGTGGCTTCGCGATAGCGAAGCCGGGTGAGGGGTCTCTCTCCGCGAGTGACCCTCTCTCTCACTCGATAATGCTGTAACCGCGGATAGAACCCCTCATCCGGCGCTTCGCGCCACCTTCTCCCACAAGGGGAGAAGGGAAGAAAGAATCCGACGTGCTCGCCTATACCGCCAGACGCATCGTCTATGTCGTCCCGATCGTCATCAGCGTCGCGCTGGTGTGCTTTCTGCTCGTGCACATCACGCCGGGCGATCCGCTCGTCGCCGTGCTGCCGGCCGACGCTTCGCAGGAGCTCGCGGCGCAGCTGCGCGCCGCCTACGGCTTCGACCGGCCGCTGCCGGTGCAGTTCGGACTTTGGCTGCTCCGTGCCCTTCATGGCGATCTCGGCAATTCCATCGCGACGGGGCGCCCCGTGCTGGCCGAGGTCATGCGCGCGGTCGGCAACACCGTCACGCTCGCGATTGCCGCCGCCATCATCGGCTTCACCATGGGCATCCTGCTCGGCCTGATCGCGGGCTATTTCCGCGAGACCTGGATCGACAAGGTCGCGACCTCCTTTGCCATCGCCGGCGTCTCGGTGCCGCATTACTGGCTCGGCATGGTGCTGGTCATCATCTTCTCGGTGCAGCTGAACTGGCTGCCCGCGGTCGGCGCCGGACCGAACGGCTCCAACTCCTGGGCGTGGGACTGGGCGCACCTGAAATATCTCGTGCTGCCGGCGATCACCACGTCGGTGATTCCGATGGGCATCGTCACCCGCACCGTGCGCGCGCTGACCGGCGACATCCTCAGCCAGGACTTCGTCGAGGCCCTGCGCGCAAAAGGCCTGCACGAAACCGGCGTGTTCCGTCACGTCATCAAGAACGCCGCGCCCACCGCGCTTGCGGTGATGGGGCTTCAGCTCGGCTACATGCTCGGCGGCTCGATCCTGATCGAGACCGTGTTCTCCTGGCCGGGCTCGGGCTTCCTGCTCAACTCGGCGATCTTCCAGCGCGACCTGCCGCTGCTCCAGGGCACGATCCTGATCCTCGCGCTGTTCTTCGTCTTCCTCAATCTGCTGGTCGATATCGCGCAAGCCGCGATCGACCCGCGCATCAAGCGGGGCTAGCCGATGAGCGAGCTTCCGTTGTCCGCCACTGCCGATGCCGCGCTGCAGGCCGCGCCCGCCACCAAGGCGCGCGGCTATTGGGCCACCGTCGGCCGCCGCATCGTGCGCGACAAGGTCAGCATGGCCTGCGCGCTGGTGCTGCTGCTGATCTTCCTGTCCGCGATCCTGGCGCCGTGGCTCGGTCTGGAAGACCCCTACAAGGGCTCGATGATCCGTCGCCTTCGGCATATCGGCACGGTCGGCTATCCGCTCGGCACCGACGAACTCGGCCGCGACATGCTGGCGCGGCTGATCTATGGCGGGCGGCTGTCGCTGGTCATCGGCATCCTGCCCGTGATCCTTGCCTTCTGCATCGGCACCTCGCTTGGCATCATTGCCGGCTATGTCGGCGGCAAGCTCAACACCGCGATCATGCGCACCGTGGACGTGTTCTACGCTTTCCCGTCGGTGCTGCTCGCGATCGCGATCTCCGGCGCGCTCGGCGCCGGCATCCTCAACTCCATCGTGGCATTGACCATCGTGTTCGTGCCGCAGATCACCCGCGTCGCCGAGAGCGTCACCACCGGCGTGCGCAACATGGATTTCGTCGAGGCCGCGCGCGCCTCCGGTGCCGGAGCCTTCACCATCATGCGCGTGCACATCCTCGGCAACGTGCTGGGCGCGATCTTTGTCTATGCCACCAGCCTGATCTCGGTCTCGATGATCCTGGCCGCCGGCCTCTCCTTCCTTGGCCTCGGCACCAAGCCGCCGGAGCCGGAATGGGGGCTGATGCTGAACACGCTGCGCACCGCGATCTACGTCAATCCCTGGGTTGCGGCGCTTCCCGGCGCGATGATCTTCGCGGTCTCGATCTGCTTCAACCTTCTCTCGGACGGCCTGCGCAGCGCCATGGACATCAGGAATTAGGCCATGAGCGAAACCAACGATTCCGTCGCCATGCTTGAGCCGATCGAAGATCTTGGCGGCGTCGCGCAGCCGCTGCTCCAGGTCAACGGCCTGACCAAGCATTTCCCCGTCCGCGGCGGATTGTTCGCCGCGAAACGCACCGTGCGCGCGGTGGACAACGTCTCCTTCTCCGTCGCCAAGGGCGAGACCGTCGGCATCGTCGGCGAATCCGGCTGCGGCAAGTCGACCACCGCGCGCCTCCTGATGCATCTGATGCCGCGCGATACCGGCGACATCATCTATGACGGCATGACCGTCGGTCAGGCGCTGTCGCTGCGTGAGCTGCGTCGCGGCATGCAGATGGTATTCCAGGACTCCTATGCCTCGCTCAATCCGCGCCTCACCATCGAGGAATCCATCGCCTTCGGCCCGAAAGTCCACGGCATGGCCGATGGCACGGCACGGGCGCTGGCGCGCGAGCTGCTCGGCAAGGTCGGCCTGCGCCCGGAAAACTTCGCCAACCGCTATCCGCACGAGATTTCCGGCGGCCAGCGCCAGCGCGTCAATATCGCGCGGGCGCTGGCGCTGTCGCCGCGGTTGGTGATTTTGGACGAAGCCGTCTCCGCGCTCGACAAATCCGTCGAGGCGCAGGTGCTCAACCTGCTCGCCGACCTCAAGCGCGAGTTCGGCCTGACCTATCTTTTCATCAGCCACGATCTCAACGTCGTGCGCTACATCAGCGATCGTGTGCTGGTGATGTATCTCGGCGAGGTCGTCGAGCTCGGCCCGGTCGACCAGGTCTGGGACCAGCCGGCGCATCCCTATACGCGCGCGCTGCTGGCGGCGATGCCGTCCTCCGATCCTGACAGGCGTACCGAAAAGCCGCCGATCACCGGCGATCCGCCCAATCCGATCGATCCGCCGTCGGGCTGCCGCTTCCACACGCGCTGCGCATTTGCGGAGCCGCTCTGCGCAAATGCAGCACCAAAGCTCACGGCGGTCGATACAATGGGCCACGAGGCCGCGTGCTACATGGCCATTCCGGGGTCAGGCCATAGCCGCGCGCCGGCAGGGGAAATCGCATGACGAGACCGACACCAAAAGAGATCAAGCCGATCGCGCTAGTTGCCGGCGTTGCCGTGGATGACGAGATCGCAACACGCATCTCCAATTCCATCGGGCCGGCCTTCGAAGGCTTTGCCGCCATCGCCGGCACGCTGCCATTCGACCTCGAGCCGGCTTCTTACGTGCTGGCGCAGACGGCGAAGGTGTCGAAATGAGCACCGAACCGGCATTGATGACGCTCACCGAGGTCGCGCGTGCGATCGCGATGAAGCAGGTGTCCTCGCGTGAGGTGACGCGCGCGCTGCTGCACCGCATCGCGCAGTGGCAGCCGCATCTCAACGCCTTCATGTCGATCGAGGCGGAGGCGGCGCTGAAAGCAGCCGAGGCCGCCGATGCCGAGCTGGCCAAGGGCGAAGTGCGCGGTCCGCTGCATGGCGTGCCGCTCGCGCACAAGGACATGTATTACGATGCCGGCAAGGTCTCGACCTGCGGCTCGCTGATCCGCCGCGATTTCGTTGCGACGACGACCTCCACCGCCTTGCAGCGGCTGAAGGATGCGGGCCAGGTCCGGCTCGGCACGCTGCATCTCGCCGAATTCGCCTATGGACCGACCGGCCACAACGCCCATTACGGTCCGGTGCGCAATCCCTGGAACGTCGCGCATATCACCGGCGGCTCGTCGTCGGGCTCCGGCTCGGCGGTCGCCGCGCGGCTGACCTTTGCGGCGCTGGGCTCCGATACCGGCGGTTCAATCCGCATGCCCGCACATTTCTGCGGCGTCACCGGCCTCAAGACCACCTGGAGCCGCGTCAGCCGCGCCGGCGCGATGCCGCTGTCGCAATCGCTCGACACGGTCGGGCCGCTCGCCCGCACCGCCGAGGACTGCGCGCTGCTGCTGGCGCTAATGGCCGGTCCCGATCCCGAGGATTCGACCGCGAGCCATGAGCCGCTGTCCGACTATGTCGGCGCGACCAAGGGTTCGCTGAAAGGCCTCAAGATCGGCGTGCCCGCGTCGTTCTACGTCGACGATCTCGACAGCGAGGTCGCGCGCGTGCTGGACGAGACCATCGCGGTGCTCAAGCGCGAGGGCGCCGACATCGTCAAGGTCGAGCTGCCGGACCAGCGGCAATTGTCTTCGGCGAGCCAGCTCGTGCTCGCGGCGGAAGCCGCCGCCTTCCACAAGCGCTGGATGATCGAGCGTCCGCAGGATTATGGACCGCAGGTCTTGATGCGGCTGCAGAACGGTCTCGCCGTTCCCGCCATCACCTATCTCGAAGCGATGCGCTGGCGCGGTCCCGCGCTTGCCGCCCACAACGCCGCGACCGCTGGTGTCGACGCGATCATCGCGCCGGCCTCGCCGGTGCCGGCGCCGACCATCGAGGAGAGCGATGTCGGCGGCGGCCCGAATGCGCCGGCCATGGTGCAGCGGCTGACGCTGTTCACCCGCCCGGTGAATTTTCTCGGCCTGCCGTCGCTGACCGTACCGTCCGGCTTCACCAAAAGCGGGCTGCCTGTTGGCATACAGTTGATCGGCCGCTCCTTCGATGAAGCGACCCTGCTCACCATCGGCGCGGCGTTCCAGCGCGTCACCGACTATCACGACCGGGTACCCAAACTGCCGTCATGACAAAGCTCGTCGAGATCTCAGGCCTCAACATCCGCTTCACCGGGGAGCGCACGGTCTATGCCGTGAACGATCTCAGCCTCTCGCTGGGAGACGGCGAGGTGCTGGGCCTGCTCGGCGAATCCGGTTCCGGCAAGAGCGTGACCCTGCGTGCGCTGATGCGGCTGCTGCCGAAGAAGCGCACGCAGATCACGGGCAAGGTCAACGTGATGGGCCGCGACGTGCTCGCGATGAACGACGAGGAGCTCTCGTCGTTCCGCGGCCAGACCGTCTCGATGATCTTTCAGGAGCCGGCGCTCGCGCTCGATCCGGTCTACACCATTGGCGCGCAGATCGCCGAAAGCGTGGTGCGCCACGAAGGCAAGTCTTATGCGGAGGGCAGGGCACGCGCGCTCGAAATGCTCGAGGTCGTGCGCATTCCTTCTGCAAAACGGCGGCTCGATGCCTATCCGCACGAAATGTCCGGCGGCATGCGTCAGCGCGCGATGATCGCGCTGGCGCTCGCCTGCCGGCCAAAAATCCTGCTCGCGGACGAGCCGACCACCGCGCTCGATGCCACCGTGCAGATCCAGATCCTGCTGCTGCTGCGCGAGCTGCAGCGCGAGTTCGGCATGTCCGTCATCTTCGTCACCCACGACATCGGCGTCGCCATAGAGATCTGCGACCGCGTCGCGGTGATGTATGCCGGCCAGATCGTGGAGCAGGGAACCTTGCGCGACATCGTTCGCACGCCGGTGCACCCCTATGCCAAGGGCCTGCTCGCCTCCACAATCCACGGCGCCAAGCGGGGGCAGCGCCTCGAAACCATCCCCGGCACCCCGCCGTCGCTGGCCGAAAAGCCCCATAATTGCTCCTTCGCCCCCCGCTGCGCCGCCGCCCAGCCGCGCTGCCTGGAGCAACTGCCTGCGAATGTGGAGGTGGGACCGGGCCGGGCGGCAAGGTGCGTGCTGGCGGAGCCGGTGGTCGCGACATAGCCGGTGCGCTCCCTCGCCCCGCGCTTGCGGGGAGAGGGTTGGGGTGAGGGGCCTCTCTCCGCGCATGACCATGTCGAGAGACCTGTACCCCCTCACCCGGATCGCATCTTGCGATGCGATCCGACCTCTCCCCGCAAGCGGGCAGAGGTGAAAGGCCGCCCGGGCCCGCGGCTACCCCTCTCCCTGCCCCTCGCCCGCAAGGGGGGAGGGAATGAGAGAGTTTGCGTCCCTCACTTTCCAAACGCGCGCCACTTCGGAATTCCTCTGCGGCAACACCGGCTTGTCACAATTCACCGAGCGCGCTCGGCCAAGGTCCGTTCTACTGTGCATGGGGTTGTTTTCGAGTTTTTTTGTTTAGACGCCCCACCGAGGGCGAGCCGACCAGCATTCAGACCCCATTCATCCCGGTTCCGGTTCCATGGCCCCGTTCACGGAGAGGGACCTCACTTATGTACATTTCCAATGAAGGCCTGCTCGTCATCCTGTTCGTCGGCCTGGTCGCCGGCTGGCTGGCCGGCAAGGTGGTGCGGGGCGCCGGTTTCGGCATCATCGGCGACATCGTGATCGGCATCGCCGGCGCGTTTGTGGCCAGCTTCCTGTTCCCGAAGCTCGGCATTCGTATCGGCACCGGGCTCGTGTCGGAAATCGTCTATTCCGCCATCGGCGCGGTTATCCTGCTGCTCGTGGTGCGGCTGGTACGCGGCGGCGGCCGGTTCTAGCGGCGCCTTGACCTAACTTTCGACCTCTCCCCGCCCGGGGAGAGGTGAGATGTCTGCAAGAAAAAGCCGCAAGACTGTGAGATTCCGGACTTGCGCGCCAGGCCATCAGGGGGTGATGTGCCCCCACAGGGGATCGGGTTGATTCAGCCGCGTTGGACGAGGGGCGAAAACGCGATGTTAATCCGGATCAAATACTCCTGAAATTGCCTTTGAAATCAGGGGCTTTGCCCCTTACCCGAAAGAGACCAGACTGATGGCAGCCATGCCTGGCGTTCGCCGTTCAGAGCTCGCTGACGCGCTGCGCGCTTGTCGCACGGCATTCGTCGGCGTTGGCCTGATGAGCTGCATGATCAACCTGCTCTATCTGACCGGGTCGATCTTCATGCTGGAAGTCTACGACCGGGTGCTGCCGAGCCGCAGCATTCCGACGCTGGTCGGCCTGATCATCATCGCCAGCTTCCTCTACGCGGCGCAGGGCGTGCTCGACATGATCCGCAACCGGATCCTGGGGCGGATCGGCACCGCGCTCGACGAGGCCCTGAACAAGCGCGTGTTCGACACCGTCGTGCGCCTGCCGCTGCTGATCGGCAGCCGCAACGAGGGCCTCCAGCCGCTGCGCGACCTCGACAATGTCCGCTCCTTCCTCGGCGGCATGGGACCGAGCGCGTTCTTCGATCTGCCCTGGCTGCCGCTCTATCTCGCCATCTGCTTCGCCTTCCACGTCATGATCGGCGTGACCGCGCTGGTCGGCGCCATCATCCTGGTCGGCCTGACGGTGGTCACCGAATTCATGTCCCGCCAGCCGGCGAAGGAGGCGATGGGGCTTGCGGCCCAGCGCAACGATCTCGCCGCCTCCAGCCGTCGCAATGCCGAAGTGATGGTGTCGATGGGCATGACCAGCCGGATGAACCAGCGCTGGAGCGAGGCCAACGAAAAATATCTCGTCGGCAATCAGCGTGCGAGCGACGTCGCCGGCGGCCTCGGCGCGGTCGCCAAGGTGCTGCGCATGATGCTGCAATCCGCCGTGCTCGCGGTCGGCGCCTATCTCGTCATCCACCAGGAGGCGACCGCCGGCATCATCATCGCGGGCTCGATCCTGTCGGCCCGCGCGCTGGCGCCGGTCGATCTCGCCATCGCGCACTGGAAATCCTTCGTCGCGGCCCGCCAGAGCTGGCAGCGCTTGACCCGCCTGCTGGAGCAGATGCCGGCGCAGACGATGCCGACCCAGTTGCAGGCGCCCACCAGCCGGCTCTCGGTCGAGGGCGTCGCCATGGTTCCGCCGGGCGATCAGCGCCTCATCGTGCAGGACATCACCTTCGCGCTCGCCGCCGGCAACGGTCTCGGCGTGATCGGGCCGAGCGGCTCCGGCAAATCCTCGCTGATCCGCGCGCTGGTCGGCGTCTGGCAGCCGGTGCGCGGCAAGGTGCGGCTCGACGGCGCGGCGCTCGACCAATGGTCATCGGACATGCTCGGCCGGCACATCGGCTATCTGCCGCAGGACGTGGAACTGTTCGGCGGCACTATCGCGCAGAACATCAGCCGCTTCGACCCCGAGGCCACCTCCGACGGCATCATCGCCGCGGCCAAGGAGGCCGGCGTGCACGAGATGATCATCAAGATGCGCGAGGGCTACAACACGCAGGTCGGCGAGCAGGGTGGCGCGCTGTCCGCGGGCCAGGCGCAGCGCGTGGCGCTGGCGCGCGCGCTCTACGGCAATCCGTTCCTGATCGTGCTCGATGAGCCCAATTCCAATCTCGACACCGAAGGCGACGAGGCGTTGACCCGCGCCATCCGCGCCGCCCGCGAGCGCGGCGCCATCGTCGTCGTGGTGGCGCATCGGCCGATCGGCGTCGAGGCGGTCGACCAGATCCTGGTGCTGCGCGACGGCCGCATGCAGGCCTTCGGCCCGAAGGAGCAGGTGCTCGCCCAGGTGCTCCAGCCGCGCGTGACGCCGCCGGCACCGATCAAGGTCGTCAGTGAGGGCGGAGTGGCCAAGTCATGAGTACAAAGTCATGAGTACGATGGCGATCGGTGGCGGCAAGCCCGCCGCCAAGAAGACCGTGCGGGATTCCATCAAGTTTCACTTGATGCTCGGGCTCGGGATCGTGCTGGTCCTGGTCGTCGGCCTCGGCGGCTGGGCGGCCACGGTGCAGATCTCGGGGGCGCTGATCGCGCCGGGCCAGGTCGTGGTCGAATCCAACGTCAAGAAGGTGCAGCACCCGACCGGCGGCGTGGTCGGCGAGCTGCGCGCCCGCGACGGCGACGTGGTCAAGGCCGGCGACGTGGTGGTGCGGCTCGACGACACCGTCACCAAGGCGAACCTCGCCATCGTCACCAAGAATCTCGACGCCGCGCTGGCGCGCGCGGCACGGCTCCAGGCCGAGCAGCGCGGTATCGACAGGATCGACTTCCCGCAATCGCTGCTCGATCGCGGCAACGATTACGACGTCAAGACGCTGCTCTCCGCCGAAACCAAGCTGTTCGACGTCCGCGTCAACGGCCGTGCCGGCCAGAAGGCGCAGCTCCGCGAGCGCATCCAGCAGCTCAACGAGGAGATCGAGGGTCTCTCCGCGCAGGAGCGGGCCAAGGACAAGGAAATCTCGCTGGTGCAGCAGGAGCTCACCGGCGTGCGCGATCTCTACGAGAAGCATCTCGTGCAGATCTCGCGCCTGACAACGCTCGAGCGCGACAGCGCTCGCCTCAACGGCGAGCGGGCGCAGTACATCGCCTCGCGGGCGCAGGCCAAGGGCAAGATCACCGAGACCGAGCTTCAGATCATCCAGGTCGACAAGGACATGGTGAGCGAGGTCTCCAAGGATTTGCGCGAGACCAACGACAAGATCGGCGAGCTGATCGAGCGCAAGGTCGCCGCCGAGGACCAGCTCCGCCGCGTCGACATCCGCGCGCCGCAGGACGGCATGGTGCTGCAATCGACCGTGCACACCGTCGGCGGCGTCGTCACCGCCGGTGATGCGCTGATGCTGATCGTGCCGCAGGCCGACGATCTCCAGGTCGAGGCCAAGGTCAATCCGGTCGATATCGACAAGCTCCAGATCGGCCAGAAGACGCTGCTGCGCCTGTCCGCCTTCAACCAGCGCACCACGCCCGAGCTCAACGGCGTCGTCAGCCGCGTCTCGCCCGACGTCACCACCGACCAGCGTACCGGCCAGAGCTACTACACCATCCGCGTCTCGCTGCCGGCCGAAGAGGTCGTCCGGCTCGGCGATTCCAAGCTGATCCCCGGCATGCCCGTGGAAGCCTTCGTCCAGACCGGCGACCGCACCATGCTGTCCTATCTGATGAAGCCGCTGCACGACCAGTTGATGCGGGCCTTCCGGGAGAAGTGACGCGCGACGGCGCGTCACCCCCAACTCGTCATTGCGCTCGCAATGACGGCTTGGCTGCGTCTTGCTATAGTTCGACTCAAGCCCCACGAACCCGGCGTTCGAACCATGCAATCCCCGCCCTCCATCGCCACCGAATCCTTCTCCGACGCGTCCGCGGCCGTCGCACGGCTCGAAGAGATATACGAACGCAATACGAAATTCCTGCGCGACCGGTTCGAGGCCTATGTCGGCGGCGAAGCGATCACGACACGGGCGCGGGCCTACTACCCCTTCGTCCGCCTCACCACCGCGACATATGCGCGGCTGGATTCGCGTCTCTCCTACGGCTTCGTCGCCGGCCCCGGCGTGCACGAGACCAGCGTAACGCGACCGGATCTGTTCCGCAGCTATCTCACCGAGCAGATCGGCCTGTTGATCCAGAACCACGGCGTACCCGTCGAGATCGGCGAGTCGGCGGAGCCGATCCCGATCCACTTCGCCTATCGCCGCGACATCAACATCGAAGCCGCCATCACCACCGGCGAGAATTCCCTTGTGACGCGATCGCTGCGCGACGCGTTCGATGTGCCCGATCTCGCCACCATGGACGATTCGATTGCGGACGGCACCTTCGAGCTCCAGCCCGGCGCGCCGGAGCCGCTGTCCCTGTTTCGGGCCGCCCGGGTCGATTACTCGCTGCGCCGGCTCTATCACTACACCGGCACCGATCCCGAGCACTTCCAGAACTTCGTGATCTTCACCAACTACCAGTTCTATGTCGATGCCTTCGCGCAGCTCTGCCAGCAGCGGCTTCAGTCCGGCGAGGCCGGCCTCGACGCCTTCGTCGCGCCCGGCAACGTGATCACGCGGAGCGGGGGCGCGACGAGCGGGGACGCGCCGACACGCATGCCGCAGATGCCGGCCTTCCATCTGGTCGAGCCCGGCTATCGCGGCATCAGCCTGATCAACATCGGCACCGGCCCGTCCAATGCGCGCAACGTCACCGACCACGTCGCGGTGCTGCGCCCGCACGCCTGGCTGATGCTCGGCCATTGCGCGGGCCTGCGCAACACGCAGCGGCTCGGCGACTATGTCCTCGCCCATGGTTACGTGCGCGAGGACCATGTGCTCGACCGCGAGTTGCCGCTCTGGGTGCCGATCCCGGCGCTCGCCGAGATGCAGGTCGCGCTCGAGGAGGCGGTCGAGGACGTCACGGGCCTCGAAGGCTTCGAGCTCAAGCGCCTGATGCGCACCGGCACGGTCGCGAGCGTCGACAACCGCAACTGGGAGATCTCAGGCCCTGAGATGATCCGCCGCCTGTCGCAATCGCGCGCGGTCGCACTCGACATGGAATCGGCCGCGATCGCCGCCAACGGCTATCGCTTCCGCGTCCCCTACGGCACGCTGCTCTGCGTCTCCGACAAGCCGCTGCACGGCGAGATCAAGCTCGCGGGCATGGCCAGCGAATTCTACCGCCACCGCGTCGGCCAGCATCTCGAGATCGGCCTGAAGGCGCTGGAGCGGCTCAAGCAGCAGGAGTCGGAGCGCCTGCATTCGCGAAAGCTGAGAAGCTTTGCCGAAGTGGCATTCCAGTAAAGGACAACAGAACTGTCGTACGAACGCTGACGTCTCCGTGAACACAGCACCTGGAATATCGCTGCCGAGGCAGGGTTATCAATTCGTCCGGGGCCGCTTGAAGCAGGACAGGAGACGGAGATGTTCACTGGGATGATCAGGCTCGTCACACTCGGCACATTTGCTGCAGCCCTGTTGAGTTCGCCGGCGCTCGCCGCGGGCGGGGGCGGCGGTGGTGGAGGCGGCGGCAGCATCAGTTCTACCGATCCCTACGCCGGCGCCTATTCGGATCAGAAGCCGCAGCCAACCTATCCGAAGCGGCCGGGCACCAGGGCGACCCAGAAGGGCAAGAAGCAAGGCAACCAGTCCAGCATAGGCGATCCCGCTTTCGCTGCCGGTTACCGCGTGGCCTATGACACCATCTACGAGCGTAACGACTATGCGACCGCGATCGCGCAGTTGAAGTCGCTCGGCCATGACGACCATCCGAACGTCGCCAACCTCATCGGCTACTCCTACCGCAAGCTCGGCGACTACGAGCAGTCGCAGGTCTGGTACGAGCGCGCCTTGCGGGCAGATCCGAACCACGTGCTGACGTGGCAATATTACGGACTGTGGCAGCTCGAGCGGGGCAACCGCGAGCAGGCGCTCTATCACCTCGGCCGGATCGCATCCATCTGCGGGACGGATTGCGATGAGTACAGATCGCTGGCCGCGGCACTGAACAAGCCGTCCGGTACGGCGCTCGTCTACTGACGCCGGAGCGTGGCCGACTGACGGGAGCGCGCTGTTGAAGAGCGTCGTATGACGGCCATGCACCCCGGCGCGGGTGGTGACAACGCGTCAGATTTTCAGCATTGTCCGGTTCGGGGGCGCGAACGGGACAGTTGGATGCCGCTGACGCGCGACAGGATTATCGGCCACGACCTCGAACGTCTGGCCTTTCGCTTCACCATGCTGAACGATGGCGAGGTCGTGCACTGCCAGATCTCCGACGCCGCGATGGACGAACTTGCAGGCATGCAGGGCACCGAGAGCAGCGCGCGGCAGGCGCAATTCCTGTCCCTGCGCGAGACCATCGAACGCATCGCATCGGACCTTTACGACGAAGCGCCGCGGTTCAAGGGGTATGTGGTGCGGATCTTCATGCGGCATTTGGGGCGGTAGGCACCGTGCCTCCCCAACGTCGTCCTGGCGAAAGCCAGGACCCATTACCACCATCGAATGTTGTTGGAAGAAGCTGTGGCCCCGCCGACCGCAACATTGCCATTCGGGGTTATGGGTCCTGGCTTTCGCCAGGACGACACCGAACGTAAGGCGGCGCCGCTCTGTCGTTCGCAGACAATGATGCTGCTATTCCGATAGCTTCCGCAGCAGCAGCTTCAGCGCTGTCGCAGCAAACACCTGCATATTCGCAAGCCGGTCATTGCCGCCCGTCTCCAGCGTGATCACTTCCGCCGCCGGCCCTGCGACCGCCATGCAGCTATGGCCGGCGGCGTCGCCGTAGCGGTTGCCGGTGGGGCCGGCGGCGCCGGTCTCGGACAGGCCCCAGTCGCAATTGAAGCGGCTGCGCATCTGCTCGGCCAACAGCTTTGCGTATGGCTCCGACGAGGAGCGGAAGCCCTTCATTCCTTCGTCCGAAATATCCATCAGCACGCGCCTGGCATCGCGGGTGTAGACCACCGCGCCACCGAGGAAATAGGCGGATGCACCGGGCACCGCGAGCAGGCCGGCCGAAATCAGGCCGCCGGTCGAGGATTCCGCGACCGCAATGGTCTGTTTGCGCGCGATCAGTTTCGCCGCAACCTGTTCAGCAATGCCGACGAGCTCTTTCATCCCTTTGACCTCTCATTCCCTCGCAACCGAGCTCAGCCTTCCTAGCATAAGCTGGCTGCCTTGGCCGAGTTGCGGGCGACGGTCAGGCCTGCTTGAATGGCGCACACAAGGCGGAGCGGCCAAGCCGACCGCGAGAAGACGTGACGAGGAAACGTGAAGGAGACGTGATGGCGTCCCTGATCGCCTGTGGGGTGGATTGCGACGTGCATCCGGCCGTGCCGCATCTGACCAGCCTGCTGCCGTACCTGAACGACTATTGGCGCGATCAGGTGACGACGCGCGGCATGATGGACCTCGTCTCGCAATCCTACCCGCAGAACTCGCCGATCGTGGCGCGCCCCGATTGGCGTCCCGAGAGCGGCAAGCCGGGCGCGAGCCTGGAAGACATGCAGCGCCATGTGCTCGATCCTTTTCAGGTCAGCCATGCCATCTGCAATCCGCTCTACGCCGTGCAGATGGCGTTTTCCGAGGACATGCAGGCCGCCTTCTGCCGTGCGCTGAACGACTGGCTGGTGAAGGAATGGCTCGATCGTGACAAGCGGCTGCGCGGCTCGATCGTGATCCCCACGCAAAGCGTCGAGAAGGCCGTCGCCGAGATCGAACGCTGCGCGCACGACCGCCGATTCGTACAGGTGTTGATGCTCGTCATGGGCGACGTGCCGCTCGGCAAGCGCGCGCTGTGGCCGATCTACGAGGCCGCGGAGCGGCTGGACCTCGCGGTCGGCATTCATGCCGGTTCCGCCTATCACAATCCGCCGACCGCCGTGGGCTGGGGTTCCTATCACATCGAGGATTATGTCGGTCAGGCCCAGGCGTTCCAGACCCAGCTCACCAGCGTGATCGTCGAGGGCGTGTTCGCCAAATATCCGCGGCTGAAAATGGTGATGCTGGAGTCCGGCGTGTCCTGGATCTCCCCCTTTCTCTGGCGGCTTCACAAATTCTGGCGAGGGGTGCGGATGGAGACGCCCTGGGTCGATCGCGCGCCGCTGGAACTTGTGCGCAGCAACATCCGCTTCTCGTTACAGCCATTTGATGCGCCGCCGGAACCCGAGACATTAATTCGCCTGTTTGATCATATGCAGTCGGATGAATTGGTCCTATTCTCCACGGACTATCCACACTGGCAATTCGACGGCCAGGACGCGCTCCCCCAGGGCCTCACCCCCGATCTCGTGCGCAAGATCATGATCGACAATCCGCATGCGACCTATCCCCGCCTGACTTAGCCGCTGCAAAAGGAGGCAAGGCGATGAATATTCAATTCCGCGAGAGCACCGAAGCCGCTTCCCCCCTGACGACCAAGACCGCGATCGCGGATTGTGACATCCATCCGGCCCGCGCGACCCGCACCGAGCTCTATCCCTATCTCGCCAAACGCTGGCAGCATCATCTCGAAGTCTACGGCGTGCACGCCTATCAGGGCATGATGGAAGGCCCGCCCTATCCGAAGGCCCAGCCCAACGCCTCGCGCCGCGACGCCTATCCGCCGGAAGGCGGGCCGCAGGGCTCCTCGCTCTCCTTCATGCAGAAGCAGCTGCTCGACCCCAACAACGTGCAGCTGGGCGTGCTCAATCCGCTCAATGCCGGGCAGGGCATCCGCAATCACGAGCTCTCGGCCGCTTTGTGCTCGGCGATCAACGACTGGCAGATCGACAAATGGACCAGCAAGGACAAACGGCTGAAAGCGTCCATCGTCGTCGGCAATGAGGACGGCCTGTCGGCGGCCGCCGAAATCCGCGAGCGCGCCGGCGACAAGAATTTCGTTCAGGTGTTGCTGCTCAGCCGCAACGTCGAGCCGCTCGGCCAGCGCCGCTACTGGCCGATCTATCAGGCCGCGGAAGAGGCTGGCCTTCCCGTCGGCGTCCACGCCTTCGGCTTCGGCGGCAACCCGATCACGCCGTCGGGCTGGCCTTCCTATTACATCGAGGAGATGGTGGGACATTCGCAGTGCCAGCAATCGGCGCTGGCCAGCCTCGTGCTTGAAGGCGTGTTCGAACGCTTCCCGAAGCTGAAGATGGTGATGATCGAGGCCGGCTTCGGCTGGGCGCCGTCGCTTGCGTGGCGATTGGACAAGGCCTGGCAGCGGCTCAGGAGCGAAGTGCCGCATGTGAAGCGTCCGCCGTCGGAATATATCCGCGAGCAGGTGTGGTGGACCACGCAGCCGATGGAGGATCCGGAGCGGCGCGAGGATCTGTTCGACGTCATCAAGTGGATCGGCTGGGACCGCCTGCTGTTCGCGACCGACTATCCGCACTGGGACTACGACGAGCCGTCGCGCGTCTTGCCGGCGGGCGTCAGCGATACCAACCGCGAGGCGTTTTATCTCGGCAATGCGCGCAAGCTGTACGGAATCAATTGATGGCGCGTCACGTGATTGCGCCGGTCGATGAGTTGCCACCCGGCACGCGAAAATTCCTGGAGATCGAGGGACGGCCGATCGCGGTCTTCAACATCAAGGGCGAATATTTCGGCCTGATGAACCGCTGCCCGCATCAGGGCGCGGCGCTGTGCGAGGGGCCGCTGATCGGGCTCGCGCAATCGAGCGACCCCGGCGAGATCGAATACACCAGGCTTGGCGAGATCATCCGCTGTCCCTGGCACGGCTGGGAGTTCGACATCCGCACCGGCCAGTCCTATTGCGACCCCCGCCGCTTCCGCGTGAAAGCCTATCCGGCCCATGTCGCGCCTGGCGCGAGCGTCGTGAAGGGGCCGTACGTCGCCGAGACGATCCCGGTGAAGGTCGAGAGCGACTACGTGGTGGTGGAGCTGTAGCCCCACTGTCATTCCGGGACAGCCCGCAGGGCTGAACCCGGAATCCATCGTGCGTCTGGAATGCTGGGAGAAATGGATTCCGGGCTCGCCTCTTCGAGGCGCCCCGGAATGACCGTCAACGCCCCGCAACCGGCTCCGCCACCGCATCATAGGTCGGCACCGCCTTGCCGCCGCCACGATACACGGTCGAGGCCGCGATGATGCCGAGCAGGGCGGCGAACATCAGCCAGAAGCCGGGCGAGGCCTTGTCGCCGGTCCGCTCGATCAGCCAGGTCGAGGCGAACGGCGTGAAGGTGCCGAACAGCGCGGCTGCGAGCGCGAAGGCGAGCGAGAAGCAGGTGGTGCGGACATGCGCCGGCACGATCTCGACGAGGGCGCCGAGCATGGTGCCGCTGTAGACGCCGAAATAGAACGAGAACATCATCTCGACCGCGAGCAGCTTGCCGAAGGTCGGCGCCGCCACCAGCCAGTGCAGCGCGGGGTAGGCGGTGACGAGCGACAGGCAGGCGATGGTGATCAGCACCGGCTTGCGGCCGATGCGGTCGGACAGCGCGCCACCGACCGGATTCCAGAAGAAGTTGGTTACGGCGACCAGCAGCGTCACGAGCAGCGCGTCCTGCGTCGACAGCTTCAGCACGGTCTTGCCGAACGTCGGCGTGTACACGGTGACGAAGTAGAACGTCGTCGTGGTCAGGATCGCGATCATCATGCCGAGGATGACAATGCGCCAGTTGGCGAGCGCGGAGGCGAACACCTCGCTCGCCGTGGGATGCTTCTTCATGGCGAGGAAGGCCGGCGTTTCCTCGAGCGTGCGCCGCAGGAAGAAGATCAGGGGAATGATCAGGCAGCCGACGAAGAAGGGAATGCGCCAACCCCAGGCGGCCACCGTGTCGGCCGGCATCACCTCGGAGAGAAGATAGCCGAGGATCGAGGCCACGAAGATCGCGACCTGCTGGCTCGACGACTGGAACGAGGTGTAGAAGCCGCGGTTGCCGGGTGTCGAGATCTCGGCGAGATAGACCGACACGCCGCCGAGCTCGACGCCGGCGGAGAAGCCCTGCAGCAGGCGGCCGATCAGCACGATGACGGGCGCTGCGATGCCGATGGTCGCGTAGCTCGGGCAGAACGCGATCACGACCGTGCCGATGGCCATGATGCCGAGCGTGACGATCAGGCCCTGGCGGCGGCCGATGCGGTCGATGTAGGCCCCGAGCACGATCGCGCCGACGGGCCGCATCAGGGCGCCGAGCCAGAACACGCCGAAGGTGTTGAGCAGCGAGGCCGTCTCGTTGGTGGAGGGGAAGAACGCCTTGCCGATGGCGGCGGCATAGAAGCCGAACAGGAAGAAGTCGAACTGCTCGAGGAAATTGCCGGATGTGGCGCGCAGGATCGCGCCGATGCGCGACTTGATCTCGGGCGGATTGGTTGCTGGTCCAGCCATGACGTTACTCCCCTTCAAGTGTGGCCGGACCGGAACTCACTTCTCGGCAGGCGACAGGTTGTGCTGCTGCGACAATCTGTCCTACCCCTTCCCGCGCAGGGCGCGGCGAGTCAATCGGTTTTCCCGAGGAAGCTGATGATTTTTCAGGCTTTATTTTGCGTTGCAGCGACGATCCATTGACGGAACGCGGCGAGCTTTGGCGCCTCGCGGCGACCCTCCGGCGCGACCAGGTAGAAGCCCGCATCGGCCGGCAGCGCGATCTTGAAGGGGACGACGAGCCGGCCCTTGGCGATGTCGTCCTGAACGTAGGACGTCCGCCCCATCGCCACGCCGATGCCGTCGATCGCGGCCTGGATGGTCATGAAGATCATGTCGAAGGTGATGCCGGGCTGCTTGGCGATATCGGCCGGCAGGCCTGCCGCCGTCAGCCACAGCCGCCAGTCGTCGCTGTTGGCGTTGGAGGTGTGCAGCAGCGGATGATTTCGCAGATCCTCCGGACGCTGCAGCGGCTTGTCACCGCGCAGCAGTGACGGACTGCACACCGGAAACAGTTCGTCCGCCATCAGCCAGTCGGCACGCAGGCCCGGCCACTGGCCGCGGCCGTAGCGGATTGCGGCATCGACGTCGTCGCGCTGGAAGTCGACGAGGCTGGTCGACGTGGTGATGCGGACGTCGATGCCGGGATGCTGCTCCTGGAAATCCGTCAGCCGCGGCAGCAGCCATTTTGCGGCAAGCGAGGCCAGCGTCGAGAGCGTCAGCACCTTGTCGTCGTCCCTGCGCAGCAGGCGGTCGGTGGCGAGGCGGAGGTCGTTGAAGGCGGCGCGGACGCCCGGCAGGTAGTCGCGCGCTTCCGGCGTCAGCGCCAGCGCGCGGTTCTGCCGGATGAACAGGCGGATGCCGAGCTCCTCCTCCAATCGCCGGATCTGATGGCTGATCGCGGTCTGCGTCACGTTCAGCTCGCTCGCCGCCAGCGTGAAGCTGAGATGGCGCGCGGCGGCCTCGAACGCCCGCAATCCGTTCAGGGAGGGCAATCTGGCAGTCATCTGGCAGCAGGATACATGACTTTATTTCATGCGAAAAGGTACAAATTGTCGTTTGTCGCAGTGCGATCGAGCGCAGATATTAGCGCTCAACTTAGCTCCAGGAGCTGAAAATGTCTACCTTGACCCAGAATTCGATGACAAATCATCATGCGCCCGGCCTGATCCAGCAGATCGGCGAGACGCTTCATGTCTGGCACGAGCGCTACCGGACTCGCCGCGAGCTGACCAATTGGACGGCCCGCGACCTCCACGACGTCGGCCTGTCCTGGTCCGACATCGCCTATGAGGCCGACAAACCCTTCTGGCGGGCCTGATTGGCCGCCAGGCCGGCGCCGCCTGATTACAGGGGCGCCGGCGGTCCCTCTTTCTCAGGGCATGTGTCATGAGCACTCTTCGCCTGGAAGATCTGAAGCAATATTCGGACGCCCTGCGCACCCGGCAGGGCGAGGCGATCAACGTTCGCTTCGTCGAGCCGCGCGACACCGAGGAGCTTCAGCACTATTTCCGCTCGCTCTCGACCCGCTCCCGCTACAACCGTTTCTTCGGCGCGATCAGCGAATTGCCGAAGGGCCTGCTGCACGACTTCCTCCAGGTCGGCGAGCGCGAGCGCTTCACCGTGGTCGCGACCAAGATGGTCGACGGCTTCGAGACCATCGTCGCCGAGGCGCGCTACGCGCTGCATCCGGAAACCGCGACGCTCGAGTTCGGCCTGTCGGTCGACGATCGCTGGCAGGGCCACGGCATCGCCACTGCGCTCATGAAAAATCTTGAGTGCCGCGCCGCCGCGCTCGGCGCCGAGCACATGTTCGGCGATACGCTGCGCTCCAACGAGACCATGATCTCGCTCGCCC
Source organism: Bradyrhizobium sp. B039 (assembly GCF_038965675.1). Taxonomy (NCBI): domain Bacteria; kingdom Pseudomonadati; phylum Pseudomonadota; class Alphaproteobacteria; order Hyphomicrobiales; family Nitrobacteraceae; genus Bradyrhizobium; species Bradyrhizobium sp. B039. The sequence continues at coordinate 1,046,931 of NZ_CP152416.1, forward strand.
GCAAATCCGGATTTGCCTTCGTCAATCACCCTGATGACTGGAAGCTGGTGCGCTTCGACAAGGAGATCGCGGTCGCACCGAAGGACATTCCCTGCGCGAGCTGGCGTCTCGCCGCCCTTTCCCGTCAGGCCGACAGCCCCTCAGCCTCGGCCTGACACCACTGCAAGCCCGGCCCGGGTCAACCTGAGCCGGGCATTTTTTTGCCTTAAGCAGTCGTCGTCGCGTAGATATTCCCAAGCCGTCATTCCGGGGCGCGTAGCGCGAACCCGAAATCCATTTCACTGCGTGTCTTGCGGCCCAATGGATTCCGGGCTCGATGCTGCGGATCGCCCGGAATGAGGGCTCGTTGCACCATCCAGGTTCGATTCCTGACTGTGAAGGGCCTGTTACTTCCCCGTGAACACCGCCTTGCGCTTCTCGATGAAGGCCTGCACCGCTTCCTTGTGATCGGCGGTCGTGGTGAGGCGGATCAGTCGTTCGGCCTCGTGGTCGCGGGCGGTCTCGAAATCGAACTGGATGGCTTCGTCGAGATTGTCCTTCATGTAGCGCAGCGCGAGGCGCGGGCCTTCGGCGAGCGACTTTGCCAGCACGAAGGCTTCGGCTTGTAGCTTGTCGTCAGGCACGACGCGATTGACGAGGCCGATGGCCTCACAACGCGCGGCATCGACCCTGTCGCCGGTGAACATCAGCTCGCGCGCCCGGGCGGTGCCGACGAGGCGGGTGAGCAGCCAGGCGATGCCGTAATCGCCGCTCAGCGCGATGCGGGCATAGCCGGTGGCGACGAAGGCCGATTGCGCGGCGATGCGGATGTCGCAGGCCATGGCGATCGCAAGCCCCGCGCCGACCGCGGGACCGGGGAGCGCGGCGATCGTCGGCTTGCGCACCGACACCAGCGCGCCGGTGAGCAGCCGCTGCCGCTCCTGGAGATCGGCGACCCGATCTTCCAGCGACATCTCCAGCTTCTTCGGATCGCGATGCGCGCCCATGCCCTTGACGTTGCCGCCGGCGCAGAACGCTTCGCCCGCGCCGGTGATCAGCAGCGCGCCGACATCGGGGCTCTCGCCGCAGGTGCGGATCATCGTCCGCAGCGCCGGCGTCAGGCTGTCCGACAGCGAATTGCGCGCCTCCGGCCGGTTCAGCGTGATCACTGCGACGCGGTCGCGGATGACGCAGAGGAGTTCGCTGGTGCCGGTATCGACGGTGGTGTCCGTGGTCATGTCGCTTCCCGTTCATTGTTGTCATTCCGGGGCGATGCGAAGCATCGAACCCGGAATCTCGAGATTCTCAGGTGCGCAAATGCGCACCATAGTTCGGCTCTTCGAGCCGCCCCGGAAAGACAAACTCAACTCAAAACTTCTCCACCCACGGCCGCAGCTCCAGCTCCCAGCTCCAGGCGCTGCGCGGCTGCTGCAACACGTTCCAGTAGCTCTCCGCGATCGCGTCGGGATCGAGCATGGAATCCGGATTGTCGGCTGTTTCCGTCCGCGCCGCGCTCCTGATGCCGCCATCGATCACGAAATGCGCGACATGGATGCCCTGCGGCGACAGCTCCCGTGCCAGGCTCTGGGCGAGCCCGCGCAGCGCGAACTTGCCCATCGCGAACGAGGCCGACTGCGCATAGCCCTTGACGCTGGCCGAGGCGCCGGTGAACAGGATCGCGCCGTGCTTGTTCGGCAGCATGCGCTTGGCCGCCTGCTGCGCCACCAGGAAGCCGCCATAGGCGCTGACCGCGATGGCCTGCGCGACATCGGCCGGAACGAGATCGACGAACGGCCCGCGCGTGCGGCCGCTGGCATTGTAGACGACGAGGTCGGGCGTGCCGATCTCGCGCTCGACGAGGCCGAACAGGCGCTCGACCTCATCCGGCTCGGTGGCGTTGCAGGCATAGGCTTTGGCACCGGTCTCGGTGCAGAGCGCGCCCAGCTTCTCGATCTTCCGCGCGGCAAGCGCCACGCGAATGCCTTGCGTGGACAGCAGCCGCGCCAGCGAGGCGCTCAAGCCTTCGCCGGCGCCGACGATGAGCGCGATCTTGTATTCCGGATGTTCCATGGCGTGATCTCTTAGGACGGGAAGCCGCTGATCTATGCATCCGCCACCCGGACAACCAGCCCGGGTGCAGGCCCGGTCGGTCATAATTCCGCAGAGCGAATTGCTCCTTCACGGCGATCATGCCTCCCTGACAATTTGCGGCTTTATCCGCATCCGCGGCTGGAGCATGATCGACATCATCCAAAGCGGCAAGCGCTAAGAATTGCCGTCGGGCGGAAACGAAGAGGACGATCATGCACAAGCCGGTCACAGCGCAGCCGAAAAATGCCGCGGCCGCACCATCCGGCCTGCTGGCGCCCGATACGTCAGGCATGAATTTCTACCGCGCCGATCAGGCGCTGACGGATCTCTTGTGCATCCATCTGCCGGAGACGCTGTTCCGTCACATCGAGCCGCATCTCGATCGCCTCGGCGAGCTCGCCGGCGGCACCCTCGACGAATGTGCGCGGCTGGCCGACCGCCACACGCCGGTGCTACACCAGCGCGACAAGTTCGGCCGCGACGTGCAGTGGATCGAATACCATCCGGCCTACCGGGAACTGGAGAAGGCGGCGTTCGGCGAGTTCGGCATCCACGCGCTGTCGATCCGCAAGGGCATCATGGGCTGGCCGGACAAATATCCTGTGGTGGCCAAGCACGCCTTCACCTTCCTGTTCAACCAGACCGAATTCGGCATGGGCTGCCCGATCAACGTCACGGACGGCTGCGCCAAACTCCTGGCGAATTTCGGCAGCGAGGCGCTGAAGGCAAAATATCTCGATGGTCTCACCCAGACCGACATGACCAAGCTGACCCAGGGCGGCCAGTTCATGACCGAGAAGGAGGGCGGCTCCGACGTCGGCACGCTCACGACGCGCGCCGTGCAGGAGGGCGATCATTGGCGCCTGTACGGCGAAAAATGGTTCTGCTCGAACGCCGATGCGAAAGTCGTGATGCTGCTGGCGCGCCCCGAAGGCGCCGGCCCCGGCACCCGCGGCGTCGGCCTGTTCCTGATGCCGCGCTTCCTCGACGACGGCTCGCAGAACCACTACCGGATCGTGCGTCTGAAGGACAAGCTCGGCACGCGCTCGATGGCCTCGGGCGAGATCAAGCTCGAAGGCGCGATCGCCTACGCGGTCGGCAAGCTCGACCGCGGCTTCGTGCAGATGGCCGAGATGGTGAACTCGTCGCGGCTCTCCAACGGCGTGAAATCCACCGCGCTGATGCGCCGCGCCTACCATGACGCCATGACGGTCGCGAAGAACCGCGTGGTGTTCGGCAGCCGCATCATCGACCTGCCGCTCGGCCGGCGGCAGATGCTGAAGATCATGCTGCCGGTCGAGCAGGCGCTGTCGATGAGCTTCCTCACGGCGGACGCGCTCGACCGCGCCGAGGCCGGCAGCCAGGACGCGGCGGCGCTGCTGCGCATCCTCACCCCGACATTGAAATTCCGCGCCACGCGCGATGCACGAAAAGTCTGCGGCGATGCGCTCGAGATGCGCGGCGGCATCGGCTATATCGAGGAATTCGCCACCGCACGGCTGCTGCGCGACGCCCATCTCGGCTCGGTCTGGGAAGGCACCGGCAATATCGTCGCGATCGATGCGCTGAGGCGCGCGGTCGGTCGCCATGGCGCGGAATCCGCGCTGGCCGCGGATCTGCACGCCCGGCTCGATGACAGCGCCTCGGTGCCGCAGGCCTGGCGCGACCGTTTGCACACGCTCACCGATCGCGCGGTCGGCTTCGCGCGCGAGGTTGCGGGCAAGGCCGAGAACGAGGCCGACGCGCGCCGCGCGACGAGCCTGCTCTATCATGTCGCCAGCGCCGTCGCGCTCGCCTGGGAGGCGCATCGCATCCACGCCATGCGCGGCGATGCGCGCCGGTTGCTGCTGTCGCGGCTCGTGATCGATCACCGGGTCTCGCCAAGCGATCCGTTCCGGCTGACGGAAAATGCCACGCAAGCGAAGATCGCCGCGCTGCTGCTCGGCGAGCGCGATGCCGGCATGAGCGAGGTTGGCGAACTGGTTCTGGCAGCGTAGGCTGCGCCCGCGTTCAAAGCAAAAAAAACGACAGGGAGTGCTCGATGAAGGCCGCCGTCCTCTATGAAGTCAACAAGCCTCTGGTCATCGAGGATGTCAGCCTGCCGAAGCCCGGCCCGCGCGAGGTCCTGATCCGCACATCGGTCGCCGGCCTCTGCCACTCCGACCTGCACTTCATGGAAGGGCTGTATCCGCATCCGCTGCCCGCGGTGCTCGGGCATGAATCCGCCGGCGTGGTCGAGCAGGTCGGCTCCGACGTCACCTATGTGAAGCCGGGCGATCACGTCGTCACCTGCCTGTCCGTGTTCTGCGGCACCTGCGACAATTGCACCACGGGCCGCACGGTGCTCTGCACCGACACCACGGTGAAGCTGCTGCCGGGCGTCTCCGACCGCATGCAATGGTCTCGCTCCGAAAAGCTGCACCAGTTCCTCAACCTCTCGTCCTTTGCCGAGCAGATGCTGGTGCACGAGAACGCGATCGTCAAAATCCGGAAGGAGATGCCGCTCGATCTCGCCGCGTTGATCGGTTGCGGCGTCATCACCGGCTACGGCGCGGTGGTGAACACGGCGAAGGTGACGGCGGGCGAAACCGTCGCGGTGATCGGCTGCGGCGGCGTCGGCATGGCCGCGATCAACGGCGCGCAGATCGCCGGCGCCGGCCGCATCATTGCCATCGACACCAATCCCGCAAAACTCCAGCTCGCGACCAAGCTGGGCGCCACCGACATCATCAACCCCGCCGACGGCGACGTGGTGAAGCAGGTCCGCGATCTCACCAATGGCGGCGTGCAGCACTCCTTCGAGGTGCTCGGTCGCAAGGAGACCGCCGAGCAGGCCTTCGCCATGCTCGCCTCCGGCGGCACCGCCACCATCGTCGGCATGATCCCGTTCGGCCAGAAGATCGAGCTGCACGGTTTCGACTTCCTGCGCGAACGCAAGATCCAGGGCTCGTCCATGGGCTCCAACCATTTCCGCGTCGACATGCCGCGCCTGGTCGACTTCTATCTGCGAGGGCGGCTGCACCTGGAGGACTGGATCTCGGCCAAGCTGAAGCTGTCGGAGATCAACGAGGGCTTTGCCAACATGAAGGCCGGCAAGACGCTGCGGAGCGTGATCGTATTCGATAGTTGATCCACATTGATGGTGTCATCGCCCGCGAAGGCGGGCGATCCAGTACTCCGCAGCGGGAGTTGTGTGAGCCAACTGTCGCCGCGGAGTACTGGATGCCCCGGTCAAGCCGGGGCATGACAGCGGAGTGTGAGGATGGTTTGCCCGCCTCACCGCGACACGTGCGCCGACACCGCGAGCCATCTGCCGTTCTTCTTCGCCCAGCAATCGGTGTAGCGGCCCGTCGCCTGCTGGCCGTCTCCCGTGGTGTAGCTTGTCCCCGCGTGGATAATGGCGAAGTCGCCCATGATGCGGATGATGACGTCGTGCTCCCTGAGATTCCGGATCGCGATCGGCCGCGCCGTCTGTTCCAGGAAGGCGGCGCGGTCGACCAGCGTCTTGTCGGGATTGGAGCAGTAAAACTCCGGCGCCAGGATCTGGTCGAACCGCTTGACGTCGCAGTTCTGCACGGAGGCGACGTAGTCGCGGTTGAGCGCGGTGAGCTCTTCCATGTCCTGGCTCATGACGTTCTCTCCCCGGTGGTCGTTGACGACAGGACTAATCATCGAACAATGGCGGCGGTGTGAAGCCGCCGAACTCGCGCTCGATCAGTTCGGCGAGCTTGAGCGGCGTGCGGTCCTCCAGGAAGGGGCCGACGATCTGGACGCCGACGGGCAAGCCGTCTTTCGACAGGCCGAGCGGAACGGCCGTCGCCGGCAGGCCCGGAAGCGTCGCGATGCCGGGCCAGGCGAGCTGGTCGGAATAAGGATAATCCTTGCCGTCGATGCTGATGCGTCGCAGGCTCTGCTCGGGCGAATGATCGTGCGGAAAGGCCGGCGTCGGCATGATCGGGCAGATCACCGCGTCGAAGCTCTTGAACAGCGCGCGCCATTGCGCCCGCAGGCCGGCGCGGCTACCTGCGTCGAGCACCCAGGCGCGGTGGCTTGCAATCGTGCCGCGCAGCCGCTCCGCTTCGAGGCTTCGGTCCTCCGGCGACAACTGGCTCGCCCGAGCCTGCGAATCCGCCAGCTCGTCGGGCAGGAAGAACGCGCCGAGGAAGCCCAGCAGCATGCGCATGTAAAGCCGCGACGTCTCCGCGAAGTCCGGAAGCAGCGGGCTCTCGCGCGCGACCGTCACGCCGGCCTTCGCAAGGTCGGTGGCGAGCTTGTCGATCGCGCCGCGCACGTCCCGGTCAGTCGGCAGCAGCGGATGGCTCTCGATCACCAGGACACGAAAATCGCGCAGCGACTGATGCCGCGCAACAGGCAAATCGAGTTTGTAGGCGACGCCGGCATCGAGCGGATCCGGTCCGGCCATGACGTCGAGCAGCAAGGAGAGATCCGCGGCGGTGCGCGCCATCGGACCGATGACGGCGAGGTCGCCTTCGCGCGGAATGGCCGGAAATGGCGGCGGAGTCTCGCCGCGCGCTGCGCAGAGATTGATGGTCGGCTTGTGAGCGAAGATGCCGCAATGAAATGCCGGCACACGCAGGGAGCCGCCGATGTCGGAGCCGGTGGCGAGCGCGCAATAGCCTGCGGCGAGGGCTGCCGAAGATCCCCCGGATGATCCACCCGGCGTGCGGCCGAGATCATAGGGGTTGTTCGTGGTGCCGTAGATGTCGTTGTAGCTCTGCCAGTCGCTGAGACCGACCGGCACGTTGGTCTTGCCGAGGATCACACCGCCGGCCTGCTTGATGCGTGCGACCGGCAGCGCGTCTTCGACAGGCTTGAAATCCTTCTGCGGGACGAAGCCCCAGGTCGTCGGCAGGCCGGCGATGTTAAAGGATTCCTTGATCGTCAGGGGCAGGCCGAGCAGCGGCTTGCGCTCGCCGCGGACCAATGCAGCGTCCGCCTCGCGCGCGGCGCCGAGCGCCCGATCGAAATCCCGCACGCAGATCGCGTTGATCTTGCCGTCGTGACGCTCGATACGGCCAATCGCGTCCTGCGTGAGCTCGACCGCCGAGACCTTCTTCGCGCTCAATGCGGCCGACAGCTCGACTGCGCTCTTGAAACTCCATTCCGATTTGGCCACGGCGCTTCTCCCGCTCTGGTTGTCTGCGGATGATGAGCAGTTTAGCCGAACGCTGCAACCGCTGTTTGATCGCGATTGATATGTAGATGAGGCTCGTCGGGCAGTGCCAAGAAGTCGGTGTCATCGCCCGCTTCGCGGGCGATGACACCGAGATTGTGGCTACTACGCCGCTCCGATCAATATCCCCACCGCCAGCACGATGGCGCCGCCGAGCACGATCTGGAAAACGGCCTGGAGGAACGGCGTGTCCATGTAGCGCGAGCGGATGAAGGCGATTGCCCATAGCTCGAAGAACACGACGACTCCGGCGATCGCCGTCGCGATCCAGAACGCGTTGGCCCAGCTGTCGGGCACCAGATAGGGCGCGGTGTGGCCGAGCCCGCCGAGCGTCGTCATCAAGCCGCAGGTGAGACCGCGCAGCCATGGCGAGCCGCGCCCCGTGAGCGATCCGTCGTCGGACAGCGCTTCCGCAAATCCCATGCTGATGCCGGCGCCGATCGAGGCGGCGAGGCCGACAAGAAACGTCTGCCAGTTCTGGTGGGTGGCGAACGCGGCGGCAAACAGCGGTGCCAGCGTCGAGACCGATCCGTCCATCAGGCCGGCAAGGCCCGGCTGCACATATTGCAGCACGAACATGCGGCGGTTGGTGCGATCTTCCTCCGCGCGCACATCCGGGCTCAGGATCTGGTCCGAGAGCTTTGCGGCCATCTCTTCGTGGCCTTTCTCGGCTTCGGCGAGATCGCCGAGCAAACGGCGCACGCCGACATCCTGCGCCTGTTCGGCGGCCTTCACGTAAAAGCGCTCGGCCTGCAGTTCCATGGTCTCGACTTCCCTGCGGATGGTGTCGAGCGACAGGTTCTTGGTGAGCCAGACCGGGCGGCGACGCAGGAAGCCCTTGACGTCCTCGCGGCGGATGGGAGGCAGGTGCGGACCGAACCGCTGCTCGTACGTCTCCAGCAGCATGTGGCGATGTCCGCGCTCTTCCTCGGCCATCTGTTCGAAGATCTTGGCTGAGTCCGGGTAACGCTCTCTCAGATCTTCGGCGAAGGTCATGTAGATGCGGCTGTCCTCCTCCTCGGAGGAGATCGCGACCGCAAGCACCTCGCGCTCGGTCAGATCGGCAAAATTCTTCACGACGGCCCTGTCCCACTAGTTTAGAACGATTCTAAATTATATAGGCCGCCGTGGTTCCTGGGTCAAATCAGCCGGCGCGGGACTTAGTCAGGAAGTCTTGGCCAGGAAGTCGAGCAGCAACCGGCTCACCTCGGCCGGCTGCTCCTGCTGCACCCAATGGCCGGCGCCGTCGACGAGATGGCAGCCGAGCATCATGGTGCACGCGCTTTTCTGCATCGCCTCGAACACGCCTGGGCGCTGATAGGTGCCCCAATCCTGCCTGCCGGAGATGAAGCAGGAGGGCACGTCGATGCTGCGGCCGGAGAACAGCTGCATCTCGTCGTTGAGCATGCCCGACGTACCGTAGCGATACCATTGCAGCCCGCCCTGAAATCCGGTGCGGCCGTATTCGGCGCTGTAGTAGGCGAGGTCGCTGTCCGGCAGCCATTGGTTCGCGGCGATCGCGGCGGGCGAGGGCATCTCCTTCGCGACCGTCTCGGCCATGGTCTCGCCGGCGTCCATCACGTAATAGGTTGGCAGCTTTGCCAGTTCGTCTGCCGACCACGCCTTGAGCGGATAGGGTTTGTTGTCGGTCCAGTCCGCGCTCTTGTGATGATAATAGGCGCGCAGGAAATCGTGCACGCCCTGCGGCGCGTGCTGCATGTCCGCGTTGGCTTCGCGTGTCGCGTAGTACCATTGATAGTGCTTGCGCGGACGCGGCAGCGCGGCAAGCTCGCGATGAACGGGGTCTTCGACCGCAGGCTTTGCGGGACGGTCAACTGTGTTGAATGGCAGCGGCGGCGCTCCGCCGAATGGCGCGCTCATCAGCGTCACCGAACGAAACACGTCGGGCCGGATCAGCGCACACCATGCCGCGACTGGGCTGCCGAAATCATGCCCGGCGAGATCGACCTGCTTGTAGCCGAAGGCCGACACCAGGGAGAGCGCATCGCGCACAAGGTTGAGGAGCGAGAACGGCGCGAGATCGCCATCGTAGTCGGCAGTCCATCCCGTGGTGCGCCCGCAGCCGCGCTGGTCGGGGGCGATCACGTGATAACCGGCGGCGGCGAGCGCCGGCATCACCTTGCGCCAGGAGAAGGCCAGCTCGGGAAAGCCGTGCAGCAACAGGATGCAGGAGCGGCCCTTTGACTCGAAGCCGGCCTCCAGCACATGCATGCGCAAGCCGTTGATGCCGTCGACATAACGCGAGCGGATTCCGGCGGGCAGGGGGATGTCGGGGAGTGCTGTCATTGCTTTCTCCACACGGGTGGAATCGTAGGGTGGGAAAAGCGGAGCGTGCCCACCATAAGGAGTGGTGGGCACGGCGCGCGAAGCGCTCGCCTTTGCCCACCCTACGGCATCTCGCTAAACCGCCGCACACACGAACGCGTTGCCCTTGCGCCGGATCTTGCCCACCGACGGCGAAGGGAAGTGCGCCGTGCAGCACAGCGTCTCGGTGTCGCAATAGCGCTCCAGGAAGCTGCGGCGCGTCGTAGCCGCCTTCGCCGGGTCGACGTCGAACTTGATCGACAGCTCCGGATAGAGCGTCTGCAGCGGCGAATGCATGAGATCGCCGGAGAAAACCGCGTCGTCCTTGCCGCGGCCCACCGTGATTGCGATATGGCCCGGCGTGTGGCCGGGTGTCGGCAGGATCCGGACGTGATCGCCGATCTGGTGGTCGTTGCCGACGAGCTCGTGGCGCTGGGCCTCGACCACCGGCAGCACGCTGTCCACGAAAGGCGGGATCTCCGTCTTCGCGTTCTGAGCCGACCAATGGTCGAACTCCTGCCTGGCGAAGACGTAGCGCGCCTTGGGGAAGGTCGGCACCCAGCGGCCGTTTTCGAGCCGTGTGTTCCAGCCGACGTGGTCGACATGCAGATGCGTGCACATCACGAAGTCGATGTCGCCAGGCGAGAATCCGGCGGCGCCAAGTGCACCCAAGTACGTGTCGTCGGTCTTCATGTTCCATTTCGGCCGATTGGGGCGCGGCTTGTCATTGCCGATGCAGCTGTCGATCAAAATGGTGTGGTGCGGCGTCTTCACCACATAGGACTGGAAGCACAAGAGCAGCACATCGTTGTCGTCGAGTGCCTTGGCCTGCCGCATCCATGCCCGGTTCTCGGCCAGCACCTCGGGTGTCAGTCCCGGCAGCATCTCCAGCGCCGGGACGAACGAGGTTTCCTGCTCGATGACGCGATGGATGGTGAGATCGCCGACCGAGTATTTCAGGCTCATGGACACTCCTAGCGGGTTACGCCGCCGGCGGCACCGAGATCTTGACCGAGGGCCGCTCCAGCATCTTCTGATGGAACGCGTCGAGCTTCGGATAGGCCTTGCGCCAGCCGCAATCGGCGAAGCGGAAGTCGGCATAGCCGAGCACGCAGACGAGGCCGATCTGCGAAATGTCGAACGGGCCGTTCAGGACATCGGGCATGTTCTCGAAGCGCGCCATGCCGGTCCAGGCCCGGTTCCAGTGGTCGTCCGACCACGCCTGCCATTGCAGGCCTTGCGGCCGCACCATTCTCTCGTAGCGGCACAGCAGCATGGAATCGAGCATGCCGTTGATCAGGGAGTGATTGGTCTTGGCCTTCCATCGCCGCGGACCGTAATCCGGGATCAGGCTGCCGCCGGCCATCTCGTTGAGATATTCGACGATGACGTAGGAATCGAGGATGACGTCGCCGTCATTGGTGATCAGCACCGGCAGCTTCTTCAGCGGCGTGATGCGCGAATAGTCCTCATTGGCCTGCCCCGGGGCGACGGTTGCCGGCGTGAACTCGATCTTGTCGATCAGCCCAAGCTCGATCGCGGCGATGCGCACCTTGCGGGCGAAGGGCGAGGCGGCGGAGAAGGTGAGCTTCATTTTGGATCCTTGTTGTCATTCCGGGGCGATGCGAAGCATCGAACCCGGAATCTCGAGATTCCGGGTCTGGCGCTCTCGCGCCATCCCGGAATGACGAAGGAGGTGATTGCCGCTTACGCCGCCACGATCTCCTGCCGCTGCTCGCCGAGACCCTCGATGCCCAGCGTCACGACGTCGCCGACATTGAGGAAGGTCGGCGGCTTCATGCCGAGGCCGACGCCGGGCGGGGTGCCCGTGGTGATGATGTCGCCCGGCAGCAGCGTCATGAACTGCGAGACATAGGAGATGCACTTGGCCATGGAGAAGATCATGGTCTTGGTCGAGCCGGTCTGGCGGCGCTGGCCGTTGACGTCGAGCCACATCGACAGGTTCTGCACGTCCTTGATCTCGTCCTTGGTGGCGAGCCACGGGCCGACCGGGCCGAACGTGTCGTGCGACTTGCCCTTGGTCCACTGGCCGAGGCGCTCGGTCTGGAAGTTGCGCTCGGAGACGTCGTTGCAGACGCAATAGCCGGCGACGTAGTTCAGCGCATCGGCTTCGGAGACGTACTTGGCGCGGGTGCCGATGATGGCGGCGATCTCGACCTCCCAGTCGAGCTTGGTCGAGCCGCGCGGCTTCTCGACCGCGTCGTTCGGGCCGGACAGCGAGGTGTTCGCCTTCATGAAGATGATCGGCTCGGTCGGGATCGCGGCTCCCGTTTCCTTGGCGTGGTCGCTGTAGTTGAGGCCGATGGCGACGAATTTCGAGATGCCGGTGACGGGTGCGCCGAACCGCGGCTTGCCGGAAACGGCGGGCAGCGAGGCGGGGTCGAGCGCGGCGAGCTTCTTCAGGCTTTCCGGCGAATAGGCCTCGCCGGTCAGGTCCTTCACATGCGCCGACAGGTCGCGCAACTGGCCGGATTTGTCGATCAGGCCGGGCTTTTCCGCACCCTTTTCGCCGTAACGAACAAGCTTCATTCTCGTTTCTCCCTGGAGATGGACCGATCGGTTAAATAGCTTCATGGAACAGGGCGGCGGGAAATTCAACCGCTCAAAACGGGGCGCATTGCAGCCCCTCCTTTGTAGGGTGGGCAAAGGTGCGGAGCGCCGTGCCCACCAAATCTTTTCCTTGCCCGGGAGGGTGGACACGCCGCGCTGTGCCCACCCTACGATTGCGTCTCATCCCAGCGCCACGAACCTGAACGCGTCCCCATCCCGCCTGATGTGTCCGGCCGAGTAATGCCCGCCGATCACCAGCGTCGGGGTGTCGGCAAAGCGCGAGAACACCTTGTGCCGCGTTGCCGCCGATTGGGCGGGATCGGTATCGATGACCGAGCACCAGTCGAGATGCGACATCTGGCAGGGATGATGGGCAACGTCGCCGGTGAGCAGCCCCTGCTCACCGCCGGACTCGATCAGGACACTCATGTGACCGGGGCTGTGGCCGGGGGTCGGGATCACGCTGATCTCCTCGCAGAGCCGGTGATCGCCTGGGATCAGCTCGACCTGGCCGGCATCGACGACCGGCTTCACGGAATCGTTGAACACCGCGACCTTGTCCGGCTCGGCCGTATAATCGCGCCAATACTCGTATTCGGTCTCGCCGAACAGGTAGCGCGCCTTCGGGAAGGTCGGCACCCATTTGCCGTCGACCAGTTTCGTATTCCAGCCGACATGGTCGACATGAAGATGTGTGCACAGCACGGTGTCGATGCTGTCAGGGGGAAAGCCCGCCGCCGCCATGGTCTCCAGAAACGGCGTGCTGCGGTTGTTCCAGGCGGGGACGCCGCGGCCCTGCTTGTCGTTGCCGAGACCGGTGTCGACCACGATGCGGCGCGTCGGCGTCTCGACCACCAGCGAGTGGATCGACATTTTCAGTCGGCCCTCTTCGGTGGCGAAATGCGGGATCAGCCAGGGCAGCTTCTGGATTTCATCGTTGGTCGCGGCCGGCAGGATGAAGCGGGTCGAGCCGACTGTCTCCATCTCGACGAGTTTCGTGATCTTGACCTTGCCCACCTTCCACGACATCCGGCGCATCCCCATGTTCTTGCTTTGCGCCTCGCTGTCATTCCGGGGCGATGCGCAAGCATCGAACCCGCAATCTCGAGATCGTTGCGTGAGATTCCGGGTTCGCGACGACGTCGCGCCCCGGAATGACGAGAGAGAACGCTTTGGCGCCGAAACATGCGGGTTTCCGCCATGAAGCGCAATGGATCATCTGGTGGCGCGCCGCGTTATCGCCGGAACCCAGGAAAACCAGAGAAGAGCGAGAGGGGAAGACGATGCCAGAGCTTGCAATTTCCGCCGAGAAGGTCGCTTTCATCATCGAGAAGGCCCGCGAATTCGACGTCAAGGAAGCAGCATCCGATCCGGACTCGGGCTCGAACCCCTCCGACGATGACGGGATCGACGTTCTGGAGGACACGGCGTCCGATCCGGTCGCAAGCGAGTTGACCGGCTTCATCGGGGCGCTGAACGAGGACGAGCAGCTCGACCTCGTGACGCTGATGTGGATTGGCCGCGGCGACGGCTCCGTCGACGAGTGGGACGATCTGCGCGCCCGCGCCGCCGAGGCCCGCGCCGAATACAAGGCGCCCCGGCGTGAAGCTGTGCAATATCTGCTGGGCGAGCCGATGCTGGGCGATCTGTTGGCCGACGGTCTCGACGAACTCGGCATCGACTGGACCGATGAGCGCCTCACTGCCGATTCCTCCGGTCCCAGCGAACGGGACGAGGATGAGCCGACGAAACGGCGATGAGTAGCCGGGCTCGCAGTGAGCCGGAAATGATTGGGCTCTGACGCCTCCACATCATCATGCCCGGGGCAAGCCCGGGCATGATGGTCTTTCGTGGATTGCGCCGTCTCAGGCGCGATGGCTCACAGCGTGCCCGGGAACGCACCACCGTCGAGCAGGATGTTCTGCCCGGTGATGAAGCCGGCCTTGGCGCCGCAGAGAAAAGCGCAGGCATAGCCGAACTCGTCCGGCTGGCCGAAGCGGCCCGCCGGGTTGAGCTTGGCGCGCTCGGTCAGGATCTGCTCCGGCGTTGTGCCGCGCTTGTCGGCCTCGGCCTTGGCGGTGCCGGTCAGGCGGTCGGTCTCGAACGGGCCCGGCAGGAGGCCGTTGATGGTGACGTTGTTGATCACGGTCTTGCGCGACAGGCCGGCGATGAAGCCGGTGAGGCCGGCGCGCGCGCCGTTGGAGAGGCCGAGGATGTCGATCGGCGCCTTCACCGCGGCCGAGGTGATGTTGACGATGCGGCCGAACTTGCGCGCCATCATGCCGTCCACGGTCGCCTTGATCAGCTCGATCGGGGTCAGCATGTTGGCGTCGATCGCCTTGATCCAGTCATCGCGGGTCCAGTTGCGGAAATCGCCGGGCGGCGGGCCGCCGGCATTGTTGATCAGGATGTCCGGCTCGGGGCAGGCCTTCAGCACGGCCTCGCGGCCCGCCGGCGTCGTGATGTCGCCGACGATCTCGGTGACCGTGACGGCCGGATAGAGTTTGCGGATGTCGTCGGCGGTTTTCTTCAGGGCCTCGGCGCCGCGCGCGGTCAGCGTGACGTCAACGCCGGCTTCGGCCAGCGAGATGGCGCAGGCGCGGCCGAGGCCCTTGCTGGATGCGCAGACGATGGCGCGGCGACCTTTGATCCCAAGATCCACTGTTTCACTCCCGTAATGTCAGGCAGGTTTTGGACGGGCGGCACTCTAGCCAATCGTGGTGCCGCTGATAAGGGACGGGCTCGCACCAAAATGCATGAGCCTCCGCGCGGCGATGCAAATGCGCCTGATCAGATGTGCCGCTCCTGCTTGAGGCGGTCGATCGCGGCAGCGGCTTCCGGCGGCAGCGACTTGAAGCCCATCTGCCCGGCCGCCGAGAACAGCGGCCGCAGATGCGAGCCGGCCAGGAAGGGCGGCTGGCGGTTGGCCGGCACGATCTGGTCGAACACCAGCACCAGCGTGGTGGCGACGAGGCCGACCCTGATGGCGCCGAGCGCGGCGCCGCCAAGGCGGTCGCCGATCCCGGCCTCACGGACCGTGTCGTTCACCGCGAGGCGGCCGATATGTCCGAACAACATGCCGACGACGAGAAAGATGCCGAAGAACCAGATCCAGTTCTGGAGCAGCGGCGCGTTCGGATTGCTTGCGACCTGCGGCACGATCAGCGGCATCAGCGCGACCGCGATGGGCGCGGCGAGCAGATAGGCGAGGATGGTCATGGCGCTGCGCAGCAGGCCGGTCCTGAATCCGAAGCCGATGGCGATGGCGAGCGCCGCATAGACCGCGAGATCGAAACTGTTCATGAGCAGAGCCCTGCCTCGGTGGAACGAATGAACGCCGAACCGATCATTCTGGTTTCAGACCGCTAAAATCGTCTGTATTTTTGGCTCCGGAAGCTCAAGGGTTACGCCCAAGGAAATCGTCATGTCAGGCCTATTCGACGTCAGTAAAGAAACCATCCTCGTCACCGGCGCGAGCCAGGGGCTGGGGCGGCAGTTTGCCCGGCTGCTGGCGGCGCATGGCGCGGCCGTCGCGCTCGCGGCACGGCAAACGGACAAGTTGAAGAATCTGGAACAGGAGATCCGCGGCAACGGCGGCCGCGCCGCCGCCGTCGCGCTCGACGTCACCGACATCGCCTCGATCGCGAAGGCCGTCGATGCCACGGAAGCCGCGCTCGGTCCCGTCACGGTGCTGATCAACAATGCCGGCATCGCCATCGAGAAGCTGGCGACCGAGCAGACCGAGGCCGATTGGGACGCGGTGATCGGCGCCAATCTCAAGGGCGCCTATTTCCTCGCGACGGAAGTCGCGCGGCGCATGATCGCGCGCAAGCAGGAAGGCAACATCGTCAACATCGCCTCGGTGCTCGGCACCGGCGTCTTGAAAGCGGTGTCGCCCTACGCGATCTCCAAGGCCGGCATCATCCAGGCGACGAAGGCGATGGCGCTGGAGCTTGCGGGGCAGAACATCCGCATCAACGCGCTGGCGCCCGGCTATATCGACACCGAGATGAACCACGCCTTCTGGTCGACGCCGGCAGGCGAGCGCCTGGCAAAACGCATCCCCCAGCGCCGCGTCGGCGCCGAGTCCGATCTCGACGGCGCGATCCTGCTGCTGGCATCACAGGCGTCGCGTTACATGACGGGGAGCGTGGTGACGGTGGACGGCGGGTTCTTGTTGAATTGATTGCTTCCGTCGTCCCGGCCCCCATGCGCAATTGCGCATTAGGCCGGGACGACAGTGGAGAGTGACGCGACAGCGTCGCTAATTCGCCCGCATCTCCCCCCGGATCATATCCGCCGCCTTCTCGCCGATCATGATCGTCGGCGCATTGGTGTTACCGCCGATCAGCGTCGGCATGATCGAGGCATCGACGACGCGCAAGGACTCGACGCCGTGCACCTTCAATTGCGGATCGACAACTGCCATCGCGTCCGTGCCCATCTTGCAGGTGCCGACGGGGTGATAGACGGTGTCGACGCGATTGCGCAGGATGGCGCGGATGTCGTCGTCCGTCTTCACATCGGACGTGAACATATCCTTCTTCTGCAACGCGCGCATCGCCGGCGTCTCCATCAGCCGTCGCGTGGTCTTGAAGCCCGCGACCATCGTCTCGAGATCCTCCGCCTCGCCCAAAAAGTTCGGATCGATCATGGGGGCTGCGAGCGGATCGGCGCTCTTCAGCCAGACGCTGCCGCGGCTCTTCGGTCTGAGCAGGCAGACATGGCACGAGAAGCCCGCTTCCTTGTGCTTCTTGCGGCCGTGGTCGTCGAGCATCGCGATGATGAAGTGCAGTTGAATGTCCGGCACGTCGAGGTGAGCCTGCGTCTTCAGGAAGCCGCCACACTCGGCGAAATTGGTGGTCATCAGGCCGCGTCGCTCGCGGCGGTACCGCTGGATCGCGCGCAGCAGGGATGGCAGCCGGCCGAGTGACGCGTGAACGAAGTGCGGATAGTCGGAGGCGTAGACGAACACGAAATCCGGATGGTCCTGCAGATTGCGCCCGACGCCCGGCAAATGATGTACGACGCCGATGCCGTGCGCGGCAAGCGCATCGCCGTCGCCGACGCCCGACAGCATCAGCAACTGCGGCGACTGGAAGGCGCCGGAGGCGAGGATCACCTCGCGGCGGGCGCGCAGCTGCTTCAGCTCCTTGCCCTGCCGGTACTCGACGCCCACTGCGCGCCTACCTTCGAACAGGATGCGCGTGGCATGCGCTTGCGTCTCGACGCGCAGATTCGCCCGCTTGCCCATGTGGGGATCCACATAGGCGCGCGCCGCGCTCCAGCGCTCGCCACCGTGCTGCGTCACCTGGTAGCTGCCGAGCCCTTCATGGTCCTCTTCATTGAAGTCCTCGCGAATGCGGAACTGCGCCTCGCGCGCAGCCTGATGGAAGACGTCATGGATCGGATTGTCCGAGCGCAGCTTGTTGACATGCAGCGGGCCGCTCTTGCCATGATATTCGCCGTCGAAATCGGCGTTGTTCTCCGAGCGCTTGAAGTAGGGCAGCACATCCGCATACGACCAGCCGGCATTGCCGAGCGCGGCCCAGTGGTCGTAGTCCCATTTGTTGCCGCGGATGTAGACCATCGCGTTGATCGCCGAGGAACCGCCGAGGCCCTTGCCGCGCGGTTGATAGCCGATGCGGCCGTTCAATCCCTTCTGCGGCACAGTGTCGAACGCCCAGTTGGCCGCGCGGTATGGCAAAGCGAGCCCGAATGGCGTGGTGATCCGCCAACTGTCGTTCCGCCCGCCCGCATCGAGCAGCGCCACGGATGTCGCCGCATCCTCCGACAGCCGCCCCGCAACGGTGCAGCCGCCGGAGCCCGCGCCCACGACGACAAAATCGAATGTGTCAGTCAATGTTGTTTCTCCCCTTATCGTCATTCCGGGGCGCGCGTAGCGCGAACCCGGAATCTCGAGGTTCCGGGTTCGCTTCGCGCCCCGGAACGACTGCCCCTACGACATGAACCGCATCATCTTCTCCAGCCGCGCGATCTTGCCGCCATAGGGCGGGTAGAGATCGGCGAGGCGGTTGAATTTCGAGCGGTAGAACACCGGCTTCAGCTTGCTGAACGTGCGAAAACCCCATTCGCCGTGATAGGCGCCGGTGCCGGATGCGCCGACGCCGCCCATCGGCTGGTTCACCTGCGCGAAGTGGAACAGGCAGTCGTTGACGGTGACGCCGCCGGAGACGGTGCGCGACAGCACCGCGTCGCGCGCGTCGCGGTCCTTGCCGAACCAGTAGAGCGCAAGCGGCCGGTCGCGGCGGTTGACGAAGGCGATGGCATCGGCCGGCTCGCGATAGCCCAGCACCGGCAGCACCGGCCCAAATATCTCCTCCTGCATCACCGCCATGTCTTCGGTGGCGCCAAGGATCAGCGTCGGCGGGAATTTGCGGTGCGCCTTCCAGTTGGGATCGTCGGCCCTTGTCGGTTGCAGGATTTTTGCGCCGCGCTCTACGGCATCCGCGACGAGACCTTCGAGCCGCGCGTAGTGCCGGTCGGAGATGACGGAGGTGTAGTCCTTGTTCGCGGGATCGGTGCCGAACATGCGCCGCATCTGCGCGCGCAGCTTCTCGGCGAAGGCCTGCAGCGAGCGCTCCGGCACCAGCACGTAATCCGGCGCGATGCAGGTCTGCCCGGCATTGAGCAGCTTGCCGTAGGCGATGCGCTCGGCCGCCTCATCGAGATCGGCGGAGGCGTCGATGATAGCAGGCGACTTGCCGCCGAGTTCGAGCGTCACAGGCGTCAGATTGCGCCCCGCGGCCTCCGCGACCAGCCGTCCGACCCGGGTCGAGCCGGTGAACACCAGATGATCGAAGGGGAGCGACGCAAAGGCCTTGGCGATCTCGTCCTCGACGCCGGTGACGAGCAGCTCGGTCGCGTCGAACCTTGCGGCAACCGTCTCTTTCAGCAGGCCTGCGAAATGCGGGACGAGCTCGCTCGGCTTGATGATGACCAGGTTGCCGGCGGCAATCGCGCCGATCGCGGGCGCCAGCGTCAGCTGGAGCGGATAATTCCAGGGGGCGATGATGCCGACGACGCCGAGCGGCTGCGGGATCAGCCGGTTGCGCGCGGGCAGGAATTGCAGCGCAGTGGCGATTCGCTGCGGCGCCATCCAGCTCTTCAGGTGTTTTGTCGCATGGCGTATCTCGCTGTAGACCATCATGGTCTCGGCAATGGTGGTCTCGACCGCCGAGCGGTGGCCGAAATCGGCCGAGATCGCCTGGCGGAAGCGCTCTTCATTGTCGGCGACGACGGCGCGCAGCCGCGCCAGCCGGTCGAGCCGCTCGGCCAGGTCAGCGGCCGGCTCCGCCCGCGACCGCGCGACCATGGCGTGGAAGGCGTCGTCGAGGGCCCGCAGCGGGGCGCTCGCCGGGGATCGGTCCAAAGATCGGCCCAAGATCTGGTCCCGGATATGGTCCATGGCGTTGCTCCCTAAACTGGCGTTTCGCCCCTGGTTTTGTTGCGGCAAGCTGGCCCTTTGCGGAACTTCTGGCAAGGGCGCGGCTGGCGGGCCGGAATCCGGTCCATCCACCTGTCATAAAGTCGAAAAAAACGTCCTCGCAGCCCTTTCCAAAGGCAGCCCGGGTTGGTACATACCCCCCGCACCCGACGGGCTTTGCCCCGGGGTTGCCTTCCAAGGAAGCCTTTGGGACGGAAGAAGCAAGCCACGCGAACAGCGCCGGCCCTCATCCCCCGTCCCCGGCATTTTGACGAAGGCGCGCAACGGTTTAACGCGGGGTGGAGCAGCCCGGTAGCTCGTCAGGCTCATAACCTGAAGGTCATAGGTTCAAATCCTATCCCCGCAACCAAATTCGGACTTCACCGGTTCCGATACGAAAATGGCCCGCATCGCGCGGGCCATTTTTGTTTTGCCATTTTTGTTTTGCCATGGGCGCTTCAATCGTCCGAAAGGCCACGACGGCTGATCCGGATCGGCGGATGATCAGACCGTCAGATCGACGCCCGTCGTTCGGTGGTCTGGACGCTTCCGTCGCTGGCCTGACCGGAGCCGCTCGATGAGACCGGCGCACTGCCGGCGGATGACGTCGTGCCGGCATTCGCTCGCTTTGCCGATGAAGCGTCTTGCAAATACGCGTAGGCATTCGCGCCCGAGATATTCATTGTCCGATCCTCGTTCGTCTGCACGACGAGGAATTGCACGATCCGTACCAATCCTGCGCGCTGCGATTGTTGATTGATGGATCGAGACAAGTCCGACGCTTCGTCGCTCGCGAGGCCGCAGGCCCGATCAACCGCCGGACCATTTCTGCCGACTGTCGGCAATTCTTTCCGCTTCCCGTTGAGGCGAGCATCGACGGTTCGCGCGACTGTGCCGTCTCTGCATCACCGTCCGTCGGAATCCGCGCGTGAGACACACGGCACATCACGGCGGCGGGCGACCTGTTACGGATCTTCGCGCCGCCGGCCTGCACTGATCGCGGGCGGCCTCCTCCTTGATGTCGCAGATGATGATGAACAACAGGTCTTTGCCGCTTTCTCCCGATGAGATCGACCCGTCGCGCGACCGGCATCGCTCCGGTCCGCGCACGACGGCGCCTTCGCGATGCGCCGGCCTTGGATGGCTGTTGCGCAGGGCTCTGCTTGCGAGCGTCGGTGTTCTTGTCGGCCTTGCGGCGCAAATGATGCCGGCGCATGCGCAACTGGTCGGCGGCAACGGCGGCACTGGCGGCGCCTACTCCGACAGTGTCCCCGGAGCCGGCGGCGCCGGTGGTCTGGCGGGCGACGGGAATGCAGCGGGGAATGGCGCAAGCGGCGGTGGCCCGAACACTGCGGGAAGCGGTCCGTACGGGGGCGCAGCCGGAAACAGCGTTGCGCCAGGCGGAGGAACCGGGGGCGCGGGTTATTCAGGCGGCGGTGGCGGCGGCAGCGGCAGCGGAGGCGGGGGTGGACACCAGGCGGGCGTCAACGCCGGGGGCGGCGGCGGGGGTGGTGGCCGGGCCGCCACCGTCAGCGGCAACTACACCGCGGTGGTCAACCTGACCGGCGGAAATGGCGGAGCAGGCGGTCCTGGCCCCTACAACGGGTCGGCCGGCGGGGGCGGTGGCGGCGGCGATGGCTTGTACCTGTCCGGCGGCGATTTGCAGGTCAATGCCGGCGTCTTCATCAGGGGTGGTTCGGGCGGCGATGCAGGCACAACTTCCGCCGATGGCAATGGCGGCGCCGGTGGAGGTGGAAAGGGTGTCGTCGTCGGCACCACTGCAACCGTGACCAATGCCGGTTCGATCACGGGAGGAAGCGGCGGTTCTGGCGGCGGAAGCGCAATCGGTTCTGGGAGCGGCGGCGGCGGCGGCGATGGTCTTGTTCTCGCGGCCGGGGGCATCGTCATCAATACCGGCATGATTTCGGGAGGCACCGGTGGCCCCCAAGGTGATCCCAGGTATCCGACCTTTTTTCCGCCCGTCGCCGGCGGCGCGGGAATCAGCGGCGCCGGCCTCGTCGTGCAGAATGCGGGGATCATCAGCGGCGGGCTCGGAAATGCCGGCACGGGGGCCCGTGCCAACGCCATCACATTCACCGGCGGCGTCAACAGTCTGGAGCTTCAGGCCGGGTCGACCGTCACCGGCAACGTCATGGCCTTCAGCTCCGCTGACACGCTCCGGCTGGGCGGAGCCGCCAACAGCTCGTTCGACCTGTCGACGCTCGGCGACTCCGCCCAGTACCGCGGCTTCGGCAGCTTCGTGAAGACCGGCAGCAGCAACTGGACGCTGACGGGATCGAGTTCATTCACAGGCGCGGTCAGTGTCGATGCCGGCATTCTCTCCGTCAACGGCTCGCTCGCCTCGGCGTCGCTGACCACCGTCAACAGCGGCGGCACGCTCGGCGGCAACGGCACGGTCGGCAACACTACGATCAATGGCGGCGTGCTGGCGCCGGGCAATTCGATCGGCCTCCTGACCGTGAACGGCAATCTCGTCTTCACGGCGCCGTCGACTTACGTGGTCGAGGTTTCGCCCGCCAATGCCGATCGCGTCAACGTGACCGGCACCGCGACCCTGGGCGGGGCCACCGTCAGTGCCGTGTTCGCGGCCGGCAGCTACGTGGCGAAGCAATACACGATCGTCAATGCCGGCGGCGGGGTGACCGGCACGTTCGGCGCGCTGGTCGATACCAACCTGCCGGCCACCTTTCACACCAGCCTGAGCTATGATGCCAACAATGCCTATCTCGATCTGGCGCTGAACTTTTCCATTCCCGGCGGGCTCAACGTCAATCAGCAGAATGTCGGAAATGCGTTGTCGACTTTCTTCAACCTCACCGGCGGCATTCCCGCCGTGTACGGCACGCTGTCGCAAGCGGGCCTGACGCAGGCCTCCGGCGAAACCGCCACCGGGTCGCAGCAGACCACGTTCGACGCGATGACGCAGTTCATCGGCGTCCTCACCGATCCGTTCCTGGCCGGCCGGGGCGATGTCGGATCGTCGCCGGCCGGTGCGTCGCAATTCGCCGACGAGGATGGCTCCCGTGCCTACGCCTCCACCGGTCGCGGACGTTCCGCCGCGGAGCGCGACGCCTATGCCGCGCTCTCCCGCAAGGCCCCGGCGGCGTCCGACATCGTAATGCAACGCTGGGGCGTATGGGCCGCGGGCTATGGCGGTTCGCAGACCACCGACGGCAATGCCACGACGGGATCGAACACGGCGACCAGTCGCATCGCCGGCACGGCGGTCGGCGCCGATTATCGCTTTTCACCCGACACCGTCGCCGGCTTCGCGCTGGCCGGCGGCGGCACGAGCTTTGGCGTCGCCAACGGCGGCAGCGGCCGGTCGGATTTGTTTCAGGCCGGCGCCTTCCTTCGCCACGGCGTCGGCGCGGCCTACGTCTCCGCCGCGCTGGCGTATGGCTGGCAGGACATCACCACCACCCGCACCGTCACCATCGCCGGCAGCGATCAGTTGCGGGCCCGCTTCAACGCCAACGCCTATTCCGGCCGCGTCGAGGCCGGCTATCGCTTCGTGACGCCGTGGATGGGGCTCACGCCTTACGCCGCCGGCCAGTCGACCATCTTTGATCTGCCGGCCAATGCCGAACAGGTGCTCGCGGGCAGCAATGCCTTCGCCCTGAGTTACGGTTCGCGGAGCGTCACCGACACGCGCAGCGAGCTCGGTCTGCGCGCGGACAGGTCGTTTGCGCTGAGCGATGCCGTCCTGGTCTTGCGCGGCCGCGCCGCCTGGGCGCACGACTTCGATCCCGATCGCGCTATCGCGGCCACCTTCCAGGCGCTCCCGGGCGCATCATTCGTGGTCAACGGCGCGGCGCAGGCGCGCGACTCCGCGCTCGTCGCGGCCTCGGCCGAGGTGAAATGGCGCGGCGGCGTCTCGTTCGGCGCTTCCTTCGAGGGCGAGTTTTCGAACGTCACAAGCAGCTACGCCGGCAAGGGTATCATCCGCTATGCCTGGTAGTGGCGACACTCAGTCAGGAAAGCTCAGGATCATTTTCAACAGTTTTGGAAATCGCGCATTGATGTCCTCCTCGCGCACGACATTGCGGTGCTGGACACCTTGCTTTGACGTCCGGATCAGGCCGGCCTCCCGCAGAATGCGAAAATGGTTCGACAGGGTCGATTTCGCCATGTCAGGGCAAGGCGCCGCCTCGGTGCACGACATGCAAGCGTTCTGCGCGACCAGGCTTTTGACGATCCGCAGCCGCATGGGATCCGCGAGGGCTCCGAGCACTCCGGCCAGCGTAATCTCGTCCCGCGATGGGTGAACGAACTGCACCATGCCCAAAATATAGCATGCCCCTTGAACTCATTCAATAGTTCACTAGTATTGAACTATTGAATATCGGCATCCCGCCGAACAACGGAAGACATGCGATGACCAAGAGACTCGAAGGCAAAGTTGCGCTCGTGACCGGCGCATCCAAAGGCATTGGTGCCGAAATCTCCGCCCGGCTTGCAGCTGAGGGTGCGGCGGTTGCCGTCAATTACAGCTCCAGCAAGCAGGCCGCCGACCGCGTGGTCGCCGCCATCATCGCCAAGGGGGGCAAAGCCGTCGCGGTCCATGGCAACTTGGCCGATGCCAAGGACGTGAAGAGCGTCGTCGCGGAGACCGTGAAGGCGTTCGGTGCGATCGACATCCTCGTCAACAACGCGGGCATCTACGAGTTCGCCCCGCTCGAAGCCATCACGCCCGAGCATTTCCACAGGCATTTCGACCTCAATGTGCTTGGCCTGCTGCTGGTCTCGGGTGAAGCAGCGAAGCACTTCAACGCCAAGGGCGGAAGCATCATCAACATCAGCTCCGGCGTATCGACCATCGCGCCGGCGAACACCGCCGTTTACACTGCGACCAAAGCCTCGGTGGATGCGATCTCCTCCGTGCTGTCGAAGGAGCTCGCGCCGCGCAAGATTCGCGTCAACGCCGTCAATCCAGGCATGATCGCCACCGAAGGCGTCGTGTCGGCCGGCCTGCACGAGGGCGACATGCGCAACTGGATCGAATCCACCACCCCGCTTGGCCGCATCGGCAAGGTCGAGGAGATCGCTGCCGCGGTGGCCTTCTTCGCATCGGACGACGCGTCCTACGTCACCGGCGAGACACTTCACGTCACCGGCGGCCTTCGCTAACGAGCAGGTGCTCTGGCGGTCCGACGTCGCTGAAGGCCAAGTTCGGACTTCGCAGCTTTGGATGAGAAAATGGCCCGCGCGACGCGGGCCATTTTTGTTTGGCGACAGACAAGCGTCAGAAATGGAGGATGGGCTTGTTGTCCGCCCCGACCAGGCTCGACGGCGCCTCGCCGAACACCAGCCCTTCCGGCTGAAACTTGATCACCTTCCCGCCCTCGACGAACTCCGCAAAATTGCGCGGCGTCGCCGAGTGAACGCCGTTGGTCAGGAAGTCGTCGATCTCGTAGCAGGTGTCCGGCTTGCCGCCTGATCCTTCACCCAGGAATTTCTGGAAGGTCTGGCTGGTCACCTTCGCCTTCTTGCGCGCCGACCAGTTGGTCTGGCGGCGGTAGAGTTTTGGCAGGATCACCGGGCCCTTGTCGGTCGCGAGCACGTCGGTCTCGTTCTTCTTGGGCTCGCGCAGGTCGAAGTCGAAGGCCGGAACGGTTTTGGCGAGATGCTTCCAGACCGGCAGCTTCTTCGTCCGCGCGGCCTTGGCGAGCACGAGGAAGGCCTTGATCTCGTCGTCGTTCATCGAGGAGTAGAACGTCGGATAGGCAAAGCCCTGCTCGACCAGCCAGTGGTTGATGTCGACCGTCTGCTTCGCGACCGTCACCTCGATGTCGCCGACGAGCCGTCCATAGGTGTCGAACACCTCGTTCGGCGCATCGACACGGGTGAACACCCGGCAGGCCAGCGTCGCCCCGCCGGCACGGCTGAGGAAGTCATGCAGCGCCTTGCTCGACGTCGCGCCGAGGAATTGCCGGTAGGGGTGCGTGACCTCGTGATAGGCCTGCCGCTTGGCATCCGTCAGGCCCTTCTTCTCGGCGGGCGACAGCGGCGACGGCTGGTAATGCAGCTCCGGCGCGTCGATGCCCTGAAGGCGCACGGTCAGCTTGCCGTTCTTGATCGGTGCCGTGTTGGTCCGGCCCTTGACCTTGGCGTTGTCGAAGACATGGGTCGGCTGGAACGGCGAGGTGTCGTTCTTGCGGAAGCGGATCGCATCGGGCGCGACGTTCACCACGACCTTGGTGGTGTCGGCGTCAGACCTCCCCTCCGGCCAGAACTGGCTGACCTCGATCGTGCCTTCGACCTCCAGCAGTCCCACCGGCATCGGCCGCTCCTGTCAACGGACGCGACGGTTGCCTCAAGCAGGCGACTCACACGCGCACAGCTGGAGCGGATCATTTTCGTGCGACAGGCCCATGACGGGGCGGCAGCGAGACAGTGCGCCGCGGCCTTCGGGCCGAGCGGGCGGGGCATGATTGGTCCGTCGTGCAACGTATGCTGTGGCGACGACGGACCACCTTCGATTGGTGCGGAAGCCTCCGCGCTGCTCCCGCTCGGAATCAGGGTCGGTACGGACAGACCATCGTCAGGTGGAGCAACGTCGGCGCCTGGTCCTCACCATTGTCGTACTCCCACTCCAGCCGGATTTCGTGCCGGTCGGCATAGGCGTCGCTCGCCGCGTGGGTGATGATATTCGTCTTCATCGGGATCGGCGGCTCGGAATTGAAGCATTTCCGCACGCAGGCATCGAGCAGCGCGCATCGCGTCAGCGGGATCACGCCGGGCTCGTCCTTGGACAGCGGGACCGTATTCAGCTGCGTGGTGAGGTCGACGCGAGCCCGGCCCTTCTCCTTGTGCCAGTACGCCGCACTCCCGTCCGGCCATTTGTCCGCCGGCGTCAGGATCAGGTGGTACTGGCCGTACTCCAGGGTCGGCAGATGGATGTCCGGCGACGCCTTGAGGATGTCCACGCTCCTCTGCATGTTTTCCAGAGGGAAATAATTGTCGTTCATCAAATCTTTGAATGAAGCCCCGGTGTAAGTTCTCGACCCCATCGTCTTTTCCCTCAATATGTCCTTGGCTTTGCGAAAATACATACAGCTCCACGACGCCGGTTCGTTTTGCCAACCCGGCCTCGCCGATATATGCCCCATCTTTGCTGGGATTTGCGTACGCTACCACTCAGGACTGTGTTTCGTCCAGATCGCCAACCGCACCGTGCCCCGCTAAACGGCGATGGGCAAGTCCGATTGCTAAGCGGTTCTTGATAGGTATTCTTACCACGAGTTGCTCGCGGGCGCTGGACGACAGCGACGCCGCGATCCTTGAAGGCGCAGGAATGCATTGCTTCGCGTGTCAGTCGGCGATTGATCCAGACGATAGCTGGTGCTCCAAGTGTGGGGCGGCGGTACGTCGGCGTGCTGATCCCGACAGCGAGCGGCGGTTTGTGACAATTCTCCGAGCCGACGTCATCGACTCCACAGGGCTTGTTGCCGAACTGGAGCCGGAGGAGGCCGTCTCACGCCTGGAGCCTGCGCTGGCGGCCATGAGGGGCGCGGTACGCCAGTTTGGCGGCATCGTCAGCAAGGAGTTGGGGGACGGCTTGGCCGCGGTCTTTGGTGCCCCGATCGCCGACGACAACCATGCGCCGCTGGCCTGCCATGCGGCCATCGAGCTTGTCCGGCGCGTTGGCCGTCTTGGGGATCCCGGACTTCAGGTTCGGGTCGGCCTCCATTCGGGGCACGTCGTCGCCTATATGGTCGCCAGCGAGTTTTCCAAGGTCTACGAGATCGGAGGCGCCGCTCAGCATCTTGCCGCGCGGCTGGAGGCAGCGGCCGAGGCCAATCAGATCTACGTGTCGGAAGCCTGCCAGAAACTCGCGGATGGACATGTCCGATTCGAATCCCTGGGCCTCAAGGTGCTGCGCGGCTTCAACGAGCCGCTGCCGGTCTACCGTGTCGTCGGAGCGAGCGACCTTTCAAGCTGGCGGGTGCGACGTGCGCGGAGCGTTTCGCGGTTTGTCGATCGAACGACCGAGCGGGCCCTGTTGGGACGTGCCGCGGAGAGGTCCAGTGCAAGCCGGCAGACGGTCCTTCTGATCGGCGATGCAGGCATCGGAAAATCGCGGCTCGCACATGAGTTCGCCCAGGAGCTCAAGGCCGATGGCTGGCGGTTGATCGACGCCGAGTGCAGCCCGAACCTTCAGGGCGTGCCGTTCAGCGCGCTCAAGCGCATTATACTTTCGATCTCCGAAGTTACCGCCAGAGATTCGGATGGTCTGGTCGACATCCGACAGGAGTTGCAGGCAATCCATCAACTCGCGATCGATTCCATATTGGATATTCCGGTCGAGGATCCTCGCTGGAGCGAGTTGGAGCCTTACGCGCGCGCGCGTGCCATTTCCGATGCAAGTTGCGCCATCGTTCAAGGCTTGGCCTTCCAGCAGCGTACCGTTCTTCTCATCGAGGACCTGCACTGGATCGACCGAGCCAGCGATGCGGTTGTTGCTGCAATCGCGTCGTTGCAGAGCCCCAACCTGATGGTTTTTCTCACGAGCAGGCCGAACGGCATGCCTGAGTGGATCGCGCGCTGCCACGCGGAAGTGATTGCAATGCGCCCCCTGGATGACGATTCGGGATTGGCCATGTTGGCCGATATGCTCGGACCGTCGGCGACGAACACCGATTTGAAGAACCGTATCATCTCTCATACGGCCAACGTTCCCCTGTTTCTCGAGGAAGTCTGCCGCGGACTGAAAGATAGTGGCACGCTTCGCGGTCAGTGGGGTGACCTTGCGCTCGTTCGACCCATTGATGAGCTCGGCATCCCCACCAGCATTCAGGGCGTGATTGCGGCGCGGCTCGATCGCATTTCAAGGCAGGAGCGCTCGGTTCTCCAAATAGCGGCGGCGCTGGGGCCGCGCTCAAGCGTGATGATGCTGCGGAACGTCGCGGCGCTGCCCGAAGACGTTTTCCAGGATTGCCTTGGAGCGCTCGACCGAGCCGAGCTCCTCGTCAGGATCGATAGTGAACTTGAGGACTCGATCGAGTTCCAGCACGAGATGGTCCGCCAAGTGACCTACGAGTCGATGGTCGAAAAGGTGCGCGAAAGTATACATGCGCGAATTCTTGCGGCCTTCGAAAGCGACGAGACATGGAGCGACGGTCCTGACACGCTTTGCTACCACGCAATGCGCGCGAAGGATTGGCTGAAAGCGTTCGGGTACGGGAGGGGGGCCGCGCGGAAATGTCTTGTGCGCTCGGCATATGCCGATGCGGTCGACTATTTCGGGATCGCGATGAGTTCGCTCGACAAAACACCGATGACTCCTTCGCGGGAGGCAGATGCAATTGACCTCCGGATGGAGGCGCGAATGGCGTTCATCTGGTCCGGTCAGGTTGCCGAGTGGATCGATCTCGGAAAAGAGGCCGAACGCCGGGCCAGTGGAATTGACGACATCGGAAGAAAGGTCGCCGCCATGACCGTCATGGCGGGTGGACAGAATTTCTACGGAACGCCAACTGAAGCGGTTGCGCTCGGCCGGGAGGTCGTTGGCCTCGCCGAGAAGTCAGGCAACCCGGGTTGGCGCAACCTTGCACAATACAATCTGGGACAGGCCTATTTTCTCGCCGGTCGATATCGCGAAGCGGAGCAGACGTTGGCGCGAGGCCGCGCTAATCTCATGGGACCGGAGGCAAGCGCGCCCTTCGGCACGCCCCCAAAATACACGCTCCTCCTCTGCTGCATGATGAAAAGCTTCACCCACACCGTGATGGGCGAGCTCGATGCCGCCGAGCAGCTCCAGCAGCAGGCCGCGGCGATCGCGGAGGAGACGGGCCGTCCCTATGACCGCGTCGCGGCGGCCTATAGCGGCGGGTGGCTGAAGCTCGGCCGCAACGATCCGGCGGCGGCCGCCGCCATCCTCGAAGAGGGTTTCGTCCTCGCGCAGAAGCATGGCATTCGGCTGTTCGTGCCGGTGCTCGCCTGCCACCTCGGCATCGCCTATCTCGAGCAGGGTCTGTTCGATCGGGCGCGCGGCATGCTCGGCGAGGCGCGCGAGGAGGCGAAGGCGGTCGGCTATACCTCGGCGGTGCTGCGCAGCTCGATCTACCTGGCGCTGGCAACCCGCCGGCTCGGCGACGTCCAGGCCGCGCAGAACATGCTGCGCGAGGCGCGCAACACCGCGCGGCAGCAGGGGTTTGCTGGCCTCGAGGCCGAAGCCCTGTTCGGCGAAGCCGTGGTGACGCCGCCCTCCAGCGAGGAGAACAAGGCCGCGATCCTTGCCGCCCTGCGCGCGGCGATCGCGATCGCCTCCGACAGCGGCGCGCTGCCGCTGAAGCAGAAGGCCGAGGCGATGCTGACCGGGATGCTCGCCCGGGGCGACGAGATCGCCTGACCCCTGACTCTCAATCCGCCTGCCGTGCGATCGTACCGCCGGGGCGACCTTCTTGCCCGACATATCGTTTTTATTTCGTAGTAATCACAATGGCTTATCGTGCCACTTCTACTGTGCATGGGGTTGTTTTCGATGTTTTAGTGGGATGGCCGCCGGTTCGGCGCGGCCCGGCGGTGGTCCCCGCCGCCCGTGATGACGAAGTCCCTTGCGCGGGCACCTGGGTCGGCTACCGTTGGCGGGAAGCTAGCCGCAGGGCCAGGTGATCTTTTGATTCGCATTTTTTAGCATTCCATTTTGTCGGCGCCGCCACGGCGCGACGCCCACCGGAAGAGGCGGGGCCATGATCACACGGGACCAGTCAGCACTGTTGGCGCCGGTCGAGCGCGACCTGCGGCTCGATCTCTTCCGCGGCATCGGCCTGTGGATGATCTTCCTCGACCACATCCCGCACGACGTCGTGGCCTGGCTGACGCTGCGCAATTACGGCTTCAGCGACGCCGCCGAGTTCTTCGTCTTCATCTCCGGCTATCTGGTCGGCTGGATCTACGGGCCGATCATCGCGGGCGGCTGGTTTCTCGCCGCGCTCAAGCGGCTGTGGCGTCGCGCGGCCGAGATGTACGTCGCCCACATCATGTTGTTCCTGCTGTTCACGGCGCAGATCGCGCGCACCGCGCGCCGCTTCGACAATCCGATGTACGAGCACGAGTTCAACGTGTTCAACTTCCTGTCGCATCCGGACGAGCTGATCGGGCAGGCGATCGTCCTGAAATACAAGCCGGTCAATCTCGACGTGCTGCCGCTCTACATCGCGCTGGTGTTCGCCTCGCCCTTCATCGTCTGGTGCCTGGTGCGGCGGCCGAACCTGACCCTCGCCGCCTCCGTGGTGCTCTATGTGCTGTCGCGCTGGTTCGACTGGAACGTCGCCTCCTATCCGCCCGGCACGAAATGGTACTTCAACCCGTTCTGCTGGCAGCTGATGTTCGTGTTCGCGGCCTGGTGCGGCATCGGCCAGATCGGGAAGATCGCGAAATGGGTGTGGTCGAAGGCGGCGATGACGCTCGCGGCGGCCTGGCTCGCCTTCGCGCTCCTGATCGTGATGACCTGGCACGTTCCCGCGCTCGAGGTCCTGATCCCGAAATGGATGATCAAGGCGATCTACCCGATCGACAAGACCGATCTCGACATGCTGCGCTTCACGCATTTCCTGGCGCTGGCGATCTGGGTCACCCATTTCATCTCGCGCAAATGGCGGTCGCTGCACACACCCTGGCTGCGCCCGGTCATCCTCTGCGGCCAGCATTCGCTGCCGATCTTCTGCCTCGGGGTGTTCCTGTCGTTCTCCGCGCACTGGATCCTGACGCAATACACCAAGGGCGTCTGGGAGCAGCTCGCCGTCTCCGTCGTCGGCATCGTCATCATGATCGGCGCCGCCTGGCTGCTCGATCGTGCCGAACGCGTGCCCAGCCTGTTCGTGAAGGTGACGGAGGTCGAGGATTCCGAGCCCGAAAGCGCTCCGGCCGCGGCCGGGGCGCCCGCGAGCCGTTGAAAGCATCGTGGCGCCAGCCCGCCTTCTCACGGAGAGGTTCATGTCCAGACGTTTGTTGACGATCGCCGGCACGCTCCTGTTCCTGGTCTGCGGCGCGTCGGCGCAGGCGCCGCCGCCGGAGGCGATGAATGCAGCGCGCAAGCTCGTCGTCACGCTGAAGATTGCGGACCAGTATCGTGCGCTGCTGCCGCAGCTCCTGCTCAAGCTCAGGCCCGTGGTCGCCCAGGACAGGCCGGAGATCGAGCGCGACTATGATGCGCTGACGGCGCCCGGCGCCGAGATCTATGCTCCGTTCGTCGCCTCGATGATCGATCAGATCGCGGCTCTCTACGCCGCCAGCTTCACCGTCGATGAGCTGCGCCAGATCGAGGCGTTCTACGCCCAGCCCGTGGGACGAAAATTCCTGGAGAAGTCGGATGCGCTGGCGCAGGCGAGCATGCAGATCGGCCAGGACGTCGGTCAGAAGGCGGCCGACGAGCTGAAGCAGCGCCTGATCGAGGCGCTGCGGCAGAAGGGGCACAAGCTTTGAGGCCGGGCAATACGCTCGGGCCGCGCGTCGTGCCTAGGCCAGAAACGCGCGAAACCGGCGCTGCGCGATCAGGAAGAAGACGACGCCGATCAGCGTGAGCGCGACGAGCTGCGGCCAGACGGCCTCCAGGCCCGCGCCGCGGAACAGGATCGCCTGCGCGAGCATCACGAAATGCGTGTTGGGCGCCGCCAGCATGATGTCCTGGACGAATTGCGGCATGCTCTCCCGCGGCGTCATGCTGCCCGACAGGGTCTGCAGCGGCAGCAGGATCATGATCAGCAGCAGCCCGAACTGCGGCATCGACCCGGCGACGGTGGCGAGGAAGATGCCCATGCTGGTGGTGGCGAAGAGCTGAAGCGCCGCGCCGACGAGGAACAGCGCCACCGAGCCATCGATGGTAACCGCCAGCCACCCCTTGACCACGAAGATGATCGACAAGGCGGAGGCGATCAGCACCACCGCTCCCATCGACCAGATCTTGCTCACCATGATTTCCAATGGCGTGACCGGCATCACCAGCAGGTGCTCGATCGTGCCGTGCTCGCGCTCGCGGATCAGCGCTGCGCCGGTCAGGATGATCGAGAGCATGGTAATCGAGGTGATCACGTGGTCGATGGCGCCGAACCAGGACTTCTTCAGTTCCGGGTTGAACCGCGCCCGCAGCGCCAGCTCGATCGGTGCGGCCTGTGCATTGCGCGTGTGCGCCAGAAATTCCGCGATCTCCGCGCTGACGATCTGCTCGACATAGCCGCCGCCGTTGAAGGCCTGCGAGATCCGCGTCGCATCGACGTTGAGCTGTATCGCGGGCGATCTCCGCGCCAGCAGGTCGCGCTGGAAGTCCGGCGGTATGTCGAGTGCGAAGGTGTCGAGACCCGCGTCCATCCGCCGGTCCATCTCGTATTGCGAGATCAGGCGCGGCTCGGAAAAGTAGGGTGGCGTGAACGCCATCTCGATGCGGGTCGATATCGGCGAATGGTCTTCGTCGACGATGGCGATCGCGGCGCGGTTCAACGTTTCCGGCAGTGCCTTGGCGCCTGCATAGACCGCCAGCGTGAAGGAGTAGACGATGAGCACGAGCAGCATCGGGTCGCGCACGAGGCCGCGCAATTCCTTGATGCCGAGCTGAAGCACGTTGTCGATGCGCATGGTCAGCGGGCCTGTTTCTTCAGCAGCATTGTGCCGGCTGCCACCAGCACCGGGATCATGACGGCGAGCGCCAGGAGATCGTTGTGGAGAGTCTCGAAACCGAGGCCCTTGGAGAAGGTGCCGCGCGAGATCGTGACGAAATAGGTGGTGGGATAGAGCCGCCCGACCAGCGCGCCCAGGCCCTGGAGCGATGAGACCGGATCGATCAGCCCGGAATACTGGATGGCCGGGATCAGCGTGATCAGCACCGTGCCGAACAGCGCCGCGATCTGGCTGTTCATGAAGGCTGAGATCACCAGCCCCATGCCGGTCGTGGCGGTGACATAGAGCAGGGCGGCGAGCGCATAGGTCGGAAAGCTGCCGGTGAAGGGCACGCCGAAGACGGCGAGCGCGAAGCCGACCAGGAGCAGGAAGTTGCCGAATGCCAGCACGACATAGGGCAGTTGCGTGCCGAGCAGGAATTCCAGCCGCGTCACCGGCGTCACGTAGAAATTGACGATCGAGCCGAGCTCCTTCTCGCGCACCACCGCGAGTGCGGCGAGCACCGCCGGAATCATGATCAGGAGCAGCGGAATGATTCCGGGCGCCATGGCGACGACGCTTCTGACGTCGGGATTGTAGCGGTAGCGGAGCTCGAGCTTGTAGGAACCGGCGATCGCCGCCTCGCCATAGAGCTCGCGGCCCTTCTGCGCGAGCCAGGTGGCGTGGATCGCCTGGGCGTAAGAGCGCAGCGTTTCGGCGCGGGTGGGGTTGGCACCGTCGACCCAGGCGCCGATCTCGACATGGCGACCGCGGCTGACGTCGCGGCCGAAGCCGGGCGGCAGCTCGATGGCGAGGCCAATCTCGCCGGCGCGCATGCGGCGGTCGAGATCGGCGTAATCCGTGATCGGAGGCTTTTCGGTGAAGTAGCGCGACCCCGCGATCTGCAGGCTGTAGTCGCGGCTGATGGCGCTGTCGTCGCGGTCGAGCACGGCGAAGGTCAGGTTCTCGACGTCCATGCTGATGCCGTAGCCGAGCACGAACAGCAGCAGCACACTGCCGAGGATCGCGAGCGTCGCGCGGATCGGGTCGCGGCGCAGCTCGAGCGCCTCGCGCCGGGAATAGGCCAGCATGCGGATCGGATTGAACGTCGCGCTGCTGCGCTTGCGCGGCGGCGTAGCGGTCGCAGCCGGCGCGGGCGATGGGGCCGCAGGCGGGCCGGCTGCATCCGCCGTGTCAGCGATCGCCTCCTCGAGGCAGGCGATGAAGGCCTGCTCCAGCGTGGCGGTGCCGCGCGCAGTCACGATCGCGGCAGGCGTGTCCGACGTCAGCACCTTGCCCGCGTGCATCAGCGAGATCCGGTCGCAGCGCTCGGCCTCGTTCATGAAATGGGTCGAGACAAAGATGGTGACGTTGTCCTTGCGCGAGAGCTCGGCGAGGATCTGCCAGAAGCGGTCGCGGGCGACGGGATCGACGCCGGAGGTCGGCTCGTCGAGAATGAGGATGTCCGGCGCATGGATCATGGCGACCGCCAGCGACAGCCGCTGCCGCAGGCCGAGCGGCAGCGCGTCGGGCAGGGCGTCGGACACCTCCGCAAGATCGAACCGGGTGATCATCTCGTGGATGCGCGCGGCGATGGTCTCCGCCGGCAGCCCGAACAGCCGCGCATGCAGATCGAGATTCTGGGCGACCGTCAGCTCCGAATAGAGCGAGAAGCCCTGCGACATGTAGCCGATGCGGCGGCGCACGGACATATCGCCGGCATCGATCGCATTGCCGAACAGTCGCGCATTGCCCTCGCTCACGGGCAACAGGCCGGTGAGCATCTTCATGGTCGTGGTCTTGCCGCATCCGTTCGAACCGAGGAAGCCGAAGATCTCGCCCTTCCTGATGCGGAAGCTGACATCGTCGACAGCGACGAAGTCATTGAAGCGCCGGGTCAGGTGGTCCGCCTCGATCGCGATCTCGTCATGGTCCGCGCTGCGCGGCGGGATGACGACGCCGGTGTGATTGCCGCGATCGGCCTCCGGCAAGAGACGGATGAAGGCGTCGTCGAGCGTGTCGGCGCCGGTCTGACGCTTGAGCGCGGCAGGCGTTCCCGTCGCCAGCACGCGGCCGGCGTTCATCGCGATCAGGAAGTCGAACTGCGCCGCCTCCTCCATATAGGCGGTTGAGACGATCACGCTCATGCCGGGCCGGCTGCTCCGGATCGAGGCGATCAGCTCCCAGAACTGGCGCCGCGACAAGGGATCGACGCCGGTGGTCGGCTCGTCCAGGATCAGCAACTCGGGATCGTGGATCAGGGCGCAGCACAGGCCCACCTTCTGCTTCATGCCGCCGGAGAGCTTTGCGGCCGGGCGGTCGGCGAAGGGGGTGAGCCCGGTGTCGCGCAAAAGGCCAGCGATCCGTCTGCTTCGTTCCGCCTTGTCGTGTCCGAACAAGCGGCCGAAGAAGTCGATGTTCTCGAACACCGACAACGTTGGGTACAGATTCTTGCCCAGCCCCTGCGGCATATAGGCGATATCAGGGCAGACCGCACGGCGATGGCGCGAGCTCGCCATGTCGCCGCCAAGCACATGGATGCGTCCCTCTTGAATCTCGCGCGCGCCGGCGATCAGCGCGAGCAGGCTGGATTTGCCGACGCCGTCGGGGCCGATCAATCCGATCATGCAGCCGGACGGCAGGTCGAGGGTAATGCCATCCAGGGCGCGGGTCTTGCCGTAGCTCAGGCCTACGCCTTCGAGATGCACCACGCTGCCGGGCCCGGCCGGTGCGTCGGCTGCGGCAGTCGCGCTCATCGGGTCACTTTGATCTTGAGATTGTCGGGCCATTGCGCGGCCGGATCGAGCTGCACATAGGCCATGCCGGGCAGGCCGGTCTTCACATGCTCGATGTGCTGGCGCAGCAGCTCGGGCGCGATATGCGCCTTGATGCGGAACATCAGCTTCTGGCGTTCCTCCTCGGTCTCGACGGTCTTGGGCGTGAATTGCGCGACGTCGGCGACGAAGGTGGCCTTGGCCGGGATCACGTATTGCGGGATGGCGTCGAGCACGAGGCGGACCTCGGAGCCGATCGCGACGCGGCCGGCATCCGCGGTCGGCAGGAAGAATGTCATGTAGACGTCGCCGAGATCGACCATGTTGAGGACGCGGCCGCCGGCCGCGAGCACCTCGCCCGGCTGCGACACGCGATACTGGACGCGGCCTTCGCGCGGCGCCTTCAGCACACTGTCGTTGAGGTCGGCGTTGATGCTTTCGATCGCGGCCTTGGCGGCGTCGACCGAGGCGCCGGCATCGATCACCATGGCGCGGGCGGAGCTGATCGCGGCCTCGGACGCTGCGACCTGGGCCTGGGAGGCGGCAAGCGCTGCCTTCGCCGTGGCGTTGGCCGAGCGGTCGTCGTCCAGCACCTGCTGCGACACCGCATTCGTCCTGATCAATTGCTCGGAGCGATCGAGCTTGCGGCTGGCGGTGTCGAGCTGGGCGATGCGCTGGTCGACCACGGCCTCCGCAGCCCTGCGTTCGGCCTCGCGCTGGTTCACCAGGCTCTTCGCGGTCTCGACATTGATGGATGCGCGCTGGAGCTGCGCTTCGGCCTGACGGCGCTGCGCCTGCAATTGCTCGGTGTCCATCCGCGCCAGAACCTGGCCGGCGTTCACGAAATCACCTTCGTTGACCAGGATTTCGCGAATCCGGCCCGGCGTCTTGGTGGCAATGTCGATCTCGACCGCTTCGATGCGGCCGTTGCCGCGGGCAAAGCCTGCCGGCAGCGTGTTGGAATCGCGGTGCTGCCAGTAGTAATAGCCGCCGCCTGCAAGCAGGATGGCGATCGCGGCGATGACGCGGCCCGGAGTGAAGTTCATCTGTTCATAACGCCGCGCCGCGGCGCCCACATGTTGAGACACAAAGGTCCGGCCGCTACGGATATCTCCGAGGTGGAAGCCGCGCAGCCGAAGCTGGTCCAACATTGCCGCGATTTTTGCAGCGCAACTTGATGCAGATCAGATTGCGCGACCGTTGCCTCTGCCCAAGGTTCAGGCAGTCGGCTGGCCCCGAGCGCTCTGGCGACGCCTAGTGGATCGCCGCGTACATGATCCTTTCCTCCGTCGCGTCCAGCGCGGAGAATTCCTCCACGACCTTGCCCTGGCGTGAGACCAGGATGCGGTCGGAGAGCGCCATGATCTCGGGCAAATAGGACGAGATGACCACGACGGCCTTGCCCTCGTCGGCCAGCTGGTTGATCAGCTCGTGGATCTCGACGATGGCGCCGACGTCGACGCCGCGGGTCGGCTCGTCGAAGATGATCAGGTCGGGCTCCTGCACCAGCGATTTGGCGATCACGACCTTCTGCTGATTGCCGCCGGACAGCTCGACCACCTTGCCGTGGTCGCCGATGGCGCGAACCCCGAGCTTCTCGATCCAGGTCTTGCCGATGGTCGCGGTTTCCCGCCGCGACAGCATCATGCGGCCCTTGGGAAACTTCGACAGAAGCCCGAGATAGATGTTGCGCGCGATCGAGGACGTCTCGAAGAAGCCCTCGACCTTGCGATCCTCGGTGACATAGGCGATGCCGGCCTTGACCGCCGGTGCCGGCACCCGGTAGCGCACCGGCTTGTCGTGCAGCAGGATCTCGCCGCCGTGGAAGAAGTCGCGCTTCAGCACGCCGGAGACGATCTTGAACGTCTCGGTGCGGCCGGCCCCGACGAGGCCGAATACGCCGGTGATCTGCCCTGCGAACACCGACAGCGAATTGTTCTTCACCATCGGCGCCATCTTCAAATTCTGCACCGTGAGCACGCGCGCGCCGGCCGGCCGCACGCCGCGCTTGCGTGCGCCGTAGAGCGTGTTCGACAGGTCGCGGCCGACCATGGCCTGTACGATCGCGGCGCGGTCGAACCTGGCGGCGTCGTCGGTCACGACATGCTTGCCGTCGCGCAGGACCGTGATGCGGTCGGCGAGCAGCAGGGCCTCTTCCAGGGCATGTGAGATGAAGACGATCGAGACCCCGCGCTTCCTGAGGTCGCGGACGAGGTCGAAGAAGTATTTCTTCTCCTCCGGCGTCAGCGACGCGGTCGGCTCGTCGAAGATGATGACCTTGGCGCGGTGCAGAACCGCGCGCGCGATCTCAACCATCTGCTTCTTGGCCGCGCCGAGACCGCTGACCGTGGCGGTCGGCGTGACGTCGAAATTGAGCGATTGCAGAAACTGCTGCGCGGCGATGTAGATTCCGCGCAAGCGGTTATAAAACTTCTCCTGCCCGAGGAATAAATTCTGCGCCACCGTCATGGTCGGCACCAGGCTGTTCTCCTGGAACACCATGGCGATGCCGAGATTGCGTGCCTCCAGCGGCGTCCTCGGTGCGACGTCCGCGCCGTCGACCGTCATGGCGCCCGAGGTCAGCGTCACCACGCCGGCCATGACCTTGGTGAGCGTCGACTTGCCGGCACCGTTCTCGCCGACCAGCGCGTGGATCTCGCCGCGGCGCAGGTCGAAGTCGACCCCGTCGATGGCGGGAACGCCGGCGTAGAGTTTTGTCGCCTTGCGCAGCGAGAGCATGATGTCGCTCATTGGCAAAACTCCTCGGCAAGGCCGGCCAGCGGCAGTCGCAGGACACGGCCAGGTCCCTTGGCGATCAGGACGAGGTCGTCGCCCATCTCGATGGCCGCAACGATTCCGTGATTGACGCCGTCAACCCGGCTGTGCAGCGAATAGAGCGGCTGGCCATCGGGGTTGAGACGGATGACGAGTCCGTAGGATCGCGGCGGCGCCCACGGCTTGATGACGCCCATGGTCTTGATGTGCGCGCCCTGCATCGGCTCCTTGAACGAGAGGCCTGAGCGCAGGCGCGGGGCAACCCAATACGCCGGATCGATCTCCGTCATCATGCGGCGGCGATAGGCCGGCTCACGCAGCACGAACTCGATGAGCTGGGTGCGCGCGGTGAAGGCGGTGAGCCAGTAGCCGCCGCCCGCGGCTCTTGTCAGTCGCGACGGATAGACGGGCAGGTGGGCGAGCACGATCCGGGGCGATGCGCCCGGCGTCACCAGAACGAGGCGGTGGCGCCAGCTCTCGCTGACCAGCACGCCGTTGCCATGCGCGCAGGCGCCGAAGGCATGGCCGAGCCCCTGGGCCAGCGCCGTCACGGATTTGCTGCCGGGATCCAGCCTGAACACGCGGCCGCTCCGGTTGAGCTCCATCAGGTCGCGCGCCCAGTCGTCGACGCCGCATGTCGCCGAGCCGTCCGTCGCAATCAGCGTGTTGTCGCCCGCTGGCGCGAGCGCGTTGACGGCATTGAAGGCGGCGTCGGTGAACGTCACGCTTGGCTGTTCGGCCGAAGGGCTTGCATAGAGACGCACCTCGCGTCCCCCGAGCGCCACGGCAAGGCCGCCTTCGGGAAGGACACACAACGCCGAGATCGGCCGATCGAAGGTGCGGATCTCCGAGGGCGAGCCGCCATTCAGGCACATCAGTCGCGGACCGTCCGCAATGAAGAGGTTGCGGCCATCGGTGGCGAGGTCCTCCGGCGCCTGGCACGTCAGCAAGGTGTCGGCGGCTTCCAGCTTCTGGTTGGGCTTCAAGGCACCGTCGAAGGACGGCACCGTGATGGTGGCTTCGCCGCGCCCGAGAAAGCGGTTGGCGAATTCCCTGACGGCTGCGATCACGACAGCTTCCCCCACCGCTTGTCATACTGGACGAAGTCGGGATCGGCGTTGTCGAGCTTGTAGCGGCCGATCCGGTTGTTGGCGATGCCGCCGAGATAGAGGTAGCCGCGATGCTCGCGCATCGAGGTGATCATCGGATGGTTTTCACCGCGCAGGTCCCAGAACGATTCGAGGATCTTGCCCTGCTCGTTGAACTTGACCACGCAGCCCGTGTTGATGTTGGGGAACAGCCACTCGTCGACCGGCACACGCTTGGCCATGCGACGCCGAAAGCCGGGCATCTTCCAGGCGAGGTCGAGCGAAGGGCTGCGCATGCCGACCAGCGCCAGCCAGTAATTGCCGTCGGAGGCGAGGTTGATGTTGTCGGGGTAGCCGGGGAGGTTGTCCATCACCACCTCGACCGCGCCCTTCTTCGGTCCTGCGAACCAATAGCGCTTGATCGAGCAGCCAAAGGTCTCGGCGAACAGGATCGACTGGCCGTCGCTGGCCACGCAGATGCCGTTGGGAAATTTGAGGCCGCGCAATTCCGTCCGTGTCGCGCCGGTCCTGGTGTCGTAACAGATGATGCGGCCGTTGCCCCGCGCCTCGAGGCCATCGATCGGCCACTCGTCCATCTCGTAGCGCACGGTCGCCTCGGAGAAGAAGATGAGGCCGTCGTCGGTGATGTCGAGGTCGTCGGCGAGCCGAAGGCGGCTGTCGTCGTTGACTGAACGCATGCTGCGGTTGGTCTCGTCGGTCGCCTTTTCCACGGTGCCATCGGGCTTGATGCGATAGAGCCCCATGCCGCCGATGCAGATGTAGAGATTGTCCTCGCGATCGAAGGCCATGCCGAGCGGCTGGCCGCCGATATGGGCGAATACTTCCATCTTCTGATAGTCGGGCGCGAGGAAGCGGACGATGTCGCCGTGGCGCGAGCCCGCATAGAGGTTGTCGTGGCGATCGAGGATGACGTCCTCCGGCGCCTCGATGCGGCCAAGGCCGATCAATTCGACGTCGCGCAACTTGTCGTTCTGCTCGAACGGGCCGCCCTGCCCGATCTCGGTCGGGGGAGGCGGCGGCAGCGCGTGGTAGGTCGGGGCGACGTAGACCTTGCTGATGATGCGCGTCCGATTCTTCTGCCAGCGGATGTCGACCATCGCGGCGACGAGCAGGATGCCGGCGAGCGCCATCCGGTTGACGCCGCCGCGCGCGTTCATGGTCGTGAGACCATTGGTGATCAGGAGCACGATCAGGACCCCGACCGCGGATTTGGCGACCGAGCCCTTGCCGCCGCCGAGCGTGATGCCGCCCAGCACCGTCGCGGTCAGCACGATCACCTCGAGGCCGACGCCGATGTCGCCGCCGACGGTGCCGAGCCGGGAGGCGAAGAACAGCGCGCCGATGCTGGTCAGCACGCCGCTTGCGACGTAGCAGAGCGCGATCGTGCGACGGACGGGAATGCCGGAATTGTACGCCGAGCGGCGCGAGCCGCCGATCGCGGTGATATGCCAGCCCGGCCGCAGCCGCGTCATGAAGATATGGCCGAAGATGGCGATGACGATATAGACCAGCGCTACGGTCGGGATGCCGAAGATGCTGCCGCCGCCGATGAAGTCCCAGGACGGGATGTCTGGGAAGGCCGAAGCGATGGCGTTGGAGTAGCGCTGGATCAGGAGGTCGTAGGCCGAGCGGTAGATGATCAGGGTGATCAGCGTGGTGATGAAGGCGCGCAGCCGCAGATAACCGATCAGGACGCCGTTGACGGCGCCGAGCAGCGCACCGCAGAGCAGCGTGGCGGCCACCACCGCCGGGACCGGCCAGCCCAGCACGTCGAGCAGATAGAGCGCGCAGAAATCCGTCAGTGCGAAGATCGAACCGACGGACAGATCGATGCCGCCGACGATGACGACCAGCGCCAGCCCGAGCGCGATGAAGCCGATCTCTCCGGCCTGGCGCGCGGTGTCGGCAAGGCTCGCCGGCGACAGGAAATTGTCGATGGACCGGCTGAGCGCGAGGCCGACGATCAGCAGCAGGATGACCGGGATGGCCGTCTCGGTCCATCGCTTGGACAGGATTTCGCCGAGCAGATGATCGGGCCAGTAGCGGTAACGCAGGCTTGTCAGGGTGTCGCGCATCGGCATTCCGGCGGGGCATGGAAGATGTTGGGAGCGAGGCCCCCGAGACCGCAACGGCCCAGGGGACCTCGAGCGTCAGCGTCGAACTATTTCTTGAGGTCGCTGAGATTCCAGCAGGCGGTCTGGCTGTCGGCGTTCTCCTTGGTGATCGGAATCAGCGTGGTGTATTCCGAGCCCTTGACGGAGCCGGGCTTGACGCCCGACGACAGCAGCCATTTGATCGTGCCTGCCATCTGTGCCGCCTGGGTCGGCACGTCGTAGCTCATGTTGAGATCGAACGCGCCCGACTTCACCAGTTCGCACGCGCCCTTGCGTTCGCCGCCGCCCGAGGTGGCCAGGAATACCTTGCCGGTGAGCCCGGCTTCCTTCACGGCCGCCGCGGTGCCGATATCCATGCCGTCCCAGAAGCCGACGATGCCGCAGAGATCGGGGTTCTGCTTCAGCACCGTTTGCGTGATCGCCTTGGCCTTGGCGGCGTCCCAATCGGCGGCCTGGCTCGACACCACCTTGATCTCGGGATGCTTGGCGAGCACGTTCTCGACGCCTTTGAGCGTATAGGCGCTGGCGGCCGCCGACAGCGCGCCCTGGATGATCGCGATCTTGTTCGATTTGCCTTCGCAGGCCTTGACCACGCCTTCGGTCTGGCGTTCGCCGATCTCGACCCAGTTGGCACCGACGAAGGCGGAGCTCCGATAGGCAGAGCCCATGTTGATCTGGATGACGTAGATGCCTTCGTTCTCGGCGCGCTGGAGCAGTTTGGCATAGGTCTGCACGTCCGGATTATGCACCACCATCACCGCCGGCTTCTCCGAGATCAGCGAGGTGACGGCCTGCGCGCCGGCATTGGTGTTCCAGTTGGCGTCGCGGATCACGAACTTGACGCCGAGCGGCTCGAGCTCCTTCTTCAGGCCGGCATACCAGCCCTCGGTGAGGTCGAAGTTCATCGCGACCGGAACATAGGCCACGGTCTTGCCGGCCAGCGCTTCCTTGAACGGCTTCTGGAACGGCTCGTCCAGGCCCTGCTGGGCCAAAGCCGGTGCGGTCATGGCCGCAAGGCCCAGTGCTGCAACGATGGCCCTTGTCGGGCTGCCGAGATGCTTCATTGCTTCCTCCTTGGTTGTGGTTGTCGTTATCTCGTTGGGTCGGTCAGATGTCGCCCTGCTGCGCCGTCTCCTCGTTGCGCGGATTGAGGAAGGAATCGGTGATGACGGCGAGCAGCAGAACCACGCCCTTGATGAGATTCTGCCCGGCGTAGGAGATGTCCATGATGGTCATGCCGTTGAGCATCGTGCCGATCAGGAGCGTGCCGATCACGACGTTCAGGACGCCGCCGCGGCCGCCCGATAGCCCGATGCCGCCGAGCACGACGACCAGAATGACATCGTAGATGAGCGTGGAGTTGAAGATGCGGGTCGGCATCGAGTTGACGGATGCCGCCAACACGAGGCCGGCGAAGCAGCCGATCAGGGCGGCGATCACATATTGCAGGACGATGATCGGGCGGGAGGGAATGCCGGTGACGCGCGCGGCGAAAGGGTTGTCGCCGATCGCATAGATATAGGCGCCCCAGCGCGTCTGGCGCAGCAGGAAAGCCACCACGATGCAGGCGATCGCGAACATGATGATCGACGTCGGGATGCCGAGGATCGTGCCCTGTCCGAGCCGCTCGAAGCCGTCCATGCCGGGGCTCCACTGCACGACGTCGAGCTGGAACAATGCGGCCTGCCCGAGACCGGCGAGGAGCAGGCCGGTCGCGAGCGTCGCGAACAACGAAGGAACCT
Source organism: Bradyrhizobium sp. B039 (assembly GCF_038965675.1). NCBI lineage: Bacteria > Pseudomonadati > Pseudomonadota > Alphaproteobacteria > Hyphomicrobiales > Nitrobacteraceae > Bradyrhizobium > Bradyrhizobium sp. B039. The sequence continues at coordinate 1,090,669 of NZ_CP152416.1, forward strand.
CGGCGTAGGCGATCAGCCAGCCATTGACGAGTCCGAAGGCGATCGTCAGCAGCACGGCGGTCAGGAGCGAGGCCGGCAGCGAGTGGCCGTTCTGCACCATCTGCAAGACCAGCCCCGGCGGCACGGCGAGCGCGGCGATCAGCGAGATGTCGATGCCGCGCCCGATCACGACGATCGCCATGGCAAGGCCGAGGATGCCGAGCACGGAGACGTTCTGGAGCAGCGTCAGCATGTTCTCCGGGGTGAGAAAGCCGCGCAGGAAGATCGAGAATACCAGGAACAGCAGCGCGAAGACGGCGAAGACGATCTCTTGCTGATTGAACCGGAAACGCTTCATCGCCTGGCCCTTCCTGCGGACTATGGGTGCGCCATCTGCTTTGGCCGCGAGCGTGCCCTGGCGGACGTGCGCGCGTTGGCGCGGGTGCCACTCGACAAGGCGGCGCTCACGAAGTTGCCGACGCCATCGATGTATCCGTCGATCGACGTGCCGCGTTTGCGGTACTTGGCGCGCTTGACGTACCAGTCCTGCAGCAGCGGCTTGATCAACGACGCCGTGAGCCCGACATGGTCGATCGTGAAGGCGCCGCTGGCGACGCCCTGCCTGAGGACGTCGGCGATGATCTTCTCGGTCATGGCTTCCATGTCGATCGCGCGCTGACGTTCCGCCGGCGGAAAGGACTTCGCCTCCATGAAGGCGAAGACGAACCAGGGCTGCATCGCCTCGCTCATGCGGATATGGGTCGCGATGATCCAGTCGAGGTGCCTGTGGGCGTCATTCCTGACGTCGTCGGGAGGCGCCGTCAGAACCTCGGTCGCCGTTGCCGCGACCTCGCCGAGGATCATCGACAGGAGCCTGGGCTTGCTGTCGATATACGTATAGAGGCCGCCCATGCTGAGGCCGGAGGCCTCCGCGAGCTGGCGCAGCGTCGTGGCGTGAAAGCCCTGCTTGTTGGAGAGGGTGAGGGTTGCGCCGATGATACGCGCGAGATTTGCGACGGCAAGACGTGGCTTCTGGACGCGGATTGAGTCGCGGTGACGTTCCAGAATGCGCGTGCACAGCGCTTCCGTCGAGAACGCGTTCGTCCAAGGTCGTCGGCGCGCGAGATTCACGCTGCCTCCCCAAATTTCTTCCCGGATTTTTTGGCGTTGTTGTTGATCCAGGCGTGGGCTCTACACCCTTGTCGTCATTCCTAGCGCAGAGAGTGGCCGTCGGGAAAGGGGGCGGACCAGAATTTTCTGAGAGAGCGCTCGCTCGTTTTTTCCGTGCAATGCAATGTCGTGGACCCGCCCCGCGACGGAAGGCAGGTCCCCGATGCGCGCAAAGCGCTACTTCAGCAGCGGGCAGCCGCCGTCCTTCAGCGGCCGGAAGGCCTGGTCGGCCGGGACTTCGGCGAGCAGCTTGTAATAGTCCCACGGACCCCTGGATTCCTCGGGCTTCTTCACCTGGAACAGGTACATGCTGTGGACCATGCGGCCGTCCTCGCGCAAGCTGCCGTTGTCGGTGAAGGCATCCCTCACCGGCAGCTCGCGCATCTTGGCCATCACGGTCTTGGTGTCCCTGGTGCCGGCGGCCTGCACGGCCTTGAGGTAATGCAGCGTCGCGCTGTAGGTCGCGGCCTGGTTCATCGTCGGCATCCGCTTGACGCGCTCAAGGAAGCGCTTGCCGAAGGCACGGGTCTTGTCGTTGAAGTCCCAGTAATAGGCCTCGGTGATGATCAGCCCCTGCGCGAGCTTCAGCCCCAGGCTGTGCACGTCGGAGATGAACATCACGATCGCCGCCAGGTTCTGGCCGCCGGCGACGATGCCGAACTCGCCGGCCTGCTTGATCGCGTTGATAGTGTCGCCGCCGCCATTGGCAAGCCCGATGATCTTGGCCTTGGAGGCCTGGGCCTGGAGCAGGAAGGACGAGAAGTCGGCGGTGTTGAGCGGATGCTTGACGCTGCCGAGCACCTTGCCGCCGGCGGTCTTCACCACCTCGCCGGTGTCGCGCTCGACCGAATGGCCGAACACGTAGTCGGCGGTGAGGAAGAACCAGGTGTCGCCGCCGTTCTTGACGATGGCGCTGCCGACGGTGTGGGCGTTGGCATAGGTGTCGTAGGTCCAGTGCGCGGTGTAGGGCGAGCAGGATTTCCCGGTGATGTCGGAGCTCGCCGCATCCGTCACGATCATGATCTTCTCGTACTGCTTCGACAGCTCCATCACGGCGAGCGCGGTGGCCGAGGTCGGCAGGTCGATGATCATGTCGACGCCCTCGGTCTCCCACCATTTGCGGGCGATGGTGGAGGCGACGTCGGGCTTGTTGAGCACGTCGGCCGAGACCATGTCGATCGGCTTGCCGAACATCTGCCCGCCAAAATCCTCGATGGCCATCCTGGTGGCCTCGACGTTCCCCATACCGCCGATGTCGGAATAGACCGAGGAGAAGTCGGAGAGCACGCCGATCTTGAGCGGGGTCTGCTGGGCGGGCGACGGATTGATGAAAAGCGCAGACAACAGCCCGGCCGCAAGGGCGGCGCGTGCGATCCGATACATGACATTTCCCCCGATCTTTGTAGTTGGCGCGCCAGATTAGATTGCCCCGGCGAAGGGGCAATTCTTGCGTCATGACGCCGGCGCGCAGGCAATTTGACGCAGTCGACAGCGCCGACTACGCTTCGCGCAAATTGCAAATCTTGGGGAATAGAAATGTCCAGCGACACCGCAGCCACCATCTCGAAAGCGCGCGAGCATTCCATCGGCGATCTCCTGCGCCGTTCGGCGGGCCGCGATCCGGGTAAGCTCGCGATAAGCTGCGGCGGCGTGAGCTGGACGTTCGCCGAGATGGACGCGATCTGCAACCGGTTCGGCCGCGGCCTGCTCGGCCTCGGCGTCAAAAAGGGCGATCGTCTCGCCGTGCTCTCGCGCAACTCCCATGCCTTTGCCGCGCTCCGCTTCGCAGTGGCGCGGATCGGCGCGGTGCTGGTGCCGATCAACTTCATGCTCAATCCGGATGAGATCAATTTCATCCTGAAGAGCTCCGGCGCAAAGCTGCTTGCGACCGGGCCTGATTTCGTCGAGCCCGCGCGAGCGGCCTCGGCCAAGGACTGTGCGGTCGAGAAGATGATCTGGCTCCCGGGCGAGGATCCCGCCACCGCGCCCGCCGGCCTCACCACCTTCGACGATCTGCTTCATGCCGACGGCTCGTTCCTGGAGGCGTCCGTCGACAGCCGCGACCTCGCGCAGATCGTCTACACCAGCGGTACGGAGTCGCTGCCCAAAGGGGCGATGCTGACCCATGAAGCCGTGATGTGGCAGTATGTCAGCTGCATCATCGACGGCGGCATGAGTGTGGACGATAAATTCTTGCACGCGCTGCCGCTCTATCATTGCGCCCAGCTCGACGTGTTCCTTGGCCCGCAAGTCTATCTCGGCGCCTCCGGCGTGATTACGGGAAAGCCGACTGCCGACAACATCCTGGCGCTGATCCAGGCGCACAGGATCACGTCGTTCTTCGCGCCGCCAACGATCTGGATCGCGATGTTGCGCTCGCCCAATTTCGACAAGACCGACCTGTCGACCTTGCAGAAGGGCTATTACGGCGCCTCGATCATGCCGGTGGAAGTCTTGCTCGAGCTTCAGCGCCGTCTGCCCGCCGTTAAATTCTGGAACTTCTACGGCCAGACCGAGATCGCGCCGCTCGCGACCGTGCTGCGGCCCGAGGACCAGCTGCGCAAGGCCGGCTCGGCCGGCAAGCCGGTGCTGAACGTCGAGACGCGCGTGGTCAATACGGCGATGGAGGACGTCAAGGTCGGCGAGGTCGGCGAGATCGTGCACCGCTCGCCGCACCTCTTGTCCGGCTATTACAACGATCCCGCCAAGACGGCGGCCGCGTTCTCCGGCGGCTGGTTTCACTCCGGCGATCTCGCTACCGTCGATGGCGAGGGTCACATCACCGTGGTCGACCGCGTCAAGGACATGATCAAGACCGGCGGCGAGAACGTCGCGAGCCGCGAGGTCGAGGAGATGGTGTATCGTATCCCGGCGGTGTCGGAGGTTGCCGTCGTCGGGCTGCCCGATCCGCGCTGGATCGAGGCGGTCACCGCGATCGTCGTGGTCAAGAGCGGCGAGACGCTCGACGAAGAATCCGTCATCAAGCACTGCGCCGGCCAGATGGCGCATTTCAAGGTGCCCAAGCGGGTCATCTTCGTGGACGCGCTGCCCAAGAATCCGAGCGGCAAGCTGCTCAAGCGCGAGCTGCGCGAGCGCTTCGTCGGCGGCGAGACCCTCGACAAGGCGATCCAGAAGAATTTCGGGACGTGAGGGGGCTTCGCCTTTCCCGCTTGCGGGGTTCTTGCCGTCGTCGATCTCCCGTCCATATTTGAAGCGTGACATCCTGGATCACGAGCCATGTCCCTCTGGACCTGCGAAACCTGCGGCGCGCAATTCCCGGCCAGCGAAAGACCTCCTGCGTCCTGTCCGATCTGCGAGGACGAACGGCAATTCGTGAACTGGAAAGGGCAGACCTTCCTCACCCGCGAGGCGTTGGCGGAAAGCCATCGCCTGATCTGTCGCGACGATCTCGGCCTGACCGGCCTTGCACTCGAGCCGAGCTTCGCCATCGGCCAGCGCGCCTTGCTCGTGCCGCGCGCAGACGGCTGCGTGATGTGGGACTGCGTGCCGCTGGCAACGCCGGAGGCGATCGCGCAGGTCCGCTCGCTCGGTGGACTGCAGGCAATCGCGATCTCACATCCGCATTATTATGGCGCGCTCGCCGACTGGAGCGAGGCTTTCGGCGGCATCCCGGTCTATCTGCACGCGGATGACCGCCAATGGGTGACGCGGCCGCATGCCTCGATCGTGCACTGGACCGGCGACAGCCATCGCATCTCCGACGACGTGGTGCTGCTGCGCAGCGGCGGCCATTTCGCCGGCGCCACCATGCTGCACTGGCGGCAGGGCGCGGACGGCAGGGGCGCGCTGCTCACCGGCGACATCGCGCAGGTGACGATGGACCGCCGCTTCGTCAGCTTCATGTATTCCTATCCGAACTACATGCCGCTCAATGCCGCTGCGGTGCGGCGGATCGCGGCCGCGGTCGAGCCGCTCGCCTTCGATCGCATCTACGGCGCCTGGTGGGGGCGCAACATCGCCGCGGGGGCCAAGGCCGCATTCGCGGCGTCGGTCGCGCGCTATCTGGCGGCCATCGCTTGAGCCGGCGAACCGGCCAGATACATCTTGCCACCTGCTAATATATGTACTATTCGTACAGTTATTAAGCGTGACGCAATGATGCGTGAGCGGCCCGGCATGATCGATGCATCGCCATTTCAGCGGCGCGTTCTGCGACCGCGTGAGCGGAGTTGAACGCATGACGGCGCAGCGCGACTATGAGACCTTCGAGGCCGGCGACGTCACGCTCCAGTCCGGGGCCATCTTCCCCTCGATGACGCTCGCCTACAAGACGTACGGCACGCTGAGCCCGGCCAAAGACAACGTCATCCTCTACCCGACCTCGTTCAGCGCGCAGCATTACGACACCGAATGGCTGATCGGGTCCGGCGGCGTGCTCGATCCCGAACGCTACTTCATCATCATCCCGAATCTGTTCGGCAACGGCCTGTCGTCCTCGCCCTCGAACACGGCTGGCCCGTTCCCCGAGCCGACCTACCACGACGCCATCGCGGTCCAGCATCGCCTTCTCACCGGGCGCTTCGGCATCTCGAAGCTCGCGCTGGTCTATGGCTGGTCGATGGGCGGCATGCAGGCCTATCACTGGGCGGCATCTCATCCCGATATGGTCGAGCGCGCCGCGGTGGTCTGCGGCAGTGCGCGCTGCGCGCCCTATAATCATGTTTTCCTCGAAAGCGTGAAGGCCGCGCTGACCGGCGATCCCGCCTTCCGTAACGGCCGTTTCGTCGAGAAGCCCACCGTCGGCTACCGCGCCATGGGGCGCGTCTATGCCGGCTGGGCGATGTCGCACGGCTTCTATCGCGACGAGCTCTGGCGCGAGGCCGGTTTCAGCTCGCTTGAGGACTATCTCGTCCGTGGCTGGGACGCGACGTTCGCGCGGCGCGATGCCAACGACCTGCTGGCGCAGATTGGCATCTGGCAGAGCGGCGATATCAGCCGCTGCGCCGCATTCGGCGGCGATCTCGATCGGGCGCTCGCCGCGATCAAGGCGCACATGCTGCTGATGCCGGGCGCCACCGACCGCTATTTCGACGTCCGCGACAACGAGGACGAACTCGGTCGGCTGGTCAACGCAAAATCGGCGGTGCTGCATCCGATCCCGTCGCTGCACGGCCATCGCGCCGGAAATCCCGTCAACAATCCACCCGACCAGGCCTTCATCAGGGCCGAGATCGCACAGCTCCTCAGCAAGTAAGACAGGCATCCGATCATGACTGACGCAACCGTTTCAGAGCCGGGCCACCGCCTGAAGCCGCTCACGCCGGCGATGCTGCGTGAATTGTCGGTGCGCTCCGATCTCAGGGGGACCGCGAAAAGCCTCAGCCATTACGGCCTGGTCGTGCTGGTCGGCGCGCTGGTCTGGAAGGTCTCTTCGGCCTGGGGCGTGTTATGGGCCCTGCCGCTGATGGCGGTGCAGGGCTATTTCGTCGCCTTCCTGTTCATGGCGTTGCACGAGACCGCGCACAAGACCGCGTTCAGGAGCCGTGGCCTCAACCTTGCGGTCGGCTATCCTTCGGGCTTCATCATCGGACAACCTTACGAATATTACTGCCTGTTTCACTGGGACCATCACCGCTACACCCAGGATCCTGAGAAGGACCCGGAGCTGATCGTCGGCGTGAAGCCGAAATCCGATACGCAGCTGGCGCTCGCTTATAGCGGCCTGCTCCAGGTCGCCGGCCGCCTCTGGCTGATGCTCGGCCACGCCGTGACCGGCAAGGTCACCGTGCCCTGGATTCCCGAAAACAAGCGCGCCATCATCGTGCGCGAGGCGCGCGCCTATGCTGCGCTCTACGCGCTCCTGCTCGCGCTCTCGCTGTGGTTCTCCTCGGCGCTGCTGCTCTGGGTCTGGATCGTGCCGCTTGTCATCGGGCAGTTCTTCCTGCGGCCCTATCTCTATGCCGAGCACACCGGCTGCGACCGCACCCGCAGCGCCTTCCAGAACACGCGCACCACCTACACCGGCGCGCTCGTCAAATGGTTCGCGTGGAACATGCCCTACCACGTCGAGCATCACGCCTATCCCTCGATACCCTTCCACGCGCTGCCGAAGCTGAACGAGATCGTCGACGGCGAGATCGTCTATCGCGGCCGCGGCTATATCGCGACGACGCGCGAGACCTGGGCCTGGTTTCGCCGGCAGCGGCAGGCCGGCTAGGCAAATGCAAAACCCCGATCGCGGAGCGATCGGGGCTTTGTCGACGGCGCGAGATATCAGTAGATTCCGTAGGCGCAGACATTCACGACGCGGACACGCAGGCCGTGGCGGGTCTGGACGACGCGCTCCTGGTAGCAGTTGTTGACGCCGGTGTTGACGTAGATTCCGCCAAAGCCCCAGCCGGGACCCCAGTGATGGTGAAAGCCGTGGGCCGAAGCGGCGCTGGGCGCGAGAGCGGCAACGCCGAGCGAGCCGGCAGCGATCAGACCGAGTGCAAGCTTACGAAACATCTTCATTCTCCAGTATGGCGCGAGGCCGTTGTTGTGTCCCTGCATCTCCGTCGGGTCGAAACGCGAATGCGTTCACGGCGCGGGCCGGGAATCGTGTTTCAGGATTGTTTCGTCGGCTGCGGCGAGTTGCGCCGCCGTCATGCTTTCCGCGCCGCACGATAGCGCGCGGCCATGGCCTGCGTCAGCTCGGCCATCTTCTCGCGGAGATCGGCAGGCTCCAGCACCTCGGCCTCGGGACCGAGCCGCAGCAATTCGGCCGCGGCGTGCCATGACGTCTTGCCGGTCGGCACCCTGGCAACGCGCCAGCCGTCTGCGTCGGCGGCGTCCTCGATCTGAGTGCGCGCCCGGACGTAAGGCTGGCTCAGCGCGTCGAGCAGTTTCACGCCGAACGGCGACAGCCGCACGATCGCGACATTCGGATGCATCTCGGCCTCGAGGCGCAGCGTGGCGGCCTGCCAATAGGCGGCGAGATCGAAATCGGCGGGACGATCGAAGCGCTCGTCGAGCGCCGTGCAATCGAGCACGCGCGCGACACGATAGGTGCGCACGCTGCCGTCGACCTGCCCTGCGAGATACCAGCCGCCGCCCTTCAGCACGAGCCCGAGCGGCGCCACGCGGCGCTGCTTTTCGGCGCGCCAGCTCTGGTAGCGGATCTTGATCAGCGTCCCGCGCAGGGCCGCACCGGCAATCGTGCGCAGGTGCTTTGGTTCTTCCGCCTCGCCGAACCAGCCGGGAGCGTCCAGGTGAAAACGCTCCTGCATCCGCCCGGCGTCCGCGCGCAGGTTGGCGGGCAGTGCCGCCATCAGCTTGTTCTGCGCGGCGATCATTGCCGCATCCAGCCCGAGTGCTGCCGCCGGCCCCGGCAAACCGGTCAGGAACAGCGCTTCCGCCTCGTTCTGCGACAGGCCGTTCAGCCGCACGCGATAGCCGTCGAGCAGGCGGTAGCCGCCCTCCGCGCCGCGGTCGGCATAAACAGGGACGCCCGATGCCGCGAGCGCGTCGATGTCGCGATAGATCGTGCGCACCGACACCTCGCAGGCTTGCGCGAGCTCGGGCGCGGTGACTTGCCCCCTGGCCTGGAGGGTGGTGAGGATCGACAGCATCCGGCTCGCGCGCATGACCCCTTAAACCATACCTGACACAGGATGTCAGGTATGGTCCGCTACAAGGTGCGCATCGCCAGACGGCGCCCGAGGAGACCTGCCATGACCGATCCGAACCGCATCACGCTGTATTACTCGCCGCAAAGCCGCGCCACCGGCACGCGGGTGCTGCTGGAGGAGTTGGGGGCGCCCTACGATCTCCATGTCCTCAACATGAAGGCCGGCGAGCAGCGGCAGGGCGCCTATCTCGCGATCAACCCGCTCGGCAAGGTGCCGGCGATCCGCCACGGCGATGCGCTGGTGACCGAGCAGGTCGCCATCACCATTTATCTCGGCGACCTGTTTCCGCAGGCGGGATTGACGCCCGCGCTGGACGATCCGCTGCGCGGCCCCTATCTGCGCTGGATCGCCTATTACGGCGCATCGTTCGAGCCGGCTTTAATCGACAAGTTCATGCAGCGCGAGCCGGCACCGATCACGCAATCGCCCTATGCCGATTACGACACCATGCTGGGTGCGCTCGAGGCGCAATTGTCGAAGGGGCCGTATCTGCTCGGCGAGCGCATGACAGCAGCAGACGTGCTATGGGGCGTCGCGTTCAGCTGGACGATGATGTTCGGCATCGTGCCGAAAAAGGACGTCTTCGTCCGCTATGCCGAGCGGATGACGTCACGGCCAGCGTTCCAGCGGATCAATGCGGCAGATGACGAGATGGCGGCGCAGCATGCTGCGGCTGCTGGCGGTTGAATGATCCAGGGTTGCAGATGACAATTCACACGACCAACTGCTTCAACACCTTCATCCGGGTCGCTGAAGACTGTCCGGCGCATACTGGCGAGGAGCCGCCGCTGCGCGCGGGAAAGCCGACGGTGGCGTCCCTGCAATACGAGATGATCGCCAAGGCACCCTACAAACACACGTCCGACGACGTGATCTTCGCGACGTCTGCGCCCGGACGCGAGCTCGATGTGAAGGCGACGAAGACAGAGATGCGTGCGGCTCGTGAAGCGTTCTTCTCCCGGGGGCAGGCGTGCATGAGGGCATCGAGCCTGGGCAAGCGTTTTGGCTGGGGCGTTCATGCCGACAGTGAGGGCCGGATCGCGATTTACGCCGTCGACAGCAAACGCTACCAAGCGCTCGTCCGCGATCCCAAGCTCACGCAGGTGCGCGCGATGCGGTCGAAGCGGGCGTGATCAGAATTTTGGCGGCCGCTTTTCCGCGAACGCCTTGATGCCTTCCTTGATCTCGTCGCCGCGCATGCTGTCGCGGTGGCGCTGGTCGGCGGCTTGTTCATCCAATTCGCCGCGGGCGAATTCGTTGATGGCGCGCTTCATGCCGCGCATCGCCTGTGGCGCGTTGCCGGCGAGGACGCCGGCAAGCTTGTCGACCTCCTCGTCGAGGAATTCCACCGCCACCATGGCGGTGAGATAGCCGATCCGCAGCATCTCCGGCGCGCTGATCTTTTGCGCGGTCAAAAACAGCCTTTTCGCATTGTCGACGCCGAGCCGCGTCACGTAGCGTTTGATGCCGCTCCGGTAATAGTGCAGCCCGAGCCGCGCCGCCGGCATGAACATCTCGGCGGTGTCGACGCCGATGCGGAAATCGCAGGCGAGCGCGAGGTCGGTCGAGCCGCCATAGACGCCGCCATTGAGCCGGCAGATGGTCGGCACGCCGAGATCCTCCAGCCGGTTGACGACCACTTCGAAGGCCGAGCCCGCGCTCTGCTGCTCGCTTGCGCTCACCGCGCGCTCGGCGACCGAATTCAGATCATAACCCGCCGAGAAGGCGCGCCCGGTCCCGGTCAGCACCAGCACGCGGATCGCGGGATCAGCTTCGATCCGGTCGAACAGTTTGACGAGTTCGCCAAGATCTTCGGCCTGGAGCCGGTTGAGATGCTTGGGACGATTGAGGCGGATGGTGGCCCGCGCGCCGTCGCGTTCGAGCACGGGGCCAGAGGCTGCGTCGGCTATATCCGACATTCTTGTCTCCCTTTACCTGTTTTCGAGCGTGCGTCGTTTCGCCTCGGCGTCGATGGTCTCGGCGAGGTCGGGATGCCGCGCCATCAGCACGCGGAAATCGACGAGATCGAGCACCAGGAGCCGCGACACCTTCGTGGTCGAGACGTTGGCGCCGCGCATGTTGTTGCCGAGCAGCGCCATCTCGCCGAAGAAGGCGCCTTCGCCGAGCTGAACCTTCTTGCCGGGCAGGTCGACCTCGACCGCGCCGGCAGCGATGAAATACATGCAGTCGCCCTGCGTGCCCTTGCGGATGATCATGGTGCGCGCCGGCAGCTCCATGGTCCGCAGCATATGGGTGACGTCGGCGATGGCCGCCGGTCCAAGCGCCGCAAAGAACGGCACCTTGCTGACGGATTCCCAGGTCTTGAGGAAATTGTCGCGCCGGGTCTCCGCGGCAAAGCCGGTTGCCAGGATACCGGTCCAGAGACCGAACACGCCGAGGCCGGAGATCATCACCAGCGCCGCCACCATGCGCCCCAGAGGCGTCACCGGCACGACGTCGCCATAGCCGGTCGTCGTCAAGGTGACCACCGCCCACCACAGCGCCGCCGGCACGCTGCCGAAGGTCTGAGGCTGCACGTCCCGCTCCAGGAAATATTCGGCGACGGAGGCGAGGAAAACCACCATCAGGAAGATCACGAGCACGCTGACCAGCGGTCCCGATTCCAGCACCAGGACGCGGCGGAGCTGGCGCAGGCCCGGAATGCCCGGCACCACCTTCAGCACCCAGAGCACGCTGAGCAGCCAGGCCGTCCGAAGCTCGACGCCGAGAACCAGCGCGACCGGCACGGCCAGTGCTCCGATCGCATCGACGATGCCGGCGGAGGAGGACATGTAGAGCGCAAGGCGCTCGGTTCGCCTCATGTGGCGCAGCCGGACGACCCATTCGAACACGAAATAGGCGAGGCAGGCCCAGAGCAGGGCATCGACCCAGCGGGGCGCCGTCTCATAGGCCGGGCCAACCGTCAGCAGCACCATGCTGAGCAGGCCGACGCCGACCGCAACATAGGCCGCCTTGGTCATGTTGCGGCCGGCCGTGGCGGCCACGAACTGGGCCAGAGCGGAGATCAGCGGCTTGAACATGCGGGAAGGTGGCTCGGTCTTGGCTTTAGCGGTCTTGGCTTTAGCGGTCTTCGCTTCAGCAGTCTTGGCTTTTGCGGTCCCGGCTGGGACCTCGGTGTCAAAGTGCCTGCCCGGGCCGAGGCCGTCAACGACGGGCGCGGGCCGCGGCAAATGGGAAGACGAAGGCGGGGGGCGGCAGCCGGTCCCGCCGCTACCTGAAATGCGGCGGCTCGTCGTAGCCGCGGCGGCTGCTGAAGAACAGCAGGACCATCAGGCCGATGCCCACGACGACGGAAAATCCCGCCCCCAGCGCGAGAGCCACATAGCCTTCCGTCGGGATCGGCTCGCCTTCGACCGCCATCGCGGAATAAGCGAAATAGCCAACCGCTGCCAGCATTCCCACGAGGAAGATCATGAGGAGTGTACGCATGGCGCGTTCTCTGGTTGTATCCGGAAACCAATGGTTGCGGATGGGGAGGGTTCCCGAGTTCCGGCGGTTGATCCTCCCGGAAGACGTCCGCCCGGCCTGCCCCGAGAGTGCCAGGTGGGCGGGTCAAGCGCTCTGCGCGGTCTTGACCACCACAACGTTGCTGTCGTCGTGCTGGGGAGGGCCGGCATCCTGGGCGGTCTCGTCGATCTCGCCGGCATGGCGCTTCAGGTAGTCGCGACGCATGCCGATCTCGTCGCGGACGAATTCGTAGCCGAGCTTGAAGGTGTCGAGCCCGTCGGTACTGATCGTGCCGTCCCGGAGGCCGATGACCGCGCCGCGCAGGATGCCTTCCAGCTCGTCCTGGAGACATTCGAGCTGATCCAGGGAGTGGGCGTGCTCGATGCGCTCGCCGATGTCGAGGATGGCGGTGGAGAGCTCGCTGGCCTTCTCCGGTGCGATCCGGGTGATCTTGGCGTAGATGGCGGCGAAGATCGAGCCGATGACGCTGAGCGCCGCGGCGCCGAGATACATCAGGTCGCTGTATTTATCCATGAACGACTTGGTGTCGTCGTTGATGTAATCGGCCGCGCCCTGATGCGCCATCACATAGGCGTCCTTCTCGACCGAGGCCGGCTCGATCCTGCTGGCGAAGCCGCTGTCGAGCCCGAGGGCCGACTTGTTCTCGTAGACGGTGCGCGCGAGTTCGCCCGCCGTGGCCGCCGACATCCTGGATTGCGCGACCAGCAGCCATTCCAGCCCGATCGTTTCGAGATCGTCGTCGGGAATTTCAGGCGAGACCGACAGCGTCCCCGCCGTCAGCGTCTCGTCTGCAATGCCGGGGAATTTGCGCGCCAGCGCCTTGGTCTCGTCGATTGCGTTGAGCGTGAAGCCGCCGCGTTTGGCGACCTGCTCATAGGCCTTGTCCCGCACCGCTTTCGAGGCGTGGACGATGGCGATCACCGCACCGAAGCCGTTTCCCGGCGCAAGCAGCTTGTCGAGTGTTGCGCCCTGCGGCGCCATCTGTATCCTGGCGGCGTCCGGACCGTCGGGGATGTCGAGGATGCGGCGGACGAAGGCAAGCGAGGACTCGTTCTCGGCGAGGACTGCGACCTTCTTCTTCTTCAGCTCGGCAAGCGACTTGATCTTCTTGTTGCCGGGTCCAAGCAGGAGCACGAGGTCGTGCTCGAGGATCGCGAGCGTGCGCGCCCGCAGCGGGACCTTGGCGTCGGTGCGCAGCACGGCGAGGTCGGCCTGCTTGCGGTCGAACTGGGCAAGCGCCTTGGCATTGTCAGGGTTGTTGACGATCTTGATGCGGAAGCGCGAGGCGTTGTTCTTCAGGAGTGCGGCGAGCTTGGCCGCGAACAGCGCCTCGTCGCTGTTGGGTGCGCCGACGGCAAAGGTCATCGTCTCCGAATTGTGCACCAGCGCGCGGCCGGCCCAGACGGTGGCAAGCGACAGCAGCAGGGTCAGCACGACGTACAGCAGGACCTGCTGCTGATTGGTCTTGATCACCTTGGGGCGCCGGGGCGGCGGTTCGACCGACGATGTGGTCGGGCCTTCAGTACTCATGGCAGCACTCTGGCCTTATTCTGGGTCGCGGGCGGCTCGCGGATCCGATCGCTGCGTGCGCCCCTGCAATTCTTAAACGCCTGAAAAAAGAACGATATTCTCTATCGTCAATGATAGCTTGCCGGTACCGGAATGCAAATTTCGAGCCGGAGGTAACCTTACTCCACGCCGACGCGGCGATTGGTCATCCTATCACCAGTTAGCCACAGTTGGCGATTTTCCGGTTCCCCCCGGCTGCATTCCGGTGCGGGAGGTGTCATAAATCAGAGGTCCCGGCGATTTGACCGGTCCAAGAAGAAGTTGCGCTGAACGCTCCAATCTTTTCTTGTCACCTCAATGAGGGCGTCAGCTTTGTCGTTTCCACCCATGTCATCGGCGGTTCCGGTTGAGGCGCTCATTGGCTGGATGTTGTTGCTCACGTTCAAGCACATCATCGCTGATTTCGTCCTGCAGACCGCCTGGATGGCGCATGGCAAGGACCAGAAGCACGGCTGGGCCCTGCCGCTCCTGGTGCATTGCCTGATTCACCTTGCGGTTGCGCTGCCGCTGATCCTGATCGTCGCGCCGAAATTCTGGTTCGTGGCCTTCATCGATTTCGTGATCCACATCACGATCGACCGCGCCAAGGGGTTCGTCTCCGCCAATTTCGGGGTCGACCTTGCGCACCCCTGGTTCTGGACCCTGATCGGCGTCGACCAGGCGCTCCATCACCTGACCGGCTTCGGCCTCTCCATCTTCATGGCGGCGAACTGATTGCTTGCACCGGTCATTCCGGGGCGGTCCGCAGGACCGAACCCGGAATCTCGAGATTCCGGGTTCTCGCTTCGCGAGCCCCGGAATGACGGCAAGTGGCAATTCTCGCCCCTTCCGATTCGCGGGGAGGGCACAAGGAACCCCGGGTGACTACCGTCAGGGGTGGTTAACCTTCCGTTAGAGAATTGCGCTGCATCTTCCCCACACGAGGGAGAACTGCAATGTTTTCAAGCCGCGACGCCTTTGAAAGCGATTTCTGCCCGGTTCGCGACGAGCTCCTTGGCGAGATGTATCGCGCCAGCGAGAGTGGCCTGCCGAGGTTGGTTGAGAGTGTTTCCCCTGACGCACGCGCGAAGCTGGCGCTGTTCTGCTATCGCCGCAGCCATTTGCATTCGCTGGCGGTCGCGATCGCGGGCAGCTGCAGCGAGCGCGACCTGATCGAGAACGGCGGCCGGGTCGGCTCGACGCTCTACGCGCTGTCGCGCGAAGGCGTCGCCAAATCCTCGCCGTCGCTGTCGGGTGGCCGCAAGCCGATCACGCTGTCGACCAAGCCGCTCTCGGTGCTTGCACCGCTCGATGACGAGCTCGACGACGAGATCAGCGAAGCTGTCCCCGCTTAAGGGTTCGCGATCATCGGCAGCCCGAACTTCCGCCGCGCCATTGCGCATTCGGCGTCGCCCGGCATGCAGGTGCGACAGACTTCCGGCCGCACGGCGTAGATGCCGCAGGCGGTCTCTTTCCCGATCTCCCCACGCAACGCCGAGCAGCGATCGCCTTCGCAGCGCATGCCGGACTGCCGCGCATTGACGAGCGCCTCCGGGATCGCCGCAAGCTCCTCGTCGCTCTCGATCGAGAAACGGGGCCAGTTCTCCGAATAGCCGCAGCAGGCGCCGCAGCTCTGGCAGCAGCTCGACAGGTCGATGGGGGATGGCTCTTCCATCGTCGTCACGTGTCCTTTGGCGGGCCCCAGACCAGGCTCTGCCGCCATTTTGCGCGCAGCACGTCGCGCCGCTCCGGATATTTCTCGTCGAGATAGGTCGCCTCCACGACGCGGTCGGTGCGGAAGCTGCGGAAGTCGCTGCGCAGCTCGCACCAGGCCGCGAGCAGGCGCACGGCTTCGAGATAGCCGACCGAGATCGGCCAGATCATGCGCTCGCTGGGGCGGCCCTGCTCGTCGCGATAGCGCAGCATGATCTTCTTGCCTTCGTGGATCTGGGTGCGCGTGCGCGCCATGTCGAGGCGGTCCGGCTCCCTGTTCCAGCTCGGCCGCGCGCGGCTCGCGGGCTCCAGCACGAAGGGGCGCAGGCGCTCAGGCACGGTGTCGGCGATCTTCGCCATCAGATCTTCGGCCGCGCGCGCCAGTGTGGAATCGGCATGGCCCGCGACCCATTGCGCGCCCAGCACCGCCGCCTCGATCTCGTCGGGTGTCAGCATCAGGGGTGGCAGGTCGAAACCCTTTTCCAGGATGTAGCCCATGCCGGCTTCGCCGCGGATCGGCACGCGCTGGCCGATCAGTGTCGCGATGTCGCGATAGATCGTGCGCTTGGAGGTCTCGAGCTCGGCCGCAATCGCATCCGCCGTCAGCGGCTTACGCGTGCGCCTCAGCACCTGGATGATCTGAAACAGCCGGTCGGCGCGTCTCATGACAATTCTCTTTCCAAATTCCTGACCGCAGCCCGCTCAAAATCCGGCGCGTGGATGCTGACAGGATGTTGGCAGCAGGGGGGTTCTATACCGGGACAACACATCGACTGAAGAGGATTTGTCCATGATCATCCCAACCCATTTCAGCCCGGCCGGTCCGCTGTGGCGGGCGCAGGCCGTGCTGCACGCTTTGGCCTTCAGCCGGCTCATGTTTTTCGATCTCACCGTCGTCGACCTCCGCGTTGCGCTCGCGACCATGGTGACACGCTCGCTGATCCAGGCTGCGGACGCGCTGGTCCGCCACATCATGGGCCGCGCCTGGCGAGGGGCCCGTTTCGCAGAAGATATCACGGCTGCTGCCACCATGGTGGCAGCAGCCCGCGGTTAGGTTCCGTCAACTCTTTCGGTGGTTCAGGAGAGCTTTATGATCACGCTTTACGGCTTTGGCACCGGCTTCGGCCTGCCGGAAATCAGCCCCTTCGTCACCAAGACGGAGGTGCAGCTCAAGATGGCGGGACTGCCCTACCGGAAGGAGCGCGCGATGCCGCCCGCCTCCCCCAAGGGGCAGCTGCCGTTTATCGACGACGGCGGCGAGGCGGTGGCCGATTCCACCTTCATCCGCGCCCATATCGAGCGCCGCTACGGCTTCGATTTCGACGCCGGGCTCTCGTTGCAGGAGCGCGCACAGGCCTGGGCATTCGAGCGCATGATCGAGCATCACGTCTATTGGGCGCTGGTCGGCGCGCGCTGGGTCGATCCGATCAACTTCGCCAAGGGCCCGTCGCATTTCTTCGACGGCGCGCCGGAACACAATCGCGAAAAATTGCGCGAGGATGCGCAATTCCGTGTCGCCGAGAACTATCTGCTCTCCGGGCTCGGCCGCCACGCACCGGACGACGACGTCGATCTCGCGGTGCGCTCGCTGTTCGCGCTTTCGGTGCAGCTCGGCGACAAGGCTTATCTGATGGGCAACAAGCCCTGCGGTGTCGATGCCACCGCCTTCGGCGCACTCGCCGGAATCCTGACGCCGTTCTTCGAATCCGGTTTGCGGCAGCGGGCCGAGGGCTTCCCGAACCTCACCGCCTATGTCGACCGCATGATGGACAATTACTATCCGGAGTTCGCCTGGACCCCGCTGCGGCAGGCGGCTTAGCGTCGCCTCAAGGAAGCCAAAAGAAGAGAGCCGGCCCATCGGGCCGGCTCTCGTCGTCTCGAAACTGTCGCAGCGCTTACTTCACCAGCGTGTACTTGCCGTTCTTCACCGTGAGCAGGATGCGCGAGCGCTCGTCGAGGCCGTAGCGGTCCTTTTCGGTGAAGTTGTAGACGCCCTGGCTCGCCGCCAATTCCTTCTCCGACAGCAGCGCCTGGCGGATTGCTTCGCGGAATTCCGGCGTGCCGGGCTTGGCCGTCTTCAGCGCGGTCGGGATGACTCGCTTCAGGATCTCGAAGGCGTCATAGGAATGGCCGGCGAACTGGCTGCGGCTGTTCGGGCCGTACTTGCCTTCATAGGCCGAGTTGAGCGCGAGGCCCGGCTTCTTGGTGGCGGCTTCGTCCGGCTGGTCCTCGGGGTCCATGACGGGGCCCGAGGCCATCAGCACGCCTTCGGCCGCTTTGCCGGCGATGCGGATGAAGTCCATGCTGGCGGCGCCATGGGTCTGGTAGATCAGGCCCTGGTAGCCACGCTCGCGCAGCTCGGTCTGCGGCAGCGCGGCCGCGGTGCCGGAGGCGCCGACCAGGATCGCGTCGGGATTGGCGGCGACGAGCTTGAGCACCTGTCCGGTCACCGACGTATCGGGACGGGCGAAGCGCTCCTCGTCCACGATGGTCATGCCCATCGGCACGGCCTGCGCCTTCAGGTCGTTGAACCAGAGGTCGCCGTAGGAATCGGAGTAGCCGATATAGCCGAGGGTCTTCACACCCTTCGACTTCATGTGGTCGTACAGCACCTTGCCCACGATCGGGATCGGCTGCGGCATCGCCACCGACCACTTCATGCGCTCGGGCGTGATCGGGAACGGCGCGAGGCCGAAATGCGGAATGCCGGCTTCGTTGGCGACGTTGGAGACCGCGATGGTCGGCGGCGTCAGCGCCGAGCCCATGATGATGTCGGCCTTGGATTCGGTGACGAAGCGGCGGGCGTTGGTGGTCGCGGTGGTGGGATCGCCGCCGTCGTCGAGCACGATCACCTTCAGCGGCACGCCGCCGATCTCCTTCGGCACGAATTCCAGCGCATTGCGCTCGGGAATGCCGAGGGCGGCGCCCGGGCCGGTCGTGGTGGTGGTGATGCCGATGGTGATTTCGCTGGTCTGCGCCAGCGCGGGCAGGGCCGGCAGGGCAAGCGTCGCCGCGGCGATCGCGGCGGTCAGGTAAAAGCGTTTCATCTATTGTTCCTCCCTTGACGTGTTTCTTTGAAAGCAGAAATCGGGGGGTAATTCAGCCCCCTCTTTTGGTGATGCGGCGATTTAGCTCCCCGATCTAACTTCCCGTGAACTTGGTCACCATTTCCGCCGGAAACGGTGCCGATTTCAGCTTCTCCGGATTGGCCGGGTCGCGGCCGACCAGGACGCGGGTCTCGAATGCCTCGATGGCGAGATCGGCGGTCTTGTAGACATTGTGCTTCACCTCGAAGCTCGAGCGCTTGATGCTCTCGATCTTCGTCTCGATGGTGATCCAGTCGCCATGGGTCGAGGGGATGTAGAACTTGGCCCGCGTGTCGACCATGGGGATACCGACCAGGCCGTATTTGTGGACCAGGTCCTGCTTCGAGAAGCCGGCCTTCTCGAACAGGACCGAGGTCGAATCGTCGAACATGCTGAAATAGCGCGGGTAATAGACGATGTTGGCGGGGTCGCAATCGCCCCATTGGATCTGTACGTCGCGCCGGTTCACGAACATGTGGTTGGTACTCGTTGGGGCCGGCTCTCACCTCTCCCGTAGGGAGAGGTCGAATTGCGCAGCAATTCGGGTGAGGGGTTTCGGTCTCTCGATAGTGCAAAGCCCCTCACCCGGCGCTGCGCGCCGACCTCTCCCAATGGGAGAGGTAAGGTCGAGGACGCTGCTGCAATATCGCTCATGAATTTACTTCGGCGCCATGCGCAGCGAGCCGTCGAGGCGCACCACCTCGCCGTTGAGGTACGAATTCTCGACCATGTGCAGCGCGAGCGCGGCGAACTCGTCGGCATTGCCGAGCCGGCGCGGGAAGGGGATCGCGGCCGCGAGCGAATCCTGGGCTTCCTGCGGCAGGTTCGCGAGCAGCGGGGTGAGGAACAGGCCGGGCGCGATCGTCAGCACGCGGATGCCGAACTGTGCGAGCTCACGCGCGATCGGCAGCGTCATGCCGACGATGCCGCCCTTCGAGGCCGAATAGGCCGACTGGCCGATCTGGCCGTCATAGGCGGCCACGGAGGCGGTGTTGATGATGACGCCGCGCTCGCCGGTCGCCTGCGGCTCGAGCTTGGACATCTCGGTTGCGGCGAGGCGGAGCATGTTGAAGGTGCCGATCAGGTTGACCTTGATCACCTTGTCGAAATCGGCGAGCGCCATCGGGCCGTCGCGGCCGACGACGCGTTTTGCCACGCCGATGCCGGCGCAGTTGACCAGCACGCGCGCGGGGCCGTGGGCCTTGGTCGCCTGCGCGATCGCAGCTTCAGCGGAAGCGGCGTCGGAGACGTCGCAGGTCACCGCCACGCCCTTGATCTCGGCGGCGACGGTTTCGGCGAGCTTGGCATTGAGGTCGCACACCGCGACCTTGGCGCCCTGCGCCGCCAGTTTTCGCGCGGTGGCAGCGCCCAGCCCCGATGCGCCGCCGGTGACGATGGCTGCCTGATCCTTCAACAACATGGCGTTCTCCTGTAGCGATGGTTTCTTAGCCGACCGATATCACACGGTCCGATGGATTGGCAGCGTAGAGCTCGTCGATCAGCGCGCCCCGATGCTCCAGCACCGCGCGCTGGTTGATCGAGCCCTTGTCGGTGACCTCGCCCTTGTCGATCGAGAGCGGCGTATCCATCAGGATCGCCCGCGTGATCCGCGTCGAGGAGCCGGTGGCCGAGCCGAGGAAACGGGTCAGGCGCTCGCGAAAGGCCTCGCGCACCAGCCGGTCGCGCGTCGCGACGACGAGGTCGTCGGCTGGCAGCGTCGGGTTGACCAGCCTACAGCCGTCGAGGTCGAGCACGACCAGCGCGGAGACCTCGTCGCGGTTGATGCCGGCGATGACGACGTCGCGCACCAGCGGTGCGCAGGCCGCAACGAAGCGCGCGCGCAAGGGGCCGACACTGACCCAGGTACCGCTCGCGAGCTTGAAGTCCTCGCTGACGCGGCCGTCGAAATCGAAGCCGGCGTTGAGATCATCGGGATCTGCAGGCTTGAGCGCGTCGCCCAACTTGTAGAATCCTTCTTCGTCGAAGGATTTTGCGGTGATATCCGCCTGGCGCCAGTAGCCGGGCATCACGTTCGGCCCCTTGGCGCGGACCTCGAGCTTGCCGTTGTTCGGCACCAGCTTGGCGTCGTTGCCGGAGACGGGGAGGCCGACATGGCCGGAGCGGCTGGTGCGCGGATTGACCGACATGAAGAACGGCGCGGTCTCGGTCGCGCCAAGGCCGGTCAGCATCGGCACGCGATAGCCTTTTTCCTTCACCGCGAGCTCGTCGAGGCTGTCCCAGACGAATGGCGACAGCGCCGCCCCCGAGAAGAACATCGCATGCAGCCGGTCGAAGAATTTCGCGCGCAGGCCCTGGTCGTCGCGCAGATAGGGCAGCAGCGACTCATAGCCCTTCGGCACGTTGAAATAGACCGTCGGCGAAATCTCCTGGAGATTGCGCACGGTTTCCTCGATGCCGCCGGGCATCGGCTTGCCGGCGTCCAGATACATCGAGCCGCCATTGTAGAGCGTCAGGCCGATATTGTGGTTGCCGCCAAAGGTGTGATTCCAGGGCAGCCAGTCGATGATGACGGGCGGCTCGTCCTTGAGGAAGGCGAGGGTCTCGCGCAGCATCACCTGGTTGGCGCAGATCATGCGCTGGGTGTTGATGACGGCCTTGGGATTGCCGGTCGAGCCCGACGTCAGCAGGAATTTCGCGATCGTATCGGGGCCGATCTTGCCGTGGACTTCGTCGAGATCGCCGCGGATCGGCGTCGCCATGAGGTCGGCGAGCAGCGTGACGTCGCGGCCCGCCACATGGCCGTAGGAGGCGGCGATCTCGGTGCCGAGCGAAACATTGGCAGCGAGCGCATCTGAGAACTTGTCGGCGTCCTCGGCGAAGACGAGGCCGGGCGTCAAGAGCTTCATCAGATAGGAGAGCTTGCCGTAATCCTTCGACACCAGCGAATAGGCCGGCGATACCGGGCAGAATGGAACGCCGGCATAGAACGCGCCGAAAGCCAAAAGCGCATGGTCGATCGAATTGCCGGAGAGGATGACCACCGGCCGGTCCGCCGACAAGCCGCGCTGGATCAGCGCCGAGGCGATGTGCCGGCTCGCGGTGAGCAGCTCGGCATAGGTGATCTTGCGCCAGCCGCGGCCGCCTTCGCGCTCCGCCATGAAGACGCGGTCCGGCGTCGTCGTCGCCCAATGATGCAGGCGGTCGGTGATGCGGACGGGATAGTCGCCGAGCGGCTGCTTCGGCCGCAGGTAGATCGTCCCGTCCTCGCGTCGTTCGATATTGACGACGGGATCGCCGAACGAAATGGGCCGCAGCGGGAAAGTGCTTGCGCCGCGCTCCGTGCCGGAAGAGGACGGCTGTGCACTCATGACTTTGGCTTCACCTTGGCGGTCTTGTGCTCGAGGAATTCGCGGATCCTGCGCTTTGCTTCCTTGTCGCTCTGGGCGACGGTGGCCATCAGCGATTCCATCAACAGGCCGGTCTGCGGATTGGCTTCCGCGATCATCGGCAGCGCCTGGAGCACGGCGAAATTCGTCAGCGGCGCGTTGGAGGCGATCTTGGTCGCAAGCTCAAGCGCCTTGCCGAGCCCGTTGCCGGCTTCGGTCAGATATTGCGCAAAGCCGTAGGAAGCGCCTTCGGTCGCGCTATAGACGCGGCCGGTCAGCATCATGTCCATCATCCTGGCAACGCCGATCAGCCGCGGCAGCCGCACCGAGCCGCCGCCGCCGACGAAGATTCCGCGCTGCCCCTCCGGCAGCGCGAAATAGGTCGAGGGCTCGGCGACGCGAATATGGGCGGCGCAGGCGAGCTCCAGCCCGCCACCGATCACGGCACCCCGGAGTGCGGCGATCACGGGCACGCGGCTATACTGGATGCGGTCGAACACCCGGTGCCACATCTGCGAATGGAGCAGCCCGCCGGTCGCGTCGTGCTCCGTCAGTTCGGACAGGTCGAGGCCGGACGAGAAATGGTCGCCGATGCCGTGGATGACGACCGCGCCAATATCCTCGGGCAGGGACGCAAAGCACTCGCCGATTTCCAGGATGATGCCGTCATTGAGCGCATTGCGCTTGGCCGGCCGGTTCAGGCCCACGGTCAGAACCCTGTCCGCCCGCTCGATCCTCAACAGCCCGGAGGCACCCGCGTCAGCGGTCTCGGCGTTTCCCTGTGTCATTTGCGTCCTTATCAGAATAGTTATGTTGTATAACGAATTTACAAGGAGTCAACAAGGGAGGCCCTCCCTGGCGTCGGGGCAGCTACGCTCGTCTCGGCTCCCCCGGGGAACGGGTAGCCGCCGATGTCATCAGCCCATCGCCACCCGGTCGCCCTTGGTCCCGTGCTCGCGTCGGTCGAGCCACATCGTGCCGAGCGCAAACGCCAGCCACCCGAAATTGTAGGCAAAGCCTACGATCAGAACGACCCAGCCGGGAATCGGTCCGACGGCGGCCCGATCGATAAGTTCCGTCAAGGTCATTGCAGGCGTCGGATGGATTGCAATCTTGCCGTAATAGGCTGTCGCCTGGATGGCGAATATCCAGACGTAGTTGCGACGCAACCGCCGTCCGGTAGCGCGGACAAATGAAATGTGATGGCGGGGCGCAGTGTAGTCGCGCGCGAGAACGGCCTTCCAGCTATCGTCGTGCGCTTCACCGGTGAAGATTGGCGCATAGAAATTCCTCTCCAGCCAACGAGCCCGGGCACGCCAGACATTGAAATAGCGATAACGCCGCGCCTCCATACCAAGGAACACGGCAAGGAGCAGTCCGACGAGCACGAGTGGTAGAGGCGAAGCCTCCGGGCTCGAAAATGTCGTCGACAGCGCGATGCCCATCGTGACGATCGCCCAATTGGTCGTGTTGTCGAGCCGCGTTCGCCAGATCGTCGATCGATAGACCTCGCCGCGGTAGAGATGAGCGATGGCGCCCATTTCGGCGGAGTCGAAGGTGTGTTGGGGGACTGGTTCGCTGGAAGCCATAAGAGACATGGTGGGACTCCCGTGGTCTGCACAACTTGGTGCAGATCACATTCTGAACCAGGTTCGCCCTGGGTCAAAGACCGATTCCTCACATCACCTGATGGACGTCGATCACGACGCGGTCCGCGTGGCGTGCGGCTGAAGCTACAAAAATGTGCTCCATCAGCCAGCGATACTTTTCATGCCCGGTCTCGAATCGCGGCACGGTCCGGAAATAGATCAGCTTCGGATCGACCGGCTCGCCGCGCTTGAGCTTTTGCAGCAGCTCGACCGGGCCGAAGCGGATGCCCTTGTTCTCGACATAGACGATGGCGCCGTCGGCGGTCTCGAAGGCGTATTTCGCTTCGAGGTCGATCAGCTCGTTGGGGCGGATGGTCTGGAAGTCGGCGCCGAACGGCAGCACCTTGCCGGTGACCGCGCCCGTCACCTCGCCGCCGATGATCGGAATGATGCGGCGGACCCCGATGCCGGTCTCGCCGGCGGTGACGACGTCGCCGATGCGGGCGGTGATGGTGAAGACGTATTTGGTGTCGAGGGTGGGGGTCATCGGTCACTCCAACGGTCACACGGTCAGAAGGCGCCGGTGTCTTCGCCTCGCCCCGCTTGCGGGGAGAGGCCGGAATGCGCGCGTAGCGCGGATTCCGGGTGAGGGGGAGTCTCCGCGAGTCCGACTGTCACCGTCCCCGTGGAGACTCCCCCTCACCCCAGCCCTCCCCCCGCAAGCGGGGCGAGGGAGATCACCGCCGTTGCGGCGAGAGCCCGCATTCAATCCATCATCAGTGCGCCATCATCCGCGTCGGCAGCCACGTCGCCAGCAGCGGGAAGGCGATCAGGATCACCAGCCGCACCAGATCCGTCGCCACGAACGGGATCACGCCCTTGAAGATGGTGGAGAACGAGACGTCCTTCACCACGCTTTTTATGACGAAGACGTTCATGCCGACCGGCGGGTGGATCAGGCCGAGCTCGACGGTCATCACGATGATGACGCCGAACCAGATCGGGTCGAAGCCGAGATGCATGATGACGGGGAAGATGATCGGCACGGTGAGGATGATCATCGCCATGGCGTCCATCAGGCAGCCGAGCACGAGATACATCACCATGATCAGCGCCAGCACGCCGTAGGGGCCGAGGCCGAGGCCGGTCAAAAATTCCGTCACCTTCTGCGGCGTCTGCGTCACCGTGAGGAAATAGCCGAAGATCAGCGCGCCGATCAGCACGGTGAACACCGCGGCGGCGGTGCGCGTCGCCTGGAGCAGCGAGGCCAAAATCTTCTCGCGGTCGAGCCGGCCGGTGACGACGCCGATGATGAAGGCGCCGGTGGCCCCGACGCCGCCGGCTTCCGTCGGCGTGAAGCGCGGCAGGAAGGGCAAGCCGTAAAGGCCGCCGATGACGAAGACGAACAGCAGGACCGGGGCCCAGATCTCCTTCAGGCCGGCAAAGCGCTCGCGCCACGGCAGCACCTTGCCCTTGGGCAGGAAGTCCGGCCGGAAGTATCCGATCAGGGCGATCGTGATCATGTACATGGTCATCGCCAGCAGGCCCGGAATGATGCCGGCGATGAAGAGTTTTCCGATGTCCTGCTCGGTGATGATGCCGTAGACCGCCAGCACGGTGGAGGGCGGCAGCATCGCGCCGAGCGTGCCGCCGGCCGCGATCACGCCGGTCGCGAACGACTGCGGATAGCCGAAGCGGCGCATCTCGGGATAGGCGACGGCGGAGAAGGTCGCGGCGGTCGCCACCGAGGAGCCGCAGATCGCGGCAAAGCCGCCACAGGCGCCGACGGTGGCGATGCCGAGCCCGCCGCGCAAATGTCCGACGAACCCGTTGGCGGCGCGGAACAGCTCGCGGCTCATGCCGGAATTGCTGACGAAGGAGCCCATCAGCAGGAACATCGGGATGACGCCGAACGTGTAGTCGGTGACCGTGCGCATCGAGGTCTGGCCGACCAGCTTCAGCGCCGGCGTGGCGCCGACCAGATAGGAGAAGCCGGAGACGCCGACGAGGCCCATGGCCATGCCGACGGGCACGCGCAGCAGCATCAACGCAAACAGGGAAACGAAGCCGATTACGGCGACGGCATCGGTGCTCATGATTACTCCGTCGCCTTCAGCTTGGGGTCGTGCATTTCTTCGGGATGGAAGATCAGCCGGTAGGTGCGGATCGCGATCAGCAGCACGGCGGAGACGTCGCCGATCCAGGCGATCGCGAAGAACGGCCAGGTAGGCATGTGCATGTCGAAGGTCTGGACATTGTCGTTGTAGGTGCCGCGCACCTTGTCGAACAGGGTCCAGGTCTGCACCGTGACGACGAACAGCAGCACCAGGGTGGCGAACACGTCGATCCAGCGCTGATAGCGCGGCTCGACATTGCCCCAGACCAGGTCGACCGTGATGTGGGTGCCGCGATAGGAGGTCGCAGCGATGCCCCAGAAGATCAGGATGCCGAGCAGCATGCGGCCGATGTCGAAGCTGTCGGGGATCGAATAGTTCAGCGTGTTGCGCAGCAGAACCGACACGAAGATGTCGAGCGCGACGAGGCCGACGAAGCCGGCCGCGATCCATTCGATCGTGTCGATAAAGCGATCCATCCAGGCGCGCTTCATGGGTGTGTCCTGTGTGATGTCATTCTCGCTCTCGGCTCAGAAGGCGGTCGTTCGCCTCTCCCCGCTTGCGGGGAGAGGCCGGAATGCGCGCGCAAGCGCGGATTCCGGGTGAGGGGGCTCTCCGCGAGTCCAACTTTCACCGTCCCCGCGGAGACTCCCCCTCACCCCAACCCTCTCCCCGCAGGCGGGGAGAGGGGGAGGAAGCGTCGTGCGCTCCTAACAGCGCACTTGCAGAATGACGGCGGCGAGATGTCTTTCGCCGCCGCATCTGTTTCAACGAAGCGCTACTCCGCCAGCGCGTTGTACTTCTTCAGCGAGGCCTTCAAATCGGCCAGCGCGGCGTCCGGATCGGCGCCCGCTTTCTTGGCGCCGTCGCCCCAGGTCTTGACCAGCGGCTCGGCGGCTTTCTTCCAGGCCGCGGTCTGCTCTTGTGTCAGCTTGTAGACCTCGTGCCCCTCTTCCGCCTTCACCTTGTCGACGCCGGCGTCCTCGAACTTGCCCCAGTGCTCGCCGACCACGCCGGCCATCTCGACCGAGCAGTTCTTGTCGATTGCGGCCTTCTGCTTGTCGGACATCGCATTGTACTTGTCCTTGTTGATCACGAACACGAAGGTCGTGGTGTAGAGCGGCGCCTCCATGTCGTACTTGGTCACCTTGTCGATGCCGAACAGCACGAGGGAACCCCATGGGAAAGTGACGCCGTCGGCGACGCCGCGCTCGATGATGTCGCGCACTTCGGGCGCGGAGGACTGCACATTGGTGCCGCCGAGCGAGGTGACGAAGTTCGCCATGGTGGCGTGCGCGGGACGGATCTTCAGGCCCTTCACGTCCTCCGGCATCACGATCTTCTTGGTCTTGGAGTGGAAGGAGGAGGGCGAGTGGACGAAGGCGAGGCAGTATTTGACGTCCTTCATCTCCTTCTCGGCATATTTGCGATACCAGGCGTCGAGCCCCATCGAGCCGCCCTTGGCATCCGAGATCAGGAACGGCAATTCGCCGGCGCCGACGATCGGGAAGCGGCCGGGTTGATAGCCGGGATTGACATAGGTGACATCGGCGATGCCATCGCGCGCCATGTCGTAGTGATCGAACGCCTTGCCGAGCTGCTGGGCCGGAAACACCTTACCCGTAATGGTGCCGCCGGAATCCTTGTTCACCGCGGCCACCCAGTCTTCCAGCGATTTTTGCAGCGGGTGCGATGCCGGCACCCAGTGCGAGATCTTCAAGTCGAAGGTCTTGTCCTGCGCCAACGCCGGCGTCACACTTGCTGCGAGCAACAAAGCCAGACAGGCTTTCCTCATCACACGTCTCTCCCTGTTTTCGACGGCGGGCTTCGATGGCCCGGTCTCGTTATTTAACATGTTATCTAATTGGCCGGCGCGTTCAAGCCGGAATTGGCGCGCACGTTGTCGCGTCCTGTACGTCAGCCATGTTGCATGGATTTGTCGCTGCTAGCGCGACCAGCACTCCCCTTTTGCCCAACCGTTATATGATATAATTAACTTGCGCGGATCATCGCGACAAGCGAGCCGCGACGAAAGCCTATAGGATCGGGAGGAGCAAGTATTGCGGACAAAAGTCGCAATCATCGGGGCCGGGCCGGCTGGATTGTTGCTTGGGCAACTGCTGCACGATTACGGCATCGACAATTTCATCCTGGAGCGGCAGAGCCCGGACTACGTGCTCGGCCGCATCCGCGCCGGTCTCCTCGAGGAGGGAACCGTCGCGCTGCTCGACCAGGTCGGCGCCGGCGTGCGGGCGCATGCCGAAGGCCTGGTGCATGAGGGCATTGAGCTGGCCTTTTCCGGCCGCCGTCATCGCATCGACATGAAGGCTGCGACCGGCAAGACGGTCATGATCTACGGCCAGACCGAGGTCACGCTCGACCTGATGAACGCGCGCAAGGCGGCCGGCCTCGATACGGTCTACGAGGCCAAGGACGTGCGACCGCATGATTTCGACGGCAGTCACCCGCGCGTAACCTGGGTCAAGGACGGCGTCACCCACACGCTCGATTGCGATTTCATCGCCGGCTGCGACGGTTTTCACGGCGTCAGCCGCGCCAGCGTTCCGGCCTCGGCGATCGAGGAGTTCGAGCGGGTCTATCCGTTCGGCTGGCTCGGCATTCTCTCCGAGACGCCGCCGGTCAGCCACGAACTGATCTACTCCAACCACGCCCGCGGCTTTGCGCTCTGCACCATGCGTTCGACCAGGCGCAGCCGGCACTATGTGCAGTGCTCGCTGGACGACCACGTCGACCAGTGGCCGGACGATCGCTTCTGGGACGAATTGAAGCGTCGGCTCGACCAGGAGGCCGCCGACAGCCTCGTCACCGGTCCCTCGATCGAGAAGAGCATCGCCCCCTTGCGCAGCTTCGTCGCCGAGCCGATGCGCTTCGGCAGGATGTTCCTGTGCGGCGACGCCGCCCACATCGTGCCGCCGACCGGCGCCAAGGGACTGAACCTTGCGGCCAGCGACGCGCATTATCTGTCGAGCGCGCTGCGCGAATTCTACGACGAGAAGTCCAGCGCCGGCATCGACGCCTATTCCGCCAAGGCACTGGCGCGCGTCTGGAAGGCGGTGCGCTTCTCCTGGTGGATGACCTCGATGCTGCACAAATTCCCCGACACCGGCACCATCGGCGCCCGCATCCAGCTCGCCGAACTCGACTACGTCACGCAGTCGCAGGCCGCGATGTCGTCGTTGTCGGAGAATTATGTGGGGCTGCCGTTTTAGAGAAGTGCCGTAGGGTAGGCAAAGCGAAGCGTGCCCACCAGCTTTGTGTTTGTGGGGAGATGGTGGGCACGGCGCGTTGCGCCTTTGCCCACCCTACGGGCGTTGCATTCCTCGCAACGCCGCCGCCCGTTTCAAACACCCGCGCAAATTCCGTTTAAAACTTTGTAGGTGATGCGTCCGCCACGCCCATCGCGTTCAATGCTGGCAACCAGCAACGCGAGACAGCGATGACCGCCACCGACATTCCCGCCGGCTTCGAGCCGCATTTCCGCAAAGCCCCGCTCACCGATCCCTGGGAGCCGCTCTACTCGAAGAAGGCCGACAAGGCCGTGATCATCGGCCTGCGCCTGGCCAAGCCGCACACCAACGCGCGCGGGCTCATCCATGGCGGACTGATCGCGGCGCTCGCCGATGCCGCCATGGGTTACAGCTGCGCACAGGCGACCGGCTGGACGACGTCCTTCGTCACGATCTCGCTGTCGGTCGACTTTGTCGGCGCCGCCGAAATCGGCCAATGGCTCGCGGTCGAGGGCGAGGCGATCAAGACCGGCAGCACGATCTGTTTCGCGCAGTGCCTGGTCAAGGCCGACGACGTCGTGATAGCGCGGGCCAGCGGGACGTTTCGGGTGGTGCCGAAGAAGGGCTAGCTGTCATTCCGGGGCGATGCGAAAGCATCGAACCCGGAATCTCGAGATTCCGGGTTCTCGCTTTGCGAGCCCCGGAATGACCGCCTTCACCCAAACCTCCACTCCGCCGTCTCCACCACGAGATCGACGAACGCGCGCACCTTGGCCGAGAGCAGGCGCGAGGTCGGGTAGACGACATGGATGGGCAGCGCCGGCTGCTCGTATTTCGCCAGCACGACCTTCAGCCGCCCGCGCTTCAAGCCCTCGGCGGCCTGATAGGCCAGCACCCGCGTGACGCCGCCGCCGGCCTCGGCATATTGCAGGGCGGCGTCAGCGCTATTGCTGGTGAAGCGCGGGTTCGTCGTCACCTCGATGTCGCGGCCGTCCTGCATGAAACGCCAGCTGGCGGATGGTCCGAACTGGATGGTCTGGTGCGAGGCGAGCGCTTCCGGCGTCTTCGGTTCGCCATGGCGCTTCAGATAGCCGGGCGCGGCCACCACGATCCGCCGCATCTCGCCGACCTGGCGCGCGACGAGGGACGAATCGGCGAGATGACCGATCCGCACCGCCACATCGACGGCGTCTTCCACGAGATTGACGAGATGGTCGGACAGCCGCAATTCGCCGGCAACCTCGGGATAGCGCTTGAGATAGGCGGTCATGACCGGCCCGACATGCAGCCGGCCGAAGCCGACTGGCGCCGACACCACCAGACGTCCGCTCGGCCGGTTACGCTCTTCCCGCGCCGAGCCGTCGGCCTCCTCGACATCGGCGAGAATGCGCCGCGCGCGCTCCAGATAGCGTGTGCCGACATCGGTCAGCGTCACCTGCCGCGTGGTCCGCTGCAACAGCCGGGCGCCGAGATGCTCTTCCAGCGCCGCGATCAGCCGCGTCACCGCCGAGGGCGACAGGTGCAGCTTGCGCGCCGCCGGCGCAAAGCCGCGCAGATCGGCAACGGTGACGAACACGTGCATGGCTTCCAGGCGGTCCATGGCATTATTTCATATATTGCAATGATGAAGTGTCAAGCCGGCGGATTGTTTTAGACGCCGAAAGGTCCATTTTAGTCGCCGAAAGACGCAGAAATGCGCCGGGATTCCAGGAGATGTTCCGATGACGGCAACCCTCACCTACGCCAGCGACGTGGCGTTCACGCCGGCGGTGAAATCGATCCAGACCCGAAAGGGATCGCGCGAAGGCTATGCCCATGCCGAGCAGCGCGGCTGGCGCACCGAGGTCGATGAGAACCTCGCGGCGTTCCTGGCCGATGCCAACAGCTTTTATTTCGCCACCGCCTCTGCCGATGGCCAGCCCTACATCCAGCACCGTGGCGGGCCGAAGGGGTTCTTGAAGGTGCTGGATAAGCAGACGTTGGCTTTCACGGACTACGCCGGCAACCGGCAGTACATCACGCAGGGAAACCTGTCCGAAAATCCCAAGGCCTACATCTTCGTGATGGACTACGCCCATCGCCGCCGGGTGAAGATCTGGGGCGAGGCGCGCGTGGTGGAGGATGACGATGCGCTGACGACGTCGCTGATGCCGAAGGGATATCGCGCGCGGCCGGAGCAGGTGATCCTGTTCAAGATCGCGGCCTGGGACACCAACTGCCCGCAGCACATTCCGCAGAAGTTCGATGCGACGGATGTCGCGGCCGCGCTGGCGGCGAGGGATCAGCGGATCGCCGAGCTGGAAGCGGAGGTGGCGGCGTTGAAGGAGAAGGCGGCGAGCATCTAGGCGCGAATCTCGTCGCATTCTTCGGTGTCATGCCCCGCGAAGGCGGGGCATCCAGTACGCAGCGACCTATCGATTCGACCGCAGTCTTCTCGGAGTACTGGATCGTCCGCCTTCGCGGACGATGACAGTTGAGTTCGTGGCGACGCCTCAGAACTACAGAACGCTCGCACCTTCGTGCTGGAAGCCGAGATAGCTCGCCGCAACGCGTTCGTTCGCGGCGATGTCGCTGGCCTTGCCGCTGAGCACGAACTCGCCGAGCTCCATCACATAGGCCTGGTCCGCGATCTTGAGCGCGGCCTGCGCGTTCTGTTCGACCAGCAGCACCGAGACGCCGGCGGTGCGGAGCTCGGTGACGATGCGGAAGATGTCGGCGACGATAATCGGGGCGAGACCGAGGCTCGGTTCGTCCAGCATCAGGAGCTTCGGCTCGCCCATCAGCGCGCGACCCATCGCGAGCATCTGCTGCTCGCCGCCGGAGAGCGTGCCGGCGAGCTGCTTGCGCCGCTCCTTCAGCCGCGGGAACAGCGTGTAGACCCGCTCCATCGAGGCCTTCGACTTGCTCCGCTCAATGCGGAAGGCCCCGAGCTCGAGATTGTCCTCGACATTCATGGTCACGAACAATTCGCGGTGCTCCGGGACGAGGCCGAGGCCCATCGCGACGCGGTCCTCGATGTCGAGCCGGGCGAGGTCCTGGCCTGCGAAGGCGACGCGGCCTTTCAGCGGCAGGATGCCCATGATGGCCGACAGCAGCGTGGTCTTGCCGGCGCCGTTGGCGCCGACGATGGTGACGATCTGGTTCGCCCCGACCTCGAGCGAGACCGAACGCACGGCCTCGACCTTGCCGTAGGCGACATGCGCGTCGGTGACGGACAACAGCGCGCTCATGCCGCCACTCCGAGATAGGCCTTGATCACTTCGGGATTGGTCTTGATCGTGGCGGGCGTGCCCTCCGCGATCTTGGTGCCGAAATCGAGCACGACGATGCGGTCGGCGAGGTTCATGACAAAGCCCATGTCGTGCTCGACCAGCAGCACGCTCATGCCGCCGTCGCGCAACTCGCGCAACAGCCTGGCAAGCTGCTGCTTCTCCATGTGGCGCAGGCCGGCGGCTGGCTCGTCGAGCAGCAGCAGCATCGGATCGACGCACAGCGCGCGCGCGATCTCGACGATGCGCTGCTGGCCGAGCGAGAGCGAACCTGCGAGCTGGTGCATCTGGTCGGCAAGCCCGACGCGCTCGATCTGGCGGGCGGCCTCCGCGAGCAGCTTTGCCTCGTCGGCGCGGTCGAGCCGCAGCATGGAGGAGATCGGCCCCGAATGACCGCGCAGATGCGCGCCGATCGCGACGTTCTCCAGCACGGTCATGTCGGGGACCAGCTTCACATGCTGGAAGGTGCGGGAGATGCCGAGCTTGACGATCTCCTGCGGCGGCGCGTTGTCGAGCCTCTTGCCGAGCACCGAGATCGAGCCTGAGGTCGCCGACAGCACGCCGGTGATCAGGTTGAACGTCGTGCTCTTGCCGGCGCCGTTCGGCCCGATCAGCGCGACGATCTCGCGGGCCTGGACCTCGAAGGAAACGTTGTTGACCGCGATCACGCCGCCGAATTGCTTGCGTGCCTTCTCGACTTGGAGCAGGACGCTGGCCTCGCCGGGCGCGCGGGTGCGCTGCTCCAGCTTCAGCGAGGTGTCCGGCTTCCTGCCGCGGGTAGGCTCGGGCAGGAACGACATCAGCCAGGGCCAGACGCCGCCGGGCGCGAGTTGCAACAGCGCCACCAGCATGATGCCGAACACGATGGTCTCGACCTGGCCGGAACCCGGCAGGAGCAGCGGCAGATAGCTTTGCAGCACCTCTTTCAGGACCACGACGATCGCCGCGCCCAGCACGCCGCCCCAGACATAGCCGGCGCCGCCGACCACCGCGATGAAGAGATATTCGATGCCGGCCTGTGCGCCGAACGGCGTCGGGTTCACCGCGCGCTGAAGGTGGGCATAGAGCCAGCCGGAGAGACCGGCTAGCACCGCGGCGTGGATGAACACCAGCAGCTTTGCCCGCGGCGTGTGCACGCCGAACGCCTCGGCGGCGACATGGCCGCGCCTGAGCGCGCGGATGGCGCGGCCGGTGCGGGAGTCCAGCAGGTTCATCGTGAGCAGGGCCGAGAGGATCACGGCGACCCAGATCGCGTAGTAGATCGAGCCGGGCGAGAGCATCTTGAACGCGCCGATCGACAGCGGCGGGATCGCCGAGATGCCGTCGTTGCGGCCCAAAAACTCCAGCTTGCTGAAGAGATAGAACAGGCCGAGCCCCCAGGCGAGCGTGCCGAGCGGCAGATAGTGGCCGGAGAGGCGGACGGTGACGAGGCCAAGCAGCACCGCCAGCGATCCGCTGACCACGAGCGACAACGGCAGCGTCAGCCAGGGCGACAGGCCGTAGCTCGTCGACAGCACCGCGGTGGTGTAGGCGCCGAAGCCGACGAAGGCGGCTTGTCCGAACGAGGTCAGGCCGCCGACGCCCGTCAGCAGCACGAGGCCCATCGCGACGAGGGCGGCAAGGCCGATATTGTCGAGCAGCACGATCCAGAACGGCGGCATGCCCGGGACAAACGGGATCGCCGCCATGACAAGCGCGAAGACGAGGATGGGGAGCCGGCTCTGCATCTTAGCGTCAGTCCTTCTCTTCCTCGACCGCGGGCGCGGCGAGCGAGCGCAGCAGCAGCACGGGGATCAGCAGCATGAAGACGATCACTTCCTTGTAGTTGGAGGCGTAGAAGGACGAGAACGCCTCGACGATGCCGACGACCAGCGCGGCGACGGCGGTGAGGGGGTAGCTGACGAGGCCGCCGATGATCGCGGCAACGAAACCCTTCAGCCCGATCAGGAAGCCGCTGTCGTAATAGAGCGTCGTGATCGGCACGATCATGATGCCCGACAGCGCGCCGATGACGGACGCCAGCAGGAAGGCGATCTGCCCCGACAGCGTGGTGCGGATGCCAGCGAGCCGCGCCCCTAGCCGGTTCACGGCGGTCGCGCGCAGCGCCTTGCCGTAGAGCGTCAGGCCGAAGAACAGCCAGAGCCCGACGATGAAGGCGATGGTGATGGCGTAGACGGTGATGCTCTGGCCGGTGAAGCGCAGCGCGCCGGCGGTGAAAGAGCCGGACAGCACGGCAGGTCCGCGCTGGCCCTCGGCGCCGAAGAACAGCAGGCCCAGTCCCTGCAGCGCGAGGTGGACGCCCACGGAGGCGATCAGCAGCACCAGCACCGAGGTGTGCGCCAGCGGCTGGAACGCGATGCGGTAGAGATACAGGCCGATCATCGCCACGATCACCAGCGACAGCGCGATGCAGACCGCCACCGGCGGCTTCTGGGCGGCGAAGTAGATTGTCAGCGCCAGCACGATGGCCGGCAGCACGATATTGGTGAGGACGCTGCGCAGGATCAGCCGGCCATGCAGCGCCTTGCGGGCCACGAACAGGTCGAAGCCGAAGGCGCCGATGCCGAGGGCGAGCGCGAGCTTTGCCGTGCCCGGCATCTGGCCCGCGGCCAGCGAGGCATAGGTCAGCGCGCCATAGGTAACGAACTCGCCCTGGGGAATGAGGATCACGCGGGTAACGGCGAACACCAGCACCAGCGCGAGGCCGAGCAGCGCATAGATCGCGCCATTGGTGATGCCGTCCTGCACCAGGAACAGCATGATAGTGGTGTTCAAGACCGGACGCTCCCCCTCAAAGATTAAGGACCGGTCTCCGCAATCGCGGTGGATGGTCCCTCACAGCCATTGAAATACGCTGACGATATTTGATATGGTGCATAACAATTATCAAATATAACTTCAAGGGTGGTGGGCGACCCGCCCCGAATTTAGCGGGATTACGAGCACGAGGCGATGACCGTTTCCAAAACCGCTGAAAAGTCTTCAGAAAAACCGGCTGACTCGGCCAAGGGCCGCAAGGACGCGGCCGAGGCCCAGGGCCAGGGCTCTACCGATGCCCTCCAGCTCGGCGAGCTCTCCGAACAGCTCGGCTATGTGCTGAAGCGGGCGCAGCTCAAGGTGTTCGAGAACTTCCTGCGCTGCATGGCCTCGCTCCAGCTCACCCCCGCGCAGTTCTCGGTGCTGCTGCTGGTCGAGAAGAACCCGGGGCGTAACCAGACCGAGATCGCCTCCACCCTCGGCATCCTGCGCCCGAATTTCGTGGCCATGCTCGACAATCTCGAAAGCCGCGACCTTTGTGCGCGGATCCGTTCCACCAACGACCGCCGCTCGCATATCCTGGTCCTGACCGACAAGGGCAAGGCTGTGCTGACGCGGGCGAAAAAGCTCGTCGCCACCAAGCACGAAGCGCGGCTGAACGACCTGCTCGGCCAGGCCAACCGCGAAGCCCTGATCGAGATGCTCTCGAAGATCGCCAACGAGTTTTGAGCTGGGCTTAACCGCACGCTCTCTCCGCTCCCTCCCCCCTTGCGGGGCAGGGCTACCGCATGTGAGTTTCACGAGGATTGTCCGGGGGTTTGCTCCGCCTCTCCCGCTTGCGGGAGAGGCCGACGCGCCCCGGGCGATGCGAAGCATCGTCCCGAGCGCGGCGGGTGAGGGCTCTCGCCACGCAGGGACGTTCTCCGCAATCCCTGGCAATCCCGACGCGGAGACACCCCCACCCCAGCCCTCCCCCGCAAGCGGGAGAGGGAACGCAGCGGAGCGAGAAGCGCTCGCTCAATCCACCAGAATCACCCTGATATCGTTCACGTTGGTCAGCGTCGGGCCGGGCATCAGCAGATCACCGGTCGCCTCGAAGAACGTCGTCGCGTCGTTGTTGTCGAGATAGGCCTGCGGCTGGAGTGCCAGCGCCTTCATCTTCGCAAACGTGGCCGCGTCGATCAGCGCGCCTGCGGGGTCGGTAGGGTGGCCGGCGCCGCCGTCGGCGCCGTCGGTGTCGCCCGCGAGCGCGGAGATGCCGGCCGTGTCCTTCAAGAGGCCGGCGAGCGCCAGCGCGTATTCCTGGTTCGGACCGCCGCGCCCCTGGCCGCGCACGGTGACCGTGAGCTCGCCGCCGGAGAGGATCGCGATGCGCTTGCCCTGCGCACGCGCCTGCAACGCGAGTCCGGCATGATGGGCCGCGACCTCGCGCGCCTCGCCTTCGAGATCGGCGCCGAGATCGATCGTCTCGTAGCCGGCCACTTTCGCGAGCTTCACCGCGGCGTCGAGCGACTGCTTGGGCCGCGCGATCAATTCGAATGATGCGCGCGCAAAGGCGGCATCATCCGGCTTGCAGCTTTCGTTATCGGGATTGTCGAGCGCGCGGCGCACGGCATCGTCGATATCGAGCTTGTACCTGGCCACGATCGCGCGCGCATCCGCCAGCGTGGTCGGATCGGGCACGGTGGGGCCGGAGGCGATCGCGGAGGGATCGTCATGCGGCACGTCGGAGATCGCGAGCGTGACGATCTCGGCGGCGTTCCTGCCGGCGCGCGCCAGCCGCCCGCCCTTGATGCGCGAGAGATGCTTGCGCACGACGTTCATCTCGCCGATCGGCGCGCCCGAACGCAGCAGCGCCTTGTTGACCGCCTGCTTCTGCGCGAAACTGATGCCGTCCACCGGCGCGATCCAGTTCGCCGAGCCGCCGCCGGTGAGCAGGACCAGAAGCAGGTCGTCGGGCCCGGCCTCGCCCGCGAGCGCGAGCGTGTCGGCCGCGCCCTTGAGGCCGGCTTCATCGGGCACGGGATGGCCGGCTTCGACCACGCGGATGCGGCGTGTCGGCACGCCGTAGCCGTGGCGCGTGGTGGCGATGCCAACCAGCCGCTCCGGCGCGAGCTTCAGCGTGTCGAGATAATGCCGCTCGGCGGCCGCGGCCATCGCGCCGGCGCCCTTGCCGGCGGCGAGGCAGATCACGCGTCCTTTTGGGGCCGGCCGCAGATGCGGCGCCAGAATTGTACTCGGATGCGCGGCGGCAACGGCGGCGTCGTAGAGCGCGCGGAGCAGGGGACGTCGGTCGGTCATGACGATGGCCTTGAGCAGACTGAAGCGATGGCGGCGAATTCGCCGTTCACCTGCCTACCGTATCATGCGCGAAAGCGTAAGCAGGGTTTACCATCATTCGATTGTGCAATCGCGTGATCATAATCGCCGCGCGACAAAGAGGGCCCCCGCGATGGTCTCGCGGGGGGCCTTTCGCGCAGCTGGATGTTGCTGGACGGCTAGCCGCCGGCGTCGGCGCTGATCACGTCGCCGAACAGCTCCCAGCGTTCGCCCTTGAACTTTTCGAGCTGGAGCTGGCTGATCGGCGCGAAGTCGTTCGGCCCGGTGTTGATCTGGATGCCGGGCAGCAGCGCCTCGGTGCGGAAGTTCTTCAGGTTGGCGGCTTCCTTCATGATGTTCTCGCGCGTGAGATTATCACCGCACTGCTTGAGGACCTGAACCACCGTCTGCGCCACGGCGAAGCCGACGATAGTGCCCTTGTCGAGCTTGTCGCCTTCCGGGAAGTACTTGGTCATGAAGGCGAGAAATTCCTTCATGCCCGCGTCATTGTTCCATGCCGGATCGGACACGTCCTTGAGATAGTCGGCCGAGATGATGTCCTGGCCGTTCTCGAAGCCGGCGGGCTTCATCACGCTGCCGACGGAGGCGGAGACGTTGTTGAGGAAGTGCAGCGGCTTCCAGCCGATCTCGGAATTCTTCTTGATCGCCTGCGCCGCGAATTTCGGCGTCGTGATGTTCATGAACACGTCGGCGCCGGTCGATTTCAGCTTGACGATGTGGTTGTCGATGGTCGGCTCGGAGGTCTCGTAGCTCTCCTCGATCACGATCATCGAGGCAGCCTTGGCTCCCAGGCCGTCCTTCAGGCCCTTGAGGTAGTCCTTGCCGTAATCGTCGTTCTGGTAGAGCACGGCGATCTTGGCGTCCGGCTTGTTCTTCAAGAGCCACTTCGCGTAGATCTGCGTCTCGCTCTGGTAGTTGGGCTGCCAGCCCATGGTCCAGGGGAAGTTCTGCGGATCGTTCCACTTGGTGGCGCCGGTGGCGACGAACAGCTGCGGCACCTTCTTCGAATTCATGTACTTCTGGATCGCCGAGTTGGGCGGCGTGCCGAGCGAGTTGAAGATGAACAGCACCTCGTCGCTCTCGACCAGCTTGCGCGCCTGCTCGACCGTCTTCGGCGGCGAATAGGCGTCGTCATAGCTGATGTAGTTGATCTTGCGGCCGTTGATCCCGCCCTCTTCGTTGATCTTCTTGAAATAGGCGGCTTCGGTCCGCCCGATGATGCCGTAGGCGGAGGCCGGTCCGCTGTAGGGCATGATGTTGCCGATCTTGATCTCGGTGTCGGTCGCGCCGGTATCGTATTTCTTCTGGGCCGATGCAGTGGAGGCCGAGGCCGCAACGAGCGCAAGCGCCAGTGACGCGGCCGCAAGTTTGCCGGTGACAGCGGGCATTCCTATCTCCCTATTTTCTTGGTGTGTGTGCGTCCCGTTTCTTGTCTTGATTGTTTTTGGCGGCGCCGCCGCAATTCAATACGATTTGTCCTGTGCCTTCAACAGAAAGCCCCCGCGACGGCGTCGCAGGGGCTGCTTCTTTAGTAGTCAGGGACGGGCGCGGTTTCGTGTGCGAGTGCGAGACAGCGCGACTGCTCTGAGTTGCTTAACGCGTACCAAGCGATTTTGAGTTGATCTGGCTCAGTGGCCCGTATCGCTCGAGATGATGTCGCCGAACAGCTCCCATTTCTTGCCCTTGAACCGCATCATCTGGAGCTGTTCGATCGGGGCGAAATTGTCCGGCGCGGTGTTGATCCTGATGCCGGGCAGCAGCGTGTCCGGCTCGAAATCCTTCAAGGAAGCGGCCTGCTTCATGACGTTCTCGCGGGTGAGGTCGTCGCCGCACATGTGCAGCACCTTCACCATGGTCTGGGCGGCGGCATAGCCGAACACCACGCCGGCATCGAGCTTGTTCGCCTTGGGATCGAATTGCGCGAGGAAGTTATAGAACTTCTTCATGCCCTCATCGGCGTTCCATTGCGGGTCCGAACCGTCCTTGGTGTAGCTGGCCGAGAGAATGCCTTGCGAGATCTCGATTCCCGCCGGCTCCAGCACGCCGCCGACCGAGGCCGAGACGTTGGAGATGATCTGCATCGGATGCCAGTTGATCTCGGCCGCCTTCTTGATCGCCTGGGCTGCGAATTTCGGTGTGGTGATGCTGATGAAGACGTCGGCACCCGAGGACTTCAGCTTCACGACGTGTTCGTCGACGGCCGGCTCCGAGGTGTCGTAAGCCTCCTCCAGCACGATCATCGACGCCTTGGCCCCCAGGCCGCCCTTCAGCCCCTTCAGATAGTCCTTGCCGAAATCGTCGTTCTGGTAGAGCACTGCGATCTTCGCGTCCGGCTTCTCCTTCATGACGTATTTGGCATAGATGCGCGCCTCGCTCGCGTAGCTCGGCTGCCAGCCCATGGTCCAGGGATATTGCCTGGGATCGTTCCACTTCGAGGCGCCGCTCGCCACGAACAATTGCGGCACCTTTTTCTCGTTCATGTATTTGCGGATCGCGCCGTTGGTCGAGGTGCCGAGCGAGCCGAAGATCAGGAGCACCCCGTCGCTCTCGACCAGCTTGCGCGCCTGCTCCACCGTCTTCGGCGGCGAATAGCCGTCGTCATAGGAGATGAACTTGATCTTGCGGCCGTTGATGCCGCCCTCGGCATTGATCTTGTTGAAATAGGCTTCCTCGGTCTTGCCGATCACGGCATAGGCGGAGGCCGGCCCGCTATAGGGCATGATGTTGCCGATCTTGATCTCGGTATCGGAAGCGCCGCTGTCGTATTTCTTTTGCGCCAGCACCGGGCCAGTCATCGCAGTGCACAACGCGAGTGCGGCCGCGAGGGCCGCAACCTGAAAACGAACCGCAGTCATTGTTCTCCTACCCCGGGCTGGATCAGCGCCGCATTGAACAAGATTGACGCCCGCCGTCAACAAAAAGCCCCCGCGGTCGCCCGCGGGGGCTTCTTTACGGTCGGCTTATTGCGTCAGCGTGTCACTCGGAGGCGACGTCGCCGCTGATGATCTCGCCGAACAGTTCCCACCTCTCGCCCTTGAAGCGCTGCATCTGGAGCTGCGCGATCGGGGCGAAGTCGGTGGCGCTGGTGTTGATCTTGACGCCGGGCAGCAGCGTGTCCGGTACAAAATCCTTCATGCTCGCCGCCTGCTTCATGAGGTTGGCGCGGGTGAGATCGTCACCGCACATTTCCAGCGCCTTGGCCAGGGTCGACGCGGCGCCATAGCCGTAGACCATGCTGGTGTCGGACTTGTCGGCACCCGGCATGTACTTGTCGACGAACTCGTTCCACTTCTTCATGCCGGGGTCGTTGGCCCACTGCGGATCCGTCGAGTCCTTGGCATAGGCCGCCGACAGCACGTCCTGCGCGTTCTCGAAGCCGGCCGGCTTCATCACGCTGCCGACCGAGATCGACACGTTGGTGAGGATCTGGAGCGGCTTCCAGTTGAGCTCGGCGGTCTTTTTGATGGTCTGGGCCGCGAACTTCGGGGTCGCATAGATCAGCAGCACGTCGGGATTGGCGGCCTTGATCTTGACGATGTGACCGTCGATCGACGGCTCGGATACCTCGTAGCTCTCCTCCATGATGATGGTCGACGCCGCCTTGGCGCCGAGCCCGTCCTTGGTGCCCTTGAGGTAGTCTTTGCCGAAATCGTCGTTCTGGTAGAGGATCGCGACCTTGGCGTCGGGCTTTTCCTTCGTCAGCCATTTCGCGTAGATCTGCGCTTCGCTCTGGTAGGAGGGCTGCCAGCCCATGGTCCAGGGGAAGTTCTTCGGGTCGTTCCACTTGGTGGCGCCGGTGGCGACGAACAGCTGCGGGATCTTCTTGGCGTTCAGGTATTTCTGGATCGCGCTGTTCGAGGGCGTGCCGAGCGGGTTGAACACGGCCAGCACCTCGTCGCTCTCGACCAGCTTGCGGACCTGCTCCACGGCCTTCGGCGGCGAATAGCCGTCGTCATAGGTGACGAAGTTGATCTTGCGGCCGTTGATGCCGCCCTTGTCGTTGATCATCTTGAAATAGGCTTCTTCGGTCTTGCCGATGATGCCATAGGCCGACGCCGGACCGCTGTACGGCATGATGTTGCCGATCTTGATCTCGGTATCGGACGCGCCGGTGTCGTATTTCTTCTGAGCAAGTGCTGCGCCGGAGCTGAGGGTCGCGACCGCCGTTACGAGCGCGGTGGTTCGCAATATTCTTCCAAGAAACAATTTGGTCTCCTTCCTTAAGAGGGTTTCAGTTCTTTCTGAGCCTTCCGGCGAGTTGCTGGCCCAGGATTGCGATTTGCCTTGCGCCATGCGGCACGAGGTAGATGACGGCGAACAGGAGCACGCCGAACACGGCGCCGGAGAGGCCCTTCGAGATGCCTTCCGCGATGTTCGGCACGAAGATGATGAAGGCGGCGCCGACGATCGAGCCGGGCAGCCAGCCGACGCCGCCGACGACCATGCCGAGGAACAGCGAGATCGCGAGCGTGATGGTGTAGCTGTCGGGCGCCACGAACTGCACCGCGATGGCGCCGAGCGAGCCGGCGATACCGGTGATGGCCGCGGAGACGCCGAAGGCCAGGGTCTTGTACAGCGCGACGTCCACGCCCATGGCGGAGGCCGCGATCTCGTTGTCGCGGATCGCCATGAAGGCGCGGCCCGAACGGGAGCGCAGCAGGTTCACCGAGAAGATGTAGATCGCGATCACGACGACCAGCGTGAAGTAGTACAGCCACATGTCCTGCGACATCGGCAGGCCGAACGGCGCGTCGGGCTTGGTGACGACGAGGCCCTGCACGCCGCCGGTCCAGTGCTCGAGGAAGTTCAGCTTCAGAAGCTGCGGCATGGCGGTGGCGAGCGCGAAGGTCGCGAGCGCCAGATAGACGCCGGAGAGCCGCAGCGCCGGCTGTCCGAACAGGAAGCCGAAGCCGAAGCAGACCACGCCGGCGACCGGCAGCGTCAGCGCATAGTTGATGTTGAAGTGCTCCATCAGCACCGCCGTCGTATAGGCGCCGACGGCGTAGAAGGCGCTCTGGCCGAGCGAGAACTGGCCCGAGCCGCCGGTCAGGATGTTCAGCGCGAGCACCGCGAGCCCGTAGATCAGGAGCATCGTCATCTGGAAGATGATGAAGTTCTTGACGAAGACGGGTGCGATCAGCAGCGCAGCCAGCACCACCAGCGAGGTGCCGGTGCCCAGCGTCATGGCGCGCTTCGGAACGGCCTCGACCGCCTGATGGCCTTCGGCGACGACTTCTTCTGCTGCGCTCATGATCAAACTCGCTTGACGATGTGCCGGCCGAACAGACCAGCGGGTTTGACGACCAGGACGGAGATGATCAGCGCGAGCGCGATCGGGAGTTTCAGCTCGTTGCCGACGCCGGGGATGTAGGTGCCGGCGAGGTTCTCGAAGATGCCGACCAGGAAGCCGCCGACCACGGCGCCGAACGGGCTGGTCAGTCCGCCCAGCACCGCGGCGGCAAAGCCGTAGATCAGCACGCCGCCCATCATGTTGGGCTCGAGGAACACCACGGGCGCGATCAGCATGCCGGCGATCGAGCCGATCGCGGACGCCATGCCCCAGCCGAGCGCGATCATCCAGCTCGTGTTGATGCCGACGAGGCGCGCCGATTCAGGCACCGAGGCGGCCGCGCGCATGGCAAGGCCGATCCGCGTGTACTGGAAGAAGAAATACAGGCCGAGCAGCAGCAGCACGGTGACGCCGATCATGCCGGCCTGGTGGGTCGAGATCAGCTGGCTGCCGAGGAACGGCGAAGAGCCGAACGGGGTCGGATATTGCTTGATGGTGAAGTCCCAGATCAGGCCGGCCGAGGAGTTGATGATCGCGAACAGCGCGATGAAGCCGGCGACGTTGGTCAGCACGGGCGCCTTCGCCAGCGGCTTGAACAGGATGCGCTCGATCGCGATGCCGCCGACGAAGGAGAGCGCCAGCGTGATGACGAAAGCGGCCCAGTAGGGGATGCCCCACTGCATCAGCTGCCAGGAGATGAAGGTCGAGAACATCGCCATCTCGCCCTGCGCGAAGTTGAGATGGTCGATGGCCTGGTAGATCATGACCACGGCGAGCGCCATGCAGGCATAGATCGCGCCCGTGGCGATGCCGGCCAGCACTTGATTGGTGAAAAGCTCCATCGTGCCGGCTCCTCAGTAACCCAGATAGGATTTGCGGATTTCTTCGTTGTTCGCGATGTCCTTGGCGTTGCCCGACATCACGATGCGGCCGGTCTCGATCACGTAGGCCTGGTCGGCGAGCTCGAGCGCGAGCTGGGCGTTCTGCTCGACCACCAGGATCGACACCTTGTCCTCGCGGTTGATCTTGCCGAGGATGCCGAACAGGTCGCGCACGACGAGAGGGGCGAGGCCGAAGGACGGCTCGTCCAGCAGCATCAGGCGCGGCCGCAGCATCAGGGCGCGGGCGACCGCGAGCATCTGCTGCTCGCCGCCCGAGAGGGTGCCGGCCTGCTGGGTGTGGCGCTGCTTGAGCACCGGGAAATGCGCATACATGCGCTCGATGTCGGAGACGATGCCGGCGCCGTCCTTGCGGGTGATCGCTCCCAGCTGGAGGTTCTCCTCCACCGTCATGTTGGTGAAGGTGCCGCGGCCCTGCGGCACATGGGCGATGCCGAACCGCACGATGCTCTCGGTGGAGCGGTTGTTGAGCGGCTTGCCGTCGAACTCGATTCCGCCGGTCGAGCGCACCATGTTGCAGATCGCGCGCAACGTGGTGGTCTTGCCGGCGCCGTTGGCGCCCAGCAGCGTTGTCAGCGAGCCCTCGTTGAGCGAGAAGGACAGGCCATGGAGCGCCTGGACCTGGCCGTAATAGGCGCGCAGGTCCTTGACGTTGAGCAGTGTCGTCATTGGTCCTTGCTCCCGAGATAGGCCTTGATGACGTCGGGGTCCGCCTGCACCTGGGCGGGGGTGCCTTCCGCGAGCTTCTTGCCGAAATTGAGCGCGACGACGTGGTCGGCGATCGACATCACGAGGCCCATGTGGTGCTCCACCAGCAGCACGGTCATGTGGCGGTCGTCGCGGATGCGGCGGATGAGGTCGCCAAGCACGTAGACTTCCTCGTGATTGAGGCCGCCGGCCGGCTCGTCGAGCAGCAGGATCTTCGGATCGGCCGCCAGTGCGCGCGCCAGCTCGACGCGCTTCTGCGTGCCGAAGGGCAGGCCGGACACGACGGTGTGCGCGACCTCCTCGAGGTCGAGATAGGCGAGTATCTCGTGAACCTTCTTGTTGACGTCGTTCTCGCTGCGCCGGACCCAGGCCAGTCTCAGGGAGTCGCTGATGATGTCGCTGGAGGTCTTCGAATGGGCGCCGACGCGGACGTTGTCCATCACCGAGAGGTTCGGAAACAGCGCCACGTTCTGGAAGGTGCGGCCGATGCCGATCTCGGCGATCCGGTGCGGCGGCCGCGACAGGATGCTCGCGCCCTCCATCAGGATGTCGCCGGACGACGGCTGGTAGAGCCGCGAGAGGCAGTTGAAAAGCGTCGTCTTGCCGGCGCCGTTGGGGCCGATCAATCCGAGGATCTGGCCCTTGTGCATGTCGAAGGACACACCGTTGAGCGCGATGATGCCGCCGAACACGACGCTGACGTCGCGAACCGCGAGCAGGGGCGATGTCCCCTGCGCGAGCTGTGCCTGCGTCATCTCGTCTCGCCCACAAATTTCAGTGGGCGAC
The DNA here is from genome assembly GCF_038965675.1 of Bradyrhizobium sp. B039. Taxonomy (NCBI): domain Bacteria; kingdom Pseudomonadati; phylum Pseudomonadota; class Alphaproteobacteria; order Hyphomicrobiales; family Nitrobacteraceae; genus Bradyrhizobium; species Bradyrhizobium sp. B039. Next base: position 1,135,632 of record NZ_CP152416.1, read on the forward strand.
GGGGCGATGCGAACCGCTCCCGATCATGACAAAGGCTATCTGAACCCCTCGGCCACACGCGCAACTTTTCCTCCTGATTTCAGCTTTTTGCTGACTTCTTTTTTGGAATGCGGCATCAGACCCCCGAGTGCCGCTTCGATGTTCCTTACCATCGCAAGCAGGCGCGGTCCAATGTCGTTGATCAAACGCTCTTCCGTGAAGCGGAATGCGGGCGCGCCGCAATTGAATGCGTAAGGTCCGGTTCCATCGTTGAGCTTGAGCGCGACGCCGGCGGCGCCGATGTCGTCGTGCCAGTCGCCGACGGAAATCGCAAAGCCGTATTTCGCGACGGTCTCGCCGGAACGTTCGAGGCCATCGCGCATCTTCGGCCAGCGGCTGCCGTAATGCTCGCGCAGGACGCGCGACAGCTCGGCGCGATCTTCGTCAGCCAGCGCCCAGAAATAGGCGCGGCCCATGGCGCTGGTTGCAATCGGCACGCGGGAGCCGACGTCAAGTTGAACGCCGACCGTCTCGCTGCCGCGGCTCTGCCCGAAATAGATCATGCTGTGACGGTCGCGGCCCCCGATCGCGACCGCGCCGCCGGTCGCGCGCATCACTTCCTCGCGAAACGGTTCGGACAAATGCCGAACGCCGAGATTGGATAACGCCGCGTAGCCGAGCGCCATCGCGGCCGGCGCGAGCTGGTACTTCTCGAAACGGGGAACCGGCGTCAGATAACCGAGCTTCGTCAACGTGTAGGTCAGGCGCGAAACGGTCGGCTTGGGCAGATTGGTGCGGGCCGCGATCTCCTGGTTGCCGAGAAGGCCGTCGCTGGGTTGGAATGCGCGCAATACATCAAGTCCGCGGGAAAGCGCGACGACGAAATTCCGATCGGTCGCAGTCTTCTTTCCTGTACGCTTCATCCCTGATCTGCTTCTTGCGCGGAGTCGTTGACAACGTCCGTGCTTCAAAATAACCCTGCCGTCAAGATGCGGAATTAAATTCCGCACCGCGAAATCGAACAAAAGTAAATCCCCACCAAGGAGGGAAACCGTGAGCGAAGTGGTCAAGCTTGAGCGTCATGACGAAGTCGGGATCGTCACGGTCAACAGCCCTCCGGTCAATGCGCTGAGTGCCGCAGTCCGCGGTGGCATTTTGGAGTGCATCAAGGCCGCGGTCGCCGATCCGGCGATCAAGGGCATCGTGCTGACCTGCGCCGGCCGCACCTTCATCGCCGGTGCCGATATCACCGAATTCGGCAAGCCGCCGAAGTCGCCCGCCCTCAACGACGTGCTGTCCGAGATCGAGAACTCGCCGAAGCCGGTCGTTGCCGCAATTCACGGCACCGCGCTCGGCGGCGGCCTCGAGGTCGCGCTGGCCTGTCATTTCCGCGTTGCGGTGAAGGAGGCCAAGCTCGGCCTGCCCGAGGTGAAGCTCGGCCTGCTGCCGGGCGCCGGCGGCACCCAGCGCCTGCCGCGCGCGGTCGGCCCCGAACTCGCCGTCAAGATGATCGTCGGCGGCGATCCGATCGGTGCGGCGGAAGCGCTCAAGAACGGCCTGATCGAGGAGATCGTCGAGGGTCCAGCCTCCGGCGGCGAAGCCTTCGTCCGCAAATTGCTGGCCGAGAAGCGTCCGCTGCGCCGCCTGCGCGACGACGATTCCAAGCTCGCGGCCGCCAAGGTCGACCGCTCGATCTTCACCAATGCGGTGGCCGCCATGACCAAGAAGTCGCGCGGGCTGGAGGCGCCGTTCGCGGCCGCCGACGCGGTCGGCTACGCCATCGATTTTCCGTTCGACGAGGGCCTGAAGAAGGAGCGCGAGGGCTTCCTCAAGCTGGTCGCCAGCGACCAGTCCAAGGCGCAGCGCTACGCCTTCTTCGCCGAGCGTGAGGCCGCCAAGATCGCCGGCGTGCCTGAGGGTACCAAGTCGCGCCCCGTCAACCGTGTTGCCATTCTCGGCGCCGGCACCATGGGCGGCGGCATCGCGATGTCGTTTGCCAATGCCGGGGTTCCCGTCACCCTGATCGAGACCGGCGAGGAGCAGCTCAAGCGCGGCCTCGGCATCATGCAGAAGAACTGGGAGGCGACCGCCGCGCGCGGCGGCATCCCGGCGGACGCGCCCGCCAAGCGCATGGCGCTGATCACCGGCGTCGTCGGCATCGAGAATGTCGGCGATGCCGACCTCGTCATCGAGGCCGTGTTCGAGACCATGGCGGTCAAGAAGGAAGTGTTCGGCAAGCTCGACCAGTTTGCGAAGCCCGGCGCCGTGCTCGCCTCCAACACCTCGTATCTCAACATCGACGAGATCGCGAAGTCGACCAAGCGTCCGCAGGACGTGCTCGGCATGCACTTCTTCTCGCCGGCCAACGTCATGAAGCTGTGCGAGATCGTCCGCGCCGACAAGACCGCGCCGGATGCGCTGGTGACCGCCGTCACCATCGCGCGCAAGATCGCGAAGGTGCCGGCCGTGGTCGGCGTCTGCGACGGCTTCGTCGGCAACCGCATGCTGGCACAGCGCGGCAAGCAGTCCGAGAAGCTGCTGTTCGAAGGCGCCTTGCCGCAGCAGGTCGACGCGGTCGTCACCAAGTTCGGCATGCCGATGGGGCCGTTCGCGATGGGCGATCTCGCCGGCCTCGACATCGGCTGGCGCTCGCGGAAAGACCGCGGCATCAAGTCCGAGATCGCGGACGCGCTCTGCGAAGCCGGACGCTTCGGCCAGAAGACCGGCAAGGGCTACTACAAGTACGAAGCCGGCTCCCGCTCGGCGCTGCCCGACCCTGAGGTCGAGAAGCTGATCGACGAGACGCTTGCCCGCCTCGGCCGCAAGAAGCGCGCCGTCAGCGACGAGGAGATCCTCGAGCGCATGATGTATCCGATGATCAACGAGGGCGCAAAGATCCTCGAGGAAGGCATCGCGGCGCGCCCCTCCGACATCGACGTGGTCTGGCTCTATGGCTATGGCTGGCCGATCTATCGCGGCGGCCCGATGTTCTGGGCCGACACCGTCGGCCTCAAGCACATCGCCGATCGCCTGTCGTTCTACGCCAAGGAGACCAACGACCCCAGCCTCGAGCCCGCGCCGCTGCTGAAGAAGCTCGCGGCGGAGGGCAAGACCTTCGCCTCGCTGGCGGCGGCGTCGAAGGCGGCGTGATGGCCGCTGGCTATCCTCTCGTCATTCCGGGATGGCCCGAAGGGCCAGACCCGGAATCCATTTCGCCTTCGAGTATGCTGCTCGATGGATTCCGGGTTCGCGACTTTGTCGCGCCCCGGAATGACCACTGAGTGTGATGTAGTAAATGACCCATCCCGGCGAACAGTTTTATCCCGAGGGCGTGCGTTGGGACGACACCATCGTCCAGGGCACGCTCCCCGACCTGCTGTCGAAAGCCGCCGCCGATTACGGCCCGCGCACCGCGCTGGAATTTCGCGAACGTCCGATCACCTACACCGAGCTCGCCGCGATGGCCGAGCGTGCCGCGGCGGCGTTCCTCCGCGCCGGCTGCGGCAAGAACGCCTCCGTCGCGCTGTTCCTCGGCAACACGCCCGATCACCCCGTCAATTTCTTCGGCGCGCTGAAGGCCGGCGCCCGCGTTGCCCATCTGTCGCCGCTCGACGGCGAGATCGCGCTGACCCACAAGGTGTCCGACTCCGGCTCGCGCCTGCTCGTCACCTCCAACCTCGCCGCGCTGCTGCCGACGGCGCTGAAATTTTTGGAGAAGGGCCTGATCGATCGCCTCGTCGTCTGCGAGGACGATAATTGGGGCAAGGTCGGCACGCCCCAGGCCGCGATCCCCCCTGATCCCCGCATCGTCACCTTCAAGACCTTCGTCGAAGACGCCGCCGCGCCGGCAGAGTGGCCAAAAGTCACGGCCGGCGACGTTGCCCTGCTGCAATATACCGGCGGCACCACCGGCCTGCCCAAGGGCGCGATGCTCACGCACGGTAATCTGACGTCGGCGGTGTCGATCTACGACGTCTGGGGCAAGTCATCGCGCGCGAGCCGCGGTGACGTCGTCGAGCGCGTGATCTGCGTGCTGCCGCTGTTCCACATCTACGCGCTCACCGTCGTGCTGTTGTCCTCGCTCCGCCGCGGCAATCTGATCTCGATCCACCAGCGCTTCGACGTCGAAGCTGTCATGCGCGACATCGAGGTCAAGCGCGCCACCTATTTCCCGGGCGTGCCGACGATGTGGATCGCGATCGCAGCGCTGCCCGATCTGGACAAGCGCGATTTCTCCTCGCTTGCGACGATCGGCTCCGGCGGCGCGCCGCTGCCGGTGGAGATCGCGAACTTTTTCGAGCGCAAGGTCGGCAAGAAGCTGCGCAGCGGCTGGGGCATGACCGAGACCTGCTCGCCCGGCACCGGCCATCCGCCCACGGGCCCCGACAAGCCCGGCTCGATCGGGCTGATGCTGCCCGGCATCGAGCTCGACGTCGTGTCGCTGGACGATCCGACAAAAGTGCTGCCGCCGGGCGAGGTCGGCGAGATCCGCATCAAGGGCCCGAACGTCACCAGGGGCTATTGGAACAAGCCCGAGGGATCCGCGGAGGCTTTCATCGACGGCCGCTTCCTCACCGGCGACATCGGCTATGTCGATACCGACGGCTATTTCTTCCTGGTCGACCGCAAGAAGGACATGATCATCTCCGGCGGCTTCAACGTCTATCCGCAGATGATCGAGCAGGCGATCTACACCCTTCCCGGCGTGCACGAGGTGATCGTGCTCGGCATCCCCGACCAGTATCGCGGCGAGGCCGCCAAGGCCTTCATCAAGCTCAAATCCGGCGCAAAACCGTTCTCGCTCGACGAGCTGCGCGCGCAGCTTGCCGGCAAGGTCGGCAAGCACGAAATGCCTGTAGAGGTCGAGTTCGTCGACGATCTGCCGCGCACGCCGGTCGGAAAACTGTCGCGTCACGAATTGCGCCAGCAGCAGAAACCGTCACAATCCACCCAACTTGCATCAGGAGGTCGTTCTTGACCGACGCCGTCATCGTTTCCACCGCCCGCACGCCGATCGGCAAGGCCTATCGCGGCATGCTCAACGCCACCGAGGGCGCCACGCTGCTCGGCCACGCCATCGGCGAAGCCGTTGCCCGCGCCAAGGTCGATCCGAAGGAGGTCGAGGACGTGGTGATGGGCGCCGCCCTCCAGCAGGGCGCGACCGGTGGCAACATCGCACGCAAGGCGCTGCTCCGCGCCGGCCTGCCCGTCACGGTCGCCGGCACCACCATCGACCGGCAGTGCGCCTCGGGCCTCCAGGCCATCGCGCTCGCCGCGCGCTCGGTGATCTTCGACGGCGTCGAGATCGCGGTCGGCGGCGGCGGCGAGTCGATCAGCCTCGTGCAGAACGACAAGATGAACGGCTTCCACGCCCAGGACCCGGCGCTGCTCAAGATCAAGGGCGAGGTCTACATGCCCATGATCGACACGGCCGAAATCGTCGCCAAGCGCTACGGCATCTCGCGCGAGAAGCAGGACGAATATTCGCTGGAGAGCCAGCGCCGCACCGCGGCCGCGCAGCAGGGCGGCAAGTTCAAGGACGAGCTCGCGCCGATCACCACGCAGATGGCGGTCACCGACAAGGCGACCGGCGCGGTCTCGTTCAAGGAGGTGACCTTGTCGCAGGACGAAGGCCCGCGCCCCGAGACCACGGCTGAAGGTCTCGCCGGCCTCAAGCCCGTGCGCGGCGAAGGCTTTTCCGTCACCGCCGGCAACGCCAGCCAGCTCTCGGATGGCGCCAGCGCCACCGTCATCATGAGCGACAAGGAGGCCGCTAAGCGCGGCCTCAAGCCGCTCGGCATCTTCCGCGGCTTCGTCTCCGCCGGCTGCGAGCCGGACGAGATGGGCATCGGCCCGGTCTTCGCCGTGCCGCGCCTGCTCAAGCGCCACGGCCTCACCGTCGACGACATCGGCCTCTGGGAGCTCAACGAAGCCTTCGCGGTGCAGGTGCTGTATTGCCGCGACAAGCTCGGCATCGACCCCGAGAAGATCAACGTCAATGGCGGTGCGATCGCGGTCGGCCATCCCTACGGCATGTCCGGCGCGCGCCTGACCGGCCACGCCCTGATCGAAGGCCGCCGCCGCAAGGCCAAGTACGCGGTCGTCACCATGTGCGTCGGCGGCGGCATGGGCGCGGCCGGGTTGTTCGAGGTGTTGCAGTAATTTTCTGTCGTCCTGGCGAAAGCCAGGACCCATACTCCGCAGCAGGAGTTTGGCGGACAGACAGCAGTTGCCTTCGCAAAACGAAGGTCGGTGGTAATGGGTCCTGGCTTTCGCCAGGACGACGGGGAAACAGGAGGATCCGATGGATCTCGCATTCACGAAAGAAGAGCAGGCGTTTCGCGAGGAAGTGCGGTCATTCTTCCGCGACAATGTGCCGCCGGATACGCGGCGCAAGCTGGTCGAGGGCCGCCACCTCTCGAAGGACGAGATGGTGACGTGGTGGCGCATCCTCAACAAGAAGGGCTGGGGCGTCAGCCACTGGCCGAAGCAATATGGCGGCACGGGGTGGACGTCCGTGCAGCACTACATCTTCAACGAGGAGCTGCAGTCCTATCCGGCGCCGCAGCCGCTCGCCTTCGGCGTCAGCATGGTCGGCCCCGTCATCTACACCTTCGGCAACGAGGAGCAGAAGAAGAAGTACCTGCCGCGCATCGCCAGCGTTGACGATTGGTGGTGCCAGGGCTTCTCCGAGCCCGGCTCCGGCTCTGATCTCGCCTCGCTGAAGACGAAGGCCGAGCGCAAGGGCGACAAGTGGATCATCAACGGCCAGAAGACCTGGACGACGCTGGCCCAGCACGCCGACATGATCTTCTGTCTCTGCCGCACCGACGCGACCGCCAAGAAGCAGATGGGCATCTCCTTCATCGTGTTCTCGATGAAGTCGAAGGGCGTCACCGTGCGCCCGATCCAGACCATCGACGGCGGCGTCGAGGTCAACGAGGTGTTCTTCGACGACGTCGAGGTGCCCTACGAGAACCTGATCGGCGAGGAGAACAAGGGCTGGGATTACGCAAAATTCCTGCTCGGCAATGAGCGCACCGGCATCGCGCGCGTCGGCGTCTCCAAGGAGCGGCTGCGCCGCATCCGCGATCTCGCTTCCAAGGTCGAATCCGGCGGCAAGCCGATCATCCAGGACGCCGCCTTCCGCGAGAAGCTGGCGGCCTGCGAGATCGAGCTGAAGGCGCTCGAGCTGACGCAGCTCCGCGTCGTCGCCGACGAGGGCAAGCACGGCAAGGGCAAGCCCAATCCGGCCTCCTCGGTGCTGAAGATCAAGGGCTCCGAGATCCAGCAGACCACCACCGAGCTGCTCATGGAAGTGATCGGCCCGTTCGCCGCGCCCTACGACGTGCACGGCGACGACGGCTCCAACGAAGCCATGGAGTGGACCGCCCAGATCGCGCCGAGCTACTTCAACAACCGCAAGGTCTCGATCTACGGCGGCTCCAACGAGATCCAGCGCAACATCATCGCCAAGGCGGTGCTGGGGCTCTAAACGTCATTCCGGGGCGCGCGCCAGCGCGAACCCGGAATCTCGCGCCACAATCTCTGGATTCCGGGTCCCCGCGCTATCGCGCGTGTCCCGGAATGACGAAGCAAAAATTCCGGGTACGAGGAACCAAAGAAATGGATTTTGATCTGTCCGAGGAGCAGCGGCTTCTCAAGGAAAGCATCGACGGCCTGCTGACCGATTCCTACGATTTCGAGAGCCGCAAGAAGTACATGAAGGAGAAGGGCGGCTGGAGCCAGGCCGTCTGGGGCAAGCTCGCGGAGCAGGGCCTGCTCGGCCTGCCGTTCGCGGAGGCCGATGGCGGCTTCGGCGGCGGCGGCGTCGAGACCATGATCGTGATGGAAGCGCTCGGCAAGGCGCTGGTGCTCGAGCCCTATCTCGCAACCGTCGTGATCGGCGGCGGCTTCCTGCGTCACGCCGGCTCGGATGCGCAGAAGGCTGCGCATGTGCCCGTGATCATCGACGGCAGCAAGACGCTTGCGTTTGCCCAGCTCGAGAAGAACTCGCGCTACGATCTGTTCGACGTCTCGACGACCGCGAAGAAGAAGGCCGACGGCTGGATCATCGACGGCGAAAAGTTCGTCGTGCTCAACGGCGAGAACGCCGCCACGCTTCTCGTGACCGCCCGCACCAAGGGTGACCGCCGCGACAAGACCGGGATCGGCGTGTTCCTGGTCCCGGCGAATGCCAAGGGCGTGACGAAGAAATCGTACCCGACCCAGGACGGCCTGCACGCCGCCGACATCACCTTCACCGGTGTCGAGGTGGGCGCGGATGCCGCGATCGGCAATCCCGAGGATTCGCTCTCGCTGATCGAACGCGTCGTTGACGAAGCTCGCGTCGCGCTTTGCGCCGAGGCGGTCGGCCTGATGGACGAGTCGCTCAAGACCACGGTCGAGTACATCAAGACGCGCAAGCAGTTCGGCGTCGCGATCGGCTCGTTCCAGTCGCTCCAGCACCGCGCGTCCGACATGTTCGTCGCCGCCGAGCAGGCACGCTCGATGTCGATGTTCGCAACCATGGCGAACGACTTCGAGAACGCCAAAGAGCGCTCCAACGCGATCGCCGCGGCCAAGGTGCAGATCGGCAAGTCGCTGAAATTCGTCGGCCAGCAGTCGATCCAGCTCCACGGCGGCATCGGCATGACCATGGAGGCGAAGATCGGCCACTACTTCAAGCGCCTGACGATGATCGAGAACACCTTCGGCGACACCGACTATCACCAGCGCCGCGTCGCGGATGCGGGCGGGTTGGTCTAGCGCGCGACGAGATAGGCTTGATTGCTGCAACGACGGAGGTGCACTCCCTCTCCCGCTTGCGGGAGAGGGGCGGGGAGAGGGTGTTTCCGCAATGGGACAATCCCCAAGAGGAGAAAGCCCTCACCCGGCGCTTCGCGCCGACCTCTCCCGCAAGCGGGAGAGGTAAGCGAGCCGCAGCGATCGATTTAACCTAAAGCCATTCCGCTCTAGCCGCACGACGGCTATCATCCCTCCCCGCGCAAGCGGAAAGACCAAAGCGAAAGCCCCGGAGACATCTCCGGGGCTTTCGTCGTTCCTGACGTCGTTCGCCGTTCGGCGCCTCACGTCCGCGTGCGCATCCGCATCATGAAGCTGTCGTAGCTGAGCTCGGCGACCTGCATCCAGGCGAGCGATTCGTTCCGGAATGCGGACAGGCTCGTGTACATCTTGGCGAAGTGCGGGTTGGTCTTGGAGAGATCCGCGTAGATCTCGTTCGCGGCGCTGTAGCAGGCCTCCAGCACCTCCTGCGGGAACGGCTTCAGGATCGCGCCGGCCACCAGCAGGCGCTTCAGCGCGGGCGGGTTGACGTAGTCGTATTTCCCGGTGACCCACGTGAAGGTATCGCGTGAGGCGATCTCGATCGCGGCCTGGTAGTGCTTGGGCAGCGCGTTCCACTTGTCGAGATTCATGATGTTGTGGCCCTGGCCGGTGCCTTCCCACCAGCCCGGATAGTAGTAGAATTTCGCGACCTTGACGAAGCCGAGCTTCTCGTCGTCATAGGGCCCGACCCATTCGGCCGCGTCGATCGTTCCCTTCTCCAGCGCCGGATAGATGTCGCCGCCCGCGATCTGTTGCGGCACGCCGCCGACCTTGGCGATGATCGTGCCGGCGAAGCCGCCGACGCGGAATTTCAATCCCTTGAAATCCTCCATCGACTTGATCTCCTTCCGGAACCATCCGCCCATCTGGGCGCCGGTCGAGCCGGTTGGAATGCCGACCGTATTGTATTCCTTCAGGAGGCCGTTGAGCAACTCGGTGCCGCCGCCGAACAGCAGCCAGGAAATATGCGCGCGCGTGTTCAGCCCGAACGGCAGCGACGTGCCGAAGGTGAAGGCGGGATTCTTGCCCCAATAGTAATACAACGCCGTGTTGCCCATCTCGACGGTGCCGTTCGACACGGCGTCGAGCACCTGCAGGCCCGGGACGATCTCGCCGGCTGCGAACGGTTGGATCTGGAATTTGTTGTCGGTGACTTCGGCGACGCGCTTGCAGAAATATTCACAGCCGCCATAGAGCGTGTCGAGCGCCTTGGGCCAGCTCGCGGCGAGCCGCCATTTCACCTCCGGCGCCGACTGAGCGATCGCCGGTGCGGCAACGGCCGTGCTTGCCGCTAGCCCAGCGCCTGTCACTTTCAAGAAATCACGACGTTTCATGCGTAGCCCTCCATTGCGCCGATTCCTCGACAAGGGGAACGATCTTCTGTCGTCCTTGCTTCGCCGATAACCGACGGGGTGTTGTGACGATGTGGGTGTTTCCGCTGGCCCTTGAGGGCTCTTTGTGGATCCCGTGCGTTGCGGTTCCGCTAGCGAGGATGACCGGGAGGCTCGCGAGAATCAAGCCTCGTGCCGCCCTCGCAAGTGCGAACGCCGGCGAAGCAGGCGGCCTATGCCTCTCCCGCGAGCGGGAGAGATGAGGGAGCTAGCGGCGCAAGTCCTTCAATCCAACACGCCTTAACCCTCTTTCGCGAACGCCGCTTCCATCGCCTTTCGCGTCCTGATCGTCTCGTTGCCGGCGTCGAACTCGACGTCGTCCCAGCGCACCACCGTGCCATGCGCAACGTCATGTTTCAGCTTCACGCGATGGGCGAGCCCGATCGGCAGCGCGCCGGCCTTGAGGCTCGCGGCCGCCGGCACCAGCTTGCCCCACACAGTGTAGCCGCCTTCGCCGTCGAGCATTTCGCCGGCGCGCAACGCCCGCTTGGCCACCGCTGCGACGTCGCCGCGGAAGCCGTGGGGCTGGCCGGTCGGCTCACCCCGCAACGCGGCCGACAGCACCGAGATGTTCAGCTCGAGCCCGATCAGGTGATAGGGCTTGTACATCGCAGCAAAGCGTCCGCTGGAATCGGTCTTGAGGCCGTACTGCTTGAAGCAGTCGGCGGCATAGTCGTTCGGAGCCTCCAGCACGACATAGACGCCCCAGCGCAGGTCGCGAAACACCGGCCGTCCGTCGCGTTCGAGCGAGGAGACGACTTCCACCACGCCGGAGCGCTCCAGCACGCCGCCACGCGATCGCGGCCGCATGATGTGCGGCAGATCGTCGACGCCGCAGGGCGGAAACAGCAGTCCCTCCGCCGGCACGTCGAGGCCGCAGGCATTGGCGATCGCGGCCATCTCGATCGCCGACTTGGTGCCGTCGAGGAAGGAGTTGAACATCTGCGGGTTCATGCCGGCCGACTGTGCTTCGCCGGCGGTCAGGCCGTAATGCTGCCAGACGCCGTCCGGCGTCACGTCGTGATAGGCCGGCAGATATTTCGTACCCTTGCCGGCGGCGACGACGCGAAAGCCGGTGGCGCGGGCCCAGTCGACCATCTCCGCCGTCAATGCCGGCTGGTCGCCATAGGCGAGCGAATAGACCACGCCCGCCTTGCGCGCCTCCTCGGCGAGCAGCGGGCCCGCCAGCACGTCGGCCTCGACATTGACCATCACGATATGCTTGCCCGCCGCGATCGCCGCGCGCGCGTGCCTGATGCCGACGGCCGGATTGCCGGTCGCTTCCACCACCACGTCCATTGCGCCGCCGGCGATGGCGCGTGCGCCGTCATCGGTGAACACGGTCGCGGCGATGCGCGCCGCATCCCAGCCGACCGTGCGGCAGGCCTCGCGCGCGCGGTCGCGGTCGATGTCGACGATGATGGGCACCTCCAGCCCCGGCGTGTGCGGCACCTGCGCGAGAAACATCGAGCCGAATTTGCCCGCACCGATCAGCGCGACACGGACAGGCTTGCCGGCGGACGCGCGGGCCTGGAGGAGGCGGAAGAGGTTCATGGGAGACATCCAAGAGTGCTATCGCGGTCGGGACGACGCGAACGATCAGGTTCAGTCATTCCGGGCGACGCGACGGGACCGCGCGAAGCGCGCCCCGGGAGCGTCGAGCCCGGAATCCATCGGGCCGCAAAGGACGCGGATAAATGGATTCCGGGCTCGCGACTTCGTCGCGCCCCGGAATGACAGCTTACTCCGCCGCCTGCCGCGGCGCACGGGCAAGGCGCAGCAGGGCGTCGTCGTCCACCGTCTTGATCGGCGCGAAATCGCGGTGGGCGATGTATTCGGGCCGCGTGGGGGTACGGATATAATTCGAGACCGCGTTCAGCGTCAGGTACACGATCTTGCGCGGGTAGGGCGTGATGTTGCCGGCCGAGCCGTGCACGAGATTGCCGTGGAACATCAGCATGCCGCCGGGCTTGCCCGTGGGCGCCACGATGCCGCCCTGCTTGACGAGGCGCGTCACGGTGTCCTCGTCCAGCGTCCACAGCGGGTAGGACGTGGTGGCAAGGTCATGCGAGGCTTCGAGATCGCCGGCATTCTGGCTGCGCGGCACCAGCATCAGGGGGCCGTTGATCGGCATCACCTCGTCGAGGAAGATCGCGATGTTCATCGCGCGCGGCTCCGGCATGCCGTCGTCGCGCTTCCAGGTGCCGTAATCCTGGTGCCATTGCCAGACGTCGCCGGTGAAGGCCGATTTCGCGTTGATCTTGAACTGGTGCATGTAGACAGGCTCGCCGAACAATTGCTCGACCGGGTCGATCATGCGCGGATGCGCGCCCAGAATGCGGAAGGCCTCGTTGTAGAGATGCGCGGCAAACGCCGTGCGCGGCGCGCCGCTCTTCTCGCGCCAGACCTCCGGCCGGTTGGCGTCGTAAATGCCGACCGCCTCGCGCGCGAGCAGATCGACCTCCTCCTGGCTGAACAATTCGGGCAGGAACAGCCAGCCCTCGCGGTGGAAGAACTCCAATTGCTCCTGAGACAGTCTCATGGGTCGTCCTCCCGTTGTTTTGTTCTTGTCATTCCGGGGCGATGCGCAGCATCGAACCCGGAATCCATTGATCCGCAGTCTCTGTGGCCCAATGGATTCCGGGTTCACGCTTCGCGTGCCCCGGAATGACAGCGTTTAGCTACGCCGCCGCCTCGTCCGTCGCCCGCAACCTCTCCTCGGTCATCCGTCCCGCCGTCTGCGCATGCGCCAGCGCGGCGCGTTCGGCGGCCTTCGCGTCGCCTGCGAGAATGTGAGCTGCGATGTCGGCATGCTCGGCCCAGGCGCTGTCGCGATAGTCGAGCTCCGACAGCACGGTCGCCATCGAGCGGCGCATGTGCGGCCATTGCGGCGCGATGGTCTCCTCGATCACGGGATTGCCGGCGAGCTGATAGATCGCGCGATGAAAATCGACGTCGAGTGTGATGAGCTCGGCAAGCGGCGTCTTGCGATCGATGCGGCGCCCGGCGGCGAGCGCCACCTCGAGCCGCGCGCGTCCTGCCGCGTCGCTTGCGGCGCGCGTCGCGGCGAGCCGCGCGGCCAGCGCATCAATGGCGCCGCGCACCTCGTAGAGCTGGCGGATACGCGCGGGATCGAGCTGGGTGACCTCAAAGCCGCGCCGGCCGCTTTCGGCGACGAGGCCCTGCCGATGCAGCAGATGCAGCGCATGCGACACCGGCTGGCGCGACACGCCGAGCTTGTCGGCGAGCTCGTTCTGCCGGATGCGCTGGCCGGGCTGCAACGTGCGATCGGAGATCGCCTCCAGGATCCGGGCATAGACCTGGTCGATCAGGTTCGGGAGCGGGTCGAGAGGGATCACGCCGGCGGCTCCAACAGCACTTAGATGGAATACGGAATTCCGTGTTCGAAGGTACGTCGGGGGGCGGAAGGCGTCAAGCGCGTCCCGACGCGGCGTCAGCCGCCGTTGTGGGGGGCTGCTAAACGATTGATATCATTAGGGCCACCTACTGTGCATGGGGTTGTTTTCGCGATAACGGCCTTACCCGGCTGGGCGCCTACTTCTTCTTGCCCTGCTCGATCAGCATCCGGCCGGCCTAGCGTTCGAGCACCTCCACCTCGAGCGCCGCGATCGCTTCTGCATCGGCCACCGCCTCGATCGCCGCGATCCGGTCGCCGCTGAAGGTCACGCGCAGCGCGATGCGCAATTGCCCGCCGAGGATGACCGCAACACCGATCTCGCCATCGACCAGTGCCGTGCGCGCGGCCTGGGCGCGGCCCTTGTAGAGCTTCGCGACCGCATCCGCGCCGCGGATCTCCGGCAGCGTACCGAGCCGCACCGCGGCCTGGTCGGCGCGAAAGACGACGTCGGGATCGAGCACGGCGAGCAGCCCCTCGAAATTGCCTTCGCGCGAAGCCGCGAGGAAGGCATCGACGATCTTGCGTTGACGCGACAGGTCCGTCTCGGGCACCGGCGCGCCCTGCACGCGCCGCCGCGCACGGCTGGCAAGCTGGCGCGAAGCATCGACGGAGCGCCCGACGATCGGCGCTATCTCTTCGAAGGGCACCGCGAACATGTCATGCAGCACGAAGGCGAGCCGCTCGGCCGGCTGCAATGTTTCCAGCACGATCAGGAGTGCCGCGCCGACGGAATCGGCCATCTCCGCTTCGCGCTCCCGCGTCTCGTCGACCGGCTCCGGCACATGCGGGCCCATCGGGTCCTCCCGGCGCGACTTTCGTGCGCGCAGCATGTCGAGGCAGATGCGCGCGACCACGGTGGTCAGCCAGCCCCGCAGATTCGCGACATCGGACGTATCGCTCCGGCTGAGCCGCAGCCAGGCCTCCTGCACGGCATCGTCGATCTCGCCGCGGGAACCCAGCATCCGGTAGGCGACCGCGCGCAAATGATCCCTGTTGGCCTCGAACTGCTGGCTGAGAAAATCTTCTTCAAAGTTTTTTTGGGTCATCAGTCACATTCCCTCATCGCGATCCGTCATGCCCATGACGAAGCCAATCCGGCCAATGTGACCGGAACCTTCGAAATTCGACAGATGGAGACGACAACGATGCACGCCCGCATGAATCACCCCGTCATGGTCCTGCCCGAGGCCATGAATGTTCTGCAATCTCTCGGCAATTTGACCAAACAGGGCCTGCCGGAAAAGCTCCTGGAACTGGTGCACCTGCGCGCCAGCCAGATCAATGGTTGCAGCGTCTGCGTCGACATGCACCCGAAGATCGCCCGCAAGGCCGGCGAGACCGACGAGCGCCTGTTCGCCGTCTCGGCCTGGCGCGACGCGCCTTATTTCAGCGAAGCCGAGCGCGCCGCGCTGGCTCTGACCGAGGCGGTCACCCGTCTCGCCGACCGTGAGGATCCGGTGTCCGACACGATCTGGAATGAGGCCGCCAAGCATTTCGACGAGCGCGAGCTTGCAACGCTGATCCTCTCGATCGCGACCATCAACGTCTGGAACCGCCTCAACGCGACGATCAAGATGCCGGTCGGCGTGTGGAAGGTGGCGTGAGTGCAAGTGAGGGAGGCACCAGCCGTGCACTCCCTCGCCCCGCTTGCGGGGAGAGGCGAACAAGCAGCTACTCCGCCAGGAACCTGTTCACCTCCTCGCCATACTCCAGCGGCGCCTGCTCGAACATCCAGTGGCCGGCATTCGCGATCACCGCCGTCCTGGCTCCTGCGATGTGCTCCGCCAGCACGCGCCACATCACCGACAGGCTTCCCGTCGTCGCGCCGCCGCCGATCAGGAGCGTCGGCGTCCTGATCGCCTGCGCATCCGCGAGCGTGTAGGGCCGGCGCTGCTCGTTGATCTGGCCGAGGAAGGTGAGCGTATTGTCGCGCAATTGCTGCTTGGCCGCCGCCGGCACGCGGCGCCAGGAGCCGTCGCCTTCGATGCCCTCGTAGAAATTCTGCAGCGCGCCCTCGATGTCGCCGGCGCGGATCATCTCGACCGAGCGCGCCGTGCGCGCCGCGAGCGGCGGGTACGCGGGCGTGCCTTCGGGCACCGGCAGGCTGGCATCCAGATCGCCGCCGGGCTCGGCCAGCACCAGCTTGCGCAACAGATCAGGCCGCGCCTGCGCGACGCGGAACGCGATGTGGCCGCCGCGCGAATGGCCCATCAGGTTGACGGGTGCGGGCCTGACCTGCTCGATGAAGGCGATCACGTCGGCGACGTGCTGCGCCATCCTGTAGTCGTCGCCGCCGGCGTCCCAATGCTCGGGAAAGAAATGCCGCAGGCTGACCGAGATCACCCGATGGCTCTTCGACAGCGGGCCGAGCACCGAATACCAGGTGCGGAAATCGCCGAGCGTGCCATGCACGCAGACCAGCGGCGGACCATCCCCGACTTCGAGATAGGCCATGTCGTAACCGTTGACGCGAAAGCTCTGCATGGTCAGCTCGCCAGGAAATCCAGAACGACTTCGGAGTATTTCTGCGGCGCCTGCTCGAACATCGGATGCGTCGCGTTCGGGATGATCGCTGTCTTGGAGTAGGGCACGTGCGCGGCCAGCGCATGCAGCACCTTCGGCAGCAGGCCCTTGGTCCGCGCGCCCAGGATGAACAGCGTCGGCATCAGAACCGATTCCGCATCCGCCTTCGAGAAGGGCGGGCGGTTGTCGCGGACCTGGCCGATCAACGTCATGGCGTTGTCGCGCAGATTCTGCTTCACCATCGCCGGCAGCCGCGGCCAGGTGCCGGCGCCCTCCAGCGTGTCGACGAACACGGCGAGGCCGCCGTCGACATCGCCCGCCGCGATCTTCTCCGCCGAGGCCGTGAATCGCGCCAAGAGCGGCGAGGGCCCGCCGGCATAATCGGGATCGAGGCTCGCATCGAGCTCTCCGCCGGGCTCGGCCAGGATCAGCCGCCGCAACAGATCGGGGCGCGCCTGCGCCACGCGAAAGCAGATGTGTCCGCCGCGGGAATGGCCCATCAGATCGACCGGGCCGACGTCGAGCTTCTCGATGAAGGCGATGACGTCCTGGACATGCTGGGCGATCGAATAGGTATCGCCGACGCCGTCCCAGCGGTCGGGGAAGAAATGGCGCAAGCTGACGGCGATCACCCGATGCCGCTGCGTCAGCGGCCCGAGCACGCAGCCCCAGACGCGGAAGTCATTGAGCGAGCCGTGCACGCAGACCAGCGGGGGCCGGCCTCGGTCTTCACCCACGTCTATATAGGCCATGTCGTAACCATTGACGTGGAGGCTTTGCATTCCGGGCTCGCGAGATAGTGGAACTCCTGTGCAAGATTCCCGGAAACCGGGTGGATCGCAACTATTTCCAAGCCTAGATTTGGTCAGAGTTCACATTGGGGGCATGCGTTGAGGACGCAGCCAGGAACCAAGCCATGACCGACCAGCATTTTGCCCTGTTCGATACCAGGATCGGCCTCTGCGCCGTCGCCTGGGGCCCGCGCGGCATCAACGGCACGCAGCTGCCGATGGGCGGCGAGCAGAAGATCCGCACCCGCATCAGTCAGCGCCACGCTGATGCCAGCGAAGCCGAGCCGACCGCCGAGGTGCAGCAGGCGATCGACCGCATCACAAATCTGCTCGCAGGCGAGCCGGATGACCTCACCGACATCCCGCTCGATCTCGACGGCGTGCCCGACTTCAACCGCGGCGTCTACGAGATCGCCCGTACCATCCCGCCCGGCAAGACCATCACCTATGGCGACATTGCCAAGCAGCTCGGTGGCGTCCAGCTGTCGCGCGACGTCGGCCAGGCGCTCGGCCGCAACCCGTGCCCGATCGTCGTGCCCTGCCACCGCGTGCTGGCGGCCGGCAACAAGCCCGGCGGCTTCTCGGCCAATGGCGGCGTGGTCACCAAACTGAAGATGCTCGAGATCGAAGGCGCGCTGGTGAACCACACGCCGAGCCTGTTTGATTGAGGATGCCGCCACCCTCCCGGGAGGGGGAGGGGAAGAGAGAGCGCTAGATCTTCGCTGTTGTCTTCGGCCAATACCTGTCGCGCAAATGCCGCTTCACCAGCTTGCCCGTCGGCGTGCGCGGCAGCTCCGCCTCGAAATCGATCGAACGCGGGCACTTGATCGCGGAGAGGCGACCCTTGCAGAACGCGATCAGGTCGGCCTCGAGCGCCTTGCCCGCACGCGTCATGTCGTGCGGCTGCACCACCGCCTTCACCTCCTCGCCCATCTCCTCGTTCGGCACGCCGAACACGGCGACGTCGGCGACATCGGGGTGGGTGATGAGCACGTCCTCGGTCTCCTGCGGGTAGATGTTCACCCCGCCGGAAATGATCATGTAGGACTTGCGGTCGGTGAGAAACAGGAAGCCGTCCTTGTCGAGATAGCCGACGTCACCGAGCGTCGACCAGCCCTTGGCATTGTAGGCCTTCTTCGTCTTCTCGGGGTCGTTGTGATAGGCGAAAGCAGGCGCGTCGGCGAAATAGACCGTGCCGATTTCGCCGGTCGGTTGCTCCTCGTCGTTTTCGTCGAGAATCTTGATCTTGCCGACCACGGCGCGGCCGACGCTGCCGCGATGCTCCAGCCATTGCTGCGAGTTGCAGACGGTGACGCCGTTGCCTTCCGAGCCGGCGTAATACTCGATCAGGATCGGTCCCCACCATTCGATCATTTTGGCTTTGACGTCGACCGGGCAGGGGGCTGCGGCGTGGATTGCGCCCTTGAGCGTCGAGACGTTGTACCGGTAGCGTACCTCGTCCGGCAGCTTGAGCATCCGCACGAACATGGTCGGCACAAGCTGCGACTGCGTGACCTCATACTTTTCGACCAGCTTCAAGAATTCTTCGGCGTCGAAATGCTCCATGATGATGGAGGTGCCGCCGAGCACGATCGCCATCATGTTGAAGCGCAGGGGCGCCGCGTGATAGAGCGGCGCCGGCGAGAGGTACGTGCTCGCCGCATTCATGCCGCACATGTCGGCGCAGAGCACGCGCAAGAAGGCGTTCGGCACGTCGATCTTGTTGCCCTCGAACGCCTTCTTGATTCCCTTGGGCCGGCCGGTGGTGCCGGACGAATACAGCATGTCGTAGCCGGCGACCTCGTCGGAGATCGGCGTCGTCGGCTGCGCGGCGGCTTCCTTGTCGTAGGAGCGGAAGCCGGGCAGCGGTTCGTCCATCATGTAGAAGACCGGCTCGCCGGGCGTGCCCTTGATCAGGGCCTTGATCTGGTCGGCGCATTTCGGCGTGGTGATCACGACCTTGGCGCCGCAATCGGCGATGATGTAGTCGATCTCGTCCTGCTTCAGGTAACGGCTGATCGCGGTGTAATAGAGCCCGCTGCGCTGCGCGGCCCAGCAGAGCTCCATGAAGGCAAGCCGGTTCTCCATCAACAGTGCGATGTGATCGCCGGCCTTCAGGCCGAGCGAGCGGAACAGGTGTGCGCCCTGGTTCGAGAGCTCGTCGAGTTCGCGATAGGTGATCGCCTTGCCGGTGCCCGCCATCTGGTAAGCGATCTTGTTCGGCGTGGCGCGGGCGTGGATGGAGGGGTGGGTCATGAGCGTAGGTCTCTCAACAAGAAAGGTGTCATCCCGGCGAAGGCCGGGATCCATAACCACAGGCCTCGGTTGTTGAAACGAGATGGAGCTCCAGCGCGGCATAACCACAGCCTTCTGTGGCTATGGATCCCGGATCGGCGCGCGCTTTAGGCGCGCTTGTCCGGGACGACACCGTCTGTGTCGAAGCAGCTTACAGCCGCTCCACGATCGTCACATTGGCCATGCCGCCGCCTTCGCACATGGTCTGCAGGCCGTAGCGCTTGCCGCGCTGGTGCAGCGCGTGGATCAGCGTGGTCATCAGCTTGGTGCCGGAGCCGCCGAGCGGATGGCCGAGCGCGATGGCCCCGCCATTGACGTTGAGACGCTCCGGATCGGCGCCGGTGGTCTTGAGCCAGGCGGTCGGCACCGAGGCGAAGGCCTCGTTGACCTCGAACAGGTCGATGTCGCCGATCGTCATGCCGGCCTTCTCCAGCGCGCGCTTGGTGGCGTGTAGCGGCGCGTCGAGCATGATCACGGGATCGCCGCCGGTCATGGTCATGTGATGGATGCGCGCGAGCGGCTTGACGCCGAGCTGCTTCAGGCCGCGCTCGTTCACCACCATGACGCCGGAAGCGCCGTCGCAGATCTGGCTGGCGCTGGCCGCGGAAAGCTTGCCGTTCTCGGCGATCAGCTTGACGCCCTTGATGCCTTCGAGCGTGGCGTCGAAGCGGATGCCCTCGTCGATGTGGTGGGTATCCTTGGAGCCGTCGGCGCGGGTGATCTCGAGCGGCACGATCTCCTTCTTGAAGTGACCGGCTTGCGTCGCCGCGATCGCGCGCTGATGGCTGTTGTAGGAGTATTCGTCGAGCTCATTCTTCGACAAGCCGTACTTCTCGGCCATCATCTCGGCGCCGGTGAACTGGCTGAACACGATGTTCGGATACCTCGCCTCGATGCCCGGGCTCTTGTAATTGCCAAATCCGTTCTTGGCCGGGAGCTGCGATGACAGGCCCATCGGCACGCGCGTCATCGATTCCACGCCGGCCGCGATCACGACGTCCATCGTGCCGGACATCACGGCTTGGGCTGCGAAGTGCAACGCCTGCTGCGAGGAGCCGCACTGGCGGTCGATCGAGGTGCCCGGCACGCTCTCCGGCAGCTTCGAGGCCATGATCGCATTGCGCGCGACATTGTTGGACTGTTCGCCGACCTGCATCACGCAGCCCATGATCACGTCCTCGACCAAGGCCGGGTCGACCTTGGCGCGATCGACCAACTCGTCCAGCACTTTTGCGGCGAGATCGGCCGGATGCCAGCCGGCGAGGCGGCCCCCCTTGCGCCCGCCCGCGGTACGCGCAGCGGCGACGATGTAAGCCTCGGCCATTTCGGTTTCTCCCTGGATTTTTCTGGATCGGGTTGGGTTGTCGGGGCGGATTAAAAGGGTGCGGCATCATTTAGTCAATCGATCAATTAACTCTTGTGATGAGGCGCTACTTGGGCTTATCTGCGCCCCGCCTCAAGCGGCGAGAACAGGGAACTCCGTGGCTACCAGCGTACCGACCAAGCTCCCCAGCGGAAAGAATTCCACGGCAGAGAAATTGCTCGTGGCCGCAAGCGAGCTGATGATCGAACGTTCCTCGATCGAGATTTCGCTCTCCGACATCGCCCAGAAGTCGGGCGCCAACGCCGCGCTGGTCAAATATCACTTCGGCAACAAGGACGGCCTGCTGCTGGCGCTGCTCGAGCGCGATGCGGGGACGGAGCTGTCCAATCTCGAATATCTGCTGGCGCAGCCGATCACGCCGACCGCGAAGCTGAAGCTGCATATCGGCGGCATCATCCGCGCCTATCACCGGTTCCCCTACATGAATCGGCTGATCCACTATCTCCTGCACGAGAGCGTTGCCGGCTCTGCCGACGAAGTCTCGAAATTCTTCGTCGCGCCGCTGCTGGATTTTCATCGCCGCCTGCTCGCCGAAGGCGTCAGCAGCGGCGAATTCCGCCAGACCGATCCGGTGCTGTTCTACACCAGCCTGATCGGCGCCTGCGATCATCTGTTCTTCGGCCGGCACGCGATGTCCCGCGCGACCGGCGTCGGCCCGGTCACCGACGAAGTCTGCCGGCAATACATCAAGCACATGGAAACGCTGATCTGCGGCGGCATCCTCACCAACGTAGGGGAAGCTGCCGCGGCCGGATGATCCGGCCGAACGCTTCAAGTCCAGAGAAGAAACGCCCAAGGAAAAGGTAGAGGAAAGGTAGCTCACGATGCAGTTGAAAGACGTAGCCGTTCTCATCACCGGCGGTGGTTCGGGCCTGGGTGCCGCGACCGCGCGCGCCATGGCCGCCAAGGGCGCCAAGATCGGCGTGATCGACCAGAGCAAGGAAAACGCCGAGAAGGTTGCGGCCGAAGTGAAGGGCGTCGCGCTGCATGCCGACGTCACCAGCGAGGAGCAGATCAAGGCGGCGATCGCCAAGGCGGAAGCCGCCCATGGCATCGCCCGCGTGCTGATGAACTGCGCCGGCATCGGCGGCTCGCAGCGCATCGTCGGCCGCGACGGCGTCTATCCCTTGGAAAAGTTCGCGCGCATCATCAACGTCAACCTGATCGGCACCTTCAACTGCCTGCGGCTGTTCGCCGAGCGCCTCGTCACCGCCGAGCCGATCGGCGAAGAGCGCGGCGTCATCGTCAACACCGCTTCTGTTGCCGCCTATGAAGGTCAGATCGGCCAGATCGCCTATGCGGCCTCCAAGGGCGGTGTCGTCGGTCTCACGCTGCCAGCCGCGCGCGACCTCGCCAGTCAGAAGATCCGCGTCAACACCATCGCGCCCGGCCTGTTCTTGACGCCGCTGTTGATGGGCTTGAACGAAGAGGCCCGCAAGAGCCTGGGCGCCCAGGTGCCGCATCCCGCGCGCCTCGGCGATGCCAATGAATACGGCATGCTCGCGGTGCACATCGTCGAGAACCCGATGCTCAACGGCGAGACCATCCGCCTCGACGGCGCCATCCGCATGGCGCCGCGGTAGAGCTCTCTTCCCTTCTCCCCTTGTGGGAGAAGGTGGCGCGCGTAGCGCGACGGATGAAGGGTTCGCTCCGCGATCTCATCTGTGGAGGCAGACCCCTCACCCGAGCGAATGCGCGTCGAGCGACGTACATGCCCTCTCCCACAAGGGGAGAGGGCGCAGCAATCGGCACCATCGTTGCGGATGAAGGAGATCGCGCATGTCCCAACCGCTGCTGATCGAGCACAACGACGGCGTCGACCGGGTGACGCTCAATCGTCCTGACAGCCTCAACGCGCTCGATCCAGCGCTGATCGATGCGCTCAACGCCTACTTCCAGGGGCTGCAGCGCAACCGCGATACGCGCGTGGTGGTGCTGAAGGGCGCCGGCAAGAATTTTTGCGCGGGCCTCGATCTCAAGGCCGCGATGGCGCGCCGTGCCGGGCAGCAGGAGCCGCCCGGCGTCACCGAGTCGCTGGACTCGCAGCGCCGCATTGCCGACATCGTGATGCTGATGCGGCGCTGTCCGCAGCCGATCCTGGCGCTGGTGCAGGGCGCGGCGGCGGGCGGCGGCTTTGCGCTGGCGCTCGCCTCCGACATCCGGGTCGCGACGAAATCGGCGCGGATGAACTGCGCCTTCATCAAGCTCGGCCTCGGCGGCTGCGACATCGGCACCAGCTATTTCCTGCCGCGCCTCGTCGGTGTCTCCGTCGCCTCCGAGCTGATCCTCACGGGACGCTTCATCGGCGCCGAGCGGGCGCTCGCGGTCGGTCTCGTCTCAGAGGTCGTAGACGAAGACAAGCTCGATGACGCTGCCGAGCCTTACATCGATGCGATGATCACGGCCTCGCCCGTGGGGCTTCGCCTCTCGAAAGAATGTCTCAACATGAGCGTCGATGCCGGATCGCTGGAAGCCGCGATCGCGATGGAGGACCGCAATCAGGTCCTGTGCAGCCGATCCGAGGAATTTTCGGAAGGCATCAGGGCCTTCCTTGAGAAGCGAAAGCCTGTCTATATCAGGCGCTGAACGACGAAGATCCGCAAAGGACAGTAATTCCGGGAGACGCAAAATGAGTGGCAGCGCGGCGGCGGTGATGACGAAGCCCGCCTTTCGCAAGGTCGAGTGGCTGGCACGCGACATCGACGTCGAGCGCCGCGGCGACGGCACGGTGGTGCTGAAGTCGCGCATTCCGCTGCAACCTTACGAGAAGCACATCCCGGCCTCGTTGGCGAAATGGGCGACGCAAGCACCCGAGCGCATCTGGCTCGCCCAGCGCGGCGGACCGAACCGCGAATGGCGGAAGGTCTCTTACGGCGAAGCCAAGCGCACCGTGGATGCACTGACGCAAGGCCTGCTCAATCTCGGTCTCGATGGCCGCCCGGTCACGATCCTGTCCGGCAACTCGATCGAGCATGCGCTGATGACGCAGGCCGCGATGCAGACGCGCGTTCCGGCGGCTCCCGTGTCGCCGGCCTATTCGTTGATGAGCCACGATCACGTCAAGCTGAAATATTTGTTCGACCTGATCAAGCCGGCCGTGGTGATGGTGCAGGACGGCCCGACCTTCGAGAAGGCACTGAGGGCGATCGACCTCACCGGCGTCACCGTCGTTCACGTCTTGCGGCCCTGCGAGGGTATCAAGAGCGTCAGCTTTGCCGAGCTTGCGGCAACGCCGGTGACCGCCGCCGTCGAGGAGTCGATTGCCAGGATCACGCCCGACACCGTCGGCAAGCTGCTGTTCACGTCAGGTTCGACCGGCATGCCAAAAGCCGTCATCAACACGCAAGCGATGATGTGCGCCAATGCGGCGATGATGATGCAGGTGCGGCCGCGCGATCCGGGCGGTCCGATCTCGACCATGCTGGACTGGATGCCGTGGAACCACACGATGGGCGGCAATGCGGCGTTCCATCCCATTCTGGTCGATGGCGGCACGCTCTATATCGACGACGGCCGGCCGATGCCGGGCCAGTTCGAGGAGACGCTGCGCAATCTGCGCGAGATCTCGCCGACCTATTACGCCAACGTGCCGGCCGGCTACGCCGCGCTTGCCGCTGCCATGGAGAAGGACGATGCGCTCTGCCGCTCCTTCTTCAAGAACCTGTCGATCATGGCCTATGGCGGCGCGCGGCTGCCTGATGATCTCTACGACCGCATGCAGGACCTCGCGGTGAAGACCACCGGCGAACGGATCGTGTTCTACACCGGCTGGGGCTCGACCGAGACTGCGCCGACCTCGACCGGCACCTATTGGGACACCGAGCGCGTCGGCCTGATCGGCCTGCCGTTCCCCGGCGTCGAATTGAAGATGGTGCCGTGCGGCTCGAAATACGAGCTGCGTCTGCGCGGCGTCAACGTCACGCCCGGCTATTTCGGCCAGCCGGAGCTGACCAGGAAGATGTTCGACGAGGAAGGCTTCTACTGCATCGGCGATGCCGGCATTTTTGTCGACGATGCCGATCCGGTGAAGGGCATCATCTTCGCCGGGCGCGTCGTCGAAGACTTCAAGCTCACCACCGGCACGTTCGTCCATGTCGGCTCGCTCCGCACCGACACCATCGCAGCCACGACGCCTGTCGTGCATGACGCGCTGGTTGCGGGGCAGGATCGCGCCTTCATCGGCCTGCTCGCCTGGCCGAACCTGCATGCCTGCCGCCAGCTCGTCGGCAATCCCGATCTCAGCTTTGAGGATGCCGTGAAGCATCCCGAGGTGATCGCCTGCTTCAGGCGCGGTCTGGAGACGCACAACAAGGAGTGCGAAGGCGCCAGCAGCCGCATCATCGCGCGCGCCATGCTGATGGTCGAGCCGCCCTCGATCGACGGCAATGAGCTGACCGACAAGGGTTACATCAACCAGCGCGCTGGCCTGGAGCGCCGCGCCGCGCTGGTGGAGCGGCTCTATGCGGACAAGCCGGATCAGGATGTGGTCGTGCTGCGATGAAACACTCCTCTCTCCATTCGTCATTCCGGGATGCGCCGAGAGGCGCAGGCCCGGAATCCATAACCCCGGCTGGTGGATATGGATTCCGGGCTCGCGCTCCGCGCGCCCCGGAATGACGGCAATAAATGACAACGAATAAACAAAGGTAGCCCGCCATGAACTTCGACTTCTCCGACGACCAGAAGCAGCTTCGCGATCAGGCGCGCAAATTCCTCACCGAAAAATGCCCGCCCAAGGCGGTGCGCGTCGTGCTCGACGGCAAGGCGCCCTACGACAAGGAGCTGTGGAAGGGGCTTGCCGAGATGGGATTTCTCGGCGTCGCAATCCCCGAGGAATTCGGCGGCGCCGGCGCCGGCCATCTCGAGCTTTGCGTGATCGCGGAAGAGGTGGGCCGGGCCAACGCGCCGGTGCCGTTCTCCTCGACCGTTTATCTCGCCGCCGAAGCACTGCTGATCGCCGGCAGCGACGCGCAGAAGAAAAAATGGCTGCCGGCAATTGCCTCGGGCGAGGCGATCGGGACGCTGGCGCTGTTCGAGGGCAAGGGCAATCCGTCGCCGAAGGCCATCAAGCTCGCTGCTGCGAATGGCGTGCTTAACGGCGTCAAGAAGCCTGTGGCCGATGGCGCGATCGCCGACTTCGCCGTCGTTGCAGCTCGCACGGGTTCGAGCGGGCGTGAGAGCGACATCTCGCTATTCCTGGTCGATCTCAAGGGCGACGGCGTCGAGGTGAAAGGCCTGACCAACCTCGATCCGACTCGTGGCCAGGCGGAGATCACTTTCAAGGACTGCAAGGCCGAGCCGCTGGGCGCTGCCGGCGAGGGCTGGAGCATCCTCACCCAGGTGCTCGACCGTGCCGCCGTGCTGTGCGCCTTCGAGCAGGTTGGCGGCTCCGACCGCGCGCTGGAGATGGGCCGCGACTACGCGCTCGACCGCATCGCCTTCGGCCGCCAGATCGGCTCGTTCCAGGCGGTCAAGCACATGCTGGCCGACATGTATGTCTCGGCGACGCTGGCGCGTTCGAACAGCTATTACGGCGCCTGGGCGCTTTCGACCAATGCATCCGAATTGCCGGAAGCCGCCGCCGCCGCCCGCATCAGCGCCACGCAGGCGTTCCAGCACTGCGCCAAGAACAACATCCAGGTGCACGGCGGCATGGGTTTCACCTGGGAGTTCGACTGCCACATGTACTACCGCCGCGCCAACGCGATGGCGCTGGCCCTCGGCAGCCTGTCCTATTGGGAAGACCAGCTGATCGACCGCATGCGCAAGAAGAACGCGGCTTGATGTTGTCGTCATTCCGGGGCGCCGCAACGCGGCGAACCCGGAATCCGGAGATGAGTGAATAGCATCGAGATTCCGGGTTCGCGCTGGGCGCGCCCCGGAATGACAGAGAGAACAGCACCATGAACTTCGACGACACCCCCCAGGAAGCCGAATTCCGCGCCACCGCGCGTGCCTGGATATCGGCGAATGCGCCGAAGCAGTACGAGGAAGAGCTGCGCAAATCCTCGCTCGGCCGCACCCAGCTCAAGAACGCCAACATTCTCGAGGTCGCGAAGGCCTGGCAGAAGAAGAAGGCCGATGCCGGCTGGGCCTGCCTGCACTGGCCGAAGGAGTATGGCGGCCGCGGCGCCTCGCCGATCGAGCGCGTGATCTGGCAGCAGGAAGAGGGCCCGTTCGGAAAACTCTCCCATATGTTCATCATCGGCCACGGCATGTGCGGGCCGACCATGATGGCGTTCGCACGCGAGGAGCACAAGCGCAGCTATCTGCCGCCGCTCGCCTCCGGCGAAAAGGTCTGGTGCCAGCTGTTCTCCGAGCCCGCCGGCGGCTCCGACGTCGCGGGCCTGCGCACGCGGGCGGAGAAGGACGGCGATGAATGGGTCATCAACGGCCAGAAGATCTGGACATCAGGCGCGCATTATTCCGATTACGGCATCCTGCTCACCCGCACCGATCCGACCGTGCCCAAGCACAAGGGTCTCACCATGTTCTTCCTGGACATGAAGAGCCCGGGCGTCGAGGTCAGGCCGATCAAGCAGGCGAGCGGCGCCTCCGATTTCAACGAGGTCTATTTCACCAACGTGCGGATTCCCGACCATCAGCGCCTCGGCGAGGTCAATGACGGATGGAACGTCTCGCTGACCACGCTGATGAACGAGCGCATGTCGATCGGCGCGGGCGTCTCGACCGGTTTCCCTGAGTTGTTCGACTATTGCTCCAGCCTGATGCTGGACAACGGTCCGGCGATCGAGGATCGCGCCGTGCGCTCGAAGCTGGCGAACTGGGCGGTGAAGGCGAGCGGGCTGCGCTACACCAGCATGCGCGCGATCTCGGCGCTGTCGAAGGGCGAGCGGCCGGGGCCGGAAAATTCGATCGGCAAGCTGGTGGCGGGCTCGATGATCCAGGACGTCGCGGCCTACGCGCTGGACTTGCAGGGCGCGAGCGGTGTCCTCAGCGGCCCCGAGGATGCCGAACTCGCCGGCCGTTTCCAGGCCATGCTGCTGCGTGCGCCGGGCACCCGTGTCGAAGGCGGCACCGACGAGA
The DNA here is from genome assembly GCF_038965675.1 of Bradyrhizobium sp. B039. NCBI lineage: Bacteria > Pseudomonadati > Pseudomonadota > Alphaproteobacteria > Hyphomicrobiales > Nitrobacteraceae > Bradyrhizobium > Bradyrhizobium sp. B039. Next base: position 1,163,307 of record NZ_CP152416.1, read on the forward strand.
TCATGCGCAACATCATCGCCGAGCGGGTGCTGGGCCTGCCGGGCGACATCCGGGTCGACAAGGACGTGCCGTTCAACAAGATCCCGACGAAGGGAAGAGGTTAGAGGTCCGCCATGAATTTCGACGATACCCCGCAGGAAGCCGCATTCCGCGAGACTGCGCGCCAATGGGTCGAGGCCAACGCGCCGAAGGAGCTGCATGCCGAGCTGTCAAAATCCTCGCTTGGTCGCATCCGGCTTGCGAAGCACGACATCGTCGATGTCGGCAAGGCCTGGCAGAAGAAGAAGTTCGAGGGCAATTGGGCCTGCCTGCACTGGCCGAAGGAATATGGCGGCCGCGGCGCCACGCCGATCGAGCGCGTGATCTGGCAGCAGGAGGAGGGCGTCTACGGCAAGCTGACGCAGCCGTTCCAGATCGGCGAAGGCATGTGCGGGCCGACCGTGATGGCCTGGGGCAGCGAGGACGCCAAGCGTCGCCATCTGCCGAAGCTCGCCTCGGGCGAGGAGATCTGGTGCCAGCTGTTCTCTGAACCCTCGGCCGGCTCTGACGTTGCGGGCTTGCGCACGCGTGCGGAGAAGAAGGGCGACAATTGGGTCGTCAACGGCCAGAAGATCTGGACCTCGGGCGCGCATTATTCCGACTTCGGTCTTCTGATCGCGCGCACCGATCCGAGCGTACCCAAGCACAAGGGCCTCACCATGTTCTTCCTGGACATGAAGAGCCCGGGCGTCGAGGTGCGGCCGATCAAGCAGGCCAACGGCATGCAGGAGTTCAACGAGGTCTATTTCACCGACGTGGTGATATCAGACAGCCAGCGGCTCGGCGCCGTCGGCGAGGGCTGGAGCGTGTCGCTGACCACGCTGATGAACGAGCGCATGTCGATCGGCTCGCGGCTCGCGACCGGCGTGCCTGAGATGTTCGAGTTCTGCTCGAACCTGATGCTGGAGGACGGGCTTGCCATCGACGATCCCGCGGTGCGCTCGAAGCTTGCGAGCTGGGCGGTGAAGTCGAGCGGGCTGAAATATACCAGCTACCGCGCGATCTCGGCGCTGTCGAAAGGCGAGCAGCCGGGTCCGGAGAACTCGATCGGCAAGCTGGTCTCGGGCATGATGCTCCAGGACATCGCGACCTACGCCATGGACCTCCAGGGTGCGGCCGCCGTTCTCACGGGCAGCGATGAGGAGACGGTGCAGGGCCAGTTCCAGCAGATGCTGCTGTCCTCGCCCTCGATGCGCATTGCCGGCGGCACTGACGAGATCCTGCGCAACATCATCGCGGAGCGCGTGCTGGGCCTGCCGGGCGACATCCGCGTCGACAAGGACGTGCCGTATAACAAGATCCCGACCAAGGGACGCTAGTATCGTAGGGTGGGCAAAGCGAAGCGTGCCCACCATATGCAGGTGCGCCGAGGTAGGTCTGTTGGTGGGCGCGGCGCTATGGCGCCTTTGCCCACCCTACGAAGAGAACAATGCGAGCTGATCAATGGACGCAAAAGTGAATCAGAATAACCGCATCGGCGTGCTCGAAGAGCTGCTCAACGAGCGCTACTCCGTCCGCGCTTTCCTTCCCAAAGAGGTCGATCGCGCCACCATCGAGCACGTGCTGACCACCGCGCAGCGCACCGCGTCCTGGTGCAACAGCCAGCCCTGGCAGGTCATCATCGCCAGCGGCGAGGCCAAGGAGCGCTTTCGCCGGCTGATCTACAAGGAAGCCTCCAGCGGACTCGGCGACGATTACGATTTCACCCCGCCGCGCGAATATGTCGGCGTCTATCTCGATCGCCGCCGTGAGAGCGGCTTTCAGCTCTACAACACGCTCGGGATTCCCCGCGGCGACAGAAGCGGCTACGCCAGGCAGGCGCTGGAGAACTACAATTTCTTCGGCGCGCCGCATGTCGCAGTCATCCACACCAACGAGCCGCTCGGCATCTACGGCGCGATCGATTGCGGTGCCTATGTCTCCAATTTCATGCTGGCCGCCCAGGCGCTCGGGCTCGGCACGATTCCGCAGGCGGCGCTGGCGCGCCACTCCGGCCTGATCCGCCGTCACTTCAATCTGCCCGATGACCGCCGCGTCGTCTGCGGCATCTCGTTCGGCTATGCGGACCACGCCCACAAGGTCAACAGCTACCGCACCTCGCGGGCGAGCGTCGCTGACACCGTGACATTCGTGGACGAGTGATCGAGCGGCACGCCCGATACTCACGCGCGCATCAAGGCGGCCGCGGAAACGGCCGCCTTCATGCTTGTCGTCTCAGTCCGGTTGACGCGTGCCGCTATCCGCCGCTGCCGCCGATCACGGCGCGCACGGTCTCGTCGGGCCCGAAATCCTCGGCGCCGTCGACATAGAGCAGCGCGGCGAGCTTCGAGCGCGCCCGGTTGACCCGGCTCTTGATCGTGCCGACCGCACAGCCGCAGATCGAGGCCGCGTCCTCATAGGAGAAGCCGGACGCGCCGACCAGGATCAGCGCTTCGCGCTGGTCCTGCGGAAGCTTCTCGAGCGCGGTGCGAAACTCCTCGAACTCGAGATGCGCGTTCTGCGAGGGCTGAGTCTTCAGCGTCTTCGCATAATTGCCCTCGGCGTCCTCGACCTCGCGCCGCCGCTTGCGATAGTCGGAGCGGAACAGATTGCGCAGGATCGTGAACAGCCAGGCCGGCAGGTTGGAGCCGGGCTGGAACGAGTCGATGTTGGCAAGCGCGCGCAACAGCGTTTCCTGCACCAGATCGTCGGCGCGGTCGGCGTTGCCGCTGAGCGAGATCGCGAACGCGCGCAGACTTGGCACGGCCGCGAGGATGTCGTTACGCAGGGAGTCCGTGAGAGGCATTAATCCCTCCCATTGTTGTTGTCGTTGGATCCGCCCTCATTTCCCACTTGGGATGTCGCTCCCGGCGCATCAAGCTTCTTGATCAGTTCTGCGAACCGATCTGGAACCCCCTGCCGTACGACGTCGTCGTACATGGCGCGGAGCTGATGCCCGATCCGGGATTGGATCTCCGGAGTGAGCCCTCCCTTGCCGGGGGTCGTGCTTTTGCTGGCTTGAGACTTGAGATCTTTCATGACCTGTTCCACGTTTCCCCGAGTTAAGTGACTGTAAATTCGAGAAGTTTCCTCAACCGGGAGCCGTTCCCTGGATAGGCACAATTCCAGGTTCGAGAAAAAGTTCCGCCGGCTGCGGAACTTTTCTTACCCTGAGGCGTAGTCAGCCCCAGCAGGGGAACCCGGGCCTCCCCTCGTGATGTCTCTAAAGTCTTCTCTAAGGTCGGTCCGAAGATGAATGGAGTGGGGATGTCCCGTTCACAGCTTGTCGCTGAACACTTGCCGTTGTTGCGCCGGTATGCACGCGCCCTGACGGGCAGCCAGGCTTCCGGCGACGCCTATGTCGCAGCCATGTTGGAAGCCATGCTCGGTGATCCCGCCGTGCTCGACGAAAGCCATGGCCCGCGCGCGGGCCTGTTCCGGCTGTTCACCCAGATCTGGAATTCCGTCTCCGTCAACGACGACGCCGAGGTGACCACCCTGCCGATGCCGCCGGAGCGGCGGCTGTCGAACATCACGCCGCTGCCGCGGCAGGCCTTCCTGCTGCTTTCGCTCGAGGGATTTTCGGAAGAGGAGGTCGCCTTCATCCTCAGCACCGATGTCGCCGAGACACGGCGGCTCGCGGACGCCGCGGGGCGCGAGATGGCGGCGGAGATCGCCACCGACGTGCTGATCATCGAGGACGAGACCTTCATCGCCATGGACCTCGAGAGCCTGGTGAAGAATCTCGGCCACAACGTCGTCGGCGTCGCGCGCACGCATGCCGATGCCGTGGCGCTGGCCAAGAACAGGCGGCCGGGCCTGATCCTCGCCGACATCCAGCTCGCTGACGGCTCGTCGGGGCTCGACGCGGTCAACGAATTGCTGCGTACCTTCGAGGTGCCGGTGGTGTTCATCACCGCCTACCCGGAGCGCTTCCTCACCGGCGAGCGCCCGGAGCCCGCGTTCCTGATCTCGAAGCCGTTCCAGCCGGCGATGGTGTCGGCGGTGGCAAGCCAGGCGCTGTTCTTCCAGCGCAACTCGCGCAACCGCACGCCCAAGGCGCCGGCGGCGTAAGAAGACCTGTATCGAACAAGAAGACGGTGCGTCGCAAGGCGCGCCGTTTTTTGTTTGCCGATACCCTGTTCAACAACCTCGGCAGACGCTGTTGATCTTGGCCTTCAATTTGGCCTCGTCCGCCCACGGCCCGGGCTCGACCAAGCGTTGCACGCCGTCGAGAGTCATGAAGATGGTAATCCGCTGGAGGTCGTCCTTGGCCTCGGGAGGCGGCTTCGGGAATGGTTCGCTTCGCTCCACCATTTTGAGAGCTGCTGCATCCAGGGGCGGGGAGCCTGTGCTTTCCACCAAAGCGTGCGAGATCAATTTGCCCGAGCGGTCGATCACGAATGTGACGCCAGCATTGCCTATCTGACCCATCGCCTCCGAAGGAAACACCCTGTGACGCCAGACATGTTCGGTGGCCACCTTCCGCCAGGCGGCCATGGCATCCTCCTCCGTGAGCACAGGACCGGGCCTGCTCAGCACTAGCCCGGAAGGTTGCAGCTGGAATTGACGGCCATTGAAGACAATCGGCACTGTCAACGTGAGTGACTCATCCTTGAGCTCCGAAGGCGGCGCCGGAAACGGTTGGGCACGAGCGACGATCTGCAGCGCGGCAACGTCGAGTGGCCGAGAGCCGGTGCTTACGGCCAGAGCCTGTGAGATCAACCTGCCGGACCGGTCGATGACGAATGTGACCCTGGCCTCGCCGGTTTGCCCCAGTGCTTCAGCCGGAAATTGACGGTAGCCGGCTATGTGCGCCGACAGTCTTGCCTTCCAGGCCGTCGCGCGTTCGGTCTGCAAATCTGTTTGCGCGTGTGTGGGGGAAACCGCGAGTAATCCGAGAAACGCGGCCAATAAAGGGAATTTCATCTGCATCGGTGCGGATATTAGTCGCGGCCAGGTTGATTGCAAGGCTCGTTGCTCGTATCGCGTTTCTCTCGCTGTGGGCAATTCGAACGGTGGTGAAGCATCGGGCGCTTGACGGCAACCCAATTGCCCCGTTGATACGTCGGGCCGATGACATCCATCGCAGCCTCAAGCCGCCCGGAGAGACGTACCATGGACCCGCAACTCCTCGATCGTCTCGCCATCCGCGACCTCGTCGAAAACTGGGCGGTCTGGCGGGATGCCGGCGACTGGGAGCGGTTTGCGACCGTCTGGCACGAGGAAGGCTGGATGTCCGCCACCTGGTTTCAGGGGCCGGCGCGGGATTTCATCCGCGTCAGCCAGGAGGGGTTCGCAAAGGGCGTGCGCATCCTGCATTTCCTCGGCGGCACCAGCATCGATCTGTCCGGCGAGCACGCCATTGCGCAGACCAAGATGACCATCTCGCAGCGCGCTTTGGTGCACGACGTGCTCTGCGACGTCGTCTGCACCGGGCGCTTCTACGATTTCCTGGAGAAGCGGCAGGGAAAATGGGGCATCGTCCGCCGCCAGCCGATCTACGAGAAGGACCGGATCGACCCGGTCGATCCCGCCGCGACGCTCCGCCTCGACCAGCAAGCGCTCGCCGCGCTGCCCGAAGGCTACCGCCATCTCGCCTACATGCAGGAGCTGATCGGCTACAAGGTGAAGCGCGACATGCCGGGCCTCACCGGTGCCGAGGTCGAGAAGCTCTACGGCGAGGGGCGGGAGTGGCTGGCGGGGAAGGCGAAGTAAGCCCCGGACCAGAGTAAGCGCGACTGGCTTTGTGCCGGGCGGCTCCCGTCGATATCTTGTTGCGCATCGTTGCCGATGAGCTCTCCAGGAAGCTTGGGTTGCCGATCATCGTTGCGGCAGAGCCGGTGCGAGGGAAACATTGCGGCAGATGCCGCCACGCATCGCGATGATAGCCTGTTGCCGCTGCGTAGAGGCTCCGAGAGTGGCCAGCGTAGCGCGGAACGATAACGGAACTTTCGATGCGCTATGATCGGCTTCTCACGCGGATGCCTCGCGCAAATCTTGAATGCGCGTGGTCGCCGTAATTTTCGTTACGCTGCTGATAAATTCATCCGGCAATACTCGCGCGCGCGCACGTCACGGCATTGTCAGCAGAGAACGCGCAAGACGCCGTTCAAAATCTTCATTGAAAAATAGGGTCTGCTTGACAGGCATTCTCAGCTAGCGCAGTTTTAGGTTGAATGGTCGTCGCATGATTTTGCTTTGCTCGTTTGATTTTCCAAGCACCGAACGCGGAGCATTCGTATGACGGTTATTCCTCCCGCCAGTGGCATGACGCTCCATGACGGCGACACGATGGATGTCAGTGGCGGCATCTCCGTCGATAGCACGACGATCCTGGCCGGCGCCTTGCAGACGGTCGGCGGATCCTTCGCAACGAGCACGGCAACCCACACTGTCATCAACGGCGGAGAACAGGACGTCGTCTTTGACGGCGTCGCCAGCTACACGACCATCAACGCGGGCGGCGTCCAGCGTGTCACGGGCGAATATATCCATGAAGGTCCAACCCCGGGCGAGGTCGATCACACCACGATCAATGGCGGCGGCGAGCAGGACGTCGACACGGGCATCGCAACGACGACGACCGTCAATTCCGGTGGCGTTCAGAACGTGACGAATGGCGGCAGCGCCAGCGGCACCATCGTCAATTCTGGCGGTGTTCTCAGGGTTTCGGGTGAAACTGTGGAAACGGCGCCCGTGTACCCGGAGCCGGTGATCCGAAGCGTGGCGACCGTTGCAACCATCAACTACCAGGGCGAGCTCGACGTCACTGGCGGCGGGACCGCAGTGAACGCCATCGTCAACGGCGGCGTCATGACTGTCTCGGGATCGATCCCGGATCCGTTCGCCAATGTCCCCGGCCAGCCGGCCGTCGACGCCAGCATGGCGACCGGCACCATCGTTGAAGGTTTTGGAACATTGACGGTGTCGGACGGAGCGTTGGTGTCGGGCACGATACTCCAGAACTTCGGCACGCTGAATGTCGATGCAGGTGGCACGGCAACGGGCACGACGATCAATTACGGAACGATGGTGCTGTCCGCGGGCGCGACGGCGATCAACACGACCGTCAATCAGTACGGCGGGCTTGTCGTGCTTGGTAACGCCGATTTTTCGGGCACGGTCTTCAACGCCGGCAGCACATTGCAGATCGGCAACGGCACGATTGAAAACGGATTCACTGTCCCGAAGAGCGTGACGCTGGCCGTCCTGGACGGTGGTGTGCTCAGTAACAGCGTCATTTCCGCGGGCGCAACGCTCATCGCTGAAGCTGGCGCGACGCTGTCCATCACGACCTTCCAGAGTGGCGCAACGTTTGTTGCCGACTATGGCTACACGGAAAACGGCTTCACCGTATCGGACGGCATCTTGTTCAAGGTGTTCGGTACGGCCACGAACACGACGATATCAGCGGGCGGTAAGCAGATCCTGGGCAACTACGACTTAGGGGCCACCGCCAGCAACACGGTCATCAATGGCGGCGAGCAGAATGTCGGGCTTGCATCCACCGCGAGCTACACCACGATCAACACGGGCGGTATCCAACGTGTCGCCGGCATTTACCTGCACGATGCGCCGGGTCCAGGGCGGGCCGATCACACCACTGTCAACAATGGCGCCGAGCAGGACGTCGATACCGGCATCGTGACGTCAACCACCGTCAATGCCGGGGGTGTCCAGAATCTCACCAATGGGGGCTTTGCCAGCGGCACTGTCGTCAACTCGGGTGGTGTCATCAACGCTTCGGGAGAGACGATCTATTATCCTCCCGGAGGCCCGTACGGCATCGTCTTCAGAAGCGAAGTCGATTTTGCCGTTGTCGGCAGCGGCGGCCAATTGCACCTGTTCGGGGCGGGGATCGCCAAGAAAGCCACCATCAATGGTGGCGTGATGACGGTTTCGGGATCCGTTGCAGACCCTACGAACGACCCGAGTGCACCGGCGGTCGACGCCAGCGCGGCGAGCGGGACAGTCCTCAACTCAGGAAGCGTCTCTGTCTCGGACGGCGGCATCGTCACCTCCACTATCCTGAACGGCGGCACGCTTGATGTGCTCGATCAGGGCACCGCGAACGCTTCGACGGTTCTTCGTGGAGCCACAGAACTCGTCGAAGCCGGTGGCATTGCCGGCGCGACCACGATCGCCGGCGGCACGCTTGATCTCAAGGCCGGCGCGATTTCCGATGACACGATCACCTTCTCTGGCCAAGGCACGCTCAAGATCGAGCAGAAGCTGGTTTCGGGCTCATCGGCCTTTGCAAGCCAGATCAAGGGCATCGCGCTCGGTGACCAGATCGACCTGTCCGGGCTGTCCTATACGAGCGGCGCAACGGTGACTGTATCCGGCTCGAAGCTCACGGTCAGCAACGGTGCGGCCAGCGAGACCTTTACACTGGCGGATACTTCGGTCACGCGCTTCGGCATCGCGAAAGACAGCTCCGGCGGCATTCTGCTGACAGCCGCGGCCTTGCCGGCCATCGCTGGAGCCGTATCGGGACAAGCGACCAGCAACCAAGCTGCTATCAATCCATTCGCGACCGTAACGATCACGGATCCAAACGCAGCGGCAACGGACAGCCTGATCATCACGCTCGCAGGTGCGGCTGGCATCCTGTCCGGGTCAGGACTGATCTCGCTTGGAAACGGAACCTACGAGCTGGCGGCAACCAGCGCTGCCAACCTGACCGCCGAGTTGCACGCCCTCACGTTTGTAGCCTCGCCGCACGGAGATGGCAGCGTAACGACCACGTTCACTCTGAGCGACACAAGCAGCGTCGGCTTGACCGTCAGCGACACCAACACCTCTGTCACGGACACGCATCAAGCCGGTACCACGACGATCGACGGCCCGGCCTCCGGTTATGCGATCATTCAGGGTACGACGGGCAACGACATCATCCACGCCTATGGCATGTTCAATACCATCCACGGCAATGGCGGCAGCGACACGATCTACGCCGGATTATACGGTACGGTTGATGTGCCGAGCGGCGACAGCGCCGTCTATCTGCAGGGGATCGTCAACCACGTCACCGGCGGCAACGGCAATGTTACGGTGACGGGATCGACAGGCGCCACGACGATTGCGCTCGGTAACGGCAATGACACCATCGACGCCAGCGGATACGGGAACGTCATCACGCTGGGTAACGGCAACGATATTGTCCATCCCGGTGACGGTGCAAGCCAAACGACCGCCGGCAACGGCAACGACCGGGTGACGCTCTCTGGATATGGCAACACGGTCATGCTGGGGAATGGCAATGATGTCGTTGCGGGTGGAGATGGCGCCAACAGCGTTACTCTCGGTGACGGCAACAATACCGTGAATCTCGGCGGGATGGGAAACCAGATCACCGTCGGCTCGGGAACGAACACGATCATAGCCGGCAGCGGATCGGACAACGTCGTTGCTGGCGCGGGCCACGATACAATCATGCTTGGCGGAGCTGCCAATCACGTGGTGCTCAACGGGTCCCAGGCAAATGTGACAAACCAAATTGGCCAGGACGTCATTACGGTCAATGGCGGGTCAGACCAGTTTAACTTTGCCGGGTTTGGCAATCAGGCGATCATCAATGGCCCGGCCCATGTCGACATCATCGATCACGGCACGGGTCTGACCGTCTCCGTCAATTCCAGCAGCCAGGTCGATACGATCTCCGGATTTGGCAATGACACGCTCGGAATCGTCGCTCTTGCGAACGGTGTGGGCGATTATCACTCCGTCGCCGACATCATGAGCGCGCTTAGGAGCGATGGACACGGCGGGACCCTGCTCGCGCTGGGGAGCGGTTCTAACGCAGGGTCCATTGACTTCGTTGATACCGCGATCAGCCAATTGCACGCATCGAATTTCATGATCGTGTAGAGGCTCAGGATACGCACCCGCTGATGCCAGCTTGATCTGCTTGGTATGGCCTTTCGGCCCGCCCTGATCGCGGCGGCCTCGGCTGCTCGAGAGGCGCGACTGGCATCACAACTATTCCGGAACTCCAGCCATGTGCAGGCCCTTTACGAGGCGCCTGCTTCCTGCGCGGAATGTAGGATCGTCCGAAAGCCAAACATTCTTCAGGCGACGAATGGCGAAAGCGGGATCCAGTGCAAGTCCGTCTCGCTTGGCTGCCACCGCATCATCCATCTTTCCGATGAGGGCTAGAACCGCTGCTGATACAAAATGGGCAACGGGGTAGTTTGGGTTGGCCTTTATGCTTCGCCGTAACCACTCAATCGCCTCGCCCTCGGCTCCGAGGCATAATTTGGCTAAGCCAACGCAGCACAGCCACCGATGTGCGCCGTCGTCACGTGGAGACAGGCGCAATGCATCTCGTACGTATCCCTCCATTTCTTCTGGGTGACCGAGAAGCATTTTTGCGACGCCAAAGAGAGCATGAGCCTCCGCCAAATTTCGGTTCAGAGCCAGTGCGCGCTCGCATTCGGCAACTCCTTTCTCCGCGCGCTGCGTACATACTTGCACGACGCCTAAAGCCATGTGAGCGAGAGCGTGTTGCGGGTCTAACGAAAGCGCTTTCATTGAAGCCGCCTCTGACGCCGCGAAATATCGGCAAGGGTCATCAGCGAAAACAACGCTAGCCATTGCCGCATCGACCAGCGCGATCCCTACCAATGCCTCAACGTTATCCGGCTCAAGTCCCAAGGCCCGCTCAAAGAAGCTTCGAGCCTGCCTCAGGTGAGGAGAAGTCCAACTCTTGTTCCAAAGGGCCATTCCTTGGAAATAAAAGTCCAACGCGCTCGGTTGCAATGAGCGTTCCGCCCGCCGTGCCTCCGCAGCGATAAGTTGGGCATTAAGCGCGTTGGCCAATCTCGACACAATTTCGTCCTGCATCTCGAAGAGATCGGCTAGGGGTTTGTCAAAGCGGTCCGCCCAGAGGTGGCTTCCTGTTTCAGTGTCGACCAGTTGGACATTCACTCGAAAGCGGTCTCCGCTGCGCTGTACGGACCCTTCGAGCACGTAGCGAACGTCAAGGTCGCGGCCAATCTGCTTCAGGTCGATCGGCTTGCCTTTGTAGGTATATGCAGTGTGGCGGCCGATCACGAGCGATCCACTGATGCGCGACAGGTCGGTGGTCAGGCTCTCGGTCACGCCATCGACGAAATAATCCTGCAAGGGGTCGCCGCTAAGATTGGCGAAAGGCAGCACGACAATGGAGAGGCGGGGCGGTGAGCGGGGCACCTTCGCGCCAACGGGTCTTTGGGGGTAGAGGCCATCTAGGAGGGCGGCATAGGTTTGGATCGGAAGATCAATATTCTTGAAAGTCTGCTCTCCACAATTTGCAAACTCAATGCCGACCTTGCCCCTGATGTGATCGTAGGCAGACGAGGAAATGCAGATTCCGCCGGGGTCAGCGATACTCTCTAGCCGTGCCGCGATATTGACGCCGTCACCAAAAACATCATGCGGTTCGACAATCACATCGCCTACATTGATGCCGACGCGAAAGGCAATTCGTCGTTCTTCCGCATCGGCGGCGGTAAGCTCCCTGATGCGAGTCTGAAACTGCACTGCGGCGCGAACCGCTTCGACCGCGCTTGGAAACTCTGCCAAGAACCCATCGCCGGTGTTCTTCACGATCCGGCCTCCGTGTTCGGAGATGGCAGGCGCGACCCCTTCGGCAAGGAGACTTGTCAATTTGGAGTGGGTTGCTTCTTCGTCATGGTGCATTAGCCGCGAATAGCCCGCCACGTCAGCGGCCATTATCGCTGATAGCCTGCGTTCAAGACGAACCGGCCGCTCCTGCTCCATGGCAATATTCCAACCCACTGTCGCTGGTGGCGGATCAGAGAAGTGCCGAACGCGCTGTTCTCGTTTCCATCATGCCCACGCGGAGGCAGGGGGTCAAAATGATAGTGGGTCCAAGTCGCAATTTTTCAGCCGCTACGGCTGATCTAGCGGGCGTTTCCGAAATCCGACCTGCTCTTTTCTCCGCGCCTTCGCGCTCGCAATCCGCTCGAGCTGCCGGCCGCGGCGAAGGTTGATCCCGAATTCGGCAAATACGTCGAGCCTATTGAAGGCCCCCTTGCCCGCCGCGAACTGCAGTAATCTCAAGGCGATGATCGGGCCGGAAACCTCTACCGCGCGTCGCGGACTTCAGGGACGAGGAAAATTCGGCTTGGAAAGAGCTTCTGCCATGGGGCAGAGGCGGCCGAGAGGGTGCCAAAATTCTCTCGCCCAATAAGAAAAGAAAAAAAGTAAGGCGCGACTGGCATCACCACAGTCGCGCCCTACGTCGCCGGCTTATGGGGCAGGGGGGAATAGCCGGCTGTTGATACGACTCCCAGGCGCGGAAGTCGTTCCAGGGCTCCCGAAATATTTTTCGCGGCGCGACCTTTTTCGCACACGGTTAAGTGATCGTGACTGCCGAGAACCCCCGCTCCTCCGGCTGCGTTGTTCCCGCGATCGCCATGGGGCGAGGGGTCGACAGCCATGTCACAGATTCAAAAGGTATTTTTGGGCGCCGCCGCGATTGCCGCGATGCTCGGCGCGGCGCAGGTGCAACTGGCCTCCGGCCATGATCTGGCCGACCGCTGGCAGGCGGTCGCCGACAAGCCCGGCCACGACGTCAATCGGACCGGCAAGGCCGACCGGCTCGCCGAGATCAAGTCGGCGGCGGTTCCCACCCGCACCGTGTCGATGCGGCTGAACGACCTTGCCGATACCTCGGTGCTGCTGCGGGTCCCCGCGGTGATCGAGACCGGCAATGCAAAGCCGCCGGTGACGCTCCAGAACCAGAATCAGAAGCAGGGCCGCAACAAGCCGACCATCGCCTGCGAGCCGATGGTCAGCTCCCTGACCGAGGTCGCCAAGCTGCTCCAGCCGGGCCGCTGCGTGACCTGATCGCCCCAGGCCAAGGGACAGGTCAAGGGACAGGCTGCCTCTGCCGCGGGCAGGGACGGCTGCTCACGTCCTCTTGATCCGCCGTCCCATCGCGTTATATCCCGGTTTTCCCCTTTTGATTGACCGGGTAAACGCATGACGACGTCAGATACAGCTGTGCATACGCAGCCCTTCCAGGCCGAGGTTTCCGAGCTGCTGCACCTCATGGTGCACTCCGTCTATTCGGAGACCGACATCTTCCTGCGCGAGCTCGTCTCCAACGCCTCGGATGCCTGTGACAAGCTCCGCTACGAGGCGATCGAAAGTCCCGCGCTGCTGGGCGAGGGCGACGCGCTCAAGATCCGCATCATCCCGAACAAGACGGCCGGAACGCTCACGATCGCCGATAACGGCATCGGCATGGAGCGGCAGGAGCTGATCGACCATCTCGGCACCATCGCCCGCTCCGGCACCAAGGCGTTCGTCTCGAAGCTGAAGGAGGCCAAGGACGGCCTCGGCCTGATCGGCCAGTTCGGCGTCGGCTTCTATTCCGCCTTCATGGTCGCCGACAAGATCGTCGTCGTCAGCCGCCGCGCCGGCGAGAGCGACGTCTGGAGCTGGACGTCCTCCGGCGGCTCCGGCTTCGAGATCGCGCGGGCCAGCGAGGAAGACGCGGCGCGCGTGACATGCGGCACCGAGATCGTCCTGCACCTGAAGGACGACGCCAAGAAATATCTCGAGACCTACGAGATCGAGCGCATCGTCGGTGCCTATTCCGACAACATCCTGTTTCCCATCGAGCTGGTGCCGGAAGAGGGCGAGCCGCGCCAGATCAACTCGGCGAGCGCGCTGTGGCAGCGATCGAAATCGGAGCTTTCAGCCGAGGACTACAAGAAGGCCTATCAGCAGATCGCCTCCGCCTTCGACGACCCTGCGATGACGCTGCACTACCGCGCCGAGGGCCGCTACTCCTACGCTGTGCTGCTGTTTGCGCCGTCGACCAAGCCGTTCGACCTGTTCGAGCCCTCGCGCAAGGGGCGCGTCAAGCTCTATGTCCGCCGCGTCTTCATCACCGATGATGCCGATCTGCTCCCGGGCTATCTGCGCTTCATCCGCGGCGTCGTCGACAGCGAGGATCTTCCGCTCAACATCTCGCGCGAGATGCTCCAGAACAATCCGCAGCTCGTGCAGATCCGCAAGGCCGTGGCGACCCGTGTCGTGTCCGAGCTCGAGGGCCTCGCCGAGAAGGACGCGGAGAACTTCGCGAAGATCTGGGATGCTTTCGGCGCGGTGCTGAAAGAGGGCATCTACGAGGATTTCGAGCGTCGCGAAAAGCTGCTGGCGCTGTCGCGCTTCACCACCACGACGGGCGAGAAGCGGTCGCTGAAGCAGGTTGTCGCCGATTTCAAGCCGAACCAGACCGAGATCTATTATCTCGTCGGTGACAGCATCGAACGGCTGAAGTCCAACCCGCGGCTCGAGGCGGCGACCGCGCGCGGCATCGAGGTGCTGCTGCTGTCCGATCCGGTCGATGCCTTCTGGACCTCGATGCCGACGGAGTTCGAGGGCAAGCCGCTGAAGTCGCTGAGCCAGGGCGATCTCAATCTCGACCTGATCCCGCGCGTCGACGCGACGGACGAGGCGAAGAAGGACGAGCCGGAGGCGGACGAGGCCGCCACCATCGCGGTGATCAAGGCCGCCCTCGGCGAGCGCGTCAGCGACGTCAAGGCGTCCACGCGCCTCACCAGCTCGGCCTCCTGCCTCGTTGCCGACAGCCAGGGGCCGAGCCGCGAGCTCGAGCGAATCCTGTCGCAGCAGAACCGCGGCATGCGCGCCAAGCCGGTCCTCGAGATCAATCTGCGCCATCCGATGGTGGGGGCGATCACCAAGGCTCAGGCCGGCTCCAAGGCCGTCGACGATCTCAGCCTGCTCCTGCTCGAGCAGGCGCAGATCCTGGACGGCGAGTTGCCGGAGGACCCGGCGGCGTTTGCGGCGAGGTTGAACCGGCTCGTGTTGCAGGGGCTCGGCGGATAGCGCCGCGGCGCACCGCCTCACCTTGCCGTCATCTGTACTTCGGAACAGTCGCCTCCGGCGTGGTGTTATGCCATATCAGGCCGTCGGCACCCGATCCGCCGACGCTACCGATTCGAGGATGTCTCCATGCGTTTGCCGATCCTGACCCTCACCGCGATTGTCACGCTGTTTGCTGCGGCAGATGCGCGCGCCCAGACCTATGACCCGCGCTATCCGGTGTGCATGCACGTCTACACGCCCGGCGGTTGGGGCGGCGGCGGCGACTATTACGACTGCTCCTTCACCTCGCTGCCGCAGTGCCGCGCCACGGCGTCGGGCCGCTCCGCGAGCTGCGACCTCAATCCCTATTACGCTTTTGACGAGCCTCCGCCGCCGCCGCGCCGGCGTCACAAGAAGGTGCAACAATAGCGATCCGCGATGCGGCACGCTGGAGCACTGCTCATGCGTTTCTCGTTCGGCCTGATCGTAAGCATCGGTGCGGTGGTCGCGGCCGCGCCGTCGCATGCGCAAACCTTCGATCCCCGCTATCCCGTCTGCATGCACGTCTATTCCGGCTCGAGCGGCGGCGGCGGGGAGTGGTATGACTGCTCCTTCACCTCGCTGCCGCAGTGTCGCGCCACGGCGGCGGGCCGCGCCGCGACCTGCGATCTCAATCCGTATTATCCGGTCAGCGTGCCGTCGCCGCGCCAGCGTCACAGGCGAAGCGGCTAGCGCTGACTACGCGGCCACCAATCCCTGTGCTTTCACCAGTCGCCAGCGCCTCCTGCGGTTGACCCAGATCAACGCGCGGAATTGCAATCCTCGTCACCCTTGTCTCGAAGCTCGGCATCAGGAGCCCGGCATCACGCCGGCCTGTTAGATCGGGCGCTTGAGGCGAGGACATCTGCATGAACAAGCGCACCGTTATCACGCTCATCGGCGCGGCCTTTGGTTTGATCGCCGTTTCCCAGCCGGCCCGCGCGGACATGATCGCGCGTTACGAATGCAGCACCGCCGGTTTCTATAGCCAGGAGCCGATCGGCGACCGCCCCGACCACAATTTGGTGACTCAGGACTACGTCTGCGTCGGTGTCGATGGCCTGCTGAAAGGCGCGGTCTATTCCGCCTCCAATGCGGTGGAATGGGACGGCCCAAAAGCGATCATCGTATTCGGTGGTGGCGTGCACCGGATTCCCGGTGGACGTCTCGTCACGCAACTGATCGAAGGCTCCGCTCAGGCGGTCATGAAGGACGGCAAGCCCATTGGCGTCGAGTCCTCGGGCAAGGGGATCGTCAAATTCGGTTCGGGTCCGTTCGCCGGGTTGAGCGGCAAAAGCGTTAAGTTCGTCACCACTCCCGTCAATCCAATCCGGTTCAACCTCGAATTCGCGGCAGACTGACGCCGCTGCGGAGGCGTGGCTTGCACCTCGGGAAACGCTATTCCTTCTTGATCCCCGACAGCTCGACCACCTTGCGCCAGCGCTCGGTCTCCGCCGTCAGCATGCCGCCGAACTCGCCGGCATTGCCGTGCAGCGGGATCGCGCCGAGTTCGGCGATGCGGACCTTGATCTCGGCGTCGGAGAGCGCGGTGTCGATCTCGCGATTGAGAAGATCGACGATCTCGCGCGGCGTGTCGTGCGGGGCGCCGACGCCGTAGAATGAGCTCGTCTCGTAGCCGGGCAGCGTCTCCGCGATCGGCGGCACGTCCGGCAGGATCTCCGAACGCTCGCGCGTGGTGACGCCGAGCGCGCGCAGCTTTCCGGCGCGCACCAGCTCGAAGGACGAGGTGACGTTGTCGAACATGCCCTGGATCTGGCCGCTCATCACGTCGGTCAGGCCCGGCGCCGAGCCGCGATAGGGGACGTGGGTGAACCGCACGCCGGCCAGCGACTTGAACAGCTCGCCGGACAGATGCAGCGAGGTGCCGATGCCGGAGGAAGCGATCGACATCTGGCCGGGATTGGCCTTGGCGTAGGCGATGAAGTCGGCGACGGTCTTCACCGGCAGGTCGTTGTTGACGACCAGCACCAGCGGAATCCGCGCGACACCCGCGATCGGCGCGATGCTCTTGGCGAAATCATACGGCAGCGAAGGATCGAACGAGGCGTTGATCGCGTTCGCGGTCGAGGTCAGCAGCAGCGTGTAGCCGTCAGGGGCGGACGTGATGACCGCCTGCGTCCCGATATTGCTGCCGGCGCCCGGCTTGTTCTCGACGACGAAGGTCTGGCCGAGCCGGTCGGACAGGCGCTGGCAGAGCAGCCGCGACAGCACGTCGGTGGCGCCGCCCGGGGCATAAGGCACCACCCATTTCACGCTGCGCGATGGATAGGAGGGGTTGCCGATCGCAAAGGCGCGCGGCGCTACGAGCGCAGCGACGGCACAGGCGGCGGTGTGGAGGAAATGTCGCTTGGTGATCATGGTCGTCTCCAATTCCCCTGTCCCCGCAGCCGAGGCGAGGACACGCGCAGCGCGCCCAAATGACTCGTCTTGGTATCGCAAGAATTGCGCTGCGGCGCACGCCGATCCCACCGGCTTGGTAAAGGATGACTAGAGTTAATCGCGCACTAACCGGCTTTTACCTTGTCTCTTAACACCTGGGCAGGGCGCGCGGGCTAAGCTTGGGGAACCAGCAGACACGTTCCGAAAGTATGAACGGCATGACCACCGGCGTCATCGAGCAACCGAAGGCCGCGCGCGCGCCATCGGCGTCAAAGATCTGGCTGAAGGCGATCGAGCTGACCGCGCGGATCGAGACGCTGCCGGGCCGGCTGTTTGCCGACGTCGTCGACGATTGGGCGCAGCGTCAGCCCGACCGCGTCGCGCTGATCACGGATGACGCAGCGCTCGACTACGAAGGTTTGTCGAAACGCATCAACCGCTATGCGCGCTGGGCGCGCTCGGTCGGTGTGAGCAAGGGCGAAACTGTCGGCCTGATCATGCCGAACGGCCTCGACTACGTTGCCGCCTGGCTCGGCATCAGCCGGATCGGCGGTGTGGTCGCACTGATCAATACAAAGCTTGTCGGGCAATCGCTCGCGCATTGCCTCGATGTCGCGAGGCCCCTGCACATCATCGTCGCGCACGACCTGGTGGAGACGCTGGAGAGTGCGAAGCCACATCTGAAGACCGAGGCCGAGGTCTGGACCCATGGCGATGCCCGCAGCGAGCGGGCCATCGACGTCGCGCTTGCCGCGCTCGACGACGGCCCGCTTTGTCCCGGAGAGCACGGCGACGTCACCATCGATGATCGCGCGCTGCTGATCTACACGTCCGGCACGACAGGCCTGCCCAAGGCCGCCAGCATCAGCCATCGCCGCATCCTCAATTGGGGCTTTTGGTTCGCCGGCCTCACCGGCGCCGGCCCACAGGACCGGCTCTACGATTGTCTGCCGCTGTTCCACTCGGTCGGCGGCATCGTCGCGCCGTGCAGCATGCTGGCCGCCGGCGGCTCGGTGGTGATCGCGGACAAGTTCTCGGCGTCGAATTTCTGGTCCGACATCGTGCGGCACGACTGCACGCTGTTCCAGTATATCGGCGAGCTCTGCCGCTATCTGCTCAAGGCGCCGCCGTCGGAATACGAGAACCGCCATCGGCTGCGGCTCGTCTGCGGCAACGGCCTGCGCGGCGACATCTGGGAGGACTTTCAGACCCGCTTCGCCATTCCTCGCATCCTCGAATTCTATGCGGCGACCGAAGGCAATTTCTCGCTGTTCAACGTCGAGGGCCAGCCCGGCGCGATCGGCCGCATCCCGCCGCTGCTCGCGCATCGTTTCCCCGCGAGCCTCGTCAAGCTCGACCCTGACAGCGGCGCGCCGTTGCGCAATGAAGAGGGTCTTTGCATCGCCTCCGCCCGCGGCGAGGCGGGCGAGGCCATCGGCCGCATCGGCACGGCGGACCAGGGCGGCGGCCGCTTCGAGGGCTACACGGACGCCGGGGAGACCGAGAAGAAGATCCTGCGTGACGTCTTCGCCAGGGGCGATGCCTGGTTCCGCACCGGCGATCTGATGCGGCTCGACGACAAGGGCTTCTTCCATTTCGTCGATCGCATCGGCGACACCTTTCGCTGGAAGGGCGAGAACGTCGCGACCTCGGAGGTCAACGACGCCGTGCGCGATTTTACCGGCGTCATCGACGCCACCACTTACGGCGTCAGCATCCCTGGCACCGACGGCCGCGCCGGCATGAGCGCAATCGTCGTGAACGAGGGATTTGACGTCGCGGCATTGCCCGCGCATCTCGCACAGCGCCTGCCGGCCTACGCCCGCCCGGTCTTCATCCGCATCTCGCGCGAGCTCGATGCGACCGAGACGTTCAAGCAGAAGAAGGGCGAGCTCGCGCGCGAGGGATTCGACCCCGGCGCGATCTCCGAGCCGCTGTTCATGGCGGAGCCGAAATCCGGCGACTATGTCGCACTGACTTCCGAGGCTTATGCGCAAATCGTCGACGGTGCGATCAGGTTCTAAACGGATAAACGAGAATCGCCGCCACGAACTCCCTGCGTTCCCTCCCCCCCTTGTGGGGGAGGGTTAGGGAGGGGGTAGCCCAGCAAAAGGTGTCTGAGAGTTCGCAAGCTGCCTGGAAGCGATGGAGGGAGTCCCCGTGTGGCCCCCCTCCCTGCCCCTCCCCCACAAGGGGGGAGGGAATGAGAGAGTAGTGCTCACCTCACTTTGAACTCACGGCAAAATCCGCCAGATAGGTCCAATTTTATCTGAATTGTCCAAGAAGCCATTTACTTCTGTCGGGTAAGCAGACGGCCATGGGGAGGCGGTCATCAAGAGCCGCCGCAAGACATACGATCGATCAACAAAGCAAGAGGCAAGCCAGCCATGTCGGTAAGGTCCAAGGTCATTGAAGCGATCCAGCAGATCGCCAAGGAACAGCACGTCGCGCTTCCCGCGCTCTCGGATGATCTGTCCCTGCACGAGACGGGTTTCGACTCGCTCGCCTTCGCGATCCTTGTCGCTCGGCTCGAGGACGAGACCGGTGTCGATCCGTTCACCATTTCCGAGGACGCAGCGTTCCCCGCCACGGTCGGCGATTTCGTGCGGGCCTACGAAAATGTCCCCGCGTGAGATCTTTGCGCTTCGCGATCATCTCGGCGCGGAGCTGAAGGGCCGTACGCTGTCGGATGCGCACGATGTCGTGTCGCTGACCGACATCCTGTCGCAGACGGTCCTGGGCGGCCGCCTGCGCGAGCTGTCCGGCCGCGCGGTGCTGCTCAAATTGTCCGACCAGCTCCGGTCGGGCCTTGCCATGATCGAGCTCGACGGCATCGCCCGCCGCATGCTGCTGTGTCCGCCCGATCTCAATCCGGCGTATCTGGACGCGCTGATCGCGGATGCCGGGATCGATGCCGTCGTCACCGACGAGCCCGATCGCTGGGCTGAGACCGGCGTGCCGCTGGTCGTCACCGCACAATTGCCGCTTCAAGCCACCGCGCCCGCGCAGACCGAGCGCGTCACCGAATGGCTGATGCTGACCTCGGGCACGTCAGGCGTGCCGAAGATCGCCGGCCATACGCTGGAAGCGCTGACCGGCGCGATCGTCGCCGAAGGCCCCGCGCGCGGACCGGCGCCGGTGTGGGCGACGTTCTACGACATTCGCCGCTATGGCGGCCTCCAGATCTTCCTCCGCGCCATCCTCTCCGGCGGCTCCATGGTGCTGTCGGATCCGCATGAGGCCCTCGCCGATCACGTCGCGCGGCTGAACGCGCGCGCGGTCTCCCACATCTCCGGCACGCCCTCGCACTGGCGCAAGCTTCTGATGAGCGGCTCGGCCGCGCAATTCGCGCCGGCTTACGTCCGTCTCTCCGGCGAGATCGCCGACCAGGCGGTGCTCGACGGCCTGAAGGCGGCATTCCCGAATTCCTCGGTCGGCCATGCCTACGCCTCGACCGAGGCCGGTGTCGGCTTCGCCGTGAATGACGGGCTCGAAGGCTTTCCGGCCGACTATCTCGGCAACCGCAACGGCGTCGAGATGAAGGTCGTGGACGGCTCGCTGCGCATCCGCTCGATGCGCACCGCACATGCCTATATCGGCCGCGACGCCGCCGCACTCACCGATGATGACGGATTTGTCGACAGCGGCGATATTGTCGAGCTGCGCGGCGACCGCTATTATTTCGTCGGCCGCCGCGGCGGCATCATCAATATCGGTGGGCTGAAGGTCCACCCCGAGGAGATCGAGGCTGTCATCAATCGCCATTCCGACGTCCGGATGTCGCGGGCCAAGTCGCGGAAGAGTCCGATCACCGGCGGCATCGTGGTCGCCGACGTGATCCTCGCCGACGGCACCGACCAGGCGCGCGCGAAGGAGATTCGCGACCAGATCCTGGATCAATGCCGCGCGCAGCTCGCTTCCCACAAGGTGCCGGCGGTGATCCGCTTCGTCGAGACGCTCGACGTCACCCCGGCCGGCAAACTGGCGCGCACCGATGCATAATGTCCTCGTCACCGGCGGCAGCCGCGGTATCGGCCTTGCGATCGGCAAGCGTCTGGCTGGCACCGGCTACAACGTGATTGCCGCAGCGCGGCGCGAGAGCGACGAGCTCAGGGCCGCCATTGGCGAGTCCGAGGGCCGTCTGCATTTCCGAGCCTGCGATCTCGCGGTGATCGACGCGATTCCCGCTTTCGCAAAGCTCGTGCGCGACGAATTCGGCCCGATCTACGGCCTCGTCAACAATGCCGGCCTCGGCACCGAAGGCCTGCTCGCGACCATGCACAATTCCGAGATCGAGGCGCTGGTGCAGCTCAACGTGCTGTCGCCGATCATTCTCACCAAATATGTCGCACGGCAGATGATGGCCGATGGTGCCGGCCGCATCATCAACATCTCCTCGATCATCGCGACGACCGGCTATAACGGCCTGTCCGTCTATGGCGCGACCAAGGCGGCCGCCACCGGCTTTACCCGCTCGCTCGCACGTGAAGTCGGCAAGCTCGGCATCACCGTGAACGCGATTGCGCCTGGTTTCATCGACACCGAGCTGACTCACAATCTCTCCGACGAAGGACGCAAACGCATCGCGGGCCGAAGTGCATTGCGCCGGCTGCCGGAGACGGAAGACGTCGCACGGATGGTGGAATATCTGCTCGGCGATGGCGGCCGCAACGTCACGGGCACCGTGTTCACGGTCGACGCCGGGAACACGGCGTAAGGCGGAACTTCACCGCCACAATTGCATTGATTCGGCGCAATGACATTCGACCGGATTTGGTCGTAAGATGCCCCCGCAATCGATTGGGTTACGTCAATCGATCTGCCCCAATCGACAGGGAGCAGTGCATGACCATGCGAAACATGACCGCTTCAAATCAGGGCCGGACGGAGCAATCGCGCGCGAAGCCGGACGACGTCCGTTGTCCGCCGATGACGCACCAGAATTCCGGCGATCACGGTCACGAGATGTACCCGCAGCAATTCGTGCGCTTGGTCGGCTGCCATGACGCGTCTCACGACGCCTTGCGCAACCGTGAGGATGAGAAGCTGCACTAGTCGCTCACGTCCGAGGCTTAGGCAGGTCAATCCGTTCGTGTGAGAATTCCGGCGGCCCTTCGGTGAGGCGGCGGATGCGACGCTCGCGTTCGTCCTCCGGCAATGCGGGATCGAGCAGTCCCTCGATCTCATGCACCGCGAGCTCCTCGAGCCTGGTCGCGTCCGAGACGACCGTGGACCCCGATGCCGGTGTGGGAGGCGCGATCCTCAGGCCGAACTCGACCAGCTTGCAGATCGCATCCGAGCGCGACAGTTGATGGGCCTCCGCCCAGGCATCGACAGTGGCGGTCAGCAGCTCCGGCATTTTCACCGCACTGATCGCGTCCAGCCCCGTGCGTCGGCGTACCGGCGAGGTGGAGTCCTTGCTACCAAAATCAGACACCCCGATCATCCCGCGCAACCATTTCAGATGGCTCAACCGTAAACGTCATTTTCGGCCGGCTGTTTGATGCTGATCAATGACAAGCTGCGGCATTGCGGCGCGGTGCGATCTTGTTGTCCGCCGCCATTTCGGCCAATGATCGGGACTTCGAGGGGGCGCCAGCCGGCGAACCCGGATCGGTCCTGCCACGTACTTCTCCTGGACGCGTCCAACCATTCGGCATCATCCGATGACATCAGGCGAATCCTTCTATGGCGGCATCCCCGTCTTCCGCGGCTTCACCAGCCTGATGGACCCCGCGCTCTATGCGTCGCTGCCGGATGACTGGAGCATCGGTGTCGCCGACATCGTCGATTCCACCAAGGCGATCGCGGCGCAGCGCTACAAGGCGGTCAACATGGCCGGCGCTGCCGTGATCGCGGCGGTGACCAATGCGCTTGAGGGACGGGAATTCCCCTTCGTGTTCGGCGGTGACGGCGCGAGCTTTGCGGTCGCGCCCGGCGATCTCGATCGCGCCCGGGACGCGCTGGCTGCGACCGCGACCTGGGTACGGGAGGATCTCGATCTGACGATGCGTGTTGCGCTGGTGCCGGTGAGTGCGATCCGGGCGCAAGGTCTCGACGTGCGCGTCGCGCGCTTCGGTCCGTCGGCGAACCTGTCCTATGCGATGTTCTCCGGCGGCGGGCTCGCCTGGGCCGACGCCGCGATGAAGCGCGGCGAGTTCGCCGTCGCTGAGGCGCCGGCCGGCACGCAGCCGGATCTGTCCGGCCTGTCCTGCCGCTTCGAGGTGATTCCGGCCTCGCGCGGCCTGATCCTGTCGGTTCTGGTGATGCCGGCACGCGGCGCGGACCCGCCGGCGTTCCGCAAGGTGATCGAGGACATCATCCACCTCGTCGAACGCAGCCCGGACGGCGCCCGCCCGGTGCCGCCACAGGGGCCGCCGCTGAAATGGCCGCCGCAGGGGCTGGACTACGAAGCCCGCACCAAGCGCGGCGGCCCGCTGCTCGCGCGCCGCGCCGGCGTGCTGGCCTACACGCTGTTCGCCTATCTGATCATGCGCTTCGACATCAAGGTCGGCGGTTTCGTGCCCAACCTCTACAAACGTCAGGTGGTCGAGAACTCGGACTTCAGGAAATATGACGACGGCCTGCGCATGATCCTCGACTGTACACCCGAGCTCGAACGCACCCTCAGCGATCGTCTCGCGGCTGCCGCGCGCGAGGGCGTCGTGCGCTACGGCCTCTACCCGCAGGACGCCGCGATGATGACCTGCTTCACGCCGTCGGCGCTGCGCAGCGACCACGTGCACTTCATCGACGGCGCGCGGGGCGGCTACGCCTCGGCGGCGACGGCGCTGAAGGCGATGATGGCTTGAAGCGCTAGCGTCCCGCGCGCGTCCAGGTTTCGCCCCCGCAAAGCGCGCCGACGCAGCCTTCGACCCGCAGCGAGTCTGCACCCGTGACCGAGACGCTGCTCGCATAGGTGCTGCCGTCGTCGGCATTGTAGATCTGGCCCGACCATTTGTTCGGGCCGGACGGCTGCATGCCGCTGAACAACGGCAGGCCGATCATCGGCCGTCTCGCCAGCGCGGGATTGGGATTCTTGCTGTCGGTGGCGGGCTGGCCGGTCGCGGTGTCCATGGGTTCGCGCAGCCAGATGATAACGCCGCAGAGGCCGCCGCCGCACTTGCTGATCTTGACGCGGGCGTCACCGGCCTGTGTGAGCCAGGTCCCGTCGGCGCTCTGCGCCTGGGCGGCAGTCGCGCCAAGCAGCGCAGCCAGAAGGACGATGAGAGTAGCGAATCTGGAAATCATGGAGGGGCCCCGAAGTGGAGCGCCTCCATAGCAGCCCAGCAGGATAGTGCAACGCTGGATGGAATCACATTCCCGCGCTTATTTGCCTGCGCTCATTTGCCCCAGCGCGCGAAAGCGACGGAGGCCGCGGTAGACAGTCCGAACACCACCATCGCGCCGCCGACCAGCGCGAACAAGGTCCAGGCCGGCGCTTGCGCCATTATGAGGACGCCGCCGCCGATCGCGACGATCAGAAGCCGCGCGGTGGAGGCCAGCACCGGTCCGCCGACGCGCGCGGCGCCCTGCGAGGAGAAGTACAGCGACACGCCCATGCCGAAGAACGCGAAGGCCGGGCCGGCCCAGTGGAAATAGCTGTGCGCGGCGGCGGTGACGCCGGGGTCGGCCGTGAAGAGCGAGGCCCACAACGCGGGATCGAGCGCAATGACGAGTCCGATCAGGCCGACGGTGAGGGCGGACGCCGCGGCTGCGGTCCAGGCCACGCGCCGTGCGCGCTTCACATGCCCGGCGCCGATCGCCATGCCGACCATCGGCACCGAGGCGATGCCGAAGGCGAAGGTGATCGGGATCAGCAGAAATTCCAGCCGCGAGCCGATGCCGTAACCGGCCAGCATCTCGGTGCCGAACGTCGCCAGGATCCTGGTGAAGATCAGAATGGTGAGCACGGTCTGCAGCGGCGAGAGGCAGGCGACCGCGCCCACCTTGAGGATGTCCAGGGACATCGCGCGCTCAAAATGAAACGCGCGGAAATCCAGCGGCAGCCGGCTGCGGCCTGACAAGAGATACCAGAGGAAGAAGACCGCGGCGCAGGTGAATGCGATCAACTGGCCGGCGGCGACGCCCGGCATGCCGAATTGCTTCACGCCGAACAGGCCGAGCCCCAGCGTGCCGCCGAGCGCGATCTGGAGCACGCTTGCCCCGATCAGTGTCATCGAGGGCAGGCGCATGTCGCCGGTGCCGCGGATCACCGAGGCCAGCGTGTTGACGAGCCAGATCGCGACCGCGCCGGAGAACAGCACCTGCGAATAACCGCTGGCTTCCTCGAGCACGCGCTCGCGGCCGCCGAGCAGCGTGAAGAACGAGCGGCCGAAGACCAGCATCGTTACCGTGAAGAACAGCCCGCCGCAGAGGCCGATGATGGCGGCATGCAGCGCCAGCGTCGCGGCGCGGTCGCGATCCCCGGCGCCGAGCGCGCGGCTGATCGCGGATGAGACGCCGCCGCCCATCGCGCCCGCGCTCATCATCTGCGTCAGCATCGCGAACGGGAACACCAGCGCGATCGCCGCGAGCGGGATGGTGCCGAGCCGGCCGATATAGGAGGTCTCGGCGATCGCGACCAGCGTGCTGCCGACCATCGCGATCATGTTGGGGATCGCGAGCCGCAGCAGCGTCGGCAGGATCGGCGCCGTCAGCAGGCTGGCGATGGGGGAGGCGACCGGTGCACGCGGCGGGGCGGCGTCTATGGGGGCGTCGATCGTCATGTCCACGGTGCGGAATATTGGATGATGACCGACATATTACAGGGCGTGGCTCTCTGGCACCAGCCCTCCGGTCACGCAGGGCTCACCAGGGCAAGCCGCATAGGTCGATGGTGCCCAGCGTCGGCGCGCGGACGATGTTGAAGACGTACGGCGCCATGTAGTCGAAGCGGATCCGCCCCTCCGGCTGCTCGCAATAGACCTCGCCCTTGAAGGGCAGCCAGCTGCGGGATTCGTAGAACGCAAAATTGTGCGGCTCGCAGAACAGCAGCGCGAAGCGGACCGCCTCGTTGGCGCGCATGGTGTGCACCGCCGCGTCGATAGCCATGGTGGCGTAGCCGCGACCGCGCCGGTCCTCGCGCGTGCAGACGCCGCCGATGCCGCCGGCGTGAACCTTCTGCCCGTTCCAGGTGACGGTGCGAAAGTAGACGCCGACGTGGCAGACGAGGCCGTCCTCGGGCGTCTCGAGCAGCACGCGAAGATGGGCGTTGTCCCATTTGACGTGAGCCCAGGGCTTGTCCGCGACCACATGCGGTCCCCAGACCGCCTGATGCAGCGGCTCGGCGATCGGCCACGAGGCGTCGCCGTTCAAGATGTCGATCTCGATGGTCATGGCTTCGTCCTTCGCAGCTCCGCTTCGTGGCGCATTCGTTCTGTCATAAGCGCTTCAAAGGCAACGATATTTTATGGCGAACCGCACGGCTGATGACCAGCGCGTGCTGCGACGATTTTATGCAATCCAGCCAAGCGGCACCCATCACGCGTTTTCGCAAATTCTGAGGTATTTAACGGCCGCGGAACCTTCTATAAGGGATGACCGTTAGAACACGTTCCCCACCCAGTTGCGGACAAGAACCCATGACCTTTACGCTGCCCCCTCTCCCTTACGCCTATGACGCCCTCGGCCAGTTCATGTCGAAGGAGACGCTCGAATTCCACCACGACAAGCATCATCAGGCCTACGTCACCAACGGCAACAACGCGCTCAAGGGCACCGAATGGGAAGGCAAGTCCCTTGAGGAGATCGTCAAGGGCTCGTTCGGCAAGAACCCCGCGGTGTTCAACAATGCCGGCCAGCACTACAACCACATCCACTTCTGGAGCTGGATGAAGCCCAATGGCGGCGGCACCAAGCTGCCCGGCAAGCTCGAGAAGAAGATCAACGAGGACCTCGGCGGCTTCGAGAAGTTCAAGACCGACTTCCAGGCGGCCGGCGTCGGCCAGTTCGGCTCCGGCTGGTGCTGGCTCCAGGTCAAGAACGGCAAGCTCGAGATCTCCAAGACCCCGAACGGCGAGAATCCGCTGGTGCACGGCGCCACCCCGATCCTCGGCTGCGACGTCTGGGAGCACTCCTACTACATCGACTATCGCA
Organism: Bradyrhizobium sp. B039; assembly: GCF_038965675.1. Classification (NCBI taxonomy): domain Bacteria; kingdom Pseudomonadati; phylum Pseudomonadota; class Alphaproteobacteria; order Hyphomicrobiales; family Nitrobacteraceae; genus Bradyrhizobium; species Bradyrhizobium sp. B039. The sequence goes on from NZ_CP152416.1 coordinate 1,190,712, forward strand.
ACCGCCGTCCGGACTATCTCAAGGCGTTCGTCGAGAACCTCGTGAACTGGGAATACGTCGAGTCCCTGTTCGACAAGGCGTAAGGCTTTACTCCGTCATTCCGGGGCGATGCGTAGCATCGAACCCGGAATCTCGAGATTCCGGGTTCGGCTTCGCCGCCCCGGAATGACAGACAAGGCGGTCGCATGCGCGGCCGCCTTTTTGCTGTGCGGAATTGATTGAACCAGTCCTGCGTCATGCGCGCATCGGTCTGTGATCGTACCGTTTGCATCGCATGGACGGCGCCCTTAATCAGGACGGGCATCACCATCGAGCCGCCCCACACCCGTTGTCAGACCCTTCCCCGAAAGACCCGGCGCCTGCCGAGGACGCGGAGTCCGAGCCGCGGCCGGGCCGTGTGCGCAAGCCGATCGGCTGGTCGACGATCATCATCGCGGCCCTGGTGGCGGTCAGCGCGGCGCTGGTGTGGCGGCGTGACGGCACCGACGGCGTTCTCGACATTCTCACCCACGACCTCTCGCTGTTCGGCGGCATCCTGCCGCGCGTGCTGGCCGGCTGCCTGCTCGGCGCCTTCATCTCCGAGATCCTGCCGCACGAAAAAGTCTCGCGCTCGCTCGGGCCGCAATCCGGCCTGAAGGGCCTTCTGATCGGCACCGCCTTTGGCGCGATCCTGCCGGGCGGTCCTTTCACCGCCTATCCCGTGGCGAGCGCGCTGCTGGCGGTCGGCGCCGATTTCGGCGCCACCATCGCCATGGTCGTGAGCTGGACCCTGATCGGCTACGGCCGGGCGGTCGCCTGGGAAATCCCGATCATGGGCACCGATTTCACGCTGTGGCGGATCGTCATCTCGCTGCCGCTGCCGGTGCTCGCAGGCGGCCTCGGCCGCTTCGTCTATGTCCGGCTCTATCCGAAGCGTGACAGCGATGAGGAGGCGAGTTGAGCGCGGCGCTCCTCATCGACATCCTGCTATGGGGCTCGGTCTTCGGCGTCGGCCTGATCGCTTTCCGTCGCGGCCCGCCGGTGTTCAAGGCCTCGCTGCGCGAAGGCTCGATGGACTTCATCAACATCGTGCCGCGGATCGCGTTGGGGGTGATCGGCTCAGGCTACATCGCCGCCATCATCCCCCAGGAAGTGATCACCGGCTGGCTTGGCCCCGACAGCGGCTGGCTTGGGGTCGCGACCGCCGTGGTCGCCGGCGCCGCCACGCCCGGCGGCCCCGTGATCGGCTTCTCCATCGGGACCGTGGCGCTGAAGTCGGGCGGCGGGGTGCCGCAAGTGGTCGCCTATGTCGTCGCCTGGGCGCTGTTTGCCTTCCAGCGGGTGATTTTGTGGGAAATCCCGTTCATGCCGGCCCGTTTCGTCTGGTTCCGCTGCGCCGTTTCGGTGCCGTTCCCGTTCGTGGCGGCCGCCATCGCGATGGTGATCGGCAAGCCCTGAGCCCGGCGTGGACAGGCATAATGTTATAATATAACGTCCAGACATGGTTCCCGCCGCGTCCCACGCCCACCATCACGACCATGCCCACGGCCATTCTCATGGCGACGCGCATTCGCACGGGCACGACCACACCCATGCCCACGTCCATGACGCGACCTCGCCGCATCCGGCCCAGGCGGCGCCCTGGTCGATCCTGCGCATGACCATGGCGGGCCGCCTCTCGGCCGCCGTTGCCGTCTGCGCCGTGCTCTGGGGCATCGTCTTTCTGGCAATGAGGTGACGATGGCGGCGCTGCATTTCCACAACGTCACGCTGGGCTACGACCGGCATCCGGCCGTGCACCATCTCAACGGCGAGGTTGCGCCGGGTGCGCTGGTCGCCGTGATCGGCCCGAACGGCGCCGGCAAGTCGACCCTGCTGCGCGGCATCGTCGGCATCCTCAGGCCGCTCGACGGCAGCATCCATCTCGGCGGGCTCGACTCCCGCGATATCGCCTATCTGCCGCAGAGCGCGGAGATCGACCGCAGCTTCCCCATCTCGGTGTTCGACTTCGTCGGCACCGGCCTGTGGCGCGGCACCGGCCTGTTCGGCGGAATCGGCAAAGCCGCGCGCGAAAAAATCCTCCGCGCGATCGGCGCCGTTGGGCTGAATGGCTTCGAGAACCGCCCGATCGGCACGCTCTCCGGCGGTCAGATGCAGCGCGTGCTGTTCGCGCGCGTGTTGCTCCAGGACGCGCGGTTGATCGTGCTCGACGAGCCCTTCAACGCCATCGACAGCAAGACCACGACTGACCTGCTCGCGCTGGTGAAGCGCTGGCACGGCGAGGGCCGCACGGTGCTCGCCGCGCTGCATGACATGGAGATGGTGCGCAGCCATTTCACCGAGACCCTGGTGCTGGCGCGCGGCCCTGTGGCATGGGGCCCGACGGCGGAGGTGCTGACGCCGGAGAACCTCATGGTCGCGATGCGGATGTGCGAGGCGTTCGACGACAGCGCCGCGGCCTGCGCGGCCGACGATGCCCGCTCGCGGGCGGCGTGACCGCAAATGCTCCATGACGCGCTGATCGGTCCGTTCACCGAATTCGAGTTCATGCGGCGCGCGCTTGCCGCCGTGATCGCGCTGTCGCTCGCGGGCGCGCCGATCGGCGTATTCCTGATGCTGCGGCGGATGAGCCTCGTCGGCGATGCCATGGCGCATGCGATCCTGCCGGGCGCGGCGGTCGGCTTCCTGCTCTCCGGTCTCAATCTGTTTGCAATGACGGCCGGCGGCCTGTTCGCGGGCTTTGCGGTCGCGATCCTCGCCGGTGTGGTCGCGCGCTCGACCGGGCTGAAGGAGGACGCGTCGCTCGCGACCTTCTACCTGGCCTCGCTGGCGCTGGGGGTGACCATCGTCTCGATCAAGGGCACCAATATCGACCTGCTGCACGTGCTGTTCGGCAACATCCTCGCGATGGACGACCAGACGCTGCTGGTGGTCGCCTTCAACGCCACGGTGACGCTGCTGGTGCTCGCCGTGATCTACCGCCCGCTGGTGATCGAGAGTGTCGATCCGCTGTTCCTGCGCACTGTCAGCCGGGCCGGGGGGCCTGCGCATCTCGCTTTCCTCGCGCTCGTCGTGATCAACCTCGTCAACGGCTTTCAGGCGCTCGGCACGCTGCTCGCGGTGGGGCTGATGATCCTGCCGGCCGGCATCGCGCGGTTCTGGTCGCGCGATCTCACGGCGATGATCTGCATCGCGGTCGTCGCTGCCGCGGTCTCGGGCTATGCCGGCCTCGTGCTGTCGTTCCAGACCCGCGTGCCGTCGGGCCCCGCGATCATTCTGGTCGCGACCGTGCTCTACATCGTCTCGGTGCTGTTCGGCCGGGTCGGCGGCATCGTCCGGCAGTTGTTTCCCGGCCGGCATCTGGAAGCGTGACGGCGATGCGCTTCCTTCTGCTCCTTGCATTGCTGCTGACCGCCTCGCCGCTGCATGCCGCGGAACGGCTCAACGTCGTCACGAGCTTCTCGATCCTCGGCGACTTCGTCCGCAACGTCGGCGGCGACCGGGTCAGCGTCACCACGCTGGTCGGCCCCGACAGCGACGTCCATGTCTACACTCCGGCGCCAAGCGATGCGAAGCGGATCGCGGACGCAAAGTTCGTTGTCGTCAATGGGCTCGGCCTCGAGGGCTGGCTGCCGCGCCTCGTGCAATCCTCCGGCAGCAAGGCAACGGTCGTCACCGCCAGCGCCGGCATCGCGCCCCTGAAGCTTGGCTCGGCTGCCGATCCGCATGCCTGGCAGTCCGTCCCCAACGCCAAGGTTTACGTGACGGATATCGCCGACGCGCTGGCCGCGGCCGATCCCGAGGACGCGGAGTTCTTCCGCGCCCAGGCCAAGGCCTATCTGGAAAAGCTCGAAACGCTCGACCGCGAGGTGCGCGAGGCCGTTGCGAAAATTCCGCCCGAGCGGCGCAAGGTGATCTCCACCCATGACGCCTTCGGCTATTTCGCCGCCGAATACGGTATCCAGTTCATCGCGCCGCTCGGCGTCTCCACCGAAACCGAGCCGAGCGCGCGGGACATCGCCGCCATCATCGGCCAGATCAAAGGCCAGAAGATCCCGGCGGTATTCTTGGAGAATATCAGCGACGACCGCCTGATCCGGCGGATCGCGGCCGAGACCGGGGCAAAGGTCGGCGGGACCTTGATTTCGGACGGTTTGACGGGTGAAAAGGGGTCCGCACCCACTTACATTGACATGGTCAGGCACAATATAAAGGCCCTGACCAGCGCGCTTGACCACTAGGGCAGGGGCCACCCCGCCTCGCGTCGCGCGAAAGAGCCCGACCCCGGAGTAGTTATGTCTGAAGCGACCTCCCAGAAAATTCCCGTGACCGTCCTGACCGGCTATCTCGGCGCCGGCAAGACAACGCTTTTGAACCGCATCCTTTCGGAAAACCACGGCAAGAAATACGCCGTCATCGTCAACGAGTTCGGCGAGATAGGCATCGACAACGACCTCATCATCGGTGCCGATGAGGAAGTGTTCGAGATGAACAATGGCTGCATCTGCTGCACCGTGCGCGGCGACCTCGTGCGCATCATGGACGGGCTGATGAAGCGCAAGGGCAAGTTCGACGCCATCATCGTCGAGACCACCGGCCTTGCCGATCCGGCGCCGGTGGCCCAGACCTTCTTTGTCGACGAGGACGTGCAGAAGAACGCGCGCCTCGACGCGGTGGTGACGGTTGCCGACGCCAAATGGCTGTCCGACCGTCTGAAGGACGCGCCCGAGGCCAAGAACCAGATCGCCTTTGCCGACGTCATCGTGCTGAACAAGACCGACCTCGTCACCAAGGGTGAGCTCGCCGAGGTCGAGGCCCGCATCCGCGCCATCAACCCCTATGCGAAACTCCACCGCACCGAGCGCTGCTCGGTGGCGCTGGCCGACGTGCTCGACCGCGGCGCGTTCGACCTCGACCGCATCCTCGACATCGAGCCGGACTTTTTGGAGGCCGACGATCATGACCACGACCATGATCATCACCACCACGGCCACGACCATCATCACCACGATCACGGCCACGGCCTGAAGCACTATCACGACGAGGACATGCAATCGCTGTCGCTCAAGACCGACAAGCCGCTCGATCCGAACATGTTCATGCCCTGGCTCCAGAACCTGGTGCAGGTCGAGGGCGGCAAGATCCTGCGCTCCAAGGGCATACTCGCCTTCCACGACGACGATGACCGCTACGTCTTCCAGGGCGTCCATATGATGCTGGAGGGTAACCACCAGCGGAAATGGAAGGACGGCGAGCCGCGCGAGAGCCGCCTCGTCTTCATCGGCCGCGAATTGCCGGAAGAGGCCATCCGCAAGGGTTTTGAGAGCTGCATCGTCTCGTGATGAAAGAGTTTACGCCCGCCCCCGATTCCGCTTCGATCGTCTCCGTCACCGACCGCGTCAAGCCGGTCGCGCTCGGCATGGGCGTGACGTCGGTGCATTTCCTCGGTGACCGCGCCGCCTTCGTCGGCGGCGAGGAGAACGTCGCGTTCGTCGATAGCCAGGGCGAGATCACCACCGTCGCCGTCCACGGCGGCGGCATTCTCTCGACCGCGTCCGACGGCAAGCGCCTCGTCATGGGCGGCGACGACGGCAAGGTCGTGTCGCTCGATGCCAAGGGCGAGGTGACGTTGCTCGCCACCGACCCCAAGCGCCGCTGGATCGACGCGGTGGCGCTGCACGCGGACGGGGCCTTCGCCTGGTCCGCCGGCAAGACGGCGACCGTCAAGAGCGGCAAGAACGAGGAAAAGTCGCTCGAGGTGCCCTCGACCGTCGGCGGCCTTGCGTTCGCGCCGAAGGGCCTGCGGCTCGCGATTGCGCATTACAACGGCGCGACGCTGTGGTTTCCGAACATGGCGGCATCGGCCGAATTCCTGCCCTGGGCCGGCTCGCATCACGCGGTGACCTTCAGCCCGGACAACAAATTCCTGGTCACCGCGATGCACGAACCGGCGCTGCACGGCTGGCGGCTCGCCGACAACCGCCACATGCGCATGACCGGCTATCCCGGCCGCGTTCGCTCGATGTCCTGGAGCGCGGGCGGCAAGGCGCTTGCGACCTCGGGCGCCGATACCGTCATCCTGTGGCCGTTCGGCAGCAAGGATGGCCCGATGGGCAAGGAGCCCGCGATGCTCGCGCCGCTTCAGGCGCGCGTCTCGGTCGTCGCCTGCCATCCCAAGAACGACATCCTCGCCGCGGGTTACAGCGACGGCACCGTGCTGATGGTGCGGCTGGAGGACGGCGCCGAGATCCTGGTCCGCCGCAATGGCACACCGCCGGTGGCGGCGCTCGCCTGGAACGTCAAGGGCACGCTGCTGGCGTTTGCGGATGAAAATGGGGACGGCGGCCTGCTGGAGCTTTGATCTGTCATCGTTCCGGCCGTATAGGGGGCCATGCGGTTTCTGACGACGTTCCAGATTGCTGATTTCGCCGACACGCTGGTCAGCCTGTTCACGGCCTTCGTGCTGGGCACGCTGATCGGCGCCGAGCGGCAGTATCGCCAGCGCACCGCGGGCCTGCGCACCAACGTGCTGGTCGCGGTGGGTGCGGCCGCCTTCGTCGATCTCGCCATGCACCTGACCGGGGCCGACGGCGCGGTGCGCGTGATCTCCTACGTCGTCTCCGGCATCGGCTTCCTCGGCGCCGGCGTTATCATGAAGCAGGGCATGGACGTGCGCGGGCTCAACACCGCGGCGACGCTGTGGGCCTCGGCCGCGGTCGGCTCCTGCGCCGGCGCCGACATGGTCGCGCAGGCGGCCGCGCTGACCGTGTTCGTCATCGCCGGCAACACCATGCTGCGCCCGCTGGTCAACGCCATCAACCGCATTCCGCTGAATGAGAAGACTTCGGAGGCGACCTACTATTTCAAGCTCGCGGTGGCGGCGGATGCCTTGCCCGACATGCGCGACCGGCTGGTCGAGAAGCTCGAGGGCGCAAAATATCCGGTGGCCGATATCGACGTGGTCGAGACCGGGGACGATCTGATCGAGATCGTCGCAAAGCTGGTCGCGACCGCGGTCGATCCGAACGAGCTGAACGCGGTGGCGACCGATCTTCAGCACCTGCCGGGCGTGCGCCACGCCACCTGGGAAGTCAGCACAACGGACTGAGGGCATGGCCGAACAGGCTCGCGGACTGTTTATGCGATTGTGCCGCCTAGCAATCCTGCGGATTGCGCTCTCGTCAGTTGTGCCGTTCATCGCTCCGGCGCATGCCGACAGAATCGGCTATGAGGGCGTCGTCGATATCTCGGCTGAGGCGGGGACGCTTCGCGCCGAACATCATCACGATTGGGGCTATAGTAGCGAAAAATCACGCTGGAAGATGATCTCTTCGACAAGAAACCCCTTCACCGCGGACAATGACTATTCCTATCTGCGCTTGCACGACACCACGACCGGTACAGAGTTATTTCGCCGCCCCGTTCCGGCACTGACATACATCTGGATTTCGCCCAATCTGAAATACGTTGTCGGGCTTTCGCACATCATGCTTTGGAATCCGTGCCAACTCGTTGTTTTTTCCAAGTCGGGCGATCGCTTGCTTGAACGGGACATGGTCAGCGCGGATTGGCCGGGAGTAAGATGGAGCGCGTCAAATTGGATTTACTGGTACAAAGAGCCCGCGCCGAAGATCGCCATCGCTGACGACGGGACTAACGCCACGCTCACAATCGAAGATCCGCTTGGGGTTCCCCGTCAGTTTCAGTTCCCGGCGGCTCGCTAGCCGCGGCGGAACCGGTGCGCTCCAATTTCGTTGATCCCGCGGACAAAGGCGGTGATCGACATGCCCGGCCAATATGACAAGCGCAGACTGAAAATCGACCTGATGATCGCCTGTTCGCTGTTTGCAGCCGGCGTCGTGGTGTCAGGCCTGTCGCTGGCGCAAATCCGCGCCGAGAGCCGGATGCAGACGGCGCAGGCGACAGGGCCGCTCCAGGGCACGCCGTCCGACGATCAGAGCAAGACTCCGGCTGAATCAAAGCCCGGCGGAGACCGGCCGACCACACCGGCGCCCGAGCCCGCGCGCCCCGATCCGCAGACGCAAGGCGCAGCCACCAAGCCGGCACTGCCGGCGGCGCCCGCGGAGAAGATCGCGCCGCCGATCAGGGAGAAGTAGCCCGACGGCCGGCATATTGTGACGCGCATTTGACGACCGATGCTAATTATACGATCTCGCATCGGCAGGCGGCCCGATCCATAATCCGTCACGCCAACGACAGATGGGGCCTCCCATGAAGATCGAAGACGTCCGCCGCACCGCTTATTCGATGCCGCTCACCAATCCGGCATTTCCGCCGGGGCCATATCGCTTCTTCGACCGCGAATATTTCATCATCACCTACAGGACCGATCCCGAAGCCCTCGCCACCATCGTGCCCGAGCCGCTTGAGGTGGCGGAGCCGTTGGTGAAATACGAATTCATTCGCATGCCAGACTCGACCGGATTCGGCGACTACACCGAAACCGGGCAGGTGATCCCGGTCCGCTTCAAGGGCGAGGAGGGCGGCTACACCCACGCGATGTATCTGGACGACGAGGCCCCGATCGCCGGCGGCCGCGAGTTGTGGGGCTTTCCGAAGAAGCTCGCGAGGCCCAAGATCGAGGTCGAGAGCGACGTCCTGGTCGGCTCGCTGCATTACGGCTCGGTACTCTGCGCTTCGGCCACGATGGGTTACAAGCACCGCAAGGTCGACCACGACACGGTGCTGAAGTCGATGGCGTCGCCGAACTTCATCCTGAAGATCATCCCGCATGTCGACGGCAGCCCGCGGATCTGCGAGCTGGTGCGCTTTCATCTCGATGACGTCGTGCTGAAGGAAGCGTGGACTGGCCCTGCCGCACTCGGCCTGTTTCCCCACGCACTCTGCGACGTCGCCCGCCTGCCGGTGCGCGAGGTGATCTCGGCGCTGCATTTCAAAGCGGACCTGACGCTTGGGCTCGGCAGCGTGGCGTTCGATTACATGGCCAAGTAACGAACGTCATTCCGGGGCATCGCGCCAGCGATGAACTATGGTGCGCACTCGCGCACCTGAGAATCTCTTGCTAGGAACTTCGAGATCCCGGGTCTGCGCGCCTGGCGCGCATCCCGGGATGACCCCTTCGGGGTCAACGCACCAGAATATTCCGGAACTGCCAGGGATCGCTGGTATCGATATCTTCCGGAAACAGTCCTGGACGGTCCGTCAGCGGCGTCCAGTCGGTGTAGAAACCCTTCACCGGGCCGAGATAGGGCAGCTGGATTTCCAGCAGGCGATCGAAATCCATCTCGTCGGCTTCGACGATGCCCTCGTTCGGGTTTTCCAGCGCCCACACCATGCCGCCGAGCACGGCGGAGGTCACTTGCAGGCCGGTGGCGTTCTGATAGGGCGCCAGTTTGCGGGTCTCCTCGATGGAGAGCTGCGAGCCGTACCAGTAGGCATTGTTGTCATGGCCGAACAGCAGCACGCCGAGCTCGTCGATGCCGTCGACGATTTCGTTCTCATCGAGGATGTGGTGCTTTTCCTGCATCTTCGCGGCGCGGCCGAACATCTCATGCAGCGACAGCACGGCATCGTCAGCCGGATGATAGGCGTAGTGGCAGGTCGGCCGATAGACCGCCTTGCCCGAGGCGTCACGCACCGTGAAGTAATCGGCGATCGAGATCGACTCGTTGTGGGTGACGAGGAAGCCGTACTGCGCGCCGCGGGTCGGGCACCAGGTGCGCACGCGCGTGTTGGCGCCGGGCTGCATCAGATAGATGGCGGCGCCGCAGCCGGCTTCGTGGGTCCGCGCATTCTCGGGCATCCATTTTTCATGGGTGCCCCAGCCGAGCTCGGACGGCTGCACGCCTTCCGACAGGAAACCTTCCACCGACCAGGTGTTGACGAAGACATCAGGCTCTTTCGGCTTCTTGGAGCGCTGGGTGTCGCGTTCGGCGATGTGGATGCCCTTGATGCCGGCCTGCCGCATCAGGTCCGCCCATTCGGCCTTGGTCTTCGGCTTGGGGGCATTGAGCTTCAGGTCGGCGGCGACATTGAGCAGCGCCTGCTTGACGAAGAAGGACACCATGCCGGGATTGGCGCCGCAGCAGGAGACGGCCGTGGTCGAGCCCGCCGGGCGCGCCTTCTTGGCGGCCAGCGTCACTTCGCGCAGGGCGTAGTTGGAGCGCGCTTCCGGGCCCTTCGACGAATCGAAATAGAAGCCGAGCCAGGGCTCGTTGACGGTATCGATATAAAGAGCGCCGAGCTCGTTGCAGAGCTCCATGATGTCGGTCGAGCCGGTATCGACCGAGAGATTGACGCAAAAGCCCTGGCCGCCGCCTTCGGTGAGCAGCGGGGTCAGCAACTCGCGATAATTGTCCTTGGTCACGCCCTTCTGGATGAAGCGGACATTGTGCTTCTCGCAATGTGCCTTGCGGCCCTCGTCCTTGGGATCGATCACAGTGACGCGCGACTTGTCGTAATCGAGATGCCGCTCGATCAGCGGCAGCGTGCCTTTGCCGATGGAGCCGAAGCCGACCATGACGATGGGACCAGTGATCTTCGCGTAGATCTGCGAGGCGGGGCTCATGGGATGGTTTCTCCGGAACGTGCTGGCGGACAAAGGGTGAGGGTGGATCAGGCGCTGCGGCGCTTGGCGGTGACTTCGATCTCGACCTTCATCTCAGGCTTGTAGAGCGCCGAGACAACGAGGAGCGTTGCCGCCGGGCGGATGTCGCCGAGGACTTCGCCGCAAACGGCAAAGTGCGCGTCTGCATCCTTGATGTCGGTGAGGTAGTAGGTCACGCGGACGATGTCGGCCATCTCGAAACCACCCTCCTTCAGGGCAGCTTCGATGGTCTTGAAGCAGTTGCGTGACTGGCTCGTGACATCGGCCGGCATCGTCATCGTGGTGTAGTCATAGCCGGTGGTTCCCGCGACGAAGGCGAAGTCGCCGTCGACCACGGCGCGGCTGTAGCCGGCGGTCTTCTCGAACGGGGAGCCGGTGGAGATCAGGCGACGGGACATGGGTTCGGCCTCGACTGAAAGAGGTGTTTCGCGGGGTTAAAGGGTGTTTCCGGGGCCTGCGCAACCCCAAAGGAAATGAGCTTGGCGCGGGCGCGACCGGGCGTTGCTGCTCACTGCAGCTTCGGTCGTCGCCATCATGGCAATCCCTTAGGCCGCGTGCGCCTGGAGGGGGCGAACCACCCTCCGTTTGGCCAGGGCCGCGCCGGTCGGGACGATCATCCCCTCGGCGCCATCCAGCGCACCGGCCTGGAATTCGATCGCCAGCAGGCGGTCTCGCTCGAACGGGCCGGGCAGCATCAGTGCGCCGGTCCTCTCGGCCGAGAAGCCGAAACGCGCATAGTAGGGGGCATCGCCAAGCAGGATCACGGCGGCATGCCCGCGCGCCCGGGCGGCGGCCAGCGCTTGTTGCATCAGCGCGGCGCCGATCCCGAGCTCGCGGCAGGCAGGGTCCACCGCCAGCGGTCCGAGGACCAGAGCGGGCCTGCCTCCGGCGCTGACGTGCCACAGCCGCACGGTTCCCACGAGTGTCCCCTCGCGCACAGCCGACAGGGCAAGGCCTGAGGCAGGTGCACGTCCGTCGCGCAGGCGCTGGCAGGTGCGGCCATGGCGGTTCTCGCCAAAGCTGGCATCGAGCAGCGCTTCACGGGCGGCGACGTCGGCAGCACGCTCCGCACGGATCGCGAACGGAGCGGCTTTCGAAGTGAGGGCGACTTGTGGCTTCCGAAAAGCAGTCATGGCGCGTCAGTCCCCGCTTGAACCGACATGCGATCAGCACGCCGGCTCAAGACGTCGTCAGAAATCAGAAATGTGAGGGAGGAGCCGGCAAGCCGGCTCCCGGGTTCGTCAGGCCTCGAGAGCGAGGCGGGTCAGATGTGGCAAATCAGATATGGTAGGTCTTCAGCGGCGGGATACCGTTGAACGCCACCGACGAGTAGGTGGACGTATAGGCCCCGGTGCCTTCGATCAGCACCTTGTCGCCGATCTCGAGCGTCACCGGGAGCGGATACGGGTTCTTCTCGTACAGCACGTCGGCGCTGTCGCAGGTGGGTCCCGCGAGCACGCACGGCGTCATGTCCGCGCCGTCATGGGCGGTGCGGATGGCGTAGCGGATCGACTCGTCCATGGTCTCAGCCAGGCCGCCGAACTTGCCGATGTCGAGATAGACCCAGCGCACCTCGTCCTCGTCGCTCTTCTTCGAGATGAGCACGACCTCGGACTCGATGATGCCGGCGTTGCCCACCATGCCGCGGCCCGGCTCGATGATGGTCTCCGGGATCTGGTTGCCGAAGTGCTTGCGCAGCGCGCGGAAGATCGAGCGGCCGTAGGTCACCACCGGCGGCACGTCCTTCAGGTACTTGGTCGGGAAGCCGCCGCCCATGTTGACCATGGAGAGGTTGATGCCGCGCTCGGCACAGTCGCGGAACACCTGCGAGGCCATCGCCAGCGCACGGTCCCACGCCTTCACCTTGCGCTGCTGCGAGCCGACATGGAAGGAGATGCCGCACGGCTCCAGGCCCAGGCGCTTGGCGACGTCCAGCACGTCGACGGCCATCTCCGGGTCGCAACCGAACTTGCGCGACAGCGGCCACTCGGCGCCGGCGCAGTCATAGAGGATGCGGCAGAACACCTTCGCGCCGGGAGCGGCACGGGCGATCTTCTCGACCTCGGCGGCGCAATCGACCGCGAACAGCCGAATGCCGAGCGCGAAGGCGCGCGCGATGTCGCGCTCCTTCTTGATCGTGTTGCCGAAGGAGATGCGGTCGGGCGTAGCGCCGGCGGCCAGCGCCATCTCGATCTCGGCGACGGTCGCGGTGTCGAAGCAGGAGCCCATGGAGGCGAGCAGGGCCAGCACTTCCGGCGCCGGGTTCGCCTTGACGGCATAGAACACGCGGCTGTCGGGCAGCGCCTTGGAAAAGGTCTGGTAATTGTCGCGCACGACCTCGAGGTCGACGACGAGGCACGGCTCGGTGTCCCGGCCCTCGCTGCGGCGATTGCGCAGGAATTCCTGAATACGTTCGGTCATAGCACTCTCCCAAACGGCCCAGCGACGGGGATCCGTTCAAAAAATGACGTCGGATAAGAGCGCTCTGGCCGGATTGCGCGATGGAGGCGCAACGAAGCCAAAAGACTCAAACCAGACTGTGCTGCCGTGGATTGGTTGGGAATTTCCCGCCCGCACACCTGGCAATGAAGGACAAGCCTTTTCAGTAGCCCGCGCCGGCGTTGGACTGCCGGTAGAGACCAAAAAAGCCCGATCCGTCGTTGCTTTAAGTCGCGTCCCCCGTTGAGAGCGGGGTGCGCCGGTTCGCCTCCGGCTGCCAGTCACGGTTGCAAAGAGTGAAGTCACCTTCGACATGGCATCTCTTGAGAGAGATGCTGGACGCTCCGGGTTTGCTTCGTCGTCCGACCTTTCGGTCTTTTGACTTCCGCACTTCCGAAGAGCCCCTCGGCTTCTTCACCCCTTGGCGGCTGTCCGGCCTCTTGTCCGGATACCTACCGACTGACACACGACCACAGGCACGTGCGAAATTGGGCAAGAGCGCACATAAGCGTTTTGACTCTGCTTCGCAACAATTTTTTTAGGCTGAGAACAGATTTGCCTAACATCTGCTTGCGCAGTGTTGCGCGAGCGACGCGGAAGATGAACGCGCGTTAAGTTTTCAAGCCTGCGCGCGTGTCTCTCTCGCGCGAGCGAGCGTCAGCCGCGCTTCGTGAAGGGCTCGACGCGCTGCGCGGCGCGGACGAACGCGGTCATCACCAGCACGCCGAGTGCGAACAGCACGGCCTGGAGGATGTGCGCGCCCTGATCGCCTAAACCGAACAGGATCGCGAGCGCCCAGCCGCCGGCAAAGGCCGCGCCGAACACCTCCGCGCCGATCAGGATGGCGGCGCTGATGACGGTGATGACGCTGGGCCAGACGATCTGGCGGGAAGAGGAAGGCGCGTTCATGGGGCTCAGGGATCCCTAGTCTTCGAGGGCCGCAATCTCTCCGAAAAGGCAGGCGGGAGCAAGGCCAAATGGCCCAAAAAAGCCCGATCGCATGCTATAGCTGGCCGCAACAAACCAGCTCGAAAACCGGGACTTGCGATGTCAGAAACCCGCCAAACTACGGACCCCGAGACCAACCCGCTGCTGAAGGCCTGGGTGACGCCGTTCGCGACCCCGCCCTTCGACGAGATCACGCCGGAGCACTTCCTGCCGGCCTTCGAGCAGGCCTTCGCCGACCATTCCGCCGAGATCGCGGCGATCACCAACGACCCGGCCGCGCCCGACTTCGCCAACACCATCACGGCGCTGGAGCGCTCGGGCAAGCTGCTGAGCAAGGTGGCGGCGGTGTTCTATGACCTCGTCTCGGCGCATTCCAACCCGGCCATCCTGGAGATCGACAAGGAGGTTTCCTTGCGGATGGCGCGGCACTGGAATCCGATCATGATGAACGCCGTGCTGTTTGGTCGCATCGCCCAGCTGCACGAGAACCGCGCCAATCTGGGTCTTTCGCCCGAACAGCTCCGCCTGCTGGAGCGCACCTATACCCGCTTCCACCGCGCCGGCGCCGGCCTCTCCGAGGAGGCCAAGACGCGGATGGCCGAGATCAACGAGAGGCTCGCCCAGCTCGGCACCGGCTTCAGCCATCATCTGCTCGGCGACGAGCAGGAATGGTTCATGGAGCTAGGGGAGGCCGACCGCCAGGGCCTGCCGGAGAGCTTCGTCGCCAGTGCCAAGGCTGCGGCGGAAGAGCGCGGCATGGCCGGCAAGGCCATCGTCACGCTGTCACGCTCCTCGGTCGAATCGTTCCTGAAGAGTTCGGCCCGGCGCGACCTGCGCGAGAAGGTCTACAAGGCCTTCACTGCGCGCGGCGACAACGGCAACGCCAACGACAACAATACGACCATCGTCGATATCCTGAAGCTGCGCGAGGAGAGCGCGAACCTGCTGGGCTACCCGACCTACGCCGCCTACCGGCTCGAGGACTCCATGGCCAAGACGCCGGAAGCGGTGCGGGGGCTGCTCGAGCGGGTCTGGAAGCCGGCGCGCGCCCGGGCGCTCGCCGAT
Organism: Bradyrhizobium sp. B039; assembly: GCF_038965675.1. Lineage (NCBI taxonomy): Bacteria > Pseudomonadati > Pseudomonadota > Alphaproteobacteria > Hyphomicrobiales > Nitrobacteraceae > Bradyrhizobium > Bradyrhizobium sp. B039. The sequence goes on from NZ_CP152416.1 coordinate 1,205,731, forward strand.
CGCGACGAGATGCAGACGCTGATCACGGAAGAGGGCGGCAATTTCAAGCTCGCACCGTGGGACTGGCGCTTCTACGCCGAAAAGCTCCGCCTTCAGCGGGCCAATTTCGACGACGCTGCGATCAAGCCGTATCTCGCGCTCGACCACATGATCGCCGCCGCCTTCGACTGCGCCACGCGCCTGTTCGGCATCACCTTCGAGGAGCGCAAGGACGTGCCGGTCTGGCACCCGGACGTCCGGGTCTGGGAGGTGAAGGGGCGGGACGGCAAGCACAAGGCGCTGTTCTATGGCGACTACTTCGCCCGGCCGTCGAAGCGCTCCGGCGCCTGGATGACCTCGCTGCGCGACCAGCAGAAGCTCGACGGCGACGTCGCGCCGCTCGTTCTCAATATCTGCAATTTTGCCAAGGGGGCCGGCGGCGAGCCCTCGCTGCTGTCGCCTGACGACGCCCGCACCCTGTTCCACGAGTTCGGCCACGGCCTGCACGGCATGCTGTCCAACGTGACCTATCCATCGCTGTCGGGCACCTCCGTGTTCACCGACTTCGTCGAGCTGCCGTCGCAGCTCTACGAGCACTGGCAGGAACGGCCCGAGGTGCTCCAGCAATTCGCCCGCCACTACCAGACCGGCGAGCCGCTGCCGGACGACCTGCTCCAGCGCTTCCTCGCCGCGCGAAAATTCAACCAGGGCTTTGCCACGGTCGAGTTCGTCTCCTCGGCGCTGGTGGACCTCGAATTCCACACCCAGCCGGCCGCGGCGGCCAGCGACGTACGGGCCTTCGAGAAGAAGGAGCTGGAGAAGATCGGCATGCCCGAGGAGATCGCGCTGCGTCATCGGCCGACGCAATTCGGTCACATCTTCACCGGCGACCACTATGCCGCCGGCTATTACAGCTACATGTGGTCGGAGGTGATGGACGCCGACGCCTTCGGCGCGTTCGAGGAGGCCGGCGACATCTTCGATCCGGCCGTCGCAAAACGTCTGCATGACGACATCTACTCCTCGGGCGGATCGGTCGATCCGGAGGCCGCCTATGAGGCCTTCCGCGGCCGCCCGCCGGAGCCCGACGCACTGCTCCGCCGCCGCGGCCTGCTCGACGACGCCAGGGCGGCCTGATGGGTATGCGCGCCCTGCTCGGTCTGTTGCTCGCCGCCGTCCTCACGCTCGCGGCGGGTGCGGCGCGCGCGCATCCGCATGTCTGGATCACCGCGACCAGCGAGCTGCTTTACGCCGCGGACGGCAGCATCACCGGCGTCCGCCACGCCTGGACCTTCGACGACATGTTCTCGGCCTATGCCGTGCAGGGGCTCGAGAGCAAGACCAAGGGCGCCTATACGCGCGAGGAGCTCGGGCCGCTGGCGCAGACCAATGTCGAGTCGCTGAAGGAATATGCCTACTTCACCTTCGCGCGAGCGGACGGCAAGAAGGAGCGATTCCAGGAGCCGGTCGACTACTTCCTCGACTACAAGGATACGGTGCTGACCCTGCACTTCACGCTGCCGCTGAAGAACCCGGTCAAGCCCAAGCAACTGGTGCTCGAAGTGTTCGACCGTTCCTTCTTCATCGACTTCCAGATGGCCAAGGACAATCCGGTCAAGCTGGTCGGCGCGCCCGCCGGCTGCCAGATGAAGCTGGACCGGCCGAACGACGGCTCGGCCACCGCCCAGAAGCTCAACGAGCAGACCTTCCTGAACGGCGAGAACAGCAATTTCGGCATGATGTTCGCCAACAAGATCACGGTGGATTGCCCTTGACCGGTAGCCTGCATTCGCCGCTTGCCCGCGAGCTGCTCGCCTGTGCTGCGGTTGTCGTCGTGCTCGGCGTGGCTGATGCCGCGCTTCACGATCTCCTCGCGCAAAATCCGTTCGGCGCACCGAGACCCGCGCCGGCGGCCGAGCCCGAGGCCAGCGGCCTCATCGGCTGGCTATTGGCAAAACAGTCGGAATTCTATCGCCAGATGTCGGCGACCATCCGCGCCGCCAAGTCCGACGGTTCGGCGGTGTGGACGCTGCTCTTCATCTCATTTGCCTATGGCATCTTCCATGCCGCCGGCCCCGGCCACGGCAAGGCGGTGATCGCCTCCTATCTCGTCGCCAACCGCGAGACCGCGCGGCGCGGCATCGCGCTCTCGTTTGCTTCGGCCCTGATGCAGTCGGTGGTCGCGATCCTGATCGTCGGCATCTCGGCCTGGATCCTGAATGCGACGGCCAAGACCATGTGCAAGGCCGAAGGCGTGATCGAGATCGCGAGCTATGGCCTGATCGCGCTGTTCGGCCTGCGGCTGGTCTGGGTCAAGGGCGGCGCCTTCATCCGCGCGCTTCAGGCGACCCAGCCGGTGCCGGCGATCGCAGGCGTGCCGCAGCACCATGATCACGGCCATCACCACCATCGTGAGGCGCATGATCATCATGATCACGATCACCATGATCATGGTCACGCCCATCACGATCACGGGCACGACCACGTCCACGACGAGCATTGCGGCCATTCCCACGGCCCGGCGCCGAGCGAGCTGGCCGGCCCCGGCGGCTGGCGGCGCGGGTTCGCCGCGATCCTGACCGTCGGCATCCGCCCTTGCTCGGGTGCGATCCTGGTGCTGGTGTTCGCGCTGGCCCAGGGCCTGTTCTGGGCCGGCATCGCCGCGACCTTCCTGATGGGGCTCGGCACCGCGATCACGGTCGCGGCCATTGCCGTCGTCGCCGTCTCCGCCAAGGACATCGCCGCCCGCCTGAGCGCAGGGCGCGACGGCGGCGGCGCACTATTCATGCGCGGCATCGAATTCGGCGCCGCAGGTCTCGTGCTGCTGTTCGGCGTCGGCCTGTTGTTCGGCTACATCGCCGCCGAACGGACGACGTGTTTTTGACCGGAGCACTTCGCTCCATCCGGGCTACGATCAACTATCACCGTCGTCCTTCGAGGCTCACCCCACGGTGCTTCGCACCGCGGGGCTCGCACCTCAGGATGACGGGTTGAAGGGCGCGCGCCCCCTCACACCGGCAAGAACCGCTTCAGCATCGGCATGAAGAAGATCACGAGATTGATCGCAAAGCCGATGCTCCAGAGGATCGAGCGCAGCGTCGGGCGGTTGCCGAGATAGGTCAGCACGTAGGCGATCCGCACGATCAGGAACAGCACCGCGAGCTCGTCGATCAGCCGCTGCGGCGAGTCCCTGAATTCGGCGAGCAGCACCGCGAAGGCGAAGAACGGAAAGGTCTCGATGCCGTTCTGGTGGGCGCCGAGCGCGCGCTGCGCGATGGCGTCCTCATAGAAGGCGGGATCGCGCGGCCGGGAATTGTCGAACCCGCGAAACCGGATCCATTTGATCGAGGCGATCGTCGCAAGGTAGAGCAGCAGCGCTCCGAATACGCACCATTCCGCGAGTGTCATCTTCCCTCCCCCGCTTGGGTGCGACCCTAGCGAAACCGGGCTCATCTTGACAAGTTCGGTGCAACGCGCGACGCAACTGATCATGTCGACCGCCGCTCCCAACGAGACCACACAGCCAACCGTCCGGTCCGGCCAGAAGCGGGTCGGCGTGCTCCTGGTCAATCTCGGCACGCCCGATACGGCCGATGCGCCCGGGGTGCGGGTCTATCTCAAGGAATTCCTCTCGGACGCCCGGGTCATCGAGGACCAGGGCCTGGTCTGGAAGGTGGTGCTGAACGGGATCATCCTGCGCAGCCGTCCCCGCAGCAAGGCGCTCGACTACCAGAAGATCTGGAACAACGAGAAGAACGAGTCGCCGCTGAAGACCATCACGCGGTCGCAAAGCGACAAGCTCGCCGCCGCGCTGTCGGATCGCGATCATGTCGTGGTGGACTGGGCGATGCGCTACGGCAATCCCTCGATCAAGTCGGGCATCGACGCGCTGATCGCGGAGGGATGCGACCGCATCCTCGCGGTCCCGCTTTATCCGCAATATTCCGCCTCGACCTCGGCGACCGTCTGCGACGAGGTGTTCCGCGTGCTCGCCCGCCTGCGTGCGCAGCCGACGCTGCGGGTGACGCCGCCGTACTACGAGGACGAGGCCTATATCGAGGCGCTCGCCGTCTCGATCGAGACGCATCTGGCAACCCTGCCGTTCAAGCCGGAGCTGATCGTCGCCTCCTTCCACGGCATGCCGAAATCCTATGTCGACAAGGGCGATCCCTATCAGGAGCATTGCATCGCCACGACCGAGGCGCTGCGCCGCCGGCTCGGCGTGGACGCATCAAAATTGCTGCTGACCTTCCAGTCGCGCTTCGGCAATGACGAGTGGCTCCAGCCCTACACCGACAAGACGATGGAGCGGCTCGCGAAAGAGGGCGTGCGCCGCATCGCGGTGGTGACGCCGGGTTTTGCCGCCGACTGCCTGGAGACGCTGGAGGAGATCGCGCAGGAGAATGCCGAGATCTTCAAGCACAATGGCGGCGAGCAGTTTTCCGCGATCCCCTGCCTCAACGACAGCGAACCCGGCATGGACGTGATCCGCACCCTGGTGCTGCGCGAGCTCCAGGGCTGGATATAGTGAGCCTGGATCTGATGGTTCGCCCCTTGAACCGCCGCGCGTGTCTGGCGCTTCTTGGGACGATCGTCGTGCTGCCGGCTTCGGCACAGGCGCAGCAGGCGAATGCGACGCGGCGGCTCGGCGTGCTCTCGGTCACGGCCGCCGACGATGCGATCGGGCAGACGCGCAGCGCCATCCTGGTCGAGGCGCTCGCCGCCCACGGCTGGAAGGAGCACGGCAATCTCAGGATCGACTGGCGCAGCGGCGCCGGCGACAGGGCGCGGATCGCCGGGCTCGCCGACGAGCTGATCGCGCTCAAGCCCGACATCCTGCTCGCGGTCGGCACGCCCTCGGTCGAAGAGCTGCGCCGGCGCACCGCGATGATCCCGATCGTGTTCGCCGTGGTCACCGATCCCGTCAGCCAGGGCTTCGTCCAGAACCTCGCCCATCCCGGCGGCAACATCACCGGCTTCACCGATTACGACGGCCCGCTGGCCGGCAAATGGCTGGAGATGCTGACGCAAGTGACGCCGAAAGTGTCCCGCGTCTTCGTCGTCTACAATCCCGCCACCGCGCCGTTCGCTGCCCTCATGCTGCGCACGATCGAGGACGCCGCACGGACGCTTCACGTGACGGTCGAGCCCGCGCCGGTCCATGACGCAGCCTCGATCGCGGCGCTGGCCTTCCGCAAAGACGGCGGCCTGCTGATCCTGCCTGATTTCTTCACCATGGCCAACCGCGCGCATCTGCTCGCGGCGATCGCCGAGGCGCGCGTGCCTGCGGTGTTCTGGAGCCGCACCTTCGTCGACGAGGGCGGGCTGATGTCCTACAGCACCGACAGCGCCGAGCAGCTCCGCCGTGCCGCGGGCTACATCGATCGCATCCTGAAGGGTGCGCAGGCAGCCGACCTGCCGGTGCAGAACCCCACCAAGTTCGAGCTCGCGGTCAACCTCAAGGCCGCCAAGGCGCTTGGCGTCACCATTCCCCCAGGCTTGCTCGCAACCGCGAACGACGTCATCGAATAAAGTCGTCCGTGACGGACGACATGTCCGGATTCGTTAACTTTCGCCGTTAGGTCTGCGCCCGGACGCTTTCAAGAGCCTTTCGGAAATACATATCGCGACCGTTTCCCCCCGAGTTCGTCTTGTGCAGAATCGTCCGAATGCCGACGTGAATCGTAACCGCTGAACCAGTAAGGTCGCGTTCCCGACCAATGACAGCGCGGGAAAGGGCTTTTTCCCGCCTTGGAGGAAATATGAGCGGTTTCGACATTTTCGCGATTGTTCTGGTTTTGCTCGTCATCGTCACGCTGATTGCCGGCGTGAAGACGGTCCCGCAGGGCTATGACTGGACCATCGAGCGGTTCGGCAAGTACACCCAGACGCTGAGCCCCGGGCTCAACCTGATCGTGCCCTATTTCGACCGCGTCGGGCGCAAGATCAACATGATGGAGCAGGTGATCGACATTCCCGAGCAGGAGGTGATCACCAAGGACAACGCCACCGTGACGGTGGACGGCGTCGCCTTCTACCAGGTATTCGACGCCGCCAAGGCGAGCTACGAGGTCTCCAACCTGACCCAGGCCATCACGGTCCTGACCATGACCAACATCCGCTCGGTGATGGGCGCGATGGATCTCGACCAGGTGCTGTCGCATCGCGACGAGATCAACGAGCGCCTGTTGCGCGTCGTCGATGCGGCGGTCTCGCCCTGGGGCCTGAAGGTCAACCGCATCGAGATCAAGGACATCGTGCCGCCCGCCGATCTCGTTGAGGCGATGGGCCGCCAGATGAAGGCGGAGCGCGTCAAGCGCGCCGACATTCTGGCCGCCGAAGGCCAGCGGCAGTCGGAGATCCTGCGCGCGGAAGGCGCCAAGCAGGGCCAGATCCTCCAGGCCGAGGGCCGCAAGGAAGCCGCGTTCCGCGACGCCGAGGCCCGCGAGCGGTCCGCGGAGGCCGAGGCCAAGGCGACGCAGATGGTCAGTGAAGCCATCGCCAAGGGCGACGTCGCGGCGTTGAACTATTTTATCGCCGACAAATATATCAAGGCGTTCGGCCAGTTCGCGGACTCGCCGAACCAGAAGATCATCATGCTGCCGATCGAAGCCACCAGCATGCTCGGCTCGCTCGCCGGCATCGGCGAGATCGCGAAGGCCACGTTCGGCGAGAGCGCGGCGTCCGCGGCTGCCGCCGCTCGCCGCCCGGGCTCAGTGCCTCCGACCGGCAGTCCGCCGCCGGCGGTGCCGCCGCGGCAGGGATAGTCACCGGCGTATGACGCGGTTCTTTTGAAAACGGCATGCGTCAATATTCAGAGGCGTATCATGACCGACACGTTCGTATCGCTCGGCACCTGGAACTGGCTGATCTTTGCCTTCATCCTGATGGCGTTGGAGACGATCGCACCGGGCGTATTCCTGTTCTGGCTCGGGCTCGCCGCTTTGCTGGTGGGCCTGATCTCGTTCGCCGTTCATCTGTCCTGGCAGACTCAGCTCGTGATGTTCGCGATCTTCGCTGCCGCCGCCGTTCCCGTGTGGCGCCGGCTCGCCCGGCCGAGGCCCGATGCAAGCGCAAGCCCCTTCCTCAACAAGCGCACCGAGGCGCTGCTCGGCCGTGAGTTCACGCTGGAGAAGCCGATCGTCGACGGCAACGGCACCATGCGCATCGGCGACACGGTCTGGCGCGTCGCAGGTCCCGATACGCCAGCCGGGACGCGCGTGAAGGTGGTGCAGGTGGACGGCGTGAATCTGACGGTAGCGGTGGCGTAGTTTTCTCTTCCCCTCTCCCCTTGTGGGAGAGGGGGCTCGCCGCGTAGCGGCGAGACGGGTGAGGGGTCTCCCTCCTCCAACGCAGCGCTGAGTTTGCGGAGAAAACCCCTCATCCGGCGCTTCGCGCCACCTTCTCCCACAAGGGGAGAAGGAATTTCGGAGTGCGCGGCGGCCTTTTGAGCCCTACCTCTTCCACCTCTCCGCGAACCTGTGCAGCGGCATGAACGTCTCGCACAAGTCCCGCCCGAGCGGCGTCAGCCCATAGCCTCCGCCTTCGCCGAGCTCCACGAACCCCGCCTCGCGCAAATCGTCCAGCCGCGCTTGCAGCACCGTGGGCGAAGCCTCGTCGCACGCCGTGCGCAATGCGCGGGAGGTGAGGGGCTCCTCGCGCAACTCCCACAGGATACGCAAGGTCCAGCGCCGGCCGAGCAGGTCGAGCAGCGCCATGATCGGCCGTCCGGTGCGCGAGCCGCGGACGTTGCGTGTTGTCGAACCGGCCTGTTTCGCCATCGTCGTCCTCTTGCGTCGCGCTACAGATAGTGTAGCGTATCGCTACGATAATTGTAGCAACGGAGACGGCCGATGTCCCGGGCCACACCGCGCATTGCGCCGCTCGCGCCGCCTTATCCCCCGGAGATCCAGGCGCAGTTCGACCGCATCATGCGCGGCGCGCCGCCGCTGGTGCTGTTCCGGGTGATGGCGGGCCACGGCCGCGCCTGGGACAAGTTTCGCGCCGGCGGGCTGCTCGATCCCGGGCCGCTGTCCCTGCGCCAGCGCGAGATCGTGATCGACCGCACCTGCGCGCTGAGCAAATGCGAATACGAATGGGGTGTGCATGTCGCGGTCTTTGCCGGGCCGGCGCGCCTCACGGAGGAGGAGGTCCGCGCGACCGTAGAGGGCGATGCGACATCAGCCTGCTGGTCACTGGACGAGCAGGCGCTGATTGCCGCCGTCGATGCGCTGCATCACCGCGCGACGTTCACCGACGCGGAATTCGCCGCGCTCGCGGCGCATTACGACGAGGCGCAGATTCTGGAGATCATGCTGCTGTGCGGCTTCTATCGCACGGTGTCGTATCTGGCGAACGGCTTGCGGCTGCCGCTGGAGGAGAAGGCGGCGCAGTTTCCGGCGTAGCCCTCGCTGTCATTCCGGGGGACGCGAAGCGTGAACCCGGAATCTCGAGATTCCGGGTTCGATGCTTCGCATCGCCCCGGAATGACTGTGCTTGAAGCTACGCCACGCCCGCGCGCAGCAAATCGTGCAAATGCACGATGCCCACGACCTTGCCCGCCTCGGTCACCAGCAGCGTCGTGATCTTGCGGGTGTTCAGCACCTCGATCATCTCGGTGGCGAGCATCGAGGGCGGCACGGACTTGGGCTGCCTGGTCATGATGTCGTCGACCGACACTGTCAGCAGGTCGGGACGCATGTGACGGCGCAGATCGCCGTCGGTGATGATGCCGACGGCCTCATTCGCGTCGTTGACGATGCAGACGCAGCCCAGTCCCTTGGCCGACATCTCGACCACGGCCTCCGACATCTTGGTGCCTTCAGGCTTGACCGGGATCTCCGCGCCGGTGCGCATGTAGTCGCGGACGAATTTCAGCATCGCGCCGAGCTTGCCGCCGGGGTGGAAATGCGCGAACTCGAGCGCGGTGAAGCCGCGGCCTTCGAGCAGCGCGATCGCGAGCGCATCGCCGATCGCGGCCTGCATCAGGGTCGAGGTGGTCGGCGCCAGATTGTGCGGGCAGGCCTCGCGCGCCTTCGGCAGCTCGATCACGAGGTCGGCGGCTTGCCCCAACGAGGACGCCGCGTTCGACGTCACCGCGATCATGGGGATCGCAAAGCGCGCCGAATAGTTCACGAGGGTCTTCATCTCCGGCTGCTCGCCGGACCAGGACAGCGCCATGATGACGTCGTCCGCGGTGATCATGCCGAGGTCGCCATGGGCGGCTTCAGCGGTGTGAACGAAGAAGGCGGGCGTGCCGGTCGAGGCCAGCGTCGCTGCGATCTTGCGCCCCATATGGCCTGACTTGCCGAGCCCGGTGACGATGACGCGGCCCTTGGCCTGCCGGATCATGTCGACCGCCTTGGCGAAGGTCGCACCCAGCGGGCCGCGCAGGGCGGCGGCGAGCGCGTTGATGCCGCCGCTCTCCGTCTCCAGGGTGCGGAGTGCGGATTCGACGCTTGTGGGAATGGGGCCGGATGATTGGGTCATCAGCGGTTTCGAACTCGGCATGTTCAGGTCCAGGGAGGAGGGGCGATGGCCCGTTGGTGCCTGCTTAGCACGCCTCGGCGTATGAGGCGACGCGGCCGCCCCGACCCTCAACGGGTCATTAACCATAATTGTTTTAACTCCATTAACGATGGTTTCTGCCAGCCGGCGGGAACCATCGCGAAAGTATTTGATTTCGTTGGGGTAATTCCATCGTGGGGTCGTCTCCAGGCATGGGCCGGAGCAAACGCGCGCATTTCCTGCGCGCGGCTTTGCCGTGTCTTGCGCTGACGGCCCTGCAAAGCGGTCCAGTCGCCGCCCAGAGCCTCACGCCCGACCTGTTCAATCCCAACCGCGGCGGCTTCGCCGCGCCTGAGACATTGCCGACGCGCCGCACGGCAGGCGTGCCGCAGGCGCCCTCGGACGCGCTGCCGGCGCTGCCCGATCCCAATGCCGACCCGCGCAAGCGCCAGCAGACGCCGGCGACCTCGCGCGTCGGCCAGGTGCCGACCTACGGCCTGCCGGCCGCCAACGGCGCCAGCGGCTCGGGTTACGACTCGCTCAACCGCAAGCGGCAGCAGCCCAAGCTCTATCCCGGGCAGCCGAAGCCGAAGCGCCCGGTCGGACCCGGCTCGCCGGTGCCGCCGGCAACGCCGGACAGGACGCTCGGCCCGCCGCGCATCGCGCCGCCGCCGTCGGAGACCGCGCACAAGGTGCCGGTGCCGCCGGCGATGGCCGGCAACGTGCCCGGCCAGCCGCTGCGCCGTCGCCTCAAGGCCGATGACGACGCGTTCGGCGCGGTCGGCGATTATGCCGGCAGCTTCCTGATCAAGGGCGGGCTCGAGCTCTCCGCCGGCTATGACACCAACCCGGCGCGTCTGAACAAGCCGGTCGGCTCGCCGGTCTACGTCGTCGCGCCCGACCTCCTCGTGGCGTCCGACTGGGAGCGCCACGCGCTGGTCGCCGATTTGCGCGGCTCGTTCTCGGGCTACACCAACAACATGCCGGCGACGATCGACGGCTTCGCCTCGCCCTCGCCGGTCGAGATCGACCGGCCCGATTTCACCGGTCATGTCGACGGCCGCATCGACGTCGACCGCGATCTCAAGCTGACCTCGCAGCTGCGCCTGCGGCTCGCCACCGACAATCCCGGCAGCCCGAACGTGCAGGCCGGCCTTCAGAAATATCCTGTCTATGCGACCTATGGCACGACCATCGGTTTCGACCAGACCTTCAACCGCTTCCAGGTCGCCGCCGGCGCCACCGTGGATCGCACCGCCTACACGGATTCAAAACTCACCGACGGCTCGACCTTCAGCAACAACGATCGCGACTTTAATCAGTACGGCGGGGTCGGCCGCTTCTCCTACGAGCTGAAGCCTGGGCTAAAACCGTTCGTCGAGATCCAGGGTGACACCCGCGTCCACGACCAGGCCGCCGACCGCAACGGCTATTTCCGCGATTCAAACGGCGGTTATGCCAAGGTCGGCTCGTCCTTTGAGTTCTCGCGCATCCTCACGGGCGAGGTCTCGGTCGGCTATTCTGCGCGCAACTATGTCGACCCGCGCCTCAGTCAGCTCTCGGGCTTCCTCACCTCGGGCTCGCTGATCTGGAACGCGAGCGGCCTGACCACGGTGAAATTCGCCACCGACACGCAGATCGCGGAGACCACGGTCCCCGGCTCCTCCGGCGTGCTGGTGCACACCTACGGGGTCGAAGTCGATCACGACTTCCGCCGCTGGCTCACGGCCGTCGGCAAGTTCACCTACGGCACCTACGACTACCAGAACCAGGGTCGTAACGACAAAACCTACTCGCTCGAAGGCAACCTGATCTACAAGCTCAACCGCAACATCTGGATCAAGGGCACCCTGCGCCACGACATCCTGGACTCGAACCAGCCGACCTCGAGCTCGCAGGGCACGGTGGTGATGCTGGGGGTGAGGCTGCAGAATTGACGCCTGTCGGCACGAGTCTGGAGTGAGATGAGGCGCGAGAGCGCGGCTCTCTCCGCTCGTCATTCCGGGGCGCGCCATTTGGCGCGAACCCGGAATCCATCGGGCGTCAGGGGGCGTGGATAAATGGATTCCGGGCTCGCGCTTCGCGCGCCCCGGAATGACCGGCGAGCGGCGAACCTACCGCGGCAGATCCGTCTTCCCCATCAGGAACGTATCAATCGACCGGGCGCACAGCCGGCCCTCGCGGATGGCCCAGACCACCAGCGATTGCCCACGCCGCATGTCGCCGGCGGTGAACACGTTCGGGCGCGAGGTCTGGTAGTCGAGCGTGTTGGCCTTGACGTTGCCGCGCGGGTCGAACTCGACCGAGAGCAGCTTGAGCAGGCCCTCATGCACGGGGTGGACGAAGCCCATGGCGAGCAGGACGAGCTCGGCATCCAGCTCGAACTCGGTGCCGGCAATCGGCTTGAACTTGTCGTCGACGCGGACGCAGTGCAGCTTCTTGACCTGGCCGTTCTCGCCGGAAAACTTCTGGGTCAGCACGGCGAATTCGCGGATCGCGCCTTCGGCCTGGCTAGAGGAGGTGCGCATCTTCAGCGGCCAGTTCGGCCAGGTCAGGCCCTTGTTCTCGCGCTCGGGCGGGGCGGGCATGATCTCGAGCTGGGTCACGGACAGCGCGCCCTGGCGCAGCGAGGTGCCGATGCAGTCGCTTCCGGTGTCGCCGCCGCCGATGACGACGACATGCTTGCCGCTGGCCAAAATCTCGGTGACGCCGTTCAGCGGCTCCTCGGAGACGCGGCGATTCTGCTGCGGCAGGAAGTCCATGGCGTAGTGGATGCCTTGGAGATCGCGGCCGGGGATCGGCAGGTCGCGCGGGGCTTCCGCGCCGCCGGTCAGCGCCACGGCGTCATACTCGTTGAGCATCTCGCGCGGATCGACATTGCCGTCAGCGCCGACATGGCTGTTGTAGTGGAAGGTGACGCCTTCGCCTTCCATCTGCTTGACGCGGCGGTCGATGATGCCCTTCTCCATCTTGAAGTCGGGGATGCCGTAACGGAGCAAGCCGCCGGCCTTGGCGAACTTCTCGAACAGGTGCACGTCGTGGCCGGCGCGCGCGAGCTGCTGCGCGCAGGCCATGCCGGCGGGTCCAGAGCCGATCACTGCGACCTTCTTGCCGGTCTTGACGGAGGCGACTTCCGGCTTCAGCCAGCCATTGTCCCAGGCGCGGTCGACGATCGCGCATTCGATCGTCTTGATGGTGACCGGGTTGTCGTCGATGTTGAGCGTGCAGGACGCTTCGCACGGCGCGGGGCAGATGCGCCCGGTGAACTCCGGGAAATTGTTGGTCGAGTGCAGGTTGCGCGAGGCCTCTTCCCAGTTGCCCTGATAGACGAGGTCGTTGAAATCGGGGATCTGGTTGTTGACCGGGCAGCCCGGCGTGCCGGGCGCGACCGAGCCTGTGCCGTGGCAATAGGGAATGCCGCAGTTCATACAGCGCGCGGCCTGGTCGCGCGTTTCCCTCTCGGTCAAGGGAACGACGAACTCGTGAAAATGCTTCACGCGCTCGGCGACCGGGGTGTACTTGCGGTCGTGCCGTTCGATTTCCAGAAAACCCGTGATCTTGCCCATTAAACCCGAAGTCCCTGCCGCTTAGGTTTGTTTGCCGTCGTTCCGGGATGCGCGCGCCGCGCGCAGACCCGGAACCTGGAGGTTGGTTTGCGAGATTCCGGGTTCGCGCTTTGCGCGCCCCGGAATGACGCGAGTTGAGAATTACGCCCCGATCGCGATCTTCGGCTCGGCGTCCGCGTTGGCCGCCATTTCGCGCAGCGCACGCCGGTACTCGACCGGCATCACCTTGCGGAATTTTGGCAGCCAGTCCTTCCAATTGGCAAGGATGTCGGCGGCGCGCTTGGAGCCGGTCGCTTTCGCATGGCGCGTGATCAGGACGTGCAGCCGCTCGACGTCGGAGTCGAGCAGGCCCTTGAACACGTCGACCCGGCCATGCGCCTCGAGGTCACCGGTGTGATTGTAGGTGCCGGCGTTGATCAGCTCCTCCGACAGGACCGGTTCGAGTTCGACCATGCTGAGGTTGCACAGCTTGTCGAAGTCGCCGGTCTCGTCGAGCACGTAGGCGATGCCGCCCGACATGCCGGCCGCGAAGTTGCGCCCGGTCTTGCCGAGCACGACCACGATGCCGCCGGTCATGTATTCGCAGCAATGATCGCCCGCGCCCTCGACCACGGCGATCGCGCCCGAGTTGCGCACGGCGAAGCGTTCGCCGGCGATGCCGCGGAAGTAGCACTCGCCCTGGATCGCGCCGTACATCACGGTGTTGCCGACGATGATGCTTTCTTCCGGCACGATCGCGGAGTTCTTCGGCGGCTTGACGATGATCTTGCCGCCCGAGAGGCCCTTGCCGACATAGTCGTTGCCTTCACCCTCGAGCTCGAAGGTGACGCCATGGGCGAGCCACGCGCCGAAGGCCTGGCCGGCGGTGCCCTTGAGGCTGACATGGATGGTGTCATGCGGCAGGCCGGCATGGCCGTAGATCTTGGCGACCGCGCCCGACAGCATGGCGCCGGCGGAACGGTTGGTGCTGTTGATCGTAGCGTCGATCTTCACCGGCGCGCCGCGGTCGAGCGCGGGCGTCGCCTGCTCGATCAGCGTGCGGTCGAGCACGGCTTCCAGATGATGGTTCTGGCGCTCGGAGTGATAGATCTTCTGGCCCTTCTCTTCCTTCTGCTTGACGAACAGCTTGGAGAAGTCGAGCCCCTTGGCCTTCCAGTGCGCGACAAGCTTGGTCTGGTCGAGCAGCTGAACCTGGCCGATCATCTCGTTGAAGGTGCGGAAGCCGAGCGACGCCATGATCTCGCGGACCTCTTCCGCAACGAAGAAGAAGTAGTTGATCACGTGCTCGGGCTGGCCGGTGAAGCGCTTGCGCAGGACCGGGTCCTGGGTCGCGACGCCGACCGGGCAGGTATTGAGATGGCACTTGCGCATCATGATGCAGCCGGCCGCGATCAGCGGCGCGGTGGCGAAACCGAACTCGTCGGCGCCGAGCAGCGCCCCGATCACGACGTCACGGCCGGTGCGGAAGCCGCCGTCGACCTGGACCACGATGCGGCTGCGTAGCCGCTCGCGCACCAGCGTCTGGTGGGTTTCGGCAAGGCCGATCTCCCACGGCGAGCCGGCGTGCTTGATCGAGGTCAGGGGCGAAGCGCCGGTGCCGCCCTCGAAGCCGGCGATGGTGACATGGTCGGCGCGCGCCTTGGCGACGCCCGCGGCGACCGTGCCGACGCCGATCTCGGAGACGAGCTTGACCGAGACGTCGCCCGTCGGGTTGACGTTCTTGAGGTCGTAGATGAGCTGCGCCAGGTCCTCGATCGAGTAGATGTCGTGATGCGGCGGCGGCGAGATCAGGCCGACGCCCGGCGTCGAGTGCCGGACCTTGGCGATGGTCGCGTCGACCTTGTGGCCGGGCAGCTGGCCGCCTTCGCCGGGCTTGGCACCCTGCGCCATCTTGATCTGCATCATGTCGGAGTTGACGAGATACTCCGTGGTGACGCCGAAGCGGCCCGAGGCGACCTGCTTGATCGCCGAGCGCATGGAATCGCCGTTCGGCAGCGGCTTGAAGCGGTCGGCTTCCTCGCCGCCTTCACCGGTGTTCGACTTGCCGCCGATCCGGTTCATGGCGATCGCGAGCGTGGTGTGCGCCTCGCGCGAGATCGAGCCGAAGCTCATCGCACCCGTGGCGAAACGCTTGACGATGTCCTTGGCCGGCTCGACCTGGTCGAGCGGCACCGGCTTGCGCTTCTCTTCCTCGGCGCTCTTGATCCGGAACAGGCCGCGCAGCGTCAGCAGGCGCTCCGACTGCTCGTTCAGGATCTTGGCGAAGGCGCGATAGCGCTCCAGCGAATTGCCGCGCGCAGCGTGCTGAAGCAGCCCGACCGACTCGGCGGTCCAGGCATGGTCCTCGCCGCGGCTGCGATAGGCATATTCGCCGCCGACGTCGAGCGAGGTCTTGTAGACCAGCGCCTCGCCGAACGCGTCGGCATGGCGGCGCACGGCTTCTTCCGCGATCTCGGCCAGACCCACGCCTTCGACGCGGGTATGCGTGCCGGCGAAGAACTTTCCGACGAAGTCCGCCTTGAGGCCGACCGCGTCGAAGATCTGCGCGCCGCAATAGGACTGGTAGGTCGAGATGCCCATCTTGGACATCACCTTCAAAAGACCCTTGCCGATCGACTTGATGTAGCGCTTGACGATCTCGTAGTCGTCGAGCGAGCCGGGCAGGCGGTCCTTCATCGCGATGATGGTCTCGAACGCGAGGTAAGGATTGATCGCTTCGGCGCCGTAGCCGGCAAGGCAGGCGAAGTGATGCACTTCGCGCGGCTCACCGGATTCGACGACAAGGCCGACCGAGGTGCGCAGTCCGACGCGGATCAGATGATGATGCACGGCAGCGCAGGCCAGCAGTGCCGGGATCGGGACCCGGTCGGTGCCGACCATGCGGTCGGACAGGATGATGATGTTGACGCCCTCGCGCACCGCGCTTTCGGCGCGCGCGCAGAGCTCGTCCAGCACCTGGTCCATGCCGGCTGCGCCGAGCCCGGCGTGGAAGGTGGTGTCCAGCGTGCGCGACTTGAAGTGGGTGTCGGCCACGTCGGTGATCGAGCGGATCTTCTCGAGATCCGCGTCGGTCAGGATCGGCTGGCGCACTTCGAGGCGCTTGGTGGTGGCCATGCCCTGCAGGTCGAACAGGTTCGGCCGCGGTCCGATGATCGAGACGAGGCTCATCACCAGCTCTTCGCGGATCGGGTCGATCGGCGGGTTGGTGACCTGCGCGAAGTTCTGCTTGAAGTAGGTGAACAGCGGCTTGGCCTTGTCCGACAGCGCCGAGATCGGCGTGTCGTTGCCCATCGAGCCCGCGGCTTCCTCGCCCGTCGCCGCCATCGGCGTCATCAGGATGGTGATGTCTTCCTGGCTGTAGCCGAACGCCTGCTGGCGATCGAGCAGCGACAGGTTGGAGCGCACGCCGGTGGTCGGAACCTTCGGCAGCTCTTCCAGCACGATCTGGGTCCGCTCCAGCCACTCCTTGTAGGGATGGCTCTTGGCGAGCTCGGCCTTGATCTCGTCGTCGGGGATCAGGCGGCCCTGCTCGAGGTCGACCAGCAGCATCTTGCCGGGCTGGAGCCGCCACTTGGTGATGATCTGGTCCTCGGGGATCGTCAGCACGCCCATCTCGGACGCCATCACGATGCGGTCGTCCTTGGTCACGAGATAGCGCGCCGGCCGCAACCCGTTGCGGTCCAGCGTGGCGCCGATCTGGCGGCCGTCGGTGAAGGCGATCGCGGCGGGGCCGTCCCACGGCTCCATCAGCGCGGCGTGATATTCGTAGAAGGCGCGGCGCTTCTCATCCATCAGCGGATTGCCGGCCCACGCCTCCGGGATCATCATCATGACGGCGTGCGGCAGCGAGTAGCCGCCCTGCACCAGGAATTCGAGCGCGTTGTCGAAGCAGGCGGTGTCGGACTGGCCTTCATAGGAGATCGGCCAGAGCCGGTTGATGTCCTTGCCGTAGAGCTCGGAGCTCACCGAGGCCTGGCGCGCCGCCATCCAGTTGGTGTTGCCGCGCAGCGTGTTGATCTCGCCGTTATGCGCGATCATGCGGTAGGGATGCGCCAGCGACCAGGCCGGGAAGGTGTTGGTCGAGAAGCGCTGATGCACCAGCGCCAGCGCGCTCTCGAAGTCCGCCTCGTGCAGGTCGGGATAGTACTTGCCGAGCTGGTCGGCGAGGAACATGCCCTTGTAGATCACCGTGCGGCAGGACATCGAGCAGGGGTAGTAGCCCGCAAGGCCGCGGTCGCGGCGCTGGTAGATCGCCTGCGAGATCGACTTGCGCAGGATGTAGAGCCGGCGCTCGAAATCGTCCTCGGTCTTGGCGGTGCCGTTGCGGCCGATGAACACCTGCATGCAGGCGGGCTCGGTCGGCTTCACGGTGACGCCGAGCGAGGAGTTGTCGGTCGGCACGTCGCGCCAGCCGAGCAGGGTCAGGCCCTCTTCCTTGATCTGGTCGGCGATGATGCTCTTGATGACGTTGCGCCAGGCGGTGTCGCGCGGCATGAACAGCGCGCCGATGGCGTATTCGCCGGGCTGCGGCAGCGTGAAGCCGAGCTCCTTGGCCTTGCGGCTGAAGAAGGCGTGCGGGATCTGCACCAGGATGCCGGCGCCGTCACCGGCGCGCGGATCGGCGCCGACAGCGCCGCGATGCTCGAGGTTGCAGAGGATGCTCAGCGCGTCCGAGACGATCTTGTGCGACTTCTTGCCCTTGATGTTGGCGATGAAGCCGACGCCGCAGGAATCCTTTTCCAGACTCGGATCGTAGAGGCCTTCGGCGGGCGGGCGCGAATTGTGTTCCTGAATCGGATCAGTCGTTTTCGAGGCGACCGTCGCCGACAGTTCTTCTGCCACGATGTTTGCGCGCTCGAATTGCGACCCGTTCATGTCCTCGTCCTCTCCATGCGGCAAGCTGTCTCACCGCCATCTTCGGCGCACCTTGGGCGTTCCGCGGCACCCGCCTCTGGGTCACCGCTCGTCCGCTGCGAGCCGCATTTTCTTAAATTCAGGCCAAGGCGTTCTACGTCCCCGTGAACGGCTTTGCCTGTTGCCTTCTTGGTGCTCGGAAGCACCGACTTTCGTTGCAATCCCTATGCCGGAACCGCAAGCAAAATTGAGACAGCTTTCCTGTCCTAACCATCACCTTGCCAAATTTTTGTCTATCACACAAGCGCGCGAAAGTCCCGATTCCCGATCTGTCAATCAATCGCTTTCCGAAAGTTGCGCAGCCCCGGTTTTGAAGCAAACGCGCCCTGATCCGGCCCTGTGGACGCCGAAATCGCAAATGAAGCTTCGGATCGACCCTTCGGAAGGCGCGCCACGCCGCAAGAAGCGAAAGAGCGCGATCCATCCGGGGGCTGACAGGAGCGTGTCGACCATGAAGTTTTTCACAGGATGTGTGGCCGCCGCCGCGCTGGCGCTGGCTGTGACCGCGGCAGAGGCGCAAGTTCCGGCGAACGGTATTGCGGGAGGGGCCACGATCGCCGTGTCGGATTTCGACCGGCCCTATGCGCCACCGGACGCCGCGCCGCCTCCGCCGCCGCGATATGGCTATGGCTATGGCTACGAGGAACGCGGCCCGGCGCTGCTGCCGGCCACCGAGGTCTATGCGGTGCTGCGCGACAACGGCTTCTCGCCGCTCGGCATCCCGCGGCTGCGCGGCAGCGTCTACACCATCTCGGTGATCGACCGCCGCGGCGACGACGGCCGGCTCGTGATCGACGCCCGCGACGGCCGGATCATCCGCTTCATGCCCGCCGCCGATGCCTACGGCATGGCACCGGCCTATGAGCAGCCCACGGTCGCGCCCTACGGCCCGCAAAGCGCGCTGCCGCCGCCGACCGTGGTCCGCAGCGGCCCGCCGCGCCCGCCGGCCTCGATCCCGCATGTCGCAAGGCGCACGGTGCCGCTGCCCAAGGCGGCTCCGCAGCGCGGCGAGACGCCGGTCGCGGCAGCGAAGCCGGCCGAGCCTGCGGAACAGCAGGCCCAGACGCCGCAAGCTCAAGCACCGCAGGCACAGCCCGTGCAGCAGACCGCCGCCGTGCAGGCCAAGCCCGCCGAGGCCGCGCCGCAGGCCGCTGCGCCGACAGTGGGTCAGGCGAAGCCCGCCGCGACGATTCTGCCGACACAGGACATGCCGGCCGCGCAGGGACTGGATTAGCGCGCAGTTCGTTTGGCGCGACGGCGCTCACGACATTTTCGGTGTCGTCCTGGCTTTCGCCAGGACGATGTTGGAGCAAAGATAAAAGGCGCCTGAGATTTCAGGCGCCTTTTTGCATCGTGAGAATCGCCTCTCAGCTCCGCGGATACCCCGCAGCTTCCAGGATCAGGTTCGCCACGTCCTTCGGATGCGACACCAGCGAGAGGTGGCCGGCATCGAGCTCGATCGTCGTTGCGTTCATGCGCTTGGCAAGGAAGCGCTCGAAGTCCGGATTGATGGTGTCGTCGTTCTTCGACACCGCGTACCAGCTCGGCTTGGCGTGCCATGCAGCTTCCGTGGTGCGGCCGGCGAAGATCGAGGCCGCGGTCGGCCATTGCACGGCATAGAGCTCCTTGGCCCGTTCCGGCTTCACGCCATTGGCGAAATATTTCAGGAAGGCGTCTTCCGAGAGCTTGGTGTAGCCGTCGCGCTCGATGATGCCGGCGCGCACCGGGCCGGTCGGGAATTGCTTCGACAGCGCGACGAAATCCTCGTTGGCATCGGGCGCGCGTGCGGCGACATAGACGAGGCTGGTGACCTTCGGGTCGGTGCCGACCTGGCTGATCACGGTGCCGCCCCAGGAATGCGCGACCAGCACGGTCGGCCCGTCCTGCTCGGCCAGCGCGCGCTTGGTCGCCTCGACCGAGTCCGCAAGCGACGACAGCGGATTCTGCACGGCGGTCACGTGAAGGCCGGCGGCCTGGAGGATCGGGATCACTTCAGACCAGCTCGATCCGTCGGCCCAGGCGCCGTGCACCAGCACGACGTTCTTCGCCTTCGCGGTTTGCGGGGTTTGTGCGTGAGCGAGGCTGAGGGGAGCCGCCAGCAGGCTCGCGGCGACGAAAAGGCTGCGCCAAAGTGTCATGATCGTTCTCCGTCTTGTTTTGGGTTCGATGCCCAAAGGACGGAGGGAGAGGCAGCAGCGTTACGTCGGCTCACCAGTCTGTGATGCGGTGCAAACGAAAAAAAACGCCCCGGGGCACCGGGGCGTTTTCGCAACCTGGAAGTGGCGTGCGTGTTTTACGCGGCGACTTGCGCGGCCGAGTTCTCGATCACCTGCGCCTTGGGCGCGCCGGCGTTGATCGCGATCTGGCGCGGCTTCTTGGCTTCGGGAATCTCGCGGACGAGATCGACGTGAAGCAGCCCGTTCTCGAGCGAGGCGTCCTTCACCTGCACGAAATCGGCAAGCTGGAAGGCGCGCTCGAAGGCACGCGCGGCGATGCCGCGGTAAATCACTTCGGACTTCGAGTTCTCGTTTGCGACTTTCTCGCCCTTGATCGTCAGCGTGTTTTCCTTCGCGACGATGGAGAGCTCATCCTTGGCAAAGCCCGAGACCGCAACGGTGATGCGGTAGGCGTTCTCGCCGGTGCGCTCGATGTTGTAGGGGGGATAACCGGGGCTGCCATCCGAACCGGCCTGGTCGAGCAGGTTGAAGAGACGGTCGAAGCCGACGGTGGAACGATAGAAGGGGGTGAGATCGTAGGTACGCATGGTCAAGTCCTCCATTGAGCGACTGTTTGGTAACCCGCCCGCCAATCGGGCCGGGCTTTAGTCTGTGTGCAGCCTGATGTTCCGGTTCCGAAACACTGGTAGCGGCCTGCACCATGGTGATATGGGTTCAAGGGAACGGCGTTCAAGAGGGCGGCAACTTGCGCCTTTTCGGCGCTCCCGCCCTTGATTTTCAGCATTTCTCGCCCAATGACGCTGATCTCGATTCCGTCCAATCCCGTTCCCGAAGACGTCGTCAGCGGCACCATCAAGACACCCGATGGCGCCGAGCTGCGCTTTGCGCGCTGGGCGCCGCCGGCGAACCGCAAGGGCACGGTCTGCGTCTTCACCGGACGCAGCGAGCAGATCGAGAAATATTTCGAGACCGTGCGCGACCTGCGCGACCGCGGCTTTGCGGTGGCGATGATCGACTGGCGCGGGCAGGGCCACTCCTCGCGCCGCCTGCGCGATCCGCGCAAGGGCTATGTGCGCGACTTCGCCGATTTCGAAATCGACGTCGAGACCTTCGTGCAGCAGGTGGTGCTGCCGGATTGCCCGCCGCCCTTCTTCGCGCTCGCCCACTCCATGGGCGGTACGGTGTTGCTGCGCGTTGCGCATGCGGGCAAGCGCTGGTTCGACCGCATGGTGCTGTCGGCGCCGATGATCGACCTGCCAGGCCGCACCACCTCGTTTCCGTCGCGGGCGCTGCTGAAGACGATGCGCCTGATGGGGATGGGCGGCCGCTATGTTCCCGGCGGCAGCGATCGCATCACTGGGCTCGATCCCTTCATCAACAATCCCCTGACCAGCGATCCCGTGCGTTATGCGCGCAACGCCGCGATCCTGGAGGAGGATCCGACGCTCGGGCTGGCGTCACCGACGATCGCCTGGGCCGATAGCGCCTTCCGCGCCATGCACACCTTCAAGGGCATGAACTACCCCTCCGAGATCCGCCAGCCGATCCTGATGCTGGCGGCCTCCAGCGACACCGTGGTTTCGACCGCCGCGATCGAGGAGTTCGCCTACCATTTGCGCGCCGGCTCCCATCTCGTGATCGCCGGCTCGAAGCACGAGATCCTCCAGGAGCAGGACCGCTACCGCTCCCAGTTCTGGGCCGCCTTCGACGCCTTCGTGCCGGGCACGCCGCTGTTCAAGTGAGCGGCAGTGACGGTGCGCTCCCTCGCCCCGCTCTTGTCCGCTGAAGCTTCAGCGAAGGCGGATGCGGGGAGAGGTGAAAGGACCGCGCTACAGCGTCTTCAGATACTCGATCAGGTCCTTGCGCTCTTCTTCTTCCAGCAGGCGGCCGACGACGCCGTCCTTGTGCGGCGGCCCCTTGCCCTCGAACGAATGGCCGAGATTGCTGTTGCCGTTGATCTCGGTGCCGTCGGGCCAGGTGGTCGAGAACTGCGTTTCTCCGGTCTTGCAGCGCTCGCCCTCGACGACGGCGAAGCCGACCAGCTTCGGATCGTAGTCGCGCTGACCCATGCAGAATTTCTTGGGTCGCTCGGCAGCAGGCCGCAGCATCCAGTCCAGCGAGGGCACTGAGCCGTTGTGGAGATAAGGCGCGGTGGCCCACACCCCGTTCAGCGGGCGCGCGCGATACCAGGGACCGGGCTCCTTGGGATCCGGCGGCTGCGGCCCGGGATTGGGACAATTGGCGCGGGCGCCCCACCAGCGCTTCTGCGCGTCGGGCGGGATTTGAGCGTCATTCATCGCCTTTCGGCTGACGATGTCGACGATCGCCATCAGCCCAACCGAATAGGGCATTTCGGTCGAGGTCGTCTCCGGCAGGTTGGTGCATTTCCATTGGTCGCCGAGGATGCGTGTCGGATTCAGATCGAGGAAGCCCGGCACCGAGACCGTCCGCTTCTCCAGGACTCTGGCCTGGGCGGAATCCGTCCCCATGCCCGTGACGCTCTTCTGGATCGGGTTGAGCACCATCTCGTCGCCGATGCGCTCCCAGCGCGACGACGACCACACACTCTCCTGCGGAAACTCCTTGTCGAACTCGGGATCGTTGACGGGACCGAGGTGGCACTCCACGCAGATCTTTGCGTAGAGCTTGCGGCCGCTCTTGACGCGGTCCGGATTGATCTTCCAGTCGTCGCCGAGAATCTGCGAAGGCCATCTCGGCGAGGTCAGTCCGCCGAGCTTCTTCTGCGCGTAGGGATCGGGGCCCGCCAGCAGACTCTCGATCCAGTGCAGGTTGGTGACATCGGCCGAGGACCGGTAAAGCCTGTCCTTGGGATAGGCGTCGGACAGGTTGAGCAGCGCCGTCACGCCGAGCGCCTCGCCGGCATTGCGGATCAGCGGCTGCTCGATCGAGGCATCGTACTGCGCGAATTTGAGCCACGGCACGGTCCAGATCGGAGGGAAGCTGACCGGCGCGTCCTGGGCATGCAGGTTCTTCTCGAATCCCTTGACCCCGCTCAGCGCGAAATCCTGGGAGAACACCTGGTTGCCGATGCGATTGAGCGCATCGAGACGGCCGAAGCCTTCTTCCGTGTCCTTTTGCTGCTTGCCGTCCCAGGTCTTCTTGCCGGCGATCGTCTTGTCGTAACCCTTTTGCCAGTCGAGCAGGAATGTGAGGGTCGCCTTGAGGCTCTGCTTGAGCGCATTGCGGTCGGCGTCGCTCGCATCGGGGCCGAGTACGCGGTCGGCGAACCGCTTGAAGCGGAACGGCACGTAGAGCGTGTAGGCGATCGAGAGCCCGGTCACGCTCTCGAGTTTCTTCAGGTCGGTCATGGCCGGGCCGCCGTCGAAGCGCACGTCCACGCCCTTGTAGCGCACGTGCCCGGTGTGGCAGGCGGCGCAGGTCAGCCCGATCTTGTCTTCCTCGCGGCGGCCGGTCGCGGGATCGACGACGCCCGTCATCCGCGCGAAGCCGACCGGCAGGCCGTCGACATTCTCGACCTGCGACCAATCGGTCGACAGGCTCTTCGGCTGCGTCGTGTCGTAGACGTTGGCGTAGCCGAAGCTCCGCAGCGTGGTTGCGTCGGTCTTGATGGATTGCGGGCTCTGGATGAAGCCGAAGCGCTCGAGATAGGCGCTGTCCTTCACCATGCCGGGGCGTGAGATCAGGCGAAGACGCGGCTGCTCCAGCGCCATGA
Source organism: Bradyrhizobium sp. B039 (assembly GCF_038965675.1). Classification (NCBI taxonomy): domain Bacteria; kingdom Pseudomonadati; phylum Pseudomonadota; class Alphaproteobacteria; order Hyphomicrobiales; family Nitrobacteraceae; genus Bradyrhizobium; species Bradyrhizobium sp. B039. The sequence continues at coordinate 1,229,568 of NZ_CP152416.1, forward strand.
ACCAGGTGTAGGGAACCGGAAAGGTCGCGGTGCCCTGGCTGGTGTGGTGGAACCAGTGCCGGTCCTCCAGCGACCAGTTCTGCTCGAGCCAGAAGGCCGCCGTCGTCTCCGGGAGCTTTGGCAAGGGCGGCGGCAGCAGCTGTGCGAGGACTCCCTTCTGCGGCAGCATGGCGCGGACCTGGTCGGGGAATTCGCTGACCGCCACGAGAGCGACAAGAGCGGCCGCGAACAGGAACGCTATGATCCCGAGAGCCCAGCGAAACCTGAGCGCGCAGGATGACAGCAGCGACTGCGATAAAATCCGCTGGTTGATGCGGTCGGGGAATTGGCGCGTGTTCAGCAGCGTGCGCACGTCGGCGACGCTGAGATAGCGATCCTCCTTACCCGTGCCCTTGCCCATGATCTTCAGCAGGACGGGCCATTCGAACTGCATCAGCACGGGGTAGTACCAGCGCACGGCGCTGCCTGCGCGCTTGAGGTTCTCGTGCATGAAGGTCTTGATTTCCGCAGCGTTGAGGCCGGGCTCGCTGCTGCCGGTGTCCGGATCGGTGTAGGTCCGGCCGAAGCTCTGGAGCCGCGCGATCTCGTCCTCGTTGACCTTGCCGTCGACGCCGAGGACGCGCGAGCCGGCGCCGCGCTTGTCCAGAGGGCCACCGCGCAGTTCGTCGAGCTGCGGGCCCGACCGGATGCTTTTCAGGATGTGGCTAAATCCGTTGGCGATGAGCGCAACGCCGCGGACCTGGATCCGGGCCCAGCTCTTCATCAGCCCCGTCTCGCCGCTCGCATTCGCGATGGTCTGCGACAGCGTGTTGAGCGGGACGGTCCCGCCGTCGACGAAGCCTTCGCCGACGAGGCCGCGCAGGAATGGACAGGGATTGTTCGGCGAGACCCCGATCGAGGGGTCGAAGGGGGGCTTCGAGGCGGGGTGATGCATGGCCCAATTCCTGAAAACAGCGAATCGTGAAAATCAGACGCGCCGATCAAGCGCGGAAAGTCCTAACAAACAGCCAGCGCGGCCGCCGCCGACTATACTACTTCAGCGTGTGACAAAGTGTGGCTGAATTCACTGTGCTGTCAACAAGAGCGGACGTGAGATCGTCGCGCGGCCGCAGTCCGCCTGTCAGGACTCGGCGGCGCGTTTGACGTCGCTCTGGACCAGCGTCAGCTTGCCGAGCGGCACGCCCGCCTTCAGAAGCCCCTCGCGGTAATGAGCGAGGTCCTCGGGCCGCTTCCAGTGGAAATTGCGCAAATGGCGGTCGACATTCAGGGTCGGGTAGTTGCCCATGAGCACGCGGGTCGCCTCGACGGCCTCGCCGGTCCGCCCCAATTGCGCCAGCGCTGCGGCTCGGATCGCCAGCGCCTGCATGTGGTTCGGGTTGATGTAGAGCTGCTCGCGGGCCCACGACAGGGTCGCGTCATACTGCCCCAACAGATAATGGCTGAACGCGTTCAGTGCGGCCCATTGGTAGCGCGGGTCGCTGTTGTCGCGCTGCGCGGCCATCGAAAACAGCTCGATCGCCTCGCGGTGCTCGCCGATCACGAAATGGCAGATGCCGAGCACGCCGCGCGCGCCGTTGTCGTAGGGGTTGAGTGCGACCGCGCGCTTGGCGGCGTCCATCGCGGCCTCGTAATGCCCTTCCATCGCATGGGCCCAGGACAGGATCGAGAACGCGAAGGAGGAGCGCGGGTCGAGCCGGACGCTGGTTTCGGCGAGGTTCATCGCCTCGGCCCACATCTCCCGCGTGCCCTTGACCCAGCCGAACTGGATGCTCTGGATCTGGATCGTGGCGAGGTAGGCGTGCGCGATCGACAGCTTGGGATCGACCGCGATGGCCTCCCGGAACAGGTCGACGGCGGCGGCCAGGTCCTCCTTGGTCTGCCGGTAGTAATGCGACAGCCCCTTGAGGAAACGGTCCCACGCGGTCACGTCGGTCGAGAGCCGCGCGGGCGCCGAGGCCTCCGCGCGGACGATCTCGGTGGCGATGGCGGCGGACAGGTTGGTGGTGATCTCGTCCTGCATCGCGAAGAAGTCGCCGATGTCGCGGTCGTAGCGCCCGGTCCAGAGCTGCTCGCCGGTCTCCGGCGCGATCAGCTCCGCGGTGACGCGGATCTTGGCTCCGGCGCGCCGCACCGAGCCCTGGATCAGATAGGTGGCGTCGATCTCGCGCGCGATCAGCCGGGTGCTCGTGTTCTTGCCCTTGAAGGCGAAGGTCGAGTTGCGGCTCAGCACCCGATAGAACGATTGCAGCGACAGCGCGTGGATCAGATCCTCGGTCAGGCCGTCGGAGAAGTATTCGTCCTGGGCGTCGCTGAGATTGGCGAAGGGCAGCACGCCGACGATCGCGGTGCGGTACTGCTGCGAGAGCGCGGACGCCTCCCTCAGCTCGGGGGCGATCGCCCGTGCGCCCTCGGGCTTCCAGGTCCAGACCCCGACCGCATCCTTGATGTTCTTGAAGCGATGGTTGCCGCCATCGACTAGCGGCACGGTGAGATGCTTGTTCGCCTCGCTGTAGGCCTTGGCCGAGATGGCGAAGCCGCCGGGGCTCGCCACCGATTCCAGGCGGACGGCAATGTTGACATCGTCACCGAACACCTCGTCCTCGTCGGCGATGACGTCGCCCATGTGGATGCCGAGCCTGAACTGCATGGCGCGGTCGGCCGGCAGATGGTGGTTGCGCTCCGCCATCAGCGTCTGCATCGCGATCGCGGCTTCGGTGGCGCCGACGATCGAGGGGAACTCCAGCAGGAAGCCGTCGCCGGTGTTCTTCACGACGCGGCCGCCGTGATTGAGGATGATGGGGTGAATCGCGCTGCGATGCGCCTTGAAGGCGGCATGGGTGCCAGCCTCGTCGCTGCCCATCATGCGCGAATAGCCGGCGACATCGGCGCAAACAATGGCAGCCAGACGTCTTTCCATATTCTCGGAGCTCCAAAGGATGGAGGACTGGCCACGGCGTGGCAGTCGCCTCGAATCCCGCATTTCAAGAACCCTGCCTTTATAGAGCAGATGAGGCCGCGGGAAAGTATGATCCGCATTGCAAATTCAAGGTAAATCCTACGCAGTCCCGGCGGTGGACGACGGCCGCCGAACCGACTAAGCCCGATCCCTTGAGACGGACGGGGCGGCGGGGCACCTCACATGCTGGGCATTCACGAAATCTGGCTCTTCATCCTGTCGGGCGTGCTGCTCAACATCACGCCGGGACCGGACTCCGTCTACGTCATCGGCCGCAGCATGCAGATGGGCTGGCGGGGCGGGGCTGCCGCCGCCTTGGGCATCAGTTGCGGCTGTTTTTTCCACGTCGCAGGCGCGGCAATCGGCCTTTCGGCCCTGCTGATGGCCTCATCTACCGCTTTTTCGATCCTGAAGCTGGTTGGCGCGGCCTATCTGGTCGTCACGGGACTTCAGATGCTGTGGTCGCGCCCGACGCTGGCATCGGCGATCGACGAGCCGGCGCGGAGCTCGTTGCGGCGGGTGTTCCTCCAGGGCGTCTTCACCAACGCGCTCAATCCCAAGGTCGCGCTGTTCTTCCTGGCCTTCCTGCCGCAATTCGTCGCAGCCGATTCACCGCACAAGCCGCTCGCCTTCCTGACACTCGGGCTGATTTTCATCTGCACGGGAACGCTGTGGTGCCTGGTGCTGGCGGCGTTCGCGGCAAAGGCCGCGCACCGCTTGCGGGCCTCCGAGGGCGCGATCGCCTGGGTCAACCGCGCGCTCGGCGGCCTGTTCATTTATCTCGGCATCCGCGTCGCCATGCTGGAGACGCGGTAACTCGTTCGAACGAATGACTGGGCATGCAATCGGCCCGATAGAGGCCGCGCGCGGGAGGTTTCGATGATTCGTGGAAGCTGTCTGTGCGGCGCCGTGCGTTTCGAGATCGACGAGGTTCGCACGCTGACGCATTGTCATTGCGTCAATTGCCGCAAGCTGACCGGCGCGGCATTCGCCACCTATGCCCATGTTGAAGCCGACAAGTTTCGCTTTGTCGCGGGCGAGGACATGACGGTGGCTTACGAGTCCGCGCCGGGCAGTTTTCGCCATCGCTGCAAGACCTGCGGCTGCCTGACGCCGGGCAAGGCGAGTTATTTGCCGACCGTCAGCATTCCCGCCGGCCTGCTCGATGACGATCCTGACGTCAGGCCCCGCCTCCACGTCTTCACCTCGTCGCGCGCGCCGTGGTGGACGATCCAGGACGATCTGCCTCAATACGATAAATGGGTGCCGGGCTACGCGCCGAAGGCGTGAGCCTCTTCTCAGGCGAATTCCTTCAGAAGCGCGCTGCCAGCCAGATAAAGGCCGAGCAGGATCATCGCGATCAGGAACCAGCGGCGAAACGCCTCCGCCGGCATCCGCGCCCGCACCGACTGGCCGATGAGCATGCCGGCAAAGGCCATGGCGAGGCCCACGGCGCCCGGCACCGCATTGGCCGGCGTCAGCAATCCGCCGGCGGTGAGGTTGAAGGCGAGCGCCAGCGTCGCGGTCGTGAAGAACACGCCGAGTGCCTGCACCAGTTCGTCCTTCTCCATGCCGATCGCCTGCATGAACGGCATCGAGGGGATCACCTGCACGCCGGTCGAGGCGGAGATCACGCCGGTGACCACGCCGACCACGCCACCAACCCATTTCTCGTTCTGCGGCGCGACGCGGAACTGGAATTTGTTCAGGCCTATCACCGCGTAGATCACGAGCAGGGCGCCGAGCACGATCGTGCCGTAGCGCGCATGCGGGCCGGTCAGCGCGCCGGCATTGAGCCAGCAGCCGATCACGGTGCCGATCATCAGCGGCCACAGCCGCCTGAGGATGTCGCGCAAGTACGGTCCGACGAAAGTCTGCCAAATGTTGGTGATGATGGCGGGCACGATGACGATGGCGATCGCGCGGCTCGGGGCCATGCTCACCGCGAGCAGGCCCATGGAGACGGTCGGCAGGCCGAGCCCGACCACGCCCTTGACGAATCCGGCGACCAGGAAGACGGCGGCGATGACAATGAGGAAAGGGTCGATCATGACCTGCACATTGACCGAAGCCGCGCCCGGGCACAATCTGGAGGTTACGGAGACAGCCTTCGCTATGGACGAAGGCTTGGTTGGAGGAGACCAAATGCGTTTCGATCTCGTCGATCTCCAGCTGTTCATCGCAGTCGCCGACCAGCGCAGCATCACCCGCGGCGCGGAGCGGTCGCATCTGGCGCTGGCCTCGGCCAGCGCGCGCATCAAGGGGCTGGAGGATGCGCTCGGCGTCGCGCTGCTCAAGCGCGGCCGCCGCGGCGTTGAACTGACCGCGGCCGGCGAGAGCCTGCTCGATCATGCTCGTCTCGTCATCCACCAGATCGACGCCATGCGCGGCGATCTCGCCGGCTTTGCCAGCGGCGTGCGCGCCAGCGTGCATTTTCTCGCCAACACCTCCGGCCTGTCGGAGCATCTGCCGAAGGCGCTGGCCGGCTTCCTGCGCGAGCATCGCGACGTCGCCATCGACATCGAGGAGCGCGAGAGCACCGACATCGCGGCGGCGATCACCGCCGGCGCCGCCGACCTCGGCTTCGCCGCGGAGCACGCGCTGCCCGACCATATCGAGCGCTTCGTCTTCAGCGAGGATCACCTGACGTTGGTGACGTCACGGCGCGGCCCGTTCGCCGGCCGCCGCCAGATCGATTTTCAGGAGGCGGGCGCGTGCGAGTTCGTCGGGCTCACCAGCGCCACCGCGCTCCAGGTGCATATTTCGAAGCACGCCGCCCGGCTCGGCATGCGGCCGCATTACCGCGCGCGCCTGCGCGACTTCGATGCGATCTGCCAGATGGTCGCCGCCGATGTCGGCGTCGCCCTAGTGCCCGAAGCCGCTGCCCGCCGCTGCGCCAAGCTGATGCCGCTCGCCATGGTCCGCCTGCGCGATGCCTTCGCCAACCGCAAACTCGTGATCTGCGCGCGAAGCTTCAAGACGCTGCCGCGCCCGGCGAAGATGCTGGTGGAGCATTTGCGGGCCGAGGCGGTGTGAGGCCGTTCGCTTACCGAGCGCTACTTCGCCGTCTCCACCCCGGCGTCCTTGATCACCTTCGTCCACTTCTTCGTCTCGTCCGCGATGAATTGGCGGAAATGCTCCGGCTCATCACCAACAAGCGTCGCGCCTTGCGCGGCGAGCTTTTCCTTTACGGCCGGATCCGCCATCGCCTTGGTCGCCAGGCCATGCAGCGCTGCGACGATCTCCTTCGGCGTGCCCTTGGGCGCGACCATGCCGTACCAGTTCTCGATGCGCAGATCAGGAAAGCCCGCTTCCGCCGTGGTCGGTACCTCAGGCGCGGTCGGTGCGCGCTCGACTGAACCGACCGCGATCGGCCGTAAGGCGCCGGCCTTGACCTGCGGCAGTAGCACCGGAAGATCGAGGAACGTCATCTGCACCTGCTGGCCCAGCAGGTCGTTCACCGCGGGTGCGGCGCCGCGATAGGGCACGTGCACGATGTCGATCTTCGCGGTCAGCTTGAACAATTCGCCGGCGAGGTGCGGCAGGCTGCCGGGGCCGGAGGAGGCGAAGTTGAGCTTTCCGGGCTGGGCCTTGGCGAGCGCGATCAGTTCGCCGATGTCCTTGGCAGGCACGTTGGTGGCGACGACAAGCATTTCCGGCACGGTCGCAACCAGCGTCACCGGCGTGAGGTCGGACAATGTGTCGTAGGCGACCCGCTCCATGCTCGGGCTGATCGCGAGCGCGCCGGCTGAGGAGATCGCGATGGTGTAGCCGTCGGGCGCGGCCTTCGAGACCGCGTCGGTGCCGAGCACGCCGCCTTGGCCGCCGCGATTGTCGATCAGCACCGGCTGGCCCGAGAGCTCGGACATGCGCTGGCCGATCACGCGCGCGATGATGTCGTTGGGGCCGCCGGCCGGGAACGGCACGATCAGCTTGATCGGCTTGGCCGGAAAATTCTGGGCGGAGGCGAGGGCGGGAAACAGAAGCAGGCTTGCGAGGAAGAGCTTACGCCAGTTTTTCATACAAGCCTCTTGGGGCGGCTATCCGTTGAGCAGTTTCATAGCTTCTTCGTGGACCCTGGCATCGCCCGCCGCGATGATGCGGCCGCCGCCCTGGGCCGGCTTGCCTTCCCAGGTGGTGACGACGCCGCCGGCGCCGGTCACGATCGGGATCAGGGCCGCGATGTCGTAGGGCTTCAGCTCGGTCTCGACCACGAGATCGACGTGGCCGGCCGCCAGCATGCAATAGGAGTAGCAGTCGCCGCCATAGCGCGACAGCCGCGCGCCCTTCTCGATACGGCCGAAAATGGCGCGGTCGCGCTCGTTCATGAGCAGCGGGCTCGTGGTGTAGGTCGTCGCCTCCGACAGCGAAGCGCAGCGGCGGACCTGGAGCCGACGCTCGCCGGAGGGGCCTTTATAGTTGGCCGAGCCGTTGTCGCCGGAAAAACGCTCGCCGATGAAGGGCTGGTGCATCATGCCGAACACCGGCGCGCCCTTGTGCAGCAGCGCGATCAGCGTGCCCCAGATCGGGAACCCGCCGATGAAGGACTTCGTGCCGTCGATGGGATCGAGCACCCAGACATAGTCGGCGTCCTCGCGCTCATTGCCGAATTCCTCGCCGACGATGCCGTGCTGGGGGAAATTGGCCTTGATCAGCCGCCGCATCACCGCCTCCGCGGCGCGGTCGGCTTCGGTCACCGGATCGAAATCCTTGGTCTTGCTCTTGTCGTCGATCGACAGCGAGGTGCGGAAGAACGGCAGGATGGTTTCGCCGGAGGCGGTGGCGAGCCCTCCGATGAAGGCTGAGAAGTCGATCACCGTCACGGCGCATCCTCAAAACGAAAGTCGGGTGAAGCTCGCATCTGCCTATCTCAATTCGCCTCTCGCGTGCAGCGCTGTCTTGATTTGCACCCTGGTATTTTGGATGCCGATGCCGGTTGCCTCATCCGAGCCATCTGCTGGCCAAATATCGATCATTGAGTTGAAAACTTAGTTCCGAACATGCCTTGTTCGTATGCAAATGACTATCAACCCATTGAATTTCCTTATCAAAGGAACCCAATCTGGGTTTCTCTGGAAGCAACAGAGCCATGTGTGTTTTGCATGGGAAATGGCTCAAAAGCCCTTGCACTTTGTGCGGCGCGGCCGCATATTGTTGCGGTGCGGTAGCGCTCTGCGTTACCGCTGCCCTCCTTGGGCGTTTCCTCCCTAGACTTGGGCCGCTTGCGTCATTCGCGAGCGGCCCTTTTTTCTTTGGGTCGCCTGTTTCACTTCGGCTGTGCGAAAATGCGAAGTGAAGATCCGGCGTCCGATACGCTCGCAGCTGTGTCTGGTCCCTGATCCGCGACGTGGTCGCGCGTCGCAGGCTTGCCGCCTATTCCGCCGCGGCCTGGAACGGTCCGAGATCGCCGAACGGGATCGTGGCCGCCAGCACGTCGGCGAGCACGCCGAAGTCGGTTGCCACTTGCGCAAAGCGCGGACTGCGCTCGCGCCGACGCTCGTCCATGTAGATCGCGCGGTTGAGCTCGAGCTGCACCGCGTGAAGCCCGCTCGCCGGGTTGCCGTAATGCTCGGTGATGAAGCCGCCGGCATAGGGCTTGTTGCGGCCGATCGAATAGCCGAGCCCGCCCATGGTCTCCTCGACCCGGTCGGGCAAGAGCGGCGTGCAGCTCGTACCGTAACGGTCGCCGATCACGATGTCGGGCCGGCGCGGCTCGTCCCTGCTGACGCCGACCGAGGGCATCGAGTGGCAGTCGACCAGCACCACCGTGCCGAACATCTGGTGCACCTTGTTGATCAGCCGGCGCAGCGCGCGGTGATAGGGCTTGTAGAGCGTCTCGATCCGCGCCAACGCATCGTCGACCAGGATACGGTCGCGATAGATCTCCTGGCCATCGCCGACCACGCGCGGGATGGTGCCGAGGCCGCCGGCGACCCGCATCGAGCGGGTATTGGCAAAGCTCGGCAGCCGGCCGGTGAACATGCGGGGGTCGAGCTCGTAGGGCTCGCGGTTGACGTCGACATAGGAGCGGGGAAAGTTAACCCGCACGGTCGGAAAGCCGCGGGCGCTGAGATGGCCGATCAGCTCGTCCATGAAGGAATCTTCCGACCGCCGCAGTGTCGGCAGGTCGATCCTGGAGGCGCTGAGGAATTCGTCCGGATAGGTCGAGCCGGAGTGGGGCGAGTTGAAGATAACCGGCGCGCGCCATTCGGCGGGCTCGACGATCTCGAATGCTGGCGACATCTCGCCGTCAAACCGGGTCATCTTCTCAGGCTTCGTCCCTTATTCCCAGGCTTCGTCCCTTCACGCCACAAGATCCGGCCCCGCAGGATCCTGTAAGGCCCGGCAAAGGCTTGAACGGATTGATTCGGCCGGTCGAGCGGCTCTTATGTGTCGTCATTGTCCGGAATCGCAACCATTCTGCCAAGCGAAAAGATGTGATCTGCGCTGGAACATGTCTTAACCGTGCAGGCAGCGAGGCGGGGATCATCCGGTCGGCTTCGATTGATTCGATCCGCATTCCGGTTCACAAGGAGCCGGCAGCGCGATCCGTCCAGGGTAAAGATTTTCACCCCAAATTTACCCTCTGTCGGGCTTAGTGACCTCTGCTGATATCCTCTGGGGATTCGACGTTTCCTGCCATGCCAAAGATCCTGCTCGCCGAAGACGACAACGACATGCGCCGTTTCCTGGTCAAGGCGCTGGAAAACGCCGGTTTTCAGGTCTCGTCCCATGACAACGGCATGGCCGCCTACCAGCGGCTCCGCGAAGAGCCGTTCGAGATGCTGCTGACCGACATCGTGATGCCGGAGATGGACGGGATCGAGCTCGCCCGCCGGGCCTCGGAACTCGACCCCGACATCAAGATCATGTTCATCACCGGCTTCGCCGCGGTCGCCCTGAACTCGGATTCGGACGCCCCCAAGAACGCCAAGGTGCTGTCCAAGCCCGTGCATCTGCGCGAATTGGTCAGCGAAGTGAACAAGATGCTGGCGGCCTAAATCGGCCTCCTTCCGTCCTTGCGCCGGGTCCCCTGAGCCGTTATAGGGACCCCACCGATGAAATGACCTCTAGGGCACGTAGCTCAGCGGGAGAGCACTACCTTGACATGGTAGGGGTCACAGGTTCGATCCCTGTCGTGCCCACCATCCTTCGCTCGCGATAGCGAGAGAAGGATGCCGCGCCGGAGCCCAAAGGGCGAAGGCGGGCTGCCGCCGCGAGCTTCGGCCAGGCAGGCCCAATCCCCCTCTACTTCAGTTCCGTATTCGCCACCGGCATGATCGAGGCGACGTGCCAGCCGGCCGCATCCTGCACGTAGGTCTGGCTGATCAGAAACGTATTCTGCTGCGCCGGCTTGCCCGGAAGTGCGCGCGTGAAGACGATCGGCACGAGGATCTGCATGACCTCGTTCGAAATCACGGCGACGTGGAATTTCGACATGTCGGGCTCGAGGTGCCAGGTGCCCTCGTAATACGTCTTGAACCGGGCGGCGACTTCGTCGCGGCCGCGCGTCTCGATGCCTCTGGCAAACAGCAGCGTGCCGGGCGAATTCAAGAGCATCGCCTTCACCGCATCGGCATCATGCGCATTCTGTGCCGCGATGAATTTCTCGAAGATGGCTCGTGCCTCGGCGTCATTCGCGGCAGCCTGCGCGCCTCCGACTGACCAGTACGTGGTGGCGAGAAACAGTGCCGCGGCCACCGCCGCAACATGACGGCGTCGTGAAGAACGTCGTGGCCTGACGTTGCTTGGAGACATCTCGGGTCGGATCATGTTCACCTCTGGTCATCTGCCGGCGGCATTTGAATGGTACTCATCATACCATTGATGGCTGCGTCGACGTTTTCAGAATTGCACGATCGGCGATAACCCTGACATCACGGAAACGTAGGCTTTGGGATGTCATAGGACGAAACAGGCAAGCTCTCGCCGCCAACAGCAAGTTGAGTTATCGTGCTGTGGCGTGAAGTAACCCGGATGAAGGTTGCCCATGAGCGTTTCCGTCATCGAACAGGCAAAGATCCAGGCGCAGGTGCTGGTGCCCTTGGTCAAGGCGCTCCAGGCCGAGCTCGGCGAGGCGCGCGCCAATGCGCTGGTGCGCAAGACGCTCGGCGATCTCTATCGCGGCTTCGGCGAGGAATTCTGGAAAGCCAGGAACGAGAGCGATCTCGGCAAGGCCGTCTCGTCGGCGTTCGGGACCTATGCCCGCGACGATGCGCTCGCCTATGACGTGATCGAGCAGAGCCACGACGCCTTCGCGTTCGACGTCAAGCGATGCGCCTATGCCGAGTTCTACAAGGCGCTGGGTGAGCCGGAGCTCGGTTTTCTCCTGGTCTGCACCGCCGACTTCGCGACCGCGGAAGGGTTCGGCCCCGACGTCAGGCTCACGCGCACGCAGACGATCATGCAAGGCGCGCCGCATTGCGACTTCCGCTATCGGCGCGATACGGGCGGAACCTGACGAGAGCGGCGCCTCTCACGCAGTTCCGTCTCTTGCCTCCAGCAGATCCTTCAATCCGGTCGGATAGAGGCTGGGTCCGCCCTCCACGTCGAGATCGGCGAGGTCGAACCAGCGCGCGACGATCTGCTCGCCGTTATCCTCGCGGAAATCGATGCGGTCCTGTCCGCTGAATGCGCCGTCGGGAAGCGCGACCTCGGCGATGAACATCACCTCGTGCCCGGTCTCTCCCTCATGCGCAAAAATGTTCTCCATCACCAGCGGCTCGCCCGTGATGGCAATGTCGATGCCGAGCTCCTCGCAAAATTCCCGCACGAGCGCCGCCCGCCAGCTCTCGCCGAACTCGATCTCGCCGCCGAGCGGACGGACGCCCTTGATCCGGCCCGCATCGTCGCGCACCTCGGCCGCGAGCAGGCGCCCGTCCCGCCAGTGCAGGCCGATCGCGACGACGCGGATGTGAGGATGAGGGCGCCAGGTGGTCATGGAGCATCGATAATGCTTGTCGCACTTGCGTGCAACGATGAACGCCCTCATCGATCGGCGACAGAACGACCTGCCCGAGACGACGGACCGGAACGCCGCTGCGCGCTGGCGCTTATCTATCGCCGTGCCATTTCTGCGCGGGCGCCGCAATGTCCGGCAGGTCCAGGAGATTGATCGCGCGGCAGGCGATCTGATCGACGATCTCGGCCAGCGACTGCGGCTTCAGATAGAAGGCCGGCAGCGGCGGCGCGATGATCGCGCCGATCTCGGTGGCCTGGACCATCGCGCGGAGATGGCCGAGATGCAGCGGGCTCTCGCGCACCAGCAGCACCAGGCGTCGTCGCTCCTTGAGCTGCACGTCAGCGGCGCGCACGAGAAGATTGTCGAGCTGTCCGAAGGCAACCGCCGACAGCGTCCGGATCGAGCACGGCGCCACGATCATGCCGCCGACCGGAAACGAGCCGCTGGCAATGCTGGCGCCAATGTCCGAAGCCGCATGGTCGCGGAAGGCGAGGGCGCGCAGCCGCGGCAGCGCCTCGGGGCCGACCTCCTCGGCGAGCGTACGCTCCGCTGCCGGTGAGATCACCAGATGCACCGCGCAGTGTGGATTCTCCGCCAGCCGCTCGACGATGCGCACGCCGATGGCCGCGCCCGAGGCACCGCTGATGCCGACGATCACGCCATGCCGCTCGCTCATGCGGGCTCGCGTAGCTGCAGCCCGCCGATCCCGCCGAGGCCGAGCGCCGGCCACATCGCATCGACCTTGGCGATCACGGCGGAATCCATCGCCAGCGGCTCGCCCCATTCCCGCTCCGTCTCCGGCGGCATCTTCGTGGTGGCGTCGATCCCGAGCTTGCCGCCGAGGCCGGATTTCGGCGAGGCGAAGTCGAGATAGTCGATCGGCGTGTCGGACAGCGCCACGAGATCACGCGAGCTGTCGCTCCGCGTCGCCACCGCCCACATCACCTCGCGCCAGTCGCGAATGTCGATGTCGTCGTCGACCACGATCAGTAGTTTGGTGTAGCTGAACTGCGGCAGCATCGACCACAGGCCCAGCATCAGCCGCCGTGCCTGGCCGGGATAGCGCTTTTTGATCGATGCGATCGCGACCCGGTAGGAGCAGGTCTCGGGCGGCAGCCAGCAGTCGGTCACCTCGGGGAATTGCTGCCGGATCAGCGGCACGAACAGCCGGTTCAGGGCCTCGCCGATCCGGGACGGTTCGTCCGGCGCGCGGCCCGTGAAGGTCGACAGATAGATCGGCTGTTGCCGCGACGTGATGGCGGTGACGCGCAGCACCGGAAACTGCTCGACCGAATTGTAGTAACCGGTGTGATCGCCATAGGGACCTTCGGCCGCCGTCTCGGTCGCCGAGACAAAGCCCTCGATGACGATCTCGGCCGTGGCAGGGACCTCGAGCGGTACGGTGAGGCAGGGCGTCAGCTCGGGCCGCTCACCGCGCAGGATGCCCGCGAAGCGCAGCTCGGAGATCGTCTCGGGCAGCGGCATTACCGCGGCAAGGATGGTCGCGGGGTCGGCGCCGATGACGATTGCGACCGGCATGTCGCGCCCCACGGCCTTCCATTGCTGATGATGCCGGGCGCCGCCGCGATGGGCGAGCCAGCGGACGATGGCGCGGTCGCGGCCGAGGATCTGAATGCGATAGACGCCGACATTCTCCTCCTGGTCGGCGGTCGGCGATGCCGGCGGCGCGGTGATGACCAGTGGCCAGGTGATCAATGGGGCAGGCTCGCCCGGCCAGCAGATCTGCGCCGGCAGTTTCGTCAGATCGATGTCCTCGCCCATGGCGGCGCGATCCTGGACCGGCGCGGCTGCGCGCGAGCGCGGCCGGGTCGCAAGCGCGGCGCGGGCCAGCGGCAGCTTGCGCCAGGCATCCCGAACGCCGTGCGGGGGGCGCGGTGCGCGCAACTCGGCCATCATCGCGCCGAGCTCTTCGAGCCGGTCAGGCGTGATGCCCATGCCCCACGCGGTCCGCTCCACCGTGCCGAACAGATTGGTCAGGAGCGGCATGCCGGATGGTAGGCCGTCGGCCCTGATCGGCCGCTCGAACAATAGTGCCGGTCCGTGCTCGCCGATGACGCGCCGGTGAATCTCCGTGATCTCATGGACCACGGAGACCGGTTCGCGAATGCGTCGCAATTGTCCCTTGCCTTCGATGAAGCGCAGGAAGTCGGATAATTCGCGGAAGCGCGGAACGTCACGTTGCAAGCGGACAATCTCCTGAAAGGAGCAGAAGCTAGCCGGAGCGATTTCGCTCCTCATTGTTCCCGCTCAAATACATTCGCGCGCAATCGGCTCAGATATGTCCCATGAGTCATTCGTCCCTCGCGTCCGGCCCGTTGCCGACAATCCCGCCGCTTCTCGCGCTCGCGCTGCGTCCCTTGCCCCTGCTGCCGCTGCAACTCGTTCTCGGTGGGTTCCTGGAGCGGATCCTGAGGCGCAATCCCGGCCTGCTCGACAGGCTCGGCGAACATCGCCGTGCACGGTTCGGAATCAAGCCGACCGACTTGCCGTTCGCGTTCATCGTCGAGGCCGCGCCGGCGCGATTGTCGGTGGTGCGCGAATTGCCATCCGGCTTGGACGCCTGCGTCTCCGCCTCGCTCGCGAACCTGCTGGCCCTGGTCGAGGGCAGGGTCGACGGCGATGCGCTGATGTTCTCGCGCCAGCTCGGAATCGAGGGCGACATGGAGGCGGTGCTGGCCTTGCGTAACGCGATCGACGATGCGCGGCTCGATCTGGCCGCAGAGCTGGCGTCCCTGTTCGGTCCATTGGGCGAGCCGGCCAGGCGTTCGTTCGAGCTCGCGCGGGACAGGTTGACCGGCGCGCCCCGGGAGCAGGGGTGATGGAGCTGATCTGTCCCGCCGGCACGCCGGCCGCGCTGCGGAGCGCCATCGAGGCCGGCGCGGATGCCGTCTATTGCGGCTTCAACGACGAGACCAATGCGCGCAATTTTCCGGGGCTGAACTTCAGCCGCGATGAGCTGCGCAAGGGAATCGCCTTTGCCCATGGACGCGGCGCGCGCATCCTCGTCGCTATCAACACCTTTCCGCGGGCGTCGTCCGTGGCGCTCTGGCAACGGGCGGTGGACGATGCCGTCGATGCCGGTGCGGACGCGCTGATCGTCGCCGACATCGGCTTGATGGATTATGTCGCAAGGCGCCATCCGAACCAGCGCCTGCATGTCTCGGTGCAGGCGGCGGCCGCGAACCCCGACGCCATCGCCTTCTATGTCGAGACGTTCGGAGCGCGCCGCGTCGTGCTGCCGCGCGTGCTCAGCGTTTCGGAGATCGCCGAGATCACCCGCGAGACGACATGCGAGACCGAGGTGTTCGTGTTCGGCGGCCTCTGCGTGATGGCCGAAGGGCGCTGCTCCCTGTCGTCCTATGCCACCGGGAAATCGCCGAACATGCAGGGCGTCTGCTCGCCGGCAAGCCACGTGGCCTATGAGGAGACCGCGAAAGGAACGACATCCCGGCTCGGCGGCTTCACCATCAACCGCTTCGCTCCGCAGGAAGCCGCGGGCTATCCGACCCTTTGCAAGGGGCGCTTCTCGACGGCGCTTGGTGACGGCTACATTTTCGAGGATCCGGTCAGCCTCGACGCCACGACGCTGCTCGGCGGATTGCGGAGCGCCGGCGTGGCCGCGCTGAAGATCGAGGGACGCCAGCGCGGACGCGCCTATATCGAGAGCGTGGTCCGTCACTTCCGCCGCGCGCTCGATACGCTGGAGGATGGAAGCGAAGCCGATATCGTGAGCCTGAAGCCGTTCACCGAAGGCCAGGCCTCCACGCTCGGCGCCTATCGCAAGACATGGCGATGATCGTTCGGCGATGACTGGTGAAGCGAGGGCTGGCGGTCCAGCATGAATGAGAGATGCCCCGATGCAGCTTAGTCTCGGCCCGGTCCTGTACAATTGGGCGCCGGAGCGCTGGCGCGATTTCTACTTCCGGATCGCCGACGAGGCGCCGGTCGACGTCGTCTCCGTCGGCGAGATCGTGTGCTCGAAACGGTCTCCGTTCTTCGCCGAGCATCTGCCTGAGGTGATCCAACGCCTCCAGCAGGCCGGCAAGCAGGTCCTGCTGGGCTCGCTGATCCTGGTGTCGCTGCGGCGCGAACGGCGCCAGACCGAAGAGCTCTGCGCCGCCGGGGACGCGCTGGTCGAGGTCAACGACCTCACTTGCCTCAGGTCGATCAAGGGCCGGCCGCACGCCATCGGGCCCTTCGTCAACATCTACAACGAGACCAGCGCGGCCTTTCACGTCCGGCAAGGCGCCGCGCGCATCTGCTTGCCGCCCGAACTGCCGGTCGCATCAGCGGCGGCGATCGCCGCGGCGCTGCCGGAGGCCGTGATCGAGATATTCGCTTTCGGCAGGGTGCCGCTGGCGATCGCGGCCCGCTGCTATCACGCGCGGCTTCACAAGCTCTCCAAGGACAATTGCCGCTTCGTCTGCGAGAAGGACCCCGACGGGCTCGCGCTGAAGACGCTGGACCAGCAGGATTTCCTGACCATCAACGGCGTGCAGACCCTGTCGCATGCCTGCACCAATCTCGTCAGTGACATCGGTGCGCTGCGCGAGGTCGGGATCGGCTCGCTGCGCCTGTCGCCGCAGGATTGCGACATGGTCGAAGTCGCAAAAACCTTTCGCGACGTGCTCGACGGGCGCAGGTCAGCCGAAGAGGCAAATGGCCGCCTGTCCGAGCTTTACCCGGGCGTCGCCTTTGCCAACGGGTTCCTTCGCGGCCAGTCCGGCTTTTCCCTCGCGCGAGCGTAGCCGGATCAGCTGACCAGATATTTCCTCACCGCTCCCTCGTCCCACGCAATGCCGTTGCCCGGCTCCTCGTTCGGCAGAGCAAAGCCGTCCTTGATCTTCAATCGCGTCGAAAGCACCGCGTCGGCCCAGTCGACATATTCCAGCCAGTGCGCGGTCGGCGTCACGCACAAGAGATGCGCGCTGACTTCCGAGAACAGGTGCGTCGACATCTCGATGCCGGAGGCATGCGCGAGCGCGGCCGCGCGGAGCCAGCCGGTGACGCCGCCGATGCGCTGCACATCAGGCATCACGTAGTCGCAGGCTTCCGCCGACAGCGCCGCTTGCATCGAGAAGGCGCTGTCAAAATTCTCGCCGATCTGGACCGGCGTGTGCAGCGCGTCCGCGATGCGGGCGTTTCCGTCATAATCGTCATGGCGGATCGGCTCCTCGATCCAGCTCAAGCCCTCGTCGTCGAGCATCTCGCCGCGGCGGATGGCTTCGGTGACCGTCAGGGCCTGGTTGTAGTCGCACATCAGCGTGACCTGATCGCCGACGGCTTTTCTCACTGCGCGCACCACGGCGAGATCCTCCCGCGCATCGGGCCGGCCGACGCGGATCTTGGCGGCGTGAAAACCCTCGGCCAGCAGCTTGTGCGCCTCCTCCACCGCGGCGCCCGCCGGCATGATGCCGAGCCCCTTCGAATTGTAAGCCTTGACCGGCTTCGGCGCGCCGCCGAGGAGCCTTGCCAACGGCAGGCCTTTGCTGCGGGCCAGCGCGTCCCAGGCCGCCATGTCGATGCCGGATTGCGCCAGCCGCTGTAGGCCGGCGAGGCCCAGCAGCGTGAAGCGCTGGGTCAACTTGCGCTCGATCTCGAACGGTAGCAACTCGTCGCCGGCAAGCAGCTCCGACATCTCCGCGACCATCGCCGTCAGCGGTTTCAGGGCTGACGGCGTGATCGAGAACAGATAGGCGTGCCCCACGGCGCCCTGGTCGGTCTCGCAGTCGACCAGCACCAGCGGCGCCCTGGCAACCGCCCCGGTCGAGGTCTGGAGCGGCAGGTTCATCGGCACGATCACGGCGCGCGCATTGAAGCACTTGATGCGGACGGTCTCGGTCATGGGCAGTGGCTCCGGATTATCAACGCAGGTTGATCCCGATCTTAGACCTTCGTGATGAAACGGAAAGACGCTTGGTGCGACCACCATAAAATGGGGTTGCGCGCGCCCGCTTTTGTTGGCTCTGTGCCGCCGCAGGCTTTGCCGCAAATCCCGGGAGGTTTGCGACAAAAACGCACACAACGGAGCCACAGTGTGAAACAAGAGATCGCCGAAGAACAGCGCAAGAGCGGCGTCCTGACCGGTGCCGCGATCGCGTTCCTGCTGCTCGCTCTGCCGCTCGCGGTGTGGCTGGACCTGACCGAGCTCTCCAAGACGGCGCTGCGCCGGCAGGCCGCCGATCTCAATTCGGTAATCACGAGTGTGCGCAGCTATTACGCGACCAACGTGGTCGGGCGCATCATCGCCAATCCTGATGGTACGACCAGGGTGGTTCACAATTACGAATCCGTTCCCGGCGCGATCCCGATCCCGGCGACGCTGTCGCTGGAGCTCGGACGGGTGATCGGCGCGCAGCAGGAGAACATCACCTACCGCTTCGTCTCGGACTTCCCGTTCCAGAACCGTGCGCCGCACCAGCTCGACAAGTTCGAGAAGGACGCGCTCGACGCGCTGCGCAGGGATCCCGAACAGAAGATCTTGGAGACCGAGACCTCGCTGTTCAACGACAAGGTCCGCCTCGTCGCCCCCGTCACGATGGGCCCGGCCTGCGTGAGCTGTCACAACAGCCACCCCGAAAGCCCGAAGAAGGACTGGAAGGTCGGCGATATCAGGGGCATCCAGGAGGTGATCATCGCCCAGCCGATCGCCGCCAACATTTTCTCGTTCAAGTTCCTGCTGGCCTATTTCCTGATCGCCGCAGGCAGCGGCCTGTCCTTCCTCTCGCTCCAGCGCCGCCAGGCGAGCCGCATCAAGGGCATGAACAAGGAGCTCGAATCCGCCAACGACTTCCTCGCCTCGCTCTCGATGAAGATCTCGCGCTACATCCCGCCGCAGGTCTACAAGAGCATCTTCTCCGGTCAGAAGGACGTCATCATCCACACCGAGCGCAAGAAGCTCACCATCTTCTTCTCCGACATCCAGAATTTTACGGCGACCGCGGAGCGGCTCCAGCCCGAGCAACTGACGCAACTCCTCAATGAATATTTCACCGAGATGTCGGCGATCGCCCACGAACATGGCGGCACGATCGACAAGTTCATCGGCGATGCCATGCTGATCTTCTTCGGCGACCCCGAGACCCGGGGCGACCGCGCCGATGCGCAGGCCTGCCTCCAGATGGCCTGGCGCATGCAGCAGCGGCTAGCCGAGCTCAATGCGAAGTGGCGCGCCTCCGGCATCGAGCAGCCGTTCCGCTCGCGGATGGGCATCAATTCCGGCTATTGCAATGTCGGAAATTTCGGCAGCAGCGACCGCATGGACTACACCATCATCGGTGCCGAGGCGAACCTCGCCGCGCGCCTGCAATCGATCGCCGAGCCCGGCGGCATCGTGCTGAGCTACGAGACCTTTGCGCTGGTCAGCGACATCGTCCGCGCCCACGCGCTGCCGGCGATCACGATGAAGGGCATCAGCCGCGAGGTGATTCCCTATTCGGTCGACGCGCTGAACGATGCTGAGGCTGCGAAGAGCGGCATCATCACCGAACGCGCGCCCGGCCTCGAGCTCTATCTCGACCCCGCGGTGGTGAAGTCAGGCGATGCCGCGCGTGTGCGCTCGCTGCTGGAAAGCGCGCTGGCGTCGCTGAAGCCGGCGTGAGGGTGCGCAGCCGCTTCACCGGTCGAGAGAGTCCCCGTGCGGCACCCCCCTCCCTAACCCTCCCCCGCAAGGGGGGAGGGAACACAGTTGTGCGTGTGGCTGCGTCAAGGTGATGACAATCGGCATTGGGTCAGTGAACTCGTCGAGCTTGTGAGCCCAGCTCTCACCGCACGGCACACCGCGCTCCCTCCCCCCTTGCGGGGGAGGGCGGGGGAGAGGGGTAGCCCAGCAAAAGGTGCGCGTGAGCAGGCTACCGCGCCGCGCCTTCCGTGAACGCCGTCTCGATCACGTCCCCAAACGGCTGCCACGACCGGCCGTCGAACTGCACCAGCCGCATCTGCCTGATCGGCAGATAGCTGTCCGGCGAGGTGTTCATCCTGATGTTGGGGAGCGCGAGGGAGGGCTGGTAGCTCTTCAGCGAAGCCGCCTGACGCATGATGTTCTCGCGCGAAAAATCGTCGCCGCATTGCTTCAGCACCTTGGTCAGCGCCTCGGCCGCGGCGTAGCCATAGACTGCCGCGCTGTTGTTGGTGCTTTCGACCTGGTGGTATTTATCCATGAAGGCGAACCAGTCCTTCATGGCGGGATCGTTCTTCCATGCGGGATCGCTCGGATCCTTCAGGAAGGCGGCCGAGACTACGCCGGCCGAATTCTCCAGGCCCGCGGGCGCCATCGCATTGGCGATCGAGGCGGAGGCGTCGTTCACGATGAAGACCGGACGCCATTTGAGCGACGCCGCCAGCTTGATCACCTTGGACGCCGTCGACGGCACGCCGAGAAAGACGAAGATGTCGGCGCCGGCGCGCTTGAGGATCGAGACGTGCCCTTCGAGATGCTCGTCGTTGATATCGAAGGCGATGTCGACGAGGACGTGACGGTTCAGATCGCCGAGGCCTTCCTGGATACCCTTGTAGAGCATGCGCCCGAACTGGTCGTTCTGCCAGAGCACCACGATCTTCTTCCGCGGATAGTAGGCCTGGATGTAGTTGGCGTAGATGCGTCCCTCCGACCGGAACGACGGCTGCCAGCCCATGGTCCAGGGAAATGCCTTGGCCTGGCTCAGCTCCTCGTCGCCGGTGGCGAGGAAAAGCTGCGGGATCTTCTTCTCGTTCAGATACCAGCGCGTGGCGAGATTCCCGGGCGTGCCGAACGAGCCGAACATCAGATGGACGTCGTCCTTCTCGACCAGATTGCGGGTCAGCTCCAGCGCGGCCGCCGGATCGGAATTGTCGTCGCGGGTGATGAAGCGGATCTTGCGGCCGTTGATGCCGCCGCGCGCGTTGATCATGTCGAAATAGGCGGCCTCCGCGGTGCCGATCGCGCCGAACTCCGAGAGCGGCCCCGAATACGGCATCACATTGCCGATGCGGATCTCGTTGTCGCTTGCCGGTTGTTCGGACCGTTGCTGGGACATCGCCCCGAGCGAAGCGAAGGCGATGATCACAATGAATAGCAGCCTGCCGGTGACGCGCATGCTCGACACCTTGTCGTTGGCCCCCAACGAGGTCGGCTCAGTCCGCACCAAGGCGAGTTGATCTACGTCAAGCGTTTGTCAAAGCTGTGGCTTGGTGGCGCACTTCAAAGCAGCGCAGCTGTTAGCGCGAACGAAAGCGGCAGGCGTGCTGACGCGCTGACAAACGAGGGAGTGTGCCGTGTGGCACCCCCCTCCCTAACCCTCCCCCGCAAGGGGGGAGGGAGCGCACCTTCGTTGTGGCACGCGTTCGTTCTTATCAATTGCGACAGTGCGGTGAGGCACAGCGTAGCGGCGCACTCCGCTGCGCTCCCTCCCCCCTTGCGGGGGAGGGCGGGGGAGAGGGGTGGCCCAGCAAAAGGTCGGAGTAAATAACGCGTGCCGCCCGCAACACCCCGCTACGGCAGCCCCCGCGCCTCGAGCTGATGCACCAGCAGCAGCGTCGGTTCGGCGAGGCTGTCGCCGGAGCCGTCGAGGCCGAAGGCGGCGGCGATGCCGTCGCGGCTGCGCAGGATGGTGCCGCGCGGACAATGGCCGGCGCCGCAGAGCGTCTTCTTCAGGGTCTCGCCCTGTGCCACCAGCCTGGTGGAATCGTCCGCGGCCCAGGCCAGCACGATCGGCACGTCGACATTGAGAATGCCGGGGAAGACCGAGCGCTTGTCGTACTGGGTGGCGTCAGTGCCGAGATAGGCCTTCTCGTTGTCGCTGGCGTCCTTGCCCACGCGATAGATCCCTGACACCAGCACGACGCCCGCGACGTCGGCGCGGTCGGTCTGGAGCTCGGGATGCGCCAGCAGGGTGGCGACGTGAAAGGCGCCGGCGCCATAGCCGACCGCGACGATCTCGCGGGCATCGCCATTGAACAGGTCGATATTGCCGTGGACCCAGGACAGTGCCGCCGCCACGTCCGTCGCCCCGGCGGGCCAGCCTGCCGCCGGCGCGAGGCGATAGTTGACGCGCACCCCGATCATGTCGTTGCGCGCGGCAAAGCACATGATCTGGTCCTGGATCTGGCGCGACAGCTCCGGCGCCGCATGGTCGCCGGTGAAAGTGTCGCCCGCCACGAACAGCAGGACCGGCCGCGGCGTATCCGCCTTGGTCGCGCTGGTGGCGACATCGAGCACATTGGCTTCGCTCTCGCCGTAGCGCAGGCCGCGCGCGAAGGTGACCTGCTCGCAGAGCCGCGCGGTGCCGCCGGCGGTGGTGTCGTTGTCGGTCAGCCCGACGCGGACGAGATCGGATGGCGCAGCCAGCCGCGTCGGAACCGGACCATGCGCGGAAGCTGTCGAGACGGTCAGAACAAGCAAAAATGCGAGATAATTCTTCATGATGGTGCCGGGCCTTGCGCGCTCATATTGGCTCGCTCTTGGGGCCTGTCTTTTCAATTCGCCTTATTAGTTGGCTGGTCTTGAGGCGATTTGACGGCACCTTCGACGCTCAATTCCCTGGCTCGAATGTGCAATCCGCGCCGCTGCCGTCCTTCCGCCTGATGGCGTTGGGGTCGATCGTGCAGCTCAGCTTGGCGAGGCTCTCGAAATTCGATCCCGCCGCGCCGTCGGGCGGAACGCCGGCCAGCGCTTCCGTCGCGAAGATCTCGTTGGCGGTGGAGCCGTTCACGGTTTTCACCTTCTTGCCGAAGGTCACCTCGCAATTGCGAACGGTGATGTCGACATTGCCGGTGCGGCAGACGATCCGGTCGGCGGTCACCACAATGGCCTTCTTGTAGGGAATGTCGGCATTGGCGGCGAACAGCATCGCCACCGCCTTCTTCTCGGCGCCGGTGAGGTTCGGCGACAGCGGCGCGATCACGCCCGCGAGCGCCAGCGCCGCCGAGCCCGAGACCTTTGCGGGCGTGGCTGCGGAGGCGCCGGCGACGTGGGACGTGGCGGCAAGAATGAGGGCGCAGGATAGGATCGATCGGCCGGATTTCATCCCTGCCTCCATGGGCCCGAAATCTCAGGCGGCCTTCTTCCGTTTGACCGTTTTCTTGGTTTTCTTTGCCTTCCTGGCCTTTTTTGCCGCCTTCTGGGCCGCGAGATACGCTTCCACCTTCTTGGCGGAATGGCCGGCTGCGGCCACGGCGGCCTTCAGCTTGGCCGGGGTGATCTTGAATTTCTTCGACCAGTAGCGGACCTCATAGGCCTCGCTCAGCGCGATCCGGCTCTTGTCGGAGGCGCGGTGCTTCTGGAGCTTGATGTAGGCCTCGACCTTCTTGGCGGAGTGGCCGACCTTCTTGACGGCGTATTTCAGCTTGGCCGGCGTCACCTTGAACTTCTTCGACCAATAGGCGACTTCGTATTTCTCGGTGAGCGCAATCAGGGCGCGATCGGCTCCGCCCCGCTTTGCCTTGTTGTCGGCCATGCTTCCCTCCTGCCGTGGACGGCGTCCAGTCTAGCATGCAACCGGATTTGGAAGGCAAGGCGCGGGGCACGCGGGAATTGCGCGGCGGGGACGTTTTGCACCGGTGTGTCAGAAGGTTGTGCGGCGCGACCGGGCCGCGCGCCGGAGCGGGCCTTCTACTGTGCATGGGGTTGTTTTCGCGTTTTTGTGTCCCTCGCACGTCCGTGATGGAACCTTATCGCGGCTGGCGCGACTTATCCTTAGACACGCGGAGAAACGTGCGAGGCTGTCATGGCAGAGAAGCATACCGCCGATCCGGCAGAGATCATGCGGGCGACCGGTCACCCTGAGCTGGAATATGCCGCCGGCTGGACCATCGCCGGTCTCGTCACCATCGGCACCATCGTCGCCGCCTGGGTGTTCGCGATCTAGGCGACCGGAAACTGCAGCTCGAAAGCCGCGCCCTCGTCGGTCGGCTTCAGCCTGATCGAGCCGCCATGGCTCGCCATCACCGCGCGCACGATTGCCAGCCCCATCCCGGTGCCGCCCTGGTCGCGGCGGGTGGTGAAGAACGCGTCAAAGATCCTGTCACGGTTCGGCGCCGAGATCGGCTCGCCGTCATTGCTCACGGTCAGAAGCAGGGTCGTGCGCTCGTCCACCGCCTCCAGCCTGATTGTCCCAGCCTTGTGCCGCACCGCGTTGTCGGCGAGATGCGACAGCACGATCAATGCCTTCTCGCCGGACATGCCGATCGCCCGGTCGAGGCTGCCGCTGGCCTCGATGGAGCTTTCCGGAAACCTGCTCCTGAGGTCGGCGATGACGGGCGCAAGCTCGGTGCGCTCGTTCTGCGGCAGGCTCTCGGCGCGGGCGAGCTCGCGCAGCCGCTGCGCCATCGCCTCCAGCCGCTGGGTGTCGGACAGGATGTTGGCGATGAACGTTTTCTGCTCGGCCGGCGTCAGGCCCTCGGATTTGCCTTGAACCGAATCCTGCAACAGCTCGGCCGCGCCCTTGATCGAGGTCAGCGGCGATTTCAGCTCGTGGGTGAGGTGCGCCGAGAAGGTCGCGATGTAGTCGGAGCGCCGCGCCAGTTGCTCGGCCATGCCGAGGAAGCTGTGCGAGAGCTGGGCGAACTCGCGCGTGCCGTAATGCCTGAGCGGCCTGAATGCCTCGCGGTCGCCGCGGCCAATTCTGGCGGCGCGGTCGATCAGCTCGCGCATCGGCAGCGTGATGGTGCGGGAGAACACGAGGCCGATCGCGATCGTGCCGAGGATCACGGCGAGCCCGGCCAGCACGAACTTAGCCCGCTCCTGGTAGAGGTGATCGAAGATGTTGCTCGGCGTCCGCGTGGTGTAGATCACGCCCGCGACGCGGTTGTTGACGATGACGGGCATCGCCGAGAACACGTGAACGCCGAGGCCGCGGCTGAAGGAATAGATCGGCGGCGGCGGCTTGTCCGGCACGCGGTTGCGCAAGGTGGCGCGATACTGCCCGTGCAGCGCGTCCGCGACCTCCTCGATATGGGCGAGCGACTGCCCGACCTCCTGGCGCCCGGCGATCACCACGCCCTGCGGATCGAGGATCCTGAAACCCGCCAGCGTCACCTTCTGGGTCTCGCGGATGATCGGCGTCAGTTTTGCGCCGATCTCGACATAGGCCGGCTGTGCCGGCTTGGGCGCGGGTTGCGCGTCGGGCCGCCGCCGGAGCAGATCGTTGGCGGTGAGGTCAAGCGCGGGACGGATCGGCGTGACCTGGTCGCCGGGGTCGGGCAGCACGCCCGGCGGCACCTCGGCGCCGAGCGTCAGGCCACTGTCGAGCCTTGCCGCGACCTCCTGCGCATAGATCGTCGCGAGCACGCGGCTCTGCGCGATCAGCTCGGCCTGGGTCTGGCGGATCAGCTGGTTGTCGTAGAGGCGGAAGAAGAACAGGCCGACCAGCGGCAGCACCGCGACCGTCGTCAGCACCGCGAAGATCACGAGCCCCAGCGACGGCCGCCATTTGTCGGGGGCCGCGCTCATGCCTCTTTCTCGCAGCGGCCGAGCTTGAAGCCGACGCCGTGGATGGTCTCGATGACGTTGTCGCAGGAAAGCGCCGCGAGCTTGGCGCGGATGTTGCGGATGTGGCTGTCGATGGTGCGGTCGGAGACCTGGATGTTGAGCTGGTAGGCCGCCCGCATCAGCTGCTCGCGGTTGAACACCGAGGTCGGCCGGGTCAGGAACGCGCGCAGGATGCCGAACTCGATCGCGGTCAGCTTCAGCGGCGTGCCGGCGAACGACGCCACATGCTGCTCCGGATCGATCAGCAGGCCACCTTGCGCCAGCGCGCTCGGCCCGGCCTTGACCTCGCCATTGCGCGGGCTGAGCCGGCGCAGGATGACGTTGACCCGCGCCACCAGCTCGCGCGGGCTGAACGGCTTTGTCACGTAGTCGTCGCCGCCGATCTCGAGGCCGAGCACGCGGTCGATCTCCTCGTCGCGCGCCGACAGGAACAGGATCGGAACGTCGGAGCCTTTGCGTATCTCGCGGCAGACGTCGAGGCCGTCGAACTCGGGCATGCCGACGTCGAGCACGATCAAATCCGGCCTGTCGGCGGCAAAGCGGGCGAGTGCCTCCTTGCCGTCGCGGGCCTCGATCACGTCCATGCCGGCCTTCTTCAGGGCGACCCGGATGACCTCGCGGATGTGGCCCTCGTCGTCGACGATGAGAATGCGATGCGCCAAGGAAACTCTCCGCTCACCCTGCCGGCTGGTTCTTCACCTGCGCCTCCAGCCTGCGCTGGAGCCGCCAGTTTCGAAAGCCCCAGCTCCGCCAGGCCAGATCCTGACGTTGCTGTTCTACAAGGCGGTCGCGGCGCGACACAAGGCAGCTCTCGGGGCTGCCGGGCCGCAGCAAGATCGCCTTGTCTATGGCGGGCAGCGCCTGTGGCCCAAGCGTCAGGAGATAGTTGATGTCGATCTGCACGCCGTTGCCCGATGCTTCCCGACTGTGGGCAACATTATAGTCGGCAATGAACGCATCGAAGTTCACCAGCGAGGCAGTATAGAGCACGATCGTTAACGCGATCAGATTGGCGCCGACAAGCCACCGGTTGGATTGGTCGAGCGCGATGCGGGCCACGATCAGGATCAGCCCGAGTGCCACCAGACCCATCCAGATGAAGGCCGCGATGCGCCAATAGGTCAGCATGTAGATGCCCACGTAGAGGTCGAGGCGGAGGATGGAGGAGGCGACCAAAAGGACGTTCTGCCCGACCCAGAGATAGACCAGCGGCCGGATCACCTTTGATTTCTCAGCCGGTTCACCCGGGCGCATCGCCACCAGTACGAAGGCAGCAGCGAGCAGGGCGGTCGCGATCAGCGGGTAGGCGCCGCGATGGGCGTAGGCCGCATAAGTCATGTTTGCGGGCAGCGCGCCGTGACCCCAGAGATAGATGCCGTCGAGAATGGACTGTGCCGCGAACAGCAGGTTGAACAGGATCAGCGAGCGCAGGATCGTCGAGGGGCCGAGAAACTCCGCTGAGACCATGGGCGGCGGCGGCACCGGGCCATCGGCATCCGTCGTGGTAACAACCGTCCTCCGCCGCCAGCGCACATGGATGAACGGCCAGACCAGCGCCAGCATCGTCGTCCAGAACAACACACGCGGGACGCTGACATATTCGAGGAGGATTTTTGGATTGAGCAGAGACACCCACCGCTCGATCACCGGATTGGCCGCCGCGAACAGCGCGACGAAGACGGTGCCGAGCGCCACCGGCAGCAGCCAGAGCGCGATGCCGCGGGTGAACGCCGACATGTTGAACACCTGGAGCGCGTCGAGGAAGAACCTGAAGGGACCGAGCAGGAAGAAATTGCGTAGCGCACGGGCACGCTCGGTGAACTCGGTCGTTTCCGGATTGGTCGCGACCAGGAGCGCAATGGCCAGCGCCGTGATGAGGATCAGGAAGGACAGCGTGTTGAGCTCCTCGACGGCCGGCACGAGGCCGGCGACGAGAATGGCCGCAGCGATCATGGCGCGCCGCAGATCCAGGGCCGCATGATTGGACAGCGCCGACACGCAAGCCATCGCGGTCGCAAACAGCGTGAGCGACAGTCCGATGCGCTCGCCATAGAACAGCCAGTCGGCGAGCGCAGCCAGCGCCAGCGCGCAGCCAAGCTTGGCTGGAATCGAGGAATGCCTGATCGGTTGGATGTCCGCTGCGATCGTCGAAGCCAGGCTCGTCATGTCCAAAAGACCTCTCGTGATGGGTAACGTCACGAAGTCTGAACGGCGTCTGTGCAGAAGGCGGGATCATCGTCTGCACGGTTTCAGGAGTCTTTTGCAGCTTTCGTGCAGGTGCGCTTTTGCCTCTCGCGCAGCGCAAATCGCTTTGTTAGGTGCGAAGCATTCGCCACTTCTAGCGTGTGACGCATCATGCAATTCCTCCGCCGTATCGGTCTCATCCTGCTCTGGCTGGCCGCGCCTGTCGTCGCGTTCGCGGCCGCGAACAAGAACGATCCCTATCTGGTCCCGCTGCGCGGCGCCGGAAACATCGTGCTTGTCGTTGCAAGCATCGCGATCGTCATGCTTCTGCTTCGCAGAGGGCGGTGGCGCACCATGGCCGGCAAGCTTCTCGTCATGCTCTGGTGCCTGCCGCCGCTGCTGATGTCGGCAGCGCATCTGAAGTTCGAGTTGCGCAAGCATGATGTTCTTGCCGCCAGCGCCAATGAGGTGCGTCAGCTCGGGCCTCACTTCATGGTCGGCTATTCCTCCTTTCCCGAGGTCGCGCGCCTTGCCGAGCAAGGCTTGATCGGCGGCGTCTACGTCACCCGGCACAACATCCGGGGCCGGACCATCGAGGCGCTGCGCGCCGAGATCGCGGCGCTCCAGGACAAGCGGCGCGCTGTGGGGCTGCCGCCGCTGGTCGTCGCCGCGGACCAGGAAGGCGGGATCGTCGGGCATCTCGCGCCGCCGTTGACAAAGGTGCCGGCGCTCGCGACCCTCTCCTCGCTTGCCCCCGACGAGCAGCAGACCAAGGCTGAGGAGTTCGGCCGCATCCACGGCCGCGAGCTCGCCGGCCTCGGCGTCAATCTCAATCTGGCGCCGGTGCTCGACCTCAAGCCGCCGCAGAGGCGCAACCGCCTCGATTTCCATACGCTGATCGGCCAGCGCGCGATTGCGACCGATCCCGTCGTGGTCAGCACGATCGCAAACGCCTATGTCCGCGGGCTGGAAGACTCAGGCGTCGGCGCCACGCTCAAGCATTTTCCCGGCATCGGGCGCGTGCGCACCGACACTCATCATTTCAGTGCCAGTCTCAACACGCCGGTGAGGGAGCTGGAGGCAACCGACTGGCTGCCGTTCCGCGAGGTGCTTTCGCATTCGCATAGCGCGCTCATGGTCGGCCATGTCACGCTGACCGCGGTCGATCCCGATCGCGCCGCGTCGCACTCGAAGCGGGTGGTCCAGGGCATCATCCGCGACAAATGGAATTACCAGGGCATGGTGATGACCGACGACCTCGTGATGGGCGCGATCTACCAGAACGACGTCTGCAAGGCTGTGGTCGAGGCGATCAATGCCGGCGTCGATATGCTGCTGGTCGCCTATGACAGCGCGCAGTTCTATCGGATCTTTGCCTGCGCGCTGGACGGATCGCGGCAGGGCAGGCTCGACGCGGCGATGCTTCACGCGAGCGAAACGCGACTGGTGCGGAGCTTTCCGACCGGGCAGGCGCGAGCCGCCTCAGGCCGCGTCCGCGTCGTCGATCGGCACTAGCCCTTCGCGAACTGGCGGTAGTCCGGCTCGCGGTGAAACCAGAACTCGTAGCCGGTGACGGCCTTCTGCATGGCGACGTCGTGGATCGGCTGGTTGAGCGGGATGACGGGAACGTCGCGCATGCAGAGCGCGATGAAATCCTTCACGCACCTGTCGTATTCCGCCGCATCCGTGGTGAAGCGTGCCTTGTCGATCAGCGCGTCCATCTCCTTGTTCTGGTAGGAGGAGATGTTGAAGATCGAATTGTTGCCGTGAAAATTCCAGTAGAAGTAATATTCGGGATAGTCCAGCCAGCCGCTGAAGCGGTTGAGGGCAATCGGCAGCTCCTTCTTGTTCAGCGTCGTGCGCCAGTTCGCGCCGGGGATTTTCTCGATTCCTGCCTTGATGCCGATCTTGGCGAGGCTCTCCTGGATCAGGATCGCGGTCGGCTCGCCGACGGTCGCCGTACCGGTGTCGAGCGACAGCGTCGTTTCCAGTCCGGACTCGAAGCCTGCCTCTTTCATCAGGGCCTTGGCCTTGTCGAGATCGGTGACATAGGGAAACGGCTGCGGCCAGACCGGCTTTGAGACATCGGCCGCGCCGCCATACATCGGAACGGCGCGTCCGAAGAAGGCGCTGCTCTGGATCTGCTCGTAAGGCATCGCCCAGGCGATGGCCTGGCGCAGCCTGGCATTGTCGAACGGCGGCTTTGCCGTGTTCAGCGCGACGTACCAGAGCGCGTTCGGGATCGGCACGCCCGAGACCTTGACCTTGCCCTCCCTGATGATCTGTTCGAAATCGCGCGGCGCAAAGCCGCTGGAGATATCCGCATCGCCCCGCTCCAGCATGGCGCGCCGGGTGCCTGCGGAAGGGACGTCGCGCGCGATCACGCGCTTCACCTTCGGCAGCGGTCCGCTCTTCCAGTCGTCAAAGCGCGCCAGCACGGTCTCGCTGCCGGGCTTCCAGCTCTCGATCCTGTAGGCGCCGCCGCCGGCCTCGTTGGTCTTCAGCCAGGCCAGCGCCCACGGATCCTCGG
Source organism: Bradyrhizobium sp. B039 (assembly GCF_038965675.1). Classification (NCBI taxonomy): domain Bacteria; kingdom Pseudomonadati; phylum Pseudomonadota; class Alphaproteobacteria; order Hyphomicrobiales; family Nitrobacteraceae; genus Bradyrhizobium; species Bradyrhizobium sp. B039. Next base: position 1,259,686 of record NZ_CP152416.1, read on the forward strand.
GCGCTGCGTTCTTCTTGGCGAGTTCGGAATTGATGATGAAGGGCACGACCACCGCGACATTGAACAGCAGCATCTTGTCCTTGCGGACATAATCGATGCGGAAGGTGTGGTCGTCGACCACGACGAACTGCTCGGGCTTTTCCAGCGATCCCGCCGACATCTGGAAGGTCGGAAAGCCGCCGACCTTCACGGCGCGGTCGAACGACCATTTGACGTCCGTGGCCGTGACCGGCGCGCCGTCGTGGAATTTCGCATCCTTTCGCAAGCGAAAGGTGCAGGCCATGCCGTCGGCCGCGACCTCCCAGCTCTCGGCGAGTTCAGGCGCGAGCTTCTCGCGATCATAGGACACGGTCCCATCGGGCAGCGTCTTGGAGGCGTAGGTCAGCAGGCGATCGTAGCAATTCCAGGACAGGCCGTTCACGGTCTGGTTGGAGCCGACGCCCTGCATGTCCAGCGAGTTCGGCCCCAGCTCCTGCACCACCAGCAGCGTCTCGCTGCGTCCCTGCGCCCGGGCGAAGGGAGGCGCGACGGCCGTCATTCCGGCGATACCGAGGCCACCGAGCACGACGCTGCGACGGTTCATGTCGGAAGATGATGCGCTCATCGCGGCCTCCTTGAGAGAAAGTTGCGACATAAAGAGGCAAAGCGCGTGCCATCAACCGCGCTTCATGGCGTCGCATCCCGCGTGGATCGCGTTCTCAAGGCGTCACCGCTCCGCGTGCGACTGCGCGCGGGGCGGTCAGCTCTTTCCAGGTCGAATTCGCCACATGCACGGGCGAGAAGGCGGGGCGTTCGATGTAGCGGCCATCGCCTGCCTCGGCGCGCAGATCGCCATCCGTCCAGACGACGCGGCCGCGCGAGAGCGTCGCCGCCGGTCCGCCGGTGCAGGCAAAGCCTTCGAACACATTGTAATCGATCCGGCTCATCTGCCGCTTCGCGCTGATGCTCTTTGTCGCCTTGGGATCCCACACCACGACATCGGCATCCGAGCCGACCGCGACCGCGCCCTTGCGCGGATAGATGTTGAGGATGCGGGCGATGTTTGCCGAGGTCACCGCGACGAACTCCTCCTTTGTCAGCCGCCCCGTGGCGACGCCCGCGGTCCACAACAACGCGAGGCGGTCTTCGAGGCCGCCGGTGCCGTTCGGGATCTTCCTGAAATCGCCGAGCCCGAACCGCTTCTGCTCCGTGGTGAAGGCGCAATGGTCGGTCGCGACCACCTGGAGCGAGCCGGCTTGCAGGCCGGCCCAAAGACTATCCTGGTGTGACTTGTCGCGGAACGGCGGCGACATCACGCGCTGCGCGGAATGATCCCAGTCCTTGTTCAGGTACTCGCCGGCATCGAGCAGCAGATGCTGGATCAGCGGCTCGCCATAGACGCGCTTTCCCGCCGCGCGCGCCCGCGCGATCGCCTCATGCGCCTCGCGGCAGCTGGTGTGCACGATATAGACCGGCGTGCCGGTCATGTCCGCGATCATGATGGCGCGGTTGGTGGCTTCGCCCTCGACCTCAGGCGGCCGCGAATAAGCGTGGCCCTCGGGGCCGGTGACGCCGCGCGCGATCAGCGCCTCCTGCATCAAGGCGACGACGTCGCCGTTCTCCGCATGGACAACAGGCATCGCGCCGAGATGGGCGCAGCGCGCGAACGAGTTGTAGAGCTCGTCATCATTCACCATCAGCGCGCCCTTGTAGGCCATGAAATGCTTGAAGGTGTTGATGCCGTAGGTTTTGACCACGGTCTCCATCTCGTCAAAAATCTGCTTCGACCACGACGTCACCGCCATGTGGAAGCCGTAGTCGCTGGCGGCCTTCTCGGATTTGTGCCGCCACTCCTGATAGGCCGCGAGCATCGACTGGCCGGGATCGGGCAGGCAGAAATCCACCACCATGGTGGTGCCGCCGCTCAGTGCCGCCTTGGTTCCCGATTCGAAATCGTCGGCGGTGACGGTGCCCATGAACGGCATTTCGAGATGGGTATGCGGATCGATCCCGCCCGGAATGACGTAGGCGCCGCCGGCATCGATGACCTTGGTGCCTGTGGGCGCCTCGAGCGACGGGCCCACCGCCACGATGGTCTCGCCGTCGATCAGCACGTCCGCACGACGCGAATGATCGTGATTGACGACGGTGCCGCCGCGGATGAGGAGGGGCATGAGAGACTCCGGATAGAGGTGAGGGGACGGCCCGAAGGCTAAGCGCACCACTCGCGATGCGACAGGCGAAATTTTAGTCAGCCGCCGCCGATCTTTTTACTCCGCCCGCGCGATCAGCCCGTCGATCATCGCGCGCACGAGGTTTGCGATCTCCTTGCGCAGCGCCGGCAGGGGAACGGCGACCAGTTTCTGCTCCAGTCCCAGCGCCACCATGCCATGCACGGCCGAGAACAGGCTGCGCGCGGTGATGCCGAGCTCTTCCTGATTGCGCTTGGGAAGCAGCAGCGCCAGCGGGTGGTAGATGTGGCGGAACAGCTGCAGCTGATCGTCGACGGACCAGTCGGGGAGGATCTTGTCGGCGGCCATGCGGTGCTCGAACAGCGCGCGCCAGAGTTCGAGGTTTTCGGCGGCGAAGTCGCAATAGGCAATGGCGATGCGGACCAGCGTTTCCTGCGGCGAGGGCTCCCCGGCGCGTTCCGCCGCGCTGAGCGCCTCATCGAGGCGATGCAGCGTGCGCGAGCCGACCCGCAGGACGAGCTCGTCCACGTCGGCGACGAGATTGTAGACCGCGCCATTGGCGCAGCCGATCTCGCGGGCCAAATCGCGGGTTTTCAGACCTGCCAACCCCCGCTCAGCGATCATCCGCTCGGCCGCCTGGATCAGGTCGGTCCGAAGTTTCGCTCGACGTTCCAAGGCCTTAGTCATCTGGAGTCAAATTCTTGAGCGTCGCTCAAATATTTATTGAACGATGTTCAATATTCCTGCTACAAAGCATTTGTGAGCAACGCTCATAAACAGGGAGCTGCAGATGTTCAAGACCGTCGTGACACTTTTCCGCGGCAGCGTGGCCGCCGCAGGCGAGGAGCTGGAGGACCGTACAGCCCTGCTGATCCTCGATCAGCAGATGCGCGATGCCGCTGCCGCGGTGGAGCGCAGCAAGCGGACGCTGGCGCTGGCGATCGCGCAGGACCAGCAGGAAGGCCGCAAGCTCGAGGCGACCCTCGCCCGCATCGCCGATCTCGAGACCCGCGCGGTGGCGGCGCTCGATGGCGGCCGCGAGGATCTCGCCAAGGAGGCCGCCGAAGCCATCGCGGGTCTCGAAGCCGACCGCGATGCGGCGATGACGGCACGCGCGCTGTTCGCAACCGAGATCGCGCGGCTGAAGCGCCACGTCGCGACTGCGCAGGCCCGCATCACCGAGCTCGATCGCGGCCGTCGCCTCGCCCGTGCCTCGGAAGCGGTGCGCTCGCTTCGCCGCAGCGGCATCGAGGCCGCACGTCCTTACGAATCCACGCTGCCGGAAGCGGAGAGCACCTTGAGGCGCCTGCGCGAGCGCCAGATGGAAGCCCAGGCCGCCGATGACGCGCTGTTTGAGCTCGATGCGGCCACCGGTCCGCTAACGACCGCCGAACGACTCGCCGAGCAGGGCTTCGGCCCCCGGCTGAAGACGACCGCGGACGACGTGCTGGCGCGGTTGAAGTCCAAGCACCAGCCGACTGCCTGAACTCAGATCCCATCATCATTCGAACCAACAGGAGACGACCATGAACCAGAACGGCCAGCCCCACAGCAGCGCCTGGGTGACCTTCACTTACGTGTCCTTCGCGGCTTCCGCCTTCCTCGTCGCAATCGGCATCTTCTTCCTGCCGATCGACCTCTGGATGAAGGGCTATCTCACCATGGGCGTCGCGATGCTGCTCCAGACCTGCGTCACGCTGACCAAGACCGTGCGCGACAATCACGAGAGCAGCCGGCTGATGAACCGCATCGAGGATGCCAAGGCCGAGCGCCTCTTGATGGAGGTTTCCAAGGCCGCTTGAGGAGAGAAGTGCGCAAAGGTTTGCAATCCGACGCGGTGGGTGCCAGAGCATCCACCGCGCGGCTGATCCACATATCGCGCCCGCGAAATGCAACCGAGCCATGACGGATCGCGCGGGCGCGCGCCCTTGCGTGGCGGCGCCGGCCGGCGCACTCTGCCCGGGCGGCGCGAAGAACGCCGCTAATAAAGACTGCGCGAGGAAACTCCGAGGAACCCCCAATGGCGGCGACGCGGATCGACTGCGACATCCACCCGGCCGTTGGTGGCACGCGCACGACGCTGCTTCCCTATCTCAGCGATCACTGGAAAGAGCAGGTGGTGAGCCGCGCCATCGATGGGCTCGATCTCACCTCCTATCCACCGAGCATGCCCCTTTCGGGCCGCGCCGACTGGCGGCCGGCCAACGGCGCCAAGCCCGGCTCCGATCTCGCCATGGTGCAGAAGGGCGCGTTCGACCAATTGGGTGCGAGCCACGCCATCCTCAACGTGCTCTACGGCGCGCAGGCCGTCTTCGACGCCTACATGGCGGCCGACTTCTGCAAGGCCATCAACGACTGGATCGCCGCCGAATGGCTTGCGCGCGATTCCCGCCTGCGCGCCTCCATCGTGGTGCCGATGCAGGCGCCGGATCTCGCGATCGAGGAGATCGAGCGCCGCGCCGGCGACAATCGCTTCGTCTCCATCCTGGCGCTAGCGCAGGGCGAGACGCTACTGGGACGGCGACATTTCTGGCCCGTCTATCAGCTCGCAGAAAAGTACAAACTGCCGCTCGCGATCCACGCTGGCACGCAATATCGCCAGGCGCCGAGCTCGGCCGGCTGGCCGTCGCATCGTTATGAATATTACTTCGTCGAGGCCCAGGCGTTTCAGGCGCAGATCCTCAGCCTGATCTATGAGGGGGTGTTCGGCAAATACCCAAACTTGAAGGTCGTGCTGATGGAGTCGGGCGTAAGCTGGCTGCCGGCCTTCATGTGGCGGGCCAACAAGACCTGGCGCGGCGTGCGCGTCGAGGTTCCCTGGGTCGAGCGCGAGCCGGCATCGATCATCCGCGACAATTTTCGCGTCACCATGCAGCCGTTCGATGCACCTAGCGACGCGAAAAGCGTCGAGGAGATCATCGACCAGATCGGTTCCGAAAAAATGTTCCTGTTCGCGTCCGACTACCCGCATTGGCAGTTCGACGGCGACGATCCAATCCCGCCGAATCTACCGAAGGGCATCATCGCGAAGATGTGCGTCGACAACCCGCTGGAGACGTTTCCGCGGTTGTCGCTCGCCAACTGATTTTGGAGGACAGCATGAGCGAAGTCATCGACCGTCCGCTGCGCGACGACGAGAAGCCCGCCGCGTCGCGGCTGCGCATCGTCGATTGCGACGTCCATCCGAGTCTTCGCTCGACCGACGATCTGAACGAATTCCTGCCGAAGCGCTGGCAGCAGCACCTGAAGGAATACGGCAGCCATCTGCGCACGCCCTATCTGTTCACCACGCCCTATCCGCGGTCCTCGCCGCTGATCGCGCGGCGCGATGCCTGGCCGCCGACCGGGGGGCCGCCCGGTTCCGATCTTGATTTCATGCGCAAGCAGCATCTCGATCCGCTCGACGTCGAGTTCGGCATTCTCCAGGTGCTCGATCTCTTCATCTTCTCGCAGCAGAACCTGGAGTTCGGCGCCGCGATCCAGCGCGCCATCAATGACTGGCAGCTGGCGTTCTGGTCGCACCGCGATCCGCGCCTGAAGGCCTCGATCCTGGTCGGGCAGGACGGCAACGAGCTAGCCATTGCCGAGATCGAGCGCTGCGCCAAGATCGGTGAATACATCCAGATCAACGTCTCGCCGCGGGCCAACGAGCCGCTCGGCCGCCGCCGCTACTGGCCGATCTACGAGCGCGCGCAGGCACTGGACTTGCCGCTCGGCGTCCATGTCGGCGGCTATGGCGGCCACGCGCCGACCGGCGGCGGCTGGCCGTCTTATTATGTCGAGGAGCACCAGTCGAACGCACACACCATTGCTGCGCAGCTTGCGAGCCTCGTCATCGAGGGCGTGCCGGAGCGCTTTCCAAAGCTGAAGATCGTCTTCATCGAGGGCGGCTTTGGCTGGATCCCGTCAGCGGTGTGGCGCATGGACCAGCATTTCGAGCGGTTCCGCAGCGAGGTGCCACACCTCAAGCGCAGGCCCTCGGAATACGTCCGCGAGCACTTCTGGTTCACGACCCAGCCGATCGACGAGCCGGACGAGGCCCGGCACCTGCGCGCGCTGATCGAATGGGTCGGCATCGACCGTCTGCTGTTCTCGTCGGACTATCCGCATTGGGACTTCGACGATCCGCGCTTCGCCTTCAAGACGCCGCTGACCGAGGCTGAGCGGAAGAAGATCTTCAGCACCAATGCCCGCGCGGTCTACAAGTTCTGAAACCAGCATGGCCCGCCACATCGTCGCCCGCACTTCCGAGATCCCGCCCGGCGGCAACAAGGTCGTCGACGTCGCGGGCCGCGACATCGTTGTGTTCCACGTCAACGGCGAGTTCTTTGCGCTTCTGAACCGCTGCCCGCACGAAGGTGCCCCGCTGGACAAGGCGGCCTGCGTGGCGCGGCTGACCTCGCCCGAGCCGGGCATCTATCAGCGCTCTCGCGTCGGCGAGATGCTGCGCTGTCCCTGGCACGGCTGGGAGTTCGACATGCGCAACGGCCAGTCCTGGTTCGATCCGAAACGCGTCAGGATCAGGTCATATCCGGTCGCGGTGGAGCGGGGCGACGAATTGCAGAAGGGCCCGTATGTTGCCGAAACGTTTCCGGTGCATGTCGAGGACAGCTATGTGATTGTCGAGGTCTGAAGTCATACACCGTCATTCCGGGGCATTTGCACAGCGAATGAACCCGGAATCTCGAGATTCCCCGGTGCGCAAGTGCGCACCTGAGGTCTGGTCCTGCGGACCAACCCGGAATGACATGTTGATAACGCCGCGATCACCATCACGGATTGTGATTCCGACGCAGGTGCGATAAGCCTCGCCCGCATTCATGGCGGAGATGAGCTTTGTCCAAACAATCCCTGCGAGAGGAGGCCGAGCGCCTGATCCGCGAATCGATGGAAAAGAAGACCATCGTCGTCAAGCAGGGCGATACCCGGATCGAGGCGGTCTGCGGCAAGTGCGGCGCCCCGAACCGGGTGCAGGCGCCAAAGGGCCAGAGCCGCGTCAAGTTCGCCTGCAAGAATTGCGGGCATCAGCAAGAGACGCTGTAGGCTTCTTAACCTCTCCCCGCCCTTCCGCGGGGAGAGGTCGGATCGCCCTCGGCGATGCGAAGCATCGTCCGACGCGATCCGGGTGAGGGGCATGGCACTGAGTCGCAGCGACAAAAGTCTCTCCGACTCCACGGCCACCCCTTGCGAAATCCCTTCAATAGCTCAGACCGCAGTTTGCGTAAGCAGCCCCTCGCCCCACCCTCTCCCCGTAAGAACGGGGAGAGGGAGTGAGAGAGCGCGCCTAGCCCCCCTTCACGAACTTCGCGAACGCGTCCGCATAGTCCGGGTGCCAGCGCGACAGCGGGGGCCGGTTCTCGACGATATCGCCGGCGGCCCAGAGCATGCGCTTTTCGTCGAGGGCGCGGGGCACGTCGTTGTCCGGGCACAGGATGTAGAAATCGCCGGCCTCGAGCCGCGCGATCATGAAGTCGACGGTCTGCTCGGGCGTCCAGGCTCCCGCCGGCTTCTCGGTGCGGCCCTTCGCGGTCAGCCCCGTGAAGACGAAGCCGGGAACGAGCAGATGCGCCGTGATGTGGCAGCCTTCCGTGTTGCGCAGCTCATGCTGGAGCGCTTCCGTAAAAGCCTTCACGCCGGCCTTCGAGACATTGTAGGCGGGATCGCCGGGCGGCGTGGTGATGCCCTGCTTCGAGCCGGTGTTGATGATCAGGCCGGCCTTGCCGCGCGCGATCATGTTGGGCGCGAAGATGCGCGAGCCGTTGATGATGCCCCACATGTTGACGGCGATGATGCGCTGCCAGTTATCGGGCTCGCCGAACAGCGTGCTGCCGGGCTGGATGCCCGCATTGTTCATGAGGATATCGGTACCGCCGAAATGCGCGCCGACGGCGTGTTCCAGTTCCTTCACGCTCTCGGCGCGGCTGACATCGACGACGAATGTCATCACATGTGTGGCGGCGGTGACGGATGACAGTCTTGTTGCGGCCTCCTGCAGTCGCGCCTGGTCGACGTCGGCGATGCACACCTTCATTCCCGCGCGTGCGAAGGCGATGGCGGCGGCGAGGCCGATGCCGGATGCGCCCCCGGTGATCACGGCGACATTGCCCTTGGCGATGACAGGATGCGACATGGCTCATTCTCCGGGGAGCGGCGTCAAGTTCGGTCGAGCTATAACATGGCGTTCACGCGACCCTGCACAAGTCGGCATGGGAGGTCTTCGTTCCTCGCCGCCTTTACGCCTTTCCGGCACCGCTGTATCCTTTCTCGCCCAACGATCCCGCCGAGATCGAACCCAATCAATCACCTGACAGGGAGTGCAGCCATGGCTGTGTCGCAGGCTATTCCGATCACGCGCCACCCGTTCGCCAATGGGTCCTACAAGCAGATGCTGATCGACGGGAAATGGGTCGATGCCGCCTCCGGCAAGCGCTTCGAGACCCACAATCCCGCGACCGGCGAACTGCTCGCAACCGTCGCCGAGGGCGACAAGGAAGACATCGACCGCGCCGTTGCCGCCGCCCGCCGCGCCTTCGAAGGACCCTGGAGCAAGGTCAAGCCGTTCGAGCGGCAGAACCTGCTGCTGAAGCTTGCCGATCTCGTCGAGAAGAATTTCGACGAATTGTCGCAGCTCGACACGCTCGATATGGGCGCGCCGCTCAGCCGCACCCGTGCCTATCGCCTCCGCGCCGTCGGCATGCTGCGCTATTACGCCGGTCAGACCACCGCGATCCATGGCGAGACCATCGAGAACTCGCTGCCGGGCGAAATCTTCTCCTACACGCTGAAGGAGCCGATCGGCGTCGTCGGCGCCATCATCCCCTGGAACGGCCCGCTCACCGCGACGATCTGGAAGATCGGCCCCGCGATCGCCACCGGCTGCACCGTGGTGCTCAAGCCCGCCGAAGAGGCGCCGCTGACCTCGTTGCGCATCGCCGAGTTGGCGATGGAGGCAGGCATTCCGCCCGGCGTCGTCAACGTCGTCCCCGGCTATGGCGAGACCGCGGGCGCTGCGCTTGCCTCGCATCATGACGTCGACAAGGTCGCCTTCACCGGCTCGCACGTCACGGGACAGTCGATCATCCGCGCCTCGGCCGGCAACCTCAAGCGCGTCTCGCTCGAGCTTGGCGGCAAGTCGCCGGACATCGTGTTCGCGGACGCCGATCTCGATGCCGCCGTGCCCGGCGCCGCGATGGCGGTGTTTGCCAACTCCGGCCAGATCTGTAGTGCCGGCACGCGCCTGTTCGTCGAGCAGTCGATCTACGAGGAGTTCGTCGGCCGCGTCGCCGAGTTCGGCAAGAAGCTGCAAGTCGGCAATGGTCTCGATCCCAACGTGCAGATCGGCCCGCTGGTCTCCGAGCAGCAGCTCGAGCGCGTCACCGGCTATCTCGACATCGGCCAGAAGGAAGGCGCGCGCGCGCTCGCCGGCGGCGGCCGCGTCACCGAAGGCGCGCTGTCGAAGGGTTTCTTCGTCTCGCCGACCGTGTTCGCGGGCGTCCAGGACAATATGCGCATCGCGCAGGAGGAGATTTTTGGCCCCGTCATCTCCGCCATCGCGTTCAAGGACATGGACGAACTGGTCAAGCGCGCCAACAACACCACGTTCGGCCTCGGCTCGGGCCTGTGGACGCGCGACGTCAGCAAGGCACACGCGGTTGCGAAGAGCCTGCGTGCCGGCTCGGTGTGGGTGAACTGCTACCAGGCGATGGATCCGGCTGTGCCCTTCGGCGGCTACAAGATGAGCGGTTACGGCCGCGAGTCCGGCAAGCAGCACGTCGAGGAGTATCTCAACGTGAAGGCCGTCTGGATCAAGACGGCGTAGCGTGGTTCCCGCGTTCGCGGCGCCACTTTGCCTCTCCCCGCTTGCGGGGAGAGGCCGGAATGCGCGCGTAGCGCGGATTCCGGGTGAGGGGCAGTTTCCGCGAGTCCAGCTCTCACCATTTTCGTGGAGGCGGCCCCTCACCCCAACCCTCTCCCCGTAAGAACGGGGAGAGGGAGACCGGGCAGCATCTTTTCAGGCCGTCTCTTCCTCTTATATGATCCGCATCCTTCCATAGCCACTTTGGGGCCAGCATGAAATTTCCGGCGTTGTTCAATCCGTTGCAGGTCGGTCCGTACAAGCTGGCGCATCGCGTCGCGATGGCGCCGCTGACGCGCATGCGCGCCGAGCGCGACAGCTTTTCGCCGCGGCCGCTCAATGCCGAATATTACGGCCAGCGCGCGACGCCGGGCGGCTTGCTCATCGCCGAAGCCTCGCCGGTGCTCTCGCACGGCCGCGGCAATCCGGCGACGCCCGGCATCTATTCGGAGGCGCAGATCGCCGGCTGGCGCAAGGTGACGGATGCCGTGCATGCCAAGGGCGGCATCATCTTCCTCCAGCTCTGGCATGTCGGCCGCGTCTCGCATTCCTCCTTCCATGGCGGTGAGCTGCCGGTCTCGGCCTCGGCGATTGCGATCAAGGCCGAAGGCATGAAGGCGATGACGGCCGAAGGCAAGATCGCCGATTACGAGACGCCGCGCGCGCTGGAGACGGACGAGGTCAAGGGCATCGTCGAGGCGTTCCGGCAGGGCGCGAAGAACGCGCTCGCCGCCGGCTTTGACGGCGTCGAGATCCACGGCGCCAACGGCTATCTGCTCGAGCAGTTCCTGCAATCGCGCAGCAACCAGCGCACCGATCAATATGGCGGCGGAATCGAGAATCGCGCGCGGCTTCTGCTCGATGTCACGCAGGCCGCGATCGACGTCTGGGGTGCAAACCGCGTCGCCGTGCGGCTGTCGCCGCACGGTATCGCCAACGATTCCGGCGAGCCCGATCCGATGCCGCTCTACACCCATGTCGTGAAGGCGCTCGACAAGCTCGGTCTTGCCTATCTTCACTTCATCGAGCCGCGCTCCAGCGGCGCCGGGCGCGCCGACGTCCACTGGGAGAATGTACCGTCGGCGATGGTGCTGTTCCGTCCGCTCTACAGCGGCGTGCTGATGACGGCCGGCGGGTTTACCGGCGAGACCGCGAATGCGGCGATCGCCGACGGCCATGCCGACATCATCGCCTTCGGCCGTATCTTCATCTCCAACCCCGATTTGCCGCGGCGCCTTCGGCACGATTATCCGATCACGCCTTACAATCGGGCCACGTTCTACGGCGGCGAGGAGAAGGGGTATACGGATTATCCGGCGTATGACGAGCTGACACCGGCGTAGTCTCCCTCAGTCATTCCGGGGCAACGCTCGGGACCGCGCGAAGCGCGGCCCGGGAGCGTCGAGCCCGGAATCCATCCCGCCTCTGAGTACGCAGCCCGATGGATTCCGGGCTCGCGACTTCGTCGCGCCCCGGAATGACGATCGTGTATTGTCGCCTCTGCAACGACGACGGAGAGAGACGATGGCCAAAGCCGCAGCCGCCGCAGGAACCGCCACCGGTCAATGCCTCTGCGGCAAGGTCACCTTCGAGATCGACGTTCCCGCGCGCTGGGCCTGGCACGATCATTCCGCCAGTAGTCGCCGCGCCCATGGCGCGGCTTACGCGACCTATGTCGGGAGCTGGAAGAAGCGCTTTCGCATCACCTCCGGCAAGACCGCGCTCACGCGCTACGAGGACAAGGCCACCAAAACCGCGCGCAGCTTCTGCTCGCATTGCGGCACGCCGATCGCCTACGAGCGGCCGCGCGGGCCCCACATGGTCAACATCCCCCGCGCGCTGTTTAGGGAGCGCACCGGCCGCCAGCCGCTCTATCACATCGCGATCGAAGAGCTCCAGGAATGGGCCTATACCGGCGAGCCGCTGGTGCCGTTGAAGGGCTTTCCCGGTGTGGTCTGGCAGCGCTCGAAAAAGAAGAAGCGCGCTAGCGGCGAAGACCCTTTCGAGCTCGGCCGCGAGGAGGTGCTTTAGCCTTGGCGGCGACCTCGGTCTTCGCCGAAACAGCCTTCCGTGGCGTCGCTTTGCGTCCCGCGGTATTCGCCGCCACGAAGTCGAGCCCGCGCTTGACCCATTTTTTCAGCTCGGCATCGCCCTGATAGCCGTCCGGCGCGACGCGGACAAAGCCGCTCATGATGCGCCCGCGCATTTCCATCGGGCTCGTATGCGGCTCCTGCAGCATGCGTGCATGCGCTTCCGGGCCGACGCGGATCAGCATGCCGCCGCGCCCGCTTACGGTGCAGCACATGGTGTTGTTCACCATGAAGCAGAGGCCGCCCATCATCTTCTTTTCCGCGACGTATCGCTGACCCGCCAGTAATTTGCGCACCCGCGCCGCGGTGTTCTCGTCATAGGCCATCGCGTCTCCCCGTGCAGGTTTACGCCCGAGCATGGTCCCAGCTTGCGCGCGCCGACGCAAGTCTGCCATGACGGCGCTTCCTTGCGTGCCTCGGCCAAGTTCGGCCATCATGCCTCCGTCCTTGCGGCAACGCCCGCTTCTGGAGGAAACATGAAGAACAAGATCACCGGCCGTTCCGCTTTTCTCGCGCTGCTCAAGGACGAGGGCATCACCCATCTGTTCGGCAACCCCGGCACCACCGAGCTGCCGATCATGCATGCGCTGAAGGACCACCCTGATCTCACCTATGTGATGGCAATGCAGGAGAGCCTGGTGGTGGCGATCGCCGACGGCTACAGCCGTGCCTCCGGCAAGCTCGTCGCCTGCAACGTCCATGTCGCGCCCGGCCTCGGCAACGCCATGGGCTCGCTCTACAACGCCCAGTTCACGGGCACGCCGATGATTTTGACCGCGGGCCAGCAGGAGCAGGGCCACGGCCTGATGGAGCCGGTGCTCTACGGCCCGCTGGTGCGCATGGCCGAGCCGCTGGTGAAATGGGCGGTCGAGGTGACGCGGCTGGAGGATCTGCCGCGCATCGTGCGCCGCGCCGCCAAGGTCGCGATGACGCCGCCGACCGGGCCGGTGTTCATCTCGCTGCCCGGTGACATCCTCAACAGCGAAGCCGGCATCGATCTTGGCCGCTCCACCCGCATCGACACGCGCACCAAACCGTCGGACGAGGCGCTGAAGGCCTTTGCCGCGCGGCTGCTCAAGGCCGAACGTCCTGTCATCGTCACCATGGACGAGGTGGTCAAGAGCGACGCGCTGAAGGAGGCGGCCGAGCTCGCCGAGCTGCTCGGCGCTGCCGCCTATCAGTCCTCGACGCCCTATGGCTCGCACTTCCTCTCGGAGAGCCCGAGCTTCGTCGGCACGTTGGCGCGGGTGCAGAAGGTCGCGCGCGACACGCTCGCGCCCTACGACCTCCTGATCGCGCTCGGCGGCGATCCGCTGCGGATGTCGGTCTATAGCGAGGTCGATCCGCTGCCGGATGGATTGCCAATTCTCCAGGTCGGCCTCGTCGACTGGGAGATCGCCAAGAATTTTGGCGCGGAGATTGCGCTGAAGGCGGACGTCAAGGAAACGCTGCGCGCGCTGATCCCGGTGCTGAAGGAGATGGGCGGCGCGGCACTGGCGCAACGCGCCAGGCAGCGTCTCGCCGAGCTTGCGCCGAAGAACTGGAGCGCGCGCCGCGCCGCGCTGGTGGAGCAGATCGGCAAGAGTGCGGGCCGCAACCCCATCGATCCGGACTATCTGGTGCTGCAAATGACAGAGGCCATGCCCGGCAACGCCATCCTCGTCGACGAAGGCCTCACCTCCAGCCGCCAGATCACGAACCTGCATCCGCACCGCGATCGCTTCGGCTATCACGGCCTTGCATCCGGCGGCATCGGCTGGGGCCTGCCGGCCTCGGTCGGTGTCAGCATCGCCAATCCGGATCGTCCCGTGGTGTGCTTCTCCGGCGACGGCAGCGCGATGTATTCGATCCAGTCGCTCTGGACGGCGGCACATCACAAGCTGCCGCTCAACGTCGTCATCGCCAACAATGGCGGCTATCGCATCATCAAGCAGCGCCTGCTCGCCTTCCATGGCGACGACAATTATGTCGGCATGGATTTCATCGATCCGCCGGTGGATTTCGCCGGGGTCGCGAAGGCATTGGGGTGCGAGGCGATCAAGATCAGTGACCCAAGCGAGCTGAAGGCGACGCTGTCGTCGGCGTTTGGCCGGCCGGGGACGAAGCTGATCGAGGTAATGGTGGACGGGAAGGTGTAGGGGAGATGTCACCTGAGGCGCTAGTGCTCGCCACATTCTCAGTCGTCATCACCCGCGAAGGCGGGTGATCCAGTATTCCAGAGGCGGCGGTGATGGAGTCGAGACGCCGCGGCGTACTGGATGCCCCGGTCAAGCCGGGGCATGACAGCGCATGTAGTGGCGCCTACACCGTCTTCCCCACCCGATACCCCGCCGCCGGATGCGGCGTGTCGAGCCTTGCGCGCCCCGCACCGAACAGCTTCTCCCGCAACGTGCCTTTCGCATACTCCGGCTTGTACCGTCCGCGCCGCGTCAGCTCCGGTACCAGCATGTCGGCGATGTCCTCGAAATCACCGGGCGAGATCGCGAACGCCACGTTGAGGCCGTCGACGTCGGTCTTCTCGAACCAATCCTCGATCTTGTCTGCGACGCTCTCCGGCGTGCCCACCACGACCGGACCGGCACCGCCGATGCCGACATGCTCGATGACGTCGCGCACGGTCCAGACGCGGTCGGGATCACCGCGGGTGACGTTGTCGAGCGCGCTGCGGCCGGCATCGTTCTGGACGTGCCGGACCTGCTGGTCGAGCTCGTAGCCGGAGAAGTCGATGCCGGTCCATCCCGACATCAGGGCCAGGGCGCCTTCCGGGCTGATATGCGAGCGGTAGTCGGCATATTTCGCCGCAGCTTCAGCCTCCGTGTTGCCGAGGATGATCGTCATCATGTTGAACATGAGGATCTCCGCCGGATTGCGGCCGAGTGCGGCAGCCTCCTGGCGGATCGCGGAGACGCGCGGCGCGATGATCTTGGCCGACGGTCCCGACATGAACACACATTCGGCGTGACGCGCCGCGAACTGGCGGCCGCGCGGCGAGGTGCCGGCCTGGTACAGCACGGGCGTGCGCTGCGGTGACGGCTCGCTGAGGTGAATGGTGTTGTTGATGCGATAGTTCGCGCCCTCGTGATTGACGCGATGAACCTTCGCGGGATCGGTGAAGATGCCGCGCGCCCGGTCGCGCAGCACGGCATCGTCCTCCCAGCTTCCTTCCCAGAGCTTGTAGACGACCTCCATATATTCGTCGGCGATGTCGTAGCGGTCGTCATGTCCGGTCTGCTTGTCCTTGCCGGCGCCGCGGGCGGCGCTGTCGAGATAGCCGGTGACGACGTTCCAGCCGATCCGGCCCTCGGTGAGATGGTCGAGTGTCGACATCCGCCGCGCGAACGGGTAGGGCGGTTCGAAGGACAAATTGCTGGTGACGCCGAAACCGAGATTTTGCGTCACCGCCGCCATCGCCGAGAGCAGGAGCAACGGCTCGTTCGACGGCGTCTGTGCTGCATTGCGCAAGGCTGCGTCAGGGCTGTTGCCATAGACGTCGTAGACGCCAAGCACGTCGGCCAGGAACAATCCGTCGAAACGGCCGCGCTCCAGCGTCCTGGCGAGATCGAGCCAGTAAGGCAGGCGATTATATTCGGCGGTGCGGTCGCGCGGATGGGTCCACAGGCCCGGCGACTGGTGGGCGACGCAATTCATCGCAAAGGCGTTGAGCCTGATCTGCTTGGCCATATTGGTCCCCCGGCGCTCTGTACCGAGCGCTCTTCGAATGATAGACGTGCGCCCCAACTTGGCGAAGTTCTTGCATATAACTTGCACTTGGCAAGGCCAAAATCAGCAGCACTGCTGCCCTTGGCAAGCCAATCTCAAGCGAGCAAGAACGAAATCCCAAGAGAACAAGAGAACTACAAGAGAACTACAAGAACAATCCAAGTCCCCGCCACTATCGAAGGCCGTCCTGTCTCGGGTAGGGTCCTTCCTCGAAGTCCGAAAAGCAAATCATGACCAGAGCCGCCGCCATCGCCCGTGCCCGTGAGGATTTCAATTCGGGCGCGTTCCTCGCCGAACTCGACCGCCGCGTCGCCTTCAAGACCGAGAGCCAGAATCCGTCGCGCGGCCCCGAGCTGCGCGCCTATCTGGAACAGGAGATGCAGCCGGCGTTCGCGGAGCTCGATTTTCAAAGCCGCATGGTAGAATCCCCCAGCGGCAAGGCTCCGTTCCTGTTCGCCGAGCATCACGAGAGCGCGTCCGCCCCGACCGTGCTGATTTACGGCCATGGCGACGTCGTCGACGGCATGGAAGGCGAATGGCGCGATGGCCGCGATCCCTGGCGCACGACGGTTGCGGGCACGCGCCTCTACGGCCGCGGCACCGCCGACAACAAGGGCCAGCACAGCATCAACATGGCGGCGCTCCGCGCGGTGCGCGAGGCCCGCGGCGGCAAGCTCGGCTTCAACGCCAAATTCATCGTCGAGATGGGCGAGGAGATCGGCTCGCCCGATCTCGGCAAGGTCTGCGACCTCAATCGCGATGCGCTCAAGGCCGATCTGTTCATGGCCTCCGACGGACCGCGGCTGTCGGCAGATCGCCCGACACTCTTCCTCGGCTGCCGTGGCGGCATCCGCATCCATCTCGACGTCAATTTGCGCGATGGCGGCCATCATTCCGGCAATTGGGGCGGCGTGCTCGCCAACCCCGCGACCATTCTGGTCAACGCGATCTCGACGCTGGTCGACGGCCATGGCCGTCTTCAGCTCGATGCCCTGAAGCCGCCGCGGCTCACCAACCAGATCCGCAGCTATCTTGCGGACGTGGAGGTGGTGCCGACCGCGGACGAGCCGGCGCTGGCGGAGAACTGGGGCGAGGAAGGCCTGTCGGCGGCCGAACGCCTCTATGCCTGGAACACGCTGGAAGTGCTGGCGATGTCGTCCGGCAATATCGAGAAGCCGGCCAACGCTATTCCCGGCCACGCCAATGCCGTGCTGCAACTGCGTTTTGTCGTCGGCACCAAGGTCGACGGCCTGATCGAGGCCGTCCGCGCGCATCTGGTGCAAAAGGGTTTCCCGATGGTCGAGGTGCGGGCCGCGCAGAGCTTTGCCGCCTCGCGTACCGATTTCGACAGCCCCTGGATCAAATGGGCGGCGGATTCGGTGCGGGAAACCACCGGCAAGGCGCCGGCGGTGCTGCCGAACTTCGGCGGCTCGCTGCCGAACGACGTGTTTTCCGAGATCCTGGGCCTGCCGACGATCTGGGTCCCGCACTCCTATCCCGGCTGCTCCCAGCATGCGCCCAATGAGCACATCCTGCTGCCGTTGACCGAAGAGGCCTTGACGGTGATGGCCGGCCTGTTCTGGGATCTCGGCGAATTGCCCAAGCCACTCACCTGAGCCGTTAACCTGAGCGGCGATCCAGTCGAAAGTCACATTCTAATCCGGCCTGATTTGTGCTTGCATCCGGCCGCATCATCCTGAAAGGGGACCAAAAAAGTGAAGCATTTCCGTCACATCGGGCTCGCGCTGGCCGCGACCTTCGTCGTCAGCCAGGCCGGGGCCCAGGAGCTGACCGGCACGCTGAAGAACATCAAGGACACCGGTGCCATCACGCTGGGCTTCCGCGACTCCTCCATCCCGTTCTCCTATCTGGACGACAACCAGAAGCCGATCGGGTTCGCGATGGACATCTGCTACAAGATCGTCGACGCCGTGAAGAAGGAACTCAAGCTCGACAAGCTCGAGGTCAAGCTCAATCCGGTGACCTCGGCGACCCGCATCCCGCTGATGGCCAACGGCACCATCGACCTCGAATGCGGCTCGACCACCAACAATGCCGACCGCCAGAAGCAGGTCGCCTTCACCAACACCCACTTCCTGACCGCCAGCCGCTACGTGTTCAAGAAGTCGAGCGGCCTGAAGTCGATCGATGATCTCAAGGGCAAGACGGTGGTCTCGACTGCCGGCACCACCAACATCAAGCAGCTCACCGAGGCCAATGTTGCGAAAGGCCTCGGCGCCAACATCATCCCGGCCAAGGACCACGCCGAATCCTTCCTGATGGTCGAGACCGATCGCGCGGTCGCCTTCGTGATGGACGATATCCTGCTCGCGAGCCTCGTTGCCGGCTCGAAGTCGCCCGACGACTACGTCATCTCCAAGGACGCCTTCTCCAAGCCCGAGCCCTACGGCATCATGCTGCGCAAGGACGACGCGCCGTTCAAGAAGGTGGTCGATGCGGCGACCGCTGCGCTCTACACCTCGGGCGAAGGCCAGAAGATCTACGAGAAGTGGTTCACGGCCAAGATCCCGCCGAAGGGGCTCAACCTCAACACTCCGATCTCGGCCGAGCTGAAGAACGAGTTCGCCAAGCCGACGGACTCGCCGAACCCGGACGACTACAAGTAAGCTGAGTTGTTCGCCTCTCCCCGCTTGCGGGGAGAGGAAGCAAATTCCGGCCATTCTGGAGGGAGTGGCCGGACATTTGCATAGACGTTTACGACATCTGTGATTGGCGCGTTCGCGCGAGGGACACGTGAACTACCACTGGAACTGGGGAATTTTCTTCGAGCCGAACCCGATGGGGACCGGCACCTATCTCGACATGCTGTTGTCGGGCCTGGTGCTGACCCTGAAGACGGCGGTGCTCGCCTGGATCATCGCGCTGGTGTTTGGCTCGCTCGTCGGCGTCATGCGCACGCTGCCGTCCAAGGCGGCCTACCGGTTCGGCTTCTGCTGGGTCGAGTTCTTCCGCAACATGCCGCTGCTGGTGCAGCTCTTCCTGTGGTTCTTCGTGCTGCCGGAACTGCTGCCGAAGTCCGCCGGCCTGTGGCTGAAGCAACTGCCGAATGCGCCGTTCTGGACGGCCGCGATCGGCATCGGCTTCTTCATGTCGGCGCGCGTCGCGGTGCAATTGCAGGCGGGCATCGGTTCGTTGCCGCGCGGGCAGAAGATGGCGGCGACCGCGCTCGGGCTCACCACCGTGCAGGGCTATCGCTACGTGCTGCTGCCGATGGCGTTCCGCATCATCCTGCCGCCGCTGACTTCCGAGTTCCTCAACACCATCAAGAACACGGCGGTGGCCATCACCATTGGCCTGATCGAGCTGACCGGACAGGCGCGCTCGATGCAGGAATTCTCGTTCCAGGTGTTCGAGGCCTTCACCGCCGCGACCATCCTTTATCTCCTCGTCAACGCCGTCGTCGTGACCGCGATGCGCTTCCTCGAGCGCTATGTCGCGATCCCCGGCTACATCACGGGGAAATAGCGCAATGTTCGGTAATCTCGATTTCGACGTCATCCGCCGCGCGCTGCCCTACCTGTTCTACGAGGGCATGACGTTCACGGTGACCCTGACGGCGCTGGCGGGCCTCGGCGGCCTGATCTTCGGCACCGCGATCGCGTTGATGCGACTGTCGGGCTTCAAGGTGCTCGGCCGCATCGCCGGCGTCTATGTCGACTTCATGCGCTCGCTGCCGTTGGTGCTGGTCATCTTCTGGTTCTACTTCCTGGTGCCCTATATCGGGCAGTGGGTGACCGGCGCGTCGCGGCCGATCAGCGTCGGCGCGTTCGCCTCCTCGCTCATCACCTTCATCATGTTCGAGGCGGCGTACTTCTCCGAGATCATGCGCGCCGGCATCCAGTCGATCTCGCGCGGCCAGCCCGCCGCCGCCAACGCGCTCGGCCTGACCTACGCCCAGACCATGCGCTACGTCGTGCTGCCGCAGGCGTTCCGCAACATGCTGCCGGTGCTGCTGACGCAGACCATCGTGCTGTTCCAGGACACCTCGCTGGTCTACGTGCTCTCGATCCCGGACTTTCTGGGCGCGGCGAGCAAGGTCGCGCAGCGCGACGGCCGCCTGGTCGAGATGTACCTGTTCGCCGCCGTCGTCTACTTCACCATTTCCTGTGTCGCGTCCTTCGGCGTGCGTCGCCTCCAGGCGCGCATCGCCATCATTCGATAGAGCGTGTCGGTCATGATCGAAATCAGCCACGTCAACAAATGGTACACCCCGACCTTCCAGGTGCTGACCGACTGCACCACCAGCGTCACCAAGGGCGAGGTCGTCGTGGTCTGCGGTCCCTCGGGTTCGGGCAAGTCGACGCTGATCAAATGCGTCAACGCGCTCGAGCCGTTCCAGGAGGGCGACATCAGCGTCGACGGCACCAAGGTCAACGATCCCAGGACCGACCTGCCGAAGCTTCGCTCGCGCGTCGGCATGGTGTTCCAGCACTTCGAGCTGTTCCCGCATCTCAAGATCATCGAGAACCTCTGCCTTGCCCAGCAGAAGGTGCTGGGACGGCCGTACGACAAGGCGGTGGCGAAAGGCATGCAGCTCCTGGAGCGCGTCGGCCTGAAGGAGCAGGCGCAGAAATTCCCGGCGCAGCTCTCCGGCGGCCAGCAGCAGCGCGTTGCGATCGCGCGCGCGCTCGCGATGGATCCGATCGTCATGCTGTTCGACGAGCCGACCTCGGCGCTCGATCCTGAAATGGTCAGCGAGGTGCTCGACGTCATGGTCGATCTCGCCCGCGAAGGCATGACCATGATGGTCGTCACGCACGAGATGGGCTTTGCCCGCAAGGTCGCCAACCGCGTGATCTTCATGGATCGCGGCGAGATCGTCGAGGACGCGGCGAAGGAGGATTTCTTCGGCAAGCCGCGCAGCGACCGCGCGCAGAAGTTCCTGTCGAAGATTCTGTCGCATTAACCGGCTCCGTCATTCCGGGGCGATGCGAAGCATCGAACCCGGAATCTCGAGATTCCGGGCTCATTCGCTTTGCGAATGCCCCGGAATGACGGATCGAGGGTTTATCGGGCTCGCTAAATCTCCTATACCCGTGGCCAAATCCCCTTTTCCCGCCAGGAGACCTGCCTTGGACTCGATCGCCTACGTCAACGGCTCATTCGTCCCGCTCTCGGACGCCAAAATCTCGGTTCTCGACCGCGGCTTCCTGTTCGCCGACGGCATCTACGAGGTCTCGGCCGTGCTGGACGGCAAGCTGGTCGACAACGCCTCGCACCTGGCGCGGCTGGAGCGTTCTGTCGGCGAGATCAGCTTGAGGCTGCCGGAGACGCTCGATCGCATCACCGAGCTGCAGAAGGAGCTGATCGCGCGCAACAAGCTCGGGAGCGGCCTCGTCTATCTCCAGGTTACGCGCGGCGCCGACAAGGGCCGCGACTTCCCGTTCCCCAAGGCTGATGTCAGGTCGAGCCTGGTGATGTTCACCTCGGAAAAGGACATCATCAATGCCGCCTCGGCCAAGACCGGCATCAACGTGATCACCGTGCCCGACATCCGCTGGGAGCGGCGTGACATCAAGAGCGTGGCGCTGCTGGCGCAGGTGCTGGCGAAGCAGGCCGCGGCGGAAGTCGGCGCAGGCGAAGCCTGGATGCTGCAGGATGGATACGTCACCGAGGGCGGTTCGTCGTCGGCGTTCATCCTGACGAAGGACGATGTCATCGTCACGCGCAAGAACTCCAACGCGATCCTGCCGGGCTGCACGCGCAAGGCCGTGATCGCGCTCGCGGAAGAACGTCAGCTCCGCGTCGAGGAGCGGTCCTTCACGGTCGCCGAGGCGCTCGCTGCCAAGGAAGCTTTCATCACCTCGGCCTCGTCGTTCGTGCAGCCGGTGGTCGCGATTGATGGCAAGACAATCGGCGACGGCAAGCCCGGCCCGATGGCGACACGTCTGCGCGAGATCTACGTGGAATTCGCCAAGGCGACGGCGGTTTAGGACGCACCTCAGGTGTCATCGCCCGCGAAGGCGGGCGATCCAGTACTCCGTGACGCCCGTGAATGAATCGAGAGGCTGCGGCGTACTGGATGCCCCGCCTTCGCGGGGCATGACAGTTGAGCGTGTGGTAGCGGCGTTGCGTCCAGCACGCCGCCACTGACACCACCCCTCACGCCACCGACGCCTTCACCTTCACCGGATGGACCGCGCGGAACGAGATCGCGATCCTGTTCCACGCGTTGATGGTGCCGATCAGCATGGTGAGGTTGACCGTCTCCTGCTCCGAGAACTGCGCGCGGACCTGCTCGTAGACGTCGTCAGGGGCGTGCGTCTCGGAGATCAGCGTCACCGCTTCGGTCCAGGCCAAGGCAGCGCGCTCGCGATCGGTGTAGAGCGGAGATTCGCGCCAGGCATTGAGAAGATAGAGCCGCTGTTCGGTCTCGCCGCGCTTGCGGGCGTCCTCGGTGTGCATGTTGATGCAGAAGGCGCAACCGTTGATCTGCGACGCCCGTGTCTTGACCAGTTCGATCAGGGATTGCTCCAGGCCGCTGGCCTTGATCTGATCGTCCACCGCGATCAGGGCTTTGAGCGTGTCGGGCGCGGCCTGATAGTAGTTCATGCGGGGCTTCATGGTCGTTCTCCTTTTGCTGGGGTGACGTCAGTGGGCTCCACCGGCCGAGGTCTGGCCGGGCTTCTTCAGGAAGAGGACGGCGATCAGGGCCACGATCAGCGCCATGCCGAGCAGGTAGAAGGTGTCGCTGAAGGCCAGGATATAGGCCTGCTTCTGCACGATATGGCCGATTGCGACATAGGCACGATGCGACGCATCCGCACGATCGAGGATGCCGTGATTGACGAAATATTGAGTGAGCTGTTCCAGCCGCGTGCGGGTGGCCTGCTCGAACATCGAGACCGACTGCATCAGAACGTTGGAGTGATACTGCTCGCGCTTGGTCAGCACGGTCTGGAGCAGCGCAATGCCGATGGCGCCGCCGAGGTTGCGCATCATGTTGAATAGGCCCGATGCGGAGCCGGCATTCTCCGGCTCGATTCCGGCCGTGGCGACGGCCGAGAGCGGCGCGAACACGAACGCCTGTCCGACGGCGCGAACGACGTTGGGCCAGAACAGCTGATCGGTGGCGTAGTCATTCGTCATATAGATGTTCATGAAATTGGAGGCCGCGAACAGCGCAAAGCCGACGCTGATGATGATCCGGGCGTCGAAGCGTTGCATCAGCCGCGGCACCAGAGGGATCAGCAACAGCTGCGGCAAGCCGGTCCAAGCCAGAACCATGCCGATCTGTTCGGCATTGTAGCCCTGGATGCGCGACAGATAGACCGGCATGATGAACACCGAACCGTACAGCGCGATACCGAGCAGGAAGTTGGCGAGGATGCCGAAGCCGAAATTGCGGCGAACCAGCAGACGCAGGTTCAACAGCGGCTTCTTCGCAGTCAGCTCGATCACGAGGAAAGCGGTCAACGCAATGACGGCGATAATGGACAGTTTGACGATGAAGGGCGAGCCGAACCAGTCGTCCTTGTTGCCTTCTTCCAGCACGGTCTGCAGCGCGGAGAGGCCGATCGCCATGGTGACGATACCCGGCCAGTCGCCCTCGCGCAGCAGCGACAGCTTCATCGGCTTCGCTTCCAGCGAGAACCACAGCATCGCGATCATCAGCGTGCCGGGAACCAGGTTGACGTAGAAGATGTACTCCCAGCCCCAATTCTCGGTGAGATAGCCGCCGATGGTCGGGCCGATCGCGGGTGCGAATGTCGCAGAGATCGCAAACAGCGCAAGTCCGATCGGCTGTTTCGCCTTCGGCAACAGCGTGATGATCAGTGTGAACGCCATCGGGATCAGCACGCCGCCGCTAAAGCCCTGCACGGCGCGAAGGACGATCATTTGCGGCAGGTCCTGCGCCAGCGCGCAGGCCGCCGAGAACACCAGAAATAAGATCGCGTTGGTGAGGAGGTAGATGCGGATCGAGAACACCTGGGCGAGCCAGCCCGACAGCGGGATCACCACGATCTCCGCGATCAGATAGGAGGTCGAGATCCAGCCGCCGTCGTCGATGCCGGCGCCGATCGCGCCCTGGATGTCGGCGAGCGAGGCGTTGACGATCTGGATGTTCAGCACCGCCATGAAGGCGCCGAGCGTCGCGCCGATCACCGCGATCCAGGTCTTGGCCGACACGGCCGGAATCGTGGGAGCCGCGGCCGGCGCGGGGAAGTTGGCGGCGGAGGCGGCGTTGACGGTCGGTTGGAGCGTGCTCATGGAAGCCTCGTCTCGGTTACGGAGACAGGATGCGCTGGGCGGATGGTTTCGATAATCGCGGAAGTCCTGGAAGGATCGTCCGGCGGGACTTGATAATCCCGCCGGTTTTGCAGCCTCACCCGCCGCTCGGATGGACCGTGTTGTCAGCGAGGCGCTTTGCCGTCTCGCGCTCAGCCAGCACAGCGGCCTTGGTGTCGACGGTCGGCACCGCCGACATGCCGGGCCGCAGCAGGCCGGTGAGGCTGTGATCGTCGAGCACGATCTTCACCGGGACGCGCTGCACGATCTTGGTGAAATTGCCGGTGGCGTTATCGGGCGGCAGCAGCGCGAATTCGAGCCCGCTGGCCGGCGACAGGCTGTCGACATGACCGCGCAGGGTCTGGCTGCGGAAGCTGTCGACGCGCAGCTCGACCGGCTGGCCGGCGCGGACATGGGTGAGCTGCGTCTCCTTGAAGTTCGCGACCACATAGACCGCATCGAGCGGCACCACCGCCATCAACTGCGTGCCGGCCTGCACGTACTGGCCGACGCGCAAGCTACGGGCGCCGACCGTGCCGTCTACCGGTGCGGTGATCTCGGTATAGGACAGGTTCAACGCCGCCTGCTGCGCGACCGCGCGGGCGCGTTCGAGCTGGGCCGTGGCCTGGGCGCGCTGGGTGGTGAGCACGTCGACCTTGCGCTGTGCGGCCAGAAGGCCCGATTTGGCGTGCTGCAATTGCGCGTTGCTGGCGCGCAGCGCGGCATCGGTCTGCTGTGCGCGCTGGATCGTGCCGGAGCCCGACTTCATCAGGTCGTCGTAGCGGGCGCGCTCCTCCTGGGCGAATTTCAGATTGGCGTCCGCAGCCGTGACATCGGCCGTGCTCTGCTCGATGATCGGCTGTTGCAGTTCGAGCTGGGCATCGAGGTTGCGCACGGAAGCCTCCGCAGCGGCGACATCGGCGCGGGCCTGATCGAGCGCCGCCCTGAAGTCGCGGTCGTCGATCCTGGCCAGTATCTGGCCGGCCTTGACCTTTTCATTGTCGCCGACCAGGACCTTCGCGATGTAGCCGGAAACCTTCGGCGCGACGATCGTGGAGTCCGCCTTGACATAGGCGTCGTCGGTCGTCTCGAGATAGCGGCCGTTGATCCAGTAGTCGTGTCCGTAATAGACAACCGCTGTCGTGCCCGCGAGGAGTGCGAGTATCAGGGCCGCGCGCCGGAGCTTGTTACGGATCGGCACAAGCTGCGGCGACTTGGAATAATCTTGAGTGATTTCAGTTGCTTGCTGAAAGTTCTCGGTGCGGGGCATCTCGGACATGACGGTCTCCTATCGGCTGGCAGGGACTATCGGTCTTTCCAGTTCGAGCGATAATCGGCGAAATGCCGGAAGGATTATCCATTAGGGGTGGATAGTCCGGGGGCTCGCCCTACTGTGTGGTCTACCGGACCAGACGTGCGACTGCCCCAGAGCGATTGCCGCACCTGTCGAGCGATTGCTGCTAACCCATGCGCCATGTCACACGCGGGATGATCTGGTAGATAATCGGGGCGAAAACCTTGAGATTATCGATCAAGAGCGGATAATCAGGCGGCATGGACCGATTGACCAGCCTCGAAGTCTTCAGCCGGGTGGTCGAGACCGGCGGCTTCTCCGCAGCAGCCCGCAAGCTCAACATGTCGACCACCATGGTGAGCAATCACGTCCAGGCGCTGGAAGACCGGCTCGGCGTGAGGCTGCTTCAGCGCACCACGCGCAGGGTCAACCTCACCGAGATCGGCAAGGCCTATTACGACCGCTGCGTCCAGATCCTCGCCGATATCGAACAGGCCGACGATATCGCGAGCGAATTGCAGTCGGTGCCCCGCGGCACGTTGCGCGTCCACGTCGCCACGCACATGGTCCCGTTCGTCGCGCCGGTTGTGGCGAAACTCCTGTCGGCCTATCCGGAGCTCAAGATCGATTTGCGCATGGGCGAGGCCGATGTCGATCTCATCGAGGAAGGCTACGACGTTGCCCTGCGCATGACGCCGCCGCCGGATTCGAGCCTGATCGTGCGGAGCCTCGCCACCTGGCGTCACGTGCTGTGCTGTTCCCACGAATATATCGAGAAGCACGGCCGGGTGCAGAAGCTCGACGAGCTCGCTGCGCATAATTGCGGCCGTCACCTGAACTATCCGTTTGGCGATGAATGGCGCTTCCTCGATCGCAAGGGCACGCCGGCATCGGTACGGATATCCGGCAGCTTCGTCACCAACAGCGGAGAAGCGCTACGGAAGGTCGCGCTGGGGGGCGCTGCCGTCTGCCTGATGGCGGGGTTTCTCATTCAGGACGACCTCGAAGCCGGTCACCTCGTGCGCCTGTTGCCGGAATATCGGACGGTCGAGCTGTCCATGAACGCTGTCTATCCACATCGCCATCATCTGTCGGCGAAGGTGAGAACCTTCATCGACATGCTGGTGGCGCACAGCGCCGAGCAGCAGAAGCTGATCAATCCTTATTCATGACCGGTGCGGCGGCGGCAGCCGCCCGAACACGCCGTCAAGCGCGATGCCGATCGCGAGCAAGCGACGATCGCTGCCTGCCGGGCCGTCGAGCTCAAGGCCAATCGGCAATTTGCTCGTCGCGCCGAGCGCGATTGGAATCTGGACACCGGGATTGCCGGCATTGCTGCCGGGATCGGTGTTTCACGTCAACCGTGGGCGCGCATTTCTGCCGGCGATGCGGCGATCACATCGGCGAGACGCCGTTCGACCTCCGGCTTCACCTTCGCGACCGCGATGTCCTTGACCGGGCCGTAGCCACGGATCTCCATCGGAGCCTTGGCGATCGCAATGAAATCGGGCAGGCGCGCCGCGTCGAGTTCGTGCAGCATCCGTTCGATCACGCCCTCATACCAGGAGATCAGCTCCCGCTCGGTGCGCCGCTCGGTGGTGTAACCGAACGGATCGAGCGGCGTCCCGCGCAACCCCTTCAACCGCGCGAGCAGGGCAAGTGGCGTCTGGATCCACTGGCCGAAGGCGCGCTTGCGCGGACGGCCACGGGCGTCGCGTTCGGATGGCAGGAACGGCGGCGCAAGGTGATACTGGACGCTAAAACCGTCCTCGAACTCGCGCTTCAGTTCGTCGAGGAAGCCGGTCTGCATGTGCAGGCGCGCCACCTCGTACTCGTCCTTGTAGGCCATCAGCTTGAACAGCGCGCGTGCGACGGCCTCGGTCATCGCCTCGCTGCTCAGCGCAGCTTCGGCGTTGCGAACCTTATCGACGATCGTCCGGTAGCGTGCCGCATAAGCTGCGTTCTGATAGGCGGTGAGGAAATCGGCGCGGCGGGCGATGAGCTGGTCGAGCGTCTCGGTTTTGGGCGTATCGTCCGCCATCGGCAGAGAGTCCGGATCGGCGGCGGCGATCCGGCCCCAGGCAAAGGCCTGCTTGTTGCGCTCGACCGCGATGCCGTTGAGCTCGATCGCGCGCAACAGCGCTTGCAGCGAGACGGGGATCAGTCCGCGCTGCCAGGCAAAGCCCAGCATGATGATGTTGGCATAGACGGCATCGCCCAGCAGCCGTTCGGCCAGCGCGTTGGCGTTGATGGTGTCGAGATTGTCGTTGCCGACGACCTGCCGGATCGCGCGCAGGCGGGCGGGCGAGGCGAGATCGGCATCGCGGAAGCGAACGACGTCGCCGGTCGGCATCTCCGCCGTGTTGACAGCGGCGCGCGTACCGCGGCGATAGGTGCCGGACGCCTTCGGCGCGGAGCTCACGACGAGATCGCAGCCGATCAGCGCATCGGCCGCGCCCTGGTCGATGCGGACCTGATGCAACGCTTCGGGCGAGGCGGCGAGGCGGATAAAGCTCAGCACCGGGCCAAACTTCTGCGCAAAGCCGGTGAAGTCGAGCACCGAGACGCCGCTTCGTTCGAGATGCGCGGCCATGCCGATCAGCGCGCCGACGGTGATCACGCCGGTGCCGCCCACGCCTGTTACCAGCAGGTCGTAGGGACGGTCGAGCGTGACGGGAGCGGGCAGAGGAAGCGTCGCCGCGCGGCCGACCGCATCGATCTCGCTCGCGCTCTTCTTCCGGCGCGTCGCGCCTTCGACAGTCACGAAACTGGGACAGAAGCCGTTGAGGCAGGAAAAATCCTTATTGCAGGTCGACAGGTTGATTTGCCGCTTGCGGCCGAACGGCGTCTCCTTCGGCTCGACGCTGAGGCAGTTGGATTCGACCGAGCAGTCGCCGCAGCCCTCGCAGACGAGGTCGTTGATATAGGCAAAACGCTTGGGGTCGGCCATCTGCCCGCGCTTGCGGCGGCGCCGCTTCTCGGTGGCGCAAGTCTGCTGGTAGATCAGGACGGAGACGCCGGAGACCTCGCGCAGCTCGCGCTGCACGGGGTCCATTTCCTCGCGCGGATGGATGGTGACGCCGACAGGCAGGTCCGCCGGCGAAAACTGCGCGGGATCGTCCGACACCAGCGCGATGCGCGCCACACCTTCAGCACGGACGCTATGCGCGATGGCATGGACACTGATGGGGCCGTCGACCGGCTGGCCGCCGGTCATGGCGACGGCGTCGTTGAACAGGATCTTGTAGGTGATGTTGGCCTTGGCGGCGATCGCCTGCCGGATCGCCATCGAGCCGGAGTGATAGTAGGTGCCTTCGCCGAGATTCTGGAAGATGTGCCTGTTGCCGGTGAATCTCGACGACGCTGCCCAGTTCACGCCCTCGCCGCCCATCTGGATCAGCGACGACGTCTCGCGGTCCATCCAGCTCGCCATGAAGTGGCAACCGATGCCGGCCAGCGCCTTCGAGCCCTCAGGCACCTTTGTCGACGTGTTGTGTGGGCAGCCCGAGCAGAAATAAGGCGTACGTGTCGCACCGCTGACGTTGATCGTGCGGGCGGCTTCAGGCATCAAGGCGGCCGCGCGTGCGGCGAGATTGAGGCCCGGAAACATCGGATCGAGCCGGCGGGCGAGCACGCCAGCCAGCGCACGCGGCGACAATTCGCCGATCCAGGAGATCAGCCGCGCCCCTCGCTCGTCATGCTTGCCGACCATGCGCTCGGGCTTGGTGCCGGGATAGTCGTAGAAATACTCCTTGAACTGGCTCTCGATGATGCCGCGCTTTTCCTCGACAACGAGGATCTCGCGCTTGCCCTTCACGAAGTCCATCGCGTCATGTAGCGCCAACGGCCAGACCATGCCGACCTTGTAGACGTCGATGCCGATGCTGCGGCAGGCCGCCTCATCGAGGCCCATCAGCCGCAGCGCTTCCATCAGGTCGAGATGCGCCTTGCCTGTGGTCACGATGCCGTAGGTGGCGTTCGGAATATCGTAGATGTGGCGGTCGATCGGATTGGCCTTTGCGAAGGCATAGACGGCGTGTTTCTTCGCCTCCAGCCGCTCCTCGATCTGCGGTCCCGGCAGGTCCGGCCAGCGATAGTGCAGGCCGCCCGGCGGCGGCGTGAAGTCGGGCGTGCGGAAGGCGCGCGGCGGGCGCAGCGCGACGGATGCGCCTGACTCCACGATCTCCGAGATCGCCTTGAAGCCGACCCACATGCCGGAGAAGCGGCTCAGCGCGTAGCCATATTCGCCGAACGCCAGATATTCGCCGACATCGGCTGGATGCAACGTCGGCATGAACCAGCTCATGAAGGCGACGTCGGACTGGTGCGGCATCGAGGAGGAGACGCAGCCATGGTCGTCGCCGGCGACCACCAGCACGCCGCCATGCGGCGAGGAGCCATAGGCATTGCCGTGCTTGAGCGCATCGCCGGAGCGGTCGACGCCGGGGCCCTTGCCGTACCAGAGCCCGAACACGCCATCGACCTCGCGCTCCGCTTGCGTCTCGACTTGTTGCGAGCCGAGCACGGCGGTTGCCGCGAGGTCCTCGTTCACGGCCGGAAGGAATTCGATGCGGTCCCGCTTGAGGCGCTCCTGGATGCGCCACAGCTCGAGATCGATGCCGCCGAGCGGCGAGCCGCGATAGCCGGAGATGAAGCCGGCGGTGTTGAGACCGCGGATACGGTCGCGCTTTGCCTGGTCGAGCGCGATGCGGACGATGGCTTGCGTACCCGTGAGGAAGACGCGGCCCTCCTCGCGATCGTAGCGGTCGGAGAGCTCGTAAGCGTCGAGTGACGGAATGGCGTCCATGGTGGACCTCGCGCGGCATCCTGCCTGATGATGGAAGGTTATGCCTGGGAGCCTGGTAGGTCTTACCTATTTGTCCCGCGTAGATCAAAATTTCGGTAGAATTTTGCACAAGACGATCAAATTTGGTAGATGTTCTCGGCCTGGGGAGGCCTCCATGATCGAAGAACAGGACACGCGAATACTCGCCCATCTTCAGAAGGATGGTCGCGCCACCAATCAGCAGCTCGCCGACGAGGTCGGCATGTCCACCTCCGCCTGCTGGCGCAGGGTGCGCGCGCTGGAGGAGAGCGGCGTCATCCAAGGCTATGCCGCGCTGGTCGCGCGCGAGCAGGCGGGATTTACGATGTCGGCCATCCTCCACGTCTCGCTGGAGCGGCACGATGCGAAGTTCGTCGACGAATTCGTGGCCAGGGTCACGACGCGCCGCGAGGTGCTGGAATGTTTCGCGACCACGGGCGACGCCGATTATCATTTGCGCGTCGTCGTGCAGGACATGGCGGCCTATAACAGATTCCTCGACGAGTTCATGTTCCGCATCCCCGGCATCCGCTACGTCCGCAGCAATGTGGTGCTGAAGGAGATCAAGACCGGCGTGGCGCTGCCGTTCTGAGACAACGCGGGGACTCATACCGTCTCCACCCGGCTGCGACGGCGCAGTTGGCGCAGCGACAGTGCATGCAGCAGGATCGAGCTTGGCACGACGAAGGCCGGGGTCAGCACGTTCGGAAAGGTATCAATGGCCATGCTCGGGCCATCCGGAACGATGAGCTGGAACGGGCCAGGCGACATCGCCATTCCCAGGGCGATCGCGACGGCGAAGTCTGCGAGGCCGAAGATATTCCAGAAGATCGCTCCTTTCCGCTCCTCGGCGGTCCCGGCCGCCAAGGCGATCGCCACCGGCACCGCGAACAGTCCGGTCAGCACGTCGCCGGCTCCTGCCGGCAATGCCCAGACGCCCGGCAGCACCCCGCGCAGCCAGTAAGCGAGCCACTGACTGCCAAAGATGCGATAGACCTGAAGGGCGATGAGCCACGTCGTCGGCATTGCATCGAGCAATTGCCCGACCCGCTTCGATAGCATCAGCACAGGAGTGCCGACGATCACTGGCAGCAGGATCGCCGCGGGAAGCAGCGGCAAGGAGGAGGCACCCGTGCGGAATGCACCATTGATGGATGCCGTCCAGGCGAGGGCAGCCCAAAGCGTGAAGGGGACCATGACGACCAGCCAGGTCGCCCGGCGTTGCTCTGGCGTCAACGCGGTGTTTTCGAGCCCGAGCCACAGGCCGAGCGCAATGAGCCCATGGGCCAGCAGCCGAACGCCGAGGGCCGGAAAGCCGCTCTGCGGAAGTGCGGGGAGCGAGTAGATCAGCCAGGTCCACAGGATCGTGAATAGAACGGTCCACATCAAGCCGAGCCGGATGGCAGGCTGGGCCGGGGCGGCAACGGAAGCAGCATCGCTGTTCATCGGCGTTCCCTAAAGAGAGGTCGGCTGTGGTGGACGCACGAGATCGCGGCCAGCGGCCGTGTCAGGCCGTTTTTTCTTCCGATCCGGACCTCACCAGAATCATGAAGACGAGAACATGGCTGACGAGCAGCAGCGGCACGTAGAGGGCTGGAATATAAATGCCGGCGCCGAAGAGGCCGGGATCCTGGATTTTCGTCACGCCCATGTAGTAGGCATTCAGGAGATCCAGCGTGCCCCAGACGTTGAACGCCCAGACCACCGGAATTGCGATCGACCATCGCCAGGAGAGTGCTGCGATTGACGCGAGCGCGAGAGTGGCGGCAATAAGGTCCCCCCATCCGACCTCGGCGGCGAAATTCGGGCTCAACTCCGCGGATACGAATCCCGCCACCATGAAATTCATGCCGAAGAACCTGAACGCGTTGAAGGCCGCGAGCAGTCTCAGGGCCTCATAGCGCGGCATGACGCGGAGTGCCGGCCAGACGTAGATCGAAGCCACCACCGCGCTTGTCAGGAAAGCGCCGGCGACGCTGAGCACGAAGGGAAGGTTGAAGCTTTGCGGCACGTTCGGATGTCCTTGTGGTGGCCTGTCCGGCCAGTGTGGTCGAAGCCGGTGGGTTCGGCGTCGGCGGACGCTCAGGGCTTGGCCATCAGCAGACCGAGCGGCATCAGCGGACCGACTGCGATGTAGTCGTGGTCCATGAGTTCCCGCCGCGCGAGCGGCAGGCCCTCCATGATCGCGTGTCCCTCGGCGACATCCCTGACATTCAACAGGAATACGGCGCCGCGCCCGTCGGATCGCGAATACCATTCGCGAACCGTTCCGTTGAGATAGAGCTGCACGGTCTGCCTGATTTCATCGGGCATGACGGCCATGATCTGATCTCGGGTGACGCCCGCCTTGACGGTCAGGATGACCATGACCCCCGTTGTCGGCGACGCGGTCTGTGATTGGGCAAGTGAAGGATCGGCCATGGAGGTTGCGCCTGTGAGTATGAGGGTGACTGCCAAGACGACGTTCAAGACGACGTTGCGGACTGTCTTCATCGATATCGTTTCTCCGATCGCGGCGGTTGCTGCGGCGGCACGGCTCATTTGCAATTCGGATGTAAAGCTGCTTTCCGCGAGTTACTATTCGCGATAATGTTGACGGGCTATGAAGCAGAACTTCACAGTCAGGCACGGTGCACTGGACGGCGTGGAGGCGTTCCTGAGTGTCGCCCAACATCGCAGTTTCCGCCGAGCGGCCGCTGAACTCGGGGTCACGCCCTCGGCCATCAGTCAGGCGATACGCGCGCTCGAGGCGCGCGTCGGCGCCGCGCTCTTCATCCGCACGACCCGCAGTGTCGGTTTGACCGAAGCCGGCGAAAGATTCCTTGCGCGCGCCAGGCCTGCCTTCGAGGAGCTCGTCGCCGCCAGCGGTGCGGCGCGCGAGCTCGGACAGCGACCGGCCGGGCTCCTGCGTCTCACCGTACCGCGCTCCGTCGTGCCGATCCTGCTGGAGCCGCTGATCGCGTCGTTCTGTCGGGCATTTCCCGAGATCGAGGTGGAGCTTGCCGCAAGCGAAGAACTGGTCGACCTCGCAGCCGAAGGTTTTGACGCCGGCATCAGGTTGGGCCAGTTCATCGCCCCCGACATGGTCGCGGTGCGCCTGACGAATCCGCTACCGCTCATTATCCTCGGCAGCCCGGCTTACCTTGCCCGCCGCGGTCGGCCCGAGCGGCCAGACGATCTGCGCGAGCACGCGTGCTTGAGATTGCGACGATCGAACGGTGCGCTTGCGTCATGGTCGCTCGACGACAACGGTCGTTCGATCGAGATTGTGGTTGCGGGACCTTTCATCGCCAACGACTTTCCAACGATGCTCGGAGCCGCCGTCGAAGGTGTGGGTCTTGCGCAAGTGCCCGCACCGCTGGCCACCGGTGCCATGGCGGCGGGAAAGCTCGTTCCCGTCCTGGAGCAATTCGCGCCGATGACGCCGGGCGTGTTCCTGTACTATCCCGGTCACCGACAAATCATGCCGAAGTTGCGGGCCTTTATCGATCATGTGAAGGGCCGCTCAGGCGGCACGAGCTGATCTACCGTTGCTCCCGCACGAACCGATTGCGCAGCGTGCCGATGCCGGTGATATCGATCTCCACGACATCGCCATGCTTAATGTCCGGCGAGGCGCCGTCGGTGCCCATCCAGATCACATCGCCCGGCCATAGCGTAAAGTACTTGGTCAGCTCGACCAGGAACGGCACCACGCCGAAGATCATGTCGTTGGTGTAGAAGCGGTTGGTCTCCTTGCCGTTGACGCGGACGACGGTCTCCATCCTGGCGAGATTCGCCTCGGTCTCGATCCACGGGCCCATCGGCTTGAACGTGTCGGCGTTCTTCGAGCGCCACAGGCTGCGATCCGCCTTCTGCCAGCTGCGCTCGCTGACGTCGTTGCCGATGGTGTAGCCGAATACGCAATCCATCGCGTTCTGCTTGGTGAGGTGTTTGACCTTCTTGCCGATGACGACGACGAGCTCGCCCTCGTAGTGGATCTTGTCCGTCGCGAAAGAGGGGATCACGACCTCCTCGTCGTGTGCGATCAGCGCGTTCTGCGCGCGATAGCCGATCTCGGGCCTGTCAGGCACGGCCGGCACCTCGCCGCGCTTGTCGGCGGCCTCCTTCAGGTGCTTCAAATAGTTCAGGCCGACGCAATAGAAGGTGCGCGGGATCAGCGGCAGCTCGATCTTCACCTCGCCAAGCGGAAGCGTGCGCGCGGTGCGCTGCCATCCGCCGAACGGATCGCCGTCGATTGCGATGACCCGGTCGCCTTCAACGATCCCCCAGGAGGTCTTGTCCGAGGCGGTGAATTTCAGCCAGCGCATGTCGGATCCTCCAGTTATTCCGCAGCATCGCGCGGCTGCACCTTCCAGGCGCCGGCGGCCGGCCGCCTCAAGCCGAGATTTTCCCGCAGCGTCTTGCCGCGATAGTCCTTCTGGAACAAGCCGCGCCGCTGCAACTCCGGCACGATATGGCGAACGAAATCGGCGTAGGAGCCGGGCACGTAGGTGGCCGCGATGACGAAGCCGTCGCAGCCGCGCTCGACGAACATCTCTTCGAGCTTGTCCGCGATCTCCTTGGGGCCGCCGACCATCGCGTCCTGCACCTGGCCGCGGCCGGAGAAGGTGACGAAATCGCGCGCGCTCGGATTGCTCTTGCCTGAATTCTTCA
Source organism: Bradyrhizobium sp. B039 (assembly GCF_038965675.1). Classification (NCBI taxonomy): domain Bacteria; kingdom Pseudomonadati; phylum Pseudomonadota; class Alphaproteobacteria; order Hyphomicrobiales; family Nitrobacteraceae; genus Bradyrhizobium; species Bradyrhizobium sp. B039. The sequence goes on from NZ_CP152416.1 coordinate 1,294,547, forward strand.
GCACGCCGTCGCGGATGCCCAAAATGCCCTGCATGCTCTTCAGCTCTTCCGTGGTCAGCGGCGCGTCGAGGTCCTTGGAGGCGAAATCGTAATTGAGCGCTTCGGCGAGCAGCGACAGCGCGTCGATCTGCAGCGGCAGCTTGTTGATCAGCGCCATCTTGTCTTCGGCTTCGGCCTTGGTCGCGCCGCAGACCGGCGTCGTCAGGTTGCAGAGGAACATCTGCTCGGGATCGCGGCCGGCTTTGGCCGCCTCGTTGCGCACGGCCGCATAACCCTCCTTGGCCGCGGCGAGGTTGCGCGCGGCGGTGAAGATCACCTCGCCCCAGCGGCCGGCAAAGCGCTGGCCGCGGCCGGATGCGCCGGCCTGGATGATGACGGGATGGCCCTGCTGCGAACGCGGCACGGTGAAGGGGCCACGCGACTTGAAGGCCGCTCCCTTGTGATCGAGCCGCTTCACCTTGGCCGGATCGGCAAAGCGGCCGCTTGTCTTGTCCATGATGAGCGCGCCGTCCTCCCACGTGTCCCAGTGGCCGAGGACGACCTCCATGAACTCGTCGGCGCGGTCGTAGCGGGAATCGTGTTCGGGATGGGAGTCCCGGCCCATGTTGAGCGCCTCGCCGTCATTGAGCGAGGTGACGACGTTCCAGCCCGCGCGCCCGCCGGACATCAAATCGAGCGTCGCGAAGCGGCGCGCGACGTCGAACGGCTCGTAATAGGTGGTCGAGCAGGTCGCGCCAAGGCCGAGCTTGTCGGTGACCATGCCCATCGTGGTCAGCACGATCAGCGGGTCCATCTTCACGCAGCGGATGCCGTATTCGACGGTATGGGCGTGGTCGTTGCCGTAGCGGTCCGGCATCGCCAGGCGATCGTCGAAGAAGGCCATGTGAAACTTGCCGGCTTCGAGGATCCTGGCGATCTCCTGATAGTAATCCGCCGACATCGAATCGTCGCGCGAGTCCGGATGCCGCCAGGAGCTCGGCAAATTGGTGCAGTTTTGCGCCTGGAGGAAGCCGACCAGTACCATCTGCCGCGTCATGCTGCTGTTCTCCGAATTGCGTCAGGCCAGATCGAGCACCGTGTCGAGCCGGTATTCCCGCGCCAGCGCGCGCAGCTTGTCCCAGGTGGCATCCTCGACCTCGATGCCGTCACGCAGCCGCTGTTGCTCGCGCACGCCCTCGATCTCGCCGGGATAGTAGACGCCCGTGCTGCCCTCGGAGGGCGGGGTCGATTTCAGATAGCGCGCGAATTCGGCGACCTCGCGCTTGAACTCCTTCAGCGGGCGGAACGCGGCGACGTTGAACACCGCCATGAAGCAGCCGTCATTGTGCCGCCCCGTCGGCTCGACGCCGAAGCCGAGACCGGTGAGCAGGCCGCACAGCACCTCGACCATGGCGGCAAGCCCGCTGCCCTTGTAGCCCTCGGTGCCGCCGAGCGGCAGCAGCGCGCCGCCCTTGCGATACTGGGTCGGGTCGTTGGTGTGCCGTCCCTCGGCATCGATGATCCATCCCGTCGGGATCTTATCGCCGCGGGCCACAGCGAGCTGGATCTTGCCGGCGGCGACCGCCGAGGTCGCCATGTCCAGGTAGAACGGCGCATCGAGATCGGACGGCACCGCGATCGAGATCGGGTTGGTGCCGAGCCGCGCCTCCTTGCCGCCGAACGGCGCCACGTGCTTCGGCGAGCGGCCGGAGTCCGCGGTTGCAATCCCGATCATGCCTTCGCGCATCGCCATCAGCGGATAAGCGGCGAGGCGGCCGACATGGCTCTGCCGGAACACGGTGCAGGCGGCGACGTTCGCCGTCTTCGCCTTCTCGATCGTCAGCGCCATTGCCTTGGCGTTGACGTGGAAACCAAATCCCCAATGGCCGTCGATTACGGTCGTGGTCGGCGATTCCTGGATGATGGTCCATGTCGCGCCGGGAACGATGTGCCCGGCCTTGATGCGGTCGATATAGGTGGGAACCGCGATCACACCGTGGGAGTCGTGGCCGGCGAGATTGGCGTTGACGCAGCCGGTCGCGACCGCATCGGCCTCTTCCTGGGAAGCTCCCGCCGCCTGGAGCAGGGCGGCGCTGATGCGCGTGAGGCGGTCGGCCTTGACGATCGGCATGGCGTTTCCCCGGTCATCGCCCTTATCATGATAGCTGGCGGGCGCTTGTTGGGGACCATCGTCTCAAAGCGCAGGACCGATATCAATCTCCCGTAAACCAATACAGGGCTGCAAATTCGTAAAGAGAGCGCGCCTTTGGTCGAAGATTCGTTCCGGCCGGCGGTATTCTCGACAGTTTGGCGGGGGTCGTTCGCAGCTCGTTCACTCTGATCGACGGTTTGCGACACGCAATAACGACCACTTAGGCGATGGCCGTTCATAAAGTACCCGGGAAAATTAGGCAGAAATGCCCGGGAGCTGAGATCGTGCCGACGACACTCGCGCGCACCTTTGCGGCGTTGAGCGCCATAAACGAAGCGATCCTCTACGCGAAATCGCCGGACGAGCTGTACCAGAAGGTCTGCGACGCCGGGTTTTCGAGCGGGGACTTTTTGGCCGTGGCCGTGTTCCTGGTGGGACCGGACGGCCGGCGGCTTTGCTTTGCGGCCGGCTGCGGCGACGATATCCAGCGGCTGCGCTCGATCGAGATCACCACGGATGCCGGCACGCCGGAAGGATTGGGCGTCGGCGGCGAGGCGTTTCGCGATCAGAGGCTGTGCGTCAGCAACGATTATCTGAACGACCCGCGCTCGCTGGCGTGGCGCGAGGGCGCCGCCAGGGCCCACATTGGCGCTGCGGCGGCGTTGCCGCTGCTCTGCAACGGCAAGAGCGTCGGCGTGCTGTACGTGACCCGCAGCGAAGCTGGCTCGCTGAACGAGCAGATGGTGTCGCTGTTCGAGCGCATGTCGGCCAACATCTCCTATGCCCTCGACAATTTCGCGCGTGAGACGGCGCGGCAGACCAGCGAGCGGGCGACGCGGCGGCTCAACCGCATGTTCGGCGCCATCAGCGCCACCAACGAGGCCATTCTCCGCGCCAAGACCGAGCAGGAGCTCTACCAGCTCGTGTGCGACGCCTCCGTGCATGGCGGCAAGTCGCTTGCGACCATCGTCCTGCTCCGCGAACCGGGTTCGCACTGGATGAAGCCGGTCGCATCTACGGGACAGAATCTGGAGCTGGTCACCCAGGCGCGCTATTCGATCGATCCGGAGAATCCCTATGGCAAGGGCATCTCCGGCGAGGTGTTCCGGACGCAGAAGGCCGTCATCGAGGAAGATCTCGCCAGCCGCACCCGGGGAACCCCGTGGGAGCAGGCCAACGTCAACACCGGTGTCGCCGCCTGCGTGGTCGCGCCGCTGATCAAGCACGGCGAAAGCGTCGGCGTGCTGTTGTCCTTCGTCAGCAGGTCATGGGCCAAGGACGAGGAAGTCGTCGCGCTGCTCCTGCGCATGGCGGAGAACGTCTCGTTCGCGATCGAGAATTTTGACCGTGAGTCCGAGAAGGCCAGTATCGCCGCGGAAGAAGAGCGTCTCGCCCGCATGTATGCGGCGCTGAGCGCCACCAACGAGGCGATCCTGCGCGCGCGGACGCGGGCCGAGCTGTTCGACCTCGTCTGCGAGGCGACGGCGAAGGGCGCCAAGTTTACCTCGGTCACCATTGCGCTCGCCGACCATCGTGCCGAGCTGCTGCGCGTGGTCGCCAGCTATGGGCCGAACGCCGATCAGGTCCGCACTTTCAAGTTCTCCACCTCCGACCAGGTGCCGGAGGGACGCGGGCTGACCGGCACTGCGTTCCGCACGCGCCAGCCCTCGGTCAGCAACGACGTGTTCGCCGACGACCGCATTGCGCCGTGGCAGGCCAGCGCCCGCCGCACCGGGATCGCGTCGTCCGCGGCGCTGCCGCTCCTGAATGGCGACCGGGTCGAGGGCGTGTTCCTGTTCAATTCTCCGGAGCGCGGTACCTTCACGCCCGAGTTCGTCGAGCTGTTGCGCAAGCTTCAGGCCAACGTCGCCTTCGCGCTGGAGAATTTCGATCGCGCCGATGAAAAGGCCAAGGCCGAAATCCAGCGCAATCGTCTGCGGGGCATGCTCGAGGCGCTGAGCGCGACCAACGAAGCCATCATGCGGGTGAAGACCCGCGCCGAATTGTTCGAGGTGGTCTGCGAAGCCGCGGTGCTCGGCGGCACCTTCTCCTCCGCGACCATCGCGCTGGTGGACGAAACCGGACATTACCTCGACATCGCCATGACCAAGGGTGAGAGCTGCTACCAGGTCAAGTCGTGGCGGTTCTCGACGTCGGCGGAAGATCCGGAAGGCCGGGGGTTGACCGGCACCGCCTTCCGCACGCGCATCCCTTGCGTCGCCAACGAGCTTCTCACCGACATCCGCACGGCGCATTGGCACCAGATCGCGCGCATCCAGGGCACGAGATCGGGGGCCTGCTTCCCGCTGCTCAGCAACGGCAGCAAGGCGGTCGGCGTGCTGCTGTTCCTTTCAGTCGACGAAGGCGCGTTCACGCCGGACCTGATCCAGCTCTTGGGGCGGCTTGCCGAGAACGTCTCGTTCGCGCTCGACAATTTCGATCGGGCCGAGGAAAAGGCCCGCACCGAGGCGCAGAAGGAGCGCCTGACGCGCATGTTCGCGGCGCTGAGCGCCACCAACGAGGCGATCATGCGGGCGAAGTCGCGCGCCGAGCTGTTCGACCTCGTCTGCCTCGCGGCATCGAACGGCGCCAAGTTCACCTCGACGACGATCGCGCTGGCCAGGGCCGACAGCGACCAGCTCGAGATCGTGGCCGCGGCCGGGCCGTCCGCCGACACCACGCGCAATATCCGCCTCTCCGTCGACCCCGAGCGTCCCGAGGGGCGCGGAATGAGCGGCACGGCATTCCGCACGCGCCAGCCCTGCATCAGCAACGACTATCTCAACGACGATCGCGTCCGTGTCTTCCATGCCGTCGTCCGCGGCGACGGCGCACGGTCGGGCGCGGCGTTTCCGCTCATCGCGCACGACCAGGCCGTCGGCGTCATGATCTACATGTCGACCGAACCGGGCACCTTCACGTCCGAGTTCGTCGAGCTGTTGCAGCGTCTCGCCGACAACGTCTCCTTTGCGATGGAGAATTTCGATCGCACCGACGAGAAGAACCAGGCGGACGAGCGGATCGAATACCTCGCCTCGCATGACAGCCTGACCGACCTGCCGAACCGCGAGACCTTCAACGGGCTGCTGCGCGAGGCGATCGACGCCGCGCAGCGCCACGATCACCGTTTTGCGGTTCTGTTCATCGATCTCGACCGCTTCAAGGTCATCAACGATTCGCTGGGCCACGAGGCCGGCGATCTGCTCCTGCTCGAAGTGGCGAACCGGCTGCGCGGTGCGCTGCGGACAAGCGACGTGGTGGCGCGCCTCGGCGGCGACGAGTTCGTGGTGATCCTCGACCAGTGCGGCGAGATCGACGACGTGCAGCGGATTGCGACCGGGTTGCTCGCGGCGCTCGCCGAGCCCATGGAACTGGCCGGCCACGAGTGTCACACCACGGCCTCGATCGGCATCGCGATGTATCCGGCCAACGGCTCCGACGCGCAGACGCTGACCAAGAACGCTGACATGGCGATGTATCTCGCCAAGGAGGACGGCAAGAACGGCTACCGCTTCTTCTCAAAGGAAGTGAAGACGCAGTCGATCGAGCGGCTGTCGCTCGAGAGCGCGCTGCGCCGGGCGCTGGAGCGCGAGCAGTTTTCGCTGAACTACCAGCCCAAGGTCGACATGGAGACCGGCCAGATCACCGGCGTGGAAGCGCTGCTGCGCTGGGCACATCCCGATCTCGGCAACGTCTCGCCGGCACAGTTCATTCCGCTTGCGGAAGAAACCGGGCTGATCGTGCCGATCGGCCGCTGGGTACTGAACGAGGCCTGCGCGCAGGCGATGGCGTGGCAGCGCCGCGGCCTGTTGCCGCTGTCGATGGCGGTGAACCTGTCGCCGCGGCAGTTCGTCGACGAACATCTGTTGCAGGATGTCGACGAGGCGCTGGCGGCCTCCGGCATGTCGCCGGTGCTGCTCCAGCTGGAGGTCACCGAGAGCATGATGATGCGCAATGTCGGGCGCGCGCTCAAGGTGCTCGACGCCATCCAGAGCCGCGGCATCCGCCTCGCGATCGACGATTTCGGCACCGGCTATTCGTCGATGTCGCTGATGAAGCACTTCCCGATCGACACCATCAAGATCGACCGCTCCTTCGTGCGTGACCTGCCGCAGGATTCAGAGGACCAGGCGATCGCGCAGGCGATCATCAGCATGGGCAAGGCGCTCGGCATGACCGTCGTCGCCGAAGGCGTCGAGAACGCCGAGCAGGAAGCGTTCCTGCGCACCCATGGCTGCGACGAGATGCAGGGCTTCCTGATCTCGAAGCCGCTGCCGGCCCGGCAGATGGCCGAACTGCTGCGGCCGATGGTTCTGCCGATCGCGCCGCCGCTCCAGCCGGAGCCGGATCCCGTCGCCCGCGAAGCCGCCGCGTTACGGCTGAAACGCGCTGTCGTCTGACGGTTGCGGGTGCAATTCGCGGACCTCGTGATCCGTGGCCTCGGCCTTGCGCGGAAAATCCTGCGGCCCCGTCAGCGAGGTCTGCTCGACGAACAGCGCGAGTATCGTGCGCGCACCGTCGGCGAAGCTCGCGCCTTCGTTCAAGCCGAGCTCGGAGCACCATGCGCCGCTCATCGGCTCGTGGTCGTCGACCACCGCCATGGCAGGCCCCCACCACCAGGCAGGCGCAGGCGAGCGCTCGTCCCCGGGCACGACATGCCAGCGAACGAACTCATCCATCACGCGCTCGAACTCCAGGCGTGCAGCCTGATGCATGCGGTCGATACTCCCGGAATCCGCGCCCGATGACAGGCCGACGCGCGGATTTGATCGTGGCCTTGACGCTCGGAAAAAGCTGGCTCGCGCAAATTGGCCGAGCCATGCATGCCGACATCATCGTCGGCAATGCCTGAAATGCGGCCGTCAGCGATGCGCCGACGGGGGCAGCGAACGTCCATTCTAGCCGTTTGGAGGGACGGCAGGCAAGGTGCGGGTGTTACGATTACCTAACGCGACCTGAACGGATGTGCCTTCTGGTGCCAGGCCCAGGCGGTGCGGATGACCGTAGGCAGGTCAGAGTGACGCGGCACGAAGTTCAGAACTTTTCGCGCGGCGGACGGGTCGGCGACCAGATAGGTGGGATCGCCGGCGCGGCGCGGCTTGACGGTGTGCGGCACCTCGCGCCCGGTCTCCTGCCTGATGGCGTTGAGGATCTCGCGCACCGAAAAGCCGGAGCCGGTGCCGAGATTGAAGCTGCCGCCGGCATGTCCCTGTTCCAGCAGCTTCAGCGCCGCGACATGCGCGGCGGCGAGGTCGGTGACATGGATGTAGTCGCGGATCGCGGTGCCGTCGGGCGTGTCGTAGTCGTCGCCGAACACAGCGAAGTCGACATGGCCCTGCAGGGCCATCATGGCCCGCGGAATGAGATGGGTCTCGTTGTCGCGCAGTTCGCCGATGCCGCCGGCCGGATCGGCGCCGCTGGCGTTGAAATAGCGCAGGCAGAACGCGCCGAAGCCATAGGCCGCGCGATAGTCGGCGAGCATGCGCTCGATCATCCATTTCGAGGCGCCATAGGGATTGATCGGCGCGCAGGGAAAGTCTTCCGGCAGCTCCTTGGAATCGGCGTTGCCGTAGACGGCGCCGGTCGAGGAGAACACGATGCGATGGCAGCCGGCGTTGCGCATCGCCTGGAGCAGCGACAGCGTGCCCTGCACATTGTTGATGTAGTACTTCTGCGGATCGGTCATGGATTCGCCGACGAGGCTCGCCGCCGCGAAATGCATCACCGCCGTGACCTTGTGGTCGGCGAAGGCGCGCGCCAATGCTGCACCGTCGAGCAGGTCGCCGATCACCAGGGGGCCGGCGACGAAGCTGCGATGACCTGTCGAGAGATTGTCATAAACGACGGGCTGATAGCCGGCGGCAGACAGTGCGCGGCAGGCATGCGAGCCAATATAGCCCGCGCCCCCTGTGACGAGGACGGTCGGTCGGTCGGTCATATCGTCTTCTACTCTTCTCTCAGCGATTGGAAGGCCGTTTGCGGCTGAAGAGAAGATAGAGTGCGCGGGGGTTGGTGGTCAAATAGCGCCAGAACAGGCGGCGTGGCTCGAGCCAAGTGCGCCAGGCCCATTCGAGTCCGAATTTCTGCATCCATTGCGGCGCGCGGGACCGGCTGCCCGACAAAAAGTTGAAAAGGCCGCCCGATGTCTTGATAACGCCAACATTGGTCAGCAACGGCGTGTATTGCTCCACGAATGCCTGCTCGTTGGGCACGCCGAGCGCGACCCAGAGATAGTCCGGCGCGAGCGCGTTGATCTCCTCGACCTTCGCGCGCAGGGCCTCGCCGCGCAGATAGCCGTGGCTGTGCCCGACGATCTTGAGGTTCGGATACATCTTCCGGACGTTCTCGACCGCCGCGGCGTTCTCGGCCTCGCTGGCGCCGAACATGTAGAAGGTGCGGCCGACCGCTTCGGCCTTGCGCGCGACGACGTGGAACAGGTCCGTGGTCGCGACGCGCTCGGGCAGCGGGAACCAGGATTGCAGCTTCGAGGCCGCCACCAGCGGCTGGCCGTCGGCGTTGATCAGGTCGGCGCCGCGGAACAGGCGTTCGGTCTCCGGCTCGGTCGAGCAGCGCGCAAGCACCTCGCCATTGGCCGAGGTCAGGTGCAACGGACGGCCGATGCGATGACGCGGATCGGTCGCCTCGATCATGAAGTCGGCGGTCGCTTCCAGGTCGAGCGCGGCCATGCGAAGGCCGCCGACGGTGATCCGCGGCACGTCGGCGGTTGCGGCCCGGCCGTCCAGATTGACGCGGCGCTCAAGCATATTGTCTGCCTCGCTGGCGCGCCTGGGTTGCGGGCGCGAGTTCGTCGAGCACGACGCCGACGAGCTTGCGCTCGGCGCGGCCGAGCGTGCTCAGGATCTCTTCCAGGCTGTCGTTGATGTCGAGGCTGGTCGGCAGTACCGCAACCAGTGCGTCGGCATCGTCGAGCAGCTTGCGGCCGCCGGCCGGGAGCGGCATCGCGGGGCCGTCGAGGACCACGAGGTCATAGCCGCCGGCGGCGCGCGCCTGCGAAATCGCCTTGCGGATGGCCTCGGCCGCTTTGCCCGCGTCGCCTTCGGCGGCCGGCAGCACCGAAATGCCGTTCACCGTCTTGATCTCGCGCGCGGTCTTGCTGCCGATCGAGAGCCAGCCGAGCGCGCTCGGCTCGCTCTTGCCGGGACGGGTGACCTTGTTCGAGAGCGAGCGTGCCTGATGGTCGGCATCGATCATCAGGACGCGGGCACCGTCACGCGCGGCCGCGAGCGCGAAATTCAGCGCGGTCACGCTGCGCCCGGTGGTCTCGCTCGCACCAATGAGCGCGATCACCGGCATCGCCTTGCCGCCGGCGCGCCGGGCCACCGCGGCGCGCATGTCGCGCCAGGCATTGAGTAGCGTCGTGAGGGGAAAGCCGGGGCGCAGCGTCGGCCAGCCCAGCCGTGTCAGGTCGACGCCGCCGCCGGTGGCGAGAATGGCACCCAGCGTGTGGATGACATCGGCCTCCTGCAGGCGCGCGATCAGCGGCTTTTCGATCAGGGGCCTTTCGACCATCGAGGGCTGCAGCGATGGCGCGGCAACTTCCGGCAGAGCCTGCGCGACTTCCGGAGTGCGCGATGCCTGCTGAGGCCGGGCAATCTCCGAAGTCCGCGTCGTCTCTGGTGCTCGGGGACCTTGCGGCGCCGGTGTGCGTTCACGGCGGGCCGGCGTGGGGGCGCCGGCGAACAGGAGCTCGGCCGCGACGAACCAGCTCGAAGCCGCGAGCGCGCCGAAGATGAAGCCGATCATGGCGAACAGGCTCATCGCCGGCGGGAACGAGCGCCGCTGCGGCACGGTGGCTTCGCCGATGACGCGGGCCGCCGAGGTGTTCAGGGTCTCCTGCTCCTCGGTCTCGCGCGAGCGCTTGAGGAAGGACTGATAGACGTCGCGGCTGGCATCGGCCTCGCGCTCGAGTTCGCGCAGGCGCACGGCGGCCTGGCTGAGCTGCACGCTCTGCCGCTTCTGCGCCTCCAGCGCCCGGTTCAGAGAGGCCTCGTAGTCGCGGGCGCGCGTCAGATCGTTCTTGGCGGACTGCGCGAAGCGATCGATCTCCTCGTTGATGGTGCGCTTGAGATCCTCGACCTGTTTCTCGGTCTGGCGCAACGCCGGATGGCGCGGGCCGAGCTCGCCGGCCTGCTCCGCGTACTTCTTGCGGGCGTCGGCATATTGCGCGCGCAGGTTCGCGATGGTTGGCGATTGCAGCGCCTCCGAATTCGCGCCGGCATCTGCAGCGGTGCGCCGGCTCGCCTCGATCTGGTCGAGCCGTGCCTGTGCGTCCATTGTCGCCGCGCGGGCCGCGGAAAGCCGCTGATTGCTGGCGGAGAGCTGCTGGTCGCTGATCAGCGCGTCCTGGGTGCCGACGAAATTGTTCTGGGCCTTGTAGGTGGCGAGCGCGGTCTCGGCACTGCGCAACCGCTCGCGAAGCTCCTTGAGGCGGCCGGAGAGATCGTTGGTGGCGCGTCGCGCGGCCGAAGCCTGCGAGTTGCGGGATTCGGCGAGGTAGGCGCTGGTCAGCGTGTTGGCGAGCATCGCCGCTTTCGCCGGATCGGTCGACCAGACCTCGATGTCGACGATGAAGCTCTTCTCGGTCTTGCGGACCGTGATGTGCCGGTTCAGCGCGTCGAGCGCCGCGAGCTGCACTTCCTTCGTTTCCGCAGCGGACGGCGCACGGGGCTGAAGGCCGATCAGGCCGAGCAGCGACGACATCAGGCTCCTGGCATCACCGTCGCCGAATTCGGGGTCCTTGTCGAGGCCGGCCTGCTGGATCACCTGGAGCAGCACGCTGTTCGAGGTGATCAGGCGGGCCTGGCTCTCCACCACCATGGCCATGCCGGAGACGTCCTGGGCACGCGGCGTGAGCTCGCGATCGACCAGCTGAAGCTCGCGCGGGTCGACATAGAGCTGGGCGGTGGCGGTGTAGCGGGGCGTCACGCTCTTGCCCACGGTGACGGCAAGCGTCGCACCGAGGAGTGCGGCAGCGGCAATCGCGATCTTCCGCCGCCAGAGCAGATTGACGAGCTCCAGCACGTTGAAGCCGGTTTGAGGCCGTTGTCGCGGGGCCTCCGGTCCGGCCCGATCTATCGGCTGGTTGTAGTCAAGCATAGTCCCCAGCTTTCATTCCAACGACCGCGGGCTGAGGGGTTACTCTTCGCTTTACGCCACGCACCCGGGATATAGGTGCCCAATCAACGCAACAGGGAAAATTAACCATACTCATTGAGGGACTATTCACCGAAATGGCAAACAAAGCGTTTAAGCGCACGCCGCGCCTCGGCGCGTCACTGTGACACTCGCGATGCCGGGGTCCCCAAGGGATTAACGGTTCGTTACCGCGCGCAGCAAGGCCGCCAGGCTTCGCTCGTCCTGCGATGGACCGCGCGCGCGCCATGATTGTCAGCTCTTCCGCAGGATGACGTGATAATCGCCGCGGCGAACGTCGGTGCCGCGCGGGAGCACGGCGTTCAGCATTGCGGCGCCGGCATCGACCAGAGCTGCGAACAGCGGCTTGCGCCGGCGCATCTCGGGATAGCGCGGACTCTCGACCTCACGGCGATAGGTCATCTCGAGGCCATTGGCGGCCGCAAACGCTTCGAGCCGAGGCAACGTCACCAGCGGATGAAAGAAGGTCGGGAACGGTGGTTCGCCGGGCAGGCCGGCATCCCTGATGCCGCGGATGTGCCGGTAGAACCAGACGTGGAACCAGTGCGGCGAGTACTTGGTGACGACGCCGGACAGCGAGCGCGGATTGGGCGCGCCGATCAGGATCATCCCGCCGCGCTTGAGCGCGTCGCGAAAATTGAGGAGCGCAGCGTCGACGTTGGGCAGATGCTCGATCACGTTGTAGCAGATCACGAGATCGAAGGTCTCGCGGCCGAAGCGGTAGGTCTGCACGTCGCCGAGGATGGCTTCGTCCGCGTAGGTGTTGTTGCGGACCTGGTCCTCGTCGATGTCGACGACGGTGACCTGGCTGCGGCTCAGCAATTCCGGCGGCAGAACGCTGCACGAGCCGCCGCCGGCTTCATAGATGGCGAGCCGGCCCTGCGGCAGTTCGCGGCGCAGTACGTCGTGGACGGCGAGCAGGCTGTCGCGGGCTTCGCCGGGGACCAGATCGTGCAGCGCCTGGGCTTGCGCGGTGGCCGCGGGGATCTGGATCGCCGTAGCTGTCGCGAAATCGATCGTGGCTGGCTTGTTCATATTTTCTGACCGCGCTTGTTCGACTCAAATTTACAGGAAAAGTCTCGCATGCCCGAAGAGCAAATCTGGTGCCGCGACGCTTCACCGGTCGTGGTGCTTACGGTCGGGTTAATGCGCATGGCCGTTAACTACAGCATTGTCCCTGTCGCGCCGTCCGCAGCGGATGGACTGCGACTTGCAGTACCACGTGCGCATGGATTGGCAGGGAAAACACGCGAAAGCGGTTAAGCGCATGGCGGCAGATCTGCATTGTCGAGAGATCCGCGGAATGGTGCCGTTTCGCGCCTCGGTCCGGCCGTTCACTTTGGCACGCATCTGTCCCGTGGCACTGTGTCCTCACGGGACGTCACCGGCTGATGCGATTGACGCAGGGGTTTTTCAACATATCTCGGGCATCTAGAACGCCATGACGCTGATCCCGACAGACCTGTCCGCCAGCCGGCTCTCGGATGCCGTGCGCGATCCCAACCGGGAGATCGCGGCGAGCTCTCGCGTCATCGACCTGTCGGTCGGCATTGTCGTCTGCATTCCCTGCTTCCGCCGCCCGCAGCATCTGCGGCTGACACTGGAATCGCTCGCGAGCCAGCGAACCCCGCGTTCCTTCGCCGTCGTCATGGTGGAGAATGATGCCGCGCGGCGCGAGAGCGCGCCGGTCGCCGCGGAGTATCTCGCCGACGGCCGGCTCCAGGGCATCTGCCTTGTCGAGCAGCGGCAGGGTAACTGTCAGGCGATCAACGCTGCGTTCGAGACGGCGCAGGCGCTGTTTCCCGCTGCGACCCGCTTCCTGATGATCGACGACGACGAGATCGCCTCGCCCGACTGGCTCGAACTGATGGTTCGCACCGCGGAGGCGACCGGCGCCGATGTGGTCGGCGGGCCGGTGCTGCCTGACTTCGACGACGACAGCCAGCCCTGGCTTTCGCGTCATCCCGCCTTCCGCCCTGCCTATGACTACAGCGGCGCGGTGCCGCTGATCTATGGCTGCGGCAATTGCCTGATCACGCGTGCGGCGTTCGATCGGCTCGGCAGTCCGGCTTTCGATCTGCGCTTCAACTTCCTCGGCGGCGGCGACTGCGACTTCTTCGTGCGTTGCCGCGATGCCGGCATGACGTTCCACTGGACGACAGAGGCGGTCATCACCGAGACCGTGCCACAAAGCCGCACGAGCCTCGGCTGGATCGCAAAGCGCGGTCTGCGTATCGGCGCGATCAACTACCGTGTGCAGTACAAGGCCGCGCAGGGCGTGGCGGCGCGGGTGCGGGTGTTTGCGCAGATGCTCGGCCGGCTGCCGCTGTCTTTACTACGCGCGGCCCGCCTGCTGGCGACGTCGAAAGCCGTCGTCGCGATGCATCCCGTGATGGTCGCGCTCGGCTCCCTGCTGGCGGCGCTCGGCATCGAGCCGAAGCCCTATGAGGCCTCGAAGATCGTGTCCTGACGCCATGGCGGCGGACTAAATGCCAAAGCAGGCGAGGGCAACCCTGAGCGCGGAGCGCGGCAGCGAGTTGAGCGAGCGGCGGCCGATCATCCCGAGATAGATGAAGGCCTGGCGATATCTGCCGAAGCGGACCGCCTGCATCGCCGAATAGGTGACGAGATGAATCTCGGCCGCCTGCCGCAGCCGGGCTGCTGTGCCCTCGGGCAATCTCGCCAGGATCAGTCCGTCGTCGAAGACCCGCGCGATCGCCGGGAAGAAATCCTGCGGTGTCCGCACAGCCGCGTTCATGGTGTTGGCCGTGTGCAGGCGATAGTCGAGCAGAAGCTTTGGTGCGAACTCGAACTCGCCGATCGCAGCAAGGCGGCACCAGCAGTGCCAATCCTCGCAATATCTGAGGGAGGTGTCGAAGCCGCCTATGGCGCGGAAGGCCTCCGCACGCGCGAGCGCGATGCCGCCATTGACGATGAAATTGCCGGCCGCGAGCCGCGTCAGCACGTCGCCGGAGGGCTTGCGGCGTCCTTTCAAGAGGTCGCGCCGGCCGACCTGCCGTCCCTCGCTGTCGATCGTGTTGTAGTCGCCGTAGACGAGGACGGCGCGCGGAGCTCCGCGCGCTGCGGCCAGCAGTGCCGCGACCGCGCCGGGGCGCAGGCGGTCGTCGGCATCGAGGAAGAGGAGCCACTCGCCGCTGGCATGTCGCGCGCCGAGATTGCGCGCGGCCGATACGCCGGCGGAATCGTTGGTCATCAGGCGCAGCCGCGGGTCGCGAATGGCGCGGACGATCGCGATGGTGTTGTCGGTCGAACCGTCGTCCACGACGATCACCTCGGTCACCTCGCCTTGCGCCAGCGCGCTGGCGAGGGTTTCGCCGACATAGGCCGCAACGTTCTTGGCGGGAATGACGACGGACACCGATGTGGTCGAGCCCACCGGCAGCGGGAGGCGCGCTTGCGTCGTCACGCGTGCGCTGACCGGTAAATCGAGAACGTCTTCGGCGGTGATCAAGCTGCGGCTCGCTTTAAGGATTCGTTAACCAGGGCGCATCTGCAGATGCGATCGATGGCAACCTTGGCCGCTGCGGATGATACCCGCATTACGGCCAAATCGTTTCTCGGAAGGCCTGCGCGACGCCGGATTCGCAGAATAACGTTAAGCCGTTGGCATTAAGCCTGTCGCAAACTTGGAAGAGTGCGACAGCCGGTCCCATGCGAGAATGCGCACCCGGCTGCCGCGGATGGATTCCAGTGCCCGCAAAGACATTCGACTACGATCCCGACGACATGGTCCTCAACCTTTTCTACGAGGACAAGGACGACCGCTGGTTTCCCGGCGACCGGCATCTGCGGCGCATGGCGCGCCGCATGCTGCTCGGCGAGCCGCGCATGAGCGGGCAGCTTCGCGTGTTCCTCAATCTCTGCGCGGGGCTCGATCGGCTCGGCATCCGCTACCGCGTCAACGACTACGGCTACGTCGCGCAGCATCCCGAGGAAGTCGCCTGCATCATCGGTCGCACCTTCCTGCTCGACAAGTTCGCGTGGAAGAATCCGATCCTGCTCGGCGTCGCCGCCCACAATCATCCGCTCGACGATCCCGACCTGTTCAAGCGCCTGCCGGTGAAGAAGGTCGTGGTGCCCGGCCAGTGGTACGCCGACATGTACCGGCCGTACTGGCCCGACACGGAGGCCTGGCCCGTCGGCATCGACACGGATCTCTGGGCGCCGTCGCGCGCCTCGCAGAAGACCGTCGACGTGCTGATCTACGACAAGGTCCACTGGGACCGCGAGCGCTATGCGCCGGAGTTGATCGAGCCTGTCCGCGCCCGGCTGCTCAAGGAGGGGCGCTCGTTCACCGAGCTGCGCTATGGCAGCTACAAGGAAGAGGACTATCAGGCCGCGCTGGCGCGCTCGCGCGCGATGATCTTCCTGTGCCAGAACGAAAGCCAGGGCATCGCCTATCAGCAGGCGCTGGCCTGCGGCGTGCCGGTGTTCGCCTGGGACCCTGGCGGCCCGTGGCGGGACCCCGACTATTATCCGCATCGCGTGAAGTTCGAACCGGTGTCGTCGGTGCCGTACTGGGATCACCGTTGCGGCACGAGGTTCGTCGACGCCGCCGGGTTCGAGGCGGGCTGGGACGATTTCTGGACCGGCTGCGCCGCTGACGCGTTCGATCCGCGCGGCTTCGTGCTCGACAATCTCACGCTGGAACAGCGAGCGCTGCAATATTACGAGATCGCGCGCAGCGTGGCGCGGCGGCAGAAGGCGTCCGACGCGTCCGGCCTGCTGGTTGACGGATGGTTAACGAGGACGAGCTAAGACTTGTCGCTTGCTTCCCCGGGTTCACCAGGCCGGCCTTGAGCCATGGATCGCAGTGCCGCTGACATGACCGACGTCGAGGCCCGATCGTTCGGCCACGTCCTGCGCGATGGGCTTGCCGGTCTGAATGCCGTGCTGGCGGCGCGCTGCCTCGTCGCGGTTGCGGCCCTGCTCCTCGTGCTGGTGACGCTCGATCCGTTTCCCGATTTGCGCAATCCCGACGTCACCACCGTCGTCGGCGGACGAATGGCGCTCACCTACATCTCCTTCGGCCTCCTGGCTGCAATCGCCGTGTTGCTCGTCGCCGCCACGGATGCGCCCGCGCTGAAGAGCCTGGTGACCCCGCTGCATCTCTGCCTCGTCGGCTGGCTGCTGATCAACATCGTCTTCTCAGAGAGCCGCGGCGTCTCGATGCAGCGCTTCGTGCTCGCGGCCAGCGTGACGTCGCTCGCCGTTCTGTTGCCATTGCTGCCGCCGACGCAGCGCAGCTTCAACCTGTGCCTCGGCGCTGCCGCGCTCGTGCTGCTGGTGCTGTGCTATCTCGGCGTCTTCCTCGCGCCGCAATATTCCATGCACACCGCGCTCGACGTCACCGAGCCGCAGCTCGCCGGCGATTGGCGCGGCAGTTTCGGCCACAAGAACGTCGCATCTCCCGTGATGACCATCCTGGTCTATGTCGGCATCTACCTCTGCGGCGTCGGGTCGCTCGTGATGGGACCGGCGATCGCCGCGCTGGCGGGCATCTTCCTGATCTTCACCGGCGGCAAGACGTCGTCGGTGCTGTGCCTTGCGATCTACGCCCTCGCGTCGCTGGTCTGTGCCACGCCAAGCCCGTGGCTGAAGCGGCTCATGTGTTTCGTCCCGCTGATCGTGATGAACCTGCTGACGGTCGGCAGCGTCGTGAGCCCGTCGCTCGGCGCCATGACGCGGCTGCTTCCCCTCGATCCCACCTTCACCGGCCGTTCCGACATCTGGGAGTTCGCGCTCGCTGCCGTCGCCGAAAAGCCGATCATCGGCCACGGCTATGCGGCCTTCTGGGACGACGTGACGGCGCGGCAGACCGCCCAGGGCGCCGAATGGGCGACGTCCGCCGCGCACAGCCACAACAGCTATCTCGACCTCGCGGTCACCATCGGCCTGCCGGGCTTGCTGCTCGTCGTCCTCGTCTTCGTGCTCGCACCGCTCCGTAATTTCCAGTCGGCCCAGGCCCACAACCGCAGCGCCGCGCTGGTCAAACTGTTCCTGACCGTGTGGCTGTTCGGCCTGTACTACGGGACCACCGAGACCTTCCTGCTCGAACGGCAGAATCCGATCTGGTTCATGTTCGCGCTTGCCGCGGCCGGTCTGCATTTCCTGGCCAGGTTCCAGTGCGTCGAACAAACGGAGCCGCGCGCTGACAGCTTGTCGCAGCCGGGACGGCCGTAATGGCATCCGCTTAACGATATGCGGCGACGTCACTTGTGGACTGCGGCAAAACATAATCTATCTGGAAACATTCAGTCACTGTATGACCCGCGGATGGCGTTTCTCAGCGTCGAGCAACCAGATGATCGGGTGTCCAGCACGTCGGGAATCGCGGTCGATTTCGTGCGTGACTGGCGGCAGGCCGCATTGCGCCTGAATGGCGGGCATCGCACCGCGTTCCAGCATGGCTACTGGCTCGGCGCTTGGTACGAGGCGTTTCACGATCTCGCGCCGCTGATCGCCGTGATCTCCGATGCCATGACCGGCAAGGACATCGCGGCGGTGCCGATGATCAGCCATATCAGGCGCGGCATCCGCGTCGTCGAGTTCGCCGACCTCGGCGTCTCCGACAACAACGCGCCGATCCTGGCGCTCGATGCCGCGTTGGATGCGGCGGCGATGGATGCGATCGGCAAGGCGCTGGTCGACGCGCTCTGCGCCTTGCCCGACCGCTTCGACCTGCTGCGCCTGAGGAAGATGCCGGCGCATGTCGGCGGCAAGCCGAACCCGCTGGTGTCGCTCGGCCGTATCGGATCCAGCTCGCTGAACGGCAATCTCGTGCTGACGGGCGACGACTATGACGGCTATCAGGCCTCGATCAAGCGCATGCAGATGCCGCGCTGCTGGCGCGTGTTCAGCCGCCATGCCGGCGCGCGGTTCGAGATCGCCACGGATGTCGCGCGCGCGCTTGAGCTGCTGGACGTGATGGACGCGCAGCAGCAGGCGCGCATGCGCAAGCTCGGCTCGCGGTTCGTCCTCAACGACGACATGCATGCCCGATTCTATCGCGACGTCGCTCGCCAGGGTGTCGCGGATGGTTATGTCGTCATCTCGGCGCTGATGTGCGACGAGGGCGTCGTTGCCACCACGTTCGGCGTCAGGCATGGCGCGACCTATTTCCTGCTGCGGATCAGCCACGCCGGCGATTCGTGGTCGAGCTGCTCGCCGGGGCTGCTCGTCACCGAGCGCACCATGGCGGCACTGCATGCGGAGGGCGTGCGCCGTTTCGATCTCAGCATCGGCAACCAGGACTACAAGCGCCGCTTCGGCGCCGAGAAGGTCGCGCTGACCGACGCCAGCGTCGCGCTGTCCTGGCGCGGCGCTCCTTACGCATGGCGCGACCATGCCGCGCAGGGCCTGCGCCGCCATCCCAGGCTGGCCGCTGTCGCGGCGCGGGCGATGGGCAAGGGAACGCGCTAGAGCACGCGCCCCCCGATTGCAGATGTCGCTCGAATATCGCAATCGTTGTGTTATCGTCGTCTCCGTTTCACGGAGGCGACATGGAAGATCGTTCGGCAAAATATCGCGCATTCTATGCGCAGTTGATCTGCGCCGCGGCGAGAGCCGCGGATCCCCGTATCGAGGAGGCCTTTCGGACCGTCAGGCGCGAGCCTTTCGTCGGGCCCGGGCCGTGGTCGATCTGTCTCGGCGGTCATCCCTATGTCGTGACGCCCGATGATGATCCCGCGTTCATCTATCAGAACACGCTGCTGGCGCTCGACAGCGCGCGTGGCCTCAATATCGGGATGCCTGGTGCGCACGCCCATTGGCTCAGCGGCTGCGCCGTGAAGGAAGGCGAGACTGTGATCCAGATCGGTGCGGGTAGCGGCTACTACACCGCGATCCTCGCGCATCTCGTCGGACCCGGCGGCCGCGTCCATGCCTACGAGATCGACCAGCGTCTGGCAGGACTGGCGCGCGAAAATCTCAGGGATATCGCCCATGCGGATGTGCACGACCGTTCGGGCATCGCGTCCGATCTGCCGGCTGCGGATGTGATCTATGTCTGCGCCGGCGCGGCGCAGCCGGCCACGGAGTGGCTCGAGGCGCTACGGCCCGGCGGGCGGCTGGTGTTTCCGTTGGCGCCGGAAGGCATGCACGGCGGTATGTTGATGATCACGCGTCCTGACGACGACGCGATCTGGCCGGCGAAATTTCTCAGCCGGGCCCAGTTCATCGGCTGCGCAGGATTGCAGGATGCGGAGGCCGGTCGGCGATTGGCTGAGGCGTTCGCGAGAGGATGGGAGAGCGTGCAGTCGTTGCGGAGGAAAGGCGCTCCCGACGAGACGTGCTGGTTCGCCGGTGAGGGTTGGTGGCTGTCGACGGCGCCGGCGCCCACGCCGACGGCGTCAGTTCAGCCTCACGCCGACATCACGCGGGCCTAGGGGGATTGCCGTCTCACGATCCCGTGCACCCGGCGCAGTGAAGCCGGCCGCGTGAGGCGCGGAACAGGCTGCGGCAATACCAGCGCCGCGCAAGCGCCTGGGCGGGCCTGCGGATCATCTGCGCAATCAACAACAGTTCGAAAGCCATTCGTATCGCTTCTGGTCCAATATCCCTGAACACCTAGATGGGGCGGCATTCCCGAAAGAGAATGCCGCCCGCGTCGCATCAGCCATGCGGTCGATCGTCAAGCTTGACCGCGCAGCTTAACCGTGGAGCTCAGCCGTGCCGCTCAGCCATGGAGTTTCCTGGCGGTCTCCGCGATCTGGCGGCCCTGATAGCGCGCGCCGGCGAGCTCGTTGGCGCTGGGCTGGCGGCTGCCGTCACCGCCGGTGATCGTGGTGGCGCCGTAGGGTGCGCCGCCGGTGACCTCGTCGAGCTTCATCTGGCCGGCGAAGCCGTAGTTCATGCCGACCACGACCATGCCGAAATGCAGGAGATTGGTGATGATTGAGAACAGGGTCGTCTCCTGGCCGCCATGCTGGGTCGCGCTGGACGTGAAGGCGCCGCCGACCTTGCCGTGCAGCGCGCCCTTGGCCCAGAGCCCGCCGGCCTGGTCGAGGAAGTTCGCCATCTGCGAGGCCATCCGGCCGAAGCGCGTGCCGGTACCGACGATGATCGCGTCGTAATTGGTGAGGTCCTCGATCTTGGCGATCGGAGCGGCCTGGTCGACCTTGTAGTACGAGGCCTTGGCGACCTCGGCCGGAACCAGCTCGGGCACGCGCTTGATGTCGACGGTGACGCCGGCCTCGCGCGCGCCTTCGGCAACGGCGTTGGCCATCGCTTCGATGTGGCCATAGGCGGAATAATAGAGGACGAGAACTTTGGTCATGGTGGTCTCCGTTGGGTGATCAGTGAGTGTTCGTGATTGCTCCGTCGTTCCGGGGCGATGCAAAGCATCGAACCCGGAACCTCGAGATTCCGGGTCTGGCGCTTCGCGCCATCCCGGAATGACGGAAGATGATGCAGCTCGCCGCCGCTAGGCCGCGTCGACGAGCACGAGCTCGGAATCTTCGAGCGCCGTGATCTTCAACCTGCTCTCGTCGCGGATCGCGGCGCCGTCGCGGGCGTTGACGCGCACGCCGTTGATCTCGACCGAGCCTGCCGCGGGCACGAGGTAGAGATGCCGCGACTTCTGCGGCTCGTACTCCGCGCTTTCGCCGGCCTTCAACGTGGTGGCGAGCACCCGCGCATCGGCGCGGATCGGCAGTGCGTCCGTGTCGTCCTTGAAGCCGCTCGCGATGGTGACGAGCTTGCCGGAGCGGTCCCCTTTCGGGAACGGCTTCGAGCCCCAGGTCGGCTGGCCGCCGCGCGCCACAGGCTCGATCCAGATCTGGAAGATCCGGGTCTTGCTCGGCTCGAGATTGTACTCGGAGTGACGGATGCCGCTGCCGGCACTCATCACCTGCACGTCGCCCGCCTCGGTGCGTCCCTCGTTGCCGAGGTTGTCCTGGTGGGTGATCGCGCCCTCGCGCACATAGGTGATGATTTCCATGTTGGCATGGGGATGGGCGGGAAAGCCCGTGTTCGGCGCGATCTCGTCGTCGTTCCACACCCTTAAGGAGCCGTGACCCATGTTGTTCGGGTCGTAGTGGCTGGCGAAGGAGAAGTGATGCTTGGCCTTGAGCCAGCCGTGGTCGGCGCCGCCGAGCTTTGCGAAAGGTCTGAGTTCGATCATGGATGTGGGTTCCTGACTGGAGGGGAGGGGTTTGGCGTTACGCGCCAAACCCGCCGTCGACATTGAGCACGGTGCCGGTGACGAAGGAGGCCTCCGGGCTTGCGAGGAAGACAACGCCGGCGGCGACTTCCTCGGGGCGGCCGAAGCGTTGGAGCGCGTGCTGCTTGCGCTGGGCTTCCGCGAAGTCGCGGTCGTCGTCCGGGTTCATGTCGGTGTTGATCGAGCCGGGCTGCACGACGTTGACGGTGATGCCGCGCGGGCCGAGGTCGCGCGCCGCGCCCTTGGTGTACCCGACCACGGCCGCCTTGGTGGCGACGTAGTCGGCAAGGCCGGGGAACGAGGCGCGGTCGGCCAGCATCGAGCCGACCGTGACGATGCGGCCGCCTTCGCCCATCAGCTGCGAGGCGGCGCGGATCGCCGCGATCACGCCATGCACGTTGACCTGGTCCTGGCGTTCCAGCGCGTCGGTGTCGGCCTTGGCATCGTCGGTCGCGCCGCCCGCGGCGACGCCGGCATTGTTGACGAGGATATCGAGATGGCCGAATTCCTTGGCGACGTCGTTGACGAGCTTGGTGACGTCCTTGGCCGAGGCCTGGTCGGCTTTGAAAGCGCGAGCCTTGACGCCCCTGGCCTTCAACTCCGTGACGACCGCTTCGGCCTTGTCGGGCGAGGCGACGTAGCTGATGGCGACATCCGCGCCTTCGTCGGCGAGCGCGCGGGCTGAGGCTGCGCCGATGCCGCGCGAACCGCCGGTGACGAGGGCAACCTTGCCTGAGAGCTTCTTGGTCATTGGATTTATCCATTCCTGAATTTCTGATGACGCTTGGATAAGCCTCCGCCTATGGTA
The DNA here is from genome assembly GCF_038965675.1 of Bradyrhizobium sp. B039. Lineage (NCBI taxonomy): Bacteria > Pseudomonadati > Pseudomonadota > Alphaproteobacteria > Hyphomicrobiales > Nitrobacteraceae > Bradyrhizobium > Bradyrhizobium sp. B039. The sequence continues at coordinate 1,316,843 of NZ_CP152416.1, forward strand.
TAGAAATAGAAACTGTTGAAACGCATTGTTTCCTGAATTACTCCTATGGACCCGCTCCCATGGCAAAACTCCCCGATTTCGAGGCGCTCGCGATTTTCGCAAAAGTCGTGGAATTACGGTCGTTTGCGGGGGCCGCGAGCGAGCTCGCGATGTCCAAGGCGACGGTGTCGAAGGCCGTCACCCGGCTGGAGGAGCGGCTCGGTGCCCGCTTGTTCAACCGCACCTCGCGCCGCCTCGCGCTGACCGATGCCGGGCACAAGCTCGCCGAACGGGCGACGCGCCTGCTCGTCGATGGCGAGGCGGCGGAGAACGAGGCGCTGGCGCAATCGGTGGCGCCGCGCGGCCTCGTGCGGCTCGCCGTGCCCATGACGTTCGGGATCAAGGCGGTGGCGCCGCTGCTGCCGGAGTTCTTCGAGACCTATCCGGAAGTCTCGGTCGATCTGCATCTGAGCGATGCGACCATCGACCTGATCGGCGAGGGTTTTGACATGGCGGTGCGGATCGCGCGGCTGCCGGATTCCTCGCTGATCGCGCGGCGGCTGTTCACCATGCCGCGCTTCACGGTGGCGGCGCCGTCCTACCTCAAGCGTCACGGCCGCCCGACGCATCCGATGCATCTGGCCGAGCACAAATGCTTCAGCTACGCCTATCTCTCCACGCCCAATGTCTGGCACTACACCAATTCCGCCGGCGAGCAGGCAAGCGTGCGTCCGGGCGGTCAACTCCGCGTCAACAACGGTGAAGCGGTGATGCCGGCGCTGATCGCCGGCCTCGGCATCGCCGAGCTTCCCGAATTCATCGTCGGCGAAGCCATCTCCTCCGGCGAGGTCGAGGTGATCCTGAAGGACTGGAAGCAGGCCGAAGGCGCCGTGCACCTGGTGACGCCGCCCGGCGGCCCGCGCCCCGCGCGCGTCGAAGCGCTCGCCGATTTTCTCGCGGCAAAGCTGCCGGGCACGTGCAAGCGGCGGACGCGCGCGAAGGCGAAGACGGTCTGACTACGACACCTTCACGCCGTTGATCGCGACGATGCGCAGGCTCGGCTTCAGCGTCCCCTCCAGTTCGGATTTCAATTCGTGGACGCGCGGGTCCGTCGAGCGTGCCGCGCAGACCGCGTATTGGTGGACCGATTGCGCCAATGCGCGCCGCGCTTCCGGGGTTCGCGTCACCTCGGGCTTTGACAGCCGCAGCACGATCGCCGCGAGATTGACCAGCATCTCGTCCAACGCGACGTCAATGGTTTGAAGATTGCGCATCACTCACTCCCTGGAAGGGCAACAGCCGGTCCGGGGATGCGTTCCGGGCCGGACCGAACATGGTTAGCACTTCGTAAACGTCTTGTTCTTGCCGATCGCCGCGCTAGGCTGGCCGCGAAACAAAGAAAATCAGGGGGAGGGACCACCATGGATCGACGCGATCTCTTGCGCGCGGTTGCGGCATTGCCGTTGTTGCGGGCTGCGTTACCGGACCAGGCGCTCGCGCAGGGCTATCCGGCCCGCAACATCACCATGATCGTGCCGTTTCCGGCCGGCGGCCAGGCCGATCTCGCCGCGCGCCCCGTGGCCATGGCGCTGGAGCGGATCCTCGGCAAGCCCGTGATCGTCGACAACCGCGCCGGCGGCGGCGGCGGATCGGTCGGCAATGCCGCGGCGGCGCGCGCCGAGTCGGATGGTTACACGCTGCTGATGACCCTTTCGTCGCTCGCGGTGCTGCCGGAGGCCGACCGGCTGTTCGACCGTCCCGTCGCCTACGAAGTCTCGCAGTTCATGCCGATCGCGCGCGTGCTCGCCGATCCCACGCTGCTCGCGGTGCCGGTCTCGGCGCCATGGAAGACCGCGCAGGATTTCATCGAGGACGCGAAGAAGCGGCCGGGCCAGATCACTTATGGCTCGTCCGGGCCGTACGGCACGCTACATGTGGCGATGGAGATGTTTGCGAACAGCGCCGGCATCAAGCTGCTGCACGTGCCGTTCCGCGGCGCCGGTCCCGCGCTCACCGCGTTGCTCAGCGGCACCGTGCAGGCAATCGCGGCCGCGCCCGGCACGCTGAAGCCGCAGGTCGACGACGGCAAGCTGCGCGTGCTCGGCAATTGCGGTGCGCGACGCATCGCGAGCTTCCCCGACGTGCCGACCTTCCAGGAGCTCGGCTACAAGGATGTCGAGATGTACATATGGGCCGGGCTCTTTGCACAGAGCTCTCTTCCCGCGCCGATCGCGACCCGGCTGCGCGAGGCCATGGCGCAGGTGATGGCGAGTCCGGAGGTCCTCAAGTCCTTCGAGGCCTCCGGCAGTCTCGTCGCCTATCAGGACGCGCCGGAGTTCTCGCGTTTCGTCGCCGACGACAGTGCGCGGCTGATCACGGCCGTGAAGAAGATCGGCCGGGTGGAGTAGGTTCCGGCCCGACCTTCACATTTTTTTGTTCGTCCAGAACCTGCCCGCGTCTCATTGATTGATGAGAATTCGAGAAACTCTGGAAGGAATCGAGACATGCGAACAGAGCGGATTGCGCTGGGTGTGGCGCTCGCGATTGGCGGCATCGTCGCGCAAGGCGCAGCATTCGCCGAAGAATATCGCGGAACCATGGAACAGCAGATGGCCTGCACACCGGATGTGTGGCGCCTGTGCAGCGACCAGATTCCGGACGTGAGCCGCATCACGGCTTGCTTGCAGCAGAACACGCCCCAGCTCTCCAGCGCCTGCCGTGCGGTGTTCCAATCCAACAACCAGATGCAGCCGCAGCAGCCGGTCCCGCGAGGGCGGGCGGTGCCGCCCCCGCGCTACAATGCTGCGCCGCCGCCCCCGCAGCCGCGGCCTTACGATGAGGACGATTAACGTCTCTTAAGGCCTGATTTCGCAGACATCGATCCATTCGGCCGCGGTCAGCTCGGCCATCCGCTCGGGCGTGATGCGCACCGCGCTGTGAGTCGAGCCTGCGGCCGGCACCACCACGTCGAACGCCTTCAGCGATACGTCGCAATAGACCGGCAGCGGCGCCTTCAGTCCGAACGGACAGACGCCGCCGACCTCGTGGCCGGTGATCTCGGCGACCTCTTCCAGCCCCAGCATCTTCGGCTTGCCGCCGAACTGCGTCTTCACCTTCTTGTTGTCCATGCGCGAGGTGCCGGCGGCGACGATCAGGATGACGCGCTCGCCGATCCGCAACGACAGCGTCTTGGCGATTCGCCCCGGCTCGACACCATAGGCCTCGGCCGCCAGCGCCACGGTCGCGGAGCTGATCGGGGATTCGATGACGGAGATGTCGGGGGCTTTCTCGGCGAAGAAGGCGCGAACGGATTCCAGGCTCATTCCAGTCTCACGGGCGGGCGGGCGGCGTACCTACCTCAGATGATACTTGGCAGCTCGGAGAGTGCGCGGATGCGGTGGTCCGGCGCAAAGCCAAGCTCGTCCATCTGGGTGCGGATCGCCTTGAACATCGTCAGCGGTGCCACGAGTTCGTTCTCGACGCAAGCCAGCGCCATCGCCTCGGGCGTCACCCGCTCGATCCATGCGACGTTCAAGCCATACGACTTCGCGCCCGCGACGTCCCAGGGATTGGAGGAGACGAACAGAACCTCGTCAGGCCTGGTAGCGAGCACCTCGCCGATCAGCTCATAGGCCGCCGGGCTCGGCTTGAAGACCTTCTTGGCATCGACACTGATGGTGGCATCGAGCAGGCGGTCAAGCTTGGTGTTGCGCACGAGCCCGTTCAGCATGTCCGGACTGCCGTTGGAGAGGATGGCGAGTTGTCGGGGCTTCAAGGCCGCAAGCGCGCTTGTTGCATCCGGATAGAGATCGAGATGCAGATACTTTTCGATCACGCGCTCGAATTCCTCGCGCTCATAAGCGAGCCCAAGGATGCGCAGCGTATAGGCGAGTGAGTCGCGCGTGACCGCGTCAAAGTCCTGGTAGCGCTGCATCAGAGAGCGCAACCACGTGTATTCGAGCTGCTTGATGCGCCAGACCTGCGTGATGATCTCGCCGTAGCCCGGAAACGCATCCTCGGTGATGTCAGCGACCGACTGGATGTCGTAGAGCGTTCCGTAGGCGTCGAAGACGACGGCTTTGAGGCTCATTGGCTCGCTCCTTTGGGATCTTTGCGGGAGGCGCACGGACAATACCGAAACGGCCCGGTGCGCGACAAGATCGGAACCTTCTTCAAGAAATCGTCACCCCGGCGGCCTCGCGCAGCAGATTGACACTGCCGCCGGCAGGCGCTTAATTCGAGGCACGGGGATCTGCGATCTCCCCGCGAGGCGACATGCCCAAGTATCGCGTCCTGGTCACCAAGGACGCTGCATGTCTGCTTTCATCTCGATCTCATCACAGAAATTGTCCCGTCAATTGGTGCCGCCAGCGCGCCGTCCTCGTCGATGTCCGTATCGACGAGGACCGCGCGGTCTATTTGCGCACGCGACAAGACGGCGAGCACCAAGAGCTAGCGAGTACGCGGGGGACGCTGGGGACGACGATCAAGTGGAGGACTTCATGACCACGAATACCGACCGCCGAGACTTCATCAGGGGCGTGGGGGCCGCCGCGGCGTCGACCGCACTACTCGCGGGGACGCAAGCCCTTGCGCAAGCCAATCAGCCAACAGGAGCCAAGCCAATGACATACCAGCCCAAGCCGATGCCGTTCGATCCGAAATCCATTGCCGGCATCTCGGAGAAGGTGCTCGTCAGTCACTACGAGAATAACTATGTCGGCGCCGTAAAGCGACTGAACGCGATCGGAACGCAACTCGCCGAGCTCGACTTCGCGAAAGCTCCGAACTTCGTCATCAACGGCCTGAAGCGCGAGGAGCTCGTCGCGTCAAACTCGATGATCCTCCATGAAATCTATTTCGACGGGCTCGGCGGTGCCGGCAAGCCGAGCACAGCACTTGCCGAGGCGATCGCGCGCGATTTCGGCAGCATGGAGCGGTGGCGCGCGGAGTTCTCCGCCATGGGCAAGGCCGAAGGCGGCGGCTCCGGCTGGGTGATTCTTTCCTACTCACCGCGCGACAAGCGGCTGGTCAATCAGTGGGCCGCCGACCACACGACGACGCTGGCCGGCGGACGCCCCGTGCTGGTGCTCGACATGTATGAGCACGCCTATCACATGGATTATGGCGCCGCGGCCGCGAAGTATGTCGACATCTACATGGAAGCGATCAAATGGGACAACGCTGCAACCCTGTACGATCAATACAGGCGGGAAGCTTAGACGTCGTGCGAAGAATGAGCGTAGCGCTCTTGGGGGCGGCGTTGTTCCTATTGTCGGTGGAAGGAAACGCGATGGCAGACACTGTAAATTTTGACAACGCAGCAACCGGCGCAGCGCCCGAAGGCTGGACTCTGACGAAGACGGGTCGTGGCCAGCCCAAATGGACGGTCGAGGCGGAGTCGACGGCGCCAAGCAAGCCGAACGTCCTGAAACAATCCGGTCAGGCGACGTTTCCAGTGGCGCTCAGGAACGGCACCAGCATCCTGAACGGGTTCGTCGAGGTCAAGTTCAAGGCGATCGCAGGCTCCGAGGATCGTGCGGCCGGTCTTGTCTGGCGCGCAAGGGATGCCGACAATTACTATGTCGTGCGGGCCAACGCGCTTGAAGACAATGTCGTGCTCTACAAGACGATCAAGGGTGTTCGCAGCGCGCTCGATATCGTCGGCCGGAAAGGCGGCTATGGCGTCAAGGTATCGGTGCCATCAGGTCAATGGCATTCCCTACGCTGCGAATTCGCGGGAAAGCTATTCAAGGTGACGTATGACGGCAAGCCGATGTTCGAGGTCGAGGACGAATCGATCAGGGACGCCGGCATGATCGGCTTGTGGACCAAGGCCGACAGTGTCACCGTATTCGACGACCTGACATACGGTGCGCTGAACTAGCGCGTGTACTCATTAATCGGGACGCCGTTAGACGTCCGCTATGCCCCCGATAGCGGCGCGAAAGCGGACGTCGCATGACTTCCGCGTTGGGCCAACAACGGACGTCGCAGTTGCGGAGCAAGTCGCAACGACAATCTCATATCCGAGGCCGCACTGTCTCCAGAGCTTTCAGAGCCTCCACCACCGAATTGTAGATCAATTGGTCTTCCGGCTTACGGTTCTCTTTGAGCTTCTCCACGTTCGCGCGATCAACCCAGAGAGTTTCTGACACTTTGTCGGTTTCCAGAGCTGGATTTGTGAGGTCCCCGTCGACGGTCACGATGAACTGTCGTTCTTCGTAGGGTGTCGGCCCATAGCTCCAATACTTAGGTGTTAGCTCAAGAACGATGTTTTTGAGGTGCCAGCCTGTCTCCTCATGTATTTCGCGGCGCAGAGCAGAAAGAACGTCCTCGTCGTCTTCGACGTGCCCGCCGATTAAGTCCCAACACCCGGGAAACAAGCGACGCGTCGATGAGCGCCTTTGCACAAAGACGCGCCCTCGACCATCAACGACCATCGCGTCCGCAATAAGCTGTCTTCTTGATGGCATTTCGTCGGTGTCGGGTGCGGTATAGGTTAGCCTTTGCGGCGTCCACTTGAGGCCGACGGCTTGGCCTCAATGTCCAATTTTTAATCCGGGTGTCCGAGGTCCGCAACGGGTCATTCGTGTCGTTTAGCGGTCGGTCAAGCTACCTCTGATCTACCCCCAACTTCAGACATATTGTGCCACTGCGCTAACTGACGCGAAGGGCCACAACCGGACGTACGTTCGGGATGCCCCGTCATTGACTGGTCTCGTTCTGTCTTCGGATCAGGGACACGTCCGAGACGCGGGCAGTGATCGGCAATCCATGCTGTCTGAGAACACTCCATCCGGCCCATAGCCCGACGAGGCCGAAAAGACTGGCCGCAGGAAGAACCCAGGTCATTCGTCCGGCGCCCAACGTAGCGGCCATCGTCGCGCAAAATACAGCGACCAAGACGGCAGGAAGGACATAGGGCCAGTTTCCGATAACTCCGTCCAACCTCCTTCGGCCGATGAGCAATACCGCAATCACCCCGAAGCAACTCATGGCTAAAAGGAGGACATTCCCGCCGATGTCGAGCACAACGCTTATCCCGTGCTGTGGCATGGAGAGGGCCCCCAGCACGTGTTCGTAAAGACGAACGCTCGAAGCATAGGCCATAAGAAGACAGAACAACCCGAATACGAAGCCGATCGTCTTGAAGAGAGGCCTTGCCGCTTGTAGTTCCATGCGCACCTTCACCTCTGCTCAACGCTTCTTGAGGCGTTCAACCAAAGCCCACTTTGGGTAGAGCGCGCTGGTGAATTTACCGCTCATGTCCTTGGTTAAGCTGAGGTTGCCGCAATCGCTTAAAGGCGTTGGAGAACGACGGCCTATAGTATCGGCCGGAGATCACCCCAATAACCACCTCACTTCTGCAATGGGTCATTTGCGACCGACATGGGTTATCCGCTCCATGTCCGATCTATCCCCGATAGCGACCGAACGGCGGACGCGCCCAGACCATGCGGGTGGTAGCAGAGCAGCGCGAGATCGGCGAGCACGGCATCACTCTAGGGCGCGGGCTCTTAAGTCCGATCAGCCGGCGAAAGCATGCCACTCCCAGAGCCTTCACAAGCCTAAGCCGGAAGCCAGTCTTGATATGCGTCAATCTGTCGGAGCGCAAAGCGGCTAGTAGTAAAGCCTTTCTAGCCAGCGTCGGAGCGCGACATGGTAAAGTGTGGTTGGTTGATAATTGCCGGCCTTACCGCTGCTTTCGCTGCCGCGGCTCAGGCTGAAGACCTCGACATCGGCAAGTCAGAATTTCAGTCTTCGTGCGCGAGTTGTCATGGCGCGGATGCAAAGGGCAAAGGACCGGTCAGCGACCAGCTCAAGATCCCGCCTCCCGATTTGACGGTGTTGGCCAAGAACAACAACGGGGTCTTTCCCACGAACGCTGTCTATGAAACCATAGATGGATCGAAAACAATTCCTGCTCACGGCACTCGTGAGATGCCAATTTGGGGGGAACGATTCAACCCCATTGTCAACTTGCCTCACTATGTTGATCCGTCTTATTGGAAGATGGCCGGGCCGGAGCAAAGCCCCGAAGTCGTCGTGCGAAAACGCATCCTCGCTGTTGTCGATTATCTCAGCCGCGTTCAGCAAAAGTAGCAACCGACGAGCATAAGATTACTTGCCCATCCCGCTTAGCGCCCGCTAAAGCGGAAAAAGTTTGCTTGCGCCACAACCGACGAAGCAGCTGCACCACCAACCAGCCCGATGAACTCCCGCCGCCTCATATTGCCTCGTGATGCGCCCGGGAGTCTTACTGCCCTGTTTGCCAAACCGCGATGTCCGAAGCGGGTCGAGGCCGACATCTGCCCGGCCCGATGCCGTGCCTTCTGTGGGGTCAAAACGCGAAAAACTCAACGTGAGCAAGCTCAGTCCGCTATGCCCCATTGAACGGACCTCAATGAGGCGTGCTACCACTTCGCTGATGGGCCAGAAGCCGACCTCGCGATTGGCTTATGGGCCCGGCACCATCATGGTCGGCTCTTCCAGCAGGGAAAAGTCGTAGCCCTCGCAGCTAACATTCGGGTTGGTGGGCGCAAACATGCCGAGCGGGTTGTCCTTGAACAACCAGGCATGCAGATCATAATGCACAAACTCCTTTGGAATGAGCGGCCAGTGTCCTTCCATCGGGCCCATGAAGGGTTGGTCGAAGAGAGAGGGGCGCTGCTTGGTATCTGCCGTTAGAGGCACCAACCACTCAACAGCCACGAGCTTCAATTCCTTGCCCACAGGTTCGTAGATCAATACGTTGGGCTTCATCGGATCGGGAGCGCCCTGCACTGTGACATTGGCAAAGTGCACTCCCATAGCGCCTTTGGCATACTCCATGTGGTGCGGAACTTTCTCGCCAGAATAGTGCACGCAGCCCACCGTCGACAGGTAGAGGTCGCGCACGGCTACCTTGTAGTCCTGATATTTCTCCAGCGATTTGCGCAACGCGTCGAGCTGAGCCTTGTAAGGCTCTTCTGCTGCAATTGGTCTGAGGGCCGCACCGATAAAAGCAAGACCTAGCGCGGCGACGAAGGTACCACGGACATATTTGCGCATGTTCCCTCCTAGCTTTTCATCAAAGCAATGTCGGAATGAACTGGCCGAACCAAGGGTGAGGGTTTTTGCCATTTCCGACAAGACGATAACAACCCCATGGCCGCCAATCGCGATAGAAAAATGGTGGTACTCCCTCTTGGGCGTACATGGGCCTTTGATGGCTCAGCCGACAGACCGCGTTCTTCATCGCCCGACTGTCAAGAGGATGTCTCAATCGGGTCATCAGCGGCAATGCGCTGACCGAGCGGAACATTTCCGCTAAGCCTTCAAGACCGGACTTCTGCGCGTTAAGAGTACACGCCCTAGATTAAAGTCGACGTCGACCAGCTCACGTCGGAGAAACCATGCTCGCTCGCACCCTGCTTGCGGCCACCGTCCTGTTGATGCTCGCGCACCCGGCAATGGCGCAGGCGCCGCTCGCGACCTACAAATCCTTGAGTCCCGGGCTGGCGCTTGATCTGGCAAGTGAGGGTTTCTGTCCTCGGCATCGAAGCCCTCATCAGCTCGGCGACGTTGCTTGACTCACGTCAAGAACGCGCGTGGCGCAGCGTGTTAGTCGGGAAACTGGGGCGGTACCATTCGAACCATGGACACGAAGCAATGGTCACGCAAAACAACATCAATTTCTTCACCAACTGGGCCAAGGAGCGTCTTGACGAAATGGAAGCAACGGTGACCTCGCTCGAAGCCCGGGCTTCCGAGGTGCAGTCGGATGCGCGTGAGAAGGCCACGAAGGTTCTGGCGGATCTCTGCAAGCAGCGCGACGAATTCCGCGACACCGTGAAGAAGCAGTCGGAGGTCGGCGAGGCCGCCTGGACCCAGGCAAAATCAAGGATGGAAGCCGATTGGCGCGTGTTCGAGACCGAGGCCGGAAAATACGTCGAAAGCTTCGGCAAGCAGATCGAGCAGCAGCAGGCGACGTTCAAGCTTCAGGCCGAAGCGCAGCTCAAGGCGTGGCGCGAAGCCGCCGACAAGCTCGGCAGCGATGCCAAGAACTTTGCGTCCGAGCGCCGCGGCGACATCGACGCAGCCCTGAAGCGCATGAATGCCGATGCAATCGAGGCGGAGAAAAAACTGGAGAAGCTCAGAGAGGCGGGGACCCACTCATGGTCCGCACTCATGGCGGCCCTGGCGGAGACCCGCCTTGCCTTTGATCGTGCCAACGAGGCGGCGCGGGAGGCTTTCAAGCGAGCTGCCTGATCAGACGCGGTGAACTTCCGGAGACCGTCGTCAGGCGGTCTCCTTGCCGTCGGCAGCTCGAGCGTTGCCCTGACACGCCAGCGGCCTTCTCAGCGTCCGCGCTAGATGCCCAAAAGCTTGCGCGCGTTGGCCTTCAGCACCTTCGGCCGGATCTCGTCGCGGATGTCGATCTTGGCGAAGTCCGACAGCCAGCGGTCCGGCGTGATCACCGGCCAGTCCGAGCCGAACAGCATCTTGTCCTGGAGAATCGAGTTGATGTAGCGCACCAGGATCGGCGGGAAGTACTTTGGCGACCAGCCCGACAGGTCGATGTAGACGTTCGGCTTGTGGGTCGCGACCGACAGCGCTTCTTCCTGCCAGGGGAAGGAGGGGTGGGCGAGGATGATCTTGAGGTCGGGAAAATCCGCCGCGACGTCGTCCATGTACATCGGGTTGGAATATTTCAGCCGCATCCCCATGCCGCCGGGCATGCCGGAGCCGACGCCGGTCTGGCCGGTGTGGAACAGCGCGATGGCGCCGCCATTGTTGATCTCTTCGTAGAGCGGATAGGCCATGCGGTCGTTGGCGTAGAAGCCCTGCATGGTCGGATGGAATTTGAAGCCGCGCACGCCGTATTCCTCGATCAGCTTGCGCGCCTCGCGCGCGCCGAGCTTGCCCTTGTGCGGGTCGATCGAGACGAACGGGATGAGGACGTCGAGATGATCGGAGGCGACCTCCAGCATCTCGTAATTGTTGTAGCGGCGGAAACCGGTCTCGCGCTCGGCGTCGACCGGGAAGATCACGGCGGCGATGTTCTTGGAGCGATAGTAGGCCGCGGTCTCCGGCACGGTCGGCGGATGCTTGTTCGGCGACTTGAAGTACTCCGCCATCTGCGCCTGGAAGTCGTCATAGCCGTCGTCGGCGTGGCAGCCGCAGGGCTCTTCGGCGTGGGTGTGGATGTCGATGGCGACGACATCGTCGATGTTGGGCAGCTTCAGCTTCGGCATTGGTTTCCTCCCGACGGGTTGCCAAATTGATTATATGATATAACGAATTTGGCAAGGCTCGCTGGAAGCAAAACCGCAGCCCGCAAAAGTCTTTGCCGTGCCTGGCCTCTGATGCGGCAGATCGGGCCGATCCGGCCGCTTCTACTGCGCATGGGGTTGTTTTCGCGAATTTGCCGGTTCGGACCGGGCAGTTAACATTGACATGACCTCCCGCCATGCCTTAAGAACCGCCCCGTCCCGGGCGGTCGTCCGCCAGCGGGAAAAATCTCATTTTGCCACATTCGCGCGTGCCGAAACGGTAGTGCCGAACACGGCCTTTCGAACGTTCAGGATTCCGCCATGAAGGTCCGTAACTCGCTGAAATCGCTGCGCGGTCGCCATCGCGCCAACCGCCTGGTCCGCCGCAAGGGCCGGGTCTATGTGATCAACAAGGTGCAGCGCCGCTTCAAGGCTCGCCAGGGCTGATTAGCCCTGCCGGACGCCCCGCGCGCCCCGCAAGACCACGGTCTCACACGAGTTTGACGCCGCCTTTGCTTTGCAAGGGCGGCTTTACGCGTCTAGACTTCGGTCATGGCAGTGAGAGTCCTGGCAGTGAGATTCGTTTTCGCGCGCACCCTGTGTCTGGCCCTTGCCCTGGGAACCGCCGGCCTCGCTCCGGCCGCGGCGCAGCAGGTTGAGCCGCCGTCCCCGCCCGGCAAGCAGAAGAAGCTTCCCGAAGCGCCGGCCAAGCTGCCCAAGGTCGATCGCACCAAAAATCTCGATTTCCTGTTCGGCGCGCTGAAGGCGGCGCCCGACGATGTCAGCGCCAAGCATGTCGAGGCGCGGATCTGGGCGATCTGGCTCCAGACCCCGAGCGATACCGCCTCGCTGCTGATGGCGCGGGCCAAGACCGCGGTCGACGCGCAGAAGATCGACGTCGCGATCAAGCTGCTGGATTCGGTCATCAAGCTCAGACCCGACTACATCGAGGCCTGGAACCGGCGCGCCACGCTCTACTACATGCAGAACGACTACGGCCGCTCGCTCGCCGACATCCAGCAAGTGCTGATCCGCGAACCCCGCCATTTCGGCGCGCTCGCGGGGCTCGGCATGATCATGCAGGAGGTCGGCGACGAGAAGCGCGCGCTCGAGGCCTACCGCAAGGCGCTCGCCGTCAATCCGCACCTCGAGAAGATCCCCGATCAGGTCAAGGCGCTGACCGAAAAGGTCGAAGGCCGCGACATCTAGAGCACGATCCGGACCCGAAGGGCCGCGCCAGCGCAAAGGGATAGTTTGATCATTTCCCGAGCGATTGCGGCGCACGCGGATTAACCACGATCACACGCGTCGCATGAGCTGGGGTATCGTCAATGCGGCCGCAGGCCTACCTGCATGGCAGGAGCAAAGCCATGAAGCGTTTGATTCTTGCGGGTAGCTTGTTGCTCGCGTCGGGAACGGTGAGTCTCGCCGACGGACTGTTCTGGGTGGTCGGCAACCGCGCCACCGGCAAATGCAACATCGTGACCAGCAATCCGGTCATCATCGGCGACATCTGGTTCGGCGATGGTCCCTACAAGTCCAGGGCCGACGCCAAGCTCGCCCGCTCGACCATCCGCGCCTGTCCCGCGGTCAGTCCCGACGACGAAAAGGACGCGGACAAGACGGACTAGGTCCGGCCCGCAACCTAATGCAGGGCGGCGCCGCCGCGCTCGGCGAGGCCGCGATCGGCCGCTGCGGCGTAAGCCCTGGCGAGCTCCGCCTCGAGATGCTCGTTGATCAGGAGCAGCGCCCGCACGGCGCCGCGCAGGTCACCGTTGCAGCTTGCGACAATCTCGTCGATTGCAGTGTCGTTCGATCTGAAGCTCATCGAAATTCTCCGGTTCAAATCAGGACAAATCCTGCCGGCCTGTCCCGCATCCCCTGAGGTCGCGAGGAGGATCGGCGCCCACCCGCGCCTAAATGGCGGAACCGACCATGGCGATTATATGGAAACCGCTATGACGACCGCATGAAGCTGGTCCGAAGCTTGCGCGCAATCAGGAATTAGATTGATTCTATTGAGTTTTTCTGGCTCTCGATTATGCACATATCCACAGCCCCTCATTTCCGGTGGAAGTGCTGAAGCGCCTGGGGCGAAACTGCCGCGTGCCACGCCCGTAATTGCCAGGTGCCCTATTACGTCCGGATTCTCTCCATGATCGTGATGACAGTCGTGACGGCGCTGGTTCTGCTGGCGCTGGTCACGCAGGCCGGAATCGTCGCCGTGCAACGCGCCTTTCCGCCACAGGGCCGGATGATCGAGGTCGATGGCGCGACGCTTCACGTCGTCGACATCGGCCCGCGCGATTCAGGCCTGCCGGTCGTGATGTTGCACGGCGCGAGCTCCAATCTCGAAGCGATGCGACGCCCGCTCGGCGATCTCCTGGCAAAAGACCATCGCGTCATCCTGATCGACCGTCCCGGCCATGGCTGGAGCACGCGCGCGCGGCGGCAGGATTCGACGCCGCAGATCCAGGCGCGGATGATCGACGAGGCGCTTCGTAAGCTCGGAATCGATCGTGCGGTGTTCGTCGTGCATTCCTGGAGCGGGGCGCTCGGCGCGCGCCTCGCGCTCGATCATCGGGGCCGCGTCGCCGGCCTCGTGATGCTGGCGCCCGTCACGCATCCCTGGCGCGGCGGCGTCGGCCGCTACAACGAGCTCATCGCGATGCCCGTGATCGGCCCGTTGCTCGCCTACACCATCACGCTGCCGCTCGGGTATTTCGTCGCCGAGTCCGGCGCGCGCAACGTGTTCCTGCCGCAGACCATGCCCGATGGTTTCGTGCAGCACTCCGCGACGCCGCTGCTGCTGCGGCCGCGCGAGTTCATCGCCAATGCCTATGATCTGGTGACGTTGAAGGCGTCGGTGGCTGGGCAAGCCGCGCGCTATGGCGAAATATCGGCCCCGGTCACGATCATCGCCGGCGAGCCCGACAAGACGGTGAAGACCAATATCCACGCGCGCCCGTTCGCAGCTCAGGTGCCGAATGCAAAGCTGATCGTGCTGCCCGATCTCGGCCACATGGTGCAGAACGCCGTGCCGGATCTGGTGAAGACGGAGATCGAGACGATGATCGGGAAAATCGTGCCCGCGCAGGCGGCCGCCGACTGAAGCGTTTTCGAGCGAAGCGGATACCGGTTCGCGTGAAGAAAACGCGTCCAAACAAGAAGCCGGAGCTTCGGCTCTGCTTCAATCAGAACCGAAGCTCTGGCGGCCGCCTCTCGCGCGCTTACTGCTTGATCTTCCCGTCCTTGTCGAACTGCGAGACAAAGGTCCAGAGATTGTTGATCTCGGTCTCGTTCTTGATGCCGGCGAACGCCATCTTGGTGCCGGGGATCTTGGCCTTGGGGTCCTTGATGTACTCCTTGAACGTGGCTTCGTCCCAGGTGATGCCGGAATTCTTGTTCGCATCCGAATAGCTGTAGTCCGGCGCAGTTCCCGACTTGCGGCCGTTGAGGCCGTTGAGCTCGGGGCCGACCTTGTTCTTGGCGCCTTCGCCGATTGCGTGGCAGGCCAGGCACTTGTTGAACGACGTCTTGCCCGCGGCGGCGTCCTGCGCCATCGCTTTGGAAGACATGGCGGTGGACGCTGCGGCAGTCATGGCGAGGGCAACTAGCGCGCCGAAAGTCAGTTTTGTCATAAGGGTGCTCTTCGTCTCTTCCCGGGTCAGATGGAGGGTCGTGGTTTTGGCAGGTCCAGGGCAAGTGGACAAGCCGCGAATCCTTGACAGGTTTCCTGATAGCAGACTTGCCCCAGAGAGAACTTGCGCTGCAACAATGCAATGCGACCTTCGGAGGACCTACCCAAAGACGGCAAGACATGATTGATTTGCCGGGACAATTCCCTCCGTCGGACGAAGGCTTCGTAATATGGCCATCATGATGCCCGCAAGCGACCAGGCAGTGCTGGCGCGTCGCAGCGAGATCGTCGCCGCCTTGCGCGCAATCGTATCAGGCGAAGGCGTGATCGACAGCGCCGCCGAGATGCGGGCCTATGAATCCGACGGGCTGACCGCCTATCGCCAGCCGCCGATGGTCGTGGTGCTGCCCGATACGACCGAGCAGGTCTCGCTCGTCCTGAAATATTGTGCCAGGCAGGGCATCAAGGTGGTGCCGCGCGGCTCCGGCACCTCGCTGTCCGGCGGCGCGCTGCCGCTCGAAGACGGCGTGCTGCTCGGGCTCGGCAAGTTCAAGCGCATCCGCGAGATCGATTTCGACAACCGCGTCGTCGTCACCGAGCCCGGTGTCACCAATCTGGCGATCAGCCAGGCGGTCGCGCATGCC
Organism: Bradyrhizobium sp. B039; assembly: GCF_038965675.1. Taxonomy (NCBI): domain Bacteria; kingdom Pseudomonadati; phylum Pseudomonadota; class Alphaproteobacteria; order Hyphomicrobiales; family Nitrobacteraceae; genus Bradyrhizobium; species Bradyrhizobium sp. B039. The sequence goes on from NZ_CP152416.1 coordinate 1,332,364, forward strand.
GGCTTCTATTACGCGCCCGATCCGTCCTCGCAGATCGCCTGCTCGATCGGCGGCAATGTCGCGGAGAATTCCGGCGGCGTGCACTGCCTCAAATACGGCATGACCACCAACAACGTGCTGGGTTGCGAGATCGTGCTGATGAGCGGCGAGATCCTGCGGATCGGCGGCAAGGGGTGCGAGAACGCCGGCTACGACCTGATGGGCGTCATCACCGGCTCCGAAGGTCTGCTCGGCGTCATCACCGAGATCACGGTGCGCATTCTGCAAAAGCCGGAGACGGCGCGCGCGCTGATGGTCGGCTTCGCGGAGGTCGAAGCGGCCGGCGAATGCGTGGCACGCATCATCGGCGCCGGCATCATTCCCGGCGGCATGGAGATGATGGACAAGCCCGCGATCCACGCCGCGGAAGCCTTCGTCCATGCCGGCTATCCGCTCGACGTCGAGGCGCTGCTCATCATCGAGCTCGACGGTCCCAAGATCGAGGTCGACGAGCTGATCACGCGCGTCGAGACCATCGCCAATGCCTGCGGCTCGACCACCTGCCAGATCTCGACCTCGGAGGCCGAGCGCAACCTGTTCTGGGCGGGCCGGAAAGCCGCGTTTCCGGCCGTCGGCCGCATCTCGCCCGACTATCTCTGCATGGACGGCACCATCCCGCGCGGTGCGTTGCCGAAGGCGCTGGCGCGCATCCGCGAGCTATCGGAAAAATACCAGCTCGGCTGCGCCAATGTGTTCCACGCCGGCGACGGCAATTTGCACCCGCTGATCCTCTACGATGCCAACAAGCCCGGCGAGATCGAGCGGGCCGAGGCCTTCGGCGCTGACATTCTGCGCGCCTGTGTCGAGTTCGGCGGGGTGCTCACCGGCGAGCACGGCGTCGGCATCGAGAAGCGCGATCTGATGCCGGAGATGTTCAGCGAGATCGACCTCAACCAGCAGCAGCGGCTGAAATGCGCCTTCGACGCGCAGGGCCTGCTCAACCCCGGAAAAGTGTTTCCGACCCTGCACCGCTGCGCCGAGCTCGGCCGCATGCACGTGCACGCGGGCAAGCTGGCGTTTCCGGACATTCCGCGGTTCTAGGCGCTCGCGCGGAGGGAAGGGGCTTGCGATGCAAACCTCTTCCCTCCGAAACGCTTACAGCAGCCCGTATTGCGCCCGCTCGCGCTTTGCCAGTAGCGGCAGGGCTTCGCCGGCGATGTACGTCTTGAAGTGCCCGCTCTCCTGGTGCGCCTTGAAAGCGGCCTCGTCGCGGAACAGCTCGTAGAACAGGAACTGGGCCGGATTCTCCCTGGCGCGTGAGATCAGGAACAGCTTGACGCCGTCCTCGCGCTGCGCCTCGGGCAGGAAGCGGTCGAGGATCGCGGCGACCTTGTCGGCCTCGCCGGGCTTGGCCTCCCATTGCGCGACGACGAGCAGGCCGCCGCCGTCGACGGCGTCGCTGAGGGATTTCTGCGTGGCATAGTGGTTCATGGTCTTTCCTCCTTGCTGCTGGGCTTGAGATGACGACGTCCACGGCGAGAGATAGATCGCCAGGACGGCACCGAAGGCGGTGATCACCGACCTGCGGCTGAATGTTTCGTGGACGCGCGGCGCCGGCCGCGCATATGTCGATCGCTCCATGTGTGTCTCCGTCGGTTGGGCTCGATCGCGATCGGCGCAAGCTTGTAGCGATGGCCTGTCGGCTTTGGTTCGCCGGTGATCGAAGTGTCGATGTCGTGAACGCTTCGATCTTTATCGAACCGTTGTTGTCGGATGTCGCGGAGCCGGCCTGATGGAGTTTCGTCGCACGCCGCACTGGCATTGCACGGCTGGGTGGTCGCCGCGTCACGCTGCATTTGATTTTGGCGGCGAATTTCGCTACCGCCTTTTCCCGTGGATACGCTCAAGGTCAGAGACGCCAAAGACGTCGAAGAGGTGGTGCGCGCGGCGATTGCCAACGAGCAGCCGCTCGAGATCATCGGTCATGGCAGCAAGCGCAGCATTGGCCACGCGATGGCGACCAACGCCGTGCTCGACGTCTCCGCGCTCAATGCCGTCACCTCCTACGAGCCCAACGAGCTGATCGTGACGCTTGAGGCCGGTGCGCCGCTGGCCGACGTGCTGTCGCTGATCGATGCCAAGAACCAGCAATTCGCCTTTGAGCCGATGAACACCGCGCCGCTGCTCGGCACGCCCGTATCAGGCACCATCGGCGGCATGATCGCGGCGGGCCTCGCCGGCCCGCGGCGCATCAGGGCGGGCGGGGCGCGTGACCACCTGCTCGGGGCGCACGCCGTCTCCGGTTTCGGCGACAGCTTCAAGACCGGCGGCAAGGTGGTGAAGAACGTCACCGGCTACGACCTCTGCAAGCTTCTGGCCGGTTCCTGGGGCACGCTGTCGGTGATGACCGAGGTCACGCTGAAGGTGATGCCGAAGCCGGAGGCCGAGCGGACGCTGCTGCTGCGCGGGCTCGACGATGCCGCCGCCAACAAGGCGATGACCGCGGCGCTCGGCTCGCCCTTCGACGTGTCCGGCGCCGCCCACCTGCCGAAATCCGCGTTCCGGGCGAAGATCGACGGGCTCGGCGACATCGCGGGCCAGGGCGAAGCGCTGACCGTGCTGCGGCTCGAAGGCATTACCGCTTCAGCCGCCCACCGCGCCGGTTCGCTGCGCGAATTGCTGGCGCCGTTCGGAACCGCGGCCCTGGTCGAGGACGCATCGTCGGCGGCACTGTGGGCGACCGTCCGCGATGTCCTGCCGTTCGCGGCCGGCGGCGCGCTGGGCGCCTGGCCGGTGTGGCGGATCGTCTGTCCGCCGGCGTCAGGTGCGGCGCTCGGGACCCAGCTGGCGCGCGAGACCGGCGGCGACGTGATTTACGACTGGGGCGGCGGATTGATCTGGGCCGCACTGCCGCCGAAGGGCGACGCGCATGAACCGGCCGTGCGCGCGCGTGCGAATGCGGTCGGCGGGCATGCCATGCTGATCCGGGCGGCAGAGGATGTCAGGCGCGACGTCGATGTGTTCCATCCGCAAGCGCCAGGCATCGCCGCCCTGAGCGAGCGGGTGCGGGCCGGTTTCGATCCGAAGTCCATTCTCAACCGGGGACGGCTGACGCGGGGCGCTGCGGCATGAAGACCGAATTCTCACTGGCGCAGCTTGCCGATCCCGATATCGCGGAGGCCGACAAGATCCTGCGCGCCTGCGTCCATTGCGGCTTCTGCACTGCAACCTGTCCGACCTATGTGCTGCTCGGCGACGAGCTCGATAGCCCGCGCGGCCGCATCTATCTGATCAAGGAGATGCTGGAGAAGGACCAGACGCCGACGGCCGAGGTGGTCAAGCATGTCGACCGCTGCCTGTCGTGCCTGGCCTGCATGACGACCTGCCCCTCCGGGGTGAACTACATGCACCTCGTCGACCAGGCCCGGGTCAGGATCGAGCAACGCTATCAGCGGCCACTCACCGAGCGGCTGCTGCGCCAGGTGCTGGCCTTCGTCCTGCCGGACCCGCAGCGCTTCCGCGCCAGCATGTGGCTGGCGCGGCTGGCCCGTCCGCTCGCCGTATTCCTGCCGACGCCGCGGCCCTCGGCGACACCGGGCCTGGTCCAGCGCCTCAAGGCGATGCTGGCGCTGGCCCCGAACCGGCTGCCGTCGCCCGGCCCCCTCCCGGGCAGCGTGTTCGCGGCGCTCGGCAAGAAGCGCGGCCGGGTCGCGCTGCTCCAGGGCTGCGCGCAGCAGGTGCTGGCGCCGCGCATCAACCAGGCTGCCATCAGTCTTCTCACCCGCCACGGCATCGAGGTCGTCCTGGTCAGGGACGAGCAATGCTGCGGCGCGCTGACCCATCACCTCGGCAACGACCACGATGCGCTGGCGCGGGCTCGCGCCAATATCGCGGCATGGCGGGCGGAAGCGGCCGGCGAGGGACTCGACGCCATCCTGGTGACGGCGTCCGGCTGCGGCACCGTGATCAAGGACTACGGCTATCTGCTGCGCGAGGACGCTGCGTTCGCGGCCGATGCGGCGAAGGTGTCCGCGCTTGCCAAGGACATCACCGAATATGTTGCCGGCCTCGATCTCGCGACCACTGCGATAGGCGACAACATCGTCGTCGCCTATCACTCCGCCTGTTCGTTGCAGCACGGGCAGAAAATCACGGGCCTTCCGAAAGAATTGCTTTCCAAGAATGGATTCGTGGTGAAAGATGTGCCCGAGAGCCATTTGTGTTGCGGTTCGGCGGGGACCTACAACATTCTCCAGCCCGAGCTTGCGGGCCGGTTGCGTGATCGCAAGGTCGCCAACATCGCGAGCGTCAAGCCGGACATGATTGCCGCGGGCAATATCGGCTGCATGGTGCAGATTGCCAGTGGCACGTCAGTTCCGGTCGTACACACGATTGAGCTTCTCGATTGGGCTACGGGCGGGTCGCGGCCGGCATTGAACGCGTCGAGCTGAGCTTTCGTCCGGAGGTGACGGCGGAAAGACGTCCGATCGACCATTGTTCGGCGGCAACAGGAGGACCACGATGGCGAAAGCGAAAAAGAAAAAAAGCAAGAAGGCAAAAAAGGCCAAGAAGGCTGTAGCGGCGAAGAAGACCGCGAAGAAGGCGACGAAGAAGGCAGCCAAGAAGTCAGCGAAGAAATCTGCCAAGAAGGCCGCTAAGAAGGCCGCACCGAAGAAGTCGGCCAAGAAAGCTGCAAAGAAGGCTGCACCGAAGAAGGCCGCCAAGAAGGTTGCGAAGAAAGCGGCACCGAAGAAGGCGAAGGCAGCTCCCGCGCCGAAGCCGTCAGCGCCGGTGGCAGCTCCGGCTCCCGAGCCTGTCGCCGAGACAAGCTGGGCGATGCCTTCGTCTTCTGCGGAACCGACGCCGGCCGAGGGGCAGGGTTAGGCCTAAGGTCAGGCCCGCGGTCAGGCCAGGGGCTGGGCCAGGGCTGGCTTCAACCCAACGACCACGATCGACAGCAGGAGGGCCGCGGCGGCGACGCTGCGGCCTTTCTGCATCGCGGCTGTGGCTGCCGGAGGCCGCCATTCCCTGGCGCCAGTCCGATTCGTAGCGCGCGGAGCACGGTACTGCGGGTCTCCGTACTAACCCCGTCCTCCAGTGCCCTTTGGAGGGCAAATAATGTGATCGAGAAGCCACACAGGCAGACAACCTTTCGTGAAATCGTCAGAACGCCTAAAAAGTCAGCAGATGCCCGCGTTTTTTGCTTCACGGTTCACATCCTCCGATCCAGATTGCCGCAGTCATGAATTTTTGATGTTGGGTCGTACGCCCCGGGGGGCTTCCGGGAAACCGACTAGGTGAGAACTGGTGATGGGGATCGAAATGAAAAAAGTGGCTTTGTTGGCAACGGCGCTGGCAATTGTGACGACGGGTTCGGCTTTCGCGGCGGATATGGCGGTGAAGGCCAAGAAGGCCCCGCCGGTCGCTGCCTTCGACCCCTGGGACATCGCCTTCGGCGGTGCGCTCGTCAGCGATTACATCTTTCGCGGCGTGACCCAGTCGAACCACCAGCCGTCGGTCGCCGCTTATTTCGAGCCGCGCTACAACGTCACCAAGGACCTCCAGCTTTACGCCGGTGTGTCCGCGGAGAGCATCTCCTTCGCCAACCGCGCTGCGGCTGAAGTCGACGTCTACGGCGGTATCCGCCCGACCTTCGGCGCCTTCGCCTTCGACTTCGGTATCTGGGGCTACCTGTATCCGGGCGGAAGCTGCGCCGACAACGTGCTCACCGGCGGCGTTCCCGGCGGCAACGTCTGCGCCGTCAGCACCACCACGATCTTCCTCGCCGACGGCAACGTCATGAAGAAGAACGTCAGCTTCTTCGAAGGCTATGCCAAGCTGAACTACACCATCAACGACAACTGGGCCGTCGGCGTGAACGAGTACTACTCGCCGAACTTCCTGAACTCGGGTGCCTGGGGCAACTACGCGTCGGTGACTGCCAAGTACACCGCGCCCAGCACGGTCTTCGGTCCCTCGGGCGTCGGCATGTACGTGTCGGGTGAGTTCGGCCGCCAGTGGTTCGGCACCTCGGACGCCTTCTACGGCACCGGCGCCGGCACCGTTTTCGCCAACGGTATTCCCTACAAGGACTACAACACCTGGAACGTCGGCATCGGCTTCACCTACAAGGTGTTCACGCTGGATCTGCGTTACTCCGACACCGACCTGAACAAGGGTGATTGCAACGCCTTCACCAGCGCCTTCAATGCCACCGGCACCACCAACGTCACCCCGATCAACCCGAGCGGCGCTGGCTCCAACTGGTGCGGCGCGGCCGGCATCGCCAAGCTGTCGTTCGACCTGACGGCGATGACCAACCTGAAGTAAGTTTCTTCCCGAAACGACTTGCTGAGGGCGGCAGAGCAATCTGCCGCCCTTTTGCTTTTTGCGGCCTGGAGCGCTGCGATCGTGCCGGGCCTTCATGGTTTTCTAGGCGATGCGAAGCATCGTCCGGGAGACGCGCCGCAAGGGCGGCGCTCCTCACCATGAGGATCTGGGATTTTGCCGCGAAGTCCGACCTCATCCTGACGGCCCGCCAAAGGCGGGCGTCGCGGAGGATGGGCCGCAAGGAAAGGCCCTTATCGAGGTCCTTCGACTACGATAGCGATCGTCTTGCGCCTCAGCGCGCCACGGTCGATTCCGCCTGGACCGGCTCGCCGCTCTTGCCGAGGACGTGGATCTGGCCGTCCTTCACCATCGTCACCTTGCGGGTATGGAAAGCATCGAGGGTCGAGCGATGGCCGATCGAGACGATGGCGGCTTGCGGCAGCCTCTCCGTCAGCAGCCGGTACAGCCGGGCCTCGGACGGCTCGTCCAGCGAGGCGGTGGCCTCGTCCAGGAACAGATAGTCCGGCGCATGCAGCAGCGCGCGGGCGAGACCCAGACGCTGCTGCTCGCCGAGCGACAGCATCCGGTTCCAGTGCCCGTCCTCGTCGAGCCGCTCGGCGAGGTCGGGCAATCCGACCGCGATCAGCGCGTCCTGGACGCGCGCGGCGTCGAATGTATCAGGCGCTGCGGGATAGACCACGGCATCGCGCAGAACCCCGACGGGGAAATAGGGGCGCTGCGGCAGCATCATCAATTTCGCCCTCTCAGGGACGACGATGGTGCCAGTGCCGAACGGCCAGATGCCGGCGATGGCCCGGAACAGCGTCGACTTGCCGGAGCCGGACGGCCCCGTCACCAGCACGCGCTCCGGCACCTGGATGGCGAAGGCGCCGGCGGCGACCAGCGGCGTGCCGTTGGGCAGGTTCACGCAGAGCTGCTCGAGGTCGATATTGCGGTCGCCGCCGGCGGCCTCGAGGGCGATCGCCGGCTCGTGTGCCGGCAGGTTCGCGGCTGAATCGACCGACATCTCGAAGCCATCGAGACGCGCGACGATCGAGCGCCATTCCGCGAGCGATCGGTAAGCCGTGACGAAGAACGACAACGCGCCTTGTACGCTGGAAAAGGCCGATGCGGTCTGCATCATGTCGCCGAGCTGGATCTTCTTGGCGAAGAAGGCCGGCGCCACCAGCACATAGGGAAAGATCACGGCGGCCTGCTGATAGCTCGCGGTGAACGCGGTGAGGCGCTTGGTCCGGCTCATGATGGCGTACCAGTTGCCGATCACAAGGCCGAAGCGACCCAGGAGCCGGCCGCGTTCGGCCCCTTCACCCTTGAGCAGCGCGATCTGCTCGGAATTCTCGCGGACGCGGACGAGGTGGAAGCGGAAGTCGGCCTCATAGCGCTGCTGCTCGAAATTGAGGTTGACCAGCGGAGCGCCGATCCAGTGCGTCAGCGCGGTGCCGAAGATCGCGTAGACCAGCGCGCCCCAGCAAAGATAGCCCGGGATCATGAGGTCGGTGCCGAACAGGTGCAGCGGTGCGGCGTTGGAGAGACCCCAGAGGATGATCACGAAGGAGAACAGCGTCACGATCGACGAGAGCAGGCCGAGCCCGATCGTCAGGGTCTGCTCGACGAAGTTCTTGACGTCCTCGGTGATGCGCTGGTCCGGGTTGTCAGCCGCATCGCCCTTGAGCTGCATGCGGTAATGCGTGGCGCCTTGCAGCCATTCGCCCAGATAGTGCCGGGTCAGCCATTGCCGCCAGCGGATCTGGAGCCATTGGTTCAAGTACAGCTTGTAGACCGCCAGCGCGATAAACATCGAGGCGAGGGCGACGAAAATCCAGATCTGCGTGACGAACGCGTCCCAGTCGCTCGCCTGCAGTGCGCTGTAGAACCGGTTCTGCCACTGGTTCACGAGCACGTCGATCGCGACCAGCGCCAGCTCCATCGCGATCACGGCGGCGAGCAGGCCGCGGCCGACCCATTTGTCCTCGGATCGGAAATAGGGGACGGCGATTCGCCAGACGATCGCGAGCGTGGCGCTGATGTTCTTCACAGAGCTCTGTCTCCTGAGGGGATGTGCACAAATGCCTGGAGCCAAATGGCTGAGGCAACGGCCGAAATGGGCGCGCTTAGACTAAAGTCGCAAGTTCTGCAATTTGCGTTGGCTTGTCGGCGCTTGCAACCCTAGCATGGGGTTTAACGGCGCGGGGTGGGGGCCTTCGGGACTTCGCGAGCTTGTGAGCGGACGGGAACCGCCGCATTCGCGAGGAATTCGCGTCCAGCTCGGGGGTTATCGCTTCCAGCGTCAAGCAGGTTCGGCTGTCCACGCGGGCCGCCTGCGGCACACATGCGTGGGGGAGGAAGACCATGTGGAATCAAATCTATGATCCGCTGCACAACCCTGTGCTGTCGACGATCGCCGCGGCGGTACCCGTCGTCACGCTGCTGGTCCTGATCGCGAGCGGCCGCGTCCAGGCGCATATCGCGGCCATCATCGCCGTGATCGTAGCCAACCTGATCACGATATTCGTCTTCACCATGCCGGTGAACATGTCGATCCGCGCCTCGATCCTCGGCGTCGTGACCGGCTTCTTCCCGATCGGCTGGATCGTTCTCAACGTCATCTTCCTCTACCAGGTGACGGTGACCACCGGACGCTTCGAATTGCTCAAGCGCGCGGTCGGCGGCGTCACCGAGGACCGGCGGCTGCAATTGCTGCTGATCGCGTTCTCGTTCGGCGCCTTCTTCGAGGGCGCCTCCGGCTTCGGCACGCCGGTTGCGATCACCGGCGCGGTGCTGATCGGCCTCGGCTTCTCGCCGCTCGCCGCTTCCGGCCTGTCGCTGATCGCCAACACCGCGCCGGTCGCCTATGGCGCGCTGGGCACGCCGATCCAGGGCCTTGCCTCGGTCACCGGGCTCGATCCCTACATCCTCGGCGCGATGGTCGGACGGCAGTTGCCGTTCTTCTCGCTGATCGTGCCGTTCTGGGTGGTGTGGGCGTTCGCAGGCTGGAAGGGCATGAAGGACGTTTGGCCGGCGATCCTCGTCACCGGCGTGTCGTTCGCGGTCCCGCAATTCGTGATCTCGAACTTCATCAATCCGTGGATCGTCGACATCGGCGCCTCGCTGATCTCGATGGGCGCGCTGATCCTGTTCCTGAAGGTGTGGCAGCCCAGGCAGCTCTGGCTGTCGCCGGCGCTGCGCGGCCGCGACGAATCGGCCTCCACCATGGCCGCCGCAAAGCCGCTGGACAAGACACCGCTGACGCAAAGCGAACTCTTCAGCGCGCTGCTGCCATGGATCATGGTCTGCATCGTGATGCTGGTCTGGGGCAATGGTGGCTTCAAGACCTGGGCGAACTCGATCTTCACCTGGAACTATCCCGTTCCCGAGTTGCACCAGATGATCAACAAGATGCCGCCGGTCGCGCCAGGGCCGACCAAGGAGAGCGCGGTGTTCGGCTTCACCTACCTGTCCTTCACCGGTACGGGCATGCTGATCGCGGCGATCATCTCCGGCTTCCTGATGGGCGTCGGTCCCGGCAAGCTCGTGACCGAGTACGCCCGCACCATCCGGCTGTGCGCGATCTCGCTGATCACGATCTCGGCGATGCTCGCGATCGGCACGCTGACGCGCCTGTCCGGCGTCGATGCGACGCTCGGTCTCGCCTTCGCCGCAACCGGCGTGCTCTATCCCTTCTTCGGTACGCTGCTCGGCTGGCTCGGCGTGGCGCTGACGGGATCGGACACCGCCTCCAACGTGCTGTTCGGAAACTTGCAGAAGATCACATCCGAGCAGCTCGGCCTGTCGCCGATCCTGATGGGCGCGGCGAACTCCTCCGGCGGCGTGATGGGCAAGATGATCGACGCGCAATCGATCGTCGTCGCCTCCACCGCCACCAACTGGTACGGCCATGAAGGCACGATCCTGCGCTTCGTGTTCTGGCACTCAATCGTGCTGGCCTGCCTCGTCGGCGTGCTCGTGACGTTGCAGGCCTATGTCTGGCCGTTCACGGCGATGGTGCTGAAGTAACAGGCTCCACTTCGACGCAAATCCCCGCGGGGTTCACCCCCGCGGGGATTTTGCGTCCGTGCTGAGAGAACCTTCTCAATGGCGCCGCCGTCTTATAGAAGGTGCGGCAAATCAGGTCGCTCGAGAGGTTTCATGGTTTCGCTCAGGCATATGGTGTGTGCGACGGTTGCAGTGCTTGCGATGTCCACTGTCGCGCGTGCGGAGGATGGTTTTCCCTTCGGCACCGAACTGACGCTGGAGGCGTCGCCGCAGCCGGGCTCGAAGCGGATTCCGAACATCGAGATTGGAGACAATGGCGAGGTCGTGCTGGAGCTCTGGTGCAAGGGCGGCAAGGGCCAGTTCTCGGTCGCCGGCAACACCGTGATCTTCGTCCCCGGGCAGATCCAGGACCGGTCCTGCCCGCCGGCAAAGGCCCAGGCCGACGACGATCTCGTCGCAGCGCTCGGCAGCGTCGAGACCTGGAAGCGCCAGGGCGACGTGCTGACGCTTCTCGGCCCCAAGCCGCTGCGCTTCCGCGCGAACGGCAATTAGCCTCGCTGTCATACCCCGCGACCCGGCTACGCCAAAGGCTTCGCCGGGGTTGAGGTGGTGTCTCCGTCTATTTCCACACCGACTTGTCGGCGTCCCAGCGCTGGCCCTTCAATTCCTTAGCGAGCGCCTCGACCGAGCCGTTGTCGTCGGGCTGGTCGCCCTCCTCGTCGGCCGAAGCTTCGTCCGAGAGATTGAGCTTGGCGCCGCTGCTCTCGTCGGCGGTCGTGGTGGCGGGGCTGCCGATCCAGAGCATGAGCTTGTCGGTCGTGCCGGGCTTGTCCGGCGAGATGAGCCCTGCGACCTCGATCGTGTCGGTCAGATCGAGCGTTGGGAAATCCTGGTTCGGCCGCTTGAAGACCAGCTTGAGCTTGCCGGTGGCCGGGTTGAAGTTTTGCGAGACCGGCTTTGCCGCGAGCGTCCGGCCCAGCACGCCCGCCACGGCGGCTGCGAGCTTGTCGCGGTTGATCTTGTCGCCGTCGCGCCAGTCGGCCGCGGCGAAGCGGATGGTGCGGTCCATCTCGGTCATGCCTGCGGTCCAGCCCGCGGCGGTGACGCCGGGCATCGCCTTGAATTTTGCCAGCAGCGCGCCGGCGCGCTCCGGGTCGACCGACATGTTGATGGTCTGCTCGCCGGCGCGCAACGCGTCGCAGCCGACGGTGAGACTCGCCAGCGTCACCTCGACCTCCTGGCCCTTCAGGCTCTTCAGGAACTCGGTCGCGGCATCCAGCTTGACCTTGACCGCGATCGCCTCCGGCGAGACGTCGGTGAAGTCCTTCGGCTGCGGCGTGATGCCGTCGTCGGAGGTCTGGTTGTCCAGAAACTCCTTCTCGCTGAGATCGGAATTGTCGGGCGAGGTGACCTCGGTCACGGCCTGGCCGATTCCAATCTGGCCGCGGAATTCGAAAGTGTCTCCGGTCGGCTTGCGCAGCAGCTTGACGGTGACGGGCGCCTTCGCGCCGAGGCTCTGCGTCGTGCCGGTCAGCGTCTGGCCGGCGACCTGGAGATTGACGACGAAGCGATCCTTGCGGTCGGAATTTTTCGCGACCGGATAACAGACGTCGAGCACGGCCGCCGTGACCGTCTTGCCCTGGCGCGTCTCCTTCAGGATCACGTCGGCATTGCCGTCCATCAGCCCGTCGATCGAGGTGAAATAGCGCGTCTCGGGGCCGCCCGGCACCGTCGCCTTTGGCGACAGCTTCATCTGGGCGGATGCGACCTCCGGCGAAACAGCAAGCAGAGCCGCCACAAGGGCCGTGGAGCAAACCAGAAGCGCGCGCATCGATAAAATCCTCGAGCAAGGGAGCATGATCCGGAAGAGTGTGACCGAAAAGATCATGCTCAAACAACAACCTAAAGCGTGATGACGACTCGTTCCGATCGCATCGCGCTCTAGAATCGGCGCCACCGTAATGGGTTTTGGCCGTCGGTTGAATCGGAAAGCGTGAGCCATGGTCGGCAAAAAAGAAGGCCGCCCGGAGGCGGCCTTCGCAACATTGTCAGGGAACGGTGGGCTCAGAAGCCGCCCATGCCGCCGCCGGCTGGCATCGCGGGCGGAGCGTCCTTCTTCGGCGCCTCGGCGACCATGGCTTCGGTGGTCACCAGCAGGCCGGCCACGGAGGAGGCGTCCTGGAGCGCGGTGCGCACCACCTTGGCGGGGTCGATGATGCCCTTCTCGACCATGTCGACATAGTCCTCGTTCTGGGCGTCGAAGCCGAAGGTCTCGGACTTGTTCTCCAGGATCTTGCCGACGACGATCGAGCCTTCCACGCCCGCGTTCTCGGAGATCTGGCGGATCGGGGCTTCCAGCGCCTTCAGCACGATGTTGATGCCGGCCTGGACGTCGTCATTGGCGTTGGTGAGACGGCCCACCGCCTTCTTGGCGCGGAGCAGCGCGACGCCGCCGCCGGGGACGATGCCTTCCTGCACCGCGGCACGGGTGGCGTTGAGGGCGTCCTCGACGCGGTCCTTCTTCTCCTTGACCTCGATCTCGGTCGCGCCGCCGACGCGGATCACCGCGACGCCGCCGGCGAGCTTGGCGAGGCGCTCCTGGAGCTTCTCGCGGTCGTAGTCCGAGGTGGTCTCCTCGATCTGCGCCTTGATCTGGCCGACGCGGGCCTCGATGTCGGGCTTCTTGCCGGCACCGTTGACGATCGTGGTGTTCTCCTTGTCGATCACCACCTTCTTGGCGCGGCCGAGCATCTTCACCGTGACGTTCTCGAGCTTGATGCCGAGCTCTTCGGAGATGAGCTGGCCGCCGGTGAGGATCGCGAGATCCTCGAGCATGGCCTTGCGGCGGTCACCGAAGCCCGGCGCCTTGACGGCGGCGACCTTGAGGCCGCCGCGCAGGCGGTTGACGACCAGGGTGGCCAGCGCCTCGCCCTCGACGTCCTCGGCGATGATCACGAGCGGCTTGCCCGACTGCACCACGGCTTCGAGCACCGGCAGCATGGCCTGGAGGCCCGAGAGCTTCTTCTCGTGCAGGAGGATGTAGGCGTCCTCGAGCTCGGCGGTCATCTTCTCGGCGTTGGTGACGAAGTAGGGGCTGAGATAGCCGCGGTCGAACTTCATGCCCTCGACGATGTCGACCTCGGTGTCGAGCGACTTGTTCTCCTCGACGGTAATGACGCCCTCGTTACCGACCTTCTGCATCGCCTGCGCGATCATCTTGCCGATGGCGGCATCGCCGTTGGCCGAGATGGTGCCGACCTGGGCGACCTCGGAGGAGGAAGCGACCGGCTTGGCGCGCTTCTCGATGTCCTTGATGACGGCCGCAACTGCGATGTCGATGCCGCGCTTGAGGTCCATCGGGTTCATGCCGGCGGCAACCGCCTTGGCGCCTTCGCGCACGATGGCCTGGGCCAGCACGGTCGCGGTGGTGGTGCCGTCGCCGGCGAGGTCGTTGGTCTTGGAAGCGACCTCACGCACCATCTGGGCGCCCATGTTCTCGAACTTGTCCTCGAGCTCGATCTCCTTGGCGACGGTGACGCCGTCCTTGGTGATGCGAGGCGCGCCGAAGCTCTTCTCGATGACGACGTTGCGGCCCTTCGGGCCGAGCGTCACCTTGACGGCGTTGGCGAGAATGTCGACGCCGCGCAGCATGCGTTCGCGCGCGTCTCCGGAAAACTTGACGTCTTTGGCAGCCATTTCTGCAATCCCTCGTGTTTCGTGCTGTGTCTTGTTTCGTGCTGCGTCTTGCCGCTTTGCCGGCCGCATCGATTCCGGGATCCGCAGGTCGAACCCGGCGGAAGTATGGATGCCCGGATCACGCGATCCGGGCATGACATTCAGCGGCCGTTCAGGCTGACGGCCTTAGGCCATCACGCCCATGATGTCCGACTCCTTCATGATCAGGAGCTCTTCGTTGTCGATCTTGACCTCGGTGCCCGACCACTTGCCGAACAGCACGCGGTCGCCGACCTTGAGGTCGATCGGGATCAGCTTGCCGGTCTCGTCACGGCCGCCGGGGCCGACGGCGACGACCTCGCCCTGGGAGGGCTTTTCCTTGGCGGTGTCCGGAATGATGATGCCGCCCTTGGTCTTTTCCTCGGCGTCGATACGTTTGACCACGACACGGTCATGCAGCGGACGAAATTTGGATTTAGCCATGACGTTTCCCTTTGGAGGCTCGCTTCGGAAGTAGTGGAAGTGGGTGGGGCGGCGCTTCCGTCCACCCTCGTCCCGAGGATCGAACGGCGCGCTTAGCAATCGGGCTTTCCGAGTGCTAATAGTGCGCCCGGAAATATGGCTTGGCCGCGATCCTGTCAAGCAAAGGTGGTTAAGCGATTGGTGAGGCGGATATAGGATGGTGGCATTGGAAACGTGTTCGGGGCGCCGGCGTATCAAACGTCATTGCTCCGGTGGCGGTTTTGCGCTTGGCTGCAGGAGGGGTGCGGCCATGGTCTTGTTCGGGGGAATGCCATGATCACTTCAGCTCACGCGCGCAGGGTTGCCAATCTGGCGGCCGCATCTGGCCTGGCGTTGCTGCTTGGCGCCTGCGGCGGCGGCATGAGCCTGCCGTCCTTCTCGTCGTCTTCGCCGCCGCCCGAGGCAGAGCCCGGTACCGGCCCGGAAATGCCGGCGAGCATCCGCGCCGACGAGATCGTCGGCCGCTGGGGTCTCGCCTCGTTCCAGAACCCGGCCGACCGCGCCCGCACCGAGGCCGCCGCGCGGTCCCAGTGCAAGAATCCTTACGTGATCGGCGCCGGCACCTCCGGCGGCGTGGTCATGCATCTGGCCGACCAGGCGACACCGCAGGAATTGCGGCTGAAGGGCTCGCCCAGCGGCAAGAACTATATCGGGCCGGCCGGTCCGACCCCCGGCGAGCAGGACCGCGAGATCGTGTCCTTCGACGGCCGCGTCCTGATTACCCGCTTCATCGACAAGGACGCCGCCACCCGCTACGGCAACATGGTCTACGTCCGCTGCGCCCCGAGGGCGTGATGTTCTTCCCGTCATTCCGGGGCGATGCGAAAGCATCGAACTATGGTGCGCAATTGCGCACCTGAGAATCTCGAGATTCCGGGTTCGGTCCTGCGGACCGCCCCGGAATGACAGCGTGAGATAAATCCCCAAAAAACAAAAAACGCCGGCTCGCGCCGGCGTTTTGCTTTTCCGTAATCTCGCGTCCGTTCAGTCGAACAGCGCGTCGATGTCGTCCTGCGAGGCATGGCCGACGTCGCCGGCGAGCTTCGGACCGTTGAGGAGTTTTTCGTCCTCGCTGCGGGTGTCGGCCGGCGCCGGCACATGGGCCTTGATCGCGTCGACGCCGCCCCAGATCTCCATCATCGCGTTGATGTGCTGCTCGATGAACTTCATCGTGGTCATGACCTTGCTGATGCGCTGGCCGGTCAGGTCCTGGAAGTTGCAGGCCTCGAAGATCGAGATGACGCGTTCCTGGATGTCGTCGGCGAGCCGCTTCTGCTGGTCGGCCGATTGCACCTTGGACATCGCGCTGGCCGCCTGGTCGATCGACTCGGCGGCTTCCAGGATCTGCTGGGTCGCCTGCTCGGTGCCGCCGACGACCGCGCCGAGTTCGCCATTGACCTTGGCCATCTCGCCGCCGTCGAAGCTCTTGCCGTGCAGCGTCGCAATTTCGCGCTTGGTGCGGTCGATGGCGTCGTGGATGAGGTCGAGCTCGACCTTCAGCTTCTCGCACTGCTCGATCTGCGCCCGGTAGGTGTCGAGCATGGTGCGCGTCTCGGCAAGCTCATGGGCCGTGGAAGCGTCGATCGCCGCCATCGCCGCGCTGGCGGACAGCGGGGCAGCGGTGCCCTTCGCCATCTGTGCGCGGATCGCGCGCAGCTCCGCCATGATCTCGCTATGCATCGGCGCAGCCTCCTCAATCATTTCGGGGCTGGGCATCTCGCCGACAATAGCCTCTTCGACACGAAAACGTTTGCGGTGAATAGCCATCAGAAACTCCCCCCACCTCACTCACGCGTCTTTGTAGGCAGAAGCAATTTAACACGAGGTTCACGACCGGAACTGTTGCGCGGCCGCGCGCGACGACGCGAGAAGAAGCGATTAACCATGAGCATGAGGCTTTCATCGAAAATAAACGCTGATCGCCAAATTGGGCTCTCGCTCGCGACGTGGTGAATCAAAACGGCGTTTCCGTTTACCAAACGAAACGCCTTTTGCTCTTTATTGACCACGTCGCGGACGCCGATCAGCCATCAGCTCTGCACGACGCATGTGATCTAGACGAAACAGTACAGAGTACGTCGATGTTCAAGAAAATGTCTGTCGCGCTGCTCGGCAGCGCTTGCACCCTCGTTGCCGGCGCAACCAGCGCCAGCGCCTTCGACAATACCGTTCCGAACGATCCGCCCGCGGTGCTTTATCAGCCGCAAGTGCCGCCGGCGCCGGTGCGCGTCGCCTCCAACGCGAACATGGGCGGCGGCTTCATCGAGTTCCTGTTCGGCGATGGGCCCGGCCGCGGTCCGGCCTACGCGCCGCCGGTGTATCAGCAGCAGCCGGGCTACAACGATCCGCGCCGCCTGCCGCCGATAGGCGAGCCGCAGATGCAGGGCGGATATCAGCAAGGCGCAGGTCTCCAGCAGGAGGCTGTCGATCCGCGCCAGCGTCAATTCGATCCGAAGTTCGAGAAACAACTCGTTGACTATAGCGGCAAGGAAAGTGCCGGCACGATCGTGGTCGATACGCCGAACAAGTTCCTCTATCTCGTCGAGGGCAACGGCCGGGCGATGCGCTACGGCATCGGTGTCGGCCGTCCCGGCTTCACCTGGTCCGGCGTCAAGTCGATCACGGCCAAGCGCGAATGGCCGGACTGGACCCCGCCGGCGGAAATGATCGCGCGCCGCCCCGACCTGCCCAGGCACATGGAAGGCGGTCCGGAAAACCCGCTCGGCGCGCGCGCGATGTATCTCGGCTCCACGCTCTACCGCATCCACGGCTCCAACGAGCCCTGGACCATCGGCACCAACGTCTCCTCCGGCTGCATCCGCATGCGCAACGAGGACGTCATCGACCTCTACGGCCGCGTCAATGTCGGCACCAGGGTCGTGGTGATGTGAGGTCCGAGCCCCGAAATGAAAACGGCCGCCCCATCGGCGGCCGTTTTTGTTTGCGCGCTATCGAGCGGCCTTACGCATAATCGCTGCCGCCATCGTCGCCGCCGAAATCGCTGTCGTCGGCCAGGTCTACGTTGTCGTCATTGTCGTTCTGATCGTTGTGATTCTGGTCGTCGTTCGAAGCCTGGTCGACAAAGCCTTGGCGGGAATCGCCGCCACGGTCGCGGTTCGATCCGATGTCGTCGAGGCCGGCATCGCGCGCGAGCGAGCCGCCGGACTGGTCGCTGCCGCCCCAGGGACTTCCGCCAGCGCTGCGGTCGCCCAGGGCGTTGGTGTCGCCGAAGGCCTGCTGGTGCGATCCGCCCATCATGCCGCGGATGCTGGAGAGCAGCAGTGAGCCGCCGACGACGCCGGCCGCGGCCGCCGCGGCCGTACCGAGGAACGAGCCGCCGCCACCGCCGACCGGCGGGGCGCCATAGCCCTGACCGGGGCCTTGACCTGGGCCTTGGCCGTAAGCCTGCCCGTAAGGCGGCTGGCCGTAACCCGGTTGCGCCTGTTGCATCGCCTGGCCGCTGTTCCACACCGGCCGTGCGTCACGCGGCGGCACGTTCGGAACCGAGCCGCGCGAGGGGCCGCCACCGAACAGCGTGTCGCGCATGGTATCCAGGAAGCCGCCGGACTGGGCCGGCTCGGGCGCCTGCGCCGCTTCCAGTTCCTGGATGCGGTTATGGGCGCGCTTCAGCGCTTCGTCCTGCAACAGGGTAGTCTGCACCAGCGCGTAGACGGCGCCGGGCGCCTTGCGCAGGCCGTCGGAGATCGCGGCGATCGCGTCGGGATCGCGCGGTGCATTTTCCAGTTTCGAAAGCCGGTCAAAAAGCTCGTCGACGAGCTCGCGTTCCTGCGGCGTCATGATCAATCTCCCTCGCGCAAACCAAGCGCGCAAGAGATGTAGGGTTCCATTGTGGCCCCAACAGTGCCGGCTGGATTAAATTTCGGTATGCGACAAGCTGCCTCGCGGCCGGCTTTAGCCGCCATTCACCCCAGTGTCGCGTTGGTCTGCGCCAGCAACCGCACGAATTCATCGCCCCCAAGATAGGCATGCTCGCGTTCGCGCACGTCGGTCATCGGATCAAGCGCGGCAAGGACGTCGTCGACGAAGCCGGGATGGCACATCACGAGGCCGCCATCGGGGAGGCCTTCCAGGAATTGCCGCATCAGCGCGCCGAAATCGGCCGCGCGCGTGAAATCATAGGCGCCGGCAAAGCCGGGATTGAAACCGAGGCCGGCGCGGCCGGCGCGGCGGCGGAATTGCGCGCTGAGGATGTCGAGCACCATGGCTTTTGGCGACGCCAGCCGCTGCTTCAGCGGCTGGTCGCGCCCGCCCTGGCGCACCCAGGCGTTTGGCGCGGTTTCGCTGACCGCGTCGATAAAGCCGTCGCGCACCTGCGGATAGAGCTGCACATGCTGATGGCCGTCGACGAAGTCTGGTGCGCGGCCGAAAGCCTCTGCGAAGGCCACGAGCTGCGCCTTCACCTCATTGCGAAAGAATTCGCGGTCGAGCCGCCGCAAGACACCCGCGCGCAAGAGCTTCGGAAACGGCATGAACATGTCGCCGTCGAGCGGGCGGAAATGCATGGTGAGCGGCCGGAACGGCGCGGACAGCGTCACGTGCAATCCGATCGCGCAGCGCGGGCTCGTCTTCGCCGCGGCCTCAAGCGCCTCGATCTCGCCGCGAGCGATCGCGGGGCCGACCATCATCACCGAGGTGGCGTTGAGGCGGCCGCGCTCGATCAGGTCTCGGATGGCGCGATTGACGCCAGGGCTGATGCCGTAATCGTCGGCGCAGAGCCAGATCCGCCGCGGCGCCGCCGCCGCGCTCATTCGGCCGCCGTCCTCTTCGCGGCGTCGTCGGCCTTGTCGGCCTCGAAATGCTTCTCGCTGTGCTCGGCGACGAAGTAGATCGGGCGCGCCTTCAGCTCGGAGAGGATCTTGCCGATATATTCGCCGACGATGCCGATCATGATGAGCTGCACGCCGCCGATGGTCATCAGGCCGACCACGAGCGAGGGATAGCCGGGGACCTGCTTGCCGGTGGTGAAGACCTCCCAGAGAATGGAGAGGCCGAACAGGAAGGCGATGCCGGCGAGCACGACGCCGAGCAGGCTGGCGAAACGCAGTGGTGCCACCGAGAACGAGGTCAGGCCTTCGATCGACAGGCCGAGCAGGCGCGCGGCGTTGAAGGTGGTAACGCCATGGGCGCGCGGCGACGGCTCGTAGTCGACGCGGATCTGGCGGAAGCCGATCCAGCTTGCCAGGCCCTTGAAGAAGCGGTTGCGCTCCGGCAGTTGCCGAAGCGCCGTGACCGCGCGCGGCGAAAGCAGGCGGAAATCGCCGGCGTCTTCCGGAATCTTCTGGCGGGCGCCCCAGTTGATCAGGGCGTAGAAGCCATGCACGGCGAGCCGCCGCAGGAAGGTTTCGTTGTCGCGATGCGCCTTGGCGGTATAGACGACGTCGTAGCCGTCATCGATCCAGTGTCCCACAAGCTGCTCGACGAGAGCCGGCGGATGCTGGCCGTCGCCGTCCATGAACATCACGGCGCCGAGGCGGGCATGGTCGAGGCCGGCCATCAGCGCCGCCTCCTTGCCGAAATTGCGCGACAGGGAGACCACCTGGACGTCGATCGCGTCGGCCGGCAGGCTGCGCGCGATCGACAGCGTCGCGTCCGCGCTGCCGTCGTCGACATAGACCACCTCGCAAGCGAGGCGATGGCGCTGCCGCAGGGTCTTTGCGAGATCGCAGATGCGCTGGTGCAGGGCGGCAAGCCCCGCCGCCTCGTTGTAGACGGGGACGACAATCGACAGTCCCTTCGCGGCGGCGTTGGCCGCGGTGGTCGTCAGGCCGGAAACATCAGAGCCCAGCGTCATCGATCAAGGTTCCAGAGGCGTTCAAGGTCATCTCAACAGCATATGGTAGCTGCCGTTTGCTGTCGCTACGCTGAACGGACCTGAGGCTCACCGCCGCAGGAACGCCTCGAGCTTGGCGAACAGCGGGTTCTCCCGGTCGAACACGTAGTCGAGCGAAACCACCGAGACGGTCTCGGCGCCATGCTCGCGCAGGAAGCTCGCGAGCGCATAGAGCTGCCCCGGCGGGCAGTGCAGCGTCAGCATGCCCGACGAGGTCGGCCCGCCGAACGGGGCCTCGACGCCGAAACGGCTGTGGGCCTCGCCGAGCAGGGCGGCGTCGCACTGCCGGAATCGGGTCCGGACCTCGCGGTATTTGTTGGCCCGCGCCCGCGCCGCGATGTGGTCGAGGATGACGCGCGCGGTCTCCCGCGCCTGCGGCGACCAGTCGGCATCCCTGGAGGCGACCAGATTGGCCTGGCTGCGCAGGATCATGCCGTCGTCGAGCACCCGCAAGCCGTTGGCGGCGAGGGTCGCGCCGGTCGTCGTGATGTCGACGATCAGCTCGGCGCTGCCGGCTGCCGGCGCGCCTTCGGTCGCGCCTGCGCTTTCGACGATGCGGTAATCGGTGATGCCGTGGTTCTGGAAGAACGCGCGGGTGAGATTGACGAACTTGGTCGCGACCCGCATCCGCATGTGATGCTGCTCGCGGAAGCCGGTGGTGACGTCGTCGAGGTCGGCCATGGTGCGGACGTCGATCCAGGCCTGCGGCACCGCGACGACGACGTCGGCATAGCCGAAGCCGAGGCCTTCGATCAGGGACACGCGCTTGTCGGCGTCCGCGATGTTCTCGCGCACCAGGTCCTCGCCGGTGACGCCGAGATGGGCGAGGCCGCGCGACAGCTGCGCGGCGATCTCGCTCGCCGACAGATAGGCGACCTCGACATTGTCGAGGCCCGCGATGGTGCCGCGATAGTCGCGTGCGCCGCCGGCCTTCGACAGCTTGAGGCCCGCGCGGGCGAAAAAGGCTTCGGTGTTTTCCTGGAGGCGGCCCTTGGAGGGAACGGCCAGAACGAATGGCGCGCTCATGACTTAGGCTCCCACCTTGCGGCCGATCCGGGTCAGCGCGTCCACCCAGACCGAGAAACCGACAGCGGCGATCGGCTCGGCTGAACCGAGCTGGGTCATCAGCCCGTCATAGCGTCCGCCGGCGACCAGCGGTTCGGCGCCATTGCCCCTGTGATGCAGCTCGAATTCGAAGCCGGTGTAATAGTCGAGCCCGCGTCCGAACGCGGTCGAGAAGCGCGTCTGCTTCACGTCGATGCCGCGCGCAGCCATGAAGCCGACCCGGCTCTCGAACTGATCGATCGCAGCCGTGAGGTCGAGCCTGGCGTCGGTGGTGAGCGCGCGCAGCTCGGCGACGGCGTCGTCGGGATTGCCTGCGATCGACAGGAAGCGCTTGAGCACGGTGATCGCCTCGCGGGGCAGCGCGCCGCCCTTCAGCGTCGATTGCTCGAGGAAGCGGTCGGCGATCTCGGCGGTGGTGCGGCCGCCGACATTGGTGGTCCCGGCGATCGACATCAAATCGGTGACGAAGGCGAGCGCCGCCTTGCGGTCGGAGCCGGCCAGCGCCGCCAGCACGCCCTCATATTCGCTGCGGGTGGCGGTCGTCGCGGCCGCCAGCCGTTCCAGATCCTGCTCCAGGCTGATCTTGCGGTTGAAGTCCTTGACCAGGCGGCGCCGCCAGACCGGATAGAGGTTGAGCGCGTCGAGCAGCGCGTTGAACAGCGCCACGTCGCCGGTGCGGATCTCGACGTCGCGGACGCCGAAGGCGCCCGTCGCCTCCAGCGCCAGCGCCAGCATCTCGGCATCGGCCGCGGCGCGGTCCTGGCGGCCGAACGATTCGATGCCGGCCTGAAGAAACTCGCTGGCCTGGCCGCTGCGGTAGCGGAACACCGGACCGAGATAGCTGAACCCGGCCGGCTGGCCGGCGCGGCTGGAGGCGAGGTAATCGCGCGCCACCGGTATGGTCAGGTCCGGGCGCAGGCAGAGCTCCTCGCCGGTGAGGTCCGTGGTCAGATACAGACTTTTGCGGATGTCCTCGCCGGAAAGGTCCAGGAACGGCTCGGCCGGTTGCAGGATCGCCGGCTCGGCCCTGGCATAGCCGGCCTGCGCGAACGACAAGAGCAGCGTATCCGCCCAGGCGGCGGAGCCGGCAGCATTTGAGGTGGCAGTCGCGGTCATCTCAGGGGTCCATCGTCCCGGTGGAACCGGGCAGGGCAAGGGGAGGCAAGTGGAGGCAAACCAGTTGGCGCAGCCCTTAGCATGGCCGGAAAGCGGTTTCGACCTCCAAAGGATCAATCGCTTAACGGCCGGCCAATGCGCAGCATCAGGGAGTCTTGCCGCCCCAATCGCCCAGCACCGTCTGCACCAGCGCCAGCGCAGCCACCGCGGCGGTGTCGGCCCGCATGATCCGGGGACCCAGGGCGAGCCGCAGGATCTTCGGCTGTCGCAGCAGCAGCGCCCGCTCTTCCTCGGCAAAGCCGCCTTCGGGGCCGATCAGCACGTCGATACCTTGTCCCGCCTCGCGCGCGGCTTGCAGGCTCTGAACGGGGTTTTCGACCTCCGCGGCCTCGTCGCAGAAGATGAGCAGGCGACCGGTGGCGCGCTGGCTGAGGAAGCGCTCCAGCGGCACCGGCTCGGCCACGGTCGCGATGCTCAGGATGCCGCATTGCTCGGCGGCCTCGACCACGTTGGCACGCATCCGCTCGGTGTTGACCCGGGAGGCCTGGGTGAACCGGGTCAGGACCGGTTGCAGGCCGGCGGCGCCCATCTCGATGGCCTTCTGGACCATGTAATCGAGCCGGGCGTGCTTGAGCGGGGCGAAGACGTAAGTGAGGTCGGCCAGCCGGTCCTGCGGCCGGGTCTGCTGGAGGATGACGAGGCCATCGGGCCGTTTGCGGCCTTCGATGGCGGCCTGCCATTCGCCGTCGCGGCCGTTGAAGGCCAGAACCTCGGCCCCCGCGGCAAGCCGCAGCACATTGCCGAGATAATTGCTCTGGTCGCGGTCGAGCGGGACCCTGGCATCCTGGGCCAGGGGGGCATCGACGAACAGGCGGGGGGCGCGGAAATCATGGGAAGGCATCATTCAGGTCCGATTTGCCGCCGTTATTAACCGAAAGCCGCCATTTCGGGGGTAAATATTGCCGAACCGGTGCGTCGGCGCGCCGCGCTCTTGCCCTATTCGACGGGTTGTTAAGGGCCGGCGGGAATCGTAAAAACGCGAACACGCTGGTTGCGCTTCAATTGGGAAGACGCCGAACCCCGTAAGCTCCTGCCGGAGAGACTGCCTTGATGATCCGTCATTTGATGGTTCCGATCACCGCCGCCATGATCAGCATGGGGGCCGTGGGCGCCTATGCGCAAAGCGCCTTCCCCGCGCCGCTGCCAAACCAGGCCGCGAGCAGCTCGGCGTTTCCGCCCGTGAACGGCTCGGCGCCGACAGCCTCCGTCGGCACGGCGCCGCAATCCTCGTTTCCGGTGAACGGCGCCGCGCCGGTCGGCGGCGCCGGCGCTTTCAGCGCGGCCCCGCCGACGCAAGCCCCGGGTGAGGACTGCATGAAGGCCTTCATTCCCCTGCGCGAGGAGGCCGAGAAGCGCGGCAAGGCGATTAAGGCCGCGAGCGACCGCCACGCGCCGCCGGACGAGGCCTGCAAGCTGATCCGCAATTTCGGCCAGGCTGAAATGAAGATGATCAAGTACGTCGAGACCAACGCTGCAAAATGCGGAATCCCGCCGCAGGTCGGCGCGCAGATGAAGGACGGCCACAAGAACACCGAGGCCATGACCACGAAGGTCTGCAACGTCGCGCAGCAGATGCAGAACCAGCCGCGCGGTCCGGCCGGCCCGTCGCTGAGCGAGGTGCTGGGTTCGGGCTCGGCACCTGAAGCCAATGCCGGCAAGAAGGGCGGCAGCACCTTCGACACGCTCAACGGCAACGTCCTCACGCGATGAGCGACACATCCGCCCGCGTTGCCGACTCCACCGGCAACTGGGTCGATACGCTCGCGCCGCCATGGGCGCGGCCCTATTTGCGATTGTCCCGCTTCGATCGTCCGATCGGCTCCTGGCTTCTCCTGATGCCATGCTGGTGGTCGGCGGCGCTCGCCGCCGGCATCGCGCACGATTCCGGCCGCCTGCCGCTCACCATCGTCCTGTTCTTCATCGGCGCCTTCGTCATGCGCGGGGCAGGCTGCACCTGGAACGACATCACCGACCGCGATCTCGACGACAAGGTCGAGCGCACCCGCTCGCGGCCGCTGCCGTCGGGGCAGGTGACCACGAAGCAGGCGCTGGCCTTCATGGTCGCGCAGGCCCTGATCGGTCTCGTGGTGCTCCTGCAATTCAATCGCTTCGCGGTCCTGACCGGCATCGCCTCGCTTCTGATCGTCGCGATCTACCCCTTCATGAAGCGCATCACCTGGTGGCCGCAGATCGTGCTCGGCCTCGCCTTCTCCTGGGGCGCCTTGATGGGCTTTGCCGTCACCTTCGGCCGCATCGACGTCACCGCGCTCGTGCTGTATGGCGGATCGATCGCCTGGGTGATCGGCTATGACACGATCTATGCGCATCAGGATGCCGAGGACGACGCGCTGATCGGCATCAAGTCCACCGCGCGCCTGTTCGGCGCGCACACGCACCAGGCGCTGATCCTGTTCTATGGGCTCGCGGTGGTGCTGATCGGCGTCGCGCTGGCGTCAGGCGATGTGCGCTGGCCCGCCTGGCTCGGGCTTGCCGCTTTCGCCGCGCATCTGGCCTCGCAGATCGTGCGCTTGAGGATCGACGATCCCGCGCTTTGCCTGCGCCTGTTCAAGTCGAACCGGGATGCGGGCCTGCTGTTGTTTGCGGGATTGCTCGCGGACGCGGTGATGCGCGCGGCGTGACGCAAATGCGTAGGGTGGGCAAAGGCGCTGTTGCGCCGTGCCCGCCATCTTGCCGAGATTGAGATGGAAATAGGTGGGCACGCTTTCGCTTTGCCCACCCTACGGCACCTTTAGTTCCTCGCGATGATCTCGCGCTCGCCGTGATGAACCGACAGCTCGCGCGCCATGGCGGTGCGCCGGCGCATCAAGAATTTCGGACGGCGGGCGCGGATCGCGTTGGCGCGGCGGCGGCGCGGTGCGGGCTTGCGCGCGCCTTCGTCGAGCTGCGGAAGCGCGAAGATCTCGCTCCAGACCGCCCAGGCCTCGGTGAGCTCGTCGCCGTCGGCGCCGACCAGCAGCGGAACGGAGAGCGAGGGATCGCGATGGACGAGGACGAGGGCCTGCGCCGCGTCGTTGCCGCGCAGCGCGACGCCGGAGAAGTCGCTGACGCGCACGTTGATCGCCATCCGCATGCCGCGGACGGCACGGCGCAGCACGACACGTTCGCGATGAAGCTCGATCTGCCTTGTGTATCCGTCGGCGCGCGGATCATGCGCATCGAAGCGGACCGGAAGGGAAAGAGGGTCGAGCCGCAGAGAGCGGCTCGACCCGGCGGGAGCGATCCCGCTTGTTGCTGTTTGACGCCTCACGGCTTTAGTTCTCCCCGCCAGGATTATGTTCCCGGTCGATGCGAGGACCTTAGCGCGGCGGCTTCCGAAACCGCTTAAAAAGGCTGGTTAACCCAGCGTCACCGCGGCTCATGATTGACAAGACCTTGGCGCGCATGATTGACGAGACGTTGCGCCGAAGTCGCGAATCTGAGCTTTTAGCGGGCTGAAAATGCTTGAAGTCCGCGCTATCAGGGCACATCTGTGGGTTCCGGTCCCGAACCCCGCCCCAACAGGATTTCGTTTGTGAACCCTTCACCAAGCTCGACGCTTTCGCCCAAAGCCAATCGCGACCTGTTCGATCAGTCCGCGCTGTCCGATCTCGCACAGCGGCTGGTCGAGGCGGCCAGGCGCGCCGGCGCGGATGCGGCCGATGCGGTCGCAGTGCGCGGCGTCTCGCAAGGCGTCGAGGTGCGCGACGGCCGTGTCGAGGAATCCGAGCGGTCCGAGGGCGACGATGTCGGCCTGCGCGTGCTGGTCGGCCAGCGCCAGGCGGTGGTCTCGACCAACGACGTCAGCGGCGATGCCGTGACCAAGCTCGCCGAACGCGCTGTCGCAATGGCGAAGGTCGCACCCGACGACAAATATGTCGGCCTCGCCGATCCCGCGCTGCTCGCGCGCGATTTCCCCGATCTCGATCTGCTCGATCCGAATATTCCGGCGACCTCGGAGCTCGAGCGCCGCGCGCTCGAAGCCGAGGCTGCTGCGCTCGCGGTGAAGGGCGTGACCAAGTCCGGCGGCGCCTCGGCCTCCGCCGGCATGGGCGGCATGGTGCTCGTCACCTCGACCGGCTTCCACGGTTCTTACCTGCGCTCGAGCCAGGGCATCTCGGCCACCGCAATCGCCGGCGAAGGCACCGGCATGGAGCGCGACTACGACTTCACCTCGGCGCCGCATGGCGCCGACCTGCTGTCGCCGGAGATCGTCGGCCGCTCCGCCGGCGAGCGCACCGTGGCGCGCTACAATCCGCGCAAGGTCGAGACCTGCAAGGTGCCGGTCGTGTTCGATCCGCGCGTTGCGGGCTCGCTGGTCGGCCATGTCGTCGGCGCCATCAACGGCGCCTCGATCGCGCGCAAGACCAGCTTCCTGAAGGACAAGCTCGGCCAGCAGCTGTTCGCCAAGAACATCCGCATCATCGACGATCCCCTGCGCAAGCGCGGCCTGCGCTCGCAGACCTTCGATGCCGAGGGCGTCGCGGTGAAGAAGATCGCGCTGATCGACGAGGGCGTGTTGACGACCTGGCTGCTCGACTGCGCCACCGCGCGGGAGCTCGGCCTTGCCACCACCGGCCACGCCCATCGCGGCGTCTCGTCCTCGCCCTCGCCCGGGCCGTACAATCTGCATCTCGAAGCCGGCACACCGACGCCGGCCGAGCTGATCGCCGACATCAAGCAGGGCTTCTACGTCACCGACCTAATCGGCTCCGGCGTCAACGGCGTCACCGGCGATTACAGCCGCGGCGCCTCCGGCTTCTGGATCGAGAACGGCGAGATCACCTATCCCGTCAGCGAGGTGACGATCGCAGGCCACCTGTTCGAGATCTTCAAGTCGATGCAGCCCGCCAACAATCTCGAATTCCGCTACGGCATCAATGCGCCGACGGTGCGTATCGAGGGTTTGACGCTTGGCGGACGCTGACGCGAACTCGCTCGACGCGACGATCCTGACGCGCGACGCGGCGCTGCTGAAAGACACGGTACGGGAAGCGGGCGCGCTCGCGCAGTCGATGTTCCGCACCGAGCTGAAGACATGGACCAAGGGCGCGTCCTCGCCGGTGTCGGAAGCCGACATCGCCGTCAACGACCTGCTCGAAGCGCGCCTGCGCAGTGCCACGCCCGACTATGGCTGGCTGTCGGAGGAGAGCGCCGACGATTCCACGCGGCTGTCGCGGCGGCTGGTCTGGGTGGTCGATCCGATCGACGGCACGCGCAATTATCTGGGCGGCCACGACGAATGGTGCGTCAGCGTGGCGCTGGTCGAGGACGCCGCGCCGCTGCTGGCCGCGGTGTTCGCGCCGGCCAGCGGCGAGTTCTTCTTCGCGGCCCGCGGCCAGGGTACGCTGCTCAACGACAAGCCGGTGCGGGCGACGCCCGGGTCCACGCTCGATTTCTCCCGCATGGCCGGCCCCAAGCCGATGGTCGAGCGTCTCAATACCGCCGGCGGCGACATCAAGCTGCACCCGCGAATCGGCTCGCTCGCGCTCCGGCTCTGCCGGGTCGCCCATGGCGCGCTGGATGCGGCTTTTGCGGGCGGCAACAGCCATGATTGGGATCTTGCGGCGGCCGATTTGATCGTGCAGGAAGCGGATGGTAGGATGAGCGACCTCTCCGGAGATCCCATCCTCTATAACCGCCGGGAAGTGGCGCACGGGGTGCTGGTGGCAGCGGGTCGCGATCGTCATGCGAGCATTGTCGCGCATTTTCGAAATCGTCCCTTGCCCTGAGCGCTTTCGCTGTGCTTGTCGAACACTGCTTTGCCGGGCAGCCCGTTAGGAAGAGAACCCATGCCAGATAGTGCCCCGCAACAACTGCTTCATCTCGTCATCGGAGGCGAACTGCTCGATCTCGAGCACAACACCTTCAAGAACCTCGACGACGTCGAGATCGTCGGCCTCTACCCGAACTATGCGTCCGCCCACGTCGCCTGGCGCGCCAAGGCGCAGAGCACGGTCGACAATGCGCAGATGCGCTACTTCATCGTCCATCTCCACCGGCTGCTCGACCCGAATCAAGAAACGAAGGCGCGTTGAAAAAGCTGCTTCGCAATACGCTGCGAAGCAGCTGGTTTCAGCGTGCCGTCGGGGTCCTGGCGGCCGAATATCTGCGTCTGGTCTGGCGGACCAACAAATTCACGTTCGATCCGCCCGACGTCTATGACATCGTCGAGCCGCAGATCCCGGCGATCTTCGCCTTCTGGCACGGCCAGCATTTCCTCACCCCGTTCATCAAGAACAAGGACTCCTACCGGGCCAAGGTCCTGATCTCCCGGCACCGCGACGGCGAGTTCAACGCCATCGCGGTGGAGCGGCTCGGCATCGGCCTCATCCGCGGTTCCGGGGATCATGGCAGTGCCTTCCACCGTAAAGGTGGCGTCGGCGCCTTCAAGGAGATGGTGCGGACGCTGCAGGACGGTTGTAATGTCGCGCTGACCGCCGATGTCCCCAAGCGCGCGCGCGTGGCCGGGCTCGGCATCATCATGCTGGCACGGGAATCGGGGCGGCCGATCATGCCTTTCGCGATGGCGACCAGCCGTTTCATCCGGCTCAAGAACTGGGACCGCACCACCATCAACCTGCCGTTCGGGCGGGGCGCATTGGTCGGCATCAAGGAAATCCACGTTCCGCCGGACGCCGACGCCGCCATGATGGAAGCGTTGCGGCTGGAGCTGGAGGAGACGTTGAACGAAGCGACCCGGCGCGCCTATGCGCAGCTCGGCCGCCCGGGGCCGCAAGATGCCTAATTCGCTGCCCAGAGCGCTGCCGATGACGCTGCGGATGTACCAGCGCCTGGCTTCCGGCCTGGTGCCGCTCGCGCCTGCGCTGATCAAGCGGCGGCTGAAGCAGGGCAAGGAAGACCCCGCGCGTGTCGGCGAGCGGCGCGGCCTGTCCCGGGACGTGCGGCCGCATGGTCCGCTGGTCTGGATCCACGGCGCCAGCGTCGGCGAGGTTCTGGCCGCGGCGGCGCTGATCGGGCGGCTACGCGATCTCAATTTGCGCATCCTGCTTACATCAGGCACCGTCACCTCGGCCGCCGTCGTCGCAAAACGCTTTCCACCCGACGTCATCCATCAATACGTGCCGTATGATTCCCCGCGCTATGTCGCGCGCTTCCTCGACCACTGGAAGCCGTCGCTGGCGCTGTTCATCGAATCCGATCTGTGGCCGAACCTGATCCTGGCGGGCGCAACGCGGCGGGTGCCGATGGTGCTGATCAACGGTCGGATGTCGCCGCGCTCCTTTCCGCGCTGGCAGCGCATGTACGGCACCATCTCGGCGCTGCTGTCGCGGTTCGACATCTGCCTGGCGCAGTCGAAGACGGATGCCGAACGCTTCTCCGCGCTCGGCGGCCGCGACGTCCTCACCACCGGCAATCTCAAGCTCGACGTGCCGGCGCCGCCGGCCGATCCCGCCAAGCTCGAACGGCTGATGGCGATGACGCGCGGGCGTCCGATCATCGTCGCGGCCTCGACCCATCCGGGCGAGGACGAGATGCTGGTGGCGGCGCATCGCAGCCTCGTCGGTTTCTTCCCGCAGCTTCTGACCGTGATCGTGCCGCGCCATCCGGATCGCGGCTCCTCGATTTCGGGCCTGATCACCGCGTCGGGCCTGAAGCCGGCGCTGCGCTCGCGCGAGGAGCTGCCGACGGCCGCGACCGATGTCTATGTCGCCGACACCATGGGCGAGCTCGGCCTGTTCTACCGGCTCTCGCCGATCGTGTTCATGGGCGGGTCGCTGATCCGCCATGGCGGCCAGAATCCGATCGAAGCGATCAAGCTCGGTGCGGCGATCGTCCATGGTCCGCACGTCTTCAATTTCGCCGACGTCTACGAAGCGCTCGATGCGAGCGGCGGCGCGCGCCAGGCCGACACGCAGGAGATCCTGGTCAAGCAGCTCGGCCAGCTCCTGGCCGATCCCGCCGTGCGCGACAAGATACAGCACGCAGGCAGCAGCGTGGTCGAGCAGCTCGGCGGCGCGCTGGAGCGCACCATGACCGCGCTCGAGCCGTATCTGCTGCAATTGCGGATCGAGATGGGAGCCGCCAATGCGTGAGCCGGCCTTCTGGTACCGGCCGCGTTCCCCAGTGTCCCAAATCCTCCGTCCCCTGGGCGCGCTCTACGGCGCGATCACGGCGCGTCGCATGGCGCTCCAGGGATTCGACGCCGGCATCCCCGTGATCTGCGTCGGCAACTACCATGTCGGCGGCGCCGGCAAGACGCCGACCGTGCTGGCGCTGACGAAGCTCCTGCGCGAGCTCGGCGAGACGCCTGTCGTGCTCAGCCGCGGCTATGGCGGGCGCCTGCAGGGCCCGGTGATGGTCGACGGCGCGCGTCACATCGCAGCCGATGTCGGCGACGAGCCGCTGATGATGGCGCGCGACGTCCCTGTCGTCGTCGCGCGTGACCGCCTCGACGGCGTCGCGCTCGCCAAATCACAAGGCGCGACCGTGATCCTGATGGACGACGGCTTCCAGAACCCGCGTCTGCTCAAGGATGCCTCGCTGATCGTGATCGACAGCGAGCGCGGCATCGGCAACGGCAAGGTGTTTCCGGCCGGTCCCCTGCGCGCGCCGCTGAAGGCCCAGCTCGCGCGTACCGACGCGCTGGTGCTGATCGGCGACGGCCGCGCCGCCAACGACGTCGCCGCCGAGCTTGCCAAGCGCAACAAGCCGGAGCTGCGCGCGCGCCTGAAGCCGGATGCAGCCTCGGTCGCGCAGCTGTTCGGCAAACGGGTTTTCGCGTTCGCCGGCATTGGCGATCCCGAACGCTTCTTCCGCACCCTGCGCGCCAGCGGCATCGATGTCGCGCGCACGCGTCGCTTCGACGATCACCACATGTTCTCGCCCGAGGAGATCGCCGCGCTCGCGGCGGAAGCACAGCGCGAGCAGCTGACGCTTGTGACTACGGAAAAGGATCTCGCGCGCCTGCGCGGCAGCGAGGGCGTGCCCAACGGCATCGTGCCGTTCGCGGTGCAGCTCGAATTCGATGACCCGGCAAAGTTGCGGCAATTGATCAGCGATCATCTCTACAAGGCGCGCGAGCGGCGGTTCGGCAGGCGTTGATCGCGTGCGACACCGGGGCGACATGTCGCGGCGGATGAATTCTCTTCCGCAGGTTCGGGAGTTGATGTAGCCTTCGATGAGAGCCGTCACCGGGACGTGCCGAACTCCCGGCAATTATCGGCGGCGTTTATGCCCACGGCGGGCAACGTACCTTCATCATTTCAGATGCGAGACCGTACCGATAAGTTCGGAACGGCTGGGAGAGTCATTGCCAAAAGCTCAGAGGAGAACATGCCATGCATTTTTGCCTCACTGGACAATACACACCACGCGCTCTCAACGCCATTTTGGAAAACCCCACGACCAATCGCCAGGAGGCGGCGAGGAAACTTATCGAAGCGGCCGGCGGCAAGCTGATTTCGATGTACAGCGTTGCGGCCGACGGTCCAGGCGTTCTGGTGATTTTCGATGTGCCTGATCCGAGTGCGGCTCCGGCGATTTCCGGCCTGACCGTCACGGCGGGCACCCTGCAGAACGTGAAACTGACCCGGCTGTTCACGCAGGACGAGATCAAGCAGGTCCGCCAGAACGCGGCGAAGCTGCGTTCTTCGTATACTCCGCCCGGAGGCTGATATCCGGATCTCGAGCGATGCCGCCGCAATCGCATCAAGCGGCGGCAACGCTTTCCTCACAGCAAGAAGCAGGTCTGCACGCTGAGGCGCGGCGAAGGCCTTGCGGCGTCTCATTGACGGACGATGCGGGACGGCGGGTGCTGCGTCCGGCGCCCTAGGTCCGACTGAATGTGCTTGCCAGCGGGCCCGCTAACGGCGTGCAATCCCGGCTCAGCGGTCAGGCCCCCTCACCAGGCTCCAACGGCAATCATTCCGATGATGGTCAGGCACGAGGCGCAGGCCACCATGACAGTATAGCATTCGGGTGTATTCATTGCTTGCTCCCAAACTGCTGCCAATTGCTTGGTCACTGCTACGCGGGAGAGATCGCCGGTCTTGGTGCCGCTTCAAGTCGGCACGCCGCGACCGGTCTTGCGTTGTACGTCCGTCCTCTCATCGTCACCCTGGTCCGCAGGATGATAATGCGCTTCGAGAGCTTCAGAGCGTTCAGCTGCGATCAGCAGCTGTTTCCGCATTTCAGCGAGGCGGGCGCGGCAATATTCACGATAGAGCAGGTCCAGTATGGTGGGCATGATCCCCCCCATCGTTTGACTTTCGATTTACAAATATTTCACCGCAAATTTTCGAGGTGATCGTAACCCGCCAGATGGCTCTTCGATATGAGCCCGTTCACAGACTGCGCCAATTCCAAAGCTCGATGGCCGTTTGGTTGACTTGATTGTCTGCGCGATAAAAAGAGCAGGGTCAGTTACCTAACACGCACTATAGCAGCCCTCTGTTTCACAAAAACTTCGTCAAACAACTTAAGGGCGCCAAGTCGCACCAAAGAATCCAACCACAGCGCGAAATGACTCACCAAGGAGTGCAAGCGCTGTTCGATGCAACGCAGATCGGCACGACGGAGATCATTTTGGCTGTGAGACCCGCAGTTCAGGTGCACTGCCCCTGCCGCGGTGGCTGGAATAGCGCGGCGCAATTTACACGCCGTGATGTCCGGAGCGAAGCTTGCTCGCATCGACGACGTCCGTTCCCATGTGTTTTACGAAGACAGTCTTCAGTTGGCTGCGCTCGGAAGCACTGAACCGGTCGGGATCGAGACCTTCGGCCATGATGAGCCAGCCTGCAAATTGATCCGCAGAAACCGGCCCTGTGTCTGGAATAAAGTCGGAAACGTGCAGCGGCGCGCGATCCTCGACGCCGCCACATCAACCTAGGTTCGCACAGAATTCGTGCATCATCCCGTCGAATGCATTCGGGCGTCCCATTCGAGCTCCCAAACTGTCCTGCCTCCAACGTAACACAATCTCACCAAGCCTGAGCACACGCCCGCGACGAAGTGATGGTGGGCGCGCTTGTGCTCTGCCGCACCCTGCGGCAGTTCGCCATTCACGCGACATTCATCGCAAAACGCCTATCGGTCCGGGACCGATCGGGAGAATTCGATGAAATTGCCGTCCGCGACTGTCGCCGCCAGCCTTGTGTGTCTGATCATTGCGCCCGTGTTTGCACAAACGACGCCGCCCGCCGCTTCGACCGGCACGGTGCCGGTTCCCGCGACCAGGCGCGTGACGTGTCTCGGCACGACGCAAAACCTGAAGGGACAGGACAAGCGCGACCAGATGCAGCTCTGCATGGCGCAGGCGCGGGTCGATTGCCTCAAGCAGGCGATCGATCAGAAGGTCGTCGGCGAGCCCAGGAAGACCTTCATCAAGACCTGCGTGGGCGGGGATGCCACTGAGCAGCACTAGCAGCGCAGGCGCGGCCTCACGGCTGCGGCTTCGGCGCGCCGGGGAAATGCCGCTGCAGCACCGCGGCCGGCGTGGCGTAGGCTTCTTGAAGGTCCACGCTCCAGTACTTCAATTCGTCGAGCGGGATCCGCGTGTCGGTGATCGCGCAGCGCACATAGGTCCCCGGCGAGATCACGCGGAAATCGCCGTCGAGATATTGCACCTGCGCTTCGCCATTGCCGGAAGAGCCGAACTTGTTCAGCACGGTCGAAAGTCTCCGTGGAAGGCCTCTCCGTAAAAAACCCTGGAGGGCACGATGTGTTGGACGGGATGTAGCATAGATAGGGCGGCCTGTCCGCCCGGTAAACCCACCGGTTTGTGATGTTTTGCCGCCGTTTTCGCATGATAGTGCTTCGGGCGAAGGATCGTCCCGGCGCAAGCGGCCGGCACCTGATACGGCAGAGCCCGATGCGCCTTCGATTGACCGCCCTGTTCCTGATGCTGCTGATGTCGGCCGCGCGCGCTGCGCCTGCGCCGCAGCAGGTCGAGATTCCGCTCGGCTCCGGAATCCTGCATGCCCAGCTTTACAAGCCCGAGGGCGCCGGGCCGTTTCCGACCGTGATCGCGCTGCATGGCTGCGGCGGCCTCGGCGGCCATGCCGATCCCGTATTGCCGCGCTATCGCGACTGGGCGGAGCGGCTGCTCAAGGCCGGTAACGCGGTGCTGCTGCCCGACAGCTACGGCTCGCGCGAGCTCGGGCCGCAATGCCGCGTCAAGGAGACGCACGTCAAGGCGCGGCGCGAGCGTGTCGCCGACGTCGCGGCCGCGCGCGCCTGGCTGATGAAGCAGGCCTGGGTCGCGCGCGACCGCGTCAGCCTGATCGGCTGGGCCAACGGCGCGAGCACGCTGCTGTGGGCGGTGCGCCCGCAGAACGCGGCGCGCGACGCAGGGCCGGATTTCCGTGCGGCGATCGCGTTCTATCCGGATTGCCGCATCTCCGCCGGCCTCGGCTGGAGCACGCGGGTGCCGACGCTGGTTTTGATCGGCGCCAATGACGACGTGTCGTCGCCGCCGGCCTGCCGCCAGATGGTCGAGGGTGCGCATGGCCGCAGCGCGCTCGCGCGCATCGTGGTCTATCCCGGCGCCTATCACGACTTCGACCGCGCCAACACGCCGCTGCACGCAGCTAGCGGCAGCAGCGACGCCGCCGCGCCCGAGCACGGCCATCTCGGCACCGATGCGGTCGCGCGCGCGGAGTCGCAGAAGGACGTCGCGGAGTGGCTGGCGCGGTGATGAAGATCCAGAAGCCCGGATATCGCTGCGCTCATGCGGGCTAGGGGGCTACGGATTCCCAAGCGGGGCCGCCCGAGGAACAACTTGAGGCGGACAGCCCCGCATCGACCACCGCCCTGCACGGAGAGTGGCCGACCGTGAATCTACGGATCGCGCATGGCTGCGGTTTCAGCACGGGACGGTGCCATCATTCGACCACGATGTCGGTTAAACGCATCCCACATGCGCAACCGCATCGTCCTCTTTTCCTCCGCACTGATCGTCTTCACCGTCGCGATCTTCCTGTTCGAAGCCCACGCCGGCGCGCCAATGCTCGCGCCTGAACATTGCGGCTTCTGGACCACGATCGACGCGGGATTGTCCTGCCGCTAGGCGGGCTGTTGCGACTCCTACCCTTCCGCGCTGATATGTATTGAGAGGGCGACCAACTCTCCCCGACGTCGTCCTGGCGAAAGCCAGGACCCATACCGCGGAATCTATCGATTGTACGCGGCATTAGTCCCGAACGATCAGTCTTCGCCAAACTACTTCCTGGGGTAATGGGTCCTGGCTTTCGCCGGGACGACACGGAGAGTGAGCCGCCAACTCAGAACAAACTGCCCTGATCCACCGGCTTGCCGACGCGCTTCGGCGCGGGTTTGGTCTCCTGCGCGGCCGGCTTCGGTTGCTGTGCGCGCTTGGCAGGAGGCGCCGGACGATCCGCATCCGTTGTCGCGCCGACGCGTCCGTCCGCGAACTCGATCTCGACGCGCGCGCCGGGACCGACGCTGTCAGCCGAATGCAGGGGATGGCCGGCCTCGTCCCGCACCAGCGCAAAGCCGCGCGCGAGCACGCCGCGATAGGACAGCGCCGAGAGCAGCTTGCCGCTGGCCTCGACGCGGGCGTCAAGCCGTTGCAGCAGCGTCACCAGCGCACGGTTGGCGCGCTCGGCCAGACGATGCGTGCGCTCGCGCTGGCGGGCAATCGCGTTGCGCTGCGCCTGCGCGTTGGAGAGTTTTGAGGCACGCAGCCGCACCTCGAGACCGGCAAAGCGGTCGCGCCGCTGCCGCAGCAGCGACCGCGCGGAGAGACCAAGCCGCTCGCCGCACACGGTGAGCCGGTGATCGGCCTGCGAGATCTGCCCGTGCAGCACCCGCAGCGTCAGCTTTGCGCCCGCCGCAGTAAACCTGCGGAAATGCGCATGCGTGTTGGCTTTCAAGCCGCGGGGCAGGGCGGCGCCCGCCGAATCCAGCCGCTGCCGCGGGATCGCCAGCAGATCTCCGGCCGCCGGCAGCGCACGCGCAGCCGCACGCAATTCGCTGCGGCGGCTTTCGTGGGCGCGCTGCCAATAGGCGCGGGTGCGCCGTGCGAGATCGGCGACCTCGACGAACAGATCGCTGCGCACGGGGACGGCCATCTCGGCCGCCGCCGTCGGCGTCGGCGCGCGCTTGTCGGCGACGAAATCGATCAGCGTGATGTCGGTCTCGTGGCCCACCGCGGAGATCAGCGGGATCATGCTCTCGGCTGCGGCCCGCACCACGATCTCCTCGTTGAACGACCAGAGATCCTCCAGCGAGCCGCCGCCGCGCGCGACGATCAGGACGTCGGGGCGCGGAATCTTGCCGCCCTCCGGCAGCGCGTTGAAGCCGCGGATCGCGGCCGCAACCTGCTCGGCCGAGCCTTCGCCCTGCACCTTGACCGGCCACACCAGCACATGGCGGGGGAAGCGGTCCTCCAGCCGGTGCAGGATGTCGCGGATGACGGCGCCGGTCGGCGAGGTCACGACGCCGATCACCTCCGGCAGCCACGGCAGCAGCTGCTTGCGCGCCTCGTCGAACAGGCCCTCGGCGGCGAGCTTTTTCTTGCGCTCCTCCATCAGCGCCATCAGCGCGCCGATGCCGGCCGGCTCCAGCGCCTCGATGACGATCTGGTATTTCGAGGAGCCCGGATAGGTGGTGAGCTTGCCGGTGGCGATGACCTCGAGCCCCTCCTGGGGCTTGAAGCGCATCCGGCCGTGCACGCCCTTCCAGATCACCGCCTCGATCTTGGCGCTCTCGTCCTTGAGCGCGAAATAGCAATGGCCGGAGGAGTGGGCGCCGCGAAAGCCCGAGATCTCGCCGCGGACCCGGACATGGCCAAAGGCATCCTCCACCGTCCGCTTCAGGGACTGTGAAAGCTCGGAGACGGTGAATTCGGGGGCGTTGAGCAGGGGTTCCGCGGGCGGCATCGGCAAACGATTCGGCATCTTGGGGTCAGACCCGACGTTAAGGATTTTCGCCGCGCGGCGCCAATCCGGGGATTGATCTGGAGAGTACTCTGCATTATAGAGTTCTCTATTATTTTTGAGTTCAATGGAGTTGAGCCATGGCGAGGCAGCTGCTGCGCGGCGTGTTGAACGGACTGAAATGGGCTCTGTGCGCAGTCGGCGCCGTGGCGCTGATCCTGGTCGCGATGATCGCAACGCCACCGGAGCGGCCGCCTGAGATGCGGTCGGTCTCGGAGTCGGTGAAGCTTGTCGACTTCTCGACCATGCCGCCGCTCGAGCGTTTTCAGGCCCGTGACGGCACCTGGCTCGGCTTTCGCCACTACGTCCCGAACGGGCCGGCGAGCGGCCGTGGCGCGATCTTCATCCACGGCTCCTCCGGCTCCAGCGGCACCGTCAATCACGCGCTGACCCATGCGATCGCCTCGCGCGGCGTCGAGACCTGGGCGCTCGACATGCGCGGCCACGGCGCCTCGGGCACGCGCGGCGATATTGGCTATGTCGGTCAGCTCGAGGACGATCTCGTCGATTTCGTCGCTCATGTCCGCAAGGCTGCGCCCGATCTGCCGCTGACCCTGATCGGCCATTCCGCCGGCGCCGGCTTCGCGCTGCGCGTTGCCGCGACGCCGATCATGCAGGACATGTTCGTGCGCACCGTGCTGCTTGCGCCCTATCTCGGCTATGACGCGCCGACCAACAAGCCGCATTCCGGCGGCTGGGCCAATGCCGACGTTCCCCGCCTCCTCGGCCTCACCGCTCTCCGCAAGCTCGGCATCGACTGCTGCTCGCAGCTACCGGTGCTTGCTTTGGCCGTGCCTGCGAATTCGGCGAAGTATCTCGTCCCCACCTATTCCGACCGCCTGATGCGCAATTTCGCGACGCGCGGCTATCGTCTCGATCTCGCGGCGACGACACACCCCGTCACGATCTTCGGCGGTGCCGAGGACGAGATGATGATCTCGGATAAATATGCGGAGGCGGTGCAAGCGATCAAACCGTCGGTCGATGTCAAGATCATCGACGGCATCAACCACATGGGCATCGTCACCAGCCCGAAGGCGATCTCGGCAATCGCCGAGGACGTGGCAACGCGCGGGGCGGGGCAGTCATGATGCGATCCGCTGATGGCAAGGCAAGCGCATATGGGAGCGGCTTCCCCGCGGCCATCCTTCGAGACGCCCGCCTGCGGCGGACCCTCAGGATGAGGGCGGAGTTTGCGGCGGTCGCTTCAACGGGGACTGGTGCAGCCGAGCCTCATCCTGAGGAGACCGCGAAGCGGTCGTCTCGAAGGACGAGGCGTGCGCTCAGGTGTCACCGAGCGTCATACGAGATAGCCCTGGGACTGAAAGGGACGACATGATCGACAGCAAGGAGGCGTCCGCAGCGCTGGCCGACATCGACGACATCGTCCAGCGCGTGAAGCAATCGCAGCTCTACGAGCTGGCGAGCTATGCGGCCGTCTGGTGGGGCGTGCTGGTGTTCGCAGGCAATCTCGTGACCTGGCTCTGGCCGATCTACGCGGTCCATGCCTGGGTCGCGGTCGATGTTCTCGGTGTCGGCGGCCTGGTTGCGCTCCGCCTGCTCAATCCGCCGCATCATCCCCGGGGAGCAGCCTTCGACATCAGGCTGCTGCTGGTGTTCGTGCTGTTCTTCGCCTTCGGCTATCTCTGCACCAACGTCATCGGCCATTTCGGCCCGCGCCAGCTGGGTGCGTTCTGGCCGCTCTACTTCATGCTGTTCTACACCCTGGCCGGACTCTGGTTCGGCTATGCCTTCGTGGCGATCGGTCTCGGCATCTCCGCGCTGACGCTGATCGGCTTCTTCACCATCGGCGAGGCGTTCCCGCTCTGGATGGCTTTCGTCAACGGCGGCGGGCTGATCCTCGGCGGCCTCTGGATGCGGCGGATCTGATGGCCGAGCTCGACGACATCATCCACCAGCCGTTGCGGCTCAAGATCATGGCGGCGCTGAACGCGCTGCCTGCGACGGCGGGCCTGGAATTTTCGCGGCTGAAAAAGCTCACCGGCGCCACCGACGGCAATCTCGGCGCGCATATCGAGACGCTGGCCAAGGCGGGATATGTGTCCGTGGAGAAGGCCTTCGTCGGCAAGAAGCCGCAGACCACGGTCACCGCCACCGCAACCGGCCGCGGCGCCTTCGCGCGGCATGTGGCGACACTGCAGGAGATCATTGCGGGGAAGCAGGGTTAGGCCCATCGATGAGACTGGTACAGTTGGGCGGGAGCAAGCAACCGGCATTCAATGGGGAGCGGATTTTCAATCTAAGCACATACGCCGTCAACTACTCTAAAGAGAACGGCAAACTGCTTGTCAAAATCACGACTTATAACAAAGACGTCCGTGATGTCTCAAAGTCAACTACACAGTCACAGGCACACTGTCGGTGACAGTGTCGTAGCGTCTTCTCGCGGGCGGCGCCGAACTCAGTCGCGCCGGCGAAGATCCGGAGCAGCACGCAAGTGGCTAGGCGACCCGCTCCGAGCACTGAAGTTTGCTGCACTCCAAGTTCGGGCGTGCAAGCAGGAGCCCGCGCTATCGCGGGCTCCGTTCGTGAGGTATGCTGCCAGCGGAGCGAAGGTTTGCAGCCGTGCTCCACTGGCGAGGTTATGAACGCTCACCATCGGCCTTGGCTGGACACACTCTGGCCAAGGCCGTTCGTTGCATCGGCCCCTGATGGGTAAGCCGGCATCAGAGGCCGCAGGCCCTTAACTTCGTCATTTTGCCTCCTCCATACTCAGGTCGCCGTAGTCTCTGCCGGAGCAGCGGACTGCGGAGATGCTGCCTGAGCCGCAGCGGCGGCTGCCGTTTGCGCGGTCTGATAATTGACCCAGAACTCGCGGACGGCTTCGATTTCGCCGTAGGCGCCAACCTCCATTAGACGTTCGATGAAGCGGCCATAAATGCCGTCTTGGACCAAGCCATGGCTTCGCATCCACTCCAACCCAGCGTTCGGATTCAGGAGCATCACGTAGTGAAACTCGCCGGACGCACCTGGCTTGGTCATGATCATTGTGAGTTCACGCAGGCGCTTCATACGCTTTCGCCAAGTGTCCGTGGCGCGCTCACCAATGAAGCCGGCTTCACCGGCGAATGTTGCCGGGTTCTCGATCGTGATAACAGGGTTATCCGGAGAGCGAGCCCAAAGGCAGAAGAGCGCGTGCCCGGCGGGCTGGCCCTTCGATTGAGCGTCGATGGCGTTCATCACGATGGGAAGCGTGCGGGGAATCGTCGTGAAGCCATCGTTGG
This sequence comes from Bradyrhizobium sp. B039, assembly GCF_038965675.1. NCBI lineage: Bacteria > Pseudomonadati > Pseudomonadota > Alphaproteobacteria > Hyphomicrobiales > Nitrobacteraceae > Bradyrhizobium > Bradyrhizobium sp. B039. Next base: position 1,373,139 of record NZ_CP152416.1, read on the forward strand.
TCTTGCGATGCCATATGAACGAAGAATCAACGTTCGGGAAATGCAGGTTCATCAATTGCTGCGCGCGCTCGGCCATCTTCATGCGCTTGGCCGTCGCCTGCCGTCCATTTGCCATCGCCAACTCTCCTGTCCATCGCGGTTCGCAGCACTTTCGCCGCGAGGCCGGATTTCCACAACGATAGGATAGGCTCGATGATCTAGCTCAACTCAGGCACCTGAGAGACATATTGAGGCATCCGGAACGCACGGTTTCAAGGATAATGATTTTATTGAATTGCGCGAAACAGCACGCGATGGATTTCATATCGAAGTAATTCCAATAGGTTAGGAGGCCTCAGGTGTGCTCGCTGTGATCGTGTGCTGGACGTCCTCCGCTGTGCTCGCGGTGCTCCTGGGGTAGTAGGGGGCAGAGACCCCCGCTAGGCAGACTGCGATCCTGGGCCACAGGCATACCGTTCTCGATCCGAATGTCGACGGATTCAGCGGATGGGTGCGCGATGCGATCAAGGCCGCCGGCATCATGGATTTGCGTTGCCAACCGCACGGCCTAAGAAGAACATTTGGCCGATTGCTCGCTGACGCGGGCGCGACTGCACGTGAGATCATGGCCGCTATGGGCCACCTGACTCTTGGAATTACGGTGACAGTGCACTAAACGGGAGCAACTAATGCTTAGACTTTGGGATTTAGTGTACTGTCACCGTAATTCCAATGCGGTGTCTAAGGGCGCGCAGGACCCAATTCATCCAGCATCTTGTTGCCCCTCTCATCGACCGTGAGAAAGTCGACGACCATCTGCACGTGAAAGGCGAAACGAGCGGTAGTTTCCGTCACAGAATGCGAGATTAGCGGTTGAAACACGAGCAGCATATTTTGCTCTGCCGACAATCGTTCATATTCGTAGGGGTCGCCGCGAACATACAGAGCCTCTTGAATGCCGCGCTCGAGGGTGTTGTAGGCGTCGACATGCTGGGTTGGCACTCCGCCGGGCGGCACGTACAACGGAATGCGGTGGGCCAGCGCATCACGATATTCGATGATGTAGTCCAGCCACGGATCGAGCTTCACCAAATAGTCCTGAAAGCCGACACTTAACGTGGACCGCACTTCCGTATGCTTTGCCCGCAATCCGACGCTGTTGCGCCGTATCTTGCGATCAAGGCCTTTTTCATACACCCAGATCCACGCGAGATTGTCGACGCAGCCATAGACGTTCGCGAAAAATGACTGGATGTTGATCTGGGCATCATGCAGCACGTTCTTCTCCGGTACGTGCTCTCTATCCATCGGGATGAGTGCAAAAACGTTGTCTACGCATCGCACCAGCGTGCCCAAGCGACGCACGAAGCCGTGCAGGAAGTATTCCGCCGCCTTCTCTTGCTGAAAACGTGTGAACGGGAGCTTGAGCAGCATCTTGTTGTACTTGAGAAGGAGCGTCCCACGCTTCTCCTCGATTTCCTTGATCTGCTCGGGCGTTAGGAAAGCCATCAAATCGAACCCCCTTGTGCCGTGATAATATACAGCAAAGCTCCGCCAATAGTCGGGTCTTGGACCGGAGTGGACGTTCACGGCCTGCTTCGCTGCTTGATCGCCCAGAGCCGATACGCCTCCTCCTCGTACGGGTCATCACCGGTCGGCGGCGGCACCAATTTCGCCCCTTCCTTGCGGAAAAAATCGTCTGTTGAGATGACGGGGGATTATCCAATCAGGCGATACAGCCCAAAGCCTGCAGCGTAGGCCGCTGCCGCTTGGAGAATGTTTATGATTGATATTCGAAAGAGGTAGGCTAGCGGACCGCCTGATGCGGCCTGCATTGGCCGCGCTCCGAAATACATCAAGTTCCAAATTACCATAGCGCCGCCCACGAAAATCACAGTGTAAAGGGGCCATCCCTTGTACCCGGCGTAAGCAGCAACCCCGAAGATAATGGCTAGCAAGGTTGGCATAGTCGGACTGTCAAAAATATCCGGCGTGTGTGCCCGCACGCCACGCCGCCCAAGAGAGCACGCCAATTAGTATGACCTTGATTGCCAGAAGACTCCGTATTCCAGAGTTGAAGAAATCGACTGGTAAATTCGCTTCCAATCGTTTGCGCATGTACCAATCCGGGTCCACAACGGCCCTCACGGCGGCTCCAGCGTTATTTACGATCCCAAATGCGCTGAACCAAAAGGCAAGTTTGTACTCGCCGATCACGTAGAGGAATCCGGCAAATCCGACGAAAAAATAGTCAGTGATGCCCGTCATTCGACGAGGGTAGCGCAGTCCGCGTTCTGTAGCGACTCTGATCGTGTTAGTTGTTGCTGCGATATCAATGCCACACGAAGTGCCAGCGGAATTTCTATTTTGAGCACCCGCTGGACACTGGGCGGTCTTTACATTGATATTGTTTCGCTTTTTCTGCTATTGGAAGGGGAGAAGGCGCAGCGGAGCAAGCCGTCCGGAATGCCGGGGAGTTCGGGGCTTGCCCCCTTGAGGCCCGCCGCGATTCGTGCGACCTCCGCCCCCAGCAAACCCCTCTTTTCGAGCCTTCGATGCACATTCTCCTGCTCGGTTCCGGCGGCCGCGAACATGCCCTCGCCTGGAAGATCGCAGCCTCCCCCCTGGTGACCAAATTCTGGTGCGCGCCCGGCAATGCCGGCATCGCGCGCGAGGCGGAGTGCGTGGCGCTCGACGTGGCCGACCATGCTGCCGTGATCGACTTCTGCAAGACGAACGCGGTCGAGCTCGTCGTGGTCGGCCCGGAGACGCCGCTGGCGGCCGGCATCGTCGATGACCTCACCGCCGCCGGCATCAAGGCGTTCGGGCCGAGCGGGGCGGCCGCCCAGCTCGAAAGCTCCAAGGGCTTCACCAAGGCACTGTGCACCGAATTCGGCATTCCGACCGGCGCCTACAAGCGGTTCACCAACGCCAAGGACGCGCGCGACTATGTCCAGAGCCAGGGCGCGCCGATCGTGGTGAAAGCCGACGGCCTCGCCGCCGGCAAGGGCGTGGTCGTCGCCAAGACCGTGCGCGAGGCCGAGGACGCCATCGCCATGATGTTCGAGGGCGCCTTTGGCGAAGCCGGCGCCGAAGTCGTGATCGAGGAATTTTTGCCAGGCCGCGAGATCAGCTTCTTTGCGCTGTGCGACGGCGAGACCGCCATTCCGATGGCCTCCGCGCAGGACCACAAGCGCGTGTTCGACCACGACGTCGGCCCGAACACCGGCGGGATGGGTGCCTATTCGCCGACGCCGCTGGTGACGCCCGCGATCCATGACGCGATCATGGCGAAGATCATTCTGCCGACGGTCGCCGGCATGAAGCAGCGCGGCACGCCGTTCCGCGGCGTGCTCTATGCCGGCATCATGCTGACAACGCAGGGGCCGAAGCTGTTCGAGTTCAACGTCCGCTTCGGCGATCCCGAGTGCCAGGTGCTGATGCTGCGCATGATGTCGGACATCGTGCCGGCGTTCGTTGCCGCCTGCGACGGGGAGTTGAAGCATTTCGATCTGCGCTGGTATCCGGAATCCGCGCTCACCGTGGTGATGGCGGCGAAGGGCTATCCCGGCGACTACCAGAAGGGCACGCGCATCGAGGGGCTGGAGGAGGCCGCCAAGGTCGACACCGTCGAGATCTTCCACGCCGGCACGGTCGCAAAGGACGGCGCGATCCTCGCCAATGGCGGCCGTGTGCTCAATGTCTGCGCGCTGGGGGCGACCGTGACGGAGGCGCAGGCGCGCGCCTATCAGGCCGTGGACCGCATCAACTGGCCGGAGGGCTTCTGTCGCCGCGACATCGGCTGGCAGGCGGTGGAAGCCGAGAAGGCCAGGGGCTGACAGCGGTTTTTCCGGTCGCCGCGCAAAAAACCTTGCGCCATCGCGCCGCCACATCGACATTTCAGAAATGCGTAGTCGGCTGTTGGGCTTAGCGCCCTTCGCCGAGGACGCGTGCTACTGTGCATGGGGTTGTTTTCGACATTTTTGTTGGGAGCGGCTCCGGGACTGACCAGACAAGGATGCAGAAAGATGTCCGATCTCGCCGACCTCTATCCCGGCTTCGCCTCCGAGTGGATCAACACCTCCTTAGGCCGCATCTTTGCCCGCGTCGGCGGCAAGGGACCGCCGCTCCTGCTGCTGCACGGCTTCTCCGAGACGCATGTGATGTGGCACCGCGTCGCGCCGCAGCTTGCCGACAAGTTCACGCTGATCATCGCCGACCTGCCGGGCTATGGCTGGTCCGACATGCCCGAGAGCGACGCGCTGCACATGCCCTACAGCAAGCGCGCGATGGCCAAGGCCATGGTGGAGGCGATGGAGCGCCTCGGCCACGTGCACTTCGCGCTGGCGGGCCACGACCGCGGCGGCCGCGTCTCCTACCGCCTCGCGCTCGACCATCCCGGCCGGCTGTCGCGCCTTGCCGTGCTCGATATCCTGCCGACCTATAATTACTGGGAGCGGATGAACCGCGCCTACGCGCTGAAGATCTATCACTGGACCTTCCTGGCACAGCCCGCCCCGCTGCCGGAGACGCTGATCTCGGGCAATGGCGAGTTCTTCCTGCGCTTCAAGATGGCGAGCCAGACCAAATCGAAGACGTTAGAGGCCATCGACGAGCGCGCGCTCGAACACTACATCGCCCCGTTCCGCGATCCCGCCCGCGTGCACGCGATGTGCGAGGACTACCGCGCCGGCGCCTATTTCGACTACGACCTCGACAAGGCCGATTTCGAGGCTGGCAAGAAGATCACCATTCCCATGCTGGCGCTGTGGGGCAACGCCGGCGTCGCGCAGGCCGCAGCGACACCGCTGGATACGTGGAAGCAATGGGCCACGAACGTCGACGGCATGCCGGTGGACTCGGGGCACTTCCTCACCGAGGAGAACCCCGACGTCACCGCAAAGGCGCTGCGCGAGTTCTTCGCAGGCAGCTAGCGCCGCTCCCGAAAGAACTCCCTGAGCAGCCGCGCCGCTTCGCTCTCGCCGACCCCGGAATAGACGTCCGGCGCGTGATGGCAGGTCGGCGAGGCAAAGAAGCGCACGCCTGATTCCACCGCGCCGCCCTTGGGGTCGGCGGCGCCGTAATAGAGTCGCCTGACCCTTGCAAAAGAGATCGCGCCCGCACACATGGTGCAGGGCTCCAGCGTCACGTAGAGGTCGCAGTCGACCAGGCGCTCGCTGCCGATCTTTTTCGCGGCCTCGCGCAGCGCGACAATCTCGGCATGGGCCGTGGGGTCGTAATCGGTCAGCGTCCGGTTGGCGGCCGTGGCGATGACCTCGTAATTGCGGACCACGACGCATCCGATCGGAACTTCGCCCGCCTTTCCGGCATTTTCGGCCGTTTTGAGCGCCAAATCCATGAAAGAGGGGGCTTTCAAGCCTCGTATCATCGCCAGAAACCTGCTAGTAGCTCCGCCTTCAGCAAGAGTGAATACCGGTTTTGCCTGAGCATGCGGCTCGGAACGAGCGCGCACACTGCCCTCTGGCCACCCCCTGAGTGAGATTATTCATGCCTCGCGACAGCGACAAAGACAACGATTCCCGCGGCCGGCGTGATCGAGGCCCGGCCAAGGGCCGTTCCGGCAAGGCGCGCGGCCCCGAGAAGAAGTTCGCCAAGCGCGGCTTTGAGGGCAAGGGCGACAGCCGTCCGCCCCGCGGCGACCGCGAGGGGCGTCCGTTCCGCCGCCGCGAAGAGGGCGATGCCCCGCGCCGCGATTTCAGCGACCGCCCGCGCTTCAAGCGCGACGACCGCGGTGGTGAGGAGCGCGGTGAGCGCAGCTTCAAGCCGCGTGGCGACCGCCCGTTTTCGGATCGCGGCTCGCGCGACGGCGAGAAGCGACCGTTCAAGCCGCGCGGCGATCGCCCGTCCTATGGCCGTGACGACCGTCCGCCGCGCAGCCGGGATCGCGACGACTCCCGCCCCGCCGGCCGGACCGGTGACAAGAAGTTTGGCGACAAGCGGCCCTACGCGCCGCGTGGCGACCGCCCGGAACGCAAGTTCGACGGCGAGCGGAAATTCTCGCGCGGCGCACCCGACCGCAGCGACCGCCCGCGCGATCGTGGCGAGCGCAGCGATTCAAAGCCGTGGCAGAAGCGCGATGCGGGTCCGCGCGGCGACCGGCCGCCGCGCAAGGATTTCAGCAAGGGTCCACGCAAGGATTTTGGCGGCCGCGATCGCAGCGAAGACAAGCCCTGGCAGAAGCGCGAAGGCGGCGACGACCGTCCGCGGTTCTCGCGTTCGCGCGACGATCGTCCGTCGGGCGATCGTCCGTTCCGCGAGCGGCCCAAATTCGATCGTCCCAAGTTTGATCGTCCCAAGTTCGATCGCCCGCGCGATGATCGTCCAAAATTCGATCGTCCCCGTCGTGACGGCGATGGCGAGCGCGGCGGCGACCGCCCGAAATTCAATCGCCCGCGCGAGCGCTCGGAAGGCCGCTCCGACTGGCACGAGCATCCGCGCAGCGAAGGCCGGTTCGGTGATCGTCCGCGCCGCGAAAACGAGGACGAGAGCCGGATCTTCGAGAAGCGCCCGGCCTTCGGCGGCCGCGGCGCCTATCGCGAGCGCGATCGGGATTTCGAGGGGCGGCCGCGCCGCGAAGAAGCGCCGAAGCCGAAGAAGGCCGGCGAGCGCATAGCCAAGGCGCTGGCGCGCGCGGGGCTTGCCTCGCGCCGCGACGCCGAGGAGATGGTCACGCAGGGCCGCGTCGCCGTCAACGGCCGCGTCATCAATTCGCCGGCGCTCGACATCACACCGAACGACGTCGTCACTGTCGATGGTAAGCCGTTGCCGCCGCGCGAGCGCACGCGGCTGTTCCTCTATCACAAGCCGCGCGGCCTCATGACCACGCATGACGATCCCGAGGGTCGTCCGACCGTGTTCGACAATCTGCCCGAAGGTCTGCCGCGCCTGATCAGCGTCGGCCGGCTCGACTTCAACACCGAAGGCCTGTTGCTGCTCACCAATGACGGCGGCCTCGCGCGCACGCTCGAGCTGCCGGACACCGGCTGGCTGCGCCGCTACCGCGTCCGCGCCCATGGCGACGTCACCCAGGCCCAGCTCGACGAGCTGAAGGCTGGCATCGAGGTCGAGGGCGTCAAATACGGCCCGATCGATGCGACACTCGAGCGCGACCAGGGCGCCAATGTCTGGCTGGTGTTCGCGATCCGTGAAGGCAAGAACCGCGAGGTGCGCAACGTCTGCGCCCATCTCGGGCTCGAGGTGAACCGGCTGATCCGCGTGTCCTACGGCCCGTTCCAGCTCGGCGAGGTCCCCGAAGGCCAGGTCGAGGAGATCAAGTCGCGCGTGCTGCGCGAGCAGCTCGGCGACAAGGTGATCGAGAAGTCGGGTGCGCAGTTCGACGTGCCGCAGAAGGCCGCTGCGACCGATGACGGCGCGCCGCACGAGAAGAAGCCCGCCAGCAAGCGCGCCGTGATCAACGACCGCAAGGGCCGCCGCGTGCTGGTGCAGCGCACCGGCAGCGAGGAGGCGCGCGAGCGCAACGAGGCGGAGGCGAGCGGCTATGGCCCCCCGCGCCGTCCCAAGCGCGGCTATCACGGTAAGCGCGATTTGACGCCGCGGGAGGACTAATTGCGCGTCGTCGGCGGTCGCTTGAAGGGGCGTAATCTCGCCTCACCGTCCTCGCGCGACATCCGCCCCACGGCGGACCGCCTGCGCGAGTCCGTGTTCAACATCCTCGTGCACGCCTATGACGATCCGATCGAGGACGCGCGCGTGCTCGATCTCTTCGCGGGCACCGGCGCGCTCGGCATCGAGGCGTCTTCGCGCGGCGCGAAGTTCGTGCTGTTCGTCGACAACGGTGCGGAGGCGCGGGCGTTGTTGCGCAACAATGTAGAATCGCTCGGCCTCGGCGGGGTGACAAAAGTCTATCGCCGCGATGCGACCGATCTCGGCCCGGCGCATCCCGTCGAGCCGTTCTCGCTGGTGTTCCTCGATCCGCCCTATGGCAGGGGACTTGCGGAGAAGGCGCTTGTGAGCTTGCGCGACGGCGGCTGGCTGACACCGGGCGCGCTGCTGGTGGTGGAAGAGGCCAAGGCCGCGCAGTTTACGGCGCCTGAAGGTTTCGAGGAGCTGGAGCGGCGCGCCTATGACGACACGGAGTTCGTCTTCCTGAAGAAGTTGTAGCCCAACACTTCTGCTTCATAAGCCCTCATGCTCAGGAGCGTGAAGCACTCAGGCTCCTTCAGCTGCCAGCGTTAGCCTTGCAGCAGAAATTAGTTCGAAGCGGTCATGCATCGAGGCGCCGTCGGGTGGCTCGCCCGCGCGGCGGTTCACGAGGGCGACGATCATGTCGGCCAGCTCAAGCCGCTTGATTGGCCGAAGGTCAGTCGGGCATTTTATTCTGGCATCGCCAGGCTTGGGTTTCTCGCGCTGCGCAGGAAAGGCAAACGGCGGCGTCGGTATGCCGAGGATCACGTTGCGATGATCGAAGTCGGGCCTCGGTTTTCCAATTTCCACGCGATTCGCGAAGATGCTGTGGGCGTCTTCGCCGAGGGTGAGGATCAGTTCGAAACCGGTGTAGTCGATCGCCCCGCGCATGTAGGTATCTTCCACCAGCGCTTCGTTGATCTCCAGCCGTCCCAAATGGCCGCCGCAATCGGCTGTCGTCACCCAGAAGAAGCGGTCGCGCATGAACTCCCTGTAAAACGCCTTGTTGCGCGGCAGCGGGGACAAAGGGGCAGCCCAGCCTGCAGCGAAGCCTACCTCATTGACGAATCCGTGTGTTCCGACGGCCATCTCTTTGAACAGATGGCTGTGTTCGCTCGACATCCGCATCGCGGCAAACAGCGAAGGCTGTCCACTTCGCATGAGGTCGGCGTGTGCGAGCGGAGTGGCAACCACGCGTGCCGAACTGCTGTGCATCGTCAGTAACATTCCAGAGTGATCGTTGCCTGCGAGAAATCCATCTTCTTCAGCGCGTCCATGTCGATGAAGACATAGTAGGCGCCGACGTCGCCCCAGCACCAGTGCATGGCGTCGTCGGTTGCGATCTGGAACAGCAGGAGCTTCCGGGTTGGGCCGATCCGCGCATCTGATTGCAAGCCGTCGTGGTAACCGCCGATGCGATGGGGACGGTTGTGATAGAGGCTGCGCCAATACGGCTCGAATTCGGAAAGCACGGCGGGCGGGATCAGTGGCCGCTTCGCTTCATCGACGTAATAGTCGGCCACCAGCTCGCGAATGTGGCCGCGCTGGAAGGACCAGGCGGAAATTTCGTGTTCGTAAAAGGCAACGTGGCTCCGCTCGCCATCCCGGTCGGCGGAGGAATATCTCCAGAACCGGAATGCGTCCTGCTGCAGGCGCGCCTTGAGCGCTCGCCAGGCATCGTCCGGAATCGGGCTGTCGAGGTCGTGCGCCAGCACGACTGATCTCTCGCCGGCAACGCGTTCGCGCATCGCGGTGCTCCACTCGCCAAGCTCGCGCTCGGACCGGTGCAGATAGTCCACGATCGACTCCAGCGTGGGATGGCTGGCCAGGAAAGCCGCCAGCGCTTCGCGTCGTGTTCTGCGGTTCTCCGCCGCGCGCCGCGTCTGCGCACGGCGCAGGCGCATCGCCTCGTCCTCCGGCTCGGGGCCCTCGAGATCAGCCCGGGACATCGCGGTCCAATTGGCGTCATCGGCCTCGATCACGGCGAGGATGGAGCCGATATAACCCGGCTGGCTCAGCCGCTCGACCAGCCGATCGGGTATCTTAAGCTCGTCCGGCGGTTTGGCTGACGGCGGATAAGTGCGCGCCATGCTGTCAAGCACGCGAAGCGCGCCGCGCCAGGTGAAAGGCTCGATCTCGTCCGGCCGCTCGCGGTCCGACGCGACGGGCTGCCCCGGATAGAGGATGCTCGCGAAATTCTCCGGCGCCACGCGCGTCCGCCGGCCTTCGATCCGCGCCTCATTGGGCACGACGACGAGATCGACCGGCCAGCGCCGCCAGCGCCGCGGCACCTCGTCGGCAGTGCGGCAATAGTCATAGTCGAACCCGCTGTAGACGCCGTCGTGCACAGGCCCGAGATCGGCCGGCGGCTCCCGCTCGGAGCCGAGCGCATCGACATGCAGAATGCGAAAGGCATCAGGTCCCTGAGGCGCGCCCTGATTGGGGTCGATGAACAGCAGGAGCCAGCCCTGGCGCGGCCCGAGCCCGCCCCATAATTCGGCCGGCAGGTCGGCGCAGGCAATCTGCGCTATGAAGTGCAGCGGCCGCTCGCTTCTATCAGGATATTCCGACGAAATCGACCGCGGCCATTCGATGTGATGGGGCATCATCGGCAGCCCGCCCAGCCATGATCGTGGCGGTTCGAACCGCGGCGGAATCTGCCGTCGCAAGACGACCGATACGCTCTCGCTGATCCCAAGCAGCGGTGGAATCGGCGCGTCGCGCCGCACCCGCGCGAAAGTCGCCGGACCTGGCCACGGGGGCGAGGTCGTGGCTCTCGCCCGCTGAAAGCGGCGAAAATCCCAAACAACAAACGCCACGGCGCATACGACCAGGACTTGCCACCAAGACATACTGGACCCCAGACATCGCAGGACAGCCTCAGGTAGCAGCTAAGAGTTAATGGCTTGCGGATGAAATTGGTCGAAGCTGCGCAGGGCGAGTTAGCTAAGCCACCCTACGGACCCTCGCGTCACCTCCGCCCGAACAGCTTCTCCACGTCGCTCAGCTTCAGCTCGACATAGGTCGGCCGGCCGTGATTGCACTGGCCGGAGTTCGGCGTCTCCTCCATCTCGCGGAGCAGGGCGTTCATCTCCTCGGGCCGCAGCCTGCGGCCGGCGCGCACCGAGCCGTGGCAGGCCATGGTGGCGGCGACGTGCATCAGGCGGCGCTCGAGCGGCAGCGCTTCGTCCCATTCGGCCATATGCTCGGAGAGGTCGCGCAAGAGCCCGCCCGCATTGGTCTTGCCGAGCAGCGACGGCGTCTCGCGCACGGCGACCGCGCCCGGGCCAAAGGATTCGATCGCAAGCCCGAACGAGGCCAGCTCGTCGCTGCGCTCGAGCAGGCGCTCCACCGTGGCCTCGTCCATCTCGACGATCTCGGGGATCAAGAGGATCTGCCGCTGCACGCCGTTGGCGGCGAGCGAGGCCTTCAGCCGCTCATAGACGATGCGCTCATGCGCGGCATGCTGATCGACGATGATCAGGCCGTCGCGGGTCTGCGAGACGATGTAGGTCTCGTGGATCTGCGTGCGCGCCGCGCCGAGCGGGCGGTCGACGAGGTCGCTGACGGGCTGCGTCTCGAACCGCACGTCTGCACTGGGCGCGCCGACATCGAACGCCGCCTGGGCGCGCTCCGTGAAGGCGGGCGCCGCCGCGCCATCGAATGACGGCATCGGTGCGACCGGCGCGGACGGCGAGGCCCGCCAGTCCCAGCTCGCCGGGCGCGGCGTGAAGGCGGGCCGGAACGAGGACAATGCGCTCTCGCCGCTGTTGGCGGCGGTGCGGCGGCCCTCGCGCGCGAGCGCCTCCTTCAATCCATGGACGATCAGCGCGCGCACGAGGCCGGCGTTGCGGAAGCGAACCTCGGTCTTGGCGGGATGCACGTTGGCGTCGACCTCGCGCGGATCCAGCGTGACGAACAGCGCCAGCACGGGATGGCGGTCGCGCGGCAGATAATCGGAATAGGCCGCGCGCACGGCCCCTAAGATCAGCTTGTCGCGCACCGGGCGGCCGTTGACGAAGAGATACTGCCCGAGCGCATTGGCTTTCGTCAGCGCGGGGGCTGCGGCATAGCCGGAAACGACGATGCCCTCGCGTTCGGCATGGACCTCGATGGCGTGGCTGCGAAACTCCGCGCCGAGGATGTCGCCGAGCCGCGTCAGCCGTCCGGCGGCGCCGGGTAGCGCCGCGGCCCAGGTCACGGGCGCGCGCTCTTCGCCCGCAAGCGTGAAGGCGACGTCCGGTCGCGCCATTGCGAGCCGCCGCACCACCTCGCGGATCGCCTCGGCCTCGGTGCGGTCGGTCTTCAAGAACTTTAGCCGCGCCGGCGTCGCGTAGAAGAGGTCGTTGACCTCGACGCGCGTGCCGTGGGCCAGCGCCGCCGGCATGATTTCCGATTTCTCGCCGCCCTCGACGGTGAGTGCCCAGGCGTGCGGCTCGCCGGCATGGCGCGTGGTGATCGACAGACGCGCCACCGAGCCGATCGAGGGCAGGGCCTCGCCGCGGAACCCGAGCGTGCGGATCTGGAGCAGGTCCTCGTCGTCGAGCTTGGAGGTGGCGTGGCGCTCCACCGCGAGCGCGAGGTCCTTCGCCGTCATCCCGCTGCCGTCGTCGGTGATGCCGATCCGCCGCCGGCCGCCGCCGTCGGTGAAGACGTCGATTCGGCTCGCGCCGGCATCGATCGCGTTCTCGACCAGCTCCTTGACCACGCTCGCGGGCCGTTCGACCACCTCGCCGGCGGCGATGCGGTTGACGACTTGCTCTGGCAGTTGGCGGACGGGCATGGGCTCGGGTCTTGGGTTCGCGAACGGCGTTATCTTAAGCCGTGTTGCGTCAAAAGCATGTGTTGAGCAACAGGAACGTGGCGGGCTGGGGAAGAGGGATATCTATCACATTGAAGACATTGGACGTTCGAGAAAATCGCGCAGGCGGGACGGACCGATCTCCGGCTGCAGTCCTGATTGTGGGGTGCCGGGCCGCGGTGTAGCATCGTGAAAAAACGGCAACAGGACGGGAGGACGCCATGTGCCATCTCTTCGCGCACCAGCCCCAACGCGACTACGAATCCCAGACCCGCTCCTTGCGGATCGATGGCCACTGCACCTCGATCCGGCTGGAAATGGCGTTCTGGGACACGTTGGAGGAGATCGCGGCCAGGGAGAACATGAGCCTCGGGAAGTTCCTGACCACGCTCTACAACGAGGTGCTCGACCATCACGGCGAGGTCAACAATTTCGCCTCGCTGCTGCGCTGCTCATGTTTGATCTACCGGTCGAGGAACATGGCGACGGTGCAGGAGTTCAAGGCCACGGTGGCGCCGATCCTCGATGCGGCCGAATAGCTGTCCCAACAAAAGTGCGTAGCCCGGATGGAGCGTAGCGCAATCCGGGTTCTGGTCATCCGTCCGCGCCCCGGATTACGCTTCGCTCCATCCGGGCTACGAGATTCCATCCGGGCTTCGCAACTGCCTCCACATCATCATTGCGAGGAGCGCTTGCGACGAAGCAATCCAGAATCTTTCGGCGTCGGCAGTCTGGACTGATTCGCTCCGCTCGCAATGACGGGGGAGAGAGCGGTTGCCTATCTAACCTCAGATCTCCTTCTTCTGCATCGCGCCGGCGATGTAATCCGCCTGCCGGATCGCGAGCGCGACGATTGTCAGGGTCGGGTTGCAGGCCGCGCCGCTGGTGAACTGGCTGCCGTCGGAGACGAACAGGTTCTTGACGTCGTGGCTCTGCCCGAACTTGTTGACCACGCCGTCCCGCGGCTTCTCGCTCATCCGGTTGGTCCCGAGATTGTGCGTGCTCGGATAGGGCGGCGTGGGATAGGTCACGGTGGCGCCGACGGCGTCGTAGACCGCGGCGCCCTGCTTGTAGGCGTGTGCGCGCATCGCGACGTCGTTGGGATGGTCGTCGAAATGCACGCTCGCGACCGGCTGGCCGAACTTGTCCTTCACGACGGGGTCGAGCGTGATGCGGTTGGTCTCCTGCGGCATGTCCTCGCCGACCAGCCACATGCCGGCCATCCTGGGATAACCGTCGAGTGCTGACGTGAACTGGCGGCCCCAGGCGCCGGGATTGAGGAAGGCCGCCATGAACGGTAGACCGATCGACAGCGTCTCCATCTCATAGCCGCCGACGAAGCCGCGCTTCGGATTGTTGGCGGCCTCGTCGCGAATGATGCCGGCCATGGTGGTGCCGCGATACATGTGCACCGACTTCTCGAACACGGCGTAGACGCTGCCGGTCATGTGCCGCATGTAGTTGCGGCCGACCTGTCCCGACGAATTGGCGAGGCCATCCGGGAACATGGTCGAGGCGCTGTTGAGCAGCAGCCGCGGGCTCTCGATCGAATTGCCGGCGACCGCGACGATGCGCGCCTTCTGGCGTTGCATTGCGCCTGCCTCGTCGGCGTAGACGACACCGGTGACCTTGCCGCCGGCGTCATGCTCGATCTTGACCGCCATGCTGCTCGGCCGCACCTCGAGATTGCCGGTCGCCTCGCCCTTGGGGATCTCGGTGTAGAGCGTCGACCATTTCGCGCCGGACTTGCAGCCCTGGAAGCAGAAGCCGATCTGCTGGCAGGAGCCGCGGCCATCGCGCGGCTGGCTGTTGATCGCCATGTTGCCGGTGTGCACGGTCTTGTAGCCGAGCTTCTTCGCGCCGGCCTCCAGCACCTTGAAGTTATTGTTGCCGGGAAGTCCGGGAATGCCGTTGGTGCGGGTTACGCCCATCTTGTTCTCGGCCTTGGCGTACCATGGCTCCATCTCCGCCAGCGTCACCGGCCAGTCGAGCAAATTGGCGCCGGGAATATTGCCGTAGGCGGTCTTCACCCTGAACTCGTGCTCGTCAAAGCGCAGCGAGGCGCCGGCCCAATGCACGGTCGAGCCGCCGACCGCCTTGACGATCCAGGCGGGGAGGCCCGAAAAGTCCTTGGCGACGCGCCACGTCCCCGACGTGGTGCGGGCGTCGGTCCAGGCGAGCTGGGAAAAGCTCTCCCACTCGTCGTTGATGAAGTCCTGGTTCTCGATGCGGGGCCCTGCTTCGAGAATGACCACCTTGACGCCCTTCTGCGCGAGCTCGTTGCCCAGCGTGCCGCCGCCGGCACCGGAGCCGACGATCACCACAACGCTGGAGTCGTTCAGATCGAATTTTGCCATATGCGTTCTCCTGAACCGTTGGGTGGCGATCTAAGCCTTCGGCAGCCAGTCGATGTCGGCGAAGCCGCGGTTGATGTAGCCGCCGTGCTCGGCGGAGGAGCCCTCGTAGCCGAACCGCGGCCAGACCTCTTTCTGGTTGTAGAGCGAGACGATGAGGTCGCCGCGCACCTTCTGGAAGAAGTCGCTCTGCTCGATCTCCTTCAGCAGCACCACGCGGTCGGCTTCCCAGGGGACTTCGGCGTAAGCCACCTTGTGGCGATCCCGCGCGTTCTGATCGAGCCGCGCGATGCCGTCGCTGATCAGCGACTTGACGGCAAGGTCCTTGGCCGCCTTGCCGTCCCATGGCTTGATCGCGGTGATGTAGTAGCTGTCGCCGAGAATATCGTGCGGATAGATGTCGCGCGCGACCTTCAGCAGCGTCTTCATCGTCGCCGGGGACAACGCGCTGGAATCATCGGCCCATGCGTCCTCGATGCTGACGGCGACGCTGGTCGCGACAGCGACGACCGGCACGGCGGTCGCCGCGCCCTTGAGAAAGACGCGGCGGCTGTGCTTGCTTCGACGATCGACTTCTCTCATGGCATTCCTCCGTATTTTTGTGATTTGGATCTTTGTGAGTTGATCAGTTGAAACGTCCGCCCCGCTGGATCACCTCGATCTTGTAGCCATCGGGATCACTGACGAAGAAGAAGCGCGCCAGCGTCCTGCCGTCGTGCTTGAAGTCGCGCAAGGGGCCCGGTGCGAGCTTCTCGCGCTCGAAGCGGGCATGCTCGGCATCGAGATCGTCGACTACCACGGCGAGATGGCCGTAGCCGTCGCCGAGCGCGTACGGCTCCTTGCGATCGAAATTCACCGTCAGCTCCACCTCGAAAGGTGAGGAGGGGTGACGCAGATAGATCAGGGCGAAGTCCGAGAACTTCAGGTGATCGGTGACTTCGAGGCCGAAGGCGCGCTGGTAGAAGTCGAGCGAGCGCGCCTCATTCAGCACGCGGATCATGGAATGGACGGGCTTGGCCATTCAGTTCAGCTCCTTGAGGTAGGTGATGATGGCGGCGCGCGTCTCCGGCTTACCCTGCCGGTAGGCCATGACCACGCCGGGAATGACGGCTTGCGGATTGGTCAGCCACGCATCGAGCCGGGTCTCGTCCCAGGCGAAGTCGGCTTTGGCGAGGCCGTCCGAATAGCGGAAGCCGTCGACCTTGCCGGCGGTCCGGCCCACGATCTTGACCAGCGGCGGACCTTGCCGCAACGGTTCCGACAGGCTCAAAGTGTGACATACCGCGCATTGCTGCTTGAACAGTGTCGCGCCGTCCGGCGGCTTTGCGGCCGGCAAGGGCATCTGCGCGTCGGCAACCCGCACCACCAGCACCACTGCGGTGCACAATCCCAGCACGACTGCGCGCATCGCCAAGAGCTCGCCCATCCACGTCAAATTCAACGTGCGCAAACTCTAGGCGCCGCCAAACATGCGGTGGTAGTAGCGGGCTGTTTCGCTGCAAGCGGAGATGCTCGTGGGGAGCGTGTTCCGCGCTGCCGCATATGCGGAGCACAATTCCGCGAAACCGCCTCGAAATCCCTAAACGATGACCACACGAGGCGGATTGCATCGCGATCGCGCCGCTCGAACTCTCTATGCGATGAACCGGTCCGGTGCAGGCGGGTGGCGCAGGACGCAGCCGACCCGTTCATCGCGAAAAATCCAGGAGAAATGGATGAAGTTGGTGAAGACTTCTGCAATCGCATGCGCTCTTGCGGCCCTCATTGCGACGCCCGTTTTCGCGCAAGGCACGTCATCTGGCATCAAGCCTGGCGGCACCGTGCAAAGCAAACCCATGCAGGGGGGTGCGTCAGTCGGCGAAGATGAGGATCTCGCTACGCAGCCGGGAGCTGCGGGTGAGAAGACGGGCATGAAGTCGACCAAGGGGACGAAGGGCACGGTCGGCACAACGGGAAGCGCAGCGCACAAGGGGACGGTCGACGATTCCGCTTCGGGCAGCCCCGCCACCGGCAAGCGTTACTGACGCCGGAACGTGAACCTGCAAACCTCCGGCCGCTCGGCGGCCGGAGGTCTTTGCCCATTCAATCGTCGAAACTCCGGCCGCGTCCGGCCTTGACGTCGCTGCGACGCTTCTTGCCTTCGAGCCGGCGCTGCTTGGAGCCAAAGGTCGGCCGTGTCGCGCGCCGTGGCTTCGGCCGTATCATCGCCTCGCTCAGGATCTCGACGAGCCGGTCGATCGCGTCCTGGCGGTTGCGTTCCTGGGTGCGGAAGCGCTGGGCGTGGATCACGATCACGCCGTCCTTGGTCATGCGCTGGCCGGCGATGCGGGCGAGCCGGATCGCTGCATCCTCCGGCAGGGTCAGCTTGCGCGTGTCGAAGCGCAGCTGGGCCGAGGTCGCGACCTTGTTGACGTTCTGCCCGCCGGGGCCGGAGGCGCGGACGAAGCCGATCTCGATGTCGTCCTCGTCGATGACGAGATCGCGGGATATCCGCAGCATGATGGCACCATTCGTGATGTCCGGACATATCCCGGACGTTCACGTTCGGCAATGGCGCATCGTGGAAACGCAAATGGCCGGGCGAGCCCGGCCATTTCAGAAAACGTACGGAAGACCTCAGTTCGACTTGGGCGCTGCTGCCGCCGGCTGCGCGGCGGCCTGCGGGGCGCGGCCGACGACGACGGTCAGGAGGCCCTGGCCCCAGAGGCGCTTGGCGGCCGCCTTGGCGTCATCCAGCGTCACCGCGTCGACGATCGCGTTGCGCTTCTCGATATAGTCGATCGGCAGCTTGTCCTGCTGGTATTGCAGCAGCGCCTGCGCGAGCTTGGAGGACGTATCCAGCGCCAGCATCTGAGAGCCCTTGAGGTAGGACTTGGCCTCGTCCAGCTCCTTCTGCGTCGGGCCCTCCTCGGCGATGCGGCGCACCTCCTTCTCGATGGCGTCGATGGTGTCGCCGGCACGGTCGGCGCGGGTGCCGGTATTGCCGATGAAGACCGCCGAATGCTCCATCCAGAGCAAGGATTCGAACACCGAATAGGCGAGCCCGCGCTTCTCGCGAACCTCGCGATAGAGCCGCGAGGACAGTCCGCCGCCGCCGAGGATGTGGTTGACGACATAGGCCGCCATGAAGGTCGGGTCGCTGCGCTTCACGCCGGGGCCGCCGAAGGTGATGACAGTCTGCGGCACGTCGAGCGGCACGAAGGCGCGCTGCGGCGGCTTGGCTGCCTCGACGTCGGGCACCGGCACGAGATTGGCCTTGGCGGGCAGGCTGCCGAAGGTGTGGTCGAGCAGCTTGCCGAGAGTGGCCGGATCGACGTCGCCGACCACCGCGACTTTCAGCCCGTCCTTGGCGAGCACGCGGCCGACATAGTCCTTCATGTCGGCGACCGTGACGGTCGGCACGCTGTCCAGCGTGCCGTTGGTCTGCCGGCCGTAGGGATGATCGCCGAAGGCGACCTCCAGGAATTTGCGGCTCGCGAGCGACGTCGGGTTGGTGGTCTCGCGGCGCAGGCCCGAGATCACCTGCGAGCGGATGCGCTCGACGTCGGCGGTGTCGAAATGCGGCGAGGTCAATGCCATCCTGAGCAGGTCGAAGGCTTCGTCCTTGTTGTCGCGCAGCATGCGCAGGCTGCCGCGGAAGGTGTCGCGGGTGGCGCTAAAGGAAAGCTCGATGGCGCGGCGGTCGAGCCGCTCGTGGAAGGTCTTGGAGTCGAGATCGCCGGAGCCTTCGTCGAGGAGATCACCGACGAGATTGGCAACGCCCGACTTGTCCTTGGGGTCCTGGGCCGAGCCGCCGGCAAAGGAATATTCCATGGCGATCAGCGGCACGGTGGCGTCCTGCACGAACCAGGCCTCGATGCCGCCGGGCGAGACCAGGCGCTGGATCTTTGCAGCGGCCTGCGACGGCTGGACCGCGGCGAGCGCAAGCGCAGCGCCGGTGACGAAGGCAAGCGCGAAACGACGCGTGCGAAGGAAGGGATAGGTCACGAACGCTTCTCCTCGCGCTTGGTGGCGGTGGTGTCCTTGATCAGATAGCCCGTCACCGAACGCTTCTTCTCGAGCCATTTCTGCGCAACAGCGCGAACCTGGTCGGCGGTGACCGCGCGAATGCGGTCGGGCCAGCTCCTGATGTCCTCGATCGACAGGCCCGTGGTTAGCGCGCCGCCATACCAGCGCGCCAGCACCGCCTGGTTGTCCTGAGCGTAGATCGCTTCCGCGATGAGCTGCGTCTTGACCCGCTCGAGATCCTCGGCGCGGATCGGGTTCTGCGCGATGTCGGCGATGACGCCGTCGATCACCTGCTCGACCTCGGCGAAGCCGACGCCCGGTTTCGGCGCGGCCGAGATCGCGAATTGGGTCGGGTCGAGCGAGATGCTCGAATAGCTGGCGCTGGCGGAGACCGCGAGCGGCTTGTCGACGACGAGCGCGCGGTAGAGATAGGAATTGCTGCCGCTGCCCATCAGCTGGGCCATCACGTCGAGGGCCGCACTCTCGCCGGCCGCGGCCGTCGTGGCGGAGGGCACGAGATAATAGCGACGCAGGCTCGGTTGCTCGACGCGCGGGTCGGACAGCGTGACGGTGCGCGGCGCCGCCGGGTCCGGCTCCTGCGGACGGACGCGGCGTGCCGGGATCGCGGGCTGGGCCGGGATGGAGGCGAAATTGCGCTCGACCAGCGGGCGGATGTCGGCGGCCTCGACGTCGCCGGCGATCACCAGGATCGCGTTGTTCGGCGCGTAGAAGCGGCGGTAGAAGGCCAGCGCATCCTCGCGATCGAGCTTCTCGATCTCCTGATGCCAGCCGATCACCGGCCGGCCATAGGGATGGTTGAGATAGAGCGCGGCCATGATCTGCTCGTTGAGCCGCGCGTCCGGATTGTTGGCGACGCGCATGTTGTACTCTTCGAGCACGACGTCGCGCTCGGGCAGCACGTTCTCGTCCTTGAGGATCAGGCCGGTCATGCGATCGGCCTCGAACTCCATCATGGTCGGCAACTGCTCGCGCGGCACGCGCTGGTAGTAGTTGGTGTAGTCGACTGAGGTCGAGGCGTTCTCGTTGCCGCCGACACGGAGCACGGTCTGCGAGAATTCGCCGACCGGGTGCTTCTCGGTGCCCTTGAACATCAGGTGCTCGAGGAAGTGCGCGAGCCCGGACTTGCCCGGCGTCTCGTCGGCCGAGCCGACCTTGTACCAGATCATCTCCGTGACCACCGGCGTGCGGTGGTCCGGGATCACCACGACCTGGAGGCCGTTGCTGAGCGTGAAGCTGGCGGGCGGGGCCGATGTCACCGTGGTCTGGGCGAGGGCGGCGTTGGCTGTCAGGACACTCGTCGAAAGCAGCGCGGTAAAAAGGCAGGCAACCGATCGGTTTGCGGACATCATGATCCCTGGTGAAAGGCCGAGCCCGGATGTCCGGCTCGGAGGCACGGCATGCTACACCGTGCGGCTGAGGCTTCGCGTCACGAAGCAGAGAACTCAACGCGTAGGCAAGTTACTGATAAGCAATTCAAGGGCCGCGTCCGGCGCGCATGAGCCGCCGGCGCCAGGTTCGCTAATGTCAGGACGTCGCGGCGGGCGAGGGGGGCTATTGCTCCTTGTCCTTGCCCGACATGATGTCGAAATAGGTCCGCCGCGACTTGTCCGGACCGGCGCCATAGGCGTAGTTCGGCGACGGCGTCTGATAGCCCGGCGGGGGCTCGACCAGCGACTGGCGCGGGGGTTCGCTCGTGAATTGCTTTTCCTCGGAGCTGTTGCCGCCCTTCATCATGTTCCACAGGCCACCGGAGAAACCGAGCTGGGCGGGGCTGAGCGACGGGTTGCCGTTGGTGCCCGGCTGAATCGGATCGTTGCTGGTGCGCTCCGGGGCAGCTGCCGTGCCGGCTCTCATCTCGGCGGGCGTCAGCGGCTGGGCCGCCTGCCAGTTCTCCGTCGCCTTGACGGCCTTTTTCCTCTGAGCGATGGCCTCCTTGCGGCGCTTCTCGTCGGGGTCCTTCGGCCAGTTCGGCGCGTTCTTGGCTTCGGTGCCGGCGGGCGGCGGCAGGTCGAGCTTGGGCGGCACCACCAGCGGCGACCGCTCGCGGTACTCGATACCTTTCTTCTCCATGCTCTTGGCGCCGATACCGGACATCAGATTGTCGATGAGCTTCTCTTCGAAGGTCATGTCGTCATCATCGTCGCCGTCGTCACCGGCGCGGACCGGGCCTGCCGACATGACGAGACCGATGCCGAGCGCGACAGCGGACAATTTCAATGCCCGCATGAACCCCCATTTGGGGTCTCGAACCATCGAACCGCTGGTCTTCGAGCTGCGCATCACTGTACCTGTTCCATATTGTGGCAGATTGCCGCTCGCGCGCGGCCAACCCTCGCAAAAGGCCGGGTTCCACCTGCCGGTCCGTATCGGCCGGGATCAGGGCGCTTTTGCGGCGGGTACCCCCAGGAAGGAATCATACAATAGCCCCGCCACCCCAGCAACGATGGCTACGTCCGCGAGGTTAAACACGTACCAATTATAGGTATTTCCGCCGATATCGAGATGAAACAGGGCAAAATCGACCACCGCGCCATAGGCCAGGCGGTCGATGCCGTTGCCGATGGCACCCCCGATGATCAGCCCGAGCGCGACGGTCGCAAGCAGGGTGTGGGAGCGGGCCATCCAGATCGCCAGCGCGACCACCGCGATGGCCTTGACCGCCATCAGCGCGAGCTGCGCCGCCTGGCTGTCGTTCTGGAGCCAGCCGAAGCTGATGCCGATGTTCCAGGCCAGCACCAGGTCGAAGAACGGCGTCACCCGCACCGCGCCGCGATGGGCGAGGTCGAACCCGTGCAGCAGCCAGAGTTTCGAGGCCTGGTCGAGGATGACCGTGGCGATGGCGGAGAGGATGCCGGCGCGGAGGGGGGTCATCGTGCGTGACCCAACGCCGCCGCGGCATACTCCGCCGTCGTCCTGGCGAATGCCAGGACCCATAACCCCAGGCGGTAATCGTTTGAAAGACTCGGGGTCATCGATCTCTGTTCACCTTTGACGGCGGTGGTGATGGGCCTGGCTTTCGCCGGGACGACTATCAGACCCCCACCCCCAGCGCCTTCCATTCGCGCAGCGCCTGGGCGTCGCGCGGGGTGACGTCGGGATACTCAGGGTCTTCGCCGACCGTCTGCGAGATCTTCCAGGAGCGGGCGCATTTGGTGCCGACCGCCTTCTCGATCACGACGGCAACGCCTGGCACCGCATCGAGACGGAACGCCGAAGCCGGCGCCTCGCCCTCGCGCACCTCGTAGTTCGAGGTGATGCAGACCTCGGCGAGGTCGGTGTCGAATAGCGTCGCCAGCATGTCGCGGTCGGCGACATAGATCACGGGCGATGCCTCCAGCGACGAGCCGATGTTCTTGGCGGCGCGTTCGAGCTCGAGCGCGCCGGTGACGACGCGGCGGACGTTGCGGATCGTCTCCCATTTCGCGGCGAGCTTGTCGTCGCGGAGCTTTTCGATGTCCGCCGGGAACAGGGTCAAATGGACCGACGGCTCCGCGTTGGGGCGGAACATCCGCCAGGCTTCGTCGGTCGTGAAGCTCAGGATGGGCGCGAGCCATTTCAGGATGGCGTCGCACAACAGGTCGATCGTGGTGAGCGCGGCCTTGCGCGCCGGCGAGGACGGCGGATCGCAATAGAGCGTGTCCTTGCGGATATCGAAATAGAACGCCGACAGCTCCGAGTTCATGAAGGCCGCGAGGCTTGCGACCACGGTCTTGTAGTCGAAGGCGGCATAGGCGTTGCGAACGGTCTCGGCATGGCCGGCCAATTCGTGCAGCATCAGCCGCTCGAGCTCGGGCATCTCGGCATAGGCGACCTTCTCGCTCGGCTTGAAGTGATGCAGCGTTCCAAGCATCCAGCGGATCGAGTTGCGCAGCTTGCGATAGGTCTCGATGGTGTTCTTCAGGATCTCGGGCCCGATGCGCTGGTCGTCGGCATAGTCGGTCGCGCAGACCCACAGGCGCAGAATGTCCGCGCCCGAATCCTTGATCACCTTCTGCGGCTCGACCGTGTTGCCGAGCGACTTCGACATCTTGCGGCCGTTCTCGTCGAGCGTGAAGCCGTGGGTGAGCACGATGTCGTAGGGCGCGCGGCCCCGCGTGCCCGCGCTCTCCAGCAGCGAGGAATGAAACCAGCCGCGATGCTGGTCGCTGCCTTCGAGATACATCACGGTGTCGCTGCCGCCGTCGACCTTGCGGACGATGTTGCCGAGCTGCGGGAAGTTTTGGCGATCCTCGAGCACGAAGGCATGCGTGGAGCCGGAATCGAACCAGACGTCGCAGATGTCGTCGACCTTCTTCCAGTCTTCGCTCGCGCGGGAGCCGAGGAAGCGCTCGCGGGCGCCGTCCATGTACCAGGCGTCGGCGCCTTCCTCCATGAAGGCCTCGGCGATGCGCTGGTTGACGATCTCGTCCTGCAGGATCTCGGCCGAGCCGTCGCTCTTCTCGCGCACGAACACGGCGATCGGCACGCCCCAGGCGCGCTGGCGCGAGATCACCCAGTCCGGACGGTTGGCGATCATGCCGTTGATGCGGTTCTCGCCCGACGGGGGCACCCATTGTGTGACCGAGATCGCGTGCAGCGCGCGGGCGCGCAGCGTGTCGCCCTTCTTCGCATGGCCGTTCGCGCTGATGTCCTTGTCCATCGCGATGAACCATTGCGGCGTGTTGCGGAAGATCACCGGCTTCTTCGAGCGCCAGGAATGCGGATATTGGTGCTTGAGGCGGCCGCGGGCCAGCAGCTTGCCGGCGTCGATCAGCGCCTTGATCACGGCCTCGTTGGCATCGCCCTTCTCGCCCTTGTCGTTGATGACGCGTTTGCCGACAAAACCCGGCGCGTGGTCGGTGAAAGCGCCGTTCTCGTCGACGGTGTAGGGGATCGTGGTGTTGATGCCGCGCGCTTCCAACTCGCGCGCATTCGCCATCCAGACGTCAAAGTCCTCGCGGCCGTGGCCGGGCGCGGTGTGCACGAAGCCGGTGCCGGTATCGTCGGTGACGTGATCGCCCGGCAGCAGCGGCACCGTGAATTCGTAGCCGCCGCTAAAACCCTTCAGCGGATGTGCGCATTCCACCGCGTCGAGCGTGTCCGCCGGCAACTCGCGCACCTTCTCATAGGTCGTGACGCGGGCCTGCTTGAACACTTCTGCGGCCAGCGCATCGGCCAGGATCAGGAGATCACCGGTCTTCGCCCAATTGTCCGCAGGCGCATCCGTCACCTTGTAGAGGCCGTAGGCGATCTTCGGTGAGAACGAGATGGCGCGGTTGCCGGGCAGCGTCCACGGCGTGGTGGTCCAGATCACGACGCTGGCGGAGGCGAGCGCGCCGTGCGCTGGCGAGGTGACCGGGAATTTCACCCAGACCATGTCGGAGGTGTAGTCCTCGTACTCGACCTCGGCTTCCGCAAGCGCGGTCTTCTCGACCACGCTCCACATCACCGGCTTGGAGCCGCGATACAGCGTGCCGTTGGCGGCGAACTTCATCAACTCGCGTGCGATCTGCGCTTCGGCTGGATAGCTCATCGTCTGATAGGGATGATCCCAGTCGCCGATGATGCCGAGGCGCTTGAATTCCTCGCGCTGCACGTTGATCCAGTGCGTCGCGTAGGCGCGGCACTCTTTTCGGAACGCGACCATCGCGGCGGAGTCGCGGAAGTCGGGCTTCTGCTTGCCCTTCTTGCGGTAGTTCTCCTCCTCGATCTTCCATTCGATCGGCAGGCCGTGGCAGTCCCAGCCGGGCACGTAGTTGGAGTCGAAGCCGAGCATCTGCTGGCTCTTGGTCACGACGTCCTTGAGAATCTTGTTCAGCGCGTGGCCGATATGGATGTTGCCGTTGGCGTAGGGCGGGCCGTCATGCAGCACGAATTTGGTGCGGCCCTCGGCTTCCTGGCGCAGCCTGTCGTAGAGGCCGATGTCGTTCCAGTATTTCAGGATCTCCGGCTCGCGCTGCGGCAGGCCGGCGCGCATCGGGAATTCGGTCTGCGGCAGGAACAGGGTTTTCGAATAGTCTTTGGCTTCGGACTTTTCGGACTTTTGCGGCTTTTCGGACATGAGGCTGACTGGCTCGGAAGGGCGCGGGAACGGATGGCGATGCGGAATCGCGGGGTGAAACGACGAAATCCCGGTCTTGCGCCGAGCCTTCAGGCTCAGGCGGAAGCCGGGCCGCTAATCCCTATGATGCGCCCCGCAAACATGGGCACTCCATAGCAGCCGGGCGGAGGAAGCGCAAAGGTCCGGCAGGCCGGTTTTCGGCCTCAATCGATGACGCCCAGCCGCGGAAATGCGTCGGGGGCGGCGGCCAGCATGGCGCGGGCGCGGGCGGAATCGTCGTCCATCTGGCGGATCAGGGTCTCCAGGCTGTCGAACTTCAGCTCCTCGCGGATGAAGCCGACGAAGGCGCAGTCGAGCGCCTGCCCATAGAGGTCGCCCTTGAAGTCGAACAGGAAGATTTCCAGCAGCGGGGCGCCATTGTCAAAGGTCGGGCGGCGGCCGA
This sequence comes from Bradyrhizobium sp. B039, assembly GCF_038965675.1. Lineage (NCBI taxonomy): Bacteria > Pseudomonadati > Pseudomonadota > Alphaproteobacteria > Hyphomicrobiales > Nitrobacteraceae > Bradyrhizobium > Bradyrhizobium sp. B039. The sequence goes on from NZ_CP152416.1 coordinate 1,398,449, forward strand.
AGCTCGCCACGCCGTCCAGGCGCTCGGCGCCGCGGCCGACCCGCACCGCATAGATGCCGTGCTTGAGGCCGCAATTGGCGTCGAGGCGGATATTGGCGGTGGGGTAGCCGAGGTCGCGGCCGCGCTTTTCGCCATGGATCACCTCGCCGGTGATGAACCAGGGGGCGCCGAGCATGGTGGTGGCTTCGTCAAGCTGGCCCTCGGCGAGCGCAATCCGGATGGCGCTGGAGGAAACCGGCCGTTCGTCGAAATCGACATGCGGCTGCACGTCGACCTCGATGCCGAGCCGGGGCGCCTCGTTGACCAGCAGGCTCGGCGAGCCGACCCGTCCCTTGCCGAAATGGAAGTCGTAGCCGACCGCGATTGCGCTGACGCCGAGACGTCCGATCAGGTCATGGTGAATGAAATCTTGCGCGCTGGTGCCGGCTCTCGCCTTGTCGAAGGTCATGACCACGGCGCCGGAGAGCCCGGTCCCGGCCAGAAGCCGCAGCTTGGCCCGCTCGTCCGTCAGGCGGAATTGCGGGGTGTTGGGGCTGAAAAACCGCCGTGGATGCGGCTCGAAGGTCAACGCCAGCGCAGGGCGGCCATGCGCCCGGCCCATCTCCAGGGCCGCTGCGATCACGGCGCGATGACCGAGATGAACCCCGTCGAAATTGCCCATGGCGACCACGGCGCCCCGGGGGATCGCGGAATCCGGCGTGGTGTCGCGGATAACGGTAAAATGCGGGGCCATCAGGGGAAATTCTCGAGCCGGCGGGACCGGCCGGGACCGTGGCGTGACCCGCCCGGCGAAGTCAAGCGGGGGGAGGCGGCGGCATTGAACGCCATTTCAATTCTTCGGGGGCGGCGGCAGTTAACGCGCTGTTTAACGCCTTGGTGCTAGTCCTTGAAACGTGGAACTGCACGGGCCTCCGGCCTGGCGGCTCCGATCGTAATATTCCTGAGTTTGCGTTGGGGGAGTCGAGATGGCGGTTGATTTGTCGATGCCGGTTCTGGTGGTGGATGACTACAGCACCATGATCCGTATCATCAGGAATCTGCTGAAGCAGCTTGGCTTCGAGAACATCGACGATGCCAGCGACGGTTCGGCGGCGCTGAACAAGATGCGCGGCAAGAAGTACGGCCTCGTGATCTCCGACTGGAACATGGAGCCGATGACGGGTTACGACCTGCTGCGCGAGGTGCGCGCGGATCCGAACCTCGCCACCACGCCTTTCATCATGATCACGGCGGAATCGAAGACCGAGAACGTGATCGCGGCCAAGAAGGCCGGTGTGAACAACTACATCGTCAAGCCGTTCAACGCGGCGACGCTGAAGACCAAGATCGAGGCGGTCTTCCCGGACATGGCGAGCGCGTAAGCGCGCCTGGGCTATCGGTTGAATTCGCAAGGCCCGGGCTCGTCCCGGGCCTTCTGCATTGCGAGTGTCATTCCGCGGCGGTGCGCAGCACCGAACTATGGTGCGCGATTGCGCACCTGAGAATCTCGAGATCCCCCGATGCGCAATTGCGCATCTGAGGTCTGGTCCTTCGGACCATCCCGGGATGACGGCTATGCCGTCACCACTTCAATTCACGCATCAGCGCCTTCGGCGGGTGGCCGAACAATTCCATCACGGACGCCGGGTCGAGCTGGTCGAGACCTTCGAACTCCTCGGCATGGATGCCGCGGGTGACGAACAGGCAGTCGATGCCGAATTCGCGCGCGCCGGTGAGGTCGGTGCGGACGGAATCGCCGATCGCCAGCACGCGTCTGCGGTCGATCTGGTGGCCCTGGCGTTCGCCGGCGAGCGCCATCGCGCGCTCGTAGATCGGCCGGTGCGGCTTGCCGTAGAAGATCACCTCGCCGCCGAGCTCGCGATAGAGCTCGGCGATCGCGCCGGCGCAATAGATCAGCCGGTCGCCGCGTTCCACCACGATGTCCGGGTTGGCGCAGACCAGCGTCAGCTTGCGCTCGCGCGCCTTCAGCATCATGCCGCGATAGTCTTCCGCCGTCTCGGTCTCGTCGTCATAGAGGCCGGTGCAGACGATGTAGTCGGCCTCTTCCAGCGGTGCGGTCACCGCATCGAGGCCGCGATAGATCGAGTTGTCGCGCTCGGGGCCCAGCCAGAACATCTTGCGGCCGGGATGCTCGGCGACGTAGAGCCGGGTCAGATCGCCTGACGAGACGATCGCGTCATAGGTCTCGTCGGCGACGCCGAGCTTGCGCAATTGCCGCTGTACGGAGTCGGCGGGGCGCGGTGCATTGGTGATCAGGATTACCGTACCGCCGCGGCTGCGATAGGTGTGCAGCGCTTCGCAGGCTTCGGGGAAAGATTCCAGGCCGTTGTGAACCACGCCCCAGATGTCGCTGAGCACGACGTCCACATCGCCCACGAGCTCGCGCAGGCTTTCGGCGAAATGCAGCGTGGTCATGATGCGCACGGCCGATCAGATGCGGCGCGCGAGCGCCGCGTTGCCGGTGATGCGTTGTGCTGGAGGAGCGGCTGACGTCGCGCCTGGGCTGGGTGTGCCGGAGACATTGGATCCCTGAATGTCCTGCGCCTGGTTCGGCGAGGCCCCGCCGGTAGCAGATGCCCCCTCCGGCCGCAATGGCCGGGGCGGCGCGAACAGGAACCCCTGGCCGAACCGCACGTCATAGTCGAGCAGATCGACCACGGCGCGCTCGCCCTCGATCCGCTCGGCGATCAGGTCGATACCGAAGCGGCCGAGCAGGTCGGAGAGGTCGGACGGGTGGATGTCGGAGGTCGAGGCCTGCCTCGGATCGAGCAACAGCGTGGCCGGCACCTTGATGAAGCGCACGCCGCGGTCGGCGAGCTCGCGCGGCTCGATGCGCAGATCCGTGACATGGTCGATCGAGAAGCGGAAGCCGCGCTGGGCGAGCGCGGCGAGGTTCTCGGACTCGGCCGGGCCGAGATTGCGGAAGGTCGACTGCTTGAACTCCAGCACCAGCGACGGCGCCAGCGCCCGGTTGGCTTCGAGGAAGTCGAGGCATTGCGCGAAGGTGGTGGAATTGCCGAGCGTGGAGGCCGCGACGTTGCAGAACACGCCGACGTCCTTGTTGCGGACCATGAGGCGGCGCAGCACCTGCACACAGCGCAGCATCACCATGTTGTCGACACGCCCGATCAGGCCCGAGGCCTCCGCGATGCTGATGAACTCCTCGGCGGCGATCAACTGGTCGCGCTCGTCGCGGACCCGTGTCACCGCCTCGTAGAACCGCACCTTGCGCTGCGGCAGCGTCACCATCGGCTGGAGGAAGATGTCGACGCGGTTCTCGTCGATCGCGCTGCGCAGCGTCGCCAGCAATTGGGTCTGGTTGCGTCCGTTGGCAGTCTGAACCGGATGGGCGGTTTGGGCCTGAACTGACGGTGCCGGCCGCGGCTGCGCTGCGGGAGGCGGGGGAGCCGCGGGAAGCGGTGGTGGCGCCACCGGCTGCTCCCCGAGCGGCGCGATCAGGTCGATCGGTGCTTCCGGTTCCGCCCTTGCGACCGGAGCGGGAGAGGGCGGCGTCGCGCCGGCCAGCAGGTCCTCATGGGTCGACACGGTGGAAGCGAGCTGCCTGACCAGCCCGCCGAGCTCGTTGATCTCGCCGACCACCGACTGGATGCGGTCGGAATTGGTCGAATTGGACGAGGCGATACGCCCTTCGATCGCAGCCAACCGGCGGCCGAATTCGGCCACCTGGCGGGCGAGGTCGGCGGTGCCGCGCGAGAGGTCGGCGATCTGGCTGCCGACGTCGCTGCGGTCGCGCAGCCGCATCGACACCGCGTTGTAGAGGATCAGGAAGGTCAGCGCGGTCAGCGCCACGATCGCGGATTCGGTTCCGCTGATGCCGGCGACCGCGTAGAGCGCCAGCCCGAGCGAGGCCGCGACCAGAACCATGCAGATGGCGATGAAGATCGTCGAAATGCGAATCATGCCGCGCGTTACGCCTCAAGAGCTGACTGCCTCACCCGGGAAAACACGGGTTACTGTGCGAACCCGTCACGCCTCATGCTCCCCCAAGCCGCGTGACCCTAACATCATTGTTGATTCGAGGGGATAGCGGTCCGTTCGCGGCGAGGTCAGGCCGGGGCGGCGGCGCCGACCGTATCCGCAGAGACCGCCTCGCGGCTTCCGAGCGGCCTCGGTTGCCCGGTGGTCGTGTCGCGCAGGGTCTGCCGTTCGATCTCCGAGTTCAGCTCGGCGCCGAACATGATGACGATCGCGGACATCCACATCCACATCATCAGGCCGATCGCCGCGCCGAGCGAGCCGTAGGTGGCGTTGTAATTGGCGAACTCGGACAGATACCAGGACAGCAAGGCAGAGCCGGCAATCCAGAGCAGGGCGGCCGCCACCGCACCGAGGCTCAGCCATTGCCAGCGCGGCGCATCGCGGCTGGGTGCGAAGCGGTAGAGGATGGCAAGCGCCACGAGCAGGATGAGGAACAGGAGCGGCCATCGTGCCAGCGCCACGATCAACTTGCTTTCGGGCGCCAGGCCGAGATGATCGAGCGCGAGCGGGAAGGCGACGACGGCGCCCACCATCAGCAGCAGTGCCACGATGCCGCCGGCCGTGAAGGCCAGCGACACCAAGTTCAGCCGGATGAAGCTGCGCTTCTCGCGCTCCTCATAGGCGACATTGAGGGCATCGAAGATCGATTTGACGCCGGCATTGGCGCTCCAGATCGCAAGCAGGAGGCCGAGCAGGAAGGTGACACCAAGCGTCGTATTGCCCTTCGACACCACACGCGCGACCTGGTCCTCGACGATCTGGAACGAGCCCTCGGGCAGCATCGCCGCAAGCGTTTGCAGATTGGCGCTGATCGTCGAGGGATCGGCGAACAGGCCGTACGATGAGACCAGCGCGGTGACTGCGGGGAAGATCGCGAGCAGCCCGAAGAACACGACACCGCCCGCCGTGGCGAGCAGGCGATCGTCGTCGATGCGCTGATAGGTACGCCAGAAGATATCCTTCCAGCCGGCCCAGGGGATAGCGAGGGGACTCTTCGCACCGCGGCGATGGCCGGGCTGGACGGCCGCACGCGCCGGGCTCGTTTCCGGTGCATTCGCCTCGCCATTGTGGTGGTCTTGCGGAGGCCCCGGCCGGACCACGCCGGGGTCCTGGAAGTAGCGCTCGGCGGTCAGCACGAAGACGGCCGTGGTGGCGATCAGCAGCCAGGAGTCGAGCTGCCCTGAGCGCCGCGCGGGCATCTCAAGCGTCCAATCCGTGCCCGTGCCGTCTCCGACGCGCGGCCGTGAAGCCCAGCAGCCCGACGGCTGCGAGCATCAGACCCAGCTGCACGGGACGGTTGGCGCGCACGGGCCGGGTGTTGCCGCCATGGCTGCGTTCGCCGGGTGCGAGCGGCGCCAGGGGAATCGTCGTCGCGACCTCTTTCACCGCCTGCTTGACCGTTCCGCGCGGAATCCGCGGGGTGGCGATTGCAACGCGCAGGCGGCTGGCCAGCGGCACGATCGGCTTGTCCCGACGGTTCATCTGGGCCAGAGCCGCGCCGCCGCAGCATGCAGCCAGGACCAACAGCACGGCGCCGACGGCACCGAAGCCCCAGAACTGTCCGTAGGTGATCGCGATCCAGCGGTACAGGGCGACCAGGCCGACAAAGAAGGCCGCGATCAGGAACAGCCCGGCCACTGCGAACAGGCCGGCCGCGACCGCATAGGACGTCGCCCGTCCCGTGGCCTGGCTGGTGCGGTCACGCAAGTAGGACCGGGCGGCACGCTTGAGATGGTTGAGTTTCAGCGCCACGCCGACGCGCAGCAATTCGCCCGATGGCGCGAGCATGCGGACATCCTCCGAGAGCGAGACATTCGTCGGGGATGAACGTGACGGGATTTGACTTGTTCCGCGCGGAGTGCCGCCGCGGCGGCCGATCAGTCGAGATCGGCGGCCGCGATCCAGAATACCTCGCCTTCGGAGTCTTCGGTGTCCAGCCAGAGCAGCGGCAGTTCCGGGAAGGCCTCGTCGACCAATTCGCGGCCGCGGCCAATCTCGCAGATCAACCCGCCGTCCGGCGTCAGGTGCTCAGGGGCGTCGCGCAGGATCCGGCGCACCACGTCGAGACCGTCGACGCCGCCGTCGAAGGCAAGCTTCGGCTCGGCTCGGCATTCCGGCGGCAAGGCCGCCATGCCTTCCGCATCGACGTAAGGCGGGTTGGTGATGATAAGGTCGTATCTGTTATCGCCGAGCGGGGCGAACAGGTCGCCGCGATGGAGCGTGACCCGCTCATCGAGCCCGTGCTCCCCGACATTGCGCGCGGCGACTTCGAGCGCGCCCTTGGAGATGTCGACGGCATCGACCGTTGCATTCGGGAAGTGATACGCGGCGAGGATGGCAAGGCATCCCGAACCCGTGCAGAGGTCGAGCACGCGCTCGACGGCCGTGGGGTCGTCGATCAGCGAGCCGGCCTCGCCGTCGCCGCCGAAATGCGAATCCAGCAGTTCGCCGATGTAGGAGCGCGGGACGATGACGCGCTCGTCGACATAGAAGGGCAGGCCGCGCATGTAGATCTTGTTGACGAGATAGGCGGCCGGTTTGCGCGTGGTCACGCGCTGATGAATCAGGTCGAGGAGGGTCTTGCCTTCCGCGGCGGTGACGCGGGCGTGGGCAAAGGCCTCGAACTGGTCGGGATGCAGATGCAGGGCCTCGCAGACCAGGAAGGCCGCTTCCGCCACCGGATCGGTGGTGCCGTGCGCGAAGGCGAGCTTGGCTTCATTGAAGCGGCTCACGGCATAGCGGACGTAGTCGATGAGCGTGACAAGCTCGCCGCGGCCGACCTTCGCAAGTTTTGGCGCGGCGCGGCCGCGCGCGGTCTTTTTCGAAGCTCTTGCCATCAGGATTTCGTCCAGCGTGCGGCGGCCTCGTCATCACGGGCGTGGGCCTCGACCCAGCCGGTGCCGGTGGCGCTCTCTTCCTTCTTCCAGAACGGCGCGCTGGTCTTGAGATAGTCCATCAGGAACTCGGCCGCCTGGAATGCGGCCTGACGATGCTGCGAGGCGGTCAGCACCAGCACGATGTTCTGGCCGGGCATGAACCGCCCGACGCGATGGATGACCGTGACGCCGTTGAGCGGCCAGCGCGTGGTTGCCTCGTCGACATGACGCTTGATCTCTTCCTCGGCCATGCCGGGATAATGTTCGAGCGTCAGCGCGGCGATCTTCGCGCTATCCTCGTCGCCGCGGCAGATGCCGGAGAAGCTCACGACCGCGCCGATGTCGGTCCGGCTCCTGGTCAGGAGCGCGATCTCGCGCGCAATGTCGAAATCGTCCTCTTGAATACGGATGGTGACGGGGCCGGTGGTCGCAGGGGAAGTCATGGGCCTAGCCGCCGGTCATCGGCGGAAAGAACGCGATCTCGCGGGCGCCCGCGATTGCGGCGTCCGACTTGACATGGGCATGGTCGATCGCGGCGCGGATGACCTTCGGCTTCTCGAACGCATAGGCATAGGCCTCGCTCCGGCCGGACAGCCAGGCGATCAGCTCCTCGACGGTGCGCACGGTCGCGGGCGGCTCGATGGTTTCCTCGGCCTTGCCGACGCGTTCGCGCACCCAGGCAAAATATTTCACCTTCATACCTCATCCTCCTTGATGAGGTGATGGATGCCGGAGCGGAAATAATCGTAGCCGGTGTACATGGTGAGGATCGCCGAGGCCCACAGCAGCAAGAGGCCGATCTGGGTCACGACAGGTACGACCTGGTCGCCGGCCTCGCCCGCGAGCAGGAAGCCGATGGCGACGAGCTGGACCGTGGTCTTCCACTTGGCGAGCTTGGTGACGGGCACGCTGACGCGCAGCGCGGCGAGATATTCGCGCAGGCCCGAGACCAGGATCTCGCGGCACAGGATCACGATGGCGGCCCACAGCGACCAGCCATGGATGATACCGTCGGCGGCCAGCATCAGCAGGCAGGAGGCGACCAGCAGCTTGTCGGCGATCGGATCGAGCATCCGGCCGAACGCCGATTGCTGATTCCAGATCCGCGCGTAATAGCCGTCGAGGTAATCGGTGACTGCCGCCGCGATGAAAATGGCGACCGCGACCCAGCGCAGCCACAGCGGCTGATCCAGAATCGACTGCGCGTAGATGCACCCGACCACGACCGGGATCGCGGCGATCCGGCCATAGGTCAGGATGTTCGGGAGGGACATCGCGCGGCTGGTCGTCCCTCGTGTCGTGGCGATGTTCATCCGTCCTACCAATACCGCTCAAGCCTGAAGGTCAACCGTCCCGCTCCCAAATGGGGTGCAGGATGCGACGACCATATGGCTGCGGACCCCTTAGTTCACCCCGGCTGGGGATGGAAATACTCGAAAATCCTGCGGGCGCTTTCGGCGCTCACCCCCGGAACCTTGCCGAGATCGGCGATCGAGGCCCGTTCGATCTCCTTCAGGGTTCCGAAATGATGCAGCAAGGCACGTTTGCGTGACGGGCCGATGCCCGGAATCTCCTGCAAACCGGCCTCGCGGATGTCCTTCTTGCGCAGCTTGCGGTGCGAGCCGATGACGAAGCGGTGGGCCTCGTCGCGCAGGCGCTGAATGAAATAGAGCACGGGGTCGCGCGGCTCGAGCTTGATCGCCTCGCGCTCCGGCATGAACAGGGTCTCGCGGCCGGCATCCCGGTCCGGCCCCTTGGCGACCGACATCAGCGACACCCGGGTCAGGCCGAGATTTGCAAAGATCTCCCGGACGGCGTTGAGCTGGCCGCGGCCGCCGTCGATGATCACGAGGTCGGGCCATTGCGGAAAATCGTCGTCCTTGACCTTGGCGCCCTCCTCGGGCGGATTGATGAGGCGCTTGAAGCGGCGCTCCAGCACCTCGCGCATCATGCCGTAGTCGTCGCCGGGCGTGAGCCCTTCCGACTTGATGTTGAACTTGCGGTACTGGTTCTTCACGAAGCCGTCCGGGCCGGCGACGATCATGGCGCCGACCGCATTGGTGCCCTGGATGTGGCTGTTGTCGTAGACCTCGATGCGCTTGGGAGCATGCGGCAGGCTCAGCGTCGTCGCCATGGCGTCGAGCAGGCGGCCCTGCGTCGCGGTGTCCGCGAGCTTCCGGCCCAGCGCCTCGCGCGCATTGGTCAGCGCATGGGCGACGAGCTCCTTCTTCTCGCCGCGCTTCGGCGCGGTGACCTCGATCTTGTGGCCGGCCTTGATCGACAGCGCGTTGGCAAGCAGCTCGCTCTCCTCGATCTCATGCGAAAGCAGGATGTTCTTCGGCGGCGGCTTGTCGTCGTAGAACTGGGCGAGGAAGGAGCCGAGCACTTCTTCGGGCGTAAAGGTCTTCTCCGCGCGCGGGAAATAGGCGCGGTTGCCCCAGTTCTGGCCGGTGCGGAAGAAGAACACCTCGACGCAGGAGAAGCCGCCCTCCTGGTGGATGGCGAACACGTCGGCCTCCTCCACCGTGCGCGGATTGATGCCCTGCTGCGACTGGATCGCCGACAGCGCGGCAAGGCGGTCGCGGTAGAGCGCGGCGGTCTCGAATTCGAGCTCGTTGGCCGCCTTCTCCATCTCGCCGGCGAGCTCCTGCTTCACCGCATGGCTCTTGCCGGAGAGGAAGTCGGTCGCCTCGCGCACCAGGGTCGTATAGCCGGGGAAATCGATCTCGCGGGTGCAGGGACCGGCGCAGCGGCGGATCTGGTAGAGCAGGCAGGGCCTGCTGCGGCTCTCGAAGAAGGAATCGGTGCAGGAGCGGATCAGGAACGCGCGCTGCAACGCCGTGATGGTGCGGTTGACGGCGCCTGCGGAGGCGAACGGGCCGAAATAGCGTCCGGGCCGGGTCTGCGCTCCGCGGTGCTTCAGGATCTGCGGCGCCCAGTGGTCGCCGGTGATCAGGATATAGGGAAACGACTTGTCGTCGCGCAGCTGCACGTTGAAGCGCGGCCGGAGCTGCTTGATGAGGTTGGCTTCCAGCAGCAGCGCTTCGGTCTCGGTGTTGGTCGAGACGATCTCCACGGTCACCGTGGCGGCGATCATGCGCAGGATGCGCGCCGGCTGCGGCGCACTCTGGCGCGCGTAGTTGGACAGGCGCTTTTTGACGTTCTTGGCCTTGCCGACATAGAGCACGTCGGCATTCGCGTTGAGCATGCGATAGACGCCGGGCGAGGTCGGCGCGAGCCGGACCGCGCGCTCGATCGCCTCGTGGCCGCTCGCCAGCGGTTCTTCGCCGACTGCGCCGCTCTCTTCCAGGATGTCAGGCAGAAGCGCGTCGTCCTCGTCGTCGCCGCCCGTGGTGGCGGGATCGAGGTCCGGCGGTGCCGTCTCCTGGGGCGGGGCATCCAGTGCCGTGCCGCGCCTTGATTTGCGAACGCGGGTGTCGTCCGGATCGTCGGTGGAATCGTGAACCATGGGACGAATTTAGGCGCTGGGGGGACCGATTTGAAGTTCCGGCCATGCTGCACGCACAGGATGGCGGCGCAGTTCCCGGTAACGCTTCCTTAAGTCTGTTAAGCGCGCGGTAACGGGTCTTAACAGCCCTTTAACTTAAAACTCTCGATAAATCTTACGCGAAAAGGTCTTGGTTCCGTAACCATGCGACATGGCGCGGCGGCGCCGGCATCGCACCGGTTGCGGCAGTTGCGTTGGAGTGTGTGATGAAGAGGCTCGTTGTGGGCGCAGCCGCGTTGGTTGCCGCCGGCTGGACAGCTTCGGCAGAGGCCGCCGATCTCAGTTACGGGCAGCGTGCCCCCTATACCGTCAACCAGCCGCTGAACGCCTATAGCTGGGCCGGTCCGTATCTCGGCGGCAACATCGGCTATGAGTGGGGCTCGGTCGACAACAATCCCTCAAAGCCGTCCGGCTTCGTCGGCGGCATTCAGGCCGGCTACAATTTCCAGAACGGGCCGTGGGTGTTTGGCGTCGAGGGCGACATCCAGGCCGCTGGCGCCGACGACACCTTCGCGCCCTGGAAGTTCTCCAATCCGTGGTTCGGCACCCTGCGCGGCCGCGCCGGCTATGCCTTCAGCAACGTGCTGTTCTACGGCACCGCCGGCCTCGCCTTCGGCGAACTGCGCGCGCAGACCTTCGGCTGGACGGAGTCGCACACCAGCGCCGGCTGGACCATCGGTGCCGGTGCGGAAGTCGGCCTCGCGCCGAACTGGAGCGCCAAGCTCGAATATCTCTACATCGATCTGTCGACGAGTCAGTTCGCAATTACAGGCGTGTCAAACGGCTATACCGCCAGCGTTGTGCGCGCAGGCGTCAACTATCACTTCTGATAGCCAAATAAGAAAATACCGGACAATAACCTCCCGGCCGCTCGCGGCCGGGACTTTTTTTGCGCCAGGTTTTTTTGCGTCAGGCCCGCTAGGAGAGGATGACCAAATTGACCGCCTTCGGTCCCTTCCCCTTCTTGTCCGGTTCGACTTCGAAAGTAATACGCTGTCCTTCGGCAAGGTCCTTCAGTCCCGCTCGCTCCACAGCAGTGATGTGAACGAAGACATCGCGACCGCCGTCATCCGGCTTGATAAAGCCGTAGCCGCGCTCGCCGTTGAAGAACTTGACCGTTCCCGTCATGGCCATCGGGAAACTCCCCCTCATTGCTCCTCCGTCGTGACGCAGACTCACGTCACGACATGACCGGGCCGTACGGAGCCCGGGAGCTGGCCATCCTTGGGCGGACCTTTCGGTCCGGCCGGATCTTTCTTAGGCCTTCACTCCGCCGCAACCATTCGCGGAAGCGGAACGTAAAGCCAGTCACGGAAATAGCATAATACGGTTCTTTGCAGATTGACTACGGCTCCTGCATATTTTTCCCAAGAATGCCGGAGTGTTACGGCCTCGGCACCTCTAATCGGAATCTGGCAGCGCCGCCCTGGCCGAGCGGCATTTCGAGCTCGGGCAGGATCGTCTTGAGCTCGCCATGCAGCGTGTAAGGGGGATTGACGATCAGCAGTCCGGTGGAGGTGAGGGCTGCGCCGTCAAGCTGCGGCGCGGCACTGAACTCGAGGCGCAGGCATTTGCCCGGTGGCTTTGCTGCGGCTGCGAGCCGCGCCACGAGCTGTGCCAGCGTATCGGTGGCGCGACGGCTCTTGGCGGGATACCAGATTACATAGATACCGGTCGGCCATTTTGCGAAAGCCTCCGAGAAGGCTTCGCCCAGCCGTTCGAACTCGTTCTTTGCCTCGAACGGCGGGTCGATCAGCACGAGCCCGCGCCGCTCCTTCGGCGGCACGAAGGCCGGCAGTGCCACCCAGCCGTCGAGATCGACCACGCGCGCCTGCTCGTCGCGGCGCAGCACGTCGATCAGCGCCTTGCGTGCCTTCGGCTCGAGTTCGCAGGCGACGAGGCGGTCCTGCGGCCTGAGCAGGCCGCGCGCGATCAGCGGCGAACCCGGATAGGCCTTGAGCTCGCCCTTCGGATTGAAGGCGCGGACGATGTCGAGATAGGGCTTTGTCAGCGCCGCGGTCTCGTTCGACAGGCGCGCCTGCATCAGTCGCGCGATGCCGGTCAGCCATTCGCCACCGCGCCGCGCCTCGTCGCTTTCGAGATCGTAGAGGCCGGCGCCGGCATGGGTGTCGATGACGCGGAACGCCCCCGGCTTGTCCTGCAAATAAGTGAGGATGCGCGCCAGCACGATGTGCTTGATGACATCGGCAAAGTTGCCGGCATGAAAGGCGTGACGGTAGTTCATGGCGGAGAGTTACGACATCGCGCGATGAAAGTAACTCCCGTCATTCCGGGGCGGTACGTAGCACCGAACTGCGCACCATAGTTCACGCTTCGCGTGCCCCGGAATGACGGAGCTGATTTAGCAGCTACCCACCCCTGATCGGCGGCATCGTCACCTGGTCGCGGCGGCAGGCGCGGCGGTCCATCTCCTCGCAGGCGCGGAATTGCAGGTCCTTGCTGAGGCAGATGCGGACCTCGGACAGCCGCGTCCGGTTGCAGGTGACCGAGACGGCGGCGCTGCCGAGGCCCGGATTGGCCTTGATGAAGGCCTCCTCGACGTCGGCAGGCGCCACGGTCTTGGCCTGCGACAATTCCAGATATTCGGCCGGAATCTTGATCGCGGCGCGCGCTTTCCTGATCGTCTCGAAATAGCTGCGGTCGGCGAGCCCCGAGCAGGTGCCGTGCTTGTCCCACTCGTTGAAGATCAGGCCCGGCGCCGGCATCAGGTCGAGCATCGAGGAGACGATGCTGCGGTTCAGCCGCGGCGCCGGCCGCTGGCAATATTCCGGGAAGCCGTTCTCATATTGCGGCCACAGCCCGTGCACCACGAAGGAATAGGGCCGGCCGCTGCACTGGATCTGGGAGCGGCCGCCGCGCTCCGCCGCCTCCTCGCAGAAGGAGGGCGACCACGAGAGCGACAGCACATAGAAATCGAATTCGCCGGGCGCGTTCTGCCGCCTGTCCTGCGCTGTCGCGACGCCCGCCGGCAAGACCAGCCCGGCGGCAAAGGTCAAGGCCAGGGTCAGCGAGATCATCAGGCGGGAGAACGAATGCAATCTGGAATGAAACATGGCGACGCCCCTCAACTAGACTGTGCAATCGAGCCTAGCAGGCGATAAGAACATTTCAAGAACAAAATTCGGGCGGCCCTCGTCAGGCCGCTGGCCCGGTCCGAATCAGGGCTGTCAAATTACTGCTTGGCGGCGCGACAGGCCGGATTGTAGGCCCAGTTGCGGTCGAGTCCGACCACGCACCATTCGACACCATTGCCGTAACCAGCGAAGCCGCCATCCTCGATGATCGAGAAATGCACCTTGCGCACCTTGCCGTCGTTCAGCATGGCCTCGCCGGTGCAATAGCGGCGCGGAATATTGTCGGACTGCCAGGGTCGGAACGCGGTCTCGTGCACGGCGGAGAAGCCGGTGATCTTCAACGAGGAATTCCAGAAGGCGCTTTCCTTCTCCCAGAACTGGGTGGCGATCGTCGGCAGCGCCTTGTCGCAATCTGCCACATTGCCGTCATAGCGCGGTCCGCTCAGCCAGAAATTCAGCTCCAGCGGATTGGCGGCCCTGGCCTCACCGAGCGACAGCGCCCCGAACATGAGGCCGAGCACGGCGGCAAAGCGGAGCGATTTCAGGGAGGTCGAGGCGCGCATGGGCAATCCAGACAGATGATCTGCGGAGGTCGGACGGTGCCGCGAAGGGCGGGTGAGGTCAAGTGCAGCGCGGCAACACTTGGCCAGGAGTTGACCAGAACGTCGCATCCGACAGGGCTTCAGTTCTTTTCACTTCCGTCCCGGCACCGTAAACTGGCGCCAACCAATTGGAGTAACGGGAATGCGAATCATTGCGGCCGCGGGCCTTCTTGCCCTGGGTATGATGGCGGGCCAGTCGGCGCGCGCCGATATCCTTCCTGTGCCCCCGTTCAAGGGCAACGACACCGGCGGCATCATCGCCTATTCGATGGCCAATCAGGTCGATGCGCGGCAGGTCGCGGTCGATCATTGCGCGCGGTACGGCAAGGTCGTCAAATTCCTCGGCGTGCAGGCCTATGAGGGCGGCTACATCTCGTTCTCCTGCCGCTGGGTGCCCTATGGCGCCGCCAACCAGCCGATCCGCACGCTGTACTGAGGCGTTTTCGTAACGCAGCGATCTCTCAGCCGGGAGCTTCCCACATGACGCGCAAACTTGCTTTGCTCGGCTCGGCCCTTTGCCTTGTGGTGTCGGCAGGCGGCGCCAGTGCCGACGATCTGCCGGTGCGCAAGGCCGGCCTGTGGGAATTGAAAATGGTCAGGACCGGCTCGCAGATGCCGGAAATGACCATGCAGCACTGCACCGACGAGACCGTCGACAAGGAGATGAACAACAACGTCTCCCCGATGGCCAAGCAGATCTGCGCCAAGCAGGACATCAAGAAGACCGCGACCGGTTATGTCAGCGATTCCGAGTGCAGCGTCGCCGGCATCAGCACCACCTCGCACGCCGAGATCACGGGCGATTTCAACTCGGCCTATACGGTGAAGACCACCTCGCACGCGCAAGGCGGCGCCGCCGGCGCGGCGGGGCGCGACACCACCATGACGCTCGAAGCGAAATGGCTGGGCGCCTGCAAGCCGGACCAGAAGCCCGGCGACATCGTGATGCCCGGCGGCTTCAAGATGAACGTGCGCGACGTCGACAAGCTGAAGGCCCTGCTGCCGAAGTAGGCGAGATTGTAGCCCGGATGGAGCGTAGCGAAATCCGGGCTACGGCAGTTACACCGGTATCCGCACGCTCGCCCTTAATCCGCCCAT
The DNA here is from genome assembly GCF_038965675.1 of Bradyrhizobium sp. B039. Classification (NCBI taxonomy): domain Bacteria; kingdom Pseudomonadati; phylum Pseudomonadota; class Alphaproteobacteria; order Hyphomicrobiales; family Nitrobacteraceae; genus Bradyrhizobium; species Bradyrhizobium sp. B039. Next base: position 1,413,627 of record NZ_CP152416.1, read on the forward strand.
CGGGCTGTCGCCCAGCGTGATGTCGCCGCCATGCGAGCGGGCGATGTCGCGGGCGATGGCGAGGCCAAGGCCCGTGCCGCCTTCGTCCTGGTTGCGGGCGTTGTCCAGCCGCAGGAACGGCTTGAACACCTCTTCGCGCAGATGCGCGGGGATGCCCGGGCCGTCGTCGTCGACCGTGACGGTCAGATAACGGTGATCGCGCTGGCCGGTGATGGCGATGCTCTTGCCGTAGCGCGCCGCATTGGTGACGAGGTTGGCGAGGCAGCGCTTGAACGAGGCCGGCTTCACCGTCACCACCGGCAGTCCGTTGAATGCGACGGTTGCAGCGTGGCCGTGGCGTTCGGCATCGCTGCGCAGCTCCTCGAGCGCCTGCGCCATGTCGGTCGGCTGCGACTGCTCGCCGGAATCGCCGCGGGCAAACGCAAGGTAGTCCTCCAGCATCATCGACATCTCGTCGACGTCCTTGCGCATGCCTTCGAGCTCCGGGCTGTCGCCGATCAGCGCCAGCTCGAGCTTGAAGCGGGTCAGGATGGTGCGCAGGTCGTGGCTGACGCCGGCCAGCATCGCGGTGCGCTGCTCCATCGTGCGCTCGATGCGCGATTTCATCTCGAGGAAGGCGACCGCCGCGCGTCGCACTTCGCGCGCGCCGCGCGGCCTGAAGTTCGGCGCCTCGCGGCCCTTGCCGAAGCTTTCGGCGGCATCGGCAAGGCGCAGGATCGGCTTGATCTGGTTGCGCAGGAACAGCACTGCGACGATCAAGAGGATCGAGGACGTGCCGACCATCCAGAACAGGAAGATCTCCGAGTTCGAAGCGTAAGCGGCGCTGCGCTGCGCGAACACGCGCATCACGGCGTCGTCGAGCTGGATGCGGATCTCGACGAGGTTGGAGCGGCCGACCGTGTCGATCCAGAACGAGCGCCCGATCTGGCGGCCGAGCTGCACCGACAGCGTCTGGTCGAGCAGCGAGAAGAACGGCTTTGGTCCTGGCGGCGGCATGTCGCCGGCGGGCAGGAAGTCGACCACGAGTCCGAGGCGTTGCTGCGCGATGCGGCGGATCTGGTCGCGATCCTTGTCCTGCGGATAGCCCTTGTAGATGTCGATCAGCGCGGCGATGTCCTGCACCACTGCGGCCGACAGGCGGCGCGTCACCGTGTTCCAGTGCCGCTCCATGAACACGAAGGCGACGACCGATTGCAGGATCACCATCGGCACGATCATGATGAGGAGCGCGCGGGCATAGAGGCCGGTCGGCATCCAGCCCTTGAACGCATTGCCCATCCAGCCATTGGCGGCGGAGACGCGGCCGGCGGCGCTCTTCAGCAGCGTCAGGCCGGTATCGATCGTGCTCATCGGTCGCGCTTCACTGCGGTTTAAGGCGAGGCCACCAGGCGATAGCCGATGCCGCGCACCGCCTGGAGGAACAGCGGATTGGCGGGATCGGTCTCGATCTTGCGCCTGAGGCGGTTGATCTGCACGTCGACGGCGCGCTCGTTGACGCTGCCATTGCCGGTCAGTGCGCTGCGCGGCACGGTCTCGCCCGGCGTCTCCGAGAGAATCCGCAGCATCTCGCGCTCGCGGTCGGTGAGGTGAATGACCTCTTCGCCCTGGCGCAATTCGCCGCGATCGAGATGGTAGACGTAGGGGCCGAACGCGATCTTCTCCACCACCGCTGCCTGCGGCGGCGGGGCGGCGCGCTTGAGGATGTTGTTGATGCGCAGCGCGAGCTCGCGCGGCTCGAACGGCTTTGCCACGTAGTCGTCGGCGCCGATCTGAAGGCCTTCGATGCGGGCTTCCGCTTCGTGGCGCGCCGTCAGCATCACGATAGGCACCGAGGAGGACGTCCGGATGAAGCGGGCGAGGTCGAAGCCGGTCTCGCCAGGCATCATGACGTCGAGGATCAAGAGGTCGAAATGCAGGCCCATGAGCTTCGAACGCGCATCGCTGGCGCTCGCCGCGGTCGAGACGCGATAGCCTTCGCCGGCGAGGAAGCGCGACAGCAGATCGCGGATGCGGCGGTCGTCGTCGACCAGCAGGAGATGCGGGGCGTCGTCGGCCGGTTGCACCGGCGGACGGGCGAGCGTGGCAGCGAGTGGCACGGTCACTCCTTTGGGTCTTGATTGACGGAGGCGAAGATCGTCTCCAGCACCTTGTCCGGATCGTCGCGATCGATCATCGCGCGCAGGAAGCGCTTGACGGTCTCCGCATCCTGCGGCGCCATCTCGGCGAGCGCCTTGGTGATCCGCGTGGTCTGGAGCCCGGCGAGCTTCTGCACCAGCGCCTCGCCCTTCGGCGTTGCGTAGAGCAGGCGCTGGCGGCGGTCATTGTCGCCGGTCTTCTGCACGATATAGCCCTCGTCCAGGAGCTGCTTGAGCACCCGGCCGAGCGACTGTTTTGTAATGCGCAGGACGTCGAGGAGATCGGCGACCTTGAGCCCGGGATAGCGGTAGACGAAGTGCATGACGCGGTGATGGGCCCGGCCGAAGCCGAACGCCTCCAGCTCCTGGTCGGGATCGCCGACGAAGTCGCGATAGGCGAAGAACAGCAGCTCGATGATATCCCAGCGCAAATTGCCTCCATCGCCTGCCGCCGGCCGGGGCTCGGCAGCGTCTTGAGGGGGAGTCGCGAAATTTATGTCAGGCATATTGACGTATCTTGGGTTCAATGTTACAAAACGATCAGCCCGCACGAAATTTTAGATCGTTTCGCGTCGGGTGGCATCGAAGCTGAGGCGGCCGGAGAGAGCCGGACAGGCGGCGACGGCCGGATCAGATCTACCGTGCGATTGTCGAGCGGCATTTCGACAAAACATACTGGACTTCCGCCTTCCGCAAAAGCATGTCCTCGGCGACATGCTGGCCACGGAAACCGGCCGTAACAAGGCTGGCGGTGGCCCGGCCACAACTCTAATCAAGCCAGCCGGACCCGAAACAGGGCAGGCGGGCGCCAGAACAGCGCCGCTACCGGCAGCGGGAGCCAAGGACATGAGCATGAAATTCGACATCCAGCCCGCATCCAATCCTACTCCAGAAAAGGACCGCGTCGCCAAGCTGGTGGACCCCGGGTTCGGGCGGGTCTTCACCGACCACATGGCGATCGTCCGTTACAACCAGGCCAAGGGCGGCTGGTACGAGGCGCGCATCGAGGCGCGCGCCAACTTCCAGCTCGATCCGGCCGGCGCCGTCCTGCACTACGCCCAGGAAATTTTCGAGGGCCTCAAGGCCTACAAGCGCGACGACGGCGGCGTGAACCTGTTCCGCCCCGACGCCAATGCGCGGCGCTTCAGGGACTCGGCCGATCGCATGGCGATGGCGCAGCTGCCCGAAGACGTCTTCATCGAGGCGGTCGAGCAGGTCGTGCGCATCGATCGTGCCTGGATGCCGGGCGGCGAGGGCAGCCTTTACCTGCGCCCCTTCATGATCGCGAGCGAGACCTTCCTCGGCGTCAAGCCGTCGTCCGAATACATCTTCGCGGTGATCGCCTCACCGGTCGGCTCCTATTTCAAGGGCGGACCTGCGCCGGTGTCGATCTGGGTCTCGGAGAACTACACGCGCGCCGCGGTCGGCGGCACCGGCGCCGTCAAGTGCGGTGGCAATTACGCCGCGAGTCTGCGTGCGCAGGCGGAAGCCATTCAGCACGGCTGCGATCAGGTGGTCTTCCTCGATGCGATCGAGCGCCGCTACGTCGAGGAGCTCGGCGGCATGAACATCTTCTTCGTGTTCGAGGACGGCTCGCTGTCGACGCCGCCGCTCGGCACGATCCTGCCCGGCATCACCCGCGACTCCATCATCGCGCTGGCGAAGGATGCCGGCAAGACGGTGCGCGAGGAGCCGTACTCGCTCGACCAGTGGCGCAAGGATGCGGCCTCGGGCAAGTTGAAGGAAGCCTTCGCCTGCGGCACCGCGGCGGTGATCTCGCCGATCGGCAAGGTGCGCTCGGTGAGCGGCGATTTCGAGATCAGCGGCGGCGCCGCCGGCCCGGTCGCCATGGGCCTGCGCAAGCAGCTCGTCGACATCCAGTACGGCCGCACCAACGATCCCCACAACTGGATCCGCAAGGTGTTTTGATTTTTCTCCCTCTCCCCGCTTGCGGGGAGAGGGTCGGGATGAGGGGGAGTCTCCACGGGGACGCTGGCAGTTGGACTCGCGGAGAGTACCCCTCACCCGGAATCCGCGCGTTCTGCGCGCATTCCGGCCTCTCCCCGCAAGCGGGGAGAGGCGAAGAGCGGGCATCATGAACGCCCCGCCACGATCCCGCGACAAAGCCCGGAGATATTGACGCATCCGGACATCGCGATCATGGCATCCACGCTTTCCCAGCCCCTGAAATGGGTCGTCCTCGCCGCAATCACCGGCATCACCGTCTTCGGCATCCTGACCATCGGCCCCAAGCCGGAGGTCGCAGCCGAAGACCGCTCGCCCGTTGTCGATGTGCGCACCACCGACCCCGAGATGAACACCGCGATCGCACGCGCCCGCGGCACCCTCCCGACCTTCTGGGCGTCCTATGAGGCGCCCAAGCCGTCGGAAACCGGGCACGCCCTGAAAGTGCGCTTTTTCACCCGCAAAGGCGGCGAGCACATCTGGATCGCCGAGGTGAAGAAACTGCCGAACGGGGCCTATTCGGGCGTGTTCGCCAACGAACCGCGTGATCTGCCCGGCAAGCGGGCAGGCGATAAGGTCACATTCAGCGAAGCCGACATCTCGGACTGGATGTTCATGCGCAACGGCAAGATCGTCGGCGGCGAAACCATCAAGCCGACGCTGAAGTCGCTGCCGAAGGCGGATGCGGACGCCCTCCGGGCGCGCATGGAGCAGCCGTAGGGAAGCAGTCGTCATTCCGGGATGGTCCGAAGGACCAGACCTGAGGTGCGCAGTTGCGCACCGGGGAATCTCGAGATTCCGGGCTCGATGCTGCGCATCGCCCCGGAATGACGCCGAGGCGGGTGGACTTGGGGCCCCCCGGCTTGCCGCCCCGGTTGCCGCCTCGCGCGTCGGCTGGTAAACGCCGCGCATGGCCGAAAAACCCAAAAAACCCCAGAAACTGAAGGCGCGCCTGCCGCGCGGGCTCGAGGATCGCGATCCCGCCGCGATCCGGGCGACGCGCGAGATGGTCGAGAAGATCCGCGCCGTCTACGAGCTCTACGGCTTCGAGCCGGTGGAGACGCCGGCGATGGAATACACCGACGCGCTCGGCAAGTTCCTGCCCGACCAGGACCGCCCGAACGAGGGCGTGTTCTCGTTCCAGGACGACGACGAGCAGTGGATCAGCTTGCGTTACGATCTGACCGCGCCGCTCGCCCGCTATGTCGGCGAGCGCTACGGGACGGACGGTCTGGTCTTGCCCTACCGCAGCTACCGCGTCGGCTACGTCTTCCGCAACGAGAAGCCCGGCCCCGGCCGCTTCCGCCAGTTCATGCAGTTCGATGCCGACACGGTCGGCTCGGCAACGCCGGCGGCGGATGCCGAGATCTGCATGATGGCTGCGGACACGATGGAGGCGCTTGGCGTTCAGCGCGGCCAGTACGTGGTGAAGGTGAACAACCGAAAAGTGCTCGACGGTGTTCTGGAAGCCATTGGACTTGCCGGCGACGAGAATGCCGCACGCCGGCTGACTGTGCTGCGCGCAATCGACAAGCTCGACAAGTTTCCCGCCGATGAGGTGCGTAAATTGCTCGGTCCCGGCAGGTGGGATGGTGGCGAAGAGGGCAAGGGCGACTTCACGAAAGGCGCCAATTTGAGCGCGGCGGAGGCCGACGTTGTTCTGGCCATCACCAAACCGCGCGACGATTGGAAAGAAGCCATTGCCGCGGCGGAAGCTTACCTCGCCAAGAGCGAAGTTGGTCAGGCCGGCGTGAGCGAGCTGGAAGAGATCGCCAAGCTGGTCATGGCGTCGGGGTACGGTGCGGACCGCATCAAGATCGACCCCTCCGTTGTGCGCGGCCTCGAATACTACACCGGCCCCGTCTACGAGGTCGAACTCCTGCTCGACACCAAGGACGAGAAGGGCCGCCCGGTACGCTTCGGCTCCGTCGGTGGCGGTGGCCGCTACGACGGCCTCGTTTCGCGCTTCCGCGGCGAGCCGGTGCCGGCGACCGGATTCTCGATCGGCGTCTCGCGGCTCCAGGCTGCGCTGACGCTGCTCGGCAAGCTCGACACGCGGCCCGAGTTCGGTCCCGTCGTCGTCACCGTGTTCGACCGCGACCGCGTCGCCGACTACCAGAAGATGGTGGCAAGCCTGCGCACCGCCGGCATCCGCGCCGAGCTCTATCTCGGCAATCCCAAGAACATGGGCAACCAGCTCAAATATGCCGACCGCCGCAACAGCCCTTGCGTCATCATCCAGGGCTCGGACGAAAAGGCGCGCGGCGAGCTGCAGATCAAGGACCTGATCGAAGGCGCGAAAGCGGCCGCTGCGATTGCTTCCAACCAGGAATGGCGCGAGAGCCGCCCGGCGCAGTTCTCGTGCGGCGAAGCCGATCTCGTCGCAAAGGTGCGCGAGGTGCTGGCGCGCCATGACGTGAGCTGGGGCTAGCTATTCGCGCATCGCCTGATGCCCGGGCTTGTCCCGGGCATCCACGTCCTGTTTGATGCACACGACTTTGAATGATCGGGACAAGCCCGATCATGACGACAGCAGCAGGGAGAAAACGATGCCTGAGATCACCGTCAGCATGGCCGAAGGCCGCACCGATGAACAGAAGGCCGGCATGATGCGTGACATCACGCAGGCACTGGTGAAGAATCTCGGCGTCGACGCCGATGCCGTCGTCATCCAGATCAACGAAGCCCCGCTCCGCCACAAGATGAAGGGCGGCAAGACGTTCGTGGAGCGCGCGGCGGCTGCGAAGAAGTGACGCGTTAGCGTCATTCCGGGGCAGCCCGTTAGGGCTGAACCCGGAATCTCGAGCTGTAAACTTCTGGATTCCGGGTTCGCGCTTCGCGCGCCCCGGAATGACGAGCAAGCACCATGGACGCACGCGACTTCATCACGACAGGCATGAGCGCGGAGCGCACGCTGGTGGTCCCAGTGGAGCGCACGGTCGGGCACTTCGTGCCGGGCATGCCTTTTGTCTATGCGACGCCGATGATGATCCTCGAGATGGAGATGACGTCGGGCGATGCGATCCGCCCTGCGCTTCAGCCGGGCTGGGTCACCGTCGGCACCGAGGTCGACATCCGCCATCTCGCAGCCGCCCTGGTCGGCGCGACGGTGCGGACCACCGCGAAGGTGGTCGCGGTCGAGCGCCGCGTCATCCGTTTCGAAGTCGAGGCGTTCGAGGGCACGCGCAAGCTCGGCGAGGGCCGCCACGCGCGCGGGCTCGTCAATGTCGAGATGTTCAACAAGCGGCTCGGGGCAGGCTCGAAATCGTAGGGTGGGCAAAGGCGCGAAGCGCCGTGCCCACCATTGCTCAGCGTGCAAGACAGATGTGGTGGGCACGCTTCGCTTTGCCCACCCTACGGCATCTTGCTACTTCGCCAATTCCTTCGACCGCTGCGTCGCCGCTGCGATTGCACGGATCATCAGGTCGCGCAGGCCGGGCTCGCCCATCAGCACGCCGAGCGCTGCGGCCGTGGTGCCGCCGGGCGAGGTGACGTTCTGGCGCAGCGTGCCGGAGGGCAGCTCGGATTGATGCAGCAGCTCGCCCGAGCCTGCCACCGTTTCGCGCGCGAGCTTCGTCGCCAGCGCCTCGGGCAATCCCGCTTCGACACCGGCGCGCGCAAGTTCCTCGGCGAGCAGGAACACATAGGCCGGTCCCGAGCCGGACACCGCGGTCACCGCATCCATCAGGCTCTCATCCTCGACCCATTCGACCGAGCCGGTGGCGCGCAGCAGCGCGTCGGCCACCGCGCGTTGCGCGGTGCTGACGTTCTTCGCCGCAACCGCCACCGTGATGCCGCGGCCGATCGCGGCCGGCGTGTTCGGCATCGCGCGCACGACAGCGCCGCCGCAGACCTCCTGAAGCGAGGCGATCGTGGTTCCCGCCATGATCGAGACCACGGAGGTCTTCTCCGAGACGAAGGACTTCAGCTTCGCGCCGGCCTCGCGGAACATCTGCGGCTTCACCGCGACGACCATCGTCTCGACCTGACCTGCCGCCTTCGCATCGGGATTGAGCGCCACGCCCTTGGCGGCAAGCGCGCTGATCTCAGGTGCGATGTGCGGGTCGACCACCGCGACGCGGCGCGGATCGAGTCCGCCCGCCAGCCATCCGGTCAGCATCGCGCCGCCCATCTTGCCGGCGCCGGCGAGAAGGATGGTGCCGGTGATGTTTTGAAGAGTGCTGTTCGCCACTGTGGTCACCACAAATTCGGTGTCGTCCCGGCGAAGGCCGGGACCCATAACCACGAATGTTTCTAGTGGATGCAGCTGTTGGCAACAAGCCGCGTGCCACAAACGAAATCACGCGGTATGGATCCCGGATCTGCGCGCGCTTTGGGCGCGCTTGTCCGGGATGATGTGGGGAGGGAGCGCCCTTACGTCACGAGAGGCCCTACGCCTCTCCCACCGTGTCGAACATCGCCGCGTCCATCGCTTCCGTCGTGGTCTTGCCCGCCCACACCACGAACTGGAACGCCGGGAAGTAGCGCTCGCAGGCGTGGATGGCGCCGGCGAGCATGGCTTCGCATTGCGCGGTCGAGGCGGTAAGCCCGCCCGGCAGCACCAGGGCCTGGCGGTGCATGACCATGCCGGTGTTGGTCCACAGGTCGAAATGGCCGACCCACAACTGCTCGTTGACGGCGGCGACGAGCCGCTGCACTTCGCTCCGCCGTGCGACCGGAATCTTCATGTCGAACGCGCAGGCCAGATGCAGCGCCTCGATCCCGCCCATCCAGGTGAAGGAGAGCTGGTAGTCGGTCCATTGTCCCTTCGAGACAATCGTGAGTTCGTCTTCGCCGGAGCGTTCGAACGGCCAGTTGTTGCTGGCAGCGATATCCTCGACCACCGCGAGCGGGTGATTTCGGGAATCGATAGCGCCTTCGAGCAGGGACATGCCGTCTCGACCTCTTGCCTTCTTGTTGTCTTTGATACGCACGCGGTTGGTCCGGCGCGCGCTCCCTTAATATTGCTAAGGCGATCCCCTTGGCGTCGCTCTCGCGATCCCGGGATCAGCGCGGGCTTGTCGCGGATCAACTGATGTGATTTGCGGAATCTGCGCAACTGGCTGCCGAGTTCGTCCACAAGTCAGGACTCGTTCGTCCACAGCTCATCTCCGCCACAATTCTTAACGGAGGAGAACAAACCGGAATCGGATCGGCCGGCGCCTGCTGCGTTCCATGTGCCGGTGCCCTCCTTGCGGGTCCGGATCGGTCCCGCCCTGTTCGACCTTCTGCCCCGCAGGATTTTCGCAGAGTTTCGCCCTGACGTCATAGGCACATGCGTAGTACCCATAAGGAAGGTTCTTGCTGGCCGCCTCCCTGTTCGTCATAATTCGGAATAGTCCACCCATATCGGGTGGATAAGTTCTCAGGGCGGGGTGAAAGTCCCCACCGGCGGTAAGGGCCGAAAGGCCTAAGCCCGCGAGCGCCTTCTCCTTGATAGGGATTCCCTCGGGACCCCTCGGAGGGAAGGGTCAGCAGATTCGGTGCAACTCCGAAGCCGACGGTTAAAGTCCGGATGAAAGAGAACGGTCGGTGGCAGACGCATCGCAAGGTGCGGCTGTTTGTCGTTCCGTGTGCCCTGATTCTGGTCCTTAACTGAGGAAAGCCATGAATCAGATGTTGCAAGATCCCCAAGTCCAAACTTCCCAAGCCGAAACTTTCAAAGCCGAAACTGCCGAGACAACCCAGCCGCCGGTTCCCGTGGATCCGCCGGCAATCGAACATCCGCGTTTTGCAAAGCCGCAGCGGGTGGCCTTCGTGCAGGCCTGCTGGCACCGCGACGTGGTCGAGGAGGCCCGCATCGCCTTCATGAAGGAGGCCGAGGCGCGCCACCTCACCCATGTCGACGTGTTCGAGGTGCCGGGCTCGTTCGAGATCCCGCTGCACGCGCAGATCCTCGCCAAGACGCGGCGCTACACCGCGATCGTCGCGGCCGGCCTCGTCGTCGACGGTGGCATCTATCGCCACGAGTTCGTCGCCGACACCGTGATCAAGGCGCTGATGGACGTGCAGCTGCGCACCGAGGTGCCGGTGTTCTCGGCGGTGCTGACGCCGCAGCAATTCCACGAGACCGAAGTGCACTACGATTTCTTCCGCAGGCATTTTGCGATCAAGGGCGTCGAGGTCGCGGAAGCCTGCGCCAACACGCTGCTAGGCCTGGAGCGTTTGCGCGGCCAGGTCGCGGCGGGAATTGCCTAACCCAACGCAACGACCATCACCCCTCATCCCAGGGAGCGCGTAGCGCGTCTCGAAGGATGAGGGGTTACTCTATGATCGCTGCCATCTTGCATCACCCCAGCGACACCCCCGCCTTGGCCCGGCTTATTCCGAGAGCCAGGATGCGCTGCAGGAGATCCGGATATTTGAGCCCGGCATGTTGAGCCGCCGTGGCGAACTCCTGGCTCTTGGCGATCTCGGGGTTGGGATTGGCCTCGATGAAATACGGCGTGCCGTCGGCGGCGAGACGAAAATCGATACGCGCGTAGCCGTCGAGGCCAAGCGCTCGGTAGATGCGTTTCGCGGCGCGCTGGATGCGCGCGGTGACTTCGGGCGCGAGGTCCTTCGCCGGCCCGTCGACGATGCCGACCTTCTCCTGATAGTCGGTGTCGTGCTTGGCTTTCTCCGTGGCGATGTGCCGTGACCTGCGCCCGCCCATGCTGCCGAATTTCAGTTCCCAGATCGGCAGGACGCGCAGCCGGTTGTTGCCGAGCACGCCGACGTAAAGCTCGCGCCCCTCGATGAACTGCTCGGCGATCGCGGCGGATTCGACCCGCTCGTGGATGAAGGCGACCCGTTCCGCGAGCTTCTCGTCGGTATCGACGATCGATGCCTGCGAGATGCCGAAGGACCCGTCCATGTTCAGGCTCTTGACGATCAGCGGCAGCGCAAGGCGCGTCGGGCGTTTCACCTTGCGGCGCATCGGGAAGACGGCGAAGGCCGGCGCCGCGATCCGACGGTGATGCACCAGCGTCTTGGACAAATCCTTGCCGCGCGCCAGGATCAGGCCGCGCGGATTGCACCCGGTATAAGGGACTTTCATCAGCTCGAGATAGCTGGCGATGTGCTGGTCGTAGGCGACGTTGTTGTGGAATTCCTCCAGTAACGTGAAAACCACGTGCGGCTTGAACTCCTCGATCGCCTCGCGCACCGGCTTGATTTCGTCCTGCGCGCCGAGGGCGCGAACCTCGTGGCCGGCCGCGCGCAAGGTGCTCACCACGTCGTATTCCGTTTTCCACGCGTTGATTTCCTGCGCGGTGTATCCGTCGCTTGAATCCGGAGGCATGAAATCCGGATGCATCAGGACCAGAATACGCAAGCGTCTCATAGCGCGATCCATTTGCGCCGAGACGGGCCAAACAGCGCGTGCATCGTCTTGGCGGTCACGAGGACGGTGAAATCGAGAACGAGCTTCTGTTCGGGGCCGACCGCGCGCAGATCGAGCTCGCGGCAGCGGGAGATCATGTCGTCAAGCACGGCATCGAGCGTGAGCTGGTTCTCGCCCGTCCACCGCGCGACCAATTGCCTGATCTGGGCGCGGTGCCGTCTGATCAGGCTCGAAGCCGGTTTTGAGCGGTGATGCCGTGGATCGGCGGAAAACAGCCTCGAGAGGTCGCGGTCGTAGGTCTTCGGCGGCGTGAAGGCGTAGAACGCCTGCTTCTTCTTGTAGTGGTCTTCGAGCGTCTGGCCGAGCTTGCTCAACGGGTCGACACGCTCCCGTGTCGTGATCAGCGGCCGCTTTCCCGCAATCTCGCCCATCAGCTCGTCGACATATTCGAGCTTCTTCAGTGCGGGCCAGCCGGCATATCGTGTTCGCCAGTTCGAACGCGGCCGCAGCCACACCGCAAAAGTCTCGGCGAAATCCTCGTCAGGATGGCTCTGCGCGTACCAGAGCCGGAGATGCTGGACGTAGCGCCGGCTCGCCGGATTGGGCCGGTAGTAGCGCGGATAGTGCTTCGACGACGGACCGAACAGCTGCTGCCAGCGCCGGCGGCGCTGCAGCTGATAGCCGTGCTGGATGGCATGGCCCGCCTCGTGACGGAGGATGGCCATACACTCGCGCCAGGTTCCGCCCTCGACGTCGAACATCATCTTCTTCTCGAGCTTCATCAGGCGGGGATGGGCGAGATAGAATGGGATGGCGATGCCGGGTACATCGCCCGGACTGAACCATTCGCTCGAGATCCATGTGTGCGGCCGCAGCCGGATGCCCCGCTCTTCGAGCTCCTCGTGGAGGGTGGCGACGCAATCCTCGAGCCAGGTGCCTTCGACCGTAACCCTCAGGCTGCTGAGACGTTGCTCGAGCAATTCGTCGTCCGACAGCTTCTCCCAGGCAAATTTCCGGCGTGGCATCAGGCATCCAGAGGGCAGAGATGACTCGGCGTCCGGATGATGTCATGGGCCGCGGTTGGCAACAACCCGTGGGACTAGGTCGTAAGGGACGCAAGCGTCGCGCGCTCCCTCGCCCCGCTCTTGCCCGCCGAAGCCTTGGCGAGGCGGATGCGGGGCCGCGACGAGCTTCGCTCGCGCTGAGAGGGTGGGGTGAGGGGGAGTCTCCACAGGGACGGTGAGAGTGAAGACTCGCGGAGAGTCCCCCTCACCCGGAATCCGCGCTTCGAATTCCGGCCTCTCCCCGCAAGCGGGGAGAGGCGAAGAAAAATCAATCGAACAGGCTCGACACCGACTCTTCCGCGGCGGTGCGCGCGATCGCGTCCGAGATCAGGCTGGCGATCGGGAGCGTGCGGATGTTCGGCGCCTTGCTCACCGCGTCCGTCGGCAGGATCGAGTCGGTGATCACGAGCTCCTTCAGCTTGGAGTTCGTGATACGGGCGGCCGCGCCGCCGGAGAGCACGCCGTGGGTGATGTAGGCGTACACGTCCTTGGCGCCCTTGGCGATCAGCGCGTCGGCCGCGTTCACCAGCGTGCCGCCGGAGTCCACGATGTCGTCGACCAGGATACAGGTGTAGCCGGCGACGTCGCCGATTACGTTCATGACCTCGGATTCACCCGGCCGCTCGCGGCGCTTGTCGACGATGGCGAGCGGGGTGTTGATGCGCTTGGCGAGGCCGCGCGCGCGGGCCACGCCGCCGACGTCGGGCGAGATCACCATCGTCTTGGACAGGTCGAACTTGTCCTTGATGTCGCGCACCATCAGCGGTGCCGCGTAGAGATTGTCGGTCGGGATGTCGAAGAAGCCCTGGATCTGGCCGGCATGCAGGTCGAGCGTCATGACGCGGTCGACGCCGGCCTGCGTGATCAGGTTGGCGACGAGCTTGGCCGAGATCGGCGTGCGCGAGCCCGATTTGCGGTCCTGCCGGGCGTAGCCGAAATAGGGCAGCACCGCGGTGATGCGGCGCGCCGAGGAGCGGCGCAGCGCGTCGGTGATGATCAGGAGCTCCATCAGGTGGTCGTTCGCCGGGAACGAGGTCGACTGGATGATGAAGGCATCCGAGCCGCGGACGTTCTCCTGGATCTCGACGAAGATCTCCATGTCGGCGAAGCGCCGGACCACCGCCTTGGTCAGCGGCAGGTGGAGGCCTTGCGCGATGGCCTGGGCGAGAGCCGGATTGGAGTTGCCGGCGACAAGCTTGATGGAGCCGTTCTTGGCCGACATGGACGCTTCCTCCCGCGCTTTGCTGGATAGGACGTTCAACATCTGGGAATACCCACTCGAAGCACGGTTACGACGGGCGAGGAAATATCAGGCCGGGGGCTGCAATGGCAACCCGGGATGCTACGTTTTCCCTTTGAAAATCCTGAGTCGGGCCAACGGTTTGGTCGCAACTTGAGGCCGTGGTTTAGCGGGGGTTATCGCTCGGCGTAGCCGAGCGCCGAGGCCGGCATCTCCGGTGCCGGAGCCTCCGGGGTGACGCTTGCCACCGCAGGTCCCCGCAGGCCCGGAGCAGCGCTTGGCGCCTCCGGCGTGCCGTTGATCATGTTGGAAAGTCCGCTGAATCCGGCCTGGGCGATCTTCCGCAGCACCAGGTCGTCGGCGGCGCTCCAAGGATCGCGCGTCGCATCGCGGCCACCCTTGGCCGAGGTGGGTTCCTCGCCGGAGAGGCGCAGCGCCCGCTGCTGGTTGGCGTCGTAGACGTCCCAGACCCAGGCGATCACGGTCCTGCCGCGCACGATCTGGGCGGAGAGGTAGCTGCGCACGCGATAGGCAGCCGTCCCCTCGCGGGAGACCACGGACAGGCTGCGCAGCTTGGATTCGCTGTCGAGCACGCCGACCATGCGGTCGAACACCTGTGGCGGCGGCCCGTCGATGGATTCGAACGCCACCGTCGCTCCACTGCCGGCGCTCGGCGCCATCGCATAGGAGTTGGCGGCACCGCCGCCGCCGGCGCAACCGCCAAGCGCGGTCGCCGCTGCCAGCAGCATGACCGCCAGCACGCGCGAACCCGCGCGGCCCAGGATGAATGACGCGTCCCTCATTATGGAGGGCAGCGATATCGTTAAAACGCATTAACGTCTAGGGCAGGGGCGACACATCCCACTGTCATTCCGGGGCGCGCCCACTTGGCGCGAACCCGGAATCCATTTCTCCGCATAAATTGCTGCACGATGATTCCGGGTTCTCGCTTCGCGAGCCCCGGAATGACGGCGTGTTGCCTGTGTGTTCACCCCTCGAGCGCGATCGCGTGGACGTGGCGGCCGTAATCCGGCTCCTTGCGATGCACCGAGCGGCGATAGCTGAAGAAGCGCTCGTCGGCATAGGTGTCGAGGCCGAGGTCGTCGATCATCAGGATGCCGGCGGCCTCCAGCCGCGTCCGGATGAAGCCGGCGAGGTCGAACATCGCGTGGCCCTCGCGCACCGACGGGATGAAGAACATCGCGTTGTCCGCGTCCGCCTCGATGAAGCGCGCCACGAACTCGTTGCCGACCTCGTAGCTCTCCTGCCGGATCAGCGGGCCGATCGCGGCGATGATGCCGCCGCGCGTGGCGCCGAGCTTTTCCATCGCTAGAATCGTGGACTCCAGCACGCCGGTCAGCGCGCCCTTCCAGCCGGCATGGGCACCGCCGATCACGCGCGCATTGGGATCGACGAACAGCACCGGCCCGCAATCGGCGGTGGAGACGCCGAGCGCGATGCCGGGCGTCCTGGTGACCAGCGCGTCGCCCTTCGGCCGCGGCCCGCTCGGCCACGGCGTCTCGGCAATGAGCACGTCGGGCGAATGGATCTGGTGCAGGCTGAGGAAACGTTCCGGCGCCACGCCGACATGCTCGGCCATGCGGCGGCGGTTCTCGGCGACGAGGGCCTGATCATCGTTGGAGCCGAGGCCGCCGTTCAGCGCCGAGTAGATGCCGCCGGAGACGCCGCCTTCACGGGTGAAGAAGGAATGGCGCAGCCCTGGCACCGCCGACAGCAGTGACGAAGCGAGGGTCATCAGTTCCCTCCGGCGTGTTCGAGATCGCTGAGGCCGGCAAGGCCAGTTAGCCGCGGCTCGGAGATGCCGAGCACCTTGAACATCGAGCCCATGCCGCTGCGCCCGGTGTCGGTCAGGCGCTTCAGCGCCACCGAAATGTCGGTGGCGACCTCGGGCGTCGCCTTGTGCATCAAGGCGGCCGCGCGGGTGTCGATGCCGACGCGCTTGAGGAAGTCGCCCTGCGTCACCGGCCCGTGCACGCGGGCGCCGACATCCTCGGCCGCACGCGCCAGCGCCTGGAAATCGACATGGGCGGTGACGTCGGCCTGGCCCGGCGCCTTCAAGGGATCGGTGAAGGTGTGGCGCGCGATCGCCTGGAAGGTGTCGCCGGCATCGCTGCGCAAATGGCCGTAGTCGATGATCAGCGCCGCGCCGTCCTGGTCGCGCACGCGCGTGGCGAGCTTCATGACCTCTCCGTCGGGACGCCATTCGAACACGGCGCCGACCGGCGCGGCGCGCACCAGGGGCGGCAGCAGCACGTCGAAGCGCGGCGTCGGCTCGGAGGCCGCGCCGAACTGAAGCTTGCCGTTGGGATCGATCTCGATCACGCGCTCGTGCCAGCCGTTCTCGCGCTTCACCATCTGGTGGATCGGCAGCACGTCGAAATATTCGTTGGCGAGGATGATGCTCGGGCCTTCGGGCACGTCGTCGATGCTGTCGTGCCAGGCGATGTTGCGCGCGCCCGACAGCGTCGCACTCTGCCGTTCGCGCAGGACGGGATTGACCTCGACCAGGTGGATCTGAAGCGCCTGGTAGAGCGGCGGCAGCACGCGGAGCGCACGCAGCGCATCCGCCATCATGGTGCCGCGGCCGGGGCCGAGCTCGATCAGCCGCAAAGATTGCGGCGAGCCCATCTGCTTCCACACCGAGGCGGTCCACAGGCCCAGCAGCTCGCCGAACATCTGGCTGACCTCGGGCGCGGTGGTGAAGTCGCCCTCACGCCCGAGCGGATCGCGCGAGACGTAATAGCCATAGCGCGGATGCATCAGGCACAGTTCCATGTACCGCCAGACCGGCATGGGGCCTGAGGATTTGATCAGCGCCTTGATCTCGTTGAGTAGCGGCTGTTCGGTCACGGCCTTCTTCTCGAAAGGAATTAACGAATGGCCTCGATCGGCCTCGGCGCACCGCGCCTGATAGCCAATACAATAAGTATGAGACCTACAATAAGCATCGGGATCGACAACAGCATGCCCATGGTTAATCCGCCCCAGAGGAAGCCGAGCTGGACGTCCGGCTCGCGGAAATGCTCGCCGGCGATCCGGGTCAGACCATAGATCAGGATGAAGGCGCCGAGGATCATTCCGGGCCGCTTCAGGGCGCCGAGGCGGATCATGATCGCAAGCACCGTGAACAGCAGGATGCCCTCCATGCCGGCCTCATAGAGCTGGCTCGGATGCCGCGGCAGCTGGGTGGGATCGTTGGGGAAGACCATCGCCCAGGGCAGGCTCGCATCGGTGGCACGGCCCCACAATTCGCCGTTGATGAAATTGGCGATGCGCCCGAGCAGCAGCCCGACCGGCGCGACCGCGGTGGTGATGTCGCCGAGCGAAAGGATCGGGATCCCGTTGCGGTAGGCGAACCACATCACCGCGACGACGCAGCCGAGGAAGCCGCCGTGGAACGACATGCCGCCCTCCCACAGTCGGAAGATCGCGGCGGGGTGGTCGATGAAGAAGGGCAGATTGTAGAACAGCACGTAGCCGGTGCGGCCGCCGAGGATGATGCCGAGCGTGACCCACAGGATGAAGTCGTCGACCTGCACCAGCGAGATCGGCGCCGGCCCGCCCCACAAGCGCTCGTTCTTCAGGAGCGAGCGCGCATAGAGCCAGCCGAACACGATGCCGCAGATATAGGCCAGCGCGTACCAGCGGATCGCAAACGGACCGATCTCGATCGCGATCGGCTTGAAGGCGGGAAAGTCGATGAGAAGAAAGGGCATCACGCCTTGTTTCTAGAGTTTGATGGGCAAGCTGCGGCCCCGACGGAGCTGCGCCCCCTCTCCCGCTTGCGGGGGAGGGTTGGGGAGGGGGTGTCTCCGCAATCGAGATAATCTCCGTGTGGAGAGAACCCCCACCCGGCGCTTCGCGCCGACCTCCCCCGCAAGCGGGAGAGGTGCACCGAGTTCGCGGATAGGCCGATCATACTGCTGCTCACACGAGATTGCGGCGATAGAGCGCCAGCAGACGCTCCCAGTGCCGCTCGGCGGCGTCGCGGTCATAGACCGGGCGCTTGGGGAAGGCGAAGCCGTGATGCGTGCCGGGATAGATCTCGACCTCGGCCTTGGCACCTTTCATGCCCTCTTTGACCTTTTCGATAGTCTCCGGCGGCGCGTAGATGTCGGTCTCGGCGCAGGCGAAATAGAGCTCGGCCCTGGTCTTGGCTGCGGCGAGATGCGGGCTGTCGTCCTGGTCGGTTGCGAGCTGCACCCCGTAGATCGAGGCGGCGGCCTTGACGCGATCGGGGAAATGCGTGGCGGCGTTGACCGCGTAGCGGCCGCTCATGCAGTAGCCGACGGTGCCGACAATCTTCGTGTTCGCGGCGGCCTGGCCCTCGGCGTAAGTGAGCAGCGCGCGTGTGTCGTCCATGATCATGGGAATGGAGAGCGAGCTCATCAGCGCGAACATGCGCTTGCGCTCCGGTGCGTTCGGGTCGGTCGGCAGCGCGCCCAGCTCCATCACGCCGGAGCGGTAATAGAGGTTCGGCAGCATCACGTAATAGCCTGATGTCGCGAGCCGGCGCGCCATGTCGCGCAGCTCTTCGCGGATCGCCGGCGCATCCATGTAGAACAGGATGACCGGAAACGGCCCGCCACGCTCGGGATGGCTGATGAAGGTTGCGGTGTGGCCGTCCTTGGTGGGAATCGCGATCTGCTGGTCGATCATCTCGTGCGCCTTGTGATTCTTCTTATGCCGGGACGTTGAATACGATTGCAAGGAAACCGGGGCATGACAAGGATACGGCCGATCGGCCCTTGATCCGGTCCGATCGGATTGCCATTGTCTTCCCAAGAGTTCGCGCAAAGTTTATCGCAGGCCGCCAGGAGACCGACATGACCCAGACCAACAACCGGTTTTTCGACGAGATCGGCCGCCTGATGAACGACGCCGCCGGTGCGGCTCAGGGCGTCAAGCGCGAGTTCGACACGGTGATGCGGACCCAGGCCGAAAAATTCCTGCGCGACATGGACCTCGTCAAGCGCGAGGAGTTCGAGGCGGTCAAGGACATGGCCCGCCTGGCGCGCGAGGAGAACGAAGCCCTGAAGGCGCGCATCACGGCGCTGGAGGCGAAGCTGGGGGGATAGGTATTTGTCGTTCCGGGGCGATGCGCAGCATCGAACCCGGAACCTCGAGATTCCGGGTTCGGTCGCTGTCGCGACCGCCCCGGAATGACGGCTAGTCCGGCGCGGCCCGCCAGCCCATTCTTCTTGTCATTTCCGCATCTTCCGGGTAAAAGCCCGCCACGTCCGCGGCCCCCGCACCCCTGGAGGCTTGCTGTGGACGATGCCATGGGCCGCGCTGCGGCCCATTAACTTTTGCAAAAACAAGGACTTAACGACATGGCGACGACCGTCAAGGAATTGAAGGCGACCGCACGTCCGAAGAGCGGCAAGGGGGCCGCCCGGGCTGAGCGTCGCGCCGGCAGAGTGCCCGGAGTGATCTATGGCAACAACCAGCCCCCCGTCACGATCTCGATTGAAGATCGCGAACTGCGCCAGCGCATCCTCGCCGGCCGGTTCCTGACCACGCTGGTCGACATCGACCTCGAGGGCAAGAAGCACCGCGTGATTCCGCGCGACTATCACCTCGATCCGGTCAAGGACTTCCCGATCCATGTCGACTTCATGCGGCTCGGCGAAGGCGCCACCATCCGCATCAGCGTTCCCTTGCACGTGGTGAAGTCGGAAGCCTCCCCGGGCGTGAAGCGCGGCGGCACCGTCAACATCGTTGCCCACGCGATCGAGCTCGAATGCGGCGTCGAGAGCATCCCGCAGTACATCGAGGCCGACGTCGGCTCGCTCGAAATCGGTCACTCGCTGCATCTGTCGGACGTCAAGCTGCCGGCCGGCGTGAAGGCGCTGACCCGCGAGGACGCGACCCTCGTCACCATCGTGCCGCCGTCCGGCTACGCCGAAGAGCAGAAGGCTGCTGCTGCGGCAGCTGCTGGTGGCGCGGCTCCGGCTGCGGCAGCTCCTGCGGCTGGTGCGGCTGCTCCGGCTGCTGCTGCTCCGGCAGCGGCTGCCAAGGCTCCCGCCGGCGGCGACAAGAAGAAGTAATCTCTCAAAGAGCTGGCGCGCGGTCCTGTGACCCGCGCGCCGAGCGAGGGGCGCGCCGCGTCATGCGACTCTTTGTTGGGCTCGGCAATCCCGGCGCGAAATACGCACGTAACCGGCACAATATCGGCTTCATGGCCGTCGACGAGATCGCGCGGCGTCATGGTTTCTCGCCATGGCGCCGCAGGTTTCAGGGCGAGACCTCGGAAGGCGCGCTCGGCACTGAGCGCGTGATCCTGCTCAAGCCGACGACCTACATGAACGATTCCGGCCGGAGCGTTCAGGAGGCGGCAGGCTTCTTCAAGATCGCCCCTGGCGACGTCACCGTGTTCCATGACGAGCTCGAGCTGCCGCCGGGCAAGGTACGGGTGAAGGTCGGCGGCGGTATCGCCGGCCACAACGGTCTGCGCTCGATCTCGGCGCATATCGGCAACGACTACCGCCGTGTCAGGCTCGGCATCGGTCATCCCGGCGTCAAGGAACTGGTGCACGGCCACGTGCTGTCGGACTTCGCCAAGGCCGACAACGACTGGGTGGCGACACTCTGCGACGCGGTCGCCGAGCACGCCGCGCTGATCGCCAAGGGCACGGACGCGACCTTCGCCAACAGGGTGCATCTTGCCATGCAGGCGAAGGGGTTTTTGACCAAGGACGACAACGGCAAGGAATAACGCTCGTGGGATTCAAATGCGGGATCGTCGGATTGCCCAATGTCGGCAAGTCGACCTTGTTCAATGCGCTGACCGAGACGGCCGCGGCGCAGGCTGCGAACTATCCGTTCTGCACCATCGAGCCGAATGTCGGCGAGGTGGCCGTGCCCGATCCGCGGCTCGACAAGCTTGCGGAGATCGCCAAGTCCGGCCAGATCATTCCGACCCGGCTGACCTTCGTCGACATCGCGGGCCTCGTGCGCGGCGCCTCCAAGGGCGAAGGCCTCGGCAACCAGTTCCTCGCCAACATCCGCGAGGTCGACGCCATCGCGCATGTCGTGCGCTGCTTTGAAGACTCCGACATCACCCATGTCGAGGGCAAGATCGCCCCGCTCGCCGACATCGAGACCATCGAGACCGAGCTGATGCTCGCCGACCTCGACAGCCTCGAGAAGCGCGTCGACAACCTCACCAAGAAGGCCAAGGGCAACGACAAGGACGCCAAGGAGCAGCTCGACCTCGTCAACCGCACCCTGGTGCTGCTGCGCGAGGGCAAGCCCGCGCGCCTCGTCGAGCGCAAGGCGGAGGAGGAGCGCGCCTTCGGGATGCTCGGCCTGCTCTCGTCCAAGCCCGTGCTCTATGTCTGCAACGTCGAGGAAGGTTCGGCCGCGACCGGAAATTCGTTCTCCAAGGCGGTGCAGGAGCAGGCCGCCAAGGAAGGCGCCGTCGCCGTCGTCATCTCGGCCAAGATCGAATCCGAGATCGCCACCATTTCGCGCGAAGAACGCGCCGACTTCCTGGAGACGCTGGGTCTCGAAGAGGCCGGCCTCGACCGCCTGATCCGCGCCGGCTACACGCTGCTCGACCTCATCACCTATTTCACGGTGGGCCCGAAGGAAGCGCGTGCCTGGACCATCCATCGCGGCACCAAGGCGCCGGGAGCGGCCGGCGTGATCCACACCGATTTCGAGAAAGGCTTCATCCGCGCCGAGACGATCGCGTTTGACGACTACGTCGCGCTCGGCGGCGAAGCCGGCGCCCGCGATGCCGGCAAGCTCCGCCTCGAAGGCAAGGAATACGTCGTCGCCGACGGCGACGTGATGCATTTCCGGTTCAATACGTAAGCCGGAGTTGTCATTCCGGGGCGCGCCTCTTGGCGCGAGCCCGGAATCCATTCATCCACTTGTTCTGAGGCCCGATGGATTCCGGGTTCGCGCTGCGCGCGCCCCGGAATGACGGGCTACCGCATCCCGCCGCCCTGATCCCGGATCGCGCCGAGATGCTCGTTGATGCGGAAGACGATCAGGATCAGTTCCGCGACGATGCGCGAGAACACGATGCCGACGACGACGCTCGCGATCGACGACAGCAGCACCAGGAAGCCGCCGAACGGGCTGATCGCCATCGCAGCTAGGCCGGAGAAGATGCCGGAGAGGCCGAACAGGCAGATCAGCGCGATCACCAGCCAGTAGAAGGTCTTGATGATCGTCGGCGTGATAAAGCGGTCCCACTGAAACAGGTCGCTGAATGAAAACATCGCTCTCCCCCGGACAAATCGGGCCTTGTCAAATCGGGCTTCGGCCCTCGGTTGACCCGACTCAAGGCCAGAATCGCCGCGTCGAATGTAGCACGAGCCATGCGGGCCGGCGGGTTGAGATTGCCGCAAAGTGCGGCCACAATCTGTCATTTCCGCCAGCAATCCCAAGATGACCCTGACCTTTGAAGACTTCCCGCCCGGCCGGTTCGGAACGTTCGGCCCGCGCCATGTCACCCGCGACGAGGTCTTGGCCTTCGCCGCCGAGTTCGATCCGCAACCGATGCACCTGGACGAGGACGCCGCCAGCAAGAGCATGCTGCGCGGCCTGTCCGGCTCGGGCTGGCACCTGTGCTCGCTGATGATGCGGATGATGGCCGACGGCTTCATCACCCGCGCCGCCTCGCTCGGCTCCCCCGGCGTTGACGAGGTGCGCTGGCTGTCGCCGCTCAGGCCCGGCGACGACCTCATGCTGGACGTCGATGTCATGGAGGCGCGCGCCTCGAAGAGCCGCCCCGACCTCGGCATCGTCAAGTTCAAATGCACCGTGCGCAACGCCAAGGGACAAGTGCTGTGCGAGATGACCTCGCCGATCCTGATCGAGCGGCGCGAGGGGGCGGTCTGATGCCGTTTTTCGAGGAGATCGAGATCGGCCATCGCCGTGAGATCGGCGCCTATACGTTCACCGCGGAGTCGATTAAGACATTCGCCGAAAAATTCGATCCGCAGCGCTTTCACCTCGACGAGGAGGAAGGCAAGAACTCGCTGTTCGGCGGGCTCGCGGCCTCGGGCTGGCATGTCGGCTCGGCCTGCATGAGCTTGCTTGTCGCGGACGGCCAGCGTCTGGCGCGAGAGGCCGCAGCGCGCGGCGAGGAGGTCGCGGTGTGGGGCCCGTCACCGGGCTTTCGCGACCTGCGCTGGATCAGGCCGGTGCTCGCCGGCGACACCGTCTCTTACGCCAATGTCGTCATCGACAAGCGCAGCTCCGCCTCGCGCCCCGGCTGGGGCATTTTGACGGCCCGCACCACCGGCACCAACCAGCGCGGCGAAGAGGTCTACGCCATCACCGCCTCAGCCTTCGTGCCGATGCGGAAGGGCGGTTAGATCAGTTCCAAGATGAAGGGCTGAAAAGAGCGCGAGTGTTGCCCGCGCGCTATGGACGCGATTCCGGGCGGCTGCCATAAGCCTGCGCAACATGGTTGCCCGCGAAGCAGTTGGGGGAACCATCGAGTTGCTAACCAATTATGAACCTGTCGCTGTCTATTTGAACGAATAGGCAGAGGACAGGGGACGAGGACCATGGCTGACCGCGGCGCACTCAAGTTTGTCGGATTTATCTTTGCGACCGCGACGCTGGCCGTGATGCTGGTCGCCGGCATGGTGGTGAAGGGCTATGCCGATGGCGCCTACACCCTGGAAGCCTCGACCGTGGAAGCCGCCCGGTAAGAGCTCGTTAACGTTTCGGGGCCGGTGTCCGGCTTCCCCTCAGCGGCTATAGACGAACGCCAGCACCGCGATCGCAACCGCCAATAATCCAACGAAGCGCAGCATGATCGTGCCGAACTGGTTCGGCGCGGGTCGCAGCGGTATGGGCTCCGTGGTGTCGGGCCGAATGCTTTCCATGAAATGTCCCCCTGAGCCCGCGTAAAACCGACCGGCGCCTGGCATTGGTCGCCGGGGAGGGGTGGAGGGTTCAAAGGGGGGCTCTGGCCGACGTACTTGCGTGGCCGCCTGCCAAGCCCTCCGCTGTCATGCCCCGGCTTGTCCGGGGCATCCAGTACGCCGCGGCGTCTCCGCTCAATCACCGCCGTCTCTGGAATACTGGATCGCCCGCTCCAGTGCGCAAGTGCGCACAAGGCGGGCGATGACGCCTGCATTGGGGAGACAGCGTGCGGACACGCGCATTCACACCGCCCCGGAATCAAAACCGCCGCGCCCCTTTCGGAACGCGGCGGCCGGTGATGCCGGGTGGCTGACCGATCAGCTGTTGCGGAGGCCGTCGGCGGCGCGCTTCCACTGCGCGACGTTGTCGGCGATCATGCGGGTCGACTTCATCGCGGCCTGGCTGAGCTGGGCGTAGCCGGATATCTCGCGCTGGACGCGCTGGCCTTCGGCATGGAGCAGGTCGCGCAGGCTCTCGAGCTCGGAGATCAGATTCTCGATCTCGGCGAGCGAGGTGCCGGCGACACGCTGGATCAGCGAGTTGACGTTGGTGACGGTGGCCTCCGCGCTCGGATCGAGCGGCGGCGCGTCGGTGGTCGTCGCTGCCGGCCGGCGCAGATAGGCGATGTCGTTGCGGACGAAGTCACGGATGCCGGCTTCGACTTCCGTCACCGCGGCGAGATTGCTGTCGACGGTCTCGGTCTCGGTGGTCTCGGTCTTTTCCGGACGCATGGCGTTCATCGTTGTTCCCCTGTTCGCGTTGAGCGCAGCGCGAGTGTCCCCCGCACGACGACGTCTGTAAGGCGATCCGCATCAGGGCGCCGGATTTTGACCGTAACTGGGCCGAGATGCGGCAAGGGCGGACCATTCGGGGGTTTTGCCGTGGCGTATGGTTAGGAATGTCTAAACGGCGGCTGCGGCGGAGCGCCTTCGCGGCACGGCCGGTGTCTGACTCCCTCTCCCCGCAAGCGAGGAGAGGCGAAAACACACTCACCAGCTCTTCTTGAACCCCGCCGTCAGGCTCTTGTTGATCGCGCCCTGCGAGGTCTCGCCGACCGAGCCGGAGACGGTGACGTTGTCGAACAGCTTTTGCTCGGCGCCGAACTTGCGCAGCCATTTGTCGTCGGTGGTCGAGAGCGTCTGGCCGGCGGTGATGCTGGTGCCGGTGTCGGTGAGGGTGACCTTGGCGGACTGGTCGGTTTCGTAATTGCGGGTGATGTGCCCGCCGATGCCGGGGACCGCGGTCGTGCCCTGCTGGTTGACGCTGTAGCCGTTCTGGAGTGTCAGCGACGTGTCGCCCGACAGCGGCACCGATTTGGTCAGCGACGCGCCGAGCTTGCTCTGCTCGGCGCCGGGGTCGACACGGGCTTCCACCGCGGTCTTGTCCCAGATCGGGCCCGCGCCGGGCGCGGTCGCCGCCGCCCAGGCGCTGCCGGAGGATTGCGGCAGGTTGCCACCATTGGCGGCCTTCTGCGCCAAGAGCTCGGACATCGTCCGCGGCTCGCTCGTCACCGTCATGTCGGCGCCGATGCGGGCGTCCCAGAACGAGGATACCGACTGCTTCACCGTCACCGCCGAGGAGCCGTTGGCATTGGCGTTCGACGACCAGTTCATCCCGTCATTGGCGGCGGCCTGCGCGCGCTTCTTGGCGGCGATGAGGTCGTTGAGCGTGCCGGCGTCGATCGCGAGCTGGCCCCAGTCGAGCTTGTCGACGTCGATGCCTTTGAGCACGTCGGGGTCGTTGGCGTCGGGGGCTTCGGCCGCCTCGGCGTCCTCGTCGGGCGCGGCCGCGGGTGGGGAGAAGGGCGGGATGATCTGCGCCGAGACCGTCAGCACCGAGCCCAAAATGAACGCGGCCGCCAGCACCGGCAGCCTGGTCCAGCCAAAACCTGTCGAGAATTCCATCGTCCTGCCCGCGAACCCCGGCGCATGCCGTCCGATAACATATATCGGCCGTCTGCAATGACCATGCGCCATTCCGCCCAAAGGATGCTGACCTATCGTTGCGAAATTGTGGCGGCTCGCCTCGAGACGCCTGGGGACGCGAACCAACGGGCCGCGCGCAAGGCGCGCGCCCGACGACGGGCTTCCGGCACGACGGCATCCGGCGGGGCTGGAGGCCAGGACGTCGCGCCACGCATCGTCATCGGTCCCGAAGAGCGGGGCCCGTTGGCGTCCCCCTCAGCCGACGCTGCTCATCTTCGGCAGATGAATGGCGCGCCCGAGTGCCTGCTCGACCAGGTCGAAGGTGTCGATCAGCACGCGCAAGCTGACGAGCTTGCCCGCCCTGAACTGGGCGAACTGCGCGACCCGCAAGGAAATCGGCTTGTTGGAATCCAGCGCCGTCAGCGAATAGCGCAGCATCGAGGCGGCGGAATCGACGCCGAGCATGATGCTCTCGCGGTCGAAGCGGCGGACCTGGAAATTGTCGGCGAGCTGGCGGATGACGTCGAGCACGGCGTCCTTGCCCTGGCGCGCGCCGAGGAACGGAAACATGTCGATCGGGCCATAGAGCGCCCACTCGACGTCCTCGTCGATCAGGGCCTCGATATCCTCGAAATGCCGGTCGTTGATCGCGCGGTGCAATGCGCGCGAGAAACGCCAGAGGCTGTGCTCTGTCATTTTGGGCAGTCCTGAAGCTGGCTTGCAAAAAAAAACGGAAAGCAGCCCGATGCACAGGAAACGTGCCTCGGGGCGGCTCAACTCGTTTGTATGCGAATAAAATACGGAATTTCGGCCAAAACGCAATTCACGTTTTCGCAATGCACAATTGATCGCGTTTTGTGAGATTTACAACAGAACCCCGTAATCTTCCGGGTGCGGCCGGGCGCGGTTTCCCGTTCGATTGCGATCGAACCGCAGCGTAGGCGCCAACGTCGTCCTGGTGAAAGCCAGGACCCATTACCCGGACTGCCAGTGTGACGGCACATTGCCACCACCAGCCTGCCCATTGCAGAAGTCGGTGGGTATGGGTCCTGGCTTTCGCCAGGACGACACCGAGAAGCCGGCAAGCAGGTGAGGTCGCGGTTGCCTTAACCCCCGTCCACCCGCGCCCCCACGATCAGCGGTCCGATCTCGCGCTCCAGCACCTGCTGCACCAGATCGTAGGAATCGATGATCTCGCGGATCTGCGCCACCTGTCCGTTGCGGAAGGTATAGAACACCGCCATGTCGAACTGCACGACGCGGTCGTTGCTGCGCTTCCTGAAATAGGTCTGCATGTAGGTGGCGACCTCGTCGCCCTCGGCGACGATGTGCGGCGCCTTGTAGCGGATCTCCGAATAGCGCACCCAGACCGTCTGCCAGAGCGCGCGCAATTCGGCCTTGCCGTGGCGCGGCACCATGTGCGGCAGGATGTCGATCGGCGCGTGGGTGAGGAAGTCGATGTCGTCGGTGCAGCACGACAGCGCGGCCTCGATGTCGCCGCGCGCGAAGGCGTCGAGCAGATGCACGACGCGCTGGCGATTGAGCTTCTCGACTGTCATTCCGCCCGTCCTCATTGGCCGCATGGCGTTGCGCAACGCTAACGCGCGGTTTCGCGCACCGGCAATCCGCGAAACCACAGGAGTGTTGCAGTCGATATGACGCGCAAGCGCAATGCCAGGTTCATGGCTGCAATTATGGGTTGAGCGCCCGTGCGCCTGCACGAAATCGCCCTGCATTGGGCTGCATGGCGCGCGAGGCGCGTGGACCAATGCGCAATGCCGGGGCCGCGCAGGCGCGTGGAACCGCGATGCGCCCGCGCCCGTTGAGACGCCGACACCGCATCCGGAGACATCGATCCATGAAATCCCCGCTTCTCGCCGTCGCTGCCGCGCTTCTCGTGCTCGGCGCAACCTCCACCGCCAACGCCAAGGGCTGCATCAAGGGCGCCGTCGTCGGCGGCGTCGCCGGCCACTATGCCGGCCATCACGGCGTCCTCGGCGCCGCCGCCGGCTGCCTCTACGGCCGGCACCACGCCAAGGAGCAAGAAAGGCAGCGGCAACAGCAGGGCCAGGTGAACGGGCAGGGGAAGCTGTAGCTCCCTGTCATTCCGGGGCGCGCCACTTGGCGCGAACCCGGAATCCATCTCGCCTCTTGTTCCGGCGCCAAAAAGGCGCGTGACCCAACTCACATCACCCGTGCGGCATCGCGACTAACGTCATCCCCAAAGTCCCGCCTGCACAACGCGGTCGAAGGCCTCGCGCTGACCGCGACCCTCCAGAGCTTCCCGACCTTCGCCACCGCCGCGATGCTGCTCAAGCTGCTCGGCAACCACGACCTCGTCGGCGACCCCGGCGTCGCCATCTTCGTCGCAATCGCCTAGCTCGCCACGCGCTGCTCGCGGTGGCCCTGGGCCCGAGCTTCCCCACCGTCTTCAAGACCGTCTACGAACCGAAATTCTTCGAAGCCCATTTGTCGCTCGGCGACAAGATCACCGCCTGGCGCACCCAGCCGGTCGCCTCGCTCCAGCTCGTGACCATCGTGCTGCTGCTGTCGGTGATGGCCGTGGTGACGGCGAGCGTGGGGTGAGGGAGCATATCTCTCCCTCGTCATTCCAGGGCGCGACGAAGTCGCGAGCCCGGAATCCATAACCACGAACAACGCGGATGACCCCGCGCCCCCTACCTCTTCTTCCACCCGCCGCGATGCCCCGGCGCGCCGCCGCTGGAGCGCGGGGTGGGGCCGAACTCCGGTCCTGACTGTCGCGAGTCCGTCGGCTGGATGATCCGGCTCGTGCTGCCGAACGGCTTTGCCGGCAGGCTCGGCTTCTCGCGGTAAGGCAACGATTCCGGCCCGTGCATCTCGTCGAGATGCGGCTTGTGCACCTTCGAGCCGATGCCGCCGCCGCTGGCCTTCAGCGCGGAGCTCACGGTTTTCTTCTTCATCGCGCTGACGGGCAGGTTCGCCGCGTCGCCGTACTTCTTGGTGCCGGCATAGGCGCCGGCCTTGCCCTGCACGGTGCGCTGCTTGGCGGTGGGGTCGTCGACCACCGCGAGCTCGGTGGCGCGCAGGCGCTTGACTTCGTCGCGCAGGCGCGCGGCTTCCTCGAAGTTCAAATCGGCCGCGGCCTCGCGCATGCGGGTTTCGAGATCGGCGAGCACGGCTTCGAAATTGTGTCCGATCGAGATGACGTCGTCGGTCATGTCGTGGCCGCCGACCTCGACCAGCACGTGGTCGCGCTCGTAGACGGAATTGAGGATGTCGCCGATCTGCTTCTTCACGCTCTCCGGCGTGATGCCGTTGGCGGTGTTGTACTCGACCTGCTTCTCCCGGCGGCGGTTGGTCTCCGCGATGGCGCGCTCCATCGAGCCGGTCATCTGGTCGGCATAGAGGATCACCTTGCCGTCGACGTTGCGCGCGGCGCGGCCGATGGTCTGGATCAAGGACGTTTCACTGCGCAAAAAGCCTTCCTTGTCGGCGTCGAGAATCGCGACCAGCGCGCATTCGGGAATGTCGAGGCCTTCACGCAGGAGGTTGATGCCGACCAGCGCGTCGAAGGCGCCGAGCCGGAGATCCCGGATGATCTCGATGCGCTCGATGGTGTCGATATCCGAGTGCATGTAGCGGACGCGAATACCCTGCTCGTGCAGATATTCGGTGAGATCCTCCGCCATGCGCTTGGTCAGCACCGTGATCAGCGAGCGATAGCCGGCCTGCGCGGTGGCGCGGACTTCGCCGACGAGATCGTCGACCTGGGTGCGGGCGGGGCGAATGTTGACCGGAGGATCAATAAGCCCGGTCGGGCGAATGACCTGCTCGACGAACACGCCGCCGCTCTCGTTCAGCTCCCAGCCGCTCGGCGTCGCCGACACCGCGATGGTCTGCGGCCGCATCATGTCCCATTCCTCGAAGCGGAGCGGGCGGTTGTCCATGCAGGAGGGCAGGCGGAAACCGTATTCGGCGAGCGTCGCCTTGCGGCGGAAGTCGCCTTTGAACATGGCGCCGATCTGGGGGACGGTGACGTGGCTTTCGTCGGCGAACACCAGCGCGTTGTCAGGCACGTATTCGAACAGCGTCGGCGGCGGCTCGCCGGGCAGGCGTCCGGTGAGATAGCGCGAATAGTTCTCGATGCCGGCGCAGCTTCCGGTCGCCTCCATCATCTCGAGGTCGAAGGTGGTGCGCTGCTCCAGCCGCTGCGCTTCCAAAAGGCGGCCCTGGTCGTGCAGCTGATCGAGCCGCTGCTTCAATTCCGATTTGATCGACTTGATCGCCTGCACCAGCGTCGGGCGCGGCGTCACATAGTGCGAGTTGGCGTACATCTTGATGAATTCGAGCTCGTCCTGCTTGTGGCCGGTGAGCGGATCGAACTCCTCGATGGTCTCGATGGTGTCGCCGAACAGGTTCACGCGCCAGGCGCGGTCCTCATAGTGCGCCGGGAAGATGTCGATGACGTCGCCTCTGACCCGGAAGGTGCCGCGGGTGAAATCGGCCTGGGTGCGCTTGTACTGGAGCGCGACGAGGTCGGCGATCAGCTGGCGCTGGTCGATGCGCTCGCCCTTCTTCAGCGCGAAGGTCATCGCGGTGTAGGTCTCGACCGAGCCGATACCGTAGATGCAGGACACCGAGGCGACGATGATGACGTCGTCGCGTTCGAGCAGCGAGCGCGTCGCCGAGTGGCGCATGCGGTCGATCTGCTCGTTGATGGAGGAATCCTTCTCGATATAGGTGTCGGTGCGCGGAACGTAGGCTTCCGGCTGGTAGTAGTCGTAATAGGAGACGAAATACTCGACCGCGTTGTCGGGGAAGAAGTTCTTGAACTCGCCATAGAGCTGGGCGGCCAGCGTCTTGTTCGGCGCCAGGATGATGGCGGGGCGCTGCGTCGCCTCGATTACCTTGGCCATGGTGTAGGTCTTGCCGCTTCCGGTGACGCCGAGCAGCACTTGGCTGCGGTCGTTGCGCTGGATGCCCTCGACCAGCTCGGCGATCGCGGTCGGCTGGTCGCCGCGCGGTTCGTAGTGCGACTTGATCTCGAAGCGCACGCCACCTTCGGACTTTTCCGGGCGCGGCGGCCGATGCGGGGTCCATACCTTCGTGGAGCCGTCGTCCTTGCGGAACTCCGGCCGGCCCTCGCGGATCAGCGACTCCAGCGCATCCGCGGTCGCCTTGACGCCGAGTGCCTCCATTTTGCTGCGCGGCGGACGCGCCAGCGCCTCGGCATCGTCCTCCTCGGTGGGCAGGCCGAGCTGCCGCGCCAGTTCCGGATCGAGCGTCGGGATCGTGGCCGCGGTGCCGTAATTGGCCTGCGGCGCCTCGTCGAGTCCCGCCGGGCGGTCACTGGGAAAGTCCTTCGGCGTCGAGGCGCGCGCGCGATGCGCGGCGGCCTCGCCCCCGGCGCGGCGGTCGCGCGAATTGTCCGGCGGCGGCTGGAGGCCGGTGCCCGATCCAAGCCCGGCATCGCCGCGGTTGATCGCGGGATTGAGCAGCTCGGCCAGCGCCGGCCCGATCGGCTGCACGTCAGGGCGGTGCGCCTTCGAGTTCGGGGCCTTGGACGGAGCCTTGGACTTGGGGGATTTGCCGGATTTTTCGGAGGATGCAGGTTTCTTCGCCATGGGGCGAATATGGGACGAGTCCGCCCCTCAGGAAAGGGCGAATGCCCGTCCGTGCGCAGGCTGCTGACAGCAGGTTGGCAGCAGGCCGAAACGTCACGCCGCCGGCAGCGGGCCCTCGTTGTCCTCGGCCGTCCCATGCGGCTTGAGGATGTCGAGGTGGATCCCGCCGCAATCGGTGCAGCGCATGGTCCAGTACTCGCACCCGGCGCGGCCGCCGATCACGCGGAGCACCGCGAGATCGCCGTTGCATTCGGGACAATTCGACAGGACGGCGCGGTTGTAGATCCGAGGCCGCGCTCCGTCGTCGAATTCGGTGATTGACATGACCGGTTCCCCTTCGCCGTCCCTGACCGATTATTCGTCGTCGCTGTCGGCCCGCCGGCGGAAGCGATCGATGTGGTGCTTGGCATCGGCAATCGCGGCGTCGCGATCGGGCCAGGCGAAGCCGACCTCCATGGCCGGAAACAGCACGCCGTCGATGGCAACCAGGCTGAAATCGGCGCGCCGGATGCGGGCGTGCCACAGCCCCTTGCCAGCTTCGAAGGATTCGATGTCAAAGCCGTCGTAGATGGTCGTCATTGGTAGTCCCCGGAGTGTCTTGGTCGAGTCTGTTGCTCGAGCGCCTTGTTGGAGGGTCAGGGGACCACGTTTGCGGATTTCAGGATGTGAAGCGGTTCACATGCGACGGGGTTTTTTGCCCGCGGAACCGCTGAATTTCAGTTCCGCGCGGTGGTGCGGCCGGTGCGCCTCGCCGGACGGGCGGCGGGTTCCGACGCCGCCCGCATGATCCAGCGGCGGAACGCGGCAAAGTCGCGCTGCTCGGTCTGGAAGCTGCGATAGACCAGATACCAGCGCATGCCCTTGGGCACCGAGAGGTCGAACGGCGCTACCAGGCGCCCGGCGGCGAGATCGTCGTCGATGTAGGGCCGGATGCCCATGGCGATGCCGAGCCCGTCGGCGGCGGCCTGGAGCGCCTGGCCGTAGAACTGAAATTCCGGCCCGCGCGCATTGATGCGCGCGAGGTTGGCGGCCTTCAGCCAGATCGGCCAGTCCTCGGCTGAATGTGCGACGCGGATCAGGCTGGGTCCCCTGAGATCGGCCGGGCGCTTCAGGCTCGCGGCGAGACGGGGCACGCAGACCGGCGTGAGGTCGCCGGCGAACAGCGGCTCGGCGACCAGCCCGGGCCAGTCGCCGGTGCCGAGCTTGATGCCGCAGCTCCAGTCCTCGCCGAACGGCACCGACGCGCCGCCGGTGGTGAAGCGCACCTCGATGTCGGGCTCCTCGTTGCGAAACTCCGACAGGCGCGGGATCAGCCAGCGCATCGCAAAGGTGTGGCCGACGCCGATGGTGAGCACGCGGACGCTGGAGGGGGCCGTCACCTGCGCGGTCAGGCTGGCGAGCGCATCGAAGATCGGCGTCAGCCCGCTCTGATAGGCGCGTCCCGCCTGCGTCAGCACCAGCCGGTTGGCCTTGCGCTCGAACAGCGCGACGCCGAGCCGCTCCTCCAGCAGATGCACCATGCGGCTGACCGCGGCCGCCGACACGTTGAGCTCGACGCCCGCCGCAGCAAAGCTGCCGGTCCGCGCCGCCGCCTCGAATGCCTTGATGCCGTTGAGAAAGAGCAGCCGCCGCAAATGACCGACCCTCAGGAAAGCTGATGCCAGGGCAAGATAACTCAGTTTGCGCGAGGGGAGCAAGCGAGGCAGAAATATCAGCGTAATCCACGCTGATTTTGTTGAGCGGGAGGCTGCTTCTTCGCCTCTCCCCGCCTGCGGGGAGAGGCCGGAATTTGCGACAGCAAATTCCGGGTGAGGGGGAGTCTCCGCGAGTCCAACTGCCACCTCCCTTGTGGAGGCTCCCCCTCATCCCACCCTCTCCCCGCAAGCGGGGCGAGGGAGAGCGCACAGTCTGCGTCCCTCACTTGCCACGGAGACCCCGCGTGACACCCATGATGATCGCTGCCCTTGGATTGCTGATGGTCGCCACCGCGTTCCTGTCGGGGCTGTTCGGCATGGCGGGCGGGCTGATCCTGATCGGCGTGCTGCTGGCCCTGATGCCGCTGCCGACCGCGATGGTGCTGCATGCGATCACGCAGATGGCCTCGAACGGCTGGCGTGCGTTCCTGTGGCGGGCGCATATCCGCTGGCGTCCGGTCGCGAACTATATGGTCGGCGCGACCATCGCGCTCGCGGCCTGGTCGCTCACCCGCTACGTGCCTGACAAGCCGATGGCGCTGCTGCTGCTCGGCATCACCCCGTTCATGGCGCGGCTGCTGCCGGTGAACATCAAGCCGGACCCTGATAGGCTCTGGCAGGGCACCGTCTATGGCACGATCTGCATGGGCTTGATGCTGATGACCGGCGTGTCGGGTCCGCTGCTCGACACCTTCTTCCTCGGTGGCGATTTTGGCCGGCGCGAGAAGGTGGCGACGAAGGCGATGTGCCAACTCGTCAGCCACTTCACCAAGCTGATCTATTTCGGCGGCATCATCGACCAGGCCGCGAGCCTCGATCCCGTGCTCGCCGGCGTCGCGATCGCAGCATCCATGCTCGGCACGACGCTGGCGCGCCGCATTCTCGAAGCCATGACCGACCAGCAATTCATCGTCTGGTCGAACAAGCTGATCACCACCATCGCCTGCTACTACGTCGCCTATGGCGGCTGGCTCCTGGTTCGCACCCCGGTGCTGGCGGCCTTCGACAAGGGAGGTTTGCAATGAGCGAGACTGCCGATCCGCTGGTGCTGGACTTCGTCGAATGGGTCGCACGCGAGCCGCGCGCCTATGCCGAGGTGATTTCGACCTGGAAGACCTCGTGCCCGCGCCTCACCATCTGGGAAGACGCCGCCGACCGCGGCTACGTCGCGCGCGAGACGGTTGCAGGCCTCGGGCTGGTGATCGCGGTCACGGAGGACGGCGAGAGGTTCTTGCGCACGCACGGGCGGTGAGGTCTCCACATCGTCATTGCGAGCGCCAGCGAAGCATTCCAGAGTGTCTCCGCGGCGGCAGTCTGGATTGCTTCGCTGCGTTCGCAATCACGGAGCACCGGCCATGTCGCTCAAACTGTTCGAACTCGTCGGCACCGACGCCTCGCGTCCCTTCAGCCCGTATTGCTGGCGCACGCGGATGGCGCTGGCGCACAAGGGGCTGGCGGCGGAATCACTGCCCTGGCGCTTCACCGAGAAGAGCGCGATCGCGCCGCACGGCTCGGAGAAGGTCCCGGTGCTCCTGCATGATGACAAGCCCGTCGTCGATTCCTGGACGATCGCGAACTATCTCGAAGACAGGTTTCCGGATCGCCCGTCGCTGTTCGGCGGCGAGGGCGGCCGCGCAATGGCGCGCATGATCAACGCCTTCGGCGACATCGCCATCGTCGGCGGCATCTTTCCGCTGATCGTCGCCGACATCCCGAAGAATCTCGCCGACGTCGATGCCGCCTATTTCCGCCAATCGCGCGAAGCGCGCTTTGGCGGCAAGACTCTGGAAGAGATCATGGCCAGCCGCGATGCCGGCGTGGTCGCCTTCCGCAAATCGTTGGAGATGATGCGGCAAACGTTGAAGAAGCAGCCCTTCATCGGCGGCGGCGCGCCGAACTATGCCGACTACATCGTGTTCGGCGGTTTTCAGTGGGCGCGCGTGACGAGCCCGTTCAAGCTGCTGGAGGCGGATGATCCGGTCTACGCTTGGCGCGAGAAGCTGCTCGACGCGTTCGACGGCATGGCGCGGACATCGCCGGGGCATGCGGTGTAAGTTTTGTCGCTTCGTAGGGTGGGCAAAGGCGCAAAGCGCCGTGCCCACCATCTCCCCACACGCGCAATGAAAATGGTGGGCACGCTTCGCTTTGCCCACCCTACGATACTGCCGTAGCCCGGATTACGCTTGCGCTCCATCCGGGCTACGCGCCGCCGCCTTGCGCAGACAGTCCCGGCACAAGCAATCCTCTCCCTTGACCGGCATCGGCAGTCGCGCGGTTTCCTCCGCGCACCAGCAGGTGCCCGAGAGGTCGCAGCCGAACTCGGTGCCGCAGCGGGAGCAGGTGAGACGGCGCGGTTCCTGCATTGAGGATTCTTTCGGAATTGTCATGATTTGCGCAAAAGCTGTGCCGTCATTTTCATGTCGGGTTCATCTCCGGCTGCGGTATATTATCCGCCGCGCACAGACCAGGAAAGCGGTTGGCAATCCGCGAAGGACAAATCGATGGCCCGCGATTCGCAAGCCGCCCTCGTCGCGCTCAACCGCTTCGGCTTCGGCGCCCGCGGCGGGGCATCCGGCGATCTGATCAACGCGGCGTCCGATCCGCGCGGTTTCGTGAAGGCGGAACTGGCGCGTCCCAACGGCGTGCTGCTGGAGGCGCCCGGCCTGCTATCGACGCCGCAACTCGGCCAGGCCGTGTTCGCCTATCAGGACGAGGTCAAGCAGGCACGCGAGGCCGCCGCCAAGGCCGGCACGCCGCCCGAAGCGCCGCCACTGCAGGCGCCGGCTGATCAGAAGCCCGGGCCGCGCCGCAATCTCTCGCTGAACACGGCTGCGACCGAGATCGCCGGCCAGATGGCCGAAGCCAAGCCGGCCGACGCTGCGGCAAAGCCCGAGACCATGCAGCCGAACATGGCCGCGCCGCCCGCCGCAAAACCTGCACCGCAGCCGCTCAACGTGATCCAGAAAACCTTTCGTGCCGAAGCGCTGGCGCGCTTGCAGCGTGCCACGCTGGTCGAGTGCGGCTTCACCGAGCGGCTGGTCGTGTTCTGGTCCAACCATTTCTGCATCTCCGCGAGCAAGGGCGAGCTGGCGCGAATCTGGGCCGGCGCGTTCGAGCGCGAGGCGATCCGGCCGCACGTGCTTGGACGCTTCGCCGACATGCTCAAGGCGGTCGAGCAGCATCCGGCGATGCTGTTCTTCCTCGACAACCAGCAATCGCTCGGGCCGGACTCGCGGGCGGGGCAGAACCGCAAGCGCGGGCTCAACGAAAATCTCGCGCGCGAGATCATGGAGCTGCATACGCTCGGCGTCGGCGGCGGCTACACGCAGGAGGACGTCACCTCGCTCGCGCGCATCATCACGGGCTGGACCTTTGCCGGACGGCAAGGCGGGCTCGGCACACCCGGCTCCTTCGCCTTCAACGTCAACGCGCACCAGCCGGGGCCGCAAGTGCTGCTCGGCAAGACCTACGAGCCGACGGGGCTGGCGCAGGGCGAGGCGGCGCTCGCCGACATCGCCCGGCATCCGTCGACCGCGAATTTCATCGCGACCAAGCTCGTTCGTCATTTCGTCGCCGACGATCCGCCCCAGGCATTGGTCGCGCGCCTGCGCGACGTCTTCGTCAAGACCGATGGTGATCTCAAGGCCATGGCGACCGCGTTGGTCGATTCTGACGAGGCCTGGAAGGCGCCGCTGACCAAGATGCGCAGCCCTTACGATTTCCTGGTCGCGAGCGGCCGGCTGCTCGCGCGCGTGCCGGAGGATCCCGGCGCCTATCTGAACGGTCTCAATCTGCTCGGCCAGCCGCTGTGGTCGCCGTCCGGTCCCAACGGTTTCCCGGACACCGTTGCGGCCTGGGCCGCGCCCGAAGGCATGAAGCTGCGGCTCGACATCGCCGCGCAGATGGGCGCGCGGCTCGGCAACAACATCGACCCGCTCGACCTGCTGGAATTCGCAGCGGCAGACGCGGCGTCGATCGAAACGCGGCGGACCATCGAGCGCGCGGAATCGCGCCAGCAGGCGCTGGCGCTGCTGCTGATGTCGCCGGAAATGCAGAGGAGATGATGATGATCGACTGCGTCGAGAACCGGCTCCTCACCTCGCGCCGCGGTCTTCTGCTCGGCGGTGCCTCCTTCGCGGCCTGGGCCTATTTGCCGAAATTCGCCCGCGCGGCCGACGGTCGCGATCCCAGGCTGATCGTGGTGATCCTGCGCGGTGCGCTCGACGGGCTCTCGACCGTCGCGCCGGTCGGTGACCCCGATTATGCCGGCCTGCACGGATCGATCGCGCTCGCGGCGGACGGCGCGCATCCCGCGATCATGCTCGATTCCTTCTTCGCGCTGCATCCGGCTATGCCGGAGTTCGCGCGCATGTATCGCGACATGCATGCCGCAGTGATCCACGCGGTGGCGACACCCTATCGCGACCGTTCGCATTTCGACGGCCAGGACGTGCTCGAAAGCGGTTATGCCGGCCCCGGCCGGGTGCAGTCCGGCTGGCTCAACCGCGCGCTGGAAGCGCTGCCGCGCGGCGAGCGCGTGTCGAGCGGCCTTGCGGTCGGGCCGACCACGCCGCTGGTGCTGCGCGGCAATGCGCCGACCGTCGGCTGGGCGCCGGTGGCGCTGCCGCAGGCCGACGACGACACCGCGATGCGGCTCGTCGATCTCTATCGCCACCGCGATCCCGCGCTGGCGATGGCCCTCTCGCAGGGCCTCCAGTTGGAGAAGGCCGCAAGCGGCGACGACATGAAGCCGAAGGGCGGCAATCAGGTCGCGCAGATGCGCCAGGTCGCGCGCGGCGCAGCCAAGCTGATGGCGGCCGACGACGGCCCGCGCATCGCCGCGCTCGCCTTCGACGGCTGGGATACGCACGCCAATGAAGGCGGCCCGGTCGGGCGTCTCGCCTTCCTGCTCGGCGGGCTCGACGGCGCGCTCGCCGAATTCGAGGGCGGCCTCGGCGAGCGCTGGCGCGACACCGTCGTCGTCGTCGCAACCGAATTCGGCCGCACCGCGCGCATCAACGGCACCGACGGCACCGATCACGGCACCGCCACCATCGCGCTGCTCGCCGGCGGCGCGGTGAAGGGCGGCCGCGTCATCTCCGACTGGCCGGGCCTCAAGCCCGCCAACCTCTATGAGGCCCGCGACCTCAAGCCCACCACGGACTTGCGCTCCGTGATCAAGGGCGTGCTGCAAGGCCAGTTTGGCCTGTCCGATCGCGTGCTGGCCGAGACGGTGTTCCCGGACAGCGCAAGCGCAAGGCCGATGAAGGGATTGGTGGCCTAATCCACAAACGCCGTCATTCCGGGGCGCGCCTCTTGGCGCGAGCCCGGAATCCATACTCCCGATCGGGGTTATGGATTCCGGGCCTGCGCCTTGCGGCGCATCCCGGAATGACGAGATAATCGCCTGAGCATCAGGAGAGACCACCCATGTACATCGCCATGAACCGCTTCCGCGTCGCCAAGGGCTCCGAGGCCGCCTTCGAGCAGGTCTGGCTCTCGCGCGACACGCATCTGGACAAGGTGCCGGGCTTCGTCGAATTCCATCTGCTGCGCGGCCCCGAGCTCGAGGACCACACGCTGTATGCCTCGCACACCGTGTGGGCGAACCACGCGGCGTTCGAGGCGTGGACCAAGTCGGAGGCTTTTCGGGCCGCGCATCACAAGGCCGGCGACAACAAGCCGCTTTATCTCGGCCATCCGCAATTCGAAGGCTTCGAAGTGATGCAGACGGTGGGGCGCGGCGCGAAATAGCGCCGCGTTTCAAAACATCAGCCCAATGTGATCTTGTCGATCCCGGCAAGATCATCAGTGCTGAGCTTCCACGCGATCGCCTTGACGTTTTCCTCGATCTGCTCGACGCGGGTGGCGCCGGCGATCACGCTCGACACCTGCGGGCGCGCGGCGAGCCAGGAGAAGGCAAGCTCGAGCATGCTGTGGCCGCGCGCCTTGGCGAAGGCCTGGAGCTTCTCGACGATGTCCTCGTTGCGCGGAGTGACGTAGCGGTCGCGCAGCCGCGGCACCTTGCCGAAGCGGGTGTCGTCAGGCGCGCTCTCGCCCTTCCGGTACTTTCCGGTCAGAAGTCCGCTGGCGAGCGGGAAGAACGGCAACAGGCCGAGCTTGTATTCCGTTGCTGCCGGCAGCAAGTCCTTCTCGATGTCGCGCACCACCAGGGAATATTCGTCCTGGCAGGAGACGAAGCGGCTGACATTCATCGCGCGTGCGACGTACTCGGCCTCGGCGATCCGCCAGGCCGGAAAGTTCGAATTGCCGATGTAGCGGACCTTGCCCTGCCGGACGAGATCGTCGAGCGCGCGCAGGCTCTCCTCGATCGGCGTCAGCGGGTCATAGTCGTGCTGCTGGTAGAGATCGATGTAGTCGGTCTTCAGCCGCTTCAGGCTCGCTTCCACGGCGGCCATGATGTAGCGGCGCGAGGCGCCCTGCTTGGTTCCGTCCTCCGCCATCGGCTTGGAATATTTCGTCGCCAGCACGATGTCCTTGCGGCGATCGCCCAGCACAGTGCCGAGCACGTTTTCCGAGCCGCCCATGTTCGAATAGATGTCGGCGGTGTCGAACAGCGTGATGCCGAGATCGAGCGCGCGATGGATCACCTTGCGCGAGGTCTCGAGGTCGGTGCGCTGGCCGAAATTGTTGCAGCCGAGCCCGACCGCAGACACGCGAAGGCCGGAGGCGCCGAGATTGCGAATTTCCATGGGAGATCCTGTGAGACGAGCAGCAGCACATTGTGACCGCGGTGCACCGCGCCAGCAAGCTGCTCGCCGCGCTGCTGCCATGCCGGCAGAGCGGACAAAAAAATGCGGCCCCTGTCAGACGCGGCGACTGACGGGGACCGCTTTGGGGCGCTTGATCGGTGACGGGGGGCCTGATCAGACGCAGGTGGAGCCTAGTCCCGCTATGTAACGCGTAGGTGACAGCGGGAGTTATCCACAGGCTGCGCGCGGGATTAGAACAGCTTGCGATAGACGATGAAGCCGGACCGCTCCGCGACCTTGTCGTACAGGCGCTGCGCCGTGACGTTGGTCTCGTGCGTCTGCCAGTAGACCCGCGGCGATCCCGCCAGTTTCGCCCGCTCGTACACGCCATGGATCAGCGCCGAGGCGACGCCCTTGCCGCGCGCGGCCTCCAGCGTGAACAGATCCTGCAAATAGCAGGACGGCTCGATCGCGGTGGTGCTGCGATGGAACAGGTAGTGCGTCAGCCCGAGCAGCCGGCCGTCGCTTTCGGCGACCAGCGCATGCACGGGTTCATAGGCGTCGAAGAAGCGCTGCCACGTCATCCGCGTGATCTCGGGCGCGAGCGCGGTCGGGCCCGAGCGGCCGTAGAAGGCGTTGTAGCCGTCCCACAGCGGCAGCCATTGATCGTAGTCCTGCTTGGTGACGGAGCGAACGGTGAGCGACATCTGGAAATTCCGCGATCGATGAAGCAACCTTCATACGTGATGAAGGGCGCGTCGATCAATCGTGCTGTGACGCTATTCCGCGGCGCGCAGGTGCCGGATCAGCCTGCGGCCGGTGGGGTCACGCAGCGAACGGTAATAGTCGGCGCGCGAGGGCGCATCGGTGTGGCGCACGAGGTCGGTTACCGGGGTGTAGCTCAGCATGCGCCCGCCATCGGGCAGCGCGGCGCAGACGAAGCGCAGCACCTCGCCACTGCGCAAGGCGATGTTGATCGGCGTGGCATCGCCGATGCGCACCATCTCCATGCGCTGCGCGATGAAGGTGGCGAGCTCGTCCTCCGGCAGCTCGAACGCGCCGGTGTCGCGGCCGTGATACATCAGCGCGACGAAGGGCGGCTTGCCGTCGGCGATGTCGTCCGGCACCGCAAAATAATCGCGGAACGCGCAGTTGATGAATTCGGCGCGCGTCTCGGCATCCAGCAGCACGATGCCGATATCGACCTGGTCGAGCGCGGCCGACAGCCGCGCGGCGGTGGCGTGGCTCTGGCGCTCGGCGGCAAAGGTGCCGAGCAGCCGTTCGCGCATCAGGCCGCTGATCGCGGCAGTGCCGGCGGTCGTCACCGCGAGGAGGCCGAGCTGCGCCAGATCCGCGGTCGCCAAGGGCATGGCGCGGTGGAAGAACAGGAGCAGCACCGTGCCGGTCACGGCGAGGGCTGCGCTGGTGATGGCGGAGGCGAAACCCGACAGCGCGCCCGCAAGCGCCACGATGCAGACGAGCAGCGGTGCGGGCGAGGGGATGGCGCGATCGAAAAGGATCGCCAGCAGCAGGGTCGCCGCTGTCAGCACCGGACCACAGATCGCACGCCATCCGTATCGCATGGGCCTGTCTCGTTCCTCCCTGAACGAGGTAAGGCGGCAACAGTGACTGATGGTTGCACCGGTGCGGTGCGAATTCGTGCGAAGTGCTTAAGGGCGGCTTGCGGCGGTGCGCAAAGCTTTCGGATGATTTTAGACCAAGTGCGCGTGCCTGACGCGTTGCTGCGACGCGGGCGCATTCAGCGTCGAGGTGCCCGAGCTCTTGCGCATGCCGGTGAAAATCAACAGCGAGGCCGCGACCAGGATGGCCGCAGTCAGGGTGATTGCAACGACTACCACAGGTGACTTCATCGACGTCCTGTCGCGATGCCGGTCGGCGCGGGTCACGCGGCGCCCTGAAGGCTGGTCCAGGATGAAACGGGAATCAGACCGGCAGGCCCATCGCCATGGTCGCCTTGGTCGACAGCACCGTCAGGGTGACGATCAGGCACAGCGAGAGCGCGGCGACGGCGAGCGAGGCCGCGACCGCGTTGGTCAGCCGGGAAGACGAAACGGTAGCGGGTTGGCCCTGAAAGCCTGCCGTGCCGGACGCCCGAATCATGGGTCTAAATCCTTCAACGTGCGAGCGAATCACCCGCGACTTTCCAGAATTTCCCAGTTTCAACCGGCAATATTGCGGCGGCTGCCGCAACGAAAATGGCGGTATTGCGGCAAAGACGACCCTTATGCCCGCTATTCGCCCGGGCCCGCGCCATCAGGCGCTGGCGGCGATGCTGGCGGGGTCGTCGATGTCGGCCGGCCGCCAGTCCATCGCGACGAAGCCGGGCGCGGCCTCGACGCGCTTCAGCCAGTCCCGGATCGCCGGGAAGGTCGAAAGGTCGAAATCGCAGCGGTCGGCGAGATGGGTGTATCCGTACAGCGCGATGTCGGCGACCGTGAGCTGGCGCGCGGCAAAATAGGCGTTGGTCTTGAGATGGTTCTCCATCACCTGGAGCGCGCCATAGCCGCGTTCCAT
The DNA here is from genome assembly GCF_038965675.1 of Bradyrhizobium sp. B039. Classification (NCBI taxonomy): domain Bacteria; kingdom Pseudomonadati; phylum Pseudomonadota; class Alphaproteobacteria; order Hyphomicrobiales; family Nitrobacteraceae; genus Bradyrhizobium; species Bradyrhizobium sp. B039. The sequence continues at coordinate 1,455,743 of NZ_CP152416.1, forward strand.
CCAGTCCTCCAGCGAATGGGTCTGGAGGTCGCGGCCGCCCTTGACCAGCGACAGCCAGAAATAGGCGGCGCCGATGTTCGGCTCGAGCGCGTGCTGCTCGAAGAACATCCATTGCAGCGCCTCGGCGCGATCGATGCGGTTCTCCGGCGCGAGCGGCGTGCCGACGGCGACGTACCAGAGGATGGCGTTGGACTCGGCGAGATAACGGTTGCCGTCGACCTCGAGAAGCGGCACCTGGCCTGACGGGTTCTTGGACAGAAAGTCCGGCGTCCGGCTCTCGCCGCGCAGAATGTCCACCTCGACCGCTTCGTAAGGCAAGTTCAACAGCGCCAGCGCAAGGCGGACCTTGTAGCTGTTGCCGGAGCGTTGCATCGAATAGAGCTTGTACATTCTGGGAGTTCTAAACCGAGGACGGGAAGGCGCGGCGCTTGTTGCCCCGCAACGCGGCTAAACAATGATGCCGATGCGAATCCGCCGCAAGAGCCAGCCAATAGAAAAACTCGAAAACCCTACCGCACTGCAACGCCACGGAAGATCATTTCCACGCGACGATGCAAATCAGATCACGCTTGCGTCAACGTGTGGATGCGTTGCTCCGCGAGAGGGGCGATCGGTTCAGGGCACCATGCTTCCACATCGTGATGGCCGGGCTTGTCCCGGCCATCCACGCCTCGCCGCACGGCAGAAAGAACGTGGATGCCCGGGACATAGGCGAGCGAAAGCGACGCCGTCCTTCGGACGACCAAGCCTGGGCATGACGACGGTCTGGTTTGGCGACGGCAAACACGCAAAATTGCTCCGAGGACAGGCCTTGCCGGATATGAGGGATTCGGACGGCAAAGTTACGGAATATTGCGGGAAATCCCGCCTCGAAACGCCGGAATCCGTAAACTTTTTCGAGATCGGGCCGAAGCTTCTTGCGGCGCAGCGGCACACGTTTTAGGGTGGCTTCATTCCCACAATCAGAGTCGTGACGACCTATGGGTCACGACGCTTGTCAGGAGATGACGATGTCCTTCCTTGCCGCTGCGCTCGACCGTGTGAAGCCGTCCGCGACCATCGCGGTCACGGATAAAGCACGCGCGCTGAAAGCGGCGGGCCGCAACGTCATCGGCTTAGGTGCCGGCGAGCCCGACTTCGACACGCCCGCCAACATCAAGCTGGCGGCGATCCACGCCATCGAAGCCGGCAAGACCAAGTACACCGCGGTCGACGGCATCCCCGAGCTGAAGGAAGCCATCATCGCGAAGTTTCAGCGCGAGAACGGCGTCGTCTACAAGCCGAACCAGGTCATCGTCGGCACCGGCGGCAAGCAGGTGCTCTACAACGCGCTGATGGCGACCATCAATCCTGGCGACGAGGTGATCATCCCGGCGCCGTACTGGGTCAGCTATCCCGAGATGGTGGCGCTCGCCGGCGGCGAGCCGGTGCCGGTGGTCTGCACCGCGGCGACCGGCTTCAAGCTCGGGGCGGAAGCGCTCGAGCGCGCGATCACGCCGAAGACCAAATGGGTGATCCTGTGCTCGCCGTCGAACCCGACCGGCGCTGCCTACACCAGGGCCGAGCTGAAGGCGCTCACCGACGTGCTGGTCAAGCACCCGCATGTGTGGGTGATGACCGACGACATGTACGAGCACCTCGTCTATGACGACTTCCAGTTCACCACGGTCGCGCAGGTCGAGCCCAGCCTCTACGACCGCACGCTCACCGTGAACGGCGTGTCGAAGGCCTATTGCATGACCGGCTGGCGCATCGGCTATGCTGGCGGCCCTGCCCAGCTCATCAAGGCGATGGCGACCATCCAGTCGCAGTCGACCTCGAACCCGTGCTCGATCGCGCAGTGGGCCTCGGTGGAGGCGCTGAACGGTCCGCAGGACTTCATCCCCGCCAACAACAAGGTGTTCAAGGAGCGCCGCGACCTCGTCGTCTCCATGCTCAACCAGGCGAACGGCATCGAGTGCCCGCGCCCCGAGGGTGCGTTCTACGTCTATCCGTCCTGCGCCGGCACGATCGGCAAGAAAGCGCCGTCGGGCAACGTGATCTCCAACGACGAGCAGTTCGTCACCGAGCTGCTGGAGACCGAAGGCGTCGCCGTGGTGCAGGGTTCGGCCTTCGGCCTCGGCCCGGCGTTCCGCATCTCCTACGCGACCAAGACCTCGGACCTCGAAGACGCCTGCAAGCGCATCCAGCGCTTCTGCGGCAATCTCCGCTGAGCCTGTCGCAAATACCTATCGAAAAGGCCCGCCTCTGGTGGGCCTTTTTATTGTTTGCACGCTTATCGTCACGCGTGATCTGGCACCACTACGACTCTTGTGGCATAGAACGTCGCGCCTCGCTTGCAGGCGCGACTCTCTGCTCGCATCACATTCATCGCCGGAGACATTCATGCGCCGTTCGTTCATCTTCGCCGGGCTCACTGCCGCCAGCCTCGTTGTCTCCGTCGCAAACAGCGACGCTCAGCAGCAGCGGATGGTCCGGGTTGGCGTGCTCGAATGCCGCGGCGGTGCCAGCGTTGGCTTCATCGTGGGATCGGTGACCAATCTCGGCTGCGTCCTGCGTGCCGACGGTTTGCCGGAGGATCGCTATGTCGCGACCATCCGCAAAGTCGGTCTCGACATCGGCATCACCCAGGAGACGACGCTGGCCTGGGGCGTGTTCGCGCCGGTCGACCGGCTCGGCCCCGGCGATCTCTCGGGCAATTATGCCGGCGCGCAGGGTAGCGCTTCGGTCGGCGTCGGTATCGGTGGCAATGCGCTGGTCGGCGGCTCCAACAATTCGATCGCGCTCCAGCCGCTCAGCGTGCAGGGCCAGGTCGGACTCAACGTCGCCGCCGGCCTCGAAAGCCTGGAACTCCGCCCCGGCCGTTAACAATTATGCGTGTGATCGCGCCGTTCCACCGGCGCGATCACACGGACGCACCGCAGCGACGTTTGACGCTTGCCAAATCTCGGGGACGGGCAGAGCATCCGCGTTTGCCGACCCAATCATGGGCCGAGCTCCACACCAAGGAGGCGGCGAATGGGACAAGACGTCAGAAGTCCCCGAGGTCCACGGTGCATTGCGCTGGTGGGCCCATTCCAAAGCGGTAAAACCACACTTCTTGAAGCGATATTGGCACGAACGGGCGCAATCCCGCGTGCCGGCAGCGTAGATGCCGGAACTTCCGTCGGCGACGCCACGCCCGAGGCCCGTCATCACAAGATGACCGTCGGCCTCACTGCCGCCACCACGAGTTTCATGGGCGACAGCTACACCTTCCTCGACTGTCCCGGTTCCGTCGAATTCGCCCACGACATGCGCGCCGCGTTGCCCGCGGTCGATGCCGCGGTCGTGGTCTGCGAAGCCGACGAGAAGAAGCTGCCCCAGCTTCAGATCATCCTGCGCGAGCTGGAGGAGCTGAAGATTCCGCGTTTCCTGTTCCTCAACAAGATCGACCGCGCCAACAAGCGCATCCGCGAGACGCTCGCAACGCTCCAGCCCGCCTCGCGCGTGCCGCTGGTGCTGCGCCAGATCCCGATCTGGAAGGACGAGTTGATCGAGGGCTTCGTCGATCTCGCGCTGGAGCGCGCTTTCATCTATCGCGAGCACAAGGCCTCCGAGGTGATCGCGCTCGCAGGCGGCGATCTCGACCGCGAGAAGGAGGCCCGCTTCTCGATGCTAGAGAAGCTCGCCGACCACGACGATGCGCTGATGGAACAACTCCTCGAAGACATCCAGCCGCCGCGCGATGCCGTGTTCGACGATCTCGCCCGCGAATTGCGCGAAGGGCTGATCTGCCCGGTGCTGCTCGGCGCCGCGGCGCGCGAAAACGGCGTGCTGCGCCTGATGAAGGCGCTGCGCCACGAGGCGCCGGGTGTTGAGGAGACTGCAAAGCGTCTCGGCGCACCGGAGAGCAAGGACGCGCTTGGCTACGTCTTCAAGACGCTGCATTCGCAGCATGGCGGAAAGCTGTCGCTGACGCGGCTGCTCGCCGGCCATCTCGACGACGGTGCCACGCTGCAATCCTCCTCCGGCGGCGCGGGGCGCATCTCCGGCATCCTCGCCGTCAACGGTGCCTACGACACCAAGCGTGCCGCGGCGGAAGCCGGCGACACGGTCGCGCTCGCCAAGCTCGATCCGGTCAAGACCGGCGACATGGTCTCGAGCGGCAAGACCCAGCCGGAGGCGCTGGTTACGGCAGAACCGACATCGGCAGTGCTTGCGATCTCGGTTGCGGCCACCGACCGCAAGGACGACGTCAAGCTCGGCCAGGCGCTGACGCGGCTGCATGAGGAGGATCCCTCGCTCATGGTCGTGCAGAACGCAAAGACCCACGACACCGTGCTGTGGGGCCAGGGCGAGATGCATCTGCGCGTCGCCAGCGAACGCCTGCGCGATCGCTTCGGCGTCAAGGTCACCTCGCAGCCGCCCGCGATCGGCTATCAGGAGACAATCCGCAAGCCGATCACCCAGCGCGGCCGTCACAAGAAGCAGTCCGGCGGCCACGGCCAGTTCGGCGATGTCGTGCTCGACATCAAGCCGCTGCCGCGTGGCGACGGCTTCAAATTCGCCGAGAAAGTGGTGGGCGGCGCGGTGCCGCGCAACTACATCCCGGCGGTGGAAGAAGGTGTCGTCGACGGGCTCACGCGCGGTCCGCTCGGTTTCCCCGTCACCGACGTGCAGGTGACGCTGACCGATGGCTCCTATCACAGCGTCGATTCCTCCGATCTCGCCTTCCGCACCGCCGCGCGGGTCGGACTCAACGAAGGCCTGCAGCAATGCCAGCCGGTATTGCTGGAGCCGATCCATGTGGTCGAGATCGTCTGCCCGACGGATGCCACCGCCAAGATCAACGCGATCCTGTCGGCGCGGCGCGGCCAGATCCTCGGCTTCGACACCCGCGACGGCTGGAGCGGCTGGGACTGTGTCCGCGCCATGATGCCGGAAGCCGAGATCGGCGAGCTGATCGTCGAGCTGCGCTCGGCCACGGCCGGCGCCGGCAGCTTCACCCGTACGTTCGACCACATGGCCGAAGTCACCGGCCGCGCCGCCGACCAGATCATCGCCGCGCATCAGCACGCGGCGTGAGTCTGTCTCTCGCGCAGTGAGGGAAGCACGCTCTCTCACACCCTCTCCCCGTTCTTACGGGGAGAGGGTGGGGTGAGGGGCTGCGTCCGAGCGCACGGCGAAAGTTGGACTCACGCAGCCTCCTCCTCTCCGTCATTGCGAGCGCAGCGAAGCAATCCAGACTGTCTGGTCGATCGCGACGTGCTGGTCTATCGCATCACCGGCGCGTTTTTCTTCGGCGCCGCCTCCGCGATCGGAAGCGTGCTCGACGGCATCGCCGACAAGCGCAAGGGCATGGTGGTCGATTTCGCCGCGGTGCCGTTCCTGGATTCGACGGCGGCCAACGTGCTCGGCCGCGTCGCCGCCAAGGCCCACCGCCGGGGCATCCGGCTGTTCATCACCGGCGCCTCGCCCGCCGTCCGCCGCGCGCTGCTCACCCATATGGCGTCCCGCCCCGTGCGCGCTATCGCGTGACCATCGCGCGCGCGGTCGCCGACATCAAGGGCGGCGCGGCTCTGTCCGCGGCCGATGATATGGCCGCGACCTGGCGGCGCGCACCTTCTCAGGCCGGAGCCGCATCACGGCCTTGCGGAAGCGCAGTGCGGGAATCGTGTCCGCGCGCTTGACAGAGCCCGCGGGACGCGAAATGGATCGCCTCCGATACGATCCGGGGAGAAGATGACCGTGACCAAGGCTCCCGCAGCCTGTCTGATCGGATGGCCCGCCGCGCATTCGCGCTCGCCGCTGATCCATCATTACTGGCTGCGCACGCTCGGTATCGCCGGCGGCTATGTCATCGAGGCCGTCCCGCCCGAGGATCTCCGCGATTTCGTGCTGCGGCTGTCGCTGCGCGGCTTCGTCGGCGCCAACGTCACCATCCCGCACAAGGAGGGCGTGCTGGCGCTGTCGACGCCAGATGCGCGCGCCAAGGCCGTCGGCGCCGCCAACACGCTGTGGTTCGAGGACGGCGAGCTGCGCTCGACCAACACCGACGTCGAGGGCTTCATCAACAATCTCGATGCCAGCGCGCCCGGCTGGGACACGGCCGAGGAGGCGCTGGTGCTCGGGGCCGGCGGCTCCGCGCGCGCGGTCGTGTTCGGCCTGCGCGAGCGCGGCATCAAACGCATCCATCTCGCCAATCGCACCATCGCGCGGGCCGAGACGCTGGCGAAGCAGTTCGGGCCGAACGTGCAGCCCGTTACGTGGGACGGGATCGACGACGTGCTGCCGCGTGCAAAACTTCTCGTGAACACGACCTCGCTCGGCATGCGCGGTCAGCCTTCACTCGATGTTGATGTTGCACGCCTGCCGCAGGCGGCCGTCGTCGCCGATCTCGTCTATGTCCCCCTGGTGACGCCGCTGCTCGCCGCAGCAAAGGCACGCGGCCTCAGGACCGCCGACGGTCTCGGCATGCTGCTGCACCAGGCCGTGCGCGGCTTCGAGCTGTGGTTCGGCCGGCGGCCGCGGGTCACGGACGAGCTGCGCGCATTGGTCGAGGCCGATCTCACAAAGTCTTGAGAGGGTAACGGCGAATAGCGCACCACCTCCGGAGTTCTATCCCAGTGGGACAATCGGAGACAATCATGCCTGTTCAACGTGCAACTTTCACACGTCCGCTCATCGCCGTCGCGATGGTGGCCGCTTCCACCCTCTATGCCTTCGCGCAGAGGGCGCCGGTGCCGACGCGGGTGCGCGGCACGATCGAGAGCGTCAACGGCGACATCCTGCAGGTCAAGTCGCGCAGCGGCGAGGACGTCAAGCTCCACATCGCATCCGATGTGCGCGTGTCCGGCATTACCAAAATTTCACTCGCCGACATCAAACCCGGCTCCTTCGTCGGCGCCACCACGGTGCCGGGGCCTGACGGCGGCGACAACGCCGTCGAGGTGCATGTGTTTCCGGAGAGCATGCGCGGCACCGGCGAAGGCTCGCGCCCCTATGACCTCAAGCCCAACTCGAGCATGACCAACGCCACGGTGTCGGAGAGCGTGGTCGGCAGTGACGGCCATACGCTGCTGGTCAAGTACAAGGACGGCGAGAAGAAGGTGTTCGTCCCCGACAACACGCCGGTGGTGACCTTCGTGCCCGGCGACAAGACCGACCTGAAGGCCGGCGCCAAGGTGATCGCCTTCATGAAGCAGTTGCCGGACGGCTCGTTCGAGACCAACCGCGTCAACGTCGGGCGCGACGGCCTCACGCCGCCGATGTGATCGTCACGGCCGGGAATAGCGGCGGTCACACGGGGTTGCCGTGTTTGACCGTCGCAACTCCCTGGAGGGGATAATCATGCCGAAGCCGAACAACTGGATGCCGCGCGCCGTCGCGGCAGCCTTCGCGACCTTTATCGCTGTTTCCTCTGTCTCGGCGCAGCAGGCGCCGACGGTGCGCATCCGCGGCACCATCGCGAACGTCGACGGCAACATGCTCGACATCAAGACGCGCGAAGGCAGCGACGTGAATGTGCGCATGACCGACAACGTCGCGGTCTTCGCCGTGGTGAAGACGGAGCTGTCGGAGATCAAGGAAGGCTCCTATATCGGCGTCACCGCCATGCCGGAGCCCGACGGCACCCAGAGGGCGATCGCGGTGCATATCTTCCCGGAGAACCAGCGCGGCGCGGCCGAAGGTTTTCGGCCCTGGGACGCGCGCGCCAACTCGACCATGACCAACGCCACCGTGACGCAGACCGTGAAGGGCACCGACGGTCAGAACATCACGGTGAAATACAAGGACGGCGAGAAGAAAGTCGTGGTGCCGCCGGATACCCCGATCGTCAGCTTCGTCGCCAGCGACAGGTCCGAGATCAAGCCGGGCGCCAAGCTGATCATCTTCGGCGCGGCGAAGAAGGAGGACGGCTCGCTGGAAGCCAACCGCGTCAACGTCGGCAGGGACGGGATCACGCCGCCGATGTGAGGGTGCGAGATATGAGGCGCGACTACTGCCACAAATTCCGTCGTCCCGGACAAGCGCGCCCCTAGGCGCGCGCAGATCCGGGATCCATAACCACAAGATGAAGTTGTTGCGCGAAGCAGGTCACTCCGAGTCCCCGTAACCGCGCCTGCTTGTGGTCATCGATCCCGGCCTGCGCCGGGACGACAGCCGAGATTTTGGAGGCTTCGAGCGCCTCGGAATCGTATGGTGGGCAAAGGCGTGCTTGCGCCGTGCCCACCATCGATCCGCAGACCTGCAGGATGGTGGGCAGGCTTTCGCTTTGCCCACCCTACGGCACCGACGCTGCGGTCACACCGCGATGATGTGATCGTCGATCTCCTCGATCCTGTTGACGCCGCACAGGCCCATGGTCGTCAGCAGTTCCTTCTGGATGATGTCGATCGCCTTGGCGACGCCGGCCTGGCCGCCGGCCCCTAGGCCATAGGCGTAGGCGCGGCCGATCATGCAGGACTTTGCGCCGAGCGCGAGCGCGCGCATCACGTCCTGGCCGGAGCGGATGCCGCCGTCGAACATGATCTCCATCCTGTCACCGACGGCATCGACGATCTCGGGCAGCACCTCAATCGAGGACGGTGCGCCGTCGAGCTGCCGGCCGCCATGGTTGGAGACCACGATCGCCTGCGCGCCGGTCTTCGCGGCGAGCTCGGCGTCCTCGACGTCGAGAATGCCCTTCAGGACCAGCTTGCCCGGCCAGATGCTGCGGATCCAATCGATGTCGTTCCAGTTCAGCGAGGTGTCGAACTGCGAGTTGATCCAGGTCGACAGCGACGTGATGTCGTCGCTGACCTTCAGGTGGCCGGCGAGATTGCCGAAGGTGCGGCGCTTGCCCTGCAACACACCCGACACCCAGGCCGGCTTGGTGGCGAAATCGATCAGCTTCGAGAGCGACCATTCCGGCGGCACGGTCATGCCGTTCTTGATGTCCTGGTGGCGCTGGCCGATCACCTGGAGATCGACGGTCAGCACCAGCGCCGAGCATTTCGCCGCGATCGCGCGTTCGATCAGCGCCTTGATGAAGCCGCGGTCCTTCATCACGTAGAGCTGGAACCAGAACGGCTTCTCGACACTGGCGGCGATGTCCTCGATCGAGCAGATCGACATCGTCGACTGCGTGAACGGGATGCCGGCGGCCTGTGCGGCGCGGCAGGCGTGGATCTCGCCGTCGCCATGCTGCATGCCCAGCAGGCCCACGGGCGCGAGCACCAGCGGCATGGTCGAGGTCTCGCCGAGGATCGTGGTCGAGGTGTCGCGCTTGGAGACGTCGACCAGGATGCGCTGGCGGAACTTGATCGCCTGCATGTCCTCGCGGTTGGCGCGCAGCGTTTCCTCGGCATAGGAGCCGCGGTCGCAATAATCGAAGAACGCCTTCGGCACGCGGCGCTTATGCAGCGCGCGAAGATCGTCGATACAGGTGATGTGCTTCATGAACGTGTCCCCGGGCCCGTCTCGTATCCGAAAGTCTTGCATCGGAAGATCGAGGGGTCATCTAGCATGGTTGGATGCACAGCCAAATCGTTTGAGAGGAGGGTGCCATGACGAGACCGCACGCCGCACCGACACCGGAAGAGATCAAGGAGAAAAAGGATCTCGAGGACGCCCTGGAGGAGGGCCTCGAAGAGACCTTCCCGGGCTCGGATCCCGTCAACGTCACCCAGCCGGCGCCGAGCCGCGGCGACGGCCATGTGAAGCGCTCCAAATAGGGGCGGGTTCCGCCCCATTTCGGTTCCCTAACGGGAAATATAGTGTTAACAATTAGTTAGCGGGGCGAAGGCGGCCCCTATTCCGTAATGATTAATCACATTTTTTGAAGCCAAGTTAGCCGTGATGGCCTTATAAGACCTCAGCAAATCAGGGATGCGGGGCCCGTTCGGGCACTCCGTGGTTGTAGAGGGGATTCCCTGGTTGTTGCGTGGGGGACGATATGAGCCGCAAATATTTCGGGACGGACGGGATTAGGGGCCGCGCCAACGGACTGATCACGCCGGAGCTCGCGCTCAAGGTCGGCCAGGCCGCGGGCCTTGCGTTTCAGCGCGGTGACCACCGCCATCGGGTCGTGATCGGCAAGGACACCCGCCTGTCCGGCTACATGATCGAATATGCGATGGTCGCCGGCTTCACCTCGGTCGGCATGGACGTGCTGCTGGTCGGCCCGATGCCGACGCCGGCGGTTGCGATGCTGACCAAGTCGATGCGCGCCGATCTCGGCGTGATGATCTCGGCCTCGCACAATTTGTTCGAGGACAACGGCATCAAGCTGTTCGGTCCGCAGGGCTTCAAGCTCTCCGACGACGTCGAGAAGCAGATCGAGCAGCTGCTCGACGAGCCCATCGACAAGCGGCTGGCGCAGAGCGCGAGCCTCGGCCGCGCCCGCCGTATCGACGGCGTGCATGACCGCTACATCGAATTCGCCAAGCGCACGCTGCCGCGCGATCTGTCGCTCGACGGGCTGCGCGTCGTCGTCGATTGCGCCAACGGCGCCGCCTACAAGGTGGTGCCGGAAGCGCTGTGGGAGCTGGGCGCCGACGTGGTGCCGATCGGCGTCGAGCCCGATGGCTTCAACATCAACAAGGATTGCGGCTCGACTTCGCCGGAAGCGCTGTCGAAGAAGGTGCGCGAGATGCGCGCCGACATCGGCATTGCGCTGGACGGTGACGCCGATCGCGTCATCCTGGTCGACGAGCGCGGCCATGTCGTCGACGGCGACCAGCTGCTCGCGGTGATCGCGCAGAGCTGGAAGGAAGACGGCCGGCTGTCGCGGCCGGGCATCGTCGCCACCGTGATGTCCAATCTCGGGCTCGAGCGCTTCCTGAAAGGGCAGGGGCTCGATCTCGTGCGCACGCCGGTCGGCGACCGCTACGTGCTCGAGCAGATGCTGAGCGGCGGCTACAATCTCGGTGGCGAGCAGTCCGGCCACATCATCCTGTCCGACTACGCCACCACCGGCGACGGCTTCGTTGCCGCCTTGCAGGTGCTGGCCGTGGTGCAGAAGTCGCGCCGGCCGGTGTCGGAAGTCTGCCACCGCTTCGATCCGCTGCCGCAGATCCTCAAGAACGTCCGGCACAAGGGCGGCAAGCCGCTCGACGATTCCGACGTCAAATCGGCGATCTCCGACGGCGAGAAGCGCCTCAACGGCCATGGCCGCCTGCTGATCCGCTCCTCCGGCACCGAGCCCGTGATCCGCGTCATGGGCGAAGGCGAGGACCGCATCCTGGTCGAGGACGTCGTCGACACCATCGTCTCGGCGCTCGGACAGGCGGCGGCCTGAGCTCTTCCTTCTCCCCTTGTGGGAGAAGGTGGCGCGAAGCGCCGGATGAGGGGTTCTATCCCCGACCACAGCTGCTAGATCGACTCGCGGAGGCAGACCCCTCACCCGTCTCGCCGCTGCGCGGCGATCCACCCTCTCCCACAAGGGGAGAGGGCCAGACGAGCGCATCCCAGCCATCGACGTTTGGCGGTGGTTCCACCGCCGCTTGCATCGTAACTAGCGGATGCGGCGGTTCGCCGCGCCTGCCGGGATTGGTCCGTTGAACAAGCCTGTCGTCGTACCTGCGGAAACGCTGACCGAGCCCGTCGTCGTCAGCGACGTGGCGCCCGCTGCCGCCAAGGCTGCGGGGCCGGCCTATGTCGTGCTCGCCGGCATCAGCTTCTCGCACTTCCTCAACGACACCATGCAGTCGCTGATCGCCTCGGTGTACCCGATCCTGAAGGACACCTACGCGCTCGACTTCGCGCAGATCGGCATGATCACGCTGGCCTTCCAGTTCACGGCCTCGCTGCTTCAGCCGGTGGTCGGGCACTACACCGACAAGAAGGCGCAGCCTTATTCGCTGGCGATCGGCATGGCCTCGACCTTCTTCGGTCTCTTGCTGCTCAGCGCCGCGCACCAATATCTCGTCATCCTCGTCGCCGCTGCGCTGGTCGGTCTCGGCTCGGCGGTGTTTCATCCGGAATCCGCGCGCATCGCGCGGCTCGCCTCCGGCGGCCGCTACGGCTTCGCGCAATCGGTGTTCCAGCTCGGCGGCAGCTTCGGCACGTCGATGGGCCCGGTGCTGGCGGCGCTGATCGTGGTGCCGTTCGGGCAGGGCAGCATCGCCTGGTTCTCCTCGATCGCGTTCCTTGCCATCGTCGTTCTCTGGCGCATCGGCCGCTGGTACGCGCCGCAGATCAAGGCGAAGAAGACGGCGGCGGTTCAAGCCCATCCTGACGCGCCGAGCTCGCGCCGCGTCGCGGTCGCGCTGCTCGTGCTGGTGGCCCTGCTGTTCTCGAAGCAGCTCTACGTCTCGAGCCTGTCGAGCTACTACATCTTCTATCTGATCGACCGCTTCGGCGTGTCGACGCAGGCCGCGCAGATCTATCTCTTCGTCTTCCTTGCCGCGAACGCGGTCGGCGCGTTTCTCGGTGGTCCGCTCGGGGATCGCTTCGGGCGCAAGATCGTGATCTGGATCTCGATTCTGGGCGCGCTGCCGTTCACGCTGGCGCTGCCTTATGCCGGGCTCCACGCCAGCGCGGTGCTCAGCGTCATCATCGGCCTGATCATCTCGTCGACGACGTCGTCGATCATCGTGTTCGCGCAGGAACTGGTGCCGCACCGCTTCGGCATGATCTCCGGCGTGTTCTTCGGCGTCGCCTTCGGCATCGGAGGCCTCGGCGCGGCCGTGCTCGGCAAGCTCGCCGACCACACCTCGATCGAGTTCGTCTATCAGGTCTGCGCTTACCTCCCGGCGATCGGGCTGCTCGCCGTGTTCCTGCCAAAACTGCCGCGGCACGCGCGTTAACAGATCCTTTTTTGCAGCAACGCGGCTTCATACATCGTTAGCAAATGAGGACAAAGGGCGCTGCATTTTTGCAACGCTTCCGCCGCATCCGCGTGTACAGTCAGAAAAAATCAACCTTAAAAATTAGGGTTAAGTGGCGCTTAAACATTTGCTGCCATCGTCCGGGCCGTGAGTTTCCAGAACGTGAGGCGTCTGCATTTTGCCTCACCGGCCATAAGGACGAAGCCAATGCGTAGCGTTAAGTCTCTCCTTGCCGCGGGTGCGGCATCCCTGATCTCGTCGATGGCGTTCGCCGCCGATATGCCGATCGCGGCGCCCCCTCCCATGTACGCGCCGCCGGCTCCGCCCGCCGACTTCGGCGGCTGGTATCTGCGCGGTGACATCGGCATGACCAACCAGCGCGCCAAGAGCATCGAGGCCACCGTAGCGCCCGGGTTTACGAAGACGACGGAGGGACTCGGCTTCGACTCGTCCCCGCTGTTCGACCTCGGCGTCGGCTATCGCTTCAACAACTGGTTTCGTGCGGACGTGATCGGCCAGTACCGGGGCAAGGCCAACCTGCATGGTGCGGACAACGTCATTGGGCCCGGCTTCGTCGGTTCCGACAACTACAGCGGCAGCAAGTCCGAGTGGGTCGTCATGGCCAACGCCTATGTCGATCTCGGCACCTGGTGGTGCATCACCCCGTTCATCGGCGCCGGTGTCGGCGGCTCCTACAACAAGATCAGCGGCTTCCGCGACGACGGCATTGCCTATCTCGCCGCACTGACCCCGACCCCGAGCGCCAGCGTTGCCTACTTCGCCGACAGCGGAAAGTGGAACTTCGCCTGGGCCGCCCACGCCGGTCTCGCCTACAAGGTCAATCCCGGGTTCACCGTCGAACTGGCCTACAGCTACATGAACCTCGGCGACGCGGCGCCCGGCAACTTCCGCTTGTTCGACAACAGCGCTTCGGGCCCGACCTCGATCAAGCTCAAGGAGCTCACCTCGCACGACCTCAAGCTCGGCGTGCGCTGGGATCTCAACAGCCCGCCGGCCTACGTGCCGCCGCCGCTCGTCACCAAGGGCTGATCGTCAGCCTCATCGGTTAGGACTTCTTAACGGCGCGGGATCATCCCGCGCCGTTTTGCTTTGCGTATTTTTCATTGCTCGCGGCGACGAAGGGCTCCGGCGCAACCATTGGTTAAGGTTAACGAGCCATGATCATGGCGAAAGTTCGAGTTCGATTTGGAGCGTTGCAATGCGTAGGCTTTGGTTGGTGGCGGCGGTGTTCGGATCTGTATCCGCCGCACACGCGGCCGACATGCCGGATCTGCCCGTCCTGCGCGGCGGCTTCACCGACGGTCTGTCCAAGACGTCCCATCGTTGGGATGGCGCCTATGTCGGCGTCAATGGCGGCTACACGGCCGACGCGACCGATTTCAGCCAGAGCGTCGTCGGCCTGACCAATTTCATTTTCCGCGACAGCGTGCTGCAGCAGCCGACCGCGAATTGGTCGCTGATGAACAAGACCAACACGCAGAGCACAAATTTCGGCGCCTTCGTCGGCCGCAACTGGCAATGGTACGATGCCATTCTCGGTCTTGAGGGCACCTACAGCTACTTCAACAACCTCTCGACGCTCACGTCGGGCACCAACTCGCTCACGATCGTCAACCCGCCCGGCGACGCACACGCTGCGAACGTCACCGACAATTATGACGTGACGCTGACCGGCACTGCCGCGGCGAAAGTCAAGGACATGATCACGCTCCGGGGCCGGGTGGGTTGGGACGGCGGCGATTTCATGCCGTATGCCTTCATGGGCGCTGCGGTTGGCCGAATGGACGTGTCCCGCTCGGTGACGAGCATTGTGGATTTGCGTCAGGATGTGACGAATACGATTGTCGTCGGCGGCGCCACGTTGACCACGACCACCTTCGGAGCGCCGCAGGCCGTTCCGGCTCAGTCTCAGTCGCAGACTCAGCGTCGAACCAACGCATTCGCGGTGGGCTGGACCGCCGGCCTCGGCGTCGAATACTGCATCTGGGACGGTCTGTTCGCGCGCGTGGAATACGAATACGTGAAATTCTCGCCGGTCATGAACACCTCGGTGACGCTGAACAATGCGCGCGTCGGACTCGGCTACAAGTTCTGACGCTGGATCGCCGCAGCGCGGTTGACAGTTTCCCTCCGTCCTGATGCTCTGTCGCTCCGAAGCGGGGCGGCAGCGATGAAGATCTACGGCGATACCAACTCCGGCAATTGTCTCAAGGTGAAGTGGGTCTGCGACAAGCTCGCATTGCCCTACGACTGGATCGACATCGACACCCGCAAGGGCGAGACGCGCACGCCGCAATTTCTGGCGATGAACGGCGCCGGCCAGGTGCCGACCGTTGCGTTCGACGACGGCCGCACGCTGGCGCAGTCCAACGCCATCATCCGCTACCTCGCCCGCGACAGCGCGCTGATCCCGCGCGACGCCTTTACTGCTGCCAAGATGGATGAATGGCTGTTCTGGGAGCAGTACAGCCACGAGCCCTATATCGCGGTGTGCCGCTTTCAGCTCGTCTATCTCGGCAAGGACGCCTCCGAGCTTGATCCCGAAAAGGTCAAGCGCGGCTATGCGGCGCTCGACCGCATGGAGCAGCATCTCTCCGGTAGCCGCTTCTTCGCCGGCGAAGCGGTTTCGCTCGCCGACGTCTCGCTGCTCGCCTATACGCGCGTCGCGCATGAGGGCGGCTTCGATCTTGGTCGCTACGCGGCGGTCCGCCGCTGGATCGGCGAAGTCGAGACCTTTCTCGGCCTGCCGCCGGCGCGCTGAGTCCTGGAGTTTCCGTATGAACGCCGAATCCGTCTCCATTCGTCGCGCACGCCGCGAGGACGTCGCTGCGATCGTGGCGATGCTCGCCGACGATCATCTCGGGCGCGGCCGCGAGCGCGTGGAGGAGCCGCTGCCTGCCGCCTATTACGAGGCGTTCGCGCGGGTCGAGCGCGATCCAAATCTCGCGCTGGTGGTTGCCGAGAGCGAGGGCAGGGTGGTCGGCTGCCTGCAACTTGCTGTGCTGGCAGGCATCAGCTCGCAAGGCGGCATCCGCGGTCTGCTCGAAGACGTGCGCGTTGCCGCCGATTGTCGCAGCCGCGGCATCGGCGAGCAATTGGTGCAATGGGCCATCGCGGAAGCGAAAGCGCGTGGCTGCAACCTGGTCGAGCTGTTGACGCATCAGACGCGAGTAGACGCGCAGCGCTTCTACAAGCGGCTCGGATTCACAGCGAGTCATGTCGGCATGACTGTCCGCTTTTGAGGCAGTAAGAGCGTTTTCGAGCGAAGTGGATACCGGTTCGCGTAAAGAAAACGCGTCAACACCAAAATCAAGAGCCCCATTCCGATTGTATCGGAATGGGGCTCCGGTCGCGCGCCTTGCGTAATCAGCGAATTCGGATCGCGCATTCGTTCATGTTAAGAGCCGGTAAACTACCCAGCCGTCGTTCACGTTGAGCCGGGAACGAACGGTGCTACGGCAGCGTCAGACACCGAGCTCGGTCGGTTCGGGGATTTCGATGACAAGCTATTCGATGATCAAGGTCGACAACGACTACGTTGTGCAGGCCAATGACAAATGCATTTTGAAGGTCGGCAGCCGACGCAAAGCCGCGCAACTGATCAGCGAGGCCACGGATCTGCTGAACGCGCTCGCCAGGGTTGAATCCCCCGATATCGCGCCGGAAGCGCCATCACTCGCGCGTGAGGTGCCGGAACTTCCTTGACGACTCTTCCCGTTTCCCGTATCAGCCGCGGCGGGACACCTCCCCCCAACGGGAGGCTTACTATCTGGAAGGGTAGAATATGACTGTAGCGAAGCCCGCTTCGCGGCCCAACGTGCCGCATTTCTCCTCCGGCCCCTGCGCCAAGCGCCCCGGCTGGAATGCCCAAAATCTCAAGGACGCAGCGCTCGGCCGTTCGCATCGCGCGAAGGTCGGCAAGACCAAGCTCAAGCTCGCGATCGATCTGACGCGCGAAGTGCTTGAAGTGCCGGCCGATTATCGCATCGGCATCGTGCCGGCCTCCGATACCGGCGCGGTCGAGATGGCGCTGTGGTCGCTGCTTGGTGCGCGGCCCGTCACCACGCTCGCCTGGGAATCCTTCGGCGAAGGCTGGGTCAGCGACATCGTCAAGGAATTGAAGCTCAAGGACGTCACCAAGCTCAATGCGGCCTATGGTGAAATCCCCGATCTCTCCAAGGTCGATCCGAAGTCGGACGTCGTCTTCACCTGGAACGGCACCACCTCAGGCGTGCGCGTCCCGAACGCCGACTGGATCAGCGCGACCCGCGAAGGCCTGACCATTTGCGACGCCACCTCGGCGGCGTTCGCGCAGGCCCTCGACTGGGCCAAGCTCGACGTCGTCACCTTCTCCTGGCAGAAGGCGCTCGGCGGCGAAGCCGCGCACGGCATGCTGATTCTGTCGCCCCGCGCGGTGGAGCGGCTCGAGACCTACAAGCCGGCCTGGCCGCTGCCGAAGATCTTCCGCATGACCAAGGGCGGCAAGATCAACGAAGGCATCTTCGTCGGCGAGACCATCAACACGCCGTCGATGCTCTGTGTCGAGGACTATCTCGATGCGCTGAACTGGGCCAAGTCGATCGGTGGCCTCAAGGCGCTGATCGCGCGCGCCGACGCCAACACCAAGGTGCTGGCCGACTGGAAGGCGAAGACGCCCTGGATCGACTTCCTGGCCAAGGACGCTTCGATCCGCTCCAACACCTCGGTGTGCCTGAAGTTCATCGATCCCGCGCTCACCGCGCTCTCGGACGACGCGCAGGCCGAGTTCTCCAAGAAGCTGGTCGCGCTGGTCGAGAAGGAAGGCGCCGGCTACGACTTCGCCTACTATCGCGATGCACCGGCCGGCCTGCGCATCTGGTGCGGCGCCACTGTCGAGGCCAGGGACGTCGAGCTCCTGACCCAGTGGATCGACTGGGCCTTCGCCGAGACCAAGGCGCAGCTCGCCAAGGCGGCGTGAGCTTTCTTAGCCTCTCTCCGTTCTTACGGGGAGAGGCCGGATTGCGCAGCAATCCGGGTGAGGGGCTCTCTCCGCGAGTACCTTCGCCTGTGGCTGCCCCTCACCCCAACCCTCTCCCCGTAAGAACGAGGAGAGGGAGAAGAAACAGCATCACCCTGCTCCCGAAGGCCGCCCCTCTTTGCGAGGAAGGTAGAGGATCATTCCCATGACCAAACCCAAAGTTCTCATTTCCGACGCGCTCTCGCCCGCCGCCGTGCAGATCTTCAAGGATCGCGGCATCGAGGTCGACTTCCAGCCCAATCTCGGCAAGGACAAGGACAAGCTCGCCGAGATCATCGGCAATTACGACGGCCTCGCGATCCGCTCCGCGACCAAGGCGACCGCCAAGATCCTCGAGAAGGCAACCAACCTCAAGGTGATCGGCCGCGCCGGCATCGGCGTCGACAACGTCGAGATCCCCGCCGCCACGGCCAAGGGCATCATCGTGATGAACACGCCGTTCGGCAATTCGATCACGACCGCCGAGCACGCCATCACCCTGATGCTCGCGCTCGCCCGCGAGATCCCGCAGGCCGACGCCTCGACCCAGGCCGGCAAGTGGGAGAAGAACCGCTTCATGGGCGTCGAGATCACCGGCAAGGTGCTCGGCGTGGTCGGCTGCGGCAATATCGGCTCGATCGTCGCGGACCGCGCGCTCGGCCTGCGCATGAAGGTGGTCGCGTTCGATCCGTTCCTGTCGCCGGAGCGCGCCAAGGACATCGGCGTCGAGAAGGTCGATCTCGACGACCTCCTCAAGCGCGCCGACTTCATCACGCTGCACACCCCGCTGACCGAGAAGACCAAGAACATCATCGATGCTGCCGCGATCGGCAAGATGAAGAAGGGCGTGCGCCTGATCAACTGCGCCCGCGGCGGTCTCGTCGACGAGCAGGCGGTGGTCGATGCGCTGAATTCCAAGCACATCGCGGGCGCCGCCTTCGACGTCTTCGTCGAGGAGCCCGCGAATACCAACGTGCTGTTCGGCCATCCCAACGTGATCTGCACGCCGCATCTCGGCGCCTCCACCACCGAAGCGCAGGAGAACGTCGCGCTCCAGGTCGCCGAGCAGATGTCGGACTATCTGCTCACCGGCGCGATCTCGAACGCGGTCAACTTCCCCTCGATCACGGCGGAAGAAGCGCCGAAGCTGAAGCCGTTCATCGCGCTCGCCGAGAAGCTCGGCTCGTTCGCCGGCCAGCTCACCGAGAGCGGCATCCTCAAGGTCGAGATCACCTATGAGGGCCACGTCGCCGAGATGAAGATCAAGGCGATCACCTCCGCCGTGCTGTCGGGCCTGCTGCGGCCGATGCTGGGCGAGGTCAACGTGGTGTCCGCGCCCGTGGTCGCCAAGGAGCGCGGCATGGTGGTGGACGAGATCGTGCGCGCCGCCCAGAGCGACTATGAGAGCCTGATCACCGTCACGGTGGCGACGGAGCGCCAGGAGCGCTCGGTCTCCGGCACCGTGTATCATGACGGCAAGCCGCGCCTCGTCGACGTCAAGGGCATCCGCGTCGATGCCGAGTTCGGCAAGTCGATGATCTACGTGACCAACGAGGACAAGCCCGGCTTCATCGGCGCGTTCGCGAGCCTGCTTGGCGCCGCCAAGCTCAACATCGCGACCTTCCATCTCGGCCGCGTCAAGCTGGGCGGCGACGCCATCGCGCTGGTCGAGGTCGACGGCGCGGTGCCGGCCGACGTGCTCGCCAAGGTGCAGGCGCTGCCGCAGGTCAAGCAGGCCAAGGCGCTGACGTTCTGACACTCCGTCATTCCGGGGCACGCGAAGAGTAAACTCCGGTGCGCAATTGCGCACCTGAGAATCTCGAGATTCCGGGTTCGGCTCTTCGAGCCGCCCCGGAATGACGCGTATCATATATTCCGACCCGCGGAACAACGCCGCCTCCCTCACCGGGGGCGGCGTTTTTATTTCTCCCGCAGCCCTCCAACTTTGTGTACCAATGGCGACCAGGACGCTCCGTTCAAAATCGTTCGACAAGGGAGAAAACAATGCGTGAAGCCGTCATCGTTTCCTATGCGCGCACGGGCCTCGCGAAATCCGGCCGCGGCGGGTTCAACATCACGCCGCCGATGTCGCTCGCGGCCCACGCCATCCGCCACGCGGTCGATCGCGCTGGCGTCGACAAGGACTATGTCGAGGACTGCTACCTCGGCAATTGCGCCCACGGCGCGCCGAACATCGGCCGCCAGGCCGCGCTGCTCGCCGGCCTGCCGAAGACCACCGCCGGCGTCTCGGTGAACCGCTTCTGCTCCTCGGGGCTCCAGACCATCGCGATGGCCGCCAACTCGATCCGCTCCGACGGCGCCGACTGCATCGTCGCCGGCGGCGTCGAGAGCATTTCCATTCCGGGCGGCGGCTCGCCGAAGGAATGGGTCGATCCGGAACTGCTCAAGGTCGCGCCCGACATCTTCATGGCGATGATCGACACCGCCGACATCGTCGCCGAGCGCTACAAGCTCAGCCGCGAATACCAGGACGAGTTCTCGCTGGAATCGCAGCGCCGCATGGCCGCGGCCCAGCAGGCGAACAAGTTCAAGGACGAGATCGTCCCGATGAAGACCAAGATGAAGGTCGTCGACAAGCAGACCAAGGCGGAGAGCATCGTCGACTACGTCGTCGACCGTGACGAGTGCAACCGGCCCGAGACCACGCTGGAGGGCCTTGCCAAGCTCGAGCCGGTGAAGGGCCCCGGCAAGTTCGTCACCGCCGGCAATGCCAGCCAGCTCTCGGACGGCGCCGCCGCCGTCGTGCTGATGGAAGCCAAGGACGCCGAGAAGCGCGGCCTCAAGCCGCTCGGCCGTTTCGTCGCCTGGGCGACCGCCGGCTGCGAGCCCGACGAGATGGGCATCGGCCCGGTGTTCGCGATTCCGAAGCTTCTGAAGCGCACCGGCCTCAAGATCGACGACATCGATCTGTGGGAGCTCAACGAGGCCTTCGCCAGCCAGTGCCTGTATTGCCGCGACCAGCTCGGCATCGATCCCGCCAAGTACAACGTCAATGGCGGCTCGATCGCGATCGGCCATCCCTTCGGCATGACCGGCGCACGTCTCACCGGCCACCTGCTCCAGGAAGGCGCGCGCCGCAAGGCGAAGTGGGGCGTGGTGACGATGTGCATCGGCGGCGGCCAGGGCGGCGCCGGCCTGTTCGAGATCTACAGCTGATCCGAGCCACATGAATGTGAAAGGCACGGCGCCGCAAGCGCCGTGCCTTTTTCGTTGCAGATCGATCGTCACGAAACTATATCTCTTCTGTCGGAAAAGGCAGACTTGGTCTGGTAAGCCCAAGTCCTTTCGGTAACGAAAGCTCTGGTCTTTGGCCTTGTGCACGAGATCCCCGCGACGAACATCGGACGCCACCAAGGCGCCCAATCGTTCGTCCGTGTGATTCTCAGGCCCAGGGAACGCTCCGGTCGAACATCGACCACAGGAGCGTCCCATGCCCGATCAATCTTCAATTCCATACGACGTCGTCATTGCCGGTGCCGGTCCCGTCGGCCTGTTTCTCGCGTGCGAGTTGCGGCTCGCCGGTCTCCAGGTTCTGGTGCTGGAGCAATCGCAAGATTCGCATTCGGCCCTGAAGCAACTCCCGTTTGGCCTGCGCGGTCTTTCGATCTCCACACTCGAGGCCTTTCACCGGCGTGGCCTGCTGGATGTGATCGTGGCCGCACAGCAGCTTGCCTCAGGCGCGATCAAGCGTGCAGCCCACTGGATGCAGCAGACGCGACGGCCCGCGGGTCATTTCGCCGGCATCCAATTCTATCAGGACAACATCGATGCCGCGAAGTGGTCCTGGCGTCTGCCGACGTCGGCCGATGCCAACCTCGCCGTCGATATGGAAACGCTCGAATCCGTTCTGGCTGCGCGCGCTTGCGGCATGGGCGTCGAGATCCGGCGCGGTTTTGCCGTGAATGCCGTTGTCGCCTCGAGCGAAGACGTGCCAGTGCAGGCGGCCGGCGAGACCTTCCGGGCACGATGGCTTGTCGGATGCGACGGCGGCCGCAGCACGGTACGCAAGATCGGTGGCTTCGACTTCGTCGGCACCGACCCCGAGTTCACGGGCTATTCCATCGATGTCGAGCTGGCCGATCCGGACGGGCTTCGCCCGGGCCGCAACTACACGCCCGCCGGCATGTATACCTATGCGCAGCCCGGGACGATCGCGATGGTCGATTTCGACGGCGGAGCTTTCCACCGCACCGAGCCGATCACACGCGAGCATGTGCAGAGCGTCCTGCGTCGCGTCTCCTGCACCGACGTCACCGTCACGGCGCTTCGGCTCGCCGCCAGCTGGACGGATCGGGCCCATCAGGCAACCACGTATCGCAGAGGGCGGGTGCTCCTGGCGGGCGACGCTGCCCACATCCATTCGCCGCTGGGCGGCCAGGGCCTCAATCTTGGTCTTGGCGATGCGATGAACCTGGGCTGGAAGCTGGCGGCGACGATCTGCGGCGGCGCACCGGCCGATCTCCTCGACAGCTATTCGCGCGAGCGGCATCCTGTGGGCGCGCAAATCCTCGACTGGTCGCGCGCGCAGGTCGCGATCATGCGGCCGACGCCGAGCACCCGCGCGCTTCAAGCCATCATTCGCGATCTCATCGGGACGCGGGACGGTACGACCTATTTCGCCGAGCGCGTGCGCGGCATTTCGCTCCGCTACGATCTCGGCGGCAGCCATCCGCTCGTCGGCCGGAGTGCTCCCGATTTCGAATTCGCTGACGGGACGACGGTCGGAGAACGTCTCAGGACGGCGAAAGGGATATTGCTGGACTTCGGCTCCCGTGCGTCGCTTCGGATGCTTGCAAGCCGCTGGAGCGACCGGATCACATATGTCGCCGATGACGCGAAGGACCGGCTGGGCCTGAGTGCAGCGTTGGTGCGCCCCGACGGCTTCGTCGCGTGGGCCTGCGACGGTACGCCCGACCATGAGGAGGTTGCTCAGGCCGCGTCCCGATGGTTCGGTCAATCCATGGAGGCGCGAGGATTTCCCTGAGTGCCGCGCAGCGCCACCGTGCGCGCGGCGTGAGCCTTCGCGCTTGGTTCGATCGGTCGAACCGCGGGCTCGCGCCACCTCCCCGCTGGGGAGAGGTGGTCCTCGCCCAGTCGACTGGGTTTGATTTCGCCGAGCCTCACGCCCGCGCCAGCGCCGGCGCGAACACCACTTCGATCAGCGTGCCGTGGCCTGCGCTCTTGATGTTGAACCGGGCGCGGTTGGCTTCGACCAGCGCCTTGGTCAGCGACAGGCTCAGCGCCGAATTGTCCTCGGCATCGCCCGGCGGCGGGGTGCGGAACGGCTCCATCGCGGCCGCGACCTCGCGCTCGCTAAGGCCGTGGCCGGTGTCGCGGATGCGAAGCGCGACCTCGCCGCGATCGTTGAGCGCGGTCGAGACGATCACCTGGCCGCCGGCGCTGGCGAGCCGGATCGAGTTCGAGATCAGGTTCATGGTGATCTGCCGCATCGCGCGCGCGTCCACGCTCACCTGCGGCAGCGCATGGCCGAGCGAGGTGCGGATGATGATGCGCTCGCGATTGGCCTGCGGCTGCATTACCACGACGCAGGCTTCGACCAGGTCGTTGAGGTTGAGGTTGGCGAAGTTGAGGTCGAGCTTGCCGGTCTCGATCCGCGACAGCTCCAGCAAATCGTCGATGATCGCGATGACGCGCTCGCCGGAGGCGCGGATGTCCTTCATGTATTCGCCGTAGCGCTCGTTGCCGAGCGTGCCGAAGCGTTCGGAGATCATCACCTCGGCAAAGCCGATGATGGCGTTGAGCGGCGTGCGGATCTCGTGGCTGATCCGCGCCAGCATGTCGGCCTTGGCATTCGCCGCGCCGTCGACGAGACGGCGGGCCTGCGTCAGCTCGCTCTCGCCCTTCTTGCTCTGGGAGAGGTCGCGGAACACGGCGAAGAAGTTCGGGCCGTCGGGCCTTGTGCGGCCCATGATCATGGCGAGCGGGATGACGCCGCCCTTCTTCTCGCGCCCAAGCACCTCGCGGCCGTGATCGAGCAGGCTGGAAATGTCCTGGCTCTTCAGGCTTTCGAGATAGTCGGCGACGATCTGCTGGCTCTCCGGCGCGAACAGCGACACCAGGTTCTGCTCGAGCAGCGCTTCGCCGTCGTAGCCGAACAGCGCTTCGGCGCTGCGGTTGCAGACGAGGATGTTGCCTTCGGCATCGAACATCACGATGCCCTCGGCCGTGGTGTCGAGGATCGCGGCGAGATCCTCGGCGTCGGCATCGCCGGCCTGGGATTCGAGCTCGGACGCGTAGGGGAAGGACTCTGCGACGAGCGGCTCGGTGACGACAAGTTCAGTGACAACAGGCTCGGCGACGACGGACGGCGCGACCACAGGCTCGGCAACGACAGGCGCAGCAGCCGGCAGCGCGCAGACCAGCGCATGCGCGCTCTCGCCGTCCCAGTCGATCGTGTGCAGATGCGCCTCGGTGGTCGGAAGCGGCTCTTCGCCGTTGGGAAGCGTCGCGCTGATCGTAACCGGCGTGCCGCCTTGCGAGGTGCTGCTGGCGGGCGATACGCCCGGCTCGACATAGAGCGCATCGAGGCCGCCGGCATTCTCCAGCGCGCTCACGCTGGCATGGCCCATGCGCGCGAGGAACGCCGGGTTGGCGTAGAGCAGGCGGTCGAGCCGATAGATCAGGATGCCGGTCGGTAAGAGGTCGAGCAGCGCGCGGTCGCGCGTGCTGTGGCCGCGCGCCGGCGGCGCCGGCTCGGTCAGCCATTCGGCCGGCGCGTGCGGCGGCGCCTCGATCAGCGGTTCGGGCGTGCTCTCCGCCGGCGGTTCGGTCGTCGCGGTGGCGATCGTCTCACGCTCGCGTTCGAGGCGCTCGGACAATTGCCGGGCGAGCTCGTTGAACGCGCTGTTCTCGATCGGCGTCAGCGTCGGCGATCTCTGATCACCAGGTGATCTGGTATCGCCGGGCGGGCGGAACGGCACGACGTTGGGAGGCGTTTCCACTGGCGTTTCCGGATCGGTTGGATGTGAATTCGCGTCGAGGGCGGGGGCGGGCAGTTCAGCTTCGGGTGCGGGCTCAGGCTCGGGTGCAGGCGGCTCGGCCGGCGGCGGCGCCTCTGCCACGGGCTCCGGATCTGGCTCGGCGATGTCGGCGGACAGGCCGTGCTGCGCCGGCGGTTCGGCGAGCAGCTCGAAGCGCCGGAGCGCATCGAGCCGGTTGAGGCCGTCGAGATCGCGGCAGACGCCAAAGCCCTTGAAGCCGGCGAAATTGCGCGCGTGGTCGTAGACCGGCAGGCCCGCGAGCTCGACCGGCAGATGCTCGCCGCCATCGGCCGGCCAGTTCACAGTGATCCCGGCCCAGGTGTCGTGGCTGGCCAGCGCCTGCGCCACGCGCCCCTCCGGGTCGAGCGAGAATTCCTCGGCGATCTCGCGCCACGGGCGGCCGAAGCCGGCGGCCGTGTGCGCGCCCATCAGGCGGATGAACTCGCAGGACGCCAGCACAAAGCGGCCCTCTGCATCCATCTGCCAGAGGAAGCGCAGCGGATGCTGATGCGGCGCGGGCGTCTCTGCGGGACCCGACGGCGGCTCGACCATGCCGGTAGTGATCGGGGCGGCCTGCGGCGACACAATGGCTGAGGAATGGTTTTCAACCGGAGTTTTCGGCGCGTCAGCCGGCTCTTCAGCCGATTCCTGGGCCGCCTCTTCAACCGTCTCGGCGACGGCTTCTTCGACAGTCTCCTGGACCGTTGCGATCTCCGGCGCCGCCTCGCTCACGGGCAGCGCGGCCGCGATCGCCTCGGCCGCCGCGGGCGTTTCGACCGGCTCGGCGAAGGCGTCGAACATCGCGATAGCGGCCGGCGCCTCGTTCGACGGCGGCGCCTCGTTCGGCGCCTCGGCGGCTTGCGGCGTGGATTGAGCCGGCGCCGCGGGCGTGACGTCAGGCGTGCTCGCGGGCGCGGACGCGGCCGGCGCGGCATCGCTCGCCGCTGCCGCCTGCGCGGCGGCCGGCTCGATCAGCGCGACCAGGCCGATATCGGCACCGAGGCCGACCCGTTGCAGCACCATCTGGCCGATGCCGATCGGCGTCTCGGCGCGGCCGCTGCGAAGCGCATCGCTGCGGGCCTGCTCGAGCCCGGCTTCGCCGAGATCGCGGAAGCCGAGCAGGGCGCGGGCGGCTTCGCTGGCGCCGACGAACATTCCGTCGGGCGCGAACGCCGCCATCGGCATTTTGGCGCCCGCGACGAGGCGATGCAGGCGCTCGATCAGCGGCATGGTGCGCACCGAAGGGTCCATCGCGGTGACGAGCACGGCCTGGCCGCCATCGGCGAAGGTCAGCCGCGTGCAGGCGCAGGTCATCAGCGTTCCGAGCCGGGCGCCGAAGCCGCGCAGACGTTCGAGCCGCACCGTGCCGCTCGCCGGCAGCTGCCGGGCGAGCCGGGCGACCTGGCGGCGATGGCTGTCGGCCGGGCCGAACGTCTTTTCCGCCAGCACTGCGGCATGCGCCGCGCCGAAGAATTTTGCGCCGACCGGATTGGCCCACAGCACGCGCGCACCGTCGACCGACCAGAGCCACACGGGCAGCGGGGAGGTCGCATGCACAGCCAGCCGGGGATCGCCCACGCCTCGCAACTGGAAATCCGAATGACTCATCCAACCGGCTTTTGGTCTCGCTGTCACGCCTCTAGCCTTAGGGCTGCCGGGAATGACAGCCTTAAGAAAGGGTTAGTATCGCGCGCGGGCGCGGGCAGGTCCACGGCCCCAGCCTACGGGGGAAGCCCTAAAGCCGCGATAACCTTAATCCGGCCGCCCCCGCAAGCCACGCAGCCGCTGCATCCGCAGGATTCGCGCGCGGCATGGGTGTGGCCCGGCCGAAGCACGCGAGCCCCTCCGGGGGATGTCATTCCGGGGCGCGCCACTTGGCGCGAGCCCGGAATCCAATTCCCTGCGATCTCCGGTAGCCCGATGGATTCTCAGATGCGCAATTGCGCATCATGGCTCCCTCGCTCCGCTCGCTCCCCGGAATGACGAAGCGCACCTCAACCACGGGTTCCCGTACCCCGGAACCTCATCCTCTCCGGGATTAAATTTTCCCCGCGCACCCCGGATCGCGTTGCGCTGCACAATGTTGACATGTTACGCAGGGATAATGCTGGGCGTTGGACGAGCCATCTTTTTCGTTACGCGTATCCAGTCTTCGTACCCGCCAACAGATGGCCCCGGTTGGCCGGCGGGCGCGCCAGAAGGCTCACTCCATTTTCCATGATCGTGAGGGACAACAATGACAGGTGCGACTGATCCATTCTCCGCCTCCATCATCCCGTTCGAGGTGCCGGAGCAGGTGCGTGCGTTCGCCGAAAAGGGCGTTTCGCAGGCGCGCGAGAGCTACGCCAAGTTCAAGGACGCGGCCGAAAGCCATAACGGCACCATCGAGGCCGTGTTCTCGTCCGCCAGCAAGGGCGCGAACGAGTACACCGCCAAGCTGATGGAGTTCATGAAGGCCAATACGACCGCCCATCTGGACTTCACCCAGGAGCTGCTCGGCGTGAAGTCGCCGTCGGATGCGTTCGCGCTGTGGAGCAGCCATGGCAAAAAGCAGCTCGAGACCTTCCAGGCCCAGGCCAAGGAGCTCGCCGAGATCGCCCAGCGCGCCGCAACCGCCGCCGCCGAGCCGATCAAGGCCAGCGCCTCGAAGCTCTACCCGCCCGCCGCCTGAGCGACGAGGCCGGTTTGATCAGGGCCTGATACGGACCCGAAGGGCCGCGCGCGAAGTGCACAGCGGTCTTCGGATAAGATCATGCCCAAATAACAAGAAACCCGGGCCCAGGCCCGGGTTTTCCTTTGCAAATAACGTCGTTTGAGGGTGGATTCCGCCCGTTTGCGGCCTTGCCAAAAACGGCCGTTGCACCTAGTTTCCGCCCCGTCCAGCCCCCCTCGGTGACCGGCCTTTTCAGGTAGCCCCAGGGGCGGCTCGCAAGGATGCAGTTGTAGCTCAGTTGGTTAGAGCGCCTGTCTGTGGAACAGGAGGTCGGTGGTTCGAGCCCACCCAACTGTACCACCGCTGCGGATAACCCCGCATTCTCAGCATCTTATTGATAGACCAAGTGGATTTGTGCCGCCTAAAATACAAAAGGCGTTACAAATGGCATTGCGTATGGTCGCGTTGAACCGAGCAACGGATGGACGGTGGTTTGCTCGCAAGGGCATCCCCGAGGACGTCCGCAAGGACTACCAGCGGCTCTATGGGCAAAAGCGCGAGGCGCACCTCAAGCTTCCAGCCGACACTCCCAAGCACGAAGCGAAGGCCCGCCTCGGGGAGTGGGAGGCCGAGGTTGAGACGCGCATCGCCACCCTGCGAGCCCAAAGGAATGGCGAGGGCCAGCCACTCACCAAGCTCAATGCAATCGCGCTCGCGGGCCGATGGTACAATTGGTTCGTGAAGCAGCATGAGGATGATCCCGGCCCGGCAAAGCGTTGGCGGGAGACAGCCGACCACTTCGTCTGGGATGTGCTGCGGAACGAGGCTCCTGACAGTTACGAGGAAGATCCTAGCTCAGACCCGCACTGCGACTGGGAGAGGGCGCCCGAGGTTCGTGAGGCGGTGCGCCCGCACGTGGCTGAGCTGGCGCGCACAGCGAGTTTCCTTGCCAGCGAGGGCAAGGCCCTGAACGGTACCGCCTATGGACTGTTCGTTGACGCGGTCAGCGACAACCTGTTGCCCGCGCTATCGGTCCTCGAGAGACGGGCAAAGGGCGACTATCCGACTGGCCGAGGACAATAAGTCGGTCCTAGACTACGTGTTGCTGCCAACATCCGGACAAGAGAGACAACAAATAAGATTTTCGGAAAGAGCACGAACCAAGCGCGCGATAGAGCAGTTCGACACGGCGCACCAATTGGCCCGATCTCTCAGCCGGCGCCTAACCAAGAAAAGCCGTGTTTCCCGAGCCATGCCAGCACCGCTGAGCAAGCGACCGAAAATAAACCAGCCCAAAACCAAGAGCGGCCGCGCGCGGCACTAATTGAACGCAAATAGAGAAATGCGCCGAGTAGTGTGCCGTAGTTCCTTCGGAAGTCCCCATTGAGCTTCGCAATTTTGGACAGCTCGGAAGGGACTTCTGCTTCATCCGCCATGATGCTGGTTCCTCTCTACACAGTTAGAGCCAGCGCCTTATGAACCACTGTTTTGCCCGACGATGCAAGAGAGATTTTGCTTAAACCGAAAGGCCGCACCCGAGGGATCCTGCTGGAAACCTTTGGTGCGGCCGAAATTTTCAAGTTTCGCCTCGGTGAGCCGTCGCTCGCCGCTACTTGGCTTGTTGTTCGAGCTTTTTGATTCGCTCGTTGAGTCCGATTACGGCCTTCTCAACCTCTTGCTTGTAGTGATTGAACTGCTTCTCAAGTCGTTCAAGCTTCTCGGCCAATTCGCTCATACCGATAGACATTTTACTTCTCCGGAAAACGCGTTGTGCGCTGAGTACGGGAAGAAACCGAATCAGGGCAAAAGAGATACTGGGAAAAATACGGGGGTAACATAGCAGGGCTCCTTCCGACGCGAGGGGGCACGGGAATGAACAACTCGGGCCGGCGGGCGGTGTTGCCTTCTCAAATAGCTTTCATCAGGAAGCTCTTCGATCCCCGCCCGACACCAGCTACGTACTTCACGCCCATATCAGAGAGCGCCTGAGTGGTAGGGTGATCGGCCGCGTTGAGCGTCTCGCGTAGTTTCTTGAGGCTGGTGAGCTTTAGAGAGCGCTGGATCTCCGTGAGGGACACGGTCCCGACCGGCTGTTCTTCCATATAGGAAATGAGCCGTGTGTGTGAGCTTTCGCGGGGCTTCCTTCCCTTCGGCGGATCTAGCTCAAAGTCCCACTGGCGCACGGCGATACCGGGCATGTCCGCCTTGATGGCGTCCAACACGGATTCCCCCATGGCATCCTGCGGCAACACGATGAAGATGTCAGCGGGCGGGCAGTTGCCCTCAGCGTCGATAACGTGCCTACAGCAAATGCGGTTGTCCGCCGCGATCAAGTGTTGAGGTCACGCCCGCTGCGTCCTGTTGGCCGAGATGGTGCGAAAGGGGTTGGAGCTAAGTTTACCTCTGTGAAGGTCAAAGCTCAGCCTCTGGCGCTTTTGACGTTGGGGCTCGTAGGCGCAGGAAAGACGACATTCCTCCGATATGTGGAGACGATCAGCGGCAAGGCATTTTTTGATCAAACCAAGAAACCGCCCGCGGCGCATTGGTTGTATGTAGACTTTCGAAATTTTTCAAAGACGCTTTCGCCTCGAACTCACATTTTCGAGGCCATTCTTAACTACATAAAGGCTCACCCCGCGCTGGGTGACTACGAAACGACAATCGCTCCGGCATACGAAGAAGAAGTGGCTAATCTGACTAGAGGGCCCTTGGGCGGCCTGAAAGCCAACAAGGCTGCATTGGATGAGCAGATAGGAAAAATTCTCCTCAAGGAATACGAAGAGGGGGCGCCCTACTGCAGAAGAATTCTTTCTTATGCATCAAAGTCACAGGCGTGCTTCCTAGTCATCGATAACGTTGACCAGGTTGAGGAGACAACAATCCAAGACGCAATATTTCTAGATGCTGTTGCTATTGCTAGAGAAGCAAACTTGAGCCTCGTGATTGCGATGCGCGATGCGACTTACGTCAAGAACCGTTCATCGGCCGTATTTGACGCTTTCACATTTGACGCCATCTACATTGACCCCCCAGATGTTCAGTCGGTTCTCTCGAAGAGATTTACAATCGCGAACCACCTGTTGAAGGATAAGACCTTCGAGGTTGTTTCTGATGGAGGTGCAAAAGTCACAGTGTCAGATGCGTCGCGCGTAGTTGATATGTTGAGCGCGAGTGTTTTGGGAACGGATGTCGGTCAATTAATCGAAGTTTCAGCGACTGGCGATGTTCGACTTGCCCTCCGGATGACTAAGCAATTTCTCCAGTTCGGGTATTCGACTTCCTATCGGGCCTATCAAGCGTTCTTAAAGACAGGTCATTACGACTTCCCGATTCACGAGGCTATCAGAGCAATAATGTTTGGCAACCAGTCCATCTACCGCGATGAGTTCTCGCCAATTCTTAATCCGTTCGATGCGAAAACCGGTCGTTCTGAAAGTCAGTTCCTTAGGGTGTACGTTATGTCGGCGCTAATAGCTGCGGCCACGACAAAGGAATTCCAAGGCATTGAAGCAAGTGAGATCATATCCAGCTTGGAACGAATGGGATTTAGTAGCCGTATCACGAATAAGATTATCACCGACTTGATAAAGGCAAGGGTGTGTTTCTCCCGCTCCCATCAAGAGTATTCGAGCGAAAGTGTCTTGGTGCCGACCAGGCTGTGCGGCTACATCGTGCGCGAATTGCTTGGACGCCTAGTGTTTTTGGAGACCGTGATCTTTGACACCTTTATCTATGGCGACCAAGTTTGGGAGGAAATAAAGGGTGGCATGAAAAGCGTCTACGCGGAGCAGAATACTGTGCGACGCTTCAAAATCCGGAAGTCGATTGCCAAGCAATTCTTTGACTGGATTGAGCAGGAGGTTCAGAAGCTTTGTGTCGAAGCTTCTAGAAGAAACTTGGGGCCATTTTGGACTTCCAATCCCATAACTCGAATGCGGCCCGCGTTCGAAGGTGAGCTTGAACGGGCGTTCCGTTCCGCCGTGAGGAACTATGGGTCTGCCAAAGAGCAGGATGAAATTAAGCTCCCGCTTTTCCAGCAGCAAATCGACAATTGAGAAGATGGCGATTTCACAACTTCCACAATGAGTGGTGGCAAAATCGTAGCTGCGACTAAGCTCACCAACGCGATGTTGCAAAATACAAAACGTTGCTACAAAAGGTCTTATCGCGGCTGCAAATTCGCTAGTTTTATCAATGCTGAGGCTGGCGGTTGGGGGTTCCCACCCAACTGTACCAGTCCTCCCGGATCAGCCAGCAGCTTGTTGAATAGATCCGTACTCAAGCTGTTGCAGCCAAGCCACCTTGATCAGAGATTGAACATACCATGTGTCTCAACCGGCTTCTCCGGTTGCGGTTGGGTGCGCTATCGTCTTCGGATTAGGCCGAGGCTCGTCGGTCGTGTCGGGGTGGTGAATGGCTGGTGGAGCTTCGGAGAAAGTGGGGGCCGCAAGCCGTCCGGATAGTGTCATTTGGTACGAGCGTCTGGCTGGTGCGGCGCTCGTCACGGGCTTGGGGTCGGCTGCTGCGAATCCCGCCAGCCTTGCCAAGTACTACAATCTGTATCCGATCGGCTATCCGATCATGTTCGTCTGCTCCATCGCGGGGCAGTCGTTGTGGATTTGGCTGATTGCGCGAAAGCGACAGAATTGGGCTCGCTGGATCAGTCTCGTCATGGTCATTATCGGAATTCCGAGCGTCATCATCGATTTCGACGAACGTTTCCGGTTCAACGCTGTCGCGGCAATCCTCTTTCACACCGGATATCTATTGTTGGTGGTCGCCGTGGTGCTGCTCTTTCGTAGCGACGCCCGCGCGTGGTTCTCGCGCGCGCGTGTCGCACCAGACACCTAATCATTGCGCCGGTATCTCGGTGGCGGCCCCTTGGCGGATATCATGGGCGAATCCCCGAACGTGAAGTGCTTGCGGCCGCAAAAGTACTGCTCATGCAGCTGAGTAAGCATTGGTCGAGCCGCGACACAGTCGGAAAAGAATTGTCGTTATCGATTAAGTGCACTGTCACCGTATTCCGACATGCGTGAAGCAGCGGCCGGCCTTTCGGCCATCCTTGATGTCGAGATGAACCTGCATGTGAAGCTCTGCGTCGATTGGGGTCTGTCCCCGACAGACCTTGAACAGACCCCTCCGGCGGCCGAGATGCTGGCCTATACACGCTACGTGCTCGACGCGGGAATGCGCGGCGATCTGCTGGCACTCAAGGTGGCGCTTGAATTACGGTGACAGTGCACGAAACTCCACGAGATCAGGCGACTTCGGTTTAGTGCTGCCGGCGGCCACCGGTCAGTGAGCTTGGCGCCGAGCTCCTTCCTGAGTGAGGTTGACTACGCCTCGATTCTCAGGGACGGGGCTCTCCACTGCTACCAATATCCTTTCAACTGGCTACCGACCTCTCGCCTCTGGCTCCCGCGCAGCGGGCTGGAGCGCAGCGACTTAATTGGAAAATCTGCCTTTGCCATTTCATCGAACGGGACAGCAGTGCTGGCTTGAAGAGCGTCGCCGCCAGTCACATGTGATAAGGATCGGGGATCGTTGGCCCGACACAGTGGCAACGCACCCACCGGCCTCATTGAAGGTCGTGTGCGTCCAAATAAGAGCAAGCACGGGCTGCGTTCGAGCACCGCTCGACGCAGTACCTCTACTCAAATGCAACGGCACGAGCCGTCGAGGGAGACCTTGGCGGTTTTTTGCGTGTGGCCAGATATGCGCAAAGAAAAAAGGCCCCTTGGGGAAGGTCGGCCAGCCGAGGTTCTTGCACCTGGGTATGGAGATCGGCCGCGCCTTTCATGCCATTACGGTGACAGTGCACGAAACTGCACGACGTCAGGCGACTTCAGTTTAGTGCAGTGTCACCGTAATTCCGGTCACAGCGCCGCCGCGGTCCGGAAGAAGGCGTCGATCTGGGCATCGCTCCAGCCGTAAGCGGCGCCGATTGCCGCCGTCATTGGATGGCTGCGCTGAAACACCGTGGCGTTGGCATTTGCGGCCGCGACCAGCGCGTCGAGCACATCCCTCGAAAACATGGATTTCCCCCTCTCGAATGCGAAAGGCCGCCCGATAGGGGCGGCCTTTCATTGGACTCCGGGCATAAGGCCCGATCAGGAGTTGTTAACGCACTGCAAAACCGCGCACAGCCTCCGGTTGACACAATCAGCGGTTAGGTGTCAGAATTTTCTCTCGCATTTGGAAAAACATTGACGATTTTGGAAGAACATTGCCGATGTCAAATTGCATTGACCAGAAACAGCAGCATCATTCCGGCGACAGCGATAACGACTGGCGCATTGCCACACTCTTCGTGATTTGCCTGCTCGCCTTCGCCGTCTGCCTCAAACTCGGCGAAAAGCTCTACTCGTCGAACGTCAATCTCAGAATTGCCGAGTGCAGCGCGATTTATTGGAAGGGCCGCGCCGAAGGACGCCCCGAAAACTATTGCGCGCCGGGATGCTGCACGCCGCCGAGCGCCCCCTAGGAGCCTCCTCCCCGTCAATCTTCTCCGGTCACAGCGTCGCGGCGGCCCGAAAGAATGCGTCGATCAGGTCATCGCTCGAGCCATAGGCCGCGCCGATCGCCGCCGTCATTGGATGGCTGCGCTGAAACACCGTGGCGCCTGAGAGCAGCATCTCGGCGTTGAATTGCTGATCGGCCGGCATCGCGCTCACGATGGCCATTAGCGGCGCCGGGATGTCGCCCGTCTTGACCGCTGCCAACGCCTCGGCCGTCGTGATGATGTTCGATAGCGCGAGTTGCTGGAAGAACTGGCGGTCCGAAATGTTCTCCGGCACCGGCAGCGGCGGAATCCCGGCCGGATCGCATTACGGTGACGGTGCACAAAACTCTCGACGCGGGGAGCGCCCCATCCGCAACGCTGCTCAAAGCCAGTTTTGTCCGCGGTCACCGTAGCTCGTCGGTTCGCAATGCGCTATCGGTAGCGAGCCAAGGACGTTCATGGACAAGCAAGCCGGGCGAAAAAGATCGTGAGTTTCTTCGAGCGTCTCAAGACAGCAGCATCCCTTGAGTGGCGGGCCTACACCGAGCATCCCTTCACGAACGGATTGGCAGACGGTTCGCTCCCCGAAGCGGCGTTTCGTCACTACCTCGTTCAAGACTACCTGTTCCTCATCGAGTTTGCTCGCGCCTACGCGCTCGCGGTCTACAAGTCGCCCAGACTTGCCGACATGCGTGAAGCAGCGGCCGGCCTTTCGGCCATCCTTGATGTCGAGATGAACCTGCATGTGAAGCTCTGCGCCGATTGGGGTCTGTCCCCGACAGACCTTGAACAGACCCCTCCGGCGGCCGAGATGCTGGCCTATACACGCTACGTGCTCGACGCGGGAATGCGCGGCGATCTGCTGGCACTCAAGGTGGCGCTTGCTCCCTGCGTGATCGGGTACGCGGAGATCGCCACACGGCTCGCCTCGCGACCCGATGCGGACGCCGCGACGAACGCCTATCGCGTCTGGATCGCCGAGTACGCCGGCGCGCCGTACCAGGAGGTCGCTGCCAAGGCGCGGGCGCACATGGAGCATCTCGCCGATCTCTACGCCACGCCGGCCCGCGAGGCAGAGCTGATTGCGATCTTCAAGGAAGCCACCCGACTCGAGGCAGACTTCTGGGAGATGGCCTGGCGCGCGGGCCAGCTTGTTCAATAGCCCTTTCGGCAGTGAGGCTCATAACCTGAAGGTCATACAATTTCGATGACGATGCTCCTCGATCTGTCGGGTCGAGCTTCCGTCACGATTCCTGAAAGCCTAACGGAAACCACGTCTGTCGGCGCGACCTACCTCACCCCCGCCACCATCATCACCACCACCGGCAACGTCACCGCCGCCAGCAGCGTGCCCAGCGCCACCGCGCCCGACACCGGGTTCACCAGCCGCTGATACTGAACTGCAAAGATATACGCGTTCGCGCCGGTCGGCATTGCCGCGAACAGCACGACGACGCCGGCCGCGGTCGGCGGCAGGCCGAGCAGCTTGGCCAGCACGAACGCCGCCGCCGGCATCGCCAGCAGCTTGAGGGCGCTCATCACGACGACGCTCGACATCTCGCCCTTCACCTCGAAGCGGAACAGGTTGATGCCGAGCGCGATCAGCGCCGCCGGCGATCCCGCCTGCGCCAGCAGCTCGATGGTCCGGTCGACGACGGGATTGAGGCCGAGGCCGGTGAAGCGCCACACCACGCCAAAGCCGATCGCCAGCATCAAGGGGTTGCGCGCGAGATCCGCGAGCACGGGCCAGATGATCGTCAGCGCCGAGCCGCTCCGCTTGCGGCTGACGAGCTCCATCTGCAGGATGCCGCAGAGCCAGAGCAGCGGCGTGTTCACCGACAGGATCAGCGCCATCGGCCCCGCCGCCTCGTTGCCGAGCGCCGCGAGCGTCAGGGGAATGCCGAGCATCACGATGTTGCCGTAGACCGAGCCGATCGCGAACACGACGCCGTCCTCGCGGTCCTCGCGCCCCGCGCGCAGCAGGGCCGAGAGCGCCAGCGCCGCGATCCAGGTGACGGCGAGGGCGCCGTAATAGGCGCCCCACATCCGGTAGGGGCTGACGTCGGGGAATTCCGAGACGACGATGGTGCGGAACAGCAGGGCAGGGATCGCGATGCTGAAGGCGAATTCGGAGATGCCCTTGTGCGCGGTCTCGGAGACGAAGCGAAACAGCACCGCGGCATAGCCTGATGCGATCAGGGCAAACACCGGCGCGACGATCAACACGGTGGCCATGCGCCCCCTCTCCTCACGGGGATATCAGCCGACCACCCCACGCACTCTCGATGATGCCATCATGCCCCTGTTTTGCCCGACGAGTCAAAACCGCTTCGTAAAATCCGCAAGAGGCGATTTCACTGGGCATATCAAGGCCCCGGCTACTGTGCATGGGGTTGTTTTCGCGGTTTTTGTTTTGAGGGTCCCGGGGCCAGCGGCGGAAACCTGATCTCGCCAGATTTGCCAAAGGGTTGGCCGGAATCCTTCCCACCCACCGCAGTCATCCCCCGCGCAGGCGGGGGATCCAGTACGCCGCGGCTCCTCGGGGAACGTCAGGCGTCTCTGGAATACTGGGTCACCCGGTCAAGCCGGGTGACGACAGCGGAGGAGAAGGCCCGTCCTGTTGCCGAGAGCGCACACGTCCGGGGTTTCGCCTCCGCCCTCGTTGCCAACGAACGGCGGTTCACCCACACTCGGCCAAGACCAGACATATGGGGGATCGATGCCCGCTTTTCACTTCAGGAAGTCCGCTCTTGCTGCCGCGTCGGGGCTTGCTCTGGCCGTCCTGGTCCACCCCGGCGCCGGCTTCGCCTACACGCAGGAGGAGCAGCAGGCCTGCACGCCGGATGCGATGCGGCTGTGCGGCGAGTTCGTGCCGAACGTCGATGCCATCACCGCCTGCATGATCCAGAAGAAGGCGCAGCTCTCGCCGCAATGCAAGGTGTTCTTCCGCCAGGGACCCGAGCCGGGCCAGGCCCGCGCCGGCAAGCCAACCAACATCGCGCCCAAGACGGCGAAGAAGAGCACCAAGCCGGCGCCGAAGGTGGCCAGGAAGAAGAAATCCGAAGAAGGCTGAGCGCGGCCGCTGCGTTCCTTTCCTGAAACTCCGGTTCGGGCAGGCGTGCGAAGCGCGGCTTCGCGCTTGGCGGCATCGGCTCCGCGACAGCTACCGGACTCGTTTTGTTCGCGCGCCTTGCGCGCCTGCTTGCGGAAATTACCGCCACACGTGATCGAAAAGAGTCGCGAGACGGTTTGCGCGGCAAGGTTGCATTCCGGCTTTCCCCTTCTCGCTGCTCAAAAAAACCAACGATTGCGCGCATCGCAGGCTCTTGATTGCCGTTCGTGTCTTGTCGCGCGCAGCAGTGTGACTCAAAAGCCAACACGTCTTGTTATTTCGTGGCTGCAGAGCAACTCCCGGTAAATTTTTCTTTCCCGAATCAGCGCGGTGATTCATTTTCGGAGCCTGGGGTCAATCTGGAGGCCGAAGGTATGAACGTTATTGTTTTTGCATCGCGTAAAGGCGGCTCGGGCAAGAGTACCCTGGCCGCACATCTCGCCGCGCAGATCAAGGCGAGCAAACAGGTCATGCTCGTGGACGCGGATCCGCAGGGGTCGCTCACGCTGTGGCACAAGCTGCGGGGCACCAACGAACCGCCGATCAAATCGGCCGTGAACTCCGTCAGCGGCATCGTCTCCGCTGCCAAGCGCGACGGTTATGAATGGGTGTTGATCGACACGCCGCCGAACCTCTCGGCCGTCGTCGACGACGCGATCAAGAACGCAACCATGGTGGTCATTCCGGCGCGGCCTGGCGTGTTCGACGTCAACGCGGTGCAGGAAACCATTCAGATGTGCCGCGCGGCGCGCAAGCCCTACGCGGTCGTGCTCAACGGTGCTCCGGCCAAGCGCGACGAAGCCGAAAGCCCGATCGTCACCATCGCCCGCGAAGCGCTGGCGAAATTCCGTGCTCCGGTGTGGGGCGGTCAGATCACCAATCGTTCGGATTTGTTGATGGCGCTCAGCCACGGCGAAGGCGCGCGTGAGTATCAGGCCGAGAGCCGTGCGGCTCAGGAGATTGCAAGGCTGTGGGCGGCGATCGAGCGTTCGGTCAAGGCCATTCGCGGCACGGCGTCGGCATCCGGCGCAATGCACAAGCAGGCGGCATAATTTTCACAAATCATTCCCCGGACGAAAAACGCGCGGACGTCCGCGCGTTTTGCGTTTTGGGCCTCACCCTGTCATTCCGGGATGGCGCGCTAGCGCCAGACCCGAAATCTCGAGATCAACGCTACGCCACCATCAGCATGTAGAACACGATGACCGGCGACAGCGTCAGGATCACCGACCAGATGCCGGCGGCCCAGAGAATGTCCTCGGTGGTGAAGCTCTCCTCGGTGGTAAAGCTCTGTCGTGCGTCGTAATGCGACGCCATTTCATTCTGACTATTCACAAACGCCCCCGCGATTTCTTCGCTTATGGGCATCACGCTACGCGAGATGTTTTAAAATTCCGGGTTGCTGCGCCGCTCGCATTTTGAACGCATTTGTGACGCGGGTTTAACCATCCGCGCGCGTTCTCGTCAGCCGACGAGCCAGACCCGAAA
The DNA here is from genome assembly GCF_038965675.1 of Bradyrhizobium sp. B039. Taxonomy (NCBI): domain Bacteria; kingdom Pseudomonadati; phylum Pseudomonadota; class Alphaproteobacteria; order Hyphomicrobiales; family Nitrobacteraceae; genus Bradyrhizobium; species Bradyrhizobium sp. B039. Next base: position 1,494,334 of record NZ_CP152416.1, read on the forward strand.
CAGCAGCACCGGCATCAGGCCGAGCATCACCGCCCAGAACCCGAACGACGAAACCACCAGGATTCCCCGCAAAAGATCGGCGGGCGCGAATTGCTGTGCGGCCGTAGGCCGGGCGCGACGTCCCATGGTCATTCCCCCTTTGGAAGGCTTTTGAGAAAAACGATAGGCGCCAGAGCGTAAACGAGACGTGGATGCGCCATGCGGCGGATGCGAAGCCGATTGGGGCGCGGTTAACCACGAGGTCTCTTACCCTCCCCCCTTGTGGGGGAGGGTGGCTCGCCGCGTAAGCGGCGAGACGGGTGAGGGGTTTCCCTCCCCACGGACAGTTTGCGCGCGGAGAGAAACCCCTCATCCGGCGCTTCGCGCCACCTTCTCCCACAAGGGGAGAAGGGAAGGCAGCGTGCACGAGGTGAGATTGCGTCGCGCTAAACCCACCCGCTGTATTCGCGCCTGATCTCGTCGACCCGATTCCACTCCCGCGTCACGACCTCCTCGCTCAGGCCGATGTCGCGGCGCAGCCAGGCCGTCGCCGGATATTTGTCGGCCCATGTGAAGCCGTCCGCGCATGACAGGAATTGCCAGAGGGCCTTGAGGGCGCACAGCCACCGGTGAGGTCGCATGGGTTGATATCCACTGAGATTGCGTCGGGCAGCACGCAGCCGTTCGAACCGGAGCCAACCGGTTCGTTCGAAAGGCCATGTGCGGGTGAGGTGAAGAGGGTGGTGCTACGCCGCGACTTTCATCCGCCGCTCGATCTCGCGGTCGATCGTAGCGGCGAGCTCGCTGCTGACTTCCACCATCGGCAGGCGCACTTCGGGGCTGTCGATCAGGCCGCTGCGCCACAGCCAGTGCTTGGCCGGCGCGGGGCTGGGCTCGGTGAACAACAGGCGCGTCAGCTCGGCGACCTCCTGCCAACGCGCCTGCGCCGCGTCGCGGTTGCCGCGCTTCAGCTCGGCATACACGGCCGCGAACGTCGCGGTCTCGACATGGGCTGACAGCACGATGCCGCCATCGGCGCCGTCGGTGAGCGCCTCGAGGTAGTTCGCGTCCTCGCCGGTGAGCACGCGAAAACCGTCCGGCCGGTCGCGCAGCAGCGCGATCGACTGCTCGCGGCTGGCGCCGCAATCCTTCAGGCCGACGATGTTGGGGTGCTCGGCGAGCCGCAGCATGGTCTGGTTGGTGATGTTGACCGCGCAGCGATAGGGGATGTTGTAGAGCGCGAGCGGCCAGGCGGCGTGGTCGGCAAGTGCTTCGAAATGCGCCAGGAGTCCGCGTTGCGACGGCCGCACGTAATAGGGGCTCGCGATCAAATAGCCGTCGATCGGCCAGTCCGCGGTTTCATCAAGGCGCTCCTTCAGCCGCGAGGTGTCCGCGCCCGACAGTCCGAGGCAGATAGGCAACGCTCGGCGGCCGGCCGCCATCTCGTCGCGGACGATGGCGACGAGGCGTTCGAGCTCGGCGTCCCGCAGCGTCATGCCCTCACCGGAGGTCGCCCCCAGGATGAAGCCGTCGACGGCCTGTCCGCTGTAATGTCGCGTCAGCCGCCGCAGCGACGTCTCGTCGAGCTTGCCATCGCGAAACGGCGTCACCAGCGGCAGCCAGAGTCCGTGCAGATGCGTTCGCAGGTCGGTCATGTCCAGTCTCCTTCTCGGGAAAAAACCTGAGACGGAGGGCACATGAAAAAACCCCGTCCAGGTGGCGGGGTTTTCGGGATTTGCTGCGATGACGAAGCGTAGTTAGCGCGCGCAAAAATCCGAGGTCCCCGGGTGGGGGCCCTTTTTCGAAACGATTGCGCACGACTTCGTGATCATTCGCAAATGATGCGGGCGATACGTGGAACTGTCAATACACGCGGAAGGCGAATGCCGAATTGGGCAGAAAAAAAGCCGGGCTCGAACGAGCCCGGCTTAAGGTATTGGCCACGTGAGGCCGACACAATCACCTTCCAAGAGGGATTACTGAACTCCCGCGCCACTGGAGGAGGGGGACAAATGCGCAACGCGAAGGCTCAGCGTGCAAACATTATGAGCTTGCCTAATGCCATGCAGCAACAGCCGAGGCCGCATGTCAGACATGCGGAAATCAGGAAGGCCAGCGCTGCGCCTTGCTCACCACGAAGTCGCGGAACACCTGCACGCGCGCGACCGTCTTCAACTCCTCGGGATACACGAAATATGTATCGAGCTGGATCGAATCCGATTCGCCGAACAGCTGCACGAGACGGCTCTGCTCTTCGATCAGATAATCCGGCAGCGCGGCGATGCCGAGGCCCTGCTGACAGGCGCGTACCAGGCCGAGGATGTTGTTCACCCTGAAATAGGCCTCGCGCGGACCCGAGCCGTTGCGACCGGCTTCGACCAGCCAGTTGCGGTTCTGAAGATGCGGCGCGAAGGTGCCGTCCGAGAGCGTGATGATGCGGTGAGAGTCGAGCTCCTCCAGCGTGCGCGGCGTGCCGAAGCGCTTGATGTAATCCGGCGAGCAATAGGCGTGGAAGCCCATCGCGAACAGCTTGCGCTGGATGAGATCCGGCTGCGTCGGCTTGCGGGTGCGGATCGCAACGTCAGCCTCGCGCATCGACAGGTCCAGCTCCTCGTCGGTGACGATCAGCGAGATCCGGATCTCCGGATAGAGCGCAGTGAATTCGCCGAGCCGCGGGATCAGCCAGTTGATGCCGACGCCGGGCGTGGTGGTGATCTTGAGATCGCCGCTCGGCCGCTCGCGGCTGTCGGTCAGCTTGGCGCGCGCCGCCTGGAGCTGCATGAACACGTCATGCGCGGTGCGGAACAGGAGGTCGCCCTGCTCGGTGAGGATCAGGCCGCGGGCGTGGCGGTGGAACAGCGAGACCGAGAGCTCCTGCTCGAGCGCCGAGACCTGGCGCGAGACCGCCGATTGCGACAGGCCGAGCTGTTCGCCCGCATGCGTGAAGCTGCCCGCTTCAGCCGCCGCGTGAAACACCTTCAGCTTGTCCCAGTCCATATCCGTAAATCCGTCGCGTGTTCGAGGCATGATCTTTATTCCGCTGCTGCACGCTCGCTGGCGCGCAAGGCCAAGAAACGTTCGGCTTCGAGTGCTGCCATGCAGCCGAGGCCTGCGGCCGTCACGGCCTGGCGATAAGTCTCGTCGGCGACGTCGCCGGCGGCGAACAGGCCGGGCACCGAGGTGGCGGTCGAGTTCGGGGCGACCTCGACATAGCCCGACGGTTTGAGCTTGACCTGGTCCTTCACCAGCTCGGTCGCCGGGGCGTGGCCGATGGCAATGAAGATGCCGTCGGCCTTCAGCTCGGTGAGCTTGCCGGTCTTGACGTTCTTGAGGCGGACATGGGTGACCTTGTTCGGGTTCTCGGTGCCGCAGATCTCGTCGACGGCTGAGTCCCAGACCACCTTGATCTTCGGGTGCTTGAACAGACGCTCCTGCAGGATGCGTTCGGCGCGGAAGTGGTCGCGACGATGCACGATGGTGACCTGCGAGGCATGGTTGGTGAGGAACAGCGCTTCCTCGACCGCGGTATTGCCGCCGCCGACCACGATCACTTCCTTGCCGCGGTAGAAGAAGCCGTCGCAGGTGGCGCAGGCCGAGACGCCACCGCCCTGGAATTTCCCTTCGGACGGCAGCCCGAGCCAGCGCGCTTGCGCGCCCGTGGCGAGGATCACGGTTTCGGCGAGATAGACGTCGCCGCTGTCGCAGGTGAGGCGGAACGGCCGTCGCCCGGTCTCCAGCTTGGTCACCAGGTCGGTGACGATCTTGGTGCCGACATGGACCGCCTGCTTCTCCATCTGCTCCATCAGCCAGGGGCCCTGGATCACGTCGGCGAAGCCCGGATAGTTCTCGACGTCGGTGGTGATGGTGAGCTGGCCGCCCGGCTGGATGCCCTGGATCAGGATCGGCTCGAGCATCGCACGCGCGGCGTAGATCGCCGCCGTGTAGCCCGCGGGGCCAGAGCCAATAATCACGACCTTTGCATGAACAGGAGCGGACATTTCGATGGACGCCTTTCACGGGGGATTTGCAGCGCGGGCGCGGAAGGAGCCAGGAGGCCTCGCGGAGGCGCTGAAATATCAGAGCTAATCTAAGCGTTCTGGTGAGCTATGCAAGAATTGCATTCCCTGTCGGCGGATTTTTCCAACAGGGAACAAAAGTCGATTGCGCTGCACGCGCAATAAAATTGCGCAATGGGTGCGGACTGGGCTATGACGATTGCGACAAACCCACCCGATACCGCCGCAAAGGCCAGGAGTTCCAATCACGTGTCGCGGAACCTAGACGAGATCGACCTGAAAATTCTCACCGAGATTCAGGCCGACGGTCGAATCACGAATGTTGAGCTGGCCAAGCGGGTTGGCATTTCGCCGCCGCCCTGCCTGCGCCGGGTCCGGGCGCTGGAGGAGGAGGGCTACATTCACGGCTATCGCGGGCTGCTGGACGCGCGAAAGCTCGGTTTCGACGTCACGGTGTTCGCGGCCGTGCACCTGTCCAGCCAGGCCGAGGCGGATTTGCGCGCCTTCGAGGAGTTCGTCCGCGCCGAGCCCCTGGTGCGGGAATGCTGGATGCTGTCGGGCGAGGTCGATTTCATCCTGAAATGCGTCGCGCCCGACATGGCGACCTTCCAGGATTTCGTCACCCACCTGACCGCCGCGCCCCATGTCCGCAACGTGCGGACCTCGCTGGTGCTGCACAATTCGAAATATGAGGCGGCCGTGCCGCTGGATGTGAAGGGGCGGCGGTAGGTTCGCCAAGCCTGTTAGTCTCGTCACCCCCGCGCGAGCGCGTAGCGCTCGTCGCTGGAGGTGCGAGTGATGGGGCGCGGAGCGCCCCATCGGGAGCCTCGAAGGATGGGCGGCCCGCGTGTCGCCGCGCGAGGCAACAATGGGGCCGTCGCCCTTCGAGGGCAGCTGAAGAAGCGGCCACCTCAGGGTGACGGTGATAGAGTTGCGCTTCGCGGTCTCCACACCGTCATTCCGAGCAACACGCCTAAACAAAAAGGCCGCGCGGTTTGCGCAGCCTTTTCAAAACATCATCACGCGCAGCGGCAAATCCTTACCGCCACTCCACCTTGGTGATCTCATACGCCTTGGCGCCGCCGGGTGCGTTGACCTCGACGGTCGAACCCTTCTTCTTGCCGATCAGCGCGCGGGCGAGCGGCGAAGTGATGGAGATGCGGCCCTTCTTGGCGTCGGCCTCGACCTCGCCGACGATCTGCCACACCGCCTTCTTCTCGGTGTCCTCGTCGACCAGCGTTACGGTGGCGCCGAATTTGATGGTGTCGCCGGACAGTTTCGAGATGTCGATGATGTCGGCGCGCGCGAGCTTGTCCTCGAGCTCGGCGATGCGGCCTTCATTGTGGGACTGCTCTTCCTTCGCGGCGTGATATTCCGCGTTTTCCGACAGGTCTCCGTGCGAGCGCGCCTCCGCAATATGCTCGATGATGCGCGGACGGTCCTCGGACTGGCGCTTCTTCAATTCTTCCCCGAGCGCGGCAAACCCGGCCGAAGTCATCGGAACCTTTTCCATCTTCTCTCTCGTCCTTCGATCGTGCGCCCCAGAACGCGAATGGGCGCCCAACCTTGATTCGTCGGTATTTCCGGGGCTCGGTACGTGAGCCGCCGGACGTCGACAGATATGGGCTTGGCGCCGGAACAGAACAACCATATGGCCGGACAGTTCCTGCGGCCATTGTGGCTTGACTGCCAATCACTTAGCGGAAGGCTAACCTCTCAAGGCCAAGCCTTCCGTTCGCGATCAGGTTTCCGAAAAGTAGCTCTGCAGGGTACGAACCTCAAGGTCCCCGCCAAGATAGGCGCGGATGCCCTGCGCGGCCGCCACGGCCCCGGAAAGAGTGGTGTAATACGGCACTTTATGCAAGAGGGCCGCGCGCCGCAGTGAACGGCTGTCGGCGAGCGCCTGCGGGCCTTCGGTGGTGTTGAAGACGAGCTGGACGTCGCCATTGGTGATGGCGTCGACGATATGCGGCCGCCCTTCCAGCACCTTGTTCACCTTCTCGGTCGGGATGCCCTGGTCGGTCAGGAAGCGCTGCGTGCCCGACGTCGCCAGCACCTTGAAGCCGAGCGAATGCAATTCGCGAACGGCCTCGGCGATGCGCGTCTTGTCGCTTTCGCGCACCGAGACGAACACCGTGCCCTTGCGCGGCACCCGCGTGCCGCCGCCGAGCTGGCTCTTGGCGAAGGCCACCGCAAACGAGCGGTCGATGCCCATCACCTCTCCGGTCGAGCGCATCTCGGGGCCGAGCACCGTGTCGACGCCGGGGAAGCGCGCGAACGGGAATACCGATTCCTTGACGCCGACATGCTTGAGCTGCGCCTTCTTCAGCCCGAAATCGGCGAGCTTCTCGCCGGCCATGATGCGCGCGGCAATCTTGGCGACCGGCGTGCCGACCACCTTGGCGACGAAGGGCACCGTGCGCGAGGCGCGCGGATTGACTTCGAGCACGTAGATCTCGCCGTCCTTGATGGCGTATTGCACGTTCATCAGGCCGACGACGTCGAGGCCGAGCGCGAGCTCGCGCGTCTGCCGCTCCAGCTCCTCGATCATCTTCGCATCGAGCGAGTGCGGCGGCAGCGAGCAGGCGCTGTCGCCGGAATGGATGCCGGCTTCCTCGATGTGCTCCATGATGCCGACGATGAAGGTGTCCTTGCCGTCGCAGAGGCAGTCGACGTCGATTTCGGTCGCATCCGACAGGTAGCGGTCGAACAGCAGCGGGTTCTTGCCGAGCACGGTGTTGATCTGCCCGGTCTTGTCGTTCGGATAGCGCGCCTTGACGTCGGCCGGCACCAGCTCCGGCAGCGTGCCGAGCAGATAGTCGTTGAGCTGGTTCTCCTCGCGGATGATCTGCATGGCGCGGCCGCCGAGCACGTAGGACGGGCGCACTACCAGGGGCAGGCCGAGATCGGCGGAGACGAGCCTCGCCTGCTCGACCGAATAGGCGATACCATTCTTCGGCTGTTTCAGCCGCAGCTTGTCGAGCACGCGCTTGAAGCGGTCGCGGTCCTCGGCGAGGTCGATGGCGTCCGGCGAGGTGCCAAGGATCGGCACTTCGGCGGCCTCGAGCGCGCGCGCCAGCTTCAGCGGCGTCTGGCCGCCGAACTGCACGATCACGCCATGCAGCGTGCCGTTGGTGCGCTCCTTCGCGATGATCTCCAGCACGTCCTCGGCGGTGAGCGGCTCGAAATAGAGCCGGTCCGCGGTGTCGTAGTCGGTCGACACCGTTTCCGGGTTGCAGTTGACCATGATGGATTCGTAGCCTGCATCATGCAGCGCGAAGCAGGCGTGACAGCAGCAATAGTCGAACTCGATGCCCTGGCCGATGCGGTTGGGCCCGCCGCCGAGAATGATGACCTTCTTCTTGTCCGACGGCGTGCTCTCGTCCGCCGGAGCGCCTGCAAACGGCGCCTCATAGGTCGAGTACATGTAGGCGGTTGGGGAGGCGAATTCGGCCGCGCAGGTGTCGATGCGCTTGTAGACCGGGCGAACGTCGAGCGCGTGGCGCTTCGCCGTCACCTCGGCTTCCGTCGTGTCGGCGAGCACCGCGAGCCGCGCGTCGGAGAAGCCCATGGCCTTGAGCGTGCGCATGCCGAAGGCATTGCCCGGCAGGCCGTTCTTCCTGACCTTCTCCTCCATGTCGACGATGCCGCGCATCTCGCCGAGGAACCACGGATCGATCTTGCAGGAGTTGAAGATGTCCTCGTTCGACCAGCCGAGCCGCATCGCCTGGGCGACCTGGAGCAGGCGGTTGGGTGTCGGCGTGCCGAGCGCGGCACGGATCGCATTCTTGTCGTCGTGCTGGCCCAGCCCCTCGATCTCGATCTCGTCGAGGCCGGTCAATCCGGTCTCGAGCCCGCGCAATGCCTTCTGAAGACTTTCCTGGAAGGTGCGGCCGATCGCCATGACTTCGCCGACCGACTTCATCGACGTCGTGAGCGTCGTGGAGGCGCCGGGGAATTTCTCGAAGGCGAAGCGCGGCACTTTCGTGACCACGTAGTCGATGGTCGGCTCGAACGAGGCCGGCGTGGCGCCGCCGGTGATGTCGTTGGCGATCTCGTCCAGGGTGTAGCCGACCGCGAGTTTGGCGGCGACCTTCGCGATCGGAAAACCGGTGGCCTTCGAAGCCAGCGCGGAGGAACGCGACACGCGCGGATTCATCTCGATGACGACCATGCGGCCGTCGTCGGGATTGACGCCGAACTGCACGTTGGAGCCGCCGGTCTCCACCCCGATCTCGCGCAGCACCGCCAGCGAGGCGTCGCGCATGATCTGGTATTCCTTGTCGGTCAGCGTCAGTGCCGGCGCCACCGTGATGGAGTCGCCGGTGTGCACGCCCATCGGATCGAGGTTCTCGATCGAGCAGACGATGATGCAATTGTCCTTCTTGTCGCGCACCACCTCCATCTCGTACTCCTTCCAGCCGAGCACGGATTCTTCGATCAGCACTTCGTTGGTGGGAGAGGCGTCCAGGCCGCGCTCGATGATGTCGAGGAACTCTTCCTTGTTGTAGGCAATGCCGCCTCCGGTGCCGCCCATGGTGAAGGAGGGGCGGATGATCGCGGGCAGGCCGATCTCGGACAGCGCCATCATGGCCTGGCCGAATGCGTATTCCTGGTAGCGCTTGCGGCGGTCGCTTTCGCCCAGCGTCCATTGCCGCTCGAGCTCTTCGAGCGCGGCGCCGGAGAGCTTTTCGCGTTCGGCGAGATATTTGTCGCGGAACGACTTCTTCAATGCCGACGCATTGGCAAGCCGGGACTTCGGCGTCTCGAGCCCGATCTTGGTCATGGCCTCGCGGAAGAGCTGGCGATCCTCCGCCTTGTCGATCGCGTCGGCGGTGGCGCCGATCATCTCGACGTGGAACTTTTCCAGCGTGCCCTGCCGGCGCAGCGACAGCGCGCAGTTCAGCGCGGTCTGGCCGCCCATGGTCGGCAAGAGCGCGAAGCCGCCGGGAATGACGTGACGTTCCTTCTCGATGATCTTGGCGACGATCTCGGGCGTGATTGGCTCGATATAGGTCGCATCCGCCAATTCCGGGTCGGTCATGATCGTGGCCGGGTTGGAATTGACGAGGACGATGCGATAGCCCTCTTCCTTCAGCGTCTTCACCGCCTGCGTGCCCGAATAGTCGAACTCGCAGGCCTGTCCGATCACGATGGGACCGGCGCCGATGATCAGAATGGTGGTGATGTCTGTACGTTTGGGCATCAACTCTCGCCGAAGTCGGATTTGGGCACAAAAAAAGGGCGCGCGGCTGCGCGTCCCTTTGGCCGAGAGCGCGGTGGTCTCCCTCGCGCGCGGGTGGGTCTTAGACCAGTTTTCGGGGCGGCGAAACCCCGAAAAACACCCATCAACCGGCAATTTTGACCGGTTTTGGCCGTGCCTGCCAGCCACGGGCGAGGTGCACCAGAAGCGAGGCCGCAACGCTCGTTCCGCCGATCCAGCCGAGGTCATTTGGCGACAGCGTGGCCAGCACCGCGCCTCCCAAGGCGCCGCCGATGGCGAAGCCCAGATACATCGACGAGGCGTTGAGCGAGAGCGCGATCATCGAGGCCTGCGGCTCGATCCGGATGATGCTGGCGATCTGCGCCGGATAGAACGCCCAGCCCGAGATGCCCCAGAGGAAGATCGTGCCCAGCACGGCATAATGCGCCTGTCCGGGCATCAATTTGAGGACCAGCGAATGCAGGATCAGCGCGGTCGCCATGCCGGCGAGCCCGAGCGCTGCGGTGGCGAGCGTGCCGAGCCGGTCGGCCAGGACGCCGCCGAGCATGTTCCCGATCGCGGCGGCGCCGCCGAACACCAGCAGCGCAAGGCTGATCTGCGAGGCATCGAAGCCGAGGCCGCGCAGCGGCACCGCGAAATAGGTGAACACGGTGAAGCCGCCGAGCCCCCATAGAATCGTGATCAGAAGCGCGACCAGGACATTGCCGTGACGCGCCACGGCCAGCCGCTCGCCGAGTGAGGCGGTGTTGCGCGGCAGGCCGCGGGGCAGGCCCAGCAGGAGGCCGGCGAGCGCAACGGCACCGATCAGGGCGACCATGGCAAAGGTCGCGCGCCAGCCGAGCAGGCTCCCGACGAGATTGCCGAGCGGAACGCCGATCACGGTCGCAACCGTCAGTCCCGAGGTGACCAGCGCAACCGCGCGGCCGCGCCTTTCAGGCGAGGCGACGGCCACCGACACTGCGAGTGCGGTCGGCATGCACAGCCCGGAGCCCAGGGCCATCAGCATCCGGGAAGCCAGAAGCAGGGCGTAGCTGGAAGCCACCATCGCGGCGAGATTTCCGGCGATGAAGGTGGTCAGCGCCAGAGCCAGCACGGTCCGGCGGTCGATATTGTTCAGCGCCACCGCCAGGATCGGCGAGCCCACGGCATAGGTGAGGGCATAGGCGGTGACCAATTGGCCGGCGGCCGAGACCGAAATCGACAGGTCGGTGGCGATCGCCGGCAAAAGCCCTGCGATAACAAAGCCTTCGGTGCCGATCGCGAAGGCGCCCAGGGCCAGCCAGAATACGCTCATTGGAGAGATCCCTATGTTCAATGTTTATTGAACTATCGAACGCGACGGTTTCAGTGTCAATTGGTTCAAGAACTATTGAACATTACGGCCGCATCGCTATGATTCGGACCATGAGCCGCACGCCCCTCCATCCCACCCGCGAGCAGATCGAGCTGCCGATGGTCCTGGATTGCCTGAGCGATCCGATCCGGTTGGCGATCGTCTACCAGCTCGCCCAGCAGGAACGTGTCAGCAGTGAGCTCTGCTGCGGCGACTTCAATGGTCTCGCCGGCAAATCCAACCTCGCCTATCACTTCGCCAAGTTGCGCGAATGCGGCCTGATGCAGACGCGCGTGGCGGGCACCAACCGCTTCATGCGGCTGCGCCGCGAGGATCTGGAGGGGCGCTTCCCCGGCCTGCTCGATGCCGTGCTCAGCTCCGCAGCCAAGGATGCGGACCGGCTTCAGCTTCTGTCGGAGTGTGAAGTCGCCAAGGCAGATTGAGCCGCGGATACAGTCCGTCTACGCTTTCGCTTCGCTCAAGTTGCGCCGGACACGCTTCCGCTGCCGGTCTAGCATGGCTGCGCCACGCGTAGCCCGTCAGGGCGAAGCGTGGAGACCCGGCCTGGATTTGAACCAGGATAAAGAGCGATGCACCGCTCTCGCGTAGACACTTCCGCCACCGGGCCGGATGGATCATGTCCGAGCGAGGCGCGACAAGCCACCTCAGCCAATTGTTATGCTTAACGAACCATTGGCGGCCGCGCGATGAAGGTCATGCGCCAGCGATTGTGGCCGATATTGGTGTGGGCGCGCTGGACCGCGAACCCGGCCGCCTTCAACCTGGCCGTGATGTCGTCCTCGCTGTAGCGCTGCAGCCCGATGCGCGAGCGCAGCTGACGGTAATCGGACAGCGCGGTGCTGATCAGCCCGATCAGCGCGTCCTTCAGGAAGCCGTGACGCAAGCCGAAGCCGAGCAGCGCCATCACGTCCCTGAACATGCCGACATTGGGCTGGAGGATGTCGCCGAGCACCAGCTTGCCGGACGGGGTCAACAATCGCCGGATGTTGAGCAGCGCGGCATCGAGCTCCTCCGGCGTCATGTACTGCGCGACCGAGTTCATCACCACGAGGTCGATGGACTGGTCCTGCATCTTGCGGACGTCGTCGAGCGAGCGGACGCGGATCTTGGTGTTCGGGGCAAACCGCGCGATCAGCCGCCCGCGCACGCCCGGCGCCGGCTCGGCCAGGATCAGCTTGCCGCAGGCGGCTGCCACCTGGCTCGCCGACAGCGCCTCGCCGCAGGCGTAGTCCAGCACCGTCGCCTCGGGCGAGGAGATGTAGCCGATGATGTCCCGCGCGATGATCTGGAAGTGCAAATCGCGATGCAGCTTGCTGACATAGATCGTATGCGTGGAGTCGTAATAATCGATCCAATCGTCCATGGTGTCCGAACGTCCCGGCCAAACAGCTCCTGCACAGGAACCGGCGCTGCCCACCTTGCGTTAGGGGGGCGACGGCGCGCCGTCAATGTCCGCGTCCTAACAGGAAGGTTTCCCGTGAGCAAAGCCCCCAACAAGGTCTCGCCCGACCTCGACACCCCCACCGATCTGTCGCCCCAGGCGGTCAACAAGGTCTCGGAGGCGCTCAACGTGCTTCTGGCCGACGCGTTCGCGCTGTATCTCAAGACCAAGAATTTCCACTGGCACATCAGCGGCCGGCATTTCCGCGACTACCACCTGCTGCTCGACGAGCACTCGGACCAGATCTTCGCCACCACCGACCAGCTCGCCGAGCGCGTCCGCAAGATCGGCGGCGCGACGCTGAAGTCGATCGGCCAGGTCGCAAAGCTCCAGACCATCAAGGACAACAACGAGGATTACGTCCCGCCGCGCGAGATGCTGCGCGAGCTGATGCAGGACAACAAGCATGTCGCGGGCGCGATGCGGAAGGCCCACGAAGTCTGCGATGACGCGGGCGATGTCGCCAGCGCCAGCATCCTCGAGGTCTTCATCGACGAGACCGAGCGCCGCACCTGGTTCCTGTTCGAAGCCACCCGCCAGGAAGGCGCGAACGAGGCTTAGTCATGGTGCCGTAGGGTGGGCAAAGGCGCGCGCCGTGCCCACCATCTGTCCGCACAGTTCAAATGGATTGGTGGGCACGCTTCGCATTGCCCACCCTACGGCACCGCGCTTGTAGCTATCGCCACAACCGCGTCAGCGCCCCATCCAGGCCTGTCACCGGATCGGCCGGCGGCAACGCGACCTTTGGAATCGTCTTCAGCGCCTTGGCATGGTTCTCCGGCGTCGCGCGCGTGATCTCCATCTTGCTGCCCGGCGGATAGGCGCCGATCACGCAGAAATCACCGCTTGCCTTGATGCACTGATGTCCGGTGCCGGCTGGCAGGATCGCGACATCGCCGGCCTTGATCTGAAGCTCCTGGCCATGGTCGCCGCCGAAGCGAACGCGTGCACTCCCACGCGCAACGCCGAGCACCTCATGCACCGTCGCGTGGTAGTGCAGATAGTCGTAGACGCCGTTGCGCCACGTGCCGCCCCAGCCGTTCTCCTCGAACAGGTTTTCGATCGTCTGCTCCGGATGCTCCGGGTCGAGCTTCACCGCCCCCTGGTAGACTAGGAAGGGGAGGATGTTGTTCGGCACGAGCCCGTCATCCTCAAACACGATGGCGAGCGGCTCGGCATTGTCGCGGACGACGGACATGGCTGGGCTCCAGTGGCAACAGACCAGGAATCAAGACGGCGCAGGCGTCCTTGTTCCTGACACAAGTCCACATGCCGGCTTGACCGAGATCAAGGCGCGGGCGGCCATTCAGCGGCACGCAAATCAACGCGAAAGAGGGGGACGCCATGTACGCATCCGACGTTGCGCAGCGCCATTTTTCGGCGGCCGTCGCCGAGGCGGAGACGACCGGTCTCGGGCATGAAGCCGTCTGCCGCGCCTTGCTCAGCCTGGTGATCTCAAAATATCTCGAGACGAGGTCCGTCGCCGACATCCAGGCGGAGTTGCACTTCATCGCCGAGAACTGCGATCCCGACACGGACTTCATGTTCATGCGTCCGTGACGGTAGGCCCCGGCGGATACCTCCGCCGGGTGATCTTGCCGCTTACGCGCTCTTCTTCTGCCGCATCAGATCGGCAAAGCGCTGGAACAGATAGTGCGAGTCGCGCGGGCCCGGCGAAGCCTCGGGGTGGTACTGCACCGAGAACACCGGCTTGCCATCGAGCTGGATGCCGCAATTGGAGCCGTCGAACAGCGAGATGTGGGTCTGCGTCGCGCCCTCCGGCAGCGTCTTCTCGTCCACGGCGAAGCCGTGGTTCATCGAGGTGATCTCGACCTTGCCGGTGGTCTCGTCCTTCACGGGATGATTGGCGCCGTGGTGGCCCTGATGCATCTTCTTGGTCTTGGCGCCGACGGCGAGGCCGAGCATCTGGTGGCCGAGACAAATCCCGAAGGTCGGCGTGCCCGACTTGATGACGTCCCGGATGACAGGCACGGCATATTTGCCGGTCGCGGCCGGATCGCCCGGGCCGTTCGACAGGAACACGCCGTCCGGCTTCATCGCCAGGATGTCTTCGGACGAGGTCGTTGCCGGCACCACCGTCACCTTGCAGCCGACGCCGGCCAGCAGGCGCAAAATGTTGCGCTTGATGCCGTAGTCGATGGCGACGACGTTGAACTCGGTCTTGTCCTGCTGGCCAAAGCCCTTGTCCCAGAGCCACGGCGTCTCGTCCCAGGTGAAGCGCTGGCCGGAGGTGACCATCGGCACGAGGTCCATGCCCTCGAGCCCCGGCCATTCGCGCGCTTCTTCCTTCAGACCATGCAGGTCGAACTCGCCGTTCCTGGCATGCGCGATCACGGCATTGGGCATGCCCTTGCTGCGGATCAGCGCGGTCAGCGCGCGGGTGTCGATACCGGAGAGGCCGATGATACCGCGCGCCTTCAGCCAGGCGTCGAGATGCTTGGTGGCGCGGTAGTTCGAGGGATCGGTGATGGCGGTGCGCAGGATCACGCCGCGCGCGCCCGGCGTCGCGGCCATGTTCACCGTCTCGATGTCTTCCTCGTTGGTACCGACATTGCCGATATGCGGGAAGGTGAAGGTGATGAGCTGGCCGGCATAGGAGGGATCGGTGAGGATCTCCTCGTAACCGGTCATCGCGGTGTTGAAGCAGACTTCACCGACGGCGTGGCCTTCGGCGCCGAGACCGAAGCCTTCGAGCACCGTGCCATCGGCGAGCACGAGGAGCGCGGTCGGTTTATGGTCCGGCCAGGCGGGATCGTTGTCATGTTGTGTCATGAGCGCGTTTCATAGTCTGCCCGCGCGCCTCCGTCAAAGCGGGAGAGGCCCGATTCACATGCGTTTTTGCATATTTGACAGCCCGTCCTGGGTACTTAAGCTTGGCCGCACAATTTCCGGCAAATCCAGGGGCTTTCGAGGCAATAATGGACCAGACCACCCCGCTTCTGCTGGTTCCGGGGTTGGCCTCCTCGGCCCGAATCTATGCCCCGGTGATCCCGGCGCTGTGGCGGTTCGGCCCGGTGATGGTCGCCAACCATATCCGCGATGACAGCATGGCGGCGATCGCCCGCCGCGTGCTGGGCGAGGCCCCGCCGCGCTTTGCGCTCGCCGGCCATTCCATGGGTGGCTACATCGCGCTGGAGATCATGCGCCAGGCGCCCGAGCGGGTTTTGAGGCTCGCGCTGATCAACACCCAGGCCCGGCCCGATACGGCGGAGGCGACCCAGCGCCGCCGCGGCCTGATGGAGCGCGCGAAGCGCGGGGAGTTGCGTGCCGCGCGCGAGGAGATGTTTCCGGAACTGGTGCATCCCTCGCGCTGCGACGATGCCGACCTTCGCCGGCTCGTGCATGAGCAGGGCGACGACGTCGGCGTCGACGGCTATCTGCGGCAGCAGACCGCGATCATTGCGCGGGTCGACT
The DNA here is from genome assembly GCF_038965675.1 of Bradyrhizobium sp. B039. Lineage (NCBI taxonomy): Bacteria > Pseudomonadati > Pseudomonadota > Alphaproteobacteria > Hyphomicrobiales > Nitrobacteraceae > Bradyrhizobium > Bradyrhizobium sp. B039. The sequence goes on from NZ_CP152416.1 coordinate 1,509,783, forward strand.
CGCGGCCGACGCTGGCCACGATCAAATGCCGGACGCTGGTGCTGACCGGCGATCAGGACAACACGATTCCCAATGCGTTCTCGAAGGAGATGGCGGACGGCATTGCCGGCGCGAAGCTCGTCGTTCTGGCGAATTGCGGGCATCTGCCGCAGCCGGAACAGCCCGCGGCGACGGTGCAGGCGCTGACCGAATGGCTGCAAAGCCAGGTTGTCTCAGGAGCGCGAACGGCCTAGATCAGGCGTCGGATATTCAAAGGGATCACGACCATGCTGCGCGACGACATCAACAATGCGGTCAAGGAGGCCATGAAGGCCAAGGACGAGCGCAAGCTGTCCACGCTGCGCATGGTCAATTCGACCTTCAAGAACGCCGACATCGAGGCCCGCGGCAGCGGCAAGCCGCCGCTGTCGGACGCTGACCTGCTCGCCGTGCTGCAGAAGATGATCAAGCAGCGCCAGGAATCGGTCGAGCTCTACGACAAGGGCGGCCGCGCCGAGCTTGCCCAGCAGGAGCGCGAGGAGATCGCGGTGATCTCGGCTTACCTGCCGAAGCAGATGTCCGAAGACGAGGTCAAGAAAGCGATCTCGGACGCGATCGCTGAAACCGGTGCAGCCGGCATGAAGGACATGGGCAAGGTGATCGCGGTGTTGCGGGCGAAGTACGCCGGCCAGATGGATTTCGGCAAGGCGAGTGGTTTGGTGAAGGCGGCGCTGTCGGGCTGAGTTGTCATTCCGGGGCGACGCGTCAGCGTCGAGCTATGATGCGCAATTGCGCATCAGAGAATCCATCGGGCCGCCAGTTCTGTTGCGCAATGGATTCCGGGCTCGCGCCAAGGGGCGCGCCCCGGAATGACAAAAGAACAAGGGGAGGCAACCGATGACCGGCGCCATCAAGCCGTTCCGCATCGCCATCAGCGACGACATCCTCGCCGATCTCAAATCGCGCCTCGCCCGCACGCGCTGGCCGGAGGCTGAACTCGTCGACGACTGGAGCCAGGGCGCGCCGCTGAAATGGATCCGGGAGATCTGCACCTATTGGGCTGACGGCTACGACTGGCGCGCCCGCGAAGCCAGGCTCAACCGCATCGATCAATACACGACCGAGATCGACGGGCTCGATATCCACTTCCTGCATGCGCGTTCGAACGAGCCCTCCGCGCTGCCGCTGATCATCACCCATGGCTGGCCCGGCTCGATCGTGGAATTCCAGAAGGTGATCGCGCCGCTGGTCGATCCCGCCGCGCATGGCGGCAATCCCGCGGATGCGTTCCACGTCGTCTGTCCCTCGCTGCCGGGCTTCGGCTTCTCCGCCAAGCCGCAAACCACCGGCTGGGGCGTCGACCGCATCGCCGCGACCTGGGCCAAACTGATGGACCGCCTCGGTTATGCGCGCTACGGCGCGCAAGGCGGCGACTGGGGCTCGGCGGTGACGACCTCGCTCGGCGCGCAGGACGCCGAGCATTGCGCCGGCATCCACATCACGCTCGCCTTCAACGCGGCGCCGAAGGTCGAGGGCGAGCCGACGGTGGAGGAGAAGCGCGCGCTCGCCGGCCTCAAGCATTATGTCGATCTCGACTCCGGTTATTCCAAGCAGCAGTCGACGCGGCCGCAGACGCTCGGCTACGGCTTGACGGATTCGCCGAGCGGGCAGGCGGCCTGGATTCTGGAAAAGTTCTGGGCCTGGACCGATTGCGGCGGTCATCCCGAGAACATCTTCTCCAGGGACGAACTGCTCGACAACGTCATGCTCTATTGGGCGACGGAGACGGCGACCTCGTCCGCACGGCTCTATTGGGAAAGCTTTGGCAAGCGCCGCACAACGCCCAGGGTCGGCGTGCCGACCGGTGTCGCCGTCTTCCCGAAGGAGATCATCACGCCGGTACGGCGCTGGATGGAGCCCAACTTTTCCAACATCACGCATTGGAGCGAGATGGAGAAGGGTGGCCATTTCGCCGCCTTCGAGCAGCCGGAGCTGTTCGTGCGCGATGTCAGGAAGTTCTTCGCGACAGTGCGATAATTCTCTCGCGGTCATTCCGGCGCGCGCAAAGCGCGAACTATGGTGCGCGCTTGCGTACCTGAGAATCTCGAGATTCCGGGGTCGGTCCTGCGGACCGCCCCGGAACGACGTCGGATGCAGATCATGCCCGGGCTTGTCCCGGGCATCCACGAGCTTAGACTAGGCTCAAGAAGCAAGCGCGTGGATGGCCGGGACTTTGATCGCGAAGACGCGCTTCGCGCTTTCGCCCGGCCATGACGCCAAGACCGTGGAAACGCGAGCCATGCTCACCGAAGCCAAGACCTACGACGAGCTCTATCGCAACTTCCGCTGGGATATCCCGGCGCGCTTCAACATGGCGGAGGCGTGCTGCGACCGCCATGCCGACGGTACCGGCCGTCTCGCGCTGATCTATGTCGACGAGAACGGCGCCACCACGCGCACCTCCTTCGACGAGGTCGCGGAGATGTCGCGCCGCTTCGCCAACGTGCTGAAGGCGGATGGCCTTGCGCGCGGTGACCGCGTCGCGGTGTTCCTGTCGCAGTCGCTGGAGCTGCCTATCGCGCATATGGCGGCGTTCCGCTCCGGGCTGATCTCGATCCCGCTGTTCGCGCTGTTCGGCGAGGACGCGCTGGAATTTCGCCTGTCGAATTCGCAAGCAAGAGCCATCATCACTGATGAGGCGGGCTGGGAGAAGCTCACGAGGGTCCGCGATCGGCTGCCCTATTTGCAGGACATCTATGTCACGAGCGGCGCCGTCCACGCCGGCGCAAAACCGTTCTGGCCGGCGATCGAAACCGCGTCCGAGGATTTTGCGACCGTCGACACCTCGGCCGACGATCCTGCGCTGATCATCTACACCTCGGGCACAACGGGCAATCCGAAGGGCGCGCTGCATGCGCATCGCGTCGTGCTCGGCCATCTGCCGAACGTCGAGATGTGCCACAACTTCCTGCCGCGCCCCGGCGATCTGATGTGGACGCCGGCGGACTGGGCCTGGATCGGCGGCCTCGTCAACGGCCTGCTCGCGTTCTGGTATCACGGCATCCCCCTGGTCGGTCACCGCGCCCGAAAATTCGAGCCGCAGGCGGCGATGCAGATGATGGCCGATCTTTCCGTCCGCAACGTCTTCCTGCCGCCGACGGCGCTGAAGCTGATGCGGCAGGCCGGTGTGAAGCATCCCGGCGTCAAGCTGCGCAGCATCTTCACCGGCGGCGAATCGCTCGGCGGCGAACTCTTGGGCTGGGTGCGCGAGACCTTCGGCATCGACGCGCACGAAGTATTCGGCCAGACCGAGTGCAATCTCGTGATCGGCAGCAACTCCAACCTGTTTCCGATCCGGCCCGGCGCGATGGGCAAGGCGACGCCGGGCTTCGACGTCCGCATCGTCAACGACAAGGGCGAGGAGCTGCCGCGCGGGCAGCGCGGCATCATCGGCGTGCGCCAGCCGTGCCCCGTCACCATGCTCGAATACTGGCGCAATCCGGAGGCGACCGCGAAGAAATATGCCGGCGACTTCCTGCTCACCGGCGATCTCGGCGTGCAGGACGAGGACGGCTATTTCTGGTATGTCAGCCGCGAGGACGACGTCATCACCACCGCCGGCTATCGCGTCGGCCCATCCGAGATCGAGCACACGCTGATGAAGCATCCGTCGGTGGCGATGGCCGCGGTGGTCGGCATTCCCGATCCGATCCGCACGGAGTCGATCAAGGCCTGGATCGTGCTGCGTCCGGGCTTTACCGGCAGCGACGCGCTCGCGCGCGAGATCCAGGAGTTCGTGAAGGTGCAGCTCGCCGCGCACGAATATCCGCGCTTCGTGGAGTTCGCCGAGACGCTGCCGATGACGGCGACCGGCAAGGTGCTGCGGCGCGAACTGCGGGCGAAGGGTTAGCTTCTTCCAATGCCAAAGACGCCTCAAGCCGCGGGGCTTCACCGCGCCTCACTTGCGAAGCTGCACGATCTCGATGCTGCGCTGGAGCTCATGTATTACGGCTGGCGCGGGATGACGCTGGAGGCCGACGAGTATCTTGCAAAGCAGGGCCTGTCGCGCCCGCACCATCGTATCCTCTACGTGGTGGCCCGCCGGCCCGACATCGCGATCGGCGCGCTGATCGAGATCCTCGGCATTTCCAAGCAGGCGTTGAACCGGCCGCTCAACCTGCTGCTGGAGCGCAAGCTCCTGACGTCGAAGCGCTCGCCCGAGCAGCATCGCTCCAAGCTGCTGCGCCTGACGGACGCCGGGAAACGTATCGAGCAAAGGGCATCGGACCACGAGCGCAAGGCCCTGCGCGCGGCGTTCGATCGCGTCGGGGCGTCCGGCGCGGCGTCATGGATGGCCGTCATGGGGGCGATCGCCGACAACCACTGACGAATTCTCAAGTCAACATAGTTGACATGAGGCGTGGACTTTGCCACTTTCCCGGCAACGAGCCAGGGGAGGGCCGCGTCATGAGCGGACGGAAGCCGGGAGCGCTCAAGAGATGAGCGCTCAAGACACGAGTGCACAGATAATGAATCGCGCAGCCGCCGAGCGCTTCGTCGCGGCATGGTGCGCGAACTGGTGCAAGGTCGATATCGACGCGGTCGTCGCGCACTTTGCCGACAATGCGCAGATGCGCAGCCCGCTGGCGCTGACACTGACCGGCTCTCCTGTCGTCGCTGGCGCCGAAAACATCCGCGCCTACTGGCGGAAGGCCTATGGCCACATCGAAAGCGCCGATCTGAAGATCCTGAGTTGGAGCTGGGACGAGACAATCGCGCGGTTGACGGTGTGGTGGCAATTGGGCGACACGCGCGCCAGCGAGTTCATGGATTTCGACGCTGCCGGCCGCGTGGTGCGCAGCGAAGCCTTTTACGGAAAATAGAAATGCGCCTTTCGGATTTCGTTCTGCTTCTCAACGCGCTCTGGTTCGGCGGCGCATTCATCCAGTTCAGCATTGCACAGCGCAACACGTTGAAGATCTTGCTGCCGCGGGAAGAGCGGAGCAATCCAATCGCGCCGACCCTCGCGGCCAGCGTGGCGTTCCTGGGCGGGATGAATTTGCCGATCGGGCTTTTGTCGTTCTTTCTTCTGGTCGCGCGCCCGCCGTTCTTCCAGCCCGTCGAGGCGCAGCTTGTGCTGTTCCTGTTCTTCGCCGCCTGCCACTTCAGCCAGTTCGCCTATAACCTGCCGATCCTGATGCGTGGCGGACGTGTCGGCGTGGCTTACTGGCCGGTGCTCAAAGGCCCGATGCTCAGGATATTCGTCATCGACGCGGCCCTGTTCGCGGCCAATCTTGGCGTGGCGCTTCTGCTCACGTGGTCGTCCTGACGTCATCGCGGCGGCGCCGACAGGGCGGACCGCAGCATCGCGGCGAGGTCGTGCCGCCGGAACGGTTTTGTCAGAATACGGGCGTCGCCGAGCCCGTCGGGCGTCTTGACGGGATTTTGGGTGTAGCCGGAGGTGAAGAGCACCTTGAGCTCGGGCCGCAAGCCGGTGGCCTGCCTGGCAAGCTCCGGCCCGAACATGCCGCCGGGCATCACGACGTCGGTGAACAGCAGGTGGATGTCCCCCGGTCGGCGCAACAGGTCGAGCGCCGCGGGGCCGTTCGGCGCCGCGATGACGCGGTAGCCGAGCGTCTTCAGCTCGTTCACGACATAGGCCCGAACCATGTCGTCGTCCTCGACCACGAGAATGGTCTCGCTTCCATCGGGTGCGACGGTCCGATCCTGGGGGGATGGGTCCTCGGTCGGCGGCATTGCGAGGCGGGGAAAGAACAGCCTGACGACACTGCCGTGTCCCGGTTCGGACTGCATCTGCACCAGGCCGCCGGATTGTCGCACGAACCCGTAGACCATGCTGAGGCCAAGCCCGGTCCCCTTGCCGACCTCCTTGGTGGTGAAGAACGGCTCGAACGCGCGGCTCGCCACCTCGGCGGTCATGCCGCTGCCCGTGTCCGTCACCGCGACCATGACGTAGTCGCCGGGCCGCGGCTCGCCGTTGACGTCGACGTCAGTTTCTTCGAGCGAAACGTTGCGCACCTCGACCGTCAGCTTGCCGCCGTCAGGCAAGGCGTCGCGCGCGTTGAGCACGAGGTTGAGCAGCGCAGTTGTCAGCTGGCCGGGATCGACGCTGGTCAACCACACATTCGCCTCGAGCGCGAAAGCGCACTCGATGTGCCCGCCCAGGGTCCGACGCAGCAACGGCTCCATGTCGCGAATCCTGCCGGCGATGTCGATCTCCCTCGGCCTCAGGGGCTGCTTGCGCGCGAAGGCGAGCAGGCTGCGCGTCAGGTCTGAGCCGCGCTCCGCGGCGGTCGCGATATCGCCGGCGATCCGGTGCAATTCCTTGTTTCCCGCCAGGCTGTCGGCAAGATGCTCCGCATTGCCGAGAATGACGGTCAGCAGATTGTTGAAATCGTGCGCCACGCCGCCGGTGAGCTGGCCCATGGCCTCCATCTTCTGGGACTGGCTGAGTTTCTGGTTGAGCTCCGCGATGGCGGCGCGTTGCTGCTGGAGCGACTCGGCGGTGTCGTTGAGCAGGCTCATCAGTCCGCCGAGTTCGCCGCGCGGATGGGGCGGCAGAATTCGCGCGCCGAGGTCACCGCGCCCGAGCCTCTTGGCCATCGCGGCGAGCCGCCCGACCTGGCGGCCGACGCTCACCGTCGCGAGGATCCAGACCGCCGCCAGCAGCAGCAGCGAGGCCACCGCCAGGATCGCCATGTCCTCGTAGAGTCGTCGGTTCGCTGCCGCGACCAGCCCGTCCTTGGACCGTCCGACCAGGATGTAGAGACCGGCATCCCGGGTCGACGGCGAGCGGGCGGCGACACTCCAGACATGGGTGCGGCCCTCGCGATCGGTCACTTCCTGAAACGCCTTCCGGTCGGGCGTTGCCGCGAAGCGGAACAGTTCGGATCCCGCGATCGACCCGCCGACGGGCTCGGTCCAGCCTCCGCCGGAGGGAGCGACCAGAACCGTGCCCTTGGCATCGACGAGCAGGATATCCTTCTCGGCGAGCAGCCGCTTGTGGTGAAACTCCGCGAATTTGCGCAGGTTGAACGAAGCCAGCAGGATCAGCTTCAGCGCGCCGGCTTCCGATCGCACAGGATATGCGATCTGGAGCACTGACAGTCCGGTCAGCCGGCCGAAGACCGGCTCGAGCACGACACCGCGCGAGACTAGGGCCTGCTTGAAATAGGCGCGATCCCTCAGGTCGAGCGTGCGGTTGGTCCGCAGCGAGTCGCAGAACAGGCTGCCGTCGGGATCGATGGTCAATATCCCGGTGAACTGCGGGTATTCCTCGCGCACTTCCGACAGGAACGCCGAGCACGCCGCCTTGTCGCGCGTGTCGAGGTCGCGGGCACGGGCGAGACCATAGTGAAGCTGCGCGGTGCCCTGGATCTTCTCGTCCAGATCGCTTGCAATCTCGTCGGCCGCCGCCGCCAGATTGGTCAGGGCGGCGTTGATGTCGCTGCTTCGATTCTGCATGAAACGCAGCCCGACGAGGCTCGCCGGCACCAGCATGGCCGCGATGACGAGTATCAGTAGCCGGGTACGCAAGCTCATCGGTCGGGTGGTCCGCTCTGGTCATCGCGTGTGCTGGTTCGAAGGTGCAATTTGCGGCACCACCGTCCGTTCCGTCCATAGGCATCGTGCCCAAAAGCCCTCGAGGGGGGAAAGATTCTGAGGTTGCGCGCAGCACGGGTGAGCCCCCGACAGGGGGCGTCGACGCAGCGCCGCCGGGCTCCCAGGATACCGTCATCCGGAACCAAACTGCGCGTGCGCGCGGCGCCCGACGGCGCTAATATCACGGACGAACCGCGTGCGACGAAGATCGCACCGGCAAATGAGGAGGAAGCTGATGTCCATCTCGGGCAAGGTCGATCCGGTGGTGCGTCCCGTTATGGCGACCGACATTGCCGAGGCGCTGGTCGAGGGTCTCCGCGATTTCCAGGCGCTGCCGCTCTACGGGCTTTGCTTCGGCGCACTCTATGCCGCCGGCGGCATCGCCATCATGCTCTGCCTCACCGCTTTCGGCATGGTCTACCTGGTCTATCCCCTGGCCGCCGGTTTCGCGCTGATCGGCCCGTTCGTCGCGATCGGTCTCTACGAGGTCAGCCGCCGCCGCGAGCGCGGCGAGCCCGTCTCCTTCGGCGCGATCTGGTCGGCGATACGCTCGCGCAGCGAGATCGGCTGGATGGCGTTCGTCACGCTGTTCATGTTCGTGATCTGGATGTACCAGGTGAGGCTCCTGATCGCGCTGCTGCTCGGCCTGCACGCCTCGTTCTCGAGCCTTCAGGAGTTCATGACGGTGGTGCTGACGACCAATGAGGGTCTGCTGTTCCTCGCCATCGGCAACGCGGTCGGCGCCGTGTTGTCGCTGATCCTATTCTCGCTCACCGTGGTGTCGTTTCCGTTGCTGCTCGACCGCGAGGTCGATTTCGTCACGGCCATGGTGACGAGCGTGCGTGCGGTCGTGACCAGCCCGCTGCCGATGATCGGTTGGGCGGCCGTGATCGTGATGCTGCTGATCGTCTCCGCGCTGCCTTACTTCCTCGGGCTGATCGTGACGCTGCCGGTGCTCGGCCATGCGACGTGGCATCTCTATCGGCGTCTGGTGGCGCCGGTGCCGTGAGAGGCAAGCCCGACGCACGACCAAGCAGTCGAAAACGAGGCTTCGGCGGCCTTATTCGATCGAGAACGGCATTTGGCGCGTCAAAAGCGCGGCGCGGGCGAGAAAACGATAGCTAATTGCAGTGATTGCGCGCACGGTGCGCCAATGTCGGAAAGTCCGGTCGTCCTTTCGCACACGCGGCGCCGTGACCATGCGCGCGCGACACGAAACGGCTCATTCCTCGCACCGGCGGAGCTGGCTCATCACGCCATCGTAACGGCGATGGTTGCGCATATTGCCCGTTCCCGCGGGTGAGCCGGACGCGGCGGGCGCGTGCCGGATATGCCTGAAAGATTCCACCGCGGTTCGATACGAGATCGAACGCCAACCGAAAGCACCTGATGCAAACTCTCTCCCCACGACACGTCAAGACAGACGAAGCACTCCGGCTCGGCGTGGAGTCGGGCTGGTACGCGATCAAGGTCAGTGGGACCTTTGTCTCGGGCCCGCACGATTCGGAAGGGGATTGCCGTCGCAAGATCGACGAGATTCAACCGCCGCCGGCGAAGAAGAAGCGATGAGGGCGCAGATTCCGGCCGCTACGGCGTCTTGATCCCCATCGCCTTCAGGGCATCCAGCATCCGCTGCGGCGGGCCCATCTTCACCACCAGCGGCTTGCTGGTCTCGAGCATGCTCTTGAGGCTGGAGAGGATCGCCGGCCAGCCCTGCCGTCCGCCGGAGAGGATGTCGTCGCTGAGCGGCCGGTCATGGCCTTCGCTCATGGTGAGACGGACCGCGTCGCCGACCTCTTCGATCTCGTAGGTGACGAGGGTCGGGCCGAGCTTCTCGATCAGATCCGGCCAGTTGACGTTGAAGGTGACCGAGAGCTTTCGCGGCGGATCGTAAGAGAGGACCTCGCCGCTGATGTGCAGGGCGCCGTCGGGCGTGCGCACGACGAACGCGCCGCCGAGCCGCGGCTCGACCTCCACGGCATTGCCGAAGAAATACTGCCGGCTGAACTCGGCCGAGGTCAGCGCCTCCCACACCTTCTCCGGTGTGGAGGCGATGTAGATGGTATAGACGGTGAGCGGCTTGAATTGATCGAGGTTCATTTTGCGTCGAATCCCTTGTTGAGGGCTGCGCGGGGAATGGCGAGCACCTTGCCTCGCTCCAACAGGCTCTTGAGGCCTGACAGGATCGCCGGCCAGCCATTGGAGACGGCGCCGAGATATTTGCCGCCCTCGACGAAGCCGTCATGCAGCACGGTCAAACGCACGAGCGAGCCGAACGGTTCGATGGTGAAGACGACGCGCGAGATCGGCTCGCCGCGGAGCTCTTCGTATTTCTGGTGCTTGAAGCTGTAGGACAGGCGCCGCGGCGGATCGGCCTCGAGGATCTCGCCGGAATCGGTGATTTCGCCGTCCAGCAGAAGCGCGAAGGGCGAGCCGACCTTCCAGTCGGAACGGATCTCGGCGCCGAACCAGTATTGCCTGGTGAACTCGCTCGACGTCAGCGCCTCCCACAGCTTTTCCGGCGAGGTCTCGATATAGCTCACATAGACGAATTGCGGCTTACTCATCGCGCTTCTCCAACTGGCGTTTCAACTCGCCGAGCGCGGCGAGCTTGCCGCGTTCGAACTTCCTGATCCAGCGTTCGCCGATCTGATGGATCGGCACCGGATTGAGGTAATGCAGCTTCTCGCGGCCATGCCTGATGGCCGTGACCAGGTTGGCCTCTTCCAGAATCACCAGATGCTTGGTCACGGCCTGCCGCGTCATCGCGAGGCCTTCGCAGAGTTCGTTCAGCGTCTGGCCGTTCCTGGCGTGAAGCCTGTCGAGCAGCGATCGTCGTGACGCGTCGGCGAGCGCTTTGAAGACCTCATCCATGGCGGTGATAATAGGCAACCAAATGGTTGCATGTCAAGCGGCACGTCATTCCGGGGCGACGCATTAGCGTCGAACCCGGAATCTCGAGATTCCGGGTTCGCACTTCGTGCGCCCCGGAATGACTGGCCGCGAAATCGTGTTCTGGGCGCCTGCAGTCGGCTGTGCTAGCCTTTCAGCTCAGCCAACGCAGATTGGTTCCGGGAGGATTCATGTTCCGTTGCGTCTTAACTGCCGCGGGCCTCGTCTTCTTCGCTTGCGGCACACCGGCCTACGCGCAGAAGCAGACGATCGGCGCGCCGCCGGAAGCTTCCAACATGAAGCTGGTCGGGACCAACGACCTCCAGGCGCGCAGCGCCTATCAGCCGACCATCCATCATCAGGGCGAGCGCTGGATCGCCTATATCGGCCATCACGGCGGCATCGACGACGTGCCCGCTCCCGTCAATCCGATGACGGGACAGGCGGAGCCGAACGGAACCTCGATCGTCGACGTCACCGATCCCGCGCATCCCAAATATCTGCGTCACCTGCCGGGGCAGGAAGGCAAATATGAATCCGGCGGCGCGCAGATGGTGCGGGTCTGCGACGGCAAGTCGTTGCCGAAGGGCGATCCGAATGCGGTGTACATGCTGCGCACCTTCGGCAGCGAGGCGCATGAGATCTGGAACGTCGCCGATCCCGCCAGCCCTGTGCTGATCGCGCGCATTGGCGGCTTGAAGGACACGCACAAGAGCTGGTGGGAATGCGACACCGGTATCGCCTTTCTCGTCTCGGGCGCGCCGGACTGGCGCACGCGGCGCATGACGCAGGTCTATGACCTCTCCGATCCCGCGCATCCGCAGAAGATCCGCGACTTCGGCCTGCCCGGTCAGGAGCCCGGCGCCACCGGCGCGGTACCGACCGAACTGCACGGGCCGATCTCGACCGGGCCCCAAGGCAATCGCGTCTTTTTCGGGTACGGCACCAACAAGGGCGGCATCCTTCAGATCGTCGATCGTGACAAGCTCCTGAACGGGCCGAAGGAGCCGACGCCGGACAATCTGCGCTATCCCGAGATTGCGCGGATGCCGATGTCCGCCTTCAACGGCGCGCACACGACGTTCCCGATGCTCGACATGCCCGTTGCGGAATTTTCCGAGGACAAGGACGGCAGGACCCGCGACATCGTGATGATCGTGGACGAGGCGATCCTCAACGAATGCGGCGAGGCGCGGCAGATGGTGTGGTTCGCGGACGTCACCACCGAGACGCGGCCGATGATGATCTCGAGCTATACCGTGCCGGAGGCGAGCGGACAGTTCTGCCAGCGCGGCGGCCGCTTCGGCTCGCACTCCTCGAACGAGAGCATGGCGCCGGTCTACTACAAGAAGCTGGCTTTCATCGCCTTCTTCAATGCCGGCGTGCGCGCGCTCGACATCCGCGACCCCTATCACCCCAAGGAGGTCGGCTATTTCATTCCGTCGATCACGAGCGCGACCGACAAGCGCTGCATCCCGATCGAAGGCGGCGAACGCTGCAAGGTCGCGATCCAGACCAACAATGTGGAGACGGATGATCGCGGCTACATCTACATCGTCGACCGCGCCAACACCGGCCTGCATATCCTCGAACTGACCGGTCCCGCGCGCGCCGTCGCCGGCCCGCCGAAGAGCTGACGATGCGGCGCGGGGCGAGGATGCTGATGGCCTTGATCGCCCTCGGCGCGCTGCCCGGTCTGCGTGTCCATGCGACGGACCGCGCCGGGCATTGGCAGGAGATGAGCTGGCCGTTTCCCCGCGACGGCTGGCCCGCCGGCCGCGCGTTCCGTTGTACGGCGGGCGGCTGCGATGGCGTCGAGCTCTACGTCCGCGCCAAGCGCGGCTTCTGCAATTGCGACACCGGCGTTGCCGATGACGACGAGGTCGATCGTGTCACCGATATCGACCTGATCAGTCCACGCTTCACGCCGGTCGCGCCGGGCGAGGCCGTGAGCGTCGCCGCCATGCAGGGCCGCATCAGGCACTACGATCTCGACATGCCCGACGGCGCGCGCCATGCCGCCGCCGGCCTCGCGCTGTCGCGCCGCTGCGATCTGCTCGTCGCGGTGGCGCAAGGCGCGGGCGAGGCGAATGCCGCGCAGCGCGCCGCGCTCGTGCTTCTGGAAACGGAGGAGATGAAGCAATGGATGGCTGCTGCATTGGATGGGCGGTGAGGGGGCGCGACCCGCGCCACGTTCTCCGCTGTCATCACCCGCGAAAGCGGGTGATCCAGTATTCCGAGGCGCTCGTGGGATACCGAGAAGCCGCGGCGTACTGGATACCCCGCCTCCGCGGGGTATGACACCGGTGGTTGGGCGGGCACACTGCGCTCATCTGTCTTCCGTTCCCGTTCTTCCCGTGCATTAATGCCTTCAACCGCTTTCAGCCGAGTCCCTCCCTGATGTCCATGCAAGCCTATCTCGCCTTTGTCGCCGCCTGCATTGCGCTGGCGCTGCTGCCGGGTCCTATCGTCACCCTCGTCATCGCCAACGGCCTGCGTCACGGCACGCGTGCGGCGTTGACCAATGTCCTTGGCGCGCAGGCCGGGCTCGCCATCGTCATCGGCATCGTTGCGATCGGCCTGACGTCGCTGATGGCGACCATGGGCTACTGGTTCGACTGGGTGCGCTTTGCCGGCGCCGCCTACCTGGTCTGGCTCGGCATCAAGCTGATCTGGGCGCCGGTCGAGGGCGTCAATGTCGACCAGCCGCCTCCGCCGCCGCGCGGCGGGTTCTTCCTGCAAGGTTTCCTGGTGTTGCTATCGAACCCGAAGGTGCTGGTGTTCTTCGGTGCCTTCATCCCGCAGTTCATGGACATGAACCGCGACCACTTCCCGCAAGTCGCACTGCTCGGCGCAACTTTCATGGTCACCGCGGCGATGACGGACGCACTCTACGCGATTGCAGCCGGCCGCGCGCGAAAATTCTTCTCGGCCCGCCGCACGCGGATGATGTCGCGCATCTCCGGCGGCTTCATGATCGGCGGCGGCATCTGGCTGGCGCTGACCAGGGCGAAATAACCTTCCAGAGGCCGGTTTGGTTTGAACCCTTCGCGGCGGCAATGCGTCCAATCGGGCATTGCCGCTGACGAAGGATTTTGCCGTGCCTGCTCTGCCCCCGCTCGTTTACGCGATGCTGCTTGCGCCGCTCGCGCTGATCCTGATTGCCGCCGTCGTGAAGACCTGGCAGGCGCGCGAGGCGCGGAGCTGGCCGCAGGCGCCCGGCAAGGTGGTTACATCAGTTGCCGAGGTGCGCGAGGTCAGGGTGTCCGACGACGAGCGCGAAGACGGTTATCGGATGGAGAACCGCAACTTCGCCAACGTGACCTACGAGTATTCGGTCGGCGGCCGCAAGCTGCGCAACAACCGCATCTCGATCGGCGAAGACCTCGGCAATTTCCAGGTCGCCGAGAAACTCGCGAAATATCCCGCCGGCAGCATCGTCACCGTCTACTACAATCCGCGCCATCCCGATCAGGCCGTGCTGGAGCGCGATCTGCCCAAAGGCCTGTGGGGCTGTCTCGGCATCGGTACCGTGGTCGTGCTCGCCATCGTGTTCGGCTCGGCCTTCGGTCTCAACCAGAGTTACCAATATCTCGCCCATCACGTCGCACGGCCCGATCTCGCGGGCCTGGTCGTCGCCTTCGGTGCGTTCGGCCTCGTCATCGCGCTGATGGCGTGGGCCGTGCAGCGGCAGGCCTCGATGGCGACGCGGTGGCCGACCGTGCCGGGCACGATCAAGCTGTCGGGAATCGAGGAATATCACGAGGCGAGCGAGCCGGGCGAGCGCCGCGGCACCGAGATGTTCGGCAAGCGCGTGACCTACACCTACCTCTATCAGAACGTCAGCTACACCAATGAATGCGCGCGCGTCGCGGCAGGAACGCCGTCGGCGTCTGACGAGATGCTGCGAAAGCTGATGTCGCGCTATCAGGACGGCGCGACCGTCGAGGTCCGCGTCAATCCCGACAATCCGGCCGAGGCCACGCTCGACGCCCGCGGCGACGGCCGCATCGCCTACGTGCTGTGGGGCATCGCCGCGATCTTTGCCGCGCTCGCGGTGTTCGTGGCAACGCGTGGCGGTTGACCGCAGCGCCGGCCTGGCTGGCTATGCCACCCTCTCCGCGCGCAACCCCAGCTCGATCTCCGCAAAGATCCGCGCCAGCCGCTCGGCCCATTGCTGCTGGCCGGACTGGTCCGCGATCAGATCCTGGCGGATCTCGATGCCGGTGTTGACGAGGCCGCGGGCTTCGCCATGCACGGGGATGGTGTAGTCGGTGAGGTCGTTGACCGCATAGGGCTCGTTGTCGCCGACGACGAGATCGCTCTCGGCGCGTAGATGTTTGATCAGGAGCTGCGGCAGCACCGTGTCGCGGTTGTAGAGCGCGCCGATATGCCAGGGCCGCTCAACACCGGCATAGACCGATGTGAAGCTGTGCAGCGACACCAGCACCGTCGGCCGCTTGTCGTGCAGGCGGCGGCCGATCGTGGCATCGATGCGATGATGATAGGGCTCGAAAATCTCGCGCCGCCTTGCCGCGCGCTCGCCCGCGGAGATGCCCTCATTGCCCGGGATTGCCGTTGCCTCTGACAGCACGGGAATCGAGCTCACGGCGCCCGGCGGACGGTTGCAGTCGATCACGAGCCGCGAATAGCGCTGCGCGATCAGATGCGCATCCAGCATTTCTGCCAGCCGCTCGGCGACGCCGGCAATGCCGATGTCCCAGGCGATGTGCCGCGTCAGCTCGTTCTCGGCGACGCCGAGATCGCCGAGCGCGCGCGGCAGCACCCGCCCGTAGTGATCCGCGGTGAGCAGAAAGGGCGATGCCCCCGCCGCATTCACCTCATGCACTGGCGGAATGTCACCCTCGCCGAGCAGTTGATCGGTCGCGTCGGCTGTGTCTAAAGCCATCCTGATTGCCTATGGAAAATGCAGTCACCCCAAGAATCGGGCAGAATCGCTATAGATTGATCCGCCCAAAGTCACCATGATCGCCTCACGATGCCGCTGCTCACGATTCATCACAAGACCGAATATCGCTATAACCGCCCCGTGGCGTTCGGCGAACACCGGATCATGCTCCGTCCGCGCGACGGGCACGATCTGCGCGTGCTCGACTCCAGGCTCGAAATCTCGCCCGAGCCGATGTCGCTGCACTGGATCCACGACGTGTTCGGCAATTCGGTCGCGATCGCCAATTTCGACGAGCGCGCGGACGCGCTGATCTTCGACTGGCATGTCACCGTCGAGCACAATCCGGTGGAGGAGTTCGCGCTGACGCCGGACGATCCGGCCTATTTCTATCCCTTCGTCTACGACGACGAGGAATTCCCCGATCTCGTCCAGTACATCACGCCGCAATACACCGATCCCGACGGCGAGATCGCGGAGTGGGCGCGCGGCTTCCTCGACGAGGACGCGCCGACGCCGACCTTCAAGATCTTGAGCGGCATGACGCACGGCATCCGCAAGCAGTTCAAATACCGCAAGCGCCACGAGTTGGGCACGCAGCATCCGCTCGACACTTTGCAGTCGGGCACAGGAACTTGTCGGGACTATGCGCTGTTCATGATTGAGGCGCTGCGCCAGCTCGGCATCGCCGCGCGATTCGTCTCCGGCTACATCTTCGTGCCGGAGGATATCGAGCAGCGGCACGTCGGCGGCGGTTCGACGCACGCCTGGGTGCAGGTCTATTTGCCGAGCGCGGGCTGGATCGAGTTCGATCCGACCAACGGCATCGTCGGCACCCGCGACCTGATCCGGGTCGCGGTCGCCCGCGATCCGCGCCAGGCGATCCCGCTGCACGGCGTCTATATCGGCTCCGGGGATGCCTTCGAAGCCATGGACGTGAACATCAAGGTGGTTTCGGACGACCAGGACAACGACCAGGAGCTGGAGGCAGAAGTCTTATAGGTGGACATCGGGGTCGGCTTCGAGATCGCCTACGCGGCAAGGCGGGCACAACGCCTCTCCAACGTCGTCCTGGCGAAAGCCAGGACCCATACCGCGGAATCTATCGATTGCGAACGGTAGTCGTACCGAACGACGAGTCTTCGCCAAACGGCTCCCCGGGGTAATGGGTCCTGGCCCCCGTGCGCAATTGCGCACTAGGCCAGGACGACATCGAATGTGCAACGCTGTCGTTCCGCAAAATTCACAGTTATAGACACCCCCATGACCTCCGATCGTCTCTTCGTCTATGGCACCCTGATGCGTGGCTTCGACCATCCGATGGCGCGGCTGCTTGCCGGCCACGCGGAATTTCTGGGTAAAGCGACCTGCCGCGGCCGGCTCTTTCTCATCAAGCATTATCCGGGATTGCTGCTGTCGGATGCGCCGTCCGACCTTGTCCATGGCGAGCTGTTCCACATGCGCGTGCCCGACGAGCTGCTGCGCGAGCTCGACATGTACGAGGCCTGCGGCGAGGGGTTTCCGGAGCCGACCGAATATCTGCGCAAGCTGATCGACGTGACGCTGCCGGACGGCACCGCCGGCAAGGCGTGGACCTATGTCTACAACTGGCCCGTCGCCGATCTGCCCCGCATCGAGTCGGGGCGCTTCCTGGAGCACTAGAGCATGATCCGGAAAAGTGCGTAGCGGTTTTCCGACAAGATCAAGCTCAAAAAAAATAACCTAAAGCGCGATCTCTTCGCGCTTTAGGCCGACAGCACTTCCTTGACCACGCGCACGTCCACTTCGCGTTCGACGTAAGTCCATTCCTCGGTGCGCCTGAGCATCGCCACCAGCTCCTCGAACAGCGAGGCGTGCGCGGGGGCGAACTCGAACCAAGTCAGGAAGTCGAAGGGGCCGCCGAGGTCGCGGCAGTGATAGAGCTGCCGCGCGATGGCGGGCAGGAAGCGCAGGCTGCTGGCGATGTGGTGCGATCTGTCCTCGAAAATCCTGCGGCGGTCTTCCTGCGTCAGCTCCCACCAGGCCTGCGACTTGCGGATCGGGATCAGCGCCGCGCTGGTTGCCTCGAGCCGGCCGAGCCCGGCCTGCACGGCCACGAGCTGCTGCTTCTCAGCGCGCTCGGTGTAGCGCAAGCTGCTGGGCACGCCGGCAAGCCGCCACGCATTGCGCGAAGGCACCAGCGGCAACGAGACCGCCTCGCTGTCGGTGACCGACAGCGCCGGCATGAAGGGCAGGGGCTCGCCCGTCACCGGCGAAATCGAGGTGATGCGCCAGCCCCCGCTGTGGCCGCCTCGAAAGGTCCTGAACATAGGGATATGGAAGCGTGGAACCGGGTTAGGTTCAAGCTTTTCGCGTCATTCCCGGCCACCTGTTCCGTCGCCCTTCGAGGCTCGCCGAAGAGGCGAGCGCCTCCAGCGACAATGGCTTCGCCATTGCGCGGGGGTGACGGGATGGGCGCCTCGGGATGACGGCGCCTGTGCATAGGTCGAATAACCCGGATAAGCCTGACAAACCTGACTTTTGGGCGGGCCGCACCTATATCCCTGATCCTTCGCCCGACTCACACGGTTTCGCGCTAGACACACCCCCATGCGCTTCACGCCCCAATTCCTCGACGAGCTGCGTGCCCGGCTTTCGGTTTCCGAAGTCGTGGGCAAGCGCGTCAAGCTGAAGAAGGCCGGACGGGAGTGGAAGGGGCTGTCGCCGTTCCAGCAGGAGAAGACGCCGTCCTTCTACGTCAACGACCAGAAGGGTTTTTACCACGACTTCTCCTCCGGCAAGCATGGCGACATCATCACCTTCGTGATGGAGACCGACGGCCTGCCGTTCGCAGAGGCGGTCGAGCGGCTCGCGAGCATGGCGGGCCTGCCGCTGCCGGCGGTGACGCCCGATGCGGCGCGCCAGGAGCAGCGGCGCCGCTCGCTGCATGACGTCATGGATCTCGCGGCAAAGTATTTCGCCGAAACGCTGGCTTCGCGCGTCGGCGCCAAGGCGCGCGGCTATCTCGCCGATCGCGCCATCTCGCCGGCGACGCAATTGCAGTTCCGCCTCGGCTATGCCTCGCCCGATCGCTTCGCGCTGAAGGAGCATCTCGGCAAGCTCGGCGTCTCCGTCGACGACATGGTCGAGACCGGCCTGCTGATCGGCGGCGACGATATTCCCGTGCCCTATGACCGCTTCCGCGATCGCGTGATGTTTCCGATCACCGATCT
This sequence comes from Bradyrhizobium sp. B039, assembly GCF_038965675.1. Classification (NCBI taxonomy): domain Bacteria; kingdom Pseudomonadati; phylum Pseudomonadota; class Alphaproteobacteria; order Hyphomicrobiales; family Nitrobacteraceae; genus Bradyrhizobium; species Bradyrhizobium sp. B039. The sequence goes on from NZ_CP152416.1 coordinate 1,528,398, forward strand.
GCGCGGCCGCGTCATCGCCTTCGGCGGACGCGCGCTGGAGAAGGACGTTCCGGCCAAATACCTGAACTCGCCGGAGACGCCGCTCTTCCACAAGGGCGACAATCTCTACAACCACCAGACCGCGCGCAAAGCCACGCATGACGGCAGCGCGCTGATCGTGGTCGAAGGCTATGTCGACGTCATCGCCATGGTCACCGCGGGCTTTGCCGGCAGCGTGGCGCCGCTCGGCACCGCGCTCACCGAAAACCAGCTCGCGCTGCTCTGGAAGATGGCGGACGAGCCGATCCTCTGCTTCGACGGCGACAGGGCCGGCCAGAAGGCGGCCTATCGTGCGGCCGATCTCGCCTTGCCGTTTCTCGCGCCCGGAAAAAGCTTGCGCTTTGCGCTGCTGCCGGAAGGGCAGGACCCCGACGATCTCGTCCGCTCCGGCGGGCGTGGCGCGATGGAAGAGGTGATCGCGGCGGCGCGTCCGCTCGCCGACATGCTCTGGTCGCGCGAGCTCGAAGGCGGCAACTTCGCCACCCCCGAGCGGCGCGCTGCACTGGAGGCGCGCATCAAGGAGCTCGCAGGCGGCATCCGCGACGAGGTGGTGCGGCGCTATTATCGCCAGGATCTCGCCGAGCGGCTTCAGCGTACGTTTGCGCCCGAGAGCGGGCGCGGCGGCTTTGCCGGCCGTGGCAATTTCCGCCCCGGTCAGGGCGGCCGCCCGTTCCAGCCGCGGAGCGGCGGGCAGGCGAATCGATTCGGCGGCCAGGGGTTCCGCGGCGCGCCCGGCCCCACCCCGCTACCCTCCGGCCCCTACCAGGCGGCGAGCCCCCAGCTCGCGATGAGCCCGATCATGAAGGGCCAGCGCAGCGTCATCTCCCGCAGGGAGGCCCTGATCCTGCAATGCCTGATCAACCACCCCTGGCTGCTGCATGAGCACCTCGAGGAGGTTGCCGCCCTGGAATTCGCCCATCCGGAGGCCCACAAGCTCCGCGCCGGCATTATCGCCGCTTTCGCCAACGACCATCACCACTCGCCGGACCCTGGCGAGCTGGCCGAGAAGATGCGGGCCGACATCGAAAAGGGAGGATTTTCTCAGCTTCTTCAAAGGGTTGAGAATGGCATCACGACCGCGGCGGTGTGGGGCGCGCGGGAAGGCGCGGCACGGGACGACGTTCTCTCCACTTGGCACCAGCTGGTTGCCTTGCATCGGCAATGGCATTCACTACTTAGAGAGCTGAAGGACGCCGAGCTGGCCTTGGGGGAGGACCCCAGCGAGGCCAATTTGGCGTGGCTGCGTGACGTCAAGGCTCGGATAGGCGAAGTCGACGGCACCGAGGCCCTGATCGAGGGTTTTGGCGAGCTGTCGGGCCGGTTCCAGAAGAGCGTGTGATGAAAGAATCATGCGGACGGCCGGGGCCGGAACCGCTAAAAGACTCGCCAAATCCATGGTTTGGCGGCAAAAACAGGGTTAATCGAGGCTTAACGGTCTTGTAGCACTTTGGCCCAGAGGCGGCCGCAGGCAGAACAGACGCGTCAGGAATGAATCCGCGCGAGAACTGTTGGCACTACACCTGCATCCGCTGCGACAAAGAGGCTCACGAAGCGTTAGGCAAATCCGGCGAGAGAAAGTTGGGGGTGGCGAGATATGTGCGCGCCGCCCTTTCCGTGTCGAGAGCTGACGAAGCGAGAGCGTCGAGCAACAGGTTCAAGTGATTTCAGGCAGGCGCGGCGAACGTCTGTGTGAAACGCGTTTAGGAGCAATGGATGGCCACCAAGGCAAAGACGCTGCAGGCGAAGGACAAGGAAAAAGACGACAAGGCAGCGGATGCTCCCGAGAAGGATTCCCAGGACGCGCCCTCGCCGTTGCTCGATCTGTCCGACGCGGCCGTGAAGAAGATGATCAAGCAGGCCAAGAAGCGCGGCTTCGTGACCTTCGATCAGCTCAATGAAGTGTTGCCGTCCGACCAGACCTCGCCCGAGCAGATCGAGGACATCATGTCCATGCTCTCGGACATGGGCATCAACGTCACCGAAGCCGACGATAGCGAAGGCGAGGAAGACAAGGACGAGGGCGGCGAGGACGAGACCGACAACGAACTCGTCGAGGTCACCCAGAAGGCCGTCACCGAGGTCAAGAAGAGCGAGCCGGGCGAGCGCACCGACGATCCCGTGCGCATGTATCTGCGCGAGATGGGCACCGTCGAGCTGCTCTCCCGCGAAGGCGAAATCGCGATCGCCAAGCGCATCGAGGCCGGCCGCGAGGCGATGATCGCAGGGCTGTGCGAAAGCCCGCTGAGCTTCCAGGCCATCATCATCTGGCGCGACGAGCTCAACGAAGGCAAGATCTTCCTTCGCGACATCATCGATCTCGAAGCGACCTATGCCGGCCCCGAAGCCAAGGGCGGCATGAACACCGCGATGATCGGCGGCCCCACCGGTGAGAACGGCGAAGCCACGGCCGAGGGCGGCGAAGCGGTTGCAGTGACCGGGGCTGCGCCCGCGCATGTCGCCCCGCCCGCCGCGCCGCCGGCGCCGACCCCGTTCCGCGCCGCGCCTGCCGCCGGCAACGGCGCCGAGGCCGAGAAGGATCCGGGCGAGGCCGCCGCCGAAGCCGACATGGACGAGGACGACGAGTTCGAGAACCAGATGTCGCTTGCGGCGATCGAGGCCGAGCTCAAGCCCAAGGTCGTCGAGATCTTCGACAAGATCGCCGAGAGCTACAAGAAGCTGCGCAAGCTTCAGGAGCAGGACATCCAGAACCAGCTCGAGAGCACCTCGCATGGGCCCTCGCTCTCGCCGCACCAGGAGCGCAAGTACCGCAAGCTCAAGGACGAGATCATCGTCGAGGTGAAGTCGCTGCGCCTCAACCAGGCGCGTATCGACAGTCTCGTCGAGCAGCTCTACGACATCAACAAGCGCCTCGTCTCGCATGAGGGCCGCCTGATGCGTCTCGCCGACAGCCACGGCGTCGCGCGCGAGGATTTCCTGCGCAACTACACCGGCTCGGAGCTCGATCCGCGCTGGCTCAACCGCGTCTCGAAGCTGTCGGCCAAGGGCTGGAAGAACTTCGTCCACCATGAGAAGGACCGCATCAAGGACCTCCGCCACGAGGTGCATCAGCTCGCTGCGCTCACCGGCCTGGAGATCGTCGAGTTCCGCAAGATCGTGCACTCCGTGCAGAAGGGCGAGCGCGAAGCCCGCCAGGCCAAGAAGGAGATGGTGGAAGCCAACCTCCGTCTCGTGATCTCGATCGCGAAGAAGTACACCAACCGCGGCCTGCAGTTCCTCGACCTGATCCAGGAAGGCAACATCGGCCTGATGAAGGCCGTCGACAAGTTCGAGTATCGCCGCGGCTACAAGTTCTCGACCTACGCCACGTGGTGGATCCGGCAGGCGATCACCCGCTCGATCGCCGACCAGGCGCGCACCATCCGCATCCCCGTGCACATGATCGAGACGATCAACAAGATCGTGCGCACGAGCCGCCAGATGCTCAACGAGATCGGCCGCGAGCCGACCCCTGAAGAGCTCGCCGAGAAGCTCGGCATGCCCTTGGAGAAGGTCCGCAAGGTCCTCAAGATCGCCAAGGAGCCGTTGTCGCTCGAAACCCCCGTCGGTGACGAGGAGGATTCGCATCTCGGCGATTTCATCGAGGACAAGAACGCGATCTTGCCGATCGACGCCGCGATCCAGTCGAACCTGCGCGAGACCACCACGCGCGTGCTCGCCTCGCTCACTCCGCGCGAAGAGCGCGTGCTGCGCATGCGCTTCGGCATCGGCATGAACACCGACCACACGCTGGAAGAAGTCGGCCAGCAGTTCTCGGTGACCCGCGAGCGTATTCGCCAGATCGAGGCCAAGGCGCTGCGCAAGCTGAAGCATCCGTCGAGGAGCCGGAAGCTGCGGAGCTTCCTGGATAACTAATTCGGATTCTCATGCCCGGGCCTGACCCGGGCATCCAGACGAAAACGGCGGGCCGAAAGCCCGCCGTTTTTCGTTTGTGCTGACGCGTCGCGTGTCGCGCTCGAAGTCCTACTTCTTCTTCACCCCCACCCGCTCGATCTCCTTGATCGCCAGCGGCGGGCGGCCGGATTTTTCGGCGATCTCGCGGTCCTGCTCCATGATGAAGCCGCGGGCGGGCTCGTCGCCCTCGAGGCCCCCGAGCAATTCCGCGGGGACGCGGCGGTTGGAGCGTTGGGAGCCGTCCTCATAGACGACGTTGAAGAAGGCAAACTCGCCTTTGGGATTGGTCCCGGGTTTCTTGGCCATGGCGGCTTGTCGTCGATAAGGGCGTCATAGTCAAATGGCTTTGGGGGTTGTCAGCATGGAGCCGCGGCCTGCGGAGGTCTCCGTGCCATCGATCGGCGAAATCTGATTTCAAGAAATGGATGCGCCCGGCGCTTCGTAAGGTCCGTTGCGGCCCTTCCTCAATAAACGGCGGGCCGAAAAGCCCGCCGTTTATTTTGGGTCTTCAGTGTCGCCCGGGGCTGGCGGGGCGACAACCTAGGATAGAATAATATAACTCGCGCCATGCCGTGGCAAGATAAATCGCCGCAGCGTTGGTGTCGCAGTGAGCGCATCAGATATGCGTCGATCGCGATCTCTGGTTTCGATGCGCGCCGAAACAATTGCTTGGACTATAAAATCACTTTGTTCATCTTGTCCGCTCTCGCGATGCAGCGAGAGTTACGCGCTTGTAGCGAGGCGCGTCGGGCTGCACGTGTTCCCGTTTGCGTGCCGACAATGTGATCCGGTGCGGACGAGTTCCATCTTCGCGGTGCACATCTCAATGCGTGCGCCTGCGCTGCGCCAGTTCCTGGACGGCGAGCGGCGATTGGTGTCCGCCGCCGCGCCCGCTATCATCCTCCTTACGTCCCTGCGCCATGATCGCGCTGCCCATCGCGGCGGAACCGAAGGTGATGAGGAACGAAGCGAGCAGCAGAACAAGCGCAACGCCGCCTGCGCGGTCGGCGAGGATCAGCTCGCGCAGATGCCCGGGGTTGAGCCAGAGCAGGCCGCCGACGAGAAGCGCCGCGGCGCAGGCGCCGATCGCGAGGTTGATGGCGAGCAGGCGGAACAGCGGGATGCGCAGCAGGGCGGGGCGGGTTGGTTTAGGTTGCTGATTGTTGGGCATGGCGGTTCGCCTCCTACAGAAGCGCAGAAATTATAGCGACAAGTCCGCCATCCGTCATGCCGGGGCGCGCAAAGCGCGAACTATGACGCGCAATTGCGCATCTGAGAATCCATTCATCCACCAACGCTGCCGCTCGATGGATTCCGGGTTCGCGCTGGCGCGCGCCCCGGAATGACGAGAGGGGAGCGTGGGCGCGATCGTTCATCCCATGTCGCTTGCAGCACTATGTTGAGGCGCATCAAACTCCGGCGCACGTCCTCACGGCGCCACCAGCTCCACCCGCCGGTTCAGCGCGCGGCCGGCGTCCGTCGCGTTCGAGCCGACTGGCGCGAGCAGGCCGACGCCGGCGGTGCGCAGTCTCGCCTGCGCGATGCGGAAGCTCTTCGCGAGTTCGGCGGCGACCGCTTCGGCGCGGCGTTTCGACAGGTCGAGATTGTACTCGTAGGCGCCCTGGCTGTCGGTGTGGCCGACGATGAAGACGTTGAGCTGCGGCTGGCTGGTCAGGAGCTTTGCGATCTGCTCCAGCGTCGGGCGGCTCTCCGGCTTCAGCACGGCCTTGTCGGTGTCGAAATAGATGCCGTAGAGCGCGATGTGGCCGGTCTCGCCCAGGCCCTTCGCCATCGCGGCGGCATCGACCATCTTGTTCGCGATGGCGCCGAGCTCGGCGACGGTGACCTGCGCATAGATCTCCTGGTTGTTCTGGCTGACGATGACGCTGGCATAGGTCTCGCGCCCGCCTTCGCTCTTGCGGCCGGCAAAGTAGCGGTAGTTGAAGCCGTCGACCCACATCTGCGGGATCGGCAGCGTGTCGATGTTTTCCGTGAAGGGAATGGCGCCGCAGGCGTCGGTGTCGCAGGAGAGCAGGGTCTCGAAGCCGGCTTTCGCGAGCTGCGTCTCGAAATTGCGCGACACTTCCAGGATCGAGGGACCGGGATTGGTGCGATAGGCGATGCGGACAACGCGGCCCTCGAGCCGCCGCGCATCGGTCGGCTGGCCGTCCTTGAAGGCGGCCGCCTGCATCCGAGCGGCGTCAAAATCCTTCACCACATAGCCGGTGATGACGCTGCCGGCGAACCGGCCGATGCCGGGATAGTCGCGGCTGCCGGCGACGTCGCGCGTCTGCGCGGTCGCGGTGGTGTCGGCGAGAAGGCAGAGCAGGGCGGCAAGGACGAGCGATCCGGGGATGTTTCGCGGCGCGGGCATCGGCACTCTCTATCGGTTGAGGAGGGGGCGCAGACGTTAGTCGCCTGCACCATACCGCCGGTTCTCACCGGCGGCCCATTCCCTTGCCGATTGTCCGGAAAGCCGCCGCCCGTTTCAAGCCGCCGGTGCAATCCGGCTGCCGGCCTCGGGCGCCTGCGCCGCCTGCTGGCGTTCCATCATGGTCTGCCACAGCGTTGCGATGCTGGTCTGGGTCTGCGGCGCGATCAGGCAATGGCCCTCATTGTCGAAGCCGCAGAACCGCACCGACGGGTCTTTCCTCACCTCGGTCAGCGCCTCGTTGAGCATCTCCAGGCAGGTCATGACCTGGCCGACGTCCTGCAGGCGGGTGTGATGCAGGATGTCCATCAGGCGGAACGTCATCACTGCGGGCTGGCCGATGCTGATGCCGGGACGGCCGAGCTCGAACAGCACGTTCACGGCGGGAAACACGCCGCGGACATGCTCAAGCACGCCGGCCATGTCCTCCACGCTGCAGGCGACGAGATGGGCGGCCTGCGGCGGCGCGGCCGCAGGCGTCCGCGGTGCAAGGCCGAGCGAGGTGATCACCTCCTGCTCGATCCATTGCCGCACCAAGGCGGGCGCATTGCGGATCTGCTCGGCGGTCAAGGTAATTCCGGTCATAGGCTAGTCTCCTGGGAGGCTCTCGTGTTTCGCTCAATCTAGAAAGCGGGGCGTGAGACACGTTGATGCGGATCAAGCGCGCCGCTTTGACGGTTGCCGCTTTCCCGGGCATGATCGCGCGCTGCTTCGCACTGGGATTTTGGGGGATCGCTCGACATGCTGAGATACGCTCTGGCCGCCGCTTGCTTCGTTGGTCTGGCCGGCGGCCCGGCCGAGGCCGCGCGCTGCGGCGGCGACTTCAACGGCTTCGTCGCCAGCATGGCCTCGGAAGCGCAAGGAGCCGGCGTCTCGGCGAGCGTGACCAGTGCGGCGTTCAGCGGCATCACCCAGGACGGCGCCGTGCTCGCCTTCGACCGGCGCCAGCGCTACACCTTCAACAAGAGCTTTGAGCAGTATGTTTCGACCCGCGTCGGGCCGGGCCGCATCAATGGCGGCAAGGCGCTGTTGCAGCGTCACGCCGCGCTGCTCTCGCGCATCGAACAGCAGTTCGGCGTACCCCGCTATATCCTGGTTGCGATCTGGGGGCTCGAGAGCGATTTTGGCAAGGGCGACATCGGCAAGCTGCCGGTGATCCGCACGTTGGCGACGCTCGCGCATGACTGCCGCCGCACCGATCTGTTCCAGGGCGAGCTGCTCGCCGCCCTCAAGATCGTGCAGCGCGGCGACCTGCCGCTGCGCGACCTGATCGGCGCCTATGCCGGCGAGATCGGCCAAACCCAGTTCCTGCCGTCGTCCTACATCAAGTACGGCGTCGATTTCGACGGCGACGGTCACGTCGACCTGCGCCACAGCGTGCCCGACGTGCTCGCCTCGACCGCGAACCTGCTCCACACCAGCGGCTTCAAGATGGGCCAGCCCTACGGCGAAGGCACCGCCAATTTCGAGGCGATGCGGGAGTGGAACAGGGCGGTGATCTATCGCAAGACGATCGGCTATTTTGCCGATCGGCTGGCGGGGCAGTGAGGGTGGGAGACGGCTGCGAGGGCACCCCCCATCGTCGTCCTGGCGAAAGCCAGGACCCATTACCTCAGGGAGTAATTGTTACGACGGCTCTCAGCCACTTGCATTGGCTGAGTAACTGCCCGCCTTCGCCAAACTGAGTTCGGTGGCTATGGGTCCTGGCTTTCGCCAGGACGACAACGGTGGGTGCGGAGGGCGGCGTCGCATCACACTCACTTCGTCCCCTTCGCCATCTTCTCCAGCCTCCGCTGCAACGGCGCCCAGTACGTCCCCGGGCGGAAGCGCTGCAGCAGGTCCATGAAGCGGGCGTCGTTGCCGATCAGGATGCGGGGCTCGTTCCTCTCGATGCCCTTGATGATGCGCAGAGCGGCGTCCTTTGGTGTCGTCTTTGCCGCGTTCTCGAACCGCTCGATCATTTGCGAGCGGCGGGCATTGTCGGTGACGCCGACCCCGGTGCGCGAGCTCCGCGCGATTGCGGTGGCGACGCCGCCGGGATGCACGACCGACAGCTTCACCGGGCTTCCGGCGACCGCGAGCTCGTGCCGGACGCTCTCGGAAAAACCGCGCACGGCGAATTTGGCCGCGGCATAGGCCGATTGTCCCGGCGGGGCGATGATGCCGAAAACCGACGAGACGTTGACGATATGCGCCGCTTCCATCGTCTTCAGGTGCGGCAGAAAGGCGCGCGTGCCGTGCACCACGCCCCAGAAATTGATGTCGAACAGCCACTCCATCTGCGCCTGGTCGATCTCCTCGAAGGTGCCCAGCAGCGCCACGCCGGCATTGTTGACGAGGATGCCGAGCGACGGATGCGCCGCTGTCGCTTCGCTTGCGAACTGCGCGATGTCGCCGGGCTCGCTGACGTCGACGCGATGCACGGTGACCTTGCGTGCCTTCTCGCTTCCTTCGCCGATCTCGGCGGCGAGCGCCTTCAGCCCGGCCTCGTCGCGATCGGCGAGCGCAAGGTCGCAGCCGCGCTGGGCGAGTTCGATGGCGAGTGCGCGGCCAATGCCGCTTGCAGCTCCCGTGATGGCGGCGGCGCCGCGAATCGCAGTCATGGATCCCCCTCAAGCTCCGATTTTGGAACTATGATTTACATTTTTTCAGAATGGAACCGAACCGTATTCGAGTTGGCTCCTTAACGTAAGTTACTTGGACGAAGACAGGCAGCATTGGGAGTCGCCGATGGGACAATCGAGACCATTTCCTGCAACGGCACTCGTCGTTGAAGACGACCCCATGCAGAGGGAAATGCTCAGTCTCCTGCTGGAAGAGAGCGGCTATCAGGTCATCCAGTGCGAGAGCGCCGAAGCGGCCGAGCGCGTGCTCGAGAAGAGCGCAGGCGCGCTCTGCCTGATGGTGACCGACGTGCAGCTTGCCGGCCGCATGAACGGCGTCGAGCTCGCCCATGTCGCCAAGGGACGCAATCCCAAGCTCGACGTCGTCGTCACCTCCGGCCGCCCGTTGAACCAGCCCTTGCCCGACGGCGCCAAATTCTGGGCCAAGCCCTGGGCGCCGCTCGACGTGCTGCGCGAGGCCGAGATCGCGCAGGTGGTCTGACCGGGTCAGAACCGCTTTGTTTGTAGGGCTGGCCAGTTCTCACCTCGTCATCCTGAGGTGCAAGCCGCGCGGCGCAAAGCGTCGTGTGGCGAGCCTCGAAGGATGAACGGCCGAGATGCAGCCGGGCCATCACCCTTCGAGGCTCGCCGAAGAGGCGAGCACTTCAGGGTGACGGTGTTGGAATTGCCTTGTCTGTGGGGCAGGTCTGTTCGCACCCCGTCATCCTGACGGCTGATCCCGGGCGCCGCTTTCTTGCCATGAGGCGGGGTGGTAGGGTCTGCTCATGACCTGGTCCTTCCTGCTCACCTCGCTGATCGTCGTCGCCTCGCCCGGCACCGGCGTGCTTTACACGCTGGCCGCGGCATTGACGCGCGGCTCCCGCGCCAGCTTGGCTGCCGCCTTCGGCTGCACGCTCGGGATCGTGCCGCACATGGTTGCCGCCATGCTGGGACTTGCCGCCGTGCTCCACACCAGCGCGCTCGCCTTCGCCGCGCTGAAATGGTGCGGCGTTCTCTATCTGCTTTACATGTCCTGGCAGGCGCTGCGTGAGCGGGGTGCGCTGGCGGTGGAGGGCGAGATCAAGGAGCGGTCGAGCGGCCGGGTCATCGTCACCGGCTTCCTGATCAACATCCTCAATCCAAAACTGTCGATCTTCTTCCTCGCCTTCCTGCCGCAGTTCATCGCGGCGGACGAGGCCCATGTGCTGGCGCGAATGCTGGAATTGAGCGGCGCCTTCATGGCGATGACGTTTGCGGTGTTCGTCGTCTACGGCCTCTGCGCCGCATCCGTGCGCGAGCGCGTCATCTCCCGCCCCGCGGTGATGACCTGGCTGCGCCGCAGCTTTGCGGCGGGATTTGCCGCACTCGGCGCCAAGCTCGCGTTTGCCGAGCGGTAGCTTCTCCAGCCAATAAAAAAGCGGGCCACGCGCCCGCCATCTTCAAACTCTCTTAGCCTTACCCGACGCCCGGGCGGAGCGAGCTCCACCCGGGCAAAGAACATGCTGGCTACTTCTTCTTCGCGGCCTTCTTGGCCTTCTTCTTTGTCGCCTTCTTCGCCTTCTTCGCTTTCTTAGCCATAGTATCCTCTCAAGGGTTAATGGTGGAACGCGACACGAGGGATGCTCGGCGGAGGGCCAGCCTCGCAACATCCTCGACGACAAACTCAGCAGATTCGCAGGTCTCTGCCCCGCGCCGTCATATCTGTGTCATCACGTTATCCACAGCTCAGATGCGTTTTCGGGTGATTTTTGCCCGCGAATCCGCTCCGCGGCGGATCGCGATACGACCGCACGAGGCCGATGGCGACATGCCTAACGATCCGACAATCCGCGCGCCGTTCACGAATCCAAAACCAAAGGCGCGCTTTGAAGGATCGCAGTGAGACTCCGTTAAGTGCAACCCGCGCATTGTTCCCCGCAAGAAAACGGGGATGGGTTATGGACGGACGGCTACCAGTAATGGGGGGCGGGGCGCTGCACTTGCCGCACGCGCCATGCTGAACGTACCGACACTCTGGACGGTCTTCGTCGTCAACTTCCTGGCGCTCGGCCTGATCTGGGCCTACGTGACGCGTTCCTATCCGAAATTCGCGGCCGCACGGTTCTGGATGGCATCGGCCTTCGTCGGCGCGGCCGGCGCGATGGCGGCGCTGATCCGTCTGTTCGTCGCCTCTCCCGTGCCGCTTCTCATCGGGGCCACCGGTATCATTGCGGCGAGCTGCTTTGCCGCCATGGGCATTCAGCGCTTCTACGACCGGCCGGTCTCCTGGCGCGTCATGGCTGCGACGGGGATCATCAGCATCGGCAGTGTCGTCTTCTTCATGGTCGGCTTCGAGCACATGCAGCTGCGCATGCTCAGCTACACGATCGGCCAGGCCCTGCCGCTGGTGCTGTCGCTGCGTCTGTTGCTGTTGCCGCCTGAAGGGCACGTCAATCCTGGCGCCCGTCTGGCCGGCATCGTCATCATCACCATCATTGCGATCTTCCTTGCCCGTGCGGTGGGCAATCTGCTCGGCCACGATTTCTCGGCGGTCGCCGGCGGTCAGACCCACGCCGTCATGGTGCTGGGGCTCCTGTTCCTGTCGATGACGCTCAATTTCGGCTTCCTCCTGATGGCGATGGACCGGCTGCGTGGCGAGGTCGCCGACCTCGCGCTGCTCGACGATCTCACCGGCGTCGCCAACCGGCGCCATCTGTTGCAGCGACTGTCCGAGGAATGCGCCCGTTCGGAGCGCAGCGGCGAGCCGTTCTCGCTGCTGGTGATCGATCTCGACGGCTTCAAGACCATCAACGACACCCATGGCCATGCCGCAGGCGATGCCTGCCTCCAGCACTTCACCCTGATGGCGCAGACGCGGCTGCGGCCCGGCGACATGCTCGCCCGCACCGGCGGTGACGAGTTCTGCGTCGTGCTGCCGTCCTCTTCCTTGCGCGAGGCGGCCGCAATCGCGCGCCGTGTGCTCGAGGTCTGCCGTCGGGACGCTGCGGCCTGCAACGGCAACGACATCCCGATCGCGATCTCGATCGGCGCGGCGCAATGGGATCCCGGCATCGGCCAATTCCCGGACCGCCTGATCGCGCATGCCGATCACGCCCTCTATGCCGCCAAGAAGAACGGCAAGAACGATTTTGCCGTCTACGATCCGGCACCGCCGCTCTCGCCCGAGCCGAACGGCATGGGCGAAGCCGCGCACAATTTCGCCTGACGGCGTGCTAGGCTCGGGTCCGCATTGGACCCTTTGTGATGATGTCTCGCCTGCTCGCGGCCATTCTCGCCGCCCTCCTGATCGCACCCGCCGCCGCAACCGACGCTGAACTCGCAAAGCTCGCGCGCGCCTCCGGCACGCCCGACATTCCCGGCCTGAAGATCGTCTGGCTCGCGCCGTGGGGCGACGTCCGCAGCGCCCATTCCTGGCGCAACATCATCGTGCACCAGACCGAGGGGCCGGCGGGCTCGGCCCGCGGCGGCGCGGCGGAGCAGTCGAAGAACCCGACGCGGCGCGGCGTCACGGTCTGGGTCGAGACCGACGGCACGGTCTATTGGGCGGTCGCGGAAAACCTGGTGCCGACCCATGGCGACGGCGCCAACCGCAACGACAACAAGTACATCGACAACAGACCGACCTATCGCCAGGTGGTGCGCGACAATTCGATCGGCGTCGAGTTCGCCGGCAATTATCCCGATGTTGCGGCCGGTCCCACCGAGGCCCAGGTCGCGGCGTGGAAGATCCTCGTCCAGGTGCTGCGTGCGCGCTACGACATCCCGCTCGACCGCGTCTATGCGCACAACTGGATCGACTACAAGGACGCGCGCTATTGCGAAGGCTGCTGGCTCGCGACGCTGGCGAGGACATGGGGGGAGTAGCGCGCGTGTCATTCCGGGTTCGCGCTACGCGCGCCCCGGAATGACGGGAGGGGCTACACCGGCTGCGCCATCCAGCCGAACAGCCGCCGGATCAAGCCTGGCCGCCGCGGCACTTCCGGCGGCTCGTCCGCTGCGAGCACGCGTTTGAAGAAGTAGTCCAGGAACACCATGTCGTTCGGCTCGGTGACGGTGAATGTCTCGTCGCCGAAGTACACGCTGTAGTTAAAGAAGAACGGACCCATGATCGGGATCGTCGCGGTCGAGGCGTAGTCCTTGGAGATCACGAACTCCGCGGGATCGAGCCCGTGGTCCCGCATCGCCTGCTCGACCAGCGGCAGCTTGCGCATGAACTGGGCGGAGAAGCCGCCGACGGTGGATTGCAAAATGATCGACACGGCGCGTGTCCGTTCTCTGGATGTGGCCCGTCAAGAGTGTGTCGGGCGACCCGTCACGGGCGTTCAAGGTGCCTCGCCGGCATCGCTGCGAAATATGCCGCAGCTCACACCCAACAAAAAAGCCGGCGTTGCCGCCGGCTTTTCCGTCTCTTTCGATCCGCCAATCTCTTGCGCCAGCGAAGCTCCGCTTAATGCGCGGCTTCCAGCGCGGCCTGTTCTGCCCTTGCGATCGTGCCCTTGACCGCGGACTGCACCTTCTCGAAGGCGCGGACCTCGATCTGGCGGACGCGCTCGCGCGACACGCCGAACTCGGCAGCAAGGTCTTCCAGCGTCATCGGCTCATCGGCGAGGCGGCGGGCCTCGAAGATGCGGCGTTCGCGCGGGTTGAGCACGCCCATGGCGCCGTTCAGCGCGTCACGGCGGTGATCGTACTCCTCGTGCTCCGCCATCATGGCTTCCTGGTTGGGCGTATTGTCGACCAGCCAGTCCTGCCATTCGCCGGCTTCGCCGTCGTCGCGGATCGGCGCGTTGAGCGACGCGTCGCCACCGAGGCGGCGGTTCATGTCGATCACGTCCTGGTCCGTCACGCCCAGCCGCTTGGCAATGGTCGCAACCTGGTCGGGGCGGAGATCGCCCTCGTCCAGCGCGTTGATCTTGCTCTTCGCCTTGCGCAGGTTGAAGAACAGCTTCTTCTGGTTCGCGGTGGTGCCCATCTTCACGAGCGACCAGGAACGCAGGATGTACTCTTGAATTGACGCCTTGATCCACCACATCGCGTAGGTGGCGAGACGGAACCCCTTCTCGGGTTCGAAACGCTTCACCGCCTGCATCAGGCCGACATTGCCTTCCGAGACGACCTCGGAGATCGGCAGGCCGTAGCCGCGATAGCCCATGGCGATCTTGGCCACGAGGCGGAGATGGCTGGTGACGAGTTGGTGCGCCGCGTCGCGATCGTCATGCTCCCGCCAGCGCTTGGCGAGCATGTATTCCTGCTGGGGTTCCAGCATCGGGAACTTGCGGATCTCGGCGAGGTAGCGAGAAAGGCCGGATTCTCCATTGAGGACCGGCAGAGCAGCGGTACGGGCCATAGTTGAGCCCTCCAAAGGTTCAGGCCCCCGATAGCGGCGGGCCAGGCAGACGACCGCTGTGTTAAAGCCGGCCGTAGCTGCGATGTTCCGCGTTGGTCATTTCCAACGCAGGCGCAATATACCCCATGGGGGGTCAAAAAGGGAAGGATTGCTGACGTCACGTCCCCGTGTGGCAGCTATAACTTTTTGTAATGTAACGCTTTTCCTAACGGGCCTGCGTCATAGCGCCGCTTTCAGGGCGCTCCTGAGGAGAAGCAAATCCTCCGGCAGTGGCGCCTCCCAGTGGAGTAATTCTCCCGTCCTCGGGTGCTCCAATACCAGCAGATAGGCATGCAGGGCCTGCCGCCTGAGCGCCGCTAAAGCGGCCTGCGACTCTGGCGCCAGCTGGTTCGCCTTTGTCTTGAAGTGTGGGCCATAGACCGCATCGCCCATCAGCGGATGGCCGATATGGGCGAGGTGGACCCGGATCTGGTGCGTGCGCCCGGTCTCGAGCTCGCAGGCGAGCAGCGCCGCGATCGGCTTGCCGTCGCGCCCCGGAAAACTCTCCAGGATCTCCCAATGCGTCACTGCCTCGCGGCCGCCCTGGCGCACCGCCATCTTCTCCCGCGCATACGGATGGCGGTCGATCGGCGCATCGACGGTGCCGCGATGCCGGCCCGGCACCCCCCAGGCGAACGCCATATAGCCGCGCCGCATCGCCCCGGTGCGGCCGTGGTCGGCGAACTGTGCCGACAGCGAGGCGTGGGCGAGGTCGTTCTTGGCGACCACCATCAGTCCCGTCGTGTCCTTGTCCAGCCGGTGCACGATGCCGGGCCGGCGTACCCCGCCGATCCCCGACAGCGTCGAGCCGCAATGGGCGATCAGCGCGTTCACCAGGGTCCCGGTCTCGTGGCCGGCCGCGGGGTGCACGACCAGGCCCTTGGGCTTGTTGATGACGATGATGTCGTCGTCCTCGAACACGATATCGAGGGCGATCTCTTCGCCCTTCGGCTCGGCGGGCGCGGCCTCCGGCACGTCGATTATGATCGTATCGCCGTGACTGACGTGATAAGCGGGGTCGCGGACGGCGGAGGCCTTCAGGCTCACCGCCCCCGCCAGGATCAGGGCTTTCAGCCTCGATCGCGACAGGTCCGGCAGGCGCGCCGCCAGCACGCGGTCGAGCCGGGCCGAGCCCTCGTCGCCGGCGACGACAACCTCCAACCTTTGCGCAGAGCCTGAGTTTTCCATGACGACGTCTGATACCGCTGTTCCCGAACCGACCCCCGAGCAGGCCGCGCTGTTCGCGCGGGTGCGGCGGATGATGCTGATCGCGGGGCTGACCACGGCGCTGGCGATCTGCGCCGTTCTGATCGCGGTGGGCTACCGCCTTTTCAAGTCGGAGGGAAGGGCGCCCGAGATCGCGGGCGACGTCACTGCCACCCTGCCGAAGGGCGCCAGGATCGTCTCGACCGGGGTCGCCGGCGATCGCCTCGTGATCACGCTGGATGTCGGCGGGGTCACCGAGATCCGCACCTTCGACGCCCACACCCTGAAGCCGGCGGGAAAGCTCAAATTTGCCAACGAGCCGTAGCGCCGCCCCGGTTCGGGACCTGCTCAACCAGGCCATAGCCGGCAACAGCGGCGAGCAGATCCGCTCGACGTCGCCGTCCAAATCCGCATTTTCGGGCTCCGGCCTGTTCCGCCTGGAGCCGGCCGCCGGCGCCGCCGCGATCGAGAAATTGAAGAAGCCCTGAGTGTTCCCGGCCATGTGACGGGAGCGCGTGCGGCCGGGCGGTCCTTCGCGCCGTTAAGCCTGAGCCGCACTCGCCATGCATATCCGCCGATTTCGCCCCCGATCGAGGCTTGCCGCCGGCAAAATTCGCGGCTATGTCCTGTCCCTCACGCTCCCTTCGTCTAGCGGTTAGGACGCGGCCCTCTCAAGGCTGAAACAGGGGTTCGATTCCCCTAGGGAGCGCCAAATCCAAGATATTTCCCGACATTGTACGATGGCACTCCGGTTCGGGAGCGCCATGTTGCGCGATAGCTGATTGATCGCGCCGGCTGCATCAGCCGTGCTTGGCGCCTTGCGCCGTTTCGAAATGCCATATTGCGCCGCGGTCCTAGCGACGCAGCTTCGAGCACTTGCGTCGCCCGCCTCGAGGCGTCATCCCGACCACGAATCAAGCGGCGGGCGTCCCTGATTTCGACTATGATCAGGCGATGACGATCGGGATTACAGGACCCGAGCGGAAGGCACCAAGGCAAAGTGCCGTGGTCGGGCTGATTATTGCGGCCCTCGTCATTGCGATTGTCCTGACCCTGCTCGCGCTCGCCAGCGACTTCCTGGTCGACTGGCTTTGGTTTTCCGTGATCGGTTATCGCGAGGTTTTCTGGACAACAATCGGCGCCAAGGCCGTCGTCTTTCTTGCGGTCTGGACGGCAACTGCCGTCATCCTGTTGTTGAACGGATGGCTCGCACTGCACTTCGCCCGACGGCGGTCGACACAGCTTGCCGCCGCTTCCGTGTGGAGCGCCGCGGGCAACGCGCCGCCAGATCTGCTTGCGCTTGTGCGCGACCGACTGCGGTGGCCGCGGTTGATCGCAGCTGGTGCGGCTTCGCTCGCTCTGCTTGTCGCGGCGGCCGAAGCCGGCAACTGGGGCGTCTTCCTGCAGTTTGTCTATCAGGCGCCGTATGGGGCGGACGATCCGCTCTACAACAACGACATCGGCTTCTATCTCTTCTCGCTGCCCGCCTATATCCTGATCAAGAATTGGATGATGCTCGCGCTCGCGCTGAGCGCGCTGTTTGCCGCGGCGATCTACTTGGTGCACGGCGAGATCGAATACGACATTCATCGCCGATCAATGTCGTCGACGGTGATTGCCCACGGCTCGGCGCTGCTCGGTCTTCTGTTTGCGGTGAAGGCCTGGTCCTTTGGTCTCGATCGCTACCTGCTGCTCTATGGCGATAACGGCGTGGTTGTCGGTGCAAGTTACACCGATGTCCATGTGGGGCTGCCGGCCTTGTGGCTGATGATCGGACTTTCGGGCATCGCGGCGCTCGCCGCGTGGGCAAACGTGCGCGTGCGCACCTACCGGCTTCCTGCCGCCGCGTTCCTGCTTGTCGCGATCGGGTCTTTCGTGCTGTCCGGCTTGGTTCCCGTGCTGTTCCGGCAGTTCTTCGTCAGGCCAAGCGAACTGGAGCTGGAAAGGCCCTATATCGAACGCAACATCGCGCTCACCCGGCAGGCCTACAATCTCGATCAGATCGCGGCCAAGCCGTTCGCCGCCGAACAGAAGCTCAGCTTCAAGACGCTCGACGCCAACAAGGCGACCATCGACAATATCAGGCTGTGGGATTGGCAGCCCCTTGCGGACACCTACGCGCAGCTGCAGGAGATCCGCACCTACTACAAATTCCATCACCTTGACGTCGATCGCTACTGGCTCAATGGCTCCTACCAAAGCGTCATGATCTCGGCCCGCGAACTGCGACCTTCCTTGCTGCCGCCGAATGCCCAGACATGGGTCAACCACCACGTGCTGTTTACTCACGGCACCGGCGCAGTGATGAGCCCGGTCACTCGCAAGAGCAGCGAAGGGCTGCCATTCCTCTATTTGCGCGACATACCTCCTGTCGCGGACGGAGGCCCGCAGATCCGCGAACCGCGCATCTACTACGGCGAAGAGCACGACAGCTACGTCATCGTCAAAGGGAGCACGCCTGAGTTCGACTACCCGAAGGGCAAAGACAATGTCTACGCAGCCTATGACGGGACGGGCGGCGTTCCGATAGGAGCGGCGGTATGGAGAGGCCTGTTCGCTTACTACTTCAACGACCCGAACCTGCTGCTCTCGAGCTACATCACGGCGGACAGCCGGATCATGATCCGCCGCAACATCGGGGAAAGGGTGCGAACGATCGCTCCGTTCCTCAGGCTCGATCACGATCCTTATCTGGTCATCAGCAATGGGCGGATGTTCTGGATGCAGGACGCCTACACGGTGAGTTCCTACTTCCCCTCCGCGCAGCCGGCGCAAGACCAGGATCTCAACTACATTCGCAATTCAGTGAAGGTCATCGTCGATGCCTATAACGGCACCGTCGACTTTTATCTGATGGACACCGGCGATCCGGTTGCCGCGACCTGGCGGCGCATCTTTCCGAACCTCTTCAAGCCATTCTCGGTCATGCCGGCGGATCTGCAGAGGCACATCCGCTATCCGGAGGATCTGTTCCTGATTCAGGCGCAGCTCTATCAGAGCTATCACATGGAGGCCGCCGACGTTTTCTACAACCGCGAGGATCTCTGGCAGTTCCCGCGCCAGCCGGGCGGCGGCGGCGTTGCAACGATGGCCCCATATTACATCATCATGCGGCTGCCCGGTGAGTCGCAGGCTGAGTTCTTCCTCATGCTTCCCATGGTGCCGAGCCGCCGCGACAACATGATCGCCTGGCTCGCCGCACGCTGCGACGCGCCCGACTACGGCAAGCTGATTGTCTACGAATTTCCCAAGGAGAAGCTCGTCTACGGGCCGTTCCAGATCGAAGCGCGGATCAACCAGAGTACCGAGATATCGCAACAGATCACGCTGTGGAATCAGATGGGCTCGCGGGTGATACGCGGCGCGAACCTGCTTGTGATCCCGATCGAGAACTCGATCCTCTATGTCACGCCGCTCTATTTGCGAGCGGAGCACGGGCACCTGCCGGAGCTGAAACGCGTGATCGCAGCCTATGGCGAGCATGTGGTGATGAAGGAGACGCTCGATGAGGCCTTGTCGGCTCTGTTCACCGAGCCTGGCGCGGTGCGGCCGGTCTCGAGCACGATGGAGGAAATGCCCGTCACACGCCCATCGGCAAGTCAGGCACGGGAGGCGCTCGACCGCTACAATCAGGCCGTTGAACGATTGAGGTCCGGCGACTGGAAAGGCTTTGGCACGCAGTTCGACGCCATGCGCGAGCTCCTGGAGGACATGAACCGACACTCCGCCGACCGCTAGGGCCTCGACTTTTCAGTTTAGCCCGTTCACGCCGACGCAAAGTCAAGCGCTTCGGGCCGCTGCTCTCGCGCCGCGCGATGGTTGCATGACAAACGCCTGACTCCGGCCCAGCTCGACGTCTGGCGATCGCGAGAGCAACTCGGGCCTCAATTCAATGATGCGCCGAAACACTCCTGACGGTCTCGGTCAGCAGATCATTTGAGGCGGAGCGGCTGAGATCGCCCAGGCTGATGATGCCGACCATCCGCTTGCTCTTGTTGATCACGGGCAGCCTGCGGACCTGCAGTTTCTCCATATGATGCATCGCCTTTGCGAGGTCGTCGTCCTCCCGGCAGCAATGAATACCCTCAGTCATCACATCGCGGGCCGTTGCGCGGCGAGCATCAAAGGTGTGGCTCGCGAGCCCTTTGCAGACGATATCGCGGTCGGTCACCATCCCGACCAGCTTGTCGTCCTCGCCAATCGGAATGCAGCCGATGTCATGCGCCCGCATCAATTTGGCAATCTCGGCGATGGGGGTGTCGGGGCTGACCCAGTCGACACCCTTGTGCATCACGTCTTTGACTTTCATGGCGAGCCTCCGTTGTTGCAGCAGCGCCCCCATTCGTTTGAACTGTACAACCGATCGGGTGCGAGGTCACAGGAGAAAGCATCATTACTTCGCGATCTGACCAGACAAGCGCCGACGCTGTCGCCGTCGCTTTCCTGAACAGTTTGACGGCGACGTCGCGGCCGAGGTTCCCGCCCAAGATTGGGCAGTGCGCAAATCCTCAGTCGTGCGCGCTGAAGCGCCCGTGCAGTGCGTTGGCCGTCAGGCGTGCAAACTGCGCGTGACCCATATGAAGCAGCGTCTCGTGGTCGCCGGCTTCCATATAGATGTCGGGCTGCGCCTCGATGCTGTCGTCGACGATAGTATCCAGCCCGTAGCACTTGCCGACGGCGGGAACTGCACCGTGCGCACAATCGCGGAACAGCTCACCGATCTCGGTTTCTTGTGCCATGTGGACATTTCCGCCGAGTATCGTCTTCAGTTCCGACGGGCGGAGGTGATGCGATGCGGGCAAGATGGCCAGCATATATTCGCCGTCGCGCCGCAGCACGACGCCTTTGGCGAGGCGATCGCCCGGGATATGGCATGCCTCGGCCGTGCGAGTGGACGTCATGCTGAGTTCGTGCGGGACCACTTCGTATTGGATGTTCTCAGCGGCGAGGTACTTCTGGAGTGTGGGAGCAATGGCCATGATGTGACCTCCGGCGCAAAATGCACGCCATCCACCGTGAGGTCTCTCCCCTGCAGACTCTCGCCGTACGATGGGCGGCTGCTTGGTTGGAGACTCAACATAGGCCTTCAATCCGCAAGCTGCAATTCGTTGTCGTTGACCAATCTGACGCACGGTCGGCAGTCGGAAGCGCGCGCGTTGCGCTTGTTTTCCCGAACGGGCTCGGGATCACATGAGGCAAGACCGTATAAATTACATAGCAATTTCAATTATATGAGAGTTCGCGGGTTTGTTCGCTCGACAACTGATTGATCGCGCAGGCATCGGCCGAGTTTGCGCACCTTGCGCCAGTCAACTCAGTTGCCGGACTTTGGCGCGGCCTTCATCCGCTCCCGCAGACGCTGGAACGTCACGTAGAGCGTAGGGACGAGAAAGATGCCGATTGAGCTTGCCGCGAGCATGCCCGCAAATACGGCTGTCCCGACCGCCCTGCGGCTGAGCTCCGCAGCGCCGGTTGCAATCACGAGCGGCAGGAGGCCAAGGATGAAGGCGACCGAAGTCATCATGACCGCGCGAAAGCGCATATGCGCGCCCTGGATCGCGGCGTCGTTGAGCGCCACGCCCGCTTCGCGTTGCTCCTTGGCAAATTCGACGATCAGAATGCCGTTCTTGGCGGCGAGCGCGATCAGGACCACGAGCCCGATCTGGCCGTAGAGGTCGAGATTGAGGCGGGCGAGCTTGATGCCGACATAGGACCCGAGCACGCCGACGACGACCGATAGCAGCACCGGGATCGGGATCACCGTGCTCTCATAGAGCGCCACCAGGAATAGGTAGGCGAACAGCACCGCAAGCATGAGCACGATGCCGGTCTGGCCAGCGGCCTGCTGCTCCTGATAGGCGGTGCCGGTCCACGCGAAACTGTAGCCCGCAGGCAGCACGGTGTTGGAGATTTCTGCCATTGCGACCATCGCGGTTCCTGAGGAGACGCCCGGCGCCGGGCTGCCGTTCACCGTCACCGAGCGATAATTGTTGTAGCGGGTGATGACCTGAGGCCCGGTCACGATCCTGATCCCGGCGAGCGACCTGATCGGCACCATCTGGCCGGCGCCGTTGCGCATATAGATCCGCCAGATGTCCGAAATATCGGCGCGATCGAACGCTTCGCCCTGAACGTTGACCTGCCAGGTGCGGCCGAACAGGTTGAAGTTGTTGACATAGATGCCGCCGAGCGTCGCCTGCAAGGCCGTGAAGATGTCGCTGACCGTCACGCCGAGCGCCTGCGCCTTGCGGCGGTCGATGTCGAGATGGATGGATGGATTGGTCGCAGTGAAGGTCGAAAAGACACGCGCAAGCCGTGGATCGGCATTGGCTGCACCGATCAGCGCCCCGGTGACGCTGGAGATCGCGGCCGGAGTCTGTCCTTCCAGCGCCTGAAGCTGGTATTCGAACCCGCCTCCGGTGGAGAGCCCAATGATCGGCGGCAGATTGAACGGCAACACGTTGGCCTGTCGAATCTGTGCGCCGGCTGCGAAGGTTTGCCGGATCAGCGCCTGCGCGGAATCGGCTGCCGCCTTGCGATCGGAAAACGGCTTCAGCCGCGTGACCACCAATGCGCTGTTCGGTTCGGACGCGCCGTCGAGCAGGGAAAAGCCCACGATGGCAAGGACGTGATCGACGGCGGGGATCTGCTTCAGGAGATCCTCGATCTGTTGGGTGACTTCGCTGGTTCGCGCCACCGATGCGCCGTCTGGCAGTTGCACCGAGGTGAAGAAGGCGCCCTGGTCTTCCTCGGGGAGGAAACCTGTTGGCGTGATCAGCGACATGCCGAAGATGCCGGCGGCAACGACGGCGACGAACGGCAGTGAGAGACCCGCCACGCGCACCAGGCGGCGGACGCCGCCGCTGTAGCGGTCGCGCAGCCAGTCGATGAAGCCGAGGACGCGCCCCATGATGCCGCGCCTGGGTCCGGTGTGGCGCAGGAACAGCGCGCACAAGGCGGGCGACAGCGTCAGCGCATTCAACGCCGAGATCATCATCGCGGCGCTGATCGTCACCGCAAACTGGCGAAACAGCGTTCCGGAAATGCCGGGAATGAATGCGATCGGGACGAAGACCGAGAGCAGCACCAGGGTGATCGCGATGATCGGTGCGGTGATCTGGGTCATGGCCTTCTTGCTGGCCTCGGCGGGGGAAAGGCCCGGCTCCTCCTCCATCACCCGCTCGACGTTCTCGACGACGACGATGGCGTCGTCCACCACGATGCCGATGGCGAGCACCATGGCCAGCAGGGATACCGTGTTGGCCGAATAGCCCAGCACCAGCAGGACGGCGAACGTGCCGACCAGGCTCACCGGAACGGCAACGGCCGGGATCACCGTGGCCCGCAGATTGCCGAGGAAGAGGTACACCACGATCACGACCAGGACGAAGGCCTCGCCCAGCGTCCGCAAGACCTCCGTGATCGTGTCGCGCACGAAGCTCGTGGAATCGTATTGCACGAGATAGCTCAGGCCGGTGGGAAAACGCAGCGACAGCCGCTGCATCGTCGCCGCCACGGCCCGTGCGGTGCTCATCGCATTGGCACCCGGCGCCAGATAGATCGCGACCGGCACGGCCGCGCGGCCGTCGATCCGCGCTTCGCTGTCGAGATTTTGCGCGCCCATCTCGACACGGGCAACGTCCTTCACGAGCAGCGACGAGCCGTCCGGGTTGGCGCGCAGCACGATATTGGCGAATTGGTCGACGGTGGCGAGCCTGCCCAGGGTCTGCACATTGAACTGGAGCTGCTGGTCGTCGCTGATCGGACGTGCACCGATGCGCCCCACAGGCGCCTGGACGCTTTGCGTGCGGATCGCGGCAATGACATCCGATGGCGTGAGGTCGAGGCTGGTGAGTCGCTGCGTATCGAACCAGATCCGCATCGAGTAGTTCATCTTGGCGAACAGGTTCGCCTGGCCGACGCCGGGCGTGCTGGCGATCGCATCGAGCACGTTGATGATCGCGTAGTTGGTGATGAACAGCGGATCCTGCTGGCCATTGGCACTATAGAGCACGAGGAATTGCAGGATCGACGAGGACCGCTTGTGCACCGTCACCCCCTGCTGCTGCACTTCGGTCGGTAGTTGCGACAGTGCGCTCTGCACGCGGTTGTTGACGTTGACGGTATTGATGTCGGGGTTGGTGCCGAGCGCGAACGAGACCGTCAGTGTGTAGCTGCCGTCATTGGCGCTGGTCGATTTCATGTAGAGCGCGCGGTCGACGCCGATGATTTGCGCCTCCAGGGGTTGGGCGACGCTGCTCTCGACCACCTCGGCGGATGCACCAGGGAAGGTGCCGGAGACCGTGACCTGCGGCGGCACGATGTCCGGAAATTGCGCCACCGGAATCTGCATCAACGCCAGCGCGCCGGCGATGGTGATGATGAAGGCGATCACCATCGAAAGCCGCGGGCGATCGATGAAAACGGCGGATATCATGGTTTGCGGTCCAGCAGGCGGGTGCTGCCGGAGGCGCCGTGATCCGCTTGCGGAGCCGGGGCGTCCGCGGCGGGCTTCATGCTCGACAGGATCAGCGGACTTGCCGGTCCCGGCGAAACGGTCTGGCCGGGACGAACTCGCTGCAAGCCCTCGGCGATGACCTTGTCGCCGGCCTCAAGTCCGGCGATCACGGCGGCGATGGTCGTGGTCGATTGTCCGAGCTGGATGCGGCGCTGCTCGGCCTTGTTGTCGGCGCCGACAGCCAGCACATAGTCGCCCTGCTGATCGGAGAGCACGGCGGAGCGCGGGATCGCCAGCACCTCGACCGGCTGGACGCCCTCCAGCACGACGGTGACGAACTCGCCGTCAGTCAGCTCGTGAACGGTGACGCCAGCCGCCGAAGAAGCTCGCAGGATTGGATTGCCGATCTCCCCGCGTACGATGATAGTATCGGTGCTCTGGGCGATGGTGTTGTCGACGAAATTCAGCTTGCCGGAGTGCCCGTACATCCGGCCATCGGGCAGTCGCAGCCTGATCACCACCGCGTCCAGGCCGCCTTGTGGTCCGTATCGTTCCCGCAGCTCGAGCCCCTGGCGGAGCGGCACCGGGAAGGTGACATACATCGGGTCCTGGCTGACGATGGTGGTCAGCACGCCCGAGCTCGGACCGACGACGTTGCCTTCCGTCACCGCCGTGCGTCCGATCTTGCCGGCAATCGGCGCGTTGATCTTCGTGTAACCGAGATTGATCTGGGAGGCTTGGACCTGGGCTTGCGCGGCTTGCACCTGGGCTTCGAGGCTGAGCTGGTTGGCGATCGCTGCATCGTAGGTGGACTGTTGCCCGGCGGGACCTCCGAGCAGGGTCCGCGCGCGCTCGGTCGTCAATTTGGCATTTTCGAGCGTTGCCTGGAGCTGCGCGACCTGCGCCTGTTTCGATGCAAGATCCGCTTCGAAGGGACCTCGCTCGAGCCGATAGAGCTCGTCGCCTTCCTTGATCTCGGCGCCCTCGTCGAACAGGCGCTTGTCCAGAAATGCCGTCACGCGCGCGACGACGCTGACCCGATTGATCGCCTCGATCCGTCCAAGAAATTCGCTGGTCTCGGTGATCGGCCGCCTGGTCGCTTCCACGACGCCGACCGCAGGGGCTCCGGCCGCGGCAGGTTGTGTCCGGGCGGTCCCACCGGCGATGATCGTCAGGAGAGTTGCCGCCAGCAGCCTGATCGAGACGCCAGCAAGGGTCATTGTCCGCTCCTTGCTCCAGACCTAAGAGCCGGGCCGGGTCGGTGCTTCACCAGCGCCTCGTTACTCCCGCCGTATCCGATCGCTGCGCGCGGGCTCGTCATAACCCTTGCGACGGCTATAGAACATCAGCGCGATCAGGCCGCAGCCGAACACCAGCATCAGGACGACGGCCCCTCCGAGGATGATGTTGCGGTAAAGCGGCATCGATGGAGTTGCCTGCCATACCGACACGCAGAAGGCGGCTGCCACCACGAGAAGAGCTATCAGAGCGGCCCACAGGAGCCATTGATTCACGTGGCGCACGATCGCCTCCATCGCCTTCGTGGCAAATCTGCTCCCGGCGGATTGCGCAAGTTAAGAGGGGGCTCCTAGCGCCACCGCCATCCACAACGACGACGGCCGCGATGCCACCAGCAAACCCATCGGCGCCTGCGTGGCGGTGGGCGGCCCCAGCCCGGACCAGGTCCCCAACCGGGACCGGCTGGGGGTCCCCACCACTGAGCTTGCGTCAGGAGCTCCGACGGCTCGCCGGCCTGGCCAAGATCGTGGGCAATCGGCATCGCTTCCGCAGTCTCAATCAGACGAACTCCGACAGCGCCGATCGCCGCGGCAGCAACGGCATTCTGAGCAAAGCCAAGGAAAGCTCGACGGGTGGGAGCGTCCATCATCATCTTCTCCATCGTTACGCAGTTCGCCGCACGGACTGAAGCGCGTAAAGCAGCCACGCCAGGCCGTGCGAGATCAGGTCGACGCCAAGCAGGAATCCGAGGGCCCAGACGCTGATGGTCGGAAAGCTGAACAGGATCAGCACGCCCGCGAGCAGTCCGAAGATGCCGGAGATCAGCATCATCCATCCGTTCTGTCGCCAATGGGCGAAGCTCAGCACGCATCGAATGACGCCCGAGGCGAGCAGCACCGCGCCGAGGAAATAGGTGAGGATCAGGGCACCGGAAGCCGGCTGGGTGAGCAGCACAAGCCCGAAGGCGAGATAGAGAGCGCCGAGAAGGATCTGCCACAGGAAGCCGCCCCATCCCTTGGTCCAGAAGGCATGCATGATCTCGAATGCGCCGGCCGCGATAGCCGTCAGCCCGATCAGCTTGACGCTGATGATCGTCGCGAAAACCACGTCGCTGAGAGCCGCGATGCCGGCGGCGATCATCACGATGCCGAGGAGAGCGCAGACCCACAGCGGAGGCGAGCCCAGAACCCCGATGTCCGACCGGCTGTCATAGACTGTCATGCCATCCTCCTGATCCGCGCGATGATCGGCACGCTTGGGATGGTAGCTTCGAGCCCGCGCCGTCGACATCCGACGAAACCCTGAGCGACGGGGTGGGAATGTTCTCGTGAGCCCACCGGAATCCGGCGATCGCGCGCGGGATCGCGGTTGCGAGCTAGCGGCTGCCGCGCGGACCCAGCGTCAGATTGGTGACACCAGCCGCGAGATTGATTCCGATCGATCGCTCGATCGACAGCGGCTGCAACATCACGCTCCTGCGCGAGCCGCCGATCAGGACGTTGGCGCCGAGACCGGGGCCGAATGCCAAGCTGCCGCTCGCGCCGACATAGTTGCCGCGCAGGGTGGCGGAGCCGATCCGCGAGTTCTTGGCGAGCACGGCCCACGACAGGCTGCCTGCACTGGTCACGCCGAGATCGAGGCCAACGCGCCGGATCCGTCCCTCATAGATGAACTGCCTCGGCGGGTTTCTCGCAAAGAATGTGCAGCGCAGTGACTGCACCGATCCGAGCACAAGCCCGACGCGCGGGTTGCTCAAGCAGAGGAGCCGGCCGACCCTGAACGTTTCGGCGCGCGCGGGCAGGTTGGCGATGCATAGCAGCGCGGATGTGGCGAAGACTGCAACAGGCCGTGTCATTCGCATTCAAGCCTCCACTTGGCTGTTGGTGTCGGAGGGCGCAATCCTCGGTCGGCTGTCCTGGCGGAGCCAGAACGTGATGCCGAGGCCGATCAGCAGCACCGCGCCCAGCAGGAAGAAGAAGACGGACTGCTTCAGCCAGGAGATTGCCGGGACGGCCACGCCCATCGCCAGGCCGAGGAACGAGATTTGCAGCGACAACAGGCTGACGCCGGCAAGGAACGTGCCGAGTGCGAGCAACGTCAGCAGGACGAGGCCGGTTGCCGGTGTCGGAAGCAACTGCTGGACGCCCGAGATCAGTATGATGTTCATCGTGACCAGGACGGCAATCCAATGCAGCGCCTGGGTCCAGATCAATCGGAGCTGGGCCTCTTTGCCCTGGGCCTCCGGCCATTTGGTAACGACGCAGACGACGCAGATGGCAAGCGCCAGGAATTCCCAGTAGCCGACGAGAGGCTGGTGGGAGACGTTGGTATAGGCGACGCCTGCGATAGCGAGCACCAGCGCCACGACATAAGGAAGCTGCTGCCACAGGAAATGAGCCATTCCGGGACGAGGCGAGGGAGGCTCCGTACCCACGTTCCGTTGTACATCGATCTTGCTCATGGGCTATCCAGTCACGATCTACCGTCGTTGAATGTCTGCTTGAGGTTGTCGCCAAGGTAGTCCTCGACGTAGAATCGGATGATTGCGACGCGGCCGATCGCGACCAGTGGCATGGCCAGCGCGATGCCCAGGACGCCGAACAGCGCGCCCAGAATGACGATGGCGACCAGCGTCCAGGCAGGCGGGATCTCGACCGCCTGACGCTGGATCAGCGGGCCGATCACATAGCCTTCGACTGACTGGATGATCGTGTAGATCAGGACGGCCCAGATCAGCAGCGAACTGCCGAGTGGCATTGCGACGAGCGCAATCGGAATTGCGGCCACGATGGGTCCGAGATACGGAATGAAATTCGACAGGCCGGCCTGCAATCCGAGCACGAAAGGACCGGGCAGCCCGATGAGGTAGAGTGCGATCCAGACCCACAGCGTCATCAGGATGATGCGGATGAGCTGTCCGACCAGCCACAGCCGCATGACGGTGCCTATCTCGTCCATGACGGCTCTTGTCCGCGCGCGATAGGACTGCTTCACCAGCATGACCAGGCTTTCGCGATGGCTGTTCGGATCGAAGGCAAAGAG
This sequence comes from Bradyrhizobium sp. B039, assembly GCF_038965675.1. Taxonomy (NCBI): domain Bacteria; kingdom Pseudomonadati; phylum Pseudomonadota; class Alphaproteobacteria; order Hyphomicrobiales; family Nitrobacteraceae; genus Bradyrhizobium; species Bradyrhizobium sp. B039. The sequence goes on from NZ_CP152416.1 coordinate 1,556,714, forward strand.
GATCCCGAGGAACAGGATCACCAGCGCGCCGGTCAGAAGAGTTGAGGCTCCGCCGAGCAGAAATTGTGCATGGCTGAGAAAGCGGCCCTGATCCGAGAACAGCCATTGTGCAAAGTCGCGGCCCCATTCCGGGCCGAGGAGGTCAACGCCATATGACAGGAGATGCTCCTGCAGGACGTCGATCTGGCTGTCCATGACCTTCAGCAGGAGGCGCGTCTGCTCCGGCAGCTTGCCCGCACCCCAGACCATTCCAAACCCCGACAGAGCGGAGAACAGCAACAGGACCAGCGTCAGGCGCCAGGCGCGATTGAGCGGAAGGACCGGCGCCAGAGCCCTTGCGCACGCGTCCAGAAATGCGGCGAACAACACGCCTGCGAAGATGAGCAGGAGACTGGACACCGTCTGCCACGCCAGAAACAGGAAGACGCATGCGGCGAGCAGGGTGAGCCCGGTCGCGAGAATGCTGCGTCGCGCGTCCGGCAGATCGGCGGACGTGTCGCGCAGAACGACCTCGTGGAGCTTCTCCGGTCCTGTCCTGGACTCGCTCATGGATCGGTCCAATCGCTGGAGTGGGCTAACGTCGTTTGCGCCTAGGTCCGGACGCGCCGGCTGCCATAGTGCGGATGCTTTCCGCCGCGATGACGCCAGTAACGGTGCTTCGTCGGGTTCGTATTGGTGTTGGGCGCCGCGTTCTTCGGTGCCGGCGCGCCGGCATCTTTTTGGGCAGACACGCCGGTCTCGGTCGACTGGGCCAGCGACAGGGTTGGATATGCGGAGACCGCCACCAATCCGCCGAGGATCAAGGCGCTACAGATGGCCCGGGTGCACATATCCGCCTCCATGTAGCCAGGGACAAGGACTCAAATCGAGATGGCTCCGGTGGCCAGCGCGTAGACGCCGGCGCATGCGGCGATCGTGATCGCTGCAAAGAGGATGATTTCGAACGGCCGGAAGATCGCTTCCTTGCGCTCGCGTTTTGCGAGAAGGAACAGCAACGTGCCGGGCGCATAGAGGATCGACGACAGCAGGAGAAACTTGGGCCCGCCTGCGTAGATCATGCCGGCCGCGTAAACTGTCGCGATGGCCGAGCGGATCCAGTCGACAATCCGGGCGTGCTCGCCGGCGTGATAGGCCTCGCTGGTCCAGGCGAGCTTCAGGCCGTACGCCGCAACAAAGAAATATGGGATCAGCGTCATCGCGCTCGTCATCTTCAAGGCAAGCGTGAATGCGTATTCCGCAAACCAGGTGACGAGCAGAAAAATCTGGATGACGCAGTTGGTGAGCCAGAGCGCGCCGGCAGGGACCTTGTACACGTTCACCGTGGCGAGAAAGGAGGGCATGGTGCGGTGGATCGCGGCGGAATGCAGGATCTCGGCCGCCAACAGCGACCAGGACAGGTAGTTGCCGAGGACCGAGATCAGGAGTGCCACGCTGATGAACACACTGCCCCAGCGGCCGACGACCGCCTCCATCACGCCGGCCATGGATGGTGTCGGGAGATCCGCCAGCTCCGCTCGTGGCAGCACGCCGTACGACAGGAGCGTCACGAGGACGAGGAGGCACAGAACCGTCAGAAAGCCGGCAAGGGTTGCGAATCCGACATCGGTGCGGCTCCGGGCGTAACGGGAGTAGACACTCGCGCCTTCAATTCCGACGAACACGAACACCGTCAGCAGCATCGTGCCGCGAACCTGCGCGACTACCTTCGAAACGGCCGGCTGCTCCGTGCCCCAGAAATTAATGGAGAAGAGCGCGCCGTCGAAGGCGATGACGGCGACGACGATGAACAATAGTATCGGGATGATTTTAGCGTAGGTCGCGATCGTATTGAGCGCGGCCGCCCCCGTGATGCCGCGCAGCAGCAGAATGTGCACGCCCCAGAGCAGGACGGACGCCGAAGCGATCGCCACCGGCGTCGTGCCGTCGCCGAAGACCGGGAAAAACTGTCCGAGCGTCGCCTTGATCAGGACGAGGCAGGCGACGTCGGCAAGGCAGCAACCGATCCAGTATCCGACGGCCGAAGCAAAGCCGATATAGTCGCCAAATCCGGCCCTGGCATAGGCATAGATGCCGGCATCGAGGTCCGGCTTGCGCTGTGACAAGGTCTGAAACACGAAGGCGAGCATCAGCATGCCCGTGCCTGCGATGGCCCAGGCGATCATCGCTCCGAGCGCGCCCGTGGTCCGCCCGAACGCTGCAGGCAATGCAAAGATACCGGAACCGACCATCGACCCGATCACGAGCGCGATGAGCGCATTCCGGGAGAGCCTTTGATCGGCCTGGCTCGATGGAGGCGCCATGGTGCAAGCTGGCCTTCCAATCGGAGATCGGGCAGGCGCGACAAACCTTTGCGACGGTGGAGCGCCGGCCACCCCTTGGCGAAGACCTTAGGAGCAGCCCTTCTGCTCGAACATCCGTGATTCTATGTAGAGAGCAGTGGCAGGAAACCAGTAGGCCGGACCTGGTCCGGCCAGCCTCGTCTTTCCTCAGTTGCGACCGGACGAAAGTCCGGGAGCAGTATCGGCCACAAACACGAAGCCCGACCGGACGAATTCCCCGGCCTTGGCGAGCTCTTCTGCAATGCGACGGGCATGCAGCATCGCCGCGTGCTGGTCAACGTGCTCGCATCCGCTCTCGTCCGGCGAGAGGCCGTATTTGTCGACGATGTGAAAGAAGTACCGCATGTCGGCCGATTAGGCCGGAAAGCGTGCCGCTTCCAGTGACAAATGCGTAAGGGTCGTGCTCGGAAAGACGAACGCAAGCGGCAGCACCATCTTACGATTCCGTAAGGCGGAAATCGCCACAACTGAAGGGCCGGCGTGCCGCATTTGCAGGCCGAGTAGGGTGATCGTGCCCCCGGGATATCAGGTGATTGTCCGATATCCCGTGCGAGGGCAGAGGAATAGGGTCGCTGCCTCCCAACGGCTCCGCGAGGAGGCAAGCGATGTCAAACTACGATCAGAACCTGGCGACCTCTGACGCAATCGCGGTGGACGCTGGATTGCGCGGCTACATGCTGCGCATCTACAACTATATGGCGGCCGGCGTCGGCGTGACCGCCGTTGTGGCCTGGCTGACCTATCAGCTCACAGGTCCCGCATTGCTGCAGAGTCCGTTGATGTGGGTCTTCATACTGGCGCCGCTCGCGCTGGTCTTTTTCATCAGCGCGCGCATCAATACGCTGTCGGCGGCAACGGCGCGGCTTCTGTTCTTCATCTATGCCGCGCTGGTCGGGGTCTCGCTCTCGATACTGCTGCATATCTACACCAGCGCCTCGATCACGCGCGTGTTTTTCATCGCGGCCGCGATGTTCGGAGCGCTCAGCGTATTCGGCTACACCACAAGGCGTGACCTGTCCGGTCTCGGCACTTTCCTGTTCATGGGCCTGATCGGGGTCATCATTGCCAGCCTGGTGAACCTCTTCCTGCAATCAAGCGGGCTCGACTGGTTGATCTCGGTCGTGGGTGTCGGCGTCTTTGCGGGGCTCACGGCCTACGACACCCAGCGGATCAAGGCGATGTACGACAGCGGGGACGATGAAACGTCGGCTGGCCGCGAGTCGGTGATTTCAGCGCTGTCGCTCTATCTCAACTTCATCAACCTGTTCATGATGCTGCTGCGTCTGGCCGGCAGCCGGCGCTGAGCGGCCAAAGGGCTGTCAGGCCGCCGGTCGCTCCGCGGCGCTTGCTAGCGCGTCGCGCAGGGCCTGTTCCCTGGTATCATCCAAAGACGTCTTCAGCACGGTCCCTCCGGCGTCCTTGATCTCCTTCAGTACCTTGTCGGCGGTCATACTCTTGATCAGGACGAACAGGGCGGCGTTGCCGGTGTGGAGCGACGCTGACAATTCCTTCATGAAGGAGTCGTCGATGCCGAAATCGGATAACGCGCCGCCGAGCGCGCCGGAGGCCGCGCCGACGGCGACACCGAGGATCGGATTGAGGAAAATCATGCCAATCAGAAGCCCCCAGAAACCACCGGTTACCGCTCCCATCGACGTCGTGTTGACGAGTTGATTGAGCTTGATGCCCCCGGAATCGGTCTTCACGGCGATCACGGCATCGCTGATCGTGATCAGATATTCCTTCTGCAGGTTGAGCAGCCGTTGACGAACTTCCTCAGCCTTCGCTTCGGATGGATATACGATCGCCACTAAATCGGACATGAAGACCTCCTGCTGGATCGCAACTCCCGGCCAAGCCTGGTACGCCAGCGCCGCTGGCGGGATGCGTTGTCAGAGATTAGCCGTCGGTTCACCGGCGCGGGATCGGAGAAAACCCTGAGGCGTCGGGATGAATGTTCCTGATCATGGCGATGGGGAACACTTGGGCCTGACCTGTTCTTGGGCCTCACCTGTTCCCGGCCGATGCATGAGCCGGCGCCTCACGCGGCCACAAGCATCAACACGCCGAACAGCAGGGCCAGCATGAGAAGGCAGATGCTTGCCGCCGGCCACTCGCACAGGACACCGTTGCCCCTTTCAACATAGCCACCGAACGCGCAGCAGCCGCGTCGGAATGAATCGAACACGCCGATGGCGAGCCTCCAACGCACCGAAGACGCAAGCGGGTGCGGCCAGGGGCGGAGCAGGATTGCCAGCACGACGCCTCCCAGGAGAGGCAAGAGGAATTTGGAGAGAGTTTCGAGATCTAAGAGACCTGACGGCGAGATGCGCTGGACAGGCAGAAACGGTTCCCAGGGCACGAGGCCAAGCAATAACGAGCAGAGCGCCAGCACGAGCACCGCCACGTCCGGAAGGCGCGGTGCCGGGTCGGTCAATACAACAGACTTGTCCGGAGGGGCCAGCGCATGAGCCAGAACCAGCACGACATAGGAGGCAGTGAACGCCCCGCTTGCCTGGAGCACGACCGCCCACCACCATTGCTCCCTCTCGGTCGCGGCCTGAAGCAACAGGTCTTTCGCCAGGGACGCGCCACTCGGCTGCACGCCCATCAGCGCGATGCCGGCGATGGCAAACGCCAGGACGCTCAAGGGCAGGACGCGCGCGATACCGCCGAGCCCCGCGATGCGATCGTGGCCCAGCCCGGCGTAGATCGATCCGGCGGCCATGAACATCGCCGCCTTTGCGGTGGCGTGAGAGGCAGCCTGCAGCAGGCCGCCCGCCAGGGCCTCGCCACTCTCCAGATGACCCGAGGCATTGAACGCGAGCGGAAACATCAGGAAGAGATACCCGATCTGGGCCAGCGTCGAATACGCGATCAGGAGCTTCAGTCGCTCCTGGCGCAAGGCGAGGACGCTTCCGAGCACGATTGCCGCAGCTCCCAGCGCGGCGAGCAGTTGTGCGGCGGCGAAACCAGGCAGCCCGGGCATCACCTGGAACCAGAGCCGCACGATGATGAAGAAAGATCCCTTCACGACGAGGCCAGACAGGATCGCACTAGCGGCAGCCGGCGCGCCTGCGTGGGCAGGCGGCAGCCAGAGATGCAACGGAAAGAGTGCGGTCTTGGCCAGAAGACCTGATGTCATCAATGCCGCCGCGACGAGCGAGGCAGGCTGTGCTCCAATCCGGTGCGACAACAGCACGATATCCAGGGTGGCATGAAGACCATAGAGGAGCGCCGTGCCCAGCAAATAGAGCACGGAGCCGAGCAATGCGAAGAGCAGATAGCGTATCGCCGCGCGCAGGGTCTCCGGACGGCCATCCAGCGAGACCAGCGGCACCGCGGCGAATGTCAGCAATTCCAGGGCAACATAAAGCGTGAAGAGGTCTCCACCGACAAAGATTGTGTTCAGCGCGGCCCAGACCGCCAGCAGCAGGATCCAGAACACGAATGGCGCGCGCGCCTCCGTCGTTGTCACGGAGAATTCAGTACCGGCATAGACGGCGACTGCGGAGATCACGACTGCGGTCGCCGCAAGCATCACGGCCGACAATTCGTCCGCGCGCAGCGCCACCCCCAGCGGCGGCGGCCAGGCGCCGAGCAGGTAAACGAGAGGGCCCATGCGCTGCGCAACTGCTGCCAGAATCGCTACGACGATCACCAGCCCCAGCGGGATCGTCGCGAATGCGACCAGCCTGATGTGTCGCTCGCCCAGAACGAAGGCTAGCAGAACACCCGCGATGGGTATGGCAATCGACAGCACCAGCAGGAAGCCGCTTGGGGTTGTTGTCGCGTCCAGCGCTGGGGCAGGGGGCAGCATCAGCCACCGGCCTGATCTGGGTCATCGCGCGGCGAGGCGCGACTGCGCGGCGCCATGGAGGCACTCGTCTGGAACAGCCGCAGCAGCAGTGCAATCGCCAAAGCCGTTGCGGAAAACGCGACGACGATGCCGGTGATCACCAGGGCTTGCGGCACCGGATCATTGCCGATCCCCGCCGCCGCACCGCGCCGTCCAACGACGCCGAACAGGAGGAATACGCCGCTGCCGAGCAGATTGAAGGCGATGATCTTGCGGAGGGGCTGGGGCTTCGTGATCAGGCCGTAGAGCCCAAGTCCGACCGTGGCAGCAGCGCACAATCCGAACACCGTCACGCCGCTCACGGCTCCATGCCCCGTTCCGGTACGCCGGCGAGCAGCAGTCCGAGCGTCGCTGCGATCGTCAGGGTCATTGCGACCTCGATGCCAAGTATCAGCGGCTTGGCCAGCGCTGGCGGATAGGACAGGAACGCGGCGCCAAACAGAAGGCCGGCAAGGCCGACGAGCAGGAACAGGCCGGGCCCGGCAACGAGGATGAACCGTACCGATCGATCGCTCACGAGCGGTGTGTCCGCCAATCCGGCCATGACGGCCAGCAGCCACATCGACGCGAGAATCGCGCCGCCCTGAAAAGCTCCGCCGGGATGGTCGGAACCGGTCCAGAGGATATAGATCCCGATGACGATGCCAACCGGCGGCAGCAGCCGCGCAAGAAAGGCGAGAACGCCACGTGGATCGGCTTGGTGGCGCGGCCCGGGACGGCCGCCCCACGCACTGTCAGGCGCAAGCGACCAAACGCCGACGATGGCCAGCAACAGCACGATCTTCTCGAGCATCGTATCCATGGCGCGGAACGCCATGAGCACGTTGGTGACGGGGTTGGACAGACCCGTTGCCCAGGCATTTGCAACAGCAGCCGGAGCAAGCGTCGGAGCGGAATCGGGCAGCCACAGGACCGCGCCGGCCAGCGCCGCAGCCGTCAGCACGGACAGCGCTGCGGCGCCCGCTCGCAGCAGTTTGCCTGGCGCTTCGTCCGCCATCATGTCGGCATCCCGCAATCGCGCCGCCGCGCTCAGCAGCAAGACGCCACCGAGGCCGCCGCCGATTGCGGCCTCGGTCAGAGCAACGTCGGCAGCGTCGAGGCGTACCCAGATCAGTGCCACCAGCAGTCCATAGGCAACGAACCCGACCGTGGCCGAAAACGTCTCGGGCACGACGATCGTCCAGACGCCGAGGGTCAGCACGACCGCGGCAAGGACAATTTCAAAGACCGTCGCAATGCTCATCGGTTCAACTGGCCTTGGCGCGCCGCGCGCGCAATCAGTTGCGAGACGGTGGCGCCCGCGAGCAGGCCGAGCAGCCAGATACCAACCAGCTTCGACCCGTCGCGAAGACCCGCTGCTTGCGGGAGCAGTCCGAGCACGACCAGGCCGAGGCCGAGGTTGTCCGCCTTGGTGAGCGCGTGCAGACGCGTCAGGGTATCGGGAAAGCGAAGCAGGCCGACCGTGCCCGCCAGAAAGAAGAACGCGCCGGCCGACACCGCTGCAATCGTCATCATGTCGCGTGCGAGGCTCATTCGTCCTCCGTTGATGCGGTCCCATCGGCCTCGAAGCGGGAAAGCCCCTTCTTGACGAACGCGATGGAGGCGAAGGTGGCGAGCAGCGCCAGGGTCAAAGCCACGTCGATCGCTGCGGGTATGCTCGCTACGGTGCCGAGCAGCAGCAGCGTCGCAATGCCTCCGGTCCCGATCAGTTGCGTCGCCATGACCCGGTCAGCGTCGCCGGGGCCACGCAGGATCGACATCAGTCCAAGCGCCAGCATTGCCAGAATGAAACCGACCACGACCGTCAGGAACTCAGTCATTGTAAAGCGCTCGAACCAAGGCCGCCTCCTCCTGATCAAGTTCGGCGATCACGGGCTGATCGACGTCGAGGCAGTGATAGAGGAGTTGCGCCTCCTCCTCTCCGGCCGGCACGGTGCCTGGCAACAGGCTGGTGAGCGTTGCGAACACGTTGCGACGCAGGCCACGCGGAAGACGGGTTGGATACGCGACAAATCCCGGGCGCAGCGGCAGGCCGGGATCGAGTGCGCGCCTTGCGACGTCCACTCCGGCCACAATGGACTGGTACAGGAACAGAAGCGCCAGTCGGAGGATGGCGCGAGGTGAGCGCCGCGACGTGCCAGGCTCCAGCAAACGCAAGCTCGTCCAGGTTGCCGTCGCGACGGCGATTGTTGCGGCAGGAATGTCATCGACAGAGGTGCCGGCAAGCACGAGCCAAAGGCAGAGGAACCATGCCGCTCGGGACGCCGCGCTTCGCCAGGACGCCCCGACGCCCGTACGCGCGTCTCGTTTTCCTGAGGGTCCGCTCACGTCGGAGTCCTCGGCTGGCGGCGGGTCAGCTCGCGCCGTTCTGCGATGTTTCGAAAACCAGGCCTTGTGCATTGAAGGACGGGATTCCGGCGGCGGCGCTGTCGGCGGCCGCAGCCGAGAACCCGTCGATGTGTCGAAACGGGGGTTGGCGTAGCGATACAACAGCATCCACACCGGTTCGAATGGCGTCCACGAGCGGATCGTTCGACGCCATCGCCCTGGATGGGCTCTCGCTGCCCTGCCACGCAACTAGCGTGACGCCTGCCGAGGGAAGCAGGTGCCGCCTCTTCCGCTCCGGGACGCCTGGCACTGATCCTGGGTGGAGTACTTGCAGTTCACCATCCCTTTGAACTTGGAGCACCATTGGTTCTGCTGGGTCTGTGCCGATGCAGTCTGTGGCGCGATGGTCAGCATTGCCGAGATCGCCGCCGCAACTAGGATCAACTTTCGCATCTTGAACCCTCCTGATTCATCAAGCCGACGCGCTCGATCGCTTCATCTGGGTGCGCAACCGTGCGCTCTTGATAAGACCGGCGATATTGGGTGATTGCCTGATCAGGCGTCAGGAATTCCCTAGAGCGCTCTCCGACGGACTGTCACGCCTCGTCGGGTTTCTGCCTGCGTTTGCGTTGCGCCGTAACCGCGATTGCATCCGGCCGCACCGAGTAGATTTGCCGATGTGTGCGGTCGATCCCCTGGGCAAGAATACCGAGCGGCGATATCGCGAAATCGCAACCTCGGGAAAGGCGGACCTGCCCGGCAACGTTTCAGGAGCTTGGCTATGCGCGGTCGCCGAACGACATCTCGGCAAGCCATTGCATTGACGCTGGTGGCGGCTGCATCCGCGTCGGTCCTGGCTGCGTGTGACCGTCAAGTGGAAACCAAGGAAGCGTCTCCGCGTCCGGTCCGGACCACGACGATCGAGAAGCGTGAGAGCCTGGTGCCGCTGACCTTCACGGGGCGCATCGAGGCGGAGGACGAAGTCAGCGTCGCTTTCCGGATCTCCGGACGTCTGCTTGCGAACGACACCAGGCTCGGTGACAGGGTCGAGGCCGGGCAGTTGCTGGCGCAACTCGAGCCTCAGAACGAGCTGAGCACATTGCGACAGGCGAAGGCCGCTCTTTCCGCTGCACAGGGCCAGTTGACGCAGGCACGCAACCATTACGAGCGCCAGGAGACGCTGTTGGCACAAGGGTGGACCACGCGTGCCAATTTCGAGGCGGCGACGCAAGCAAGACAGACCGCCCAGTCGCAGGTCGAGGCTGCGGAGGCACAATTGAGTTCTGCGCACGATCTCGTCAGTTTCACCGAACTGCGAGCCGACGCACCGGGCAAGATCACCGCGACCGGGCCGGCGGCCGGCGAGGTCGTTCAGGCCGGACAAATGATCGCGCGGATCGCGAGGCAGGACGGCCGCGACGCGATCTTCGATGTTCCCGCTCAGATGGTCAGATCGGCCCCGGCCGATGTGCAGGTGACCGTCAGCCTGACGGATGATCCGAAGATTACGGCGCGAGGCCGCATTCGTCAGATCGCGGCTCAAGCCGATCCGGTCACCCGCACCTTCGAGGTCAAGGTCGGCTTGACGGATCCACCGGCGGCGATGCGGCTCGGCGCGACCGTCAATGGCCGCGTCGAAACCAGTTCCGGTCCGGTGATCGACATCCCGGCCACCGCGTTGACGCGGATCAATCAACAGCCGGCGGTGTGGATTGTCGATCCCTCGACGAACCTCGTTTCGGCGCGCAATGTCGATATCCTGCGTTTCGACCAGGCACAGGTCATCGTCTCGCAGGGGTTGGACGCCGGAGAAATCATCGTCACCGCGGGCGTGCAGGCGCTTCATCCGGGCCAGAAGGTTCGGGTGCTCGGGGCAGAGCCATGACCGGGCTCAATCTCTCCGACTGGGCCCTCAGGCATCGCTCGCTTGTCGTCTATGTCATGATCGTTGCCGTGATCGCCGGGGGCCTGGCGTATTTCCGGCTTGGTCGAAACGAGGATCCCTCCTTCACCATCAAGACCATGGTCGTTCAGGCGGCCTGGCCGGGGGCAACGGCCGAAGAGACGATGAAGCAGGTGACTGAGCGGCTCGAGCGCCAATTGCAGGAGACGCCCCATCTGGACTTCCTGCGCAGCTTCACCCGGGCGGGTCTCGTCACCATTTTCGTCAACCTGGAAGGAAGTGCTAACGCGAGGCAGGTTTCCGACACCTGGTATGAGGTGAGAAAGAGCATCGGCGACATGCGGCACACCTTGCCTGCCGGAGTTGTCGGTCCGGGCTTCAATGACGACTTCGGTGACACGTTCGGCATCGTCTACGGCTTCACCAGCGACGGCTTCACGCAACGGGAGTTGCGGGATCACGTCGAGCGCATCCGTTCTCGATTGCTTCAGGTCCCGGATGTGTCAAAGATCGAGCTCCTGGGTGCGCAGGACGAAGTGATCTTCGTCGAATTCTCCAAGCAGGAGCTCGCGACCTTGGGCGTCGATCGGGCGGCTCTGCTCGCCGCGCTGCAATCGCAGAATATCGTCCGCCCGGCGGGCGTGATCCAGACCGGCAAGGAAAGCATCTCCGTGCGGGTGTCGGGCGGTTTTCAGTCGGAGCAGGACATTGCCAGCGTCAATTTCGTCGCAGGAGGGCGCACGATTCGGCTGAGCGACATCGCGCAGGTGCGGCGCGGCTACGTGGATCCGCCGCAACCGATGTTCCGGGTCAACGGCCAGCCCGCAATCGGGCTTGCCATCGCAATGCGCGACGGCGGCGACATTCTTGCGCTCGGCCGAAACGTCAAGAAGGTGATGGCGGAGATCACCGCCAATCTCCCGATTGGAATCGAGCCGATCCTCGTTGCCGACCAGGCCGTCGTGGTGGGAGGCGCGATCGGCGAATTCATGACCTCGCTCCTTCAGGCTATCGCCATCATCCTGGTGGTGAGCTTCATCAGCCTCGGAATCCGTCCCGGCCTCATCATCGCGCTTGCCATTCCGTTGACGCTGGCCATCGTGTTTCCGATCATGGAGATCGCTCGCGTCGACATGCAGCGAATATCGCTGGGAGCGCTGATCATCGCGCTCGCACTGCTGGTCGACGACGCGATGACGACCACCGACGCAACGCTCAATCGGCTGGCGCAAGGCGACAGCAAGGTCGACGCTGCGACGTTTGCCTACCGCAGTCATGCCTTTGCCATGCTCGCCGGAACGCTGGTGACGATCGCGGGCTTCATCCCGGTCGGGTTTGCCGCGAGCTCGGCCGGCGAATATACGTTCTCGCTGTTTGCGGTGGTTGCGATCGCGCTCCTGGTGTCGTGGCTCGTTGCCGTGGTCTTCACGCCCTTGCTGGGTGTCGTCATTCTCGTCCCGCCGGTGCAGAAGGGGGCTGCCGAGCCTGGCGCGATGTTCCGTTTCTATCGGAATTTTCTGACGCTGGCGATGCGCGCCAAGTGGCCGACGATTGCGATCTCGCTGGCGCTCTTTGTCGCGTCCGTTCTCGCGCTTCCGTTGATCCCGCAGCAGTTCTTTCCGTCGTCCGATCGACCCGAATTGCTCGTGGACCTTACCCTGCCGCAGAATGCATCGATCCATGCGAGCGAGACGGCAGCCAAGCGCCTGGATGCGGCATTGGCCGCCGATCCGGACGTCCGTCATTGGAGCACCAATGTGGGGCGCGGCGCGATCCGCTTCTATCTTCCACTGAGCGTGGAGCTTCCGAACGATTCCTTCACGCAGGCGGTTGTGGTGGCAAAGGACGTCGCAGCGCGCGAGCGCCTGCAGGCGAGGCTGGAGCGTCTTCTCGCGGAGCAGTTTCCGGCGGCCGTCGCGTCGGTTTCGCCTCTCGGCCTCGGCCCCCCTGTCGGATGGCCGCTGCAATATCGCGTTGGCGGACCCGATGTGGAGCAGGTACGTGAGATTGCGCTCAAGGTCGGGCAGATCGTTGCCTCCGATCCCAGGACAAAGAGCATCAACTTTGACTGGATGGAGCCGGAGCGCCAGCTGCGGATTTACGTCGATCAGGATGAAGCGCGCCGTCTCGGCCTGAGCTCGCAGGCGATATCGAGCGTATTGAACACCGTGATATCTGGCGCAGTCGTCACCCAGGTCCGCGACGACATCTATCTGGTCAACGTGGTGGCCCGGGCTATCGACGAACAGCGCATTTCGCTGTCCAACCTGCGCACGCTCCAGGTGCCGCTGCCTGGAGGAAAGACGGTGTCGCTCAGCCAGTTTGCGACATTCGGATATCATCAGGAGCATCCCCTGATCTGGCGGCGCGACCGTATTCCGACCCTGACGGTGCGTGCCGACATCGGCGGTGGAACGCTGCCAGATACGGTGGTGGATGCCCTATCGCCCGCGATCGAAAAGCTGAGGAAGACGCTTCCTGCATCCTACGGCGTGGCCGTCGGCGGGACCGTGGAAGAGAGCCGGAAATCGCAGGCCTCCGTGCTCGCTGTGGTGCCCATGATGCTGTTCGTGATGTTCACCGTTCTGATGGTCCAGTTGCAGAGCTTCCCGCGGCTGGTCATGGTCGTTAGCGTGGCCCCGCTCGGGATGATCGGTGTTGTGGCCGCGCTGTTGCTGTCCGGCAGGCCGATGGGCTTTGTCACCATTCTCGGCGTTCTCGCCCTGCTCGGCATGATCAGCAAGAACGCGGTGATTCTGATCAGCCAGATTGATGCGGAGCGCGCGCAGGGCAAGAGCCCATGGGACGCGGCGGTGGATGCCAGCAGCTCCCGTTTCCGCCCCATCATGCTGACGGCGGTGTCGACCGTTCTCGGCATGATCCCGATTGCTCCAACCGTATTCTGGGGGCCGATGGCGGTTGCAATCATGGGCGGCCTGCTGGTCGCGACCGTGTTGACGCTTGTCTTGCTGCCGACATTGTACGTGACCTGGTTCGGGGAGAAGGGACCAGCCATGGCCTCCGCTCCACCGTCGTCTTGAGCGGCTGTTTCCGGCGAGGGAAATCCCGACGCGCGACTAGGTAATCACCCGATATTCCAGGTGTCGCCCAAGGCGCATCGTGCGACGGCCGGCAAAGTCGCTCGGCCAGGATGCCGCGCACCCGCGCGTCGCGAGGTCTTCACATGACTGGGACGCCGTCAATCCAAAAGCTCTCCCTGTTCGCATTGACCGCGATGGTGGTCGGCTCGATGGTCGGCTCGGGGATCTTCTCGCTGCCGAGAACTTTCGGCATCGCCACCGGTCCGTTTGGCGCGATCTTCGCCTGGTGCATTGCCGGCGGCGGCATGTACACCCTCGCGCGGGTGTTCCAGGCGCTGGCCGAGCGAAAGCCCGAGCTCGATGCCGGCGTCTATGCCTATGCGAAGGAAGGATTTGGCGACTATCCCGGCTTCTTGTCGGCATTCGGATACTGGATCGGCAGCTGCATCGGCAACGTATCCTATTGGGTCCTCATCAAGTCGACCTTGGGCGCCTTCTTTCCGGTCTTTGGGGATGGCAACACGGTCACCGCAATCATCGTCGCCTCGATCGGAATTTGGCTGTTCCACTTCATGATCCTGCGCGGCGTGCAGCAGGCGGCCGCGATCAACACCATCGTCACTGTCGCCAAGATCGTGCCGATCCTGGTCTTCATCGTTATCCTGATTGTCTCGTTCAACGCCGACATGTTCCGCGGCAATTTCTGGGGCGGCGAGGGCATGCCGGACAAGGGCCTGTTCGAGCAGATCCGCGCCACCATGCTGGTCACGGTGTTTGTCTTTCTCGGCATCGAGGGCGCCAGCGTCTATTCACGCTACGCCAAGGAGCGCGCGCATGTCGGTGCTGCGACCCTGCTGGGGTTTGCGATCGTCACGAGCCTGATGGTGCTCGTCACCATGCTGCCATACGCCGTGCTTCTCCGCGCCGAGATCGCCGGCATGCGGCAACCGTCCATGGCGACGGTCCTGGAGGCCGTGGTCGGGCATTGGGGCGCGATCTTCGTCAGCATCGGACTTCTGGTTTCGGTGTTGGGGGCCTATCTCGCCTGGTCGCTGATCTGTGCCGAGGTGCTCTCCGCCGCCGGCCGGACCAGGGATATGCCGGCATTGTTCGGCACGGAGAACGCGAACAAGGTGCCGGCCGCGGCGCTCTGGCTCACCAACGTGATCGTCCAGCTCTTCGTCATCAGCACCTATTGGTCGCAGGATGCGTTCGCGTTGATGCTCAATCTGACGAGCGTGATGTCACTCATTCCGTTCTTCCTCGTTGCGGCCTACGGGCTCCTGCTCGTCAGGCGGGGCGAGACCTATGAGAAGAGCGGTAGCGAGCGAACGCGCGACACGATCTTTGCCGGCATCGCCGTCATCTACACGCTGTTCCTGATCTATTCGGCCGGAATGAAGTTCCTGCTGCTGTCCTTGATCCTCTACGCGCCTGGCACGGCGCTCTATTTCTGGGCGCGCCTGGAACAGAAGGCGAGGGTCTTCACGGCCGTCGAGTGGGGCATCTTCATCGCAGCCGCCGTCGGCGCGGCTGTCGGAATCCACGGATTGGCCACCGGCTACATCACGATCTAGGCAAGGCAACCCTCAAGGGCAGTCCCATGGCAAAGCAGGCATCGGAATCCAACAGAGCCTTTGGCGTTCATTCGGAGGTCGGTCAGCTCCGCAAGGTCATGGTCTGCTCACCCGGCCGCGCCCATCAGCGCCTCACGCCCTCCAATTGCGACACCCTGCTGTTTGACGACGTGCTGTGGGTCGAAAACGCCAAGCGCGATCATTTCGATTTCGTCCAGAAGATGCGTGATCGCGGCATCGAAGTGGTCGAGATGCACAACCTGCTGACCGAGACGGTCGCGATCCCTGAGGGCAGGAAGTGGATCCTCGACAACCAGGTTGTTCCCGATCAGGTCGGTCTCGGTCTCGTCAACGAACTGCGGGGCTATCTGGAGAGCCTCACGCCGCGCGATCTGGCCGAGACGCTGATCGGGGGCGTTTCGACCCATGACTTCCCGGACGCCCATGGCGGCGAGATGCTCAAGCTCGTCCGCGAGGCCGCCGGCATGACCGAGTATCTGCTGCCGCCGCTCCCCAACACCTTGTATACGCGGGACACGACATGCTGGATCTACGGCGGGGTCACGCTGAATTCGCTCTATTGGCCGGCGCGGCATGAAGAGCCGATTCTCGCCACCGCCATCTACAAGTTCCATCCGGATTTCGCCGGCAAGGTCAATGTCTGGTGGGGCGATCCGACGCGGGATCACGGTCTGGCGACGCTGGAAGGCGGCGACGTGATGCCGATCGGCAAAGGCAACGTCCTGATCGGGTTGAGCGAGCGCACCTCGCGGCAAGCGATCAGCCAGGTCGCCGCGGCCTTGTTCAAGAAAAAGGCGGCCGAGCGCGTGATCGTGGCTGCAATGCCGAAGCTCCGCGCCGCAATGCATCTGGATACCGTCTTCACGTTCGCGGACCGGGATTGCGTTCTGCTCTATCCCGACATCGTCAACAACATCGCGGCCTTTTCCTACCGGCCGGCCGACAATTCCGCCGGCCTCGAGCTGCGCAAGGACGAAAAGCCGTTCGTGGATGTCGTGGCCGAAGCGCTCGGCCTGAAGAAGCTGCGCGTGGTCGAGACCGGCGGCAACGCCTATATGCGCGAGCGAACGCAATGGGACAGCGGCGCTAACCTGGTTTGCGCGTCCCCGGGCGTGGTGTTTGCCTATGACCGCAATACCTACACCAACACCTTGCTGCGCAAGGAAGGGATCGAGGTGATCACCATCGTCGGTGCAGAGCTGGGGCGGGGCCGGGGAGGCGGTCATTGCATGACCTGTCCGATCACCAGGGACGCGGTGGACTATTAGGCGGATCGAGTGGGTCGGCCGCGAGGCCAGCGTGCCACGCGCGCGCGCGGTTCCGCCTTTGCTTGGAGGCAACGCAGCCGATCGGGTCACGTGCAGCGTGAGTTCCCCGGCGTCTCTTTCGCAGCGTCGGGAGCTTCCGGCATTTTACGAAATGGCAATCTGTCGGTTCAATCCTTGATTTAAAGTCCTATCACTAACACGCCACAATCGTTGCCCAATCTAAGGCGATTCCTGGTGTACGCAGAAGCCATCGGGGCATGCCATGCGTGGATCTATCGTTCTGTTGCCGGTCGTTGGATTGTTTGGAACAAGCACCGCGTGGGCCGCGGATGTTGATCTCACCGAGCTGAAGGCGAGCAGTCCCGTGCCGTATTACTCCGCTCCGTCGTGGAGCGTCGTCGGTTCCGTCGCGCCGACTTTCACCGACAATGCTTTGTTCAGCCGGGACAACCGCAAATCGGATCTCTACTATGAGCCCGACGTGAGCGTCCGGCTGGACGGGAATCTGACCAATGACCTTTCATACCGGCTCTACGCCCGCGCCCAATACGAGGCGTTTGCGACGGAGAAGGATGGCAACGCTGCAGTCGCACGCGTGGGAGCGCGCCTGACCGAGAATTGGGACGGCTGGCGCTTCTCCGCCATCTACGAGAACCGATACGATTTCGATGGAGTCTACCGGGACCTTGCCTTCACCTCGCATGACGTGATGGGCTCAGTGGCGCGCGACTTCCGCATGAATAATGTGACACTCTCGCCGCTGTTGCTTGTGACCTACCGGTTTTCCGACCTTGCGGAAGCTCGCCGCTGGCGCTTCGATGCGTTGCTTGGCATCGAAGTCAAGCTCGATCCGAAATGGTCAATCGTGAGCACGCCGCTGTTCGAAGCCTTCTGGTTCACAGACGGGCTGAACCGGGGGCGGCAAGACCAGATCTACTCGGCGGACCTGGGTGTGAAGTACAATTTTACCAGCAACGTGTCGCTGACGACCAGTGTGTTGTACGAAGCGCGTGCATCGAACGTTGCTGTGCGGCGCTACCGGGACCTCAGGATCGGTCCTCGACTTGACTTCGCTTTTTGAGGGGCCTGCAAGATGATGAAATGCGCGTGGGTGCTGATGGGAGTCGCCGTTGGGCTAGCGGCGCCGTCTGCCGCCGCAGACCCGCGCGATTCTGTCGACCGAAGCCAGCGCCTGGATACTGATGCACTCAGGGACGACGCCGCCACTCACCGCCTCCAAGTGCCGTCTCATCCGCTGGTGATCGCGCCGCCTCAGCAGCCTTCTCCGAGCGCGAAGGCCGGAAAGAAAAGGAAATCCAGCGCGAGCGGAGCCGGAACCCGCTAGCGCCTGGTAGAGTGTCGTCCGATGTTGATCCGAGAACGATATGCATGATTCTCGGAGGGCGCTGCTTGCGTATCAGGGAAGCTGTTATCCTCTCGCGCCGTTTCGTGAAGGCTATTGGCGGCACTTTAGCATTTGTTGCATCTCTTTTGAGTCCAGTGCCGAATGGTCCGGCACGAACCGCATATTTGATCCCTTCAGCTCTCCCCTCACGAATTCGAGATTCTAATCTCGCGCTACTTCTACTTATGGCGCTATCAACCTAACGGTGTATAATCTGCGGACCCCACGGGCGTACTCTGATCCAGGGTGATGCCCCGCCTGCGGGGCAGGACGGCGACTCTCGATATCGAGCTTCAATGTCGGGCGTTGCCGCAGCAGAGTGAGCGCGTACCGTGAAGCCTCATAGCTTTCCCGCTTCCGAGCCAATTCGAACCAGCGGCACAGGGTCGTTCCGGCTCGATTTCGAAGAGGCCAGCGACCGGCTGTACTGGATGTGCTCGGCTGACTTTCTCTTCGTCGTGCGCCCTTCGCCTGGCCGACGCTTCGTCTATGAGGGGATCAATCCGGCATTCGAGCAGCATCTCGGCATCTCGTCCGAAGACATCAGGGAGATGGACGTCTCCAGCTGCATGAGCAGGGATGACGCCAGATCCATCTATGAAGCCCTTCGCGCCTGTCTCGCGGAAGGAACGGAAGTGAGGATTCGCCATCGTCTCGCATTTGGCGACCGGCGGCAAAATATGGAGACGACCATCGCTCCGGTTGTGGATCCCGTGGCGGGTAGCGCGATCCGGCTGATCGGCAGCCATCGTATCGTGCGCCATGGTGCATTCGAAACCGCGACCGAAGGTGTCGATGATGTTCAAGTCATTGCCAATCTGGCGTCCATCCAGGAGGATATCCAGCAGCGGATTGCTTCCGATCTCCATGATTCGACATGTCAGCATTTGATTGCCGCGAGTCTCGGTCTCATGCGGCTCCGGCGTGAAATGAGCGACGCGGTCGGCGCCGAACGGCTTTGCGGTGAGATCGACGCGTCTATCGATGAGGCACTCAGGGAAATCCGTGCCTTTTCCTATCTGCTACACCCCCAGAATCTGACGGTCGACAGGCTCAAAGCCGCGATCGAGCACTACGCCGATGGATTTGCGGCCCGCACCTCGTTGCGGGTCACGACCAGGATCGTGCCCGACGTCGATAGGCTGTCTTACGAGAAGCAACGCGCCTTGCTGCGGATCGTCCAGGAAGCCCTCACCAACATATTCCGCCATGCGCAAGCGACGGAGGTGAGCATCGTTATCGACCCGATCGGCCGTCATTTTCGATTGACGGTCACCGACAATGGGCGAGGGATGCGCGCCGACTACGCGAAGCAAGGTGCGAAAACCATATCCGTCGGCGTCGGTATTCCCGCGATGAGGGCACGGCTCGAACAGATCGGAGGGTCATTGGATATCCACTCCGATCCGGCAACACAGCTCTCCGGCACCATCCTGCGCGCGGTGTTTCCGCATGGGCTGACGACGAACAAGCCTGGCCGGCGAAAGGCCACGGGCTTCGGGAGGGCCCAAGCTGGCACCCACTGAGGCAAGAAGAAGAAGGTTATCGGTGGCGGGTGGACATGGCTGCCGTATAGCGACATTGGAGTGCTCTGCCATGAAACGCTTTCTTATCGCAGATGATCACGAGGCGGTGCGATTGGGCTTGCGAGCGGTGCTCGAACAGCGGGCGGATTGGGAGGTGGTTGCCGAGGCGAACGACGGCAGCAAGGCGTTGACTGCGGCAATCGAAAGCCGGCCGCACGTGGCTATCGTCGACTTCTCCATGCCGCGAATGACGGGTGTGGAGGTTGCGCGGCGGATCAGGGACTATCCGCTGCAGACGGAGGTTCTGATCTTCACGGTGCACAAGTCCGGTCTGCTCGCTCAGCAGGCCTTCGAGGCCGGTGCACGCGCATTTCTGACGAAATCGGATGCGAACAGATCGCTATTGGCGGCCGTCGACGCGCTTTTGGTGCATAAGCGATTTTGCAGCGAAAGCTGTCGGAACGAGCTGGATCACGGCGCGGGCGGCGAAGTAGACCGGGGCCGCGGGCTTACGCCACGCGAGCAGCTTGTCGTCAAGCTGGTAGCCGAAGGCTACAGCAACAAGGGCATCAGCGCGATCCTGAACCTCAGCGTCAAGACGACAGAGGCACATCGAGCGGCTGCGATGCGCAAGCTGGACGTGAACTCAACCGCAGGTCTGGTCCGGTACGCCGTTCGTGCGCAGCTGGTTGAGGCATGACGGCGCGTCGGTCCGTGGGGTCTCCTTGAAGCCGGCCACGTCGGTACATTCGCCGAGGCAGTTCAGGGTTTTGCAGGATGGCGCTTCGAGCCATGATCGGCATGATCGTTCGACCTTGCTGCTGCCGGCCGTCTCCATCGATTGCGGCCGGAAAACGAGAACGACGCCATGAAACGCATCTTGATTGCGGATGATCATGCAGTCGTACGTTCAGGGCTTCGCGCGATTGTCGAAACGCAGTCCAACTGGATCGTCGCCGGCGAAGCGACCAATGGCGAGCAGGCCGTCGGTTTGGCCGTGGAGACGATGTCGGACATCGTCATCGTCGACTATTCGATGCCACTCATGAACGGGTTGGAGGTCAGCCGCCGGCTCAAGGCACTCGATCTGCGCACGGAGGTGCTGATCCTGACGATGCATGAAGACGAGGAACTGCTGTCCGAAGCCGTTCTGGCGGGAGTCCGCGGCTTCTTGTTCAAGTCGGATGCCAAGAAGCACCTGATTTCCGCAATCGAGGCGCTGCTCGACGGCAGGCCCTACTTCACCAGCGCCCTGGTGGAGAAGCTGCTCCACGACTACCAGCTCAACAAGCATGGCAGGTCGGACATGCTGCTGACGTCGCGCGAGCAGAGCGTGGTCCAATTGATTGCGGAAGGGCATACCAACAGATCCATGAGCGTCATTTTGAAGCTGAGCGTGAAGACGGTCGAGACCCATCGTGCGTCCGCCATGCGCAAGCTCGGAATGTCGTCGACGGCCGAACTGGTCCGCTATGCCATTCGCAAGAAACTGGTTGTGCCTTGAGAGACGCCGCCGTTGCCGTGGAATGGGTGCTGTGCAGATCATGCAGGATGCACAAGCGTCGACACGACGATCACGTGGACCGAAGCCACCCTTCCGCAGTCAAAGCTTCCAGCTCAGCGAAATAATCCGCATTCGGGTCTCGGTCGGGCGGCATGTCGGCGTGGTCGGCGTCCGATTTGATCTCCCGCATCTGGTCATTGATGTGTCCGGCGAGCACCGAGCCGATCGCATGAACCGCATCATGACGATCCAGCCCTTCGGACATCAGTCGCTGCGCCGTGCGTCGCACCGGCAGCTCGGCATCGGCAATCTGGTTCTCGACGATGGCGTGAATGACGGCGTGCAATTGCTCCCGCGGGAGGCGGATCCCGGCATGCCGATGATATGCCAGCACGAGATCAATCCGTTCTTGCTCATCCAGCGCAAGCCACTGGTCCGGATGCGGCTCCACAAGTGGATCATATCGCCAGGTCGAGATTTTCTCGTCCTCAAGCGCTGATCGGGCGACTTCCCGCGGATCAAATCTGCGCAATCCGGATGATGGCTCGCTCGGGCTTTGTGAGCCGAGGCAGCACTTCTTGAACTTCTTGCCGCTACCGCAGGGGCAAGGGTCGTTTCGTCCCACTTTGTATGAATTCCCCATTGGGAGCACCTGCGATACAACCGCGTTGACGGATCCTCTTCCGTGGAAAGAGCCATTATGAGCGTGGTGAGCTGAGCAATCTCCTGGCCACGACGTAGCGGTCAGTTGGTGATTTCGTTCATCGCCTCAGTCCAGCCAGACCCAATTCCGTCCATAGCCAACCGAAGTTGTAACTGGCCATTGCGCTGTTGCGAGCGCCGGACTTGGCGGTCTCGTTCTCCATCATCTTGAGCCATTCGACGACTTTAATTCGGCCATCGTCTGTCTTGACTGCGGCACGTGGCGTCAGTCCTCCGAGTGCGGGAACCGGCTCATCGAGGACGCTGCGGTAGTGCCGATCCATTTGATCGTGGATTATCGCACATTTCTCCGCCTCGGAGATGTCGACTTCCTGAGGCTCAGCGGCGTTGTGCGATGCCATCATCTGTTCGACAGTCTCGGTTTCGATCGAGGGTTTCCCGACGAGCGAGCCGAGTACCGCGGACAGCAGCGCATTGCCGCGCTCGCATCGCTGCCGGGAGTTCACGCTGAGCACGACCGCCTTGTCCTCCAGCCTCACATCGCCGAGCACGAGTGAGCCGTCGTCGCGCCAGGTCTCGAGGTTCAACGCCTGCCCTGGCCGTTCGCCGGCCGCCGCGGTGGCCCGTCTTTCTCGGGTGATCCAGTTCCAGCTTGTCGTGTCCGTCATGCAAAATTCATCATGCGCCTGGAGCGCGCTCCGGATGCTTTTGCTCGTCGTGCCGGCTGCAAGAGGGAAGCGCGCAGCACAGAGGACCACCTCGTCCCCTTCGGTGTTGCGCAAATCGGGAATTCGCGGTTCTCGAACCCGGTCGATCAGGTCGACCAGGCAAAAGGTCGCGAACAGCGAACTGTTTGCGCGCGCCATCTCGGTCGGAGAGAGATTGGCGATCGCCTCGCCGCTGACGTCTTCTTGGAAAATATCCTCCGCCAGCCTTCGTCTCTCATCCCAACATCCCCCGCCAGGTCCAACCGAAAGCTGAAGCCCTACTTCAGCAAGCGGCTCTACCGCGAACGCAGCCTTACTGAACGCCTTTTCTGCAAACTGAATCACTTTCGCCGCGTCGCCACGCGCTACGACAAGCTCGCCAGCAACTTCCTTGCCTTCGCCGAACTGGCGTCGATGCGACTCTGGCTTCGCGTTTATGAATCTACGTCCTAGTACGGGTGGGTCGGCTTTGATCGCTTGGAGGCGACCTTTGGATAGGGCCGGCGGCGGAGAAGATGCGCCTCATGATAGTGATCACGAAACAGCGTGATTCAGTTGTCAAGCCTTCACCTTCAAAATATTCCACTTTACCGAAATTCTGATTTATCGTATTTGTCGGCCATCCCAGCCCGGCAAAAGGGGCGGTCGTACGTCGTCACGAACGCGGGCTGGGTTGCGGTGGACGCGGGCGGCGTTAAAGGCGGTCAGTAGCGTGCAGGGCGAGATGAACCTCGTGAGCGCACTACGGACCGCGATCGACGGACGGCGCTCAAGCCCTGCGAGGCCTCGGGTGAGGCAGGCATGTCCTGCGAAGCCCTCAGGCGAAGCAGGGGTGCCTGCGTACGGCGAAACCGTGTGGTCCTGGCCGTCGTTGCTACGGTCAAGCCCTGGCGAAGGCGTTATTCGCGTCAACCGGCGCGATGCCGTGCATTTCGCGAAGGCGAGGGAGGCCAGAACGAACTCGGCTCCCGGGAGAGCGCGGCATAGGCCGTCAAACCATCGCGCAGGGAAGGCCGGGTTTCGGCTGCCCTGTGTCTCCCCTGTGCATTGCGTGTGCATCTGTTCAGCGCAGGGGTCTTAATGGGTGCCAGCCGGCGCCCGGTCTTCCCTGCGCCCTTTCTTTTGGAGAGAGGGTGTGAAGCGAAGCATAGCTCGGGCAAATCATGCCGCGAGACTGCGGCCGCGTGTCGGCCTGACTGGGATGGGAAAACACCGCGTCCACTCACAGCGTGTCGAACGCCTTGCGCGACGGGGCCATCGGCAGCCAGTCCGGAATGCGGCGCTTGGCGAGCCAGTATGGCCGCCACAGGGGCACCCAGCTTCCGCGGTCGAGCGGCGTCGTTCCCCAATCTCGCTGCCTCATGTCGATCTGCGACAGATCGTGCCTGTGCAGCCATTGGCGCGCCGCCCACCACAGCTCGCGCGATACCTCGATGTTGCCGGGCCCTTTGAGCTCGACGATGTTCGGCAGCGGATCGCGATAGCGGCAGGCGATCCGCAGCGTCGCGACCCGTTGGCCATCCTCCCGTATGCTCCAGACCCGCGACCGGTTGTGCGCGAGGTTCTGGCCATAGGTGTTGAGGCAATTCCTCATTGCCTTCGCCTCCTCGGTGATGGCGGCAATCGAATCCAGCGGCAAAAATTCGTAGCCCGCCACCCGGCCGGGGCGCAGCCACATATCGGCGATCGGCTGGCGGCCGAGGTTCGCATGCAGGGCCACGATCGTCCGCCAATCCTCTGCGGCCGAACGTGCGGCATCGATGCGCATGTCCGGTGTCCATGGCCTCTCGATCAGATCATGTCCCAACGTCGCGGGCTCGGTCGAATACCAGGCCCAGAGACAAATCAGCCGCAGCCGTGCAGGCTTCACCCGTCGCGGCTCGCGCGCAAATTCACGCGCGATCCACGCCGCCATCGGTTCGTGCGCGAGCTCGGCGGCATCGGCCACGAGCTGAAGCCATGTCGGCGCGAGCTTGGGAGAGCGCGGAAGGTGGTTCGCGATCTGTCGCCGAAAGAGTTCGCCGTCGGGCAATCGCGGGATCGGACGCGCAAACGTTTCCGGAGGCAGCTTGCGCAGCCACAGCGGGGCGTCGGCGGCAGCCGCCGCCTCCGCGAGGGCATGGCCGTCGATCACGCACGCAATCGCGCGTGCAGGATCGAGCCCCCGCCGCGGAACAGCAAGCGCGAAGAGCAGCGCGGGAAAGCTCGCGGCAAGGTCCGCAATGCGCGGATGCCGCACGGCCAAGGCGCGCACCGCGCCCTGGAAGCGCGGGTGATATCGCCGCAGCCGGCTTTCCAGCAGGTCGCAACGCCGGTCGCCTCGATCAGGGGCCAGCTTGAGATTGGATGTCATGACAATAGGTTCGCAAACGCGCGCCAATAGGTCGCGGCAGATTCGATTTGATGCAGGGCTTGGTGGTCCCACCCGGGAACCGATCCCGGGAAGCGCGTCAAATATCGCGCGTCGAACCCGGGAAGCGTGCAGTCGTAGACATGGTCGCCTCCAAAAATGAAATTGCGCGCATCCCATAGCTTGGCATTTGCCGGGATGCAACCCGAGACTGCATCTCGTATGCGCGTCCCCGCGACAGCCGCGCGGCAATATGCATGCTGCATCGGCATCCGCGGCGGTGGTCGTTGTCACAAAAATCTGCCTCTATGCGGCCCAGACGCACCTCCGAAGCTGCTGCCGGGTCTTTGGAGGTTTTGGCAATGGCATGCGGAGTGACGATATGAGCGGTTTGGTGATCTCTGGCGGCCGGGTGGTGGATCCCGCGAGCGGGATGGATGCCATCGGCGATGTGGCGGTGGTGGACGGCAAGATCGCCGCCGTCGGCTCCTCGCTCGGCGGCGCCGAGCGGGTGATCGACGCCACCGGGCTCGTGGTGGCGCCGGGCTTCATCGACCTGCACGCGCATGGCCAGTCGATCCCGGCGGATCGCATGCAGGCGTTCGACGGCGTGACGACGACGCTCGATCTCGAGGCCGGCGTGCTGCCGGTCGCATCCTGGTATGAGCGCCAGGCCAGGAAGGGGCGCGTGCTGAACTACGGCGCCGCCACCAACTGGGCTTTTGCGCGCATCGGCGCGATGACGGGCTCCAACGCGGAGAGCTCGCTCGAGGCGTTCGGCAACGCCATGCGCGACCGCCGCTGGATGGACAATGTGGCGAGCGATGCGGAGGTCGCCGGCATCCTCGATCGCCTCGCGCGCGGCCTCAACGAGGGCGGCATCGGCATCGGCATCCTGAACGCCTACGCGCCGGGCGCCGGCGTGCAGGAGCTGACCGCGGTCTGCCAGCTCGCCGCGAAGCAGGACGTGCCGACCTTCACCCACGTCGCCTACATGTCGCGCATCGACCCCGAGAGCGCGGCGGAGGCCTATATCCGCCTGATCGGCTATGCCGGCGCCACCGGCGCGCATATGCACATCTGCCACTTCAACTCGTCGAGCAAGACCGACATCGAGCGCTGCCGCGTGCTGGTCGAGAAGGCGCAGGCGCAGGGCCTGCCCATTACGGTCGAGGCCTATCCTTACGGCACCGGTTCGACCGTGCTGGCCGCGGCCTTCTTCAGTGATCCCCAATTCGTCGAGCGCAACGGCACCGGTTACGATTCCGTGCAGCGCGTGACCGACGGCTATCGCTTCCATGATCGCGCGGAGCTGCTCAAGGCGCAGGCCGAAGAGCCGTCCTCGCTGGTGCTCTGGCACATCCTCGACACCGAGAACAATTCGCATCACCGCGACCTGCTCGACATGTCGGTGCTGTATCCCGGCGGCGCCATCGCGTCCGACGCGATGCCGTGGACGACGTCGGACGGCAAGACTTACACCGGCGATGCCTGGCCGCTGCCGGATGACGCCACCTCGCATCCCCGCTCGGCCGGCTGCTTCACGAAATTCATCCGCGAATGGGTGCGCGAGCGCAAGACGGTGTCGCTGCTGGAAGGCGTGCGCAAATGTGCGCTGATCCCTGCGGAGATCCTGTCGCAGAGCACGCCCGCGATGCGCGCCAAGGGCAGGCTCGCAAAGGACGCCGATGCCGACATCGTCGTGTTCGATTACGAGAAGCTGAGCGACCGCGCGACGTTCACGGCGATGAACCGGCCGTCCGAGGGCGTGCGGCATCTCGTCGTCAGCGGCCAGCCGCTGATCAGCGACGGCATTCTGGATGTGACTGCGCGGCCCGGCCGGCCGGTGCGCCGCCCGGTCGTCGAGGGCTGACCCATGCCGGTCCCCATTCTCCTGGTCACGGGCTTTCTGGGGGCGGGCAAGACCACGGTCGTCAACCATCTGCTGGCGCATGCGGAGGGACGGCGCATCGCCGCCGTGGTCAACGATTTCGGCGCGATCAACATCGATGCGGAGCTGATCGCGGGCGCGAGCGACGGCGTGGTGAGCCTTGCCAACGGCTGCATCTGCTGCTCGCTCGAAGGCGATCTGCTCCGCACGCTGTCGACACTGCTGCGGCGTGATCCGAAGCCGGAGTATATCGTCATCGAGACCAGCGGCGTCGCCGATCCCTCCGACATCGTGCGCAACCTGATGGATCCGGTGATCCTGCGCGAGGCGCCGCTGGAAACCGTGCTCTGCGTGATGGACGCAGGCACACTGCCGTCAGCCCTGGATGACGCGCTGGTGCGCGCGCAGCTGCGGGTCGCCGATATCGTGGCGCTCAGCAAGCTGGATCTGGCGGACGAGGGCGCGGGTGCCGGCATGCGCGAAGCCATCCGCGCGCTGCGCGTCCCCGCCGTGGTGGTCGATGCGCAGCACGGCGAGATTCCCGCCGCGCTGCTGTTTCCCGCAGCCATCGATCGCGCGCCAGCGACACGCGAGCCGGGGCCGCGGCGGCCGGCAGAGGAACGCTTCGAGACGTTGAGCTGGACCTCGGACCACCCAATCTCGTTGCCGCGCTTGCAGCAGGCGATCGGCCGGCTGGCGCCGAAACTCGCCCGCGCCAAGGGCCTGTTCGAGACCGTCGAGCAGCCCGGCCGTCTGACGGTGTTTCAGTTCGCCGGCGGCCGCGCAACACTGGCGCCGGGTGAGGCGCCGACACCAGGCGTGCCGCGGTCACGCATCGTTTTCATCGCCGAGCTCGGCGTTCTCTCGAAGGCGGAGCTCGATGGGATCATGGCGGAGTGCGTTGCGAGTGGGTGAGATGAGGCGGTAGGATGGATTGCAGTCACAGGGATCAGCTTGGCATGTCGCCCAAAATCGCACCCGCAGACGCCGCTTCGCGCCGCGCCGCCAAGCCGACGATCGTCTATCCGGCCGGCACGATGCCCGGGCCTGACCTCGCCGCGCTTGAGCAGGCTCGCCGCACGATGGTCAAGACGCACGAGCTCACCGTGCCGCCACGCGATGCCAGAACATTTCGCGTGGCGCGCGGCCAGTTTTTCCGCATCGTCAGCATCGAAGGCCCTCAGGTCGGCGACCTCAATCTCTGGAATGCAGAGGATCTCTCCGAGCGCTTCTTCAGCGGCAAGACGCGGGCGCTCCATGGTACGCATGTCGGCATCGGGGACCGGCTCTGGAGCAATATGCCCTACCTTCGGCCGATGGCGACCATCAGTCACGACACGCTCGGCTGGTACGGCTTCGACGAGGACGGCGCCGGCATTCATGATGTGATCGGCACGCGCTGCGACCCCTATACAAATCTCCTGTTGAACGGCACGGCTTACGATTTCTGCTGCCATTCCAACCTGTCCCGCGCGCTTGCCGCCGAGCTCGAGATGGAGCCACGCGCGATCGAGCATCATATCCACGACGTACTCAACGTCTTCATGTGCACCGGCTTCACGAAGGACACGCACCAATATTTCATGAAGGCAAGTCCGGTCCGTCCCGGCGACTTCATCGAATTTCTCGCGGAGATCGACCTGCTCGGCGCGTTGTCGGCCTGTCCCGGTGGCGACTGTAGCGCAACCCATTCCAGCGATGCCGCGGCATGTCATCCGCTCAAGATCGAGATCTTCGAGCCGGATCGAACGACACTGAAGGACTGGAGCTGGCCGTCGCCAAGCGCGTATCACCGCCGCCACGGTGGGCATGCGCAAAGCTGAGCTTCAATCCTCCACCGGTAATCCGTCCCCGTGCGCGTACCAATCCACGCGGGACGTCCAATGCACGTGCCGGTCAGGTGCCGCGCCCAGCGGCTCGTCGAACGCGCCGGCATGGATGATCGCCTCGTGTCCGCTGCGCGTGAGATGCGGCATCGGGCTGCCGCAGCTCTTGCAGAACGCGGTCGCAAAGCTTCGTGCATTGGGCAGATCGAAGCGCGCGACCGATGTTTCCCCGCGCAGCCAGCGCAGCGCCCCCGCCTTCACGATCACCTCGCAGGCATGCGCGGTCCCGGTCGCTTTGCGGCAGCGCGAGCAATGGCAGTTGAGGAAGCGATCGAACGGACCCTCGACCTCGAACGCGACCTCGCCGCACAGGCAGCTTCCGCGGAAGGCAGCCATCTCACTCCCCCTCCGGCTCGGCCGGTTTCTCGGCCGCCTCTTCGGCATGAACCGGCGGGGCGCCGTGCGCGCCGCGCAGCCGGATCATGGTGTCGATCACGTCCACGTCGATCTTCAGCATGTCGAGATCGCGCGTCATCTCGCGCACCTCCTGGCCCTTGCGCGCCAGCTCCTCGGAAACGTCGACCGCCATCTTGCGCTCGGTCACATTGCCCTGCGTGTTGACGAACAGCTTTGCGCGCATCCATTCCAGCCGCGCCCGCTGGGTGTCGCGCTCGAACTTCTTCTCCGCGTAACGGCGCCGCGCCTCTGCGTAGGCGCCGACCAGCGCGGTTTCAGGCAGACTCCACAATTGCTCGACCGACATGGTCATGCGGCTCAGGTCCCGGGTTCGGCTCGGCGGAGGTTTCCTCCGCCGCCTATCAGACCCTTCCGGCCGGCAATTCTCAAGGGGGCGCGGGCAACTCCGCGCCCGGCAAATTCACGCGAACTGCGCGAGGCCGTGGCCGACCGACCAGTTTTCCCCGGGGGCATCGAGCACGTTCACGAACACGTCCTCGGGCCGGATGCCCGGGTTCTCGCCGAGCAGCTCCGCGATCCGCCGGTACAGCGCTTTCTTCTGCTCAGGGGTGCGCGAGGCGAACACGGTGATCTGGATCAGCACGGCGTCCTCGCTTCGCTCGACGCCGTAGGCGTTGCCGCAGCGGAAGTTCGCGGGGTCATGCTCGCTGATGGTCATGAACTCGTCGCCCTCGGGCACGTTCAGCGCCTCGCGCATGGCGCGGTAGAGACCGTCGAGGATCGCCTGCCGGTAGGCGTCGGGCTTTCCGGCGCGCATCGAGATGTGGAGGAGAGGCATGAGCTGGTCCCTTTGCATGCGGGCCGACCGGCCAGGGCGCATGGTGCGCGCCGGCGGTCCGGCTCATTGACGAAACGGGCTATCAATCCCAACTGGTTTTTGACACCATGTCGAGAAAACACGTTCTTGACATCGTGTCAAATACTTTCAGGCCGAGGATCGACATTTGAGACCGCGCGAGTTCGACCACGACGACGTCCTGCGCATTGCGTTCGACCAGTTCTGGCGCAAGGGCGTGCGCGGCACCTCGCTGTCCGACATCGCGCGCGACGCCGGCGTCCAGCGCGGCAGCCTCTACAATGCCTTCGGCAGCAAGGAGGCGCTGTTCCTGCAGGCCTATGAGCGCTACGCGGGCGATTATCTCCTCGCCCTGCAAAAGGCGCTCGGTGCCGGCAGTTTGCGAAAACGCCTCACCGCGTTCTTCGACCTGACCATCGTGAATTTCCGCTCGGGCTCGCCACCGCGCGGATGTCCGACCACGCGCGGCCTGATGGAGCTCGGTGCGGTCGAAGGCGAGGGGCTCGACGAGGACGCGCGCCAGGCCTTTGCGAACCTCATCTCGCGCATCACCGCTTTGGTTCAGGACACATTGTCGGCAGGCGCGAAACGCGGCGAGTTCAACGGCAATCCCGCGGTCGCAGCGCTCCTCATCATCACGGTGACGCGCGGCCTCGCCGTGCTCGAACGGGCCTTCGGCGACGAGGCGCAGCTGCGCAAGATCGCGTCCCACACGATCGATCTCGTGCTCGGCAAGGCGGGCGGTTAGGCGTCAGCAGCAGGCAAGCGCGTTGACCGCCCGCGTTGTCGCATCCTCTTTCCCGGAGCCGACGAACCCGCAGACGATTGTCTCGAGTTCACCAGGCTGCTTGCTGCGCGCGACCGACAGCAGTCGCATCAACTCCGTCTCGTCCTTCGAGAGGCGCCGGCACGACGGCGGCAAGAAGCACAGCTCGCATGGCCGGCCGCTGCGCAGGATCCTGACGAGCGCAGCCGCTCGCGCGACCAGCAGCGGGCTGTCGGCAATGCCGGGCGCCTCGTCGGCGAAGCGATAGGCCGCCTCCCAGCAATCGGACGCGCCGGTCGCATAGGCAGCGCCAATGAAGCGGAACAGCGAAAGCGCGACGCGGCAGAATTGATCGTAGCCTTCGACGCCGGGACGGGTCGCAAGCGCGGCTTGAAGCGGGCAGAGCCGCGACTGGCCGGCTTCCGGGTCAGGCACGGAATTGCTCGCAGCCTCCATCATGAACGATCTCATCAATGCAACGTGGGACTGCCCACAAGCCAGCTCTTCATCACCATTGTCCGGTCCAGGTCAAAAGGCTCGACATGCCGGTCAGGCAGAATGAGGCCGGCCATGCGGAAGATGGTCGCTAGTCCCCGGACCGGCGCCAGCGCCCAATCCGCGCCCACCGGCGGCAGCCAGCACTCGAACTGCTCGCGCGCGACATCGTCGCGCTCCTTCTGCGCGGCGGCGATCGCCCGCAGGATTCCGTGCTCGCTCTCCGACATGCGCGGACAGGTGGGGCAATGCACTTCGATCGCCGTATGCGCCGTGCAGGCAAAGATCTCGATGATCGATTCCAGCGACGGCACGGCATCGCCGACGCGGAAATGGTCGTACACCTGCTGGATGTCGGCCGCGGTCGGAACGGCGCTTCCGCTGCGCGCCTTGGCGCGAAATCCCCAGATGAAGAGTCGCTCGGCTGCGGTCAGTGCGGGAAGGTCGATGGGCTTGGCGTATGTCGATTGATGCATTGAGCCTGTGGCCTTGGGCTGGGCGCACGCCGCTTCTGGCGCTGACGATCTGCGTTGATCGTTCCGTCAGAGCCTGTCGCAAGTCAACGCGTCGAGGGCCGATATCGAGGTCTTCTAGATTTGAAGCGTTCGGATCTCGAATGCGGCCGGCCCCGCAAACCTGCCGGGCCGCATACGGCATGCCGCCGAGCGCCCACTCGATTTTGCGGGGATTTGGGGAACCCGAATGCTTAAAGCTTTGCTAAGGGGAGCGGGATAAACTGGCATATCAGCCCTTCCAATTTTGCGAGCCCCGATGATTTTCTCCCGCATCAGTTTCAAGCTGGTCCTGATTGTCGGCATCAGCCTCCTCGGCATGATCGCGCTGGCGCCGATCGCGCTTTCGACCCTGCGCACCCAGATGGTCGCCGATCGCCAGGCCAAGACGCAGCACATGGTGGACGTCGGCTACGGCATCCTGGCGCACTATCAGAAGCTCGAGAGCGACGGAAAACTCCCGCGCGAGCAGGCGCAGGCCGCCGCCATGGCGGAGATCAAGAGCCTGCGCTACGACAAGGTCGAGTATTTCTGGATCAACGACATGACCCCCAGGATGGTCATGCATCCGATCAAGCCCGAGCTCGACGGCAAGGCCTTTCGGGGATGAAGGACCCCGCCGGCAACGCGCTCTTCATGGGCTTCGTTGACGTCGTCAGCAAGCAGGGCGCCGGCTTCTACAGCTATCTCTGGCCGAAGCCCGGCTTCGACCAGCCGGTCGGGAAGATCTCCTATGTGAAGGGCTTTGCGCCCTGGGGCTGGATCATCGGCACCGGCATCTATCTCGACGACGTCGATGCCGTGTTCCGCCAGAACGCGACGACGTTCGCGCTGGTGTGTCTTGTCGTGCTCGTGCGGGTACTCGGTGCCTCCTTCGTGATCGGCCGCAGCGTCACGAAGCCGCTGGCAGGAATTACGGCGCTGACCGAACGCCTCGCCGCCGGCGACAGTGCGTTCGACGTGCCCTACACCGATCGGCGCGATGAGGTCGGCGGGCTCGCCAACGCGCTCGCCGTGTTCAAGGACAATGCGTCGGCCGTGGGCCGGATGCATGCCGAGCAGCAGGAGGCGAAGCAGCGAGCCGACGACGAGAAGCGCAGGACGATGGCCGATCTCGCCGGCAAGTTCGAGGCGAGTGTCCAGGCCGTGGTCCGCGACGTGTTCGATGAGGCGCGCGCGATGCAGCAGGCCGCGCAAGGCATGTCGGAGACCGCGAACAAGGCGACCGATCGCGCCAGCTTCGTGGCAACGGCCTGCCAGCAGGCGTCGAGCAACGTGCAGACGGTGGCCTCCGCCGCCGGCCAGCTGTCGTCCTCGATCACCGAGATCAGCCAGCGCGTCGCGCAGGCCGCGACGGTGGCCGACAAGGCGGCCGCCGACGGCCAGCGCACCAACGATACGGTGCAGGGGCTTGCCGCCGCCGCGCACAAGATCGGCGAGGTCATCGACCTCATCAACCAGATCGCCTCGCAGACCAATCTGCTCGCGCTCAACGCCACCATCGAGGCGGCGCGTGCGGGCGAATCCGGCAGGGGGTTTGCGGTGGTCGCGAGTGAGGTAAAGTCGCTGGCGAGCCAGACCGCGAAGGCGACCGACGAGATCGGCGCGCAGATCACCGCGATCCAGGCCGAGACCAATCAGGTCGTCGGCAATATCGAGAGCATTCGCGCCACCATCATGGAGGTCAACGAGATCTCCTCGTCGATCGCAGCCGCCGTCGAGGAGCAGGGCGCGGCGACGCAGGCCATCGCGCACAGCGTGCAGGAGGCGGCGTCCGGCACGGATCAGGTCTCGCAAAACATCTCCGGTGTGACCGATGCGACCGCCGAGACCGGCCAGGCCGCCGGCCTCGTGCTGCAATCCAGCGGCCGGCTGACGCAGAAACTGCAATCGCTCGAGAACGAGGTCAGCGCCTTCGTTGCCGGCGTGCGGGCGGCCTAGTATAGCGGTGGGATGGACCAAAACCCTGATCGGCGTGCGCGCATCCTCCTGATCAATCCGAACAGTCTTGGGGCGACCACCGCGCTGATGGTCGCCATCGCGAGGTCGGCCGCCGTGGCCGGGTTCGACATCGTCGGCGCCACGGCGACGCGCGCGCCGCAGATGATCGTGTCAGCGGAGGCGCTGGAGGCGGCCGCCGCCGAGGTCGAGGAGATCGCGCGGACGCATCGAGCTTCCCCGGACGGCATCATCGTTGCTGCGTTCGGCGATCCCGGTCTCGCCGGAATCAGGGCTGCGATGAAGCTGCCTGCGGTCGGCATCGGCGAGTCGTCGATGCTGGAGGCCGCCGCAGGAGGCCGCCGCTTCGGTGTGGCGACCACGACACCGCTGCTCAAGTCGAAGATCGAGGCGTTGCCGGACGCGCTGGGGCTGCGATCGCGCTACACCGGCACGCGCTTTGCCGAAGGCGATCCGCAAGAGCTGATGCGCGATCCGGCGCAGCTGCGCGCAGCCCTCGCCGGCGCGGTCGAGGCCTGCATCGCGCAGGACGGGGCGGAAGCTGTCATCATCGGCGGCGGGCCGCTGGGGGAAGCCGCGCGCGAGCTTCAGCCGATATTCACTGTCCCTGTCATCGCGCCGATCCCATCGGCCGTGAGGCGGATCATTCGCCTCGTCACGGCGTAATGTCTGCTTTTTCCGCGCCGCGGCATCGGCCGTGATGCGGAAAACTGTTTTCCTTGACATGAAGTCTGCCGTGCTCGACGTGTAACGATGTCGATTGACGGCACGTGCGTGCCTTATGAAAAGAAAAGCAACACGGGGAAGACGTCATGAGCGCGGCCCTCAACGAGAAGGACTACCTCGCCACCTTGCGCGGGTTGTGGGACAAGGCGTGGCCGAAGGGCATGCCGCGTTCGCCGAACTATCTGCACGGCGAAGCTCCTTTGACGGAATATCTGCGCGCCTGGGCGAGGCGGAGCCCGGAGCGTCCGGCGGTGATCTTCTACGGGCACGTCACCACCTACGCCGATCTCGACCGGCAGAGCGACCGCTTCGCGGCACTGTTGCAGGCCAAGGGCGTGCGCAAGGGCGATCGCGTCGCCGTCTTCCTGCCGAACTGCCCGCAATTTCACATCGTGTTCTTCGGCATCCTGAAGCTCGGCGCGGTCCATGTCCCCGTCAGCCCGCTGTCGCGCGCGTTCGAGCTGTCCTACGAGCTCAACGATACCCAGGCCGACGTAATCGTGGCACTGGACCAGCTCATCCCCGTCGTCGAGCAGGTGAGGGGCGAGGTGCGGCTGCGCGAGATCATCGTCACCAGCTTTGCCGATGTCCTGCCGGCGGCGCCTGCGTTTCCCACGCCGGAATCGATCCGCGCGCCGCGCATCGCGGCCGCAGGCGCGACCGATCTGTTGCCGGCGCTTGCCGCGATGCCCGCGCCGTCGCCGCTGCCGCCGCCCGGCCTCGATGAGGTCGCTGCGCTCAACTACACCGGCGGCACCACCGGCATGCCCAAGGGCTGCGTTCACACCCATCGCGACATGGTCTATACCGCCGCCGCCAATTACGGCATCTCGGTCCTGTCGGACGAGAGCAGCGTGTTCCTGTCGTTCTTTCCGGAGTTCTGGATTGCCGGTGAGAACTTTGGCTTGATTTTTCCGCTGTTTTCCGGCGCGACGCTGGTTCTGCTGGCGCGCTGGGATGCCGTCGGCGCGATGGCCGCGATCGACAAGTACAAGGTTACGATCACCGCGATGCCGGTCGACGGCGCGGTGGAGCTGATGGACCATCCGCGCTGGAGCGAGTTCGACCTGTCGTCCTTGAAGCAGGTGCGCGTCGTCTCCTTCGTCAAGAAGCTCAACGCCGACTATCGCAGGCGCTGGAAGGACCTCACCGGCACGATCCTGATGGAGGCGGCCTGGGGCATGACCGAGACCCACACCTCCAACACCTTCACATCAGGCTTCCAGGACGACGATTTCGATCTGAACAACCAGCCGATCTTCGTCGGCCTGCCGGTCCCC
This sequence comes from Bradyrhizobium sp. B039, assembly GCF_038965675.1. Taxonomy (NCBI): domain Bacteria; kingdom Pseudomonadati; phylum Pseudomonadota; class Alphaproteobacteria; order Hyphomicrobiales; family Nitrobacteraceae; genus Bradyrhizobium; species Bradyrhizobium sp. B039. Next base: position 1,591,933 of record NZ_CP152416.1, read on the forward strand.
GGCGCCGAGTTCAAGATCACCGATTTCGAGACCGGCGCGCTGCTGCCGCTCGGTGCGGAAGGCGAGATCCGGGTGCGGACGCCGTCGCTGCTCAAGAGCTACTGGAACAAGCCGGAGGCGACCGCGGAGTCGCTCGTCGATGGCTGGCTGCGCACCGGCGACATCGGCAGCATCGACAAGGACGGCTTCCTGCACTTCCTCGGCCGCCGCAAGGAGATGCTGAAGGTCAAGGGCATGAGCGTCTTCCCGCCGGAGATCGAGGCGCTGCTGGGTCAGCATCCGAAGGTGCTGGGCTCGGGCGTGGTCGGACGCGACGATCCCGACAAGGGGCAGGTGCCGGTGGCCTATATCCAGCTCAAGCCGGAGGCGGTCGGTACCATCTCGGCAGAGAGCCTGCGTGCCTGGTGCGCCGAGCGCATGGCCGTCTACAAGGTCCCGGAGATTCGCATCATCGAAGCTCTGCCCCTGACGGCGACGGGCAAGGTGAAGAAGCAGGACCTCGATCCAAATCTGCCCGCCGCAGTCTGAGTGAGAGACATCATGTCGTTCAAGAAACTCCTGATAGCCAATCGCGGCGAGATCGCCATCCGCATCGCGCGCGCGGCGGCCGATGCCGGCATCGCGACGGTAGCGATCCACCCTGCAGACGACGCGCTGTCGCTGCATGTGCGTGTCGCCGACGAGGCGCTCGAGATCCCTGGCCGCGGCGCGCGGGCCTATCTCGACATCGAGGCCGTGGTGACGGCGGCTAAGGGCGCCGGCTGCGATGCCGTGCATCCCGGCTACGGTTTTCTGAGCGAGAATGCCGCGTTCGCCAAGGCCTGTGGCGAGCAGGGGATCACCTTTGTCGGGCCAAAGGTGACAGCGCTCGAACTGTTTGGCGACAAGGTCGCGGCACGGCAACTGGCCAAACGCTGCGGCGTGCCGATCATCGCCGGCACCAGCGGGCCTTCGTCGCTCGAGGAGATCACGGCGTTCTTCACGTCGCTTGGCGGCAACGCGGCGATCGTGATCAAGGCGATGGCCGGCGGCGGTGGCCGCGGCATGCGCGTGGTCGAGAATGCGGCCGATCTGGCGGAAGCCTATGCGCGCTGCCAGTCCGAGGCCAAGGCGGCATTCGGCTTCGACGGCGTCTATGCCGAGCGGCTGATCCGCCAGGCGCGTCATATCGAGGTGCAGATCATCGGCGACCGTCATGGTGCGGTCTCTCATCTCTGGGAGCGCGAATGCACCATCCAGCGCCGGCACCAGAAGCTGGTCGAGGTGGCGCCGAGCCCGTCGCTGAGCGAGCCCTTGCGCGGCCGCATCATCGAGGCGGCGAGGCAACTCGCGACCGCCGCGGCTTACGACAATCTCGGTACTTTCGAGTTCCTGGTCGACGGCACGGCGGAGGATAGCTTTGCCTTCATCGAGGCCAATCCGCGGCTCCAGGTCGAGCACACCGTGACGGAAGCGGTGCTGGGCCTCGACCTCGTCCGCGCCCAGCTCGCGGTCGCAGCAGGCAGCACGCTGGCCTCGCTCGACCTTGCGCAGGGATCGATCCCGAAGCCGCGCGGCTACGCCATGCAGCTCCGCGTCAACATGGAGACGCTGGACGAGACTGGCGCGACGCATCCGACCGGCGGCGTGCTCGCCTTGTTCGAGCCGCCGTCGGGGCCCGGCGTCCGTGTCGATAGTTTTGGCTATGCGGGCTACAAGACCAGCGCGGCCTTCGATTCGCTGCTCGCGAAAGTCATCGTGCATACGCCGGGCGAGGCCTGGCATGACGTGGTCGCCAAGGCTTCGCGCGCCCTGCGCGAATTCCGGATCGACGGCGTCGTCACCAACATCGCCTTCCTCCAGGCGGTGCTCGCGCATCCCGATTTCAGGACCAACCGGATCGCGACCGATTTCATCGATCGCAACATCGCGAAACTGGTCGAGGCGGCCGATGGCGCAGCCAAGCCGCTCTACTTCGCCCCGACTGAGCGAGGCGGCGGTCACGGCATGGAGACGCACATTACGCAGGCCGTGCCCGAAGGCGCGGTGATGGTCGCGGCACCCCTGCAAGGAACCATCGTCACCATCCAGGTGAAGGAGGGCGAGGTCGTGCGCCCCGGCCAGCAGCTTGCCGTGATCGAGTCCATGAAGATGGAGCATCTCGTCATGGCCGAGCAGGGCGGCCGGGTGATGAAGCTCGTCGCCGGAGACGGCGCCACTTTGATGCATGGCGAACCGATCCTGTATCTGGAGCCGCTCGACGTCGCGGCCGACGCGTCGGCGGCGGAAGCCGATGTCGACCTCGACCACATCCGCCCTGATCTCGCCGAGCTGATCGCGCGCCAGGCCAACACGCTCGATGCGAACCGGCCGGCCTCGGTCGAGCGCCGCCGCAACACCAACCAGCGCACCGCCCGCGAGAACGTCGCGCAGCTCGTCGACGACGGCTCCTTCATGGAGTACGGCTGCCTCGCGATCGCGGCCCAGCGCCGCCGGCGCAAGCTCGACGACCTCATCAAGAACACGCCGGCCGACGGCCTCGTCATGGGCGTTGCGACCGTCAATGGCGAGAAGTTCGGCCCGGAGGGCGCGCGCTGCATCGTCGTGGCCTATGACTACACCGTGCTCGCGGGCACGCAGGGCCACATGAACCACAAGAAGATCGACCGCATGCTGACGCTGGCAGAAGACTGGCGCGTGCCGCTGGTGTTCTACGCCGAGGGCGGCGGCGGCCGGCCCGGCGATACCGACCGGCTCGGCATGACCGGGCTCGACGGCCCGTCCTTCGTGCAGTTCGCAAGGCTCTCCGGCCTCGTGCCTGTCATCGGCGTCGTCTCCGGCTATTGCTTTGCCGGAAATGCCGCGATGCTCGGTTGCTGCGACGTCATCATCGCCACCAAGAACGCCTCGATCGGCATGGGCGGCCCCGCGATGATCGAGGGCGGCGGCCTCGGCGTCTACCATCCGGCCGAGGTCGGCCCGGTCTCGTTCCAGTCGCCGAACGGCGTCATCGACATCCTCGTCGAGGACGAGGAGGAGGCGACGCGCGTCGCGCAGAAATACCTGTCCTATTTCCAGGGTGCGGTGACCGACTGGCAGGCCGCCGACCAGCGTCTGCTCCGCCGCGCCATCCCGGAGAACCGCCTGCGCGTTTACGACATCCGCAGCGTGATCGATCTCGTCGCGGACAAGGACAGCGTGCTGGAGCTGCGCCGCGACTACGGCGTCGGCATGATCACCGCGCTGATCCGCATCGAGGGCAAGCCGTTCGGCCTGATCGCCAACAACCCGCGCCATCTCGGCGGCGCGATCGATGCCGATGCCGGCGACAAGGCCGCGCGCTTTCTCCAGCTCTGCGACGCGTTCGATCTGCCGATCGTCTCGCTCTGCGACACGCCCGGCTTCATGGTCGGCCCGGAAGCCGAGAAGACCGCGATCGTGCGGCACGTCTCGCGCATGTTCGTGACCGGCGCGAGCCTCACCGTGCCGCTGTTCGGCATCGTGCTGCGCAAGGGCTACGGCCTCGGCGCACAGTCGATGATCGGCGGCGGCTTCCACGCCTCGTTCTTCACTGCGGCGTGGCCCACCGGCGAGTTCGGCGGCATGGGCCTCGAGGGCTATGTCCGCCTCGGCTTCCGCAAGGAGATGGAGGCGATCGCCGACCCCGAAGAGCGCGAGACCTATTACCGCAACAAGGTCGCCGAGCTCTATGCCAACGGTAAGGCGGTCTCGATCGCGTCCGTGTTCGAGATCGACAACGTCATCGACCCCGCCGAGACGCGGCGCTGGATCATGGCGGGGCTTAGGTCGGTGCCGAAGCCGCCCGCGCGGACGGAGAAGAAGAGGCCCTGCATCGATACCTGGTGAGCGCAGTGCAGCAATCTTGATGATGCCGTCATTCCGGGGCGCGCGCAGCGCGAACTATGGTGTGCAATTGCACACCTGAGAATCTCGAGATTCCGGGTTCGATGCTCCGGGCCGCGCTTGCGCGGTCCCATCGCATCGCCCCGGAATGACGTCTAGAGACCGTGTGCCATCTCCCCCGTTCCCGGTTCCCGATTGACATCCCCGCCCGTGCTGCCAGACTTTGCACAATAATACAGGGTGGAGACGTCCGCGATGGCCAGCCTTTCGGCCTCGAACCATGTCGCCCGCGTCTTGTCCGTCGCCAATCATGTGGCCGACGTCGATGCCTCTTCGCGGATCGCCAATTCGTGGCGGCGCTGCCTGATCAGCCACAAGCTCGATCCCGCCCGTCAGGGCCCGCCGCAAACGCTCACCGAGGCCGAGATCCGGCATGTCGCCGAGCCGATGGAGGAGACGATCCGGCTCGCGACGCCCGAGCTCGACGACCTCGCCCGCGTGCTGCGCGACGCCGGCTACTGTGTGAATCTGGCCGATGTGAACGCGACCATGCTGTTCAGTCGGCTTCCGGGCGAAGCCGATGCGAAGATGTTTCTGGACTGGAAGATCTACACCGGCTCGAACTTCGCCGAGACTTTTGAGGGCACCAACGGGCTCGGCACCGCGCTGGCCGAGCAGAAGCCGATCCTGGTGCATCGCGACGAGCATTTTCGCGCACAGTGGCACATGTTCTCCTGCGCCGTGGCGCCGCTGTTCGACCAGGCCGGCCGGCTCGCCGGTGCCATCAACATCACCTCCTGCCGTGAGGATCTCGAGCGCGCCGCGCATCAGCTCGCGCTCGCGGTGACGATGGAGGCGACGCGGCGGATGGAGGGTGCGATCTTCCGCGGCCATTTCCGCAACGCCTGGATCGCGACCGTGCCGGGTGACGGCGGCAGCGGCCTGCTCGCCTATGACGACGACCGCCGTATCGTCGGCGCCTGCCGTTCCGCGCGTGCGCTGCTCGGCCTCACCGACGGCATGATCGCATCGGGCATCGATCTGTCGCGTTACATCAAGTTCGATCATCACGCCGCGCGCAGTGCGGACGATGTTGTCGAGCTGCGCCGCGCCGACGGCAGTCCGTTGGGCGAGGGCCATGTCGCCCCGCCGCTGCGCGCCAAATCCTTCACGGGTCCACACGCTCCGCGCCGCGATGCGACGATCGACCGTTTTGATGACCTGCATCGGCTCGCCGGCCGCGATCCCGGCCTGATCCGAAGCGTGAAGCGGCTCCGAAGCATCGGTGATCGCAATCTGCCGGTGCTGCTGCATGGCGAGACCGGCGTCGGCAAGGACGTGTTCGCCCGCGCCATTCACGCGGCGAGCAACCGTGCCCGCAACCATTATGTCGCGCTGAACTGCGCGGCGATGCCGGAGAGCCTGATCGACGCCGAGCTGTTCGGTTACGAGGCCGGCGCCTTCACCGGCGCGCGGCGCGAGGGCTCGAAGGGCCTGATCGTGCAGGCCGACGGCGGCACGCTGTTCCTCGACGAGATCGGCGACATGCCGATCGCGCTGCAGACGCGTCTCTTGCGCGTGCTGGAAAACCGCGAGGTCTGGCCGCTCGGCGCGCTCAAGCCGGTGCCGGTCGACATCCGCCTGATCAGCGCCACCCATCGCGATCTCGGCCGCATGGCGGAGGAGGGCGCCTTCCGCGCCGATCTCTATTTTCGTCTCCGCGGCATGGAGGTGAAGCTGCCGAGCTTGCGCGAGCGCGCCGACCGCGACGACATCATTCGCCAGATCGCGCGCGAGGAAGCGCCGAATTGCCGCCTCTCGGACGAGGCCTGGGCGCTGCTGTCGGCCTATCCGTATCCCGGCAACATGCGCCAGCTCCGCCATGTGCTGCGGCTTGCCGGCTGCACGGCGGAGAACGGCGTCGTCACCGATGCCGATCTCGATCTGCCGCTGTTCGGCGGCCGTGCGGCGGAGCCGGATCTCGCGGCGGCCGAGCGCGCGACGATCGTCGAGGCGCTGCGCAAGCATGGCGGCCGTGTGACCGAGGCGGCGCGTGCGCTGAAGCTCAGCCGCGCGACGCTGTATCGCAAGATCAAGCACCTGAAGATCGAGACCGCGCAGTAGCGCGTTCGGTTGGAGATGAACGAGGAGCGAGCCGCGGGCTTTCGCCTCTCCCCGCGTGCGGGGAGAGGCCGACGCGCGAAGCGCGGCGGGTGAGGGGGACTCTCCGCGAGTCCAACTGTCACCATCCTCGGAGAGACTCCCCCTCTCCCCACAAGCGGGGCGAGTGAGCGCACCGCCGCCGCCCTTACGAAAAATCCGTCCAGCTCAGATGCCTTGAATCGAGATCGCCGACTGTAACGGTGCCGCGGATTTCGTGAGGTACGTGGAAGCTGCTGCGCAGATAGACCAGCGGGGCGGCCCCGTCGGAATGCGACACCCCGCGGACTTCGCCGACGAAGATCGAATGCGTCTTCGTTTCGAATTCCTGCGCCAGCTCGCAATCGAACGCGGCCACCGCGTCGGTCAGCACGGGTGCGCCGGTGGCTCCGCGCGTCCACTGCCCGAACGCAAAGCGGTCGTCACCGTTGACGCCCTTCTGGCCGCTGAAGGTGAGTGCCAGCAGCGCGTGGTCCTCGTGCAGGAAGTTGATTGCGAAGGCGCCTTCCTCCCGGATCCGCGTATGTGCGCTGGCGTTGCGGTTGACGCAGACGATCAGCGACGGCGGGTTGTCCGACAGTGAGCAGGCCGAGGTGACCGTGAGCCCGGTGCGCTTGCCGTGCTCGGCACCGACCGTGACCAGCGCGACGGCACCGGCGCATTGGCGCATCGCCTGCTTGAAATCCTTTGCGTCCACGCTCACGCGGAAATCTCCGAAACGGGTGCGGATGCGGCACGATCGCGCCGCATCCGCGTCGGGTCAAGCCGCCTTCTTCGTGGAGCCGAGATGCTTCAGGCGCGGCATCACCTCGCTGCTGAGCAGCGAGAGCGAGTGGTGCCAGGCCTCTGCCTTGTGCTTGTAGTCGAAGCCGAACACCAGCAGCACGCCGAAGCCGCCGACCTCGTCGTAGATCTTCTCGATCTTCTCGGCGACGGTCGCGGGCGAGCCGACGATCCAGTTCCGCTTGGCGCAATATTCGACGGTGACGTCGCTGTCGGGCACGTCGGGCGCGTGCTTCAAATAGTCCTTGAAGCCGAAATGGCCGAGCAGGGGCAAGAAGTACTCGTGCATCATCCGGCCCATCATGTCGCCGGTGGAGAGCTTCCAGGCCTCTTCGTCGGTGTCGGCAACGAAGACCTCGCGCACCAGCCGCCAGTCCTGCCGGTTCGGCTTGCGTCCGGTCTTGGCGGCGCCGATCTCGACCGAATCCCAATGGCTGCCGACATAGGCCGGGTTGAGGTTGAGGCTCATCGGGATGAAGCCGCGTTCGCCGGCGAGCTTCAGCGTGTCCGAGTTCTTCGACAGACCGGCAACGCCGATTGGCGGATGCGGCGCCTGCAACGGCTTGATGTGAGGCTTGAGGAAGTCGAACATCGTGTCCGGCTTGGTCACCGTCCAGAATTTGCCCTTGTAGGTCCAGGGCGCGGGATCGGTCCACATCTTCAGGATGATCTCCAGCGCTTCGCGGGTCATGTCGCGGTTCTGCCCGCTCATGCCGTCGACGTTGAACATCGCCCAGTCGCTCGGCAGGCCGCTAGCCGCGACACCGAAATTGAGCCGGCCTTCGGACATGTGGTCGAGCATCGCGACGCGGTTGGCGAGCTCGGCCGGATGGTGATAGGGCAGCAGGAAGCCGCCCGGCCCGATGCGCAAGCGCTTGGTCTGCATCAAGGCCTGGGCGATCAGGAGATCCGGGGTGGGATTGGGTTCCCAGGGCGCGGTGTGGTGCTCGCCGACCCAGGCCTCTTGATAGCCGAGCTCGTCGAGCCAGCGCATGACTTGCAGGTCCCAGTCGTTTCCTTCCTTCAGGCCGCACTCCGGCGGGTGCGAAGGCATCGTGAAATAGCCGATCTCCATGGGTTTCCTCTCCACAATTGACGCGTCTTGGTGCGCGGTTCACGGATGTGAGTGGGGATGCATGAGCAAGCGGTGTGCCAGCGCGGCAGCGTCTCAGACCTGCGATAAAACGCTGGTTTGCGGCGGCAATAGCCGATATCCCGGGGCGAATTTGCCAGCCGTCGTCTCATTGTCGCGAGACGGCGTCTTGCCGGTGAGACGAGGACGAGAACCGAGATGAGCGAACCCGCCTATGTCGCGGTGGACTGGGGCACCAGCAGCTTCCGCCTGTGGCTGGTCGATCGGGCCGGCCAGGTCCTGGCCGAACGCCGCAGTGGCGAGGGCATGCTGGCCGCGGCCAAGACCGGATTTGCCGGTGTGCTGCAATCGCATCTTTCCGCCGTCGAAGCACCGGATCATCTGCCCGTTCTCGTCTGCGGTATGGCCGGCGCCAAAACCGGCTGGGTCGAGGCCGGCTATGTCGACACGCCGGCACCGCTCACCTCCATCCTGAAGCAGGCCGTGCGGGTGCCGGGTGAGGCGCGCGACATCCGCATCCTGCCCGGCATCGCGCAGCGCGACGCAGGCGCGCCGGACGTGATGCGCGGCGAGGAGACGCAGTTGCTCGGCGCGCTCGGCCTTAAGGCCGCCGGCGAAGCGCTGGTCTGCATGCCCGGCACGCATTCGAAATGGGTGCGGGTGAAGGACGGCACGGTCGAGCATTTCTCCACCTTCATGACCGGCGAGCTGTTCAGTGTGATCTCGCGCGAGACGATTCTGTCACTCGCGGTCGCAGGCGCCGATGACGCCGAGGATGTTGCAAGCTTCAAGGCGGCGGTGAAAGCCGCGTTCGAGGCGCCGGCGTTCGCCGCCAACCTGCTCTTCGGTGCGCGGTCGCGGCAGTTGCTGTTCGGCGGCACGCCGGCCGCCGCGCGCGAGACGCTGTCGGGCACGTTGATCGGCACCGAGCTGGCGGCGGGTCTCTCTGGCAATGTTCCCAAAACCGGCATCACGTTGGTTGCGTCAGGGCGGCTTGCGACGCTGTATCAGCTGGCTTTCGATGCGCTCTCGGTGACCCCGCGGCCGATCGATGCGGATGAAGCCGTTCGCCACGGCCTGTCGATGGCGGCCGCGGCGATCTGGACGAGTTAAGAAGGATTTCCTGAGATGAGTGTTCCCTTTCCGTCGATGAAGCGTCCGCTGGTCGCGATCCTGCGCGGCGTCAAGCCAGAGGAGGCCGAGGCGATCGTCAGCGTGCTGATCGAGGCCGGCATGACCGCGATCGAGATCCCGCTGAATTCGCCCGATCCGTTCCGCTCGATCGCCACCGCTGCGAAGCTGGCGCCGGCCGGCGTGCTGATCGGCGCCGGCACGGTGCTGACCACCGCAGATGTCGATCGTCTCAATGACGTCGGCGGCAAGCTGATGGTCTCGCCGAACGTGGATACGCAGGTGCTCGCGCGTGCGCATCAATACGCCATGGTGACGTTGCCGGGCGTGTTCTCGCCGACCGAGGCGCTGCTTGCCGCGCGCTCTGGCGCATCGGGCCTGAAATTCTTTCCGGCGAGCGTGCTCGGCGCATCCGGTATCGCCGCGATTCGCGCGGTGCTGCCGGCCGGCGTGATGATCGCTGCCGTCGGCGGTGTCTCCGACCAGAATTTTGCGGAGTATATCAAGGGCGGCGTCACCGCATTCGGGCTTGGCTCCAGCCTCTACAAGCCCGGCATGTCGGCGGCCGATGTCGCAGCGCGCGCAAAGCAGACGATCGCGGCCTACGATCGGGCGATTGTGAAAGACTGAAGCTGCAATAAACCAGCCGTGATCCCGTCACGGCCGCGCTTTATCCTATCTTGCTGAATCAGCGAGATCAGGAGACCGACATGGCGATCAACAACGTGGCCGATCTGTTCGTGGCAACGCTCGAACAGGCCGGCGTCAAGCGGATCTACGGCATCGTCGGCGACAGCCTGAATGCCTTTATCGAGGCGCTGCGGCGTCGCGGCACCATCGAATGGATCCACGTCCGGCATGAGGAGGTTGCGGCGTTCGCAGCCGCCGGCGAAGCCGAGATGACCGGAAGCCTTGCGGTCTGCGCAGGTTCCTGCGGTCCGGGCAATCTGCATCTGATCAACGGCCTGTTCGACGCGCATCGCAGCCGCGTCCCCGTGCTGGCGATCGCGGCGCAGATTCCGTCGGCCGAAATCGGCGGCGGCTACTTTCAGGAAACCCATCCCCAAAACCTGTTCCGGGAATGCAGCCATTATTGCGAGCTGGTCTCGGATGCGAGCCAGCTGCCTTTCGTGATCGAGAACGCCATTCGCGCGGCCGTGGGCCTGCGCGGCGTCGCCGTCATCGCCATGCCCGGCGACGTCGCGTTCCGCGATCCGCCGAGGCGCGCGCTGTCGACGGCGCGGGGGCTCGCGCTGTCGGCGCCGAAAGTCGTGCCTGAGGCCGATGAGCTGAAGGCACTCGCGGACCTCCTGAACGGCGCCGAGCGCATCACCCTGTTCTGCGGCCGTGGCTGCGCCGGCGCGCATACGCCGTTGATGCAGCTTGCGGAGGCCTTGAAGAGCCCGATCGTGCATGCGCTCGGCGGCAAGGAGCACGTCGAATACGAAAATCCCTACGATGTCGGCATGACCGGGTTCATCGGCTTCTCCTCGGGCTATGCCGCCATGCACGCCTGCGACGCGCTGGTGATGCTCGGCACCGATTTCCCCTACAAGCAGTTCTTCCCGACCGGTTGCCAGATCGCGCAGATCGACATCCGCCCGGAAAATCTCGGCCGACGCTGCAAGATCGACCTCGGCCTCATCGGCGACGTCAAGCTGACCATCGAGGCGCTGCTGCCGCTGCTGAAGACCAAGACCCAGCGCAAGCATCTCGACGATGCCGTCGCGCATTACAAGAAGGCGCGCGAGGGGCTGGACTCGCTCGCCAGGGGCACCCCCGGCAGCAAGCCGATCCATCCGCAATATCTCGCCAAGGTCGTCAGCGACCATGCGTCCGAGGATGCCGTGTTCACCGCCGATGTCGGCACACCCACGGTGTGGGCGGCGCGCTATCTCGAGATGAACGGTCGCCGCCGGCTGATCGGCTCCTTCGTGCACGGCTCGATGGCCAATGCGATGCCGCAGGCGATCGGGGCGCAGGCCTCGCAGCCCGGCCGCCAGGTGATCTCGCTGTCGGGCGACGGCGGCTTCACCATGCTGATGGGCGATCTGATCACGCTGACGCAGATGAAGCTGCCGGTGAAGGTCGTCGTCTTCAACAACGGCGTGCTCGGCTTCGTTGCGCTGGAGATGAAGGCCGCCGGCTTCGTCGACACCAATGTCGACCTGCAAAACCCTGATTTCGCGGCGATGGCGCGCGCGATGGGCATTTTTGCCAAACGCGTCGAGGACCCCGGCGAGCTTCCGGGCGCGGTGAAGGAGATGCTGGCCTACAACGGGCCCGCGCTGCTCGACGTCGTCACCGCCAAGCAGGAGCTGTCGATGCCGCCGACCATCACGAGCGAGCAGATCAAGGGTTTCAGCCTCTGGGTCTTGCGCGCGGTGATGAACGGCCGCGGCGACGAGGTGCTCGATCTTGCGAAGACGAACCTGCTGCCGCGTTAGCTGCGCTTCGCCGACGGCACATGCAACCGCTCGTGGCGGCGCTGGAAGCGCTGCCAGTGCAGTACGCTGCCGATCAGCAGGGCCGGCACGAAGCCGAGCACGATCAGGAAATGCGGCAGCTCCTTCGGCGAGATGAAGGCGATGGCGATGTCCGAGATCAGCCACAGCGCTGCGAACATCACCGCGAAATCCGTGCGCGGGCAGCGCAGATAGTAGAACACGGCGGTGATGACCACGGCAGGCCCGATCGCGATGGCGATCAGCACCGCGGTCAGCTCCTTCGGCGTCACCGCGTCGAGCACCATCGACGCCAGCAGCCACATGGCGGCGAACATGGCGATGATGTCGATCGGATGCCGCAACCCAATACCTCTCACGGGGAACGCGCTATCGTTGTGGTTCCAGGCCCCCGCCGTCAAGTAAAATAGGCCTATTCCTCGTCGTTTCCAGGCGTCGGCCGCAGCATGAAATGGCCGAAGGCGGTGGCGATCGGCTTGTCCGCATCGTCCTGCCAGGCGCGCGCCTCGAAGGCGACGATGCGCCGGCCCTGCTTGACGATCGAGACATTGGCAAAGCTGTCGAGCGCGCGGCCGGAGCGCAAGTAGTTGATGGTCAGCCCGATCGGCTTGGGCGGCGCGGCGGCGCCGAGCTCGCGCGCCACGCCGATGATGGCGGTGGTCTCGAGGAAGGCGCCGGTCATGCCGCCATGGATCGCGGGCAGGATCGGATTGCCGATGATCTTCGGCGAGAACGGCATGGTCAGCGTGCCGTCGTCGTTGACGCGGATGCCGAGGCAGCGCGCGAACGGGCTGCGGGCGAACGGGCCATCCGGATCCTCCGGCGCCTCCAGGGTCGGGATGCTGCGCGAATCCATCCTGCGGTCGGCGAGCATGTTGGTGCGGTTGGCGCCGATCATGAAGCAGGCCGTTGCGGTTGCGACCGGATCGTCCTCGGACTCCTGATACGCGGTGGAGCGTACGAAGGCGATCGAGCGCGTGGTGCGGTAGCAGACCGAATGCGCCTTGATGTCGAGGCCCGGCGTCGCCGGCTTCTGATAGTCGATACGCAGGTCGAGGGTTGCGATCGCGCGCGTGCCGTCGAGCGCGAGCTGCACGGCCATGCCGCAGCTCTCGTCCAGCATCGCGGTGACGACGCCGCCATGCAGCACCCCGGTCTCGGTGTCGCCGACGAAGACGGGACGGTAGGGCAGGCTGGACCAGGCCTCGGCGGGTGCGAAGCGGTCGAGCTGGAGCCCGCTGATATGGCCGTAGTCGGAGCGGCGGCCCTTGATGGCCTCGGCCAGCTCCTCGAACGGGAGCGTGGCAGGTAGGCTGGACGTCGATGAGCTGGACATGGCGATGTTCTAGACCAGTGCCGGGCGCCGCGCAAAACCCCGAATACCGGTCGCACGGCAGGCCTGCGGGCGGTTGGGCCTCGACAGGGCGGTCCGAAGCGCCGATGGTGAGCGCTTCGTTCGTTCGACTAGCCGCAAGGAGCGCTTATGGCCGACCCCGAAACACCCGGCACCAATCAGGGGCCCGTCACCATTTCGAGCTCGAGCTCCGAGCGGGCGCCGATCATCTATTTCGACGGCGCGTCTTGCTTCGGCCATCACAACGGCGCGATCCAGGTCGAGCTCGCCGCGAACCTCTTGATGCCGGTCGGAGCCGCGGTCAGGGTCGAAGTGGTCCAGACCGCGCACCTGCGTTGCAGCGTGGCCGCCGCGCTTGCCCTGCGCGAAGCGCTCGACAAGGCGCTCGCGATGTACAAGCAGGGGCAGCAGCAGCCGACGGAGGAGATCCCGGCGATGAAGAATTGAGGCGGCAGCGCGATCGCATGTCATTGCGACCGCAGCTCCTCAGCTCACATGCACCTTCGGCTTTCTGCCGCCGTTCCACTTGCCGTCGAGCGCGCGCTCGATCTGGGCGGCGAATTGCAGGAGCAGGCCGTCATTGGCCTGCTTGGCGATCGCCTGGATGCCGAGCGGCAGGTCGTGGTCCTGGGTTGCCATCGGCATCGAGATCGCCGGCATGCCGCAGAGATTGGCGAGCGGCGTGAAGGCGAAAAAGCGCCAGAGGTTGCCGAACCAGTCGAGCACGTCAGGATTGTCGGAGATGGTCAGATATTCCCTGGTGCCGACTTTCGGCGTCGGCAGCGCCGTGATCGGCGTCAGGATGACGTCCCACTGCTCGAAGAACGCGCCGAAACCGCGTGACGTCGTGTTGAACACGCCTTGCATCTTCGCCCGCTCGGCGAAGCTGGTGTGCCGGCCGGCTTCCCAGATCCTGATGTTCATCGGCTCGATGAGGTCTTCCGGCGGCTTGTCCAGCCCGCGCGCGGCCAGCATGTTCGAGATCACCACCGCAAAATTCGAGATGTAGCACATCGTCTGCGCCTCGAACGCCGCACGGAAGTCGAGCTCGGGCAGCGCATAGTCGACGTGATGACCGAGGCCTTCGAGGAAGCGGCCGGTCTTCTCCAGCTCGGCGGCGATCTCCGGCGTCGCGGTGTAATCGCCCCATGTGTGCGACAGCGCGATGCGAAGCTTGCCGGGATCGCGCTTGATCATCTCGGAATAGGGCTGCGCCGTGGTCCAGAACGGCATGAACTCGCCGGGCGCAGGCCCGCGCGCGTGATCGACGAAGGCGGCGGTGTCGCGCACCGAGCGCGACTGGCAGCCCTGGATCGAGACGAGCCCGGTGAGGTCGGACATGTGCGGGGCCAGCGAGAACACGCCGCGCGAGACCTTCAGCCCGATATTACCGTTGACGCCGGCGGGAATGCGGATCGAGCCGCCGCCGTCGGTCGCATGCGCGATCGGCACCACGCCGGCGGCAACCATCGCCGCGCTGCCCGCGGACGAGCCGCAGGTGGTGTAGTCGGTGTTCCAGGGATTGCGCGTGACGTAGACGGCCGGATTGTCGGCCGAGCTGCAGACGCCGAATTCCGGCGTCGTGGTGCGCCCGATCAGGTTCAGTCCGGCCTGGCGGAATTTGCCGGTCAGGAAGGTGTCGGCGCTCGCGCGATTGCCGCGCATCAGCAGCGAACCCATCTCCTGGAGCCGGCCCTTCATGGTCGGCCCGAGATCCTTCATCAGGAAGGGCAGGCCGGCGAACGGGCCGGCGAGGTTGGCGCCGTCCTTGGCCGGATCGGCGATCACGTCCTCGAACAGCTCGACCACGCCCGACAGCGCCGGATTGACCTTAGCGACGGCAGCAGCGGCCTGGCGGGCCAATTCCTTCGGCGTCAGCTCGCCCTTGCGGACGCGCGCCGCCAGCCCCACGCCATCGTGCTGCGCCCACTCGTTCCAGCTCATCGGCAAAGTCATGAAATTCAAATCCTCTAGATGCGGCGGTCCTTCCTTTCGCATGGACCCTGCGTGAATCAACTGAGCCGGCGCGAAGGGCAGGGTTGCATGGGGCGGAGAGGTCGCACGACCGGGGAGGCCGGCCGTCTCAATCCGATAGTCGCGCGATCACCGCAACCGGCCCGCCGCCCGCCGGGCCCTGATGCTCGGCGCCGCCGGACACGTAGACTGCGCCGGTGCCGGCAAGGCCCGCGATCAGGCCGCCGACCGCGGCGCGGGCGTGGCGCGTCGAGCTGATGTCGGTGTCCTCCAGCATGGTGTGACGAAAGCCGCGCACGCTGCCATCGGGCGAGGCCTCCGCCTTGGCGAAGATGTTGACGAGCTCGCGCCCGGCTTCCGCTTGCGGCGCGACGCCAAGCCCGACACTCTTCAGCGCCGACGTCACAGCGGCGGCGTCGATCGCATCGTTCATCACGGCGTGGCCGATCTCGAATTCGCTGGCCGATGCCGCCGAATTTCCGAGCACGATGACGACGTTGTGCATCAGCTCGATTCCGGCCGAGGTGGATGCCACCTTCGAGAACAGATCGTAGCGGCGCAGCACGTCCCCGTCGCTGATGTCCGAGCCGGTCTCGCCGAGCGCGACCGCAACGCCGAGCGCGGAGGCGCCGCGCGAATAGGCCATCGAACCGTAGGCGCTGGTCGTCGCCGTCTTGTTGCCGCGTGCGCTTGCGGCCGCGACGCGATCGCTGGTGAGCAGCGGGCACTTGATCTGCACGAAATGGACGTCGGCGGGGTCGGTGATCCCGGCGTCCGCCATCGCGGCCTTCACGGCCGTGGCCGTCTCCGCGATCTGCGCGGCGCGTCCGATCTCCTCCGGCAGGAAGTCCCGCGTGTGCGCCATGCCGATGCTCAGGCGCTTGCCCGACAAGCCCGCCGGCCGCCGCTCGACCTCGCGGCGCGTGAACACCGTGATATGCGGGCTGAGCACGCCTTCGGTGCCGCCGGACATCACGAAGGCAATGCGCTGCTCGACCTCCTCGGGGGACAAGCCGAGCTGTGGCGCCAGAGCCGTGCACAGCGCGGCGACGGCATATTCCCGGGTAAAGTCGTTGACACCGCCATTGCCCTCGGTCTTGCCGAGAACGGCGAGGATCGATTTGGGATCGATCGCGCCGGAGCCGATCATGGCCATGAGGCCGGAGACGTCGCCGGGGCCCTTGGTGACGATCTTGAAGACGCCGACCGATGTCGTCCGCATTGCAGTCCTCGTGTGGAGTTCGGTGGTCCGGCGGTGCAAACAGCCGTGGAACGGAGGCGCCTGTCAATCCCCGTCGTCGTCCTGGCGAAAGCCAGGACCCATTACCCCAGGGCGTCGTTTTGCGACGGCTCATCGTTCTGGACGGATACCGACCACAATTGAAAGATTCCGCGGTATGGGTCCTGGCTTTCGCCAGGACGACAAGAGGATAGAGTCTTCATACCAACCGCGCCCGCCGCATCCCCACGATTGTGGCGAGATCGCATCGGTTCAACAAAAAAATCGTCTGTCGACGGTTGCGCGCGGCACCTTGATGAATCAACCTGGGTTGGTCCATAAGCGGCGTCCCGCGACCGGATTTCGGTTTGCGTCGCGTGCTTGGAGAGAGGGATTCTCGCGTGGCAAATATCAACCAGAAAATTGCGCAGGAGCTTGGAGTTCGGGCCGAGCAGGTCGAGGCAGCGGTGACGCTGCTCGACGGCGGCGCCACGGTTCCCTTCATCGCCCGCTACCGCAAGGAAGCGACCGGTGCGCTCGACGACGCGCAATTGCGCACCCTGGAGGAGCGCCTGGGCTACCTGCGCGAGCTCGAAGACCGCCGCAAGGCGATCCTCGAATCGATCCGCGAGCAGGGCAAACTCGATGCCGCCCTCGAAGCCACGATCATGGCCGCCGACAGCAAGGCGCGCCTGGAAGACATCTATCTGCCGTTCAAGCCGAAGCGCCGCACCAAGGCTGAGATCGCCAAGGAAGCCGGCCTCGAGCCGCTCGCCAATCAGCTGATGGCGGAGCCCGGCAACGATCCCAAGGTCGTGGCGGAAAGCTTCATCAACGCCGAGAAGGGCGTGGCTGACGCCGCCGCCGCACTCGACGGCGCCCGCGCCATCCTGGTCGAGCGATTTGACGAAGACGCCGATCTGATCGGCGCGCTGCGCGAGGAGATGTGGACCAATGCGCGCATGGCCTCCAAGGTGCGCGATGGCAAGAAGACCGAGGGCGAAAAGTTCGCCGACTATTTTGAATTCTCCGAGCCGCTGACCAGGCTGCCGTCGCACCGCATCCTGGCGATGTTCCGCGGCGAGAAGGAAGAAATCCTCGACCTGCAGATTCAGGCCGAAGCCGAGGCGCCGCCGCCGGGCGTGCCCAGCGCCTACGAATTGAAGATCATGAAGCGGTTCGGCATCGCCGACCTCAAGCGCGCCGGCGACCGCTGGCTGATCGACACGGTGCGCTGGGCCTGGCGCACCAAGATCCAGGTGCATCTCAACATCGACCTGCGCATGCGGCTGTGGAACGCGGCCGAGACCGAGGCCGTGCGCGTGTTCGCGTCCAATTTGCGCGACCTGCTGCTAGCCGCGCCCGCCGGCACCCGCGTCACCATGGGGCTCGATCCCGGCTACCGGACCGGCGTCAAGGTCGCCGTCACCGACGCGACCGGCAAGGTCGTCGATACCGCCGTGATCTATCCGCACGAGCCGCAGCGGCAATGGAACGAGTCGCTCGCAATCCTCGGCAAGCTTGCCCTGAAGCACCGTGTCGAGCTGATCGCGATCGGCAACGGCACGGCCTCGCGCGAGACCGACAAGCTCGCAGGCGATCTCGTCAAGGGCCTGGCCGAGCTGAAGATGAACAAGATCGTGGTGTCGGAAGCCGGCGCGTCGGTCTATTCGGCCTCGGCCTTCGCCTCGGAGGAACTGCCCGGTCTCGACGTCACCCTGCGCGGCGCGGTCTCGATCGCGCGGCGCCTCCAGGATCCGCTTGCCGAACTCGTCAAGATCGAGCCGAAGGCGATCGGCGTCGGCCAGTATCAGCACGACCTCGGCCAGGCCAAGCTCGCCAAGTCGCTCGACGCCGTGGTCGAAGATTGCGTGAACGCCGTCGGCGTCGACGTCAACACCGCCTCGGCGCCGCTGCTCGCCCGCGTGTCGGGCGTGGGCTCGGGCCTTGCGCAGAGCATCGTGGCACATCGTGACGCCAACGGCCCGTTCAAGTCGCGCAAGTCGCTCAAGGACGTGCCGCGCCTCGGGCCGAAGGCGTTCGAGCAGTGCGCGGGCTTTTTGCGCATTCTCGGCGGTGAGGATCCGCTCGATGCGTCCGGCGTGCATCCGGAAGCCTATCCGGTGGTGCGCCGGATTCTCGCGGCCACCAAGAGCGACATCAAGGCGCTGATCGGCAGCAGCGAGATCGTGCGCACGCTGAAGCCGAAGGATTTCGTCGACGAGACCTTCGGTCTGCCGACCGTCACCGACATCCTGCGCGAGCTCGAAAAGCCCGGCCGCGACCCCCGTCCGGCGTTCAAGGCCGCTGTGTTCAAGGAGGGTGTCGAGGAGATCAAGCACCTCCAGAAGGGCATGATCCTCGAGGGTACCGTGACCAACGTCGCCGCCTTCGGCGCTTTCGTCGACATCGGCGTCCACCAGGACGGCCTCGTGCACATCTCGGCGATGTCGAAGACCTTCATCAAGGACCCGCGCGAGGTGGTGAAGCCCGGCGACATCGTCAAGGTGAAGGTGCTGGACTTCGAGGTCGCCCGCAAGCGCATCTCGCTGACGCTGCGGCTCGACGACGAGGTCGGCGCCAAGAAGGACGCCCCCGGCATGCAGCGCGACAATGGCTCGCGCAATGCAGCCCGCATGACCTCGTCGGCGCCGCGCAAGCAGGAATCCTCCGGCGGCGGCGCCCTCGCCGAAGCCCTGCGCCGCGCCGCCGAGAAGAGCGGCGGCAAGCGCGTGTGATCTCCAACCTCTCCCCGTAAGAACGGGGCGAGGGAGCGAGAGAGTTGGGCCTCCCTAACACCGGCGTCAGAATCTGGCGCATTTGTAAGTTGAAGGTGAGGGCGCATTTTCCTCATCTGTTCCCCCGGAGCGGCGCGACCGTCGCCGCGACAAGGAGGATATTCAGATGCACAGCAGGCTTCTCACCGGCATCGTCGCGGCGGCCATGGCTGCGACGTTGGCGGTCGCTTCGCCCGTTCTCGCCCGAGGTGGAGGTGGGGGCGGCGGCCATGGTGGTGGTTTCGGCGGCGGAGGACACGGCGGCTTCGGCGGCGGAGGACATGGTGGCTTTGGCGGCGGTGGACATTTCGGCGGCGGCATGCACGCCGGTGGCTTCGGCGGGATGCATGTCGGCGGCATGGGCGGTGCTCGTTTCGGTGGCGCCCACTTCGCCGGCTCGCCGATGACCGCCCACGCTGCGATCGGGCCGCGCTTTGCCGGTGCGCCGCTCGCGACCCGCGCCGCCTTCGGGCCGCGTTTCGCCGGCACGGGCTGGCACGGCAGGCCCTTCATCGGCCGCCATGCATTCTTCTTCCGCCATCATCGCTTCCACCGGTTCGCCTTCGTTGGCGCGCCCTTCTACTACGCCAATTACTACGACGACGGTTGCTGGCGCAGGAGCTGGACGCCCTATGGGTGGCAATGGGTCAATGTGTGCGGAGACTATTGGTAGTCGCATCGCCGTACCGCACCATTGTCGCGATCGCCATCGGGCGGTTCCGCTCAGCCCCGGAACGGGATAGTCTGGTGGCGATCGTCGCGCGGAGTTTTGCATGACCGGAGGTCACCGCCGCATCCTGGTCGTCGAGGACGATCCGGAAACCGCAGGCCAGCTCGTCGAAGAGTTGACGACCTCTGGCTATGAGGTCGATCTCGCCGCCACGGGGCGCGAAGCCCTGAGCCACGGCGCCGCCCGCGACTATGCCGTGATCACCATCGACCGCATGCTGCCCGACATCGACGGCATCACCGTGATGCGCCAATTGCGCGACGACGGCATCGCGGCGCCCTTCCTGATCATCTCCGCGCTCGGCGAGGTCGACGACCGCGTGCGTGGCCTGCGCGCTGGCGGGGACGACTATCTCGTCAAGCCGTTCTCCTTCGTCGAGCTGCTTGCGCGGCTCGAGGCCCTCGGCCGCCGCAGCGAGACCATCGCCAAGGAGACGCTGTTGCGCGTCGGCGACCTCGCCATCGACCTGATCGCGCGCAACGCCAGCCGCCGCGGCCGCAAGATTCCGCTGCTGCCGCGCGAGTTTCAGCTGCTCGAATATCTCGTCCGCAACGAGGGCCGCGTCGTCTCGCGTGCGATGCTGCTCCAGCACGTCTGGGACCTGCATTTCGATCCCTCGACCAACATCATCGACGTCTATGTCGGGCGCGTCCGCCGCAAGGTCGACGACGCCCAGGCCTATCCGCTGATCCACACCATCCGCGGCATCGGATATTGTCTCCGTGCTCCTGGCTAAGACCCTCCGCTCCTCGACCTTCCGTCTGGCGCTGATCGCGATCGCGGCATTCGGGCTGATCGTCGCGGCGATCATGGCCTACGTCTATTTCGGTACGCTCGCCTATGTGGAGAGCCGGCTCGGCTCCGCCGGCGATCGCGACGGCTTCACCGGCACGATCGAACTCGCCATGGTCGCGGTCGCGGTGCTGCTCCTGGTGCTCGCCGGGCTCGCAGCCGTGCTAGTGACCCGGCGCACGGTGGGACGGATCGAGGAGATCAACGCCACCAGCCGTGCCATCATGCTGTCCGGTCTCGACCGCCGCATTCCCCTGCGCGGCAGCCACGACGAGTGGGACCGCGTCGCCGAAAACCTCAACCAGATGCTCGACCGCATCGAGACGCTGATGGGCGAGGTCAAGCAGGTCAGCGACAACGTCGCCCACGATCTGCGCACGCCGCTGACGCGCATGCGCGGCCGGCTGGAGAAGGCCTATCACACCCCGCGCAACAGCGAGGCGGATGCCGCGCTGATCGGCGACACCATCGCCGATCTCGATGCCGTGCTCGGCATGTTCGCCTCCATCACCCGGATCTCGGAGATCGAGACCCGCGCCCGCAGGAGCGCCTTTCGCGCGCTTGATCTCGCCGAGATCGCCGGCGAGGTCGTCGAGCTCTACGACGCCGCCGCCGAGCAGGTTGCGACGCGTCTCAGCCTCGGCGGCGACCGCGAGGTCGCGATCACGGGCGACCGCGACCTCTTGTTCGACGCCGTCGCCAATCTCGTCGACAACGCGATCAAGCACGGCCGCAAAGGCGGGCAGGTGACGGTGACCTGCCGCAGCGCCGATGGCGGCGCCGTGATCGCGATCGCCGACGACGGTCCGGGCATTCCCACCGAGGCGCGCGATCACGTCTTCAAGCGGTTCTACCGGCTCGAACAGAGCCGCTACACGCCGGGCAACGGCCTCGGCCTCAGCCTCGTTGCGGCAGTGGCGCGCCTTCATGGCGCCGAGATTGCGCTGCATGACAATGCGCCGGGCCTGACGGTCCAGCTCCGGTTTCCGCCGCCCGCGCAGCCCGGCACCCAACTTGCATGATTGCACGCGTACCGAGTGGAAGTCCTGCAATGCCCCGCCTGCCAGACCTCGTCATCACCAATGCCCGCACGCGCAGCCGCGAGATCGTCGACATTGCAATCACCGATGGCGTGATCACCGCGATCGGCAACCGGCTCGATCCCGGCGCACAGGCCTTCATCGATGCCAAGGGCGGCCTGGTGACGCCGGCCTTTGTCAATCCGCACCTGCACCTCTGCAAGGTCTGGACCCTGCCGATGATGTCGGAGGCGGCGCTCGAGGCCTATCAGGGCGGCGGCATGAGCGAGGCGGCGAAGGCGGTCGATCTCGCCGCAGCGGTGAAGAGCAATTACGACGCGTCCTGGATCGTCCCGAACGCACGGCGCGCGGTGGCGCTCGCCGCGCTCCACGGCAACCTCCACATCCGCGCCTTCGCCGACGTCGACACCAAGGCTCGGCTCGAAGGCGTCAAGGCGCTGCTCGCGATCCGCGAGGAGTTTCGCGGCATCGTCGATATCCAGGTCGTGGCTTTCCCGCAGGACGGCCTGTTTCGCGAGCCCGGCGCCGACGGCCTGATGCGCAAGGCGATGGCGCTCGGGGCCGACGTCGTCGGCGGGATTCCCTGGATCGAAGCCGACGAAGAGGACATGCGCCGCCATGTCGCGTTCTGCTTCGACCTCGCGGCCGAGCACGGCGCCGAAATCTCGATGCTGCTGGACGACGTCGGCGACGCCAACATGCGCACGCTCGACATGATGGCGCGCGCGGTGATCGCGCGCGGCGTCGAGGGCCGGGCGCTCGCCCATCATTGCCGGGCGATGGCGCTCTATCCCGAGAACTATCTCCGCGAGCTGAAGGTGCTGCTCGGAAAGGCCCGTGTCAGCGTCGTCAGCAATCCGCACAACGGCCCGCTGCACGCGCGGGTGAAGGAATTGCTCGGTGCCGGCATCAATGTCTGCCTCGGCCAGGACGACATTTCGGACGCCTATTATCCGCTCGGGCGCAACAACATGCTGGAGGTGGCGTTCCTCGCCTCGCATCTGTTGTGGATGACGAAGAAAAGCGAGTTCGAGACGCTCTACGACATGATCACCACGCGCGCGGCGACGGCGATCAACCTCGAGCGCTATGGCCTCGGGCTCGGCTGCGCAGCCAATCTGGTCGTGCTCGAGCAGGCCGACGTCACCGAGGCGCTGCGCTTCCACAGCCCGCCCAGCATCGTGATCAGCCATGGCCGCGTCGTCGATACCGACCGCATGCGCGAGCTGGCGCAGATCGCAATCGGCGATTGATCCGCGCCGCTCAGAGCTCGATCACGCCGCGGCGCGCGGCATGCGCCACCGCATCGGTGCGGCCGGTGGCATCCAGCTTGTCGAGCAGCGAGCCGACATGGAATTTCACGGTGTGCACGGAGATGCCGAGCTGACGCGCGATCATCTTGTTGGAGGCGCCCTCGGCCATCAGCGCCAGCACGTCGAGCTCGCGCTGCGTCAGTGCGATGTCCTCGGGCATGCTGCGCGGATCGCGGGCGACGATCGTCGCGGCGGCCTGCTCGCCGGGCGCGGCAAGGCGCAGCCCGGCGACATTGCCGAGCAGCGCCGCCAGGCGATCGGCGAGGGCGGGATCGTCGATCTCCAGGGACAGCACGATCACCGGCAGCTTGTCCTCGCTCACGCCTCCGGCCTCTCGCCGACCGTGACCTTGAAGCTGACCGGCTCGCCGCCGCGGCGCACCGCGACATCGACCACAGCGCCGACGCTCGCAGGTCCCAGCGTTCGCGACAGCGCGCGCACGCCGGACAGTTTCTGGTCGTTGACCGCGACGATCACATCGCCCTGGCGGATGCCGGCCGCCGCAGAAGGTCCGGCCTTGTCGACATTCATCACCATGGCGCCGATGCCGTCCTCGAGCCGCACCGGCTGGAGTCCTAACCCGAGATATCCGCGCGCGATGCGGCCGCGGGCTTCGAGTTGCGGCGCGATGCGCTCGATCGTCGCCGTCGGGATCACCAGCACGCGCCTTGGTCCGAGCACGGCCATGCCGAAGGCTTCACCGGTCGCATCGAGCGCAAGGCCGCCTTCCTGGCCCGGACGCAGGCGAACGTCGAGCTCGATCCGGGCATCGATGTCGCCGCCGCGTAGGGAGCGCCAGCTCTTGCCGGACGCCGATACCATCCCGAGCGCGGCGCTCGGCGTATCACGGTTGGTGGCCACGACAACCGACAACGCGCCGAGGGGCGGGACCGTCGCGGCGAGCTTGACCGGCGCGACGCCGGCCTCGGTGCGCAGCAGCGCGATGTCGGTGGTGTGGTCGCGGCCGGCGATCGTGGCGGCCACCCGGCTGCCGTCGGGGAGGCCGATCTCGACCTCGCCCTCGTCGGCCAACGCCTCGTCGGCGGTGACGATCAGGCCGGGCTTCCAGACGAAGCCGGTTGCGCGGGAGCGATGCGAGTGCACGGAGACGACGGAGGGCGCGGTGCGCGCCACGACATCCGCGAGCGCGGACGACAGTGAGGACAGTGGAGTTGGGGCGGTCATGGCGGTCTCCTGTAAGTTGTCCCCAATCTGGGATGTCGCGCGCGGTAGCGAAACTGGCCGGGTGGCCAGGAAAGTGCCGGCGCCGGCCGACGAACATGTGATTGGGAGCCGTTCACGGGAACGTGTAGCAATCGGTCGACATTGCGCCGTACGGCCTTAGACGTTTCCAGCGAGCCCCGACCGATGACCATCGATCTCACCCGCCGCACCCTGCTCCAACTTGCCGGCGCCACCTCGCTCGCGATGGCGGCCGCGGCTGCCGCACGCGCCGAGGGGACTGCGCAAGGCGGCGGGCCGACCTATGCCAGCCGCACGCCGATGCGGGTCGGCATGGTGACGCTCCGGGTCAAGAATCTCGACACGGTTGCCGACTACTACCGCGACGTGATCGGGCTGACCGTCATGGAGCGCTCCGCCAGCGCTGCGAAGCTCGGTACGGCCGGCATCACGCTGCTCGTGCTCGAGGCGCGTCCCGATGCGGCGATCGAGCCGCGCAATGCCGCAGGCCTCTACCACACCGCCTTCCTGATGCCGACCCGCAAGGATCTCGCGCGCTGGCTGGTGCACGCCGCCTCGCATCGCGTGCCGCTGTCGGGCTTTGCCGACCATCTGGTCAGCGAATCCGTCTATCTCGACGACCCCGAAGGTAACGGCATCGAGGTCTATGCCGACCGTGAGCCCTCGCAATGGCAGTGGAGCGAGGGCAGCGTGAAGATGGCGACCGACGAGCTCAACATCCCCGACCTGCTGTCGCTGACCAATACGCGCGTTCCCGACTATGCCAAGGCGCCGGACGGAATGCGCGTCGGCCACATGCATCTGCGCGTCGGCGATCTCGCGCAGGCCGAGAACTTCTACCACGGCACCGTCGGCCTCGACCCGACCCGCAAGCGCAACGGCGCGGCGTTCCTGTCGTCGGGCCGCTATCACCATCACCTCGGCATGAACGTCTGGCAGAGCCAGGGCGCGGGCCTGCGCGACGATTCCACAACCGGTCTCGCCTGGTTTTCGCTGGTGATGGCGAAGCAGGAGCTGCTCGCCGCTCAGGAAGAGCGCCTGCGCAAGAGCGGTGTGAAGGTCACGGCGCTTGCCGACGGTTTGGAGGCGGTCGATCCCTGGGGCACGCGGGTGCGCTTGCTCAAGGTTTGATCGCCGGGGCGGGCATTGGTAATACCCGTCGGGTGCCAGCTTCCGGAGCCCCCGACATGTCCGAATTCCACGGCGTCTTCCCCTACCTCGTCTCCCCCGTCGATGCCGACGGCACGGTGCGGACGAGCGTGCTCGCAAAGCTCTGCGACGACCTGATCGGTGCCGGCGTGCATGGTCTGACGCCGCTCGGCTCGACCGGCGAGTTCGCCTATCTCAATGCCGCCCAGCGCACGGCGGTCGTGCAGACCACGATCGAAGCCGCGAAGGGCCGCGTGCCCGTGGTGGCCGGCGTCGCCTCCACCTCGACCGCGGATGCGGTGGCGCAGGCGCGGGCCTATCAGAAGCTCGGTGCCGACGGCATTTTGGCGATCCTGGAGGCGTATTTCCCGCTCGCCGATACCCAGGTCGAATCCTATTTCCGCGCCATCGCGGACGCCGTGGACATTCCCGTCGTCATCTACACCAATCCGCAATTCCAGCGCTCCGACCTCACCCTCGAAATCATCGCGCGCCTCGCCGAGCATCCGCGCATTGGCTACATCAAGGACGCCTCGACCAACACCGGCCGGCTGCTCTCGATCATGAACCGCTGCGGCGATCGCCTGCGCGTGTTCTCGGCCTCCGCCCACATTCCGGCCGCGGTGATGCTGATCGGCGGGCTCGGCTGGATGGCGGGACCTGCCTGCATCATCCCGCGCCAGAGCGTCGCGCTCTACGACCTCTGCCGGGCGGGCCGCTGGGACGAGGCCATGGCGCTCCAGCGCAGGCTGTGGCGGATCAACGAAGCCTTCGCCCGCTTCAACCTCGCCGCCTGCATCAAGGCCGGCCTTTCGATCCAGGGCTACGACGTCGGCGATCCCATCCCGCCGCAGGCCGCGCTGACGGCCGATGCGCGCAAGGTGGTGGAGACAGCGCTCCGGGAGCTGGCGTAGCCGTCATTCCGGGGCGATGCGCAGTGCGTAGGGTGGGCAAAGCGAAGCGTGCCCACCATCTTGATCGCGTTCGTTGAGCGACCGTGGGCACGGCGCAAGTGCGCCTTTGCCCACCCTACGGAATCGCAGATTTGCGGGACCGCATGCCGAAATCGTGGATATCCCGCCCAAAACCGCGGCTGGTATGCCCCCGGTCGATCCGCTAAAAGGCTGCCCGCAGTTTCGAAAAGACCTCGAGGACCCCACGGAATGAACATTCTTCCCGGCAATTTGCGTTTCGGAGCGGGCCAGCCCGTCAAGCGTTTGGAAGACCAGCGGCTGCTGACCGGGAAGGGGCAATTCATCGACGACAAGCCGCAGGACGGCGCGCTGTGGTTGCACGTGCTGCGCTCGCCGCATGCGCACGCGAAGATCGTCTCGATCGACACCAGCGCCGCGGCCGGAATGCCCGGCGTCACCGCGGTCTACACCGGTGCGGATCTCGTCAAGGACGATATCGGCAGCATCCCGACGCTGAGCATCTTCAAGCGCCCCGACGGCAAGCCGATGACGGTGCCGCCGCGCCGGCTGCTCGCCCATGAGATCGTGCGTTACACCGGCGAGGCGGTGGCGGCGGTGGTGGCGGCCTCCCGCGCGGAGGCGCAGAGCGCTGCCGAAGCGATCGTGGTCGAATATGACGTGCAGCCCGCGGTGGTCGACCCGGTCGAGGCGGTGAAGCCCGGCGCGCCTGTGGTGTGGTCGGAGGCGCCCGACAACATCGTCGGCGCGATGGCTTACGGCGATGCCGCCAAGGTGGACGAGGCCTTTGCCAAGGCCGCGCACACGGTCGAGCTAGACATCATCAGCCAGCGCCTCGTGCCCTCCGCGATGGAGCCGCGCTCGACCATCGCCGAGATCGACAAGAAGACCGGACGTCTCCTCCTGCACGTGCAGTCGCAGACCCCGGCCTCGACCCGCGACGTGGCGGAAGCCGTGCTCAAGCGTCCCAAGGACAGCGTCCGCGTGCTGGTCGGCGACATCGGCGGCGGCTTCGGCCAGAAGACCAATCTCTATCCCGAGGACGGCATCGTCGCCTACGCCGCGACCAAGCTGAACAAGAAGATCCGCTGGCGCGGCGACCGCACCGACGAGTTCGTCGGCGGCACCCACGGCCGCGACCTCACCTCGACCGCGTCCTTCGCGCTGGACGAGAAGGGCAAGGTGTTGGCCTATCGGGTCAAGTCGATCGGCTGCACCGGCGCCTATTCTTCGGGGGCCGCCAACATCATTCCGCTGGTGCTCGGGCCGTTCGTGCAGACCGGCGTCTACGATCTTCCGCTGGTGCATTTCGAGGTGAAGTCGGTGATGACCCACACCGCGCCGGTCGGTGCCTATCGCGGTGCGGGCCGGCCCGAGGCCGTCTTCATCGTCGAGCGCCTCTTCGACGCCGCCGCGCGAAAAATCGGCATGGATCCGCGCGCGATCCGCAAGGCCAACTACATCAAGCCGGCGCAGCTGCCCTACACCAATGCTGCGGGCCAGGTTTACGATTCCGGTGCCTTCGCCCACATGCTCGACCGTGCCGTGAAGCTCGCCGACTGGGACGGCTTTGCCGCGCGCAAGAAGGCGGCGAAGAAGAAGGGCCTGCTCTACGGCCGCGGGCTCACTTCGTACATCGAATGGACCGGCGGCCGCGCCCATACCGAGAAGGTCAGCCTGCACGCGACCTCGCAGGGCCGCGTCGTCCTGCATTCCGGCACCATGGCGATGGGGCAGGGGCTTCAGACCACCTACACCCAGATGATCGCCGACACGCTCGGCATTGCCATGGACAAGATCGATGTCGTCCAGGGCGACACCGATCTGGCGATGGGCTTTGGCAGCGTCGGCTCGCGCTCGCTGTTCGTCGGCGGCACGGCCGTGGCCGTCTCGTCGAATGACCTGATCCAGAAGGCGCGCGAGAAGGCGGCGAACGTGCTGGAGACCTCGGTCGAGGACATCGAATATCAGGGCGGCATGCTCACCGTGGTCGGCACCGACCGCCGCATCAGCCTGTTTGACCTTGCCGAGAAGGAGAGCGGCGCAAAACTCAGCGTCGATTCGGAAGGGGAGGTTGACGGTCCGAGCTGGCCGAACGGCACGCATATCTGCGAGGTCGAGATCGACCCCGAAACCGGCGTCTCCCGCGTCGTGCGCTACACCACCGTTGACGACGTCGGTGTCGCCGTGAACCCGATGCTGGTGACGGGCCAGATCCATGGCGGCGTCGCGCAAGGCATCGGCCAGGCGCTCTATGAGGGCGTCTCCTACGATGCCGACGGCCAGCTCCTGACCGCGAGCTATCAGGACTACTGCATCCCGCGCGCCGGCGACGTGCCGCCGATCGAGGTGACACTGGACGATTCCGCGCCCTGCCGCACCAACCCGCTCGGCGCCAAGGGCTGCGGCGAATCCGGCGCCATCGGCGGCCCGCCCTGCGTCACCAACGGCGTGATGGACGCACTCGCCGAGCTCGGCATCACCCAGCTCAACACGCCCCTGACGCCGCAGAAGATCTGGCAGGCGATCAGGGACGCGAAGGCGGGCGGGTAAGCGCAACGCCGAATCGTTGCGCTGGCTGTCGCCGCACACTCAACTGTCGTCCCGGACAAGCGCGCCATAAGCGCGCGCCGATCCGGGACCTATAACCACAGGGAATGGTTGTGGCGCGAAGCAGGTAACTCCGAGTCCCCGTAACCACATTCACCTGTGGTTATGGGTCCCGAATCAGCGCTCCGCTTCGCTGCGCTTGTCCGGGACGACAGCGGAGAGTGTGGCGCCCGGCGTGCCTCGAATCCTCAAATCCCCAGCATCATCTTCGCGATGATGTCGCGCTGAATCTCGGACGTGCCGCCGAAGATCGTGTAGGCCCGGCCGTTGAGATATTCCGGCACCACCGTCAGCATGTCCTCGGGTATCGCCGGCTCGTGGTTGAGCTTGTAGAGCGGGCGCATCGGCTCGACGGCGAGGGCGTCGTGGCCGATCACGTCGGCGCCCAGCCGTGTCACGGCCTGGCGGATCTCGCTGTTGCGCAGCTTCAGGATCGACGACACCGCGCCGGGATTCTGTCCGGTCTGGAGCGCCGAGAGCACGCGCAGCTCGGTCATCTCCAGCGCGTCGATGTCGACCTCGACCTCCGAAATGCGCGTCGCGATGTCAGGACTGTCGATCGCGCGGCCGGTCAGGTCCGACTCGGCAAGGTCCGCGATCGCCTTCAGCCCTTCGCGCAGCTTGGCGGAGGCGATGCCCGAGCCGCGCTCGAATTCGAGCAGGTACTTGCCGTAGGTCCAGCCCTTGCCTTCCTCGCCGACCCGATTGGCCATGGGCACGCGCACGTCGTCAAAGAACACCTGGTTGACCTCGTGGTCGCCGCCGATGGTGAGGATCGGGCGCGTCGTGATGCCCGGCGTCTTCATGTCGATCAGGATGAAGCTGATGCCGTCCTGCTGCCGCGGCCCGTCGCTGGTGCGCACCAGCGCGAACATGCGGTTGGCGTGGTGGGCATGCGTGGTCCAGATCTTGGTGCCGTTGATGATGTAGTGGTCGCCGTCGCGCACCGCGCGCGTCTTCAGCGAAGACAGGTCGGAGCCGGAGCCCGGCTCGGAGTAGCCCTGGCACCAATAATCCTCGCCGGAGAGAATCCGCGGCAAATAGAAGTTCTTCTGCTCAGGGCTGCCGAAGCCGATGATGACGGGCCCGACCATCTTTACGCCCATGACATTCACATTGGGCACGCCGGCGCGCGCGGATTCGGTCTCGAAAATCCAGCGCTGTGCCGGCGTCCAGTCCGGCCCGCCAAATTCGACCGGCCAGCCCGGTGCGCCCCAGCCCTGCCTGTGCAGCGCGCGCTGCCAGGCCATGCCGATATCAGGATCGGAGAATACCGAGGGCGTCAGCGCGGTCGCGCGCTTCATCTCCTCGGTGAGATTTTTGGCGATGAAGCCGCGCACCTCGTCCTGGAAGGCGCGCTCCTCGGCATTGAACGACAGGTCCATGATGCGCTCCTTTCGGTTCAGGCCGGCACGCCGGCGCGGCCAAGCCGGGCGTGGCGGGCATAGTGGTGCGCGCTGCCGCCGAACAGCGTGTCGAAGGCGACCAGCCGCTTGAAATAGGCGCCGACCTCGAGCTCCTCGGTGACGCCCATGCCGCCGTGAAGCTGGATCGACTGCTCGCCGACGAAGCGCGCACATTTGCCGATCTTCGCCTTTGCGCCCGACGCGGCCCGTGCGCGCTCGGTCGGCGTGCTGTCTGCCTTCAGCGCGGCGCGCAGCGCCATCGAGCGCGCCTCGTCCACCTGCATCGCCATGTCGGCGAGGCGGTGGCGGATCACCTGGTTGGCGGACAGCGGCCGGCCGAACTGCTTCCGGATCTTGGTGTATTCCAGCGTCGTCTCCAGCAGCATCTGCATGATGCCGACGGCTTCCGCGCCGAGCGCGGCCATGGCGCGATCGACGGCCCATTCGATTGCGGGCAGCGCATCCTTGCCGTCGCCGAGCAGGGCGTCCTCAGGAAGATGCACGTCGGGCAGCTCGATATTGCAGGCGCGCCCGCCGCCAAGCCGCGGATAGTCGGAGATTGAAAGGCTTGGCGCCGTTGCCGGCACCAGGAACAGGCCGATCCGCCCCGATGGCCCCCGATGATCGTGAATATGCGCGGAGACGATGATCTCGTCGGCGGCATGACCGTCGAGCACGGCGATCTTGCTGCCGGCAAGACGCCAGCCCTGCGCGGTCTTGTTGGCTGCGGTCGCAACTTTGGCGAGATCGAACCGCGCTGCGCGTTCGGAATGCGCAAGCGCCAGCTTCAACGACCCGTCCGCGATCTTCGGCAGGCTCGCCTGCTTCTGCGCCGTGCTGCCGCATCTGTCGATCAGCGCGGCTCCGAGCACGACCGTCGCGACATAAGGCTCCGACACCAGCCCGCGGCCGAAGGCTTCCATCAAGATGCCGATCTCGACCGCACCACCGCCGAGCCCATCAAACTGCTCCGGGATCGGCAACGCCAACCAGCCGAGCTCAGCAAACTGCGTCCATACCGCCGGGCTGAAGCCGAGCGGATCGTTCACCATCTTGCGGCGATGATCGGCATCGTAGCTCTCGGCCACGAAGCGTTCCGCGCTTTCGCGCAGCAGCCGTTGCTCGTCGCTCAGATTGAGGTCCATCGCGTCTACTCCGCGGCCGCCGGCGGCTTGCGCACGGAGGGATGCAGGCCCGATGGATCGACGATCATGCCGAACTCCTGAAGGTTATGGGCGTGACAGAGCTGATGCAGGGCAAAGGCCTGGTCGATTGCAGCCGGCTGGCCCATCACATCGACCGAACGATTGACCGCCTCCTTGGTCAGCTTCAGCGCGAAGGACGGCTTTGATGCGATCCGGCGCGCCAGCTCCAGCACGCGCGATGACAACTCCGCGCGTGGCACGACCTGATTGACCATGCCGAGCTGATGCGCCTCCTGCGCGCTCCAGCTGTCGGCCGTGAACAGGAATTCCTTGGCCTTGCGCGGCCCGAGCTCCCAAGGATGCACGAACCATTCGACGCCGCAGACGCCCATGGCGACCACGGGATCGCAGAACTGCGCATCGTCGCTGGCGACGATGAGGTCGCAGGCCCAGGCCAGCATCAAGCCGCCGGCGATGCACTTGCCGTGCACCTCGGCGATAACAGGCTTTGCCAGATTGCGCCAACGGCGCGTGATCTGGAGATATATTTCCTGCTCGCGCGCGAAGCGGCCGTGCGCGTTGGCTTCGGCGAAGCCGCCCCAATTTCCGATCGGCGGAAAATCGACGCCCGCTTCATTCTTGCCGCCCGGGCGCAAATCGTGGCCCGAGGAGAAATGCGGCCCGTTGCCGGCAAGGATGATCACCTTGACCGTGTCGTCCTGCACCGCGGCATCGAAGGCAGCGTTGAGGTCGTAGGTCATTTGCAGGTTCTGCGCGTTGCGCGCATCGGGCCGGTTCATGACGACCCGGGCAATCGCCGGCTCCGGCCGCTCCACGAGGATGGTCTCGAACGAGGACATCGCGTTCCCCCTGGCGTTTCCGTTTGGTCTTATTGTTTCGTTGAGTTGACTATGTTGGCCGGTGATAGGCAAGGGGCTTGCGTCAATCGGCTGCTTTTCGCGCCGCCAGCACAAGATGTCTGGCACCGCGCGCGTTCAATCTGATAGTTTGCGCCGGATTCCACCGGGAGAAATTTTGATGCGCAAGATCCTGACCGTGCTGGCGGCGCTGGCCTCGCTCAGCCTCACCAATTGTGGCTACAACGCGATCCAGAGCGAGGACGAGCAGATCAAGGCCAACTGGTCCGAGGTCGTGAACCAGTATCAGCGCCGCGCCGATCTCGTGCCCAACCTCGTCAACTCGGTGAAGGGCTTTGCCCAGCAGGAGAAGGACGTGCTGCTCGGCGTGACCAATGCCCGCGCCAAGGTCGGCAGCATCCAGGCAACGCCGGAGGTGCTGAACGACCCCGCGGCCTTCCAGAAGTTCCAGGCCGCCCAGGGCGAACTCTCCAGCGCGCTGTCGCGCCTCCTGGTCGTCACCGAGAACTACCCGCAGCTCAAGTCGGACGCGCTGTTTAAAGATCTGATGTCCCAGCTCGAGGGCACCGAGAACCGCATCACGGTGGCGCGCAACCGCTACATCAAGGCGGTGCAGGATTACAACGTCACCATCCGCTCGTTCCCGACCAACCTCACCGCGATGACGTTCGGCTACAAGGAGAAGCCGAACTTCTCGGTCGAGAACGAGAAGGAAATCTCGACCGCGCCGAAGGTCGATTTCAATCCTGCGCCCGCGCCATCGAAGTAAGTGCGTTCGCCTCTCATGCGCGCCACGCCCATCACTGTCATTCCCCGCGGAAGCGGGGAATCCAGTACGCCGCGGCCTTTCCGTATCTCGCTGCCGTCTCTGGAATACTGGATCGCCCGGTCAAGCCGGGCGATGACACTGAGTGTGTGGTTCGTCTTCGCACTCCTCCTCACCTCAGCGTTTCCCGCCTTCGCCGACGTCGCGGTGCCGCAGCTGACCGGCCGCGTGGTCGACCAGACCGGCACGCTCTCCAGCGGCGACATTGCTGCGCTCACGCAAAAACTGCGCAACTTCGAGACGCGCAAAGGCAGCCAGGTCGCCGTCCTGATCGTGCCGTCCACGCAGCCGGAAACGATCGAGCAGTTCTCGATCCGGGTTGCGGAGGCCTGGAAGGTCGGCCGCAAGAAGGTCGACGATGGCGCGATCCTCGTCGTTGCCAAGAACGACCGGCATTTGCGCATCGAGGTCGGTTACGGCCTCGAAGGCGCGCTCACCGACGTCACCTCGCGGCGGATCATCGACGAGATCATCACACCGAAATTCAGAACGGGCGATTTCAGCGGCGGCATCTCGGATGGCGTTGATCGCATGATCCGCGTCATCGACGGCGAGCCGCTGCCGGTTCCCTCGCCCAGCGTGAATTTCGGCAATCTGGACGATATCGGGCCGCTCTTCTTCGTGACGGTGTTCGCCTCGATCGGGGTCGGCGGGTTCTTCCGGGCCATGCTGGGGCGGCTGCTCGGATCATTGGCGACCGGGGGCATCATCGCAGCATTGACCTGGCTCATTCTCGGTTCTTTCGGGCTTGCCATGGTGCTCGGCGTCGCCGGCTTCATCATCGGATTCATCGCCGATGTGGTTTCCGCGATGGGACCAAGTACGGGGTCGTCGCGTCGGGGCTCGTGGTCGAGCGGATCCTCGGGAGGCGGCTGGAGCAGCGGCTCGTCGTCCAGCGACAGCGGCAGCTTCAGCGGCGGTGGTGGCAGTTTTGGCGGCGGCGGCGCCTCGGGGAGCTGGTAGCGGTCATGAGCATCAAGCGCATTGCCAGACATCTGGTGCAGCATCATTGGCGGGCAAAGCGGATTTTTCCGCCAAAGGTGCTCACCCGCATCGAGCAGGCGATCAAGCAGGGTGAGACCACCCATTCCGGCCAGGTCCGCTTCGTCGTCGAAGGCGCGCTCGACGGCGGCCCCCTGTTCCGCAACCAGCCGGCGCGCGAGCGCGCGCTCGACGTGTTCTCGCATTTGCGCATCTGGGACACCGCGCACAACAACGGCGTCCTCATCTATCTCCTGCTCGCCGATCGCGACGTCGAGATCATCGCCGACCGCGGCATCGACGCGAAGGTGGGGGCGACGGGCTGGGAGACCATCTGCCGCGCGATGGAGGCGGAGTTCAGGTCCGGCCAGTTCGAGCGCGGCGTGATCGAAGGCATCGCAGCCGTGTCGCGCGAGCTGGCAGAGCATTTTCCTCCGCAGGGCCCGCATCGCAACGAGCTGCCGGATGCGCCCGTGACGATGTGAGCGCCTGCCAGTAATCCGCACGCCGTCATTGCGAGCTACGCTCGCAATGACGAGGTCGAGATTGCGCGCCCAACTCTCTCACCGTCACCCCCGCGCAACCGCGAAGCGGTTGTCGCTCGAGGCGGCCGCTTCTTCGGCTGTCCTCGAAGGGCGGCGGCCCGACCGTTGCCCTGCCGTTCATCTTCCCCTGGTTACAAATTGTTTCACGCCCGCCACACCGGTTCCACTTTCCCGGCCAAATTCGGCCCCTGATGACTTCCTAAAATTTCGGTAAGCGGGTCCGAAGGTAAGGATTTCGCAAGCAATGAAAGTTACCAAAAGGTCAATCCAGCGTGGAGTATTTGAGCCGTGAGCGAACCAATGGTTGAGCAGGCTGCCCAAGAGACCGGCGAACAGACGAGCGTCGAAGCCGCCGCGACCGCGCCGCAGGCCGTCGAGGCTGCCGGCATCGACGCCCCCTCGATCGCGCCCGACCACGAGGCGCCGCCCAAGCCTGATCCAGTCACGCCGGACGCCCCCAGGGTCGAACCGCCCAGGATCGAAGCCTCGCGGATCGAGGTGCCGAAGTTCAGCGCCACGCCGCAGGCTGAATCCAGGCCCGAGCCGAAGCCCGGCAAGCTCATCGTCATGCCCCCCTCGGATCGCGCCTGGGACCGCGAGGATTTCGCCCCGCACATGAAGGCCGACGAGCCGCGCGAGGCCGGCGGCAAGCGCCGCCTTTCAGCGATGGCCGCGGTGGTGGCGATTGCCGCCAGCGTCGGCGCGATCAGCGGCGCGCTCGCGACCGCCGGCATGATGCACTTTGCAGCTCCGGTTCCGGCGCCAGCGCACGTCGCCGGCACCAGCGCGCTCGATGCCTCCGTAGCGCGGATCGATGCCGACCTCGTCGCGCTCAAGGCGAATGTCGAGCACACCTCCAAGACCGGTCTCAACCAGTTCAACCGGGCCAACGACCGTCTCGACAAGCTCGAGAAGGCGCAGGCCGAGCCGATGGCCAGGATCGCAAAACTGTCCGAGACCGTGGACAAGCTCCGTGCCACGCCGCCCGCAGCCCCCGCGCAGGCTGCCGCCGCACCCGCCAGGGAGACCACCGGCTCGATCGCGCCGACCCAGGTTGCGACCGCTGCCGCCGCACCGGCTCCGGTGCCCGCCGCGCCCAAGACCGAGGTCGGCCGGCTCCCGACGATCGAGGGCTGGGTCCTGCGCGACGTCGCCAATGGCGGCGCGCTGATCGAGGGCCGGGGCGGCCTTTACGAGGTTTATGCCGGCGATCCCATTCCCGGCGTTGGCCGCGTCGATGCGATCCGCCGCCAGGACGGCCGCTGGGTGGTTGTCACCAGCAAGGGCCTGATCGTCGCGCGCTAAGCTGTCGGAATTCGACTTTCGAAGAGGCGCTTCACCACCATGTGAAGCGCCTTTTTGCTTGAATAGGGGTCCTTGCGCGGTGTTACTGAAGGCATGAGCCGCGTGTTGCGAATTCTCCTTGCTGTCGTCGTGCTTCTTGGTGGCGCCATGTCGCTATCGGCAGCGGAGAATGCACAGCTGGCGCGCGGCACGGCGATCACCGATCCGGATG
The DNA here is from genome assembly GCF_038965675.1 of Bradyrhizobium sp. B039. Classification (NCBI taxonomy): domain Bacteria; kingdom Pseudomonadati; phylum Pseudomonadota; class Alphaproteobacteria; order Hyphomicrobiales; family Nitrobacteraceae; genus Bradyrhizobium; species Bradyrhizobium sp. B039. Next base: position 1,627,798 of record NZ_CP152416.1, read on the forward strand.
TCCTGCGCAAGCTCGACCAGAACGATGCGCTCACGATCTCGCGCCTGCTATGGCCGGAGCGCAACGCGAACTTTCCGCTCACGAACGATCTCCTGTTCTCGTTGCTGCCGCAGCTTGCGCCAATTCCGCCGGCAATCGACGCGGAGTTCGATCGCTACATCGCGGGGCATAAGGCGACATGGTCGAGCGAGACCATCGGCGTCGGCGAGGGCCTTGACGTGCAGCTGTTCGATCGGGCCGCGCTGAAATCCCCCAACACGCGTTTCGTGCTGGCCGGCATCGTCAACCGCATGGACCGCGCCTATGTCGCGGAGGATTCCTGCGGCGAGATCCGCCTGATCTATCGGCTCACCCGTTTCGACGCCGCACCGGACGGGAGCAAGACTGCGACGCGCCTGCCGATGACGTTCAACCTGGTGCTGAAGGCGCGCGATGCCCGCCAGATCGCCTCGAACGGCAAGCCGGTCACCTGCGCCGATGTCGCGCGGCGCTGGCTCGACAATGGCGACTGGCAGGGGCTGATCGGCGGCAGCTTCTATCCTTACGATGCCATGCTCGATCGCATCGAGACCAACATCCAGGTCTCGATCGCGCCGAAATCGGCGCTGCACGACTTCCGCTCGGACTATTTGCTCAAGGTGTTCAAGTACGACGCCGCGACGAAGACGTTCGAGGAATCGACGCTGGAGAACCAGATCGATCGCGACCGGATTTTTGCGGACAATGATCTCCGGCGCGACTTCAAAGAGTGGCTGCTCGCGCCCGACCATCTGCGCGAGTTCGATCGCGGCACGGTGCTGATCCCCGAGAAGTTTTTGGCCAAGGCCGCGGTGGTGCCGACACCGGCCGGCCTCGATGCCTCCGCGTTGCAGCCGGAGTTCGGCATGATGCAAGGCGAGGGCAAGGACAATCCCGTCTTCACGGACAGCGATGTGGTTAGCGCGTTGAAGCAAGCGACCGCGCGCGGTGACATGCAGAACATCCGCTCGGTCGCGGGCTTCCAGCGCCGTCTCAACGACGTCACTTGCGCCGGCTGTCACCAGACCCGCGGCATCGGCGGCTTCCATTTTCCGGGCGTGGATTGGCTGGCGGACAAGCCGTCCAATGCCACCATCGTGCCGGCCTCGCCGCATTTCCTTGGCGACCAGCTTCGCCGTCGCGACATCCTGACCGCGTTCGCGGCCGGACAGCGGCCTGATTTCTCACGCGGATTCGCCAGCCGGCCGCAGACCCGCGGCAGCCAGGAACTGGCCGGCACCGAATATCAGGACGGCTGGGGAGCGCATTGTTCCTTGCAAGATGCGGGATCGGGAACGCTCGACAAGAGTTTTACGTCATGGAGCTGTGCCAAAGGTCTGACCTGTCAGGCCGCCGCGGCCTCGCGCCGCATCGGCATGTGCTTCATCAAGACACGTTAGCGCGTCCTAGCCCACCGCCCCGTTTGACCGCAGCTGCTTGATCGCTGCCTCGTCGTATCCCGCTCCGCGCAAGATCTCGTCACTGTGCTCGCCGACGCCGGGCGGCTTGCGCGGCTGCACCTTCTTGGTGCCGTCGACCCAGATCGGGCTGGAGATGGTGAGCATGGTGTCGTTCTCGAACGGCACCAGCACTTCGTTGTCCAGCATCTGCTTGTCGTTCGGGATGTCGTCCAGAATGCCGACGATGCCGAACACGAGGCCGTTGCCGTCGAGGATCTTGCGCCATTCGGCAAGGTCCTTGGTGGCGAAAGTCTCGTCGAAAATCTTGATCAGCTCGACCGAGCGGGCGTGGCGGTCGGGTTTGGTGGCAAAACGTGGATCGGTGATCAGGTCTTCGCGGCCAAGGCACTTGGCCAGCGTCGGAAACTGCTTCTCCTCGCTCAGCAGCGACAGGATCAGCCAGCGGCCGTCCTTGCATTGGTAGTGGTTGGCGACCGCATTCAGCGCGCGCTCGCGCGGGCGCCGCTCGCCGAACTTGGCGCCGCAGAGTTTTGCCTGCGCCAGCACGCTCGCCGCCCACACCCCGTTCGCCATCAGGTTGGAAGCGACATGCGAGCCCCTGCCGGTCTTCTCGCGCTGATAGAGCGCGGTGACGATCGCGCTGTACAACGCCATCGCGCAGGGGTGGTCGCCCATGCCGGCGACCGAGCGGGCCGGCGTCGTATCGGTATCGGCGCGAACGAGGTCCATCAGGCCGGAGCGCGCCCAATAGGCGTTGCTGTCGAAGCCGGGCTTGTTGGCTTCCTCGCCCTTCTCGCCATAGCCGGTGAACGAGGCGTAGATCAGCCGGTCGTTGAGATGGGCGAGGTGGTCATAGGTGATGCCGAGCTTGGTGCGCACCGGCGGCGGCATGTTGGTGATGAAGACGTCGGTCTCTTCGACCAGCTTGTAGAGCACCGCCTGCGCCTCCGGCTTGGAGAGATCGAGCGCGAGGCTCTTCTTGTTGCGGGCCTCCAGCAGCCAGGCGAAATTGTGCTCGCCGGTCGGGTAGCCCGGCAGGTTGGGCAGGTTGCGGTAGGGGTCGCCGGCGCCGGGCGGCTCGATCTTGATGACGTCGGCACCGAAATCCGACAGCACGGTCGCGGCCGCGGGCGCTGCGATGAAGCTCGCGCAGTCCAGAACCTTCAGCCCCGCAAAAATGCCCTTGTCCATCGCGGCGTTGCTCCCTCGCTCTTGTTGTTTCCCGCGCGCTGGAATTGGCGCGGGCCGGATCAAGGCTGCATTAGACCGATGTTTCGGCGGGATGCAACGCTCCTTCCGGGACTCACTCCTCCCCAGCCAGCAGGGCAGCATTGCCGCCGGCCGCAGCCGTGTTGATCGTCACGGTCTGCTCGGTGGCAAAGCGCGCGAGGTAGTGCGGGCCGCCGGCCTTCGGGCCGGTTCCGGACAGGCCGTTGCCGCCGAACGGCTGCACGCCGACCACGGCGCCGATCATGTTGCGGTTGACGTAGATGTTGCCGACCTGGACGCGGTCGATGATCGCCTCGATGCTGTCGTCGATGCGGGAGTGGACGCCGAGCGTGAGCCCGTAGCCGGTGCGCTCGATCGCCCGCAACACGCGTTCGAGGTTCTCGGGCCGATAGCGCACGACATGCAGGATTGGGCCGAACACTTCCTCGGTGAGCTGGCCGGCCTCCGTGAGCTCGAAGATGTGCGGCGCGACGAAGCAGCCCTCCGGCGCGGGACCGGCAAAGTGCAGCCGCGCCTCCGTCTTCATCCGCGCGATATGCGCATCGAGGCGCTGCTTGGCCTCAACGTCGATCACCGGCCCGACATGGGTTGCGACATCACTGGGGTCGCCGATCTTCAGTTCCCGCGCGGCACCCGCGACCATCTCGATCATGCGGTCGGCGACGTCCTCCTGCACGAACAGCAGCCGCAGTGCCGAGCAGCGCTGGCCGGCGGAACGGAACGCGGAGGTGACAACGTCGTCGGCGACCTGCTCCGGCAGCGCGGTGGCATCGGCGATCATGGCGTTGATGCCGCCGGTCTCCGCGATCAGCGGCACGATCGGCCCATCCTTGGCCGCGAGCGCCCGGTTGATGCTGCGGGCGACCTCGGTCGAGCCGGTGAAGACGACGCCGGCGATGTCGGGATGCGCGGTCAGCGCCGCGCCGATGCGGCCGTCGCCGGTGACGAGATGCAGCGCGCTCTTGGGGATGCCGGCCTCGTGCAGCAGGGCTACGGCCTCGCGCGCGATGCGCGGCGTCTGCTCGGCGGGTTTTGCGACAACGCTGTTGCCGGCCATCAGCGCCGCCGTGACCTGGCCGAGGAAGATCGCCAGCGGGAAATTCCACGGCGAGATCGCCACGAAGACGCCGCGGCCGCGCATGGTGAGCGCGTTGCTCTCGCCGGTCGGGCCTGGCATCGCCGTCTCGCTGCCGAACAGCTTGCGGCCCTGCGCGGCATAGTAGCGGCAGAAGTCGGTGGCCTCGCGCAGCTCCGAGAGCGCATCGTCGAGCGTCTTGTCGCCCTCCCGCTGCAATAGCGCGATGAAATGGGCGCTACGGCTCTCCAACAGGTGCGCGGCCTGCTCCAGCGCCGCCGCGCGTGTGCCCGCGGGCGTCCGGCTCCAGCCGGCGAAACCCGCGCGCCCTGCGGCCACCGCTGCATTGGCATGGTCCAGCGTTGCGTCGGCGATCGGCTTGAGGTCGGCTGTCTCGGCCTTGACGTCGGTCAGCAGCTGGTCGAGCGCGGTGCGCGCGCCGAACTCGACGCCGCGCGAATTGCGCCGCTCCGGCGCAAACAGATCGCAGGGGAGCGGAATCCTGGGATGCGCCGCCGCCTGCGGCCGGACGATCGCATCCGCCGGACGCTGCAACAGCGCCGGGACCGGGACGCGATAATCGGCTGCCTGCGCCACGAAGGAGGAGTTGGCGCCATTCTCCAGCAGGCGCCGCACCAGATAGGCGAGCAGGTCGCGATGGCTGCCGACCGGGGCGTAGGTGCGGTAGGCGATGTCTGCGTGATCCTTGGCGAGCTGCTCGTAGAGCGCCTCGCCCATGCCGTGCAGGCGCTGGAATTCGAAGCCGCTGCTGCCCTCGGCCATCTCCAGCACGGTCGCGACCGTCAGCGCGTTGTGGGTGGCGAATTGCGGGAAGATGCGTGGCCGCAGGGCCAGCAGCTTCGAGGCGCAGGCGACGTAGTTCAGATCCGTCATCGCCTTGCGCGTGAACACGGGATAGCCGTCGAGCCCGCGCTCCTGCGCGCGCTTGATCTCGGTGTCCCAATAGGCGCCCTTGACCAGCCGCACCATCAGCTTGCGGTCATGGGCGCGGGCGAGCGCGTCGACATAGTCGATCACTGCGCTGGCGCGCTTCTGATAGGCCTGGATCGCGAGCCCAAAACCGTCCCAGCCCTTGAGCGAGGGATCGGCCAGCGTTGCTGCGATCACGTCGAGCGACAATTCCAGCCGGTCCGCTTCTTCGGCATCGACGGTGAAGTTGAGATCATGCGCCTTGGCGCGCTGCGCCAGATCGAGCAGCTGCGGCACCAGCTCGACCATCACGCGCGCGCGGCTGATCGCCTCGAAGCGCGGATGCAGCGCCGAGAGCTTGACGGAGATGCCGGGCCGGTCGGGCAGGGCATGGTTGCCGGCCGCCTTGCCGATCGTCTCGATCGCGCTGGCATAGGCGTCGAAATAACGCCTGGCGTCCGCCGCGGTGCGCGCGCCTTCGCCGAGCATGTCGAAGGAGTAGCGCGTCTTCTGGCCAGAGCGCGGCTTACCCCGCTCCAGCGCCTGCTCGATGGTCTCACCCAGCACGAAATGATTGCCCATCAGCCGCATCGCCTGGCGCGTGGCGGTGCGCACCGCCGGCGCGCCGAGCCGCTTCACCAGCCGGCCGATGGTGCCGTCAGGCGTCTCGCCGGGCTGGATCACCCGCGCCGACAGGCCGAGCGCCCAGGCCGAGGCGTTGACCAGGAAGGCGGTGGACTTGGTCTCGTGATGGATGAAGTCGCCCTCGCCGAGCTTGTCCTCGATGAACTGGTCGGCGGTGCGCGCGTCCGGCACGCGCAACAGCGCCTCCGCCAGCACCATCAGTGCGAGGCCTTCCTTGGTCGAGAGCGCGAACTCCCGCAGCATGTCCTCGACCCCGCCGAGCCGGTCGTCGCGCTTGCGGATCGCCTCGATCAGCCGTGTCGCGGTGCGGTCGATCCGCGCCTCCTGCGGCGGGCTGAGATGCGACGCCGGTAACAGGCGCGCGGCGATCTCGGCATCATCGGGCGCGTAGGGGGCGGTGAAGGGGGGCGGGATGTTCGGCATGGCGTGTCCTGTGGCTCAAATCCAGGATAAGGCCCGCGTTACCGGAGTTCGATAGACAAGTTAGCCGATTTGCCTTAGAAAATGAAGATAGATGCCACTATAGCCAGATAAAATATGGAACTTGATCGATTAGACCGGAGAATCCTCTCGATTTTGCAGGAGGATGGGCGAATCGCCAATGTCGAGCTCGCCGAACGCATCGGCTTGTCGCCGACATCGATCGGCGAGCGGCTGAAGCGCTTGCAGCGCGAGGGTTTTGTCGAAGGCTACGGCGCGCGACTCAATCCGCACCGGCTCGGCCTCGGGCTACTGGTGTTCGTCGAGGTGCTGCTCGACAAGACGACGCCCGACAATTTCGAGCGCTTTGCGCGCGCGGTGAAACTCGCGCCGGAAGTCCTGGAGTGTCACATGGTTGCCGGCGGCTTCGACTATCTTGTGAAGGCGCGGCTTGCGGACATGACAGCGTATCGGCGTTTCCTCGGCGAGACCCTGCTGTCGATGCCGGGCGTGCGCGAGACGCGGACCTATGCGGTGATGGAGGAGATCAAGCGCGACGCACCGTTGCCGGTGGGCTAGGGAAGTGCCGTCGCGATTGTCATTGCCGTGGCGTTGAATGAGCGGTCTTCGCGGGAAAAATAGCTATCCGTGTGCAGTCGCAACGCCCGTCGTCGAATGCACTGGCCGTCTTCTAAATTTTCTTGGCCTCGCTCCCGGATTTGATCCGGGAGGCAGCGAAACGCTGGCGGGCTTATACTTTGAGGTTTTCTGCGGAGGTCTTGCCCCGGTTTGCGATCTCTTCGTATTCAACCGTCTGTCCCTCGTTGAGGGTCGACAGACCGGCTTTCTGCACTGCCGAGATATGCACGAACACATCCTTGCCACCCGACGCAGGCTGGATAAATCCATAACCCTTCGTCGGGTTGAACCACTTGACCGTACCTTTAGCCATCACGACTTCTCCGCGGGTCTTCCTCCGAGATCTCGAACCGCCAGTCCCCGCCAACCGGCCGGTTCGGTCCTAACAGGATACGCGGATTGTGGCAGGCTTGGTAGCTCAAACCACATCAGCCTTTTGCCGAATTCCGCTCAACTTCGCGGCGTTTTTGCCGGTTTTGCCCGTTTCGCGGTCAATTGGCCCGCGCTCTGTCAATACGTCGCGGCCAGGTAATCGACGATCTTGCCGACATCGGCATCGTCGATCGGTGCGCCATAGACCTTGATCATCTTGGTCACCTCGGCCTGCCAGAAGCCCTTCTTGTCCTTCATCGGCGGCTGCGTGTTGATGTAGTCGGCCGAGTGGCAGGCGCTGCAATTGCCTTGCACGACCTCGAGATTGGGGCCGGGCTTGAAGGCGGCGACCTCGTCCGGCAGCTGGTAATTGACGGGCGCCGCAGTCGCGGCAGTGATGCCGGCGGCGAGAGCGAGCGAGATGGCGAGGAGAACGGTGCGCTGCATGATCATGCTCCCTCAGGCCACGCTGACGCGGACGGTTTCGACGACGTTGCGCAAATAACCCGCCGGGTTCCAGCGCGGCTGATCCGGTTGGGTCTCGCCGCCATTGCCGGTGGCGCGGACCTTGAGCTCAACGGTGCCGGCCGCGAGCTTCACCGGCAGCTTCCATTCGCGGAAGGAGTATTTGCCGAGATCCTTGCCGAGCTTCGCGCTCGTCCAGGTCTTGCCGCCGTCGGTGGAGACCGCAACGTCCTTGATGCCCTTGCCGCCGTCGAAGGCGATGCCGCGCAGCGTCGTAGCTCCCGCCTTCAGCTTGGCGCCGTCAGGCACGCTGGTAATGAAGGAGCGGATGGTGAAACGGTTGATCGGGATCGTCGCCTTCGGCGTGGTGCCCGGCTCGACGGCGTTGTTCGGCGTATCGGGAATGCGATAGGCCGACTTCATCCAGAAGCCGTCATAGACATTGTCGATGACGGTGATCTCGTTGAGGTGCTTGACCCAGTAGGTGCCGTAATAGCCGGGCACGATCAGGCGCAGCGGAAAGCCGTTGAGGAACGGCAGATCCTCGCCGTTCATGCCGTAGGCCAGCATCACCTCGCCGTCGCTGGCGTGATCGATGTCGAGCGCCTTGACGAAGTCAGGCGTCTTGTCGCTGGCCGGGCCGTCCATGCCGTTGAACGTGACCTGCTTGGCGCCGCTCTGCACGCCTGCCATATCGAGCACGGTCTTCAGCGGCACGCCGCGCCAGCGTGCATTCCCCATCGCGCCGTTGGCGAGCTGGCCGCCGGCGACACGCGGCTCGAAGAAGCCGCGGCTGTTGCCGGAGCACTGGTTGACGGCGACGATCTCGGTCGCCTTCATTTTGCGGATGTCCTTGAGCGACAGCTTGAGCGGCTTGTCGACCTTGCCCTTGATCTCGAGCGTGAACTTGTCGGGGTCGAGATTGTAGGGCAGGTCGGAGAGATGATAGCGCACGAAGAATGCGTTGTTCGGCGTGATCGGGCCGTCGTTGAACACCGCGAACGGGGTCTCGAGTTGCGGCGGCCGGCTGGTCAGGCCGATCATCGGCCGCTTCTGCGGATATTTCACCAGCGGCCGTTCGCCGTTGGCGAAGGGCAGGGTGACGGTGTCCAGCGCCAGCGCTTTGGTTGAATTCAGTGTGGCCGCCATGGCGGCAAGCCCCGCTCCCTTGAGCAGGTCGCGTCGATCGAACATCTGGTCCCCTCCCGGAGCTTTTCGTTGGCTCGCGGTCATCACCGCGATCCTGCATTCATCTGTCGCAACGATGCCGATGAAGTCAATTCGTGCTTTCGCAGCAGGCCCATGCCGCTGCGTTGCAGCAAGCCGGTGTTGCGTTCGTAATGAGAGTCGAGCTGTCGCCGCGACGGTGGTGCGCTCCACCTCTCCCGCTTGCGGGAGAGGTCGCGCCGAAGGCGCGGGTGAGGGCTCTTTCCTCTAGGGGACTGTCCCGTTGCGGAGACACCCTCTCCCCAACCCTCTCCCGCAAGCGGGAGAGGGAGCGCACCGCGCTCGTTGTTGTCTTACGCCGCCACCCGCGCGCCGCGATCGACCAGCATCGCCAGCTCCCTGGCGTCCGCAACCACGCGCACGGCCATCGGCTCGTCGCGGCCGCGGATCGCGACCTCCTGCTGCGGCAGCACGTCGTCGGCGAGGCCCGCGGTGCGGCGGACCTCCTCCGAGACGATGGCCTCGCAGGCCAGCGTCTTGGTCATGTCCTGGAGGCGGGCGGCGACGTTGACGGCATCGCCCAGCGCCGTGAAAACGATGTGATCGCGATAGCCGATGTCGCCGATGATGACCTCGCCGCCGTGAATGCCGATGCCGAAGCGGATCGGCTGGCGCAGATCGTGGCTCAGGAGCTCGTTGAGTTCGTCGATATGCGTGGCGATGCCTGCGGCGGCTTTCAGCGCCTGCCGGCAGGCCTCTTGCGGATCGGCTGACAGCCCGAACAGCGCCAGCATGCCGTCGCCGATGAACTGGTTCGGCTGGCCGCCGTTCTCGACCACGGCCTGCGAGACCGCGCCGAGGAAACGGTTGACGATGAAGACGGTGTCGAATGGCAGCCGCTTTTCGGCCAGCTGCGTCGAGCCGCGCATGTCCACGAACAGGCTGACGAGATAGCGCTCCTGGCCGATCCTGGCGGGCGTCGAGGCCTGCCCGCTCGCTGAGAGCGTATGGGCCGTGAAGAGCTGGAAGAAGGAGAGATCCGACGTCGGCCGCAGCTGGCAGGCGAGGCGGATCGAAGGGTCGGTGGCACCGACACGGGTGAGCACGAAGGCCTCGCGCTGTGACGGCTCGGGCAGGGCGCCATGATCGCCGATGATGCGGATGCGGCAGGTCGAGCAGCGGGCGCGGCCGCCGCAGACGCTGGCATGCGGCACATTGTGGCGCAGGCTCGCTTCCAGCACGGAGAGGCCCTTGGGGACCCGCACGGTCTTGCCGTTGCCGTAGGACAGCGCGATCATGCCGCCGCGCCGCTCGCGCAAGGCGCGCACGCCGCGTGCGGCCAGCGCCAGTCCGAGCAGGCCGACATAGCCGATGGTGAGGCCGCCGGTGATGCGGTCGAGCGTGTCGGCTTCCGCGACGGTGCCGACCTGGCGGCGGGTGAGATTGTGCGTGCGCCATTCCCCGTCGTCGGCTTCGATCGCGACGCTGCGGCCGCCCTGATAGACGCCGAGCAGCGCCAGCGTCGGGATCAGCACTGCGGCCGCGAGCAGATAGGGCGCGGCGCGCGTGAAGAATGGCTTGAGGCGGAGCCAGAAATAAATGCCGATGCAGCCGTGGATCCAGGCGATGATCAGCAGGATCGTCATGGTCCAGATGCGGTTCGACGCGACGAAGAACAGGTAGAGTTCCTGCGGATAGAGTTTTTGGTGTCCGTACAGCGTCTGGCCGAGCCGCACACCGATCACGTGCGCCATGACCAGGGCGGGGATGCTCAAGCCCAGCACGAGCTGGAGCGGCTCGATCGTTCGCCAGCGGAACTGCCGCCGCTGATACAGCGCATAGATGCCGAGCCCCATATGGGTGAGCGCGGCGGCGTAGAACACGATCGCGACCGGCAGGAACTGCCAGAATGCGGTGTGGTAGTAGACCCCGACCTCCATGGCATCGACCGAGACGTTGCCGAGCGCATGGTTGAGGAAATGGCTGATCACATAGGAGAACAGGATGACGCCGCAGACAAGCCGCACCTGCCGCACGCTGGTCGCGCGGACGAGTTCGGGCATGTGGACAGGAGCGGTGGCCATGATTCGGTTGTATCAGTTCATGAAGGAGAACAGCCAGCCTAGCGTTTAATTCCAGCGGTGGACAGTTTTCGGGATCACATGCGCGGCAAGGTTACGAAACCGTAGGGTGGGCAAAGGCGCGCTGCCGCGGTCAGCCTCCGCTGTCGTCCCGGACAAGCGCGCCCACAGGCGCGCGCCGATCCGGGACCCCCGCGCGAGCGCTTGCGCTCGTCGCGATACCACAGGGAGTAGTTGCGGGCAGGCTGGTAACTCCGAGTCTTCGCCAAACCCCTCCCTGTGGGTATGGGTCCCGGATCTGCACTCGCTTCGCTCGTTGGTCCGGGACGACAGCAGATGGCGGCAATATCCCCCACATTGACTCCCCCTCCCAAGTCGGGGAAAAGCGCGGCCGTGACGATCGCTCCCGACATCTCCGCGAAGCCAGACGGCGCCGAACGCCGTCTCATCCTTGCTGCCGTGCTCGTCATCGCCGCGATGACGCTGCTGCGCATCGTCTACGCCTCCGCGATCGAGCTGCGCACCGACGAGGCCTACTACTGGACCTGGTCGAAGGAGGCGGCGCTCAGCTTCCTCGATCATCCCCCGGGCATCGCCTGGCTCATCCGTTTCGGCACCGCGATCTTCGGTGACACTGCGCTCGGCGTTCGTTTCGGCGGCATCGTCGCGATGTTGGTGACGCAACTCCTGCTCGCCGACATCGTCCGCCGCCTCACCCATGATGCGCGTGCGGTCGTGTTGGCGGTGCTGATGCCGGAGGCTGCGCTCTACTACGGCCTCTTGATGGCCAAGGTCGCCCCCGACGTCGCGATGATCCCGTTCGCGGTGGCGATGATGTGGTCGCTGGTGCGGCTGGCGCAGAGCCATGATGGACGCTGGTGGCTGGCGGCCGGCCTGTTCGCCGGGCTGGCGATGCTGTCGAAATTCACCGTGATCATGTTCGCGCCGGCGGTGGCCGCTTTTCTTCTCGTGCCGGATTGGCGCTGGCGCTGGCTGCGCAGTCCTTACCCTTATCTGGCCGTGCTGGTTGCGATCGCCGTGTTCTCGCCGGTGCTGATCTGGAATGCGCAGCATGACTGGGCCTCGTTCCGGTTCCAGGGCGTGCGCGCCACCGCCAATTACGGCATCTCGCTCCGCACCGTCGGTGACTACATCGGCCTGCAATTCGGTCTCGTCGGCTTCGTCATGTTCCCGGTGGTACTGTCGGGCCTCGTGATCACGGCATGGCGCGGCTATCGCTCGCGCGAGCCGGTCGCGATCCTGCTGTCCACCGCGGTGCTGGTGCCGTTCCTCTATTTCCTCGCGAAATCGCTGACGCTCCGGGTCGGCGACACCTGGCCGATGTTCATGTGGCCGGTCGGCTTCGCCGCGGCCGCGGTGAACCTCGTCATGCTGCCGCGTGAAAAATGGTCGGCGCGGATGATCCGGTCGAGCCTGTTCTGGGCGAATACGGCGATCGTCTCGGGCATCGCCTTCGTCGTCATCGTGTTCCTCTACTACGTCGCCGCGCCCTGGAATTTCCTCGGCAAGATCGATCCGATCGGCGCCGAAGCCGGCTACGAGCAGGTTGCAGCGCGCGCGCAGGCTGCGCTGGACGAGACCGGCGCGACCTGGATCGCGACCACGGACTACCGCACCTATGCCATGATGCGCTGGCTGTTCAGGGGCCGCGTGCCTGTCATCGAGATCAACGAGCGCGGCCGCTTCCAGGATTTCCGCGATCCCGGCATCGATCGGATCAAGGGCCGCGCCGGCATCTATGTCGGGCGCGAGCCCGACAATCGTTTATCGCTGTGGGAGGACATTCCCGCGAAGCGCGAGCAGCTCGGTCGGGTCGAACGCCGCTGGCGCGGTGTTCTGACCGATACCTACGTGCTTGAAAAGCTCACCGGCTGGACCCCGGAGCTGTCCCCGCCGAAGGATTCGCCGCTGTTCCAGTGGCGCGTGCTGGCTTTCCTCTCCCTCTCCCCGCTCTTGTCCGCCGAAGCCTTGGCGAAGGCCGATGCGCGACGAGCTTCGCTCGCGCTGAGAGGGTTGGGGTGAGGGGGAGTCTCCGCGGGGGAGGTGACAGTTGGACTCGCGGAGAGTCCCCCTCCCCCGGATCGCATCTGGCGATGCGCTCCGGCCTCTCCCCGCAAGCGGGGAGAGGCGAAGAAGCTACTCCTCCTCGCCCTCCTTCTTCCGCAGCAGATCCGTCGCGAGATCCGACAGCTTCGGCGGCGGCAGCGCCGCGAAGGGCAGCGGGCGTGTCACCTCGATCGCGGCCAATCCGAGCCGCGCCGTCAGCAATCCGTTGAGCACGCCTTCGCCCAGCCGTTGCGACAGCTTCGCTGCAATCCCGTGGCCCAGCATCTGCTGCACCAGGCTGTCGCTCGCGGCCATGCCGCCGGTGATGGCGAGATGGGCGATGACGTGGCGGAGCAGGCGGATCATGCCGAGCGCGCCGGGCCGTCCGCCATACAGGTACGCAAGCTGGCGGATCAGACGCAGCGCGGCGACGAACACGAACATCACGTCGATCGCCGCGCGGGGCGAAACGGCCGTGACGATCGAGACCTTTTGCGCCGCTGACGACACCAGCCGTCGCGCCTCCGCATCGAGCGGCGACATCAATTCACGCTCGGCGAGGCGGATCATGTCGGCGCCGTCGATGATCTCGCCGGTGTGGCTCTCCAGCGTGGCGCGGGCGCGTGCGAGCTGCGGATTCTGGTGCGCGATCTTCAGGAGGTCCTGCACGATGACGCGGCTCTCCTTGCGGTCGTCGCTGGCAAGGACGGCGGCCGCGCGCTGATGCAGTTTCTCGATCGTCGCGAGGCGCGCCAGTCCATACGCCTCGCGCCCGATCACCACCGCGAGCGCAAGCGCGGTGACGAATGCGAAGGCGAGCCCGACGAAGCCGAGGCTTTCGCTGCGCGCAAACAAATCCTCGATCAGATGAACCACGCCGAGCCCGACGCCGAGCAGCGTCAGCCCGGCAAGGCCGGACCAGAACAGCGCGCCCCAGGGGAGGCCGCGTCGTGCGGGCAGCACGGCTTCAATCGGCACCGGCAATGTCGCCGGATCGTGCTCCGGCGTGATCTGGATGGTGCCGCGGCCGAGCCGCGCCGTCTCGTCGGCTTCGGTGACGACGACGCCGGGATCGTCGAGCCGGAACGTCGCCGGCCGCCGCGGCGGGGATCGCTCGTTCATGAGAGCTTGTCTCCGATCAGGAACTGCAAGGCACGGTCGAGGCGGATGTGTGGCAGCGCCGGCTCGCCGTCACTCTCTCGCGCGAGCTTTGGCGGGCGGAAGCGCAGAAAGCGGAAGTCGCTCTTCTCGGCGGCCTCGGTCGAGAGGCCGCGGAAGGCATCCGTGCCGTTGAACAGCGGCTCGGGATCCAGGGGCAGGTCGCCGGGAAAGGTCGCAACCTCCGTGTTGCCGTCGAAGAACTCGCCGCCGGCGCTTTCGCCCGCCGCCGGTGTTCCCAGGATCGACGGCAATTTGTCGCGGCCGTGGGCGACCTGCGCCTCGCGCGTGGCGCGCACCGCGGCGAGCGCCACCACGTCGATCTGCGCGCCGGTATTTTCCGCGCGCGCCACCGCCTGCGTCACGGCGCGGCGGAGCACGGCCTCGAGACGGTCGTGGCTGGAATGATGCAGGTGGTCCGCCTTGGTCGCCGCGAACAGGATGCGGTCGATGCGCGGCCGAAACAGGCTGGTGAGGAAGGTGCTGCGGCCAATGTTGAAGCAGTCGAGAATGCCGGCGAGCGCGGCTTCGAGATCGTGCAGCGCCTCGGGTCCGGAGTTGAACGCGGCGAGCGCATCGGCCAGCACGATCTGGCGATCGAGGCGCGCAAAGTGATCGCGGAAGAAAGGACGCACCACGACGTCTTTGTAGGCTTCGAAGCGGCGCACCATCATCGCCCACAGCGAGCCGTCCGGCGCCTGGCCGCCGACGGGCACGTCGAGCGGCGCGAAGGTCAGCGCCGGGGAGCCTGCGAGATTGCCGGGCATCAGGAAGCGGCCGGGCGGCAGCAGGCTCATGGCAAAGCGTTCTTCGCGGCACGCGCGCAAATAATCGGTGAAGAGCTTTGCGGCTGTCAGTGTCGCCTGCTCGTCCTCGCGCGCGTCAGGCTTGAGCGTGGCAAGATGCGCGTGCCAGCCGGCGGCAAGATGAGCGCGTGGCGCCTCGCGCGAGAGCGCAAGACTCTCCGTCGACCATTGCTCGTAGCTCTTTTGCAGCAGCGGCAGGTCGAGCAGCCACTCGCCGGGATAGTCGACGATATCGAGCGTCAGGGTGCGATCGGCGCCGTTGTGGCGCTGGTAGTCGACGACGAGGCGAAGCTCGCTGATGTCGACGGTCGAATTCGGCCAGTGCCGTTCCTCGACCAGCGCGCGCAGATGGGTCTCATAGGCAAAGCGCGGCACGGCATCGTCCGGCTGCGGCGCGAGATGCGCCCGCGCGATCCGGCCCGAGGCATAGGCTTCGAATACCGGAAACCGGCCGCCGCGCGTCAGCCCATGGATCAGCGCGGTGATGAACACCGTCTTGCCGGCCCGCGACAGGCCGGTGACCCCGAGCCGCACCGTCGGATTGAAGAAGTGCTCGCCATAGTCGATCAGCGCCCGGGCCGACAGGCGCGCCTCTTCGACCATATCCTGGAAACTGAATGCCATGTGAACGTTAGGGGATCTCGGCGGGCGGAAAAGTGAAGCTGTTCACAAAGGTGGCAATTGCATGAGGAAAATCAAGCTTCATACTTCCACCGCCTTTGTCGGTAAATCAGCCGTTTGAACGACGCGCCGATCCCGAAAGACCCATACAACAAGGGCATTGTCTTGCCTTGCGGATTGCCATGACCGTCTTCCAATTGAAACAGTTTGCATCCACCTCCGTCCATGCTGCAGCCGACGCGATCGGCTGGAACTACGACCGGGCCGAGCTGATCGCCGACGGGATCATCCATGCGGTTGGTGTGTTCTCCGGTACCGTCGCCGCGACCGTTCTGGTGGTGCTTGCGGTGCTTTATGCCGACGCCACCGACATCGTCGGGGTCTCGATCTATGTCGCCGGCCTGCTCTCGATGCTGGTGCTGTCGGCGACCTATAATCTCTGGCCGGTCTCGCCGGTCAAATGGCTGCTGCGGCGCTTCGACCATTCGGCGATCTATCTCCTGATCGCCGCGACCTACACGCCGTTCATCCTGGAGCTGAAAGCCAGCGTCTTCGCGCTGGCGCTGCTCGTCTGCGTCTGGTGCGTGGCGATCGTCGGTATCGTGCTGAAGCTGCGCTATCCCGGCCGGTTCGACCGCGTCGCGGTCGGCATCTACCTCGCGATGGGCTGGAGCGGCGTGATGCTCTACGACGCCGTGGTCAAGGCGCTGCCTGCGCTGGTGCTGGGCTTCATACTTGCGGGCGGGCTGCTCTACAGCTTCGGCGTGATCTTCCATGCCTGGCGGCGGCTGCGCTTCCAGAATGCGATCTGGCACGGCTTTGTCTTGGCCGGTGCGGCGTGCCATTATACCGCGGTGCTCGACCTCGTGTTGAGCTGAGCAGGACCCGCGACGCGGAATAAGCCAAGCGGTATAAGAGCGGTATAAGACAAGCGAAGCGCTATAAGAAAAGAGGAGACGTCGCATGCAGGTGACCGGCAAGGTCGTGGTCGTCACGGGCGGCGCAAATGGCATCGGCAAGGCGCTGTGCGAGGCGTTTCACAAGGCGGGCGCAGCCAAGGTCGTCGTCGCGGACATGGACGCCGCCAACGCCAGGGCAGTCGCTGCCATGGTCGATGGCGCAGCCTTCAGATGCGACGTCGCGCAGGAAAAAGAGATCGCCCACGTCATCGAGGAGACCGAGCGGCAGTTCGGACCGATCGAATTGTTCTGCTCCAATGCCGGCATCGGCGGCGGCTTCGATCCGATGTCGGTCAATGCCGGCGGCGCCTCCGACGAGCCTTGGCAGCGGAGCTGGGCGATCCACGTCATGGCGCATGTCTACGCGGCCCGGCATCTGGTCCCGCGGATGAAGGCGCGGGGCGGCGGCTATTTCCTCAACACCATCTCGGCCGCGGGCCTGCTGTCGCAGGTCGGCAGCCCCGCCTATTCCACCACCAAGCACGCCGCGGTCGGCTTTGCCGAGAACCTCGCGATCTCGCACAAGGCCGACAACATCAAGGTCTCGATCCTCTGCCCGCAGGGCGTCGACACCAACATGCTGCGCTCGATCCCGAAGGGCCCGCAATCCGGCGACGGCGATCTTACGCCCGAGCAGGTCGCAAGTGACGTGCTCGCGGGCCTGGCGCAGGAGACCTTCCTGATCCTGCCACACCCCCAGGTGCTCGGCTACATGCGAAAGAAGACCGAGAACTACGACCGCTGGATCGGCGGCATGGCGAAGATCCAGGCGAAGATGCGGGAAGAGTTCGGGAAGTGACCCGTTAGGTCATCCCGGGGCGGTCCGTAGGACCGAACCCGGGATCTCGAGATTCCGGGTTCGATGCTTCGCACCGCCCCGGAATGACAGTGTCGTAGCCCGGATGGAGCGAAGCGTAATCCGGGACAGTCTTTCCGCGTTGTGAGAAGCCCCGGATTGCGCTCCGCTTCATCCGGGCTACGGACCTCACGCCGCCGACTCCGCCTCGTCCTCCATCCGGCTCTGCCGCAACGCCCGGGCATAGAGCATCATGCCCTCGCGCACCGTGCGCTGCTCGGCCTCCGTCAATGCCGCCAGTGCGCCGCGCACCTGCTGCCGTCCGAATTCATGCAGCGCCTCCAGCGTGCGCCGGCCCTTGGCCGTCAGCGACAGCAGCTTGCTGCGTGCGTCTAGCTCGTCAGGCGTCTCCTTCAGTTCCCCGCAATCGATCAGCTTGCGCACCAGGCGGCTGACGCTGGATTTTTCCAGCCGCAGGAAATCGCCGAGCTCGCCCGAGGTCATCGGCCCGCGGATGCCGATCTCCAGAATGGTATGCACGGCTGAGGGCGGATAGTCCGACGCCGCCACCGTCGCATCCATGAAGCCGAGCTCGCGCACCATCAGGCGCGAGGCGGCGCGGATGTCGTCGATCAGCGAAAGCCCGGCCATCTTGACTCCCGGCATATAGTTGTATCATACAACTATATGCGTGCAGCGGCGCCCGCAAGCCTTTTGGAGTGGCCCATGAGCGGAATTTTGCCGGCTGGTCAGCGGATGAGGGGCAAGGTCTGTCTGGTGACGGGCGGCGGCAGCGGCATCGGCCGCGCCACCGCGCTACGGATGGCGTCCGAAGGCGCGGAAGCGCTCATCATTGCGGGCCGGCGCGAAGCCGAGATCGAGGCGACCGCCGCTGCGTGCCGCGAGATCGGCGCGGCCGCGATCGCGCTCAAGACCGACATCACGCGCGAGGACGACGTCGCGCGCCTCGTCGGAACCGCCGCGAGCGTTGCGGCCGGCTCGATGTTGCCTTCAACAATGCCGGCTTCCAGGAGCGCCGCGCGCCGCTGGAAGAGCAGGGCACGGAGATCTACGACAGCGTGTTCGACACCAATGTCCGCGCGCTGTTCCTGTGCCTGCGCCATCAATTGCCGGCGATGCTGGCGCAAGGCCGCGGCAGCATCGTCGTCAATGCCTCCGTCAGCGGCGTGCGCAATCCCAATCCCGGCTTCTCGCTCTATTCGGCCTCGAAAGCCGCGGCGATCTCGCTGACGCGCTCAGCCGCCATGGAGAACGCCCCGCGCGGCATCCGCATCAACGCCATCGCCCCCGGCCGCGTCGTCACCGACATGATGCTGCGTGCCGGCGTCGGCGACGTCGCGACGGTAGCCGCAGGCCTGCCGTTGCGGCGGATGGGGAGCCCGGAGGAAGTCGCGGAGGCCGTGGTGTGGCTGTCGTCGGATGCGTCGTCCTACGTGGTCGGGCACGTGCTGGCCGCCGACGGAGGATTCTTGGCGTCGTAGCTTTGCGGTGGTGGCGCGACAAATTTGGTGTCGTCCCGGCGAAGGCCGGGACCCATACCCACAGGGAGGAGTTTGACGAAGACTGGTAGTGGGCACCTTCGCGCCACAACTACCCCCTGGGGTTATGGGTCCCGGCCTTCGCCGGGACGACGATGAGGAGATACAGCGCGTCCCTAATGCTTCTGCCCGTACAGCACCGGCACCGCCGAATCCACGATGACCTCGACGAGGCATGTGCCCTCGTGCGCCATCCCGCGCTTCAGCGCCTCGCCGAGCTCTGCCGCCTTGCTCACCCGCACCGCGTGGCAGCCCATGCCCTCCGCAAGCCGTACGAAATCGATCCCCGGCAATTCCAGCCCGGGCACGTTCCCCACCTGCATCACCTGGCTGAACGAGCGCATCGCGCCGTAGCCGGAATTGTTGATGACGACGACGGTCAGCGGCAGCTTGCGTTGCGCGGCGGTCCACAGCGCCTGGATCGAATACATCGCCGAGCCGTCGCCGATCAGGCACACGGTGCGGCTCTTCGGCTTGCCGAGCGCCATGCCGACCGCCGCCGGCAGCGAGTAGCCGAGGCCGCCGCTCGCCATGGTGTAAAAACTGTCCTGGCCGCGCATCGGCATGAACTTCTGCATCGCCGGCCGGTGCGAGGGTACTTCCTCGACCAGCGATGCGCCGTCGGGCATCGCCTGCGACAGAGAGTGCAGCAGGAATTCGACCGGCAGCGGATCGGCGGCCTGCGGCGCCGGCGGCAGCGTGCGGCCTTTGGGCGTCGCCCGTTTGCTCTCCGGCAGCAGGTCGAGCAGCAGGCTCAGCGCCGGCTTCATCGTGGCGACGATGCTGGTGCCGACCGGCGTAACCGCCGCCGCATCGGGATCGTCCGTGATCTGGAAGATTGTCGCGCCGCCGTCGAAGATTGCGGCATGCCCTTCGACATGGAAGGTGAACACGGGGGCGCCGACCACGACGACGAGATCGTGCTCACGCAGCGCGTCGGAGAGTTGTGCCGGCGAGGCATGGAGGAAGCCCGCGAACTGCGGATGACGCTCGGGGAACGAGCATCGCGCCGAGAACGGGCTGACCCAGACGCTCGCCTTGGCTCTCTCGGCGACGCGTACCATCAGATCGACCGCGCCGGCGCGGTCGACGCCGGGGCCGATGACGAGGGCAGGGTGTTTTGCTGAACCGAACGCCGAGACCAGCGCCTTCATCGCCTCCGGCTCGGGTCCGATCTCGCGGCTGACCTTGCGCGCCTCGACCGGCGCCGTGGCATGCGTCCAGTCGTCGATCGGGATCGAGACGAAGGTCGGCCCGCAGGGCGGCTGCATCGCGGTGTAATAGGCGCGCGCGATTGCGGCCGGCACGTCCTCGGGCCGCGCCGGCTCGACGCTGTACTTCACGTATGGCCGCGGAAACTCCGACGCGCGCTCGGCATAGAGGAACGCCTGCAAGGGGAGGATCGAGCGCGCCTGCTGGCCCGCGGTGATCACCAGCGGGGTCTGGTTGCGATGCGCGGTATAGATGTTGCCGAGCGCGTTGCCGACGCCAGCCGCCGAATGCAGATTGACGAAGCCGGCATTGCGCGTCGCCTGCGCGTAGCCGTCGGCCATGCCGACCGCGGAGGCTTCCTGGAGCGCCAGCACGTAGTCGATGTCGTCGGGCCAGTCACTGAGGAACGGCAGTTCGGTCGAGCCGGGATTGCCGAACACCCTGTCGATGCCGAAGGAGCGCAGCAGGTCGATCGTGGCCTGCTTGACGGTGACGGCCTTGCTGCCGGCCTTGCCGTTCTTTGCCATGGTTTCCGTCCCTGAATGCTTATTGTTTGGCTCGTCATTCCGGGGCGCGAAGCGAACCCGGAATGACGAGATTCTCAGGTGCGTAATTGCGCACCATAGTTCGGTCCTGCGGACCGCCCCGGAATGACGGTGTATCTATCACCACACCGCCGTGCCCTTCATCGTCGGCTGCCCCTCCGCGTTCGCGGTCCACAGCTCCATGCTCTCGCCGCCGTCATTGGCGTTGACGGAGAACTCGGTGCCCTCGAACAGCGGCTGAAGCCCGCGATAGGTAAACTTCCGAGGCGCCTTGCCGGCGCGAAGCTTGGCCGCCATCTCGATGATGAGCGCCGCCTGCAGCGGCCCATGGAAGATCAGGCCCGGATAGCCCTCGACCTTGGTGACGTAGTCGCGGTCGTAATGGATACGGTGGCCGTTGAAGGTCAGCGCGGAATAGCGGAACAGCAGCACGGGATCGGAGACGTGGGTCTCGCGATGCTGCGCCTTCGGTGGCGGAGGCGGGGCCTTGGCGCCAGCGGGCGCGCCGCTCGTCATCTCGCGATAGACGATGTCCTGCCGCTCGCGGATGGCAATGCCGCGCGGCGAGGTCACGGTGTGCTCGACTGCGACGAAGCACAGCGTGCCGGTCGAGCCGGTCTTCACCGTGACGTCGGCGATGCGCGAGGTCCGCGTCGATTCATCGCCGACGCAGAGCGGCTGCAAAAATTCGATCTCGCCGCCGGCCCACATCCGGCGCGGCAGCGGCACCGGCGGCAGGAAGCCGCCGCGGGTGGGGTGGCCGTCGGGGCCGAGCATCGACATCGGAAACACCGGCTGCGCCAGGCACCAGTGCACCGTGAACGGTGCGGCATCGCCCTTTTTGGGCTCGCCGACCTCCTGGAACAGCGTCGCGCGCAAGCCCATGACGAGCTGCGCGGTGACGATGTCGGTGGCCTCCGTGCTGCGGCCGATCCATTGCCGCAAGTGATCGATGTCGAGCTTCCCGGTCATGATGCCTCGCTCTTGTTATTTCCTGGGTGGACGTTCGCCGATGCCAGGCACGGCACCATAGCTGCGCGTTTCGCCGACGATGATCGGCGCCGGTGCGGGATAGCTGACGCGGCCGTTCGGCGTGTCCACCTCGATGCGGCGCAGATGCGGGTGGTTGGTGAGGTCGGCCATGGTGTTGACCTCGGCAAAGGCGATGTCGGCATCCGACAGCCGCTTCAGCAGTTCGTCGCGCGTCATCTTGCCGAAGGCATCGGCCACCGTCTTGTCGGTGAAATCGCGGTTGCGCACGCGCTCCACCATGTTGGCGACGCGCGGATCGGCCGGCAGGTCGGGCTGGTCAAGCACCTTCACGCAGAGCGTCTTCCACTCGCGCTCGCTCTGGATCGAGATCAGGATGTCCTTGCCGTCCTTCGAGGTGAACACGCCATAGGGTGCGATCGAGGGATGACGCAGCCCCATGCGCTTCGGCGGATTGCCGGCCTCCGAGTTGAGCAGCGGCACGGTGCACCAGTCGGCCATGACGTCGAACATGGAGATGCGAATGTCTGCGCCCTTGCCGGTGCGCCCGCGCGCGATCAGCGCCTCCAGGATCGCCGCATGCGCGGTGGCGCCGGTCGCGACGTCGACAATGGACATGCCGACGCGCGAGGCGCCATCAGGGTTGCCGGTGATCGAGGCAAGCCCGCTCTCGGCCTGGATCAAGAGGTCATAGGCCTTGCGGTGCGCGTAGGGACCCTCGTCGCCATAGCCGGTGATCGTGCACGAGATCAGCTTCGGATAGTCCTTCAAGAGCCGCTCGCGCGAGAAGCCGAGCTTGTCCATCGAGCCCGGCTTGAGGTTCTGGATCAGCACGTCGGCGCTCGCGATCAGCTTCTCCAGTTCGGCGCAGCCTTCCTTGGTGGCGAGATCGACCACCGCCGACTGCTTGCCGCGGTTGAGCCAGACGAAATAGCTGCTCTGGCCCTTGGCTGCCGCGTCATAGCCGCGGGCGAAGTCGCCTTCCGGCCGCTCGATCTTGATCACCTCCGCGCCGGCATCCGCCAGGCGCGAGGAGCAGAACGGCGCCGCCACCGCCTGCTCGACCGCAATCACCCTGATCCCGTCAAGTGCTCCCATGATCGCCGCCTCAGTACGAGCGGGGCATGCCGAGCACATGCTCGGCGACAAAGGACAGCACCAGATTGGTCGAGATCGGCGCCACCTGGTAGAGCCGCGTCTCGCGGAATTTGCGCTCGACGTCGTATTCCTCGGCAAAGCCGAAGCCGCCATAGGTCTGGATGCAGGCATTGGCCGCTTCCCAGGACGCATCCGCCGCCAGCATCTTCGCCATGTTGGCTTCCGCGCCGCAGTCGAGCCCGGCCTCGTATTTGCGGGTGGCTTCCTTCACCATCAGCTCGGCCGCGCGCATCGAGGCGTAGGCTTTCGCGATCGGAAACTGGATGCCCTGGTTCTGGCCGATCGGCCGGCCGAAAACGCTGCGCTCCTTGGCATAGTTCGTGGCCTTGGCGATGAACCATTTGGCGTCGCCGACGCATTCGGCCGCGATCAGGATGCGCTCGGCATTCATGCCGGAGAGGATGTAGCGAAAGCCCTTGCCTTCCTCGCCGATCAGATTCTCCGCCGGCACCTTCATGTCGGTAAAGAACACTTCGGTGGTGGCGTGGTTCATCATGGTGCGGATCGGGCGGATCTCGAGGCCGTTGTTCTTGGCCTCGCGCATGTCGACGATGAACACCGAAAGGCCGTCGGTGCGCTTCTTGACCTGCTCCTTCGGCGTGGTGCGCGCCAGCAGCACCATCAGGTCGGAATGCTCGGCGCGGCTGGTCCAGATCTTCTGGCCGTTGACGATGTAGCTGTCGTTGCCTTCCTTGCGCGCAAAGGTCTTCAGCGAGGAGGTGTCGGTGCCGCTGGTCGGCTCGGTGACGCCGAAGGCCTGCAGGCGCAATTCGCCGCTCGCGATCTTCGGCAGATATTTTGCCTTCTGCTCGGCATTGCCGTGCCGCAGCACCGTGCCCATCGTGTACATCTGGGCATGGCAGCCGCCGCCATTGCAGCCTGCGCGCTGGATCTCTTCGAGGATCGCGGCCGCCGCGGAAAGCTTCAGGCCCGCGCCGCCATATTCCTCGGGGATCAGCACCGAGAGATACCCGGCCTCGGTCAGCGCGTCGACGAAGGCCTTCGGATAGGCCATCTCGCGATCGAGCTTGCGCCAGTATTCGCCGGGAAACTGCGCGCAGAGCTTTGCGACGGCTTCGCGGATGTCGGCGTGATCTTCGCTGTGGTGGTCTTCACTCATGGCGTTTCCCAATTGTAGCGGCAGTTAAGATAACGCCGGCCGATCCTCTGGCGTTGTGAAAACAACGCCCGCCCCCTATGCTCATTTGCTATAGCGTATGGAGTAGCCTTCGAGGATTGGCAAGCATGGATTTCCGGCAGCTCAGGACCTTCAGTTGCGTGGCGGAGCTCGGCAGCCTCTCCAAGGCGTCCGACACGCTGCGCGTGGCGCAGCCGGCGCTCAGCCGCCAGATCAAGCTTCTGGAACACGAGCTGCGCATCGAGCTGTTCACGCGCAACGGCCGCGGCATGGTGCTGACCGAGGCCGGGCGGCTTCTGCTCGCACGCACCTCCGGCATCGTGCGGCAGATCGACCAGATCCGCGACGACATCCAGTCGGCCAAGGGGCCGCCGTCCGGCCAGGTCGTGCTTGGCCTGGTTCCGACCGTGAGCTGCGTGCTGTCGGCGCGCTTCGCGCGGCGCTGCGTCGAGAAATTTCCCGGCATTTCGCTGCGCATTGTCGAGAGCTACAGCGGCCACCTGGTCGAATGGCTGCACCGCGGCGAGATGGATCTCGCTATCCTCTACGGCCGCTCGGCCGATCTGCATCTCAACGTGCAGAGCCTCGGCCGCGACAACATCGTCGCGGTCGGCCCGCGCGGCTGCGGCCTTGCGCGCAAGAAAAGCGTCGAGATCGGCTGGCTGCTCCGGCAGCGGCTGGTGCTGCCGAGTCATTCCCACGGCCTCCGTGCGTTGATCGAGCACGCGGCCGCCCAGCGCAAGATCAAGCTCAACGTCCAGCTCGAGGCGGATTCGTTTCGGGTGCTGACGAGCCTCGTGGAGGAGGGGCTCGGTTTCGCGCTGCTGCCGCCCTCGTCGGTCCACGGCGAGGTCGCGGACGGGCGGCTGGAAACCGCTGTCGTGTCCAGGCCGATGACGCGCGAGCTCATTTTCGCTTCTCCGATCGACCGCCCGGCCTCGACGGCCTCGCTGGCCATCACCGCGCTCCTGCGCGAGGAGGTCGCCGCCTGCCGCAAGGAAGGCCTGTGGGACATCAAGTTGAGTTAGATGCCGTGTCGTAGAACAGCCGCGCGCCATCTTGCCTTCGTATCTGGCGCGACCTGTCATGCCGAAATTTTATAGCTGGGCCAGGGGCCCGATCCTCATCCTGAGGAGCGCGTCTTCGCGCGTCTCGAAGGATGCAGGCCCGGCTCTCGGCCTCGCCCTTCGAGACGCGCGCGAAAGAGCGCGCTCCTCAGGGTGAGGGGATAAAGTCGAATGCGCCGCAAGGACGGCGTAATCGCTACCCCGGAATCCTCACCGGCAGCGACTCATACCCCTTGATGAAGCTCGAATAGATCCGCTTGGGCTCGCCGACCACCTCGATGCGGTCGAAGCGCTTCAGCATCTCCTCCCAGACGATCTTGAGCTGGAGTTCGGCGAGGCGCATGCCGACGCAGCGGTGGATGCCGAAGCCGAAGGAGAGGTGGGTGCGCGGCCGCGGGCGGTCGATGATGAACTCGTTCGGGCGGTCGATCGCCTCCTCGTCGCGGTTGCCGGAGACGTACCACATCACGACGCGGTCGCCCTTCTTGATCTGCTTGCCGCCAATCTCGGTATCCTGCAGCGCGGTGCGCCGCATATGGGCGAGCGGGGTCTGCCAGCGGATCACCTCCGGCACCATGGATTCGATCAGCGCAGGGTTGGCGCGCAGCTTGTCGTATTGCTCGGGGTTCTCGTTCAGCGCCAGCACCGAGCCGGTCATGGTGTTGCGCGTGGTGTCGTTGCCGCCGACGATGAGCAGGATGATGTTGCCCATGAGGTTGTCGGGGTCCATGAAGCGCGTGGCGTCGTTATGGGCCATCAGGGACAACAGATCGTTGCGCGGGGCGGAGTTGACGCGCTCGTTCCACAGCTTGGACATGTAGGCGTAGCATTCGTCCATCTCGCGGCGGCGCTCTTCGGCCGAGGCGACGATGCCGCTCTTGGGCAGCGCGGTCGAGACGTCGGACCAGCGGGTCAGCTTGCGCCGTTCCTCCCAGGGGAAGTCGAACAGCGTCGCCAG
Organism: Bradyrhizobium sp. B039; assembly: GCF_038965675.1. Taxonomy (NCBI): domain Bacteria; kingdom Pseudomonadati; phylum Pseudomonadota; class Alphaproteobacteria; order Hyphomicrobiales; family Nitrobacteraceae; genus Bradyrhizobium; species Bradyrhizobium sp. B039. The sequence continues at coordinate 1,653,295 of NZ_CP152416.1, forward strand.
CATCTGCGTCGTCAATTCGATCGAGACGCGCTCGACGAAGTTGAAGGTCTCGTTGCGCGGCAGGTTGTCGAGCACGGTCTGCGAGCGCTGGCGGATCAACTTTGCCAGCTCGTCCAGATGCGTCGGCGTGAACATCGGCGACACCGTCTTGCGCTGCGCCGAATGCCGGGGCTGGTCCATCGCGATGAAGCTCGGATAGTCGTAGCCTTCCGGCACGTCGCGGATCGAGATGCCGCCGAGCGTCGAGTCGGAGGAGAAGATGCCGTGATTGGTGTCGACATGCATGATGTCGTTGTATTTCACCACCGACCAGTACGGCTCGATCGGCGCGTTGGTGCAGTAATGCACCGGCTCTTCCTTGCGCAGCCGCTCGAACCACGGCCACAGCGTGTCGTCCTGGAACAGCCTGGGGGCGCCGGGGTGGAACTGCGCGAGCGGGGTCGCGTAGGCTTCCTCGCGCGCCCTGCGCATGCGTTCGGCCTTGTCCACTTTAACCGGCGTCTGGATGTTCATGGTCGTGGCTCCAGTTGTTTTTCTAACCTCTCCCGCTTGCGGGAGAGGCATAGGCCGCCTTCGGCGGCCGTCCACTTAGAACGCCGAGGCGCAGCCTCGGCTATGGCGTAGCGCCGGGTGAGGGCTCTTTCCTCTTGGGGGTCTCGCCCGCGGAAACACCCCCACCCCAGCCCTCCCCCGCAAGCGGGAGAGGGGGCGCAGCTTCCTTGTGGATGTCGTTCACGCTCATCTTACTGCGAATCTACGCCGCAATCTTCACCGGCAAGGTTTCAAGTCCCTTTACGAAACTCGAATAGACCCGCTTGGGTTCGCCGACCACGTCGATATGATCGAAGCGCTTGAGGATCTCTTCCCAGATAATCTTGAGCTGGAGTTCGGCAAGCCGCAAGCCGACGCAGCGGTGGATGCCGAAGCCGAAGGACAGATGCGTGCGCGGGCGGGCGCGGTCGATGATGAAATCGTAGGGCTTCTCGATCGCCTCCTCGTCGCGGTTGCCCGAGACGTACCACATCACGACCTTGTCACCTTTCTTGATCTGCTTGCCGCGGAACTCGAAGTCGGAGAGTGCGGTGCGCCGCATATGCGCCAGCGGCGTCTGCCAGCGGATCACTTCCGGCACGAAGCTGTCGAGCAGCGCCGGATTCTCGCGCAGCTTGCGATATTGCTCCGGATGCTGGCTCAGCGCGTAGATCGAGCCCGACATGGTGTTGCGGGTGGTGTCGTTGCCGCCGACGATCAAAAGGACGAGATTGCCGAGGAAGTTCTTCGCGTCCATGTCGCGCGTCGCCGCGCCATGCGCCATCATGGAAAGCAGGTCGCTCTTCGGCGGCTGTTCGATGCGCTCCTTCCACAGGCGCGCGAAATAGCCGGCGCATTCGGTCAGCTCGGCCTGCCGCTCGTCTTCGGTGGCGACGAGGCCGTCGGGGCCCGGAATGGTGGTGGCGATATCCGACCAGCGCGTCAGCTTGCGGCGGTCCTCCCAGGGGAAGTCGAACAGCACCGCCAGCATCTGCGTGGTGAGCTCGATCGAGACGCGGTCGACCCAGTCGAACACCTCGCCGCGCGGCAGATTGTCGAGGCACTCGGCCGAGCGGGCGCGGATGTTGAGCGCGAGATTGTCCAGATGCGTCGGCGTGAACATCGGCGCCACGGTCTTGCGCTGTGCCGCATGGCGCGGCGGGTCCATCGAGATGAAGCTCTCGCGGCGCAGGTCGGGATCGATGTCGCGGATGGTGATGCCGCCGAGCGCGGAGGCCGAGGAGAACACCGAATGGTTGGTCTCGATCTCCATGATGTCGTTGTAGCGCGTCACCGACCAGTACGGCCCGAACATCGAGTCCTTGCAGTAGTGCACGGGGTCTTCACGGCGCAGGCGGTCGAAATAGGGCCAGAACGTATCGGTCCTGAACAATTCAGGGTCGCCCGGATCGAATTGCTCCAGCGGCAGTGACGTGGCGCGCTCGCGCAATGCATCGAGCTTTGCTGTGCTTTCGATGGTCCCGTGCATGACCGCTCTCCCTGACGTGAACCGCGCGTTCTCGTTGAATTCTGCGCTGCGGTATTTGATTTGCAATTACAGCCGGTTGTCTGCGTCGGGGCAAGGGCGAGTTTTGCCACATCCAACCTTTGCGTGAGCATCCGGGGCCCGTCACGCAGATGTGTCAACGTGATCTCCCGCACGCCGTTGAACCGGGAAACGTGCCAGAAATCGACTGGAATCGAGGCAAATCGAACCCACCCGTCTTGGGGATCGACCAATCCCTGATCTATAGTTTGACCGCAACAGGCCAACATCCCGAGGTTGCCGCCGTGAACGACATGCAATGGGCCCCCATCGGCTCCGAGCCCGTCCCGCCGCCACTGCCGCCCACGCGCGTCGACTTCGCCGGCGACCGCTCCGTGTTCCGCAAAATGGTCACCAAAGGTGCCATGCTGGAGCTGGTCACTTTCGGCTTCTACCGGTTCTGGCTCGTCACCGACATCCGCCGTCACTTGTGGTCGAACACGTCGATCGACGGCGACGCCGCCGAATATACCGGCCGGGGCAAGGAGCTGTTGATCGGCTTCCTGTTCGCGCTGGCGATCCTCGTGCCGATCTATCTCGCCTATTTCCTCATCGGTATCGAGTTCGAGCGCTGGCAGGGCTTTGCCTCGACGCCGCTCTTCATCAGCTTTTATGCCTTCGGCCAGTTCGCGATTTTTCGCGCGCGGCGCTATCGCCTGACCCGCACGGTCTGGCGCGGCGTACGGTTCTGGATGGACGGCTCGGGCTGGGCCTATTCGTTCCGGGCCATGCTGTGGGGCCTGCTGGTGTTCCTGACGCTCGGCCTGGCGCTGCCCTGGCGCGAGGCTTCGCTCGAACGCTACAAGATGCAGCACACCCATTACGGTGATCTCTCCGGCGATTTCGAAGGCGATGGCTGGACGTTCTTCAAGCGCGGCTGGTGGCTCTGGCTGCTCAGCCCGATCGCGCTGGTCATCTTCCCGCTCGCCCCGTTCTTCTATGCCGAGTTCAAGGCGCGCGAATGGCGCTGGTGGCTGGACGGCATCCGCATCGGCGGCGTCAGCCTGTCCTCGGAGCTGCCGCATAACGCATTCTACGGCCTGTACTGGAAGGTGATCGGCTGGTGGATGCTGCTCTCGATCATTTTCGCCGCCTATCTCGGCGGTGCCACCATGCTCGTCGTCAAGCTGAGCGGCCTTCCGGTCGAGCAGCTGTTCGGCCCGGACAATACCGCCAAGAGCATTCCGATGCTGGTGATGATGGTCATCGGTTATTTCGCCCTTGCGCTTGCGATCAACATCATCATGCGGGTCTATCTTCAGCGCGATCTCTGGGCCAAGGTGCTGGAAACCGTCGAGGTGCATAACATCGGAGCCGCGGCGGACGTGCGCGGCGGCGGCGAGCTCGCCAGCGCGCTCGGCGAAGGCTTTGCCGATGGGCTCGATGTCGCGGGATTCTGACCTGTGAGTGAGTTGTCCACCGAGGCTCCGGCGCAGTCCGCAAAGCCGACGATCTACTTCGACGGCGTGTCGAGCCGCAGGCGGCAGGTGACGCTGACGCTCGGTGATGCGCTCGAGATCGTTGAAGAGGGCGCGACGCCCGTTCGCTGGGCCTATGCCGACATTCGGCGTGCCGACAGTCCGGCCGGTGTCCTGCGTCTGGCCTCGACGTCCGCGCCGCCGCTGGCACGGCTGGAGATTCGCGATACTGCACTCGCGGCAGACGTGACCGTCCGCTGCATGCGTCTCGACGAGCACCAGACCACGCGCCGCGGTATCGCGAAAATCGTCGGCTGGTCGGTGGCCGCCGCCGTCTCGATCGTCTGTGTCGTGCTGTTCGGCGTGCCGCTCGCTGCCGATCGCCTCGCGCCGCTGGTGCCGAAGCCGATCGAGCGCCGCATTGGCGATGCGTCCGAGGTCCAGGTGAAGACCATCTTCGGCGGCCGCACGTGCGAAGACCCCGCGGGCAAGGCCGCGTTCACAAAACTGGTCAACCGCTTGCGCGATGCCGCCGGCCTCGACGACGATTCCATGACCGCGGGCGTGCTGCCGACCCCGGTGCCGAACGCGTTCGCGCTGCCCGGCGGCAAGGTGTTCTTGCTGCAGGGCCTGCTCGACAGGGCCGAAAGCCCCGACGAGCTTGCCGGCATCCTCGCCCACGAGCTCGGCCATCTCAAGCATCACGACAACATGCGCGGCCTGATCTACAACGGCGGCACCTCGTTCCTGATCGGCCTGCTGTTCGGCGACGTCACCGGCTCATCCGCCGTGATCTTCGCCTCGCGCAGCGTGGTCGAGGCCTCCTATTCGCGCGAGGCCGAGACCGGCGCCGACACCTTCGCCATCGACATCATGCACGCGCTCGGCCGCTCGCCGAAGCCCTCGGCCGAGCTGATGTTCCGCATCACCGGCAAGGAAGGCGGCAGCGGTTTCACGATCCTGTCGAGCCACCCGCTGACCGAGGACCGTCTCGCCCGCATGACCAAGGAAGATCGTCCCGTCAGCGGCCCGCCGCTGCTGACAGATGCGGAGTGGCGGGCGCTGAAGGGCATTTGCGGCAGCGGGAAGATCTAAATTAGGCTTCGCTCTTATCTCGTCCCGTAGGCGCGGTCGCCGGCATCGCCGAGGCCCGGCAAAATAAAGCCGTTCTCGTCGAGACCTTCGTCCACCGCGGCCGTCCAGATCGGCACGTCCGGATGCAATCCGCGCAGCCGCTCCAACCCTTCCGGCGCGGCGATCAGGCAGGCGAGGCGAATGTCCTTGGCGCCGCGCTCCTTGAGCCGGTCGATGGCGGCCACGGCCGTGTTGGCGGTGGCGACCACCGGTGTCACCACGATCGCAAGCCGCTCGCCGAGATCGGACGGCGATTTGAAGAAATATTCGACCGCGGCAAAGCTGTGCGGCTCGCGGTAGAGTCCGATATGCGCGACGCGGGCGGTCGGCACCAGGTCCATCATGCCGTCGACGAAGGTGGTGCCGGCGCGCAGCATCGGTACGAACACCAGCTTCTTGCCGGCGATCTTGGCCGAGTGCATCGTCGCCAGCGGCGTCTCGATGACGGTATCGGCGAGCGGCAGGTCGCGCGTCACCTCGTAGCACAGGAGCATGCCGATCTCCTTGATCAGCTCGCGAAACGACTTTGTCGAGATGGATTTGTCTCGCACCAGCGTCAGCTTGTGCTGCACCAGCGGATGATCGACGATGGTGACGCCTTCCATGTAACGCTCCTAACGAAATGCGCGTTGATTGAAATGCAACCAGCCGGCGCTTCTTCCTTCTCCCCTTGTGGGAGAAGGTGGCGCGAAGCGCCGGATGAGGGGTCTGTTTCAGCAAACTCCGGTGAGAGATGTGCCCGCAGAGACATACCCCTCACCCGGCTTCGCTCTCGCGAAGCCACCCTCTCCCACAGGGGGAGAGGGTCAGAAAACTGTGCCGTCGCTGATCACCTTGAGCGGCGGCGAACCGTCGGGACGGCGTGCGAAGGCGATGGCGCGGCCCGCGGCCCAGGTGCCGCCTTCCAGGATGCTGGCGAGCGGCAAGGTCTCAGGCGTGCGGCCGAGCTTGGTGCGAACCAGTTCGGCAAGACGATCCAGCAACGCGACGGTCAGCGCGCGCCATTCCACGACGAGCAGGGAATCCACCGCATGCGCGCGCCCGGCATCAGCGGCATCGCGCAGGCGCAGCACGTCGTGATCGACGAACAGGCCGCCATTGCGGTATTCGGCAAGTCCGGTCAGGCCGTCGATGTCGGTGATCGCGAAGCCGGCGCGCTGGAGCGGCTCGATCAGCGAATAGCTCAGCCATTGCGACAGCTTGTGCAGCGGCACGAGGCCCGTGGTCGCATCATCCGCCTTGATCGCCGGATGGCGCCAGCAATCGCCGAGCGGAATCCCGGCAAGCTCGAGCCGCGATGGCCAGATCGGCCCGAGCTGGTTCAGCACCGCGGACAGGATCGCCGGCGCGGCGATGGCGCCGCCCACAGCCTGCGCCGCGATGTGGTCGAACAATCCGCCGGGCCGCGGCGTATCGTGCAGGCCGAAAACCTCGGCGCGTTCCGCCACCTGCTTGCCCAGACGCCGCAGCAGATCCGTGCGTCCGTCGAGGCCGAGCAGCGGATTGGCGTCGCTGACCTGAAACGCAGAGGTGAGGGCGGCGAGGGGCAATTGCGCGAGTACGTTCGCATCGACCCGGAACGGCGCGCTGGCATCGCTGGAGAAGAGCCCGCTTGCGAACATGTCGAGGCTCGCGATCGCAAGCCCCTCGGACCGGCCGATGCTTTCGCCCGTCACCGCGTCACGATAGCGCCAGGCAGCGCCGGCGCCGGCATCGAGCAGCACGCTGACGATGGCAAGGTCGAACTCCGCGCGCGCCCGCGCGGCGCGGCCCGGCCACGATGCGGCGTCGGCAAGGCGCGCCCAGCGATCGGCGCCGCCGAGCACAAAATGCCGCCAGCGGGCGTGGAACGGAACGTCCAGCGTCGGATAGGCTTTTCGCGTGACCGCGAGCACCGCGTCCGCAACGCCGTCCATGCGGTCGAGATCGATCGTGAAGTGGCTGAGCCCGCCCTTGAGGCCAAGCTCGAGCATCTGCCCGGCGCGAGCGCGAACCGCTGTTGCGGTGAGCAGCGCGCGGGCCCGTTGTTCTCTGGTGTCCGCCATCAATCGATCAGTATTTTTCCAGCGAACGCCCGACCACGCCGTTCACGTCCTTCTCCGGCGCGATGTCGGTCGAGTAGTAGCCGGCAGCCTTCTTGGCCGCGATCTCGACATAGGCGTCGGCTGGAATCAGCTCCGGCGGGATCGGCACGCGCTCGACGATGTCGATGCCCTGCGAGGTCAGCGCGTCGTGCTTCATGTCGCTCATCGACAGGAAGCGGTCGATGCGCTTCAGCCCCAGCCAGTGGATGGTATCCGGCATCAATTGCTGGAAGCGCGCGTCCTGCACGCCGGCGACGCATTCGGTCCGCTCGAAATAGGCGGCGGCGGCATCGCCGTCCTCCTGGCGCTTGCGGGCGTTGTAGACCAGGAATTTCGTGACCTCGCCGAGCGCGCGGCCTTCCTTGCGGTTGTAGACGACGAGCCCGAGCCCGCCCTCCTGCGCGCCGCGCGCGGATTCCTCGATGCCGTGGATGAGATAGGGCCGGCAGGTGCAGATGTCGGAGCCGAACACGTCGGAGCCGTTGCACTCGTCATGGACGCGGCAGGTGATCTTGGTGCGATGGTCGGGCAGCTTGCTGACGTCGCCGAACATGTAGACCGTGGTGCCGCCGATCGGCGGCAGGAACACCTTCATGTCCGGCCGCGTCACCAGCTCGGGGAACATGCCGGCGGTCTGCTCGAACAGCGTGCGGCGCAGCTCGGTCTCGCCGGTGCCGAAGCGCGCGGCGAGACCCGGCAGATACCAGACCGGATCGATCGCGATCTTCACCACCGACACGCTGCCATTGGCATGCACGACCTCGCCGTCGGCGCGCAGCCGTTTTGCGGCCAGCGCCTCGCGGATCTCGGGCAGGTCGAGCCGGGCGCGCGTCACCGCGATGCTCGGCCGGATGTCGGAGCCCTCGGCGATCTCCTTGCCAAAATTCTCGGCGACGAGATGCCCCCAGGGGTCGAGCGCGACGATCTTGGCCGGATCGTTCCATTGCGGAAACGGCCCGATGGTGGCTGCCGGAAACGTGTTGGTGAGGTCGGGACGCCTGATGGGATCGAGCGCCCCGGCGGAGACGGCGAGCGCGCGGTACATCGCGTAGGAGCCGCCATGGCTGCCGATCACGTTGCGATCCCCAGCGCGCGACACCGTGCCGATGATCGGCCCGCGGGTGCGCGCATCGGCTGCGCCCCAATGGATCGGAAAAGCGGCCTTCCTGCCCGGCTCCGGATGGGAGGTCAGGCGGATGTGATCGGTACGGTTCGCGCGGCTCATGTCCAGGCTCCCAAAAAGCCAACGGCCCGCCGCTCGGACGGGCCTGGCTCACTTTGCGTTGCCGATGCTGAGCACCGGCGGCGCAAGCACAATCCAACATATTGTAGCGGCCGAGCGCGACAGACAAGTTAATGGTGCAGCGCCCGGCAAGCGTTCATCGCCAAATTCCATCGTCGGCGAACCAGCCCGGTCCGCGTGAATCCCGCGCCCTCGCTCCGGTCGAACCCTGCCGTTCGATCCGTGCGATAGGATTAAGGATTTGAAATAGTTTTGGTTTTCCTGTTTTCAAGAGGTGTTGTGGCGATTGCCTGCGACTGGACAGAACGTATATAATCAGACAAATCGTGTAGATCATCTCTGCGATGGAGTCTGCCATGCCCGCCGCCAGCTACATCGACCCCCGCACCGGAAAGCTCTATCCGCTCGACCAGCCGCGCTGGTGCTCGGACCAGCGCACGCCGCTGCTGGTGACACCGGGGGCCGGGATCTCGCGCGAGGAGATCGAGCCGCGCACACGGTCGCTGTGGCGCTACCGGGCCGCGCTGCCGGTCGAGATCAGGAATCCGATCACGCTCGGCGAGGGCTGCACGCCGCTGGTCGCGCAGGAATGGGGCGACCTGCGCCCATTGTTCAAGCTCGAATGGTTCAACCCGACCGGCAGCTTCAAGGACCGCGGCTCCTCCGTGATGCTGTCCTTTCTGCGGCAGATCGGCGTCGACGCCATTCTGGAGGACTCTTCCGGCAATGGCGGCTCGTCGATGGCGGGGCTGGGTGCCGCCGGCGGCATGCGCGTGAAGATCCTGGCGCCGGCCTCGACGTCGCCGGCCAAGATCGCGCAGGTGCGCGCCTATGGCGCGGCGGTGCAGCTCGTCGAAGGGCCACGCGAGGAATCGGAGGCCGAGGCGATCCGCCAGTCGAGCCAGACTTTTTACGCCAGCCACAACTGGCAGCCGTTCTTTCTCGAGGGCACCAAATCGCTTGCCTATGAAATCTGGGAAGACCTCGGCTTCCGCGCCCCCGACAACGTCATCGTCCCCGTCGGCGCCGGCAGCAGCCTGCTCGGTTGCGCCTTCGGCTTCCGCGAACTGCTGAAAGCCGGCCAGATCGCGAAGCTGCCGCGCCTGTTCGCGGCGCAGCCGCAAAACTGCTCGCCGATCGATGCGAGCTTCAAGGCCGGCGTCGATACGCCGGTCGCGCGCGAGGTAAGCAAGACCATCGCCGAGGGCACCGCGATCAAGAATCCCCTGCGTCTGCGCGAGATCATCGCCGCCTTGCGCGAGAGCGGCGGCGGCACCGTTGCGCTCGCCGAGGACGAGATCGTCGCCGCCCTGCGACGACTTGCACGGCAAGGCCTGTTCGCCGAGCCGACCAGCGCCAGCGCAGCCGCCGCGCTGGACAAGCTCTCCGCCGCTGGCGCCATCAAGGCGAACGAGACCACGGTCGCGGTGCTCACCGGCACGGGGCTGAAGGCCGCCACAATCGTCGCCGATCTCGTGCAGTAGGGCCGTGCGATGAGCCGCAGCAAATCCGCGTCCGCCGCATCGGGCAGGGCCACGGCCGAACGAAAGCTGCTGTTCGACCAGTTGCAGCAGATCGCGCAGGGGCTGGGGGAGACCTTTGCGCCGTTCTGCGAGGTCGTGCTGCACGATCTCACCGATCCCACGAACGCGATCGTCGCCATTCACAACAACCTGTCGGGCCGCAAGGTCGGCCAGGGCGCGACCGAGCTTGGCCTCGCCCGCATCGCCGATCCCAACTACGCGCAGGTGATCTCGAACTACGCCAACAGCTTCGCCGACGGTCGGCAGGCCAAGAGCACCTCGATCGGCATCAAGGGCGCGGACGGTTCATACGTCGCCGCCCTCTGCCTCAACGTCGACTTGACGCTGTTCCAGGGTTTGCAGAGCGCGATCGGCCAGTTCGTCAGCGTCGATGCGCAAAACAATCCGCGCGAATCCCTCAACCCCGTCGGCGCCGACGCCATCCGCGCCCATATCGACCGGTTCGCCGCGCGCCGCGCCACCACGCCCCGCGCGCTTTCCACGGAAGACCGCCGCACCCTGCTGCGCGAATTGCGCGATGCCGGCAGCATGCAGGTGCGCCGCGCCTCCGACATCATCGCCGCCCATCTCGGCGTGTCGCGCGCCACGGTGTATGCCGATGCGAGGTGAGGCGGTCCGCCAGCCGGAACGCAGTGCCGTTGCGACCATCAGCCCGCGTTGAACCTTCCGCGCCCGTCGCCCGCCTCATGGGGATCGACCTCGAGCGATGGGAGAGTTCCATGACCGCGCAGGATCCGTTTGCAAGTTTCAAGGCTGTCCAGAAGGAAGCCTGGTCGCTGTTCACGCCGATGGAGGTTTTCACGACACCGACCGCCGCCAAGCTCGTCGGTTTTGCCGGCGTTGCCGCCGGTCAAAGGCTGCTCGACGTCGGATGCGGCACCGGCGTCGTCGCGATCACGGCGGCGCGTCGCGGGGCAAAGGTGAGGGGTCTCGACCTGTCGCCGGTTCTGATCGAGCGCGCCCGCGAGCATGCGCAACTGGTGAACCTCGATGTCGACTTCGTCGACGGCGACGCGGAAAGCCTGCCCTATGGCGACAACGAGTTCGACGTGGTGCTCAGCCAGTTCGGCCACATGTTCGCGCCGCGCCCGGACGTTGCCATCGGCGAGATGCTGCGCGTGCTGAAGCCTGGCGGCACCATCGCGTTCTCCACCTGGCCGCCGCATCTGTATGTCGGACGGATGTTCGCGATGATCGGCCGCCATCTGCCGCCGCCCGAGGGCGTGGCATCACCGGTGTTGTGGGGCGATCCGAAGATCGTCGCCGAGCGTCTTGCAGGGAAAGCGAAGGATCTCTCTTTCGAGATGGACATGATGACGCCGTCGGCACTCAGCCCGCAGCATTTCCGCCGCACCATGGAATCGACGATCGGGCCCTTGATCAAGCTCGTCGCCCAGTACAAGGACGAGCCGGACAAGCTCAAGAGCTTCCGTGCCGAGTTCGAGGCGCTGATTTCGGAGTATTTCGACGCCGGCCACAACGTGATGCGCCAGCAGTTCCTGATGACGAAGGCAAGGAAGGTGTGAGGCGGCGAGAGGTAAGAATCCCTCACTCCTTCAGATCGTTCACCCGCCTCACCCAGGCGCGCACGTCGGTGAGCACGGCGGGCAGCACCGCCTTGACCTCCAGCACGGTCATGCCGGGCTTGATGCGGGGGTCGTAGAGCAGGTTGAGGATGTATTGGTCGTAGACGTCGAAATAGCCCATCGAGACGTTGTCGTTGAACATGGTCCAGGGCACGCTCGTGGTGTCGTTGATCGGACCGAGCGACTGCAGCAGCTCCTCATAGGCGCAGTCGAGGAAGGTGAAATCGCCGTTGTCGACGGTGAGGATGACGTCGGAATGCTCGATCTCGAAATTGTCGTTCTTGCGGAAGCCGGACAGGCATTGCGGATCGAGCGAGGTGCGGATCTCGCGCGCCTTCTCCGCGCCGTAGAAGCTCGAGATGGTGCGGAACAGATCGCGGTCGCGCACGAGCTTCACCCGCACGTTCGCCGCCTCGCTGCTGCCGGCCATGGCGATGTCGAGATGCTGCACGCGCGTGCCGATGTCGGCGACGACCTTGGCGAGCTGGGTCTTGCGGTCGGCGCGGTCGCTCTCGGCGAACACGCGCACCGGCCCGTCGAACTTGCGGATGCGGTCGACGCGGCCGGCGAGGTGGTATTCGGCGCCGAAAGCCGTCTTGAGAAAACCCTCGACGATCTCGCTGTCGGTAAAGCTCTTCTTCTCGGCGCGCTGGCGCGAGGCGATCGCGGGCAATTCGCCCGCGGCGGCCATGGTAGCGGTGTCAGGCACACCGGTGAGCGCTGCGAGCGCCAGGAGGGCGATGCGGAGGGAAAGCGAGGGCGGATTCAATGCGCTCATCGTCACCCGACGCTGCCGTATTCGCGTCGCGCGCACAAGACCGCAAATTCACGCGCCCTGCGGGTTCCCGCCAATCATCTGTAGCAAAAGCGTGACAGACTTCGTGTGATTCAGCCGAAGCCGCGGCTCCCTCGACCTCTCCCGCTTGCGGGAGAGGTCGCCGCGTAGCGGCGGGTGAGGGCTCTCTCCTCTGGAGGATTGTCCCGTTGCGGTGAGACCCTCTCCCCAACCCTCTCCCGCAAGCGGGAGAGGGAGCACACCACGTGCGTGGAGGCAATTGCGCTTCAGTTGTTCAGCACGACCACGGTGGTGCCGACCGAGACGCGGCTATAGAGGTCGCTGACGTCATCATTGGTCATGCGGAAGCAGCCCGAGGAGACCGCCTGGCCGATCGTCTCCGGCTCGTTGGAGCCGTGGATGCGGTACAGCGTCGAGCCGAGATACATCGCGCGCGCGCCGAGCGGGTTCTCGATGCCGCCCTTCATGTGGCGCGGCAGGTCGGGTCGGCGGGCCAGCATCTGCGACGGCGGCGTCCAGTCCGGCCACTCCTTCTTGGCGGTGATCCTGTGCACCCCGCCCCAGCGGAAGCCGTCGCGGCCGACGCCGATGCCGTAGCGCAGCGCCTGGCCGTTCTGGAGCACCAGATAGAGCCGCCGCTCGGAGGTGTTCACCACGATCGTGCCGGGGGCATAGTTGCCGGAGTAGTTGACGGTGGTGCGGGGGATCGGGCTCGAGCCGCCGCGGAAGAAGTTCGGGCCGCCGCCCATGATGTCGCGCGAGTCGAACTCTTCGGCAAAGGCGCCGCCGGCGGTGGCCGTCAGCAGTGCAATGGCGGCAATCGGCGCGGCAAAAAACCGGATCATTGTTTCCCCCAGCAAAAAAATCGATTCAACGAAGGCCACAGGCCATATTTGCCGGCATTTCGCAAGCCACGGCCCCGTGAGGCAAGTCCTTTCCGAACAAGCCAACCATTAACGAATGGCGTTACCAAATCGGCAACCGGGCCAGTTTGTCAAAAAGCGTTAGCCAAACCAGCGCGTCGCGGCGCGGGGCAGGGCCGCGATGCCCCCTATTGCTTTGACGGATGCCGCGAACAATGATTGGTCAGATGGATCACTCGAAATCGCCGGTTGTGGGAGCAAAAAGAATGAACGGTGCGGAAAGCCTGGTGCGGACGATGGTCAAGGGTGGGGTCGACGTCTGCTTCACCAACCCGGGCACCTCCGAGATGCATTTTGTCGCAGCGCTCGACCGCGTGCCGGGCATGCGCTGCGTGCTCGGCCTGTTCGAAGGCGTGGTGACGGGCGCTGCCGACGGCTATTTCCGCATGAAGGGCACCCCGGCCTCGACCCTGCTGCATCTCGGCCCGGGCCTCGCCAACGGCCTTGCCAATCTGCACAACGCCAAGAAGGCGAATTCCGGCATCGTCAACATCGTCGGCCAGCACGCGGTCTACCATATCGGCTACAACGCGCCGCTGACCTCCGACATCGAGGGCCTCGCCCGGCCGATGTCGTCCTGGGTCCGCACCTCGCCGGATTCCAAATCGGTTGCCGCTGACGGCGCCGCGGCGATTGCCGCCGCCAAAAGCGCGCCGCCGCAGATCGCGACCCTGATCCTGCCCGCCGACACCGCCTGGAACGAGGCCGACGGCATCGCCGAGGTCCCGGCCGAGCAGCAGCGCGCGAGCTATTCGCCGCAGGCGGTCGAGCAGGCCGCAAAAATCCTGCACGGCGACGGCGAGGGCACGCTGCTGCTGATGACCGGCAGCGCGCTGAGCGAGCAGGGCCTCGCGCTGGCCGAGCGCATCGCGGCCAAGACCGGCTGCACCGTGATGGGCCCGACCTTCCGTCCCAAGATGGCGCGCGGCCGCGGCCGCTTCTCGATCGACCGCATCCACTACGTGATCGAGAACGCGCTGCCGATGCTGGCGAAGTTCCGCCATATCGTGCTGGTCGAGTCCGACGATCCCGTGGCGTTCTTCGCCTATCCGAACAAGCCGAGCGTGCTGAGGCCCGAAGGCTGCGACGTCCATCGCATGACCTCCTGGGGCGAGAATTCGGTCGCGGCGCTGGAAGCGCTCGCCGGCGCGGTGAAGGCCAGTGCCAAGGACGTCAAGCCGCAGGCAGTGCAGGAGCTGGTCAAGCCGACCGGCGCGCTGACCCACGCGTCCATCGCGCAGTCGATCGCCTATGCGATCCCCGAGAACGCGATCCTGGTCGATGAGTCGCTGACCACCGGCCGCGCCTTCTTCCCGCCGACGGCCGCCGCCGCGCCGCACGACTGGCTGCAGAACATGGGCGGCTCGATCGGCTTCTCGACGCCGCTCTCGATCGGCGCCGCGATCGCCTGCCCGGACCGCAAGGTGATCACCATGGTCGGCGACGGCAGCGCGATGTACACGATCCAGTCGCTGTGGACCCAGGCGCGCGAGAACCTCAACATCGTCACCATCGTGTTCGCCAACCGCATCTACCAGATCCTGCGCGGCGAGTTCGACAATGTCGGCGCCGGCGAGCCCGGCCAGCGCGCCAACGACATGCTGCGGCTCGACCGTCCGACGCTGGATTTCGTGGCGCTGGCCAAGGGCATGGGCGTGCCCGGCCGCGCCGTCACCAATGCCGACGAGTTCAACAAGGCACTGGCCGAAGCCGTCGCCGAGCCTGGGCCGCGGCTGATCGAAGTTCAGATGTAGGGCGCATCATAGGGAGCGCCGAGGGCCGGGGGGCACGATGCAGACCGAGCTGAACAAGGTGATCGCGGCGCTCCGGGACTTCTACGCCCACGAAGGATTCCTGTTCGAAAAGGACATCGGCGAGCGCGCGATCACGCATCGCTTCGCCGTGCATCTGGAGAAGCAGTTCGCCGGCTGGTCAGTCGATTGCAACTACGACCGGCTCGGCGAACGCACGCTGCATCTGCCGCACGGCACCATCGTCTCGACCGACGACCATCTGGACAAGTCGATCTATCCCGATGTCGTCGTGCATCAGCGCGAGATCCCGAACAATTTGCTTAGCGTCGAGATCCGCAAGGCGAGTAATCACACGTCGGTGACGCACGACCAGCACAAGCTGCGGGCGCTGACCGATCCGCATGTCTGGTTCGCCTGTTGGATCGGCGTGCTGCTGGTGCTGGACAAGCACCATGTGACGATGTCGGAGGTCTATGTCGGCGGCCTCGTCGATGAGCCGCTGTCGCGCTGGTTCGCAACGCGCCTCGCGGAGCTCGGCCTCGGAGCCGCGCGTTAGGGCGTGGACTTCTAAACGTCAGATGTCGCGGACAGAGCGGAAGTCGCTCCGCTTGGCCAGCAGCGACTGACCCGAAGCCGCCGTTAACGAAAGCGCGGGGCGTGTGCGCTCCGCCGAGCAAGAGTCCGGCGTTAACCACCGTCAACGGGTTCCAGTCTGAGAGAGATCGCTTCGAAGTTTCTTAAATGTTGCCGGGTACCTCTCTTGGGCATGGTGACCTGGGGAAAGATATGAGCAAGCGGGCCAAACGTGGAAAGGCGAAGACGTTCGCACTACCGATGGCCGCGAGAGTTGCAGTTGGCGTCGTGGCCGTCGCCGCGTTAGGGTACGGTTTGCTGTCTCGCCCGGCGAGCGTGCAACCGATAGGGAAGCCGTCCGCACCCCAAGCCATGGCATCGTCATCCCCGGTTTACGTGGCAACTCCGGTTCATGCATCGGCGCCAGCTCCGGCTCCGATTCCGGCCCCGGCCCCGGCGCCGCTGGTCGAACCGCCAAAAGCCGCTGACGGTCCCGGCGCACTTGTCCGGCAGGTGGTTGACTACGCCAGCCACCAGACACCGGGCACTGTGATCATCGATACCCAAAACACATTCCTCTATTTCGTTCTGAACGACAGGCAGGCGATGCGCTACGGCATCGGTGTTGGCCGCGAAGGTTTCGCATGGTCCGGTGAGCAGACGGTGGCTCGCAAAGCAGAATGGCCGGATTGGCACCCGCCTGCGGAGATGGTCTCGCGTCAGCCTTATCTGCCGCGGTTCATGGCCGGCGGTCCCGGCAACCCACTCGGCGCCCGGGCGATGTATCTGGGCGAGACGGAGTATCGAATTCACGGCACCAACAAGCCCGATACGATCGGGAAGCGGGTTTCGTCCGGCTGTATCCGGCTGACCAACGAGGACGTCGTGGACCTCTATGAGCGGGTGAAAGTCGGAGCGAAAGTGATCGTGCTTCCGGCAACCGCTGCCCGTCGGCCATCGCAGGGAGCGTCGCCCGACGCCGCTTCCCGATCGCCGGACCCGGCATCGCCGTCGAACCGGCCCTCGGCAGCCAACGCGCAGATGCTGTCATCCGGACCGAAGATCGCCGAAGCTCAGTAACTCAGTCCTCCGTCCTCGGTCTGCAACTGAAGACAGGGAGGCAATTCAAGTCGCCGCTTTTTAGTCAGCTTCTGGACCGATAGCGGACGCTTTGCAGCACTCGGCCCCGACGGCCGCTTTTGACCCATAGGCGACATGCCGAAGTCCTGAGTGATCAGCATCACAGATCCAATACTTGCCTTTCGGCAGGCTCCGCATACGCTGCGCACGTGATGTTCGGGGCTGTGATGGGCGCATTTCGCTGGTTTTCATTGCTATTTGTCGTTTGGCTAACCTGCGGTTCGGCGCACGCCGAGCGTCGGGTCGCGCTCGTTATTGGCAATTCGGCCTACAAGAGCGTGCCGAGGCTTACGAACCCGGTTAATGATGCCACGCTGATCGGTGGCATGTTCAAGAAGGCCGGATTCGACCAGGTCGACATCAAGCTCGATCTCAATGCCGCCGAGATGCGCCGCGCGCTCCGCGACTTCGGCGGCAGGGCGCGTGAGACCGATGTGGCCGTCGTCTATTATGCCGGTCATGGCATCGAGCTCGACGGCACCAATTATCTGATCCCCACCGATGCCACGCTCGAGACGGACAGCGATGTCCTCGACGAGACGCTGCCGCTGGACCGCGCTCTGTTCGCGGTCGAGCCGGCCAAGCAGCTCCGCCTGGTCATCCTCGATGCCTGCCGCGATAACCCGTTCGCCAAAACCATGAAGCGGACGATTGCCGCGCGCGCCATCGGCCGCGGCCTTGCCAAGGTCGAGCCGACCAGCCCGAACACCATGATCGCCTTCGCGGCGAAAGCCGGCTCGACGGCCTCAGACGGGGACTCCAGAAACAGCCCATTTGCGGCAGCCCTGGTCGAGCGCCTCCCAACGCCGGGGCTCGACCTGCGTAAAGCTTTCGGCTTCGTCCGCGACGACGTCCTCAAGAACACCGGCTACAAGCAGGAGCCGTATGTCTATGGCTCGCTGGGTGGTGACGACGTTTCCCTCGTGCCTGCGAAGCCGGCGGCCACAGGACCGCAGGCGAGCCCTGATGATGCAATCCGCAGGGGCTACGAACTCGCACTTCAGGCGGGCGACCTTGACGCATGGGAGGCGTTTCTCAGGGCCTTCCCGAACGGCTTTTATGCCGACTTGGCAAAGGTGCAGCTCAAGAAAATTGCCGCCGAGGAAACACGCGCTGCGGCCGCCGACAAGGCTCGACAGGCCGAAGAGGAGAAAACCCGGCTCGCGGCCGACCGTGCCAAAAAGGTCGAGCAGGAAAAGGCAGCGGTAGCCGCCAAGGCCGCCGAGGATGCCCGTCTGGGCGCTGAGAGGGCTAAGCAGATCGAGGAGGCAAAAGCCGCCGCCGCTGAGCAGCGAAGAAAGGAGGCCGAGGCCGCCGTTGCCAAAGCGCTCGCCGAGAAGCAAGCGGCCGACAAGGCGGCGGCCGAGGCAACCGCCAAGCAGGCTGGCGAGAAACAAATCGCCGCCAACACCGAGCAAAAGGTCGCGGCCGTAGTGCCCTCTTCGACCCCGCCGGCGATGTCGCCCCAGGAAACGACGAAGCTGGTGCAGTCAGAACTCCGCCGCGTCGGTTGTCTGACAAGCTCGGCGGACGGCGACTGGAATGCGGCGTCACAACGCTCGCTGACGCTGTTCAACAAATACGCCGGCACCAAGTTCGACGCCAAGCTCGCGAGCTTCGATGCGCTGGATGCAATCAAGGCGAAGCCGGGTCGCGTCTGCCCGCTGGTCTGCGACCACGGTTTCAGGGCCGACGGCGATGCCTGCGTGAAGATCACCTGCCGCGCGGGCTATCGCGTCAATGACGACAATGAATGCGAGAAGCTGCAGGACAAGAAGCCGGTCGCGACGCGGGATGAGGCAATCAAGCGTGATGAGCAGCGGAAGCGGACAGAAACAGCGCCAGCCAAGCCACAAGCGTCTGGTCAGATGATTTGCAATGGTGCGGGATGCAGGCCCGTGGGCAAAGGCTGTCGGATAGCGAGTGGATACAGCCCAGGCAACGGATCGGGTATCCTCATTCAACGCGAGGTGTGCGACTGACCATCGCGCCGGCCGCGTTCGTCGGCATGCAAACGCCTTGCTTAGGAGTGATCCCTGTGACAGATCGGCGGCTTGCCTTCCGCAAGGCTCTGGATACTCTGATCACATTATGATTTTGGGCTGCAATGGGCGTGATGGTGGGCGGTCACGGATTCGAACCGCCGACCCTCTCGGTGTAAACGAGCGCTGAGCAGACATCACTGTTCCGCTGCGCACCTCTCTCGGGGCCGACGAAGCGATGGAATAAGCGGAATGTCAGCTATTGGCCCTTAGCCGAAGGTCGATTGAGCGCGTGTCATGTCGGATGTCGGGGGCAAACCGGACGCCGATCTTACTTGGCGTCCCCCGCTGCTTTTGACCCGTTGCGGACCTAGATCGATCTGAAAGCTCTTTCAGGCCGGTTGTGTGGTGCGAGCATTAACGGCTAACGGGGATGAGTGTCACCCTTATGCTTCGGCACTGCGCGAAACGTGGCGTTCGCCCGAGCGATTACACTGTCGTCGGCCTTGATTAGACTTTGCGCGAAGCAGATCGTTCTGCCGGTTTTGATCACCTCACTGTCCACGGTGAGCCATTGCCCGATCTGCGCGATGCCGGTGAAGTCGACCACAAGAGTGATCGTCGCCAGCGACGATGCCCAGCCAATCGCCTGCGCGCAGCTATAGCCCATCGCGTTGTCAGCTAGCGCGGAGATCAGCCCGCCATGAACGTTGCCACGTGCATTGGTGTGCGGCTTGGCCAGCCGTAATCCGATGATCACGGCTTTGTCCGTCTGCTTCGAATAGAGCGGTTCCCAAGGATCGGTGAAAGGGCTCTTACGGAAGTGCGGTTCGAAACCTTCGGGGATACCGGTGCTGTTCATGGTCATGCGCGAGCTCCTTTCTTGGCGAAAACCTGTGCCATTCGCTGACGATCCGCAAGAAACAATCGTACCCGTGGTTCGGCATCCAAGTGCCGCCCAAGAAAGGTGGTTTCCACTGCCGACGAGGTGATCAAACAAAGCGTAGCTCGCTGCGGTGCATAAGTCCGGAATTGGCCCAAGGCCGAACTGGTGGCGTGTCGGTCTCGATGTCGCCTTCTGAGAGCAAACCGGACGTGACGAGTTTATGAGGACACGCCCGAGAGCTGACTGATCTTCAGCTCACTCTATGCGCGTTAGGAATCCGGTCGCTTCTCCCCGTCGCGTGCGATGACAAAAGGCCGCTCGCGTGATGCGGGCGGCCCTCGCGTCATCGTCCGCGTAGGCTCAGTGCAGCGGATCGCCCTGGCCGAGTGCGTAGGCCACGAGGTCCTTCAGCGCGAAGCCGGAGCCGGTCACCGGCGTCCATTGCGGGTCCTGCGACAGCACGGAGGAATTGTCGCCGAACATCATGCCCAGGAAGACCTCGGCGACGATGCGGCCGCCGACGGGACCGAGCTGTGGCGTCTTGACGGTGCCGGGGCCGCCCGTGACGGGGATCGGGACGTCGGCTGGGGACTGCCGCGCCTCGGCCAGGATGTAGGTCCAGAGCGGACAGTTGTCGGCGAACACGCCGTTCGCGATCGTTGCGATCCCGGTTTGTGGATCGCCTGCGCCGGGCTCGTCCACGGCCTTGCCGATGATGATCTGATCGTCCGTCAGCGGCGTCAAATTCATCGCCCTGGCGACCGCCTGGCCCGAGGGCAGGCCGAGCCGCCAGCTGCGTTCGAGATTGCGCAGCGCCAGCGACGACGGATTGGACGCGACTTCCGGCGGCAATTTGCGCAGCGGATCCACCAGCGAGGCATCGATGCGATAGGCGAACTGAAGTCGCTTCTTGTTGTCGGGATTGGTGTCGTCGTCCTCGACGCCATAGGGGCGCGTGTCCAGATCGATGAAGCGGCCCCAGTCCATGGCGCGGCCCGGGCCCATGGCGCGGAAGCCGGTCAGCGCATTCTTGTCGGGATTGTGGGGGTCGGGGAAGATCTGCAACAGCATATTGCCCGCATCGTTCAGCCGATAGCCTGGGCGGATCATGGAGTGGCCGAGACGGTAGGCCGCAACCGAGAACTCGACCGGCATGAACGGATAGGTCTTCCAGTGATAGTGGGCGAGCTTGCTGCGGTCGTATTGGCCCGCGGTCTTCAGCTCATCCAGCACGTCGGCCTTGACGATGCGCGGCAGGAAGTCGTTCAGCACGACGTACTGATAGTGGAAGCGGACGCGCTGCTGCACCTCTTCGAACGACAGGCTGTCATTGTCGTCGACCATGCGGTTGTGAAAGCGCAGCATCAGCGCCTGGAACTGCGAGACGATGCTGTTCTCGTCGTTGCGGGGATCGCCGATCAGCGCGCGGCCCTTGAAGCGCGGCAGGTCGCTGGCATCGGGCACGCCCGCGCCGGTCAGCTTCTCGCCGAGGCGGAACTTGATGCCGTCGTACATGTAGGGCTGGTCGTTCGGACCGCGGCCGTAGAGATTGTCCAGATCGAGCGCCGGCGTGCGGAAGTCGACGAGCCCGTCGGGATCCTGCTGCTTGGTCAGCGAACTGACGGGATCGAACGTGATGTCGTGGTCGATGAACTGGCCGAAATAGGTGTAGAGCGCGGGAATGCCGCTCTCCTCCGCGTCCGGTCCGTCCTTCGGCCCATCGAAATCGGCGACCATCTTGTCGGCCAGCGCCGAAAGGTTCGCGACATTGTCGGCGTCGTTGTGGCCGAATTTCGCCGGGGCGAGCTTGCGGAACATGCGGCCGAAGCGGCCTTGCGAAAGCGACGAACGCGTTGCGTTCAGGCCGCGCGGAGTGATGCTGTGGCGGCTGCTCATAAATGACCTCCCTGGAAAATCGCGATGGAAACAGATCGAGCTGAAGTTGTTCGCGCTGGAATATGCAGGCTAGGCTAGACCACGCCCGCCGAAAGCGAGATAGATCACAATTGTCAGGCATCGACGATTTCTGGGGGGAGGGAGCGTTGCGGACAAGCTGCGGCAGGGCTTTGCAAATTTTTCCCAAAACGATGACGGATAACATTCTCGTCATCGACGGGCGCAAGCTGCTTGGCGCAGCGTCGGTTCGCCGGGCCATCGGCGCAGTGGACCGTCTTCTCGTAAAATTGTGGCGGCGCGCGCGTCATGCGCGCACGCCGCAAATTCGTCAGTAATAGCGCTGCTGCGAGAACGCGTAGCGCGGGTTGACGCCGCAATAGGCCGACGTGCCGGAGGCGGTGGCCTGGCACTGCTGATAGGTCGCGAACTGGCAGTTGCCGGGATAGCCCCAGATGCGGCCTTGCAGGCAATATCTGTCGTTGGCGGCGTGGGCCTGGGCCGCCGGGAATGTCGCGGCAATCAAGGCCGCGAACGATGCGAGAGTGAGGATGGTGCGACGCATTTCAGTCTCCCTTTGGGAACGGTTGGATGTGGAACACCAGCTCGAACCGCGTGTTCCGGGACTTGCCCGACACTTTGTCGTGCTTGTCTTGGTGTCCGCAGTGGGCGCTGCGTTCGACGTGCGTCTATGATGAGGCAAGCCGCGGCGAGTAATGTGATCTCGGCCACAGTTCGCGGCCGGGTTTCGGCCTACCGTCGGCGGACGTGCCCACGTTGCTCCCGGAGGCCTACGCTTTGCCTCATTCGGGTCAGTTATTTTGGAGGTTCTGATGCAAAGGTCATATTTGCTGGCTGCGACAGCAGCGCTGGCGCTTCTCATGCAAACACCGCTCGCGCTGGCGCAGAGCGCTCCGGCCGCCGGCGGGACCGCGGCGCCTGCGGCGACGACCGCCGCTCCGGCCGCGACGACGACAACGCCGAGCGCGACCACCGACACGTCAGGCCAGCCGTCCGACTCCAAGAAGAGCGCATCGAAGAAGCCGGCGAAGAAGAGGATGACGCGGCAGCAGGAGATCGATCATTCGGTCGACACCGGCACGGTGCCCGCGCGCTATCGCAGCTCGGTGCCCAGGCAGTACCAGCAATATATTCCGTTCGAGAAGCAGTGATGGATCGCACGGCGGCGCGGCGCAATTGGACGCGCGCGCCGCCGGGGCAACACGGAGGCGGCCCTGGCGAGCGGGAGGCGGACCACACATACGTTGTGGCGATCTGCCGGAGCAGTGCTAGAGTAGGCCAAAGCCGGGGGACGTAATGAGTGACGACGTGAAGGATGCTGGCCTTGTGGCCATGATCAGCAGCATCCTGGGAGGCAACAAGCGCGCAGACGTCGTCGCACCGCCGCCGCTCACCGAGGGTCCACCGACAGCGCCGACGAATGGATTTGAGCCGGTCGAGGCGTCCATCCCCGAAGCGGCACCGGCCAAGCCCGACAATGCGTCCAATGCCGAGCCTGCGGGCGCCAAGCCGGCCGAACCGCCCGCGAAGGTCGCCACGACGCCGGATGGCAAGCGATTGCTGCCCGCGGAAGCGATTGCCGATCTCGTGCTCGGCGAGCTGCGCAAGCTGGACGACTTTCCCGCATCCGGCGTCTCGGTCACGGTCTACGGCTACCGGCATTGGAACGCGATGATCACCTTCGCGCCATTCTCGACCACGTTCCAGAACGCGACGCGGTTCCGCCAGGCCATGCCGGACCTCGTCTTCAAGCTGCGCCGTTTCGTCCAGCTTGAGATATAGTCCGGGCAATCGCCCGTGAGGTGCGGACGCGCGATCCCCGGGGATTGCGGCGCGAACGCACCGCCGTTAGCCAAAGCAGTACGACAGGATTTACGAATTGAGC
The DNA here is from genome assembly GCF_038965675.1 of Bradyrhizobium sp. B039. NCBI lineage: Bacteria > Pseudomonadati > Pseudomonadota > Alphaproteobacteria > Hyphomicrobiales > Nitrobacteraceae > Bradyrhizobium > Bradyrhizobium sp. B039. The sequence goes on from NZ_CP152416.1 coordinate 1,676,234, forward strand.
GTCGCCTTTACCAAGGAAGAAAGCGCCGAAACCGCGTCCGAGACGCTGTTGCCGGATCGGCCGATCTCGCCTCATCCGAACTTCGTGACCGAAGCGGGCTTGCAGGCCTTGCAGACGCAGCTTCAAGAGGCGCGCGAGGCCTATGAGGCCGCGCAAGCCATCGACGACGTCAACGAGAAGCGCCGGCAGTCCGCGGTCCCCCTGCGCGACGCGCGCTATCTGACGGAACGGCTGCGCACCGCGCAGGTCATTCCCACCCCGGCCTCGACCGACACCGTCGCCTTCGGCAGCACGGTCACCTTCAGCCGCCCTGATGGCCGCGTACAGACCTATCGCATCGTCGGCGAGGACGAAGCCGATCCGAAGGCCGGCTCGATCTCGTTCGTCTCGCCGGTCGCGAGGTCGCTGATCGGGAAGGCGGTGGGAGACGTCGTGGGAGCGGGCACGCAGGAGATCGAGATTCTGTCGATCGGATCGTGCTGATATCGATGGTCTGTGCTGTGCCCGCGCAACAAAGCCCGATGGTTGGATGAGACGGTTTCTGTCGGGAGCGTTGCCGTTCTACGCGCTGGCTGGACTAGCCATGTGCATGTACCTCGTCCTGTACAAGACTGATCTCTTCGACTTGAACGCCATTGTCCAGGATGCGACCGGGTCACCGTGGTTTCCGGTCTTCATGTTCGTCTGCGTGCTGCTGGAGTCGGTCTTCCCGTATTTTGGCTATTTTCCCGGGACCGCCCTCATCCTGATGTCCGTGGCGCTCAATCCGAAGCCTGCGGATGTCTCCGTCTTTATCGTGGCGTGGCTGGCCATCATCGTGGGTGCCGTCCTGAGTTACGGACAGGCTCGTTTTTTCAGACCGCTGTTGCAGCGGGTTGCCTCAAAAGCGGCACTGCGCCGGTGTGAGTCCCTGCTCGACGCCTACGGTCCCTACGCGCGCGTTGCCTTGTTCGTTCACCCCAACGCGTGCGCGATGTATTTCACGGCACTCGGACTGCTCGGCCGTAACCTGACGCGAGAGATCGTCCATCTTTGCGTGGGTGCAGCGGCCTCCGTGGGCGTTCTGTTCGTCGTCGTGACCAGACTTGTATCGTCGGTAGGCGCCACCGATGATGGCGAATTGCAGCTGCTGCTGGCGGCAGCGCTGGTCGCCATCGGGACCCTCGTCGGCCTCTACGCGGCCTTGCGGCCGGCTCGGGCCGCCTGAAGCTTGCGTGCGCGTGAACCCGGCGCGGTCTCATCGCTTGCTCCGTCATTGCGAGCGCAGCGACGCAATCCAGAGTCTTTCCGCGGAGGGATATTGGATTGCTTCGCTGCGCTCGCAATGACGGGCTCAGGAACTCTCTCCTCGAATGCTGCCATCATGCCCCTGTCTTGCCCGACGGAGCAATCGAATTCGGAAAACGCGTAAACCATTGATCCGACTGAGGTCGGCTACTGTGCATGGGGTTGTTTTCGACATTTTTGATTTGGGCGGGGGACGATAGCCGCCAAGCGTCGAGGATCGTCAGCAACGGCAGGGTTCAGGAGGATGGATGGTGGGCGCACAAGGGATCGAACCTTGGACCTCTCCCGTGTGAACCACAATCCGTAGACCCGAGCTAACCAAATCCGGCCATAGTTGAGGTGTAAAAACTCCTTAAATTAATGAGAGTTATGGCCTACTGCGGCTATAAGAGCCCATACCTGACCTTACTACATTTTGTATGCCCCCGTTGTGCCCGCCGCGGATATTCCCTTGGGGCACACAAACGGGGGAGGTCTGAGACCCGGTTCTGTTCGAGGCTCACCGCCCTTCTTGCGGGGCACACTGGGGCACAGAGAGAGGGAAGGAATCATGACGGAGCCGGCCAACCAGCTGACACTCACCGATGCGGTGATCCGCAACGCAACGCTGCCGCCGGGTAAGGCGCAGCATTATCTCCACGACGACAAGCTGCCCGGCCTCGCCTTGCGCATGCGCGCCACCGGCGGCCGGACCTGGGTCTACCTCTTCACCAAGCCGGGGGTGAGGGGGACCCAGCGCAAGACCCTCGGCGCGTGGCCCAAATATAATGAGAAGGCCGCCCGCAAGGCCGCCACCATCGCCGCAGGCGAAGTCGTCAAGGGCTTGGACCCGAACGACGCGAAGCGCGAGGCGAGGCGGCAACAGGCAGCCGAGAAGCAGCGCACCACGCTCGCGACCCTCATTGTTGAAGATGGTCCTTACCAGACGTCTATGACCGAACGTCAAGTCGTCAACTGGAAGCCAGCAATGTCGGCGCTGCGGCGCGGGCTCAAGGATCACGCCGAGAGCGGCGTGGGGGACCTGACGCGACGGCAGATCATGGCTGCGGTCGATAAGATTGCCAAGACCGGCAAGCGTGGTGCAGCCAAGGACTTGCGCAAGCACGTGCATACTTTGCTCGAATGGTGCGTCGGTGAGGGCTATGTCGAGCACAACGTGCTCGCCGGCTATCGCGCGCCCAAGGAAACCCGCGCGCAAAGGGTCGGACGCCGAACGAAGGGCCGCGCGCTGACCGATGAGGAAATCATCAAAGTCTGGGATGCATCCGGCAAGCTCGGGGCTTTTGGTCTCCTGGCTCGCATGTGCCTGCTCGGTGGCCCGCGCCGCAGCGAGCCTACCATGATCGAGTGGCGAAAGCACATCATGGATGACCGTATCACCTTCGATGCGGCGTGGACCAAGATGGGCCTGCACCACGACGTGCCGCGCACCCACCTCGCAAACGAGGTGCTCGCGGCCGCCAAACACTTCCAGCGCGCAACGTCCGACTATGTCTTCCCGTCACCAAAGACCGGCGGCCAGATGTCCGGGTTCACCAAGATGGTCAACCGCCTGGTCAAGGAAGCGGGTGTTGCCAAGTTTACCATGCATGACCTAAGGCGCAGCTTACGAACCGTCATGTCTCGCTGCGGCTACGACAACGAAATCCAGCGGCTGTGTGTCGGGCAAAGGCCAAGCGGAATCGATCAGGTCTACAATCACGACGAACAGTGGATCATCCGCAAAATGGCGTTCGAAGCGGCTCACGACTACATTGCGGAGTTGGTCGGCGCGAAACGGGTCGGCAAAATCGTGCGCCTGCAGCGGACGAATCCGCTTGACCCGATCAAGGCCGAGCTCCTCGGCCGTCTCCGTGAGCATTATGCGGCTGAGGCATCTTAGTGGTCTTATCGCACTTGGCCAGATAGTCGCGTACCGCATCGACACGATAGAGGGGGCGGCCATCGACGTAGCGCCATTTCAGCGGGTGGCTCGGATTGCGCCGCCACTGCTCCAACGCGCCGGGCGTACGCCGGATGACCGCGGCCGCCTCAAATGCCGTCAAATTAGAGCTGCCCGGCAGCGTATCGATATCGAACGTCGCGGGCGGCGGCATGCCACGGTTCTTGCGACGGCGATTCGCCCGCGGTATTTTGCTGGAACCTGCCGACCCAAATGCCTCGATCCCAATCTTTTCGTCTTTGCCGCGCATGCCTCCGCCCCGAACCATGATCGGTCTGGGCAATAAGATCGTAGGCTGCTCCGGCAAGAAAGAAACCAAGTGCGCAGGTATGGTTGCTGGGTAGCTGTGGCGTACAAATAGGACGAACCGGTTCCAGCCCGGCAGACCTTCGGCCTCATAACCTGAAGGTCATAGGTTCAAATCTATCCCCGCAACCAAATTTCTGATGTAATACAACGGGTTGGCGAAAGCCTAACCCTTTAATTTTTCGTAAATGGCCTAGCACGCGCCTAGCACAAAATTCGACTTTTTGGTTGCCTGCGCTAAAATGCACGTGGAGGTGCATGATGGCCAGGCACGAGCTTCTAGGTGGTCTGATTCAGGTATACCGGCGAAACGGCCGGTATTGGCACTGTTCGGCCTCCATCGACGGCCGCCAACACCGCAGCACGACCGGAGAGGAAGATCTCTCCCTCGCCAAGCAGTTTGCGGAGGACTCGTTTATCGGTCTTCGTGGGAAGGCGCGGGCGGGGCTGTTGGTGAATGAGAAGACCTTTCGCCAAGCCGCTGACCAATTCCTGAAAGAGTATGAGGTGATCACCGAGGGCCAGCGCAGCGAGCGCTGGGTCCAGGGTTACGAGATCAGGCTTCGCCTGCACCTGTTGCCGTTCTTCAGGCAAGGTGCAGGAATATCGCCTGCACCGGATCGCAACGTCTAAGACCGGCAAGGCGCCCGCGCGCAGCACTATCCACGACGAGGTCGTGACGTTGCGGCAGGTGTTGAAGACTGCCATTCGCCATGAATGGCTCGCGCACCTGCCGGACTTCTCTCCTCCTTATAAGACTTCGGGGAAGGTGGTGCATCGGCCGTGGTTCAGCCCCGAGGAATACAAGCAGCTCTACGAAACCACGCGGGCGCACGCGAAGGCCAGCCAGATCCACCACCGTTGGAGTGCCGAGCAATTGCATGATTACGTCCTGTTCTTGGCCAACACCGGCTTGCGGCCGGATGAGGCCAAGAACCTCCAGCATCGCGACGTGACCATTGTTGAGGACGAACGTAGCGGCGAGCGCATCCTGGAAATCGAGGTGCGCGGCAAGCGGGGCGTCGGCTACTGCAAGAGCATGCCGAGCGCGGTGCGACCCTATGAGCGGCTGCTAGGCCGCGCGAAATACGTGAAGCAGGGCAGAGCGCGGGTGCGGGCGAAGCTGCCGCCCTCTAACGAGCCGCCGCAGTTGCCCAAGCCGACCGACCACGTGTTTCCGGGCAATCACATCAAGATGTTCAATGCCCTGCTTGATAGGAGCGAGTTGAAGCTGGATCGGGATGGCAATCGGCGGACCGCATACAGCCTGCGGCATACCTACATCTGCATGCGCCTGATGGAAGGGGCGGACAGCTACTAGATAGCGAAGAACTGCCGAACCTCAGTGGAGATGATCGAGAAGTTCTATGCGGCGCACATCAAGAACAGGCTCGATGCTTCCGCCATCAATGTGCGTCAGGCCAAGCCCGCTCCTCGCAGGCAGTTGAGTGAGGTCTACCAAGCGCCGGTTGATCCTGAGGCGCAGGATTTTGTCTGAACCTAAATCAACATAAAGAAGCGCCGAAACCGCTGGTGGAGGCTCTAAATTCTTACTGGGCCGAAGGGCCCGATCTTTCTTACGAACCCGTTTAGCGGTTCGCCTTTGGCGCGCAGGCGCTCTCCCCTTGATCTTGAAGGCGATATTACGTCAGTATTGCAACCACTGCGTTATCCACATTGATTCCCTACTGGTACGCGTGGGCAGCACTGGAGCCCAAATTCGCGTCACGTTGCTGGTCACTCAATTCTATTTGGAACAAGGTTATATATGCGCCGCGATTACCGCCTTTACGAACTTAGCGAGAGCGAATTTGAAGAGCTTGTCGTCAAGATCTGCGTGAAGTGGCTCGGGGAAGGCGTCACACCGTTCGCGCCAGGCCGCGACGGAGGTCGTGACGGAAAATTCAATGGCAAGGCTGAGTGCTTTCCCAGTACCACGCAGCCTTTGGAGGGGGATGTCGTACTCCAGGCGAAGCACGTCGCCGTATTCGACAAGTCGTGCTCGGATAAGGACTTTGAGCGGCTCCTGAAAAAGGAGCATGCCAAAATCAAACGGCTGGGGAAGAAAGGATTGTGTGACCACTACATGGTCTTCACCAACCGCCGCTATACCGGCGGCGCCGACGAGAAGCTGATAGCTGGTCTTATGGCGCTTGGCGTGAAGAGTGCTCATATCATCGGGATCGAACGCTTGAATACTGCGCTGGATGATATGCAGCAACTCCGAGAGTGGCTGCCGAACAGGAAGGACACAATCCCATTCCGGTTTGAGCCTGACGACCTCATTGAGGTTATCGGTGCCGTTCACGACTATGCTGATGGCTCGGTGATGAGCGCCTTCAACAGCGCGCGCGACTTTGAGAAGCTCAAGCTGCGAGAAGAGAAAAACAAGATCAACGGACTTTCAGATGACTACTATAACCAGGTCATCGTGAATAACTCATTCCCGCACTTTTCGCGGATAGACCATTTCTTGAGCAATCCACGGAATACGGAGATTGCCGCTCTCTATCACGATAGCGCTGACGAGCTGAAGCAAAAGATTTTGGCCGCGCGCCCGCAGTTTGAAACCTTTGATAGCGTCTTTGCTTTTCTAATTGAGGAGATTCAAAAGAAACGTGTCGCTTTGAAGGGCAAGCGGCGTATGATCAGCGTGATGCTTCACTACATGTATGCCAACTGCGACATCGGATCGAAAAAACTTCCAACAACACCGATGACCGACAATGCTCACGCCTAGAAAACACCTCAACTTGGATGTCTCCGTGCTGCGAATCGCGGCCATCATGCTCCGTGAGCTTAAGAAGCGCGGCGTGATGGAGTTCGAGCGTCTGCGGGGCATTGTCATCAGGCGCGTCGGCGGGGATGGAGAAATCACATTTTTGCCTGCACTAAGCTTCCTATACCTGATGGGCAAGATTGAATATCACGCAAAAAACGACGTCATAGAGTACAGGGCGAACTGACATGCAGATCAGTCGCATTTACTCCAATAAGGATGACCTCTTTCATCCGATAGATTTCAATTTCGGCAAGCATGCTGATCGTCTCAATGTCATTTTTGGCGATGTTAAGAAGCCTAAGGACAAGAAGCGCGACTCCCACAACCTCGGCAAGACCACCCTTCTTCATCTTATCGAATTTCTAATGCTCAAGGGCACCGCTCCGGAGCAGTTTCTGGTCAAGCATCAAGACCGCTTTGCTGGCTATCAGTTTTTTATCGAGGTAGCCCTAAACTCAGGTGAGTTTGCTACCATTCGACGGGGTGCGGACAACCCCAACAAAGTTGCTCTGACAAAGCACGCCGAGAGCGGCAGGCGGTTGGTTGACCTGCCTGACGACCAATGGGATCACGCCGAGCTGAGTCGCGAGGAGGCCGTCAAGCTGCTGGACGGCTGGCTCGACTTGAAGGTCCTAAAGCCATACGACTACCGAATGGCCATCACGTATTTCTTGAGGGCCCAAGGTGATTTCAGCGATGAGCTTCAGTTACAGAAGTTCCAAATGGGTAAGGACGCACACTGGAAGCCGTTCGTTGCTCACCTCTTCGGCTTTAGTGAATCGCCGGTGCAGCGCAAGTACGAGCTTGACGACTCCATCGGCGCGCTGAAGCAGCGCCAGGCTGAACAGGCGGCAGAAGTCCAGTACCGGGAAGAGGACCTTCCAAAGCTCCAGGCGCAAATCTCTGTCTTGCGGCAGCAGGTGGAAGAACTTGAGGCTCAGCTTGACGCCTTTGAGTTCGACGCTGAAGAGCGCCGTATCATGAAAAACCTCGTCGATGAGGTTGAGGGTGAAATCTCAGATATCAACGAGCGCCTCTACAACATCAACTACGATGTTAGGCAGATTGATGTGGCGATGGAGCATAAGGACCGGTTCGATCTGGACGAGGTCGCAACCATATTCTCCGAATCCAATATTTTGTTCGCCGGTCAGGTGAAGAAGCAATACGAAGACCTGGTGGACTTCAATAAGAAGGTCACTCGCGAACGAAACGCCGCCTTGAGAACCCGCAGGACAACGCTCGACAAGGAGCGGGTGGAGCTAGAGTCTCGCAAGACCAGCTTGGATCAACGGCGCGAGCAGCAACTTCGAGTTCTGCGCAGCACAGACACGTTTGATAAGTTCAAAACCTTGCAGCGCGAACTCTCCGAGCAGAAAGCGCAACTTGTCTATCTCGATGAGCAACGCAAGAAGCTTGAAGTGGTGGCGGCCACCGCGCTGCAGGTGCGTGAGAGCGAGCGGGAGCGGGGCAGAGTAGTCGATGAAATCAAGGCGATGGTTGCTAGGCCGACGCCGATCTATGAAAACTTCAGCCGCGTCTTCAACGCTTACTGTCAGCGAGTGCTTAGTCACGAGGGCATTTTCTACTTCCATGTAAACTCAAACGGTAATTTCGATTACACCATCGGTCTCGGGACCCCAGGGCAAACCGGGAAGACGTCCAGCCAGGGAGAGGGGACCAGCTACAAAAAGCTGGTTTGCGCACTTTTCGACTTGGCGCTGCTAAAGGTTTATGAGGACGTTGGTTTCTTCCACTTCGTGTACCATGACGGTATCTTTGAAGCTCTTGATGATCGAAAAAAACTCGCACTGTTGGAGGTCGTACGCGAGCAAACTAGTACGATGAAGATCCAGTATATAATGACGCTGATCGCTTCGGACCTCCCGCGTATTGATGAGAAATCCCCACCGACGTTCGCAGAGGACGAGGTCGTGCTCCGCTTACACGACGATGGGGCCGATGGGCGCTTGTTCAAGATGGCCGAGTTCTAGTAATCTCCCGCTATAGAGCTAAGCTCCGTGTCCGGTGGATATTGGTACCAGTAGGGTATGGGAGCTGATCGACCATCCCCCATCTCTTGTTCAAGACTTTCTTTAGTTAGCGGAACAAGTCTTTCACTCACATGGAGATCATAGTTTCCGCTCCATATGGTGCATGGAATGGCGCCCCTTATATCTCCCGCGTCGAAGACAAACTGCGAAGCCATTTCTCCTTCTCCGATATAAACCATGCGCATCAACATTGGAGCCCGGAATTCAATCCTGGCCTGCTGAAGCTCAGGACTCTCCTCTGGTAACAAGGAGGCTTCCAGCTTCGTCAGGGGATCTCTGTCATCAGCGCGAAGCGGCCTGTCATCTTGAAGGCCGAAGTCTGGTGTTGACGGCTTCTCTGGCTCCTTGACCCCGACAGTCAGATCGTCGATCGGTCTGCCTTTCTTGAACACAAGATAATTTCTGCAGGCTTGAAGAAAGCCGGATCGCCGCGGCCAGGGAACGCGAATCTTTTCGAGATCGACGTTCCATTTGATTGCGTCCGCAACGGTATCGATTGATAGGAACTCATGGGGCTCTTTCAGGAGGATCTCAACGGCAAGGTGAGGCGGAAGCCGAGGACCAAGAACACGCAGCATTTCTCGAACTGCTTTTCTGCCTTCGGCAAACGTTCCCGGTCGCCGCCGTTGGGGATGCGGAGAATGAAAAAAGACAAATCCTCCAGGCTGCAGAATTCGGTGGTTGGTCACGTCCGAATATGGAACGCGGCTCTCGCCTGCCAGGAAGATAAACGCGCATGCGGACACACAGGAGCTTCCCTTCTTGACCACCGTCGCTATCCCATCCTCTCTAACAGCCGCGGCGATCTTTAAGGCCGCAGAGAGTTCGCCTCCGTTCTTGCTGTCCAATTCGAGCCGAATCTGCAAATAGCTGGGACCTGATATCTCGTAAATAAGATCCGGATTGTCTTTCTCGAACAGGGCTTTTTTTGCCGCTGCCAGTTTTTTCAGGAAGATGTCTCCATCTTCCGTCTCGATAAAGCCGGTCAAAGAGATGGTGATCGCGCCCACTGCGTCGGGCGCTCGATCCGGAAATGTGACGTCTATTGTCGCGGCTCTGACCACCGCGGACGTGATCAGCAGACTACCAACAACGAAGCCACGAAGCAGATTCCACGAGAATATGCGCATGGCCGCTTTCCCACTACGGAGCGAACTCCCAGTATTTGGGCGGCGGCGGGTTGGCCGGTACCGGTATGATCTGCCGAAGCCGCTTGTTTGGTGGCCGTACACCATCGAGCAGCAATCCCATGTCATCGATCAATGACCTGTTGGTGGCGAACGTGTCATGGTTCAGTCCAAACAACTCGTCGCCCATTCTGGTGACGTCGATTGAATCAATTCCCGGCAACGTTAGCGGCTTACCATACACATATCCCGCTCGCGGCACGTTTCTTGCCGCCTTCATAGATGCCAGAAGTGTCTTGTCTGAAGCCGATGCATACAACGTCACACCAGTGAGCAGCCCCTGAACGCCTGGAACGAACCGCATAAACTGGTCCTTATCGACGTCCGGCGCGGCCAGAATCCATTCACCGAACTTCTTACTGTCCTGAGAGGACGCTTGGCCTCGAAGCGCATTCAGCACAAGATAGTTGCCCATACTGTGGGCCACAATATTTACCCGCCTTATCCCAAGCTCATCACGAAGCAATCGGAGAAGCTCTAGAAAGCTATCGCTGTCAGTCAGGGCGCTATCTCGATCGTAGAGATAAGACCGCGCCAAATCGAGCGGGTTTCTCGCGTTACCCCAAGAAGGCCACGAGTACAAAACAGGCAAGCCCTTGTACTGGAGATCCCAGAAGACCTGAGCGGCTCTATATACGGCATCGTCAAAAGTGTTGTTGAAGCCGTGTACAAACACGAGCGCTTCGGTAGTGCGCGCCGCCTTAGCCGTATCAGACCACGTAGGCTTTCCGATAACGCCTTGCCTAGAAATTACAAAGTGCTTTCCAGGATCGAGTTTCTCTTCATAAGTTCCGATGAGTGCCTCGCGGATTTTCGGGACCCGTACGTTCCCCATCTTGTGGTCGTCCGGAATCCTAACACGAAGACCGCCGAATGTGATGGTTGTGCCTCGCTTTTCGCTAAACGACTTCTGCTCACGTGCTCTCGTCGTCGCAAACAAAAAGTCGATCGTGCGCGGATCAGGATCTGGGCCTGTCGCTAACGCGGCACCTGCACTAACCATTGGCTCTTCCCGCAGATTACTCCCAAATGCGAGATTTGGTCGGTTACTTTCGAAGATTCGAAAGTCGATTCGGAAAGCGAAGGCGTCTATCAGGCCGACCTCCGTATTGTAGCCGATGAGATAATAGCTCCGTTGGCCTCCAGCGGCGACAACTGCGCCCGGATCACCGCGCAGCAGGTCATGAGTCAGCTCTACTTCAAAAAAGTACCTTGGTTTCACGTACCCGCTGGCAATGACTGAGGCTTTTCGGGGCAAGGACAAGTCTTGGACTTGTTCGGAAAGCTTGTCGCCATTCACCGACAGATGCTCGAATATCTTTGACTCAAGAACCGGCCTGAAAGCAGTTAAGTCATTGGATCCAAAGGCCAAGAAGATATCCGTTGCAACCTGCACAGGATCTGCTGCACCCAAGTCGGGACTTTGACTTCCTTGGGTCGCAAGGGCCAGAGGCGCGGGCGCCTGCGGCCATGCCGGTGAACACACGAGGTAAAAAAAACTCAATACGGCTAAAACCGGAATACGGCACTTGATCATGATGGCCTCGAAGCGATTTTTGAGAGACCCGGAATTCCCGGACGATCAATGCGAGTGAGGCCAATTTTGCTCTATGGGAGACCGGTTGTATATCTCTCTATAAACAATCTTTTTCCTGGCTATATCTCTCCCAAGCGTTTTCTGCGATTGCGAGATGTTCCTTGCGGACGGCACTCGGCCCCGCATCCCGCCTTCGGCGCCGCTATACTGTTGCTCCTCTCCAGCAGCTCGAGGGTGAGCACGTCCGCCCCGGTACTCCCCACGTCATTGTAGCCACCTGCCCCATACCAGGGAGCGAACAGCCACCGACCGCGGAAACCGTCCAGGGTTGGTTGAGGGACGGCCTCGCGCATGTCGCATTTAGAGGGCACGCGGTGCTCTACGATGGCGGGAGGCGCCACCCTCTCACTGTCGAAGAATGGCAGGAGCAGCACTGCCGAGCCGCCGAAGGGCCGTCCCTGCATTGATGTCGACCAGCATGGCATCTATGGGCATGCGGCAATCATCCTCACGGGTTGTCAACCTTTGGCGAACATGGTGGAAGCACTGTAGGAGAGCACGCACATGACGACACTTTTCACCGTTGGATACGAAGGTTGCAAGCCATCCGACCTGTTCGCGAGCCTTCAGAAAAATGGCGTCAAGCTGCTGATCGACGTCCGAGACGTGCCGATTTCGCGCAAACCGGGCTTCTCGAAAACTGCCCTTGCGCAGGGATTGGATAAAGCCGGTATCCAATATCTGCACCTTAAGGGGCTTGGCGATCCGAAGCCCGGGCGGACGGCCGCCCGGGAGGGCCGGTTTTCTGATTTCCGCCGAATATTCGCGGCACACATGATGACTACTGCGGCGCAGCAAGCTTTAACTGATGCTCTCTCGGCCGCCTCGAAATCCGTTGCATGTTTGCTTTGCTTTGAACAGGATCACACCAATTGCCACCGCTGCATCGTCGCTGATTCGATGGTGAGGCGCGGTAAGTTTAAGCTTGTTCATTTGAGCGCAGCACCGTTAGCCGGTCACAAAGTGCCGAGGGGCCGAATTTCCTCCGATGACAGGACACCCGCCCACATGGGGTAGCACCGAGGCAATAGTGATGGTGAAGGCGGCGCCGCAGGTCGGCCGACGTCATGGTGAAACGGTCTGCTGTGCTGGGATCGATCTATACGGCAATTGGCTCAGATTGTATCCGGTGTCCTTTCGAACGCTCGAGCAGTCGAAAAAATTTGGCCGCTGGGATCGAATAAGGTTCAACTGGCGACTGCCTAACGATGATAGGCGGGTCGAGAGCCGCCGAGTGGATCAGCAGTCAATCGAGATTGTCGGCAAGCTGAAGAAATCGGAGCGAGCGGCGTTTCTTGCAAAGGCCGTCGTGACAAGCTTGGCGCGGGAACGCGAGGCCGGCAGAAGCTTTGCGCTTCTCAGGCCCGAGATCATTGCATTCAAGATCGAAAAAAAGGATGCAGCAGAAGTCAAAGTGGAAAAAGAGCTATTCGATTCAATCCGCGCGCAAGATGACCTTTTCGCGAAGCAAGTGACCAACAACTACAATCCCTGTCCGTATAATTTCAAATATCGCTACCGAACTGACGACGGTATTCGCGAAGGTACGTGTCAGGATTGGGAAATCGAGGCCACGTATCATAATTGGTCGCGCGACTATGGTGATCAGCGAGCGCTTTCCGACATGGAGCGAGTGTTCGGGAAAGAGTATCCGGAGAAAGGAATGCTCTTGGCGATGGGTACCCACTCACTCCATCAAGACACATGGCTCATCAACGGAGTGGTGCGCCAAGACGATATTGACCAAGGTTCAATGTTTTAACTCACTCTTGGATTCGACATCGGCCTGACCTCATGGTTGTATGGCCAATGGCACCTTCGGCACACGCACGCCACGCTACTGAGGGGGCAACCCTTCTAGCGTTTATTGCATTCCGCGTAGTAGCCACCGTTGTCTTGGATCCACAGCATGCCTCCATTCGAACCGGTAGCCTTGTTGGCCACATACTGATCGCGACAAGTCAGCATTCGAGCTTGTCCGGGTTCCTCCGACGAGTAGCTGGGCGAAACGTCCTTTGGGAAGACGACCGGTGAGCGGAACGTTTGTGGGCTGACCGGGGGTGCGGCCGGCGGCTTGCTCTCGACAGGGGTTACCGGTTGACCCCATGCCGAAAAGGCGGATGCAAAGACGTCCGCGCCTGACGGTCCCTTCTCGATCGCTAAAATGGCACGGCGCTGCGTCTTGTATTGGAGCGGCATGTCGAACCAAGAGCGGTCGTTCAGCAGCTGTAGTTCCGGGAGCGGTCGGCATCGACGTTTGACAGTCCGACGAGGAAAAAGCCGTCGGTGACTTTGACAGCTAATCCGTCGTTCGTGAAGAACGTCCCTGAGCACCGTTTTACGCAAGGTGTGGTTGCGATAGGTGGCGACAGAGTATCCATAACAGGCCGCATAAAAGTTCGGTGAGCCAGCGGCGGAGCAGGCTGAAGTTGTAGCCGGCGGCGGCGAGCACGGCGTTGGTGCGGTCGCCGTCGCGACCCTTGAGATGGTTACGGCGCATTCGGTGGTCGTCCTTGAGATGGCCGATCACAGGCTCGACGGCGGCGCGACGCCGCATCTCGCGGCGGATGGCTTTGGTGACACGGCGAACCTGGCCGCTGATCCAGACCTTGAATCGGTCAGGATAGTTGTGGCCGCGGTAGCCCTTGTCGCCGTGGATGCGGCGCGCTGCAACACCAGTGAGCTTTTCGAGGTCGGCGATGACGGGACCGAGCGTGTGGCCGTCATAGGGATTGCCGTGCAGGGCCTTGGCATGCAGTACGAACTGCCCGCCTTTGGGCGCGGTGGCAGGCGTGGCAATCGAGACTTTGCAGCCAAATTCGTAAGGTGCCCGGGCCTTGCCTTTGCCGATGCACTCCACCTCGGGGGCGTGCAACGAGTAGACCTTGGGACCGCGCTGACGCTGCTCTTGATGGCGAACCCGGTGGGCGAGATCGAGCAGCGGACCAAAGCGATCCTCAAGCGCAGGGTCGCCCTCGATCTTGCGTCTGATGTCACGGATGATGCGGCCAAGCCGGGTGCGCAGGAATTTGAGCTCTCGCCGGGCACGCTTGAACTGGTGGGCATGCGTGTAGCGTCCCACCATGATGGCGGCGCGCCTGGCCACGCGCAGATAGCTTTGGCGCAGTTCGACGCTCTCGCGTTTGGCCAAACCGACCAGCTTCTCGATCGCCCGGTGCATGAGCCGCCCATCGCTCGGATGCGCGATCGACTTCTCCTGTACGGTGGTATCCACAACGAGCCGCTCGAGATCTTTGGTCTCGATTGCCCCAGTTCGATGCGCCACCGAGAGGCTTTCTTGCAACAGCGCGGCGATCTGCTCCTCACCCAGCCGCTGGCGCCAGCGGGGCAGCGACGAGCGATCGAATGGCAAGTCGTGCCGGAACACCACCTCGCCGCAGAAATACTGAAAATACGGGTTCTCGACCCCCGCACAGCGCCTCGTCAGAGAGATTGTGCATGTGCTTGAGGATGAATAGTCCGGCTACCAATCGTGTCGGCAACGGTGGCTGCCCCGGACCGAGGCGACAGACCGAACTGAAGCGTCCCGCCAGGAAGTCCCAATCGATCTCCGCCGCCAGACGCACCAACGGATGGCGAAGGTTGATGATCTTCTCCAGAGATGGACGAAACAGATCGTCCTGACGATCGTCGCGCGGATGGCTCATGGGTTCTCCCCAACAGCGAATCTCGCCGTCAAAGGAATCACGAAGCCGCCCAATCCGGAATCCAAAAACGCAAGAAAACCAGGACCTACCCACGGCTTTCTTGCAAAATCGAATACTTGCTCGCGTCAAATCACTGCGACAGATCAATCGCTTCCGAATTCTTCACGGGCGACTAATCCGGCCAGCGGGGTCGCAGTCAGCGTCTTTAAGAACCCAAGAAGCCATAGGAACGTTGACTTGTCGAATCCGAAAGGGCGGCCGAGATGTTGATAATCGCCAGCCACCTCCTGCGGATCGTGAGCAGCCGGCGAGGTCAGTCGGATTTCTAGCGATGCCCTCTCCCCGGCAATGCCTGAGAAGCCTACGCGCGGAATTGGCGTCAGAGCTAGTTTCGCTCAAATAGGCCAGAAAATGAAACATCTACCAAAAGGTTAACGCGCCCCGGCGCCGGCCCCCCGACTTGAGGCGGCCGCGAATCAGTCTTTGCGTTGCCGTGCCGCAGCTCCAATTGAACGTCTTGACAAAGCACGACTTTAGATTCCGTGACCGCCGAGTCGCGATATGATATGGTCTTCGTCATAGAGGCCAAGATGAACATTCAGGATGCTTGCGACTACATCATTGTGAGGCTTACGGAGGACGGCGGATTTCTGAACGTCCTGAAGTTGCACAAATTGCTTTACTACTGCCAGGCTTGGAGCCTGGCCTTTGGTCGTGGTCCGCTGTTTCCTCAAAACAGTTTTCAGGCCTGGGTTCATGGGCCCCTAAGCCGCGCCGTCTATGACCGGTTCGTTCAGACGAAGGCGATGTATTCGTCGGTCGGGCTTCCTGATGTCCGGCAAGGTTTTGATCCGATGGGCCTGACTGAGGCTGACCGCGCCTTTATCAACTCCGTGCTCGAGGTCTACGCCCCGCTTTCCGGCGACCAACTCGAGGAAATGACACACCGAGAAGAGCCGTGGATCGAGGCCCGTGCTGGAGTCTCGGCGTCATCAGCGACTTGGGTGAGCTCCTTGAAGCAACGATCGATAGCCTGACATAGAGTCGGAGTTACCCGGCCCGCAGGCCAGTGATCCGATACGTCCAGGAGCGCTTCGCCGCGGAGACAGGGGGGAGATTTTCAAAGCGTATCGCATACGAGCTGAAGGAACGTAACTGCTTGGGCGGGACTGAAACTGATGCCGAGGCGTCCTTCTGACCGACAACGCGACAAGTGGCTTCCCGACAGTCCGTGAGGATTACTTGGAAAAAGATGGTGGCCAAGGCGTCGTTGGTCGTTCGCTACAGTCCCGCTCAGGATAAGGTCTCCCATCCCGTAGCTGGCCGGCCCGAGCTTTACTTCGCTCAACGTGAGATCGGCCTCCTTGATCGCCGTAGCGGCAAAGTACTCTTGAGCTTGTGCGAGCGAGCTCGGCGCGGACCTCCTTGCCGGATTTCCAGCCTATGTTGTAACGCTTGGTCGTGGATCGAGCAGCTTCAAGAACAGCGATTGCGGCATCTGTGAAGCCGCCGCTGGTCCAGAGCTCGAAATGAACTTGAGACGAGTTGAGGCGCTCTTCTGCTTTTGTCGCCTTGTAGACCCTTCTGGACCAAGATCGGCGCGCGGCCTGGCAACAGGACGGCAAGGGCTTCAACATCCAGTTGAGCTGCCTGCCATTGAACGGCCGCCTCGTGGTTCGCGAACCCAAGGCCGACGCGGAGGCGGGGCAATGAGCCCAGCCGCCACGCGGGGCTACGACGTCGGCTTCAAAAGCTGGATGACATACGAAACCCTCGTGCTCGCCAGCAGCGAGCACGAGGCCATCGCCAAGGGCAAGGCCATTTACGGCCTCGCCGGCCTCGGCGATTTTTCGTTCAGCGATTGCGGCGAAGGACTGGCTCGCCTAGGTTCATGAGCCGGAGGCGCATTCATGAACGTCGTCCTCAAGCCGGGTACGCGTTGACGATAGATCTCCGACATATTCATCCGAAGTCGATGGCAGCAGCGCGACGCCTGCCGCATTCAGGCGGTTGCCTCAGCTTCCGGCAGCAGGAGCCAAGCTCAAGACGATTGCTCAGAAAACCGCCTCTGTGCAAGACCATGGGTCCCTGTACGCGCAATAAGAGGAAACCGCGCTGTGACACTCTCTCTTGACGGCGAAATTCGAGACGGACGGCATTACATGCAGGTCCGCGTCTATTTCGAAGATACCGATTCCGGCCAGATTGTTTATCACGCGAATTTTTTGCGTTTCATGGAACGTGGCAGAACGAATTACTTGCGCCTGCTCGGCACCAATCAGCAAGCGCTGCTCGAGGAAACGCGGAACGATGCGCCGGGCTTCGCCTTCGTTGTCCGTTCGATGACAATCGATTTTCTAAAACCGGCAGTCTTGGACGACCTGCTTGACATTGTCACGGTCCCGCAAGAGGTGAGAGGCGCGTCGATTGCCTTGCTGCAGGAGTGCAGGCGCGGGGGTGATCTCTTGGTCTCGGCGCGTGTACGGGTCGCGTTTATCTCAGGCGGAAAAGCGCAGCGCATCCCAAAGGCTCTGAGGCTTGCTATGGAAGAGCACAGATAAATCTGCCTTTCGTTCACGCTTTAACGCTCCAGCGACCCAATGAAATCAATGCGTTGGCCTTTTGTTGCGATATCGTCAAGTCAGAGTTTTCCGGCATCGTCTATCACGCCAATTATCTGCGCTTCATGGAGCGTGGGCGCACCAATCATCTGCGGCTGATGGGCGCCGAGCAGCAGGCGCTGTTCGAGCAGCCCGAAACGGAGGATTCCGGCTTCGCCTTCGTGGTGCGCTCGATGCACCTGGATTTCCTCAAGCCCGCGCGGATGGACGACGTGCTCGACGTCGTGACCTGGCCGATCGCGGTGAAAGGCGCCTCCATCATGCTCGCACAGGAGGTCCGGCGCGGCGAGGACGTGCTGGTCAAGGCCGAAGTGCGCGTCGCCTTCATCAGCGGCGGCCGTGCCCAGCCGATCCCGAAGTCGATCCGCACGCTGATGAAGGCTGATCTGATTTCGTGATCGCCCGATTGGTGATGGCCACTCGACTCCGCCGGCTGCGGCGATAGATTTGCGGTCCCGACCAACCGATGAGGCCACCATGTCGCGTCCGCCGCTTCCCCCCTTTACCCGCGAGACCGCTGCGCAAAAGGCCCGCATGGCCGAGGACGCCTGGAATTCGCGCGATCCGGTACGTGTCTCGCTCGCCTATACCGAGGACAGCCGCTGGCGTAACCGCTCCGAGGTGTTCCAGGGCCGCGAGGCCATCGTCGCCTTCCTCACCCGCAAATGGGAGAAGGAGCACGACTACCGCCTGATCAAGGACCTCTGGGCCTTCGACGGCAACCGCATCGCGGTGCGCTTCCAGTACGAATGGCACGACGCGAGCGGCCAGTGGTATCGCTCCTACGGCAACGAGCAATGGGAGTTCGACGAGCACGGCCTGATGAAGCGGCGCGAGGCGTCGATCAACGACATCATGATTGCAGAGAAGGACCGCCGGTTTCATTGGCCCGCGCCGGGGCCGCGGCCGGCGGATGTGGCGGGGTTGGGGACGGATCCGTTCTGAAGCGCTTCCTCTCCTCTCCCCGTTCTTACGGGGCCGCGACGAGATTCGCTCGCGC
The DNA here is from genome assembly GCF_038965675.1 of Bradyrhizobium sp. B039. NCBI lineage: Bacteria > Pseudomonadati > Pseudomonadota > Alphaproteobacteria > Hyphomicrobiales > Nitrobacteraceae > Bradyrhizobium > Bradyrhizobium sp. B039. The sequence continues at coordinate 1,694,678 of NZ_CP152416.1, forward strand.
TGAGAGGGTCGGGGTGAGGGGCTGCTTCAGCAAATTCGATGGCAGACGGACTCGCGGAGAGTCCCCCTCACCCGGATTGCATCTTCGATGCAATCCGACCTCTCCCCGCAAGCGGGGCGAGGTGAAGTCTCACCGCCTCGCCAGAAACCGCGTAATCGCCCCACCGAGCTTCGCGTTGTCCAGCGGCTGCGCCAGCGACGCGCGCGCCGTGGCGACGACGTCATCCGGCGCCTTGCCGTCGCGCAGCTCGCAGCACACTTGCGCGAACTCCACGTCGAACTCCGGATGCGGCTGCACGGTCAGCGTCGCGCCGTTGGCGTAGAGCAGGCCGGCATGCGGGGTGAACTCGGACGAGAGGATCGTCAGCGCGTCGGCCGGCGGCTCGATCACCTGGTCCTGATGTGAGGCGGCGATCGCGACCGCTTCGCCTTCGACGACGCCGTTCTCGGGCAGCACCTGATAGACGTGCCGGCCGATGCCCCAGCCTTTCTCCGACTTGCGCACGGTGCCGCCCAGGGCCTGCGCGATCAATTGATGGCCGAAGCACACGCCGACCATCGGCGTCTTGTTGGCGTAAGCCGTACGCACGAAATCTTCCAGCGACGCGATCCAGTCGAGCCCGTCATAGACGCCGGCGGCCGCGCCGGTGATCAGCACGGCTTCGAGCTTGCCTGGATCGGGAAGTGCATCGCCATTCGGGATGCTGACCACGTCGACCGTGGCCGTCGGATCCTCGGCGCGGACCATGCGCGCGAACATGTCGGGAAACGAGCCGTGCTGCTCGCGATATTCTTGCGGGACCTGCCCGGTCTCGATGATGGTGATGCGTGCCATGTGCCCCCCAAGGTCAAAAGGACAAGGTCAAAAGGTTGCGATACTCAGTCGCTTTCTGCCCCATGTTGCTGGTGTGGCGCTGGGCCCTCCAGCAGCGCGCTCTGCTTCCGCACCTCGCTCAGAAAGGCCTTGGCGAGGCGTGACAGCGGCTCGGCTTCCGACCAGAGCATGTAGGCGACCGCATGGGTGGTCGGCGTGAACGGCCGGACGACGAGGCCACTGCCGCCGTTCTGCCGCGGCGAGAACGGATCGACCACCGCGGCGCCGACGCCGGCGGCGGCGAGCACGCAGGCGGTGTTGCAGTAGCGCACCTCGACGGTCGGCCGGAATGGCGCGCCGGCCCGCGCAAAACTGTCGCGCACGGCCTCGCCGAGGCGCGTGCCGCGTTCGAGCCCGATGAAGGGCAGGCCGGACAGATCGGCGGCCGAGATCACGGGCCTGTCGGCGAGCGGATGCTGCGGCGGCAGCACGCAGACCATCTCGCCAGTGTGCACCACCTCGTGTGCGATGCCGGGATGATGCGTCAGCCCGAGCGCGAAGCCGAGCTCGGCGACACGGCTGAGCACGCCCTCGATGATGCCCTCGTAGCGCCGCACGTCGAAGAAGACGCGCGTCTCCGGGCGGCGGCGCAGGAAGCCCGACAGCGCGGACGGGATGATGCTGTAGGCAAGCGGCGGCGTCGCCACGATGGCGAGATGCCCGGACCGGTTCTCGCGCAGATCGCGCACGCGGTTCTCGAGTTTTGCGTGCAGCGCGAAGATCGCCTCGCTCTCCTTGTAGAGCGCCATCGCTTCGGCGGTCGGAAACAGCCGGTTGTTGACGCGCTCGAACAGCGCGAAACCCGCCTGCGCCTCCATGGTCTTCAGCGCGTTGCTGACCGCGGGCTGCGACAGAGCCAGCTCGTCCGCCGCCGCCACGGTGGTGCGGTGGCGGATGACGGCGCGCAGGATCTCGAGCTGACGCAGGTTCATATCACTGCCGATTATACTCAGGGCCAAAACATCATAGCAGAACGAATTGATTTTGCAGCCCCGCTTCCGCGTAATGGCGGCGGATTTGCACGTCGCATCAAGGGGTTCATTCGCCCATTGAGGCGGCACTGCGCACAGATTGGAGGCAATCTTGGTTCGTGTCCTTCGCGCCGCCGCCGCCCAGATGGGCCCGACGCAGAAAGCAGACTCGCGTGAGCATACGCTCTCGCGCATGCTCGCGCTGCTGGAGGAGGCCGCCGGCCGCGGCGCCAGCCTCGTGGTGTTCCCGGAGCTTGCCTTCACCACGTTCTTTCCGCGCTGGCTGCTGGAGGGCGAGGCGCTCGACCAATATTTCGAGCGCGGCATGCCCAACCCGGCGGTGGCCAAGCTGTTCGACCGCGCACGTGCGCTCCGTGTCGGTTTTTATGTCGGCTATGCCGAGCTGACGCCGGACGGCCGCCGCTACAATTGCGCCATCCTGGTCGATCGTGACGGCGAGATTCTCGGCCGCTATCGCAAGGTGCATCTGCCGGGCTCGGTCGAGCCGCGGCCGGGTGCGCGCTACCAGCAGCTGGAGAAGCGCTATTTCGAATATGGCGATCTCGGTTTTCCCGCCTTCCGGGCCGGTTCGGCCTGGGCCCACGCCATCATGGGCATGATGATCTGCAACGATCGCCGCTGGCCGGAATCCTGGCGCGTGCTCGGCCTGCAGGGCGTCGAGCTCGTCTGCATCGGCTACAATTCCGCTGCCTACGATCCGAATGGTGGCGCCACCGAAGACGGTGCCTTGCGCACCTTCCATTCGACGCTGGTGACGCAGGCCAATGCCTACATGAACGCGACCTGGGCGATCTCGGTGGCGAAGGCGGGCGAGGAGGACGGCTCCGGGCTGATCGGCGGCTCCTGCATCGTCGATCCCAATGGTCGCATCGTCGCGCAGGCCCAGACGCTGGCGGACGAGGTGGTCGTCGCCGACATCGATCTCGACCTCTGCCGCCAGGGCAAGGACAAGATGTTCAATTTCGCCGCCCACCGGCGGCCGGAGCAATACAGGGTGATCACCGAACGCGCCGGCGTCATCGAGCCGGCCGTTCTCGATGCGGACTGACCAAATGGCACGGCGTTAGCAAAGGAGCTGACATGACACGCCTCTCGCATTTTCTCAGCCTAGCAGCCTTGGCTGCCGTGACGTCGGCGCAGGCGGCCGAGCTTCCGGCGGAGATCAAGCAGGCGGGCGCGTTGAAGCTCACGGTCAACTCCACCTACGCGCCGATGGAATATCGCGACCCTGCGACCAACGAGCTGGTCGGGCTCGACATCGATCTTGCGAACGAGCTCGCCAAGCGGCTCGGCGGCCTCAAGATCGTCTGGAGCGAGACGCCGTTCGCCGAGTTGATCCCATCGCTCCAGACCAAGCGCGCCGATTTCATCATCTCCGGCATCTCGGACCGCGCCTCGCGGCGCGAGACCGCCGATTTCGTCGATTACCTCCAGACCGGCCCGCAGTTCTTCGTGATGGCGGACAGCGAGGCGAAGGCGGCGACCGATCTCTGCGGCAAGAAGGTCGGCACCACCCGCAGCACCAGCTTCCCGGTCGAGATCGAGAAGTGGAGCAAGCAGAATTGCGAGGCGGCCGGCAAGCCGGCGATCCAGTACGTGCCGGGCGAGAACTCGATCGACGTCCGCAACCAGCTCAAGCAGGGCCGCATCGACGCCGCCGTGCAGGGCAGCGAGACGCTGCCTTATGCGCAGACGCAGGAGCCCGGCAAATACCGCGTTGTCGGTGAGGCCTTCGCCAAGGGCTACCAGGGCATCATGTTCCGCAAGGACGATGCGGCCCTGCGCGAGGTGGTGACCGAGAAGCTCACGGCGATGATCTCCGACGGCGCCTACAAGGCCGTTCTCGACAAATGGGGCCTTGGCGCGAACGCAGTCGCCCAGCCCATGCTGAACGCGGCGCCGCAATGAAGCCGGCGCCGGCACTCGCGGAGGGTTTCCCTGATTTGTCGGGGATGCGGATCGCGCGCGAGCCGCACTGGTTCCGCTGGCTCAGCGCGGCCCTGATCGTCCTCGTGCTGGCGGCGATCGTGCGCGCGTTTGCGAACGGTCAGATCGAATGGTCCTATGTCAGCCGCTTCCTGACCGTGAAGGTTATCCTCGAAGGCATCGTCAACACCATGGTGATGGCGGTGCTGGCGATGATGCTCGGCATCTTTCTCGGCATCGTCGTGGCGATCATGCGGCTGTCGCCCAACCCGGTGCTGAAGACGGTGGCCGCCGGCTACACCTGGCTGTTTCGCGGCACGCCGCTGATCCTGCAACTGCTGCTCTGGTTCAACCTCGCACTGGTGTTTCCGACCATCGGCATTCCCGGCTTGTGGAGCGCGCGCGCCGTCGACGTCATGACGCCGTTTCTCGCCGCGCTGCTCGGGCTCGGCATCAACCAGGGCGCCTACACCTCCGAAGTGATGCGCGCCGGCATGCTGTCGGTCGACATCGGACAATATGAGGCAGCGCAGGCGATCGGCATGGGACGGCTGCGCGCGCTGCGGCGGATCGTGCTGCCGCAGGCGATGCGCGTGGTGATCCCGCCGCTCGGCAACGAGTTCATCGGCATGGTGAAGGCGACCTCGCTCGCGAGCGTCATCCAGTATCCGGAGCTGCTGCATAACGCCGAGAACATCTACTACGCGAATTCCCGCGTCATCGAGCTCTTGATCGTCGCCGGGCTCTGGTACCTGCTCGTGGTCTCGATCCTGACCCCGCTTCAGATGCTGCTCGAACGCCGTTTTGCACGCGGCACATTGCGGCTGGCGCGATGACAAAACCCCTCGTCGCGATCCGCTCCGTCAGCAAGAACTTTGGAGAGTTCCAGGCTCTCAGAAACGTCTCGCTCGACGTCTGGCCCGGCGAGGTGATGTGCTTGATCGGCGCCTCAGGCTCGGGCAAGACCACGCTGCTCCGCTGCATCAACCAGCTGGCCGCGATCGATGCCGGCGGCATCTGGCTCGACGGCGAGCTTTTGGGTGTGCGCGAGCAGGGCGGGCGGCTCCATCGGCTCACCGAACGGGAGATCGGGCGGCAGCGGCTGAAGACCGGCATGGTGTTCCAGCGCTTCAACCTGTTTCCGCACAAGACCGCGCTCGAGAACATCACCGAAGGTCCGCTCCAGGTGCAGGGCCGCGAACTAGATGAGGTGCGCGCCGAGGCGCTCGAGCTGCTCCGTCGTGTCGGACTTGCGGCCAAGGCGGACGCCTATCCCGCGCAGCTCTCCGGCGGCCAGCAGCAGCGCGTGGCGATTGCGCGGGCGCTCGCCATGAAGCCGATGCTGATGCTGTTCGACGAGCCGACCAGCGCGCTCGATCCCGAACTCGTCGGCGAGGTGCTCGCGGTCATGAAGGAGCTGGCGAAGAGCGGCATGACCATGATGGTGGTGACGCACGAGCTCGGCTTCGCCCGCGAGGTCGCCGACCGCGTCGTCTACATGGACCAGGGCGCGATCGTCGAGCAGGGGCGCGCCTCCGACGTGTTGGGCGCGCCGCGCGAGGAGCGCACCAAGGTATTTCTTTCGGCTGTGATCTGACATTGGGGGTGTGGTGATGAAGAGGCTTTTGGTTGCGGCGGCGTTCTTGGGCGCTATGACTGTTTCGGCGTTGGCGATCGAGCTGCCGCCTGACATCGCAAAGCGCGGCAGCCTCAAGGTGGCGCTGGTGCCGAACTATCCGCCGATGGAGTTCCGCGATCCCGCCACCAATGCGCTGTCCGGATTCGACATCGATCTCGGCGAGGCGATGGGCCGCAAGCTCGGCGTCAAGATCGAATGGACCGAGACCAGCTTTGCCGAATTCATGCCGTCGATTTCGACGGGGCGGGTGGATGCCATCCTGTCCGGTTTCACCGACTATGCGAGCCGGCACGAGATCGCGTCCTTCGTCGATTATTTGCGCAGCGGCCCAAAATTCTTCGTGCAGCAGTCCCGCGCGTCCGAGTTCAAGGACATGGCTGCGCTCTGCGGCAAGAAGGTCGGCGCCAGCCGCCGGACCATGTTTCCCGCAGAGATCGACAAGTGGAGCCAGAAGAACTGCGGCAGCAATCCGATCCAGTTCGTCGGCACGGACGGCTCGGCCGATGCGCGCACGCAGCTCAGGCAGGGCCGTATCGATGCCGCTGTGCAGGGCAACGAGACGCTGCCCTATCTGATGGATCTCGAGCCGGGCACCTATGCGCCGGTCGGCGATCCCTTCGCGACGCAGTTCACGGGCATCGCGCTGCCGGTCAAGGAAAAGGCACTTCAGCAGGCGATGGTCGAGGCACTAGATGCGCTGATCGCCGACGGCACCTATCGTACGCTGCTGGCGAAGTGGAAACTGAGCGATAACGCAATAGAGAAGGCGACCATCAATGCTGGACAGTAAGGCACTCAAGAGCATCCCGCTCGTCCCGGCCAACACCGCGGATCCCGCGCCCGAATATCCCTGGCCGAAGCCGTACAAGTCGGCGATGTTCCTGTCGTTCGACGTGGATGCTGAGAGCGCATGGACCAGCAAAGACGCCGTGCACGCCCAGCGGCTCATCACCATGAGCTATGGCGGCTATGAGGCGCGCGTCGGCACGCCGAAACTTCTGGAGCTGCTCGACCAGCTCGATCTCAAGGCGACGTTCTTCGTCACGGGATGGTCGGTCGATGCGCATCCGGCGATGGCCGAATCCATCCTCAAGGCCGGCCACGAGATCGGCCATCACGGCTATCATCATCTGTTGCCCGATCCCGGCGATCCCTGGATCGAGGAGGAGCTGGAGCGTGGCTTCGAGGCGCTGAAGCGCCGGCTCGGCGTCAGGCCGACCGGCTATCGCGCGCCTTACGGCGAGTTCACCGAGGAGCTGCGCGTCGCGCTGGTGCGTCATGGCATCGTCTATACGTCCTCGTTCCGCGACGACGTCAGGCCCTATCGTCATCGTCTCGCCGACGGCAAGCCAGGCACGATCGAGCTGCCGGTGACCGCGAGCTATGACGACTGGATGCACGGCCTGTCCGCGCGCTTCAGCCCGCGCTCGATCTTCCCCAAGGAGCATGTGCTCTCGATGTGGAAGGACGAGCTGGATGAGGTCCGCGACTGGGGCGCGATGGTGACGACGGTGCTGCATCCGCAATGCAGCGGCCGTCCGATGCGACTGCGCCTGCTGCGCGAGTTCCTGACCTACGCAAAGTCCTGCCCCGACGTCTGGATCACCACCGGTGAGAAGATCGCGGAAAACTTCCTGCGCCACGAAGCCGGCAACCGCTGAGCAGTAGCATGACCCGCCGCCGCATCCTCGTCATCAACCCCAACTCCTCGGCGTCGGTGACGGCGGCGATCGACGACGCGGTCGCGCCGCTGCGCATCGCCGGCGGGCCTGACATCGAGGTCGTGGGCCTTGCCGAGGGGCCGCCCGGCATCAGCTCGCAGCGCGACGCCGACAGCGTCGTCATGCCGCTGGTGAACCGTGTGTCGCGCGACGATGCGGATGCCTTCGTGCTCGCCTGCTTCAGCGATCCCGGCCTGCATGCGGTGCGTGAGGCGGCCGGTGGCCGCCCGGTGCTGGGTATCGCCGAATGCGGCATCTTTCGCGCGCTGATGCTGGGCGAACGTTTCGGTGTCATCGCCCTGTCGCCGTCGAGCATCCGCCGCCAGCAGCGCATGGCGCGCGTGATGGGCGTCGACAGCCGCTATGCCGGAAGCTGGTCGGTCGGCGCGAGCGCGGCGGAGACGGCAGGCGCCGACATCCGCGGCCGGTTGATCGACGCCGGCCGCGCATTGGTCACCCAATGCCGCGCCGATGTCGTGGTGATGGGCTGCGCCGGCATGGCGTCCCACCGCGCGGCAATCGCGGATGCGATCGGCGTGCCCGTGGTCGAGCCGGCGCAGCAGGCGGTGGCCGCTGCGATCGGCGCGGTCTTGTTGAACACGTAATATCCTTCAGGAGCCCTTCGTAATGCCCGTCTCCCGCCGCTCGCTCCTCAAGGCCGCCGCTGCAATGCCGGCGCTGTCGCTGCCGGGCATCGTCCGCGCTGAATCTCAGTCCACGCTGCGCTTCATTCCCGTCATCGACCTCGCCTTTGTCGACCCCATCTATTCGACCGCGCAAGTGTCCCGAAACCACGGCTTCATGGTCTACGACACGCTCTACGGCATGAGCTCCTCGCTCCAGGTCTCGCCGCAGATGCTGTCGGGCCACACCGTCTCCGCCGACGGGCTGCAGTGGGACCTCAGCTTGCGCGACGGCCTGTTCTGGCATGACGGCGAGCGTGTGCTCGCCCGCGACTGCGTCGCCAGCATCCGCCGCTGGGCGGCGCGCGACGGCTTTGGCGGCGAGCTGATGGAGGCGACCGCCGAGCTCTCGGCCACTGATGACCGCACCATCCGCTTCCGCCTCAAGCGTCCGTTCCCGCTGCTGCCGCAGGCGCTCGGCAAGGCCGCGATCAACGCCTGCTTCATGATGCCGGAGCGGCTGGCGAGTCAGGACCCGTTCAAGCCGCTCACCGAGGTCATCGGCAGTGGCCCGTTCCGCTACCTCGCCGACGAGCGCGTGCAGGGCGCCCGCAATGCCTATGCCAAGTTCGAGCGCTACCAACCGCGCACCGACGGCAAGCCGGATTGGACGGCCGGCCCGAAGATCGTGCATTACGACCGCGTGGTCTGGACCACGACGCCCGATGCCGGCACCGGCGTCGCCGCGCTCCAGACCGGCGAGCAGGACTGGCAGGAGACCACGCCGCACGACCTGTTGCCGATCATCAAGGCCGCCGGCGATATCGACACGCGCATCCTCGATCCCCGCGGCTATGCCTGCATGCTGCGCCTCAATCATCTCCAGCCGCCGTTCGACAATCCCGCCGTCCGCCGCGCGCTGCTGGGCGCGATCGACCAGTCTGCCTTCATGACGGCGGTCGCCGGCACCGATCCGGCCTTCCAGGTGTCGCCCATCGGCTATTTCGCTCCGGGCACGCCGATGGCGAGCGAGGTCGGTCTCGACGTCTTCCGCGGCCCGCGCGACTACGCCAAGGTGAAGGCGGATCTGAAGGCCGCCGGCTACAATGGCGAGAAGATCGTCCTGCTCGTCCCCACCAACTCGCTGGCGCAGAAGCCGCTCGGCGAGATCGCAGTGGACTCCTTGCGCAAGGCCGGCATGAACGTCGAATATGCCGGGCTTGATTTCGCCGTCGTGTTGCAGCGCCAGCTCAAGAAGGACCCGCTTCCGCAGGGTGGCTGGAGCGCGGCGGTCGGCAACTGGCAGGGCATCGACTGGCTCAATCCGGCCGGCAACACCAACATCCGCGGCGAAGGCAAAGTCGCCGGCTGGTACGCGAGCGAGAAGATGGGGGCCTTGCGCAGCCAGTGGCTGGCGGCCTCCGAGCTCGCCGAGCAGCAGCGCATCTGCCGCGAGATCCAGGCGGTGGCGTTCGAGGAAATCCCCTATATTCCGATCGGCCTGTACAAGCAGCCGACCGCCTATCGCAAGGCCATCACCGGCATTCTCGACGGCACCGCCGTCTTCTGGAACGTACGCCCCGCATGAGCACGATCGCAATCTTCGGCAGCTATGTGCTGTCACGGAAAGACGGCGCGCAGGATGTGCTGCGCGACCATTGGGTCCTGGTCGAAGGCAAGAAGATCGCCGCGGTCACGCGCGACAAGCCGAGCGCGGACGAGGTCTACGACAGGCCCGGCCGCTTCGTGCTGCCGGGCCTGTTGAACCTGCACAATCACTGCTTCTCTGAAGCCGTGGCGCGCAGCCACAGCGAGGACGGCAACGGCCGCAAGAACAATCAAAGCATCGTCTACACGGTGCTGCTGCCGCTCACCAAGCGCGGTGCCGAGATCCTGTCGGCAGAGGAGCGCCTCGCGGTGGCGCGGCTCGGTATCCTCCAACTGCTCAAGGGCGGCGCCACCACGGTGATGGAGCCGTTCCGCAATTCGATCCCCGAGATGTTCGACGCGGCGGAAGAGATGGGCATCCGCTTCTACGGCGCGCCCTATCTGTTCTCGACGTCGGATGCCAAGGCGGGCCCGGATGGCGTGGTCCGCTATTCCGGCGACGACGGCGCCGCCGACATGGCGACGTGGGACGCGCTCTACCAGCGCTGGAACAATCGCGGCGGCGGCCGCATCAGCCTCGCCATGAGCCCGCACGCCACCGACACCTGCGGCCCCGATCTGCTCAAGGCCTGCGCGGCGCGGGCGCGCGAGCTCGGCGTGCCCATCACGACGCACATGGCGCAGAGCCGCGCCGAGGTCGAGACCATCGGCAAGCGCTATGGCGGCCGCACGCCGGCGCAATATCTGGACTGGCTCGGCCTGCTCGCGCCCGATCTCATGGCGGCGCACTGCATGTTCAGCACCGACGACGATCTCAAGCTGATGGCTGCGCGCGGCATGACCGTGCTGAATTGCCCGCGCGTGTTCGCGCGTGCCGGCGTCACCGCCGCCTTCAGCCGCTTCGCCGAGCACGGCGTGCGCACCGTGGTCGGCACCGACGGCTACAACATGGATCTGCTCGGCGAGCTCAATGCGGCCTCGCTGATCTCCAAGATCACGTCCAAGCGCGCCGATGTCGCCAATTCGCCGGAGTTGATCGAAGCGAACACGGCGGTCGCCGCCGACGTCATCAAGCGGCCGGACCTCGGCCGGATCGAGCCGGGCGCGACCGCCGACCTCACGGTGGTCGATCTCACCCATCCGCATCTCCAGCCGCTGTTCGATCCGCGTCGCGCGCTGATCGCGCTCGCCAACCGCGCCAATATCGATCAGGTCATAGTCGACGGCCGCGTGCTGGTTGAAGGCGGCCGCTATCTCGGCGCCGACGAAGCGGCGATCACCGCCGCCGGCAGCGCTGCGATCGGCAAGATCTGGGACCTGCCGGAGGCGCAGGCGGCGTTCAACGGCTGAGAGGCTGCCGGTGCTACGAAGACGGTGCGCTCCCTCTCCCGCTTGCGGGAGAGGGCAGGGGAGAGGGTTGTCTCCACACAGGGACACTCCCCGTGTGGAGAGAGCCCCCACCCGGCGCTTCGCGCCGACCTCCCCCGCGAGCGGGAGAGGTTGAAGCGAGCCTGTGGCCAAATCGTTTCAATCCCCAAATCGTTTCAATCCAAAGGTATTCTAATCCTCAAACTCCGCGAGCGCCTTGCGCATGGTCTCGACCAGATCCAGCGCCACCGGCGAGGGGCTGCGCTGCGCCGGAAAGACAGCGGAGAATTCGAAGTCGATGCGTGGCAGGAAGCGGCGCACCACGACGCCGCGGGTGGAGAATTCCTGCGCGGTGAAGGGATCGCAGATTGCGACGCCAAGTCCTGACGACACCATGCCGCACATGATCTCCGACAGCGTGGTCTCGACCCTGAGCACGCGGCGGACATCATGGCGATGGAAGACCTGGTCGACGAGGTGCCGGCTCGACGATCCCGCCGACAGTGAGATGAACGTCTCGCCCTCGAAATCGCGCGGCTCCAAGACTTCCTTCTCCGCGAGGCGATGACCGGTCGGCAGCACCGCGACGCGCGCCAATGCCGGCAGCCGCAGGCTCGGCAGGCCGGAATGGGCGATCGGCACCTCGGCAAAGCCGATGTCGCATTGATTGTTCAGCACCCAGTCGACCACGATCGGCGAGATCACGCCGAAGAAGGCGAGGTTGAGGTTGGGCCGCTCCTTCAGGAAATGTCCGGCCAGCCGCGGCAGATAGCCGTTCGAGAGCGCCGGCAGCGCGGCGATCCGCAAGGACCCGGTGCGGCGGCCGCGGATTTCCTCGGCCGCGGCGGTGATGCGTTCGAGGCCGACGAAGGAGCGCTCCACCTCGGTGTAAAGCGCCATCGCAGCAGCAGTCGGTACGAGGCCGGTACCGCGCCGCTCGAACAGCTCCATTTTCAACAGCGCCTGGAAGTCGCGCAGCAGCCGGCTGACCGCCGGCTGCGTCACGGTCATCAGCGCCGCCGCCTCGGTCACGCTGCCGGTCAGCATCGTCGCGCGGAATGCCTCTACCTGCCGCGAATTGATCCGGGCCATAACAAATTCCGTTCATAACATTTAGGCATGCAGAGGGTGCCATTATTCATTGGACGATGGAAGTATAGGTTTGCGATCTTTTTCATCAGGACTGGAGACAGCCCGCTTTTTCGGCAGATTGGAGGGGTTTGGACCTCCAGATCGCGCCAAAACCCGCCGAACGGGGGCCGGAGCCTGATCGGGGAGGAATTTGCGCGGAAGGAGATGCGGAAGGCGCTTCAGTCAGCGAGACACGTCGGCGCGTCACCTCATTCCGGTATTGGAGATCGGTCCACATGAAGACTTTTCGCCTTCTGACAGCGGTCAGCATCGCGGCGCTCGTTGCCGCCTCTTCGGCCGCCTCGGCCCAGCAGAAAACGCTCTATGTCGCCGGCTATGGCGGCTCGTTCGAGAAGACCATTCGCGACGAGGTGATCCCGGCCTTCGAGAAGGAGAACGGCGTCAAGGTCGAATACGTCGCCGGCAACTCCACCGACACGCTGGCCAAGCTTCAGGCGCAGAAGGGCAACCAGCAGATCGACGTCGCCATCGTCGATGACGGCCCGATGTACCAGGCGATCCAGCTCGGCTTCTGCGGCAAGCTCGAGGGCCTGCCCGCCGATCTCTACGACACCGCCCGCTTCAAGGACGATCGCGCTGTAGCGATCGGCATCGTCGCGACCGGGCTGATGTACAACACCAAGGTGTTTGCCGAGAAAGGCTGGGCGCCGCCGACCTCGTGGAACGACTTGAAGGACACGAAATACGCCAAGCAGCTCGTCATCCCGCCGATCAACAACACCTACGGTCTCGAAGCGCTGGTGATGCTGTCGAAGATAAACGGCGGCGGCGAGTCCAACGTCGATTCCGGCTTCAAGATCTTCAAGGAGCAGATCAACCCGAACGTGCTCGCCTATGAGCCGTCGCCGGGCAAGATGACCGAGCTGTTCCAGTCCGGCCAGGCCGTGATCGCGGTGTGGGGCACCGGCCGTGTGCAGAGCTTCGCCAACACCGGCTTCCCCGTCGACTTCGTCTATCCGAAGGAGGGCGCGGCGACGCTGCTGACGACGGCATGTCCGATCACCAAACCGAACGCTTCGCCGCTCGCGTCCAGCTTCGTCAAGATGCTGCTCGATCCAAAAATCCAGCTCGTGATGCTCAAGGACTACGGCTATGGCCCGGTGCTGAAATCGCTGGTGATCCCGCCGGAGCTCGGCAAGATGGCGCCGATCGGCGAGCGCGCGGCAAAGCTCTATAATCCGGACTGGACGGTCATCAACGAGAAGCGCGAGGAGTGGACCAAGCGCTGGAATCGCGAAGTCGAACGCTAATCGTTCGCGGCGGAGACAGCGTCATGGCCTATCTCGAGCTCGATCGGGTCGCCAAGCAGTTCGGAGCACAGACTGTGGTCGATGACTTCAGTCTGTCGGTGGGGAAGGGGGAGTTCATCTCCTTCCTCGGCCCGTCCGGCTGCGGCAAGACCACGACCCTGCAGATGATCGCGGGCTTCCTCGATCCCACGCGCGGCGCGATTCGCCTCAAGGGCAAGGACCTGACCGCGATCCATCCGGCCAGGCGTGGCCTCGGCATCGTGTTCCAGAGCTACGCGCTGTTTCCGCACATGACCGCGGCGGAGAACGTCGCCTTCGGCCTCGAGATGCGCAAGGTGCCGCGCGCCGAAAGGGCCGAGCGCGTTCGCGCTGCGCTCGCGATGGTCGGCCTCGCCGGCTACGAGGATCGCCATCCGCGCCGCATGTCCGGCGGCCAGCAACAGCGCGTGGCGCTGGCGCGTGCGCTGGTGATCAAGCCGAGCGTGCTGCTGCTCGACGAGCCGCTGTCGAACCTCGACGCCAAGCTGCGCGAGGAGATGCAGATCGAGCTGCGCCAGATCCAGCGCACCATCGGCACCACCACGATCCTGGTCACGCACGACCAGAACGAGGCGATGTCGCTGTCCGACCGCATCGTGGTGATGAGCCAGGGTAAGATCGAGCAGATCGGCACGCCGCAGGAGACCTATGAGAAGCCGGCCTCGGCCTTCGTCTCGCAGTTTCTCGGCAAGACCAACGACTTTGCCGCGACGATCGATCGGGCCACGGCGCCCGCGAAGCTGGTGGCGGGCTCCTGGAGCGCGCCGGCACCAGTTGGCCTCAGCGGTCCCGTCACCGTCAGCATTCGCCCTGAAAGAATTGGTTTTGGCGATGCGGGCCTCAGCGCAAAGATCGTCACGCGCATTTTCCAGGGCAATCACTGGCTGTTCCAGTGCGACAGCGAATGCGGTCCTGCGATCGTGATCCGCCAGAATGACGGCCAGTCACAGCCGGCCGAAGGCGAGACCGTTCGTCTTGCCTGGCGGCCTGAGGACATGAGCGTGCGCGGAGCTGCCGCATGAGTGCGGTCGCAGACACGGCTCCGCCGGGGGCCGCCGATGCGCGCATCGCACGCGCGCCATGGGTACTCTCCGCGCCCGCCTTGATGCTGTTCGTCGGCGTGCTACTGATTCCGCTCGCGATGACCGTGATGTTGTCGTTCCACGATTGGGGCCAGTACAAGGGCATCGAGCCGGTCTTCATCCTGAAGAACTGGCACGAGATCGCGACCGATCCCTACTACGCCGAAATGTTCTGGCGGACGTTTCGCATCGCGATCCTGACGACTCTCCTCACGGCCCTGCTAGGTGCGCCCGAAGCCTATATCCTCAACCGCATGAGCGGACGCTGGAAGAGCTTCTTCCTGCTCGTGATCCTCGGACCGCTGCTGATCTCGGTGGTGGCGAGGACGCTCGGCTGGGCGCTGCTGTTCGGCGGCAACAACGGGCTCGTCAACAAGCTCCTGATGTCGGCCGGGCTGATCCGTGCACCGATTCCCTTCATGTTCACCGAGACCGGCATGGTGATCGCGCTGGCGCATGTGATGATGCCGTTCATGGTGCTGTCGGTGTGGGCCGCGCTTCAGCGGCTCGATCCGCAGATCGAGAACGCCGCGATGTCGCTTGGTGCAGGTCCGATCACCACTATTCGCCGGATCATCATGCCGCAGATCATGCCGGGTGTGCTGTCGGGCGCGATCATCGTGTTCTCGCTCTCGGCCAGCGCCTTTGCGACGCCCGCGATCATCGGCGGCCGTCGGCTCAAGGTTGCGGCGACGCTGGCCTATGACGAGTTCCTGAACACGCTGAACTGGCCGCTCGGTGCGGCTGTCGCGACGCTGCTGCTGGTTGCGCTGGTCTTGATCGTCGTCGGCAGCAATGCGCTGATCGAGCGACGCTACGCGGAGGTGTTCCGATGAGACGGAACGGCCCCCTGGCGCTGATCTTCCACACCGTCTTCGTCATCGTCATGGTGGCGCCGATCCTGGTGGTCTGCCTCGTCGCCTTCACGCCCGAAGGCTTCCTGTCGCTGCCGACCAACGGCTTTTCGCTGCGCTGGTTCAGGACCATCGCGAACTATCCTGAATTCATTCACGCCTTCTGGGTCAGCCTCGGGCTCGGCGCGCTGTCGTCCCTCGTGGCGCTGTTGTTCGCGGTGCCCGCGGCGCTCGCGATCGCGCGCTATCGCTTCCGCGGCCGCGATGCGCTGGCGGCGCTGTTCCTGTCGCCGTTGATGATCCCGCATGTCGTGCTCGGCATCGCCTTCCTCCGCTTCTTCACCTCCGCCGGCCTCGGCGGCAGCTTCGCGGCACTGATCATCGCGCATGTCATCATCGTGTTTCCGTTCGCGCTGCGGCTGACGCTTGCGGCCGCGACCGGCATGGATCTTTCGGTCGAGATGGCGGCGGTCTCGCTCGGCGCCGGCGGCTGGACGCTGTTCCGCCGCGTGACCTTGCCGCTGATCCTGCCCGGCGTCATCAGCGGCTGGGCGCTGGCCTTCATCCAGTCCTTTGACGATCTCACCATGACCGTCTTCCTCGCGGCGCCCGGTACCGAGACGTTGCCGGTGCGCATGTTCCTTTATATCCAGGACAACATCGATCCGCTGGTGACGTCGGTCTCGGCCTGCGTGATCGCGATCACCATGACCGCCCTCATTCTGCTCGACCGCTTCTACGGGCTCGACCGTGTGCTCGCCGGCAAGGGCGATACGGGACGATAGGAGAACTCATGTCAGGAGAATACGACGTCGCCGTCGTCGGCGGCGGGTTGCTCGGCTCCGCCATTGCCTGGGGCCTCGGCCGGCTCGGCAAGAAGGTCGCCGTGCTCGACGAAGGCGACATCACCAAGCGCGCCTCGCGCGCCAATTTTGCGCTGGTCTGGGTGCAGAGCAAGGGCCTGGGCATGCCGGCCTATACGGTGTGGACCGTGCAGGCGTCGCAGGCATGGGGCAGGCTTGCCTCCGAGCTGAAGCAGCAGACCGGCCTCGATGTCTCGCTGCAACAAAATGGCGGCTTCCATCTCACCCTCGGCGAGGACGAATTCGGCCAGCGCACCGAGCTCGTCAAGCGCATGCACAACCAGGTCGGCGCCGCCGACTACAAGATGGAGATGCTGCCGGCGTCCGAGGTGAAGAAGGCGCTGCCGCTGATCGGGCTGGAGGTTTCCGGTGGCAGCTATTGTCCGCTCGACGGCCACGTCAATTCGCTGCGCACGTTCCGCGCCTTCCACACCGGCTTTATGGCGTTCGGCATCGATTATCTTCCGGAGCGGCCGGTTTCGGCGATCAGCAAGAGCGGCGGCGAATTCCGCCTGACCACGCCGAAAGGCGAGCTTCGTGCCGCCAAGGTCGTGCTTGCCGCGGGCAATGCCAACCAGACGCTCGCGCCGATGGTCGGCCTCTACGCGCCGATGGGCCCGACCCGCGGCCAGATCGTGGTGACCGAACGCACCATGCCGTTCCTGCCGCATCCGCTGACCACGATCCGCCAGACCGACGAGGGCACGGTGATGATCGGCGACAGCAAGGAGGACGAGCTGGACGATCGCACGCTGAAGCATTCGATCAGCGCGGTGATGACCGATCGCGCGCAGCGCATGTTCCCGCATCTGTCGCGGCTCAACGTTATCAGAAGCTGGGCCGGCATCCGCGTCATGCCGCAGGACGGCTTTCCGATCTACGACCAGTCGGAAACGCATCCCGGCGCCTTCGTCGCCTGCTGCCATTCCGGCGTGACACTCGCCTCCAACCACGCCTTCGAGATCGCGCGCATGGTGGCGCAGGGCGCGCTCGAGCCGGAGCTGGTCGGCGCGTTCTCCGCGAGCCGTTTTGGCGGCGATGGCGCTGCGAACAACAGCGGCTACTAGAGATATCAAGGAGCCAAGAGGCATCCCATGTTTAGACGATCCGAACAGGACAAACGCCCGCAAGTGCAGATCTTCGTCGATGGCGTTGCCGTCGCGGCGCGCCAGGGCGACACCGTCTCCGCCGCGCTATTGGCCTCCGGCCAGGATGCACGGCGTTCCACCGCGGTGAGCGGCGCGCCGCGTCTGCCTTACTGCATGATGGGCGTGTGCTTCGACTGCCTCGTCACCATCGACGGCGTGGGCAACCGGCAGGGCTGCATCGTGCCCGTTGCCGAGGGCATGCAGATCGAGATCCAGAAGGGCAAGCGGGAGATCGGAAGATGACTGTGGCTCCCAAGCGCGAAGATTATGACGTCGTGGTGATTGGCGCCGGGCCCGCCGGCCTCGCCGCCGCCGCGACATCGGCCGAGGCTGGCCTGTCGACGCTGCTGCTCGACGAGAATATCGGCCCCGGCGGCCAGGTGTTTCGCGCGATCGCTTCGACGCCGGTGACAGAGCGCAGCCAGCTCGGTGCCGATTATTGGGCCGGCGCGGATCTCGTGCAGTCGCTGCGCGCGAGCAATGCGGAAGTGATTCAGCGTGCGACGGTCTGGAGCCTCGACCGCAATCTCGACATCGCCGTCTCCGTCGGCGGTGCTTCGGCCTTCGTCAAGGCGAAGCGCGTGATCCTTGCGACCGGCGCGCTGGAGCGGCCGTTCCCGATTCCCGGTTGGACGCTGCCAGGCGTGATGACCGCGGGCGCCGCGCAGACCATGCTGAAATCATCTGCGCTGGTGCCCGATGGCCGCACCGTGATCGCGGGGCAGGGGCCGCTGCTCTGGCTGCTCGCCGCGCAGATTTTGCGGCTTGGCGGCCGCATCGACCGCATCCTCGACACCACCGAGCGCGGCAATTATTTCGCGGCGCTGCCGCATGCCTTCGCCTTCCTGACCTCGCCCTATTTCGCCAAGGGCCTGAAGATGATGCGCGAGGTGAAGGCGAAGGTGCAGGTCGTCTCCGGCGTCACCGAGCTCTCCGCGTCGGGTGACGGCCAGCTTGCCAATGTGAGCTATGTCGCCGGAGGCAAGCGCGAGACGCTTCCGGTCGATCTTCTGCTGCTGCATCAGGGCGTCGTGCCTAACGTCAATCTGGCGATGGCGGCCGGTGTCGAGCATCGCTGGGACGAACTGCAATTGTGCTGGTCGCCCGTGCTCGATGCGAACGGCTCATCGTCGGTCGCCGGCATCGCGATCGCCGGCGACGGCGCCGGCATCGGCGGTGCCAACGCCGCCGTGGTCCGCGGCCGCATCGCAGCGCGCGCGGCGGTGGAAGCGTTGGCACCCGCGGCTGCCGCGAAGCTCGCATCGATGGCAACGCTCCGCGCCGCTCTCGCCAAGGCCGAGCGCGGCCGCGCTTTCCTCGACACGCTGTTCCGCCCGGCGCCGCAGTTCCGCATTCCCTCGGGCGATACCATCGTCTGCCGCTGCGAGGAGGTGACCGCGAAGGATGTTCTCGATTCCGTCGCGATCGGCGCGACCGGGCCGAACCAGCTCAAGGCCTATCGCCGCACCGGCATGGGCCCGTGCCAGGGCCGGCTCTGCGGCCTCACCGTCACCGAGCTGATGGCGCAGGCCCGGGCCAAGAGCCCGCAGGAGATCGGCTATTACCGGCTGCGTGCGCCAGTGAAGCCGATCACGCTCGCCGAGCTTGCCGCCGTTCCCAAGACCGAGGACGACGTCAAGGCCGTGGTGCGCGGATGACTGGAAACGTGGATGCGATCGTCGTCGGCGGCGGCATCCACGGATGCTCGACCACGCTGCATCTGTGCCTCGCCGGCCTGAAGCCGGTGCTGATCGAGAAGGACTATGCCGGCCGGCATGCTTCCGGCGTCAATGCCGGCGGCGTGCGCCAGCTTGCGCGGCACGTCCCGGAGATCCCGCTCTCGATTCGCTCGATGGGGATCTGGGAGAAGATCACCGATCTCCTCGACGACGATTGCAGCTTCGAGAGCCACGGCCAGGTGCTGGTCGCCGAGAACGAGGAAGAGCTCGCGGTCTGCCGCGCGCGCGTCGCCGAGCTCAATGCGCTCGGCTTCACCCATGAAGAGCTGATCGACGCCACTGAGCTGCGGCGGCTGGTGCCTGCGGTGGCCGAGACCTGTCCCGGTGGCGTGGTCTCGCGCCGTGACGGCGCGGCCAATCCTGCGCAAACGACGACCGCGTTCCGGCGCAAGGCCGAACAGCTCGGCGCGACCGTGCGCGAGGGCGTGGCGGCCAGCAACATCCGCTACAGCGACGGCCTCTGGTACGTCGATGTCGGCTCCGACACCTATGCCGCGCCGGTGCTGGTCAACGCAGCCGGCGCCTGGGCTGGAAAGATCGCCGCCGCGCTCGGCGAACCGGTGCCGGTCGAAACCGTGGCCCCGATGCTGATGATCACCTCGCGCGTGCCACACTTCATCGATCCCGTCGTGATCCTGCGCGGCCGCAAGCTCTCCTTCAAGCAGTTCTCGAACGGCACCGTGCTGATCGGCGGCGGGCATCTTGCGAGGCCCTATCAGGACCGCAATGAGACGGTGCTGGACTGGAAGAGCCTTGCGATCAGCGCGCGCACCGTGTTCGAGCTGTTTCCGGTGATGCGCAGCGCGACGATCGTGCGTGCCTGGGCCGGTATCGAAGCCAGGATGAAGGACGACATCCCCGTGTTCGGGCCGAGTTCGCGGCACAAGGGTCTCTATCACCAGTTCGGCTTCTCGCTGCACGGCTTCCAGCTCGGTCCCGGCGCCGGCGCCGTGATGGCGGAGCTGATCGTCAACGGGGGCACCCAGACACGCATCGGCGATCTCGGCATCGACCGCTTCCACCCTTCCACGCTCTAGCAACAAGAGGACATCATGAGCATCACCCGCAGCATCCGCACGCCCATCATGCACCGCGCCGTCGAGGCCAACGGCTTCGTCTTCCTCGGCGGCACCATCGCCGACGACACGTCGGTCTCGATGGGCGATCAGACCCGCAACATTCTCGGCAAGATCGCCGGCTATCTGAAAGAGGCCGGCACCGACAAGAGCCGCGTCGTCAGCGCCTCGATCTTCGTCACAGATCTTTCCAAGAAGAAGGAGATGGACGCGGCCTGGACCGAGTTCTTCGGCGACAATCTGCCGACCCGCGCCACCGTCGGCGTCGCCGATCTCGGCGGCAGCGCGTTGATCGAAGTCGTGGTCACCGCGCTCAAGGGTTGACGGCATCCGCCGACGGGGGACGGCAGCGCACGACGCGCTGTCGTCCCCTTGGCTTGATCTTGCTCGCCTTCCGGACTAGTTAGAGGCATCTCGATCAGGAACTTCGCAGCCATGGACTTTACCCCGACCGCAACGCCGATCCGCCTTGCTCACGGGGAATTTCATGCCTGCTTCCATCATCCTGTCGAACCTGTCGCTGTCCACGCCTGACGGCCGTTCTCTTTTATCCAATATCGATCTGACATTCGCGGCCGAGCGAACCGGTCTCGTCGGCCGCAACGGCGTCGGGAAATCCACACTGCTGGCGTCGATTTGCCGGGAACATGTTCCTCAGTCGGGGCGCATTGTGACCAACGGAACCGTCGGCCTGCTGCGCCAGGACGTTCAACTGCGCGCGGGCGCGACCGTGGCCGATCTGTTCGGCGTGCGGGAGGCGCTGAAGCTGCTGCGCCGTGCGGCGCGGGGCGATGCCTCCGCCGACGACATCGCTGCGATCGACTGGACTCTCGAAGCACGGCTCGCGTCCGCGCTGGCGCGCGTCGGGTTCGATCTTGCCCCCGATACGGAGCTGTCCTGCCTGTCCGGCGGCCAGACGACGCGGGTTCGTCTTGCTGCGCTGGTGTTCGCCGAGCCCGACTTCCTGCTGCTGGATGAGCCCAGCAACAACCTCGACCGGGACGGACGCAGGGCCGTGATCGATCTCCTCGCCGCCTGGCGCGGCGGCGCGATCGTCGTCAGCCACGATCGGGGCCTGCTCGAAACCATGGACGCGATCGTCGAGTTGACGTCGCTCGGAGCAACGCGATACGGCGGCAATTGGAGCCGGTACCGCGAGCAGAAGGCTGTCGAGCTTGCTGCCGTCAGGCACGACCTTGCGCATGCCGAGAAGCGGCTGTCCGAGATCGACGGCAAGGCGCAGGAGGCAGTGGAGAGGAAGGCGCGCAAGGACAGCGGCGGCAGGCAGAAGCGTGCCAAGGGCGACATGCCGCGCATCCTGGCCGGCGCGCGCAAGGATCGCAGCGAGGACGCCGGCGGAAAGACGGCGCAAGTTGCCGAGCGGCGGCGCGCGGAAGCGCTCGATGCCGTCGACACGGCGCGCCGCCGCGTCGAGATTCTCCAGCCGTTGTCCGTGAGATTGCCGTCGACAAACCTGCCGGCGGGGAGGGAGGTGGTTTGGCTCGATCGGGTCAGCGCCGGCTATCATCCGGAGCGCGCGATCCTGCGGGATCTGTCGTTCACGATCGTCGGGCCGCAGCGTGTGGCGGTGGTCGGGCCAAATGGTTCAGGCAAGACGACGCTGCTGAAGCTCATTGCCGGCGAGATGTGCCCCCTTGTGGGCACGGTGAGGGTCAAGCCCGACTTCGCGCTGTTCGACCAGAAGGTCAGCCTGCTCGATCCCGCGATCTCGATCCTGGACAATTTCAGGCGCCTCAATCCAGAGGCGGGCATGAATGAGTGCCATGCCGCCCTTGCGCGCTTCATGTTTCGCGCCGACGCTGCCTTGCAGATCGCCGGGAGCCTGAGCGGCGGACAGCTGCTTCGTGCCGGTCTTGCTTGCGTGTTCGGCGGGGCGACGCCGCCCTCACTGCTGATCCTGGACGAGCCGACCAACCATCTGGATATCGCGTCCATCGAAGCCGTCGAAGCGGGCTTGCGGGCCTATGATGGCGCGTTGCTCGTCGTCAGTCATGACGAGGCATTCTTGCAGGCGATAAGAATTACGCGGCGGCTCGATTTGGCCGCCGAGGTGCCTGGCGCCGATGGCCGGATCCTCTGATCCCGCCTCGCCGTCCGGATATCGCGGAGATTTTCAAAAGCCCGACGCCCTGCCCCCAGCGCGTCGGGCGGAAAGATTGACTATCAATCGGTAATCCCAATGCCATTGTTGTGACGCGTATCTCACTATTTTTCCACTCCGGGAAACTACCGCGTCGAACCGGGTTGCTCCTGCCGTCGATCCGTGTCGCTTTACGCGCTGCCGCCCGGTTCCAGCGCCTCGCCGATCTCCAGCGGATGGGCCATGGTCTCGTGCAGCGCGTCGCGGTCGAGCTCGCCCTCGGAGATGCTGATGACGACGCAGGCGACGCCGTTGCCGATCAGATTGGTCAGCGCGCGGCACTCGCTCATGAACTTGTCGATGCCGACCAGGATCGCGATGGACTGGATCGGGATGTCTGGCACGATCGAGAGCGTCGCGGCGAGCGTGATGAAGCCGGCGCCGGTCACGCCCGAGGCGCCCTTCGAGGTGATCATGGCGATGCCGAGGATGCCGAGCTCCTGCCAGATCGTCAGATGCGTGTTGGTCGCCTGCGCCAGAAACAGCGTTGCCAGCGTCATGTAGATGTTGGTGCCGTCGAGGTTGAAGCTGTAGCCGGTCGGGATGACGAGGCCGACCACCGAGCGGGAGGCGCCGAGATGCTCCATCTTCTGGATCATCTGCGGCAGCACGGTCTCCGACGACGACGTGCCGAGCACGATCAGCAGCTCGTCCTTGATGTAGGCGATGAAGCGCAGGATCGAGAAGCCGGCGAGCCGGGCGATTGCGCCCAGCACGATCAGCACGAACAGGATGCTGGTGAGATAGAACGTGCCGATCAGCGCGGCGAGGTTGAGCAGCGAGCCGAGGCCGTAGGCGCCGACGGTGAACGCCATCGCACCGAACGCGCCAACGGGAGCGACGCGCACGATGATGCGGATGATGCCGAAGAACATCTTCGCGGCCTTGTCGATCGCATCCGCGATCGGCTCGCCGGCCTTGCCGAGGAAGGCGATGGCGAAGCCCGAGAGGATCGAGATCAGCAGCACCTGGAGTAAATCGCCTCGTGCGATGGCGCCCACATAGCTGTCGGGGATGATCGCCATCAGATGGGCGACGATGCCTTCCTCCTTGGCCTTGGTGACGTAGGTCGCAACCGATTTCGGGTCGATCGTGGCGGGATCGATGTTGAAGCCGTGTCCGGGCTGGAGCACCTCGCCGACCAAAAGGCCGACCGCGAGCGCGACGGTCGAGACCGATTCGAAATAGATCAGCGACTTCAGCCCGACCCGGCCGACACGCTTGAGATCGCCCATCGAGGAGATGCCGTGCACCACGGTGCAGAAGATCACCGGCGCGATCATCATCTTGATCAGCGCGATGAAGCCGTCGCCGAGCGGCTTCAGCTCCTTGCCGAAATCGGGATAGAAATAGCCGATGAGCACTCCGAGCACGATCGCGATCAGCACCTGGATGTAGAGGATCTTGTACCAGGGCTGATGCCGGCGACGGATGGCTGGCTGGATCGCGATCTGTGTCATATGATGAGCCCGGAACGCATTGATTTTGCAAGATTTGAATCTTGCATGACTCGCATCATGTGATGGCAGCCGCAGAAGCGACAATCACATTTTTGTCGGATCGCACGAAGATCAATCGCTGCACCGCAACGGGGGGAGCATGGCAACCACGACAGGCTCGGACGAGCAGACGCAGGGCTACTTTCCGCGCTGGAAACTCAAGACCTCGGGCGTGATCATGCCGGAGGAGCGGCTGTCATGGGGCCAGACCATCGTCTCCGGTCTGCAGCATTGCGTGGCGATGTCGGGCTCGACGATCATCGCGCCGCTGCTGATGGGGTTCGATCCCAATGTTGCGGTCCTGTTCTCCGGCGTCGGCACGTTGATCTTCTTCGTCATCGTCGCCGGACGCGTGCCGAGCTATCTCGGATCGAGCTTCGCCTTCATCGCCGTCGTCCTCGCCGCCACGGGCTATGCCGGGCAGGGGCCGAACCCGAACATCTCCGTTGCGCTCGGCGGCATCGTCGGAGCCGGGGTGCTCTACGGCGCGATTGCGCTGATCGTGATGTGGTCGGGCGTCGGCTGGGTCGAGCGCCTGATGCCGCCGGCCGTCACCGGCGCCGTGGTCGCCGCGATCGGTCTCAACCTCGCGCCGGTCGCGGTCAAGGCGGTGAGCGCCAATGCGTTCGACACCTGGATCGGGCTTGCGACCGTTCTCATCATCGGCGTGGTCGCCGTTGCAGCTCCAGGCCTGTGGCGCCGCCTGCCGATCATCCTCGGGGCGATCGGCGGATATCTCTTGTATTTTCTGTTCGCGAACGGCCTCGGCTTCGGCAAGCCGATCGACTTCGCACAGCTCTCGGCCGCGTCGTGGCTCGGCCTGCCGAAATTCACCACTCCGACCTTCCAGGCCAATGCGATCTTCCTGATCGCGCCGGTTGCGGTCATCCTCGTCGCCGAGAACCTCGGGCACATCAAGGCCGTCGGTGCCATGACAGGCCGCAGCCTCGATGCCTATCTCGGCCGCGCCCTGTTCGCCGACAGCCTGGCCACGATCGTCGCAGCCTGCGGCGGAGGCACCGGCGTCACCACCTATGCCGAGAACATCGGCGTCATGGCGGCGACGAAGGTCTATTCGACGCTGCTGTTTGCCTTGGCGGCCACGGTGTCGATCCTGCTCGGCTTCTCGCCGAAATTCGGCGCGCTGATCCTGTCGATCCCGGGTCCCGTCATCGGCGGCCTCTCGATCGTGCTGTTCGGATTGATCGCGGCGATGGCCGGGCGGATCTGGGTCGAGAACAAGGTCGACTTCGCCAATCCTGCGAACCTGATTACCGTCGCCGTGGCGCTGACCGCGGGCGCGGGCGACCTCACGCTCAAATTCGGCGCGTTCACGATCGGCGGGATCGGAACCGCGACCTTCGGCGCCATCATCCTCTATCAGATCCTCACCTCTTCCCTCGCGCAACACGCGGAATGAATCCCAGGGCTGCGCTGGTGTGATGGAACAAAACGTCGTTTCCGTCGATGATGAGGCACTCCGGAGAAAGCTCATGCCACAGACCGACCGCTCGATCCCCTTTCCCTCGCGCCTCGTTGGCCAATACGCGCTGGTGACCGGCGCCTCGCAAGGCATCGGCCGTGCCGTTGCCGTCCGGCTCGCCCAGGAAGGCGCGACCGTCGCCATCAACTATTTCGATCACCCTGGGAAGGCCGAAGAGACGCTCGCGCTCGCGCGGACGGCATCGGGCGACCGCGGCCACGGCAGGCTCGATCATGTCATCGTCCAGGCTGACATCGGCAGCGAGCAGGACATCGCCGCGATGTTCGAGACCATCCTGGCGCGCTGGAAGCGCCTCGACTGTCTCGTCAACAATGCCGGCTTCCAGCGGGAATCGCCGAGCGATGCGCTCGACGTCGAAATCTATCGCCGCATCATCGACGTCAATCTCAACGGTGCCGTGCTCTGCGCGCAGAAGGCGCTGGCGCATTTCGTCGCGCGCGGCGGAGGCGGCAGCATCATCAATTGCTCCAGCGTCCACCAGATCATTCCGAAGCCCGGCTATCTCGCTTATTCGATCAGCAAGGGCGGCCTGGCCAACCTCACGCGCACGCTGGCGCTCGAATTCGCGAGGCACGGCATCCGTGTCAATGCGGTAGGTCCGGGCGCGATCGACACGCCGATCAACGCGGCCTGGACGGGCGACCCGGAAAAGCGCGGTGTCGTCACCAGCCATATTCCGCTCGGCCGCGTCGGCACGCCGGAAGAGATCGCCGCCGTGTTCGCCTTCCTTGCTTCAGACGATGCGAGCTACATCACCGGGCAGACAATCTATGCCTGCGGGGGCCTGACCATGTTCCCCGAGTTTCGCGAGAACTGGGCAAGCTAGACACGTAGGCTCACGGACGAAGCCACGAACTCTTCACCCTCGTGCCGATCGCTTCAGAAATCTCCTGCGAGCAGGTCGTAGGAGCCTCTGCTGCCGCGCACATACTTCCTGGCCGCGGTGGCACATATCAAGTCGCGATTGCAATCGAACGCGTTCAGGAGTCCCGATTCGGTCGCATGGACGCCCGGTTGAATCCGCATCAACGCGCCTTCATCGATGAAGAACGAGGCCTCGATGGCGCTGTCGTGTCCCCAGAACCGCACGGCACGCCGTGTCTGGTCATATGAGCGACTGTGATTTGGGAAATCAATCATGGTTCGGGCCGATCAGGTTGCAGGTGCCGTGCGCCTTCACGCCGTTTGAGCCGGGGGCACGCTGGGTGGCCGACGCTCGGCTTGCGTACGTCAGGTACACGGACGTTTCGTCGAGACCTGACAAGAGCGAACCGGTTGCGCCTCTTTCAAATGATGATCTGGCGACAGGGATACAACCCGGTTCGATGCTGCTCGCGACAAATAGTTCGTCGCAAGCCTCGCTATTCGGCGAAAGGTGACTATATCCCGTCGATCACCGCTCGCCCCTCGGCCGTTATCGGTGACTGAGAGCATTGCGCTCCCGCCGCGACCAAGAGGCGGTCAATATGTCGGTTTCCCCCGGATTCATCCTTCGCGAGTGGCTCGTACCTCCGGTCTTGCTGCCCATCTTCTTCGTGCTTGTGATCGCCGTTTCGATGTTGATTCAATGGTAGTCGGCTTCGGCGCGCCTTCGCCGTCGGATCAGGCAAGTACCTCATCGGATTCAATTCAGCCGTCGTTGGGTTGCGAGCTGAACGCGAGGGCGATCGACGCCCTCCGTCGAGCTCGCGAGATGCCGTCGGGAGACAAGCGCATGGCGGCAATGCGCAGGGCAGCAATTCTTGGAAATGCCGCTGAAATCCACGCCTATTTCTCGCCAGCGAAGGCGCCCAAGCAAGATCACGACGCCGCTGAAATCCCGCCTTCGTGACGGAACGTTCCACTGAAACCAGGTCCGGCAGCAACCCTCGTGACACAGTCGCCAATGCTCGAGATCGATCTCCGCACGGGCCAGCACCTCGGCGGCGGAGAATCGCATGAGGATGCTCTGGCGGCAGAGAATGTCAGCCTGCGGCTTCTCCTTGCCCAGGCCGAGATCAACACGAGGGGCCTGCTTGCCAGGGCGGGCATCGACGCCAGGGAGCGAGAGACGTCCGAGAAGCTGCAAAAGCTGATCCTTGAAGAGCTGCACCACCGCATCAAGAACACGCTCGCGACCGTCTCCGCCATTGTCTCCCAGAGCTTGCGCGGCGAGCAAGGCTTGGCGCACGCACAGCAGGCGATCGCGGGGCGGCTGCTCGCGCTTGGCCGGGCGCACGATCTCCTCGTGCGGGCGAGCTGGTCGAGCGCCGACCTCGGGGCGGTCGTCCGCAGCGCCGTCGAAGCTTTCGACGATCCTGCTGAATCGAAGTTCTCGATTTCGGGGCCCGATCTCCGGATCAATTCGGCTGCCGTGGTCGCGGTCGCGATGACGCTCAATGAGCTTTGCACGAACGCCACGAAGTATGGAGCCTTTTCCGCTCCAAAGGGGTGCGTCGATCTCCACTGGACGATCGATCCGCAGACGCAACGCTTGCGCCTGACCTGGATCGAGAAGAATGGTCCGGTGATCCAGTCACGCGCAAAGCGCAGCTTCGGAACGCGATTGATCGAGACGCTGGGTCGCGAACTCCAGGGCGACGTGCAATTGACCTACGCGGAGAGGGGCTTCGCGTACACGTTCGACGCTCCATTGGCTTCTCTGAGTGTCCCGATGCCGGCCTAGCCGGCAGGCTGAAATACGCCGAGACTTTCAACGAAAGGAGGCGGCATGTTCAAATTTCTACAGTATCGTGCAAGAGCGGCCGCGTACGGCGAACTGGCCAGGAGTTCGCCCGGCAAGGATGATACCCGCAAATTCGAGAAACTGCAGGACAGCCTTGCATCGCGCGCGGACAACGAGCAGGTCCTCGCGGACCAATACGTGGATGCAGTGAACGCCGGGGGGACGGAGCGACTGCGCGGCGCAGCCCTGGCGGCGGAGGAAGAGCGTGTCTTGCGGTGTCTCGGCGCGGCCGTCATCATGCAATGGAATTCCCTGCCGACGACGCTTCAGCGGGAGATCTTCGACACCGCCGGATCGGTCGGAACATTGTTGGACACGGCGGCGCTCCGTGGGCAGATAGCCCGGTTTCTTCACAAGCACAGGCATGACACCGATCCCAGCAAGATCTGACGGGTGATGTGTTCGGGGCAGAACAAACGGGTGCGCGAGCATTCGCCGCCGGCATTTCTCCGGCGCGGATCAAGCCGTCGCCGGCTTCGATCCGCCGGTCCGGGAGTGATCTGGCAAAATGTCGCGGCGCGGACTACATCTGCGCCATGTCAAATGCTCCGCTGGCAAACCAATCGCTCCAGGATTTCGTCGCCCGGCACCAACGTCTGTTCGTGCTGACCGGCGCCGGCTGCAGCACCAATTCGGGCATTCCCGATTATCGCGACAGCCATGGCAACTGGAAGCGGACCCAGCCGGTCAATTTCCAGGCCTTCATGTCGGAGGAGCACACGCGCCGGCGCTATTGGGCACGCAGCCTGATCGGCTGGCGGCGGTTCGGTCAGGCGAGGCCGAACGATGCGCACCATGCGCTGGCCCGGCTCGAGGCGAACGGGCGGTGCGGGATGCTGCTGACCCAGAATGTCGACCGGCTGCATCAATCCGCCGGCCACAGGCAGGTGATCGACCTGCATGGTCGGCTCGATCTGGTCCGCTGCATGGGCTGCGGGGCGAAGACGCCGCGGAGCGAATTCCAGGATACGCTTGGCCGCGCCAACGCAGAATGGCTCGCGCTCGATGCCTCGGATGCGCCTGATGGCGATGCCGATCTGGAGCACGCGGATTTTTCGTCGTTCAAGGTGCCCGCCTGCGAAGCCTGCGGCGGCATCCTCAAGCCCGACGTCGTGTTCTTCGGCGAGAACGTGCCGCGCGACGTCGTCGCCACCGCGCAGGACCATCTGTCGCAGGCTGACGCGATGCTGATCGTCGGCTCCTCGCTGATGGTCTATTCCGGTTTCCGCTTCGTGCAGGCTGCCGCGCAGCGGCAGATCCCGATCGCCGCGGTCAATCTCGGGCGCACCCGCGCCGACGATCTCCTGACGCTCAAGGTCGAGGAGCGCTGCGAAGCGGCGCTTGCATTCCTGCTCTGATCGCGTGCGGGGCGAACACGCCTTGCCTATTGCATGGGTGCCAAGCAGAATAGCCGGGCGCGGCGTTGCCGGCATGCCTGATGGCACGGAAATTGCTGCGTTTTTGTCCCCAGTCTTGACGATCAGCCGGAGAATTTGGAATGCTTGAGGGAGCCGAGGTGCGGCTTGCCGTCGATATCGGTGGCACGTTCACCGACATCGTTCTGGACATGGGCGAGGTGCGCAAGACGCGCAAGGTGCTGACGACGCCGCAGCGGCCCGAACAGGCGGTGCTGGACGGGATGCGTCTCATTCTCGCCGATGCGCGCGCCCATATCAGCGACATCGACGTCTTCATTCACGGCACCACGCTCGCGACCAACGCCATCATCGAGCGCCGCGGCGCCAAGACGGCGCTGATCGCGACCGACGGCTTTCGCGACGTGCTCGATATCGGCACCGAGAGCCGCTACGACCAATACGACCTCACCATCGACAAGCCGAGGCCGCTGGCGCCGCGCAGTCTGCGCTTCACTGTGCCCGAGCGCATCGACGCGCACGGCGCCATCCGTCTCCCGCTCGACGAAGCGTCAGTGCGCGCACTCGCGCCAAAATTGCGTGAATTGAAGGTCGAGAGCGTCGCAATCGCCTTCCTGCACTCCTACGCCAATCCCGAGCATGAGCGCCGCGCAGCCGCGATCCTCAGCGAGGAGATGCCCGGCGTCTCCGTGACGGTGTCATCGGCGGTGTGTCCGGAGATCCGCGAATATGAGCGCACGTCCACCGCGGTCGCGAATGCCTATGTGCAACCGCTGATCGACGGCTATCTCGCCCGCATGGCCGATGCCCTGCAGGTCGAGCAGTTCCGCGGCGCCATCTATCTCGTCACGTCCGGCGGCGGCGTCACCTCGATCGAGACGGCGCGGCGCTTTCCGGTGCGCCTCGTCGAATCCGGTCCCGCCGGCGGCGCGATCTTCGCGGCGCAGATCGCGGCGCGTCTCGGCGAGAGCAAGGTGCTCTCCTTCGACATGGGCGGCACCACGGCCAAGATCTGCCTGATCGAGAAATACCAGCCCGAGACCTCGCGCGTGTTTGAGGTCGATCGCGCTGCGCGCTTCCTGAAAGGCTCCGGCCTGCCGGTGCGCATTCCCGTGATCGAGATGGTCGAGATCGGCGCCGGCGGCGGCTCGATCGCCCATGTCGACGCGATGAAGCGCGTCACCGTTGGCCCCGAGAGCGCGTCCTCGGAGCCGGGCCCCGCCTGCTACGGCCGCGGCGGCCAGCGCCCGGCCGTAACCGATGCGGACGTCGCTCTTGGCATGATCGATCCCGACGCCTTCGCGGGTGGCACGATCAAGCTCGACCCCGAACTCTCGAAGCAGGCGCTGCTCCGCAGCGTCGGCGAGCCGCTGGGCCTGCCGGCGGAAACCGCGGCCTATGCCGTGCATGAGGTCGTCTGCGAGAACATGGCGAGTGCGGCACGCGTACACGCGGTCGAGCGTGGCGCCGTGGTCGGCCAGCATACGCTGATCGCCTTCGGCGGTGCCGCACCGCTGCATGCGGCGCGTGTCGCCGAGAAGATTGGTGTCTCCCGGGTGATCGTGCCGTCGAATGCCGGCGTCGGCTCCGCGGTCGGGTTTTTGGCGGCGCCCATCGCTTACGAACTGGTGCGCAGCCGTCACGTCCGGCTCGACGATTTCGACACCAAAGCGGTCTCCGACCTCTTGCAGGAGATGGCGACCGAGGCGCGTGCGCTGGTCGAGCCTGGTGCTGCCGATGCGCCGGTGCGCGAACGCCGCGCGGCCTTCATGCGCTATGTCGGCCAGGGCCACGAGATCAGCGTCGAGCTGCCGAACCGGCCGCTGAATTCAGCCGATCTCGCCGGCCTGCGCCAGAAGTTCGAGGCGGATTATTCCTCCATGTTCGAGCGGTCGATTCCGGGCGCTGCGATCGAGGTCCTGAGCTGGTCGGTGCTCGCGACCACCGATGCGCGCAATCCGTCCGTCGTCGCTTCCGTCGCACGCATGCCTGCGGGCAAGGCGTCCGGCAGCCGGAAATTCTTCGACGGCCGGGCCGGAGAGGTGATCGAGATCCCGCTCTATCGCCGCGAGGACATGGCGCCGGGGGCGACGATTGCCGGCCCCGCGGTGATCGCGGAGGATGAGACCTCGACCTTCGTCTCCAACAGTTTTGACGCCCATATCGACGGTGCCGGCAGCATCGTCATGGAACGGAAGGCAGCTTGATCATGAGCAAGGCAAATGGCGCGAGCCTGATCGACCTTCAGATCATGTGGCACCGGCTGATCGCCGTGGTCGAGGAGCAGGCGCAGGTGCTGCTCCGCACCGCGTTCAGCCCGATCGTGCGCGAATGCGGCGATCTCTCGGCCGGCGTGTTCGACCTCAAGGGGCGGATGCTGGCGCAGGCGGTCACCGGCACGCCCGGTCACGTCAACTCGATGGCGGAATCGGTCAAGCACTTCATCGACCGCTTCCCGATCGAGACGATGAAGGAGGGCGACGCCTACATCACCAACGATCCCTGGATGGGCACCGGCCATCTCAACGACTTCGTCGTCACCACGCCCTGCTTCAAGGACGGCAAGCTGGTCGCGCTGTTCTCCTGCACCAGCCATCTCATGGACATCGGCGGCATCGGCTTCGGGCCCGATGCCACCGACGTGTTCATGGAGGGGCTCTACATCCCCATGCTGAAGCTGATCGACCAGGGCGTCGTCAACGAGACGCTGATGGCGATGATCCGCACCAACACGCGGCTGCCGATCGACACCGAGGGCGACACCTATTCGCTCGCGGGCTGCAACGACGTCGGCTGCGAGCGCCTGGTCGAGATGATGACCGAGTTCGGCATCGACACGCTGGACGAGCTCGGCGACTACATCTGCGACCGCTCGCGCGAGGCCGTGCTGGCCGAGATCGCCAAGCTGCCGAAGGGAAGCTGGCGCAACACCATGGTCGTTGACGGCTATGACGCGCCGGTGACGCTGGCCGCAACGCTGACGATCTCGGACGCGGGCATTCACGTCGATTTCGACGGCACCTCGGCCGCCTCGAAGTTCGGCATCAACGTGCCTCTGTCCTACACCACGGCCTACACCGTGTTCGGCCTCGGCTGCGTCGTCGCCTCGCAGATCCCGAACAATGCCGGCTCGCTCTCGCCGTTGACGGTGTCGGCTCCCCCTGGCGCGATCCTCAATGCGCCGAAGCCTGCGCCGGTCGCCTCGCGCCACATCATCGGCCAGATGCTGCCCGACGTGGTGTTCGGCTGCCTGCGCCAGATCATTCCCGAGCGCGTGCCGGCGGAAGGCACCTCGTGCCTGTGGAATCTCAATGTGCGTGGACAGACCCGTTCGGGCGTCGGCGGCAATTACGGGTTCTCGATGGCGGTCACCAGCAATGGCGGCACTGGTGCGCGCTTCGGCAAGGACGGCCTGTCGGCCACCGCCTATCCCAGCGGCGTGCGCGGCACGCCGGTCGAGATCGCGGAAACACAGACGCCGCTGATCTTCTGGCGCAAGGAGCTGCGCCCGGATTCCGGCGGAGCAGGGCGCACCCGCGGCGGCCTCGGCCAGATCATCGAGGTCGGCAGCGGCGTCGACGCGCCGTTCGACATTCTGGCGGCGTTCGACCGTATCGATCATCCGCCGCGTGGCCGCGACGGCGGCCGGAACGGCGAGGCCGGCTATGTCGGCCTGAAATCCGGCAAGAAGCTGCGTGGCAAGGGCTTTCAGCAGGTGCCGCCGGACGACCGGCTGGTGGTGCTGACGCCCGGCGGCGCCGGCATCGGCGATCCGGCCGAGCGGCCGCGCGCGGCCGTCAACGACGACATCGAAAGCGGCCTCGTGTCTGCGGACAACGCGGTTGCGGTTTATGGGTACACGCGGTGACGCGTCAGGCGTCGTGAACGGAGGGGCTCAATGATCACGCGACGGAACTTCACTGCGGGCGCAGCGACGCTGCTCGCCGCCGGCCACATCTCGACCCGCGCGCGGGCCGCAACGACAAGCTGGGACATGTCGACGGTCTGGCCCGACGGCAATTTCCACACCCAGAACGCGATGGCGTTCGCCGAGGAGGTGAAGAAGCAGACCGGCGGCTCGGTCGCGATTACCGTGAAGGCCGGCGGCCAGCTCGGCTTCAAGGGCCCCGAACACTTGCGCGCCGTGCGCGATGGCCTCGTGCCGCTCGCCGACGTTCTCAACATCCAGCAGGTCGGCGATGAGCCCTTCATGGGCGTCGAGAGCATCCCCTTCCTGTGCAGCTCTATGGACGAGCTCAAGGTGCTGCACAAATATGTGCGGCCCGAATACGAGAAGGTCGCCGCGCGCAACAACCAGAAGATCCTCTACATCGTGCCGTGGCCGACGCAGTACCTGCATCTCAAGGTCAAGGTCGCCGACCTCGAGGGCCTGAAGAACATCAAGATCCGCGTGCCCGACAAGAACGCCGTCGACATGCTGGCGGTGGTCGGCATGGCGCCGGTGATGATCCCCTGGGGCGAGACGATCCCCGCGCTGGCGTCGGGGGCGGTCTCGGGCGTCTCCACCTCGGCGGTGTCGGGCGTCGACGGCAAGTTCTGGGAGTTTCTGAAGTACATCTACCCGACCAACCACGTCTGGTCGTCGCAGATGCTCACGGTCAATATCGACTCTTGGAAGGCGCTCAGCGCGGATCAGCAGAAGCTCGTCGCGGATACCGCCGCCAAGATGGAGCCGGGTTTCTGGGCGAACTCGCTCAAGGCCGACGTCGACAGTCTCAACCGCCTCAAGGAAGGCGGCATGGAGGTGATCCCGGTCTCGGAGGCGATGATGACGGACATCCGGGCCAAGACCGCGCCGCAGCTCGACGCCTTCCTCAAGCGTGTGCCGGCGGCCGACAAGCCGGTGCGGGCCTATCTCGCTGAAATGAAGCGCTGAGCCAAGCCATGGTCAGCGTTTCGCCCGCAGCACCGCAAAGTCTCAATGCAGCGGCGCCCGCGCCGCTGCGCATCCTGCTCGACGGCATCGACCGTCTCGGCCGGCTCGACGGCTGGATCGGCGGCGGCTGCCTGCTGACGCTGACGCTGTTGATGCTGTGCGAGGTCGCAACCCGCTTCCTCTCGAACTTCCTGCCGTTCTTCCCGCCGACCATCTCGATCGCGTGGGAATATTCCTCCTACCTGATGGCGGCGTCCTTCACCTTCGGCGCCGCCATGACCCTGCGCGTCGGCGGCCACATCCGCGTGGTGCTGCTGCTGAAGAACGTCCCCGCACCGTTCCAACGTGCGATCGAAATCCTCTCGGCCGCCGCCGGCTTCGCCTTCATGGCGTTCCTGACCTCCGCGATGGCGAAGTTCGCCTACGGCGCCTATGTGCGCGGCCAGGTCTCGACCTCGAGCGACACGCCGCTGTGGTTTCCGGAAGCCGTCGTCACCTTCGGCATGCTGCTGCTTACGCTCCAGTTCCTGGCGCGCGCGATCCAGGCCATCCTCGGCCTGCCGCTCGAGGATCACCGCATGAAGGCCTCGCCCGTCGAATGATCGTTTTGCCCGCACCCGGATTCAAGATCGCATGACCATCGAAGTCGTCGCCCTGTTTGGGATCCTGTTCGCGCTGCTGGCAGGCGGTGTCTGGATCGGTCTCACGCTCGCGCTCACCGCCACGCTGCTGCTGGCGATGTTCCGCTCGATTCCGCTCGACAAGCTGCTGCCGCAATACGCCTGGAACATTCTGACCACGCAGGAGCTGCTGGCGCTGCCGCTGTTCATCCTGATGGGCGAATTGTTGTTCCGCACCCGCCTGTCGCGCTCGCTGTTCCAGGGACTTGCGCCCTGGGCCGGTCTGCTGCCGGGCCGGCTGCTGCATGTGAACGTGATCGGCTGCACCATCTTCGCGGCGATCTCCGGCTCGTCCGCGGCGACCACGCAGGTGATCGGCCGCATGTCGCTCAACGAGCTCTTGCGCCGCGGCTATTCGCGCGACATCGCGATCGGCTCGCTCGCAGGCGCCGGCACGCTCGGCTTCCTGATCCCGCCGTCCAACATCATGATCATCTACGGCGTGCTCGGCGACGTCTCCATTCTCAAGCTCTTTACGGCCGGCGTGCTGCCCGGCCTGCTGCTGGCGGCCACCTTCATGGGCTGGGTGATGCTGCACACGACGCTCAAGCCCTCGATGGTGCCGGAGACGGAGGCAAAGCTCTCGCAGGTGCCGTGGGGCGAGCGTTTTGCGGCGCTCAAGGATCTCGCGCCGGCGCTGTTCCTGATCGCCTGCGTGCTCGGCTCGATGTATGGCGGGCTCGCCACGCCCTCGGAGGCCGCCGCCGTCGGGGTGCTCGGAGCGGGGCTGGTGGCCTGGGCGCAAGGCTCGATGTCGCAGCAGGTGATGCGCGACGTGCTGATCGGCTCGGTCGTGACCTGCTCGATGATCGCGCTGATCGTGCTCGGCGCCTCGATCCTCGGCAATGCCGCAGCCTTCCTCGGCATTCCTCAGGCGGTGGCCGCCTTCGTCAAGGGCCTCGGCCTGTCGCCCTTCATGCTGATCGTGGTGCTGATCATCTTCTACCTGATCCTGGGCTGCTTCCTCGACGGCTTCTCGATGATCGTGATGACGCTGCCGATCGTGCTGCCGATCGTGAAGGGCGCAGGTTTCGACGAGATCTGGTTCGGCATCTTCCTCGTGCTCGCGGTCGAGATGGCGCAGATCACCCCGCCGGTCGGCTTCAACCTGTTCGTGATCCAGGGCCTGACCGAAGACGGCCTCGGCTACATCGCGCGGGTCACGATGCCGTATCTCATGATCATGGTCGGCTTCGTGCTGCTGCTGACGCTGTGGCCCGGGATCGTCACGATCCTGCCGCGGGTGCTGTACGGATAGATTTGCGCCGCCCCGGCGACATAGCCGGGACGGCGTCTTGATTCACGAAGCTTACGCCGCCGCCTTCTTCCGCGCCTGCTCGGCCTTGTACAGCTCGAACTCCTCGGCGATCGCCTTCGCCACCGACGGCCGCTGGCGCAGGCGTTCGTAATAGGCCTTCACGTTCGGCCATTTGGCGAGCTCGATCGGCGGCGTCGCCATAGTCCAGTTGATGACCGTGACGAGATAGGCGTCGGCCACGCTGAAATGGTCGAGCAGGAAGTCGCGTCCCTCAAGGTAGTTGTCGAGATAGTCGAGCCGCGACAAGTTCTTCTCAAGCGCGTAGGCCTTCGTCTCCTGCGGCGCCTTGCGGTCGAGCACGGGGATGAAGAGGCCCTTGTGCAGTTCGGTGCCGATGAAGCAGAGCCATTGGTGCAGCCGCGTACGCTCGATGCCCGCGCTCGCGCCGAGGCCGGATTGCGGGAAGCGGTCCGCGACATATTGCAGGATCGCCGCGTTCTCGGTCAGCACCACGCCCTCGTCGGTGCGCAGCGTCGGCACGAGGCCGATCGGGTTGACGGTGCGGAAATCGGTGCCGTCCTTCAGCACCCTCTTGGTCGGCGGATCGACTTCGAGGTAATTCGCCTCGGCGCCGGCTTCGTACAGCGCGACGCGGGTCGCCATCGAGCAGGCGAGCGGCGAGAAATAGAGATCCATCTGTAGCCTCCTTGGGCAGTTCCTCTTTCGGGTATCGCTCAACCTGGCCAGATTGATTTTTGTACTGTGTTGCATAATATATCGGCGGTCAAGGATTAATTTGCGAAATGGTACAAAAATCGAAGCCGCCAACTGCTGCCAATGAGCCCGAGCGCCGCGGCGAACCTAAGCGCCGCGGCCGTCCGCGGGCCTATGAGCCCGATGTCGCGCTCGGCAAGGCGCTCGACCTGTTCCGCAGGCAGGGCTTTGCCGCGACTTCGCTCGACGATCTCAGCGAGGCCACCGGCATGAACCGGCCGAGTCTCTACGGGGCCTTCGGCGACAAGCGCGAGCTCTACATCAAGAGCTACCAGCGCTACCGCGAGGACGCGCGGGCATCCATGGCCGCGATCTTTCGCGAGGAGATGCCGCTGCGCCAGCGGCTGGAGCGCATCTTCGCCTCCGCGCTGAACATCTATCTGTCCGGCGAAACGGGCCCGCGCGGCTGCTTCACGGTGGTGACGGCGGCGTCCGAAGCGGTCGGTGATCCCGACATCCGCGCCATGGTGCTCGACGGTCTCGCCGAGCTCGACAAGGCGTTTGCGAATTGCTTCCGCCGCGCCAAGGAGAAGGGCGAACTGCCGGAGAGCGCCGACCCGGCCGTGCTGGCCCAGCTTGCATCAGCGACGGTACACTCGATCGCCATCCGCTCGCGCGCGCGTGTCTCGCGGAAAGATCTGGAAGCGATCGTGAAGGGCGCGATCGATGTGATGGTGGGAGTCAGGCCCTAGCTGTCGTCCCGGACAAGCGCAGCTCCCGACAACGCGTAGCGTTGTCTAGAGCGGAGCGCCGATCCGGGACCCATAGCCATAGGGAGTGGTTTGGCGAAGACTCGGGGTTATCAGTCTCGCGCTGCAACTTCTCCCTGGGGTTATGGGTCCCCGCCTTCGCGGGGACGACAGCGAGAATGTAGCGCGATCCCGCGCTCGACTACGCCGCCCGGATATGCGCGAGGAACCGATCCACCTCGTCGCGCAGCCGTTGCGACTGCTTCGACAGCTCGATCGCGGAGCCCAGCACTTCCTCGGCCGCCGTTCCGGTCGCTGCGATGCCGGCGGTGACGCCGGAGATGTTCTGCGAGACTTCGCCGGTGCGGGCGGCGGCCTGCTGGACGTTCTGTGCGATCTCCTGCGTCGCGGTGCCCTGTTGCCCGACGGCGGCGGCAATCGCGGCCGAGATTTCGTCGACCTGCTGGATCGTCGCACAGATCGACTGGATGCCGTCGACCGCGCCGGTGGTCTCTCCTTGTACCGCGGTGACCTGCGCGCCGATCTCCTCGGTTGCCTTTGCGGTCTGGGTCGCCAGCGCCTTCACTTCGGAGGCGACGACGGCAAAGCCGCGACCGGCTTCGCCCGCGCGCGCCGCTTCGATCGTCGCGTTGAGCGCCAGCAGATTGGTCTGGCCCGCAATGCCATTGATGAAGGAGACCAC
This sequence comes from Bradyrhizobium sp. B039, assembly GCF_038965675.1. Taxonomy (NCBI): domain Bacteria; kingdom Pseudomonadati; phylum Pseudomonadota; class Alphaproteobacteria; order Hyphomicrobiales; family Nitrobacteraceae; genus Bradyrhizobium; species Bradyrhizobium sp. B039. Next base: position 1,732,897 of record NZ_CP152416.1, read on the forward strand.
GTCGCCGATTTTCTGCGCGGCATCCGCCAGGCTCTGCACGCGCGCATTCGATTGCCGTCCGTCGCTCGCGGCCTTGCCGACCACCTCGGTCGCGTGGGCGAGCCGCCGGCTGATCTCGGTCATCGACGAGGACAATTCTTCCGCGGCAGCCGCGACCGTCTGCACGTTCTCGGAGGCCAGCGCCGAGGCCGACGACACCGTGCGGGTCTGCTCGCGCGACTGCTCGACGATGGCGGACATCGAGCGCGCCGTGTGCTCCATCTCGACCGCGGCCGCGGACACCGTGGTGACGACCTCGCGGATGCTGGCCTCGAAATTGTCGGCGAGCGCGGCGAAGGCGCGCCGCTTCTCCGCCTCGGACTGCGCCTTGGCCTCGAGCTGCTCGGCCTGGAGCTTGTCAAAATTCACCGCATTGTCGCGGAACACCGCGACCGCCTTCACCATCGCGCCCACCTCGTCATTCGCCTTGCTGGTGGGCACGGCGACATCGAGACGTCCGTCCGCGAGCTCGCGCATCACGTTCGTGATCGACAGGATCGGGCGCGAGATGCTGCGGGCGATGAGATAGCCGACGATCGCCGCGAGCACGAGCCCGAGCGCGGCGATCCCGATCGCCAGCAGCCAGGCGCGATCGGCGGAAGCCTCGTAATCGGCATTGTCCATCACAAGCTCGACCGCGCCGAGCGGCTTGCCGGAAAAGTCCCTGATCGGTCCGAGCAGCGCGGCGACCGGCGTGGTGTCGAGCCTGGCTTGTCGCACCGTGAAGCCGCCCTCGGCGGCGCGGCCGTAATCGGCCGTATCGAAGAAGCTCTTGCCCTTCAGCGTGCCCCCGAACAGCTTGAAGCCCGAGCCGTCGGCGAGATGGAAGGCGACGTCGACATGGCGGTTGGTCTTGAAATCGTCGAGGAAAGGCTGGCCGAAGGTCAGGCCGAATTCGACCGTGCCGAGATGCTTAGCCCCTTGCGCGATTGGCACCACGCCGCGGATGCCGAGCCCGGCCACGCCGCCTTCGAGCCCGACCACGACCTTGCGGTCCTGGTTGGCGACGACGACGGTCTTGCGGAAGCCGGAGAGGTCGTCGCCGAACTTGGCCGGCTGGTGCACGCGTAGGTAAGACGTCGCCGGCGGCACGTGGAACTGGAACTGGTCGACGCCGTAGTCGGATTTGATCGCAGTGAACACCGGTCCGAACAGGCGCACCAGCGCCTCGCGGTCCTGCTTCGCCATCGCCTCCTGCGTCGCCGGCATCGCGGCCACCACGGCGCTCATCGCGGCGGCGCGGTGCGATTCCTCGGCGATGCGCGATTGCAGGGCGTCGTAATGGCTGCGCAGTTCGCGCTGGTCGGCGCGGTCGATGATGCCGGCGATGATCCACATCGCGCCCAGCACGGCAAACAGCGCGGTCGCCGCCGCCGTCACCGCCAGCGCAACCGTGATCCGCATCCTGAGGCCGAGGCTCGTCCGCATGTCCGACTCGTTCTTTGAGCGTTGGTTAACAACGCTTATCAACTTCTCGCTAAGAGAGGGTGAACGGAATACCGGCTGAGCGGGGTGGTCGTGGGGGGCGAGTGAAACGGTGGGCGCGTGCCAAAAACTCCGATGTCGTCCTGGCGAAAGCCAGGACCATAACCACCGGACGTAGTTTGGCGAAGATTCGTGGTTGCCACTTCGCACCACGACTGCTCCCTGGGGGATTGGGTTCCTGGCTTTCGCCAGGACGACGCCGAGGGTGGGGCGGCCGCGTGCGGCCCTAATACCCCCGCGCCCGGTCCACCACGTTCTCCAGAGCGCCGCCCGCCTCGAACCGTGCGATCTGCTCGGCGACATAGGCCGAGATCGCTTCCGCGTCGGTGTCCGCGGCGTTGTGCGGGGTCAGCAGCACCTTGGGATGGGTCCAGAAGCGGCTGTCTTTCGGCTGCGGCTCCTGCACGAAGACGTCGAGCGAGGCGGCGCCCAGCGTGCCGTCGTCGAGACAGGCCAGGATGTCGGCTTCGTTCTGCAAGCCGCCGCGGCCGGCATTGATCAGCACGGGGGCGCCGAGCGGGCTCTTGCGGTTGAGCTTTGTGAAGACGTCGCGGTTGAGGATGCCGTGCGTGTCCGGTGTCAGCGGCAACAGCGAGACCAGGATGTCGGTCGCGCGCAGGAACGCATCGATTCCGGCGGTGCCATGGAAGCACTCGACGCCCTCGATGGTGCGCGGGCTGCGGCTCCAGCCGGCGACGCGGAAGCCGAGCCGCCGCAGCACGTCGGCCGCGTCCGCACCCAGCGTGCCCAGTCCCATGACGCCGACCGTGACTGCGCTTGTCGGCCACTGATATTTCGGCTCCCAGCGCTTCTCGCGCTGCGACTGCCGCAAATACAGCTCCTGGCGGTGGTGCATCAGCACGTGAAGCACGACGTATTCGGTCATGCGATTGGTCAGGTCGGGCACGGCGACGCGAACCAGCGGCACGTCGGGCAGGCTCTTGTCCGCCATCAGGGCATCGACGCCGGCGCCGAGATTGAAGATCGCGCGCAGATTGGGGAACGAGCCGAGATCGCCGGGCACCGGCTTCCACACCGCGGCATAATGCACCTCGGCCGGATCGAGCGCCGGATCCGGCAGCAGCACCACGCGGCGGCCTCCGCAGACCGAATCGAACCGGGCCTTCCAGCGCTCCGGCAGCCAGTTCTGCTGCGTGCTGTTGATCAGGACGGCCAGTGTGCCTTTGGTCATTCGAAGTGCCTCGTCGTGTTCCGATTTTGAGGGCTCTCCTTGGCACGATCTGCCGGATTTTTCTTGCAAATTTTTTCCGCAGCCCTGTCGGGGCGGGGCATAGTGGATCGTCTTTACAACAAGAGGTCAGGGAAGGTGCTGCCCATGCTTTATGCGATCCTTTGCTATCATGACGAGGACTTCGTCGGCTCCTGGAGCAAGGACCAGGACGAGGCGGTGATGAAGAAGCTCGCCGTGGTGCAGGAGAAGCTCACGAGCCAAGGCCGGCTCGGTCCGGTGGCGCGGCTGTTGCCGACCACCGCGGCGGCGACGCTGCGTAAAGAGGACCCGCCGCTGGTGCTCGACGGCCCCTATGCCGAGACCAAGGAGCAGTTGCTCGGCTTCTACATCGTCGACTGCAAGAACCTCGACGATGCGCTCGACGTCGCGCGGGACCTCGGCGCCGCCAACCCCGGCGGCGCCTATGAGGTGCGTCCCGTCGGCGTGTTCAGGCCCGGAGGAAATTTGACGTGAGCGAGACTGATACCGCCTGGATCGAGACCGCGCTGACTTCGGCGCGACCCCAGGCGGTCGGCGCGCTGCTGCGCTATTTCCGCGATCTCGACACCGCCGAGGAGGCTTTCCAGAACGCCTGCCTGCGCGCGCTCAAGACCTGGCCGCAGAACGGCCCGCCGCGCGATCCCGCGGCCTGGCTGATCATGGTCGGCCGCAATGTCGCGATCGACGAGGTGCGGCGCGCCCGCAAGCAGCAGCCGCTGCCCGAGGACGATCAGGCGATCTCCGATCTCGACGATGCCGAGGGCGCGCTCGCCGAGCGGCTCGACGGCTCGCATTATCGCGACGACATTTTGCGGCTGATGTTCATCTGCTGCCACCCGCAATTGCCGGCGACGCAGCAGATCGCGCTCGCCTTGCGCATCGTCTCCGGTCTCACGGTGAAGCAGATCGCGCGCGCTTTCCTGGTCTCGGAGGCGGCGATGGAGCAGCGCATCACGCGCGCCAAGGCGAAGGTCGCGGAGGCCGGGACGCCTTTCGAAACGCCCGGCCCGATCGAACGCTCCGAGCGGCTCGCGGGCGTCGCGGCGATGATCTACCTGATCTTCAACGAGGGTTATTCGGCGAGCGGCGACACCGCCGAGATCAGAAAGCCGCTCTGCGAGGAGGCGATCCGGCTGGCGCGGCTGCTCCTGCGGCTGTTCCAGAGCGAGCCGGAGATCATGGGGCTGGCGGCGTTGCTGCTGTTGCAGCATGCGCGCAGCGCCGCGCGGTTTGCTGACGACGGTTCGCTGATCTTGCTGGAGGACCAGGATCGCTCCTTGTGGAACGGCGCCATGATCGCGGAAGGGCTGGCGCTGATCGACAAGGCGATGCGCCATCGCCGCAGCGGGCCCTACCAGATTCAGGCCGCAATCGCCGCGTTGCATGCCCGTGCGGCGACGCCGGAGGAGACCGACTGGGCCCAGATCGACCTGCTCTATGGCGCGCTGGAACTGGCGCAGCCGTCGCCGGTGGTGACGCTCAATCGCGCGGTCGCGGTGTCCAAGGTGAGCGGGCCGCAAGCCGCGCTCGACCTGATCGAGCCGCTGGCACCAAAGCTTGGCAACTACTTCCATTTCCACGGCGTGCGCGGTGCCTTCCTGATGCAGCTCGGCCGCAATGACGAAGCCCGCATCGCCTTCGACCGCGCCATCGCGCTCGCCAACACTTCGGCGGAAGCCGCCCACATCCGCATGCACATCGATCGCCTGATCCGGGACAGCCAGCCGAAGAGCAGCAACGGGAGCGCCAGGCAGGGTGCGAAGGCGAAATGACGGCTTGCCGTCATTCCGGGGCGATGCGAAGCATCGAACCCGGAATCTCGAGATTCCGGGTTCGGTCCTGCGGACCGCCCCGGAATGACGATCCAAAAAATCTCATTTCGAATTGTCGGCCTCAGCCTCCTCCCTTCGTCTTAATCCCGTATCCAGGGAGCCGTTCATGCTGAAAGCCATTGCCATCATCGCCATCGTGCTCGCGGTCGGACTAGCGGGCGTCCTCGGCTTCGCCCTCACCAAGCCTGACACCTTTCGCGTCGAGCGTTCGCTCGCCGTGAAGGCGCCGGCCGATGCCATCTATCCGGTGGTCGCCGACTTCCACTTCTGGACCAGCTGGTCGCCCTATGAGAACCGCGATCCCGCCATGAAGCGGACGTTCGGCGGAACAGCACGGGGCAAGGGCGCGACCTATGCCTGGGACGGGAACAACAACGTCGGCGCCGGCCACATGGAGATCCTCGAGGCGAGCACGCCGTCGAAGCTCCGCATCAAGCTCGATTTCGAGCGCCCCTTCGAAGGCCACAACACCGCCGAGTTCACCTTTGTGCCGCAAGGCGATGCCACACTGGTCACATGGGCGATGTACGGTCCGGCGCCCTTCATGTCCAAGGTGATGCAGGTCTTCATCAACATGGACAGCATGATCGGGAAGGATTTCGAGGCCGGCCTCGTCAGCCTGAAGAAGCTCACCGAGAAACAATGAGCCTCACAACCCAGGGAAAGAAAAGGAGAGAAGCGATGCTCAATCCATATCTGTTCTATCAGGACACTTGCGAAGCGGCGTTCAACTTCTACGCCAAGGTTCTCGGCGGCAAGATCGACGCGATGATGCGCGTCTCGGACGCGCCGCCGGACATGCCGGCCGCCCCCGGCCGCGAGAAGACGATCATGCATGCGCGGATGTCGTTACCCGGCGGCAGCGTGCTGATGGCCTCCGACGCGCCGCCCGAGCATGTCCAGAAGCCGCAGGGCTTCTCGATCTCGCTGACGATCGCCGACGTCGCGGACGCCGAGCGCAAGTTCAACGCGCTCGCCGACGGTGGCACCGTCACCATGCCGTTCAGCAAGACGTTCTGGGCCAAGGGGTTTGGCATGTGCGTCGACAAGTTCGGCATCCCCTGGATGGTGAACTGCCCGGCGGAGGGAATGTGACGGGCGCGACCGCCTGGCACGCGGCGCCCCTCCCTCGATCGTTGCGGGTAAGGGGCGCGCCCAAGGCGGTCACGTCATAGCCGGATCGGCCGTTTGCTGTTTCAACGGACCGATCCGGTCACGTCCTCGCCGGGGGACGGCGACTGGACGCAGCGAGGGCAGATCACGAGCTTCGTGCCGAGCTGCCTGTCATTCTCCGCTTCGATTTCGTCATGGACCGCCCACCACGCTTCGGAGTAGGGGCGCAAGGTCCCGAGCACTCTTTCCCGTTCCTGATTGGGATTTTCCTGCGTGGGTGCGGGGTTCGCTGCGCGCCGCTTTGTGACGGGTGGCCGGTTCGGGTTCTGTCCGAGGCCGTCCCATGCGATCGGACGACGCTCCTGCGCCGGCGCCGCCGCGCAGCCCATGAGCGCTGCGCAAAAAGTAAGCAAGACGAAGCCGTGTCGCATCATGCCGAACCCTCAGTGCGGTACGCGACACACAAAATCCGCGTGAGGGATTTTGCATCGCGTCGGTTAAATGGAACCTAAGGGAAACGAACTGGCCGGCATGGCCGGATAGGAATATGGAGTCTCGATTCGCATGACTTTGCGAGAGCAGTGGGGCCGCTTCGTGAAATGATCGGGACCGCATCGCACAACAACTGGCGCAATAATAGGCTGTGAACTGCCTGTCAAAATCGCTAATCATTCCTTCATAAATTCTACAAACTGGGATGGGCGTACTTACAAGGGGAGCGACCGATGGCAGCGGCGCTACAGATCAATTTTGCACTTTGGGGTATGCTTATCTGCGCGAGCATGGAATTGGCGCAGATGATCCAGAGGTTCTTCTAGAACCCGGCGACCGCATGACCGGCGTAATTTCGCCGGCGCGCTTGCGTGCTAGCTCACGAGCGCCATTAGCTCACAAGCAATGCGATGAGCGTGAAGCTGACGCTTGCGATCACAATCATCGAAACGACGTAGTTGCGCGGCCGCGCCGTCCGCGAGGGCGGCGGTCTCCTCGGTCGTAGCGGCGCGATGTCGTGCCGGGCGGGTTCCGTCGGCGCGAGTGCGGCTTCTGCGCCCGAGCCGATATACTTCACGTAGAGCTCGAGCAGCCGCAGTTCGGACGGCAGGTCCATCAGGCCCTCGCGGTCGCGCCGCGTCAGCAGTTCGAATTCGACGGTTTCCTCGGCGCTCAGTTGGCCAAGGACGATCCGTCCCCGGTCCGACAGGCGGTAGCGAAAATCGATGGGCTGCATAGCGTGCGACCCCTTTTAAAAATGAGCAATCTTGAAAAAAACGGCACCATCCTCGTCCGTGACCACTGCTGAGATCGTGACGCCGCCGCGGTCTCAGTCTGAGCCGCGACCATCATAGACTGCAGGGAAAGGCTGGAAACCGCGTAAATTGTGCAGGCATTGCGAAGCGGTTGAGCGGATTCGGCGTCCGGAAAGTCGAAATTCTGCAAAACTGCTCAATCGTCGGACAGCGGCGGACGCAACCTGGTCACGCGGCTGGTGACCGCCAAGTCCTCACCGGCAGCGCGGATAGATCGCGGCGAGGTCGCGCCCCTTCAACAGCAGCAACCGTGAGGTGAGGCCGCCGCGGTGGCTGATCCAGTCGCGCACCGGCCCCGGATAGGCTTGGAGCACCGCGTCGGAGGCTTCCGGCTCGGCATAGAAGCGCCCGCGCCGGTCGACCGAACGCGCGGCATGGAAGCCGAGCACGGCGCGTTTGGTGACACAGATGCGCTCGCCCGGCACGATGCTCAGCACCAGCGTGCAGGCGGACAGGCAGGGACCGTCGATCACCACGCGCTCGCCGCTCTCGCGCACCTTCTCGAATAGGTCGAGGAACGGCCCGACCCGTCCGCCGGGTGATTGGATGATGCGGATTTCGGCGGCAACCGGTGCGGAGGCGAGCAGGGCGGTCGCGAGCATTAGGGCTTTGACCAAAACGGCACGTTGCATCGTACTCTCCGCACATTCGACGTCGTCGGGCGGGCAAAGCGTCGCGCGCCCAACAATGGCACCCAAATCCGGAGACGGTGATGGGCACGGCGCGTCGCGCCTTTGTCCACCCTACAAATCCTGTGCCTACCCGTTGCGGCGCTGGCCGCGCAACGTGGGCAGGCCGATACCCGCTGCATCGAAGCCGCCATCAACGGCCAAAATTTGACCGGTGATGTAGCTCGCGCGTTCCGAGCACAGGAAATAGATCGCTTCCGCGAGTTCCTCCTCGAGGCCGTAGCGGTTGAGCGGAATGGCGTCGTGATAGTCGGCGCGGATCTCCTTGGTGTGCACCTGCTTGGCCATCGCGGTGTCGACCGGCCCCGGCGCGACCGCGTTGACGCGGATGTTGAGCGAGGCGAGCTCGACCGCGAGCTGCTTGGTCAGGTGCGCGAGCCCCGCCTTGCTGGTGCCGTAGGCCGAGCGCAAGGTCGAGGCACGCACCGCCGAGATCGAGGTGATGTTGACGATGGCGCCGCCGTCGCTGTCGCGCATCAAGGGCACCGCGGCCTTAGTGCAGAGGAACGGGCCGGTGAGGTTGACCTCGAGCATGCGGCGCCAGTCGGCATCCGGCGTCTCCATCAGCGGCGCGAACACGGCGATCCCGGCATTGTTGACGAGCGCGTCGAGCCGGCCGAACCGCCGCTCGATCGTCGTCATCGCGGCGCCGACCGCCGCCGCGTCGGAGACATCGCAGGTCAGCGCGAGCGTCGCCTCGCCTTGGCCAATCTCGGCGACGGCGCGGCCGAGCAGCTCCCCCTCGATGTCGAGCAGCGCCACGCGCCAGCCCTCGCCAAGGAACTTCTTCGCGGTCGCAAGCCCGATGCCGCGCGCGGCTCCGGTGACGAGGGCGACTTTTTGCGGGGCCTGCGGCATTTGCTAATCTGTCCTGTGTTCGAAAGGCTGTTCCCACGCGAGGGCCGGTCCCTTTTACTTCGCTTTGGTCCCGACGAGAAAGGCCCTGGCGATGCCCATCGATCCGGACGAGAACCACTCGACATATTCTTGCGTTCTGCCGGCGGAACGCCTGGCGCGATGTCGGCGCGGCCGCCGCTGCATCGTCTTCTAAGCGACGTCTGCCGAGGAGACCGATCCATGCCTGACGACCACGCCCGCCTGATCCGAGACCTCTTCGCCGCCTATCTCGCCAATGACCGGCAACGGGTGAGCGAGGCGCTCGCCGACGACTTCCGCTTCACCAGCCCGTTCGACGACGACCTCGACAAGGCGACCTATTTCGAACGCTGCTGGCGGGACACCGGCTGGATCGCGCGCCACGAGATCGAGCGCATCTTCGTCGTCGGCGACGAGGCTTTCGTCACCTATCGCTGCCTGGCGACCGATGGCAGGAGCTTTCGCAACACCGAGTTCCTCAGCTTCGCCGGCGGCCGGATCCGCCGCGTCGAGGTCTATTTCGGCGCCGCCTTCCAGGACGGCCGGTTCCTGCCGCAGCCGCGCTGAGGCAGGAACTTCCGAGGCATGACCTCCGGAATCATTTTCCGCCACGGTGTCGATTCCATAGCAAGGCATTCGTCTTACAGGGAAGCGCGGGCTGGTTCGGCCCGCTGATCTCCCCCGGATTCCGGGGCTGCGCCTCGCGGCGCATCCCGGAAGGACCAGGTAAGCAAGGAACTGCCCATGCGATTCATGATGCTGATGATCCCGCTCGGCTACGAGACCGCGCCGCCGGACGTGCAACTCGATCCCGAGCGCGTCGCCGCGATGATGCGTTACAACGAGGCGCTGAATGACGCCGGCGTCCTGATCACGCTCGACGGCCTGCATCCGCCCGCGATGGGCGCGCGCGTGTCGTTTGCGACTGGCGAGCCTGTTGTGACCGACGGCCCCTTCACTGAAGCCAAGGAAGTGCTGGGCGGCTACTGGATGATCGAGGTCGCCTCGCGTGCCGAGGCGATCGGGTGGGCGAAGAAGTGCCCGGCCGCGGTCAATGAAGTCATTGAGATCCGGCAGGTGCAGGAGATGACCGACTTTCCGCCGGACGTGCAGGCCGCGGCCGCCGGCTTCGGCGGTCTGAAGAACTAGCCAGAGCGGGCGCGATTGGAATTCGCGGCCGTCATCAACAAAGTCATCAACAGAGGAGAGAACCAATGAGCACCGACACCTATCTCGCCGTCTTCCTCGGCAGCAAGACCAGCCCGAAATGGGCTGCATGGAACGCGATGTCAGACGCCGAGCGCAAGGCGAAGGAACTGGAGGGCATCGCGGCCTGGAAGGGTTGGGCCGAGAAGCATCAAGGCGCGATCCAGGCGATGGGCGGTCCGCTCGGCAAGACCAAGCGGGTCGATGACAAGGGCATCGCCGACATCGCCAACGAGATGGGCGCCTTCACCGTGGTCCGCGCTGCGTCCCACGAAGCGGCCGCGAAGATGTTCGAGAACCACCCGCACTTCGCGATCTTCCCCGGCGAGCGCGTCGAGATCATGCCGGTGCTGCCGATCCCGGGCGGTTAGGGCCCCGCCGTCATTCCGGGGCGCGCGCGAGCGCGCGAACCCGGAATCTCGAGATTCCGGGTTCGGCTCTTTCGAGCCGCCCCGGAATGACGGTGGAAATACGGGTTCACCAAATCCAGCTTGCGCTAGTGACCTTCACGCCCGGCTCATGTAAAGCTCGTTCACATGAGCTGGCGCAAGGAGACGCGCCGCGCCGAGCGCGGCTATCACCACGGCAATCTGAAGGAAGCCCTGTTGCAGGCGGCCCTCGGGTTGATTGCCGAGAAGGGCGCGGCCGGCTTCACCTTCGCCGATGCGGCGCGCATGGCCGGCGTCAGCGCAGCGGCGCCCTACCGGCATTTCCGCGACCGTGACGAACTGTTGTCCTCGATCGCCCAGCGCGGCTTCGAGCAGTTCGAGGCGCGCTTGACCGCGGCCTGGGACGACGGGCGGCCCGATACGGTCACGGCGTTCGAGCGGGTCGGCAGGGCCTATCTTGCCTTCGCCCGCGAGGAGCCGGCGTTCTACAACGCGATGTTCGAGTCCGGCCTGCCGGTCGATGCCAACCCGGCGCTCCAGGCCGCGAGCGAGCGTGCTTTCAACATCATTCGCGCCGCCGCGGAGCGCCTTGCGGCACTTGCACCGCCCGGCACGCCGCGGCCGCCGGCGATGATGATGGCGCTGCACATCTGGTCGATGGCGCATGGCGTGGCCTCGCTGTTCTCGCGCGGCGATGCTGCGCGACGAAAACTGCCGATGTCGCCGGACGAGCTGTTAGAGGCCGAGGTGCTGATCTATCTGCGCGGTCTCGGCTTCCCGACCGACCGCCGTCCGCCCGCCAAAGGCGCCGAGCCGCCGCCGGTGCCTCCGGAGGCATCCTCCGGTTCTGGCGTGCCGCCGGGCGGCCCCTGGGGCAAGCCGAAATAAAATTGCGCAAATAATTCGCCAGGCCTGTCGGGTGGCCGGCTTGACAAAATCGCGGGATGGTCTAGCTATGTAAATGTTATTTACATTCACAACGGCGCAGATGCCGTCATGGAGATGGGAAATGGCCTACACCGCTGATGTCAATCGATGGCGCGGCCCCTCGGACCAACACTATGAGCGCCCCCATATGCTCGACACGCCTTGGCATCCCGGCTGGATCGCCGTGACCATCCTCGGCTTCATCATCTGGTGGCCGATCGGACTTGCCCTTCTCTTTTTCACACTCGGGAGCAGAAAAATGGGTTGCTGGAGCCACCAGGATCGCTGGCAGAACAAGATGGAGCGGATGCAGTACAAGATGGACCGCATGCGCGGCCGTATGGAGCGCCGCGGCTTCGGCTTTGGCTTCGGCCCGCCCTCGAGCGGCAACCGCGCCTTCGACGAATACCGCACCGAGACGCTGCAGCGGCTCGAAGAGGAGCAGGTCGAATTCAAGAACTTCCTCGACCGTCTGCGTCACGCCAAGGACAAGGAAGAGTTCGACCAGTTCATGGCCCAGCACAAGACGCGTCCGACCCCGCCGCCGACCGACCAGCAGCAGGGTTGATCTGGACACCTCTCAAAGCCTTCAGGCGCATGCCCCCAAAGTCCTGATGGCCCCGAGCCGCCCGCCTGCGCATCCCGCAGGCGGGCGGTTTGGTTTTTGGGGGGCCGCTTTGCCTCGCCTCGCTTGCGGGGAGAGGGAGTAGACCGAGCCACTGCTTGGCTACGAGCCGCCAGAACCCAGACCTGTTCATCCGACACCAAGACTTGCGCGTCCCGTCTCACCGGGCGGCGCTACTCATGTTGGACGACAGCATCATGGACCTCTGGACCCGCCTGCTCCTCGGCGTGACCGCCTTCGCGGTGCTGGGTTACATCGGCGTCGTCTATGGCGGCTGCGCGGCCGATCCCGACTGCCATTTCCGCCTGTGTCCCGGCCGGCATTCGCTATGTGGCGTTGATCACGCACATGTGCAGGACCGGTAGAACCCGACTCGCGCCCGGCCCGACCAAGCCCTGACAGCGCACTTGCCGCGCGCCAACAGGGCCGACCATGATGAACGCCGAACGTAAGGAGATCAGACAGCGGCTCGCGCTTCTCGAGCGCGCGTCTGCGCTGTTCGATCGATTCGGCGTCTCAGTGCCGCTCGCGATCGCGTTCCTCAACCACTGGCCGACGGAGATCAAGTCCTATCAGGACCTCGTGACCACCGATGCCTGGAAGATCTTTCTCAGCTGCGCCCTCTACGAGCTTGCCGCGTTCGCGCTGCGGCGCGCCGTCAAGTTTGCGACAGCGGACCTTGCCCCATGATCCTGCTCCGCGATTTCGCGCTTTACGTCCTGCCGGCCCTCGTCGCAGGCGGCGGCTGGCTGTATGCACTGTGCCTGCGCAAGCGGGCGCGGTCGGGCCGCGCCCCCGAGCGGCGTTACGTCCCCCCGGCATCACTGGCGCCTTGATCCGGACCGCCTATATTCGCCTGCACAAACGAAGGGCGCACCGGAGGCGGCGATGGCGGAGGCTGCGATCATGGCGAGCGACGGCCTCTGGCAACGGGTCCGCGGCGAGGCGCAGCGCGCGGCGGATGCCGATCCCGTCTTCGGCAAGGCGCTTGCCGGCACCATTCTCGCTCATGATGATTTCGCCGCGGCCTTGTCCGATCTGATCGGACGCCGGCTCGGCGGCAGCGCAGCCGAGCGCGCGCGCTTCTCGGCCTTTTCCTTCGATGCCTTTCGCGGCTCGCCAGATCTGATCGAGGTGGCCGGCCGTGACTTGCAGGCGATCGCGATCCACGATCCCGCCATCGCCGACCTGTTGCCGCCGCTGCTGCATTTCAAGGGCTATGTCGCGCTGCAAGCCTGGCGCGTCTCGAACTGGCTCTGGCACCATGACCATCGCGATGCGGCGCTGCTGTTCCAGAACGAAGCGTCGAATGCGCTGCAGGTCAGCATTCATCCGGCCGCCAGCATCGGATCGTCAGTCTATCTCGACCACGCCACCGGCATCGTGATCGGCGCCAACGTCGTGATCGGCGACGAGGTCACCATCCTCCAGAACGTCAGCATCGGCCGCGGCAGTGAACTGCCGACGCGCTCGCCGCGGATCGGCCGCGGCATCTATATCGGCGGCGGTGCGACCATCCTCGGCGACATCAGGGTCGGCGATTTCGCCAAGATCGGCGCCGACGCGCTCGTGACGTCAGACGTTCCTGCTGGCTGCACGGCCGTCGGCAATCCCGCGCGGCTGACCAACTGCCCCGAACCTGCCTCGGCGGCCTGATCCCATCATTGTACGGAGCGACCCCATGAAGACCGCAATCGTGATCGGTGTCGGCCCGGACCGCGGGCTCGGGGCCCGGCTCTGCAAGCGCTTTGCGGCCGATGGGCTCAAGGTGATCGTCGCGGGCCGCACGTTGTCCGCGTTGCAGGCGGTTGCAGACGACATCATCAAGGCGGGCGGAGCGGCCGTGCCCATCGTCGCGGACGCGACCAGCGAGAGCGACGTTGTCGCTCTGTTTGATGCCGCCGGCGAAGACCTCGATCTCGCCATCTACAACGCCGGCAACAATACGCCCGGCAAGATCATCGAGATGGACGCCGACTATTTCGAGCAGGCCTGGCGCGTCGTGTGCTTCGGCGGCTTTCTGTTCGGCCGCGAGGCGGTGCGTCGCATGGTGCCGAAGAAGGCGGGCACGCTGCTCTTCACCGGCGCCAGCGCCTCGCTGCGCGGCCGCGCCGGCTACGGCGCCTTCAACGCGTCCAAGGCCGGCCTGCGCACGCTGGCCCAGGCCATGGCGAAGGAATATGCGGGCGACGGCATCCATGTCGGCCATGTCGTGGTCGACGGTGCGATCGCTGGCGACAAGATCTTTTCGCGCTTTCCCGATGCGGCGAGCCGCGAAGACAGCCTGATCGACATTGAAGGCATCGTCGATGGCTTCGCGTTCCTCTACCGCCAGCCCGAACGCGCCTGGTCGTTCGAACTCGATGTGCGGACCTCGAAGGAGAAGTGGTGAGGGGGCGGCCCTCGACCATTTCTACCCCGTCAGTGCCCGGGTATGACCGTCGTAGGGGCGGCGTAGACGATCAATACCCGTCCGCCAGTCCACTGTTGCGGCGTGGATCGTTCGCCCCGTAGTAGCGATTGTTGCCGACTTGCTCGCCGTTAAGCGACGGCGCGCCGACGATGATCACCGCGAGGTGGTTCGCCGGTTGCGGCGGCCCGAATTTGTGGCCCATGACCTCGAGAATCTTGCGCGTGTCCGGCGACAGCGCATAGTCCTCGACATTGGTCAGGTCCGGCAGCCATTGCTGGTGGATGCGCGGCATGTCGACGGCTTCCTGTGCGTTCATGCCGTAATCGATCGCGTTGATCATGGTCTGCAGCACGGCCGTGATGATGCGGCTGCCGCCGGGCGTGCCCACCACCATGACGGTCTTGCCGTCCTTGGTGACGATGGTCGGGCTCATCGAGGACAGCGGCCGCTTGCCCGGAGCGATGGCATTCGCCTCGCCCTGCACCAGGCCATAAAGGTTCGGCACCCCGACCTTGGCGGTGAAGTCGTCCATTTCGTCGTTCAGGAGCACGCCGGTCTTGGCCGCCGTCACCTTGGCGCCGAACCAATCGTTCAGCGTGTACGTGACCGATACCGCGTTGCCGTCCTTGTCCGCGATTGAATAATGCGTGGTGTTGCTGCCCTCGTGCGGCGCGACGCCCGGCTTGATGTCCTTGGATATCCCGGCCTTGTTCGGATCGATCACGGCGCGGATATTGGCTGCGTAATTCTTGTCGAGGAGGCGATCGAGCGGATTCTTCACGAAATCCGGATCGCCGAGATAGCTGTTGCGGTCCACGTAAGCATGCCGCATGGCCTCGATCTGCACGTGCACGGCCTGCGCGGAATGGTAGCCCAGCTCCTTCAGAGGATAGCCCTCCAGGATATTCAGGATCTCGCAGATGACGACGCCGCCCGAGCTTGGTGGCGGCGCGGAAATCACGTGATAGCCGCGATAGTCGCATTCGACAGGTGCGAGCTCGCGCGTCTTGTAGCCGTCGAGGTCGTCCTGCGTCAGCAGGCCCTTGCCGGCCTGGCTCGATGCCACGATGGCGCTGCCGACCCATCCCTTGTAGAAACCGTCGGTGCCCTTGCTGCTGATCTCGCGCAATGTCTTGGCGAGCTCCGGCTGCATCAGCCTCTCACCCACCTGGAACGGCTGACTGTTGTTGAGGAAGATGGCGGCCGTTGCGGGATCGTCTCGAAAATCCGCGGTGGCGGTACGCAACAGGTCGATATCGCCCTGGTCCAGCGCAAAGCCCTGCTCGGCGAGCTGGATCGCGGGGGCGAGCAGGTCGGCGCGCTTCATGGTGCCGTATTTTTCGCGCGCATATTCCATCCCCGAGACGGATCCTGGCACGCCGACAGCCAGATGCCCCTTGGTCGAAAGGCCCTTGATGACGTTGCCGTCCTTGTCGAGATACATGTTCGCAGTTGCGCCCTTGGGCGCCGTCTCGCGGAAATCGAGGAAGGTCTTGCGGCCGTCGGCGAGCTGGATCGTCATGAAGCCGCCACCACCGAGATTGCCGGCGGCCGGATAGACGACGGCCAGGGCATAGCCGACGGCCACGGCGGCATCGACGGCATTGCCGCCGCGCCTGAGCACATCGACACCCACCTGGGTCGCCAGATGCTGCGCGGACACCACCATGCCGTTTTGCGCGGCGACCGGCGCGACCGACGCCGCACGCACGGCGCCGAATGTGACGAGGCTGACCGATACGATCGCTGCGGCCATCCACCGCACATTGGATTGTGGTTTTGGCAAGGGACGCTCCTCGGGCTGGCCGGTGATGCCGGCATATTATTGTCAGCGAACTCAGCCTGTCAGCTCGTGCCCGCCGTGAGATGCGAGATGGAGCATGTGGACGTGGTGTAGCTGTGGCGCACGCTATGCCTTCTGCGATTTCGGGCTGGGCAGGGGAGGAGGTTCCAGAAGGGGCGTCCGCTGTGCAGTGTCGTAGCGCCAAGAGTCCCATTGCGCTCCCTCCCGCCTTGGGATCGCCTTGGGGGGGGAACCGGCCTCGCCAGTGGCACCTGGCTCCGGTCCGTCGGCCGCCATGTACCGCCATGTCCCGCAGCAAAACGGCCAACCGTCTGTGCCGCCTGCCTTTCCGGCAGCCAAATTCAGCTCCGGTAACCCCGCATTAACTATCGCCGGGCTCTGGTAAGGGTGGACAATCGCGCCCATAGCCGTCGTCGAGGCCCATAGTTTTGACATCTTGGCAGGGAATGCAGGCGGCCGGCTTTGGACGAGCCCCCTGCACCCCAGAAAGACAAGGCTTTGAGCGGGCTTGCCGGCCGCGCCGGTTCTAGCGCGGCAGTTGGGGAACCGGCGGTCATTTGCTGCCACGGAACATCGGGTAACGATCGCCTTGAGAGGATACAGCTTATGAATCCGGCCGACGTGGCTCAGTCAGCCCTTCCGGTTGCCGCTTCCGCGGACGTGTCGCTGATCGCGCTGTTCTGGCAGGCTCACTGGATCGTGAAAGCGGTGATGCTGGGACTTTTGTCCTGCTCGGTCTGGGTCTGGGCGATCGCCATCGACAAGATCTTCCTGTTTGCCCGTACCCGCCGCTCGATGGACCGTTTCGAGCAGGCCTTCTGGTCCGGCGAGTCGATCGAGGAGCTCTATCGCACCCTCTCGGCCAAGCCGACGCATTCGATGGCGGCCTGCTTCGTGGCGGCGATGCGCGAGTGGAAGCGCTCGTTCGAGAGCCACGCCCGCTCGGTGGCGGGCCTTCAGATGCGCATCGACAAGGTGATGAACGTCTCGATCGCACGCGAGGTCGAGCGCCTGGAGCGCCGGCTGCTGGTGCTCGCCACCGTCGGCTCCGCCGGCCCCTTCGTCGGCCTGTTCGGCACGGTCTGGGGCATCATGTCGAGCTTCCAGTCGATCGCGGCGTCGAAAAATACCTCCCTGGCGGTGGTCGCCCCCGGTATCGCCGAGGCGCTGTTTGCGACCGCCGTCGGCCTTATCGCCGCCATTCCTGCCACTATTTTCTACAATAAGTTCACCTCCGAGGTGAACCGGCAGGCCCAGCGGCTCGAAGGCTTCGCCGATGAATTTTCAGCCATTCTGTCGCGTCAGATCGACGAGCGGGGCTGACGGACGGCATGTATAGTGTGAAGGGCAATTTGGGCACCAGACCATGGGCATGAACGTCGCGAGTTCGTCCGGAGGCGGCGGCCGCCGCAGCCGGCGCAAGCCGGTCATGGCCGAGATCAACGTCACGCCGATGGTCGACGTGATGCTGGTGCTGCTCATCATTTTCATGGTGTCGGCGCCGCTGCTCACGGTCGGCGTGCCGCTCGACCTGCCGCAGACCCAGGCCAAGAGCCTCGAGCAGAACGATCAGAAGCCGATCCAGATGTCGGTCGACATCAAGGGCAAGGTGTTCATCAACGACGCCGAGATCGCGATCAACGAGCTGGTGCCGAAGCTGAAGGCGATCACGGACGCGCGCGGCGGTCTCGAGGAACGCATCTATCTGCGCGCCGACAAGAAGGCGGATTACGGCACGGTGGCCAGGGTGATGGGCCTGTTGTCCGGTGCGGGGTTCAAGAAGCTGGCGCTCGTCACGGAAGCGGACCAGGGGTAAGCCGTGAAGGTGAACGTCGACAAGACACTCGTTGCGTCGATTGCCCTCCATGTCCTCGTGCTTGGATGGGGGCTGGTCACCTTTAGCAGCAGGGCCTACGTCGCGCCGGAAGAGTCGCTCCCGATCGACATCATCTCCTCCGATCAGCTCGCGAAGATGATGTCGGGGCAGAAGACCGGCGAGAAGGACAAGCCGAAGCCCAAGGTCGAGAAGATCGCCGAGCCCAAGCCCGAAGAGGACGCCGTCGGGAAGGTCACCGAGAAGAAAGAGCTGATCAAGACCAACGCGACGCCCGAGCCGCCGCCGAAGCCCGTCGAGAAACCGGTCGAGAAGAAGCCCGAGCCGCCCAAGCCCGTCGCCGAGGCGAAGCCGAAGGAAGAACCGAAGCCGCAGGAAAAGAAGCCCGATCCGGCCAAGGAAGATCCGATCGCCGAGCTGCAGAAGAAGCTGGAAACGAAGAAGCCGCCGCCCAAGCCCGTGGAGCAGAAGGTCGCGGCGGTGCAGCCGCAGCAGCAGCCGAAGCCCAAGGAGCGCAGCTTCGATCCCGCGCAGATCCAGCGCGACCTCGACAAGCGCGCTGCGACCCGGCATGAACTCGCTGGAACGGCGCTGAATGCGTCGGCGTCGCTGGGATCGACGACCGGGACTGCCGCCAACAACGTTGCGACCTGGCGAGGTGCGTTCCAGGGCGCAGTCAAGCGCTGCTTCACGCCCACCTATAACGGGCAGGACGCCGATCAATACGAAGCCGACATCGACATTCCCATGAAGATCGACGGATCGCTGGCGTCCGAGCCCATCGTGGTTGCGGTGAGAGGACCGTCGCGGTCGATTGCCCAGGCGGTGGCCGAGAGCGCCAAGCGCGCCATCGTGCAATGTCAGGTCTATTCGTTCATGCCGAAGCAGCAGTACGAGAGCTGGAAGCTCATCCCGATGACTTTCGGCCTGAAAGACATGTTGTGACATCCGAACAAAAGAATTTTGCAATGAATGACGCTCGATCGATCACCCGCCGCCGCTTCATGACCCTGACCGGGTCGGGACTTGCGATGCTTGGGGGCGGACATGCGTTCGCTCAGGGCCAGCCGCGGCTCCGCATCGATCCCACCGAATTCCAGCCGGTCCCGATCGCGATCACCAACTTCCTGCCGGGCTCACCGTCGGACGGCGACGTCGGCAACGGTGTCACGCAGGTCATCACCAACAATCTGAAGCGCTCTGGCCTGTTCGCGCCGATCGACCAGGCCGCGTTCATCGAGCGCATCAGCAACATCGACGTCGCGCCGCAATTCCAGAACTGGAAGACCATCAACGCCCAGGCGCTGGTCACCGGCCGCATGACGCGGCAGCCGGACGGAAGGCTGAAGGCCGAATTCCGCCTCTGGGACGTGGTCTCCGGCCAGCAGCTTGCCGGCCAGCAATACTTCACCTCGCCGGAATACTGGCGCCGCATCGCCCATATCATCTCCGACCAGATCTACGAGCGGATGACCGGCGAGAAGGGCTATTTCGACAGCCGCGTGGTTTTCGTGGACGAGACCGGGCCGAAGGAGCGCCGCGTCAAGCGGCTCGCCATGATGGACCAGGACGGCGCCAATGTGCGCTATCTGACCCGCGGCTCCGACCTCGTGCTGACGCCGCGCTTCTCGCCGAACTCGCAAGAGATCACCTACATGGAGTTCGGCCAGGGCGATCCGAAGGTCTATCTCTTCAACATCGAGACCGGCCAGCGCGAGATCGTCGGGAACTTCCCCGGCATGACCTTTGCGCCGCGCTTCTCGCCGGACGGCCAGCGCGTCATCATGAGCCTGCAACAGGGCGGCAACTCCAACCTGTTCGTGATGGATCTGCGTTCGCGCTCGACCACGCGTCTCACCGACACGCCGGCGATCGACACGTCTCCGTCTTACTCGCCGGACGGCACCCGCATCTGCTTCGAGTCCGATCGCGGTGGCCGGTCGCAGATCTACGTCATGGCCGCGGGCGGGGGAGCTGCGCAGCGCATCTCCTTCTCCAAGGACGACACCAACGCCACCTATTCGACGCCGGTGTGGTCGCCGCGCGGCGACTACATCGCCTTCACCAGGCAGGGCGGCGGACAGTTCTCGATCGGCGTCATGAAGCCGGACGGCAGCGGCGAGCGGTTGCTCACCTCCGGCTTCCACAACGAGGGCCCGACCTTCTCGCCGAACGGCCGCGTGCTGATGTTCTTCCGCGATCCCGGCGGCAGCGGCGGACCGTCGCTGTACAGCGTCGACATTTCCGGCCGCAACGAGCTGAAGGTGCCGACGCCGGGCTTCGCCTCCGACCCGGCATGGTCGCCGCTGTTGTCGTCGACGGCTGGTCAATAGATCGCGCGTTTGGACGCGCGATCTTTTCGAAAAATCACGCCGATTTTTTCGGGTTCTGCGCGCGCGGCAAGCTTTCCTTCACCTTGCGCTCGGCAACGCTTGCCTAGTTGCTTGATATTTCAGCGGAAATCGGTTCGCTATTGCCGAAAAACAACCCGACTTTAACGATGTTCCCTCAGGAAAGCTTCACCTGGGCTGAGTAAAAGTACGCTCCAAACAGGACGCGTAACAAGCCGATGCAACTGGCCGACCAGAAGCAGAGCGATCGAGACGAGCTGGAGCCGATACTCTACGCCGCTCTCATCAACTCTATGGTGCAGAATTTCTGGGCGATTTTCCTGGGCTCGGCCTCCGCGGCCGTGGCCGCGGTGATGACTGCGCTGAAGACCGGCGACGTCTGGCTGTGGCCGATCGCGTTTCTCCTGATCGCCATCGGCACCGCGCGCGCATTCCAGATGCGCGGATACGAAAACCGGACGCAGGGACTGTCATTCGAAGAGGCAAAGCATCTGGAGCCGCGTTACTGGATCGGCGCGCTCAGCTATGCGGCGGTGCTCGGCATATGGGCCTTCGTCGTCATCTACAACAACGAGGATCCGGTCGCCGACATGCTCTGTGTCGCCATCGGCATCGGCTACACCGCCGGCGGCGCCGCCCGCAATTACGGCCAGCCCCGGGTGATCCAGTGGCACGTCGCGCTCGCCTGCGGTCCGATGTCGCTCGCCCTGCTGCTGCATGGCGGATTCTACCACATCGGTCTTGCGATCCTGCTCGTGTTCTTCTTCATCGGCCTGAAGAACATCAACCTCAGCCTGCACGCGATCTTCGTCAAGGCGCTGACCTCTAGCTTCCGCGAATCCGCGCTGGCGAGCCAGTTCGATACCGCGCTCAACAACATGCCGCACGGGCTGTGCATGTTTCGCGCCGACGGGCGCCTTGCGGTGATGAACCATCGTTTCGGCGAGCTGATGAGCTTGCCCGAGGATCTGGTCAAGCGCGGCGCCACCGCCGTCGATATCGTGTCGGCCTGCGTCGCCGCAGGCTCCATCTCGGCGGAGAGCGGCAACCAGATCCTGGCCGAGATCGAGCACGCGCGAATCCGCGAGATCGCCACCGCGGATCCCAATCCCGCGCGGGGCCGCTCGCTCGCCTGGACGTTCCAGCCGATGACCGGCGGCGGCACCGTGCTGCTGCTGGAAGACATCACCGAACGCACCAACGCGGAAGCCCGGATCAGCCATCTCGCCCGCTATGACGAGCTCACGGCGCTGCCCAACCGGGTCTCCTTCCGCGACGAGATCGAGCGGCTGCTGGCGATTTCGCACCATGCCGAACGGCTCTCCGCGCTGCTGTTCGTCGACCTCGACCAGTTCAAGCAGGTCAATGACACGCTGGGTCATCCCTGCGGCGACCAGCTGCTATGTGCGGTCGCCAACCGCCTGCGCGAGATGCTGCGGCCGGAGGATTTCGTCGCCCGCTTCGGCGGCGACGAGTTCGTCGTGTTCCAGCAGGACATCAGCTCGCCCGAGGATGCCGCGAGCCTCGCCCGCCGCATCGTCGAGCGGCTGAGCGAGCGCTACCGCATCGACAATCATCTGGTCGAGATCGGCGCCAGCGTCGGCATCGCGCTGACCTCGCCGGACGGCATCAGCGCCGATACGCTGCTCAAGAACGCCGACATGGCGCTGTACCGCGCCAAGGCCGACGGCCGCGGCACCTTCTGCTTCTTCCGCGACGAGATGGCGGCGACCGTCGAGGCCCGCCGCATCCTCGAGCTCGACCTGCGCAAGGCGCTCGCCAACGAGGAGTTCGAGCTGTTCTACCAGCCGCTGGTCAATCTCAAGTCCGGCAAGATCACCACATGCGAGGCGCTGCTGCGCTGGAATCATCCGGTGCGCGGCACGGTCTCGCCGGTCGACATCATCCCGGTCGCCGAGGACATGGGCCTGATCGTCGATCTCGGCCGCTGGATACTGCGCCGCGCCTGCATGGAATGCATGAAGTGGCCGGAGGGCGTCAGCGTCGCAGTCAACTTCTCACCGCAGCAATTCCACCAGCGCGACGTGCTGAGCGAGATTCGCTACGCGCTGGAGGTCTCGGGCCTGCCGGCGCATCGGCTGGAGATCGAGATCACCGAGTCCTCGCTGCTGCGCAACACCCAGCTCACCCACGACATCCTCTCGCAGCTGCATGCGCTCGGCGTGCGCATCTCGCTCGACGATTTCGGCACCGGCTATTCGAGCCTCAGCTACCTGCACAATTTCCCGATGCAGAAGGTGAAGATCGACCGCTCCTTCCTCGAAGGCATCGACACCGACCGGCCGCTGACGCTGTTGCGCGGCGTGGCGCGGCTGTCCGCCGACCTCGGCATGGCGGTCGTGGTCGAGGGCATCGAGACCAACGAGCAGCTCGAGCTGATCAGCGCCGACGGCACCGTCTCCGAGGCGCAGGGCTATCTGTTCAGCCGCCCGGTGCCCGCCGTGCGGATGCGCCAGCTCCTCAACGCCTCGCATGGACGGCGCGACGAAGCCCTGCTCCAGGTCGTCGGCTCGCG
Organism: Bradyrhizobium sp. B039; assembly: GCF_038965675.1. NCBI lineage: Bacteria > Pseudomonadati > Pseudomonadota > Alphaproteobacteria > Hyphomicrobiales > Nitrobacteraceae > Bradyrhizobium > Bradyrhizobium sp. B039. The sequence continues at coordinate 1,755,554 of NZ_CP152416.1, forward strand.
CTCCTTCGCTTAAGTCCGCGTCCGAGAATTTCCCGTCGTTTCAGTCTGTTGCCCGGCACCGTAGTGCTACGGGGGGATTAACCCTAACACTTCGATTGCTTTGCTTCGTTGTTAAGAAGCTGTTAATAAATCATCACGCGCGTGGAGGTTGTTTCCGCGCGCATGCGGTGAGCGGTGGTGGGTAAGGAGTTGGAATGCAGTCCTCAGCCAGAGCGATCATTTCGGCTGTAGGACGGGGCGCCGAGCTCCTGACTGACGTCGATTATCATCTCGCCGACACGGTCGCGGAGAAGGAGAAGATCTACAATCTCCGCTACCGCGCCTATCTGCGCGAAGGTGCCGTCAAGGAATCCGCGGACGCGCGCGTCACCGACCAGTATGACGAATTGCCGAACGCGTGGACCTTCGGCGTCTATCTGCACGGCGAGCTTTGCAGCTCCGTGCGCATCAGCGTGCTGACATCGGAGTGGCGGCAGTCGACCTCGGCCGATGTCTTTCCCGAGATCCTGCTGCCGCGACTCGATCGCGGCGAGGTCATGATCGATCCCACCCGGTTTGTCGCCGATCCCGACCAGGTGAAGCGGGTTCCGGAATTGCCCTATCTGACGACCCGGCTCGCCTACATGGCCTGCGAGCATTTCAATGCCGATCTTGGCCTTGCGATCGTGCGTCCCGAGCATCAGGCCTTCTACCGGCGGGTGTTTCTGCACGAGACCATTGCCGAGCCGAGGCTGGTTCCCGGTCTCACCAAGCCGTTCGGACTGATGGCGGCGGATTTCCCGACCTTCCGCAAGAAGGTGTTCGAGCGTTATCCGATCATGCGGTCCACCGCCTTCGAGCGGCGGATGCTGTTCGGGCGCAGCGCGCAGCGCCAGGCGCCGCAGCAGCCGCTGCGGGTGCCGGATGCCGCTCACGCCTGATTCCCGGCGGGCCGCCTGACGAAGGCGCTCCGGGATTTCCCGGGCTCAGGCCCAAAATTCAAGCAAGGTCAGCGATTTTGCCGGTGAACGCGGCTTGCTTTCACCCTCGCGCCACATTTACAACCCATTAACCATGACGGGTGCTTTTCGCCGGTGGGGGGCATTTGACCGGCTCTGGCAACATCCCATCAAGGTTGACGGAACGTTCGCTTAACCAACCCCCTGTAGACCGGACAGCAGTGGACTAACGCGAGCGTGGAGGCTCCGGAATGAAACATCCTATGCGTATCCTCCAGGGATTGAAGCTGGCCGCGGTGCTTGCCGTCGCGCTGTCGATGGGCGCCTGCGCCAACAAGAACTCTGCTGCGGATGCGATGGCCAACGCGGCGACGCCGGGCAGCCAGCAGGACTTCGTCGTCAACGTCGGCGACCGCGTGTTCTTCGAAAGCGACCAGACCGATCTGACCCCGCAGGCGATCGTGACCCTGGAGAAGCAGGCGCAGTGGCTGCAGACCTATCCGCGCTACTCCTTCACAATCGAAGGTCATGCCGACGAGCGCGGCACCCGCGAATACAACATCGCGCTCGGCGCCCGCAGAGCCCAGTCGGTGCGTTCGTTCCTCGCCTCGCGCGGCATCGATCCGAACCGCATGCGCACGATCTCCTACGGCAAGGAGCGGCCGGTGGCCGTCTGTAACGACATCTCCTGCTGGTCGCAGAACCGCCGCGCCGTCACCGTGCTGAACGCGAGCTCCTGACGCTTCAAGTCAGGCGCCGTTCATCTTCAGAATTCGATTATGCCGGCGCCCTCACGGGCGCCGGTTTCGTTTCAGCGATCTGTGACAGAAACCCCGTGGTGCCAGTCACATTTTTGGCGTACTCCCCTTCAATGTGTGGCGCGTCGAATGTTCCGTCGCAGGCCATTTCGCTTTCGTCGTCAGGGCAAGATGTCATCCAGATTTAAGGTCTTTACCGGCACCGTGGCGACCGCCGCGCTGCTCTCCTTGTGTTCGCCTGTCCTCGCGCAGTCGGACGATGACCCCGAGATGCGGATCGAGCGGCTGGAGAACCAGCTGCGCCAGCTCACCGGCCAGAACGAAGAATTGCAATACCGCAACCGCCAGCTCGAAGAGCGCCTGCGGGCGCTCGAAGGCGGTGCGCAAGCTGCGCCCGGACAGGCGCCGGTGCAGCCCAGTGTCGCCGCCGTGCCACCCGCGCAGGCTGCGCCGGCCTATCGCCAGCAGCAGCCGCAACCCGCCCAGCCGAATTACGAGCAGCCGCAGATCGCGTCTCCCCCGCCGATCGTTCAGGAGCAGCCGGCGCCCGGTGCCCCCGGCACGCGCCGCCGTGGCGATGCCTTTGACCCCAGCCAGAATCCGAGCGCGCCCGGCGCGCCGCGCGCGCTCGGCGGCGGCCAGCAGCCGATGTCGGCGGGAGTCCCTGGCGGAGCGCCCGGAGGGCGCAACGCCGGCGAGCCGCTCGATCTCGCCAACACCAGCCCGCGCTATCAGCAGGGCGTGCCGCCGGCAGCCCAGCCCGGCTATCCGCCGGTCCAACAGGGCTCTCCTGCGCCAGCCGCCGGCACCGGCCTGACCACCCTGCCGCCGTCGGCGACGCCGCGCGACGAGTTCGATCTCGGCATCGGCTACATGCAGCGCAAGGACTATGCGCTCGCCGAGCAGACCATGAAGAACTTCGCGCAGAAATATCCGAGCGACCCGCTGCTCGGCGACGCGCAATACTGGCTCGGCGAGAGCTACTTCCAGCGCCAGCAATATCGCGACTCCGCGGAAGCCTTCCTCGCCGTCACCACCAAATACGAGAAGTCGGCCAAGGCGCCGGATGCGCTGCTGCGGCTCGGCCAGTCGCTGGCCGCGCTGAAGGAGAAGGAGGCCGCCTGCGCCGCCTTCGGCGAGGTCGGCCGCAAATACCCGCGCGCCTCCGCCGGCGTCAAAGCCGCCGTCGACCGCGAGCAGAAGCGGGTGAAGTGCTGACCGCGCAGCGTTGATCGCTGACAACGCGGATGGTGCTGCGCTAAACAGTCGGTCCATCCGCTGGCGATTGCTGGGCAGCGTCATGTCAGACGACGACAATTCTCCGATCTCCGCGCGCGAGGCGAAGCAGCTCTTCGCCGAGTTGAAAAGTGCGCCCGCACTGGTGCTCGCGGTGTCCGGCGGGCCCGACTCGATCGCGCTGATGTGGCTCGCCGCGCGCTGGCAGCGCAGCCTTGCGCGCGGCCCGCGTCTCACCGTCGTCACCGTCGATCATGGCCTGCGGGCCGAGGCGGCGCGCGAGGCGCGCGAGGTGAAGCGGCTCGCTACCGAGCTCGGCCTGCCACACCGGACCCTGCGCTGGCGCGGCGCCAAGCCGAAGACGGGACTGCCCGCGGCCGCGCGCGAAGCCCGCTACCGCCTGCTCGTGCAGGCCGCGCGCAGCGCCGGTGCGAGCCATGTGCTGACCGCCCACACCCGCGACGACCAGGCCGAGACGCTGTTGATGCGCCTCGTCCGCGGCAGCGGACTTGCCGGGCTGTCGGCGATGGCGCGCCTCACGGAGCGCGACGGCATCGTGCTGGCGCGTCCGCTGCTCGACGTCCCGAAGGCGCAGCTGATCGCGACCCTGAAGCGCGCGAAGATCGGCTTTGCCGATGATCCCACCAACCGCGACCCCGCCTTCACCCGGCCGCGGCTGCGCGCGCTGTTGCCGCAGCTTGCGGCCGAGGGCGGCGACGCCCGCAGTCTGGCGCGGCTCGCAGCCAGGCTGGCGCGCGCCAATGCGGCGGTGGAGGTGCTGACGGACGGGGCCGAGCGCTTCCTTCGCTTGAGGGATCGCGACGATGCGCCGCATGGGCCGGATATGCGAAGCTTTGAGGCCGGCGCGTTCGCCACCCTGCCGGAGGAGGTCCGGCTGCGGATGCTGCTGCGGGCCATCAACGCGCTCGGGCACGAGGGGCCGGCGGAACTCGGCAAGGTCGAAACCCTCCTGGCCGCGCTCGATCAGGCCATCGCTGCTGGTATGGCCGCAGCTCCCCGCGCAGCCGTAAATGGCCGGCCGGTCCTGAAGCAGACCCTTGCGGGAGCCTTGATCAGCCTTGCCGGCGGGCGTATCCAGATCGCGCCGGCGCCGGCCCGGCGGCGCAAGGGCGATAGAGGCGGATCATGACACCGGCTGTTTCGAGGCAGCGCCGTCAGGTCACCTTAACCAGGCAGGAAAAACCCCGGGTAGGTCGCCATTATTTCAGCGGGAATCGCCCTAAGATGGGATAAATAGTCCCATCTCGTTCCCTTGGCAGCGACCGGGGCGGCACCTAAATTGTATGCGTCTAACCGAGAGGATTCCTTGGGGATTTCCTCGTACTGCCCAAGGATTCAGGCCGCGATCCGCGCGACCACGAAGGAAGATCGATGAACGCCAATCTGCGCAATTTCGCCCTCTGGGTCATCATTGTCTTGCTGCTGTTGGCGTTGTTCACACTCTTCCAAAATCCGGGTCAGCGCGCCTCCTCGCAGGACATCGCCTTCTCCCAGCTCCTGAGCGAGGTTGACCGCGGCAATGTGCGCGACGTGGTGATCCAGGGGCCGGATATCCACGGCACCTTCACCAACGGCTCCAGCTTCCAGACCTATGCGCCGAACGACCCGACGCTGGTCAAGCGCCTCTATGACAGCAAGGTCCAGATCACCGCGAAGCCGCCGGGCGACAACGTGCCCTGGTTCGTCTCGCTGCTGGTCTCCTGGCTGCCCTTCATCGCGCTGATCGGCGTGTGGATCTTCCTGTCGCGGCAGATGCAGGGCGGCGCCGGCAAGGCGATGGGCTTCGGCAAGTCGCGTGCGAAGATGCTCACTGAAGCGCATGGCCGCGTCACCTTCGAGGACGTCGCCGGCGTGGACGAAGCCAAGCAGGACCTGCAGGAGATCGTCGAATTCCTGCGCGACCCCGGCAAGTTCCAGCGCCTCGGCGGCCGCATTCCGCGCGGCGTGCTGCTGGTTGGCCCTCCCGGCACCGGTAAGACCCTGATCGCGCGTGCGGTCGCGGGCGAAGCCAACGTGCCGTTCTTCACCATTTCGGGTTCTGACTTCGTCGAGATGTTCGTCGGCGTCGGCGCGAGCCGCGTCCGCGACATGTTCGAGCAGGCCAAGAAGAACGCCCCCTGCATCATCTTCATCGACGAAATCGACGCCGTCGGTCGTCACCGTGGCGCCGGTCTCGGCGGCGGCAATGACGAGCGCGAGCAGACGCTGAACCAGCTGCTGGTCGAGATGGACGGCTTCGAGGCGAACGAGGGCGTGATCCTGATCGCGGCGACCAACCGCCCTGATGTGCTCGATCCCGCGCTGCTGCGTCCCGGCCGCTTCGACCGTCAGGTCGTGGTGCCGAATCCGGACGTCGTCGGCCGCGAGCAGATCCTCAAGGTTCACGTTCGCAAGGTGCCGCTGGCGCCGGATATCAACCTCAAGACCATCGCGCGCGGCACCCCGGGCTTCTCCGGCGCCGACCTGATGAACCTCGTCAACGAAGCTGCGCTCACCGCCGCCCGCCGCAACAAGCGGATGGTGACTCAGGCCGAGTTCGAGGAGGCCAAGGACAAGGTGATGATGGGCGCCGAGCGCAAGTCGCTCGTCATGACCGAGGAAGAGAAGCTCTTGACGGCCTATCACGAGGGCGGCCACGCCATCGTCGGCCTCAACGTGCCCGCGACCGATCCGATCCACAAGGCGACGATCATCCCGCGCGGCCGTGCGCTGGGTATGGTCATGCAGCTGCCCGAGCGCGACAAGCTGTCGATGTCGCTGGAGCAGATGACCTCGCGCCTCGCCATCATGATGGGCGGCCGCGTCGCCGAAGAGCTGATCTTCGGCCGCGAGAAGGTGACCTCGGGTGCTGCCTCCGACATCGAGCAGGCCACGCGCCTCGCCCGCATGATGGTGACGCGCTGGGGCCTCTCGGAAGAGCTCGGCACGGTCTCCTACGGCGAGAACCAGGACGAGGTGTTCCTGGGCATGTCGGTGTCGCGCACGCAGAACGCTTCTGAGGCGACCGTCCAGAAGATCGACTCCGAGATCCGGCGCCTGGTCGAGGAAGGCTACAAGGAAGCCACCCGCATCCTCACCGAGAAGCACGGTGATCTTGAGGCGCTGGCCAAGGGCCTGCTCGAGTTCGAGACGCTCTCCGGAGACGAGATCGTCGATCTGCTCAAGGGCAAGAAGCCGAACCGCGAGTCCGTGCTCGAGCCGACCACGCCGCGCGCCTCCGCCGTGCCCCCGGCCGGCAAGTCGCGCCCGCGGCCCGATCCGGATCCGGGCCTGGAGCCGCAACCGCAGGCGTAACGCCTCTCGCGTCGTGGCCGGCTATTCCGGCAAACCGTTAGTGCAAAAGCTCGGCATCAAGCCGGGCTTTTGTATTTTCGTGGACGGCCTTTCGTCGGCCTATCGCGATGTCGTCGGTGAATTGCCCGATGACGTGAAGATCGCAAAGACCGCCAAGGCGCCGCTCGACATGGTGCATGTCTTCGCGACCGAAGCCAAAGGCTTTGCGGTCAAGCTGCGCAGCTACCGCAAGGCGATCGCACCTGATGGGATGATCTGGGCGTCATGGCCGAAGAAGGCCTCGGGCGTCGCGACTGACGTGACGGAAACGCTGGTGCGCGAGACCGCGCTCGCGAACGGCCTCGTCGACATCAAGGTCTGCGCCGTCGACGACGTCTGGTCCGGCCTCAAGCTCGTGATCCCCGTGAAGGACCGCCCGGCGAAGAAGTAGGCTGGGCAAAGGCGCGCACGCGCCGTGCCCATTCTGATTCCGGAGTATGAGGCGGTGAAGGCTGGGCGATCGCCGCTGTTCAAGTCCCGTAGGGTGGGCAAAGGCGCCTTTTGCGCCGTGCCCACCACCTATCGGCAAGCGAGACAGAAGTCGTGGGCACGCTTCGCTTTGCCCACCCTACGATATTTCACCTCGCCGCGGCTCCCGCCCTCTCGCCGCGCCGCTCGAGAAAGCGCAGCACATCGTCGTTGAACTGCTCCGGATCCTGCAGAAACGAGAAGTGACTGACCTCCGGCTGGATCAGCAGGCCGGCGCCCGGGATGTTCGCCGCCATGAACTCGGTGTTCTCGCGCTTGATCGCCTCGTCGTGATCGCCATCCACGATCCAGGTCGGGACCTTGATCGCCGCGAGATCCGACGCCGTCCATTTCGGCTGGCTCTCCCACATCTTGGTAATCTCCGCGACGAAGCTCTTGTACTCCGTCGGGGTCGGCGAGAGACGCTTGTACTCCTCGCCGGCTCTGGCGATGTAGGCGTTGAAGACGTCGCTTGACGCAATATCGGCAACGCCCGACGGATCCGAGTTGGCCGCGAAAGCGAACAGCTTGGTGACCCGCTCCGGGTGCTTCATCGCGATGTCGAGGCCGATGATCGCGCCGTCGCTCCAGCCGACAATCGCGGCCTTCCTGATCTTGAGATGGTCGAGCAGCCCGACCACGTCCGAGGCCATCAGATCGTAGCCATAGGGCTCCTGGTTGCGGCTGCTGCGCCCGTGCCCGCGGCTCTCCATGACGATGACCTGATAGCGCCGTTGCAGCGCACGGACCTGGTGACCCCAGTAGTTGGCGTTGGCGAGGCCGCCATGCAGCAAGAGCACCGGCTCCCCGCGGCCGAACACGGCGTACCAGACCTTGATGCCGTTGACGGGCGCGAAGCCGCTCTGCGCCGCCTTGGGCAAGGTCGGCGTCGGCGGCAGGCTCAGCCATTGCGGCGCCGCATGCGCAGCATTGATCGAGACCATGACGAGAAGGGCGGTGAGGAGTTTGCGAAACATCATGACACGTCTTCCTGTTCGTCCACCGGACATTAGCGCATGACAAAGTGGCGGCGTCACGTTCCAAGACAAAAACCAGGGCGCGGGCTTTCGTCCCTCCCTCGCGTTCCACAAACAAACGACGCTTTCCGTATTTGAACGACCAGATCGCGCCTGGTGGCGAGTCCGCCATCACGGCGAGCTTGTCCAGCACACCATGTCGGCCCACCTCCTGCCGCACCGGCCGCACGATGCACCGGCCAATGATGGAGATCGACTATGACTGGGCTTAAGATCCTCGCTGCCGTGGCTGTGTTGTCGGCCCTGACTGCAACCACCGCCTACGCGCAATCCGGTTTTGCGAGCAGTCATCCGGACACGTACGAAGCGGAGAACCCCAATCGCAATCTGAATGGCACGCTGACGCCGGCGGGCCGGCTGGGCCTCGAGTTGCCGGACGGCGCGGCTCCCGCGCAAGGCGCCGACAGCGCCATGGCTCGCGCGGACGGCGCCGCTTCCCGTTCTTGCTCCGAGCGTTACCGGTCCTTCGATCCGGCGACGGGCACCTATCTCGGTCTGGACGGCAACCGCCATCCCTGCAGGTAAGGCAAAGCGGCAAATCGCCGGATCAATTGGACCTCCGGCCGCATGGCCGGAGGACTCCATGCAAGATGCTGCCGGGATGAAGCTGGAGTCGCGTCCTCACTTCGACGATTTCGCGGCCGCGCTGTCGTCCCGCACATGGATCACCGCGATGTCGTCGGCATAGATCCGCTTCCAGCCCGTGAGCTGATCGAGGATCTGGGGGCCGGGCGCATCGGCAACCAATAGCGTCGCGTCGATCTTGTACTCATCCAGCAGGCGCGGAAGCAGCTCGGGCTTCTTGCCCTCGGTCGCCTTGAAGAAGTCCATCACGAATTTCTCGCCATAGAGCTCGGCGCGGCCGTCGACGTAGACGGGGATATCGCGCGAGATCAGATAGCCGCCGAACTGATAGGCGTTGAAGATGCGCTGAACCTTGCGCTGCTCGAGCAGGTCGACGGCGGCAACCGGCGTCTGCGTCATCGTGAAGGTGAAGCGGTGGTGCCCCATGTAGAGCGAGGTCGAGGTCCAGCCTGCGGCCACGATCATCAGCGCGCCAAGCGCGGTGACATAGTGGGCCGGCCAGCGGTCGGTGCCGGTGGAGTCCGGCTGCGGGCGCGGGACCAACTCGCCGAGCGGCTTCGCCAGCACCAGCGGCACCAGGAAGGCAAAGGCCTCGATGCTCCTGACATGGGTCAGCGCGCTCCAGGTCAGGAACAGGATCAAAAAGATCCTCGGCGCCGAGAGCACCAGGCCGCGATAATAGCCGAAGGCGATCAGGCCGAGCAGCGCGCCTTCGAACGAGGTGAACGTGGCAAAGTTCGCCGGCATCCATTCGAAGATCAGCGACAGCAGCTCGCCGAGGCTGAGGATGTTGGTCGCGCCCAGCAGCGTCTTCCAGCCGTACGGCGTGCAGCAGCTCGCGATCACTGCGCCGATGCCAAACAGCACCCAGCGCATGAACAGTCGGAGCCGTTGTCCCTTCTCGGCATGCTCGACGGCCTCGAGCGAGATCGGACCGATCAGCGCCAGGCCGAGCACGAAGCCGCCATGCAGGTTCGCCCAGAGCGCCATCAGCGGCAGCCAATACCAGGACGGCGCACGCCTGCGGTCGGCGGCCGCCATCAGTAGGCCGACCCACGCCACCATGACCGGCAGCGCCAGAATATGCGGGCGCGCCAGGACGTGGTGCAACGACAGCAGCAGCGCCAGCATCGCAAACAGCACTGCCCGCGGTGCCTCGATCTGCGCGTCGAGCAGATAGACGAAGATTGCGGCCGTGAGTGCGGTCGCCATCGCAGTGAGGATGACGGGACCCGCCCAGTCCCATTGCGCATGGGAGAAGGCGAGCAGCACTTGCGACAGCCACGACGTCGAAATCCACGGCGCGCCGGCCCGCGTGAAGGAATAGAAATCCGTGGTGGGCACGGCGCCGTGATCGAGGATCCATTGCCCGACCCTGATCTGCCAGAACGAGTCGGAGTCCTGAAGCAGCGTGTCGCCGACATAGAGGAAGAACAGATAGGCGCCGGCACCGACGCACAGCGGCACCAGGGCTCGCGCGCGGCCCTGCATCGCGATGCTGTTGGCAAAGGAAAGGGACATTCCGCCTCGTCGTCCTGTTGTTCTTGTCGGTTCGGCGGCAGTGGACCACGGCGGTCATAACTTCGGGTAAATCGGGGCCGGGTCGGCGTCACGTCCGGATGATTTAACGGGTTGTTTTAGATTTCGGTTTACCATCGACGAATACACGCAAACCGCTCAGTGTTTACGCAGTCGAATTAACTGCGGCGCAATTCTTTGCCTCTACGTTCGGTTCCATGGTCGGGCGGCGCTGGGAAGCCGAAGAGACCAGACCAGTTGTAGCCTCGTGTACTTTTTGGGAGCACTCTATGAAGAACCTCGTTGCGCGCTTTGTGAAGGATGAATCCGGCGCCACCGCCATTGAATACGGCCTGATCGCTGCCGGCATCGCGCTGGCGATCATCACCGTCGTCAACAACCTCGGCAGCACGCTGAACACCAAGTTCACCTCGATCTCGACCAGCCTCAAGTAAGGCCGGACAAATTGAGAGTTGAAAGAGCCTCGTCCGAGACGAGGCTCTTTTCTTTTGTGCGGGGAGCTTTGCAGCCGGGGACCGAGGGTTAACGGACGTGGTCGCGTTTTGGTCTTGCTGCGGGGTGTCTGGCCCTCATGGTGCGGGGCCAGCCACCACAAGAACGCGGCGAAGCGTCCGCGCAAGGCCGCGAGAGCTGGCGGCCTGGAGCGTGATCCGGACCCGCAGGGCCGCGTTTGCCTAAAATGTGCGGCGGTATTCCCGAGAGTTCATGCTCTAGCAACACGCCAAGACGCGATGACGATTCACTCCAATCTCGTCGCGCTTTGGTTCGTGGCTCACCGTGACGGGGAGGGGAGCGGTGTGTCGTCGCGGACGTGGACCACGGCGACGTCATCCGCATAGAGCCGCTTCCAGCCCGGCAGATGGTCCATGATCCTCGAGGCGGGCACCGTGGGGTTCAGCAGCGTCGCGTCGATCCGGTAGGTATCGAGCAGACGCAGGAGCGTCTCGACGTTCTTGCCCTCGACAGCGTCGAAGTAGTCGAGCACGAACTGCTCGCCATACAGCTCGGCGCGGCCATCGATGAAGGTCTTGATGTTGCGGGTGATCAGATAGCCGCCGATCGGAGCGGTGCTGAAGATCCGCTGCGCGTGCCGCCGTTCGAGCACGTCGACCGCGGCCGCGGGGGACTGATTGCCGATGAAGGCATACCGGTACGGCGTGGCATAGGACCGCGTGATGCTCCAGCCGGCCGCGACGATCACGAGCGCAGCGATTGCGCTCACTGCAAAGGAGGACCGGGCGTCTGCCGCCCTCAGCGCGACCGCTCGCGTCACGCCCAATTGCTCGGCGAACGGCTTCGCCAGCACCAGCGGCGTCAACAACGCAAAGGCCTCGATATTTCTGACGTGGTTGAGGGCCGCCCAGACCAGGCCGAGGAGCAGAAGAATACGGGTCCAGGACAGCACCAGGCCGCTGTAGTAGCCGATGGCGATCAATCCGAGCAGGCTGGCTCCAAACAAATCGAGCGAGCTGAAGTCGGCGGGCATCCATTCCCAGATCATCGAGAGCAGCTTGCCGAGGCTGAGGATCTTCGTCGATGCGAGAAGCGTGTTCCAGCCATAGGGCGTGCAGCAGGCTGCGGCCAGCGCAGCAAGCCCGAACACGGCCCAGCGCGCCGCCAGCGCAAATCGATCCTTGCGATCGGCGGATGCGAGCGCATCGAGGCCGATGGCCCCGATCAGCGCCAGCCCCATGACGAAGCCGCCGTGAAGATTGGCCCATAGCGCCATCAAGGGCAGCAACAGCCAGGAGGGCGCGGTGCGCCGGTCGGCGGCCGCCAGCAGCCCGCCGACAAAGGCCACCATGACCGGCAGGGCCAGCATGTGCGGGCGCGCGAGGAAATGTCCCATCGACATGAAGAGGAGCGGGGTGACGAGCAGAAAGGCGCGCGCCGGCTCCAGATAAGGCTCAAGCAGGTGAACGAAGATCGCCGCGGTCGCTCCGATTGCAAGCGATGTCAGGATAACCACGCCCGACCAGTTTGACGGCTCGTAAACCAGCGCGAACAGGACTTGCGACAGCCAGGAGCTGGAGATCCAGGGCTCACCGGCGCGCGTGAACGAATAGATGTCGGTGGTGGGCAGCGCACGATGTTCGAGAATCCACTGTCCGATCTTGATCTGCCACAGCGTATCGGAATCCCGCAGCATGATGTCGCCGACGCCGAGGAAGAACAGGTACACACCGGCGCCGATGCAGAGCGGCACGAGCCAGCGCGCAACGCCGCGGACGGGAACGCTGCTTGTAACAGAAACCGACATTGGACTCTCGGGGTTGAACGACCACGCACAACAGCAGATCCGCACCTGAGCATGATCGCTTTTAAGTTGGGGTAAACCGGGCCGGTTCGCCGCCGCCACGCGGTGCAAGGATGCGTTTACTACCTGCTCGCGTGCGCCTCGGAGTTGCGTGGCGCCCGTATCCTCATTTGCTCCTTGTCATTCGTCCTGAATAGTTGTTCAGTCCTTGCGGGGCGATTTGCAGCGATTGAGTGACGAAGCGTTCGGCCGCAGGGCGTGCGGCAGGCGTGTGGGACAGGAAGCGCGCCATGGTTTATCGGCGGACGCATCAAGTGGTTAAGCGCCTTGCGGCCCGGCGCAGTGCGATCTTGGCGGCGGCGCGGGAGGCTGCGGCGGAAGGCGGGATGGCGGCGGTGCAGATCGCGCCGGTCGCGGTCCGGGCCAATGTCGCGGCCGGCACGGTCTACCGCTACTTCCCCTCCAAGGCCGAGTTGATCTCCGAATTGATCGCCGAGGTCTCCCGCGACGAGCTCGCGGCGATCCGCCGGGCGGCCGATGCCGCGCCAGGCCCGTCCTCGGCGCTGGCTGCCGCCGTCACCACGGTGGCGGTCCATACCCTGTCGCAGCGCAGGCTGGCCTGGGGCATCCTGGCCGAGCCGGTCGATGTCGATGTCAGCGCCTCCCGGCTTGCCAGCCGGCGCGAGATCGCGGGCGAGATCGCAGGCCGGATCGATGCGGCCGTGCGCGCCGGTCACCTGCCGGCGCAGGACACCGCGCTGGCCGCCACCGCGCTGCTCGGTGCGCTGCATGAGGCCCTGGTCGGGCCGCTCGCGCCTGACAATCTCGAAGATCCCGTCAAGATGCGCGATGCGGTGCAGACCGTGACGCTGCTCGCGCTGCGCGCCGTCGGCGTCATGGACGCCCGCGCCCGCGGCCTGGTGGTGCAGCAGACGCTGCTCCCGACCACGAAAGCGCTGGTCGGGGCCTGAATCGAGGGCGCGACCGAGGCCGAGGGCCTGATCGCGCTCAGGCCGTTGTCAGAGCGCGCCTTTTCGAAAAACCCGAGCGGGCACGCCGGACAGGCCGGCTACTGTGCATGGGGTTGTTTTCGACGTTCTTGTTTGCCGGGGTCCCGCGGACCTAGATATCCGCGCCGCCCTCGGGGCCGACGGAGGCGATGCGCACCATGTTGGTGGTGCCGGGGATGCCGAGCGGCACGCCGGCGACGATGATCACGCGCTGGCCGGCGCGGACGAAGCCGTCCCGGAACGCGATCTGGCCGGCGCGGCTCACCATGTCGTCCTGGTCGCGCGCGTCTTCCGCCACCACGCAATGCACGCCCCAGACCACCGCCAGCCGGCGTCCGGCCGCGATGTTCGGCGTGATCGCCACGATCGGTGGCTTCGGCCGCTCGCGCGCGACGCGCACCGCGGTCGAGCCCGAGCTGGTCCAGCAGATCAGGGCCGGCAGGTCGAGCGTCTCGGCGATCTGGCGGGCGGCGTCCGCGATGGCGTCGCCGGCGGTGGATTCCGGCGCGGGGCGCTGCGCGGTCAGCACGGACCGATAAATCGGGTCGCGCTCGACCTCTTCGCCGATGCGGTTCATGGTCGAGACCGCCTCGACCGGGAATTTTCCGGCCGCCGATTCCGCCGACAGCATGATGGCGTCGGCGCCTTCATAGACGGCGGTGGCGACGTCCGAGACCTCGGCGCGGGTCGGCACCGGCGACTGGATCATCGATTCCAGCATCTGGGTCGCGATCACCACCGGCTTGCCGGCGCGGCGCGCCATGCGCGTCATCTGCTTCTGGAGGCTCGGCACGCGCTCCAGCGGCAGCTCGACACCGAGATCGCCGCGCGCCACCATCAGCGCGTCGGAGGCCTCGATGATGTCGGCGAGGCGGTCGATCGCCTGCGGCTTCTCGATCTTGGCCATGACAGCGGCGCGGCCGCGGATCATCTTCTTGGCCTCGATCACGTCGTCGGCGCGCTGCACGAAGGACAGCGCGATCCAGTCGACGCCGGTGACCAGCGCCGCCTCGAGGTCGGCGCGGTCCTTCGGCGTCATCGCCGAGACCGGCAGGTCGGTGTCGGGCAGGCTGACGCCCTTGCGGTCGGACATCCGTCCGCCGACCACGACGCGCGTCACCGCGTGCTCTTTCGAGGTCTCCTCCGCGATCAGCCGGACCTTGCCGTCGTCCAGCAGCAGCGCATGGCCGGGCCGCAGCGCGGCGAGGATCTCCGGATGCGGGAGATTGACGCGCGTGGCATCGCCCGGCGCCTTGTCGGAATCGAGCGTGAAGGTCTGGCCGTTCTGGAGCTGGACCGAGCCTTCGGCGAAGGCGCCGAGCCTGAGCTTCGGTCCCTGAAGGTCGACCAGGATGCCGATCGGCCGGCCGTAGCTGCTCTCGACATTGCGGATCGTCGCCACCAGCTCCCGCATCTTGTCATGCGGGGTGTGGCTCATGTTGATGCGGAACAGGTCGGCGCCGGCCTCGAACAGGCGGCGGATCATCGCGAGGTCCGAAGAGGCAGGTCCAAGGGTCGCGAGAATCTTGATACGGCGAAGACGCCTCATGGCTTATTCCCAGGCGGAGGGGGAGCTGCGGCCGGTGGCAGGCCGGGCGAGCCCGGGGGCGTAGCACCGGGCGGGCCATTGGGCAAACCCGGAACGCCGCCACCCGGGCCAACCGGGCCGGGCATGCCAGGCAGGCGCGGCTGTGCCGGCTGCTCGTTGGCATCGGTGAGCTGCACCGTCCAGGCGCGCTGCTCGCCGGTATCGACCTCGAAATAGCCGGTGCGGTCATAGCCGCGCGCCAGGCAATCCTCGGTGCCGCGGATGGTGAATTCCTTGTCGCGCGAGCACATGAAGGCCTGGCCCGACCATTCGCCGCCGCGGTCATAGTCGATCGCGTAGATGTAATAGTAGCGGGCGACCAGCGTTCCCCGCAGCAGGGTCTCGCAGGAGCGGGAGGAGATGTTCCACCAGCCCTCGGTGGTCCAGCCCTCGGCGTCCTTGTAGCCGAGCGCAATGCCGACCCGGCTCGAGGTGTTGTTGCAGAGGCGGAAATCGGCGGAGGCGGGGCTCGTCCAGAGGCACAGCACGGCAATCGCCAGCACCGGGACCAACCGGGCGAGCAGGCGAAACGGGGAACGGGGAGATTCGGCGATCATTGTCGCGGAACGTATACCAGATGATTGACGATTTGGCGTAGGGCCGGGGAACTGCCGCGAGAGGCGGCCCGGGGCCCGTTTGCGCCGCGATATGGCAAAATCTGTGACAGGACCCCACCTGATCCCGTAAGGGTGACGACATCAGGGGTAGCCAAGGGATTCAGTGATGGCAATCGACGACAAAACCAGAACGGAACTCGAAGCGGCCGCTTTCCGGCGCCTGGTCGACCATTTGCGGGAACGGACGGACGTCCAGAATATCGACCTGATGAATCTGGCGGGCTTCTGCCGCAACTGCCTGTCCAACTGGCTCAAGGACGCAGCCGACGCCCAGGGCGTCGCCTTGAGCAAGGACGAGAGCCGGGAGGCCGTCTACGGCATGCCCTATGAGACCTGGAAAGCGAAGCACCAGGGCACGGCCACGCCCGAGCAGATCGAGGCGATGAAGAAGGTCCACCCTCACGGGCACTAGTCTTTCTCCGTCATTCCGGGGCGATGTGCAGCATCGAACCCGGAATCTTGAGATTCCGGGTTCGCCCTTCGGGCGCCCCGGAATGACGACAATCTCCAGTATCTTCTCATCTCCTGTGGGCGCGCTGTGGACGAGCGCGATGCTTGCTTGAACGCGGGGGGCACGAACCCTAAGGGTTCAGGCAGCACGCGCGGTGAGGGATGCCGGCGTCACCTCGTTTTGCCAGTTTCATTGGGAGTACCAAGATGGCCACCTCCGCCGCCGTTCGCGACGACGAGCCCGCGACGAAATTTGCCAAGGACCAGCTCAAATCCATCATCGAGCGCATCGAGCGGCTGGAGGAAGAGAAGAAGGCGATCTCCGACGACATTCGTGACGTCTATGCCGAGAGCAAGGGCAACGGCTACGACGTCAAGGCGCTGCGCACCATCGTGCGGATGCGCAAGCAGGATCCCAACGAGCGCGCCGAGGCCGAGACCATTCTCGAGACCTACATGCAGGCGCTGGGAATGATCTGAGGTCTGTACTGTCGTCCTGGCGAGAGCCAGGACCCATAGCCACAGGCCGTGGTTATTGCGAAGGCCGGCAGTTGCATTATCGTCGTGCGGGATTGGTACCGCGCTTCATCGATAGATTCCGCGGTATGGGTCCTGGCTTTCGCCAGGACGACACCAGTGTCGTGGGTCCATCGAGGGAAACGCCGTGACTGCGCCGCCGCTACCGCGCGAGGTGAGCCGTGCCTTCGACGCTCTTCCGGCGCCGATCGGCAAGCGGCTGCTTCAGGTGCGTGCGCTGATCTTTGCGACCGCTGCGGCGCATGACGACGTCGGCCCGCTCACCGAAACGCTGAAATGGGGCGAACCCGCTTATCTGACCGATGAGACCGGCAGCGGCTCTACGATCCGGCTCGGGCGCGTGAAGGACTCCGATCGCGCCGCCATTCTCGTCAACTGCAGGACGACGCTGGTCGATACGTTCCGCGAGCGCTTTCCCGATCAGTTCGAGTATCGGCAGACGAGGGCGTTGCTGTTGCCGGTATCCGGCGCGCTTCCGAAGCAGCAGCTCACCGTCTGTCTCTCGCTGGCGCTGACGTATCATCTGGATCGGCGGGTCAGGAAAGCGAGATAGAAGCTGCGGGTTTCGACACTATAGTCTTGGAAATGGCGAGCACGCCGTTGCGCCGGTCCGGCGCGCAGCCTCTATCGGCAGGATTGTCGGTCTCGTCTCAATTGCCGCGTCCGCGTTTGGAGTCTCGTCCCGCCTGCGCCCGCTTGTTGGCCTGCGAGACCCTTCCGATTTTTCCGGCGGAAGTTTCTTGATCCGGCGACGGCTTGGGATGGGCCGCATGCCGTCATGCGAAGTTGGGGTCGTCTGCGGTCGGGAAAACTGACGTGTCCGACGAAGTGCCAGCGCCCGTCGCGCCGCTTCCCCGAGCTCCCGTCGTGCCTCAAACTTTCGGATGCGCCTCAGCTCGTTCTTGACGCGCTTGATGGCGGCAGCGAAGACCGATTGGCGCCGGTTTGCGTGCTCTGCCGTTCCGGAGAAACTCTTGCCGCGCGGGTCGGTCGTCCCCTTTGTTTCGCGGCGTCGATGCCGCGACAATGTACGCTCCCTGTCGCGCAGATCCCGTAGCCGGTCGCGAAGGCCCTCAAGTCGATCGCGCCCCATCTCTCCAACCACGGGATGGTGCGTATTCAATGTGACTTCGCGCTCGTCCTGGTTCAGAAGGCTGAGCTCAGACTTGCTTGGAACTGACATCGCACGCTCCCTTCCGGGTTTTTCGCGCATTGCCACGATGCGCGTTTGGAATGCGCAGCGATACCGGGTGATTACCCGTTGGAAGTGGGGGAATCCTCCTTAGTGCATATGCGCGCCAGGCTTGGGCAAAATCCGTTTATCTGTCGTCACGGACAAGTGAACCCAGTGCGCGCGCACCATCCGGGCCACGACATTGTGTTCGTGGAAATACCGCCTCAGCGCAACGCGGCGGTGCGCACGACGAAGGAGGTCGTATCGAGCTTCGCGGTGGCGCTGCCCGAGAAGCTGTCGCAGGACAGGCCCTGCATCGGATCGTCGGTGAAGCCCACGGCGATCACGGCCTGCGGCTTGACGAAATAGCCGCGCAGCGCGGTCATATCGAGCTCGCCCATCAGCGTCACCGACATCGCGCGGCTGGCGCTCGGCGACAGCATCACGATCTTGAGCCAGATGCTCTCGCCCTTGGCCGCGGAGAGCCGGGTCGCGGTTGCGACCATGCCGTCGACGCTCTTGCCGACCACCGTGTTGATCTCGGTTGCCTGGGCGCCGCTGCGGGACGCGGCGGCGGGACGGGCCGAGCGCGGGATCGGCGCGGAAGCGGCAACGACGTTGGCGCGATCGACCGGGGAGGCGGCCGGTGCGTAAGCCAGCGCCTGAAGAGTTGCGTTGGAGACGCTGGCGGTGGGCTGCGGATCGGTCGCGGCGGCAAGCGCCTGGCGGGCCTTCAGCGCGGCGATCTGCGCCGGTGTCGCCTGCTGCGGCGTCGCCGGAGTGTCCCAGAAGCCGCGGGCATTGATGATGTCGGCCGGGGTTTCAGGCTTGCCGGCCGCCGGCTTGTCAGCCACGGGCGCCGGCTTCGGCTTGGGCGGCGCAACGATCTGCGCATCGGCCGAGGCGAGCTGCAGCGTGGCGGCGACCTGCGGCTTGGCGCGCGGCGTCGGCACCGGATCGGCCGGCCTGGCCGCAGCGGCGACCACGGTGGGCGCCGCGGGCTTGGCGGCCGGGGCTGGTGCGCCCTCGTCATCCTCGTCGTTGCTGCTGGCTGCCGGCGCCGACTTGCTCTTGAACAGGGCGGCAAAGAAGTTCGGCTTGCTGGCACCGTCGTCACCGTTGCCGCGGCGCTCGATCTCGGCCTTGGCGAGCTCATAGCCCTTCAGCGGCGTGCCGTCGGTCGGCAGATGCACCGTCTTTCCGTCCGGGAAGACGCGGGCGAGCTGGTCATGCGTCATGCGCGGCCAGTGCCGGATGCTGCCGGTGTCCAGATGCACGAAGGGCGAGCCGGAGGTCGGATAGAAGCCGACACCGCCGCGCTGGAGGCGCAGGCCGGCGAAACGGATCTGCTCCAGCGGCACGCCCGGAATGTAGAAGTCCATCGCATGCCCCAGCATGTGCTGGCTGAAGCGCGCCACACCGGAGGAACGGCGGCGGAGCATCGCGTTGGTGGCGGGGGAGCGGTAGGAGGAGATGATCTGGATCGGCTGCTTGCCGTCGACGTCGCGATAGACTTCCCAGAGGATGTCGAACAGGTGACGGTCCATGACCGTCTCGTCCTGGGTGCGCCAGTCGCGGAGGAAGTGGTTGAGCTGCTTCAGCGACGCGTCGTCGTAGCGGCCGTCGCGCTTGAAGGTGACGGTGAGGTCTTCGCCGGAATGGGTGTGGTGGAAGGAGAGCGTCTTGGTCTCGTTCAGCGCGGCGGCATTATGGACCGAACCCGCGGCAGCAAGCAGCAACACGGCAGCAAGGCCGATCCGGGATCCGGCCTTCACTCCCGCATGGGACAACGACAGCACAGCGAATTGGCGTGCAAGACCAGTCAGCACGTATGAGCCCACCCAGTCGACGAGCGTTCAAATGGACTCTCCCGCCAACCCCGTTAGCGCGAGAAAGAGGATGAACGCTTTATTAAAGCGAGAAGGTTAATTCGAGGTTGACCTTCCCGCCCCCAAACCAAGTCAGAATACAAACCTAACCGGTTGAGTGTGGCAAAAAAACGCCCGCTGCCCGGGGCCCGGGTGGAGAATGGTTAACGTGAAACGCCCCCATCCAGGGGACGGGGGCGTTGATTTTATTGCAGAATTTCAGGAAGCGAGCGGCCGGGCCGGGCTCAGCGGGTAAACACCCGCTGCGGCCTGCGGCCGACCGGAGCCGGCGGCGGGGTCGGGGCGCCGAACAGCCGCTCGAAGAAGTTCGGACCGGACGAGCCGAAGCCGCCGCCATTGTTGGCCACTGCCACGCCCGAGGGCAGCGTCGTTGCCGGGCGCGAATAGCTCGGCTGGGAGTGCGCGACGATATTCTCGAGGTCCTTGCCGCGGCTGTTCTTCAGGATGTTGATCATGGTCGCGTCGCGGCCATAGACGTCCTTGCGGAATTGCAGCTTGCCGGCATCGTCCACGAACGCGGTCTGATAGGTGATGTTGACCGGAATCGGGGTCGGGAATTTCAGGTCGATCTCGCTCTTGCCGTACATGCTGCGCACGCGCTCCGGCGTGTACTTCTCGTTCGGCATGGCGATGTTGAGCAGAACGGAGGCGTACTGATCCGGGTTCTGCACGCGCATGCAGCCGTGGCTGAAGGCGCGGTCTTCCTTGGCGAACAAGTTCTTGTCCGGCGTGTCGTGCTGATAGACCAGGAACTTGTTCGGGAAGTTGAAGCGGATGCGGCCGAGCGCGTTGGCTTCACCCGGCGGCTGCGAGATGTGCACGGAGCCGTCGCGGTTCTGTTCGAGCTTGAGTCCCATGCGCTGAAGCACGGTCGGGTCCTGCTGAAGCGCCGGCAGGTATTCGTTGTAGACGATCGACGGCGGCACGTTCCAGGTCGGGTTGACCGTGATGTACTTCATCGTTTCGGTGAGCAGGGGCGTCGCGTGCTGGCCCGGCTTGCCGGTGACGACGCGGGTGGTCCAGACCTGCTGGCCGCGCTGCATCACCTTCAGCGTGTAGTCGGGAATGTTGAGGATGACATAGGCATCGCCGAGCGAGGGCACACCGAGGTCGCGCGGCAGCCAGCGCCAGCGCTCCATGTTCACCAGCACCGTGTCGATCTGCTTGTCGCGCTTCGGGGTGTTGATCGCCTTGACCGTCTTGTCGTCGAGGATACCGGTCGCCTTGATCTCGGCGCCGTTCTGGAATTTGCGCACGGCTTCCGCGACCGCGGCGTCATAGCGGGTGTCGCTCGCATTCTCGGTGATGCCGAGCTTGGCGCGGAGCTGCGGCACGCGCGGATCCTCGACGACGATTTCAGCCTGCTTCTTGCCGGCGGGGGTGTATTTCAACGCCGGGCCGTCGGCGATCTCGATCACCGGGCCGCTGCCCTGGCCGCGGAGCTCCGCGAGCTTCGCCTTCAGTTCCTTGTAGAGCTTCTGCGGCGGGTTGTAGCTGTCGAGCGCCGCGGAGGCGTCAGCCGCGGTCGTGACCTTGGCGAGCACCTCGCTCGGGTCGACCGGATGCTCGGGATAGAGGATGTCGGCGCTGACCTGCGACCAGTGCATGCGGCCGCTCTGGGCCTGGCGCGCATAGTCGAACATGCTGGCGGTGAGCTTGAGCTCGGCGTCGGCGAGCGCATCGGGGGTCGTGGCGGCGGCGAAATCCGGCACCGGATAATCGGTCGGATTGAGGCCGTCGGAGGCTGCATCCTTCAGCCGCGCGATCACGCCCTTGGCCGCGGCGGTCAGGCTGCCGGCTTGCGTCCACACCGGCGCGAAGTCGCGGGCGCCGTAGAACTTCTCGATCGCCGCGCGCTCGTTCTTGCGGTCGAAATGGCGCGAGGTCTTGGCGCCGATGATATCCTTCAGCTTGTCGGCGACCGGCTGGTCGGCGGCGGGCACGCTGCTCGCAGCCTTGACCGGCTCGGCGGCAGGAGCCGCTGCGGTGGCGGGAGCCGCAGGCGCAGCCGGCGCGGTCGTCGCAGTGTCGGCCTTTGCTGGTTCAGATTTGGCGGGCTCGGTCGTCGCGGGCTCCGTTTTAGCCGTCTCGCTCTTCGGCGCCTCGGTGGCGGGCGTGGTGGCGACGTCGGACGGCTTCGTCTCAACCTTGTCCGGCGCGGGAGCGGCTTCGGCCTTCACGGGTTCCTTGGCCGGCTCCTTCGCGGAGTCCTGGACCGTGGCGGTGGCGTCGAGCTTGATGTCGGAGGCAGTCGGGGGCGGGACGTTGGCGGGCTCGGGGCGCGGGATCGCGGCTTCGATCGCGAGCTCGGCGGCGCTGCTGCGCGCCTGATCCTGCGCCAGGGCCGAGCTGGCCGACACCGTGAGGAAGGTTGCTGCGACCGTCATCAAGACACGGTCAAAGCCTGCACGGTGGTTCAAACAGTCACGCATTGTGTCGCACCCCTCGGGTGAACTGTCCCTCGTGGAACAGCTTTGTTATCGCCTAATTGAGCTTCGGCTAAACCGCGCCGGCCTCTCGAAAGTTGCACGCCTGCACGCAACGATTCATACGCAGACGATATACAGGCCCCGATTTTGCAGCCAGCGCTACCCGGGACAACTCACGACAAACTGACTTCAAGGGAGCCTCTTGGCAACGGATTGTGCGCCTCTGCCGCGCGCTTTTCCCTCTGTCTGTCACTTCCAGGTCACGGTTCAAATCGCAGTCGAATTCTGTCGTCATGCGAACGGCTTACAGTCGCCTCGCGCCGTCGCGCGAACCTCCGTTCGCATGAGGCTCAGTGCGTCTCCTCGCCGCTTTTCCCGCCATGTCCGGGAACCCCGGCCTCGTCGAGTTTTCGGTAGAGCGTGGACCGGCCGATTTTGAGGCGGCGGGCGACCTCGGACATCTGCCCGCGGTAATGCGAGATCGCGAAGCGGATGATCTCGTTCTCCATGTCCTCCAGAGGGCGGACGTCGCCGGTCGCGGTCAGCATGGGAAGAGTTCCCACCGAGGGGAGCGGCGCAATCGGTATTTCGCTACCCGACGACACAACGGAAGGCGCCGCGATCGGTTCGAGCATCAGCGGCGCGGTCGGAATCTCGGTTGCGGGATACGGCTGCGAGGCGAGCAGCGGGAAATCGCCAAGGCCAAGCTGGTCGCCCTCGCTCATCACCACGGCGCGGTACACCGCATTTTCGAGCTGGCGGATGTTGCCCGGCCAGTCGAGCTGGGCGAGATGCGCCACGGCCTCGCCGCTGATGCCGGTGATGGTGCGGTTCTCCTCGGCGGCAAAGCGCGCCAGGAAATGCCGGAGCAGATGCGGGATGTCCTCGCGCCGGGTCCGCAACGAGGGGATCGTCAGCGGCAGCACGTGCAGGCGATAGAACAGGTCTTCGCGGAAATGTCCCTGCTTCACCCGTTCCAGCAGCCTGCGATTAGTTGCCGAGATGATGCGGACGTCGACCTTCACCGGCTTGCGGCCGCCGACGGCCTCGACCGCGCCTTCCTGGAGCGCGCGCAGCAGCTTGACCTGCGCAGCCAGCGGCAGCTCGCTGACCTCGTCCAGAAACAGCGTGCCGCCGTGGGCCTCGACGAACTTGCCGGTGTGGCGTTCGGTGGCGCCGGTGAAGGCGCCCTTCTCGTGGCCGAACAGGATGGACTCGACGAGGTTGTCGGGGATCGCGCCGCAATTGACCGCGACGAACGGCTTGGCCTTGCGCTCGCCGCTGCCATGGATGGCGCGCGCGAACATCTCCTTGCCGACGCCGGACTCGCCCTCGATCAGCACCGGGATCGAGGAGTTCGCCGCCTTCTGCGCGGTGCGCATCACGCCGGCCATCGCCTCGGCGCGGGTGATAATGTCGGAGAAGGTCAGCCGGCCCTCGCGGCTGTGACGGATGCGCTGTAGTTCACCCTTGAGCGCGGAGGCGTTGAGCGCGTTGCGAAGCGAGACCTGGAGCCGCTCCATGCCGACCGGCTTGACCACGAAATCGGCAGCACCGGCGCGCATCGCCGAGATCACGTTGTCGATGCCGCCATGGGCGGTCTGCACGATCACAGGCACGCTGAGGCCGGCTTCGCGGATCTTCGCCAGTACGCCCATGCCGTCGAGGCCGGGCATCACGAGGTCGAGGATGACGCCGTCGATCGCAGGTGCATCGGGGGCGGTGAGGGCGGCGATCGCGGCGTCGCCGGAGTCCACGACGACCGTCTCATAGCCGCATTTCTGCACCATGTTCTCGATCAGCCGGCGGGCTACAGCGTCGTCGTCGGCGATCAAAATACTGGCAGCCATGGTGTTCCCCGCACGCTACTACTATCTGTCTCGAATCGGGGCACTCTGGCCGAAGCCGATTAACGCACTCTTAAACCTTGATGCCCTGGCCCGCCGCCGCGCTTGTTGAACACAGGTTTCCCACACAATGAATTCGCGCTCCAAGTCCGCTCTCGGAAAGTCTGCCTTGAAGAAGCCCGCTCCCAGCAAACCCGCTCTCCGCAAGCCGAACACCAGGACATCCGCCGCCAAGAAAGCCATCGTCAAGGCAAAGCCCTCCAAGTCTTCACTCGCCAAGTCTTCGCTTGCCAAGCCTTCACTCGCCAAGCCTGCGAGCAAGACCGGCAGGCTTCCGGAATGGAACCTCGCCGATCTCTATTCCGGGATCGACGCGCCGGAAGTGGCGCGCGATCTCGAAAGGATGGATGCCGATTGCGTCGCGTTCGAGACCGACTACAAAGGCAAGCTCGCGACAGGGACAGCAAATGAAGATGGCGGAAAATGGCTCGCCGAGGCCGTGCGACGCTATGAGGCGATCGACGATCTCGCCGGCCGTCTCGGCTCCTATGCCGGTCTCGTCCATGCCGGCGACAGCGTTGATCCCAAGATTTCAAAGTTTTACGGCGATGTCTCCGAGCGGCTGACGGCGGCGTCCACCCATCTTCTGTTCTTCGCGCTCGAGCTCAATCGTGTCGATGACGATATTTTGACCCGTGCGATGCAGGCGCCGGAGCTCGCACATTACCGTCCCTGGATCGAGGATCTGCGCAAGGAGAAGCCCTATCAGCTCGACGACAAGCTCGAGCAGCTTTTCCTGGAGAAGGCGCAGACCGGCTATTCCGCCTTCAACCGGCTGTTCGACCAGACCATCTCCGGCCTGCGCTTTAAGGTCGGGCCTAAGGAGCTCGCGATCGAGCCGACGCTCAATTTGTTGCAGGACCGCGACGGCGCCAAGCGCAAAACCGCGGCAGAGGCGCTGGCGAAGACCTTCAAGGCCAATGAGCGCACTTTCGCGCTGATCACCAACACGCTGGCCAAGGACAAGGACATCTCCGACCGCTGGCGCGGCTTCAAGGACGTCGCGGATTCGCGCCACCTGAACAACCGCGTCGAGCGCGAGGTGGTGGATGCGCTGGTGGCCTCGGTGCGCGCGGCCTATCCAAAGCTGTCGCATCGCTATTACGCGCTGAAGGCAAAGTGGTTCGGCAAGAAGCGGCTGGCCTATTGGGACCGCAACGCGCCGCTGCCGTTTGCGGCGACGGACGTCATCGGCTGGCCTGATGCGCGCAACATGGTGCTGACGGCCTATCGCGGCTTCTCGCCCAAAATGGCCGACATCGCCGAGCGCTTCTTCACCGACCGCTGGATCGACGCGCCGGTGCGTCCGGGCAAGGCGCCGGGCGCGTTCTCGCATCCGACCACGCCGTCGGCGCACCCCTACGTGCTGATGAACTACCAGGGCAAGCCGCGCGACGTGATGACGCTCGCCCACGAGCTCGGCCATGGCGTGCATCAGGTGCTGGCGGCCAAGAACGGCGCGCTGATGGCGCCGACGCCGCTGACGCTGGCGGAGACCGCGAGCGTGTTCGGCGAGATGCTGACCTTCAGGCGGCTCCTGGCGCAGACCAAGAGCGCCAGGCAGCGCCAGGCGCTGCTCGCCGGCAAGGTCGAGGACATGATCAACACCGTGGTCCGGCAGATCGCCTTCTATTCCTTCGAGCGCGCGGTCCACACCGAGCGCAAGAACGGCGAGCTCACCGCGACGCGGCTCGGCGAGATCTGGCTGTCGGTGCAGGGCGAGAGCCTGGGGCCGGCGATCGAGATCAAGGCCGGCTACGAGAACTACTGGATGTACATCCCGCACTTCATCCATTCGCCGTTCTACGTCTATGCCTATGCCTTCGGCGATTGTCTGGTGAACTCGCTCTACGCGGTCTACGAGAACGCGGCCGAGGGCTTTGCCGAGCGCTATCTCGATATGCTCGCCGCCGGCGGCACCAAGCACTATTCCGAGCTGCTGCGGCCGTTCGGGCTCGATGCCAAGGATCCCAAATTCTGGGACGGCGGCCTTTCGGTCATTGCCGGGATGATCGACGAGCTGGAGGCGATGGGCTGAGGCGTCGGGCGCGCGGGCGCCTGGCCGCCTCGGGTTCCCGCGCCCGCGTTGAACGTTCGCGCCGGAGGCGAGACTAATCCTGTAGATACTTGATTTATTTTTTCAATTCTTGATTGCCGATCGCTTTTTGTTGCTCGGGAGAGGCTCGCATGCCCGACCAGGGACAGGTCCCGCGACCTGGCGCAGCACGGAACGCCGCAGCCTTCGAGGAGGAAACGCCCTGGTGCGAGAAGCATCAGCAGATCGTGCGCGACGAGATCGAGGCCATCAACACGCGCCGCGAGGAGGCGCGGCAAATCGACCCCGACGGTATCGTCGCCTGCCAGATGCTCGACGTCGTCGGGCTCGCCTTGTCGGGCGGCGGCATCCGCTCCTCGGCCATGTGTCTCGGCGTGCTCCAGGCCTTGAACCACCACGATTTGATCGGACGGATCGACTATCTCTCCACCGTATCGGGTGGCGGCTACATCGGCACCTCGCTCAGCACGACCATGACGGTGACAGGCCGTTTCGTGTTCGGCGAGCGGCCGACCGGGGAAACCGTGACCGCCAGCGAGATCAGCGACACGCCGTCGGTCGGGCACATCAGGAATTATTCCAACTACCTGGTCCCGGCCGGCTTCCGCGATCTCCTGACCGGGATTGCGATCGTGGCGCGCGGCCTGATCGCCAATATCGGGCTGACGCTGCCGGCGGTGCTGCTGCTCGCCGCCGTTACCATCTGGTCGACCCCGCTGCGGAGCTGCCTGACGGTCGCGAACTTCTTCGGTGTCGATCTTGCCGACGGCGCTTCGCCGCAATGTGAGCTGCACCATTTCGGCTGGATCGCGGACCGTTTCGGTTTCGCCGCCATCGGCGCGATCGTTGCGCTGGTGCTGCTTGCCTGCGGCGGAATTGCCTATCTGCTCTCACGCGCGGAACGGGGCATCGGCCCAACCGTCTTCCTGACCTATGCCGCGGGCATCGCGTTCCTGCTTGGCATCGCGTGCGACTTCGCCCGCGTCCTTCAGATCAGGAATTTCGCGCTGACGCTGGCAACGGCGATCATCGGCATCGGCCTGTTCTTCGGCTGGGCGCTCAAGCAGTCATTTGCAAGTCCCGAGAACCGCCAGGAGTTTCGCTCGCATTGGCCGACGGCCGGCGCGACCTTCCTGGTGCTGCTTGCCGTGATCGCGTTCTTCGAGTTCCAGCCCTTCATGCTGTTGCAGATGTTCGATGTCGTCGACAGCAACACGATCGGCGGGCCGGTCGGCGGCGTCGCCGTCACCTGGATCAAATCGCTCGCCGCGATTGCCGCGCCGATCGGCATATTCGTCACGGCCTTCAGGCAGCAGTTCGCCGAACTCCTGAAGGGCAACAGCGTATCCTCGCAATGGGGCTCGCTGGTGCTCGCGATCATCGCCAAGGTCGCGCTGTGGATCGCGGGATTGGCGCTGCCGCTGATCATCTGGGTCGCCTATCTCTATCTGTCCTATTGGGGCATCGCCAACGATCCGATCGAAAAATGCCAGGCGCCTCTGACCGTTATTGCGCAGAAGGGCTGTCTCGCCGCCAATAAATCGACTGTGCCCGCGTCGGCAAACCTGTCGGGCAAGATCGAGTTCGACGCGGCTGCCGGCACCCTCTCGGCCGAGATCACGCCAAAAGCTGCCGCAGCGACGGCGACGACGGACTGGTTGACGCCGGTATCCCACGTTCCGGCGTGGCTCGCATTTGCCGCGGGCAATGTCGCAAGACAATTCGATTGGACGGATCGAGGCTCCGGCTACGCGCACAGCCTGCCCGTGGTGATCCTGTACGCGCTCGTCGGCATGCTGCTGTTTGCGATCTCCTGGTCCCTGACGCCGAATGCGAATTCGCTGCACCGCCTCTACCGCGATCGGCTGAGCAAGGCTTTCCTGTTCGACCCCGGCCGCTCGGCAGACGGCAATATCGCGCGCGCCGAGGCGAGCCTCGACCAGGGGCGCGATTTCAAGCCGCTCGATCGCATGAAGTTGAGCGAGCTTTTCGTGGTCGCGGACGACAGTGCCACGACGACCGATCGGCCGGCCGCGCCGAAGCTGCGGGCGCCCTATCATCTCATCAACACGGCGCTCAACATCCAGGGATCGGACTTCGCCAACCGGCGCGGCCGCAATGCGGACTTCTTCGTCTTCTCGCCGCTCTATGTCGGCAGCGAGGCGACGCGCTACGCCAGGACTCCGGCGGTCGAGCGTCTCGAGCAAAGCCTCGATCTCGCCACCGCCATGGCGATCTCGGGGGCGGCGGCGTCGTCGAATATGGGCTCGAACTCGATCAAGGCGCTGACGCCGACGCTGGCGCTGTTGAACGTGCGGCTGGGCTACTGGCTGAGCAACCCGCGCTATGTCGGGGCCGCCGCCCGGCCGCAGCGCCGCTCCACGCCGCTGTTCCTGTGGTCGGAAATCTCGGGCCGTCTCTACGAGAACAGCGACGGCGTTTATCTCACCGACGGCGGCCACATCGAAAATCTCGGCGTCTACGAGCTGCTGCGGCGGCGCTGCAAGGTGATCGTCGCGGTCGACGCGGAAGCCGACGCACCGATGAATTTCGCCTCGCTGATGAAGCTGCAGCGCTATGCCCGCATCGACCTCGGGGTCCGGATCGATCTGCCCTGGACGCCGATTCGCGACCGCACGCGCGCCATCATGGCGGAGAACGCCGACAGGAAGTCCGCACAAGCGTCCTCCGGCGCCGCGGACGAGGCCCCGCACGTCCATGTGGCGATCGGCAGCATCGACTATGGCGGCGATGACAAGGGCTATCTCGTCTATATCAAGTCCTCGCTCTCCAGCGACGAGAACGACTACATCCGCGACTATGCGCGGCGGAACGACACCTTCCCCCACGAGACCACCGGCGATCAGTTCTTCTCGGAGGAGCAGTTCGAGGTCTATCGCGCGCTGGGGTTCCACATGACCCATGGCTTCCTGGCCGGCGACCATTCCGTGGCGGTCGGTCCCGGTACGGATCCGCGCATGGCGCGATTTACCGAGGCGGGCGAGAAGGCGATCGACGCGGTCCGCGCGGCGCTCGGTCTTCCGGAGCCCCGGCGACCGACCGTGAGTGTCACCGCCACAATGATCGATCAGGGCTGAGCGGCGCGAGAGCCCGAATTCCCGGCAATCGGAATTCCAAATGACCTGATTTGCGGGAAAACCGCGCTTGCCTGCCGTTGCCCTGCCCGAAAGATTAAGGTATCCCAGCCCCAGAATTCGACTTTCGACTGGGGACAATCCATGGCTGACCATAGCGAAGTGGCGTACACCACTGCCGACGGCAACGACTACGTTGCCCACGAGCAGACCTATGAGGGCTTCATCAAGCTGGTGAAATACGGCACGGCCTCGGTCGCGCTCATCGTGATCCTGATGGCGATCTTCCTCACCTGATCCATCGTCTGCCGCACCGACAGCGCCGTCGGTGCCCATAAAATTTGCATTCAAACCGGTGCCAAAACCGGTATCCAACGTTGCGGGAGTGACGCTAAGTTTGCGTGCGCGCTTTTTCCCGCGCCGCCGGAGGGCCTATGAAGATCGCCGTTGCCAAGGAAATCGATCCGTCGGAGCCGCGCGTTGCCGCTTCGCCTGATACGGTGAAGAAGTTCAAAGCGCTCGGCGCCGAGATCGCCGTCGAGCCGGGCGCCGGCCTCAAGTCGGGGCTGCCGGACTCCGAATTCACCGCCGTGGGTGCCACCGTCAGCACTGACGCGCTGAAGGACGCCGACATCATCATCAAGGTGAAGCGCCCCGAGGCATCGGAGCTTGCGCAATACAAGCGCGGGGCGCTCGTCATCGCCATCATGGACCCTTACGGTAACGATGCCGCGCTGAAGGCGATGGCCGATGCCGGCGTTTCCGCCTTCGCGATGGAATTGATGCCGCGCATCACGCGCGCGCAGGTGATGGACGTGCTGTCCTCGCAGGCCAACCTCGCCGGCTACCGTGCCGTGATCGAGGGCGCCGAAGCCTTCGGCCGCGCCTTCCCGATGATGATGACCGCGGCCGGCACCGTGCCCGCCGCAAAGGTGTTCGTAATGGGCGTCGGCGTCGCCGGCCTCCAGGCGATCGCGACCGCGCGCCGCCTCGGCGCCATCGTCACTGCGACCGACGTACGGCCCGCGACGAAAGAGCAGGTGGAATCGCTCGGCGCCAAGTTCCTCGCCGTCGAGGACGAGGAGTTCAAGAACGCGCAGACCGCGGGCGGCTACGCCAAGGAAATGTCGAAAGAGTATCAGGCCAAGCAGGCCGCGCTCACCGCCGAGCACATCAAGAAGCAGGACATCGTGATCACCACGGCGCTGATTCCGGGCCGGCCGGCGCCCATGCTCGTCTCGGGCGAGATGGTCAAGTCGATGAAGCCGGGTTCGGTGCTGGTCGATCTCGCCGTCGAGCGCGGCGGCAATGTCGAGGGCGCGAAGCCGGGCGAGGTCGTCGACCTCGATGGCATCAAGATCGTCGGCTACACCAATGTCGCAGGCCGCGTCGCGGCCTCGGCCTCCAGCCTCTACGCGCGCAATCTGTTCTCCTTCATCGAGACCATGGTCGACAAGAAGGAGAAGAAGCTCGCCGTGAATTGGGACGACGAACTCGTCAAGGCGACCGCGCTGACCAAGGACGGCGCTGTCATCCACCCGAACTTCCAGCCGAAGGTCTAAGGAGAGCCGCCATGGAGCATGCAGCACAGGTCGTCGACCCCTTCGTCTTCCGGCTGTCGATCTTCGTTCTCGCCGTCTTCGTCGGCTATTTCGTGGTGTGGTCGGTGACGCCGGCGCTGCATACGCCGCTGATGAGCGTGACCAACGCGATCTCCTCGGTGATCGTGGTCGGTGCGCTGCTCGCCGGCGGCGTCGCGAACGTCTCGAGCGGCTCGGGCTGGGCACGCGCCTTCGGCTTCGTGGCGCTGATCTTCGCCTGCGTGAACATCTTCGGCGGCTTCCTTGTCACCCAGCGCATGCTGGCGATGTACAAGAAGAAGTCGAAGTAAGCGGCCACCTCGGGCTGAAGGGATCAATGGGGACCTGAGATGAACGCCAATCTCTCTGCATTCTTGTATCTCGTGGCGGGGGTGCTGTTCATCCTGTCGCTGCGGGGATTGTCGAGCCCGGCCTCTTCGCGCCAGGGCAATTTGTTCGGCATGATCGGCATGGCGATCGCGGTCGCCACCACGCTCGCCAACCATCCGCCGGCTGACGGCCTGGCCTGGGTGCTGGTCATCGTCGGCATCGCCATCGGCGGCGCCATCGGCGCGGTCATCGCGCGCCGCGTGCCGATGACCTCGATGCCGGAACTGGTCGCTGCCTTCCACTCGCTGGTCGGCATGGCCGCGGTGCTGGTCGCTGCCGGCGCGTTCTACGCGCCTGAAGCGTTCGACATTGGCACGCCCGGCAACATCCATGGCCAGAGCCTCGTTGAAATGTCGCTCGGCGTCGCCATCGGCGCGCTGACCTTCACCGGTTCGGTGATCGCGTTCCTGAAGCTGTCCGCGCGGATGAGCGGTGCGCCGATCATCCTGCCGTTCCGACACATCATCAACATCGCGCTCGCCGTGGCGCTGGTGTTCTTCATCGTCGGTCTCGTGCTGACCGGCAGCGCGTTCGACTTCTGGATGATCGTTATCCTCGCGTTGGCGCTCGGCGTGCTCATGATCATCCCGATCGGCGGCGCCGACATGCCGGTCGTGATCTCGATGCTGAACTCCTACTCCGGTTGGGCCGCGGCTGGTATCGGCTTCACCCTCGGCAACTCCGCGCTGATCATCACCGGCGCGCTGGTCGGCTCCTCCGGTGCGATCCTGTCCTACATCATGTGCCACGCGATGAACCGGTCCTTCATCTCGGTCATTCTCGGCGGCTTCGGCGGCGAGACGGCTGCCGCCGGCGGCGGCACCGGCGAGCAGAAGCCCGCCAAGCTCGGCTCGGCGGATGACGCGGCCTTCATCATGAAGAACGCCTCCAAGGTCATCATCGTGCCCGGCTACGGCATGGCGGTGGCGCAGGCCCAGCACGCGCTGCGCGAAATGGCCGACATGCTGAAGAAGGAAGGCGTCGAGGTGAAATACGCCATTCACCCCGTGGCCGGCCGCATGCCCGGCCACATGAACGTGCTGCTGGCCGAAGCCAACGTGCCCTATGACGAGGTGTTCGAGCTCGAGGACATCAACTCCGAGTTCGCGCAGGCCGATATCGCCTTCGTGATCGGCGCCAACGACGTCACCAACCCGGCGGCCGAAGAGGACAAGACCTCCCCGATCTACGGCATGCCCGTGCTCCAGGTCTGGAAGGCCGGCACCGTGATGTTCATCAAGCGCTCGCTGGCCTCGGGCTATGCCGGCATCGACAATCCGCTGTTCTACCGCGACAACACCATGATGCTGCTCGGCGACGCCAAGAAGGTCACCGAGAACATCGTCAAGGCGATGTAGCCCGCGAGGGAAGCGGATCGTGGCCATCAACAAGGAATGGCACCGGTCCCATCGCATGCCACCCAAAGCGACGCGCGAGTAGCGCGTCAAATGGCACGCCGCGCATGCGGCGGCGTGCGGCTGCCGCGACGTTCCCGCGAGCATCCGGCTCGACGTCATGAAATTGCTGCGGAGCCGGCGCAAGCCCTGAGCCGGAGACCGGCCGCATCATCATGACCATCGTCAAGTGGATCGCCATCCTGCTCGCGGCCGTCTATTGCGCCGGTCTCGTCGTGCTGTATGTCCGGCAGCGCGAGATGCTGTTTCCGATCCCACCCGTCGGTCGCACCGCTCCGGATGCCGCCGGCCTGCCTGAGGCGGAAGAGCACGTCCTGACCACGTCCGATGCCGAGAAAGTCATCGTCTGGCACGTGCCGGCCAGGCCCGGCCGCCCCGTGATTCTGTATTTTCCGGGCAACGGCGATTTTCTCGCGGGCGGCGTCAGCCGCTTCAAGGCGATGACCGCCGACGGCACCGGCCTCGTCGCGCTGTCCTATCGCGGCTATGCCGGCTCCTCCGGCGCGCCGAGCGAGGAGGGCCTGCTGCGCGATGCCGCGGCCGCCTACGCCTTCACGACGGCGCGCTACGCGGCGGAACGAATCGTCTCCTGGGGCTTTTCGCTCGGAACGGGCGTTGCGGTCGCCATCGCCTCCGAACATCCGGTCCGCAAACTGGTCCTGGAGGCGCCGTACACCTCGACGGTCGAGGTCGCCGCCTCGCTGTTCCGCTTCGCTCCGGTCCGCCTCCTGATGCGCGATCAGTTTCGCTCCGACGAGCGAATTGCGCGCGTCACGGTGCCGCTATTGGTGATGCATGGCACCAATGACCTTGCCATTCCGATCGTGTTCGGAGAGCGTCTGTTCGCGCTCGCGCATGAACCGAAGCAGTTCGTTCGCTTTGCGGGCGGCGGACACGACAATCTTGATGCTTTCGGTGCGATTGAAACAGCAAAGCGCTTCATTGCTTCCTAGACGGCTCGTGATGCTGCGCGGCGGCCTGTCCGTCGCTGCGATCCTCGCGCTGTTGCCGCAGCAGGCATGGGCCGCGACGGAACTCGACGGCGCGGCGATGCGCTGGCCCTATGCACTGCCCTTTGCCGGTCTCCTGCTGTCGATCGCGCTCGGGCCGCTGCTGTTTGCAAAGTTCTGGCACCAACATTACGGCAAGATCGCCGCGGCCTGGTCACTGCTGGCGCTCGGCTCGCTGGTCTGGCTCGCAGGAGGCATGGCGACGCTGGCCGCACTCGTCCACGCCATGCTCGCCGAATATCTCGGCTTCATCGTGCTGCTGTTCTCGCTCTATGTCGTGGCCGGCGGCATTCTCATCACGGGCGACATCAGGGGCACGCCGGCGGCGAATGCCGGCATCCTCGCGCTCGGCACGCTGATGGCGAGCGTCGTCGGCACCACCGGGGCGGCGATGATCCTGATCCGCCCCCTGATCCGGGCCAACCGGCCGCGGCGCCGCAACGCTCATGTCGTCATCTTCTTCATCATCCTGGTCGCCAATGTCGGCGGCGCGCTGAGCCCGCTCGGCGATCCCCCGCTGTTCGTCGGCTTCCTGCACGGCGTCGACTTCTTCTGGACCACGCGGAACATCTGGCTGCAGACGACGATCGTTGCCGGATTGTTGCTGGCGATCTTCGTCGTCATCGACGTCTGGCGCTTCCGTAGCGAGCCGTTGCAGGAAGACGCGGGCCCCGCGAAGCCGCTGCGGATTCGCGGCCTCGTCAACCTCGTGCTGATTGCAGCCATCGTCGCGAGCCTGCTGGCCTCGGCGATGTGGAAGCCCGGCATTGCCTTCGACATTCTCGGAACCAGGCTGGAGCTGGAAGACATCGCCCGCAACGTGGCACTGCTGGCCATTGCGGCGCTGTCGGTGTGGCTGACGCCGGACGAGCACAGGCAGGCCAACGGCTTCACCTGGGAGCCGATCCGCGAAGTCGCAAAGCTGTTCGCGGGCATCTTTGTCGCCATCATCCCGGTCATTGCCATGCTCGATGCCGGGCACCACGGCGCCTTCGCCTGGCTTTTGTCCGCCGTCACGGCACCGGACGGAACGCCGCGCGAGGTCGCCTATTTCTGGTTCACGGGTGTGATGTCGGCGTTCCTCGACAATGCGCCGACCTATCTGCTGTTCTTCGAGCTCGCCGGCGGCGACCCGCAGGTGCTGATGCATGCGCTCTCGGGCACGCTCGCCTCCATCTCCATGGGCGCGGTCTACATGGGGGCGCTCACCTATATCGGCAATGCGCCGAACTTCATGGTCGCCAGCATCGCCCGCGAAAACGGCGTCGAGATGCCGAGCTTCTTCGGCTATCTCCTGCGCGCCGGCGCCGTGCTGATCCCGCTGTTCCTGCTGCTGACCGTCCTGCCGGTCGCACCGCTCCTGCACTGGCATTGAATCTGCCGGCCGATTTGCTACTGCTCGGATCTACAACTGGAGCTGGTGGATGAGCGCGCATAATCCGATGCCACGGTCGGCCTGGATCTTCCCGGCGCTGGCCGTGCTGTTGTTTGCGGCCGTCAGTGCGACGGGCTACGTCTTCACGCTCTCGCTGGGCGGGCTCGTCTTCGCCATCGTCCTTCTGGTCATCCTGTTCGGCACGGTGTTCGCCGCCGTTCATCATGCCGAAGTGATCGCCGAACGGGTCGGCGAGCCCTATGGCACGCTGGTGCTGACGCTCTCGGTGACCATCATCGAGGTGGCCCTGATCACCACGATCATGCTGGGCGACAAGCCGGCGCCGGAACTGGCGCGCGACACCGTGTTCGCCGTGGTCATGATCGTTTGCAACGGCCTCGTCGGGCTCTGCATCTTTATCGGCGGCCTGCGCTATCGCGAGCAGGGTTTTCAGCTCTCCGGGGCCAACGTCTATCTCAGCGTCCTGTTCGCGCTCGCGACCATCACGCTGATCATGCCGAATTACACCACCACCACGCCGGGCCCGGTCTATTCGGCGGTTCAGCTCGGCTTCGTCGACGTGGTGACGCTCGCGCTCTACGCGGTGTTTCTCTACACCCAGACCGTCCTGCACAAGGACTACTTCGTTCATGAACGGGCGGAGGGCGAGGGCGGGGAGGCGCACCCGTCGGCCGGGGCGCTCGCGCTCACCGTGGGGCTGCTCCTGGTCTCGCTCCTGGCAGTCGTGCTGCTGGCCAAGAAATTCTCGCTCGTGGTCGATGCCGTCGCCGCCAGGATCGGCGCGCCGCCGGCCTTTGCCGGCCTTCTGGTCGCGCTCCTGATCCTGATGCCCGAAGGTGTCTCGGCCATTGCGGCGGCCCGCAAGAACGATCTCCAGAAGAGCATCAACCTCGCCCTCGGCTCCTCGCTGGCGACCATCGGTCTCACCATCCCGGCCGTCGGCATCGCTACCTACGCCTTCGACAAGGAGCTCGAACTCGGCCTCAGCGCCCAGGGCAGCGTCCTTTTGCTCCTGACCTTCTTTTTGAGCATGCTGACCTTCGGCACGGGCAGGACCAATGTCCTGTTCGGGCTGGTCCATATGGTGGTATTTGCCGTCTACGTGTTCATGGTTTTCGTGCCCTGAAGCGCGGTCGCGCTTCTGGTTATTGTTTGAGCATGGTCTTTCCGGAAAACCGCCCCACACTTTTCCGGATCATGCCTGAAGGAGTTCCCGATGCTTGCCGCCAAGTCCGAGGTTCAGATCGACAACGAAGAGGTCCGGGTGACCGAATGGCGGCTCGCCCCGGGCAGCGCGACCGGGCATCACACCCACGGGATGGACTATGTGATTGTTCCCATCGTCGCCGGCGAAATGACCATCGTGGCCCCCGGCGGCGAGCGTTCCAAGGCGCAGCTTGCGGCCGGAAAATCCTACTTCCGCAAAGCCGGCGTCCAACACGACGTACTTAACGAAACCTCAACTGAGATCGTGTTCCTTGAGATCGAGCTGAAGCTGTAAGTCCGGCGTTACCGTTTGCCATCGATCCGTCGCAGTTGATCCCTTACAATGCCCCAAAGTTCCCGCATCAGATCGCGCGGGGAGTGGCCGAGAAATGCTGAAATACCTCGCTAAAATCTCGATGGATATTTTCCCCTCGGTGCTCGCGACGATCATCGGGGCGTACATTGTTAATCA
This sequence comes from Bradyrhizobium sp. B039, assembly GCF_038965675.1. NCBI lineage: Bacteria > Pseudomonadati > Pseudomonadota > Alphaproteobacteria > Hyphomicrobiales > Nitrobacteraceae > Bradyrhizobium > Bradyrhizobium sp. B039. Next base: position 1,791,947 of record NZ_CP152416.1, read on the forward strand.
CTACATCAACGCCAAGCCGGCGGCCGATACCCCTACGGCCGTGGTGGCACCCGCCGAGGCTGGCAAGAACGGGAAGCCCGCCGACGTCGCCAACCTGCCGGCGCCCGGCGTCAAGGCCAAGGGTGTCTCCGAAAAGAGCGTTTCCGAGAAGACTGCGACGGACAAGGCTGCGGCCGAGAAACCCGCCGACAAGCCTGAGACCAAGGCTGCGGACGTCGCTCCCGCCGACACCAGCTCGCATGGCCGCCCCCCGGCGCGCGAGAAAGCGGCCGCGAAGTCGATCCCGGCAGCTACCGCCCCGGTGGTGGAGGCCAATTCTGCGCCGGCCGCGGCGTCCCCGGCTGCGGCCCCCGACGCCAACGATCTGGCGCGTGCCGCCATCGAGCGTCTTCGCAAGTCGCCTGAGGGCAAGGCTGCCGAAGCCAAAGCCGCCGAGACCAAGCCGGTCGAGCGGACCCCCGAGCCCGCGGTGCGCGAGGCCACCCGCGTCCCCGAGGCCCCGCGTGTCGTCACGACGGAGCCGTCCGCGGTCCGTCCGCTGCCGCCGCCGATCACGGTGTCCACGCCCTCGCCCGAGCCGTATGGCAATGGCGGTCCGTCGCCGTCCTACACGGCCTCGGTCGGCAATGACGACCCGAATCGGATCACGCCGCCGGCTGACATTCCCGTGCCGGCGATCGCGCCTCCGCTCGATCTGCGTGCCGATGCCGATGCCGGTGTGTCCGTGCCGCGGCCGAAGAAGACCAATGTCGCCGACGAGATGCTGTCCGGCGTCAAGTCGATGTTCCACGCCGTTCTGCCGAAGAGCGCCACCCCCGACTAAGACGGCCCTTGCGCCGCGCTGTCAGCCGCCGACGCGGGCGAGGCCGCTGCGGGCGGTATCGTCGCGTGGACGAAGTGCGACCGCCTTGGTGTAGGACGCTGCCGCCTTGGCCTTGTCACCCAGCCGCTCATAGGCCTGCCCGCGCGCGGTCCAGACCTGGGCATTGTGCGGATCGGCCTCGGAAGCCTCGTCGAGATCGGCCGTAGCCTCCTTGATCTTGCCTAGGGCGAGATGGCTGATGGCGCGGCCGAGCAGGGGCTCGGCCTTTTGCGGGTTGAGCCCGCTCGCGGCGGTGAAATCGGCGACGGCGAAATCGTGCTGGTTGTTGCCCTGGTAGATCAGCGCGCGACCATACAGCGCCTGCGCGTTGTAGGGATCGAGCCCGACCGCGCGATTGAATTCGTCGAGCGCTGCTGCCGTCTCGCCTGACTTGGCCAGGGCTTGGGCCTTTGCGGTGTGGGTCTGGGCCTCAGTGACGTTGCCAGGGCTGACCGCGCTCTCCGTGGCGGCCGCCGCCTTGGGGGCCTCCTGCGGCTTTTCCTTCTCCGGCATCAGCGATCCCAGATCGAAGGAGCAGCCGCATAGTGCGATCCCCATCAAGGCCAGTGCGAACGGTTGCTGCCAGATCTGGCGCAGTCGCGCCAAGCCACGCTCGGGGAAAGGGGAGGCCATCTACGGTTCGCTCGCGCTAGAGCATGATCCGGACCCGAAGGGCCGCGTCAGCGCAAAGTGTGCCGCGGTTTTCCGAAAAGATCATGCTCAAACAACAATCTAAAGCGCGACGACCAACCTCGTCGCGCTTTAGCGCCGCATCGGTAGTGCCCCGTCCCAGAAAGGCACCGCTCACAAACAATAACGCGGGCCAGCGGCCCGCGTTATCGAAAACTGAGGTCTTACAAATTCGGCAAATCAGCGCGGTCCGCGCGGACCAGCACCCGGGCCGCCACGGCCGCCGCGCTCACCACCGGCGCCAGCGCCGAACACCGGCTTCGGCTTCATCGGCAGCAGGCCTTCACGCTGGAGCTTCTTGCGGGCCAGCTTGCGCGCGCGGCGCACGGCTTCGGCCTTTTCGCGGGCCTTCTTCTCAGAGGGCTTTTCGTAGTGACCGCGGAGCTTCATCTCGCGGAAAATACCCTCGCGCTGCATCTTCTTCTTCAGCGCCTTGAGGGCTTGATCGACATTGTTATCGCGAACGAGAACCTGCACGCGGCATCCTCTTCAGTGGATCGGATTTGAATTCTGGTAAGTCAAAGGGGATGGCAAAACGCACAAGCCCTTAGCCTTGAGCGCGCGGATGTATCAGACAAAACCCTGGATGTCCACCAGCCAAGCGGGTTTTCGGGCCAAGTTCAGCCATTAAATGGGGCGAAAATACCTCTGTGCGGCCCCGATTTGGGAGATTTGGTGCCTTTGGCGGGGCGGCGACCGGAGCTTTGTTCCGGAAACTTTGAAATGAGGGGACGACACATGGATATGAAGAAATATGCTGCCGAGGCCATCGGCACCTTTTGGCTCACATTCGCAGGTTGTGGCAGCGCGGTGATCGCGGCCGGTTTCCCGCAGGTCGGAATCGGCCTGGTCGGCGTGTCCCTGGCTTTCGGCTTAAGCGTCGTCACCATGGCCTACGCGATCGGTCACATCTCGGGCTGTCATCTCAATCCGGCCGTCACGGTCGGCCTTGCCGCCGGCGGGCGCTTTCCGGCCGGACAGATCCTGCCTTACGTGATTGCGCAGGTCTGCGGTGCGATCGTTGCCGCCGAACTGCTCTACATCATCGCCAGCGGCGCCCCAGGCTTCGACGTCACCAAGGGCTTCGCGTCGAACGGGTACGACGCGCATTCGCCCGGCCAGTACAGCATGATGGTCTGCTTCCTCACCGAGGTGGTGATGACCATGATGTTCCTGTTCATCATCATGGGTGCCACCCATGGCCGCGCGCCCGCGGGCTTCGCGCCGCTCGCGATCGGGCTTGCGCTGGTGATGATCCATCTCGTCAGCATTCCCGTCACCAACACGTCGGTGAACCCGGCGCGCAGTACGGGCCCCGCGCTGTTCGTCGGCGGCTGGGCGATGGCGCAGCTCTGGCTGTTCTGGGTCGCGCCACTGATCGGCGGCGCGCTTGGCGGGGTGATCTATCGCTGGCTCAGCGAGGAGCCCACCGGCGTCGTCGCAGGCGCGAAGGCGGCCTAGAGCGTTTTCGAGCGAAGTGGATACCGGTTCGCGTCAAGACAACGCGTCAAGACAAAATCCAGTCGGCAAGGGATCGCGGCGGTTGCCGCGCTCCCGTCACTTGTCCCGGGGCGGCCGGACCTCGGTGACATGGCCCATCTTGCGGCCGGGGCGCGGTGCGCCCTTGCCATAGATGTGGATGGTCGCGCCCGGAACGCTCAGCCACTTCTCGTAATCGTTGATCTCGTCGCCGATCAGATTGGTCATGGTGACGATCTCGCCGTGGCGCACCGGCTTGCCGAGCGGCCAGCCGGCAATGGCGCGGATGTGCTGCTCGAATTGCGAGACGGAGGCGCCGTCGAGTGTCCAGTGTCCGGAATTGTGCACGCGCGGGGCGATCTCGTTGACCAACACCTTTGGTCCGGTGCCATTGGCGAGCACGAACATCTCCACCGCCAGCACGCCGACATAGTCGAGCGCGCTTGCGATCTTGCTTGCGATGCTGCGCGCCTCTTCGGCGAGCGCGTCCGGGATCGGCGCGGGCGCGCGCGATATCTTCAGGATGTGGTCGCGGTGCTCGTTCTCGGTGACGTCGAAACATTCCACCTGGCCCGCGACCGAGCGCGCGGCGATCACGGAGATCTCGCGCTCGTACGGCACGAAGGCCTCCAGGATCGCCGATTTGGTGGCGAGGCTGGTCCAGACCTTGGCGATGTCGTCGCCCGCGCGGATGATGGCCTGGCCCTTGCCGTCATAGCCGAAGCGGCGGGTCTTCAGCACGGCCGGAAGACCGATCCTTAAAATCGCCTCGCGCAACGAGGGGACGGAGGTGACGTCGGCATAGGCTGCGGTGCCGATGCCGAGCCGCGTCACGAAATCCTTCTCGGCGAGCCGGTCCTGGGTGGTCTCCAGGATCTTGCGGTTGGGCAACACCGGGCGGCGCGCGTCCAGCACCATCGCGGCGGCCGCCGGGACGTTCTCGAATTCGTAGGTGATGACGTCGACGTCGTTGGCGAACAGCTCGAGCGCCTCGACGTCGGCATATTCGGCGCAGGTCGCGTTCAGCACGACGTCGAAGGCCGGCGAGTCCGGATCGGGCGAGAACACCTGGCAGCGCAGTCCGAGCCGCGCCGCGGCCATGGCCAGCATCCGCCCCAATTGTCCGCCGCCGAGGATTCCGATGGTGTCGCCGGGCTTCAGCTTCACCTGCTTTGCGTCAGTCACGCCTTGTCCTCCGGGCGCTCGGCGACCGCCTCGGTCTGTGCCTTGCGCCAGGCGGCGAGGCGGTCGGACAAGGCTGGGTCGGACAGCGCCAGCACGGCGGCAGCAAGCAGCGCCGCGTTGATCGCGCCGGCCTTGCCGATGGCAAGGGTGCCGACCGGGATGCCCGCGGGCATCTGCACGATCGAATAGAGCGAATCGACGCCCTTGAGCGTCTTCGATTCGACGGGAACACCGAAGACCGGGAGCTCCGTCAGCGCCGCCGCCATGCCCGGTAAATGTGCAGCGCCGCCCGCACCGGCGATGATGATCTTGTAACCCGCCGCCTTCGCGCCCTTGGCGAAAGCGACCAGCCGGTCGGGGGTGCGGTGTGCCGAAACGATGCGGGTCTCGGCGGCAACGCCGAGCGCCTCCAGCGTGTCGGCGGCATGCCGCATCGTGTCCCAGTCCGACTGGCTTCCCATGATGATGGCGATCGGCGCGGTCATGACGTTAATTGTGCTCGGGAAAACAGAAACATAGGCCAGATTAACGGTTCCGGCCGGCGGCTCGCAAGGCGGTGGCAAGGAGAAGGGAATGCACTATCCTGTCTTGGTGAATCCCCGCAAGCCTTCATTGAGCAGGATGCCCATGAAGAAACCAAAAAGGGCGAGCGCTGCGAAGGCCAAAAAGGGCCGGAAAATCAGCGCCAGCCGGTCCAAACCTGCCACCAAGCGTCCGGCCAAGCCGCCGCGGCGCGGAGCGTCGCTTGATGGCACCAAGGATAGTGCAAAGATCATCCGCGGGCTGCGGAGCAAGCTCAAGGCGGCGGAGCGGCGGGTCGCGGAACTGGAAGCTGCCGCCGACACCGATTTCCTGCTCGAGATTCCGAACCGGCGCGGCTTCGAGCGCGAGCTCACACGCGCCATCGCCTACATGAAGCGCTATCGCGCCACCGGCGCGCTGATCGTGCTCGATGTCGATCGGCTGAAGCCGATCAACGATTCCTTCGGCCACGCCGCCGGCGACGAGGTGCTCAAGGCGATCGTCGGCGCGCTGACGCGGCAGGTCCGCGCCTCCGACGTGGTCGGCCGGCTCGGCGGCGACGAGTTCGCGCTGCTGCTGTGGAATCTCAACGAGACCGATGCCACGGCGAAGGCCGCGGCCTTCGAGCAGACGATCGACGAATTATCCTTCGTCTTCCGCAGCCAGAATGTGACCGCGGGCGCCTCCGCCGGCGTCGCGTTGCTGGGGGCGCATTCCGACGCAGGCCGCGCCTTGGAGGAGGCGGATGCCGCAATGTATGTGCGCAAGGCGCGCCGGCGGCACGAGCCGCGGATCAGGCTGGTCAGCAACTGAGCATGATCCGGACCCGAAGGGCCGCGCTAGCGCAAAGTGTGCAGCGATCTTCCTCGCGACAAATGCGAAACGCGTTTGCGCGGAGATCATGCTCAAACAATAAATGCCCTACAACGTGGCCAGATCTTCCGGCACGTTGCCGAACTTGCGCAGCAGCGTCGCGTCGCCGAATTCGCCGGTCATGGGATCGCCGCTGCGGCAAAATGCGACCGCGCCGATGTGGCCGGCGCCGCGCGCCAGAATTTCGGCGCGCCGCAGCGCGGCCGTCGAGGACTGACATTCCTCCGCGGCGCCCGCGACCGGCGATCCGTCGTCATCGATCAGGAAGGGCATTGCAACGTAGTAGGTGACGTCCGACATGGCGTTGCTCCGATCATCAACATCAGGCGGCGCTGCTCCGCGCCTTGCTGCGAGAGGTCTCCGGAATGCAGCCGGCTGAAATCGCCGCCTGCAATTCCTCGAGCTCCGCCTCCAGATATTCGTTGGCCATGATCAGCGCCTTGATGGTGCTGCGCAGATTGCCGTCGCACATCGCGATCGCCTGATCGCAGGCCTGTTCATAATGGCTGTTGTCCAAAAGGGCGGTTGCCGACATCTGCGTTGTCCTTGCTAGGTTCCTTGGGCGTTTCTCTGGGGCGTTTCCTGGGGGCGTTTGGTGCCTGAATGTTCCTATTTTGTTCTTTTGGAGTCAAGAGGATTCACCCGGCTCGCCCCGCCGCGAAAAGCCCGCTGGGGATCAGGCGATGATGTCGGGCGTGATCTGGTCTTCGATGAAGGCGATGCGGTCGCGCAACAACAGCTTGCGCTTCTTCAGCCGCTGTAACCGCAATAGGTCGGGGGCAGGCGATTGATGCAGTGCATCGATCGCCGCGTCGAGATCTCGGTGTTCCTGCTGCAACCGGGCGAGCTCGGCTTCGAGTTCGCTCTCGTCTTCATGGGTCATGTCTGCGGTGGCCGAAAAACCGATAGTCGTGAGATTAAGGCTGTGGATGCCCTGTGGAAATTATCGTCCTTGCGCGCCGTGACCGCAAGCGATCTCGGGCCGTCGCTCACCGATCTCTCGCAAGATATTTCGACGGTTCGCTGCGGCGCTGCGCAAGCGCATTGATATCATGGATTTTTCCCAGCGCGGTTCCTTACTCACGCTTCGTTACATATGAATTTTCAAAAATGACAAGGCGACGACGGATATCCATCGACAGAACGAATCGGTGATGTACACTTCGTCGTCCGGATCGAATCCAAGGTCACCCCTACCGAGGAGGTTTCGAATGACAATTCAGGCACATCTGGTTGAATTGGAACGGAAGCATAAAACTCTCGAAAACGAATTGCACGAAGCTCTCGTGCACCTTTCAACAGACGACCTGCAAATTGTTGAGTTGAAGCGCCGGAAGTTGATGGTCAAGGACCAGATCGAGCGTCTGAAGCACACTGGCGACACGCTTCACTAGTAAACCCCGTATTCAGCGTCGAGTTTGATCGTACCCCTTCAGGCAGGGGTGAGTGCTGTTGCGCTCATCCCTGTTGGAAGATGCGAAGCCGCGCAAGGACATTTGCGCGGCGTCCAGAGCTATTTCCGTTCCGACGGAATCGGAACGGAAATAGCTCCGGCTTCTTGTTTGGACGCGTTTTCTTCTTTGCGCGAAGTGGTATCCGCTTCGCTTGAAGACGCTTCAGATATTTGCGAGCTCGGCGACGTGATCGGCGATCGCGAGCGAGGACGTCAGTCCCGGCGATTCGATGCCGAACAGGTTGATCAGGCCTGCCACGCCGTGATCGCGCGGACCCTGCATCAGGAAATCCTGCGTGGCGACCGCCGGCGGCACGATCTTCGGGCGGATGCCCGAATAGCTCGGCATCAACGCGCCGTCAGGCAGCGTCGGCCAGTATCTCCGGATCGCCGGATAGAAGCGCTCGGCGCGTGACGGATCGACCTCGTAGTTGATCGTCTCGATCCACTCGACGTCAGGGCCGAAACGCGCCTGCCCCGCCATGTCCAGCGTCAGATGCACGCCGAGGCCGCCGGGCTCGGGCACCGGATAGATCAGGTGCGAGAACGGCGCCTTGGCGTTGCAGCTGAAGTAATTTCCCTTGGCGAGATAGGCCGGCGGAATCCGGTCCAGCGGCATGCCGTCGATATTGCGCGCCACCGTTGTCGCCGCGAGGCCCGCAGCGTTGACGAGGAGGCTGCATTGCAGCGCCATCGGTGCCGCGCCGCCGGCCTCGACCTCGATCACGCCGGCGGCCGCCTTGGCACGGATCAGCGGGGTGTGAAACGCGAAGGCCGCGCCGGCTTCCTCGGCCTCGCCGCGCAGCGAGAGCATGTAGGCGTGGCTGTCGATGATGCCGGTCGAGGGCGAGAGCAGCGCGGCGTCGCAGGCGAGCGCCGGCTCCAGCGCGCGTGCGGCCTCGCCCGTGAGCAACTGCATGTCGAGCACGCCATTGGCCTCGGCGTGCGCCTTGATCGATTGCAGCTTCTCGGTTTCCTTCGCATTGGTCGCGACGATCAGCTTGCCGCAATTCTTGTGCGGGATGCCGCGCTCGCCGCAGTAGCGGTAGAGCGCGTGCTTGCCGTTGACGCACATGCGCGCCATCCAGCTTCCGGCGCGGTAGTAGATGCCGGCATGGATCACCTCGCTGTTGCGCGAGGAGGTGATGGTGCCGATGGCCTCGGCTTCCTCGAGCACGATGACCTCGCGCCCGGCCTGGGCCAGCTTTCGAGCCACCGCGAGCCCGACCACGCCGGCTCCGATGACGATGCAGTCGACCCTATCCATGGTTGTGCAGGAGGTCCGCTGGAAGCGCCGGTGGCATCAAGCCCGGGAACGAGGGCGCGGGGTGATTTTCCGTTAAGGAAGCATTTATCATGTCAGGGCAATTGCCGTATTTAACGTGACATTTTTCTGTTGCGCGTACAGGCGTTTACCCGATCCAAACCCGTGAGGCCAGACAATCCGACGTTGAAATCGCGGGTGGCTGATGGCTGAGAAGAACTGGCACGCGGACAGCACGATTCTGATTGCTGTGCAGGCCGTCGTGTGCCTGGCCGGCACGGTCGCGCCTGCGCGTGCCTTTGCGCTGTCGGTCAGCTTCGCCCCGCCGAGCTCGCTCGACAACCTCGATCCCAACCTGATCTGGGAAGCCCTGATCGGGGGCATCGTCGTCTGTGCGTTCCTCGTGGCAATCGCGTTGTGGATCCACTCCGCGCTGCGCCGGACCAGGCGGTTGCAGCTGCGGCGCAACGCCTTCGTCTCCTCCGCCATGAACAATCTCAACCAGGGCGTGGTGATGACCGATGCGCAGCGGCGCGTCATCTTCTGCAATGACCGCTATCTCGAGATCTATGGCCTGTCACGGTCGGATCTGTGGGCCGACATGAACGGCCACGACATCCTCGAGCTGCGGCGCAAGCGCGGGGTCCTTGGTGGCGTCTCCGATAAGGAATTCTACGAGAAGGCGGCAAGCGGCAACGGTCTGATCACCGAACTGCCTGACGGCCGGGCCATCCTGGTAAAATACTTTGTGCTGCCGAACGGCGGCTCGGTGGCGACGCATCTCGACGTCAGCGAGGAGCGCAGGCTGTCGCGGCAGCTCGCCTCGACCAAGCAGTTCCTGGAAACGGTGCTCGACAACGTGCCGGCCTGCGTTGCTGCGAAGAACATCGAGGACGGCTGCTACATCTTCGCCAACACCGCCTATGAGCGGTTCTGGGGGGTTACGCGGGACCAGGTCGTCGGCAAGAACGCGCGCGAGCTGTTTGCCCCCGTCTCAGCGGCCAGCATCGAGGCGACCGACCGGGCGGCGCTCAATTCGCCGGACGGCCAGTTCCGTAATGAGTTCGAGGTCGACCGCGGCGGTGAACGGCGCATGGTTGCCTCGATCCGGATCGTGGTCCGCAACGAGAACAACAAGCCCGAATTCCTGATGCTCGTGTTCGAGGACATCACCGACCGCCGCTCACTGTCGCAGGAGCTGGAGAGCACCAAGAAATTCCTCGAGCTCGTCGTCGACAACATCCCGGTGGCGCTGATCGTCGAGCAGGTCAAGGACGGCCGCTATCTGCTCGCCAACCGCAGCGCCGAGACGATCCTCAACCGCAGGCGCGAGGAAGCCACGGGCCTGACCGCGTCCGACATCTTCAATCCCAAGGAAGCCAAGCTGATCATCGCGCGCGACGAGGCTGCGATCAAGAAGCGCGGGATGATCACCGAGGAGCACCCGATCTCCACCAAGGACGGCCTGCGGCTGTTCCTGACCCGGCGCGCCACCGTGCTCAGCGATGCCGGCGAGCCGCAATACCTGATCAAGACCCACGAAGACGTCACCGACCGCCGGCAGACCGAGTCGCGCATGGCGCACATGGCCTATCACGACGGCCTCACCGATCTGCCGAACCGTGCCGCCTTCCTGCAGGCGCTGACTCAGATGATCGAGGCCTGCGAAGGCACCGGCGAGGAGTTCGCCGTCCTCTGCGTTGATCTCGACGGCCTCAAGGAGGTCAACGACGTCTTCGGCCATGCGCTCGGCGACAAGCTCCTGATCGAGGTGGCCCAGCGGCTCCAGGATTCCGCGCGCGGCGGCGTGGTGGCGCGCCTGTCCGGCGACGAGTTCGGCCTGATCATCGACGGCAAGCAGCCGGAGGCGGGTCTTGCGCTGGCGCAGCAGCTCGGCGAAGCCGTCGCGCGGGAATTCCAGATCGACGGCCGGCCAGTCCGTGCCGGCGCCACCACCGGCATGTCGATTTTCCCGCACAATGGCGCCGACGGCGCCTCGTTGCTCGCCAATGCCGGTGCGGCGCTGTTCCGCGCCAAGCAGAAATCGCGCGGCACGATCAGCCTCTACCAGCCGGAGATGGACCAGCAGATCCGCGATCGCCGCGTGCTGCATCAGGACCTGTCGATGGCGATCAAGAACGGCGAGCTCTCGCTCGCCTTCCAGCCGCAGGGGGCCGCCGGCCATAGCGTCGCCGAGAGCGAGATCATCGGCTTCGAGGCGCTGGCGCGCTGGCAGCATCCGGTGCGTGGCCAGGTCTCGCCGGCCGAATTCATCCCGATCGCCGAGGAGAGCGGCCTGATCGTCGAGATGGGCGAGTGGATCCTGCGCGAGGCCTGCCGCGAGGCGGCGTCCTGGCCGAAGCCGCTCCAGGTCGCGGTCAATCTGTCGCCGGCGCAGTTCATGCACGGCGACGTGGTCGGGCTGGTCCATTCGATCCTGATCGAAACCGGCCTGGCGCCCGGCCGGCTCGAGCTCGAGATCACCGAGGGCGTGCTGATCGAGGATTTCGACCGGGGCCTGGCGCTGCTGCGCCGGCTGAAGGCGCTCGGCGTGCGCATCTCCATGGACGATTTCGGCAGCGGCTATTCCTCGCTGAGCTATCTCCAGGCGTTTCCGTTCGACAAGATCAAGATCGACCGCGCCTTCATCATCAATCTCGGCCGCAACCCGCAATCGGCGGCGATCGTGCGCGCCGTCATCGATCTCGGCCACGGCCTCGAAATGTCCATCATCGCCGAGGGCGTCGAGACGCTCGACCAGCTCGCCTTCCTCGCCAAGGAGGGCTGCGACGGCGTGCAGGGCTACCTGCTCGGCAAGCCACTGCCGATCGGGAAGTATGCCGGCCTCGTCGGCCGCGCCGAAGCCATGGAGCTTGCGCTCAAGACCGGCTAGTGATGGGAGCGCTTCGTTTCGCTCGCTCTCGACGGCTTCATGGCGGATTACGACCTTGCGATCATCGGCGGCGGCCTGAACGGTGTCAGCCTCGCGCGCGATGCGGCCGGCCGCGGCCTGCGGGTCATTCTGTTCGAACAGGGCGATCTCGGCGGCGCCGCCTCGTCGGCGACGCCGCGGCTGATTCATGGCGATCTGTCGGTGCTGGAGCGCCGCGGGTTCTGGCGGGTGCGCCGGGCGCTCGCCGAGCGCCGGATCTGGCTCCGGATCGCGCCGCATCTGGTCCGGCCGATGCGCTTCGTGATTCCCGCCCATTCCGAGGAGCGTCCGCCATGGCTGCTGCGGGCCGGCCTGTATGTTTATGACGGCCTCACGAACCGGGGTGGCCTGCCGCCATCAGCGACCCTCGACATTACGCATCATCCGGTCGGCAACGCGCTGAAGCGTCCGTTCGGCACGGCGTTCGAATATTCGGACTGTGTCGTTGACGATTCCCGCCTGGTGGTGCTCACGGCGCTGGATGCCGCCGAACGCGGCGCCGCGATCCATACCGGGGCACGCTGCGTGCGCGCTGACAGAACCGACACATGGCGCCTCGCGGTGGTCGATCGCGGCCACCGCCGCACGATCACGGCGCGGGCGCTGGCCAACGCCACCGGTGGCTGGACGTCGATGGTGGCGGATACCGTGCTGCGGGAGCCGCAGCCCGCCATGGCCGCGATGCAGATGAGCCAGATCATCGTGCCGCGGCTGTTCGATTCCGAGAACGTCTACGTCTTCCAGAACAATGATGGACGGCTGATCTTCGCCCGGCCCCTCGAGCGCGATTTCACGCTGATCGGCACGGTCACGCACGCTTTCACCGGCGATCCTGCGATCGTCGCGATGCCGGGCGCCGACGTCAGCTATCTCTGCGAAGCGGCCAGCCGCTATTTCCGCGAGCGCGTCGCCCCGACCGACGTGGTCCGGACGGTCTCGGGCGTCAACCTGACGCTGGCGTCCGCGCGAGGACGCGACGGCACGGCGCTGTTCCATGCGCGCCGGCGCAAGGCGCCGCTGATCACGATGTTTGGCGGCGATGTCACTACTTCGCGCCTGCGTGCGGAGCGGGGGGTGACGCGGCTGACGCCGTTCTATCCGATGTCGCCGCCCTGGACCGCCGGGGCGGTACTCCCCGGCGGCGATTTCGCCTGGGACCGTTTCGACACCGAAGTCGACCTCGCACGCGATCGCTGGCGCTTTCTCTCGGAGCCGGAGGCCCAACGCCTGGTCGCGGCCTACGGCTCGCGACTGCCGGTCGTGCTGGGGGATGTGAAGAGCCGCGATGAGCTTGGCCCAACCTTTGGCCCTGAGCTGACCGGCGCCGAGGTGCGTTATCTGATGAGCCACGAATGGGCGCGTTTTCCAGAGGACGTCTTGTGGCGTCGCTCCAAGCTCGGTCTGACCATGCCCAAGGCCGATCGTGATCGGCTTGCCGCGTTCATGGCGGATGTGAACGATCGCCCCGAACCGGTTGAGCAAAGGCCGATCGGCCGCTAGCGTGCGGCGGAATCGGGGTTGGCAGGGACCATGGCGGAAGAGTTGCCCGGAACGGACGTCGCGGCGGATACGGCCGCTGGAGCTGCATTTCCCGTAGCGGGTCAGCCGTTGCTGCGCATCGAGGGCGTCGCCAAGACGTTCGGGACGTTCCGGGCCGTGGACGGTGTCTCGCTCGACATCAAGGCCGGCGAGTTTTTCGCGCTGCTCGGGCCTAGCGGCTGCGGCAAGACCACGCTGTTGCGCATGCTCGCCGGCTTCGAGGCGCCGGATGAGGGGCGTATACTGCTTGGCGGCAAGGACATCGCGCAGGCGCTGCCGCATGAGCGTCCGATCAACATGATGTTCCAGAACTACGCGTTGTTTCCGCACCTCTCGGTGCGCGACAACATCGCCTTCGGCCTGAAGCGCGCCGGCTTGGCGCGCGCCGACATCGCCACGCGCGTTGCGGAGATGCTCGCATTGGTGAAGCTCGAGGGCCTGGAGAAGCGCAAGCCCGACCAGCTCTCCGGCGGCCAGCGCCAGCGCGTGGCGCTGGCCCGCGCTTTGGCACGCCGGCCGCAATTGTTGCTGCTCGACGAGCCGCTCGCCGCGCTGGACAAGAAGCTGCGCGAGAGCACGCAAGGCGAGTTGATGGAGCTCCAGCGCCGGCTCGGCATGACCTTCATCATCGTCACCCACGATCAGGAAGAGGCGATGACGATGGCGAGCCGGATCGGGGTGATGAAGGTCGGCAAGCTCGCCCAGGTCGCGAGCCCCCGCGAGCTCTACGAGGCGCCGCGTTCGCGCTGGATCGCGGAGTTCGTCGGCGACATCAATCTGTTCGACGCCGAGTCCAGATTGCGCGACGGCCATCGTCTGGTCATCGGCACGCGTGATGCGGGGACGCTGGTGGTGGCCGAGCCGCGGGAGCCGGTCGGCGCGGGAAAATTGTCGGTCGCGATCCGTCCCGAGAAGGTCAAGCTGTCGCGCCGCGGCCCGGTGAGCGAGGCAGGTTATGAAACGGCGATCAACCGGCTGGACGGCGTGATCGCCGACATCTGCTATCTCGGCGGCACCACCACCTACAAGGTGAAGCTCGACACCGGCGGGATGGTGCAGGCGTCCGTCGCCAACAGCGCGCGCCTCGACGTCGACGCCTACAGCCTGAACCAGCACGTGGTCGCCTGGTTCACGCCCGACGACTGCGTGGTGCTGCCGTCATGAGCGGACGCCGGATCTTCGCGCGACCGGCGCGCTTCGCCGCGATCGCCCCCTATGTCTGGATGGTGCTGCTCTTCCTGGTGCCGTTCGCCTTCGTGCTGAAGATCAGCCTGTCGCAGACCGCGATCGCGCAGCCGCCCTACGAGCCGGTGTTTGACCTGGCGGCGGGATGGGAATCGCTCAAGGCGGCCTTTGCCGCGCTGTCGCTCGACAATTTCAGGCTGCTCGGTTCCGACGACATCTATGTGTACGCCTATGTGCGCAGCCTGACCGTCGCGGTCACGGCGACGGCGCTGCTGCTCCTGATCGGCTATCCCATCGCCTATGGCATGGCGCGGTTGCCGAAGCGCTGGCAGGCGGTGGCGATGGTGCTGGTGATCGTGCCGTTCTGGACCTCGTTCCTGATCCGCATCTATGCCTGGATCAACATCCTCCAGCACGACGGCCTGCTCAACCAGATCCTGCTCGCTCTGCATCTGGTCAGCGAGCCGGTGGTGTGGCTCTCCACCGACACCGCGATGTATATCGGCATCGTCTACTCTTATCTTCCATTCATGATCCTGCCGCTCTATGCCACGCTCGCCAAGATGGAGCCGGCGCTGGAGGAGGCGGCCTCCGATCTCGGCGCGCCGCCCTGGCAGGTGTTCTGGCTCGTCACCTTCCCGCTGTCGCTGCCCGGCGTCGGCGCCGGCGTGCTCTTGTGCTTCATCCCCATCGTCGGCGAGTTCGTGATTCCGGACCTCCTGGCCGGCTCCAATTCGCTGATGATCGGCCAGACCCTGTGGCTCGAATTCTTCACCAACAAGGACTGGCCGGTCGCTTCCGCAGCGGCCATCGTGCTGCTGGTGGTGCTGCTGGTGCCGCTGTTGCTGTACGAACGGCTGCAGAAGCGACAACTGGAACAGGGGCGGTGAGCCGATGCGCAAGGTCTCTCGCCTGTCCCGCTTCAATATCGCCTCGCTCGCGCTGGGGCTGGCGTTCCTCTATCTGCCGATCCTCATTCTCGTCATCTATTCCTTCAACGCCTCGCGGCTGGTGACGGTGTGGGGCGGCTGGTCGCTGCGCTGGTATCACGAGTTCTTCAATGACCGCGCGATGATCGAGGCGGCCTGGATGAGCCTGCGGGTCGCGGTCTCCTCGGCGAGCATCGCCACGCTGCTCGGCACGCTCGCCGCAGTGGCGCTGTCGCGCGGCGAGAGGTTCCGCGGCCGGACACTGTTCTCCGGCATGCTCTATGCGCCGCTGGTGATGCCGGAGGTGATCACCGGACTGTCGCTGCTGCTCTTGTTCGTCGCGCTGAACGCCGAGCGCGGCTTCTGGACGGTGACGATCGCCCATACCACGCTGACGATGTGCTTCGTCGCCGTGGTCGTGCAGTCCCGCCTCGGCTCGCTGGACCGCTCGCTGGAAGAGGCGGCGATGGACCTCGGCTGCAATCCGGTGCGCGCGTTCGCGGCCGTCACGCTGCCGTTGATCGCGCCCGCGATCGTCGCCGGCTGGATGCTGGCCTTCACGCTGTCGCTCGATGATCTCGTGATCGCGAGCTTCACCACCGGTCCGGGCTCGGCCACCTTGCCGATCCGGATCTATTCCGAGGTGCGCCTTGGCGTGAAGCCCGAGATCAACGCGATCTGCACGCTGGTGATCGGCCTGATCGCGGTCGTCATCGTGATTGCTTCGCTCGCTTCGAAGCTGTCGAGCTCGCAGGGCGAGCGCGCGGCGCCGCTGTAGCCGTTCGTGCAGCGTGCCATCCACGCGCCGAGCCTTGTATTGCGGCGCCGAGCTGGCGCAGCGCGAGGCTGTCGAGCGGAAACTCGAGCAGGATGTGGATCAGGCTCAGCGCCAGCAGGAAGGTGAAGCCGAACGCATAGTCGTAGAAATAAAGCGCGGTGGATGCAGCGCTGGCGGCGGCCATCGCTGCCAGCCGGGCCTTCGGCACCTCGGTCCAGCGGATCACGTCGGCTTTGATGAACCAGTTGAGGTAGTGATAGGTGTAGACGAAGGCGAGCAGGCTGGTCAGCCTGGTGTCTAGGACGAGGCCGGGCACACCGAACAGCCGGCCGAGAGCCGGGCCGACATTGCCGAAATAATCCTGGCCGACCCGGGCAAAGCTCGCGATCCGGATTTCGGCGGTCTGCGGCAGCAGCAGGATCGTGGCAATTGCGGCGAGGTAGACGACCACCAGCGTGGCCTGCACGCGGCTGCCGGACCGATAGGCGCCGAGCACCATGAAGATCAGCGTGAACAGCGAGACGTGAACGAGCGTCGGGATCAGGATGCCGATCACGGCGAGCGACGATCCGCTCGAATACATGATCGCGGACAGGGCGATCGCCGCCATGAACAGCAGCATGCTCTCGACCGCGGATGTGGTCGCCGCCAGCATGGCGCAGACGATCAGCGCGCCCCACATCGCGAAGCCGAACCACGAGGCGTTGTCGATCAGCGCCGCGACCACGGCGACGATTGCCAGGGCTACGGCAATCCCGCGGTGAGGCAGATAGTAGCTGCGGTCATGCAGCCAGGATATCTCGGTGAAATAATGCGCCGGGCCGAGCACGACATAGGCCAGCAGCAACAGCTCGAACGGCACCAGATAGGCTGCCGCGAGCGCGAGCAGCATCAGGCCGAGATGGATCGCGTCGTTGCCGCGCATGATGACGAGCCCGTGACAGGGCTTCGAGGTTAGAGCAGGCGTGGACAATCTTCAATTGTCCACGTTGTCGCTCGAACGCACTGCTTGCGGCGACCGGATGCGTCCTGTCGCGTCAGGACTTCACTGCACCCGCGGTGAGCCCGCCGACCATGTAGCGGCGGAAGGCGTAGTAGATCGCGGCCGGTGGCAGCGCGTAGATGAAGCCGGTGGTCATCAACAGCTCCCACGGCGAATCGTCGGCGGCGAGGAAGTTGCCGAGCGCGACGGGCAGCGTGATCTCGCGGTCGTTGGAGAGCAGCAGGAACGCGTAGAGATATTCGTTCCAGGCCAGCAGCACCGCATAGGTGCCGATCGCGACCAGTGAGGGCATCATCAGCGGCAGATAGACCAGCCGGAAGATCTGGAGCGTCGTCGCGCCGTCCATCACGGCGGCTTCATCCAGCTCGACCGGCAGCTTGTCGGAGGCCTGCTTCAGCACCCAGATCGCGTAAGGGCTGGCGATCGTCACCATGGCCAGGATCAGCGACCAGTGATTGTTCAGGAGGCCGTAATTACCCATGGTGCGGTACATCGGAACGGCGAGGAACGCCGCGGGGATGAAATAGGTGAAGAGCGCCAGGTTCATCACGATGCGCCCCCCGGGCACCCGCAGCCGCGAGATCGAGAACGCGGCGGCGGTGGCGATGAACAGCGTCAGCACGCCGACCGACGCCGCGATCACCAGCGAGTTCCAGAACTGCACATAGAAGTCGCGCAGGAAGTAGTGCTGCTGCTTGAACACGATCTCGAAGTTGTGCAGCGTCGGATGGTCGGGCCAGAGCTTGCCCGAGAACGCGTCCTCCTTCGGGGAGATCGCGAACAGGAACATGTGATAGATCGGCACCATCGTCCAGATGAAGACGGGAATGCCGATCAGCAGCAACCGCGCTTCGGTCGCGACTTCGCGTAAGGAGGGAAGCTTCATCGCGACAACCGTTTCATCATGAAGTACACGAGCGGCAGGACGAACGGCATCGCACAGACGATCGATGCCATTGCCAGCGAGAGCTGGTCGAGCCGGAGATAGCGGATGCCGAGCGTCGCCAGCACATGCGTGAGGTCGGCCGGGCCACCGCCGGTGAGGAGGTAGACGCTGTTGAAATCGCCGAGTGTCCAGATCATCGAGAGCAGCGTGCAGGTGATGTAGAGCGTCTGCATCGACGGCCAGGTGATGAAGCGGAACTTCTGCCACCAGCTCGCGCCATCCACCTCGGCGGCCTCGAACAGATCGTGCGGTATCGCAAGGCGTCCGGTGATCAGGATCAGCGTCCAGAACGGCAGCGACTTCCAGATGTGGACGCCGATCGCCATGGTCAGCGCCACCGTCGGGTCGTTCAGCCAGTTCGGGCCGTCGTCACCGGTGAACGAGAAGATGAGGTGGTTGATCACGCCCCATTCGGGATTGAGCATGAAGCGCACGGACAGGATGGTCGGGATCGACGGCACCGCCCAGGGCAGGATGAAGATCACCGAGAGCCATTTGATCCAGGTGCGCTGCTGGGCGAAGAAGCCGGACAGGAACAGCGCGATCAGCATCTTGGTGTTGATGCCGATGACCAGGAAGATCAGCGTGTTGACCGCGGCGCGCGCGAAGATCGGGTCGTTGTAGAGCGCGACATAGTTCGCCGGCGCCCGCGCCAGCCACAGCCCGTAGCAGACGGGATAGACGACGAAGGCGAGGAAAACCAGCAGATAGGGCGCGAGCAGCGCGATGCCCCAGACCTGCGCCGGGGTCAGCCGCGACGACAAGGGCGGCGCGGGGATTGCCTGATCGCCAGAGAGCGTGATCGCCATTCTTTTCGGACTCTTCAAAGAGTTGCCGGCCGCGAAACGCGGCCGGTGTTGTTCTTATACCTCTCCCCGCAAAGCGGGGAGAGGGAAAGGATGAATTAACCCGCGACCTGCTTGATGCGGGCGATCAGTTCGTCGACGGCCTTGTCGACCGGGACCTTCTCGCTGACGACCCGGTTCATCGCCTTGGCCCACACGTTCTCGTTGTTGAGGATCGTGAACTTCCAGTTCTTGGTGAAGTCGAACGCGGCGGTGCCGCCGGTGAACTGGGCGTAGACCGCCTTGCGGTGCTTGTCGGCCTGCCAGAACGGGCTGGCCTGGCTTTCCTTGGTCACCGGGAACCAGCGGCCGAGCGCGCCCTCGATATAGGGACGGACGTTGTCTTCCTGGAGCAGGAAGCTGATGAACTGCTTGGCCTCGGCCTTGTTCTTGGCCGCGGTGAAGACCAGCCCGGTCTTGACGTCGGAGCGGTAGCGGATGGTCGACCCGTCAGGCGCCTTCGGGAAGGACGCCGTGACGATGTCCTGCTCATAGGCCTTCTTGCCGGCCTCGCGCTGCTCGGGCGTGAGCGCCTGGTTCTGGGAGTCCTCGTACCACTTCGCCGCGATCGAGATCGTGAAGTTGTGGGTCATCACGATGGTCTTGTTGTGGAAGGCGACGTTGTTGTCCGGATCCTTCCAGGTCGTGGACGAGGGCGGGGTGCAGCCCTTGATGTAGGTGTCGGTGTAGTCCTTCATCGCCTTGATCAGGTTCTCGCGGACCTTGGGATCGTCGACGAGCAGCTTGCCGTCGTCGTCGACCAGCTTGACGTGGTAGGCGTCCATGAAGGTGTAGAACGACTGGAAGGCGTCGGTGGACTCCACGCCCATCGGCTGGCCGACGGCGTAGATGCGCTGGCCGGTGGCCTTGCGGATCCCCGGCTGCACCTTGTCGCACCAGAACGACCAGTAGCCTTCCCAGTCGGTCGGGATGTCGGCGAGCTTGAAGCCGGCCTTCTCCAGCATGTCGTTCCAGATCTGGACGTGCATGCTCTGCTGCTTCAGCGGGAAGCCGTAATAGGCCTTCTTCTTGGTGACGTCGTTATAGAGGATCGACGCATCCAGCGTGTTCTGCACGAACCGATCCTTGATCGGCTCCATGACATCGGTGAGGTCCTCGAGCTTGCCCTCATAGGCCCACTTGCCCTGCGCCTGCACGTCATAAGAGTCGGAATAGGCAACATCGGGCACGGTGCCGGCATCGAGCGCGGCGACCGTCTTCGGAATCATGTCCTGAATCGCGTACTGCGACAATTCGACCTTGATGCCGGTCTTGGCTTCGAACTTCTTGATCGTCTCGATCAGCGCGTCGTCTTCGGAGCGGTAGAAGCCCTTGCCCCACCAGACCGTAATCGTCTTCTGCTGCGCAAATGCGGGTGCAGCGGCTGCGAACAGCCCGGCCGCAGCGACCGCCAGTGTGACTGCGCCAATAACCTTGGATCTCACGTTTTTCTCCCTCAAACGGCCGGTGTTTTTAACCGGTCGTATAAAACACTAGCGCATGGCCGTCAGCCGATCTAGCGGCATGTTGTCAGACCTAGGTCGTGGGGACGGCGCCTGTGGAGATGATTAACGTGCGCATCGATCCAATCGCCGCATCAATTAGCGGCAATCAATTCGGGTTCTGCGTTCTGATCGCCTGACCATGTGCATCCGTACCTGCTCGCGACTGGCGAAGCCCGGCCTTGTAAGCGGTATGAGGACTGAACGCAACGCAGTCGGCTGGCCACACTATGGTGCTGCGGCCGGAGGACGCAAAATGCCTCTGAAAACACGGCGGGGCTGATCCGAGGAACTTCCGGTTCGACAGGGGAACGGTCTTGCAGCGCTGCGCTGCCGACCTATTAGCGTTTCCTCTTCAGGCCCGCCGAATCGAGTTTGCCTGAGCGGATCGGGGCTTCGGCTTGTCTTGCCCGCGCGTCCCGGAAGGCGTGTGCCACGCCTCGAGAAGCATCTTGAGAAACTGGCTCGCGTGAGGAGATAGTGTGGTCCCGTGCCTGCGCACGATTCCGATCGTCCGCGACACCTCCGGCTCGATCAATCGAACGGTGTGAATGATGGGGTGACCGGCGGCGGGCGTCGCAAGCTTCGGCAGCACCGCGATGCCGAGTCCCGCTTCGACGAGGCCAAGCGAACCGGAGAGGTGAGCGACCTCATAGGACCAGTTCAGCTGCAGGCCGTGTCGCGCGAGCGCATTGTCGATCAGCGCGCGATTGCCGCTGTTGCGACCGACGGTGATGACCCGGTGTGACACAATCTCTGACCAGTTGACCCGTTTGCGCGATGCCAACGGATGGTCATGACGGCAGGCCAGGACGAAGGGGTCCTCAACCAGTTTCTCGAATTCGATCTCGGCATGCGAAGCACCGATGAAATTGATGCCGAAGTCGGCTTCTCCGCGCGCGACCGCTTCCAATCCTTCATTGGCACCGATGTCCAGAATCCGGATGCGAATGCGTGGATACGTTTCGGCAAACCGGCCGATCGCACGCGGCAGGAAATAGAACACCGCTGTCGGCACCGCAGCCACCGAGACCAGGCCCGAACTTCGCGCGCCGATATCGTGGATGGCGAGCACCGAGGTCTCGAACTCGTCGATGAGGCGGCGCACCTTCGGCAGGAAATCACGGCCGGTCATGGTGAGATTGACGTGACGCGTCGAGCGTTCGAGCAGCGGCGCACCGAGGCTTTCTTCCAGCTTCTGAATGCGTCGGCTCAGCGCCGGCTGCGACAGGTTCAGCGCCCTGGCGGTGCGCACGAAGCTTCCCGTCTCCGCCACGGTGATGAACGCCTTGAGGTCGAGAAGTTCTGCGTTCATGGCAAGCTCCATTGTATCGATAATCGGAATAATACATCAGATATTTGCATTTCACAAAAGAGTTCTGTCGAGGGATGCTCCGGATCGAGCGAAGTTGTCGCGAACGGAACAGCTCCATGAACGATCAGATTGCCATTCCCTGTGTGGTCATGCGCGGGGGCACCTCGCGCGGGCCGTTCTTCCTGGCCCGCGATCTTCCGGCCGACCCCAAACTGCGCGACGCGATCCTGCTATCTGTGATGGGAGGGGGGCACGATCTTGGAATCGACGGGATCGGCGGCGGCAATGCCGTTATCAACAAGGTCGCGATCGTTGGACCGGCATCGGTGCCAGGCGCCGATGTCGACTACCTGTTCGCCCAGGTGCGTGTTCGTGAAGGCATCGTCGATACCTCCCCGAACTGCGGAAACATGCTCGCGGGGGTGGGGCCATTCGCAATCGAAGCCGGCCTGGTCGCCGCCGCCGCGGATCGCACCCATGTGCGGATCCACAATGTTAACACCGGCAAGCTGATTGACGCGACCGTTCCGACCCCCGCAGGGCGAGTGACTTACGACGGCGAGGCGCGGATCGACGGCGTACCGGGAACGGCCGCGCCGATCGAGCTGTCGTTCCCCGACGCGGCCGGCGCAAGCACTGGTCGTCTCCTGCCCACCGGACGACCGGTCGATCGCATCGAAGGGATCGATGTGACCTGCATCGACGCGGCGATGCCCGTTATGCTGGTCCGCGCGGCGGATCTGGGGTGGACCGGCCGTGAGGCTCCCTCGGACTTCGCCGACGGAGGCTTTCGCGCGCGCCTCGAAACTTTGCGCATCGAGGCCGGATGCCGGATGGGCTTTCCAAATTCCGCGACAATGGTGATTCCGAAGCCGGTTCTGATTGCGCGCGGAGGCGAGGCGACGTTGAGCACCAGGTATTTCATGCCGCATGACTGCCATAACGCGCTGGCGGTGACCGGCGCTGTCGCGATCGCGACGGCATGCGTCACGCCCGGGACGATCGCGGCAGAGATGGTCGGACCATTGGCGCCGCCGGTGCCGATCACCCTCGCCCATCCCTCCGGCCAGCTCGTGGTTCGGCTGGAGCCCGGCCCGGTTGCCCGGGTGCTGCGGACGGCCCGGCGAATCTTCGAGGGCCACGTCTTCGCCCGTCGATCGCACGTGCCTCATTTGGTGCTGGCGGCCTGAAGCCGGGCTGCTTTTAAACCTCAAGAATAACACAAGGGAGAAACGAGAATGCAGATGCGAGCGCCGGCTGGGTCCGCGAGCAGCGAGCCGCGAAAGCCGTTCTACCGGATTCTCTACGTCCAGGTGCTGATCGGTCTCATGCTGGGTGTCTTCACGGGCCATTTCTGGCCCGAATTCGGCGCCGCGCTGAAGCCCTTTGGCGACGGCTTCGTCAAGCTGGTCAAGATGATGATCGCGCCGATCGTATTCTGCACCATCGTGAGTGGCATCAACAGCATCAGCGATTCCCGCGAGGTCGGCCGCGCGCTGGTGAAATCCATGGCGCTGTTCTACCTGCTGACCGTGCTCGCGTTGCTGGCCGGGCTGATCGCCATGTCACAGATCCAGCCGGGCGTTGGCATGCATGTGTCCGTCAATACGCTGGATCCGTCGGTGGCCGCGAAATTTACCAAGCAGGCAGGTGCGACCGGATTTGCGGACTTCATGCTGCACATCATCCCGCACTCCTTCTTTGGAGCGTTCGCCGATGGCGAAGTGCTGCCGGTGTTGCTCGTCTCCATCCTGATCGCCTTTGGCCTGAGCCGTGCCGGCGATGGCGGCGTTGTGGTGACGAAAGCGGTCGAGTCGTTCTCACAAGTGCTGTTTGTGTCCTTCGGCTTCATCATGAAGCTCGCTCCGCTCGGTGCCTTTGGGGCCATGGCGTTCACCGTGGGGCGCTACGGCATCCGATCGATCGGCTCGCTCGGACTGCTGATTCTGACCTTCTATATCGCCTGCTCTGTCTTCGTGGTCGTCGTGCTTGGGACGCTGGCGCGGCTGAACGGCTTCAGCCTGTGGAAGACGATCCGCTACTTCAAAGAAGAGCTGCTGATCGTGCTCGGCACGTCGTCGTCGGAGCCGGCGCTGCCGGGCGCGCTGCGCAAGCTGGAGCAGCTCGGATGCCGGAAAGGCGTGTCAGGGCTCGTGTTGCCGTTGGGCTATTCCTTCAATCTGGACGGCAGCGCCATTTACCTCACCCTGGCGTCCATCTTCATCGCGCAAGCCTGCGACATTCATCTGTCGTGGGGGCAGATCGCGGCGATGCTCGGCCTGATGCTGCTGACGTCCAAAGGGGCGGCAGGTGTCACCGGCAGCGGCTTCGTTGCGCTTGTCGCGACCCTCTCCGTCATGCCGGATCTGCCCGTGACCGGCGTGGCGCTGCTCGTCGGCATCGACCGCTTCATGTCGGAAGCGCGGGCGCTGACCAGCATGATCAGCAACTGTGTCGCGGCCATCACCATTTCGCTGTGGGAGGATGCCTGTGATCGCGAAGTATTGGCCCGTGAACTGGGGCAGAGCGTCACGCGCGAGGTCGGGGCGGGGACGGCGATCGGCGGAGCAACCGTGGTGCAGGAGAACGAGAGCTGGATTTCGACGACGCAATCGGCCGCTTGAACCCGAAGAGAGCGACGCCGATCACTCTAGTTGGACTTGGCGTTTTCCTTGGCGTTCTCCGCCGTCGGCGAGTCTGCCGGGGCGGGACGCTTGGCGGTGCCGGTGATGCGCTCGATCGCGGAGCGCACGGCGTCGCCCGCCTTGCGGTCCTTGAGCATGTCGAGCAGGGGCGCGGACGCGGGCGAGCGGCGGATCAGGCTTTCCGGATCGGGAAAGATCAGGGGATCATCCCAGGGGCCCTGCACCACGAAGGGCAATTCGAAGCCCGAGGCGCTGTTGAGGCTCGCCACGCCCTTCATGTCGTATTCGCGCGTCGGCACCGAGGCGGTGCCGGTCATCGTGATCTTCGCCGCCGGTCCTTCGACGCGGATGTCCTCGGCGGTAGCGACCCCGTCGGAGAATTTCACCGCGATGGTGAGATTGTCGTAAGGCGTCGAGCCGTTGCGGAAATTGCCGCCACCGGACAGCGGCCGGCGCTCCAGCCGCTTCAGGAGCTGTTCGGCATTGAAGCCCGAGATCGCGCCGTCATGCCCGGTGACGGTGGCGCTGCCGTCGAGCGACTGCACGAGGCCGAACGGGCTCGAGCCGGAGGCAACGAGGGAGACGTTGATGTTGCCGCGGCCGGACAGCTTGTTGAGGCCGAACAGTTCGGAGGCGCAGGCCTGGAGGTCGACGTCGGTGAACTGGAATTGCGCCTTGATGTCGGCGACGGTGTCGGCGCGCGCGATGCCGAACGAGCCCTTGGCGATACCGCCATAGACCTGGGCCTCGCCCACCGAGAGCGCCAGCGTGCCGTTGCGCAAATTGGCGCCGATCGCGGTGCGGCCGAGCTTCGACGGCCCGACCGTCAGCCGCGCCGCCGACAGGCGCATGTCGAGGTCGGTGGTCGAGAGCCCGTTGAGATCGAACAGCTGCCTGTTCCAGTCGCGCGCGCCGCTCGCGAGCAGGCGGAAGGTCGAGATATAAGGCGTGAAGTCGAGCGCGTCGGCGGCGAGCGTCGCCTGGAGCGTCTGCCGGCCGTTGTTGGCGTAGGTCATGACGCCCTCGGCGGCGTTGCCGTCGAGCTCGACATTGACGTTGGTAAGCGCGATCGAGGCGCCGACGACATTGGCGCGTGCCTTCAGCGCGAAACGGCCGAAGCCGCCGCTGCCGGGCTGCGGCTGGCCGGTCCAGCGCAGCGCGTTGCGCAAGGACGGGCTGTCGATCGTGAGCGTGCCTTCCATCATCGGACTGGTGCGGTTGGCGACGCTGCCGTCGAAGGCGAGCTTGAGCGGGGCGCTGGCGATCCGCGCCTTCACGCCGGAACGGTCGCCGGAGAGGGCGGCGACGAAGTCGGCGAAGCTGATCGAGCCGTCGACGCGTTCGCCGCGCCAGTCGAACTGGCCGGTCGCGGCGAAGGAGCGCGAGATCGAGGGCCAGGCCAGCGACAGGTCGATGTCGTCGAACTGCTCGGTGGCGTGCGTGGCGGCGTCCTCGTAATTGAGCACGCCGTCCTGGATCCGGATCTCGGAGAACGAGACCTGATTTTCGGCGCCGGGCTTCATGGTGCGCGCAATGGTCTGGATGAAGGGCGTCCAGTTGCTCTCGCCGTCCGGCTTCAGGCTGACATGGATGCGCGGCCGCAGCAGCGTCAGGTCGGCGATCTCGAACCGTTGCAGCAGCAGCGGCAGCAGCCGCAGATTGGCGGTGAGCACGTCGACACGGAGCGCGGGGTCGCTGGTGCCGCCGCCCTTCAGGCCGACGTCATGGAAGGAGATGTAGCTCGCCGGCAGCACCGAGATGTCGATGGGGCCTGCGACACTGAGCTCGAGCCCGGTGACGTCGCGGATCTGCGCTTCCACGGCCTTGCGCAGCGCGTCGCGGTTGATGAGCCAGGAGGTCGCGATCAGGGCGATCAGCGCGACGCCGAGCAGCGCCGCGATCGGCGTCCCGAGGCGCTTCATTCCTTGGGCCATGGTCAATGGCGTGTCCTGATCGGGTTGGTCGTTGGAGCCAAAGGGGCGGGCCGGGAAACCCGCGCGCCCCACGCCCAAGCCTTGTTACGTCACAAGTCCTGTTATGTTAAGTGCCGCAACTTGATGGGTTTTCTTGTCGCTTTCAAGGCCGCGGGCGATCCTGCCCACGGCGTGGGCAGCTTCTACCACCGCCCCGCGGAGCGGAGAACCCCGTATCATTGACGGCTTCGGACGATTTCGCCTAATAATCGCCGCCAATAAGGCGCGACGCCCGCAAGCCGAAGGTTCAGTCGAGGTTTTTGCATGAACAAGGTCTATCCCGACGCCAAGTCGGCTCTCGACGGCATTTTGAAAGACAACATGATGATCATGTCGGGCGGCTTCGGCCTCTGCGGCATCGCCGAGGAGCTGTCGGACGCGATCCGGGAGTCCGGCGTCAAGGGGCTGACGGTCGTCTCCAACAATGCCGGCGTCGACGGCATCGGGCTCAGCCGCCTCCTGGAAACCCGGCAGATCAAGAAGATGATCTCGTCCTATGTCGGCGAGAACAAGCTGTTCGCCCAGCAGTTCCTGGCCGGTGAGCTGGAACTCGAATTCAACCCGCAGGGCACGCTGGCCGAGCGCATCCGCGCCGGCGGCGCCGGAATCCCGGCCTTCTACACCAAGACCGGCGTCGGCACGCTGATCGCCGAAGGCAAGGAAGTGAAGGAGTTCGACGGCGAGAAGTACCTGATGGAGCGCGGCCTGTTCGCCGACCTCGCCATCGTGCACGCCTGGAAGGGCGATACCGCCGGCAACCTCATTTACCGCAAGACCGCGCGCAACTTTAACCCGATGATGGCGACCGCCGCCAAGATAACGGTGGCCGAGGTCGAGCATCTGGTTCCGGCCGGTGAACTCAATCCCGACCACATCCACACGCCCGGCATTTTCGTGAAGCGCATCGTCGAGGTCGGCACGGCCAAGAAGCGCATCGAATTCCGCAACACCCGCCCGCGCACCGCCGCTTAAGCGTCAGGAGACTCACATGGCCTGGACCCGTGAACAGATGGCTGCGCGCGCCGCCAAGGAACTGCGTGACGGCTACTACGTCAATCTCGGCATCGGCATCCCGACGCTGGTCTCGAACTTCATCCCCGATGGTGTCGACGTCAGCCTCCAGAGCGAGAACGGCATGCTCGGCATGGGCCCGTTCCCCTATGAGGACGAGGTGGATGCCGACCTCATCAATGCCGGCAAGCAGACCGTGAGCGAGCTGCCCTCGACCTCGTATTTCTCGAGCGCGGATTCCTTCGGCATGATCCGCGGCGGCCACATGGATCTGTCGATCCTCGGCGCCATGCAGGTGGCCCAGAACGGCGATCTCGCCAACTGGATGATCCCCGGCAAGATGGTCAAGGGCATGGGCGGCGCGATGGATCTCGTCGCCGGCGTCAAGCGCGTCGTCGTTGTGATGGAGCATTCCGCCAAGGACGGCTCGAAGCTCCTGAAGAAGTGCAATTTGCCGCTGACCGGCGAGCGCGTGGTCGACATGGTCGTCACTGATCTCGCCGTCTTCACCATCGACAAGCACGGCGACGGCGGCATGGCGCTGATCGAGCTCGCCGACGGCGTCTCGCTCGACGAGGTCAAGGCCAAGACCGAGGCCGAATTCCGCGTCGCGCTGAAGAACACATAAGGTCGTCGCAGAGGGGGCGCGCATGACGATACGGTCTGCGCGTCCCGAAGACGCCGGTTTCATCGCACAAACCATCCTGCGATCGATGCGTGGCTACCGGCCGCGCGGCGGGTTCGACGTCGCGCTCGGCTGGCCGGAAGCGGAATGCCTCGATTTCATCGCGCGCGTCGCGGCCACGCGCGCGGTGTCGATGTGGCATGTCTCGCAGTATTGGATTGCCGAGATTGATGGTGCGCCGGGCGCGGCGCTATGCGCCGTGCCAGCGGCCGGCACCGGTCCTGCGGCCTGGCGCGCGATCGAGGAAGTCGCAGCCGCGATCGGGCTCACCGCGTCGGAGCTGGAAGCGATCCGCCAGCGCGGTGGCTATGCGCGCGGCTGCTGGGTTCAAGGCGGCGAGGGCGATTGGATGATCGAACATGCCGCAACCGATCCTGCATATGGCGGCCGCGGCCTCGTGCAGGCACTCATCGCGCACGCGCTGGATCAGGGGCGCGCGGCTGGGTTTCGACGGGCGACGATCTCGTTCCTGATCGGCAACGTGCCCGCTGAACGCGCCTACGCCAAGGCCGGCTTTGTCCTTGCGGAGGAGAAGCGTGATCCCGCTTTCGAGGCGATCATCGGCGCACCGGGATTTCGCATGTTTGCGCGCGCGATTTAAGCGCGCTCGGTCTCCGCATTCGACACTGTCATGCCCCGCGAAGGCCTGGAATACCGGATTGCCCGCCTTCGCGGGCAATGACGCCAGGAGGGCGGCTACGACCTCGCCGCCCACGTCTTGCTCCACCGCGCCGACACGCTCGCGACCCACGACGGCTCCTCGCGCACCAGGCGGAAGCCGAGATTGGCGGGCGGCACGCCCTGCGCGCAGCCGCCAGCGCGGGCGTCGCGGATGAAATCGGTGACATAGGCGCGGTGGGCGCCTTCCGCGATGCGCACGCCGCAATTCACGGTCGCCCGGCCGGCATTGCCGGCCGCGTCGGTCCGCGAGCGCACGAAGCAGGTCGAGGTCCACTCCCAGACGTTGCCGGCGAGATCTTCGATGCCGTGCTCGTTCGCGCCGAATTTGCCGAACGCATAGGCCGTCGTGTCGGAAAGGTCCCGTTCGGATTCCCGCTCATAGCGGCTGATCCAGCGCTTCGAAGGATTGTCCGCGTCCACCGGCGCGCCATCGTCCTTGAAGCGCGAGCCCGCCGCGAACGCCCATTCCGCATCGCTCGGCAGGCGCCACGTCTTGCCGGTCCGGTGCGAGAGCCAGCCCGCATAGGCCTGTGCGTCGTGCCAGCTCACCTGCACCGCGGGGCGATCTGTGGCGATCGCCACGTCACGATCGAGAGCGCGGCAAGCGCCGTCCTGCACGCAAAGCTGGTAGTCGGATGACGAAACCTGATGCCGCATGACGTGCAGCGGCCTCGTGAACCGCATCGCGCGCAGCGGCGCTTCCGCCTGCTGCCCGCCCCGCGTGAAATCGCCCGCCTCGCGATAGGACAGATTGCCCGGCGCGATCTTGACGATCGCGGGCTCCGTCGCCGTGCCGCGGACCGCCATGTCCGAGACCAGCGGCGCCACCGCGATCGGTCCTGCGAGTCCGGCCGCGCAAGCCAGGACCAGTTTCAGCTTGAATGCGATCAGCATGTTGTCCCCCGAAAGGAAGAAGGGGCCGGTGATCCACCGGCCCCTTGTCGCGTCTAGTTGGTGTTGGCCGGGATTTCCGCAGGCGCCTTCACCTGGGTCATCAGATCGTCGTTCCACTTGCCTTCGACCTTGAAGTGCGCAGTGGCGCCGAGGTCGGCGGCCTCGATCAGGTTGTGTGTGACATAGGCGTAGATGCCGGGCTGCATGAACTTGTACATCGCAGCCCCTGCCGAGCCGCCGCGGATGAACCAGGTCTCCAGCCCGACCTCGGGTGCATTGCCGAATTTGCCGGTCTCCCAGACATAGTCGCCATGGCCGCCGATCAGATGCGGGCGGCTGTCGCGATTGGCCTGCGAGTGCACGATGAGCACGTTCTCGCCGACATTGGCGGTGAGCGCATTCTTGCCGGTAAGCGCGCCGACCTTGCCGTTGAACACGACATGGGATGGGATCAGCTTCTTCATCACCTCTTCGGTGTCGGTGAAGGCTTCGCCCGGCGAGTCATAGGACTTGAAATTGCCCTTCTCGTCGCGCGGCACGTACATGTCCTGCTCGCCGACATAGTAGACCTTGTCGTATTTCAGCGCGTGGCCCTTGCCGTCGTTCAGTCCGTCGCGCGGCAGCACCATCACGGCGCCGTTCATGCCGGAGACGACGTGCCAGGGGATCATCGGGCCGCCCGGCGCGCAGTGATAGACGAACACGCCGGTCTTGGTCGCCTTCCAGCGCAGCACGACCTGCTCGCCGGGATTGATCAGGGTGAGCGCGCCGCCGCCGAGCGCGCCGGTCGCGGAGTGAAAGTCGATGTTGTGCGGCATGGTGTTGGTCGCGGGATTGACCAGCGTCGTTTCGACGTAGTCGCCTTCATGCACCACCATCAGCGGGCCCGGCATCGAGCCGTTGAAGGTCATCGCCTGGAAAGTGGTACCCTTCTCGTCGATGACTACCTTCTTCTCCTCGATCGTGAGCTTGAACTCCACGATCTTGGGGCCCTGCTTGGTCGCCTGCTCGTGCGCATGCACGAACGGCGGGGCCACCAGCTCCACTTTCTGGCGCGGCAGTTTGAGATCGTCGGCGGCCAGCGCGGGTGTCGCCAGCATCAGGGCGGTCGCGGCGGCGCTGATCAATGCGGCTCTGCGGGTGAACATCGGAAGCATCCTTCATCTGAAATGGTTTTGATGACGGGATGCAGTGTGCGCCTGTTACGGCAAGAGTGTTTGCGCTGCAACAAGCTTTCGCCGGATTCGCCTCCGCAACAGTACTTAGATCCTTCAACGGAGCAGGATCGGCGACACCACGTTGACCGCGTCCGACGGCGTGATGCGGATGTCGAGGCCCAGCGACCATCGGCCAGACAGCGGCGCCGACATCCTGACTCTCCACTGATCGTTGCCGACGCGTTCGGCGTTTGCCGTCATCGGCGCCACGCCGTGCTCGGGGTTGCCGAGCGTGACCGCAACGGCGTCGGCGCTCAGCGGCAACTCGTTCGCATCTTCGAGCTGGATTGCGATCTCGACCGGACCGGCACGACCGGGCGAGACCGTGACGTTCGCCATGGCCTTCTCGGCATGAAGATGGGTGAAGAAACTTTCGTCGGCTTCGGAAACCATCGTGGGCGGAGCGGCCGCCGCCGGCTCGGGGTGGTGCGCGGGCTGCGCGATCTCCGTGCGCTCTGTTTTCTCCGGCGCCTGCGCGCCGATAGCCTGTACGTCGAGCGTCACTTTCACTTCGCCGGCATGCTCGAACGACAGCGTCACCGGTACCTGGTCGCCGACACGAAGTGGAGCATCGAGGCCGATGAACATCAGGTGTCCGCCGCCGGGGGCAAGTTCAACGATTTGTCCGGGGGCGATGACGAGGCCGTCGATGAGCGGGCGCATGGTCATGACGCCGTTGTTGACGGCCATTTCGTGGATTTCGGTTCGAAGCGCATGGGCGGCCGATGCGGTCTGCAACCGCTCCGGCGCGTGGCCCCTGTTCTCGATCGTCAGATAGCCGCCGGCGACCTTGGCTCCCCCGGGCGTCGCCCGACTCCAGGCCCTGGTGATGACGAGATCGCCGCTGGTCGTGTCGGCGGCGAAGGCGGGCGGCCAGACAAGGCATGTCAGGGCGACCGCGCCAGCAAATGCGCGCTTGGATGAGATCATGATCGAAGCCTTCGCGAAGACGCGGCTAAAGCAAATGAATGGCAACCCAGACCGCGGCCCAGATCGCCAGCGACAGGACGGCGAGGACGGCGATTACGGCGGCCAGAGTGTGCACGATACCGGCCGGGGCCGGCGAGGCCGGAACCGGCCGGAAGTCGTCGAAACGCGGGATATGGCCGCGGACGTCGAGCAGGGAGAAAATCAGTTCGAGTGCGAGAAGCCTCATGGCAAACGCTCCGGATGCCGTGCGAATTGCCCGTGATCATTGCGCGGAACCGTCCGCTGCGCTTTGCGCGAGCGCAATGTTTGCGGTGCCCCGGTCCGACTTTGCGCGAGCGCAAGGTCGCTTCCGCAAATCCGGGTTAGCTGAATGCATTCCGTGATTTGCCGCGGCTCCGCAAGCGGCCGAAATTTACGAATGGGTAAGATATGAGAGCTGATCTCGCAGTGAGCTACGGCGAAGAAAGACTGCCTCGCTACACGAGCTATCCGACCGCGCCGCACTTCTCGCCGGTCATCGACGCCGGTACCTACGCCCGCTGGCTGTCCGAGCTCCCGGCCGGTGCCAGCGCGTCACTCTATCTGCACGTGCCGTTCTGCCGCGAGATGTGCTGGTATTGCGGCTGCCATACCCAGATCGTCCGGCGCGACGATCTGATTGCGGCCTACCAGCGGACGCTGCGCAGTGAGATCGCGCTGGT
This sequence comes from Bradyrhizobium sp. B039, assembly GCF_038965675.1. Taxonomy (NCBI): domain Bacteria; kingdom Pseudomonadati; phylum Pseudomonadota; class Alphaproteobacteria; order Hyphomicrobiales; family Nitrobacteraceae; genus Bradyrhizobium; species Bradyrhizobium sp. B039. The sequence goes on from NZ_CP152416.1 coordinate 1,823,986, forward strand.
CGCCGAGACCATCGGCCGCCGCATCAAGGTCGAGCATATCCATTTCGGCGGCGGCACGCCGACGATCATGGCGCCCGAGGCTTTTGCCGAGTTGATGGCGGCGATGCGCCAGGCGTTCTTCGTACTGCCTTCGGCCGAGATTGCCGTCGAGATCGATCCCCGCACGCTGACCGCCGACATGGTCGAGGCCATGCGGCTGTCCGGCGTCAATCGCGCCAGCCTGGGGGTGCAGAGTTTCGACCCCATCGTGCAGCGTGCGATCAACCGCATCCAGAGCTTCGAGCAGACGGCGGCCGTCGTCGACATGCTCCGGCATGCCGGCATCGCGGGAATCAATTTCGACCTGATCTACGGGCTGCCGCATCAGACCGTCGCCTCGTGCCTGGACACGGTGCGGCGCAGCCTCTTGCTCGCGCCCGATCGCTTCTCGGTGTTCGGCTACGCTCACGTGCCCGATTTCAAGAAGCACCAGCGCATGATCAACCAGGGCGCGCTGCCCGACGGCCCAGCGCGTCACGACCAGGCCTGTGCGATCGCGAATGCCCTGAAGGAGGCCGGTTACGTGCAGATCGGGCTCGATCATTTCGCGCGACCCGACGATTCCATGGCCGTGGCCTTCGAGGAGCGGACGCTGCGGCGCAATTTCCAAGGCTATACCACCGACCAAGGCGAGGTCCTGCTCGGCTTCGGCGCGAGCGCCATCGGACATCTGCCGCAGGGTTACGTCCAGAACGAGGTGCAGATCGGCGCCTATGCGCAGAGCATCGGCGCCGGCCGCCTCGCCACAGCGAAGGGCTATGGGCTCACCGACGACGACCGGCTGCGCGCCGACATCATCGAGCGCATCATGTGCGAGTTCAGCGCCGATCTCGGTGATATCTGCGCGCGCCACGGCGCAGAGCCCGAGGCGATGCTCAAATCGGCGTCGCGTCTGAAACCGCTGATTTCTGACGGCGTCGTGAGGCTGGACGGCGACCGGCTCGCGGTCGCGAACGACTCGCGCTTCCTGGTCCGCAGCGTCGCCGCCGCGTTCGACGCGCATCTGGATCCCGGCAAGCAGCTGCACAGCCGGGCGGTGTAGCTGCGTCATTCCGGGGAGCGCCGCTTGGCGCGAACCCGGAATTCATTTCACCGCACAGCTTGCTGCCCGATGGATTCCGGGTTCGCGCCATCCAAGTCGGCTGTTGCCGACTTTGATCTTAGAGTCTTCCGAACTCGGGTAAACCCGGGTTCGGTGGCGCGCCCCGGAATGACGAGCCGAGGAACTGGCAACAGCTTGCGCTCCAACAAAGAAACCACAGCCCGCTCCGCTATCGTCGTTTCGGAACGGAGTTGTCCATGCCTTTTGGATCCGACGATCTGGTCGATGACATCATGCGCACGGCGCCGCACACGATCCGCGTGTTTCTTGCTTTCAGGCTGGCCTGCGTCGGCTGCCCGATCGCAACCTTCCACACGGTGGAAGACGCCTGCCGCGAGCACGGCATCGACCGCGACAAATTCCTCGCCGCGCTCTGCGACTGCGTGCCGGCGTGAGACGGTCTGGAATTCGCGCGGGCCGCGTGCGGATTCCCGGGTGAGGGAGCGCTTTCGCCGTAAGCGAAAGCGGCTCTCACCCCAATCTTCGGGAGCAGGGTGAACCTGCCGGCGCAGCCCTCATGGCGCGCCGCTGTCGGGGCTCCGCTCCGCCAGCACGACGATCCTGTGCGGTTCGCGCAGAATGATGCGCTGGCGGCCGCTCTCGACGAGGCCCTGCTGTTCCCAGCCGCTCAGGATGCGGCTCACGGTGTGCAGCGTGGTGCCGGTCATCTGCGCGATGTCCTGGCGGCTGATCGGGAAGTCGATCTCGATGCCGTGGTCGAGCTTCTTGCCGGATTGCTTGGCGAGGCGCAGCAGCGCATGCGCGATGCGTTGTTCGACTTGCTGGGTCGACATTTCCAGGATGCGGGTGTGGCTCTCCTGGAGCCGCGTGCCGACGGTCTGGAGCGTGTTGGCGGCGAGCGCCGGAAACCGCTCGACCAGCCGCGGCCAGGCCGAGGTCGGCCAGATCAGCACCACGCTGTCGTCGACAGCCATCGCAGTCGCGGGGTAGCGCCCGGCTCCGATCGCCATCGCGAGCCCGAACGTCTCACCGGGCGCGACGTAGCGCACCACGATCTGCTCGCCGGTCGGCGTGGTCTTGGCCGCGCGGACGTGGCCGTGCAGCAGCAGGAAGAAGGACTGCGCGTCTGCGCCCTGCTCGAAGATGGCGCTGTTCTTGGGATAGCGCGCCGAGCGGGCCTCGCGCAGGATCTCGTCCAGGGCTTCCGGCGTGACCCCGGCAAACAGCGGCAAATGCGCAACCAGCGATGTGTCGACCTTGGCCATTCTGCCTCCTTGGCGCTCTGGAGTGTGATGGCACCTGCAATCGTCCGGTAGTTTGCGATAGCGCAAAACCCGCCGGCCGGGGCGGCAGTATTTTTCCAAGCAACGGTCTGAATTTACAGGAGTTGCCCCCATGGCTGGCGCCCGATCCCGCAACTTTGCGGGCTGGCCGCTGTTCGCGAACAGCTTTCGGCCCTTTTTCCTGCTCGCCGCCATCCAGGCAGGGCTCTCGATCCTGGCCTGGCTGCCTATGTTCTACGGCGAATTGTCGGTGACGTCGGCCTTCGCGCCGCGCGACTGGCACGTCCACGAGATGCTCTATGGCTTCCTGCCGGCGGTCATCACCGGGTTCCTGTTTACGGCGATCCCGAACTGGACCGGGCGGCTGCCGATCCAGGGCACGTCGCTGGGCGCGTTGCTGGCGGCGTGGCTGGCCGGCCGCCTCGCGGTGACGCTGTCCGCCGAGGTCGGCTGGGCGTTCGCGCTTGTCGTCGATGCCGCGTTCCTGGCGCTGGTCGTCGCCGCCGCGACGCGCGAGATCATCGCGGGCGGCAATTGGCGCAACCTTCCCGTGGTGATCCTGGTGCTCGTGCTGCTCACCGGCAATGTCGGCTTTCATCTCGAAGCGCACTACGCGGGCGCGGCCGATGTCAGCATCCGCGTCGGCATCGGCGTGGTCGTGCTGCTGATCGCGCTGATCGGAGGCCGCATCATTCCGAGCTTCACCCGCAACTGGCTGGTCAAGTTCAATCCCGGCCGCCTGCCGGTCCCGTTCGGCCGCTTCGATGGCGCGGTGATCGCATTGAGCGCGTTGGCGCTGATCTCGTGGATCGTGGCGCCGTTGAATGTGGTGACCGGTGCCGCGATGGCGCTCGTCGGCGTGCTGCATCTGGTGCGGCTTGCGCGCTGGGCCGGCGATCGCACCTCGCGCGAGCGGCTGCTCCTGATCCTGCATGTCGGCTATGTCTTCGTGCCGCTCGGTTTCCTCCTGCATGCGTTGGCCGTGTTCGGTGCGTTGCCGCCGAGCGCGGGGATTCACGCCTGGATGGCGGGCGCCGCCGGAACGATGACGCTCGCGGTGATGACGCGTGCGAGCCTCGGCCACACCGGACAGACCCTGACGGCCTCGCCGGCGACGCAAGGTATCTACGTCGCGATCATCGCCGCGGCGCTGGCGCGGGTTGCTGCCGTGGTGTGGCCTGCGCATGCCGATGCACTGCTGCACATTGCCGCCTGCGGCTGGGTCGTCGCCTTCCTCGGCTTTGCGATTGCGTTCGGCCCGCTGCTCGCCGGCAGCAGCCGGCGCGCACTGGCCATCATGGGCCTGCCCGCTCCGGCACGATAGAGCTAAGCCGCGGATGCCGAAGGCACGTCGGCCGGCTTGGCCAACGGGCGCACGCCCTTGCGCCATGCGGTGATGGTGCAGCCGAAGCGGCCGCGGAACCAGCGGGCCATCGCGCTTTGCGCGGAGAAGCCGAGCTGCGCGGCGATATCGGCCAGCGGCCGGCCGGGGTCGTCGATCAATTTGACGACGAGATCGGCGCGCTGCGTGTCGAGGATGGCCGAGAAGCTGGTGCCTGACGCGGCGAGGTGGCGGTGGATAGTGCGGCGGGTGCAGGCGAGATGCTCGGCCACGCGCTCGACCGTGCAGTCGCCGCCGGCGAGCAGCAGGCGCACGACCTCGTCGACCTTCTCCTCCCAGCTTGCCGGACGCGTCTCGATCGCCTCGATCCGCTTGCGCAGATAGCTCGCGATCAGCGGATGCGCGCTCGGGATCCGGCGCTCCATGTCGTGCACCGACAGCAGGATCGCGTCGTCCTCGGCGTTGAACGTCACGCGGCAGCCGAAGAAGTCGCGGTAGCGCTTGCGGTCGTGCGGCGGCGGATAATGCAGATGCACCTCCTGCGGCCGCCAGTCATGACCGAACAGCGACTGGATGATGCGGTGGACGCTGCCGAGCGCCATGTCGATCGACTGGCGCGGCGCGCTCGGCTGCCGTCCGCGCAGATGCAGTGCGACGGTCACGGTCTGCTTGTTGCGTGCAACGTCAAGCCGCATGCCGTCATGATGGATATGGATGAAACGCGAAAACGCCTCGATCGCTTCGCCGACGGTCGCCTGTTCGCGCACGATCAGGCCGACCGCGCCGAAGTTGGTCAGGCCGCCGCGTTCGGCGAGGCGCAAGCCGAAATCTTCGGCGCCGGACATCTGTGCCGATAGTTCGAGCAGGCGGCGCAGGCCGGTCACGGCAATGGGGGTATCCGGCTTGTCGAGGCAGGTCAGCGGCAGCCTGACCTTGCGCATCATCTGTTTGGGGTCGAGCCCGACCGACCGGGCGACCTCCGGGTAATAGCTCAAGCCTGCGCTGCGAATGAGGTCGGTCATGCAAACCGTTCCTGCCAGCCATTCCCGCAGATGTCCCGAAATGTAAAGTTTCTGTCCCGTTCCGTCAAATCCGGGAACATGACGGAACATACATAAGGGAAACCGAAGCACGGGCGTGAATGCCGTGCTCATGACGCCGGGCGCGATGAGGCCCCGGCCGTCTCGGATCATTTGACCAAGACATTGCTGGATCGGGATTATGCCGGGGAACATGCTTTCCAAGGGCGAGGTATTCGTCATCGACACCGACGCCGCCTCCCGCGAACAACTTTCCGCCGCGCTCCAACAGAGCGCCTATGACGTGATCTGCTTCGCCGACGGCGCGTCCCTGCTCTCGGAAGCGAGGGCGCGGATGCCGGCCTGCGTGCTGCTCGAGATGCCGCCGGATCGCTCCGCCCTCGACGTGCTCAGGCGGCTGCGCGAGGAGAATTGCATGGCGCCGGTCCTGGTGACTTCGGCGAACGGCAGCATCGCCATGGCAGTCGACGCGATCAAGAGCGGCGCGGCCGACTTCATCGAAAAGCCGTTCCGCACCCGCGACGTCGTCAACCGGATCGATGCCGCCATCGACGAGTTCGGGCAGCCCAACTCAAACCGCCAGCGCTGGTTGCCCGGCTGCGAGCCCCTGACGGCGCGCGAAGGCGACGTGCTCGAGCACCTTGCGGTCGGCCTCACCAACAAGGAGATCGCCCGGCGCATGCATCTGAGCGCTCGGACGGTGGAAGGCTACCGTGCCAGCATTTTGAAGAAGGCCGGTGCCCGCAACGTGACCGATCTGCTCCGCCGCATCTTCGGCCAGGGTTCGCCGACCCAAATGTGAAGCTCGGCGCGCGACGCGTTCCGCGGCCATGGCGCCGCCGCAGCGGCGCCCCACGGAAACCCCAATCGAACCAGTTCCTTCCCTGCCGCGTCTCACCACGATGGCGAGGCATTTGATCGCGCGTCCGGCTGGCGGCGCGGCGATACCGGCAGGAGGGACTTCATGCGCATCACCGCGAAATGTTTGGCGACGACGAGCCTGGTTCTGGTGACCACGGCATTCGCGTTGCCGTCATGGGCTGCCGATGTGGACGCCACATCGGCCATCGATACCGTCACGGTTTACCCGGATGGTGCCACCGTCACTCGCATCATCACGGTCGACCTGCCGTCCGGTGACTCGACGCTCGTTGCCAAGGACTTCCCGCTTGGTCTCGATACCTCCTCCATCCGGGTGGAGGGTGAGGGCGGTGCAAAGCTCACCATCGGCACGATCGATGCGCGAACGCCGCGTGCGGCGCCGGTCAACCTGCCCGAGCTGGACAAGCGCATCGAGGCCCTGAACGACCAGCGCGCCGACCTGCAAGGCGCGATCGACTCAGCCAATGCCCGGCGCAAATTTGCGGAGCACTTTGCGGAAGCGTCCCCCGCGGGCATCGGCGACAAGGGCGAGGCGCGGCCGATCGCCGAATGGCGCACGGCCTTCGCCGCGGTCGGCGAGGAAATTGCGAGCGCCGATACCGCTGTTCGCGACGCCACGCGCAAGATGCGCGAGATCGATCGGCAGATCGCCCAGCTCGAAGTCGAGCGCAAGGCCAAACCGCCGAGCAAGCTCGAAGTCCGTATGGACATCGCCGCGCCGGCCGCGGCCAAGGCGACGTTGCGGGTCACTTACAATGTGCGTAACGCGCGCTGGCTGCCGCTTTACGACGCCCGGCTCGACACCGGCGCCAAGGACCGCAAGCCGCAGCTGGAGCTGGTCCGCCGTGCCGAAATCACGCAGTCGACCGGCGAGGACTGGTCGAACGTCACGCTTGGCGTCTCCACGGTCCGCGTCAGCCGCGGCGGCAGTGCGCCGGAGCTGGGCTCGCTGGTCGCGCAATATCCGCAACCGCCGAAACCAATGGCGCTCGGTGCGGCCTCCGATCTGGCGCGGCCCGCGCCAACTGTCCGCCAGCGCTCGGCGCAGTTCGAGCCCATGTCCAAGCTCGCCGAAGCGCCTGAACCGCGTGAGCGTGCCGACGAGCAGCAGGCGGTCGCCGAGATCGGCGACTTCCAGGCCACGTTCAGGATTCCCGGCCGCGTCAGCCTCGGCGCTGCCGAGGGCGCGAAGAGCCTGCGTATCGCGTCCATGAGTGTGCCGGCCGACCTCGCCGTGCGCGCGGCACCTGTGATGGACCCGACCGCGTTCCTCGAAGCCAGCTTCAAGCAGACCGATGAGGCGACATTGCTGCCGGGCAAGGTCGCGATCTATCGCGACGGCGTCTTCGTCGGCCGCGGCAAGATCTCGGCCTCGGCCAAGGACGACATCGTGCGGCTGGGCTTCGGCGCCGACGACAAGGTCAAGATCGAGCGCGCTGTGCTGAAGCGCAACGAAGGCTCGGCCGGCTTGCTCGTCACGACGTCGAAGACCGACGAGCGTTCGTTCAAGACCACCGTTCGCAACGGTCACGACTTTCCGATTCGTGTCGCGATCGAGGATCAGCTGCCGGTCAGCGAGAACGAGGACATCGTCGTCGAGATGCTGCCCTCGACCACGCCGCCGACCGCGAGCAACATTCGCGACAAGCGCGGCGTGCTGGAATGGTCGTTCGACGCCAAGCCCGGCGAGGTCAGGGACGTCAACTTCGCCTGGCGCATCCGCTGGCCGAAGGACAAGGGCATGGTGATCGTGCCGGCGGGTTAAATCCTCGCCGCAGACGCAGCCGCCCGCATCGATTGCGGCAGCACGTAAGGAACGCCGTCGGCCTGGTGGACGACGGCGTCGATCTCGAAGATGTCGCGGATGGTCTCGCGCGTGACGACCTCGGTGCGCGGGCCGTCGGCGGCGAGCTTGCCGCCGCTCAGCACGACCAGCCGGTCGGCGAAGCGGATCGCCAGGTTGAGATCGTGCAGGATCGCGATCACGGCGGTGCCGGTGCCAGCGCGGCGGCGCGCGGCCTCGACGAGGTCGATCTGGTGGCGCAGATCAAGGCTCGAGGTTGGCTCGTCCAGCAGCAGAAGCCCCGGTCCATGCTCGGCCTCGCCGCAGGCGAGCTGCACCAGCACGCGGGCGAAATGGGCGCGCTGCTGCTCGCCGCCCGACAGCGTCGGCAATTGCCGTTCGCGGAAATGCGCCAGCCCCACCTCGTCCAGCGCGGCATCGACGAGCCGGCCTGCCTCGCGCGCGCTGCGGTCGCCTGCGCCCATCAGCACGATCTCCTCGACGGTGAAGGGGAAGGTGACGTTGATGTGCTGGGACAGCATCGCGCGTCGCGCGGCAAGCTCGCGCGGCGTGTAGCTGCCGATGTCGCGCTGCTTCAGCCATACCTCGCCCTGGCTCGGACGGAGGTCGCCGGAGAGCAGCCGCAGCAGGGTCGACTTGCCGGCGCCGTTCGGGCCGATGATGGCGACCATCTCGCCGGCCGCAACCGTGAGGCCGACGCCATCCAGCAGCTTCGCGCGGCCGGCGCGCTTGCTTAAGTGTCGCGCCTCGATCACCGCGCTCATAGCGAGGCGAGCCCGCGTTGCCGCAGCAGGATCCCCAAGAAGACCGGGGCGCCGACCGCCGCGGTCAGAATGCCGATCGGCATCTCCGCCGGCGCCACGATGGTGCGCGCCAGCGTGTCGGCGCCGACCATCAGGATGGCGCCGAGCAGCACCGAAGCCGGCAGCAGCAGGCGATGCGCCGGTCCAATGACGAGGCGAAGGAGATGCGGCACGACGATGCCGACGAAGCCGATGACGCCGCTGACCGACACCGCAACCCCGGTCATGGCGGAAACCATGACGATCGAGATCCGCTTGAGGCGCTCGACGTCGACGCCGCCGTGAAAGGCGTCAGCCTCGCCAAGCACCAGCAGATCGAGGCCGCGTCCGATGAAGGCGCAGGCGGCAAGCCCGATGACGAGGATAGGCGCCAGCACGGCGGCCTTGGTCCAGGTCGCGCCGCTCATCGAGCCCAGCAGCCAGAACGTGATGTCGCGAAGCTGGCGGTCGTCGGCGATGAACACCAGCAAGCCAATGCCGGCATTGGTGATGGCGGTGATGGCGACGCCGGCGAGCAGGAAGATCGCAATCGAGGTCCGCCCCGCGCGGCTGCTGATCCCGTAGAGGATCGCGGTGGTCGCCAGCGAGCCCGCGAAGGCGGCGAGCGGCAGCAGCTCGGTCTGGAGCAAGCGCAGCGTCTCGCCGAAGCGCGAGTCGGTGAAGACGATCGCGCTCGCGGCCGCAAGCGCCCCGCCGCTGGAGACGCCGACCAGCGCGGGATCGGCGAGCGGATTGCGGAACAGGCCCTGCATGATCGCACCGGCCGCGGCGAGAAGTCCGCCGACCATCGCGGTTGCCGCGATCCGGGGAATGCGGATCGACCACAGCACGAGCTGGTCGCGCGCCGTCATCGCATCGGCGGTCGTGCTGCTCATGACGCCGAGCGCAGCAGGTAGACCGGAAAGGGGAATGCCGGCCGCGCCCACGGTCAGTGCGACGACCGCGGTGGCCGCGAGCACCGCGAGCAGAAGCGGAATCGCGAACGATGCTGACCGCCGTCCCGCGCTTCGTCGCAGGCTCCGTGCCTCGGTCCCGACCGCCACGCTCATTGCCGGCAGTTCGCCGCCGACAGAGCCGACGTGAACGCGCCGCCCTGGTCGGCCAATGCCGGATAGAGCTTGACGGAGAGATCGCGCGCCGCCGCCGCCGTGCGCGGCCCGAAGCCGAGCAGATAAAGCCCGTCCATGGTGATGAAGCTCCTGTTGGCCGCGACCGGCGTCAGCGCGAAGCCGGGATGGGCATAGACCGCGTCGGCCTGGAGCGACTCCTTGCCGCGCTCGATCGACAGCACGAATTCGGGCCTGGCCGCCACGATCGCCTCGTCGCCGATGATCTTGTAGCCGTCGTAATCGTCGACGGCGTTCGCCGCGCCGGCGAGCTGGATGATCTCGTCGGCTGCGGTCTTGTGGCCGGCGACCATGGCACGCCCGTTCTGCAGCGACATCACGAACATCACGCGCACCGGCTTTTTCACCTTGGCGCGCAGCGCGCGGAGCTGGGCGAGATCGTCGCCGACTGCGGCGCTGAGGCATTCGGCGCGTGCATCCACGCCCATGGCGTGACCGACCAGCCTGATCTTCTCGATCAGGCCGTCCTCGGAGAAGGTTTCGGGCACCAGCACCAGCGGCACCTTCGCCGTCTCCAGGATGTCCATGGTCTCGCGCGGGCCCGATCCCTGGATCGCCAGGATCACCGTGGGATTGAGGCCGAGCACGCCCTCGGCCGAGATCTGGCGCATGTAGCCGACATTGGGTTTGTCGTGCAGCGCCGCCGCCGGATAAAGGCTTGTGGTGTCCACACCGACCAGCCGGCTCTCGAGCCCGAGCGCATAGAGGATCTCGGTGATGGCGCCGCCGATCGAGACCGTGCGTGCGACGTCGGCAACAGTGACGTCGCGATTGCGCGCGTCATGCACCGTGATGCCAGTGGCGTGCGCGGCGGAAGCGAATGCGATCGTACCGGTCAGGAGGATCTGTGTGAGGGTGCGGCAAAATGTCATTGCAGGTTACTTCGTCAGGATCAGCTTGTTCTGCGAGGTCAAACGCAGGCGATAGGCGTCCTCGCCATGCGCGATGATGATCTCGCGCTCGTGCGCAAAGAGCTCGCGGCTGTCGATCCGGCTCCCGCGCATGGTGAGGGTTCTCGTTGTCGCGGAAGGACTTTCCGCCGGCCCGCTGCCGCTGTCTCCGGATGTTGCTGACATTGCCCGTGTGATGCGCCTTCGAAATTTCAGATGCTGCCTGTTTGTATAGGCGGCATCTGGCGCATTCCAACGGTGGAAATTTACAATCGATATAAACTGCAACCAGACGTCATTGACCGTCAGAGTGTTGCCACGTTACCAATCATGACAGCGGGCAACATGCCCGCGTCTTAAGAAGATCAGCCAGCCAGTCGTTCGCCTTGCGAACGCACGCCAGCCAAACGACTCCAAAAACTAAAGTGAAGTGCAGGCTGGGGCTGATATGGCTGACGGGGCTAAGTATTCGCGCGCCTTGATTTTGGGTGCGTCGGTGGTTTCAATCGCGGCATTGGCGACGGAGAGCGGTCTCGCGCAGACCGCATCGCCGCAGGCCGAACATGGGTCGCTGGAACGGCCGAAGCAGGCCAAGCGCAAGCCGGCCAAGCCGCTGGCTGCACAGCAGGCAACGCCCGACGCCTTGAACGCCCGAGCGCAGGCGGGCAGCGCCGCGCCGGTGCAGACGCTCGACACCATCACGGTCGCCGCAACCAAGACCAGGGAGCGAGCGATCGACGCGCTCGCGCCCGTCAGCTCGATTTCGCTCGACCAGATCCAGGGTCTTCAGCCGAACCGGCTGTCGGACATCTTCTATGCGGTTCCCGGTGTTTCGTTCCAGGAGCGCGGCGACGATCCCGCGACCGTCATCAACATTCGCGGCTTGCAGGATTTCGGCCGCGTCGCGGTCGTGGTCGACGGCGCGCGGCAGAACTATCAACGCACCGGCCACAATGCCAACGGCTCCTTCTTTCTCGATCCTGAATTGATCGGCGGCGTCGACGTCGTGCGGGGACCGACCGCCAACATCTACGGCTCCGGCGCGATCGGCGGCCTGGTCTCGTTCCGCACCAAGGACATCAACGACGTGCTGCGTCCCGGCGAGCGTTGGGGTGTCGATCTCTCGGGATCCTACGGCTCCAACAACAATCGCGGCCTCGGCTCGGTGTTCGGCGGCGTGCGCGCCACGCCCGACGTCGATATCTTCGGCGGCGCGGTCTACCGCACCCAGGGCAACTACAAGGATGGTAACGGCACCGAGATCGGCAACACCGGCAACCAGGTCGAGAGCGGACTGATGAAGCTCACGGTGCGGCCGGCCCTCGGTCACGAGGTCAAGTTCGGCGCCGTGTTCCAGGATTATCAATACGACATTGGCCAGTTCAATCGCGGTCCGACGACTACCCAGGCATTGATTGCATTGAATCGCGGGTCGTCGGTCTACGCGTCCGATGCCAAGAATTACACCGGGACCATCACCTGGAACTACTCGCTTCCGAGCGACAATCTGTTCGATTGGCATATGTCGGTCTACGGCAATCGCACCGACAACGACCAGACCAAGACTTATCACTACGGCACGACCACCTCGACCTATTGCAACGGCGGCTTCGGCAACAACGTCTCGGGCTGCGTCGGCGACAAGCGCGGCTACGTCCTCAATACGTATGGCGTCGACGCCAACAACACCACGCGCTTCAACGTCGGCGACTGGCGCAATGCGCTCACCTGGGGCGTCGACGCGTTCCAGGACGACGTGATCACGACCGACAGCCGCGGCAATTCCAACATCACCACGCCAAGCGGTATCCGCACAGTGTCGGGTGGCTTCCTCCAGCTGAAGCAGAATTACAGCACCTGGTTCGAGGCGGTGAGCGCGATCCGCTACGACCGCTATGACCTGGATTCCGGCAAGACCAGCACCGGTGGCGACCGCTTCTCGCCGAAGATCACCCTGGGTGTGACGCCGGTTCCGGGCTTCCAGCCTTATGTCAGCTATGCCGAGGGCTATCGCGCCCCATCGATCACCGAGACCGTGATCTCGGGCGCACATGCGACCGGTGGCGGACCGGCCTTCTTCGTCTGTCCGGACGGCACGGCCGGCCTGTTCTGCTTCCTGCCCAACCCGAACCTTCGCCCCGAGGTCGGCAAGAACAAGGAAGTCGGCATCAACCTGAAATACGACAACATCTTCAGTGCCAACGATTCGTTCCGCGGCAAGATCAATTTGTTCCGCAACGATGTCGGCGATTACATCGACCTCGTTGCTTCGGCGCCGGTCGCGGTGCCGCCATTCGGCTCGTTCAGCCAGTTCTATCAGTACCAGAACATCGCCAATGCTCGCATCCAGGGCTTCGAGGCGGAGACGATGTACGATGCCGGCGACTGGTTCATCGGTGTTGCCGGTCACTACATCCAGGGCAAGAACGTCGCGACCAATATCGGGCTTGCGACCATCACCCCGCGCAAGGTCGTCACGACCGGCGGCGTCCGCCTGCTCGATCGTACGCTGATCCTGACGGCGCAGTGGGCCTCGTACGGTCCCAACAACGACGTGCCCGCCGGCTATCTGCCCGCGACCGGCTACGAGCTGGTCAACCTGTACCTGACCTACAACGCGACCAGGGACATCGTGTTGTCGGCCTCGATCGACAACCTCTTGAACCAGTACTACCGGCCTTACGCCATTCCCGGCAGCTCGACCGACGGCACCACGCAGAACGACGTGCTGTGGTCGAGCCCGGGACCGGGCAGGGTCTACAAGGCCGGCATGAAGATCCACTTTGGAGGTGCGTGAGCCGACAGGCGTTGCAACGCCAGCAATCTCCGCCGGGCCGCGCTGATGCTCCAGCGCGGTTTCGGCGCGTTTTCATCTTGATCAGAAGGAGAGACTTTTATGTTCATCGCCATGAATCGTTTCCAGGTGAAGAAGGGCGCGGAGACCGCGTTCGAAACGGTCTGGGCCACGCGCGAATCCTATCTCGGCAGCATGTCGGGCTTCGTCGAGTTTCATCTCCTGAGGGGCCCCGAGGCCGAGGACCACACGCTCTACTCGTCGCACACCACCTGGGTCGACAAGGCGGCGTTCGAGGCCTGGACGCGCTCCGAGGAATTCCGCCGCGCCCATGCCCGCGCCGACAATCGGACCGGCGAGAGCCTCTATCTGGGCCATCCCAAGTTCGAGGGCTTCGAGGTGATCCAGAGTGAACGCAAGGCCGCGGCCGCCTGAGGCCGCGACGCAGGAGAGGAGCTGGACATGTTGAGCACCGATCTCGCCGATCTCAAGGCGTACATGGCCGACAATCCCGGCGCGGTGATCGAGGACGTCGCGCGGGGGCGCAATGTCACGCCACGTGCCGTGATCGAGGCACTGCCCTCGTCGATGGTGCGCATGGGAGGCGGCGAGCATTTTGCCGCCGCGATGCAGGACGTCGCACAATGGGGCGAGGTCACGCTGATCGTGCACACGGATGACGCGATCTTCGAATTCACCGGATCAATTCCCGCGGGCGAGATCGGCCGCGGCTATTTCAACCTGATGCAGCCGAAGGGCCTGCATGGCCATCTGCGCCATGAGCGTTGCGCAGGCATCGCCTTCGTCGAGCGTCCCTTCATGGGCAAGAATTCGGCCTTCATCGCCTTCGTCAATGCCGACGGCGGCATCATGTTCAAGGTCTTCGTCGGCCGCGACGAGACCCGGGCGCTGCGTGCGGATCAGCTCGTGCGGTTTCGCCAGCTTTCGGGCCGGATCGCGGCATAGCTTCCTTCTGTCTGTCGGGTGATCAGGATGCAAGGCAATTCCAGGCTTCGGCACGTGATCCTAACCATCGCGCTGGCGCTCGCGCCGGCTCCGGCCTTCGCGATCGACGAAGCGCTGTTGCCGCGTAATCTGTCGCCCTGGGGCATGTTCCTCGGTGCCGACATCATCGTGAAGGCGGTGATGATCGGGCTGGCCGTCGCCTCGGTGGTGACGTGGACGGTGTGGCTCGCCAAGACCGTCGAGCTGCGCCGCAAGAGTGCGCTCGCCGTGCAGCGGACGCGCGCGCTCGAGGGCCGGATGAAGCTGGCGGAGGCGGCGGCGCGGACCGGGGACGCGCATGACGCGGTTGCCCAGCTCATCCAGTCCTGCGCGAAGGAGGCCGAGCTCTCCGGCGGCATTGTCGACGACGGTCTTCAGGAGCGCGTGGCGCTGCGGCTGGAGCGGGTCGAGGCGGCGATGTCGCGGCAGATCGCGCGCGGCACCGGGGTGCTCGCGACCATCGGCGCCACCGCGCCGTTTGTCGGCCTGTTCGGCACGGTGTGGGGCATCATGAACGCCTTCATCGGCATCTCCGAGAGCCACACCACCAGCCTTGCGGTGGTTGCGCCCGGCATTGCGGAGGCGCTGCTCGCCACCGCGCTCGGCCTCGTCGCCGCGATCCCGGCGGTCGTGATCTACAATCATCTCGTCCGCGGCATCGCCAATTACCGCGCGCTGCTTGGCGATGCCTCGGCACAATTGATGCTGCTGGTGAGCCGCCAGCGCGACCACCGCGATTTTCGCCTGTCGCGGGCGGCGGAGTAGGCCATGGCCGCGAAGCTCGGCGCAGGGGCAGGATCGCCGCTTAGGCGCGGCGACCCCGATGATCTCGACGTCACCCATGAGATCAACGTCACGCCGTTCATCGACGTGATGCTGGTGCTGCTGATCATCTTCATGGTGGCCGCACCGCTCGCCACCGTGGACATCGGCGTCGAGCTGCCGGCAACCGCCGCCGAGCCGGCGCCGCGGCCGGACAAGCCGGTGTTCGTCACCGTGAAGCCGGACCTCTCGATTGCCGTCGGCGAAGACGTCGTGGCTCGCGAGGCGCTCAGTTCCTCGCTCGACGTCGCCACCAGGGGCCGCAAGGACGAGCGCATCTATCTCCGCGCCGACAAGGCCGTCTCCTATGGCGATCTGATGGAGGTGATGAACAGCTTGCGCAATGCCGGCTACTTGAAGGTCGCCCTGGTCGGCCTCGACGGACGCAGCTGATGGCCGCCCACGCCTTTGTCCTGCACGAGCCGCTCGGCGAGCGCGAGGGCGCACGCTGGGGCGTCTCGGGAGCAGTGATCGTGGCGTTGCATGTTGCCGTCGCGCTGCTTGCGATGAGCTGGCTGAAATCGCAGCCGGAACAGGGCGTCAGCCTTCCCGCGATCATGGTCGACATGGCGCCGGTGACATCGGCACCGCAGTCAATGCCGGACGACGTCGCGCCCGGGCCCGTGATGCAGGAGGCCGACGCTTCGCCGCCGGAGCCCGCGCAGCGGCAAGCCGTCGAAGAGACCATCGCGCCGACACCGCCGCAGGACAAGCCTGACGTGGTGGCGCCGCCTGAGCAGAAGCTGGAGCCGACACCAGCCAGGCCCGAGCCCGCGAAGATCGTGCCGGTTGAAAAGCCTGTGCCGGAGAAGCCGAAGATCGTTCGCCGCGAGTCAAAAAAGCCCTCGGAGGCGATGCCCGCGCCGCGCACCAGCGCGCCGCCGCGCGCCGAGCGCGAGGCGCCCATGGCGTCCGCGATGAGCGCGGGCGCGGTGGCCTCGGCGATCGCGTCCTACAATCAACGCGTCCGCGCGCATCTGATGCGTTTCCACCAATATCCGTCCGGTGGCGGCGGTCAGCGCGGCGTGGCCAGGCTGAGCTTCACCCTAGGCCGCAGCGGGCAGGTCACGTCGAGCCGTCTCGGCGGCTCCTCCGGCGTTGCCGCCTTCGACGCCCAGGCCATGTCGATGATCCGCCAGGCCTCACCGTTCCCTCCGTTTCCCGACGAGATCAAGAACGGCGCGATGAGCTTTTCGATCCCGGTGGAGTTTACGGTGAGGTAGGTCGCGGTCTCCACAAACTCCGCCGTCGTCCCGGACAAGCGCGCCCTAAGCGCGCGCAAATCCGGGACCCATAACCACAGGGTCGCGTTTGGCGAAGATTCGTCACCACCATCTCGTGCCACAACTCCGGCCTGGGGTTATGGGTCCCGGATCTGCGCTTGCGCTTGTCCGGGACGACGGCGGAGTTTG
Organism: Bradyrhizobium sp. B039; assembly: GCF_038965675.1. NCBI lineage: Bacteria > Pseudomonadati > Pseudomonadota > Alphaproteobacteria > Hyphomicrobiales > Nitrobacteraceae > Bradyrhizobium > Bradyrhizobium sp. B039. The sequence continues at coordinate 1,840,292 of NZ_CP152416.1, forward strand.
TGGCGGCTGAAGAGAGACCGTTGCCTTACTTCGCCTTCAGAAAATCCGCGACCTCGAGCAACATGAACTCGTCGTCGTCGGCCTTGTTGGGATCGCGGCTGGACGAGAACGGCAGGTTGTTGTCGTTGCCGACGATGATGTGGGAGTCGTCGACGCGATCGACGTTCTCGATGGTGAAGAACGGGAAAGTGTAGACGCCGTCGTTGAGCGGCTTGCGCGCCTTCTTGTCGGGATCCTTGATCTTCATGAGGTCGACATAGCCGATCTTGCGCACGGGCTTGCCGACATTGGCCTCGGTGAGCTCGATCTTGTAGACGCGCTTGAATTTGGCGAGATCAGGAAAGCAGTTGTCGCCGCGAGTGCCCTGCGGGCAGGCCTTGTCGGGCGTGCCTTCACCATTGTCGCGCTCGATGATGAGGCCGGAGGCCTGATCGATCATGTTGAAGTCGCCGATGGCGTTGCCGTTCTGCTCGAACACGTATTGCCAGTAGCGGCCGGTGAACTTTTCCGCGGCGACGTCGAATTCGAGGATGCGGGAAGCTTCCTTGCCGTCGACCTTCTCCCAGTCCTTCTTGTCGGCATCCCACAGCGGCCCCTCGAGCAGGCCGTAGAGGAACTTGCCGTCCTTGGACGAGGCAAAGCCCTCAAACCCCTTGGAGCGGCGCAGGTTGACGTTGGTGTAGGTCGCGCCCGGTGCGCCCGGCGTCGCCACCGCCCAGTGATCGGGCGAGCGCACCGGCTTGCCGTCGGCAACCGTCTCGAACACACCGAGGATCTTGCCGGTCTTGTCGGCCTTGAGGATGTAGGGGCCGAACTCGTCGCCGATCCAGAAAGTATCGCCGATGATCTGGAAACCTTCGGTGTCGAAGTCGGAGCCGGTGAGGTAGCGCTTCTGCGTGTCCTCATGGACGATGCGGAACGGCACGCGTCTGTCGGGATCGTGCAGGAAGATCGTCTCCTGCCGCTCGATCTTGCCGCTCGCCCAATCCATCTTGTAGCGGTTGAGATACAGCATCGAATCCGGCGAGTTGGCGCGGGCGCCCATGCCGTTGTCGGTGATGACCCAGAAGCTGCCGTCGGGCATGGTCTTGATGCCGGAATGGCCCTGGAGCGGCTGGCCCTTGAACGGCAGCGATACGCCGGTCGCCCGCTCATAGGATTTGCCCATCACGGTGCCGAGCGCGTCGACGCGCTTGCCGGTGGTGTACTTTCCGGAGGTCTTGAGATCGGCGGGCGCATCCGCCGGCGCGTCGATGAACGATTCGGCCGGCATCACCACGTGGCCGGCGAGCTTCGCCGGGAATTCACCTTCGCTCTGGGCGAGCGCCGTGCTCGCGGTGAGAATGATCGTTGCGACGGTGGCAAGAAAACTCGCGCGCATGTGCGTCTCCTGTTGGCGGACGCATGCCTTATGCGGATCCCTTGTTTCAGTTTTGTGAAAGCGGGCCAAAGGCCGCAGCCAAAGCCCCGGCACGTTGCCGGGGTTTTGTCACTCCTTGCTCGGCGCTACCCGCCGTAACACGGTTTGCCGGCCATCTGATTTGCGCGGCTGCACCGCGGCAGATTTTTGGTCTGTGGTTGCTTGCTGCTCTTCTTGGTTGCAGTCGACGTTCCGGTTTGGGCCTGCGCGCTCGACGCAACGGGGACGAGAAACAGAACAGCGATGACGGTCAACACCAATGTCTTCATGTCAAATGCTCCAAAAAATCAAAAAAATAATGTTCTGGAGCCTATGCAGCAGATCGTCGTCTGTAAAGCGCCCGAGAGCGCGATCCGGGCGCGTTTCGTGCGCCTCACAGGCTTGAGTTCGTCCTACTCCTTTACCGCGCCGGCGAGGGCACTGGCTTTGGCTGTGGCGGAATCTCGAAGCTGACCGTCTTGCTGTCGATCACGCGGTGTGTGGGATCGGCCAGCTCGAACAGCACCTTGTGCGGGCCCGGCTTCAGTCCGACCACGATCACGGTCTCGCCACTGGCATCGACAAAATGCCACGGCGCGTCGTCGACCGTAACGTGGACGTGGCCGATGCGTGGCGATACGTCGAGCGCGCCCTTACCGAACACCGGCACCACGCGCAGGTTTTCCGTCGCATACTGGATGAAGACGAGGCCTCGCGCCAACTGCTCGGCGAGCGGCGGATCGACGATCAGCCGGGCGGGCGCCTCGTTTTCGATCGCAACCAGCGGGGAGGGGCCACGCACGTCTCTGGCGGTCTGGGCGACGGCGGTCGCTGCAAACAATGTGGAGGCCGCCAGAACGGCCATGCAGTCGAGGGGGGCGTACATGGCCGTTCCTTCCGAAGGGATCAGGCGATCTTGCGGGCGAGGAAGTCGCGGATCAGCGGGACCATTTCGTCGAACTTGTCCTCGAGCGCGAAATGGCCGGTGTTGATGAGGTGAAATTCCACCTGGGGCAGGTCGCGTTTGTAGGGATGGGCGCCGTCGGCGGGAAAGATGAAATCGTTCTTGCCCCAGACGATCAGTGTCGGCGGCTTGTGCTTGCGGAAGTAGGCCTGCACCGCGGGATACAGCGGCAGGTTGGTCCGGTAGTCGTAGAACAGGTCCATCTGGATTTCGCTGTTGCCGGGACGGTCGAGCAGCGCCTGATCGTGCACCCAGTTGTCCGGTGAAATCCGGCTGACGTCGGACATGCCGTCGGTGTACTGGAATTTCGTGGTCTCCAGCGTGACGAGCTTCATCAACGCCTGCCGGCTCGCATCGGATCCGTCGGCCCAGTATTGCTTGATCGGATCCCAGAACTTCTTCAGCCCTTCGTCATAGGCGTTGCCGTTCTGCACGATCAGGCCGCTGACGCGCTCGGGATGCTTGAGCGCCAGCCGCCAGCCCACGGGAGCGCCGTAATCCATGACATACATCGCATAGCGGGTGACACCGAGCTGATCGAGCAGGCCGTCGACGAGCTCACCGAAACGGTCGAACGTGTACTTGAACGACGCGCGCGGCGGCATGTCGCTCTGGCCGTAGCCGGGGTAGTCGGGAGCGATCACGTGGTAGCGGTCGGCCAGAGCCGGGATCAGGTTGCGGAACATGTGCGAGGAGGTCGGGAAGCCGTGCAGCAGCAGTACCGCAGGTGCGTCCTTCGGACCCGCCTCGCGATAGAAGATCCTGATGCCGTCGACGGTCGTGGTTCGATGATGGACGACCGGATAGCCGCCGCCTTGCGCGCCGGCTTGCGACTTGGCCGATGCAGCCTGCGGAGCCGCGGCAACAGCCATCCCGGACAATCCGAGAATCAGGCGCCGCCGATCGAGCCGGGCTGGCGCCGGTGTGAATTCTGCGATGCTCATGTCGGTCTCCCCGTTAAACTCGGTGGTCGGACGTCAGTCGTCCGCTCCTCAAACGCCTTGGTAGACCAGCCTGGTGAAGAAGCCGGGGTCGATCACGAACTGCCCCCATTGCGCGTCGAAGGCCGCGGTTGGCTTCGCCGCGACGGTTTCGTCCCGGGTGCGTCCCTGCGCCTTCAGCCGGGCGACGTTGTCGCGGATCGCGACCAGCATGTCGCGGAACGCCTGAAGCTCGGCCTTGTTGCTGACCGGCTTGCCATGACCGGGAATGATGATCGTATCCTTGTCGGTCGCCGCGAGATTGGCGTCGCATGCCGCGATCATCCCGTCGATGCTGCCGCCGGTCGAATAGTCGATTAACGGATAGATGCCGTTCCAGAATGTGTCGCCGACGTGGACGATGTTGGCTTCCACGAAGGTGACGGAGACGTCGCTGTCGGTGTGTGCGGGCCCGAAATATTTCAGGCTGATCGAGGCGCCGTTGAGACCGAGCTTGTGGCTGCCGGCAAACACTTCGCTGGGAATCCCGCCGGGTCCGAGCGGAAGGAAATTGTAGTCCCAGTCTTCGACGCGCTGAACGCCGAGGAGGTGCTTCCGGGTGTTCTCGTGTGCGATGATCTTCGCGCCGGCCGAATGCAGCCACTCATTGCCGTCGGCATGGTCGAAATGCCAGTGGGTGTTGACGAGATGGGTGACGGGATCGGTGCCGAGACCGGCCAGCGCATTGGTGAGCTGGGCGCGCGACACGCGGATGCCGGCATCGACCAGGAGCTTGCCGTCGGACCCGGTCAGGACGGCGATGTTGCCGCCGGAGCCTTCGAGCACGCTGATATTGTTGCGCAGCCTGGAGGCCGTGATCGGAGAAATTGCCGCACTGTCCTTGATCAGGCTGACGAGGCCGCGCGCCTCGGCGTAGGCCTCGCGCGGTGTGAGCCATCCGGCGGAGGCGGCGAACGTGGCGCCGCCGACGCAACACAGGCAAAAGCCGCGCCGCGATAACGAATTTGGCGATCCCATGCAATTCTCGCTTTCTCGAGCGATAAATTGACGGCGCCAGCGATCGACCCGCCATCACCGTGACATGATGGGACGGAAGAAGTGAGCAGTCTATCGCGATTGCACGATCGTCGCGTGCAACCGCCGATTACTCCTTTACCGCGCCGGTCAGCGAGGACACGTAGTAATCCACGAACAGCGAGTAGAAGATCGCAACCGGCAGCGAGCCGAGCAGCGAGCCCGCCATCAGCGCGCCCCACTGGTAGACGTCGCCGGTGACGAGCTCGGTCAGGATCGCGACCGGCACGGTCTTGTTGGCGCCGCTCTGGATGAAGGCGAGCGCATAGATGAACTCGTTCCAGGACAGCGTGAAGGAGAAGATGCCGGCCGAGATCAGGCCGGGCACGGCCAGCGGCAGCGTGATCCGGCGCAGGATCTGGAGCCGCGTCGCGCCGTCGACCAGCGCGCATTCCTCGAGCTCGTAGGGGATCGACTTGAAATAGCCGATCAGGAGCCAGGTGCAGAATGGCACCAGGAAGGTCGGGTAGACCAGGATCAGCGCCATCGGTGAGTCGAACAGGCCGAACTGCACCACGACGGTGGCGAGCGGAATGAACAGGATCGACGGCGGCACGAGGTAGGCGAGATAGATGCCGAGGCCGACATAGGGGCTGCAGCGGAAGCGCAGGCGTTCGATCGCATAGGCGGCAAGCGTGCTCGCGATCAGCGACAGCGTGGTCGAGCCGATCGCAACCAGCATCGTCGTCCACAGCCAGCGGGGATAGGCGGTGTCGAACAGGAGGTGCTTGATGTGCGCCAGCGTCGGCGAGGAGATCCAGAACGGATTGTGCGCCTTGTAGTTCATCAGCTCGGCGTTCGGCTTGAACGAGGTGATCGCCATCCAGTAGAACGGAAACAGCAGGATCAGCACGAAGCAGCCGAGCGGCAGGTAGATCATCATCAGCCGCCGCAGCCCGGAATCCCAGGCCATGGTGTCGGGCGCCGCCTTAGTGTCGGGTGTGGCTTGCGCGACGGTGTCAGTCATTGCTCTCTCCCTGCTGCCATTTGCGGCGCGCCAGGCCGAAATAGGAGAACAGCGTCGCGAACACCAGGAACGGGATCATCGACACCGCGATGGCGGCGCCTTCGCCGAGCTCGCCGCCGGCAATGCCGCGCTGGAAGGCCAGCGTTGCCAGCAAATGGGTGGAGTTGCCGGGGCCGCCGCGGGTGATGGCGTAGACGAGCTGGAAGTCGGTGAAGGTGAAGATGATCGAGAACGTCATCACGATGGCGAGGATCGGCATCATCATCGGGAAGGTGATGTAGCGGAAGCGCTGCCAGGCGCTGGCGCCGTCGAGCATCGCAGCCTCGTAGAGCGAGGGCGAGATGGTCTGCAGGCCCGCCAGCAGCGAGATCGCGACGAAGGGAATGCCGCGCCAGATATTGGCGACGATCAGCGAGAAGCGCGCCGGCCAGGGCGAGCCGAGGAAGTCGATGTTGCTCGACCGCCAGTGCAGCACGTCGACCAGGAGATAGGAGATGATCGAGAATTGCGGATCGTAGATCCACCAGAACGCCAGCGCCGAGAGCACCGTCGGCACGATCCAGGGCAGGAGAATGATCGCCCGCAGCAGGCTCTTGAACGGAAAATGGTTGTTGAGCAGGAGCGCCAGCCAGAAGCCGAGCGCGAACTTCCCGAACGTCGCTATGCCCGTGTAGACCACGCTGTAGAACACCGCGTTCCACCACAGGGGATCGGTGAGCAGATACTGGAAGTTTTCCAGGCCGACATAGTCGCCCTTGCGGCCGATCGTGGTGTCGGTGAAGGCGAGCCAGATGCCGAGGCCGAGCGGATAGGTCAGGAACACCGCCAGCAGCCCGATCGCGGGCGCAAGGCACATCACGATCAGGAACGGCTTGTAGTCGAACAGGCGCACCAGCCAGGACGGCTGCCGCTGGGCCAGGGCGAGAGGGGGAAGTGTGGTCACGGACATCGTGTCGTTGTCCTGTTCAGGGCTATCACCACACCGTCATTGCGAGCGAAGCGACTTGTCCGCCGAGGCCTTGGCGAAGGCGGAAGCAATCCAGTGTGTTTCCGCGGATGCAGTCTGGATTGCTTCGTCGCTTTGCTCCTCGCAATAACGGTTGCTTTGTCGGCGGCCGTTACTTCTGCCGCCGGAAGTATCGCTTGCAGCGCTGTTCGGCTTCCGCGGCTGCGGCTTCCGGCGTGGCAGCGCCGGTCGCGACCGACGCGCACATCTGAATCAGAACGTAGTCGGCGCTGACGGCACCGGTCGCCGTCGAGATCGGGCCCCTGTAGCCGTCATAATAGGTGCTGTTCATGGTGTCCTTGAACAGCTTCACCTTGGGGTCCTGCGACCACACGGCGGCATCGGCATAGGCGGCCAGCGGCTGGGCCCAGTAGCCGGAGTTGGCATTGAGCCACGGCTCGTACTGGTCCTTTTCCAGCATGTATTGCAGGAAGGCCTTTGCGGCGTTGGGATACTGGCTGTGCTTGAACACCATGGCGTTCAACGTCAGGCCGGCCATCGGCGAGATCTTGGCGACGCCCTTCGGCAGCAACTGATGCTCGCTGTCGTCGGCGATCGCCTTGGTCGCCGGATCGTTCTTCAGCGAGAAGTACAGCGAGACGCCGTTGGCGGTCAGCGCGATCTCCTGCGAGGAGTAGGCGCGGTTGTTGCTGACGTCGTTCCACGAGGTCGTGCCGGCGATGAAGGTCGGGTAGAGCTGCTTGACCCAGTTCAGCGCGGCAATCGTCTCCTTGCTGTTGATGGTGACGTTACCCTCTTCGTCGAGCAGGGCGGCGTTGTGTGACCACAGTGCCCAGTTCGCAAAACCGTTGCCGTCGCCCTTGGCGTTGCCGAGCGCGAAGCCGGCCGGCTTGCCGGCCTTCTGCAGCTTCTGGCAGAGGTCGACGATGCCGGCGTGGTCCTCCGGCACCTTGTCGAAGCCGACCGATTGCAGGATCGACTTGCGGTAGATCAGCGGACCCGCGGTGGCGCCGAACGGCAGTCCGATCCAGGCGTCGCTCTTGTTCCTCTTGCCGTAGCGCTGCGCCAGCGGCAGCCAGCCGCCGTAACGCTTGCCGACATAGTCGGCGACGTCGGTCAGCTCGATCAGCTTGTCGATGTAGATGTGCGGAGCATCGGAGAAGCCGATGATGATGTCGGGGCCGGCACCGGAATTGGCCGTCACCGCGGTCTGCTGGTTGATGTCCTCCCAGCCGACGAAATCGACCTTGACCTCGACCCCGGTCTCCTTGGTGAATTTGGCCGCGTTGGCGCGAAACACGTCCTCGTCGGCCTGCACGAACCGCACCGGCCGCAGCATGCGCAGGCTCGCGCCCTTCTCGATCGCGAGCTTGGGGGCCGGCACATCGGCGGCCTTGATCTGTGATGGCGGTGTTTGCGCCGCAGCACCGGTTGCCGCGAACGTCGCAGCGGACAGGCCCAGCGCCAAGGCGTCACGACGTGTCAGGTCGTTCCTCATCAGTTCCTCCCTGTTGTCTCCCTTCCCGGCGTTGATCGCCGGTGAAGGGTCTTCCGGTTTCCGGCGCGTCGTGCGGCCGGCCGCCTAGCTGTTCGGTCCGCGATCCATGCTGACGGGCTGCCAACGGCGGAGCGCGGTGCTTTGCAGCACCGACGGATTGACGCAGCTTACCGGCCACATGCCCTGAAGCACCAGTGACAATTCGTAGCCCACGCGGCGCTTGCGTGCCTCGTCGAACCGTGCCGAGGCCGAGGCGACATGGGCGGTCAGGGTCACGTTCTCCATGCTGAGGATGGGATTGTTGTGCGAGGGCGGCTCCTTCTCCAGCACGTCGAGGGCGGCGTGCGCGATCCAGCCCTCCTGCAGCGCCTTGATCAGGCTCTCCTCGTCCACCGTGGCGCCGCGACCGGTGTTGATGAAGATCGAGCCCTTCTTCATCTGCCGGAAGTGCTTCTCGGTCAGCATGTGGTGCACTTCGGGCCGCGCGGGCGCGTGCATCGAGACGAAGTCGGATTGCGACAGCACCTCGTTCAGCGTCGCGGGGATGACGCCGTGGTCGTACATCAGCGTTTCCTGGATGAAGGGGTCGTAGGCCATCATGCGCAGGCCGAACGGCGCGGCGCGCTTCGCAACCGCGCGCGCGACGCGTCCGAACGAGATGAAGCCGAGCGTCTGGCCCATCAGCCGCGGGATCTTCAGCAGCGCCGGCCGGCCCTCGGCCCAGCGGCCGCTGCGCACCATCCTGTCCTGCTCGACCAGGCGGCGGAAGCCGGCGAGCAGCAGCATCATGGCGTGGTCCGCGACCTCCTCGATGAAGGTGTCGGGGATGTTGGTGACGGGAATGCCGCGCGCGGTGGCGGCCTTCACGTCGACGCTGTCCACGCCGACCGAGCCGAGCGTGATGACCTTGCAGTTCTCCAGTGCGTCGATGATCGACTTGGTGATCGGGATGCCCTTGGCATAGATGGCGTCGGCGTTTTTCGCGGCGGCAATGAACTCGGCTTCGTTGGCCGGAGCTTCGATGATCTCGGCGTCGATCGGATCAAGCGCCTCGCGCTCGTAGGAATAATCGCTGCCCGCGACCGTGAAGCTCGCGCCCTTCGGCGTCACCACCCTGTATTTCGGCATTTCCTGCTCCCGATTTGGTTTGTCGGTTCTTGTTGCGGCCCGGCCTTCTCGGCGGGCCTTTGCGTCTTTTACGCGAAATCGGGGTGCGTGCGTACAATCGCCGGTTGCCGGCTTGACCATTATTTGCCGGTTTTCGCGGCATCGTCAGGGCTTCTACGGAGGCACGTAAGTAACTTGCTAAGGGGTCACACACTAAAAGTTGATTCAAATAAAAAGGTCTGCGCGAGCCCGCGTCACCCGAGGAGCCCATCGTGAAGTTGAGCAATCTGAAGATCGCCCCCAAGCTTGGCATCCTTGTCGGTGTTACCCTGTTCGGCCTTTGCATCTCCGGAGTTCTCGCCGGCTACCTGATGAAGCAGGAGATGGTGAATGCGCGCATCGACCAGGCCAAGGCGATCGTCGAGTTGGGGCGCAACTACGCCGCTGCGCTGAAGAAGCGCGTCGATGCCGGCGAGATGACGAAGGACGCGGCCATGGCCGAGCTTCGCCGCTACGGCAATGCGATGACCTACGACAACGGTGCGGGCTACCTGTTCGGCACGTCCTATGACGGCATCACGCAGCTTGCCCCCGATCCGAAGCAGATCGGCGCCAACCGCATGGATGTGGTGACCAACGGCCGCAGGCTGTCGGTCGAGCTGATGGATGGCGTCAAGGCCAATGGTTCGATCCTGCTGTATTATGAATACATGAAGCCCGGCCAGGAGAAGCCGATCCGCAAGCTCGGCTACGCGGTCGCCGTTCCCGGCTTCGACATGTATCTCGGCACCGGCGCCTATCTCGAGGATATCGACGCCAAGATGGGGCCGGTCTACTGGCTGCTCGGCCTCGCCATGCTCGGCATCGTCATCGTCGCCGGCAGCGTCGCCTGGATGATCGGACGCAGCATCAGCCGTCCGCTGGCGCTGCTCGGCGCCCGCATGAAGGATCTCGCCGACGGCAAGCTCGAGGGTGACATTCCCGGCGTCGGCCGCGGCGACGAGGTCGGCGCAATGGCCTCGACCGTTCAGATCTTCAAGGACAATGCGGTCCGTATTCGTGACCTCGAGAAGACCGAGGCGGACGCCAAGGAACGCGCCGCGGCGGATCGTCGCAGCGCGATGGAAGAGATCGCCAACGACTTCGAACGCAGCGTCAACGGCATCGTTCGCTCGGTCTCCTCGGCCGCGGCCGGCATGCAGAGCACGGCGCAGTCGATGACGGCGACCGCGAGCGACGCCTCCTCGCGCGCGGCGACAGTCGGCGCGGCTTCGCAGAAGGCCTCCGGCAATGTCGGCACGGTTGCCGCCGCCGCCGAAGAGCTGTCGAGCTCGGTTGCGGAAATCTCCCGCCAGGTGACGCGTTCGACCGAAGTGGCGAGCCGGGCGGTCAACGACGCCGAGCGCACCAACGCCACGGTGCAGGAGCTCTCCACCGGCGCGGAGAAGATCGGCGAGGTGGTCAAGCTCATTCATTCGATCGCGGCGCAGACCAACCTGCTCGCGCTCAACGCCACCATCGAGGCGGCGCGCGCCGGCGAGTCCGGCCGCGGCTTCGCCGTCGTCGCCTCCGAGGTCAAGGCGCTCGCCAACCAGACCGCGAAGGCCACCGAGGAAATCTCCGCCCAGGTCGCGGCGATGCAGACCTCGACCAGCGATGCGGTCGCGGCGATCGGCGGCATCACCCAGACGATTGCCGAGATGAGCGAGATCACGGCGGGCATTTCCGCCTCGATCGAGCAGCAGGGCGAGGCGACGCGCGAGATCGCCCGCAACATCCAGTCGGTCGCCGCCGGATCGAACGAGATCAATGCCAATATTGGCAGCGTCACCTCGGCCGCGGAAGCGACCGGCACCGCCGCCACCGACGTGCTCACCAACGCCCGCGAGCTGGACAGCCAGTCCGGCGCGCTACGCAGCGCGGTGGACGGCTTCCTCGCCAAGGTGCGCGCGGCGTAAGCTCAAGCGCACGGAATTCGTAGGGTGGGCAAAGACGCGTAAGCGTCGTGCCCACCTTTCTTTTTGAGTTCGCTGTGACGTCTCGGTGGGCACGTTACACTTTGCCCACCCTACGAGACCGTCTTACTGCTTCTCGATCTTCGCGTTGGTGATCAGCCTCTCCCACAGCACCAGCTGCTCGTTCACGAAGGTGCCGAGCTGTTCCGGCGTGCCCGAGAAGGCATCCATGCCGAGGGTGGCGAGTTGCGCCTTGATCTCCGGCTTCTCGACGATCTTCCTGATCTCGGCGTTGAGCCGCGTCACGATCTCCTTCGGCATGCCGGCCGGACCGAAATAGCCCTGCCACGAGGAGATGTCGAAGTCCGGCACGCCGGCCTCCTGCATCGAGGGCAGGTTCGGCACCAGCGGAGAGCGGTCCTTGGTGGTGACGGCGAGCGCGCGCAGCGCGTTGCCGTTGACGTGCGGCAGGCCGGTCAGGATGTCCACGAACATCATCGAGACGCGGCCGCCCATGACGTCGTTGAGCGCCGGCGGCGAGCTCTTGTAGGGCACGTGCAGCAGGTCGAGCCCGGCATTGTGCGCGAAGGTCGCACCCGACACGATCGCCGACGACGAGCCCGAGGCGTAGCTCAGCTTGCCCGGATTGGCCTTGCCGTAGGCGACCAGCTCGCCGACGGTCTTGGCCGGCACCTCGGGGTGAATGACCAACATGAAGGGCAAATCGCCGGTGCGCGCGATCGGGGTGAAATCCTTGACCGGATCGTAAGTGAGGCTCTTGAGCAGGTAGGGATTGGCCGAATGCGTCGTGTTGGTCGTCACCAGCAGCGTGTAGCCGTCGGGGGCGGCGCGCGCGACAAAAGTTGCCGCGATCATGCCGTTGGCGCCCGCCTTGTTCTCGATCACGATGCCAACGCCGAGCGCCTGCGACAGATGCTGCGAGATCAGCCGCGTCGTGGTGTCGGTGCCGCTGCCGGCCGCGAAGGGCAGCACCAGCGTGATGTTGCGGCTGGGGTAATTGTCGGCCTGTGCGGCGGTCGAGGCGGCGAGGCAGAGCGCGGCCGTGCCGATGGTGCGCAGGTTTCGAATCAACGCTGAAAGCATGTCTGGTCGTTCCCTCTTTTTCGTTGGCGGGGAACCTAGCTTCTCTTTGTTGGAATCGGAAGGCTCGAGTTTGTTGCCTTGTCTCCGCGTCGCGGAATTATTTCACCGCCGCGCCCTGGCGCGAGGCGATCACGACGCCGGCGAGCACCAGCGCGTAGCCGATCAGGTGAAACGGCTGGAGCTTTTCGCCGAGCAGCAGGATCGCCATCGCCGAGCCGAACACCGGCACGAGATGGAAGAACGGCGCGGCCCGGTTCGGCCCGATCAGCGCCACGCCGCGGTTGAAGAAGAGATAGGCGAGCGTCGAGGGGAAGATCAGGATGTAGCCGAACGTTGCCAGCGTCACCCCATCGAATTGCATGACGTTGCCGCTCCAGGCCTCCCAGACGGCGGTGGGCAGCAGCATGATCGCGCCACAGCAGGTCGTGAAGGACAGGAAGGAGAGCTGATGGACCTTCGGCCGGCGCGGGATGAAGGCGGAGTAGAGTCCGAATGCCACCAGCGAGGACGCGAACATGATGTCGCCCCTGTTGAAGCTGATGCTGGCAAGGGCGGAGAGATCGCCGCGCAGGATGATGGTCAGCACGCCGAGAAGCGAGATCGCGATGCCGGCGAGCTGCGCAGCCGTCAGCCGCACGCCGAACAGCGCCAGCGACCACAGCGCGACGAACAGCGGTCCGGCCGACTGGATCAGCAGCGCGTTCAGCGCTTCGGTGTATTGCAGCGCCCAGTACGAGATCGCGTTGTTGAAGGCAAAACCCACCAGCGACAGGAACAGCATCAGGGGCAGGCTCTTGCGCAGAGCCCGCCAGTCGCGCTTCAGATGCGGCCAGGCGAACGGCAGCAGGATGAGGAACACGCCGAACCAGCGGATCGTGGTCACCGTCAGCGGCGGCACATGCGCGCCGACATGGCGCGCGAGCACGATGTTGCCGGCCCAGAACAACGAGCTCAGGCTGAGCAGCAGATAGGGCTGGTTGTTGAGCCAACTGGCCGGATTCGAGGCTGGTGGCGCGGGCGAAGCGGTCGTCATTGGGGTCGGATACAACCTTGCGCCGGATTGCCGTCGCGACACAAGTCACGCCGCCGCAATGCTACAATGCACGCATGACCTGAGGAGGTGCCGTTGGCGGTCAATATGTTGAACATCAAGGGCCTGGAAGGGCTCGACCGGCATGCGCCGGTGGTGATGCTGAATCTGATGCGCTTCCACGCGCGCTCGCGCGACGGTGACGGTTCGGGGTGGGACGCCTATTTGCGCTACAGCGCGATCACCGTTCCCATGATCAAGGTACGCGGCGGCACACTGCTCTGGACCGGCGAGGCCAAGGCGGTCGCGCTCGGCCCGCAACCGGGCAATGACTGGGATTTCGTCGCGCTGGTCCACTACCCCACCGTCGCAGCCTTTCTCGACATGATGACGTCGGAGGCCTACGAGCGTGAAGCCGACCCCCACCGCGTCAACGGCTGCGCCGAGCACGTCATCATCGCGACGAGCGAGGCGTACAGCAAGTTCAAGATGAAATAGCGCGCGCTCTTGCGTGTGAGCCTCTCGCGCCGGCAGAGCCGCCGCGGCCTATTTCTTCCGCTCCGCGCGCGCATCCGGCATCGACGCATCCACAGCGGCGTGGCACGCCGTCTGCAACAGGCGGCAGACCTCCTCCGTCGACCGCTGCGGGCTCAGCGCTGCGAAGGTCGGATAGCTCGTCAGTACGAAGATCAGGTCGACGGCATCCTGCATGGCCCGCTTTGCGGCACGGCTCTCGGTGATGCGTGTCACCAGTCCCGTCACAAGCTCACGCCGCCGTTCGTTGCGCGCGACCAGCGCATTGCCGAATTCGGGATCGGTTGCGATCGCCTGGTTGAGGCCGCCGATCGCGGGGTCGTGCGCCCAGAAGGTGCAGAAGATCGCGACGACGCGATCGAGCGCGGCGCGTGGATCCGGCAGCGCCATCACGTCGGCCAGTTCGAACAGCCCGCCCTGCCGTGCGATGTCGTCGAACACGGCCTCCAGCAGTCCGCGCCGGGATCCGAACTGGTTGTAGACGGTCAGCCGCGTGACGCCGGCCGCCTTCGCCACCACGTCGAGCGAGAAGTTCGCGATGCTCGCATCCTTGCGCAGCAGGCGCGCGCCGGCCGCGATGATGCGTTCGCGCGTCTCCGCGGCCGCGGAGGCGCGGACCGAGCTCACATAGCTGCGCTTCGGCATCGCCCTGCCATTGTCTTGACGTATTGATTATACATAATGTATATCCAATTTAGGAGCCGGTTTGGAGCTTGCCATGCAGACTGCCCTCGTAATCGCACTGTCGCTTCATGTGTTGTCGTCCGTGTTCTGGGCCGGATCAAGCTTTGCGCTGGCGCGAACCGGAGCAGCCGGGGGCGAGCAGCTCGTCGGTCCGCAACTCGGCGCGGCGATGATTGCGATCCTCACCGGCGGCTATCTCGGGCATCTCGTTCATTCCGGCAGTTTTGGCGCGGCCGAGCAAGTGCTCGCGCTTGGTGCGGTTTGCGCGCTGATCGCAGCCGGCGTTCAGGCCGCAACCGGTCCTCGTGCGCTGCTGAGCTTGCGTCGTGGCACGAGCGAGGCGACCAATGTGCGTTCGCGCATCGCGACCGCCCAGCGCGTGGCCGCCGCTCTGCTCGCCATCACCGCCCTCTGCATGGGCGCGGCGCGCTACATCTAGGGGCTCGTTCATCCAAGGTAACAGCCGACGGCGAGGCGCCACAACGGCCCCGAGGCCGGCAGGCACTCTCGCAAGCAGAACTTTGCAATAGCGCGGCATCCCGCCGCTGAAGAAGGAAAAGCAATGTCCAGGATGATTCTGCTGAACCTGCCCGTGCGCGATCTCGCCGCATCGACGGCGTTCTATGTGGCGCTCGGCGGTACGGTGAACCCTCAGTTCTCGGGCGAGAGTTCGACCTCGCTCATGATCACGGACGCGATTGGCGTGATGCTGCTGACCCACGACCACTATCGCCAATTCACCAAACGCCCGATTGGTGACCCGCGCCGCGACAGTCAGGTCTTGATCGCCCTCACGGTCGATGACCGCGACGCCGTCGATGCAACGCTGACTCGCGCGGTGGCGGCGGGTGGTCGCGCCGATCCCAACCCGGCACAGGATCTCGGCTTCATGTATAACCGCCACATTGAAGATCCGGACGGCTATGTTTGGGAAATCGTATGGATGAACCCATCAGCGAGCACCTGACCGCAGAACGCTGCGCGGCGAGCTGACAAGGCGGGCTAGCTCGCCTGCTTCCTTGACGCCGCGAACACGCCGGACAGCACCAGCGCGAAACCGATAAAGTGGAACGCCTGCGGGCGTTCGCCCAGGAAAACCATCGCCATGATCGAACCGAACACCGGCACGACGTGGAAGAACGGCGCGGCGCGGTTGGCGCCGATCAGGCGCACCCCGCGATTGAAGCAGAGATAGGCGAGGGTGGAGGGGAAGACCGCGACATAGAACAGGGTCAGCAGGTTCGGCGCGTCGAACTTCATCACGGGCCGCGCGGACAATTCCCAGATCTCCAGCGGGATCAGGCATGCGGCGCCGGCACCGAAGGTGAAGGCGAGGAACGACAGGCCGTGCATCGCCGGCCGCTTCAGGCTCAGCACCGAATAGAGCGCGAAGATCAGCAGCGCGAGGAGGAAGATGAGGTCGCCCTTGTTGAACTCGATGTTCGACAGCGTGGTGAAATCGCCATGCAGCAGGATGGTCAGCACGCCGCACATCGACAGCAGCACGCCGAAGGCCTGCGCCGCGGTGAGCCTGATGCCGAGGATCGCCAGCGACCACAGCGCCACGAGCAGCGGCGCGGCCGACTGGAGCAGCAGCGTATTGAGCGCCTGGGTGTGCTCCAGCGCCCAGTATTGCAGGGTGTTGAAGGCGCCGATGCCGGTGATCGAGAGCGTCACCATCAGGCCGAGCTTGCCGCGGATCGCGGGCCAGTCCTGTGCGAGATGTTTCCAGGCGAACGGCAGCACGAGGAGGAAGGCGAAGAACCAGCGCAGGAACGACAGCGTCACCGGCGGGATGTGGCCGGCGGCAAGCCGCCCGACGATGGCGTTGCCGGCCCAGCACAGCGCGGTGATGCTGAGCAGCAGGTAAGGCTGGTTCGCGACCCAGTTGTGACCGGATGTTTCGGTGCTCGTGGTCTGGCTGGTGGCGGACATTGTGATTGTTATGGCCCCGCGTCATGCGCCGAAGCCCCGGCCCGGCGATGTCCGGGCCGGCTCATAGCCCGGCACCGTCCAAAGACACGGAAATATGCCTGATATCAATGGCGCAGATGCATCGCCATCATGCGCCGCGCGGAACGGCGAAACTTCAGGAAGCCGCCTGTGCGCCGCTTGGCCCCGCATTCGGGTGCATCGCTGCCCGTGCGGCCCAACCTCCGCCGAGAATCGCGCCGGTAAAGCCGCCGCCGCCCGTGAACGCCGAGGCGAGATAAATGCCGTTGATGGCGGTCGCCGGCATTGGCTTGAATCCGCGCGTTTGCGGTGCGAAGCCGTAGATCGCGCCGCCGGGCGTGTTGAGGTAATGCGCGAAGGTTTCGGACGTCGACATCTCGCGCTGCGTGATCGCGCCGGCGATTCCGGGATAATTCCGGTCGAGATCGGCAATGACGAGATCCATCCAGCGCTCCTTGCGGGAGCGCTTTGCTTCGGCGGACAGACCGGTCCAGTTCGCGAGCCGGTCGACGCCGACGAGCGCGCCGAGATAAGGCGGTCTCTCGTTCAGGCCCGTATCGATCTGATCGTAGGCGACGAAGCCGTAGGGGGGGAGACGTGCCGGTGGATCCTCGCCCAGCAGTGCGCCGGCCTCGCGGAAACCGGAGAGTTTCGTCAACCACCCCGGCAGCACGCTGGTCGAATAGTGCCTGACGCCGAAATCGCCGGACGGCCGGCTGAGACCGATCGCTATGCTCCAAAGTGAGATCGATGGTTGCCGGTCTTCGTAGCGCGACAGGAACGCGGCGCGCTTGTCCTGCGGCAGCATCGAGGCCAGCACGGAGGGCGCCGCGTTGCCGAGCAGAATCGGCGCCAGCTCCTCGCGCACATCATCGGCCCTCGTCGCGCGATGACGCACGCCGCGGGCGCGGGCGCCGTCGACCAGAATGGTCTCGACCTCGCGTCCCGCCTCTACCGCACCGCCCGCGTCGCGAATGATCGCGATCAGGCGATCGCTGAGCGCCTGCGACCCGCCGCGGACATAGTGTCCGCCGCCGACGAGATAGGAGGCCTGCGGAATCGCAAACTGGATGAAAGGCATCGTGTCGGGATCGTCGGTGTAGTAGCTGAGGTTGGAGGCAAGCGCGAGCTTGATCGCCTCGCTGTCACCGAACAGGCGGGTGAGCACTTCGCTCAAGGTCGCGTGCCGGTCGCGGATCAGCGGCCACAGGCGCCACGGCAATGTCGGCGCGTTCCAGAGCCACCAGTCGCGGTCGTCCTGATGCTCGCTCATCAGCGCCACCGCCTGCCGGACGGCGTCGATGCGCTCGAAATATTGGGCGATGCCCTTGGCGTGCGCCGGAAACTGCGCCTTCGCCGCGGCCGAGGCGGCTTCGAGGCCGTGCGGCATCACGAAGGGGCGCTCGAACAGAGGGCTCCGCACCTCGTGCAGCGCGCCGACATCCACGAAGGGCAGATCGCGATCGATGCCGAGCGCGCGCAGGATCGGAAGCTTGGGATCGGAGGCGTCCAGGCCGTCGATCTCGTGCAGCGAGGCCTCGATCGCGAGCTGGCCGTGACGATAGACCGTGGCCGCTCCCCCGAAATTCTGGTTGCGCTCGAGTACCAGAACCTCGTGGCCTGCGCGGGCGAGCAGGGCCGCCGCGGTCAGGCCGCCGAGCCCCGATCCGATGGTGATGGCGTCAAAGCTGCGTGACATCTCGGGTGACCTCGCTGCAACATTGAGGCAGACGCCTGGTCCGCCTCCATGGCTCCCGGTTCCATACTAGGAGCGCGCAGCAGGGGGCGCGATTGACCTGCGTCAATCGCTGTCGGTGGAAATTTGTGCGGGTCCGAAATGATCTGAAATATCGCGGTCACAAATCTCTATCGCTTGCGTTTGCTGCGGATCGCGAAGGGCTTCAGCAGCTCGGCGCAGGCGAGATAGACGACGACGAGCAGCGCGATGCCGGCCATCATCAACGGCGGCGGCGCGACAAAGCCGAACCAGGTGCCGACCGGGGTGAACGGCACGACCATCGCGACCAGCAAGGCGATCAGCGACGAGGCCGACAGCACTGGATCGGGCCAATTGCGCCACGGTCGGCCGTTGGTGCGGATGACGAAGATCACCAGGATCTGCGTCGCCATGGATTCGATGAACCAGGCGGTGCGGAACTCGCCGGGCGATGCGTGAAACAGCATGATGAGGGCGCCGAAGGTCAGGAAGTCGAACACCGACGACAGCGGTCCCATGATCGCGGCGAAGCGCGCCAGGTTCGACATGCTCCACACCTGCGGCTGCGCCGTTGCCTGCGCCGAGACCCGGTCGAAGGGAATGCCGAGCTCGGAGAGATCGTAGAGCAGATTGTTGAGCAGGATCTGCGTCGGCAGCATCGGCAGGAACGGCAGCGCGATCGAGGCGGCGGCCATCGACAGCATGTTGCCGAAATTCGAGCTTGCGCCCATGCGGACATATTTGAGGATGTTGGCGAAGGTGCGCCTGCCTTCCTCGACGCCGTCGGCGACGACCTCGAGATCCGAAGCGAGGAGGATCATGTCGGCGGCGGCCTGCGCCACGCCGGTCGCGCCGTCGACCGACAATCCGACGTCGGCGACCTTCAGGGCCGGTGCGTCGTTGATGCCGTCGCCGAGGAAGCCGACCACTTCGCCGCCCGCCTGAAGCGCCCTCACGATGCGCGACTTCTGGTCCGGCGCGAGGCGGCCGAACGCGTCCGTGGAGCGCACCTGCACGGCGAGCGCCGCGTCGCTGAGCGCCGCAACGTCGGTCCCCGACAGTACGCGCTCGGGGTTCAGTCCGACCAGGCTCGCGAGCCGCTTCACCACCACGGGGTCGTCGCCCGAGAGGATCTTCAGGCCCACGCCGCGCGCCGCGAGCTGCGCGATTGCGGCCGCGGCCGTCGGCTTCGGCGGATCGGCGAAGGCGCAAAAGCCCTCGAAGGCGAGATCGGTCTCGTCCTCCGTCTCGACCTCGCGCAGCACGCCGCTCCACGCCCGCGAGGCGATCGCCACGGTGCGCAGGCCCTCGCTCGCGAGCTCACGCACGCGCGCCAGCGCAGCAATGCGCGCGCTCTCGTCCATCGTGCACAATGTGAGCACGGCTTCCGGCGCGCCCTTGACGATGAGTAGCGTGCCTTCGGGGCCGGTCGCGAGCACCGATCCCAGCCGGCGCGAGAAGTCGAAGGCCTGCCGCCCGGCCAGCGTCCAGCCCTGCGCGGCGTCGGGCCGGCCGGCGACGAGCGCGGCATCGAGCGAGCCGCGATCGCCGCCGAGCGATGCTGCGATGGCGCCGAGCTGCGCAGCACGGGCGTTGTCCTTGCCCTCGCCGTCGAGACTTCCGGCGAGCGTGATCTCGGCCGAGGTCAGCGTGCCCGTCTTGTCGGTACACAGGACGGTCATGGCGCCGAGATCGTGGATCGCGGCCAGCCGCTTCACGATCACCTTGCGGCCGGCCATGCGCAGCGCGCCGCGCGACAGCGTCACCGTGGTGATCATCGGCAGCAGCTCCGGCGTCAGCCCGACCGCGAGCGCGACCGCGAACAGCAGCGAATCGAGCACAGGCCGGCCGAACACGACGCGGACGGTGAGCACGACCAGCACCAGCGCGAGCGTGGCCCGCGCGATCACGAGGCCGAACTCGCGCAAATCGCGCTCGAACGGGGAGGGAGCCTGCGCCTCGGCGAGCGCGGATGCGGCCGCGCCGAACACGGTGTCGCGGCCGGTCCTGACGACGAGCGCGATCGCCTCGCCCGTTTGCGCCACGGCGCCGCGGAACAGTGCGTTCGACGTGTCGTCGGGATCGGTGGCAGCGCCTGGGCGCTTCTGCACTGGATAGGGCTCGCCGGTGAGCGCGGCCTCCCCGGCCGTGAAGGCGGTGCTCTCCAGGATCAGCGCATCCGCCGGGATGATGTCGCCGGCGCGGACGCGCAGGAGGTCGCCCGGAACGACGTGGTCGACGTCGATCTCGCGGAAGGCGCCGTCGCGCCTGACCTCGGCCTTGAGCGCCACCGAACGGCGGAGGATCTCGGCGGCGCGGACTGCGTGGCCCTCCTGGATGGTGTCGAGCCCGATCGAGCCGGCGAGAATCAGCACGATGATGAGCCCGCCGATGTCGTCACCGGTCAGCATCGAGACGATGCCGGCGACCAGCAGTATCAGCGACAGCGGCTCCAGCAGCCGGCGCAGGATCGCGCGCATCGCGCCCTCGATGCGCGGCGGTGCGTCGCTGTTCGGCCCGAACCGGCCGAGGCGCTTGGCGGCCTCGGTCGCGGTCAGGCCCTGCAAGGAGCAGCCGAGCTGGGTGCAGAGCGCATCCGTCGGGAGGCGCCAGAACTGGCTCGCCTGGCTGTTCGGTGGCTTGGTCACGGCATATCCGGCATGGAGGCTTCTAGGCCCGGGAAGGGTAAGCGGTGGAGGTGACAGCCATCCCTTGGCGCAATCGCGGGCCGGAACGGTTGATGCGTGTCAATTCCGATGTCGCGGGGCCGCGAATCTTTCAGGATTTTAAGGTTATATCAAAGGCTTGGGGTGCCTTTCCGACCTCGAAAAAGCCCCGTTCTTGCTTGCCTAGAGGGGCCGCTTCCTTTATCCGGTTGGCTGCCTTGCGTGCGAGCGGCCTTGGGCCGCGGAGAGGGCTTGGCGCAGGCATGATCCCGGAAAAGTGGGCACCGGTTTTCCGCGAGGATCATGCCTCCTAGAGACAGATTGAATAGGGATTACCCGCGAATGGCCAATGTTGTCGTCGTCGGCGCCCAGTGGGGCGACGAAGGGAAGGGCAAGATCGTCGACTGGTTGTCGGAGCAGGCGGACATCGTCGTCCGTTTCCAGGGCGGCCATAACGCCGGCCACACGCTGGTGATCAACGGCAAGACCTACAAGCTCGCGCTGCTGCCCTCGGGCGTGCTGCGCGAACACAAGCTGTCGGTGATCGGCAACGGCGTGGTGTTCGACCCCACCGCGTTCCTCGACGAGGTCACCAAGCTGCGCTCGCAGGGCGTCGCCGTCTCTCCGGAAAATCTGCGCGTGGCCGAGAACGTCACCCTGATCCTGCCGCTGCACCGCGAGCTCGACGCGCACCGCGAATCCGCCAATGCGGCGACCGCGATCGGCACCACGCGCCGCGGCATTGGACCGGCCTATGAAGACAAGGTCGGCCGCCGCGCCATCCGCCTGATGGACCTCGCCGACCTCGACACGCTGCCGCACAAGATCGACCGGCTGCTGGCTCACCACAACGCCTTGCGCCGCGGCCTCAATCTGCCGGAGTTCGACGGCAAGGATATCCTGAAGGAATTGACCGCGCTGGCGCCGCAGCTGCTGCCATATGCCGAGACGGTGTGGCGGCTGCTCGACATCAAGCGCCGCGAAGGCAAGCGCATGCTGTTCGAGGGTGCGCAAGGCGCGCTGCTCGACGTCGACCACGGCACCTACCCCTACGTCACCTCGTCCAACACGGTGGCGGCGCAGGCTGCGACCGGCTCGGGCCTCGGCCCCGGCGCGGTCGGCTACGTGCTCGGCCTGTGCAAGGCCTATACGACCCGCGTCGGCCAGGGCCCGTTCCCGACCGAGCAGGACAACGAGATCGGCCGCAAGATCGGCGAGCGCGGCCGTGAGTTCGGAACCAATACCGGGCGGCCCCGCCGCTGCGGCTGGTTCGACGCCGTGCTGGTCCGCCAGGCGGTCCGCACCTGCGGCATCAATGGCCTCGCGCTGACCAAGCTCGACATCCTCGACGGCTTCGACTCGATCGAGGTCTGCACCGGCTACAAGCTTGACGGCAAGGAGATCGACCACTTCCCGGCCGGCGAGGGCGCCCAGGCCCGGGTCGAGCCGATCTACGAGACCATCGAGGGCTGGAAGGAGCCGACCGCCAGTGCACGGTCCTGGGCCGATCTGCCGGCCCAGGCCATCAAATATGTCCGCCGGATCGAGGAATTGGTGGGGTGCCCGGTCGCGCTGCTTTCCACCAGCCCCGAACGCGAAGATACTATCCTGGTGCAAAATCCGTTTGAGGCTTAACGATCTCTTACCGGGACGCGCGTATAGTTGAGTAGAAATGGCTGATTACTATCCGCTGATCGCCCGCGCTATTGCCGCCCTGGATCCCAACGCTCCCGGCGAAAGCCGTCGCGCGCTCTATGAGCGGGCGCGCACGGCGCTGATCGCACAGCTGCGCAGCGTGCAGCCGCCGCTCTCCGAATCCGAGATCACCCGCGAACGGCTGTCGCTGGAAGAGGCTGTCCGCAAGGTCGAATCGGAGGCCGCCCAGCGTGCCCGCGAGGCCTCGCGCCCCGGTGGTGGCGGCACCCGCAGCAGCGGCAGCGGCGATGCCTTCCGCCGCGCCAGCACCCGTGCCACCGAAGGCAACCCGGCCGCAGCCCCACCGGCTGCTCCGCCGCGCGCCCGTCCGGCACCGCCGCCGCCGCGCGCCGACCGCCCGTCCTTCAACGTCGATGACCAGGGCGAGGCCCAGCGTCCGCCGCGCGCGCCCCGTTTCGATGCGCCGCGCCAGCCCGGTCCGCCGGCGCCGCCGCCGCCCGAGCCGCCGGTCCCGCCGCCTGCCGGACGCGAGCGCGCGGGTGGGCGCCGTCCGCCGGACATCGGACCTCCGCCGCCGCTGCCGCCCGCACCTGGCGTGCGCGGCTTCCGCGACATCACCGCCGACGTCAACGATCTCGGCGGCGCCGCCGCGCAGGCCAATCGCGCCGCGCGCCGCACCTACGCCAACGTGCCCTCGCCCTCGCCGGAATTCGACCGGCTGGAGCCGAGCCTGGAGAACCGCGCAGGCGAGGGCGATGCGCCCTATTCCTATGACGAGTCGGTCGAGGAGGCCGAGCGCTATGCGCCGCGGCAGCCGTCGGGGCGCCCGCACATCCCCGTCCTCGACCGCGACGCCAAGAAGCCCAAGCGCGCGCGCTCAGTCTTCCCGTTCAAGAGTGCGATCGCCATCGGCATCGTGTTGATCCTGGTCGGCGCCGGCATTCTCTGGGGCAAGCCGCTGCTCCAGACCGTGAGCGGCCTGTTCAAGTCCTCGCCGACCCAGGTGGTGGAGGCGCCGAAGGATGCGTCCCAGCCGCAGAGCAAGCCGAAGATCCCCGATCGCGTCGGCCAGCCCTCGGCCAGCGACCAGCCGGTCGCGCCGGTGGCGCAGAAGGTCGTGCTCTATGACGAGGATCCGTCCGATCCGAAGGGCAAGCAATATGTCGGCTCGGTGGTGTGGCGGCTCGAGCCGATCAAGGCGTCGGGCAACCAGAAGGCCGACGTCGCCGTGCGCGCCGACATTGAGATTCCCGACCGCAAGTTCAAGATGACGATGTCGTTCCGCCGCAACACTGACTCCTCGCTGCCGGCGAGCCACACCGCGGAATTGACCTTCATCCTGCCGCAGGATTTCCCGGGCGGCAGCGTCTCCAACGTGCCGGGCATTCTGATGAAGTCGAACGAGCAGGCGCGCGGCACGCCGCTCGCAGGGCTCGCGGTCAAGGTCACCGACGGCTTCTTCCTGGTCGGCCTGTCCAACGTCGACGCCGACCGCGCCCGCAACGTCCAGCTCCTGAAGGAGCGTTCCTGGTTCGACGTGCCCCTGGTCTACGCCAACCAGCGCCGCGCCATCATCGCGATCGAGAAGGGCGCCCCCGGCGAGCGCGCCTTCAACGACGCGTTCGCGCAGTGGGGCGATTAGACCACTGGTGCTGCGCACCGAACCGGAATGACATCCTGGATGGATGACTACTGCGCGGCCGCTTCCCGCTTGCGCGATGCCGCGGCGGCGGCGTGCTCGCGGTCCATCACGGCGCGGCAGCCGGGACTGACCTGCGCCTTGTTCCGCACCATGCACGCGGTGATCCGCGGGATGTCGGGAATTTCACTGGAGCACAGCCGCATCGCATCGCCCGAGCACATCTGCTGCGCTTCGGACGAGAAGGCGAAGCCGGGCGATGTCTGGAATGCGACGGCGGTGGTGGCGAGGGCGAAGAGAGTTGCGATGGTCCGGTTGCGTGTCATGCTGAATGTGTCCCCGAGTTCCGTGGGCTTGAGCCGCTTGGTTTTGGGGCGCCTCACGCGGCTTGACCTGCCGCATGTCTCAGCCATCACGCCGGGAACCTCATCCCGCATGTGGTTGCTCGATCTCTCGTGATGTTCGAATCGAAAAGTGCTGCGCCGCCCGAGCCAAGTATGCGCCATTGTCGTATGGCCGCAATGGTCCGCGCGAACGAATTCGCAATTGTTGCGCGCACGTCACGCAGAAAGCGACGCGTTGCGTCAGATGAGGCGATAGGATGGCGTGCTTGTGGCGTCGCTCTCGCCAAGTGCGGCGGCGTGTTCCTCGACGGCGGTGACGCCCTTCGCCGTGAGCTCGAACAGATCGCCGTCCTTCATCACGTAGCCGTCGGCGATCAACTGTCCCATCTTGCCTTGCCGGTCGTCGGCAAAGGCAATGGATTGACTGATGTCCCTGAGGATCGAGAGCTGTTCGTCGCGCAGCATGGCTTCACCTCTCCGTTCAAAGGGACTGTTTCCGATCTTCACATGCCGTGACTGGCGAACACCTTGCTGCACGATTTCGACAGCTTGGCCCGGTTGGCCTGCAGGCAGCTCTGCACCGCGCCGTCATTGCCGAGGTCCTTGCGGCACAGCCGCGAGGCATCGCGCGAGCAGGCGTTCTGCTCCTGCGGTGTGCCCATGTGGCCTTGCGCGAGAGCCGGCGCGCTCGACAGGCCACCGAGGGTTGCAAGCGTGATCGTCGCCAGAAGAAATTTGCGGGACATCGGCGGCTCCGGTCCGAGAGGGGTCATTCAGGTCCTGTCTGAACTCGTCGCCTTGCCACTTGTTCCCCCGGGGAGGAGTCGGCGCCCGCTATTCAAGGTTCCCGAGGCGCTGCTATAACAGGGCCAAAGTGTGAGGGTCTTTGATGAAACGCTATCTGGTGTTTGCGCTGGTCGGGCCGTTTGTCGGCGGGTTCCTGCTGCTGCTGACGACGACCTACCAGTCCGGTTACTGGACCCAGACCAATCTTGGCGAGGTCGGCAAGCTGTTCGCAGTATTCTTCAAGACCCTGCAATACAGCTATCTGTTCGGTTTCCTGCCGTCGCTGATGATCGGCGCGGTCGATGACATCCTGCTCCACATCCGCCGGGTCGGCCCGGTGCTGCGGATGCTGCTGGTCGGCCTGTTCGCCTTCGTCCTGGCCTCGCTGACCTACAGCTCGCGCGGGCCGGATTCGGGCGCGGTTCAGTTCATCCTGTACGGCTTGGTCGGCTTCGTGCCGTCGGTGCTTTCCTCCTGGCTCGTGCATAGATATGTCGAGGAGCCGCAAGCGGCGGCGGCGCCGACCTAACCCGCGCGACGTTCGGGCGCGGTGCAGCAACCTCGGCCGCGCTCGCGAGTTTCCCCTGGGCCATGACCATGTCCGACGACGATATTCTTGCTCCGCGCAAATCCCGTTCCGGGAGCCGTTCGCGCGCCACCTTCTCAGGCACGGAACCACGCGGGCCGATCATCGACCAGGACGGCCGCGAGATCCGGCCCGAGACGCTGGAGCAGGGATTTCGCGAGTTTCGTTTTGAGTTCGGCCAAAACAATCCCTTGGGAGGCAATCCGTTCGGCAACCTGACGCGCGAGCAGCGCATCGCGCGGCTCGAGGCGATCGCCAGGCTGCTCGACGTCGCCTTCATCCTGCCCGGCACCAACATCCGCTACGGCATCGACGGCCTGATCGGACTGATCCCCGTCGTCGGCGACATCATCACCACCGCGATCT
This sequence comes from Bradyrhizobium sp. B039, assembly GCF_038965675.1. Taxonomy (NCBI): domain Bacteria; kingdom Pseudomonadati; phylum Pseudomonadota; class Alphaproteobacteria; order Hyphomicrobiales; family Nitrobacteraceae; genus Bradyrhizobium; species Bradyrhizobium sp. B039. The sequence continues at coordinate 1,866,229 of NZ_CP152416.1, forward strand.
CGCTGTGGCTGGTGCGCGAGGCGCGCGCGCTGGGCGCGCCCTGGTACCTCACGGCGCGCATGCTCGGCAATGTCGCGGTCGACGGCGTGGTCGGCATGGTGCCGCTTGCGGGCGACGCCTTCGACGTCATGTTCCGCGCCAACATGCGCAACATGCGCCTGCTCCGCCGCTGGCTCGACAAGCAGCCGCGGATCTGAATCCACGCTCTGCGCTTCCAAAACGCAAAAAGCGCGATAGCCTTTCGGCCATCGCGCCTTCTGCGCAGATCGGGCTTGGCGAAAAAACTTACGCCGCGTCGGCGTCGGCCTCGGCAGCCGGTTCGGGCTTGCGGCGACGGGGCAGCGGGAAGGCTTCGCTCTCATAGAGCGAGCGGATGCCATTCTGGTCGAAGCGCGCTTCCTCGACCTGGAGATAGGCGCCGTTCAGCGAATCCGTCGGCAACTGCTCCATCGCGAACTGCACGGCTTCGGCCGCGGTGCCGAACCGGCGATAGGTGAAGCCGGCACGCTTCTTCTTGCGGATCGCGGCGGGGAAGAGCTCGGCGGAGGTGTTGAAGTTGAACGGACGCAGTGGACGCATGGTCAAAGACCTCGTGATCTTCTCTGGGGCTTTAAGCGCGTGGGGTTTGGGAGGGCGGAGGCCAATCGCGTGGGCCCGCCGCACATGTCATTTTCGCCCTCTAATATAGGCCGTTTTGACAAAATTGCGACCCCTGCGATGGGAGATGATGAATCCGCGCATGGCAGCCCCGCAAGGGCTATAAATCAAGTAATTTCAATTAGTTGGATGGTTTATAGTTTGCCAAGAAGCAACAGCACGACCAGCACCACGAGCACGACGCCACCGATCCCCATGCCGGAATGGCCCATGCCGTAGCCGTAACCGCCGACGCGGCCGGACAGGCCGCCGAGCAGGTAGATGATCACCAGGATGATCAGGATGGTCCCGAGCGACATGGCATCCTCCCTGGCGGCCGCCAAATCGCGATGATCGGCCGCACCGCCAGAGAAGAAAAGCACATCGCGCCGCCGGGTTCCATGACGGAACCCAACGGCGCGCAACGTTTATTTCGGCTCGAGCTTCAGCGCCGCCGAGTTGATGCAGTAGCGCAGGCCCGTCGGCCCGGGGCCGTCGGGGAAGACATGGCCGAGATGGCCGCTGCACTTGGCGCAGAGCACTTCGGTGCGGATCATGCCGTGGCTCACGTCCCTTTCCTCGTCGACATGGCTCTCGACGGCGGGCTGGGTGAAGCTCGGCCAGCCGCAGCCGGAATCGAACTTGGCGTCGGACTCGAACAGCACGTTGCCGCAGCCGGCGCAGACATAGGTGCCGGCACGGTGGTCGTGCTCATATTCGCCGGAGAAGGGACGCTCGGTCGCCTTCTCGCGCAGCACCGCGTACTGCATCGGCGACAGTTCGCGCCGCCACTGCTCTTCGCTCTTGATGACTTTGTCGTCCGTGGTCTTCGTCTTGGCGTCGGGCATGGGTCTCCCGTTTCTTGGTGGTCTCGCGATCAGTTGGTGGCCTTGCTGGCATTCACCAGCGTCGGCTTCTCAATGTAGTTATCCGCGAACAGCTTTTTCAGGTTCTCGACCTTGGGCAGGTCGTTATAGGCGATGTAGGGCTGGTTCGGATGCAGCGTCAGATAGTCCTGATGATAGGCTTCCGCCGGATAGAACGCCTCCAGCGCGCCGACCTTGGTCACGATCGGCTTGCTGAACACCTTGGCGCCGTTGAGCTGGGCGATATAGGCCTCGGCCACCTTCTTCTGCTCGTCGGAGGTGGTGAAGATCGCCGAGCGATATTGCGTGCCGGTGTCCGGTCCCTGGCGGTTGAGCTGGGTCGGGTCGTGCGCCACCGAGAAGTAGATCTGGAGGATCTTTCCGTAACTGATCTTCTTCGGGTCGTACTTGATCTCGACCGATTCCGCGTGGCCGGTCCGGCCGCTCGAGACGGTCTGGTAGTCGGCGGTCGCCTTGGTGCCGCCGGCATAGCCGGAGACCGCGTTGACGACGCCCGCAGTGTGCTGGAACACGCCCTGCACGCCCCAGAAGCAGCCGCCGGCGATCACGGCGGTCTGGATGCCGCTCGCCGGCGCCGCGTCCATGGTCGGGGCGGGGATCACGACCGCATCCTCGGCGGCCCGGGACGGCAGGGCAAAGGCCAGCGTCAGGGCGGTTGTAGCAGCCAGCAGGGACAGGAGGGCGGGACGGCGCATGGCGGATCCTCTTTCCGGAAGGTGGATATTCTAGGTCGGTTGGCGCCGGGCGAACAGCCTGCCCGGCGGCATTTCAGTCACCTGAGATACGGGGACAGGTGCCGATTGTTACGCCGCGGCGGACACGACTCTGTGAGAAAACGCGGCCCGCGACAGCCCGGCTTGGCGAGGTGAGGAACTCCGCGCTAGATGAACCCGCGCGATCGACGATCGACTTAAAAAAGTGGTGGCTGGAGCTGGCCTGACAACATGCTGCGCGTCGTTTCCCTGACCCTCGTCACCCTGATCTCCGCCGTCGCGGCTGCCGCGGCCGAGCCGCAAGCCGGCGACGATCTCGCCATCTGCCGTGACCGCCAGGCGGAGCTGCAGGCGAGGGCGCAGGCCTGCGACAATCTGCTCAACGCTGACCGCCTCGCCGGCAAGGACAAGGCGATCGCGCTGTCCGTGCGCGGCAACACCCTGATCAACAAGCGCGACTACGCCCGCGCGATCGAGACCCTGTCCATGGCCGTCGATCTCGATCCGGACAACGTCATCGTTCTCAACCTGCGCGGCCTTGCCTATGAACGCTCGGGCAAGGACGACCTCGCGATGGCGGACTACAACCTCGCGCTCCAGAAGCGCCCGACCTACGGCGTCCCCTACAACAACCGCGGCGTCATCCATCTGCGCAGGGGCGCGCTGCAAAGCGCGCTCGACGACTTCAACCTGTCGATCAAGTACACGCCAAAATTCCTGCTCGGCTGGACCAATCGCGCCCGCGTGCGCACGTTGATGAAGGATTTCGACGGCGCGATCGCCGATTTCGCGGAGGCCGAGAAGATCGATCCGGCCGCGCCGCAGATCGCAGGCAACCGCTGCATCACCTGGGGCGTGATGGGCAAGTACGACCAGGCCTTTGCCGATTGCAACGGCCTGATCGAGAAGCAGCCGAAGAACGTCTACGCAATCAACAACCGCGCCGATGTCAGCATGATGAAGGGCGACCTCGACGCCGCGCTGAAGGACTACAACTCGGCCATCCAGATCAACCCGAACAATGTCCGGGCACATTCAGGCCGCGGCCAGATCTACGAGCGCAGGAAAGATCTCGCCCAGGCCCGCGCCGACTACCGCGCGGCGGCCTATTCGCTGACGAAATTCGACGAACTCGACGTCGCGCGCGCCCGCGCCGTCGCGCAGGAGCGGCTCGCCGCGCTGACGCCGCAGGCGCCGGCCGGGGCGACCGGGCGCCGCGTCGCGCTGGTGATCGGCAACGGCGCCTACAAGAACGTGCACGCCCTGCCCAACCCGCCGCGCGACTCGAAGTTGATCGCAAACGCGCTGCGCGACGTCGGCTTCCAGACCGTGATATCGGTCAGCGACCTGACCCGCGACAAGTTCTTCGAAGCGCTGCAGACGTTCGCCGCCGAAGCGGAGAAGGCCGACTGGGCGGTGGTCTATTACGCCGGCCACGGATTCGAGATCGGCGGGGTGAACTATCTCGTTCCCGTCGACGCCAAGCTGGCCGCCGACAGGGATGCCGAGGCCCAGGCCGTCGCCCTCGAGCAGGTGATCGCCGCCGTCGGCGCCGCGCGAAAGGTGCGTCTGGTGATGCTGGATGCATGCCGCGACAATCCGTTCGCGCCGACCATGCAGCGGACGCTGTCGCTCAAGCTGGTCGACAAGGGCTTTTCCAACATCGAGCCCGGCGCCGGCTTCATGGTGGTCTATGCCGCCAAGCACGGCGAGACCGCGATGGACGGCGACGGCGGCGCCGACAGCCCGTTCGCCACCGCGCTCGCCCGCGAGATCAAGGAGCCGCGCGTCGAGATCAGGAAGCTGTTCGACATCGTCCGCGACGACGTCTGGTCCGCCACCAGGCACGAGCAGCAGCCGTTCACCTACGGCTCGCCCCCGGGGCGCGAGGATTTCTATTTTGTCGCGGGGAAGTGACGAATTGAGTTGCAGAGCAACTCAATTCGTCATTCTGGGGCGACGCGAAGCATCGAACTATGGTGCGCAATTGCGCACCTGAGAAACTCGAGATTCCGGGTTCGGCTCTTCGAGCCGCCCCGGAATGACGGGGTAGGCAGGTGTCGTAGGGTGGGCAAAGCGAAGCGTGCCCACCATTTTTATTTCGTGTGTGGAGAGATGGTGGGCATGGCGCTTTGCGCCTTTGCTCCCCTACGGCATCGGAGTCTTAAACAACGATGCTCAACCTTTTCGCCGCGCGCGTGATCCCCGTGTACAGCCACCTGGCCCTCGAGTCCTGAAACGCAAAACTCTCGTCGAACAGCACGACGTCGTCCCATTGCGAGCCCTGCGACTTGTGCACGGTCAGCACGTAGCCGTAGTCGAACTCGTCATAGGGCTTGCGCTGCTCCCAGGCGATCTGCTCGACGCCGCCCTCGAAGCAGTCGGCGCGCACCGAGACCTTCGTCACCTTGTGGCCAAGATCCTCGTCCGGCGACAGCCGCATGGACAGGATGCGCGATTTCGAGCGCGAAGTGTTGCGCGACTTCACGCGCCACAGGCCCCCGTTGAACAGGCCTTTCTTGCGGTTGTTGCGCAGGCACACCAGCTTGTCGCCGGCGACCGGAAAGGCGTCCTCGATGTTCTGACGCTGGCGCACCCGCATGTTGTAGGCGCGGCGGGTGTTGTTGCGGCCGACCAGGACCTGGTCGGCGCCCATGACGCGGTCGGGATCGAGCTCCTTGCGCGACACCACCTCGCTCTCGCCGTAGCGGCCGATGTCGAGCTCGCGGCCTTCGCGGACGTCCATCGACATCCGCACGATCGGATCGTCCTGGGCCTGGCGGTGCACCTCGGTCAGCATCGCGTCGGGCTCGGTGTTGGTGAAGAAGCCGCCGCCCTGGATCGGCGGCAGCTGCGCGGGATCCCCTAGCACCAGCAGCGGACAGTCGAACGACATCAGGTCGCGCCCCAGTTCGGCATCGACCATCGAGCATTCGTCGATCACGATCAGCTTGGCCTTGGACGCGGGCGCGTCGTCCCACAATTCGAAGCTCGGCTGCTCCTCGCCGGATTCGCGGGCGCGGTAGATCAGCGAGTGGATGGTGGAGGCCTCGTCGCAGCCCTTGTTGCGCATCACCAGCGCGGCCTTGCCGGTGAAGGCGGCGAACTTCACCTCGCCGTCGACGCCCTCGGCGATGTGCCGCGCCAGCGTGGTCTTGCCTGTGCCGGCAAAGCCGAACAGGCGGAACACCGGCGGCGTGCCGCCCCGGCCGGGCTTGGCCTTGAGCCAGTCGCCGACGGCCTTGAGAGCGGCATCCTGATGCGGGGTGAAAGTGGCCATGTCTGTCTTGAGGAGGGGCGAGCCGAAGCGATTCGCCATCCCCCAAAACTAACCATTCGGCCCGCCGGTTCAAGCGGCGCAGATCCCCCTATTGCCAGCCGGGAACGCCGCGCATGTCGGGCAGATGGTGGGCGATGCCCTTGTGGCAGTCGATGCAGGTCTTTTCCCCCGTGAACAGGAAGCGCTGGTGCGCCACCGAGGCCCGCGGCGACTGCTTGGTGATGTCCATGGAATCGGCGCTGTGGCAGTTGCGGCACTCGAGCGAATCGTTGGCCTTGAAGCGCGCCCATTCATGCGCCGCCAGCTCGAGCCGGTGGTCCAGGAATTTCTCGCGGGTGTCGATCGTGCCGAAGATCTTGCCCCAGACCTCCTTGGAGGCCTGCATCTTGCGCGCGATCTTGTCGGTCCAGTTGTGCGGCACGTGGCAGTCCGGACAGGTCGCGCGCACGCCGGAGCGGTTGCTGAAGTGGATGGTCGACTTCAGCTCGGCGAAGACGTTGTCCTTCATCTCGTGGCAGCCGGTGCAGAACTTCTCGGTGTTGGTCAATTCCAGCGCGGTGTTGAAGCCGCCCCAGAAGATCACGCCGGCCGCAAAGCCCGCCAGCACCAGCACGCCGAGTCCGAACACCGAGCTCGGCCGGATCAGCACCTGCCAGAGCTCGCGCGCGAAATCCCAGCTTCGCGCGACGAAGCCGCGCTTGGCTTTTGCCTCGTCAGCGGTCGTCGTCATCGGCGGCCACCGGGGCTTGCGCGCGACAGCAGCGTGTCGATGTCGGTGAAATCGTTGCTGACGGGCGGGGTCGCGGTGTTCTGCGGCACGTGGCATTCCGTGCAGAAGAAGCGCCGCGGCGAGATCGAGGCCAGGAACTGGCCGTCGCGGTCCATGAAATGCGTGATCGAGACCATCGGCGCCTGCGATTCCGCGGTGCGCGCCCGCGCGTGGCACGACAGGCATTTGTTGCCGTTGAGGTCGACCTGGTAGCCGTCGATCGTGTGCGGGATCACCGGCGGCTGCTCCGGATAATTGCGAACCTCCCGCTCGGAGGTGTTGCGGTTCGGCAGCATCGGCGGCGCGGGCCCCTCGTCATTGAGCGGGGCCGGGCCGCGCAGGCCCGACGTCACCGTCTGCGCGGTCAGCGAGCTCGCGCCCGCGGCGATCGCGACCGCAAGCAATGCGATTCCAAATCGTTTCATCATGACACGTTCACCCGCTCGATGCGCACAGCGCATTTCTTGAAGTCGGTTTGCAGCGAGATCGGATCGGTGGCGTCCAGCGTCACCTTGTTGATCAGCTTGGATTCGTCGAACCACGGCACGAAGACGAGGCCGCGCGGCGGCCGGTCGCGGCCGCGCGTCTCGACGCGGACGCGGATGAAGCCGCGGCGGGACACCACCTTCACCTCGTCGCCGCGCCGGATCTTCGCCTCCTGCGCATCGTCCGGATGCATGAAGCAGACGGCCTCGGGGAAGGCCTTGTAGAGCTCGGGCACGCGGCGCGTCATGGTGCCGGAATGCCAGTGCTCCAGCACGCGGCCGGTCGAGAGCCAGAACGGATATTCGCCGTCGGGCGATTCCGCCGCCGGCTCGTACGGCAGCGCGAAGATGCGCGCCTTGCCGTCCGGATAGCCGTAGAACTGCACGTCGGTGCCCTGCTTGACGTAGGGATCGCTGCCCTCGCGGAAACGCCATCTCGTTTCCTGGCCGTTGACGACAGGCCAGCGCAGGCCGCGCTCTTTGTGATAGGCGTCGAACGGCGCGAGGTCATGGCCGTGGCCGCGGCCGAACGAGGCATATTCCTCGAACAGGCCCTTGTGCACGTAGAAGCCGAACGCCTTGGACTCGTCGTTGAGATAGCCCTGCTCGATGTCGGAGACCGGGAACTTGTCGACCTGGCCGTTCTTGTAGAGCACGTCGAACAGCGTCTTGCCGCGCACCTCCGGCTTCTTGGCGATCAGCTCCTCGGGCCAGACCTCCTCGATCTTGAAGCGCTTGGAGAATTCCATGAGCTGCCAGAGATCGGACTTCGACTCGCCCGGGGCAGGGACGAGCTGATGCCAGAACTGCGTCCGCCGCTCGGCATTGCCATAGGCGCCTTCCTTCTCGACCCACATCGCGGTGGGCAGGATCAGGTCGGCCGCGAGTGCGGTGACCGACGGATAGGCATCCGAGACCACGATGAAATTGTCGGGATTGCGGAAGCCCGGATAGGTCTCCTCGTTGGCGTTGGGGCCGGCCTGGAGGTTGTTGTTGACCTGCACCCAGTAGGCGTTGATCAGGCCGTCCTTCAGCATCCGGCTTTGCAGCACGGCATGCGCGCCGGGCTTGTCGGGAATGGTGCCTTCGGGCAGCTGCCAGATGTGTTCGGCCTTGGTGCGGTGTTCCTTGTTGGTGACGACCATGTCCGCGGGCAGGCGGTGCGAGAAGGTGCCGACCTCGCGCGCGGTGCCGCAGGCCGAGGGCTGGCCGGTCAGCGAGAACGGGCTGTTGCCGGGCGAGGAGATCTTTCCGGTCAGAAGATGGATGTTGTAGACGAGGTTGTTGCACCAGACGCCGCGGGTGTGCTGGTTGAAGCCCATGGTCCAGAACGAGACCACCTTGGTCTTGGGATCGGCGTAGAGCTCGGCGAGCGCCTCCAGGCGGTTGAGCGGCACGCCGGACATCTCGGCCGCCTTCTCCAGCGTGTACTCCGAGACGAACTTGACGTACTCGTCATAGCTCATGTCCGTGGAGTCGTTGGCCTTCGCCGCGCCCGTCGCCTTCTTCTGCAGCGGATGCTCGGGCCGTAGGCCGTAGCCGATATCGGTCTGGCCGCGCCTGAACACGGTGTGGGCCGCGACGAAGTCCTTGTTGACGCGGCCGGTCTTGATGATGTGGTTGGCGATGGCGTTCAGCAAATAGAGATCGGTCTGCGGCTTGAACACCATGCCGATGTCGGCGAGGTCGAACGAGCGGTGCTCGAAGGTCGAGAGCACGGCGACGCGGACATGCGGCGCGGACAGCCGGCGGTCGGTCAGGCGCGTCCACAGGATGGGGTGCATCTCCGCCATGTTGGAGCCCCACAGCACGAAGGCGTCGGTGGCCTCGATGTCGTCATAGCAGCCGGGCGGCTCGTCGATGCCGAAGGTGCGCATCATGCCGGCGACGGCCGAGGCCATGCAGTGCCGCGCGTTGGGGTCGATGTTGTTGGTGCGGAAGCCGGCCTTGAACAACTTCGAGGCGGCATAGCCTTCCCAGATCGTCCACTGGCCGGAGCCGAACATGGCGACGCCGTTGGGGCCGCGCTTCTTCATCGCCTCCTTCCACTTCACCTCCATGATGTCGAAGGCTTCGGTCCAGGACACGGGCGTGAAGTCGCCGTTCTTGTCGTATTTGCCGTTCGCCTTGCGCAGCATCGGCTGTGTCAGGCGGTCGTGGCCGTACATGATCTTGGAGAGGAAGTAGCCCTTGACGCAGTTGAGGCCGCGATTGACCTCGGCCTTGATGTCGCCGTGCGTCGCGACGACGCGGTTCTCCTTGGTGGCGACCATCACGGAGCAGCCGGTGCCGCAGAAGCGGCAGGCGGCCTTGTCCCATTTCAGTTCGCTCACCTCGCGCTCGGTGGCGAGGTTGGCGGCGAGCGCCGGCACCGGGAGGCCAGCGGCGGCGGCCGCGATCGCGGCGGCCTCGAGCTTCAGCATCTGGCGGCGGTCGAGCTTCGGCGATGTCATGATGGCTCTTCCTGACTCAGGCGGTTTCGATGGCGTGGAAGACCAGCGCCGCGGAATAGACGTGTTGCAGCGACTGGATGGTGTTGAGCATGGTGCCGAGGCTGCCGGCATCCGGCGCTTCGGTCACGACGATGAGCTTGCCGCGCGGATCGCGGCCGTGGATCTCGCAGCCGGCAAGCGCAATGATCTCGGCTTCGACCTCGGCGAGGCGCTCGGGCCGCGCCTGCACGATGATGCTGGCGATCTCGGCGCCCGGCGGCGGCACGATGCGGTCGGCGCTGAGCACCCGGCCGGTGATCAAGGCGCGGCGGTTGAGCGTGACTTTATGATCGAGTGAGGGTTGGGCCATGATGCCTGTCTTTCGCTCTTGGGGATCCTTGGGGATCAATGCGGGGAGGCTGGTGGGCCGGGAGGACCGGCAAACATCTGGTAGATCCAGACGCCAAGCCCGTAGGAGCCGACCGTTCCGACGGCGAGGACGGGCATCACGACCGCGGTCAGGAACAGGAAGGCGAAAATCTCCATGCGCCTACGGCGCACGCGCGAAGTCGTGTCGTCAGGGGCCGACATATTCGGTCTCTCTGAAATTTTGGGAATTGGGACGGCATCCGGGCCGTTGCCTTGCCTTGCTTGTGCTGCAACCGCGGCGTCAACGCGTTGATCTGGATCAATCCGTCGAGTTGCGAGGATGGTTGGGCCGTGACCACAACCGCAAGTTTGGGTTGTGCCCGGGCCGGCGCGATGCGAAACTTAGCTCTCGAACGGGGCAATGCGAATTGTGAACCAGATGGGGCTCACGGCCATCGATCTCGGGTTTCGCGGCGCGGCGAGCGGCGTGTTCCTCTTGATCGTCCTCGTGGCGCTCCAGCGCCGCATTCCAAATCAGAACGCTTTGCTGGGCATGGCCATGTCCGCCGGGGGCGTGTTCTATGCGATCGTCACCGCGCCGTTCTTTCCCAAGGCGTCATGGTGGTGGACGTTGCCGATCCTGTCCGCGATGCCTGCCGTGTTCTGGTTATGGGCCCGCGCGGCGTTTGACGACGATTTCGTGCTCAGGCGGTGGCATGGCGCCTTGTGGCTGGCCATCGTCGCCTTTGGATTTGCGCTGTCGCTCGGTTGGCCGCGATGGCCGACTCTGGCCAAGGGCGGCGGCAAGGTCCTTGCGATCGTGGCCCTGGTGCTGGCGCTCGCGGCCGCGGTCCAGACGGTCAAGACCTGGCGCGTGGATCTGGTGATGCGGCGGCGCCGGCTGCGGCTGGCGATGCTCGCCATCAATGTCGCGATGATCGGGCTCGTCGCCGTCGCGGGCTTCGCCGATATTCCGGTTGCCGCGCCCGGCGCGTCCGGCAGTCTTCCGACCGCGCTCAGCCTGTTCGTGGTGGCCATGCTTGCCGGCCTGGGCCTGTTCAGCGCACCGGCGGCGGTGGCCGTCGACGACGCCACGGCTGCGATCGCATCCGGCGAGGCGGGGAGACAGGCCCGGGTCGCCGATCGCGCCGCCGCGGGGAGGGTCATCGTCGACCCCCGGGTCGCCGTCGATCCCATCCTGCTCCGGCGCCTCGACCATCTGATGACCGTGGAACGAACCTACCGGCAGGAAGGTCTTGCGATCGGGACGCTCGCGGCGCGGCTCGACGTTCCCGAGCATCGGCTGCGCCAGGCGATCAACGAAGGGCTGGGCTATCGCAACTTCAATGCGTTCCTGAATCGCTATCGGATCGAGGATGCCAAGCTGGCGCTGTCCGACGTGACGCAGCGGGAAGTCCCGGTGCTGACCATCGCCATGGATGCGGGCTTCCAGTCGATCGGACCTTTCAATCGCTCCTTCAAGGCCGAAACCGGCGTGACCCCGACCGAATTCCGGCGCGAGGCGCTGAGCCGGCCGGGTAGGGCCGACATCAGCGAACTGCGTCGAGAAATCGGCTAGCCGATTTTTGGATTGGGCAAGAGGGCCGCGCCCCGATTGGGCAGACTGTCCGGCAGAAGCTTCTCGCCAGCCGGAATGAGCCCACCATGTCTCCTTCGACCGCCGCCACCCCCACATCGGAACGGCTCCACGCTCTCGATGCGCTCAGGGGCGGCGCCTTGCTGCTCGGCATCGTCCTGCACGCGGCAATGTCGTTCGTGCCCGCCACGCCCCGGTTCTGGTTCATCCAGGACACCCATCCAAGCCTCCTCCTGGGCCTGCTGACCTTCACCATCCACGTCTTCCGGATGACGGCCTTCTTCCTGATGGCCGGTTTCTTTGCCCGCATGAGTTTCCATCGCCGGGGGAGCTGGGGCTTTGTCAGGGACAGGTTGCAGCGGATCGGGCTGCCGCTCGTGATCGGCTGGCCGATCGTGTTTACGCCGATGGCTCTGGTGGTCATCTGGGCCTCCGGCTTTCCCAATGGCGGTCCGACTCCCGGCGCGCGTGGCTGGCCGCCGGTGCTGCCGAATTTCCCCCTGGCCCATCTCTGGTTTCTCTACGTGCTGCTGGAGCTGTATGTCGCCATGCTGCTGCTGCGTGGCGCAATTGTCCGGCTTGATGCCTCCGGCACGCTGCGAACGGTCATCGACCGCCTCTTTGCGAGGATCATGCGAAATCCACTGGCTCCGCTGGTTCTGGCGATCCCGATCGGCATCGCGTTCTGCCTCGACCAACGATGGATCAATGTGATGGGGGTGAGGACGCCGGATCAATCGCTCGTCACCAACGCGCAGGCCTGGATCGGCTTCGGCACCGCATTTGGCGTCGGCTGGCTGCTGCATCGGCAGGTCGATCTGCTGCGGCTTCTCGAGCGGCGCTGGCTCCCGCACCTCCTGCTCGCGGTCGGCCTGATCCTGATCAGCTTCGTGCTCTCAGGTGTGATGCTGTCCGCGCCGGGTGCGCCGAAACTGCCGGTCAGCTTCGCCACGCTCAGGCTTGTCTCCGCCACCCTGTATGCCCCGGCGATATGGATATCGACCTTCGCGGTCCTCGGTCTCGCGCTCCGCTTCATGTCCGGCTTCAGCCCGACTTGGCGTTACCTCGCCGATGCGTCCTACTGGCTCTATCTGATCCACATGCCGATCGTGATGGCGCTACAAGTTGCGGTGTCGCAGCTCGACTGGTCCGGGCCGATCAAGTTCGCCATCATTCTCGCCGTCGCGCTTCCTCCGATGCTGGCGAGCTATCATCTGCTGGTGCGCTTCACCTTCATCGGTGTGGTCCTGAACGGCCGCCGCGCACCACGCGAAGCGGCGGCTGTCGTTGCGGTGGAAGGCTCCGCCGCGCAATAACGCCGGATGCGTTGAGGGGACCGTTCTCCCGCACGGCGGAATTGCTGCTCCGTAGACAGCGCCGCCCCGCTCACTAAGATGAGCGCAACAAAGAATAATGCGGGAGAGCGGCGCCATGAAGTTCGGCATCTTCTACGAGCTGCAACTGCCGCGGCCATGGGTCGCCGGGGACGAGCTGAAGCTCTATCAGAACGCGCTCTCGCAGATGGAACTCGCCGACAAGCTCGGCTACGACCATGCCTGGGTCGTCGAGCATCACTTCCTCGAGGAATATTCGCACTCGCCGTCACCGGAATCGTTCCTGGCGGCGGCGAGCCAGCGCACGCAAAAGATCCGGCTCGGCCACGGCATCCTCCAGCTCACCACCAATCACCCGGCGCGCGTCGCCGAGCGTGTCGCGGTGCTCGACCTGCTCTCCAACGGCCGCTGCGAATTCGGCATGGGCGAGAGCGCCTCGATCACCGAGCTGGAGCCATTCGGCCGCGACATGGAGACCAAGAAGGAGGTGTTCGAGGAGGCCGTAGCCGCGATCTTCCCGATGTTCAGGGACGCGGGAAGCGAGCATCACGGCAAATATTTCGACATCCCCTTGCGCAACGTGGTGCCGAAGCCGGTGCAGAAGCCGCATCCGCCGCTGTGGATGGCCTGCTCGCAGCTTCCGACCATCGAGCGCGCCGGCCGTCACGGCTTCGGCGCGCTCGGCTTCCAGTTCGTCAGCGCCGACGCCGCCCATGCCTGGGTGCACGCCTATTACAACGCCATGACCAAGCGGCTGCACAAGCTTGCGGACTACGAGATCAACCCGAACATGGCGCTGGTGTCGTTCTTCATGTGCGCGAAGACCGACGAGGAGGCGCGCGCCCGCGCCGACGGCGCCACCTTCTTCCAGTTCGCGCTGCGCTTCTATGGCGCCGCGCAGAACCGCCAGCGGCCCGCGCCCTACACCGTCAATATGTGGGACGAGTACAACAAGTGGAAGCGCGACAATCCCGAGGCCCAGGAGGCGGCGCTGCGCGGCGGCCTGATCGGCTCGCCGGAGACGATCCGCAAGAAGCTCAGGCGCTTCCAGAGCTCGCATATCGACCAGGTCATCCTGCTCAACCAGGCCGGCAAGAACAGCCACGAGCACATCTGCGAATCGCTCGAATTGTTCGGCCGGGAGGTGATGCCGGAGTTCCAGAACGATCCCGCCCAGGCCGCCTGGAAGAGGAGCGTCATGAGCGGCGAAATCAAGCTGGAAGAGATCGACACCCAGGCCTTCACCGACCGTTACGGCAAGCTCGCCGTCAACGTCGCCCCGGCGAGAGCGGCGGCCGCCGGATAGGGGGGCACGTTTGACGTCGGCCATGCCCTTATTGGCGGGGCGGGGCCTCCGCATGGGGCCAATCGCCCACTCCTGCGCTGTCGCAACCTTTGCTGGTCGATCATCTCATCGAAATCCTTAGGATGCAAAGAACCGTTAACCGTATGATGGGTTCAAGATCCTGTTTGCGCGGGAGGATATGCCGGTTGGGACCGCAATAGTCCGTGCTTGATCTCGCTCAAGGGCTCTGTTTGGATATTTTCGTTCGCCAATTCGAATTTCGGGTCATCGTAGTGAAGCTGAGAAATGGATACCGTTGCTCATGACGGCTCGTTCACCGGAAAGCATCGCGACCGTCCACCGCGCTGGCGTCGGCAATCGGTTGCTGGCGGCGTTGCCGCCGGCGGATCTCGGCTTGCTCACGCCCCACTTCCAGAAGGTCTCGTTCGAACCCGATACCGTCCTGGTGCGGTCGGGCGATGAGCTCGACCCGGTTTTCTTTCCCCATAGCGGTGCAATCGCCTTCATGCTCGACATGCCGGACGGGCAAACGGTTGCAACCACGTTGATCGGACGGGAAGGCGCCTTGGCCTCGTTCTCTGCGCTCGGCCCGTCGCTGTCATCGGTGACCGCGGTTGCTCGTGTGGCCGGCACGGCATCGCAGATCTCCGCCGCCAGGTTTCGGGCCGCCTATGCGCGAAGCGAGGCCATCAGGAATGTCGTGCAGGTCCACGTCCGCGCGTTGCTGTTGCAGCTCCAGCACGTTGCGGCCTGCAACGCGCTGCACCTGGTGGATGGCCGCATGGCGCGGTGGCTCCTGCAGCTCCACGACCGCGTTCCCAGTGATCTCCTCCCGGTGACGCAGGAGGCGCTCGCGCAGTTGCTCGGGGTGCGGCGGACGACGGCGACGCTGACGATGAGCAAGCTGCGCGCGGCCGGCGCCGTCCCGTCCGACCGGCGCGGGTTTGTAGAGATCGACCGGGCGCGGCTCGAGCGCGTTGCATGCGATTGTTATGCGCTGATGCAGGACAAGATCGATCGGATGTATTGTCAGGAATTGGCGGCGCCGCAGCCTGCCCTTGCGCCATTCCCGGAGACAACCGCGGCAGTCAAGGCGCAGATGAGGTCCGCTGCGCCCCGTCAATGAGGACACGCTCTGGACGGTTCGGCGTCTACCGCGCCGGAGCGAGCTTGCGCCGTCGCGCCGCGATCTCATGCGGGCTCCCCGCCCTGCTCGATCATGAACGGTGGGCTGCAACTGGGCCAGATCCCGTGCCGATTTACGCGCAATCCGCGCCTTTCTGCGGTTCCTTGTGACCGGATGTAATCAGCCCTTCGCGCCAGAGCCCCTCAGGGTGTCCCACGCGGCCCGACTTGCTTGATCGAACGACTTGCGGGACTCTGCCAACGCCGCGCTTAGCACGGACCAGGACTCGCTGCCCGCCTGCTTCAGCTTCTGGAGACGTGCTTCCGCTTGGGACGCGTCAGACTTCAGCTGCTTGAGCGCGGCATCGAGATCGGTGGTCCGCGCTCCGGCCACTTTGCCGGCCGCCTCACGGAATCGATTCGCGGCCTCGTGCCACGCCTTGCCCTGCGCCGCTGCGATGTCTTTGAACGTGGCCTGCTGCTGCTCGATCTGCTTGCCGGCGCTCTCAAAATAGGTCTTCATCTGCGCTTCGAAGCCGATCCAGTGCTCTTCGAGATCGGGTTTGGTGCGCGCCCAGGCTGCTTCGCCGGCTTCCGCTTGCGTCTTGACGTGCGCCTGAAATTCATCCCGCCTCTTTTTAAGATCGGCGATGAGCTGCTCTGCCTTCACCTTGGACTCCGCCTTGGCCTCCGTCGCCTTCACCTCAAACGAAGCCAATGCGGCATCCATCTCGTCGATTCGCTCCTTGGCCGAATTGAGGTAAAAATGCATGCTGCTGTGCTCTGACATGACCTATCTCCATTGATTAGCGCATGCGCTGGCGATCATCACATGGCTTCATCGTTCTCGACTTTGAACCTGCGTCAAGCGACTCGTTGCGTCTGCGTCCGAAGCGACGTCATCTCAAGCAGCGACATGAGGAAGGAGCATTGACGTTCCAGATGAAGCTGATTTCTTGCCTATCGCGTCCTTGAGACTGCGGGACGGGTTATCCAACTTGGACGCCGCGTAGAACTCGAGTGGCTCTGCCACCTTGGCATGAGGCGGCAATACGTCCTCGTTGAACGCGTGCTCGCACTTGCGCAGAGCGACGGACATTTTCCGGTCTCCGCCAAGATCAAGTGGCCTGCCATTTCTCATACCATGCTGTAGAGTGCGTCCGCGCACGCCGATATGCTGGACGGCCAGGCCGCTGGATTCGTCGATGTCACCGTCGATTGCGTCTGATGCCATGTCGTGCACTTTCCGTGTTGCGCGCGCGGATCGCCTCACTGTGGGGACAGCCATGAGGCGACCGCCGCGGGCCTACGCCGCCGTCCAGCCGCCATCGATCGCGAGATTGGCGCCGGTGATCTGTGCGGCCTCGTTACTGCACAGAAAAAGTGCGAGCGAAGCCACCTGTTCGACAGTGACAAATTCCTTGGTGGGTTGGGCCGCGAGCAGCACGTCGCTGATGACCTCATCTCTTCTCATCTTGCGTGCATTCATCGTGTTCGGGATCTGCTTTTCCACCAGCGGGGTCCAAACATACCCGGGGCTGATGCAGTTGCAGGTGATCTTCGAACGCGCAAGCTCCAGCGCGACGGTCTTGGTCAGGCCGGCGATCCCGTGCTTGGCTGCGACGTAGGCTGACTTGAACGGCGAAGCTACACGCGAATGCGCCGAAGCCGTCGTGATGATCCGGCCCCAGCCACGCTTCTTCATGCCCGGCACAGCCGCACGGATTGCATGGAATGCGGCGGATAGATTGATGGCGATGACCGCATCCCATTTCTCGAGCGGAAACTCTTCGATTGGAGAGACGTGCTGGACGCCGGCATTGTTGACGAGGATATCCACGGCCCCGAACGTCGCTTCACCCAGCGCGATCAGCCCGGCGATTTCGCTTGGCTTCGCCATGTCCGCGGGCGAATAGATCGCCTTGACGGCGAACTCGCTTTCGATTGCCAAGCGCTCCTTCTCGACATCGGCCGCCTCGCCCATTCCGTTTAGCACGATGTTTGCGCCGGCACCTGCGAAGGCACGCGCACATGCGAGGCCGATGCCGCTCGTCGAGCCGGTCACGATCGCAGTTTTGCCCTTAATAACCATCTCAGTCACTTTGCTCCGTGTGTTGCGCCAGCTGGCGAAGCCTCGCGGTTCAGGCGCGAGTTGGTTTTGTGGATTTCCGATCAGGTGACCAGACTTCGTTCTGAAGCCCGGAACGGACGCCGCGCTGGCTCTTGCAGATAGTCATGGGCCACTCTGCCCAGTCCCAGCGTGAGGTCTGCACGGATGTGAAGCGCCGAGACGATCTCCAGAACGGGCAGATCAGCGACCGGCGCCAAGGCGTGCGGTGTCAGGGAGAGAGCCGCGGGTCCGGTCCAGGCGCCCTTCAACGCGATCTGCTCGAGGCGATATTCAACGAGCTCGCAGATGCGCGGGCTGCCATCGACATGCGGGATGATCTTGAGCAGAAAATTCGGCTCCTCGAGCGCGGCCTTGATCTGGCCAAGATCGGCTTCGCGGTGCTTGTAGCCCATCGTGCCCGTCGCCACCCGCAAAGGCCCGTAGTCGAGCGTACCGATCAGCGTGTCGATCTCGGTCCGCAATGTCGGCTGGCCGAGCTTTTTCGGAAAGCCCCAGAGCTCGCGTCCGCCGGCAATCGGTCCTTCGTCGTTGAGGAACATGCAGTGGTTGTAGCCGCCCGTGTGGCCACGGAACGAGACCGGAATGACCTGGCCGCTTTCCGTGTAGTCGCCGAAGCCATTCGAATCTGGCATGCGGATGAATTCATACTTGACGAGCGGGTTGCGGTCATCGAGTTCCAGCGGTTCGGGCACCACAGCGCGCAGCCTTGCCGGGTCGGTGCGATAGGTGATGATCAGGTACTCGCGATCCACAAACCGGTAAGGGCCCGGCGGATAGGCCGGGCTGGTGAGCGGCATCGCAAAGGCGCGCTTGCGCACTTCGTTCTCACGCATGGGGTTCTCCGTGCATCAAATCAGCGCTCTATTCACGGCCATCGTGCTCTAGATCGAATGTGAAAACTCCGTCCGGGGTGACCGGGCGTGCGAGCACCTCGGGATGACGCAAGGTGCGAAGCGCATCGTGGTAGCCGGCGCGCCAATGGTCTTGCATCGAAAGGCGGGAGAACTCGTAGTCCTTGGAGTGGCCTTCGTGGTTGCGCGCTCGATAGATCAGGTGAACGATGTTGTAGACGTTGGGAGACACCGCGGTGTTCAGGAGCTTCACATCCTCGTGCTCCCTGAGTTCTTCGGGAATCCGGTCCAGGAGCGTCGTGAGCGCACGTCGCAGGCGCTGCACGTGCTTGAACTGGTCGGTGCTCGCGCGCGTGCGACTGGAATATTGAATTTCCTTCTGACGCGTGACGACCTCGGGCAGATTGCCCGGAAGCTGCCCCTTCGCGCTCCAGAGATCGACCTGAAACGCCAACATGTCCTGCGGCACACCCCCATCGATCACCCATTGCAGCGGCGTATTGGAGACAAGGCCGCCGTCCCAGTAATGCTCGCCCTCGATCTCCACGGCGGGAAAGCCCGGTGGCAGCGCGCCGCTTGCCATGATGTGCTCTGGGCGAATCGTGTGGGTGCTGTTGTCGAAATAGACGAAATTGCCCGTTCTCACGTTGACTGCTCCTGCACTGAACCGCGTCATCCCCGCGTTGATGCGATCGAAGTCAATCAGGCGCTCCAGCGTGCTCTTCAACGCGACGGTGTCGTAGAAGCTGGTTGCTTCGGTCGTGCCGCCGGCGTGGAGCCATGGCAGGAGGGGGCGCGCGGAGAAGAACCCGTTTGCGCCGCATGCCGCGGCAAGGCCCGCGCTCATCTGGTTGAGGATATTGCGCGCATTCTCGTTGCGCGCATCGAGAAATGGGTTTCCGGCCCAGTCCCAAGGTGCAGTCGAAGTTACCCGCGTCCAGAAATCGCGCAGCCGATCAACACGCGACTCGGCCGGGTTGCCCGCGATGATCGCGGCATTGATCGCGCCGATGGAAATGCCGGCAACCCAATCGGGGTGGATGCCAGCTTCCGCCAGCGCCTCGTACACCCCCGCCTGGTAGGCGCCGAGAGCGCCGCCGCCTTGCAACAGCAGGGCTATGCAATCGAATGGCAGCCGCCGTTGGGTGGCCGGTAGGTGTGATCGGGGCTGGAAATTCATGACTGGTCTTGCTCTCGGGTGTGGGATGATCGAGCCGGCGTTGCGGAAGCCGCGATGACCGTTCGCTAAAACAAACTATACGGTATAGTGTATATATTGCGCGTTAATGCGCAACTCACGAGATCGTGCTTCAGTGGCGCGCTGTCACGTTCGTGGCTAGCGCTGAGTTGACCGCTGTCCGACCTTGGGCGGCTCGAGCATCACTTCCTTCAGGTGATCGCTGGTCGCGATGACGACCACGAAGTTGAGCTTGCCATCCTGTTTCATCAACCCGCCAGCGAGCGCCTGTCCGTCCGCCGCGCTTTCCGCGACCCGCACCGCGTCCGACAACTCCTGCTTGATCCACTTCAGGGCTATGATGTTGGCGAGATCCGCGCGATCGAGCTCCTTGAGCGATGACGCGATCTCCGTTTGCGATACCCTTCCGGTGTTCGCATCTATGACATTCTCAAAGACCCGCTCGTTCTTGATCGTGCGCACGCGGTAGACCGGCGGACCGGATATCTCGAAGCTGATGTCTGCGGTCCTCGACCCATCGTGCAGACCCTCCGCAATCGCCATGGCCTGTCCGATCGGGACCTTCGTGGTGTGAAACTGCTCCAACACGCGGCGAATGGCCGCCTCCTCGACGTTGCCCTGCGCGGTCGCGCTTTGCTGTTCGGCGTCGGTAGGGACCTGCGTGACGCCGGCCAGAGCACCGGTGCCGGCGAGGGCCGCGGAACAAACGATGAGGGCAAACAGCTGCTTCTTTGGCATCGCGCATAATCCTGTGGTGTTCTTCATGATCGGTGGTCTAGTTCGGCACGAAGGCGTACCGGCTGATCTGGAAGCCCGGATGCCGAGCAGATCGCCACAACTTTCGAGGCCGCGCCGGAGCGAGCTTGTGCCGTCGCGCCGCGATCCGATGCGGGCTCCCGCGCCCTGCTGGGTCATGAACGGCGGGCTGTAGCTGGGCCAGGCTCTCGCGAACGCGTAGATCGGCCGCCGCCGGGCTGCCGTCATCGTCGCGCACAAACGGCGCCGCCGACTTCAGTTTCGGGCAACTGCGGTGGAGCCTGGGCGATATCGTGCTCGGCGGGCGCGGGACGCAGTCCGAACCCGTTGGTGTCGATGACGGCCGCTTCGGGGCCCCTCCGCTCCGAGTGAATCCGGATCGGCGGCAACGCAGAATGCTGCTCCGTGAGCCGGCTCGGCGAAGGTGCGGGCAACACCCAGTCGGCCGCCAGAAGCAGCAGGAGCAGCGCCCCTCCAGCGGAGAGAAAATACGCCCGCAGGGGCATCTCGGGCTCGACGGCGGCGCTCGCACGTCGCGACAGGACAGACTTCCTGCTCACGGCCTGTTCCCAGACATGAAATGATTCCGTCTCGTTTTCAGAAGCTCGTGGGCCGCGGGTGCCGGCACGCGCGTTCGGCGTCGAGATAGCCGCGCTCGTCGAGCCATTCGATCGGGCAGTAGGCCATCGCCTTCGGGTCGATCACGTGCCCGTCGCGCTTGAGGGCCGCTCGCGTGCCGGTGCGTCCGCTCCAGACCGAAGAGCCGGTGGCCGGCTCCACGTCCATGACGTCGAACACTTCGATGAAGTTGAGCATGTCGAACGTCCAGGATGCTCACGCGGCGGGCGGGGAAGGGGGCTCGAC
This sequence comes from Bradyrhizobium sp. B039, assembly GCF_038965675.1. Classification (NCBI taxonomy): domain Bacteria; kingdom Pseudomonadati; phylum Pseudomonadota; class Alphaproteobacteria; order Hyphomicrobiales; family Nitrobacteraceae; genus Bradyrhizobium; species Bradyrhizobium sp. B039. Next base: position 1,886,962 of record NZ_CP152416.1, read on the forward strand.
GCCTTCAAGCGCGACGCCTCTGCGGACGAGTTCGGATTCGATCGCGTCGAAGATGGACTCGACCGGCGCGAGCCACACCGTGACCCAGCAGATGATGCAATCGCGAGCAAGCAACAGCCCTGACGTCATGCGCGGCCCCTCCGGCTGGCCGCATGCCGCACCGGCGCGGGTTCGCCGACGGCGAGCGCGTGCACCCAGGCGAGCACCGAAATGGTGAGACCCAGCAGCAGGCTCACGCCCACGAGCGACACGGCCACCATCAGATTGAGCGAGGCGACGGCAATCCCGGGCCAGGGATTTTCCCGCACGAGCGCCAGGAACAGGCTTGACATCTTCGGTCTCCTAAATAAACTACACCGTATATTTCATATACAGCGCGGATCGCGGGATGTGTCAAGAGCCGGGACTCACAAGCCCGTGTTCGTCCTGGCCGGGCGAGGGGACTTCGGAGTGAGGCCGAGGTTTCCTTTGAAAGCGGATGCCTCAACTTGAGAAAGGATTCGATATGTTCAAGAACCGGTTGGTGCTCGCACTCCTGGTGCTCGTTGCGTCGGGCGCCGCTGCGTTCGCGCAGGAGGACCGCGGCACGGCTGAGCAGAGAGCGGCGTGCACGTCTGACGCGTTTCGCCTGTGCGCCGGCTACATCCCCGATCCCACCAATGTGGAAGCCTGTCTCAGGCAAAGAAAGTCGGACCTGAGCGAAGCCTGCAGAGCCGTGTTCGACCATGCAGCCGCTGCGGCTTCGGTCAGGACCGTCGGGTCGCACCGATAGCGCGGCGCAAGGAATGAGGAACGATCGTATGAATACGATATATGCGCCTGCTTTCGCCGCGTTCGGAGGCTCGGCCTTCGGAGCGATTTCCACGATCGTGACGGGATGGATGTCCCGGCGCCGCAGACTCCGCGAGCGCCATCAGGCGCACGCGGTGTCGAAGCGCGAGAAGCTCTATCGCAGCTTCATTGAGGAGGCGTCCCGACTTTACGCGGACGCGCTCACCAGCGACAAATCCGAGATCCCGGCATTGGTGAACTTGTATGCGCTTATCGGGCGCATGCGGATTCTGTCCGAGGATGAGGTGGTCCATGCCGCAGAGCGGGCTGGCCGGCTGATCATCGAGACCTACCTTGCACCGAACACCCCGTTCGTCGACCTGCCGGGCTTCCTGGAGGAGATGGATCCGTTGCGTGAATTCGGCGAAGCCTGCCGGCGTGAGATGCACGCGATTCCGTTGCGTTGAGGCCGAGCATGCTGAAGGCGCAGACGACCCGCCAGGCTGGATTGTCCTGCACGCGTGAACGAATCGTGCAGGCTGCAATCTGCTTGTACCGGGAGATCGGGTACCGGAAAACCACGGTTGCCGACGTCGCTCGCGACGCTTCAATGTCCCCCGCAAATCTCTACCGGTTCTATCCCTCCCGCCGGGCGCTCGAGGAGGCCGTCGTGACGGAGCTGCTCGACGAGGTGTCGGCGGCGGCCGCAAGTGCAGCGCGAAGCGGCCGCTCGGGCCTGGAGCGCCTGAATGCAACGTTTGGCGCGATCTCCCGGCTGCATGAAGATCGGCTGGCAAACGATGTCCGCTTGCACGAACTGGTGGTGGCCGCAGGACAGGCGAACTGGCTGGCCAGCCTGTCTCATGCGGATCGGCTTCGTGGTGTGGTGCGCTCGATCATCGCGTCGGGGCAGGTGAGCGGGGAGTTCCGCGGCGGGAGCCCGATGGCGCTCGCCTGCTGCCTGCTGGACGCGATGGATGCTTACCTCAACCCCTCCCGTGTCAAGGCGACCGCCCTTCGGCCAACGTTCGACGAGATGATGCGCTTTTGCGCGGGGGCGCTTGGCAACCCAGCGTTCGCTGGCCCGGCGTCCCATCAACTCATCGACGTTCAGGCCAGTATGCGCTACAAATCCGCCTGCTAAACCCGACGCTCGATTGGCTCACGGTGTCCAGTCTGCCTCACAGGCCGCAAGGAAGAAGCCGACGCGTTCGCGCATGAAGGACGGCAGCTCCCGTCTCAGCTCCTTCGGTGTTTCCCCGACCAGCGACCGAAACAGCATCGGCAGCAGGATCAGATCCAGGAAGATCTGAGCGGTGGCAAGGCTTCGCTTGCCGCTGAAGGGCCCCTTTGGAGCGCGCGCCAGCTTCTGCGTCGCTTCATTCAAGAGTTGGGAAACGGCGTTGACGGAGCGATCGCGCGCGGCGTCGTGGACGTTGCGGCTCAACTCGGGAAAACGCTGCGCTTCAGCGATCGTGGCGCGAACCATGCCCAACGATTCCTCGATGAGCTTTTCCACGATGGTGGTGCCGAGGTTCGAGAGCTTGTCATGAAGGGTGCGGCCCTCGGCCTCGACGCCTTCGAAATCCGTCAGCCTGCTGATGGTGCGGGCCACCACCGCCGCGAACAGTGCCTCCTTGCCGGGGAAGTGCGCGTAGATGGTCGGCTTGCTCGCCGGCGCCAGCTCGGAGATGTCGTCGATGCTGGCGCTACGATAGCCCTTCTCGAGAAAAAGCTGCTGGGCTGCGTCAAGGATCCGGACCTGGACGTCGCCGGCAAGGTCTTTGGTCGGTCTGCCCCGTTTCGGGGTGCTCTTCTTGGTCATCCGTCGATCCTCCAGTCACGAGTCTGTGCGCGCGCAGATCGCACTTGACATGGCGGGCCGGAAAAGGCAACAAAAAGAAAATATACGGTATAGTTTATTTAATCGCCGCGACGTCCATCAGGACCCGCGGCGGCACCTCCCGGACAGTCGAAGCCGCAAACCTGTGTGCATTGGCCTTGCGACCGTCCGGTCGACCTCAGGAGAGAGCGAATATGTCGTGCCCCGACCCGGACCGCCCACAACACGGCATCCTGCTGCGCGAGTTGCATCACAGGGTCGATAAGGGGATCGCCTCGGCGATCGATCTGGTCTCGGCGGCGGTCATCCGCGCCGACGGAGCGGAAGCAAAGGCCGCCCTGAGTGACGTCGTGGAGCTGCTGCACGGACATGCCGAGCTGCATCGGGCGCTGGCCATGCCGGAGGGCGATGTCCTCAACGATGCCGCGACTTACATTCGCCGACTGGGCTACGCCATGCGCCAATCCTTTCTGGATCGAATGGGGATCCGGCTGACGCTCACCACCGAGTCTCTCCCGCTTCAGCCCGAGCGGTGCGGACGGCTTGGCCTGATCGTCCACGACCTCATCGTCAACGCAGCGAAGCATGCGTATTTCGACGCGCGCTCCGGCGAGATCAAGGTCAAGCTGTCGCGCATCGGCTCGGTCGCGAACTGCGTGGTGCTGGACAACGGCTCGCGGCCGGCGCGGGCCTTGGGCCGGGAGTTCGAGATCAGCAATGACCTTGCGAAAGGGCTCGGCGGACGGATCGAGCACGGCTTCGCTGCCGAGTTCACATCCGTCGTGGTCGCGTTTCACCTGAGCGAGCGGGAGCGGCAGGCAAGCTGGTCGATGGCGGCGCGCCGCATGAGGCGGCCGCGCCGGCTGAAGACCAACGCGTCCGTGACGCCCGGCTCGGGCGCCGGCCTCCCGGATCAGATCGAGCGTCCGGCCGCGATGCGCGCGGATCCAGATTCACTGCGAGCGCGCCCGAACGAACGGGCCACGCTGACCACGGGCCCGGACGTCCTGGGCAATCTACTGTCACCCTCTCACCGTACGGACGCGCTATGAACCCGCGTTATTCGAACCTCTCCAAAATCGGTCGAACCGAGCGCTTGCTGAGGCCTCTCGGTGGCCTGGCCCTCGCACTTGTTGCTGCCGCGCTTGGCGGCTGCGACGATCACGCTGCCAGTCCTTCCGCGCGCGCCGCTGTCGTGCGCACGGAAATCGTGCAGCCGAGAGATCGGCAATCCTCGCTTACCCTGACCGGTGAGGTGCAGGCCCGCTTTCGGGCGGATCTGTCGTTCCGCGTCAGCGGGCGCGTCCTCGCGCGCTATGTCGATGTCGGGACCCACGTGAAGGCCGGCGAAGTGCTGGCCATTCTCGACCCGGCCGAGCAGGAGGCCGATGTCGATGCCGCCACCGCCGCCGTTCTCGCCGCAGAATCCCAGCTGCGTGTGGCAAAGGCGACTTTCGATCGGCAGAAGGCGCTGATCGCAAGCGGCTTCACCACGCGCACGGCCTACGACCAGGCGCAGGAAGGGTTGCGAACCACGGAAGGTGCGCTTGAAGCGGCAAGAGCGCAGCTCGGAACCGCGAAGGACGTGCTCGGCTATACCGCGCTGCGAGCCGAAGCCGACGGCGTCGTCACCGCACGCAGTGTGGAAACCGGTCAGGTCGTACAGGCTGCCCAACCGGTATTTTCACTGGCGCAGGACGGGGACCGGGACGTCGTCTTTGACGTCTATGAGTCCATTTTCCTCGGTGCTGCCGACCGAAGCAGCGTTTCGTTGGCGTTGATCTCGGATGCGACCGTGACGGCAGGCGGTCAGGTCCGGGAGGTCTCGCCGGCGGTCGACGCGAGGAGCGCGACCATTCGGGTCAAGGTGGCGATCAAGGACCCGCCTGCCGCAATGACGCTTGGAAGTGCCGTCGCGGGAACTGTGAGAGTGAAGACCGAGCCGCAGATCGCATTGCCCTGGCGCGCATTGATGGCGGCGGGCACCAGCCCTGCGGTCTGGACCGTCGATCCGGCAACACGGACCGCCTCGCTGAAGCCGGTGACGGTCGGTGGCTACGAGGCCGGAGAAGTATTGATCAAGGCAGGTCTGGATCCGGGCGAGCGCGTCGTCGTCGACGGCGGCAAGCTTTTGAGCGTGGGCCAGCCCGTGACCTATGAAGGAGACCCCTCATGACGGGCCGCGCAACGATCGTGGCGGGCACGCTTGCATGCGCGCTCGCGCTTGCCGGATGCCAGCAGGAGACGAAGGCACCCGAGGCCGTGCGGCCCGTCCAGTCGCTGCTTCTCGCAGCGGACCACGCGGACGATGCCGTTGCGGTGGGCGTTATCGAGCCGCGCTACAAGACCAATCTCGGCTTCCGTGTGCTGGGACGTCTGATCACGCGTCCCGTCTACGTCGGTGACCTCGTGACTGAAGGACAGGCGGTGGGCACGATTGACTCGACCGCCCTTGAGCTCGCCGTTCGCGCGGCCAAAGGCCAGCTTGCCAAGGCCGAGGCGCAGTTCGCGACCGCTCGCGCGACGGAGGAACGGCAGCGAACGCTCATCACCACCGATGCAACCACGAAGCAGATGCTCGATAACGCCGAGCAGGCGCGTGCCGGCGCCGAAGCGACGGTTGCGCGCGAACAGGCCAATCTGACCAAGGCGGTCGAGCAGCTCGGCTATTCGCAGATCAAGGCCGACTTCGCCGGTGTGGTCACCGCAGTCGGTGCGGACGTCGGCCAGGTGGTGTCCCCCGGCCAAAGCGTGGTGACGATCGCAAGGCCCGATATCCGCGAAGCGGTCGTCGATATCGGACCGGACTATCCGCTGCCGCTGGAGGTCGGTCTGCCGTTCACGGTCAGCCTGCAGCTCCTGCCGGCGGTTCAAGTGGAAGGCACGGTTCGCGAGATTGCGCCGCAGGCCGATCCGGCAACGCGCCTGCGGCGGGTCCGCATTGCGCTCGGCAATCCGCCTGACAGCTTCCGGCTCGGCGCGACTGTCACGGCAAAGCTCGGCAGGCAGCAAGGCCCGGTTCTCCGGCTGCCTGCGTCGGCGCTGCTCGCCAAGGATGGCGCCAATTTCGTCTGGATCGTCAATCAGCCCGCCAGCACGGTGTCGCTGCAAAAGATCGATGTGGCGGCTGGCCAAACCGGGGCGCGCGTCACCGGTGGACTTGCTGCTGGCGCACGCGTCGTCACCGCCGGGGTCCACAGTCTCAAGCAAGGACAGCACGTCCGTATCGAACAGGATCAGCAGCCATGAAGTCGTTCAACCTCTCCGACTGGGCGCTCGGTCATCGCTCGCTCGTCTGGTATTTCATGATCGCCTTCATGGCGGCGGGACTTTTTGCCTATCTCCAGCTGGGACGGCAGGAAGACCCCGACTTCACCATCAAGACCATGGTCGTCCAGGCGCAGTGGCCGGGTGCGTCACCTGAGGAGATGACGCGCCAGATCACCGACCGGATCGAGAAGAAGCTCGAGGAGCTGGAATCGCTCGATTACACCAAGAGTGTGACGGTTGCGGGTCAGACCACCGTCTTCGTCTATCTGCGCGACAGCACCAAGGCTGCCGACGTGAAGCCGACCTGGATTCGTGTTCGCAACATGATCGCGGATATCAAGGGCGACTTCCCGCAAGGGGTGATCGGGCCCGGCTTCAACGATCGCTTCGGCGACGTGTTCGGCAACATCTATGCCTTCACCAGCGACGGCCTGAGCCAACGTCAGCTGCGCGATCATGTGGAGGACATCCGTGCCAAGGTCCTGACCGTGCCCGACGTCGGCAAGGTGGACATCCTGGGCGCACAGGACGAGGTGATCTATCTCGAATTCTCCACCCGCAAGATCGCGGCCCTTGGCCTCGACGTTCACGCGATCATGAGCTCCTTGCAGGGCCAGAATGCGGTTGCCCCATCCGGCGTATTCCAGGAGGGGCCCGAGCGGATCAGCGTACGCGTGAACGGCCAGTTCACGTCGGAGGCAAGTCTGAAGGCAGTCAATCTGCGCATCAACGATCGCTTCTTTCCCCTGACCGACGTTGCAACCATCACGCGCGGTTATGCCGATCCGGCCAGGACCCTGTTCAGGTACAACGGCGAGCCGGCGATCGCGCTTGCCATCGGCATGAAATCCGGTGCGAATCTGCTGCACTTCGGCGAGGCGCTGCAGGAGGAGATGTCGAGAATTACCGCCGACTTGCCGGTCGGCGTCGGCGTTCACCTCGTCGCCGATCAGCCCGTCGTTGTCGAGCATGCCGTGTCTGGCTTCACCGAGGCGCTGTTCGAGGCCGTGATCATCGTTCTCGGCATCAGCTTTCTCAGCCTGGGCATGCGCGCCGGCCTTGTCGTCGCGATCGCGATTCCGCTGGTTCTCGCCATCACCTTCGTCGTGATGGCCTATGCCGGCATTTCGTTGCAGCGAATTTCGCTTGGCGCCCTGATCATCGCGCTCGGCCTGCTGGTCGATGACGCCATGATTGCCGTCGAGATGATGGTCGCGCGGCTCGAGGTCGGCGATCCCCTGGAAAAGGCGGCGACGCACGTCTACACCTCGACCGCCTTTCCCATGCTGACCGGAACGCTGGTGACCGTGGCCGGCTTCATTCCGATCGGGCTCAATAGCAGCAATGCGGGCGAGTTCACCTTCACGCTGTTCGTGGTCATCGCCGTCTCCCTGATCGTCTCGTGGATCGTGGCGGTGCTGTTCACGCCGTTGCTCGGCGTCACCATCCTGCCCGCCAGGATGAAGGGCCATCACGAGCAGAAGGGGCGCGTAGCGCAGTTGTTCACGCGTCTCCTGCTCGTCTGCATGCATCGCCGCTGGACGACGATCGGTGTTACGGTTGCGGCCTTTCTGCTGGCGCTGTTCGGCATGAATTTCGTGCAGCAGCAGTTCTTCCCGTCGTCGGATCGCGCCGAGCTCGTGATCGACTGGAATCTGCCGCAGAACGCGTCCATTGCCGATACCAACTCGCAGATGGCCCGCTTCGAGCGCGAACAGCTCCAGGGCAGCAATTCGGTCGACCACTGGTCGTCCTATGTCGGCACCGGCTCGCCGCGCTTCGTCCTGTCCTTCGACGTGCAGACCGCCAACACCTGGTTCGGCCAGATGGTGGTCGTGACCAGGGGCGGCATCAAGGCGCGCGACCAAGTCAAGGCGCAGTTCGAGGATTACCTGAAGAAGACGTTCCCCGGCACCGATACCTACGTCAAGCTGCTCGAGGTCGGCCCCCCGGTGGGGCGTCCCGTGCAGTTTCGCTTGAGCGGGCCCGACATCGCGAAGGTGCGAGACCTCGCGCAGAAGCTCGCCGGCATCGTGCGGAGCAGCCCCGATCTCGGCAATGTCGTGTTCGACTGGATGGAGCCGGCCCGCGTCGTCAAGGTGGACGTTCTCCAGGACAAGGCGCGGCAGCTCGGCGTCACCTCGGAGGACATTGCCTCCACCTTGAACTCCGTGCTCGAGGGCACGCCGATTACCCAGGTGCGCGACAGCATCTATCTCGTCAGTGTCACGGGACGTGCGACGGCGGCTGAACGTGCCTCCATCGACACCCTGCGCGACCTGCAATTGACCGCGCTCGGCGGCCAGGCCGTGCCGCTCGGTGCGGTGGCCAATTTGCGTTACGAGCTCGAGCAGCCGACGATCTGGCGGCGCGCGCGGATCCCGACCATCACGTTGAAGGCCGGCATCGTGGGCAACGCGCAGCCAAAGACCGTCGTGGATCAGCTCGCGCCGAAAGTCGCGGAGTTCACCAAGACGCTGCCGGCCGGCTATTCGGTGCACATCGGCGGGTCCGTCGAGGAGAGCGCCAAGAGCCAGGCGCCGATCGTTGCCGTCGTTCCGCTCATGCTGTTCGTCATGGCCACGGTGCTGATGATCCAGCTGCAGAGCTTCCATCGCCTGTTTCTGGTGTTCGCGGTCGCGCCGCTGGCCGTCATCGGTGTCGTCATGGCGCTGCTGCCGAGCGGTGCTCCGCTCGGCTTCGTCGCCATCCTCGGCGTGCTCGCCCTGATCGGCATCCTCGTCCGAAATTCGGTGATCCTGATCGTGCAGATCGAGGATCTCAGGAAGGAGGGGCGGCCGGCCTGGGACGCGGTGGTGGAAGCGACCGAGCATCGTATGCGGCCAATTCTGCTGACGGCGGCCGCGGCAAGCCTCGCGCTGATTCCGATCGCGCGCGAGATTTTCTGGGGGCCGATGGCCTACGCGATGATGGGCGGCATCATCGTCGGCACGCTGCTGACGCTGCTGTTCCTGCCGGCGCTGTATGTGGCCTGGTTCCGCATTCACCCCGATCACAACGATAACTCATCCATGCACGAGCCCGCAGCGCCTGCGCACGACATTTCGCCGGAGCCGGTCCCCGCGGCCACGCCGGTGCCGGTTCTCGAACCACAGATTTAACAAGGGAAAGTACAATGCTTCGCAACACAGGTCTGATGCTGTCCATCGGTGCGGCACTTGTAACGGTGACGTTGACGTCAAATCCGGCGTCCGCGCAATTCCCGCCGCCGCCGCCCATGGCGGGGCCTCCGCCGATAGCAGCCGGAGGTCCTCCGGCCTTCGCGGCTCGTCCGCCGATCGGACCTGGCGGTGTGCCGCATGCCGGCCTCGGCGGCCCGGCGCCCCGCCTCGGTGCTGGAGCTGCACCGCGCGGGGCTCTCGCTGGAAGCGGGCGCGGCAGCCCGGCGGTGGCGAACGCCGCTCGCGCCACATCCGTCACCTACAACCGCTTCGGAGGCTACGGCCGCTACGGTGGAGCCCGGTACGGCTATCGCGCCGCGTATGCGGCCAGCGCTTACGCCGGAGCCGCTGCCGGCTACGCCTATGGCGGCTCGCGCTATTCCTCTGACAGTGACTGCTACTACGTTTACAGACGTTACCGGCGCGTGATGGTGTGCGAATAGACCGCACACCGACCGCTACGGCGAGCTCGCCATCAACGCCGCCCCGGCGAAGGCGGCGGCGGGGTAGGGCGTGTACTCCCCTAGATCAATCCCTTGTTGCACGCGTTTTTTGCCGCCGAGTTTCCGCCAGCGTAATGGCGCCGCTAGCCACCAGGACAATGACGATGACCGTGGCAAGCGCCTCCACCGAGGCTAGGGTGTCGTACCAGCTGTTCCAAAGCTCAAGCATGAGCTGGCCTCTATCTGAGCGGGCGTCCACCAGCGATAAAATGCGCTCTGTCGAAAGGACGTGCCTTCGCGCACAGGGACAATGCTACGTTTCGCCGCGCGCGCTTTGATCGCGCGGCAACATGACCTATGCCCGGCGCCCGAATATCGAGCGAACGTAGGTTCCGGTCGCCGTACACAGAGATCGCCCGCGGCTATGTCGAAGATGTTGGCCGACTGTGAAGTAGCTTACATACCGTGTTCTTGGCCCGGGCTAACGTGGCGGAAGCTTCTTGCTTTGAAGGAGGCATCCAATGCTCGCAGCAATCAAATGGAACTCCCGATACAACGCGCGCGAATGGGGGATGATGGTTGGGGCGCTCGCCGTCCAACTCCATGCACTGAATGCAAATCGACGGAAGGGCGAAAGCAAGCCGAGGCGGCCGCCCTGGAAATACTTCGACGATACCCATCATTGGGACACAGCCGCGGAGGAATGGGTCCCCAACAATGATCGGTGATCAGGCTTCAAGATCCCTTTCGCTGATGGACCTGGTCGAGCGGTGCGGTCACGTACAAGCAGCTGGATCGGGATGTGCGTCGGGACTTCCCGAAGAGTGACGCAGCAGCGCGTCGCCGACGGGGCGTAGCGCTACGGCGCCGGGCCGGGACCCGGAGGCGGCATGGTAACGGCCAGCTTCCGGCACGCCGCCCTTGCTGATATTCTCCGCCAGAAGACGTTTGGCGGAGGATAACGATGCGGCCCCACGGGATGGCCTCGAATATAGCGGCTGGCGATGTCACGCCCGCGGTGCTCGCCATCGGACGGCCGGATTTTCCGATCGTGCTGATCGATACGCTGCGCCGGCAGGCCGATGTCGGCCATTGCATGGTGTTTGCGCTGAGCCGGGCCGGCGCTGCCCGCTGCCTGCTCGATGCCGGCAACATCCCGATCGGCGGCGATCTCGGCGCGGCCTATGCCGGGCAGTTCCACGAGTCCGATCCCAATCGCGATGCGCTGTTCGAAGGCGAGGGCGGCGCGTCGATCGTGCTTCCGACTTTCGCCCCGCGCATGTACGGCGCGCGCTACCGGAAAATCTTCTTCAACGATTCCGGCATCGTCGACAAATGCGCGACCGCGATCTGGGTCGAGGACACCTGCTTCTACGTCAATTTCTATCGCATCGCCACGCAGGGCCGCTTCAGCGACGCCCAGCGCGAACGCCTCCAGGCGATCGCACCTGCGATCGGGGCGAGCGTCGCGCGCCATTTTCAGCGGAGCGCAACGCCCGATCAGTCTCTCGCCGCGCTGTTCGCCACGCACGCGCCGCTCGCCGATCTCACGCCGCGCGAGCGGGAGGTTTGCCGGCGCATCCTCGAAGGCTTCAGCTCCGAGGCGATCTCGCAGGCGCTCGGCATCAGCCTGCATTCGACGCTGACCTACCGCAAGCGCGCCTATGAGCGGCTGGGTATCTCCTCGCAGAATGAATTGTTTTCGATCGTGCTGCGCCTGCTCGCGGGGCCGAGCGGCCTGAACTAAGGGGTACTCTCAGGTCCGCTAACTCGAAATGGGTAGTTTCCTCAATGAACCCGATTTGCGATGATGCAGGGCAATTGCGGTGGCCGCCGCGGTTGTAGGGGGGCGGCCTTGGTTTCTATCAGGGTCAGCGACGGGCCGCTTAGCTCCGATAGGTTTGTGCGACTTTAGATCCTCGAGCTGTAGCTCCAATTCGCAGTTCTAGGAGGCCGCAATGGCAAATGTCTATTCAGTTCTGTCAATGTCCTTAGTTGCTACCGTTCTCATGGCTGGCAATGTCCAGGCCCAAAGCATTCTTCCGGAAGGCTCCGTCTTCGTTATATTCACCGCCACGCCCATTCCAGCCCCCAGGCCGATGCCGATCGGCATCGGCAGAGAGTTTGCCCTCGTGAACCAAACGCGCGCCATCTCTTCGTCCGTCGGCACTGCAGTGATCAATCCGGTCTGAGCGCATCTGCATTGTCGCACCGATCGGACGTAGGGGTGTCGATCAACCGCTTGGTGAACGGGAAAGTAGCGATCTTCGATCTTTATCAGGGAGATCAAAAGGTCAGCCATGATGGACAATCCAACTGCCTGGTCCAGGCGTCGACGATGTCCGATCCACGATCGCTAACGCCGGAGATGAATTTCCGCCAAGGCACCAGATATGCCGGCGTCCTGGTCGCGATTGGAGTGATCTATTTCGTCCTGGCAAAAGGCGGCCTCGCTCTCGCCTCTGTTCATCCCAGTGCAACGCCAATTTGGCCACCGACGGGTCTCGCGCTGGCGGCGGTGCTGTTGTGGGGATATCGGACCTGGCCCGCAATTTTCATTGCAGCGGTGATCGCCAATGCGACCACCGCCGGCTCTGTTACCACCGCAATTGCGATTGCTTCCGGCAACACTCTTGAGGCCGTCGTTGGCGCTTATCTGGTCAATCGATGGTCGCGCGGACGTCATACGTTCTCGAGACCAAATTCCGTCGCGAAGTTTGCTCTGATCTGCATCGTGATCGCGACGCCGATCAGCGCCAGCATTGGACTGACCAGCCTGGCGACCGCCGGGTACATCGATCGGACCAATTTCGCGAACGCCTGGGTCACATGGTGGCTGGGAGATGTGACCGGCGCGCTGGTCATTGCCCCCGTTGTCGTGCTTTGGGCATCAAGCTACGACCATGCTTTCAACCGCAATGATTGTTTGGAGACGGTCGGCGTCCTCGCAACAGCGGCGGCTGTTGGACTCATTGCTTTCAGTCCCCTGATCGAGCAAACGCCGAGCAGAGATCCACTGGGTTTTCTCGCGATTCTGCCAATGTTGTGGGCAGCACTGCGCCGCGGTCCACGTGACACCGCAACGGTTGCGCTGGTGCTTGCCGGCATCACGGTTTGGGGGACGCTCACGGGCGGCGGCCCCTTCACGACCACGGACCTCAACGTTTCATTCCTGCTGGTGTTGATGTTCCTGATCAGCATTACGGTTCCGAGCTTGTTACTGAGCGCCGACGTCGAGGTCCGCAAGAGGGGGGAGAAACGTCTGCGCCGTGCGCAGGTCGAACTCGAACGGAAGGTCGCAGAGCGTACGCAGGAGCTTGAGCTCGCCAATGCAGCAAAATCGCGCTTCCTGGCCATGGCAAGCCACGATTTGCGGCAGCCATTGCATGCACTGAGCTTGTTCATTGCCCAGCTGCGCATGCCGCTCAGATCGGGGGAACGGACAAGGACGATCGAGCTGATCGATGCAACGCGCAAGGAAATGGATGAAATGCTCAATTCGCTGCTGGATATGTCCAAGCTGGATGCCGGAATCCTTATACCCACAATTACTGAATTCCCGATCGCGCGCCTGTTGCAAAAAATTGAGACGACGTTTGATCAGGCAACGCGAGAAACAGGCTTGCGTCTACGCGTCAGGCGAAGTGACGCCTGGGTGCGGAGCGATGCCATGCTCCTCGAACGCATACTGCTCAATTTGGTATCCAACGCTGTGCGCTATACGTTGCGGGGTGGGATCATTGTCGGCTGTCGCCGGCGCGGTCAAATGTTGCGCATCGAAGTATGGGATAGTGGTCCCGGCATTCCCGAGGATCAGAAGCAGAATATCTTTGGCGAGTTCTTTCAACTGGCCGCCCGAGACCGGAACCGGTACGGCAGCATGGGGCTTGGCTTGGCTATTGTCGACAGGCTTCGCCTGCTTCTCAACCATCCAATCGACTTAGCTTCGACCGTGGGCCGAGGTTCGCGATTCGCGATCCTGGTTCCGATGGCCGATGAATGCGATACATCCGCCGAGCCCGTCGACTCTCCCCACCCCGCGGCCTTTGCAGTCGAAGGCAAGCTCGTTCTTGTTATTGCCGATGCTCCGATTGTCCAGCAGGGAACGGGCGGATTGCTTGGCAGATGGGGATACACCGTCCTTACCACCGGATCCGACGAAGCGGCACTTATCCGACTTGCGGAGCGCCAACAACGCCCCGATCTCATCATCTCGGATTATCATCTTGCGAATGGAAAGACCGGGATCCGAGCCATTGAAAAAATCAATGCGGCGTTCGGTTCATCCATTCCAGCTATTCTCATCAGCGGCGATACGGCACCCGAACCGGCACGTGAGGTCAAGGATAGAGGATACATTTTGCTGCACAAGCCTGTCGACCCGATGCGGCTCCGCGCTGTCATGCACGAGCTCTTGATGGATCACGGCGATGGGAGGGATACCCGGGCGGCTTCATGACTCGGATTTCGGCGACGATTCCCAGCCCATTTTTCCCACTTTGATGACTGCCTCGGTGCGGCTCGTTACGCTGAGCGCCTTGAGAACGACCGTGATGTGATTTTTCACTGTCGGCACTGCCATGTTGAGCGTCTTGGCAATGATCTTGTTGCTTTTTCCCTTCATCAGAAGCGCAAGCACTTCGATCTGCCGATCGGTCAATCCGAGGCCCCTGAGAAAGTCGGGCGTCGTCGGTTTATTTGCAAGCCGCCGAGACGGTGCTTCCTCCAGAATTTCAGAGGGAATGTAAATACCGCCAGAGAACACCAACTCAATTGCGTTGAGCATGACCTCTCGTTCGGTCGTCTTAGGGATGAAACCCAGCGCGCCAAGTTTGAAAGCGCGCTTGACTGTGTCTTGATCATTCGAGGACGAAAGAATGATGATAGCAATGGTCGGATAGCTGTCTCGCAGTTCGCGGAGGACAGAGAAGCCATCTCTGTCAGGCAAATTGATATCAAGCAGGATGAGGCTGATGTCGGGATGTTCCTCGACTATGTCCATTGCCTGACGGCTGCTCGAAGCTTCAAATATGACGGCCTCTCGCTTCAGCTGTCTCAGGACCGCGCACAACGCCTCGCGTATCAATGCATGATCGTCAACAATAAGGACTTTCATGAAAAGCTCTCCGTCATCCCATGGCACGGAGATCCAATTTGAGAAATCATACACCCGCCCTTGGGTCTTTGGCGAGGAAGAGGCTGGCGGGAAGACCGGCCTCGAGACCGTCCACTCTTCATCGCTGGTCCAGCCAGCGGGTCACGGTTAGGCACTCAAGATAGAAGTTGAATGCCGTTGTATGCTGTAATTGTAATCAGCTCACGGGACGCCCAAAAAAGCGAGTGCGGATCACCAGAGTCGCGGATTCAGACTGCGGATATCCGTAAGTACCTTGATCATAGGACCTAGGAACCCCTCCGTGAGGACCTCCGGCTGATTTACGCGCGGTGCCGTTGAACGATAATCGTCACCCGACAGCTCCCGCGCCAGGAGGTTCTACCAGGCGTCGCCGTAATTCGCGGCCGGGTTCGGCGCGGCTGATGCTTTTCGTCAGTTTCGGTCCCTCTTGAAACGTGTTCGGACGCCGGACGGGGAACCAGATGCTTGATCGAACTGCCACCCTGAAGCCATTCGCAGGCGCGGTGCCGGAGCTGAACGGCTGCGGCCGCGATCTGCGCATTGATGCCTGCCGCGGCATCGCGCTCTGGTGGATCTTTCTTGACCATGTCCCCAACAACATCGGGAGTTGGCTGACGCTGCGCAACTACGGCTTCAGCGATGCGGCGGAAGTATTCATGTTTCTTTCGGGTTTGACCTGCGCGCTGTCCTACGGCAAGGCACGGCAGAGCGGGGGCTGGACCGGCGTGATCGGCCGGACGCTGTGGCGAAGCTGGGATATTTATGTCGCATTTCTACTGCTTACCCTCGCCTGCGCCATCGTGGTTCACCTCGCAGGCGGCGGCCCTCTTGCCGACAAGAGCAATACGCGCATTCTGTTGGATCAGCCGGGCGTGACGCTCGCGCACGCGGCGATCCTGCAATACCGCCCGGTGAATACCGACATCTTGCCGCTCTTCGTGCTTTATCACCTTTTGTTTGCGCCGCTGCTGTGGCTGCTGCTGCGAGCGCCGAACGCAACGCTGGGCGCGTCGCTGCTGCTTTACGCACTGGTGCACGTCTTCGGCTGGACCATCCCGGCATGGCCGAACGGCCACTGGTTCTTCAATCCGCTGGCCTGGCAGCTGCCGCTTGTGCTTGGCGCGTGGTGGATCATCGAGGGCAAGAGAGTTCGACCGTGGGTGACCTCACGCACCGTGCTTGTTCCTGCGGTTCTTTATCTGCTGATCAGCCTCATCATCGCATTGAGCTGGAGCGTCAAACCGCTGGAAGCGTTGGTCCCTCGGGCACTCCTGACGCTGTTTTACCCGATGGACAAATCGAATCTCGCTCCATTGCGACTGCTGCATTTTCTGGCCCTTGCAGTTTTGGCCGTATGGCTCATGCCTCGCGATTGGCGAGGGCTGACGACGCCGGTGATGCGTGGCGCCATTCTCTGTGGCCGGAATTCGCTGCCAATCTACTGCCTTGGCGTTCTGCTGACGCTGGCCAGCCACCTGGCGCTGCTCGACATCTCGGAGGGGCTGACGATGCAGATCGCGCTCAGTGTTGGCGGCGTCCTGGTGATGATCGTGGTGGCGGCGCTGCTGCATTTGGTCATGATCAAACCCAGGCAGCAGCTGCATGCGAAGGCCGTCGAGCAGCCAACCAGGTCTGAGCTGGTCATCAATCCCATGACAGCCAGGGCACTCGGCGTTGACATTCCGCCCGCGGTACTCGCCTGTGCCGACAAGGTTGATCGACTAAAGATGCTGTTTGCTCCGGTGCGCGAGTCCGGCTGCCGCGCGGATCCAGTGCCAGCAATCGCGCACGCCTTCGGGCCACCAGCGAAAAGTGCGGGTCAGGATGTGGATTAGATCACAAGGACCGACAAGGGACTGTGGAGCCTGCCCCTTGATCGTCCGGCCATCGTACAGGAGCCAAGGCCATGATTTCTCAACCAAGGACCCACAAGAGAGCGATGTTGATCGCGGCGTACGTGACGTTGGCCTGCGTAGCGGCATTTCTGTCGGTCAACCTGACATCACCCACCAGCGCCGCGCTCGGCGCGGACTGGCAGTGCAGCCGGTTTGCCCTCGTATTTACGACCTGCACCCCGGTGGGTTCACACGAGACCCTTTCCACTGGCATGCGCAGGCTGACCTAGGGTTAAGACCCAATTATCCATGTTGAGATTCAACGGGTTGGTCAACCGAATCGGGGGCCAACAGATGCGGGCGAACTTGTTTTGGTTTAGCGACGGGCAGTACGCGGGGAATTTGGCAGAGTATCTTCGAGGCGGCGGGCCGAACCTGCTGAACCGCCGGAACGAATGGCTCTCGACGGCACGCATGTCAAAGCGCATCGCTGCGCTGGCGGCGGAAAAGGGGGGCGTCGGAACAGGCGATTGGCATCACCAGGGGCGGGCGCAACAGCAAGATTCACGGCCTTGTCGATAAGCTGTGCCGCCCGTGGGTCTTGATCCTCACGCCTGGCAATACCGCCGACTGCACAGTCGGGCCGGCATGTGTCAGTCTGCTCGACGGCATCGCCGAGTTGCTCGGTGACAAGGCTTATGACAGCAACTCGTTCCGCAAGTCTCCGCGCAAGGACGACATCAAACCGGTGATCCCAGGCCGGTCAAATCGGAAGAAACGCATACGTCACGACAAGCAAGCCTATAAGGATCGCAACGTCATCGAGCGCTGCTACTGCAGGCTCAAGGACTTCAGGCGCATCGCAACGCGCTACGACAAACTCGCTCGGAACTACTTCTCAGCCCTGTGCCTCGTTGCCGCCGTGGCATTCTGGCTTTAGTCGTGCGCGGTTTCCGCTTTTGGGATAACGTGGCGAGCGTGTCGGCACCCGGATGACGATGGGAAACCATGACGGGGAGCTTGGAATGAGCTCGCAGCGAGTGTCGGGAACCGCCGTGCAACGAACCATTGCCGTCCTGGGCTCGGCGGTTTTCTTCGTGGTCGCCCCATGTACGCTGGCGGGGCTCGTTCCATGGTCGATCACGGGTTGGCAATTCCGGCCGCCGTTCCTTGGTCTGGAGCTGACGCGCGGCATCGGCGCGATAATGATTCTCGCAGGCGTACCTGGGCTCGTTGACGCATTTGCGCGTTTCGCGCTGCAAGGGCTCGGCACCCCCGCGCCCATCGCGCCGACCCGGAATCTCGTGGTGACCGGTCTCTACCGCTATGTGCGTAATCCAATATACGTCGCGGTCGTTGCCATCATCCTGGGTCAAGCGGTGCTGATGGGCGATTGGCGCCTCATCGTCTACGGTGCGCTGCTCTGGCTCTTCTTCCACGTCTTCGTCGTGGCGTACGAAGAACCCACGCTCGAGCGGACGTTTGGGAGTGAGTACGAGGCGTTCCGCGCCGCCGTCCCGCGCTGGATACCGCGGATGACCCCATGGCGGTTGAAATGATCGGTGGCCCGCGGCTGTGCGAGCCGCTGCTCGCGACCGGTCTCGGACGCTTCACCGGCGCCGCGAGCAGGCACGCTGTCTGGCGCTCGATTGGAATGTCGCCTCTGTCGCTTCATGGCCTTAACGAACGTTGTCCCAATCGCTGGGGACAGACGGCAGCTCCTGAACGCGCTAGTCTGGCGGGACACAGCAGGGAGACCGCCTTGAGCACCGCGCCGCGCATCGACATCGACCCGGCCGCGTTCTGGGCCGACCCCTATCCGATGCTCGCGAACATGCGCAAGGGGGCGCCGATCGCCTTCGTGCCGCAGCTCGGCTCGACGCTGCTGACGAGCCGCGACGACATCTCGATCTCCGAGAAGCAGATCGACGTGTTCTCCTCGCACCAGCCCGCCGGCCTGATGAACCGGCTGATGGGCCACAACATGATGCGCAAGGACGGCGAGGAGCACCAGGTCGAACGCCGGGCGATGTTTCCGACGGTGTCGCCGAAGACGGTGAAAGGCTACTGGACCGCGCTGTTCCAGGCCCATGCCGACCGCATCATCGATGCGATCGAGCCGGGGCGGATCGACTTCATGCGCGACTTCGCGCTGCCGTTCTCCGGCGAATGCCTGAAGTCGATCACCGGCCTCACCAATATCGGCTTTGCCGAGATGGACGCCTGGTCGCAAGGCATGATCGAGGGCATCGCCAACTATGTCGGCGATCCCGTCGTCGAGGCGCGCTGCCATGCCGCGACGTCGGGCATCGATGCGGCGATCGACGACATGCTGCCGGTCATGCGCAAAAATCCCGATCAAAGCATCCTCGGTGTGCTCCTCGCGTCGGGGATGCCGATGGAAAGCGTGCGCGCAAATGTAAAGCTCGCGATATCGGGCGGCCAGAACGAGCCGCGCAAGGCGATCGCCGGCACGGTGTGGGCGCTGCTGACCCATCCCGAGCAGCTCGACCTCGTCCGGCGTGGTGAAGTCACCTGGCTCCAGGCCTTCGAGGAATATGCCCGCTGGATCTCGCCGATCGGCATGTCGCCGCGGCGCATCGCAAAGCCGTGGACGATCCGCGACGTCGCGTTCGAGCTCGATGAGCGCGTGTTCCTGATGTTCGGTTCCGCCAACCGCGACGAGAAGCATTTCGAGCGCGCCGACCAGTTCGACGTGCGGCGCGACACCAGCAAGAGCGTGGCGTTCGGCGCCGGCCCGCATTTCTGCGCCGGTGCCTGGGCCTCGCGCGCCATGATCGCCGACGTCGCGCTGCCGACATTGTTCGCGCGTGCCGGCCGGATCGAGATTGCCGATGACGAGCCGGTACGGATCGGCGGCTGGGCGTTCCGCGGCTTGCAAAATTTGCCGGCGAGATGGCTACACTAGGCCGGCTGGAAGGGAGCTTCGCGCCACAACAGCTCCCATTCGCCGATCATGCCATCATGCTCCTGTCTTGCCCGACGGGTCAAACGACTCGGCCTGCCGCGTAAGCTATTGATCCGACTATGGTCGGCTACTGTGCATGGGGTTGTTTTCAACGTTTTATGTTCCGGCCCTGCATCGTCGCACCAAATCCCCGCGGCTCTCACATTCGCGTGCGGAAAAATTCTCCCTGCATCATCGCGGCCGCTTGAAAGATTAATCATGCGCCCTGCCACGCGCGCAGTGCTCGCATCGCTATTTTTCCGCGTGTCTCGACACCTCCGGCAAGCCGCACCATCATTCCCTGGCGTGAATGAATGACGGCCGCATGCGGCCGGGAGTGTGGAATGCAGCGTCGGGACTTCCTGAAATTCTCCGTTGGAACGGCAGCTGCGGCTGCGTTCGCCTCGCGCGTCCGCGCGCAAGGCGCGGTGAAGGAAATTCGTATCGGCTATCAGAAGAACGGCGTGCTGGTCATCACGCGCCAGCAGGCCGCCCTGGAAAAACATTTCGCAGCCTTAGGCATCGAGGTGAAATGGGTTGAGTTCTCCTCCGGCCCGCCGATGATGGAGGCCATGAATGTCGGCAGCGTCGATTACGGCGCGGTCGGCGATTCCCCGCCGGTGTTCGCCCAAGCCGCGGGCGCCGCGATCGTCTATGCCGCCGGCCAGCCCATCACCAACGGCCAGGGCATTCTGGTGCCGAAGGATTCGCCGATCCGCGCCATCGCCGAGCTGAAGGGCAAGCGCGTCGGTTTCACCAAGGGCTCCAGCGCCCACAACATCGTGGTGCAGACGCTGGAGAAGGCGGGCCTCACCTATGCCGACATCACCCCGGTCTATCTGACGCCGCCTGACGCCGGCCCCGCCTTCGCCAACGGCAGCATCGAGGCCTGGGCGATCTGGGATCCGTACTTTGCGATCGGCGAGACGAGGCAGAACGGCCGCATCCTGATCAACGCGCGCGAGGTCACCAAGACCAATTCCTTCTACATCGCCAACCGCGACTTCGCGAAGAACCACGGCGCCATCCTGCAACAGATCGTCGACGTGACGACCGCGACGGCCAAATGGGCCGAGCAGCACCGCGACGAGGTCGCCAAATCGCTGGCGGCGGTGACAGGCATTCCCCTGGAGATCCAGACCATCGCGGCGAACCGCTCGGCCTTCGTGGTCGGTCCCGTCACCGACGACATCGTCGCGACCCAGCAGGGCGTCGCCGACCGCTTCCATAAGCTCGGCCTGATTCCCAAGCCGATCGTGATCCGCGACATCGTCTGGCGCAACCCGGCAGCCTGATCGTGCCGACCAATCTCCCCGTTTCAAAAGGTCTAGACATGAGGCGCATCGTTCAACGCGTGATCGCAGCCATCGTCATGTCGATCAGCATCGTCGCGGCCGCCGTCGGCACGACCTACGGCTAGTCATCGGAGCCCATCCATGAGCCAATCCAAAAGCAACATCCTCTGGTTCCTGCCGACCCACGGCGACGGCCGCTATTTGGGCACCGCGACCGGCGGCCGCGAGGTCAACTTCAACTATCTGCGCCAGATCGCGCAGGCGGCCGACCAGCTCGGCTATTTCGGCGTGCTGCTGCCGACGGGGCGGTCTTGCGAGGATTCCTGGATCGTCGCCTCCTCGGTCGCGCCGTTCACCGAGCGGCTGCGCTATCTCGTGGCTGTCCGGCCCGGCCTGCAATCGCCGAGCGTGGCCGCGCGCATGACCGCGACGCTCGATCGCGTCACCAACGGCAGGCTCCTGATCAACGTCGTCACCGGCGGCGATCCCGTTGAGAACAAGGGCGACGGCATCTTCCTTGGCCATGACGAGCGCTACGAGGTCACGCGCGAGTTCCTCAACGTCTATAGCGACCTGCTGGGCGGCAAGGCAGTCAATGTCGAGGGCAAGCACATCAGCATCGAGGATGGCAAGCTGCTGTTTCCCCCGGTGCAGTCGCCGCGGCCGCCGCTCTATTTCGGCGGCTCGTCGGACGCCGGTATCGAAGTTGCGGTCGATACCGTCGACAAATACCTCACCTGGGGTGAGCCGCCGGCCCAGGTTGCCGAGAAGATCGCGAAGGTGAGGGAGGTCGCGAGCGCGCGGGGCCGAAAGCTGTCCTTCGGCATTCGCCTGCACGTGATCGTCCGTGAGACCAATGAAGAGGCCTGGAGTGCGGCCAACGAGCTGATCAAGCATGTCAGCGACGATACCATCGCGCGGGCGCAGAAGAACTTTGCCCGGATGGACTCCGTCGGCCAGCAGCGCATGGCGCAGCTCCATGGCGGCAAGCGCGACAAGCTCGAGATTAGCCCGAACCTGTGGGCCGGCGTCGGCCTGGTGCGCGGCGGCGCCGGCACGGCGCTGGTCGGCGACGCCCAGACCGTCGCGGCGCGCATCAAGGAGTATCAGGATATCGGCATCGATACCTTCATCATGTCGGGCTATCCGCATCTGGAGGAAGCCTATCGCTTTGCCGAGCTGGTGTTCCCGCTGCTCTCGCTCGATCACGGCAGCAACGTGACGCGGCTGCACCACAACAGCGGTCCGTTCGGCGAGACCGTCGGCAACGACTTCCGTCCCTCCAAGCT
The DNA here is from genome assembly GCF_038965675.1 of Bradyrhizobium sp. B039. NCBI lineage: Bacteria > Pseudomonadati > Pseudomonadota > Alphaproteobacteria > Hyphomicrobiales > Nitrobacteraceae > Bradyrhizobium > Bradyrhizobium sp. B039. Next base: position 1,908,995 of record NZ_CP152416.1, read on the forward strand.
GGCATCGCAATCATGAGCCTCATCGACAGTATTTCTCTTCCGCGCCGGGTCCGCCTGCCGCGTGCGGGCGGCCTGGTGCAGTGGATCGTGCCGCTCGCCATCGTCGCGATCTGGCAGCTTGCCTGCGTCACCGGCTTCGTGCCGACACGCGTGCTGCCGGCGCCGAGCGACGTCGCGCTCGCCGGCTGGAAGCTGCTGCTCTCCGGCGAGCTCGCGCGCAACATCTGGGTCTCGTTCTGGCGCGCCTCGATCGGCTTCCTGATCGGCGGCAGCATCGGCTTTGCCTTCGGGCTTGCCAACGGCCTGTCGCAGCTCTCGGCAAAGCTCACCGACACCACGCTCCAGATGGTCCGCAACGTGCCGCACCTGGCGCTGATCCCGCTGGTCATCCTGTGGTTCGGCATCGACGAGAGCGCAAAGCTGTTCCTGGTGGCGCTCGGGGTGTTCTTTCCGATCTACCTCAACACGCTGCACGGCATCCGCACCGTCGATCCCCAACTGATCGAGATGGGCCGTATCTACGGCATGAGCGATGGCGAATTGTTCCGCCGCGTGATCTTTCCGGGCGCGCTGCCCTCGATCTTCGTCGGCATCCGCTTCGCGCTCGGCATCATGTGGCTGACCCTGATCGTGGCCGAGACCATCGCGGCGTCCTCAGGCCTCGGCTACATGGCGATGCAGGCGCGCGAGTTCATGCTGATCGACGTCGTCGTTCTCTCGATCCTGATCTACGCCCTGCTCGGCAAGCTCGCCGACAGCGCCTCCCGCGTGCTGGAGCGGGCGACGCTCTCCTGGCACCCCGCCTTCCAGAAACGTTGAGCAGAAATACTGGGAATCACATGCAGACAGCCCTTCGGACCTCCCTTCCCGAAACCGAGTTCGCCAGCCGCGCCAATTTCGCGCCTCACGCCCGCGTGGTGCGCGAGGAGCGGGTGGTGCAGGCCAGCGGCCTGCCGCTCAGCATCCGGGGGCTGCGAAAGTCCTTCGGCGACAACGAGGTGCTGCGCGGCATCGACCTGCACATCCCGGCCGGCCAGTTCGTCGCCATCGTCGGAAAGAGCGGCTGCGGCAAGAGCACGCTGCTGCGCCTGATCGCCGGCCTGGACAAGATCGATGCCGGCAGCATCAGCTTTGGCAGCGACGTCCAGCCCGAGGATATCCGCGTGATGTTCCAGGAGCCGCGGCTATTACCCTGGGCCCGCGTGCTCTCCAATGTCGAGGTCGGTCTTGGCCGCGATCGTTCATCCGCCGATGCGCATGCCCGCGCCGAGAAGGCGCTGACCGAGGTTGGCCTCGCCGACAAGCGCGACCAGTGGCCCTCGGTGCTGTCGGGCGGCCAGAAGCAGCGCGTCGCGCTCGGCCGCGCGCTGGTCTCCCGCCCGCGCGTGCTGGCCTTCGACGAGCCGCTCGGTGCGCTGGATGCGCTGACCCGCATCTCGATGCAGCGGCTTCTGGAGCGGGTCTGGCGCGACCAGGGCTTTACCGCGATCCTGGTGACCCACGACGTGTCCGAGGCGGTCGCGCTGGCGGACCGGGTGCTGGTGATCGAGGAGGGCCGGATCGCCCATGACGTCGTGGTTAACGCAGCCCGGCCGCGGGAGCGCGGCTCGGCCGAGCTTGCGGGCCTCGAAGGCTCGATCCTGAGCCACCTTTTGTCGGCGGACGATCGTACCTAAATAGAGGGAACCCCGCTTCGGGGACCACGCCATGAATGTAGTGCCTCGCGATCTCATGACTGAAATCCCCGTCTCGCCCGCCGATTTCCGCGGCGCCATGCGCCACCTCACCGGCGGCGTCAGCGTCATCACCGCAGGGCGGGGCAAGGACATCAGCGGCATGACGGTGACCTCGGTCACCTCGCTGTCGGTCGAGCCGCCGACGCTGCTGGTCAGCATCAACCGCGATGCCTCGTCCTTCCCGCTGATCCGGCGTCACGGCGCCTTTGGCGTGAACATCCTCAACGCCGACCAGCTCGACGTCGCCGAACGCTTCGCCGGCAAGGGCGGGCTCAAGGGCGCAGACCGCTTCGCCGGCGCCCGGTGGGTGACGGCGGTCTCGGGAGTCCCGCTGCTGGTCGGCGCATTGTCGGCCTTCGATTGCGAGGTCGAGGAGATCGTCGAGCGGCACTCGCACGGTATCGTCATCGGCCGTGTCAGGGACGTCAGGAGTTCGACGCGGACCGCGGCGCTTGCCTATTGGCACGGCCAGTACGTGGCGGTCGACCAGGATGAAGACGCGGCAAGGCTCGCCGAGGTCAGCCTTCCCGCGCGCACCCGGCGCGGCGTTTGATCGCCGCAAAGAGGCAGCACGCAGGCTGGCCTTTTCCCTGTCATCGCTCTAGAAGCGCCCTGAGCCTCCCGTCCGGGACGGCAACGGAGCGGAACGATGAAACGCGTCGCGACCTGGGCCTTCTACGCCATCGGCGCGCTGGCGATCGCTTATCTCGCGCTCTACGCCTATGCCATGTTCAGCGGCCAGCCGATCGTTCCCGGCGACCCCATCCACATTTTCCGCAAGCCCGACGCACCGAGTTATTCGTGACGCCCGAGATCTCGTAGGGTGGGCAAAGGCGCACTTGCGCCGTGCCCACCATCTTCGCTGCGAACGAAATGGTGGGCACGCTTCGCTTTGCCCGCCCTACAGAAGTTACGAATTCACCCTCTCAGAATCGCCAGCGCCAGCGCCTGTGCGCGCGGCACGATGCTGTCGATCTCGAGATATTCCTCCGGCGTGTGCGCGAGCCCGCCGACCGGGCCGAGGCCGCAGATGGTCGGCGTGCCGACCGCGGCGGTGAAACCGGAATCGGCGCAGCCGCCGGAGAACTCGCCCTGCAGCGTGGTGAGGCCGACCTGCCTTGCCGCCGCTTGATAACCCTCGAACAGCGTCTTCGAGGCCTCGCTCTGCACCACCGGCACGAACTCGCCCTTGATCGTCAGCGTTGCGCTCGTGCCCGGCACATAGGAGGTCGCGACGATTGTCTCGATCGCGGCCATCACCGTGGCGCGGTCTGCGGGATCGACATAGCGCAGATCGATCTGGCCCTCGGCATAGGGCGCCGTCGTATTGACGGACTGGCCGCCGGAGACGAGGCCGACATTGAGCGTGATGCCCTTGTCGAGATTGGTCAACGCGTGGACCTGGATGATCTTGTGCGCGAGCTCGCCGATCGCGCTGACGCCGGCGGCGAAATTGGCGCCGGAATGCGCGGCTTTGCCGGTGATGGCCAGATGCATGAAGATGCCGCCCTTGCGGCCGGTGACGACGTTGCCTGTGGGGCGGCCCGGCTCGGAGTTGAACACGGCACGCGCGGCGCGACCTTCGCGCTCGATCACGGGTCGCGACGAGGGCGATCCGATCTCCTCGTCGGAGGTGATCAGCACCTTGATCGGGTGCGGGCTGCCGCCGAACTTGTGGAAGGCGGTCGCCACGAAGATGTTCATTACGACGCCGGATTTCATGTCGGCGACGCCGGGGCCATAGGCGCGGTTGTCGCGGATCGTGAAGGGACGCCGTCCGGCCTCGCCCTTGCCGAACACGGTGTCGCGATGGCCCATCAACAGCACCGGCTTCTCGTTGCTGCCGGGCTTTGCCACCTCGGCATGAATCGCATCGCCGAAGGTGGAGTTGCTCTCGCGCCGGAACGGGATGCCGTGCTCGGCGAAGTGCCGCTCGAACCGCGCCCCGACCGCATCGACGCCCTCCTTGTCATAAGACCCGGAATCGATGTTCACGACGTCGCGCAACAGATCGATCATCGCCTGCCGCTGCGACGCCAGCCAGTCCGTGATTTGAGCTTCAGACATGTTTACCCTCGTGTGGTTCTCACGCGGGGTTATACGGCCTTGCGCAGGCGCGACCTAGTCGGAGAACGCGGTGCGGCCATGCCGCCGTCTGCGGGTTTGGACGCACACTGTCTCCTCATCGTCGTCCTGACGAAAGCCAGGACCCATACCGCGGAATCTACCGATGGAGGGCGGTAGGAGTACCGGACGACGAATCTTCGTCAAACTCCTCCCTGGGGTAATGGGTCCTGGCCTTCGCCAGGACGACACTGCGGATGTGGGCACCAGCCTTAACGCTTCGGCTCCGCCATCGCTTCCACACCGCGAAGCTGGGTCGCGACGGTCAGTGCGCCGATCTTCCGACCCATGTCCTTGCCGACCTCGGTCGAGAACCGGTAGTGAAAGCCGGCCCAGATGCGGGCGTTGGAGACTTCGTCGCTGTAGTCCTGGAGCCGCGACCATTTGCGCGTGACACCTGGTGCCGTGGAGCTGGTCAGCGAGAACTCGCCGAAATCTCCAACGACGCTCTGGAGCACGGTCGAAATCGCCGCCGACGTGATGCAGTGAGCACAGGGATATTCCGGATGCATCGGCGTTTCGCCGAGTGGCAGCCAGGACGGGTCGCGTGGCGTCGCCGGATTCGACGTCAGGTCGGCGTTGCGTATGGCGGTGATCGGTCGCCAGAGATTGTAATGGTATTTTGCATCGAACACCGCAACGAGGGCGTCGTTGCCGGCAATTGACGTCAGCGCGAACAGCCGGGCGCAGTCGATGAGATCCATGCCCTTGGCCATTGCAGCTTGCCTCACGATCGGATTGTAGGTGCGGGCACCGACAAAGAACCAGAATCGGCCGATCGTCGTTTGCTCCGGCGTCCGGGTTGTACTGCTTCGGCTGCCGACCTCGCGGATTTCGTTGACATCCCGGGTCCACACCTCTGAACCAAGCGCCGGCGGCGGGCCGGGGCGAAACTGCGATCCGGAAACCATGACCCAGGGCGTCGTCGCGCCCGTGGTTGAGAACAGCGGAACGGTGGTCGGAACGTACGCGCCCGGTGTCGTCAGGGGGCGGTAGGTCTCCGGAGCGGCGCTGCCATCGTTCGCACGAAGCTCGATGATCTGCATTGCGGCCTCTTTCCCGAGGCTGATGCCGGCGATCTTGGACTCGCCGTCGGCAATCGGCGCCAGAGAATTCGTCAGCGTCGCATCCAGGTCCGGCTTGAGGTCCGGATAGACCGACAGCAGCACGTCGTGGGCGGCAACTGCCGCCGCAGCTTCCCGCGACGTCGAACGATCCGCGGGCAAGGAGAGCTTGTAGGGCGCGTACCGGCGGTCGATCGCGTTGACCGCCTCGAACATCGCGACGTGCATCATGGACAAGACGCGGCTGTGGGGCGCTGGAAGAATTTGCTTCTCGGCAGCGATCGCGTCGGCCTTTGCATTCCAGTCCATGATCACGTCGGCGCGTGCCAGCGACGCCGAGGCCGCGATCAGCGCTACAATCAGCGATAAGCGGGAGATGGTCCACGAGGAGCATTTCATGGCGTGCCCTTTCGATCTGAAGGACGTTTCGCGAGGCGGCTCTGGCCGACGTCGCGTCGCGCTGCCCGCGGACTCTAGCGATCTTGATGTGGCTTGATTGTGAACTGCTTCACTTGCCGCACGCGGTTCAACCGAGAAGCAGATTTTTCTCGGCCGGCAGAACAGTGGTGTCCCGAATGGGTAGGCTTGGCTTACCGTTCGCGCCGCATTGTGCAGTCGGCTATAGTCGGCGCAAGCTGCCAGTTGGACGTGCCGAAGTCCGTAGCTCAATTTTCAAGGCAGCTCGCATGCCGTCGGCAGGCCGTGCCTTGCTCTCGTTTCAGAGCGTCTTTTCTAGGACGACATTGTCACCGGTGTAACCTCGACGGAGAGAAACATGCCGTTGTTCATCTCGTACGTCTCATACTCAAATGCCGGTATCAAGGGAATGGTCGACAAGCCGGCCGATCGCACATCGGCCATCGGCGCGCTGGTCGAGAAGGCCGGTGGGAAGCTTCAGGGAGCTTTCATGACCACTGGTCAACACGATGCAGTGCTCGTCACGGAGTTTCCTGACGGCTCCGATGCCATTGCGATTGGAATGGTGGCCGCTGCGGCTGGCGCCGTCTCCAAGATCGAAACCGTACGCGCTTGGAAGATGAGCGAGTTCAAGAGCATCGCGGAGAAGGCTTCCAAACTCGTGAGCACCTACGTTCCGCCGGGCAAGTAGACTCGCGCGGGCGCGCTAGATCTCCCAACGTCGTCCCAGCCTAGTGCGCAATTCGCACTAGGCCGGGACGACACCTATTGTGTGGTGACTGGTTGCGTTCTCCTCAAAAAGAAAATGCCCGGGCCGAGCCCGGGCATTCGCATCCTCTCTATATTCGCAGAAGCCTTACGCCCCCACCATCGGCATCCGCGGGTACTCACCCGGCGTCCCGGCTGGCGTAATCGGGATGCCGCCGTCGGCGTATTCGTTGAGCTTGTTGCGCAGCGTCCGGATCGAAATCCCCAGGATGTTGGCGGCGTGGGTGCGGTTGCCGAGGCAGTGCTTCAGCGTCTCCAGGATCAGGTCGCGTTCGACATCGGCCACGGTGCGGCCGACGAGCGCGCGCGTCACCTGCTCGGCGGCCATCGTGGCATGCGCCACGGCCGGTACCGTCTTGGCGAGGTCGAGGCGGTCGCCGTCCGGGGTGAGGATCGCGTCGGGTCCGATCTCGTCGCCCTGCGCCATCAGCACGGAGCGGTGCATGGTGTTTTCGAGCTCGCGGACGTTGCCCTGCCAGCGGTTGGTCGAGAGCACGCGGCGCGCTTCCGCCGAGATCGGGCGCATCGGCACGCCGTTGGCTTCGGCGTACTTCTTCACGAAGTGCTGGGCGAGCTCGAGGATGTCGAGGGGACGCTCGCGCAGCGGCGGGATCTTCAGGTTGACCACGTTGAGGCGGAACAGCAGGTCCTCGCGGAACGTGCCTTCGCGTACGGCCTCGGCCAAATTGCGGTTCGAGGTCGCGATGATGCGGATGTCCACCGGCACCGGCTTGGTGCCGCCGACGCGGTCGATCACGCGCTCCTGGATGGCGCGCAGCAGCTTCGATTGCAGGCGGACGTCCATCTCCGAGATTTCGTCGAGCAGCAGCGTGCCGCCGGTCGCTTCCTCGAACTTGCCGATGCGGCGGGCGATCGCGCCGGTGAAGGCGCCCTTCTCGTGGCCGAACAGCTCGGACTCCAAGAGATGCTCGGGGATCGCGGCGCAGTTGATCGAGATGAACGGGCGCTTGGCGCGCGACGAGCGGGTGTGGACGTAGCGGGCCAGCACTTCCTTGCCGGTGCCGGATTCGCCGGTGATCATCACCGAGGCATCCGAGCCTGCGATCTGCTGCGCGAGCTTGATCACCTTGGCCATCGCCTCGTCGCGATAGACCAGCTCGCGGGAATCGTTGGCGACGGCGGCCAGCACCGCCGCGATCAGCTCCGGATCCGGCGGCAGCGGGATGTATTCCTTGGCGCCGGCGCGGATCGCGGCGACCGCGGCGCGGGCGTCGTTGGTGATGCCGCAGGCGACGATCGGGGCGTGGATGTGCTCGGCCTCCAGCCGCATCACGAGGTCGCGGATGTCAAGGGCGACGTCGACCAGCAGGAGGTCGGCGCCCTTGCCGCCGCGCAGCACGCGCATCGCCTGCTCGTGATCCTCGGCGTGGGTCACGGTGGCGCCGTTCTCCATCGCGATCTTGGTGGCGGTGGTGAGCTGGCCCTTCAATGTGCCAACGATGAGAAGCCGCATGTCAGTCTCCTGTCCGTCTGGTCGCGCTGCCGCGCGTCATTCCCTGCGTTCGCGCAATAATTACGTGCGTTCGGTCTTGATGATTTCGGTCATGGTCACGCCGAGCTTGTCCTCGACCAGGACGACCTCGCCGCGGGCGACCAGCTTGTTGTTGACGTAGATGTCGATGGCCTCGCCGACGCGCCGGTCGAGCTCGAGCACGGTGCCGGGCCCGAGCTTCAGGAGCTCGCCAACGTCCATCTTGGAGCGGCCGAGCACGGCCGAGACCTGCACCGGCACGTCGAACACGGCCTCGAGGTCGGCGGCGGCGCGCGCCGCATATTCGTCCTCGCTGTAGCCGACATCGGTGCCGGTTGGCGGCATCGGGCCGTTGAGATCGGGCAGCGGGACCTGTCCGTCGGTGTCGCTCATGGCTTAGCTCCCCCTGCGGGACGCGATATAGCGTCCGACCATTTCGTCGATCTTGGCCGCGATGGCGCCGCGCTCCAGCACGACGCCGCCATCGGCCCATTCGATCCGGCAGTCGCCGGTCGCAATCTCCGGCTCGGCCAGGATCACCAGCCGGCCCTCGAAGCCGCTCTGCTTGGCGAGCCGCTCGATCTTCTCGCGGGCGCTGTCGTAGAGCGCGTCGTTGATGCGGACGACGAGATGCGGCGTCGCGACCAGATGCGAGAAGCAGTCCTTGACCAGCGCCACGATCTCGCCGAGCGGCTCGGCGGCGACCAGGTCGGCGCACAGCTTGCGCGCCACCGCGACCGCGACCTCGACCGCCTCGGTCTCCATCTTGATCTCGATGTTGCCCATGCCCGAGGCGACGCCCCGGATCGCGATGTTGATCTCTTCCATGGCGAGCGCGACGCGGCGGTCGCTCTCGGCCTTGGCCTCGCGCTGGCCGGCGGCAAAGCCGTCCTGATAGGCGCGCGCCTCCGCTTCCGCGACCTTCTGGGCGATCTCGGCCGCGGTCGCGGCCTTCTCGCGCGTCCGGTCCGGCGCGGCGAAGTCGGTGTCGAACAGGAATTTTGCCGGAGCGGCCATCAATACACCAGTTCGTCGTCGGCGCGATTCTTGGTCAGCATGATCTCGCCCTTGGCGGCGAGATCCTTGGCGAGGTTGACCAGCAGCGCCTGCGCCTCGTCGACGTCGCGCAGACGGACCGGGCCCATCGCCGCCATGTCGTCCTGGAGCATCTTGGCCGCGCGCGAGGACATGTTGCCGAAGAAGAAGTTGCGGACGTCCTCGTTGGCGCTCTTGAGCGCGACGCCGAGCTTGTCCTTGTCGACGTTGCGCATCAGGGTCTGGGCCGAGCCGGAATCCAGCTTCACGAGGTCGTCGAAGGTGAACATCAGAGCCTTGATGCGCTCGGCCGATTCCCGGTTGTCCTCTTCCAGCGAGGTGATGAATCGGGTTTCGGTCTGGCGGTCGAAATTGTTGAAGATTTCGGCCATCACCTCGTGGGCGTCGCGGCGGCGGGTCTGCGACAGGTTGGACATGAATTCGGTGCGCAGCGTCTTCTCCACGCTCTCGATCACCTCCTTCTGCACCGCTTCCATCTTCAGCATGCGGTTGACGACGTCGAGCGCGAGGTCCTCGGGGAAGATGCCGAGCACGCGCGCGGCGTGCTCCGGCTTCAGCTTCGACAGCACCACCGCGATGGTCTGCGGATATTCGTTCTTGAGATAGTTGGCGAGAACCTCTTCCTGCACGTTGGAAAGCTTCTCCCACATGTTGCGCCCGGCGGGGCCGCGGATCTCGTCCATGATGCCGTTGACGCGCTCCGGCGGCAGGTATTGCTGGAGCAGCCGTTCGGTGGCGTCGAAATTGCCCATCAGCGCGCCCGAGGCCGACATGCGCGAGACGAACTCGAGCAGCATGTCCTCGACCGTGTCGACCTCGACGGTGCCGAGCGTCGACATTTCCAGCGAAAGCTGGCGCACCTCGTCGTCGTCGAGCATCGACCAGATCTTGCCGCCGTATTGCTCGCCCAGCGCCAGCATCAGGATCGCGGCGCGCTTGGGTCCCGCCACCGCCTCGGTCTTGGCGCCCGCACGGCTGCCCTGGCGGGCGCCGAGCGTCGAGATCACGCTGGTGATGTCGTTGGAGTTGGCGTTTTGCAGGTTGGCGGCCATGTCAGTTCACTTCTCGATCATTTCGCGGGTTCGGTCAGCCATTGGCGAATGATGGCGACGGTTTCGTTGGGGTTGCGTTCGGCGAGCTCGCCGACACGATGAACTGACTGGGCATGGACCTGGCCCTGGATGGTTGCGACGTCGATCGCGCTGGCGGCGCCGCCGGGCAGCAGCGCCTGGCCGGCGGCCGGCGCGGCCTCGTCCGAGGCGGCCGGGCCGGAGAGCACGCCACTGATGGCGGCGGCGACCTCGTCGGAAGCCAGGATGCGCTTGACCAGCGGGCGGATCACCATGAACAGCACGACCAGGCCGAGCAGCATCATCACGCCGAGCTCGACGAAGTACATGACGTCGTCCTTGGTGAACTGGAGCATGCCGAGGAAGCCCGAGGGCTCGGCGATCGGGGCGGTGGAGGGGGCATCGGCAAAGCGCAGATTGACGACCTCGACCTGGTCGCCGCGCTTCTGGTCGAAGCCGATGGCCGAGCGCACCAGGGTCGCGATGCGGTCGAGCTGCTCCTTGGTGCGGTCCTGATAGGCCAGCTCGCCCTTGTCGTTCTTGCTGTAGATGCCGTCGACCAGCACCGCGACGGAGATGCGGTTGACCCGGCCGGCTTCGGTCACCTCGGTCTTGGTGGTGCGGGAGATCTCGTAATTGTTGGTCTCCTCGGTCTTCTTGCTCTGGTCCTTGGCCGCGACGCCGTTGTTCTGCTGGTTGCCCGGCAGCTCGTTGTTGACGGTGACCTGGCCGTTGTTGTCGGCGGTCATGCTGCTTTCTTCGCGGGTCTGGGTAGAGCGCAGCACGCGGCCCTCGGGGTCGAACTTGTCCGAGGTCTGGGTGATCTTGTTGAAGTCGAAATCGGCGGAGAGCTGGACGCGGGCGCGGCCCGATCCGACCACCGAAGAGACGATGTCCTCTACCTGCTTGCGCATCCGCTTCTCGAAGGTGGTGCGGCGCTCGTCGCCGAGCGCCTGCTCCGGATCGGTCGCGGCGCCGTCGGCGAGCAGCTGGCCGGCTTCGTCGACGATCGAGACCCGCTGCGGCTTCAGTCCGTTGACGGCGGAGGCGACGAGATGGCGGATGGCCCTGATCTGCTGCGCCTCGAGCGCGCCGCGGACCCGCACCACGATCGAGGCGGACGGCTCCGGCGCCTCGCGCGAGAACAGCGGGCGCTCGGGCAGCACCAGATGGACGCGGGCGGCCTGGATGCGGTCGATGGCACGGATGGTGCGGGCGAGCTCGCCTTCCAGCGCGCGCAGATGATTGATGTTCTGGACGAAAGAGGTGGTGCCGAGCGCGTCCGACTTGTCGAACACCTCGTAGCCGACGCCGCCGCCCTTGGGCAGGCCGCCCTCGGCGAGCTTCATCCGCAGCCGCGTCACCTTGTCCTTGGGCACCATGATGATGGTGCCCTCATTGCGCAGCTCGAACTGGATGGCCTGGCGTTCCAGGTCCTTGATAATGCTGGAAGAATCTTCCACCGAGAGGTCGGTGAACAGCGTCGTCATCTGCGGCGTGGTGACCCGCATGATGACGAACGCGAAGAAGCCGACGAGCGCGGCGGTGACCGCGATCATCGCCCCGAAGCGGGCGGCGCCGATACCTTTTAAAAAGTCCGCAAGACCTTGCAAGCAACCGCCCCGAAGCTTCGATCCGCATTCCAGAGCGGTCGACTGGGCAATTATTGCCTAGGTGATGGTTTCGATATGGTTAACGAAGGTTAAGAGCTGGGACAAAAGTCGTGTCATGAAAAAAATCGGCCTCGCAGGGCGAGGCCGATTTTCGTCAAAAGCCGCAGATTTCCGGATCGCTTACTGGCGATATTGCTGGATGCGGGTGGTGCGAAGACCCGCCAGACCGTGCTGGTCGATGGAAAACTGCCAAGAGAGGAATTCGTCGACCGTCAGCGTATAACGGCTGCAGGCCTCCTCAAGGGAGAGAAGTCCGCCACGGACGGCGGCGACGACTTCAGCCTTGCGGCGGATGACCCAGCGTTTGGTGCCGGGTGCTGGCAGATCTGCGATCGTCAGCGGACTGCCGTCCGGCCCGATGACGTATTTTACCCTCGGGCGATGGGGTTCTGTCATGGCGTACTCACAAACTCTCAACCACTGAACTCACGCCGTAACCCTACGCGCGGCGGCTTAAAAATCCGCTAAGCCTAAGGCTTCAATACAATTCTCGTTGAAACTTGCGGGAACACGGCCGGCCCGGAGGGCTGGAGACGTAATCTCGGCCGGCCGGGCGGGTAGAAGGTAAATACTTTACTAACAAACCGGGGCCGAGCGCGACGCTGCAAAGCTCTCAACCGTCGTCCCGGGGCGCGCGGAGCGCGAGCCCGGGACCCATAACCCCAGGGAGCAGTTTGACGACGACTCGGGGTTACGGTCTCGCGCGAAAACGACGTTCTGTGGTTATGGATCCCCGCCTTCGCGGGGATGACATCTCGTGTGTGGCGGCCGCGCAGGCCTTTAATTGCTGCTCGTCGCGATGATGCTCTTCACCTGGCTCAGGGTGTAGCTGGCGCCGTCGATGGTGAGCAGCGGCGGCGACTGGGTCAGGTCGACCGACGACACCACGCCCTGCACCTGCGCGGCGATGCCGACATTGTTGTTCGCGACGTCCTTGCCCGTGGCCGAGATCGTGTACTTGCCGTCGGGCCATTGCGTGCCGTCATTGCCCTGGCCGTTCCAGGTAAAGGGAATGTCGGTGCCGGCGGCGGCGGTGTATTTGCCGGTGAACACGGTCTGGCCGCTGGAATTGGCAACGGTGATGTCGACGGTCGAGTCGCTGGGCACGTTGAGATGCCAGGTCGCCGACGAGTTCTTCATGGTCGCGGTCGAGCCGTCGACCAGCGCGGTCTTGCCGACGAAGCCCAGTGCCTGGGTCGCCTGCGTGGTCTGTTGCAGCGTGACGAGCTGGGACAGCGCATCGTTGGTCTTGAGCTGCTGCTCGACGCCGGCGAACTGCACCAGCTGCTGGGTGAACTGGTTGGTGTCGAGCGGATCGAGCGGGTTCTGGTTCTGCAGCTGCGTCGTCAGCAGCGTCAGGAAGGTCTGGAAGTTGCCGGCGAGCGTCGATCCCGTGCTCGAGCTCAGCGAGTTCGACGAGGACGATTTCGGGACGTCGGTCGTGCCGGAGACGACGGAAGGGGCGGTGGCGGCATTCGTGGTGGTCATTTGCGAATACTCCTCACACTCTGATGTCGACGCCGCTGCTCGATCCGAGCATGCGGCCGTAGCCGCGTCCCACGGGCGCTGCGGGAACGGTGTCGTCCTCGCTGATGATCAGCCGGCGGGCATTGCCGCCATTGTCGTTGTTCTGGCCGGAGTTCTGGCCCGACGAATTCTGGTCGCGCAGGCTGAACGAGAGTCCGTTGCTGCCGGTCTTGAAGCCGGCATCGTCGAGCGCGCGCTGCAATTGCGGCGCGTCCTGCCGCAGCATCTGCAGCGTCTCCGGCTTCTCGACGGTGAGATGCGAGGTGACCTGGCCGTTGCGGTCGACATTGATGCGGACGTCGATGCGGCCGAGATCGACCGGATCGAGGCTGATGTCGAAGCGCGTCTTGCCGGCGCGCGCGGCGGCCGCGATCTCGATCGGCACGGCGTTGATCGGCACGGCGGTCGAAGTTGCCGCCGTCGCGGTGAGCGTTGCGGTGGATGCCGTCGCGGCCGACGTCGTCGTGGTCAGGGGCGCCTGCACGGCGGAGGCCGCCTGCGCGCTGGTGTCGGTCGCGGCTACATTGGCCGGCGCATTCGCATGGGCGTGCGTGGCCGCTGCGCCAGGCGTTGCATCGGCGGCGCGGTCGGCGGGAGCAGCCTTCGCGTCGGTCGCGCCGGCATCGTCTTGCGGCTTGGCCGCTTGCGGATGCGCGGCGGCGCCCGTCGCGGTCGCCGGCGTTTGCGCGGTCGCGGCATTCGCCTTGCCCGCGTCCTGGCCGATATTGGAGACGTCGCTCGCGCCTGGCGCGGTGGCGGCGGCCTTGAACGAGGTCTTCGGCGTGCCCTGGTCAACGGCGGCGGCGATCAGTCCGCCATTGGTCTTGGCGTCGGTCGCGGTGCCGTCGGTGGTGCCGGTCGCGGCGTCCGCGAGCGTCGCCGAGGTCTCGGCATCGACCTTGGCGCCCGCGGCCTTGGCGCTCTTGTCGCCCGCCGTCGCGGTATCGGTCTTGGCGCCGGCGATCTGCGCCGCGGTGGAGGCGCTGGCGGCGAGGCCGGCGGCGGCGATCGTCAGCGGCGAGGCGGCGGCATCGCCGGCCTGGTTCGCCGCAGCGTTCGGATCGAGAGGCACGACCGGCGCGGCCACCACGATCGCGTTCGGATCGGGCACGGCGGCCTGGGTCGCGTCCACTTGCGCGGCCGCGGCGGCATCGATTGCGACGGCGGCGGCGAGCCCGTCGGTGCCGTCGGACTTGTCGCCCTTGGTCGCGTCGGACTTGTCCGCCGATTTGGCGTCGGACGCCTCCGGCTTGTCCTTGGTCTTGTCCTTGCTCTTGGCCGACGCCGTGTCCGTGGCTTTGGCCGGATCGTCCGTCGTCTCGCTCCCGGCGGGCGCGGAATTGTCGGTGTCGTCGCTCGCCTTGCTCTGCGAGGACTGGTCGGTCGAGGAGGTGTCGCGCGGGCTCTTGTCTGCGGCGGATGACGCCGAATCGGTCCGCCGCGGCGCGCTGTCCTGCGCCTGCGAGGCCGCGTTGTTGCTGATCGCCTGGGTATTACTGTCGACCAGCGAGCCGAAGGCGTCGTTCGTCGACGTGTCCTTCGGCCCTTGCGAGCGCGCAGTCTTTTGCTGCGCGCTAGGAACCGGCACGCTGGCAGCTACATCTGACGTCCGACCGACCACAGGCGACCTCGTGAAAACATCTTCGGCACAGGGGTAGCAAGGAGCGGGCCAGCGCTGAGCGTGGAAAATTTAGAAGTAAAATCAATATCTTGATGCGTCGAGCTTGCCGCCGCAGGGCCCTCCGCGACCCCGCCATTTCTGCCGCCCCGGCAAGAATTGCCCTAAGCCGGCCTCCCCTGTGATTGCTTCACCGGAATGCCCCCTATATTAAAGAGATCGCTCTCAGCCGCTTTCGACCGGGCCAGTCGCGCCCTGCGGGAACCGAAGTTCCCCGGGACCACCGATGTCCCGGCCAAAGGCATATCGCGGATCGCCGAACGCCGCCGTCACACCTTAAGAACCCATGCTCAACAGTCTGGATCTCGAAGGCCGTCCGCAGGACACCAGGGTCGTCGTCGCCATGTCGGGCGGCGTCGATTCCTCGACGACGGCTGCGCTGCTCAAGGCTGAGGGCTACGACGTCGTCGGCATCACGCTGCAGCTCTACGACCATGGCGCGGCGACCCATCGCAAGGGCGCCTGCTGCGCCGGCCAGGACATCCACGACGCCCGCGACGTCGCCGCCAAGCTCGGCATTCCCCATTACGTGCTCGACTACGAGGACCGTTTTCGCGAGTCCGTCATCGACAATTTCGCCGACTCTTATGCTCTTGGTGAAACGCCGGTGCCGTGCATCGAGTGCAACCGCTCGGTCAAGTTTCGCGACCTACTCAAGACCGCGCGCGAGTTAGGGGCCCAGGCGCTCGCCACCGGCCATTACGTCGCCTCGCGCCGTCTCGACGACGGCTCGCGCGCGCTGGTCTGCGCCGCCGATGCCGATCGCGACCAGAGCTACTTCCTGTTCGCGACCACGCAGGAACAGCTCGACTATCTGCGCTTTCCGCTCGGCGACATGACCAAGCCGGAGACGCGCGAGCTCGCGCGCCGCTTCGGTCTTGCGGTCGCTGACAAGCACGACAGCCAGGACATCTGCTTCGTGCCCACGGGGCGCTACACCGACATCATCACCCGCCTGCGGCCGAACGCGATGGACCCCGGCGACATCGTCGATCTCGACGGCCGCGTGCTCGGCCGGCACAACGGCATCGCCAATTTCACCGTCGGCCAGCGCCGCGGTCTCGGCATCGCCGCTCACGCGCCGCTGTTCGTGGTGCGGCTCGAGGCCGCCAATCGCCGCGTCGTCGTCGGCCCGCGCGAGGCGCTGAAGATGCACCGCATCAGCTTGCGCGACGTCAACTGGCTCGGCGGCGGTGATATCGATAGCGCCATCGGCAATGGCCTCGAGATGTTCGTGCGCGTGCGCTCGACGCGCAGCCCCCAGCCGGCGTGGCTGCGCGGCGCTGGCGGCCATTACGAGATCGAGCTCGTCGCCGGCGAGGAGGGCGTCTCGCCGGGCCAGGCCTGCGTGTTCTACGATGCGCCCTCGGGGCAGGCGCGCGTGCTCGGCGGCGGCTTCATCCAGAGCGCCGCGGCGAAGGTTGCGAGCAACGCTGCGAGGCCGCTGGTGGAAGCGGTGCGCGGCTAGAAAATTTCCGGGGCAGGGGGCATGGCAGCAGACATCTCGCGGGCCGGGGTCGAGAAGGCCTATGGCCGCTGGGCGCCGGTCTACGATCTCGTGTTCGGCAAGGTGTTCGACGCCGGAAGGCAGTCGACCATCGCGGAGGCCGACCGCATCGGCGGCCGCATCCTCGATGTCGGCGTCGGCACCGGGCTCTCACTCTCTGACTATTCGCGCACCACGAAGATCTGCGGCGTGGACATCTCCGAGCCGATGCTGCGCAAGGCGCAGGCGCGCGTGCGCGCGCTGCGGCTCAGCAATGTCGAGGTGCTCTCGGTGATGGACGCGAAAAACCTCGCCTTCCCCGAAAACTTCTTCGATGCGGTGGTCGCGCAATATGTCATCACCGCCGTGCCAGATCCCGAGGGCACGCTCGACGAATTCGTGCGCGTGCTGAAGCCCGGTGGCGAGCTGATCCTCGTCAACCACATCGGTGCCGAGAGCGGTCCGCGCAAGCTGTTCGAGCTCGCCTTCGCGCCCGTCGCCCGCCGCCTCGGCTGGCGCCCGGAATTCCCGTGGCAGCGCCTGGTCGACTGGGCCGCAAAGCACGGCGGCATCACGCTGGCCGAGCGCCGCCCGATGCCGCCGATGGGCCACTTTTCGCTGATCCGCTACCGCAAATCGTGATCATGGGCTCGGAACACGCGGGCTTGGCCGCGCGTTTCCCTCCCATGCGCACGACATCGAAACTCCTCGTTGCGGGCCTCGTCATCGCCGCTTCAGGCGCCGCGATGGCGCAGGCCCCGCCGCTTCCTGCGACGCCGCCGCAAGCGACCGCGCCGCCATCGGCGCAGCACGCCGCCAATTGCCTGCCCCAGGACCGCCCGAACCGCGCCGCCGTACCCGACGGCACCACCACCGGCCAGTCCCGGGAACCGCTCGGCGACAGGCTGGCCAAATCCGACGGCGTGCTCTGCCCGCCCTCGGGCGTAGACCCCGACATGCACGCCCCGGCCCCCGAAAGCGGCGGCAACACCCCCGTCATCCCGCCCCCCGGCAGCCCCGGCGGCGACCCGACGGTCCGGCCGAAATAGGCTCGCTCTTCCTTCGCCTCTCCCCGCCTGCGGGGAGAGGCCGGAGCGCATCGAAGATGCGATCCGGGTGAGGGGACTCTCCGCGAGTCTGGTGCCCGAAATCGCGACTCCAGCGCCTAAAGGGGCCGGTTTTCCCCTCTCAAGCGCCATATCCGTCAAAGCTTTCGCAAACCCGGATTGACAGCACGCCGCCCCCTTCCTTATATGCCGCGCGTTCGCGAGATCGGCGGTTTCGCCGTTCGCGACCCTGTGGCGGGGTAGCTCAGCTGGTTAGAGCACGGGAATCATAATCCTGGGGTCGGGGGTTCGAGTCCCTCCCCCGCTACCATAAAGCCGTTTGAAATCAATATGATATGCGGATTCGGCGCGAGCGCCGCATCTGAGACACCTGTGCCGTAGCAAATCGGTAGCGTCTCAAGTTTCTCGCGATTCGTAATCGAATCCTTGAAGGGCTTCGGCGGCCTGAATCCTTCAATTGAGCAATCTTTTCAGTTTTTCCCCGGGCCCGGGCCCTGAGTACCGCAATGCTTTCGGGCCCTGCCAAAGAAACTGCATCAAGCTCAGACCAGAACGGAGAGGATTGCACTCCGAGGGTGCGTCATTGGTCGGTCTCAAACCTGCGGGAGCGGAGCCGCGCGGGCGCTGTTGCAAGCGTCGCACAGTCGCCAACCTCACATCTCGAACCCTAGCAGTGCATCCTTCGTGGATCGTGGATGAAATCCTCTTGCGAAGCTTCCGCCGGGCAATGTTTGTCTGGATAGTTTCACCCTTGGTGATGCGACTATTCAGCTTGCGCGGCCGTGACGGCAGGTAGGCGCCTGACCCAGTCACCTAGATCCGTCGCTAAAATAAGGGTGCGCCGTCCACGCTTGACGGCACGTAGCTCGCCCGACCGGATCGCTTGATAAAGTGATGAGCGACCGCTGCACGCGAGGTTGCAGGCTTGAGCGATGGTGTACACTAGGGGGCTTGGCGTCGCTGCGGTATCCATTGTTGATCCTCCAGTGGTTCGGGATAATTCGTCCGTGCTGCCCGAGGACAAACCCTCGGAACGTTGCCTTCAAAGAAACAAACTGAACTTCGCCTGTCACCCAGGCCCCTTCACAACCGCTTTTCGCCAGACGCCCCGTTCTTCGCTTCCAAGGTAATGCCATTCGAATCCTTGGTTAAATCGGGCACTCCCGCTTCTCCCTCGGCAGACCCCGTCAAGTTGGGCTCGCGCCGATGCAGCGTTGGGGCTCGATTGCTGAACGCGGCCCCGCCGCAACACCTCCGAAACCTCCGCGCCCGCCACGCGCCCGCGATCCATCAACCGCTGCGCCACAACCTCGACCACCGCGCGGTTTGCCTCGAGGAGTGACCGCGCGGCCGCGACCGCGTCAGCGAGCTCGCGAGCCACTCCCTCTCGGACCTCCGCAAATGATAACAATGTTCGCGTATCATCACGTGGACCGAAGTAGGTGATGTAATCCGCGCCAATCACTCCGAGCGAACCGACCATGGCGGCGGCCAGCGAGGTCGCATGGTCGAGGTCCGACTCCCGTGCGCCGCCCGCACCATGCGAGCCGGCACCGAGCAGCAGTTCCTCGGCAGCCCGTCCGGCCAAAATCACCTGGAGCCGCCGGCGATAGACCTCAAGCGTTCCTGCGCAAGCCGGAGCAGTGGTGCGCACCAACCTGCCGCCGCGTGAGCCGACCCGGGCCGTATTCGCAAACACGTTGTCGGGACCGAAATGGATCACGTCGGCCACAAGGTGGCCGGCTTCGTGCACGCAGTTGCGCCATCGCAGCTCGAGTGGCCGATCGTCGTTCGTCACCAGTGCGCCGCGCAGGTCGCGCAAAGCGAGAGGCCGGCCTCCGTCATTGCGCGCCGCGCGGCGCGCGTCCTTGACCACGCGCTCGACGTCCGCACCGACCATGCCGATAGCCAACTCGACGATCGCGGTCAGGTCCTCTTGCTGTAAGTCGCCGCGCAAGCGCACCCTGAACATGCGCTCCAGTTCGGCAGAGTCCGGCAAACCAATATTGACGATCTTCTCCAGGCGACCCGATCGCAGCAAGGCGGGTTCGCAGCGACTGATTGCGTTGGTCGCGCCGATGACCAAAACGCCCTCACGCCCTTTGATGCCGTCGATTTCGGCAAGCACCGCGTTCACAACTTCCACAACATAGTCTCGCCATGCGTGGGAAATGCTGGCGCGGTCAGCGATCGAATCGATCTCGTCGATAAAGACGCACGATGGAACATTGGCGCGTGCATCCTCGAAATCTTGCCGCACGGAACGCAGCAGATGGCCGAGGTTGCCCTCGCCAGACCCTTGCCACTTGGCCAGCGACGCACTCATCATGTGAAGGCCGGCTTCGCGGCAAAATACGGCAGCGAACGTCGACTTGCCGCAGCCAGCCGGGCCGTTGAGTGCGATTCCTGACGAGATTGCAGAAGACCACGAGATATGTCCATCTTTCTAGGATTTGATGTCGGAGATTGTCGCCTCGGCCCAGGCGCGGGCCTCGCCCAGCCCGTGCAGATCCGACAGTGTCAGATCACGCGCCGCCTTGAGCTTGTCTTTTGCATCGCTCAAGCGCTGGAGTTCGGCAATGCATTGGGCGGGCGTACGATCGAACCGAACCGCAATGACAAGGTCTGTTAAGGTCGTTTGCGCTACAATCCTGCTGTCGATCGCCTGCCGACAGGCTCCGCCGGTCACGAGCCTTATCACCCGAACAATGGTCGCGGCGTCAAGTCTTGGAAAGTCGATCCGCGCCGTGGCGGCGTGACGCAGAGTGCTGGGACGGAAACGCTGTGCGAAGCGCTGATAGTTGGCATTGGCCTCCGCATAGCCGGGCGCGTCCTCGAGGGTGCGATTTATCGCACTCCGCAATCGGCCCAGGTTGTTCGCGAGGTCGAAGTTCCCGGATGCCTGCGCGCGCTCCTGTGCCCCGAAGTCGGTCTATAAGACTATGCGGCTACCAGCGGTCGCGGCGGCAATTTCTGAGTCGATCCAACTCGATCTCGCGGTGGTCGGCGCACCGCTGGCGTATCGAGTGGCGAAGTCACTTCTCCAGGACGCAAGCGTTAGCGCCCGCGTCTGGCGGATCTCTCAATCAAGGTTTTGGACCGGGCAGGGCACATTGCTCCTACTCGCAAGGACACGTCGTCACAACAGAAGGCGCTCTCTGAGATGTCTCGCGACGAACTCGCCGCCTTCATCGAGCGCAACCAAGCCGAGATTGACAAGGTCGAGGGCGAGCTGGCGTCGCGGGCTAAGGACGTGTCTCATTATCTTCGATGAGATCAGAGCACTGCTTCAGGTGCGATATTCGTCAATCGGCTCTGATTTCACGTTTACGGTGACTTCCATGCTGACATCCTCGCCGGCATCGCCCCAGTAGCTGCCTGAAAGTGGGATAGCCTGAGCCGGGGTTCGAGCTACGCCAACCCTAATAAGGTCCCGATTCCCGACTATTCCATTGGTTGGGTCGAACTCTACCCAGCCCGAGCCCGGGACGTAGATTGAACACCAAGCGTGTGTCGAGCCACCTCCGAGCCGGACCGGTCCATCGCGATCGGGCACATAGACGTACCCGGTGATGAAGCGGGCGGCGAAGCCGAGCGAGCGCGCGGCTTCCATCATTAGAAATGCGAAATCTCGGCAGGTCCCCTGTTGAAGGCCTATGGTTTCCGCGGGTGTTTGTGTACCTCGCATCGTGCGGCGCCGGTAGGAAAATCCCTCTGCGATCGCCTCGTTGAGCGTCATGAGTAACTGCCCGGTGGGTCGGTTAACGCCAGGCCCCATGAACTTGGAAAGCCATTCGTCGACGGCTGTATCGCTTGGATAATGGCGACGGATGTATGGGTCTAAATCCGGCAGCTCGTTGCCGTCATAAGCGAACGGATGCTCCCGGGCGTATTCCTCGATCCGAAAGTCTGGAGCGTTCTCTGGAGTATGCTCAAGACGAATTGTCGTTTCAAACTCCAGCACCTCTGCCAAAGTATTGAAGTCAACCAGCGTGAGGCAATTGCCGAAGACGTCATGTATCCAGCGAATTTCGACGGGATCCGGTTTTACCACAAGTTGGCAGTCGAGCAGCCGCTGATCAAAGCTATCTCGCGGACGAAAGAGCATTTGATGCTGCCCAAGCTTTACGGGCGTGGGATAGCGATAAACAGTGCTGTGGTGGACAGTGTAAATGGTCATCGCATGCGCTCGGAACCGCAAGATAAGACCCGGTCTTGCCCGTAGTCCGCAAGCGGAAATCGATTTGTTCGTCCCGCATAACTGTCCTTCATTTCAGCAGCATAGCCGAAGTGGAGCGAGGAACAAATCAGGGCTGGGCGCGCTTTGTCTGTCACGGTCAACGGCGACGGGTAGGGAGACGGCTGAAGGGCAATTTCCCGTGGTCGGATGCATCAAAGATCCATCCGGCGTCGCCGCGCTATATTTAGGAAAAAAGGAAGGTAAGAAGCTTGTCTATATGGGCAAGGTCGGAACGGGCTGGGACCCGACTACGTCCGGCAAGATGCGTCGGGCTCTCGACACCGTGATTAGTCCAAAGAGTAAACTGAGTAAGCAACTCAAGAACCGAAAGCTACCTGGGTTGAGCCCGTTTTTACAGCAGAAATTGAGTATCGCGATATCACGTCAGAAGGACTGCTGCGTGCCAGTGCCCTAAAAGGATTCTCCAGGTCTTGACGTTTGTTAGGTCTGGTTTCCGACTTGAGGTGTACGATGACTCTATCACCGCGCGGATCGTGCTTATATCGGTGATGAGAACGCCAATTGCGCTCCCAGCTTTCTCGAACGAAAGGAGCGCGCCATGCAGAAACGGCGTCGTTTCAAACAAACCGAAACTTTGGATGAACGTCTTGCAAGGGAAGCCGAGAGGTTGAGGGCGGAGGTCCAGGCAATGCCGCCGGGTCTCGAACGCGAACATCTTCTTCGCAAAGCGAAGCAGGCAGAAACAGCTTCGCACATGAATGACTGGCTCAGGTCCCCTGGCTTGCAGCCGCCAAAATGAAAAAATCTCCGTTGATAGTTCACGCGGCTCTACTGCTTGGGCGGGCTCGCAAGACGCCGGTCGGCCCCGCTCGAAACGATCTGCGGCAGTTGGCGCAAGGCCTCCTAAGACTTCACAAAGCAGGACTGCGAGCCAACGTGGAGGTCGTCGAGGCGAAGTACCGGTCGACAGTCCACTAGGAACGGCGGGCGGTGCTGCGGGTTCTGCTTTAATGAGCGAACCTATCCCTTGGCTGATTGAGTCTTCCATAAAGATCGCCTGGAATTATCTGGAGCGTACGGGCGAGATTGGGAATGCTTCAGAAGCCAGCCGCTTTCTCCTGAGGACTGTCGATGCGATGGTCCTCAAGGGAGAACATAGAAAGCTGATGCTCGCGAACCGCGCCATCGAAGCCTACCAACGCCATCGACGGGTGATCGCAGCATGACCAATTCCCATTGCCCAGTTTGCCATGGTCTCGGTTGGGTCTGCGAAAATCATCCGGACAAGGCGTGGACCGAAGGTGCGGGAGGCTGCCAGTGTGGCGCCGGTATGCCGTGTGTCTGCAACAGCGACGTGGATGGCGTACCCGACATCGAGGCGGTCATTGTAGAAATTGACACCGATCCCAAGCGACTCAATTGAGCACGAACAAGAAGGGGCTACAAATGAACCATCGGATTGACGAGAGCATTGCGGCCCGGGCCTACGAGTTGTGGGAGCAGGCAGGTAAGCCAGAGGGCCGAGACGAAGACTTTTGGCGTTTGGCCGAGCAGGAATTGCTCAACGAGGATCAAAGCTCACCTCGACGCACACCGGATACGCTTTAGGCGAGGGCTACCCGTCATACCCGCGCTTGCCGGCTATCATCTGCCCTGCGCAACCCTGAGGAAATTTGGCAGGCGGTCTTTCGAAGCCACCATGGAGAACTGGTCCAGTGCCGGCAAGGTCTCGGCCCTGACTGTCCGCAGACGGATCGTCCGTCATCTCCATTGAGAAGCCGAAGGGTTTGGAACGCTTTCCGTACAGATATTTTGATTTAGTCGCGGATTTCGAGCGAGTTGCCGCGTCCTGGTATCAGAGAAGGTCGAATTGATGGCTTCCGTCAAAGCGGAATTGGATAGATACTTTGAATTGTTCCGGCGACGGGTGCCCACGAAGGTGTCGACCTTCATTCTGTGGCTACAAGAACCATCCTCGTTTTTGGTCCGTGTCGTTGTCGCCTGTTTGCTCATCCTAGGAGGCGTCTTCAGCTTTCTGCCTATCTTCGGACTCTGGATGCTGCCTCTAGGCCTTCTTCTTATCGCACAGGACATCCCTGTTCTACAGAAGCAGCGCTGCGTGTTCTTCCATGCGACGGGATAGTGCCTCTCAGCTCGCTTGCGATTGGTGATGTCGTGCTGAACGCGAACCGCATAAAGAAAGCGCCCGTCAGCATCGCGGACGCTCGACGACGTCACCTGGGCCCAGATATGGCCGCCATCCTTGCGGGCAATGCGCTTTTCGATGCTGCAGCGCTCGAACTCGCCCGCGAGCTGGCGCTGGAATTGACGGCGATCCTCCGACACATCTTCCGGATGCGTCTCCTCGAAAATTGTTAGGCCCAGCAGTTGGGCCGCCGAATAACCTGTGAGCGAAGGCCTTCTAACCGCCGTCTATCAGTACCAGATCAGGGATGGCTGGACGCTGCAGCCCAATTTTCAGTACATTATTCACCCCGGTGGAGGAGCAACGAACCCTTCAGGACCTCTAGCCGGAACGCCACTCGAGAATGCTTCCGTGTTCGGCTTGCGGACGACTCTTAAATTTTAGGAGGGACTTCCGAAACGTAGTTCGCGCCGTAGGCGCCACATGAGGACGGCGACCGCGAACCAGACGAGCGAACCCGCTGCGAGGCAGAGCGCGGGCTGTAAAGCGCGTCCGTGCCAGATGAAGAGCGCGAAGCAGGCAAGGCCCAGACTTCCCCATCCGGCCCCGGCGGCATCAAGTGCGGCGGCAGCCTTTCCGCGTCGCTGCCCGCGCAGGCCGTTTTTCTCCTTGCGCTCACGCTCATGCTTCTCGATCAAGGTCGCACTGGCACAGAAGATCGCCGGAAAGGCCAGCATCAGCCCGCCGGCCTCCGGCCCTGCCCCGTCCGCGACAAGGCCAGCCACCACGGTTGCCAACCCGCCCAATGCAAAACGCACGACATATTCGTAAAGTCGTCCCTGCTTGAGTGCGGAGAACTTGAAGTGGACAACCATAGTGGTCAGCCTATCAAAAATTGCTTGAGGCCTATCGCGGCCACAAGCCAGATCGCGAAAGCGGCGAGGGTGGCCTTGAGCGCCGACCATTCGGCCCGTATCAGCAACTGACAAACAGCAACGCTGTAAGCCGCGAGCGCGATCGAACCGAGCATCATCGAGCGGCCTTCGATCGCAACATAGTCGCCGCCATGTTTTGAGAAGGCGAGGCCGAGCGTTGCTAGAGCTACGGAGGGCGCGGCGCCAAACAATCCCGCGAAGCTCTTGGGCCGCAGCACGTCGCCTATGACCGCAAACAGGGAAACGACCAAGCCGCCAATCAGAAAGCGCAGCGCGTAGTCCACCATTTCCTCCTTGATCGCCGTTTCTAGGACGATCTTGGTACCAGCATGCTGACCGCCATGCCGACGATGCAAAGAGCCATCGCCGCCGTCGACGCCCAGCCGAGCCAATACAGCCAGCCTTCGACCACGAGCTTGCCCATCACGTCACGCCGTCTGACAAGCAGCATTAAAACGGTCATTACCGGTGCTGCTAGCACCCCGTTAATGACCGCACTCCAGTAAAGCGTCTTGATCGGATCAATTGGCGTGAAATTGAGCGCCACACCGAGGCCGACCGAGAGGGCAAGCACCGAATAAAACGCCATGGCCTGCCGCGGTTTGCGGGCGAGGCCAACGAGGCATCTGCGGCCTTCGCCAATGGCATAGGCTGTCGAGCCGGCCAGCATCGCATGAATATTACATCAGGGCTGCTCAGGGCACTTTGACAGTCCTTTGGCCGACAGGCTCGCCTGACCTGTGCCGCTGGTTTAATGGTGCCAGAAGATCGCGAGCAGCAGAATGATCGGCAACGGTATGCCCAGCAACCACAACAATGCGCCTCGTCCAAAGCCCATGGCTCTCTCCTCCAGTGATCTGTCCCTCGCATCCAACGCGTCCGTCCGGCGCACAGTTCCTCGCCGGGAACGGTTTTCGAGGCGGTTGATTGAAAGACCAGGTCGACTTGCTCTGCTTTCCAATCGCTCTTTTACGGAGATTGCTGCAGGGCATAAGGACATCTGCGAGAGAAGGCAGTCGATGACGATACGAGTACATCCTTTGTCCGCCGATATCGAACTTGCGCGTGCGATTGCGCGACACACCCGTCCGCTGCCGGAGCGGATTTCGGGCGCGCTGACCTGGGGAGCGGATGAGCATATTCTGACCGCGGTAGCCGTCGGATGGTGGCTCTGGTGTCGCGCCAAACCACTGCCGCAGCGGCACGCAAGCGATCATGTGCTGCTGACGACGCTCGCCTCTGTCCTGTTGCCACACCTTCTAAAAACGCATTTTGACCAGGTGCGGCCGGACCGGCGCACCGTGCGCGGCCATCTGCATGGCATCCCACTCTCCGGCCGCGCGCTGGATGCGTTCCCCTCGGGGCATGCCGTGCATGTCGGTGCCCTCGCATCCGCCGCCGCGGTCCTGTCGCCCGCCAAGCGCAATCTCGCGTGGGGCCTCGGCGCCGTTCTGGTGTCGACGCGCGTGTTCCTGCTGGCTCACTGGGCAAGTGATGTACTTGCGGGTCTGGCGATCGGAGTCGCGCTGGAGCGCGTCATAAGGCGGCTGACGGGATTTGGTCGTCAGGGAAGATCGGGCTAGTCATGGGGCAACTGCTCGCACCCCCCGGTCCTCACGCCGTCCATCTCTGCATCGACATGCAAAGGTTGTTCGCACCGTATGCCCCGTGGGCAACGCCCTGGTTGGAGCGTGCGCTACCCGAGGCGGTCAGGCTGATTGCGCACGCGCCGCCACGTACCGTCTTCACGCGCTTCATTCCGGTCCGTAACAAGGCCGAGGCGCGCGGCGTCTGGAAAGCCTATTATGAGAAATGGGAATGCGTGACACGCGACAAGGCCGATCCGGGGTTGCTTGAGCTGATGCCGGCCCTGACACGCTTTGTGCCGCCTGCCACAGTCATCGACCGCCAGACTTACTGCGCATTCACCAATAGGCGGCTGCAAGCCTTTCTGGATGAGCATCAGGTGGACACGCTGATCGTGTCTGGCGGTGAGACCGATGTCTGTGTGCTCGCAACGGTGCTGGCTGCGGTCGATATCGGCTACTGTGTTATCCTCGCTGAGGACGCGCTCTGCAGCTCGTCTGATGAAAGTCACGATGCGCTCATCAATCTCTACACCAAGAGGTTCAGCTTGCAGATCGAGGTGGCGCCGGTTGCCAGCATCCTTGCGCGCTGGAGCATCGTCAGGTGATCAGCCAACCTCGTAAAAAGCTCTCGTTTCTTCGGGGCGGTCGCCAGGTCACGGATGAGGGCGCACTCGGCAGCATCCGTGCGGAGCTTTTCCAATTGAGCCTGCATGTCTTTCATTGCGATCAGTTCCGTTCCCGAGCGGAACCATACCGCTTGTGTACGAAAGCGCACAGACCTGATTGCCAGTTTTTCCTAAGCTAGGGATGCTTAGCGACCCACTACCGCCAAGCACCTCCAACGGTCCCAGCATAGGGGTATGCTGGGGCCGTTTTTATTGGACCTCAGCCTTGATTAAGCCGCACGAAGGTTCCGCTCTCGTGCAGCTCGAGCCAGCCTCTCTCGACCGCATGCTGGATGCCGGTGCCGAACTCCGGGCCCGTCGCCTTGCAGCCGTTCCTGGAGAGGAACGGCGCGTTGATCTTCTCGATGTGAATGCGCCCATTGACGGGCTCGACGCCGGCGGCGAGCTCGAGGAGCTTGCGTGCGGCAACTTGCGGATCTGCGAAGTGGCGGGTCTCGACGTGCTTCATGCGCTGGCGCCGGCGAGCTTGTCGCGCTCGATGCGAGCCAGTTCCTTGGCCTTGGCCTCGGCCTCGTTGCGCGTCAGCAGATCCGGTCGAAGCCGCCGGCCGGGCAGGTCGCCCCAGTAGAAATAGACGCTCGGACGGCCGTCCGCGAAGCGGACCTTATAGCTGCCGGTGTCGGGGACGCGTTCGTGCTTCTTGATCGTGATCGGCGTGGTCATGGGGGCTTTAATAGGAGCTCGGCACGGGCGCTGTCACGTATCAATCTTTGCGGTGGACCGCCAATAGCATAGGTCTAGGAGTTCGGTACCATAGAGCACGTCGCCAACGGGGTCGCGGGGCACCAGGAAAACTTGGCAGCCGCCTTGCCACATAGACAAGGGCCGCCGACTCGCCATCAGCGGCCCCGTCCGGGTTTCAATAATTCCGAGATCAAATGGTCTAGCCAGCCCCGGATTGCCGATTTTTCCCGATCCTCAAGATTCTCGCAAGCACATTTGTGAATCGTCTAATTGATTTTTTCGCTGCCACAGACGCAGCAGATTAGGCGGGTGTCTCCTGTCTGCCCCTGCGAGTGTCTTAACTAGTCACCTGAATCTAAAGTTCGCCACATAATGTCTGCTGGGCTTTGTGGCAGAAGCGTTTGACGGACGCCAAAATCTGGTCTGCGGACTTGGTCCATTTGAAGGGCTTCGGGTGTCTGTTGTGCAAATCGATGAAGGTACGGATGTCGGCCTCGAGTTGCCTGACGGAGGTGTGAACACCTCGCTGGATCTGCTTTCTGGTGAGCTCAGCGAACCAGCGCTCGACCTGGTTGATCCATGACGCGGAAGTCGGCGTGAAATGGACATGATAGTGCGGCCGGCGGGCGAGCCACGCTTTGATCTTGGGTGTTTTGTGAGTGGCGTAGTTGTCCATGACGATATGGACATCGATCCCTTCAGGGACTTGAGCGTCGATCTCTTTGAGGAACTTCAAGAACTCGATTGCCCGGTGGCGTTTGTAACATTTGCCGATGACGAATCCCGAGGCGACATCGAGCGCGGCAAACAGCGAGGTCGTACCATGCCGCACATAGCTGTGCGTGCGCCGTTCCGGTACGCCCGGCATCATCGGAAGGACCGGCTGCTCGCGATCCAGGGCCTGGATCTGGCTTTTCTCATCGACACTGAGGACAAGGGCTCGGTTCGGTGGGGACAGGTAAAGGCCGACGATGTCGCGTACCTTGTCGACGAACAGCGGATCGCTCGATAGCTTGAATGTCTGGCTACGGTGCGGCTGCAAGCCGAACGCCGCCCACATTCGGCGGATCGTGGTGTGGGAAAAGCCGGTTTCCGCAGCCATCGAGCGGATCGACCAATGCGTGGCATCGGCTGGCGTCGTCCGCAACGTCCGCTCGATCACCTCAGCAACCTGATCGTCGTTGATGGTTCGAGGGCGGCCAGGGCGTGCCTCGTCAAGCAGGCCATCACAGCGGTCCTTCAAAAATCGGCGACGCCACTTGCCAATGGTGTGTTCGTGCAGGCCGAGTTCGGCAGCCACAGACTTGCTTGGCAATCCATCCGCGCATCGCAGGATCGCGCGGCATCGCTCAGATAGCGATCGGGCAACGCGATGACGACGAACTTGCCTCTCCAAGTACGTCCGCTCCTGCGGACCAAGCACCAACGGCGCGATCGGCCGGCCTCGCTCACCTGCATTAGCCACGAGCTCTCTCCTCTGTAGAGATTCGAGCTATCAACTAATGTGACGAACTTGCGTTCCAGATGACTAGGGCGCGGACTCATAACGCGCAGCCAGCCCTGTCCAGACGCAACGCTTCCGGGCAGGCCCCGGTTGGACACTTACCGAGTAGAAGGGGACCGACAATTTCCGCTGAAACCGTCCCAATGGACACCTTCTTGCCTTTGCTTTCGGTGCTATGATTGGGCACTAACGGCAGTGCAACATCTGGGTTTGGGGGTCCTATTGGCGATTGAAGGAGAGCCGGGACTTCAACGCGAAGCTCTCGTCAGCGAGCCGGCCCTGGACCGTGCCGAGCGGTTGGCCAATCTGCTGGCCTCCATAGTTGAATCTAGCGACGACGTGATCGTTAGCAAGAATCTGGACGGCATTATTACAAGTTGGAATAAGGGGGCTGAGCGCATCTTCGGCTATTCGGCCGCCGAGGCGATCGGCCAGCCTATTACACTTGTGATCCCGGAGGACCGACAAAGCGAAGAACGCGAGATTTTAACCCGCATCCGACGAGGTGAGCGCCTCGACCATTTTGAGACTGTTCGCCGACGTAGGGATGGTAGCTCAATCGTCGTTTCGCTGACCGTTTCTCCTGTCAAAGATGCCCACGGCAACATCATTGGCGCATCTAAGATTGCTAGAGATATTACCGAGCACAAGCGAGCTCAGGAGCAGATTCGCATTCTGGCTCGCGAGGCGGAGCACCGAAGCAAGAACATCCTCGCGAACGTACAGGCAATCATCAATCTTTCTCAGTCCGACACCTCCGAGCGCCTCAAGGAAGTGATCAGCGGGCGCATCCAAGCGATGGCAAATGTTCACTCGCTGTTTGTTGAAACGCGGTGGATAGGAGCCGAGGTCTCGGCGATCGCCAAGCAAGAGCTCGCCCCTTATCTCCAAGAAGGCCAAGACAAGCGGATTGTGATGGAGGGTCTGCAAATTGTATTAGAACCCACCGCTGCACAGGCGATTGCTGTGGTTTTGCATGAATTAGCGACCAACGCTGCCAAGTATGGAGCGCTGTCTAACGCGAAAGGCTGGATTGGATTGGATTGGTCGCGAGCCGAGGATGGACAGCTAATGCTCCGCTGGACCGAATTGGGCGGTCCGAGGGTAAATGCGCCCGAACGCAAGGGCTTTGGTAGCCGCCTCATCGAAGGAACGATCACCCCACTTGGCGGCAAGGTGCATTTTGACTGGCGCGCGGAAGGGCTAGTTTGCGAAATCGCCGTTCCGACGTAAAACCCAATCGAGCTTGGCTTCGCTGCTCTCACGACATATTGCGCTGCCCCAAGAACTTGGTCGCTATAGGAGCAAAGCAGACGTAGTCACCAGTCACATGACGCCGCCGGGTTTATAGGTACACGGCCTAGGACAGCACCCGATAAACCTTCGCGCGTTGAGCCGCTCGATCCTCGAACAGGAGAAGCCGCCAACTGAGGCGGCCTTTATTTGGTGAGATGGAGGGCGATCTTCTCGGCTTCGATTTTCTCGACCATCGCGCCGATTGCGGCGACTGTCTGTGCATCAGTCACCTTCGCAAGCAAGCCTTTCAGGTGGTTGATCCGTCTATCTAGCTCCACGCAATGTTCGCACATGCTTGCCATCCACGGTGGGAGGCGTGAACAACGACTCGCAGTCACCGGCAAAGGCCAAATGTTGTAACGGTGATGGCGATCAACCGGCCTATGCCGGCAAATGTTGTCATTCGGCCTGCAATATTGACCCCCTAAGCCGGGGGATCGGCGTCCAAAATTGACCCCCTATAGGTTGGTCTGTTGCGCTGCCTGCTTTGGAATGAAGCAGGTGGTCGAGGATGCTGATCGTGGAGACGATTGCGCGGATTCGGCGCGAGCACTTCATCAAGGGCAAGACGATCAAGGAGATTGCCCGTGACCTGAAGGTGTCGCGGAACACGGTCCGGAAGGTGCTGAGGTCAGGAGAGACCTCCTTCGAGTACGAGCGGCAAGTGCAGCCGCGGCCAAAGCTGGGACGATGGGCAGTAGAGCTCGACGGACTGCTGGCGGCGAACGCGGCCAAACCGGCTCGTGAACAGCTGACGTTAATCCGGATCTTCGAAGAGCTGCGCAGCCGTGGCTATGACGGCGGCTACGATGCGGTGCGGCGTTACGCCAGGCGGTGGAGCAAGGAACGCGGGCAATCGACCGCGGCTGCTTATGTCCCGCTAAGCTTTGCCCCAGGCGAAGCCTACCAGTTCGACTGGAGCCACGAGGTGGTCTTGCTGAGCGGCACCACGGTGATGGTGAAGGCCGCCCATGTCCGGCTCTGTCACAGCCGCATGCTGTTCGTGCGGGCCTATCCGCGGGAGACGCAGGAGATGGTGTTCGACGCCCACGACCGGGCGTTCGCCCTGTTCAAAGGCACCTGCACCCGCGGCATCTACGACAACATGAAGACCGCCGTAGAGACGATCTTCGTCGGTAAAGGGCGTCTCTACAATCGCCGCTTCCTGCAGATGTGCAGCCACTATCTGGTCGATCCGGTCGCCTGCACGCCAGCGTCGGGCTGGGAGAAGGGGCAGGTCGAGAACCAGGTCGGGCTGGTCAGGGAACGCTTCTTCACGCCGCGGCTGCGGTTCAAAAACCTCGACGAGTTAAACGCCTGGCTGCTCGACAAATGCATCGCCTACGCCAAGGTTCATCGCCATCCGGAGCTGGTCGATCAGACGATCTGGGAAGTGTTCGAAGCCGAACGCCCCAAACTCGTTCCCTATGCCGGCCGCTTCGACGGCTTCCATGCGGTGACGGCATCGGTCTCGAAGACCTGCCTGGTGCGCTTCGACAACAACAAGTACTCGGTCGCAGCCAGCGCAGTCGGGCGACCGGTCGAGGTTCAAGCCTATGCCGATCGCATCGTGATCCGTCAGGATGGACGCATCGTTGCCGAGCACCCGCGATCCTTTGGCCGCGGCGATACCGTCTACGACCCCTGGCATTATGTGCCGGTGCTCGCCCGCAAACCCGGCGCCTTGCGCAACGGTGCTCCCTTCAAAGACTGGGTGCTGCCAGCCGCGATCGAGCGGATCCGGCGCAAGCTTGCCAGCACCGACGACGGCAATCGACAGATGGTCGACATCCTCAACGCGGTGCTGACTGACGGTCTGCCCGCGGTGGAAGCGGCCTGTGCCGAAGCGCTCAGTCACAGCGTCCATTCGGCCGATGTCGTTCTCAATATCCTGGCCCGTCAACGTGAACCCGCCCCACCGGCCAACATCATGACGCCGGCCGCACTGACGCTCCGTCATGCACCGATCGCCGATTGTGCCCGCTACGACAACCTCCGGAGGACCATCTGATGGAACGAACCCAAATCTTCGACCTCATGGGCGAACTCAAGCTCTACGGCATGAAGGCTGCCTTCGACGAGATCATGGCAACTGCCGTCAAGCGCCAGCACGAACCTCAGCGCATTGTCGGCGACCTGCTCAACGCCGAGATCAACGAGAAGCAAGCCAGGTCGATCAAATACCAGCTCACCATTGCCAAGCTTCCGCTTGCCAAGGACATCGCCGACTTCCAGTTCGACGGCACGCCGATCAATCAGACACTCGTCAATGATCTTGCTGGCGGCGGCTTCATCGCCCAACAACGCAACGTCGTGCTGGTTGGCGGCACCGGCACAGGCAAAACCCACCTGGCCATTGCCATCGCCAGAAGCTGCATCCGATCCGGTGCCCGCGGCCGCTTCTTCAACGTAGTCGACCTCGTCAATCGCCTCGAGACCGAGACCCGCAACGGACGGCAAGGACGGCTCGCCGAGCATCTGACCCGGATGGACTTCATTGTGCTGGATGAACTCGGCTATTTGCCCTTCGCCCAGTCCGGTGGCCAGCTTCTCTTCCACCTCGTCAGCCGGCTCTATGAGCGCGCCTCCGTCATCGTGACCACCAATCTCGCCTTCGGCGAATGGCCGAGCGTGTTCGGCGACGCCAAAATGACCACCGCGCTGCTCGATCGGTTGACCCATCACTGTGACATCGTCGAGACCGGCAATGACAGCTGGCGCTTCAAAAGCCGCGACGACGATCACGCCACCCGCGCTCGTCTCGTCTCCGCTATCCCGGCCAGCTCCAACGAGCCGAGCGCTACCGTCAAACCGCGGCGCACGAAGGGGTCAAAATTGGACGCCGATGAGGGGTCAAATTTACAGGCCGATTGACAGTGGCCCACGACGTGGAACGAGTTTTTGCCGATATCGATGCCGATCACGGCGATCGCGGTACTGGGTGTCTGGGACATGGCGTGCTCCTTGTCTTGGCGCCCCTGGCCAGCTTATCGCTGGCGGGGCAGGAGCACGGCCGGACCATCCCATTAGCGGAAGTGAGGTGGTTATTGGGGTGATCTCCGGCCGATACTATAGGCCGTCGTTCTCCAACGCCTTTAAGCGATTGCGGCAACCTCAGCTTAACCAAGGACATGAGCGGTAAATTCACCAGCGCGCTCTACCCAAAGTGGGCTTTGGTTGAACGCCTCAAGAAGCGTTGAGCAGAGGTGAAGGTGCGCATGGAACTACAAGCGGCAAGGCCTCTCTTCAAGACGATCGGCTTCGTATTCGGGTTGTTCTGTCTTCTTATGGCCTATGCTTCGAGCGTTCGTCTTTACGAACACGTGCTGGGGGCCCTCTCCATGCCACAGCACGGGATAAGCGTTGTGCTCGACATCGGCGGGAATGTCCTCCTTTTAGCCATGAGTTGCTTCGGGGTGATTGCGGTATTGCTCATCGGCCGAAGGAGGTTGGACGGAGTTATCGGAAACTGGCCCTATGTCCTTCCTGCCGTGTTGGTCGCTGTATTTTGCGCGACGATGGCCGCTACGTTGGGCGCCAGACGAATGACCTGGGTTCTTCCTGCGGCCAGTCTTTTCGGCCTCGTCGAGCTATGGGCCGGATGGAGTGTTCTCAGACAGCATGGATTGCCGATCACTCCCCGCGTCTCGGACGTGTCCCTGATCCGAAGACAGAACGAGACCAGTCAATGACGGGGCATCCCGAACGTACGTCCGGTTGTGGCCCTTCGCGTCAGTTAGCGCAGTGGCACAATATGTCTGAAGTTGGGGGTAGATCAGAGGTAGCTTGACCGACCGCTAAACGACACGAATGACCCGTTGCGGACCTCGGACACCCGGATTAAAAATTGGACATTGAGGCCAAGCCGTCGGCCTCAAGTGGACGCCGCAAAGGCTAACCTATACCGCACCCGACACCGACGAAATGCCATCAAGAAGACAGCTTATTGCGGACGCGATGGTCGTTGATGGTCGAGGGCGCGTCTTTGTGCAAAGGCGCTCATCGACGCGTCGCTTGTTTCCCGGGTGTTGGGACTTAATCGGCGGGCACGTCGAAGACGACGAGGACGTTCGTTCTGCTCTGCGCCGCGAAATACATGAGGAGACAGGCTGGCACCTCAAAAACATCGTTCTTGAGCTAACACCTAAGTATTGGAGCTATGGGCCGACACCCTACGAAGAACGACAGTTCATCGTGACCGTCGACGGGGACCTCACAAATCCAGCTCTGGAAACCGACAAAGTGTCAGAAACTCTCTGGGTTGATCGCGCGAACGTGGAGAAGCTCAAAGAGAACCGTAAGCCGGAAGACCAATTGATCTACAATTCGGTGGTGGAGGCTCTGAAAGCTCTGGAGACAGTGCGGCCTCGGATATGAGATTGTCGTTGCGACTTGCTCCGCAACTGCGACGTCCGTTGTTGGCCCCAAGCAGCCACTGGAGAACGTCCGCTATTCCGCCGCTTATCAGGGGCAAGCGGACATCTGATCTGAGGCCATTTGCAAGTGCGCCCGCCCAACGATCCGGCAATCATTGGGCATCACCACAACAATTGCCCTTGAATGCCCAGCCATGTGGCGCAGGCCACAGGTCCATCATTCGCAAATCGGTTTGCTCTCCGTAGGCTAGGAGGCATGACACCATTCTTCCGACGAAAATCACCCATGGAAAAGCTTGAAGCCGAACTGGCCTCGCTGCGCACGCGCGCCGCAGCCTTGAATAGCCGCCATTCCGCTGCGGAAGCGGCCCACGATGACGCCAAAGCGAAACTCCAGCGTCACCACCTCGATGCCGATCTTGATGCCGATGACAAGGCCCGCGCGAAGTTGGAGACGGCGGTCGCCGCCTGCGCTGTGACCCGTGACGGTTACGCGAATGCGCTCGTGGAGGTGCAGGCGAAGATTACCGATGCCGAGCAGAAGCTCGCAGCAGAACGCGCTACTGTCGAACGCAAGGCCGCAAGCGAAAAGCTGGCCAGTGATCTCGATGCCGTCGAGCGGGCGCTGCCGGATTATCTGGCGGCTGGTAAGCGCTTTGCCGACGCCCTGGAGAAACTTCACTTCCACCATGAGAGCGGCGCAATGGTCCGCTTTATCTGCAACACCGCGACGCAGGTCGAAGTCGCTACCGGTTTTGCGCTCGTGGAGCTGCGCGGCATGGTGGTCGCGGTCCGCGAGGGCGTTGCGCCTATCCCGGCAGCCCAGCCGGTCACCACTTCGGTCCCGATTGCTGAGCCGTCGCCGCCGACGCAAATGATCTTCATGATGAAGTCTGCAAATTTCCGCGATCACGACGGCCGCATCCGTTTCGCCAAGCAATTTGAAGATGCAACCATGCCGGTGACGACTGCGCAGCGTGCTCTGCGCATGGGTGTGGCGGTCTTGGTGACGGATCCGAAGCGCGCTCGGCTCCGTGGTACGCGCGGCGGCGACTTCAATCCGCGCGCGCCAGATGTCATCGATCTCGATGTCGTCGAGGAGCCCAAGAACCTGCCGCACTACGATCCTGTGCCGCGCTCAGCGAACTTCACTCCGCTCCCCACCGCGGAACCGCGCACGATCCTGATTGACGTTCCGCGTTCGTGAATAAGCTTTCGCGGAGTCGGTGGAAGGCGGCCAGCTCATCGGACGCGATGAGCTGGCCGCAGGAGTTCCGGCATGAATGATGACTACATGAGCTTTGGCGACGAGCACGACGAATACGACGATCTGCTCGGCCGGTCACGCCGTGGCAGCGCGCTTGCTCGGCAAGCCGCTCGGCGGAGCGACAATCAATCCCGATCAGAACGGGAAGTACGGCGGTCTCGTGTGGGGGCCGCGCCACAGCGTTGCCTTCGGCAGCGATGACGACGCTGCTGATGTGCCGGAGCTGTGCGGCCAATTGCGGGACCTCATGCCCCAGGATGGCGAGGTTCGCGGCGATGCCGCAGATACGTACTTGCACGTGCTCGACCGTTGCATTGAGCTGGGCGCGGCATCTGTCGCGGAACGTATGCTTCTGCCAGGGAGCCCGTGCCCTCCGTTAGTGACGTTGAGCAAGCAGTTGCGCTCGCGACATTGGTCTGCAAGTCGGCACAGGCTGTCGAGCGGTTCCTGTCGTTCTGCGAGCAGCAGGCGCACGATCTGCTGCGCCCACACGGCCCAATCATCATGGCCCTGAGCATCGTGCTGAAAATTCGCCGGACCTTAACGGGCGCGGAGATCGACGACGTTATCGCAACGACGGTCGCGGGTCTACAATTGGCGGCCGAGCGCCGACGGCGCGCCGAGTGGCGCAAGGGCGAGCTGGCGGCCGAGCGCTTTCGCGCCGCATGTGATTACCTCAATGCCGTGCGGCTGCCATCATCTGCACAAAATCGGGTGCAGTAATCGGCGACATCTGGATCAGAGGGCACGGCGGATGTAACCGGCCTGATAATCTTGAAGGGCCCCGACGTGCAAAGCGTCGGGGCCATTTGTTGTGGTCGAACGTAGCCGTCTTTCCCTCGTTCCCTTAATGTCGCCGCTGCGCGTATATGGCGAGGAGACCCACTTGCCTCGCCCCGATCCGCCGATTGGATTTGTCAGCGCCAGAATTGTGCAGGATGTTGTAGGCATGTTGGTATCTTATCCCCAGACGCCGAGCAGTTTCCGCAGTGGTCGGGCCGTCGCCCGCCAAAGGTCGTGCTCGATCTGAGGTGGTCATTTCGGTCCGACCATAATCGGCGGCGGCTCGACCGTGCTCAGGTCCATTTCCATTGCGGATTGTTCTTCGGACAGCCGCCTTTCGAGGTAGTGCCGTTCGGCCTCACTTAACTCAGTTTCGAGCAGGCGCCGATATCGATCAATATTGTTCCTATGGGTACGTAAACGAGCAATTCGTTCTTCGGTCATCGTCGATCTCTCCGACGGACGTGGTCGCAATTACTTGGGATCGGCGTTGAGGTACTGGACGTCGTAGGTATCCCATTCCGTGGAAGCAGAGGGATTATTTTGACAACCTCGTGGTGAAAACGTGCCTGCTGTCCCATGCCCGGAAATGGCACCTCAAACGGCACGGCGTTACTTACGAGCTGCATTGCCTCTCATCACAGAAGGAAGTCAGATCAGGTCATTCATTGCCTTCAGCCTGAACCGGCGGCTTCTGCGCGCCCTGCACACTCTGGCTCAGCGACGCCAGCGCGGTGTTCAGCTCATCAGAGATGGGCGCGAGGTCCCTAATGTCCTCGAAGGCTTGGGCGATGCGCTCATTCGCTGATTTCTCGAACGGCTCGAAGCCTTCAGAGATGCGCGTTCCTGCTCCAAGAACGGTGGAAGCGGCCATCGGCCCAAGCAGGAGGAGTGCGGTTCCGATGATGCCGATCTTGCGGATGCGAGCCATCGGCGGTGGCCGCAGGAGGCGGTCATTGATCATTGTCTTCACCTCACGGCGTACAGTCCGTGCATCATGCCAATCGTTGCGAACAAACGGTAGATCGGGCGTCTACCATTAGGAGGTAACTCAAGCAGAGGCGCGTTCTTGTCGAGTTGCCCGTGGCGCAGATCGTGGGCGCCGCGCAAGTAGGCGTTCTAGATTGGACTTGCGAAGATGCAGCGGCAGCCTCCGCAGATCGTCGCCCGTGTGGCTTTTACGGCCTTGGGCGGCAGGCTTGCCAATCGCCCGCTCCACCTCCGATGCGAGCACAGACAGGTGTTCGGCTAGCCTGGCAAACAGGTAATGCCAGCGCCCGACGGGGTCAGCGCCGACAGTGCCAGCGTCCTGGCGGCCAGAGAAAGCGAGCGTCAACCTCCGCGCCCCACGCAGCACAAGTGCTTGCGCTGCGAATAGGGCGCGGTTGATGTTTTACAATCCAGGGCCGCTTCATCATCTGACGATTCGTGTACGCTCTCACGCGCTTCTTGCGCGGCTTGACGAACGGCTTCTGATGTCGGCTAAGCGCACGCACAACGCCGACGCGAGCGAAGATCGTCGGGCCTCCGAGATCGACCACCAGCATCAGCGCCTCGATGGCGGCCTGCCATTCCGGAGCATCATGCTCGGGCTTCGGCAGCTTCGTGATGACGGTGGCGGCGTCGTGCAGCGTGATCAGCTTGCGGCCATCTGGCAGTAGGATCGGATCGTCGAAAGTCCCCTGCCAGCCTTGGTTGTTCATTACGCTACTGCGGCTCGTGCTTGTCCGTCAGTTCTCGCGCCGCCAGGCTAAGCTCCAGCTCTCGAAGCCGCTCTATCAGCAGTTCGACGATCTGCTCGTAGTCGGAGGGCGACAGCGAATTCACACCACGCAACGTCATCTGGCCTTGGAGAATGGTCGCCATCATGGCTTTGACGCTCATGGGACCTCGTCTGAAATTAGATCGTCATAAGAACAATCTGAAGTAGACGCCAAACGTTAGGGATGCGCATCGCCGTAGAATTACGGGCTATGGCGAGGACCTTTGCACTGCACTGCAAACTCGACAACCATTTTGGCGCCGCTCGACAATTGAGCGCGAATAAGAAGCACGGGTTGCGTCCGTTGTTTTCGGGACGCGATTTGAGGCGTAACGAAAGCCGAATCGCGCTTGCAAACCTAAAAATTGGTTCTGCCTCATAATCATAATGACTCCGACGCAAAAATAGAAAATAGGGTGGAAAAAACAAAGATATTGGGAGGAGTAGGTGGATACTCTAAGTCGCCTGCGCGCGATGGCATCGCTGTGCCGTCAGACTGCTGCGCATCACCCTGATCGAAGTTGGAAACTGCTCGCCGAAGCTGAGTTTTGGGAGCATTTGGCCGATGATGCGCTGCGCGATCAGTCATGCACATCTGCCTTCCCGCTCCCAGCAATTGGAGATGATGCGAACACCACGCAATCGGCCCACAGTAGGGCGGCATGAGCGCTTTCGGTACCAAGTCCCCTTGACGGTCACAGCTAGCTCTCACTCTTTGCAGAGCGTTCTGTTCTAGGGAAGGAGATCTCAAATTTCCTCGCGGGGTACGAGCGAGTCAGCGGTTGGAATCGCAGTAGATCACGGAAAACGCTGAATTGAATTTTTTCGGCAGGGGTTGCGTTCATGGATAGCGTAGAGCGGTGCTTCGCCGCAGTGACGGCAATCGGTTTCTTTGTGACCGTCGTCGGAATGATATTGTTGCAAACGATGTGAGTTCTGCTTGGCCAGCTCGCGCCGCGCCGCGCAGCGGCAACGCACCTCCTTCAGCTAGGTGGTGCAGCGATGCGCGCCTGCGCAAGATCGACGCGGCTTGCTTCGCCAGGTTATTAGCCTCGCCCCGTAGCCGAACAACCTGCCGTTCAGGCTGCTGAGGTTATGGGGGCTCGGGCCCGGAGTGTCACCGCTGCGCTACACACGGGAGCACGCAGCGGCGCTGGTCCGCCCGAACAGAGGCGAGCGAAACAGTTCATTAGCTTTCTTGTGGCTTGCTGGGAGCCGTGCCGATTACCGCTGATTACGGCACACGGAATGGGAATGTCGGCCCCGGCTGTTTCTCCCAACCTGCGGCTGGGGCCGATTTGAACTTTCGCTGTATGGTTCAACCCGGTCCACAACCATATTTAGAGGCATAGCTATCGCGCTATTTGGGCTGAGCATTCTTTCGCAGCTCGATCAGGCGCTCTTTTACGGCCGAAATACTGACGCTGCGTTCAGGCTTGTGCGGGAGATTGGCCGCGGTTTTGGGCTGTAGGGCCGCCGCCCTGCATTCAACGGATCAGGCGTCGAACGACGGCTACTTCTTCAATAGTATTCCCATCGTTCGCGCCATTCGCCTCACCGACCCCGCATGGCGGCCCAGTTCGGTGGCTATCTTCGATACGCCAACGCCCTGCCGGGCGAGCCTGACCAAGCGTCGGATTTCCTGCTCGGCCCATTGCTTTGGCTTCGGTGCTTTCATGGTACGGCGCTCAGAACCTGCCGACCACTTAACCAGCGCGCCTAGTCGCCAACACTTGGGAAATTTACGGGTAGCGCCCCACCACGAGGCACAGCGGCACGGCGGATTTGGCCCTCGCGAGAGGGCGCGTAAGCGGCGTCCCGAGTATCCAGGACAGCACCGCGCTTATCCATTGTCGTGCTTCCCTTCACCAACCTCAGTGGCGATCCGGGACAGGATTATTTCGCACACGGACGGCCTGACAACAGATCTCTCGCGAATTCAGGGCAGCTTCGTTATCGCGCGCAACACGGCGTTCACCTACAAGGGCAAGTCGATAGATGCCCGCCAGATCGGGCGTGAACTCGGTGTCCGCTTCGCGCTCGAAGGTAGCGTGCAGCGCGTCGGCGATCAGGTTCGAGTCAATGCGCAGCTGATCGATACTGAAACTGGCGGCCATGTCTGGTCGGACCGCTTCGATCGTCTGCGGAGCAACTATCTGGAATTGCAAGATGACATAACCGGCCGGATCGCCCGCACTCTGGGATTGGAACTGGTTGTTCTAGCGGCCCGCAGCATCGAACTGGAGCACCAGACCAATCCTACCGCGTCGGACCTTGCTTTGCAGGGATGGGCTGCCGTGTACAAGCCGACCACGCCCGAGACGCGTGAGGAAGCTCGGCGCCTGTTTGAGCATGCGCTTGAGATTGATCCGCATACATTAAGGGCGATGACAGGACTTTCCCTGACACTAGCCAATCTGGTGATCAATGGACAATCCCCCGACCCGGCAGGAGATTTAAGTCGCGCCGACGAGCTCTCGCAGCAAGCAGTCGGGCTCGATCCGAATAATGCGGCCGCTCATGCGTTGCGCGCCCGGGCCCTGCAGGCACAGAGGCGGCAGAAAGAGGCCGCCGAGCAGTACAGGATCTCCCTGCAAATCAACGGCAATATAGCGACAACGACGCTTTTTCTTGGCGAGACGTTTGTCTTCACCGGGAAATCTCTTGACGCAATCCCGCTGTTCGATCGGGCCATTGAACTCAGTCCACGCGACCCGGGTCTTGGAACGTGGCAGTTTGAAATGGGGCGCGCGATGATCCTGCTCAGGCGCGATGATGAGGCGCTAACCTGGCTCAGCAGGTCGGTGGCGACGAATCCGAGACTGGCATATGGCCAACTTTACTACGCCGCGATCATGGCTATCAAAGACGACATAGCGGCTGCCCGCGCGGCACTCGCGGCGGCGGGTCGCCTGAATCCGAACTACACCAGTCTTGCGAAATTCCGGGCCACCGATCTGTCGGACGATCCTGCCTACGTGGAGCAGCGCGCTTACGTGGAAGGAGCGTTGCGCAAAGCGGGGCTACCGGAGCAGTGACTTCCGCATATGGCCCATCGCGTCCGTAGGCGCGGTGTAGCGGGATGTCAGTTCATAGGGGCAGACCGGAAGTTTGTAGCCGAGCGCCAGACGGTCGCTTTTGACCCATAGCGGGCGTCCATCGACTCCACCCGATATCCAGCTTGATCCTGATCAACATGCGATCCTTTCGCTAGAGCTAATGGAGACGTTGCGTAGCCCCCACTACGCGACCCCACCCAAAGCCGCTGGCTTCCCCAAGGGCTGGCGGCTTCCTTTTGTACGCATTTTTCCGGCCAGCCAAGAGAAGCACCCGCCTCCGGTTGACTACGTAGGTCCGCCCCAATTTGCGCCTGATCAATCTCGGGGATTTGCTCTATGCTCAACTCCTTGCCAAGCTACAAAACGGGGATGGTTGAACGGTGCTAGTCAATGCGAACGCTGCCACCCGCCAGCCTATTGACGGGCACCTCGCCGATCTCGCTGGCGAGCGCGTCTTCTGCAGCGAGTTCAAGTATCGCAAGGGCATCGAGATTTTTGGCGAAGGGGGGCACGCCGACGAATACGTCTACCAGATTACTTCCGGAGCGGTGCGGACGTATAAGATGCTCCCAGATGGTCGCCACCAGATCAATGCGTTCCACCTCCAGGGTGACATGTTCGGATTTGAGAATGGCGTCGCGCACCGGTTTAGCGCTGACGCTCTCGTCGAAACCCACGTTCGCATCATAAAGCGAGGCAGCATCCTCGATGCCATGCAAAATCGAGTAGTCAGCACAAAAAACCTCATTTGCTTTGTTACGCAAAACCTGCAGCACGCGGAAGATCACATGCTTCTCCTGGGGCGGAAGACTTCCCTGGAGAGAGTTGCCGCCTTCCTTCTTGAAATGGATGAACGGCTAGCACATCCCGCGATGATGTTGCTGCCAATGAACCGCCGCGACATCGCCGACTATCTCGGCATCACCTTGGAAACCGTCTCCCGCGCGTTTTCCATACTTCGAGACGAAGCG
Organism: Bradyrhizobium sp. B039; assembly: GCF_038965675.1. Taxonomy (NCBI): domain Bacteria; kingdom Pseudomonadati; phylum Pseudomonadota; class Alphaproteobacteria; order Hyphomicrobiales; family Nitrobacteraceae; genus Bradyrhizobium; species Bradyrhizobium sp. B039. Next base: position 1,951,412 of record NZ_CP152416.1, read on the forward strand.
CTGCTGCGCTTTGACGGAAACATTCAGCGGCGGATCGAATTGCTAGATCGTCATGCTCTCGCGGAGTTCGACGCCTGACTTCCGGTAGCGAAGCGGCGACACGCCTCATTGAGGTCCATTCAACGGGGCATAGCAGACCCGAGCTTACGTTGAGTCCTTCGCATTTTGACCCACCTCAGACGCTAGCAATTCATAGCCCGCAAAAAAGCCCCGGCGAGCCGGGGCTTTGGTTTGCACAGACTGGAGCGATCAGTATCTCGCCGCGATCGGAGCCCCGTAACCACCAAAGCGATAGTTGAACCGAACGGTGACCATGTCCACGTCCTGGCTGATCCGGTCGTTGAGTACCGCCGCAAGGCGCGGATCGACCACGGAGAAGGAGTTATTTGCGTGCCCCATCCACAGGTGGTCGTACTCAACACCGACCGACCAGTTGGGCGTGAAGCCATACTCAAAGCCGACACCCAAGGTACCGCCCCAGCGCGTATTATCTGCCGAGACCAGACCGATCCCGGTGGTGTTGTCGAATATAGTCAAGCGATTGCTGGTCACAGCCGCACCGCCCTTCACATAGAGCAGCGCCGAATTCCAAGCCCAACCGAGTTGCCCGGTGAACAGACCGATGGCGTCAGTCTTTGCCGTGGTTGAGAGCGTCGGATTGAACAGGCTCACCCGCGTGTTCTTGAGGTCGGCCCAATCGCCTTGGGCTTCCAATCCGAACACAAACTGACTGGTTTGCCAGCGATATCCAATTTGCCCGCCGACGACGCCTCCCGACCGATCACCGCACCCGCTCGCGACCGTTCCAAGGGCAGTTACGAAATCCACGCAACTGTGGCTTTGGCCCCAACCGCCGTTGGCACCGATGTAGAATCCCGTCCAGTCATAGATCGGCGCGACCACCGGGGGCGGCGCCTTGGTGTAGGGACGGGCCGCCAGATCAGCCGCCGACGCAGGGGCGGATAGACCCACGGCCATCATCCCGGCCGCGGCAATCAGAAGCTTTTTCATTACGAGAAATCTCCCCAGAAAGAAGTTCAAAAAAGGCACGACGCCCACCTGAGGAATCAACGCTATCCCGTTCGCCTGAAGGTTGATGTAGCTAAGCTGCAACACTCGGCGCAGATATCTAGCGGAAATTCTTTATATATATTAAGAACTTGCTGGGAACCAAATGCACGTCAACGTGCATATTACGGGACTGTAGATCGCGATCGGGGCTTCCGGTCGCCGTTCGACTGTCGCATGGAACCCCGGCGCGAACCGGCGTCACAAGCCTGTGGCATGACCATTGCACAATGCAGGACGACTGGGATTTCAGCGCTCAGTTAGAGAATAAGCGCTGCCGGGACGCTTATTTCGAGCCCGGCGACGCTTCACTTCCTTTCGCTTGCGCCATCACTACGACGCATCTTGTTTCGACGAGCGGGGTATTCGGCGCATGACTTACGACACGGTAACAGTACATATGCTCCGCGACGTTCTAGACGACGTTCTTTCCAGTCCGTCATTCACTCGTCAGCAGCAGCGATCTGCGGTGGAAGTTGCCGAGCGCGTTCTCTTACTCGCTTCCCAAGGCGAGCGTGAACCGATCAGGATCAAACGACACCTGCTAAATGAGTTTTTGGCATCCGCTGCCAGCGAAGCCAACCGGGGCCGCCCCCTTCGCCTGATCGACGGTGAGCCTGCTAGGTGACCAAGTGCCGCTGGTAACGCCCAGCCGGTTCGATCGTGTCTGCCATGCCACCACTGCCGCTCATCGGAGCATTCCCTGCCCCCTGGCAGGTCGGCTTATGGCCCTTAGCGACAGAAGTTCATGTCCGCTCGCATGTCGGCGACCGAGGCAAGAGCGGACTCGTTGTGCTCAACGTGAGGTTTGTCGCTCGTGACCCAGAACGGACCTCGCGCCGTTTTGGCTTAGGTGCGGACATCAAGAATTTTGCACCAGAATTGCGGTCGAACAATTCCAACGGGTTGCGCAGCGGCGTCGTTTGTTGGTGGGTTGCGTCGCCGCATCAATGCGTTACCACGATGAAATCCGTGTCTTTTCCGGTCTCATGGCTAAATCCGTTGTCGGAAATAATCAATGAAGAGGCCGGCGTCAGAAGTTTAGAGATCCTCTCAACCGTATCCTGAGGTATTTCGATGCGGTTGAGGACAGCGTTGGCCTGATCGGGCGACGGTACCGATAGGGCGGTTTGCTTCACGGGCGCCTCGCGCCCTTTCGTGGCACCCTCGATGCGAGGAAATTCGTCCGGAATCGACACGACGGTCCAGCGAATAGCCGTTCCCTCGTTCTGGAATTCCATTGCGGTAAACACGTGTGTTCCCAGCGGCTCCTCCGAATTTTCGATCTTGACCGGGACATCAAACAACGGCGTGAATCCCTGACGCACGAACAGCTTGCTCAACTTACGACTGACGAAGATGGAGATTGGGACGATTTTTTTTGGCGCGCTTGCAGCGGGAACCGAGCCCGGCACCTGGAGACTGGCGGCTTCCGGAGTCTCCGCGTTTGACACCAGTGATCCCTGCGTTGCTGCGGCTGTACCGATGCTCTTGGTTGCGACGGTGGCAGTCTGGAATTCCGACGAAGCGGACGCGGCTTTCGCTTGAAAAAGATGCGGATTGGTTATCTCGACCGGCTGGACATCACCGTGCGCAATGATCACGCGCGTGCCGCGCTTCGTGAGATGCCAGAGTCGAACGGCAAAATCATTCTTCAAACGGATGCAGCCGTGTGACGCCGGATGCCCAGGCACGACACCGGCGTGCAACGCTATCCCTGACCAGGTGATGCGTTGCATGTAGGGCATGGGTGCGGCGCTATAAATATTTGAACGGTGCCATCGTTGTTTGCTGATAACGCTGAACACGCCGAGGGGCGTAGGATGCCCCTCCATTCCCGTGGACACCGAAGAGCGTGCAATCAGGGCGCCGTTGTCAAAAAGCGAGACTCGTTGGTCTGCTATTGAGATGATGATCTGGAGCGGGCCCTTCGGAAGGGGCTCGGGCGCGGTTTCAGAGTTTGTCTGCCGGTGGTGGTGCTTGTGAGCGTATTGGCCCGGCCAGAACGTGTGTTGGGGTTCAAACAGAAATTGAGCGTGTACGATCCCCGCAGGGAGCATGAAGATGGCGAATACAGCCGTTGTTATCGCGCGCTGCATTGCTCGTAATCCCTGAGCGAACATCGCCCGGTCCAATAGGCACGATTCCATCGTTTCGAAACGATGCGCGAAGCCGACGCCTGATGCGTCATCCCGACCAGCGCGCCAAGCCTCTCCTTCAAATCTGGTCGCAGTGGGTCGAAAATAGGACCGTACTCACAATTACGGTGGGAGTTGCCGTTGAGACGGGCGCAATTGCTTGTGATCGGCGCGTTGCAATCGGGCAACATGTTTTGGAGAAATTGACGAGCGGCCGTTTGCGCCATTGCGCGACCCACATTGATCCCAAGAATGAGCCTCTTCGCATGCTTGGCTTTTCTACACGGCTCCGGCGGAGCCTATGGAGGCGACGGCATCATGAACCCGCGGCGATTTGCGATAGTGGCGCCAACGTTTTGCGGGACGGTCGTTCTCGCGGGGGGGATCGTTGGCTGGCTGGCTGGCTTCGGTTCGGCCGGCACCGAGAACGCCCGCGCAGTGCCAATCGAGGACCGCGCAGCATCTCTCGCCGCCACCGCTCGGCTCGCGGATGAACCGCAGGCAATCGCAATGGCCAACGCCGTTGTCGCAAACACCGTTGTCGCGAACGCCACTGTCGCTAGCACCGAAGTGGCGACGGCCGCCGAACCCGCGGCAGGGACGACCACCGACACGACGGCGGTATCGGATAAGCCGGAATCGATCGTCGCGTTGCCCGATCCGTCGCAGATGCTGTCGGCCGATTTACCGCCTGTGCAGGAATCGGTGGGCTTGGGCCACCGTGATGTCGCCCAACCGGCGCCGACAAGGTGTGGTGCATCCGGCGGTTCCTCCAACTCGGGGCCGCAGGATTTTCGGTATCTCATTTGTTATGTCTGGTCCGAACTGCCGCCTGCCGAGAAGCCGGCTGCGATCGTCTTGCGTTCGTTCAAGGACATCCCGGTCGGAACGCCGGTGGAAGAGATCAAACGCGCGTCCGACGCTTTCGGTCTGGATTTCACTTTCATGAAGGCGGTGGCTAAGGTCGAGTCCGGTTTCGACCCCAAGCAACGCACCGGGTCGTATATCGGACTGTTCCAGCTGAGCAAATACGAGTTCGGCAAATTCGGCTCCGGAGACATTCTCAATCCCCGCGATAATGCCGTTGCGGCAGCCTACAAGGTCATCATCGAAGGCATTCTGTTTCAGTGGGTGACGCACAGGGAGCCGGACTTGAACGATCTCTACCTGATCCATCAGCAGGGCTGGGAGGGCGCCGCGGAGCACCTCAGCCAACCCAAGCGCATAGCCTGGAAATCGATGTGCGCCACCAGCGAAGGCAGGGAGAAGGGCGAAAAATGGTGCAGGCGCGCGATCTGGCGCAATACGCTTCCGGCCGTCAAAGAGGCGTGGAAATCGGTGGAGAAGCTAACGTCGGAGGCGTTCGTCGGAATGTGGCGCGAGCGGGTTGCTCATTTCTATTCGAAATACATGACCACCGCCACCGCCGATGCCGAGCGGGCGCACCAGTAAATTTCCGTTGAGTGTTTGGCAGGAGTTGCCGCACCCGCGGGCCGAGCGGGGCCTCACCGCCGCTGGTCGCGCGGATGCACTTTACGTCGTCAACGACGCGCTCGGGTCGTTCCTGCTGCGCGCTAGCGAGGTGATCGATCAGGTGCCGATGTCTGCTTGCGCTTCGCACGCGGCGATATGAGGGACCACATCGTTTCCCACAAAAACGACCACGGAGCTTCGTATGGGCGCTACGGAGCATTGCAGTGGTGGAGCTGGCTAAAATCAGCTTTTGCGAGATTTTCGGCGTCGTTCAGCTTTCGACTTTTGCAACACTATCGGCCCTTCGGCGACATGCAGATCTCGCCTTGTGTCCGCTTTGCGCCCAAGAGCGGCCCTCCCTTCTGGCCCATCGCTGACGTGCGACCCAAATGTTTTCAGATCCGCTAAACGCATCAAAAGGGACGTCGGCCATCGACCGACTTCTTTCATAACATCTCACTTGCGAATCCGCTCGTGGACGCGAAGCGGACATCTGGCGAGATAGTCGACAACGGCTAAGGACCAGAAGGCGAAGCCTGATTGATCTTGGGCAGGCGCATCAGGGAAGCCGTATTGACGCATTGATCCTCCGCCGTGGACTTGCGCAGTGTAGTTGTCGTGGGCGACAATGACGTAATCCGACGGGTACCAGGCTATGGTCCCTGCAACCCACTACGCCAAGAGCGGCGACGTTCACATCGCCTACCAAGTCGTTGGTGATGGGCCCATCGACTTGGTGCTGGTTCATGGCTGGATTTCTCATCTTGAGTACCAATGGGAAGATCCCGCATTAGCCAGGTTCCTCAACCGTTTGGCCTCTTTCAGTCGCCTCATCGTCTTTGACAAGCGCGGCACGGGCCTGTCGGACCGCGTCGCGGAGAGCGCGCTGCCCACCCTCGAAATGCGGATGGATGATATCCGCGCGGTCATGGACGCAGCAGGTTCAAATCGCGCCGTCATCTTCGGCATCTCTGAGGGGGGGCCGCTTTCGACGCTGTTTGCCGCGACCTATCCCGGGCGCACCGCCGCACTGATCATGTACGGCGCTTACGCCAAGTGGATTCGCACCGACGACTATCCGTGGGGCCCCACACGTGAGCAGCACGAAGCCGCCTTCAATGCTTACGAAAAGCATTGGGGAACACCGATCGGCCTCAAGACGCTGGCCCCCAGTGCTGCCAATGACGAACGGGTGCGTCAATGGTGGGCCCAGTTCATGCGCATAGCCGCCAGCCCAGGCGCCGGCATCACGCTCTATCGGATGAATGTCGAGGTCGACATTCGCGCGATCCTTCCGACGATCAGGGTGCCTACCTTGATCCTCCACAGGAGAGGCGATCGATTGCAGCCTTGCGAGGGCGCTCGCTACATGGCCGGGCAGATCCCGGGTGCAAAGTTCGTCGAGCTGCCCGGCGACGATCACATGCTCTGGATCGGCGATGCCGATTCGCTGCTTGCAGAGATCCAAGAATTTCTGACGGGCGAAACTCCGATGTTGGAGGCGGACCGCGTTCTCGCAACGGTCCTCTTCATTGATGTTGTCCAGTCGACCCAGCGCGCCACGGAGATCGGAGACTCACGTTGGCGCGACCTGGTCGACAACTATCATCAGCTCGTTAGCAAGGAAGTCGCGCGTCTCGGCGGTCGCGTCGTGAACACTGCCGGCGATGGTGTGTTCGCAACCTTCGACGGCCCGGCGCGCGCGATCAAATGCGCGCGCGCGGTCAGGGACGTGGTTGGCAGTTTGGGGTTGGCGATCCGCTGCGGTATTCATACTGGCGAGTGCGTAATTGAAGGCGACGACGTGGCTGGCATCGCTGTGCACATCGGTGCGCGCGTGGCAGCCCGCGCTGATCCTGGCGAGATACTTCTTTCCAGCACCGTGAAGGACCTGATCGCTGGCTCAAGAGTAGAATGCTCGGACCGGGGTTCTCATACTCTCAAGGGCGTCCCCGGCCGCTGGCGGCTTTTCGCAGTTCAAGAATGTGCACGTTAGGCCTTGTCGGTTGCGGAAAGCACCTGCTTCGGGTCAACAAGCGACTTGGCCGGATGGCGGGTCCTCGCGCAAAGCGGACATTCGGTCGGACCGGCAGTTCGCAAAAGAGTGGGTCCTATCATCCGCTTGCTGACAAATTTTCGGCAAAGCGACCACGAAACATGAGCAATTTGCGGACTGACGCACCGCGGCAAGGTGCCGCTATCCGATCAGAAGCGCTGCGAAAAAGTTGATCCGCGCGAGTCTGGTTTCGGCCGATCGTTCGGATAAGCTTGCAACAATTGCGGAAAGATCAAAAAGCTTCTTGGGAGGAAATGATGCTCGACACCACGCTTAACGCGCGCATCCAGGCCTTTCTCGACAAATTCGAAGCGGCGCTTGTGGCGGGCGACCTGGACGCCGCCGTAGCGATGTTCGCACCCGAGTGCTACTGGCGCGACCTCGTTGCCTTCACCTGGAACATCAAGACCATGGAAGGTCGCGATCAGATCCGCGAGATGCTCAACTCCTGCTTGGCACAAGCAAAGCCACGCAATTGGAAAATAGCCGACGCGGAAAGCGCTACTGAAGCCGACGGCGTAATCGAATGCTGGATCACGTTCGAGACCGAGGTCGCGCGCGGCTACGGTCTAGTCCGTCTCCAGAACGGCCAGATCTGGACGCTTTTGACGACGATGGTCGAACTGAAAGGTCACGAGGAAAAGGCGGGCTTCACCCGGCCGCTTGGTGCCCGCCATGGCGTCAATCCCGGCGCCAAAACATGGAAGGAATTGCGGGACGAGGAAACCGAGCAGCTCGGCCTTAAGACGCAGCCGTACGTGCTCATCATCGGCGGCGGTCAGGGTGGCATCGCACTCGGCGCGCGGTTGCGCCAGCTCGGCGTGCCCACCATCATCGTCGAGAAGAACGCCCGTCCCGGCGACTCCTGGCGCAACCGCTACAAGTCGCTCTGCCTGCATGATCCGGTCTGGTACGATCATTTGCCGTACATCGACTTTCCGAAGAACTGGCCGGTGTTTTCGCCCAAGGACAAGATCGGCGACTGGCTGGAGATGTACACCAAGGTCATGGAGCTGAACTACTGGACCGGCACCACGGCCAAACACGCTGACTGGGACGACGCCAAAAAGGAATGGACGGTTGTCGTCGAGCGCGATGGCAAGGAGATTACGCTCAAGCCGAAGCAGCTGGTTTTCGCGACCGGCATGTCCGCCAAGCCGAACATGCCGCAATTCAAGGGTATGGACACCTTCAAGGGTGAACAGCACCATTCCTCGCGCCACCCAGGTCCCGATCGCTACAAGGGCAAGAAGGTCGTCGTGATCGGCTCGAACAATTCGGCACATGACATCTGCGCCGCGCTGTACGAGGCCGGCGTCGACGTGACCATGGTGCAGCGCTCGACCACCCATATCGTGCGCTCGGATTCGCTGATGGCATCCATCGCGGACCTCTATTCAGAGCGCGCGGTCCGCGGTGGAATGACGACAGCCAAGGCCGATCTGATCTTCGCTTCGCTGCCCTACAAGATCCTGCATCAGTTGCAGAAGCCGGTTTATGACAAGATCCGCCAGGATGACGCCGATTTCTATGCAGGGTTGACGAGAGCCGGTTTTCGGCTCGACTTCGGCGACGACGATTCCGGTCTGTTCATGAAGTACTTGCGTCGCGGCTCGGGCTACTACATCGACGTTGGCGCCTCGCAGCTCATCATCGACGGAAAGGTCAAGTTGGTCGCAGGCCAGGTCGAGGAAATCACGCCCAATGGTGTCAGACTCTACGACGGGAAGGAGCTGCCCGCCGATGTGATCGTCTACGCCACCGGCTACAGTTCGATGAACGGCTTTGTCGCCGACCTGATCAGCCGGGACATGGCCGACAAGGTCGGCAAGGTCTGGGGACTAGGCTCGAATACCACCAAGGATCCCGGCCCATGGGAAGGCGAACAGCGCAACATGTGGAAGCCGACGCAGCAGGAAGGGTTATGGTTCCACGGCGGTAACCTGCACCAGTCGCGTCACTACTCGCAATTCCTGTCCCTACAGTTGAAAGCTCGCTATGAGGGCGTTCCGACCCCGGTCTATGGCCTGCAGCCCGTTCATCACAAGGCATAAAGCTTCGTAGCACATGGTTGGGTTCGCGGTTTGGCGTGGCCCATTGCCGCATGGGCCTGACAAGCTCGTGCGGACCCCGCATCGAAGATCCACTGGTCCGCTGCGCCAGCTTTAGCGCCTGTGTCGCGTCGACCGGTTGAGCCGGCAATGCAAGGCGGAGATCAAGATAGATTTCGGCCCGGTGTCTAGTTTGAGGTCGGTCTATGGCCGACTTCTTCCATAACAACTGATGTGCGCATTGTGGCTTATCTCGCCTTGTTTGCTTTGCGGGCTCCGGTGGTCCGAAAACCCAATTGTCACATAAAGATCGGATGGGTGAAGGCGCGGCTGTTTCTGTCGATACTCGGCTCGCAGCCGGCTTCTTTCGCTTTGCGTGTTCTACTTCCGAAGGCCTTTTGCGCCCGTCTGAAGGCCGGTATCGTTGCTGCGAAAGCCGTGTCCCTTAGGTCCCGGCAGCAGTCGCGGGGGAATAGATGCAAAAGAACGGCGCGGCGATCGTCTTCAGCGCAGGCGACTTGGTCGGGCACCTGAATTGTCGTTACCTTACGTACCTCGATCTCAAGGTCGCGCAAGGCGAGCTGGCGAGGCCAAGGGTCCGCGATGACCCAACTCTCGATGCGCTGACAGAGCGCGGCAAGATCCACGAGCGGGGCTTCGTCGACCATCTTGCCGAGCAGGGCGGCTCCGTCGCTAGGCGATGGTCCGCGGCGACGCAGTGATCGTCCAAGCGGCATTACAGGATGGACATTGGAGTGGTCGCGCCGATGTGCTGCGTCGGGTCGAGATACCAAGCGGCTTGGGCGCTTGGGTCTTACGAAGTCACGGACGCCAAGTTAGCGCGCGAGACCAAAGGCAACACGGTCCTGCAACTCAGTCTTTAACTCGGACTTGTTGGCGAAGATGCAGCAGAGGCCCCCGGAGAAGGCCCACGTTGTGACGCCGGGGACGCAATACTTGCCGGAGGCGTATCGCATGGCTGATTTTGCAGCGTTCTATCGGCGCATCAGGCGAAGCCTCGAGACCTTTGCGGCTTCGCCTTCGCATAGCGGTCTCTATCCCGACCCGATCGAGCACTGTGAAATCTGCCGGTGGCGTGAGCCCTGTGCGTCGAGGCGGCGCAGCGACGATCACCTGTCGCTTGTCGCAGGGATAGCCAAGACCCAGATTGAAGAACTGGTCCGGCGAGGTGCGGGCACTATGGCGGCCCTCGCTACGCTGCCTATCCCCCTGCAATGGCGCCCTGATCGGGGCAGTGCACCAGGCTACGAGAAGGTCCGCGAACAGGCGAGACTCCAAGTCGAGGGGCGTCGACTCTCACTCAGAGATTTTTTACTGGTTCGGCGTGGATTTTTGGCGAGCTCAATAGGATCGGTCTGGTTTGCGTTCGAAATAAGCTTGGTGGGCTAATCACTTAGCGGGACGGTTGGCCGACAACTCACGCTCGAGTGCGGATTTATTTCCACGAGGCATTTGGAGCGATGCCGGTTAGCCAGCTCTGGTTGGGCTCAGGCGCTGCGTACCCACGAGAGCAAGCTTGGAACAACAAGGCCGGCTCGCGCTTGAACAACTAAGGAGGCCGGCTATGTCGCTAGTAAAACCGTCGCGTCCTATTCGCACAACGCTCAATCTTGCAGACGCGAAGCAGGTAAAGTCTGTTCGAAAGCGGCTTGGCATCTCCGCTCCTGATTTAGTCAGGATCGTCGATAAGATGGGTAACTCGTTAGCCGCCATACAGAAGGAAGTTGAACTCGAAAGGCTGGCGGGCCTTGAACACGCCAGCTCCAAAAAAGAACCCGCGGCCGTGACGTAGAGGTTTGGGGCCGACCCCGTTTGAGGAGAAATGCGATGAACGGTCTCATTTACTTGATAGGACTGATCGTTGTGATCGCGGCCATTCTTTCGTTCTTTGGCTTACGCTAATGCCCCGCAAGTCTAAAGTGTCCTTGCCTGTTTGTGGCCGAGGCCGGTGGTTGCAGCAAAATGGATGATCCACACCAAATAAACTCCATTATTGCCACCGCGATTTCTGATTTCTTCAAAGGACATCCTGACGCGCAATGTGGAATTGAAGAAGCCAAGCTCCTAGGGAAGCAGATTATCGAAGCTCTGAATGAGGCGGGCCTGCAGATTACCCCGGTCGATCCGGGGCGGTCGGCTCGCTAACTCTGCCTCATGTGAATGGCGTCCGCCAGATCGGATCAACTCTCAGGGCTGCACCGCTTTCAGTGCGACGGGAATTTGGTCAGGCAAGTCTGGCCAAAGACGCGCGATGACATGGAAAACTCCATCACTGACTGAACCAACAACTCAGCGAGATCCGAGCGTGTTTGGCTGGATTAAAACTGATCCAAGACGGAAAACAATCCAAGAGGATCGACAATACGTCGTTGGCCGAACGCAGCGCTTTCTTCGAAGTTATTTATCGGCAGATGAGGCTCGCAAGCGGCGATTTTATGAGGCGATAGAAGGAGCATCCGCCGGTTGCCGTCCGGTCATAGAGCCGCTTTCGGAGGATGCGCAGATTGCCAGAGCCACCGCTGAAGCTGCCCTTGAGGTTGTGAAGCGGCGCAGCCAACGGGGAAATGACGGCGAAGACCATTTGGCAATATTCATCACCGACGCCTACGCCACTGTAGCAATGGCATATCACCGCGCCGCGGGCACATACGCGATCGATCAAGAAATGCAGCAACTTGGCACCGCTGCCGTCCATCTTCTGACGATTGCGACATCCTATATGACAGCTCACCATCCGGCCGAAAAAGGCGGATGAAGCCAGTGCCAAGCCCTACGGCTTAATAAGCTCCGAAGTAGGCGCGCCTCGCGCAGGCCGTTGCGGCTATCGGACGCGGAACGGCCTTTACATACAAGAACAAGCAGATCGACTTCAGGACGCTCGGCAAGGACCTTGGCGTCCGCTGGGCAGTCCAGGGCGCGGTGCGACGCAACGGGGATCAGGTCCGGGCCAACGTATCACTTACGGATATCGCGAGCGGTCGGGACGTATGGTCCGATCGTTTCGACGGCGATCGTACGAACCTCGCCGCCTTGCAGGACGAGATCACAGCGCGGCTCGCCCGCTCGCTGAACATTGAACTGATCCAGGCCGAAAGCCGTCGCAGTGAAGTGGACCGGTCGAGGAATCCAGACGCCATGGACTTCGCGATGCGCGGCTGGGCAAAGCTCTACGGGCCGCAGTCGAAGATCCAAAATGATCAGGCGAAGGACCTATTCGATAGTGCGCTGCGCCTCGATCCGGACAACTTAGAGGCCATGGTCGGGAAAGCGCAGTGTTTGGCCACTGGTGCGAACAATCGATGGTCTGCTTCCGTTACGTTTCCCTCAGAGACCAAGCCGCTCTTGATGAGCTTCGGACACAGCGCCGCAAACTTATCGCAGATCTCAATTCATGTACCGGGATCGACTGCACGAGCACTATTCGACAGATCGAGGAAGACATCGTCGTGATTGAGGCTGGGCTGGCGCGGTTGGATGGCGCAGCGACGAGATCGCCAACCAGTTGTTCCCGTTCAGCCCGCCGCCTTAACTTCCTTCTCCGCTCCACGCATCACAATCTTGAGCGCGCCATCCGGCAACGGCCGCTGTAACGCCTTCGCTCATGCACAGCCGGCCATCGTCGATGAAGCGCGTGAACACCTCCCAGCGCTTGAGGCTGTAGTCGATCGCCTTGGCGGTCTCGCTCTTGCCGGAGAGCTTGGCGCGGCGCTCGTGCAGGAAGGTATGAAGCTCATCGACCAGCGGGCGGCTGCGCGCATGCCTTCGAGCAGATAGCCGAGCTGGGCCGGCGTGATCGTCACGGCTCCGTCCACAGCCTGTGGCCAGATGAAGCGGCCGCGCTCCAGCCGCTTGGCGAACAGGCACATGCCCTGGCCGTCGTGCCACAGCACCTTGATCAGCCCGCCGCTGCGGCCGCGGAACACGAACAGATGGCCGCCATGCGGATCGCGCTTCAAGGTCTCCTGGACCAGCAGCGCCAGGCCGTCGAAGCCCTTGCGCATGTCGGTATGGCCGCTCGCCAGCCAGACCTGTGTGCCGGAGGGGATCGGGATCGTCATCGCGAACCCGCCCGGAGCGCCGTGATCACCGCCGTCACCGTCGCGGCATCCGCCGCGCCGCTGATCCGGATCTTGGTCTCAGTCCCGATCTCGACTTCGATCAGCCCCTGAGGCGGAGCTGCCGCTGCGTGAAGATCGGGATCGGCTGCAATCGTCACAGCGGCGAAGCCGGGCACGGCAGTCTCCTCGCCGCACAGCTGCTGGCGCCAGCGGAACACCTGGCTGGAATGCACACCAAACGCGCGCGCCACGCCCAGGATCGTCGCACCCGGCTGCAACGCTGCAGCGACGATGCGCTCCTTGTCAGCCCGCGACCAATGCCGCCGTCGCCGCTCCGACGTGATCACTTCCACTTCCGCTTTGGCCATAGGACTAGGGTCCAGACTCAATTGAGCCAATATGCGACGAGAGCGGCGAGATGAACAGCGGCCAAAAAATTACGGGCGAGCTTGTCATATCGCGTGGCGATGCGCCGGAAGTCCTTGAGCCTGCAAAAGCAGCGTTCGATGACATTTCGTCCTTTGTAGGCGCGTTTGTTGAAGCGATGGATGACGACACGGTTAGATTTATTGGGGATTACGGGCTTGGCGCCACGACGAATGATTGCGCCGCGAAGCTTGTCGCCATCATACCCTTTGTCGGCGAGGAGCACGCTCATGGGTGGCGCGAGCGCCAGGACATCGGGAGCCGCAGCGATATCGGCATCCTGGCCTGGAGTCAGATGCAGGACGACCGGCCGGCAGAGCGGATCGCTCAGCGCATGGATTTTTGTCGTGCGGCCTCCGCGCGAGCGGCCGATTGCTTGATTGTGCTCCCCCCTTTTCCGCCGGAGGCACACCGGTGAGCTTTAATCGAGGTCGAGTCGAGCGACAGTACGACGCCGTCTTCGCCAGGCTTGGCCAGCGCTTCGAAGATTGCGCACCATCGTCCTCGCTTGGCCCAGCGATTGAAGCGATTGTAGATCGTCGTGTAAGGGCCGTATTCACGTGGACAATCACGCCATCGTGCACCCGATTGCAGCATGTGAATGATGCCGCTGACGATGCGTCGGTCGTCGTCCCGATCCGGCCCCGTCAGTCCCCTCGGCAGATGCGGTTAGAGCTGGCCCCGCAAATTCGGACAGTAGCTTGAGTGGATTTTCTGCCTGACAGCGGCGAGGATTCTTGCTGCGAATCAGGAGCGAAGATGACGAAGAAGAGCCGCCGGACGCATTCTCCGGCATTCAAGGCGAAGGTTGCTTTGGCTGCGGTCAAAGGAGACAAGACACTGGCGGAGCTGGCGCAACTGTTTGATGTTCATCCGAACCAGATCACGATCTGGAAAAACCAGCTCCTGGAAGGCGCCGCCGGCGTGTTTGGGCATGACAAGACATCGGCCGAGACGCCGGTCGATTTGAAGGCGTTGCATGCCAAGATCGGCGAGCTGGCGTTGGAAAACGATTTTTTGTCCGGCGCGCTCACCAAGGCGGGCCTGCTGAGCGCAAAGCGATGATCGACCGCGGTCATGATCTTTCTATCGTGCGCCAGGCGAAGGTCCTGAAGCTGGCTCGCAGCACGGTCTACTATGAACCTCGGCCAGTTTCGGCCGAGGACCTTGCCTTGATGCGTCGGCTCGATGAGCTGCATCTCGATTATCCCTTCGCGGGAGCGCGTATGCTGCGATCGTTGCTGCGGCGGGAGGGGGTATACGCCGGTCGCCGCCACATCGCGACGCTGATGAAGCGCATGGGGATCGAGGCGGTCTATCGTCGCCCGAACACGAGCAAGCCGGCTCCGGGTCACAAGATCTACCCGTACCTGTTGCGCGGATTGAAGATCGAGCGGCCCGACCATGCGTGGGCAATGGACATCACCTACATTCCGATGCGGCGTGGCTTCGTCTATCTCGCGGCGGTCGTCGATGTGTTCAGCCGACGGGTCCTGGCCCATCGCGTCTCGATCACAATGGAGGCGGCCTTCTGCGTCGAAGCGGTCCAGGAGGCGTTGGCGAAGCACGGCAGGCCCGCGATTTTCAACACGGACCAGGGCAGCCAGTTCACCAGCCTCGAGTTCACCGATGTGCTGCTGGACGCGAAGATCGCCATCAGCATGGATGGCAAGGGCGCCTGGCGCGACAACGTGTTTGTCGAGCGGCTCTGGCGCACGGTCAAATACGAAGAAGTTTATCTCCGCGCCTACGACAGCGTGTCCGAGGCGCGAGCGTCAATTGCCAAGTATCTGGCCTTCTACAATCAGGGACGCCCTCACTCGAGCCTTGACGGGCGCACGCCCGACGAGGCTTACTTCGGCACGCAAGCTATGGTGATGGCCGCATGACCGTCGCCGACGATTTTGTCGTCGCTCTGGTCGGGCTACGCCCTCCCGACGCAACGACAAAATCGTAAAGCCCCGCGTTCAGCATAACCCGGCAGGAATCCACTTAAATCCAGCGGGGCGCTGTCCAAACAACCGGGGCCAGCTCTGTTCGATACGCGCCCATTGCCTGTCGTTCAGCCAAAACAAACCAGCGCGCATTCTCTCGCCCCCGAATCAACACGTAGGCAAGAGAATCACGTGGCGCTATTTAGGTACAGACCCTAGCTCCAGGACTAGTCCTATGGCTTCGCGAAGCCTCACTGCCGACGCAAGGTGGCCGTCACCGGGGGCTTACCCTTTGTCCGCGCGGTGACGAAATGAATTCCGACCTGAGATCCATCGACCCAAATCAGTTCGCATCGCCGAAATGCCAGACCTGTGGTGGATAGAACGAGGAAAAATTCTTGTGCCTTTAGAGGATCGGTTGAGCCTTCAACCTCAAGTTTGGCACCGCTTTCAGACGCGTCGAGAAGATGACACCTTCGCTGCCATGTCCCATCGGCTCCCATGATCCTAACGATATGTTTGTGGTCAAACCGAACGCGATTTGTCTTTCGATTATTTCCAATCATCTGAAATTCCAATGCTTCAATCAACTTTTCAAAATAGATGCGTCCCTGCGCGCGGCTCCAAGGCGCATATCGATCATCGCAGAATGAGCAAGTAGCGCCTTTCTGACCTCTTCATCCAAATTGGTCTGCCCGACGATCAGTCGGATGCAAGTATTCGCGAGTTCAAGAAGAAAAATGGCCTGGCGGGCGTCATCTGCTGTCTTAATTTTTAGAACTTCAACCTGCGACAACAGAGCGGCGACGTTCGCTAAAACGTCGGGCAGTCTCTGGTCTGAGGGACTTGTCCCAGATTTCAATTTGCGAGGCCGCTGAAATCTAAGGACCGAAGACATTGTCGCAAATCTCTTTTGCGGTCGGCAATTACTGCCGCAATGACGTTGCTTTGTCGAAAGCGATCAAAAAAACGATGAAAAAAATATAGCTTCACGCGAGACAACGGTCGAACAGACCAACTCCGACTAGAGTTGCCGTGATAATCACGGCTGCCCGATACGCAGTAGAAATCCGTGTTTTAGTTTCACGCCTAAGTGGTTAACGAAAGTTTATCAGGTTGCGCGCGGTCGGTATTGAAGTATCCAAGTTGCAGAAAATAAGTGATCGAATTTCGGCAAGCATCGATTTACCGGATCATCCGGCACTACGCAGGCACGGGGCATAGCAGTTGACCACGCGGTAGGGCGCGAGGATGGCGCTTGGTCGGGGGTGATGCTGACGCACTCGACCTACATCAATCCCTTATCGGTAACGCGCAAGCGGCGGACGTAATAGCCTTGGCTCTGAACGGCCAGCCTGATCTCGGCGCTGACTTTGAAAACTCTTTTTCTGCTCTTGCGCCACTTATGTGCAGAGTAAAGCACGGGTACGGCAGAGCCTGTACTTAGAACGAGCAAGTCGCGCTTGTCATTGCGATAGACATCAAACACCTTTTGTCCCCCGCTAATCTTATTGAATGAAATATGTTTTGGTCGTCTCAATCGACGAGCTTAGTATCTCAAATGACTGTGCGGGTTGTAAATGTGCAACTGTTAGCCGCGAATCATTGCCGGATCGAAGCGCTGGGCCTGATGCCGTGGCAAAGTCTACGGTGCTATCCCACCTTGAGCGCGCTGGATCAGCCCTATGGCGATCCCGGTGCGAAGCGCGAAGGTGCCGAATTGGCGCTGCGCATGCGAGGGCTCTTACGTCACACCCCTTATCGTGACGCGAATGACCTCAGTCGAAGCTCGGAATAAGAAGCAGGCCGTATCCGCAGAATGCTAAAGCAAGAAGCACGTAAGTGCCAACCGATGCTTGACGTCATTCCGGAAAAAATTCTCTATGAGGATCGATCGGAGCAGGCCTTCAAACTTACTCTTTGCTAGATTCCAGTTCCCGACATCGGGATTGTTCCGTCCTGTCGCAACATCGACGAAGCTGTCAAATTCCGCGTCATCATATTTCCCATGCAACGTGCGGTGACCTTCGTGTCTGATAACCCCGTTTAGATCGATGTAATTGTCCACGGTGAAATGAACCAGCGCTCGCTCCGCGTAATCAAACTGATCGGTGCCGACCCGGAAAATATAGGGTCGCCGCAATCGGTAAAGGATGTTTGCTGAACCCAAAAAAATTAGGCCAAAGTATATCAGCTTCAGTCGCCCGGACGCCGTGAGGCTAAGGGCGTGCCGACTGGTCGACGCTCGCGCGTGAACTAGCCTACGTCGCCTTATGGCCCATCGCGTCAGTTAGTCCGATGCAGCGGTTTGTCTGGAGTTGGGGGTAAAGCCGACCCGCCGGCTGAGCGCCCGGACTTCTCAGTTTGACCCATTAACCGACCTCTCGTGAGGTCCACTATTGCGTCGCAATCAGGGGCACAGCGGACTTCTATGCGCCCTAACTGCCGGGCGTTCTGCGAGTACAAGCCTCGGTGCGCCTCGTGAAACCGGCTCAAGAACCTTCAGCCGTTTCGCTGCGCGGCTGGCGGATGGTTTCCTCGGGCGTGCCGATCCTCGGCCATGATGCCGGCATTTCATGAAGCCGACGCAGGTCGAGACATCGGCGAAGAAGACCATCTCGTGCGTAACCAGCATCGTCATGCCTTCGGCGCTTCTGGCCCCGGTCACCCCTTGGCAGCAACGTACCCATAAAAATTCATAAGAAAGTCCCGAATGGCGAGGGGCTTGACGGCACCGGTTTTTTCCTGCGGATGCGGTATCACGTAGTCTCCATCGCCATATGAGAAGACCTTCGCCTTCACGTACCCGTTCATCACTTGTATCTTCTCGCGCAGCACGACCCAGTGCATCGTAAACGCGGAGCCTTTATCGGACTGGTCGTCATAGTCGATCATATTGGCGCTTATGAAAAGACATACGCGATATCCGCTGTCGAGCAGCCGGTTGGCTTCGTTTACATCGTCGATGTCTTTGTTGAATCGCGAAATGTTGGTATTCTCGCGCACGTCTCGGTATCCGGCCTTGCGAAACCATTGCTCCATTTCGCTCGGGAGGGTGACACCCGCAAGATCGCTGATCTTGCCCGTGTCGTCGAAATCGAAGAACCAGTTCTCCGAATCGCGTATGGAGGCGCATGTCAGCCAGTCGACGTGGTCCAGCGACCAGGGTGGCGTGAAGTTCCTCACATCCTTTCCGGGCTTGATCAGCAGGCGGCCAAGGTTCGCCTGCCCCTTCTGATAGAGATCGATCGCGAACCGCGCGTAAGACCCTGGCCTGTCGGACGCGTAGCCGAACATCAGGGCGGATGGCCCGCACAGACTTCCCTGATCTTGATTGATGAGGCTCGGCTTCGCAATGCGCCTGAGAATACCTATGCCGACGCGGTGTGGGTCGAGCTTCGGAAAGAACGTCGTCCTCGTGTTTTTCAGGAAATCGCAGACCATTTCCGCGGCTAGTTTTTTCTGGTCGGAATTGAGGTCGTACGGTCCGATCCCGCGCTTCTCCTTGTATTCTTCTCCGACGAAGAGCGTGATGAGTTTTTTCGAGGTGGGGGAGAGCGTTCTGGAGGTGTTCGCAATGGTGGTCAGGTCGTCCAGCTCGAATGCGGTGACCATGCCGTCTGCGACGGTAGCCCGGATGATGTCAACGACCTCTGCGTAGTCCAGCTTTGAATCGTCGATGAGGCCTTTGCGAAGTGCAGCATCGACGGAAGGAGTCGCGATTGCGTCCCATTGGCCCTTTGGCGGGGCGGGCTTGGCGGCCGCCTTCGTCGACAGTTCAACGAGCCGACTGAATGTCGGTCCGGCAGGCCGAACATAGCCGTCAGGCGTGCCGGGAAAGTTCTTCTTTTGGAAGTACAGAATCGAGTTGTAAAGGCCGTTGCTGGCATAACCGGTCACGACCATCTGTGGTTTAAGCGTGTTCTCGGCGCCGCCATCGGAAATGGCGATCTTGTTGAGCAGCGAAATGACCAGCTCCTGATCCTTTTTCCAGTTCTGGCAGCTGCGCCCTGTCGTCGCGAACCGTCCGACCTTGTCTTTCAACTGCAGCATATCGCGCCTCCCGGAACGGGAATGCTGCCTCGAACGTCATGACATGCAGCCAGAGCTGTGGCAACTCTTCCCGCTGTAGGGTTGGTCGCCCCTGCCGTCCCTTGTGTTCATTCGCAAGGACAGCTGTCGCCCTGTGGCGAGGTTCACGAATGCGTTATGTCTTCCTATCGGGGTAGACCGGAATTTTTCGGCGCACCGCTAGAATGTCGCGAATGGCCCATCGCGTCAGTTGGTCCGATGCAGCGGTTTGTCTGGAGTTGGGGGTAAAGCCGACCTGCCGACTGAGTGCCCGGACTTCTCAGTTTGACCCTATGTATGGTCCGGCCGTGCGTAGCAAGAGGTTCGTCGATCAGGTGGTGTGGTCTTGCATCAATGTATCCGGCCTTTGATTGGAGCATTTGCTCCGGGCCATCATGGATATCAGCGCGCGTGCGTTCTCATTAGCGGACAGGCCTCGATTGGGCCATTTGGGTCACCAGTGTTCGCATGCGCCGGGAAGACCGAACCTCCATCTCGTCTCATCCTCTCGCAGACCTCGGCTGGAACCTGTTGATGGGGTTACGTCATCGCTTGCTCCTCCTACCTCGCAGTTCCTGTGTTCGAGCCAGGGGCCGTTCCTTCGTCCCGGCCCGCAGGACGTGCGTCGCGTCGCGCGCACGGGCGGTCAAGGCCGGCCGTTGCGCTTTGCTTGCGGCTGGCTCCGGCGTTGCCAGGCCGCGCCTTGACCGCGCCGAGCACGGCGCGACGATCAAGCGGGTCGGACGCCTGCATCGTTGGTCCTTGTCAGCTCGAAGGCGCGTCCTTTAGCCAGCACCGCCCAGGCGATGCGGGCAAGCTTGTTGGCGAGTGCGATCGCCAGCACGTTGTGGTGCAATCGCTTCTTGGCGGCTTCGATCCAGGATCTGAGTCCGTAACGTTCCCAGTTCTTGATCCTGACCAGCACCACCCATGCCGCCTGGACGAACAGAACGCGGAGGTAGCGATTGCCGCGCCTTGAGATTTTGCCGAGGATCGTGCGGTCTCCCGTCGAGATCTGCTTGGGCACCAGCCCGAGCCAGGCGCCGAAGTCACGGCCTTTGGAGAAGACGTCTCCAGTGCCGATCGCGGCCACCATGGCGCTCGAAATGATCGGCCCGATGCCAGACACCGTCATCAGGCGCGAACATGCCTGATCTTGACGGGCCAGTGCTTCGATCTCGCCGGAGAGGCTATCGATGCGCTGATCCAGCCGACGCCAGTCGCCTGCCAACTCCTCGATGACACACAACATGCGTGGCGACAGGGCATCGGTGCGCGTCGCAAGGATGGTGGGCAGTTCTGTGCGCAGGAAGCCGATACCCTGGCGCACCGCGATCCCGCGTTCCAGCATGAAGGCGCGAATCTGGTTGATGATGCCGGTGCGTTGCGACACCAGCCGCTCGCGCACCCGATGCAGCGCCTGCAGATCCAGTTGCTCCGCGGTCTTGGTCGCCACGAACTTCATCGTCGGGCGCTGCACGGCTTCGGCAATCGCTTCGGCGTCATTGAAGTCGTTCTTCGGTCCTTTGCTATAAGGGCGGACATATTTGGCCGGCATCAACCTGGCATCGTGACCTAACGATGCGAGTTTGCGGCTCAAATGATGTGCGCCGACGCAGGCTTCCATGCCGATCAGGCAAGGCGGCATATTGGCGAGCCGCGCCTCGACCTGGCCACGCGACCACTTTTGCCGCAGCACGACGGCGCCGCGCGTATCGTGGCCCACGACGTGGAACGAGTTTTTGCCGATATCGATGCCGATCACGGCGATCGCAGTACTGGGTGTCTGGGATGGCGTGCTCCTTGTCTTGGCGCCCCTGGCCAGCTTATCGCTGGCAGGGCAGGAGCACGGCCGGACCATCCCATTAGCAGAAGTTCCCGGAAAGGCTTGTTTCCATAGGGAACAACCTCGGCGGACGGCGCGAGCGTTGCTATCGAGCACCATTCTGCATTGAGTGCACCCACGCGATGAATGCGCCTATCGCCGCGAGCTTTGGGTGCCCAGACTGATGCACGAGATAGAACCCGTAGCCTGGCAGTGTGAGCTTCGAGATGTCAATCGGCCTGTAAATTTGACCCCTCATCGGCGTCCAATTTTGACCCCTTCGTGCGCCGCGGTTTGACGGTAGCGCTCGGCTCGTTGGAGCTGGCCGGGATAGCGGAGACGAGACGAGCGCGGGTGGCGTGATCGTCGTCGCGGCTTTTGAAGCGCCAGCTGTCATTGCCGGTCTCGACGATGTCACAGTGATGGGTCAACCGATCGAGCAGCGCGGTGGTCATTTTGGCGTCGCCGAACACGCTCGGCCATTCGCCGAAGGCGAGATTGGTGGTCACGATGACGGAGGCGCGCTCATAGAGCCGGCTGACGAGGTGGAAGAGAAGCTGGCCACCGGACTGGGCGAAGGGCAAATAGCCGAGTTCATCCAGCACAATGAAGTCCATCCGGGTCAGATGCTCGGCGAGCCGTCCTTGCCGTCCGTTGCGGGTCTCGGTCTCGAGGCGATTGACGAGGTCGACTACGTTGAAGAAGCGGCCGCGGGCACCGGATCGGATGCAGCTTCTGGCGATGGCAATGGCCAGGTGGGTTTTGCCTGTGCCGGTGCCGCCAACCAGCACGACGTTGCGTTGTTGGGCGATGAAGCCGCCGCCAGCAAGATCATTGACGAGTGTCTGATTGATCGGCGTGCCGTCGAACTGGAAGTCGGCGATGTCCTTGGCAAGCGGAAGCTTGGCAATGGTGAGCTGGTATTTGATCGACCTGGCTTGCTTCTCGTTGATCTCGGCGTTGAGCAGGTCGCCGACAATGCGCTGAGGTTCGTGCTGGCGCTTGACGGCAGTTGCCATGATCTCGTCGAAGGCAGCCTTCATGCCGTAGAGCTTGAGTTCGCCCATGAGGTCGAAGATTTGGGTTCGTTCCATCAGATGGTCCTCCGGAGGTTGTCGTAGCGGGCACAATCGGCGATCGGTGCATGACGGAGCGTCAGTGCGGCCGGCGTCATGATGTTGGCCGGTGGGGCGGGTTCACGTTGACGGGCCAGGATATTGAGAACGACATCGGCCGAATGGACGCTGTGACTGAGCGCTTCGGCACAGGCCGCTTCCACCGCGGGCAGACCGTCAGTCAGCACCGCGTTGAGGATGTCGACCATCTGTCGATTGCCGTCGTCGGTGCTGGCAAGCTTGCGCCGGATCCGCTCGATCGCGGCTGGCAGCACCCAGTCTTTGAAGGGAGCACCGTTGCGCAAGGCGCCGGGTTTGCGGGCGAGCACCGGCACATAATGCCAGGGGTCGTAGACGGTATCGCCGCGGCCAAAGGATCGCGGGTGCTCGGCAACGATGCGTCCATCCTGACGGATCACGATGCGATCGGCATAGGCTTGAACCTCGACCGGTCGCCCGACTGCGCTGGCTGCGACCGAGTACTTGTTGTTGTCGAAGCGCACCAGGCAGGTCTTCGAGACCGATGCCGTCACCGCATGGAAGCCGTCGAAGCGGCCGGCATAGGGAACGAGTTTGGGGCGTTCGGCTTCGAACACTTCCCAGATCGTCTGATCGACCAGCTCCGGATGGCGATGAACCTTGGCGTAGGCGATGCATTTGTCGAGCAGCCAGGCGTTTAACTCGTCGAGGTTTTTGAACCGCAGCCGCGGCGTGAAGAAGCGTTCCCTGACCAGCCCGACCTGGTTCTCGACCTGCCCCTTCTCCCAGCCCGACGCTGGCGTGCAGGCGACCGGATCGACCAGATAGTGGCTGCACATCTGCAGGAAGCGGCGATTGTAGAGACGCCCTTTACCGACGAAGATCGTCTCTACGGCGGTCTTCATGTTGTCGTAGATGCCGCGGGTGCAGGTGCCTTTGAACAGGGCGAACGCCCGGTCGTGGGCGTCGAACACCATCTCCTGCGTCTCCCGCGGATAGGCCCGCACGAACAGCATGCGGCTGTGACAGAGCCGGACATGGGCGGCCTTCACCATCACCGTGGTGCCGCTCAGCAAGACCACCTCGTGGCTCCAGTCGAACTGGTAGGCTTCGCCTGGGGCAAAGCTTAGCGGGACATAAGCAGCCGCGGTCGATTGCCCGCGTTCCTTGCTCCACCGCCTGGCGTAACGCCGCACCGCATCGTAGCCGCCGTCATAGCCACGGCTGCGCAGCTCTTCGAAGATCCGGATTAACGTCAGCTGTTCACGAGCCGGTTTGGCCGCGTTCGCCGCCAGCAGTCCGTCGAGCTCTACTGCCCATCGTCCCAGCTTTGGCCGCGGCTGCACTTGCCGCTCGTACTCGAAGGAGGTCTCTCCTGACCTCAGCACCTTCCGGACCGTGTTCCGCGACACCTTCAGGTCACGGGCAATCTCCTTGATCGTCTTGCCCTTGATGAAGTGCTCGCGCCGAATCCGCGCAATCGTCTCCACGATCAGCATCCTCGACCACCTGCTTCATTCCAAAGCAGGCAGCGCAACAGACCAACCTATAGGGGGTCAATTTTGGACGCCGATCCCCCGGCTTAGGGGGTCAATATTGCAGGCCGAATGACAAGCGGCTACATCGCCCGTTTCAATTACTGCGTCGGCAGAACCAAAACGCGAGATTGGGTTGCATTCATAGAGAAGATCCCCTCGATTTCGAGACGCATGGTGTCGCGGCATTCGCACGCCACCGCTGCGAGCCGCGAAGGGTCGATCTCGATTTCGCCTCGCCGTTCAGATATGATCGCTCCGGAAGCGCGCAGATTCCGCATCAGGAGCGTCACCGTCGTTCGTCGCACACCTAGTATTTGCGAAAGCGCCTCCTGGGTGAGCGGGAGGACGTCGTGGTCGACGCGGTCGCGAAGATGGAGCAGCCAGCGCGCCATGCGGGCTTGGACCGAATGCAGCGCATTGCAGGCCCCGCCGATTTGTAGCTGTATCAGCATCGCCTTGAAGTGAATCTGGACTGCGTGACGGATCGCGGGGCTCCGGCTGAAAGCGGCGTGGAATCGCGATGCGGGGATCCGCGAGGCGGTGCCCGCGGCACGAACGATGGCGGTAACGGCCGCAGGAGACGGCCCGAGCACGGAAAGAGTGCCTACTGCTCCCTCGCGCCCTATTGCGGCGCTGGCGACCGTCTGCCCGTTCGCCATGTCGATCATCACAGAAATGGCGCCACTATGGGGGAAGAGGACGTGCTCGGTCTGGTCACCCGCCCGCGAGACGACCGAGTCCCGATCGAGCGCGACCATCTCTAGGTCGGGTGCCAGCAGATCGAGATCCGCCGCCGGTAGTGCTGCCAAAAGTCGGTTACCGATCCCGCTGGAAAGCGTCACTGTAGCCCGCCGCGAACCATCCGCCGCATCGCATTTCGAGCGGCATAGGGCGGCAACCTCGAACTTTGTTTGAATCCGCCTACGCTTCGCCCCCCGAAATCCAATTCAGCTGCGGAAGCTCTCAATGTCAAAAATTGAACTCCAAACACACGCGATCGCGAGGCGAATTTTTGTCTCGCCGGATCATTGAGGACTTAGATTCCAGCGCTACGCGGCACAATTGCAAAATGCGTATGGGTAACATCATAGGGAGTTCCAATTTCCGGGGCGCGGCAAACGCCGCGGCGATGTCGGAAGAGTGTGCGCGAACTATGCCCCGGACCGCGATCGTCGCGTTCTGCACGATGATGCGCACAAGCTACTGGAAGCTGGGGCGTCTTGGAATTCCGCCAGCACGCCCCGCCGAGACAGACGATGCGCGGCATTCCCCCGCGCATGCTGACGAGGCGGTCGTTTGGTCCGAAAGTGGCACCGAATGCGAAGTGCCGAGCGCATCGAGCAACGTCTGAGTTTAGAGGCGAAGCGGAAAACATCTGCTCGCGTAGAGTATTTCGCATCTTGACCCACTTGTATGGTCCGGCCGTGCGTAGCAAGAGGTTCGTCGATCAGGTGGTGTGGTCTTGCATCAATGTATCCGGCCTTTGGTTGGAGCATTTTCTCCGGGCCATCATGGATATCAGCGCGCGTGCGTTCTCATTAGCGGACAGGCCTCGATTGGGCCATTTGGGTCACCAGTGTTCGCATGCGCCGGGAAGACCGAACCTCCATCTCGTCTCATCCTCTCGCAGACCTCGGCTGGAACCTGTTGATGGGGTTACGTCATCGCTTGCTCCTCCTACCTCGCAGTTCCTGTGTTCGAGCCAGGGGCCGTTCCTTCGTCCCGGCCCGCAGGACGTGCGTCGCGTCGCGCGCACGGGCGGTCAAGGCCGGCCGTTGCGCTTGGCTTGCGGCTGGCTCCGGCGTTGCCAGGCCGCGCCTTGACCGCGCCGAGCACGGCGCGACGATCAAGCGGGTCGGACGCCTGCATCGTTGGTCCTTGTCAGCTCGAAGGCGCGTCCTTTAGCCAGCACCGCCCAGGCGATGCGGGCAAGCTTGTTGGCGAGTGCGATCGCCAGCACGTTGTGGTGCAATCGCTTCTTGGCGGCTTCGATCCAGGATCTGAGTCCGTAACGTTCCCAGTTCTTGATCCTGACCAGCACCACCCATGCCGCCTGGACGAACAGAACGCGGAGGTAGCGATTGCCGCGCCTTGAGATTTTGCCGAGGATCGTGCGGTCTCCCGTCGAGATCTGCTTGGGCACCAGCCCGAGCCAGGCGCCGAAGTCACGGCCTTTGGAGAAGACGTCTCCAGTGCCGATCGCGGCCACCATGGCGCTCGAAATGATCGGCCCGATGCCAGGCACCGTCATCAGGCGCGAACATGCCTGATCTTGACGGGCCAGTGCTTCGATCTCGCCGGAGAGCCTATCGATGCGCTGATCCAGCCGACGCCAGTCGCCTGCCAACTCCTCGATGACACACAACATGCGTGGCGACAGGGCATCGGTGCGCGTCGCAAGGATGGTGGGCAGTTCTGTGCGCAGGAAGCCGATACCCTGGCGCACCGCGATCCCGCGTTCCAGCATGAAGGCGCGAATCTGGTTGATGATGCCGGTGCGTTGCGACACCAGCCGCTCGCGCACCCGATGCAGCGCCTGCAGATCCAGTTGCTCCGCGGTCTTGGTCGCCACGAACTTCATCGTCGGGCGCTGCACGGCTTCGGCAATCGCTTCGGCGTCATTGAAGTCGTTCTTCGGTCCTTTGCTATAAGGGCGGACATATTTGGCCGGCATCAACCTGGCATCGTGACCTAACGATGCGAGTTTGCGGCTCAAATGATGTGCGCCGACGCAGGCTTCCATGCCGATCAGGCAAGGCGGCATATTGGCGAGCCGCGCCTCGACCTGGCCACGCGACCACTTTTGCCGCAGCACGACGGTGCCGCGCGTATCGTGGCCACGACGTGGAACGAGTTTTTGCCGATATCGATGCCGATCACGGCGATCGCGGTACTGGGTGTCTGGGACATGGCGTGCTCCTTGTCTTGGCGCCCCTGGCCAGCTTATCGCTGGCGGGGCAGGAGCACGGCCGGACCATCCCATTAGCGGACATTGGTCGCATTCAAACGCCAGTAACGTGCTAGTCTTCCCATGGCGGGGTTAACGGGCTCGAAGGGTAGATTTCGATGACTTCCGACGTCGGGCGGGAACAATTGCTTTCCGCAACACCGCCAAGTCGAGACGAACTTTCATATCGATTGGAGCAACAATCCTTACTTGGGGATTTCGGCCGCATAGCGATGCTGACCCGCGACTTCACGCTAATACTGCAACGCGCAACGGAATTATGCGCACAGGGTCTGAGAGTTCGCTTCGCTAAGGTCTTAGAATTTCTTCCAGATGAAAAAGGCCTTATGGTTCGCGCCGGCGTCGGTTGGGCGCCCGGGACCATCAATATCGTTTCGCTTAGCACGGATACCGGGTCGCCAGCAGGGTATGCATACCAGACTGGAAAGAGCGTCATATCAAACCATCTAGAAGCGGAGACGCGTTTCCGTACGCCTCAGCTCCTTGCGGATCATGGTATCAGGCGGGCAATCAACGTGCTGATAGAACGGGGGGCAGAGGGCAATCAGTCCTTCGGCGTGCTGGAAGTCGATAGTACCGACCCTGGCGAGTTCGACGAGGCGGACGCACACTTCCTTGCGGGCTTCGCCAGCCTGCTTGGCATCGCCATCGAACGCCAGCAGGCCGACGCCAAGCTTCAGAAGGCCCTCGAGCATCAGGAATTGCTGACACGAGAAATGAGCCATCGTGTCAAGAACAGCCTGACTTCGGTTGTCGGCCTCCTTCGCGTGGAAGCACGGAGTGCACAATCCGAAGAAGTCAGGAATGCGTTAGACGATGCGAGTGCGCGCGTGGAAACCATCGCCCAAGTGCATGATCACCTATGGCGTGGTTCGCAAATCGGCTTTGTCGACCTGGAAGATTTTATGACCGAGCTTTGCAAAAAATTGAAGGGGGCAACCGAGGGGCTCTCCTTGCACTGCCATGCAGACTCAATGTTGCTTTCTGCGGATCACGCAATTCCGCTAGGATTGTTGGTCAACGAGCTCGTTACCAACGCGGTGAAGTATGCTTACCCGGAAGGCAAAGGCGCGATCGAAATCTCTGCCCGCGAGATAGAGGGACAACTTCGCCTCGAAGTTTCCGACCAAGGCATCGGCCTGCCGGATGGCTTTGACATCGATCAACCGCGCACCAGTTTGGGGTTTAAGGTCATCAAAGGCCTGGTTGGCCAGCTTCAGGGACATATAGCCGTTGTTACTGGCGCGACGAAAGGAGCGCGGTTTTTGGTAAACTTACCTATTCTTCGCAAGAAGGTGATCTGAAGGGGGCCATAACGATTCCGCCGACCTTGCTCGCTCGTGCCGACGAGGTGATCGAATAACGCCAGTCATTGCTGCCGTGCGTGAGTCTCCTGTTGGCCCGAATGCGAAGTCTAAGCAGCGTCCCCGGCCGTCGGCTCATGGGGGTAAACCGAAAGCAAAAGGCCGCCCCTCCGAAGGGCGCTCATGACCCGAAGGCGACATCCGATGATAGTGGCCGGCCGTCCGCAACAACAGGTCAGAAAATCTGTTCCTGCAGAGTAGCCTGATTTGATATGCTCTCATTCCCCCATTGTCCATTTGCAGGGAGTAGCAGCATGAAAAAGCAGCTCTTTGCCGCCGCCGCTTTGATCGCGTTTGCAAGCTCTGGGATGGCGCAAGACAAGCACATCCAGGTTACGCCTGACGCACTGATCTGGAAGGATAACCCAGCATTTCCGAAGGGCGTTCAACTCGCCGCTCTGGTAGGCGACCAGACAAAGGCCGGAGACACCGTCGTCTTACGCATCAAGTTTCCCGCCAACTTCCAAATGCCCCCGCACACTCATCCTTATTCCGAGGTCGTAACGATAATCAGTGGTACTATCGGAACGAGCCAAGGTGAAAAGTTCGAGAAGAAAGGCGAACTGTTGAAACCGGGCGCATTGTGGGTGTATCCGGCAAAACACGCGCATTACGCATGGACCGGCAACGAAGAGGCGGTTCTCCAAGTTCAGTTCACCGGCCCGGGAGGTATTGACTACGTCAACCCGGCTGACGATCCGCGCAAGAAATAGCTGTCGGCGCCCAGCCTAAAGCTGGCAGATTTGTTATAGCCCGACGAGGTGATCGCTACGAGTTGGTGCCGCGCACGAGGCCGTTGCTGGCCCATGAGCGAAGTGGCGACACGTTTCATTGAGGTCCGCTTGGTGGGGTAGAGCGGACTGACTTTGCTCACTCTGAGTTCTTCGCATTTTGACCCATCTCGGACTCGTGCTGTGACGAGAGCGGACGGAGCTGATATCCGACACACGGCGAGCGCGAGAATCAACGCGGCTCTTTGCTAGGCTCTCTCCAACCTCTCACTCCGGCAGACCCGCTTTGCGCAAACCATCGGCAATGCGCTGAAACTCGGCAAGGAAGACGGCGTTGTCGGACCATCCCTTGCCATCCTGCAACCACTCGGTGACGGTGTAGCTCGGCCTGAGCCGACGAAGCTCGGCAACTGCGGCGTAAGCTTCACGCTCATGTCCCGTTAGTGCGTGGGCGGCGGCGAGATCTGCGTAGGCAATCCAAAGAGGCTGCACCGCGATGGAGCGGCCGCACCAATCAATCGCCCCCTCATACTGCCCGAGATGGGAGTGTGCATGGCCGATGTAGAAGTACCACGTGCTTAGCAGCGGATCACGGGGGCTGAGCTGGATGGCCATTTGGAGCGGCGCAAATGCCTCCGCGGAACGGCCGACGCGGATCTTGGCGGCGCCGAGCGCGCCATGGGCCGGGGCCAGGCTGGGGTTGATCGCGATTGCCGCTTCGTACTCGCCGACCGCGGCCTCAACATTCCTACCGCTGGCCCGCTGGATCTCTCCCCTCACAAAATGTGCCATCGCATCACTGGGAAACTTTGACAGGACCTGGCCTACGGCGCTCTCAGCACGCCGTAGCTGATCTGCCGGCGCATCTGTCCAACGATAGTTGACCTCCATTGCCAGAGTCTCAGCCAGGCCCACCAACGCCTTCGGGAAGCCTGGATCGATTTGGAGCGCACGTTCGAAAAGGGCTCGCGACTGCGACAACTGCTCGCGCGAATAGGGTTGGTTGAGCACAGCCCACCCCCGCATCGTGAGATCGACCGCGTCAGGGTTGTTTGGCCGCATAACCTCCGCGTCGCGGCTTTCCTGGTTTGTCAGTTCAAGATCAAGCCGCCGCGCCAGTCGACCGGTGATGATATCCTGAAGCTGCATCGATTTGGACCAGTCACCGTCGACGCGCTCCGACCAGATCTCGGCGCCAGTCCGGGCATCAATCAGCCTGGCATTGATCCGGACCAGTGAGTCCGTTCTGCGCAGGCTGCCGTCAAGGATGTAGCGTACGCCGAGTTCGCGGCCAACGCGCTTCGGGTCAACATTCTTGTAGGCGCGGGCTGTGCTGGGCGCGATCACAAAGCTATCCTCGATCCGTGAAAGATCGGCACTCAGGTCGTCAGTAATACCTTCAGCAAAGTATTCCTGCTCGGATGCATTGCTTAGATTCGTGAATGGCAGCACGACAATCGACAGGCGATGGTTCAACGGCTGCGGCTCGCCTTGATGCATATACCAATAAGCTACGCCGCCGCTCAGAAGAAACAGCAAGGCAATCACTAGAGCCATCCGAGCGCGCCGCGCACGAAGCGCCGGCCACAGGCGGATCGGAAAGCCACCAAACATGTTTGGAAACCAACCAATCTGCGGCGTGTCACGGTGCAGCAACGAGGCCTGTGGGCGTGTTGCTGCATTGCATGGCCGCATTCGATAGACCCGGACCGGACGGGCAATGTTTTTGAGGTTCTGCTCGCCCAGATCGCCGAACTCAACCCCGACCTTGCCTTGGACTTGATCGTAGGCAGAAGACGAGATGCAGATGCCGCCGGGCTCTGCGACGCCCTCAAGCCGCGCCGCAATATTGACGCCGTCCCCAAAAATGTCATGAGGTTCAACAATTACGTCGCCGATATTGATGCCCACACGGAAAGCAATGCGCCTGTCTTCCACATCACCGATTGTAAGTTCATGAATGCTGGTCTGGAACTGCATCGCGGCTCGAACCGCCTCGACCGCGCTCGGAAACTCGGCCAAGAACCCGTCCCCGGTGTTCTTCACGATGTGGCCACCGTGTTCAGCGATTGCCGGCTGGACAGCTTCCGTTAGCAGCGCGCTTAGCTTGGCGTGGGTAGCCTCTTCGTCATTGTGCATGAGCCGCGAATAGCCAGCCACGTCGGCGGCCAAAATCGCCGATAACCTGCGCTCGACCCGGACTGGTCGCTCTTGCACCATGGCCCGCAATCCAACCCGGCACATTTGTACGACGGATCACACGGCTGTGCCAAACGCGGGATGCCTACCTAGAAGTGGATATCGGTCATCGCCATCTAGTCGACACGTCAGCCGCGTTGACCGATGTCCGCTCCGGCTTATCCGAACATTCTCGAAGACGCGACGCTATGTCGTCGAATGGCCCGAACGCGAAGCCCGGGCTGGCTTTGAAATCGTCCGGTTGTCGCGCCAGACCGGACGTGACCGGCGGCGGTCAGGACGGCGCCTGTTGACCCTGAATTGGACTTCCTCTGTTCATGGAAAATTGAGTATTTGCTGCGGCATGGGTTGACGCAATAATACGGCACTACCAAAACGTGTGATGTTGACGTCGCCGGTCAGAAACCGAATTTAGCATGATCCCTCGCTGCAAAGCCTTCTTAGCTCTACTTGCTGCTACCAGCTTATCTGTCGTGGCTTGTTCTCCCAAGGAGACCGAGTGTGGCCGCCGTTGATAAAGTCCATCGCGTCGTTCTTTTCTTCGCGGGTGCTGGGATCTTTTTTTTCGTGAACAGGCAGTCGTTGTTCCTGCTATTGTCGTGGGGCCTGAACTTAGCTTCGGCGGCATACCTGTCATCGATTTTTATCTACGGCTGCCTATTTTTCCTTTGTGATTGGATGAGTTCGCGAGAGAGGCTTAGGAAGCCGGTCTATTTCTTCCTTCGCGGTGCAAGCCTCGCTGCTCTGTACTTGGCTCCCTACCTGGTTCCTGCCGTGGCTCCAATTGGCTCTTCCACGTATATTTCGCTGCTCATTGTCGTGAGCGCGATCATCATTTTCGCCGGTCAGTTGCTAATGCGCATCATGTTCTCCGTGACCGAAGAGCGAAGCTTCTACGGCTAGCTGTCCTAGCATCCCCCACGTTGTCTGCTTAAGGGGGCAAACATGAAACGGCCGGCCCAACTGCCAAACGATGCTCGTGACCCTATTCGGAAGTCATGTGGTCGATGCGCGCAACTCCCATTATTTTTCTGGCGCAAAATTCTGGTTGGTCAGTGGAGACGCGATTGGACGCTGAATGCGTATAAACGGCTTGCTGGCTCCCGCGTGGCAGCTATTGCAGCCGCTGGTAAGCTCGTCGAAGGCGGCCGTAAATTTGGTGCTGCTCTTTGCTCTAATGGCCTTTTCAAGCTCCTCTATCCGTGGATCGATGATGGTCTTGATCATCTCAGCGACAGGGATGCCTTCATATGTTGGAAAAAGCCTTGCGGCGTCCTCTAAGCCTTCCTTGATCTCGTCGATCTCATAAGCAGCGAGGTCCCAGTTATTTTGTTCGCCAGCAAACCATAGCTTGGCGTGGCGAAGCTGCGTAGCTGTCATGAATTCGCCAAGGCCCGGTTGGTAGGGCTCTTTTGCTGGCTGCGCGGCTGCGAACACTACCGAAGCAGTAAG
This sequence comes from Bradyrhizobium sp. B039, assembly GCF_038965675.1. Taxonomy (NCBI): domain Bacteria; kingdom Pseudomonadati; phylum Pseudomonadota; class Alphaproteobacteria; order Hyphomicrobiales; family Nitrobacteraceae; genus Bradyrhizobium; species Bradyrhizobium sp. B039. The sequence goes on from NZ_CP152416.1 coordinate 1,983,879, forward strand.
CGCAATGGTGGCAGTGACTATCCACTTCATTCGTGGTCTCCCGAGAGATGGCAATTGGCCAATTTCCCAGGCATAGCTCAGGCTATCCAATTCGGGAAGAAAGCACATTCATCTTTGGCTGCCTGACACTGCGAGCCCTCACTTTGATTGATGTGCGATGATGACCGCTTCTGGCCCGAATGCGAAGTTTAGGCAGCGTCCCGGGTGGTCGGCTCATGGAGGTAGACCGGAAACAACCGGCCGCCCCTTCGAACGGCGCTCATGACCCAAACGCGACATTCCGGGCTTCAAAGGCATTTGATCGGCAATAATCCGTAATTCCTGTCTCGACAGGAACGTCGGAACGTCACCAGGATGGCCGAAATTTTCCTGCCCGCCGATCTATCAGTCGCGCGAGTTTCCTGCCTCAGGCGGCTGAGCGAGCTGCGGCTCCAACCTCGCGGACATATATCGAAAGTCGGGAGTCTATGTTGGCCGCTCCGAATGGCGCGAGGCCGGCGGATATACCGGTGCTGCGACATACGGCGTTCGAACTCGTATTCAACCTGAACACAGCAAGGGTGCTTGGTCTTACGGTGCCATACCTTTGCGGCCGCCGATGAAGTGATCGAACGGCATAGTCGACGGTAACGGCGCGCGAAGCCGTAAGCTTCTTCGCACGGTACCTGAGATGCGTCCCAGAAATCGGGCGCTTCAACGACCGCAATGCCGGGAGTGACGACACTGGACGCCACTCCCGATCAAGAGCTGTCAGGCTTATTCGGCCGCGATCGGGTGCGCGGTCCAACCCTGACCGTGGCTCGAGAACGCGAAGCCCTCGTAGTCCTTTTCGGCGACCTCGGCGCACTTCCTGCGATAGCCGCCGACGCCTTCCGGGCCGAGATACGGCAAGAAGCGGTGCGCCTTGCCGTCAATGTTGGCCCCCATGTACCAGGAATTGGCGCTAGTCATCAGAGTTGCGTTCACGACCTCTGCGACGTGAGCACCCCACGCGTCCTGCGCCTCCGGCGTCGCTTCGATCGTCGTAAGCTTGTTCCTACGCATGTGGGCGATGCATTCCGCAATCCACTCGACGTGCTGCTCAATTGACACCGGCATATTCGACAGCACCGAGGGGCTTTGCGGGCCGGTGATCGTGAACAGGTTCGGATAGCCCGCTATGGCCACGCCAAGATAAGTCTGCGGGCCAGCCTCCCATTCCTGCGCTAGCATCCTGCCGCCGCGGCCCTTGATGCCAAGTGCCTTCAGCGGGCCGGTCAACGCGTCGAAGCCGGTGGCGATGACGATGATATCGAGCGGATACTCCTTGCCGCCCGCGCGAACGCCATTCGGCGTGATTTCCTCGATCGAGCCATCGGTGGCCGCATCCACCAGCAGCACGTTCTTCTTGTTAAAGGTTTCGAAGTAATTGGTGTCCAGGGGCTGCCGTTTGGTGCCGTAGGGATAGGTCTTGGGCGTCAGCTTTTCAGCAGCCACCGGATCATTGACGATCGAGCGGATCTTGCGCTTGAGGTAGTCGGCGATGATATCGTTCGCTTCCTTGGAGAAGAACATATCCTGGTAGTTGGCCAGCCAGAATGCGAAGCCGCCGGCGTCCCACATCCTGTCGAACTCCTGCTCACGCTCCTCGGGAGTGGTATCGAGGACCCCCTTTGGCAGGAAGTTGAGTTCGAACCCAAAGAACGAACCTTTGATGCGCTGGCGGATCCCATCGTAATCGGCCTTGCGCGCCCTGGTGACCTCGGGGTCGACGCGGCCGTTGCGCGCTGGCACGCAGAAGGCGGGCGTACGTTGGAACACCGTGAGGTGCTTGGCCTGCTGCGCAATCTCCGGGATTGCCTGCACCGCGGTCGCGCCGGTGCCAATGACTCCGACCCGCTTGGCGGTGAAGTCGACGCCGTCATGCGGCCATTGGCTGGTGTGGTAGCATTTGCCCTTGAACGACCCCAAACCTTTGAACGGCGGCATATTGGCGGTCGACAAAGCGCCGACTGCGGTGATGACAAAGCGGGTTGTGGCTGAGTCGCCCTTGTCGGTGCGCACTGTCCAAAGCTCGCTGTTGTCGTCAAAGATGACCTCGACAACGCGTTTGCCGAATTGGATGTCAGGCTTCAAGTCAAAGCGCTCGGCGCAATGCTCGAGATAGCGCAGAATCTCATCCTGCTCCGGATAGCGCTCGGACCAGTTCCACTCCTGCAGCAGGTTCTTGTCGAACGTGTAGCAATAGATGTAGCTGTCGGAATCGCAGCGCGCGCCGGGATAGCGATTCCAGTACCAGGTGCCGCCAACCCCGTCGCCGGCCTCAAACACGGTGACGTTGAGGTCGAGCTTGTCGCGCAGCGAATGCAGCATGTACATGCCGGAGAAGCCTGCACCAATGATGACGGCATCGAAGTGGGTCTTCGCGCTTGCTCCTGGCGAACTACCTTGCGCAGTCATGATGTTCCTCCCGTTGTGAGCGCTCGTTGTCGGCACAGAGCAGCCTCTCTGTGCGCCGTCGTTTCGGTTGGGTCGTTGCGACGCCGGTCCGGCAAAAGGTCAGACTGGCATCGTCCGTGATCGAAGGCTAGGTCGGCCGCCCTTACGCGGCCACGCGCACCTCGCCGCTCTGATAGGCCGCCGTCTCGAAGTTCATGTAGCCGACAAACGAAGTCGGATCTCCGAAGGGAAGGATCTGCGTCGCCCAATAGCCACCGAACCCGTTCTTGCGGTCGATCCAGTAGAAGGTGTTAGCGAGGCCGGCCCAACCGAGCGACCCGGCCGGCCTTCCTGTCGGCGCGTCCTCGTCGTTGAGCATGAAGGTGTAGCACCAGGACTTCTTCAGACCCGGGAAGAACTCGGCATTGTTCGACAGTGTCGCAATCACGCCAGGCAGCATGACCACGGTCTGGCCCTCCCTGAGGCCGTTGCGGACGGCGGCGGCGACCGTCTCCTGCTTGAGCACGCGGCCATTTGGCCCCGCCCCATCGTTCAGCCACATGCGGATGAACTTCATGTACTCGCCGATCGAGGCGTAGAGCCCGTGGCCACCCATGTGGACTTCCGGGTCAGGCGGCAGCTGCATATCGGGAAGCGGGGTCAGCGACCCGTCGGCTCCGCGCTGGTGGATGACGGCAAGGCGCGACCGCATCGAAGGGGTCAGCGAGAAGACGATGTCCTCCATCCCAAGCGGCGCAAAAATCCGCTCCTTCATGACTTCGCCGAGGCGCTTGCCGCGGATGCTCTCGACGATCTGGCCACACCAGTCAAGGTTGCTGCCGTATTCCCATTTGTCACCGGGATCGAACAGCAGTGGTGTCATCAGCGACGCCTTCGAGCAGGTGACGACGCTCGGCTGGCCCTGCTCCTGGGCCAGGCGGAAATAGCTGGCGTTAAAGAAGTCGTAGCCGAGGCCAGCCGTATGCAGCATCAGCATTCGGGTGGTGATGTCGCGTTTCGGCGTCCGCAGCTTCGGCTTTCCGCCGGCATCGAATCCTTCGAGCACTTCGAGCTTACCGATCTCGGGAACATAGCTCTTCGCCGGGGCATCCAGGTCGAGCTTGCCTTCCTCGACGCATTGCAAGATGGCTGTGCCTGTGATGGCTTTCGTGGTCGAGAAGATGGCAAAGACGGTATCGGCCGTCATTGGCTGACCGCTGCCAAGCATACGCTCGCCGGCGACGCCCTCGTAGATGTTGGCCGACCGATCAGTGATCATCGCGACCACGCCGGGAACACGGTCTTTGCCCGTGACGACGCTTTGCAAAACTCCGTCACATGCGCTTTTCAAGTTGCTACCCATCGCGGCTCCTCCGTTGAAGTTTGCCAAATTGATCCTGTTTCTCCTCGACAGGCTGCGGGTGGTCCCAGCGGACAATCTCGACTGTTGTACGTGTGGAAGTCGCGCTCCAGTCTGATTGCCCCAACACCGCCTGCGCGGACCAAAGTCGCGCCGTAGCCGTAGCAGCAATAGTGATGAGCGTGTCGGTCATGATCTGGCTCGAGGTCAGGGATTTCGACCGAGCGTTGGCAAGATTAGAGCGAATTCTTGCACGCGGCTACGCATTTCCGTTTGGCATAGAAAGCGCAGACCTTTTTTACCGAGCATGTCAACGATGCTGACTCTTGACACTTTCATCCCGGCACATCAGGCCAACATGAGATTTTAATCGAGCTGCGCGGCGACGTTACGCTCGTGGCCCATCAGCGAAGTAGCGGCGCACCTCGTTAAGGTCCGCTCAGTGAGGCACGGCGGACTAGATTTTCTTAGGTTGAGTTCTTCGCATTCTGACCCATCTCAGACAACTCTCAAAAGGATCAGTCGCGTTGGTGCGGTGCCGCCTGAGCCTCGCTAATTCAAGGTCAGGTGAGAACGGTATGCCGCGCTCTATGGTAGGCGACTTGAAGGCAAGACTGCAAAGACCGGCATGGCGAGCAACCGCACTGTCACTGCAATTGCCGTGTCTTACTTAAGGGGGTGCAGTCCGGCACTGTCACCGCAATTTCGAAGGATCGTCCACTCATCTCGACGATTCTGACGTCCTTGTCAGAAACTAACTCATTCGTCATCGGACATTGAGCGCTATTCCGCGAGATATAGGAACCGCAGGAGATCCACTGCATTCAAACTTGGCTAACAGCGCAGGTGACGAACTCGCCGCGCGTTGGCGCAGCTCACCTCAGAAGAGGAGTTGATGATGAGGAAACTCACGATCCTAGCAGCAGGCGTATCCCTGCTTGCAGGCGCCTGCCCAAGCTATGCAGCAGACCACCTGTTCACCGCCGTGGCTGCGGGCGGACTGTCGACTACGACGAGCCAACCATTCCTGAACGGAATCAACAATCCAGGTCGGCCGGGTGACGAAGTCCCAGGTCAAGGCAGCGTATTTCAGGGCGAGGACCATACCGTCCCGGCAACGGATACGACGACCGGGGTGAAGATTCTTAAGACACCTCCGCCCGCACTGACCGGGACGAAGACTGTGCCCACCGGCAGCCCTTCGGTGCCCTAATCCAGCCGACTGCGATCGTTTCGGATCGCGCCAAAAGCGGCGCGTTCACCATCAGGTCTTCTGGTCTGAACGCGCCGCGCCTGCGGCGTTGCCAAGAAGGGGGGCCACGTTCAGCATGGAGCACCGCAAGAGCTAATGCGGCGAGGCTATCATTCGCACGGATAATCAACTGAGTTTACATCGAAAACTTCTGATGCGCGCAACACTGGGAGGCGTTGCGATTGCTGTTGCGTATCCGTTGTGGGCACCGGATAGCCCGGTCTCCGCAATTGGGGATAATCATGACAATCTGCGCTACGTCAGCATCACGCGCGATAACGTTGTTCAGAACGTCACTGCTGCCGGAACGCTCGAAGCCGTCGACACCGTCGAGGTCAGCTCACAGCTGTCGGGTCAGGTCGCCAAACTCATGGCTGACCACAATTCCCGCGTACGCGCCGGCGAGCCGCTTGCGGCGCTTGACAGCGCGACCTTTGAAGTCTTGCTCAAGGAAACGGAGGCTGCGCTCGCGGTCGCGTTGGCACAACAGGAAGAGGCCAAGGCAGCCATCGAGGGCGCACAGGCACGCCACGATGACGCTTTGCGGGAGCTTCAGATCAAGGCTGCGCTCAGCAAGAACGGCAGTGTTTCTCAGCGCGACGCCGAGCGAGCACAGATGACGGCTCGGGCGTTCGCCGCGGAATTGTCCGCGGCCAAGGCGCGCGAGCAGATACGCGCGGCCGGGGTAATGGCTGCGCGCGCTTCTCTGGAACGGGCTCGACTTGACCTCGAAAGAAGCACCATCAAGTCACCGATCGACGGGGTCGTGATTCGGCGCAGCGTCGAGCTTGGCCAGACGCTGGCTGCGAGCCTGCAGGCGCCGACGATCTTCACCATCGCGCGTGATCTTTCGGACATGCGCGTAAATGCATTCGTCAGCGAGGCTGATATCGGCGCGGTGCGAACCGGGCAGCGCGTTTTCTTCGGCGTGGATTCGTATCCGGGCCGCGTATTCGAGGGGCGCGTGCGCGAGATTCGGAAGGCTGCGCGGATGGTGCAAAACGTCGTGACCTACACCGTGATGATTTCGGCGCCCAATCCAGACGCTTTTCTGCTTCCGGGAATGACGGCCGACGTCCGCATCCTGGTTCAGGAGCATCAAGACGCGATGGTGGTTCCCAACGCCGCGCTGAGTTTTCGTCCGACCCGAGACGGCGGAAACAACCCTGCACCCGGTCAGGGCGTGATCTGGGTCCGCACGAAATCGGGTCATTTGGCTGCCGCCACCGTGTCACTGGGCGCTACCGGAGATTCGCTCACTGAGATCAGGTCGCCAGATCTCAAAATGGGCGAACAGGTTGCCGTCGGTTATCGGAGCAAACGTTAGATTGGAGCCGCTTGGCCGGTTAGCGCATGCGATCGCTCGTCACCCTCGTCCATATCCACAAGCAACACCGGTTCGGTGACCAAAAGGTTCGCGCATTGTCCGACGTAAGCCTGAAAATTGATCGCGGAGAGTTCGTTGCGGTCATGGGCCCATCGGGATCTGGAAAATCGACGTTGCTTTCGATCCTCGGCTGCCTTGATCATCCCTCACGCGGCCGCTATTTTTTCGATGGCGAAGATATATTCGTCCAGTCGAAGGGACGCTTGAGCGAACTGCGAAACCGGCGCATCGGGTTCATCTTTCAAAACTTCAACTTGCTACCCCGGCTGACCGCGCTCGAGAATGTCGGCTTGCCGCTATTCTATCGGCGCGAGCCGCTGCGGAATCCGATCGCGAGGGCACGCGCTGCGCTCGAGCAGGTGGGGCTGGGCGGGCGAATGCACCATGTGCCTGCCCAGCTTTCTGGAGGTGAGCAGCAACGTGTTGCCGTCGCGCGGGCGATCGTCAACGGTCCCGACCTTCTCCTGGCCGACGAACCGACTGGCGCACTGGACACCAGCACGCGCTCGTCCATTCTAGCGCTTCTTGGCGAATTGCAGCGTGCCGGCCTCACGGTCGTGCTTGTAACCCATGATCCTGAGGTCGCGGCGTATGCGTGGCGAAGGATCAAGCTACGGGACGGCGCAATTGTCGGCGACCAGGGATGTGATGCTACCTCATGAGCGTTTGACCGGCGTGAGAGTTCAATGCGATCATTCAGTTATATCTATCTCGCGTTTCGGTCTGTGCGTGTGCACATACTGCGCTCCATTCTCGCAGTGACCGGCATTGTCATCGGCATTGCGGCCGTCCTGATCGTGGTCGCGGTGGCGGAGGGAGCCCGTGCCGAGGTTTCGAGACAGATCACCTCGCTTGGATCGAATCTGCTGCTCGTGCAACCTGGCGCGCAAGTCGCGCAGGGCGTACGACAGCAGGCGGGCACCATCCTTTCGCTCACGACGGGCGATGCAATCGCTGTCGCCCGCGAAGTGCCCGATGTTGTTATCGCGGCACCGTTCGTCGGCGAGCAGAAGACGACGATATCAGGAGACCTGAACTGGTCGACACTTGTTGCCGGTGTGACGCCCGTTTTTTTTGAAGCGCGCGGGTGGAGGCTTGCGGAAGGTCAGCTTTTCAACGATGACCAAGTCGCATCGGCCGCAAAAATAGCCGTCATTGGTCGTACCGTGGCGCGTGAGCTGTTCCGGGACAGTGATCCACTTGGCCGTTTTGTCCGTATTGAACGCTCGTCCTATCTCGTGATCGGAACGCTTGCCGAGAAGGGGCAGGATTTCACGGGGCGAGATCAGGATGACGTCATGTTCATTCCGCTGTCGTCGGCGAGAATCTTCGCCATTGGACGCAGTCAGGCCAATCCCGATGCCGTGCATTCGATTTTGGTGAAAACCGAATCCGCTCAGTCAATGCCCGCGGCAGAAACCGCGATTGCGCGCGTCCTGCGGCAACGTCACAAGATCGTCGGGCGCAAGGCCGACGATTTTCGAATTCAGAACCTCATTCAGGTCGCCCAGATGCGTGACCGAGCCTATCGCCAGTTCACGTTGCTGGTGTCCACGCTTGCAGGAATCTCATTGCTAGTCGGCGGCATTGGGGTGATGAACATCATGCTCGTGTCGGTGACCGAACGGATTAATGAAATAGGCATTCGACTGGCATTCGGCGGCAGACCGCAGGACATCCGTCGACAGTTTCTGTTCGAAGCGGTGCTCCTATGCACGATCGGCGGCCTGTTGGGACTGGCCGTTGGCTACGCATGCGCGCGCGTTGTTCCCGCCGCGCTAGGTTGGCCAACTGAATTCAACGAACGGATGGCGCTGATCGCGATCGCCTGCTCCAGTCTCATCGGCATTATCTTCGGTCTGCTACCCGCTCAGCGGGCGGCGCGTTTGGATCCGGCGGCGCTACTAAGGTCCGTGTAAGCGGTAACGCTCGACGCAGCTAAACGTCCGTGGCGCACCACTCTCGGCTCGCGCACAATACATGGCGATGATCAGGTCTGCGCCATGCCAATGACGTCTGGAGTGGCTCTTCGCGTCCGTACTGGGCCGTCTGTACCTGGTCTGCTTCTAGGGGCTAAGCAGACTGATCATCTCGGATGCGGCCGAACGCGGCTGCCGTCGTCGTGAACGGTGTAGTCGTTCGGAGCAATAAGGCGCAGGGTCAGCAAGTGGTCGACGAAGGCTCAGTGCTGTGTTTGATCGAGCGCTTTGAGCAACGCGTGCAGAAATGCGCTGGCATGGTCGTAGCTCGAACTGCCGTCAGCCACCGCGTGAGCGCGCAGGCAGAGTTGTTCGCCTATAGTTTCAGGACCAGTTGCCTCGGCGCACTCTGACCATAGATCGAGAAGGTCATCAGGAATATATCGGCTGGACATGAACAGGTGGAGCAGCCGAGACGCACCGTGGTGGTTTTCGTTGTGTTGCGCCGCGAATGCAAAGAGCGCGAACAAGCCTTTAAAATCATCACGGGATACTGCTCGGCTAGCCATGGAAATACTCCGACTGGAAACAGCATTCAGCAAATCAATTGAAGAATACTAGCTGGCTTTGTGTGTCCCAACAACGCAAGGAATCCTGTCGCATCGCACCGGGAAAATATCGCAACCTAAATGCGAAAATAGCCCGTGGCCTTCAACCCTAAAGGGCTGCCGGGGCGCGCCGCTTGGCAATCGCCAGATATGAAACATCGTTAGTTTGAGACGGACCCGTTGAGGCAGTCTGTCCAAGAGCGAACTTACGGCGACGTGGTTGGGAAAAGATGGCGGATCGGGGCCGGTCGCACCGGTTCACAGAGCTGAGAAGCTGCCCGTGCACGATCGCCGCGATTGGACTCTTCGCGAGGCGCATCGTCCTGGTATGATTGGCAATCTCTTTATTTTGGGCGGCGAGCGTCGGTCGCTGTTTTCGGGAATGGAGGCTCCTCAGGATGATTCCGGGCGGTTTCCCCCTCGAACTCGTCGGCGGCGCAGGCTTCGACGCGCTCGCGCAATACGGTGCGCAAGTGTTGGACCGCGGCTGACCGCTAGGAAATCAGCAAAGGCTCGGCGTCGCTGCCGAGCCTTAATTGTTGAGCTCTGAATGTCGGATTTAGAAGTCCATACCCCCCATGCCACCCATGCCGCCGCCGCCCGGAGGCATGCCGCCCGCACCGGTGTTCTTCTTCGGCACTTCCGCCACCATAGCTTCGGTGGTGATCAGGAGCGCTGCGACGGACGCCGCGTTCTGGATCGCCACTCGAACCACCTTAGTCGGATCGATGATACCCTTGGAGACCAGGTTGCCGTATTCGCCGGTCTGCGAGTCGTAGCCGTACGAGTACTGATCCTTTTCGAGGATCTTGCCGACGATGACCGAGCCGTCCTCGCCCGCGTTGATTGCGATCTGGCGGGCCGGGTAGGACAACGCCTTGCGCACGATCTCGACCCCGGTCTTCTGGTCGTCATTTTTGGTGCGAATGCCCTTGAGGTGCTCGGAGGCACGCAGTAGCGCAACGCCGCCGCCTGGCAGGATGCCTTCTTCAACCGCCGCGCGGGTCGCATGCATCGCATCGTCCACGCGATCCTTGCGCTCCTTCACCTCGACCTCAGTCGCGCCGCCGACGCGGATCACCGCGACGCCGCCCGCGAGCTTGGCAAGACGCTCCTGCAGCTTCTCACGGTCGTAGTCCGAGGTGGTCTCCTCGATCTGCGCCTTGATTTGCGCCACGCGCGCTTCGATGTCGGCCTTCTTGCCGGCGCCGCTGACGATCGTGGTGTTCTCCTTGTCGATCATCACCTTCTTGGCGCGACCGAGCATATTGAGCGTGACGTTCTCGAGCTTGATGCCGAGGTCTTCCGAGATCGCCTGGCCGCCGGTTAGGATCGCGATGTCCTGGAGCATGGCCTTGCGGCGATCGCCGAAGCCCGGAGCCTTGACGGCCGCGACCTTCAGGCCGCCGCGGAGACGGTTGACGACGAGGGTGGCGAGCGCTTCGCCTTCGACGTCTTCGGCGATAATCACAAGCGGCTTGCCGCTCTGCACCACGGCTTCCAACAAGGGAAGTAGTTCATTCAACTGAGATAGCTTTTTCTCATTAATCAGGACGTAGGCATCATCCATTTCAACGCGCATCTTATCGGCGTTGGTGACGAAGTAGGGCGAGATATAGCCGCGGTCGAACTGCATGCCCTCGACAACTTCGAGTTCGGTCTCGAGCGACTTGGCTTCCTCAACGGTGATGACACCCTCGTTGCCGACCTTCTTCATGGCGTCGGAGATGAACTTGCCGATCTCCGCATCGCCATTGGCTGAAATCGTGCCGACCTGGGCGATTTCCTCGTTCGAGGTGACCTTCTTGGAGTTTTTGACGAGGTCGGCGACCACGGCTTCCACAGCCATGTCGATACCGCGCTTCAGATCCATCGGGTTCATGCCGGCGGCAACCGACTTGGCGCCTTCACGGACGATCGCAGCGGCGAGCACGGTCGCGGTGGTGGTGCCGTCGCCAGCCGCGTCTGCGGACTTGGAGGCGACTTCGCGCACCATCTGGGCGCCCATGTTCTCGAACTTGTCCTCGAGCTCGATCTCCTTGGCGACGGTGACGCCATCCTTGGTAATACGGGGAGCGCCGAACGACTTGTCGAGGACGACGTTGCGGCCCTTCGGTCCGAGCGTCACTTTTACCGCATTGTGGAGGATGTCGACACCGCGCAGCATGCGGTCGCGGGCATCGACTCCGAATTTGACTTCTTTTGCTGACATAGTGGGTTTCCCTGAGTTTTTGACTTGGTTTCACCCTTGATGAGGCGCTCGACAGGCGCTTGAGCGGTGGACTAGGCGGCCTTCTTCTTGGAAGACACGTCGGTGAGAACGCCCATGATGTCGCTCTCCTTCATGATCAACAGCTCCTGGGTGTCGATCTTGACTTCGGTGCCGGACCACTTGCCGAACAATACGCGGTCACCGACCCGGACGTCGATCGGGATCAGCTTGCCGCTTTCGTCACGACCGCCGGGGCCAACGGCGATGACTTCACCTTGGGAGGGTTTCTCCTTGACCGTGTCGGGAATGATGATGCCGCCAGCGGTCTTCTCTTCCGCGTCGATGCGCTTGACCACGACCCGGTCGTGAAGCGGACGGAATTTCATGCTCTCCTCCTATCTTCTAGTCGCTTTTTGAAATAGCAGTCGAAGCTAGCGAGTGCTGACCGCTCCGAAAATAAGCCGGCTTGGTCGGCAAACAAGACAAAGCCGCGAAGGATTTCGAAAATCCGTCGTCCTCACCGGTCCGCGGAGGGCCCATTCAGAGCCACCTAAAGGAGCCCCTGGAATCAAGTCTGGGCTGGTCGGAGGAAGCCGCTGAGGAAACTTTAGGCGGGCTTGTACCGTCTGCCCAGGTTGTTGTTTGGCTTTGCCATCCAAATGGCTAGCCGGGCAGGGTTGCGCGCGTCTGGATTAGCCTGTTCGGGTACAATGATGCCGCGTCCAACGGCAGTCTAGACCCGCGGCGGTACGCGGAGAGGCCGGCAAATCTTGTCCCTCTCGCCTACCCAGAGCACCTGGGATGCAGCGGAAGAGGAACTTTCTTTCTAGATTCTCTCCCTTCGCCAGTCCTGCAGCCAAACCCTGCTTGACTCTTCCAGCAAGGCCACGACGTACCTTATGAGCGTTGTCCTCGCGAGCGCCCTGCCTCTGCGTTCGTCACATAAGACGATCGATGATCCCAAGGAGGCGGTCGCAAGACGCCGCGAGACGCTTGTTAGGAGCTGTCGCGATGCCTAGCAGCAAACCGGATCGTGCGGAAGCTGCCTCTGCATACCAGGGCGATAGCGGAGCAGGCGCCAATCCGAACGACAGCATTTCCCTGGCGATGGAGAGGTCTGGTGTCCCGTCCGGCAATTGCATTAGCACCGCCAATCCAGCGATCGTTATGTCCTTGGCGCGTGGGCGAAGGGTCTTTAGCAACGCGTCGCCTCGCGCTGCATAGACACGCTTCGTACGTCGAAGATGCCGCATATAGTGGCCGTCACGCATGAATTTTGCAGTCGCGAGTTGCACAGACGGCCCAGGCGCCGGCGCGAGACACGCCGCGACCTCGGCGAACTGAGACGTCAGCGACGGAGGAGCGACCAGAAAGCCCAGCCGCAGGGTGGGGGTCAGAGTCTTGCTGAAAGATCCGATGTGAATGACGCGCCCGGCGCGATCGAGCGAGGCAAGTGCCGGTGTGGCCCGACCCTTCAGTTGAAGCTCGCTCAGATAGTCATCCTCGATCACCCACGCCCCTTTCTGAGCGGCCCAGTCGAGAAGGCGCAAGCGCCTCTCCAGCGACAACGTGCACCCGAGCGGCGCCTGCTGCCCTGGAGTTACAACAACCAGCGCCGCATCGGGCTCATGGTTCAGGCCATAACTGACATCAATGCCGTCCGCATCAACCGGGATTGGGGCGAGCGACAATCCTGCGAGCTCCAGGCCATGCCGGGTGATTGGGAAGCCTGGATCCTCCATCCAGACTCTTCTCCGTTCGAGGCCGAGCACACGGAGCGCCAGTCCCAAGCCGCTGCAGTAGCCGCCGGTGATGATGATCTGGGAAGCTGTACACTCGATACCACGCGCGATAGCAAGATACGCCGCGATCTCCCGCCGTAGTTCCAGCTCACCACGAGCGTCCGGATATATCGCCGGCCCACTCATTTCCACGCGAATAGCGGACGAACGAATCCGGGCGACGAGCTTGGCGGGGAAAGTTTCATGCGCGGGCACGCCCATCTGGAAAATCGCCGGCCCCGCAGTGAGCTCCCGATACATCTCCATGAACGAGCCGGGATCGGCTGTTTCTTCCTGTCGAGCAGCAATGGAAGGACGATCCGCGACATGCGTTCCGGCCGCGCGGGAAGCGACGATGAGTTGAGCAGCGGACAGCTTTTCGTACGCCGATCGCACCGTGCCTCGAGCGACACCGAGTTGGGCTGCCAGGTCCTGCCAGGAGGGCAGACGCGCTCCCGGAGCGAGCACGCCGTTCTCGATGGCGGCCCTGATGCCTTTGCGGATCTGCTCGGCCAGGGGCGTCTTCGCAGATCGATCAAGCTCCAACCGCAGCGGCTTGGTCATGCCCCCTTGGTACACGATTTTTGTGCGTTCTTGGTGCTTTTTTCCGGACCAGAGCAGCCGCACCTATGCGGGACAAAGGAGAACGCCACCATGAAAATACGATTCATCTTTGGCGCGGCTTTCGCTGCCGTTGCCATCGCCACTGCAACGCCTGCCGTCGCCCATGGCGGCGGCGAAACGGTCACGCCGCGCTTTCAACAGATGATCCCCAACATTCCCGGCAAGTCACTGAAGGCCCTGATCGTCGACTATACGCCGGGCGGGGCGTCAGCTCCGCACATCCACGCCAAGTCGGCTTTCATCTTCGGCTACGTTCTGTCGGGAGAAATCGAGTCCCAGGTGAATGACGGACCCAGGCGGGTCTACCGCGCCGGCGAAAGTTTTTACGAGACGCCAGGCTCGCGCCATTCCATCAGCCGCAATGCCAGCAAGACCAGGCCAGCAAGGCTGCTCGCCGTGTTCGTCGTTGATACCGACGACAAGGAACTGACTACCCCGATCAAACAACACTTGTCATCAAGGAGCAAAAAATGAGCAAGCGTCTCGACTACAATCAGATTGCACCGACAGGCGTGAAAGCGCTCGGCGGCGTCTACGGTTACATAATGCAGAGCAACCTTCCACCCGCGCTGGTCGACCTGGTCTACCTGCGAATTTCACAGATCAACAACTGCGCGTATTGTCTCGACTCGCACACGCGCGACTTGCTCAAGAAGGGAGTGAAGATCGAAAAGCTGGCGCTGGTACAGGCGTGGAGGGAAGCCGGTAACCTCTTCGACGAGCGCGAGCGCGCCGCCCTTGCGTGGGCCGAAACGGTGACGCGCGTCGCAGAGACCAATGTACCGGATGAAGCCTATCAGGCTGCCCGCGCTGTGTTCGGCGAGCGAGAACTTGTGGATCTGACGATCGCAGTTGGCTTGATGAACGCCTACAATCGTATTGCAATCAGCTTTCGGAACACGCCGCAGGCCGTACTCGGACAGTAAGCCTTGGAGGTGCCGGAACTCTTCTCCGCCGAGCTTCGTTCAGCCTCCAGATCACTTCTGCCTGCACGCTGATCAGGTAACAGGACGAAAGGACACACATCATGTCACACCGGATCAACGACAGCGCGATCGACTTTTTCCAGATCAACGAAGATATCGCGCTCAGAAGGATGGTTTTGCGTAACCCGGGGCGGAAGGGGACTGTTCTCTTCCTGCACGGGTTTCCGGAGACCCTGTACGCCTGGAAGGATATTGCCGCGGCTCTCGCCGATGACTACGACGTCCACGCTTTCGACTGGCCGGGCTACGGTCTTTCATCGAGGCCAGCGGTCGACAGGTTCTCCTATTCGCCGAAGGACTACGCGCATATTCTGGATCAGTACATCGTGAAAACAGGCATCGACACCTCGAGGCTCACGATCTACGCGACCGACATCGGAGCGCTACCGGCACTCCTGCTGGCGGTGGAAAAACCTGATATCGCAAGGACAATTATCGTTGGCGACTTCGCCCCGTTTGACAGGCCCCAGTTCATGTATGAGAGCCTGCAAGGCCTGAAGGCGGGGCCTGCAATGGATCAGATCCGCGCCAACATGAACAGGAATCGCGACGAGATCCTCGCAAACACCTTCACAAGAGGCTTGCCCAAGGAAGCGCAATTCGAAGTTACGGAGGAATTCAGGGACGACATGTCCCGCGGATGGAGCCAGGGCGCCATGACGACGGTAGACGCTTTCTCCCACTACTACTCGTACTTTACGCGGGACCAGGACCGTTTCGAATCGCAACTCGCCCGGCTTAAAACGCCGGTGAAGGTAGTTTGGGGCGAGAAAGACCTCTACATCAAGAAGGAGATGGGCGCAGAATTCGCCGAAAGAGTCCACGCCGAACTCGCGATTCTTCCCGGTATTGGGCACTTTCCTCACCTCCAGGATCCGAAGCAAACCGTCGATGAGGTTCGTGCCTCATTTCGATGACTGCGCAGGGGTCTATCTCCGCGCCCTGCGCCGATGAGCTTCGATCACCAAATGTAGAGACCGCTTCGGTCGGCCGTAAAGGCAGGGTTCGTGAATGCATGTCGCATCACTCATCAGCAATCGAGCTTGCCTGACATGCTCACGAGCTGCGCGCGAACGAAAAGTGGATGTATCTGGTGCGGTTTCTGGTACGGCGGTGTCGCTGCAGGCACCGAGAACGAGGTAAGCTATTGATCACGGTGGTGGGCCCGCAGGACTCGAACCTGCAACCAGATCGTTATGAGCGGCCGAAGATTGGTCAGATCCGTTGATCTCCTGCGGTTTTGTTCGGGTCCAAGTGCTTTCGTTGCGTTTCGTTGACGCCGGTTCTGGTACGAAGCTGGTGCGTGCTCCGAAACTTGCCTGAAGGCCCTAAGTCGGCGATTGGCAGCGTTTGGTGGTGCAAACCTTCGGACGAACTCGCAAGTTGCAGAATTGTCCGAGAGCGGACCAAATCGGCCATGATTGCTTTCACGATTGGCCTTTTGCGATCATCGCGGCACGGGTCTGGAGTCCGATCTAATCCGTCCATCCAGGCATGGGCCGGACAACGGCGCGCGCTTAATGGGCGCTTAATGCTTTTGCGCAACAGATAGATCACCAGCGCGGAATTAGTCCTAGTTACGAGTGCGAGCCGAGCTCCCGAGGAGGGGAATCGGATGGGACTGCTATTTGTCGGAGTGCTGGCAGGAGTCCTGATCGGCTTTGGCTGGTTCGCGCCGTCCCGGGGGTATTTCCTCGGGTGCGCGTCACGACCCTGTTTCGACAGGGGCGCTGTCGCCCAACCCGCGCAGCCAATGCCGACTGCGTTGGCGCCAGAGCCTGCGGTTGTCAGATCGAATTCCGCAACGCAGGCAAGGCCCGGCAAGACATCAACTCCGAAGAAACGCGGATCGACCGATCTTGCCAAAGCGGCGTCCCCGCGGACGAGGATCAGCGTCCCGGCACCCGAACGGACCGCGGAAATGTCGGATCGTGCTCTGGACAAGGCGAAGGTTGCGATCGCGACGCAGATGGGGGATCCGGAGACGGTCGAACTCAGCGACGTGAAGCGCGCAATGCGAAAGAACATGCTTGGACGCCGCGTGGATACGATTTGCGGGCGCGTGAAAGGAAGAAGCGCGTCAGGCGGCGAGACTGGAGAGCGGCCGTTTCTGTATCTCGTGAAGGAGGATGAAGCATACGTCGTCGACGGTAGGTCAGGGTCGGCGGCCTCAACGGCGTATCGAAATATCTGCAATTAGGGATGCGTCGACTGCGCCACCGCGCGGTACACGCCAAAATGATTTGAGCGGAAAGAATTTCCACCCAGGTGTCAAGTGATCCCGCAGTGGATGCGGCACTAACGGCGGCAGTGCGCCGCTCTCGTGATGATGCATTCAGGATGAACGCAGCAGCACGGGAGACGCAATACGGAATGGGAATATAGCGGAAATTCGTTTCATCTCGAGGGCATCATGCACGACATAATCAACACGTCAAAGCGGCTCAATGAATCGCTTCACTTGCCGGTTCTGGTGATCATCGAGCCGCTCGTGTTGCCTCGTACATGCATTCTGCACGTCCTCAGGAGGGAGTTGGACGAACTTGAGATCCTTGACATGGCAACGGTCCAAGGCCTGGACTGCACGTCAGCCCGCGATGTTCGTCTGGTGATGCTGAGTATCGCGGACAAGCCCATCGGCGATCCCTCGGTTGAGGACGATCTCGCCTTCGTTGCGGAGTGTTGTCCCAACGCCGCCACTGTTGTCCTCTCAAACCATGACGACGAACCGACCGTGCAGGCCGCGATGCAGCGGGGCGTGCGCGGCTTTCTTTCCACCTCGCTACCGATCGAGATCGCCATAGCAGGCCTGCGCCTTGTTCTTGTCGGCGGCGCCTACAGGCCGTTGCCCGTGGCCGGGATGAACAGGATAACGGATTTCGAGCCACCGGATGCGCGCGGGCTTGTGCCCGCATATCTGATTAACGAGGGAGCCAGAGTGGCTATCGACAGGAGGAGCGTGACCGATCTCACGCCTCGTGAGCAACAGGTTCTGGCGGAACTGGAGCTCGGCCTGCCCAACAAGCTGATCGCCGCCAAATTGGGCCTCTCGGAAAGCACAGTCAAAATGCACATTCAGCATATCATGAGGAAATGTGCTGCGCACAATCGCACGGAAGCCGTCCTCCGCTGGCGCGGCCGGTTGCCCGCGCAGAGTCGCGATCACGACCCCGGTGCGGCTCTAATGCCGGAGACCTAAAGCATGATCCGGACCCGGAGGGCCGCGTTAACGCAAGGTGCGCAGCGGTTCTCCCTCGCGACAAACGCGGAACGCGTTTGCGTGGAGATCATGCTCCAACAACAACCTAAAGCGCGATGACGATTCATCCCAATCTCATCGCGCTTTAGTCCTCTCTGAATGCACCACGGAAGCTGTCGAGCAGGGGCCTGAGCGCGTAGAGAGCCACGGTGCCTCGCCCGGTCGTGATGAACACTTGAACCGGCATGCCGGGGACGATCTGGATGTCGTTTGCCGCGATCTGCCCATCGTCGATCCGGATCTTTGTCGCGTAGTATGGCTGGTCGGTACGCTTGTCGAGGAGCCGGTCTGCGGATATGTGCACGACGGTTCCCTTCAGGCGAGGCACGCGACGCTGATTGTACGGTACGAGGTGAACCTCGGCACTGAGGCCGGGATGAACCACATCGATGTCCTCGGGCCTCAGGCGCGCGGTTACGATGAGACGGTCTTGCCGGGGCACTAGGTCCATGAGCGGAGCACCTGCTCCGATGACACCGCCGGCTGTATGAACCCGCAGATCGGTTATCACGCCGTCCTCGGGCGCCTTGACCTCCGTTCGCGATAGCTGATCCCTGGCCGCAAGCAACCGCTCGCGGAGCTGGAATATCTGG
This sequence comes from Bradyrhizobium sp. B039, assembly GCF_038965675.1. Taxonomy (NCBI): domain Bacteria; kingdom Pseudomonadati; phylum Pseudomonadota; class Alphaproteobacteria; order Hyphomicrobiales; family Nitrobacteraceae; genus Bradyrhizobium; species Bradyrhizobium sp. B039. The sequence continues at coordinate 2,002,278 of NZ_CP152416.1, forward strand.
TTCTGTGCTTCACGAAGCGACTGTGCGATCTCGTTCTGCCTCTCGCTCTCGAGCTTGAACAATGTGGCCTGCTGTTCGCTGATGACCTGCCCGGCGCGGGCAATCTGCGCGGCGATCTCGCCGCGGCGGCCCTCGACGTCGGCCAGCTCCCGCTGCAGGTTCAGAAGCCGCGGCCGCCGTTCGAGCCCCTTGTTGACGAGGGTCGCGACCATATCCAGTTCCTCCCGAACGATTTCGACCCGCTGCCCGGTGGCGGTTTCCTGAGCCTTGAGACCTTCGATCTCCTTCTCGACTTGATGCCTTCGTTCGCGAATGACCGCAAGCTGCGACTCGTGAACTTGCATGCGTGCCTGAAAAATGAACTGCTGCGCCGACACCGCAGCGGCGGCCACTCCGTTCTGCCTGCTGTCCTGTTCCAGCGCGTCCGGGATTGCGATCCTCTCGAATCTCTGCTGCTCGGCTTGAAGCCGTGCGGCACGAGCAGCTGCGTCCCAAAATTGACCTTGGAGGCTTTGCATCTCCGAGCCGGCCCGGGTGTCGTCCAGCGCGATCAGCGTTTGGCCGCTGCGCACGATATCGCCATCCGAAACCAGGATCTTCCTGATGATACCGCCTTCCAGATGCTGGATCGTCTTGCGGCTCGATTCCGATTCCAGGACGCCAGACGCGATCGCGGCGCTTTCGAGAGGCGCGAGGCTCGCCCACGTACCAAGCCCCAGCATGAAGCAGAGCACCAGCAGATTGCCCGCGACGGTGATGCCGCGAAGCCTTCCGCGCGGAGAGGTCGGCGTGGGCGTCGAGCACCATGGAAATTCCAGAGGCTCGAAATCGTCGATTGCGGTCACCACGACGCCAAATCGCCGAGCGGGTGGGTGGGGCGCCGGCGCTCGCACGAGCTGGTCCCAGATCATGGGAAGTCTCGAGACGGCGGGAAGTTTCCAGATGGTGAGAGAGTTCCAAATCATGGCGCTATCTGTGAAGTAACCTGGGGTCGGCTCAGGTGCCGTTCAAAGATGTCCTCGCTGTCGCCGAACGCGGCGACCGCACCGTCCTCCATGATGGCAATCTTGTCCGTGGCGGCGAGAAGACCCATCCGGTGAGTGATGACGACAAGGATGACGCCTGCGAGCTTCATGCGCTCGATGGCATCCAGGAGCATTCGCTCGCCCCCGTAGTCGAGGCTGGCGTTGGGTTCGTCGAGAACGATGAGGCGTGGACTGCCGAAAAAGGCGCGGGCAAGACCGAGGCGCTGCCGATACCCGCGCGAGAAGGTTGCTTCACTCTGAACCACCGTGTCGTAACCCAGCGGCAAGCGCATGATCGCCCCATGGATACCGACGAGCTTGGCCGCTTCGATGACCTTCCGCCGATCGGCATCGTCAAGGCGTGCGATGATGTCGTTGATCGTGTCGCCGAGGAGGTTGATGTCCTGGGGGAGATATCCGAGGCGGTCGCCTTTTAGGCTCTCGCGAAACAGCGAGACGTCGGTATTGTCGAGGACGACACGGCCATGCGTTGGCATCGACAGCCCGGCGATCACCTGGCCGAGCAAGGACTTGCCTGACCCGGACGGACCGATGATGCCAAGGCATTCTCCGGGCATGAGGCTGAACGAGACGCCGTTCAGGAGCAGATGGTTGGTCCCCGCAAGCCTCACGTCAACATTGTCGACGACGAGGCCGCTTCGCGCCTGCAGCGGAGAAACCTCTGGGCTCTGCTGCCGGGCGACGGGGAATGCGGCGAGAAGTGCGCCGAGCCGCTGACAAGCGCTCACGGCCGTCACGAGCGATTTCCAGCCTGCGACCGCACTTTCGACCGGCGCGAGCGCCCGGCTGAACATCAGCGTGGAAGCAAAGATGATTGCCGGACTCTTCCCGTGATCGAGGACGAGCCATGCGGCAGCCCCCATGATCAGGACCTGCGACAGCGCGCGAACCGGCTTGGCGGCCAGTGAGACGATCTCGCCTCGCCGGAGTGCCACATCGTGCTCTCTGCGGGCGTGCTGCGCGTCACGGTGGATCATGCGCGCAGCGCTATCGAGCATTCCCATGGCGCGGATCATGTGGATGTTGCTCGCTGCAGTCTGGAGGCGGCCGCAGCTTCTGGATAGCGCGGCGCCGGATCTGAGCAGAACGTCTTCCGTGACCAGCTCTCCGGCAACCGTGAGCGCGAACAGGAAGGCGACGCAGCAGGCGCCCACCACGCCGAGCAGGGGATGGATCAGAACGAGGACAAGGAGGAACAAGGGCGCCCAGAGCGCGTCGAACAGCATCGGACATGCGCCGGATTCGACGAACTGGCGCAGCACGGTGAGATCCCGATATGCGCCCGATGCTTGCGTCCAATCGCTGCGAAGCGCCGATTCGAGGCCGGCCGAAATCACGCAGGGACGAAGGCGATCGTCGAGCCAGGCGCCGAGGCGTCCCAGGACGGCGCGCCGCAATGCATCAAAGACGCCGCCGACGACCACCGTGATCGCGACAATGAGCGTGAGCAGGAGCAACGTCTCGCCGCTCCGGCTCGACAACACCCGGTCGTAGATCTGAAGAAGATAGATGGAGGGCGCAAACAGAAGCAGGTTGTAGCTGCAACTATATGCGAATACGAGACCCAGTGGTCCCACACAGGACCGGAGGGCTGCGTGCAGTGGCGTCCGGACCTGCGGCAGGATGGGCAACCGAATGGGCGGCATCAGCATGATCGTCACCGCCTGAAATCGAGGTCCGGTGCACTTGACCGATGGCCAACGTCGTCTGCCAACGGTATCGTATCGGCGGGGTATTGGCTCGAACTTCAGACCGGTGGCGGCGGCCACCGGTCCCTGCCAGTCGGACGAGCCGGTGGTCAGAAAGAAGTATCGAGATGGAAGCTCACTTCTCCGCCCAGCGCGGCGTTACCGTCTCCGCCATTGCCGCCGATGCCGGCCACGACCTCTTGGTGCTGGTCCACCGCGAGCTTGTTGATCTGGGTCGCATCCGTATTGGCGTATACCTTGGAGGTATCGTAACCGCTGTAGGATTTCTGGCTTCCGTTCGACTGGGCGTCTCCGCCATGGGCCTTCGAAAACAACGAGGCCTGCGCGTTGGCGCCGCCGGCATCCCAGTCTGCCGTCTGATTGACGTGATCGCCGGTGCTCACGTGCACGTCGGCACCTTCCGCCTTGTTGGTTGGATCGAAGTTGAGCGTCGGCTTGCTGATGATGGCTCCCTTGAAGGTGCCGTCGCCGCCATTTCCGACGTTCTGACCACCGGTGCTGATCGATTTGAATCCGATCGAGTCCGAGATGTTGATCGCTTTGGGCAACATTTGAGCCTCCTGCTTTCTGTTGGCTTTCGTGCATCATCCATCCCGATCAGGCGGACGCGCGCGGCAAGTCTGATCCGCCCAAGCGCGATGGCGATAGATGTCAAATCGGACACCATCCGGTCTGGTCGACCTACGTACGAAAGTATGACGTTCGTAGCACAACATCGGAGCTCGAAACATCCGGGAGGGTCCGCAGGGCGAGCTTGCATGCGCAGAGTATCGACGCAACTCGCGATCGGGCTTGTGCGAGCGGCGCGATGTTTCGCTATCCCATCAGGTGAAGATCCGACAGAAGATGGGCGGAAAGATCGCCACCCAGCGCGAGATTGCCGTTGCCGCCGTCCCCGCCAAGCCCGGCGATCTGGACCGCACTCTGGTCGATGTGCACGTTGTTGACCTGATCGGCTAGGGCTGTCGAATGGGGACCCGCGATTGCGATATTGATGGGTGCATAGATCGCGACGCTGACATCGATCAGGCTGCCGACAAAATAGCCGTTGCCGCCATTGCCTGCGCCGTTCGAACCGGTCGCGATCGTGTCGGAGCCGCCCCACAAGCCATGGGAAAGAAGGCTTGCATGGCCGCCCGCCGCGGCGTTGCCGTTGCCGCCGTGTCCGCCAATGCCGGCGATCTGAACTATGGATTGATCCACGTAGGCGTCATTTGTCTGGACCGAATGAACGTTGGAGCCATAGCCCGCGACTGCGATGTTGATCGGGTCGTACAGTACGAAGGAAGTATGGACGAGCCCGCCGTAGAACGCGCCGTCGCCGCCATTGCCGGCCTGGCTTCCGCCCGTTTGAACGTCCCAGATGCTCCCTCCGTTGCTTGATCCCCAACTGGGGTCTAGCGTGATAACGCTGCCGCCGGCGGCCACATTGGCATTTCCGCCACTTCCGCCGACGCCCGCGATCTGAGTGGCCGATTGATCGATGTCGACCGTGTTCGATTGACTTGCATGCGCAGTGCCGCCCGAACCCGCCATCGCAATATTGATCGGATGATAGATCACCACGGGAGCGTCCACTATCGCACCCGAAAAATAACCGCTGCCCCCATTTCCGGCGCCGTTGTCGCCGCTCGCGATCACGCCGGCGCCCAACGACGTACTGACGCTCCCACCCGCTGCAATGTTGTCGTTGCCGCCATGGCCGCCGACGCCGGCCATCTGAAAAGCGGATTGATCGACATTCAAATTGTTGGATTGGTTGGCTAGAGCGACCGAGCCGTATCCCAGGCTCACGGAGATGTTGATCGGTTCATAGACCAACAGGGACGCGTGAATGATCCCTCCGTAAAAGTGGCCATCCCCGCCGTTCCCGGCCGTGTTCGCCCCACTCTCGACCGAAGCAATGCTCATCCCGGGATAGGATGCGCCGGCAGCAGGCTTCGTGGACGGAGCATCCAGACCCGCCGCAGCGTGGTCGCCGGCGTGGCCGCCCGTGTCGACCCCCGATGTGGGATGTTTGGATTGAACCGGGTCGGAGTCATTATGCTGGGTATTCGCGCTCGCGGGGTGCGCTCCAGGACCTGCAAACGGGCCGGGACGATGGACTAGGGCGCCACCGCCGACCGCGTCTGCCACGAACGGGGCACTCGGCGCAGGGCTCTGTTCGTCCTCGCCATCGTACCCATCGTGGTGAAGAGAGGCGTGATGCAGCCGGATTCCATCCGACATCCGCGAAAAATCCATCGTAGCCTCCCTCATCGCAATCGCTCCGCGCGATCAGACGGGTTCTGCACTCCGGACAGAATGTCATCCTGGGAAGGTCGAATGCCCAGTCGTCAGTTCGGATATGGCGCTTCGTCTGGCACCCGTAACATCGGCTACATCCGTTCGGGTGCGGTTACAGCCTTTGCTGGCGCGGAATTCGTAACTGCGCCAGGGAGGTGGAGTGTTCTCCCATGCTCCAGATCAGGATCTATGACGCGCAGAAGAATGCGCGCGAGGAAATCTACCGGGGTTCCGGGTACTCGACCAAGCTATGCACGAGGTGGGGCGGCAAATTGAGACGAGCGGACCGATCTAACCTTAGGAAAAGTCCTAACTGTCGGGGGTAGTCGGTGTCGTGTGCACTGGGAGATCAAGACAAATCAACGCAGAGTCAGTTTTGGGATGGTCGCGCTCGGCCGTTACGGCGTGCTCTTCAAGTTGGCGACTTGCCCGAGCTTGGGACGCAAGGATAGGCGGACGATAGCGGTCACCCGCTACCAAGGCTCAGATTTTGCGCTCCAAACTACGATTTTGTACGATTTCTAACGCTAGGTGGTAGCGCCCCAACGTCGGCAGATCAGCATCTACAGCAACGACTGTTTGCTGGGCGTGCCTAAGCCGGTTTGCCGAAAATTGGCGGCGATGAGATGGGTGACCTTGGGCTCGGCCGCGGCGCCGAATTTGCGGATGGCGTCCTGAACGGCCCTGTCGGTATTGGTCACGCGCTGGTGTTGCCGCAAGTGCTCAAGCCAAGACGCGACCATAAACGTCTCCAGAAAGCGTCCGCTCTCGGCGGCGTCTTCGAAGACGTCCCAGGAATATGCGCCATCACGCCTTCGTTGTTGCTCCAAGTCTCTGATGGAGACGAGGAAGGCTTCGCGGCGCTCCGCGGAGATGCGGTACTCGACCGTAATCAGGACTGGCCCGCGGTCAGCGTCTGCCTCGATTGCCAAGACAGGTGAGGGCCAGTGCATCGAGGGCGCAAGATCGATGCCTGCACCGGTTTGAAGCTTCCAGCGCCAGGTCAACGCGATTCCTGCGACGGCGCCCGCAGCGGCTAGGAAGTGCGCCGTAGGCAAGCCGAGTCCAGAGGCAATTTGACCCCAGAGCGCGCTGCCAGCGGTCATCGCGCCGAAGAACACGGTGACGAAGATCGCCAACCCCCGGCCGCGCACCCAGTCCGGCAGTGAGACCTGAACTGAGACATTGACCGTCGCAAGGACGCCGATCCATGAGATACCGGCGATCAGGCACGCCGCAAGTCCGATCTCCGCGTGACGCGCGATGCCCAGGAGGATCAGACTAAGCGCCGTGCCGGCGGTGCCGGCCGCAACGAGCCCGTTGGGCCCGAAGGTTGTCTTCATCCAAGGCAGTATGAACGCACCGATGACGGCACCCACGCCGATCGCTCCGAGCAAGATGCCGTAGAGTGCTGGACCGCCCGCGATCTGATTGCGCGCCACGAGGGGGAGCAGTGCCCAATAGGCGCTCGCGAAGAAGAAGAACGCCGCCGCCCTGACGAGTGTCGCACGAAGCTTCGGATTGAATCGCGCATGGCGGAAGCCGATCACCATGGCGCCAGCGAGACGTTCCGGTGGAAGCGCGCTGCCTTGCGAAGACGCCGGGCGCCACCACAGGAGCGCTCCGATCACGGCGAAATTGCTCAGAGCATTGATCCAGAAGGGGGCCGCGATGCCGAACCCGCCGATGACGGCGCCACCCAGCGCCGGCCCGATGGCTCTGCTGATGTTGACGCCTACGCCGTTGCCGGCCACGGCCGCGGCCAGGTCTTGCCTCGGGACAAGCTGAGGGACAACCGACTGCCATGCGGGCGCGGTGAACGCAGCGCCGGCGCCGAGCAGAAACGTGAACAGCAGAAGGATGGGCGGAGTGACGAGGTTAAGCCCGACGAGCACCGCACTTGCTGCCGCGATGATTGTAAGGACGATTTCACAACCAATCATAAAACGGCGTTTGTCGACAGTATCCGCCAGCGCGCCAGCCGGCAGCGCGAACAGGAACATCGGAAGGCTGCTCGCGACCTGAACCAGGGAGACGGTGAGGGGATTGGCATCGAGGCTGGTCATCAGCCATCCGGACGCAGCGTTGTACATCCAGGTGCCGACGTTGGCGACGACGGTTGCGATCCAGACAACCGTGAACGTGGTGTGCCGAAACGCGATCCACGGGGAAGTGTCGGGCACCGTCGACGATGGATCCGGCTTTTCGTTGGATAGGGGCATTGATTCACTCAAACCATCGAACCCGCGCAAGGCTGGCGGTGTCGGATCAAAATGCTCGAGAATCCGAGCGTCGCGTCAGTCGTTCGTCGGTTTCAACACGGTGGTGTAGTTCGCCGGTAGCCACTCGAACCGGCCATCGACCGAGCGGATATGTCCGATTCCAGGAAAGGCGATGTGAGCCGCCGCGATCCACGTCGACGTCCGCGCGGCCCGAGCGAAGGCTGCCGTGCGTTCCAGTTCCGCCGACAGCGGATTGCTGTCGTAAGTCACGGTCACGGCGGGATCGGGAAACTGGATCGGCGCAACATGGACGAGATCGCCCCAGACAAGCAATGTTTGCCCTCCGCTCGAGACCTCGTACGAGGTGTGTCCTAGGGTGTGCCCGGGAGTAGGAATTGCACGAATCCCCGGCGAAAGCTCCTGACCTTCCGAGAAGGGCTTCAGCCGGCCGGATTCCCTGTAGGGCTTCAACGAGGCGCGATCGCCTTCGAACATCGGCTTGAGGAATTTGGGAGCTTCACTCTCGTTCTTGGCGTCGAGCCAGTAGTCGAGGTCCTTCTGGTTGACCCTTATGGTTGCATTGGCAAACGCAGGCTTTCCTTCTGGAGCGATGCCGCCGACGTGATCGGCATGCAAGTGCGTGAGATAGATCTCGTCGATCTGCTCCGGTCTGTATCCGGACGCGCGCAGATTTTCGAGAAGGTGCCCGCAACATGCGCCATAGAGGCTGCCGGCGCCGCTGTCGATCAGAATGAGCCTGTCTCCCGTGTTGACCAAGAAGGCATTGATCGAGCCTTCCACGGGAGCTGCGAGATCGGAGGCGGCGAGCACGGCATCCCCTCTACCGGGATGGCTTTCCGCGAGCTTCACGGCTTTCCGGTCTCCGCCCGGCATCGTCTCGTTCCTGGTCATCACGTCGTGGACTGGAAACGGATGGGTCCCGTCGAGCAAGGCCGTTATCTCCATGCGCCCGAGCATGATGCGATAGAAGCCCGGCGCCTGGGTGCGTACCTGGGGAGCGCCGGCATGCACCTGGCCGTGAGACAGCAGGGATACGAATGTCAACATCGCGACGGTGCGGATCGGCTTCATCCTTGTCTCCTCATCGCCAGGTGTCCCGGTTCAGTCGACGGCATGACATGGTGCGGTTGAGGATTTCATCCGTTCCAGCCCTTCAGAAAATCGAGAAGAAGCTTGTTGACCGCTTCCGGTTGTTCTTCCTGCGGAAGATGGCCGCAACGTTCGATCGGGGCGACCGAGAGGGTTTCCGCCATCTCGCTCCAGACCGCCTTCATGTCGAAGAGACGGCCGACGGCGCCGAAGTCTTCACCCCAAAGGGACAGCACGGGACGCCGGATCTTCTGCTCCGCGTCCTCGAGATCCTGCGCGATGTCTTCTGCGCTGGCGCGATAGTCGGACATCGCGCCCCGTACGGCGCCAGGCGCGCTGTAGGACTTCACGTAGGTCTCGAACGCCTCGCCGGAGATCGTCATCGGGTCGTGGCACCAGTCGGAAAAGAAGTGACGAAGCCAGATGTCCTCGCGTCCCGCGATCAGTGCCTCCGGCAGGTCGGGGATCTGGTGGAACATGAAGAACCAGTATTCGCGGGCGACTTTCGCAGTCATCTCGCGCGCGACGATGCGGGTTGGAACGTTATCCATGACGACGAGGCGATCGACCAGATCCGGGTGGTCCTTGACCAGGCGGGTCGCGACCCGCGCGCCGCGATCGTGTCCGATCAGTGCCACGCGCCCCACGCCGAGTGTCTTCAAGAGCTCGACGATGTCGTTGGCCATCGTCCTCTTGTCGTAGCCGTTCGGCGGTTTGTCGGTCTCGCCGTATCCGCGCAGGTCCGGCGCGATTACCCGGTAGTGGGGGGCAAGCGCCGGTATCTGGAAACGCCAGGCGAAGCTGGTCTCCGGGAAGCCGTGCAACAGCACGATCGGAGGACCGGCCCCAGCCTCCAGATAGAACTGGCGGATGCCGTTTGCTCGGCAGGTTGCGCGACGAATGGTGGTCACCGATGTCATGCCCGGAGTAAGAGGTTTCCGGGCACGATCCTTGGTCAAGTCGGAGGGGACTGATTGCAGGTTGTCACGGCGTTTTGCACGATTGCGTCGCTGTAGTTGCGGAAACGGTCGGTTGGGGCACCGAATTTTACCCTGGCGGCGGTTCCAAGATCGGGAAAAAGTCCAAGACGCGCGGCGATGTTCGGGATTGCATGTTCGTAACGACCAGCAACGCAAGGGAGAACGAGGATCCGCGAGGTGGACATGGTACCCCGAACGGACGGCTTCGGGATCGAGGATCAGGCAGCAACTGCGTGAACGCACGGGGACTTCATCACGTCACAGCAATCATCGGCGACGTGCGGCGCGCCGCCGGCTTCTACGCGGGTGTGCTGTCGCTCAATCGGGTCAAGAAGACCGTCTGCTATGACGACCCCGGCAGTTACCACGTCTACTACGGCGACGACGTCGGAAATCCGGGCACCGTAATGAGCACGCTGGCCTGGAATTGCGTGACGCCGGGGCTGACCGGCGCCGGCGAGGTGGTGCAGACCGCCTTCCGCGTCGCAGGGGATTCACTCGACGGGTGGGCCGATCGGCTCGCTTCTGCGGGTGTGCCCTATCGATCGGAGGTGTCGCCCTTCGGCGAGCGTACGCTCTGTTTCTCGGATCCCGATGGTACGGCCCTCTCGCTGATCGAGACATGGGAGGGACGATCGGGGCAGGCGGACCCAAACTCCAAGGCCGATCTCGCGCTGCGCGGCCTTCATGGCGTCACGCTGAATGTCCGCGAGGAGGATGAGACCATCGACATCCTCCAGAAGGTTTTCGATTTCCAGCTGGTCTCTCAGAGAAACGGTGCCATGCGCTTCGTGGCTCATGACGGTCCGGGCGGGACGATCACCTTGCGCATGATCGGAAAGTCATCGCGGGGGCGCCTCGGCGGCGGCACCATCCGGCACGTCGCCTTCCGCGCGAGCAATCTCGACGATCGATCGGAGATGGTCGAGAAACTCCAGTCGGTGTACGGCATCGTGGTGAGCGATCCCATCGAGCGGACCTACCTGAACGCGGTCGGCTTCCGCGCCCCCTGCGGCGTGCTTTTCGAGATCGCGACCGACGGCCCGGGTTTTGCGGTCGACGAGGCGCCGGAGCAGCTCGGCCAGCAACTTCAGCTTCCCGCCTTTCTCGAAGAGCGTCGCGCCGAACTGGCGGCGATCCTGCCTCCGCTCGCTTGAACTGCCTGTCGACCATCGCGAGCCCGACCTTCCATGAAATCGGTCAGTCGCGGGCACATGAAGTCAAGGAATGCTCTCACGCGAAAGGGCAGCCGCGGTCCACCGTGATAAAGCGCATGAATTTGTTCCTCGTCACCTGCCGTGCCCTTGAGAACCTCGACCAGGCGGCCAGCCGATATGTCGTCGCGGACGTGATAGTCGGCGAGCCTTGCAAGGCCGATGCCCGCGATTGCCATTCGCCGCAGGCTTTGAGCGTTGTTTGCGAGCAGCGAGCCGCTGATTGCCCGGTCGGCAATTCGCCCGCTCTCCTTCAGAGGCCAGACCGGGGCAGAGCGCCGGAAATTGAATCCCAGGCAGTTGTGACGTGAAAGGTCCTGAACCCTTTTTGGCTCACCTAGCCGATTTATGTAGTCTGGAGATGCGACGATCCTTCTTTTGACGACCCCGATGCGTCGGGCAACCATCGCGGAGGCTTGCAACGGCCCGACCCGGAAGGCGACATCGGTCCGGTCGAGGTACATGTCGACGATTTCGTCGGAGAGCGAGATGTCGACCACGATCTCAGGGTGTGCTTGCCAAAAGGCGGGGAGCAGAGGCTCGAGGCCGAGAATGCCGAAGGACACCGTGGTGTTGACCCGGATCGTCCCGCCGGCCGCCGCTGCACCCCGAGAAATGCCGCGTTCGATGCCATCGAGTTCGGCCAGCAGTGCAACACTCTTGTCGTGGTACATCCGACCCTCTGACGTCAGCGACAGCCGCCGCGTCGAACGCTCGAACAGTCTGACGCCGAGCCGCGCCTCGATCCTTCCGATGAGCTTGCTGACGGTTGACGGTGTCATCAACAGTCGACGGGCTGCCTCGGAATAGCTCTGGGCTTCCACCACACGGAGGAAGACCTGCATTTCCCCGATGCGATTATCCATCGTGTATCCATCTATGAAACCGTTTCACAGATAAAGTGGAATTGGAGCGGATTATCAAGTCCGCCAAATGTCACCTATGCTGGGTCATCGTTTCGTTTTGCGATCGATTTTCCTGCTGACACGCCACTGTCGGATCGGTGACTTGAACGAGGACGACTATCGCTCTAAGAGGAAAATCGGTGCGGCGGACGTGATCTGCAGGTGGTCCTTCGGACTCATGATGGCGGCATATCCAATGATGGATAGCTTTGAATACCCCGATGATGGAAGAGTCTGATAGTACGACCGGCGGCTTCTACGGTCGTCGCCTCAGCCAGCACCTGGGAATGGAGGGTGACTGCCTGCTGCGCATCAAGCGCGAAGGGCAGTTGGCACTGGCGATGACCCGGCTGACCTGCTCTCAATTCGTTCGGGAGCGGACCGCGGTCATTCCTTCCGAACCGGCCTTCAGCATCCTGCAACAGCTCGGTGACCTCGATCGGCATTCCTGTTGGCTCGCTGGACGACCGAGATATTCGGGAGCTTTCGGTGCGGGGACCGTGAGCGTCATCAATCTGATGGACAACCCTCAATGTGAGTTCAAAGGCCCGTTCGATGCCGTTCAATACTACGTGCCCCAGACGGCCCTCGACGAGTTTGCCCGTGAGCACGGGGCCAAACCGATCTCGACGCTCAAATGGAGCAGGGATCAGCGTGACCCCTTCCTGTCGACCCTGTCCAGCGTTCTGCTCAGTGCGGTGGAGCAGGATCCGACGAGCAATCAGCTCTTCGTCGATCAGATCGGGTTGAGTGTTCTGGCCCATTTCGCCCAAACCTATGGCGGAATGCGCCCACAAGGAAAAGCTGCGGGTGGAGGCCTTGCCCCCTGGCAGGAGCGTCGCGCCAAGGAAATCATGCGAGCGCGTCTCGCCAGCAATCTGACGATTGCCGACGTCGCCGCCGAATGCAAGTTGACGCCAAGCCACTTCGCCAGATCGTTCCGGCGCAGCACGGGCGTTGCCCCGCACGAATTCCTGTCCCAGCTTCGCATCGACGAGGCGAAGCGCCTCATGCAGAGCACCAAGCTTCCGCTCGCCGACATTGCACTGATCTGCGGCTTTGGCGACCAGAGCTACTTCACCCGGGTGTTTTCCCGCAACGTGGGGGCCAGCCCCGGAGCATGGCGAAGGGCCCGCTCCGAGGGCTGACGCAAGCAGGATCCTGTCTCAAGCGGGTCGGATCATGTCGCGGGCGTAGGCCAGGCCGATCCCGTATCCTCCGGCATGAGATTCGACGATGGCGCGTGCGCCATCGTAGGTTTCATGCCTCGTCCAATCGCGCTGCATCTCGAGCAGAACCTGGATCCAGGATGTGAGGCGGGCGCCTGCGGCCTGCATCCGGCCGAGAGCCAGTTCGTGACTCGCAGTCGTCAATCCTCCGCAGGCGTCGCCGACGACGTAGACTTCCAAGCCGGCTGACAGTGCAGAAAGCACCGCGAACGTCACGCATGCCTCGGTCAGCAGACCCGAAACGATCAGGCGGCTTCGACCGGTGGCCAGAACGGCCGCGCGCGCCTTGTCGTCTTCCCACATGTTCATGCTGCGCCGGTCGATCGGCTCGACGCCTGGAAGCGCCGCCTTGACCGCCGGCATCAGCGGCCCGCTGTACACTTTCGTCGCCGAGGTGGAGGCGACGACCGGCAGGCCGAACACGGTCGCGGTCTTCGCGAGCGCGACCACGCTGTTCATGAGAACCTGCCGGTCGATCGACCCCACTCCGAAAGCCAGGCCGGCCTGTTGGTCGATCAAAAGCAGGGCGCAGTCCCTGGGCTCGAGCAGATGAAGCGGATTCGGGGCCATCGACTTTCTCCGGTTAGGCCTTCAGGAACGCGAGGAGGTCTGCGTTGACCTGGTCGGCATGCGTCGTCGCCGTTGCGTGCGGAGCGCCCGGATAAATCTTCAGCTTGGCGCCCTTGATCATCTCGGCGGCCAGCTTGCCCGTGTAGGGGAACGGCACGACCTGATCGTCCTCGCCGTGAATCACCAGGGTGGGCACGTCGATTTTGGCCATGTCGGGCCGGAAGTCGGTTTCCGAGAACGCGGTCACGCAATCGATGGTCGCCTTGAGCGACGCCTGAAGCGCGATCTGAAGGGTCTGCTTGAAGACGCCTTGCGACACCTTCGTGCCGTGGTTGGTGCCGTAGAAGAGGGGGCTGAAGTCGTCGAGGAATTGCGCACGGTCCTTCACCAGGCCGGCCTTGATGCCGTCGAACACCGACTTGTCGACACCGTCATGGTCCGCGGTCTTGACGAAGAGGGGCGTCACGGCGCTGAGCAGGACGAATTTGGCGACCCGCGACGTGCCGTGCCGCGCCACGTAGCGCGCGATGTCTCCGCCGCCCATGGAGAATCCGACCAGCGTCACATCCTTCAGGTTGAGATGATTAACGATGTCAGCGATGTCGTCGGCGAAGGTGTCGTAGTCGTAGCCCGTCCAGGGCTGGCTCGACCGGCCGAAGCCCCTGCGGTCGAACGCCACCGTTCGATAACCGCGCTCGGCGAAGAAAAGCATCTGCGCGTCCCACATGTCCGCGCTGAGCGGCCAGCCATGGCTGAACAGGATCGGCTTTCCGCTTCCCCAGTCCTTGTAATAAAGCTCGGTGCCGTCCCGCAATTCAAGCAAGGCCATCGTTCGCTCCTGTGACGAATTGATGAAAACCGAACGGCATTCTGCAAGGCGGTTCGGTCCTCCTGCCCGCAAGTTTGCGGATACGGCGCGGATTGGCTTGCACGATCTGCGCGTCGTTTGGACATGCTGGCGATCTCCGACCGGCGCTGCGGACATGCGCCCGGCAATTCGCCGCACGTGAATGATCATCGCGCCGAAATCCAAGCCGCGACGAAATCGTCCAAGCGTTGGCCGGCGTTCAGGGTTCACGATACAGCCGCCCATCCATCCCCTTTCGCTCGATCGCTCATGCCGATCGCAAGGAGAACTTCTCGATGTCGAAACTCGATATGCTCACCCCCGACAACAGCGCGATCGCTCTGATCGACTACCAGCCGGCCATGTTCCAGGGCGTTCAATCGCATGACCGCCTCGTCACGGTTAACAACGTCCAGATCCTGGCAAAGGCCGCGAAGCTCTTCAAAATTCCGACCGTGCTGACCACGGTGGCGCGGGATTCCTTCTCCGGCCCCTTCATGCCGGAAGTCGCCTCGCTGTTTCCGGAGCACGACATCATCGACCGCACGTCGATGAATTCCTGGCTCGACGCGAACTTCCGCAAGGCGGTGGCTGCCACCGGTCGCAAGAAATTCGTGCTGGCCGGTCTCTGGACCGAGGCCTGCGTGATCTTTCCGACCCTGGACATGCTCAAGGAAGGTTACGAGATCTACATTGCCGCCGACGCTTGCGGCGATCTCTCGCTCGAAGCCCACAACCGCGCCATGGAGCGCGCCATCCAGGCAGGAGCGGTTCCCATCACCTCGTCGCAATACGCCTACGAGCTTCAGCAGGACTGGGCGCGCAGCGAGACCTACGAAGGAATGATGGACATCCAGCGCGCGCATTCGCCCTACGGAATCCAGATCCGCTTCTCGAAATGGGCACTCGGCGAACATGCCTCCGAAGGGGGCGCGAAAGCCGGCTGAACCTCCTCCAATTGCGGATCGCCGTGATGAAGATCTATCTGTTGTCCCTTGGCGCCGGCCTGTTGGTCGGCGCCATCTACAGCCTTCTCAACGTGCGCTCGCCCGCGCCGCCGCTGGTCGCGCTGGTCGGGCTTCTTGGCATCCTCGCCGGTGAGCAGATCGTTCCCGTGGCCCGGCAGCTGTTGTCCGGGCACGGGCTGGCGTCGGCGTGGCAGCAAGCCAAGTGCGCCCCGCACATGTTCGGCATGCTGCCCGGTCGTCAAAACGACCAATCGAAAAATGCCGCCTCGGTGGACGGCCAGGAGAAACATTCATGAGCTCCGCACCCGATATCATCCTGCATCGTGGTCTGTTCACGACGCTCGATCGCTCGAACCCGGCGGCTTCGGCGGTCGCGATCGCCGATGGCCGCTTCGTCGCGGTCGGGCACGATCATGACGTGATGAAGCTGGCGGGGCCGTCCACGAAGATCGTCGATCTCAGGGGACGGCGCGTGTTGCCGGGCCTGATCGACAACCACCTTCACATCATCCGCGGCGGTCTGAACTTCAACATGGAGCTGCGCTGGGACGGGGTACGCTCGCTCGCCACTGCGATGGATATGCTGAAGCGGCAGGTCGCCGTCACGCCACCGCCGCAGTGGGTCAGAGTGGTCGGCGGATTCACCGAACACCAATTCGCGGAGAAGCGGCTTCCGACGATCGACGAGCTCAACGCCGTCGCGCCCGACACGCCGGTCTTCCTGCTGCATCTCTACGATCGGGCCATCCTGAACGGCGCGGCGCTGCGGGCCGTCGGTTATGCGAAGGACACGCCCGAACCGCCGGGCGGCGAGATCATGCGCGATACCAAGGGCAATCCGACGGGTTTGCTGCTGGCCAAGCCCAACGCCAACATCCTCTACGCGACCCTTGCCAAGGGCCCGAAACTTCCGTTCGATTATCAGGTCAATTCGACGCGTCATTTCATGCGCGAACTGAACCGGCTCGGCGTCACCGGTGCGATCGACGCCGGCGGAGGATTCCAGAACTATCCCGACGACTACGCCGTCATCCAGAAGCTGAGCGACGAAGGCCTCCTGACGATACGACTCGCCTACAACCTTTTCACCCAGAAGCCCAAGGGCGAGAAGGCAGACTTCCTCAACTGGACGAAAACCTCGAAGTACAAGCAGGGTGACGACTATTTCCGGCACAACGGTGCCGGCGAGATGCTGGTGTTCTCGGCGGCCGACTTCGAGGATTTTCGGGTCGCCCGTCCGGACATGCCTGCGGAGATGGAAGGCGAGCTCGAGGAGGTCGTTCGGGTCCTCGTTCAGAACAAATGGCCGTGGCGTCTCCATGCCACCTACGACGAGACGATCTCACGGGCGCTGGACGTGTTCGAGCGGGTCAATCAGGACATGCCCCTGGAAGGGCTGCACTGGTTCTTCGATCACGCCGAGACGATCTCGGACCAGTCGATCGATCGCATCGCGGCGCTCGGCGGCGGCATCGCCGTGCAGCACCGGATGGCCTATCAGGGCGAATACTTCGTGGAACGGTACGGAGCGGGAGCCGCCGAGGCGACGCCGCCGGTCAAGAAGATCATCGACAAGGGCGTCAAGGTGTCGGCCGGTACGGACGCGACCCGCGTTGCGTCCTACAACCCGTGGGTCTCTCTGTCCTGGCTCGTCACCGGCCGGACCGTCGGCGGGTTGCGCATCACGCCCCAGCGCAATTGTCTGGATCGCGAGACGGCGCTGCGGATGTGGACCGAAAACGTGACGTGGTTCTCGAACGAAGAGGGTAACAAGGGTCGGATCCAGGTCGGCCAGCTCGCCGACCTCGTCGTCCCGGACCGCGACTACTTCTCGTGCAGCGAGGCCGAGATCGCCGATACGACTTCGCTGCTGACCATGGTCGGAGGCAGGATCGTCTATGGCGCGGGAGACTTCTCCAAGCTGGAGAGCGTCACACCGCCGCCCGCCATGCCGGACTGGTCGCCGGTCCGCCGCTTTGGCGGGTACGCGGCCTGGGCCGACGACACGGCAAAGACGAAGGATACCAGCCTCGCGATGAAGGCCATGCAGATGTGCGGCTGCGCCAATTCCTGCGGCGTCCACGGACACGACCATGCGGCGGCCTGGTCGAGCCGGTTGCCGGTCTCCGACCTCCGAAGCTTCTGGGGCGCGCTGGGGTGCGCCTGCTGGGCGGTCTGACATGCCTGCCGCAGCCACACCGAACCGGATCTCCGTGATCCTGCGCTGGCCGCTTCTGTGGCATGCGGCCAGGCTGGCCCTGGTATCGGCCTATCTGCTCGGCGGCTTCACCAAACTGCTCGATTTCGCGGGCGCGGTGGCCGAGCAGGAACATTTCGGCCTGTATCCGGGCTGGCTGTGGGCGACCGCCGCTATCGTGGTCGAACTCGGCGGGTCTCTGCTTGTCGTCGTGAATCGTTTCGTGTGGCTGGGGGCCGGCGGGCTCGGCATCCTGACGTTCGTCGCGATGCTCACCGCAAACGCGTTCTGGACCATGGGCGGCCATGAGAGATTCATGGCCACGAATGCCTTCTTCGAGCATCTCGGCTTGATTGCGGGCCTTGTCATCGTATCGATTCTGTCCAATGAGACTTCGCATCACCCGGACCGGGCGCGGCGATCTCAATCCGTCCAAGGAGTTTCCTGATGAAATCAACACGGATGTTCGCTGTCGTGGCGTTGGCGGCGGCTGTCGCGGTGAGCTCGCCGGTCGTCGCCAGGGAAGCAACGAAGTCGAAGGAGCAGGCTGTTGCCGTTGCCCCGCAATACGACACAACGCACGTCTACGTCGCGCCTGAGGACGTGGACAAGTTCGTATCCAGTTTTCTGGCCACGTTTGGCGGCAAGAGCACCAAGCAGGTGGTGGCAACCGTAACGCCCACGCCGAGCAGCACCACGTCGCAACTGTTGCAGACGCCTGTCGGCACCGTCTCGCTGTTCGGCTTCAAGACGCCCATCCCTTATCCTTTCGGGGCCGAACGTAACGGCTACCTCGTCGGCGACATGGACGAGGCGATCAAGGCGGCCCGCGCTGCGGGGGCTGACGTGATCGTCTCCACCTTCCCGGATCCCATCGGGCGCGATGCGGTGGTCCAGTGGCCCGGCGGCGTCAACCTCCAGCTCTACTGGCATACGACGAAACCCGACTACGCTCCCTTCGAGCGGATTCCGGAGAATCGCGTATACGTCTCGCCCGACAGGGCCGCCGCCTTCACCCGGAGTTTTCTTGCCTTCTCCCGCGGCAAGGTCGTCTCGGACGACGCGAAGGCGCCCGGCGTCGAGATCGGAAGACCCGATTTGACCTACCGGCGCATCCGGATCGAGTCCCCATTCGGGAAGATGGTCGTGTTGGTCACCGACGGTCATCTGCCCTATCCCTACGGTCGGGAGACGACGGGTTATGAAGTCGCTGACCTCGCAGCCACCCTCGGCAAGGCGAAGGACGCCGGCGCCACGGTGCTGGTCGAATCCTACACGTCGAGCAGCCGGTCTGCTGCGTTCGTCATGTTCCCCGGCGGGTACGTCGCCGAGATCCACTCCCTTGGCCCGAAGAGTGCATCGCGGGCGGACGCCAAATGAGGTGACGTCCGCCGATGCTGGCACGGGGCGATATGCGCAACTTCTGGATCGTTCTGACGCTTGCGACCCTTGGCGCCAGCGTCGGGTTCGCGCGGGCCGAGGACGCTGCGGTCTCCAAGCGGCCGGCGATCCAGGCGAACCGCTGGGCAGAGGACTGGTCGGTCCTTGCCGATCCCAGGTTGCGTACCGAACCGTTTGACGGGCTCAAATACATCCCGCTTTGGGCCACCGATCCGAAAAGCTACGTCTCGCTGGGGGCGACGCTGCGCGAACGCTTCGAGACCAATAGCGCAGCGGCGTTCGGCACCGGCAACACGTCCTCGGACAGCTATCTCATACAGCGTTTGCAGGTCCACGCCGACATTCATTTCAACGAGAACTGGCGCGCCTTCGTGCAGCTCGAGGACGATCGGGCCTTCGACAAGCTCAGCATCTCCCCTGTCGACCAGGACCGTGCCGACCTTCGCCTTGCCTTCCTCGAATACGTCAACATTTTCGCGGGCGGGACCCTGAAGGCGCGCATCGGACGACAGGACTTCGCCTTCGACCTGCAGCGCTTCGTATCGTCGCGGGATGGTCCCAACGTCAGACAATCATTCGATGCGATCTGGGCCGACTGGGAAACCGGCGTCTGGCGCTTCATCGGCTTTGTCAGCCGCCCCGTCCAATATTTCGACGTTCGCCCTTTCGACGACACCTCGAACGACAACTTCCGCTTCAGCACGCTCCGGGTCGAGCGGAAGGTCATGGGTGACAACGAGCTGTCGGGCTACTACTCGCTGTACGAGCGGAAGAGCGCCAGATATCTCGATGCATTGGGCGACGAAAGCCGTCACGTTCTGGATGCGAGATTCGCGGCGAAGTCCCAACAGTTCGACTGGGATCTCGAGGCCATGGGGCAGGCGGGCCAGGTGGGAGCGAAGGATATCCGTGCCTGGGCCGTCGGCACGCGGATCGGATATACATTGACCGGTGTTCCCTGGCTGCCCCGCATCGGCCTCCAGTTCGACGCTGCATCGGGCGACCATCGCTCCGGAGACGGAACGCTGGGAACGTTCAATCCGCTGTTCCCGAATGGCTATTATTTCACGCTGGCCGGATATGCGGGATATGCGAACATCCTTCACCTCAAACCCTCTATAACCATCAGTCCCGCGGACCGGCTGAAGGTGATGGGAGCGATCGGCTTGCAGTGGCGCGAAACGACGGCCGACGCGATCTACGTCCAGCCCAGCGTGCCGATAGCGGGCACCGCCGGGATCGGCAGCAATTGGACGGGAGCCTACGGTCAGCTTCGCATCGACTACGCGTTCAACGATCATCTTACGGGCGCCATCGAGGCCGTGCATTTCGATGTCGGCGACACGATCATCCGCGCCGGCGGACACACCAGCAATTATCTGGGTGTCCAGCTTCAATATGGTTGGTGACATGCCACGCAATATACTTTTGCTTCCGCTCCTCATGAGCCTGAATGCCGGCTTCGTCGATACCGCCGGCTTTCTTGCGCTCCAGGGATTGTTCACTGCGCACGTCACCGGCAACTTCGTCACCTTCGGCGCGGCCATGGTATTGGGGACGTCCGGTGGCCTGGCGAAGCTGCTCGCTCTCCCGGTCTTCTGCTTCGTCGTGGTTGTCAGCAGAATCCTGAGCTTCTATCTCCCCGCAGTGGGACTGCCGATCTTTCGCTCGATGCTGGCCATCAAGACGATACTTCTGGCGGCAGGCGGCGCGTGTGCCGTCTACTTCGGGCCATTTGTCCAAGGCGACAGCTGGCAGGCGATCTGCACCGGCATGATATTGGTTGCCGCCATGGCCATCCAGAACGCCGCGCACCGCATCCATATGGGCACCGAACCTCCCAGCACCTTGATGACGGGCACGACCACCCAGATCATGATCGACGTCGCAGACGTTTTGCGCGGCGCGCCGGCTTCGGTGCTGACCGTCGCCAGACCGCGGCTTGGCAAGATGACGGCGAGCGTGGCTGCCTTCGCACTCGGATGCGCAGCCGGCGCTTGTCTCTATGCGAAGTTCGGGACCTGGTGCTTCGTCCTGCCTCCGCTGATTGCTGTGCCGGCGGTGTTCCTGGCCACCGCCGAGCCGAAGTGACGCGGCGCGTGAGCGATCGGAATTGAAGGGCCGGAGCTGATGGCCTAGTGGGAGCACGCGATGGTCGACCTTGACCGTCGCCGTCGACGGCTGGCAGCGGGCGCATCCGCATTGTCGGCAGGAACGATGGGATCCTGCCGTCTGGACGGGATCAAGACCGGTCTGCCGTCGAGATGCGGCAGGCGATACGCGAGGGAACTGAAATGGCTTCTGAGACGTCCGATCCATCGCCTCGATCCTATCCCCGATCGGTCTCGCTCGTGCGAAGAGCCGGCCCGATCATTGTCGCCGCCGGCATCGCGGACAGTTTCACCCAGATCGAAAACTGGCTCCTGGAAGAGGCCTCCGTCGAGCGGCAGATGATTGACCTTCTCGTCAAGCTGATCCGTCGGATGAAGGCGGCAGACTCTTCGGTCGATCGACTTACCCTGCATATCGGCACGCTCCATCCCCAGTTGGTCGGATTCGCATGGGTCTGGAACGCCGACGATGGCTTCTGCGACGAGGTGCGGGTTGCTGACGCCGCGGTCGATTCCGACGCCTACAGGCTTAATCCGTTGCAGCGTATCGTCGAGACCGGCGACACGATCCGGCGACGGCCGAATGAGCAGACGGCGCAGGCGGAATTTCCCATCATGATCGAGCTCGCGGCCGCCGGCATGACCGACTACGTGGCGATCCCGTTGTCTGGTCTTGATACACGTAACGTGGTCACCATCGCGACGAAAGCGGCCCGCGGTTTCGCCGAGGTCGAGATAGAATCCTTGACCCGCCTCTTCAAACTATTCGCCTTGCATGTGCAACGCCACAGCGAGTTGAAGATCTCCGAAAACGCGTTGGGAGCCTACCTTGGTTACGGCGCTGCCACCAGGGTGCTCGAAGGTGCAATCAAGCGCGGCGCCGGAGACTCGATCCGCGCCGTGATTTGGGTCTCGGATCTCAGAAATTTCACGAAGATGTCGGACGCCCTGGCCCCGGCCGACACGCTGCTGCTGCTCAACGCCTACTTCGAGACGATGGTGAGCGCCGTCGCCGTTCACGGCGGCGAAATCCTCAAGTTCATCGGCGACGGTATGCTCAATGCGATCCCTCAGCTCTATGGCGAGGGCTGGGTCGTGGTCGGCGATGCTGCACAGCTCAACAATGCCATTCACCGCGAGGGATCGAACCTCGCGATGACCTCCGGCCGGATCGCGGCCGAAGCGATCTTCCAGGTCAAGTCGCGGCGCGATCCGATGACAGCGGAGAACCTGTCGCTCTACAAGAAGATGCTGGACGAGTCCTTCGTCATCAAGGACCTGAAGAAGTACAAGGACATGCCAGCGCTGATGCATACCCAGTCGCAGAACTTCTTCCTCACCTATCCGGATCTCGTTTCCAAGGCGATGCAGAACTTCCTACGCGTCGACGGCACGCCGAAGATCGAGAAGGAGAAGCTGACACTGAAGTCCTTCATCAAGGCGCGGTCCTGGACCGGGCTGTTCGGCGACGCCTTCCGGCTCGCCCGCGCGTGGCGCTGAGAGGGCTGACATAACCACTAATGATGGAGACGCAAATCATGTCGATCGAGCCATCCGTGCGTGTCGAGGACAAGCTGTTCTACAACCGTTACCTGGTCGATGCTGGCCGCGCCCATATCAAGGTGCGGTCGCACACGACGCCGTCGCCGCAGCTATTGACCATGCTGAAGGCGTGCCCGGCGCGCTGCTACGAGCTCAATGACACGGGGCAGGTCGAGGTCAGCGTCGACGGCTGCGTCGAATGCGGCACCTGCCGCGTCATCTGCGAGGAAAGCGGCGACATCGAATGGAGCTATCCGCGCGGCGGCTACGGCGTGCTTTTCAAGTTCGGCTGAATCCGGTTGCCGCCGGCGATCCCGGCGGCAACCGCTCTTCGGATGGTCTATTCCGCAGCAATCCGGACGGCTGACCCGCCGGCTTCGATTGCGATCGCGACCGACTGGATGATCGCGGCAAAGCGCACCGCGGTCTGGATTGCAGCGGCCGCGACGCCCGGGGTCTGCCCGCCCAGGCTCTCGTCGGCAACCATGGACGAGAGGTTGAGTCTCACGTCTTTGGCGAAGTCCGGGACCAGGTCCTTCAACTGATCAATCGACATGGCTGCTGTCAGGCCACCTTCAGCGTCTCGCCGCCGACCTCGCGGTTGCAGGGGCAGAGTTCGCCGGTCTGCAGCGCGTCGAGCACGCGCAGCGTATCCTTGGGGCTGCGGCCGACATTGAGGTTGGTGGCATAGACGTGCGGGATCGTGTTGTCGGGATCGACGACGAACGTGTACCGATAGGCGACGCCATCAGGCGAGCGCACGCCGAGACCGTCGACCAGCGAGCCCCTGGTGTCGGCGAACTGCCAGATCGGCAGCTTGCGCAGGTCCTTGTGGTCCCGCCGCCAGGCCAGCTTGCAGAACTCGTTGTCGGTCGATCCGCCGAGCAAGCGATATGCCATTCGTCGTTCGGCGGTTGTCGGAAATGCGACAATCGAATTCCGGCTTGCGGAGTCGGCGATCTTGCGCGCACAACATGGCGCGACGGAAAATCGTAGCGTCGCGGGAAGCAAGGATCAAAAATGAAGCTCAGTGCACGCAACATTCTGCCGGGCCGCATCGTCGCCGTGACCAAGGGGACAACGACCGCGCATGTGAAGGTCGAACTCGCGCCGGGTCTGGTGGTGTTTTCGGCGATCACCAACGAAGCGGTCGACGATCTCGCCCTGAAAGTGGGCGACACCGTCTCGGCCGTGATCAAGTCGTCGGATGTAATGATCGGCAAATAGCCGCCCGGTCGGCGGTAGGCACCGCGTCATGATCTTCGCGCATGCGTTTCATGCGCGAAGAGGTGTCGCGCCACCATGCTTCGATGACCTGACGTTCGCAGAGCAGCGTCGTGCCGATCCCGCCGGTGAAGCTGATCCAGGCCTCGAAGCATTTTTCGGGTACGGCGGTCAGCACAGGAATACCGGCGGCGATGGCGCCGGCTAGCTCATCGCGCAGGCCCCGTCCGGCGGCTTCCTGCTTGGAGAATTTGTTGATCACGATGAGGTCGACATCCTGCGCGATCGCGCTTGCGACCGCGACGGATGCGTCGGCAAGACCGGCGGCATCCAGTTTGCACGCCATGGCGCCGCTGCCGAGCGGCTGGCAGATCGAGATCTCGCGGCCGGTCATGAGGTCGATAGCCTGCATGCCGACCTGGCAGCCGCTTCCGTCCTTGATGTTGCGTTGGACGATACCGCCAATGCGTTCACCCGCCCGCACCAGGTCTTGCGCGAAATCGGCGAGCAACGTGTCGAGGTCGTCTTGCGGCCGGTAGAGAATGGCGGCAACGCGGTTCGGGTCTATCTCGGCGAAATCAATAGGCATGGCTGTGGTCCCTGCTTCGCTTCGTACGCCGGTATCCTGAGTTGAGCAATGGTCGAGCTGCCCTGGCGCCGTCGGCCCCATATTACCGATCGCGCAACCGGATGCCCGGACCAGTGAAACGCCCTTGACCTGGGCGAAGACGGCCATGCCGTCCGATAGTCCAAGCAAATCCCGCGACCGGCTGCTGATGCGCGAAAGGATCGGGGCGCCCGATCCATCAGAGTCGAGCCCGAGCACGATCGTGACCTCGCCTGCGCCAGGCGGCGATTGTGTGACAATGCGCGCGGGCAGAATGTTGAGGATCGAGCTCTCCGAGGGCCGCGCCCTGACGATGCTGACGTCGCTTGCCGCGATGCGGAGCCGTTGCCGTGCGCCGACGGCGATGCGATGTGACGGCACATGCAGCAGGCCGCCGTTGACGGCGAGCGTGAGCAGACCGTAACGCTCGTCATAAGCCTCCACCAGGCCATCGATGCTGACCGCCGCGTCGCGGCTGTACGCCAGTGGCAGTGCAGGGTCGCTTTGCAGGATATGGAGCGGCCCTGCGCCAACGACGCGCCCGCGCTCCATCAGAAACAGGGTAGTCGGCAAACCGCTCGATTTCAGCCATGTCGTGACTGATGTAGAGAACGGGCAGCGAAAGCCGTTCATGCAGGCGCTCGAGAAACGGCAGGATCTCGTTCTTGGTGGTACGGTCGAGCGCGGCCAACGGCTCGTCCATCAGCAGCAGCCGCGGCTGCGACAGCAGGGCGCGGCCGATCGCGACCCGCTGACGCTCGCCACCGGAAAGGCGGTGCGGCGAGCGGCCGAGCAGCGCGGTGAGGCCGAGCAACTCCACCACCTCGTCGAAGCCGATCGACGTAGCGGCAGCCTTCGGCGCGCCGTAGAGCAGGTTGCCTCGCACCGAGAGATGCGGAAACAGGCTCGGCTCCTGAAACACGTAGCCGACCGGCCGCCGATGTGCCGGCCGGAACGCCATGCCGTCCTGCCAGATCTCGCCGTCGATCGCGCAAAAGCCGTCGGACAGGCGCTGCAGCCCGGCAATGCAGCGCGCGATCGTGGTCTTGCCGCAGCCGGACGGGCCGAAGATCGCGGTGACGCCGGTGGCGGGCACGCTCAGGCTGGCATCGAGCACGAAGCGCCCCAGCCGACCGCGAAAGGCGGCGTCGATACGACCGCGCCCGTCGGCCGTCACGAGGCGGTCCTGGCGCTGTGCCTGTCGATCAGCGTCATCGTCAGGATCACCGCAAAGGCAAAGATCACCATGCCGCCGGCGAGCAGGCTCGCTTCCCGCCAGCGCGAGGCCTCGACATAGTCGAAGATCGCGACCGACAGCACCTTGGTGCGGCCGGGAATGTTGCCGCCGATCATCAGCACCAGACCGAATTCGCCGACGGTATGCGCGAAGCCGAGCACGGCGCCGGTGAGAAAGCCCGGCCGCGCCAGCGGCACCGCGATCGTCCAGAACGCGTGCCAGGGCGAGGCACGCAAGGTCGCCGCGACCTCCAGCGGCCGCTCGCCCATTGCGGTGAAGGCGTTGCGGATCGGCTGCACCACGAACGGCATGGAATAGACCACCGAACCGATGATGAGGCCCTCGAAGGTGAAGGCGAGCGTGCGTCCGCCCCACAATTGTGCGATCCATCCGCCTGGCCCTTCCGGGCCAAGCAGGACCAGCAGATAGAAGCCGAGCACGGTCGGCGGCAGCACCAGCGGCAGTGCGACGATGCTCGCGATGATCTCGGTCCACCAGCCCTTGGCGCGCGCCAGCCACCAGGCCAGTGGCGTGGCCAGCACCAGCAGGATCGCGGTCGAGATCGCGGCGAGCTCGACCGTCAGCAAAACCGACTGGCGGATCTCGGTCGACCATATCTCCATGCGCTTCAGCTCTGCCCGTCCAGCACGTAGCCGTATCTCTCGATGATAGAGCGTGCCTCGGGGCTCCTAAGGAAGGCGATGAACGCGCTGGCGGCTTCGTTCCCGGCGCCGCTCTTCAGCTGTACCGCGTCCTGGCGGATCGGATCATAGAGCGCCTGCGGCACCACCCAGCGCGACCCGGCATCGCGGCCGCTCAATTGCGACAGCGCGACGAAGCCGACCTCGGCGTTGCCGGTCTCGACGAACTGATAGGCCTGGGTGATGGTCGCGCCCTCCACCAGCTTCGGCTTGAGGCTTTCGTACAGGTTGAGCGACTTCATGGTTTCCACGGCGGCGAGCCCGTAG
Organism: Bradyrhizobium sp. B039; assembly: GCF_038965675.1. NCBI lineage: Bacteria > Pseudomonadati > Pseudomonadota > Alphaproteobacteria > Hyphomicrobiales > Nitrobacteraceae > Bradyrhizobium > Bradyrhizobium sp. B039. The sequence continues at coordinate 2,028,651 of NZ_CP152416.1, forward strand.
GGCGCCGCGGCCGGATTGCAGATCGAGAGTTTTGCGAAGGCCGCGGCCTTCAACGTCTCTTCGCCCGTCACGATGCCGGGTGACTTGCTCCACAGCACGAGCTTGCCAATCGCGTAGGTGAAGCGACTGTCCGGGACCGCAAGGCCGTCCTCGATAAGCTTCTTCGGGCGTGAATCGTCGGCGGACAGGAATACCTGGAATGGCGCGCCCTGTGTGATCTGCGTGTAGAACTGTCCGCTCGCACCGAAGCTCAGCACCGCCTCGTGTCCCGTCTTTTTCTTGAAGATGGCTGCGATCTCCTTCGCGGCATCGGTGAAGTTGGCAGCCACGGCGACGTTAGTCTGCGCGGCTTGCGCCGGCGCGGATGCGAGCAGCAGGCCCGCAACGAAGGCGATCGAGCGAAACAGTCCCATGATGAACTCCAACGGACGGCAACCGCTTCCGCAAAGCCCGATTGCTGCGAGGCGCCGGCCATTGCAGGCTCAGCAATCGGCGTGCCGGATGCGGGGACGAAGCTTGGTGTGCGCCTTGCAGGAACGGGCGTTGAAAGAGCGGGGTTTCCGCCCAGTGCCGCGGCGGGACTGACTATCTGTGTCGGATTTCCGACAATGTGGTCGGCAAGCTGACACGATCGAAGGGAAGCACAATATGGCTACCGTTGCATCGTGCGCCGAGCTCGAACGTTTACTGGAAGACGACGTTCCATACGGTGATCTTACCACCGAGGCACTGGGGATCGGCGCAGTTGACGGCGTCATGCGTCTTTCCGCGCGCGCGCCGATGGTGCTCGCGCTCGCCGAGGATGCCGCCAAAATCATCGAGCTGTCTGGCTGCAGCGTCGACCTTTGTGCCGCATCCGGCTCGGCGCTGCAGCAGGGCGCGCCGATCCTTGAAGCGTGCGGTCCGGCCGCGGCGCTGCTCAAGAGCTGGAAGGTGGCGCAGACCTTGATCGAGATCTGGTCAGGCGTGGCCAGCGAGACCCGCGCCATCGTCGACGCGGCAAGGGCGGTCGCACCAAATATTCCGGTTGCCTGCACGCGCAAGAACGTGCCGGGTACCAAGCGCTTTGCTGTGGCGGCCGTGAAGGCCGGCGGGGCCGTGATGCACCGGCTCGGCCTCTCGGAGACGGTGCTGGTCTTTCCCGAGCACCGGGCCTTTCTTGGCCAACAGCCGCTGTTTCAGACGGTTGAGCGGTTGCGCCGGGCGGCGCCAGAGAAGAAGCTCGTGATCGAGGTGAATACCGCTGATGCCGCACTTGCCGCAGCGGTCGCCGGCTTCGACGTGATCCAGGCCGAGAAGTTTTCGCCGGCCGAGGTCGCTGGGTTAGTCAAGCGCGTAGCCGTGATGGCGTATACGCGCGAACGTCCCATCATCGCCGCCGCCGGCGGAGTCAATGCGGCTAATGCCGCGGCCTACGCAGAGGCTGGGGCCGATATCCTGGTGACTTCATCGCCCTATCTTGCGAAACCGAAGGATGTGCTGGTGCGGATCGCGACTACCGATGACAAGGTGTCCTCTCTTCATGCGCACTGTCAGGTAAATTCAACGCCTGGTGACACAAACCGCCTGCGAGCGTGAGCATACTCTCCTCGTTCAATGGTTCTTCAGGCTGGAAGGCCTCGATCTCCTTCCTCTGACGCACTCTCGTTGCGCGATGCTGCATGGGCAAGGACCGCCTTGGCGGGTGCTGCCAATCGTTCGCTATGAGTGTCAAACTATGTTTGCGCTATTGGCTACTTGGTTTCCGGATCGCGCATTGCAGTCTTAAAACCTCAAGAATACGGCTGAGACCGTTTCTTCTTTGAAGACATTAGCTTGCGTCCAATTGCGAAGCGCGTCCGCGGAGGACCGCTGTCTGGCCCGAATGTTGCCCTTCAGTATGACGGGTTTAGAAAAAGATCATACGAGGGGAGTGCTGATCTTGGCCAATGCGCATCGACGGAGCGAACGGTCTCGGACTGCTTCCTGTGCCGGTCCCGCTGTTCTCTTCGGTGGGCTTATCACCGCCAACATCGTCGCATGGGCCTGGGCTTTCGCGCTGTTCGCCGACCGGCCTGTGGTGATGGCGACCGCGCTGCTCGCCTGGGTGTTCGGCCTGCGCCACGCTGTGGATGCCGATCACATCGCGGCCATCGACAACGTCGTGCGCAGCCTGATGCAGGCGGGCGGTACGCCGCGATCGGCCGGCCTCTATTTCGCGCTCGGCCATTCCAGCGTGGTCGTGGTCGCGACCATGCTCCTCGCGCTCGGCGTGGTGAGCCTTGGCGGTGACGGCCTGCTCAAGGAGATCGGCAGCTTCATCGGCGCATCGGTGTCGGCGCTGTTCCTGCTGGTGATTGCGGCCATCAACCTCGCCATCTTCGCCAGCCTGTGGCGGACCTTTCGCAAGGCGCGCGAGCAGGGCATTCGTGACGCCGCCGGGCTCGATGCATTGCTGGCTCATCGCGGTATCCTGGTGCGCTTGCTCGGCCCCATGTTCCGCCTGGTGACAAAACCCTGGCACATGTATCCGCTCGGCTTCCTGTTCGGGCTCGGTTTCGACACTGCAACTGAGATCGGCCTGCTCAGCATCTCCGCCTCTGAGGCCGCGCGCGGCGCTTCGCTCGCCGACGTCATGGTCCTTCCCGCGCTGTTCGCCGCCGGCATGGCACTGGTCGACACCGCGGACTCGACGCTGATGGTCAGCGCTTATCGCTGGGCCTTCGTCGATCCCATGCGAAAGCTCTGGTACAACCTCACCATTACGGGCGCTTCCGTCGCGGTCGCGCTGTTCATCGGCGGCATTGAGGCACTGGGCTTGATCGGCAACCGGCTCGATCTCTCCGGCGGTGTGTGGACGCTGGTCGACGCCCTCAACGAGTCGCTCGCCAATGTCGGCCTCGCCGTGATCGCGTTGTTCGCGATCGCCTGGCTGCTCTCGATCGTGCTCTACCGCCGCCTAATTGCGGGCAGCTCGGGCCCTGCCGACACGGAAGTCCTGGAATGCGCTGATGCGACCGAGGCGGTCTGAGTCTTGCCGACGCTGCGGTCCGCTGACGGTACTCTCAGCCCTCTGGCTCCTCGCGGTTGACGGCAACGCCTTCGCACAGAGCGATGGCGCCCTGCGTGAACTGCCGCCGGTCCAGATTGTTGCCGGCCAGACCCCGCGTCACAAGAGGCCGCCCGCGTCGCGGCACGCCGGCACATCGACACGGGCCGGTCATCGGATCTTTGTGTATCCGGCAGCAGCGCCAGCGTCGGGCACCCGCAGCGTCGCCTCCGGCCCAGAGAGGCCGCCGGGCATGGCCAGCGCGCTCACCGTCTCCGGTGAAGAGCTCAACGCGCGCCCCTTCACACGGCCGGGCGAGGTGCTCGAAGCCGTGCCGGGGCTGATCTTGACCCAGCATTCCGGCGAGGGCAAAGCCAACCAGTATTTTCTGCGCGGCTATAATCTCGACCACGGCACCGATCTCGCAATCTATGTCGACGACGTCCCCGTCAACATGCGCACCCACGCGCACGGCCAGGGCTATGCCGATCTCAACTGGCTGATCCCGGAGACCATCAGCGCGATGGATGTGCGCAAGGGACCGTACTTCGCCGACGAGAGCGATTTCGCCTCCGTCGGCAGCGTGCGCATCGGCTTGATCGACCGCACCGAGAAGGGCCTCGCACAGGTGACTGCCGGCAGCTTTGGCTATCGGCGTCTGCTCGGCATGGACTCCGCGAAGCTCGGTGAGGGCGCGCTGCTCGTCGCCGGCGAGATCGGCACCTACAACGGTCCCTGGGACAATCCGGATAATGTGCGCAAGCTCAACGGTCTCGTGCGTTTTAGCCAGGGCACCGCGACGGATGGCCTGACCGTCACCGGCATGGCCTATGCGAACAAATGGAATTCCACCGACCAGGTGCCGCAGCGCGCGATAACGAGCAGCTTTCTCGACCGGTTCGGTTCGGAAGACCCGACCGACGGCGGAAACACCAACCGCTTCGCGCTCTCGGGCCGCCTCGCGCAGAGCGACGATCTCGGCTCCTGGAAGGCCAATGCCTATGTCGTGAAGAGCCAGCTCGATCTCTTCAACAACTTCACCTATTTCCTCAGCGATCCCGTGCTCGGCGACCAGTTCCACCAGCACGACGACCGCCTGATGGCCGGCGCCAATATCTCGCGCACGCTGAACGGCTCGTTTGCGGGCCTGCCGATGCAGACCACGCTCGGCCTGCAATCGCGCTATGACGCGATTGATCTGGCGCTCACCAACACGGTCCAGCGCAGCTACCTCTCCAGCGTCCGCAGCGACCAGGTCGGCGAGGGCAGTGTCGGTGTCTACGCCGAAAACACCGTGCGTTGGACCGACTGGCTCCGAACCACAATGGGCTGGCGCGGTGACTATTATGCCGCCAATGTCACCTCGCTGTTCAATTCCAACAACTCCGGCCACGCTGATGCCTCGCTCGGCAGCCCGAAATTCCGGATGGTGCTCGGTCCCTTCAACCAGACCGAATTCTTCCTCGGCGCCGGCTACGGCATGCACTCGAACGACGCCCGGGGCGCTACCACGACGGAAGACCCCAGCGATCCCGCCACAAAACTCTCGCCGTCGCCGCTGCTGGTGCGCACCAGGGGCGCTGAGGTCGGCGTTCGCAGCCGGATCATTCCCGGCCTCGATTCCTCGTTCAGCGTCTTCATTCTCGACCAGGATTCCGAGATCCTGTTCTCCGGCGATGCCGGCGACACCGAGGCGACCCGCGCCAGCCGCCGCTATGGCTTCGAGTGGACTAACCATTACCGGCCGCGATCCTGGATCGATATCGACGCCGATCTGGCGATGACCCGTGCGCGCTTTCGCGGCTATGACAGCGACCAGGCGGAGGTCAACGCCGCGCTCGCCGGCTATCCGGAGGCGCAGATCGGCAACGCGCCCGGCAATTACATTCCGAACGCGCCGCCGATGGTGGCGTCCGCCGGCATCACGCTCGGCGAAAAGACCGGCTGGTTCGGATCATTGCGCTGGCGCTATCTCGCCTCCAGCCCGCTGACGGAAGACAATGCGTTCCGCTCGTCCGCGACCGGCATCTTCAACGGCCGCCTCGGCTACCGCGCTCACAATGGCTGGCGCATCCAGCTCGACGTGCTCAATCTGTTCGACGCGAGAGCGAACCAGATTACCTATGCCTATGGTTCGTTGCTCAAGACCGACGCGCTGTACACTCTCTGCACCGGCGGCGTTGCGCCCGCCGCGGTCTGCCGGAACGGAGTGATGGATTACGTGCTGCATCCGGTCGAGCCGCTGTCGTTCCGCTTGACGGTCGCGGGGACGTTCTAGCTAGTCAGGTCGGGAGTCGCGAAAGGTGCGCTCGCCGGTGATGATGGCGGACAGCATGCTCTGGCGCGACATGATTTCTTCGCGCAGCGCGGCGTAGATGTGCAGGATGACGAACACCACGATGAACCACATGCCGAGATGATGGATGGTGTGGACGTCCTGGCTGTTCGGAAAGATCTTGAACACCCAGCCGAAGAAACGATACCACAGGCTGTCGATGCCGGCGCCCTCGGCATAAAGGGCAAATCCGGTCATGATCATCCCGACCATCGCGAGGATGAACAGGAACATCGCGGTATTGGCGAGTGGGTTATGGCCGACATATTTCTTGGGGTAGCGCACCAGGAAGAGATACCAGCGCAGCTCGTATAGAAAACCCCAGCGCCAGATCCGGTTGTAGAACGGCAGCGCGAAGAGTTGCCGTGCATAAGGGTTGCCGACGATCGCCCAGTAGATGCGATAGAGGAAGGCAACGGCAAGCGCCTGTCCCGACGCGAAATGGATGAAGCGGATATAGCCCATTGTGTACCAGTTCGAAGCCTCTCCCGGCATCGACGGCAGCGGCGAGGCGATCAGATAGCCGGTGATCACGAGCATGGTGATGAGCGCGGCATTGAGCCAATGCCAGATCCGCACCGGCGCTTCGTACACATAGATCGATTGGCGGCTCGTTCCCGCGGCGCCGATCGCATCGAGCGTGCCGGGAATCTCGGAAATCTCAGTCATCGATTGCTCCTGCCCAAAAGCGATCCGACGCAGGAACAAACGAATCAGCTCACCCTTTCCGACAATATCGCGCGCACTCTCTTGCAAAATCCCCGCTGCGAAAAAAATTCGTACAGCGCTTGATGCGCCGCATGATGCGTCGAAATGGAAACATATTTTATCTCATGCTGGAAATTCGCCTTTCAGGCCTTTCTTGAAACTGCTTGCGGTTTCTTCATCGCAAGCGGCGCAGTCGTTCAATTTGCACGCGGCGCAACGCTGAGCGTCGTCGCGTTGGAGGCTTCGTTCGCTGCGGAGCAACAGTTTTCGATTTACCGATGATTAGGGGAGTGGCCGCATCGTCGCATCATTGCGAGCTTTCCGAGAACGGGTATTGCAAAATGAATCTGAGCTTCGTTGCACGCGTTTTTGCCCGGGATGGGCAGTCGATGTCGGGCCTGTTTCATGGCCATGGGCGGATGAATGCCGCCGCCATGAGTCTTCCCAAGAGCGAGCCGGTCTTCGCCAACGTGTCGATCCGGGCAAAGATCATGATCGGCTTTGCGGTCGTGCTGCTGCTGTCGGCCGTCACCATGGCCGGCGCCTGGTTCGGCTATGAGAAGATCCTCGACGGCTTCGGTGTCTACCGGGTTAGCATGTCAGAGTCCGACTACGCGCGCGAGATCGACAGTTCCCTGTCCGCCTATCAGAGCAACGCGCGTTATTTCGCCATGGCTGGCACCAGGGAGGCGGAATCTGCGGCCGAGGAGGCGAGGCGAAGGCTGGAAGGAGCCATTACCGCGGCCAAGACCGAGACCTCCACCTTGAGCTGGCAGCAGTCCATCAAGGAGCTGTTCGAGGCCTATCGCGCCTATACCGACGCCTTCAACAAGGTGCTGGCCTTGCGGTCGGAGATCAGCCGGTCGGGTACCGTGATGGAAGATCAGTCGCGTGCGATCAAATCCATCCTTGCGGATGCGAAGGTATCGCCCGGCGATGCTGATGAAATCGGAGGCGCGCTCAACCGCTTTGAGGTCGTTGATCTGCTCGCAACCGCCGAGCTGAAGCGCCATGATGACGCGCTGGCGCAGGCCGCCGCGCAACGCCTCGAGACGATCAAGCGCCTGGTCGATCGCGGCGCGTTGCGCTCGATGGACGCCATCGGCGAGAAGGCGCTTGCCGATCGTCTCGCCTTCTATGGCGAAAGCGTCGCACGCGTCGTGGCGTCCGCGCAGGAAATCGACCGCCTCGTGGAAAGCATGTGGAAGCTGCGCCATAGCCTGTCGGGGGCGGCGAGCTCGCTCAAGCGCGTGGCACTGGCCGAGCAGGCCGAGGCTGAAAAGAAGACGTCGGAGCAGATCGCCAGCGGCCAGTCGGTCGTAGTGGCGCTGGCGCTGGCATCGATCGCCATCGGCCTCGTGCTGTCCTTCGCTGTCGGACGCGGCATTGCGCGTCCCGTGATCGCCATGTGCGCTGCCATGACGGAACTCGCCCGCGGCAGGCACGAGATCGTGCTGCCGGGCCTCGGCCGCCGCGACGAGGTGGGCAAAATGGCCGGCGCCGTCGAGATGTTCAAGCGCCAGGCGATCGAGCGCACCGAGCGGGAGGCGGCCGAGATCGAGGAGCGCAACAGGTCGGCAGCGGAGCTTCGCCGTTCGGAGCTGACGCGATTTGCCGGCACGTTCGAGACCGCGGTCGGCGACATCGTCAACGACATATCGAGCTCGGCCCGGCAACTGGAAGCCGCCGCCTCGACGCTGTCGCGCAATGCGGAAGCGACCGGCGACTTGACGACAGCGGTGGCTGGCGCTTCCCGGGAAGCGGTCGGCAGCATCCGTTCGGTCGCCGCCGCCGCCGAGGAACTGTCGCTTTCGATCAACGAGATTCGCTCACAGGTGCGCAACTCCAACGACATCTCGGAAAGTGCGGTGCAACAGGCGCGGGACACGGACGTGCGCATTGCCGCATTGTCCGAGGCCTCGCACCGGATCGGCGACGTCGTAAAACTGATCACGGCGGTCGCGGAGCAGACCAATCTGCTGGCGCTCAACGCCACGATCGAAGCGGCGCGAGCAGGCGATGCCGGCCGCGGTTTTGCGGTGGTGGCCTCTGAGGTGAAATCGCTCGCCAGTCAGACGGCGCGCGCCACGGAGGAGATCGGCGCGCACATCCAGGGCATGCAGCAGGCGACGGGTGAATCGATCGCGGCGATCAAGACGATCGCCGGCACGATCGGGGAGATCTCGTCGATATCAGGCTCGATCGCGACCGCCGTCGATCAGCAGACGGCGACGACGCAGGAGATCGCGCGCAGCGCCCAGCATGCGGCCTCCGGTACCGGTCAGGTCTCGACCAATCTCGAACAGGTCAATCGCGAGGCAACCGAGACCGGCGCGGCCGCCTCCGCCGTGCTGCAATCGGCCCGCGGCCTGACCGAGGCCAGCCAGCGCCTGCGCGTCGAGCTCGACGGTTTCATGGCCAATGTTGCCGCAGCCTGAGGTCGGCCTATCCTGCCAACAGGTGATTGCAAGAGCATGGGTGTGTTGTGGTAGTGAATGGCGAGGTTCGCGGTACACCGCGGCCTGAGAGCGCCTACCCAAGGGACCACCGATGAACCGTGACCTCGATCTCGCCGGTTTTGAGCTGCACCCGCAGCGTGGTGCGGTGCTGGGCGAGGTGCATGCCCGCCCATTCACCCGGCTGACGGCGCCGCTCACCGTGCTGCGCTTTGCCTTTCTCAGCCAGGGCGAGGTTGCCGCCGCCAATCGGCAGAAGTTTGTCGCGTTCTGCACGTCGCACGGGCAGGAGCCGCCGGATGAAGGAACGAAACATCATCAGGTCGCTATCGGCGCGATCCAGCTGCGCTGGGAGCAGCACTCGGAGTTCACCACCTTTACCTGGATCCTCGGCAACGCGGATACGTCCGCTCGGAGTTTCGGCGAGATCGGCGATGGGCCCGCCGCATTGATACGCTCCCTGTCGCAGTCCGGCCAATTGCTGGTCGCGGTCAAGCTCGGGGTCGAGCAAACCTCGGCGGCGCTGGAGCGTGCCCAGGAGGTTTTCGAACGAGGCAGCCTCGCGATGGCGGCGGTCCGCAGCGGATCTGCCGTGGTCGCCTCCGACTTTCGCGCGGACGACCATGGTTTTGTTCGCATCCTCATCTGCAACGACGGCCTGTCGCCGGGCCGCTTGGGCGCTCTGGTGCAGCGCGTGCTGGAGATCGAGACCTATCGCACGCTGGCGCTGCTCGGCTTGCCGGCTGCGCTCGAACTCGCACCATCGGTCGATCACATCGGGCGCCGACTGGTCGAGGTGCTCGAGGAGATGCAGGGTGCGGAGGGCCTCAAGCTCAACAATCACCTTCTGACCGAGCTGACTGCGCTCGCCGCCTCGCTCGAGCGCGGCGCCGCCGGCAGCCTGTTCAGGTTCGGGGCCAGCCGGGCCTATTACGACATCGTGCAGGCTCGACTTGGGGTGATCGAAGGCGGCGAGATCGCAGGCTATCCGACCTGGTCGTCGTTTCTCGCCCGCCGGATGGCGCCGGCGATGCGGACCTGCGCCGCCCTGGAGGAGCGTCAGGCCAATTTGTCGATCAAGCTTGCGCGCGCCGCCGACCTCCTGCGCACCCGCGTCGACGTCGAATTGGAGGAGCAAAATCGTGACCTCTTGCGTTCGATGAACGAGCGCACCAAGCTGCAATTGCGCCTGCAAAGTACGGTCGAGGGCCTGTCGGTGGCAGCGATCGGCTATTACGTCGTCAGCCTGTTCGGGTATCTTGCCAAGGGCGCGCATGACGGCGGCGTACATGTCGAGCCGTCGCTGGCGACCGCGCTGTTCGTGCCGGTCGCTATCGGCGTCACCTGGATTGTCACGCACCGGATTCGCCAGCGGCACTTGAAGCATGACGGCGCGACGTCGGGTGGGCATGATTGAGTTCCCTCAAGCCAGAGCCTTGCTCTTGTGCTACGAGCGACGGATGCTTGCGGGCTAAGGAGGAGCCATGAGCCGATCGGATGGGACGACCAACGTGCTTTGGCTGCAGGGAGCCAGTTGCGGCGGCTGCACCATGTCGATCCTCGAAAGCGGCGCCTCCGGCTGGTTCGACGAATTGAGGCAGTTCGGCATCAACCTGCTGTGGCATCCGTCAGTGAGCGAAGAGACGGGCGAGGAAGCGGTCGAGGTGCTCCAGTCCGTTCTGGACGGCAAGGTGCAGCTGGATCTGCTCTTGCTGGAAGGCTCCGTCGCCCGCGGCCCGAACGACAGCGGCCGCTTCAACATGCTCGCGGGCACCAACCGCTCGGTCTATCGCTGGATGCTCGATCTCGCGCCGCTCGCCGACTACGTGATCGCGGTCGGAAGCTGCGCTGCCTATGGCGGCGTGCCGGCCGCGGGATCGAACCCGACCGATGCCGTGGGGTTGCAGTTCGAAGGTTCCGACAGCGGCGGCGCGCTGGGCGCGGGCTTCCGTTCGCGACTCGGTCTGCCCGTCATCAATGTCGCGGGTTGCGCGCCGCATCCTGGCTGGATGATGGAAACCATCCTGGCACTGACCAGCAAGGATCTTGCCGCGACCGATCTCGACGGTTACGGACGGCCGAAATTCATCGCCAATCATCTTGCCCATCACGGCTGTTCGCGCAACGAGTTCTACGAGTTCAAGGCGAGCGCCGAGACGATGTCGGAGCGCGGCTGCCTGATGGAGCATCTCGGCTGCAAGGCGACGCAGGCGGTCGGCGACTGCAACCAGCGCTCCTGGAACGGCGGCGGCTCCTGCACCAAGGGCGGCTATGCCTGTATCGCCTGCACCTCGCCGGGATTCGAAGGGGCGCAGAACTTCCTGGAGACCGCCAAGCTCGCCGGCATTCCGGTTGGTTTGCCGACTGACATGCCAAAGGCCTGGTTCGTCGCGCTCGCGGCATTGTCGAAGTCGGCGACGCCGCGGCGCGTGCGGCTGAATGCGACCGCCGACCACGTCGTCGTGCCGCCGGGCCGTTCGACGGCCAAGGGCAAGCCATGACGCGGATCACGATCGGCCCGTTCAACCGTGTCGAGGGCGATCTCGAAGTCCGCCTCGACGTCGAGGGCGGCCGCGTCATGCGCGCCGAGGTGACGGCGCCGCTCTACCGTGGTTTTGAGCAGATCCTGGAGGGACGGCCACCGCTCGATGCGCTGGCGCTGGCGCCGCGGATCTGCGGCATCTGCTCGGTCTCGCAATCGGTTGCGGCCGCTGCCGCCCTGCGCGACGGCATGGCCATAGAGGCTGCGCCCAATGGCTTGCTTGCCACGAACATTGCGCATGCGGCGGAGAACGCAGCCGACCATCTGACCCACTTCTATATCTTTTTCATGCCCGACTTTGCCCGCGAGGCCTATGCGGCGCACTCCTGGCATGCGGAGACGCGCGAGCGCTTTGCCGCGACCCGCGGCAGTGCAGCACGCGATGCCCTGCCGGCGCGGGCGCGGCTGCTCGAGACCATGGGCATCATCGCCGGGAAATGGCCGCATAGCCTCGCGTTCCAGCCAGGCGGCACGACGCGCGCCATCGACCTTGGCGAGCGCGTCCGGCTGCTGTCGATCACGACGGCCTTTCGAAGCTTTCTCGAGCGTGTCGTCTTCGCGGACTCGCTCGAGAATGTGCTGGCGATTGCCTCCGCGGACGAGCTGGATAGCTGGCGCGACGGCCGCGGCGGCGATTTCGCCCATTTCCTGCGGCTTGCGGACAGTCTTGCGTTGACCGGGCTCGGCAGGGGCACTGGCTTGATGATGAGCTACGGCGCCTATCATGGCGTCGACGGCGAGTTGTTTCCACGCGGCCTGTTCGGTCCGCGCGCCACGATCGAACCGCTGCCGCTGACGCAGATCACCGAGGACGTCTCGCACGCCTGGATGCGGGATTCCTCCGCGGATCCCGCCCATAGCAGCACGGTTCCGGATCCCGACAAGCCGGCGGCCTATAGCTGGTGCAAGGCGCCGCGGCTGTCGGGCCAGCCGATCGAGGTCGGCGCGATCGCGCGCCAGACGGTGGCCGGTCAGGCGCTGATCACGGATCTGGTCGCGCGGCACGGCACCAACGTGCGCAGCCGCGTGATCGCGCGGCTGATCGAGACCGCGCGCATCGCGCTGGCCATGGAGCAGTGGACGCGCGCGCTGCGATTGTCGGAGCAATTCTGCAACAATGCGCGCGAGATCCCCGACGGAAGCTATGTCGGGCTCGTCGAGGCCGCCCGCGGCAGTCTCGGGCACTGGATGGCGGTAAGCCAGGGTAGGATCGAGCGCTACCAGATCATCGCGCCGACCACCTGGAATTTCTCGCCGCGCGATTCCTTCGACGTCGGCGGCCCGCTGGAGCAGGCGCTGGTCGGCACCGATGTCGGCGACGCCGGCCCACGTGCGGTCGCGATCCAGCACATCGTGCGCTCGTTCGATCCCTGCATGGTGTGCACCGCGCACTGACCGGAAACTTCGTTGCCGGCTGCAAATCGAATTGTTTCCGCTTCTCGTATCTCCAGCATCCTCGTGTACCGCTCCTGCGAGCAATTCAAACACCCAACGTTCTGGAATCTCTCCACTTTTGAATCGCTCCAGGCTGTTGGCCTGCTTCTTGCTGTCCTTGGCGTCATCGAAAAGTCAAAGCGAAGGCGGGAGGATACATGGGCGCGGCGACGGAAACGTTTTACAGCGTGATCAGGCGGCAAGGCATCACGCGTCGGAGCTTTCACAAATTTTGCAGCCTGACGGCGACGAGCCTCGGGCTCGGGCCGCTGGCGGCGAGCCGCATCGCGAACGCGCTCGAGACCAAGCCGCGCGTGCCCGTGATCTGGATGCACGGCCTCGAATGCACCTGCTGCTCCGAGAGCTTCATCCGGTCCGCGCACCCGCTGGTCAAGGATGCCGTGCTGTCGATGATCTCGCTCGACTATGACGACACCATCATGGCGGCCGCGGGTCACCAGGCGGAGGCCATCCTCGAGGAGACCCGCGCCAAGCACAAAGGCCAGTACATCCTCGCGGTGGAAGGCAATCCGCCGCTGAACGAAGGCGGCATGTTCTGCATCGACGGCGGCAAGCCGTTCGTCGAGAAGCTCAAGATGATGGCCGAGGACGCGATGGCGATCATCGCCTGGGGCGCCTGCGCGTCCTGGGGCTGCGTGCAGGCGGCAAAGCCCAATCCGACCCAGGCGACGCCGATCGACAAGGTCATCACCAACAAGCCCATCATCAAGGTGCCGGGATGCCCCCCGATCGCCGAAGTGATGACCGGCGTCGTCACCTTCATCACCACCTTCGGCAAATTGCCCGAGCTCGACCGCCAGGGCCGGCCGAAGATGTTCTACTCGCAGCGCATTCACGACAAATGCTACCGCCGTCCGCATTTCGACGCCGGCCAGTTCGTCGAGGAGTGGGACGACGAGGCCGCCCGCAAGGGCTACTGCCTCTACAAGATGGGCTGCAAGGGCCCGACCACTTACAACGCCTGTTCGACCGTGCGCTGGAACGGCGGCGTGTCCTTCCCAATCCAGTCGGGCCACGGCTGCATCGGCTGCTCCGAGGACGGCTTCTGGGACAAGGGCTCGTTCTACGACCGTCTCACCAACATCAAGCAGTTCGGCATCGAGAAGAACGCCGATCAGATCGGCATGGTGGCGGCGGGCGCCGTCGGCGCCGCGGTGGCCGCGCATGCGGCCGTGACCGCAGTGAAGCGGCTCGCGACCAAGCGCGAAGACGCCGACCACAACAGCTGAGCGAAGAGAAACACTAGGGTAGGAACACAATGGGTATCCAGACTCCCAACGGCTTCAATCTCGACAATTCCGGCAAGCGCATCGTCGTCGATCCGGTGACCCGTATCGAAGGTCACATGCGGGTCGAGGTCAATGTCGACGCCGACAACGTGATCCGCAATGCGGTCTCGACCGGCACGATGTGGCGTGGGATCGAAGTGATCCTGAAGAACCGCGATCCCCGCGACGCCTGGGCGTTCACCGAGCGGATCTGCGGCGTCTGCACCGGCACCCACGCACTGACGTCGGTGCGCGCGGTCGAGAACGCGCTCGGGATCACCATTCCGGAGAACGCCAATTCGATCCGCAATCTGATGCAGCTTGCATTGCAGGTGCACGACCACGTCGTGCATTTCTATCACCTTCACGCGCTGGACTGGGTCGACGTCGTCTCCGCGCTCTCGGCCGATCCGCGGGCGACCTCGACGCTGGCGCAGTCGATCTCGAACTGGCCGCTGTCGTCGCCCGGCTATTTCAAGGATCTGCAGACAAGGCTGAAGAAGTTCGTCGAATCCGGGCAGCTCGGTCCGTTCAAGAACGGTTATTGGGGCAGCAAGGCCTACAAGCTGCCGCCCGAGGCCAATCTGATGGCCGTGGCGCATTATCTGGAGGCGCTCGACTTCCAGAAGGAGATCGTCAAGATCCACACCATCTTCGGCGGCAAGAACCCGCATCCGAACTGGCTGGTCGGCGGCGTGCCCTGTCCGATCAACGTCGACGGCACGGGTGCCGTCGGCGCCATCAACATGGAGCGGTTGAACCTGATCTCCTCGATCATCGACCGGCTGATCGAGTTCAACGAAATGGTCTATCTGCCCGACGTGGCGGCGATCGGGTCGTTCTACAAGGACTGGCTCTATGGCGGCGGCCTCTCGGGCCAGAGCGTGCTCGCCTATGGCGACGTGCCCGAACATGCCAACGACTATTCCGCCAAGAGCCTGAAGCTGCCGCGGGGCGCCATCATCAACGGCAATCTGTCCGAAGTGTTTCCGGTCGATCACGCCAACCCCGACGAGATCCAGGAGTTCGTGGTCCACTCCTGGTACAAATACCCTGACGAGACCAAGGGCCTGCATCCCTGGGACGGCGTCACCGAGCCGAACTACGTGCTGGGGCCCAATGCGAAGGGCACCAAGACCGCGATCGAGCAGCTCGACGAGGGCGGCAAGTATTCGTGGATCAAGGCACCTCGCTGGAAGGGCCACGCCATGGAGGTCGGCCCGCTGGCGCGCTGGGTGGTCGGCTACGCGCAGAACAAATCCGAGTTCAAGGATCCCGTCGACAAGTTCCTGAGGGATTTGAACCTGCCGACGTCGGCGCTGTTCTCGACGCTCGGCCGCACCGCCGCGCGCGCGCTCGAATCCGTCTGGGCCGGACGGCAGATGCGCTACTTCCAGGACAAGCTCGTCGCCAACATCAAGGCCGGGGACAGCTCGACCGCCAATGTCGACAAGTGGAAGCCGGAGAGCTGGCCGAAGGAAGCCAAGGGCGTCGGCTTCACCGAGGCGCCGCGCGGCGCGCTCGCGCACTGGATCAAGATCAAGGACACCAAGATCGACAACTACCAGTGCGTCGTGCCGACCACCTGGAACGGCTCGCCGCGCGATCCCAAGGGCAACATCGGCGCCTTCGAGGCGTCGCTGATGAACACGCCGATGGTCAATCCCGAGCAGCCGCTCGAGATTCTGCGCACGATCCATTCCTTCGATCCGTGCCTGGCCTGTTCGACGCACGTCATGAGCCCGGATGGCCAGGAGCTCGCCAAGGTCAAGGTCAGGTAGGAGGGCGCCATGATGGATGCAGTTGCTCCCGCCTCCGACGCGAGGCCCGACCTCGCGGCGATCGCCGCCGACGCTTCCGGAGAACGTGCGGTGGGGCGGCCCACCGTCTATGTCTACGAAGCGCCGGTGCGGATCTGCCACTGGGTGAACGCGTTCTCGATCATCGTGCTGATGGTGACCGGCTATCTGATCGGAACGCCGCTGCCAACGGTCGCGGGCGAGGCGTCCGACAACTTCGTGATGGGCTACATTCGCTTCGCCCATTTCGCTGCGGGACAGGTGCTCGCCGTGTTCTTCCTCACGCGTATCCTGTGGGCCTTCGTCGGCAACCATCACTCCCGGCAGATCTTCTACATCCCGGTTCACCGCAAGCAGTTCTGGAAGGAAGTGCTGCACGAGATCCGCTGGTACGCGTTCCTGGAACGCGAGCCGAAGATGTATGTCGGGCACAACCCGCTGGCGCAAACCGCGATGTTCACGGGCTTCACCCTGTTCGTGGCCTTCATGATCGTCACCGGCTTTGCGCTCTATTCGGAAGGTCAGGGCATCGACAGCTGGCAGCACAAGCTGTTCGGCTGGGTGTTTGCGATCTGGCCGAACAGCCAGGACGTCCACACCTGGCACCATCTCGGCATGTGGGCGCTGGTCGTGTTCGTGATGGTGCACATCTACGCCGCGGTCCGTGAAGACATCATGTCGCGCCAGAGCATCATCTCCTCGATGATCTCGGGCGAGCGGCAATTCCGCGACTGAAACGGGAAGACTGACGATGCCGACATCCTCGCAAGACAATCGCATCCTGGTGCTCGGCATCGGCAACATCCTGTGGGCCGACGAAGGCTTTGGCGTGCGCGCGGTGGAGGAGTTCCACCGCCGCTACGCCGTGCCTGACAACGTCACGATCCTCGACGGCGGCACGCAGGGGCTCTACCTCGTGAACTATCTGGAGGAGGCCGATCGCCTCATCGTGTTCGACGCCATCGACTATGGGCTCGAGCCCGGCCGGTTGAAGCTCGTGCGCGACGACGAGGTGCCGCGTTTCACCGGCGCCAAGAAGATGAGCCTGCACCAGACCGGCTTCCAGGAGGTCATCAGCGCCGCCGACCTGCTCGGCCGGTGCCCGAAGCATCTCGTGCTGATCGGCTGCCAGCCGCTCGATCTCGAAGACTGGGGCGGGCCGCTGACGCCGCCGGTGCGCGACCAGATCGCGCCCGCGATCGATCTCGCCTGCCAGGTCTTGGCCGAGTGGGGCGTCACGGTCAGCCGCCGCAGCGCGCCATTGGCGGAGTCCGAGCGGCTGCTCGCCAATGACATCGATCACGCCAATTACGAGATGCGGCCGGCCTGAGAGGCGCGATCTCCGGAGAAAGCACGATGTGCCTCGGCCTGCCGATGACGATTGTCGAGACGGATGGCGTCTCGGCGCTGTGCGCATTTCGCGGCGAACAGCGCCGCGTCTCCGTGCTGCTGCTCTCCAACCCGCCGGTCGGCACCCACGTGCTGGTCTATATCGACACCGCGATCCGGCTTCTCGATGAGGAAGAGGCGCGCCTGATTGGCGCCGCGATCGACGGTCTTGGTGCTGCGCTCGACGGTGAGGATTGCGACCGCTTCTTCGCCGATTTGATCGACCGCGAGCCGCAACTGCCAGCGCACCTGCGGTCCGAATAGGCCCACGTCCAGGCATCAACTGGAATCACCGCCTCCGCGGCCGGATCGGCGTGCGGGCGCCACAAGCTACCTGGAATGCGTCTTTCTATCTGCAAAGATAGCTTTCACTGATAATGGAAAGTATCTTATCATCGAGAGCTTGCGTCATCCGCGCGCAATAAAATATCTGATGTAGGTCAATGAGATAAACCCAGAAAGTCGCTAACATATCCTGGCACATGCCTTGCTAACCCCTATCCCGAGCAATTCATAAGCTTGTCAGGGGAGGTCCAATGGAATTCCAGGTGGGGAAGCATGATCTGACGCGGCACGGCCTGAATGAGGTCGATGCCGCGACGGTTGAACATTTTCTTGGCGCAACAGACGAGGCTGGTGCGATCGCCGTGCTGCTGTCGGCGGGCGATCCCAACCGCTTTCCGGAGGCGACCGACGTCGCTGTGGTGCTGCCGGAGCTGATCGCCGCATTCGGTGGCCGGCTGCGCGGTGCGGTCATCGCGCGCGGCGACGAGAGCGCGCTCGGCCAGCGTTTTGGCGTCCGCGTGCAGCCGACGCTGATCTTCGTCGCCAAGGGCGAGACACTGGGGCTGATCGCCAAGATCCAGGACTGGTCAGTCTATGTCGACCGCATCACCAAGCTGATCGACCGGCCGCGCGGGCAAAGCGCCGCGGTGGCCGTCACCATCGTGCCCCAGCACCGCACACAAGGTGTCGAGTTATGAAAGTCGGATTCTGGGATGCGCCCGAAGGCGCCGAGCAACCGGTCAGCGTGTTTCCGATCGGCGAAGAGAGTCTCAATGCATCGAAAGGAAGCCTCACGGCGGCCGGTGCGCTCGCCAAGCTTGCAACGCTCGACAGCGCGGAGCTTGCCAGGAGCTGCCCAAACGCGGTCGCGCTGCTCTCGCGGATCGCAGATGCGATCGCGGGCCAGAAAGCCGACGCGCCGTCGCAATTGTTCCGGCTCGCCAATCTCAACGATCTCGAGAGCAAGCTCATTGCCGATGTGCTCGGCGAAGGCGAGGTCGCCGGCGTCGTCGCGCTGCCGGATGGATCGCTGACGCAGATCCAGGAATCGGTGCTGGCAGGGATCTGGCGCGTGCGGCTCGAGACCGACGCCAACCACGAATACCTCGAGATCGGCGCCGTCCCGGAGATCGTCAAGCGCGCGGCCGCCGACCTGACATCCGCCGATTTCGAGATCGGACAGGTGCCTGAGGGTGCCATGAACGTGCTGCCGGTGCTCGCCGAGATCCGCGAGCGGGCGCTCGCGTGGCGGCCCGGCATCCGCTCGCAGATCATCAATTTCACGCTGTTGCCGATGAGTCCGGTCGACATGAGCTTTTTGCAGGACACGATCCGGAACGGACCGATCCAACTGGTGTCGCGCGGTTACGGCACCTGCCGGGTGCTGTCCACCGGCATCCGCAATGTCTGGTCCGTGCAGTTCTTCAACGCCATGGACACCATCATTCTCGATACGCTCGAAGTCGGCGGCGTGCCGACCGTTGCGCTGGCCGCGGACGAGGATTTCGAGGATTCCGCCGAGCGGCTCAAGGAAATCATCGAGGCCTATTTCAAATGAGCGCCTTCGAGAATTTTGGCGTGCGCCAGGACGTCACCGACGTCACGCGGCTGGAATGCGGCATCTGCTGGACCGTCTATGATCCGGCTGACGGTGACGATGTGGCGCAGATCGCGCCCGGCACGCCGTTCGCGGCGTTGCCGGAGGAGTGGCACTGCCCGAATTGCGACGCCCCGAAGTCCAAGTTCATGGCGATCGAATCATGACCGGGAGCGCGCCAAATCCGGACGCCGACGCCGTAGCATGGGGCGATCTCCTGGCCGGAAGCTATCGGGAGATCGGCGAGCGCGCCATGCGCGATCTGCCGATCTACAACGATGCGCTCGGCGTCGAAGCGGTCGGCTTCCGCGCCTTCAACGGCACGATCGTCGGCATCATGGTCACGCCCTGGTTCATGAACGTGGTGCTGCCGGCGAGCGCGGTGGCACAGGCCACCTCGGGCGCGACTGCGCGTATTCGTTTTCCCGCGGGCGATATCGAGTTCACCATCAGCGAGGTCGGGCAAATCGGCCGGATCGCGAGCTGCTCGCTGTTCTCGCCGATGTTCCAGTTCGCCGACATGGACACCGCGCGGGCGACGGCTGAAGCCGCGCTTGCCGAGCTGATGCTGCCGGCCGACAGCGAGGAGGCGGTTCGCCGCCGCGAGCCCGCGACAACCCCGATCGATCGGCGTAACTTCCTGCGGGGTACCCTGACGGAGCGGCGCGGATGAGCCTCTCGTTCCGCAACGAGATCGACATTACGGTGTGGCTCTCCGGCGCCACGATCGCCGACGTCGCGATCCAGCCGCGCAGCCGGCCGCCGCTGACGCGCCTGTTTGCGGGAAAGCCGGCGGCCTCGCTGCTCCCGGTGCTGCCGCGGCTGTTCTCGCTCTGCTCGGTTGCCCATCAGGTCGCATTCCTGTCGGCAGTGGAAGCTGCGCAAGGGCAGGAGGCGGCGCCCGCGACGGTGCGGCATCGCCTCACCGTGGTCGTCGCCGAACGGCTGACCGAATTGCTGCGCGGCCTCTTCGTCGGACGGCGCGCGCTCGACGGCACAAGCGCTGCGGCGGTGCGCGCAGTGATGCAGGCGAGTGCGCTCCTCGGCGGTCCGAGCGAGGCCGTGCCGCAGGCCCTGCGTCGCGATGCGGTCGCGCAGATCAGGACCGCGGTCGGCACGCTGGGGATCTCCGAAGACCATGCGCTTGCGTCGGGCAGCGCGCTCGCAGCTTCCGTCGAGGGATGCGATGGCAAGCTGGTGTCGCAGCCGGTGGCCGAGCCAACGTTCCTGACGGCGGCTAACGATCTCGATATCGTCGCGCGTCTGCTGGCGGACGGGGCGGCCTATTCCGATGCGCCGGACCTCTGCGGCCAGATTCCGGAAACCGGCGTCTGGGCACGCAGGGCGCACCGTGAAGAGATTTCAGCGACGGCGGCGGGCCCCGCCGCGCGCCTGAGGGCGCGCATTGCCGAGGTCGCGCAGCTCTGCACCTGGCTCGATCACGGCGACGCGGATCTCGAACACGGTATCGTGGCGAGCTATCGGCTCGGCGCCGGCAAGGGCGCGGCCGCGGTCGAATGCGCGCGCGGCCGGCTCCATCACGCCGTCGGACTCGACGACGAGGATCGCATCGTCAACTTCGAATTCCTGGCGCCGACCGAGTGGAACTTTCACGCCCGCGGTCCGCTGGTCCAAAGCCTCAAGGGCGCGACGCTCGCCGCGGGCCGACCGGGCCAGGATGCGGTTCGCGCGCTGGTCGGCTCCTTCGATCCCTGCGTCGGCTTCAGCGTGGATTTTCGCGAGGCCGGCCATGCATGAGATGGCGCTGTGCGAAGGCATCATCGGCATCGTCGAGGAGGAAGCGCGCAAGCGCGTCTTTGCAAAGGTGAACGTTGTCTGTCTCGAGATCGGTGCGCTCAGCCATGTCGCGCCGGAGGCCCTGAAATTCTGCTTCGAGGCCGTCGCCGCGCGGACCATCGCGCAAGGCGCCAAACTCGAGATCGTCGAGACGCCGGGCACGGCGTGGTGCATGGCCTGTTCCAAGAGCGTCGAGATCAAGCAGCGATACGAACCGTGTCCGTCCTGCGGCGGCTATCAATTGCAGGTGACGGGCGGCGAAGAGATGCGCGTGAGGGAATTGGAGGTCGACTGATGTGTACGGTCTGCGGCTGCAGCGACGGCAAGGCGTCCATCGAACATGCCCATGATCATCATCATGATCACGGGCATGACCACGATCATGGTCACGACGGGCATCATCACCACCACCACGGTCATGACCATGACCACCATCATCACCGCGATCACGCCCACGGCGACACCGGGCTGCTCGACTGCGGCGCCAATCCGGCCGGCCAGAAGATCGCCGGCATGAGCAGCGACCGCATCATCCAGGTCGAGCGCGACATCCTCGGCAAGAACGACAGGCTCGCCGCCGACAATCGCGCCCGCTTCCGCGCCGACGAGGTGCTTGCCTTCAACCTTGTCTCGAGCCCCGGCGCCGGCAAGACCTCGCTCTTGGTCCGTGCCGTCTCCGAGCTGAAGGACAGTTTTGCGATCGGCGTGATCGAAGGCGACCAGCAGACCTCCAACGATGCCGAGCGCATTCGCGCGACCGGCGTGCCGGCGATCCAGGTCAACACCGGCAAGGGCTGCCATCTCGATGCCGCCATGGTCGGCGAGGCCTATGACCGGCTGCCCTGGCTGAACGGCGGGCTGCTTTTCATCGAGAATGTCGGCAACCTCGTTTGCCCGGCAGCGTTCGATCTTGGCGAAGCCTGCAAGATCGTGGTGTTCTCGACCACCGAGGGCGAGGACAAGCCGCTGAAATATCCTGACATGTTCGCCGCCTCGTCCCTGATGCTGATCAACAAGATCGATCTCGCGCCCGTCCTTGATTTCGATCTGGCGAAGACGATCGAATATGCACGGCGGGTCAACCCGAAGATCGAGGTGCTGACGGTGTCGGCGCGCACCGGCGAAGGCTTTGCGGCGTTCTATGCCTGGATTCGCAGGCGGATGGAGGCGACGAGGCCGGCCGCGATGACGGCGGCGGAATGACGATGGGCGGCGAGGCTACAGCACTGGACGGACGGCGGCTGCGCCTGCATGTGCGTGGCGCGGTGCAGGGTGTCGGCTTTCGTCCCTATGTCTACGGCCTCGCCACGCGCTATCGCCTCGGCGGTTTCGTCGCCAACGATCCCCACGGCGTCATCATCGAGGTGGAAGGAGAGCGCGCGTCGGACTTCGTCGCGGCGCTGCCGCTCGAAAAGCCGCCGCTCGCCCGCATCGACGAGATCTCGGTGCACCCGGTCGGCGCCATGGCGAGCGAGGAGTTTTGCATCCGCGCCAGCAAGCAGGGCAGGGTATCGACGCGCATCGTCGCCGATGCCGCGACCTGTCCGGAATGCCTGCGTGAGCTGTTCGATCCCGCCAGCCGGTTTCATCGTTACCCCTTCGTCAACTGCACCCATTGCGGTCCGCGCTACACCATCGCCGAGCGGCTGCCCTACGATCGCCCCACCACCGCGATGAAGCGCTTCGCGATGTGCAAGGCCTGTGCGGACGACTATGCCGACCCCAGGAGCCGCCGTTTCCATGCCGAGGCGATTGCCTGCCCGCAATGCGGCCCAAGGCTCAGCCACGGAATCGAGGAGATTGCCGCCGCGATTGCCGCAGGCAAAATCGTCGCGATCAAGGGGCTCGGCGGCTACCAGCTCATCTGCGATGCCCGTGACGAAGCGGCCGTGCAGCGGCTGCGGCAGCGCAAGGAGCGCGACCAGAAGCCGTTTGCCGTGATGGTTGGCTCGGTGGACGCGGTCGCCGGCATCGCCGCTGCCGACGCTGCCGAGCTTGCCTTGCTCGAAACGTCGCCGCGGCCGATCGTGCTGATGACGTCCCGCCATAGGCTCGCGCCTGCGATTGCGCCGGGGCTGTCGCGGATCGGCATCATGCTGCCGGTCACCCCGCTTCATCACCTGATCTTCGAGGCGCTGAATTCGGTGCATAAGCGGGCCGGCGAAAGTTGGGCGACCGTCGCCACCAGCGCCAATCCCGGCGGCGAGCCGCTTCTGATCGACAATCGCGAGGCGGAGCTGCGCCTTGCCGGCATCGCCGATCTCATCGTCACCCATGACCGCGACATCGTCACGCGCGCCGACGATTCCGTGGCGGCGGTCGTCGCCGGGCGGACGCGGTTCATCCGCCGCGCCCGTGGTTACGTTCCCGAGCCGGTTCGTCTCGCACAGACCGTGCCGCCGATCCTGGCCGTCGGCGGCGCGCTGAAGTCGACCGTGACGGTCACGCGCGGCAACGAGGCCTTCGTCTCCCAGCATATCGGCGATCTCGACACCGCGGAAGGCGTCCGCTTCTTCGAGGAAACCGTCGGCCATCTGCTGTCGACGCTGGACGTCGAGCCGGTGGTTATCGTCCATGACTTGCACCCGAACATGGCATCGACCCGCTTCGCCGAAGCGAGCGGACGGCGGCTGATCGCGGTCCAGCACCATCATGCCCATGCCGCTTCCGTCCTGGCGGAGCATGGCCTCACGGGACCTGCGTTGGCGCTGGTGCTCGACGGCTTCGGCCAGGGTAGCGACGGCGGCAATTGGGGCGGCGAGCTCCTGCTGTGCCAGAGCGCGCAGTTCCGGCGGCTCGGACATCTGGCGCCGATGATGTTGCCGGGTGGCGATCGTGCCGCGCGCGAGCCGTGGCGCATGGCCGCAAGCGTGCTGCATGGCCTTCGCCGCAGCGATGCGATCGCAACCCGTTTCGCGGCGCAGCCGCAGGCCGCACGTCTCTGCGCCATGCTCGAACAGCCGGGCGTGCCGGTGACGACCAGCGCCGGCCGGCTGTTCGACGCAGCGGCGGGATTGCTCGGTCTCTGCCCGGTGCAGAGCTACGAGGGCGAAGCCGCGATGAAGCTGGAGGCGCATGTTCGCACGCCGCGCTCCATGAAAGACGGCTGGACGATCGAGGACGGGGTGCTGTCCCTGTTTCCGTTGCTTGCGCGGCTTGCGGCGGAGGGCATCGATCCAGTCGACGGGGCCGGGCTGTTCCATGGCACGCTTGCGGCTGCCTGCGTCGACTGGATCGGCCGCGCGGCGCGCGAGACCGGCATCACGACCGTCGCCTTGAGCGGCGGCTGCTTTCTCAACGCGATCCTCAGTTCCGAGATCGAGCGCGGCTGTATCGCGGCCGGTCTCTCGCCGCTGTTGCCGCGGCAAATGCCGCCCAATGACGGCGGTCTCAGCCTCGGGCAGGCCTGGATCGCCGCACTCAAACTCCTCGAACAGCAAGGCCAGGAAGGAACCGCCTGATGTGTCTCGCGATACCCGCTGAGGTCACAAAACTCCTGCCCGACGAGATGGCGATCGTCTCCATCGACGGCGTCAGCAAGGAAATTTCGGTCGCCCTGATCGAGGACCTCGCCGTCGGCGACTACGTGATCATCCATGTCGGTTACGCCCTGACCAAGATCGATCCGGAGGAGGCGAGGCGGACGCTCGAATTGTTGCGCGAGCTCAGCACCGAGGGACAGGGAGCCGCGTCATGAAATATGCCGATGAGTTTCGCGACAAGGAGATCGCGCTCGGGCTCGCCAAAGCGATCCGCGCGGAAGCCGATCCGCGAAAGCCCTATCGCTTCATGGAATTCTGCGGCGGCCATACCCACGCGATCTCGCGTTACGGTCTGGAGGACATGCTGCCTGCGAACGTACGGATGATTCACGGTCCCGGCTGTCCGGTCTGCGTGCTGCCGGCCGGACGCATCGACATGGCGATCCGGCTCGCGATGCGGCCCGACATCATCCTGTGCGTCTATGGCGACCTGATGCGCGTCCCGGGCTCGCAGGGCGCATCGCTCCTGAAGGCGAAGGCCCGTGGTGCCGACATCCGCATGGTCTATTCCACGATCGACGCGATCCGGATCGCCGAGGACAATCCCGGGCGCGAGGTGGTGTTCTTCGCCATCGGCTTCGAGACGACGACGCCGCCGACCGCGGTCATGATCCGATTGGCCGGGAAGAAGCAACTCGAAAACTTCAGCGTGTTCTGCAACCACGTGCTGACGCCGCCGGCGATGCAGAACATTCTGGAGAGCCCCGACATCCGCAACATCGGCCGCGTCGAGATCGACGGCTTTGTCGGACCCGCCCACGTCTCGACCATCATCGGTACCGCGCCTTACGAGTTCTTTGCCGAGGAGTTCGGCAAGCCTGTGGTGATCGCGGGCTTCGAGCCGCTCGACATGATGCAGGCGATCCTGATGCTGGTGCGGCAGGTCAACGAGCACAGGCATGAGGTCGAGAACCAGTACAGCCGCGCCGTGACCCGCGACGGCAATCTGCGCGCCAAGGAAGAGGTGTCCGACATCTTCGAGCTGCGCGATCAGTTCGAGTGGCGCGGGCTCGGGCAGGTGCCCTATAGCGGGTTGAAGCTGAAGCGCGCTTACGCGAAATACGACGCTGAGGTCCGCTTCGACATGAACGAGCTGCGCGTCGACGACAATCCGGCCTGCGAATGCGGCGCGATCCTGCGCGGTGTGAAGAAGCCGGTGGATTGCAAGCTGTTCGGCACCGTCTGCACACCGGAGACGCCGATGGGCTCCTGCATGGTCTCCTCCGAAGGCGCCTGCGCCGCGCACTGGACTTACGGCCGCTTCCGCGATCATCAGCAGAGGCGGGCGTCATGAAGGCCTATCAGCGCAAGCTCGACATCAGGAACGGCTGCGTCGACCTGTCCCACGGCTCGGGCGGCCGCGCCATGGCGCAGTTGATCTCCGGCCTGTTCCACGAAGCCTTCGGCAATGAATGGCTGGCGCGCGGCAACGACCAGTCGGCGTTCGACGTCCGCGCCGGGCGCATGGTGATGACGACCGACGGCTATGTGGTCTCGCCGCTGTTCTTTCCCGGCGGCAATATCGGCTCGCTCGCGGTGCACGGCACCGTCAACGACATCGCCATGGCCGGCGCGAAGCCGCTCTATCTCTCGGCGAGCTTCATCATCGAGGAGGGCTTTCGCTTCGCCGACCTCAAGCTGATCGCGGAGTCGATGGGGGCGGCGGCGCGCGAGGCCGACGTCCACATCATCACCGGTGACACCAAGGTGGTCGAGCGCGGCAAGGCCGACGGCCTGTTCATTTCGACCGCGGGCGTCGGCGTCGTGCCTGACGGGCTCGATCTGTCGGCCGAGAAGGCCCGCGTCGGCGATCGCGTCCTGATCTCCGGCACGCTCGGCGACCACGGCGTCGCCATCATGTCCAAGCGGCAGAATCTCGCTTTTGAGACCGAGATCGTCTCGGACTCGGCGTCGCTGCACGATCTCGTCGCCAGGATGGTGCAGGCCGGCGGTCGTGGCATCCGCCTGATGCGCGATCCCACGCGCGGCGGGCTTGCCGCGACGCTGAACGAGATCGCCCAGCAGTCCAACCTCGGCTTCCATCTCCTCGAGGAGGCGATCCCGGTGAAGCCGGGCGTGGCTGCGGCCTGCGAGCTGCTTGGACTTGATCCGCTCCACGTCGCCAATGAGGGCAAGCTGGTCGCGATCGTCGCGCCGGAGGCCGCCGGAGCGGTGCTGGCCGCGATGCGGGCGCATCCGCTCGGCCGCGACGCCGCCGACATTGGCGAGGCCGTTGCCGACGATCATCATTTCGTGCAGATGGCGACGAGCTTCGGCGGCGGTCGAATCGTCGATTGGCTGTCGGGCGAGCAACTGCCGAGAATCTGTTGAGGCTTCGAGATGCGCATCCTGCTGTTATCGCATTCCTTCAACAGCCTGACGCAGCGGCTCCATGTCGAGTTGCGCGAGCGCGGCCACGAGGTTTCGGTCGAGCTGGACATCCACGCCGACGTCACGCGCGAGAGCGTGGCGCTGCATCGGCCGGACCTGGTGATCGCGCCGTTCCTGAAGCGCGCGATCCCCGACGACGTCTGGCGGAGTGTGCGCTGCCTGGTCGTCCATCCCGGGCCGCCCGGCGACCGCGGTCCGGCCGCGCTCGACTGGGCGGTTCTGGAAGGCGTCGCCGAGTGGGGCGTCACGGTGCTGCAGGCGGATGGCGAGTTCGATGCCGGTCCGGTCTGGGCGTTCCGCAGCTTCCCGATGCGGCGCGCGGCCAAGTCCAGCATCTACCGCAACGAGCTAACCTCCTGCGCGGTCGCGGCCGTGCTCGAAGCGGTCGCTGCGATCGAAGCCGGACAGGCAGCCCCGCAGCCGATGCAGGTGGGCGACCCGCGCATTCGCGTGCGCGGACCTTGCCGTCAGGCGGACCGGACGATCGACTGGCAGCACGACAGCACCGCGACCGTGCTGCGCAAGATCAACAGCGCCGATGGCATGCCGGGCCTCGTCGATAGCCTGTTCTTCCAGGAGGTCAGGCTGTTCGATGCGCACGAAGCGCACGATATCTCCGGCGTGCCCGGCACCGTCATCGCGCAATGCGAGGGCGCGCTGGCGCGTGCCACGGTCGATGGCGCGGTCTGGATCGGCCATGTCAGGCGACTCGCGCCGAAGAGCCTGAAGCTGCCGGCTGCGAAAGTCTTCGCCGCGGAGGCGGCGTATTTGCCGCACCGGCCTGGCTGCGGCTACGCCCCGATCCGGTATCGCGAGCATGGCGAAGTCGGCGAGCTCGCGTTCTCCTTCTACAACGGCGCCATGGCGACCGGCGACTGCGAAGCCTTGCTCGGCGCCTATCGCGCGGCGCTGGAACGCCCGACCAGGGTGTTGCTGCTGACCGGCGGCCCCGACTATTGGTCGAACGGCATCCATCTTGCCGGGATCGAAGCGGCCGAAAGCGCCGCGGACGAGTCCTGGCGCAACATCAATGCGATCGACGATCTCGCCCGCGCGATCATCGAGACCACCGATCGCCTGGTCGTCTCGGTCATTCGCGGCAATGCGGGTGCGGGCGGCGTGTTCCTGAGTCTTGCCGCCGACGAGGTCTGGGCGAGCGACCAGGTCATCCTCAATCCGCATTACAAGGACATGGGCAATCTCTACGGCTCGGAATACTGGACCTATCTGCTGCCGCGCCGTGCGGGGGCCGCGAACGCAACCCGGATCACGCAATGCCGGCTCCCGATGGGCGTGGCGGAAGCCCGGCGCCTCGCCATCGTCGACCGCGTGCTGTCGGGCGAGGCGCTCGCCGACGCAAGCCTCGTGCGGAGCGGCGCGGCCATGGCGTCGGATGCCGGCTTTGCCGCGCGCCTTGCCGCCAAGCAGCAGCGGCGAGCCGCCGATGAGGCCGAAAAGCCTCTGCAATCCTACCGCGACGAGGAGCTGCGGCGGATGAAGCTGAATTTCTACGGCTTCGATCCGAGCTATCATGTCGCGCGCTACAATTTCATCCATAAGGTACCGAAGTCGCGCACGCCGCTGACCATCGCAGGTCACCGTATCAGGCGTGCGCCAGGTCGGCCTGTCGGCATGGCGGTGTCATCGTGAGCATTCAGGGAACTATTCTCGTCGTCGACGACGAGGTCCGCTCGCAGGAAGCGTTGCGGCGCGTGCTCAGGGAGGATTTCGAGGTGCTCTGCGTCGGCAACGCGACCGATGCGGAGAAGCTGCTGGAGGGCGAGATCGTCCACGCGATCCTCTGCGACCAGCGGATGCCGCACGAATCCGGCGTGAGCTTCCTGAAGCGCGTCCGCGAGCTCTGGCCGGATCCGGTGCGGATGATCATTTCCGGCTATTCGGAGTCCGAGGACATCATCGCGGGACTGAACGAGGCCGGCATCTATCAATACATCACCAAACCCTGGCAGCCGGACCAGCTGGTCGAAACCGTCAAGGAGGCGGTTCAGCTCTATCGGCTGCAGAAGGAGACCGAGACCGCCGGCGTCGACGTCAAGGCGACCTCCGGGCACATCAAGAAGGTCGTCTCGGTCAAGCGCGGGGTGGCCAAGCAGCTCTACGATTTCGACCGCATCGTGCATTCGACGGAAAGCCCGATGCACGCCGTGATCGAGCTCGGCAGGCGCGCCGCCGACTACGATATCTCGGTTCTGATCACCGGCGAGTCCGGCACCGGCAAGGAGCTTCTGGCTCGCGCGATCCATTACGGCTCGGCGCGGGCCAACAGGGCGTTCGTGGTCGAGAACTGCGGCGCGCTGCCGGACGAGCTCCTGGAAAGCGAGCTGTTCGGTTGCAAGAAGGGCGCCTTCACCGGCGCCTACCAGGATCGCATCGGCCTGTTCGAGGTCGCCGATGGCGGCACGATCTTCCTCGACGAGATCGGCGAGACCTCGCCGGCGTTCCAGGTCAAGCTGCTGCGTGTGCTGCAGGAGAGCGAGATCCGGCCGCTCGGCGCGCAGCGCGTGCGCAAGGTCGACGTTCGCGTGGTGGCGGCGACCAATCGCGACCTGGAGGCGGAGGTCGAGGCCGGCCGCTTCCGGCGCGACCTGTACTACCGCCTCGCCGCATTCCCGGTGCACATGCCGGCGCTGCGCGAGCGCCCGATGGACATCCCGCTGATTGCGGAGGGCGTGCTGTCGGCGGTCAAGAGTTCCTTCAACCGGCCGAATCTGCGCTTCGCGCGTTCGGCGCTGGAGGAATTCGGCAAATATCACTGGCCGGGCAACGTCCGCGAGCTCCAGAACGAGATCCAGCGCATGGCCGTGCTCGCCGACCGGGACGAGCTGGCCGCACCGCCGCTGCTCGGCCGCCGCAACGGGAAGCGATCCGCGCCGCTGCCGGCCCACGGCAGGCTGAACGGATCGGCCTCGCTGAAAGACAAGGTGGAGGATCTCGAGAAGTCGGTTATCATGAACTGCCTGGAGAGGAACGACGGAAACATCAGTCGTGTCGCCAGCGAGCTGGGTCTCTCACGGGTAGGGCTCAGGAACAAGCTGTCCAGGTATGATCTGAGAAAAAATGCCAAAGGCGACGCATTCTCCTGAAGCGAGCGAGGCGGATTCGCTGCTCAAGCTGGTCACCAGCGGCGGCGCGATCGAGTTCGACCGCGAGCGCGAAGGCGCCTGGATCGAAGTCATCCGCAAGATGGACGAGGTCTATTCGGACCTGTTGCGCTACGAGGTCGACCTCGAGCACAAGAACGCGGAGCTCGAGGAGGCGCAGGCCTTCGTCACCAACGTCATCGAATCCGTCTCGGACATCCTGATCGTCTGCGACGCCAGGGGGATGGTGCAGCAGGTCAATTCCGCGTTCCAGCATGCGCTCGGCCGCAGCGTCGGGGACGTGGTCGGCAGGAACATCGCCGACGTCATCGATGCCGCCGACGGTGCCAAGCTGGTGCCGCTATTGAAGCCGCGCGGCACGCCCGACGTCGTCGACGGTGAATTGAGGTTCGCGACGGACGGCGGCAGCACCGATCTGTTCGCGATCAACAGCTCGCCGCGCCACGATCATCGCGGCCGCTTCATCGGCGTGGTGCTGACGGGGCGGCCGATCGGCGAGCTGCGCCGCGCCTATGAGGCGCTGCACAAGGCCCATCAGGAATTGCAGCGCGCCCAGCGGCAGCTGGTCGAGCAGGAGAAGATGGCGAGCCTCGGCCGTCTCGTCGCCGGCGTCGCGCACGAATTGAACAATCCGATCAGCTTCGTTTACGGCAACATTCACACCTTGATCCGCTACCGCGCGGCCATCGTCGCCTATCTCGACGCGATCCACGGCAAGGGCCGGGCGAGCGACCTCGCCGCACTGAAGAAGAGCCTGCGCATCGACGAGGTCATGGAGGATTTCGGCCCGCTGATCGAGGGCACGATGGAGGGGGCGGTCCGGATCAGCGAGATCGTGAAGAATCTGCGCCGGCTCTCCTTCAGCAAGCTCGGCGAGGTCGAGCGCGTCAATATCGAGCGTTTGATCAACACCGCTGTGCTGTGGGCCGTCCGCACCAAGCAGGTGCGCATCGACCTGCAGATGGAGCTCGAGCCGGAACTCTGGATCTCCGGCAACGAGGGACAGTTGCACCAGGTCATCGTCAATCTCGTCGAGAACGCGATCGACGCGATGCGCGACACCGAATTGCCGCGGCTGGTCGTCTCGGCGGCGCGCAAGGGCAACGAGATCCTGTTCCGGATTTCGGACAACGGTCCGGGAATCGACAAGGACCACATCAGCCACATCTTCGAGCCGTTCTTCACGACCAAGCGGGTCGGCGAGGGCACCGGACTCGGCCTCTGGATCAGTTACGGCATTGTGCGCGAGCACGGCGGCGAGCTTCTGGCCGCGAATGAGCCGGACGGCGGCGCGACGTTCTCTTTTGCTTTGCCGGCTGCGTAAACACTTCTCTCGTCCGCTTGACCACCGGCGGCTCAAGCTTCTCAATCATTGCGGCAATCTCAGGATCGAGAAGACCTTTTCGACCATAGCGGCCGCGGACATCGCTGGCGTGCCCGAGAATGCGGTCGCGCGTGCGCTGCGCGATTGCTGTCGCGAAGAAGAGACGCAAAGTCACTTGCAAGCTATCTCCAACTCGTCCGCGTCGCGGAGCATTTCATCTTTGTCGCTCGCCTTCGAGCTAACGAACTTCATGTTCACCCGAGGCGGCACAGCGAAATCCACGTCTAGGTAGGCCGTTCCCAAACGCATAGTGCTCTGAATGCGCTTTGCTGTTGTGGCGCTCGTGATCAGCGCGGAAACCAGCACGCCGCCGCTTGCTGCCTTTGCCGCGATTGCATTCACTTTTTGAACGTCGGGGTTGCCAGTCGATTTCAGTCGCAACCGGGCTTTGGGTGGCAGACCCCAGGTGATTTTGAATGTGGTGACCTCATAACCCATCTGTTCGAGGACAGGCAGCGCGTCGCCGACTTGCTGAATGAACGTATTGAACTCCGTCATGACTTTGCCGGTCGCATCGGAAAGGTCTGGTAAGGAGAGGTCAGGCATCGACGGAAGGGATACGGACGGCATTGAAGGCATGGCTGGTATCATGTCACGCGCCGACTTGGTTATTCCGTCGATCCGGCTGGGAGCGGGCGTTTCCTCACACCGGGCGCTGCAAGTGGCGATGGCTAACAAGACGAGTATCAATATTGCTCTCATCTGAAATTTCCTTGGCTAATCGTTCGCAGACACTATAGAAATATCTACAGTTTTAGGGGCAATCATGTTCGATGCAATCACAGAGGGCATCAGAAAATGGCTGGTCGGCCGTTTTGCTTCGGCCATCAAGCATACGACGCGCGCGGAAGATCGGGTGCTCGCCGTACAATGGCTCAGCGAGTCGCGCGCTATCGTTGCCAGTGATCTGCGACCTGTCGAAAAATTCAAGGAGCTGAATACACTGATCAGTTCTCGAACGGCCATTGTTGCGATTGCGAAGAGTGTTTCTGAAGCCGTTTCAAACTACCGGAAATCCGACCTTCCGTTGTCGATGAAGATCGCTCTGCCCGCGACGTTAGCTGCCATTCCGTTAGTCGGCGGACATGCAGCCGGTATCGCAGCGTTTGGCGGTGCTCTTGGGGTCCCAGTACTATTGCTGATTTTTCTCGGCACGGCGGGCATCACATCGATAATCGAAGCCGTCATTACAAACCCTGAGGTGCGGCCTCATGTCGCCGAGATCATAGAGGTCATCATCCAAGACGAACGGCTGCGCCGCACTAGTGCGCGAATGAAGGCTGCGATGAAGGAGCAGCCGATGGACCCAACTCGGTTCGCCGTGCCGGTTGAGGAGTTGGCTCTTCGGAAGCATCTGCTTGGCATGGACCCCTTCCAGTTCGAGCGCCACACTATGAGCTTCTTCGAAGCCGCCGGCCTTGAGGCATGGGCGACGCGAAAATCGAACGACTTCGGTGCCGACGGCTTTGCCGTTCATCCTGATGGATTGATGGTCATACAATGCAAGCGACATTCGGCTGACAATAAGGTCGGACGGCCCACTGTCCAGCAATTCAAGGGCGTCATTGAAGAACAAGGCGCTTTTCGGGGCTACATCGTCACCACAGCCGCGTTCACTGAGGAGGCTACGGAATCGGCGAGGCTGTCCGATAGGATAGAGCTGGTCGATATGGACGCCCTGGTGCGGTGGCACACCGAAGCGCCGACCTTCTAGTGGCGTTTGAGGAGTACGACTAGAGCGCCGCGAATCCTGATTTTGTCGCGTTTACTTTGGCTGCCGCTAGCCAAATCCTGTCCTGTTTCGCCACCCCGTCAACCCCTCCCCGCAAAAATATTCCACTTTGCCGAAATTCGGATTTGTCGTATGTGTCGCCCATCCCGGCTCATCCTTGAGGGGCGATCTTGTGTCGTCACGTTTTCGCGAGCCGGGCTTGCGGTGGACGCGGCAGCGTCGGGTGCGAGAAGCGTGGGCAGGGCGGATTGCTCTCCGTGAGCCCAAAACTTCGTGCCGGATGAGCGGCGCTGCCAGGTTCGTCTCGCCCGTAAGTTTCCGGCTCCGTCGACAGGGCCGGGAAAACTGCGGCGAAATGGCGGGCCGTGCGTACGGCAAAACCGTGTGGTCCTGGCCGTCGTTGCTACGGTCAAGCTCTTGCGGATGCGGCATTCGCGTCAACCGGCGTGGTGTCGGCGACTTTCGCGAGAGTGAGGGAGGCCAGAGGGAAAGTTCGGCTCCCGGGAGAGCACGGCATAAGCCGTCCAACCACTGCGCAGGGAAGGCCGAGTGATTGGCTACACCTGTATGCTGCTGTGCGGTTCTTCCTGCGTGTGCTTTTCGCGCAGCGGACCGCGGGTGCCAGCCGGCACCCGGCCTTCCCTGCGCCCTCTTGGCTTAGAGGGTGGAGCGACGGAGCAAAGCTCGGGCGACATGCGCCGCGAGAACGGAAAGGCGTGTCCGCTGTTTGACAGGTCACGCATCCTGCGGCGCGGCTGCGCCGGCGATGCGTCGCCGGGCCGGCAGGAAAAGCCCCGCAATCGCGCCGGCCAACGACAGCGTTGCGGCGAGGCTCATCGCCGCAGCAAATCCGCTCTCGAAATGCGCGGCCGAGTAGGCCCCGCCGTTGGCCGAGAAGGTCGCCACCAGCGCAGCGATGCCGAACATGCCGCCGAGGAAGCGGCCCATGTTGAAGACGCCGGACGCCTTGCCCATCTCGGCCACCGTGACCGAACTCAGGATGGCGTTCTGCGCCGCCGGCATCGCCATCGAGACGCCAACGCCGGCCAGCACCAGCGGCGCGACCAGGGCGGAGTAGGGAAGCGCGGGATTCACGATCTCGGCGATCCAGCCAAGGCCGATCGCCTGCATCAGCAATCCCGTCACCACCAGCGGCCGCTCGCCGAACCTGTTGACGACCGCGCCGGCGATCGGCGCGGTGACGAACAGCGTCGCTGTCCAGGGCAGCAGGCGAAGTCCGGCGCCGAAGGCATCGAAGCCCAGCGTGGTCTGCAGGAACTGCGGCAGCAGGAACACCACGCCATACATCGCGGCGTAGAACAGGACGCTTGCCGACATGCCGGAGGCGAGGGCACGCGATGCAAACAGCCGCATCGGCACCATCGGCGCGGCCGCGCGCAACTCCCACAGCACGAAGCCGGCCGCGAACACCAGGCCCGACGTCAGCGCGCCCATGACCTCGGCGCTCGCCCACCCCACAGCGTTGCCGCGCAACAGGCTCCAGACCAGTGCGAGCGCCGCAAGCGCCACGAGCGACAGTCCGGGGATGTCCAACGCGGCGGCCGGTCCGAAGCTTTCGCGCAACCGTGCCAGCACCAGGGCGATCGCGATCAGGCCGATCGGCAGATTGATCCAGAACACCCAGCGCCAGCCGAGGTGCTCGGTGATGAAGCCGCCGATGGCGGGGCCAATGATCAGCGCGCATCCGGTGATGCTGCTGAAAATGCCGAGCGCGCGGGCGCGCTCCTCGCGGCCGAACGTGCCGCTCAGGATCGCCATTGCGAGCGGCATCACCAGCGCGGCGCCGGCGCCCTGCAGCGCGCGGGCGGCGATCAGCGCGTTGGCGTTGCCGGCGAGCGCGCAGGCCGCCGATGCAACGACGAACAGGGCGATCCCGGCCGCGAACATGCGGCGGCGCCCGAAGCGGTCGCCGAGTGCGGCGCCGGTCAGGAGCAGCACTGCGAAGGTCAGGTTGAAGGCGTTGACGGTCCATTGCAGCGTCTCGACCCGGCTGCCGAATTCAGCGCGGATGGCCGCGAATGCCGTCGTGATGACCATGGCGTCCAGCGCCATCATGAAGGATGCCAGCGCGGTGACGCCAAGCACCCAGTTCTGCTCGGCGGGATTGGTCGGGATCTGCATCGCCCTCTCTCCGTGTGCTGCGCCACCCTGTCGCGGCGCGTTCTGCGGGCTAGACGAGGCCGGAGGGGCAAAGGATGCGCCCAAAAAAAATCTTTCCCGGGCCGCATCCTTCGGCTGCCGGCAAACGTCCTAGGGGTGAGGCGGCCGCGAGCCAGGTCGCGACACGAAAAAGGAGCGCGCGATGAGAAGGACGTTGATCAGGTACAAGACCAAGCCGGAGCTGGCCGACCGGAACGCCGAGCTGGTTGCGGCGGTGTTTGCGGAGTTGAAGGCGGAGAGCCCAGACGGCGTGCGCTATCTGACGCTGCGGCTGGAGGACGACACCTTCATCCATTTTGTCGAGGCCGCGGCCGAGGACGGCTCGAGCCCGATCCCGAAGCTTAGGGCGTTTCAGGCGTTCCAGGACGGCATCCGCGACCGCTGCGCGGAGCCGCCGCTGGTTCGTGACGTGAGGATCGTCGGCAACTATCGTATGCTGGACGAGTCCTGAGCAGGCGAGGCGGAGGAACAATGGCGCCACACCCCCTGGCCACCATCGATATCGAGGCCCTGCTGGCGGGGATGCGGCCGAAGCTGCATCGCTACTGCGCGCGCATGGTCGGCTCGGTCATCGACGGTGAGGACGTGCTGCAGGACGCGCTGATCAAGGCGATGGAAGCGCTGCAATCGGTCACGCCCGCCGTCAATCCGGAGGGCTGGCTGTTTCGCATCGCGCACAACACCGCGCTGGATTTCCTGCGCCGCCGCAACCGGCAGGAGGCGCTGCATTCGGCTGAGGAGGTGGAGATGATTGCCGACCAGCTCGATGATTTGGAAAGCCGCCAGATCGCTGCCACCAGCCTGCGCACCTTCATGCGGCTGCCGGTGGCGCAGCGGTCCAGCGTGATCCTGATGGACGTGCTCGGCTGCTCGCTGGCCGAAGTCTGCGACATCATGGATTTCAGCCTGCCGGCGGTGAAGGCCGCGCTGCATCGCGGGC
This sequence comes from Bradyrhizobium sp. B039, assembly GCF_038965675.1. Taxonomy (NCBI): domain Bacteria; kingdom Pseudomonadati; phylum Pseudomonadota; class Alphaproteobacteria; order Hyphomicrobiales; family Nitrobacteraceae; genus Bradyrhizobium; species Bradyrhizobium sp. B039. The sequence goes on from NZ_CP152416.1 coordinate 2,064,602, forward strand.
GCACGCGGCTGCGTGAGTTTGCCGAGCAGCCCGACGATGTGCCGCAGCCGGGCCTGTCGGACGCCGACCGCACGCGGCTCAACGCCTATGTCGGCCACTTCAATGCCCGCGACTTCGACGCCATCCGCGAAATGATCGCCGATGACGTCAGGCTCGAGCTCGTCAACCGCACCAGGCTGAAAGGCAAGGCCGAGGTGTCGCGCTATTTCGGCAATTATTCGAAGATCAGCGACTGGCACCTGGTGACGGGGCAGGTCGACGGACGTCCCGCGATCCTGGTGTTCGATCCCAATGAGCCGAACGGGCGGCCGAAATACTTCATGCTGCTGAACTGGTCCGCCGACAAGCTCGCCGTCATCAGGGATTTTCGTCACGCGGCGTACGTCATCGATGCCGCCGAGTGCGTGGTGGATAGAGGGTGAGCGGATCAGCGTGCGCAGCGACCCTTCGCCGTACTTGAACGGAAAGAAAGTCGCATTCACCCTCGTCCGGAGGGCAATGATGCGGTTGAGACAGCGCGCGCGTGAAGCCAGCTTCTCACCTCAACTCCGATACCAACTCCCCAGATTCCACGTCGTGACGTCCCAGCCCGAGATGTCGGTCATGAGGCTGTTGACGGCGCCGCCGACGATGTTGCGCGACAGCAGCGGCACGAGCACGTTGGCTTCGCAGAAGATCTCGTTGACCTTGATCAGCAGCGCGGCGCGCTTGACCGGATCGAGCTCGCTTTGCGCGGCCTTGTAGGCCTTGTCGGCCTCGGGATCGGACCAGCGCGAGACGTTGCGGCCGAGCCATTTGTTCTCCTTGGTCGAAATCTCCCACGACACGCACTGGTTCAAGAACCGCTCCGGGTCGGGCTGCGGCTGCGTCGTGTTGTACATCTCCATGTCGCAATAGAGCTTCGAATAGGTGTCGGGGTTGCCGACATCGGACGAGAAGAATACCGATGCCGTGACCGACTTGATCTCGATGTCGATCCCGGCCTTCTGGCAGGCCTGCTTGATGATGGCCTGCGTCTTCTGCCGCGGGGCGTTGATCGAGGTCTGGAAGACGTATTTGAGCTTCTTGCCGTCCTTCTCGCGAATGCCGTCAGCGCCCATCTTCCAGCCGGCCTCGTCGAGGATCTTGTTCGCCTTGTCGACGTTGAACTCGTATTTCAGCTTGCTCGACTTGAACTGGCTGGGCTGGTTGACGAAGCTCGCCGTCGCGACGGCGGCGCGGCCGTAGATGAATTTCTGGATTGCCTCGCGATCGACCAGCAGGTTGAACGCCCGGCGAACGGCCGGATCGGACAGCGTTGGGTGCTTGGTCTTGGCGTTCGAACGCTCGCCGTCGACCTCGGTCCACGGGTCCGTCGTGTTGAGGACGATGAACTCGACGCCGCCGGAGAGCGTGAACTCCACCTTGCCTTTGCCGCTGGCCTCCATGCGCTTGAGGACTTCGTCCTCCACCAGCAGGTTCCAGGCATAGTCGTATTCGCCGGTCTGCAGCACGGCGCGCGCGGCAGAGACCGCATCGCCGCCGCCCTTGACCTCGAGCGTGTCGAAATGCGGCTGGTTCCTGACGTGATAATCGGGGTTGCGCTCGGCCAGGATCAAATCGCCCGGCTTGAACTCGACGAATTTGTACGGGCCGGTGCCGACCGGCTTCAGATTGCCCGGTGCGTCGCGCGACTTCGCGCCGGCATAGTCGCCGAAATGATGTTTCGGCAGGATCTGGCCGACCGCGCCGACGAAGGGGTCGGCCCAGAACGGGGTCGGAGCCTTGAAGATGACCTTGACGGTGTGGTCGTCGATCTTCTCGACCTTGATGTTCTGGTAGGACCCCGTGGTGTACGCCGCGGTCGCGAGGTCCGCTGCGTATTGCCAGGTGAAGACGACGTCGTCGGCGGTGAAGGGCTTGCCGTCATGCCACCGCACGCCCTGCTTCAGCTTCCAGGTCACGCTGGTGCCATCCGGCGAGAGGCCGCCGTTCGCCTTGGTCGGAACCTCCGCAGCGAGGCAGGGGATGAGGTTGCCCTCCCTGTCCCAGCCGGCGAGCGGCTCGAAGAAGATGCGCGAGGCGACCTGGTCCTTGGTGCCGAGCGCGAAATGCGGATTGAGCAAGGTGGGGGCCTGCCAGATCAGGATCTTCAGCGGGCCGCCGCCGCCGGCCTTGGTCGGCTTGTATGGCAAGGTGGCATCCGCCATCGCCACGTCGTTCCAGAGCAGAATCTGGCTTGCAACGGGCGCCGCGATCCCGACCGCGGCCATTGTCCGGATGAACGAGCGCCGCGACAGCGTGCCGTCCTTCACCTCCGCGATGGCCTTGCGGATTTCGTTCTCGTTCATCGGATGAGCTCCACCTTCGCGCAGAAAAGTCGTCACCGGCGACCCATCATGTTGCATCGCGGGCAAGGCGGCAATGCCGACAAGGCGGGGAACCCCTGCGGCGAAATGGCGAAGGTGTGTATGGCGCGGTCGTGCCGTCGCGACGATGCATCGCGCCCAGCCGGGCGGGGCATCGTCAATTCGCCTTCGCTAGTCGCTCCGCACATAGCGCCAGAGCAGGTCGGCGATTTCGAGCCGCCGCTGTGCCTTGGCCTTCTGCGAGGACATGTCGGTTGCGAATTGCGCCTCGAACGTATGCCGGTTCGCGACCGAGAAGAAGCAGAGCGCGTTCAGCGACATGTGCAGTTCGATCGGATCGATGCCGGGTCTGATCGCGCCGGCGCGAACGCCCCGGTCCAGCACCGCGGCGATCTGGCTGACAATCGGCCGCGTCATCTCCTTGAGCTTCTTGCTGCCCCGGATGTGCCGTCCGCGATGGATGTTCTCGATCGTGACCAGCCGGACATATTCCGGGTTGGCCTGGTCGAAATCGAAGGTGAACTCGGCCAGCCTGCGAATCGCGGCCTCCGGCGCGAGCGCTTCGAGGTGAAGATCCTGCTCGGCGACGCGCATCTTGGCGTAGGCCATCTCGAGCACGGCCGTGAACAGCTCTTCCTTGGATTTGAAGTAGTAGAAAATCAGCCGCTTGGTGATGTTGGCGCGCGCGGCGATGGCATCGGTATTGCCGCCGGCGAGGCCGTTCTCGGCGAATTCCGCGAACGCGATCTCCAGGATCTCGCGCTTGGTGCGCTCCCGGTCGCGCCGCCGCACCGGCGGCTGCTTCGCGTCCTCCGCGACGGGCTTTTCCTTGGGTCTCATCCGGCGGTTCGGTCCTCTGCATCCGGCCAGGCCTGCTTGCCCCACCCTCCATAGCGCAATCGGCGGTTCTTGACATCAATTATCCCGTGGGTTAATTGTAATTAACCTATGGGTTAATTAGCTATGACGGCTCTCGGCCTTGCTCATCTGACGGCCCTGGACCTTGCGCCTGCCGCGCTTGTGGCCGAGGCCGCGCGTGCCGGCTTCAGCTTCATCGGCCTGCGCGTGATCCCTGCGACTGCCGGCGGACCTGCCTATCCGACGCGGTTGGGAACGGACGCGCACCGCGAGCTCAAACGCTCTCTCGCCGGCGAGGGGGTGCGACTGAACGAGATCGAGTTCGTTCAACTCACGCCTCGCATCGACATTCCGGCGCTCGCGGGCCTGTTCGAAGCCGCAGCCGATCTCGGCGCTGTGGCGGTCACGGCATCGGGGGATGACGACGATCCGGTCCGCCTCACCGCGCATTTCGCCGATCTCTGCGACCTCGCGCAGCAATTCGGCCTGCGTGTCGATCTGGAGTTCATGCGCTGGCGCGCGATTGGCTCGCTGCCGCAGGCCGCGGCGATCGTGCGTGGCGCGGGCAAGGCCAACGGCACCATTCTCGTCGATGCGCTGCATCTCCATCGTTCCGGCGGCAAGCCGGGCGACTTGATATCGATTCCCGCGCACTATTTGCGCGCCGCGCAGATCTGCGACGTCGTCGCGGATATGCCTGCGAGCGATGCCGCCATCATCGCTGAAGCGCGCGAAGGCCGGTTGCCGCCGGGCGAAGGCGCCTTGCCGCTCGGCGAGCTCCTCGAAGCGCTTCCGGTGGACGCGAGCCTCAGCGTCGAGATGCCGTTGCCGGCCTTGGCGGTGCGGCCCCGGCTCGCCACCGCGCTCAACGCCACCAGGCGCCTGCTCGAGCATCGGGTACGGGGAGCGTCGCGGCCAGACCATCGCCGCGAAGCCGGCGGCCCAATCCAGATACGGACGACGTGAGATGAAGAACATCACCATAGGCGTCATCGGCGCGGGACTGATCGGGCGGAAGCACCTCGCCAAGCTGGCCGGGCGCGGGGACTATGACCTCGTCGGCATCGCGGACGTGAACTCCGACCGGGTCGCAGCCGATTATCCCGGGACCCCTGTCTTCGCCGACTACAGGAAACTGCTCGACGAGGCGCGGCCGGAGGCCGTGATCATCGCCTCGCCCAACCAGCTTCATGCCGAGCAGGGCATCGCATGCGCCAGGCGCGGCATTCACATCCTGATCGAGAAGCCGGTCACGGATACGGTGGAGACCGCGGCAAGCCTGATTGCCGAGGTGCGCAAGGCCGGCGTCCAGTCGCTGGTCGGGCATCACCGCCGCCACCATCAGCAGGTCAGGACGCTGAAGGCAGTGTTGGGGGAACGGCGGATCGGCGATGTCGTCGGGGTGTCGGCGATCTGGGCCACCCACAAGCCGGCCGCTTACTTCGAGATCGCGCCGTGGCGCTCACAGGCCGGCGGCGGACCGATCCTGATCAACCTCATCCACGAGATCGACTTCCTGCGCTTCACCGTGGGCGAGATCGTCGCCGTGGAAGCGATTGCGTCGAACCGCCAGCGCAGCTTTGCGGTCGAGGATACCGCCGCGGCGCTGATCGAATTCGACAGCGGCGCGCTCGGCACGTTTTTCATCAGCGACAGCGCCGTCTCGCCCTGGACCTCCGAGCAGGGGCTCGGCGAGGCCCCCGAATTCCCGTTCAGCGGCGAGAGCAGTTATCGCTTCCTTGGCCGAGCCGGGTCGATCGAATTTCCGGCGCTCGTGCAATGGTCGCAAGCCGGCGGTGCGCAGGACTGGAACAAGCCGATCCAGGCCCAGCGCATCCATGCCTCCTCGATTGATCCCTACGTCGCCCAGCTCGACCATTTCCGCGACATCATTCGCGCCAACGTGCGGTCGTTGCAGCCGGTCGAGGACGGCGCGCGAAGCCTGATCGCGACCCTGGCAGTCGCCGAGGCGGCCGTCGGTGGACGACGCGTCGACCTGCGCCATCGCTACGAAACGCTGGCAAGTCCGTTTGTACCGGCAACGCCAGACCAGCAAAGGGTTTCCTGAGCGCAAACACATTCACCGCCGCTCGGCGGACCAGGATGGGCAGAGCCGCGGCGCGATCTCAACGACGCCGGCAAAAGGGCCGCCCGGAGGGAGGGAACGAGGTGAACTACACGTTCGATTTTGGCCCCGTGCTGGACGGACTTCCGGACCTGCTGTGGGGCTGTGCCGGCACGCTGGAGCTTGCGCTGTCCGGCATGGTGCTTGCGCTTGCGATCGGGATCGGCGGCGTCGTGCTGCGCGAATCCCGCGCCTTGGCGCTGCGCTGGCTCGTCATCGCCTTCGTGGAGGCGATCCGCAACACGCCGTTCCTCGGGCAGATCTATTTCATCTTCTTTGCGCTGCCGCTGGTCGGCGTTCGCCTCGATCCGACACTGACCGCGATCATCGCGCTCGGCGTCAACGGCGGGGCCTATGCGATCGAGATCATCCGCGGTGGCGTGCAGTCGATCAACAAGGGGCAGGTGGAAGCCGGTCTCGCGCTCAGCCTGAGCCGGGCGCAGGTATTCCGCCTGATCGTGCTGAAGCCGGCGCTGCGTGCGATCTATCCGTCGCTGACCAGCCAGTTCGTCATGCTGACGCTGACGACCAGCATCGCGTCTGCGATCTCGGCCTATGAACTGACCTCGGTCGGGCAGACGATCGAGACCAATACCTTCCGCAGTTTCGAGGTCTATGGCGTCGTCACGCTGCTCTATTTCGCCATGTCGTGGATGCTGATGCAGATGTTCGCGCTGATCAACGCGCGTTACTTCAGCTATCCCGTGAAGTGAGGGGCGATGGACCGGAATCAGTTCCTGTTTCTGCTCGGTGGCCTCAAATGGACACTTGCGTTGTCCGCGATCGGCTTCGTGGTCGGCTCGATCGCCGGCCTCGGCGTGGCGCTCGCGCGCACGTCGGGCCACCGCGCGCTGGAGCGCGTCGCGGCCGGCTACATCGCCTTGTTCCAGGGCACGCCGCTTCTGATGCAATTGTTCGTGGTCTATTACGGGCTGGCGCTGGCGGGCCTCAAGCTCGATGCCTGGGTTTCGGTCTCCATCGGCTTCACGCTGCATTCCGGCGCGTTCCTCGGCGAAATCTGGCGCGGCGCGATCGAGGCCGTGCCGAAAGGCCAGGTCGAGGCCGCCAAGGCGCTGAGCCTCAACTACGGCTCGCGGATGCAGGATGTCGTCCTGCCGCAGGCGATCCGCATTTCGCTGCCGGCGACGATCGGATTTCTGGTCCAGCTGATCAAGGGAACGTCGCTCGCAGCGATCATCGGCTTCACCGAATTGATGCGGGCCGGGACCATCGTGTCCAACCAGAACTTCAAGCCGCTGCTCGTCCTCGGCTTGGTGTGCGCCCTCTATTTCGCCATCTGCTGGACGCTGTCGCTCGTTGGCGCGCAGCTTGAACGCCGGATGGCCGTCGCCGCGCGATGACGAGGGCAACAACAGACAACAGGACGAGGACAGAGGAGGGAATGATGACCAACGCAAGGACCACAGGACTCAACCGGCGTCGTCTGCTGGCGCTCGGAGCGGCGACGATCGCCTCGCCATTCGTGCTGACGCGCGCCGCTTATGCGGTGACGCCGTCGGAGATCAAGGCGAGGGGCAAGGTTCTGATCGGCATCCAGGGCGATAATCCGCCCTGGGGATTTGTCGATGCGACGGGAAAGCAGGATGGGTACGATGCGGAGATTTCGGCGCTGTTCGCCAGGGAGCTCGGTGTGCCCGCCGAGTTCACGCAACTGGCGGTCGCCAATCGTATCCCGGCCCTGACCTCCGGTCGTGTCGATATCCTGTTCGCGACCATGGCCATGCTGCCGGAGCGGGCCAAGGCCGTGCAGTTCTCAAAACCCTATGGCGCGAACATCATCACCTTCATCGCGCCGAAGGAGTTCGAGATCAAATCTCCGGCAGACATGGGCAAATACGTCATCGGCGTCGCGCGCGGCAGCGTGCAGGACAGCGACGTGACCAAGGCCGCGCCGTCGGGCACGACCATTCGCCGCTTCGACGGCGACGCGCCGACCATGCAGGCCCTGCTGTCCGGTCAGGTCCAGGCGGTCGGTGGCAACATCTTCTACGTTCCGCGCCTCGATGAATCGAAGCCCGGCTATTACGAGAACAAGCTCGAATTCACGAAACTCTACAACGGCGCCTGCACCCGGCTCGGAGAGAAGGAGATCAACGCCTTCGCCAACGACTTCATTGAGAAGATCAGGGCCAATGGCGAGCTGGCGAAGATCTATCAGAAGTGGATGAATAATCGGCTGCCGGCTTTCCCCGACACCATTCCCGGTATTCCCTTCAACGTCAGCTAGGCAGGGAGAGAGCGCCATGCCGGGTGTAGCCGCGATGGAAACTGCTCCAGAGCCGATGATCGCCATGCGCGACGTCTGCAAATGGTACGGCACCTACCAGGTCCTGACCGAGATCAGCCTGACGGTCCGCCCGGGCGAAAAAATCGTTCTGTGCGGGCCGTCCGGTTCGGGCAAGTCCACCCTCATCCGCTGCATCAATGCGCTGGAAGCGTACCAGCGCGGCGAAGTCGTCGTCGCCGGCACGCGGCTGAACGACGCTGCCGGCTCGGTCGATGCCGTGCGTCGTGAGGTCGGGATGGTGTTCCAGCAATTCAACCTGTTTCCGCACATGACCGTGCTGGAGAACTGCATGCTGGCGCCGATGCGCTCCCGGGGTGTGCCGCGGGCGAAAGCCGAAGAGACCGCGCGCCGTCTGCTCGATCGGGTCAGAATAGGGAACCAGGCCGAGAAATATCCGGCTCAGTTGTCGGGCGGCCAGCAACAGCGCGTTGCGATTGCGCGCGCGCTCTGCATGGAGCCGAAGGTGATGCTGTTCGACGAGCCGACCTCCGCGCTCGACCCCGAAATGGTCAAGGAGGTCCTCGACACCATGATCGGGCTCGCGACGGATGGTATGACCATGATCTGCGTCACCCATGAAATGGGGTTTGCGCGGCAGGTCGCCGATCGCGTGATCTTCATGGCCGATGGCAGGATCGTGGAGGAGGCCGAGCCGGAAAGCTTCTTCAGGAATCCGCAGCACGATCGCACCAGGAAGTTTCTGGGAGAGATCCTGGCGGCGCATTGAGTCGGGGATGGGTCCGATGGTCGCCTGCACGCCACCCAGGCGCTCGACGCGAACTGCCGTCGCTATGTCGCGATCGCCGATCGTGGAGACGCGCGTTCCCGGGTGACCGGCTGTGTCCCCCGAACATGGCCCCGCTCTTGCCGGCGAGTATGATGGATTGGTATGAACATCATACTCGGAGGGGTGACGTGATTCAGTCAGGTGGTGTCGCGAGGCTGGCGTTCGAGCCCGGCGTGCTGTTTGGCGGGCTGATCGCCGCCAACATCGCCGCATGGGCCTTCGCCTTCGCGATGTTCGGCGACCGGCCCGCGGTGATGGCGACCGCACTGCTCGCCTGGGTGTTCGGCCTGCGTCATGCCGTCGATGCCGACCACATCGCCGCGATCGACAATGTCGTGCGCAAGCTGATGCAGGCGGGCGATGCGCCGCGCAGCGTCGGCCTGTATTTCGCGCTCGGCCATTCCACGGTCGTCCTGGCCGCGACCACGCTGCTCGCGCTCGGCGTCGTGAGCCTCGGCGGCGACAGCCTGCTGAAGGAGATCGGCGCCCTGATCGGCACCTCGGTATCGGCGCTGTTCCTGCTGGTGATCGCGGCGATCAATCTCGCCATCTTCGTCGGCCTGTGGCGGATCCTGCGCGAGGTGCGCGAGCAAGGCATTCATGACGCCGCGCAGCTCGAGGCGCTGCTCGCGGCCCGCGGATTCCTGGCGCGCTTGCTCGGCCCGATGTTCCGCCTCGTCACCAAACCCTGGCACATGTATCCGCTTGGCCTGCTGTTCGGGCTCGGCTTCGACACCGCGACCGAGATCGGCCTGCTCGGCATCTCCGCCACCGAAGCCGCGCGCGGCGCCTCGCTCGCGCATGTGCTGGTGTTCCCCGCCCTGTTCGCCGCCGGCATGGCGCTGGTCGACACCGCCGATTCCGCGCTGATGGTGAGCGCCTATCGCTGGGCCTTCGTCGATCCCTATCGCAAGCTCTGGTACAACCTCACGATCACCGGCGCCTCGATCGCGGTCGCGCTGTTCATCGGCGGCATCGAGGCGCTGGGGCTCGTCGGCGACCGGCTCGGCCTGTCCGGCGGGCTGTGGTCGCTGGTCGAGGCCATCAACGACTCCCTCGCCAATTTCGGCTTCGCCGTGATCGCGCTGTTCGCGCTCGCCTGGCTCGTCTCGGTCGTGCTCTATCGCCGTATCGCTCCGGGCGCCCGGCGGCGCATGGTCGATCCTGACGCGCTGAGCAGGGACGCCGCGGCGGGGTGATCGCACCTGAGTGTGTCGCAACGGCAACAATCGGCGATTTTCCGCGATCCGCGATCAGATCCAAATTCCTCGCGCTCTTGCGAACAACCAACTCGCTCCAACATAGCGTCCGGTAAAGTTCACACGCCAGGGGGCGGGTGAAAGAGACGGCTGTCGACAGCGAGTGAGCATCATGCGCGGGTTCTTCCGAATCGCATTCGTTCTAACTGCCCTGTGGCTTCCTGCTCATCCGCACGCGTCCCAGGCCCACGCCATCATCGTCTCGTCCTCGCCGGCGACCGGCGCGACAATATCCGGTGACACCGTCGCGATCCGCCTGCACTTCAACGGCCGGATCGATCACGCCCGCTCGAAATTGACGCTGCTGGCACCGGACGGTGCGTCGCGCGCGCTGAGGCCGGCTTCCGATGCGCCCGCCGACGAGCTCAATGCCGATGAGACGCTGCTGCCGGCGGGGACATGGCACCTGCGCTGGCAGGTTTTGAGCGTCGACGGGCACATCACCCGCGGCGACATTCCGTTCACCGTCCGCTGAAACCACGGCCGTGTACCTGCTCCTCGACATCTTCGGCTATCTGTCGGTGGTCCTGCGGGGCCTGATCCTGATCGCCCAGTCGTTCACCCTCGGCGGTCTCGCGTTTCAGCTGTTGCTGTGGGGGCCGCTGCAGCCGCAGCTCTCCGTCTTCGGCCTCTCGATCGAGGAGCGATGCCGCGCGTTCCTGCGGTTCAGCGCCGTCGCATGGGCGCTCCTCACCGTCGCCTCGCTGGCGCTCAACGCGGCCGCGCTCGTCGGAACGCTCCAGGTGCCCTGGAGCGAAGCGGTCACTGCCGATTTTGGCCGCGCTGACCTCGTGATCGCGGCTTGCGCAGCCGGCATCGCCGTCCTGACGAAAGGCCCCGCGCACCGGGTGCGGTCGGCCGCGCTTCTCGCCCTGTCGGTGCTGGCGCTCGCGATGCAGACCCGGCTCACGCATGCGGCCAGCCGGCCGGATGTGCGCTGGCCGCTGCTGCTGTCCGACGCAGGTCACATGGCGGGGGCGGCCGCCTGGATCGGCGGTCTGCCCTATTTCCTGATCGCGCTGAACGGCTGCAAGGACGCCGGTGACTGGCGCCTCATTGCGCGCCGCTATTCGTTGATGTCGATGGCGGCGGTCGCGGCGATCGTCTCCGGTGGTCTGGTCATGGCGGCGAACTATATCGGCTCCGTCGCGGCGGTCTACGGCACCGCCTATGGCGTCATGACACTGGCGAAGGTCGGGCTGCTCTTGATGCTGCTGATGCTTGGCGCGAGCAATTACTTCCTCGTCGAACGTCTGCGCCGCGACCCCACGACGCCGATCTTTCGCCTGAAGCGTTTCGCCGAGGTCGAGATCGGCATCGGCATCACCGTGCTGCTTGCTGCGGCGTCCCTGACGTCATTGCCGCCGGGCGCGGATCTCCCTCATGATCGCCTGGACTGGCAGGAGATCGTCGAGCGCGCCGCGCCGCAATGGCCGCCGCGCCTGACCAGCCCGGATTACGACAGACTGACCGTCGCGCAGCTCCAGGCGAAGATCACCCTGGCAGACGCCGGGCGCGCGAGCGCGCAATCGGCCTACGTTCCCGGTGAGGGCACGATCCTGCCGCGCAATGCCGAGGATATCGCCTGGTCGGAGTACAACCATCACTGGGCCGGCGTCTTCGTGGTGCTGATCGGGCTCCTGGCGCTGGTCGAGCATTTCCGCTGGGGGCGCTGGGCGCGGCACTGGCCGCTGCTCTTCCTCGCGATGGCGGCCTTCCTGTTCTTCCGCGCCGACGAGCAGGCCTGGCCGCTCGGCCCGGCGGGCTTCTTCGAGTCGCTGCGTGATCCGGAGGTGGCGCAGCATCGCATCTTCGTGCTGCTCATCGCCGTGTTCGGCCTGTTCGAATGGCGTGTGCGGCTGCGCGGCACCAAGGCCGGTCCGTCCGCCTTGGTGTTTCCCCTGACCACGGCGCTCGGCGGCGCCCTGCTGCTCACGCATTCTCATGCGATCGCCAACATCAAGGACCAGCTGCTCATCGAGATGAGCCACACCCCGCTTGCGCTCTGCGGCGTCGCCGCCGGCTGGGCCCGCTGGCTCGAACTGCGTCTCGACGGCCGGGTCAGGCGGGCGGCGGCCTGGATCTGGCCGGTCGCCTTCATCCTGGTCGGGCTGATCCTGCTGGATTATCGCGAAGCCTGAACGCGCTATCCGTCGTACTGATCCGGCCCCATCGCCCATGACGTCTGATCATGGCCGAACGCGTAGTTCCGGTTGGTGACGACAGGATTGCGATTGACCATCGGCCGCATGAACATCGGGTGGGTCGCGCTGCGCACCTCGTGCTCGACCGTGAACAGCTTCTTGCCGCTGTCGAGATCGACGATGTCGCAGAACCGGTACTGATATTGATTGTCCTCGCGCGAGATCAGGTTGCGCGCCAGCAGCTTGCGATAGGGGCCGGAGAAGTCGGTGATGTACATCTGCACATGGTGCCCGTCATACTCGCCCTGCGGCCGATCGCTCTCGCGGAACAGCAGGTGCTGGTCGCGGCCCGTCTTCACCGCCGCAACCGTGCCGTCGCCATTCCGCATGCCTGAGGGCATGCCCATGATGTCAGGATAGAAGGCGCAGATCGCCGATGCCGTTCCGATCGGCACGTCGAATTCGACATAGGGAATGCCGAGCGTGATCCGCCCGAAGCGCGCCGCGTCCGGCTCATGGACGCGCATCCGGTTGCCCCATGGGCAGACGGCCTCGACATAGTCATTGTGCTCGGCGAACGTGAATGCCGTCCCCTCGAGCTTCTTCGCGACCGATGCCAATCGCGCCAGCAACGCCTCGCGGCCCTCGATGACGAGGCCGGTATGGCCGCGCAGCACCTGCGGCCTGCCGCTCGGCAGGTGAAACTGGCTCCGCCCGGCGTTGATCCACATGTTGGTGTCGGACACCATCAGATAGGGATCGCGGGTGAGCCCAAGTCCCGTGACGTAGAATAACGTCGCCAGGCGCTGATCCGGGACCTGGATGTTGACGTGCTCGAAATGGATCGCGTTGCCGAGGTCTTCAGCGGATCGATCGAACTGTTGCGGCATGGCTGCGGCTCTGGGTGCGGGACGGACGGGTCATACTAGAGCAGAATATCGGCCAGTCGAACCGTCGGCCGATCACATCTGCTGATCGGGGCATGCCGTCGGCCACCTTGCCGCGGCAACCATTCCCTGTAATCTAGGCGGAAGACATCAAGGAAAGGGTCAATGGGGGGAGTTCTGGAAGGCGTGCGCGTCCTCGATTTCGGGCGCTATATCGCGGGTCCCTATTGCGCGACCTTGCTGGCCGAATTCGGCGCCGAGGTCATTCGCGTTGAAAAGCGCGACGGCAGCGAGGATCGCTTCGTGGCGCCGGTCGGCGCGGGCGGCGAGGGCGCGCTGTTCCTCCAGGTCAACCGCAACAAGAAGTGCATCACGCTCGATCCGATGAAGCCGGAGGGGCAGGAGGTGATGCGCCGCCTGGTTGCGACCGCGGACGTGGTCGTCGCCAACCTGCCGCCGCAGACCCTGCGCGCGATGAAGCTCGATTACGACTCGCTTCGCGCGGTCAAGCCCGACATCATCCTGACGACGGCAACCGCATTCGGCGGGCCGGGGCCCTGGTCCGACCGCGTCGGCTTCGACGGTGTCGGCCAGGTCATGTCGGGCTCGGTGTACATGACCGGCGGCGGTGATCCGCCGTACCGCGCCGCGGTGAACTGGGTCGATTTCGGAACCGCGCTGCACTGCGCGTTCGGCACGCTCGCCGCGCTGATCGAGCGCGGCAAGTCCGGGCGCGGGCAGATCGTCGAGGGCGCGCTGCTGGCCACCGCGCTGTCCTTCACCAATGCCACGCTGATCGAACAGGCCGTCATCAACGTCAACCGCGTTCCGACAGGCAATCTCGGCCAGACCGCAGCGCCCCCCGACATCTACCGCACCAAAGACGGCTGGGTGCTGTGCCAGGTCACCGGTCATCCGCTGTTCAAGCGCTGGGCCAGGCTGATGGGCGAGGAGGAGCAGTGGCTGAACGATCCGCGTTTTGCCGACGACATCAGCCGCGGCAACAACGGCCCCGTCATCAGCGAGCGGATGGCGCGCTGGTGCGCCGAGCGCACCACGCAGGAGGCCGTCGACACGCTGGGCAAGGCCATGATTCCGACAGGGCCGGTGCTCAGCCCGCAACAGGCGCTGGATCATCCGCACATTCGTGCCGCCGGCTTCATGCAGGACGTCGATTATCCGGGCTTGCCGAAGCCCGCGCCGGTGGCGCGGGCCGCCGTGCGGCTGTCGGAAACGCCGGGTGACATCGCGAGCCGCCCGCCGACGCTCGGCGAGCATACCGATCGTGTCCTCGCGGAGCTCGGCTATGACGCGGCCGCGATCGCCGCGCTCCGGCAAAGCGGCATCGTCTAGCTGGGTCGGAGAGCGGCCGCAGTTGGGTCGCCGAAGATTTCGAACGCGTCACCGCCCATTCGCAAGCGCCAACGCGGCCTTCACCGCGTTCTCCAGAATTTCCTCCGACAACTGCCTGTCGCTCACGGCCCGCGACAATTGCAGCGCGCCGACCATGGTCGCATAGACCGACATCGCGCGTCGCCGGCGCTCCGCAGCCGAGCCATCCGGCATCTGCGCCGCCATCAGCGCGATGATGTCGGACATCTTTGCGGTGAAGGCTTCACGCGTCGCGTTCGGATGCCGCGCGATCTCGGACGCCAGCGCCGCGGTCGGGCAGCCGGTCCCGGCGTGGTCGCGATGGCGCGGGGAGAGGTAGTCGCGGATCGTAGTCTCCAGCGCGATGCCGTTTTCGAGATTGTCCTTGTGCCGCTGCTCGCGCCGCTCAAGCGCATCCAGCAGCACCGCGCGCACCAGATCCTCCTTGGATTCGAAATGTGTGTAGAAGGCGCCGTTGGTCAGGCCGGCCTCGGACATGATGCCGGCGAGACCGACGGCGGCGATGCCGCTCTCGCGGAACTGCGCCGAGGCGACGTCGATGATGTGCCGCCGCGTCGCGTCCCGGTGTCCCTTGTCGTACCGCGCCAATCGCGCCTCCTTGGGAGCCGATGTCCACCCCGGCCAACGAAATCGTGAGGAGCGGGCTATTGAATTACGATCATAATATTACATTATGGCCGTAATGCAATGGGCGGCCGATTGGCGGCGGTCCGGCAGGCACGCAAGGACCATGGCCATGTCAGTCGAGGATGCCGCCGCCCCAGCCTTGCCCGCCGCGCAAGTCGCGGCCCATGCCGCGGCTCCGCTTCGCCAGGCGGCCGCGCCAGGCGCCGCCGTCACCCCAAGCGCGGCGGAGCAGCGGCGAGCGGCACTGCTGATCGCGCCGATCCTCCCCACGCTGCTCAAGCTGGCTGCGCCGACCGTGACCGTGCTGGTGGCGCAGACCGCGGTGAACATTGCCGAGGCCTATTATGTCGGGTTCCTCGGTACCGACGCGCTGGCGGGCGCCGCGCTGGTATTTCCGATCTTCATGCTGATGACCATGATGTCGAACGGCGGGTTCGGCTCTGGCGTTGCGTCCTCGGTCGCGCGCGCGGTCGGGGCGGGGCGCCGTGATGACGCCGAGGCGGCGCTGTTTCATGCCGTCGTGCTCGCCATCCTCGCCGGCGGTGTGTTCACGCTCGGCGTGACTCTCGGCGGCCCGTGGCTCTACCGTACCCTCGGCGGCCAGGGCGATGCGCTCGCTGCGGCCACCACCTATTCCAACTATCTGTTCGCCGGCGCCATTCCGGTGTGGATCGTCAACCTCCAGGCGGCGGCGCTGCGTGGCTCGGGCAACGTCAAGGTGCCCGCGCTGGTGACGCTGGTCGGCGCAATCGTGACCATCCCGGTCTCGCCGGCGCTGATCTTCGGCCTCGGGCCGATCCCGCGGCTCGGCATCGGCGGCGCCGGCGTCGCCTTCGGCCTCTATTATGGCGCGGCCATGCTGTTCCTGCTGCGCTACATGGCCTCGGGTGCGACAGGCCTGACGCTGCACATCGTGCCGCTGCGCCCAAAAATCTTCGGCGACATGCTGAAGGTCGGCATTCCAACCGCCTTCAATGCGGTGCTGACCAACCTCACCGTCATCCTCGTCACTGGCGCGGTCGGCCTGTTCGGCACCTCCGCGCTCGCCGGCTACGGCATCGCCTCGCGGCTCGATTACATCATGATCCCGCTGCTGTTCGGCATCAGCACGGCGACCCTGACCATGGTCGGCGTCAACATGGGCGCGGGCCAGACCGCGCGGGCGCGCCGGATCGGCTGGATCAGCGGCATCGTCGGCATGGTCATGACCGGGACGATCGGCCTGCTGGTCGCGATCTTCCCGACCGCCTGGCTCAATCTCTTCAGCCGCGATGCCGAGGTGGTGAGCGAAGGCATGACCTATTTGCGCATCGTGGCGCCGGCCTATGCCGCGCTCGGCTTCGGCTTCGTCACGTCCTTCGCCGCCCAAGGCACCGGGCGCGCCATGGGGCCGCTCGCCTCCTCGATCGCGCGGATCCTGATCGCGGCCGGCGGCGGCTGGATCGCGGTGGCAAGCTTTGGCGCGGGCATGGCGGGGCTCGCCACCATGGTCGCGGTGGCGCTCGCAGCCTATGCCGCGATCTGCGCCCTGGTCATGCTGTCGCCGTCGACCTGGCGGTCCGAATAGGCGCGGCTCACCTGATGCTGGCAACGCCAACGGCCGGCACCGGCAGCAGTAGCGCGTTGGTCACCAACTGTAGCGCCGTCGGGCGCCGTGAATTCGTTTTCTGTTTGGCGTCGAATGGAGAAGGTGTGGCCCGCCCAGGCCGCCAATATGGATTTCCATTTTATTGATTTCATCCTGCGGAGAAGCGAATACGGTTCCAATCATTGTCGCAGACCTACGGAGACCAAGATGTCGTTTCGCCTCCCTCTGATCCTCTCGACCGTGCTCGCCGCCTGGTCGGCCACAGCAACAGCCGAGACCATCAAGATCGGCGTGACGCCGGGGCCGCATGCGCAGATCCTCGAGGCGGTGAAGCCGATCGCCGCCAGGCAGGGGCTCGATATCCAGTTGCTCGAGTTCTCCGATTATGTGGTGCCGAACGCCGCGCTCGACGCCGGCGAGATCCAGGCCAATTCGTTCCAGAACCAGCCGTATCTGGACAACCAGAAAGCCGATCGCGGCTACAAGATCGAGGCCGTCGGCCTGACCGTGAACTTCCCGATCGGCGTCTATTCGAAGAAGCACAAGGCCTTCGCCGATATCCCGGAGGGCGGCAAGGTCTCGATCCCGAACGATCCGACCAATGGCGGCCGCGTGCTGCTGCTGCTGCGCGACAAGGGCGTGATCAAGCTGAAGGATGGCACGGGGTTCAAGCCCACGGTGCTCGACATCACCGAGAATCCCAAGAAGCTGAAGTTCATCGAGGTCGACGCCGCCCAGGCGCCGCGCGCGCTCGACGACGTCGACGCAGCCGCGATCAACACCAACTATGCAACCCAGGCGGGCCTCGATCCGGTCAAGGATCCGATCCTGCGCGAGGACCCGAAGGGACCCTATGTCAACCTGATCGCGGTTCGCACCGCCGACAAGGACAAGCCCTGGGTCAAGGTGCTCGTGGACAGCTACCATACGCCTGAGGTGAAGGAGTTCGTCCTGACCAAGTTCAAGGGGGCGGTGCTGCCCAGCTGGTAGGCAGCCGGCGTCGTATCTTCGGCAGGAATGGATGGCTCCGGGGTGGCAGCCCTGCGCGGCGGCTGCTTGCCTCGCGCTGCGGCAGCAGACATCATGCGGGCTGTTGCAACGTCGGGCGCGGTTGGCATGAAACGGTTCGCAAATCTGAAAAGACTGGGCTTCTTCACGCGGCTTCTCGACGAGGCGCCGCCGGCGGACCGCTATCGCTTTGCGGCCGAGCAGATCGTGCGCGCCGAGAAGGCCGGCCTCGATTCCGCGTGGATCGCGCAGCACCATTTTCACGAGCGCGAGGGCGGCCTGCCGTCGCCCTTCACCTTCCTGGGTTATGTCGCCGCGCAGACCTCGCGCATCCGCCTCGGCACCGGCATCGTCACGCTGCCGCTGGAGAATGCGGTGAGGGTGGCGGAGGACGCCGCGGTGCTCGACCTTCTCTGCGACGGCCGGTTCGAGCTCGGCGTCGGCACCGGCGGCAATCCGTCGGCCTTTGCCGCCTTCGGTCTCGACAGCGCCCAGCGCAACGAGATCTTCGCGCGCAATCTCGAGGTCGTCCGCACCGCGCTCGCCGGTAAGCCGCTCACCGGCGGCGACACGCTCTATCCGCAGCGGCCGCAACTGGACGGCCGGATCTGGCAGGCGACATTCTCGGTCGCCGGCGGCGCCCGCGCCGGCAAGGCGGGCGATGGCCTCCTGCTCTCGCGTACCCAGCCGCGGGCCAAGGAGGCGCCGCGCGCAACGCTGGCCGAGATCCAGAACCCGATCATCGACGCCTATCTCGAAGCGCTGCCGCCGGGACGCGAGCCGCGCATCATGGCCTCGCGCAGCGTCTTCGTCGCCGACGACCATCGTGAAGCGATGCGCCTTGCCGACATTGGATTGCGGCGCGCGCTGCCGCAATTCATGAAGGGCGGTCACCTTCCGCCGGGCGAGACGCTGGCGGAGATGATCACCGCGTTCGACACCCATGTCGGCGCCGCCGACGAGGTCATCGCCTCGCTGCGTGGCGACGCGACTCTGGAGCGGGTGACCGACCTGGTCTTCCAGGTGCATTCGGTCGATGCACCGCACCCCTATGTCCTGCGCTCGATCGAGCTGGTCGCGGACAAGGTGGCGCCGGCGCTGGGCTGGACCCGGACGGCGGCGCAAGACGTGGCGCTGGCGGGCTAAGGCATGATCCGGACCCGAAGGGCTGCGTTCGCGCAAGGTGCGCAGGTGGTTTTCCGAAAAGATCGCGCTCAAGCAATAATCGGAATGAACATGATCGCGTTGTACGAGGCTGAATGATGGCGACGAAGGATATCATCGACACGCTCGCCGGGATCGAACCGGGGTCGGCCCTGGACGGCATCCGCGCGAAGCGCGTGCAGGCGCGCGAGAACGCGCAGAAGAGCTATCTGTCGCTGTTCGAGCCGATCGACGCCGGCGATTTTTTGCTTTCCGAGCGCGCCGCGGTCGCGTTCTTCGTGATCGGTCTTCACCGCGAGCCCGTTGTCGCCGCGTTCTACCGGGCAAAGCTCGCTGCGACCGCCGAGGGAGCGCGCCTCGTCGAAGCGATCGAGGTCGAAATCGCGCGCGGCGCGACCTCGGGCCCGTACGGCGCGTTCCCGGCTGGACCGCTGTCGGTGGAGAACACGGCCGGTTTGATCTATCGCGTCAGCGCGGAGCGCAAGCCCGACCTCGGTCCCCGGCTCGTTGCGGCGCTTGAGCATGCGCATCTGCTGGTGTTCCGGCCGCGCGATGCCGCGTCCGCCGACATGAAGGCGCTGCTGGCCGCCGGCTGGTCGAATACCGGCATCGTCACCTTCTCCCAGCTCGTTGCGTTCCTGTCGTTCCAGGTGCGCGTCGTCACGGGCCTGCGCGTGCTCGGCGCCTCGCTTGGGCGCACTGCAAACGCCGCGGCTGGCGCGTAAGGAGGCTGCATCATGAGCGCTGCAAACACCGTCAATCCGCCCGTCGTCTTCACCCAGGACGAGCTCGGCTGGGTGTCGTGGATCGACCCGTTGCCCGAGGCCGAGCTGACCGAGCGGCACTTCGCCGGCCTGGTCGATCGCGCCCGCGCCAAGTCGGAATATTTCCGCCTCTTGGTGCGCGATCCCGAGGTGCTGGAAGCCCGCACCAAGACCGACAAGGACATCTTCTACAATGTCGCCGACGGCCTGCCGCGCGCCGAGCGCGAGCTCGCAGCCGCCGCGACCTCGCGCTACAACGGCTGCATCTATTGCGCCTCCGTGCATGCGCGATTTGCCAGCACCTATTCCAAGCGCCGCGACGACGTGCAGCGGCTGCTCGACGAAGGCGTCGAGGCCGATCTCGGCGAGCGCTGGAATGCCGTGGTCAAGGCCTCGGTGGCGCTGGCCGCGACGCCGATCGCGTTCGGGCCCGACAATATCGAGGAGCTGCGCCGCGCCGGTCTCGACGATGCGGAGATCGTCGACGTCATCAACGGCGCCTCGTTCTTCAACTGGGCGAACCGGCTGATGCTGTCGCTCGGTGAGCCCTCGAAATAGGCAACCTCACCGGCATGGAAATTGCTGCTTGTTTCAACATTGAGTGGATGGAGCCGTAGATGAGCAACATCGATCGCCGTACCCTGGTCAAGGGCTCGCTCGCCGCCATGATGGCGGGAGCGGCCTTCTCGCGCAGCGCGTTTGCGCAGTCGTCCGAGCCGATCCTGCTCGGCGTCAGCGGCCCCCTGACCGGGCCGAACGCGCAATATGGCACGCAGTGGAAGCAGGGCTTCGATCTCGCACTCGACGAGATCCAGGCCGCGGGCGGCATCAACGGCCGCAAGCTCGCCTACAGCTTCGAGGACAGCCAGAGCGACCCGCGCCAGTCGGTGGCGATCGCCCAGAAGTTCGTGTCCGATCCCCGGATCGTCATGGAGCTCGGCGATTTCTCCAGCCCGGCCTCGATGGCGGCATCCCCGATCTATCAGCGCGGCGGCCTCGTGCAGTTCGGTTTCACCAATTCGCACCCCGATTTCACCAAGGGTGGCGACTTCATGTGGAGCACGTCGGTGAGCCAGGCCGACGAGCAGCCGCTGCTGGCGGCCTATGCCGTCAAGCGCCTCGGTCTCAAGAAGCTCGCGATACTCCACCTCAACACCGATTGGGGCCGCACCAGCCGCGACTATTTCGTCAAGGCGGCGAAGGAATACGGCGCCGAGATCGCGGTGACCGAGGGCTACATCGCGGAGGAGCGCGACTTCCGCTCCACCCTGGTGCGCGTGCGCGACGCCAGTCCGGACGGGCTGATCCTGATCTCCTACTATTCCGACGGTGCGCTGATCGCGCGCCAGGCCCGCCAGGTCGGGCTGAAGCAGACGATCTGCGCGGCAAGCTCGGTATACTCGCCGAAATTTCTGGAGCTCGGCGGCGAGGCGGTCGAGGACGTCCATCTCGGCACGCGTTATTTCCCCGAGGATCCCAGGCCCGAGGTGAAGAAATTCATCACGGGCTTCAAGGCCAAGTACAACGGGCAGGAGCCCGACGCCTTCAACGCCTATGCCTACGACGCGATGAACATGGCGGCCGCGGTCGTGAGGATCGGCGGCACCGATCGCCGCGCCATCCGCGACGCCTTCGCCAAGGTGAAGGATGTGTCGAGCGTCATTTTCGGCTCGGCGACGTTCGACGTCGAGAGCCGCCGGGTCAAGGGCGCCATGAACGCAGAACTGGTCGTGCGCAAGGGCCAGTTCGCGCTCTGGGACGGCAAGCCGACCTGACCTGACGGCCGGAGCGCGCCGCTCCGGCTGCCTTCCTTCCTACGCGGGGACCAACGTTTGTCTTCCTGGCTCGACTACACGATCAACGGGCTGATCGTCGGCAATGTCTACGCCCTTGTTGCGGTCGGGCTCGCGCTGATCTTCGGCGTCAGCCGGCTGATCAACTTTGCGCAAGGCTCGATCTATCTGGTCGGTGCCTATATCGGCTGGGTCGCGGTGGTGCAGCTGCATACGCCGCTGCCGCTCACCATCATCGTGGTCGCGGTGGCCGCAGCGCTGGTCGGGCTGATCATCGAGCGGTTCGGCCTGCGGCCGCTCCAGAACTCGGTGCGCATCGCGCCGCTGCTCGCGACCATCGGCATCAGCTTCGTGCTCGACCAGCTGGTGATGCTGACGTTCTCGCCGAACCCGCGTGCGCTGCCGAGCCAGTTGCCGGACGTCCGCTTCCAGATCGGCGGCGGCACGATCGGCCCGCTCGATCTGCTCATCGCCGGCGTCGGCATCACCAGCGCGCTGCTGCTGTTCGTGTTCCTGCGCTACAGCAAGCTCGGCTGGGCGGTGCGCGCCACCGCGCAGGACCGCGATGCCGCGATGCAGATGGGCGTCGATGTCAACCGCGTCAATCAGGCGGTGTTCGGCATCGCCGCGGCGCTCGGCGGCGTCTCCGGCATGCTGGTCGGCATGTACTACAACCAGATCGACACCGCGATGAGCCTTCAGGCGACACTCAAGGGCGTCGTCGCCGAAGTCGTCGGCGGCGCCGGCAACGTGCCGGGCGCGGTGATCGGGAGCCTGTTGCTGGGACTGGTGGAGAGCTACGGCGTCGCCGTGTTCGGCACCAGCTACCGCAATCTGTTCGCGTTCCTGCTGCTGGTCGTCGTGCTGGTGTTGCGGCCGAACGGCCTG
This sequence comes from Bradyrhizobium sp. B039, assembly GCF_038965675.1. Lineage (NCBI taxonomy): Bacteria > Pseudomonadati > Pseudomonadota > Alphaproteobacteria > Hyphomicrobiales > Nitrobacteraceae > Bradyrhizobium > Bradyrhizobium sp. B039. Next base: position 2,086,542 of record NZ_CP152416.1, read on the forward strand.
TTCGCCAGCGCGCGGCAAGCGCCGCCCGAGCCGCTCACCGGGACTTTCATCGCACCGAGCCGGCCGGTGCGCATTCCGCGCTGGGCGCTGCTGGTGGCGGCCGCTGCCTTTGCGATCCTGCCGCTATTCCCGGTGTCGTTCTACGTGCTCCAGACCCTGATCAACGCCTGGCTGCTCGGCATGCTCGCGCTCAGCCTGACACTGGTCGCCGGCACGATCGGCCAGGTCTCGCTTGGACACGCGGCTCTGCTCGCGATCGGCGCCTACACGTCCGCGCTGCTGTCGCTGAGCTTCGCCGTTCCCGTCGGCCTCGCCATCATCGGCGGCGGCCTGATGAGCGCTGCGCTCGGCACCGCTCTGATCTCGCCGTCGTTCCGCCTGCGCGGGCACTACGTCTCGATCGCGACGCTCGCCATCGGCGAGATCGTGTCGCTGGTGATCCTGAACTGGGAGAGCGTCACGCGCGGGCCGATCGGCATCTCCGGCATTCCGCCGCTGTCGCTGTTCGGCTACGACCTCGTCAGCCCGTCGTCGGTCTACTGGTTCAGCCTTGCGGTCATGGTCGTTCTGGCGCTGCTCCAGGCGCGCCTGCTCGGCTCGCATCTCGGCCGCAGCTTTCGCGCCATCCGCGACGACGACATCGCCGCGCGCGCCTACGGCCTCAGCCTGAACCGCTACAAATCGCTGGCCTTCATCTTCGGCGGGTTTGCGGCGGGTATCAGCGGCGGCATCGCCGCGCATCTCTATTCCTACATCAACCACGAGACCTTCAACACGCAGCAGTCCATCCTGGCGCTGACGGTCGTGATCCTCGGCGGCCTCGGCAATGTCGTCGGCGCCATCGTCGGATCGGTGGCGCTGGTCGGTCTGCCAGAATTGTTCCGGATCGCGGCGGAGTACCGCATCCTGATCTACGGCATCGTGCTGCTGCTACTGGTGCGGTTCAGGCCGCAGGGCCTGTTGGGAACGATGTGATGGCAGAGCAGCACACATCCATGCTGTCGCTGCGCGGGCTGACGCGGCGCTTCGGCGGCCTCACCGCGGTCGACGCCATCGATCTCGACCTCGCCAGGGGCGAGCTCGTCAGCATCATCGGCCCGAACGGCGCCGGCAAGACGACGCTGTTCAACCTCGTGACCGGGCTCGACCGGCCCGACGCAGGTCAAGTCCACTTCGAAGGCCAGGACATCACCGGCCTCTCGCCGGAACGGCTGGCGGCCGAAGGCATCGCGCGCACCTTCCAGCTCGGCCGCGTCTTCGGCAATCTCAGCGTCATGGACAACGTCCTGATCGGCGCGCACACGCGGCTGCGCGCGGTAAAGCCGACGGTGCCGGTGATCGGCCCGCTGCTGGAATTGGGGCTGGCGCTGCTGCGTCCCGCCAGCGTCAGGGACGAGGAAGAACGGCTGCGCGAGGAGGTGAAAGCCATCCTCGCCCGCTTTGGCGAGCGGCTGCTGCCGCGGATCGACCAGCCGGCCTACAGCCTCTCCTACGCCAACCGCCGCCGCGTCGAGATCGCTCGTGCGCTCGCTCTTAAGCCGCGCCTGCTGCTGCTCGACGAGCCGACCGCCGGCATGAACCCGACCGAGACTGCCGAAATGCAGGGCCTCGTCGCCGAGTTGAAGGCGGAGGGGCTGACCATCCTGTTGATCGAGCACAAGCTCGAGATGGTGATGCGCCTCTCCGACCGCGTCATCGTCATGGACGAGGGCAAGAAGATCGCGGAAGGGCCGGGCGAACAGGTGCGTGGCGATCCCAAGGTGATCGAGGCCTATCTCGGTCACGGTTTGTCGGGGGCGGCGGAGCAGGAGAGCGCGGCATGACGAATTCCTCTTCCGGGCCGCTGCTCGCGCTGTCCGATGTCAACACCTTCTACGGCCAGGCCCAGGTGCATTTCGACCTGTCGATCACGGTCGCGCGCGGCCACATCGTCTGCCTGCTCGGCGGCAATGCCAGCGGCAAGTCCACGACGATGAAGATCATCCTCGGCCTCGTCAAGCCGCGGTCCGGCGACGTGACGTTCGACGGCGCCTCGCTGATTGGCCTCTCCACGCCGCAGATCGTCCGCCGCGGCATCGCCTCGGTGCCGGAGGCGCGGCGGTTGTTCGCGGACATGACCGTCCGCGAGAACATCCTGATGGGCGCCTTCGTGCGCAACGACCGCGATGCGGTGGCGCAGGATCTCGACAAGATGCTGACGCTGTTTCCGAAGCTCGGCCAGCGGCTGTCGCAGCGCGCAGGCTCCTTGTCCGGCGGCGAGCAGCAGATGGTGGCGATGGCGCGCGCGCTGATGAGCCGTCCCAGGATGATCGTGATGGACGAGCCGACCATGGGCCTGTCGCCGCTCTATGTCGACCGCGTGCTTGAGCTGATCCGCACCATCAACCAGGAGGGCGTGTCCGTGTTCATGGTCGAGCAGAACGCCAGCCTCGCGCTTGAGATCGCGCACGAGGCCTATGTGCTCCAGACCGGCAAGATCGTGCTCTCCGGCCCCGCGCGGGCGCTGAAGGACGATCCTCGCGTCCGCGACGCCTATCTCGGCGGGGCCGAGGCCGCGTAACGATCAGGCCGAAGCTGCGCTCTGTGCCGGCTCCGCCGGCAGATCGTCGCCATTGGGATCACCGGGCGCGGTCGCCCAGGCCAGCTCCACCAGCGTCACGATCCTGCGTCCGCCGCCGTCGAGCTGGCAGACGATGAGACCCTGCTCCTCCATGTAGCTGAGCAGGCGCTGCGCGCGGCGCAGCGAATGCGAGCCATAGGCGCGGGCGATCGCGGCATCGCCCGGGCAGGGCCAGCCTTCCTTCGCCGCGCGCGCGATCATCATGAAGACGCCCTGCATGTCGTCGGGCAGGATCGAGGCGCGCAGCGACACGTCCTGCCAGTCGTCGTCCTCGGCATGCTCGGCGCCAACCCCGGCGCGCGCGCGCGTCAGCATGCGGCGGAATTCGTTGAGGTCAGGCACGGCCGCGCCGAGGCCCTCGATGCGGCAGCGGACCACGAACTCCTGATAGAGCACGCCGACGGCGCGGAAGCCGGCATCGGGCTCGGCGAGCACGGCACGCAGGGTCCGGTCGACGCGTTCGCGCCGCTCCGCGAGCTCCTCCGCGCTGACCTGAACCTCGACCACCTCAGGCCGGATCTCCGGCGTGGCGGCCGCTTTCGCGGCGCGCAGCTGTTCGAGCAGATCCGGCGCGGGCCGGCGCTGCGGCCGGCTGGCATCGGGCGGCGGCGCGGCCAGGATCACGGCGCGCATATCCTCGCGTGCGGAGTCCGGCATCGGCATCAGCCGCGGCGTGGAGTTGCGCGCGTGGGTATCGGTCGGGCCGATGTTCAGGCGTAGCGGACGCCGCGACAGCGCAGGTCCCAGCGCCATGAACTGGCCGCGCTCGAGATCGCGAAAGGCTTCCGCCTGGCGCCGCTCCATGCCGAGCAGGTCGGCGGCGCGCGCCATGTCGATGTCGAGGAAGGTCCGGCCCATCAGGAAGTTGGAGGCCTCGGCCGCGACGTTCTTGGCGAGCTTTGCCAGCCGCTGGGTCGCGATGATGCCGGCGAGCCCGCGCTTGCGGCCGCGGCACATCAGATTGGTCATGGCACCGAGCGACAGTTTTCGCGCCTCGTCCGACACCTCGCCGGCGACTGCCGGCGCGAACAGCTGCGCCTCGTCCACCACCACCAGCATCGGGTACCAATGGTCGCGATCGACGTCGAACAGGCCGCCGAGAAACGCGGCGGCACGGCGCATCTGGTTCTCGGCATCGAGGCCCTCGAGATTGAGCACGGTGGAGACGCGATGCAGCCGCGCGCGCTCGCCCGCGACCTGAAGGCCGCGCTCGGTGTGATCCTCGGCCTCGATCACGAGATGGCCGAAGCGCTCGGCCAGCGTGACGAAATCGCCCTCGGGGTCGATGATGGCCTGCTGCACCCAGGGTGCGCTCTGCTCCAGCAGCCGCCGCAACAGATGCGACTTGCCGGAGCCCGAATTGCCCTGCACCAGGAGGCGGGTCGCCAGCAGTTCCTCGAGGTCCATGGCCGCCGCGGCGCCCGCCGTGGTCTGCCCCATCTCGATCGCAACCGTCATGTCCCGACTCAAGTCCCCATCATTCGCGGACAGGGGCTTATCAACCCGGCCGGGGCGCGTCGAGCACCACAGCGCGAATCATGCTCTGTTGCCCACGACGGCGTTCAGGCGTGATTCGACAACCGTAGAAGCGCGGGGCGATAGGGCGGGACGGGATCGTCGTCCTCGTTTGGGGGAATCGCGCAGGAGCCGAATTCCCGCCTGATCCGCTCGATCTCGGCGATGCGCTCGTGCAGCCGCTGCAGATGTTCCGGTGATGTTGCCCGCCAGAACCGGAACGTGTCGGGGGTGAGCGGCAGGAACGCGGTGCCTGATGGCGTCGGATCGGGAACGACGGTGCGTCCGAGCAGCAGGAATCGGTTCTCGCTGGAGACCACGAGGGTCGCGTAGCCGCGGTTTCCGATTCGCCTGATGCCGTTCATCGACCATTCGGCGAGCTTGCTGAAATACGGCTCCTCGCGCCAGCGATCGGGGCAGTCGTCGTCGACCGTGACGTTGACGGCGTCCTGGCTGAAATGCACCACGATGCCCGATTTCGCTGGAAACCATGCATCGTCGAGATGGCCTTGCAGCCAGGCGCAGGCGAACGACCGGCACATCTGCGGGCGGCTCGCGTAGATGGTGCATCCGGTGCCCGCCTGCCAATGCCTGCAGAGCTGGTTCACCGGCTTGTCGACCGCAGCGACTTCGAGGATATCGCAGCAGGCGTTGCACGATCCGCATTGACGCGGGTTGAGCCCTGTTCTCGGCAGACCCGTTGCCCTGAAGCCTTGGCCGTCGCGCACCAGGAGCTTTTGTTTCTCCAGCGCAGCCAACGCACGTTCGATCTTGAGACGGGATAATCCGGTCGCGTCGATGACGCCCTTCATGGTCGTCGCGCCTGCCTCGACCGCACGGACGACGCTCAGCATCGCCTGATCCATTGCTTCTTCTCGTGTTCTTGTCTGGATCCCAAACGCAGGCATCGCAAATCAATGCCGGGCAAGGTGACTTACAAAGCTATCTTGCTCACGCCTAAGCGCGAGGCAAGACGACGAGACGTGGGCAGCGACACGATCGCGTGATCAGGACGGCGCGATCGCTCTCATCGAGTTCGGGCAACACCGGGAACCGTTCCGTGCGAACGCGGCCAAAGTCGAGCATGGCGGTGCCGCCGCATGACGCAGATCAAGATTTGCCGGCGCGATGCTGTTAGCCTGGGCTATGAACTTCCTGACCTTCTTCACGGCGACCTGTTTTCTCCTCGCCATGCCGGGACCGACCAACACCTTGCTCGCGACATCGGGGGCAGGGATTGGGATATCGCGGTCGCTCCGTCTGCTCGCGGCGGAGCTGTTCGGCTATCTCGCGGCGATTGCGCTGCTGCGGCTGGCGCTCGGTCCCGTCGTGAGCGGCATTCCGCTCGCGGCCGTCGTGCTTCGCGTGGCGGTCAGTGTCTACATCCTGGGCCTTGCCGTCATGCTCTGGCGCGTCAACGCGCGCGAGCTGCGCGGCGGCGCCGTGGTGACGTTCCGTCAGGTGCTGATCACCACGCTGCTGAATCCGAAGGCGATGGTGTTCGCCTTCCTGCTCCTGCCGCTCCAGGCCGGACTGTTCGAGCTCCTGCCGTGGCTCGGAATGATCGCGCTTCAGATCGTCACCGCGGGCGCCGCGTGGATTGCGTTGAGCGCAACGCTTGGCGGCGGCGCCCGTCGTCTCGGCTACCCTGAGATCATCACGCGCACCGGCGCGGTCACGCTCGTCGCCGTGACCGGCCTGATCTGGCTTCAATCATTCCTGAGCGCGTGAGCGCCTGCGTCGCGCGATAGCGACAGACGTGGCGCGCGGCTACTGCGCGCCCGATCCGCCCTGCACGATCTTCTCGTTCAGCTTCTGGTCCACGGTCTCGACCGTGCGGTCGATCTCGGGGTTGGGCACGCCGAGCTGATGCGAGATCAGCTTCACCAGCAGGTCGACGCGCTCGATGAAGGGCGCGCCGCTGGCCACCGCGCGCGCGGCCGACGACGGCTTGAGCAGGCTTTCGGCCGCCTTGGCGTATTTCGCGAACAGCACCTGGTCTTGCGGATCGGCGCCGAGGCGGCGGGCGATCGCGTCGACATGATCGTAGATCGTCTGCGAGCGCTTGAGATCGCCGTGCACGGCGTCGCGGATCGACTGCGGCTCGTGCGGCGTGATGCAGCGGTAGTTGCCGGTCAGCAGCATCGACCACTTCGCCAGCGGCACGAACAGGGAATCGAACACTTTCAGCTTCACCGGCACGTCGTGGCCGTCGAGCGTCACCGCGTCGATGTCGGCTTCGAGCTCGCGCAGCACCTTGTTGTGCTTCTCGTCGGCGAAGACCGATGCCTTGAAGTTGGTGGGCAGGCCGACGTGAAGCACGTTCGCGGCTTCCTCCGGCGGACGGAAGGCCTGCGGGTCGGGCGAGCACAGCGTCACCAGGCCCGGCTCGAACCGCTCCCACACCTGCGCGTTGGTATAGGCCTCCTCGAGATCCATGCCTGCGAGCGCCGGAATCCGCTTCAGATAGGGCAGCGGCGGCATGTTCATGATCGACAGGCACGGCAGCTTCGCCGCGGCGATCTTGACCATGAGCACGCGCACCGTGTGGTTGGTGTATTGCGGCTCCTGCATCGCAAGGCCGACCATGTCGTAACGGGAGACGTCGACATCGGCCGGCGTCACCGCATCGAGCTTGCCGGGCAGGTCGCGCGAGAAGATCGCCCGGTGCACCGCCTCGTCGCGCAACTTGATGCGGACCTCGGTACCGTCACGGTTGATCAGCTCCGCGGTCTTGGCGCGGCAGACCAGGGTGACGTTGTGTCCTGCCATCAGCAGCTTCGTGCCCAGCAGGGAGCCGTAGGAAGCCCCGAGAATCAATATGTTGCGCGCCATGTTTCGTCCCTTGGAAATGTCATGTGATTTTTGTGCCCCGGCTGCAATCCGAGGGCAGGTTGCCGGCATGTAAAGCGAAGTGCCCGATAATGGCAACTGGGATAATGCATACAAGGGGGCCGGCAGGCGGCGCAGTCGTGTTGCTGACGCCAGGAGTGTGACGATTCCTGGCCGGCTATGGGTCTGCAGATCCTCGCACTGCTCACAGCAAGCTGCTTATCCGAATTTCGGAATGTCGGATGTCTCGATCATCCGGCTCACCTAGAAGGCGATCGTATGTCGTCACGTTTCGCGCACCGTGTGCGGATGAGCGGCGTTGATGGTTCGTCTCGCGAGTTTTCCTGCGACATCGACAGTCAAAAAAACCGCGGCGAAGACGGCCGCCATCGATGAAAGCGGCAATCCGCCGCATCTTTCTTCGCTATCTTGATTGGCGGCGCGCCGGTTCGGGTCATAACAGGTTCACGATGAAAGCCGACACAGGCCCTGCCTCCTCTGTCATCAAATGGCAGCCAATATTTAGTCGTCGATCGCAACAAAAAACTACAAACCTAGGACCGCAAAAATGGCAAAGTGGCGCGGGGCCATGACTGTACATCAGCAACGGAGCTGAGACGTGACGATTGAGTTGGAGCCGGCGTGCAACTTGTGTTGAGACCGGCTGATGGGGGCTACACACGGTTTGGCCAAGTGCACTCGCCCGCGCGAAGCGAAGACGAAACGAACATCGGATGGGGTCTCGCTGCAGCAACGCTCCGATCCTGCGCGGGGCACGATGTGCTGTCCCTGCGTGGAGTCGAGACGGCAGCGAGACAGATCGGCGAGGCGGACGGCATCAGCAGACGCAAGCGCGATGGACGCGACCAGGTACGCCTGGGATCGCATCGAGCAGGCGTGCACGGCTCTGCGCTGAATGCGCAGCCGGCAAGCCCGGCCAATCGCTGACGGCGCCGTTCGGAGAAAAAAATGGAAGGTGATCATTGGCCTCACGGCCGCTGTGACGGCGCCGGTGGAAGCCTCGTACGCTTGCGAAAGCGCGCGTCCGAATTTTTCGAAAGTCTGTCTGTCGCGGAGCTTGCGCGCGAGGCGCACAGGCATCTTTGGTTTTCAGACTGGTTGAGGGTTGCGGAAGACTACCGGAGCTCCGCCGAATCCGCGCGCGCGGACGGTGCCGGCCGGATCGTCGCGTGCGAAGCGTGGATATGCGCGCTGATGGCGTTCGAGGTCGCGCGAAGCCTGTCTTCTCCGGACGATCTCGCGAGTACTGACTTCGCCGATAGGGTCGGTCTCAGCCTGAGAAGCTTCGCGGACGATGCGGCTCACGCGATCGAGCACGTCGAGATCGACGGCTTCGAGCAGGGAGCGTTGACCGGCTTCTTCCTGCCGGCGCTCTGTCACGGGCCTTCCGCGCCCGCGGTCATCTGCATCGCCGACGAGGACGTCACCCTGGCCTCGATGATGAGCAGGCTCTTGCCCGCCTCGCTTCGCCGGAACATGTCACTTCTGCTCATCGATCCCGGCAGTTCGCCTGTTCGTCGTCCGCTCAAACAGGAGCATATCCTCCAATGCTGGCTGGACTATCTGGAGGCCCGCCCGGATGTCGACGCGCAGCGGATAGCGATCTACGGCGAAGGAGCGGGTGCCAGTCATGCCTCCCGCCTTGTCCTCTCGGATCGCAGGGTAGCCGCCGCCGTGTGCGACGGCGGTCTTTTGCGGTCGGTCGCGCACCGGGCATCGGTTCACTGGATGACAGGCGTCGAGCAGGTCGTCGAGGGCGGAGCCTCGATGCGTCCGTTGTCGTCGCCGCGCCGAATGGCCTGTCCGCTTCTCATGGTGGTCGGGAGCCGCTCGATGGTGCGCGAACAGGAGGCGCTCGAGCTGCAAGCCGGGCGGTCCGATGGCCTGGTGGATGGCCGAGCGGCGTCCCGATCTGGTCCGCGCCGTGGTCGGCATCGCCCCCGGTCCACCGGCCAATCTGTTGCGCGATCTGCCCGACGATCCGGCAGCGATCCGCGCGCTGCGCGATGACGCCAGCGCCGGTCATCCCGTTTACTCGAGCGAGGATGCGCCGGTATGGCTGACGGCGGACTTTGCCGCCGCCTATTGGGCCAACGGGCCGCGCTTTCCGCATCACGCGTTCGAAAACTACTGCCGCTCGTTTGCGCCGGAGAGCGCGCGAATCCTGAACGAGCGCTTCAACATCGGCGGACGGGGGCTCAGGATTGCTGATCCCGAGCGTCTGCGGGAAAGGCCGATCATGATCGTGACCGGGGACCGCGACCCGCGCCATCCGCGCGAGGTGGATGCGGCGACGGCGAGCTATCTCGGCGCCGAGTTCGTCTGGCTTCCGGATCGCGGCATCGAGGGGAACGGCCACATGATGATGATCGAGGACAACAGCGATGATCTCGCCGCCATGATCCTGGCCTGGCTCGATACGGTCGGATGCTGAGATCCCGCGCCTTGCAGGCACATTGGAGGATACCAAGGATGAGACGGATTGCATGTGTCCTTCTGCTGCTGGCGCAGCCCGTCGCGGCACGGGCGCAGGTCAGTGGTGACGTCGTCAAGATCGGCGTCCTCACCGACATGGCCGGCGTGACCGCCGACATCACCGGCAAAGGTTCGGTCGTCGCCGCCGAGATGGCGGTGAGCGAGATCGGTGGCGCGGTTCTCGGCAAGCCGATCCAGATCGTCTCGGCCGATCACCAACACAAGGCCGATGTCGGCACGGCGATCGCCCGGCGCTGGTTCGATGTGGAGGATGTCGATGCGATCGTCGATGTGCCCAATTCCGGCGTTGCGCTCGCGGTCCAGAGCCTCGCACGCGAGAAGAAGCGGATCGTTCTCTATTCGGGGCCGGGGACGACGGCGTTGACCAACGAGCAGTGCTCGCCCTACGGCTTCCACTGGACCTACGATACCTATGCGGTCTCGCACGGGACCGCGTCCGCGGTCGTCAAGGCGGGAGGCGGCACCTGGTTCATCCTGGCGTCGGACTATGCCTTCGGCCATCAGCTCCAGCAGGACGCGACCAGCGTGATTGCGGCCTTGGGCGGCAAGGTGCTGGGCAGCGCGCGCCATCCGCTCAATACGTCGGACTTCTCCTCGTTCCTGCTGAGCGCGCAATCCTCCGGCGCCAAGGTCATCGGCCTCGCCAATGCCGGCAATGACACCGTCAACGCGATGCGGCAGGCCGGCGAGTTCGGGCTGGTGCAGGGTGGCCAAAGCCTCGCCGCGCTGATCCTCTTCCTCCAGGACGTGCACGCGCTCGGCCTCAGGGATGCGCAGGGCACCTACCTGACGACGGCCTCCTACTGGGACATGAACGAGGCGACGCGCGCATGGTCGAAGGCGTTTTTTGCAAAGACCGGCATGATGCCGTCGATGCTGCATGCCGGCGTCTACGGCGCGGTGCGTCACTATCTCAAGGCCGTCGCCAGCGCCGGCACCGACGATGCCGGCCGGGTTGCGGCCGCCATGAGGACGATACCGGTCGAGGATGTCTTCTCGGAGGACGCCAGCATCCGTGAGGACGGCCGCGTCACGCGCACCATGTACCTCGTTCGAGTCAAGAAGCCGTCCGATTCGAAATATCCCTGGGACTACTTCGACATCGTGCGCAAGATCCCGCCTGAAGAGACCGTCTGGCCGCTCGCGGAGAGCAAATGCCCGCTGGTAAAGGCCTCCAGCCGCTAAATCGGAAACGGCCGTCGAACGGGTTGGCAAAGCGGGTTCGCCACGCGCATGATGCTGCGTGATATCTCGCCCTTTTGCGATCCCGGACGACCCAGGAACATGAAAACCACGCTGCTGAAATCCGAATACTACACCCGCTCGCCCTGGAAGAACGGCGGCGGCATCTTCACCGATATTGCGGATGCGCATCGTGCAGGCAGCCCGACGAAGGATTGGGACAGTCTGCTCTGGCGCTTTGCGTCCACGCCGATCGTGGCGCCCGGTCCGTTCTCCTACATGCCCGGCATCGACCGCTTGCAGATGGTCGTGGGTGGGCGCGGGCTGGTGCTGAAAGCACCGGGGCGGGAATTCGACGAGCGCGAGCCGTTCACGACCGTGCGCTTCACCGGCGAGCTCGAGATCGTGACCGAGCTCGAGGCGGGTCCGGTCGAGGTCGTGAACCTGATGGCCCGGCGCGGTGCGGCGGAGATCGAGCTCCTGGCGCTCCGGGAGCCCGGCGATCGGCCATTGTCCGCCGGCACGCATCTGGTTTACGCGGTTTCCGGCCATTGCAGCATTCGTCTCAATAGCGAGGAGTTTGCGGTTCCCCACGGCAGCACGCTGAAGGTCGAGCTGACCGAGCCGTCCAGGCTGGCGCTCGTCTCGGGGCTGGGGGTGCTGGGATCGATCCGGCTCGCCGGTTAGATCACAACTGTTGCTGATGCGCACGATCCGTGCAACTGGCTAGGTTGACGCGGCCCCGCCAGCGCACGATATCTGCCTTGATGCAAGCCGCCGCGAAGGGCAGGATATGAGCGCACCAGACAAGAATCCCCCCGCGACGCTGTCCGACGGTGTCGTCGACTGGCTGACCAACGGCACGCGCGACGAGCGCTTCATCGACAATATCTTTGCGCAGATGTGCATCCGCCTCCAGCAGGCCGGCATTCCGCTGAAGCGGTCCACGCTTCATGTCCTGATCCATCATCCGCAATGGCTGGGGGCCCGCTTCATGTGGTCCGACGGCATGCGCGAGGCCGAGATTGCGCGGGTCGATTATGACGTGCGCGAGCGGTCCGAATTCATCGGCAGTCCCGCCAACGAAATGTTCGACGGGGCGACCGAGGTGCGCGAGAACCTCGAACGCGATCCGGCGCTCGGCCGCAAGCACGCCCTCTATGACGAGATGCGGACGAAGGGCCTGACCGACTATGTGGCCTGGCCGCTCTACCACACCCTCGGCAAGCGTCATCTCATCACCTTCGCGACCGACCGGCCCGGCGGCTTCGAGGAGGCGCATATCGCTGCGCTGAAGAAGCTGTTGCCGGTGCTGGCGCTGGTCAGCGAGATCCGCATCAAGAACCGCCTGGCGCGGACCCTGCTGGAGACCTATGTCGGCGCACACGCCGGCGAGCTGATTCTCGCCGGCGCTACCCGGCGCGGCACCGGCACCACGGTTCGCGCCGCGATCATGATCTGCGACCTCAGGGATTTCACGAAAATCTCCGACAACTGGCCGCGCGACGACGTCATCGACCTCCTCAACGACTATTTCGACGCGATGTCCGAGCCGATCGCGCGGCACGGCGGCGAGATCCTGAAATTCATCGGCGACGGCCTCCTTGCCATCTTCCCGCTCAGCCAGCCCAACGCCTGCGCAAACCTGCTGCATGCCGTGACCGAGGCTCGAGCGGCCATGGCCGCGCTCAACGAGCGGAATAACGGCAGCGGCCGCGCGCCGCTGAACTACGGCATCGGCGTCCATGTCGGCGACGTCATGTACGGCAATATCGGCTCGACCACCCGGCTCGACTTCACCGTGATCGGCCCGGCCGTCAACATGGCCTCGCGTCTCGAAGCGCTCACCAAGCAGGTGGGACGACCGGTGCTGCTGTCGCGCGACTTCGCCGAGCTGGTGGAGCGAAAGTCCGAGCTGGAGCGGGTGGGCGAGTACGAGGTGCGCGGCTTCAGCGATCCGATCGAGCTGTTCGCGTTTCACGGCTGAAAGCGCCGGGCGAAAGGCCTAGTAGAATCCGGCGAAGAACCGGATTGCGAGATATGCCCCTGCGACGACAGCCGCGGTGGCGCCGATTGCAAAGACGACCCTCAGGCTTTCGTCCATCGATCATTGTCTCCTTGAGACGACGCCGACTCCGCAAGGGGGGCTGAGAGCCGGAGCCGCCAAAGTGCCGGTGTCTTGTGGGACCCGGCCTGCGCCAACGTCCGAGCGATGCGCCGGTTCCTGTCAGCCTCATTACCGGATCACGCGATTGCGCGAACGCACGGTTGCTGCGGTGCGCCCTCCCTGCGCGCGTCGCAAGTCGTGCGGATGGGCAATATCGGACGCATTGTCAAAAGAAATCTCCGCGCAGAACTCCTAGGTTGGCTTTACTGGCGGCCCTGCCAATGGTGCCGCACGAACGCATCGACGACAGTCAATGCTGCCGGCGCGATGCAACAGAAAAGGTGATCGACGCATCGGATGCGATCCCAAGAGGAGACGCCAATGCCAAGCTGTTCCGAAGATATTCGCAGTCGAACCGGGCGCTGTGCCGTGTGCGACGGCAGGTTTGGTCTGGTCCGCTACTACTCTTGGCGAAAGCCCCTTTGCTCGAAAAGGTGCCTCGAACGTTTCACGGTGCGCCGGCAGGGTGACTGCGACTGGGTGGGCCGATTTCCGTTGGCTTTCGACACGCTTTCAGAGAACCGCGCGAGGCTCCTATGACCATGCTGATGTCGCGACGAGGAAAGGAATATCTCGAGACGGCGCAGAGCCTGTTGCGCGCAGCCCGGACCATGACGGACGCCGTGGTCGCGGCTCGGCTCGAGATGCTCGCCACTGACTATCAGCGGCGCGCCGAAAAGGCATCAACGGTCGATGCGGCGAAATCGTCGGCGCGTTCGACCGGCACTGGATACGAAGGGTACCCGTGAGGGCGGGTTGCGCCGCCGGTTTGGTCGCTTAACCAGGCCGGCTTGCCAGTTTCCTCTTTTGCCACCTGTGGAGCCGATATGGGCGAAGTTGTTCGACTGGTCACAAGGGCCGAGCGCGAACGAGCGCGTTTGATCCGGGAAGCGCGCGCCATCTGTGACGCCGTCTTTCCACCGACCGATCCCGACGGCAAGCAGCCTGTCAGGCCGCGGGTCGACCACCCGGGCGGCGACGCAAAACCCGAGCAGGTCGAAGGAGTTCTCGTGACATGATCAAGATCATTGCCGTGCTCTGCAGCCTCTCGTCTCCGACAGACTGCCGTGAGCAGATCGTCACGACCTCGGACTTCGCGGACGTGACGATGCAGTCCTGTCTGATGGGCGCGCCGCAGCTTGCCGAATGGATGGCGCAGCATCCAGCCGAACGTCTCGCGGCGTGGCGCTGCACGATCGGCAGGCAGGAGGTTCGCAGAGGAGCGTAGGGTGCGAGTTGTCGAGGCTCGCTGATTGCGTCCGTCACATCAGGAGAATCGGAGCCGGCTCCAGGCGCCGGCCGCCGCGCGCCGGACGGCTTCACGCCGGATCGTATTGCAAACGCGAGGGTGTACCACTACGCTTTGCACTCGGTAGCCCAATCGTTCCTGCAAGTGGCCGCGCGTTCATGCCAAAATTTCTTCGCATCGGAGTCCATTGGTCGAACGTATCGGGGTACACGTCGAAGGCGTGGTGCGTCAGGCGCGTTGGCCCGGTGGTTTTCCTGAAATGGGGTGCCGTGGAGGTCCATGGCACCGGTGCCAGGCGAAAGGTCTACTGGACGCGTCTGCCGCAGGAGAAGACAATTCGTTGCGGCACGGTGCAGCGCGCCCAGGACTATGCCAAGGCCGCGATCGCGCGGCGGCGGAACCATCGCTACGAGCCGTTGACCGGGCCCATTGCGAACCGGCGCCGGTCGGCCGACGGTAGCGCCGAGCCCAAGCAGGCGCTCGCCACCATCCTGATCGTCGATATCGTCGGCTCCACCGCAAAGGCCGCGAAGCTCGGCGATGCGCGATGGACCAAGATCATGGGCCACTATTACGCGGCCGTCCGCAAGGAGCTGAAGACCTCGCGCGGCAAGGAAGTCGTGACGACGGGCGACGGGGTGCTCGCGACGTTCAAGGCGCCGGCGGCCGGCGTCAGTTGCGCGACCGCGATCCGCGAAGCCGTGCGTACGCTGGGCCTCGATGTCAGGGTGGGCCTGCATGCCGGCGAGTACACGGTGAGCGGCGGCGAAATGGTCGGGCTCGCCTTTCACATCGGCACCCGCGTCGCCGCCAAAGCGCGCGCCGGCGAGGTTCTGGTGTCGAGCGCGGTCAAGGACCTGATGAAGACGCAGTCAACGTTCAGCTTCAGGGATCACGGTGTGCATCAGCTCAAGGGCGTGCCGGAGCGGTGGCGGCTCTATCGGGTGGAGGGGTAAGTACCTCCGGCTCGCAAACCCTGACCTCGCCTTGAAAATCAAGCGACCTCCGTTGCTCACTCGGTCGCCTCCATGTGGTTTCGGTCCACCACCCGCAGCGTCCTCCGCACCATGCCGTCGACAATTGCCGTCGACTCGCTTGGACGCAGATAGATCGCCGTGGACTTGAGCAGCCATGGCAACACCGCCTGCTCAAGCCGCTCCTCATAGGCGAGGCGCATCATGTCAAATGCCTGCAGGCCGGGCCCTGCCAGAATGACATGGTGTGGGCGCAGCACGGATATCGTTGCCGCGACCGCCTCGGCAAGCGCGCGACCTGCCTGCTGGAAGAGGTTCTCGAGGCGCGGATCGCCGCCCAGCGCCCGCTCGCGCAGCAGAGCCATCTGCGCCTCGGACGGCTGCTGCGAGTCCGCCGGCGGCAAGTCGAGAAAGGTGCGGGCGTCGCGGTAGAGCGCATAGTCGGCAAGATAGGCCTCGATACAGCCGCGCTGGCCGCAGCGGCATTGCGGACCATCCGGCGCCAGCTTGACATGGCCGATCTCGCTGCCGGCGCCCCAGTGCGCTTCGCCATCGGCGACAACGCCCATCCCGATGCCGTGACCGACCATGATCGTGGCCGAGAGGCCCTCCGCCAGCGCCGGTTCGGCGGCCGTAAGGGCGAGCGCAACTGCGACGGCGTCGTTCGCCATCACGACCTCGACCCCGAACGCCTGACGTATCGGCGTCGCCAGATCGACGTCGGTGATCGACAGTGCCGGGCTCCACAGCGTCCGGCCGGTATCGGCGTTCACGATACCCTGCAGCGCAAGCCCGATTCCCAACAGCTGATGGCGCGGCGTCGCCGTCGCATCAAGCATCGCATTGATCTGCGCGATGACCAGATCGCGCAGTGCGCCTGCATCGAGAGCGCGCGTCGGGAGAGCAAGTCGCGACTGCGCCAGGCCAGAGCCTCCGAAATCGGCGATCAGCGTCTCAATCAGGTTCATGCGTACGGAGACCGCGATGATGCGCCCGAACTCCGGGTTCAAGGTCAGCAGCACGACCGGCCGGCCACGGCGGCGGCCATTCAGCCCGTCCGCATCCTCGTCGTCGGTATCGTCGGACCATGACGTTGCCGCTGTCTCGGTCTCGCACAACAACTCTTCCGCCATCAGTCTCGACGTCAGACCGGAAACGGCGGGGAAGCTCAGTCCCGTGCTCCGGGCGAGCGCCACGCGGGGCAATGGCCCCTGGCGTCGCAAGAGTTCGACGAGGCGGCCGCGGTTCGACCCGCGGGCCAGGCTGGAAACGCGTCGCGGTGGCTCAATCTGGTCAACCATGCTGTCCATTTAATTCTGTTAGTGAATTTAATAGGTGCGTGTCTCGGTAGTGTTGTTGAAAAAGCACAGCCAAAGGGAGTCGTTATGCGTCATATTTACTATTATAATACCCCATGTACTATCTAAACTCGAAGAGTGAGCAAGTGCATCCTGATTTTTCTGTTTTGCTCTGCGACATTTCTTCGCTGTGTGAATAAAATAAGGCGCAAAAAGCGCCGTGAAGTCGCCTGATGCGGGGCGACCAAAGGGAGGTGCACATGAACGGATCAAGGACGAAATTGATAGTGCCGCTGCTCGCGGCCGCCGCGCTCGCGATGACCGCGGGAATGGCGCAGGCGCAGCAGAAAAAGACCATCGCGCTGGTTACCAATGTCGCGGCCGATTTCTGGACCATCGCCGGGCGCGGGCTCGAAAAGGCGCAGAAGGAGCACCCGGACTACAATATCGAATTGATCGTCACCAACGAAGGCACGGCGGCGGGCCAGCGGCGCGAGCTGGACGACCTCCTGGTGCGCGGTGTCGCCGGCATCTCCATCTCGGTGGACGACGCGCCGCACGCAACCGAACAGCTCAACAAGGTTGCGGCCAAGACCGTCTTGATCACGACGGACAGCGACGCGCCGCAGAGCAATCGCCTCGCCTATATCGGCACCGACAACGTCGCGGCCGGGCGGCAGGCCGGCGAGGAGATCAAGAAGGCGTTGCCGAACGGCGGCAAGATCGCGCTGTTTGTCGGCACGATGGACGCGGACAACGCCCGCGAGCGGGTGCAAGGCATCAAGGAAGCGATCGCCGGCACCAAGGTCGAGCTGGTCGACGTGTTCACCGACCAGGTGGACTTCGCCAAGGCCAAGGCGAACATGGAGAACGTGCTCGTCAAATATCCCGACATCGCACTGCTGTCCGGCCTTTGGAGCTACGAGACACCGCTGATCTATGACGCGGTCAAGGCGGCGGGCAAGGCCGGCAAGGTGAAGATCGTCGGCTTCGACGAGGACCAGCGCACGCTGCGGGGCGTTTCCGACGGCACGATCGAGTCGACGGTGGTGCAGCAGCCGTACGAGTTCGGCTATCTCTCCGCCACCAACATCATCAAGACGCTGAACGGGGACAAGTCCTGGATCCCGGCGGGCGGCAAGCTGATCGTACCGACCAAGGTGATCAGCAAGTCCAACGTCGCGGAGTTCACCGCAGATCTGAAGGCCCTGCTGAAGAAGTAAGTAGCACCGCCTTTCGACGCCCGGCTGGCACTGCCGCCGGGCGTCGTGCGGGAGGAGATGAATGGCGGAAATCCTGTTCGAACTCGCCGGGATCAGCAAGTCCTATCCCGGGGTCATGGCCCTCGACGATGTCAGCCTGCGCGTGTACCGCGGCGAGGTGCTGGGCCTGATCGGCGAGAACGGCGCCGGCAAATCGACGCTGATGCGCGTGCTGGGTGGCGTGATCGCGCCAACCCAGGGCGTGATCCGCATCGGCGGCGTCGACCGCGCCCGCATGACGGTGAGCGAGGCGACGCAGGCCGGCATCGCCTTCGTGCATCAGGAATTGAACCTGTTCGAGAATCTCGACGTCGCCGCGAACGTCTTCATCGGACGCGAGAAGCTTGTCGGCGGCCCGCTGAAGCTGGTGGACAATGCTGAGATGCGCGCCCGCGTGACGCCGCTGCTGGAGCGGCTGGGTGCCGATTTCGCTCCTGACACACTGGTCGACAATCTGTCGATCGCCGAGCGCCAGATGGTGGAGATCGCCAAGGCGCTTTCGATCGACGCCCGCGTGATCATCATGGACGAGCCGACCTCCAGCCTGACGATTTCGGAGACCGAGCGGCTGCTCGAGGTGATTGCCGATCTGAAGGCGCACGGCATCGCGGTCATCTATATCTCGCATCGGCTCGGCGAGATCATGACCTGCGCCGACCGCGTCGTGGTGCTGCGCGACGGGCGCACGGTGGGGGAGCTGGCGCGAGACGAGTTGAGCCATGCCGCAATGATCCGGCTGATGATCGGCCGCGACCTGAAAGCGCTGCATACGCCGCCGAAACGGCCGCCGCAGCCGGGTGGCTGCGACATCCTCGGCCTCGTGACATCGGCCTTTCCCGATCGGCAGATCGATCTCTCCGTGCGGCATGGCGAGATCCTCGGACTGGCGGGGCTGGTGGGTGCCGGTCGCACCTCGCTTGCCCGCGCGGCCTTCGGCATCGATCCGCTGCTGGGTGGCGAGATCAGGATCGACAACGCGCCGGTCGATGTCACATCGCCGCGGGACGCGATCAGGCAAGGCATCTATCTGATGCCGGAGGACCGCAAGAAATCCGGGCTCGTGCTGGAGCTGCCGATCCGGGAGAACGTGACGCTGGCAAGCCTGCTGAATTATGCCCGGATGTGGCTGGTCAGCGGCGCGGCCGAGCGCAAGGTGGCGAAGGAGCAGGTCAGACGCCTCTCCATCAAGGCGCCGAGCGTCGATATCGAGGCCGTCACGCTCTCCGGCGGCAACCAGCAGAAAGTCGTGCTGGGCAAGTGGCTCTCCATGCAGCCGCGCGTGATGTTCTTCGACGAGCCGACCCGCGGCGTCGATGTCGGTGCCAAGAGCGAGATCTACGCGCTGATGCGCGAGCTCGCCGACCACGGCGTCGCGATCGTGATGATCTCCTCGGACATG
Organism: Bradyrhizobium sp. B039; assembly: GCF_038965675.1. Classification (NCBI taxonomy): domain Bacteria; kingdom Pseudomonadati; phylum Pseudomonadota; class Alphaproteobacteria; order Hyphomicrobiales; family Nitrobacteraceae; genus Bradyrhizobium; species Bradyrhizobium sp. B039. Next base: position 2,105,557 of record NZ_CP152416.1, read on the forward strand.
GAGGAGGTGATCGGCGTTTCCGACCGGATCGCGGTGATGCATGAGGGGAGTGTCAGCGGCGTGCTGGAGCGCCCGCAGTTCAGCGAATACAACGTGTTGCAGCTCGCAATGGGCCAGGCGCCGGAAACCGTGGAAGCGGCGGCGCCATGATCAAGAAGGAACTCGGCCTGGGCCTGCTGCTCGTGGTGATTTCCGCCATCACGGGCCTGATCAATCCGGCCTTCCTGTCGCTGGTGAACCTGCTGAACATGGCCAATCTGATTGGCCTGTTCGGTGTGTTTGCGCTGGGCGAGGGGCTCGTGATCATCACCGGCGGCATCGACCTTTCGCTCGGCTCGATGTTCGCGCTGCTCGGCGTCATCTTCATCGATCTTCTGACGACTCATCAGGTTCATTGGCCGCTGGCGCTGCTGGCCGTGTTGCTGGGCGGACTCGTGCTGGGCGCCATTCAGGGTCTTCTCGTCACCCGGCTGAAGATGCAGCCCTTCATCGTGACGCTGTGCGGGTTGCTGATCTATCGCGGCGCCGCGCGCTACTATACGAGCGACTCGACGCGCGGCTTCGGCTACGGCGACGAGGCCGGGACACTGAGCAACATTGCCTCCGGCAACTTGGCGGGCATCCCGAACACCTTCATCCTTTTGATCGTCCTTGCGCTCGTCCTCGGCGTGCTGCTGCATCGCTCGGTCTACGGGCGCTGGCTTTATGCCGTCGGCAAGAACGAGGAAGCGGCGCGCTTCTCGGGCATCAACACGAATCTCGTGATCGCAACCGCCTATATCATCAGCGGTGGGCTGGCCGGCGTTTCAACAGTCCTGTTCGTGTTCTACACGAACTCGGTGTCTCCGAGCTCCTTCGGCAATTTCTATGAGCTCTACGCGATCGCAGCTGCCGTCCTGGGCGGGTGCAGCCTGCGCGGCGGCGAGGGCTCCATTCTCGGTATCGTGCTGGGGACTGCGCTGCTACAGGTGCTGCAGAACCTCGTGAATATCCTGGGCATCCCCAATTCCTTGAACTTCGCGGTGATGGGGACCGTGATTCTGATCGGCGTGCTGGCGGATCAGCAATTGCAGGCGCGCCGGCGGCGCAGGCAGGCCCTCGCGGGCCTCGCTCGCACGGCGCCGAAATCGACACCGTTGCAAGGACAAGGCGCGTCACCGCGCGCCGCGGATGCCTTGCCGGTGAGAACGAGTGATCAAGCATGACGAATCCACGCTCCAGTTGACACAAGGCCGCTTCGTCGGCGGCCGCTGGGGGAGGGAGTGCGTTCCTGGCTCGAGGGCTTTGGGCCGGAACGTGAGGCAAAACAAGCAAAGCCTGAGACGGCGGGAGGACGAGTAAGATGTTGCGCAGGTTTGTAAACACCGCACGAGTGTGCAGTGTGGGGATTGCTTTCTCGTCGCTGCTGGGCGGCGCGGTGCATGCGGCCGATTTTTCGACGAAAGCTGCTCCTGTTCCTTATGCTGCCGACGATTTCTGGACGAGACCGTATCTATTCGGCGATCTCGGCAGGACGAAGCTGAAGGAGCAGGGCATCGAGCTGGGCCTGACGCTGGGTAACGAATCTGTCGGCAACGTCACGGGTGGAAGCAGGAACACCGCAGCCAACGCCGGTCAGCTGTGGTTCGGCGCGAAGCTCGATATGGGGAAGCTCGCGGGCATCCCCGGCGGCACGGTCGGTCTGACGCTGGTCGACCGCTTCGGCAAGAATCTGAACACCGAAGCGGACATTCCCGCCTTGCAGCTGACCAACGAGGTGTTTGGCCGCGGCAATATTCTGCGCCTGACACAACTCTACTACTCGCAGAAGCTTTTCGATGACCGCCTCGAACTCAAGGGCGGCCGTCTTCCGGTCGGCTCCGACTTCTTCTTCGGCCTGTGCGAGTTCATTAACCTGACCTTCTGCGGCGGCCAGCCCGGCAACATCCAGGGTGGCTACATCTACAACTGGCCGGTGAGCCAATGGGCCGGTGTCGTCCATTACAAGCTGGCGCCGGAATTCACGATTTCGGTCGGCGTCTACGATGCCAATCCGAATTATCTGACGACGTCAGACCCTGCCATCTACTTCCTGCCGGGCATCCCCGCCTCAAGCCGCGCCAGCGGCGTGATGGTGCCGGTGGAGTTGGTCTGGGCGCCGTCGGGGCCGCTGAACGGGACCTGGAGATTGGGCGGCTGGTATGACAGCGCATCGACCATTGATGGTGGCCTTCCCGGGGTCATCTCCACCATCCCCGGCATTGGAGGCGTCCCGGATCAAAATCTCGGGGATCAACGCGGCCGCTACGGCGTCTACGAGTCCATCCTTCAGCGCTTGACCGTCGACGGTCCGGGCGCGCAGGGCTGGTACACTTTCCTCAACACGACCGTTGCCGATCACCGGACGTCGTATCAGGACTACCAGATCGCCCTGGGCTTCCGGCATACCGGAACGTTTAGCTGGCGTCCCCAGGACGAAGTCGGCTTCGCGGTGGGCACGACCCACGTGAACTCGGCTGCCCTCAGCCCCAACGCCGGCGGCAACGAAGTTCCGATCGAAGTCTGGTACGGATGGCAGGCGACCGGCTGGCTGAACCTCAAGTTCGACGCGCAGTATGTGATCAATCCCGGCGGGCGCGGCTATAACGCCGTGGGCGTGAAGACCGACAATGCCGTGGTTCTTGGTATGCGCACCGAGGTCCACTTCTGATTCACGGCAACCTGCCCGGATCAGGACATTGAGCGAGCCGGCAGTGAGAGGTGCATGCCCCAATCGGGGCATGCACGAAAGTCACCGTTCCAGATCGAGGATCCTCATCACCCGGTTCAGCTCAGCCCGCGCGTTTCGGTACCGGTGTGTTGAGCAGCTGCTGCTCCCACAGGAACGCGATGCCGCTCCCGCCGGCATGCTGCAGGATCACCTCCGTCAGCTTGACGGCTTGATCGGCCCTGGCCCAGTCGCGCTGCCATTCGGCCGCCACTGCCAGCCAAGTCATCATGTTGGCGCCAGCCGTAATCATGCGCTGGATGGCGACCTCGTGGGCCTCGACCGAAACGGCGCCGGACGCATCTGTGACCACAGTGACGTCCCAGCCTTCGCCGAGGGCCTGGATCGTCGGCATCGCGACGCATATCTCGGTCCACAGACCGGCGATGATCAGCTGCTTGCGGCCCGTCGCCTTGACCGCGTCCACCACCTTCTTATCCTGCCAGGTGTTGATGAACGTCCGGTCGATCACCTCCTGTCCGGGGAACACTTCGGTGATCTGGGGGAAGAGCAGGCCACCCCGCTCGGCAATCACGCTCGTCAGGATCGTGGGGACACCGAAGGCCTTGGCTGCCTTCGCGAGAGCTGCCGTGTTGTTGATCACCATCTGCGGTTCGTGGCTGTTCACGTTCGCAAGCTGATAGGGCTGGTGGTCGATCAGGACGAGCACTGAGTCTTCGGGACGAAGAAGCGAAGCAAGGCCGTTACGAAGTTTCATCATGACATCCTTTGTTGCCGTTCAATGCGGCATCGGTTTTGGGGAGATGCTCGCCAAAGGCGGGCCACCTGCAGGGCTTATTGCCGTTCCCGTGTTCGATGCGGTAGTACCGTTTTGTGGCGAGCTGTGTCGCGAAATGAGGAACGCCAAAGTGGACATCGAGGAGCTGCGGACATTCGTAGAAGTTGCTGATGCTGGCGGAGTTTCGCCTGCTGCGCTCCGGCTCGGCGTCTCCAAGTCAATCGTCAGCCGACGGCTCTTGCGGCTTGAATCGGAACTTGGTGTCCAGCTTCTTGCACGAACCACCCGCGGCGCCGCTCTAACGGAAGCTGGGGTGACGTTCCGAGACTATGCTGCCAGAGTCTGCACCGAGATCGACGTAGCCAAAGAGACGATCCTGCCTGCCGGCGAGCTTCGTGGACGCTTGCGAGTTGCTGTGCCGCTGTCCTTCGGCTCGAGCTACTTCGCCCCCATGATGGCGGAAATGGCGCGACGACACCCTCAGCTCCAAATCCACACCTGCTACAGTGACCAATTCGTCGATCTCATCGCAGGAGGTTATGACTGCGCGATTCGGATTGGCTATCTTCAAGACTCCAATTTGATCGCCAAGCGCGTCGGACCGATCTACGGCAAGTTCGTTGCGAGTCCTGGCTACGTCAAAGAGCACGGGTCGCCTGAGACACCCGAGGAACTCGTCGCCCATCAAGCGCTCATGCAGGGCACCGAAACTTGGCAGCTCATGGACGGCGACAAGATCATCACGGTTCGTCCACAGGGTCGCTTCAAGGCCGACAACGGCACTGCTCTGGCGGCCGCCGCAACAGCAGGGCTCGGGATTGCCTACCTCCCCGATTTCCTTACCAATGAATTGCTGGCATCGGGTGCGCTTGTTTCCGTCATGACCCGTCATCCACCACCTCCGGCGGGTGCCTATGTCATCCGCCCGCCGGGCCAGCATCCCGCGCGGAAGATCCGGGTCCTCACGGAATTGCTGATCGAGCATTGCAATCCGGTCTCGGGATAACGATCAGCTTCGCCTTCACGGCAAAACGACCCGCGGACCTTACGCAGAGCTGCCCAGCTCGGAACGCGATCTCTCGATATCCCGCCAAAGCCCTGCAGGCCATCGTAGCCCTTCTACCCGCGGCGAGAATGCCGTAGGAAATGGCAGCGACGAGGATTGGACATGGCAAAGCAGACCGAGAAGAAGCCGCCTGCACTCAAAGGCGTATCGGCAGCCGAACGGGCGTTAGCGGTATTGACGGCATTTCGCCGGGGCGACGGCGCCTTGAGCCTGGCTGAGTTGGCCGAGCGGACCGGTCTGGTGAAGAGTACGATCCTGCGGCTAGCTCTATCGCTGCAACGTTACCGACTGCTCGCGCGCCTGCCGGACGGCTCTTATCGGCTCGATGCGGAGACCTTGCGTCTCGGGACAGCCTATCAGCAGGCGTTTCGTCTGTCCGATCATGTCATGCCTGTGCTTGAGCAGCTCGCGGCGAAAACCGGCGAGACGACGTCCTTCTATGTGCGAAACGGCGAGGAGAGGCTGTGTCTTTTCAGGGTGGAGACCACCAATCGGATCCGGATGACCGTGCAGCCGGGCGACACCCGTCCCATGGACAAGTCCGCCATTGCCCAAACGCTCCGCCGCTACGAGTCCGGGCCGCCTCGACCGGATGACGAATTGCCGCTGTTCACCTCCGGCATCACGGATCCTCATGCGGCCGCTCTCGCCATGCCCGTCTTCGGCATCGGCGACTCCCTGGTCGGGGCGCTCGCCATCTCCGGGCCGGTCAGTCGGCTGACGGCGGCGCGCGCAGAGCAAATCAAGGGCGCGCTGGTCGAGGCTGCAAACAGGCTCACTGTGGCATGCGGGGGAACCCCGCCATCTGGAGCCGGAAAGAGCACCCGCAAACGGGCGGCCAGCCTGTCTGCGTAAAACGCAACGTCGTTTCATTTTTTATTGCCTGGTCCGTCGACGCGACTTATAAGGCTCGCCATAACAAAGTATGGGGAGGACGAACGTCGTGGCTTCAGCTTCGCTCACGCGGAGGACGGTCTTGGCCGGACTCACTGCATCCGCGCTTCCCCGGTTTGCGACAGCGCAGGAGGTGCGCTGGTCGAGCGGCTCGGAGAAGCCGCACTTCGTTCCGCCGCCGGGCGCGACCGATTGCCATTTCCACACCTATGACAAGAGCTATCCGGTCATGAAGGGCGCGACGCTGCTGCCCGAGGACGCCTTGCCCGAAGATTATCGCGCCCTGCAGCGCCGGATCGGCACGACGCGGGGCGTCATCATCCAGCCCTCGACTTACGGTACGGACAACCGGCTGCAGATTGCGTCACGACGGGCGCTTGGGCCGGAGAACTTTCGCGTGGTCGCCGTTGTGCCCGAGGACGTATCGGATACCGATCTGCAACGGCTCGACGAGCAGGGCGTCCGCGGTGTCCGCTTCAATCTCGGTTTTCCGGGAGCGTTGACGGTGGACTCTCTCAAGTCGCTCGCCCCGAGACTGGCCAATCTCGGTTGGCACTGCCAGATCAACATGCGTCCCAAGCAGATTGAGGACAATGCGGACCTTCTGGCGTCTTTGCCCGGGGGCCTCGTCTTTGACCACTTGGCCCAGATACCGCAGCCGGCTGGCCTGGAGAGCGCGCCTTACAAGATCATCCGCGGCTTGCTCGACCGCGGCAAGACCTGGGTGAAGCTGTCAGGTCCCTATGTGTCGAGCAAGCAGGGTGCGCCGGACTACGCTGACGCCGGAGCCGTCGCGGCGGCCTATGTCAAGGCGGCGCCCGAGCGAATGGTCTGGGGCAGCGACTGGCCGCACCCTTCCGAGAAGGAGCGCAAGCCTGACGATGCGCATCTGCTCGATCTTTTCGCCGTATGGGCGGGAGGCGATGCGGTGTTCAAGCGCATCCTCGTCGACAACCCTGCCGAACTCTACGGTTTTCCCAAGGTCGCGCCATGACGTTCTTCGCCCCACCGCGCCGGATCGAAACCAGCATCTTCACACGGCTTCCGGACCAGTTCCGCAAGCCACGCCGCACCGCCTGGGCGGACGCCAATCAGGGCGGACGTGAGATCGACTCCTTCCTTGAAGGGCCATCCTTCGATCGGCAGGGCCGACTGTATGTCACCGATATTCCGTATGGACGCATCTTCCGTGTCAGTCCGGAAGGCGCGTGGGAGCTCGTGACCGAGTATGACGGGTGGCCGAACGGGCTGAAGATTCACCGCGACGGCCGCATGTTCATCACCGACTACAAGCGCGGGATCATGCTGCTGGATCCGGCCAGCGGCAGCGTAACGCCATTTCTGGAGACGGCGGCAAGCGAGAGCTTCAAGGGCGTGAACGATCTCATCTTCGCGCCGTCGGGTGATCTTTACTTCACCGATCAGGGCCAGACCGGGATGCACGATCCCACGGGCCGGGTCTGGAAGCTCGCGCCCGACGGCCGGCTCACCTGCCTGATCAACACGATCCCGAGTCCGAACGGCATCGTCGTCGACCACGAGGAGAGCTTTCTGCTGGTGGCCGTGACACGGGCCAACCAGGTCTGGCGCGTGCCACTGCCGGCCAGCGGCCTGACGACGAAGGTCGGCATATTCTCGCACCTGCACGGCGGTCCCGGCGGCCCCGACGGCCTGGCGCTGGACAGCGGCGGCAACCTGCTGGTCTGCCACACCGGCTTCGGCTCCGTGTGGCGGCTGTCACCCCTCGCCGAGCCGCTCGATCGCATCGTTTCCTGCGCGGGCGTGGGCACGACCAATCTTGCGTTCGGTGGACCGGAACGAAAGAGCCTCTTCATTACCGAGAGCCGCACGGGAACACTGCTCCGCGCCGAACTCGAAACGCCGGGCATGCCGCTGTTCTCGCACGCCGACTAGGTCAGCGCCCGGCTCGCGATCAGTTCGGTATGCATCGGAGCAGGTGGCCGCATATCGAAAACGCGCGGCAGCCTGTCTCTCTCCAGGCCTCCCGGACACCGTAACCGGCGGCCAGCACTCCACTTTTCCAGGGGAGCGCCTCCGATCGGGCGACGCAAGCGCTTCGCTGCAACTCTTAGAAAATGAAACAGCGTTTCATTATAAATTGCAACGTCGTTCTATTTTTGTTATGGCGCGTCATGGCCGGGAAACATCGGCCGGTCTCGGAGGGAACAATGGCAAGTGTCTCTGCCGCGTCGGTCGGCGCCGGCTTCACACCCGAGCAGGAGAAAATCCTCTCGAAGTTGCTGTGGCGGATCGTGCCGTTCCTGCTGCTCTGCTACATCGTCGCTTATCTCGATCGGGTGAACGTCGGCATCGCCAGCCTGACGATGAACCGCGATCTCGGCATCTCGCCTTATGAATTCGGCTGGAGCGCGGGGCTGTTCTTCTTCGGCTATTTCCTCGCAGAAGTGCCGAGCAACCTTGCCTTGCAGGCGATCGGCGCCCGTAAGTGGATCGCGCGCATCCTGATCACCTGGGGCCTGATCTCGGCCGCAACGGCATTCGTGGTCGGTCCCGTCAGCTTCGGCGTCATGCGCTTCCTGCTCGGCCTCGGCGAAGCCGGCTTCACGCCGGGCGTATTCCTCTATTTTACATACTGGTTTCCGGCGCGCGTCCGGGGTACGGCGACCGCGGCGTTCCTGCTCGGCATTCCGATCGCGAACATCGTGGGCGCCCCGATCTCGAGTTCGCTGCTGACGCTCGACGGCTTGGCCGGCTTGCATGGTTGGCAGTGGCTTCTGATCCTGGAAGGCCTGCCGGCGACGCTCCTTGGCTTCGTGTGCTTCTTCACGCTCACCGACAAGCCCGAGCAGGCCAAGTGGCTGAGCCCCGAGGAGCGGAGCTGGCTCGCGGAGGTGCTGGCGGCGGAGCGTCAGGCCATCGCCGCCAAGCACTTATCGCGGCTCAAGGACGCCTTCGTCAATTGGCGGGTCCTTGTCTGCGCCGCCGTCAACTTCTGCGCCATCATCGGCTCCGTCGGGCTTGGCCTGTGGATGCCGCAAATCATCAAGGGCCTCGGCTTCAGTGTCGTTGCCGTCGGCTTTATCGCGGCAATTCCCTACATCTGCGGCGCCGTCACGATGATGCTGTGGGCTCGCCTGTCGGACAGGGGCGGAGAACGAAGCTGGTTCGTGGCATCCGCGCTGCTCGTGGGCGCAGCGTCACTGATTGTCTGCGGCTATGCGACATCGTCCGCGCTGATCTCGATCGTCGCGCTCTGCGGCGCCGTGATCGGGATCATGTGTTACCAGTCCACTTTCTGGCCGATCCCGTCGAGCTTCCTCACCGGCAGCGCTGCCGCCGGCGGCCTCGCGATGATCGTCTCAATCGGCAATCTCGGCGGCTTCGTTGGTCCCTATCTCATCGGCATGATCCGGCAGTCGACCGACAGCTTCTCATGGGCCCTGATCTCGGTGGCCGCATTTCTCACCTTGGCCGCCATCCTGATCCGCGTGGTTGGTGCCAGTCTCCAGCGACCGGGTGGGGCGACTGACCGCCACACCGGCCCGATCGCAAGCCTCTCGAAAGGAATCTGAAGATGAGCGAAAAGCAGCAATTCCGCCTCGGTCTGGTCGGCTATGGCGAGATCGGCAGCACGTTGGGAAAAGGGCTGCGCGAGGCGGGACTGCAGCAGATCTTCTGCTACGACAAATACGCCTTCGACGGTCCATACGCCGACTTGATCCAGAGCCGCGCCAAGGCGGCAGGCGTCACGCTGGTCAAGTCCAACAAGGAATTGGCCGATACCGCGGAGCTGATCTTCAGCGTCACGCCGGGCTCGGCGTCGCTCGAGAGCGCGGATGCGTTTGCACCCGTGCTCGATGGCCGCCACACCTTCCTCGACTTCGCCTCCGCCACTCCGAAGGTGAAGTACGGCGTGGCCGAGCGGCTTGCCAGGACGGGCGCCACGCTCGGTGACGGCTCCATCATGGGGACGCCCAAGCACGGCTATTCGATGCACATGATGTCGAGTGGTCCCGCCGGGCAGCGCGTCGTCGATCTGCTCGTGCCCTGGGGCATGAGCATCGCATTCGCGGGCGAGAAGCTCGGCACGGCTTCGGGCATCAAGATCCTTCGCTCCGTCCTGATCAAGGGCATCGAGGCGCTGATCGACGAGACGCTGTTGGCGGCCCGGTCCTACGGTCTGGACGAAACCGTATTGGCCTCGGCGTCGAAGACGCTCACGCGTCCGTTCATGGACACCGTCGAGAGCCTGACGCCCTCCGGCGTCATCCATGCCAAGCGGCGCACCGAAGAGGTCGAGATGGCCGCCGAGGCGGTCGCGGATGCCGGGATCGAGCCGCTGATGGCGCGCGCCACGGCGGCGCGGCTTCGCTGGAAGGATAGCCTGGGTCTGAAGGAGCATTTCAAGGGCGTCGTTCCCGAAAACTACAAGATCGCCATCGACGCGATCGTGGCCAAGACGCAGGCCGGGGCGAAGGCGGCCGAATAAGGCCAAGCCCGCCGAAGACAACAGGGAGAGAAACGTGACGGCCGCCCGAACGGAAATCGACCAGATCGAAAAGGGGACGATGCGCAGGGTTATCCTGCGCCTCGTGCCGTTCCTGATGATCTGCTACTTCTTCGCGTTGCTCGACCGCGTCAACGTCGGCTTCGCAGCCCTACAGATGAACAAGGATCTGGGGCTGACGCCGGCGATGTTCGGCTTCGCCGCCAGCCTGTTCTTCGTCTCCTACTTCCTGGTCGAGGTGCCCAGTAACCTCGCTCTGCAAAAGGTCGGCGCCCGGCGCTGGATCGCGCGCATCATGATTACCTGGGGATTGGTGACCGCGTGCATGGCGTTTGTCGTCGGGCCGTACTCGCTCTATGCGATGCGCTTCATTCTCGGCGCGGCCGAGGCCGGCTTCTTTCCCGGCGCCATCCTCTATCTGACCTATTGGCTGCCGTCGCAGTATCGGGCGCGCATCCTGGCGACGTTCACGGTTTCGATTCCGCTCGCCACGTTCCTGGGCTCGCCGCTTTCGGTCGGCCTGCTTGAACTCGACGGCGCGCTCGGTCTGCGCGGCTGGCAGTGGCTGTTCATTCTGGAAGGGCTGCCGACGGTTCTGCTGGGTCTTGCGTGCCTGTTCGTCCTGACCGACAAGCCCGCGCAGGCCTCCTGGCTGACCGTGGAACAGCGGGAATGGCTGACCCGGCGCATGGAGGCGGAGGCCGCCGCGCGCAAGCCGGTCGGGCATCTCACGCTCTGGCAGCTCGCCACCAACAAGCATTTTCTTGTCATGGCCCTGGTCTGCTCCGGCGCCTCCGCCACGGGCAGCGTGCTGTCGGTCTGGCAACCGCAGTTGCTGAAGTCGTTCGGCCTCTCCAACCTGCAGACCGGCTTTGTCAATGCGATCCCGTACGGCATCGCGACCGTGCTCATGGTGCTGTGGGGCCGCCATTCGGACAGGACGGGTGAGCGCCGCTGGCACACGGCGATCCCGCTGTTGTTCGCAGCAGGTGGTTTTGCGGCACTGGGCATGACCGGGACCGCGGTTGCGCCGACCATCGTCATGGTGACGTTCTGCCTGGTCGGCGCATATGCCTTCAAGGGACCGTTCTGGGCACTTTCGGCAAGCTGGCTTTCGACGAGCACGCTCGCGGCGGGGCTCGCCGGGATCAACGCGATTTCCAACCTGATCGGCGGCGGCCTGATGGTGAACGTCGTCGGAGTCGTCAAGGAGCGGACAGGCAGCTTCGTGCTCGGGATGTTGCCGCTTGCGCTGCTGTGTGCCGTGGCCGCGGCCTGTGTCCTCGTGCTTGGACGCAACGTCGCGCGCGCGGCGGAAATGGCGGCGGTGAAGCCATGAGCGCACGCAGCAAAGGACCGCAGCGCTTCATCACGCGACGCGGCGTTGTCATGGGCATGCTGGCTTGCAGCACAGGCGCCTTGGCTGCCGGGGTGGAGCAAGCGGTGCCCAACAGCACCGGGTCGGCGGCGCCACGCCTGGATGCGCCGGCGGGCGCGTGTGACTGTCATCATCACATCTATGACGGGCGTTTTCCCGTCTCGCCGCATTGGCGCCAGGGCTTTCCGCCGGGCGCGACGGTCGCCGACTATCGGCTGCTGCAGCGGCGGCTCGGCACCACGAGCAGCGTGGTGGTCCAGCCGTCGACATATGGGATCGACACCCGGTGCCTTGTGGACGCGCTGGGCCAGCTGGGCGCCTCGTCGCGAGGGGTTGCCGTCGTTGACACGGATGTGAAGGATGCGGAGCTGCGGGCGCTCGCCGATGCCGGCGTTCGTGCCATCCGCGTCAATTTCGTTTCTCCGCAGACCTGGGGCACGACGACACCGCAGATGCTGACCACGCTCGCAACGCGGGTGAGTCCGCTCGGCTGGCACGTGCAGATCCTGATGACGGGCGATCAGATCGCCACCCATGAGAGCGTGATCCGGTCGCTTCCCACCAGGGTGGTCATCGACCACCTCGGCCGTATCCCTCAGCCGGAGGGCGTCAAGCATCCGGCATTCGCCGCGATACGCCGCATGCTGGATGGCGGCCGCACCTGGGTGAAGGTGACCGAGCCCTATGAGGACAGCAAGCTCGGACCGCCCTATGCCGACTCCGGCGAGGTTGCGCGTGCCTACGTGCACGCAGCGCCGGAGCGCATCCTGTGGGGCACGGACTGGCCGCATCCCACCCAGCGCGGGACCAAGCCGGATGACGCCCAGCTGCTCGATCTCCTCGCGGACTGGGCGCCGGACGAACCTACGCGCCGGCGCATCCTGGTCGAAAATCCCGCCGAGCTGTTCGGCTTCTAGCCGCCAGGCGACAGGCGTCTCAGTCGATGCCTTCGCACTTCAACTCGCGCAATTGCCGGTCCACCCAGGAGGCATCGTGCGTGCCGGCCTCGATGTTGGCGATCTGCTTCTGCTCAGCCTCGAACTTCGCCGTCGCGGCCTTGAACACCGCGCCGGTCTGATCGAACGGCACGCAGAGCAGGCCGTCGTCGTCGCCAATGATGAGGTCACCCGGCTCGATCACCATCCCGTCGATCGCGATCGGCACATTGATCTCACCAGGCCCGTTCTTGTAGGGGCCGCGGTGCGTGACTCCAGCCGCGAAAACCGGGAGCTTTTGGCCGCGAATATGACCGGCGTCGCGGATCGCGCCGTTGATGACCACGCCGGCCACCCCTCGCCTAGCCATTTGCATCAGCATCATCTCGCCGATGATTGCGTTGGTCAGATCGCCGCCGGCATCGACCACGATGATGTCGCCGGGCTCGGCGAGCGCGATCGCCTTGTGCACCATCAGATTGTCACCGGGAGGTGCCTTCACTGTCAACGCGGGGCCTGCGAGCCCGCCACCCTGGTGCATGGGACGAAGCCGGGCGCCGGCTGCCGTCAGGCGGGACATGCTGTCGCTCACATTCGCGACGGGCAAGCGGGCAAAGCCCGCAACGACGTCCTCGCCGACCTTTCGTTTCCGCGGCAAAACTCGAAATCCGGCAGACATCGGTGTTCCTCCACTCGAAGGCGACCATATTTTAGAACGACGTTTCATTATCAGAAAGACGGGCGTTGACGCAAGGCGATCCACCTCGCGTCAGAGTTTCCCCTATGCACGCGGTCGAACATGGCCGGGATATCTCTGCGGCGCCGCGGCGGGTTGCCGACATAGCGGCAGCGAAACGAAAGTCCGATAATCGGTTGACGTACTGGTGGGCAGCTAGCGGCTCTTACCTTGGTATTGGAGAGGTCATCAGCTCAACATCACCGCACGCCCGTGCCCTTGCAGCGCTGGCACTTCACCACCTTGTCGCCCTTCTTCAACAAACCTTTGCCTTCACAGTTTTTGCATTTCTGCTTCTTCTTGATGTTCGGGCCTTTTTCACTGGTCATGAAATTCTCCTGCCGCGAGAGAGCGGTCTTGTCCGGTAGCTCAGCGGAACAGCCGAGCGTCGCCGGGTCAACCCCGAACGGTCATCTATGCCGGCTTCGGCACCACCAGCACCGGAATGCTTCCGTCCACCAGGACCTCGGATGTCTGGCTGCCCAAAAACAGCTTTCTGAGGCCGCGTCGTCCATGAGAGGCCATGACGATCAGATCGCAGCCCCTGGACTTCGCCGTTTCAATGATAGCAGTCGCCGGGTGCGCATTCGGAACGTGCAAAAATTCTGCAGGCGCACCGATCTGCTCCGACATGGCGCGGGCGTCATCAAGCACTTTGCCCGCACGGGCCTTGCAGGCCGCGTTAAAGCTGTCAATCTCGTCCCGCGTCGGAATCCATCCCGAGTCGTGTCCGCCCCCATAGTCAACCGGCATCGCTTCCGTCACGGTGATGATTGTCAACCTGGCGTTCAAGGCCTTCGCCAAGGCAATGCCATGCTCAACGCCTCTTCTCGCGACGTCCGATCCATCCGTGCTCAAGAGAATGTTGGCGTACATTCGGTGGCCCCTTGCTCGTCGAACAAAGTGATGCCCGGGTAGTATGGTCCGATACGCGGGGCGGGTCTATTGCCGCGGTGACAACCAATACGGGTCGTTCGTTAGATTCATGAGCCTTCGAACCCGCGAAGCGGCGGGAGCCCACGCTTCGCCTCTCGTTCTCCGCGCGGCTGCGCCACGCGTAGCCCGCAGGGTTCAGATACCCGCCTTCGCCCTTTGGGCTTCGGCGCGGCAGCCTCACTCGCTTCGCCTTGGACGTGTGGCGCTGGCTCGCCGAGCCGAAGCTCGCGAAGCGAGCGAAGGCTGGTGGGCCCGGCAGGACTCGAACCTGCAACCAGACCGTTATGAGCGGCGGGATATGGTTCAGCTTCGTTGATCTTGCTGTGCCGTTGTTCGGGTTGGATCGCGTTCGTTGCATTTTGGCGCGGTCGTTTCTGGTGCGAAACTGGTGCGGTGCGCGTGGTGGTTGGTGGGAACGGCGATTGCGTCGATCTCCGTAAGCGAGTAGCAAGACCTGCGTCGCGGTACGGGTCGCTGTCGACCTCGCCTTGCGGACAAGGGAAAGCGACCCCGCATCAACCATCTGCAACGCCGGCTCACGGCCGTTCTTGTGGCAGAGGTGGTTAGCTACCTGTCGGCGCAGCCCCAGATCACGCGTCCCGCCTCAATTCAATGTCGGCGCCACTGCTCGCCATCTTTTGTGATGCGACAGGTAGGCTTGGGTGCTAAATTGTTCTTCAGGCGTCTATTTGGAAGTCTCGGCAAGCGGTACTGACAGTCCGGCTCGAGGCGGTGCGATGCCCAAGATCCTGCTGGTCGAAGACAACGAGATGAACCGCGATATGCTCTCGCGACGCCTCGTGCGCAGTGGGTACGAGGTCGTCATTGCCGAGGACGGAGCGCGCGGCGTCGCGATCGCGACGAGCGACAGGCCAGATCTCATTTTGATGGACATGAGCCTACCGGTGATCGACGGTTGGGAGGCGACGCGCCAGATCAAGGCGACGCCCGAACTGCGCAAGATCCCTATCATCGCGCTCACGGCGCACGCCATGGCGACCGACCGGGACAAGGCCCTCAAGGCCGGCTGTGACGACTACGACACAAAACCGATCGAGCTGCAGAGGCTGTTGGGCAAGATCGAGACGCTGCTCGCAGCTACGGGACAATGGAGGGGCTAGAAATTCCGGACAGATGACGAGCTAGCTACACGGCTTCAGGAGGTTGTCGTCGCCATATTGCGGCCGGCGTAAGAACACACAAAATGGCCGCTCGCCGCGCTCCAGATGGGATGGACTCTGGCCAGGCGGTGGGTGCAGTCCTGCGAATTTCATCGCCGGCACCGGCGATCAGCTACCCTGCTCAGGCGGACGTCCTGACCGGGGCAGAGGCCCGATCGGGGCGGAGAGTTTGTCTTTGTGATGGAGACGACTCATGAAAACAGCGCAGTACGAGTGGTCCAAAAGTGACGGGTGGCGGCCGAATTTGCCAACTGGCGAAGTCGGACGTCTCGGACGTCAGAGTGTCGTGTTCGTTTTCGGTGCTAGGTCGTTGGTGCAGGCAGGCAGCCTCGTGGGCGAGTTGCGCGACCACTTCAAAGGGGCCGCCATGCTTGGTTGCTCGACTTCCGGCGAGATTCTCGGCGACGTGGTCGTCGACGACTCTGTGAGTGCCACCCTTGTCGACTTCGAACATACGCGACTGCGGTTCGCCTCCGCTACGATTGGTGACGCAAAGGCAAGCTACAACGTCGGCAAGGAGCTCGCGCAGCAGTTGAACGACGCCTCGTTGCGCCACGTGTTCGTGCTTTCGGACGGCTTGCACGTCAACGGCTCCGACCTGGCGCGCGGTCTCGCGAGCGGCGTCTCGGAAGGCGTGTCGATCACTGGCGGCCTTTCCGGAGATGGAACCAACTTCGCCGAGACTTGGGTCATTGCCGACGGTGGCGCTGGCCCTCAGCGCGTGGCGGCGGTCGGTCTGTATGGCGACGATTTGCGCATTGGCTACGGATCGATGGGCGGCTGGCAGGCATTTGGGCCCCTGCGCACCATCACACGGGCCGAAGGCAACATCCTCTATGAGCTGGATGAGCGTTCGGCGCTCGATCTCTATAAATCGTACCTGGGCCCCCACGCCGACCAGTTGCCAAGCTCTGCCTTGCTTTTTCCCATCCTGGTTACCGAGGCAAAGGGCGGCCAGGGTGTCGTCCGAACCGTCCTGTCTGTGGACGAGCAGAAAAAGTCAATGACGTTCGCGGGCGACATCCCACAGGGCGGAACGGCGCAGTTGATGAAGACCAATGTCGACGATCTGGTCGACGGCGCGACCGCCGCCGCCAACGCCAGTCTCAGCGGGCTCGGCGGCAGGCGACCGGACCTTGCAATTCTGGTGAGCTGCGTCGGTCGTAAGCTCGTGATGAAGCAGCGCACCGAGGAAGAAATCGAAGCAATTCGAAATGTCTTCGGGGCGGATGCGAAGATTTCCGGGTTCTACTCGTACGGCGAGCTTTGCCCCTTCATGCATGGCGGCGACTGCCGCCTTCACAATCAAACCATGACAATTACAACTTTCGCCGAGGACTGAACGGTCACAGGGCACAGATGCACAGGCTGCTACGACGCCAGCTCAGAAAGCACCTCGGTATGGAGGGCGAAGTACCGGCTGCGTTGCAGTCTTTCGTGGCGGCCGTCGATTCCGCATACACCGATTTCGATAGCGATCGGGCGATGGTCGAGCGCTCGCAAGAGCTGAGCTCGAAGGAGCTGTCGGAGGCACGCGACAAGGCAACAGAGGCGCAGCGCCGGTTGGTCGACGCGATCGAGAGCATCTCCGAGGGTTTCTCGCTCTACGATGCCGACGACAAGCTGGTTATATACAACCGGCGGTACCGGGACATGCACGGCACCGCCAGCATCAATGTCGTGAATCAGGGCGTATCGTTCGAGACAATCCTCCGCAACGCGACCGCGAGCGGCGAGATCCGCGACGCGGAGGGGCGCGTCGAAGCCTGGATCGAGCAACGCCTCGCTCAGCATCGCGATCCCAAGGGCACGCATGTGCAACGCCGCTCCGACGGGCGCTGGATCCAGATCAACGAGCGCAAAACCGACGACGGCGGCACCGTGGCGACCTACACCGACATCACCGACGTGAAGAAGGCGGAGCAGGCGATCCAAGAGAGCGAACAGCGGCTGCGCGTCATCGCCGAGGCCGCGCCTATGGCGGTGGCGATCGTAACCTTTGATGACGGGATCATCCGGTATGCCAATCGGCGCTTCAGCGAGATGTTCGAGCTCGAAGGTTCGTCTGCCCTGGGCCTGCAAGCGAAAACCCTCTACGCAGACCCGCAACATCGCGAGCGCTTCATCGGCGCGCTCACCGAGCACGGCCATGTGGAGGGCATGGAGATGCTGCTCAAGCGGGTTGGAGGCGAGGAGTTCTGGGCGCTCATAGCTTCTCAGCGCGTCGAGTTCGAAGGGCGCCCGGCGATGATCAACGGCCTCGCCGACATCAGCGACCGCAAGCGCATGGAAGGCGAGCTGCACAAGGCGATCTGGGCGAGCGAGCAGGCGACACGCGCGAAGTCGGACTTCGTAGCCAACATGAGTCATGAACTGCGCACACCCTTGAACGCGATCATCGGTTACAGCGAGATCCTGTTCGAGGACGCCCAGAGCGCCGGCCGCGAATCGGAGATGGCGGACCTGCGCAAGATTCAGGATGCCGGCAAGCATCTGCTCGGCCTGATCGACAACATCCTCGATCTTTCCAAGATCGAGGCTGGCAAGATGACGCTCTATCTCGAGACCTTCGAGCTCCGCCCCATGATCGATAGCGTCGCGGCGACCGTCACCCCGCTGGCCAACAAGACCGGCAACGCTCTGGTGGCGAACTGTGCTGACGAGATCGGCACGATCCACAGCGATCTGACCAAGGTGCGGCAGACCCTGTTCAACCTTCTCAGCAATGCCTGCAAGTTCACGCGGAACGGGACGATAACGCTGACCGCGCTGCGTCACACGAATGCGGCTGGCGAATGGATCGAGTTCCAGGTGCGCGATACCGGCATCGGCATGACGCCAGATCAGCAGGCCAAGGTGTTCGAGGCCTTTACTCAGGCGGACGACTCGACGACCCGCGTCTATGGTGGTACGGGGCTGGGCCTCGCCATCACCAAGAGCTTCTGCCGGCTGATGGGTGGCGACGTGACGCTGACGAGCGAAGCCGGCAAGGGGACGGCGTTTGTAGTTCGTCTGCCGGCGGTAACACGCGCTGCATCGGACACTACAGTCTCGGCGGCAGACAAGCGTTCCGAGGGTCCGCAGGCTGCCGAGCCCGAGCATGCGCCGATCGTTCTCGTGGTCGACGATGATCCCAATGCGCGTGAGCTGCTTCGCCGACACCTGCAGCGCGGCGGCTACGCCGTTCGCCTGGCTGCAAATGGCGAGGAGGCGATGCAACTCGCCCGCACGCTGCACCCCGATGTCGTCACGCTCGACGCTCTGATGCCGCAGATGGATGGCTGGGCCGTGCTCAGCGCCATGAAAGAAGATGCGGTACTCGCGGAAATTCCTGTGATCATGGTCACGATCGTCGACAACCAGGGCATTGGCTTCTCGCTCGGTGCCGCCGATTACCTGGTCAAGCCGATTGATCGCGACAGACTGGTCAGCGCGGTGGAAAAGTGCTGCCCAAGGGGCGCGCCGCGACACGTGCTGATAGTCGAGGATGACGCGTCGGCCAGCGAGCTGATGGGGCGCGCCTTGCGGCAGATCGATTGCATGGTGACGCAAGCAGAGAATGGTCGGATTGGTCTTGAGCGTTTGAATGAGGCTTCACCCGATGCAATTCTGCTCGATCTGATGATGCCGGAGATGGACGGGTTCGAGTTCATCGCACGGGTGCGAGCCGAGTCCCGCTGGCGGAGCATCCCGGTCATCGTCGTCACCGCAAAGACGCTGACCGTTGAGGATCGCTCGCGCCTCAACGGCCAGGTACAGCATTTGGTGCACAAGGGCGAATACAGCGGCAAGGCCGTGCTGGCGGCGCTTGACGAGCTGGTACCCCTGCACGCCCGGCGCGCGCGCGCGGATCGGCCATGAGTATCATTGACACCGACAGCGCGCGCGCTTGGCGCATTCAGCTTGCCCATCTTCGCCAGGAACTGCAGTCCCCGGTCAACGCCTTGCTCGGCTACGCAGAGATCCTGCACGAAGAGGCGTCCCGGAACGGGCGCTTGGACATCCTCCCCGATATGAACCGTATCCTCGGCGCAGCCCGGGATCTCGCCGGCAAGGTCGACCGGCTGATGGACGGCGATCGCGCCAAGAGCCCGCCCGGCTCAGCGGCCACCACGCAAGAACAGGATCTTCGTCACGAGCTGCGCACGCCGCTCAACGCGATCAAGGGCTATGGTGAGATGCTGCGCGAGGATGCAGCCAGTTTCTCAAGCGACTCCCTGAGGGCGGATTTCGATCGCCTGCTGGCTGCGGCCACCGACCTGTTGCTGCGCCTCGATCGCATCGTGCGATTCTCGGTTGATGTCGAGGAGACGAGCTTGGCTCCCGATCAGACCGGCGCGGTCATGGTTAGCGACCTGATGCGCAGCCTCGGGCCGGTCCGGCAGTATGCTGCCACCGAAACCGGTTCTATTCTCGTCGTGGACGATATCGAGGCCAATCGCGACCTCCTGTCGCGCCGACTGACCCGCGACGGCCATCGCGTCTCTTCGGTGGCCGGCGGCCAGCAGGCGCTGCAGGCGCTCGCCAACGATGAGTTCGACCTCGTCCTGCTCGATTTGATGATGCCCGATATCAACGGGCTTGATGTGCTGGTGCGCATGAAGGCGGATGAGCGGCTGCGCCGCATTCCGGTGATCATGATCACGGCCTTGGCGGAGACCGAGAGCGCCGTCCGCTGCATCGAGGCCGGGGCCGAGGACTATCTGCCGAAGCCGTTTGATCCGATCCTGCTGCGCGCGCGGATCAATGCTTGCTTGCACAAGAAGCGCTGGCGCGACCGCGAGCAGAAGTATCTTCGCCGCATCGAGGAGGAGACCGCCAAGTTTGAGCGGCTGCTGCTGACAATCCTGCCAAGACAGGTGATTGGCCGTCTGAACCACGGCGAAGCCATGATTGCCGACCGCTTCGAGGGTGTGAGCGTTCTGTTCGCCGATCTGGTGGGCTTCACCGAGCATTCGTCACGGGTCACGCCTGCAGCGATGGTCGAGTACTTGAACCGGTTGTTCTCGGAATTCGACGCGCTTGCCCGTGAGCTCGGTGTCGAGAAGATCAAGACCATCGGCGACGCCTACATGGCCGTCGCCGGTTTGCCCGATCCGAACCCCGATGCGATCGCAGCGATCGCGAAAATGGCACTTGGCATGATCGATCGGCTGGGACGCGTCAACAGCCATTTCGGCTGGCCGTTGCAAATCCGGATCGGCATACATTCGGGCCCCGTGGTTGCCGGCATCATCGGCGCACACCGCTTCATCTACGACGTGTGGGGCGATACCGTAAATGTCGCCAGCCGGCTCGAGGCCTACTCTCTGCCCAATCGAATCCATGTGTCCCGGGATATCGCCCGCCACCTCGTCGGTCGCTTCGCGCTGGAGCCACGCGGCAGCATTGACGTGAAGGGCAAGGGCAAATTGGAGACTTTTTTCTTGAGCCGGATTTAGGCTCGGCGTGGCTGCGCCACGCGTAGTCCGACGAAGGGCGAAGCGTGGTGGGCCCGGCAGGACTCGAACCTGCAACCAGACCGTTATGAGCGGCCGGCTCTAACCATTGAGCTACAGGCCCCGCCGCGAGACGGCCGCGGGAACGCGCGCGGCCGGCAACGGTGCGCGGTTCGTTTACAAGGCTGGAGGCGAGGGTGCAATGCCGGCGCTGGCCGATGGAAACGCCGGCGCAGCAATGCCTGCGAGTTCTAAAATACCGAAATTGGCGATGATGCCCTTATAATCCTGTTTTGCCCGACGGGTCAAACCAGCCCCGCCTAGGCTCGTTTTCCTGGATTTTGTAACCCCTTGTGATCGCTTGATCTTTCTACTGTGCATGCGGTTGTTTTCGATGTTTCGATGGGAGGGGCCTTCCTGGGGCCCCTCCAATGTCTTGCCGGCGAGCTGCAAGCTCGCCACAGATCGTTGTCTAATCCACCGAAACCCCGGCGAACTCCACCACCTTGCGCCACTTCTCGGTCTCGTCCGCGACCAGCTTGCCGAACTCGGCTGGTGTCATCGGCTTGGGGATGCCGCCGGTCTCGGCGAGGCGGGCGACCAGCTTGGGGTCCTTCAGCGCTTCGCCGACGGCCTTGTTGAGGATCTCGACCACGTCGGGCGGCGTGCCCTTCGGCGCGGAGATGCCGTAGAAGCCGACTGATTCGAAGCCGGGCACGGTCTCGGCGATCGCGGGCACGTCGGGCACGATCGGCCAACGCTGCGGCGAGGTCACGCCGAGCGCGCGGACATTGCCGCCCTTCGCCTGCTCCAGCGCGGACGGCAGATTGTCGAAGATCAGCTGCACCTTGTTGGAGATGATGTCGGGGAAGGCGATCGCCGAGCCGCGATAGGGCACGTGCACCATGTCGCACTTGGTCATCACCTTGAACAGCTCCGCCGACATGTGCACCGAGGTGCCGTTGCCGGACGAGGCAAACGAGATCTTGCCGGGATTGGCCTTGCAGTAGTCGATGAACTCCTGAACCGTCTTGACCGGCATCGCGTTGGAGACCACCAGCATGTTGGTGAGCTGCATGATGCTCGCGACCGGCACGGTGTCGCGCAGGAAGTCGTAAGGCAGCTTCTTGTAGAGCGAGGTCGAGATCGCGTTGTTGGGCGCGACGAACAGCAGCGTGTAGCCGTCGGGGGCTGCGTTGATCGCGGCGGCGGCGGCGATGTTGCCGCCGGAGCCGGCGCGGTTCTCGACGATGAATTGCTGGCCGAGATGGTCCGACAGCCACTGCGCCATGATCCGCGCCACGATGTCGACCGGGCCGCCGGCGGCGAAGCCGATCATCCAGTGCACGGGGCGGTCGGGATATGCGGCGGAGGCGGGAGGTGCGGCGCTGAAAAGGCTTAAGAGAAAAACCAGCCCGAAAACATAGTTACGCAAAATTCGCAACATGACGCCTCCCATTGCATTATTGTCGTTGGGCT
Source organism: Bradyrhizobium sp. B039 (assembly GCF_038965675.1). Classification (NCBI taxonomy): domain Bacteria; kingdom Pseudomonadati; phylum Pseudomonadota; class Alphaproteobacteria; order Hyphomicrobiales; family Nitrobacteraceae; genus Bradyrhizobium; species Bradyrhizobium sp. B039. The sequence continues at coordinate 2,127,574 of NZ_CP152416.1, forward strand.
GCATGCTTTCACAAAATCGGGCCGCTGCCTACATCGTCGCAAGTCGGTGTTGACGCAGGTCCGCCGGGAACGACCATGAGATTCGCGATCATCCTTCTCGCCGCGGCGCTGCTCTTAAGCCCCGCTGCTGCTCAAACCGGAGGCACGGCCATTCCGACCACGACACTCAGCCTCGGCACCGCAACGCCCGGCGGCGGCTTCCCGCTCTACGGCAACGCCTTCGCGGAGGTGATGAACGCGGCCGATCCGCAAATCACCATCGCACCCCGCAACACCAAGGGCAGCAACGAGAACATTCCGCTGTTGGAGAAGGGCGAGCTCGATCTCGCCTTGGTCGCGGGCGAGCCGGCCTACGAGGCCTTCGCCGGCATCGGCCGTGCGAAGGTGCGGCTGAAGATTCTCACCGCGATCTATTCCAACCCCGGCATGTTCGTGGTGCGGGCCGACAGCCCCTACAAGACCATTCGCGATCTCGTTGGCCAGCCTGTTGCGTTCGGCGCCAAGGGCTCGGGCCTGCCGATCCTCGCGCGCTACGTGCTCGATGGCCTCGGGCTGAGGCAGGACGAGGATTTTAAGGCCGTCTATCTCGACCGCGCCGGCGACGGCCCTGCGATGGTCGAGGACGGACGCGTCGCCGCGCTGTGGGGCGCCGGCATCGGCTGGCCCGGCTTTGCCGCGGTCGCATCGAGCGCATCAGGCGCGCGCTTCATCGCGCCCAGCGCGGAAGAGGTCACGCGCATCCGCGCCAAGCATTCGTTCCTGAAGCCGATGATCGTGCCGGCCGGCAGCTACCCGAAGCAGGCCGAGCCGATCGCCTCGCTCGGTTCGTGGAGTTTTGTCCTCACGCGCGAGGATCTGCCCGACGATGTCGCCTATCGCCTCGCCAAGACGCTGCATGGCGTGGAGGCGACGTTCTGCAAGAGGCTCGCGCAGGCCTGCGAGACGACCACGGCGAACACCGTCGCAGCCGCGCCGAAGCCGGAGCTGATTCATCCGGGCGTGGTGAAGTATTTTCGCGAGATCGGGGTGGTGAAATGACGGTCGCTCCCTAAGCGGCCGTCATTCCGGGGCGCGCAAAGCGCGAACCCGGAATCTCGAGAGATTCTCAGGTGCGCAATTGCGCACCGTAGTTCGGTGCTTTGCACCGCCCCGGAATGACGATCGCTTTAAGCGATCGTCACTTCTTCACCATCGCACACGCCGGGTCCGGCGGCCCGAACGCCTTGTCGCCCGAGATGGTCGTGAGGATCTTGTAGTAATCCCACGGGTATTTGCTCTCTTCCGGCGTCTTCACCTGCACCAGCCAGAGGTCGTGCACCATCAGATTGTCCTCGCGCAGCTTGCCGTTGCGGGCGAAGAAATCCTCGATCGGTTTTTCCCGCATCTTCGCCGCCACCTTCAGCGGATCGTCGGTGCCGGTCTCCTTGATGGCGTTGAGATAGTGCATCACGCTCGAATAGACGCCGGCCTGCCACATCGACGGCATCTTGTTCATCTTGGCGAAATAGCGCTTCGACCATTCGCGCGTCTTGTCGTCCATGTCCCAGTAGAACGAGGTGGTCAGCAACAGGCCTTGCGCCGCCTGCAGGCCGAGGCCGTGGATGTCGGTGATCAGCGCCAGCAGCGCCGCCATCTGCTGGCCGCCCTTGAACACGCCGAACTCCGAGCCGGTCTTGATCTCGTTCATGTTGTTCGGGGGGCCTGCCGCAATGCCGATGATCTTGGCCTTGGAGGCCTGCGCCTGCAGCACGAACGATGAGAGGTCGGGCGTTGCCAGCGGCGGCTTCACCGAGCCCAGCACCTTGCCGCCATTGGCGGTGACGACGCTGGAGGCATCGCGCTCCAGCGAATGGCCGAAGGCGTAGTCGTCGGTGATGAAGAACCAGCTGTCGCCGCCGCGCTTGACCACGGCATCCGCGGTGCCGACCGCGAGCGCGCGGGTGTCGAACACCCACTGGATCGCGTAAGGAGAGCAGAACTTGCCGTGGAAATCGGCGGTGCCGGTGGAGTGGGTGATGAACAGCCGCTTCTTCTCGTTGGCGATGTTCTGCACCGCGAGCCCGACCGCCGAGACCGGCACGTCGACGATCAGATCGACCTGGTCGACGTCGTACCAGCGCCGCGCGATGGCGCCGCCGATATCGGCCTTGAGCTGGTGGTCGCCGATCACGATGCTGATCGGCTTGCCGAGCACGGTGCCGCCGAAATCGTCGATCGCCATCTGCGCCGCCGTCACCGAGCCCTGGCCGGTCGGCGCGGAAGCGGGACCGTTCATGTCGGTGAGCACGCCGATCTTGACGACGTTGTCGGAAACCTGCGCCATTGCGGCGCCCGGCAGCAGTGCTGCCGCCAAGAACGTCGCTGCAAAGCCGGCCGCGACCGGCAGTCCAAATCTTGCTGGATTCACGCTTGTCCTCCCCTGATCCGGCTCGTTGGCCGGTGTTGCCCGGGTATGCCCGGCTGAATTGGTTTCTTTTGCAACTATTTGGGGGCGGGCGTCAATGTCAGGCGGCGAAGCGGATCTGCCCCGCCGGCGAGGGGTCGTAGCCGGTCAGCTCCTCGGCGCGCTGGCGCAGCCGTCTTTCGCTCAGGAACCGGATCAGGGCCTGCATGGTGGGGCGGAAATAGCTGCGCTGTCGCATCGCCAGATCGAGATTTTCCCAGACCAGCGGCACGAAATCGAGGCCGGCCGAGCGCGCCGCCGCGCGTGTCGCCACCCCGCAATCGGCCTGGCCGGCGCGGACCATTTCGGCAAGATCCGGCCCGGTGAGGGCCGGCGTCTCCACCCGGCGCAAATCGCGGGTGGTGGCGTCGGCGCGCTTCAGGAGCACGTCGAGCAGCATCTGCGCGCCTGTGCCCTGTTGTCGCATCGCCATCCTGGCGCCGAGCGCGAGCACGTCGGCGAGACCGCGCAATCGCTTCGGATTGCCCGGCGGCAGCACGAGACCCTGCTCGCGGCGCGCGAATGCGACCAGCAGCGCGTCATGCAGGTCCGGAGCGTCTCGCAGCGCCGTCACATTGGCGTCGGAGGCAAGATTGCCGGAGGCATCCAGGCTGTGGAAGTGCACTGCGACAGCCGTCACCTCGTCGCGCTGCAGGCGCTCGAGCCCGCGCGCGCTCCCCTCGCTCATCGATCCCAGGCCGGAGCCGGATTCGCGCAGGCTCCAGTCCAGGAGCTCGTCCTGGCTCCCGCCCACGACGGGTGGCGGCTCCGTGGCCAGCATGCCCGCAGGGCGCGCCAGTCCGGACAGCACCCAGAGATCGAGTTCGTGCCGCGGGAAGAGCCACTTCCCGGTCACCTTGCTACAGGGGATCGCGCCGGTGGTGACGAGTTCGTAGAGCTTGCGTTCGCCAAGTCGGAGATAGTCAGCGGCTTCACTGGTCGTCAGGAATTCCATCCTGCATTCCTATGCAAATTCTTGCTTCTTTTTGGACTTTCGTCGCAGGTGGAATTCTGCAGTTCATTTTCGGTCCGCGGGAACCATGCCCGATCATCTCGTTGCTTTGCAACACATCCGCAGGCGCCTCTTCCGCTTTGGTGAACGATCCTGAAGCGCTCACATGGTGCGGGCCTTGCTGTCGCGCGCGCGATTGCAATCGGCTGCAATTGCCGGAATTTCCCGAACGGTAGCGCGCGAGGGGCAAATGCGTCACGAGTGCGGCGCAATCGATCCTCATGATCGTGGCCGCATCCAATGGGAACCAGCTCATGGCCTTTCGCCGCCTGTCCGTTGCACTCGCGCTTCTCTGCGGCCTGACCGCGGACATCGCAGCGTCGTTCGCGGAGGACCGCGCCATCGTCCTGGCCTCCACCACAGCGACGCAGGATTCGGGCCTGCTCGATCATCTGCTGCCGATTTTCCGTGACAGGACCGGCATTGACGTGAGGGTGATCGCTCAGCGCGCCGACGAGGTGCTCAACGAGGCGCGCAAGGGCGATGCGGACGTCGTGCTGATGCATGCGCGGCCACAGGAGGAAAAGTTCGTCGCCGAAGGTTTTGCCGTGAAGCGCTTCGACGTGATGTACAACGACTACGTGCTGATCGGGCCGAAGAGCGATCCTGCCGGCGTGAAGGGCAAGGACATCGCGACCGCGCTCAAGGCGATCGAGGCCAAGGGCGCGCCGTTCGTGACGCGCGGCGATCGCTCCGGCACCCACGCCGCGGAGCTCGCGCTCTGGATCGTCGCCGGCATCGACATCGCCGCTGCCAAAGGCGCCTGGTACCGCGAGGCCAAGGAGGGCATGGGCGCGGCGCTCGAAGCTGCGCGTGTCGCAAATGCCTATGTGCTGTCGGACCGCGGCAGCTGGATCGCCTTCAAGGAGCGCGGCGATCTCGACATCATCGTCGAGGGCGACAAGCGGCTGCTCAACCAGTACGGCGTGATGTTGGTCAACCCCGAGAAGTTTCCGAGCGTGAAGAAGGAGCTGGGGCAGACCTTCATCGACTGGCTGATCTCGCCGGACGGGCAGGCGGCGATCGCCGGCTACAGGGTCGACGGGCAGCAGCTGTTCTTTCCGAATGCGGACAAGTCGGCCGGCTGACATCTGCATCTCCGGCGGTTGCCAAACGCAGCGTTGCATGGTCCATCATGGCGCATGACCCAGCGCCTGCCGCCATCGCTGACGCCGCTCGACACCGCGCTTGCCGCGTTGCTGCGAGACGTTGAACCGATCACACCTGTTGCGTTGCCGCTGACTGAAGCGATCGGCTGTATCGCGGCGGACGCTCCGCTGCTTGCGGCCTATCCGCCGCACGACATTGCCGGCATGGACGGGTGGGCGTTGCGCGCCAATGATCTCGTCGGTGCGTCCGCCTATTCGCCGTCGCCGCTGGCGACGGCGCCGGCCTGGGTCGATGCCGGCGACGCGATGCCGGCGGGATGCGACTGTGTGCTCGATGCCGACGCCGTCGAGATGTCTGGACCGCTCGCGCAGGTGCTGGCGGAGGGCGTGCCGGGGCAGGGTGTCCGCCGCGCCGGAAGCGACATCGCCGTTCGCACGCTTGCCGGCACAGAAGGATATCCGGTCGGTCCGGCCGCGCTGATGCTCGCCGGCGTCGCGGCGGTGGACAGGCTGAGCGTGCGGCGGCCGCGGCTGCGCATCGTCAATGTGCCTGATACGACGACGACGGCGCATATGATTGCCGGGATCGCGCGCGTCGCGGGACTGGATGTGAGGGCGTTCGAGGCCGCCGCGCGCGATGGCGCATCGATTGCAGATGCGCTCGATGCTTCCTCCTGCGACCTGCTGCTGATAGTCGGCGGCAGCGGCGTCGGCCGCCGCGATGCCGCTGTCACGGCGCTGGCCCGGCGCGGTGACGTGATCGCCCATGGCATTGCGCTTCAGCCCGGCCGCACCGCCGCGGTCGGGCGGCTCGAAAAAGTTCCCGTCGTTGCCTTGCCCGGCTCGCCGGATCATGCGCTCGCAGCCTGGCTCGCGCTGGTGCTTCCGCTCGTCGATCGTTTGTCGGCACGGCAGCAGCGCCGGCACGTGACACGGCCGCTCGCGCGCAAGATCGCGTCCAGTGTCGGCATTGCCGAAATCGCACTGCTGGCCGAGGACCATCATGCCTGGATGCCGCTTGCAGTGGGGGAGTGGCCGTTCCAGGCCATTGCCCGTACGGATGCATGGCTGATCATACCCGCCAGCCACGAGGGATTTGCAGCGGGCGCATCCGTCGATGCCTATCTGATGCGGGAGTGATATGGGTTCCGGCATGACGATGATCCCGCAATCGCAAGACCGCAGCGCGCTCGAACAGGAGCAGTTCCTCAAGATCCTCTCGCGTGAGGAGGCGATGGCTCGTTTCGAGGCGGCGCTGTTTCCCCGCGCGATTCCGAGCGAAACGCGCAAGCTTGCCGATACGCTCGGCACGGCGCTCGCCGAAGACGTCACCGCCCCGATCGACGTCCCGCCGTTCGACCGTTCCAATGTCGACGGCTTTGCCGTCCGCTCCGCGGACCTCGCCGCGGCCGGCGAAGGTGCGCCTGTTCGCCTTGCGTTGAACGGCGAGACCATCCACTGCGGCACCGCGCCGAGGATGCAAGTTGCCACGGGCACCGCAACGCCGATCGCCACCGGCGGCCCGCTGCCGCGCGGCGCCGACGCTGTCGTCATGGTCGAGCACACCCAGCCGGCCGGCCCGGATGCGATCGATATCCGCCGAGCCGCGTCTCCCGGGCAGTTCGTCTCCTATGCGGGCTCCGACATTGCGCGCGGCGAAGCCCTGCTGCGCGCCGGCACGCTCGTCGGCTCACGCGAGATCGGCATGCTGGCGGCCTGCGGCATCGCCGAGGTGGCCGTCGCGCGCAAGCCGCGGGTCGCCGTGATCTCGACCGGCGACGAACTGGTTCAGCCCGGCGAGGTGCTCGCGCCCGCGGAGATCTACGACACCAACGGCGCGATCGTCGCGGCCGCGATCGACGAGAATGGCGGCGAGGCAATCTTCCTTGGCGCCATTCCCGACGACGATGCGAAGCTCGAATCCGCCATGCGCCGCGCGCTGGCGGACGCCGACATGCTGGTGCTCTCCGGCGGCACGTCGAAAGGCGCGGGCGACCTGTCCCACCGCATCATCAGCCGGCTCGGCCAGCCCGGCATCGTCGCGCATGGCGTGGCGCTCAAGCCCGGCAAGCCGCTGTGCCTCGCGGTCTGCGACGGCAAGCCGGTGGTGATCCTGCCGGGCTTTCCGACCTCGGCGATGTTCACCTTCCACGACATGATCGTGCCGGTGCTGCGCAGGATGGCCGGCCTGCCGCCGCGCTCCGATGCCAAGGTCAGCGCGACCGTGCCGGTGCGCATTGCCTCCGAGCTCGGCCGCACCGAATTCGTCATGGTCTCGCTGGTCGAGGGCAGGGGCGGCCTGATCGCCTATCCCTCCGGCAAGGGCTCCGGTGCGATCACCTCCTTCGCGCAGGCCGACGGCTTCCTGCGCATCGATGCGCTCGCCGATCAGATGCCCGCGGGGACCGAGGCCGAGGTGACGCTGTTCACGCCGCATGTGCGCGTGCCTGATCTCGTCATCGTCGGCAGCCATTGCACCGGCCTCGACCTCGTCACCGCACAGCTCGCGCATGCGGGCCTCACGGTGCGCTCGATCGCGGTCGGCAGCCTCGGCGGGCTTGCGGCGGCGAAACGGGGCGAGTGCGATCTCGCGCCGATCCATCTGTTCGACGACAGAAGCGAGACCTACAACACGCCTTACCTTGTCGAAGGGCTTGAGCTCGTGCCGGGCTGGCGGCGGATGCAGGGCATCGTGTTCCGCGAGGGCGACAAGCGCTTCGAGGGCCTCAGCGCAAAGGACGCCGTTGCCGCCGCGCTCACGGATCCCGCCTGCATCATGGTCAACCGCAACCAGGGCGCCGGCACGCGTATCCTGATCGACCGGCTGCTCGGCGGTGCGCGCCCCGAAGGCTATTGGAACCAGCCGCGCTCGCACAACGCCGTTGCCGCCGCCGTCGCGCAGCAACGCGCCGACTGGGGCATGACCATTGCGCCGGTCGCCCATGCGGTCGGCCTCGGTTTCATTCCGCTCGCGGAAGAGCATTATGACTTTGCGTTGGTGACGGCGCGCAAGCAGCGTCCGGCGGTACAGGCCTTTCTCGACGCACTCGGCTCGGGCGAGGCACGTACGGCACTGGAGCGAGCGGGCTTCCGGCCGGCGTAGACGATAGACGACGACACGGCGTTCAAGCCGTGCGACAGGTTGGGGGACGCGATGGCAAGGCCGCTTTCGGTTGCGATCGTCGGTGCCGGCATGGGCGGGCTTGCGACCGCCGCGGCGCTCCGGCGCGTCGGCATCAATGTGATGGTCTACGAGCAGGCCTCCCAATTCGCCCGCATTGGCGCCGGCATCCAGATCGGCTGCAATGCCATGAAGGTGTTGCGCGCGCTGGGGCTGGAGGCGCGGATGCGCGAGGCTAAGCCGCGTCATCCAGCGCCGCGAGCCGCTCGGCCTCGGCGATGTCCTCGACCGTATTGGCGTTGAAGAACGGATCGAGCGGCTCGGCCGGCCACGTCACCGTTGCGAGCGGATAGCGTGCGGTCCAGCGGTCGATCTTGCGCAGGTCCTCGACGACGAGGGCGTGGCGCAATTCGTCGCGCAAGGCAACGCGCCACAGCCCGATCACCGGATGCGACTGGTCGCCCGATGCGGCGACCGCGAGCTGCGCGCTCTCCCGCTCACGGGCTTCATGCAGGCGCGCGACGAGATCGCGCGGCAGGAACGGGCAGTCGCCGGCGGCACTGAGCACCCATTCGATCCCCGGCCGGTTCGCCGCGGTCCAGTCGAGCGCGGCGAGAATGCCGGCGAGCGGGCCGGGAAAGCCGGGTACGTCGTCGGCGACCACCTGCAGGCCGAATGTGGCGAAGCGCGCGGGATCGCCGTTCGCATTGAGGATCAGTCCGCTGCACTGGGGCGAAAGACGTGCGATCACGCGCTCCAGGATGGTGCGTCCGCCGATGGTGCGCATCGGCTTGTCGCCGCCGCCCATGCGTCGCGCGAGGCCGCCGGCGAGCAGCACGCCTTGCGTCAGCGGAGTTTCAGTCGTCACCACCTTCACCCTTGCGCTTGTGCTTGGCCGACTCCTCTTCGACGTAAGCAAGGTTCTGGTCGTAGACGATCCGTTCCTCGCCAGCGAGCGCGATGAAGCGCTTGCCGCGGGTGCGGCCGATCAGCGTCAGGCCCACCTGTCTTGCGAGATCGACGCCCCACGCGGTGAAGCCGGAGCGCGACACCAGGATCGGAATGCCCATGCGTACCGTCTTGATCACCATCTCCGAGGTGAGACGTCCCGTGGTGTAGAGGATCTTGTCGCCGGCATCGACGCCGTGGCGGTACATCCAGCCCGCGATCTTGTCCACGGCGTTGTGGCGACCGACGTCCTCGGTGTAGCAGAGCGGCTCGCCCTCCTTGCACAGCACACAGCCGTGGATCGCACCGGCCTCCAGGTACAGAGAGGGCATGGTGTTGATGGTCTGCGTCATCTGGTAGAGCCATGAGGTGCGCAGCTCCGCCTTTGGCAGCGCGACGCTCTCGACCGCTTCCAGCAGATCGCCGAAGGCGGTGCCCTGGGCGCAGCCCGAGGTCTGCGTGCGCTTCTTCAGCTTGGCCTCGAAATTGGTGTGATGCGAGGTGCGCACGACCACCACCTGGAGGTCGTCGTCGTATTCGACCTCGGTCACCGCGTCATTATATTTCAGCATGTTCTGGTTGAGCAGATAGCCCAGCGCCAGATATTCCGGATAGTCGCCGATCGTCATCATGGTGACGATCTCCTGGGAATTCAGGTAGAGCGTCAGCGGCCGCTCCATCGGCACCTTGATCTCGACCCTGGCGCCGGTCTGGTCGGTCCCGGTCACGCTCTGGGTCAGGCGCGGGTCATCCGGATTGGGGACGATCAGGGGCACCGGCGCTTTGTCGATCTTCATCATGGCCACGACGTTAGCATGACATTCGGGTCAAGCCGATATAAGCATGCTGGCGGAAAGCGAAAATGCTGCCTCGCCGTCATTGCGCGCGGCGAAGCAATCCAGAACTATACCGCGGTGGCAGTCTGGATTGCTTCGCTACGCTCGCAATGACGGGGAGAGGCCGGCGGTTCCATCGGCAGGCGCGTCGTTGGCGGAGACGGATCGGTTATGAAAGTCATCGGCCTTGCAGGCTGGAGCGGTGCGGGCAAGACCACGCTGTTGACGCGGCTGATCCCGTATTTCAGCGCGCAAGGCCTGCGCGTCTCCGTCATCAAGCATGCGCATCACCAGTTCGACGTCGACGTGCCCGGCAAGGATTCCTGGCGCCATCGCGAGGCGGGCGCGGCAGAGGTGCTGGTTGCCTCGTCAAATCGCTGGGCTCTGATGCACGAGTTGCGCGGCGCGGCGGAGCCGCGGCTGCCGGAACTCCTGAGCAAGCTTTCCGCGGTCGATCTCGTCGTGGTCGAGGGTTTCAAGCGCGAGCCGCACCGCAAGATCGAGGTCCATCGTGCCGGCAACGGCAAACCGTTGCTGTTTCCCGACGATCCCGGAATTGCCGGGATCGCGACCGACGCTGCGATTGACACCCGGCTGCCGACCGTCCATCTCGACGATATCCCGGCCGCGGCGTCGCTGCTGTTGCGTGTGGCGATGCCGGTCGAGGAAGCGGTCGCGAAAAGCGCTGCTATGCGCTGACGAGGCACCATGGCGCAACTGTCTGACGATTGCTTTGCCTTTGGCGGACCGATGATGTCGGTCGACGAGGCCGTTGGCCTGATCACGACGCGCGTCAACGCGATTGCCGATCTCGAAACCGTGGCGCTGGTCGATGCGGACGGGCGCGTGCTGGCCCGAGACATCGCCGCGCCCCTGCCGCTGCCACCCTTCACCAACTCCGCCGTCGACGGCTATGCCGTGCGCGACGCCGATCTCCCGGACAGCGCGGAACGGGCGCTGCCGCTCGATGGCCGCATCCAGGCCGGCGGCCTTGCTCACGCGCCGATCAGGCCCGGCCACACCGCGCGCATCTTCACGGGTGCGCCGATGCCGCCGGATGCCGGGACCGTCTTCATGCAGGAGGATGTCCGCACCGATGACGCCGCCAGGATCGTGCTGCCGCCGGGGCTGAAGCCGGGCGCAAACGTCCGGCCCGCGGGCGAGGACATCCCTCAAGGGCACGTCGCGCTGCGCGCCGGCCAGCGCTTGCTGCCGCAGCACGTCGCGCTCGCCGCGGCGTTCGGCCTGACGCGGGTCGACGTCGTCAGGCGCATCCGCGTTGCGGTGTTCTCGACCGGTGACGAGCTGGCGTCGCCGGGCGAGCCGCGCGCCGCCTCGCAGCTGTTCGACTCCAACCGCTTCATGCTGATGGCGATGCTGCGCCGGCTCGGCTGCGAGGTCAGCGATCTCGGCATCCTGCGTGACGAGCGGACTTCCCTCGCGAATGGCTTGAAGCAGGTTGCAGGCAGCCACGACCTGATCCTCACCACCGGCGGCGTCTCGACCGGCGAGGAGGACCACGTCAAGGCGGCGGTCGAGAGCATCGGCTCGCTGGTGCTGTGGCGGATGGCGATCAAGCCCGGCCGGCCCGTGGCAATGGGCATCATCGGCGGCACGCCGCTGATCGGCCTGCCCGGCAATCCCGTCGCGAGCTTCGTTACCTTCGTCCATGTGGTGCGGCCGACGGTGCTGGCGCTGATGGGTGGTTTGCCGGAGCCGCTGTTGCCGATCCCGGTGCGCGCGGCGTTCACCTACAAGAAGAAGATCGGCCGCCGCGAATATGTTCGTGTCTCGTTGCGGCGGGGAGAGGATGGCGCGCTGGAGGCAATCAAGTTCCCGCGCGAAGGCGCCGGGCTGTTGTCGTCGCTGGTCGAGACCGACGGCCTCGTCGAGCTCGGCGAGGACATCACGCGTGTCGAGCCAGGGCAGGGCGTGGGGTTCCTGTCCTATGCCGATCTGCTCTGACCGGTTGCGTTGACGCCATTGATCGGTCCCGCCATGTTGCGCCCATGACCAGAACCACGCTCGATCTCACCGGGCTGAAATGCCCGCTGCCCGCCCTGAAGACACGCAAGGCGCTCAAACCGTTGCAGCCTGGCGATCAGCTCGAGGTGTACTGCACCGATCCGCTGTCGGTGATCGACATTCCGAATCTGATTCGCGAGACCGGCGACACGGTGGAGATCACCGAGCGCAACGACGCGCGCATCGTGTTCTTGATAGAAAAGGCAAATGGTCCGATAGGCAACACCAATGGTGCGCTGCGTTCCTGACGCGTTACCGCGTTGATACCGACCTTTTGTCTATCGACATCGATCATGGCTTCTGCCCAAATTGACTTTCTCCGTGCGGGCGCGGAGGTTGAGTGTTGTCTGCGATACGCGGATCAACGGGCCAAACACGAAGCCTGCACGTGGTATCGGGCATAGAGCCCCGCTCGAGGGGTTAACTTTTCGGAGGTGCGTGACCGATCCTGGCGCGCGCCGGATGATGATGCGGGGCAGCGGGGACAGCTGGCTGCACCGTGAATGGCTGAGGATCAGGATCTTAGCGGCAGGCTGCTCAGAAGGGCGGCTTAGGGGAGGACTGTATGTCTACTATTGAGAGCGCCGGAACGATATCGGGCGCTGGCTCTGGCTTTCTTGATCGTGAGCGGACGATTGCGACCGCCGGCTTCAATCGCTGGCTGGTGCCGCCTGCGGCGCTGTGCATCCATCTCTGCATCGGCATGGCCTACGGCTTCTCGGTGTTCTGGCTGCCACTGTCGCGCGCGATCGGGTTGAACGCGCCGAAGGCGTGCTCCGACATCTCGCTGTTCCAGGAGTTGTTCTCCACCACCTGCGACTGGAAAGTCGCGAGCCTGGGCTGGATGTACACGCTGTTCTTCGTGCTGCTCGGCGTTTCGGCCGCGATCTGGGGCGGCTGGCTCGAGCGGGTCGGTCCGCGCAAGGCCGGCTTCGTTGCCGCGTTGTGCTGGTGCGGCGGCCTGTTTCTCGGCGCGATCGGCATCTACACCCACCAACTCTGGTTGATGTGGCTGGGCTCGGGCGTGATCGGCGGCATCGGTCTCGGCCTTGGCTATATCTCACCGGTGTCGACGCTAGTGAAGTGGTTCCCCGACCGCCGCGGCATGGCGACCGGCATGGCCATCATGGGCTTCGGCGGCGGCGCCATGATCGGCGCGCCGCTGGCGAACCTCTTGATGAACTACTTCAAGACCCCGACTTCGGTCGGCGTCTGGGAGACCTTCGTGGCGATGGGCGTCATCTACTTCGTGTTCATGATGATCGGCGCGTTCCGTTATCGCTTGCCGCCGCCCGGCTGGCAGCCCGAAGGCTGGACCCCGCCGTCCAAGGCCAACGCGATGATCTCGAAGAACAACGTTCATCTCAATGACGCACACAAGACGCCGCAGTTCTGGCTGATCTGGTGGGTGCTCTGCCTGAACGTGTCGGCGGGTATCGGCGTGATCGGCATGGCCTCGCCCATGCTGCAGGAGATCTTCGCCGGCAAGCTGATCGGCCTGCCGGACGTCGGCTTCAACGCGCTCGATGCCGGGCAGAAGGCGCAGATCGCGGCGATCGCCGCGGGCTTCGCCGGATTGCTGTCGCTGTTCAACATCGGCGGCCGCTTCTTCTGGGCATCGCTGTCGGACAAGATCGGACGCAAGAACACCTACTACACCTTCTTCATCCTCGGCATCGTGCTCTATGCGCTGGCGCCGACCTTTGCGGCGATGGGCTCGAAGCTGCTCTTCGTGCTCGGCTTCGGCATCATCCTGTCGATGTATGGCGGCGGCTTCGCGACCGTGCCGGCCTATCTCGCCGACATGTTCGGCACGCAGTTCGTGGGCGCCATCCACGGCCGGCTGCTGACGGCATGGTCCACCGCGGGCATCATCGGCCCCGTCGTGGTCAACTACATCCGCGAGTTCCAGCTCGCGGCCGGCGTGCCGCGCGATCAGCTCTACAACACCACCATGTACATCCTGTGCGCGATGCTGATTGCGGGCCTGATCTGCAACTACCTGATCAAGCCGGTCGATCCGAAGTGGCACATGAAGGAGGCCGATGTCGCCAAGTTGCAGGCGGCGAGCGCCAGCGCCGCCGCAGCCGGACCGCACGGCTCTTACGGCATCGGGTTTGGCGGGCTTGACGCCAAGGCGGCGCTGTTCTGGGCCTTCGTCGGCATTCCCCTGCTCTGGGGTGTGTGGAAGACGCTGGAGAGCGCGGTCAAGATATTCTGATCGCCATCAAGACAGCCGCGGGATGCTCATCATCGGTGTCCCGCGGCGTTCGCCTTTCAGACATCATCAAGACTGGTACTTAGGGGATTTAAATGCTTCGCACCCGAATTTGCCTTGCGGCCGTGTTGCTGGTCGCAGGCCTTCATGCAGCGTCCGCGCAAACCGCGGCGGCGCCTGCCACCACGGCACCGGCCGCGACGACGGAGGCCAAGCCGGGCAAGATCAAGCTCACCATGCAGAAGCTGAAGGACATGAAGGCGAAGTGGTCCGCCAACAAGCCGAAGCTCAAGGCCTGCCGCGCCGACGTGAAGTCCAAGGGCCTCGCCGGCGACGATCGCTGGTTCTACATCGAGGAGTGCATGAACAAGACCTGAGGTCGGGTTCCACCAACAGTTCGAGGCAAGGGGCGTGGGGCTTGTTGGCCCCGTGCCCCTTAAATGCTTATCGGAATGGATGAATTCTCTTGGCATCTGGTATGCCAACGGCTAGACTTGGACGTGTTTTAAAGAAGGTTTACGAGACTCATCGATGAGCCATGACGTGCACGAGGTCCGCTCGTTCGAACATCCGGGCGAGGGGCGGAAGCGAGCCAAGGCCACGCCCAAGGGGCGGCAGGTCGATCCCACCGCCGCACACGAGATCGAGCAGCTGCTCGGCGATCGCCCGCGGCGGCGCGACCTCCTGATCGAATATCTCCACCTGATCCAGGACAAATATCACCAGATCTCGGCGGCGCATCTTGCGGCCCTCGCCGACGAGATGAAGCTCGCCTTCGCCGAGGTGTTCGAGACCGCGACTTTCTACGCGCATTTCGACATCGTGAAGGAAGGTGAGCCTGATATCGCGCCGCTGACGATCCGCGTCTGCGATTCGTTGACCTGTGAGATGCTCGGCGGTGGGCAGCTGTTGCAGGATCTCCAGCGCAGCGCCGGTCCCGGTATTCGCGTCGTACGCGCGCCCTGTGTCGGATTGTGCGACGCGGCCCCGGTCGCGGAAGTCGGCCATCATTTCGTGCATCAGGCTACGGCCGCCGAGGTGCTGGCCACGGCAGCGCGCGGCGACGTTCACGCGCACATTCCTGCTTATGTCGACTACGACGCCTATGTGAAGGACGGCGGATACAAGCTGCTGGAGCGGCTGCGCTCCGGGGCGGTCAGCAAGGACGATATCCTCAGGCTTCTCGAGGATTCCAGCCTGCGTGGTCTCGGCGGCGCGGGCTTCCCGACGGGACGCAAATGGCGCGCGGTGCTTGGCGAGCCCGGCCCGCGGCTGATGGCGGTCAACGGCGACGAGGGCGAGCCGGGCACCTTCAAGGACCGCGTCTACCTCAACAACGACCCGCATCGCTTCCTCGAGGGCACCCTGATCGGTGCGCATATCGTTGAGGCGTCCGACGTCTACATCTACATCCGCGACGAATATCCGGCCGCACGCGAGATCCTGGAGCGCGAGATCGCAAAGCTGCCGCCGGGCGGCCCGACGTTGCACATGCGCCGCGGCGCCGGCGCCTACATCTGCGGCGAGGAATCTTCGCTGCTCGAGAGCATCGAGGGCAAGCGCGGCCTGCCCCGGCACAAGCCGCCTTATCCGTTCCAGGTCGGCCTGTTCGGACTGCCGACGCTGATCAACAACGTCGAGACGCTGTGGTGGGTGCGCGACATCGTCGAGAAGGGCGCCGACTGGTGGAAGGGCCACGGCCGCCACGAGCGTCATGGCCTGCGCAGCTTCTCGGTCTCCGGCCGCGTGAAGAATCCCGGCATGAAGCTCGCGCCGTCAGGCATCACCGTGCGCGAGTTGATCGACGAATATTGCGGCGGCATGGCCGACGGCCACACCTTCTACGCTTATCTTCCGGGTGGCGCCTCGGGCGGCATCCTGCCGGCGTCGATGGACGACATCCCGCTCGATTTCGGCACGCTGGAGAAATACGGCTGCTTCATCGGCTCGGCCGCGATCGTGATCCTGTCGCAGAAGGACAGCGTGCGAGCAGCGGCCCTGAACCTGATGAAATTCTTCGAGGACGAGAGCTGCGGCCAGTGCACGCCGTGCCGCGTTGGGACCCAGAAGGCGGCGCTGCTGATGCAGAAGCCAGTCTGGAACCGCGCGTTGCTGGAAGAATTGAGCCAGGCGATGCGCGATGCCTCGATCTGCGGGCTCGGGCAGGCGGCATCGAATCCGCTTACCACCGTGATCAAATATTTCCCTGACGAGTTCAAGGAAGCGGCCGAATGACGAAGATTACGTTCGAGCTCGACGGCAAGCAGGTCGAGGCCAGTCCCGGCGAGACCATCTGGCAAGTCGCAAAACGCCAGGGCCGCGAGATCCCGCATCTCTGCTACTCGCCGGCGCCCGACTATCGTCCCGACGGCAATTGCCGCGCCTGCATGGTCGAGATCGAGGGCGAGCGCGTGCTCGCCGCATCGTGC
Source organism: Bradyrhizobium sp. B039 (assembly GCF_038965675.1). Lineage (NCBI taxonomy): Bacteria > Pseudomonadati > Pseudomonadota > Alphaproteobacteria > Hyphomicrobiales > Nitrobacteraceae > Bradyrhizobium > Bradyrhizobium sp. B039. The sequence goes on from NZ_CP152416.1 coordinate 2,143,715, forward strand.
AAGCGCACGCCGTCGGTCGGCATGAAGGTGAAGACCGAGTCCGCGCGTGCGGTTTCCGCGCAGAAGATGGTGATGGAGCTGCTCGTCGCCGACCAGCCGGCGCGCGAAACCTCGCACGATCCGGACTCGAAGTTCTGGCACTGGGCCGAGACCACCGGCGTCACCGAGAGCCGCTTTCCCGCTGCCGAGCGCTGGGCGACCGACGCGAGCCATCCGGCGATGCGCGTCAATCTCGATGCCTGCATCCAGTGCGGCCTGTGCGTGCGCGCCTGCCGCGAGGTCCAGGTCAACGACGTCATCGGCATGGCCTACCGCAGCCATGGCTCGAAGATCGTGTTCGACTTCGACGATCCCATGGGCGAGTCCACCTGCGTTGCTTGCGGCGAATGCGTGCAGGCCTGCCCGACCGGCGCGTTGATGCCGGCCGTGATGCTCGACGAGAACCAGACCCGCGTGACTTACGCGGACAAGAAGGTGGATTCGCTCTGCCCGTTCTGCGGCGTCGGCTGTCAGGTCACGTACGAGGTCAAGGACGAGAAGGTGATCTATGCCGAGGGCCGTGATGGCCCCGCCAATCACAACCGTCTCTGTGTGAAGGGCCGCTTCGGCTTCGACTACATCCACCATCCGCACCGCCTGACCAAGCCGCTGGTGCGGCTGCCTAATGCGAAGAAGGATGCCAACGACCAGGTCGATCCGGCCAATCCCTTCACCCATTTCCGCGAAGCGAGCTGGGAAGAGGCGCTCGACATCGCCGCCAAGGGGCTCGTCAAGATCCGCGACACGAACGGCGCGAAGGCGCTCGCCGGCTTCGGCTCGGCCAAGGGCTCGAACGAAGAGGCCTATCTGTTCCAGAAGCTGGTGCGCACCGGTTTCGGCTCCAACAATGTCGACCACTGCACCCGGCTGTGCCACGCCTCGTCGGTGGCGGCGCTGTTCGAAGGTCTCAGCTCGGGCGCCGTGTCGGCGCCGTTCTCCGCGGCGATGGACGCCGAGGTCATCATCGTGATCGGCGCCAACCCGACCGTGAACCATCCGGTCGCCGCGACCTTCATCAAGAACGCGGTCAAGCAGAACGGCGCCAAGCTGTTCGTGATGGACCCGCGCCGGCAGACGCTGTCGCGCCATGCGACCAAGCATCTGCAGTTCAAGCCCGGCTCCGACGTCGCCATGCTGAACGCGATGATCAACACGATCATCACTGAAGGCCTGACCGACGACCAGTACATCGCCGGCTACACCGAGGGTTTTGAGGACCTCAAGGAGAAGATCAAGGAATTCACGCCGGAGAAGATGGAGGCGATCTGCGGCGTCCCGGCGCAAACGCTGCGTGAGGTTGCACGCACCTATGCGCGGGCAAAATCGTCGATCATCTTCTGGGGCATGGGCATCAGCCAGCACGTCCACGGCACCGACAATGCGCGCTGCCTGATCGCGCTCGCGCTGATCACCGGCCAGGTCGGCCGCCCCGGCACCGGCCTGCATCCGCTGCGCGGCCAGAACAACGTGCAGGGCGCCTCCGATGCCGGCCTGATCCCGATGTTCCTGCCGGATTACCAGCCGGTCGGCCGCGACGACTTGCGCGGGGCCTTCGAGAAGCTGTGGCAGCAGGATCTCGATCCCGTTCGCGGCCTCACGGTGGTCGAGATCATGAACGCGATCCATGCCGGCGAGATCAAGGGCATGTATATCGAGGGTGAAAACCCCGCGATGTCGGACCCCGATCTCCAGCACGCGCGCCACGCGCTCGCCATGCTCGACCATCTCGTGGTGCAGGACCTCTTCGTGACCGAGACCGCATTCCACGCCGACGTCATCCTGCCGGCCTCGGCCTTCGCCGAGAAGGAGGGCTCCTTCACCAATACGGATCGCCGCGTGCAGCTCGCGCGCCAGGTGATCAAGCCGCCGGGCGATGCGCGGCAGGATCTCTGGATCATCCAGGAGATCGGCAAGCGCATGGGCCTGCCGTGGAATTACGCCGGCGCCGGCGATGTCTACACCGAGATGGCAGAGCTCATGCCGTCGCTCAAGAACATCAGCTGGGAACGGCTGGTGCGCGAAGGTGCCGTCACCTATCCGGCGGACGATCCGAACAAGCCGGGCAACGAAATCATCTTCACCACGGGCTTCCCGACCGCGAGCGGCCGCGGCAAGATCGTGCCCGCGAAGGTCATCCCGCCGGATGAATTGCCTGACGCCGAATATCCGATGGTGCTCTCGACCGGCCGCGTGCTGGAGCATTGGCACACCGGCTCGATGACCCGCCGCGCCCAGGTGCTCGACCAGATCGAGCCGGAGGCGGTCGCCTTCATGAGCCCGAAGGACATGCACAAGAAGCAGCTCGCGCCTGGCGATTTCATTCGCCTGGAGACCCGCCGGGGCGCCGTCGAGGTCAAGGTCCGCTCCGACCGCGACGTTCCGGAGAACATGGTGTTCATGCCGTTCTGCTACGCGGAGGCAGCGGCGAACCTCCTGACCAACCCGGCGCTCGATCCGTTCGGCAAGATCCCGGAATTCAAGTTCTGCGCGGCCAGAGCCGAACGCGTGGAGATGCGCGACGCTGCGGAGTAAGGGCGGCGTTCGTTGGGCGGCGCGATATCCGCCAAACACTCCGATGTCGTCCTGGCGAAAGCCAGGACCCATACCGCGGAATCTATCGAGCGCGGACGGTGGCAATACCCAACGACAAGTCTTCGCCAAACCGCTCCCTGGGGTAATGGGTCCTGGCTTTCGCCAGGACGACCCGGGGAGAGTTTGCGCCGTACTCGTCGCTTCGCTCCCAGCAATGACGGTGGTAAATGTGACCCATGTCCAAAGTCACTCCCGCCACACGCGCGCTCGCGGCCGCCGATGTAGCCTTCACCGTCCACGCTTACGACTATGATCCCGATGCGGAGAGCATCGGGCTCCAGGCGGCGTCGGCCCTCGGTGAGAATCCGGCGCGCGTGTTGAAGACGCTGATGGCGCTCGTCGACGGCAAGCCGGTCTGCGTGATCGTTCCGTCCGACCAGGAAGTCTCGATGAAGAAGCTCGCCGCCGTGGGCGGCAAGTCGGCGCAGATGATGAAGCCGCCGGAAGCCGAGCGCGTCACTGGCTTCAAGGTCGGCGGCATCAGCCCGTTCGGGCAGCGCAAGCCCGTGCGCACGGTGATCGAGCAGAGCGCGCTCGCGCATGACTACGTCTATCTCAATGGCGGCCAGCGCGGCTTGCAGGTGCGGCTCAAGCCCGCCGACGTCCGGGATGTCTCGAAGGCGGTCGCCGCGGATGTGCTGGCGTGAGCGCAGCGCTCTACTGCTTCTGCAACAATTTCAGCCGGCAGCGCAGCGCCTCGCGGATGTGTGCGCGCGCGAGCTGTTCGGCCCTGTCGCCGTCGCGCGCGGCGATGGCGTCGATGATGGCCTGGTGCTCGCCGTGGCTGGTCGTGGGGCGTCCCGTCACCGTGAAGGTGGTCGGGCCGAGCAGGGCGATCCAGTCCTGCAGTTCGCGGGAGGCGTTGTCGAGATAGCGGTTGCGCGCGGCGCGGCAGATCGCCTCGTGGAAGGCGCGGTTGAGCCGCGCCATCTCGATCGCGTCGGTCGCGGGCGCCTCGACGAAGGTCTGCTCGATGTCCCGGAGCGCGTCGATTTCGGTCGCCGAGGCGTGCTCGGCGGCGAGGCGCGCGGCGGCGCCTTCCATGATCTCGCGCATGGCGTAGAGCTCGAGCACCTCGGAGATATCGAGGTTGCGGACGATCAGGCCGCGGCCGCCGGCGGGCTCGACGAAGCCGCGCGCCGCGAGGCGGCCCAGCGCTTCGCGAACCGGCGTGCGACTGACCTTCAGCCGCTGCGCCACTTCCTCCTCGCGCAGGCGATCGCCCGCGCGGTAGCTGCCGGCCTGGAGCGCCTCGCAGAGTGAGCGGAACACCGCTTCGCCCAGCGCGACGCCCGCGCCGCGCGCGATCGATCCTGCCTTTGCCGGGCGTCTCGTCATGCATCCTCGAAGCAAAAAGCGCATCCTGCCCATGCAGAGATGCGGCTTGCGCAGCTTCTGTATATCTTTGTATACAAAAGTACGCAATGGCAGACCGGTTGACCGAGGCCGCCGGCGGGCAGAATGTCTCCAACTTCGTCGTATCGGGCAGACGGCATGAGCAGCAAATACGACGTGCTGGTGATCGGAGGCGGCAACGCGGCGCTGTGTGCGGCGATCGCGGCGCGTCGTGGCGGCGCCTCGGTGCTCGTGCTTGAAGGCGCGCCAAAATTCTATCGCGGCGGCAACACCCGCCACACCCGCAACATGCGCTGCGCCCATGACGCTGCCACCGAAATCCTCACCGGCCCCTACACCGAGGAGGAATTCTGGAAGGATCTGCTGCTGGTCACCGGCGGGCAGACCGACGAGGAACTTGCGCGCCACATGATCCGGGAGTCCAAGGACATCCTGAACTGGATCGTGGAGCAGGGCGTGCGCTGGCAGCCCTCGCTCGGCGGCACGCTGAGCCTCGGCCGCACCAACTCCTTCTTTCTCGGCGGCGGCCGCGCGATGCTGAATGCGCTCTACCTCACCGCCGAGCGGCTCGGCGTCGATGTCGAATACGATGCCGAGGTCACGGACCTCGTGATCGAGGACGGCATGTTCCTGGCCGCCCGCCTCAAGCGACCGATCAAGGGCGAGACCGAGATCCGCGCGACGTCGCTGGTCGCCGCGGCCGGCGGGTTCGAGGCCAACATCGAATGGCTGAAGCAATATTGGGGCGAGGCGGCTGACAACTTCCTGATCCGCGGCACGCCCTATAACCGCGGCTCGATCCTGAAAATGCTGCTCGACAAGGGCGTGCAGGAGGTCGGTGATCCCACCCAGTGCCACGCGGTGGCGATCGACGCCCGCGCGCCGAAATTCGACGGCGGCATCATCACGCGTCATGACTCGGTTGTGTTCGGCATCGTCGTCAACAAGCACGCCCAGCGCTTCTATGACGAGGGCGAGGACATCTGGCCGAAGCGCTATGCGATCTGGGGCCGGCTGGTCGCGGCGCAGCCCGATCAGATTGCCTATATCATCTTCGATTCCACCGTCGTTACCTCGTTCATGCCGACGCTGTTCCCGCCGATCGCCGGGCAGACGGTCGCGGAGCTTGCCAGCAAGCTCGAGCTCGATCCGGCCGCGCTGGAAAAGACCATCACCGAGTTCAACGCCGCGGTGAGGCCCGGCACGTTCGACCACACCATCCTGGACGACTGCCGCACGGAGGGCATCACGCCGCAGAAGACGCATTGGGCGCGGCGGATCGAGACGCCGCCCTATCTCGCCTATCCGGTGCGGCCCGGCATCACCTTCACCTATCTCGGCACGCGCGTGACCAAGGAAGCGCGGATGCTGATGGCTGACGGCAAGCCGTCGGCGAACATGTTCGCGGCCGGCGAGATCATGGCCGGCAACGTGCTCGGCAAGGGCTACGCGGCGGGCATTGGCATGACCATCGGCAGCGTGTTCGGGCGGATCGCAGGGCGGGAAGCGGCACGTCATGCGAAGAACTAGGGACCAAGAAGAAAGGTGATGGGAGAAACCATGTCGCGTATTGTCATTGCCTCGATCACGGCGCTGCTGATCGTCGGCCACGCCCGCGCCGCTGAGCCGATCACCCTGCGCGACATGGGGTCGTTCCATGTCGGCGGGCGTCTTGTCGAAATCTCCGGCAAGGCGGTGAAGGAGGTCGTGTTCGCGCCTGGCGGCGTGCCGGCCAAGGTCGATCCCAATGGCACGTATCAGGTCGAGCAGATGTACGTGCAGTATTTCCTGCCGGCCAACGAGAAGGGGGCTTATCCGCTGCTGATGTGGCACGGCGGCGGACTGACCGGCGTCACCTACGAAACCACGCCTGACGGACGCGAAGGCTGGCTGAATTATTTTCTGCGCAAGGGATGGGCAGTCTACAATTCCGACGCGGTGGAGCGCGGGCGCGCAGGCTGGGCGCAATATCCTGATATCTTCAAGAGCGAGCCTGTCTTCCTCACCACGGCCAATCCGTTCGAGCGTTTCCGCATCGGTGATGGGCCAAACTCCTACGATCCCGATCCCGCCAAGCGAAAGGTGCTGCCGGGCAACCAGTTTCCGGTCGAGGGCTACCAGAATTTCGTCAAGCAGAACGTACCGCGCTGGACCACGACTGATGATGCGACCATCGCCGCCTATATCGCCGAGCTCGATCGCGTCGGCCCCTCGGTGATCCTGTTCCACAGCCAGGCCGGCAGCTTCGGCTTCAAGGTCGCGCAAGCCCGGCCTGACAAGGTCAAGGCGCTGATTGCGATCGAGCCGGCCGGCATCGGTGATCCCGCGAGGGCGGATGTGCTGAAGAACATTCCGACCCTCATCATCTACGGCGACTATATCGAGCGCGATTCGCGCTGGCCCAAGATCCGCGCCAACGGCATCGCCTTTGCGGACGCCATCAAGGCGGCCGGGGGCAGCGTCGACATCGTCGACCTCCCACAGGCCGGCATCAAGGGCAATTCGCATATGGTGATGATGGACAAGAACAACCTCGAGGTCGCGGCCCTGATCCAGAAATGGCTCGAGGGCAAAGGCCTGACGAAGTAGAGCCATGCACGGAACCCAAATTCTGGACGAAGCCGACCGCCTGATGACGGTCTGCAATTCCTGCCGCTACTGCGAGGGTCTTTGCGCGGTATTTCCCGCCATGGAGATGCGCCGCGCCTTCTCCGACGGCGATCTCAATTATCTCGCCAACCTCTGCCATTCCTGTGGCGCCTGCTACGTCGATTGCCAGTTTTCGCCGCCGCACGAATTCGACGTCAACGTCCCGAAGACGCTCGCGGTCGCGCGCGCGGAGTCTTATGCGGCCTACGCCTGGCCGCAGGCGCTGTCCGGCGCCTTCGCGCGCAATGGTCTCTTGATCAGCATCGTCGCTGCGCTCAGCATGGGCGCCTTTACCTTCGGCTTTGCTGCGCTGAACGATCGCAGCGTGCTGTTCGGTGTCCATACCGGGCCGGGCGCGTTCTACAAACTGATGCCGCACAACGCGATGGCTGCGTTGTTCAGCGCGGCATTCCTCTATGCCATCCTTGCGCTTGTCATGAGCGTGCGTGCCTTCTGGCGCGATATCGGCACGCCGATCGGCGGCCGCGCCGACGGCGGCTCGATTGTCCAGGCGATCCGCGATGCCGGCGAGCTGCGCTATCTCCATGGCGGCGGCGTTGGCTGCTACAACGAGGACGACAAGCCGACCGACCGGCGCAAGCTCTATCATCACCTGACGTTCTACGGCTTCCTGCTGTGCTTTGCCGCGACGTCCGTCGCCACGCTGTATCACTATCTCCTCGGACGCGAGGCGCCGTATCCGTGGTGGGATCTGCCCGTCGTGCTCGGCGCGCTCGGCGGCATCGGCCTCATCGTCGGGCCGATCGGCCTGTACGTCGCGAAATTGCGCAGGGCGCCGGAACTGCTGGACGAGAACAGCTACGGCATGGATGTCGGCTTCATCGCCATGCTGTTCCTGACCGGTCTCACCGGCATGCTGCTTCTGCTCCTGCGCGAGACCGCGGCCATGGGGCCGTTGTTGGCGCTGCATCTCGGCGCCGTGTTTGCGCTGTTCATCACCATGCCCTACGGCAAGTTCGTGCACGGCATCTATCGCTTCGCGGCGCTGGTTCGTTATGCACAGGAACGGCGGACGGCGCCGTGACCCCGTTACCTCGGCCGAAAATGGCCGTTGCGCAGAAAAGCGATCGTCTGCGCGATCGCGACGGCGTGACGTGGCAGCCCGGTGTGGGACGCCTTCACGACGACATGGTCGGTCATGCCGGCCAGCATCGTGCTCTGCACCGACACCCGTCCGTCATTGGGCTTCGGCAGAACGAAGAGACCGGCGACGGGATCGATGAAGCGGTTTCCGGCGATCACACCGACCGGATAGTCGATGGCGGGGAAGGCATTCGGCGCGGTCGCGGGCGTGGTGGTGAGCTCGAGGCCGGCTGGCCCGTAGAATGCGCGGTAGGGCAGAAATCCCTGCAGGAGATCAGCGACCTCGCTGCCGCTGTTCGGCGTGCCCAGCATCACGACGCGGGCAAGCCGGGCGGGGCGGTGTCTTGCGATGTAGGCGCGCGCGACGAGGCCGCCCATCGAATGTGCGACGAAATGCAGCGGCGCCTCAACTTCGCCGAAACGGGCGATCGCCGGATGAATGTCGTCTACGATGGCCGCGATCGGCTTGCTGCGGCTGGAATAGTCGATGTTAAGCGTCGTGAACCCGCTCGCCCGGAGCGCCCGCTCCAGCCTAGTCAGGGATGCCGAGGTGCGCGCGATGCCATGAAGCAGAACCACTCCCGGACATCGCGCGTCGCCTGATTGAGGCGCCTCGTGCATCTGGATTACGCCACCTCGCGCTCCGGCGCGGATGCCTGCTCGCGGGCCATCGTCGTTGCCGTGACATAGTCGGTCTTGCCGGTGCCGAGCAGCGGCACCTTGTCGACCACCATGATCGCGGCGGGCACGGTCAGCTCGGACGCGCCGATCGCCTTGGCCTGGCCCTGCATCGCGCTGCGCTCGGCGGTCTTCTCCGTCGTCAGCAGCACGATGCGCTCGCCCTTGCGCTGGTCGGGGATCGACACGGCGACCGAGCCGGCCTGCGGCCACAGCGTCGCCGCGATGCTTTCGACTGCCGACAGCGAGACCATCTCGCCTGCGATCTTGGCAAAGCGCTTGGCGCGGCCCTTGATGGTGATGAAGCCGGCCGGGTCGATGGCGACGATGTCGCCGGTGTCGTGCCAGCCTTCCGCGAGCACTTCGAGCACGCCGGGATTTTCGGCCCTGAGGTAGCCGAGCATCACGTTCGGTCCGCGCACGGAGAGGCGGCCGCCGTCCTCGATGCCGGGGACCGGATCGAGGCGGCTTTCCATCAGCGGCGACAGGCGGCCGACGGTGCCGGGACGGTTGGCCATCGGCGTGTTCATCGCCAGCACCGGCGCCGTCTCGGTGACACCATAGCCCTCGAGGATGCGGATGCCGTAGCGCTCCATGAACACCTGCCGGGTGCGGTCCTTGACCGCCTCGGCGCCGGCGATCACCAGACGCAGGGTGCGGAAGTCGTAGGCATGCGCCGAGCGCGCATAGCCGGTGAGGAACGTGTCGGTGCCGAACAGGATCGTGGCGCCGGTCTGGTAGATCAGCTCGGGCACGATCCGGTAGTGCAGCGGGGACGGGTACATGTAGATCGGAATGCCCGCGAGCAGCGGCATCATCATTCCGCCTGTCAGCCCGAAGGAGTGGAACACCGGCAGCACGTTGAACACCTTGTCATTGGCGTTGGCATCGACCCGCGCCAGCGCCTGCGCCGCGTTGGCGAGGATGTTGCGGTGGGACAGCACCACGCCCTTGGGCGTGCCTTCCGAACCCGAGGTGAACAGCACGACGGCCGGATCGTTCGCCTGGCGTGCGACACGCGGCGCGGTGCCTGCGAGCAGGCCCTTGATCTTGTCGGCCACACCGATCGAGGCGCGGACGTCCTCGAGATAGACCACGCGCGCCTCCGCGGAGATTGCGGCCATCAGCTTGTCGAGCTTGCCCTTCTCGATGAAGGCTTTCGAAGTCAGTACGGTCTTGACCTGCGCGGCCTTCATGGCGGCGAGGACGTTGACCGGACCGGCCGAGAAGTTGAGCATCGCCGGCACGCGGCCGATGTTCTGCAGGGCCATGAAGACGACGGCGACGCCCGCGGAGTTCGGCAGCAGCACGCCGACATTCTCGCCGACGGCGGTGCCGTCTTCCAGCTTCCGGCTCAGGACCTGCGCGCCCAGGATCAGCTTGCGATAGGTCAGCTTGGTGCCGAGCGCGTCCTCGACGATGACCTTGCCGGTGTCGCGGTCGCGATAGGCGTGTCCGAGCGCTTCGAACAGCGAGTGATCGAGCATGGCGTTCTTGACCAGAGCGTCGATCATCACGTCCTGGAGCGCTGCACCCGCGGCGTTGCGGCGTGCCTTGCCCTTCAGCGCCGGATCGACCGGAAGCTTGACCGGCGGCAGGATCGTGACCGTCACCCGCGGAAACCACGAGCGCTTGATCTGGCTGCTGTTGAGGTAGCTGAGATGCGAGCGCTGCGCGCCTTCGATGCGGACGGGCACGACCACGGCGTCGGCCTTGTCCGCGATCATCGCGGTGCCGTCATAAACCTTCATCAGCGAGCCGGAGACGGTGATGCGTCCTTCCGGAAAGATGACCACCGGCTCGCCGGCGGCAACCAGCTTGATCAGGTCGCGCGCGGCCAGCGGCTTGGTCGGGTCCATGGTGTAATGCTTCACCACCCGCAGGAACGGCTTGGCCCACCAGGCCTTGGCGATGCCGGTATCGACCGCGAAACTCGCGTCGATCGGCAGCACGGCGTGCAGCAGCGGGCCGTCGATCAGGCTGACATGGTTCGGCGCGATCAGCATGCGCGTGCCGGATGGCGGCAGGTTCTCGAGGCCGCGGATCTCGGTGCGGAACAGTGCGCGGAACAGCAACCCGCCGAAATCGCGCACGCCTTCCTTGCCCCATTTCGTCAGCACGAACCACACCGCGCCGAAGCTGGCGACGCCAAGGCCGAAGAAGATCCAGCCGACATGGAGGCCTGCGGCCTGCAGCAGCGCGACGAACAGCGAGCCGACCACCATGAAGGCAGCCTGTAGTACATTGCCGGCCGCGATGATGCGGGCGCGCTCGGAAGGTTCCGACCAGGCCTGAACTGCGGCGAAAGAGGGAACGACGAACAGGCCGCCGCCGAATGCGAAGGCGACGAAGTCGATCAGCATGCGCAGGCCGGCGAACGAGGTTGCGAAGTCGAGCGCGGTGATGTCGTGACCCTTGGTGGTCACGCCGATGGCCCAGGCGAGATCGAGGCCGGCAAACCCCATGATGATGGCGCCGATCGGCACCAGGGCGAGGTTCGGGCGAACGTGGCTCAGTTGCGCCGCGAACAGCGAGCCGATGGCGATGCCGATCGCGAAGATCGCAAGACACAGCGTCACCACGCCTTCGGTGCCGCCGACGACCTCCTTGACCAGCGCCGGCAGCAGCGACAGCACGATGGCGCCGACCAGCCAGAACCAGGAGACGATCACGGTGCCGTCCCACAGACGGTGGTCGGCGTGCAGCGTCTTCAGTAAGCCGAGAGTCGAGGTCCAGGGATTGGCATCGACGGGCAGATCGGGCGCGGAGGGCGTGGTCTGCGGAATGCGGGAAGCGAAAGCCCAGGACAGCATGGCCAGCACGACCACGGCCGATGCGACCCAGCCCATGTGGGCGGAGCCGGCCACGAACTGCCCGCCGGCGACGGTGCCGAGCAGGATGGCCATGAAGGTCGCGCCTTCGACCAGCGCATTGCCGGTCGCGAGCTCGCCGAGCTCGAGCTGGTCCGGCAGCATGGAATATTTCACGGGGCCGAACAGGGCGGCGATGATGCCGAACAGCGCGAGCGCTGCGAACAGCAGCGGCACCGAGTGCAGGAAGAAGCCGGCGGCGGCAAAGCCCGCGGCGAAGATCTCGGTGAATTTGAGCCGCCTTGCGACGACGGATTTGACGTATTTGTCGGCGAGCTGTCCGCCGAGCCCGGACAGGATGAAATAGGGGAAGATGAAGACGGCGCCTGCCACCGTCACCAGCGCGTCGCCGTGGCCGGTCGCGGCACTGTAAAGCAGGATGATGACGAGTGCGTTCTTGAGCACGTTGTCATTGAGCGCCGAGAAGAACTGCGCCCAGAACAGCGGCGCGAAGCGGCGTGACGACATCAATTCCCTGATCATGACTAGTCCTGTTTTGGAAAGGCAGCCTGAGGTTGCTTCGTGGGCGGTGAAAGCGTCACGACCGGAAGGGAATGGGACGAACGATTGCAGAGTGACGATGGTCGTCGGCTTGCTCTGTCCCCTCGATCCCTCCGATCCTGTTGGTCTCCAAATGGTCTCGTTAGGTTCGCAAATTTCCGGTTGCGGCCGCGTCGGCTTTGGACGGAAGGGCCGCGCTGACCCGGATATGCGACGGGCCGTGAGCAAAAACTGAACCGCACCGGTAAGGCCCGCGACATCGGCCGCGAATGTCGGAAAATGGTAAGTCCTTCATTGCGGCCTTTTCTTGCATTCGAACCGCTTCGCGGCGGGTGCCTCAGGTGAGGTGAGCGAGGTGGCGAAAGGGGGAGAAGCGACCAAGCAGGCTGAACCTGCGGCCTTCGCGACGGGTGCGGCCACGGTTGGCGCGCCACATCCGGAAGGTCGCGCGACGCTCAGCGAGCACGCCGGCAATGTCGCAGGCATTGGCGATGCGATCGATCGGCGCCATCGCGCGCTTGAGGATGGCCCGGCCGAGCCCGGTCACGAGGGCTGCGGCGTCGTCGACGAAGGTGGTGGCAATATCAACAGCGAGGGTTTGCATTTTGCAGGTCTCCGGGTTAATTTGAACAATGTTCACATGAGTAGCTTTAAAATGAACAATGTTCAAGAAGAATCGCTGCGCGACCAAAAAAAAGTTCGGCGACGGCTCCTGATCCTGGAGATCGCCCGCACCATAATTTCTTCTAAGGGTTTGAGATCATTGAAGGTTCGTGACGTCGCCGAAGCCGCCGGCTGCTCGGTCGGCAGCGTCTATAACGAGTTCGGCGACTTCGACGGGGTGATCCTGACCGTCAATCGGGAGACCGTTCAGGCGCTCACATCGCGGCTTTCGGGGGTTCCGGCCGAGGATCCGGTCGGCCAGCTCTACGGGCTTGCCGAGGCCTATCTCGAATTCTTTGCGGAGCACGCGAATTTGCTGCGTTCGCTGTTCGAGCATCGGATGGAGGACGATCGCCCCTATCCGGACGACATCCTTCAGATGGTGATGGACGCCTTCGCGCTGATGCACCCGCCGCTGGTGCGGCTGCTGCCGGATGCGGATGACGTGAAGATCGCGCTGTTGTCGCGCACCCTGTTCTCCGCGGTGCACGGCATCATCTCGCTCGGTCTCGAGGAGCGCATGGTGGCCGTGCCGCCCCAGTTGCTGCGCCAGCAGGTGGAGCAGTTCCTCGACGCGCACCTTGCGGGCCTCGGGATTCTGCCTTTGCGCCGATAGGGCGGGCGGCCTCAGGCGCGGGCAGCTTCGCGTGGCCGTGCTGCAACGAGGACGACGTCGGGCCGCACACCGTCGACCTGAACCCGGTTGCGTCCCTTTTCCTTGGCGCGATAGCAGGCGGCATCCGCGCGCCGCATCGCGTCCTCGAGCGTGGTGTCGCGGTCGGTGATGCAGGTGATGCCGATGCTGGCAGTCACTGCAAAGCAGCGATCGTCCCAGGCGAAGCTGAACAGCTCGAGCGCTCGTCGCAGCCGTTCGGCGATGTCCGTTGCGTCGAACGGCGAGCACCGCGGCAGGATCAGGCCGAATTCGTCGCCGCCGAGCCGGGCCACCAGATCATGCGGGCGCCGGTCCTGTTGCAGGAGGCGCGAGACCTGGCAGAGCAGGCGGTCGCCCGCAAGATGGCCGCAGCTGTCGTTGACGTTCTTGAACTGGTCGAGGTCGAGCAGGATCAGGCCCAGCGAGCCTGCCGCGATATTGTCGAGCTCGCCTTGCAGGCGCGCCTCGAAGGCGCGGCGGTTGGCAAGGCCCGTCAGCCAGTCGTGCGACGCCTGCCAGGCCAGGCGCTCCTTCTCGGCATGCAGGGCATCCTCGAACGCCTTTCGTTGCAGCACCAATCGCCGCGTGTGCCAGATCAGCAGCAGGATCAGCGTCACGGCGGTGAGGATGTTGATGCTGGTCAGCGTCAATTTGATCGCGCGGGAGCCTTCGCCGAGGACGGTGGAGAAGCGGTTGGCATGCACCGTGAACTGGGTGTTGAGCTCAGAGAGCCGCGACGACAGGAATCGCAGGCGGCCGCTGTCCTGAACAGGGCCCTTCTCCAGCTCGGACCGGATGACCTCGCCGAACACGCTCAGCTCCAGCAGCATCGGATCGGTGGCCGCCCACTCGCGGATCGCTTCCTGGAGGAAGCTGACGCGGTTGAAATAGCGAAACAGCCAGATCAATCCCGGAACGTCATCGGGATGGTTGCCGCCTTGCAGGAAGCCGATGCGGGCGGCTTCGACGTCGACGGGATCTCGCTCGAGCGCCCAGCGTGCGAACTCGTCGCCGATCGGAACGGCGAGCGAGGCCTGGTATTGCGCGAACTGGCTCGGTTCGCCCGAATGCAAATAGCTATTGAGGAAATAGACGGCGTTCTTCTGCGAGCGCGACCACAGCGCTTCGCCCGCGACATAGGCGCGGACCGATGACATCACCTCGAGGCTGAATCCCGCAATCGCCGCCTGAAGCACGACGACCATCACGAAAGGCGAGACGAGCTTGATGACATGAAGGAAGCTGTGTCCCTTCGTCGACGCCGATGTCCTGCGAAACACCCTTAGTTCCCCAAATCGATCAACGACCCCAGCGGAGCGTTGCGCCTGCAACGTCAAGTAGAAGGGATGGTTGCTTAACTCGACCTGAAAGACGCGGGGGACTGCGCCGTAGGGTGAAGGCGTCGTGACGTGGATGCGCGCAGATCGCTTCAAATACTGAGGAAGCGGAACTGGCGCGGTATTGGCGAACCAATGCCGCGCATTCGTGGCGTGCGGTTTACCCGATCGAGAGAATTGCTAGACCAGCACCGGCTTGCGCACGCGGCCGACGTCGCCGAACACGCGCAGGTAACGCTCGATCTCCGAGGGGAGGCCGGTTGCCTTCTCCGGATTGTCGGAGAGCTTGACCGCCGGATGGCCGTCGACCGACGACACCTTGCAGACCAGCGAGATCGGATCGAGATTGAACGAGCCGTCCGGGGCGCAGCCGACGAAGTCGTTGGTGAGGTTGGTGCCCCAGCCGAAAGAGAGCCGCACGCGGCCGGTGAAGTGGTGATAGGTCTCCTCGATCGAGCCGACGTCCATCGCGTCGGAAAAGACGAGCAGCTTGTCCCTGGGGTTGCGGCCCTTCTTCTCCCACCAGGCGATGATCTCCTCGCCGGCCTGGATTGGCGGCGCGCTGTCGGGGCGGAAGCCGGTCCAGTCGGCGACCCATTCCGGCGCATCGCGCAGGAACGCTTTCGTACCGAAGGCGTCGGGCAGTGCGATCAGGAGGTTGCCGCCGTAGGTCTGACGCCACTGGTCGAGAATGCGATAGGGCGCCCAGCGCAACTCCTCGTCGTCCTTGGCGAGCCCGGCCGCGACCATCGGCAGCTCGTGCGCGTTGGTGCCGATGGCCTCGAGGTCGTTGTCCATCGCGAGCAGCACGTTGGAGGTGCCGATGAAGGAGGGGCCGAGGCCTTCCTTCACCGCCTCGACGCACCAGCGCTGCCAGAGAAAGCCGTGACGCCGGCGGGTGCCGAAGTCGGAGAGCCTCAGGTTCTCCAGCTTGCGCAGCCGCTCGACCTTGGTCCACAGCTTGGCCTTGGCGCGGGCGTAGAGCACGTCGAGCTCGAAGCGGCCGCGGCCCTTGATCGCCGCGCGCGAGCGTAGCTCGTTGAGAATCGCGAGCGCCGGAATCTCCCACATCGTGGTGTGGGTCCACGGCCCGTGGAAGTGCAATTCGTACTGCCCCTCGACCTTGCGCAGCTCGTATTCGGGCAGGCGGAATTCGGCCAGCCAGCGGATGAAATCCGCCGAGAACATATGGGTCTTGCCGTAGAAGGTGTTACCGGCGAGCCAGATCAGCTCCTTCTTGGTGAAGCGGATGGTGCGGGCGTGGTCGAGCTGGGCGCGCAGCTCGCCCTCGTCGATGATCTCGGCGAGCCGCACATGGCGCGAGCGGTTGATGACCGAGAAGGTCACCTGCTGATTCGGGTAGTCATCCCGAATCATCTGCAACATCAATAGCTTATAGAAGTCGGTATCGAGCAGGCTGCGGATGATGGGATCCAGCCGCCAGCTGTGATTGTAGGTCCGGCTCGCAATATCGGTCACTGTCATGGCCGAATTCTAGCGTGGCGGTCCGCGCGCAACCAGTGGGTTTGGCGAAGGGCGGCCTGAATTTGGGAAAGGCCTGTTGGAAGGCTGCCTCCCGTCCCCGCCGGCCCGTACCGGAAGATGGCTTCGGCCTGATCCGGCAACGACGCCGAACATCCTGATATCGAGGGCGGTGCGAAGACGCGCCTATCCGCGGCCGCTGCGCGCGCAGCTGATTGCCTCCGCGAGCACGTCGCGGTCGCCGATGTGATTGGCGAGCAGCAGGATCAGCCGAGCGTTCATGCGCAGCGCTTGCTCTTCGTTCAAATCCCGCTGGCTGCCGATCAGTTCGGCATAGAATCCGTCTGGATCGGCGATATTCGGTGAGCGGTTGAGCATCATGCCGCAATCTCCTTCTGCCGTACGGCGTCTTGAGCAGTAGCGCGCAACAGCGCCGCGGAGATCTTTCCTTCGTCGAAGCCAGCCCAGCGCGCGGCGACATATTGGTCGGGCCGGAAGAGGTATGTGGTGCCAGTCGACGTGCCGTAGCGACTCGCCAGAACACCCCTGGGATCATCAATGTCACGCCCGACACGGATGACCCGTGCCGCGATTGGCCCGACCTCGATCCGCTCGTTGTCCACCGCTTGGTCGAATGTCACGACGACGAAGCCCGCGCCAAGGCAGTTGAGAAACCAGTCGGGCTTGCCGCCAATCGTCACCGGAGCGTCCGCAGCGTTGGTGCCGGGCCGCATCTCGCCGTCGAGCAGGCTGTCGTCCAAGGTATTGAGGGGCGAGGTAACGTAAGGTGTCGGTGTCGACAGCCGGCCGCTGTTGACCAGTGGGCGCGCAAAGCCGTGATGCTGCGCGAGTTCGAGCACGGCGTCGCGGAAATGGCGGCTTACCTTGGTTTTTGGTGTGATGAAGTCGGTCGCTCGCGTCGAGTTCAGGATGTTGTCATCGGCGGCGTATGCGCGTTCGTCGTGATAGCTGTCGAGGAGCGCCTTCGGCGCCTCTCCACGCAATACCATAGCGAGCTTCCAGGCGAGATTGTCGATGTCCTGCACGCCGGTGTTGGCGCCGCGGGCACCGAACGGTGAGACCTGGTGTGCAGCATCGCCGGCAAACAGCACCCTGCCGTGGCGGAACTCGTCGATCCGCCGACAGGCGAACTGATAGATCGAGACCCATTCGAGCTCGAACTCCGTATCCTCGCCCAGCATCGCCTTGATGCGCGGGATGACCCGCTCCGGCCGCTTCTCCTCGTCGGGATCTGCGTCCCAGCCGAGCTGGAAGTCGATGCGCCATATGTCGTCGGCCTGCCGGTGCAGGAGCACGGACTGCGCGGGATGGAACGGCGGATCGAACCAGAACCAACGCTCGGTCGGGAAATCCGCCTTCATGGCGACGTCGGCGATCAGGAAGCGGTCCTCAAAGTACTGCCCCTTGAATTCGGCGCCTACCATCTTGCGCGTATCGGAATTGGCGCCGTCGCAGGCGATCACCCACTGCGCCTCCATAGTGAAGATGCCATCGGGCGTCTCCACCGCGAGCTCGGCATGATCGGCCGCCTGCTTGAGGCTGATCAGCCGGTGCTTCCAGCGTAGATCAATGAGTGGGCTGGCGCGGCACCTGGCGACCAGGATCTCCTCCAAATGATATTGCTGGAGGTTGATCATGGCGGGCCACTCGTGGTCGCTCTCGGGCAGGAGGTCGAACTGGTAGGAAAGCTCGTCGCGAAAGAATACCTTGCCGACGTTCCAGCTCACGCCGCGTTCGACCATGGGATCGGCGCAGTCGAGCCGGTTCCAGATCTCCAGCGGGCGCTTGGCATAGCAGACGGCGCGTGAGCCGATGCTGACGGTATCGTTGTCGTCGAGCAAAACAACCGGCTGGCCGCGCGCCGCGCAATCGAGGGCTGCGGTGAGCCCAACGGGACCTGCGCCGATGACGACGATCGGGTGCCGTTTGACGATGCCCTCGGCCTGTTCTTTCGAGCGCAAATAGCCGAACTTCGGATAGATGTAGTTCGTCATGTCCGGTTCCTCGCGAGTCGTGCCGAATTCAATGTGCGTCCTGAAACTCTTTCTCGTGCATCCAGGCGTTATGACGTGGCGGACGCCTGGTGCGTGACCATTCCTCGACCATCTCGTGCGCGACCGATTTCATGCGGTCGATCTGGTCCGGCGTGGCGGTCCAGGCCGCGATCTCGAGGCGGTGGCCGCTCGGATCGCGAAAGTAGATGGACTTGAAGATGGTGTGGTCGGTGACGCCGACGACGTCGAGGCCGGTAGCTTCCGCGCGCGCCCGGGCTTCCTCGAGCTCGGCGAGGTCCTTGACCTGAAAGGCGATGTGCTGGGTCCATTCCGGCGTGTTGGGATCGCGGCCCATGGGCGGCGAGTTCGGCAGCTCGAAGAAGGCGAGGATGTTGCCGTTCCCTGCATCGAGGAAAATGTGCATGTACGGATCGGGCGCCTTGGTGGAAGGCACGCGATCCTCGGCGATCGCGCCGAGAAGATCCATGTTCAAGACCTTCTTGTAGAACTCGACGGTTGCCTTGGCGTCGACGCAGCGATAGGCGACGTGATGGATCTTCTCGATTTTCATGGCGGCGTCACTCCCTTTGATGGTTGCGGAATTAGTATCAAATGTTACAATCTCCTGGGTTGATCTGGATCAATCTGCCCGGAAAACTTTTGCAGGAATGCAAGCCAGGGACTGAGCGGCATGGCGGGACGTTTGCGCGAAGCACGAAATAGGGCAGCGGGTCCGGCGCAGGATGCCGGCACCGAGCTCGATCTGCAGCAGTATTTTCCGTATCGGCTGGCGCGTCTGGCCGAACAGGTGTCGCTGGCCGTGGCCGAAGTCTATTCGGAACGCTTTGCGCTGACGCGTCAGGAATGGCGTGTGCTTGCCATTCTTGGCGCGCGGACCCAGATTGCGACCAAGGAAATCGGGCCGCTCACCACGCTCGACAAGATGCAGGTCAGCCGCGCCGTCCAGGGACTGGAGACGCGCGGCATCGTCAGCCGAAAACATGCTTCTGATGACCGTCGCGAGCTGATCGTTTCGCTGACGTCAGCAGGCCGCGCGCTTTTCCGCAAGATCGTGCCGTTCGCGCTGGAACGGGAGACGAGGCTGCTTGCCGTGCTGACTTCGGAGGAGGTCGAGGTTCTCGACCGCGCGATGCGCAAGCTGTCGGCGGAATTGACCTGAAGTTCGGACGTTCCCGATTCTGCCGTTCATGCTCCTGCGGCGGTCTCTGCTACCGTCTCGAGCTGGTTCCTGATCCAGCGATGGGCCGGGTCTTTCTGGTAGCGCTGGTGCCAGACCATGAACATCGGCAGCTCGGCCAGGGTCCGAGTGCCCGAGGCCAGCGGAATTCGGGCATGTGCGAAGCCCTGCATGACACCGGACGCGAGCAGGCTCGGCATGCTCGCGAGCATCTGCGTGCCGCGCAGGAACGACGGCACGCCTGAAAAGCTCGGTACGGAGATGGCGATGTCGCGGTGGAAGCCGTTGGCCGCCAGCCGGCGGTCGAAGTCGAGCCGCTCATTGTCGGTGTAGACCACGGTGATGTGGCGCGCTGCGAGATAGGCGCTGCGACCGGCGGGCGCGGTACGTGCCTTCGGGTCAAAGTAACAGACGTAGTGGTCGCTCAGCACGCGCTTCTGCACGATGTCGACGCCGGACGGCGGCAGCGGCGTGATCATGAGATCGCACCGGTTCTCGCGCAGCATCGCGGGGGAGGGGGACTGCGAGGGGATTACCCGCAGGTGCAGGCTCTTCACCTGTTCGCTGACATGGCCGAAGAAGCGCGGCAGCAACAGGTCGCGCTGGAAATCGTTGGCGGCGATCGTCAGCGAGAGCTGGGCCTGCGCCGGCTCGAAGCTGACGCCGCCGGCAAAGCTGCGCATCTCGTCGATCAGCGCACGCGCCTTCGCCGCGAGGGCCTGGGCGTGCGCGGTGGCGACGATGCCGCGGCCGGACTTGGCGAACAGCGGATCTCCAGCGATCCGCCGCAGCTTATTCAGGCTGTGGCTGACGGCGGATTGCGTCAGGCCGAGCCGCGTTGCCGCCGCCGTCACCGAGCCTTCTTCCAGCACGGCGAGGAACAATTCGAGGGCATGGCCGTCGAGGGCCAAATGATCGATTTTTTTCATGGAATTCATTATAATCGATCTATTTATCTTGAGAATAGGTGGCGGCATTATCGTTCAATAAGCCGCGCACCCGGACCCCGGGATGCCCTAGGGAGAGACAACGCCGATGAATGCCCAGGCGACAGCCTTGCAGGATCCCCGCCTCAACCGCCCCGAGCCGTTCACGCCGCCGCTCGGCGACGGCGGCTTCTTCCAGCGCGACCGTTCCATCCATCCGCCCGCGTATGCCCCCGGCTACAAATCCTCGGTGCTGCGCTCGCCGCGCCAGGCGCTGCTGTCACTGGAGAATTCGGTCTCGGAAATCACGGGACCGGTGTTCGGCCACAACGATCTCGGCCCGCTCGACAACGACCTGATCCGCAACTACGCCAAGGACGGCGATCCTGTCGGCGAGCGCATCATCGTCCACGGTCGCGTGCTGGACGAGACCGGCCGCGGCGTTCCGAACACGCTGGTCGAATTCTGGCAGGCCAATGCCGGCGGCCGCTACCGGCACAAGAAGGACACGTATCTGGCGCCGATCGATCCGAATTTCGGCGGCTGCGGCCGCGCGCTGACTGACGACACCGGCTATTATTATTTCCGCACCGTGAAGCCGGGTCCTTATCCCTGGCGCAACTTCGTCAACAGCTGGCGTCCCGCCCACATCCACTTCTCGGTGTTCGGCTCAGGCTTTGCGCAGCGGCTGATCACGCAGATGTATTTCGAGGGCGATCCCCTGATCCCGGTCTGCCCGATCCTGACGACGATTCCGGACAAGGATGCGCTCGATCGCCTGGTCGCGCCGCTCGACCTCAACGCCTCGACACCGTTCGACTCGCTCGCGTACCGCTTCGACATCGTCCTGCGCGGTCAGCGTTCCACCTATTTCGAAAATCGCACCGCGGGGAACTGAGCAAATGCCGCAGCCGCTCAACTATCTCAAGGAAACCGCCTCGCAGACCGCCGGCCCCTACGTCCACATCGGCCTGATCCCGGCCATGGCCGGCTTCGATATCTTCGAGAAGAACTTTTCCAACGTGCTGGTGACGCCGAACACCCGGGGCGAACGCATCACGCTGGAAGGCAAGGTGCTTGACGGCACCGGTACGCCGCTGCGCGACGTGCTGCTGGAAATCTGGCAGGCCAATGCGGCCGGCCGCTACAACCATCCGGCCGACCGCTCGGCCGGCGCGCTGGAGCAGGAGTTTCGCGGCTGGGGCCGCGCCGGCTCCGACTTCGACAGCGGGCTCGTGACCTTCGAGACCATCAAGCCCGGCGCCATCACCGACAAGGCAGGGCGCAAATGCGCGCCGCACGTCAATGTCTGGATCGTCGCGCGCGGCATCAATATCGGTCTCAACACGCGGCTCTATTTCTCGGATGAAGAGGCTGCCAACGCCGGAGACCCCGTGCTCAACCTGATCGAACAGCCGGCCCGGCGCAAGACGTTGATCGCAACGCGAAGCGAGCGCGCCGGCAAGGTCGTGTATTCCTTCACGATCAATTTGCAGGGGCCCGAGGAGACCGTGTTCTTCGACGTCTGAGAGTCGTGCGGCCTCCCGCAGGATCACTCCACCTGGTCGCCGCGATCGATCGCTACGCGCGCGAGGAATTGCGGTAACTGGCGCATCTCGCGCGATCCCGGCCGATTGGCCGGATCGCGCCCCACTTTTGGTTTCAGTTCTGCCAAATCAATGAATACGTCCGCCTGTCGGCGCAGGTCGTCGGCGACCATGGCTGGCTGAGTGGAGAGTGTGGAGACGACCGTTACGCGGACACCGCGGCGCTGCAGCGCTTCCACCAGCGAACGAAAATTGCCATCGCCCGAGAACAACACGATCTGATCGACGTGCTCGGCGAGCTCCATCGCATTTACGGCGAGGTCGACATCCATGCTGCCCTTCACCTTGCGGCGGCCGGTGATGGCGTCGACGAATTCCTTCGTGAACTTGGTGACGACGGTGTATCCGTTATAGTCGAGCCAATCGATCAAGGGGCGGATCGACGAATACTCCTGATCCTCGATGAGGGTCGTGTAGTAGAAGGCCCGCAACAGCGCACCTCGGCTTTGGAATTCGCCGAGCAGACGCCTGTAGTCGATGTCGAAGCCGAGCGCCTTGGAGGTGGCATGGAGATTGGAGCCATCGATAAAGAGTGCGATCTTCTCAATCGAAGACATTCTGCG
Source organism: Bradyrhizobium sp. B039 (assembly GCF_038965675.1). Taxonomy (NCBI): domain Bacteria; kingdom Pseudomonadati; phylum Pseudomonadota; class Alphaproteobacteria; order Hyphomicrobiales; family Nitrobacteraceae; genus Bradyrhizobium; species Bradyrhizobium sp. B039. The sequence continues at coordinate 2,165,950 of NZ_CP152416.1, forward strand.
TAAATCTCCAGTTGCACGCGAAAGGCGGCCGATCCCACCGCCAGGGCGCGGTGTGTCGGCCGGAAGAACAATGAAGGCACCGATGGCTTGCCGAAAAAGCAGCGCAGACGACCGGACAGGGGCGGCCGTCTTGCGCCCAGGTTAGGGAGGATCCAATGCCACTAGCGCCAGGGCGCCGAATGCAGCCAGGCTAAGGCGCGCGCGTTCCCTACTCAATTGTACTGAGGTAAAGGGCCTCTATCCAAAGGATAGGGCCCGATATACGAAGGTAAGTGGCAGCGCGGGCAACAAAGGCCATTGCGGTTCCCAGCGTGGCCTTCGACCATGGGCGCGGCTGTTCGATCGGCTGATGTGTCAGCCTTCATCACCATGCAGCCGGGTGCGAAAGGCGCGCGGCGATAGCCCCGTGGCGGCGGCATAAACGCGGCTGAAATAGGCGGGGTCCTCGAAGCCGAGCGCGTAAGCGATCGTCGAGACCGGCAGGTTGGTGTAGACGAGGTTGCGCCGCGCCTCGCGGATCAGGCGGTTGAGGATCAGGTGCGAGGCGGTGTCGCCGGTCGCCGCCCGCGTCACCCGGTTGAGATGGGTCGGCGTGATCGACAGCGCGCCTGCGTAGTCCGCGACGCTCCAGCGTTCCAGATGATGCTGCTCGAGCAGCGCCTCGAAGCGGCGGAACAGGCCGGATTCGGCAGTGCCATTGCCACCGGTCTCGCTCGTGAGCGCGCGGGCCACCAGCCCGATCATGGCTGCCGACAAAGCGCGCAGCACATGTGCGCGGCCGAAATCGCGGGCGGCGTGTTCGGCGAAGATCTGCTTCATGGTGGCGCGGATCTGCGGGGTGCCGCGCACCACGCCTGATTGTAACAGGGCCCCGCGCAGGCCTTCGGCGGCGAGCAGCGCCTCGTCCAGAATCTCCGCCGCGATGGTCAGCACCCAGCCTTGGGTCTCAGGCACGAAGCGGAAGCCGTGGACGTGTCCGACGGGTACGTTGACGATCTGCATCGGCTTCAACGGCACCACGCGTCCGTCGAGCGTCGCCTCGCCGCCGCCGCGCTCGATCAGCAGGACCTGGTGCAGCCGGGCATGGCGGTGCACGGCCAGGGTCCAGTCGTGAAGTACGGAGCGGGACGCGATCGTCTCACAATGCACGACGTCGGGCAGGTCGCCGGACTCGCCGAACAGATTGTAGACCCGGATCGCGGGGGCAGGGGCGGCGCTTTTCATGTTCGAATAGTACAAGACAAAGACGAAACCCTCCATCGGTTTGCGCGGCTGAATCTGCAAAAAAGTGCCGACGGGAGGACGCGAAAATGAAAGTTCAGGTCTGTATTATCGGTGGCGGGCCGTCCGGGCTGCTCTTGTCCCAGCTCCTGCATCTGAAGGGCATCGACACGGTCGTGCTGGAGAAATACAGCCGCGACCACGTGCTGGCCCGGATCCGCGCCGGCGTGCTCGAGCACGGTTTTGCGAAACTGATGCGCGAGGCGCAATGCGGCGAGCGGATGGACCGCGAAGGCGAGATCCACCGGGGGTTCGAGATCGCCCATGACGGGGTGCTCTCCCACATCGATCTGCACAAGCACTCCGGCGGCAATTCGGTGCTGGTCTACGGCCAGACCGAGCTGACGCGCGACCTCTACGAGGCGCGCGACCGCCTTGGCGGCAAGGTCGTGCACAATGCCGAGGACGTGACGCCGCATGATCTCGCGTCGGACCGCCCCTACGTGACGTACCGCTCGAACGACGAGATCGTTCGCGTCGATTGCGACTACATCGTCGGCGCCGACGGCTTCCACGGCGTCAGCCGCAGGTCGATCCCAAAGGACGTGCTGCGCGAATACGAGAAGGTCTATCCGTTTGGCTGGCTCGGGGTGCTGTCGCGCACCAAGCCGGTCTCGTCCGAGCTGATCTATGTGAAGCACGAGCGCGGCTTTGCGCTGTGTTCCCTGCGTTCACAGGTGCTGAGCCGCTACTACATCCAGGTGCCGCTCACCGACAAGGTCGAGGACTGGTCGGACGACGCGTTCTGGGCCGAGCTGAAGCGCCGCCTGCCGGAAGAGGTCGCCGGCCGCTTGATCACGGGGCCCGCGATCGAAAAGAGCATCGCGCCATTGCGCAGCTTCGTCGCCGAACCGATGAGCTATGGCCGCCTGTTCCTCGCCGGCGATGCAGCCCACATCGTGCCGCCCACCGGCGCGCGCGGGCTGAACAGCGCCGCCTCCGACATCTACTATCTCTATCATGCCATGCTCGCACATTATCAGAGCGGCGATGATTCCGGCCTCGAAGGCTATTCCGCCAAGGCGCTGGCGCGGATCTGGAAGGCGCAGCGCTTCTCCTGGTGGATGACGATGCTGCTGCATCGCTTCCCCGATCGTCTTGACTATGAGGATCGTCTTCAGCAGACGGAGCTGGAATATCTGTTCTCGTCCGAAACGGCGCAGCGCCTGCTCGCGGAGAACTATGTGGGCCTGCCGTTTTGAGCGAGATGATCGCGCAACACGCGATGCTGCCCTCCCTTCTCCCCTTGTGGGAGAAGGTGGCGCGAAGCGCCGGATGAGGGGTATGTCTCCGCGAATTCAAGTGAGAGTTGGATGCGCCGAGAGAAACCCCTCACCCGTCTCGCCGCCTTGCGGCGAGCCACCCTCTCCCGCAAGGGGAGAGGGGAAGCTAGCGCTCTCGGCTGACGCGGCTACTTCCCTTCGAGCGTGTTGACTGGTGTCCATTCCAGCGACGGTGGATTTGCGACAAGCGCTCTGGCGCGCTTTGCAAACATTGACGATGGCGGATCGACCTTGGCTAGCCGGTCGAACGCATCAACCGCCTTCGCGAACTCCCGTGCGCGCCAGCAGGCCAGTCCTTCCGCATACAACGCCGTCACCTTCTTCTGCTCGGCACTCTCCCCGTCCCTCTCCGCCAGCGGCTCGAACACCTTGATCGCCTCGCCGCGGCCCTGCACCCTGATTGCGTCGAGCTCGCGCCAGGCGAAGGCGTCACCTGTCTGCGCCACTGTCGCCTCCGAGGCCATGATCGCGGTGCCGTAATATTTGTTCGCACCCTCGAGCCGCGAGGCGACGTTCACGGTGTCGCTCATCACGGTGTAGTTGAAGCGGCGGCGGGAGCCGATATTGCCGACCACGGCTTCGCCGCTGTTGAGCCCGATGCGGTGCGACAGGCCGTGGCCCGCGAAGGCGGCGTTGTTGGCGTTGAGGTCCGCCAGCTTTTCGTGGCACTTCAGCGCCGCGCGGACGGCATTGCGCGCGTGGGCGGGATCGTCGGCCGGCGCGCCGAACATGGCGACGATGGAATCGCCGATATATTTGTCGACATAGCCGCCATGGCCTTCGATGATGTCGGTCATGGCGGAGAGATATTCGTTCATCAGCGTGACCAGCTCGCCCGGCGTCATCGTCTCTGCGATCGAGGAGAACCCGCTGAGGTCGGAGAAGAACATGGTGACGTTGCGCATCTCGCCGCCGAGCGCCGGCATCTTGCCGGACGCGACCATGGTATTGATGACTTCAGGCGCGAGATAGAAGGCGAAGCTCTTGCGCAGAAAACGCTCGTCGCGATCGGCCAGCATGAAGCGGTAGCCGATCATCATCGCGAGCGCGGCCAGGCTCGCGAGCGCGGGCTCCGTCAAGGGCAGCGCCAGGGCATGCACGAACGCGGCGACGGCCATACCGGCGTAAACGGCGGTGAGGGCGAGCCAGGCGATCACAGCGCCGCCGGGTGCGAGCATGCAGGCCGCGCAGGCGATGATCGCCGCGAACGCAATTGTGAGGATGGTCCGCGCCGGAAAGCCGAGCTCGGTCACGGCGTCGCGCTCGATCAGGTTTCGCACGACGGTGGCATGCACGAACACGCCGGCGATATCGCTGCGGGCCTTTTGCGCGGTACCCGCCGAGGCGGGCAGGGCGCAGCGCGGCGCGGGCGAGCCGTCATATCCGCCGGACAGCCGCATCGAGGTGAGCTTGCGGTCCTCGAAATTGAGGACGGTGCCGAGCAGGACGACCTTGCCCTCGAAGGCGCGGCGGAAGAAATCGCGGTCGCCCTTCTCGACGCAGGCACGCAGGTCGGCGAAGGAATAGGCCGGGATGTCGCGGCCCATGCCGCGGAAGTTGAGCGTCAACGTGTTGGGGATCGCGCTCGGGATCGTGTAGCCGGACAGCTGCATCGCGCCGGATGGCTCGGTTCCGGGCGTCGTGCCGAGCGCGCGCGCGGCGAGTTCGATCGCCATCGCGGGGACCGGCTTGCCGTCGATGGCAAAGCTCAGGGGCATCCGCCGGATCACGTCGTCGGGGTCGGTATGGACGTTGAGGGCGCGGATATTGTTTTTCACCGCCAGTTGCTGCGCGCGGTAGGGCCTGTCCGGATGGTCGTTGCTCAGGATCTCGCCGAGCACCAGCTTGCCGCTGTCGGAAAGTTGCCGGAGTGCGATGAGGTAGTCCCGGTCAAAACCCTTCATGCGGCTGCCGAGTGGCGCGTCGCCGAAGGGAATCTCCGACTGCTCGATCGAGCTGGGAAAGATGACGTCGAAGCCGATCACCTTGGCGCCGCCCTCAGTGATGCTTCCGAGCACGCGGCCAATTTCGCGCGTCCAGGTCAGCGTCGGCGATCCCTTGAAGGGCGGAGTGTCGTAGGTCTCCCCGTCGATGGCCACGACGACGACCGGCGATGTCGCGGGATCGCGGCGGTCGCCGACCAGCTTGCCGCGCATCGCGGTGAGGATGTCGAGCGACAGGCCCTGCAGCGTCTGAAGCGGCGGAGACGTGAAGACCGCGCCCGCGAAGAGCGCAATCAGGATCGCTGCAACGATGTCCCGCCTTCCGATCCGCCGCATCGCCCCGTCGCAAGCCGCCTATTCGAGCCGCAGCAGGCGGCCGACGATCGGCGTCGGCGATGAGGTGGCGCTGGCGTCGACCTGGAAGGCATAGCGCTTGGCGCCGAGAATGGCGAGATAGCTGCCGCCGGGGGTCAGCGACTTCCCGGCCTTGGCAAAATCATAGAACTTGCCGCCGATCATGGCTTCGCTTTTGAGCGGCACGGTGATCGTGGGTTCCTTGCCGTCGGTGCGCTCGATCACCAGCGTGCTGCCGCTCTTGGCCTGCACCAGCGGTGCGACGCCGTAGATCGTCGGCAGCTTGGCCGGCGCGCCCTTGGCGTCCGAGCGCATGGTGCGGAAGGTGGTCGCGGCGCTCTGGTTGGCCTCTCGCTCGGACAGCTTCGCCGCGTTGGTGTCGCAGGGCACCTTGTCCCGCTTGACCTCGCCGAGCTGTACGGTGCTCTGCTCGGCGCCGACCAGCACGACGCCTTCGCTGATCGTCTCGCGCAGGCAGGATTTGAGATAGCTGAGCGTGACGCTCGCCTTCGGGCCGAGCTTGATGATCTTGCCCGGCGCCACATAGTCCATGAACGCGATGCCGTCGACCTTGCCCTGGACGTCCTCGACGATCGCGGCCGGGGTCTCCGCCAGAGCGGGGGTCGCGACACAGAGCGCGCCGACAACGGCGCCGATCAGGCTTCTCATGGGGATTCTCATTCAATTCTACCGATGCTCTACCGGTCCCGTCCTGGTTCGATGCTTAGCAGAGGAGCGCCCAGGCAAGTGTGACCGGAATCACTCTTGGACATTGGTGCACTCTATCAGGAACAGGTTCAAACCGGCGACCGGAGAAAACAGAGCCGCGGCAAGCTGTTGCCGGGATATGCGATCTCAGGCGGCCGGAACGGCCTGCGGCGAACGGTCTTCGGCCGTCCGGCCCTCGACGGCTCTCTCCATGACAGGGGCGAGCGTCGCCTCCGTCTTCTGAAATGGCGTCGCCTGCTGCCCGGCAGCGATCTCCATGACTTCGTTCCAGCGCGACAGGAAAGCCTCGACGCAGGCCGGGTCGAACTGCCGTCCCTGGTTCTCGACCAGGTAGTTGCGTGCCGCCTCGAGCGGCATCGGCTCTTTATATGGCCGCCGCGTCGTCAGCGCGTCGAACACGTCGGCGACAGCGACCACGCGAGCGGCCACCGGGATCTCGTCCGTCTTGAGGCCGTTCGGATAGCCTGCGCCGTCCCAGCGCTCGTGGTGGCCTGCGGCAATTTGCGCACCGAGCTGGATCAGCTCGCAACTGGAGTCCGCCAGGATCCGTTCGCCGATCGTGGCGTGGGTACGGATCACCGCCATCTCCTCGTCGGTCAGCCGGCCGGGCTTGAGCAGGATATTGTCGGGAATGGCGACCTTGCCGACGTCGTGCAGCGGTGCGGCGAGATAGATGTCGCGGCAGAGCCGGGCCGGCAGGCCGAGCTGCTCGGCGATGATGCGGCTGTAGCGGGCGACCCGCAGGGTGTGCTCGCCGGTGTCGTTGTCGCGGTATTCGACCGCGAGCGCGAGCCGCAGGATGATCTCTTCCTCGCGCTCGCCGAGCTTGCGTATCGCGGCCGCGACTTCACTGGCCAGATGCGCGGCGCGATCGTTGAGCTTGCGTACGGCTGCACCAAGCTGAATCAAATTCCGTAGACGCACCGTCATCTCGACGCTCTGCGGCTGCTTGGGCAGGAAATCGGTTGCACCGGCCTGCAGCGCTTCCATCTTCACGTCATCGGTCTGCCGCGACGTGATCATCGCGATAGGGATGTCGACGCAGCCGGGAAGGGTGCGGAGCGTGCGGATGAAGCTGATGCCGTCCATGTGCGGCATCTCGTAGTCGACCAGCACGAGGTCGAAGACGCGCTCCCGTGCGCAGGCCAGTGCCTGCACGGGATCGAGGAAGGTGGTGGCTTCGACCAGACCTTCGGCCTCGATGTGACGTTTCAGGAAGTTGAGGACGGAACGGCTGTCGTCAACCAGAAGCGCTTGGGTCAGCATCGGCGGCCGGGGCTCTCTTCGCTGGCAAGGGCACGAACCGACTGCATAACCCGTGCGAATTTAACGCGAAGCAAATGCGCCGTGCGTGCGCACGCGCTGCGATATGCGCGCCTCGCATGCGATTTCAGCAGGCTATGCACCGTTGCATGCAATTGCGCGAAGTCCTCGGGAATGTGACCCGTAGTTGTACGGACCTCTCCGTTAGGGGTTTGCTCACTTGATTCGCGTCAAACGTGTATCGGAATTTTGCAAGGGCGGGGGCAGCGATGGCGCTCAATCCGACGGAGCCGAAGTGGTCGTTGCGGTTACCCGCCGATTGCAGCATCGCGGCCATTCGCAGCGTCTATGACCTCATTCGCGAGGCGTTCGGCCGCGAGCAGCGGCTCGAGATCGATTGTTCGCGCGTCGACAAGGCCGACGTGACCTCGATCCAGCTTCTGCTGTCGACCGCCAGGACGGGCGAGGCCCAGGGCCGCCCGGTGGTGCTCACCGCATTCTCCCAATCTCTGCGCAACACCCTTCGCCGCGCCGGCTTCGCCAGCGAGGCGATGATCGAACAGCACTTCCCGCAAAAGAAAGATGGCACCTGATGGCCACGATTCTGACCGTCGACGATTCCCCCAGCATTCGGCAAATGATCAAGGTCGTGCTCGAGCCGGCCGGTCATAACGTGATCGAGGCCGGTGACGGTGCGCAAGGGCTCGCCAAGGCCCAGGCCGGCAAGCTCGACCTCGTGATCACCGACCTCAATATGCCGGTCATGAACGGGCTGGAGCTGATCCGGGCGCTGCGCAAGCTGCCGAGCGCGGTCGGCATGCCGATCGTGTTCCTGACCACCGAATCCAACGACACGGTGAAGCAGGAGGCCAAGAGCGCCGGCGCCACGGGCTGGATCACCAAGCCCTTCAAGCCGGAGCAGTTGCTCGCCGTCGTCGGCAAGCTGGTGCGCGCATGAGTGCAATGGACCCGACCGAGGTCTTTCGTCAGGAAGCCAGTGAGCTCTTCGAAGTTCTTGAAGGAGCCTTGCTCGATCTCGGCCTGCGTCCCGATGACCGCGAACTCGTCGATTCCGCCTTCCGCGCCCTGCATACGATCAAGGGCTCGGGCGCCATGTTCGGCTTCGACAAGGTCGCCTCCTTCACCCACGAATTCGAGACCGCGTTCGATCGCGTCCGCAAGGGCGAGATCAAGCCGACGCAGGAACTGATCTCGGTCGCGCTCGCCGCCAAGGACTATATCCGCGCCCTGATCGAGGATCCCCAGTCGACCGATGACGTCATCGGCGAAGGCATCCTCGACGACCTCAAGCGCTTTGTCTCGTCCGACCAGCCTGTTGCGCCGGTCGCCGGGATCGCGGAGGCGGCGGCGCCGGTCGAGAGCAAGCAGCCCGGCTGGCACCTGTATCTGGAATTCGAATCGCACATCCTGCGCAACGGCTCGAACCCGCTCGACCTCCTGGAAGATCTCTGCAAGCTCGGCCCCTGCTTCGTCGTGCCTGTTACCGACGGCATCCCGTTCCTCGACGAGATGGAGCCGGAAGACTGCTATCTGAAGTGGGACGTCAAGCTGCACGCGGCTTGCGACAAGGACGCGATCGACGACGTCTTCATGTTCGTCCAGGACGAGATGAAGCTGACCCTCTCGCCCTTGGAGCATGTCGAAGCGCCCGCGCCGATGCCGCTATTCCAGCTCATCGACGAGGAGCCGGCACCTGAGGCCGAGATGCCTGCGCCGGTGGTCGAGGCTGCTGCCGCGCCGATCGCCGCGCAGCCCGCCGCAAAGGCGGAGCCCAAATCTGAACCGAAGCCGGAGCCGAAGGCCGAGGCCAAGCGCGACGATCGCGGCATCGCCACCGTCCGCGTCCAGGCCGAACGCCTCGACGAACTGATGGACCGGGTCGGCGAGCTCGTCATCGCCCAGGCGCGGCTGACCCAGCTCGCATCGTCAGGCTCCGACCTCTCGATCAAGATGATCGCCGAGGAGATCGAGCGCCTCGCCTCCTCCTTGCGCGACACCACGATGGGCGCGCGCATGGTGCCGATCGGCTCGCTGTTCGGCCGCTTCCGCCGCCTGATCCACGATCTGTCACGCGATCTGTCGAAGCCGGTCGAATTCGTCACCACGGGCGAGGACACCGAACTCGACAAGACCATGATCGAGTGCCTGGCCGATCCGCTGGTGCATCTGATCCGCAACGCCATCGACCACGGCATCGAAGACACCGCAACGCGCGCCGCCAACGGCAAGACCGAGCAGGGCCGGATCGAGCTCGCCGCCGTTCATTCCGGCGCGCAGGTGCTCGTCACCGTGAAGGACAATGGCGGCGGCCTCAACACCGCGCGCATCCGTGCCAAGGCGGAAGAGCAGGGGCTGATCGCAGCCGGCGCCGTGCTGACCGATCACGAGATCCACCAGTTCCTGTTCCACCCGGGCTTCTCGACCGCGCAGACCATCTCGGCGCTGTCCGGCCGCGGCGTCGGTATGGACGTGGTCAAGCGCACCATCGAGAACATGCGCGGCACCATCGACCTGTCGACCAAGCCGGGCGAGGGCACCACCGTGACGCTGCGCCTGCCCTTGACGCTCGCGATCATCGAAGGCCTCCTGATCCGCGTCGGCGAAGGCCGCTACATCATTCCGCTGTCGGCGGTGGAGGAATGCGTCGAGCTGACGGCCGAGGACGAGCGTTCGCGCGGCCGCAATTTCCTCAACGTCCGCGGCAACCTCGTTCCGTTCCTGCGCCTGCGCGAGATCATGTCGTCGTCGGGGGCGCCCGACCGGCACCAGAAGACGATCATCATCTCGACCGGTGAAAGCCGCGTCGGTCTCGTCGCCGACCAGATCATCGGCAACCACCAGACCGTGATCAAGTCGCTCTCCAAGCTGCATTCGGATGTCACGATCTTCTCGGGCGCGACCATCCTGGGTGACGGCACGGCGGCGCTGATCCTCGACGTCGCGCAGCTCGTCGCGCTGGCGCAGTCGAAGGTCGAGAAGCAGCACATCAGCGAGGCGGCGTGATGAACGAGACTTTGGCCGGCGAGCATCAGGCCGACGCGATGCAGGTCGTGATGATCGGCCTCGGCGAGGAGAAGTTCGCGCTCGACGCGGGCCTCGTGCGCGAGATCATCGATCCCGTGCCGGTGACCAAGGTCGCCGGCGCACGGGCTTTCGTTCCCAGCGTGATCAACGTACGCGGCAACGTCATTCCGCTCGCGGACCTGCGCATCCGCTTCGGTATGCCGCAGCTCGACAACTCGGCCGACACGCGCATCGTCGTCATCGAGCTGGAGCTCGACGGCGAGCCCGTCCTGGTCGGCGTCACCGCCGACAAGGTCTATGAGGTCACGGAGATCTCGCAGACCGACGTGCAGCAGACGCCGCGCGTCGGCATGCACTGGAAGCCGGAGTTCATTCGCTTCATCGCCAAATGGCGTGAAGAGTTCGTCATCGTTCCCAACATGGAACGCATTCTGAATTGAAATGAGTCCCAGGGGTGGGACTTGAGGTTTAGGGGCTGGAAATGAGATTTACGGTCAAAGCGAAGCTGGCCAGCGCATTCGGCCTGGTCATTGTCCTGTCCATGGTCGCCGGCGGTGTCGCGTACATGAAGCTCGGCGACATGATGGCCACTGCTGACAGCATGGTCCTGCGCGCGACCCGGATGGAGAAGGCGACGCAAATCGAAAAGGATATCCTGCTTCAGCTGCGGGCGGAGAAGAATTCAATTCTCGGAGCGGAAGCCCAGGCCGAACAGTTTGCCGCCGATGCCGCCAAGATTCGTGACCAGGCGCTGAAGACCAAGGACGAGGTCTACGCGTTGGCGAGCGAAGCCGGCAGGAAGCTGCTCGACAGCTTCGCTGTGACATACGCCAAGATGAATGCGTATCAGGAAGAGACGTTCAGACTGGCCAAGACCGACAAGGCAAAGGCGACCGAACGCTCCATGGGCGACGGTCGCAAGGTCGTCGCGGACGCGATGGAAGCCATGAGCGCCTATGTCGGCAACACGAAAAAGCAGATGGCGGAGCAGGCGGTCCAATCCAAGGAGGAAGGCCACCAGGCGCAGTTCGTGCTGATGACGCTGCTCGGCATTTCGCTGGCGATTGCGATCGGGGCTGCGCTCTGGATTTCCATCTCGATCAGCCGTTCGCTGGGCCGCGCCGTTGGCCTTGCCGGCGCGGTTGCGGAGGGCGATCTCAGCCAGACCATCCCGTCCGCCAGCAACGATGAGATTGGCGACCTCGTCAGGTCCCTGAACGTGATGGTCGAGAAGCTCCGGCAGATCGTCGCGGAGGCGTTGACCGCCGCGCAGAACGTCTCGGCCGGCAGCCAAGAGCTCTCCGCCAGCGCCGAGCAGCTCTCGCAGGGCGCGACCGAGCAGGCCTCGTCCGCCGAGGAAGCTTCTTCCTCGATGGAGGAGATGGCCTCGAACGTGAAGCAGAACGCCGACAACGCCAACCAGACCGAGAAGATTGCCGCGCAGTCCGCCAAGGATGCGGAATCCAGCGGCGCGGCCGTCGGTCGTGCGGTTAACGCGATGCAGACGATCGCTGAGAAGATCACCATCGTGCAGGAGATCGCACGGCAGACCGATCTGCTGGCGCTCAACGCCGCGGTCGAGGCCGCGCGGGCCGGCGAACACGGCAAGGGCTTTGCGGTGGTCGCTTCCGAGGTCCGCAAGCTCGCCGAGCGCAGTCAGGCGGCCGCGGCCGAAATCGGCACGCTGTCCACGGAGACGGTGAAGGTCGCCCGGGAGGCCGGCGACATGCTGTCCAAGCTCGTGCCCGACATCAAGAAGACGGCTGAGCTGGTCCAGGAGATCACCGCCGCTTGCCGTGAACAGGACGTCGGTTCGGCCCAGATCAACCAGGCGATCCAGCAGCTCGACAAGGTCGGCCAGCAGAACGCCAGCGCCTCCGAGCAGGTCTCCTCGACCTCGGAGGAGCTCGCTTCGCAGGCCGAGCAGCTCCAGTCCACAATCTCGTTCTTCCGCATCGACCATGCCGGCCGCGGCGAGAGCGCGGCGCCGGCGCCGATCGATCGTGCCGTTACCCAGCTCCGCGCCAAGGCGGCGCACATGGCTGCGGCGGATCGCGGCGTGAAGAAGCCCGCGCCTGTCCGCAAACCCGCACGTGCGATGAAGGTCGCCGGCAGTGGCGGCTTCGCGTTCGACATGCACGACGGCGAAGACGACCGCGACGCCGAATTCCAACGTTGATCAGGCGGTCCGGCCTCGTGCCGGATCGTGCTCATTCGCAAACCCCGGGACCCCTGGACTGCAGCATGGCCGCAACCTCGCAATATCTGACGCTCGGACTCGCCGGCGAGACGTTCGGCATCAGCATCCGCAACGTCCGCGAAATTCTCGACATGCGTCCGATCTCGCGGCTGCCGCATGCGCCGAACTTCCTGCTCGGCATGATCGACGTGCGCGGCAGCGGCTATCCGATCGTGGACCTCCGGACCAAGCTCGGCCTGCCGAGCGTGGCGACGACCGAGGCGACCCGCATCATCATCCTCGACGTGCCGATGAAGGACCGTCTGGTCGGTGTCGGCTTCGTCGCCGATTGCGTGTTCGAGGTCACCGACATCGACGAGCAGGCGATCGAGCCCATCCCCGAGGTCGGTGGCAAATGGCAATCCGACTACGCCGCCGGCATCGGCCGCAAGGGCGAGAAATTCGTCGTGATCTTCGATCTCGCCAAGCTGATGGCGCATGACGAGATCCCGGAAGGGCGCGATGCGCCCCGCGCCGCCTGAGTTTGCAAGAGTAAGCATGGTCAAGCGTATGCCCCCCAATTCGAACCAACGAGATTGACATGAGATTTACCGTCAAAGCCAAGCTTGCCAGCGCCTTCGGCGTCGTCATCCTGCTCTCCATGATCGCCGGCGCGGTCGGCTATGTGAAGCTGTCGGACATGGTCGGCACCACCGAGACTCTGGTTAGCCGCGCGGGCCGCATGGAAAAGGCCGCGGAACTCAAGGAAGGCATCCTGTTTCTGGTGCGCGCCGAAAAGAACTCGATCCTCGCGGCGACCGATGCTGAATACGATCAGTTCGTAGCCGACCTCGCCAAGAATCGCGAAGCGCTCATCAAGTCCAAGGACGAGATCCACGCCGCCGCCAGCGAAGGCGGCAAGAAACTGATGGAGAACTTCTCCACGGCGTTTGCCAAGCTGAGCGCCTATCAGGATGAGACGGTCAGGCTCGCGAAGTCCGACAAGCCGAAGGCCCTGGACCGGTCCATGCATGACGGCCGCAAGGTCGTCGCGGACGCGCTGGAAGCAGCCGACGGCTACATCAAGAACGTCAAGAAGAACATGGCGGAGCAGGCCGAGCAGTCCAAGCAGGACGGCGCCCGCGCCGAAATGCTGCTGATGAGCCTGGTCATTGCCTCGCTCCTGATCGCCGCTGTTGCCGCCACCTGGATCGCCCTCAACATCAGCCGCGCGCTGGCACAGGCCGTCGGCCTCGCCGACGCGGTGGCGATCGGCGATCTCAGCCGTAAGATCGAGTCGTCCAGCAATGACGAGATCGGCGATCTCATCAAATCGCTGAATGCGATGACCGTGAACCTGAACGCCACTGCGGCCGTCGCCAACGAGATTGCGCAGGGCAATCTCATGGTTGAGGCCAAGCCGCAGTCGGACAAGGACACGCTGGGCCTTGCCCTCGAGCGCATGGTGGAAAAGCTCCGCCAGATCGTGTCGGAAGCTCTGACGGCGGCGCAGAACGTCTCTGCCGGCAGTCAGGAGCTTTCCGCGAGCGCCGAGCAGCTTTCGCAGGGCGCGACCGAGCAGGCCTCGTCCGCCGAGGAAGCCTCGTCCTCGATGGAGGAGATGGCCTCGAACGTGAAGCAGAACGCCGACAACGCCAACCAGACCGAGAAGATCGCCGCGCAGTCGGCCAAGGACGCGGAGGCCAGCGGCGCGGCCGTCGGACGCGCCGTCAACGCGATGCAGACCATCGCCGAGAAGATTACCATCGTGCAGGAGATCGCGCGCCAGACCGACCTGCTCGCGCTGAACGCGGCGGTCGAAGCCGCGCGCGCCGGCGAGCACGGCAAGGGCTTTGCAGTCGTCGCTTCCGAAGTGCGCAAGCTTGCCGAGCGCAGCCAGGCTGCGGCGGCCGAGATCGGCACGCTCTCGACTGAAACAGTCAAGGTCGCGCAGGAAGCCGGCAATATGCTTGCCAAGCTCGTCCCTGATATCAAGAAGACCGCCGAGCTGGTCGAGGAGATCACCGCGGCCTGCCGCGAGCAGGACGTCGGTTCGGCCCAGATCAACCAGGCGATCCAGCAGCTCGACAAGGTCGGCCAGCAGAACGCCAGCGCTTCCGAGCAGGTGTCCTCGACCTCGGAGGAGCTCGCCTCGCAGGCCGAGCAGCTCCAGTCCACTATCGCTTATTTCCGCATCGAGCAGGGTGGAAAGGGCCGCGCGGCCGCACCGATCGACCGGGCGGTCAATCAGTTGCGCGCCAAGGCGGCCACCATGGCGGCCGTCGAGCGCCCGGCCAGGAAGCCGCCGGCCAAGCCCGCGCGTGCCATGAAGGTTGCGGGCGGCGGTGGCTTCGCCTTCGACATGAACGACGGCGAGGACGATCGGGACGCCGATTTCCAGCGCTAAGGCTCTCTGAGGGATCGGCCCCCACCGGGGGCCGATCTGTGATTGCGTAAACGTGTAGGATTCAAGATGGCCCGGGTGGCCCGACATTCAGTGCAGGCGGCCATCTCGGACCGGGGCCGGCGACCATGATGCCCGCCGTGCAGGACATGGCCGTGCATCTGTCGGACCGCCACTTCCGGACCATTGCCGAATTGATCGAGGGCCAGGTCGGCATCAAGCTGCCGCAAGGCAAGCGGCTGATGCTGGAGGGGCGGCTGCACAAGCGCGTGCGCGCGCTGAACTTCTCCGACCTCAACGAATATGTCGACAACCTGTTCGGGGCGGAGCATTTCGACACCGAGCTCACCCATTTGATCGATGTGGTGACGACCAACAAGACCGACTTCTTCCGCGAGCCCCAGCACTTCACTTTCATGCGGGACGTCGCAATCCCGGCCCTGCTCAAATTGCATGGACGGAAGAACGCGAACCTGAAGATCTGGAGCTCGGCGAGCTCCACCGGCATGGAAGCCTACACGACCGCGATGGTGCTGGACGACATGACGCGGAACGGCTCGCGGTTTCAGTACCGCATCCTCGGGACCGACATCTCGACCGCGGTGCTGCGCCTTGCCAAGACCGCGATCTACACCCGCGACGTTCTCGCGCCGGTGCCGGAGCCCTTCGTGAAGCGGTACTTCCTGTCGTCGCGGGACAAGTCGCGCGGCGAGGTGCGGGTGGTGCCGGAATTGCGGCGCATGACGCATTTCATGCGGATGAACCTCATGGATGCGTCCTATCCCGTCGACCGCGACGTCGACATCATCTTTTGCCGCAACGTCCTGATTTATTTCGAGCGCGAGACGCAGCGCAAGGTGATCGAGCAATTGTGCAGCCATTTGCGGCCCGGCGGCTATCTGCTGGTCGGACATTCGGAATCGATGATTCACAGTGCAGTGCCGGGTTTGAAGCAAGTTCAGCCAACCATTTTCAAGGTCTAGCCGGAGCGCAACCAGAATGCCGAGGGAGAAAGTTCGCGTGCTGATCGTGGACGATTCGGCGTCGGTGCGCCAAATCCTTCAGACGATCCTCAATGACGATCCGGACATCGAGGTGATGGGGACCGCGTCCGACCCGTTCGCAGCCGCGCGCCGCCTCCAGAACGAGATCCCCGACGTCATGATCCTCGACATCGAGATGCCGCGCATGGACGGCATGACGTTCCTGCGCAAGATCATGGCGCAACGTCCGATCCCGGTGATCATCTGCTCCTCGCTGACCGAAGAAGGCTCGAACGTGATGTTCGAGGCGTTCGAGGCGGGCGCGGTCGACATCGTGCCGAAGCCGAAGATCGACACGCGGCAGGCGCTGCTCGAATGCTCCACGCGGCTGCGCGAGGCCGTCAAGTCGGCGGCGCGCGCCCGCGTGCGCCCGCGTGCGGAGCGCCGGGTGGTCGAGAAGAAGCTGACGGCCGACGCCATCATCCCGCCGCCGGTGCAGGGCAAGGTCCGGCCGACGACGGAGCGCATCGTGTGCATCGGCGCATCGACGGGCGGCACCGAGGCGCTCAACGACGTCCTCGAGATGCTGCCGCCGCACTGCCCTCCGCTTCTCATCGTCCAGCACATGCCGGCGGGGTTCACCGCGGCGTTTGCCAGACGTCTCGACAGCGTCTGCCAGATCCGGGTCAAGGAGGCCGAGGACGGCGAGCCGGTGCTGCCGGGCAGCGCCTATATTGCCCCGGGCGCCCGTCACATGCTGCTTCAGCGTATCGGGCTGCGCTACCAGATTGCGATCAAGGACGGTCCGCCGGTGTCGCGGCATCGCCCCTCAGTCGACGTGCTGTTCCGCTCGGCGGCCCAGCACGCCGGCGCCAACGCGCTCGGCGTCATCATGACCGGCATGGGCGACGATGGCGCGCGCGGAATGCTGGAGATGCGCAAGCTCGGCGCCTCGACGCGAGCACAGGATGAAGACAGCTGCGTGGTGTTCGGCATGCCCAAGGAAGCCATCGCCCATGGCGGGGTCGAGAAGGTCGTGCCGCTGCACCATATTCCGCGCGAGATCATGCTCTGGTATCAGGCCGGGCACGTCGCGGTGGCAGGTTGATTGCAATGTCCGCCATTCCGGCCACCACGCTCACTGAAGCGACCGCGGCGATCGAGGATGTCTCGTCGCGCATCGAGGATGTCTTTGCGCGCGTCGGTCGGGAGCTCGGTCGCGGCCACATCATCTTCAAGGAGCTGAACCAGGGCCTCGCCACGCTCTCCGAGGAGCTCTCCGGCGCCGAGATCGAGGGCGCCGCGACCGCGCTGCAGGAGATCGCCGCGCGGCTCAGCGAGCTGGCGCAGACGCTGCCGGCCGAGAGCGCACTGCTTGCGACGATCGGCAAGAGTACGGAGGAGGCGTCCTCGCTGCTCAAACCGCTGTTCAAGCACATCGGAATGATCACCATCATCGCGCGCAGCGCGCGGATCGAGGCGGCTTCGCTCGATGGCGACCGTGAAGGCTTTCTCGCCTTTACGCAGGAAGCCTACGATCTCGGCAAGGCCGTGCAGCGCTCGATCGAGGGCTGCGCACGGGACCAGCAACGTCTGTCGGAAGCCGTTGCCACCGCCTCCGGCCGGCAGAAGGAGTTCGAGAGCCGTTACGGGAACCAGCTGGTCTCGGAGAGCGCCGAGCTCGGCGAGGCCTATGGCGGATTGCGCGACCAGCGCAGCAAGAGCAGCCATGTCGCCGATCTCGCCAGCGCCAGCACCAGGAAGATCGCCGAGGCGGTCGGCAGCGCGATCATTTCCTTGCAGGCCGGCGACAGTACGCGCCAGCGTCTCGAGCATGTCTGTCACGGTTTCGGTCTTGCGTCAGGACCTTCACCAAGCCTCGTTCCCGAACCCGTCACGAGCGATGACGGCGCGCGCGCCATCTGCCTGTTGCAGGCCGCCCAGCTGAGGGACGCCCAGCGCGAGTTCGGTGGCGACATCGGCCAGATCGTTCGCGCGCTGGCGGCTATCTTGAATGATGCGGCCAGCGTCGTCGGCCACGGCCGCACCCTGTTCGGCGGTGAGGATGGCGGCTCGTCGTCGTTCCTGACGCGCATCAAGCAGATATTGGCGCATGCCTCGACCCTGATCGCCACCTGCGAGGGCGCCGGCCGTGCGGTCGATGACGCGCTGGCCATTGTCGAGGATACGCTGGCGAAATTTCGCCAGGCGATCGCCGGGCTCGCCGATGCGACCGTCGACATCACCCTGATCGGGATGAATGCCGGTCTCAAGGCAAGCCATCTCGGCAGCCGCGGCAGCGCCTTCGTCGTGATCGCCAACGAGCTCAAGGCGACTGCGGACCAGGTTTCGGCGGGGGCGGGGCGCCTCCGGCCCGTGCTCGACGGCATCGAGCGCTCGGCCAAGGCACTGAAGGAGCTTCGCGTGCAGGGCGATCCCACGCAGCTTGCCAACCTCGAGCCGCAGATCCTCCAGGCGCTGCGCGAGGTCGAGGCCGGCAACGAACGGCTCGACAAGCTGATGAGCCGGCTCGTCGACGAGGGAGCGGAATTCGAGAGCCTGATGAATTCGGCGCAAGGCCTGATGAGCAAGCTCGGCGAAAGCTCCGCGACTTTGCCTGCGGTGGCCGCGCGCCTCGAGACTGCGAGTGCGGTCGCCCGGCGGCCGCAACCGGGTGCGCAGGACGAGGCCATGCTCGACGATCTCTTCGCGCGCTACACGATGGAGCGCGAGCGGGACGTCCACCGGGAGTTCCTGCAAACGCTCGGGCTTGCGTCGGTCGCCGCCACGCGGCGCGTCGAGGCGGTCGAGACCGCCGACGACGGCATAGAATTGTTTTGACGTCGGTGCCGTCGCGTCGCGCGCCGGCGGCAATTCGATGGATCGGGTTTTCGGGGCGTTAACCCTGCCGAAAGCGCTGGCGGTTTGGTCATTGTCGCGCCCCAGAGTTGGTTGCAAATACCCGTCAATTTTCACGCCGAGAAATTCGTATGTTGAGAGACGGCAAATACGCTGCCTGGTTCAGGACGCCGCGCGGCCAGGGCACCGGCGTCGTGGATCTGATCGAGGGCCGGATCTCGGGTAGCGACAGCTTCTTCACCTATGGTGGCTCTTATCGTGTCAATGAGAAGCACTTCTCGGCCGTCTTGACCGTGAACCGGCACAC
Organism: Bradyrhizobium sp. B039; assembly: GCF_038965675.1. Taxonomy (NCBI): domain Bacteria; kingdom Pseudomonadati; phylum Pseudomonadota; class Alphaproteobacteria; order Hyphomicrobiales; family Nitrobacteraceae; genus Bradyrhizobium; species Bradyrhizobium sp. B039. The sequence continues at coordinate 2,184,580 of NZ_CP152416.1, forward strand.
CGATGGTCCGCCGAGCGTGTTCGGGCCGGACGAGGTCGAGGTCGATCTTGCGGGTGTGTGCAATGGCCTGGTCGCGACCTGCTCGGGCACGGCCAAGGAAGCACCCGACGTCAAATTCGAGGCGACGCTGATCTACAGCCAGGAAGATGCGCCTGCCGCCGACGCTCGATGCGCGGTCGTGAAGCTCAATGCCGACAAATTGCCCAAGAATCTCGACAGCCGCTCCCGGCCGCGCCATCCATTTGCGTCGCCCAAGGATACAGCAAAGGATACAGCAAAGGATCCCGCGTCTTAGCTTTGCATTGACGCTGTTGTCGCGAAAACCCTTCGTCACCGCATTGCGGCAACCGTGCCTTTAGAGGTGAAATCTAGGTTGAGGTCCATAACAAAAGACGGACAGGGACATGCCTCAAATCTGGATGACATATGACGAACTCGCGACGCTCAACGGCTGTAGTGCTGCCGAAGCCCGGCTTCAGGCGCAGCATCTGTCGCTCGATCGCCGCAAGAGTCGCGACGGTAACACCCGCGTCAAGCTGAACCTCGCCTTGATGGCCCGGTTCTTCGAGACCATTCGCGAAGCCGAATTCGGTCTCGATGATGCGATCGCGGCGTTGCGTGAAACCCATCGGCAGATGTCGGGAGTTCTCGCGACCCAGCAGGAGAGCCTCAGGCGCGGAGTGGCGTAGGTCGGCCGTCGGCCGCGCTAAGACGGCGGCCTTGGCAGGAAAGCCAGGATGGTTTGGGCCAGAAGGACGCCGACGGTGCCGCCGGCGGCCTTTTGCAGCACATCGATGAGCCGCGGATCACGATCCGGCGTCACCGCCTGCATAACCTCGAGACCGACTGCAACGGCCACCACAAACGCGCAAGCCAGTTTGACGCGCCCCGGCAGCAGGAACGACAGCAGGAAGCCCAACAGGCCGTAGGCGCTGAAGCGCTCGATGACGACGACCGAGTAGGCCTCCGCATGGCCCATGAGCGCCGGCCTGCCCGCGAGCTTGGCCAGCGTGGCATAGATGATGAGCGCGAGGCAGATTCCGGCGGCTGCGATGAGATGGTTGCGGCGCATGGCGCCAACATAACCGGTCGGCCCGCTGGTCGGTTTCGAAAGCCAGGAACATCGTTAAGGTTCATAAACCTTCGCGGGCATGAACCGAGGTTCACGAGCGAACGGCAGAGACGGCCCATTTCGGCGGTTGCGCATCTGACGACGTCAAGCGTGGCGATGCAGTCGCGATTTCATGCTGAATTGGCTGGGGGCGTCATCAACCCGCCGGCTCCCTGGTCTTGTGACCCACAATCTCACGGCCACGAACAGGATGTTGATGCCAAGCCAGATCGACATCACGATCAGGAAAGAGCTTGCCATGGCGCCGCCTCCCGCATTCCTTTCGGGAACAATGCGGGGCGCGGTCGAGAGTTCCGGCTTTGCGGAGGAGCAGCCGATCGTCCCTGCCCAAATTCTCGTCATTGACGAGCCGGGCCAGGCACGAAGCCGCGCGCCTGACCGCATGACGAAGTCGTCGGCAGGAGGGCGACGTTCAGCGCCGATTGTAGGACCAGCCCTTGTCGACATCGGTCGGGTAGTGGGCTGCGAAGTACGGATTCTTGAGGCAGTTTCGCGCAGGATCATAGATCCAGTCCGCGCACTCGCGGTAATTCAGAAATCTGCAATCGAAGCCAAAGGCACACCATGGCGCACCATTCGGAAATCCGAACCGCACGGGGACTTGCGCCGACGCCATCGAGGGCAGAGCCAGGAGCAAAGCTACAGCCAGTGCGCGGGACAACATGATCCATTCCTCCAACAAACGATCGGGCGGACATCGAAGCCCGTCGATGATCGATCTTCATCGCCGGGCAGCTTAACATCCAGGCGCGGAGAGATCGAGTGTGCTGAAGGCGTTCGGGCTGCGTCGATTGGCGGCTTTCCGCTCACCGGTCGATCGGGCAGGCGCGCACGTCCGTGAACTGTCGCGCACGGCCGGCGCGACGGACGCTAGTTCTTCTTGGTGCCCTTGGATTTCAGCGACAGGCCGAGACGCAAGGCCATGCGCTTGATCGCATCGGGCGAGCGACCGAGAAGCTTTGCCGCCTCTTCCAGCGAAGTCGAAGACTTGGCCAACTCCATCAGCCGGCGGTCTTCCTTGAACGACCAGGGCCTGCGCGCCATAACCGAATTCATCCTCTCGTCGACACAACGACAAAGCCGCCAAGCGGACCCATGTTCGCTCGACGGCTTTGCTTGGGTGGGGCCGGGCTTGGGGCAGCCCGGTGTGAAGATGGATATGCGATCCCTCGGCATTCGCAACAAACAACGCGGATTAAGCTAACCGCTCAACCTTACCGCGATGAAATCGGCGCGCGGCGCTCCGTAGTACCACGGTGTTTTTGTGAACCGCGGTCGATCCGCGCGCTCCGACAGCCGCGATCGAGGATGTTCTGTCATCATGTCCGGCTGTCGCAGAGCCAGCGGACGGCCTTCGCCAAGCCCGCTTTCGAAGCCTCGCGGGGACGCCGGCCGGGCTCGCGTCCGGCCTTGCCGGAATCCACGGCGTCGCGGAGATCGTGGCCGGAGCGATCCGCCACGAAGCCGGCCTCGTCGCGTACCCGTTGTGCGGAGCCGGGTCGCCGCATCCTCGACTGACGGGCGCCGCGCCATACCCGGAGACATCATCTTGCAGCGATCACTTGATCTTGCCGCGATCACCTGCGCGCGATTGCAGAATCGTCGTCGCGGCGGCTGCGTCGCGCGGAATCAATTTGAATTGAATCACCGCGCGGTGTCGATCGCAACCGCTCCGAACGAGAAGCGATCCAATCGCGACGCCGCGCAAGGTGCAAGCAAATCCCGACAAGCAGCATTGCACTTCGCTCAGACGACTCGTCACGAGATCGTCGAATTCGTTCGGCTATGTTCGCGCGAACGGCGAAGAACAAATCAAACAAACAATCAGAAGACCGAGATGCTTCAGAGAGCGCGAGCGGCACTTCCCCTCACGAAGATCAGAGAGTGGGCATTCGAAGGCGCATTTTTCAGCGTTGCGCTGATTGCGATGGCGGGCTGGGTGTACTTCATCACGCTGTTGCTGGTGCGGTTGTTCCTCTGGTTCTTCGGCTGAGCGCGCGGCGGACCACTTCGCAAGCACGGTGCTGCCCAAAAAATCTCGGGCGTGGCAAGAAAATCAGCGGCGCTCATCATGATCTCGACACAACTCGAAGATGACACTGGCGCATCGTGTTGGCGATGGCGCGGACGTGTATTCCGATGATTTACAACCGGCGTGGCACGGTTGTAGGCAGGGGCGTGGATGCAGGGGAGTGGATCATGACGGGAACGCGGGTAGACGCCATCACCAGTTCGACGAACACGGCGCCGCGGCGCTATTTCGTCGATGCGGGTGGCCGGCGTGTCCTGATTGGCCTGACGCCCGAGGAGACGTTCGAGTTCGAGCGGCTCGACAGTGGCCAGGCGCCGGGCCGGGTGCAGGTCGCGTCCGGCGGCCGTGACGTGTGGCCGGATGCCGGTGAGCGGCGCCGGCTTGAGCTCTACGAGAAGCACGAGGGCGCCTGGAGGGCCTGGATGGCGCAAAGCCGCACCGAACGGCGCGAAGGCTTCAATCTTTATTAACCATCCCGGACCCATTTTCTGGTCTGGCGCCTCGAACCGGAAAGTGCACGCATGTTTCAGCTCTTCTTGCGGGCCCGCACCCATAACTTCCTGAAGGACCGTTTCGGGGGAGAGCAGACGTTCCGTGCGCGCTCGCCCGAGCGCGACGCCGAAACCGATCGTACGCGGATCGAAGCCATCATGATCGCGATCGAGGACGCGCTCCATGCGGCGGAGCGGGAGCAATCGGGCCTCAATCGCCGGGTGGAAGACGTGCTGGCGCGTGCGGCCGTGACCTTCGGCAACGGCGATGACGAATATCTCGAGCGCGAGGCGCTCGACAATCACCATCAGGATCTGTTCGACAAGGAGATCCTGAACGGCCAGCGCCGGCTCAAGGAGCTCGGTGCCTCGATCGCGCATTTCAAGTTCCTGAAGGCGGCGATGCTGAGCCGTTTTCCGGAATATCGGCCTCCGGCAAGCTCCACCAATTAGAGTGTGGCGCGCGAGCGTGGGCGGCTAGATCGCGAGCATGCTGTTGCCCTGGATGGACAGCAGCGTCAGATTTCCGGTGGCGTACGCCCCGGTATCGATGTTGGCGCGGTTCTCCAGCAGCTCGGCCTGCCGCACCGGCGTGTGGCCGTGCACGACATACTTGCCGAAACGCCTCTTGCTCTGGAGGAATTCGTCCCTGATCCACAACAGGTCGGATTCGCGCTGTTCGGAGAGCGGAATGCCCGGGCGCACTCCGGCATGGACGAAGAAGAAGTCGCCGCATGTGAATGTCGGCCGCAGCTGGCGCAGGAACGCGATGTGCTCCGGCGGCATCGCGGATGTGAGTTCGCGCACGAGATCGGACTGTTCGTCCTTGCTGAGGCCCGGCGCGGCCGACACGCCATACGACATCAGGGTCTGGAGTCCGCCGAACTGAAACCATTCGGTGGCGCGCGAGGGGTCCTCCAGCACCGAGGTGAAATAGGCCTCGTGATTGCCCTTGAGGAAGACCGTGTTGCGGCGGCGGCTGCGCCTGATCAGGAGGTCGAGGGTGTGGCGCGAGTCCGGTCCGCGATCGATGTAGTCGCCGAGGAAGACCTCGATCGCGCGATAGGGCCGGCTGTTCGCCATGTCCGCATCGATGACGGCAAACATCTGTTCGAGCAGGTGCGCGCAGCCGTGGATGTCGCTGAGCGCATAGATGCGCACGCCGTTCGGTAGCTTCGGCCGGGGCGAATTTCGGGGCGCTGTCGTGGGCATGGGGCCCAACTCTTTCAGAGAGCTTCGCCCGGGATGTCAATATGCTATCGACGGAATCGGGGTGCCAAGAGCCGCTTTTTTCCCGCCTTCTGATGCTGAAGGCTCATCAGAGCTCTGCGAACCGCCGATCCTTGCTGCTTCCAGGCCGACTAGCCGAAGCTCCGGCTGTCGAACGATGGCGCGGCCTTGCCGCGATAGGCTGATGCTCGCACGCGGACCAGAGCCGCGCCGCAGAAATAGCCAAACTGGAGCACCGCCGCAAAGACGAGAATCGTAACAACGGTGTGACCCGAATCATGTCCCTGCCAGACCGCGCCCGCGCCGAGGATCGCTGCACCGAGAATGATGGCAGGCGGCAGGATGAAGACTCGGAATCGGCCTCCCAGCAACGATCCGATCAGCAGGCTGAAGACGACGACGGTACTCACGACACAACTCCTCGAATTGGTCACGAGTGTTAATGGCCGCGGGCTAATAACGACTTAAGCGGCATGGTTGAACAGTCGTTCAAATGCGCGCGACGCGTTGCGCGAAAATGACGCGATTTGACAGAAATCGCGGCGCATTGCCCGCATAATTGTCACGTGTGTGACAGCAGTTTGAGCATTCTCTCGATGCGATACTGCGTTGCAGAAAAATCGATTTGATTTTTTCGGTGCACTGCCGCAATGTCGCTTTGTTTAGTTAAGATATACTTCGGCGCACGTCGAAAAATTTCGATCGATTTGCTCGCAATCGTGATTGCGGGTGCGTGACGAGGCAGCGAGGTTCGGATGGCTGTAGCAACTTACGGTTCGGAAAACTATTATTCGGCTATATCGAACCGACGCGGTGCCCTCCAGAGACCCCTCCAGGTGGCTTTGATCGCCGGCGACTTCCTCGCCGTGCTGCTCAGCTATTTCGTCGCGAGCGGTTTGTATCGCGTGCTTGTCGTCGAGCAGGATTCGTCCGTCGGAGCCGGTCTCGTCGTCGGCGCGGTATTCGTGACCATCGCCTATTTCCAGGGCGTCTACGATCATCACCGCCTGTTGAGTACGGTCTGGCAGCTGCGCAAGGCCCTGGCGGTCTGGCTGATCTCGTTGACCATCCTCGCGGTCGAGGCGTTCCTGCTCAAATCGTCCGCGGATCTGTCGCGCGGAACTACGCTGCTGTTCGCTGCGACCGGCGGCGTTGCCTTGGGCGGGCTCCGCGTGTTGTGGCGCCTGGCCCTGACCTCGAGCTATGCCAAGGGCCGTCTGGTCGATCGCAAGGTCGTGCTGCTCAGCCTCAAGCCGCTCGATTTCACCTCGACCCGCTTCAAGGATCTGCGCAAGCACGGCTTCAACGTCGTGCGGCATTTCGTGCTCGAGCCGTCCGAAGAGGGCGCAGGCTGGGACAGCGAGATTCGCGACATCATTCGTCAGGGCCGGACGGCGGACGTGGAAGAATATCTCCTGGTCATCGACTGGGACGAGATGCCGCTTCTCCAGAAGCTGAGCCAGCATCTGCGCGTCGTTCCCCAGCCGATTCGTCTCCTGCCGGATTTTCCGATCGCGGATCTGGTGTCGCGTCCGTTCCAGCCGGTCAGCGGCACGGTCGCGATTGAGATCCAGCGTGCGCCGCTCAGCGTGTTCGAGCAGGCGCAGAAGCGCTGCCTCGATATCGGCCTTGCCTCGTTCGCCCTGCTGTTGCTGGCGCCGCTGCTGGTGACGGCCGCGATCATGATCAAGCTCGATTCCAGGGGCAACGTGATCTTCAAGCAGTCCCGGCGCGGCTTCAACGGCAAGCAGTTCGAGATCTGGAAGTTCCGTTCCATGACGGTGGCGGAGAACGGTCATGTCGTCACGCAGGCGACGAAGAGCGACGCGCGTGTCACCCGTGTCGGCCGCGTGCTGCGTCGGACCAGCATCGACGAGCTGCCGCAGCTCTGGAACGTTCTTCGCGGCGAGATGTCGCTGGTCGGGCCGCGCCCGCACGCGCTTGCGCATGACAATTACTACGACCAGCTCATCAGCAATTACGTGTACCGGCATCACATGAAGCCGGGCCTGACCGGATGGGCCCAAGTCAACGGTTTCCGTGGCGAGACGCCGACCATCGATCTGATGGAAAAGCGGGTCGAGTATGACGTCTGGTACGTCAGCAACTGGAGCATCTGGCTCGACATCAGGATCATCCTGAAGACCGCGCTGGCGCTGATTCATCAGGAAGCCTACTGAGCCGGATTGAATCTGGCGCGCATTCGTCGCGCTGGATGCCGATCACGTCCGTGCGAGGCGGAGACGGCCTGCATCTTGCAGCACGCGATCTATCGCCCCCCATCGGCCATTGGAGCCACCGAAACGCGGAGCCTTGCAGATTGAGCCATCGCCTTGTCAGGTCAGCCCTCATGCTGTTGCTGCTCGCCGTCGCGGTTGTCGCGTCCTGCTCCGATGCGCTCGCATTGGAATGGGGCGTCGGCGGACCGCCGCAGAAGCGCAGGGATCTCGAGCCGATCTTTCAGCTGATGAAGGCGCGAGGGCTGACGCAATACAGGACTGGCCTCAATCTCACGCAGGATGCCGAGCCGGTCGAAGCGCCGATGTTCCGGAAAACCGTCGCGCTGGCCAAAAGATATTCGATCACGCTTCATCCTCTCATCAACTTCCCCTTCCGCTATGGCGACCGCACAGACAGAGGGCGCTATCCGAAGGGAGATGGGGAAGCCCTCTACAGGCAGGGTTACGATCGGACCTACGCGTTCGTCCGGCAGTTCAGCGCAGATGTCCTCGACTGGGAGCTGGAGAACGAGATCAACCTGCTCGCTCTCGATTCCGACGGGAAGAAGCTGTTCGGGCGCGGGATGACGGCGGCTGACTTCGAAATGCCGGTGATGGAGGACTGGGCCCAGGTGTTGCACGGCGCCTCCGATGCCATCGACCAGATCAATCGCGAGACCGGAAGCCATCTGCGCAAGGTGTTGAACACGACCTCGACGATGCTGGGCTTCCTGGACTTCATGGAGTCCAGGGGCGTGAAATACGACGTGATCTCCTACCACTATTACGAGGTGGCGGGGCAGAATCCGCATCGGCACTGGAATGGACGAAATTTGCCCTTCGACCTGTTCAAGAAGCTCGCGTCCTATCGCCGCCCGGTGACGTTCAACGAGGTCAATTGCGGCGAGATCTACAAGCCGGCCTATGGAAACCAGCCTGGCGATGCTCTGACGGAGCAATGCCTGCGGACGTTGCGGGACACCTTCCAATATCTGAAGAACCAGAAAGACGTCGAGATCGAAAGCGTCATGGTCTACGAGCTGTTCGACGAGCCGCAGAAGAAGCCTCCGGAGAACAGGTTTGGGCTGATGTACGAGATCGACAGGCCCAAGGTCGCGCTCTTTCTGCTCTCGGAGTTTGCGGGCGGCCGTCTGTCGGCTGAAGAATTGACAGAGTTGAGAACCAGGGGACTGTAGCTCTCGGTCTCCGTGCAAAGAGAAGAACCAGCAATGTCCCTACTTGGATCTGACCGCCCCAACGCCGAAAAGTCGGGCAGTATTCTAGGCTTCAACGGACTGCGCGGTCTTTCGGTCGTTCTGGTCTATCTCAATCACAAGTGCGGACTGCAGTTCTACTCAGGCAGCGTCGGCGTCTGGATCTTCTTCATCCTGAGCGGGTTCCTCATCATCGGCGAGCTCAACAGGCAGCGCAGCAAGGCCGAGACGGCCGCGTCCCGGCCTGCAGCGGAGATCGTCACCTTCTGGGTGAAGCGCGCGACGCGCATCTTTCCCGCATATTATGCGCTTCTCGCCATCCTGTTCCTGACCCGGGCGTATTTTCAGCACGCGGGGCCCGACCTCGGCTTCCGCTATCACGTCGTGTACCTGTCCAACTACTGGATCGGCAGCGTCATCGGCGGGACCGCAGGTCCCTTCGGCGTGCTCTGGACGCTCTCGGTCGAGCAGCAGTTTTACGTGGTCGCGCCCTTCCTGTTCATCCTGCTTCCCCTGGAGCGCCATTTCGTCACCTGCATGTGCGTCGTCGCCCTCGGGCTGGTCGGTCATTTCCTGATGTATTCGTCGGGCTTCAATCACACCGCCATCCACACCTTGTCGCCCTGGAATTTCAGCCTGATCGCGTTCGGTGGCGCGATCACGATCCTGCATCTGCACAGGCAAGGATGGGCTCCGAACGGAAACGGCACGTTCGCGTTTCTCCTCATTTTGGCGTTCGCGTTGTGCTCGAACGGCGTGATTTACGACGCGCCTTCGTATCTTTTCCCGGTGATCGACACTGCGATCGGGCTTTGCCTGGTCGCCCTGGTGTGGTGGGTTCGCGCCAACCAGGAAAGTGTCGTTGTTCACGCACTGGAGTGGAAGCCGCTCGAGCATCTCGGGAAGATCAGCTACGGCTTCTATCTCGTGCATAACTTCATCCCGAACCCGCTCGGTAAGGCGCTCACGCTCTATGGCGGGATGTCGGTGCCCAACAGCGTGAAGATCAGCGCGGGCGCAGCCATCGGCTTCGTGATCTCCTACGCGGTCGCGCATGTGTCCTGGAAGTACTTCGAGTCGCCGATCCTGCGCAGCCGCCGCGGGCTGACCAAGTTCTTCCTGCAATACCTGCCCGACAGCCCTTCCCAGGGCGTGCCGCGAACCGAACTCAAATAGGCGAGGTGTTTGCGTGGCGCCGAATGTCGCGGACATCGGCGCACACGCCGAGGGCCCCTGCCAACCTCAACGGCTCGTACGAACGCCGTCGCCGTCGGTTGGATAGCAGCGATGGCGGACCCGCAGGCCTTTCTCCGCGACGAAATGCGAGAACAGGTCCCGATCGGCTTCCGGCGCCGCGCAAGTGCGTTCGAGCAGCGCGACGCGCGCCTCCATGCCCGCCGCCTGATAGAGCGTGGCGGCGCTGGGGTACAGGCGGGCCTGGAAGATGTCGGCGAAGTCCTGTGTGGCGTAGTCCTTGAGCTCCGGCGAGACCGCGTTGAAGACGCGAAGAGCCAACGGTGCGCGGATGAGCTGGAGCCAGGCCTCGTGCGGCGCGAAGCGATAGGAAAGATCCAGCAACTCCGCTGTTCGCGGCCCGAAGCCGACCTGGCGGATTTCGGCCCAGTAGCGGCCGAACCAGCCCAGTCCTTCCGTCGGTGCGCACGTCAGCAACGCGAGGCTCGTGGACGCGACGGCGTCTGCGTCGATGTCGATCTGCTTCAGATCGCCTGCGCGGGTCGAGTCGTCGGCGATTGCGAGCTGGAGCAGCAGGAGTTCGCGCAGCGTCTTGGCGCTGCATAGCCGGCGGGCGGACGGCAGATTGTCCCCCACGATCCGCCTCAAGCGATCGGTTTCATAGCGTTCGCCGCGCGCCACGCGGCCGGCGATCTGCGGGACCGCGGGATTGGTCACATCCGGGACAACCGATGCGACCCAGACCAGCGCGACAGCGGCGAGAGCGATGGTCGAGCCGCGCAGAAGCCAGCGAAACGCGGATCCCGCCGGCTGCTGTGCCGGCGGCTCGGTGCTAGGCGCCCTCGACATAATAGCTGTTGTAGTGCGAGCCCTTGTACGCCTCGATCCGCTTCAGCATCTTCGGATTGGCGCGATTGAGCACGGCGCCCAGGAGCTTCTTCTGGATGCCCTCGGAGCTGGCCATCGATTCCTGGAGCGCATTGCGGCTCGTGCGGCCCCACTCGATCACGTAAACCATCGCATCGACGAGGTGGCTGACGGCCTTGGCGTCGGCCACCGGCATCACCGGCGCCAGATCGATGACGATGTACTCATACTCCTCGCGAACCACCGCGAGCAGGTCGGCCATCGACTTCGAGGCAATGACGTCCGCCGAGTTCACCATGCGCGAGGCGACGACGGAGGGCAGGAAGTCGAGCCCGCTCTCCTTGCTGCGCTGGATGTGGTAGCCGAACGAGTGCGGATCCTTGAGGGCTTCGACCAGACCGGTCTTGGAATGTGGAGCCAGCGCCCGCGTCAGCGAGCGAGTGTGAAGGTCGCCGTCGATCAGCAGCGTGCGGTGGCCGGTCAACGCGGTCAGATGACCGAAATTGGCGGCGACCGTGGTTTTTCCTTCCTTCGGCAGGGACGACAGGATGCCGATCACCTTGACCTCGCGCGAGAGGCGCGCGACGTCGATCGACACCTTGATGTTCCGCAGCGTCTCCGCAAACCGCGAGAACGGATGCTCGACGACGTAGCTCGATATGTTTGCTTCCGGATGATCCGCCGAGGCTCTCGCCGGGCGAATGTCGGGAAGGACGCCGAGGCATTTCACCCCGAGCTGGTCCTCGACGTCGTTCGGAGACCGCAGTACGTCGCTCATCAGCTCCTTCGTGAAGGCGGCGCCGAAGCCGAAACAGAGGCCGCCGAGCAGGCCGCCGGCCAGCGCCAGCAGCGTCTTGGGCGAGCTCTTCTTGTCAGGCTTGACCGCCGTGCTGATGATGCGCGCTTCGCTGATCGGGAAGCTCTGGTTCTGCGTCGCGTTCTGAAGCTTCTCGAGGAAGTTGTTGTAGAGGTTGCGATAGGTGTCCGCCGCGCTCTCGAGATCGCGCAGCTTGACCTGCGCCTGGCTGGTGCTGCCGGCCTGGGACACGAGATTCTTGAGGTTGTCCTCGAGTGCCGTCTCGCGGCTCTTGGCGATCTCGTATTCGCTGCGATACGCGTCCGCGATACGGCGCACTTCGTCCGCGATGGCCTTGCGCAGCTCGTCCATGCGGTTGGACAGGTTGACGGCCGCCTGGTGGGTCTTGCCGTAGCGGGTCGACCAATCGGCATATTGGGCCGCAAGGTCGAGATACTGGGCGCGCAGGCGGGTGATCACGGTGTTGTTGAGGGCGTCCGTCACCGTCGGCTGGACCAGGTCCTTGTCCAGCAACGCCTCGATCCGGTCGAGACGGGCCTTGGCCTCCGCGGTTGCCGCATGCGCGGCGATGAGCTGAGAGTTGACGTCGGCGAGCTGCTGCTCGCTCATCAGGCCCCGGCTGGTGCCGACGATGTTGTTCTGCGCCTTGAACGTTTGCACGGCGCGATCGCTCGCTGTCGCTTGCTCACGCAGCTCGGCGCTGCGTTGCTGGAGCCATTCGCCGGCGCGCTTGGTCGACTGATATTTCGCTTCCAGCGCGCCCACGATGTAGGCGTCCGCGATGGCGTTCGCGATCTGCGCCGCCTTGTTCGGATCGATCGAGCGGAAGTTCATCGAAAGGACATAGGTCGTCAGCACGCGCTCGACCTTGAGATTCTTCTGGAGCAGCTCGACCGCGCCACGCTCGACGCGCTCCTTGCTCGGAGGGCCATCCGATCCGAACATCGCGATGACCTTGCCGATGACCAGCGGAATCAATCCTGGGTCTGAACCGTTGAACTCCGAATCCTCGGTGAGCTTCAGGCGCCGGACGATCGACAGGAGCAGGTCGTCGGACTGGAGAATCTCGACCTGGCTGTCGACGAAGCCCGGGTCGATCAGCGCGTTGGCGGTTCCGCTGTCCTTGTCCAGCACCTGGGTCTGACGCGTATCCATCAGAATGCGCGCATTTGCCGTGTACATCGGCGTCGCAACGATCAGGTAGACGAGAACGAGCGCGAGCGTACCGGCCACGATGGCGACGATCAGCGGCCATTGGCGACGTACGATGTCCAGAGCGCGCTCGGCGCTAAGCGTCGTGCCACCGACCTCGATGGCATATCTCGGACGTTGCGGAAACTGGTCTCGTGGCTGAAACATCTCTGGGAATCTTGAGGTTGTCACTCAGGGAGGGGAACGGGCTTGAACGGGTCGGCGAGTTCGGTCTTCCATTCACCCGACATCAGGCCGGCGCCCTGGCTCGAGCCTGCCGGCTGGTTATTGGCTGTAGATGGGGCAGGGCTCCCCGAAGCGGGCGCAACCGCCGTATCCTGATCCGCGAAATATCCCTTAAGCACGGAGCCGTCGTGCAGCTTGGCGACGAATTCGCTGATCCTGCGCGCGACGTCGGGTTTGGTCGCGACGCAGCGCTCCTCGGCACGGTGAAGCCCGGCGCCGATTGCGATGCGATCGGCCTGGCTCGCCTCGCGCAACATGTCCCGGACCGGCTCGAGCGCCGCGATGTCGGTCACCAGCAGCCCGGTTAGCCGTCCCGAGAGCTTGTCCCTGTCGTTCTTCGACTGCCGCAACAGAACCGAGGGATCCGAGACGAAGGCACTGATCGCGGCCGATGGGGCGCGTTCGCCGCGATCGACGCATTGCGCATGCGCCGGCGTTGCAAACGCTGCGAACAGCGCAACGGCGACGGCAATCGGCGAAGCCCGGAGAGGACCACGCAACAAGCTATCGAGTTTGAGGAGGATCGCGCTCATATCTCGTTGCGAACTATGGATGGCGTATCGATTTAGACCGTAGGTCCTTGATGGCCCAAAACTATGTCAAATTCTTGTGCGGCGCAAAATATAACCCAGCGCGGACCGAATTGCCATCCTCCGCACCGCGATTCAACATCAACGAAGCTGCTGCTGCGATCAGACGCAGATTCAGCAAATGATTGCATCAAGGTCGCATGCCTTAAGCACGATTCTTAGGCAAACGCCATGGTCAAGACAAAGGCGAGGGAATGGTCCAGGGACCATCTCCTCGCGCCTGTCGATTGGGGGCGGGTAGAGTGGAACGCGCGATCTATTGGACGGTTCGCAGCATCGCGAGACGCGTGGCGCGCAGGCGCTCGCCATGCTCGCCGATCGCGACCCAGAATTGCGGGTTGCCGCCGGACTGCATCGAGATCCATTCATAGTCCGCCGCGTTCCAGGGGCGCACCGAAGCGGAAAGATTGTCGAGAACGAAGTCTCCGTCGGCGAGACGCGCGACCAGCACAAGGTGGCCCCTGCCGCCCGTCAGGACAACTGCAAGTCGCAGCGCCGATCTGGGCCAGCCCATCTCGATCAGCTGATGGCGCTTGGTGACCGCGTAGTCGTTGCAATCGCCGGCGGACGGCGCAAGCGTCCAGCGCGCCACCATCGGATTGGTGGATTTCTGCATCGGAGTGATGGACGCGTTGACCGAACTGTTGACCTCGCGCAGCATGCTCATTGCCCGCTCGCCCGAAGGCAGGGTCCGTTCGGCGGTGTCGGCGGCGCATTCGGTGTCGTAGTTCATGCAGAACTTGACGAATTGCAGCGGCGCGAGCGCATTGTCGTACTCGCTGATGAATGCGCGCTTTGCCTGGTTTTGTGAACCGTCGTTCAGCGTGTCGGCCTTGGCTGCCGCACCGGCCGTCGCGACCCCGATCGCAACCAGCGATTTGATAATCCAGCTCATGACATCCCCATTTCGCGTTTTCTTTTTGACGCTACGGGTATCTCACAAACGATTTGAGCTTTGGTTCCGCGGAAATTTACAATTGTAGCGAAATCGGCCGGTCTCGAGACCGGCCGGGCAGGGGTGGTTAATCCGCTGTCAACGCGGCGGTTCCAGTCGTCAACGCGACGGGCTTACGGAGGTCAGAACCGCGGTCGACGTCGCTGCAAACAGCGTTTGCGTCTGCGACTGGGCGCTGCCGCCGCTCTGATTCAGCACCACGGGCACGGTCGAGGTTGCCGCGCCACCGCGCGCCTCCGCGGCGGTCGAGCCCGGTCCGCCTCCGGCAGTGGTTTCGCCCGTCGGATCGGCGCCCGCCGTCACTTCGGTGGCGATATCGCCGGTGATGCTGGTGAACGACTGGATCAGATCGGGATTGTCTGTCTTGAGAACCGCCTGCTGGATCAGCTGGGCAACCTGAGGCTGCGTCAGCACGCAAGTGGAAGCCGCAGTGCCGAGTCCGGCGCCGATGGCGCGGCTCTGATCCGCGCTGCTGGCCTTCGCTAATGAGGCAATGCCCTCGACGGTCTCGGGACGTGCGGTCAAAAGGTCGCGGACAGCCGATGCGAGACCGCCCTGGCCGTCCTTGAACTGATCGAGCAGGCCTCCGGGATTGGCCAGAAAGTCGGTGGCTCGCTCCGCGGAAACGATTCCGGTGTTGGCGATACAGCCTGCACTCACGCCGGTCGCAGCAAATGCAGCCGGCGACCCACCAAATAATGTTAGTGCTCCGACAACCACAGCGAAGCGCTTACCAGAATTCCAACTCATTGCCCTGCCCATTTCCATTCTTTTTACTTTAACTCGATTTGCGCAGATTTGCCACGTTCTTTTCGCAATTGTGACGGCAGCGATTGCGCGAGGCCACATCCGACGATAGCCGCGAAAAACACGCCATATCCTGGGATTTGCAGTGAAAAATCGATGCAGCTATGTGATACGCCCAATACGGCGACGCTCGCGCCGATGACGGGTATGTAGCGATCGCGCTTCCTGCGCCAGCTTCCGGTAAGCAAATGGTAAAAGTACCAGAGGCTGACGAGCGCGATCACGGCAAAGGCGGGAATGCCCAATTCGACGGCAATTTCCACCGGCGTGCTGTGGGCGCGATCCCAGATGCCGAGACTGCCGAGCACTGTGGGTCTGTAGGCGGGAAAAACAGCCTCGAAATTGCCGAGCCCGATTCCGAGCAGCCGATGATCGGCGATGATCCCTAATGAGGCCTGGTAGGCTGCAATCCTCTGGGGATCGATCAGCCCATGTTCGACGATTCGCCCTGCGACGAGGCCGCCGACGAGTTGCAGGAGCACGAGCCCTGCAGCCGCCGAGCCGCCAAGGACCAGCCATTTCCGCGATCTGCCGAGTTCGAGCGGCACGAGATAGAGGATGATGGCCAGCACGAATGTGCCGACCGACAGCAGAAGGCCCGCGCGCGATCCGGTCATGGCAAGCGCAATCGTGCAGATCGCGAAGCCCGCGCCAAGCGCCACCGGCGTGGAGAGCATCTGCTCCAGCTGCGCTCGCCAATCCGGTTGCTCCGGCGGCCCGCTCTCCTGGCGGTGCATAGTGCGCAGGAGCGGCACCAGAAACAGCAGGGCGCAGGTGCCCCAGAACGTCGCCGCCGTGTTTCGGTTGACAAACGTTCCCGTGACGAAGCCGAGATAGGCTTCCTTCTGCCGGAATAGGACCACGTCAGGCGCGATCAGCTCCGCCAGGATTCCGTAGAGTGCATACAGGCACCCGGCCCATGCCAGTATTCGTAGCAGCGAACGGGCAGCTCTCGCATCGCTTGCAAGAATCACCGCGCGCGTGAAGGCGAGTGACAGCAGCAGGACCGACCCGAACGCCAACCACGGTCCGCGTGCGGTCATCGAAAGGAGGTCAGGCAGGGCAAGACCGAACGACCGTCGCGGCAGTTCCCAGATGGTTGCGGATTGTGCAGGAGGGCCGCTCCACATTTGCAACGTGACGATGACGCCCACTGTCGCGACGGCCACTGCCGCCGGAATCAGCAGCATGGCGTTGCGACGGCTCACCGCTGAGAGATCGGCGGTCAGCAGGCTGCAAACGAGCAGAAAATTCCAGAAGCAAATCCACGCGAGGTCGAGGGATCCGAGCGGAAGTGGCGCCAGCACAAACACGGCTGCGGCGAAAAATCGCGATATCGCGCCCAAAGGCCCCTCTGTCGTTCTGCTCAGCGCCGACGGAGCTATCAGAACCCCGCATGAGATCAAGTTAATGCGAGCTGGCGTGTTGACCGTCATTCGCACGATTGCACGGAATGCGGCGGAGGTTCGCGCGCGCAGCCCTGATCTGTTCCAAACGCAATGCCCGTTGCCTCACGAAAGCTGAATTGAAGTTTATGAGCACGTTGCCGAAGCCGGAGCACAGATGTGTCCGGCTTCTTGCTGCCGCATCTTGTGTGCAGTGTCCGGCGCCGGAGATCGGCGGTTCGGCTCTTTTCAGTTGAATAAACCACCCGGTGGAGGCATTATATTGCACCGCAGCATTTCGCTTTGGTCGAATCGTAGAGCGTCTTTCAAGTGCTAGCTCATCAAACAAAGGCGCACTACGTTCCACTGGACAGCGTCCGCGGCCTCGCCGCCCTCTGCGTGGTCGTCCATCACTTCGTCGGATCGGATCCGCTCGCCGCTGCGCTGCCTCACCGCGCCTGGATCGACGTCGCGTTCTTTCACAATTCCTGGCTCTTCGTCGATTTGTTCTTCGTGCTGAGCGGCATCGTGATCTCGATGAGCTACGTTCAGTCGGAATTCAGCGAGTTCGACTTCCGAACGTTTACCCTGCGTCGGATCGCACGCATCTATCCGCTGCACATCGTCATGCTGTTCGCGTTTCTGGCGTTCCGCCTGATGCGGCTATCGCTGACCGAAATGGGCCTGCTGCACTTCTCCACCAACGAATCGGCGGATCTCCAGGTTAACAACGTGTACTCGTTCGTCGCGAACGTGTTTTTGCTCCATGCCATGGGCGTGCTCGACTATCTGAGCTGGAACGGCCCGAGCTGGAGCATCAGCGCCGAATTCTACACCTACATTGTATTCGCCGGCGTCGTCGTCCTGGCGCAGCGCCTCGGCTACATCAGGCTCGTCTATGTCCTCAGTGCCGTGCTGGCCGTCCTGGGCGCGGCGCTCATCATCTTCGTGCTCAAGAATGAAACGCTTGATTTCCAGACCAACGGCTTCACCCGATGCTTTCTGGGTTTCTTCATCGGCGTGCTCACGCTTCGCTTCGTCACCGGGAGAGGCCGCGCGGTGAGCCCTCTCGTTCAGTCGGTTTGCCAGATTGGACTGGCCGCCGTTGCCGTCGTGCTGGTCTGTGTCGTCGGCTTCGATGAACGGCTCAGCTTCGTCGCGCCGGTCGTTTTCGCCGCTCTGCTGGGCTCGCTGATGGCGTTTCCCGAGCGGCTCCTGCCGAAGCTGTTGTCTGTTCGACCCCTGGTGTGGTTGGGCAAGCGCTCCTATTCGATCTACATGGTGCACGCCCTCGTCCTCGTTCTCATCCAGTACTTCGCGCGGGGCGTGGGGCCGGCGCGTCTGCAGATGGTGGACAATCTTCTTCCCGGACTGGCGGCGTCGCTGCTGCTGGCCGTCTTCGTCGTGGCCGTGCTTGCGCTTTCCAACTTCACCTATCTCCGGGTCGAGATGCCCGGTTCGCGGTTCGTGCTTCGGCTGTTCAGCCGCCGTGCCGTTCCCTCTGTTGCCGCGGCGGAGTGAGGCGCGATGTCCAGCAGCTCTTCGGCTCTCCCGAGTTCGGACTGGCGCATCGTCGATCCGGTGCGGATGCCTCTGCATCATCAGCAGGAAGGCAGTGCATTCTTCAATCTCGAGGCGATCGCACTCCTGCTTTATTTCTACCGCGACGCGCTCGCGGGCGCGCTGCGCTATTATCTGGCGGTCCTCAAGATCAGTCCGTTGTGGTTCCTGCCCGACATTTTTGCCCTGGTCTGCATTTTCGCCTTCGTGCAGCGCTACATCCTGATGGGACGGAACCTCGTCGCCATCCTCACGCTGTTCTACATCTGCTTTGCGCTCTACCTCGGATACGTGTTCCTGGGTTATTTCAGCGGCATGATGTCGTCGTTCAAGATGATCGCGCCGGTGTTCGTCGGCTTCTGCTTCTGCGGGCGTAATTTCGGCGATTACGATCGACTACAGCGCTGGCTTCACCCGATCTTCTACCTGACGATCGTCGGGATCATATTGTCGTCTCGCTTCCAGATGCCGTGGGTGGGCTATGCCTACGAGACTTTCGGCACGACGCGGCAGGCGACGCGGCTGTGGTGGTCGGCTTCCGAGACACGCCTGGCGGGACTGGCTGCCGACAGCACGATGGCCGCGTTCTTCGTGTTCATTTCCTTTGTGATCATCTCGGTGCGCCGAAGCCTGCCGTGGTGCCTGTTCTGGACGCCCATCGGTCTCTACGCCATCAAATTGACCACAAACAAGACGTCGCTCGGCGTGATGGTGATCTACGTTCTTTGCCTGATCATCGTTCGTCTCGTTCCCGAGCGCGAGAAGTTTCCCATGCTGCGGCGGATGGCGCTTCTTTCGTTCCTGTCGATCCTGGTGCCGGCGGTGCTGATCGCCTTGTTCTCCGGCAACGGCCTCGTCAGCATGTCGCGCGGCCTGTTCAGCCTGCAGGACCGCGTCAACAACAGCTGGCAGCTGCCGTTCGTCTACATGGCCGATCTCATGCCGGTCGGCTTCTTCGTCGGCTGCGGCCTCGGTTGCTTCAACTATCCGCAGCTGCTGTTCTCGAACAAGCTCAGCTATTACGTCCCGGTGGATAATTTCTACCTCGGCACCTACCTGATGTTCGGGCCGATCTTCGTGGTGTTCATGATCCTGGTCATCCTCGCGGTCGCAAGGACCAGGGACATCTACAAGCTGTCTTTCGCGGTCGCCATGAACCTCTTCACCATCACTGTCTTGGCCTATGGCCCGGCAAGCGGTCTGATCATGCTGGGCGTGGCCTTCAGCGAGGTCTTTGCGCGGGAGAAGGGTGACAGGACCGCCCCGAGTGCGGCACCGCTCGCGCCTGACGTCGAGGATCTGGTTTCGCGGCCGGCATGATCGCCATGGTGCTTCAAGCTATGAGCTGCGGCGCGCAGCGCGGGCTCCGGTCCGTCGCCTTCTTTCATCTTGAGATCGGATCGTGGTGGTGAGCGGAGACAGCAGGAATTTCGTAGAGGCGATACAGGGGCTGCGCGGTGTCGCGGCGCTCAGCGTGCTGATCGTGCATCTCCAGGACATGCCGCTTCTGGCGGGCTTCCTGCCCCCCATCTGGCCGTGGCTTGAAGCGACGGTCAACATGGGCGGGCACGGCGTCGAGCTGTTCTTCATGATCAGCGGCTTCCTGATTCCGGCGAGCCTCATGCGCCACCGCAGCGTCGGGAAGTTCTTTCTCGATCGCGCCCTGCGTATCCTTCCCGTGTTCGTGATCCTGCACCTGATCCTGTTCACGGCAGGGCCCCTGGTTGGCTACAAGTTCTTCAAGGGGATCGATCTGCCGACATATCTCAAGCTGTTCCTTGTCAATCTGGCGTTCCTGCCGGACGCACTGGGATTGCCTATCGGCCAGCAGAACGCTTGGACCCTGAGCTACGAATGGGCGTTCTACATCCTGTTCGCGCTGGTCTTCGTGACGGTGGTGCGGCGGAAGAACTGGCTTCTGGCGGCGCCTTTTATCCTGCTCGGTCTCGCGGGCATCGCCTTTCGGCCGATCGCCGCGTTCTTCCTTGTCGGATTGCTGTTCAGTCTCGTCAGCCTGCGGATCCGCGTCGTCGGCTGGCCCGGGTTGCTGGCCGGCATCCTTTGCGGGGCCGCGATGTACGTGTCGATCGAATATGTGCATCCGCTGGTCGGCTTGCTCCCGGGGGCGCTGCTGTTTGGAATGGTCCTTGCTCCAGACTCCGGTGTTGCCGTTGCTCTGAGCGGCAAATTCCTCCAGTTCCTTGGAAAGATCAGCTATAGCCTCTATTTGGTCCATCCTTTTGCGCTATTCCCGTTGCAGGTGATCGGAGTGAAGCTGGCCGCGCACGGAGTCAATCTCTGGCTCCTCTGGGCCGGATTTGCAGGTCTTGGCTTAATTGCCGCGCTGATAGCGGGTACGGTCAGTTACGAGCTGATCGAAGTGCGACTGCGCCGTTTGCTGGACCCGGCGCTGCGAGGACTGTTTTTCGGAGTGCGTCGTGAAGCCCGTTATGTCGCCTGAGCGCATGCGCTCGCCATCGTTTCAGCCGGATCACATGCGGGTAACGTCATGATCATCAAGAATCTGCTCTCGATGTCGAGCGTGAACGTCGTGAAGTCGGCGGTTCAGTTCCTCATCACGCTGCTGATCACCTATTTCGTGACGCCGACGGAATTCGGGCTCGTGGCGTTTTCGCTGCCGTTCATCGCCTTCATCTCCATGCTGACCGACCTCGGGCTGTCGAGCGCGATGATCCAGAGGACGTCGCTCACGAAGGAGGAGGCCGGTGCGGCGACGACGCTGATGGTCGCGATCGGGATCGGCTGTGCATTGGTGCTGGCCGCCGCATCGAAGCCGCTCGGAGCCGCCGTCGACATGCAGGGACTGCCGGCCGTGCTGGCCGCGCTCTCCGGTTCGGTCGTCTTGTCCATTTCCGCGATGGGACCGCGTGCGGTTCTGGAGCGCTCGCTGCAATATCAAACGATCGCCCTGATCGAAGCCGGGGCCGCGATGGCGTCCGCGACGGTGGGCGTGGTCGGCGCCCTGCTCGGGTGGGGGATCTGGGCGTTGATCGCGTACTATGTCCTGATGCAGGCGGTGCGCGCCGTCGCGTTCTATGTGAACACCAGACGCCACATTCATCTGAACTTCAAATGGCGCGGCGTCGCCCTGATGCTGTCGTTCGGCGGCTGGGTGCTGGCCTCGAACGTCCTCAACTTCACTGCCAGAAACGTCGGCAATCTCCTGATCGGCGCCAAGTTGGGCGCGGCGGCGGTCGGCCTGTTCGGTCTCGCCTTCCAGTTCATGACGCTTCCGCTGATGATTCTCTCCTGGCCGGGCGGAGGGGTTCTCATGGCCACCTTGAGCCGGATGAGCGGCGAGCGGGAACAGGACCGGCGCAAGGCGGCAATTTGCGCGGTGCTCGGCATGACGGCGATGATCACGTTCCCGGCGATGATCTATCTGACCTTCGGGCTGAAATATCCCGTTGCGACATTCCTTTCGCCGCATTGGCAGGAGGTGCTGCCGCTGATCGCCATTCTCGCGCCCGCGGGTGCCGCGCAGTCGATTGCGGCCTATGCCGGCCCGATCCTGCTGGCCCACAACCAGGCGCGGCTCCAGTTCTGGGTGAGCAGCGCCAATAGCGCCAGCATGATTCTTGCTTTTGTCGTCGCACTGCCGTTCGGACTCACGGCCGTCGCCGTGGTGTACCTTGTCGTGTCGATCCTGGTTTGCGCTTTCATGCTGATGATCGGAGCCCGCAACTGCGGGGTTCCCTATGCGTCGTTGTTCGGTTCTCTGATGCCCGCCACCGTGGGGACGTCCCTGGGGACGTTGTGCGCGCTCGTGGCGACGAAGGGCGAGGTCGCAAGTCTGTCGCATTGGCTGATCGCGACGGCCGTTTATGCGGTCGTCGTGCTTTGCAGCTACGTGATATTCAGGCGTCGTATCTGGAACAGCATGCAGTCGCTGCTCGGCGGGTCGGTTCCGCCGATGCAGGCAAATCTTCCCTCGGCAGGTTAGTAGAGATCGGTTGATGTCTTCAGGAGAGGGAATGGGCGACAAGTCCCAGCCGGGAATTCCGTGGCGGGAGGACCTGATGGCAAACACCGGCAGGTCCGGCGTTGGAGCCGCTATTGTCGCCTTGCTGACGAGCCCGGGCTTTGCCGTGATCACGACGTGGCGGATCGCCAAGATGCTGCGCTTCCGGACGCGCTGGGGTCATCAGATCACCTGGCTGCTCGTGAGGGCGCTGATGCGGCGAGGCTGCTACATCTCGGTTCTCGCAGAAATCGGTCCGGGACTGATCCTGCCGCATCCGACCGGAGTCGTGATCGGCGAGGGGGCGCGGATCGGCCGTTCCGTGATGCTGTATCACAACGTCACGCTTGGCCGGCGCGCCTGGGATGAGCCGGGTTGTCCGACCATCGGGGACGATGCCGTCATCTATACCGGTGCCGTAATCGTCGGCCCCATTTCGATTGGCGCAGGAGCAAACGTCGCCGCCAACGCGGTTGTGACGCGTGACGTTCCGCCGCGTTCCGTCGCTGCGGGAGCACCTGCGCGGGTCGTGCGCTCGGAAGCACCCGATCGGATGCGCGCTTAAAGCAGCAAGGCGGGGCCCAGGGCCCTGCTGGTTATCGGGGCATTGCGCTCGAAAGAGGCTCTTGTTCAACACGTGCTTTTCGGGCGGTTCAGTGTTGTTCGGAACCGTCATTCGTTCCGCGCTGCTCGTTTGTTCGCGGACCGGCGAACCGTCCTACGCATGGGCCTGAGCAGGTTCCATTGGTTCGAGCGATGTCGCGTCCGGCCATGATGCGACAGGCGGCAAATTGCATAGATTCCGGCCATCATCGTGACGTCCTTCTAATCGGCCTTGGCGGCAAAGCGGTCACAATTCTGATTGCTGGCTATGTATAGTTGTGTCGGGAAACGTCTAATCATGTAACCGAGGGCCAGCCGATGTCGTCGATCATTACCGATTTTTCGCAAGTCTATCCCTATCTCGACGGCTCGAAATTCAAAGACACCATCGTCGTGCAGTATCGGGGCGACGGCGACGTCAGATACAGATGCGACGTCCTGGTGGATATCTGTCGGGGCAAGCGGGTCTTGCATGTCGGGTGCTGTGACCATCTGCCGCTCATCAAGCGCAAGATCGACAACCGGGATTGGCTGCACGGCCTGATTACGGAATGTTCCGAATACACCGTCGGCGTCGATATCGATGCGGACGCGGTGCGGGAAGCGTCACGAGTTTCCGGCCTCGACAACATGGTCGCGGGAGACGTGACGTCGGGTCAAAAGATCGAAGCAATATCCGGCCGGAAGTTCGACATCGCCGTGTTCGGCGAAGTCGTCGAGCACATTCCCAACCCGGTCTCGTTCCTGTCGCGCTTCAGGGAGAACTACGGCGACGTCGTCGACCAGATCGTGATCACCGTTCCGAACGCCTTCAGGGGCGGCAACATCAAGGGTATCCTGAAGAACGTCGAGACGATCAACAGCGATCACCGGTTCTTCTTCACGCCCTATACGATCGCCAAGGTCGCAATCGATGCCGGGTATGCGCCGGTCGAGGTGAAGATGGCGACCTTCATGCGCGCCGGAATGCTGAAGTCGATGCTGCTGCGGCAGCTTCCGCTGCTCGCCGAGGACATCATCTTCATCGGTGCGGCCACGCGGCCGCACTGACATCGTTTCATCCGTTCATCCGTGTTCCGTCATCGGGCCGGCAGGCGTACCTGCCGGCCCGATGCGTCGTCAGACGAACAGGAAGTTGCCGTGATCGAGCGTCGCCGAATTCACATTCTTCAGCAGGATGGAATCGGCCGAGGTGAGCTGGATCAGCGTGTCGGAGCCCGATTGCGAAATCTGGAGGTGGCTGTAGTCGGCCACCAGTGATTTCAGGATTTCGATCGTGTCGTGGTTGGACGCGGTTCCGGCGTGGAAGCTCTTGATCTGGTCGTTGCCGCCGTCGAACATGACGGTAGTCGTGCCCGGTGCGGAGGAGAAGACGTCGTTGCCGGTGCCGCCGGCCAGCGTCAGTCCCGCAGTCACGGCCGTGACGGTGTGGGTGCCGTCGGTGTTGAGGACGTCGATCGAGAGCAGCGAGCCGCTGGTATTGTAGCTGTCGTGTTCGACGGCGCCCGGCAGGCCGGAGACCTTGAACTTGAAGACATCCGTCGTTCCGTCGGCGTTGTTGAGGGTCTCGGTCGTCTTGACCCCGGTAGAGTCGTAGACATCGGTGACCTTGCTGCCGTCCGACTTGATGACTTGCGTGTAGTCGAGCGTGCCGTCTGCGTGCGAACGGATGAGCGACGTCATCTTGCCCGCAGCGTCGATGTGCTGCTGCTCCGTGACATAGCTCTTGCCGGTGATGTTGTAGATCGTGTTGTCGTGCGAGCCGTCGGTGTTGTTGGCATAAACCGCGGTCTTGACGCCCGACGTGTACACCGTCGTCGAGTTCGAGCCGTCCTTGTTCAGCACGTAGTCGCTGGTCAGGCTGCCGCTGCTGTCGAACAGCTTCGTCTCCTTGGAGCCGTCGGCGTTGACGACGTAGATCGAAGCGTTCAACCCGTTCGCGTAGTTCGTGGTCGTGACGTCGCCGCCGGCTGTCTTGTGGATCTCCTGGCTCAGGGCTCCCGACGAATCATAATTGTCCGTCGTGGTCGAGCCATCGGTTGAGTTGAGGATCTCGCTGGTCTTGTGGCCGGTGCTGTCATAGAGGTCGGTGACCTTGCTGCCGTCGCTGTTGATCACCTGCTTGTAGGCAAGCGTGTCATCGGCATGGAGTCGGGTCAGGGTCGTGAGCGTGCCGGCCGCAGTGAGGTGCTGGATCTCGGTCGTGTAGCTCTGGCCCGTGATGTTGTAGAAGGAGTTGTCATGGCTGCCGTCAACATTGGTGACATAGAGCTTGGTCTTGACGCCGGCCGAATAGACCGTGTTCGAGGACGAGCCATCCTTGTTCTGGACCAGGTCGCTGGCGATCTTTCCGCTGGAATCGTACAGCTTGGTGTCCTTTGACCCGTCGGCGTTGACGACGTAGACCGACGCGAGCAGCGAGCCATTGTAGTTGGTCGTGGTGGTGTTGCCGGAACTCGTCGTGACGATCTCCTGTTTCAGTGCTCCGGACGCCGCGTCATAGATGTCGGTCGTCGTGGCCGACGACGTGACGGTGACGACGGAGATCTTGTGACCCGTGGAGTCGTACTGGGTCGTGACCTTGCTGCCGTCGCTGTTCAGCACCTGGCTATAGGCCATCGTGCCGTCGGCGTGGGTGCGGCTGACCAGCAGCAGCTTTCCGCTCGGGTCGATGTGGTCGTGCTCGGTCGTGTAGGACTGGCCGGTGATGTTGTAATAGTAGTTGTCGCGGCTGCCGTCGGCGTTGGTGACGTAGGCCTTGGTCTTGACACCGGCCGTGTAGACCGTGTTCGAGGACGAGCCGTCCGTGTTCTGAACCAGGTCCCCCGAGATGATGCCGTTGGAGTCGTAGAGCTTCGATTCCTTCGAGCCGTCGGCGTTCACCACGTAGATCGACACCAGCAGCGAGCCGTTATAGTTGGTCGTTGTCACGTTGCCGGAGGTCGTCTGCACGACCGTCTGCTTGAGGACGCCGGCGGTGGTGTAGAAATCGGTCGTGGTGGCCGTCGACGTCGTGGTGACGACCGAGGTCTTGTGACCCGTGGAGTCGTACTGGGTCGTAACCTTGCTGCCGTCGCTGTTGAACACCTGGCTGTAGGCCATGGTGCCGTCGGCATGGGTCCGGCTGACCGACAGCAGCTTGCCGCTTGCGTCGAGATGATCGTGCTCGCTGGTGTAGGACTGGCCGGTGATGTTGTAATAATAGTTGTCGAGGCTGCCGTCGGCGTTGGTGACGTAGGTCTTGGTCTTGACACCGGCCGTGTACAGTGTGTTCGAGGACGAGCCATCAGCATTCTGGATCAGGTCGCTCGCGATGATGCCTTGGGCGTCGTACAATTTCGACTCTTTTGACCCGTCGGCGTTGACGACGTAGACCGACACCAGCAACGAGCCGTTGTAGTTCGTCGTGGTGACGTTGCCGGAGGTCGTCTGCACGACCGTCTGCTTGAGGACGCCGGCCGTGGTGTAGAAATCGGTCGTGGTCGCCGACGCCGTGACGGTGATCACCGAGGTCTTGTGGCCCGTGGAGTCGTACTGGGTCGTGACCTTGCTGCCGTCGCTGTTGTAGACTTGGCTGTAGGCCATGGAGCCGTCGGCATGCGTGCGGACGACGGACAGCAGTCTTCCGCCCGCGTCGAGCTGGTCGTGCTCGGTCGTGTAGGACTGGCCGGTGATGTTGTAATAGTAGTTGTCGTGAGTGCGGTCGGCATTGGTGACATAGACCTTGGTCTTGACGCCGGCCGTGTAGAGCGTGTTCGAGGACGATCCGTCCTTGTTCTGGACGAGGTCCGCGATCAGATTGCCGCTTGCATCGTAGGTCTTGGTGTCCTTGTCGCCGATCGGCGAGACCGTGACGTCACGCACCATCTTGCCGTCGGTATAGGCGATGTTCTCCGACGAGCCGTCGGTATTGAGCGTGACCTTGCTGGTGATGACGCCGTTCGTGAAGTTGGACGTGCTGGTCGATACAAGCCTTGCCGAGGAGTCGTAGACCCTGGTCACGCTCCAGGTATCGGTCGAGTTGGTGACGGAGAACTGGTAGCCGCCCTGGATCGCCGCCAGCGCGTTGGTATAGTGCGAGATCATGTACTCCATGGTCGCGATCGAGGCGACCGGAAGCACGTGCGTGTCGGTGAGCGTGATGGTCTGAAGCGAGGTCGAGGCGTTCAGCTCGGACATCTGCGACACGATGTCCTCGGCGGTTCCGCTGACGTCGGTCACGGCGGGCGGTGTCGTGCCGCCTCCTGTCGGAGCGTCGATCTCGATGATCAGGGGATGATCCGTGATCGGAACCACGATCTGGCTGACGTCGGTGTAGGTGGCGATCGGCGAACTGCCCTTCAGCGGGTCGTAAACGTTGATCAGATGGTGGACGCTGCCGAGGTTCACCGTGACCGAACTGGTTGGGTTCGAGATCTCGGTGTCGGTGGCGTCGTTCCAGATCTTGGGTTCCGCCCAGACCACCAACTCGTAGGCGCCGTTGCTCTTGCCGAGAACCATGCTGTTCCCGGACGCCGGCAGACCGTCGAGCGTGTAGTTCAGCGAAGCCGTCGGCGTGTGGCCGCCGGTGCCGTCGTCAGCCAGGATTGTCGTCAGATTGTGGATCGCGGTCGCCGCCAGCTTCGGGGTTCCGTCGCCGTTGAACAGGCCCCAGTGCGATTCCGGATCGGTGGGGTCGTTGCTCGCCGAAGCGTCGAGCAGCTGATAGAGATAGGTGGTGCTGACGCCGTCCTTGTAGGCGTCGACCAGCGTGTTCAGGATCGACTTGGCCTGCACGTTTTCGCTGGCGCCAACATAAGGTGTATCGCTCTTGGTCGTATAGCCGGTTTCCGTGATGACGACGGGATCGCCGGGTGTGATCGACGTCGCGTTGCCGAGCAGAGCCTGGAGGGCTGCCGCGGGGGTCAGGCTGGTGCTGACATAGGCGTGGGAGTTGGCGTAGTCGGTCGCTCCCGACATATCTCCAAGTTTGGCGTAGTCGGTCGTGTCGTTGTAGCCCAGTGACAGATTGTAGACGGGGATGTCCTTGAGCGCGGCGTCGGCCTTGATTGCGTTATAGTAGGCCGCCTGGAACTGTGCCGCGGCGGAAACGCTGGAGCTGCCGTTGTAGCTGAAGCCCTGGATGTTCGCCTCGTTGAGGCCTTCCAGCGCGATGACGCTGCCGGGATGGCTGGCCGCAAACTCCTTGACGGACTCGAGATAGGCTTGGAGCGCTGCGGTTCCGCCTTCTGGAACACCCGACGGAACCACGAGATCGAATTTGTATCCGTCCTTCGCGAGTCCTTCGACGATCGGTTGCGCCTCGGGGCTCGTGGCGAGTCCACCGCGCAGTTTGGTCACCCCGAGATATTTGAGGTCGTCCTCTACGAGGGCGAGGTTGTCGTAGGCGCCCCACGAATAACCAACATGAACATTGACGCCGATGGAACTGATGAAGGTGCTCGCCGACAGGATCGTTTGATCTGGTGATGCGGTGGTCATCGGTATTTCAGAGCCTTTTCTGGAACGCGAGAGTTCGTTGCCGCCTGTGTCCGTCGTATCGGCCAATCTCTGTTTTTCGAGTTGGTGAGATCGGTAAAAATGGAAGCACCCCGGAGATTCTCTCGCCGAGACTTTCCTGCGCGACGCTCACAGCGCACGAATCTGCTTAGACTGAGCTTCATCTGTGAAGACCACGCTAATGTGCTTGCAGCATGACGTCGCGATGGCGATGCAACGACGATGTTCGAGCGATGTTGTGCCGATGCCTAATCGCAACGCATTTGCTTCTCGTGCGGGCAGATTTGTTTCCAATGTCTTGCGTCAAGCGCTGTTAGGAGTCGTAGAAACACGGATCAAGCGTCGAATGTGACACTTGGTCTTGCGCCGAAGTCGACTGGAGCCTTCCAAATTTTCCCGAGAAGCTGGCAAGCAGTGCCACGGCACTTTCGCACGCAATTTTTTTTCTTCTCTCCTGGTGTTGTGGCGGTCGCGTCGATGTCGATGAAATTTTCGTCTGCCTTCCGAACGGGCAGGGGGTGATCTTCACCGGCATTGAAGCGGGAGGTCGAACGAACGACACGATCGGTCGGGCGCGTCGCGGAGGCGGGGCGAATATCGAGGATGTGCAACTTGGCGTTGCTTTCGCGATCCGCGTGGCAGGCTCACCCCGACCGAGGCGGCGGGGGCGCGTGAAGGCAACATCGAGCGATGCGGCCATGCCGGGCGGAGTGTCGCAGATCCGCAACGTCAATATGTTAGGCGCGCAAAGCTATGGCGGGCAAACCGCTGGCACGGCACGAATTTTGCCGCTAAGCACTGGTTAAAGTCTCGTTGATCGAACGGAGTAGAAGGCCATTCCTATGCAGGATCCCATGTCGGGCGCCCCGAATGTCATGTTTCTGGTTGAGGTCGTGAATTGCAATGACGGGATTGCATCCTATTGCGAGACCTTGGCCACGGGGCTGCACGCCCGCGGCGTGCAGATCCACCTGGTCTCCGGCATCGTGCGGTCGGACGAGAAGTCCGAATACAAGCGCCAGAAGCTGGCGGCGGCGGTCAAGCAGTGGCACGTCGTTCCCGGACTTCGCAAGCTGCCCTCGCTATCGATCTTCATGCAGCTCTGGAAGCTGATCCGGGAGAACGACATCACCGTGATCAACGTCCATGGGCTCGGCATGCTGATGTGGGGCAGGCTGCTCTCCCTGCTCACCGGCGCGCGCTGCGTCGCGACCTATCACCCCTCGGTGCTCGGGAACATCGAGAAGGTGCAGAATGCGCCGCAATCGACTTTCAGCCCGGTCCAGATCCTGTTCTTCAATCTTTTCTTTCCGCACACCCTCATCCTGATGTCGGAGGAATCGCTCCGGCATCTCAGGCGCTACGTCTTGTTCGGCAAGAACCGGATCGCCAAGGTGTATGGCGGCGTCGATACGGTGCATTTTCGGCCGCCGTCGGATGCCGAGCGCCGCGATGCGCGCGCGAAATTCGGGGTTGCCGAGGGTGAGTTCATGTGCCTGCTGGCGGCCCGTCTCGCCTGGGTGAAGGGCCATGATTTGCTCATCAAGGCGGCGCGCAGGATCCGCGACAGCGCCAGTCCTTCGCCCATCGACATCAAATGCTACTTCGTCGGCAGCGGCGGCGCCGAGCGCGAGAAGGAAATCAAGTCGTTTGCCTTCGCCGACGAGAAGGACAAGGACACGTTCAAGTTCCTCGGGTTCATGGGCGACGTCCGCGAAATCCTCTGGGCCGCCGATGTGTTCGCGCTGCCGAGCCGGTTCGAAGGATTCCCGCTCGGCGTCGCCGAGGCCATGGCGACGGGGCTGGTCCCGGTGCGGACCCCGGCAGGGGGCGCTTCGGATCAGATCATCGACGGCCAGACCGGCTTCATCGTGCCGTTCGAAGACGTCGACGCGCTCGTGGGGGCGCTCGAGAAGTTGGCCGATCCCGCGTTGCGCGCCGCGCTGTCGCGCAATGCTCTTGCGCGCGCCCAGCAATATTTCGGTGTCGGGCCGATGGTTGACCAGACCCTCAGGATCTACGGTTTGGCGGGCGATGCCAGCGGGAATCCGCTGGCCCATCCGATGCAGGCCTAGTTCGAACTGCGTGCCGAGGCCAGCAGATCGCCTCGCCACGTCACCAGGACGACGGCGAGCCCGGCGAAGGCGATCTTTCCCGCGAGCCAGAGCAGAGAGGCTGACGGAGCTGCCGCGAGCATGGCGATCGCGGCGGCCGCGACGGTTGCCTCCACGATCAGCAGCGCCCGTGGCGCAGCGCGGAACCGGATCAACGGGCCGCTGGCGAAGAGGATGATGAGTGCGGTGGCCAATGCCGCACTCGCGATTTGTCCGGCGACCGATATGTGCAGCAAGGCGCCGATCGAAGCGGCCGCCGATACCAGCACCAGCTGGCACGCCGCGACGACCACCAGCCTGGTGGCCGATTTGGTCAGATGCGGCACCACTGCGAGCGTGGCCTGAAGGTGAATGTGGAGGAAGTAGAAGACCGCCGCGACCGGCGCTGCGTTGAGAAAATCGACCAGCAGATCGGCCGGGACGAACAGATGCGCCGCATCGGGCAGAAGGCCGATCAGCCCCCCCAGCATCACGATCGTCGCGCAGAGGATGAAATCGAGCATGCGGGCGGTTGCTCTGCGCGCCTCGCCGTCGACGTCGCGCTCGAACTGCACGACGACATTGGGGTAGCTGACGGTGTGAATGGCGGTCACCAGAACGGAGAACGGCCGCTGCAGGAGGTCGATCGCCATCGAAAAACCGGCGGCACCCGTCGATGTCCGTCCGAGCGTGGCGATCACGATCAGGCGCAAGGTGACGGGGACGGAGAGATGGATGACGGAGGCGGCCGCGGCCATGATGCCGTATCGGCAGAAATTGCGCCAATCCGTCAGCAGGGCGTGTCGCGACGCCCGATGCAGCGAGGTGCGATGCACGATCAGGCTCACCAGAAGCGCCGCGCCGTAGCCCGCGGCGATGCCGCACAGCGTCGCCGCCGCGGTGCCGTAGAGCAGCGCCGCCGTGACGGCGCCGGCCAGGAGCACGCTGGCGCGCAGGATCAGGAGGACGGATGCGGTCGCCAGCCGATCGGACACGCGCACGATCATGAAGTACAGGTCGGTGGCGCCCTGTAGCACGGCCATCGCCAGCGCGAGGGCGACGACGCTTGTCTCGAGCGTGCCCACCAGCCCCGCCACGCTGCCGACGAGCAGCAGAACCAGCGCGCTGAGCAGTCCCGCGCTGAACAGCGAGAATCGCAGACGCGCCGCCTCTTCTCCGGAAGCGGCGGCGAGGAAGCGAACGCCGGCCAGTTGCAGCCATTCGAACACGAAGACGCAGAACAACTGGCTCGCCGCCAGTGCCAGCGAAAACGAGGTGTATTGGGCTGGCGAGAGGATATGGCTGACGGCGAAGATCAGAATGATCGCGGATGCACTCTGGTAGATGTAGCTGCCGAATGCGAGCAGGCTGATCATTTCTGGCTACGCGTGAAGGAAAACATGGCGGGATGATTGAAGGCCGTCGGTGGCATCTGCGTCCGCCCCCATTACGCGCGAGGCATGCCGCGGCCGCGCATGAGCTGGTCGTAGACGTTGCGATAGCCGGTGACCACGTCGTCAAAGGCCCATTTGTTGATGCCGGATTTCAATCGTCCGCTCATCTCCACGATCTGCTGGGGAGCCTCGACGATCGCCGAAATGCTCTTGGCGATCGAGTCCGGATCGGGAGACGTCAGCCAGCCGGTCAGGCCCGGCTTGATCGCCTCCTGGATGCCGCCGAACGGCGTGCCGAGCAGGGGCTTGCAGGCGGCCTGGGCATCGGCGACGACGAGCGGGCTTGGATCTTCCCAGACCGAGGGGACGACCACGACGTTCACCTGTTCGTAAAACTCCTTCGGCTGCACGAAGCCGAGAAACTCGATCCGCGCATTGGGGGCGAGCCCCTTGATCTGCTTGCGCTGGCTCTCGGAGGCATGACCCGCGATGACGAGCCGGATCCGCTCAGGCGGGATCGTCGCGATGGCGCGAACCAGATTGTAGATGCCTTTTTCTTCGGTCAGTCGCCCGATGAATCCGAATGTGACGGTGCCGTCGAGCATCGCCGTCTCTTCGCTGCCGACGTCGGCCGTCGAGGCGTTTCGAATGACGATCTTCAGCGGTGTCTGCGTGAAGAGACCGAGCCCGGTATGGATGTCGAGAATGCGCTGGCTGACGCCGACGACGGCGTCCAGATGTCGCGTCGCCCCGCGGCGGCGAAAGGTCAGGATCTGGCAGCTCATGCAGCTTGCCTTGCAGGCGTGTCCGTCCGAGAAGCGCGAGCAGCGGGGGCAGGTGAGATAGTAGTCGTGAAGCGTGTGCAGGACCGGAATGCCCAGTTCCGCCGCGGTTCGCCACACCGCCGTCGTCAGGCCGGAGAGATTGTTGGAATGCAGGATGTCCGGTTTGAATGCCTTGATCCTGGCGGCGACGAGCTCCGACATCTGCTGCCAGTCCTCGATCGCGTGCCAGATGCCGCGCACGGGCGCGCTGTGCTGCTTGGCGAAGGGAAAGTAGATGTTGTGCACGGCCGCCGAGTGCACGTCGATGCCGTTGCAGGTCTCCATCTGCTGGTTCGGTGTGGAGGCAGCACGTATCACTTCCACGCTGTCGTTCTGGCCGACCAACGTCTCGGCGAGGCGACGGACGAAAGTTTCCGCGCCACCGACCACCTTCGGAGCCAACGGCGTCGGATAAAGGGATGACGTGATAAGGATCTTCATCGAAAAGGTCTGTCCAGCTATCCTGCCAAATGGCTTCGTGAAATCTCCGTTTCGGCCTATTGCCGGCTCGTTCGACTGTTATTCAAATAGACGTCCAAATATTGACCTGTCACTGAATCGGCAGAGAACCTCTCGGCAAATCCGGGCTGCGGAGGCCGGGCGAGCTTCCAGCGTGATCTCTCGTTGACGGCCTTCAGCATCAGTTCTCCCAGTCGCTTATGATCGTTGGGCTCGTAGGACCCAACCATGTTGGAAAACCCCGCGATCTCGGGAATCCCTCCTGCTGTGGAGCAAATAGTTGCCCGGCCGGCGTTGATGCTTTCGATCAACGTCCGGGGCAGCGGCTCCGGCCAGACCGAACTCACCAGGCACACGTCGATGCTGGCATAGAATTCGGCCGCCTTTGCAAAGCCAAGCCATTCGACGTTCCTCCCGCTGCGGCTTTTGAGCCCCCGGACGTAATCCTCAAGCCCCTTTCCGGCAATTTTCAGTTGCCATCCCTGGTCGGGGAGCTGCGCGGCAGCTTTTAGTACCACTTCGATACCTTTTTCCGCCTCGAGCCGGCCGATGAACCCGAATATCAGGTCATCCGAGCTCGAGGGAGGTGAGGGTACTACGGAGCTTGGATCGGCGATGTTGAAGATGACCCGGCCATCGGTGCCCGGGAAGTATTTCAGCCTGGTATGCTGGTCGAGCACGAACTGGCTGTTCGAGACCACCGCATCGACCATGCGCGAGGCCAGCAGATAGGGAGACGTCATGGCCGCGCAGAGGGTGCAGCGCTGCGCACATGTCGCGTCTCCGCGAAACAACGTCGAGCGTTTGCAGAGCAGGGAATAGTCGCGCAAGGTGTGCACGATCCGGATGTTGCGCCGCCTGGCTTCCGCCCACAACGAGACCGAAAATC
Organism: Bradyrhizobium sp. B039; assembly: GCF_038965675.1. NCBI lineage: Bacteria > Pseudomonadati > Pseudomonadota > Alphaproteobacteria > Hyphomicrobiales > Nitrobacteraceae > Bradyrhizobium > Bradyrhizobium sp. B039. Next base: position 2,218,253 of record NZ_CP152416.1, read on the forward strand.
CGGTGAGGTTGTTGGTGTGGACGACCTCGGGCTTTTCGAGATCGAGAATTTCGGCGAAACGCGCCGCGGACTTGCGATTCCACGTGTCCTGGAGATGCCACTTCAGGCGCTGGACCGAGGAGGGCTTCCTGTCGTTGCCGAACGGCCAGTAGTCGTTGTCCAGCGGCACCCGGTAGATGCGCACGCCCCTGAGCTCGTTGACGGTGCGATCCTGCTTGTTCTGAAGGCAGACCACGGCAACCTGGTGGCCGCGCTGAACCAGCGCCTCCGCGAGCAGCGACACAGACACTTCGGCGCCGCCGATGATTTCGGGCGGATAGAGCGTGTTAACGATCAGTATCTTCAAGGATAGCCCCGGATTGCGCAGTCCGCCGCAGCGTCAGTTCGATGGCCGAATCTCGAAATCCGGCACGGTCGTGCCCTTGACACTGACAAGCAGGGGCGTCGTCGATAACGCCGTCCAGGCGCCGGCGGCAGAGCCCGGTGCTTGCTGACATACATAGCTGATCTCGGCATTCGGTTCCGCATTTTTTAATCGAACTTCGAAGCGCTTCGACGGATTCTCCGACCAAAGCGCCACTTTCGTCTCGGATCCGCTGTCACTGCGGATCTGCACGACGCCCGGCATCGGCGTGGTGCGCGCCGCCTTCAGGCTCGTACGGATGAAGGCCCAGCTTTCGCGAATGGAACACACCGCGGGCTTCGGCGAATTGTCGAAATGATAGATGCCGAAATTGTCCTCGAGTTCGCCGGGCTTCGTCCCGCTGTCCTTGAGCTCGTAGAGCCATATTCCCTTGAGCCAGGGACCCGCGGTCGATGACCAGAGGATGATCTGCGCCATGTTGTCGGCCGAGAGCTGCTCGTTCACGCCGCATTTCGCGGTCGGGGTCGGCCAGCCCGTTTCAGTCAGGTAGATCGGATAGTTGGGATTGCCGGTCGCCTGTGCGACGCGTTGATGAAAGTTTTCCAATCGCTCGATCGCTTCAGCCGCGGTGCGCCCGGCCGGCGGCAGGCAATGGTTGTAGATGTGGATGGACATGCCGTCGGCGATGCGAGGCAGGTCGGTCTTCAGCAGGGCGTCGGTCCATTTCCAGCCCGGATCGTCGCCGAGTGCGCCCACCACGAAGGGCGCAGAAGGCGCCGCCTGCTTGACCGCCGGCTGCACCAAACGGGCAAGCGTCACGTAATTTTCGACCGTGAATTGCGGCTCTGCGCGCGCTCGGAGATTGTACTCGTTCCACAATTCGAAGATGGGCTGCCGCGCTGCGACCGCTTGCGCGGCCGCCGCTGCATAGGTGACGAATCTCTGGCGCGCTTCGTCGGTCGTCGGCGGATCGGAGTTCGGGACGAGGTGATGGCCGGCTCCGAGAATGAGCAGAGGAATTCCGACACCGGACCTGATCTGGGTCTCGAGGCGGCCGTTCAGGGCGTTGAAGCCGAGCCGCTTGCCGGGCAACTCGAAATCCGACCAAGGGAAATCGTCCCGGAACGCGGTGACCCCGAGCTCCTTCATTTGCTTGATGGCCGTCGCAGGTACGTAACCGCGAGCGCTGGTGACGCCGCCCAGGCCCTGGTGCGTACCGACGCCCAGCAGGAAACGTTGGTCGAGCGGCTGCGCGGTCTGCGCGTTCGCAGGATATGAGAGGCCGGTCGCGGCGCAGAGACCGCACATCAGCATCCGGAAACGACGCAAGGCTCGTTTCCTCTTTGGCTCCGTCACGCTCGTATCCACTCCTGCTCGCGTCAACTCGACAAGGCTAATCCTCTTCTGTGGCCCGAATTGGGTGAGGCGACCTTGTCCGCGCGCCCCCACGGAGCGCGCCGAGTTGGGCTATTTGGAGTTCACGATCACCGTGCTGATGTTGTCCGCATTCGTGGTCGCCGCGTTCAGCGGGTTCATCAGCTTGACGAATTCGGTCGACGGCGATTCCGCCACCGAAATCACGTCATGATCGCGCATCCTGAACGTATCCGCCTGGAACCAGCCGTCGGGCTTGCTCATGTCGAACTTGTAGACGGCGGGGATCGTCTTGGTCGGGAACTGGGATACTTCGACCCCGATACGCTCCAGGAGCGGCTTCGGCTCGAAACGGTAGACGTAGATGGACTTGGAATCCGCACGGTTGCCGTCGAGGCCGCCCGCCTTCGCGATGGCTTCAGCCAGCGACATGTTGTCGTTCTCGAACGAGAAGCGGCGATTGTTGGTGCCGCCGATCGATCCCGGCGACGGCGTCGAACCGAACACCATGTAGACGCGCGGAATGCGGGTCAGGAAGACGACGTCGCCCGGCGCGAGCAGGACGTCCTCGCCGGGATGGTGCACCACGGTCGACATCGACTCATTGTAGGTGCGGCCCTCGCGCTTGATCGTGATCGTACTCTCGTAGGAAGGGTATTTCGGGCCGCCGGCGCGCGCGATCGCGCCCATCAGGCGAATGCCGCCGGGGTCGACCGGAAAGCGGAGCGGCGAGTTGACCTCGCCGAGCACGCTGATCTGGTTGCCGCGCTGCTCGGCCACGCTCACGACCGCCTGCGGATCGATGGCGCGGTCCTTGAGGCGCTCGCGGATGATGTTCGACACGGCGCGCGGCGTCAGCCCGGCGACCTTGATCGATCCGGCGTAGGGAATGTTGATGTTGCCGGACTGGTCGACCTGCTGACGCGGAATGTCGACGAAGTTACCCGGCCGGACGCCCGCTTCGCGCGGAATGAATAGGCCGCCCGCCTGCGCTTCGTACACGGTTACGGTGACGATGTCGCCGATGCCGATCGTGACGTCGCGATAATTGCCGCCGGGAAGACGCGAGAACACCATCCCGGAGGAATCGGTGAAGGCGTTGGTCGCCTGAACGATCGCCGGATTGACCGGCATCAGGGCATAGGCGAGCGGTGCGGTCGGCTCGGTGACCAGCGCAGCGTTGGTCTGCGTGGCAACGGCATCCGGAGAGTCCAGAGGGATGAAGCCCGCGCAACCCGCCAGCGAGATGCCGACAGCAGCCAGCGCCAGGATTCGACTAATCCCGAAATCAAAAGAAAAACGTTCGGTCTTAGCCACCACCATTCCCTCGTACTCATTTAAAATCGGAATCACCGTACCAACCATCGTGCGGGTGAGTCACTGCTGCCTCTTCGACTTTATGGTAAAGCACTTATGGCTGTGACCTTATTGCAACTTGTGAACCGAGATACACGTCAGAATCGCTGTGCAAAATTTGTGCGCGACGTACTCTTTTATAAGCAGTTCGCAAACTAGACATACACGTGTCCGATCGATGTCACGATTGAGGCCGCGACTGAACTAGTGAGCTGCGGCGCGCAGATGGAATTGCATCGTCGCGAGATGAGATCGCCTAAACTTCAAGTCTTGGATCCGATTTTGAGTGACCCTGCGTTGTGTTTTCGTCGTCCTGCGGCGGGCATGGAGCCTGAGCGGACGCCCTCGCCGGGTGATCGCACCGATATTTCTGCGGCGGGATTCCACCTCCGTTAACGCTTAGATTCGGAAGCTGGCCGCGCGCTGGCGTCCGTAAGGTCTTCCTAATCCTGATCCGCCTACTTGTCGGCCAAACCAAAAGGGAAGGCGAAGACAATGTTGCACACCGGATCACTGCTGTTCGCAGCCGGCTTTCTCACCTGCGCGATGATGGTCGCCTCCGCAATTGCGTGGTCGTTCTCCGACAACCGTGTGAGTGACGGCGAGTTCGCGCAGGGCGATGCCCGCCGGATGGCTTGATCGCACGGCCGCTACGACCGCAGATTGTTCGGGAAGTCGGATTGCAGCTTCGCCTGCTGCCCGGATTCGCTTGTCCGCACGTGCAGGACGTCGGCATAGACCTGGCTCAGGGTGCGGTGCGTCTGCTCGATGTCGTAGAGGCGGCTGAAGCGCTCATATCCGGCCCGGCCGACCGCAGGCAGGTCCAGCCGGCTTGCGCGCTGAAAACCTTCAACCAGCTTTTCCGCCGAGACCTCGTCGCACAGCACGCCCGTCGCATTGTCTTCGACGATTTCCGGCAGGGCGCCGATGCGGAAGGCGATGATCGGCTTGGCCGCCCGCATGGCCTCGATCGCCACCAGGCCAAACGCCTCCCAGCGTGACGGAATTGCGACCATGTCGGCCTGGTCGAGCTCGGCCTCGATCTGGTTGCGGTTCATCCAGCCCAGGAAGGAAACGTTGGCCGGCAGATCGCTTCGGTGGAATTTGCTGACGACCGACGCGCCGATCAGGCGCACATCCAGCGTGTTTCCGAGCGCGCGGGCCGCCTCGATGAGGAGATCATACCCCTTCTGGCGGTCGAGGCGTCCGATGAAGAGGACCTTGATCTTCTCCGATCGCCACGGCGCTGCGCGCGTGTCGAGCACGGGCCGCTGCTTGGAAATCCCGTTGTGCACAAGAACGAGGCGGTTCGCCGCGATCCCGACCTGCATCGCATCGGTCCGCTCGCTTTCCGAGATGCACACGATGCGGTGGGTGAATTTCGACAGCACGAGCTCGGTGAACTTCGTGACTTCGCGGCTGAGGCGGCCGGTCTCGCGGCCGAATGCCCATCCGTGCGGGCAATAGACGATGCGTGAACGCCGATAGGTCAGCCAGAGCACCGGGCGCACCACGAGCCCGGCGAAGGACGAGTGAAGATGGATGACGTCGGGCCGAAACTCCCGGACCGCACGCATGGTCGCAGACAGCATGCGAAACAGGCCGACCGCGTTGCGGCCGTCGCGCGGAAACGTGGTGATGGCATCATCCTCGATGTTCACCAGATCGCTGCGATGATCGGACGGGACGACATAGTTGACGTTGCCGCGCCCGAAGCTCGCGCATTGATGCGGATGCAGCTCGTTGAGGTAGGTCGCGATGCCGCCTCTGACCGTTTCGGCGACATGCAGGACTTTCAGGCCGCTGGACAACGGTCATTCCTTTCTTGGCTTGCAGGCGCCGGATATTGCAGGCGCGCGTCTAACGTCTCGAAGCAGCAATATTTGGGCCGCGTCATTGTGTCTGACGGCTGGATGCGGCGTGGGGAGCGGGTTTGGCGAGGAATTCGAGCATCGCTGCGGCGGACTTGGCCCAGGAATATGTCGCCAGTCGCCTCTGCTGCTTCTCCTGTTCCGCCGGCGAGATCCGGCCGAGTGCAATTCTTTCGTGCATTCGTGCCGAAAGCTCGCCCGCGTTGAGGGGGTCGAAATAAACGGCCGCGTCGTCGCAAGTTTCGCGCACGGCTGCGGCCGAACTCGCGATCACCGGGCAGGCGAAGTACATCGCCTCCAGGGGAGGTATGCCGAAGCCCTCGTAGAGGCTGGGAAAAACGAACGCGGCAGCTCGAGCGAACAGCGCCGCGATCTCCTCGTCCTTGAGGCGCCCGGCGACGACGACGCCGGTTCTCGATTCCATGGCGTTGCCGCCAAAGACCTTGCTGTTGTCGCCTCCGACCACGACCAGCGGAAAATCCGCGCGGCCAAGCCGCTCGGCGGCGCGAATGGCGGTGTCGACATTCTTGTTCTTCGTCATCGAGCCGACGAAGAGGAAGAACCCGTAGGGCGCAAGATGCAGCTTTTCGATGATCGAGAAATCGGGCACGACGGTGGCGAAGTGCTCTGCGCTGTTGGGGATGACGGGGATCGACGCAGGATCAAGCGACAGCGCCTCGGCAAGTTCGTTGCGCGAAAACGTGGAAACTGTTGCGATCGTTGCTGTGCGTGCCAGCAAATGGCCGAGCGTCCGATGCAGGGCGAGGTAGCGCCAGCTGAAGAAGTCCGGACGTTTGAAAACCTGCGCATCGTGAATCACGACCAGGTGGTCGCGATGAAGCACGGGGCCGGAATTGGCGAGGCTGATGAGGCGCGTGCCGGCGGCCGCGCGTGCCAGATCGATCTGGTCCCACGCGTGCCCCTGCAACGATCCGACCTGCCTGACGTTGATACGGCGAAGACCGGGGAGCGGCTGCGCGTTCGGCGGCGACAGCACTTGCCACTCTGCGTCCAGGAGTTGTCGCGGAGCCTCTCCGCTCGCCAGCAAACGGTCCATCGCCTTGACGATTTCGGCGGCATAGCGCTGCACGCCGGTTAGCGACTGTGACAGGAACCTGCCATTGATGGAGAGTTTCAAAGCCGATCTTTTTCTTCGTGAGTGTCTTGTTTTTCGTGGGTGTCTTACGGTGGGTATCCTGCGCGAACGTTGCCTCAAGACTGAGCATTCGCGCCGAATATACGATCTATGCGGTGTAACACATGTGGAGCTATCGTCCGAGCATCCTCGCAGGCGGATAGCATGCGAGGATGCATGGCGCCATCATGTTTCCTACACATTTCGATGCGCTTACATGAGCGCCTGATTTGACGATTGTCGTGATCGTCCGAACCTTGCCTCTCATGTCCTGGTCTGGCATTGCATTCGCGGAATCAACGAGGTGACAAATTTGCGGCCAGTGATCGTTACCGGTGCTGCCGGCTTTATCGGAATGCACGTTTGTGAACGGCTGTTGGCGCGTGGCGAGCAGGTCGTTGGCATCGATGCGCTCACTCCGTATTATGATCCCGCGCTGAAACGTGCACGCCTTGCAACGCTCGAGCACCGTCCCGGGTTCAGCTTCCACGAGATCGATCTTGCGGACTTCGCCGCGGTGACGCGCGTTTTCGACGAGGTCTCGCCCGATCGGGTCGTGCATCTGGCGGCGCAGCCAGGCGTGCGTGCGTCGATCGACGATCCCATCACCAGCATCCGCGCCAATTGCGACGGCTTCGTCACCGTGCTCGAAGCCGGCCGGCGCCATGGTGTGGCGCATCTCGTCTACGCCTCGTCGAGCTCCGTCTACGGCGCCAACCGCACCTTGCCGTATTCGACCGAGCATTCGGTGAACCATCCGGTCAGCCTTTACGCCGCGAGCAAGAAGGCCAACGAATTGATGGCGCACACCTACGCCCATGTTCACAAGCTGCCGGTGACCGGTCTGCGCTTCTTCACCGTCTACGGTCCGTGGGGCCGGCCCGACATGGCCGCCTGGCTGTTCACGCGCGCGATCTTCGCCAATGAGCCGATCAAGATTTTCAATAATGGCGACATGTGGCGCGACTTCACCTATGTCGACGACATCGTCGAGGGCGTCATCCGCACCCTCGACCGGCCCGCGACGCCGAATCCCGCGTGGAACGCGGAAGCGCCGGAAAACTCGACGAGCTATGCGCCGTATCGCGTCTACAACATCGGCAACAACCGGTCGGTCAATCTGATCGAGTTCGTCGAGACGCTGGAGAAGATCATCGGCAAGCCGGCGATCCGCAAGCTGCTGCCGATGCAGGCCGGCGACGTCCTGGAGACGCGCGCCGACATTTCCGCGCTCCAGCGCGACGTCGGTTTCGCGCCTTCGACGCCGCTTGCGGAGGGTCTCGGCCGCTTCGTCGAGTGGTATCGAAAGTACCACGGCGTGTAACCTCGCGACCGCGCCAACACCGTGTTCCGCATCCGGACCGATGGTTAAGTGCAGCGCACCGGTCGCATATGTCGACTGCATATGCGGCGCGTTTTGGGAAATGTCCGCCGTTGCCCCCGCGCAAGGCGGTGAAGGTTTGTTCGGCAGGTGATGCAGGCTGCCCTAATGTTGGGCGTGCGGTCGGATAGAGAATTGGTCTAGGGTGTTCAGTGGAGCATCCGTCTTCAACGGAAAGAGTCTTTCATGCGAATCGCGATGATCGGAACGGGCTATGTGGGACTGGTGTCCGGGGCCTGCTTTGCGGATTTCGGTCACGACGTCACCTGCGTCGACAAGGACGAGAAGAAGATCGCGGCGCTCCATCGCGGCGAGATCCCGATCTACGAGCCCGGGCTCGACGAGCTGGTCGCGACCAACGTCAAGGCCAAGCGGCTCGACTTCACCACCGACCTGTCGAAGCCGGTCGCGGACGCCGATGCCGTCTTCATCGCGGTCGGCACGCCGTCGCGCCGCGGTGACGGCCACGCCGATCTGTCCTACGTCTACGCCGCCGCGAAAGAGATCGCGCAGTCGCTGTCGGGCTTCACCGTCGTCGTGACCAAGTCGACCGTGCCGGTCGGCACCGGCGACGAGGTCGAGCGCATCATCCGCGAAACCAATCCCAACGCCGACGTCGTCGTCGCCTCCAACCCCGAATTCCTGCGCGAGGGCGCGGCGATCCGCGACTTCAAGTTCCCGGACCGCGTCGTGGTCGGCACCTCCGACGAGCGCGCCCGCAAGGTGATGGGCGACATCTATCGCCCGCTGTCGCTGAACCAGGCGCCGCTGATGTTCACGGCGCGCCGCACCGCCGAGATGATCAAATACGCTGCCAACGCGTTCCTCGCGACCAAGATCACCTTCATCAACGAGATCGCGGACCTTTCCGAAAAGGTCGGGGCCAACGTGCAGGAGGTCGCGCGCGGCATTGGCCTGGACAACCGCATCGGCACCAAGTTCCTGCATGCAGGTCCCGGCTTCGGCGGCTCGTGCTTCCCGAAGGACACCAAGGCGCTGATCAAGATCGCGCAGGACTACGACGTGTCCTTGCGCATCGTCGAATCCGTGCTGGCCGTCAACGAGAACCGCAAGCGCGCGATGGCGCGCAAGGTCAGCCAGGCGCTCGGCGGCTCGCTGCGCGGCAAGACCATCGCCGTGCTCGGCCTCACCTTCAAGCCCGACACCGACGACATGCGCGATGCGCCGTCGATCCCGCTGGTGACCGGCCTGATCGACATGGGCGCCAAGGTGAAGGCCTTCGATCCCGTCGGCATGGAGCAGGCGAAGAGTGAGCTGCCCAGCATCACCTATTGCGAGGACGCCTATTCCTGTGCGCAAGGCGCCGATGCGCTGGTTGTCGTCACTGAATGGGTGCAGTTCCGCGGCCTCGATCTCGACCGGCTGAAGAGTGTCATGGCGCAGCCCGTCGTCGTCGACCTCCGCAACATCTACAGCCCCGAAGACATGCACGCCGCCGGCTTCACCTACGAGAGCGTCGGCCGTCCGTCGTCTCAGGCCTAGTACACGAGCCGCGGGGCACTGAGCTTCGCGACCTTTCGCCCGCCTCGTCCCGAGGCGGGCGAAATCGTCTTCGATGCGATATGATCGGTCACACGAGGCGGTCGCGCCCGGCCCGTCGGCCTCGCTGCCGCTATGGAGATTGTCATGACCGACGACACGCACTCGATCCGCAGCGGCGGGCTGACCGCGACCATCAAGGCGCACGGCGCCGAAATGTGCTCGCTGAAGAGCGATGCCGGCCTCGAATTCGTCTGGCAGGCCGCACCGGCCTGGCCGCGCCACGCGCCGCTGTTGTTTCCCATCGTCGGGCGTCTCGCCAACGACGAGCTGCGGCACCGGGGCAAGACATACCGGATGACCCAGCACGGCTTTGCGCGCGACAGCCGCTTCACGTGGGCGGAGCGCGGCGAGAGCCGCTGTGTGCTCGTGCTCGAAGACAGCGAGACGACGCGCGCGCTTTACCCGTTCGCGTTCCGCCTGACGGCCACCTATGCGATCGACGACGCCGGTCTCGATCTCTCGCTCACGATCGCCAACACCGGCAAGGAAACATTGCCGGCTTCGCTCGGTGGCCATCCCGCATTCAACTGGCCGCTTGAGCCCGGCGTGTCCAAGGAAGACTATGCGCTGACCTTCGCGAACGCCGAGTCGTCGCCCGTCCGCCGTCTCGACGGCGGCTTGCTGCGCGCGGCAACGGAGCCAAGTCCCGTCAGCGGCACCGTGCTCCCCTTGTCCGAATCCCTGTTCGTCGATGACGCCATCATCTTCGATCGCATCGACAGCAATTCGGTGCTTTATGCGGCCGGGCCGAGTGCATCCAGCGGGCCCTGGCTAAAGATGTCCTGGCGCGGCTTTCGCGAGCTTGGCGTCTGGTCGAAACCGTCAGGCGCGCCGTTCCTCTGCATCGAGCCATGGCGCGGCTATGCCAGCCCGGCCGGCTTCGACGGCGCGTTCAGTGACAAGCCCGGCCTGATGCATATCGCAGCCGGCGCCGAAGAGCGCTTGTCGTTCCGGATCGAGGTCGCATCGTCCTGAGATCGGTGGCCTTCAGACCTCGATCCGCGTGAGGTCCTCGCCGAGCACGACGGGACCCGAATAGTCCTGCCGGACATCCGCGAGCAGCGCGTTCAGCATGGAATCGTCGGTGCGCGGCCGGTGATGGGTCAGCGCGAGCTTCTTCACGCCGGCCTTGGCCGCGACCTTGCCGACCGTGTCGCCGCAGGCGATCGTGAATTTCGCAAGCCGGCGGAGGTGCTCGTTGTTGATCTCCGGCGTCGCGAGAAAGCAGCACTGCACCAGCAGGTCGGCTCCCTCAGCCAGTCGCTCCAGGCCGGGGCAGGGGACCGTGTCGCCGGATATCGCGATGACCTTGCCCTCCGCCTCGAAGCGGTAGCCGAGACACATCCAGCGCGCGAGGAAGGCCGGCGGCATGTCGAGGCCATCGCCATGCGAGACGAGCTCGGCGCTGATCTTCCAGCGCCCGGTGTCGAGAACCGGGCCCGGAATGATGTCGGTTGCGATGACCGGCTTCCAGCCGCCGAAGGTCGGCTCGCCCCGATCCCGCCAGGTGATGTCCTTGTCGTAGACCTGTGTGACCAGCGTGTTGACCAGCCGTTCGGTATCCGGCGGCCCATAGATGCGCAGCGCGTCCTTGCGCCCGTGCATCCATGAATTCAGCATCACATCGTAGAGGTCGCCGATATGGTCGAAATGGTGATGGGTGAGAAAGACCGTGTTGATGGCGCCAAGCGGCACGCCGGCCTTGCTGAGCTGCACCATGACGCCGCGGCCCGCATCGAACAGGATGTTCTCTTCGCCGAGCCTGATCAGCGTGGTCGTCGCCATGCGGCGCGGGTCCGGGCGCGGGCCGCCGGTGCCGAGCAGTATGACTTCCATGGCGCCTACTCCAGCGTCCAGATCCCCCGGGGACTCACATTAGATTTGAAGTCCGCGGCGGGGCAAGCCGCATCGGGCGTCGGAGGCGCTGCCGTTTCTCCGAAGTGACGGGCTTCTTTGCATAAGCCGGTGGTTGAATCCGGGTCCCGATGTGCGCGGTCGGCCGTCTTGGGCCGGCTCCCGGCGCTCGCGCGAGCCGTGCCTGCGCGATGATGCGCGGGATGAGAATTGTGGGCCAATTCATACTTTATACGTCGAGACTGTGACCAATATTGTTTAGGCAACACAACACGCCTAGTATTCCAGCAGGCAATTTCGGGGGCTCGAACCAGTTGTGAATGTTCGTTCACAGGACAGCGCGTTGCGCGACGACTTGAATTTTCAGGCCGGCCCGCAAGCACACAGGACATCCACCATCGTGGCTGATCCCGCACGTCAGGACGTGCGTCCCGCAGGCCGCGAGCGGCTGATCGTCGTCGAAGACGATCCGGTGACGCGGACGATGCTGGTCGGTTACTTCGGCGAGAACAATTTCGACGTGGTCGGCGCCGGCTCCTGCGCGGAATGCCGCCAGGCGCTGCGTGGGCGCGCCGACCTCATCTTCCTCGACGTGCAGTTGCCCGACGGCGACGGCTTCGAGCTCGCCAAGGAAATCCAGGCGACCAGCAACGCGGGCATCATCTTCGTGACCCGCCGCGACACCGACGTCGATCGCATCCTCGGCCTCGAGATCGCGGGCGACCACTACGTCACCAAGCCGATCAATCTGCGCGACCTGCTTGCGCGCGCCCGCAGCGTGCTGCGGCGGCGCTCGATCGACCGCAAGGCGGCGCGCAACCACAATTCGATCGCCTTCGGCGACTGGATCATCGATCTGACGCGGCGCGAGCTGCTCGGCAACGACGGCAAGCCGGTGTCGCTGACGCGGGCCGAGTTCGACCTGCTGGCGGCGCTTGTCGGCGCCGACGGCAGGCCGCTCAGCCGCGACTATCTGATCGAGGTCGTCAGCAACCGCCAGGCCGAGGTCGACATCCGCACGGTCGATGCGCTGGTGGCGCGGCTGCGCCGCAAGCTCGTCGGCAGCGGCACGCCCGTGATCGCGACCGTCACCGGCGTCGGCTACAAGCTCGCGCTCAGCGAACGGCTCTAGCCTCATCCGTCGAAAGACCTGATCGCCCTCGCGCCTACCGCGCGCGGGCGCTCTGGTCCGTTATTGTCCTTTGCGCGGCCCCGACCAGCCGGTCATCGACCGCGTAGAGCGCGCAGGTGGGCGACCATTTCATGCAGGCGCTGAGCGAATCGCGCTGGGCATCGTCGGCCGTCGCGCGCCCCGAACGCCAGCCGTAACCGCCGTTGGGCGACACCGCAAAAGCTTTGTGCGGCACGGTGCTGGCGAGATAGCGCGCGAACTCGGCGCGCGCGGCCTCGTTGAGCTGGCTCGGCGGCGGCAGCGGATCGGGCGGACTGAGGACGTCGTGGCCGAGCCCGCGCTCGCGCAGGAAGGCGTCCACATACGGCGTCCATTGCGGACGACCCGCCACGGAATAGAGATAATGGCCATCGTCGCCGTAAGGCGCCGCCGCGACGAATTTCACGTTGCCGCCGCCGCCGCGAAACCCGTCATAGAGCCGGCGGGCGAGATCGGGCCCGAAGAACAGGTCGTTGGTCGCGTAAACCCACAGCATCGGCACGCGGGACGTCTTGCCGAAGCTGGCGAAGGCCTGCATCAGCCCACCCTCGTTGCAGACGTCGTCGTCGTCGCGCGAGCCGCGGCCGCCGGCAAAGCTGATCGCGGCGACGAGACCGGCCGGTGCCTGCGCAGTCAGCGCGACGGTGGCGAGCCCGCCGGCGGAATGGCCGGCCGCGATCATGCCCGATGTCGTGACGTCGGCCCGACGTGCCATCGCATCGATCGCCGCGCGCAAATCCGCGACCGCAACCGCCGCCGCGGGCAGGTAGGCCGCGTTGGCGCAGCCGCCGACGCTGTCGACGCGTCCACCGGGCGAGGTGCCGTAGCCGCGCCGCATCACGATCAGCGCAGCAAAGCCGCGCCGGGCGTATTCCAGCGCGATGCCGTAATATTTGTGCGCGGACATGGTCGCGCGGTCGTCGAAATTGCGCGGCGAGCCGTGGCTGAGCAGCGCGAGCGGATAGCGCTTCGTCCCCGCCGGGCGCACCAGAAAAGCTTCCAGCCCCTGCGGCCCGGCCTCCGTCATCGGGATGCGCAGATCCTCGGTGTAGAACTCGGCGGCGTTCGCGCGAGCCGCAGCCCCCGCAATGGCGAGCAAGATAAGCACGGGCAGATGCCAGCGCGCGAGGTCCATGCGTGGATGATTCTCCGTGGCCGCGCGGATCATAACAGAACCGCATGACCCGGCGAACGGGCGTTGTCCCGGATCGATCTAGCGTCCGCCCCGATCGTTCATCTCAACGTCTGAAGATAGGCGATGACATTGGCCCGGTCTGCGGGGTTCGGCAGACCCTTGAAGAACATCTTGACGCCGTGGACGTCGCCGCGGGGATCGGCGAGATAGGCGTCCAGCGTTGTTGGCGTCCAGGCCTGCTTGTTGGCCTTCATTGCATCAGAATAGGCGAAGTCCGGGACGATTGCGGGCTTGCGGTCGATGACATTCCAGAGACTTGGGCCGACCTTGTTCACCCCGATCACCGCCGCGTGGCAGTTCTCACAGGTTCGCTGGAAGACGGCCTTGCCCCTCGCCGGATCGCCCTCCGCGGCGGAGGCGGACGACGTGGCCAAAGACGATGTGGTCAGGGCCAGCATGAGCACGAAGATCAGACGACCGGTCATCTTAGTCTACTCCCCCACGGAATCAGCCAAGGAATCAGCCAAGGGATCAGGCGGCTAATCCCGCAAATCCCCCGCCTTCGTTCATCAATCGGAAAGCAGCGTGCCCTACGCGGCGCGGCGGCGTCTTTGTCCTGCATCAACCGATATCCGGGACCAAAGTACGAGGGCGCGCCATGCGTAATCGCCATGGATCATCCTGTGCGGATTGGCGTTGTCGGTTGATCGTTGACCGGAGCGCGGCATCGGGCCGGTTTGGCGACGGGCTGGCCGATGGTATGGTGTTCTAGTGCGTCGTTCGAAGGGTACAGGGGAGTTGCAGTGGCAGAAGTTGATCCCGCGGCGGGTAAGCCGGTTGCGCCGAGCGCGCTCGCCAATATTCCGCGGCTGGTGACGGCCTATTTCGCCGGCAAGCCGGACGTGGCTGATCCGGCGCAACGGGTGGCGTTCGGCACCTCCGGCCATCGCGGCACCTCGTTCAGGAACACCTTCAACGAGGGCCATATCCTCGCGACCACGCAGGCAATTTGTGACTACAGAAAGGAGAAGGGGCTGACCGGCCCGCTCTTCATCGGCATCGACACCCACGCGCTGGCCGAGCCGGCGCTGGTCAGCGCCGTCGAGGTGTTCGCGGCGAACGGCGTCGACGTCATGGTCGACAAGGATGGCGGCTACACGCCGACGCCTGTCATCTCGCACGCGATCCTCACCTACAACAAGGGCCGCACGTCGGGCCTCGCGGACGGCGTCATCGTCACGCCCTCGCACAATCCGCCGGAAGACGGCGGCTACAAATACAATCCGCCGCATGGCGGCCCGGCCGACACCGATGCGACCTCCGTCGTCGAGAAGCGCGCCAACGCCTATCTCGCCGACGGGCTCAAGGGCGTCGCGCGCATGGACTATGCCAGGGCGAAAAAGTCCGCGACCGTCCACGCCTACGACTTCATCACGCCCTACGTCGCCGATCTCGGCAACGTCGTCGATCTCGATCTCGTCAAATCCGCCGGCATCAATATCGGCATCGATCCGCTCGGCGGCGCCGCCGTGCATTACTGGCATCCGATCATCGAGCGCTACGGCCTCAAGGCCACGGTGGTGAACGAGGCGATCGATCCGACCTTCCGCTTCATGACCGTCGACTGGGACGGCAAGATCCGCATGGACTGCTCCTCGCCTTACGCGATGGCGAGCCTGATCGCGATGCGCGACCGCTTCGACGTTGCCTTCGCCAACGACACCGATGCCGACCGCCACGGCATCGTGACGCGCACCGGCGGCCTGATGAATCCGAACCATTATCTGGCGACCGCGATCTCGCATCTGTTCGCGCATCGCCCGAACTGGGGCAGGGACGCCGCGATCGGCAAGACCGTGGTGTCGAGCTCGATCATCGATCGCGTGGCCAAAAAACTCGGCCGCAAGCTGGTCGAGACGCCGGTCGGCTTCAAATGGTTCGTCGACGGCCTCCTCACGGGCGGCTTCGGCTTCGGCGGCGAGGAGAGTGCGGGGGCCTCGTTCCTGCGCCGCGACGGCACGGTGTGGACCACCGACAAGGACGGCATCATCCTCGGCCTGCTCGCCGCCGAGATCATGGCGAAGACCGGCCGCGATCCGAGTCAGCTGTTTGGCGACCTCACGGCCGAGTTCGGCGTGCCGCATTACGCGCGCATCGACGTCGCGGCGACCACACCGCAGAAGAACATCTTGAAGTCCGTCACGCCCGAGCAGCTCGGCCTGAAGGATCTCGCCGGCGATCCCGTCCGCGCCACGCTGAGCAAGGCGCCCGGCAACGGCCAGCCGTTCGGCGGCATCAAGGTCGAGACCGATTTCGGCTGGTTCGCAGCGAGGCCGTCGGGGACCGAGGACGTCTACAAGATCTACGCGGAGAGCTTTCGCAGCACCGAGCACCTGAAGCGGATTCAGGAAGAGGCCCAGGCCGGGCTGGCGAAGGTGTTCGGGGCGTAGTTGCCCTTAAGAGCAGAGCAAAATCACACGCGCTCACGATAGATCGTCATGCCCGGGCTTATCCCGGGCATCCACGTTCTTTGCACCGCGTGGCAACGCGTGGATGGCCGGGACAAGCCCGGCCATGACGCTATTGAGGCGCTAGTGACTAAGCTCTCAGGCCATATGCGGTGAGGATGTATACTGGATAGTCTATAATGGTAATTTAGTAGGGCTATTTCGGCCTTGAATGGCTCTTTTTCCTCCACTATTGTATACATAACGTATTCATAAGCCGTGGGAGTGAGACCGATGACAAAACCCTTCCCGATGAACGCCTGGTACGCCGCCGCCTGGGACGCCGAGGTGAAGCCGGCGCTGTTGCCGCGGACGATCTGCGGCAAGCACGTCGTGATGTACCGCAAGGCCGACGGCTCGGTGGCCGCGCTGGAGGATGCCTGCTGGCATCGCCTGGTGCCGCTGTCCAAGGGCCGGCTCGAGGGCGACACCGTCGTCTGCGGCTATCACGGCCTGAAGTACAATGCGCAGGGGCGCTGCACCTTCATGCCCTCGCAGGAGACCATCAATCCCTCGGCCTGCGTCCGCGCCTATCCCGTGGTCGAGCGCCATCGCTACATCTGGCTCTGGATGGGCGACCCTGCGCTGGCCGACCCCGCGCTCGTGCCCGACATGCACTGGAATCACGATCCGGCCTGGGCCGGCGACGGCAAGACCATCCGCGTCAATTGCGACTACCGCCTCGTGCTCGACAATCTCATGGACCTCACCCACGAGACCTTCGTGCACGGCTCCTCGATCGGCAACGACGCCGTTGCCGAAGCCCCTTTCGACGTCACCCATGGCGAGAAGACGGTGACGGTGACGCGCTGGATGCGGAACATCGAGCCACCGCCGTTCTGGGCCAAGCAGCTCGGCAAGCCCGGCCTCGTCGACCGCTGGCAGATCATCCGCTTCGAGGCGCCCTGCACCATCGCCATCGACGTCGGCGTGGCGCCGACAGGCACCGGCGCGCCGGAAGGCGACCGCTCGCAGGGCGTCAACGGCTTCGTGCTCAACACCATCACGCCGGAGACGGAGAAGACCTGTCACTATTTCTGGGCCTTCGTCCGCAACTATCAGATCGGCGAACAGCGCATCACCACCGAAATCCGCGAGGGCGTCTCCGGCATCTTCCGCGAGGACGAGCTAATCCTCGAAGCGCAGCAGCGCGCGATGGACGAGAACCCGGATCGCGTCTTCTACAACCTCAACATCGACGCCGGCGCGATGTGGACGCGCAAGCTGATCGACAAGATGGTGGCGAAGGAAAACGCGCCGCAGCACCTTCAGGCCGCGGAGTAGCGATATGGCCGAGCGCGAGGTCGACCGCTCCGTCTCGCAGACCGTGAAGGCGCAGCTCGCGCTGCGCGACCAGATCCTGTCGGGGGCGTTGCGTCCCGGCGAGCGCATCTCCGAGCTTCAGGCGGTGGAGACGACGGGCGCCTCGCGCACGCCGGTGCGCATGGCGCTGGTGCGGCTGGAGGAGGAGGGCCTGTTGGAGGCGATTCCCTCCGGCGGCTTCATGGTGAAGGCGTTCTCCGAGCGCGACATCTCCGATTCCATCGAGCTGCGCGGCACGCTGGAAGGGCTCGCCGCGCGCTTTGCCGCCGAGCGCGGCGTCTCCGCGCGCGAGCTCGAGCCGTTGAAGGAATGCTTAGCTGCGATCGACGAATTGCTGCGCCAGGTGCCGATCTCGGTCGACGCCTTCTCGTCCTATGTCACGCTGAACGCGCGCTTCCACGCGCTTCTCACGGAATTGTCGCGCAGCCCGCCCTTGATCCGGCAGATCGACCGCGCCTCCGCGCTGCCATTCGCCTCGCCAAGCGGCTTCGTGATGGCGCAATCGGCGCTGCCCGAGGCGCAGCAGATCCTGATCATCGGGCAGGAGCATCACCGCGTCGTCATCGACGCCATCGAAAACCGCGAGGGCGCGCGCGCCGAAGCGATCATGCGCGAGCACGCGCGGCTCGCCGTACGCAACCTGCGGCTCGCGCTGCGCAACCGGACCCATCTCGACCTCTTGCCGGCGCTCGCGCTGATCAAGACCGCAACCGACCAGGGCTAGTCACCATGCGCTTCATCGAAACCTGGACCCCGGCGACGCTCGTCTCGACGCGTGACCTTGCGCCCGGCATCCGCGAATTCCTGATCAGGCCCGACCAGTTCGACGGCGCCGCCTATCCGGTCGGCAGCCACATCAATGTCAGCGTGACCATCGACGGCCTGCCGGAGACGCGGTCCTATTCGCTGGTCGGCGAGGCCTCCTCGCGTGGCTTGCGGATCGCGGTGCGCCGCGCCGAGGATTCCCGCGGCGGCTCGCGCTATATGTGGCAATTGGCACCGGGCGCGCGGCTCGACATCACGCAGCCCGCCTCGCTGCTCGCGGTCGACTGGGCGCGCGACAATTATTACCTGATCGCCGGCGGCATCGGCATCACCCCGATTCTCGGCGCGGCGCAGGCGCTGGCGCGGCGAGGGGCAAACGTCACGCTGCACTATGCCGTGCGCTCGCGTAGCGAGGCCGCCTATCTCGACGATCTCGCCGGGATGCTCGGCGACCGCCTGGTGGTCCATGCGAGCGACGAAGGCTGCCGGCTCGATCTCGACGCGCTGTTCGCGTCATTGCCGCAAGGTGCGCTGGCGCTGTTCTGCGGCCCGATGCGGATGCTGGATGCCGCGCGCCACGCCTGGATCGGCGCCGGCCATCCGCTTCCCGATCTCCGCTACGAGACCTTCGGCTCCAGCGGCACGCTGCCGACCGAGACGTTTCGCGTGCGCTTGAAGGACACGAACATCGAGCTCGAAATTCCCCGCGAGCGCTCGATGCTGGACGTGCTCAATGCCAGCGGGCATGACGTGATGTACGACTGCAAGCGCGGCGAATGCGGGCTGTGTGCCATCGACGTGGTCGAGGTCGACGGCGAGATCGACCATCGCGACGTCTTCTTCAGCGACCATCAGAAACAGAGCAACCAGAAGATCTGCGCCTGCGTCTCCCGTGCCCGCGGCACCATCACCGTGGACACGTTGCTGCGCGCGGACGCGATCTGACCGGGCTGGAAGGCGTACCCGGAAAACGCGATCGGCCTGAAGGCTTGCGCATCCGCTCTGCGTGACGAAGCGGGCTTCGTTTGCCGCGCCAACGAGCCGGCAAGAGCGCTTCGTACGGTCCACCAATCATGATAGGATTGCTCTCGGCAGTCAAAGTGTTCAGCCGGTCTTGGACAACAAGGGTGGAGGTTCTGCCATGAAATCCAATTCGGTCTCGCGGGCAGTCGATGAGTTCGCCACAGGGAGTGCCGACTCGCTGATTTTGATCGGCCGCGTTCTGCTCGCGTGGGTATTCGTCGGAAGCGCCTACGGAGCAATATCCGACTTCAGCGGCTCCGTGGGTTATTTCAGGTCCCTGCACCTTCCAGCACCTGAGCTGTTCACCATGACGAACATCGCACTGGAAGTATTGATATCCGTTGGTTTGATATTGGGCATCGGCACACGCTACTGTGCAATTCTGACGTTTGTGTTCGTCGTGGCGGCAACGGCTATCGCGCACCGCTACTGGGAGTATCCCGCTGGCGCGCAGCAGATTGGTCAATACAACCATTTCCTGAAGAACATCTCGATCATGGGAGGCGCGATGTTGATCTTCGTCACCGGGGCAGGCCGGTTCAGTTTCGATCGGGCATCGTAGCCGACATCACTTCAAGTTGGGCTTGAAAGCTTCCGCGATCACGCGGCGGACGCTCTTTGAGAGCGGTTTCAGGGCCTTGCTCAGGAAGGCGAACAGAAGCATCAGCCATGTCGCAAGCGCGGCACACCACAGCACGACGTCAAATATCTCAGGCATGATGATGCCCCTCAAAAATGACTACTCTGAAATGGGGGCAAGTGTTGCTTAGTGGAGCCGACACAGCAAGTCATCTTTAGAGGTAGCGCGCCGAAACACTCGGAAACCACTCTCAGAACAGCGGGTAGCCTTAGGTCATGGAAGCAGACCAATCCCATGATACCGGCGACTTTCCGACTGTATGCTCTACGCCGCGTAGGTCGCCACCAACTTTTTCGTGTCGAGCAGCGCGAGCACGCCATCGGCCGACACCGGCCGGCTGATCAGATAGCCTTGGACTTCGTCGCAACTGATCTGGCGCAGATATTCGAGCTGGTCGGCTGTCTCGACGCCCTCGGCGACCACGGCGATGCGCAGGTCGCGTGCGAGCGAAATCACCGACTTCACGATCGCGGCACAGTCGGGCTGCACCAGCATGTCGCTGATGAAGGACTGGTCGATCTTGATGCGGCTGAACGGCAGCTTGCGCAAGTAAGTCAGTGACGAGAACCCGGTGCCGAAATCATCCAGCGCCACGGTGACGCCGAGTTGCAGCAGCGCGTTCAGGATCGACGCGGCCGAGCCGTATTTCGACAGCAGCATCGATTCCGTGATCTCGACCTCGAGCCGGCTGGGCGAGACCTTCGCGTCGGCCAGCGCCTGCACGATGGTCTGGAGGATGCCGGTGTTGTGAAACTGCGCCGCGGAGAAATTCACCGCGACCCTGATCTCTTCGGGCCAGTCCGCCAGCGTGGCGCAGGCACGCCGGATCACCCATTCGCCGATCTCGTGGATCAGCCCTGTCTCCTCGGCGATGGGGATGAACTCACTCGGCGGCACCAGTCCGCGCGAGGGATGCTGCCAGCGCAACAGCGCCTCGAAGCCCGTGATCCGGTTCTCGGCGAGGTCGAGGAACGGCTGGAACGCCAGGAACAGCTCGTCCCTGGAGATCGCGCCCTCGAGGTCCGATTGCAGCGCCTTGCGGTCGCGCGACACCCTGTCGTCGCTGACCTCGAAGAAGCAGACCGTGCCGGGTCCCGCCTTCTTGGCGCGGTAGAGCGCGGCGTCGGCGTTCTTCATGACGTCGAGCGCTGTGTTGCCGTCCCGTGGCGCCAGCACGATGCCGACGCTGGTTGCGCCCACGATCTGGCGGCCTTCGATCGGGAACGGCTCGGCGAACGACGCGACGAA
This sequence comes from Bradyrhizobium sp. B039, assembly GCF_038965675.1. NCBI lineage: Bacteria > Pseudomonadati > Pseudomonadota > Alphaproteobacteria > Hyphomicrobiales > Nitrobacteraceae > Bradyrhizobium > Bradyrhizobium sp. B039. Next base: position 2,238,963 of record NZ_CP152416.1, read on the forward strand.
GCGCTCGGCGATCTCGAGCGCATCTTCGGGCCGTGCCAGATTGGCCATCACCAGCGCGAACTCGTCGCCGCCGATGCGCGCGACGTGCTCGGCTGCGCGGGTGCAGCGTTGCAGGCGGCTTGCGACCTGGACCAGGAATTCGTCGCCGGCGGGATGGCCGAACTTGTCGTTGACCTCCTTGAAGCGATCGAGGTCGAGCAGCAGCACCGCGAACTCTTCGCCCGACAGGGCCAGCCGCTTCAAGGCGGCATCGAGCGTCTCGTTGAAGGCGAAGCGGTTGGGCAGATGCGTCAACGGATCCTGCCGCACCGTGCGCTCGGCCTCGACCTGCCGTATCACGCGCCGCGCAAACGAGAACGAATTGACGAACACGGCGCGGAGCAGCACGGTCCCGTAGACCGCCACCAGGATGGCGATCAGCAAATAGGCCACATCGTTGCTGCGTCCAAGGCAGATGGCGATCCCGAGGAAGAGGGGCGCCGTGAATGCGATCGCCGCGATCGGAATCGTGGCGAAGGCAAATGCGCCGCCGGCAAGCATCCCGGAGCACAGGCAGGTGATGACGAGTTTTCCGCCGGTGTCGGCGTCGGCGAAGAAGGCGACCGGTACGATGCCCCAGACAGCCCCGAGCACGAAGGCATTGCGCACCAGCCGGTGCACGGCGCGCCGCGAGACGAATTGCGGCTTGGTGATGCGGCGCGAGGCATGGGATTGCACACCGAACGCGATTGCGGCGCCGGCCACGGTGACCGCCCAGATCAGGGCGAACGCCCTGTCCGGCGACTGCCACAGCGCGATCGCCAGCACGGCGGCGTTGCAGGCATTGGCGAGCATGATGCCGACCGAATAGCCGAGCACCAGCGACATCTGTTCTGCGCGGATGTGACCGGCCAGCGCCTCGTCGGTTGCGGGACCGCCGAACGCTGACAGATCGCCGGCGAACAGCCGCGCGAAATAGGTGGTCAGTTGAGTCCGCATTCCAGAGCCTAGCAGGATGGGCCGTTCGTCCGGCTCGATCGGGAGAATTCGCTGCAAACCTTTGACGAACTATGAATTATCCCCGCTTGGCACGGTCGCCGCGACCACTTCTGCGTGTTCCAATCGACAGTATCGATAACAAATCGATACAAATGCGGCACCCCGCGTTACGGTTGTAACCGCAGGAGCATGTTCCCTGCCAACTCCGCGGTCATGCCCCGCGACCCGGCTACGCCAAGGCTTCGCCGAGGTTGAGGTCCAGGGACGCCGAAGCTTTAGCGTAGGCCGCAGGCGGCATCCAGTACGCCGCGGCCTATCGGATCAATCACCATCGTCTCGGAATACTTGATCGCCCGGTCAGGTGTTCAGGTCGGGAGATGACACCTGTGGCCGGGAGACGCGATCACCGCCCCAGCTGCTTCGGGTCGTAATAGAACCGTTCTTCGATCAACTCGTCACCCCGCCAGGTCTGCCACGCGATCTCATCCAACGTTCGGACGACCCCTTCAGCACTGGTGAAGCTGAACCGCCAGCGTGTCGCGACAGTGTCGCCCTCGATCAGGCTCGGCCCGATGCGCGCGGCCTTGACCTCCTTGGTCGCTGCCAGCACACCGCGCTCTTTCGCTGCCAGTGCTTCCCGGCCGACAGTCGGCGCGGCGTTGTTTTCATAGGTGGCGGCGTCGGGCGCATAGAATTGTTCGATCGCGCCGACGAAGTCCCCGTCCTCCAGCCGCTTTGCAAAAGCTTCGACGATCTCACGGCTCGGCATGGCGCACCTTTCGATTAAAACCGACTGCTGGTCGGTAAATACCGACCGGTAGTCGAAAAGTCAACTGGCTGCGTGAAGCGAATTCGATTACACGAGATTGATGAGATGAAGCCCAGCCAGTGCCTCAACGAAGATGCGTTCCCTCCCCCCTTGTGGGGGAAGGCTAGGGAGAGGGGTAGCTCAGCAAAGAGTGCCAGTTGTTGATGATGCACCGAACGGATGCGCGATCGATGGAATCCCCGTGTGGCACCCCCCTAACTGACCCTCCCTCACATGGGGGGAGGGAACGGAAGGAGCGTCGCTCGTGGCCGAACTCGCTTCGATCTCAACTCACCGCGCTATAGACGAGACGACATGGCGAAACAGGCGGAGCGGCGGGCGGCGACATCGGAGGCGATCCTGGCGGCGGCGCGCCGCCTGTTCGGGACGCAGGGCTTTGCCGCCACCACGATGGACGAGATTGCGCAAGCGGCCGACGTCGCTAAGGGCGCGGTCTACCATCACTTCAAGACCAAGGAGGCAGTGTTCGAGGCCGTATTCGACCTGGTCTCGCGCGACCTCGTCGCGGAGATCGACAGCACCGCGCGGGCCGAGAAGGACGTGCTCGCCGCGATGGTCGCCGGCACCCAGCATTACTTTGCAGCGACCGCCAAGGGCCCGACCGGTCAGATCATCCTGCGCGACGGCCCGGCCGTGCTGGGCTGGGAGCGTTGGCGAGAGATCGACGCGCAGCATTTTGGCGGCAAGCTGCCGCGCGCGATCGCGGCCGCGATGGAGGCCGGCCTGATCGCGCGGCAGCCGGTCGAGCCACTGGCGCGGCTGCTGCTCGGTGCGGTCACGGAGGCTGCGGTCGCCTGCGCCGGACGCGCGGATATCGCAAGGGCGGGCGCGGAATATGCCCGTGCGTTCAAGTCGCTGGTCGAGGCGCTGCGTCTGCGCGCATGATCGTGGTAAGTGACGAATCTGGAAACGCCCACATCAACAAGAAGACTAGTAAGACATGACCGCAAACTCCTCTCTCGCACCAATCGATCCCGAATTCGACTACATCATCGTCGGCGCCGGCTCCGCCGGCTGCGTGCTCGCCAACCGCCTGTCTGCGGACGGCAAGCACAGCGTGCTGCTGCTCGAGGCCGGCCCGAAAGATTCCAACATCTGGATCCACGTGCCGCTCGGCTACGGCAAACTGTTCAAGGAGAAGAGCGTCAACTGGATGTACCAGACCGAGCCGGAGCCCGAGCTGAAGGGGCGCCAGGTGTTCCAGCCGCGCGGTAAGACGCTGGGCGGCTCGAGCTCGATCAACGGCCTGCTCTATGTTCGCGGCCAGCACGAGGACTATGACCGCTGGCGCCAGCGCGGCAACACCGGCTGGGGCTATGACGACGTGCTGCCCTATTTCAAGAAGGCCGAGAGCCAGTCGCGCGGCGCCGACCAGTATCACGGCAGCGACGGCCCGCTGCCGGTCTCCAACATGACCGTGACCGATCCGCTGTCGAAGGCCTTCATCGACGCCGCGGTCGAGACCGGTCTGCCCTACAATCCCGATTTCAACGGCGCCACGCAGGAAGGCGTCGGCCTGTTCCAGACCACGACGCGCAACGGCCGCCGCGCCTCGACGTCGGTCGCCTATCTCGGCCCGGCGAAGACGCGCGGCAACCTCAGGATCGAGACCGAGGCGCTCGGCCAGCGCGTGCTGTTCGAGGGCCGCCGCGCCGTCGGCGTCGAGTATCGGCAGGGCGCAACTGTGCGCCGTGCCCGCGCGCGCAAGGAGATCGTGCTATCGAGCGGCGCCTACAATTCGCCGCAGCTGCTGCAACTCTCCGGCGTCGGCCCCGGCGATCTGCTGCGCAAGCACGGCATTGACGTGGTGCTGGATGCGCAAGGCGTCGGCCACGATCTCCAGGACCACATGCAGGTCCGCATCGTGATGCGCTGCTCGCAGAAGATCACGCTCAACGACACCGTCAATCATCCGCTCCGCCGCACGCTCGCCGGCGCGCGCTATGCGCTGTTCCGGAAGGGCTGGCTGACGATCGCGGCCGGTACGGCGGGTGCGTTCTTCAAGACCAGCCCGCGGCTTGCCTCGCCCGACATCCAGGTCCACTTCCTGCCGTTCTCGACCGACAAGATGGGCGAGAAGCTGCACGATTTCTCCGGCTTCACCGCCTCGGTCTGCCAGCTCCGCCCCGAAAGCCGGGGGACCTTGCGGATCCGGAGCGCCGACCCGACCGTGCCGCCGGAAATCCGCATCAACTACATGTCTACCGAGACCGATCGCACCACCAACGTCGAGGCCCTGAAGATCCTGCGCAAGATATTGAATGCGCCGGCGCTGAAGCCGTTCGTGGTCAGCGAATACGATCCCGGGGCGAAGGTATCCACGGATGGAGAGCTGCTCGATTATTGCCGCGAGCGTGGCAGCACCATCTACCATCCGACCTCGACCTGTCGTATGGGCAACGACGCGCTCGCGGTGGTGGACCAGCGGCTGAAGGTGAGGGGGCTCGAAGGCCTTCGCGTCGTCGACGGCTCGGTCATGCCGGACCTCGTATCGGGGAACACCAACGCGCCGATCATCATGATCGCCGAAAAGGCCTCCGACATGATATTGGAGGATGCGCGGTAAAACCCGCGCGAGAAGGAGCAGACAGTTTGGCTACGCGACTGAAGATCGGCACACGCAAGAGCGCGATGGCGCTGGCACAGACGGAAGAGATCGCGCGCCGCCTGACCGCCGCCGTGCCCGGTCTCGACGTCGAGATCGTCAAGTTCGACACCACGGGCGATCTCGACCAGACCAGCAAGCTGTTGCCGCATGGCGGCAAGGGCGGCGCCTTCGTGGCGCAGATCCGCGCCGCCGTCCTGTCGGGTGAGCTCCAGGCGGCGATGCATTCGCTGAAGGACATGCCGGGCAACGAGGACACGCCCGGCCTCGTCATCGGCGCCACGCTGTCACGCGATCCGCCAAGCGATGCGCTGGTGCTGCGCGACGGCGTGACGCTGGAGGCGCTGCGCCAGTCGCGCGGCAAGGGTTTTAAAATTGGCACCAATGCCGTCCGCCGGGGCGCCTATGCGCGGCGGTTGTTCCCCGATGTAGAAGTGATCCACTTCCGTGGGGCTGCTGACACGCGTGTGCGAAAGCTCGACAATGGCGAGAAGCAGCGCCTGCCGGATGGCGGCGCGGTGGGGCCGGCGGATGCGCTAATCATGGCGCGCTCGGGCCTTGATCGCGTTGGTCTGGCGAGCCGCATTGCCTACGAGTTTACGCCGGCGGAGATGTTGCCGGCGGCGGGGCAGGGCATCGTCGCCGTCGAATGCGCCGCGCAGGACTGGCAAACGCGAAAAATCCTGTCATCGATCGACGATCCCTCTGCACACGCCTCTGCCGATGCCGAGCGCGAAGTGCTGTGGGTGCTCAACGGTCACTGCAATTCGCCGGTGGCGGGCTTCTCGACCATCGCCGGCGATCAGATGTCGCTCACCGCATCCGTGCTCGACCTCTCCGGCAACACCATCATCGAAGCCTCGCGCACAGGCCCCGCCAACCGGCCGCGTGAGCTTGGCCGTGCGGTGGGACTTGAACTGCTGGGGAAGGGCGCTGCCGAGATCATCGAGCGCAGTCGGCCGCGCTAGCCTGCTGCTAAACGATCGTCGGTGCGATCATGTAATTCTGCGCCTGTCTTGCCCGACGAGTCAAACGTGATCGCGGCAGGGCTCAGAACCATGCCGACCGAAATTCTCCAATGATTTGTACTGTGCATCTACTGTGCATGGGGTTGTTTTCGCGTTTTTTGTTTCCGCCCCTTCGGGGGCGGGACTTGTCACCCCCGCACGCGCTTCAGCATCTGCTCGACATGGGCGATCGGCGTTTCCGGCTGGATGCCGTGGCCGAGATTGAAGATGAAGCGCCCTTGCGCAAAGTTCGCCAGCACGTTGTCGACCGCGCGGTCGAGCGCGGCCCCACCCGTGATCAGCACCAGCGGATCGAGATTGCCCTGCACGGCGACGCGTGATTGCACGCGCTCGCGGATGAAGGCCGGCTCCGCGGTCCAGTCGATGCTGACGCCGTTGACGCCGGTCGCCTCGACATAACCAGGCAATTGCGCGCCGGCGCCGCGGGGAAAGCCGATGATCTTCGCGTCCGGCACTTTTGCGCGCACGCCCTCGACGATGCGCCGCGTCGGCTCGACCGACCAGCGCGCGAACTCGGCGGGCGGCAGCACGCCGGCCCAGGTGTCGAAGATCTGCAAGGCATTGGCACCGGCTGCGAGCTGCGCCAGCAGATACTCGATCGAGTTGTCGACCAGCACGTCGATGATTTTCGCAAACGCGTCCGGATGCCGGTACGCCATCATCCGCGCCGGGGCTTGGTCGGGCGTGCCGTGGCCCGCGACCATGTAGGTCGCCACCGTCCACGGCGCGCCACAGAAGCCGATCAGCGCGGTCTTGGGATCGAGTGCGCCGCGCACGATCTTCAGCGCATCGAACACCGGCGCGAGCTTGCCGAAGTCGGCGCGCGGGGCGAGCGTGGCGACCTTCGCAGGATCATCCAGCGGCTCGAGCCGCGGGCCTTCGCCGACCTCGAAGCGCACGGAGCGGCCGAGCGCGTAGGGGATCACCAGGATGTCCGAGAAGATGATCGCCGCATCGAAGCCGAATCTCCGGATCGGTTGCAGCGTGACCTCGGCCGCAAGTTCCGGGTTGAAGCAGAGATCGAGGAAGCCGCCGGCCTTCGCCCGCACCTCGCGATATTCCGGCAAATAGCGGCCGGCCTGGCGCATCATCCACATCGGCGGGATGGCTTGGCGCTGGCCGGAGAGCACGTCGATGAAGGGCTTTGTCGCTGACTGGGGCACGAAGGATCCTGAGCAAGGTTACGGCTCCTGATACACCGCCGCGGCCTTCAGCGGAACAGGGGAACAAGCGCAATTGGGCCGCGTTGACCAACCAATGGAGGAGATCATGGTTGAGTCATTCAATCCCGCGCCGCACGACAAGCACGCCGACGATCTGCATGAGGCACTCGTCGCCGATCGCCATGCCAAGCTCGATACCGGGCTCAAGGACAGCTTCCCGGCGTCCGATCCCGTGAGCGCCACCCAGCCGACCCCCTCGAAGGCCGATGCGGATGCGGACAGTCCCTCGCTTTGGGACAAGGTTAAGGCCATCTTCAGCTAGCGGGAGGGGCGCTGGATTCCGATAGGTTCGCTAATACCTTGTTAGCGATGCGCTGATCCCAGCGTCCGTAGGACTACTGGAAAGCGCAGGTATTACGGTGTATTTCGGCAGTCATTTCAGAGTTCAATAACAGAAGCGGCAGACTTTCCGAACGATCGGAGAATTCTGCCGCATGAGCGCTGCTACCCAACGAGCCGGATGGAGCCGCCTGCCGCTACGCGCGGCGGCGTTTGTCGTGCTGACCTGCGCGACCATCCTCGGCGTCAGCGCCTGGCGTGAATGGGCCGCTCGCGACGCGGTGCTCAAGGGCGCCGAGACCGAGATGGCGAACGTTGCGCGCTCGCTGACGCAGCATGCCGAGGACAGCCTCGATCTGCTCGATTCCGGCGTCGTCGGCGTCGTCAGCCGGCTGGAGATGGACGGCACCGACCCTGCCACGATCGCCAAGCTCAGAAACCTCATGGAGGTGCGCAAGAAGGCGACGGAGCGCGTGCACAGCTTCGCCATCATCGACGACCATGGCAACTGGCTGACCTCGCCCGGCACGATCGGCTCGACGCTCAGCGACGACGCGTTCTTCCGCCATCACCAGCTCTCCCCGAAACGAGAGGCCCATCTCGGCCGTCCCGTGAAGAGCCTGCTCGATGGCGAATGGGTCCTCACCCTGTCGCGCCGCTTCAACAAGCCGGACGGCAGCTTTGGCGGCGTGGTGCTCGCGACCATCAGCTCCGGATATCTGTCGCATTTCTACGAGCAGTTCGAGATCGGCCGCAACAGCTCCGTGGCGCTGACGCATGGCGACGGCCTGATCGTCGCGCGCTACCCGAGCAACGAGAAATTCGTCGGACGCAGCGTCGCCGACAAGCCGCTGTTCCGCAACCCGAGCCTGCAACGGCCGAGCGGCGCCTATCACTTCAAGTCGCCGCTGGACGGCGCCGAACGCGTCAGCTTCTTCAAGCGCTCTGGCCGCTATCCGTTCTTCCTGCTCGCGACCGTCGACAAGGACCAACTGCTGGCGCCCTGGCGCGCCGCCGCGATTTCCCGCATGCTGTATGTGCTCGCGCTGGTCATGTTGATCGCGATCATCGGCGCGGTGCTGGTGCGGCAGTTGCAGCGGGGCCAGCGCATGGCGGCGGCCCTGGTCGAGAAGGAAGCACATTTCCGCCTGCTCGCAGAAGGCTCCAGCGACATGGTGACCCGTATCGGGCTCGACGAGCGGCTGCGCTATGTCTCTCCCTCGTCGGTCCGCGTCGTCGGCTGGCGGGCCAGCCAGCTGATCGGAACGCCCGCGCTCGCGGGCGTTCAAGCGGACGACCTGCCGCAGGTCCAGGCCCTCGTCGATGCCATGAAGCGCGGCGAGAAGGACGAGGTGCGCGTCACCTATCGCAACTCGCACCGGCAGAAGGGCGAAGTCTGGCTCGAATCGACCATGCGGGTGACACGCAAGGACAACGGCAGCGTCGACGGCGTGGTCGCGATCTCGCGCGACATCACCGAGCAGAAGACGCTGGAAACCAGGCTCGAGACGCTCGCGACCGAGGACAGCCTCACCGGGCTTGCCAACCGCCGCTGCTTCGACGACCGTCTGAACGACGAATGGGCGCGTGCCTATCGCGACCGCTCCAGCCTCGCCCTGCTCATGATCGACGTCGATCATTTCAAGGCCTACAACGACGAATATGGCCATCCCGCGGGTGACGCCTGCCTGCGCGTGGTCGCAAGGATCCTCGCGGCCGAGATGCACCGCGCCGGCGATCTGGCGGCGCGCTACGGCGGCGAGGAATTCGCCATGCTGCTCCCCAATACCGATGCGACCGGCTGCGCCCGGATCGGCGAGCGGATCCGCGAGGCCATTCACCAGGCAGGCCTCGTCCACGCCTCGAGCCCGATTTCGGCATCTGTGACCGTCTCGCTTGGCGGCGCGACCTGCCGGCCGTCGTTCGAGCGCACCGCAGGGTCCGCTTCGCTGGTGGAGGCCGCCGACCGCGCGCTCTACGCCGCCAAGGATATGGGCCGTGACCGGCTGATGATGTCGGGCGAGGTCATGAACCTGCTGCCCAAAGCGTCCGGTCAGTAAAGGCCGTCCGGCAGCAATATCGCTCAATAATGCGGCGGGCGCTCGTTGGCGGGGCCCGGCGCATTCGTCTCGGCCTCCTGCAGCCGCTCACTGAGCTGCGCGATCTGCCGCGTCAGCGCGTCGATCTGCTTCCACTGCGCGGTGATGGTCTGGTTCAGCGTCTCGATCGTGTCGTCCTGGTAGGCGAGGCGTGTCTCCAGCGTGTCGATGCGCTCGCTCAGCGTCTTGATCTCATTGGTCACGTGTTGCGTCCTTGTCCCGTTCCCGCAGTCCGTGGCCGAGCGCGACGCGCTCGTCGAACACGAAGCATTCGCCGCGCCAGCGGCTCTGCGCTTCCGGCACTTCTTCCAGATATTTCAGGATGCCGCCCTTGAGGTGATAGACCTCGGCAAAGCCGCGCGCGAGCAGGTGCGCGCTCGCCTTCTCGCAGCGGATGCCTCCGGTGCAGAACATCGCGATCCTGCGGTGTTTTGCCGGATCGAGCCGTTCCGCGGCAAAGTCCTTGAACTGGCCAAAGCTCTTGATACCGGGATCGACCGCGCCCTCGAACGTGCCCATCGCCACCTCGAAGGCGTTGCGGGTGTCCAGCACCAGCGTGTCCGGCGCCGCGATCAGCGCGTTCCAGGCGGCGGCATCGACATAGGTGCCGACCTGCCGGGTCGGATCGGCAGCCGCGTCCCCGAGCGTGACGATCTCCTTCTTCAGCCGCACCTTGAGCCGGCCGAACGGCATCGCCTCGGCGGTCGAGAATTTCAGCTCGAGATTGTCCAGCCGGCCGCCGAACATGACGCCATGGGCGAGTTCATGAGCGAAGGTGTCGATGGCGTCAGGTGCGCCGGCGATCGTGCCGTTGATGCCCTCCTGCGCCAGCAGCACGCTGCCCTTCAGCGCCAGGCCAGCGCAGAACGCGCGCAGCGGCTCGCGCAGCTCGCGGTAATCGGGCAGGGCGGCGAACTGGTAGAAGGCGGCGACCTTGGTGACCGAATTCTTGTCAGACATGGGGCTCGTTTAGCAGGCGGCCGGCGCCCAGAAAACCCGCATGGCCGGAGCTTGCAAAAGGTCTATACGCCCAGCGGATGGCAGCCATTTCCCTGGCATGCCAGCATTGCCCCGGCGGGCGGGAATGTGTCATGTAAGCCCGGTTTTTCCGAGAGGGCGCGCCGTGCGCGTGCACGGCCCAAGAGAGCAAGAATTCGCATGAGAAACTTCCATTTCCCCGGCAGGTCCACGGTTCACGCCACCAACGCGATGGTGGCGACCTCGCATCCGCAGGCCTCGCTGGCCGCGATCGAGGTGCTGCGCGAGGGCGGCACGGCAGTGGACGCGGCTGTGGCCGGCTCGGCCGTGCTCGGCGTGATCGAGCCGCAATCGACCGGCATCGGCGGCGACTGCTTCGCGCTGATCCAGCCGCGCGGTGAAGGCAAGATCATCGCCTATAACGGCTCCGGCCGGGCACCGAAGGCGGCGAATGCCGACTGGTATCTCGAGCGCAAGATCACGTCCGTGCCGCTGACCTCGGCGCACGCGGTCTCGATCCCCGGCGTGATCGACGCCTTCGCGACCGTGCTGCGCGATCACGGCAAGTTCGGCTTCGACCGCCTGCTCCAGCCCGCGATCAAGGCGGCCGAGGAAGGCTACGTCGTCGCCCCCCGCATCGCGTTCGACTGGAAGAACCAGTTCGAGAAGCTGAAGGGCGGCACCAACACCGTGCGTTACCTGTTGCCGGGCGGCAAGCCGCCGGTGGCCGGCGACATCATCCGCCAGGCCGAGCTCGGCAAGACGCTGCGCGCGATCGCCAAGGACGGCCGCGACGCCTTCTACAAGGGCGCGATCGCGGAAGACATGGTCGAGACCCTGCGCGGCATCGGCGGCCTGCACACGCTCGACGATTTCGCCGCGCATACCACCGAAGTGACGACGCCGATCGGCACCATGTACAAGGGCTACGACGTCTGGCAGTGCCCGCCGAACGGCCCGGGCGTCACCGCGCTTCTGATGCTCAACATCCTGTCGCGCTTCGACCTGACCAAGTATGCGCCCGTCAGCGTCGAGCGCTTCCATCTCGAGGCTGAAGCCGCGCGCATCGCCTACATGAACCGCGAGATGCATGTCGCCTCGCCCGACCACATGAAGATCAACGTCGCAGAGATGCTCGAAAAGGGCTTTGCCGACGAGTACATCAGCAAGATCCGCATGGACGGCATGCTCGACCTGCCGAACGTCGCGCCGCCGATGAACCCCTCGACCATCTACATCACGGTCGTGGACAAGGACCGCAACGTCTGCTCGTTCATCAATTCGGTCGCGCATTCCTTCGGCTCGGCGATCGTCTCGAACAAGACCGGCGTGCTGCTCCAGAACCGCGCCGGTGGCTTCCGCATCCAGCCGGGCCATCCGAACTGCATCGAGGGCGGCAAGCGCCCGCTCCACACGATCATGCCGGGCCTGCTCACCAAGGGCGGCCGTTCCACGATGCCGTTTGCGGTGATGGGCGGCCAGTACCAGCCGACCGGCCAGACCCATCTGTTGACCAACATCCTCGACTATGGCTGCGACGTGCAGGAGGCGATCGACATGCCGCGCGGCCTGCACTACGAGGGCCAGTACCAGCTCGAGGACAGCGTGCCGGCCGACATCGTCGAGGGCCTGAAGAAGCTCGGCCACAAGACCACCAGCGTGGTCGGCCCGCTTGGCGGCGCCCAGGCGATCTGGATCGACTGGGACAAGGGCACGCTCACCGGCGGTTCCGATCCGCGCAAGGACGGCTGCGCGCTCGGGTATTGATCGAGGGCCAGAGCTGCAACGTTACGGCTGGAAACTGCACCCTCGTTGCGCTAGACACCTCCCGCCTCAAACGGAAGGTGTTTTATGCAGCGTTTCCAGCGCGTGCTCCTCGCCATCATGTCGGCACTCGCGATCACCGTGATCGCCGGCGTGTCCGATTTCGTTTCCACCACGGCCTCGGCCCAGACCGCAGGAAAGACCATGACCACAGCTTCAGGCTTGCAAATCATCGACACCGCCGTCGGCACCGGCGCCTCGCCGCAGCCCGGCCAGATCTGCGTGATGCACTATACCGGCTGGCTTTATGAAAACGGCCAGAAGGGCAAGAAATTCGACTCCTCGGTCGATCGCAAGGAGCCGTTCGAGTTTCCGATCGGCAAGGGCCGCGTGATCGCCGGCTGGGACGAGGGCGTCGCCTCGATGAAGGTCGGTGGCAAGCGCACGCTGATCATCCCGCCGCAGCTCGGCTATGGCGCGCGCGGCGCCGGCGGCGTGATCCCGCCGAACGCGACGCTGATGTTCGACGTGGAATTGCTCGCGGTGAAGTGACGGCGCAGCCGTCATTCCGGGGCGATGCGTAAGCATCGAACCCGGAATCTCGAGATTCCGGGTCTGGTCCTTCGGACCATCCCGGAATGACGGTCAAATGGACAAAACAAAAAGACCGGCCTTGCGGCCGGTCTTTTCGTTTGCAGCTCTGCGCGCGTCACTCTGCCGCGCGCCTCGCTGCAGCCGCGGCGCGATCGATCGCTTCCTTCGCGGCGTCCTTGGCATCGCCCATGGCCTGCTGGCCCTTGCCCTTCACCTCCTGGACCACGCCTTCGCCCTTCAGGCGGTCGGAACCGGTTGCCTCGCCGATGCCCTGCTTGGCCTTGCCGATCGCCTCGTTGGCGTTGCCTTTGATCTTGTCGGTCGTGCTACCCATGAAACTCTCCTTCCAGTTCTATCGCGGGGACAACACGGGACGACTACGAGCGTTCCTTTTTTGGTATGGCTTGATGCCGCGGCTTTGGTTAGTTTGCCGCGCACGGAACCAACAGAAAGCAAGATCATGACGGGCCATGACAACACGCATTCCCACCATGCACACGATCATGACGATCGCTGGAAACATGACGGCGTGCGCGTCATTCCCGGCAACCAGCTCGATACCAACGTGCCGTCGACGGCCGGCATGGACCGCGCGGCCGCCATCAATTTTGCACGCGTCGGCGCGCAGAAATTGTGGGCGGGCACGGTCAGCATCAAGCCCGACGCCAAGACCGGTGCACATCACCACGGCCATCTCGAAAGCGTCATCTATGTGGTGAAGGGCAAGGCGCGGATGCGCTGGGGCGAGAGCCTGCAATTCACCGCGGAGGCCGGCCCCGGCGATTTCATCTTCGTTCCGCCCTACGTGCCGCACCAGGAGATCAACGCCAGCCCCGACGAGGTGCTGGAATGCGTGCTGGTGCGCAGCGACGGCGAGGCGGTGGCGATCAATCTCGACATCGAGCCGGTCGAGAAGCCGGAGACCGTGCTGTGGATCGATCCGGTGCACCGGGACCCGAACGAGAAGAAGTAAGGCCGGCCCGGGCCTGCCGGTTCTGCGCGACAGGACCACGGCAGGCAGGCCTGAAAAAAATATCCGGAAGCCGTGTCGGATGGCCGTCTGCCCGTCCGTCCTTGGGCAGAACCCCGCCCAAGGAGCTTCCGATGCCCAAGATGATCTTCGTCAACCTGCCGGTGACCGACCTCAAGCGCGCCACGGCCTTTTATGAGGCGGTCGGCGCGGTCAGGAACCCGCAGTTCTGCGACGATACGGCGAGCTGCATGGTCTTCTCCGAGACCATTTTCGCCATGCTCCTGACCCACGACAAATTCCGCCAGTTCACACCCAAGCCGATCGCGGATGCGAAGACCTCGAACCAGGTGCTGCTCTGCCTGTCGGCCGACAGCCGCGACGAAGTCGACGCCATCGTCGGCAAGGCCGAGGTCGCGGGCGGGGTGGCCGATCCCAGCCCGAAGGATGAGTACAGCTTCATGTACGGCCGCAGCTTCGAGGATCCGGATGGCCATATGTGGGGTGTGAATTGGATGGACCTCGCGGCATTCGCCGCGCAGTCCGAGATGGCGAACGCCTGATCGAAAATCCGAGAGCATTGAAAACCTGAAGAGGAGCGTTCTCCATGTCCAAGCTCGTGCCCTGCATGTGGTTCAACGGCGATGCCGAGGAAGCCGCGAAGTTCTACGTCTCGCTCGTTCCGAATTCGGAGATCACGCACGTCCAGCGCAACGTTTCGGACGGCCCATCCGGCAAGACAGGCTCCGTGCTCGTCGTCGAGTTCACGGTGGCCGGGCAGCCCCTGGTCGCGCTCAACGGCGGCATGAAGATGGAGTACACCCACGCGATCTCGCTGATGATCCATTGCGACGACCAGGCCCAGGTCGACAGCGTCTGGAACGCCTTCATCGCCCATGGCGGCAAGGAAGAGCAGTGCGGCTGGCTCAGGGATCGCTGGGGCGTGGCCTGGCAGGTCGTGCCGAAGGTGATGTTCGAATTCCTTACGAGCCCCGACAAGGCCGCGGCCGCGCGCGCGATGCAGGCCATGATGAAGATGGTGAAGCTCGACGTCGCCGTGTTGCGTCAGGCGTTCGAGGGCAAGTCGGCGGCGTGACGGCGGCACAGGTGCCGTAGGGTGGGCAAAGGCGCTATTGCGCCGTGCCCACCATCTGTCCCCAGTTGAGAGAGGAGTGGTGGGCACGCTTGCGCTTTGCCCACCCTACGAGACCGGGGCTGCGCGTACCAAGCCGCCGCTAATAGTTAATCCTTAGCCCCACGCCGCCGTGGATGGTGTTCCCCACCGGCTGCGGACCCAGCGTGCCATTGGCGAAGAGGTCCACGATCCAGCCCTTCTGCACGCGGAAGCCGAGGCGGCCGCCATATTCGAACCAGCCCTGGTTGCCCATGGTCGGCACCACCATGCCGTCGCCGGTCACGGTGGCGACGATGCCGCTATGGCTGGCGAACGACTGCACCCAGCCGCCGTTGATGTTGGCCTCGATGTTGCTGCCGAAGAGATGCGTCCACTGGCCGCCGATCTTGACCAGGCTGGTGCGGTCGGTGCCGGTCGCGATCGTGGCGTCGAACGGATTGAACGCCACGGCGCTGTCCGAATAGCCGGACACGCGCTGCCAGAGCTGCCAGACCTCGATTGAGGCGGCGACCTCGTCGCGCGGCGAGATGCGGCTCATCCAGCCGGCGCGGCCGTAGACGGCGTAGTTGGAGGCGTTGGTGGAGCTCGTGACACTCACCGGGCCGAGGCTGGTGTTGTAGCTGCGGGTGTAGCGCGCCTTCTCCCACGGCGTCAGGATCGTGCCGATGTCGAAGAACGGGCGCGACGAGCCCCAATCGGTGAAATCATAGCGCAGCGCGAAGGCGCCGATCGGTGCGCTGGTGATGTTGTAGCCACCCTCGCTGTATTGCGTGTAGGCGATGCCGGCGAGCAGCGACAGATTGTTGGCCAGCTCCTTGCGGCCGTGGATGCCGGCCGAGAACGAGCCGGCCGAGCCGAACGTGCTGATGCAGTCGCTGCAATTGACCTGCTCGTTGACGCCGAGCAGCACCGTGCCGAGCACCCGGTTGGTGATCATCTGGTTGAAGCGCTGGTTGGCGAGACCACCGATCGAGTTGCCGCTGGAGTCAGCGCCGGTCGGCGTCGGGCTCGGCGCGGGATACGGACTCGGCGACGGATACGGGCTCGGTGACGGATACGGGCTCGGGGACGGCGCCGGCGAGGGCGAATATGTCGGTGACGGGGTGGGCGTCGGTTCGCCGCACTCGGACTCGCAGGCCGCCTGCGCAGCCGCTGGACGGGCATCGAACGCGACGAGCGCAAACGCAGCCACTGCGGTCAGCACGCCGGCGAGAATGAAGCGCCTCAGGTGGAGTTCCGCCATCGTCACCGTCCGCACAGCATGCCGTCGTCATGGACGGCGGGCGTGATGGTCGGCGAGGCGTTGGCATATTGGTTGACCGAGCATAGCCCGGCATTCGCGGTGCAGGTCGCGGCAAAGGTCCAGGGCGGCGTGTTGGTCTTGGTGATGCTGACCTTGCCGCCCGTCGAGGTGATGACCGCGGTATCGCCGGGCTGGGTGAGCTGCACGCACTGGAAGCTCGTCGTGCAGACGCTGGCCGCGCCGTCCTGAAGCACGACGACGGACCGGCCGCGCTGGGACAGGATGTCGAGCGTGGTGCCGCGCACGCCGATGGTCGCGAGCGGCGTCGTGATCTTGTAGGCGGTCTTCTCGGAATGTCCGGTGACGAAGCGGAATGCGCCTGTCGTCATGCGGATCGCGACGTCGCGATAGCTGTGCTCGTCGTTGAAGACGGTGCGGTCGAGCTTCAGCGTGGCGCTGGGACCGAGCGACAGATTGGTGCTGTCGGCCATGACGAAGCGCGCCGCGCTGTCGGCGCCGGTGCGCACGGTCTCGTCGCGCAGCATGCTGTCTCCGACGCTGATCGGCGTCGTGGTCGCGGCGACGCGCACCACCTCGTTCTGGATCACGACGGCTTCGCCGACGCGCGTCTGCGCCTGCGCGCAAGGCGCCGCGCACACTACGGCCGACAACAGAGAGAGGAAAAGCCAGAAACGCAAATTCATTTCGCAACCGATCGATGTGTCCCTGATCGTACCGGATCGCGCGCGCTTGCGATGTGGCGAAATTATCACAAGCGGCGCGGGACATGCGCTATGCTTAGTGACAGTTGCGGCAGAATGCGTTCAATGAAAAGCGTCATCCATAGTTTTCTCCGCGGTGAAGCAGATTTGCCACGCAAAACATCCCCACAAAAGCCGCTTGAATTGCCTGCGGTTCCGAAGATGTCGCGGAGCGCAGTGATTGCTGTCGCAATTTTCCTGATGGCGCATCTGGCGCTGCTGATCGGTCTCACCGCGCCGGAGAAGTTCGTTTTCGACGAGGTGCATTACGTCCCGGCGGCGCGGCAGATGCTTGCGCCGGTGATGTCGCAGCCGATGCTCAATCCGATGCATCCGCCGCTGGCCAAGGAGCTGATCGCCGCGTCGATTGCGGCGTTCGGCGATAACGCGCTCGGCTGGCGCTATCCGGCGACCTTGTTCGGCGCGCTTGCGATCGTCGCGATCTATCTGTGCGGCCTCGCGCTGTTTGCCGCGCAAGGGCCCGCGATCGCCGCGGCGCTGATCGCGGCCTTCAACCAGATGCTCTACGTGCAGGCGCGCATCGCGATGCTCGACATCTTCGCGCTCGGCTTCGGACTGCTCGCGACCGCCGCCTTCATGCATGGCTTTCGCAGGGAACGGCCGCATGCGCTGTTCGCGCTCGCGGGCAGCCTGTTCGGCTGTGCTGCGGCCTGCAAATGGAGCGGCCTGTTTCCGCTCGGCATCTGCATCGTCATCGTCGCGGTGATCCGCCTGATGCAGGGCTGGCGCACGCTGTTCGCCGACGCAAGGCCGGACGATTGGTATCGGCCCGACCTCTGGCCCGACTTCAGGGCGCCGCATGTCGCGCTCTGCTTCGCGGTGCTGCCGGCGATGACATATCTTGCCGCTTTCATTCCGCTCTATGGATTGTCGCTGCCCGATCTGATCGAGGCGCAGCGCCGGATCTTTGCCGACAACACCACCACTGCGATCGCCGGCCACACCTACATGAGCTCGTGGCCATCCTGGCCGCTGCTCGCCCGCCCGGTGTGGTTCCTGTTCGACAAGACGGCGGAGGACAGCGTGTCGGCGATCGTCTTCCTCGGCAACCCGCTGGTGCTGTGGCCGGCGCTGGCCGCGCTCGCGATCGTGCTGCGCGACGTCATCGTCGCGCGCCGCTGGGACGCGTTCCTGATCGCGGCGTTCTATTTCGGCCCGTGGCTCGCCTGGGCGCTGCTGCCGCGCACGCTGGGTTTCATCTACTATTATCTGCCGGCCGCAACCGCGGTGTCGCTTGCGCTGGTCTATGTGCTGCGCCGGAACGGCCTGCCGCGCTGGCTGCTGTGGGCCTATGTCGGCCTCGCCGCGATCGGATTTGCGATCATGCTGCCGATCTCCGCAGCCTTCATCGGAACGTCGATGCAGGGCTTCAACCGGCTGATGCTGTTCCAGAGCTGGATCTAGTGCCCGCTCGCGTGCATAGGCCCCCGGTAGAATTCTCTTGCGCTGCGGCAGGCCTTCGCCGATCCGGTGCAGCTCGAATCGGCGATCCTCAACCTCGCGCTCAACGCTCAGGACGCGATGGTATCGGGCGGACGCCTGACCATCTCGACGGCGAACGCATCGCTCGATGTGGGCGATCACAACACGCATCCCGACGTCGGGCCGGGCGAGTATATCGTGATCGCCGTGACCGACACCGGTTCCGGCATGCCGAGGCGGGTGCTGGAGCGGGCGTTCGAGCCCTTCTTCACCACCAAGGAGGTCGGCAAGGCCAGTGGGCTCGGGCTCAGCATGGTCTACGGCTTCGTCAAGCAATCCAACGGCCATGTCACGATCTACAGCGAGCCGGGCCTGGGGACGACCGTGCGGATCTATCTTCCGGCCGTGCTGGCGAAGACGCAGAGCGCGCCGCTGGCGGTCGAGAAGGACGTGGTGCAGAGCGGCTCCGAAACCGTGCTGGTGGTCGAGGACGATCCGTTCGTCCGCTCCTATGCGGTGATGAGCCTGGAGAGCCTGGGCTACAGGGTGATCTCCGCGGTCGACGGCAAGGAGGCGCTCCAGACGCTCGCCGCAGCGCCGCACATCGACCTGCTGTTCACCGATGTCGTGATGCCCGGAGGCGTGAACGGCTGGGAGCTTGCAGGGCTCGCGCGCAAGGCAAGGCCCGAGATGCGCGTGCTGCTGACGTCGGGTTACGCCCTCGAAACACTGGCGGCGAACGGTCACGTCCAGCAGGCCGCCCCGATCCTTGAAAAGCCTTACCGCAAGGCGGAGCTTGCGCGCTTGGTGCGGGAGGCACTCGCCGCAGCGGTGCCGGTCTGAGCCGCGGTCCGCCTGCCGCGCGGGCGGCGGGTCGGCACGACAGCGCGATGAGATTGGAATGAATCGTCATCGCGCTTTAGCTCATTGTCTGAGCATGGTCTTTTCGGAAAACCGCTGCGTACTTTGCGCTAGCGCGGCCCTCCGGGTCCGGATCATGCTCTAGATCATTTCGACGCGGTCTTGGTGTCCATGTTGACGACCTGGACGCGGCGATTGATCGGGTCGGCGCCGTTGGCGGTATCCTTCAGCTTGGTCTTGCCGTAGCCGACGGTGACGAGATCGGTGCCGTTGAGGCCGTAGTTCTGCACCAGGTACTTCTTGATGGTGTCGGCCCGACGTTCGGAGAGCCCTTGGTTGTACTCTTCGCCGCCGATCGCGTCGGTGTGTCCGGCGACCACGAAGGTCGAGCCCTTCAGCGCCGGATCGGAGAGCGCCTTGCCAAGCGCCTGCACCGACGGCACCGACGTCTTGGCGATGTCGGCCGAGTTGTAGTCGAACTGGATCTCCAGATCGATCTTCGGCTTGGTCGCAGCTAACTCGGCGATCTGCTCGCGTTCGCCGGTCGAGAGCGACCGGGTCGAGCGGTTGCGCACGGTGTTCAGGAACGTCGCTTCCTTGGCCTGCACCGCCGGATCGGCCTGCGGACCGACGGAGAGGCCGCGGGTCACCGGCTTCGGCTTCAACGCATCCAGGATCTTGTCGGAAGAGATGTTGTTGTCGCCGGCCAGTGCCAGGCCCGCCGTCATTGACAGCGCGGCCGTGAGCGTAATCGCCTTCAGTGCAAAAAACTTATCAAAACGGGTCATTGTGTATCCTCGCTGTTACGCCTGATGACGATTTGATGCTGCGAGCATAGGGCAGGTTCAAAGCCCCCGATGTGATCCTGGTCACGGTGGCTGCAGGAGCCTGCGGGCTCATCCTAGCGCACTTTGCGCCGTTTCGGAGTGCGCGACCGGGCTGCTTTGCTTCCGGAGGGAAGGTCAGGCTCGGCAGGCCAGCAATTATCGTCGCGTCTTCTTTGAGGCCGGTTCGATCCTTCACGACCCAAACGTGATCTAAATCACATTTCTCTTCCGTGGAAGAGATCACACTGGGGGCGTCGGTGGTTCTTGATCTCTGGAGAAAGACCATGCGTTTCCTGATCGCGGCAGTGTCCTTCGCAGCCTTCGTCTTCAGCGGTAACGCGGCGTTCGCCGACAAGCGCGTTGCCTTCGTGGTCGGCAACGCCGCCTACAAGAATGTCCCACAGCTTCCAAACCCCGCGATCGACGCCAGGTCGATGGCACGGGTGCTGCGCAATGTCGGCTTCGACGTGGTCGAGGGTAGTAACCTCAGCCGCGACGCCATGACGGCGAAGCTGCTCGAGTTCGGCAAGAAGAGCGAAGGCGCCGATGTGGCGCTTTTCTTTTATGCCGGCCACGGCATCGCTGTGAACGGCACCAATTACCTGCTGCCTGTCGACGCCGACCTCAAATCCGAGATGGACGTCAAGCTGGGCGCTGCCATCAACGTCGATCTGACGCTGGAGCAGACCATGGCGGATGCCAAGGTGAAGCTTGTGTTCCTCGATGCCTGCCGCGACAATCCCTTCGCCGCAAAGATCCGCTCGGCCAGGGCGACGCGGTCGGTCAATGTCGCGAGCGGCCTTGCCGAGATGAAGTCGGGCGAGGGCACGCTGATCGCGTTCGCAACCGGCCCCGGCCAGACCGCGCTCGACGGCGAAGCCGGCACCAACAGCCCGTTCACCCGCGCGCTTCTCGCCAATATCGCCCAGCCCGGCATCGAGATCCAGCAAGCGATGACCAGGGTCCGGGCCCAGGTCAACGACGAGACCAACAAGGCGCAGCTGCCTTGGGGCCACACCAATCTCACCGGCACGGTCTATCTCAATCCGGCGGCCATGGCAGCGCCCGATGCCGCAGCGTCGGCATCCGTCGTCGCGCAGGCCGGCGAGGTCGAGCTCGAGTTCTGGCGCTCGATCAAGGACACCAACAAGGTCGAGGAGCTCAACGCCTACCTCACAAACTATCCGAACGGCACCTTCAAGCCGCTGGCGCTCGCCCGCATTGCCGCGCTCCAGGACGGCCCCTCGACGACGACGCGCAACCTCACTGCCGGCGTCGATCCCGCGACCTTCACGGATACGGCCGACCAGGTCTCCGAAGACCAGATCGGTCTCGACAAGAACCAGCGCCGCGACGTGCAGCGCCGCCTCACCGGCCTCGGCTTCGACGTCAGGGCGACCGGCAAGTTCGACGAGGAGACCCGCACCGTGATCAAGCGCTGGCAGGCGGCGCGCGGCTATCCCACGACCGGCTATCTCAACAAGCTTCAGCACAAGGCGATGCAGTCCGAGATCGTCTCTGCCCGCGTTACCGCCTCCGACGAGTCCGAGGACGAACCCGCCCGTCGCCGCGCGTCCGGTGGTGGCGGCCGCCGTGCTCACGGCGGTGGCGGTGGCATGGGCGGGCCGGGCGGCTTGTTCGGCCACATGATGGGCGGCCTGTTCCGACGGTAGTTCGGCGACCGGCGATGCGTGAAGGCAGCTCGATCCCGCGGGCCGCTTCCGCTTTGGAAACCCTTGCACACCGATGGCCGCAAAGCCGTCTCCGCAGGGCCCGCTCGCGAACAAGAAATCGGCCAGATGCACGCCTAGCAGAGTTCTTCGCCATCAACCGCAGACGAAGGGGGCCGAGTTCCATCCAGTGCCGAGGCCGAGTGATTATCAATCCTTTCGCAGTAGCCCGCCGGATCGGACTGTGTCCCTGAGCTCCATGCCCATCTATATCGGTGCGGCGATGATCGCGGTGGCGATCCTGCTGTCGACCCTGATCACGGGCCTGACCTCCCGCTATGTCGGCCTTGACGGGCCAAACGACGAGAACATGTGGCTGGTCGACCGTCTCACCGGCAACGTCTACCGCTGCCAGGCGGAGGGGCGCGGCAAGGCCTCGTGCGAGCCCGATATCGCCACCGGTAGCCTCAGCGATCGGCCCAGAGCGCCGAAAGACGGCCGTTGAGGCCCTTCGCCTTCGCAGCGCAGCAAGAAAATTGTCTTCGCCGCGAAACGTCCGCGCGAGAGAATACGTAATTGCGAAGGCCGGCATGACGCCGGTTTCGTTTTACGGAGGAGACTTTTCCATGAAGATGTTGCTCACGACCGCAGCTTTTGTCGCGTTCACTCTTTCGTTGTCTCCCGCCTCCGCCGCCATGATGGCGTGCACCGGCGAGAACATGACGAAATCGACGGCCATGATGATGGGCACCGCCGACACGCCGGCCAAGATGGCGGCCAACAAGGAAATGGCCATGGCCAACACCGACATGAGCAACGGCAAGATGAAGAGCGGCTGCATGCATTACATGAAGTCGCAGAAGGCCATGATGGCGAAGTAGGCCTCGTTCATGCCGAACGGCCGCGCTGTCAGCAGATGGCAGCGCGGCATTTTCTTTTGTTGCTCCTGGTCCGCTGCTTTTTCCCGGCGCGAATCCCGCTACATTGCTCCCTGCAATGTCACGCGCGCCCAAACCGCTCCCACTCACCAGGACACAGGCCCGGCAGATCTGGCTGCACGCCCAGCGGCTGGATGAGCGCACCCCGTTCGGCGAGGGTGCGCAGGCCGTTGCGGACGCGACCGCTCATCTCGGCTACGTGCAGATCGACACCATCAACGTCATCGAGCGCTGCCACCACCACATCCTGTTCAGCCGCATTCCGTCCTACCGCCGCGCCGATCTGCGCCAGGCCCAGAGCGTCGACAGGAGCGTGTTCGAATACTGGACCCATGCGCTGTCCTACATCCCCTCGAACGATTTCCGCTTCTTCCTGCCGGCGATGCGCGAGCACCGGCGCGAAGGGCACAAATGGTTCGCCTCGGTGAAGCCGGCCGACACGCGCAAGGTGATGCGGCTGGTGCTCGCCGGGCCGCTGACGATCCGCGACATCGAGGACGACGTGCTCACCGAGAAGGAGCATCTGTGGCAGAGCCGCAAGCCCTCGAAGCGCGCGTTGCAGCTTGCCTTCTACACCGGCGCCGTGACCATCAGCGAGCGCCAGGGCATGCTCAAGACCTACGAGCTGATGACGCGCCATTTCGGCTGGGACAAGCTGCCGAAGCCGGCATCGGCAAAGGACATCACGGCCTATCTGCTCGATCGTGCGCTGCGGTCGCAGGGCGTGGTGAGTCTCGATTCGGTCTGCCATCTCGACGCGCCGAGCAAGAAGGTGGTCGCGCGCCTGATCGCCGCGCGCGTCCGTCGCGGCGAACTCGTCCCTGTCGCGATCGACGGCGCCGGCAAGCAGGAGCATTGGGCGGCGCCCGCGGTGCTGGAGGCCGGCGGTGAGGGGCCATCGCCCGATCTCGTCCACATCCTCTCGCCGTTCGATCCCCTGATCATCCAGCGCAAGCGCACCAGTCTCATTTTCGGCTACAACCATCTGTTCGAGGCCTATGTGCCGAAGGCCAAGCGCAAGCTCGGCTATTTCGCGCTTCCGGTGCTGGTCGGCGACGAGATCGTCGCCGCGCTCGATCTCAAGACCGACCGGCAGGCGAAGAAGCTCTTGATGCAGAAATGGACCTGGGTCGGGGAGGGGAGGAAGACCGCGGGGCGCAAGGAGCTCAAGCGTGTGATCGAGGAAGAGCTCGATCGCTTCGAGCGGTTTCAGCTGGCGGATTGAGCGAGGCTGCGCGTCTCGGCGAGCCGATCGATCCAGATGCCGAACGCAATCCCTGCTGCGTAAGCGACCAGATTCCACAGCGAGAAGATGCGCCCGAGCAGCAGTGCGCCGGCCGTGGTGAGCCGGAACGCATCGAGCCACGGCGTGTGCACCAGCCGGGAAAATTCGACGACCACCGCGATCGCCGCCGCGATGGCTGCAAGCTGCATCCGCGACAGCCTTGGCAGCAAAACCCCGACCAGCACGAACACCATCGTGGCCCACAACAGCGAGCCGCCATACTTCACGACGAAGGCGGGAAGGCCGAGCGGGAAGCCGTACCAGCGCAGGGACAGTCCGCAGGCGATCACGACCAGCGCCAGCCCGGCCCGGACCAGGGATGTCCGAAGCGGCGCTATGGGTTTGACCGGCTGCGCCCCATGCATTGCTTGCTCCATTGACTCTTTCGCGGCGATGCTCAAAACCCCGGATCAGCCCATAAAAGCAACAACCCCGGGGGGAAGCCATGAGCCAGACCACGACCTATGCCGGTTCCGCCGGCACAGCCAAGACGGAAATCGAGACCTCGACCATCCGCGCCATCTCCTGGCGCCTGATCCCGTTCCTGGTGCTGGCCTACTTCTTCTCCTATCTCGACCGCGTCAATCTCGGCTTCGCCGCGCTGACCATGAACGCGGAGCTGAAATTCACGCCGCTGATCTTCTCCTGGGGCGCCGGCATCTTCTTCATCGGCTATTTCATCTTCGAGGTGCCGAGCAATCTGGCGCTGGAAAAGTTCGGCGCCAGCCGCTGGATCGCCCGCATCATGGTGACTTGGGGCATCATCTCGGCGCTGATGGCGATGGTCAGCGGCGTGACGAGCTTCTACGTCCTGCGCTTCCTGCTCGGCGTCGCCGAAGCCGGGTTCTTCCCCGGCATCATCCTCTATCTCACCTATTGGTATCCGGCCGAGTATCGTGCCCGCTTCCTCGCGGCCTTCGCCATCGCCGTCCCGGTCTCGACCGTGATCGGTGCGCCGGTCTCGGGCCTCTTGCTCGGGCTCGACGGCGTGATGGGGCTGAAGGGCTGGCAGTGGCTCTTCATTATCGAAGGCATCCCCTCGGTGCTGCTCGGCATCGTCACCTGGTTCTATCTCACCGACAGGCCGGAGAAGGCGGATTGGCTCTCGGCCGAGCAGAAGGCCTGGCTGAAGGCGAAGCTCGATTCCGAAATCGCGGCCAAGCAGGCGGTGAAGCATCTGTCGCTCGGCGAAGCGCTGTCCTCGCCGAAGGTGATCGCGCTCAGCCTGATCTATTTCGGCTTCGTCGGCGCGCTCTACGGCATGCAGTTCTGGCTGCCGCAGATCGTGAAAGCGTTCGGTCTCACCAATGCCCAAACCGGCTTCGTCACCGCGATCCCGTATTTGTTCGGCACCGTCGCGATGATCCTGTGGGCGCGGCATTCCGATGCGACGCGCGAGCGCGTGATGCATGTCGGCGCGCCGCTGCTGCTCACCGCGGTCGCGCTCGGCGTCTCCTCCTATCTCACCGACCCCACCCTGACGATGGTGGTGCTGACGGTGGCCGCGATCGGCGTGTTCTGCTGCTTCGGCGTGTTCTGGACGCTGCCGACCGCCTGGCTCTCCGGCACGGCCGCGGCCGGCGGCATCGCCCTGATCAACTCGATCGGCAACCTCGCCGGCTTCGGCGGGCCGTATTTGATCGGCTGGGTCAAGGAAGCCACCGGCCAGACCTCGACCGGACTGCTGGTGCTCGCGGTGCTGCCCCTGCTCGCCGGCATTTTGGTGTTTGTCGGCGGCCACGACAGCAAGCACGAGTTCGCCGGGCAGGGGCGGTAAAGCACCACTCACGACTGCGTAGCCTGGATGGAGCAAAGCGAAATCCGGGACCACGCGCACGATGCTCCAAAGGCCCCGGATTGCGCTGCGCCCCATCCGGGCTGCGAGCTGTCTCCTCCAACGTCGCCCTGGCGCAAGCCAGGGCCCATACTCCGCGGCTCCTCTTGGGGCACGCGGGGAGACGGCCTCTTCCAGCAACCGAGTTCAGGGTAATGGGCCCTGGCTTTCGCCAGGGCGACAGGGATCACTACCCCTTAACGATCACGCTTTCCTGATGACTGACGATTATTGACTTTTATCAGTGATTAGTCGACATTCCTCTCATTGCAGTCGCAGGAGTGTCCTCCGATGTTCGTCCGGTCGGTTTTATCCAGCTATTCCAAGCTCTTGGCGGGTGTGTCGCTGGCCCTGATGGCCGCGGCGCTGGCCGGGTGCAATGACACCGTCGCCGAGAAGGCCGAGCCTCCGCGGCCGGTCCTGGTCGCGACTGCGCATTATGATGCAGAGACCCCGGAGCGCAGCTTCGTCGGCACCGTCAGGCCCCGGATCGAGAGTGACCTCGGCTTCCGCGTCGCCGGCAAGGTCGCCAAGCGCCTCGTGGAGGTCGGCCAGACCGTCGAGATCGGCCAGCCGCTCGCCACCCTCGACGAGGTCGACCTGAAGCTCCAGGCCGAGCAGTCCGTGGCCGAGCAGACCGCTGCGACCGGCGTGCTGGCCCAGGCCGCCGCCGCCGAGCAGCGCGCCAAGGATCTGAAGGCCAAGGGCTGGACCACGGACGCGCAGATGGATTCGAGCCGCGCCGCCGCCGATGAGGCCCGCGCACGGTTGAACCGGGCCGAGCGCTCGGTCGAGCTGACCAAGAATTCCCTTTCCTACGCGACGCTCAACGCCGACGCCCGTGGCGTCGTCACCGCAACGCTGATCGAGCCCGGCCAGGTGGTTGCCGCAGGCCAGGCTTCGATCCGTGTCGCCCGCTTTGCCGAGAAGGAAGCGGTCGTCGCGATCCCTGAGACGCTGGTCGGACGTGCCAAGTCGGGCGCCGCCAGCGTCACTCTTTGGTCGGAGCCGGGCAAGAAATATACGGCCAAGCTGCGCGAGATCGCGCCCACCGCGGATACCGCCACGCGCACCTATCTCGCAAAGTTCTCGCTGCCCGAGGCCGACGACAAGGTTTCGCTCGGCATGACCGCGACGCTGACGCTGTCGGACGCCGCCACCGAGCGCGTCGCGCGGCTGCCGCTGTCGGCGCTGTTCAACGAAGGCGGCAAGCCCTCCTTCTACGTCGTCGACGACAACGGCGCGGTGACGCTGAAGCCGGTGGTGGTGAAGTCCTACGAGAGCAACGACGTCATCATCACCAGCGGTGTCGAAGAGGGCGCCAGGATCGTCGCTCTCGGCGTGCAGAAGCTCGATCCGGGCCAGAGGGTGCGGGTCGTCTCGTCACTGTCTTTCTAGGGGCGCCCCGAAGGGCGAACTCTATGGTGCGCAATTGCGCACCTGAGAATCTCGAGATTCCGGGTCTGGTCCTTCGGACCATCCCGGAATGACAAGAGAAGTCGAGTTTCGTCGTGTGAGGTGAGTTTCGGCCCAAGCGCAAATGCTGGGGCTGAAGCGGCGAAGCGATCCAGAACCTGCCCAGCCCCCTGGATTGCTTCGCTGCCTCGCGACGACGGGTTGAACTGAGTGGCTGTCGTTTTTTGCAACTGGATCGTCTTTTCGGAGAGAGCGATGAAGCGCTTCAACCTTTCGGCCTGGGCCGTCAGCCATCCGACGCTGGTCCTGTTCCTGATGCTCGTGCTCGGTGTCGCCGGCTTCTTCTCCTATCAGAAGCTCGGCCGCGCCGAGGATCCGTTCTTCACGGTGAAGGTGGTCAACGTCTCCGTGATCTGGCCGGGCGCGACCGCGCAGGAGATGCAGACCCAGGTCGCCGATCCCATCGAGAAGAAGATCCAGGAGCTGCCCTATTTCGAGAAGGTGCAGACCTATTCGAAGCCGGCCTTCACCGCGCTCCAGGTCACCTTCCGCGACTCGACGCCGCCGAAGGACGTGCCGTACCTCTTCTATCTGCTGCGCAAGAAGCTTGTTGACGTGCAGGGCCAGCTGCCCGCCGGCATCCTCGGACCCGTCGTCAACGACGAGTTCTCCGACGTCGATTCGATCCTCTACATGATGACCGGCGACGGCGCCGACTATGCCCAGCTCAAGAAGGTGTCCGAAGGCTTCCGTCAGCGCCTCCTGAAGGTGCCGGGCGTGACCAAGGTCGACGTCTACGGCAATCAGGACGAGCGCATCTTCGTCGAGTTCAGCCACGCCAAGCTCGCCACCCTCGGCATCACGCCGCAGGCGCTGTTCGATTCGCTCGCCAAGCAGAACAACGTGACCCCGGCCGGCACGGTCGAGACCTCCTCGCAGCG
Organism: Bradyrhizobium sp. B039; assembly: GCF_038965675.1. Classification (NCBI taxonomy): domain Bacteria; kingdom Pseudomonadati; phylum Pseudomonadota; class Alphaproteobacteria; order Hyphomicrobiales; family Nitrobacteraceae; genus Bradyrhizobium; species Bradyrhizobium sp. B039. The sequence continues at coordinate 2,266,664 of NZ_CP152416.1, forward strand.
CGTGCCGCTGCGCGTCACCGGCGCGCTCGACGGCGCCAAGGCCGTGGCCGAGACCCCGGTCGAGAGCAACGGCCGCGTCTTCCGCCTGGGGGATATCGCCACCGTCACGCATGGCTATGTCGATCCGCCGAGCTTCGTCGTGCGCCAGGAAGGCAAGGCCGCGATCGGCATCGGCGTCGTCACCGCCAAGGGCGCCAACATCCTCGATCTCGGCAAGGAGGTCGAGAAGGCCACGGCCGAGTTCATGAAGGCGGTGCCGCAGGGCATCGATGTCAAGCTCATCGCAGACCAGCCCAAGGTGGTCGAGCACGCCGTCGGCGAGTTCGTGCACTCCTTCATGGAAGCGCTCGTCATCGTGTTGTTCGTCTCGTTCCTGGCGCTCGGCTGGCGTACCGGCATCGTGGTCGCGCTCTCCGTGCCGCTGGTGCTCGGCATCGTCTTCATCGTCATGAATACGATGTCGCTCGACCTGCACCGCATCACGCTCGGCGCTCTGATCATCGCGCTCGGCCTGCTCGTCGACGACGCCATCATCGCGGTCGAGATGATGGTGGTGAAGATGGAGCAGGGCTGGGACCGTATGCGGGCGGCATCCTTTGCCTGGGAATCCACTGCGTTTCCGATGCTCACGGGAACGCTGGTCACGGCCGCTGGCTTCCTCCCCATCGGCTTTGCCAATTCCGCGGTCGGCGAATATGCCGGCAGCATCTTCTGGATCGTGGCGATCTCGCTGGTCGCCTCCTGGTTCGTGGCGGTGATCTTCACGCCCTATATCGGCGTCAAGCTGCTGCCCAACATCAAGGTGCACCACAACCACGATCCGCACGCGGTCTATGAGACCCGCATGTATCGCGGCCTGCGCGCCGTCGTGCAGTGGTGCGTCAATCACCGCATCACGGTGGTGGTCGCGACCGTCGGCGTCTTCGTCGCCTCGATCGTCGGCTTCGGCCATGTCCAGCAGCAGTTCTTCCCGCTGTCGGAGCGGCCCGAGCTGTTCCTCCAGCTGCGCCTGCCGGAAGGCACGGCCTTCAACGTCACCGAGAAGGCGGTGAAGAAGGCCGAGACGCTGCTCAAGGACGACCAGGACATCGAGACCTATACCGCCTATGTCGGCCAGGGCTCGCCCCGATTCTGGCTCGGCCTCAACCCGCAGCTGCCGAACGAGGCCTTCGCCGAGATCGTCATCGTCGCCAAGGGCGTCGAGGCGCGCGAACGCATCAAGGCCAAGATCGAAAATGCGGCTGCCGAAGGTTTTCTGTCCGAGGCGCGCGTCCGCGTCGACCGCTTCAACTTCGGTCCGCCGGTCGGCTTCCCCGTGCAGTTCCGCGTGATCGGTCCCGATGCCAACAAGGTGCGTGAGATCGCCTACCAGGTCCGCGACGTCATGCGCGAGAACAAGAGCGTCAAGGATGTCCAGCTCGACTGGAACGAGCAGTCGCCCTACCTCAAGCTCGTCGTCGACCAGGACCGCGCCCGCGCCATGGGCCTGACCCCGCAGGACGTGTCGCAGGCGCTCGCAATGCTGATCTCGGGCTCGCAGGTCACGACCGTGCGCGACGGCATCGAGAAGGTCGGCGTGGTCGCCCGTGCGGTCCCGTCCGAGCGCCTCGACCTCGGCGGCGTCGGCGACCTCACCATCACCTCGCGCAATGGCGTTGCCGTGCCGCTGCAGCAGATTGCCAAGATCGAGTACTCCCACGAGGAGCCGATCATGTGGCGGCGCAACCGCGACATGGCGATCACCGTGCGCTCCGATGTCGTCGACGGCGTGCAGGCGCCCGACGTCACCAACCAGATCACGCCGAAGCTGAAGGCGATCAAGGATCATCTCGAGCCGGCCTACCGCATCGAGCCGGGCGGTGCGTTCGAGGAATCCGCCAAGGGCAACGCCTCGATCTTCATCCTCTTCCCGGTGATGGTCATGGTGATGCTGACGCTCTTGATGATCCAGCTTCAGAGCTTCTCGCGCCTGATCCTGGTGTTCCTGACCGCGCCGCTCGGCATCGTCGGCGCATCCCTCGGCCTCAACGTCGCCAACGCCCCGTTCGGCTTCGTGGCGCTGCTCGGCCTGATCGCGCTCGCCGGCATGATCATGCGCAACGCGGTCATCCTGGTCGACCAGATCGAGACCGACGTTTCTCATGGCTTGACGCGCCGGGAGGCGATCGTGGAGGCGACCGTCCGCCGGGCCCGTCCGGTGGTGCTGACGGCGCTGGCCGCCATCCTCGCCATGATCCCGCTGTCGCGCTCGGCGTTCTGGGGCCCGATGGCGATCACCATCATGGGTGGCCTGTTCGTGGCGACCTTCCTCACACTCCTGTACCTGCCCGGCCTCTATGCCCTGTGGTTCAGGAAGAGCCTGGACGAGGCCGGCACCCCCGAGCAGCCTGCCGCGCCGCAGCATGGGAGCGATGACCCGCACGCAATTCCGCTTGCTGAAGCGGCTGAATAAGTGAGAAGAAGTGCTGATTGACGAGTCCTGACAGATGACACTGATTGCGGAACATATCGAAGGCGACACCCGGGATCGTATCCTCGAGGTGGCCGAGCGGCTGTTCCGCCAGATCGGCTACCAGAAGACCACGGTCGGTGACATCGCCAAGGAGCTCAGGATGAGCCCCGCCAATGTCTATCGCTTCTTCGAATCGAAGAAGGCGATTCACCAGGCGGTGGCCCGTTCGCTGATGGGCGAGGTTGAGATCGAAGCGCAGCGGATCGTGGCGAGGCCCGGTCCGGTGCTCCCGCGCTTCCGCGAGCTGCTCACCACCATCCATCGCATGAACACCGAGCGCTATGTCGGCGACAACAAGCTGCATGAGATGGTCGAGATCGCGATGCAGGAGGACTGGGACGTCTGCGTCGCCCATATGGAGTGCATTGCCGGGGTGATCGGCCAGATGATCGCGCAAGGCGCGGCCTCCGGCGAGTTCGAGGCCCCGGACCTGCAATTGGCCGCGCTCTGCGCCTCCACGGCGATGATGCGCTTCTTCCACCCCCAGATGATCGCCCAGTGCGCCACCAAGCCGGGCCCGACCATCGACCAGATGATCGATTTCGTCATCGCGGGTCTGTCGCCGCGTCACTGATCAATGTTTTGAGTTGACCGTCATTCCGGGGCGATGCGAAGCATCGAACCCGGAATCTCGAGATTCCGGGCTCGGTCCTGCGGACCGCCCCGGAATGACGGAAAACGGAGAAGCAAGCGCGTGACCGACAAAGACCTCTACTTCTACGAACCCTCCAAGGGCCACGGCCTCAAGCACGATCCGTTCAACGCCATCATTGCGCCGCGGCCGATCGGCTGGATCTCCTCCCGCGACACCAGGGGCCACGTCAACCTCGCGCCCTACAGCTTCTTCAACGCGTTCGCTTACGTGCCGCCGATCATCGGCTTCTCCTCCACCAACTGGAAGGACACGGTCGAGAACATCAAGCAGACCGGCGAGTTCGTCTGGAATCTCGCCACCATGGATCTTGCCAGGCACATGAACGCGACTGCCGCGCATGTCGCCCCCGAGGTCGACGAGTTCGAGGTCGCCGGCCTCACCGCCGTGCCCGGCAAGCTCGTCAACGTGCCGCGCGTGGCTGAGAGCCCGGTCGCCTTCGAGTGCAAGGTGTCCGACATCGTCCGCCTCAAGGGCGCCGACGGCAGGGAGGCCGATGCCTGGCTGACGCTGGGCGAGGTCGTCGCCGTCCATATCGACAAGGCCATGATCAAGGACGGCGTCTACCAGACCGCCGCCGCCCGCCCAATCGTCCGCGCCGGCCGCCGTGGCGACTATTTCGAGATCAAGCCGGAAAACATGTTCGAGATGGTCCGGCCGGATTAGGTCCGGCCACCGCTCTCTCCACACGTCATTCCGGGGCGACGCGTAGCGTCGAGCCCGGAATCCATACTCCCGATCGTGGTTATGGATTCCGGGTTCACGCTACGCGTGCCCCGGAATGACGGTGGCAAAAGCGGCTCTCCATCCCTCCCGGAACTGCCCCCACGCCTGGCCGTTATGGCCCCTGGGGCGGCCGCCCGGCCGCGTCAATTTCGCAGGGGAAGTGTTCACCTCCGCCAGCCACTTTCCGCTAAAATGTCGGTCACCCGCGCTGATCCATGAGGTCCGCCATGAGCTTCCGCCGCGACACCATCACAAAACCGGTCTTCTCCTGGGCGCGCGGCGTGCTGCCGGCGATGTCCGAAACCGAGCGCGAGGCGCTGGAGGCCGGCGACGTCTGGTGGGACGCCGATCTGTTCACCGGCAACCCCGATTGGGCGAAGCTGCTGAAGGTCCCGCAGGCGACCCTGACCGACGAGGAGCAGGCCTTCCTCAACGGCCCGGTCGATGAGCTCTGCGCCATGCTCGACGAGTGGAAGATCTTTTGGGAATGGCGCGATTTGCCGCCGGATGTCTGGCATTTCGTCAAGCGCGAAAAGTTCTTCGGCATGATCATTCCGAAGGAGTTCGGCGGCCTCGGCTTCTCGCCCTATGCCCATTCGGAAGTCGTGCGCAAGATCTCGACCCGCTCGATCGCTGCCGCCGTCACGGTGATGGTGCCGAACTCGCTCGGCCCCGGCGAGCTCCTGATGCGCTTCGGCACCAAGGAGCAGCAGGCGCGCTGGCTGCCGCGGCTGGCCAACGGCCGCGACATTCCCTGCTTCGGCCTCACCAGCCCGGAAGCCGGCTCCGACGCCGCCTCGATGGTGGACAGCGGCGTCATCTGCAAGGGCACCTTCGAAGGCCGCGAGGTCGTGGGCCTCAGGCTCAACTGGCACAAGCGCTACATCACGCTCGGCCCCGTCGCGACGCTGCTCGGACTCGCCTTCAAGGCCTATGACCCCGACCACCTCGTGGGCCAGCAGGAAGAGCTCGGCATTACCGTGGCGCTGATCCCGAGCAATCTGCCCGGCGTCGAGATCGGCCACCGCCATCTGCCGTCGATGCAGGTGTTCCAGAACGGCCCGAACCGGGGCCGTGACGTCTTCATTCCGCTCGATTACGTCATCGGCGGCAAGGAGCGCCTCGGGCAGGGCTGGAAGATGCTGATGACGGCGCTTGCCGCCGGCCGCGGCATCTCGCTGCCGTCGCTGTCGGCCGCGGGCGCCGCCTATGCCGCGCGCACCACCGGCGCCTACGCCCGCATCCGCGAGCAGTTCGGCATCTCCATCTCCAAGTTCGAAGGTGTCGAGGAGCCGCTCGCGCGTATCGTCGCCACCGCCTATCAGCTCGACGCGGCACGGCGGCTGACCTGCGCGGCGCTCAATGCCGGCGTCCATCCCGCCGTCATCTCCGGCATCATGAAGCTGCACGCGACCGAGCGGATGCGCACCGCCGTCGACGACGCAATGGATATCCACGGCGGCAAGGCCGTGATCGACGGTCCGCAAAACTATCTCGGCAATCTCCACCGCGCCGTTCCGGTCGGCATCACGGTCGAGGGCGCCAATATCCTCACCCGCAATCTCATCGTGTTCGGGCAGGGCGCGATCCGCGCCCATCCCTATCTGCTCGACGAGATGAACGCGCTCGCCGACACCGACCGAGAACGCGGTTTGACGGCATTCGACACCGCGTTCTGGAAGCATGTCGGCCACAGCTTTCAGACACTCTTTCGTGCCTTCGGCCGGAGCTGGACCTTCGGCGCGTTCGCGTCGGCGCCGGATGCGGGCGACGCCACGCCATTCTATCGCCAGCTCTCGCGCTATTCGGCGGCGTTTGCGCTCTGTGCCGACATGGCGCTGCTCACGCTCGGCGGCGCGCTCAAGCGCAAGGAGATGCTGTCGGCGCGCTTCGGCGACATTCTGTCCGAGCTGTATCTGCTCTCGGCCGCGCTGAAACGCTGGCAGGACGAGGGCCGGCAGACGGAGGACTTTGCCGCGCTGGAATGGTGCATGGCGACCGGCTTCAAGACCATTGAAAATCGGCTCGCCGAAATTCTCGCCAATCTGCCGAACCGCTTCGTCGCGGGATTCCTCAAGCTCGTGGTCCAGCCTTTCGGCGCCCGTGTGCTCGGCCCGTCCGACCGGGTCGTGCACCAATGCGCGAGCCTCGTGCTGGAGCCGTCGGCGGCACGTGACCGCTTGACGGCCGACCTCGCTCATGTCGACGATGACGGCGGCTTTGCCCGGCTGGAGCGCGCCTTCAAGCTGGTCGCGGGCACCGATGCGATCGCCAAGCGCATGCGCGCCGCGCACATCAGCGACTGGAAGGAGGCGGTCGCCAAGGGGGTGGTCACGCAGGCCGAGGGCGAGCAGCTCGCCGCAACCCGCGAGGCCGTCACGAAGGTGATCGAGGTCGACGATTTTGCGCCGGAGGCGCTGTCGCCGATTTACAAGAAAACCGGAGATGTGCATCAGTTCTTCCAGGAACTCGGTGAACAGAGGGCGGCGAGCTGATGGCACGACCGGTATTCATCGTCGACGGCAGCCGGACGCCGTTCCTGAAGGCGCGCTCGGGGCCGGGGCCGTTCACGCCGGTCGATCTCGCCGTGCAATGCGGCCGGCCGCTCCTGGCGCGCCAGCCGTTTTCGCCCACAAGCTTCGACCAGGTCATCCTCGGCTGCGTCAACGTGATCGCGGACGAGATGAACCCGGCTCGCGTCGCGGCGCTTCGGCTCGGCATGGGCGAGGACATGGTCGCCTTCACGGTGCAGATCAATTGCGGCTCCGGCATGCAGTCGATCGACACCGCCTACCGCTACATCCGCGAGGGCCACGCCGACATGATCCTGGCCGGCGGCACCGAGGCGCTGAGCCACGCGCCGCTGGTGTGGCCGAATTCCGGCGTGCGCTGGTTTGCCGGTCTTGCCACAGCGAAGGGCGTGGCCGCGAAGCTCGCCGCCGCCTTCAAATTGCGGCCGCGCTATCTCAAGCCGATCATCGGCCTCGAGCGCGGCCTGACCGACCCCATCACAGACTTGAACATGGGCCAGACCGCCGAGGTCGTCGGCCATCTCTTCGGCATTACGCGCGCACAGTCCGACGCCTACGCAGCCGAGAGCCATCGCCGGCTCGCACATGCGCAGGGCGCGGGTTTTCTGAAGGGCGAGGTCGAGACCGCCTTTTCCCGCGACGGCAAGTTCTTCGACCATGACGACGGCGTGCGGCCGGACTCCACGGCCGAGACGCTCGCAAAGCTGAGGCCGGTGTTCGAGCGCCCCTGGGGCCAGGTCACCGCCGGCAATTCCTCGCAAATCACCGATGGCGCCTCCTGGGTGATCCTCGCCTCCGACGCGGCAGTCGCAAAGCACAAGCTGACGCCGAAGGCCGTCATCGTCGACAGCAACTGGGCCGCGCTCGATCCCAGCATCATGGGGCTTGGTCCCGTGATGTCGGCGACGCCGCTGCTTGCGCGCAACAACCTCACCATCAAGGACGTCGAGACCTGGGAGCTGAACGAAGCTTTCGCAACTCAGGTGCTCGGCTGCCTCGCCGCCTGGAACGACGACAAGTTCTGCCGCGAGATTTTGGGGCTCGACGGCGCGGCCGGTGAGATCGACCGTGACAAGCTCAATGTCGACGGCGGCGCGATCTCACTCGGCCATCCCGTCGGCACCTCCGGCAACCGCATCGTGCTGCATCTGGTCAACGCGATGAAGCGGCTCGGCACCCGGCGCGGCGTTGCCACCGAATGCATCGGCGGCGGGCTCGGCGGCGCCATGCTGATCGAGGCGGTGTGACCATGGATTCCAGGATCATGACCGCGCTCGGCGACCGCGTGCTGACGCTCGGGCCTCAGCCCGCGGCAGACAGTCCATACAAGCACTTCAAGCTCACGCGCGATGCCGACGGTGTCGCCTGGCTGCTGTTCGATCGCGCCGATGCGAGCGCCAATACGCTCTCCTCCGACGTGATGGAAGAGTTCGACGCGGTGCTCGCCGCGATCGAGACCGAACGCCCCGCAGGTCTCGTGATCCGCTCGGCCAAACCGTCCGGCTTCATCGCCGGCGCCGACGTCAACGAATTCCGCGGCGCCAGCGATCCCGAGATGGTGGAGACGCGCATCCGCGCCGCGCATGCCGTCGTCGACCATCTGGAGGCCTTGAGGCTGCCGACGGTCGCGGTCATCCACGGCTTCTGCCTCGGCGGCGGGCTCGAGGTCGCGCTCGCCTGCCAGTCGCGCATTGCCATCGAGGGTGCGCGCTTCGGCTTCCCGGAGGTGATGCTCGGCCTGCATCCCGGTCTCGGCGGCACTGCCCGTTTCACGGCGCTGGTCAATCCGACCCAGTCGATGGCCTTGATGCTGACCGGCCGCACCATCGATGCACGCCGCGCCAAATCGCTCGGCCTCGTCGACACCGTGACGCAGGAGCGCCACGTCCGTGGCGCCGTGAAAGACGTGCTGTTCGGCCGGCTGAAGCGGGCCAAGCCTGGCCTGCTGACGCGGGCGGCCAATCTCGGGCCGGTGCGTGGACTGCTGGCCAAGCGCATGCGCTCGGAGGCGGCGAAGGCCGCACCGCGCGAGCACTATCCGGCGCCTTACGCGCTGATCGATCTCTGGGAAACGCATGGCGGCAGCAAGGCCGCGATGTTGGCGGCCGAGCAGGCGTCGTTCGCCAAGCTGATGGTGACGCCGACCGCGCAGAATCTGATCCGCGTGTTCTTTCTGCGCGAGCAGATGAAGAAGGCGGCAGGCTCCGGCAACGCGGTGAAGCATGTCCATGTCATCGGCGCCGGCGCCATGGGCGGCGACATCGCAGCATGGTGTGCGGGGCAGGGGCTGCGGGTCTCGCTCGCCGACATGAAGGCGGAACCGATCGCAGGGGCAGTGAAGCGCGCGGCCGAGCTTTACGGCAAGATCATCCGCAAGCCCACCGAGGTGCGCGACGCGCTCGATCGCCTGATTCCGGATATGGACGGCGAGGGCGTCCGCAACGCCGATCTCGTCATCGAGGCGGTGCCGGAAAAGCTTGAGCTCAAGCAGAAAGTCTATGCCGGTCTCGAGCCGCGGATGAAGCCGGGTGCGATTCTTGCGACCAACACCTCGAGCATTCCGCTTCAGGACCTGCGCACCACGCTGGCACGGCCCGAGCGGCTGGTCGGGCTGCACTTTTTCAATCCGGTGTCGCGGCTGCAATTGGTCGAGGTCGTCAGCCATGACGGCAACGAGCTGGAGGTGCTGAAGGATGCGCTCGCCTTTGTCGGTGCGATCGACCGCCTGCCGCTCGCCGTGAAGAGTTCGCCCGGCTTCCTCGTCAACCGCGCGCTGACGCTCTACATGCTGGAGGCGATGGTGATGCTGGACGAGAAGACCGACCAGCGCCTGATCGACGCGGCGGCCGAGCAGTTCGGCATGCCGATGGGACCGATCGAGCTTGCCGACCAGGTCGGGCTCGACATCTGCCTCGATGTCGGCGACATGCTGCGCACCAAGTTCGGCGATCTGCTGCCGCCGACGCCGGCCTGGCTGCGCGAGAAGGTCGCCAAAGGCGAGCTCGGCCGCAAGACCGGCAGGGGCTTCTACACCTGGAAGGACGGCAAGGCCGAGAAGGTGCCGCTCCCCGAGACCGGCCCGCGCGTGACCGACCAGATGATCGACCGCCTGGTGCTGCCGATGTCCAACGTCTGCGTCGCGGCGCTGCGCGAGGGCATTGTCGAGGATCCCGATGCGGTCGACGGCGCCATGATCTTCGGCACGGGGTATGCACCGTTCCGCGGCGGCCCGCTGAACTATGCGCGCACGCGCGGCGTGGATAATGTCGTGTCCACCTTGCGCGAGCTTGCCGATCGATTCGGCGGTCGTTTCGCGCCCGATCCGGGCTGGGATAATTTGAAATAGGGATGATGTCGGCAAAAGATGCTATCATGGGTGGTGGAGCCCGTGGAGGAGCATCGCCGATGCCGACGATCCCGTTCTTCAAGCATGCGACCTTGCGCGAGATCATCATCACGCGGCTGTGCTGTGCGGCTGATGCCGTCGTGATCCTGTGCTGCGCAATTTATCTCGTCGAATGTTACCACGCGGCAGGATTGCGCTGGCCGTGGCTGATCGTGGCACTCCTGATCGGTTATTTCCTCGCTGATTTTTTTTCGGGGCTGGTGCATTGGGCGGTCGACACGTGGCTCGACGAGGGGGTGCTCGGCCGCGGCATCGCGATGACGCGAGAGCATCACACCCATCCGAGCCACGTCCTGCTCTACGAATTCCTCGACCAGGCTTCCCTCGGTGCGGCACCGAGCGCCGTGGTGGTCGGCATTGCGGCCGCGATCACGGCGTTGTTCCCGGTTTCCGCGCTCACTTACGCGCTGATGATCGTCTGGTTCGTGATCGCGACTTGCATGCTGTTTGGCATGAGCTTTCATAATCTTGCGCATTGGCGGGTCCGCCCGCCGCTCCTGCGCATGGCGCAAAGGCTGCATCTGGTCTGCTCACCCGAGCATCATTTGCGTCACCACCGCGACCACACTGTCCGCTATTGTGTCATCAATGGATGGGCCAACTATCCGTGCGACAGTCTCCGGCTTTGGAGCAGGCTGGAACGGCTCGTGACGGCAACGACAGGGCGCACGCCGCGGGCCGACGATGCGGAGTGGCAACGCAAGCTCAACGATATCGGAATCTTCGTCGGGACGCCGCGGCCGGCTGGATAGCGCAAGCTTGTCGCGTGCCGATGTTGCGCAAGGCGCCGCGGCTTTGTATCCAGAGCCGAGAGCCGCGGAGATCAACCATATGACCGACACGCACGTCAAAACCCCTATCAGCTCCGGTACCGAGCCGAGCGGCGATCTCTGCATTCGCACGCTGGCGATGCCGGCCGACACCAACGCCAACGGCGACATTTTCGGCGGCTGGTTGCTCAGCCAGATGGACGTCGGCGGCGGCGTGTTCGCCTCGAAGATCGCGAAGTCGCGCACCGTGACGGTTGCGATCGAGGCGATGAATTTTCGCAAAGCGGTGTATGTCGGCGATCTCGTCTCTGTCTACGCCAATCTCGTGCGGGTCGGGCGCACCTCACTCACCGTGCATCTCGAAGCCTGGGCGCTTCGCCGCAGGGAGGCGCACCCATTCCTCGTCACCGACGGCAACTTCACCTATGTCTCGATCGACGATCACGGCCGTCCGCAGTCGATAACCCCCACCGATACGCCGATCGCGACGTAGCCGTACGCGGCGCATCACCGCGCGACGTTGCGTCCGCGGTCGTCGCGTCTTCGCCAAGAACAAGTCATAAAACGGATGAGGTCCCGGCGTACTCAATTGCGTGTCGATTCGGGGTGGAAACGGCCTCAAATGCCCAGGAACCTTTGGGCAGAAGTGTCGTTATTTGCCCGCACTTGAGGAATCCACGGGCCATGCCGGACAGCTACATCATCGAAGTTAATTCACAGACCGCAGGTATCGTCGTTCGCTCTCAAGGAGGCTATTGCTTCTTCGCCTCATCCGACCGCTTCTACCGCCTCGAAGGCCAGCTCTTCCGCAACGCCCGCGAAGCCGAGCGCGCTGCGCGCAAGCTGGTTAACGGCGATGTGAAGGAAGCGGCGTAGCCCCCTGTCATTCCGGGGCGCGCGTAGCGCGAACCCGGAATATTTTGCCGCGCACTTCGCCTTGCCCTCTCCCGCAAGGGGAGAGGGTAAGAAGCGCCATCACAATTTCGTCGCCGCGCGTGACAGCAGCTTCCAGTCGTCGCCCTGCTTCTGCCAGTTCATCAGGATGTGAAGGTTGGTCGGCACTTTTTTCCCATCGGCCGCCATCTCCTGTTCCGCGACCCAGTGGAAGCGCACGATCGCGGCCGGGCCGACGACCTTGATGGTCGGGTCCTTGTATTCGATCGACAGGAATTTCGATTTGCCGTCGGTGGCGTTGGTGATGAAGGTCGCCTTGTCCTCCACCTTGCCGCTGGAATGGCTGTAGCTCAGATCGTCCCAGCACAGCGCGCCGAGCGCCTTCGGATCGGCCGCGATCTGGGCGAGGCGGAAGGCCTCGACCTTCTTCGCCACGGCTTCTTCGTCCGCCGCCGCGGCCAGCGCCGGTGTCGTAAGGGCGAGCGCAGAGATGGCAAGAGCTGGAACGGCAAGGGTCGAGAGAGCCAGATCGCGTCGGTTGATCGTCATCGTTTCCTCCTTTTTGCTCTTGATGAGAGTGTTACAGCCGCGCGCGGCTTTGTCGAGTGGTCACGTCGTCGTCATGCGCATGCGTCATTGCGTGATCGCAGCCATATTGATACGTGTCGCGCATAGATGCGTCGTGCATTTGGGAAAGTACGGAAATGATCGAGGCCAGGGACAATGCGACGGGCAGGGCATTGCTGTTCGACATCGACGGTACGCTTGCCAATACCGACCCGCTGCACTTGAAGGCTTTCAACGAGGTGCTCGGCCCTCGCGGCCATGTCTTCGATCACGCGCGGTTCTCGAGGGAGCTGCAAGGGTTCGCCAATGTATCGATCGGTGAGCGCTTTCTGCCCGACGAGGCGCCGGAACGGCGCGCCTCGATCCTCGATGAGAAGGAGGAAGTCTTCCGCGCGCTCGTCGCCGGGCAGATCGAGCCGCTGCCGGGTCTGATGGCGCTGCTCGACCGGGCGGACGCGGCCGGCGTTCCCATGGTTGCCGTGACCAACGCGCCGCGTCTCAACGCCGAACTGCTGCTCTCCGGCCTCGGCATCACGGACCGTTTCAAGGCGCTCGTGATCGGCGACGAGCTGCCGCACGGCAAGCCGCATCCGCTGCCCTATCAGGAAGGCTTGCGCTTCGTCGGCGCGAGGCCGGAAACCTCGGTCGCATTCGAGGACTCCCGCACCGGCGTGCAATCGGCCACCGCGGCCGGCATTCCGACCATCGGCATCCGGACCAGCCTCAGCCATGCCGACCTGGTTGCCGCCGGCGCGGTCGCCTCCGCCGGCGCCTTCGACGATCCGGCCCTGCTCGCGCCTCTGGCTGCCGCGATGGCGTGGTGAGAGGCCTCATCCGTTAACCGTGATCGGCGGGCGCATTGACCGATGGCGCGAACCGCCGCACCATGCACCTTCCTGATTTGAGGGCATTGCCGTGACCGGATTGACCCATCGCCAAGCCGAAATCCTCAACATCGCGCGCGCCTCCGGCCGCGTCACGGTCGAGGAGCTCGCGCGCCGGTTCGAGGTCTCGGCGCAGACCATCCGCAAGGATCTCAACGACCTCTGCGAACGGCGTTCGCTGACCCGCATCCATGGCGGCGCCATCATCGCCTCGGGCGTGGAAAACCTCGCCTATGAGGCGCGCCGCTTCGTTGCCGCCGAGGAGAAGAAGGCGATCGGGGCTGCGGCCGCATCGCTCATCCCGAACGGATGCTCGCTCTTCATCAACATCGGCACCACGACGGAGGAGGTCGCGAGCGCGCTGACCTCGCATGAGGATCTCCTCGTCATCACCAACAATCTCAACGTCGCGATGCTGCTCTACCGCCATCCCCGCATCGAGGTGGTGGTCGCCGGCGGCACGGTGCGGCGCGCCGACGGTGCGGTGGTCGGCTCGACCGCGACGCAGCTGATCGGCCAGTTCAAGGTCGACTACGCCATCATCGGCGCCTCCGCGATCGACGAGGAGGGCGCGCTGCTGGATTTCGACTATCGCGAGGTGCAGGTCGCGCAGGCCATCATCGCCAATGCCCGCAGTGTCATGCTGGTCGCCGATTCCACAAAACTCCGCCGCAGCGCGCCGGTGCGCATCGCCCACATGACCCAGATCCAGACCTTCGTCACCGACCAGGAGCTTCCCGAACGCCTCGCCACCATCTGCCACAGCAAGGGCATCGAAGTGGTGGAGGCGATGCCGAAAGGGGCGGACATCGATGATGTGCAGGCCGATGCTCAGGAAGCTGCACCCGAAGCGGCGCCGGTGGTGCGGTTAAGATAGGACTATCGGTCGTCCCACGGATTGAGCAGGGGGACGCCGAATGCGGCAAAATCCTTCACATTGCGCGTGGCGAGCGTGAGATCGTTTGCAAGCGCGGTCGCGGCAAAGAAGCCATCCATGACGGACAGAGCAACGCCGCTGCGGCGGCTCTGAGCCATCAGGTCGCCCCAGCGCTCGACCACCGCCTGGTCGATCGGCAGGACACGTTCGCCAAACCGCGTCGGCAGATCATCGGCAAGCCAAGCGGCCAGTGCCGAGCGCCGGCGGCCATCCTCCAGCAATGCGATGCCGCGGCGAAGCTCGGCGATCGATGCGACGCTGATGAACGCACGATCTTCATCGATCGTGTCAAGCCAAGCCAAGACATTCGGCGAGGGGGCTGGCCGCTGAACTTCCGACAGTATGTTGGTGTCGAGCAGCAGGTTCACGGCATCTCGTCGCGCGGCGCATCGTGCGTGCGATCAAGTGCGAGGTCGGCGCCGCGCAGCGGAGAGGCCAGCAGGAATTCGGCCAACGTGCCTTTGCGTGCGGTCTTGCGGGCCCATTCCTCGGCGGAAACGACCACCGCATTGGGCTTGCCGTGACGGGTGATGATCTGCGGGCCGGTTTGGGCGCGGTCGATCACCTGGGACAGTCGTGCCTTGGCGTTGGCAAGCGTCCACGTGTCATCAGCCGGAAGCGTGTCGGGTGCAGTGTTGTGATCGGCCATGCCAGCAAGACCAATATGACTATTATGACTATAATCTATCGTGGCTGACCATTCAAGCACGCTATTGCTTCTCGAATTGCCGTCTAAGCTGCTCATTTCCTCGTCCGATTGCCCACTAAAAAGTTCCGCTTTCACTTCCCTTCGCCTCTCTTTCATCTTGCTTTCGCTTTTCGGTGTGATCTAATCAAAAACGAAAGTAGTCGCTCGAAGGAACGAGCGAGTCGCCGGGGGATGCGTCTGTTGGAGCGTATTTTCGACCTCGCCATTATTGGAGGCGGTGTTAACGGCTGCGGCATCGCGCGCGACGCGGTGGGCCGCGGCAACACGGTTTTCCTGTGCGAAATGAACGATCTGGCGAGCGGGACGTCGTCCTGGTCGACCAAGCTGGTGCATGGCGGCCTGCGCTATCTCGAATATTACGAGTTTCGCCTGGTCCGCGAGGCGCTGATCGAACGCGAGATCCTCTGGGGCATCGCGCCCCACATCATCCGCCCCCTGCGTTTCGTTTTGCCGCATCACGCCGGTTTGCGGCCCGCTTGGCTGCTGCGGCTCGGCCTCTTCCTCTATGACCACATCGGCGGCCGCCATCTGCTGCCGGCGACCCGCTCGGTCGATCTTGGGCGTGACGAGGTCGGCCGCCCGCTGATCCCGAATCGCTACAGCCGCGCCTTCGAATATTCCGACTGCTTCGTCGATGACGCCCGCCTCGTCGTGCTCAACGCGCGCGATGCCGCCGACAAGGGCGCCGAGATCCGCACCCGCACCCGTGCCACCGAGATCCGCCAGGCCGACGGCGTCTGGACGGTCAGCATGGTCAACACGCTGACCGGTGCGCGCTCGCAGGTCCAGGCCCGGGCGCTGGTCAATGCCGGCGGCCCCTGGGTCGAGGACGTGCTCGGCCGCGGTGCCGGCGTCAACGCGAAAGCCAAGGTGCGCCTGGTGCAGGGCTCGCATATCGTGGTCAAGAAGCTCTACGACCACGACCGTGCCTACATGTTCCAGAATGCGGACGGCCGCATCATCTTCGTGATCCCGTACCAGGACGATTTCACGCTGATCGGAACCACCGACCGCGACTATGACGGCGATCCCGCCAAGGTGAAGGCGACGCCGGAGGAGATCCAGTATCTCTGCGCCGCCGCGAGCGAATATCTGGCGAAGCCGGTGACTTCAGAGGACGTGGTCTGGACCTATTCCGGCGTGCGGCCGCTCTATGACGATGGCGCCAGCGAAGCCAAGGCCGCAACGCGCGACTACGTGTTCGAGCTCGACACGCCCGGCGGCTCGCCGCTGCTCTCGATCTATGGCGGCAAGATCACGACCTACCGCCGCCTCGCCGAGGAGGCGCTGGAGCGGCTTTCGCCCTATCTTCGCAGCGCGAAAGCGCGCGAGGGCTGGACCGGCAAATGGCCGCTGCCCGGCGGCGACATGGATGTGTCCGACATCGACGGGCTGATCGCCGAGCTCCAGCGCGGCTATCCCTTCCTCGGCCATGCGCATGCGCGCCGCCTCGCGCGCGCCTATGGCACCCGTGCCATCAAGCTGCTTGGCGATGCGAAATCGGCCGCCGACCTCGGCCAGGCCTTCGGCGCGACGCTCACCGAGCGCGAGGTCCGCTATCTCATGGCCAACGAATGGGCCGTTACCGCCGAGGACATCGTCTGGCGCCGTTCCAAGCTCGGCCTGCGACTATCTGCCGACGAGATCGAGGCGCTTGACGACTGGATCAGGACCCACGCCGTGCCGCAAAGTCCCCTGCTGGAAGCGGGAGGACGCTCATGACCGTCACGCTCGATCACGTGACCCGGACCGTCGATGGTGTCGCGCACATCCGCGACGTCTCGCTGACGCTCGAGAGCGGCACGCTCAACGTGCTGCTCGGGCCGACGCTGTCGGGCAAGACCTCGATCATGCGGTTGCTCGCCGGCCTCGACAAGCCGACCACGGGCAAGGTGCTGGTCAACGGCAAGGACGTCACCGGCGTCGATGTGCGCCAGCGTTCGGTTGCCATGGTCTATCAGCAATTCATCAATTACCCCTCGTTCACGGTCTATGAGAACATCGCTTCGCCCTTGCGCGTGCAGGGCAAGCCGCGCGAGGAGATCGAGGCGCGCGTGGCGGAAGCCGCAAAGCTGCTCAGGCTCGAGCCGTTCCTGAAGCGCACGCCGCTCCAGCTCTCCGGCGGCCAGCAGCAGCGCACTGCGATGGCGCGTGCGCTGGTCAAGGGCGCCGATCTCGTGCTGCTCGACGAGCCGCTCGCCAATCTCGATTACAAGCTGCGCGAGGAGCTGCGCGCCGAGCTGCCGCGCATCTTCGAGGCCTCGGGCGCGATCTTCGTCTATGCCACCACCGAGCCGACCGAGGCGCTGCTGCTCGGCGGCAACACGGTGTGCATGTGGGAGGGCCAGGCGCTTCAGATCGGCGAGACGCCCAACGTCTATCGCCGTCCGCAGACGCTGCGGGTTGCCCAGGTATTCTCCGATCCGCCGCTCAACCTCGTCGGCATCGAGAAGAAGAACGGTTCGGTGCAATATGCGGGAGGTATCGCCGCGCCGGCGTCCGGCCTCTATTCCGCTCTCGCCGACGGCGCCTATCGCGTCGGTTTTCGCGCGCATCAGCTTGCGCTCGCCAATGGTGAGACCGACCGCCATGCCTTCCACGCCACTGTCACGGTGACCGAGATCACCGGTTCGGAGAGTTTCGTGCATCTGACCCGCGACGGATCGAACTGGGTGGCGGTGCTGCACGGCGTGCACGAGTTCGAGCCCGGCCAGACCATCGATGCCGTGCTCGATCCCAATGATGTCTTCGTATTCGACGCGGCTGATCGCCTCGTCGCAGCTCCAAGCCAGTGAGGGGGATGCGCCATGGCCCGCATTGACCTCGTCGATCTCGCCCACTCCTACGGCGGCAACGCTGCGCCGCAGGAAAGCTTTGCGCTGAAGCCGGTGACCATGACCTGGCGGCAGGGCGGCGCCTATGCGCTGCTTGGGCCGTCCGGCTGCGGCAAGACCACGCTGCTCAACGTCATCTCCGGCATCATCACGCCGTCGCGGGGGAAAATCCTGTTCGACGGGGTGGACATCACACCGCTGTCAACCCAGAAGCGCAACATCGCCCAGGTGTTCCAGTTTCCGGTGATCTACGACACCATGACGGTGGGGGAGAACCTGGCGTTTCCGCTGAAGAACCGCGGCGTGCCGAAAGCCGAGATCGACAGGCGCGTCGCCGAGATCGGCCGTCTGCTCGACCTCGATCCCTATTTGAACCGCAAGGCGACGCGGCTCACGGCGGACGCCAAGCAGAAGATCTCGCTCGGCCGCGGTCTCGTGCGCAACGACGTCGCCGCGGTGCTGTTCGACGAGCCGCTGACCGTGATCGATCCCGAGCTGAAATGGCAGCTGCGCTCGAAATTGAAGGCGCTGCATCGCGAGCTCGACCTGACGATGATCTACGTCACCCACGACCAGACCGAGGCGCTGACCTTCGCCGACACCGTCGTCGTCATGCATGACGGCCGCGTGGTGCAGAGCGGCACGCCCGCCGAGCTGTTCGACAAGCCAGCGCACACCTTCGTCGGCTATTTCATCGGTTCGCCCGGCATGAACATCCTGCCGGCCGAGGTGAGGGGCCGCGAGGCGCGCATCGGCGGGAATGTCATCGCGCTGGGCCGCAGCTACGACAATCTGCCCGCGGGCGCGAAGATCGAGATCGGCGTGCGTCCGGAGTTCGTCGACGCCGTCGCGCCGGCACCTGGCCTGCTCACCGCAAAGGTCGAACGCATCGACGACCTCGGCCGCATCCGCTTCGCGCGCGTCCGCATCGGCGAGGCCAAGATCGCGGCGCGCGCGCCGGCGGGCTTCACCAGCGCGGACGGCACCGCCGGGCTGAAGTTCGATCCGTCGCATGTCCACGTCTATGCCGACAGCCTTCTGGTGGAGGGAGCCGCCTGATGGACAAGACCATCAACCAAAAAGCCTGGTTCCTGGTGCTGCCGGTGTTCCTGGTCGTCGCCTTCTCGGCGGTGCTGCCGCTGATGACGGTGGTGAACTATTCGATGCAGGACACGTTCGGCAACAACCAGTTCTTCTGGAACGGCGTCGGCTGGTTCAAGGAGCTGCTCGATCCCTCGACCGATCTCGGCGGCCGCTTCCTCGCGTCGCTCGGCCGCAATCTGTTCTTCTCGCTGGTGATCCTCGCCATCGAGGTGCCGCTCGGCATCGTCGTTGCGCTGTCGATGCCGCGCGACGGCTGGACCGTCGCGGCCTGCCTCGTCATCCTCGCGCTGCCGCTGCTGATTCCCTGGAACGTCGTCGGCACCATCTGGCAGATCTTCGGTCGGCCCGACATCGGCCTGCTCGGCTATACGCTCAATGCGATGGGCCTCGACTACAACTACGTGTCCAACGCAGTCGACGCCTGGGTCACGGTCATCGTGATGGACGTCTGGCACTGGACCAGCCTGGTCGCGCTGCTCTGCTACGCCGGCCTGAAGTCGATCCCGGACGCCTATTACCAGGCGGCGCAAATCGACGGCGCCTCGCGCTGGGCCGTGTTCAAGGCGATCCAGCTGCCGAAGATGAACCGCGTGCTCTTGATCGCGGTGCTGCTGCGCTTCATGGACAGCTTCATGATCTACACCGAGCCGTTCGTCGTCACCGGCGGCGGACCCGGCAACTCGACCACCTTCGTCTCGATCGAGCTGGTCAAGATCGCGCTCGGCCAGTTCGACCTCGGCAAGGCCGCCGCGCTGTCGCTGGTCTACAATCTGATCATCCTGATCGTCTGCTGGATCTTCTACACCGTCATGACCAATGCAGGCGTCGAGCGTAAGGCACAGGCGGAGAAGGAGCCGGCGGCGGAGCCGAAACCCGCAGGTGTGCTCCAGCCTGCGCCCGCGCTCAAGCCGAAGGAAGGAGTGGCCTGATGCATTCAATTCCCGGCCGCCGCCTCATCATGGGGCTGTTCCTGGTCTTCCTGCTGCTGCCGATCTACTGGCTCGTCAACATGAGCTTCAAGACCAACAGCGAGATCGTCTCGACGATGACGCTGTGGCCGCACGCCCCGACGCTCCAGCACTACAGGCGCATCTTCACCGACGAGAGCTGGTACTCCGGCTACATCAATTCGCTGGAATACGTCGTCCTCAACACCATCATCTCGATCTCGGTGGCGCTGCCGGCGGCCTACGCCTTCTCGCGCTACCGTTTCCTCGGCGACAAGCACCTGTTCTTCTGGCTGCTGTCGAACCGCATGGCGCCGGCCGCGGTCTATGCGCTGCCGTTCTTCAACCTCTATTCGGCGATCGGGCTGTTCGATACGCCCTGGGCCGTTGCGCTGGCGCACTGCATCTTCAACGTTCCGCTGGCGGTCTGGATCCTGGAAGGTTTCGTCTCCGGCGTGCCGCGCGAGATCGACGAGACCGCGTTCCTCGACGGCTATTCCTTCCCGCGCTTCTTCATCAAGATCCTGGTGCCCCTGATCGCCAGCGGCATCGGTGTCGCCGCCTTCTTCTGCTTCATGTTCTCCTGGGTCGAGCTCTTGCTCGCGCGCACGCTGACCTCGGTGCAGACCAAGCCGATCGCGGCGATCATGACGCGCACGGTGTCGGCCGCGGGCATGGACTGGGGCCTGCTGGCCGCGGCCGGTGTGCTCACCATCATTCCGGGCGCGCTGGTGATCTGGTTCGTCCGCAATTACATCGCGCGCGGCTTCGCGCTCGGCCGGGTGTAGGGAGGCATCGATGGAATCTATTGCATGGATGGCCTGGACGCTGCCGACCGCGATCTTCTTCGCGGCGCTCGCCTGCACCCTCGCGGTCATGACGTACCTCGCCGCGGTCTATCCCGAGGCCGAGCGCGTCGGCGTGCTCAGTATTCCGACCACGCGCGGCGACCGCCTGTTCATCTCGCTGATTGCGGCCGCCGTCATCCATCTCGTGTGGATCGGCCTCGTCGGCACCGACGCGCTCGCGACGCTGCCGATCGGCGAGGATGGTTTTGAGATTTCGAGCCTGTGGCTCGCAAGTGGAATTTCGCTGGCCACGGCCGTGCTCATTTTCCGCACGGTCTGAAGCTCGCGAAGGGACGGCCAGATCCGGGGGCAACCCGGGCCTGTATAAAATTTTGTCGCTGCAACGGAGGAACAACATGCGACAGTTTAGGAGAAGGAAAGGTCCATTGACCAAGAGCAGTTTTCTGACCATGTCCAGCACTGCTGCGCTTCTGGCGGTGTCGTTCACCGTCTCGGCGCCGGTTCGTGCTGCCGACGACGCCGCGATCCAGAAGTGGATTGCGGAATTCCAGCCCTCGACGCTGTCGAAGGACGACCAGAAGAAGGAGCTGGAGTGGTTCGCCAAGGCTGCCGAGCCCTTCAAGGGCATGGAGATCAACGTCGTCTCGGAAACCATCGCGACTCATGAATACGAGTCGCAGACGCTCGCCAAGGCGTTCTCCGAGCTGACCGGTATCAAGCTCAAGCACGACATCATCCAGGAAGGTGACGTCGTCGAGAAGCTGCAGACCCAGATGCAGTCCGGCAAGAACGTCTATGACGGCTGGATCAACGATTCCGACCTGATCGGCACGCACTTCCGCTACGGCCAGACCATCGCGCTGTCGGACTACATGACCGGTGAGGGCAAGGACGTCACCGACCCCATGCTCGACGTCAACGACTTCATCGGCAAGTCGTTCGGCACGGCGCCGGACGGCAAGCTCTACCAGCTGCCCGACCAGCAGTTCGCCAACCTCTACTGGTTCCGCTACGACTGGTTCACCAACCCCGATTACAAGGCCAAGTTCAAGGCCAAGTATGGCTACGAGCTCGGCGTGCCCGTGAACTGGTCCGCCTATGAGGACATCGCCGAGTTCTTCACCAACGACATCAAGGAGATCAACGGCGTCAAGGTCTACGGCCATATGGACTATGGCAAGAAGGACCCTTCGCTCGGATGGCGTTTCACCGACGCCTGGCTGTCGATGGCGGGCAACGGTGACAAGGGCATTCCGAACGGTCTGCCGGTGGACGAGTGGGGCATCCGCATGGAAGGTTGCCGTCCGGTCGGCTCCTCGGTCGAGCGTGGTGGCGACACCAACGGTCCGGCCGCGGTCTACTCGATCACGAAGTACCTCGAGTGGATGAAGAAGTACGCGCCGCCGCAGGCCCAGGGCATGACCTTCTCCGAGTCGGGTCCGGTGCCGGCGCAGGGCAACATCGCCCAGCAGATGTTCTGGTACACCGCCTTCACCGCCGACATGGTGAAGCCGGGCATCGCCGTGATGAACGCGGACGGTACGCCGAAGTGGCGTATGGCTCCGTCGCCGCACGGTTCGTACTGGAAGGAAGGCATGAAGCTCGGCTATCAGGACGCGGGCTCGCTCACGCTTCTGAAGTCGACCCCGGCGGATCGCCGCAAGGCGGCCTGGCTGTATCTCCAGTTCATCGTCTCCAAGACGGTGTCGCTGAAGAAGAGCCATGTCGGTCTTACCTTCATCCGTGAATCCGACATCTGGGACAAGTCGTTCACCGAGCGTGCGCCGAAGCTCGGCGGCCTGATCGAGTTCTACCGCTCGCCGGCGCGCGTGCAGTGGACCCCGACCGGCAACAACGTGCCCGACTATCCGAAGCTGGCACAGCTGTGGTGGCAGAACATCGGCGATGCGTCGTCCGGTGCGAAGACGCCGCAAGCCGCAATGGACGCGCTGGCCGCTGCCCAGGACTCCGTCATGGAGCGCCTGGAGAAGTCCGGCGTGCAGGGCGCCTGCGGTCCGAAGCTGCACAAGAAGGAGTCGGCCGAATACTGGTTCGCCAAGGCCCAGAAGGACGGCACCATCGCGCCGCAGCGCAAGCTCGCCAACGAGAAGCCGAAGGGCGAGACGGTCGACTACGACACGCTGATCAAGTCGTGGCCGGCCACCCCGCCCAAGCGCGCCTCGCTGCAGTAAGGTACGCCTCATCACGACGAGCAAAGGCCGGGAGCAATCCCGGCCTTTTTTCTTTGCGCGCGCACCGACGCGCTGGACGAAAGAGCCTGCCTACGTGTCGGGATTGGCGCGTCGGACCGGCGATCACACCGGGAAATCGTGATGGTGATTGACCGGCGCCACCTTCTCCACGAAGTCGATGATCTGCGCGAAGGTCTGGTGCGCATTCTGCGACAGCGTAACGTCGTGACCGGCATTCTTGACCACGAGTTGCTCGAAGTCGGACGAGTTGGGATAGAAGGCGCGTTCTGCAGCAAAGGTTGAGGGATCGGTCTGAAACAGCAGGTCGTGATCGCCGACGACTTCGAGCACGGGCGCTGTGATTCCCACCGAGCGCGCCGGATCGAGCGCGAATGCGAAGTTCAGTTCGGCGGCCGTGCCCATGCCGATATGCGAGGCATCCCAGGCAAGGATCTTGGGCGAGGTGTTGTTGCTGTCAAACAGGAAGCTTCGATCGCCGAAGGTCAGGTACCCGTCGGGCTGGCCGGCGGCCGGGTGAATGGCGTTGGCGAACTCGCCGGCGCCTGCCGGGTTGACCTCGTGCCGAAAGCCCGTGAGCACGAGCGCGTCGGCATCGTGGTATGTGCCGGCCTCGGTTTGCGCGATGCCTGAACCCAGGGAATGACCGACCAGGACAATCTTGGAGAACCCGTAGCTGCTCAGGGCGCCACTCTTGATGGACTGAATGATCTGATGCAGCTCGTCGGCCTGATCCTGGATCGTTGTCAAATCGGCCGGCGGTTTGTCGCTCGTTCCCGTCCCCAGCCGATCGAGATTCAAGGTCGCGTACCCGGCGGCATTGGCCGCATCGACGAACGAATATTTTCCGTTACCGACCGGGGGATCCCAATATGTATGGTCATACGAGAAGCCGGGCAGCAGGATCATCAGCGGCCGGCCCTCGGTCGACCCGGGCGAATCCAGCACCGCGTGCATGTTGAAATCGCCGGACGTCGCCGTCGGAGCGACCGACAGAACCAGGTCCTTGTGAATGGCATGGTGGTCTTCGTGGCCACGGAAATCGAACCGGTGACTTTCGCCTCCCCATCCGGCGCCATCGTCGTCCCATCGTACGTCATCGTCGTTCAAATGGCCGGACCGGCCGAAAGCAAACTGCCTAGAACTCGTCATGAGATTTCCCCTTCGACCTGGCCGCAACAGACTTCGCCGTTCACATCTCCGGCGCTTCGCTCTTGAAGAGCGCGCGTCTCATCGGGGGCCTGCGCAGCAGAGGCGTACGCTCTGCATGCGACCCCACGTGCAAGGCGCACCCGTCAGGCACGCGGATGTTCGCGAAATTGCCTGTGCTTGACGGGTTGAACCCTATGTTCCAAGGTATCGGTCGCCTATCCCTGTTTTCTGGGATGCCCGGCTTCACGATGATGGCATGGGGTGGTGATGGCGATTTCACTTTCTGCGCGCGAAGTGACGCTGCTGAAACGCGTCGGCGAAGGGCTTCTGCAGCCCCTGCGGCCCGATTGGCTTTTGGCCATGCCGGATATCGCTGCGGATTTAAAGCGCCTGCTGGCGATGGATTTCATTGGAACGACGCGGTGGAATCAGCGAACCGGCCGCTACGAGAATCCGGCATGCTCCGGACGCGGAGTGGAGATGGCGCGCGCCTATGTCGAGGAGTTTCAGCGTTGCGATCCGATTTCGCCACGGCTGCGTTCCCGCCGCGGGCCGACCCCGATCTACTCGGTTATCAATCGAACCGAGCTCGAGCGCACGCGGTATTTCAATGAATTCCTGCGCGTCCACCAGACGACGGATGGTATCGATCTCCACCTCTACGACGGTGACACAAGCGTCGGCGACTTTCGCTTCTGGCGTGCTCCCGGCCGGGCCCCCGTCGGATCTCGCGAAGTGGCGCTGCTGACCTTGCTGCAGCCGATCCTCCTGCGCGCGACCAAGGACGTGCACAGCACCAGCACGGCAGCGGGCCACCGCCTGCCGCAACTAACGGATCGGGAGAACCAGATCGTCGGTCTGGTCGCCGACGGCCTGACGGACGGCATCATCGCCCGGAAGCTGGGGATCAGCTACTGGACTGTCCGCTCACACCTCGACCATGTTTTCGAGAAGCTACAGACGCCCAATCGGGCGACTCTCATCGCGCGTATCCACCGCGAGGGTCGGTGACGCCGTTTCCCTGGGCCGCGGCGGACGCGACGCAGATCCAGCTCGATCTCCACCGAGCTGGTCTGGATCGTGTCGTCGCTTCGCGCACTATGATGGCGTGGAAGGCGCGCAGCCTCTACTGCGCCGCTTCCGCCGCTTCGAGCGTCGGGTAATCCGTGTACCCCTTCGCGCTGCCGCCGTAGAACGTGTTCTTGTCCCAGTCGTTCAGCGCCGCGCCCCGCTTCAGCCGCTCCACAAGGTCGGGGTTGGAGATGAACGGCTTGCCGAAGGCGATGAGATCGGCCGCGTTCGCGTCCAGCACCTTGGTCGCCAGATCGAAGTCGTAGCCGTTGTTGGCGACGTAGGCGCCGGAGAAGCGCTTGCGCAAGGACGCATAGTCGAACGGTGCGAAGTCGCGCGGCCCGCCGGTGGCGCCCTCGACGACGTGGAGATAGACCAGCTTCAGCGCGCTGAGGCCGTCGACGATGTGATCGAACAAGGCTTGCGGATTGCTGTCGGAGACGTCGTTGGCGGGCGTCACCGGCGAGATGCGGATGCCGGTGCGCTCAGTGCCGGCCTCGGCGGCAACCGCCCTGGAGACCTCGAGCATCAGCCGCGCGCGGTTCTCGATCGAGCCGCCGTAAGCGTCGGTGCGCTTGTTGGCGCCGTCCTTGGCGAACTGGTCGAGCAGGTAGCCGTTGGCGCCGTGAATCTCGACGCCGTCGAAGCCGGCCTCCAGCGCATTCTTCGTGGCGCGCTTGAAGTCGTCGATGATCCCCGGAATTTCGGAGAGCTCGAGCGCGCGCGGCTCGGAGACGTCGGCAAAGGTGCCGTTGACGAAGGTCTTGCCCTTGGCGCGGATCGCGCTCGGCGCAACCGGCGCTGCGCCATTCGCCTGCAGCGCGACATGCGAGATGCGGCCGACATGCCAGAGCTGGATGAAGATCTTGCCGCCGCGCTCATGGACCTTGTCGGTGACTTTGCGCCAGCCGGCGACCTGGTCCTTGGAGTAGATGCCGGGGGTGTCCTGGTAGCCCTGGCCCTGCTGCGAAACCTGGCTCGCTTCGGTGATCAGGAGGCCCGCGGACGCACGCTGGCCGTAATAGTCGGCGGCGAGCGCACCGGGGACGAACGTGCCGGGAACGGCGCGGTTGCGCGTCAGCGGCGCCATGACGAGGCGGTTGGCCAGCGTGATCGGGCCGAGCTTGTAGGTCTCAAACAATTTGGTCGAACGGCTCATGGGAGTGCTTCCAGGCGGTGAGAGGTCCGGAACACTTGTGCATCGCGGCAATCAGCGCAAGGGAGGAGCCATACGGAAAGTGCAGGCGAGCTACGCGGCAACGCCCGCGTAGCATAATTCATGTGCAATCTTGGCCGCGACAGCGGATTTCGGCTATCGCGGCCGTGCGATTTCGCAAATCAGTTCGCGCCGAGGAAATCGCGCTTGCCGATCTCGACGCCGTTGTGGCGCAGGATGCCGTGCGCGGTCGTGGCGTGGAAATAGAAGTTCGGTAGCGAGAACGCGCTGAGGAATTGCTGGCCCTTCATGGTGATGGATTTGTCGGGGCCGGCCGGGAAGGTGACGTCCTTGGTGTCGGCGCCCTCGAACTGCGCGGGCTTGAACGACTTGACGTAGTCGATCGTCTTGGCCAGCCGCTGCTTCAGCTCCTCAAACGTCTTTTCCGTGTCGGGCGTCGAGGGCACCTCGCTATGGGTCAGCCGCGCGCAGCCCTTGGCGGCGAAGTCGCTGACGAGCTGGATCTGCTTCGACAGCGGCAGCATGTCCGGAAACAGGCGGGAGCCGAGCAGGACGCTCGGGTCGACCTTCTTGGCCGCGCAATGCGCCTCGGCTTTCGTGAGCAGGCCGGTGAGGCTGTTCAGCATCTGCAAATAGGCGGGGACGACGGCGTCGTAGAAGGACATGTGATGCTCGCTTCAATGGTGAGAAATCTCAGGAGAAAACCTGATCCACTCACATGGGAACGTCATGGAAAAATACAATCGCAGGAGCCGCTTTTGCGATGCGAAAATTCTAGTGCCCGCGGCCCATCCTTCGAGACGCCCGCCTATGGCGGGCTCTCAGGATGAGGTCACGTTCTGCGGCGAAAGATTAGACCCTCATGGTGAGGAGCCCGCCAAGGCGGGCGTCTCGAACCATGCAGGCCGAGCTCTTCCGGCGAACTCTCGCTGCCATATGCGATGATTTTGCTCTCAAGGGCATGAGGGCGCGCAGGGGCTACCGCACCACCCCCGCTGGCTGCGCCTGCGCCGTGCTGCCGCGCATGCGCGCGAGCAGCTCCGCGGTCGGCCAGGAATCGGCCGGCAGGCCGTATTTGATCTGCATCGCCTTCACGGCGGCGCGGCTCTGCTGGCCGAGCACGCCGTCGACCTTGCCGACATTGAAGCCGGCCTGGACCAGTAGCTGCTGCAATTGCTTGAGCTCATTGAATGGCAGCTGCGCGACCGGCGCCGCCGGCTTGCGCATCGGCGCGGCGCCCGCGATGCGGGTGGCGAGATAGCCCGCGGTGGTCGAGTAGATCAGCGAGTTATTCCACTCGGTGTAGGCGGCGAAATTCGCATACGCCATGAAAGCCGGCCCGAAGCGTCCCATCGGCAGCAGCACGGACGCCGCGAGATTGTCGTTCGGCAGCGGCCGGCCGTCGGGATAGGTCACGCCTAACTGCGCCCATTTCGAGCGCGGCTGCTGCACGGTGAGATCGGTCTGCTCCCACGGCAGGTTCTGCGGCACCTTGATCTCCTCCAGCCATGGCTCGCCGCGCCGCCACTTCAAGCCGTTGGCGATGTAGTTCGCGGTCGAGCCGATCACGTCGGGCTCGCTGCGCAGGAGATCGCGCCGTCCGTCGCCGTCATAGTCGACGGCGTAGTTGACGTAATGCACGGGCAGGAACTGTGTCTGTCCGAGCTCGCCGGCCCAGGAGCCGATCATCTCGTCGGGTGTGAGATCGCCGCGGTCGATGATCTTCAGCGCGGCGATGGTCTCGTTCACGAACATCTCCGAGCGGCGGCAGTCATAGGCGAGCGACACCAGCGATTTCAGCGTCGGCAGGTTGCCCATGTTGGCGCCGAAGTCGCTCTCCAGGCCCCAGAACGCAGCGATCACCGCCGGCGGCACGCCATATTCCTTTTCGGCGCGCGCGAAGGCAGCCGCGTGGGCCTTGATGTGCTGCTGGCCGTTCTGCATGCGATAGGGCGCGGCCATGCGGCCGGCGAACTCGGTGAAGAGCTGGCCGAACACGCGTTGGCCGCGGTCGCGGTTGACGATGCCCTGGTCGTAGACGAGGTAGGGCGAAGCCTCCGAGATCGTCCGCTGCGATACGCCGGCGGCCACCGCCTGCTGTTTCACGTCGGCCAGGAAGCGATCGAAGCTCGCCCCATTGTGGCACGAGGCCGCGCGCGGCGAGGGCGCGGTGGGCTTGGGCGCCGCAGGCCTTGCGGGCGGCGGCGCGAACTGGGCCGAGGCAGTGGCGGAGCATGCGAGGAGCGCGACGGCCGCGATCAGAAATCGGGTCTGGAGCATAGGGGTTCCGGCGGGGAGGGAAGGCGTGGATTCGCTTGAAGTCTAGGTGAAGTGACGGCCTCAGGCCATCCTTTCCATGCCATGCCAATAAGCGGAATGCGAGGGAGCGGATGCCGCGCCAGCCTAGCCGAACAGACGCATCAGCAGCGCTTTTCCGACTGGAAGCGCCCTGACGCCCTGATAGGCGCGGACATACTCGCCGGCATAGAACGCCCGGATCGCATGCACGCGCGTATCCATGCCTTCCTCGAACCGCACCGCGAATCCGTCCGTGGTTCGTCGCACAACGATGGCCGCGATCGAGCGGCCATAGATGCGGCAGTCGATCGTGCTGCCGGGTGCCGGCGGATCGGGATCGATCAGCCGGGCGCCGGTAATGGAGATATCGGCGAGCCGCGCCAGATGCCACTTGCCGTCCTGACGCAACAGGATCGGCTCATTGCGATCGAAGCGCTCCGCCTTGCGCTTGCGTGGCTGCTCGATGCAGACGAAGCAGACCACGGTGAGGATGAGCGCGTTGTAGAGGCTCCAGGCCAGGGCCAGTCCGCCATAGGCGATGTTCTCGCCGCGCAGGTGCAGGATGAAGGCATAGGCAATGGCCGCCAGCGTGATGAGAAGCGCGCAGCCATAGATCCGCAGCAGCGGCCATTCGACAAATCTCCTGTCGCGGTCGCCGCCCTTCGCCGTGACCTTGAACTTGTGTCCCTCCGGCTTCAACAGGCCGGCTGCCACCGCCTTGAGCACCGCGGGCGCGGCAATGAGTTGCGAGACGTCGCTCATCATGGCGAGCGAACGGCCGTGTGACAGCCAGGCCATGCTGAGTCCGTGCCAGACGTAGAACGGCAGGAAGAAGCGCAACAGCTCGGTGAGATCGGCCTGCACCGCCTTGATGCCGAACAGCAGGAACAGCCAGGGCACCATCAGTCCCGCGACCTTCGACGTGTAGACCGCAGACCAGCTCATGAAGGCATCGACCAGCGAGAGCCGGTCGATAAAGGACAGCTTCGAGTCCTGCGAGAACGGTCCGCTGCGGCCGCGCACGATTTGCATCAGGCCGAGGCACCAGCGCGCACGCTGGGTGATGTATTCCTTCAGCCCCTCGGGCGCGAGTCCGATCGTCAATCGTTCGTTGAGATAGATGGTGTTGAAGCCGCGCTCCTTCAGGCGAAGGGTGACGAGGTAGTCTTCCGTGACGGAGTCGGTTGGAAAGCCGCCGATCTGCACCAGCCCGGTGTAGCGAATGAGCGATGAGGTGCCGCAACAGAAGGCGACGCCCCAGGCGTCCTTCGCCGGCAGAAGGATGTCGAAGAAGAAGCGCTGCTCGTCGGGCCATACATCGGTTGCAGCGAGGTTGGTCTGGATCGGGTCGGGATTGATGAAGTGCTGCGGCGTCTGCACCACGCCGACCGAAGCGTCGTCCATGAGGGAGATAGTGCGCGCGAGGAAGTCGGGCCGCGGCACGAAGTCCGCGTCGAGAATGGCCACGAAATCCGGTCGTTCCGGCAGGGCGCCGACGTGCTTGAGTGCATGGTTGATGTTGCCTGCCTTGGCGTGGTGGTTGTCGGGCCGCGCGAGATAATGGCAGCCGAGTTCGCTCGCGAGGCGCCGCAGCCAGGGGCGCCTTCCGTCGTCGAGCACCCAGACGCGATAATTGCCGTACTCCATACCGGTCGCGCCGATGATCGTGCGCTCGAGGATGGATCGTTCCTCGTTGTAAGTGCAGATCAAGACGTCGATCAGCGGCGCGTGTGGATCGATGGCTCGGCCGTCTATCCTGGCCGCACCTGTGCGGTCGATGGTCCGGCTCAGAAACAGCAGGGACAATGCGACCGCAACGAGCGAGGCCGCCTCCAGCAGCATGAAGGGATAACCGATCACGGCGTCCGCCGTCAGATGCGGTGGTGGGAGTGTCGCGGTGACACGCCAATAGAGATAGCGGAGCAGGAAGACCAGCGACACGACGGCCAGGAACGAGCGCGCCATCGTGCTGTCGCGCCGGAGCAGCGGCACGACCGCCATGAAGGCTCCGAGCGTGATCAGGCCTGGCGTCAGCGCCGTCATCACGGTGCGGTCTCGCGCCGGGCAAACACAACGCGGCCGGTGCGCCCCACGGTGCAGGCGTGGGCAGCGGCATCGCCAGGCGCCACGGTCACGCGATAGGGCTCCTTGCTGAGCGCATCCGGATTGATGGCGAGATTGGCGGGCGCGCCGGCGGCGCCGGTCAGATTGACCACGGTGCCGGAGATCGGCTCGCCGCCGTCATTCGGCTCGAAGCTGGCGCGGTCGCCGAGCTGCAGGCGATTGTAGACGTTCTCGGTGACATTGGCCGTGATGACGGCGCCGCTGCAATCGAGGATCTTGAGCAGGGGTTGGCCGGCCTGCACGTCCTCGCCCGGCGAGGTCATCATCTCCCAGACGCGGCCCGCAACGGGTGTCGTGATGTTGGCTTCGGACAGATCGGCGAAGCGGGCCTCCTCGATGATGATCTCGTTGGCGAGCCAGGCGATCTCGGTGTCGGTGCGCGCGAGATCAGCCTCGAGATCGCCGGCGCGCTGACGCATCTCCTCCTCGCGCTGCACCGAGCTCGGGCGGTCGTTATAACTGTCGCCGAGGAACGAGCCGTTCTGTGCCGCCGTGAGCTCGACCTTCGCGGCATCCAGCCGCTTGTGCGCACCGAGCTCGGTTTGCTGTGCCACGGAAAGCTCGCGCGTCAGCCGCGCCAGCTCGACCGTCGAGACATTGCCGGACTTCGCGAGCGAGGATGCGCGCTCGACGGCGGCGCTGGCTTCGTCCCGCCGCGCTGCCGCCGCCTCGATCGAGGTCTGGATCTCGGCGATGCGGGCCTCGAGCTGAAGCACGCGTCCCTCGCGGAATTGCGTGGCCTGCCGCGCCAAATCCTTTTGGGCTGCCTGGGCCGCGGCAAGCTTGGCGGCAACGCTCGGCCGCTCGATCTCCAGGCGCGATTTCTGCCGTCGCAGATCGTCGAGCCGGGTGCGATCCCCGCGCGAGTTCACGACGCGCAGGAGCACGGTTCCGGCGTCAAGTTTGGCCTGATCGGTAATGGGCTGGGCGGCGACCACGCGGCCGCCGATCGGCGTGCGCAGGGTGACGAGACGAGAATTCAGCACCGCCTCGACGCTCGAATACTCCCAGATCGCACGCAGCGGCAGCCAGCCGAACACGGCGATGATGGCAAGTCCAATGGCGATCTTGGCGCCGCGTCGCAGATGCGGCCAGCGCGGCCCTGGTTCTGGCGCCGTCTGCGCCTCGCATGCGTGGCCGGTTTCGTCATCGGCGAACAGCTGCTCGTGCAGCGCCTCCTGTAATCCCTTCGCGTCGGTCTTGGTCTCGCTCTTGGTCTCGTGAGGGGAAGGAGTGGATGCGGGGTCGATGGAAGCGGCGCGTAAGCGGTCTACCATGACGGTCACCTGGTTGACGGGAGGCCAACGGAACCGGTCAATGCGCGAGGGCCGCGCAGCGTGCCCGGTTACCGCGGATTAAGCCGACGCTGAGCTTTCCAGGTTGCTAAGCGTCCGCGCGCGTTTTTGCGCAAATCCCGGTCAAGCTTTAGCGACGGGTGAAAGGCTGGCCGCGCGGCCCTGTAGCTGCGGCTCCGCGCCGCATGAACCCTTGCGTTGCCCGGCGGCATTCATACGTCGAAGACGCCGGCTGGAGGCTCGCCCGCGGCCGGTTCAGGAGACGGCCATGAACTATCTTCGTACCGCAATGCTGCTCGCAGGCCTCACCGCCCTGTTCATGGGCGTGGGCTATCTGATCGGCGGTGCCTCCGGCGCCATGATCGCGCTCGTCATTGCCGCGGCGACCAATCTCTTCACCTATTGGAACTCCGACCGCATGGTGCTCTCGATGTACGGCGCCCATCAGGTCGACCGTTCGACCGCGCCGGAACTGGTCGGTCTCGTCGCCGAGCTTGCGGGCCGCGCGGGCTTGCCGATGCCGCGCGTGTTCCTGATGGACGAAGCGCAGCCCAACGCGTTCGCGACCGGCCGCAATCCCGAGAACGCCGCCGTTGCCGTCACCACCGGCCTGATGCACCAGCTCAGCCGCGAGGAGCTCGCCGGCGTGATCGCGCATGAGCTTGCGCATATCAAGCACCACGACACGCTGCTGATGACGATCACCGCGACCATCGCGGGCGCGATCTCGATGCTGGCGCAGTTCGGCATGTTCTTCGGCGGCCACCGCGACAACAACAACGGCCCGGGCATCGTCGGCTCGATCCTGATGATGATCCTCGCTCCGCTCGGCGCCATGCTGGTGCAGATGGCGATCAGCCGGACCCGCGAATATGCCGCGGACAATCTCGGTGCGCGCATCGTCGGCCAGCCGATGTGGCTGGCCTCGGCGCTGGTGAAGATCGAGGGCGCCGCACATCAGGTCCCGAACTTCGAGGCCGAACGAAATCCCGCGACCGCGCACATGTTCATTATCAATCCGCTGTCGGGCCACGGCGTGGACAATCTCTTCGCCACCCATCCCTCGACGCAGAACCGTATCGCGGCGCTCCAGCAGCTCGCGGCCGAGCTCGGCGCGCAGGCGGCGCCGTCGGTCGGCGCCAACGAGAACTATCCGCCGGCGAGCCCGTGGGGCCGCTCATCTTCGCGCGGTCCTTGGCGTGGTCCTTCGCAAGGTCCTTCTCGTGGGCCTTGGGGCTAATCCGGAACCGGCAAGGATTTGCGCGTGGCTTTGTGACCTGGCGCACACAGGATCGTCCCGGCCAGTGTTAACACCTCGCCGTGACACTTCCTTCGAAAGGGGATGCGTGGCCGGCCCGTCGCCGGTCACCGTCGAAGATGACCAGAGCTGCCGTACCATTGCTGATCGTCCTGGGCGTGCTGATCGGCCTGTCCACGCATATGGTCGTCAATTGCGGGGACGAGGACGAGCCCGACATCTGCGCGGCCGTGATCGGCTTCTCGCCGCTCCGCGGCTCGCTGATCGCCTTTGCCTATGAAGGGCGCGGGCGGATCGCGCTGCGCCACGGCGACTGGCGGCGGGCGATCGCGGATTTCGACGAGGCCATTCACCTCAATCCCAATCGCGCCTCGCTCTATCGCGACCGCGCGGAGGCGCGCCGGCAGAACGGCGACCTCGAGCTCGCCATTGCGGATTACGACGAGGCGATCGCGCATGATCCCAAGCTCGCCGCGCCCTATCACCAGCGCGGTCTTGCGCTCGCCGCCACCGGCGATCTCGATCGCGCCATCCTGAGCTACAACACGGCGGTCCGTCTCGCCCCCTCCGATGCGCAGGCCCGGCTCGACCGTGGCCTGGCGTTCCTCGCCCGCGGCCAGGCCGACGATGCGCGCGCCGATTTCGAAGCCGCTCTCGCGCTGCCCGCCGGCAAGGATGCCCGCACGCGCGAGGCGGCGCGCGCCAAGCTCGCCGAACTCGCCAGCGCCGAGCCGACCCGGGTTTCAGCACCGCGGCGGTGAGGGGAGTTGTCTCCCTCTCCGTTCTTACGGGGAGAGGGGCTCTCTCCACGCATGAGGCTGTCGAGAGACCTGTACCCCCTCACCCGGATCGCACCGGACGATGCTTCGCATCGCCGAGGCGATCCGACCTCTCCCCGCAAGCGGGGAGAGGTGAAGGGCGCGGGCGCGCCTACTTCGCCTTCTTGGCTTTCGCCTTCTTCGCCTTGGCCGCCTTCTTCGCCGGCTTCTCTTCCTTCGCCTTCTTCTCCACCTTCGCCGCGATCGGCGTGCTGGCCGCGATTCGCATCGATCGTGCGTAGCTGTCGGCGACGTTGTCGGCGGACATCTGGAGGCGCTTGGCGGCGGCGGTGGCCTGCTCCATGGTGGCCTTGGCCATCATCTTGAAGCGGTCGCCGGTCTCCTTGCCCTTGGCCTTGGCCGCAAGGCCGTTGAAGCGATCCCGCCGCTCCTTGGCGCGGGTCATCAGGCCCGTATGCAGCTGTCTGGCCAGTTGCCGGATCACGACATCCAGGTCGGCGTCCGCCATGTTCTTCTATCCCCTTGAAAACAGTATCGATGCGGGCGGGACTATGCAGATCGGGCCCCGCCTTGGCAATTCCCGGCCGGGCGTCATCCGCAGCTTCCGGGACCCAAAACAAAAAAAGCCGCGCATTTTGCGCGGCTTTTTGCCTGGTTGGTGCAGATGGGCTAGGTCCGCCTCACTTCAGCGAGGCCACCGGGCCGCTTGACGCAGTCGGGTCGGGGTCGAAGCCGAACACGCCGACCAGGTATTTGTAATAGTCCGGCATCTTCTCCTTGAGCGTCTCGCGCGACTTGGGGTCGTGGAATTCGCTCTTTCCGGCCAGGAAGATGCTGGCGGTCACGGCAAAGAACTCCATGGGATTCTTCAGCGCATAGGATTCCTTGGGCAGGAGGTCCTTGGACTTGGCCAGGGCATAATAGCCGATCACGCCCTTGTTGGCGTAGCCGTCCGGCAACAGGCGCGCGTGATAGGCGTGCAGCAGTTCGTGCAGCAGCACCGCCTCCTTCTCGTACCGCATCATGTCCGGCCGCAGCATGATCACGCCGAGCCCCGAATCGACGGCGAGGTCGATGGCATTCGGATTGGTCCAGCGCTGCTTGTTGGGGTCCCAGACCGTCAGCGTCCGGGGAGCGGTGCGCTGCATGTCCGGCGTGACCCTGCCGTAGCACGCGGTCGCGGCGCCTTCGTCGAGGCAGGCCAGCTCGCTCGCGACGATCGGAACAGTATGGAAGAAGCGCAGCACGCGCGGGGAGAGGCCGGCGCCTTCGACGACGTCGATCTGGCGCTTCAGATTGTCGGTGAGCTTGTCGACGTCCTTGCGATCGGAATTCTCCGACAGGTCGAACATGTAGCCGCGGTAGCTCTGGAAGCCCGGCGGCAGCGCCTGCGCTGCCTCGGCGGATGCATCGAGCGATCCGGCATTGGATGGACTGGCGAAAAGCGCGCCGACAATGGTTGCGGTCAGCAGCAACGCAATGCGCATGATGAACCCCCTGATGTCACTTCGCCCGGCAGAATAGGCCACCGTTGTTTGCGAAACGTGAGTGGGGCGAGACTAGGGCAGCGATGTTGAGGCGTGCTTAACCATTGGTTGCAGATCGCGCAGACGGATTAGTGCCGGGTTAACCAAGGAGGGTATCCGGGCCCCGCGCTTCGGCGTAACATCAAGTCCGGGCACAAAGCCCACATCAATAGCCGGGAGGAGGAAGCCATGTATGCCGCCATCCGTCAGGCCAAGGCGAAAAGCGGGAGCGCGGAGGAGCTGGCGCGCCGCATCAAGGACGGCGCCGTTCCGATCATCAGCGACGTCGACGGTTTCCGCGCCTATTACGTCGTCTATGCCGGCGACGACACGGTCACAGCGATCTCGATCTTCGACAAGTTCGAGCAGGCGGAGGAGGCGAACCGGCGCGCGATCGCCTGGATCGAGAAGGATCTCGGCCCGCTGCTCGCCGGCGACGCGCGCGCCGCCGCGGGGCCGGTGATCGTGCATACGCTGGCGTAGTTGGACGGATCGCTGCCTCCCAATGTCGTCCTGGCGAAAGCCAGGACCCATTACCCCAGGGAGGAGTTTTGCGACGCGTGGCCGCCACCTGCGCTTGCATGATAGTTCGGTGGTTATGGGTCCTGGCCTTCGCCAGGACGACAGCGAGTTTGTGGCTGCATCTAAAGCCAAGCGCGAGCCTTCGCCCTCACAACTCCCGTGCGTTCGAGAACGCGAAACTCGACACCCGCCGCGTCGTCTCGTCCAGGATCAGCGTACGCGTGATCGGCGGCTCGGCGCGCTGGGCGCAGTTTTCGCGTTCGCAGAGGCGGCAGTTGACGCCGATGGGCGTGCCTTCCGTCTTCTCCAGGTCCATGCCGGCGGCGTAGACGAGGCGCGCGGCGTGGCGGATCTCGCAGCCGAGGCCGATGGCGAAGCGCGGCTGCGGCAGCGGGTGCGGCGCGACCGGGCGGCGCACCATCTGCGCGATCGAGAAATAGCGCGTGCCGTCGGAGAGCTCGATCACCTGTTTCAGCAGGCGATCCGGCGTGTCGAAGGTCGAGTGCACATTCCACAGCGGGCACGTGCCGCCGAATTTCGAGAACGGGAAGGTGCCGGACGAGAAACGCTTGGAGACGTTGCCGGCATTGTCGACGCGCAGCAGGAAGAACGGAATGCCGCGCGCGTTCGGCCGCTGCAAGGTGGTGAGGCGGTGGCAGACCTGCTCGAAGCCGGAATTGAAGCGCTGCGCCAGCACGTGGATGTCGTAGTTGAGCGCTTCCGCCGCGGCGAGGAAGGCCGGGTAGGGCATCATCACGGCCGCTGCGAAGTAATTGCCGAGCGTGATGCGGAACAGCCGCCGCGGCGCGTCGTCGAGCGGGCCGGCGCGGTTGATGATGGTCTCCAGCTGCTGCGCGCATTCGCCAAGGCCGAGCTGGAAGGCGAGCTGGAACGCGCGGCCGGGCGGGTCGACCAGTTCCGAGATCAGGAGCTGGCGACGGTGGCGGTCGAAGCGCCTCAGCGTCTCGCGCATCACATCGACAGGCATGATGCGGGTCTGGATCGAATGCTTTTCGCGCAAGCGCGCGGCAAGGGCCGCGTAGAGCCCTTCGGCCGGCACGTTCAGCTCGTCGCGAAGCGTCTCCGCGGCCTGCTCGAGTTCCGGAAAATAGTTGCGGTTCGCCTCGATCAGCTCGCGCACGCGTTCGACCGGATTGGCCTCATAGCGCGTGCCGACGTCGCGGTCGGCCATTTGCGCGGCTGCCAGCGTCTCGCCCTGACGGGCCTCGGTATAGGCCGCGTAGAGCCGCTGCAGCGCGTGGGTGACGCCGGGACAGAGTTCGGCGAGGTCGCGCAGCTCCTGCTTGGGTACGTCAATCTGGCGGAACAGGGGATCGGAGAAGATCTCGTTGAGCTCGGCAAAGAATCGGTCCTCGTCGGCAGTGGCGAGGTCGCGCAGGTCGAGGTCGTAGGTTTCGGCCAGCCGCAGCAGGATCTGGGCGGTCACCGGGCGCTGGTTGCGCTCGATCAGGTTGACGTAGCTCGGCGAGATCCCGAGCCCCTCGGCGATCTGGGTCTGCGACAGGCCCAATTGCTGCCGGATCCGCCGGAAGCGCGGGCCGACGAACAGTTTCTTCCCGGGTTCGGCGGGCATTCTTCAGATCTCCAGGGTCATTAAGGACAGTCTCGCTGACCTATAATTTACAAACTTTACAAAATAACATCTATTACATGTTCTGATGTTACATGACATCACCAATAAAAAACAAGCCATCTATACGAAGTTTCCGTTTTCGCGTTTACGTCGTGACACGCATTTCGCAATGCACTGTCAAGAATGTCGATGGCCAGCCATCGCCATCGTCAGCGAAAGGATCAGGCACATGAACTACCAGCCCCGTGGCATCAGCACTTTCCAGGCGCCGGCCTCGTATCAGAGCGAGATCGATGCAGCGAAGGCGCTCCTCGAGACCCAGCCGACCTGGAACGGGGTGTCGGCCGAGGC
Source organism: Bradyrhizobium sp. B039 (assembly GCF_038965675.1). Taxonomy (NCBI): domain Bacteria; kingdom Pseudomonadati; phylum Pseudomonadota; class Alphaproteobacteria; order Hyphomicrobiales; family Nitrobacteraceae; genus Bradyrhizobium; species Bradyrhizobium sp. B039. The sequence continues at coordinate 2,304,303 of NZ_CP152416.1, forward strand.
CGTCGCGCGCATGCGCCTGCAGAACCGCTTCAGGACCGGCCTCGACGTCGCCCGCTACACCGCGGCGCTGATGCGGGCCGACATGGCGGCCTATGACAACGACCCCACCAAGTACACCCAGTCGCTCGGCTGCTGGCACGGCTTCATCGCCCAGCAGAAGCTGATCTCGGTCAAGAAGCACTTCGGTGGCAGGACCGATCGCACCTACCTGTATCTCTCCGGCTGGATGATCGCGGCGCTGCGCTCCGAGTTCGGACCGCTGCCCGACCAGTCGATGCACGAGAAGACCTCGGTGCCGGCGCTGATCGAAGAGCTCTACACCTTCCTGCGTCAGGCCGACTCGCGCGAGCTCAACGATATCTTCCGCAGCCTCGACAAGGCGCGCAAGGAAGGCGACAAGACCCGCGAGAAGGAGTTGATCGAGAAGATCGACGGCTTCCAGACCCATGTCGTGCCCGTCATCGCCGACATCGATGCCGGCTTCGGCAACGCGGAAGCGACCTACCTGCTCGCCAAGAAGATGATCGAAGCAGGCGCCTGCGCGCTCCAGATCGAGAACCAGGTCTCGGACGAGAAGCAGTGCGGCCACCAGGACGGCAAGGTCACCGTGCCGCATGACGTCTTCCTGGCGAAGATCCGCGCCTGCCGCCACGCCTTCCTCGAGCTCGGCGTCGAAGACGGCATCGTCGTGACCCGCACCGACTCGCTCGGCGCTGGCCTGACGCAGCAGATCGCCGTCAGCCACAAGCCCGGCGACATCGGCGACCAGTACAACAGCTTCCTCGATTGCGAGGAAATCACCGCGGAGAACGCCCGCAACGGCGACGTCATCATCAACCGCAACGGCAAGATGATGCGTCCGAAGAGGCTGCCCTCCAATCTCTACCAGTTCCGCCCGGGCACCGGTGAGGACCGCTGCGTGCTGGACTGCATCACCTCGCTCCAGAACGGTGCCGACCTGCTCTGGATCGAGACCGAGAAGCCGCATATCGAGCAGATCGCCAAGATGGTCGATCGCATCCGCAAGGTGGTTCCGAACGCCAAGCTGGCCTACAACAACTCGCCGTCGTTCAACTGGACCCTCAACTTCCGTTGGCAGGTCTACGACGCGATGAAGGAAGCCGGCAAGGACGTCAGCCAGTACAACCGCGCCGAGCTGATGAAGGCGGAATATGACGACACGCCGCTGGCGAAGGAAGCCGACGAGCGCATCCGCACCTTCCAGGCGGATTCGGCCAAGCGTGCCGGCATCTTCCACCACCTGATCACGCTGCCGACCTACCACACCGCGGCGCTCTCGACCGACAATCTGGCCCGGGAGTATTTCGGCGAGCAGGGCATGCTCGGCTACGTCAAGAACGTCCAGCGCGCCGAGATCCGTCAGGGCATCGCCTGCGTGAAGCATCAGAACATGGCCGGCTCCGACATCGGCGACGACCACAAGGAGTACTTCGCCGGCGAGGCCGCCCTGAAGGCGGGCGGCGCGCACAACACGATGAACCAGTTCGGCTAACGGCGGAATTGATCAGTCCGGGGTCCCCTCGGAACCCGGACTGGTCACGCACCTCAACAGGAGACTGACAATGACCAAGGGCAGCAATTTCTGGGTGATCGGCGGCGAGTTCGGCTCGATGAACTTCCACAAGCTCGTGGAAGGCTCGGCCCAGGTGCAGGGGCCGTTCAAGACCCGCAAGGAAGCCGAAGATGCCTGGCGTACGGTCTCGGAAGAGAACCGCCACAAGGCCGGCGTCCGCTTCTCCATCGTTGAAGAGCCGTCGCGCGTCTCGGCCTGACGGCTGCCTGAAAATCTAAGAAGACGTCCAAGGACGGAGGGTCCCATCCGGCGCAAGCCGGGTGGGATCGTCTGTTTTTGGCACAGGTGAGACAGCTGTGGGTGCCGTAAGTATCTGGAATTGTGGACCCTTTGCGGAGGGTGTGGTTGCTGATAGGTTAATGGAGGCAAGTGAGGACGAGGCCGACAATGTCAGAGCCCGAGACCAGCGGGACCCATCCCAGCCAGCCGCGCCCGGTGCGGCTGCGCGACGCGCTGCTGCGCGCGCGGATCGAGGCCGCCGACCGGACCGGCGTCGTCGTCGATTTGCGCGATGCCGAGGTGGCGCGGCTCGAGATCCTCAACGACGCGCTCGATCCCCTGTTTGCACAGGTGCCCGAGCAGATCGACCTGTTCGACCGCGGCATCAGCCAGGGCGATACGCCCAGACTCTGGATCGACGTCGTCGCGCACATCATGATGGGGCGCGACAAGCGGATGTATCGCTTCGTCCAGGACACCCGCTTCGGCCGCATCGTGCTCGCCGAATCGCACGACACGTCCGTGATCGTCGAGGCCGTCACCGACTATGTCGCCCGCCGCATGATCGAGCGCGAGCATGCGATGGTGGTCCTGCCCGAGCCGAAGCCGGAGGCCGCGGAGCGGCCGGCGCGCTCGCGCGTCTGGCCGTTCGTGTTCGGCTTCATCCTCGGCGCCACCGCCTTGTTCGGCGTCGCCGTGCTGGCGGCCTTGCGGAGCTGGTGAATTTCCCTCCGCCGTCATTCCGGGGCGCGCATCAGCGCGAACCCGGAATCCATCGGGCCACAGCGTATGCGGCTGAATGGATTCCGGGCTCGCGCCTTTCGGTGCGCCCCGGAATGACAGTGGCCTCAAACCAACCTTGCATGCTTGATCTCTCGGATCTGAAATCCGGACCCGAGCCCGCGCACCGTCTGCTCGCAGCGCCAGCCGGCATTGTCCTTCTCGATCGTGAACAGATTATACGCCGCCGCCGGGTAGCGCCCGTGTGCGAGCGCGGACGCCGACGGCACGCCGATCGCGGGAATGTTGCCGTTGGGGCCCTCGAACCACATCGTCGAATGAATGTGGTCGTGGCCGTGCAGGACCAGCTCGACACCGTGGCGCTTCAAGAGCGCCAGCAGATCGGCCGCGTCCGTCATTCGCTTGTGGCGCGCATCGGACTTTAGCGGATGATGCACCAGCAGCACGCGGAAGACGTCCTCGGTCGCGAGCCGCTCGAGAACTCGTTCGAGGGCTGCGAGCTGATCGCGCCCCAGCGTGCCCGTCGCCATCAGCGGCAGGGTCGGCACCGCCGTGGACAGGCTGATGAGCGCGAGTGGCCCGCGCCGGCGCAGGGCCGGAAAGCCGACGCTGCCGTCGTCGCTCGCAAGATAGGGCGCAAAGGTCTCGCCGAAACGATGAAAGGTGGCGCGGACATAGGCGTCGTGGTTGCCGGGAATCGTGGTGACGAGGTCGGGTGGGCCGACGCCGTCGAGCCAGGCGCGCGCCGGCGCGAACTCCGCTTCCAGCGCCAGATTGACGAGATCGCCCGTCACCGCGATGTGATCGGGCGCCTGCGCCCTGACGTCGGCGACGAGCGCGTCGAGCACCTCGCGGCGCTGGTACTTGTGGCGGTTGCGCGTCCAGTTGACGTAGCCGAATACGCGCTTGCCGGCGAGCTCGATCAGCCGCGGCTTCGGCAAAGGCGGCAGATGCGGATCGGACAGATGGGCGAGCGTGAAGGAAGCCATGGCGCGCGATTGCCTCGCTATTGCTCCGCTGTAATGGCAAGGTCGCGGGGACTGTGCAAGCCAAGCCTCTAGCAAGGCCTGAAGAGGGGACCAAAGAGAATCTGATGGGAGATCGTCTGAACCGCATCCGACGGAAGTTCGAGCCGCTGCTGCGGCGAATCTTCCACGCCTATTTCCTGCTGGTTCGCGGCATGACCCTCGGCGTTCGCGCCGTGGTGCTGGATTCCGAGAACAGGGTGTTCCTGGTCAGGCACAGCTACATCTCCGGCTGGTATCTGCCCGGCGGCGGCGTCGATCTCGGCGAGACCATGGAGCAGGCGATGCGGCGCGAGCTCAAGGAGGAGGGTGACATCGACCTCACCGCAGACGCCGCGCTGCACGGCATCTTCCTCAACAGTCACGTCTCCCGCCGCGACCACGTCGCGGTCTACGTCGTCAGGCAGTTCAGGCAGGATCGCCTGCCCGAGCCCAACCACGAGATCGTCGAATGCGGGTTCTTCGCGATCAATGCGCTGCCCGAGGGCACCTCGCCGGGCACGCGGCAAAGAATCGTGGAAGTGCTGGATGGCACGCCGTTGATTGCGACATGGCGGTGAGATCAACCGCCGCGTTGGCCGTTGGCAGGGGCTCGACACCAGTCTCGCCCGTGCAACCGATGGCTATCTCGCGGACAAGCTGCACAGTATCGGTTATCCGGACTGGAGCTTCGCGACCATCCTCAGCCGCAGCCCGGCCGGCAGTTCGGCCCGGTATGAGCCCGATGGACCGCAGCCCTCCGAGATGTTATCCCGCTCCCCTCATTGACGCGTTTTCATGACGCGAACCCGGGTCCACTTCGCTCGAAGACGCATGCCGACATGAACGATCTCTCGCTCACCATCCTTCCCGAAGCTGCCGGCGACGCCCAGGCGATCGAACGGCTGCACGAGCGCACCTTCGGCCCCGGCCGCTTCGTGCTCAGCGCCTACCGCATCCGCGAGCACGTCGACCATCTGCTCGAACTGTCCTTCACCGCTCGCATCGGCACGCTGCTGGTCGGCTCGGTCAGGCAATTGCCTGTACTGGTCGGCGAGACGCCGGCGCTGCTGCTCGGGCCGCTCACCGTCGAGCCGCCGTTCCGGGACCGCGGCATCGGCCGTCTGTTGATGGAGCGCGCGCTGAAGGACGCCAAGGAGCGAGGTCACCGCCTGGTGCTGCTGGTCGGCGACGAGCCCTATTACAGCCGCGTCGGCTTCAAGCCGGTCCCCAAGGGGCGCGTCACCATGCCGGGCCCGGTCGACGCCGCCCGCATCCTGGTGTTCGAGCTCGTCGACGGTGCCTTCGAGGGCGTGTCGGGAGCGGTCGTGCCCGACTGGAGCAAGGCGCGGGGGTAGCGGCGTGTGATGCCGCGACAGCCCGCTCGCTCGACGTTGGTGTACCGGGGCCCGCAGGCCCCGGCTGGAGGCGATCAGAACTTGAAGTTCGCGAACGCCCGCACGCCGATGCCGGGCATCAGCACCTCGTCCTTGGTGTAGGACACCGAGTTGCGGATGCTCTCGTTGAGGAGATTGTTGCCGACGACGCCGGCAATCATCTCGCGCGCACCGAACCAGTTGCGGTCGAGCTTGGTCTTGTAGCTCACCTCGGCCTTCAGGAGGTTGTAGCCTGCCGTCGGCGTCTCCGCGATCACGGCGACGTTGTTCTGCGCGAAGGCGTGCAACAGGTTGACGCGCATCAGCCAGTTGTCGTCGCGCCAGAACACGCCGCCGCCCATTCTGAGCGGCGGAATCCGCGGCACGTTGGTGCCGTCGGTGAAGGTGGCGCGAACCACGTCGAGCTGGTTCTCGATGCCCCAGATGCCGCCCTGGAACGCGCCGACGTCGAGCTGCGACTGGAATTCGCCGCCACGGAAGTTCGCGTTCCGCTGCGAGTAGACCGCCTGGTTCAGCTCGGCCCCGGGCGTGCCGCACGAGGCGAAGTCGTCGCCGCACATCACGCCGGTGAGGCGGCGAAAGATGAAATTGTCGAAATGCGTGTAGTAGACGGTCGCCTCGAATCGGAACGGTCCCGTCGCCTTGCGCACGCCGAGCTCGACGGACTTTGCGGTCTCGATCGTCAGGTTCGGATTGCCGATGTCGAAGGTCGCGGTCGCATCATGCGCGCCGCGCGAGAACAGTTCCGCCGCCTTCGGCGCGCGCTCGACATATTGCGCGGTGATGCTGCCGACCATGCCGCCCGGCAGGTCCTGCAACAGGCCGATGCTGCCGCTCTTCGGCGTGTAGGACGGATTGCGCGCGATCGCCACCTGCGGCGTGCCGTCGGGCAGGAAGTCGGCCGGGAAATTCGGCGTGGTGCCGTGCAGCTCGACATGCTCGATGCGGCCGGCGATCTGCGCCCGCGTCGCGTCGGTGAACTTGAACTCGTTGAAGGCGTAACCGGCAACGCGCGTGCTGTTGTTGGGGTCCCACAGGCCGTTGAACAGCGTGCCGGGATTGTCCGGGCTCGGCGCGCTCAGCTCCTGATGCCCGACCTGGAAGCCCAGCGCCGTCGTCACCTCGGCGAAGCGCGCGTTGAACGGCATCAGCTGCACCTCGGTGCGAATCTCCTGCTCCTTGTTGGTGAAGGTCTGCCGCACGCCGTCGCTGTTGGGGTCGGCGGGATCGGCAAGCCCGATCTCGTTGTGCCGGTAGTCGGTCGCGCCGGCCCAGAAGCGGATCGTGTCGATCGCGGCCGCATCGGGACGGTACTCGCCCTTGACGTTGATCTTGGTCTGGTGACCGTCGATGCGCGTGTTGTGGTCGGCGCCGTCGATGCCGGGGATGTGGTAGAGCGAGTCGTTCTGCGTGATCGCAGCCCCGATATAGCCGCCCTGGAAGAAGTAGGAGCCGCCGATCGAGGCGCCGTCCGAGCGCGTCGCCGAGTTCGGCTGGCGGCCGTTGGCGACGGATCGCGTCTGGTCGTTCAGATAGGGATAGCTCGGGATGCCGTAGTCCGTGGTGGTGCGGCCATAGACGTCGGCGTGGAAGGCAAAATTGCCGCCGCCGGTGTCGAGCAGCACGCCGCTCTCGACGCCGCGATCGACCGAGCTGAATGCGGAGCGCGTCTCGGCCGTGACGCAAGGCGAGGTCTCGGCGGTTGCCAGCGGCGCCTTGACCGGCATGCCATAACTCTGGAACGGCTGGGCACCGCAGGTTGGCAGCGCGTCCGGAATCCGGTTGTTGGTCGCGCTGACGACGCCGCCGATCGAGGTCGAGCCGTAGCGGAGCGCAGCCGGCCCGCGCACCACCTCGACCTGGTTGGTCGCGAGCGGATCGATCGGGACGAAGTGATCCTCGCCGAGGTCGGAGGCGCCGCCGGAATTGGTGCCGTTCTCGACGATGCCGACGCGGTTGACGTCGAGCCCGCGGATGATCGGCCGGCTGGAGGCGCCGGGCGCGAAGCTCGAGCCGGTGATGCCCGGCTTGGAGAACAAGAGATCGCCGAGCTGACCGCCGCCCTCGCGGCGGATCTCCTCGTTCGGCACCACCGTGACGGTGGCGAACTGGTTGGTCACGATGGGCAGCACGCCTTGCTGAGCTGCAGCGGCGGCGACTGCTGCCGGTGGCGTGGCTTCGGCCGCGTGTTGCTGGCCGCGCGACCGTCCGGTGCGCGCGACATGGACCGGGCTGCGGGTCGGTACCACCCTGCGCACGATCGGGCTCGGCGCCGTCACGGTGATGGCGGGGAGCTCGGCCGACGACTTGTCCTGCGCAGGCTGTTGTACCGGCTGTTGTACCGGTTCTTGGGCGAGCGCGGATGTGGCGGCGGCGCCGAGCAGGAGCAGGCTTGCTCCTGCGAGACGCTGCACGCGTCGCAATTCAAATGACATGGTCCTGATTCCAGTCAGGCGCCGTCCGCATGCTTGTCTGATGATCGGAGGCAGCCTGCCGTCGCGGCGCGACGGAATTCGACTTCAACGGCTCCCGGGCGATCGTCCGCGCGTGTGGCGCGGCGAGCCCGGGCGTGATCAAGCGATGTCGAGAGTCAGGACGCTGGTGGGGCGCGGGGCTGGAACGCCGTGCCGGCCGATTTCAGATGGATGAACTCGGCATCTAGGGTGCGGTGGAGCAGCTCGATCGCCTGCGGCAGCGCAAGGAGAGGCGGCGTCGCGGACACCACGGTGCCCGCCATCGCGACCACGGCGCAGATCGCGCAATTGTCGTCGCCCGGCTGCTCCCGGTCGGATCCTGAAGGAGATTGCTTCTGGACCGCGGCGCGGTCGGTCGAAGCTATCGCCTTGGCGGTGTCGGTCTGCTGGAGCGAGGCTTGGGAGAGGGAGGCGGCCTGGACGAACCAGTGGCTGTGGCCGAATGTCAGCGCGAATTGCACCAGCATCGCGAACAACGCGAGCCGGGCGCCGTGCCTGATATTCGACCGGAACCACTTCATCTGGAAACGCCACCCCACATCGCGAGGATCATCCCCTGATACCGCGATGTTATAATGTAACATCGCAGGAACGAGGAACGGATGTCAACGGCGGTCAGACCATCTCGTGTTGGTGGCCGCGTGATGTGTCGTTCGGGCAACTAACGCGAAATGGCTTTAGGCTGAATCGATTGGCCGCAGTCTCGTTCAACCTCTCCCGCTTGCGGGAGAGGTCGGCGCGAAGCGCCGGGTGAGGGTTCTCTCCACACCGGGGTTCTCGATTGTGGAGACACCCCCACCCCAGCCCTCCACCGCAAGCCGGAGAGGGAGCGCACCTCCGTTGTTGCGGCAATCAAACCTGATCTCATCGGGCTTCACCGCCCTTCGCGGACCCAGGTCGCGGCGAAGGCGCCGAGCAGCAGCAGCAGGCCGATCAGGCCGGCGAAGATCGGCAGCACGCCGACGCCCTTGACGACGCTGGCGTCGCGCATCCGCACGCCCATCCAGCCGTCGCCATGGAAGACGCTCACCGAGCGCACCGGCACGATGCGCGGCAGCTCGACGCTGGCGCCATCAACCACGCGCACGGCATTGCCGCCGGTCGCCTGCGTCAGCGGCTTCAGGGTCTCGGTGGTGGAGGTGACTTCCGAAAACTCCTTCGGATTGGTCGGGCCGACATTGATCAGCGCCTTCAGCGTGCCGTCGGTCGCCTGCCACAGGCCGAGCTCGTTGGCCGGCAGGCTGGCGCGCCACTCGCCGGGATCGCCGGCGCTGCTGAGCGTCAGGTCGCGCGACACGCCCGACGGCGAGGTCACGCTCACCGGCTGGACGCTGTCAGACATGGTCTGGCGCACCACCACGAGATCCTTGCCCTGCACCTGCAGGCGCAGCGCTTCTTCATCAAGATCCGGCTGCTTCATCAGCCAGTGCGACATCCGTCGCAAGAGGTCGAGATGCGGGCCGCCGCCCTCATAGCCGCGTGCCCACAGCCAGATGTGGTCGGAGAGCAGCAGCGCGACGCGTCCCTCGCCGAAGCGCGACAGGAACAAGAGCGGCTTGCCGTCGACGCCCGTCATGACCGGCGGGTTGACGGAATTGCGGGTGTCGACGGTGCGGAAGAAGCGGCTCCAGCGCGGCGGCTCGCTCGCCGAGCCCTCCAGCCCGCGCGTGACCGGATGGCGTTTGCCGATGTCGGACAGGTGTGCATAGAACGGCTTTTCGGTCACGCCGACCGGCTCGGCCGGCAGCACCGAATCCAGCGGCGTGCGCCAGATGCTGGTGTTGGAGGCATAGTCGGGACCGGCCGAGACCAGCACCGCGCCGCCCGCGCGCACATAGCGCGCGATGTTGTCGAAATAGGCGATCGGCAGTACGCCCTGGCGGGCGTAGCGGTCGAAGATGATCAGCTGGAATTCGTTGATCTTCTGCTGGAACAGCTCGCGGGTCGGAAACGCGATCAGCGACAATTCGTTGATCGGCGTGCCGTCCTGCTTCTCCGGCGGGCGGAGAATGGTGAAGTGCACGAGATCGACGCTGGCGTCGGACTTGAGCAGATTGCGCCAGGTGCGCTCGCCGGAATGCGGCTCGCCGGAGACCAGCAGCACGCGCAGCTTGTCGCGCACGCCGTCGATGGCGACGACGGCGCGATTGTTCACCGGCGTCAGCTCCCGCTCGAGCGGCGAGGCCTCGATCTCGACGATGTTCGGGCCGGCATGCTTGATGTCGACGTCCACGCTCGCGGTCTGGCCGCTCGAGAGCGTGCGCTCGTTGATGACCTCGCCGTCGCGGCGAACCGTGACCTTGGCGCGCTCGCCGGAAACGCCCTGGTCGTCGAGCCGGTAGGTGATGGTCTGGTTTTGCCCGACGATGCCGAAGCGCGGCGCCGCCGTGATCGCGATGCGGCGGTCGCGCTCGTCCTTCTGCCCGGTGATCAGCGCGTGCACCGGCGCCTGGAAGCCGAGCGCGGCGGCATTCGCGGGAATGTCGTGGACGCGGCCGTCGGTGATCAGGAAGGCGCCGGCGACGCGGTCGACCGGCACGTCCGACAAGGCCGAGGCGAGGGCGCCGAACAATCTCGTGCCGTCGGTCTCGCCGTCGGCCTGTCCGGCGTCGACGACGCGGACCTCGAGGCCCTTGATCTTCTTCAGGCCGTCGACCAGCGCTTCCTGCGCCTGGGCCGCCTCGCGATTGCGGTTGCCGAAATTCTGGCTCGGGCTCTTGTCGACGACGACGGCGGCGACCGAGGTGAGGGGATCGCGGTCCTCGCGGGTGAAGGAGGGATTGGCGAGCGCCAGCAGGAACAGCACCAGGGCGGCCACGCGCACCGCGGCGCCGCGCGCGCGCGCCAGCACCAGCACGAGTGCTATGACGACGATCGCGGCCAGCGCGAGCCAGAGGACGATCGCGGGAACAAGCGGCGTGAACGCGATGCCGTAATTCATCAGACAGACCTATCAACGTCATTCCGGAGCGACGTGAAGCATCGAATCCGGAATCTCGAGATTCCCCGGTGCGCAGTGCGCACCTGCGGTCTGGTCCTTCGGACCATCCCGGAATGACGGGGCGTGTGGCTCAAGCTCGTCACGCGCATCTCTATTGCCCCAGCCGTTCGATCAGGGCCGGTGCGTGCACCTGGTCGGCCTTGTAGTTGCCGGTCAGCGTGTACATCACGATGTTGGCGCCGGCACGATAGGCGAATTCGCGCTGGCGGTTGTCGCCGCCGGTCACCGGCAGCATGTACTGGCCGTCGGGGCGCACGGCCCAGGCGCCGGCAAGGTCGTTCGAGGTGATGATGATCGGCGAGACGCCGTCGCCGCCGCGCGCCGGACGCTGCGCGCTCTCGTCGTCGTCCTCGCGCGGCAGGGTCTCGACCCAGGTCTGGCCGGAGTTGAAGCGGCCGGGGAAGTCGCGCAGCAAATAGAAGGTCTTGGTCAGCACGTGCTCGCGCGGCACCGGCTCGAGCTCGGGCACGTCGAGCGAGGACAGGATCTCGCGCAGCGCCCGCATGCCCGGCGTCTGCGAGGCGCCGTTGTCGCCGGGCGGCGCCTCGATCGCGTCGCGGGTGTCGAACAGCACGGTGCCGCCCTGCTTCATGTAGGCGTCGATCTTGTTGATGGCGTCCTGCGGCGGCTTGGGCGCGCCGGGTACGATCGGCCAGTAGATCAGCGGGAAGAAGGCGAGCTCGTCGCGCCCGGGATCGATGCCGACCGGATCGCCGGCCTCGAGCGCGGTGCGCTGCGCCAGGAACAGCGTCAGCCCGGTCAGGCCGGCCTTGACGATGGAATCGACGTCGGCATTGCCGGTCACGACATAGGCGAGGCGGGTCTGCGACACCGCCTTCATCGCGAACTCGTCCGCGGCGCTGTCGGCGCGCGCGGGCGTCGGCGGCAGTGCGGAGAGGCCCGCAAGCGCGATGCCGAGCAGGATCATTGCGGGTGCGGCGCGGCGGCGCAGCAGCGCGGCGAGGCCGCCGCCGAGCACCGCGACGATGATGGCGTCGATCAGGAACAGAGCGAGCGCCGTCGACAGCAGCCAGCCGCGCAAGTCGCGCGGCTCGGCATTGGTGTAGGTGGCGTGCCGGGCGCGCAGGCTCGCGGTGTTCAGGGCTGCGATGCGGTCGGCGCTAGCAAGCGTGTTCACGGCGAGCGGTCCTTCTGCAGGACCATAGAAGCCCGGCGGATGATCGGGTGTGGCGCGGTCGCGATAATCGGCCGGAAGCGGCTTTGCCGTGGCCGGCGGCGGACCGAAGGCGCCGAAGCCGTCGAGCATGTGCAGCGGCGCCACCGTCTCGGTGGTTGCCTCGCTGGCAACGCCGGCGCCGGGCTTGGTGGTGTAGCCCGACATGTCGACGACCCGCCGCAGCATTTCGACGAAGATGCCCGACATCGGCAGATCCGACCAGCGCATGTCGGCACTGACGTGGAACAGGCTGACGACGCCCTTGCCGCGATGCTCGCCGGTCACCAGCGGCGTGCCGTCTTCCAGCGACGCCCAGCTCTTGGTGGCGAGCACGGCATCGGGCTCGGCCAGGACCTGGCGGCTCACGGTGACGTCCTTGGGGACCACGACGCCGGCAAACGGACCGTCGGCCGCGAAGGCGGCGAGGTGCTGCGGCTTCTCCCAGGTCAGGCTGCCGCCGAGCGTGCGGCCGCCCTTGCGCAGCTTGACCGGCACGAGATCGTCTTCGGCCTGCGCCAGGCGGGGCCCGGCGAACCGCACCAGCACGCCGCCCTGGTCGATCCAGGCATTGAGACGCTCGCGGATTTCAGGCGCGATGGTGCCGACATCGGCGAGGATGATCATCGGCAGCTTCTGGTCGAGGAACTGGGTGATGCCCTGCTGCGGCGAGCCCTTGTCGGCGAGCCGCACGTCGGCGAACGGCGCCAGCGCGCGGGTGAGGTAGAAGGTCGGCGCCAGCAGCGGCTGCGCGGTTTCGCTGGTCGAGCCCGAGACGATGCCGATGGCGCGGCGGCGCCAGCGCTTGTCGAGCAGCTGCACCGCGCCGGCGGAGCGCTCGCCCGATATCTCGAGCCGCGTGATGTCGTTGCGCAGCTCGACCGGCAGGTCGAACGAGGCCTCGGTTTCCTTGTCCTGCGGGCCGAACGAATAACGGGCTTCGCCGATCGGCGATGCCTTCTGGTCCAGAGCGCGCACGGTGCCGACGGCGATGCCGCCGTCGGTGCGCAGCACCTTCACCGTCATCCTGGCGGCGGCGTTCTCGGCCGCGACCAGCGCCAGCGGCGAGGAGGTGCCGCCTTCGAAGATGGTCAGGCTGCGATCGCCGATGGTCTTGCCGAGGGCCTGCACGAATTCCTCGCCGCGCCCGGTATCGACGCCATCCGACAGCCAGGCGATCTCGCAGTCGCCGGTGGCCTTGAGGAAGCGATCGACCGCTGCGAGGGTTTCGACGCGCTCGATCGAATAGGGCTTTGGTACCAGCTGGCGCAGCGCGACGCGCGCCGCGCCCGCCGGCATCAGGGTGATGTCGCGGTTCGGCTCGGACAGCGGCACCAGCGCGATGGCGCGGCGGTCGTTGTCGGCGTTGGCGATCAGTTCGTCGGCGGCCCTGATCCTGACGTCCCAGTTCGAGGCCGCGCTCCAGCCGTCGTCGAACATGATCATCAGCGGCGCCTTGCTGCCGGCAAGCCCGGTCTGCGGATTCCAGATCGGGCCGGCGGCGGCGAATATTACGAGGGCCGCAGCCAAAAGCCGCAGCGCAGTCAGCCACCACGGCGTCCGCGAAGGCGTCTCTTCCCTTGGCGCGATGTCGAACAGCAGGCGCGTCGGCGGAAACTCGATCCGGCGCGGCCGCGGCGGCATCACGCGCAAGAGCCACCACAGCACCGGCAGGCTGACGAGGCCGATCAGGAGCAGCGGTTCGGTGAAGGCGAGCGGCAATCCCATCATGCGGCCGGCCCCGCTTTGATGGAGGTGGTGCGCGCGCCCGACTTGCTCACCTGCATGCCGGCATGCAGGAACAGCAGCAGCTCGGCGGCGGAGCGGTCGGTCGCGTGGGTCGTGAACAGCCAGTCGAGCTTCGAGGTCTCGGCGCGGATCTGGTCGCGGTGCAGCGCGAGCCGCGCGGTGTAGTCCTGCGCCCAGCTTTCGGCGCGGCCGGCGGTGATCACGCCAAAACCTTCCGGCTCGACGAACTCGACGCGGCCGGAATAGGGGAAGGACTCCTCGGCGGGATCGACGACCTGCACCATCGTGCCATGCGCGCCGGAGCCCGAGAGCCCTGCGAGCGTCGTCCTGATCTCGGCGATCGGCGACCAGAAATCCGACAGCACGATGATCTCGGCGAGCGCGGAAGGAACGAAGGAGGGCGGCAGGCTCAGCCGGTCGGCATCGTCATGCAGCATCGCCTGCGCCATCTTGTCGATGACGCTGCGGCTCGCGGTCGGCGCCATCAGCCCGGGAATGCCGACGCGCTCGCCGCCGGAGACCAGCAGTTCGGCCAGCGCAAAGGCGACGATCAGCGTGCGTTCGAGCTTGGACTCGCGCGCGGTCTTGGAGGCAAACGCCATCGACGGCGAGCGGTCGGGCCAGATCCAGACCGTGTGCGAGGCTTCCCATTCGAGCTCGCGGACATAGAGATGGTCGTCGCGCGCCGAGCGGCGCCAGTCCACGTTCTGCGACGGCTCGCCGGAGACGAAGCGGCGGTATTGCCAGAAATTTTCGCCGGAGCCGGCGCGGCGCCTTCCGTGCAGGCCGTGGATGACGTTGGCGGCGACGCGGCGGGCTTCGAGCACCAGGCGCGGCAAGGAAGCTGCGAGCGTGCGGCTTTCGCCATCGGCACGTCGGATCGCGATGATCTCCTTCGCTGTGTGCCCGTTCTCGGCGGCCATCAACCGATCCGTGTTTTCAACTGCCGGATCACGTCCGGAATCGTGCGCCCCTCGGCGCGCGCCTGGAAGGTCAGCGCCATGCGGTGCTTCAGAATAGGTTCAGCGAGGTCGAGCACGTCGTCGACCGAGGGCGCGAGCCGTCCGTCGATCAGCGCACGGGCGCGCACCGCCAGCATCAGGGATTGGCTGGCGCGCGGGCCGGGGCCCCAGGCGATGAACTTGCCGGTCTCGCCGCTGTCCGGACCCGGACGGGCCGAGCGCACCAGCGACAGGATCGCCTCGACCACGGAATCGCCGACCGGCAGGCGCCGGATCAGCCGCTGCGCGGTGATCAGCGCATCCGCGGTCATCGATCCCTTCGCCAGCGTCTCCTCGGCGCCGGTGGTCTCGAACAGGATGCGGCGCTCGGCGTCGCGATCGGGATAGTCGACGTCGATTTCCATCAGGAAGCGGTCGAGCTGCGCTTCGGGCAGCGGATAGGTGCCTTCCTGCTCCAGCGGGTTCTGGGTCGCGAGCACGTGGAACGGCTTCGGCAAATCGTGCCGCGCGCCGGCAACGGTGATGTGCTGCTCCTGCATCGCCTGGAGCAGCGCCGACTGCGTGCGCGGGCTGGCGCGGTTGATCTCGTCGGCCATCAGGAGCTGCGCGAACACCGGACCTGCGATGAAGCGGAAGGAACGCTTGCCCGCGGTGCTCTCGTCAAGCACCTCGGCGCCGAGGATGTCCGACGGCATCAAATCGGGCGTGAACTGGATGCGCTTGGCGTCGAGACCGAGCGTGACGCCGAGCGTCTCGACCAGCTTGGTCTTGGCAAGGCCCGGCACGCCGATCAGCAGCGCATGGCCGCCGGAGAGGATGGTGACCAGCGTGTTCTCGATCACGCGGTCCTGGCCGAAGATGACGGACGCGATCGCGTCCTTTGCCGCCCGAATCTGGCTCGAGACCTGCTCGGCCGAGCGGACGATTCCATCCTCGAGTTTCTCGACACTCTCCGCCATCCGTTAGCTCCTTCAGCCTGCCGCGCGGCTCGCTCGCGTCGTCATGTCATCGCATCAGGTCAGATGCATCAAATCTTCACTTCAAGCGAAGACGTCAAACCAAGTCATGGCCCCTATGCTAGACTTACAGGAAGGCCATGTATTCGTTGAATTAACCTATCCCCACCTTATCGGCTTAAGGGTATGTAGGGCATCACGAAGTGGCGACCTCCACACCGGACTAATCCGGGGTGGAACCGTTCGCCGATGGACAGCGTAGACCTGCACCAATCGTGCCAAAGGACAAAGTCAGGGCAAACCATGGCGAACCAAGGGCAGAGCGCCGATCGTGGTCTTGAGGGGCTGACTGCCGCCGCCAAGAGTGCTGCCAGTGCCGAAGGCGCCAAAAAGGGCCTGCCTCCGGTGCATCTATGGAATCCGCCGTTTTGCGGCGATCTCGATATCCGAATCGCGTCCGATGGTACTTGGTTCTACATGGGGACGCCAATCGGGCGTCACGCGCTGGTCCGCCTGTTCTCGACCATCCTGAAGCGCGAGGGCGACAAGCATTTCCTCGTGACGCCGGTGGAGAAGGTCGGCATCCGCGTTGACGACGCGCCGTTCATGGCGGTCGAAATGCAAGAGGACGGCGAGGACAACCATCGCGTGCTGCGCTTCCGCACCAATGTCGACGACTGGGTCACCTGCGATGCCGCGCACCGGCTGCGCTTCGAGCAGGCAGTGGACGGCGGGCTGACGCCCTATCTGCACGTCCGCGCCGATCTCTGGGCCAAGGTGACCCGCGCGCTCTATTACGATCTGGTTGACATGGGCGAGGAGCGGATGGTCGATGGCCAGCCGATGTTCGGCGTCGAATCGGCCGGCGAATTCTTCGCCATGGCCGATGCGGACGAGGTGAGGGCCGCGCTTTGAACAAGCCTATCCTGAAAAGTGATCCCGTCGCGCTTGGCGCTGCGGATTTCTTTACCCGTTCCAGGGCGAGGCTCGGCTTCGACGTGCCGCCCGGCCTCTACGATCCGAACATCATTCCGGCCTCGGGCGATCCCGGGACCGACAAGATGCTGGAAATCGTCGCGCGCGAGCAGCCGGTGCGGCCGGCGGCGGTCCTGATCGCGGTGGTGGACCATCCCGAGCCGACCGTCCTGCTGACGCAGCGCTCGGCGCATCTCAACGACCACGCCGGCCAGATCGCCTTTCCCGGCGGCAAGATCGACGCGACCGACACCTCGCCGCTCGATGCGGCACTGCGCGAGGCCGAGGAGGAGGTCGGGCTGTCCAGAGACTTCGTCGAGCCGATCGGCTATCTCGATCTCTACGGCACCGCCTTCGGCTTCCGCATCCTGCCGACGGTCGCGAGGGTCCGGCCCGGCTTTGCGCTCACGATCAACCATTCCGAGGTTGATGATGCGTTCGAGGTGCCGCTATCCTTCCTGATGAATCCGGCGAACCACCAGATGCACAGCAAGGAATTCCGCGGCATGGAGCGCTTCTACTATGCGATGCCGTTCGCGGAGCGTTACATCTGGGGTGCAACCGCCGGAATGCTGCGTGTGCTGTATGAGCGGATCTACTCATCATGATCCGGACGGTTCTGACCGAGATCGGAATTTTCCTCGTTCCCTTTGCCGTCTATGCGTTGTTCCTGGCCGCCAGCCGGTCCGGCCTGTTCGTGCAATCGTCCTGGCCGGTCACCATCGTCGCCCGCCTTGCCCTCATGGCGATCGTGCTTGTGATCGCGGGTCTGATCGGCCTGGCGCAATTCTCCGGCGCCGGCCCGGAGTCGACCTACGTTCCCGCCCATATCGAGAACGGCAAGTTCGTGCCGGGCACGGAAAAATAGGGGCCTGCCGATGAGCGCGGAGCCGATCCTCGCCGATGCGCCATGGCTGATCTCCGGCGGCACCGCGCGCGTCCTGCAATTGCTGGGCGCTGATGGCGAGGAGGCGCGGGTGGTCGGCGGCGCGGTGCGCAACGCGCTGCTCGGTCTTGTGCCCGGCGACATCGACATCGCGACCACGGCGCGGCCGGAGGAGGTGGTGCGGCGCGCCAAGGCTGCCGGCATCAAGAGCGTGCCGACCGGCATCGACCACGGCACCGTCACGCTGGTCATCGACGGGCATCCCTACGAAGTCACGACCCTGCGCGAGGATACCGAAACCTTCGGCCGCAAGGCCAAGGTCGCGTTCGGCCGCGACTGGGTGAAGGACGCCGAGCGGCGCGACTTCACCATGAACGGCCTGTCGGTCGATGCGACCGGTGTCGTGTACGACCATGTCGGCGGGATCGCGGATGCAAGAGCGCGCCGCGTGCGCTTCATCGGCGACCCCGACCAGCGCATCGCCGAGGATTATTTGCGCATCCTGCGCTTCTTCCGCATCCACGCCGCCTTCGGCGCCGGCGAGCCCGACCGCGACGGCTATCTCGCCTGCATCCGGGGACGCGCGGGCCTTGCCAGCCTGTCGGCCGAGCGGGTGCGCATGGAGATGCTGAAGCTGCTGGTGGCCGGCGGTGCGTCCGCCGCCGTGCTGGCCATGGCCGAGGGCGGATTGCTGCAGGCGCTGATCGGCGGCGTCGCCTATACCGGGCCGCTGGCGAGCATGGTCGCGATCGAGCGCGAGCTTGGCCTGCCGGCGAGCGTCACCCGGCGCCTGGCCGCGCTGACGGTGGCCGTGACGGAAGACGCCAAGCGCGTCGCCACGCGCCTGCGGCTCTCCAACGCCGAGGCCAAGGCGCTGGATTCGATGGGGCACCGCTGGTGGCGGTTTGCCACCAAGGACGAGGCCAATGCGCGGCGGCTGCTCTACCGGCTCGGTGCCGAGCGCTATCACGATCGCGTGTTGCTCGGCTGGGCGCGGGCGGCGGGCGACGTGCATTCGTCGCGCTGGCGCGAACTCGCCGAGCTGCCGCAGCGCTGGACTGCGCCGAAATTTCCGCTCCGCGCCGCCGACTTCATCGCGCGCGGGATGGCGGAAGGGCCCGCGCTCGGACATGTGTTGACACTCGCCGAGGACGCTTGGCTTGCGGCGGATTTTCCACTAGAGGAAGCCGCGCTCGCTTCCATCGCAGATCAAGCTGCGGCACGCGTCAGCCGCGAACGGAAAACGTGACCATCGTCTCGGGCTTCGCCGACATCTCGATCTTTCAGCTTCTGCTGGTCGCGTTGATGGCGTTGTTTGCTTCGATCATCGGTGGTCTCGCCGGCTACGGCACCGGCGCGCTGATGCCGCTGGTGCTGGTGCCCCTCGTCGGCGCCGAGCCCGTGGTGCCGATCATCGCGATCTCCGCGATCTTCACCAATTCGAGCCGTGCGCTCGCCTATGTCCGCTATGCCGACCGCCGCCGCGCGCTGATCGTGCTGGCCTGCGCGGCGCTGACGACCGCGCTCGGCGCCTACGGCTATACGCGCCTCACCAATGCGGGCGCCGCGCTCGTGATCGGCACCATGCTGATCCTGAGCGTGCCGCTGCGCCGCGTGCTCCGCCGCCGCCAGGTCAGGATCGGCGACACCGGCCTTGCCGCAGGCTCCGTCGGTTACGGCGTGCTGGTCGGCGGCACCTCCGGCTCCGGCGTGATCCTGCTCTCGCTCTTGATGGCCGCAGGCCTCGAAGGCGCCGCCGTGATCGCGACCGATGCGATGATCTCGCTCGGCACCGGCCTGATCAAGATCTCGGTGTTCGGCCTCGCCGGCGCCGTGAATGCGCAGGTGCTCGCCTTCGCACTGCTGATCGGGGCGATCGCGATCCCCGGCGCATTCCTCGCCAAGGCGTTCGTCGAGCGGATGCCGGTGCACATCCACACCGCGATCCTAGATGCGGCGGTGATCACCGGC
The DNA here is from genome assembly GCF_038965675.1 of Bradyrhizobium sp. B039. Taxonomy (NCBI): domain Bacteria; kingdom Pseudomonadati; phylum Pseudomonadota; class Alphaproteobacteria; order Hyphomicrobiales; family Nitrobacteraceae; genus Bradyrhizobium; species Bradyrhizobium sp. B039. The sequence goes on from NZ_CP152416.1 coordinate 2,323,406, forward strand.
GGGCTGGTGATGATCTCGGCGGCGGCGCGGCAGCTCGTCGCGTAGGTGATCCTCGCGGCATTTGCGTCTGGATCGCGGATATTGGCCCCGTCGTCATTCCGGGGCGCGCCTCTTGGCGCGAGCCCGGAATCCATTCATCCATCGACGCTGCAGCCCGATGGATTCCGGGCTCGCGCGGCGCGCGCCCCGGAATGACGAGACGGGCCAGGGCGTGTGCCCAGGAACGTCAGGTTTCGCGCCCAAACCGGAAATCGCCAAGCATAACCGCCATCGGCGGCTTTTGACCCAACTCAGATATCGGCGCCAGCTTCCGTCTCGCGTTTTGCGTTCAGGACCACGGCGGCTCTTCGCCCGCCGCGGCTGCCTCGTGGTTGATCGTGACGCCCGCCGAACGCAACCCGGTCAGCAAGACAGTTCTTACCGAGGCGGGATCAAATCCAATATCCTTGGCGTTTGGTGGATGTGCCTCGCTGTCCTTCAATCGGAGCGCCAGGTGCAATTGCTCGCAAAGGTGCTGAACGACGCGATTGACTTGATCGTCAGTCATCGTTGGCTTCCTCCTGCTACCTTTTGTTCGACTAGGTAGCACAAAATAGGGCGGTACGCGATTGGACGGCCCCAAGCCCAACCCCACACTCGTGGACGGGCCGGCCCGTCTGGTACGCCGGAAGTGACTGGCAGCGATGGGACATTGAGTCCAATCAGCGCATGCGGATGAGCTTGACTAGTGCCGTTCGGCTTCGGCTTCCTGTTCCAACTGCAGGATGCGCGCCCGTAACGCGTCGAACGTCTCTTCGGCGGCCTCGCTGAACAGCGGATCCTCAGGATTGGTCATGGCCGAGGCGATCTCCGTCCAATCCTCAGGCTCGAGAGCCTTCAGGGCGGCGGGAAAGAAATCGCGATCTTCCTTCATGATGTGGCGCCGCTCGTGCTCGATGAAATCGCGAACGATGGCATCCACGTCCTGCCGAAGCAGTTCGCGGTCGGCAAGAACGTTGTCGACCGCATGAGCGACGCGGCGCAAGAGTTCGGCCCCTTTCTGGTGTTCGCGGGCGAGATCACCGACCTTCGCAGCCGCAGCCGGATCGCGAATTTGCAACTTGGCGAAGACCAGGTCTTCCTGAGGGTGGTGGTAAACCTCCGGGTAAAGCTCGAAGTAGCTGATAACCGCGCCAATAACCTCATAGTCGGGGCGGTCGCCGCGGTCGAAAACCTCAAGTTCCCGCTCGAGGATGGCGAGCAGTTTCTCAATGTTGCGGTGCTCTTGGCTTAAGCGCTCAATGATCATTGGTGCGATCCACAAGGTGACCGATTGAGAAGCTCTTGAAAGCTTAGCCCCAAGTCGCCTCGGCGCTTTGCGCTAGATCAAGCTCCGGAGGCATGGTGCGCCATCCGCCTGTTCTATGTCGCTTATTTTGCCAATAGCGCGTCACGAATGGGAGGTCCGGGCTTGGACCGAAGCGGAACTCACCCAACAAAAGTGGAAACTCTTCCGCTGGTAGCTGTTTCTCGATAGCTCAACCTTTTAACGAATTATTAGGAGGCTCTACCGCAACTAGTTCTAGAAGAAAACAACAACCCTACCGGGTTTCAATACCCGGAGTAATCGCGTGAATGTACCCGCTCTCCTGATCCCAGAAGATCTCATCGATCGCGGTGCTCGCTCAGATCGATCGGTCGCGACCACTGTGTTCGCCCTGCTCGCCATCGCGTCGCTTCTCCCCACGCTGCTCACGCCCATTCCGGCGATGGTCGATTACCTCAACCACCTCGCCCGCATGTATCTTCTGAGCCAAATGGGCACCGCCAATGCCAATCCATATTACCAGGCGGCCTGGGCCTTCTATCCCAATCTGGCGATGGACTTGGTGGTCCCGCCAATGGCGCGGCTGATCGGCGCCGAGAACGCGACTCGGCTGTTTCTTCTTTTCGGCCAGTTGTTGATCATCGGCGGCGCGCTTGCGCTCGAATGGGTTGTGAAGCGGCGCGTTCACCTCGCCGGCTTCGCGGCGCTCTTGTTCCTCTACTGCCTGCCGTTCACGTGGGGATTCGTCAACTTCGAATGCGCTCTCGGCATCGCGCTCTGGGGCATCGCCGCTTATCTGTTCGCCGCCGAGCAACCAACTCCGGTACGTTTCGCCGTCAACACAGCTTTCGTGGTGGTGCTGTTTGCGGCGCATTTCTTTTCCTTGGGGATCTATGGCGCGACGCTCGGGTTCTATGAGCTGTGGCGCGCCTTCGACCGGAAACTGCCTTACCGCGACGCCGCGCTCCGGCTCGTCACGCTCGCAATACCGGCCGTGGCGCTGTTGGTCGTCATGCGACTGACCGCGGGCTCTGTCGGAAGCGAGGGCACGTTTTGGTATTTTGACTACAAGCTGCTCTGGCCATTTTTTATCATGAACGGCTACAGCATGGCTGTCTCGGGGGCGAGCGCGCTCGTGCTAATGGCTGCGTTATACGTCGCCGCAAGGTGCGGCATGCTAAAGCTGCAGCCTGCCGGGATCTGGGTCGCAACTGGCTTCGCGCTCCTCTACCTTGCGATCCCGCCAAGGCTATTCGGCACGGCGTTCGCGGATATTCGGGTTCTTCCTGCGGCCGCTTTGATCCTTCCCGCCTTCTGTTCGCTGTCACTGCCGAGCCGACGATGGACGATGGCCGCGCTCGCCATTGTCGGCGGCATCACGCTGGCCAATCTGGCCGTCGTGCTCGTGGTCTGGCTGTCGTACCGTGGAGACTATTCAGCTTTCATTCGGTCTTTTCAGAAGATTGATCGTGGTTCGAAGATACTGATCGGGACCAGCGGAGAGGGCGATGATCCACCGTTCAAGGACCTCACTCAGTATCCAATGTATTATGCGCCGACCCTGGCGGTGCATTACGCCAGTGCTTTCGTGCCGAACGTATTCGCCGAGGCCGGCAAGCAGCCGGTTCAGGCGCGGACCGAGGTCCGCCGTCTCGCCATTCCCTACGGTGGGCCTGTGCCGATACGCCTGCTGAGTGCAATCGCCGCAGGCCAGATGACGGCGTCCGACGACGCCGCCTTCATCCGCACCTGGTATCGAGATTACAACTATCTTTATCTGCTCGGCACCGGCGTGGCGAACCCGCTGCCAGACATGCTGAAGGAATTGGACAGGTCCGAGCGCTTCGTTCTCTACAAGATCCGCCGCACACCTTAGAGTATTTTCCTCTACGCGACGGACATGATTTCTCGTCATCGATCATTCGCTGGAGCCCGTTTGCTCCTGACATTTTTTCTATAGGCATCCGCGGACGGCGGGCTCGCCGCAGCGATGCCGGCTGCGCGCTTAGCGCAGCAGTTGCCCTCGTGTAAGCGTGCCGATGATGAAGTTACGCCCGCAACTAGGGAGAACAATGAGAACAATAAGTCCCGACGCATCAGATGGCACCTGTCCGAGGTAAGTCTGGTCGTGGCCCTTCTGCACCATGTGGCGATGTCCGCTCCTGCGCCGCGATTGGCGCAAAAGCGGACATCAGACGCTCCGGAGCCGAGCGCTCCGATCTAACTAGGCCGCGGCCTTAACCGCGCCTACTCCTCGTCTTCGTCGTCCTCATCCTCTTCTTCATCCTCGTCCACCTCTTCCAGGTGTTCGAGCACGGCGAGCGGCAGCGTCTCGCGAAACAGGTCGCCTTCCACGCCCATCCAGAGGCAGATTACGTCGTCGCCTTTGACTTCCGCGACGGTCAGCGGCTGGCCGCCGGATTTGAGCATGACGATATCGCCGGCTTTCAGTTCCATGGATGGTCCTTTCGGGTTGATTGACTTGAGAGGCTAGCAAGCCGGCATGACACGCCGATCACGGACTGCGGGATCAGTGGATGTGCTGCGGCAGCGCGCATCCGCTGCCAAGGCTGCTGAAACGCCGACGACGGAGCTTCAGGCCGGGAGCGGGACCATGACGGAGGCAAGGGCGCCTGCGCGATGGGTTGCGCAGGGGCTTGTCCGTCCCATGCGCCGCGATGATGGCATCATGCGCCCGTTTTGCCCGACGGGTCAAACGGTTTCGTAAAATCCGTAAGCCGTTGATTTTGCTGCAGCCGGCTACTGTGCATGGGGTTGTTTTTCGCGTTTTTGTTTCGCGCCCTGGTTACGATCGGTCCGGCACCAGCTCGGTCAGCGAGCGGATGATGCGATCGGGCCTCACGGTCGAGCCTTCGGGCAGGCCGTCGCCATGCACGTCGATCCAGATCGAATAGATGCCGAGACGCTGCGGCGTCACGACTTCCCATTCGAGGTTGTCGCCGATCATCCAGGTGTCATCAGCGGCGACGCCAAGCGCGTCCATCGCGTGCAGATAGGCGCGCTCCTCCGGCTTGCCGAAGCCGTGCTCGCCCTCGATCTGGATGTGGTGGAAGCGGTGCGCGAGCTCGAAACGCTCGACCTTGGCGCGCTGGGTGTCGGCGGCGCCGTTGGTCACCAGTGCGAGCTTGATGCCGAGCGCCTTCAACTTGTCGATCGCCTCATGCGCGCCGGGGAAGACGAACATCTCCTCCTCGCGATAGGCGGTGAAGCGGTCCGCGAGGCGGACGGCGAGATCATCTGGCAGGGCGCGGTGGCCGGCGGCCGCGAGCGCGGCGAAGCCGCCCTTGACCGTGAGGTGCCGGGCCTCGGCGAGCTTCATCCGCCAGGCGGCTTCCGCATTGGCCCAGAAGTTTCGCGCGAAAGCCAGGACTGCGGTCGCGACTTCTCGCGGCGGCAGCGGCGCAAGCTCCTCGGCGAACTCGTTCGCGATCGTGTTCCAGGCGATCTCGGGCCGGCCATAGGCCGACAGGATGGTGTCGTCCATGTCGATCAGCATGGCGCGGGGGAGGGGCCTCACGATGGTCATGGCCATTTCACCTCCGGCGGCAGCGACGACAAGATCGAATCTACATTGCCGCCGGTCTTGAGCCCGAAGATGGTGCCGCGATCGTAGAGCAGGTTGAACTCGACATAGCGGCCGCGCCGGATCAGTTGCTCCTCGCGGTCCGCAGCGGTCCAGGCGCTCGCGAAATTGCGCCGCACGATGTCGGGATAGATCTTCAGGAAGGCGCGGCCGACGTCCTGGGTGAAGGCGAGGTCGGCGTCCCAGTCGCCGCTGTCGTGCCAGTCGTAGAAGATGCCGCCGATGCCGCGCGCCTCTTTGCGGTGCGGCAGGTAGAAATACTCGTCGCACCATTTCTTGTACTTGTCGTAATCGGCAACGCCGTTCGGCTGCACGCAGGCCTCTTTCATCGCGGCGTGGAAGGCGATGCTGTCGGCGTCGTCCTGCGTGCGCCGGCGATCCAGCACCGGCGTGAGATCGGCGCCGCCGCCGAACCAGGCCTTGGTGGTGACGACGAAGCGCGTGTTCATGTGCACGGCGGGCACGTGCGGGTTGCGCAGATGCGCGATCAGCGAGATGCCGGAGGCCCAGAACCGCGGATCGTCCGCCGCGCCCGGAATCTGAGCGCGAAACTCGGGCGCGAACTCGCCGTGCACGGTCGAGCAATGCACGCCGACCTTCTCGAACAGCCGGCCCGACATCATCGACATCACGCCGCCGCCGCCGGCCGCACCGCTATGATCGGTGCGCTGCCAGGGCGTCCGCGTGAAGCGGCCAGCCTCGCCCGGATAGAGGCCTTGCGGGGCGTCGTCCTCCAGCCGCTCGAAGCTCGCGCAGATGTCGTCGCGCAAAGCTTCGAACCAGGCGCGGGCGCGCGTCTTGCGGTCTTCGATCGTCGAAACGTCCATATTCAATTCCCGAACGGACCTGCCGTAGGGTGGGCAAAGGCGCCCTTGCGCCGTGCCCACCATCTATCACCATTTGTCTTGATTGGTGGGCACGCTACGCTTTGCCCACCCTACGAAATCTAACCTTGCGGACCGTAATAGGTGCAGCTCTCGTTGCAACTGTCGCGATGGATGCTGACGCGGGTGAGCTTGCCGATATGCTGTAGCCGCTCCCAGACGAAGCGCGACAGGTTTTCCAGCGTCGGCTTGCCCAGCGCCTCGATCTTGTTGAGGAACTTGTGGTCCAGCATCAAGCGCACGTCCTCGATGGCGCGCTGGAGAAGGCCGAGATCGACCACCATGCCGGTCGCTGGGTCCGGGGTGCCGCGCACCGTCACCTCGGCGCGGAAGGAGTGGCCGTGGATCTCTTCGCTCGCCGCGCCGAACGTCGTTCCCGACAGTGAATGCGCCGCCTCGAAGCGGAACGATTTCGTCAATTCCCACATCTGTTCGAAAACCAATCCTATCTGATGCCGAGCGATTTGTGCGTCTGCACGCTGAGCCGCCATTGCGGATGGCGCAGGCAGTAGTCGATCGCGCGCGCGGTGTTCTCGGCAACCTCGGGCCCGTCCATCGGCTGCAGCGAGAAGCGCTCGAAGGCGAGGCCCTCGAAGGTTTCCGGCGCGGCGAGCGCCTGCGGATAGACCAGCTTCAGCTCGTGGCCGCGGCGCAGCACCAGCTCGCTGCCGCCCTTGGGGCTGACGCAGATCCAGTCGAGGCCATCCGGTGCGGCAATCGTGCCGTTGGTCTCGACGCCGATCTCGAAGCCTCGCGCATGCAGCGCATCGATCAGCGCGTCGTCGACCTGGAGCAGCGGCTCGCCGCCGGTGAGCACCACGTAGCGGTTGTCGTTGGAGGCGGTCCATTGCGCCGCGATGGTGTCGGCGAGCTCCGCGGCCGACGCGTAGCGGCCGCCGAGCGTGCCGTCGGTGCCGACGAAATCGGTGTCGCAGAATTTGCAGGTCGCTGACTGCCGGTCGGCCTCGCGTCCGCTCCACAGATTGCAGCCGGCAAAGCGGCAGAACACGGACGCGCGCCCGGCATGGGCGCCTTCGCCTTGCAGGGTCAGGAAGATTTCCTTGACCGCGTAACTCAATGGTCTCTCCTCAACATATCAACCTTGCGGGTTCCGGATCTGCCGCAGCGCCTCGCCTGCGGCCATCGCCGCGGTCATGGCGACATTGAGCGACCGCAGTCCCGGGGCGATCGGGATCACCAGCCGCGCATCCGCGGCCTCGACCACCGCGTCGGTGACGCCGGCGCTCTCGCGCCCGAATAGCAGGATGTCCGACGTCTGGTAACGGAAATCGCGGTAGTCGGTGGCGGCCTTGGTGGTGAACAGCAGCAGCCGGCAGCCCTGCGCCGCGCGCCACTCCTCGAATTGCGGCCAGGAGACATGGCGGGTGATGCTGACTTGGTCGAGGTAATCCATTCCCGCCCGGCGGAAATGCCGGTCGGAGACCGGGAACCCTGCCGGTTCGATGATGTGGGCAGCCAGCCCCAGGCAGGCGCAGAGCCTGAGAATCGTGCCGGTGTTCTGGGGGATGTCGGGCTGGAAGAGCGCTATCTGCATGGGCGGCGGCGGGTTGGTTGTGGGCCGGAAATGTCTCAATAAAACATCGCTGGCCGCGGAATTCGTGCATTGCACGCTTCCCCGCCGTTAGCGGGCTTGCGCTCGCCCGGCAAGGGTGCCAATAGAACGATTCTGGACTGCTGTTTTCGCTTGTTTTGGCGGGGACAAGCGAAGTTCTGCCGCCGCGGGGGGTCGCGGGCGCCGGCAGCCAGTTCTGGGGACCTTGGGGGCCCCCGGAGCGGTTCCACCGGTAGCATAAGAAGAAAGGGTTGGAATCGTGACGACAGCGTCTTCGGCGGACCATCCGACACGCCGTGATTTCTTATTCGTTGCAACGGGGGCAGCTGCAGCAGTAGGGGGCGCAGCCGCGCTCTGGCCCTTCATCTCCCAAATGAATCCTGATGCCTCGACCATCGCGGCCGGTGCGCCGATCGAGGTTGATCTCAGCCCGGTCGCCGAGGGCCAGGACATCAAGGTATTCTGGCGCGGCAAGCCGATCTACATCAGCCACCGCACCAAGAAGCAGATCGACGAGGCGCGCGCCGTCAACGTGGCGAGCCTGCCCGATCCGCAGAGCGACGAGGCCCGGGTCAAGTCCGGCCATGAGCAGTGGCTGGTCGTGATCGGTATCTGCACCCATCTCGGCTGCATCCCGATCGCTCATGAGGGCAACTACGACGGGTTCTTCTGCCCCTGCCATGGTTCGCAGTACGATTCGTCCGGCCGCATCCGTCAGGGGCCCGCGCCCGCGAACCTGCCGGTGCCGCCGTACCAGTTCGTTTCCGACACCAAAATCCAGATCGGCTGAGCTTCGGACCCTCGTCCGAAGCTTCGCGCCGTCTCGTCGTATTATTTCCTCAGGATCGCATCATGAGCGGACCATCCGACTACCAGCCGAGCAATCCGGCCCTGCAATGGATCGAGCGGCGCCTGCCGATCCTCGGCCTCATGCACTCCTCCTTCGTCGCCTACCCCACTCCGCGCAATCTGAACTACTGGTGGACGTTCGGCGCCATCCTCTCCTTCATGCTGGGGATGCAGATCCTGACCGGCGTGATCCTGGCGATGCACTACACGCCGCATGCCGATCTCGCCTTCAAGTCGGTCGAGCTGATCGTCCGCGACGTCAACTACGGCTGGCTGCTGCGCAACATGCATGCCTGTGGCGCGTCGATGTTCTTCTTCGCGGTCTACGTCCACATGCTGCGCGGCCTCTATTACGGTTCCTACAAGGAGCCGCGTGAGGTGCTGTGGATCCTCGGCGTTATCATCTACCTCCTGATGATGGCGACGGGCTTCATGGGCTACGTGCTCCCCTGGGGCCAGATGAGCTTCTGGGGCGCCACCGTCATCACCAACCTGTTCTCCGCCATTCCCTATTTCGGCGAGAGCATCGTGACGCTGCTGTGGGGCGGCTATTCGGTCGGCAATCCGACGCTGAACCGCTTCTTCTCGCTGCACTATCTGCTGCCGTTCCTGATCGCGGGCGTCGTCGTGCTCCACGTCTGGGCGCTGCATGTCGCCGGCCAGAACAATCCCGAGGGCGTCGAGCCGAAATCGGAAAAGGACACGGTGCCGTTCACGCCGCATGCCACCATCAAGGACATGTTCGGCGTCGCCTGCTTCCTGCTGCTCTACGCCTGGTTCATCTTCTACATGCCGAACTATCTCGGCGACGCCGACAACTACATTCCGGCGAACCCGGGCGTGACGCCGCCGCACATCGTGCCGGAATGGTATTACCTGCCGTTCTACGCGATCCTGCGCTCGATCCCGAACAAGCTCGCGGGCGTGATCGGGATGTTCTCGGCGATCATCATCCTGTGCTTCCTGCCCTGGCTCGATGCCGCGAAGACCAGGTCGTCGAAGTACCGTCCGCTGGCCAAGCAGTTCTTCTGGATCTTCGTCGCGGTCTGCATCCTGCTCGGCTATCTCGGTGCGCAGCCGCCGGAAGGCATCTACGTGATCGCCGGCCGGGTCCTGACGGTCTGCTACTTCGCCTATTTCCTGATCGTGCTGCCGCTGCTCTCGCGCATCGAGACGCCGCGGCCGGTGCCGAACTCGATCTCGGAGGCGATTCTCGCCAAGGGCGGCAAGGTGGTGGCCTCCGTCGCCATCGCGCTCGTCGCCGCCGGCGCGCTGTTCCTCGGCAGCTTGCAGGACGCGCGCGCCAACGAAGGCAGCGACAAGCCGCCGGGCAACAAATGGTCGTTCGCCGGTCCCTTCGGCAAGTTCGACCGCGGCGCGCTCCAGCGCGGCCTGAAGGTCTACAAGGAAGTCTGCGCCAGCTGCCACGGTCTGTCCTACATCGCCTTCCGCAACCTCGCGGAAGCCGGCGGCCCCAGCTATTCGGTGGCGCAGGTGGCGGCGTTCGCGTCGGATTACAAGATCAAGGACGGTCCGAACGATGCCGGCGACATGTTCGAGCGCCCGGGCCGGCCGGCCGACTACTTCCCCTCGCCATTTCCGAACGAGCAGGCAGCCCGTGCGGCGAACGGCGGTGCGGCGCCGCCCGACCTGTCGCTGATCACCAAGGCGCGCTCCTACGGCCGCGGCTTCCCCTGGTTCATCTTCGACTTCTTCACCCAGTACCAGGAGCAGGGCCCGGACTACGTCTCGGCGGTGCTCCAGGGTTTTGAGGAGAAGGTGCCGGAGGGTGTGACCATTCCGGAGGGCTCCTACTACAACAAGTACTTCCCGGGCCACGCCATCAAGATGCCGAAGCCGCTCAGCGACGGCCAGGTGACCTATGACGACGGCTCGCCGGCCACGGTCGCGCAATATTCCAAGGACGTCACCACGTTCCTGATGTGGACCGCCGAGCCGCACATGGAAGCGCGCAAGCGCCTGGGCTTCCAGGTGTTCGTGTTCCTGATCATCTTCGCCGGCCTGATGTACTTCACCAAGAAGAAGGTCTGGGCCGACTCGCACTGAGCGGCGTGAGACGAGAATGAAAAGGCCCCCGCTAGGGGGCTTTTTTGTTGCCGTCATTCCGGGGCGATGCGTAAGCACCGAGCCCGGAATCTCGAGATTCCGGGTTCGCACTTCGTGCGCCCCGGAATGACGGGACTGTGGATTGCGCCGCGCGCCCCCAGCGGCCAAAATGCCGCCAACCGCTCCCTCAGAAACTCACCGGAGGACACCATGGGAACCGCCATCACCTTCAAGCGCCCGGACGGCAAGGACGCATCGGGCTATCTCGCCAATGCCGCGCGCGGCAACGCGCCGGGCGTGGTCGTGATCCAGGAATGGTGGGGGCTGTCGGACCAGATCAAGGGCCTGTGCGACCGCTTTGCGCTGGCCGGCTTCGACGCGCTCGCGCCCGACCTCTACAAGGGCAAGGTGGTGCCGTATCACGACATGGAGAGCGCCAACAAGGAAATGAACTCGCTCGACTTCATGGACGCCACCACGCAGACCGTGCGCGGCGCCACGCAATATCTGTCGCGCAACGGCGCCAAGGTCGGGCTGACAGGCTTCTGCCTCGGCGGCGCCGTCACCATCATCGGCGCGACCAAGATCCCGGAGCTCGCGGCCGGCGTCGTGTTCTACGGCATTCCGCCGGAGCAGGCGGCCAAGCCCGCCGACGTCAAGATTCCGCTCCAGGCCCATTTCGCCAACAAGGACGATTGGTGCACGCCGGAGCTGGTCAACGGCTTCGAAAAGGCCATGAAGGCCGCCGGCAAGTCGCTGGAGCTGTTCCGCTATGACGCCGAGCACGCCTTCGTCAACGAGCAGCGCCAGGCCGTGCACGACCGCGAAGCCGCCGAGCTCGCCTGGGGCAGGGCGACGGAGTTCTTCCGGAAGCATCTGGGGTAACGGGGGCGGCCTGCGGCGCGAGCCAACTAACGTCTCTTGCTGGACCACGACTGCAATTGCCTTTTGCAACTATAAGCCGTAGTTGCATGGCGTTTCGCCATGGTGAACGTGGGAGGCGTAATGATCGAAGGAAGCCGGTTAACAACAGTTGTCGTGTCTCTCGATGCGCTGGAGGCGGCTCAAGCACCTGAGAAGGCTGACTACCTGACCGAGGCGGTGGTCTACTACGTCAATGAAATTCAACGCGTCGGCGTCTACAAGGGACGTGAACTGCCGGCTGTGGCCATGCAGGCCTATCACGCCGACTACTATCTCGCTCAGGTCAACAACGGCGGTCACAGTCAGTTCATCGGTAACACGGGCGTTGCGATGCTGCCGACGACATCTGGCGATGCGCTCGCTGGACTGAAGGCTATGGGAGCGGCCGCGCAACACCAGATCCTGCAGGAAATGATGGACTGGGTGAAAGCCAATCCCGGCGAGGCTGCACTGCAAAACGGCTTCGGGGAGCGCGCCGCGCCGCTCGATGCGCTTGACCGTCGCTTCTATGAGGCCGAACGACAGCAACCAATGACGCAGCTGGCAGCCCGGTGGATCGCGAGCTGGCCCGAATTGCGCGCCGTAGCCAAGCAGCAATACGCATCCGAAATCCAGCGGCTTGCGCAACTTAATCCGCATCTGTCGCAGCGACGGATCTGGCGAGGCGTTCGCCAGATCCGCTTCCAGATGACTGACCGCTTGCAAATCACGGTCGCCGCCGCATGCGGGGCGGTGGCGCCCGAGCCAGAGCTCAAGCTCATGGTTCTTGCAGGAAGCAGTATGGAGGTGGAAGGGCAGCAATGCATGGCCTTCGGCGTTAAGACAGATAAGGGCGCGCGACTCTGCGTTTATGAGGATGCGGGTGGACAACTTTATGAGTACGGCCCGGGCAGCCAGAGCCCGAAGCCTGCGGAAATGCATGAAATTTTGAAGAGCTTTCCGCCATCACTGGTGGGCGGGCGGCTATCTGTTGTGGGGGCTGACGCGATCCGGAATTTCTCGAGGATCGCCGAGCAAAACCTTGCAGCCGAAGCCATCGACCTGCTGTTGCGGAAGTCGGGTCTGGATCCGACCGCGATGATCACGGCGTTGGACGTGAGCGACGACCGGGCGGCATGGTATGCGGTCACAGGAAAGACCTGCGTTTTGATTGAAACCTTGGGCGACCGTGCCAACGTGATCGGACCTGGCGGCAAGCCCGCGCTCACGGTCACGCGGGCGGAAATCGAACGACATGCCGCGGAGGCGGCTGTGGGGCGCGACAGCCTGGAGATCCAGGCATAAGCCGCAACGCGATCCGCGCCATTTTGGTGATCGAGGCCGCCCGGCCGCCCTTGACGCCGTCCCCGCGCCATGGTGAGTATCCGCCCATGAGCACCGCCGTCCGCCCAGCCCGTCTTTGGTGGCGCACCTCCTAAGAGGTGGCCGGTGCGATTTCTTTTCCCAAAATCGTCGAAGGTCGCCCACGCAGTGCGGCGGCCTGATCGTTTGTCCTGTGTGGCGTTCCCTCGGCAAGTTTCGTAAGAGGACGACATGAACAGGACAGTCTTTGCCCTCCCGGCCAGAAGCGATTACGTGACCCGCGCGGGTCTCGCGATCACGCGCGTGGCGGAGCAGTTTACCGGCGGCGCGAGCCGGCTCGACGATCTCGTCAACCTGCTCGACCGACGCCGCGGCGTGGTGCTGTCGTCGGGCACGACCGTGCCGGGCCGCTACGAGAGTTTTGACCTCGGCTTCTCCGATCCGCCGCTCAAGCTCGAGACCACGGGCGTCGATTTCAAGCTGGAAGCGCTGAACGAGCGCGGCCAGGTCCTGATCGCCTTCCTTGCCGACGTCCTGCGCGAGCCCTGCGTGGTGATCTCGGAGAAGACCGCTTCGCGCCTCGCCGGCCACATCATCCGCGGCGATGCCCCGGTCGAGGAAGACCAACGCACCCGGCGCGCCAGCGTGGTGTCGCTGGTGCGCGACCTCGTCGCCGCCTTCTCCGCCAATGACGACGGGCTGCTCGGCCTGTTCGGCGCCTTCGCCTACGATCTCGTGTTCCAGATCGAGGATCTCGTGCAGAAGCGCGCGCGCGAGAGCGACCAGCGCGACATCGTGCTCTACGTTCCCGATCGCCTGCTGGCCTATGACCGCGCCACCGGCCGCGGCGTCGTGCTCAGCTACGACTTCACGTGGAAGGGCAGATCCACCGAGGGCCTGCCGCGCGAGACCGCCGACAGCCCGTACATGAAGACACCGCGCCAGGGCTTTGCCGATCATGCGCCCGGCGAATACCAGGCCACCGTCGAGACCGCGCGCGCGGCCTTTGCCCGCGGCGATCTGTTCGAGGCCGTGCCGGGCCAGCTGTTCGCCGAGCCCTGCGATCGTTCGCCGGCGGAAGTCTTCCAGCGCCTCTGCGTCATCAACCCGTCGCCCTACGGCGCGCTGATGAATCTCGGCGACGGCGAGTTTCTCGTCTCCGCCTCGCCCGAGATGTTCGTGCGTTCGGACGGCCGCCGCGTCGAGACCTGCCCGATCTCGGGCACCATCGCGCGCGGCACCGATGCGATCGGCGATGCCGAGCAGATCCGCCAGCTCCTGAATTCGGAGAAGGACGAGTTCGAGCTCAACATGTGCACCGACGTCGATCGCAACGACAAGGCGCGCGTCTGCGTCCCCGGCACCATCAAGGTGCTGGCGCGCCGGCAGATCGAGACCTACTCAAAACTGTTCCACACCGTCGACCACGTCGAGGGCATGCTGCGTCCCGGCTTCGACGCGCTCGATGCCTTCCTCACCCACGCCTGGGCCGTCACCGTGACAGGTGCGCCGAAGCTCTGGGCGATGCAGTTCGTCGAGGATCACGAGCGGTCGCCGCGGCGCTGGTATGCGGGTGCGATCGGCGCGGTGAATTTTGACGGCAGCATCAATACCGGCCTCACCATCCGCACCATCCGCATGAAGGATGGTCTCGCCGAGGTGCGCGTCGGCGCCACCTGCCTGTTCGATTCCGATCCCGCTGCCGAGGACCGCGAATGCCAGGTCAAGGCTGCGGCGCTGTTCCAGGCGCTGCGCGGCGATCCGCCAAAGCCGCTCTCGACCTTCGCGCCCGATGCGACCGGAAGCGGCAAGCGGGTGCTGCTGATCGACCACGACGACAGCTTCGTGCACATGCTCGCCGACTATTTCCGCCAGGTCGGCGCCAGCGTCACCGTGGTCCGCTATGTGCATGCGCTCGACATGCTCAAGCAGAAGAGGTGGGATTTGCTGGTGCTGTCGCCCGGCCCGGGCAGGCCCGAAGATTTCGGGATCAAGAAGACGATCGATGCGGCGCTGGAGAACAAGCTGCCGGTGTTCGGCGTCTGCCTCGGCGTGCAGGCGATCGGCGAATATTTTGGCGGCGAGCTCGGCCAGCTCACGCATCCCGCCCACGGTCGGCCCTCGCGGGTGCAGGTGCGGGGCGGCCGCCTGATGCGCAATCTGCCGAACGAGATCGTGATCGGCCGCTATCACTCGCTCTATGTCGAGCGCGACAGCATGCCGGAGGTTTTGTCCGTCACCGCCAGCACCGAGGACGGCGTCGCCATGGCGCTGGAGCACAAGACCCTGCCGGTCGCGGGCGTGCAATTCCACCCGGAGTCGCTGATGTCGCTCGGCGGCGAGGTGGGACTACGTATTGTCGAGAATGCGTTCCGGCTGGATGCTGGGGCGAATTGAGTGCATGTTTCATGCTCGTCATTCCGGGATGGCGCGTAAGCACCAGACCCGGAATCTCGAGATTCCCCGGTGCGCAATTGCGCACCTGAGGTTCGGCTCTTCGAGCCGCCCCGGAATGACAGCTAACATGGGATACAAATGACCTTTGACCACGATCTGAAGGCGAGCGTTCGCACCATCCCCGACTATCCCAAGCCGGGGATTATGTTCCGCGACATCACGACCCTGCTCGCGGATGCGCGCGCATTCCGCCGCGCCGTGGACGAGCTCGTGAACCCCTGGGCCGGCAACAAGATCGACAAGGTCGCCGGCATGGAGGCGCGGGGCTTCATCATCGGCGGCGCGGTGGCGCACCAGCTCTCCGCCGGCTTCGTGCCGATCCGCAAGAAAGGCAAGCTGCCGCACACCACCGTGCGCATCGCCTATTCGCTCGAATACGGCATCGACGAGATGGAGATGCATGTCGACGCCATCCAGCCCGGCGAGCGCGTCATCCTGGTCGACGACCTCATCGCCACCGGCGGCACCGCGGAAGGCGCGGTGAAGCTGCTGCGCCAGATCGGCGCCAATGTCGTCGCCGCCTGCTTCATCATCGACCTGCCCGAGCTCGGCGGCGCCGCCAAGCTGCGCGCCATGGACGTGCCGGTGCGCACGCTGATGACGTTCGAGGGGCATTGAGCGACGGCGGGCGCAGGATATCGCCCGGGTAAATTCTGGTCGGTGCAGGCCGAGGACGGGCTTCACCTCTCGCCTACGGGAGAGGTCGGATCGCATCGAAGATGCGATCCGGGTGAGGGGTCTGGGTCTCACTGATCGCCGCGGCCCCTCACCCGGCTTGCTCAGGCGCGCAATTGCGCGCCATAGCAATCCGACCTCTCCCCGCTGGGGAGAGGTGAACACCGAGTTCGCCGGCCGAGTGCTCTACGACCGCTGCAGGATCAGGCTGAGCTCGAGCTCGCGAAAGGCGAGGTAGTTGCGCCGGGTCCACTGGTGCAGCTCGGTCGAGGCGTCCTTCTCCTGGCGCAGGTAGCCGGTGAAGGAGAAGTTGAGCCGGTCGATATAGGTCTTGAGGAAGCCGGGCAGGGCGGGGAGGCGGAACAGCCGGCCGCCTGCCATCGCGGCGGGCAGCTCGCCGCGGACGACGTATTCGTTGTCCACCGTGATCAGGTTCATCCGCGGGATCTGCTCGCGCAGCATCTCATGGGCGCGGGCCGAGACGCGGTCGGTGTCGGCCACGAACAGGATCTGTGGTGCGACGTGGCGGCGGGCCGCCTCCTTCAAGAGGCCGATCTCGTCGGCCATCTTGAAGAACTCGTCGAAGGCGTGGAAGCCGAGGTCGATCACCTTGGCAATCCCGTCATCGACGATGACGCGGTCCATCAGCTGCATCTTGCCGTAGGTGTCGATCACGTCGGCGGTCTCCGTGATCTTCGGCAGATAGTCGAGCAGCGACGGCTCCTTCAGGTTGACGTCGAAGGCCGCGACGTTGCCGTTCTTGAGCAGCAGGAACTCGCTCAACAGCCGCGCCAGCAGCGTCTTGCCGACCTGCGGGCGGGGCGAGCAGATGATGTAGACGGGTGTCGCGGGCATCACGAACTATTATCTGAGCGAACTCGCCGCCCAATCCAGCCGTATCAGCCCGGACTCCGCAACTATTTTTCGCTGCTGCGGGCGCCGGGCTTTGAACCGACGATGTCGGTCAGGCGGATGCGGTCGAACTCGCTCCAGACATTGGCCAGCCAGTGCCGGACATAGCCGCGCAGCACGAAGGAGTAGTTGGCGGCCTCGTCGTTGATGCCCTTGTTGGCGACGAATTTCAGGAACGGGACGGAGGAGACCTCGACCTGCTCATAGGCCATTTCGTTGAGCTTGGGGATGGTCAGCTCGGTGGCGTCCTTGATGCGGTGGAAGTAGGAATTATAGGTCGCCTGGTCCCACTGGAAGAACTGGGTGTCGTTGATGAAGTTCTTGACCAGGAAATATTTTGCGCCGGTCATGAAATTCGCGGTCTCGGCGATTTCGTCCAGCGAGGCGATCGAGGGGCCGAGGATGTGGAACACCGCGAAGGTGATCTGCCCGGCCTTGGCGGCGTCGAGGAAACCGATGTCGCGCAGCGAGGCGAGCGCCGGGGAGAGCAGGCCGGCGCGGACGTCGATCACTGTGACCGACGGGCTGGTCGCGTTGAGCGTATCGAAGATCTTCATCTGATCGGCCGTCGTCGTCATGTCGACGATCTCGGTGATGCCAGGATGGAAGCGCTTCAGCGTTCCGCGCGGGGATTCCGTGTCGAAGGCGCGGGTCGGCACGTTGTTGGCGGAAAAATAATCGAGCAGGGTGCGCGATACCGTGGTCTTGCCGACCCCGCCCTTGTCCGCGCCCACCACAACCACTGCCGGCTTTGCCATTGCTGTCCCCTAACGCGCGCCCCCGATCGCGAGGTCGCAATCGGCCGGGCCCCAAATCGATGTCCCGAGTCTGCTGTTGGGCGCGAACATGGCAGAAACAAGGGAGAATTCAATTCCGCAGGCCCCGGTTGCGGCAATTCCCGAGGTTTTTCCAGATTGCCGTGAAACTGGCCATGGGCGCGCGCTTAATGGCGGCCCCAGGGCCCCATGGGATTCCCGATCGGGTTGCCGGCCGTGGTTCCGGAGGGGCTGGGCGCTGGTACGGGCGGCGGATTGGCCGGGCCGGCTGCGTCGCCCCATGGTCGCTGCGACAGCGGCGGCGGGGCGTCCTGCGGGGCTCCCTGCGCCTCGGGCTGTTCCGTCTCGTCGGTCGGGTCCGGCAGCGGACCTGGATCATGGCCGCCAGCGAACTTGACCAGCGCGTCGACCCGGGACTGCACCGACGGGTGGGTCGCAAACAGATCGGCAAAACCCTCGCGCGGATTGTCGACGCAGAGCTCCATCACCGCCGAGGTCGCGCCCGGCAGCTCGCCGCGGTTCTCGATCTTGCGTAGCGCCGAGATCATGGCGTCAGGGTCTTTCGTCAGCTCGACGGAGCCGGCGTCGGCGAGATATTCGCGCGAGCGCGACAGCGCCAGCTTCACCACCTGCGACATCAGCCAGGCCACCACGATCAGCACGACCGCGATGATGATGACGATCACGGCGCCGCCCCCCGAGTTCTTGCTGTCGCTCGACGACGAGGACGACCGCGACGACGACGAACCCGAGGACCAAGAGCCGCCGGAGTTCCAGCTCAAATTCGTGAACAGGCGGAAGAACAATTCGCCGAAGAAGCCGACCACGCCGGCGATGATGACGGCGACCACCATGAGCTGCACGTCGCCGTTCTTGATGTGGGTCAGCTCGTGGCCCAGTACCGCCTCGATCTCCTTGTCGTTCAGGGCGTTGAGGAGGCCGGTGGTGACGGTGATCGAATATTGCCGCGGGTTGAGGCCGGTCGCGAACGCGTTCAGCGCCGGGCTTTCCATGATCTTCAGCTTCGGCATGGTGATGCCGCGCGAGATGCAGAGGTTTTCGAGCAGATTGTAGAGCCGCGGCTCCTCCTTCCGGGTGACGTCGTGTCCGCCGGTCACGGCATCGATCATCGACTGGTGGAAGAAATAGGCGATCACGACCCAGACCGCCGTCACGACCGTCGCAACCGGCGCGGCGACTTTCAGGTCTAGGAAGGCGTGGCTCAGGTAGAAGGCGACGGTCTCATTGCCGTTGATGACGACTTCGGCGACCAGCGCGCCGGCATAGACCAGCACATAGACCAGCGCGAACAGGCCGGCGAGCAGCAGCATCGAACGTAACTTGTTCGAGGCGATGTGCGTGTAGAGACCATACGCGGCCATGGCTGCTTCCGTTAGCTCCCGTCATTCCGGGGCAGGCCGCAGGCCTGAACCCGGAATCCAGAGCTTAGTGTCTCAGGCGAGGTTCCGGGTTCGCGTCTTCGACGCGCCCCGGAACGACAAAGATGAGAAACCGGTCACGCGACAATCAGAACTTCACCTGCGGCGCGGCCTCGACCTCGGTGCGGCTGGCGCCGAGATCGAAGAAGTCCTTCTTGGTGAAGCCGAACATGCCGGCGAACAACGCTGCGGGCATCTGCTGGATGCCGGTGTTGTATTCCTGGACCGCGCTGTTGAAGAAGCGGCGGCTCGCCGCGATCTTGTTCTCGAGGTCGGAGAGCTCGCTGGCGAGCTGCTGGAAGTTGGCGTTGGCCTTGAGGTCGGGATAGGCCTCCGACAGCGCGATCAGCCGGCCGAGCGCGCCGGAGAGCTGGTTCTCGGCGGCGGACACCTGCGCCGGGCCTTGCGCCGACATCGCCGAATTGCGCGCCTTGATGACGTCGTCGAGCGTGCCGCGCTCATGCGAGGCGTAGCCCTTCACCGTCTCGACCAGGTTCGGGACCAGGTCGTGGCGCTGCTTGAGCTGCACGTCGATATCGGCAAAGGCCTGGCCGACGCGCTGGCCCAGCGCCACCAGGCGGTTGTAGGCGCTGAAGGCCAAGAACACGAGGACGACGATGACGCCGAGAACGATCCAGCCGGTCGACATGGAGAACTCCTGAAGGGGATTTAAGGCGGGCGCAGCCTAGACCAAAATGGCGCAGGGCGAGAGCCCCGGCGCGGAGGGGAGGTAAGACTTGGTCGGATCAGGAACCATCCGAGTTCAAGGCAAAACCGCCGATCGAGGTTAACTTTCGGCAATGACGGTGTCGCCCCAGCGCCAGCGCCGGGCACTTGCATAGGCGGCCTTGTCGCGGCGGGGGATCTTGGCGAGTTCAACGCTTTGCTCGGTGCAAAGCTTCGCCGTGATTTCGGCCTTGCCGACATCCGGCGGCGCCAGCACGCGGGCGGCGCGCGTCGCGGGCGGCGTGCGGGTCAGGGCGACGTAGATGAAGCGCTCGTCCTCGAACGGCACGTCGGCGCCCTTGATCTGGCGGTGGGCCTGGGAGCGCGGCAGGCGCTGGGAGAAATGGCACCAGTCGGGCGCAATCAGCGGGCAGGGCCTTTCGTGCGGGCAGGGCGCGGCGACGTAAGCGCCGGCTGCGATCACCTGCTGGCGCAGCGCGAGGATGCGCGCGTAGCCGGCCGGCGTGCCGGGCTCGATCACGACCAGCGCATGGCGCGCTTTCGCCCACATCGTTTCCGCGAGTTTGCGTTGATCGGCCTCACCGAGCTCGCCGATGATGTAGCTCGCGACGACGAGATCGGCTGGCGAGACCTCGGCAAGGTTGCCGCCGGCATCGCCGGGCAAATAGCGGCAGTCCGCCAGACGCGTGCTGTCATGCGCGAGTTCGAGGGCAAGCCGGCTCAGGGTGGCGTTGGCGTCGAGCAGGGTGAAGTCCTGCAGCGAGGGAAACGCCTCTGCGGCGGCCCAGCTTGCGGTGCCTGGACCTGCGCCGACGTCGAGCAGCGTCTCCGGGGCGAAGTCCGGCGCGATCTCGGTCAGCGCATTCAGGCTCGCCGCCACCGCCGCGTAGGTGGCCGGCATGCGCGCGAGCGCGTAGGCGAGCGCATCGGCCTCCGACTTGATCGTGCCGGAGCCGCCGCCGGCGCGATAGGTGTTCGAGATTTTCTGGGATCGCTGCGCGGCGTCGCTGCGCGAAAAGCCCTGGAGCTTGCCGTCGAGGGCGGCCTTTAGCTCAGCGGGAAGCGTGGGCGAGACCATTTTCATTCGCCGTCATTCCGGGGCGCGCGTAGCGCGAACCCGGAATCTAGAGATGGTGGCGCGAGATTCCGGGTTCGATGCTGCGCAGCGCCCCGGAATGACGGCCAAAAACGTCACGCCACGTTCTGGTCGAGAATGTCCACCGCCTCTGAGAGGCTCACCGACACGAGTTGCGAGACGCCGCGCTCGGCCATGGTGACGCCGAACAGGCGGTTCATCCGCGCCATCGTGATCGGGTTGTGCGTGATGATGATGAAGCGCGTGTCGGTCGAGCCGGTCATCTCGTGCAGCAGGTTGCAGTACCGTTC
This sequence comes from Bradyrhizobium sp. B039, assembly GCF_038965675.1. Lineage (NCBI taxonomy): Bacteria > Pseudomonadati > Pseudomonadota > Alphaproteobacteria > Hyphomicrobiales > Nitrobacteraceae > Bradyrhizobium > Bradyrhizobium sp. B039. The sequence continues at coordinate 2,344,247 of NZ_CP152416.1, forward strand.
GACGTTGTGGTCGTCGAGCGGTGCGTCGACTTCGTCCAGCACGCAGATCGGCGAAGGATTGGTGAGGAACACGGCGAAGATCAGCGCCATCGCGGTCAGTGCCTGCTCGCCGCCCGAGAGCAGCGACAGTGTCTGCGGCTTCTTGCCCGGGGGCTTGGCGATGATTTCGAGGCCGGCCTCCAGCGGGTCGTCGCTCTCGATCAGGTGCAGTGCGGCCTCGCCGCCGCCGAACAGCTCGACGAACAGGCGCTTGAAGTGGTTGTTGACGACCTCGAACGAGGTCAGGAGGCGCTCGCGCGCTTCCTTGTTGAGGCTCTGGATGCCCTGGCGCAGCCGCTTGATGGCTTCGACGAGGTCGTCGCGCTCGGTGACGAGGCCGGTGTGCTGGGTCTCGACCTCGCGCAGCTCTTCCTCGGCGCGCAGGTTGACTGCGCCGAGGCGCTCGCGGTCGCGGCGCATCTTTTCGAGGTCTTCCTCGATGTCGTGCAGCGGCGGCAGCTCCGCGCCGGGCTCGATCTCGGCAAGGCCGGCGACGGCCTGCGGCTCGACCTCCAGCATGTCGCGGATCTCGCGCTCGATGTCCTCGAGCCGGCGCCGCGCGCCTTCCATGCGCTCCTCGGCGCGGGCGGTGGCCTCGCGGGAGCTGGAGAGCGCCTCGAGCGTCAGCTTCGCGACGCGGTCGGTCTCCGCCATCGCGCTTTCCGCGGTGGCGAGCGCGTCGGCGGCCATGCGGCGGTCGTTTTCCGCGTATTCGATCTCGGTGATCAGCGCGCTGCGCTTCTCTGCGAACACGGCGGGGGCGTTTTCGAGCTCGCTGCGCTCGATCGTGAGTTCGGCGATGCGGGCCTGGATGGTGTCGATGTGGGAGGCCGCGCTCTCCTTGCGGTTCTGCCACTCGGTGCGCTCGGCGAGGATTGCCTGCACGCGGCGGTCGGCCAGCTCGGCCTCGCGCGCCAGCGCCTGCGCCTCGGCGCGGACCTGGGCGGCCATGCGGCGATGGGCTTCGATGTCGCTGCGGACGGCGGCGAGACGAGTCTCGGTGTCTTCGCTCGACGGCAGCTCGCTGATGCCGGCCTCGGCGTATTCGTAGGCGGCTTCGGCCTCGGCGCGGTCGGCGGCGAGACGGCTGTGCGCTTCCGACAGCGTCGCCTTGCGCGCGGCGTGGCGGCTGATCTCGCGCTCGGCCGTGGCATGGCGCTCGCGCGCGACGTTCAGCTCGCGCTGCGCGGCGCGCCAGGCTTCGCGGCTCGCGCCTTCGGTGCTGGCCGCAATCTGCAGTTCGGACTCGGCATTCTCCAGCGCCTGGCGCTTGATCTGCGCGTCGATGCGGGCCTGCTCCAGCTCGTTCTCGATGTCGACGAGGCGGGCGCGCTCGGCAAGGCGGCGTGCGGCGCCGGTCGGGGCATGGGCCGCCGCGACGAAGCCGTCCCAGCGCCAGACGTCGCCCTCGGGCGAGACCAGCCGCTGGCCGGTCTTGAGCTGCGAGACCAGCTCGGCGCCGCGCTCGCGCGGCACCACGCCGATCTGCGCCAGGCGGCGGGCCAGCTCGGCCGGGGCCTGCACATGGTTCGCGAGCGGCACCACGCCTTCGGGCAGCTCCGGATCGCCGTCGGTCTCGCCGACATTGGTCCAGCGCATCGGCGCCGACGGGTCGATCGGCGCATCGAGATCGTCGCCGAGCGCGGCGCCGATGGCCTTTTCAAACCCCTTGTCGACGGTGATGCCGTCGATGATCGGCGGCCACAGGTTCTTGGTTTCGCCGTTGACGATCTTGGAGATCGTGCGCGCCTCGGTCTCGAGCCGCTGCACGCGCTTGTCGGCTTCGTTCAGCGGCGAGCGCGAGGATTCCAGCGTCTGCCGCGCGGCGACGTGCGCGGCTTCGCTCGCCTGCGCCGCGGCCTCCGAGGCCGCCAGCGTCTGCTCGGCGGTCTCGACCGTCGCGGTCAGCTCGTCGAGGTCGCCGAAGCCGCCCGTTTCATCGGCAAGCTTCTGCTCCTCGGCGGTGACATTCGCGATCTCCTGGTCGAGCCGGGCGAGCTTGTCGCGGTGGGTGCGGACATTGGCTTCGAGCTGGTTGCGCTTGGCGGTGAGGTCGGCGAGCGCCGTGGTGAGCTCGGCGAACTGCTGCTCGGTTTCGGTCAGCACCGCCTCGGCTTCGCCGACGCGCTCGTCGACGCCGGAGCGCTTCTCGACGCGCGACTTGATCTCTTCCTTCAGCTCGGCGTCTTCGCTGTCGAGGCGCTGGAGCGCGACGTCGGCGTCCATGGTTTGTTGCTGAGCACGGGAGATGTCGCCTTCGAACTGGGCGAGGCGGCGTTCGAGCTCGGCGACGCGCTCCTTGGCGCGCTCTTCCTCGCGGTCGAGCAGTTCGCGGGCATTGGTCAGGCGCTGGAGCCCGGCCGCGGCGCGCGCCTCGGCATCGCGCAGCGCCGGCATCTCGGCGGCGCGGATCGCCTGGATGCGGGCGGCTTCGGCCTGGTGCTGGGTGCGCTCGGCCATCTCGCGCACGGCAAGATCGTGGGTCTGGCCGGATTCGTTGACGTCGGCATGGGCGCCGATCCAGCGCAGATGGAACAGGGTGGCTTCGGCCTTGCGGACCTTGGCGGCGACCTCGCGATAGCGCACGGCCTGGCGGGCCTGCTTCTTCAGGCCTTCCATCTGGCCGGAGAGCTGGCCGATCACGTCCTCGACGCGGGTGAGGTTGGTTTCGGCGGCCTTCAGCCGCAGCTCGGCTTCGTGGCGGCGGGCATGGAGACCCGCGACACCGGCGGCGTCTTCCAGCACGCGGCGGCGCTGCTCCGGCTTGGCCTGGATGATCTCGCCGATCTTGCCCTGGTGGACGAGGGCGGGCGAGCGCGCGCCGGTGGCGGCGTCGGCGAACAGGATCTGCACGTCGCGGGCGCGCACGTCGCGGCCGTTGATGCGATAGACCGAGCCGGCCTCGCGCTCGATGCGGCGGGAGATCTCCAGAAGCTGGCTGTCGTTCATCGCCGCCGGCGCGGTGCGATCGGCGTTGTCGATCGTCATCGTCACTTCGGCGTGGTTGCGCGCCGGACGGTTGCCGGATCCGGCGAAGATCACCGCGTCCATGTCGGCGGCGCGCAGCGATTTGTACGAGGTCTCACCCATCGCCCAGCGCAGCGCTTCGACGAGATTCGACTTGCCGCAACCGTTGGGTCCGACCACGCCGGTCAGGCCGGGCTCGATGACGAAGTCCGTGGGCTCAACGAAGGACTTGAAGCCGTGAAGGCGCAGGCGGGTGATTTTCATAAGCACGCATCTCTGTTGGCAGGCGCGAATCCCCCTGCCGGGACAATACCATGGAAGGCAATGTCGCTATCCGGGCGAGTCGCGCGAGGCGCCTCATGCGGCTGGACAATGGCCGCGGTGCGCCGCGAGGGCAACCGGCGAAAGCCGCTTTTCCCAAGGGATTTATCCCGGGAATGATACGGCTTTCGAGATGCGAATTAGGCGTTGAGGGCGAAGAATCAGCTCTTCAGCAGCGGATTGATCTTCTTGGCGAATTCCTCGAACGAGGCCTCGCCCTTGATCTTCTCGCCGTTGATAAAGAAGGTCGGCGTCGAATCCACCTTCAAAACGTCGCTGGCGTATTTCTGGTCGGCGGCGATCTTGTCGAGCAGCGCCTGGTCCTTCAGGCAGGCTTCGACCTGCTGCTGGGTGAGGCCGGCCTGCTTGCCGATCCGCGTCAGGGTCTCGGTGGTGTTCTTCATCACCCAGTCGTTCTGCTGCCGGAACAGCATGTCGGTGACAGCGAAGTATTTCGGCGCATCGCCATTGGCGATGCAGCGCGACAGCATCGAGCCGGCGGCGGCTTTGATGTCGAGCGGGAACTCGCGGAAGACGTAACGCACCTTGCCGGTGTCGATGTATTCCGCCTTGATCTTGGGGAACACCTGCTCGTTGAAGGCCGCGCAATGCGGGCAGGTCATCGAGGCGAATTCGGTGATGGTGACGGCGGCGTCCTTCGGGCCGAGCGCCATGTCGGGCAGCGACACGGGCTTGGCCACGTCACCGGCGGCCTGCGCCATGGCGTCGGAGATGAACCGCAATGGGGAGAACCCGGCGACCGCGGCAAGCCCGGTCAGCGACAGCATCGTGGTGAAGGCGCGGCGGGTGATGATCAAGGTCGGCTCCCGGATTGGCGTGGTCTTGCCCGAAGTTCCCATTTGGGCGGCCTGTCGCTAGCTTGAAACGTCGTTTGAGGCAATGGCGGGCCGCGGGAACGGGTCCAGATTGACCGCGAAATGAGGCTCAATTTCGCTTGATGGCCGCCCCGAGCCGCGCCAGCGCAGACTTGAGCTGTTCATCTTCGATGTCCCCGAGGGTCTCCTCCACCTTGGCGACACTCTTGGGGTCCGGCGGGCCCGGCCGGACCGGCCGCTTGGCGCGCGACAGGGGGGCCTGGCGGAAGGCGAGCTTGCCGACCGCGCTCCAGCCGAAGAAGCGGTTGACCCGTTCCAGGATCACATCCGCGGAATGCTGGATCTCCAGCGCCATCGGCCCCTCGACCCGCAGCACCAGCGTGGCCGGCTCCTGCGGCTGGCCCTCGACCGGTCGCGGCCATTGCATCTTGAGGGGCTCGGCATGCGCCGCGATCTCCGCCCCGGCAATCTGCGCCCACCGCGTCACCAACTCGCGCGCGGCAAAGCCCTGTTTGGCGTACGCCTCGGCAAAGACGTCGTTGAGCAGCAGCGAGAGCGGCTTGGCGCTGATGGGGCCCGGCTTGGGTGGGAATTTGGACATGGACCCTTATAGCACTGCGGCGTGAGAGCCACAGGCTCTTCGCCGTCATGGCGGGTTCGTCCCGGCCATCCACGTTCTCTTGCGAAGAAAGACGTGGATGCCCGCGACAAGCGCGGGCATGGCGTGGAGAGGTCGGTGCGTTGTCGTTACAGTGGGAGCATGAGCCCCAAATCCGCCCTGAAGGCGAAATCGGAACCCAGTCAGCCGGAGACCGCATCGCGCCCCTTGGCGCTGCTCGCCTGGTACGACCGCCACCGCCGCCGCCTGCCGTGGCGGGCGGCGTCGGGTGAGGCATCGGACCCTTACCGCGTGTGGTTGTCCGAGATCATGCTCCAGCAGACCACGGTAAAGGCGGTCGGCCCTTACTTCGAAAAATTCGTCGCGCGCTGGCCTGATGTCACCGCGCTGGGGCGGGCTTCGCAGGACGACGTGCTGCGGATGTGGGCGGGGCTCGGCTATTACTCCCGTGCGCGCAATCTCCATGCCTGCGCGGTCGCGGTGACGCGCGAGCATGGCGGCGTCTTTCCCGACACGGAGGAGGGGCTGCGCGCGTTGCCGGGCATCGGGCCTTACACCGCGGCTGCGATCGCCGCGATCGCCTTCGATCGCCGCACCATGCCGGTCGACGGCAATATCGAGCGGGTGGTGTCGCGCCTGTTCGCGGTCGAGGAGGAGCTGCCGCAATCAAAACCGCTGATCCAGCAACTGGCGGCGACGCTCCTTGCCGACTCCCGCGCCGGTGATAGCGCACAGGCATTGATGGATCTCGGCTCTTCGATTTGCACGCCGAAGAAGCCGGCCTGCTCGCTGTGTCCGCTGAACGATGATTGCATCGCTCGCGTGCAAGGCACGCAGGAGAGTTTTCCGCGCAAGGCGCCGAAGAAGAGCGGGACGCTGCGGCGCGGCGCTGCCTTCGTCGTGACGCGCGGCGACGAACTGCTGGTCCGCAGCCGGCCCGAAAAGGGCCTGCTCGGGGGCATGACGGAGGTGCCGGGCTCGGACTGGCTCGCCGGTCAGGAGGACGCGACGGCGAAGCAGCAGGCGCCCGCGCTGAAGGGCCTGTCGCGCTGGCAGCGCAGGGTGGGCGTCGTCACCCACGTCTTCACGCATTTTCCGCTGGAACTGGTGGTCTATACCGCCAAGGCAGAAGCTCGCACGCGGGCACCCGCGGGCATGCGCTGGGTGCCGATCGCGACGCTGGCCGGCGAAGCGCTGCCCAACGTCATGCGCAAGGTGATCGCGCACGGATTGCGCCTCCCGCCGGCCCCATCCTCCTGACACCACGCTGGCAGCAGGGCCGCGTTAACAGGGGGCGACACGGAGGCTCCCCAATGGTCAAGACCGCGCTCGACAACTTTCCCAGGCCGCCCTGTGCCGAGCTGCTGGGATGGCGCCTGCTCGATGCCCGTCCGGAGGAGGGCTGGATCAAGCTCGGCTTCGAGGGCAAGCCCGAATTCTGCAATCCGGCGGGCTTCATCCAGGGCGGCATGCTCTCGGCCATGCTCGACGACACCATGGGCCCGGCCGTGCTGGTGATGAGCGAGGGCCGGCTCTACACCACCACCATCAGCATGACCGTGAACTTCCTGAGCCCCGCAAAGCCCGGCCCGATCATCGGCGAGGCGACGGTGACGCAACTCGGCAAGACCATTGCCTTCGTCGAGGCCAGGCTGATGACCGAGGACGGCACCGTGCTTGCCACCGCGACCGCGAGCGAGCGGCTGCTGGAAGCGGCGAGAGTGGTTCGCTGATCCAGGTGCGGCGGGCCCATTCTGCTCGAATAGGAGGGGATGCCTCGCGCAGCGCGGAAGCGGACAGAGATCTACCCGCGCGTGCAATCGCAGAATTTGCTCGCGAATTCCTTGCGCACGCAATGAGCGTGCGGCTCGTTGTCGGCTCTAGCAACGCGAGCATTTGACTCGCGCATATTGTCGCAGCCCGCAGAGAAAACAGGTGGATACGTGCAATCCGCAGGCGAATCGCGACGGTCGAGGCGTCATCGACGTGACTTGCGGCAAATTGACCAATTCATATTTTTCGTGGAAACTTTGAATGTTAGTGCCCCCGATAAAAATTTCACAAACCTGAACGGGATGATTGTCAAGGCGCGCTCTATTTGAGGCATTGAGGTGAGTTATGCCGCTTGCGCTTATTGAGACCGGTCATTGCAACGTCGATCTGAAACCGTCCCCGATTGAGCCATCCTGGATCATTGAAGGAAACCCGGAAGCGCGCTCGCACCTGCTGTCAACCAGCGCGTGCGGCACCGCCACGACCCTGATCTGGTCCTGCACCATGGGCAAGTTCAACTGGTACTACGATCTCGACGAGACGATCATGATCCTTGAAGGATCAACGGTGATCGAGAGCGATGGCATGCCACCGAAGCGCTACGGTGTCGGCGACGTTGTCTTCTTCCGCGAGGGCGCGCACGCCAAATGGCACATCGAAGACTATGTGAAAAAGGTCGCCTTCCTGCGCCAGACCAATCCCGTCGGGCTCGGTTACGCTATCCGTGCCATCAATAAGCTTAAGCGCATGTCGTCAACCTTGGGCGGTCGTCGCTCCACCTAACTCGCGCCGTCAACGGCATTGCGGAGTGTGAAGCAACGACCTAGGTGCTCGCGCCTCTCGCATCGGCGCGCCGCGGCACGATCGGCGGCTTGGCATTCAGCGCCTCGACCTGGAACCCCGCGACGCGCTTGTAGTTGGCGGCGATGTCTTCCAGCTCGTGCTGCGACAGCACGTCGGTGACGACCTCAAAGCCGTCGGGCGCGCGCTCTTCGACCAGTTGCATCACCTGCTCGGGTCCGTTCTTGCGGTTGAGCAGGACGAGGTCGGTGGTCGCCGGCCTCCGCTCGGCCTCGTAGGCGAGCAGCGCTGCCTGCGTCGGGCCATGCGCCAGGATCTCGCGGGTGATGACGCGGGCATCGAGGATCGCCTGCGAGGCGCCGTTCGATCCGATCGGGTACATCGGATGCGCGGCATCCCCCATCAGCGTGACGCGGCCGAACGTCCACTGTGACACCGGATCGCGGTCCACCAGCGGATATTCGTAGGCGTGCGGGCAGTTCCGGATCAGGCCGGGCACGTCGAGCCAGTCGAACTGCCAGCTCTCGAACCACGGCAAGAACTCCTCCAGCCGCGCGGTGCGGTTATAGTCCTCGCGTCGCCACTGGTAGGTCGGCGGCATGTGGCGCTCAGCGACCCAGTTGATCAGATGGTTGCCCGCCGCATCCGGCACCTTGCTGATCGGATAGCAGACGAATTTCAGGATCTCGTGCCCGGCCATGATCATGGTGCGGCCGGTGAGGAATGCCTTTGCCGGCGTCACGCCGCGCCAGAGGATGCGGCCGTTCCAGATCGGCGGGCCTTCATCGGGATAGAGCTTTTCTCGTGCGGCGGAATGGATGCCGTCGGCGGCGATCATGATCGCGCCTTCGTAGGTGCCTGCGGCCTTGCCGGTCGCCTTGTCGATAAAATCGGCGCGGACGCCGTCCGCTGTCTCGGTCCAGCCGGTCAGATGATGGCTGGTGAGGATGCTGTCGCGGCCGAGCCGCTCGATTGCGGTGTCGAGCAGGAGCTGCTGCAGCGTGCCGCGATGGATCGAGAATTGCGGCCATTTGTAGCCGGCCTCCAGCCCGCGCGGCTCACTCCAGATCGGCTTGCCGTGCTTGGAGAAGTAGGCGAGCTCGCTTGTGCGCACGCCGCTGGCATCGAGCTTGTCGATCAGCCCGAGCTCGGTCAGCTCGCGCACGGCATGCGGCAGCACGTTGATGCCGACGCCGAGTGGTTTCAGCTCCGCGACGCTCTCGAACACTTTTACGGGAACGCCGATTCCGTGCAGGCTGAGCGCAAGCGTCAGCCCGCCGATGCCGCCGCCGGCGATGAGTACCGTCATGACAAAGCCCCTCCGATTGCGGGCGTCTTGGCACAGGCGGGCGGATGTGGGCAACTGCGAAGAGGATGTCGTGCTATGGACCTCGGGGCCGACAGTCGTTAATTTCCAATTTTCCCATGAGGTCCGACATGCTCAAGCTCTACTACGCCACCGGCACCTGCGCGCTCGCCACCTACATCACCCTGGAGGAGGCCGGCGCCGACTACACGGCTGAACGGCTGAGCTTCAAGGACAATCAGCAGAACAGCCCGGACTATCTCGCCATCAACCCGAAGGGCCGCGTGCCCGCGCTGGTGACCGACCGCGGCGTCCTGACCGAGACGCCGGCGATGCTGGCCTATATCGCGCAGACCTTTCCCAAGGCGAAGCTCGCGCCGCTCGACGATCCCTTCGACTTCGCCCAAGTGCAGTCGTTCAATTCCTATCTCTGCTCGACCGTGCACATCAACCATGCGCACAAGATGCGCGGCGCGCGCTGGGCGACACAGGAGAGCTCGTTCGCCGACATGAAGGCGATGGTGCCGAAGACCATGGGCGCCTGCTTCGCCCTGATCGAGCAGAAGATGTTTAGGGGGCCGTGGGTGATGGGCGATCAGTTCACGATCTGCGATCCCTATCTTTACACCCTGTCGACCTGGCTCGAAGGCGACAGCGTCGACATCAACGCCACGCCGAAGATCGCCGATCATTTCAAGCGGATGTCGGAACGGCCTGCCGTGCGCAAGGTGATGGACGCGCAGAAGGCGTAAGGTTCTTGTAGGGTGGGCAACGGCGCGAAGCGCCGTGCCCACCATTTCCACGTCATGAAAGAATTGGTGGGCACGCTTCGCTTTGCCCACCCTACGACGAAGCCCTCCGCTTCTCCAACTCCCGTCCCGTCTCCAGCATCAGCCGCCGCAGCCAGATCGAGCCGGAATCCATCTGCGCGCGGGTCGGATAGAACATGAACTGCTCGTCGATGCCGGGGTCGAGCGGTGGGGTCACGGTGACGAGGCCGAGCTGCCTCGACAGCGCCGCGATCAGCCGGCGCGGCACGAAGGCGACAAGGTCGGTGCGGGCGGCGACGTGCAGCGCTTCGAGATAGCCTGACACGACGAGTGCAATGTGCCGCTCGATGCCCTTGGCTCGCAGCCAGGTGTCGATCAGATCCTCACTATTGCCCCGGATGATCACGCCGACATGGCGCGCGGCGAGGAACGTTTCGCGCCGCTTCAGCTTGGTTCCCATGGGATGGCCGCGCCGCACCGCCAGCGCGTCGCTGTCGGTGTAGAGCAGCTGGCGGTGAAATCCCTTGAAGGCGTTGCCGATCGAGATCACGAGGTCGATGGTGCGGGCGAACTCGGCGTGGAAGATCGCAGGCCCCCGCCACGGCACGACATCGACGCGAACGTTGGGAGCGGCCCGCGTCACTTTCTCCATCAAGGGCGGCATCAACAGCTCGACCGCGAGGTCCGGCATCATCAGGCGGAATTGCCGTTCGCTGCGCGCGGCGTCGAATTCATCCGGCACGAACAGCCCGCGCACCTGATCGAGCGCCTGTGCCAGCGGCGCGCGCAGGGCCTGTGCCCGCGGCGTCAGCTCCATGCGCGCGCCGGTGCGCACCAGCAGCGGGTCGCCGAAGATGTCGCGCAGGCGTTGCAACGCGTGGCTCGTCGCCGGCTGTGACAGGCCGATCCTCATGGCCGCGCGGCTGACATTGGCTTCGCGCAGCAGCGCGTCGAGTGCGGTCAAGAGGTTCAGGTCAAGCGAATTCAAATTCATGAGGCGAATAGATATCATATTGGCTATCGATTTGAAGAATGCTGATCGGCGGACGATGATCTCCACGACGCCACCACACGGAGATGCCGCCATGAGCGCTGCCGCCAACAAGAAACTGATGCAGGATATTTTCGCCGCCGCCGCCAACCCCGATCCGGGCGCGCGCGACCGCGCCCTGTTCGCCGCAAGCCTCGCCGACGATGCCAGATGGGTCGTGACCGGCCAGTATTCCTGGTCGCGCACCTTCACCGGCAAGGAAGCGATCCTCAACGATCTGCACGGCTATGTGCGCACCCGCCTGCGCGACCGGACGCGCACCGTTGCCCACCGCTTTATCGCCGATGGCGACATCGTCGTGGTCGAAGCCAAGGGCGACAACGTCACGCCGGAAGGCGTGCGCTACGACAACGATTACTGCCTGGTGTTTCGCCTGGAGGGCGGCAGGATCAAGGAGATCCGGGAATATTGCGACTCGGTCCTGACCGAGAAGGCGCTCGGCCCGTTTCCGCAAACACCCGCGAGGGCCGCGAGCTGACCGGATTGAACGACGTCGCGCCGACCGACCGACCCGGTCCGTTACGGCCGTCAATGGTCGTGCGGGCCTGGCGGACGCTGGTGGAGATCATGCGGGTCCGGCGGGAGCGGTCCCGGGCCCGGTGCCAGCTCGCTGCCATGACCGAGCGGGAGCTGCAGGACTGCGGGATGACCCGGTCGGAGATTGCGTACGAGCTGCATAAGCCCCGCCGGCGAAGTTAAGATCGGAAGGCGTTGCCTCGCCCCCGCTGGAAGCGGTCGAGAACGCGCTTGGCAAAATGACGCAGGGGCGGCCTGACGAACGTCCATCGGGACGCTCCATGCAGCGATCTGCATGCGCCTGCGGGCCTTGCGCCAAAACCTTGCGCAACTGCCGATAAAATCAGCAGTTCTGCTGCGATCCTTCGCGCGCACGCGCGAAGGATTAGAAGGTTCAATTAACGAGTGTCCCCCATTGTGTCGCGGTGCAGCGTGGGTCGCCGAGCAACGACCCACGGCTGCCAGGGTGGCCGGTGACGATCGCCGGACGTTCGGCCGCTCGAATTCACATGCATCTGGGTGGACAGTGGGAATGCCGAAATTTCGTTTGCGGATCAGGGGACGCCTGTACGCAGGCTTCATGGCCTTGGTGGCGGTCGGTCTCGTGATGGCGGTGGTCGCCATCTGGAACTTGCGGGCCGTGCAGGATCAGGTCGCAAAACTCTCGGCGTTCTCGGACAGCACGGCGCGGGTTCTGGAGATCTCGACCCATCTCCAGGCGATCCAGCGGGCCAATCTGCGCTACATCTACGACGCCAGCGAACCTGCGATGAAGGAAGCTTCTGAACGGGAAGCCGCGGCGACCGAGCTGTTGAAGGTCGGAGCGCAGGGGACGGCCTCCGAGGAGCGGCGCAAGCTCTACGAAGATCTCATCACCGACATCGCCAGGATGCGGAGCCTGCGTGACAATCTCGGCGACGCCGTCAACGAGGCGCGAACCGGCAAGGCGACGCTGTTGCCGAGCGGCGACGAACTGACCGTCAAGATGGGCAAGCTGGTCGATACGGCGCGCGCAGCCGTTGACGAAGACACCGCGGCCCTCGTTGCGGACCTCGAATCCAGGCTCCTTCTCGTCCAGATCGCGAACTGGCGTTTCTTGGCCTTGCGCGACACCAAGGGGCCGGCCAACTTCAGGACGAATGTCGACAGGGCCATGCAGCGGCTCACGGCGCTCGAAAAGAGCCCGCAGGCGACGGAATTGCGCGCCACGCTCGCGCCGGTGAAGACCTCGCTCGGAATCTACAAATCCGCGTTCGAGACGACGTCGGCCGCGATGCTCCAGGCCGACGAGATCTATCACAAGAACCTCGCCCCGCTCATCGTCGAGAGCATCGGCAAGCTCAAGGTCGCCGAAACCACCCTGAAGAAGGACTACAAGGATTCGCGTACCACCGCCGAAGCCGTGATCGAGGGCACGACGTCCGTGCAGGCGATCGCGGGCGGCCTCGCCGTTCTGTTCGGGTTGATCGTCGCCTTCCTGATCGCCCGCAGCATCGTCGGTCCCCTGACCTCGATGACGCGCGCGATGGGGCTGCTCGCCGGTGGCAATCTCGAGGTCGAGATTCCCGGCCGCGGCAAGACCGACGAGATCGGCGACATGGCCAAGGCGATCGAGGTGTTCAAGAACAACATGGTCGACACCGAGCGCATGCGCGCGGAGCAGGTGGAGGTCGAGGCGCGGCAGGCCGAGGGCCGCAAGAAAGACATGGTCCGGCTCGCCGACCAGTTGGAGCAGGCGGTCGGCGAGATCGTCGACACCGTGTCGTCGGCATCGAACGAGTTGGAGGCCTCGGCCGGCACGTTGACCACGACCGCCTCGCGGGCCCAGGACCTGTCCACGGAAGTCGCCAGCGCCTCACAAGAGGCCTCGGCCAACGTACAGGCGGTTGCCTCCGCGACCGAGGAGCTGTCCTCCTCGGTTTCGGAGATCGCCCGCCAGGTGCAGGAATCCGCCCGCATCGCCAGCGAGGCGGTGGGGCAGGCGAGCAGGACCAACGACCGGGTCGGCGAGCTCTCCAAGGCCGCCGCCCGCATCGGCGACGTGGTCGAGCTGATCAGCACCATCGCGGGCCAGACCAATCTGCTGGCGCTGAACGCCACCATCGAGGCGGCGCGCGCGGGCGAGGCCGGCCGCGGCTTTGCCGTGGTTGCCTCCGAGGTCAAGGCGCTGGCCGAGCAGACCGCGAAAGCGACCGGTGAGATCGGCCAGCAGATTTCCAACATCCAGGCCGCTACCGAGCAATCCGTCGGCGCCATCAGGGAGATCAGCGGCACCATCGAGCGGCTGTCGGAGATTTCCTCGACGGTCGCGGCCGCCGTGGAGCAGCAGGGCGCGGCGACGCAGGAGATCTCCCGCAACGTCCAGCAGGCGGCCCACGGCACCCAGCGCGTTTCCACCAATATCGGCGACGTGCAGCGCGGTGCCTCCGAGACCGGTTCGGCCTCCTCGCAGGTGCTCTCGGCGGCGCGCTCGCTGTCAGCCGACAGCAACCGGCTGAAGCAGGAGGTCGCCAGGTTCCTGAACTCGGTCCACGCCGCCTGATCGGCGCGGGCGTTTCAAAAGCAAAGGTCCACGCGCAGGCGCGTGGACCTGCGATGGTGGCGTGCCGGAAGTTGCTCGAGGCCGGGATAAATTCGTCGATACAATCGGGCGTGTGACTCGCGCCGCATCCTGGCGCAAGCCGCGCCGGACAAATTCGATTGCCACTTTCCTGTTCAGATGATCGCAGAACTGGCGGCGCCTGCCATCACCACGGCATCTTTCGTGCGATCCTCCGTAGTCGACGCGTGGCAAATGCAGCATTGAATTAAGAAGTATTCTTCATGGTGTCGCGGTGCAGCGCGAATCTCCGAAAGGTGATTGCGGCTGGGCGGGGGGCCGCTGCGACGTCGGGGAGTCGTTCGGTTGCTCCATCTCTCTTGCTATGGATGGACGGTGAAGATGCCGAGCTTGCATTTCAGAATCCGGGGGCGTCTCTACGCCGGATTTTCGGTTCTCGTTGTCGTGGGCTTGATCATGGCCGCGGTCGCGATCTGGAATTTGTGGGCGGTCCAGGGCCAGATGGCGCGGCTATCCGCACTCTCGGACAACACGGCCCGCGTCCAGGAAATCTCGATCAACCTCCAGGCGCTGCGGCGCGCCAATCTCCGCTACATCTATGACGCCAACGAGCCGGCCTTCAAGGAGGCTGCGGAGCGGGAGGGGGCGACGGTGGAGCTGCTGAAGGACGCGGCCAAGTCGACGGTCTCCGAGGAGCGGCTCAAGATCTACAATGGCCTGATCGGTGACGTCGAAAAGATGAAGTCCCTGCGCGAGCGCATGGGCGCTGCGGTCAACGAGACGGCGAAAGGCAAGGCTGTTCTGCTCGCCGGCGGCGATGAGCTGACCGCCAACACCGGCAAGCTCGTCGACGCCGCGCGTGAAACCGGCGATACCAGCGTGACCGCCCCCGTCGCCGATCTCGAATCCAAGATCCTGCTGGTTCGTGTTGCAAACTGGCGCTTCCTCGCCGTCCGGGACGCAAAGGGGCCGGCGACCTTCAGGACCAATGTCGATCGGGCGCAGCAAGCGCTCAAGTCACTGGAGGGGGCCGGTCTGCCGAACGAGGTCAAGGTCGCGTTCGGACCGATCAAGAGCTCGCTTTCGGCCTACAAGGCGGCGTTCGAGACGACCTCCGCCGCCATCCTCCAGGCCGATGAAATCTACCGCAACAGTATCGCTCCCCTGATCGGCGAAAGCGTCGACAAGCTCAAGGTGGCGGAGACCGGATTGAAGGCCGACTACCAGAAGTCGCGCGCGGCCGCCGATGGCGTCATTGCCAATACGACCTGGATCCAGGAAGTCGCCGGCGGCCTTGCGATCCTGTTCGGCAGCCTCGTCGCCTTCCTGATCGCGCGCAGCATCGTCGGACCGCTGACCACGATGACCCGGGCGATGGGAGCCCTCGCCGGTGGCGATCTCAAGGTCGAGATTCCGGGCCGTGGCAATCGCGACGAGATCGGAGACATGGCCAAGGCGATCCAGGTGTTCAAGGAGAGCATGGTCGAGACCGAGCGCCTGCGTCACGAGCAGGTCGAGGTCGAGGCGCGGCAGGCCGAGGGCCGCAAGGCCGACATGAGAAACCTGGCCAATCAGTTCGAACGTGCGGTCGGCGAGATCGTCGACACCGTGTCGTCGGCATCGAACGAGTTGGAGGCCTCAGCCGGCACGTTGACCACGACCGCCTCGCGGGCCCAGGACCTGTCCACGGAGGTCGCCAGCGCCTCTCAAGAGGCCTCGGCCAACGTACAGGCGGTTGCCTCCGCGACCGAAGAGCTCTCCTCCTCTGTCGGCGAGATCGCCCGCCAGGTGCAGGAATCCGCCCGCATCGCCAGCGAGGCGGTGGGGCAGGCGAGCAGGACCAACGACCGGGTCGGCGAGCTCTCCAAGGCCGCCGCCCGCATCGGCGACGTGGTCGAGCTGATCAGCACCATCGCGGGCCAGACCAATCTGCTGGCGCTGAACGCCACCATCGAGGCGGCGCGCGCGGGCGAGGCCGGCCGCGGCTTTGCCGTGGTTGCCTCCGAGGTCAAGGCGCTGGCCGAGCAGACCGCGAAGGCCACCGGTGAGATCGGCCAGCAGATTTCCAACATCCAGGCCGCTACCGAGCAATCCGTCGGCGCCATCAGGGAGATCAGCGGCACCATCGAGCGGCTGTCGGAAATCTCCTCGACGGTTGCCGCGGCCGTCGAACAGCAGGGCGCGGCGACGCAGGAAATCTCCCGCAACGTCCAGCAGGCGGCTCACGGCACCCAGCGCGTCTCGACCAATATCGGCGACGTGCAGCGCGGCGCCTCCGAGACCGGTTCGGCCTCCTCGCAGGTGCTCTCGGCGGCGCGCTCGCTGTCGGCCGACAGCAACCGGCTGAAGCAGGAGGTCGCGAGATTCTTGAACTCGGTCCACGCCGCCTGATCGGCGCGGGCATTTCAAAAGCAAAGGTCCACGCGCAGGCGCGTGGACCCGGGTTGAAGGCGTGGCGCGATCAGGCGACCTTGGTCATCATGTGCTTGAACATGTTGGCGCGCGCTTCGTCGTCCATCTCGGCCTTGAAGGTGAACTTGTCCTTCAGCCCGATCGCGCGCACAGCCGCAGGGCGCGCCGAGATCTCGTCGACCAGGCGCTTTACGTTCGGATATCGTGCAAAGGCGTCGTCGCCGAGCTTGAATGGCACCATCCGCGCCCAGCCCCACAGCGCCATGTCGACGATCGAATAGCTGTCGCCGACCATGTAGCGGTGGTCTTTGAGGTGGCCGTCGAGAATCTTGTAGTGGCGATCGGTCTCGTACTGATAGCGGTTATGGGCGTAGTCGTGGTTCTGGTCCTTCGGCGCGAAATGCTTGAAGTGCACGGCCTGGCCCGAATACGGGCCGACGCCGGTGGCGATGAACATCAGCCATGACAGCGTCTCGCCGCGCAACGAGGCGGTGGGCAGGAATTTTCCGGTCTTCTCGGCGAGATAGAGCAGGATGGCGTTCGAATCGAACACGATCGTGCCGCCGTCGTCGATCGCCGGCACCTTGCCGTTCGGATTGATCTTGAGGAAATCCGGCGTGAACTGCTCGCCCTTGCGGGTGTCGATCTTCACCGGCTCAAAAGGAAGGCCGGACTCTTCGAGATAAAGCGCGACCTTGGTCGGGTTCGGCGAACCGTTGAAGTAGAATTTGAGCATCACACATCTCCCCAGTGTTTCTTGCCGAGAGTGAACGCAGCGTCATTGCCGCGGGGCCGGCCTGTCTTGCCTGAAGCTCGTCGGGGAGGGCAACCGGCGAGTTTGCCGGGCGGTACCTGCGCGCCGCGCAGATCAGCCGGCGTAACAAAGGCCGATCGCCGCCGTAATAATCATCCCGGCGCCGACGGCTTCCAGCCGCAGCCCGAGCCGCGCGGCAAGATGCATGTCGGAGGCCCGTGCCGATCGCTCCGATCCGCGCGAGTAGCCGTGCACGATGACGTCGTGATTGAAGTCGTCGTGCGCCTCGTTGCTGCTGGCGAGCCCGACGCAGACCACGAGCACGCCGAACAGAGCGAGGCCGAAAAATCCCAGCAGCGCGATCAGGAACATCGGAAACATGCCGAGCAGGAAGATCGGCAGCAGCGGCACCAGCAGCAAGGTCTCGGACTGTCGTCGCATGAGAGCCAACCGGTCAGGACGGGGCTGATCGGTCGAATCTAGTCCTGGTTCCGCTGGCTTTCAACCACCGCTGCCACTCCGGGGCGCGCCTCTTGGCGCGAGCTATGATGCGCAATTGCGCATCTGAGAGTCCATTGGGCGGCGTGTGCTTGGGTTCGATGGATTCCGGGTTCTCGCTTCGCGGGCCCCGGAATGACGGAGGAGAGGGAGGACTACTCCGCCGCCATGCCGGAGCGGATCTCGGCGCGGAGCTCGTCGATCAGCTTGAGACCCTTCTTGGTCTCGACATGCCAGAAGGTCCAGCCGTTGCAGGCCTGCGCGCCCTGCGCCACCGCGCCGATGCGGTGGATCGAGCCGACCTTGTCGCCGAACATGATGGCGCCGTCGGCGCGGACCAGGGCGCCGAGCTTCTTCTTGGCGTCGAACAGCTTCGTGCCGGGCATGATCATGCCGCGCTCGATCAGCTCGGAGAACGCGACCCGCGGCGCCTCGCGCGCGGTCATGAACGGGGCAAGGCTTGCCTCCGGCAGCGGCTCGACCGCGGCGATGCGGGCCTCGGCGGCCTTGGCGTAGGTCTTGTCGCGCTCGAAGCCGATATAGGAGCGGCCGAGACGTTTGGCGACGGCGCCGGTGGTGCCGGTGCCGTTGAAGGGGTCGATCACGAGATCGCCGGGCTTCGATGACGACAGCAGCACGCGCGCGAGCAGGCCTTCCGGCTTCTGCGTCGGATGCACTTTCTTGCCGTCGGCGCCCTTGAGGCGCTCCTCGCCGGTGCAGAGCGGGATCAGCCAGTCGGAACGTGCCTGCACGTCCTCGTTGGCGGCCTTCAGCGCTTCGTAGTTGAAGGTGTAGCCCTTGGCCTTCTCGTCGCGCGCGGCCCAGATCATGGTCTCGTGCGCGTTGGTGAAGCGGCGGCCGCGGAAGTTCGGCATCGGGTTGGTCTTGCGCCAGACGATGTCGTTCAGGAGCCAGAAGCCGAGGTCCTGCATGATCGCGCCGACGCGGAAGATGTTGTGATAGGAGCCGATCACCCAGATCGTCGCCGACGGCTTCATCGCGCGGCGGGCGGCAAGCAGCCAGGCGCGGGTGAAATCGTCATAGGCGGAGAATGAATCGAACTTGTCCCAGTCGTCGTTGACGGCATCGACATGGGATTCGTCGGGGCGCTTCAGATCGCCCTTGAGCTGGAGATTGTACGGCGGATCTGCGAACACCAGATCGACCGAACCAGCCTGAAGCTTCGACATCTCGGCGACGCAATCACCGAGGATGATGCGATGCGACGAAGACTCAAAATTTGTGCGGGGCGCCCTTGCAGACGCCCCGCGACGCGACTCTACCATGACTCAAGAACTCTGACTCAGGCGACGCTGTCGGCGACGCGGGACCAAACAACCGACTGACCGTTACATTGAAGGGGCAAAGTAAAAATCGACTTAATCCGCCGCTTTCGTGTGCAGGCCTCGCATCGCGCGTCGTGCGTGGTTCGCTGTTCGCATTCGCCGAGTTTTACAGTGTATTTCTCGTTTCTTCGCGCTGCGGGAGCCGCTGGAGCTGCGAAACGACTCCAAATTTCTCTCGGAAAAAATTGCTCAACCCTCGGAAAAAATTGCTGGCATCGGCATGCTGTCGCACTAGGCAATAATTGCCGAGCGGGATATTGATAAAGGCAACGGAAATTTTACGTATGTGGCGCGTTGAGCTTTGTCGCATTTGCGCCCAATTGACGCCATCAAGGACTTAAGGGAAGCCCGCCATGCGCTACGATGATTTCCGCCGCAGCGACGACATCGAGGATCGTCGCGACGAAGGCGGCGGCGGGTTTGGCGGCGGCGGAGGCGGCGGGTTCGGCCTGCCCATGGGCGGCGGCGGGCTCGGCATCGGCACCATCATCGTGCTCGGCCTGATCGGCTACGCCTTCGGCATCGATCCGCGCATCCTGATCGGCGGCGCCGAGATCCTCACCGGCGGCGGCCAGGCGCCGAGCTACCAGACCGATCGCCAGTCGACGTCGGCCAAGCGCGGCGCGCCGACCGACGAGATGGGCAGCATGATCTCCGGCATCCTCGGCGAGATCGACGACCGCTGGAGCGAGATCTTCCAGGCCAGCGGCCAGTCCTACACCGGTCCGAAGATCGTGCTGTTCCGCAACGCCACCAATGGCGGCCGCTGCGGCATGGCGCAGTCGGCGATGGGTCCGTTCTACTGTCCGCCGGATCGCACCATCTTCCTCGACACCGGCTTCTTCCGCGAGGTCGAGACGCGCTTCCGCGGCTGCTCCGGCAAGTCGGCTTGCAATTTCACCACCGCCTACATCATCGCGCATGAGGCCGGCCACCACATCCAGAACCTGCTCGGCATCATTCCGCGCGTGACGCGGCTTCAGCAGCAGGCCGGCAGCAAGGCTGAGGCCAACGCGCTCCAGGTCAAGGTGGAGTTGCAGGCGGACTGTCTGTCCGGCGTCTGGGTCAACCGCGAGGCGAAGAAGCGTCCGAACTTCCTGGAAGCCGGCGATATCGACGCCGCGCTGACCACGGCCAGTGCGATCGGCGACGACACGCTCCAGCGTCAGGCCACCGGACGCGTCGTGCCCGATTCCTTCACCCATGGCTCGGCCGCGCAGCGCAAGCAATGGTTCATGACCGGCTACCAGCAGGGCACGGTCCAGGCCTGCAACACGTTCGGCGGCGGGTCGTAGTACACTGGACTTCGTGCCCCGGACGTAGCGCAGCACGAACTATGATGCCCAATTGCGCATCCGGGAATGCAGGAGTAGTGGCGTCATCCTGAGGTGCTCGCCTCTTCGGCGAGCCTCGAAGGATGGCGAGCTCCCGGCCTATCCTTCGAGGTGCGCCCTTGCGGTGCGCTTGCGCCGCAAGAGCGCGCACCTCCAGAGCGAACGCAAATGCGTTCGTCCGGGGATGACGGCGGTGGCCGGGGAAACAGGAGTGAAGTCGTGGCCTCGATCGACGAAGCAAAACAGTTCATCCCGCTCAACATCGCGGTGCTGACCGTCTCCGACACGCGCGCGCTCGCCGACGACAAGTCCGGCCAGACGCTGGCCGACCGCCTCACCGACGCGGGCCATCATCTTGCCGCGCGCGAGATCGTCACCGACGACGTCGAGGCGATCCGCGCCGTCATCCGCCGCTGGATTGCAGATAGCGGCGTCGACGTCGTCATCACCACCGGCGGCACCGGCTTCACCGGGCGCGACGTCACGCCGGAGGCGATCGAGCCCTTGTTCGAGAAACGCATGGACGGTTTCTCGATCGCATTCCACATGCTGAGCCACGCCAAGATCGGCACCTCGACGATCCAGAGCCGCGCCACCGCGGGCGTTGCCGGGGCAACATACATCTTCTGCCTGCCCGGCTCTCCCGGCGCCTGCCGCGACGGCTGGGACGGCATTCTCGCCGCTCAGCTCGACTACCGCACGCGCCCCTGCAATTTCGTCGAGATCATGCCGCGCCTCGACGAGCATCTGCGCCGGCCGAAGGCGCAAGGCGCGACGGCGTAGTTGCCGGCGTTGACGCTTTCTTCCCTTCTCCCCCTTGTGGGAGAAGGTGGCGCGAAGCGCCGGATGAGGGGTTCCCTCCGCGGAGACCTGTGCTCGTGGAGACATACCCCTCACCCATCTGAGCCCGCGTCTACCGGCGTCGCTGCCCTCTCCCACAAGGGGCGAGGGCATAGCGATGCGCATCTCGCTCTTTGCGACACTCGTTCTCGACTAGAATTTGCTGGTCAGCGAACTCCACACCATCAGCCACATCTGCCGGCACGCCTCCGCGTGCAGGCGTCGCGCCCGGCGCTTGTAGAGATCGACGAGCTCTCCGGTGATGCGGTGCGCGGATTGGTGCCGCTGGTGCATCAGAGATCGCGCTCCCAGGTTTCGCCGACGAGGTTCTGGCCGAAGCTGCGGTGCGGCTCGGTGGCGACCAGCTTGAAGCCGGCATCCTGATAGATCTTTCGCGCGGCTGTGAGATTGCTCTGCGTCCACAGTGTCATCCGCCGATAGCCGCAGGCCCGTGCGAACGAGACGCATTCGGCGACCAGCCGCTGGCCGAGACCCTGTCCGCGTGCGGCGGGGTCGAGCAGCAGCAGCCGCAGCTTGGCGACGTCGTCGCTGGCCTTCACCAGGAACACCGAGCCGACCGGGCGGCCCTCGATGTCGGCGATCCAGCAGCGCTCGCGCGAGGCATCGTAGGAGGTCATGTATTTGGCGACAATCTCGGCCACCAGCGCCTCGAAGCCGGAATCGAAGCCGTATTCGCCAGCATAGAGCGCGCCGTGGCTCTGCACCACCCAGCCCATGTCGCCGGGGCGGGGATCGCGCAGGATCGCGCGCGGCGCCGGCGCGCGCGGCAAAGCGAGCAGCCGCTCGATCGTCTCCATCGCTCCGGTGAGCCGCCTGCGCTCCTCGTCCGGCAGCGGCCGCAGCATCGCGGCGACGTCCTCCTGGGACGAGCGCTCCAGCTTGGCGAAGGCCTGGCGGCCCTTTGCGGTCAGGCTGAGCTGAACCTGCCGGCGGTCGCTGGCAAGTGGCTTGCGGGCGATCAGGCCGCTCTCGTCGAAATTCTGCACGATGCGGCTGAGATAGCCGGCGTCGAGCCCGAGCGCGATGCCGATCTCCTTGGCCGATTGCACGCCTCCATGGGCGAGCTCGTAGAGCACGCGGGCCTCGCTCAGCGAGAACGGGCTCTTCAGGAGCTGCTGGTCGAGAACGCCGAGCTTGTGGGTGTAGAAGCGGTTGAAGGCGCGGACCGCCTGAACCTGGTCGTCGGCGACCTGTCCGGCCGCAGCGCTTGATGACGACGAGCTTGATGGCAGAGGGCTTGATGGCATGGGTCACCTCAATATTTGCCATTGTCAAACAATTATTTGACGTTGGCAAGCATCAAGAGTGAGTATAAAAGGTGGCTTTAGCCGACCATGACGATCCGGCTGCGCAGCATGGTCCGGGACGAGCGGCCGAGCCGGCGCAGCAGCCGCGCCTCGGAGCGGCGGGCCTGGGGCGGGTAGCCGCCGATCCGGTCGTAATGGTCACGCGCGATCAAAAGTCCCTGATCGCCGAGCGGGCCGACCAGCTTGCGGGCCACGGCGCGGAGCATGTCGCGGAATCCGGTGTCGGCGTAGGGCGAGCGGGCGTAGCGGAACACCGCCGCGCGGTCCCGGCCGCTGCTCGCGACGGCCTGGATGAATTGGGTGGTCTCCTCGATCCAGCCGGTTTCCAGCACCGCGCCTGCGGGCAGGAACATCAGCCAGGCCGACCGGGCCTGGAGCGCACCGGCGGCCAGCGCCGCGCCCTGCGAGGATCCCTCGAAGCCGATGAAACGGCAGCCGGCGACGTCGGCCACGCGCTCGATGACGCCGTTGCGGGTGCCGTCGACCAGGAGCACTTCCCGGACGATGCCCGCGGCGGCGCCGGGGACCAGCGCGGCCAGAGTTGCGACCGCCGTCTGCTCGACGCCCTCGGTCGGAATGATGACGCTCAGCATGGTTGAGGCTTCGATGTCCGCACTTCGGGAGAAGCGTAACTTGTTATGATGTTGTCATAAACACGCGGCAATGCCGAGTGCAACTTTTCGGCGGGGCTCCGCCGTTCGATGGTAAACTGCCAGAGCCATCGCATCCAAAGATGTCCCGCGCGGGACGGCAATGTTGCTGAATATTTCGGCGCAGCTTTGTCTTGACCGTATTAACCCGGAGTTTCGTTCCGATATTGCGCGCCACGCAGGCGGATCGCAATCCTACGAGAGGAGGATGCGAGTGGAACGACGCCCGGGAACGGGAAAAGCAGGCAATCCATTGTGCTGAAGAGGGCTTCGTATGACTGCCGATCAACTTGCTGTTAGCGCGCCGTCGACATCTCCCAGGCCGGCCGCCGCGCCGACCTTGCGGATCCGGGCGCTGATGCTGGGCGACCGCATCAATGCTTCGGGCCTCGAGCTCGGCGCGCTGGTGTCGTCGACGCCGGCCGCCTTCCGCGTCCATGCCGGCCTTGCCGTGATCTTCCGCTACGGCGTCGTGGTGCTGATCGGCCTGTTGCCTTCGGAGGAGAAGGTGCTGATCGACAGCCTGAAGCCGCGCGTGATCGGCGAGCTCAGCCCCTATGAGGAAGAGACCGCGCAGGCGCAGCTCTGCAACGACGAGAACGCCGAGGTGATCCAGCCGGGCGGGCCGATCTGCCTCGCCAAATTCTCCGACGACCGGTTGCTTCTGGTTGCCGACGCGCTCGCCAAGAGCACGTCGCTGGCGCGCGACGAACGGCGTGTCGCGGCCGTGTTCGACGTCATCGAGCCGTTCGCGCGCGAGCTCGCCGAGCGCGGCCGCACGCCGCGCCGGCGCAGGGCCATTCTGCAACTGATCGGCAACGCGCTGCTGGTGCAGCAGCGCGTCGCCGGCCGCGTCGCCGTCGCCGAGAAGCCCGACGTGCTCTGGGAGAAGCCCGAGCTCGACCGGCTCTATGCCCGTCTCGAAGACGAGTACGAATTGAAGGAGCGCCTCGACACGCTCGAGCGCAAGCTCACCGCCGTGTCCGAGACCGCCAATGCGCTGACCGACATCATCGACACCGAGCGCTCGTTGCGTCTCGAGATCGCCGTGGTGGTGCTGATCCTGATCGAGGTCGCGATCGGGTGTATCCAGATCTTCGCCGGCATTCACTGAGCCGCGGCGGCGCGTGCCGGCGGATCGAGGTCGCCGGCCTGCGATTGCCATTTCGCGATCTCGGCGAGTTCGGCGTCGGGGCGCGTCTCCACCGTGCGGCAGCGTCCGAGATAGAGTTGTCCCGCATCGCCCTCGATCGTGATCCAGTCGCCCTCCGACAATGTCGCGTCGGCAAGCTGGGCCTGCCGCGAGACAGGATCGATCTTCAGCGCGTGACAGCCGACCACGCAGGGCTTGCCCATCTGCCGCGCCACCAGCGCCGCATGCGAGGTCCGCGCGCCGACCGCCGTGACGATGCCGGCCGCCACCGCGAAGCCTGCGACGTCCGCGGTGCTGGTATCGGGACGCAGCAGGATGACCGGATCGCCTGTGGCCGACAGGCGCTGGGCGCTTTCGGCGTCGAAGACCGCGCGGCCGACGCCGATGCCCCCGGACGCGCCGATGCCGATCGCCGCCGGCTCGCCCGCGCAGACCAGTGCGGTCGCGGCGAGCGAGGCGAGGTCGATCCCGGCGATCCGCTCCAGCGCCTCGTCCTGCGTGATCAGCCCCTCATGCACGAGGTCGATCGCGATCCTGACCGCCGCACGCGGCGTTCGCTTGGCCGCGCGCGTCTGGAGGATCCACAGCCTGCCATCCTCGACGGTGAACTCGACGTCCTGCACGTCGCAAAATTCACGCTCGAGCCGCTTCAGGATATCGACAAGCTCGGCTTCGGTCCGCGGCAGTGCGCGCACGATCGCATCCTCGGCGTCGGGGGAGCGGCGCCCGGACACGACGTCCTCGCCCTGCGCATCGAGCACGAGATCGATCATCGGGCGCGGTGCGCCGGTCGAAGGATCGCGCGAGAAGGCCACGCCGGCACCCGATGCCAGCCCGCCATTGCCGAACACCATCGCCTGC
This sequence comes from Bradyrhizobium sp. B039, assembly GCF_038965675.1. Classification (NCBI taxonomy): domain Bacteria; kingdom Pseudomonadati; phylum Pseudomonadota; class Alphaproteobacteria; order Hyphomicrobiales; family Nitrobacteraceae; genus Bradyrhizobium; species Bradyrhizobium sp. B039. Next base: position 2,368,982 of record NZ_CP152416.1, read on the forward strand.
ACCGTGACGGCGGTGCCCTGGAGCCCTTCGAGTTGCTGGAGTTTCCGATAGGTCTTCGCCCGCTCGCTCGTCCAGGACCGGTAGACGGCTTGCGCCGCGGCTTCGAGCTGCGCGACCGCATCCTCGAGCCAGCCATCGGCGTGATCCTCGACCAGCGCCTGTTCGTCGCCGGCAAGCCGCTCCAGCGCTTCGCTGTCGAGCGCGCGATCGTTCTCGGCACCTTCGGCCTCGACCAGTTCCGAGATGCGGGCCGCGAATGCGGCGGCGTCCAGCCCGAGCACGGTCTCGCCAAAACTCTCCAGGAAGCGCCGCCGGCAGTCCCAGGCGAGCCGCGGCCGGCCGGTCGCACGGATCAGGCCGTGCACGGCATCCGACGTGCAGCCGACATTGAGCACGGTGTCGAGCATGCCCGGCATCGATCGGGCGGCGCCCGAGCGCACCGAGACCAGCAGCGGCAGCCGCCGGTCGCCGAACCGCCTTCCGGTCGCGCTCTCCAGGAAGGCAATTCCTTCCTTGAGCCCGTCGCTCAGATGACGCTCCGCATGCGCGTGCCCCGCGATGATGTCGGCGCAGAGCTTGACCGGCAGCACGAAAGCCGGCGGCACCGGCAGGCCCAGTGCCGCCATCCGGGCGAGGTTGGCGGCCTTGGCGCCGATCTCCTCGGCGGGACGCAGTTCGGTCGCCTCGGCGCCGATACGCACGATATGCATGGTGCTTCCCCCTAGGCTGCGAGATCGATCATGATGTGCCGGCGCAACAGATGCCCGAAGCCGGCGAAACGGTCGGTGGCGCGCTCGATGGCGCGGGCAAGCTCGAGCACCGAGAGCGAGGTCGCGACGTCGAAGCCGCCGCCGAAGACCAGCGCGGTCGTCGCACGCTCGTGGCCGTCCGCGGCATGTTCGGCATCGATCAGACGGGTCACGGCGGACAGCGCATCCTCGGAATCGGCGCGCCGCCCTTCCGGCACGTCGGTGGCCGCGGCGACGCCGCTGGCCGCGACCTCTGTCGCGGTCATCGCCACCACACAGAGTTCGGCGAGTGCGGCCAGCAGCGACGGATCAGTTCGCTCAGGCATCAGCGAGGCGATGAAGGCCGCCTGCTCCAGTTCGTCGACGGCCTCTTCGGCGCGATCGATCAACTGGGCGATCGTTGGCCGGGCGTTGAGCCGGTCGACTTCCTTGCGCGTTTCGAGCGCAATGCGATCGGCCTTCTGTTCGATCGCGCCGCAGCGTACCGCCAGCAGCTTGCGATCGGCCGGCTGGCCGGCCCGAAGCGTCGCAATATGGCGGGAGATCGCCGCAACGAGATCATGGGCAAGCCCGATCTGGCGCAGCACCGCGGCGAGCAGGGTGCCGTCAACGCGCTCCAGATGCCGCACCAGGTCGGCTTCGATCTGGTCGCGGACCGTCCTGACGGAGCGACCTGCGAGCAGCGCCTCGGTGGAGGCGCGCAGTGCCGCCTTCAGAAAATCGATCGCCGCGGCGCGGCCGAGCGCCTGGTCGAGCCGCTCGCCGAAGCCGATGCGCGCGGGGGCGGCGTTGCGCACCGCCGACCCCAACAGCTCGTTGCCGCCGAGCTCGAGAAAGCCGCGATGGCCGATCCGCTGTCGCGCCGCCCATTCCAGGATTCGTGTGGCGTCGTCCTTGGCAACCCAGGTCCGCAGCAGCTTGCGCGCCTTGTTCCAGTCGATCAGGAACACCAGCGCGGCGCCCACGGCCGCGAGGAATTCGTTGCGATCCGCGGCGTGAGCCGGCTGATACTGGCCGGTGACGAGATAGAATGAATGGTCTTCGCCGAGGCCTGCGGCGGTGTGGCGGTCGAGCCCGCTCCAACTCGCCTCGAACTTGTCGAACAGCGAGATGAAGAATTTTGCCCGCGCCAGATGTACGTCGGTGTAGGTGACAGTGACCGCGTTCTTCTTGACCGCGATCACCACCACATGGGCGTCCGTGGTGCCGATGTCGTTCTGGATCAGCAGCCGGCCGCCCGAGCGGGTCGCCATGGTGTCGAGACCGGGGTGGTTGAACTTCAGCCTTCGCGTCTGGTTCAGACCCTTCATGAAGGCCTCCACCGCGCCGCGATCTTCGCCGTGCAGTCCGAACACATGGGCACCGTCGAGCGTTTCCTCCGAACAGTTCGCCGCAAGCTTGTTCAGCGCCTTGTGCAGATCCATCACCAGCCGATGGAGGCTGTCGCCGGCCGTCTCGGCAACGCCGGTCAGGCGCGCAATGCGGGAAAGATCGATTTCATTGGTGGCATCGAGCAGACCCGCGCTTCGGACGGCCGTCAGCCGCGCGTTCGCCTTGTCGCCGTCCGACGGCGCGCCGGCGCTGACGGCGCGGATCATGGCCGCAGCGTCGTCCTGGATCTCCTTCATCAGCTTGGCGAGGTTCGGCGCCGCGAGCCGGGACGGTCCGACCAGATGGGCGCCGCCGATCAGCGTTGCGATCGCGGCTGGTGCAATGCCGGCGGCGTGACTCTCGACCGCAAGCTCGCTGGCGGGACGATCGGGATCTTGCGCATGCCGAGCCGCCGCCTGGAGCGCACTCATCCGCACTTTGATGCGGTCATTGGCGGCAAGCCCTTCCGCCACCAGCGCGGGCAACAGGATGTCGCCCTGTCCGAGTTCTTCGATGATCTGGGTTTTCATGGTCTGTCCGCGCAACGGTTGATGCCGTCCTTATGCCGCGAAGTTGCGACGGCCTCATTGCGTCAGATCATTCATAAAACCGTCACGCAGCGTGTCGTTCGCGCAGCAGCGCGGCGCAATGGCGCGCGATCGCGATCTCTTCGTTGGTGGGAATGATGAAAATGTCCACCGCACTGTCGCCGGCGCCGATCCGCTCGCGTCCCTCGTCATTCGCCGCTGCATCGATGCGGACGCCGAGCCAGGCGAGACGCTCGCCGATCGCGCTGCGGATCTCGCTGGCATGCTCGCCGATGCCGCCGGTGAAGACCAGACAGTCCAGCCCCTGAAGCGTGGTCGCCATCATCGCGATCTCCTGCGCCGCACGGAAGGTGAAGAGATCGATCGCGTCCCGTGCCGCAGCCTCGCGGCTCGCAAGCAGCGTGCGCATGTCCGCGGACATGCCGGAGACGCCGAGCAGGCCCGACTCGTGATAGAGCAGGTGCTGGACGTCTTCGACCGACATCCCCTCGTGCTGCTGCAGATAGAGCAGCACGCCGGGGTCGATCGTGCCGCTTCGCGTGCCCATCACGAGGCCGTCGAGCGGCGTCAGTCCCATCGTGGTGTCGACGCTGCGGCCGTTGCGGAGTGCGCAGAGACTTGCGCCATTGCCGAGATGCGCGATGACGGTGCGCTTCGCAACGAGCTGCGGCGCGATTCCGGCGAGGCGGCCCGCGACATATTCGAACGACAGCCCGTGAAAGCCGTAGCGCCTGACGCCGCGCTGCTCGAAGCGCCTCGGAATCGCAAAGCGGCTCGCAGGCGGTGCAAGTCCGTGATGGAAGGCGGTGTCGAAGCAGGCGATCTGGGTCAGCGCGGGACGGATCGCGGAGAGGGTGCGGACCGGCGCGAGGCAGCGCGGCTGGTGCAGCGGCGCCAGCGGCGTCAGGGCCTCCAGCTTCGCGGTGATATCGTCCGTCAATTCGACCGGGCCTGAATGATCCGGCCCGCCGTGGACGATACGGTGGCCGACTGCGCGCAAGCTGTCTTGGCCGAACCGGTCGTCGATGAAGGCGAGCGCGTCGGCGAACAGGTGGCCGCCGTCGGCATCGGCCTCGTCCCGCCGCTTCTCGAACAGGTCTTCGCCCGCAGCGCCTTTCACGACGAGCCGGGGCCTGGCCTCGTGCTCGTCGAGCAGGCCCTTGCAGAGCAGCGCGGGCTCTGCTGTCGAGATCTCGAACAGGCCGAACTTGATGCTCGACGAGCCCGAGTTGAGGACGAGAACCGCCTCTGGCGCCGGCATGGCGTCAGCCCGGCTTGCCCGGCCAGACCCAGTCGCGGATCTCGGGCATGTCCTCGCCGTGCTCGCGCACGTAACGTGAGTGCTCGATCAGCTTGTCGCGGAGCTGCTGCTTCACCTGCGCGGCCCTGGTCGCAAGACCCGGCACGCGTTCGATCGCCTCGATCGCAAGGTGGTAGCGGTCGAGCTCGTTGAGCACGACCATGTCGAACGGCGTCGTCGTGGTGCCTTCCTCGGCGAAGCCGCGCACATGCAGGCCGGCATGGTTGGTGCGGTTATAGGTCAGCCGGTGGATCAGATGGGGATAGCCGTGATAGGCGAAGATCACCGGCTTGTCGCGCGTGAACAGGCTGTCGAAGTCGCGGTCGGACAGGCCGTGCGGATGCTGGTCCTGCGGCTGCAGCGTCATCAGGTCGACGACGTTGACGACGCGGATCTTCAGATCCGGCAGCGCCTTGCGCAGCAGGTCGACGGCGGCAAGCGTCTCCAATGTCGGCACGTCGCCGGCACAGGCCATCACCACATCGGGCTCGCCACCCGCGTCTTCCGTGCCCGCCCAGGTCCAGATGCCGATGCCGACATCGCAATGCGTGGCGGCGTCCTGCATCGACAGCCATTGCGGCGCCGGCTGCTTGCCGGCGACGATCACGTTGATGCGGTTGTACGTCCGCAGGCAATGATCGGCGATCCACAGCAGCGTGTTGGCATCGGGCGGGAAGTAGATGCGAACGATGTCGGCCTTCTTGTTGGCGACGAGGTCGACGAAGCCGGGGTCCTGATGGCTGAAGCCGTTATGGTCCTGGCGCCAGACATGCGAGGTCAACAGATAATTGAGCGAGGCGATCGGCCGCCGCCACGGCAGGTGCCGCGTCACCTTCAGCCATTTGGCGTGCTGGTTGAACATGGAATCCACGATGTGGATGAAGGCCTCGTAGCAGGAGAAGAAGCCGTGGCGTCCGGTGAGCAGATAGCCCTCCAACCAGCCCTGGCAGAGATGCTCGCTCAACACCTCCATCACGCGGCCGTCCCGCGCAAGATGCACGTCGTAAGGCTCGATCGGCTCCATCCAGACACGTTCGGTCGTCTCGAACACCGCATCGAGCCGGTTTGACGCCGTCTCGTCCGGACCCATGATGCGAAAGTTGCGCTCTTGCGCGTTGAGGCGGATGACGTCGCGCAAAAATTTGCCGAGCTCGCGCGTCGCTTCCCCCGTGACGGCGCCGGGCTGCGGCACTTCGACGGCAAAGCTGCGGAAGTCCGGCAGCTTCAGCTCCTTCTTCAGCAATCCGCCATTGGCATGCGGATTGGCGCCCATGCGGCGATTGCCCTCGGGTGCCAGCGCCTGGAGCTCGGGGACGAGCGCGCCGCTCGCGTCGAACAGTTTCTCCGGCTCGTAGCTGCGCATCCAGTCTTCGAGCACCTTCAGATGCGCAGGGTTCTCGCGGCAGCTTGCGACCGGCACCTGATGCGCGCGCCAAAAACCTTCGACCTTCTTGCCGTCGACTTCCTTCGGACCGGTCCAGCCCTTCGGGCTGCGCAGCACGATCATCGGCCAGCGTGGCCGCTCGACGTTTTTGCGCCCGTCGCGGGCGTGCTGCTGGATCGAGCGGATGCTGGCGAATGCGACGTCGAGCGCATCCGCCATGATCCGGTGCATCAATTTGGGATCGTCGCCCTCGACGAACAGGGTCTCGTGGCCGAACCCGCGGAACAGATCGCGGATCTCGCTGTCAGACATTCGTCCGAGCACGGTCGGGTTGGCAATCTTGTAACCGTTGAGGTGCAGGATCGGCAGCACCGCGCCGTCATGCGCCGGATTCAGGAACTTGTTGGAGTGCCAGGACGCCGCGAGCGGGCCGGTTTCGGCCTCGCCGTCGCCGACGACGCAGGCGACGACCAGGTCGGGATTGTCGAGCGCCGCGCCATAGGCGTGCACCAGCGCGTAGCCGAGCTCGCCGCCTTCGTGGATCGAGCCGGGCGTCTCCGGCGCGGCGTGGCTCGGGATGCCGCCGGGGAAGGAGAACTGCCGGAATAGCTTGCGCAATCCGTCCGCATCGCGCGCGATGTTAGGATAGATCTCGCTGTAGCTGCCTTCGAGATAAGTGTTGGCGACCATGCCCGGGCCACCATGGCCGGGACCGCAGACATAGAGCACGTTGAGGTCCAGCGCGCGGATGACGCGGTTGAGATGGGCGTAGATGAAGTTCAAGCCGGGCGTCGTGCCCCAATGGCCGAGCAAACGCGGCTTGATGTGCTCGGCCCGCAGCGGTTCGCGCAGCAGGGGGTTGTCGAGCAGGTAGATCTGCCCGACAGAGAGGTAGTTGGCGGCGCGCCAGTAGCGATCGAGGAGATCGAGGTCGCTGCTCGCGGCGGCCGATTGTTGTTGATTTGTCATGTTCCTGCCGACCTTCACCCGGGATCGTCACCAACCGAGTTCCGGCGCGATCGATCCTTCGCGGCATCAAACGAGATCGTGGTGACGGCGATGTTGCGTGAGGTCAAAGGCAGGCGCCCGAAGTTTGGGCGCCTCTACTGTGCATGGGGTTGTTTTCACGTTTTTTGTTCTTGTTCTTGATTTGTTCCTTTGGCGTGCTATCTTGGCTTCATGAGTCCAGCATCCTCTCATGCTCTCAAGCACCCGCCGGTCACGGCGCCCTCCGAGCCGGCGGGTGCGCCTTCTGATTTCCCCGAGCTCGCTGTCGCCATCGACAAGCAGCGCAGGCGGGGGCGGGGCGCGCAGTCCAACGCCAGCGGCCGCTATGAGGCCGAGGCGCGCGTCGCCTTCGACGACGGCTGGCAGAGCCTGGAAGAGCTGCCGCCATTCAAGACCACGGTCGCGGTCGACACCTCGCGCAAGGTGATCACCCGCAACGATTCCCCCGATATCGGCTTCGACCGCTCGATCAACCCCTATCGCGGCTGCGAGCACGGCTGCGTCTACTGTTTCGCGCGGCCGACCCATGCCTATCTCGGCCTGTCGCCCGGGCTCGACTTCGAGTCCAAACTGTTCGTCAAGCCGGAGGCCCCGGCGCTGCTCGAGAAGGAGCTCGCAGCAGCAGGCTATGAGCCGCGGATGATCGCGATCGGCACCAACACCGATCCCTATCAGCCGATCGAGCGCGAGCGAAAAATCATGCGCGGCATCCTGGAGGCGCTGGAGCGCGCTGGTCATCCCGTCGGCATCGTCACCAAATCGGCGCTGGTGGTGCGTGACATCGACATTCTCTCGCGCATGGCCAAGCGCAACCTCGCCAAGGTCGCGATCTCGGTGACTTCGCTCGATCCAAAGCTGGCGCGCACCATGGAGCCGCGGGCCTCGACGCCGCCGAAGCGGCTGGAGGCGCTGAAGCAGCTCTCCGATGCCGGCATTCCCACCACCGTGATGGTCGCGCCAGTGATTCCCGCGCTGAACGATTCCGAGATCGAGCGAATTCTCGATGCGGCCGCCCATGCCGGCGTCAAGGAAGCCTCCTACGTGCTGCTGCGGCTGCCGCTGGAGGTGCGCGACCTCTTCCGCGAATGGCTGATGGCGAACTATCCGGACCGCTATCGCCACGTCTTCACGCTGATCCGCGACATGCGCGGCGGCCGCGACTACGACGCGAAATGGGGCGAGCGCATGAAGGGCACCGGCCCGATGGCCTGGACCATCGGCCGCCGCTTCGAGATCGCCTGCGACAGGCTGGGGCTCAACAAGCGTCGCGCAAAACTGACGATGGATCACTTCGCGCGGCCGAAGCGGAACGGCGATCAGCTCAGCCTGTTCTAGGAGCCGAGGCGAACGAGGTGTGTCATGAGTAAGGAACTGCCGCCCCCGGTGCCGCGGCTCACGGTCATCACGCTGGGTGTGAGCGACATTCGCGCCAGCATCGCGTTCTATGATGCGCTGGGCTTTTCGCGCCGGCTGAAGGCGACCGGCGAGGCCGTCGCCTTCTACGATACCGGCGGTCCGGTGCTTGCCCTGTTTCACTGGGACCAGCTCGCGGCCGACGCGGCCTTGCCGGATAAGCCCAGGCCGACGACCTTCCGCGGCATCACGCTCGCCTGGAACTGCGCCACGCGCGAGGAGGTCGATGCGGTGCTGGCCTTCGCTGTCGACAAGGGCGCCGCGCTGCTGAAAGCGGCGCACGAGACCGACTATGGCGGTTATTCCGGCTATTTCGCCGACCCCGACGGCCATCCCTGGGAGGTCGTGGTCGCGCCGGGCATCGAGGTCGGTGAGGACCGGCGGGTGCATCTGGCCGAGTAGGCGGCTCGCCTGAATAACGGGAATTGCGAGGGGTTCCCGGTTGCGCAAGCAGGGCCGCTTGCGCACGATCCCCGCCATGATTCGGGATAAATCCGCCAAGACGTCGGCCAAAGCTGCGCCCAGCAAGGACGCTGCGAGGAAGGCTGCACCTGCAAAGGCTGGAAAGGCCTCGGCGGCCAAGCCTTCGACCGGCAAGAGCGCGGGCCCGAAAGGCGTCATTGCCGTCGCGCCGCCGAGCTTCCGCCGCGAGCGCGCGCTGATCAAGCGCGGCATCTGGCCGGTTGCGGGCTGCGACGAGGCCGGCCGCGGGCCGCTCGCCGGTCCCGTGGTGGCGGCCGCAGTGATTCTCGACCCCGACCGCATTCCACGCGGTATCGACGATTCCAAGCGCCTGACGGCGGAGCAGCGCGAAAAGCTGTTCGACAAGATCTGCGCCACCGCGCAGGTCTCGGTCGCGGTCGCCTCGCCCGCGCGGATCGACCGCGACAACATCCTGCGCGCCTCGCTGTGGGCGCTGAAGCGCGCCGTGGTGGCGCTGCCCGAGGCGCCCCGCCACGTCTTCGTCGACGGCCGCGACCGGCTCGATACGGAATGCGACTGCGAGGCCGTGATCGGCGGCGACGGTATCGTCCTGTCGATCGCGGCGGCGTCCATTGTCGCCAAGGTGACGCGCGACCGGCTGATGTGCGCGCTGGCGCAGGACTGCCCGGGCTATGGCTTCGAGCAGCACAAGGGCTACGGCGTCCCCGAGCATCTCGACGCGCTGAACCGCCTCGGCCCGACCGTCCACCACCGCAGCTTCTTCGCCCCCGTCGCCGCCGCCCGCGCCAAGCACATGCCCTGGACAGTCGAGCCGGTGCGCGACTTGTTCGCGGCGACCGAGGTCGAGGTGCGGGTGGAAGCAAGCGTTGAGATCGACGCGTCGGCGAATCTCTAGGGTTTAGTCCCGCAACCTCCACATCGTCATGGCCGGGCCTAGCCGTCCGAAGAATGGCGTCGCTTCCGCTCGCCTATGTCTCGGCCATCCACGTCTTTGCCGAGGTACGAAGAACGTGGATGCCCGGGACAAGCCCGGGCATGACGAGCAGACGGTCGTTGCCACAACGCGTAGCGCCCTTTATCAAAACACTCGTGAGCGAATAGGGCCGGCTGGACGGGTTGGCTGCATCTTTCGGGCGTTGCATGCGGTTTACCTCCCTGGTCATCGAGCTCATTCGCGCCCGGCCGCGGCTGATCGTGTGGATCGTCGTGCTGCTCCAGGCCGCGATGTGGCTGTTCGTGGCGCTGGCGTTCTATCGCAGCCCGCCCGGCACCCTTGCGACCCTCCTGGCCTTCGGCAGGGAATACCAGGTCGGCACCGATCTCGGCCCGCCGCTGCCGGTCTGGCTCGCCGACATCGCCTATCGCGCCGCGGGCGGCCACATGTTCGGCGTCTATGTGCTGGCCGAGGTCTGCGAGATCGCGACCTTCATCGCGCTCTACCATCTCTCCCGCGCCGTGGTCGGCTCGCAGCAGGCGGTGCTGGCCGTGCTGCTGACGATGACGGTGCTGGCCTTCTCCTCGCCCGCGCTCGACTTCGGCCCGCTGGTGCTGGCGCGACCGCTGTGGGCGCTGCTGCTGCTGCATTCCTGGCAGATCATCGGCCAGCGCCGCGGCAACGCCTGGTTCGCCTGGTCGATCGAGGCCGGGCTTTTGCTGCTGACGACGCCCGCGGCGGTCTTCCTGCTCCTGCTGCTCGTCGTCTTCGCGTTTGCGACCGCCGGCGGCCGCCGCACGCTGCGCGCGCTCGATCCGCTGTTCGCGCTGATCGTCGTCGCCGTGCTCGCGCTGCCCTATGCCGTCTGGCTGATGCGCGCCGAGACGCTGGTCCCGCCGGCCCTGCCTGCGGTCGCCGAGCTGAGCACCCGCGCGATCCACGCGGCCTGGCTGCTCGGCGGGCTCGTGCTTGGCGCGGCGGCGATCCCGGCGCTGACTTTCCTCAACACCGGCCTGTTCCTCGCCAAGGGCGAGGAGGCGCCGATCATCTACCGCCCGCCGGTCGAGCCGCTGGCGCGCAACTTCGTCTATTTCTTCGCGCTGGCGCCGGCGCTCGGTGCGGTGCTGATCTCCGGCCTGTTCGGGCTCGAGTCCGTCGTCGGCGGTGCCGGCGTGGTACTGGTGATGTCGGGGCTGGCCGTGGTGGTGGGTGCCGGCGATCTCATCGCGATGCGCCGCGCGCGGATGCTGCGGACGGTGTGGGCCGCCGCCGTCGTGGCGCCCGCCGCCGGCGTCGTGCTCGCCGTCCTGTTCCTACCCTGGACCGGCGCCAATGAGATCGCGACCTCGATGCCGGCGCGTGCGATCTCGGATTTTTTCGATGACAGCTTTGCCCGCCGCACCAACCATCGCCTGCGTGCGGTGGCCGGCGAGACCCAGCTTGCGAGCCTGATCGCGCTGCATTCCGGCCGCCCACATCTGTTCATCGATGCCGAGCCCGCGCGCACGCCGTGGATCAATCAGGCCAAGTTCAGCGAGACCGGCGGCGTCGTGGTCTGGCGCGCCGCCGACACCGCGGGCACGCCGCCGCCGGACATCCTCAAGCGCTTTCCCGGCATAGTGCCGGAAGTGCCGCGCGCCTTCGAATGGCTGGTGACCGGCCGCCAGCAGCTGCTGCGCATCGGCTGGGCCATCGTGCGGCCGAAGGGGGCCTAACCCGTCATTCCGGGGCGCGGCAAAGCCGCGAACCCGGAATCCATTCATCCACCAACTCTGCCGCTCGATGGATTCCGGGCTCTCGCTTCGCGAGCCCCGGAATGACGGTGTGTGTGGTTACACCGTGCCTTGCCCCAGCACCTTCGCGATCGCCCGCAGATCCTGCCAGGCCAGCCGCTTGTAGGACGGCGAGCGGAGCAGATAGGCCGGGTGGAAGGTCGGCAGCGCGCGGATGGTGCGCCCAGCGGTCTCGTAGTCGAACCAGCGGCCGCGGGTGCGCATGATGCCTTCGCGCGTTCCGAGCAGCGTCTGCGTCGAGGGATTGCCGAGCGTCACCAGCACGTCGGGGTTCACCAGCTCGATCTGGCGCTGGATGAAGGGCAGGCACACTTGCGTTTCCTGCGGCGTCGGCGTGCGGTTGCCGGGCGGCCGCCACGGAATCACGTTGGCGATGTAGGCCGTGGTGCGGTTGAGGCCTATGGCCCCTATCATCAGATCGAGCAGCTTGCCGCTGCGCCCGACGAACGGCAGTCCCTCGATGTCCTCGTCGCGGCCCGGCGCCTCGCCGACGAACATGATGCGCGCCTGCGGATTGCCGTCGGCGAACACCAGCCTTGTTGCGGTGTGCTTCAGCGCGCAGCCCTCGAAGCCCTGCATCAGCTCGCGTAGTGCCTCGAGCGTCGGCGCGGTGCGCGCAGCCTCGCGTGCCGAGGCGATCGCGACGTCGGGCGCGGGTGCGGCCTCGCCGCGGATCACCGCGGGCGCGGCGACCGGCCGCGGCGCCTCGACCGGCGCTGCTGCGCGCGGGACCGGCGGCGGGGCGTCCATTTCCGCCAGGCGGTCTATCGGCTCCTCCGCGAGCGCGCAGTCGACACCGGCCTCCAGATAGAAGGCGAGAAGCTCTCGGACGGTGGGGGCGGGTTCGGGGATCATGCGAAAGTCAGACTTTTATATCAGTTTGGGGCGCCATGCATCCCACCGGAACGCATTTCCGTGGTTGTCCTATCCGGAAAAATCGGAAACAAGAGGGCGCAAACGACCGAGGACCGTCTCAAGGGCTGAGATCAGATGAGCACCGAAGAACTTCCCCCGCGCGAATCCATGGAATTCGACGTCGTCATCGTCGGCGCCGGCCCCTCGGGCCTGTCGGCCGCGATCCGGCTGAAGCAGCTCAACGCCGATCTCAACGTCGTCGTGGTGGAGAAGGGCTCCGAGGTCGGCGCGCATATTCTCTCCGGCGCCGTGATCGATCCGGCCGGGCTCGACAAGCTTGTTCCCGACTGGCGCGAGGATTCCGACTGTCCGCTGAAGACGCAGGTGAAGGACGACCGCTTCTACTGGATGACGGGCGGCGGCGCGATCAAGCTGCCGAACTTCATGATGCCGCCCCTGATGGACAACCATCACTGCTACATCGGTTCGCTCGGCAATGTCTGCCGCTGGCTGGCGCGCAAGGCCGAGGCGCTCGGCGTCGAGATCTATCCGGGCTTCGCCGCGGCCGAGGTGCTCTATGACGAGGAGGGCAAGGTCAGGGGTATCGCCACCGGCGACATGGGCATCGGCCGCGACGGCAAGCCGAAGGACTCCTTTACCCGCGGCATGGAATTGCTCGGCAAATACACGCTGTTCGCCGAAGGCGCCCGAGGCAGCCTGACCAAGCAGCTGATTGCGAAGTTCGCGCTCGACGCCAAGAGCGAGCCGGCGAAGTTCGGTATCGGGTTGAAGGAAGTCTGGCAGATCGATCCCGCCAAGCACCAGAAGGGTATGATCCAGCATTCATTCGGCTGGCCGCTCGACCTGAAGACCGGCGGTGGTTCGTTCCTCTATCACTACGACGACAATCTCGTCGCCGTCGGCTTCGTCGTGCATCTGAACTACGACGATCCCTATTTGTCGCCGTTCGACGAGTTCCAGCGCTTCAAGACCCATCCGTCGATCCGCGGCACCTTCGAAGGCGGCAAGCGGCTCGCCTATGGCGCGCGCGCCATCACCGAGGGCGGCTATCAGTCAGTGCCGAAACTGAGCTTCCCCGGCGGCGCGCTGATCGGCTGCGCGGCCGGCTTCGTCAACGTCCCGCGCATCAAGGGCGTGCACAATGCGATGGGCACCGGCATGCTGGCCGCCGAGCATGTCGCAGCAGCGCTTGCGGCCGATCGCGCCAATGACGAGATCGTCGAGTACGAGAACGCGTGGCGTTCCTCCTCCGTGGGCAAGGACCTCTTTCTGGTCCGCAACGTCAAACCGCTGTGGTCGAAGTTTGGCACCGTGCTCGGCGTCGCGCTCGGCGGACTCGACATGTGGTGCAACACGCTGTTCGGCGCCTCGCTGTTCGGTACCCAGTCGCATTCCAAGCCCGATCGCGCGACGCTCGATCCGGCCAAGAGCCACGCGCCGAGGAACTACCCGAAGCCGGACGGCAAGATCTCGTTCGACAAGCTGTCGTCGGTATTCCTGTCCAACACCAATCACGAGGAGGACCAGCCGGTCCATCTCCGGGTTGCCGACATGAACCTCCAGAAGACCTCCGAGCACGACGTGTTCGCCGGTCCCTCGAATCGCTATTGCCCGGCCGGCGTCTACGAGTGGGTGGAGGAGGGGGCGAGCCCGCGCTACCAGATCAACGCCCAGAACTGCGTTCACTGCAAAACCTGCGACGTGAAGGACCCCAACGGCAACATCACCTGGGTTCCGCCGGAGGGCGGCGGCGGTCCGAACTACGAGGCGATGTAGGGCGGGCCAATCAGCGCGGATCTGGTCACAAAGGGTGATCTGCCGCACGTTCGCGTGAGAACCGGGCCGCGGCCACCTGTCGCGGCCACGATAAGGCCATAGTGGCGGCGTCTTGGGGCGCTCTTGTCCGATTTGGGGCGTTCGGAGGCGATCGCCCGGTCCGAATCCTTGCGGTAAACCGCCAAAAGCGGCATTGTCCGACCTGACGGTTCCGGGTCCCGATGCCACCGGCCGCGTTCGCATGCGAGACGGCTTTCTGCTGCAAACCCAGGCACTACCAACTCAAGGCGAGCCCTGATGCTTTCAAATCGTTTCAACCGCTGGACTGTCGCCGCCATCGCCCTCATGGGCACAGCGATCGCGACGGTCCCCGGCAGGGTCCTGGCGCAGACGCCGGATCATCCGTCCGATACGGCGGCGCAGTTTCCGACCCGGAACGATCTGAAGTCGCTCACGACCTCCGGCAGCTATCTCGCCGCCCGCCACGCCAGCGTCGAGCGCGACGCAACCTCGGCCGCCGCATTCTACCGCTCGGCGCTCCGCACCGATCCGAAGAACAACGAGCTGCTCGACCGTGCCTTCATCTCCTCGGTCGCCGACGGCGACATCGACGAAGCGGTCAAGCTCGCCGAGCGTGTCCTCACCATCGACAAGACCAACCGCGTCGCGCGCCTCGTCGTCGGTGTGCACGATCTCAAGATGAAGAAATACGCGACTGCGCAGACCAACATCAACCAGTCGATCCGCGGCCCCATCACCGATCTCGTCGCCACGCTGCTGTCGGGCTGGGCGGCCTATGGCGCCGGCGATTCCAAGGGTGCTGTCGCCACCATCGACAAGCTCGCCGGTCCGGAATGGTATCCGCTGTTCAAGGATCTCCACGCCGGCATGATCCTCGAACTCGCCGGCAAGGAGAAGGACGCCGGCACGCGCTTCGAGCGCGCCTACAAGCTCGACGATTCCATGCTGCGCGTCACCGAGGCCTATGCGCGCTGGCTGTCGCGCAACAAGGATGCGGCCGCCGCGACCACCGTCTACCAGGCCTTCGACAAGAAGCTCGCCCGCCATCCGCTGATCGTGGAAGGGCTGCGCGACACCAAGGCCGGCAAGAAGCTGCCGCCGCTGGTCGATTCCGCGCAGGCCGGCGCTGCCGAGGCCCTCTACGGCATCGGCGCCACGCTGACCCGCCGCGGCGGCGAGGATCTGGCACTGGTCTATCTCCAGCTCTCGCTCTACCTCCAGCCGACCCATCCGCTGGCGCTGCTCTCGCTCGCCGATCTCTATGAATCGGTGAAGCGGCCGCAGATGGCGATCAAGGTCTATGAGCGCGTGCCGTCGACCTCGCCGCTGAAGCGCAACGCGCAGATCCAGCTCGCCATCGATCTGGATTCCGCCGACCGCACCGATGAGGCGATCAAGATCCTCAAGGGCGTCACGTCAGAGGATTCCAAGGATCTCGAAGCCATCATGGCGCTCGGCAACATCGAGCGCGGCCGCAAGAAGTTCGGCGACTGCGGCGCGACCTATTCGCAGGGCGTCGACGTGCTGCCGGCCGGCAACGACAAGGCCAACAGCGTCTGGTACTATTATCGCGGCATCTGCGAGGAGCGCTCCAAGCAGTGGGCCAAGGCCGAAGCCGACATGAAGAAGGCGCTCGAGCTGCAGCCCGACCAGCCGCATGTCCTCAACTATCTCGGCTATTCCTGGATCGACCAGGGCGTGAACCTCGACGAAGGCATGAAGATGATCAAGCGCGCCGTCGAGCAGCGTCCCGACGACGGCTACATCGTCGACTCGCTCGGCTGGGCTTACTACCGCATCGGCAACTACGAAGAGGCGGTGAAGAACCTCGAGCGCGCGATCGATCTCAAGCCCGAGGATCCCACCATCAACGATCACCTTGGCGATGCCTATTGGCGCGTCGGCCGCACGCTGGAAGCCAAATTCCAGTGGTCGCACGCCCGCGATCTCAAGCCCGAGCCGGATGAGCTTCCGAAGATCGAGGCCAAGATCGCCAACGGCCTCACCGAGGACAATTCGAACTCTTCGGCCGCGCAGGCGGAGAAGAAGAAGGACGACGGCAAGGGCGGCTAAGCTGAGTGAAGTTGGGGGCGTGTCGCCGATGCCGGCGTTGATTGAAGAGGGGCGCGCGAAGGTCAATCTGAGCCTTCGCGTGGTCGGCCGTCGTGCCGACGGCTATCATGATCTCGAAAGCGTGGTGGCGTTTGCCGATTGCGCCGACCGGCTCACGCTGGAGCCAGGCGGCGAGCTGAAGCTAGCCACCACGGGACCGCTGGCCGCGGCTTGCGGCGAGACGTCCGACAATCTCGTGTTCAAGGCCGCAAAACTTCTGGCCGAGGCCGTGCCGAACCTGAAGCTGGGCGCCTTTGCGCTCGACAAGGTGCTGCCCGTCGCGGCCGGCATCGGCGGCGGCTCGGCGGATGCAGCGGCAGCGCTGCGGCTGCTGGCGCGTCTCAACAACCTGTCGCTCGATGATCCCCGCCTCCAGAAGGTCGCGCTCGCGACCGGCGCCGACGTGCCGGTGTGCCTGTATTCGCGCGCCTGCGACATGACCGGCGTCGGCGAGCAGTTGTTGCCGCTGGCGCTGCCGAGCATGCCCTGCGTGATGGTCAATCCGCGCGTGCCGGTCGCGACCAAGGACGTGTTCCAGGCGCTGGGCCTGCGCAACGGCGAGCTGCTGGTCGGCGCCACCTCCGTCCTCGGAGCCCCGGCCTGGCCGGAGGAGGGCGCCTCGATTGCCGACTGGGTCGAGGTTCTCGAAACCGTCGCCAACGACCTCGAGGCCCCCGCGATGCGTATCGAACCTGTCATCGGCGAGGTGCTGGAGGCGCTACGCGACTCCGCCGGCGTCAAGCTCGCCCGCATGTCCGGCTCGGGCGCGACCTGCTTTGCGATCTATGGCGCGCCGGCCGAGGCCCATGCTGCCGCGGAAAAGATCCGGCGCGATCACCCCGGCTGGTGGGTGCACGCGGGGACGTTGAGCTAGATTTGTTTGTCCGTCATTGCGAGCGCAGCGGCGCAATCCAGAATCCCGCGGTGGTGACAGTCTGGATTGCTTCGCTGCGCTCGAAATGACGTGGATGTAGCGTGCCACACAAAGGACTGCCGTAGGGTGGGCAAAGGCGCGATAGCGCCGTGCCCACCATGCATCCAGGTGACGCGATCGAAGTGGTGGGCACGCTTCGCTTTGCCCACCCTGCGGCAGTGGAGCTAACCTGCGCCGTCCTCGGCCAGCCCGAGAAACCGCCGGATCTCACCCAACACCTCCTGCGGCTTGTCATGCTGCAGCCAGTGCCCCGCGCCGGCGATGGTCTCGACACGCGCCTGCGGGAAGTAGCGCTCCAGGCCTGCTGCCTTCGCGCCGGCCAGAAAGCTTTCGCCGGCATTCAGCAGCAGCGTCGGGCAGGCGATGCGCGACCAGAGTTCGACGTGATCGTCCGGCCAGAGCCGGTGCGGCGCAGAGGCGCGCTGGTAGGGATCGAACTTCCAGCTATAGGTGCCGTCCTCGTTCTGCCGCGCGCCGTGCGTTGCAAGATGCAGCGCGAGGTCGCGGGAGAGCCGTCTGTTGTGAAGCACCATCTGCGCTGCGGCATCCGCGAGGGTCGAATAGCGGCGCGGCGTGCGGTCGTGCAGCTTGTCGAGTTGGCCGACCCATTTGCCGATGCGCTCGTGCGCCGGCGGCTTCGGCGCGTCCGGCAACATGGTCACGCCGTCGAGCACGACCAGCTTCGCGACCTGCTCGGGGAACGATCCTGTAAAGATCAGGCTCACCATGCCGCCCATCGAATGGCCGACGAGAGTCACTTGAGGCGCTGCGACGCCGCGGACGAGCTGGGCGAGATCGTACACATATTCCGTCAGCGCGTAGCTGCCGCCCTTGGTCCAGTCGGAATCGCCGTGGCCGCGCAGGTCGGGCGCCAGCACGTGATAATGCGGTTGCAGCGATCTGGCGATGACGTCCCAGCTGCGGCAATGATCGCGGCCGCCGTGGACCAGGATGAGGGGCGGCGCGCCCGCGTTGCCCCAATCGGCATAATGCAGCCGCAGGCCGTGCGATTCATAGAAGCGGCTTTGCGGGGCGCTAGCCATTTGCCGGCCGCCGCGCCAGCGCGAGCGAGAGTCCGAGGCCCGCGATGAAGACGCCGGAGCCCTGGGTGAGGCGCCGCATCAGGTGCGGCCGTCCGATCAGTTGCGTGCGCGTCGCGGACGCCATCAGCACCACGACGACATCGGCGAGCGTGTTCAGCGTCACCGAGATCGCGCCGAGCACGATGAATTGCAGCGTGGGGTTCGATCCCATGGGATCGAGGAATTGCGGAATGAAGGCGAGGAAGAACGCCGCGGTCTTCGGGTTCAGCGCCTCGACCAGCACGCCGTCGCGGAACGCGCGCCTGTCGCCGACGGGCTCGCTCTCCAGTGACAGTGCGCGGCCGGCGCTACGAAACGTCTTGATGCCGAGCCAGACCAGATAGAGCGCGCCGACGAATTTGACGGCGCCAAACAGCTCGGCGCTGGCGAGAATGATGGCGGAGATGCCGAGACTGCCGGCGACGACATGAACCAGCCCGCCCAGCGCCGTGCCTGCGGTCGAGGCAAAGCCGCTGCCGCGCCCCTCGGACAAGGTCCGCGCCGCGACGTAGAAAATGCCGGGGCCGGGAATGGCGGCAATGAGAGACGCCGCGGCAAGGAACAGCCAGAAATTCGTGTCGGTCATCCTGCTGTCGTAGCGATGCTTGGGACGATTGCAAGGCCCGTCGTTTAGTCCATCCGGCGGAAGATCACGCTGGCATTCACCCCGCCGAAGCCAAATCCGTTGGAGATGGCGTGCCGCATCGGCATCGGCCGCGCGCTACCTGAGACGATGTCGATGCCATCAGCGCTCGCGTCGGGGTTCTCGAAATTGAGCGTCGGCGGCGCGACCTGGTCGCGCAAGGCGAGCACGGTGAAGATCGCCTCCAGCCCGCCGGCGGCGCCGAGCAGATGGCCGGTGGCCGATTTGGTCGCGCTCACCGCGATGCTGCGGCTACGGCCGAACAGCGCGCCGATCGCGCCAAGCTCGCTTTCGTCACCGGCGGGCGTCGACGTCGCATGCGCGTTCAAATGCTGCAATTCGCCGGGCTCAAGCCGCGCCTGCCGCAGTGCGATCTCCATGGCGCGGCGCGCGCCGTCGCCATCGGGCGGCCCCGACGTCATGTGGTAGGCGTCCGCCGTCGTGCCGTATCCGACGATCTCCGCGATCGGTGTCGCGCCGCGCGCCAGCGCATGCTCGAGCGTCTCGATCACCAGGATGCCGGCGCCTTCGCCCATGACGAAGCCGTCGCGGTCGCGATCGAACGGGCGCGAGGCGCGCCTCGGCTCCTCGTTGAAGGAGCTCGACAGCGCGCGCGCCGCGGCGAAGCCGCCGAGGCTGACGATGTCGATGCAGGCCTCCGCGCCGCCGCAGATCGCAACGTCGGCCTCGCCGGCGCGGATCATGCGTGCGGCATCGCCGATCGCCTGGACGCCGGCGGCGCAGGCCGTGACCGGCGTTCCCAGCGGTCCCTTGTAGCCGTATTTGATCGAGACGTGGCCGGCGGCGAGATTGGCGAGGAACGAGGGGATCGTGAATGGCGAGAGCCGGCGCACGCCGCGCTGCTCGGTGATGCGCACCGCCTCCGCCATCGCCGGAAAGCCGCCGACGCCGGAGCCGATGACCGTCGCGGTCCGTTCCAGCGCGCTCGCATCCTGCGGCGTCCATTTGGCCTGCGCGACCGCCTCGGCGGTGGCGAGCAGCGCAAACAGGATGAAGCGGTCCATCTTGCGCTGGTCTTTCGGCGCGGCGGCCTGCGCGGGATCGAAGCCGCCGTCCGCATCGCCGGCCTTGTCGGGCACGAGGCCCGCGATGCGTGCGGGGAGCGCCTGCGCCCATTCGGGCAGGGGACGCAGCCCGCTTTGGCCGGCGAGCAGCCGGCGCCAGGACAGCTCGACACCGCAGGCGAGCGGCGACACCGCGCCCATTCCCGTCACGACGATACGACGCATGTCAATCTCCAGCCGGCGCAATGGCCGGGTTCATGGCCTTGAGCGAAGCGAGCCGTTTGCGCATCCCGCGGCTGGCGCCCGGCCCAGCGATGATGACCGCATTGTCGAGCGTGATCGGCTGCATGTCGGCGGCATCGACCACGACCGGGTCGAACGGTCGACGATCGGCCCGGCTCGCCAGCAGAATGGCTTCGCCCTTCGGTGCGAGATGCCTGTTGCCCCAGGCGAGCAGCGCGGCGACCACGGGGAAGAAATCCCGCGCCTTGTCCGTCAGCACATATTCGTAACGCGGTGGCCGCTCGCTGTAACGGCGGCGGACGAACATGCCTGACGCGGTGAGATGGGCGAGACGCCGCGACAGGATGTTCGGCGCGATCCCGAGATTTTGCGAGAACTCGTCGAACTTCGTCGCGCCCTGGAACGCATCCCGCAGGATCAAAATGCTCCACCATTCGCCGACCGTCTCCACGGCGCGGCCCACCGGGCATTCCAGGATGGAGGGGGATTTGGGCTGCATGGCGGGAGGATAGGATAGTAACTTGCAAAATGCAAGTAACTAGGCATGGCAAGGGCGTTGCTAAAACGTTGTGAGAAAGCGAACTTATGTCTCTGAGTAAAATGCCAGTTGAAGAGAAACGCCCGCGCGCCTTGCTCCGTCATTGCGAGCGCAGCGAAGCAATCCAATCTGTTTCCGCGGAGGGATTCTGGATTGCCTCACCGCGCTCGCAATGACGGTGTTGATGCAGTGGGCCCATACTTATGACCGTCACGCTGAGGTGCGAGGCGAGCGACGCAGCAGCGTCGCTGGGCGAGCCTCGAAGGGCGCCGGCCCGGCTGCATCTCGGCCGTTCATCCTTCGAGGCTCCCGATGGCGCGCTTCTCGCGCCCCATCACTCGCACCTCCAGCGACAACGGCCTTGCCGTTGCGCGGGGATGACGGTGTTAGCAGAATCGGAGAGTACGCTAAGCCGCAGCGCTCAATGCGACCGTGCCAGGCAGAACGCCACGACCTGCTCCAGCGCGCTCTTCATCGGCGACGACGGGAACAGCGCCAGGGCGTCCACCGCCATTGCGCCGTAGTGCTGGGCGCGGCTCAGCGTGTCCTCGAGCGCGCGGTGCTTGTTCATCAGGCCGATGGCGTGGTCGAGGTCGGAATCGCCGATCTCGCCGCGCTCCAGCGCCTTGATCCAGAAGGCGCGCTCGGTGTCGTTGCCGCGGCGGAAGGCGAGCACGACCGGCAGCGTGATCTTGCCCTCGCGGAAATCGTCGCCGGTGTTCTTGCCGAGCTTGGCGCTCTTGCCGCCATAGTCGAGCACGTCATCGACGAGCTGGAAGGCGATGCCGAGATTCATGCCGACCGAGCGGCAGGCGGTCTGTTCCGCCTTCGGGCGGTTCGCGATCACGGGGCCGACCTCGCAGGCGGCGGCGAACAGCTCGGCGGTCTTGCCGCGGATCACGGCGAGATATTCGTCCTCGGTGGTCGCGGTGTTCTTGGCGGCCGCAAGCTGCATCACCTCGCCCTCGGCGATGGTGGCGGCCGCCGCGGAAAGAATGTCAAGCGCGCGGAGCGAGCCGACCTCGACCATCATGCGGAACGCCTGGCCGAGCAGGAAGTCGCCGACCAGCACGCTCGCCTCGTTGCCCCAGAGCATGCGCGCCGACAGCTTGCCGCGGCGCATCTCGCTCTCGTCCACGACGTCGTCATGGAGCAGGGTGGCGGTGTGCATGAACTCGACGGAGGCCGCCAGCTTGATGTGGCCGTCGCCGGTGTAGCCGGCAAGGTTCGCCATGGCGAGCGTCAGCATCGGTCGCAGGCGTTTGCCCCCGGAGGAGATCAGATGGTTGGCGACCTCCGGGATCATGGTTACGTCGGAACCGGTCCGCGACAGGATCGTGGCGTTGACGCGCTCCATGTCACCGGCGACAAGGGCAACCAGCTCTTCGATCGACGCGCCGGGAGTTTCGAAAGGTACGATGACGGCCACGCCGGTCTCCAATATTTGCCCCGGAAGGGCTATTCTGATGGAAATACAATAGAAACTGGAGGCGGACGCGGCAAGTGCCGCGGAACCATTGACATTTGCCGCTTAACCCCTTTCAGGCAGGAGACCTGCGTTTTGCGTGAACTGGTTCGGACCAACGATATGGTGCTGGTGTCGGCGATCGGCGCGCTGCTCGACGGCGCCAATATCCATCATCTGGTGCTGGACCAGAACATGAGCATCATCGAGGGCTCGCTCGGCATTTTGCCGCGGCGGATCCTGGTCCATGAGGACGACGCCCAGGAGGCCCGGCAGCTCCTGACCGAGGCGGGGCTCAGCCACGAACTGCGCGGCGATGATTGAGGCCGACATCACCGAGGACGCCTTTCTCGGCGGCCAGTTGCGGCTGAAGCAGAAGCGGTCCGGGCATCGCGCCGGGCATGACGCCATCCTGCTCGCGGCGGCGACGGAGGCGAGAGCGGGCGACCGCGTGGTCGATCTCGGCGCCGGCATCGGCACGGCCGGGCTGGCGCTTGGCCGGCGCGTGGCGGGGATCAGGCTCAGCCTGGTCGAGATCGATCCGGAACTGGCGGAGCTCGCGCGCGCCAATGCGGCGGCGAACGCGATTGCCGCCGAGACGATCGTGCTCGACGTCACGGCCGATGCGCAGGCTTTCGTGGCACATGGGCTCGTGCCCGACAGCGTCGATAGTGTGCTGATGAACCCGCCCTTCAACGATCCGGTGCGCCATCGCGGCTCGCCGGACCAGGCGCGCCATACCGCGCATGTGGCGACGGAGGAGACGCTGCATGCGTGGGTGCATGCAGCGCGGCGTATCCTCCGGTCGAACGGTGTGCTGACGTTGATCTGGCGCGCGGATGGAATCGCCGAGATTTTGGCAGCGCTGTCACGCGGCTTCGGCAGCCTTGCGATCCTGCCGGTTCATGGCGAAGCGGGACGGCCCGCGATCCGCGTGCTGGTGCGCGCGATCAAAGGCGGCAGGGCGCCGACGCGCCTGCTGCCGGGCCTCATGCTTAACGAAGAGTCACACGTGCCTAAAAAAGAGGTGACGGATATTCTGGAGGGAAGGGCAGTCTTGCCGCTGGCGGAGCTGTGACGGCCTACTGCGGCAGCGATTCCGACTGCTGTTCTTGCGGGGACGTAAAGCGAATCGCCGTGAAAAGCGCACCGATCAGCATCAACAGCAGATAGATCTTCATGGCGTTTCCTCCGCTGCTTCATTGCAGCTTCCCGACGGGAATTCTGCAAAACACGTTCCAGGCACTTTCAATGACAGTCGCGTGATAAAAATTGGTTAAACAGAGGTAACGGCATGGCCGAACAATTGAACGATCGTGAGAGTTCCGGCCTGGCCGACAAGCTCATGCAATATCTGCCGGCGCGCTTCCGCCCGGGCACGGCGGTGGTGCCGGTGGTGCGGCTGTCAGGCGTGATCGGTGCGGTGACGCCGCTGCGCCCGGGCATGACGCTCGCAGGCGTCGCGCGGGTGCTGGAGCGGGCCTTCTCGATGCGGAACGCCAAGGCGGTGGCGCTGGTGATCAATTCGCCCGGCGGCTCGCCGGTGCAGTCGCGCCAGATCTATCTGCGCATCAAGCAGCTCGCGGCGGAGAAGAAGCTGCCGGTGCTGGTGTTCGTCGAGGACGTCGCGGCCTCGGGCGGCTACATGATCGCCTGTGCGGGCGACGAGATCTTCTGCGATCCGTCCTCGATCCTCGGCTCGATCGGCGTGGTCGGCGGCAGCTTCGGTTTCCAGGACGCGATCAAGCGGCTCGGCATCGAGCGGAGGCTCTATACCGCCGGCGCGCACAAGGCGATGCTCGATCCGTTCCTGCCCGAAAACCCCGACGACGTCGCCAAGCTCAAGGCGCTCCAGCGCGAGATCCACCAGATCTTCATTGCGCTGGTGAAGGAGAGCCGCGGCGCGCGGCTCAAGGGCGAGGACGACACCTTGTTCACCGGCGAATACTGGGCCGGCGCGAGTTCGATCGCGCTGGGGCTGGCCGACGGCATCGGCGATCTCCGCTCAACTCTTCGTGCCCGCTATGGCGAGAAGGTTCTCACCCCCGTGATCGCGCAGCCGACCGGGCTGCTGTCCGGCCTTCTGGGGCGCAAATCGCCCGGCGCAGGCCAGCTTTCGGCCCTGGAATCAATGGCCGGGCTGCCGGACGAGCTGATCTCGGCGGTCGAAACGCGGGCGATTTGGGCGAAATTCGGGTTCTAGGGCGCGGTCTTCCGCGCCATTTGGTCCCAAGGAGACTTGAAGCCGGGCCAATTGCGGCGCGGCCCGGTCTGCGCAAGAATGTGCGTGGGGGCTGAGCACTAGACAAGGATCGACCGATGCCGCCGTTCGTCGCTTTCGCGGGCGTCTTGGGCGGGCTTGCCGTGGTCCGCTGGGCCTACAAGACCGCTGTTCGGATCAACCAGGAGCTGGAGGAGATGCGCCTCGCGCGCGTCGCCGAGGCCGCCCATATGGGGGACATCCAGACGCTGAAGCGTGACCCCGTGACCGGGGCGTATCGCCCGGGTTAGCTGCACCTTCCACACGGCGTCATTCCGGGGCGGTCCGCAGGACCGAACCCGGAATCTCGAGCTTCCGGGTTCGCCCTTCGGGCGCCCCGGAATGACGGCCATTTCCACCCCCTTTGCCTTGATTCCCATCCCTGCCGTCGATACGGTCCCGCGCGATTCAAAACCCCCCGCGAGAGCCTGATCTGACGATGGACGCCTCCTTGCCCGCCCATATGCGCCCGGAACGCTCGTTCCAGGGCTTCATCCTCGCGCTCCAGCGGTTCTGGGCCGAGCAGGGCTGCGTGATCCTGCAGCCCTACGACATGGAGATGGGCGCGGGTACCTTCCATCCGGCGACCACCCTGCGCGCGCTCGGGCCAAAACCCTGGAACGCCGCCTATGTGCAGCCCTCGCGCCGGCCCAAGGACGGCCGCTACGGCGAGAACCCGAACCGGATGCAGCACTATTACCAATTCCAGGTGATCATGAAGCCGTCGCCGCCGAACCTTCAGGAGCTGTACCTGAAATCGCTCGCCGCGATCGGCATCGATTCCGCCGTGCACGACATCCGCTTCGTCGAGGATGATTGGGAGAGCCCGACGCTGGGCGCCTGGGGCCTTGGCTGGGAATGCTGGTGCGACGGCATGGAAGTCTCCCAGTTCACCTACTTCCAGCAGGTCGCGGGCTTCGAATGCGCGCCGGTCGCGGGTGAGCTCACCTACGGGCTCGAGCGCCTCGCGATGTATGTGCAGGGCGTCGACCGCGTCTACGACCTCAATTTCAACGGCCGCGACGGCGACGCCAAGGTCACCTATGGCGACGTCTTCCTCCAGGCCGAGCGGGAATATTCGAAGCACAACTTCGAAGTTGCCGACACCGCGATGCTGTTCGAGCAGTTCAAGATGGCGGAAGCGGCCTGCCGGAAATATCTCGACGCGGGCTGGCGCGAGGGCAACCGGAAAGAGCACCTGATGGCGCTGCCGGCCTATGACCAGTGCATCAAGGCGAGCCATGTCTTCAACCTGCTCGACGCGCGCGGCGTGATCTCCGTGACGGAGCGGCAGAGCTACATTCTTCGCGTCCGCGAGCTGGCAAAGGCCTGCGGCGAGGCCTGGATCCATACTGAAGCGGGCGGAGCGGCCTGATGCCCGATCTTTTGCTTGAACTGTTCTCGGAAGAAATCCCCGCGCGCATGCAGGCGAAGGCGGCCGACGATCTGCGCCGCATGGTCACCGACAAGCTGGTCGCCGAAGGCCTCGTCTACGAGGGTGCGAAAGCCTTCGCGACGCCGCGCCGCCTTGCGCTCACCGTGCACGGAGTCCCTGCGCGCCAGCCCGACCTGAAGACCGAACGCCGCGGACCGAAAATGGGCGCGCCCGATGCGGCCGTGCAGGGCTTTCTGAAAGCGACTGGTTTGAAGTCGCTGGACGAGGCCAAGATCCAGCGCGATCCGAAGGGCGACTTCTACATCGCGCTGATCGAAAAACCCGGCCGCGACGCGATCGACGTGCTTGCGGAGATCCTGCCCGTCATCATCCGTACCTTCCCCTGGCCGAAATCGATGCGCTGGGGCGCGCGTTCGGGCAAGCCGGGCTCACTCAACTGGGTGCGTCCGCTGCACGCGATCACCGCGACGTTTGGGCTCGAGACCGAAGAGCCCGATGTCGTGAAATTCGCGGTGGACGGCATCGAAGCCGGCCAGACCACCTACGGTCATCGCTTCCTGGCACCCGCCGCGATCAATGTGCGCCGCTTCGAGGATTACGAGGCGAAGCTGCTGGATGCGAAGGTCGTGCTCGATCCGGAGCGCCGCAAGGACGCGATCCTCACCGACGCCAAGCAGCTTGCATTTGCGCAAGGTTTCGAGCTTGTCGAGGACCAGAACCTGCTGGACGAGGTCGCCGGCCTCGTCGAATGGCCGGTCGTGCTGATGGGTTCGTTCGAACAGGAATTTCTGGCGACCCCCGCGGAAGTGATCCGCGCCACCATTCGCAACAACCAGAAGTGCTTTGTCGTGAGCGATGCCAAGACGGGCAAGCTCGCCAACAAGTTCATCCTGGTCGCCAACATTGAGGCGACGGATGGCGGCAAGACCATCATCGCCGGCAACGAGCGCGTCATCCGCGCGCGGCTTTCCGATGCGAAGTTCTTCTACGAGACGGACCTCAAAACCAAGCTCGAGGACCGCCTGCCGAAGTTCGAGCAGATCGTGTTCCACGAGAAACTCGGGACGCAAGCCGCGCGCATCACGCGCATCGAGCGGCTCGCCGCCGAGATCGCGCCGCTTGTCGGCGCCGATGTTGCCAAGACGGCGCGTGCCGCGCATCTGGCGAAGGCGGATTTGCTGACCGAAGTCGTCGGCGAATTCCCGGAGGTGCAGGGCCTGATGGGCAAGTACTACGCGCTGGCCCAGGGCGAGGATGCCTCCGTCGCGGCGGCGTGCGAGGAGCACTACAAGCCGCAGGGCCCCGCCGATCGCGTGCCGACCGACCCGGTCAGCGTCGCGGTGGCACTCGCCGACAAGCTCGACACCCTCGTCGGATTCTGGGCCATCGACGAGAAGCCGACGGGCAGCAAGGACCCGTATGCGCTGCGTCGCGCGGCGTTGGGTGTGATCCGGTTGATTGCCGAGAACACGTTGCGGCTGTCGCTCATGAAGGTGGCTGCGTCCGCACTCGCCGGCTTGTCGGTGAAGCCAGCCGATGCGCAGAAGCTTCCGGGTGACCTGCTTACCTTCTTCGCCGACCGTCTGAAAGTCCAGCTCCGCGAGCAGGGCGCGCGGCACGATCTCGTTGACGCCGTGTTCGCCCTCGGTGGCCAGGACGACCTGCTGATGATCGTTCGCCGCGTCGATGCGCTCGGCAAATTCCTCGAATCCGACGACGGCAAGAACCTGCTGGCCGGCACCAAGCGCGCCAGCAACATCCTCTCGATCGAGGAGAAGAAGGACAAGCGCACGTTCGACGGTGCGCCCGATGCTGCGCTCTACAGCCTCGGCGAGGAGAAGGCGCTGGCCAGGGCGATCGGCGAGGTGCAGGCGGAAGCCAGCACCGCCGTCGCGAAGGAGGACTTTGCCGCCGCGATGAGCGCGATGGCGAAGCTGCGCCCGCCGGTCGACGCGTTCTTCGACAAGGTCCGCGTCAATGACGATGATCCAAAGGTGCGCGAGAACCGCCTGAAGCTGCTGAACGAGATCCGCAGCGCCACGCGTGCGGTCGCGGACTTCTCGAAGATCCAGGATTGAGGCGCGGCCGAGCGGCAAACACTACTGTCATTCCGGGGCGCGCGAAGCGCGAACCCGGAATCCATCGTGCCGCGCGTGATGCAGAGAAATGGATTCCGGGCTCGCACCAAATGGCGCGCCCCGGAATGACGAAGCGCAAAAAAGCCCCACCCGGCGGGGGAAACCGGGCGGGGCCTGATGTCCGATTCTAACACTGCACGCGTCAGCCTGATTTGACGCGCCGGACATCGAGTTGAACGATGCGTTTTCGAGCGAAGTGGATACCGGTTCGCTCGAAAGGAACGTGTCCGTCGAGGATCTAGTCCAGCACCTCGACGATGCGCCGCGAGCGCGGCTCGACCAGCACGGTCTCGCCGTTCACGACGGTGTAGCGATAGGTGGTGGCGCCGAAACGTTGCGGCACGTCATAATAGGTGACGCCGCTCTCGGGTAAGGTGGCGCCGACCACTACGCGATCCGGGATGCGAAAGGCCGGAACGCGTTGTTCGATGACATAGTCGCGGAAGGCTGGCCGCTGCTCGACCGCAATCGTCGGGCCGCCGTCGACCACGACGGGCGCGCGTCCAACCGTAATGCCTGTTTGCGCCTGTGCCGCAATCGGCGCACCGAGCGCGACGCCAAGCGCTGCGAGAGCGAGAATCCTGTTCCGCATGGGCAACTCCTTCGACATGATTTCAGCCGGCGCCAGTGGCGCGACCGGTTGCCAATGCTGCGACGCGCGCGATGTTCCGGAAAATGCCTTGCCGCATTCGCGGCATTTTTGGGCAGTTTTCGCGAAGGCGGGAACTCGTGCGACCCCTAGTGCGTCTCTACCCGCGGAACCGGGTCCGCTATGATCCGCCCGCGATTCGCCCCACCACCACGGAAAGATAATTCATGCACATCACTGTCGCCCACATTTCGCCGATCCTGTCGTTGATTGCGGGCGTGCTCATCCTGATCATGCCGCGGCTTCTCAACCTCATCGTCGCGATCTTTCTCATCATAAATGGTGCGATAGGGCTCGGATTGTTGAAGTGGCTCCATCTCTAGGCCTTCATTTTCCGGAACTCTTCGACTTGCGCGGGCCTGCCCAAAGTGGTGTAAGGCGCGCGATTTCCCTTTCCTCTCGCAGGTTGTGTGCAAGCTATGGCCAAAGCCGCCTCGAAGCCTAAGAAAATACCAGCGAAATCAAAGTCCTCCGTCAAGGCGAAAGCCGCGCCGGCGGCTCGCAAGGCGCTTTCCAAGAGCGCCCCGAAGCCGATTGCCAAGCCCGCGGCCAAGCCGGCTGCGAAGCCCGCCGCCAAGGCGGTTTCAAAGGCTGCGACCAAGCCGGTTGCGCCGAAGGCCGCCGCCAAGATCGCTCTGAAGCCGGCACCGAGCAAAGTCGCGCCAGCTGCGGCCAAGGCCGGCAAATGGGTGTTCACGTTCGGCGACGGCAAGGCCGAGGGCCGGACGGAGATGCGCGACCTGCTCGGCGGCAAGGGCGCCAACCTCGCCGAGATGGCCAATCTCGGCCTGCCGGTGCCTCCCGGCTTCACCATCCCGACCTCGGTCTGCACCTACTTCTACGCACACGGCAAGACCTATCCGAAGGAGTTGCAGTCGCAGGTTGAGAAGGCGCTCGACCATGTCGGCAAGTTGACCGGCAAGGTGTTCGGCGACACCAAGAACCCGCTGCTCGTCTCCGTGCGCTCCGGCGCGCGCGCTTCGATGCCGGGCATGATGGACACCGTGCTCAATCTCGGCCTCAACGACGAGACCGTGGAAGCGCTCTCGGAACTGTCCGGCGACCGCCGCTTCGCCTATGACAGCTACCGCCGCTTCATCACCATGTATTCCGACGTGGTGCTCGGTTTCGAACATCATCATTTCGAGGAAATCCTCGACACCTTCAAGGACAGCCAAGGCTACACGCTCGACACCGACCTGTCGGCTGAGGACTGGGTCGAGCTGGTCGGCAAGTACAAGGACGCGGTCGCGCGCGAGACCGGGAAGAATTTCCCGCAGGATCCGCACGACCAGCTCTGGGGCGCGATTGGAGCGGTGTTTTCATCCTGGATGAACGCACGCGCGGTGACCTATCGCAAGCTGCACGACATTCCGGAATCCTGGGGCACCGCGGTCAACGTGCAGGCCATGGTGTTCGGCAACATGGGCGAGACGTCGGCGACCGGCGTCGCCTTCACGCGCAACCCCTCGACCGGCGAGAGCAAGCTCTACGGCGAGTTCCTGATCAACGCGCAGGGCGAGGACGTGGTGGCGGGCATCCGCACGCCGCAGGACATCACCGAAGAGGCGCGGAAGGAATCCGGCTCGGACAAGGCGTCGATGGAAGCGGCGATGCCCGAGGCCTTCAAGGAGCTGACGCGGATCTACACGCTGCTCGAGAAGCACTACCGCGACATGCAGGACATGGAGTTCACGGTCGAGCAGGGCAAGCTGTGGATGCTGCAGACCCGCGGCGGCAAGCGCACCGCCAAGGCGGCGCTGCGCATCGCGGTCGAGCTCGCCAATGAGGGCCTGATCACCAAGAAGGAAGCGGTGACGCGGATCGATCCGGCTTCGCTCGACCAGCTGCTGCATCCGACCATCGATCCCAACGCCAAGCGCGACGTGATCGCGACCGGCCTGCCGGCGTCGCCCGGCGCGGCTTCCGGCGAGATCGTGTTCTCCTCGGACGAAGCGGCCAAGCTCCAGGCCGACGGGCGCAAAGTGATTCTGGTCCGCATCGAGACCAGCCCCGAGGACATCCACGGCATGCACGCCGCCGAAGGCATCCTCACCACCCGCGGCGGCATGACCTCGCATGCGGCCGTGGTCGCGCGCGGCATGGGCAAGCCCTGCGTCTCCGGCTGCGGCACCATCCGCGTCGACTACGGCCGCGGCACCATGAGCATCGGCTCGCGCACCTTCAAGACCGGCGACGTCATCACCATCGACGGCTCGCTCGGCCAGGTGCTCGCCGGCCGCATGCCGATGATCGAGCCGGAGCTGTCCGGCGAGTTCGGCACGCTGATGAAGTGGGCCGACCAGGTCCGCAAGATCGGCGTTCGCGTCAACGGAGATACGCCGGACGACGCCCGCACCGCGATCAAGTTCGGCGCGGAAGGCATCGGCCTGTGCCGCACCGAGCACATGTTCTTCGAGGAGACCCGCATCCGCACGGTGCGCGAGATGATCCTCTCGGAGGACGAGCAGTCACGCCGCGCAGCGCTCGCCAAGCTGCTGCCGATGCAGCGTGCCGACTTCGTCGAGCTGTTCGAGATCATGAAGGGCCTGCCCGTCACGATCCGGCTTTTGGATCCTCCCCTCCATGAGTTCCTGCCGCATACCCATGCCGAGGTCGAGGAAGTGGCGCGTGCCATGAACACCGACCCGCGGCGCCTGGCCGACCGCGCGCGCGAGCTCTCGGAGTTCAACCCGATGCTCGGCTTCCGCGGCTGCCGTATCGCGATCGCTTACCCCGAGATCGCCGAGATGCAGGCGCGCGCGATCTTCGAGGCCGCGGTCGAGGCCGAGAAGCGCACCGGCAAGGCTGTGGGCCTCGAGGTGATGGTGCCGCTGATCGCCACCAAGATGGAGCTCGACCTCGTCAAGGCGCGCATCGACGCCACCGCACAGGCCGTGATGCGCGACACCAACACCAAGCTCGCCTATCAGGTCGGCACCATGATCGAGCTGCCGCGCGCCTGTCTGCTCGCGGCCGAGATCGCGGAGAGCGCCGAGTTCTTCTCGTTCGGCACCAACGATCTGACGCAGACCACCTACGGCATCAGCCGCGACGATGCCGCGAGCTTCCTCGGCACCTACGTGTCAAAGGGCATCCTTCCGATCGATCCCTTCGTCGCGCTCGATCAGGAGGGCGTCGGCGAACTGGTCAAGATCGGCGTCGCGCGCGGCCGCAAGACCCGCCCGAAGCTCAAGGTCGGCATCTGCGGCGAGCATGGCGGCGATCCCGCTTCCGTCGCCTTCTGCCACAATATCGGCCTCGACTACGTCTCCTGCTCGCCCTACCGCGTGCCGATCGCCCGCCTCGCCGCGGCGCAAGCCGCACTCGGCAAGGCGGTCGCGAGCCAGGCGTAAGGCGATTTGAAATGTTGAATGCGAAGAGGCGGGGCCCAACCCCGCCTCTTTCATTTTGAGCGGCACTCTTGCCACGCCGTCATTGCGAGCGCAGCGAAGCAATCCAGAATCCCTCCGCGGCGGCAGTCTGGATTGCTTCGCTCCGCTCGCAATGACGAGACTGTTGAACGCGCATGCCGCCACACTCTCGGTGTCATCGCCCGCGGGGCATGACTGCTGTGGTGTGGAAGCGCTGTGTGCAAACGCCAACGCCGGGAACTCGTCGCGCGTCCCGTAATGATACGTGCGCGCAAGAGTTCCTTCACCATTCGCGTTGACCAGATGTTTACCGCTTCGCGTGAGGCGGCATTTACCAAGGCGCATCATTGCCCCGTGAAAACACCTGCAATCGCTTGAGTGTGCCGCGCGCGCAACGCCGATTAACGCCCCGGCAACCTAAATTGGATACTTACGAAAAAGATCGAATTGCACGGATGTACTGCGGTTCGATTTGTCTGGCGTTAGCGTAGCGTGAGCGTATCGATGTCAGTGTTGCGTAACCATCCGAAGGGCGCGCGGTTCGCGTCCTTCGGCATCGGTCTCTGCATCTTCGCATTGATGCCGAGAGAGACCGGCTATCAGGATATTGCCTCGCTGCTGGCGCGTCAGCCCGGCGTCGCCGAGCGTTGGCAGAAGCAGGTGTATTCCGCGGCGTCCTCGATCCAGCTCGCCACCTACAGTTTTTCCCGCCCCATCGGCACCTCGGTTCCGCAGAGCGCGATGGTTCGCCTCGCCAGCCTCGATGGCCGTGACGTCACCGGCGCGATCAGCCGCAATCCGGCGCTTCAAGCGCCGCCGCGCTACCAGGCCGCCGACTTTCCCAAGGTCGATCGCTCCATGAAGGGTGATCGCCTCGCTATCGTACCACCGACGACGTCTCCCGACGCTGCCGCACCGACCGCAGCCCCCGCGCAGGAAGATCCCGCGACGTCGAACAGCTCGGTGTTCGGCGCCAAGACCGCCGCGTTGCCGCAAGCGATGTCGCCGGAGTCCGCAGCCGCGCTCGACCCCGAGCTCCAGGAAGCGCTTCGCGCGCCGCCTTTGCCGCAATATGCCAATCCGCCGAAGGCCAGCGACCTTGCGCGCTCGTTCGCGGTTCAGCCGCTGGAGGCGCTGAAGCGGGCCACAGCGCCCGCCGCGCCTGCGCGCGATCCCTTCAGCGTCAAGACCGCGAACCTGTTCTTCGGCAGTTCCTCGCTCGGCGGCAATCTCGAGAGCATCGAGAGCTGGCAGCCCGGCGCCGAGCCGCTGATCGTGATGCCCGACCCCGACATGAAGGTGACGGCCTCGCTGACGCCGCCGTCGGAACAGATCGCCAAGGACATCGAGAGCGGCGAGAGCGTCGCGCCGAAGGGCGAGGTCAATGCCGACAACCAGCGCGCCAGGTCGCCGGCGGAGCGGCTCGCACTCGACGACAAGTCGCGCGCGAAATCCGAGAAGTGCCTCGCGGAAGCGGTCTACTTCGAGTCCCGCGGCGAGGCCGTGCGCGGCCAGATGGCGGTCGCGCAGGTCGTGATGAACCGCGTGTTCTCCGGCAAATATCCCGACACGGTGTGCGGAGCAGTCTATCAGAACAAGCACCGCCATTTCGCCTGCCAGTTCACCTTTGCCTGCGACAACAATCCCGACGTGATCCGCGAGCCCGAGATGTGGGAGCGCGCCAAGAAGATCGCGAAAGCGATGCTCGACGGCCAGATCTGGCTACCCGAGGTCGGCAAGTCCACGCATTACCACGCCTATTGGGTGCGCCCGTCCTGGGTCGCCGAGATGAAGAAGATGTACAAGACCGGCGTGCACACCTTCTATCGCCCGCGCGCCTGGGGCGACGGCAGCGAGGAACCGAGCTGGGGCTCTCCGGCCCAGACCGCCGCACTCTCCGCCGAACTCACGCAGGAAGCCAAGAGCTCCGCCGAGATGGGTGTGAGCGAGCGGCGCTGAGATAGCTTACGGCTGTCGCCGCAAGCGCAGCCGTGCTCCCTCGCCCCGCTTGCGGGGAGAGGGTTGGGGTGAGGGGGACTCTCCACGGGGACGGTGAGAGTTAGACTCGCGGAGACTCCCCCTCACCCGGAATCCGCGCTTTCAGCGGGAATTCCGGCCTCTCCCCGCAAGCGGGGAGAGGCAAAGAAATCACGCCTCGATATCCAGTGCACAATCGAAATTCGGCGCCGAATGCGTCAGCGCGCCGGACGAGGCGTAGTCGACGCCGGTCGCTGCGATTGCGGCGATCGAGTCCAACGTGACGCCGCCGGATGCTTCCAGCTTGAGCCGTCCCTCGCTCATCCGCACCGCCTCACGCAGCGTCGCAAGGTCCATGTTATCGAGCAGTACGGCGTCAGCCATCCCCGTGTCCAGCACCTCGCGCAGTTGCGCCAGCGTATCCACCTCGATCTCGATCTTGATGAGATGGCCGGCGTGGGCGCGTGCGCGCTCCAGCACGGGGCGGATGCCGCCGGCGACCGCGATGTGGTTGTCCTTGATCAGGATCGCGTCGTCGAGGCCGAAGCGGTGGTTGAAGCCGCCGCCGCAGCGCACCGCGTATTTCTCCAGTGCGCGCAAGCCCGGTGTGGTTTTTCGCGTGCAGCAGATCCGCATCCTGGTGCCTTCGGTGCGCGCGACATAGTCCGCCGTCAGCGTCGCGACGCCCGACAGCCGACCGACGAAGTTCAGCGCGGTCCGCTCCGCGGTGAGAATGGCGCGCGCGGGACCCGAGATCGTCAGCACGAGCTGCCCGCGCGCCACGCGCGCGGCGTCGCGGACATGCGCGCGCACCTCGATGTCCGGCGACAGCTTTTGCAGCGTCGCCAGCGCCAGCGGCAGGCCGGCGATCACGCCGGACTGGCGCGCGACCAGGATCGCCTTTGCTGTTGTCGCCTCCGGGATCGTCGCGAGCGAGGTGATGTCGCCGGCGCGGCCGAGATCTTCGTCGAGCGCGCGGTGCACGGCCTCGTCGATCGCGAGCGGCGAGAGGAAGGCGTCGGGATAGAGCAGGGATGTCGGGGTGATCATAGAGGACTCCGTCAGGCGATCATGGGTTGCGCGATGCGCGGCATTGGGCGTTCGGTGAGGTTTTCTGCGACCTCGCGCGCTGCTGCGAGGGTGGTCATCGTTCTCTTCGCCTGCGCGGGGAGATCAGCCGGATGATCGGAGCGGAAATGCGCGCCGCGGCTCTCGCACCGCGTCCAGGCCGCAGCGGCGACGAGCAGGGCTGTTGTCGCCATGTTGCGGACGGCGATGCTCGTTGCGTCACCTTCGAGCGCAGCGAAGCTGCGCACGGCCTCCGCAAGCCCGTCACCGTGACGGATCACGCCGACATGCGCGCTCATCGTCGCGCGCAGCCGCTTCACGGCCGCGGCATCCGGTGTGCCGCCGCGCGGCGCCACCAATGCGTCGGGAAGGCGGGCAGCCGAGGGGATGGCTCGGCCGGCGATGTCGTCGGCGATGCGTGCGGCGTAGACCACGGCCTCCAGCAGCGAATTCGAGGCGAGGCGGTTCGCGCCATGCGCACCGGTGGAGGACACTTCGCCGCCGGCCCATAGCCCGTCGATCGAGCTGCGGCCGCGCCCGTCCACCGCGATGCCGCCCATGTGGTAGTGCGCGGCGGGCGCGATCGGGATGGCCTGCGTGGCGGGATCGATGCCGGCGGCGATGCAGCTCGCATGCACGGTCGGGAATTTGTCGGCGAAGCGTGCGCCCAGCGCCTGCCGTGCGTCGAGGAATGCGCCGCGCCCGGCAGCGATCTCGGCGAACACGCCGCGGGCCACGATGTCGCGCGGCGCGAGCTCGGCGAGCGGATGACGCGCCAGCATGAAACGCTCGCCATCGGCGTTGATCAGCGTCGCCCCTTCGCCGCGCAGCGCCTCCGTCGCCAGCGGTGCCGGATCGCGGCCGACCATGATGGCGGTGGGGTGGAACTGCACGAATTCAGGATCGGCGATCAGGGCGCCGGCGCGCGCGGCGATCGCAAGGCCCGATCCGCTTGCTTCAATCGGATTGGTGGTGACTGCATAGAGATGGCCGAGGCCGCCGGTCGCGAGCACCACCGCGCGTGAGGCGAGCAGGACCGGCGGGGCGGCAGGATTGCCGGCCTCGCGCAACTGAAGGCCGGAGACGGCGCCGTCTTCCGTCAACAGCGCTTCGGCGACGAAACCCTCGATCAGCCGGATCGACGGCGTTCGGCGTACAGCCTCGCCCAGCGCCGCGATGATCGCTGCGCCCGCGCCGTCGCCGCGCACATGCACGATGCGGCGCGCCGAATGCGCAGCTTCCCGCCCCACCGCGAGCCTGCCTTCGAGGTCGCGATCGAACGGCACGCCATAGGCGAGCAGGTCATGGATGCGCGGCGCGGCCTCGCGGGCGATCCCGAGCGCGACCGCCTCGTCGACGAGGCCGCCGCCGACGGCAACCGTATCTGCGGCATGTGCTTCCGGAGTATCGCCCTCGGCCACCGCCGCGGCGATGCCGCCTTGCGCCCATGCCGATGAGGCGCCCTGTCCGAGCGGTGCCGCCGAGATCAGCGTCACCGGCCGCGGCGCGAGTTTTAGCGCGCAGAACAGTCCGGCAAGGCCGCCGCCGACGATGACGACATCGTCGGTGCTGCGAGTGAGGTTGTGGATGTTGTTTGTTGTCATGGCTTTCTCCAAGCTCTCAACCGTCGTCCCGGCGAAGGCCGGGACCCATACTCCGCAGCAGTAGTTGTTTGGCGAAGCTGCTTGACGTCGTTCTCTGCAACCACACCTTCCTGTGGATATGGGTCCCGGCCTTCGCCGGGACGACACTGTGGGTGTTGCTGCTGTTTGATGCTCAATTCTTCAGATTGATCATCCGCTCGACCGAGCGTCGCGCGCGCTCTGCAAGCGCGGGATCGATCGTCACCTCCTCGCGCAGCGTCAGCAGGCTCTCCAGGATGTTGGCGAGCGTGATGCGCTTCATGTGCGGGCAGAGATTGCAGGGGCGGAGCATCTCCACGTCAGGCAGTTCGGCACGCACATTGTCGGCCATCGAGCACTCGGTGATCATCACGAGCCGCCGCGGCCGCTTTGCGCGGACCCAGTTGATCATGTGCGCGGTCGAGCCGGTGAAGTCGGCCTCCGCCAGCACGTCAGGCGGGCATTCGGGATGGGCGATGATCTGCACGGAGGGATCGGCCTCGCGCAGCTCGCGGAGCTCCCCGCCGGTGAAGCGCTCGTGCACCTCGCAGGCGCCCTTCCAGGCGATGATCTTCACGTCGGTCTTCGAGGCCACGTAGGTCGCGAGATAGCGGTCGGGAAGGAAGATCACGCTTGGCGCATTCAGGCTCTCGACCACCTGCACCGCGTTCGACGAGGTGCAGCAGATGTCCACCTCGGCTTTCACCTCCGCCGAGGTGTTGACATAGGCGACGACAGGAACGCCGGGAAATTTCTCGCGGAGCAGACGAACGTCGGCGCCGGTGACGCTGGCGGCAAGCGAGCAGCCGGCACGCGAATCCGGAATCAGCACCGTCTTGTCCGGGTTGAGCAGTTTCGAGGTCTCCGCCATGAAGTGCACGCCGCACTGGACGATGATGCCGGCCTTCACCTTGGTGGCTTCGACGGCGAGCTGGAGCGAGTCGCCGCCGATGTCGGCAACGCAGTGGAAGATCTCCGGGGCCTGGTAATTGTGCGCGAGGATCACTGCGCCTCGCGCCTGCTTCAGCTCGTTGATCGCCTTGATGGTCGGCGCCATCAGCGGCCACTCGATCGGCGGGATCACGTGCTTCACGCGCTCATAGAGCGGCGCGGTGGCGCGCTCGACCTCGTCAGTCCATTCCAGCGAGGGCATCGGCAGTATCGATCCCGTTCGCGCCGGCGCGGCGCGTGGGAAGGGCGTGATCTGGTTCGTGGCTTGGCCCTGCGGCCGGTTGGCAAAGTCGTCGGGGCCGTAAAGTCCAGTGATCGGCATCAAAGCCTCCCGCTCGTGTTATTATGCTCAATGTGAGTATATTCAGGGCCCGAGAAATCCGGCCGAGAGGCCGGCTCGCACGTCGTCATCTCCTAATATGCTCAATCTGAGTAAATCAAAGATATCACGCTCGGCCGGAAGTTGCTAGGTCTCCTCGCACACATTCCCGTCAAGTCGCGCTCCGCTGTGCCGGACCAGGTCTGGTTGAAACGCAATGCTCCCGCGAAAGCCCTTCATAGAACGCAATCATTTTTGGCTTGGGATGTTCATGCATTTGCATTAAACGAGCTGACCTGTGGCTGCCTATTTCGGATCCGCCAACGACAAGATGAGGAACACCATGTCGACACAAGCGGGCGAACTCGGTCCGGTCTCGCGTTCCTCCACCTGGCGCACGCCGGCAATCATCATCCTCTGCGGCTGCGCCATCGGCATGCTCGGCTTCGGCCCGCGCTCGGCGCTCGGCTTCTTCGTGCAGCCGATGAGCCATGAGTTCGCCTGGGGTCGCGACGTGTTCGGCCTCGCCATCGCCGTGCAAAACCTGTTGTGGGGATTGGGCCAGCCGTTCGCCGGCGCGGTCGCCGATCGCTTCGGCCTGTTCCGGGTGATGTGCGTCGGCGCGCTGCTCTATGCCGGCGGCCTGCTCCTGATGCGCTACTCCTCGACGCCGCTGTCGCTGAACCTCGGCGCGGGCGTGATGGTCGGCTTTGGTCTTGCCGGCTGCTCGTTCAACCTGGTGCTGTCGGCGTTCAGCAAGCTGTTGCCGGCCGAGAAGCGCGGGCTTGCGCTCGGCGCCGGCACGGCGGCGGGCTCGTTCGGACAATTTCTGTTCGCGCCGATCGGCGTCGCGCTGATCGACAATTTCGGCTGGCAGCAGGCGCTCACCGTGTTCGGCTTCCTAATGCTGCTGATCATTCCGCTGTCGCTGGCGCTCTCGACGCCGCCGGTCGCAAACACGGCGAACGCGGCGCCCGCGGATGAGCAGACCTTCATGAAGGCGCTCGCGGAAGCCTTTGGCCACCGCTCCTATGTGCTGCTGGTGCTCGGCTTCTTCACCTGCGGCTTCCAGCTTGCTTTCATCACGGTGCATCTGCCGGCGTTCCTGGTCGATCGCGGCATCTCGGCGCAAACCGGCGGCTGGGTGATCGCGGCGATCGGCCTGTTCAACATCATGGGATCGCTCAGCGTCGGTTATCTCCAGAACTCGCTGCCCAAGCGCTACATCCTCTCGACCATCTATTTCACCCGCGCGCTTGCGACGCTGGCCTTCATCTCGTTCCCGATCACGCCGTTCTCGGCGATCGCGTTCGGTGCGATCTCCGGCCTGACCTGGCTGTCGACGGTGCCGCCGACCTCGGCGCTGGTCGCGCTGATGTTCGGCACGCGCTGGCTCGCGACGCTCTATGGCTTCGCCTTCGTCAGCCATCAGGTCGGCGGCTTCCTCGGCGTCTGGCTCGGCGGCATCGTGTTCGAGCGGTTCGGTTCCTACACGCCGATCTGGTGGCTCTCGATCCTGTTCGGCGTGCTCTCGGCGCTGATCAATCTTCCGATCGTGGAGAAACCCGTCGCGAGGGCGGTTGCGCAGCCGGCCTGATCGGCTAAACATCCCGGTCAAACAAGTCAGGGAGTTCAGCTGTGGCAACGTTCAAGGCGATCCGGATCGACAAGGCTGACAAGGGTACCACCGCGCAGCTTGCGCAGTTCGACGAAGCCGAGTTGATGGAGGGCGACGTCACCGTCCGCGTCGAGTGGTCGACGCTGAACTACAAGGACGGCCTTGCGCTCACCGGCAAGGCGCCGGTGGTGCGCCGCTTCCCGATGATCGCCGGCATCGACTTCGCCGGCACGGTCGAGCAGTCCTCGCATCCGCAGTGGAAGGCCGGCGACAAGGTCGTCTGCACCGGCTGGGGCATGGGTGAGACCCATCTCGGCGCTTATGCCGAGAAAGCGCGGGTGAAGGGCGACTGGCTGGTCGCCCTGCCGCAGGGCCTGTCGGCGCGCGACGCCATGGCGATCGGCACTGCCGGCTTCACCGCAATGCTCTCGGTGCTGGCGCTGGAGAAGCACGGCCTGTCGCCGAAGAGCGGCCCCGTGGTGGTGACGGGCGCGGCCGGCGGCGTCGGCTCGGTCGCGACCGCCGTGCTGTCCAAGCTCGGCTATCACGTTATCGCCTCGACCGGCCGCACCTCGGAAGCCGATTACCTGAAGCACCTCGGCGCCGCCGAGATCATCGACCGCAACGAATTGTCGGCGCCGGCCAAGCCCCTCGCCAAGGAACGCTGGGCGGGTGGTGTCGACAGCGTCGGCTCGACCACGCTGGCCAACCTCCTGTCGATGACGAAGTACGGCGGCGCGATCGCGGCGTGCGGCCTTGCCGCCGGCATGGACCTGCCGTCTTCTGTCGCACCTTTCATTTTGCGCGGAGTGTGCCTTCTCGGCATCGATTCCGTGATGTGCCCGATCGAGCCCAGGAAGGCCGCATGGCAGCGTCTGGCGTCCGATCTGGACCGGTCTAAACTATCTGAAATTACTCACGAAATTCCGCTCGCCGAGGTTTCCGAATGGGGCGCGAAAATCCTGTCCGGCCAGGTCCGCGGCCGGATCGTGGTAAAAATTGTCTAACGGCGTTCAGACTTTACCAACCAAGCTGCTTCAATGTCGCCATGGTTAGTATGGTAAGCAGCGGGTAAAGAGATAAGGCATCGCCCGCTGCGGGGGTCGGTTCGGAGTTGAGCATGCTTGCGCGTATTGTGTTGGGGGCTGTCACGGCTGCGGCGACGATTGCGCCGGCCATTGCTGGAGGCATGAACGCCGACGAGGCACGTCGCTTCGTCGCCGGCAAGGTGTTCGCCTTCACCTGTTTCGACGGCACCCGCGGCGCGGGCCGAATCCTGGATGACCTCGGCGCCGCCGGCGCCGTGCAGTTCTCGGGCGCGGGCCCGGTCCGCCATCTCCGCCTGCCCGGCAACACGCTCCAGATCCGTGGCCAGAACGTCTGCGCCTCGATCAAGGGCATTCCGTTCGAGCCCTGTTTCAACCTGGAAAAGACCGACGATCGCAGCTTCCGCGGCTCGGTGTCGGGCATGGGCTTCGCCTATTGCGACTTCCACCACCAGGGCGGCAACCAGATGCTGATGGCGCGCGCCGTCGCGCGGCCGCGCTCGCTGCGCTCTTCGGAGCACACGGGGTCGGTCGCTACGCCGAACACCGAGGTCGCCGCGCGCGTCGAGACCCCGCGTGTCGAGAGCAGCCGGCTCGAGCCGGTGAAATCGGAAAGCAAACCGGAGCCCGCGAAGAACGAAGGCCCGCTGGAGCTGCGCCGCTCGACCCAGTGAGCGGCTGCGCGGGACCGTCCGCGCACATTCTCGTTGAAGACGTCCATCGAACACGAAGCCGCCGCGCCGTAGTCATACGGACGGCGGCTTTCATGCGTTGGTAGCTGTTCGCGTCCCAGTTTGCGTACGGCCGGGGGGCGCGGCCCGATAAAAGGGTTCAACGATGTCGCTGTACTTCTTCCGCATCAGTACCGGTCGCTATTCCGGCGCCGCCGATCAGCCGTATGAGTTCGAGGATCGCGCGGCCGCGTGGACCGAGATGACCGAGGTCTGCGCCAATCTGCTCGGCGGCATCTCGCGCACCCTGAAGCCGAATGCCGAGTGGTGCATGGAGCTGCTCGACGAGAACAAGAAGCCGGTGTTTCGCATCAGCCTCGTCGGGGAGACGGTGAACTGACACCGCCGCGAATGACGGCGCGGGCGTTAACGAACGCGAAGCATGCAAATCCGAGAAGCTTCATTTCGCTGCGCGTGAAACGTGTGGAAGTCCACAGATTTAAGCCGCGTTTTCCGTACTTCTACCTAAGACGCGAGGGTCCCGCTTAACGTTAATGAGTAACCTGCCGGTTAGCCTTCCCGGGATGTTCACGCGCTTCGTCGCGGCAATGCGTATCCCGGGGAAAAGTTCGATGATGGTCATTCAGAATCTGCGAATCGGCACCAAGCTCGCCATCACCTCCGCGCTGACAATCGGGCTCGTCGCGCTGATGATCTTCCTCCAGATGAGCGGCAGCACCGAGGTTCAGAGGCTCGGCAACGGAGTATCGGGACAGCAGACGATCGCGCAAAACGCCGCGGAAGCGAAGGCCTCGGTGCGAGGGATGCAAATCGGCATTCGCGACATCCTGACCTCGTCCTCGCCCGCGGAGATGCAGAAGGCGGTCACCTATTTCAACGACCGGCAGACGGCGGCCCTGAAATACTCCGGCGAAATGGCCAAGCTCTCGCGCTCAGCGGAAAATCGCAAGCGGATCGATCGCCTGACCGTGCTGATCGGCGAATTCGGCAAGGGTGAGCTGCAGATCGAAGCCATCCGCAAGCAGGAGCTCGCGCTCGATGGGAAGAAGGACGGCGAAGCGGCGGCGCAACTCGCAAAGCTCGTTGCCGAGGTCGATCGCATCCGCAAGGGGACGCTGGCGCCGATCAACGAAGAGATCTCCGAGCTGGCCAATCAGATCACCGACTTCGCCAAGCAGAGGAGCGTCGAGACGCGCACCGAGGCAGAGGCCGAAGCCGCGTCGGTTGCGCGGACGTCGCTCGTCACCGGCGTGCTGGTCGCGCTGGTTCTGATCGGTGCCTGCATCTTCTCCGTCTTCAGCATTGCGCGGCCGATGCGCGCACTCACGGCCGCGATGGAGAAGCTCGCCGGCGGCGACTTTTCCGTGGTGCTGCCAGGCCTCGGCCGCAAGGACGAGGTTGGCGAGGTCGCCGGTGCCGTCGAGAAATTCAAGATCGTATCCGAGCAGAAGGCGCGCGAGGAAGCGGAGGCCAAGATGCGGCAGGATCAGATCGCGGCCGAGCAGCGCAAGGCCGAGATGCGCAGGCTCGCCGACAGCTTTGAAGGCGCCGTCGGTGAGATCGTCGGCACGGTGTCGTCGGCCTCGACCGAGCTCGAGGCATCCGCGACGACGCTGACCTCGACCGCCGAACGCACGCAGCAGCTCACCACCGTGGTTGCAGCAGCCTCGGAGGAAGCTTCCACCAACGTGCAGTCGGTGGCGTCCGCGACGGAGGAACTGTCGTCCTCGATCACCGAGATCAGCCGGC
Source organism: Bradyrhizobium sp. B039 (assembly GCF_038965675.1). Lineage (NCBI taxonomy): Bacteria > Pseudomonadati > Pseudomonadota > Alphaproteobacteria > Hyphomicrobiales > Nitrobacteraceae > Bradyrhizobium > Bradyrhizobium sp. B039. The sequence continues at coordinate 2,411,500 of NZ_CP152416.1, forward strand.
AGGTGCAGGAATCCGCGCGCGTGGCGAGCGAGGCCGTCGGCCAGGCCCGCACCACGACCGAGCGCGTCAGCGAGCTGTCCAAGGCGGCGACGCGGATCGGTGACGTCGTCGAGCTGATCAACACCATCGCGGGCCAGACCAACCTCCTGGCACTCAATGCCACGATCGAGGCGGCGCGCGCCGGTGAAGCCGGCCGCGGCTTCGCTGTCGTTGCCTCCGAGGTCAAGGCGCTCGCCGAGCAGACCGCGAAGGCGACGGGCGAGATTGGCCAGCAGATCGCCAGTATCCAGACCGCGACCGAGCATTCGGTCGGCGCGATCAGGGACATCAGCGACACCATCGAGAAGCTGTCGGAGATTTCCTCGACCATCGCAGCGGCCGTGGAGGAGCAGGGCGCGGCGACGCAGGAGATCTCCCGCAATGTGCAGCAGGCCGCGCAAGGCACACATCAGGTCTCGTCCAATATTACGGACGTGCAGCGTGGCGCGAGCGAGACCGGATCGGCCTCCTCGCAGGTGCTGTCCGCCGCGCAGATGCTGTCCGGCGACAGCAATCGCCTCAAGCTCGAGGTCGGCAGATTCCTGGAGACGGTGCGCGCCGCCTGAGGGCGGCCGTCCTCACTGGTCACCCGACGGCTGCAACCGTCGCGCGAAGGTGCACGGTGTTCGCATGCGTTCGCGGCTGGATGCGCGATCAGAAGAGCTGCACGGTTAACCTTCCGGAAAAGCGATGCAGGCATCATCTCCGCAATATTCCGCGCGCCCAGCCACCCTCCCTGCATTGCGTATCAATCGTCTTGGAGCACATTCCATGAGTGGCCTCTCCATTCGCCTCACCCACAAGGTCATGGCGATCGGACTGTTCGGACTGTTAGGTCTCGTCGCCTTCGGCGCGATCTACGAGATCGGCAGCCTTTCCCAGGACGCATCGCGCGACATTGCCAATCGTGCCCGCGCGATCGCCGATCTCGACAAGCAGCTCTCGATCGAGATGCTGGAGGCACGCCGCAACGAGAAGAACTTCTTGCAGCGCCGGGCCGAGAGCTACGCCAAGGCGCATGCCGAGCTGATCGGGCCGATCAACCGCGATTTCGATGAGGTGCAGCGGCTGATGGCGGCGGGCGGCATGAGCGTGCTGTCCGACAAGATGAAGCAGGCCCAGGACGGCTTCAAGCGATACGCGTCGGACTTCGGCGCATTGGTGGCCGCCGAGACCAGGCTCGGTCTGAACGAGACGGTCGGCCTGTCCGGTTCGCTCCGCGCCGCGGTGCACGACATCGAGGCCAAGCTGAAGGAGATCGACGATCCCAGGACGACGACCTGGATGCTGATGATGCGCCGGCACGAGAAGGACTTCATGCTACGGCGCGACCCCAAGTACATCGCCGAGGTGAAGAAGGCCGCGGTTGAATTCTCCAAGGCGATAGAGGTCGTCGCAATTCCGACGGCGGCGATGAACGACATCATGGCCAAGCTCCAGAAATACCAGTCCGAGTTCACGGCCTGGGCCGAGACCGCGCAGCAGAGCGCGGCCCTTGACGCCAGCATGATGAAGACCTTCCGCGAGGTCGAGCCTGTCATGGCGGAGGTGCGGACCGCGGTCGATGCGATGTCCAGGCGGGCGGACGCCGCCGAAGCTGCCACGCGCGAGGCCGTGCGTCTTTGGATGGTCGTCGCCTTCGGCGTCACCGTCATCGTGCTTGCCGCCGTCGGCTTTTTGCTGGGACGCTCGATCTCGAAGGCACTCGGTGCGATGATCGGTGCGATGACCCGGCTTGCGCGCGGCGAGCTCTCGATTTCCGTTCCCGGCGTCGGCCGCAGGGACGAGATCGGCGAGATGGCCGGTGCGGTCGAGGTGTTCAGGACCAACATGGCGGAAGCCGAGCGGCTGCGCGCCGAACAGGCGGAAGCGGACGCGCGCGGGCGCGAACAGCGCAAGGCCGACATGCAGCGGCTCGCCGACAGGTTCGAAGGCGCGGTCGGCGAGATCATCGAGATCGTGTCGTCGGCGGCAACCGAGCTCGAGGCGTCTTCCAACACGCTGACGCAGGCCGCCGAGCGCGGCAACGGGCTTGCCACCGCCGTGGCGGCGGCCTCGGAAGAGGCGTCCGCCAACGTGCAGTCGGTGTCATCCGCGAGCGAGGAGATGACCTCCTCGATCTCCGAGATCAGCCGCCAGGTGCAGGAATCGGCGCGCGTCGCCGACGTCGCGGTCGGGCAGGCCCAGCGCACCAATGCGCGCGTCGCCGAATTGACCAAGGCGGCCTCCCGGATCGGCGACGTGGTGGAGCTGATCACCATCGCCGCCCAGACCAACCTGCTGGCGCTCAACGCGACGATCGAGGCGGCGCGGGCGGGCGAGGCCGGCAAGGGCTTTGCGGTGGTCGCAACCGAAGTGAAGGCGCTCGCCGAGCAGACCGCGAAGGCCACGGGCGAGATCGGCCAGCACATCGGTGCGATCCAGGCCGCGACGGACGACTCCGTCGGCGCGATCAAGGAGATCGGCGACACCATCGCGCGGATGTCGGAGATCTCGTCGACCATCGCGGCCGCGGTGGAGGAGCAGGGCGCCGCGACGCAGGAGATCTCCCGCAACATCCAGCATGCCGCGCACGGCACCTCCGAAGTCTCGGCGAATATCGCCGACGTCCAGCGCGGTGCCGGCGAGACCGGAGCCGCCTCGGCGCAGGTGCATTCGGCCGCGCATTCGCTGTCTCAGGAGAGCAACCGGCTGAAGAGCGAGGTCGCGCGCTTCCTGGAGTCGGTGCGGGCGGCGTGACGGCGTTCGGTTCGGGGTTGCGCTGCGTCGACCGCATCGCAACACGAGATATCAGTGCTGCCGCAACAGATGGTTGCAGGGAAAATAACGACGACGCGGGCGGTCCCGTAATTTTACGTAGGTTCCTGTTAACGCCTGTTTGCGACTATTAGGCGCAATCTCATGGGATAAGAACCAGCCAGCATCGATGAATTGACTTCCGCCCTGTCGTCCGTCGCGACGATTGCGGCGCAGGTGATTCACGCGTTGCCGGGTATCATCGGGATTTGTCGTGATGTCGAAGTTGTCGATCGTCTTCAAGCTTCTGGCCGTGTTGTCGGTCCTCGTGCTGTCACTCGCCGGCGTCGGCGTGACCGCGATCGGCACCATGCAGAACATCAATGCGCATACGGTCGAGATCGCGGAGAGCTGGCTGCCGAGCGTGCGCGCGCTCGGTTCGCTTCGCGCCGACATCAATGAGCTGCGCGTCGCGCTCCGTCTGCATCTGATGCAGGACAGCGCGGAAGGCAAGGATGCGGCCGAGAAGCGCCTCGCCTCGCTGCAGGGGCGCATCGACCAGACGCGCAAGGTCTACGAGCCGCTGATCACGACCGCCGAGGAGCGCTCGCTCTACGGGCAATGGACCAAGGCGTGGGCCGAGTATCTGAACGGCGTGCAGGACGTGATGGCGCTGTCGCGCAAGAGCGTCGGTCGTTTCCCGACCGAGGCCAACGAGCTGTTGCAGACCAAGGTCGCCAAGATGGCCCAGGCGGCCGATCCGTTGCTCCAGAAGGGCATCGAGCTCAACAACCGGGGTGCCGAGCTGGAGACCAAGCAGGCGGCCGACAGCTACGCCATGATCTTCCGCGTGCTGGTCGGCATCATCATGTTCTCGGTCGTGATTGCGATCGCCGCCGCCTATTATCTCGTGCGCGACGTTTCGCGTGGTATTGCCTCGATCATCCGTCCGATGCAGTCGCTCGGCGAGGGCGACCTTTCGGCCGAGGTGCCGCATCGCGGCGAGAAGACCGAGATCGGCTCGATGGCGGATGCGCTCCAGATATTCAAGGAAGCGCTGATCGCCAAGAAGGCTGCCGACGAGGCCGCCGCCGCCGACGCCGAAGCCAAGATCGAGCGCGGCCGCCGTGTCGATGCCATTACCCGCAAGTTCGAAGCCATGATCGGCGAAGTCGTCGGCACCGTCTCCTCGGCCTCGACCGAGCTCGAGGCGTCGGCGTCGACGTTGACCAGCACCGCGCGGCGTGGGCAGGAGCTCGCGACCGTCGTGGCGGCAGCCTCTGAGGAAGCCTCCACCAACGTCCAGGCCGTGGCCTCCGCCTCGGAGGAGCTGTCGTCCTCGATCACCGAGATCAGCCGCCGCGTGCAGGATTCGGCGCGGATGGCGGCGGAGGCCGTCGAGCAGGCGGCGCGGACCAACGAGCGCGTCAACGCGCTGTCGCAGGCCGCCTCCCGCATCGGCGACGTCGTCGAGCTCATCAACACGATCGCAGGCCAGACCAATTTGCTGGCGCTGAACGCGACCATCGAGGCGGCGCGCGCCGGCGAGGCCGGCCGCGGCTTTGCGGTCGTCGCCTCCGAGGTCAAGGCATTGGCCGAGCAGACCGCGAAGGCGACCGGCGAGATCGGGGCCCAGGTTTCGGGGATCCAGGCGGCAACGCAGGAATCCGTCAGCGCCATCCAGGAGATCGGCGGCACCATCGAGCGGCTGTCCGAAGTGTCCGCGGCGATCGCCGCGGCGGTCGAGGAGCAGGGCGCCGCCACGCAGGAGATCTCGCGCAACGTCCAGCAGGCCTCGGTCGGCACGCAGGAGGTCTCGGCGAACATCACCGACGTGCAGCGCGGTGCGATCGAGACCGGCGAGGCCTCGACCGAAGTGCTGTCGGCGGCGAAATCGCTGGCGACCGACAGCACGCGCCTCAAGGTCGAGGTCGCGCAGTTCCTGGATTCGGTCCGCGCGGCCTGATCTTCAACTTCCCGTCTGTGGAGCCGGCGGCGGAGCCTGCCGCCGGAACAGGATGCGCTGGTAGAGCCATCCGATCGCGACCAGCACGACGCCGAGGCACATGAACGACAGCGCGCGGTAAACGCCTGTCAGCGTCGACATGTCGATCACGAAGGCCTTCAGGATCGTCAGCGCGATGACGGCGGCGGATGCAAGCCGCGCGCGCTCCGAGTTGACGAGGATGCCGACGCCGAGCAGCACCACGCCGAAGGCGAGCCAGCCGATCGAGTAGGTGTATTGCTCTGCCCCCGTCGTCTCGCCGCTGGACAGGATCGGGCCGTGATAGAAGCGGCGGATCTCCAGCGTGACATAGGCGAGCGCGAACACGAGCGCGCCGCCAGCGATGGTGTTGGCATAGGCCTTGCCACGCTCGCCGACCACCGCATAGGACAGCAGCAGCATCAGCACCGCCGGCAGCGCGTAGCCGAGCAGCAGCAGGTTGAACACGGCGCCGCCGACGTCGATATGCCACAGCAGCGGGTTCTCCAGGATCAGTAGGCCGAACACGCTGATGAGCCCGCCGATGGCCGTGAGCACCACCGCGCCGACATTGTGCACGATACTGCGGCTGCGCAGCCTCAGCCGTTCCAGCCCGATCGCCATGGCGAACGCGACGCAGACTTGCAGCGCGCATTCGAGCAGCGACGGCGCAGACGTCATCTGGCCTCCAGTCGCAAAGTGCCGGATCTCCATGAAGGCGAGCAGCGCGGTGAACAGGATCGCGGCGGCTTCCACCACGCGCAGCGGCGCGTCGTCAGCGCGGCGGCGCAGGAAGATGCTCGCGCCCCAGAACGAGGCCGCCGGCAGGCCGTAGCCCCATAGCAGCCAATTGAAGATCGGCGTCGTGCCGACGGCATCGCCGACGATGCGCGGATCATAGACGATGCGCGCGGTGACGATCGCGGCGAAAATGGCCGCGAGCCGGCGCAGGACCGGGATCGGGCGCTGCAGCGAGATCCAGGCGGTGCCGAGCGACATCAGCGCCAGTGCAATCGTGAGCCAGCCCTTCTCGAGCGCGAAGGTCAGCGCCAGCGCCAGCGCGCCGAGCGTGCCGGTCGCGAACAGCGCGACGGAGGTCGCAGCCCCCGGCCGATCTTCGCGGCGCGCAAGCGCTTCGGTGGCGGCGCCAAAGGCGGCGGCAAGCAGCACCGCGAGGATCGCGAACGGGATCGAGCGATCCAGATGGGCAATGCGCGCATAAAGCGCAACGAGGATCGCAATTGGCGTGGCGACACCCGCCGCCGACCACACCACCGGAATGATCGCCGAGTTCGAGCGGCCCTGCGCGAAAAAGCCGGCCATGCCGAAGCCGGCGGCGAAGATCGCAGCCATCACCAGATGCAGCGTCACAGAGCTGTCGGTCGCGACCGGTCCGATGCCGGGCAAGGGGCCGCCGGGCAGCACCAGCATGTCGGGATTGGCGCGCACCGCCCACTCGGCGAACACGATGAAGACGGTCGCCGCGGCCGCGCCCAGCGCGCCGGTCGCTGCCGGCGCGCGCCAGGCGACGAACAGCGTCGCACCGACGAGAAGCGTGAAGGCGATCAGCGCCAGATCCGCATGCGCGCTCGACAGCACGATCAGCATCGCGCCGAACAGATAGGCGCCGAGCGAGCTCGACGACACCGGCTCGATTTCGCCGTCCTCGATGCTGGGCCCGAACATGAAGCCGCAGACGACGAGCAGCGCAGCCAGCACGAATCCCGCGATCGCATGGAAGGCGTGCGGCGCGACCTGCACGTCACTGGTGTCCAGACCCGGGAAGATCCAGAGCACAGCGAAGGCGATCGTGGTCACCGCAAGCCAGCGCCACAGCCGGATGCGGGCAAGGCCGAAGCTCGCGGCGGTGACGATCGCAAGATAGATGTAGAGCGCCCAATAGTCCGGCTTGCCGCTGGAGACGAGGAGCGGGGTCACGAACGCGCCGACCACGCCGAGGCCGGCGAGCGCGGGCCCGTGCAGCAGGGCGGCGGCAAGCGTGCCGAGTGCGACGAGGCCGAGCAGCACGAAGGCGGTCGCAGGCACGAGGAAGCCATAGAGCGCGTAGGCGGCATAGATGGTCGCGAACGCCACGGCCGTGCCGGCCGCGGTGAGGATCGCGGGAATATTGGCGATCGGCAGCGCCGCGATGTTGGAGATGCTCTCCTTGCGCCGCGACCATTCGCCGGCGCCGAGCAGCGCGGCTGCGAACAGGCCGCCGAGGAACACGCGCACGCCGGGGCCGACGAGGCCGGCCTCGATCGAATAGCGCACCATGAAGAAGCCGCCGAGCGCGAGCGCAAGGCCGCCGATCCACACCACCCAGCGCGTGCCGAGACGCTCCTCGAAGCCAGGCTCTCTAATATCAAGCGCCGGCGCCGGCAGCGGAGGCGGTGCATCGGCTCCGGGGCCCGCTTCGAGCGGTGGCGGCGCAGCCACTTCGGTGACGAGCGGCGGCGGCGCCTCGGCCTCGGGCGCGAGCGGCGGTGGCTCGGCCGGAGTTGTCGCGGGCGCTTCAGCCTGCACCGGTGCGGGCATCAGCGGCGGCGGCTGCACCCGCCGTTGCGCGTAAACCATCTCTTCGAGCGAGCTCAGCCGGCGGCGCAGCTCGGCCGCCTGGTTGGAGGCCTTGATCGCGATCAGGAAGGCGATGATCGCAATGATCAGCGCAAAGACGTCAAACGGGCCGTCGAACATGAAGCCTCCAGGCAACCGGCGGGCAGGGGCCGATCGCGCAAATGTCGTATCTAGCGCCGGGAGCGCATGCGCAAGCCCGGCGCGGGCCGCTCCTGGAGCACGTCGCGGCGGAAGCGGTAGAGCGCCGCCGGCCGTCCGCCAGTCTGTGTCGACATCACGCCGGTCGGTTCGACCAGGGCTTCCGTTTCGACCAGGCGGCGGAAATTCTGCTTGTGCAGGTGCCGGCCGGAGATCGCCTCCACCGTATGCTGCAATTCGGTGAGTGTGAACTCGGCGGGCAAAAGTTCAAAGACCACAGGACGATACTTCAGTTTTGCGCGCAGCCGCGCGATCGCGGTGGCGAGGATCCGGCGATGATCGAACCGCATGGAGGTGCCGAGTGCGGGAAGCGCCTTGCGTGCTAATGCCGCAGGTCGGCCGTCGCGCCGCGCCTCCTCGATCAGCCCGGCCTCATAGAGCAGCTCGTAGCGGTCGAGCACGCGCTCCTCGTCCCAGGGCGCGCCATCGAGGCCGAAATAGAACCGCACGCGGTCCCTGCGCGGCAATGCGCGCGTCGTCTCCGGCGTCTCCTGTTCCGCCCATGTCGTCAGCGCCGGGATGATGTCGCGGGCGATGATCGCCGGCGGCTCCTCGCGCCAGTCCTCCCAGGGGAGAAAGCGATACCACGGCTCGAAGCTCGCCCCGGTTGCTGCGAGTTCGCCGTCGACGGCGCGGGTGAGTGCGAGATATCCGATCGACACCATATGCGCGCCGGTGTCGCCGGCCTCCGCATGACGGCCGCGATCGCCGAACGTATAGAGCTGCTCGACATAGCCGAGCCGCAAGCCCGCCTGCTCCTCGACCCAGGCGCGCAGGCCGATCTCGAAGGTCCGATGGCTCAGCGCATCGAACGGGCCGAACGGCAGGCCCGCCAGGCCGTCGCTGCCGCGCGCGGTGAGGATCAGTGGTTCATGGTCTTCGATCGCGACGATCGCGGCGGTCAGGCCGATCTCGATCGGCGTCAGCAGCGTCTCGCTCATGCGGCTGACTTCGCTGCTGTCATTCGAGCTCGATCACGAAGGGGCGACCCTCGACCATCATCGCGCCCGGGCCCATCTCGTCGAGCGCGCGCAGCATGCGGCCCTCGCGTCCCAGCGCGCGGTCGGCGAGGCCGACGATGCGCCGGTTCGGCGATGCGATCGGCGAGGCCGCGCGGATCTTCTTCGCGATCTCGATCTCGTCGCGATGCGGATTGAGGGCGCAGGCCGCGGCGAAGGCGCTCGCGGTGGAGCGGCTGATGCCGGCGTAGCAATGCACCACCAGCGGCGCGCTGCGTTCCCAGCGGCGCACGAAGTTCAGCACCTGGTCGATATGGGCCTCCGACGGCGCGACAAAGCCGTCCATCTCCTCGGTGATGTCGTCCATCGACACCTTGAGATGGTTGGCCGGCAGCACCGACACCGGCCGCGCCACCTGCTCGACATTGGCCATCACGGTCAGCACGTGGCTGGCCCCGGTGAGGCGGACGGTTTCGGGAAGCGCGGCGAGGGAACAGACGTGGATCATGGCGGACCTTTTCGTTGATTATAGCCGCGGCTGTAGGGTGGGCAAAGGCGCATCGCGCTGTGCCCTCCATTTCGCAACTGCGCTCATCTCGCCTTGTTTGGTGGGCACGTTTCGCTTTGCCCACCCTACGAAGGGATGATGCTACGCAAACACCGCGCCAAACCGCTCCAGGAACTGCTTCTCGGCCCGCGCCGCCGTCCAGGGCGTGAGATAGTCGCGCCGGACGCTGTCGGGCAGGCCGGGATCCTTGCCGAACAGGCGCCTCGCCTCGGCATCGCTGAAGCCGGCAAGCTCGGTCGCTTCCAGATAAGCCGCGCCGCGATCGGCGGCCTTGATGGCCAGCGTGATCTCGTCGGGCAGCACCGGCGGCAGGCCGAAGCGGATGTGGATGGCGCCGAGCAGGCGCTTCTCGACCGCCTTGTAGTGGCCGTCGAGCACGGCCTTGAACGGCGAGATCATGTCGCCGATCACGTATTCGGGCGCGTCGTGCAGCAGGGCTGCGAGCCGCACGCGCTGGTCCACGCGCGGCGTTTCGTGCCGCATCACGGTCTCCACCAGCAGCGTGTGCTGCGCGACCGAGAAGATGTGCGCGCCTGTCGTCTGCCCGTTCCAGCGCGCCACGCGCGCCAGCCCATGCGCGATGTCGGCGATCTCGATGTCGAGCGGAGAGGGATCGAGCAGATCGAGCCGCCGGCCCGACAGCATGCGCTGCCAGGCGCGGGACTCCGCGCCGCGTGCCGACTTCTTCGCGCTCATTTGACCTTGAGGCGCGGCTTGCGCTGCGTCTTGCCGCAGCTTGCGTGACAATGGCAGTCGACGAGATGGTCGTTGACCATGCCGGTCGCCTGCATGAAGGCGTAGACGATGGTCGGGCCGACGAACTTGAAGCCGCGCGAGGACAGCTCCTTGGAGATCTGCACCGACAGCGGCGTGGAGGCCGGCACGCTCGCCGTGGTCTTGAAGTTGTTGACCTTGGGCCTTCCGTCCATGAAGTCCCACAGCAGCTTCGAGAAGCCCGGCCCCTTCTCCATGATGTCCAGATAGGACTTCGCACTCAGGATCGCGCCGTCGATCTTGGCGCGGTTGCGCACGATGCCGGCATCGTTCATCAGCGCGTGCACCTTCTTGGCATTGTAGCGCGCGATCTTCTCCGGCTGGAAATCGTCGAAGGCCTTGCGGAAATTGTCGCGCTTGCGCAAAATCGTGATCCAGGACAGGCCGGCCTGGAAGCCATCGAGGATCAGCTTCTCGTACAGTGCGCGGTCGTCATATTCAGGCACGCCCCACTCGGTGTCGTGATAGGCGACATAGAGCGGATCTTCGCCGGGCCAGGGGCAGCGGGTCAGGCCGTCGGGATGCAGGCGAGGGGCGCGGCTCATGCGGTGGGCTGCTTGGCTGGAATGCGTACGACTTCAGGTTCGGCGAGCGTCAAGGCAAGTCCGCCGGCCGTGAGCGGCTGGCCGGCATCGAGCGCGTCGGCGACGCGGTCGATGCGCACCAGCGCGATGCCCTTGCCGTCGGCAGAAGAGCCAATGGTGCCGACCGGCTTGTCGCCGGCGAGAATGGCAGCACCAATCTCGGGCGAGGGTCCATCGAGCAGCACCTTGACGCTGCGGGTGCGCGCGGTGCCGCGATGCTGCATGCGCGAGACGACCTCCTGGCCGACATAGCAACCCTTGTCGAAATCGACGCCGGCGAGGCGGTCCATATTGGTCTCGTGCGGGAACGCATCGCTGTACATGAAGTCGAGCCCGCCGCGCGGCACGCCAAGCGCGATGCGATGTGCCTCATAGGCGGCCGCGTCGACCAGCTCGGCGCCGATGAGGTCGGACAGCTTCTGCTTGAGATCCTCGGGGATCAGGATGCGGTAGCCGAGCCCGTCATGGCGCGGATCGGCGAAGGCAAGGTCCGGCTGGGCCGCGAGCGCGCCGTCCCAGGCGGCGAGCACGCCGAGATCGTCGGAGAGGTTTTCCACGGTGACCTTGGCGCGCAGCTTGTAGAATTTCAGCTTGGTCGCGAGGCCCTCGGCCAGCGCTTTGGGGCAGTCGATCAGGAACCCGCCGCCATGGCCGGCCGGCACCTCCGTGATCAGGAAATCGACGATGATCTTGCCCTGCGGCGTCAGCAGCGCGCCGAATCGCCCCAGGCCCGGCTTCAGCCTGTCGAGGTCGGTCGTGACGAGGCCGTTGAGGAAGTTGCGCGCATCCTCGCCCGCGACCTTGACCACGCCCCGGTCGGGAAGAAACGCTGATTTCATGAGAAAATCTCTTGCGACATGTTGCTCCGGAACGTAAGCCCGCAGCGCATAAACGACAAGACCTCGAGCCCTGCGCTTGGGGATGAGAGGGGCCTTCAGCCATGACCCAGCGTTTCGATGTGATCCTCAGGGGCGGCACTGTCGTCAACCAGGACGGCGAAGGCCTGCGCGACATCGGCATTGCGGGCGGCCGCATCGCCGAGATCGGCGCGCTGTCGCAAGCCTCCGCCGCCGAGGTGATCGACTGCAAGGGCCTGCACATCCTGCCCGGCGTGATGGACACGCAGGTGCATTTTCGCGAGCCCGGGCTGGAGCAGAAGGAAGACCTCGAGACCGGCTCGCGCAGCGCCGTGATGGGCGGCGTCACCGCCGTGTTCGAGATGCCGAACACGTCGCCCTTGACCGTGACCGAGGCCAGCTTCACCGACAAGGTGAAGCGCGCCCATCATCGTATGCACTGCGACTTCGCCTTCTTCATCGGCGGCACCCGCGAGAACGTGCAGGACCTGCCGGTGCTGGAGCGCGCGCCCGGCTGCGCGGGCGTCAAAGTGTTCATCGGCTCCTCGACCGGCGCGCTGCTGGTGGAGGACGACGAGAGCCTGCGCCGCATCTTCCAGGTGATCCGCCGCCGCGCCGCGTTCCACGCCGAGGACGAATACCGCCTCAACGAGCGCAAGCCGCTGCGCATCGAGGGCGATCCGCGCTCGCATCCGGTCTGGCGCGACGAGACCGCGGCGCTGATGGCGACGCAGCGCCTGGTCAAGCTCGCGCATGAGACGGGCAAGCGCATCCACGTGCTGCACATCTCGACCAAGGAAGAGATCGAGTTCTTGCGCGACCACAAGGACGTCGCATCCTGCGAGGCGACGCCGCATCATCTCACGCTGGTCGCGCCCGAATGCTACGAGCGGCTCGGCACGCTGGCGCAGATGAACCCGCCGGTGCGCGGGGCCGATCACCGCGCCGGCATCTGGCGCGGCATCGAGCAGGGCATCATCGACGTGCTCGGCTCCGATCACGCCCCGCATACGCTGGAAGAAAAGCAGAAGACCTATCCCGCTTCGCCCTCGGGCATGACCGGCGTGCAGACGCTGGTGCCGCTCATGCTCGATCACGTCAACGCCGGCCGCCTGTCGCTGGCGCGGTTTGTCGATCTCACCAGCGCCGGCCCCGCGCGCCTCTACAACATGGCCTGCAAGGGCCGCATCGCGGCCGGTTACGACGCCGATTTCACCGTCGTCGACTTGAAGCGCAGCGAAACCATCACCAACAAATGGGTGGCATCCAAGGCCGGCTGGACCCCTTACGACGGCGTTCGCGTCACGGGTTGGCCCGTCGGCACCTTCATCCGCGGCCGCCGCGTGATGTGGCAGGGCGAGCTGGTGACGCCATCGCAAGGCGAGCCGGTGCGGTTTCTGGAGACGCTGAAGGCGTAGGCCTTGGCGCGCCGCGGCACGGTGCGTGCCTCAGACTCGGTGTCGTCCTGGCGAAAGCCAGGACCCATAACCCCGACCGGATATTGTTGCGAAGACTGGTGGCCAGATCTGCCCGCAGCCATATAGTGCTGTGGTAATGGGTCCTGGCTTTCGCCAGGACGACGTTGGAGAGGTCATCGCATGCCCCAACCGGCACCCCTCATCTCCACCGAACAACTCGCCGCCATCCTCGGCGATCCCGCCTTACACCTCTACGACTGCACGACCTACAACGAACCGGTGCCGCCAGGCAGCGACGTGCCGTATCGCGCGGTGCCCGGCGACAAGACCTTCGCGGCGGGCCACATCCCCGGCGCCGATTTCCTCGATCTTCAGGGCGAGTTCTCCGACGCCTCCGCGCAGCAGTTCTTCATGATGCCCGGTGTGGCCCAACTCGAAGCCGCCTTCGGCCGCCACGGCCTCGATGCGTCCAAGACCATCGTGCTCTACAGCATCGGCACGATGATGTGGGCGACGCGGTTCTGGTGGATGCTGCGCTCGCTCGGCGTCGACGCGCTTGTGCTCGACGGCGGTTTCGACAAATGGAAGGAAGAGGGGCGACCGGTCGAGACCGGCACACCGCAGGGCTACCCCGCCACGACCTTCAAGGCCACACCGCGCGCGGGCTTCTTCGTCGACAAGAATGTCGTGAAGGCGCGGATCGGCGATCCCGCGACCGTGATCGTCAATGCGCTCGGGCCGCAGTTTCATCGCGGCCTCGAGCCGAGCCGCTACGGCCGGCCCGGCCGAGTTCCCGGCAGCGTCAACGTATCAGCCGCAACGCTCACTAATGCGGACAAGACGCTGACGAGCCTTGCGGATGCCGAAGCGAAATTCGCCGCCCAGGGCGTTACGCGTGACAAGAGCGTGATCTGTTATTGCGGCGGTGGCATCTCGGCGACGATCGACCTGTTGCTGCTGACGCAGCTCGGCTTCGACAAGCTGACGCTTTACGACGCCTCGATGGGCGAATGGGCGAGGGATCCGTCGCTGCCGATCGAGACCGACTAGGGGAAGGTAAGAAAGTTGGGAACCTTTCCCTTGGGCCAGCATCCAATGTCTGGAACCAATGGAGACAAGCAGGTGACCGCAATGCAACGGACCGCAGCCGGCCTGTCCGCCGGCGCCAAGACTTCAGAATTCAGGGCCTCGGAGGCGGAACTGGTCGATCGTGCGCGAGGCCGCGACGAGTCCGCGCTCCGCGAGATCATGCAGGCCAACAACCGCAGGCTCTACCGCCTCGCGCGCGGCATTCTGCGCAGCGACAGCGAAGCCGAAGATGTGGTGCAGGAAACCTATGTCCGCGCCTTTACCCATCTCGATGGCTTTCGCGGGGAATCCGGGTTGTCGACCTGGCTGTCGCGCATCGCCATCAACGAAGCGCTCGGCCGGGCGCGAAGTGCCAGGCCCCATGTCGAGCTCGGCTCGGTGCCCGAAGCCGCGCTCGAGGCGCAGATCATCAAATTTCCCGTCTCACCCGCAGGCGATCCGGAAAGGACCATGGCCCAACGTGAAATCCAGCGCGTCGTCGAACGCGCAATCGACGAGTTGCCGGATGTCTTCCGCATGGTCTTCGTCGCACGCGTCATGGAGGGCATGAACATCGAGGAGACCGCCGATCTGCTCGGCGTGAAGCCCGAAACCGTGAAGACGCGGTTGCACCGCGCCCGCACCATGCTGCGTGAGAACGTCGAGAAGGAGATCGGTCCGGTGATGATGGATGCGTTCCCGTTCGCGGGCTGGCGCTGCGAGCGCCTGACCGTGTCGGTGCTGAAGCGGCTCGGCGTCGGCGGCTGAAGTTTTTCGGGAACGCTTGCGCGAAATTCCCATCCAACACCTGTGAAGCAACGCGCCGGCGGACCCCGTCCGGCAGCACAGGAGTGTCAAACCATGTTCATTCGACGGAGCGCGGCTTTCGCCGCAGCAATCTTGTTGTCGAGCCCCGCGCTGCTGCAAGGCGCCGGCGCAGCCGACAAGCCGACCGATCCGCAGATCGCCCATATCGCCTATACCGCGGGCGTGATCGACATCAACGCCGCCAAGCAGGCGCAGAAAAAGGCGCAGAACAAGGACGTCAAGGCGTTTGCCGAGGACATGCTGCGCGACCACGAGGCCGTCAACAAGCAGGCGCTCGCGCTGGTCAAGAAGCTGAACGTCACGCCCGAGGACAACGACACCAGCAAGGCGCTGTCGAAGCAGGCGAGTGACAAGCTGGCTGAGCTCGACAAGCTGAGCGGCGCGGCCTTCGACAAGGCCTATGTCGTCAACGAGGTCGCCTACCACAAGGCGGTCAATGGTGCGCTGGAGACCCAGCTGATTCCGTCGGCGAACAATGCGGAGCTGAAGAGCCTGTTGCAGACCGGCCTGAAGATTTTCCAGGGCCATCAGCAGCACGCCGAGCACGTCGCGGCCGAGCTGAAATAGGGAGCGTGGGATGAAGCCGGGACGCCTCGCTTCGATCGCGCTTGCGATCATCTTCCTGCCGATGGCCGTCCCGGCGCACGCGGCGACCATCGAGATCACGATGGAGAATCTCGTGATCTCACCGACTGAGGTGTCGGCGAAGGTCGGGGACACCATCAGGTGGGTCAACAAGGACGTCTTCGCCCACACCGCCACCGCGAAGAACGGCGATTTCGACGTGACGTTGCAGCCCGAGAAATCGGCGACGTTCGTTCTGAAGAAGGTGGGAGCGGTCGACTATTACTGCCGCTATCATCCCAACATGAAAGCGACGCTCAAGGTCGAGCCGTGAGGGAGGCGGGAGTGCATTCCCAATCGTGGCGGGAATATCTCCCGGTCATCGCGAGACTAATGCTTGTCCGGGGGAGCGGGCTTCCGTGCGATAAACGCAGCAGACTTCGCGAACCTGTTCACCAGATCCCGTTCGCCAAGTCATTCATCCGTCAACTGGCCCCGCCCGCGTGGCGGGGTCATTTTCGAAAAGGCGCTTACTGCCGGGAGATGTCGACGGAGAATTCGCCGTTGCGGATCCGGCCGGGAAAGCCCTCGACGAACTTCGCTACCGCGTCCTCGCCATAGGTGCCGACGAGCTCGGCAAAGGCCGCAAACAGGCTCGCCTGCGCCAGGCAGTCGCCGTCGACGCCGTCATGGCGCGCCTCGGCCCAGGCCTCGTTGAGATAGCTCAGTGCGGCCTGTTTCTGCTCGTGGTCGGGCAGCGGCGCGCGGGCGGGGG
The DNA here is from genome assembly GCF_038965675.1 of Bradyrhizobium sp. B039. NCBI lineage: Bacteria > Pseudomonadati > Pseudomonadota > Alphaproteobacteria > Hyphomicrobiales > Nitrobacteraceae > Bradyrhizobium > Bradyrhizobium sp. B039. The sequence goes on from NZ_CP152416.1 coordinate 2,427,429, forward strand.
CGTAGGAAATCGGCTGGCTCATGAAACTCGATCAGGGCTGGGGCGCGATCCACGGCGATGCGCTGTGCGAGTGGTGTAGCACGCGCATTAACGCCCGCTAGGCCACATCTTTAAGAACGGTTAATGGCTGTGAACAAAGACGATGACAGGGTTCCCGTCGCCGTCATTCCGGGCTCGCGCTACGCGCGCCCCGGAATGACGGCGAGATCAGTTCGCGTAGCGCGCCGTGAGATCGCGCGAGATCTTCGAGCCTTCCTCGATGTAGCGGCGGATCGCGACGGTGGCGGCCGGCGTGCAGCTCCGGTAGGTCTGCTGGAAGCCGTTATAGCCGCGGTTGAAGGCGGCGATCATGCGGGTGCGGCGCTCTCCGGAGGGGGTTTCGGCATCGATCAGCGCCTGCATCTCGCTGCGCCATTTGTTGCCCTCGTTGGACCCGCAAATGCCGCGCAGATAGTGCAGGCCGCCGAGGATCTCCGCCAGCCGCTGCAAATCGGCGTCAAACGGCGCCGCCACGTCCTGGGCCCTCGTGGGCACCGAGGCGCAGGCGAGGATCAGGGCAAAAATGGCCAGAAATCGCGTGGACATCGGCGGGGTGTATGCCCCCTCAGGGCGGCGGGCGCAAGGCAACGTTAGGGGCGCAGCGAACGTGCGCTCCCTCTCCCGCTTGCGGGGGAGGGGTGGGGAGGGGGTGTCTCCGCGGGCGATAATCCCCAAGAGGAAAGATCCCTCACCCGTCGCTTCGCTCCGACCTCTCCCGCAAGCGGGAGAGGTGCAGCGGCGTTTGCCGCGCCGACTATGTCCCGATCAACCGGTGGGCGGACTGAATGACCTCCTCCAGCCCCCCGGTCAGCTTGAGGTCGCCGAGGCTCGCCAGGGCATCGGGGGCGATCCAGCGGTAGTCGTCGAGCTCGTCGTTCAAAACCGGCTCCCGGGCCGCCCAGCGGGCGGCAAAGGACATGATCAGGTAGTGGCCGGCGCCGGCCGTGGCCGGCAGCACCTCGCGCCAGCCGGCAAGGCCAATGATCTCGATGGCGAGCCCGGTCTCCTCGTTCACCTCGCGCACCAGGGCCTGGTGCAGCGATTCGCCGAACTCGACCCGGCCGCCGGGCAGCGAATAGAACCCCTTGGCGGGCGAGCGGGCGCGGCGGGTGAGAAGCACCTTGCCATCACGAAAAATCGCGGCGCTGACCGCAATCTGGGGATGGGTGGGCTGGACGACCGCAGACACGGCTCAGTTTGCCATGATGGTGTCGACGTCGGCTTCCGCCCCGCCATTGATGATGCCGCCGCAGGCAGCGATCAGCGGCTTGACCCAGAGGGTGGCCTGCTCGGCCAGGCGGACGCGGGTGGTGTCCTTCTCGACCTCGCGCATGGCCGAGCCGACCGCGGTGAGAATCGAGGTCATCGTGTCGGTGAGGTGGTCGAACTGGGCGCGCACGTTGGGATCGGCCTTCTCATAGGCTTCGACGGCGAGGTCGCGTGCCTTGAAGTTCGACGCCGTGAAATGCTCGGCATAGGACAGCGGCGACCAGGTCAGAAAGTCTTCGGCGCATTCCGGCATATCCGGGACCATTTCGAGCAGCATCACCGCTTCATTGAAATGGTTGAGATAGTCGGTGGCAAGCCCGGTCCGCGGGTTGATGTTGGCCACGCGCAGCCGTTCGGCCCAGGCCGCTGCCTCGGGGCCCGTCTGTACATGCGTCCGCGCGGGTTGGGAGGCCATTGAGCTCATTCGCCGCAGTGTTAACGTTCGGGGTTAAAAGGACCTGAACGGACCCTATATAGACGCCCAAGGATGTGTGGACGCTTCGTCATAACTTCGGCCCCCGCGGCTTTGCGGCAACTGTTCGGCTATGTCGAGCAGCCGAATTTCCCGCCCCGGTACAATGTCGCCCCGACGCAACCGATTCCGGTCGTGCTGGTCGAGAACGGCGCGCGCCATTTCCGCCTGATGCGCTGGGGGCTGCTGCCGGGCTGGGTCAAGGATCCCAAAGGCTTTACGCTCCTGATCAACGCCCGCTCGGAGACGGTGCTGGAAAAGCCCGCCTTCAAACGCGCGATTCGCCGGCGGCGCGGCCTGATCCCGGCCGACGGGTACTACGAATGGAAGGCGGTGGATGGCCGCAAGCAGCCGTTCTTCATCCATCGGGCCGACGGCGCGCCGCTCGGCTTTGCCGCGGTGTTCGAGACCTGGGCCGGGCCGAACGGCGAGGAGCTCGACACGGTCGCGATCGTCACCGCGGCGGCCAGCAAGGATCTCGCCGCGCTGCATGACCGCGTGCCCGTCACCATCAGCCCGCGCGATTTCGAGCGCTGGCTCGACGTTCGCGGCGACGAGGTTGACGCGATCCTGCCGCTGATGATCGCCCCGCGCATCGGCGAATTCGCCTGGCACCCGGTCTCCACCCGCGTCAATCGCGTCGCCAATGACGACGAGCAACTGCTCTTGCCGATCAGCGCGGAGGAGATGGAGGCGGAGCTGGAGGCGTCGAAGCCGAAGAGGGTCGCGCGGAAGGCGGCGGCCGCGTCATCCGATGACGGGCAGGGGTCGTTGTTTTAGCCAAGCTGGCGCCATTCACTCCGTTGTCGTCCCGGATCTGCGCTGACGCTTGTCCGGGACGACAGCGGAGTTTTTTGCTGGAGAGTCACACAATCTCCCGCGCCCGCAGCGTCGCGATCTCCGCCGCATCGAAGCCCAGCTCGCCGAGCACCGCGTCGGTATCCGCGCCCAGCTCCGGCGCCATCCGGTCCAGCTTGCCGCCGCCATGCGCGAGCTTGAATCCGCTGCCGGCAAAACGCAGGCGGCCATAGGGCGTATCCAGCTCCTGGATCGCAGCGCGTGCCTTCACTTGCGGATGATCGATCACTTCCTCGACCTTCCAGATGCTGGCGCAGGGCGCGCCGGCGTCTTCGAGAATTGTCTCCCACTCGCGCGCCGGCTTTTTCGCGAGCGCCTCTTCGATGATGGCGCGCAGGGCCGGCTCGTTCTCGTTGCGTGCGAACCAGTCGGCGAAGCGCGGATCGGACAGCGTATCCTCGCGGCCGAGCGTGCTCATCAGCGCGCGGTACTGTTTCTCGTTGTTGACGGCGAGCAGGATGTGGCCGTCGCCGCATTTGAACAGGTTCGCGGTGGTCCGGCGGCTCACCGCCTGGTTGCCCGAGAGCTGCTGGCGATGGCCGGCGACCGACCAGTCCGCGATCTGCCCCGAGAGAAACGCCAGCGTCGCTTCCAGCATGGAGACGTCGATGAGCTGCCCCTTGCCGGTGCGGTCGCGCTGGTACAGCGCGCTCGATACGCCGAACGCGGCCGTGGCGCCCGAGAGCACGTCGCAGACCGCAAAGCCCGCGCGCGTCGGCCCCGTTTCAGGGTGGCCGGTGATCGCCATGATGCCTGACAGCGCCTGCATCTTGCCGTCATAGCCGGGCCGCAGGCGGTCCGGGCCGGTCTGGCCGAAGCCTGAGACGGCGCAATAGATCAGCTTTGGATTGATCGCGGACAGCGCCTCATAGCCGATGCCGAGCTTGTCCATCACGCCCGGGCGAAAGTTTTCCATGACGACGTCGACCTGGGCGGCAAGCTTCTTCACGATGGCGATCGCATCTGGCTTCTGCAAATCGAGCGTCAGGCTGCGCTTGTTGCCGTTGATGGCCTGGAACGCCGGCGCCAGCCCGCGCTCGGCCCATTCGCGGCTGAGCGGCGTGCGGCGCATGTCCTCACCCTCGCGCCGCTCGACCTTGATGACGTCGGCCCCCAGCAGCGCGAGCTGGTAGCTCGCATAGGGGCCGGCCAGCACTTGCGTGAAATCCAGGATCTTTACGCCCTCGAACGGTCGCGTCACGTCGCTCTCCCTTTTTGTTTTGGTTGTCGGAGGACGTCAGGCGGCGCGGTTGCCGCGCGCGATCTCCTTCTGCTTGTCGAATTCGGCGCGGCGGCGCGCAAGCTCTTCAGGCGAGAGCTGCGCGACATTGTTGTAGTCGAGCTTCCAGGAGGCGTCCTCGCTCCAGCGCAGCGGCGACTGCATCGTCGTCTGCGGACCGCTCGCGGTCTCGAGCAGCCTGAGTGCGAGCTCGAGCGTTTGCGCCTGCGAGGTGATGTCGTGCGGCTTGCCGGCGGAATTGCCGAGCGGGAAGTCGGAGAACAGGAAGCGCGGCACGGCGGCGTGCTCGATGATGTCCTTGGCGCAGCCCATGATCACGGTCGGAATGCCGTTCCGCTCCAGATGCCGCGCCACCAGCGCGGTGGTCTGGTGGCAGACCGGGCAGTTCGGCACCAGCACCGCGACATCGACCTTGTCGGCAAGGCAGCGCGCCAGAATCTCCGGCGCGTCGGTGTCGAGCGTGACGCGATGGCTGCGGTTGGTCGGTGCGCCGAAGAAGCGCGGGGCCACTTCACCGATCCGGCCCGCGGCGGATGCCTTCAACAGCTGCGGCAGCGGAAACCAGGTGCCGCTGTCGGTCGCCGAGGTGTGCTTGCGGTCGTAGCCGATGTGCGAGATGCGCAAATCGTGCGCTTTCGACGTGTCGCCGTCATAGACCTGGTAGAATTTCGCGCTGCCATTGTACGCTGCGCCCGGCCCCTGGTCGCCCTTGGTGGGATCGTACGGCGCAGCCGTGGTGATGATGGTGACGCGCGATTGTGAAAGCGGTTTCTTCAGCGGCTGGAACGGCGCCTCGACATGATGTGCCCAGCGGTACGGCGTGGTGTAGCCGATCGCCGCGTAATAGTCGCGGGTGCGCTGCATGTAGGGGACGGGGGAGTCGTAGTCGGGCGCAAAGCCGAATTCGTCGTCGCGCGAAGCGGACATGGGCGCGTCTCCTGGTTCTTGTTGAGAGCCAGACTAGAGATAGTCGGCTGTGAGCTCAACAGGGGGAGGGGCGGCGCAGGCCAGAATTGCTTGCATAGGAGAGCCGCTTGCGCCGTCTCCCCTCTCCCCTTGTGGGAGAGGGTGGCTCGCCGCGATAGCGGCGAGACGGGTGAGGGGTTCTCTCCGCGAGTCCAACTCTCATTCGAATTTGCGGAGGCAAACCCCTCATCCGGCGCTTCGCGCCACCTTCTCCCACAAGGGGAGAAGGGAAGAAGACGGCTCGCGAATTATCTAAAGACATGCAGCGCCGCATATTGCAGCAGCATGATCGCCTTGGCGTCGATGATGCGTCCGTCGGCGATCATCGCCAGCGCCTCGTCGATGCCGAGCTCCAGCACCTCGATGTCCTCGCCCTCGTGCTCGAGGCCCCCGCCGTCGCTGACGCGCATCTCCGGTTCGTATTCGGCGACGAAGAAGTGCAGCTTCTCAGTCACCGCGCCCGGGCTCATGAAAGCCTCGAACACCTTGTGGACGTGGTGCAGGCGATAGCCGGTTTCCTCCTCGGCCTCGGCGCGGATGCGTACCTCGGGAGAGGCATCGTCCAGCACGCCGGCTGCGGTCTCGATCAGGAGATCGTCGTAGCCGCGGATGAACACCGGCAGGCGGAACTGGCGCACCAGGATCACGGTGCGCCGCGCGCGATTGTAGGGCAGCACGGCGGCGGCGTTGTCGCGCTCATAGGTTTCCCGGTGCTGCGTCTGCCATTCGCCGTTGGCGCGCCGATACTCGAACGTCGTGCTCTTCAGGGGAGTCCAGTTGTCCGAGAGCACACGAACGTCCTTGATGCGGACGCGGTCGGAAATGGTCATGGCTGTTTTCCGGGAGCTAGGGAGTCGAAGCGCGGTCGTCGAGCCACTTCTGGAACATCAACGAGGTGGATTCCTCGAAGCCCAGCGACTGGTAGAACGCGTTGGCCTGCGCGTTCTCGCGGCGGACCAGGAGCTGGAGCTTGGCGATGCCGGCCTGGCGCAGCCAGTCCTCGGCCGCCGCCATGATCACCCGGCCAAAACCGCGCTTGCGGCCATCGGGGTCGACGGCGACGTAATAGACCCAGCCGCGGTGGCCGTCATGGCCGACCATCACGGTGGCGACGATCGCGCCGGACTCACGGCCGATCAGCACGGTCGAGTTGTCGCGCCGCCGCGCCAGCGCGATGTCGGCATGCGGGTCGTTCCAGGGCCGCGTCAGGCCGCAGCGCTGCCACAGCGCGACGACCGGCTCGACGTCGGCGTCGCTGATCGCATCGATCGTGAGGGACACGCTCACAGCACCTTCCCCGGATTCATGATGCCGAGCGGGTCGAGCATCGCCTTGATGGCGCGCATCAGCTCGATCGCGGTCTTGTCCTTCACCTCGGGCAGCTCGTCGCGCTTGAGCACGCCGATGCCGTGCTCGGCCGAGATCGAGCCGCCCATGCGCAGCACGATCTCGAACACCACCGCGTTCATCTCGTGCCAGCGCGCCAGGTAGTCCGCGGTGTCGGCGCCGATCGGCTGGCTGATATTGTAGTGCAGGTTGCCGTCGCCGAGATGGCCGAACGGCACCGGCCGCGCGCCGGGGATCAGCTTCACCACCGCGGCATTGGCTTCGTCGATGAAGGCGGGCACTGCGGCGACGGGCACCGAGATGTCGTGCTTGATCGAGCCGCCCTCCGGCTTCTGCGCCGACGACATCTCCTCCCGCAGCTTCCAGAAGCCGTTGCGCTGGCTGAGGTTGGCCGCGATCACGGCGTCGTCGACGATCTCCTCCTCCATCGCGCGGGTCAGGATCGTTTCCAGCGGCGTGCGGGCATCGTCGCCCGGCGAAGACAATTCCATCAGCACGTACCAGGGATGCTTCTCTGCAAGCGGATCGCGCACGTCGATGCCGTGGCGGACCGAGAAGTCGACCGCCATCTCCGACAGCAGCTCGAAGCTCGTCAGCGCATTGGCGGCTTCGCCCTGCGCGATCGTCAGCAGCTTGAGCGCCGCGGCCGGCGACTTCAGCCCGACGAAGGCGGTCTCGACCGCCCGCGGCTTCGGAAACAGCTTCAGCGTCGCCGCCGTGATGATGCCGAGCGTGCCTTCCGCACCGATGAAGAGGTTGTGCAGATTGTAGCCGGTGTTGTCCTTCTTCAGCTTCGACAGCACGTTGAGCACGCGCCCGTCCGCGAGCACGACCTCCAGCCCCAGCGCCATCTCGCGCGCGACGCCATAGGCGAGCGCGGCGGTGCCGCCGGCATTGGTCGAGAGATTGCCGCCGATGGTGCAGCTTCCTTCCGCGCCGAGCGAGAGCGGAAACAGTCGGTCCACGTCGGATGCCTTCTGCTGCGCGATCTGCAGCACCACGCCGGCCTCGCAAGTCATGGTGTTGGAGGCGGTATCGACCTCGCGGATCTTGTCCAGCCGACGCAGCGACACCACGACCTCGCCATTGTGCGGGGTCTGGCCGCCGACGAGCCCGGTGTTGCCGCCCTGCGGCACCAGCGCGATTTTGTGCACGGAGGCGAGCTTGCAGATTTCGGAGACTTCAGCGGTCGAGCCCGGACGCAGCACCAGCGGCGAGCGGCCGTGGAACAGATTGCGCTCCTCGGTGACATAGGCCTCGATGTCGGCCGCATCCGTGATCGCGTGGCGCTCGCCGACGATCTTGCGGAATTGTTCGATCAGCTCGGGCGCAAGCGGAGGAGTGGCAGGCTTGTTGATATTCATTGTCTCGTCTCTACTTCGCTCTTATCTCTTGCACATGATCTTATCGGAAAACCGCTTCACACTTTTCCGGATCATGCGCTATCTCGCCACCGCAGCCCGGCGCAGCCGGTCATTGATCGCTTCGCCCAGATCGTCTTCGGGGATCGTCATCACCGCGATCACCCGTGGCCCCTTCGCATCGAGCGCCCGAAGATAGCCGAACAGATTGGCGGCGGCTTCATCGAGATCAGCGGTGGGCGACAAATTCATGACGGCCGCTGCGGCGTCAAGGCCGGGCAGGCGTGAAGGCCCGAACGCCAGCAGCGCCTCGCCCGGCGCCACCTCGCGCGCATTGAGCCGCACATTGGCGCGCGGCGCGTAATGCGAGGCCAGCATGCCCGGCGCCAGCGGCTGGCTGTCGTCGCTCCCGGCCTCGGCCGGCGGCCGCGCCAGGGCCGCGCCGAGCACGGCCTCGATCCGCTCGCGCGACAGTCCGCCGGGCCGGAGCAGCATCGGCGCATTGAGGCAGCCGACAATGGTGGATTCGACGCCGACCGCGACCGGCCCGCCGTCGACGATCAGGTCGATTCGCCCGGAAAGGTCGCTCTCGACATGGGCGGCCAGCGTCGGCGAGACGTGGCCGGAGATGTTGGCGGACGGCGCCACCACGGCCCCGCCAAAAGCGCGCAGGATCGCCTGCGCCACCGGGTGGGCGGGAATCCGGATCGCGACGGTGTCGAGGCCCGCGGTGGCGAGATCCGCCACCGGGCAGCCGTCCGTCTTCGGCACCACCAGCGTCAGCGGCCCCGGCCAGAACGCCTCCGCCAGCTTCAAGGCGCGCGCGTCGAACCGGCCAATGGACTGCGCGGCGGTAATGTCGGCGACATGGGCGATCAGTGGATTGAAGGCCGGCCGCCCCTTGGCGGCATAGAGATGGGCGATCGCGGTGGCATTGGCGGCGTCCGCGCCGAGCCCGTAGACCGTCTCGGTCGGAAACGCGACCAGCCCCCCGGCGGCAAGCGTCCGGGCGGCGGCCCTGGCGGCGGCATCGCCAGCCGGTAAAATCAGCGTTTCAAGACCCGTTTTCACAGGGATAAAATTCCTCAACTCGGCCGCTTGCGGTGCGCCAAACCCGACGCTATAAGCCGGCCTCTTGTCGGAGTGTGGCTCAGCCCGGTAGAGCACTGCGTTCGGGACGCAGGGGTCGCAGGTTCGAATCCTGCCACTCCGACCATTCTTTCAAAAGTTACCGTTTTCCAGAGGCTTGGCGGACCGGCTGCCGGCGCCTCGGGAGCGCCTTTTTGCAACGATTTTCGGGGCGGGTCCACGGCCGATTTGGCCCAAGCAGGGCCGTCTGTGCGCGCGGCATGGCTCGCAAAGCTCGTCCCGCCGGCCAGCGCCTTGATGGCGTGAAGCGCGTCGCAAGGTTCACGAACGCGAATGGTGTCGTTGGAGCAGGGTTCGCTCCGGCTTCTTCGGCTGCCGAAAAGTTCAACTTAAGCTCGCATTCATTTTGTAATACACATTACGCATTGTTTTTTTTCTTCTTAAGGCATTGCGCCATGGAATTGACCCCCAACAATTTGGACCAGCTTTCCGGCATTGCCCAATGCCTTGACGATCAGTGGGCCCCGCCGGATATCGCCCAGGAAGCTGCAGAAAGTGAAAAGCCGCTTTCCGACTACGCCAAGCGGATACAGCCGGCGATGAAGATGGAGTTCTTCAAGGCGCTGCTCACGCTGCGTTCGGTGGTGGTCAATCGCGCGTACCTTCTCCACAATGAGGCGGTCAAGGAGCTCTATCTCGGCGGAGATTCGGAGGCGGAGTCGTTCGAAAGACTCGTGCAGGAACGCGCAATCATCCCATTCCTCTACGACGAGCGGCAGCTCTCGGACTTCAAGGGCACGGACCTGTCCCGCGATGTCGAGGACTACTGGGTCAAGGCCGAGGCGAAGGGTACCAACAAGCTGCGATTGAGTTGGGACGACAAGCGAAACGGGACCCTGATCACCGATCACATTTCCAAGCGCTTTGGAGGTTTCTTCAAGACGATCGACGATCTCAGGCCTGATCTGCTTCGCAACGACTTCTCGCTTTCGACATTCGATGACGAGAGCATCAGGCAGATGCTCAAGAATATGCGCGACTTTGCCAATCGGGTGCAGGACGAGACCGGCCGCCCGGTCAAACGCAAGGAAATCTATCACGAGTTCGTCTGCGTCGGCGGCCTGCACAAGGACCACCTGGTTTTTGATCTCAAGAAGCCGCTGGCCATGCAGATCAAGGCGCTCGCGGACCTCAAGTACAACGTCAATTTGCCGGATGTTCTCAACCGCTATGTTGTTACGTCCCAGGGGTCGACCAGCCGTGAGTGTTTGCAGGAGATCAAGGAGCTCACGGAGGGTATCAAGGAGGTGGACGAGAAGGAGTTGCAGGATCTCATGATGGCTGTCGCCGGGGTCGGTCTGGACATCGCCAGTAAAGCCGTTCAATTGACCGACATTGGTTCGGTGAGCCTGGACGACATCGTGGCAGTCCGGAACGATCCGATATGGGCGTTGCATCATCAGATCGCTGTCGAGAATCTGCCGGACAACAAGCGGCCGATGTCGGAGCAGAAGTTTGTTCAGGATCCCCTGGAGTCCATTCGGCGCGTCTCCGGCTCGCTGGGCAACGTCGTCGAGCGTTTAGGCCAGATCCAGCGCGACAGTCGCCTCCGCGAAGCCACTGAGCGTTGGGAGGTTCGACTGAGTGCGTTGGGCATTTTCGAAATGGTCGCCTCGGAAGCCGGCCACGCGTTTGGCTTGCCTCATCTGCCCGAGGATCCGGTCAGCGAACACTCGCTGTCGCGAGGGATGGTGCCTCTCGTCGCTCACGCGGTCGTCTATCTCGAGGGAGGCGGGTTGAAGTATGAAATCAAGCAGCCGGTCTTTCAGGGTAAAATCTGGGCGGAAACCGCCGCAAAGATCGCTCGGGAGGTTCGTAGCCGGCTGTCGTTCGAGGGGACCGAGATTGCGCCGACGGGCGATCAATTGCGTCCCGACCAGCAGGGCGGCGGACTTGAGGTCAAGGATCGGGACGATTGAATTGCGGCGCGACGCGCGGGAAGGCGGGCGGCGGGCAAGGCATTGCCGCCAAAACGACAAGAAGCGGCTCGACCGTGATGTGGTTCACTGGCCAGCTGGTGGCAGCGGCAGGCCCGTATCAATCTTTATCGCTGACCAGGGGAAATGATGCTCGATCCAGCAGCCGGCATCGAGGCCTATTTCGAGGCGCTCGCCGAATACCCCCGGCTCTTCGAGCCGCGCCGATATCGGCGGCTCGTGCTCGACCGTGCCCGCCTGGAGAGCTACGCGCGCGAGCATGGTGTCGCGCTCGGGCTTACCTTCTCCAACGACTACGTGCTCGTGCTTGTCGATCTGGTCGAGGTGGGCGAAGGCCCGGCCACGATCGTCCATCCTTATTTTCGGATCGTCTCGCGCGGTCAACTGCTGGGTGGGCACAATGTCGTGGTGGTGGCCACGGTTGCCGACCCGAAGCTTGGGAATGTCGGCGACATCGTGATGGTCGAGCAGGAGCGTCATGCACTCGGACGGCTCATGCTGGAGCTGCCGCGCGGATTTGCCGAGCCGGGGATCGGGTTGGAGGCCAATGCCTTGAAGGAGTTGGAGGAGGAGACCGGCTATCTCGGTGCCGAGCCGCGGCTGATCGGAACCGTCTTGACGGATACCGGCCTGATGGACAACGAGGTCCACATCGTGCACGCCTCGGTCGTCGGCCGCCGGGAGCGATCTCCCGAGATCCGCGAGGTCATTACCCGAACTCTGTTGATGTCGGCCGATATGATCTGGTCGAAAATCCTGTCGCGCGAGATAAAGGACAGCTACACGCTCGAGGCAATCGGGATCTGGAGCAGGCTGTCGACGCACAGCACTTCTCGATGATGCTCGCTACCGCCGCGCCACCAGCACGCCCACCAGGAACGCCACCATCAGCGACGGCAGCGGCGCCTCGCGCACCATGCTGCGGACGATGTCCGGCCAGTGCTGCTCCGGGACCAGCCTTGGAGACCTGACTTCGGCTATCGGCGTCATGCCCCAATCCGACGCGAGGTCGGCGATCTCGCTCGCGGCCAGACGCGAACCGTCGCGGACGCGGAAGATGGCGGCCTCCGATCGCTCGCGCGGCGCGAGCGCCATCAGCGTCGCGATCGCCGTGCGCAACGTCATCTCGCCAAAACCTTGCAACCGCACCGACTCCTCGGGCTCGGACGTCATGCGAAAGCCCTCACAGCGCGAAGTGGTGCGCGATGGTGAATACCATCGTCGCGCACAGGACCAGCGTGGAAACCGCGCCGGCCACGCCGCGCGCGAGATGGGCTCGCGTCAGGTGCCTGGTCATGATTTTGCTCCATGCTCTGCATGGCAATGGCGGCGGCGGATGTTGGTTCCCAACGCCCCGCCGCGAATCGCCGCCATCCCGCCTACTTCCGCAGCAATTCGCTCAATGCCGCCGTCGCCTCGGCGCAGCGGATGTCGTCGATCTCGCGCGACAGGCTGAGTGCGCTTGATCTCAGCTCTTCGACCTTCCAGCTCTCAGGATGCTGGCTTTCGAGCTGACTGAGACGCTTGTTCAGATCGTCCAGTCTGGATTGGAGCTGCCCGATGCTGGCGGCCCCGTTCACTTTCCAAACGCGTTGTGCACGCATCGTAGTTCCCCTGTAGTCTCACGGCGTTGTGAGCGGGGTTCGTGGCTGGAATGGGAGTTTCTTTTGTCCAGCTTCAGACCGTGGGGAACCGTTGCAAAAGGGCAACGCGCGTTCCTGCTCGTCGACCGGCGCGGACAGTGCTACCGCCCATAGCCCGCGCCCTCCTGCATATGCCGTCGCGTGCCTGGTCGGGCCCGGCACTGTTCGCGTCAGGCGGCGTGCGGCCAGTCGGTTGATCGCTTTTCAATGCGGCTTTCCAGGATCGCGATGCTCACCTGAAGGTTGTCGCGCCGGGCTCTCAGGTTCTGCGCGAGTATCGGGTAGGCGAGATTCTTTGGATCGGAGATTCCGGCCTTCCGCTCTTCCTCCAGAATGTCGGCGTCGAGCAATTGCGCGCGCCAACGCAGATCGGAGATCAGGGCGTGGAGCTGTGTCGGGATAGTCGCTTCGAAACGGGACGTCGGCTGCATATGATCGCCTCACTATGAAACAGGCCCACTGCGGGTCTGAGGGATTGGCGGAAGAGCAGCAAGGAGAGTGCCAGCGCGCCGGCCGAGGGCGAAGGCCTGCCTTGTCGTTGGGCATCGTGCCGGACAGCGAGGCTGTGCGCGTGACGCATCGCGCGTTAGGGTCTGCCTCGACGTGATTCCGAAAGAGAACAAAGGAACGACGCGTGGCGAGATTTGTGACTATCGCGGCCGGCCAGCTTGGCCCGATTGCCCGAGCTGAGACCAGGACCGAGGTCGTGGCGCGGCTGATGGCGTTGATGCGCCAGGCGCGGGCCAACGGCTGCGACCTGATCGTCTATCCCGAGCTCGCCCTGACCACGTTCTTTCCGCGCTGGTATTTCGAGGACCAGGCGGAGATCGACGCCTTCTTCGAGCGCGAAATGCCGGGAGCGCAGACGCGAGCGCTGTTCGACCTCGCCCGCGAGATCGGCATCGGGTTTTGCCTCGGCTATGCCGAGCTGACGGTCGAGGCCGGCGTCACCAGGCGCTACAACACCTCCATTCTGGTGGACAAGAGCGGTGCGATCGTCGCGAAATACCGCAAGGTTCATTTGCCCGGCCATGCCGAGCACGAGCCATGGCGTGAATTTCAGCATCTGGAAAAGCGTTACTTCGAGCCCGGCAGCGGCTTTGGCGTGACCAATGCCTTCGGCGGCGTGATGGGAATGGCGATCTGCAACGACCGCCGCTGGAGCGAGACCTATCGCGTGATGGGCCTGCAGGGCGTCGAGATGGTGATGATCGGCTACAACACGCCGGTGCACAATCCGCCTGCGCCCGAGCACGACGATCTCTCGCTGTTCCACAATCACCTCGTCATGCAGGCCGGCGCCTACCAGAACGGCACCTTCGTGGTCGGCGTCGCCAAGGCCGGCATCGAGGAGGGCGTCGACCACATCGGCGGCAGCTGCATCATCGCACCTTCGGGTGAGATCGTCGCGGCGTGCACGACCAAGGGCGACGAAATCGCGCTGGCGCGCTGCGACCTCGATCTCTGCAACTCCTACAAGCGCACCACCTTCAATTTCGACGTCCACCGCCAGCCCCGCGCCTACGGGATGATCGTCGAACGCAGGGGCGTGACGACAATGGCGGATGGGACACAAGTGCCGACGAAGGGGTGATGCTCCCGCCCGTTGTCTTGCGTTTCCGTCTCTTCCGCGTCGTCCTGGCGAAAGCCAGGACCCATTACCACAGGGAGAAGTTTGGCGAAGACTGGTTGGGCGGGACTAATACTGCCTAAAATCGATAAACCTCGCGGTATGGGTCCTGGCTTTCGCCAGGACGACGGCTGACGTGAAAGCCCATTCCCAATATGCCCACAGCCCAGTCGTTCGACGGGCAAAACACCTGCATGGGCTGTCAACCCGCCTTCGCTAAAATATTCCACTTTACCGAAATTCGGAAATGGCGTACGTGTCGCCCATCCCGGCTCATCCTTGAGGGGCGATCTTGTGTCGTCACGTTTCGCGAGCCGGGCTTGCGGTGGACGCGGCAGCGTCGGGTGCGAGGCCAAGGGCAGGGCGGATTGCTCTCCGTGAGCCCAGAACTTCGTGCTGGATGAGCGGCGCTGTCAGGTTCGTCTCGTCTGTAAGTTTCCGGCTCCGTCGACAGGGCTGGGAAAACTGCGGCGAAATGGCGGGCCGTGCGTACGGCAAAACCGTGTGGTCCTGGCCGTCGTTGCTACGGTCAAGCCTTGGCGGATGCGGCAGTCGCGTCAACCGGCGCGGCGCCGGTGAATTTCGCTGGGGTGAGGGAGGCCAGAACGAACTCGGCTCCCGGGAGAGCACGGCATAAGCCGTCCAACCACTGCGCAGGGAAGGCCGAGTGATTGGCTACACCTGTATGCTGCTGTGCGGTTTCTCTGCGCGTGCTTTCGCGCAGCAGACCGCGGGTGCCGTCGGGCACCCGGCCTTCCCTGCGCCCTCTCGATTGAGAGGGTGGAGCGATCAAGCAAAGCTCGGGCGAATTAAGCCGCGAGGATGCGGAGCTGTGTCCTCTGTTTGAGAATCTCAAAATCGATGATGCGGGCTCAAATTTATGACCGTCACCCTGAGGTGCGCGCGCTGCTGCGCGCAGCGCTGCAGAGCAAGCCTCGAAGGGCGACGGCCCGGCTGCATTGTGGCCGCTCATCCTTCGAGGCTCCCCATGGGACGCGCCGCGTCCCGTCGCTCGCACCTCCGGCGACAACGGCTTCGCCGTTGCGCGGGGATGACGGGACCAGCAGCGCAGTCCCTGCAAACCGGCCAGCCCACGCCTCACCCCAGCAATCACAACCAGGTGTCTTGATTAGGAAACAATCATTCCCTATTATCCCGCAATGCAAAAATCCGCCCGCCGATCGCAAGCCATTGCTCAACCACCCGGTCGTCCCCGGGAGTTTGACATGGACACCGCCCTGGACGGGGCGGTGCGGGTGTTTTGCGAGCGCGGCTATCATGCCACCTCGATCGGTGACCTCACTGCCGCCATGCGGCTTGCCACCGGCAGCGTCTACAAGGCGTTTCGCGACAAGCACGCCGTGTTCCTTGCCGCCTTCGAGCGCTACGCCACGGTGCGCCGGGAGCAGACCCGCACCGCAGCCGCGCGCGGTGCGAACGGCCGCGAGCGGCTGCGCCATGTGCTGCTGTCCTATGTCGAGCACTCCCAGGGCAGCGAGGGGCGCCGCGGCTGCATCGTGGTCGGCAGCGCGGTCGAGCTCTCCGCGGTCGATCCTGCGGTCCGCGCCCGCGTCAATGCGCAGCTCGCGACCAACGAGAACTTCATCGCCGGCCTCATTCGCGAGGGGCAGGCCGACGGCTCGATTCCCCGCCATGTAGCGGCCGACGACACCGCGCGGCTGATGATCTGCATCACGCAAGGAATGCGCGTCGTCGGCAAGGCGCGCCTGCCGCTCGACGGGACGCGCCTCGTCGGCGTCGCGATGAAGCTGCTCGCCTGAATTCTTGTCATATTAGGGAATGATCGTTCCCAATCTCTGGAGACCGTGTAAATGACGATGAATGCCACCATCGAGACCGCGCCCGAACCGGATGCGGTGTCGCAGCGCCTGACCTTCGTGCTTGCCGCGGCCTGTGGCATGGTCGCCGCCAACATCTACTATGCCCAGCCGCTGATCGCCCCGATCAGCGCCGCGCTGGGCCTGTCGCACGCCGCCGCCGGGCTGATCGTCACCATGACGCAGATCGGCTACGGCACCGGGCTGCTCTTCATCGTGCCGCTCGGCGATCTCGTCGAGAACCGTACGTTGATTTGCTCCGTCATCACGCTCGGCGCCGTGGCGCTGCTCGCAGCCGCGTTCGCGACGCACGCCCTGCCGTTCCTGATCGCCGCGCTGTTCATCGGGCTCGGCTCGGTCGCGGTGCAGATCATCATTCCTTATGCGGCGCATCTGGCGCCGGAGGCCATCCGCGGCCGCGTCGTCGGCAACGTCTCGACCGGCCTGATGCTCGGCATCATGCTGGCGCGCCCGGTGTCGAGCTTCGTCACGGCGGCCTCGTCATGGCATGCGGTGTTCTTCGCCTCCGCGGCGCTGATGATCGTGCTCGCAGCCGTGCTCTGGATGGTGCTGCCGACGCGCAAGCCGGTGGCGCGCATGCATTACGGCACGCTGCTGCTGTCGATGCCGCATCTGGTGCGCACCATGCCGCTGCTCCGGCGGCGCGCACTCTACCAGGCGAGCCTGTTCGGTTGCTTCACCCTGTTCTGGACGGTCGCGCCACTCCAGCTCGCCTCCGAGTTCGGCTTCTCCCAGCGCGGCATCGCGCTGTTCGCGCTGGCCGGTGTCGCCGGCGTGTTCGCCGCGCCAATCGCGGGGAGGCTCGCCGATCGCGGCCATAGCCGCATCGCGACGCTGATTGCGATGTTGCTGGCGGCCGCGGGCTTCCTGGTGACCTATATCGGCGCGGCCGGCTCGATGCTGAACCTCGCCTGCCTGGTCGTGGCCGCGATCGCCATCGATATCGGCGTCCAGGGCAACGTGGTGCTCGGCTTCCGCGCCATCTTCGCGCTCGGGCACGAGCATCGCAGCCGCCTCAACGGCCTCTACATGGCGACGTTCTTCGCGGCCGGCGCGGCCGGCTCCGCGGTCGGCGCCTGGGCCTTCGCGCAAGGCGGCTGGGCGCTCGCATCGGGAATCGGCCTCGCTCTGCCCGTCGCGGGCCTGCTCTATGCGGCCACGGAGTAGCGGCGGGATGGTGCGATGCGGCGTTTACCAAACGCCCGGGCATGCGTTTTCCGCCTCGCGATTTCCCTGCCGCTGTAGTACTTTGGTCGCAAGCGGGCCCGGTTAACGGGCGGCAGGGGGAGGCTGATGAGGCGTGCGGGGCTGTTTGGCGTACCGTGGGTACGGCCATGGTCGTGGCAGGCGTTTCTGCTGGGATTGGTCGTCGTCGGACTATCGGCGGTGTTTCAGGGCATCTGCGTCGCGCTCGGCGCAAAACTCTATTTCGCGGCGTTCCTGCCTGGCCTGTTCGTGCTCGGACTTGTCGCGGGCGCGCCGGCGGCGGCGTTCGCCGCGTTGCTCACCATTCCGCTGGTGTGGTGGGCGTTCATGCCGCCCTTCTTCGAGTTCAATGCGCTGACCAGCGCAAACACCGATTCCATCAACCTGTTCTGCCTCCTCGCCGTGCTCCTGATCGGCCTTGCCGATCTCTGCCGGGAGACGATGACGATCGTCAACCGCGGCGGGCTGAAGCGTTCGGGCGAGAGCGCGGCAACGAATTCGCAATAAATCGGCGATGCGCTCGCGCCCACGTTGCGCGCGCGCAACAGTCCGGCAACCATTCGCCAGCTTGCCGCGCGCCGCTAACTTTTCGAAAAAGATTTGGCCGCAATTTCTCCCCCGGGAATGACGAGGGAGTTTTCGGACATGAACGGCCAGATCAACGGGAACGCCATCTTGGAGAACGTGCGCCGCTATCGCGGCATCGCATCGCTCTATCGCCAGACTGCTGCATTCCGCCCGGGCCAGAGCTGGTCGCAGCTGGAGCAGGCGAGGGATTGGGAAGCGCGGGCGCTGTCGGAGCTGGAAGCCTATTTCGCCACGCACATGGATCACGCCGCTCCGCGCGCGGCCTGATCGTTAACCATCGCCGCAAGCAGACCGGCGACGAACATCGGCGATCGCTGGCTTCATTCGGCAGCGGAACCCGTGGCGACTACGGGGTTACCCCGGCGCCCGCACATGATAGCCAGTCGCCCGGATCTCCTTCACGTCGGCCGGGGGCGAGCGATGACCACCTTCAACCGTATCTTCACGACAGAGCGCCTGCTTCAGATCATCGTCATCCTCGCGGCGACGATCGCAATGAAGCTGATGGGCTGAGCATCGGCGAGCTAGCGCTCGCCGAACTCGGGCACGTCGGGCAGATAGTTCGACCCTTCCGAGCCCAGAAAGTCGAACATCGCCTGTGCCGGCGGCAGCAGCACCTTGTCGCTGCGGCGGATCACGTACCATTGCCGCACGATCGGCAGGCCGGCGACGTCGAGCACGATCAAGCGGCCCTCGGCAAGCTCGTGCGCCACGGTGTGGGCCGAGATGAAGGCGATGCCGAGCCCGGCGATCACCGCCTGCTTGATGGTCTCGTTGCTGCTCATCTCCATGCCGATGACCGGCTCGAGATCCGACTTCTGGAACATGCCCTCCATGAGCGTGCGCGTGCCCGAACCCGGCTCGCGGGTCAGGAAGGTCTCGTGCACGAGGTCGGTCAGGCTGAGGCCGGAATCCTTCTCCAGCCAGTGCCCCTTGCGAGCGACGATGATGTGCGGATTGCGTCCGAGCTGACGGACGTCGACGCTGACGTCGGCCGGTGGCCGACCCATCACCGCGAAATCGAGGTCGTAGCCGTGCATGGCCTCGCGGATCTCCTCGCGATTGCCGATGGTGAGCCTGATCTCGATCTTCGGGTACCGCTTGGTGAAAGCCGCGATCGCATGCGGGACGAAATACTTCGCGGTCGAGACCGCGCCGAGATGCACGGTGCCGCCGGTTCGCCCCGCGAGCAGGTCGAGCGCGCCCTGGCAGTCCATGATCGCGGCCTCGACGCGCTCGGCGAGCGCCAGAACCTCCTTGCCGGCTTCCGTCAGCAGCATGCCGTCGCCGGTCCGCTGCACCAAAGGCAGGCCGGCGAGGTCCTGAAGCTGGCGCAACTGCTGGGTCACAGCCGGCTGCGTCAGGCCGAGATGGCCGGAGGCCGCCGTCACGCTGCCCTTGGCCGAAAGCGCCGCGAGCGAGCGAAGCTGCCGGATCGTCAGATGCCGGAGCTGGGCCGCCGCATGGCTGGGGCCATTATAAGAAAATTCTTTGGCGCTCATTATGAATAGAAATTTTCCTTATTAAGCCTCCCCTGTCAATCTCCTCATGCCGGGACCGACCGCATCGACCTCCACCGGGGAGGGAAATGGATGCGGCGCCGGCCAGGGGATGGACGCAGATGACCGGGCAACTCAGGCTGGACGACCACCTTCAACGGTACTCGGAGACCGCACTCCACGCGCTGGCGGTGGCGACCGCGGTCGATGCCATCGCGGCGGCGGCGATCGAGATCGCCGACCTCATCGGCGCCGGCGATCTTGCGGACGCCTCGGGCCTGACCACGGGCCGCAACAGCGACGGCGACGTCCAGCGCGATCTCGACGTGCAGGCGGACGCGATCCTGCGCCGCTGTCTCGGCAAGCTGCCGATCGCAGCGCTGGCGTCGGAGGAGATGCGCGAGCCGCAGATCGGCGACCGCGCGGCCAGGATCTGCGTCGCGATCGATCCGCTCGACGGCTCCTCCAACATCGACATCAACATGACCGTGGGCACGATCTTCTCGATCCTGCCCGCGCCCGACGATCTCGCGCTCGCCTTCCATCAGCGCGGCTCGGCGCAGCTCGCGGCGGGCTTCGTCACCTACGGTCCGCAGACCTCGCTGGTGCTGACGCTCGGCGACGGCGTCGACATCTTCACGCTCGACCGCAAGGCCGGCTGCTTTCGCCTCGCGCGCAGCGCCATCCAGATCTCCGAGGCGGGCGAGGAGTTCGCGATCAACGCGTCGAATCGCCGGCATTGGGATCCTCCGGTGCGTGCCTTCATCGACGAATGCCTCGCCGGCGTCGAAGGCCCCGCCAATCACGATTTCAACATGCGCTGGGTCGGTTCGCTGGTCGCGGAGGCCTATCGCATCCTCACCCGCGGCGGCGTGTTCCTCTATCCCTCGGACGCGCGGCCCGGCTATGGCGACGGCCGCCTGCGCCTCACCTACGAGGCGCATCCGATGGCCTACATCATCGAGCAGGCCGGCGGCTCGGCCACGACCGGGCGCGAGCGCATCCTCGACCTGTCAGCGCAAAGCCTGCACCAGCGCGTGCCGCTGATTATGGGCTCGAGCAACGAGGTGCGGCGAGTCGAGGAGCTGCATTGCGATCCGCTGCTGGTTGCCAGCATCTCAGCGCCGCTGTTCGCGCGGCGCGGCTTCTTCCGGCTGTAAGCGAGGCGTCCCATGTCCAGGAAGCATCCGATCATCTCCATCACCGGCTCCTCCGGCGCGGGCACCACCTCGGTCAAGAAGACCTTCGAGCAGATATTCTTCCGCGAGAAGGTCAATGCCGTCTACATCGAGGGCGACGCCTTCCATCGCTACGACCGCGCCGAGATGCGCACGCAGATGGCGAAGGAGGCCGAGCGCGGCAACAGGCATTTCAGCCATTTCAGCCCCGAGACCAATCTGTTCGAGGAGCTGGAGCGTGCCTTCCGCGACTACGGCGAGACCGGCACGGCGGTGACGCGACACTATGTGCACGATGCCGAGGAATCTGCGCTGCACGGCACGCCTCCCGGCACCTTCACGGAATGGGAGCGGCTGCCGGAGAATTCGGACCTGCTGTTCTACGAAGGCCTGCACGGCGCCGTCGTCACCGACAAGGTCAACGTCGCGCGTTATGCCGACCTCAAGATCGGCGTCGTGCCGGTCATCAATCTCGAATGGATCCAGAAGCTGCACCGCGATCGCAGCGCGCGGGGCTATTCGACCGAGGCCGTCACCGACACCATCCTGCGGCGGATGCCGGATTACATCCACTACATCTGTCCGCAATTCACCGAGACCGACATCAATTTCCAGCGCGTGCCGACCGTGGACACCTCCAATCCGTTCGTCGCGCGCTGGATTCCGACGCCGGACGAATCGATGGTCGTGATCCGCTTCAAGAACCCGCGCGGCATCGACTTTCCCTATCTGCTCTCGATGCTGCCGCACAGCTGGATGTCGCGCGCGAATTCGATCGTGTGTCCCGGCGCCAAGCTTGATCTCGCGATGCAGCTGATCCTGACGCCGCTGATCATGCAGCTGATCGAGCGCAAGCGAAACCTGAAGTGAACAAGGGGAGAATTCGATGAACATCTCCGTCCATGCCGAAGCCGACGTTACGGCTGTCGCGCATAACGATCTCGCCAACGCCGTCCGCTTCCTCGCGATCGATGCCATCGAGACATCGCAGTCCGGCCATCCCGGCCTGCCAATGGGCATGGCCGATGTCGCGACCGTGTTGTTCTCGCGTTTCCTGAAGTTCGACTCGGCGCACCCGAGCTGGCCGGACCGCGATCGCTTCGTGCTGTCGGCGGGCCACGGCTCGATGCTGCTTTATGCGCTGCTCCATCTCACCGGCGGCGCTGTCAGCCTCGATGACATCAAAGCGTTCCGGCAATGGGGTTCGAAGACGCCGGGCCATCCCGAGTATGGCCACACGCCGGGCGTCGAGACCACGACGGGGCCGCTGGGGCAGGGCATTGCCACTGCCGTCGGCATGGCGCTCGCCGAGCGCATGGCCAATGCGCGGTATGGCGATGGGCTCGTTGACCACTTCACCTATGTCATCGCAGGTGACGGCTGCCTGATGGAAGGCATCAGCCAGGAGGCGATCTCGCTTGCCGGCCATCTCCAGCTTGGCCGCCTGATCGTGCTGTTCGACGACAACGGCATCTCCATCGACGGGCCGACGTCGCTTGCGACATCGGACGACCAGCTCGCGCGCTTCGCCGCCTCCGGCTGGTCGGTGCGCCGCGTCGATGGGCACGATCCCGAAGCCGTTGCGCAGGCGATCGCCGAAGAGCGCGAGACCGCAAAACCGTCGCTGATCGCCTGCCGCACCGTCATCGGTTATGGCGCCCCGGACCGGCAGGGCACCGAGAAGGCCCATGGCGCGCCGCTCGGCACCGAGCAGACGGCGGCGGCGCGCCGAACGCTCGGCTGGGATTATCAGCCGTTCGTGGTGCCGATCCCGATCCTCAAGGCGTGGCGCATGATCGGACAGCGCGGGCAGGTCGAACGTCTCGCCTGGCTCGATCGTTACGAGAGTGCGACGCCCGAGCAGCGCGATTTGTTCGTCGAAGGCAAAGTCGTCGCTCTGCCGGCCGCCTATGCGCTGGCCGCGGCGAAGTTACGCGAACGCTTTGCGAGCGAGCGGCCGAAGCTCGCGACGCGGCAGGCCTCGCAACAGGTGCTCGACGGCATCGCCGGGACAATTCCGGGCCTCGTCGGCGGCTCGGCGGACCTGACCCATTCGAACCTGACCCATGCCAAGCCGCAGACTCCGGTCACGCGCGGCGCCTTCGCCGGCGACTATATCCACTATGGCATCCGCGAGCACGGCATGGCGGCCGCGATGAACGGCCTCGCGCTGCACGGCGGCTTCATTCCCTATGGCGGCACGTTCCTGGCGTTCTCCGACTATAGCCGGCCGGCGATCCGCCTTGCCGCCTTGATGCGGCTGCGCGTCATCCACGTGATGACGCACGACTCCATCGGTCTCGGAGAGGACGGCCCGACGCACCAGCCGGTCGAGCATCTCGCCGCGCTGCGCGTGATCCCGAACCTCCTGGTGTTCCGCCCGGCCGACGCGGTGGAGACGCTCGAGGCCTGGGACTGCGCCCTAGCGGCGGAGCATCGTCCCTCCGTGCTCTGCCTGTCGCGGCAAGCCTTGCCGACGTTCCGCAGCGATGCGCGCGGCAGAAACCGAGTCGCGCGCGGTGCCTATCTCGTGGTCTCGCCGGACGGCGGCCGCGATGTGACGCTGATGGCGACCGGCTCGGAAGTCTCGATCGCGCTGGAAGCCGCCCGCCTGCTCGCGACCGAGCACATTCGCGCGGCCGTCGTCTCGGCGCCCTGCCTCGCGCTGTTCGAGGAGCAGCCGGAGGATTATCGCGCCACCGTGCTCGGCACCGCGCCGCGCGTCGGGATCGAGGCGGCCGTGCTCGGCGACTGGCCGCGCTGGATCGGCGCCGACGGTGAATTCGTCGGCATGCGCGGCTTCGGCGCTTCGGCGCCGGCGCCGGTGCTGTATCGCGAATTCGGCATCACCCCGCAAAGCATTGCGGAAGCGGCCCGCCGGGCGATCGCCCGCAAGAGCCAATAAGGAGGACGACCCTTGGCCCGTATCACCCTTCGCCAACTGCTCGATCACGCCGCCAGCCACGGCTACGCGGTGCCGGCGTTCAACATCAACAACATGGAGCAGGGCATCGCGATCATGCAGGCGGCCGCCGAGGTCGATGCGCCCGTGATCATCCAGGCCTCGCGCGGCGCGCGCAGCTATGCCGGCGATCTCATGCTTTCGCACATGATCGACGCGCTGGAGCGGACCTACCCGGACATCCCGCTCTGCATGCACCAGGACCACGGCAATGACGAGGCGACCTGCGCGTCCGCCATCGCGCACGGCTTCACCTCGGTGATGATGGACGGTTCGCTGAAAGCCGACGCCAAGACCGCGGCCGACTACGACTACAATGTCGCGATCACCCGCCGCGTCGTCGATCTGGCCCATTGGGTCGGCGCCTCGGTCGAAGGCGAGCTCGGCGTGCTCGGCTCGCTCGAGCATGGCGGCGGCGAGCAGGAGGATGGTCACGGCGTCGAGGGCAAGGTCAGCCACGACCAGTTGCTGACCGATCCCGACCAGGCCGTCGATTTCGTCCGCGCCACCAAAGTGGACGCGCTCGCCATCGCGATGGGTACCTCGCACGGCGCCTACAAGTTCAGCCGCAAGCCCGATGGCGATATCCTGGCGATGCGGGTGGTCGAGGAGATTCACCGCCGGCTGCCGAACACGCATCTCGTCATGCACGGCTCGTCCTCGGTGCCGCAGCCGCTCCAGGACATGTTCAACCAGTTCGGCGGCGAGATGCCGCAGACCTGGGGCGTGCCGGTCGAGGAGATCGTGCGCGGCATCAAGAGCGGTGTGCGCAAGGTCAATATCGACACCGACTGCCGCCTGGCGATGACTGCCGTGTTCCGCAAGGTCGCGGCGCAAAGTCGCAATGAGTTCGATCCGCGAAAATTCCTCAAACCCGCGATGGACGCGATGCGCGACCTCTGTCGCGAGCGCTTCGAGCAGTTCGGCACCGCGGGCCACGCCGGCAGGATCAAGGTCGTTCCCTTGAGCGAGATGGCGCGGCGTTATCGCGCCGGCGAGCTCGATCCGCGCGTCGATGCCCGAGAGTCAGTCGCCGCCTAGTCATTCAGAGAGAGAAGAACAGGAGAGAGTCATGAACGCACATACCGGCACGGTTCGCGGCAAGGAGCGTTATCGCTCGGGCGTCATGGAATACAAGCGCATGGGCTATTGGGAGCCCGACTACACGCCAAAGGACACCGACGTCATCGCGCTGTTCCGCGTCACGCCGCAGGAGGGCGTCGATCCGATCGAGGCGTCCGCTGCGGTTGCCGGCGAGTCCTCGACCGCGACCTGGACGGTGGTGTGGACGGATCGCCTGACGGCCGCGGAGAAATATCGCGCGAAATGCTATCGCGTCGATCCGGTGCCGGGCACGCCGGGCTCGTATTTCGCCTACATCGCCTACGACCTCGACCTGTTCGAGCCGGGCTCGATCGCCAACCTCTCGGCCTCGATCATCGGCAACGTGTTCGGCTTCAAGCCGTTGAAGGCGCTGCGGCTCGAGGACATGCGTTTCCCCGTCGCCTATGTGAAGACGTTCCAGGGGCCGGCGACCGGCATCGTGGTCGAGCGCGAGCGACTCGACAAGTTCGGCCGGCCGCTGCTCGGCGCAACCGTGAAGCCGAAGCTCGGGCTTTCGGGGCGCAACTATGGCCGCGTGGTCTACGAGGCGCTGAAGGGCGGGCTCGACTTCACCAAGGACGACGAGAACATCAACTCGCAGCCCTTCATGCATTGGCGCGATCGCTTCCTCTATTGCATGGAGGCGGTGAATCGTGCGCAGGCCGCTTCCGGCGAGGTGAAAGGCACCTACCTGAACATCACCGCAGGGACGATGGAGGACATGTACGAGCGCGCAGAGTTCGCCAAGGAGCTCGGCTCCTGCATCGTCATGATCGACCTCGTGATCGGCTACACCGCGATCCAGTCGATGGCCAAGTGGGCCCGGCGCAACGACATGATCCTGCATCTGCATCGCGCCGGCCACTCGACCTATACGCGGCAGAAGAGCCATGGCGTGTCGTTCCGTGTCATCGCCAAATGGATGCGGCTCGCCGGCGTCGATCACATCCATGCCGGCACGGTGGTCGGCAAGCTCGAAGGCGATCCCAACACCACGCGTGGCTACTACGATGTCTGCCGCGAGGATTTCAACCCGACCAAGCTCGAGCACGGCCTGTTCTTCGACCAGTCCTGGGCGAGCCTGAACAAGATGATGCCGGTGGCCTCCGGCGGCATCCATGCCGGCCAGATGCACCAGCTGCTCGATCTGTTGGGCGAAGACGTCGTGCTGCAATTCGGCGGTGGCACGATCGGCCATCCCATGGGGATTGCGGCCGGCGCGATCGCCAACCGCGTGGCGCTGGAAGCGATGATCCTCGCCCGCAACGAGGGGCGCGACTACGTCCACGAAGGCCCGGAGATCCTGGCCAGGGCAGCCCAGACCTGCACGCCGCTCAAGTCCGCGCTCGAGGTCTGGAAGGACGTGACCTTCAACTACCAGTCCACCGACACGCCGGACTTCGTGCCGACGGCGCTGGAAACCGTTTGAGGAGATGAGAAATGAAACTGACCCAGGGCTGCTTCTCGTTCCTGCCCGATCTGACCGACGACCAGATCTATAAGCAGGTGCAGTATTGCCTCGCCAAGGGCTGGGCGGTGAACATCGAGTTCACTGACGATCCGCATCCCCGCAACACCTATTGGGAGATGTGGGGCCTGCCGATGTTCGACCTCCAGGACGCCGCCGGCGTGATGATGGAGCTCGCGGAGTGCCGCAGGGTGTATGGCGACCGCTACATCCGCATCAGCGGCTTCGATTCCAGCCCTGGCTGGGAGTCGGTGCGAATCTCCTTCCTCGTCAACCGGCCGCCGCAGGAAGCCGAATTCGAGCTGGTGCGCCAGGAAGTGGGGGGACGCGCGATCCGCTACACCACCGTGCGAAAGGCGCCCGCACACTTGTCCTGATCATCCGTTTCCGCGCGGAGCTCTCCCTGCTCCGTTTCCTTGGCGGACCACTGCTTCGCCGCCTCCCCGCGGCGAAGCTCTTTTCTTCGAGGTGCCGATGCTTGACGTGCCCCATGCGACGGCCGCCGAAGGCGGCGAGACCAATTTCGATCTCCGCAAGGAAGCCGAAGCGGCCGGGATCACGGATACGCTGCAGCAGCTCGAGCAGGAGCTGGTCGGCCTCCGGCCGGTCAAGAACCGTGTGCGCCAGATCGCTTCGCTTCTGCTGATCGAGCGCATCCGGCAGCGTGCGGGCCTCGCCTCCGCACCGCCGACGCTGCACATGTCGTTCACCGGCAATCCCGGCACCGGCAAGACCACCGTGGCGCTGCGCATGGCGAAGATCCTGCACGGACTCGGTTTCGTGCGGCGCGGTCAGGTGATCTCGGTGACGCGAGACGACCTCGTCGGCCAGTATATCGGGCACACCGCGCCGAAGACGAAGGAGATCTTGAAGAAGGCGATGGGCGGCGTGCTGTTCATCGACGAAGCCTATTATCTGCACCGGCCGGACAATGAGCGCGACTACGGCCAGGAGGCGATCGAGATCCTGCTTCAGGTGATGGAGAACCAGCGCGAGGATCTCGTCGTGATCCTCGCCGGCTATGGCGAGCGGATGACCAGCTTCTTCGCCTCCAATCCCGGCTTCCGTTCGCGCATCGCCCACCACGTCGAGTTTCCGGACTATGCGGAAGCCGAGCTGCTCGTCATTGCCGAGCTGATGCTGAAGGAGCGCGGCTATCGCTTCTCGGCGGCCGCGCGCGAGGCCTTTGAGAAATACATCGCGCTGCGGCGGACCCAGCCGTTCTTCTCCAACGCCCGCTCGATCCGCAATGCCGTCGATCGCATGCGGTTGCGGCAGGCCGATCGCCTGGTGTCCGATCTCGACCGGGTGCTCGACATTTCCGACCTCGAAACCATCGACCCCGTGGACGTGCTGGCGAGCCGCGTCTTCAGCGGCGGGGCCGACGTGCGGAGTGCAAAGCCATGACCAGCGAGATTCTTATCGCCCCCTCGATCCTGGCTGCAGACTTCGCCCGTCTCGGCGAGGAGATCGCGGCCATCGACGCGGCCGGCGCCGACTGGATCCATTGCGATGTCATGGACGGACATTTCGTCCCGAACATCAGCTTCGGCGCCGACGTCATCAAGGCGATCCGGCCGGTGACGAAGAAGGTCTTCGACGTGCATCTCATGATCGCGCCGGTCGATCCTTATCTCGAGGCGTTCGCGAAGGCCGGGGCCGATGTCATCACCGTTCATGCCGAAGCGGGCCCGCATCTCGACCGCACACTGCAGGCGGTCCGTGCGCTCGGGAAAAAGGCCGGCGTCAGCCTGTGCCCGGCGACATCGGAAAGCGCGATCGAATACGTGCTCGACCGTATCGATCTGGTGTTGGTGATGACGGTCAATCCGGGCTTTGGCGGCCAGTCCTTCCTCGAGTCTCAGCTTGAAAAGATCAAGCGCATTCGAACCATGATCGGCGACCGGCCGATCCGGCTCGAGGTCGATGGCGGCATCACGCGCGAGAACGCAGCTGCTGTAGCCGCCGCGGGTGCCGATACGCTCGTAGCGGGTTCCGCGGTGTTCCGCGGCAAGAGCAGCGCCGACTACGCCGGCAACATCGCGGCCATTCGCGTCGCCGCCGAGGCCGGCTGGGTTCCAAAGCTGCAGGATATTTCGGTGCAGCCGATGCGCGCCGGCGAAAGCGCGCGCCTCCGGTAGACTACGGGAGCCGTGCACTCCGGGTGCCGGTTGTGCCAACGCGTGCCACTTTCCTCCGGGGTTCCACGGAACTGCCGCATAAGGCGATCGGATTCCTTCAGGCCGGGGTAACCACCGCGTCCGAGGCGAACGTTCGATTAACGCCCGCGCAATGCTAGGTGTCTCAATCTGCGGTTCAGGAACGCGAGAGAGCGCGGGGATGCGGATCGAAGACATTTGCGGGCATGAGGCCCGCACGCGGCGTGGGGCGATGGCATGAGCATGCATCGCTTGTTCGCCGAGCAGCTTCGCTGTGCCACCGGAGCGACCGGACAGGTCGATGTCGTCAAGCTGGGCGAGCTCGTCAGTGCGGCCTATGAGGCGAACGAACGCGACCGCCAGCGGGTCATCGACGCAAGTGCGCACACGCACGATGAGGACGAGCAAGATCTACTGCGGACCCGGGAGTTCCTCGACACCATCGTCGAAAACATCCCGATTGCCGTGTTTGCGAAATGCGCGAAGGATTCCCGCTACATTCTGCTCAACCGTGCCGGCGAGGACTATTACGGCCTGCCGCGTGAGCAGATGCTGGGGAGGACGCCCGAAGAGATTTTCCCGGCCGACGTCGCCCGCGTCGTCAGCGAACAGGATCGCCGGGTCGTGGACACCGGCGAGCCGATGTTCCTGGAGGGGCATCTGCTCGAAGTTGGTGTCAACGGTCACGATCGCGTCGTCAATTCACGCAAGCTGCTGATCAGGGATGGGAACGGTACGCCTCAATACGTGGTCGGTGTGATCGAGGACGTCACCGAGCAGCTCGCGAGCCAGGCACGCATCAGTCATCTTGCCCATCATGATGCCTTGACCGACCTGCCGAACCGCAGCGCCTTCAACGCGGAGCTGGACGAACGGCTGGAGCTGGCGCAGGAGGCGTTGACCAGTTTTGCGGTGCTCAGCCTCGATCTCGATCGCTTCAAGGAGGTCAACGACGTGTTCGGCCATCCCGTCGGCGACATGCTGATGCGGGCGGCGGCGGATCGCCTTGCCGCGGAAGCCGACGGCGCTTTCGTCGCCCGCATCGGCGGCGACGAGTTCATGATCCTGATGCCGGACAACGCCCGCCGCGAGGATATGCTGACGCTCGCCGAGCGCCTGGTCGAGGTCATAGGCAAGGAGCTCGAGATCGACGACTATCTCTCCCAGGTCGGCGTCAGCGTCGGCATCGCCGTTTATCCCGATGACGGCGTGGATGCCGCGACGCTGCTCGCCAACGCCGATTCCGCGCTCTATCGCGCCAAGCGCGAGGGCAGGGCCAGGGTCCGCTTCTTCGAATCCGAGACGGACCAGGAACTGCGCGATCGCAGGCTGTTGCAGCACGATCTGCGTCAGGCGCTGGAGCAGAACCAGTTCCTCGTCCACTTCCAGCCGCAGGCGCGGATGGATGGCGAGGTCATCGGCTTCGAGGCGCTGCTGCGCTGGAATCACCCGACGCGGGGCTTCGTGCCGCCGGACCGGTTCATTCCGCTCGCCGAGGAGAACGGGCTGATCGTCCAGATTGGCGAATGGGTTCTGCGCGAGGCTTGCCGCGAGGCGGCATCCTGGCCGCGGCCGCTGCAGGTCGCGGTCAATTTGTCACCGGTCCAGGTCCAGGCCGGCGACCTCGAGCGCTCGATCCACCAGATCCTGCTGGAGACGGGGCTTGCGCCGACGCGGCTCGAGGTCGAGATCACCGAGGGCGTGCTGATCGGCGATTTTGCCCGCGCGCTCAACCTGCTGCGGCGGTTGAAGGCTCTCGGCATCCGCATTGCGATGGACGATTTCGGCACCGGCTACTCCTCGCTGTCCTATCTCCAGTCGTTTCCGTTCGACAAGATCAAGATCGATCGCAGCTTCATCTCCAACCTCGAGGCGACGCCGCAATCGGCCGAGATCGTCCGCGCGGTCCTGAGCCTCGCGCACGCGCTGAATATTCCGGTCATCGCTGAAGGGGTGGAGACGGAGGCGCAGCGCGCCTTCCTGACGCGCGAGGCCTGCGAGGAGATGCAGGGCTATCTCGTCGGCCGTCCCGACCTGATCGAACGCTATCTCGACCTGGTCGGCGTGACCGTGGAACGCCGCCTCTACGCCTAGCCATCGCCGCCAGAAACGAAATGAGCCGCCGGTTCCATGCCCGCGCGGCTCCAAAGTCGCAGGCTGCGTTGATAGCGTAGCCTTGGTGTACCGCCGTTACCTTGTTTGCGGCCATACGCAAAAATTTATACGCGCGATAGGGACGTCCGGCTGTGCTTTGCCTCACACATGCCGTAACTTTGTGGCTGGGTCGGCATTGAGCCGTGCCAAGAACAATCGCCAAACAATTGTAAAGTTTGCGCCAAAGCAAAGCGGCCGCGTTGCAGCACAGGTTAACATTCCCGAGACCGACCGGCATTGCGCAGAAAATGTTTCGCACAAGTGCAATGCCCCTGACGCAAACCGGAGAAATAAGCCGGGTGTGACCGAGAGGGAGATTCTCATGGAGAACGTACGTCGCTACCGGGCGCTTGCGTCCCTCTGTCGCCAGCAGGCGGCCTATCGGCCGCTCCAGAACTGGGAACTCCTCGGCCAGGCCGAACATTTCGAATACCTCGCCGAGCTCGCGCTGAAGGCGCATTTCGATGCGTGCAATGTGCAACGCGACGAGGACGCCACCGCAACCGCTGGATGGGAGACCCCCGCTGCGGCTTGAGAGCGTCGGGCCGGCTTCGGTCAGTGCGACATCAGCGTCGGCACCGTCATGGCTTCCAGCATGGCGCGGGTGACGCCGCCGAGAACGCGCTCCTGCAATCGCGAATGGCCGTAGCCGCCCATCACCAGGAGATCGAGGCTCTCGTCGGCCGCCAGCGACAGGATGGTCGGCTGAATCTCGGAGCGGGTCGCTGACAGGCCGACCGTGCGGGTCGAGAGCCCGCGCCGGCCGAGATGTCTTGCCAGATTGCCTGCCGACACTTCGCCGGGCACCGTGTCGGCTTCGTTGATCGTGATGATCACGATCTCTTCGGCGCGGGCCAGGAACGGTGCGGCGTCGCGCATCGCGCGGGCGGCGAGCCGGCTGCCGTCCCAGCAGATGCCGATCCGGTTCGCCTTGAAGGCGCCACGGAAGGTGTAAGGCAGGAACAGCACGGGGCCGCCCGCGTGGAACAGAATCTCGCGCGGCAGGTCGTTGTCGAACGAGCCTTGCTCCGGATTCGGCTGAAGTACGATGCTGAGATCGTGCAGTCGCGCCATCTCGCCGAGCGAGCCGGCCGCGTCCGCCGGAATCGCGCCGATCGGGCGGCACGTGTAGGAAATGCCGGCGTTCGCCGCTTCGCTTCCGAACACCGCGAGCGCGGCCTCGGCCCGCTCAACTGCCCGCTCGCGTTCCAGTTCGAACACGGCCGCCACGGCGGCCCCGCCCTCCATGACATAAGCCGCGCTGGTTGCGACATAGCCGACCGCGACCGCGTCGAGATGGGCGTTGAAATGCGCCGCGAGCGAGATCGAGCCGTCGATCACGGGACGCATCGGGCGCTCGGTCGGGACGTGGACGAGAATATCTTTGTACATGGCGCGCCTCCGATGGACATCATTCGGTGGCCGCAGTCTTTCACCGCGCGAAGGGGCGGCGTTGAGCTGCATCAAATGTGCAGCCCCGATTTTTGACCCGGCCGCTGACCGCACCACCTTTGCCAAGATTTAATCGCGCGGACGGGACGCCGTAAGGTCGCGGCGGCCATGTTGCGTGCAAGGCGACACCTGACCCAACATGGACATTTCGACATGAATGACCGCGTCAATTCCGACATCACCACGTCCCGCAGGATCTTGAAGCCGCGCCGGCTCGCGCTGCTCGGCACCGTGGCCGCGCTTGGCGTGGCTGTGCTGGCGGCATCTCCCGGCTCTTCGCCGCTCGGCGTGACCTCCTTCATCGCGCCGGCCCAGGCCGCGGAAAGCGCTGCGACTCCGCCGGGCTTCGGCGACCTCGTCGCCAGGGTCAAACCTGCCGTCATCTCGGTGCGGGTCAGGATCGACCAGGACAACGACAAGAGCGCGATGCTGCAACAGAACCGGATGGATTCCGACGAGGACGCGCCGTTCGACCAGTTCTCGCGGCAGTTCGGCTTCCGCCTTCCGGGTGGCATGAACGGCATGCCGCGCCAGCGTCACCAGATGGTCACGGGCGAAGGCTCCGGCTTCTTCATCTCAGCCGACGGCTATGCCGTGACCAATAACCACGTCGTCGACCACGCCGAGTCCGTGCAGGTCACCATGGACGACGGGACGAGCTACACCGCGAAGGTGGTCGGCACCGATCCGAAGACCGATCTCGCGCTGATCAAGGTCGATGGCAAGAAGGACTTTCCCTTCGTCAAGTTCTCCGACCAGAAGCCGCGGATCGGCGACTGGGTGGTCGCGGTCGGCAATCCCTTCGGCCTCGGCGGCACCGTGACCGCCGGCATCGTCTCGGCGAGCGGCCGCGACATCGGCAACGGCCCCTATGACGACTTCATCCAGATCGACGCGCCCATCAACAAGGGCAATTCCGGCGGCCCGGCCTTCGACATGAGCGGCAACGTGATAGGCGTGAACACTGCGATCTTCTCGCCGTCGGGCGGTTCGGTCGGCATCGGCTTCGACATTCCGGCCACGACCGCAAAGCTCGTCGTCGCGCAGTTGAAGGACAAGGGTGCGGTCACCCGCGGCTGGCTCGGCGTGCAGGTGCAGCCGGTGACATCAGAGATCGCCGACAGCCTCGGCCTGAAGGAGGCGCGCGGCGCGATCGTCGACAATCCGCAGGACAATAGCCCGGCGGCAAAGGCCGGCATCGAGGCGGGCGACGTCATCACCGCCGTCAACGGCACCGCGATCAAGGACTCCCGCGATCTCGCCCGCACCGTCGCCACGCTGGCGCCGGGCACGTCCGTGAAGCTCGACGTCTTCCACAAGGGCGCGAGCAAGACGGTGACCCTCGCGCTCGGCGAGCTGCCGAACGAGCGGCAGGCTCAAGGCAAGGCCGACGAGGGCAAGGCGCAGCCGGGCAACGGCACGCCGCGCCTCGGGCTCAGCCTGGCGCCGGCCGGCGACGTGCAGGGCGCCGGCCAGAAGGGCGTCGTCGTCACCGAGGTCGATCCGCAAGGGCCGGCGGCGCAGCGCGGCATCCAGACCGGCGACGTCATCCTCAATGTCGGCGGCAAGCCCGTCGCCAATGTCGGCGACGTCCGCGCCGAGCTGGCGCAGGCGAAATCGTCCGGCAAGAACAGCGTGCTGTTGCAGATCAGAAGCGCGGACGCGACCCGGTTCGTCGCGGTGCCGCTCGCGTAAGTCGAGCTCCACCAGCGCAAATCCAAAAGGGCGGCCTTCGGGCCGCCTTTTCTCGTTTGCATCCGGGATACCAACAGCCCGCCGATAACATTCTCGTTAACGGCAGCATTGGTGACGGGTTCGTCCGAAAAAGCCGCGTTCGCTCGTCAGAGTTCGAAATCGCGTGTCGCCTTGGCGGCAATGAAGACGCCAAGGCGAGCTGCTAGAGTGGAACTTCGGACGTCCGGCCGTTTTGTGGAACCGGCCGGCGGTTCGTATTTGATCGGTGCCGACATGGATCGATTGAAGCTCTCGCTGAGATGTGCGCTGCTCGTGGCGCCGCTCGTACTGTCGGCTGGAAGCGCCCTGGGGCGTGATGACGGCCGCTACGCCGATTCGCCGCTCAAGCCCTGGTTCGACAGTCTGCGCAGCCATCTCGGCCCGTGCTGCTCGGATGCCGACGGATTTGCCGTCTCCGATCCCGATTGGGAATCGCATGACGGGCACTATCGCGTCCGCCTCGATGGGCAGTGGGTCGATGTGCCCGATGAAGCCGTCATCACCGAGCCGAACCGCGCCGGTCGCACCATGGTGTGGCCGGTGAAGACCGCGTTTGGCATCTCGATCCGCTGCTTCATGCCGGGCAGCATGATCTAGCGCCGATTGCCACTACCGCTTGGCGGATTTGCGCTTGGACGTTTTCTTGGCTGCTCTCTTGGCCGTCTTCTTGGCAGTTTTCTTCGAGGCCTTTTTCGGGACCTTCTTGCCTTTCTTGCGCGCCTTCGACAGGCCGATTGCGATCGCCTGCTTGCGGCTCTTCACGCGTCCGCCGCGACCACCGCGGCCGCTCTTGGCCGTGCCCTTCTTGTAGCGCCGCATTTCGCTTTCGACATCGCTCCCGGCGCTGCGCGAGTAACGGCGCTTCTTTGCCTTGCGTGCCATTCAGATTCTCCCTTGGCCGGGAGAAAACCATTCGACACAGGCATGGTTCCGAAGGCGCGCCCGCAACGTCCGGATGCGCGACGCAGCCTGGCTAGAAGGAATTCGCCAGTTCGATCTCCGCCTCGAGCACCTGGATGCGGCGCGCAGCTTCAGTGAAGGACAGACCCCGATCATATTGCGTGGGCTGATAGGCCTCCTCGCTGAGCCGCTTCAACCTCAGGCCTTGTGCCCGCGTCATCTGCTCCGCGAGGAAAACCCTGGCGTCGTATTTACCTTGAACCTGCATCTGGCCTCTCCGTTCTGAAATCGTGACTTGACTATATGTTCTTATTTTGTTCTAACAAGCCATGGACAACAGAATTAATGAAATTCGACGTAAGATCAGTGCCTTGAGGCTGGAAATGGCTGATGTCGAGGCGTCCGTGCGCGAGCTCGTCGACCGCGATCGCGACTGCACAGAAAAGGCCCTGGCGCAGATGGATCTGCGCCGGAAAATCAATCTGCTGATCGGCGAATGGAAGGCGGCTGGTGGTGGTGATGTCCTGCCGGATGTTCGCGATCGTGTACGTCTTCGTTCCCTCAAGAAAGCCGCTGATCCCGTGCGCGCAATCGTGCGTCGCTGAGACATTTGGGAGCGTGCCGTGGAGGAAGACCCGGACACGTACCGGATCTTGAGACTGCGCGCCGAGATCCTGGAGCTGGGGTCCGCGATCCGGCAATTGCAACATGAGGGTCTCGACGACGCTGCGGCCCAGCTTCTGATCGCGCGCAAGCGGGCGCGGCTCGACCATCTCGTGAAGACAAACTCCGCAGGCGGCCCGAACATCGCCGACATCCGGCGCAGCTAAAGGCGTGCGCCGACGATGTGGCGTGAGAAGGATTGTATCGAACAGCAAAGCAAGAAGGCCCCGCGATCACGGGGCCTTCGATGAACGGCGGCGAGTCTACTTGGTGTTGCCAGTACCCTTGTTCGTCATGGTGCCGCCCTGATCGGAGCCGGGACCGGAGCCGCCCTGACCGGAAGGATCGGCGCCCTTGGATTTCGTGTTGGCGCCCGTCGTCTGCGAGGACGACGTCGAGGATTCATGTTTCGCCTTGTGCGACTTCGCCTGTGCGGCGAACGGGGCGGCGGCGATGCCGGTTGCCAACATCACGGCGAGGGCGAGCTTGGTCGTCTTCATGCGCAGGAACTCCCTGAGTTAAAATGACGCAGGCAGCCAACTGCCATTCGCCGCAGGAGTTCCCGGCAAAGCAGCCTCGCGGGTTTCACGCGCGCTTCAAAATTCCTTGTCCTCGGCGATGATGAACACGATGCCCGTGAGCATCGCGCCGATCGCGAACGTCGTCACCAGCGTGACGACGAAAACGGCCGCGGCCGAATCTCCGCCATGGTTCAGCAAATTTGCCACCGCCGGGTTGGACAGAATGAGCACGAGACCGAAGGCGAGGCCAATCGCCGCGCCCATCATCGCGTGCGTCAAGAGCGTGATGATGCCGGAAGGAGAGATCAGCCTTGGCGACTTTTTCGGCGACTTTTTCGCGCCCATGGAACCGCCCTCGATCTTGCATGCAACGCAGCCGGCGATTGCGGGTTCCATCGGCATGAACGATTTGTCACGTCGGGCTTCATCCGACGTTCATGCCCACCTTGCGACCATGGAGCCCGTCAACACGGGAACATTCGATATGGGTAAGGTTGTCTTTCTCTATCGCTCGCTGGCCTATCGAAACGCGGCCGCCGACATGCTGCGCAAGGCGCGCAAGCTGCCTCGCGGTGCCGAGCGAAGCGCGGCCCGCCGCTATGCGATGGCGTTACGCGATCTCGCGCAAACGGAAGCCTGGCTCGAAGGGCGCATCGCCCATGAACCTCGGCCGGTGCGGCGCATGAAGGTCGCCGCGTCGGGTTAACCCGACGCGCGCTGAAGCGCGAGGGAGGTGGTGCCCTCGAACTTGCCGTGCGCGGCGCCGGTTGGGGTCTTCCGGGTCAACGGCACTTCCAGGCGGCACAACAGGCCCTCGGCGCGCCAATCGAATTGCGCCTTTCCGCCGAGCTGGGACTCGACGCTCGCAAGCAGGCTCCGCGTGCCGAAGCCGCGAGATTTCGGCGTCCTCACCAGCGGACCGCCGGATTCCTCCCAGATCAGTGTGAGGTGATCCTCCTCGACCTGCCAGCCGATCATGAGCCGGCCCGACCGCGTCGAGAGCGCGCCATACTTGGCCGAGTTGGTGAAAAGCTCGTGCAGCGCGAGCGCCAGCGTCTGGGCGGTTGCCGGCAGCAACTGAACCTCGGGCCCCGCCAGCTTGATCTGGCCGCCGAGCGAGTAGGGCGCGAGTTCCTCGTCGATCAGCTTCGAGAGTTCGGCGCCCTGCCAGCTCGACAGCGACAGGATCGTATGCACGCGCGCCAGCGCGTTGATGCGTCCCTCGACGGCGTTGACGTAGGCCTTGACCTCGTCGGCACGGGTGAGACGCACGATCGATTGCGCCAGCGCCAGCGCATTCTTGGCGCGATGATCGACTTCCCGCGCCAGCAGATTCTGCCGCTCCTCGGCCCGCTTGCGCTCGGTGATGTCCACGGTGACACCGCTCACGCGCACCACGCGGCCGCTATTGTCGGCGGTGGCGGCAGCCGTGCCGACACACCAGCGCACATCGCCGTCGGGCCGCACAATGCGGAATTCCGTCTCATAGGCGCGTGTGCCCTTGCTGAATTCGGCGATCGCCTTGCGCAATTGGTCGACGTCATCGGGATGCAACAGTGCCTGAACGTTGGCCGGATTGACCTCGAAGCTCTCCGGGCTCACGCCAAAGATGCGATACTGCCCCTCGTCCCACATCCAGTCGCCGCTGACCCAGTCCCAGTCCCATGATCCCATCTTGCCGGCGGCGATCGCCATGCTGCGACGCTCTTCGCTCTCGCGCAGCTTCGCCGTGGAGTTCTCCAATTCCGCGGTGCGTGCACGGACACGGTCTTCGAGATCGTGGTTCAGCCGTTCGAGCTCGCGGGTCTTCCGGTACAGCTCGGCAAACACCTTGACTTTGGCGCGCAGCACTTCCGGCACGACCGGCACCGGAACATAGTCGACCGCACCCATCTCATAGCCGCGCAACCGGTCGATGTCGCTCACCTGAATGGCCGAGATGAAGATCATCGCCGTCTTCTGGAAGCGCGGATGCTCCCGGATCATCGCCGCAAGCTCGAAGCCGTCGAGCTCGGGCATGCAGACGTCGACCAGGATCACCGCGATCTCGGTCTTGAGCAGAACCTCCAGCGCCTCGCGGCCGGACGAGGCGATCACGAGGTTCTCGCCGAGTTCCTTCAAGATCACCTCATAGGCGAGCAGCTTGGCCGGCTGGTCGTCGACGAGGAGGATGTTGACCTTTTCGTGGTCCATTCGCGCATCCAGCTCAGCGGTGCAGCCACATGCGGATCGCAAGCAGCAATTGATCGGTGTTGACGGGCTTGGCGAGGTAGTCGGACGCGCCGGCCTCCAGGCATTTCTCGCGGTCGCCCTTCATCGCCTTGGCGGTCAGCGCGATGATCGGCAGGCGCAAGAAGGCCGGGTTCTCGCGGATCACGCCGATGGTCTGATATCCATCCATCTGAGGCATCATGATGTCCATCAGGACGATGGCGATTTCCGGATTGGACTCGACCAGCGTTACCGCCTCGCGGCCGGTGGTCGCCGTCAGCACCTTCATGCCGCGCCGTTCCAGCACGCTCGACAACGCGAAGATGTTGCGGGCGTCGTCGTCGACGAGCAGCGCGGTCTTGCCGATCAGGTCCTCGTCGGAACTGTTCAGCTTCTCCAGCATGCGCTGCTTCTCGACCGGCAGTTCCGTGATCACGCGGTGCAGGAACAACGCGGTCTCGTCGAGCAGGCGCTCCGGCGATTCCACGCCCTTGACCACGATGCTGCGCGCCATGGTGTGGAGCTCGGCATCTTCCTCCGCCGAGAGCTCGCGGCCGGTGAACACCACGACCGGAATGTTCGAAAGTGCTTCGTCGTGACGGATCTGGTCCAGCACCTCGAAGCCGCTCATGTCCGGCAATCTCAAGTCCAGCACCACGCAGTCGCAGGGCGCCTCGCGCAGCGTCGAGAGTGCGCCTGCGCCGGTGTCGGTCGTCACGATCTCGATGTCGTCGTGATGCAGGAGCTCGCGGATCGAGAGCCGCTCGGCCTCGTTGTCCTCGACGATCAAGAGCCGCTTGCGTCGCGGCCGCGCATATTCCTTGATCTGCGTCAGCGCGGCCGAAACCCCTTCGGTCGTCGTCGGCTTGTTGACGAAGGAGAAGGCGCCGCGCGCCAGCGCATGCTGGCGGTCCTCGTCGAGCGTGATGATCTGCACGGGGATGTGGCGCGTCAGCGGATTGTGCTTGAGCTGGCTCAGCACGGTCCAGCCGAGCATGTCCGGCAGGAACACGTCGAGCGAGACCGCTCTCGGCTGGTATTGCTTGGCAAGTTCCAGCGCCTCGGCACCGCGGGCCGCTACCAGCACCTTGAAACCCTTGTCGCGTGCGAGATCGACCAGCACGCGCGCGTAATGCGGGTCGTCCTCGACGATCAGGAGGATGCTGTCGCCGGGTTCGAGGTTGAGGCGGTCGTCGGGAAGCTGCTCGATGACGCGTTGCTCGGGCGCCGTCGGTTGCAGCGCCGGTGGCTGGCTGTATTGCTGTGGCGTGGCGCGCGGCGCAAGTGTCGGGCCGGAATATTTCAACGGCAGATAAAGGGTGAAGGACGAACCCTTGCCCGGTGCGCTGCGCAGATGGATTTCGCCGCCGAGCAGGCTGGCGAGCTCGCGGCTGATGGCGAGGCCAAGGCCGGTGCCGCCGTATTTGCGGCTGGTGCCGGCGTCGGCCTGCTGGAAGGCCTCGAAGATCAGCTTCTGCTTCTCCAGGGGAATGCCGATGCCGGTATCCGACACCTCGAACGCGATCACGGCCGGCGCGGAGTTCAGCACCGGGTGATCCGTTCCCCACCCGCCGAGCGCACCGCCGACCTTCAGGCGCACTTCGCCTTCGGCGGTGAACTTGAAGGCGTTGGAAAGTAGGTTCTTCAGGACCTGTTGCAGGCGCTTGGAGTCGGTGACGATGCTGCGCGCGAGGTTCGGGTCGACGTCGATCTTGAACGACAGGTTGCGGTTTTCCGCCTCGTGCCGGAACGGCCGCCCGACGGTTTCGAGCAGGTTCGCGGTCAGGATTTCCTCGGCGTCCACCGTCACCGTGCCGGACTCGATCTTGGAGAGATCGAGAATGTCGCTGATGAGGTTGAGCAGGTCGGTGCCGGCGCCGTGGATGGTGCGGGCGAATTCGACCTGCTTGGCCGAGAGGTTGCCGTCCGGGTTGTCGGTGAGCTGCTGTCCGAGGATCAGGATCGAGTTCAGCGGCGTGCGCAGCTCGTGGCTCATATTGGCGAGGAATTCGGACTTGTACTTCGAGGTCAGCGCGAGCTCGGTCGCCTTCTCCTCGAGCGCGCGGCGGGCCTGCTCGATCTCCTGGTTCTTGCGCTCGACCTCGACGTTGCGCTCGGCGAGCTGCTGCGCCTTCTGCTCGAGCTGGTCGTTGGTCTGCTGCAATTCGCGCTGCTGGGTCTGAAGCTCGCCGGCCAGCTGCTGCGACTGCTTGAGCAGGCCTTCGGTCTGCATCGTCGCCTCGATCGAGTTGAGCACGATGCCGATGGAGTCGGTGAGCTGCTCCAGGAAGGTCATCTGCGAGGTCGTGAACGAGGTCAGCGAGGCGAGCTCGATCACGGCCTTGACCTGGCCCTCGAACAGCACCGGCAGCACCACGAGGTTCTTCGGGGCGACGCGGAACAGCGCCGAGTTGATCGGCACCACGTCGGAGGGAATATCCGCGACCACGCGCGGCCGCCTGTCGAGCGCGCATTGGCCGATCAGGCCGTCGCCGAACGGCAGTACGCGCTGGTAGGGGTAGATGCCGTCGCCGGCGTAGGAGGCGAGCAGCAGGAGCTGTGGATTCTCCTCGTTCTCGACCTGGTAGATCACGCCGGTATGCGCGTTCACCAGCGGCGACAGTTCGGTCAGCAGCAGCCGGCCGACGGTGGCGAGGTCGCGCTGGCCCTGAAGCATGTTGGTGAATTTCGCGAGGTTGGTCTTCAGCCAGTCCTGCTCGGTGTTCACGTCCGTCGTGAGACGGAGGTTCGTGATCATCGTGTTGATGTTGTCTTTCAATTCCGCGACTTCGCCGCGGGCGTCGACCTGGATCGACCGCGTCAGGTCGCCCTTGGTCACGGCGGTCGCCACTTCCGCGATTGCGCGCACCTGCGAGGTGAGGTTGGCCGCCAGGAGGTTGACGTTGCCGGTGAGGTCCTTCCAGGTGCCGGCCGCACCGGGCACGTTGGCCTGGCCGCCGAGGCGGCCCTCGACGCCGACCTCGCGCGCCACCGACGTCACCTGATCGGCGAAGGTCGCGAGCGTCTCGGTCATGTTGTTGATGGTGTCGGCGAGCGCCGCCACCTCGCCCCGCGATTTCATCGTCAGGTTCTGCTTGAGGTCGCCGTTGGCGACCGCGGTCACCACCTTGACGATGCCGCGCACCTGCTCGGTCAGGTTCGCAGCCATCAGATTGACGGTGTCGGTGAGGTCCTTCCAGGTGCCGGCAACGCCGGGCACCGCGGCCTGACCGCCGAGCTTGCCTTCGGTGCCGACCTCGCGCGCGACGCGGGTGACTTCACCGGCGAAGGCGTTGAGCTGGTCCACCATGGTGTTGATGGTGTTCTTCAGCTCGAGGATTTCCCCCTTCACGTCGACGGTGATCTTGCGCGACAGGTCGCCGCGGGCCACGGCCGTGGTCACTTCGGCGATGTTGCGGACCTGCGTGGTGAGGTTCGCAGCCAGGAGGTTGACGTTGTCGGTGAGGTCCTTCCAGGTGCCGCCGACGCCGGGCACGACGGCCTGACCGCCGAGCCGGCCCTCGGTGCCGACCTCGCGCGCCACGCGCGTCACTTCGGCGGCGAAGGAGCGGAGCTGCTCGACCATGGTGTTCAGGGTGTCCTTGAGCAGCAGGATCTCGCCGCGCACGTCCACCGTGATCTTCTTCGACAGGTCGCCGCCGGCGATCGCGGTCGCGACCTCGGCGATGTTGCGGACCTGGGCCGTCAGGTTCGAGGCCATGAAGTTGACGTTGTCGGTGAGGTCCTTCCAGGTGCCGGCGACGCCGGGCACCTCGGCCTGGCCGCCGAGCTTGCCTTCGGTGCCGACCTCGCGCGCGACGCGTGTCACTTCGCCGGCAAAGCCGTTGAGCTGGTCCACCATGGTGTTGATGGTGTTCTTCAGCTCGAGGATTTCGCCGCGCACGTCGACGGTGATCTTGCGCGAGAGGTCGCCGCGCGCCACGGCGGTGGTGACCTCGGCGATGTTGCGGACCTGGGCGGTGAGGTTGCCCGCCATCGAGTTCACGCTGTCGGTGAGGTCCTTCCAGGTGCCGGCGACGCCGGGCACGTTGGCCTGGCCGCCGAGCCGGCCCTCGGTGCCGACCTCGCGCGCCACGCGCGTCACCTCGCCCGCGAAGCGGTTGAGCTGGTCGACCATCGTATTCAGCGTGTCCTTGAGCTGAAGGATCTCGCCGCGCACGTCCACCGTGATCTTGCGCGACAGGTCGCCGCCGGCAATCGCGGTTGCGACCTCGGCGATGTTGCGGACCTGGGCGGTGAGGTTACCGGCCATCGAGTTGACGCTGTCGGTGAGGTCCTTCCAGGTGCCGGCGACGCCGGGCACCTCGGCCTGGCCGCCGAGCTTGCCTTCGGTGCCGACCTCGCGCGCCACGCGCGTGACTTCGCCGGCGAAGGCGTTGAGCTGGTCGACCATGGTGTTGAGCGTTTCCTTCAGCTGAAGGATTTCGCCCGACACGTTCACGGTGATCTTCTTCGACAGGTCGCCCTTGGCCACGGCGGTGGCGACTTCGGCGATGTTGCGGACCTGCCCCGTCAGGTTCGAGGCCATCGAGTTGACGCTGTCCGTCAAATCTTTCCAGGTGCCGGCGACGCCGCGCACCTGGGCCTGGCCGCCGAGCTTGCCTTCGGTGCCGACCTCGCGGGCGACGCGCGTGACTTCGCCGGCGAAGGCGTTGAGCTGGTCCACCATGGTGTTGATGGTGTCTTTCAGCTCGAGGATCTCGCCGCGCACGTCCACGGTGATCTTCTTCGACAGGTCGCCGCCGGCGACCGCCGTCGTCACCTCGGCGATGTTGCGGACCTGTGCGGTCAGGTTCGACGCCATCGAGTTGACGCTTTCCGTGAGGTCCTTCCAGGTGCCGGCGACGCCGAGCACGTTGGCCTGACCGCCGAGCCGGCCCTCGGTACCGACCTCGCGGGCGACGCGCGTGACTTCGCCGGCGAAGGCGTTGAGCTGGTCGACCATTGTGTTGAGCGTTTCCTTCAGCTGAAGGATCTCGCCGGACACGTTCACGGTGATCTTCTTGGAGAGGTCGCCGCCGGCGATGGCGG
This sequence comes from Bradyrhizobium sp. B039, assembly GCF_038965675.1. Taxonomy (NCBI): domain Bacteria; kingdom Pseudomonadati; phylum Pseudomonadota; class Alphaproteobacteria; order Hyphomicrobiales; family Nitrobacteraceae; genus Bradyrhizobium; species Bradyrhizobium sp. B039. Next base: position 2,470,050 of record NZ_CP152416.1, read on the forward strand.
TGGCGACGTCGGCGATGTTGCGGACCTGCGCGGTCAGGTTCGACGCCATGAAATTGACGTTGTCGGTGAGGTCCTTCCAGGTGCCGGCCACACCGGGCACCTGGGCCTGGCCGCCGAGTTTGCCTTCCGTGCCGACCTCGCGTGCGACGCGCGTCACTTCGGAGGCGAAGGAGTTGAGCTGGTCCACCATGGTGTTGATGGTGTCCTTCAGCTCCAGGATTTCGCCGCGCACGTCCACCGTGATCTTGCGGGACAAGTCGCCGCGCGCCACGGCGGTGGTGACGTTGGCGATGTTGCGGACCTGAGCCGTGAGGTTGCCGCACATCGCGTTCACGGAGTCGGTGAGATCCTTCCAGGTGCCGGCGACGCCGGGCACGATCGCCTGGCCGCCGAGCTTGCCGTCGGTGCCGACCTCGCGCGCCACGCGCGTCACTTCGGAGGCGAAGGAGCGGAGCTGGTCCACCATCGTGTTGATGGCTTCCTTGAGCTGAAGGATCTCGCCGCGGACGTCGACGGTGATCTTCTTGGACAAGTCGCCGTTGGCGACCGCGATCGTCACCTCGGCGATGTTGCGAACCTGGTTGGTCAGGTTGTTCGCCATCGAGTTGACGCTCTCGGTCAGATCCTTCCAGACGCCGGTCACCTCGGGCACCTGGGCCTGGCCGCCGAGCTTGCCTTCGGTGCCGACCTCGCGCGCCACGCGCGTCACCTCGGAGGTGAACACGCCGAGCTGCTTGATCATGGTGTTCACGATGTTCGCCGACTGCAGGAATTCACCGCGGAGCGGACGGCCGTCGACGTCGAGCTTGACGGTCTCGAGCAGGTCGCCTTGCGCCACCGCCGCGACCGCGCGGGTCACCTCGCGCGTCGGCCACAACAAATCGTCGATCAGCGTGTTGACGGAGCCTTCCATGTCGGCCCAGGAGCCGGAGGCGAGGCCGAACTTCACACGCTGCCGGGTCTTGCCCTCGCGTCCCACCACCTGGCCGACCAGCTCGAGCTGCTGCGCCATGCGCTGGTTGGCGGCGATGATTTCATTAAAAGTGTCGGCGATCTTGCCGTCGATGCCGAGATAGTCGCCGCTCATACGCACGGAGAAATCGCCGCTACGCATGGCCTGTAAGGCGAGGAGCAATTCCGGTCGGGAATCGGGCTCCGACGTACCGTTGATTTTTGGCTTTGGGACGCGACGACCGGAGCGTGATGCAGATCCGGGATCGAGGTCGCTCATACTGATTCCCCCGCAAGCGTCGGCCGAATCTTAGGCGTGACGCAATTAGTCAAACTAGAGCGTCAGCCTAATTCGAAATCAAGCGCCAAGGTTGCGGCGCGAGGAAATGGAACCTGCTTTGCTCAGCCCGACCACAGCAACGAAGAAAAAGCCGATTGGTTCCAAACGGTTCCAAAAGAATTTTGGGCCGGTTCGCCGCCTCTGCTGGCACTTGCCTGCCAATCGGCGGGGCGGGCACCACGGGCGGCGGCGGACGAAGGACGAAAGGGGCTATTTGTCTGCCATCGTCCGCTCAGCATCCTTCATCTGCGAACGCAGCACCGGCAGCTGGCCGTGGGCAAAGGCGGCTAGTGCGGCGTTGTCGGGAGCTTTGAGATAGTGCTCGAGCAGGCCAATGGTGGATTCATATTCAGGGATCTGCGCGGCATAGAAGGTTCGGACGTAGGCCGGTCCGTCCGAATTGTCGGGCTCGGCGAGGCTTGTGCTCGCCGTTGTCTTGCCGACGCGCGGCTCAGCGCCGATCGCCTCTTGTATGTCCTTCAACGCTTTGTCGCGTTTCGCCGCTTCCTCGGCGCGCAGGGCGGCGAGGTTCTTCATCTCCGCGTTGCCCTTCAGGTCGGTGCTTTCCAGCAGGCCCTGCTGGAAGCGGCTGAACGCGTAGAGGCCGTTGATGACATCGGTCGCCGTCGGCACGCGTTCGCCCGGCCTTCGCTCGCCGGTGCTATCGGCAAGCGCTGCGGTGCTGATGAACATCAGGATGATCGCGACAAGAACTCGCATCGATATCAATGACCGATGGCGTGCAAGGTTCCCTGAACGTTACGATCCGGTAAGGGCGGTTGCGACGCGACAGTTCCGTCCCCACGTCATGATTCATGAAACAGTCTGACATTTACAGGGACAACGCCGACAACTGCTTGCAACTCGCCGAGCGGGCGGAAGGGCAACCTGCCTATAAGCGCTATTTGCGCATGGCAGACGCCTGGACCGCGCTCGCGACAGAACAGGACTGGCTTGATGGCGAAATTCCGCCCGTAACGACCCGTGCCTCCCAAAAGCAGGATGCATAGGCGCTCTCGTTTGGGTGTGACGCCGCGCACGGAATGCAAGTGACCAATCCAGGATCATTCGGGAACAGTCAATCGCGTTGATTTTCGATTCCAGAAGGAGATTTTGCAATGGCTCCACGTCTTGCTCTTCTTTCACTCATTCTCGCTTTTGGCGTCTCGGTGGCGTTCGCGACGGTGACGACGGTGCGGCAGGTGCATCTGGAGAACGCATCGGCTGCGGTGCATGCGGCGCATAGCTAGCGCCGCGGCCTCTCGCCTGAACCGGAACATTCGACGCGCCGGTGCGTAAGCGCTTCGGGACATCTGGAGAAGCGAGAGGACATCATGGCGCATTCCGACCACGGTATCGTCAGGGATCAGCGCGCGGAGGATCAACCGCGCGACAAGCAGCGTGCGCAGACCGCGCACAAGACGGGCTCGCACAAGACGGGATCGAAGGGCTCGCCGTCGCGCGAGGCGACGCGCGATCCCAAGCTCAACGACAACAACAAGACGCCGGGATCCGGCGTGATGCCGGACGATTCCGGCGACGCCCCGACAGGCTAGTTCTCGCAAGGAACGAATCCCTGCGCGAAGAGTCGACGGATTGCTTCCGGTTGTCATGCCCCCGGTGCGCCGGAAGCAATCTCCAAGGACGGCCCTGGCACCCCACTGTGCCGGGGTCGTTCTGTCTTGCGAGGCCGATCGAATCAATCCTCGGCGTCGTTCTCGGATTTTCCTGGGGCGTGTCCGTCTGGCCCCCGGCCAAATACACCAAACTCGCTTGATTTGACGCCCGTTGACGGGTCGATGCTCGTCTCGATGCCCGCGGCTGCGAGTCCGAATTTGAGCAGTTCGCGTACCGCTGCGGCACGCGTTGGCATGCGGTGCTTGAACCGGAAATCATCCACTGCGGCCAGCTCTTCCGGGGAAAGCATGACTTGGAGCCGCTCGGCGCGAAGGTCGTTCATGGTCAATCACGCAAATTGAGCAAGAGCAAATTGAGCAAGATGAGTAATTTGCTAAACCGGCCAACTTGCCGCGAGTTCCACAGGAGTCCAAAAAAGCGCCAGTTGAGCAATATAGTCTAAATAAATCAATAGGTTAGTTGAAACGATTCGCGCGGAGGCGCATTCTCATAGGGAAAGGGAGATGCGTCATGACGGACGAGGTCAGGTTACCCCGCAAGCTTTCTGAGGAACGCGAAGCACAAAGGCCGGTGCGTCCAAGCCATCAGAAGGTCATTGAGCAAGTCGAGCGCTGGGCCAACAGCCCGGGCCTGCAACCCCCGAGGACGGACGATGCGAAGACGGTCTGAGCCCCACACATTCGCGCAACGTCTCGACGCGCACAGGCAACGGCTCGAGCATGAGCTTGCGAGCTTGCCGGTCGGCGTTCAGCGCGATTCCGTTGCCGCGCGCATCGAGCAGCTTCAGACCGCGGCCGAGATGTTTGAATTCCTGATGCCGCGGGAAGCTCTGGTGCCTCGCTGACCGCGGCCGGCATCAGGACGTTGAGCGTCGGGAAGCGATGTGAAGCTTTCGCCTCAGCCACCAGATCGACACGGAGACCGCGGCCCAGGTTGCGACGGCAGCGACGAATGCGCCGATGGTGCCCACCCAGCGATGAAGCGCAGGACCTGTTCGGTCATTGCCGTGCCCGCATCCTGCGCTTGTGGATCGGTTTCGCCAGCGTCCATTGCCGCAGCAGCCCGGCTAGTCGGCCGGATTGCGGCCGGTACGCGGATTGATGGGGTCGGTCGGCTTGCGCCGCAATCGCTCCGGCAGGAACGGTTCTTCCGGCGAGGCCGACGGCGCTGACCGTACGTCGGCATGGTGCTGCGCACGCTCATGCGGTGTCTGGGTGGAGTTGATGTGCCGCTTCACGTCGAGCCCATCGACGGGATCGTTGACGCCGTGCTGGATGTCGCGAAAGTCGCTCATGGTTCATTTCCTTTAAAGACTCAGAGAACCGCTCGTTTCCGGCGATGTTCCTGATGAGTCGCCGAACCGAACCCAATTTGGAACGATCACAATCGGAACCGGTTGGTCCACGCACTGGCTGAGTGGAGAAATGAGATGTTGAATCAACGCGAACTGGACCGCAGCGAAATGGGCCGGTTGATCGGCAGCGACAGGGTCGAGGGAACGTCGGTCTATGGCGCGGATCGCAACAAGATTGGTTCAATCGAGCGGGTGATGATCGACAAGATCAGCGGCAAGGTGTCCTACGCGGTGCTCGGCTTCGGTGGATTTTTGGGCGTCGGCAATGACCACTACCCCTTGCCGTGGCAGTCCCTGAAGTACGACACCGATCTCGGTGGCTACGTGACCGGGATTACAGCCAAGGAGCTGCAAGGCGCGCCGAAATATGGTGATCAGAGCGATTGGAACTGGGGTGACGATGCTGCGGTGCGCGGCATCAACTCCTACTATGGCGTTCCCTTCGCGTAGGCCCCGCACCAGAGGAGATCCGATGAGCAAGGAAAAGCCCACCGACGATCCCCGTCATCAGAACGATTGGGGATCGCACGCCCAGACGGACAAGCCCTGGAAGGGAAATCCGGAGAAGGAGCAGCGATCGGGCGAGGCGAAGCCCGATCTGGAAAAATGGCAAACCACCAAGACGCACTGACCAAGGTGCGCCGTGGCTGAAAGTATCACGAATGAAGAGCGCGGCATCGGCACCGCGCTTTCGCCCGCGATCGTCAACCGTGCCGATGATCTCACGGCGGCAGTGCTGCGCGCGCCAGCGCCGCTCAACCCACCGTTTCCCTCCGCCCGGGCCCCGCATGCACATGCACCTGCTTTGCATGCAGCACCTCGCCGCACTCCGAGCACACCATCACCGGGTCGAACAGCTTGCCGCAAGTTTTGTGCTCATGCAGCATCGGGCGACCGCGCTCGTCACCCATGTGGGTGTCGCCCCAATGCACCATCGCCATGATGATCGGGTAGAGGTCGAGGCCCTTCTGCGTCAGGATGTATTCGTAGCGCTTGGGCGCCTCGGAATAGGGGACGCGGCGCAGGATGCCGAAGCGGACCAGCTTCTTCAGCCGCTCCGAGAGCAGGTGCCGTGTGATCTGGAGCGAGGACTGGAATCCCTCGAACCGGCGCACGCGCAAAAAGCATTCGCGCAGGATCAGAAGCGTCCAGCGGTCGCCGACCACGGCGACGGTGCGGGAGAGCGAGCAGGACTCTTCGTCCAGCGTGTCCCACTTCATGATACGGTCTCCGGCGCAGGCGTAGTAAGTCAGAAAAAGGAACTGACTTGAATGATCAGTGCAATTTGCACATGAGGTTAGCATTCTGCCTCGCAATTTGACAGTTCTATTTTAGAACTATAGCCTTTGCTCCAAACATATCCGCACCGGAGGAGGCGACCTTGTCCAAGCGAAACGCGACAGCTGCCGTGATCGGGGCCGGCGATTTCATCGGCTCCGAAATCGCGAAGAAATTCGCCGCCGAAGGTTTTTCGATCTTCGCCGGCCGCCGCAACGGCGACAAGCTCGCGCCGCTGGTGGAGGACATCGAGGCGGCCGGTGGCGAAATCCACGCGCGCTCGCTCGATGCGCGTAAGGAGGAAGAGGTCATCTCCTTCCTCGATGACGCCGACAAGCACGCACCGCTGGAAGTTTGCATCTTCAACGTCGGCGCCAACGTCAATTTCCCGATCCTCGACACCACCGAGCGCGTGTTCCGTAAAGTCTGGGAGATGGCCTGCTATTCCGGCTTCCTGGCAGGCCGGGAAGCTGCGCGGCTGATGCTTCCGCGCGGCGGCGGCAAAATCTTCTTCACTGGCGCAACGGCCTCCTTGCGTGGCGGCAGCGGCTTTGCAGCGTTCGCCAGCGCCAAATTCGGCCTGCGCGCGGTTGCGCAGGCGATGGCGCGCGAGCTCGGGCCGAAGAACATCCACGTCGCCCATCTCGTCATCGATTCCGGCGTTGATACCGAGTGGGTGCGGCAGCGCCGGCTCGAAGCGCTCGGCCCGAACGCGCTGGACAATCCCGACCTGCTGATGCCGCCGTCGGCCGTGGCCGATTCCTATTGGCAGCTCTACCAGCAGCCGAAGAGCGCTTGGACATTCGAGATGGAGATCCGGCCCTTCGGAGAGAAATGGTGACCGCGGCACGAGACTGCCGCTAGACTGATCCCAAGCAAACCGAAATCCGGGAGGAAGCCTACGTGAAGACCGCGATCACCGAACTGTTCGGCATCGAGCACCCCATCATCCAGGGCGGCATGCATTTCGTCGGCTTTGCCGAGCTGGCTGCCGCCGTCTCGAATGCCGGCGGGCTCGGCATCATCACCGGCCTCACGCAGAAGACACCGGAGCTGCTGGCGAAAGAGATCGCGCGCTGCCGCGACATGACCGACAAGCCGTTCGGCGTGAACCTCACGTTTCTGCCGGCCTTCTCGGCACCGCCTTATCCGGAATACATCGCGGCCATTGTCGAAGGCGGCGTCAAGGCGGTGGAGACTGCGGGTCGCAGCCCGGAACAGTATATGCCGGCACTTAAGGCGGCTGGCATCAAGGTGATCCATAAATGCACGTCAGTTCGCCATTCGCTGAAGGCCGAGCGGATCGGCTGCGATGCCGTCAGCGTCGACGGCTTTGAGTGCGGCGGCCATCCCGGCGAGGACGACATTCCGAACATGATCCTGCTGCCGCGCGCGGCAGAGGAATTGAAGATCCCGTTCGTTGCCTCCGGCGGCATGGCTGACGGGCGCAGCCTCGTCGCGGCGCTGTCGCTGGGCGCGGCCGGCATGAACATGGGCACGCGCTTCATCGCGACCAAGGAAGCGCCGGTGCATCAGAACGTGAAGAACGCGCTGGTCGCCGCCACCGAGCTCGACACCCGTCTGATCATGCGGAGCTTGCGCAACACCGAACGCGTCCTGAAGAACGCCAATGTCGATCGTCTGCTCGAGATCGAGCGCGAGAAGGGCGACAAGCTCACCATCGACGACATCCACGACCAGGTCGCGGGTGTCTATCCCAGGATCATGCTGGACGGGCAGATGGATGCGGGCGCCTGGAGCTGCGGCATGGTCGCAGGCCTCATCCACGACATCCCCTCCTGCAAGGAACTCGTCGATCGCATCATGAGTGAGGCGGAAACCATCATCCGCGGCCGCCTGATGGGGTTCCTGGACGGGACGGGTGCGACACGAAAGGTCGCCTGAACACCGCCGAACTTCTTAACCACGGTGGGACTTGACCGCTGGAATTGCGCGCGAGGCTTCCTAAATAGGGGTAAATTACCCCTTTAATAAATCAATTTCAGGAGGCGTCCGTGGTCCTGAAGAGCGCTCATTTTGCTGTTGCCGTTGCCCTCGTGCTCGCATGGGGCGGCGCATCGCGCGCTGATGACTACAAGCCCGATGAATATTTCGGTCTCGATCTGTCCAAGGCGGTGTTGTCGCCGAAGCGGCTCGGGCCGGAGACGCGGTTCGCACCGGTCGCGTTAGAGGCCCGCGGCGGCAACGAGGCGCAAGCCCGTGCCGAGCCGGTTGACGTGCCGAAGAAGGTCGCGGCCGAACGCGTGCACGTGGCCGAACCGAAGGCCGCGCACGTCAAGGCCGCGCAGCCGCGTGGTGCGGCCCGGACCAAACTCGCGCATCGCCACGGCAATCCGTTGGATGCGCAGGCGAGGGATACCCGTATCCAGACCTGGCCGTGCCGCTCCGGCGGCATCTGCAACTGGCAGCGCTAGCCGCGGACACGCCTTCTTCACCTCGCCCCGCTTGCGGGGAGAGGTCGGATTGCGAAGCAATCCGGGTGAGGGGGTACAGGTCCATCGATGATCTCACCTGTGGAGAGAGGCCCCTCACCCCAACCCTCTCAGGGCGAGCAAAGCTCGTCCCGACCCCGTAAGAACGGGGCGAGGGAGCGCACCGCGCTCGGGGCTGCATCTCACACGTCATCCCCGCGTCGCAAAACCGTAGGCACGGAGTCAAGAAACCGTAAGGGTAGGAGTCAAGGAGCGCAGGCACCTTCCGTCGCGATTCGACGAAGGTCTCCTGAATGGCAACGCTCCGCGCCCCGCGCGCATGGACCCGGCGGCAATTCCTGGTCCGCTCCACCTCCGGCCTCGCCTTGGCCGCGCTCGCAAAGCCATCCATCAGCCGTGCCGCCGACCGACCGCAGATCGCCGGCGGCATCCAGTCCGGCGACGTCTCGGACGGCTCCGCCGTGATCTGGGCGCGCGCCGATCGGGCCGCGCGCATGCAGGTGGAATGCTCGACCGTCGAGAGTTTCAAGACCATTGTTGCCGCGGCCTCCGGCGACGCGCGGCCGGACGCCGACTTCACCTCGAAGCTGCTGCTGAGCGATCTGCCGCCGGGCCAGGACATCTTCTATCGCGTCCGCTTCGATGACATCGCGACCGGCATCGCCGGCGAAAGCCGCGTCGGCCATTTCCGCACTGCGCCGGCCGCAGGGCAATCGATCTCGTTCCTGTGGTCCGGCGACACCGCGGGGCAGGGCTGGGGGATCGACCTCTCGCGCGGCGGCTATCGCAGCTATCGCACCATGCTCGACAACCGCCCTGACTTCTTCATTCACTCCGGTGACCATATCTACGCCGACTGCACGATTCCATCCGAACAGAAGCTGCCGAGCGGCGAGACCTGGCGCAACATCGTCACGGAGGAAAAATCGGAGGTCGCGCACACGCTGGCGCAGTTTCGCGGCAACTACAAATACAACCATCTCGACGAGCATTTTCGCGATTTCCACGCGAATGTGCCGATGTTTGCGCAGTGGGACGATCACGAGGTCACCAACGACTGGTCACCGTCCGGCAGCTATGACGAGGCCGGTTATGAGGACGACGGCACGCCGCGCCTGGTCGCGCGCGCCCGCCGCGCCTTCTTCGACTTCATGCCGATCCGCGACATCGGCGCACGGCAGGGGCGGGTCTATCGCAAGATCGCTTACGGTCCGCTGCTCGACGTCTTCATGATCGACATGCGCAGTTTTCGGGATGACACCTGGAACAAGGGCAGCGATCATCGCGGCTGGATCCTCGGCGCCGAGCAGTTGGCCTGGCTGAAGCGGGAGCTGGCCGCCTCGCGCGCGACCTGGAAGGTGATCGCCGCCGACCTGCCGATCGGCCTGATCAGTCTCGATGCGGTCGCGCTCGGCAATGGGCCGCCTGATAGACGCGAGCACGAGATCGCCGATCTGCTCGGCTCCATCAGGCGCGCCGGCGTGCGCAACGTCGTCTGGCTCACCGCCGACATGCACTACACCGCCGCGCACTACTACGATCCCAACAGGGCGCAATTCCAGGACTTCGAACCGTTCTGGGAGTTCGTCTCCGGCCCGCTGCATGCCGGCACCTGGGGCCCGGGCGAGCTCGACGACACTTTTGGTCCGGTCGCGATGTACCAGAACGGATGCAGCGAAGCGCAGGGCGAGAACCTCGCGCCCTGCTTCGGATTGCAGTTCTTCGGCCGCGTCGACATCGATGGCACGAGCGGCGTGATGACCGTGACGCTAAAGGACGTCGACAACCGCGACCTCTGGTCGGTCGACATCGTGCCGCAGTCGCAGGCGCGCCCGACCGTGGTCGCGCAGCATTCGTGAGGCCGGTTCGTCATGCCCGGGCAGGAGCGCGAAGCGCGTCTTCGCGCTAGATGTCTCGGGCATCCACGTTCTGCGTGCCAAGGGGCAAGTCGTGGATGACCGGGGCAAGCCCGGTCATGACGTTGGGGAGGCACTCAGTGCGCCGACGCTAACCCGATCTTGATTGGCCGCTCCGCGTCTCCCGCGCTACACTGACCGCTCCCGCCACCTCGTTTCCATCAACGAAGCGTCTGTCCCCGCGGCCTCACCGCGGGCATCTCGCGGGCTGAAATACATTAGGAGCCTGTTTTATGGACAATCTGAACACACAGGGCATCAGCATGCCCAAGCTCGGCCTCGGCACCTTTCGCATGCAGGGCGACGCCTGCCGCGCCGCGGTCGAGAGCGCGCTGTCGGTCGGCTACCGCCACATCGACACGGCCGAAATGTACGCCAACGAGGAATCCATCGGCGCCGCGCTCGCCGCGGCCCGGCTGCCGCGCGGTGAGTTGCACGTCACGACGAAGGTCTGGCACGAGAATTTGGCGCCGGATGCGATCCGGCGGGCCTTCGACGCCAGCCTGAAGAAGCTCCGGCTCGACCACGTCGATCTCTATCTCGTGCACTGGCCGTCCAAGTCTGCGAACTGGGGCGCGGTGTTCGAGACCTTGATGAAGCTGAAGGAGGAGGGACGCACGCGGGCGATTGGCGTTGCCAATTTCACCACGGCGCTGCTCAAGATCGCGGTCGAGGACATCAGGGCGCCGATCGCCTGCAACCAGATCGAATATCACGCGATGCTCGATCAATCGAAGGTGCTGGCCTATCTCAATGCCAGGTCGATCCCGCTGGTCGCCTATTGCCCGCTGGCGCAGGGACGCGTTGCCTCCGATCCGGTGCTGGCGGAGATCGGCGCCAGGCACAACGCGACCGCTGCACAGGTTGCGCTGAAATGGCTGCTCGACCAGGGCGGCGTTGCGGCGATCCCGAAGGCCTCGCGCCGCGAGAGCCAGCAGGCCAATCTCGATGCGCTGAAGATCACGCTCGACGATGCCGACCGCAACAAGATCGCAGCGCTACCGAAGGACAGGCGTTGCGTCAATCCCGGCTTTGCGCCGGCGTGGGACTGACCATAAGCACGTCGCGAACGCAAAGAAATGGCCCCGCGAGGGGCCATTTCGATGTTGCGTTGCGCGTTAGTCCCAGTGGTGATGGCTGCGCTTGACCACGACGACACGATCGCGATGGTGCCAGCCGCGATGCCAGCCATGATCACGATGCTCGCGCATTTCGGCGCGGGCACCGTAACCGTAGCCATGGTGGCCGTTCCTGATCACCACCGTTTCGGCACTCGCCATCGTCGGTGCAATGATCGCGAGCGCGCCGAGAGCAGCAACCACATAACCAAGCTTCTTCATGATGTCCTCCTCCAACTCAATGCACATGAGAACCGCGCATTCGCGCGAACGTTCCGGAGGAACTGGCAGAGAATTCTGAACGGATGTTCAGATGCTCAATCGCAGCGTTGCTGCGCAGGGGTCGGCGCGCCCGTGGCGACGTATTTGCCGTCCCTGATCGTATATGCGCCGCGCTCGCTGCGATTGTAGATCGCGCGCAGGCTGCCGTCCTTGGCCAGCAGCAGCCCGAACTCGCGGGTCTGATGCAGCGATGGAAAGTACACCATCACATTGAGCAGGCCCTCGGCGTTGACCGTGGCGGACACGACTTCGTTCTCGTCCTTGGCCTCGCCGAAATTGCGCCGGTACATCACCCGGCCGTCCTTCTGGATCTCGTAAGTCAGGAGCGCCCCCCTGTCGCGGTCGGGCCGGGCCGCGCAATCGACCGCCCATGAGCCGAGCAGGCCCCATTGTTCGACCGTCGCCGCAAGCGTCTCGGCACCGGCCGTGGACGTGAACGCGACCCACACCACCGCCGCCGTGGTCCAGCGGCTCAACCAACGCGTCATGTCCTGAAAGGCCCCACCTCGAAGAATTCCAAAGTGTAGCATCCCGCCCGCGGTCGTCCACGCCAGCCGCCGATCGCTCGCGAATTTGATCCGCGTCAATGAGGCCGGCCGTATCGGGGGTAGGATGCCTGCTCCCGAAGGCGAACGTGGATAGACCAATGCTGAATCAAGTCATGGATTTTGCGGGCGAAGTGCTGCCGGGGAGCTGTGCCGTGCCGCCTTATTCGGAGACCGCGTTTCTGGCCGAGCTGGGCGACCGCTTGAAGTCCTCGCGCACGCGCTGCGACCTCTCGCGCCGGGAGCTGGCCCGCCGCTCCGGGATTTCCGAGCGCTATATCGCCCAGATTGAGGCCGGCAAGGGCAACGTCTCGATCGTCCTGTTGCTGCGGCTGGCCTCCGCGATCCACGGCAGCCAGCCCCAGGCGGCTTGACGAGGCGTTAAGCCCGCTTCTCCACATTGGCGCTGCGGGCCGGCACGCCGAACTCCTTGCGGCAGACCTCGGCCAGCACAGCGACGCCCTCGCGGATCTGCTGATGCGTCGGGCTGGCAAAGCACAGCCGCAGGCGTGAGCTGGAATGGCTCTTGCTGGTTGACCATTCCGGCCCCGGATTGATCGAGACACCGGCGGCAAGCGCGGCCTGATAGAGCTTCAGCGTATCGACCTGGTCGGGCAGCTTCACCCACAGGAAGATGCCGCCCTTGGGCTCCTCGAACTCCGCCGCCGTTCCGAACTGCTCATTGAGGGCTTCCATCAGCGTATCGAGCTTGGTGCGCAGCGTCTTCGTCAGGGCCGGCACGTGGCTTGCGAAATGCGGCTTGCAATAGGCCGCCAGCACCATCTGCTCCAGCGCACCGGAGCCGGCATCCGTCTTCAGCGACAGCATCCGCGACATCACATCCCAGGGCGCGACGATGAAGCCGACGCGCAGCGCCGGCGCGATCGATTTCGAGAACGAACCGATGTGGATCACGCCGCCGTTCGGGCTCATCGCATAAATCGCCGGCGGCCGCTGTCCCGACCAGACGAGATCGGCATAGCAGTCATCCTCGAAGATCGGCACCCCATACTCGGCCGCGAGCCGCACCAGCTCGGCGCGGCGGCTCTCCGGCATGATGCTGCCGGTCGGGTTCTGCACAGTCGGGATGGTGTAGATGTATTTTGGGCGGATGCCGCGGCTCTTCAGGTCGGCCAGCGTCGTGGCCAGCACGTCCATGCGCATGCCGTCCGCATCGAGCGGAATGCCTGCTACGTTGACGCCGAGCCGTGCCAGACGGTTCAGCGAGCCCTGATAGCTGTCCTGCTCGAAGATCACGGTATCGCCGCGGGCGAGCAGCGTATTGTTGACGAGGTCGAGCGCCTGGAGCGAGCCCGAGACGATCAGGAGATCGTCGACCGTGCAGTTGATGCCGGCATCGCGCTTCAGTTTTGTTACGAGGAATTCGCGCAGCGGCAGGTAGCCTTGCGGCCCGTGCGCCAGACCGTAAGTGGCGAGCGATCGGCCCTCGCGTTGCAGGGCGAGGTTGGCCGCCTCGATCAGCTCATCCAGCGGCACCTGCTCGGAATCATTGTTGCCGCCGACAAAGCTGTATTTGGCAAGGCCCGTCCAGCGCGCGGAAGGGGCCGGCAGCCCTGCGGGAAACAGGGGCGCGAAATCGAAGCTGGACGTCATGGGAGCGTTCCTCGTGTTGTTCTTGTTGAGCGGCCGGCTTTGCGCCGGCCTGCCTTACGTCTTGTTGGCCGTCCGGGTCGGACGGTTTCTACTTCTTTGTGGCAGTCCGGGTCGGACGGCCCTGGCTGATGAAAGCGTAATGCGCATTGGCGACGCCGCCAACCATCAAGGCCTCGACCACCGGCTCGGCGATCTCGCCCGTTGCCGCCCAGTCGACGATGAAATTGGCTCCGGTCCCGCCGCGCACGTCATCGGTCGGAATGAAGATCGAGACGGTGGCGAGGGGCTTCAAGGCCACCGGCGCTTTCAGATAGCTCTCGACCTGCTTGCCTGCGGTGTCGAAATAGGCGATGCGTTTGACCACCAGCGGCTGGCTCTCGGAGGCGTTGTGAACGCTCAAGGTCACCGAGAAGTCGACGCGCAGCTTGCCCTGGCTCATCGCGACGCTGGAATAGGCCGGCACATAGAACCCGCCGGCGACGGCGAGCTCCTCCTTCGGCAGCACAGTGAGCGAATCGGCAAAGCTTTGTTCGATATTGACCTTGGATTGCGCCGCGGCCGGCAAGGCGAACGCGAACGGAGCTAGCACGGCTATCAGCCAGAGCACGATCCGCATGTGACGAATTGCTCGCTTGCCGCGGCGCAACCTGTCTCTAGGGTGCGGCAAAACGGACCAATTTGGCATGCATGAGCTTATTCGCGACATCACTCTCTGTATCCTGTTTGCCTGGATGCTGGGCCTGCTCGCCCATTTCTCCCGGCAACCGCTGATCCTGGCCTACCTTATCGCCGGCTTCTGCATAGGTCCATTCGGCGCCGGCTGGGTCAAATCGCAGGAATCGATCAGCGTCATCTCCGAGCTTGGCCTGATCTTCATGCTGTTCATGATCGGGCTGGAGATCGACCTGAAGAAGATCGTGCGGGCGGGAAAGGTGATCCTGTTCGCGGCGGGCGGCCAGCTGCTCGGCGGCTGCCTGCTCGGGGTCCTGTTTTTCGCCGGCATCGGCCTGTCGCTCGGCGGCGGGCATTTCGATGCGGTCTATCTCTGTATCGCCTGCGCGCTGTCGAGCACCGTCATCATCGTCAAGGTGCTCTACGAGAAGCGCGAGCTCGACACGCTGCCCGGCCGCATCACGCTCGGCGTGCTGGTGCTCCAGGACATCTTCGCCATCCTGTTCCTGGCGGTGCAGCCGAGTCTTGCCAATCTGCAAGTGAGCGTCATCCTGCTCTCGATCGGCCGCGTCGCGGTGCTGGTCGCCGCCGCGCTGCTGGTCAGCCGCTATGTGCTGCCGCGCCTGTTCCACCAGATCGCCCGCCGGCCCGAACTGATCCTGCTCGGCGCGCTCGCCTGGTGCTTCCTCGTGGCCGAGACCGCGGAGCGGCTGTCGCTGTCGCGCGAGATGGGCGCCCTGATCGCCGGCGTCTCGCTCTCGACCTTTCCCTATGCGCTCGACGTCACCGCCAAGGTCACCACGCTGCGCGACTTCTTCATCACGCTGTTCTTCGTCGCGCTCGGCATGACCATTCCCGTGCCCGGCCTCTCCGTGATCGGGCTTGCCTTGATGATCGCGGCGTTCACGGTGGTGAGCCGGCTCGTCACGACCTTCACGCCGCTCTACCTGATGAAGCAGGGGCTGCGTGCCAGCCTGTTGCCGGCCCTGAACCTCGCGCAGATCTCCGAGTTCTCGCTGGTCGTGATCCAGACCGGCGTCACCGACAACCACATCGCAGCCGAGACGGCGAACGCGGCCTCCTTCGCCTTCGTGGTGCTGGCCGTGCTCTCGACCTTCGTGATGACGCGCAGCGACGAGATCGCCCGCTGGGCGATCGGCCCGTTGAAGCGGATCGGCCTGCGCGATCTCGATCACGGCAATGGCCATGCCGAGGAGGGCCACGAGGGCGGCCATGGCGAGGCTCGCCGCATCGTCATCCTGGGCTTTTTCCGCGCGGCGAGCGCGCTGCTGGCCGAGATCGAACGGCAGGCGCCGGTGTTGCTCGAGCAGATCACGGTGGTCGATTTCAACCCCAATGTGTACCAGACCCTGCTTTCACGCGGCCTGCACGTGATCTATGGCGACATCAGCAGCGCGGACACGCTGCTCCATGCCGGCGTCGGCAAGTCCGAGATGATCATCCTCAGCGTGCCGGATGCGCTTCTCAAGGGCGCCAGCAACGAGAAGCTGGTCCGCCACGTCCGCGCCCTCAACCCGACCGCCATGATCGTGGCTACGGCCGATCTTTTGTCGGATGTCGGCGAGCTCTACGAGGCCGGTGCCAGTTACGTCACCGTGACCCGACTCAGCGACGCCCACGAGCTGTTTACCGTGATCGAGGCCGCCCAGGCCGGCCTGCTCGCGGATAAGCGCGCCGAGCTCGACCTGCGGCTCGGCGAGCGGAGAGAGGTGCTGCCCTGACGGCGTCCGGCCGTCTTCCTTCCGGGGTTTGTGCGCCTATATCCCTGGTATCTTCGGTGCAAGCCTGAGACCCGCCGCCCTGACGGCCATCTGGCATATGCGGTTGCGTCCAGGACACTAGCGCTTGGGGCCAAGTCCGGCTAAGCCTCCGGCCCATAACCGATAGAGATTGGGAAATGCCCGATACCGTCCAGGAAGTCTTGCAGGCCTTTGCCAGGGGCGAGCTCGTCGTCGTCACCGACGATGAGGACCGCGAGGGCGAGGGCGATCTGATCGTCGCGGCCTCGCTCTGCACCGCCGAGAAGATGGCGTTCATCATCCGCCACACCTCCGGCATCGTCTGCGCGCCCGTGACCACGGAGGACGCGCGCCGCCTGCGGCTCGATCCCATGGTCGCCCACAACGATTCCGCGCATACCACCGCGTTCACGGTCTCGATCGACTACAAGCCCGACGGCGGCACCGGCATCTCCGCCGAGGAGCGCGCCTCGTGCTGCCGCGCGCTGTCCAATCCCAATGTCGGCGCCAACGATTTCGCCCGGCCCGGCCACATCTTCCCGCTGATCGCCAAGGACGGCGGCGTGCTGCTGCGCTCCGGCCATACCGAGGCCGCCGTCGACCTCTGCAAGCTCTCCGGCCTGCCGCCGGTCGGCGTCATCAGTGAGCTGATGAACGACGACGGCAGCGTGATGAAGGGCGAGCAGGTCGCCCGCTTCGCCGCCCAGCACAAGCTCAAGCACGTCACCATCGCGGACATGATCGCCTACCGCCAGGTGCGCGAGAAGCTGATCGAGCGGGTCTCGACCTTCGTCACCGACAGCCCGATCGGCCCCTTGCAGGGCTATGCCTATCGTTCGCCGTTCGATTCCATCGCCCACGTCGCCTTCGTCTACAACGGCGTCGGCGACGGCAAGAACGTGCTGACGCGCTTCCACAAGCCGAACATCGTCAAGGACATCTTCACCGGGCACAAGCGCATGGCGGCCGTGCTCGAGCATTTCGAGAGGTCCGGCCGTGGCGTGCTGGTTTACTTGCGCGACGGCGCTGCCGGCGTGCCGGTGGCTCCGCTGCCCGACGAGACGTCGACGGAGGCCGACCGCAACCGCCAGTGGCGCGAGATCGGCGTCGGCGCGCAGATCCTGCGCGATCTCGGCGTCACCTCGATCCGGCATCTCACCTCCTCGGTGCACGACTACAAGGGCCTGTCGGGCTTCGGCATCGAGATCGTCGCCAACGAGCTGCTCGAAATCTGACGACGTCGTTTCCGGGCGCGCGCCGTTGCGCGAGCCCGGAATGACCGAAACCAGGATGCAATTGAACTTGTTGCCGCGGCGCTTTACTTTGTCGGGCAATTGTTGACGGAACCAGACGCGAAAGGACGTTTCATGAGCGTGCGCCCTCAGACCAAGGACAAGCCGGCTGCGGCTTCTTTCCAGTGGGACGATCCGTTCCTGCTCGACGAGCAGCTTACCGAAGACGAGCGCATGGTGCGCGACACCGCGCGCGCCTACGCCCAGGACAAGCTGCTGCCGCGCATCACCAAGGCCTATCTCGAAGAGACGACGGATCGCGAGATCTTCAACGAGATGGGCGAACTCGGCCTGATCGGCATCACGCTGCCCGAGGAATATGGCTGCGCCAATGCGAGCTACGTCGCCTACGGCCTGGTCGCGCGAGAGATCGAGCGGGTCGATTCCGGCTATCGTTCGATGAACTCGGTGCAGTCCTCGCTGGTGATGTACCCGATCTACGCCTATGGCGACGAGAACCAGCGCAAGAAGTACCTGCCGAAGCTCGCCAGCGGCGAGTGGGTCGGCTGCTTCGGCCTGACCGAGCCCGATGCCGGCTCCGATCCGGCCGGGATGAAGACCCGCGCCGAGAAGGTCTCGGACGGCTACCGCCTGACCGGCAGCAAGATGTGGATCTCGAACGCGCCGATCGCCGACGTGTTCGTGGTCTGGGCCAAGTCGGCCGCGCATGACAACCAGATCCGGGGCTTCGTGCTGGAGAAGGGCATGAAGGGCCTCTCCGCGCCGAAGATCGGCGGCAAGCTCAGCTTGCGCGCCTCCATCACCGGCGAAGTCGTGATGGACGGTGTCGTGGTTCCGGAAGACGCGCTGCTGCCCAACGTCTCCGGCCTCAAGGGCCCGTTCGGCTGCCTCAACCGCGCCCGCTACGGCATTTCCTGGGGCGCGCTGGGTGCGGCCGAGGACTGCATGCACCGCGCCCGCCAGTACACGCTCGACCGCAAGCAGTTCGGCAAGCCGCTGGCCGCGACACAGCTCGTCCAGAAGAAGCTCGCCGACATGGAGACCGAGATCGCGCTCGGCCTCCAGGGCTCGCTTCGCGTCGGCCGCCTGATGGACGAGGGCAAGTTCGCCCCCGAGATGATCTCGATCATGAAGCGCAACAATTGCGGCAAGGCGCTCGACATCGCCCGCGTCGCGCGCGACATGCACGGCGGCAACGGCATCTCGATCGAGTACCACGTGATGCGCCACGTCCATAACCTCGAGACGGTCAATACCTACGAGGGCACGCACGACGTCCACGCCCTGATCCTGGGCCGCGCCATCACGGGCATTCAGGCGTTTTTCTAGTCGCCACGTATTCCGTGGCCGTTGTTTTGCTCGGCTGTCATCGTCCGCCCTGTGCGCAATTGCGCACTAGAGCGGACGATCCAGTATCCCGGAGACCTCGCCTTCGCCACGAACGCTACGGCGTACTGGATACCCCGCTTTCGCGGGGTATGACGGCGAGGGGTGGGGCAGCAGTGCACAGGAAGTCCCATGTCCGACAACGACGACGTCCCGTTCAACCGCAACTTTCCACTCAAAGCCGGAATCGTCGAGGAAGTCCGCCCCGGCGTGCGGCGCGTGCTCTGCAACAATCCGAGCCCGTTCACCTTCAGCGGTACAGTCAGCTACATCGTCGGCACGGGCAACGTCGCGATCATCGATCCCGGTCCTGATGATGCGGCGCATGCGGCTGCGCTGCTCGATGCCGTGCGCGGCGAGACGGTGAGCCACATCTTCGTCACCCACACCCACCGCGACCATTCGCCGAACACCGCGCGGATCAAGCAGGCGACCGGCGCGCCTGTTTATGCCGAGGGCCCGCACCGCGCCTCGCGCCCGCGCTTCGAGAGCGAGAAGCACAATCCGGAATCCGGCGTCGATCGCGATTTCGCGCCCGATATCAGGATCGCCCATGGCGACGTCGTCGAGGGCGCGGGCTGGCGCCTCGAGGCGGTGGCGACGCCGGGTCATACCGCCAACCATCTCGCCTTCGCCTGGCCCGAGCGAAAATTCAACTTCGTCGGTGACCACGTGATGGGATGGTCGACCTCGATCGTTGCGCCGCCCGACGGGTCGATGATCGACTACATGGAATCGCTCGATTGCTTGGCCGCCCGCGAGGAGGATCTCTATTTCTCAGGCCATGGCCCCGAGATACCGGATGGTCCGCGTTTCGTGCGTTTCCTGATCCGCCACCGCAAGGCGCGCGAAGCCTCTATCCTGCATCGTCTCGCCAAGGGCGAGGCCGACATCCCGACCATGGTGCGCGCGATCTATATCGGCATCGATCCCAGGCTGACGACGGCCGCGGGCTATTCCGTGCTGGCGCATCTGGAAGATCTGGTCGCCCGCGGCGTGGTGGCGACGGATGGCGATCCCGTGATTGGCGGGACATACCGGATGGCGGGAGCCTAGCTCACCGTCACTTCTTCACCGTCTTCGCCGGTGCCTTCGGCGGCGTCACCGGGGTCTTCTTCACCGGCTTCAGCGCGTCCGCATCGGCGGCGGTGTTGAGATCGTCGATGAATTTTGTGACGCGGGCGGCGTTGCTGCCGAGGTCGCTCTCGAAATAGCGCGAGGCGGAGCGGATATCGACGCGGGAATCGTCGCCGTCGGGCACGACCCTGATGGAAATGTCCTCGCGCAAACCCATGATCGGCGTGCGCGCCACCGCCTCGATGCGTCCGATGCGGCGCGGCGGCTGCGGCGCTCGCTCGTCGATGACGAGCCATTTGCGCTTGTTGACGATCTGGAGTGCGATCGCATAGGCGCGGTCGACCGGGATCTCGAGTTCGATCGGCTCGATATCGGGATAGAAATGGCGCTGCTGCTCGGCCGAATAGAGGCCGGCATAAACCGCGGTATTGGCGCCTTCACCGGTGCGCAGGCGCGCCAGCGCGTCGAAGCGGGGCGGGTCGATCGGGTCGGTCGTGACGTCGTGGATCGCCGGCAGCTTGCGGTATTGCAGGCCGAGATAGGCCGGGTAGGCGAGGATCATGCCGTCGATCAGGAAGGCGAGCAGGATGCGCGCCATGCCGCGCGAGCCGTTCTGCCAGATCGCGGCGAAGCCGGCGAGGCCGAACAGGATCGAGAGCGCGGCGATGGCGAGGCCGCCGAAGAAGGTGGCGAGCGCCGGCTTCGGCTCCAGAAAGCCGAACCGGACGACGAGGATCGACACCGCCACCGCCACCACCGCGAACACGGCCAGATTGCGCGCCCAGCTGGCGAGGCTGGACACGGGCTCCGATTGGTAGGGAGCGGAAAACCTGCGGGCCATCGGGTGAGCTCTGCCGGGGTTTTGGAGGCGGTGCCGCGCCGATCTGGCGCGACGATAGGAGGCGTTGAGACCACGCCCCGGCGGCAAATTCAAGGGAGACCGGGTTGCTACTGCCCGTCATTCCGGGGCGCCCGAAGGGCGACCCCGGAATCTCGAGATTCCGGGGTCGATGCCGTTGGCATCGCCCCGGAATGACGTGTAAGTCCTACGCCGCCGCGTTCGGGAAGCGGTAATCCTTGAACTGGTCGCGCAGCGCGGTCTTCAGGATCTTGCCCGTGGCGGTGTGCGGGATGCCCTCGACGAAGGCGACGTCGTCGGGCATCCACCATTTGGCGATCTTGCCGTCCATGTACTTCAGGATGTCCTCACGGCTGGCCTGCTGGCCCTGCTTGAGCTGCACGATCAGTAGCGGCCGCTCGTCCCATTTGGGGTGGAAGACGCCGATCACGGCGGCCTCCGCCACGGCCGGATGGCCGACCGCGAGGTTTTCGAGGTCGATTGAGGAGATCCACTCGCCGCCGGACTTGATCACGTCCTTGGAGCGGTCGGTGATCCGCATGTAGCCGTCCTCGTCGATGGTCGAGACGTCGCCGGTGTCGAAGAAGCCGTCCTCGTCGAGGATGTTGGCATCGAGCCGATAATAGGCCTTGGCGACGGCGGGGCCGGAGACCTTGAGGCGGCCGAAAGTCTTGCCGTCCCAGGGCAGCTCCTTGCCGGCGTCGTCGGTGATCTTCATCTCGACTGCGAAGGGCGCGTAGCCCTGCATCTGGAGCACATCGAGTCGCGCATCGCCGGTCGCGTTCTGGAACGGCGGCTTCAGCGCCGCGACGCTGCCGATCGGGCTCATCTCGGTCATGCCCCAGGCGTGGCGGACGTTCGAGCCCATGTCGAGGAAGGCCTTGATCATCGAGCGCGGCATCGCCGAGCCGCCGCAGATCACCATCTTCAGGTGCGGCAGCTTCAGATTGTTGGCGGTCATGTGCTGGAGCAGCATCAGCCACACCGTGGGCACGCCGGCGGTGTGCGTCACCTTCTCGGTCGAGAGCAATTCATAGACCGAAGCGCCGTCGAGCTTGGCGCCGGGCATCACCAGCTTGGTGCCCTGCGAGGGCGCGGAGAAGGCGATACCCCAGCTGTTGGCGTGGAACAGCGGCACCACCGGCAGCATCGTCTCGGAGGCGCTGGTGCCGAGCGCATCGACGTTGTTCGCCATCAGCGCGTGCAGCACGTTGGAGCGATGCGAATACAGCACACCCTTCGGATCGCCCGTTGTGCCTGACGTGTAGCACATCGCCGCCGCCGTGTTCTCGTCAAAGTCCTTCCATTTGAATTTGCCGTCGGCCTGCGCAATCCAGTCCTCGTAGGCCACCGCATTCTTCAGCGTGGTCTCGGGCATATGCGCCTTGTCGGTCAGCACGACGTAGCGCTCCACGCTGGGCAGCTTGTCGGCGATCTTCTCCAGGATCGGAACGAAGGTGATGTCGGTCATCACGATGCGGTCCTGCGCATGGTTGATGATCCAGGCGATCTGCTCGGGGAAAAGGCGGGGATTGACGGTATGGCAGATGGCGCCGATCCCCATGATGCCGTACCACGCTTCGAGATGGCGCCAGGTGTTCCAGGCGATCGTTGCGACGCGGTCGCCGAGCTTGATGCCGTCGCGCTCCAGCATCTGCGAGACCTTGAGCGCCCGCTTGTGGATCTCGGCGTAGGTGGTGCGATGGATCGGTCCCTCGATCGATCGCGTGACGACCTCCTGCTTGCCATGAATCCTGGCGGCGTGTTCGATGATCCGGTGGCAGAGCAGGGGCCAGTCTTGCATCAAACCAAGCATTCCGACGTTCCTCCGAGAAGTCGCTGGACGCGTTATCGCTCTCAGCGTTGGGCCAAAGAATTGTCATGAGTTTTAGCCTGCCGGACTTTCGCCGCAAATGGTCTTGTCGCGGCTATATGTCCGCCGGCGCGGCAATGGTTACCGTCGCGCTGGGGCTGACGCTTGGGCTCGCGGATCGGGCGGAGGCGCGAAAATATGCTGCGCCGCTCGATATCTTTGGCTTTGGTACACCACGGCCGCGCGCGAAGGTTCATTCCGCCAAGATCCCGCTACCGAAACCTCGCCCCGCGGAGGCCCCCAAAGCACCGGACGGGGCCGCACCGGAGGCCGACGGCAAGCCTTCCCCGGACAAGCCTTCCCCCGACAAGCCGGCCGAGGCGCCGCCGCTGCCCGAGAAGCAGGTCTCGGCCTGCCGGCTCGCGCTGACCGAGGAGATCGCAATTGCACCCTCCATCCCCGATATCCGCGGCCCCGGCGGCTGCGGTGGCGAGGATCTGGTGCGGCTGGAGGCCATCGTGCTGCCGGACAAGCGCAAGGTGGCGGTCAAGCCGGCGGCGATCCTTCGCTGCACCATGGCGTCTGCGATAGCCGACTGGGTGCGCAAGGACATGGTGCCGCTCGCTACCAGTCTCGGCTCGACCATCAGCGATCTCGACAATTTCGATAGCTTCGAGTGCCGCGGCCGCAATCGCATCGTTGGAGCGTTGCTGTCCGAGCACGGCAAGGCCAACGCCCTCGACGTCCGCGCCGTCAAGCTCGCCAACGGGCAGTCGATTGGCCTCACCGATCGCACCATGTCGCGTGACGTGCGCGAGCGTGTGCTGCATTCGGTGTGCGCGCGCTTTTCCACCGTGCTCGGCCCTGGCTCGGACTGGTACCACGAGGACCATATCCATCTCGACCTGGCGCAGCGGCGCAACGACTATCGGATCTGCCAGTGGAACGTCTGGGATCCCCTGCCGCAGATCGCGCCGCTGCTGCCGGCGGAACGGCCCGAGGAGGCGCCGCCGCGCGAGGTCGCGTCCAAGCCTGAGGCAAAGGATGGGGCTGGTGACGAGGCGGCGGAGAAATCCCCCGCGCCTGCGGACAAGCCGGCGGCCGACAAGGTCCAGCCGTCCAAGCCGGCAACAAAAAAGCGCCGGTAAAACCGGCGCTTTTGAATGTCGGAGATCGGGAGAGGCGATCAGTAGCTGCCCGCCTGGCCAGTTCCGCCGGCGCCGAGCGCCAGGCGCGAATTGTAGGGCGAGTCGCCGTGCTTCGGCTCGAGCACCACCACGATGGTGCCGACCTTGACGCGGCCATAGAGGTCGATCGCGTCCTCGTTGGTCAGACGGATGCAGCCCGACGAGATCGAGGCGCCGATATATTCCGGCTGGTTGGTGCCGTGGATGCGGAACAGCGTGTCCTTGCCGCCCGAGTAGAGATACATCGCGCGGGAGCCCATCGGATTGTCCGGACCGGGCGCAACATAGGTCGGCACGCCCAGGCGCG
Source organism: Bradyrhizobium sp. B039 (assembly GCF_038965675.1). Classification (NCBI taxonomy): domain Bacteria; kingdom Pseudomonadati; phylum Pseudomonadota; class Alphaproteobacteria; order Hyphomicrobiales; family Nitrobacteraceae; genus Bradyrhizobium; species Bradyrhizobium sp. B039. The sequence goes on from NZ_CP152416.1 coordinate 2,493,853, forward strand.
AAATCTCGCCCGGGGTCGGATGCCAGGCCGGCCACTCGGTCATGCTGCCGACCTTGGCGATGCCCGACCAGGCCATGGCTTCTTCGCCGACGGTGATGCCGTAACGGATCGCCTTGCCGCCATCCAGCACGTAATAGAGGTAGTGGTTGTCGGAATCGACCACGATCGAGCCGGGCGATTCTTTGCGGTGATATTCGACGATGGCGCGGCGGAACGGCTCTGCGACCGGGGTGTTTTCGTACCGGACCTTGGCGAGCAGTTCCTTGTCCTTCGGCTTGAAGGCCTTGGTGTCGGTCGCTTCGAAATGCGTGGCCTGCATGCAGCCCGACAGCATCAGGCCAGCGGCCAAAATCCCTAACTTAACTTTCAGCGACGACATGATTTGGTTCCAATCAAAACAATACCGCGCGGGAAAGCCTGAGCTTAGCGCCCAACTTCCTCGACTCCGTTAATCCCATTATCGTTGAAATCTGCCACAATTCCAGCACTCAAGGCCTTTTCCCGCGCTGCGAGACCTCAGCTGTGGCTTTTTTGCCGCAAGTTTTTCAGGTTTACGCGGGTTTTGGGGCAAAGCGTGCCGGATTGTCGATTCTGTGTCACGGTTGGGCCACGGCGTCGCCACAAATGCAAACGCTCCGTTAATGTGCTTGTCATGATGAACTTGTCAGAATCGCGCTAAAGGCTGTCATTCTGTCGCAGGTTCTCTGGAGTTGTTCATGTTTTCGGTGTTTGTTCCCTCCGAGTCCTCCCTCAAGAAGGCCGTCATCGAGGATCTCACGGCGCTGCCGGAGAATGCGGTCTGGATCGACCTCTTCAGTCCGAGTGCGGCCGAGGACAAGGCGGTGGAGCGGCTTGCGGGCATCGCCATCCCGACCCGGGAAGACATGCAGGAGATCGAGATCTCCAGCCGCCTCTATATCGAGAACGGCGCGCGCTACATGACCGCGACGCTGATGTGCCACTCCGATACCGACATGCCCCGGACCACGGCGGTGACCTTCATCCTCGGCGACCACCGCCTGGTGACGGTGCGCTACGACCTGCCGAAGCCGTTCGCCCTGGTCGAGGCCAAGCTGGGCCGCTCGTGCACGCCGGCGATCACCGGCGAGATGGTGCTGATGGAACTGCTGGACGCCGTGATCGACCGCTGCGCCGACATTCTGGAGCGCTGCGGCGCCGAGATCGACCAGGTTTCGCACGACATCTTCGAGCCCGAGAGCGAGCGCCATGGCCACGCCAAGCAATATTCCCAGATCCTGATCTCGATCGGCCGCAAGGGCGATCTGACCTCCAAGGTTCGCGAGAGCCTGGTCTCGATCGGCCGCGTCGTCGCCTTCCTCTCGGCGGTGGTTGAGGGCGTGAAATGGTCCAAGGACATGCGCGAGCAGCTCAAGACCATGCAGCGCGACGTCTCCTCGCTGACCGACCACGCCTCCTATCTCTCCAGCAAGATTACCTTCGTGCTCGACGCCATGCTCGGCGTCGTCAATCTCGAGCAGAACAACATCATCAAGCTGTTTTCGGTCATGGCTGTTGTCCTGATGCCGCCGACGCTGATCGCCTCGATCTACGGCATGAACTTCAAGTCGATGCCGGAACTCGAATGGGCGCACGGCTACCCGATGGCACTGGTGCTGATGCTGATCGCGGCCATCGTCCCGTACTGGATCTTCAAGCTCAAGAAGTGGCTCTGATACCTACCGAGACCTTACGCCGTTAGTCGAGACACGGTGGTTGGTGTCGCAGAATAGAGCGGGATTGCGGCGTCGCGGTGATGCGTGGCTGCCGCCCCAATTCCTCCGGTAAAATTTGAGCGGTGAGCTGAACGTTTGCGCGAAACTTGTCTGCGATAAGTAGTGCGTAGCCGCGAGGAACAGCCATGGTTGAAAAACACATAACGTCGCCCCGGAACGTCATCGATCTGGCGAACTATCGTCAGGCCCTGGCGAACGGCAAGGCGTCGTCGATGTCGGCACGCATGTGCCGGCACTGTGGTGCTCCGCTGCTCGATGGTGAGAACGACGACGACTGCTCGACTGCATTCAGCACGGCCACGCCAAGGCCGCGCGAGAGGTCACGTCGGATTCGACTCGATTGAGCAACGGAAGGTAAGGGCGATCCAGGTCTTGCGGCGGCTTTGTCTGGATCGCCTGCTTCCCTAGGCACTGTTTCCAATTCCGTCATTGCGAGAAGCGAAGCGACGAAGCAATCCAGACCGTCTCCGTGGAGGTGGCCTGGATTGCTTCGCTGCGCTCGCAATGACGACCGCTAAAGGATGGTCTAGACGTGCTGGCCGCCGTTGATGTGGATCTCGGCGCCGTTGACGTAGGACGAGGTGTCCGTGCACAGGACATAGACGATCTTGGCGACCTCGTCGGGCGTGCCGAGCCGGTGCATCGGGATCTGCTGCTCCACGATCTTCTCGGTGCCGGGCGACAGGATCGAGGTGTCGATCTCGCCCGGTGCGATCGCGTTGACGCGGACGCCGACGCGGCCGAAGTCCGAGGCCATCTCGCGCGTCAGGGATGCAAGCGCGGCCTTGGAGGTGGCGTAGGCTGCGCCTGCGAAGGGATGCACGCGCGAGCCCGCGATCGAGGTGACGTTCACGACCGAGCCTCTGGCCGCCTTCAGCTCCTCGATCAGTCCGCGCGCCATCATGATCGGCGCGAAGAAGTTGACGTGGAAGACATGCGTCCAGGTATCGAGGTCGGTGTCGACCGAACCGAGCCGGGAGCCGCCCGGGCCCTTCGGCGAGATCGCGGCGTTGTTGACCAGCGCATGAAGCATGCCGCCCTCGAGGCGGTTGCGGATTTCGGAAATCGCGCGGGTCGTGTCCTTGGGGTCGGCGAGGTCGACCTGGATGTGGTCCTCAGGGCCCGCATCCCAGGGGCAGTCCTCCGGGAAGGGATGCCGCGAGCAGGTGATGACGCGCCAGCCCGCCGAGGAGAAGCGGATCACGGTGGCATGGCCGATACCGCGGCTCGCTCCGGTCAGGAGCAGCGTGCGTCGCGGTGCGTTTGACGAATGCGGCATGAAGGTCTTTCAGGTCGGGGCCTAAGGGTACATCCGCGTCTTGGACCACTTCTGGCCGGCGGCGTCACGACGAAATTCGATGCGGTCGTGCAGACGGAATGGGCGATCGTGCCAGAACTCGATGCGGACCGGTGTGATGCGCCAGCCGCTCCAGCCCGGCGGCCGTGGCACCTCGCCGATGATGTATTTGGCCGCGACTTTTGCGATTGCCTGTTCGAAGGCGAAGCGGCTCTCCAGCGCCTCGGACTGCTTGCTCGCCCAGGCGCCGATCTGCGCCTGCTTGGGGCGGGTGGCGAAATAGGCGTCGGCCTCGGCGTCAGTCACCGGCGTCACGTTGCCGCGGATGCGGACCTGACGGCGCAGCGACTTCCAGTGAAAAAGTAACGCTGCCTTAGGATTTGCGGCGAGTTCACGGCCCTTCTGGCTCGCGATGTGGCTGTAGAAGACAAAACCCTCGGTATCGAAGCCCTTCATCAGCACCATGCGCACGTCAGGCAAGCCGTCCGGGTCGACGGTTGCGAGCGCCATGGCATTCGGATCGTTCGGCTCGCTCTTGATCGCCTCGTTCAGCCAGGTCTCGAACAGCGCAAAAGGCTCGTCGGCGGCGGTGAAATCACCGGATGTTAAGGGTGTCTGGTGTTTCATCGAGGTCGTGTCGGTCATGTCTGGAGTCCGAGTTGCGTTCCGCGGCCCAAAACGCGTTGTTGTCCGCTACCGCCCTATATAGGGCATGGGGACGCGTTGGCCTATCGGCGATCCGGCCGTCCGGCCTTGTCATGACGATGGTCCTGATCGGCTTCGGCGCCGGCGGCTGCAGCTTTTCGCGCAACGACACCAGCGCCTATGCCAAGGCCGACGACAGCGACCTCACCGGCTCGATCGCGCGGCCGGCGAAGGACGCAGCACCGACCGAGACCGATCTTGCCTTCGCCCGCAACGCCGCCTCCGACGTGCTGAGCAAGGGCGACAAGGATTCCAGCCAGCACTGGGAGAATCCGGTGACCGGGGCGCGCGGCTCGGTGACGCCGATCGCGCAATCCTATGCCGCCGAGGATGGCCGCAGGTGCCGCGACTTCCTCGCCAGCTACGTCAACGGCAATACCGAAAGCTGGCTCCAGGGCGCCGGCTGCCAAAGCAGCCGTGGCCGTTGGGAGATTCATACGCTAAAGCCGTGGCGGAGCTAGGATTCGGCCGGCAATCCTAGTTGCAAAAATGCCACTCTCTCCCCACATGGTTCGCAGGTGGGGCGGGGAGCCCTTTGAACAATTCGATTTCTTTGAAGGAGACGTGACGGATGCGCGACCCCTATGAGGTCTTGGGGGTGCCGCGGAGCGCCAATGCTGCCGCGATCAAGAGCGCCTATCGCAAGCTTGCCAAGAAGCACCATCCCGACAGCAACAAGGACGACCCGAAGGCCGCCGAGCGTTTCGCCGAACTCAATTCGGCCAACGAGATCCTCGGCGACGAGGACAAGCGCAAGCAGTTCGACCGCGGCGAGATCGACGCCGACGGCAAGCCGCGCTTCCAGGGCTTTCCGGGCGGCGGCGGGCCGCGCGGCCGCGCGGGTCCCGGCGGGTTCGAGAGCTATACGTTCCGCTCCGGCGGCGGCCCGGGTCAGGGCGGCGGCGCGTTCGAGGACATCCTCAACAGCATGTTCGGCGGCGGGGTGCGCGGCGCGCGGCCGGGGGCCGGCGGCGCCGGGCAGTTCGAATTCGACACCGGTGGGATCGGGCTCGATCTCGACGTGAATGTCGCCATGTCCGTCTCGCTGGAGGAGTCGGTCAAGGGCGGCGAGAAGCGCGTCCGCCTGCCGACGGGCAAGGAGCTCAACGTCAAGATTCCGGCCGGCGTCACCGAGGGGCAGCAGATCCGGCTGCGCGGGCAGGGCGAGAGCGCCCAGGGCCATCCGCCGGGCGATCTTCTGATCACCATCGGCATCGCGCCGCACCCGTATTTCAAGGTCGAGGGCGCGGATCTCAGGATCGACCTGCCGGTCACGCTCTACGAGGCGGTGCTCGGCGGCAAGGTCCGCGTGCCGACCCTTGGGAATGCGGTCGAACTCTCGGTCCCGAAGAACACTTCCAGCGGCCGCACCTTCCGGCTGAAGGGCAAGGGCCTGCCGAAAGCTGGCGGAACCGGGGATCTCTTCGTCACTGTCAGGATTATGCTACCGGACGGGAACGACGCCGAGCTTGAAGCATTGATGGAGAAGTGGCGGGACCAACACCCCTACAATCCACGTAGCGGGCTTGGTTAGGGCGCGGTCGGAACTGAAGGGGTTTTCCTAAGGTCTACAGCATCCTCTCTTGCAGATGATGCTCGTCATATGCCTGAGGCGCGATAGCGCTTCTCGGCTCATATGCTCGACGTGTCGGCTGTCCGGCGGGGCAGCCGATAAAAAGGTGCGGCCTCGAGAGGGGGACCAGCGCGGTACCAAAAACCCCAATCGAGGCCGCCCGCGTCGATCGGCGGATCGAACGCTGCTCATTTTCGCGTGATCATCCGGTGCGATAATGAGACGCGCCGATGTCTTGATTCCAAATTTTCAATGACGGAATCGAGGCACCGCGCTTGCGCGGTTGTCTAGGTGCCGTTTTTCTCTGCCTGGTCGTACACGGCCTGCGCCACCTTGGTCAGCCGGTCGCGATCGCCGCCGCCGCTGACGACGTAGCCGACCCCGCGCTCCGCCCAGAACAGCGCGCCGTCCTTGTCCGTCTTGGCGTACCGCATCTGCGTTGCACCATTCTCGGTCTTGGCGGTGTAAATCGTGTACCGCTCGCCCGAGGCGCCCTCATACATCAGGAACGACGCCGGACCGTTCGGCCCTGGCAGGAGCCGGCCGCCGACCAGCTTCAACCCGCTCGCCTCCAGGTTCGGCGCGAACACGGTCCAGCCGCAGCGCCGGGTCAGCCAGGCCTGGAGATGGTCACGCTCGTTGCCGCCGACCTCGACGGGGTGGCGGACCTCGACGACATAGAGGCGGTGGGCGTCGAGTGCGTCGGCCGTAAAACTCTGGAAGGTCGAGGGGGAGTTGGCGGCGCCATGCGCGATCCAGCCGGCGGTGCCGCCGGCGACGAAGGCAACCAGCACAGCCGCGGCGGCGCCATAGAGCCATTGCCGGGGGCGGCGCTCCAGCCGTTCGAGCTCCAGCCGTACCGGCACCGGCTCCTGGGCGACGGAATCGTAGCGGGCGTGCAGCATCTCGGCCATGTCGCGCCAGGACTGCACCCGCTCGGCATCGTCAGGATGGGCGGCAAGCCAGGCCTCGACGTCGGCGCGGCGCTCGGCCGGCAGCTCGCCATCGACATAGGCGTGCAACTCGTCTTCGGTGATCGGAATATTGCGGTCGTTCATATCGATCGTCTCTGGCTCTGCGGCCCAAAATATCCTTCGTGACTCAACTTCGCTCGCTTTGTCGGTAGGCTGCGGACGGACCCAACGCGTTGCATCAACCCTGCCATCATTTCACCCGCCTGAGCGCCGGGCGCTCACCCTCCAGCGAGGCTTTAACGTGGGCGCGGGCGCGTGCCAGGCGCGACATCACGGTGCCGATCGGCACGCCCTGGATGTCGGCGACCTCGCGGTAGCTCATGCCCTCCAGCATCACCAAAAGCAGCACCGAGCGCTGCTCCTCGACCAGCGTTGCCAGCGCCTTCTCGATGTCGCGCCCCTCGGCTTCGGTCCCGCTGGCGTCCGGGTTGTTCTCCGTCAGCTGCATGAATTGCGGCCGCCTTGCCAGCGAGCGTCGCCGGTTCTTGTTGAGGTTGGTCAGGATCGTATAGAGCCAGCTCCTGACGTCGCCTCCGAGAAACAGGCGCTCCGAACGCAGCGCGCGCACCAACGTATCCTGCACCAGATCGTCGGCCGCATCCGCATCGCGCGTGAGCGCGCGGGCGTAGCGTCGCAACGCCGGGATCATGGCTTCCACACTTTGGCGAAACGCGCTCATTGCCGCCTTGACGTCCTGGTGTTCGGCGCAAGCGCCTTACTCATCATAACACCCGAACGGAACGGCTATTCCGGCGCTCGAAACAGCGTTAACGCCGCGTATTAGGACTGTACCGCGAAGGAGGGCTGGTGTACCTCCAAACCTCAACGAGAGCTCGACGGGACGTTCAAAAATGGCGCAGAATTCAGGTCTGATGCAAGGCAAGCGCGGGGTGGTCCTCGGCGTTGCCAACAACCGCTCGATCGCCTGGGGTATCGCCAAGGCATGCCACGCAGCGGGCGCCGAGCTCGCCTTCACCTATCAGGGCGATGCGCTGAAGAAGCGCGTCGAGCCGCTCGCCGCCGAGATCGGCGGACTCGTGCTCGGCCATTGCGACGTCACCGACGCTGCGACAATCGACGCCGCCTTCGCGGTGCTGAAGGAGAAGTGGGGCAAGATCGACTTCCTGGTGCACGCGATCGCCTATGGCGAGCAGCTCGACGGCCGCTACGTCGACACCACGCAGGAGAACTTCTCCAAGTCGATGCTGATTTCCTGCTACTCGTTCACCGCCGTGGCACAGCGCGCCGAGAAGCTGATGACCGACGGCGGTTCGCTCATCACGCTCTCCTATTACGGCGCGGAGAAGTGGATGCCGCATTACAACGTGATGGGCGTCGCGAAGGCGGCGCTGGAGGCGAGCGTGCGCTATCTCGCGGCCGACCTCGGCGAGAAGAACATCCGCGTCAACGCGATCTCGGCCGGGCCGATCAAGACGCTCGCGGCCTCCGGCATCGGCGACTTCCGCTATATCCTGAAGTGGAACGAGCACAACGCGCCGTTGCGGCGCAACGTCTCCACCGAGGACGTCGGCGGCAGCGCGCTGTATTTCCTCTCCGACCTCTCGCGCGGCGTCACCGGCGAGGTGCATCACGTCGATTCCGGTTACCACGTGCTCGGTATGAAGCGCCCGGACGCGCCGGATATCTCGCTCGGTGGCAAGGACTAGCCTTTAGCTGGAATGCCCGTGCCCACGATCTACTATCTTCGCCATGGCGAGACCGAGTGGAATGCGCTCGGGCGGCTCCAGGGCACCAGGGACGTTCCGCTGAACGCGCGCGGCCGCAGCCAGGCCGTGCAGGCCGGCGGCATTCTCGCCGATCTGTTCAAGCGCGACGGCCGCGACAAGGCGGCGCTGCCCTATGTGTCGAGTCCGCTCGGCCGCGCGCGCATGACCATGGAACTTGCGCGCGGCATGCTCGAATTGCCCGTGGCCGACTATTCGCTCGACGATCGCCTGCGCGAGATCGGCTACGGCGTCTGGGAAGGGCTGACGCTGGCCGAGAGCGAGGCGACCGATCCCGAAATCTATGCCAGGCGCCTTGCCGACAAATGGACGGTGGGCCCCGTAGGCGGGGAGACCTACGCCGATGTACAGGTCCGCGTGCGGGCCTGGTACGATCAGCTCCGGACCGACACCGTCGCGGTCGCCCATGGCGGGACCTGCCGGGCCCTGATGGTTTCGCTTGGCCTGGAGACGCCGGCCAGCGCCGCCGAGCTCTATATCGAGCAGGGCGCCGTCTACGTGTTCCGGGACGGGCGGCTGGAGAAGTTTAGTTAAGCCAAGTTTTCGTCATTCCGGGGCGATGCGCAGCACCGAACCCGGTGCGCCCTTGCGCACCTGAGAATCTCGAGATTCCGGGTCTGGTCCTTCGGACCATCCCGGAATGACAGGGAGTGTGCGGGTTTGACCCCCGGCCCCCCGCGCGTTACCACACGCCGGAACCGAGCGAGCACCAATGTCCTTCAACACCTTCGGCCACATGTTCCGCGTCACGACCTTCGGCGAGAGCCACGGGGTGGCGATCGGCTGCGTGGTCGATGGCTGCCCGCCCATGATCCCGCTCACCGAGGCGGACATCCAGGGCGATCTCGACCGCCGCCGGCCCGGCCAGTCGCGCTTCACCACCCAGCGCCAGGAGCCGGATCAGGTGAAGATCCTGTCCGGCGTGATGGCGCATCCGGAGACCGGCGTGCAGGTGACGACGGGCACGCCGATCGGGCTCCTGATCGAGAACACCGACCAGCGCTCCAAGGACTATTCCGAGATCAAGGACAAGTTCCGGCCCGGTCATGCCGACTTCACCTATGAGGCCAAGTACGGCCTGCGCGACTATCGCGGCGGCGGCCGCTCCTCGGCGCGCGAGACCGCGACGCGCGTTGCCGCCGGTGCCATCGCGCGAAAGGTGCTGCCCGACGTCAAGGTGCGCGGCGCCCTGGTGCAGATGGGCCCGCACAAGATCGACCGCGAGAAGTGGGACTGGGACGAGGTCGCCAGGAATCCGTTTTTCTGTCCGGACAAGGACAAGGCTGCGTTCTTCGAAACCTATCTCGACGGCATCCGCAAGAGCGGCTCCTCGATCGGTGCGGTGCTCGAGATCGTCGCCGAAGGCGTGCCGGCGGGCCTCGGTGCGCCGATCTACGCCAAGCTCGATTCCGATCTGGCGGGCGCGATGATGACCATCAATGCGGTGAAGGGCGTCGAGATCGGCGCCGGGTTCGGCGCGGCCGAGCTGACCGGCGAAGAGAACGCCGACGAGATGCGCACCGGCAATGACGGCACGCGCTTCCTGTCCAACCACGCCGGCGGCGTGCTGGGCGGCATCTCCACGGGGCAGCCGGTGGTGGTGCGCTTCGCGGTGAAGCCGACCTCGTCGATCCTCCAGCCTCGCCTCACCGTCGATCGCCAGGGCGCCGACACCGAGATCATGACCAAGGGCCGCCACGACCCCTGCGTCGGCATCCGTGCCGTCCCCGTCGGCGAAGCCATGATGGCCTGCGTGCTGGCGGATCACTTCATCCGAGACCGCGGGCAGGTGGGACGCTAGAGCGGGGTGAGGCGTTAGTGTCGCGGTACCAGCCCACCGCGCAGCTTGACGTCCCCAGAACTTCGTCCGCAAATGCGGACATGCAAAACTCCGAGCTCCAGCGCATCACCAACTGGCTGATCGACGGCGCGAGGTCGTCCGGGACCCCGGCCGAGATGATCGCCGACGTTTGCGAGCATCTGGTCGCAGCTGGCCTGCCGCTGTGGCGGTTCGGCATCTTCATCCGTACGCTGCATCCCGAAATCTTCGGCCGCAACTTCATCTGGCGGGAAGGCCAGGAGGTCGAGATCGGCACTGTCGATTTCGAGATCCTGGACACGCCTGAATTCGCACGCAGCCCGCTGCGGATCGTGTTCGAGGAGGGGCTGGAGGTCCGGGGACGGATGGACGACCCCGACAGCAAGCGGTTTCCGTTCCTCGACGACATGCGCGCCGAAGGCGTGACCGACTACCTCGCGATGCCGATGCCGTATCTCGACGGCTCGATCCACGCAACGAGCTGGACCACGCGTCACCCCAGCGGATTCAGCGACGACGACGTCGCGGCGATCCGGGCCATGATGGCGCCGCTCGCGCGCGTCAGCGAGATCGTCAGCCTGCGCCGTACCGCCGAGATGCTGCTCGACACCTATGTCGGTAACCGCGCCGGCGCGCGCATCCTCGGCGGCCAGATCCGCCGTGGCCACAACGACACCATGCAGGCGGCCATCTGGCTCTCTGACTTGCGCGGCTTCACCGCGTTGTCGGACCGGCTGCCGGCCGAGACCGTGGTCGAGATCCTCAATCAGTATTTCGACTGCCAGGTCACCGCAATCCGGGGCCATGGCGGCGAGGTGCTGAAGTTCATGGGCGACGGCCTGCTCGCGGTGTTTCCGATCGACGAATATGTCGGCGATGCCGCCCATGTCTGTTCGCGCGTGCTGGAAGCCGCGCGCGAATCCCGCGCCAGCGTCGAGGCGCTCGCCTTTCCGGTCGGCGACGTCGTCGAGCGCTTCCGCTTCGGCGTCGCGCTGCATGTCGGCCACATCCTCTACGGCAATATCGGCGGCGGCAACCGGCTCGACTTCACCTGCATCGGCCCTGCCGTCAATCTCGCGGCGCGGCTGGAGAAGATCGCCGGCCGGCTCGGCCGCACCGTCGTGGTCTCGGAGGTTTTCGCGAACGCCTGCCGCCACGACTGGCGCGCGCTCGGCGAATTTCCGATCGCGGGGTTTTCGAAGGCGCAGCGTGTGTATGGGCTGACCGAAGAGACGCCGGTGGTGATGGCCTAAGGGCGTTCAGACCGACGATCGCGCCGGTCGGCTGAGCAGAGAGCTGCGGCCACCGCTCCTGGCCGCTGCGCGCCTCAGTCCGTCCGCTCCAGGTTGTCGCGCACGCGCCACTTCAGCGCATCGATGTCGATCTGATGCACGCTGCCGCTGCCGGCGAGGTCGAGCGCGTGCGCAGCGGCGGCGCCCATCGCCATGCAGGGGCCCATCACCCGAACGCTGGAGAGTGCGGCCTTGTCGGCATCGATGCAGCGGCCGGCGGCGACGATGTTGTCGGCTTCCTGCGGCGTCAGGCTGCCGAACGGCACATAGTGGACGTGGTCCTTGTCGAAGATGTGCCAGTGATGGCCGGAGCCGTGGTCGTGCAGTTCGATCGGCCACGCCGTGCGGCCGATCGCGTCTTCGAATTTGGTGCCGGCGCGGACGTCGTCGACCGACAATTGCTGGCGGCCGACGATCCAGCGCGTCTGGCGGATCCCGGGAAGGCCATAGGCGCGGATGCGCGCCTTGCCGAAGCAGGCGGGGAATTCGTTCCTGAGGAAGGCGAAGGCGCGATCGGCCTGGTCCTTGCCCTCGATGCCCTTGCGGCTCGCCTCTAGCGGCTCCAGTGGCGTCTCGACATGGGTCATGTTCATGGCGGCAACGCCGCGCCCGGGAATGACGAAGGACAGGCCCTCGCGCCGCAACAGGCCGTAGTCGCCGGCCTTCTCTCGCATGCGCGCCGGCAATTCCTCCCGGCTCGGCACCTTGCTCTCGTCGATATTCTCGACGATCAGCATTTGCGTGCCGTAGATCGGGCCGTCGTCCGGCTCGCGGCAGGCAAAGCCCGCCTGCCACACCAGCGCGGCGTCGCCGGAGGCGTCGACGAAGCCGTTCGCCTCGACCTCGACGTCACCGTAGCGGGTGGAGAGATCGATCCCGGTCACGCGCCGACCGGCGACGCGGACGTTGCGCATGACGGCGCCGACGATCACGGTGACGCCGGCCGCAAGCATTGCCTTCTCGACCCAGCGTCCGAGCGCGACCTCGTCGTAGTAGACGACGGTGGTGTGCGGCCCGCGGCGGTAGAACAGCGCGTTCTCCTGCGCACCGAGGTCGCCAAGGAGATCGTCGGCGATACCGTGGGTGAACTGGTAACCGTCGCTGCCGTTCGAGAACAGGCCGCAGAAGGTGCCGATGATGGAGTTGACCGCCTGGCCGCCGAGCGCGGGCAGGCTGTCGACCAGCACCACCTTGCGTCCGGCACGCGCGCCCTCGATCGCCGCCGACATGCCGGCAGCACCCGAGCCGACCACGCAGATGTCGGCGACGACGCGCGAGGGCTTTTGGTTCGCGGCACGCCGGACGATCTTGGTGCCCGCGGTGACTTCGCTCGCGCTCATGGGTAGCTCCGTGTTCTTGTTGTCGTTGTCGTCAGTCATTTCGACGCCGTCGGCCGGTCCGGGACGAAGGATTTGTCGATGATCTTCTCGGCATCGATATCGGGTTCGATCATCTTCTGGCGCTTGAACCAAGCGATCTGACGGGCGATGTCGGCGCTGTCGAGCGCGGGATCGACGACCGACAGCCCGATGCGGAGCTGCTCGACCTTCTGCTCGGTGTATTTGGAGATGATCGCAAGCATCGCGTCACCTTCCTCGCTGCGGACGAATTTGCCGTCCGCATCGCGTTGCAACAGCACGCGCGCATAGTCGTCGGCGCCGCGGCGGTAGACGGCCAGCACCTTCTCGACCAGCTTGCGGTTCTTCTCGATCGTCGCGGTCGAAGCCACGACGCAGCCGAGCATCCAGGGCGTCTCGTCGCCGACGAAGCCGAGCACGATCGCGTCGCCGGAGGCGACCACCGGGCTGATCGTGGTCGTGGCGGTGAGCGCCGCGTCGAGCTGGCCGCCCTTGATGGCCGCGGCGACATTCGGCAGCGACTGCAGCGGAACGACCCGGACGGAGGTCACGTCGAATTTCAGCTTGTCGGCGATCAGGCCGAGCGAATAATGGAAAGTGGAGCCGACTTGCGTGATGCCGACGGAATGGCCGGGCAAGTCCTTCAGCGTCTTCAGGCCCGAATCATAAGCGCGCTTGGAGGCGACGTAGGCCGTGTTCTGGAAGCCGGGTGCCTCGCGCGCCGTGCCGGCAACCACCTTCAGTCCGCCCTTGCCCGCGAGGTTGTAGAAAGCGGCCGTGAAGCCGGTGAAACCGATGTCGATATCGCCGGACACGCTGGCTACCGCGATCGGCACGGCGGCATCGAAGAATTTCAGATCAGCCTCGATCCCTTCCTGCTCGAAATAGCCGCGCTCCTTGGCGAGGAACAACGGGGCTGCCGAGGAGAGCTTCAACAGCCCGATGCGGACCCTTTCGCCCGCTTGCGCCATGCCGGTGGTGAAGAAGGCGATCGCCACCAGCGTCAGGACCAGTCGGCCTCTTGTCACGAAGCTTCTTATTGATATGCCCACGTCCGTCGTTTCCCGCTTTGTTTATTGTTCGGCGTGCGCCGGTTTTGCGGCATTGTCGGCGATCCCCGGCGGGAATGCAAAGTCGGAAAGCGCGGATGGCTTATTCCTCCGGCTCAGTCGTCAAAAGCAGTGGCGCGATGTTTCTGTGATCACCGGCCACTGCCAGACGTCCCCCTCAATAAGCGACCTTCATCGCATCTTGCAAAAACTTCTCATCACCATGGTGCAGGCCGGCCGCGGCATGGCCTGGCTGCCGGAGAGCCTCATCGCCGATCAGCTCGCATCGGGCGAACTGGTGAAGGCGGGCGGGCCGGAATGGGAGATTCCAATCGAGATCCACGTGTTTCGTCCGAGATCGCGACTGACGCCTGCGGCGGAGGCGTTCTGGAAACACGTTCAGGAGCATCCGCGCCCGAGCATTGCGCGCAAGCCAGTGCGCTCCCGTCGCGGCCGAGGCTAGCGGCCTATTCCTCCGGCTCGGTCGTGAACAGCAGCGGATAGCCCTTGGAGCGGCCGGCGTCGGTGGCGCGGGTTGCCTTGGTCTCGGCGACGTCCCTGGTGAACACGGCGACCACGCAGGCGCCCAGCTTGTGCGCCGTGATCATCACCTTGTAGGCCTGATCTTCCGTCATGCGGAACTCGGCCTTGAGGATCATCGTGACGAATTCGCGCGGCGTGTAGTCGTCGTTGATCAGGATGACCTTGTGCAGCTTGGGCCGCTCGACCTTGGTCTTGGTTCTGGTTTTCGGCTTGGTGACGGCGTCGTTCATTCCGCCTCCTGGACACGGCGGGCTCGGGTTCCCTGCCGGAGCGATCAGCTCGCGGCTTTCTCACCATATTGCAGGACCTGCACCTTCTCCAAGGTGATCAGCCCGCTCGACATCATGCCATCCAGGATGGGCAGGAATGCGTTGATGTTGTCCTCGCTGTCGACGATCTCGATCAGCAGCGGCAGGTCTTCAGAGAGCCGCAGGATTTTCGAGGTATGCAGCCGGCTCGACTTGCCAAACCCCATCGGACCGCGCAGCACGGTGGCGCCGGCGAGGTGCAGCTCGCGCGCCTTCATCACGATCGCTTCATAGAGCGGCTTGCCGTCGAAATGGTCGCTCTCGCCGATGAAGATGCGGAGCGAAACAGCCTGATTGGGAATTTGCATGGTCAGCTCCTTTTCAAGCGGTTGTAGCGGCTCGCCATGATATGGCCGAGCCAGACCGACACCAGCCAGCAGACGACGGAGGATGCGACATAGGCCAGCGCGGTGTATTTCATGCCGCCGTGGAACAGGCGGAATGTTTCCAGGCTGAAGGCCGAGAAGGTGGTATAGCCGCCACAGAACCCGGTCATGACGAACTGCCGGTGCTCGGGCCGTGCCAGCATCCGGCCGTCCGGGCCGGTCAGCGTCGCATAGAATCCGATGATCAGCGAGCCGGTGGCGTTGATGAACAGTGTCGCGAAGGGAAAGCCTGGACCGGTATCGAGCGCGAGCCCGACCAGGTAGCGCGTCAGGCCGCCGACGACGCTGCCGGCGGAAACCCAGGCATAGAGCATCGCGCTGCGCCAGCGCTCGGCGGAGGAGGGAACGTTCATCGGCCTCTACCCTCCAAGACCGTCAGCGAGCAGGAAGCCGCAGCTCACTGCGGCGAGGCACAGTCCAACCGAGAAGGCGACGTTGCCGAGCGCATGCATCGGCTCGCCGTTGCGGGCGAGCGTCAGCGTTTGCAGGCTGAACGAGGACACCGTGGTGTAGCAGCCGAGGAAACCGGTCACCGCGAACAGCCATGGATTGGGCGAGGCGAACATCGAGCCCGGATGGGTTGCCAGCGCGCCTAAAATGCCGATCAGGAAGGCGCCGGTGACGTTGATGGTCATGGTGCCCCACGGAAAGGTCTCGCCCAGCCGCCGCGCGACAGCGCCGGAGATGAAGTAGCGCGCACAGCCGCCGAGCACGCTGCCGACCACGATTGCGATCACTCCGCTCAGCACGACGAACGACTCCCCATCCTCATTTGCCCTCCGCTGCCAGCCCGTTGCCGACGGCGAGCAGCCCTACGAGCGACACCAGCGCGAAGCCGAGCCCTGCCAGGAACGTGCCGGCCGGACCATAGGCGTCCCACAGCGCACCGGCGATCACGCTCGCGGCCAGCAGTGCCAGGCCGGTGAACAGGTTGAAATAGCCGAATGCAGTGCCGCGCAAGCTTGGCGGCGCGGCGTCGGCGACGAGGGCCGAGAGCAGGCCTTGCGTCAATCCCATATGCAGCCCCCACAGCACGACCCCGAGCGCGAGGCCGCCGAGGCTCGGCAGCAGCGCGAGCGCGAGATCGGCGCCGGCGAGGAAGACGAGACCGAGCGCGAGCAGGCTGGTCCGGTTGATGCGGTCCGACAGCACGCCGGCCGGATAGGCCGACAGCGCGTAGACGATGTTCATCAGCACCAGCACCGCCGGCACCCACATCGCATTGAGGCCGATGTTCTGCGCGCGCAGGATCAGGAAGGCTTCGCTGAAGCGCGCCAGCGTGAAGACGATTCCGACCGCCACGACACGCCAGTAGACCGCTCCGAGCTGCCGCATCGCGGCGAGATTGAGCGGATTTTTCGCAGATTCCCGGCTCGGGTCCGGCTCCGGCTCGCTCACGGCAAAGGCGATCAGGCCGAAGGACAGAAAGGCCGGCAGCACGGCAACCCAGAACACGGCGGTAAAATTGTCAGCCGTCCACCACATCAGGCCGATCGCCGCGAGCGGTCCGACGAAGGCGCCGATGGTGTCGAGCGATTGGCGCAGGCCAAAGCTCGCGCCGCGCAGGCCGACGGGTGCGATATCGGCGATCAGCGCATCGCGCGGCGCGCCGCGAATGCCCTTGCCGACCCGGTCGATGAAGCGCGCCGCCACCAGCCATTCGACGCTGGGCGCGAGCGGGAATAGCGGCTTGGTGACGGCGGCCAGCCCGTAGCCGAGCGCGGCAAGCAGCTTGCGGCGGCCGAGCCAGTCCGACAGCGCGCCGGAGAAGATCTTGGTGATCGAGGCCGTCGCCTCCGCAATGCCCTCGATGAAGCCGACCGTGAGCGTCGAGGCGCCGAGCACGGTGACGAGATAGACCGGCAGCAGCGCGTGGATCATCTCGGAGGAGACGTCCATCAGCATCGAGACGAAGCCGAGCACCCAGACCCCCCTGGGCAGCCCCGCGCGCGCAGCATTCGGTGTCGTCGTCGTCACGCCTTGGACTTCCCCTCGAACGTCCCCTTGGCCTTCACGTCCCGGCCTCCGCCATCAGGCAACAAAAAACCCGCCATTGGCGGGTTTGTCCATGCTCCCGCCAAAGGCAGAGGCTCAAAAATTGCCCCACCTCAAGCAGGAGTCATCAGCCCATCACGGTCACCGACCGCCGGGCGGTTGTCGGGGGACTCCATCCCCATCTGTGCGGCCAGCCTAGCATGGAAATCGCGCCGGACAAGTGGGCGGGGTGCGTGTCCGGTACTGTCATTCCGGGGTCGGCTCTTCGAGCCGCCCCGGAATGACGGAGCCTGTGGTCGCACGTGTTCCGATGACGCTAGCGCGGCAACACGGCGGCAGCTTTGCGTAATTCCTAACTCGAATGTGAAGCGCAGGCGATCTTCGCACTTTGCGGCAAGGCGATTGCATGTCACCATCGCATCATACGACGGGAGACTGCGATGCGCTTGCTGTTCTCGATCGGGGCTGTGCTGGTGGCCGGCGTGCTTGCCGGGGGGGACGTTGCGGGCATCGCGGCACCAGGGCCGAAGTTTGAGCCGCCCAGGACTCAGCGGCTGGCGGCCGACAAGGATGCGCAGACGGTCGATGTCGAGCTGATCCTCGCGGTCGATGTCTCCTACTCCATGGACATGGACGAGCTGGCGATCCAGCGCGAGGGCTACGCGCAGGCGATCCAGTCGAAAGAGTTTCTCCAGGCGCTGAAGATGGGCCCGAACGGCCGGATTGCGGTGACCTATTTCGAGTGGGCCGCCTCCACCGACCAGAAGATCATCATTCCCTGGCGGCTGATCGACGGACCTGAGACCGCGGACGCGGTCGCCACCGAAATCATGAAGACGCCGATCCGGCGCGCCTCGCGCACCTCGATCTCCGGCGCGATCACGTTCGCGATGCCGCTGTTCGACGAGGATCCCTATCGGGGCTTGCGTCGCGTCATCGACATCTCCGGCGACGGCCCCAACAACAATGGCGGCCCGGTCACGGTGGCGCGCGACGCCGCGCTCGAGAAAGGCATCGTCATCAACGGCCTGCCGATCATGGTCAAGGAGCCGTCCTATTCGACCATGGATATCGACAATCTCGACTACTACTACGAGGATTGCGTCATCGGCGGTCCCGGCTCCTTCGTCATCACGATCAAGGACCGCGAGAAATTCAAGGAAGCGATCCGCACCAAGCTCCTGATGGAGGTCGCAGGCCGCGTGCCCGAGCGTCCCGTGATGCGGGTCGCCGACAAGGAGCCGCGCGTCAGCTGCCTGATCGGCGAGAAGATCTGGTCGGACCGCTGGGGACGCTAAGCGGCCTGGAACGTCACCGGGCGCGGCGGGGTCAGGCTCCCCTTCTAGGGCGCGGACTCATTGACGCGCAGCCAAGGCCTTATTGACGCAAGCTGGACGAAGGCCAAGTAGTTGACGGCAAGCTTGCCGGCGCGCCTCGGCTGCGAGCGCGTTATTTACCAGGTGAGGCGGAAGCCTCCAGTGCCCTTGTAGTTGCGGTTGTCAGAGCTGTCGTTGAGGCTCGCATTGTAGGAGATCTCGCCGAAGAGGGCGTAGCGCCCGTTCGCCCAGCTGTAGGTGCCGCCGCCGCCGATGCTGCCCCACAGCCGATCCTGCGCATTGACAAAACCGGTACCTGCGACATCGACATTGGTGCCGTTGAGAAACTCGTAACGCAGATTGGCGATGCCGTAGACATCGGATCGCACGATGCCCGTGCGGTCGCTCCATATCCTCTGATGATTGAGCGCAAGTCCGGCGCGGCCGAGCAGGCTGTCACCATCGCGCAACGACACCGGCGCGCCGAACCGATCGGCAAAGCTGTCGAAGGCGACCTTCGAATAGGAAAGCTGCGCCTGCGGCGTCAGCGACCAGCCGTTGCCGAAGCCGATCCGCTTGCCGGTTTCGGCGCTGAAGGCGTAGCCGAACCCTTCATTGCCGTGGGTCAGGCTGCCGGCCAGCACGGACGACAGATCGCTGCGATAGAACATCGACTGTGCCTGACCGTCGACATAGAAGCCGTTGTCGCCATACCAGGTCAGCGTGCTGCCGGCGCCCGTTCCCTCGACGCGAATACGTCCATTGCCGAAGAACGACGCGACATTGGCGGTCGTCAGGCCATATTGGGCGGTGAGGCCGACGAACAACCGGCCCCGTTCGTTCTCCAGCACAAGGCCATCGAGTCCTGTCTGCACTTTCAACTGGTCGGCCTTGTAGGTCGAGCCGGTGGTGTTGGCGGGCTGCAAGTCGGAATGGCCACCTTCGATGCGGCCCCAGAACGCCGTGGGCGCCGGCGAAGCCGCGGCTGTCAACGGCGCGGCACCGGCGCGCGCCATGGCGTCGCTGCCGCCCCAATAGCGGTTGCCGACGCGTTGCTGCAGCGTCGGCAGATCATTCATGCCAAGCAGCACTTGCGCATAGTTCTCGTAGAGCGGAACGCCCGGCTGATACAGCGGGCCGGGCGGTGCCGTCACCGGCGGATTGATCAGGCTCGAGCGCAGATACCAATCGCCGTCACCGGGTGTGGCGATGCCATTCTTCTGCAACGTATAGGCATAGGCGCCGCCGACCACGGCCTGCTCGCCGTGAAAGACGTAGCTGCCTAGAAGCGAAAAGCTGCCGTTGGACGCGCCGACCACGTCTATCACCTTGATGCCTTCGGTGGTCTGCGCGCCGGCGCCGCCGACATTGGTGACCCGGAGTGATGACGAGCCCGATGTGCTTCCTTGCACCCGCAACAGATCGGTCGGCGAGCTGTCGCCGCCGAGCCTGGTGTTGAGTTGAACGGTGCCGCCATTGCCCACGTAATTGCCGACCACGGTCAGTGTGGCTCCAGGGGCGCCGCCGAGAGTGACCGTGCCGGCATTACCGAGCGAGGTGAGCGTTTGATTAAAGCCGGCGAGGTCGAGTGTGCCGCCGGCGGCCACGTTGAAGGCCGACGCTGCGCTGAATGTATTCGCGGCTCCGGCGCGCAGGGTGCCGCCGTTCACATTTGTCGCGCCGGTATAGTTGTTGGCGCCCGACAGCGTCTGCGTGCCACCGGTGACGGTCAGACCGCCCGTGCCGCCGATCACGCCTGCGAACGCGTCGTTCGCGTTGGCGATCGTCAGGGACTTCGTGCCGAGGCTGACGCCGCCGCTGCCGGCGAGGCTCTGAATGATCGTGCCGCTGGCGGCGATGCCGGAAATATCGAACGTCCCGCTGGCGACGACGCGGCTCGAATTGCTGATGGCGCCCGCGCCGGTGAGGGCAAGGATGCCGGCTTGGACCACGGTCTCGCCGGCATAAGGGCTGCTGGCGGCGAGGTTCAGAGTGCCGTTGCCGATCTTGGTCAATCCACCGGCGCCCGTGAAGGCGGAGGTGGCATCGGTGCCGACCGTGAACGCTCCGGTGTCGATCGTCAGCCCGCCCGCGAGGATGTTGAGCTTGGTTCCTGTAAATCCGTTGATGAAGGTCGCGTTGCTGGCAGTCGCCCGCAGGATACCATTGTCGAAATTGGCCTGGCTCGTCCCGGCCGCGCCCCGCAAGGATTGAGTTTCCAGTATGCCGCCGCCACTGATGTTGAGCGTGCCGGAAGATGAGGCGAAGTTACCCAGGACCGTGCCGGCTCCCGTAACGACAGCCCCGCCGTTTTGAATGTTAAGCGTGCCGACGCCTAGAAAGCCGACATAAAAAGTTGCAGCGGGGATGTTCCATTGCGACCCCGCACCGGTGACGGTCACGATGCCGGTGGCTCCAGCCGATATCCCGAGCCGCGATGAGCCGGTACTCGTCAACGTGCTGCCGTTCTGGATCGTTAGATTGCCGGCCGTTCCACCGCTGTTGCCAATGGACATAGTCCCCACCGAGACGTTGACCGGACCGCCGACGCCGAGGATCGTCTCCCTTTGCGGCGGCGCGCCCAAGATACCTATGTTGACGGTTTGACCCGGGATCGGAGGGGCTGCGGTCGTCCAGTTGCTCCCGGCCATCCAATCGTTGCTGGTCAAACCGGTCCAATTCGCCTGGGCCGAGGCTGATCGCGTGAACAGCGCCGATAGCACCACAACCAGCAAGCTCGCCAGGAGCAGGCGAAGCATTCGGGTTCGGCGGGTGCTGGCGGAACAATGCCGAGTCCGATTCGGACTCCTGCGAAGCGTGTCATCTGATTGCCGTCGGATCGTCGCAGCAGCCCCGATGCATTCGCGCATGCAGTATTCCAATTACGTCCACACCGTTCGAGGGTGCGGATTGTCGTTGTCGTGTAGTCCACGAAGTACAACCACAACGCTAGGCGAGCAGAAGCGATCAGACAACAATCGAAACGTGCTTCTCAAAAGATGCATGCGGCGTGTGCCGTTTGCGCAACGAAAGACGCTTAACAAAGTTCTTTCGGGATCAGATCCGGTTGTCCGCCTCCCGGCCATTGACACGCGAGACTTACCTGAAATGAGACCATTTGCCCCATCTCGCCTTGCGGTTGAATTTAACCGACCGTTAACCGCCGCGTGGCCCTAATCGGATTGTTTCCGTTTGCTTCCAGGTCTGTTCCGACATTGCTGTCCGGCGCACACGGCAGCGGATTCGCCAGACCTGTCCGCCGAGCAATCCAATGGCCATCGTCACATCGAGCACCAGCCAGATTTCGCCCGCGAACGAGCGGATCTTTCACCAGAGCGCTCTGGTCGGTGACTGGAAGGGCAATTGGGTGGGCAACAACCAGCCGGTCGGCTTCAAGGTCGTGAACATCCGCGGTGCGCGGGCGCAGGTCGAATACACCCATAACGGGCACACCGAGCGCGGCTTTGGCGAGGTCCAGGGCTCGCTTATCACCTTCGGCGGGGTCACCGTCGGCACCAAGGACGGCAAGAACATGGTGCTGCTGTTCTCTGCGGGCGGCGCCGGCAAGCAGACCGCCAATCTCGAGAAGCAGGCGCCGCCGGCCTCCGACAGCCGTCTCATGGGAAGCTGGGGCGGCTATTCCAGCGACAACGGCAAGAGCGCGAGCTTCAAGGTGCTCGCCGTCAACGGCAACGAAGCGCAGGTCAGCGTCACCACCGACGGCATCACCCGCCAGGGCACCGGCATCGTCTACAAGAACGTCATCATGTTCGGGCAGGCGCAGATTGCGACCGATGACGGGAAGAACGGCAAGGTCATCTACCAGGTCGGCACCAAGTCCTTCATGGTGCCGGTGACGAAATATCCACCGGCCGATTCATCGTCTTCGGTCGACAAGACCGCCTGAACGCTTCGCGTTCCCGACGCGCGCGGCGGCCGGCCGTCCTCACCATTTCGGTGCCCGTTTCTCTACGAACGCCCTCAGGCCCTCCTGCGCCTCGTCCGACGTCGCGACGTTGCAGAAGTCGTCCACGGCGCTGGCAATGCTGCGCCGATAGTCGAGGTCGATCTGGCGCATGAAGGCGGCCCGGCCCATCCGCAGCACCGCGGCTGATTTCGCGGCGAACTGCGCCGCGAGCCTCACGACCTCGGCCTCGAGCTCCGTATCTCCCACGACGCGGTTCACCACGCCGAGCTCGCGTGCCTCGGCGGCGCTGAAGACGCGGCCGGTGAACAGCAGCTCGAAAGCGCGGTGGCGCCCGATGATGCGCGGCAGATGCGCGTAGTGGATCGCGGGAATGACGCCGACGTCGATCTCGGGATAGCCGAACGTCGCGCTCTCGGATGCCAGCACCACGTCGCAGGACACCGCCATGGTCATGCCGCCGCCGCGGGCCGCGCCGCCGACCGCGGCGATCGACGGCTTTCCGAGCCCGTACTGGGCGTCGTAAAGGTCGATATAGAGCGCCTGGAGGAATTCGCGGATCTGGGCGCCGGATTTGCCAAGCAGGATGTCGAGGTCGAGGCCTGCCGAAAAGCGCCTGGCGATCGCGCTCGCCAGCACAACCACGCGCGCATCCGGATCGTCGGCGGCGCGGCGCAGTGCCGCGACCACCGCCCGGATGACCTCGAGGCTCAGCGCATTGACCGGCGGGCGGTTGAGCGTGATGCGGGCGATGTTGCCCGCGCATTCGTAGGCGACGGGGCTGTCAGATGTCACCGGGGTCTCCAGGCTTCTTGGGATCGTGCGGTATAAACCGCGGTTGCTGCGTGGCTATTTCGCAGCCAGCGGCGGCAGCGGGGGCACGCTGTCGTTCGGCGCTTCCGCCTGCATCGTGATCAGCGTCATCGAGACCAGGTCGTAATAGCCGATCAGGCCGATAACATCCATGATGCCGCGCTCGCCGAATTTTTGCTTTGCCGCGCGGTAGACATCGTCGGACACCTTCTTGTCGCGATAGAGCGCTATCGCGAGGTCGTAGAGCGCGGCCTCGTCGTCCTTCATCGCCTTCGGCCGCACGCCGTTGGCGACGTCCTTGGCGACATCAGGATCGAGCCCGGCCTTCATCGCGAGCGGATAATGCGCGAACCATTCATACTGCGCCGTCCATTGCCGCGCGGTGATCAGGATCGCGAATTCGCTGAGGCGCGCCGGCAGCGACGAATTCCAGCGCAGATAGTCCGACATCGCAGAGAGTTTTGGCGCCAGCTCCGGGTTATGGATGTAGGCGCGGTAGGGCGGGTTGGTGAATTTCGCGTTGCGCGGGGGCACCGCGATCGCGTCCGCCCATTCTTTCTGCGACGACGAAAGTTCGTCGGGTTGCAGCGGCACGAAGCGGGTCGGCTCGGCCGCGCGGCCGGCTTCCGAGGTCGCGATGGTGAACAGCACAGCCAGCGCCAGACCCAGATATCGCATCGTCATCCTCCCATTGCGGCGGACTCGCGCCGCCTGCTCGACGCCAGCTTACGTTGCGGCGCGAGTGAGGCAAGGATGTCGGCACCGGGCGAGGCTGCGGTACGGGCATGGCCGCATGCCGCCTCCCTGCGCCCGGCGCGATCGAGATCAGATCCGCGCCTCCAGGATCAGGTTGAAGGGCGTTTCGGCGGCGCGACGGAAGCGCGTCAGGCCGCCTTCGCGGGCGACCTTGCGCAGCCTTGCTTCGCCCGCTTGTGCGCCCAGCGCCAGGCCGACCTCCTGGTCGAGCGAGGCCGGTGTGCAGATCATGGTCGACGCCGCATAGTAGACGCGACCGACCGGATTGAGATTGTCTTCGAGGCGGTCGCCCGCGAACGGCTCGACCAGCATGCAGGTGCCGTCCTTGTCCATGGCTT
Organism: Bradyrhizobium sp. B039; assembly: GCF_038965675.1. NCBI lineage: Bacteria > Pseudomonadati > Pseudomonadota > Alphaproteobacteria > Hyphomicrobiales > Nitrobacteraceae > Bradyrhizobium > Bradyrhizobium sp. B039. The sequence goes on from NZ_CP152416.1 coordinate 2,517,799, forward strand.
CGCGTACGTGGCTGATGGCGCCGACGGGATCGCCCATGTCGTGCAGGCAATCGAAGAAGCAGACGAGATCATAGCCTTCGGCCGGATAGGTCTTGGCCGAGTGAACAGCAAAGCTGACCCGGTCGCCCAGCTTGGCCTCATTGGCCGCCTTTCGCGCGGCCTCGATCGAGCCCTCGTGATAGTCGAAGCCGTAGAACCGGGAGTTCGGGAAGGCGTTCGCCATCAGCCGCGTCGAAACGCCATGCCCGCAACCGACATCGGCGACCTTGGCGCCGCGCTTGAGCTTGTCCACCACGCCGTCGAGCGCGGGCAGCCACTCCTGCACCAGATGATGCATGTAGCCGGTGCGGAAGAAGCGGGCGGTGCCGCAGAACAGGCACTCGCTCCGCCGGTTCCAGCCGACTCCCTTGCCGGACTTGAATGCATCCGTGATTTTCGGCTCGTCGAGGAACGCCGCGGCAATGACATTGCCGACTGCGCCGAGGAACACCGGGCTGTCCTCGTCGGCAAGCGCCATCGCCTGCTCCGGCAACATCGAGAATTTTCCTGAAGCGGTATCATATTCGACGTAACCAGAAGCCGCCTGGCTCGACAGCCACTCGCGGACGTAGCGTTCGTTCGTTCCGGTGGCGCTTGCGAGTTCGGCAGAGTTCATGGGCCCCTTGGCGGCGAGGGCGCGATAGAGGCCGAGCTTGTCGCCCAGCAGGACCAGCGATGCGTTCATCGCGGCCCCGACCTCGGTGATCATCTTGCCCATAAAGGCATTCAACCTGTCGGAATTGACCTCCATGACGTCCTCCATGCTGTGTCGGGCATTTTCAAAGGTCAGCGCAAACTGCGCATTGCTGGATCGCACGAGGCTCTGGCGATCGCGATGACGGCTCGAGCTTGCGCGTCCTCTATGTGGGTCAATCCGGCGGATGGGAGGTTCAATTTGTCAGGAATACGTGACCCTGGAACCGGGGCCGCGGGACCGCCATTGCTTCGCTGGCCATCGCGATATACCGAGGGTATAATTTGTGAGCATTTTGACGGTAGCCGGAATGTCCAGCCTTGCAGGTTCTTGCGGTCTCGCAGCTCTCTTCGCCGTGCTTTGCCTCGGCGGAGCGCCCGCTCATGCGCAAGTTGCACCCTTGAGGTATTGGATACCGGGCGGACCTTTCGGCTTTGGCGGCAGCGATGGCCAGAGCTCCGAAAGTTACGGCAATTTTCCAGGCTTCAGTGCCAGCGACGCAGGCGGGCGCGCCAACTTTGCGAACGGCTTCTTCGTCGGTAGCCAGCGTGGCAACCTCAATTGGAGCGGTCTCGGCCAGGCTGGACAGGCCGGCAATTTCAGCGCGCTCTCCTATGACAGCACGCAGTTCGGCTACAACACCAAGACGGCGGGCGGCATGCCCGTCACGTTCTTTGCCGGCTTCGACACGCTGAAATACGGCAACGGCATTGGCAGTTCGCTTGCGCCGCTCACCTCCGGCGCCGGGCCCGGCTATGGCGCGTTCGCGGGTGTCGAGTTCAAGCCGACCTCCAACCTCAGCCTGTCGTTCGGAGCCGGGTTCACCCAGCAGGACTCGGGACGCATGGACAGCGATATCAGATCGAACATGCTGCCCGGCGAGTCACCGGCGCTCGGCGGCCTTCGACGCTAGGAGACTATTGCGTCGGCCGCATCACCAGTTCCGGGGCGCGGCGGAGCGATTTCGGCAGATCCGGCCCGGCTCCGAAGCGCATCACGATATCGGGACGCCGCTCGCCGAGTCCGAGCGTCGCTGCGAACTGCGGCCTTAGTGTCGCCACCTCGACCGGCTGGTTGACGAAGGAATATTTGAGCCCGAGCGCGGTCGCCTGCAGGCCGAACCGCTGGCAGGCACGGCCGACCGCAATCCAGTGCGACGTGTCGCTACGATCGGCGGCAAGCACGACGACACCCGCGGAGCTGTCGAGCTCGGCGCGGTATTTCCCGCTCTCGCCGCTTTCGGTGAAGAAGAACCTGAGCAGCGGTCGCGCGATCCATGCCGGCAGGGACGGGCTTCCCGAGGCCCGCGAGAACAACCCGTCCATGGTCGCGACCGCATCGGCCTCGTTGAAGCGCATCCAGTTCACGAGCTCGCGCATGAAGGCCTTGTCGCGCATTTGCGCGGCATTGCCTTCGAGCACGTAGTCGGTGATCTTTGCGATGGCGGCGCGTTCGGTCATCAGGATTGCCGAGACGTTCGGCTCCCGGCAGGCGTTCTCGAGCTGGCGCAGAATGTCGGGCGCCACCGGCTTGCCGTCGAAGGCTGCACGGGTGCATTGCCTGAGGGGAATCGCGTTGACGAGCGCCGACGCTTCGGGGCGCGCTGGCTCCAGCGCGATCCGGACCTTGTCACCGTCGATAATCGGGTTCGCGCGCCAGCCGAGCGCTGATGCCGCGAGAACGAGGTTCTCGGCGGCGCAGCCGAGGCTGACGAAAAGGTGGTGATCGTCCGGATCGACTACCGGACAGCGGCGCGCGAAATCGGGCGCAATCACGATTTCATTGCCGCGGGCGGAGAAGATCCAGGGCTGGGTGTTGTGGCTGTTGGCGGCGAGCGTGGCAAAGCGCACGAGCTCGCGGTCCCGCGGCACCGATTGCAGCGGCGCTCGCGACGCCCGCACCGTTTCCTCATAGGTCGTCGTCGCCGCAGCCGAGGGGCGGGCGGTGATTGCCGCCGCGGAAAGTCCGAGCGCGATGGTCATGAGTTGTCGCCGGTCGATCGCCATCATCCGCTCCACGGCCCTTTCGCCACGACGCTTCTAGCGTCCCCGGAAGCTCGGGCGGTTGACCGGTATCAAGGTTCGGATCGGCCGCGGATCAATCTGGTGAGGCGCCCGCGGCGGGCCGTCCCACGAGGCTTGCAGCTACCGCGCAAAACGCGCCACCAGCTCGACATGCGGCGTGTGGCGGAATTGGTCGACTGGCACGACGGTCTCGATCCTGTAGCCGCCGTCGATCAGCAGCCGTGCGTCGCGGGCGAAGGTTGCGACGTTGCAGGACACCGCGACGATGACGGGCACCTTGCTTGCGGCCAGCTTCAGTGCCTGCGCCTGTGCGCCCTGGCGCGGGGGATCGAACACGACGGCGTCGAAGTCGCGCAGCTCCTGCGGCACCAGGGGGCGGCGGAACAGGTCGCGCGGCTCGCACCTGATCGGCTTCAGGCCGGGCGTGCGCGCGGCCTTTGCCAGCGCGGCAACTGCGCCGGCATCGCTATCGTAAGCGGTGACGCGCGCCTTCTCGGCGAGCCGCAGCGCGAACGGCCCGACACCGCAGAAGAGGTCGAGAACCTCCTTGGCCTTGCCGACGCGCTCGGCCACGAGAGATGCCAGCGTCTCTTCGCCCGCGACGGTTGCCTGCAAGAACGAGCCCGGCGGCAGCGTCACTTCAGTGCGGCCCATCTTCACCGTCGGCGGCAGGCGCTGCAGCACCAGCTCGCCATGCCGCGTCAGCCGCGCCAGGCGATGCTGCTCGGCGACGCGCGACAGCGCCGTGACCAGCGGCGTCGGCAGCGGGCCGGAGCCGCGCACATCGACATCGAGGCCGTTCGCGGTCGCCGTGACCTGGATGTCGAGCGGCTTTGTCACCGGCATTTTGGACGTGAGCGGCTCGGCCAGCGCCCAGGCGGCATCGAGCGCGCCGTCGAGTGCGGGATCGAGGATCGGGCAGCGATGAATTGGGATGACGTCGTGCGAGCTCGCTGCCGAGAATCCGACCTTGAGGATGTCATGCGTGCCGAACCGGCCATGCAGCGTGACGCGCCTGCGCCCCACGCCATGGGCATCGACCAGCGGCGCGACCTCGCAATCGATGCCGGCCTGCGCCAGCGTCTCGACCACGATGCTGCGCTTCCAGGCATGATACGGCTCGGCCGCCCAGTGCTGGATCGCGCAGCCGCCGCAGATGCCGAAATGCGGGCAGAACGGCGCGACGCGCTCGGGGCTTGCGACGTCGACCGCCAGCAGCTTGCGGCGGTCGGGATGGTTGCCCGCGACATGGTCGACCTCGACGGTCTCGCCGCCGAGCGCATACGGCACATAGATCGCTTCACCGGCGCCGAGCGCGACGCCGTCGCCGCGATGGCCGACGTGATCGATCCTCAGGCGCTCAACCACGGCGCGCGCCCAGGAAGAATTCGATGTTGCCGTCGCCGCCGGTGATCGGCGAGGGGAACACCTCGATGTCGGTGCAGCCGAGCGAGGCGGCGAAGGCCGCGATGTCGTCGCAGATCTGCTGATGCACGGCGGCGTCGCGGATGATGCCCTTCTTGTTGTGCTTCCGCTCGGCCTCGAATTGCGGCTTGATCAGCGCCAGCAGGCTCATCGGTGCGGCCGCCAGCGACAGCGCTACGGGCAGGACGGCCTTCAACGAGATGAAGCTGACGTCGATCACGACGACATCGGGCCGCGCCGGCAGGCGTTTGCCTTCATAGGCGCGGATGTCGGTCTCCTCCATCGACACGATTTTGGGATGATCGCGCAGCGAGGGATGCAACTGGCTGGTGCCGACGTCGATGGCGAACACCAGGCTTGCGCCATTGGCCAGCAGCACCTCGGTGAAACCGCCGGTGGAGGCACCGACGTCGAGGCAGACATGGTCCTCGATCTCGATCGGGTAGCGTTCCAGCGCGCCGGCGAGCTTGACGCCGCCGCGCGACACGTAGGGGTGCGCGGGCTCGGCCTGGATCACCGCGTCCTCGGCGATGGTCTCCGACGGTTTCGTCACCTGCTTGTCGTCGGCCGTGACGAGGCCGGCCTCGATGGCCGCGCGCGCCCGTGCCCGGCTCTCGAACAGGCCGCGCTCGACCAGCAGAATATCCGCGCGTTTGCGGGAAGGGGACATCACGCTCTCATGAGACGATTCTTGAGACGATTCTTGGGACGATTGATGCGCTTATGGTGCAATCAATCGCGCGGCCGCCATCCGGACGCAAGCCTCGAACGCGGCGAGATCGTGCCAGACGTCGATCGGCATCGTGGCCGGCGTCACCAGCGGGCAGCCGTGCAGTTCCAGCGCATGGATCATCATGAGGTTGTCGACGAGGCCAAAATCCTCGACCGTCAGGCCCTGCGCATCGACCAGCCGCCCGTCCTCGGACGTGACGTCCACGAAACGGCCGACGCGGTCGGCATAGGTGGCGCCATCGTTGGAATAGGCGAGACACAATTTACGGCGCCCGGCCATGTAGCCAAGCTCGTAGACGGTCCCGGGATCGGCGCCGGCACCGCGGAACGGCGTCAGGTTGGCGATGATGGCGTCGGCCGCATCCATCATCGCCTCGTTGCCGCAAAAGATCTGCCGCGAGGCGTCGGGGGCGGTGAGGTCGATCTCGTTGTCGAGAGGATAAAGGCCGGTGAGCCCGAAGCGCTCGCAGATCTCGGCCTTGCGCCGGCCGATCTCGACCGCATCCGGCAGGAACACGTCGGGGCCTGCCAGATAGATTTTCATGGGGGACTGCTTCAGAAGAAATCAGGCGAGCTGCAAACCGCGGCGAAAACTGCGCTCCCTCCCCCGCCTGCGGGGGAGGGTTGGGGAGAGGGTGTCTCGACAATCGAGAGCCCCCTGGAGGAATAAGCCCTCACCCGGATCGCTTTCGCGATCCGACCTCTCCCGCAAGCGGGAGAGGTGAAACCAATCAAGCCAGCTTGACCGTCTCGGTCTTCACGTCCTTGCCGAGCGCCTCGAACACCTTGGCGACGATGCCCTTGGCGTCGAGACCGGCACGGGCGTACATCGCGGCCGGCGTGTCGTGGTCCTGGAACACGTCCGGCAGCACCATCGTGCGGAACTTGACCATGCCGCTGTCGAGCGCGCCCTGGTCTGTCAGGAACTGCGCGACGTGCGAGCCGAAGCCGCCGACCGAGCCTTCCTCGATCGTGATCAGGATCTCGTGGTCGCGGGCGAGCTTGAGCACCAGCTCGGTGTCCAGCGGCTTCATGAAGCGCGCATCCGCAATGGTGGTCGAAAGGCCGTGCGCGGCGAGCTCGTCGGCTGCCTTCTCGCATTCGGCGAGGCGGGTGCCGAACGAGAGCAGGGCGATCTTGCTGCCCTGGCGGATCATGCGGCCCTTGCCGATCTCGAGCGGAATGCCGACCTCGGGCATCTCGATGCCGCGGCCTTCGCCGCGCGGATAGCGCAACGAGCTCGGACGGTCGTCGATCGCGACCTGGGTTGCCACCATGTGCACGAGCTCGGCCTCGTCGGCCGCCGCCATGATCACCATGTTCGGCAGGCAGCCGAGATAGGCGTTGTCGAACGAGCCGGCATGCGTCGCGCCGTCGGCGCCGACGAGGCCGGCGCGGTCGATGGCGAAGCGGACGGGCAGGTTCTGGATCGCGACGTCATGCACGATCTGGTCGTAGCCGCGTTGCAGGAAGGTCGAGTAGATCGCGCAGAACGGCTTGTAGCCTTCGCTCGCCAGACCCGCGGCAAAGGTCACCGCGTGCTGCTCGGCGATGCCGACGTCGAAGGTGCGGTCCGGGAAGGCCTTGTTGAAGATGTCGACGCCGGTGCCGGACGGCATCGCCGCGGTGATGGCGACGATCTTCTCGTCCTTCTGCGCTTCCTTGACGAGGCTCTGGCCGAACACGTTCTGGTAGGCGGGCGCGTTCGGCTTGGCCTTGGCTTGCGTGCCGGTCGCGACGTCGAACTTGACGACGGCATGGTACTTGTCGGCGGAAGCTTCCGCCGGGCCGTAACCCTTGCCCTTCTGCGTCACGACGTGGACCAGGATCGGGCCTTCCTCCATGTCGCGGACGTTCTTCAGCACGGGCAGGAGGTGGTCGAGGTTATGGCCGTCGATCGGGCCGACGTAATAGAAGCCGAGCTCCTCGAACAGCGTGCCGCCGTCCATCATGAAGCCGCGCGAATATTCCTCGACGCGGTTGGCGCGGTTGGCGATGATCTTGGGCAGGCGCTTGTTGATCTGCTTGGCCGCCTCGCGCAGCGTGCGATAGGTCTTGCCGGAATACAGGCGCGACAGATAGGCGCTCATGGCGCCGACTGGCGGCGCGATCGACATGTCGTTGTCGTTGAGGATGACGATCAGGCGCGAGTTCATCGCACCGGCATTGTTCATGGCCTCATAGGCCATGCCCGCCGACATCGCCCCGTCACCGATGACGGCGATAACGTTGTTCTTGCCGCCGGAGAGGTCGCGTGCCACGGCCATGCCGAGGCCGGCGGAGATCGAGGTCGAGGAATGTGCCGCGCCGAACGGATCGTAGTCGCTCTCGCTGCGCTTGGTGAAGCCGGACAGGCCGCCGCCGGTGCGCAGGGTGCGGATGCGGTCGCGCCGACCGGTGAGGATCTTGTGCGGATAGGCCTGGTGGCCGACGTCCCAGATCAGCCGGTCGCGCGGCGTGTCGAAGACGTAATGGATCGCGGTGGTGAGCTCGACCACGCCGAGACCCGCGCCGAAGTGACCGCCGGTTACCGAGACGGCATCGATGGTCTCCTGCCGCAGCTCGTCGGCGACCTGGCGAACCTGCTCGATCTTGAGCTTGCGCAGGTCGTCCGGCGTCCGGATGGTGTCGAGAAGCGGCGTCTTACTGTATGCGTTCACGGCGATTTCCAATTTGTCAGCGCCGGAAGGTCGTTCCGGTGCGCGATGGGTTTGCACAATATCGGCGCAGCGCGAGTCCTTAAACCGTCGGAGCCACCTGCATGGGGCAAGGCCCCGTCTTCAAGCTTAGGTGAGCTTAAGTGCGCTCCGGTTCAGTCTCTGTGATCCCTGTCACTTAGATCGGCTTCGTCCGTCCCAGCCAATTTCATTAGCAATTTGAAGCACTTGTCGTCGGTAATCGATGCCTACGCAAGGCTAACAAAAAGCCACACTCCGCGCAGCTTTACACCAAAGCTTGGGCCAAAGCCAACCCGCTGGGGCGATTACGGGCATACGCCTGCAACCCCCGGGCCAGAGTGGTTAACTGCGGCGCCCGCGGCGGGGTTCCTGCCTTGCCCGGCTCCCCGGCAGGATTTTCGGCGAGAGGAGGGCTATTTTCCGCTCGATTCGCGGGGCCGAATGGCCCCGGCGGGGAACTCTTCGATCTCGGTGCCCGGCCGCCCGCCCCATGAGCACACACAGCTGCGTGCGATCATGAAAAAATTGCAGGCGTCCGATGCCGAAAGAGGCTTGGTCGGGGTCCCTTACTGGACGTCGAGCGGTGCGGTGCCGGTGGCCTGGCCGCTCGCATCGGTGGTGATCTTGTCGACGCGGGCTTCGGCCTGGCGCAGCAGTTCCTCGCAACGGCGCTTCAGCGCTTCGCCGCGCTCGTAGATCGTCACGGATTCCTCGAGCGGCACCTTGCCGTCCTCGAGCCGCTTCACGATCGTCTCGAGTTCCTCGATCGCGCGCTCGAAGGTGAGCCTGGAGACGTCGACTTGGGTATTTTCGGCCATATCCGTTTCCGATTGCCCGATTCGCTTGCCTCGCAGTGAAGGCGGGTTTTGCGGGCTTAATGTGGCGGGCGTCGTCAGGCGCCCATCAGGGCGCCGACATGCGCCGTAACAGATTCTTTCAGTCCTTGCAGGTCATAGCCACCCTCGAGCACCGAAACAACGCGGCCCCCGGCGGTCCTGTCGGCAAGGTCCATCAGCTTGCGCGTCACCCAGGCATAATCCTCCGCGCGCAGATTCAGCGAGGCCAGCGGATCGCGATAATGTGCATCGAAGCCCGCAGAGATGATGAGGAGCTCGGGGCTGAATTTTTCGAGCTGCGGCAGAATCAGGTTCTCGAAAGCGCTGCGGAATTCCGGGCCACCGTCCTCGGACGCCAGCGGCGCGTTGACGATGGTGTCGTGGTCGCCGCGTTCGCCCTTCGCGCCGGTGCCCGGAAACAGCGGCATCTGGTGCGTCGAGCAGTACATCACCGTGGGGTCCGACCAGAAGATGTCCTGCGTGCCGTTGCCGTGATGCACGTCGAAATCGACGATGGCCGCGCGCGTGATGCCGTATTTGCGCTGCGCGTGACGCGCGGCGATCGCAACATTGTCGAAGAAGCAGAAGCCCATCGGCTTGCCGATCTCGGCGTGATGGCCGGGCGGGCGCACCGCGACGAAGGCGTTGCGGTGCTCGCCCGCCATCACCGCTTCGGTCGCCGCGACCGCGCCGCCGACGCCGCGCATCACCGCTTCCCAGGTGCCCGGCGACATCGAGGTGTCGCCGTCGATATAGACGAGCCCGCTGGACGGCGCGATGTGGCGCAGCTCGGTGACGTAGTGCTCGTTGTGGCAGAGCGTGACGAGATCGAGATCGCCCTCCGGCGCCTGGTCGCGGACCAGGAACTGGAAGCGCTCGTGCGACAGCGCTTCCTCCACGGCGCGCAAGCGGTCCGGCCTTTCGGGATGTCCCGGCGGCGTGACGTGGTCGAGGCAGGCCTTGTGGGAGAGGAGAAGCGTGCTCATCAGGTCGGGCTCACTGGGAACGGGCTCTTGACGTCGCTTGGCGCATCCGGCGCCAAAACGCAATGCAAAACGCAATCTATGCGCTCCACCGGGAATGGCAAACGGTTGTCCCGTTCCGGCCCGTTTGATCCGGATCAATTCACGCGCAGGATGCGACTCAGCGGCAACGGGCCGATCGGCCCGTGCGCCTGGAAAAACGCGAACAACGCGTCGGCGTCGTAGCCGCCATATTGCGGCGCCGTGCCCTGTCTGGCGACCGTGAAGCCGTCGCCGCCGACGGCGAGGTAATCGTTGAGGGTGACGCGGTAGCCGCTTCCGGGCTCCATCGGCCTGCCGTTGAGCGTCATCCTCTCGGCCATCACGCGTTCGCCGAACGGCTTCGACGCATCCCAGGCGTAGCTGAACCCGTTCGACACCTGGAGGATTCGCGGCCGCTTCGGATCGAGCCATTGCTGCTCCAGCATCTCCTTGAGCTGGCTGCCTGTCAGCGTCATGGTGACGAGGCGGTTGCGGAACGGCTGGCTCGCGAACAGCTCGCCGAAGGACACCGCGCCGTTCTCCTTCGGAACGATATCGGTGCGGATGCCGCCGGGATTGGTGAGCGCGATGACAGCGCTGCCATTCATGGCCTCCTTGGTCGCGGCGAGCTGCGCGTCCGCGATGACGTCGCCGAGCGGGCTTTCACCGGCTTCGTTCGGAATGCGCGACAGCGTCTGCGTCACCGATCCGGCCGGGCGATTGGCGATCGGCGCGGCGAGCTTGTCATAGGCCTCGATCAGCGCGGTCTGCTCCGCGTCCTTCGCCAGCGAGGCATTGGCGACGATGACGTTCTCGGCCTTGGCGGCGACGATGTCGCGCGTTGCCGGATCGAGCTTGAGATCGATCGCCGTGACCAGCGTGCCGTACTTGTCGCCGCTCGTCACCAGCCGCCCGTCGATATTGCAGACATAGGCGCGATGGGTGTGGCCGCTGACGACGACGTCGACGGCGCGATCGAATTTTTTCACGATCTCGACGATCGGCCCCGAAATGCCCGGGCATTCATTGTAGTCGCCGGCAGGCTCGCCGCCTTCGTGGATCAGCACGACGATCGCTTCCACCCCGCGCGCCTTCAGTTGCGGCACCAGCGCATTCACCGTTTCGGCCTCGTCACGGAATTCGAGGCCGGCAATGCCCGAGGGCGACACGATGCCGGCGGTGCCTTTCAAGGTCAGCCCGATGAAGGCGACGGGAATGCCGTCGAACTCACGGATCTCATACGGCGGCAGCACGCTTTGACCGGTCGCCGTCTCCACGGTGGAGGCGGCGAGATAGTGAAATTTGGCGCCCGTGAAGGGATGCGGTCCCTGGCAGCCGTCGACCGGATGGCAGCCGCCGTTCTGCATCCTGAGCAGCTCGACCTTGCCCTCGTCGAACTCGTGATTGCCGACCGAGGTGATCGCGAGCCCCATCATCGAGAGCGCTTCGACCGAAGGCTCGTCGTGGAACATCGCCGATAGGAACGGGCTCGCACCGATCAGGTCGCCGGCGGCCACGAAGATCGTGTTCTTGTGCCCGTCGCGCAATTGCTTCACCAGCGTCGCCATGTACTCGGCGCCGCCGGCCGCCACCATGACCTTCTTGGCTCCGTCCTCGGGATCGTTGATGCGGATGCCGCCGGGCGGCGGCCGCAGATTGCCGTGGAAATCGTTGATCGCAAGGATGCGCAGCTCGACCGGCGCGGCGGTCTGGGCAGAGGCGGGCAGGGCGGCGAGCGCAAGGGCGAAAATGGTCAGGCGGAGAAGATGTCGCATGGAATAAGATTAGTCGTTGCGCGCGAAGATTTCACGAAGGTTCTCGCTGTCATTCCGGGGCGCGCGTAGCGCGAGCCCGGAATCCATTCATCTACCAACTCTGCGGCCCAATGGATTCCGGGCTCGCCACTTCGTGGCGCCCCGGAATGACGGGATCTACCGCTTTTTCCTGCTCGCAAACGCGTTGAACGCAGCGATGGCATCGTCCGACTTCAAGCGCTCGCCGAACAGATGGGCCTCCTGGTCGATGCGGCGGGTGAGTTGCTCCGGCGGGGCACGCAGCAGCTTGCGCGAGGTCGCGACAGCCTCGGCGGGCAGCCGGCAGATATCGCGCGCCACCTTGCGCGCCTCGACCTCGGTGTGCCCCGGCGAGACCACGGTGTTGACGAAGCCGGCGGCGTGCGCCTCCGCGGCGGTGAAGGTTCGTCCCATCACCAGCATCGCGAAGGCGCGCTGGTAACCCATCGTGTTCGGCATCAAGAGGCTGGCGGCGCCGACCGGCACCAGCCCGAGATGGATATAGGGCGCGGAGAAGGTCGCCGCGTTCGAAGCGAGCACGTAGTCGCAATGGAACAGCATCACGGTGCCCATGCCGATCGAGGCGCCGTCCACGGCCGCGATGATCGGCTTGACGTTGAGGGCGAGCGAATAGAGAAACTTGGCGCCGTCCGAAAGCGTCTCCGGGCGTGCCGTGTCGGCCTTGAGAAAATCGTCGATGTCGTCGCCGGCCGTGAACACGCCGGAGCCGCCGGTGATGATCATGCAGCGGATATCGGGGTTGTTCTGCGCGGTGTCGATCGCGCGGCTCATCTCCCGATACATGTCCTGCGTGATCGCGTTCTTCTTGCCCGGGCGGCGCAGGGTGATCACGCGCGTTCCACGCTCTTCGGCGACGATGATATTGCCATTCGGCATGATGACCCCCTGCGGTCGCCGCGACGGCTTGCCGCCGGCGAGTCTCGCAAGCATCAGCCTACATCATCTTGCAGACGTGCCAATCCGCCCGCTCGGCCTTTTCGACGACGATTCCCTTGATCCCGGCGCATGGCGCCGCCCGTCGCGGCGGTATTCCGTCCAGGGAACCATGATCGGCTGGATCGCACCGGCGCATCGCTTATGGACCATTGCGCATTGCAACAAATGGCTACAATGTTTCATTTGAAAAACCGGTGGTTGTGGTGCACGATCGTGCCGTTCCATTTGGCCGATTGCTCGATTGATGATTGCCGCGACGAGTGTCGACGAATCCTCGCTGCATTATCGCGGCTGGCGCGTTGTGCTGGCCTGTTTCCTGATGGCCTTCTTCATGTTCGGCTTCGGCCTCTACGGCCAGGGCGTCTATCTCGCCGAGCTTCAGCGCGCCCATGGCTGGCCGGGCACGCTGGTCTCCGCGGCCAGCACCTTCTCGTTTCTGCTGACCTCCGTCCTCGTCATCTTCACCGACGATCTGCTCGCCCGTATCGGGCTGCGTTCGCTGATCCTGTGCGGCCTCTCGGCGCTCGGCGCATCGACCGTTCTGCTGGCGCTGATGCAGACGCCCTGGCAGCTCTATCTTGCCTATGCGCTGATGGCGGTCGGCTGGACCGGCATGGGCACCGTGGTGATCGCGACGGTGCTGAACTCCTGGTTCGATCGTCGCCGCGGCCTCGCGCTCAGCCTCGCCTTCAACGGCGCGACCTGCGGCGGCATCGTCCTCGTTCCGCTGTTGCTGTCGCTGACCGCCAGCATCGGCTTCCGCTCGGCGATGCTGGCGGCCACGACGGTGATGGTGCTGCTGGTGCTGCCGGTGGTCGTCGGCTTCATCGGCTGGCCGGCCGGGCTGCCGCTGGCATCGGGCGAACGCCCCGCCGGTGGCGGCACGCCCGCGCCGGCCTATTCCCGCAAGGCGCTGCTCGCCAACGCGGCGTTCTGGACCATGGTGCTGCCGATCGCGATCGCGCTGCTGGCGCAGATGGGCTTCATCGTCCACCAGGTGACATTCCTCGAACCGCTGATCGGGCGCGCCAGCGCCGGCCTTGCCGTGACCATCATGGCCGCGATGGCGGTGGTCGGGCGCCTGTCGCTCGGCCTGTTCGTCGACCGGCTCGATCCGCGGCTCGCATGCGCGGCGTCGATGACGAGCCAGGCGGCGGCGCTGTTCGTGCTCCTGCAGAGCACGAGCCCGACGGCGCTGCTGGTGTGCTGTGCCGTCTATGGCTTCTCGATCGGCAACATGATCACGTTCCCACCTTTGATCATCCAGCGCGAGATCGGCTCTGCCGCCTTTGCCGCCGCGATGGGCTTGGGCACGTCGATCAGCGGCGTCGTCAGCGCCTTCGGCCCGGGCATCGTCGGCCTGGTCCGCAGCCTGACCGGCAACTACACGACGGCGTTTGCGATGTGCGTCGCGTTGGATCTCATCGCCGCGAGCATCGTGCTGTGGCGACCGGGGAGGCGGGCGAAGCTCGCAGCTCCATAGCCTGGATGGAGCGAAGCTCCAGGATGACCGACTGTGGGCCAACTGCGTCCCCAACATTCGGTGTCATCGCCCGACTTGATCTGGCGATCCAGTACTCCGAGACATCCGTAGTTTACCGAGAGGCCGCGGCGTACTGGATTCCCCGCCTTCGCGGGGAATGACAGCGGGGAGGAGGGTAGACCTTACCCCAGCAACACCGCATCCGCCGCCGCGACCGACTCCGCGCTTTCCGTCACGGTGCGCTCCAGCCCCGCCGCCTGCACCGTGATGTTCTCGGCGAAGAAGCGGGCGAGCGAGACGTAGCGCTGTGCATCGGCAAGGCCGTCGCTCTTCGCGGCGAGCGCCTCGGACGCCAGCATGCAGCCGCCGAGCGTGGCGCCGAACTGCTGCAGATACGGCGTTGCGCCGGCAAGCGCCTCGTTCGGCGCGGACGTGACGCGCTCCAGCAGCCACTTGCTGGTGCGCGTCAGCGCGTCCAGCGCTTCGCGCAGCTTTGCGCCCGTGGTGCCGAAAGCGGGGTCGTTGGAGGCTTCGACCTGCTTGACGACGGCCGAGAGCTCGTCGAGCAGCGCCCACACCGCGGCGCCGCCATTGGCCGCGAGCTTGCGCGTGACGAGGTCGATCGCCTGGATGCCGTTGGTGCCCTCGTAGATCGCGGTGATGCGGGCGTCGCGATAGTACTGCGCGGCGCCGGTCTCCTCGATGAAGCCCATGCCGCCATGCACCTGCACGCCGAGATAGGCGACCTCGTTGCCGATATCGGTGGAATAGCCCTTGGCCATCGGCGTCAGCAGCGCCGCGCGCGCGGCCGCGTCAGCGCGGACCTTTGGATCCCTGGCGCGGGTCGAAACGTCGATTGCGACGGCGGTCGCGTAGCAGATGGTGCGCGCCGCCGCGGTCTGCGCCCGCATCCGCATCAGCATGCGCTTGACGTCGGGGTGAACGAAGATCGCGTCCGAACCGTCGCCCTTCTTGCCGACGGCGCGGCCCTGCTTGCGCTCCTGCGCATAGGACAATGCCTGCTGATAGGCGCGATCGGCAACGCCGACGCCTTCGAGGCCGACGCCGAGGCGGGCCTGGTTCATCATCGTGAACATGCAGCGCATGCCCTGGTTCTCTTCGCCGATCAGGAAACCAATGGCGCCGCCATGGTCGCCCATGGTCATGGTGCAGGTCGGCGAAGCATGCATGCCGAGCTTGTGCTCCACGCCGCTCGCAAAAATGTCGTTGCGTGCGCCGAGCGAGCCGTCGGCATTGACCATGAACTTGGGAACAAGAAAGAGAGAAATCCCCTTGGTGCCGGCGGGCGCGTCCGGCAGACGCGCCAGCACGAAATGCACGATGTTGTCGGTCATGTCGTGCTCGCCATAGGTGATGAAGATCTTCGTCCCCTTGATGCGATAGGTGCCGTCGGCCTGCTTTTCGGCGCGGGTGCGCAGCGCGCCGACGTCGGAGCCGGCCTGCGGCTCGGTGAGCTGCATGGTGCCGGTCCATTCGCCCGAGACGAGCTTCTCGAGGTAGATCGCCTTCAGCTCGTCGCTGCCATGCGCATCCAGCGCCTCGATCGCCGAGGCCGTCAGCAGCGGGCACAGGCCGAAGGCGACGTTGGAGGCGCTCCAGATCTCGGTGCAGGCGGCGTTGATCGCAACGGGCAGGCCCTGGCCTCCGAACGCTTCAGGCCCGGACACCGCGTTCCAGCCGCCCTCGGTCCAGCGCTTATAGGCATCGGGCCAGCCCGGCGCAGTCGTGACTTTCCCGGCGTCGAGCTTGATGCCGTGCTCGTCGCCGACACGGTTGAGCGGCGCCAGCACGTCGGTGGCGAACTTGCCGGCTTCCTCCAGCACGGCGGCCACGATGTCGGCGTCGAAATCGCCGTAATGGCCGGCTTCCACGGCGGCCTTCAGGCCGGCGCCATGATTGAGCGACAGCAGCATGTCAGAGATTGGCGCGCGGTAGGTCATGGCTCACTCCCGTGGACAGATGTTGGCGCCGTCTTCCCATGAAACGCCGGAGGTCTCAACTGCCCGGACGCCGGCCGCCGGACGGCTCCGGCCCGGAACGGGCCTTCGTCCCGGGCGTATAATAGAGTGTGGCGCGGCCGGTCCCGGAAGCTGTGGTATTTTGCGCCTTCAGGCGGTTGAAATGCCGCGCCGCACCCTATAGACCGGCTGCGACCGAAGGGAATCTGCGGTAGCCAGTTCTTCCGCCGACCCCGGGTCGCCTGTTGGGGCGTAGCCAAGCGGTAAGGCAGCGGATTTTGATTCCGCCATTCGGAGGTTCGATCCCTCCCGCCCCAGCCAGCGCTTCCGACCAGCCTGAAATCGCGCACGAGGCCGGCCTGGCCGGGGAACTGCTGCACGGCTCTGCGACACATTGCTGCTGCACGGGGTGTCGTTCGAGATGGCTTTCCACACCTTTCGCCGGGACGCGGTGTATGTCTAAGGGGAAAATCGCGATCCGAAGGTTGCAGACAGAGCGACGCAATTCGTGGCACGATATGTTGCAGCATCTGGCGGGCCTTGCGGGTAAGCAAGGTTTGCGTCGAACTCGGAGCGGTTGATGAGGTTTCGGTCCGTTCTGAAGGCCGCTCTCGGGCTCGCCCTGATCTGTCCGGCGGCAAGCGCGTTGGCCGCTGAGGCCGATGACGACAGCGACGGCGACAAGAAGCCGGCCGTGCCGACGATGTACCTCGATCTCAGAACCTATTACGCGCAAATCCCACAGGGATCCTTGGCGTTTGGCTTTGGTCATCCCTCCTTCTTCAATGCGGTGCCAACGCTCGCCGGATCGAACGGCGCTGCATTGTCGACCGGATTGCCGGCAGCAAAATCACTCAACGTCGATCTTCCGTTTACGATCGATGTCACCGATCGCGTCTCGCTCTACGCCGGCGTGTCCGGCAGTTCCACGCAGTTTGCGGGCAGCGGATGGTCTTCGTTTGACATCACCAGTTGGAATATCGGTTTCCAGGCCGACATCTACCAGCAGAATGGCGGGAATTTCCCGACCGTGACGCTGCAATCCACGATCACCCAATCCGTTCCAAACGGCTCACTGACCGCAACGTCTTTCAACAACATTCTCGAGTTCGATTATGCTCTGGACAAGGACGAGACTCGCGGCTTTCTCGTAGGCATCCAGCACACACGCGTTGATGTGGGCAGCGCAGCGGTGAGAGTTAATCCAAATACGATCGGTTATGTCGGCGGCTATTATCAATGGCCGAATAACTGGAAGTTTACGGGGCGCGTCGGGGTACAGTCGTTCGAAGGCGCCCAGCTTCTGAACCTCGCGCCGATCCAGTCGTTCACCCAGCCCATCGTGCGACTCGATCTGGACCGCATGGACGACAATGACAACCGACTGTTTGGCTTGACCGCCGAGATCATGTGGCTGCCGAAACCGGCGTACCAGCTCACGCTCAGGACGCCACTATACGCGGTGCGCAACTAGCCGAGCGGCAGAGTCTCGCTAGTCGGCTATTGCTTGAGCTGCTTGATGAGATCTTCAATCTCGCGATTGCCTGGGATCAAGCGCGAGAGTTGCTCGGCATAGCCCAAGGCAGAGGCGGAATCACCTTTTTCGCGGCTCAGCGCGAGTGCCGCAGATAGGGTGTCTCGATCATCCGGATGCGCTTGCAAGTTGGTACTTAGAACGGCAAGGGCGCGGACATTGTTCTGGTGCGATCGTTGACCTGCATCAAAATGTCGTGCTCTTCCACAACATATCCTGCCAACCTAGCGGTCGGTCTGTCAGGAAGGTTGCGATTATGAAATCCATAACACCAGAACTTTTGCCTGCGGAATTGCTCTGCTCCCGTCTTTCCGTTCCGCGCTTGCGCGCGCACAAGCCGCGGTTAGTCCCACCGAAGCCCGCGCAATTGCCAAGGAAGCCTATGTCTACGGCTACCCAATGGTGGATAGCTATCGCATCCAGCATGCCTATTTCGTGGATGCCAAGAACCCCGAATATAAAGCGCCATGGAACGAGCTCCGTAACTTCTCTCGTGTCTTCACCCCGGAAGACAAGGCGGTGCAAACGCCCAACTCGGACACACCCTACTCTTTCCTCGGCATGGACTTGCGGGCCGAACCCATCGTGCTCACCGTTCCGGTGATCGAAGAGGAACGGTATTTCAGCATTCAGCTCATTGACGCCTATACTTTCAACTTCGACTACATCGGGAGTCGTAGCACCGGCAACAATGGCGGTAGCTTCCTCATCGCCGGACCTAATTGGCAAGGCTCAACCCCGAAGGGGGTGACGAAGGTTTTACGCGCCGAGACCGAATTTGCGCTGGCTGCGTACCGCACGCAACTTTTCAACCCTGGCGACATCGACAACGTGAAGAAGGTGCAGGCCGGCTACAAGGTGCAGACGCTTTCGGCTTTCCTTGGCGCGCCGGCGCCGAAGGCCGCCTCCGCGATCGATTTCATCAAACCGCTTACGTCCGACACCGAAAAGACCTCGCTTGAGTTTTTCAACATCGTCAACTTCCTCCTACAGTTCTGCCCCACGAACCCCTCCGAGAAGGAACTGATGGCGCGGTTCGCCAAGATTGGCGTTGAGGCTGGCAAGAACTTCAACGCAAGCAATCTCACGCCTGAACTGAAAACTGCCATTGAGCAGGGTATGGCTGATGCTTGGCAGGCATTGGCCCAACTGCAAAAGCGAATGGATGCTGGGGAAGTAACCAGCGCCGACACCTTCGGCAGCCGAGCATATTTGAAGAACAACTACCTTTACCGCATGGCGGCTGCCGTGGTGGGCATTTACGGTAACTCCAAGCAAGAAGCGATGTATCCGCTGTATCTCGTAGATGCGGACGGTCAGAAATTCGATGGGGCAAACCGTTACACCGTGCGCTTTGCACCGGGCCAGTTGCCGCCGGTAAATGCCTTCTGGTCACTTACGATGTACGAACTGCCGTCGAGCCTGCTCTCGGCCAATCCAATTAACCGCTACTTGCTCAACTCGCCGATGCTGTCACAGTTCAAGCGCGATGCGGACGGCGGAATTACCTTCTACATCCAAAACGAGGCTCCGGCAGCAGACAGGCAACCCAACTGGCTGCCCGCACCCAAGGGTGGCTTCTTTGTCGTTATGCGTCTCTACTGGCCGAAAGCTGAGGCGCTCGAAGGGAAGTGGAAACAGCCGCCGATGCAGCGAGCAGTTTAGTTTTCGTTCCTGCCGCCGAGGCATTGCAACGTCTGTTATTGGGCCCTTCCGCGACTTCCGGCGACGTCGAAAACGCCCTGGTTATGAGTGCACGGCTTAGCCGAGCCGCTGATCCTCATCGCCAGCCTCTATTGCTTGAGCTGCTTGATCAGATCTTCAATCTCGCGATTGCCGGGCATCAAGCGTGAGAGTTGCTCAGCGTAGCCCAAGGCAGATGCGGAATCCCCTTTTTCGCGGCTCAGCGCGAGGGCCGCAGAAACTGATTCACGATCGTTGGGATGCACTTGCAAGCTGGTCCGTAGAACGGCAAGGGCGTCATCGCGGCGGCCAGAGGAGTGTAGCCCCACGGCATAGACGTAAGCATAGCGCGGTTGACCGGGGTCCAGCTCCGCTGCTTGACGCAATTCACCGAGCGCCTCATCGGCGCGCTTTTCCCGCACGAGCACGAGGCCGAGCGCGTGGTGAAGTGAGGCATTTTGCCCGGACTTGGTCAGGGTCTCGCGAAGAATGCGTTCGCCATCGCTGTCGCGCCCAAGCTGCCGGTAGAGATCGGAAAGATTGATGGCGGCAGGCGGGAACGATGGATCAAGCCTGAGGGCCGCCCGATATTCGGCCTCGGCTTCGGCGGCACCGGCCTGTCTTGCAAGGAAGTTGCCGAGCGCAGCCCGGGCGTCCGGACGATCCGCATTCAATTTCTGCGCCGCCACGAATTCGGCAGCGGCTTGCGTGAACTTGTTGCGATCGGCGGCCGGCTGGCGCGATGGCGGAACGGAGGCAAGAAGCTCGGCGGCGCGGATGCGCACGCCGCGCACCGGATCGGTCAATTGCGCAGATGCGAGCGTCCAGAGCTGGTCGGCCGGAATGCCCTCCAGCGCATCGAGCGCGCCCAATCTCACGAGTGGATCGGGATCGGAGAGAGCGCGACGGATCAGATCGGCGTCGGGAGCGGGCAACTCGGCCAGCGCGCTGGCGCGGACTATCCCGGGAGCGTCATTCGCGACAACGGCCGAAAGGAGAGCCTGCGCGTCGGCCGCTTCGCTCCATGCCGCATGAAATGCCCGCGCATAGGCCTGAAAACCCAGGCGCTGCGGACCGAACCAGGTTTCGACCTGTTGCGCCGCCCATGCGGCGGGCTTGTCGCGATGGCAGTCGTTGCAGGCATTCGGTGTGCCAAGCCGCACCGACAAGTCGGGGCGGGGGATGCGGAAGCCGTGGTCGTGGCGGCGATCGACAACCATGTAGCGACGTTCCGGCATGTGGCAGGAGGCGCAACCTGGCGGCGGCGATACATTGGCATGCTGCCGGTGGGCGGCAGCTTCATACTTGGCCGGCGCATGGCATTGCGCACAGACGCCATCGCCGGGTGCTTTGAGTGCCGCACTGTGCGGATCATGGCAGTCGCTGCAGGTGACGCCCTTGGCGAACATCTTGCTCTGCTTGAACGAGGCGTAGTTGTAGGTCTCCTCGTCGTCGCGCATCTGGCCGTCGGCATGGAAGCGTTGCCGGTCGAGCAGCGACACCCGATGGGTTTCCGACAGGGACTTGCCCGGCATCCAGTCTTCGGAGAACTGTCCGCGTCGCGCGTGGCAGCGCCCGCAGGCCTCGACTTCCTTGCGCAGCGTTGCCGGAGGCGCGCTGCGCTTCGGAGTCATGGTTTCGGCATCGGCTGACCAGGTGATGCCCGAGCGTTCGTCGAACCGGACAAGCAGGCCCTTGTCCGGGCTGCGCGCTGCAGGCTTCTGGTGCGCCCATGCAACATGTCGCGAGCCTGCGCCATGACAGGCCTCGCAGCCGACGCTGATCTCGGAGAAGCTGGTCGCGAACCGGTCCTTCGCGGCGTCGTAATTCTTGTGCACGTTCGTCGAGTGGCACTCGGCGCACATGAAATTCCAGTTCTGATTGAGCCTGGTCCAGTGCAGGGGATCGCTGCTGGTGACGGCAGCATCCGGATAGAGATGGAACCAGCGCTGCCCGCCCTGATCTTTGGGGCGCGTGTCCCATGCAATCGACAGAGCCTGGATGCGCCCATCGGGGAATTCGATCAGATATTGCTGCAGGGGATCGACCCCGAAGGCGTATTTCACCTCGAACGTCGCAAGCTTGCCGTCCGGCCCGTCTGTCTCGATCAGAAATTTCCGGTCCTTGCGGAAGAAGCGCGAGCGTGTGCCGGCATATTCGAACGCGGCGTCGTTGAAGTCGCCGCGGACCGACGTGTCGGTCGCGTGATCCATGGCGTGGCGATGTTGCGAGCTTTGCCACAGCCGCGTCTCCGCCTGGTGGCAGCCGCTGCACGCCTGACTGCCGACAAAGCTCAGTTCTGCCTCGCGGGTCGGCGGAGACGAGATTTCGGACGTCTTGAACCAGGAAAGCCCGCTTGCGAGCAGAAAAAACAGCGCACCCGACCCGATTGCCAGCAGCGCGGCAGTTCGCAGGCGGAATGTCGGCGCGGGGCGTTGAGCAGGAGCCGAACGGCCTTGTTCAGGCCGGGCCTTCGTGGGGGCCTGCTGACGCCTGCGGCTCTTTCGAGAACCCTTCGTCACGTCCGATCACCCATCGCGTGCTGCGCAGGAAGATTTACATGCGAAGGTCGTTGTCGTGAAGGGCAATTCGGGTTTCGCGAGCGAGGTCGATGAGCGAGGCGCAGAACATCAGGAGCGCGGCCATGAACAGCATCGCAACGCCATATTCGTGGGCCACGTTGAACAGCGCACTGATGAAGGCAACGATGATGATGAGGGCGGTGAGGATCGCAGAGAGGATGGAGCAGAACAGCGACCTGTTCAAGAGCGACGCCCGGTGCCGCAGCCGGGGAATATCCGTCTTGAGGTAAGCCTTTGAGGCATCACCATCGGTGATGCCGTGAAGAAATTGGGCCCGGTCGACCACCCGGTTGATACGGGAAACGAGGACCGAGATGAAGGACGCGACGGCTCCCAGCAGGAAAGCCGGAGCCGCCACGTTGCCGATGATCCGTGCCAGCTGGTCGATCGAAGGCGTTACCGGTATTAACTGAACCACGTTCTCCATCTTCGCTCGATTCTCCAGCTTCCTCAGGTGTCGCGAATGCGCCGGATGGACGAGATATTGAGCGTGTCGTCCTTCAGCGCAGTCTTGGTCTGGCAGATCCGAACGCTGAGATTGAAGGACAGGTTTGGCGGGCAGGCAGCGCGGCACCTACTGCGGTTGCGATGAAATCGCGGCGACGAAGGGCAATCGCTCCCGGTTCGGGAGCGCCGTCGAGCTTCGA
Organism: Bradyrhizobium sp. B039; assembly: GCF_038965675.1. Taxonomy (NCBI): domain Bacteria; kingdom Pseudomonadati; phylum Pseudomonadota; class Alphaproteobacteria; order Hyphomicrobiales; family Nitrobacteraceae; genus Bradyrhizobium; species Bradyrhizobium sp. B039. The sequence goes on from NZ_CP152416.1 coordinate 2,539,889, forward strand.
CACGTCGGTGCCGCCCTGCCATACGCTGGACAGCAGCCATCACTCCATGCACTTCCGGACGAACTGCACGCGTTCCACAAGCCCAAGGCCTTTCGCCTGCTTGCGGCAGCCTTCCAGTTTGTCGATGCGCAGCTCGACCTTCTGAGCCAAATTGAGTCCGATGTCGCCCGAAACCTGTGGCGCGGTGCCACCGGTCGGGGCCGTCTCGGCATCGGCGGACGGACCGTCTCCGGCGGCCCGCGCCGCAGCCTGCAGGCGCTTGATGTCTTCGGGCGACAGCTTTGGCCGGTCGATGTTCAGCGTGATCTTGTTCAGCTTGCCGGTGAAGGTGAACGGCGTGCTGTAGTCGTTATCGTCGACCGGCGTGCCGGTATCGGAACCGATGTCGAGCGATTCGTCGAACTGCAGGATGAAGGGAAGCGTATGCTCCATCTTTTGGGTTGCGACCTCGGTGCCGTCAACCTTCAGCACCCCGGTGCCGCCCTTGCCGACGCCGCTGTAATCGCCGAACGCCATCGTCGCCGGACCGAGTCCATCATACCTGAAATCGAATTCAAGTATGTGCTTGCCGGGCGTGAGGTCCGGTCCTTCCCAGCGCACGCGCTTGAGATCGACCAAATTCCAGGTGAACACCGGCTTGTTCTTCAACACGTAGAAGCCGTAACCCGCGAACCGGCCGCCTTGGGTGATCAGCATGCCGTCGCTGCCGCCCTGAGGTATCTCGATCTCGACCTTGAAGTTGTAGGATGTATTGAGGACGCTCGGCGCGTCGCCGTTCGGAGTGCCGGTGATCGGCCTTGTCCAGACGAACTGCGAGCGGCCTGCGCTCAGGCTCGGCCGCGGCGCGAGGGCTCTGGCGACCAGCGTCGAATCGAGCGGGAACACCTGATACTTCGTTGCCTCCTTGATGAACAATTCCTGCAGTTCCTTGAGCTTCGCCGGGTTCTTTGCGGCGAGATCATCGGACTGGGTCCAGTCATTGCGCAGGTCGTAAAGCTCCCATTGGAAGTTGGCCGGATCGACGGTCTTCGCGACTGTCACCCAGGGCGGCCGTATCACCGTGGTGCTGGCGATCCAGCCGTCGTCGTAGATGGCTCGATCTGCCATCATCTCGAAATACTGCGTCTTGTGCGTCGTGGGCGCATTCGCGTTGTTCTTGTCGAAGGTGTACATCATGCTGACACCTTCGATCGGGCTCTGCTTGATGCCATCCACCATGTCGGGCTGCTTGATCTTCGCCGCTTCGAGAATGGTCGGAACAATGTCGATGACGTGGTGGAACTGGTTACGAATCCCGCCCTTATCCGTGATCACCTTCGGCCATGAGATCGCCATGCCCTGGCGGGTCCCGCCGAAGTGCGACACGATCTGCTTGGTCCAGGAGAATGGCGTATCGAATGCCCAGGCCCAGCCAATCGACATGTGGTTGTAGGTGCGGTCGGTGCCCCAGACGTCGTAGAAATACTTTAGCTGGTCCTCGACCGATGGATTGGCGCCATTGAACATCGCCATTTCGTTCGGAGTGCCGTTGGGCTGACCCTCGGCGCTGGTGCCATTGTCGCCCTCGATGTATATGATCAACGTGTTGTCGAGCTTGCCCATGTCCTCGACTGCCTGGATCACGCGACCGATCTCGTTGTCGGCGTAGGCGGCATAGGCGGCGAACACATCGGCCTGGCGGACGAATAGCTTCTTTTCGTCGGCGCCAAGTTGATCCCATTCCTTGATCAGATCCTTCGGCCACGGAGTCAGCTTGGCGTTCTGCGGGATCACGCCGAGCTTCTTCTGGTTGGCGAAGATGGTCTCTCGCAGCTTGTTCCAGCCATCGTCGAACAGATGCATGGCGCTGATCTTGTCGACCCATTCCTTGGTCGGGTGATGCGGCGCGTGGGTCGCGCCCGGCGCAAATTTGATGAGGAACGGCTGATCGGGCGATAGCGCGTTCATCCGGTTCATGTAGTCGATGGCTTCGTCCGCCATCGCCGTCATCAGATTCCAGCCCGGCTTGTCGACAAAGGGATAGATCGGCGTGGTGTTGCGGACCAGCGTGCCCGACTGCCACTGGCTCGTGTCGCCGCCCATGAATCCGTAGAAATACTCAAAGCCCATGCCGGTCGGCCATTGATCGAACGGTCCGGCCTGGCTCGCCTGATATTCCGGTGTGTTATGGTTCTTGCCGAACCACGCGGTGTGGTAGCCGTTGTCGGTGAGGATGCGGCCGATCGTGGCCTTATCTTTGGTGATGATGCTGTCATATCCGGGAAAGCCTGTGGCTTGCTCTGCGACCACCCCGAAGCCGGCCGAATGATGATTGCGCCCGGTGATCAGCGCGGCGCGGGTTGGCGAGCACAGTGCGGTCGAATGGAAATTGGTATAGCGCAGACCGTTCGCGGCGATGCGGTCGAGCGCCGGAGTCGGGATGACCCCGCCGAACGTGCTCGGTACGCCATACCCGGCATCATCTGTAATGATCAAAAGGACGTTCGGTGCGTTCTTGGGTGGCACGATACGCGCCGGCCAGTACGGCTTCGAATTCGTTGCCCCCTGTTCGATCTTGCCCCCAAACTTCTGCGGCGGCGGTGGAAGCTGGTCGCCGGGAATGGTGATGGTCGCAGCCGGGGAGCCCGGAGGTGGCGTGGTTGGTTGCGCTTGCTGTGCAAACGCCGGGGATATCGCCGATGCCAAAAATAGTACGGAAGCAATCGCACGAAAATTCATTGCAAGCCCTCCTGAGAGGCGCTCAAACGCGCGGATGCTGTCATTCTTCAGGATCATGCAGAGAGCGACGTTGATGCAGATCAATCCACGGCATCCTCAAGATCGGCTTCAGCCGCTATATCGAGAAGTCTTCTGCGCTCTCGCGATCTCTCTTGGCTAACCAGGCGTGACCGAGGAAGATCACAAGGATCGCGTGGAGCGCGATCGCCGGCCATAAGAGGATACCAGTTAACTGGTGGCCGATCGCGAGGTAAAGGAGGTAGATTGCTGCCAGGACGTTGTAGGTCATCAGCGCGCGAACGGATGATGGCAGTGGGCCCACCGCGCCAGAAGGCCAGGTGGCGAGTGTCAGTCCGAGCAGAGCGATAGACGTCAGCCGGCCGAGCGCGCTGCCGGCATCCGAAAATTCACTGCCGAATACCAGCCGGGCGAACCATGACGGTCGAGCGAACAGGACGAGACCGGTCGCCGCGGCCTCGATGGCCGCGGCGAGAACGGTCCATCTTGCGATCTCCACGCCTTTCAACATACCGATCTCTGCTGACACCCGAACTCATCCCACGCGTCTGACTGGTGGAATCTTGTAGGTGCCATCGAGCAACGGCTTGCTCGGCTGGTACGCGCGGATGGTCAAGTTGAACGGAAGACTCGGCGGACAGGGCAGCCAGTTTGCTTCCTTGTCGGCACCGGGCGTCGTGGCCTGGATGTAGATATCCAGCGAGCCGTCCGCGTTGTACTTGAGTGGCATTCCGGAAAGAATCCCGTAGCGGTCAATTGAGTTCCGTACGTAAAAATTCTCGCGATAGGGCGAGACGGACCAGACGCCGCTGGCCGAGGGCGGAAAGTCATCCTTGCCGAAATGCAGAACGTGCCTGGCGGCACCATCCAGAACATTGCCATCGCCGTCCACGAATGCACTGGGATACACGGCATCATCGGAGGTCAACGCACCAAGTCCGAGCCAGGCGATCAGGGCGCGGGTGTTGTAGTCGGTGCCATATCTCCCGATATTCAGCATGTTGATCCAGCCGTTCACAGACGGCGTTTCGTAAGGTCCCTCCTGAAACTTCAGCCATACCTCGCCCGGTGCGCCGTTCAGGCCCTTGATGATGGCGCGATCCAGCTTGCTGGTGTCGAACTCCTTGCCAGGTTCGATGCCGAGCTTCTTGAGTTTCTCGAGCATCTTGGTGTCGGCCGGATAGGGCGGGTTGTCTTTCAACAGCATCGCCAGACGCTTGAAAAACATCTCCCCCGTCATCAATCGCACCTGATCGTACGGAGTTGTGGTGAGGTCCACGGCAGGATCGATCGGAACGTCGCTGGGCGGCATATACGGCTTGCCCCATGCGCTGAGCGGCGTGATTAGGAGCTGATCCTGCAGGGCATGGATTTCCGAAAAGTCATGCGGGCCCGCGGCCGACATCTGCACGAGCAACCATGCAAAGCGCGTCGGGCATCGGTAGATGTCCTTGACGTCCGACGGCGCGATGCCGTTCCACTTGGGCCCGGCGACGAGGAACTTGCCTGCGCCCGTGCCGGTGGTGCGGCTGCCGATCGAGCCAAAATCGTCGGTCCACATATTCATCAACTGCAGGACGATGTAACGCCCCTTCGTGTCGGGGTGCGAGGCAACAAGCGGCTCCTTGTCGAGATCAAGAACGGCGAACGACCACACCGAGTTGACGCTGATCCGCACGACATCCTTGAAATCCGGGCTGACGTAGCCCTTCATCCGACCGAATTGGTTGATGGGTGCCTTGTATTCTCCCGACTTTGATGTCGCCGTGATCACGCCATTTGTCACGTCCATCATGACCAGCGGGAAGCCATAGACGTAACACTCCATACCAAGCAGGTATGCGATCTCCTCTTTCACATCATCTTTCAGGTCCTTAAGGTCTCCCAGCTCTCCCTTCAGAAATTGGCCTAGTTCTTCCGCTCGAGTCTGCGCGGTGCTCGATCCTGGCAGCGTGGCGGCCGCGCCCAGCGCCAGAGCGCCCAGACCCAGATCACGGCGGTGGATCCTGAACGAATTCATCCACTGATTGGCGATGTTCATGGCGATCTCCTCTGCCTTGAGTTCAATCGCGGGTTCAATGCAGTGCTAGTTCTTGCCTGTCGTCTGTGACTTCGGCTCAGGTTCGAGCTTGAAGGTCAGTTTGTTGATCTTGCCGGTGAACTTGAACGGAGTGTCGTAGCGATACTCCACGAGGGCCACTCCCGTGCGGGTGTCCCGGCCGACATCGAAGGTCTCATCCTCGGGGAACGTGACAGGTATGGTGTGCTCCAGGGAATTCCTGGCTACTTCCTTGCCGTCCACCGAGAGCACGCCCGTGCCACCTTTGCCCAGGCCCGGTTCATCGGGCTTGAAGTCGAAGGCGATGGTGTGCTTGCCGGCGCCTAGCTCGGGCCCCTCCCACGTCGTGCGCTTGAGGTCGAGCAGGTTATAGAGGAACACCACCTTGCCTCGGCCGACGCCAAACTCGCCTTTGCTCAGGAACAGGCCGTAGCCTCCGAAGCGGCCGCCATGGGTGACGATCATCCCCTCAGCTCCGCCTTCGGGAATGTCCACTTCAGCGGTGATGCTGTAGCTCTTGTTCAGGATGTCGGGCGCCGCACTGGCGGGCGTGCCGATCAGTTCGCCCGAATACGTGAAGACCGTTCGTCCGGCCGTGAGACTCGGGCGCGGCGTGTTCCAGCGCGCCAGCGTCGAGTTGTCGAGCGGCAGCACGTTGTACTTCTTCGCCTCGGCGTAGAAGAGATCCTGCATCTGCTTGAGCTTGTCAGGCATCTTGGCAGCGAGATCGTTGAACTGCGTGGGATCTTCCTGAACGTTGTAGAGCTCCCAGTTGTAGCCGGTGATCACGTCCGGCGGCGTCTTGGTGCTCAGCTCCCAGGGGAGCGTCGCAGGCGTCGTGGCCGCCACCCACCCGTCCTGATAGATGGCGCGATTGCCGAGCATCTCGAAATATTGCGTGGTGTGGCGCGACGCTGTGTTGGCGTTCGCCTTGTCCCACGTGTACGTCATGCCGACGCCTTCGATGGGAATCTGCTTGATCCCGTTGATCGTGTCGGGTTGCGAAATGCCGGTCGCTTCGAGAATGGTCGGCACGATGTCAATCACGTGGTGGAACTGGCGGCGGATGCCGCCGACATCCGTGATGTGGCCCGGCCAGGACATGACCACGCCCTGGGCCGTCCCGCCGAAGTGTGATGGCACCTGCTTCACCCACTTGAAGGGTGTATCCATCGTCCACGCCCAGCCGGCCGCGAAATGCGGGAATGTCCGCTCCGATCCCCAGAACGGATACCAGAGCAACTGATCCTTCACCGGCACGGGAACGCCATTGAAGGTGGTGAACTCGTTCGGTGTGCCGTTGAGCATGCCTTCGGCGCTCGCACCGTTGTCGCCGCCGATGTAGATGATCAGGGTGTTGTTTAGCTCTCCTAAGTCCTCGACCGCCTGGATGACCCGTCCGATCTCATGGTCGGCGTAGGCGAGATAGGCGCCATAAACATCCGCCTGCTTGATGAAGAGCTTCTTTTCGTCCCAGCTCAGCGAGTCCCACTCCGGCAGGTCCTTCGGCCACGGGGTGAGCTTGGCGTTCTCGGGCATGATGCCGAGCCGCTTCTGGTTGGCGAAGATCTTCTCGCGCACCTTGTTCCAGCCCTCGTCGAACAGGTGCATGTCGCTGATCTTCTTGACCCACTCGGGCGTGGGGTGATGCGGCGCATGTGTGGCGCCCGGGACGTAATAGATGAAGAACGGCTTGTCCGGCGCGACCTCCTTGAGCTGCTTCATGTGCTGAATGGCCTCGTCGGCCATCGCAGTCTCCAGATTCCAGCCGGGATTACCCTGGAAGGGATAGATCGCCGTCGTGTTGCGGAAGAGATTCGGCTGCCACTGGCTCGCATCGCCGCCGACGAAGCCGTAGAAATAATCGAAGCCCATTCCGTTCGGCCATTGGTCGAACGGCCCGGCCTGGCTCGACTGATAGGACGGCGTGTTGTGATCCTTGCCGAACCACGAAGTCGCGTAGCCGTTCGCCTTCAGAATGGTGCCGATCGTGCCTTTCTCGATCGGGATGATCGAGTCGTAACCCGGGAAACCCGTTGCGATTTCGCCGACCACCCCATAGCCGACCGAGTGATGGTTGCGTCCGGTGATCAACGCTGCGCGGGTCGGCGAGCATAGCGACGTCGAATGGAAGTTCGTGTAGCGCAAGCCGGCCTTTGCGATCCGGTCCATGCTGGGCGTCGGGATGATGCCGCCGAAGGTGCTCGGTGCGCCAAAACCCTGGTCATCCGTCATGATCACTAGCACGTTCGGCGCGCCCTTGGGCGGCACGACGCGCGGCGGCCACCATGGCGTCGACTCGGATGCCTTGTCCTTGATGACCCCGCCGAACTTCGGATCGGGAGGCGGGAGCTGGTTGCCGGGAATGGTGATGGTCGCGGCCGGGGAGCCCGGAGGCGGCGTGGTCGGTTGCGCTTGCTGCGCAAATGCAGGGGCGGATATCGCCGATGTCAAAAATAGTATGGAAACAATCGCACGAAAATTCATTGCATGCCCTCCTGAGAGGCGCGCAAACGCGCGGATGTCGTCATCCTTCAGGATCATGCAGAGAGTGACGTTGATGCAGATCAACCCACCGGGGGCGACGCCGAGGGGCAGCGTCGGCCGCCCGGCTATCCTAACCAGCAGGGCACGCTCATCTTTTGCATGGGTTTACCGGTGCCACGCGGGTCAAGCATCTGCAACACGCCAGCACATTGGAGAGCAGAACGCGCTCACACTCGCCATCGTGTACCGGACGGCCGAACGACGGACCTTGAGCGAAATCAACGGGACGAAATTTCAGGGTCGCACACTTCCAAGGGCAAGCTTTCTTGACCTTCCCCCCGGATCGACAGCGACCCGCTATGCGCGTCCACAAGCTCAATCATCCCGTCGCCGGTGCCGTGCTCGCGATCACCTTGGTTGCAGCAATTTCGTTGGCGTCCTGGCAGAAGCTTCCTGCGAAGCACCGGCTTGCAATCAAGAGCGATCGTCTCGAGCAAATCGATCCTCGTGACCCGGGGCTCGGTTGTGCGCAAGCCGTGTGGCCCTATGGATGTGGTTGGCAACTGCCTCCGGAAAGACGAGAGACGAAAAGGCACTTCCCAAAACGGCGGCAGGGATTGCTTTGGTTTTTCTCATGACCAGGCGCGAGGTCTTCACCGCAGCGGCTCGACCTTTGCAGCCATGTCGGGCGCACGGCTGACCCTGTAGGTCGCGTTGCCACACTTCAGCACCCACACGGCGCGGTCGGGCTTTGATCGTTGTCGATCCCTGACTGCACCGAGTGGCTTGTCACAGGCAAAGCCTTGCATGCGTATCTGCGCCGCGAGCATGCTCTGCGGCGTTTCCTGAGCGGTTTGGGCGGGCCCTGTCGTCAGTCCCATCGTGCTTGCCAGCACCAGTACACCAAGCGTCCTGTAAACGTTACCCTCCTGCTGTGACCGGGGACCTGCCTTCGCGAGCTTTGGCATGAATCATGTGGCCGGACCTTCCGTTCGCCTTCGACGCCTATTGCTTGTCTCGCATTGTCTTCGCGACCGTCTCCTTTTCCGCGGATGACATCTCGTTCGGTCCGAGCTTCACGGTCAGCTTGTTGAGCTTGCCGGTGAAGCGGAATGGCACCTGGTAGTCCTGGTCATCCACCGACGTGCCGGTGTCGAGGCCGACGTTGAAGGTCTCATCCCACATCAGGGTTATGGGAAGACTGCGCGGCATGGGATGGCTGTCCACCACCTTGCCATCGACCTTCAAGGTGCCGGTGCCGCCCTTGCCGAGGCCCGGTCCGTCATATTTCCAGTCGAACTCCAGCGTGTGCTTGCCCGGGGCGAGCGTCTCCTTGGCCTGCCACTTGACGCGCTCCAGGGCGACCAGATTCCAGGTAAACACCGGCTGGCCCTTCAGCAGGTAGAAGCCGTAGCCGGCGAACCGGCCGCCGTCGGTCATCAGCATGCCCTCGCCGCCGCCTTGGGGAACGTCGACCTCGGCGGTGACCGTGTACGACCGGTTCAGCAGGCTCGGCGCGGAGCCTGTTTCCGGGAACGGCACGTTGCTCAGCTCACCCGAATAGGTGAACTGGGTCCGGCCCGGAGCGTAGCTCGGCTTGTGCGAAATGAACCTGGTCAAACGCGTGTCGTCGAGCGGGAACACCTGGTACTTCGCAGCTTCCATCGTAAACAATTGCTGCATGTCGCGCAGCTTGTCCGGCATCTTGGCGGCGAGGTCGTTCGACTGCGTCCAGTCTTCGTTGATATTGTAGAGCTCCCAACGGTAGGCGTTCATGACGTCCGAGGGCGGCTCCGCCAAACTGAGGTCCCAAGGCGGGCTCAGCGGAGGCGTCGAGGCCATCCAGCCATCCTGATAAACGGCCCGCTTGCCGAACATTTCGAAGTACTGCGTCGTCCTCCGGCTGGGCGCGCTGCCACCTTCCCAGGTGTAGGCCATGCTCACGCCTTCGATCGGCTTCTGGGCGATGCCGTTGACCGTCACCGGCTCGGGGACGCCAACCGCCTCGAGGATTGTCGGCACGACGTCGATTACATGGTGGAATTGGTGACGGACGCCGCCAGCGTCCTTGATTCGCGCCGGCCAGGCCATGGCCATGCCGTTGCGGGTGCCGCCGAAATACGACGCGATCTGCTTGGTCCATTTGAAGGGCGTATCCCAGGCCCACGCCCAGCCCACCGCGTAGTGGGGGTAGGTCTGGTCGGAGCCCCAGGCGTCATAGAACTTCATGTTCATTTCGACCGTCGGGTGCACGGCGTTGGCAACCGCGAACTCGTTGTAAAGACCATGGAGCGTGCCCTCCGGGCTCGCGCCGTTGTCACCGCTGACGTAGATGACGAGCGTGTTGTCGAGCTTGCCGGTGTCCGCGATGGCCTGGATGACACGACCAATCTCGTAGTCGGTGTAAGCTAGATACGCAGCATAGACGTCGGCTTGCCGGGTGTAGAGCTTCTTCGCCTCGGGCGAAAGCGTATCCCACTTCGGGATGCTGTCCGGCCAGGCCGTTAGCTGCGCGTTCTGCGGAATCACACCCAGTCGTTTCTGGTTAGCGAAGATCTGTTCACGCAGGTCGTTCCAACCCTTGTCGAACAGATGCAAATCGCTGATCTTCTTGATCCACTCGGGCGTCGGATGGTGCGGCGAGTGCGTGCCGCCGGGCGCGTAGTAGATCATGAAGGGACGGTCGGGCTGGACGTCGTTCAGCATCTTGATGCGCCCGATCGCCTCATCGGCCATCGCGGTGATCAGATTCCAGCCGGGATTTCCCTGGAAGGGTTGGATCGGAGTGGTGTTGCGGAAGAGATTGTTCGGCTGCCATTGGCTCGTGTCATCGCCTGGGAAGCCGTAAAAGTAGTCGAAGCCCTTGATGGGTCCGGTCGGCCAGTTGTGGAAGGGGCCAGCCTGGCTCGCCTCCCACTGCGGCAGGTTGTGGTCCTTGCCGTACCACGAGGTGTCGTAGCCGTGCTGCCGGAGGATCTCGCCGATGGCGACGGCGTCGCGCGGGATGATGCTGTTGTAGCCGGGGTAGCCGGTCGCCTGATCGACGACGACGCCAGTGCCCACGGAGTGATGGTTGCGGCCGGTGAGGAGCGCAGCGCGCGTTGGCGAGCACAGCGCCACGGTGTGGAACGCCGTGTAGCGCAGACCCGTCTGGGCGATACGGTCCAGCGCCGGCGTCGGGATCACGCCGCCGAAGGTGCTTGGCGCGCTAAAGCCGACATCGTCCGTCATGATCAGCAGCACATTGGGCGCGCCCTTTGGCGGGACAATGCGCGCCGGCCAGTACGGCTTCGATTGCACGGCGTTGGGATTGATCTCGCCCCTGAACGGCTGCGGCGGATTCGGCAGATACCTGCCGTCGATCGTGGTCGTCGCCCCGGGCGAACCGGGAGTGCCAGTGGTTTGCTGGGCGTTGGCGTTGAGGGCTGTCAACGGCATCAGCAAGAGAGCAGCGAGCAGAAAGCGCGAACTAATTCGGCGATGCAGGTTCGAGGCGCTCATCATTGGCTAACTCCCGAAAACCGAACTGATCTGACTTGGCTGGAAGCCGAAATCTTCTCTCCTGGTCGGCGGTACGTAGCCCCTACGTGAACCTCGGGGCAGTTTCCGTCTTAATCTGATCAAGACGGATCGCGCGCGAGCGGTGCTTTGAGCAGCTCGTGGCGTTATGTTTGCGGTGCAAATGCTGGAGGCGTGACGGTGAAGGCAGCGATCAGCGCAATAAGTATCTTGCGAGTATCCATTGCAATATACTCCGAACACGCGCGAACACTCTACTTCGGATCGCATCCGGCTGTCGAGCGCTGACCCAACTCGATGACACCCGAACGATGCCGGAGACATGAGCGACACAAACGGCTGAGGTTTGCTCGCTTATCATCCCGCACGAGTGCGTGACGAATGTCACAGCGACTTAACCAAGAGCGTTCGATGTGGCCGCCGCCTCTGGCAGGGGCACTATCTTGCAGTCTTCTTGCTACACACGGGCGCTGCTTGCCTAGATATGGATACCTCCGGTCAACGATGCTGTCGGTAATCCTACGGGCCAGCGGCGATGCTGAGTGCCTTTAGCGCAACATGTTGAGCCGAATCTGACGAAGTCGTTACCTTGGAGCAAGACATTGAATCGCCGATCGATACACTGTCATTCGTCGGCGGGAGGACGAGCGGATGAAGCGGTACCTATCCGAACCAAAGTCTCATTGTCGGCTTATTCGCGCAACGATCGGTCTGGCTGTGGCATTGGCCGGAGTCTCGTCCGACCCAGCATATGCCGACGAGGATGGCGTTTCATACTGGCTTCCGGGGCGCTTCAGCAGCCTCGCGGCAGTCCCTGCGGTCCCCGGCTGGTCGATGGCCGAGGTCTATTATCACACCAGCGTGTCGGCCTTCGGTAACGCAGCCGCGGCAAGAGAAATCCGCGTCGGCCGGATCCCCGCTAACGTCAATGTCGATTTGAATCTGCGTTTAAACGCGCAGGCGGACCTTGTCCTGCTCAACCCGACCTACACGTTCGCCACGCCGGTACTTGGCGGACAATTGGCAATCGGCATCACCGGCTTGTTTGGCCGATCCGCCGCAACCCTCGACGGAACGCTGACAACAGCGGTCGGGCCCTTTGTGACGACCCGCACGGGGACCCTCTCTGATTCAATCACCTCGGTGGGCGATCTGTATCCGCAAGCAACGCTGAAGTGGAACGCCGGCGTCCACAATTTCATGACCTATTTGACCGGCGACATTCCTGTTGGCGCCTACTCTCCAACCCGTCTTGCTAACCTCGGCATCGGACACGGCGCGATCGACGGCGGCGGCGGCTACACCTATTTCAATGAGAAGGCGGGGCACGAATTTTCCGCAGTCGCCGGGTTCACCTACAATTTCAAGAATCCTGACACGCAATATCGGAATGGCGTCGATTTCCACATCGATTGGGGTGCTTCGCAGTTTCTCTCGAAGCAGCTCTTCGTCGGGCTGGTCGGCTACTACTATCAACAGGTCACGGACGATTTTGGTCAGCCCCCGATCCTTGGGGGTTTTCGGTCGCGCGTGGTGGGAGTCGGTCCTCAGATCGGATACCTGTTTCCGGTCGGTGACCTGCAGGGATATTTGAACCTGAAAGGGTACGGCGAGTTTGCCGCAGAAAATCGGCCAGCTGGCTGGAATACGTGGCTGACTTTCTCGCTGTCGCCAATGGCGCCGACCAGCACGGTCGCGCCGACGCGAAGGATCGTGACGAAGTAAACGCGGCCTACGTTCGTCATCGCGCTTCGATTCTCTCAGCGATTCAGTGACGGGCTTTGGCGACCTGATCCCCCAGTTCGCACTGCGCTGGAATGCGGGCGTCAACAACTATATGACCTACGTCATGGGTGACATCCCGGTCGGCGCGTACCAGTCCGCGCGCCTCGCCAATATCGGGCTCGGACATGGGACGATCGATGCAGGCGGTGGCTACACCGATTTCAATCCGCAGACCGGCCAAGAACTCTCTGGCGTGCTCGGCTTCACCTACAATTTCAAGAACACTGACACGCAGTATCAATGCGGCGTCGGCATGTACTTCGACTGGGGCGCCTCTCAAATCCTGACCAAGCCAGTCCAGGTCGGTCTGGTGGGCTACGTCTATAAGCAGCTCGGTTGCGATAGCGGCTCCGGCGATCGCCTCGGCTGCTTCCGCTCGCAGGTCGCGAGCGTCGGCCGGCAAGTCGGGTTCATCTTTCCGGTTGGCGACATGCAGGGCTATCTGAACCTGAAGGCCAACAAGGAATTTGCCGCGGAAAACCGGCCCGACGGCTGGAATGCCTGGGTGACGTTTGTCATCTCGCCGGCAGCGCCTGCGCCGACCGCGCCACCGAAGCGGATGACTACAAAGTAGTACCCACATCGCGCTGACGATCTCTCTGGAGACCAGCGGCAACACCTGTTGCGCGCATCATCAAGGCTGACGCCCATGGGCGGTCGGCCTTTGCTTCCCATTCAAGAGCGCGAGTCGTTTGAGATGGATCAAACCGATTGATCGCGGCTCATCGATTATTGACAACTAGGAAAAAAGGGCATCCGGGCGTGTACTGCTTCGAGGAGGCAGGCCATGGCGCAACAAGTACTGGGTGGGACTGCCGAAAACCTCGGCCTTGAGGGCCGCGACGTCGGCGAAGCAAAGTCGACTTTCGATCGCCTGTTGAGAGCTTATTTCGCAAGGCTGGTCGGAGAGTTTCCGGCGCTGAGCGACGTCAGCCACGAGCCTCCCCCTGGTCGACGAAATCGCCACTCCCCCTCGAACGAGCCGCACGTAGCGCGCGACGGAGTGGCGTAGCTCTCGCGCCCTGCGCAATGCGGGAACGCCGACGTGAGCTTGATCTGGATCAAGGCCGGTCCCGTAACGTCGTGCCCCGTTATGCCCGACGTTCGCCGAGTGCCGGAGAGTTCACATGTCTCTTGCTGCATCACGTGCCCGCACCGTGTTTCGTCCGTCGCAATCGCGGGCACAGCACTCGCTCCGGCGACTATCCCCATCCGCCTTGTTACCGAACGACGGGCCGTTTGACCGGCGCGGTCGGTTTACCGCCTGCGCCCGGCCAGCAAAGGAGCGCTGATCCCATGAAGAAGACGTGCTTGCTTACCGTCCTTTGCGGGCTTGAGGTTGTCCTGGTCACGGCCGCCCTCGCCAAGGCGCCGCACGCAAAGATCGCGGCGGCCGCCGATGTTCGCCGGCCTGCTCCTCCGGCGGTTAGCTGCGGGAACGGCTTCATCTGCAGGCAAGACCTCTTCGATCGCAACAACCGGAGCAACCTGCGATCCGATTGGCCCGGTCCCCCGGCTCAACCGGGGCAATTCTAGCGCGGTGCCTCGTGGTGGCAGTTCAGGGGGGCATTTGATAGAGTTTGAAGGAGGTCAAGATGACGATGGCAGCATTATCCGCAGCGCTCCTCGGGACCCAACTGCTCGTGATGCCCGTCTCCGATCGCGTCCCCGAATTGAAGGTAGAGGCGACGTGCCAGGCGACCACGGCTGATGACAAGGCAATGGGGCTTGCCCTTTCCCAGAGCTTCGCAGACTGCATGCGCGATGAGTTGGCTGCGCGGCAACAGCTCAGCACGGTGTGGAGCGCTGCGCCAAATCCCCTTCGCGATAGCTGCGAAGGGGAAGCCTCGGCCGGCGGAAGTCCGAGCTATGTCGATCTTCTCACCTGTATCCAAATGGCGGAGTGGGTGAAGTCGCCCACGACGGCACCGCGTTTGAGAGGAGCGAGCAAGAACCGAAATTCGCAGTGATCCGGCGCTCGCTCGCGGAGCGCAACTCGCTTTTATTGGAAGCCCATTCGACAGGGGCTCTCCTGATCATTTGAACGAAGGAGTGATTTGTATGAAACATTTTCCGATCGTTGTCGCCGTGATGACAGCTGCGCTTGCGCCGACTCCTGTGTCAGCCCAGTCGATCAACCTGACCGGCATCTACAAATGTGTCCGAATGTGCCAGGGAAATTTGCCGGCTTACATTACCCAAAACGGGACTGAACTTAATCTCCTGACGGAAGCGGGGCAGCCGTCCCGCGCGTGGCCCGACTGGTACTGGCCGGCAACCCGGATCTGGATCGACGCATTCAGCCAGAGTGCGGTCTATTCGCCGGATGGCATGCTCATTCAGTTCGACAATGGCACCATCTGGCAGCGCGATTTGGGGCCCGTCCCGCCACCGCCGCGCTCTCGCCGGTAAGAGACGGCAGGTGGCAAATTTCGCCATCGGTGCGCCCGTCGCTGTTGGGCGCAAGACTCGAAACGAATAGCGATTCAACAACGGAAGAAGGAGGTCGACCATGAAACATACCTGCAGAAACTGGTGCTTTGGAGCTGCCATTATTGCCGTCGCCGCGATCGGTTCCGTGCAATGGTCGCACGAGCGTGGTCTGTCATTTTCGGTCGACAGCGCGCAGGCGAGGGTGGGACGGCCGGCGACGCCCGCAAGTGTTGCCGGAGTCGCGCGACGGACCACGCGCCGCGCTGTCGTGGGCGGCGCGGTAGCGGCAGGCGCTGCGGCCACCGTCGTGGCGCCGGCATGCGCCCGTGTGCTGGTGAACGGAGTATGGGTCTGTCGCTAGGCAGCGCAAACGATCGAAATCTGATCTATTCACCGAATAACGGCACGAGCAGCAAGGCACATCAGAGATGTCAATATGACGACTGCGCGTGCCTGGTGCAGTGTTGCCGAGGCCGCTCAACCCTGGCGGCGTAGAAAGCCCGTGATCGTGACCTTGTCCCAGATGCCGGCCGCGGCGAAGGGATCGGCGCGGTTGAAGGCTTCGACCTCCGCTCGGCCCGGCGCCTCGATCAGAAACAGGCTGCCGATCATGGTTGCGCCGTCGTCGGAGACGAGCGGCCCCGACATCACGATCTTGACGCCGAAGCGCGAGGTGTCGCTGAGGAAGGTCTTGTGGGCGTCGTAATTGGCGAGCCGGGTCGGCAGCGCGCCGGTGCGGTCGATGGCATGAATGGCGAACAGCATGGTGTCTCCGTTTATGTCTTGGTCTTCTTGGGACGGCCGCGGGTGCGGCCGTCCGTGCTTGTGATGATCGGTTGGGTTACTTGGCGCCGAGCTTGCCGGCGTCCTCGAAGGTCGGGCAGGTCCGCTGCTCCAGCGGCACGTCGAACGGCTGGAAATTGTCCTTGGTGATGACGGTCGGCTTCAGCACGATCTCGCCGATGACGGGCTGACTGCGCAAGGAGCGGATCGCCATCATGGTGCCGAGGCAGCCTTGCGCAAATCCGTTGTAATCGCCGCTCGCGAGCAGCTTGCCGGACTTGATCGCGTCGATCGCCTCCTTGGTGCCGTTGATGCCGATCACCTGCGCCTTGCGGTTGGCGCCGTCGAGCGCCTCGATCGCACCGACCGCCATGGCGTCGTTGGCGGCCAGCACGCCGTCGATCTGCGAATTCGACTGCATCAGGTTTTCCATCACCTGGAGCGCCTGGAGCCGCTGGTAGTTGCCGGGCTGCGAGGCCAGCAGCTTGGCGCCCGCGCTTTCCTTCAGCGCGTCGTTGAAGCCGCGGACGCGGTCGACATTGGTCAGGGAGCCCTTGACGCCCTCGATGATGACGATGTTGCCCTTGCCACCCAGCGTCTTGAGCAGGAAGCGTGCGGTTTCCAGCCCAAGGCTGTAATCGTCGGCGCCGACGAAGGACAGGAATTTTCCGCCGGCCGAGCGGTCGGTGATGTTGACGACGGGGATCTTGGCTTCGTTGATCTTCTCGACCCCCGGCACCATCGCCTTGTAGTCCACCGGCGTGAAGACGATGGCGCTCGGCTTCTTCACCACGACGTCCTCGATCTGGCTGAGCTGCTCGGGGATCGAGTCCGGCTTGGTCGGGATGTACTGCAGCGTCTTCGCGTTCAGCGCTTTCGCCATGTTGTCGGCGCCGACCCGCACCGTCTGGAAGAACGGGTTGGTCTGGTTTTTGGTGAAGACGGCGATGGTCTCGCCGTCGGCACGCACCTCGGTGGTGATCGCGGCCGCCATCAGCAGCGGCAGCGCCAGATAGCCCAGTTTCAGTCTCATGTTGCCTCCATCCCTCATTTTGCTTGTTGGAACTCTAGGAACTCATTGCGCGCGGCGGCGGGTCTTCATGTCGAGCCAGACCGCGAGGATGACGATGACGCCGGTGACGAGCGGCTGCCAGTTGGCGCTGACCGAGAGCAGGTTCATGCCGTTCAGCACCAGCGTCAGGATCAACGCGCCGATGAAGGTGCCGAACACGGTGCCGACACCGCCGAACAGCGAGGTGCCGCCGATCAGCACGGCCGCGATTGCCGGTAGCGTCAGGCTCTCGCCGATGTCGGCCTCGGCCGAATTGAGCCGCGACAGGAAGATGATCGAGGCGAGCCCCGCCATGGTGCCGGAGACGGCATAGACCAGCAGCAGGCGCCGCGCGACCGGAATGCCGGAGAGCCGCGCCGCGACCGGATTGGCGCCGATCGCGTAGATCTCTTGGCCCCAGATCGTGCGCTGGGCAAACAGCGTTCCGATGCCGAGGAAGACCAGCAGCAGGTAGACCGGGATCGGCAGGCCGAACAGATAGCCGCTGCCGATCTGGCGGAAGCCTGCCGGAAAACCGTGAAGGGTCTCGCCCGCCATGTACCAGTAGGTGAGGCCGTTCAGCACCCAGAGCATGCCATAGGTCGCGATGAAGGAGGGGATGCGCAGCGCGGTGACCATGACACCGTTGAGAAGGCCGACGATGCCGCCGCAGGCAAGGCCGGTGAGGATGCCGAGTGCCGGCGAGCCGGTCTTGTGGATCACGGTTCCGGCGATACAGGCCGACAGCGCGACATTGGCGCCGACGGAGAGATCGAGGCCCGCGGTCAGCACCACGAGCGTCAGGCCGGAGGCGATGAAGAAGGTCAGGCTCGCTTGCCTCAGCACATTGAGGATGTTGCCGAGGCTCAGGAAGGAATCGCTGAGCACGGCAAGCACTGCGCAGATCAGCAGCGCCGCGAGCAGGCGATAGAACACCTGGATCGCGTCCTGCGACAGGAAGGAGCGGGGCGGCACGATCGCCTCCTTGGTGATGTCGGTCATGCGCGGCTCCGCAGGCCGTCGAGGAACAGAGCGACGATGACGAGGACGCCGACGCTTGCGACCTGCACCGACGAAGGCATCGAGATCAGGTTGAGTCCATTGCGAAGCACGCCGACCGCGATCACGCCGAGCAACGTGCCAAGCAGCCAGCCATTGCCGCGCTCGAACGAGGTGCCGCCGACCGCGACCGCTGCGATCGCATCGAATTCAAGGCCGAGGCCCGCGGTCGGATGACCTGAATTCATCCGCGCGGTCATCAACAGGCCCGCGATGCCGGCCATGGCGCCGCCGAGCGCATAGACCGCGATCAGCAGCTTGTTCGGCGAGAGGCCGGCATAGCGCAGCGCCTCGCGGTTGCCGCCGAGCGCGAAGATGTAGGTGCCGAAGCGAGTGTGATAGAGCAGGCCGTGAAACGCGGCGTAAGTCACCAGCGCCATCACAATCGGCACGGGCACGCCGAGCAGCGTCGCCGAGTAGATGTCGCGCACGCTGTGGGGAATGCCGACCACGCTCTGGCCGTCGCTGACGATCAGCGACAGGCCCTGGGCCATGCCGAGCGTGCCGAGCGTCGCGACGAAGGGCGGAATGCCGAGAATGGCGACCAGCCAGCCGTTGACGGTGCCGAAGGCGGCGCCGACCAGCAGGCCGGCACCTAAGCCCAAGAGCATCGACTTGGTTGCGAGCGATACGATCGCGACACAGAGCGAGGTCAGCGTCAGCACCGCACCCATCGACAGGTCGAGCCCCTCGGTCATGATGATCAGGGTCATCGGCAGCGCGAGCATGGTGAGGATGGTCGACTGCACCAGCACGTTGGAGAGGTTGGCGACCGACAGGAATCCGGGTGCGATCGCGCTGAACAGCGCGATCAGCAGCACCAGCACGATGGCAACGCCGGGAATGCGTTGCAGCGGATTGGGCTCGGAAACGACCGCAGCTTCACGCATGATGCATCCCCAGTCGCACGATGTTCTCCTCGGTCAGTTCGTTGCGCGTCAGGTGTCCCGCGATGCGGCCCTCGCGCATCACATAGGCGCGGTCGCAGACATGGCAGATCTCGACCTGCTCGGACGAGATCATCAGTGCGGCGGCGCCTTCCGCGACCAGGCGGTCGATCAGCGCAAAAATCTCGGACTTGGCGCCGATGTCGATGCCTCGCGTCGGCTCGTCGAAGATGAAGAGCTTCGAGCCGGCGGCCAGCCACTTGCCGATCACGACCTTCTGCTGGTTGCCGCCCGAGAGCAGGCCGACGGTCTGGCGCGCGCTGGGCGTCGCGATCCTCAGCTGCCGGATCAGGCCGTCGGCCGTGCGCTGCGCCGAACGCTGGTCGAACAGTCCGCTCGGGAACAGTTTTCGCAGCGCCGACACCACCAGATTGTCGCTCACCGACCGCAGCAGAGCGAGGCCCTCGCTCTTGCGGCTCTCCGGGATCAGCGCGATGCCGCGGCGGGCGGCGAGATCAGGCTCGCCGGAGATGGTCTTGCCGTCGAAGATGATCTCGCCGGAGCTGACGGGATCGGCGCCGAAGATGGCGCGCGCGACTTCGCTGCGGCCGGAGCCGACCAGGCCGCACAGGCCGACGATCTCGCCCCGGCGCACCTCGATGTTGATGTCGGAGATCCCGGTCGAGGAGCTCAGGCCCTTGACCTGCAGCAGTACCTCGCCGGGCTTGTCGGCGAAATTGCGCGGATAGGTCATGTCGACGGTGCGTCCGACCATCATGCGGACGAGCTGGTCCGGCGTGACGTCGGCCGGGCGGACGCCGTCGATGCGGCGGCCGTCGCGCAGCACCGTGATGCGATCGCCGAGCGCGAACACCTCCGCCATGCGGTGCGAGATATAGACGATCGACACGCCGTCGGCTTTCAGCCGCGCGATCAGCGCGAACAGGAGCTCGGTCTCGCGGTCGGACAGCGCCGCGGTCGGCTCGTCCATGACGAGGATGCGTGCGTTCTGGCTGATCGCCTTGGCGATCTCGACCATCTGCTGCTGCGCCACCCCGAGCTTGTCCACGATCGTGGAGGGATCGATGTCGAAGCCGATGGTGCCGAGCACGCGTTTGGCGTCGGCGAGGATCTTGCTCCGGTCGATCGTGCCGGGGATGCGGCCCTTCGGCTCGCGGCCGAGGAAGATGTTCTGGGCGATGTCGAGATGGGGGACCAGCGAGAACTCCTGGAAGATCACGGCAATGCCGAGCTTCTGTGCATCCGCGGCCGAGCCGATCGCGACCTTCTCGCCCTTGTAGTAGAACTCGCCGGCATCGGCGCGGTAGGCGCCGCACAGCACCTTCATCAGGCTCGACTTGCCGGCGCCGTTCTCCCCCAGCAGCATATGGACTTCGCCGGGGAAGACGGCAAAGGACACGTCATCCAGCGCCTTGACGCCGGGAAACTCCTTGCTGATGCCGCGCAGCTCGAGCAGCGGCGTGGGTGAGGTGACCTCGATCGGAAGCGCGTCGCTCATGCCTTGGCTCCGCCCGCAAAGATCTTTC
Source organism: Bradyrhizobium sp. B039 (assembly GCF_038965675.1). Lineage (NCBI taxonomy): Bacteria > Pseudomonadati > Pseudomonadota > Alphaproteobacteria > Hyphomicrobiales > Nitrobacteraceae > Bradyrhizobium > Bradyrhizobium sp. B039. The sequence goes on from NZ_CP152416.1 coordinate 2,560,235, forward strand.
CGGGATTCATCAGTCCATCAGGATCGAGCGCGGTCTTGATCGCTCGCATCACATCCACGGCCTCGCCGAGCTCGTCAGCGAGATAGTCGATCTTGCCGAGCCCGATGCCGTGTTCGCCGGTGCAGGTGCCGTCCATGGCAATGGCGCGGGCGACCATGCGGGCCTGGAGCGCCTTGGCGCCCTCAGCTTCGTCCGGTTTTGCCGGATCGATCAGGATCAGCATGTGGAAGTTGCCGTCGCCGACATGGCCGACGATCGGCGCGGTGAAGCCGTGCTCGTCCGCGTCGCGTCGCGTCTCGGTCAGGCATTCCGCCAGCCGCGAGATCGGCACGCAGACATCGGTGATCACGGCGCGCGCGCCGGGCCGGAGGCCCAGGCCCGCATAGAGCGTGTTGTCGCGGGCGTGCCAGAGCCGGCTGCGGTCTTCCTGCGCCTTGGCCCAGGCAAAGCCATGACCGCCATGGTCGGCGGCGATCGCCTCTGCGGCCTCGGCCTGCTCGGCGACGGAGGCCTCGGAGCCGTGGAATTCGAAGAATAGGGTCGGGGCCTCGCGATAGCCGAGCTTTGCGTAGGCATTGATGCCGCGCATCATGACGTCGTCGAGCAGCTCGATGCGCGCCACGGGGATCGCGGACTGGATCACGGAGATCGCGGTGTCCACGGCATTGTGCAGGGTGTCGAAGCTGCAAGCCGCGGCCGAGATCGCCTGCGGCACGGGATGCACCTTCAACGTGATCTCGGTGATGAGCCCGAGGGTGCCTTCGGCGCCGACGAACATGCGCGTCAGGTCGTAACCGGCGGCCGATTTGCGGGCGCGCCTGGCGGTCCGGATCACGCGCCCGTCGGCCAGCACCACCTCCAGCGCCATGACGTTGTCCTTCATGGTACCGTAGCGCACCGCCATGGTGCCGGAGGCCCTCGTCGATGTCATGCCGCCGATCGAGGCATCGGCGCCCGGATCGATCGGGAAGAAAAGACCGGTGCCGCGCAGCTCCGCATTGAGCTGCTTTCGCGTGATGCCGGGCTGCACCACGACGTCCATGTCGCTGTCGTGCACGGCCAGCACCTTGTTCATGCGCGCGAAGTCGAAGCAGACGCCGCCGGCGACCGAAGCCGCATTGCCCTCGAGCGAGGTGCCGGCGCCGAACGGGACGATCGGCATGCCCGCGCTTGCGCACAGCTTCACGATGTCGACCACTTCCTGCGTGGTTTCAGGAAAGACGACGATGTCGGGCGGCAAATTGCGATAATGCGACTCGCTCTGGCCGTGCTGATCGAGCACGCCGCGCGCGACGCTCGCGCGCGGGCCGATCATGCCGGTGAGGCGATCGGCCAATGCTCCTGTGCTGACCCGCGGTCCCATCCTTGCTCCCTGTCTGCCCCGATGACGGACTCTTGCCGGTCCGCTGCGTTGTGGTTCGGCTTAGGCGGCTCTTGCGCTGCTCGCAACCTGCTTCAGGCCGAAATCGTAGTTGAGATGGAAATAGTCGGTGTCCACCATGCGACCATCCGGCGCACGCCCGGCCGGGTGGCGGACGAACTCGCGGATCAGGCTGTCCTTGACGCCGAACACCACGTCGCTGTCGAGATATTTGTCGCCGGCGACGAACACATGGGTCACGAGCTGCTCGAAGCCGGGCGCCGAGATCATGAAATGCACATGCGCCGGACGCCAGGGATGGCGGCCCTGCACCTCCAGCATCTCGCCGACCGGGCCGTCATGCGGGATCGGATAGGCGGCCGGCTTGATCGACCAGAAATGGAAGCGGCCATTGGCGTCGGTGTGGAAGCGCGCGCGCATCGCGAGATTGCCGATCTGGTCGAGCTGCTGCACGTCGTAATAGCCGTCATCGTCGGAATGCCAGACGTCAACGACGGCGCCCGCCAGCGGACGTCCGTCGACGGTCGAGACCGAGCCGGTGACCAGCATGGGATCGCCTTCCATGGGACCGGAGATGTCGGCGCCGATGTCCTTCTCCGGCGCGGCCTGGACGAAGAACGGGCCGAGCACCGTGGTCTCGGTCGCACCTTCCGGCACCGGGTGGTTGATCGCGTCGACCAGCATGGAGACGCCGAGCGTGTCCGACAGCAGGATGAACTCCTGGCGCTTGTCGTCGCACATGTGGCCGGTTCGGGTCAGGAAGTCGATGCCGTATTCCCATTCCTTCTGGGTCGGGCGGACCTCGCGGACGAAGGCGTGAAGGTGGCGCACCAGCGCCTCGCTGACCTGCTTGATGCGCGGATCGGTTGCGCCTGCGATCCGCTCCAGCACCGCCTCCGTGATCGTGGTCTCGTTGAAGTTACGCATGGGTGTCTCCGTTGATCAGAGCTTCGGTTCGCCGAGGCCGGACAGCCGCTCGAGATGCTTGACGGTCGCGATGAAGTCGGCCTCGCCGTCGCCCTGCGCGACCAGCGAGCCATAGGTCTCGCGCACTTGCGCCGCGAGCTGCAGCGGCACGCCGACGGCGTGGCCGGCGCCGAGAATGAGATCGAGGTCCTTGGCCATCTGCTTGCAGGAGAAGGTCGATTCGAAATCCCGCGTTCGAAGCGGCGCGGTCTTGTACTTCACCATCGGCGAGGCCACCGCGCTGTCGTCGAGCACTTTCAGGATGTCCTGCCAGGCGATGCCGCCCTTGCGCGCCAGCGCCAGGCTCTCCGCCATCATTGCGGCCGACACCGCGATCATCAGATTGACCGCGAGCTTGGCGTAACGGGCTTCCTCGCCGGGCCCGAGATAGGTCTGGGCGCGGGTGAAGGCGGCGAACAGCGGCTTTGAATTTTCGAAGGCGTCCTTCGGGCCCGAGACGAAGCAGGTCAGCGCGCCGGTGTGGACGATGCTGGCGTTGCCGGAGACCGGCGCGCGCAGATAGAGGACGCCGCGCGCCTGCGCGGTGGCCGCAACTTCGGTGGAGGCCTCGACACTCACGGTGCTGGTCTCGATCAGAACGGCTCCGGGGGCCATCGCGGCGATGACGCCGGTTGGACCGAGCAACGCGCCGCGCAAGGCTGCGTCGTCCGGCAGCGACGTGATGATCGCTTCCTTGCCGCTTACGGCCTCGGCCGGTGAGGCGGCGATCGAAATGCCCTGTGTTCGCGCCTCGTTGGTCCGTGCCGCGCTCCGATCGAACGCGGTGACGGCATAGCCGGCCTTGGCGACGAGCTGCGACATCGGCAGGCCCATCTTGCCGATTCCGATAAAGGCTACATTCCTTGAAGCGTCAGTCATTGTTGTTGTCCATTGGCGCCTTCAGGCGGCGCGTCCCTGTCGTTCGATATCCTGCACCAGCCGCCGGCCCGATTGCGCCAGCAGCTCCTTCTTCGCCTCCAGTCCCTCGACCAGAAGCCGGCCGTTCCGCTTCTTCCACGCGCCGCCGATCATGACGGCCTCGATGTTGGCGAGGCTCGTCTGCATCGTGACGGTCGCGACGGGATCGTGCACCGGGACGAGATTGAGATCGGATGCGTTGATGATGACGAGGTCGGCGAGCTTGCCCGGCGTCAGCGAGCCGATCTGGCTCTCCCGGCCGAGCATGCGCGCGCCTTCAATCGTGATCCAGCGCAGCGCCTCGCGCACGGGGATCGTGGTGGTCGCAGGAATGGTGCCGCTGTCCCGGCGCGACTCCGCATTGTCGAGTGCCCGCTGCATCGACAGCGCGACGCGCGCGGCGGAGAAGAGATCGCCGGCCAGCACGGATTCCAGATCAATGCCGATCGTCGGCCGGACGCCGCGCTTCAGCAGGCGTCCCGTGATCGGGAAGCCGTGGCCCTGGATCATCTCGTTCTCGGGCGTGACCGAGAACGACACGCCGAGATCGACCATCCGGTCGAGGAGATCGTCGGGCAGATCGTTGCCGTGGACGATATTGACGCCGGCACCGACGAGGCCGGCCGCGATCAACTTCTCCCAGCCATCAGGCGTCTTGGCCGGACCGCCGCCCTGGTGCATCGAAGCGATCAGCTTCAGCTCCCGCGCCAGGCGGAAGTCGTGCATGGCGACGTCGAGCGTCGAATAATGCGGACCGAGGATCGCAAGCCCGAGCGTGACGAGACCGTCGCGGTCGGCGAGGGGGCCGGCGAGCAGCCGCTCGACCTCGCGGCGCGGATGCGGCACTTCCGAGAAATGCGGCTCGCCGGGCTTCGGCTCCGGTTTCGGCGAGCCGTGGAAGAACGCGGCGCGGATGCCGCTCTCGATCAGGCCGCGCACGGCGGCATCGGTGTGATCGGGCGTCGGATTGTTGTGGCACCAGTCAACCAGCGTGGTGGTGCCGCAATTGATCTGGTTCAGCGCGCCGGCCAGCGTGGCGATGTAGATGTCGTCGGGCCGGAACACGGTCGCGAGCCCGGCGTGCATGCGCCGGAAATATTCGAGCAGCGTCCAGTTCGCGGCATAGCCGCGTAAGCCCGTCTGCCAGGTGTGCATATGCGCGTTGACGAGGCCGGGGATGACGATGCGCCCCTTGCCGTCGACGATTTCGGTCTCGGCCGCGCCGCTGCCGAGGTCGATCGACGGCCGCACGTCAACGATGCGGCTGCCTTCGACCAGCACGTCGCCGGTGCGGAGGTCGCCGATCGCATCATCCATGCTGATGATGGTAGCGGATCTGATCAGCGTGCGGCGCATCGCTTCAAGCCACAGCTTTGGTGGTAACAGGCGGCTCGCCGGCCCAGGCGCGCGCGATCAGGTCGCGGATGGCGCCTCGCTCGAGCGGCCGCGGATTCCAGTAGGCGTTGGTGACGGCGAGATCGGCCGCCTTGTCGATGCCGCTCTCGGGCATGCCGACATCGCGTAGCGCCAGTTTTGCACCCAGCCGCTTTGCGAGCTCGTAGAGTCCCTGCGACGCATCGGCCGCGCCGATCGCGCGCGCGACGCGCGCCATCGCCTCGGGCACGGCGGGGGCGTTGTAGGCCAGCGCATGCGGCAGCACGATGGTGTGCGTCTCGGCGTGCGGCAGATCGAAGGTGCCGCCGAGCGTGTGGCAGAGCTTGTGATGCAGCGCCATGCCGACCGTGCCGAGGCAGACGCCGCACAGCCAAGCGCCATAGAGCGCCTCGGTGCGGGCCTCGCGATCGTCGCTTCTGGCGGCAATGGCGGGCAGGGCACGCGCGAGCGCGCGAATGCCTTCTTCCGCCATCAGCGAGGTGACGGGATTGGTGTCGCGCGCATAAAGCGCTTCGACCGCATGCGCGATCGCGTTGATGCCTGATGTCGCAGCCAGGCTCGCCGGCAGCGTCAAGGTGAGATCGACGTCGTAGATCACGGTCTCCGGCAGCACGGCCGCATCGCGTACCGTGGTCTTCAGGCCGTTCTCGGTCTGGCCGACGATCGGCGTCATCTCCGAGCCGGCATAGGTGGTGGGGATGCAGAGCTGGTTGACGCCGGTGCGCAAGGCGAGCGCCTTGCCGAGGCCCGTCGTGGATCCGCCGCCGAGCGAGACCACGCAATCCGCATCGCACGCCTTCATCGCCGCGAGCGCCCGTTCGGTAACGTCAACCGGCGTATGCATGGTCGCACCCGGAAAGATGCCGGCATAAAGCGGGCCGAGCGCGGTCCCTAAGCTCTTGCCCTGCGCCTCCTGCTGCGGCGTCGTCAGCACCAGGGCGCGCTTGCCGCCGAGTCGCTCCACCTCGGCCTTGGCACTAGCCAACGTTCCGCTGCCGAACACGACGCGGCAGGGCAGGTTTTCAAAGGTGAACGAACCGATCATGCGCCGGTCTCTTTGATGGGATAATCGACCTGAAAGCGGCCGATCCGCAAGTCGCCAAGCGCCTCGCGCACGCGCAGGTGCTCCGGGTGGGTGGCGTAGGCCGCAAGCGCGGCCTGGTCGGTGAATTCGGAGAACAGCACGACGTCGCAGGCGTAATCGACAGCGCTGACGTCGAGGCCGACTTCGATATGGGTGAGGCCGTCGATCCGGCCGCGCAGGCCCTCGAACAGGGTCTTGACCTTGGCCCGGGCGGCGGACCGCTCCTCGGGGGTCTCCCCACGCAGCCGCCACATCACGATGTGCCTGATCCGGCCCGACATTTCCCAGTTTCCTCGCCTGTCATCTTGCTTGTGTTGGACCCATTTTGGCTTGCGGGATACGGAAATAAAGGCCAATATTTGTAAGTCTCTTTTCCTAAAAGTGGAAAAATGGATCGCCTGCTCCAACTTGAGGTGTTCGCCAAGACGGCCGAGCTCGGCAGCCTGTCCAAAGCCGCCGAGGCCTTGCGCATGTCGAACGCGGCCGCGAGCCGCCATCTCAGCGCGCTCGAGGAGCGCCTCGCCGTTCGCCTGATCGAGCGCAACACGCGCCGCCTGTGGCTGACGGAGGCGGGGCAGGAGCTGCTGGAGCGGTCCAGCCGGGTGCTGAGCGAACTGGCGGAAGCCGAGGACATCGTCAGCGATCGCGCGCTGTCGCCGCAGGGCATGCTGCGGGTGACGAGCTCGCTGTCCTTTGCGGTGATCTATCTGGCGCCGATGCTGCCGGCCTTCCGCGCGCGCTATCCGAAGCTCAACATGCAGATCACCACCGCCAACCGCTATCCTGACTTCATCGAGGCGGGCATCGACGTGGCGATCCGGACGCGCGAGCAGGAGCCGGATTCGAACATCATCGTCCGCCGCATCGGCCAGATGCGTCGCGTGCTGGCAGCCGCGCCCTCCTATCTCGCAAGCGCAGGCGAGCTGGAACAGCCCGCCGATCTCGCGCGCCACAACATGCTCGTCTACAACCTTGCGAACGATCCCTATTCGCTGCGCCTGCGCAAAGGCAATGGCGCGCAGACGGTGCGCATCACGCCGACGCTCGACAGCAATGACGGCCAGGTCATCCGCGGCGCGGCGCTGGCGGGTCTCGGCATCCTCATCCAGCCGCTCTACATCGTCCAGAGCGATATCGCGGCGGGCCGTCTCGTCCCGGTCCTGCTGGATTGGGAGCTGCCTCTGCTCACCATGAACATCGCCTACCAGAACCGTGCCGGGCTGCCGGCCAAGATCAGGGCCTTTTCCGACTTCCTCGTCACCCACATCCGCGAGCATTCGGAGCCGGGGATATGGATGGACGCGGCGAAGTAAGTGACAGACATTGAAATCCCGACTGTTTCCGAGAAGGCATATCCATTGAAATCCAGGACATCCGGGACGGCGTGGCGGCATGCCAATATCGGCCGCCTGCTCAACAACGCGGTGCGACGTTTCGAAGGCCGCGTGCTCGAATTGATGAGCGAGCGGGGGCATGACGAGACGCGCATCGCCCATGTCAGTCTCACCCGCAATCTCGACGTGGAGGGGACGCGGCTCACGGAGCTCGCCCGCCGCGCGTCGATGAGCAAGCAGGCGATGGGCGAGCTGGTCGATCAATGCGCCGAGCTCGGATTGGTGGACCGCATCGCCGATCCGACCGACCGGCGCGCGCGCATCGTCATGTTCACGCCGGCCGGACGCAAATGGCTCGATGCGTTCCGCGATGCCGTCGACATCGCCGAGCAGGAGATGCGCGCCGAGCTCGGCAAGGCCACGATGGAGGCGATCTTGAAGGGACTGGCGGTCTATGGCGCGCAGTTCGACACGCTCGACGACGCCGAATAGTCAGGCTACTTGACGATATCGTCAGGCAACCTTACCATGCAAGATAATGCTGGTAGGGAGAAGCGCCTTGGAAACACGTCTGACGGCCGCCGTGCTCATCGTAGGCGGGGGCCCATGCGGGCTGATGCTGGCCAACGAACTCGGCCGCCGCGGCGTGTCCGCGATCCTGGTCGATGAAAAGCCGGGTACGGCGTTCAATCCGCAAGCCAATGCGACGCAGGCGCGCTCGATGGAGCATTATCGGCGGCTGGGTTTTGCCGACGAGATCAGGCGCGAAGGCCTGCCGGCCGATTATCCGACCGACGTCGCGTATTTCACCCGCTACACCGGCTATGAACTGGCGCGGTTTGCATTGCCGTCGTCCTCGCGCGCGAGCGAACTCGTCAAGGGCCTGTCCGGCTCCTGGAGCGCCGCGGAGCTGCCGCATCGCGTCTCGCAGAAATATGTCGAGGCGGTGCTGCGCCGGCACGCCGAACGGCTTCCCGGAATCCAGCTCAACTACGGTCATCGCCTCATCGGCTACGCCGAGAGCGACGACGGCGTCGTCGGCGAGATTGAATGTCTCGATGATAACAGCCGCTTTCAGGTTCGGGCCGACTTCCTGGTCGGGGCCGACGGGCCGCGCTCGCAGGTCCGGCAATCGCTCGGCATCGTCTATGGCGGTGAAACCGGGACGCAGCGCGACTTCATGGGCGGCCGCATGCTGGCGGTCTATCTCCGTTCACCCGAGTTCTACGCCGGCATCCCCTATGCCAGGGCGTGGATGTACAATTGCTTCAACGGCGATCGCCGCGCCTTCATGGCCTCCGTGAACGGGCGCGACGAATTCGCGTTCCACACCCAGCTCCGGCCGGGCGAAGACGAGAGCTCGATCACGGCCAACGAGGCCAAGGCGGCGTTCCAGCGCGCCTGCGGCGCGCCGATCGCATGCGAGGTGTTGTCGTTCCTGACCTGGACCGCCGGCCACGCGCTCGTCGCGAATGCGATGCAGCGGGGCAGGGTGTTCCTTGGCGGCGATGCGGCGCATCTGTTCACGCCGACTGGAGGCCTCGGCTACAACACCGCGATCGAGGATGCGGTCAATCTCGGCTGGAAGCTCGCAAGCGTCGTCAAGGGCGTGAGCCCGGCCGCGCTGCTCGACAGCTACGAGGTCGAGCGGCGTCCGGTGGCGCTTCGCAACACCGACTATGCGCGCCGCTTCGCCGACTCCCTCGGCCTGTTCGCGCCCGCGCCGGAGATCGAGGACGCCACTGACGCCGGCGGCGAGGCGCGGCGGATCGCGGGCGTCTATCTCGAGCAGCACGCCCGCGCCGAGTTCAACATCCCCGGCATCACCTTCGGCGGACGTTACGACGGTTCGCCGATCATCGTCTCCGACGGCAGCCAGCCGCCGCCGGATGCCGCGAATGTCTACGTTCCGAGCGCCTGTCCCGGCGGCCGCGCACCGCATGCGTGGCTGGAGGACGGCGTGTCCTTGTACGACCTGTTCGGCTTCGAGTGGACGCTGCTCCAGTTCGGCGACGTCACGTTCGGCCATGCTCCGCTCGGCGAGACCGCCCGCGCGCTCGGCGTCGACGTCAAGCTCGTCACGCTGCCGAAGTCGCTGCGTGATCTCTACGAGGCGGACCTCGCTCTGATCCGTCCGGACCAGATCGTGGCCTGGCGCGGCAGCGCATCGCAGGCCGGGACGATCGGACGCGTTCTTGCCCGCGCGCTCGGGCACGGCGCGGGCGATGGCGCGCGGCTGGCAAGCTGATCTGTTCCCGCGGCCACATCCAACCCGTGGCCGCACGGCAATAACAACAAACGCAATAACAACAAGCAACGACAACGGAGGAGGAAAACGTGACCACAGGAGCATTCGAGGACTACGACGAACATGCCGCCACCGCTGCCGCTACCGCGCAGACGGCGAGCGGCCGCAGGCGCATTCTGATCGCCGGCACCATCGGCACGGCGATCGAATGGTACGACTTCTTCATCTACGGACTGATCGCGCCGCTGGTGTTCGATCAGTTGTTCTTCCCGAAATTCGATCAGCTCACGGCGACCATCGCTGTCTTCGCGACGTTCGCCGTCGGATTTCTGGCGCGTCCGCTCGGCGGCATCGTGTTCGGACATTTCGGCGATCGCCTGGGCCGCAAATCCGTCCTGCTGTGCACGCTGCTGATGATGGGACTTGCGACCATGTCGATCGGACTGTTGCCGACCTACGCCAGCGCGGGCGTGGCCGCGACGATCGCGCTCGTCGTGCTGCGCTTCCTCCAGGGCTTTGCGCTCGGCGGGGAATCGACCGCGGCGATCCTCATGGCAATCGAGACGGCGCCCGGCAACCGGCGCGGCTTCTCTGCCGCGGTGATCCAGGCCGCGGGACCCGTCGGCGTCGTGCTGGCCTCGTTCGCGGCGCTGGCGATCTCGCGGCTGCCGGAGGCGGATCTGCTGTCCTGGGGCTGGCGCGTTCCGTTCCTGATCAGCGCGGTGCTGGTCGCGCTCGGCGTCTACATGCGCCTGCGCATCGAGGAGAGCGCGACCTTCCGCGAGGCGAGGCCGGCTGAAACCGTGCCCGTCGTCGAGGCGGTGAAGGGACATTGGCGGCCGATCCTCATCGTGTTCTTCGCCGAGATGGCGCAGACGTCCTACTTCTACCTGACGGCCATCTTCACCATCTCGTTTGCGACGCGCCAGCTCGGCGTTCCGAAGGACGTGATCACGCGGGCCGTGCTGTTCGCCAATCTCGTCGGGCTCGTGGCCATGCCCCTGATCGGGGCCTGGTCCGACCGGATCGGACGCAAACGCCTGTTCCTTGCCGGCGTCGCGCTCGCAACCATCTCGATGTTTGCATTCTACGGTGCGATCGCGAGCCGTGACACGCTGCTGGTGACCTGTGCGGTGATATTGGCTGCAGGCGTAATCCATCCCCTGATGTTCGGCACCGAAGGGAGCTATTTCCCGGAGCTGTTTCCGACCCGCATCCGCTTCACCGGCGTGTCGATCGGAAAGCAGCTCGGCACGGTGCTCGGCGGCGGCATCGCGCCGCTCGTCGCCACCAGCCTGTTCGCGCAGACGAGCTCCACCTACGCGATCACAGGATACTACGTCGCGCTCGCGCTGGCAGCGATGATCGCGCTCGGCTTCGCGCACGAAACCAGCAAATCGCGGCTGCTCGGCTGAGCCCAGCCACAAACATCAGGGAGGTTCTCATGGACGTCAATCTTCTCATCAGCGGGCGGGATCAGGCCGCTTCGACCGGCAAGGTATTCGAGCGGCGCAATCCGCTCTCGCAGGAGGTCGCGAGCCGCGCGGCCGCCGCGACGGTTTCCGACGCCGACGCGGCGGTGGCGGCGGCGTCCGCCGCGCTCGCCGCGTGGTCGGCACTCGGCCCGAACGCGCGGCGCGCCCTGCTCTTGAAGGCCGCCGATGCGCTCGAGGCCAAGCGCGATGCCTTCATCCGGATCATGATGGCCGAGATCGGCACCACCGAAGTCTGGTCGGCCTTCAACGTCAAGCTCGCAACCGGCATGCTGCGCGAGGCGGCGTCGCTGACCACGCAGGTCGCGGGCGAGGTGATCCCGTCCGACAAGCCGGGATGTCTGGCGATGGCCGTCCGCCAGCCGGCCGGCGTGTGCCTCGGCATCGCGCCCTGGAACGCTCCGATCATTCTCGGCGTTCGCGCCGTGGCGACGCCGCTCGCCTGCGGCAACACGGTGGTGCTCAAGGCCTCCGAGATCTGTCCGGGAACGCACCGGCTGATCGGGGAGGTGTTCAGGGACGCGGGATTTCCGCCCGGCGTCGTGAACGTATTGACCAATGCGCCGGCCGATGCGCCGGCGGTGGTGGAACGTCTCATTGCCAATCCGGCGGTGCGGCGGATCAATTTCACCGGCTCGACTCGCGTCGGCCGCGTCATCGCCGAGCTCGCCGGCCGCCACCTCAAGCCGGTGCTGCTCGAGCTCGGCGGCAAGGCGCCACTGGTCATGCTCGACGATGCCGACCTCGATGCCGCGGTCGCCGCCGTGGCGTTCGGGGCCTTCATCAACCAGGGCCAGGTCTGCATGTCGACCGAGCGCGTGATCGTGGATGAGAGCGTGGCCGATCAGTTCGTCGCTAAGCTTGCCAAGAAGGCCGGCGCGCTTCCGGCCGGCGACCCGCGCTCCGGGCCGGTGGTGATCGGTTCGATGATCGACGAGGCGCCGGCCAGGCATGTCGTTGCGCTGATCGATGACGCGATCGGCAGGGGCGCCGTCAAGCTTGCGGGTGGAGAGCGGGCCGGAACGGTCGTGCCCGCGACCGTGCTCGACCGCGTCGTCCCGGGCATGCGCATCTACAGCGAGGAGAGTTTTGGTCCCGTCGTGTCGGTGATCCGCGCGCGCGGCGTGGATGATGCGGTCCGCCTCGCCAACGATACCGAGTACGGTCTTTCGGCCGCCGTGTTCGGCCGCGACGTCGCGCGGGCGCTGACGGTGGCCCAGCGCATCGAAAGCGGCATTTGCCACGTCAACGGACCGACCGTGCACGACGAGGCGCAGATGCCGTTTGGCGGTGTGAAGGGATCGGGCTACGGCCGTTTCGGCGGTCAGGCCGGGATCGCCGAATTCACCGATCTGCGCTGGATCACGATCGAGACCCAGCCTCAGCACTATCCCTTCTGATCGCGTCACCACACGGCGAAGCATGCCGGGAAATCAACCCATGAACTCAAAAGTCCTGACGGTCCGGGAAGCAACCCTCGGCGTGCTTCGTTCCTTCGGTGTCGATCGTGTGTTCGGCAATCCGGGCTCGACCGAGCTCGCCTTTCTCGGCGACTGGCCCGACGACATCGATTACGTGCTCGGCCTGCAGGAAGGCTGCGTCGTCGGCATGGCCGACGGCTATGCGCAGGCGACCGGGCGTCCGGCCTTCGTCAACCTGCACTCGGCGGCCGGGCTCGGCCACGCCCTCGGCAATCTCTTCACCGCGTTCCGCAACAAGACGCCGATGGTCGTCACGGCGGGCCAGCAGGCGCGCAGCCTGCTGCGGATGCGGCCTTATCTCTTCGCGGAGGATGCCGAGCAGTTTCCGAGGCCCTATGTGAAGTGGAGTTCGGAACCTGCGCGGGCGGAAGATGTGCCCGCGGCCATTGCACAGGCCTTCCTCACCGCCATGCAGCATCCGCGTGGCCCGACATTCGTGTCGGTGCCGTCGGATGATTGGGCGCGGGCGGCCGTCGCGCCGCCGGTGCGCCACATCGCAACGGAGTTTGCGCCCGATCCGGCGGCGATCGTCCGGCTCGGCGCAGCCATCGCAGCGGCCAGCAAGCCTGCCTTTGTCGTCGGACCCGAGATCGATCGCAACGGCTGCGTCGATGCCATGGTCGCGGTCGCCGAACAGGCGAGGGCGGCGGTTTGGGCAAGCCCGATGTCGAGCCGTTCGAGCTTTCCGGAATTGCATCCGCAATTCGCAGGCTTCCTTCCGGCAGCGCCCGGAGGGCTCGCGCGCGCCTTGCGCGGCGTCGATCTGATCGTCGTGGTCGGAGCGCCGGTGTTCACCTTCCACGTCGAAGGACAATGCGAATTGCTCGACGACGGAACGCCGGTCTGGCAGATCACCGACGATCCGGCCGAGGCCGCGGCCGCGGCGGTCGGTGACACCATCATCAGCACGCTCCCGAAGGCGCTCGTCGCGCTTCGTTCGGCGCTGCCCGACATCGCCAAGCGCGAGGGGCCGGCCGCGCGGACCCGGCCTGCCGCTCCCGCCGCGCAAAATCCGATTCCTCCGGCCTATGCGCTGAGCCGGCTGTCGGCGCTGATGCCGCGCGATGCGATCGTGGTCGAGGAGGCGCCGTCGCATCGTCCCGCCATCCAGCAGTTCCTGCCGCGGCCGGGCGCGGACAGCTTCTACACCATGGCGAGCGGCGGGCTCGGCTACAGCCTGCCGGCCTCCATCGGCGTGGCGCTGGCGCGGCCGGGCCGTCGCATCGTCGCCCTGATCGGCGATGGGTCCGCGATGTACTGCATCCAGGCGATCTGGACTGCGGCGCAGCGCCGCCTGCCGATCACTTTCGTGATCATGAACAATTCCGGCTATGGGGCGATGCGGGCCTTCAGCCAGCTGATGCAGGCGCATCGCCCGCCTGGAATCGACCTGCCCGGGCTTGACTTCGTTGCGCTCGCCAAGGGGCTCGGTTGCCCGGGCGGGCGCATAACCGGCGTCGCCGATCTCGACCGCTGTCTCACCGAAGCATTGGCCTCGAGCGGCCCCGCGCTGGTCGACATCGCCGTCGACGACGCCACGACGGACCTGTTCAGCCATCCGCGCTAGATTTGTTGGGCGATGAAGCCGCCCTGCGGGGCGTCGCGCGAACCTTAAGAGCTTGTGGAGCTGCGGATCGCTTCGCCGGCATCGATCGCCTGCGATCGCAAACGACGGTCGGCGGAACGCGCGACCAGACAATACAGGACCAGGGCGAGGAGCGACGACGCTGCCATGACCGCCGTCATCGAGAGCGCAGTCCGTCCGTCGAAGCGAACCGCCACCAGCCCGCTCGATATGGCGCCGGCGATCAGTTGAATGCTCCCGGCAGCCGCGCTGACGGCGCCGGCGATCTCGGGGAGGTGCTGCATCGTCGCGCTCATCACGTTCGGCACGCTGAGCCCGAAGCCGAGTGCCACCGCCATCAGCAGCGCGACGACAAGCGCCGTGGGCATCCAGCCGGTCAGTGTCATCCCGAGCAGCACGACGCTCGCCGCCGCCGACAGCGCCAGCCCGATTGCGAGCATGTGGCTTGAGGATATCCCGCGCCGGCCGAGCTGCCCGTCGAGCAAGGCACCGCCCATCACGGATGCCGAGCAGGCGCTGAAGATCAGGCCGTATTGCTCGGGCGAGAGCCCGACGGCGCCGACGAAGAACAGCGAGGCGCCGGTGACGTAGGCAAACACCGTCGCGCCGCCCGCGGCGCCGACCAGGATGTAGGCGAACGAAACCGGATGCGTCAGCACCCGGCGATAGCTGTCGATCACGGCGGACGGCACCAGGCGCCCGGACGGCGCGATCGCCGCCGTTTCGGCGAAGCGAAACATCACCACCACCAGCAGCATGAAACCTATCGCGGCCTGGACCGCATAGATCGACCGCCAGCCGGCAACCGCCAGCAGCGCCGCGCCCGCCGTCGGCGCGATCACGGTCGCGACGTTGACCGCGACCATGATGTTGCCGATCTTGCTTCGCGCGGCGTCGCCGTCGAAGAGATCGCGGATGATGGCAAAGGTCGTGGCGGTCGCGGCGGCGCCGATGCCTTGAACGAAACGGCCCAGCAGCAGAACCGGCAGCGAGGAGGCAAACGCACAACTGATGCTGGCGGCGACGAACAGCGCGAGGCCGAAGCCCAGAACAGGCTTGCGGCCAAGGCGGTCCGAGACGGGTCCGTAGATCAGCGGCGCGGTGGCGAGGCTGAGCATGAAGGCGCTCATCGTCAACCCGACATCCGACGCGCTCACGCCCAGGGTGGCGCCGGTGGCGGCCAGTGCCGGCAGGTTGATGTCGATGCCGGAATACGGCACGGCCGCAAGAAGGCCGAGCAGCAGCGTGAAAGCAAAGGTGTCTGGTTCGATTCGCATGGGCGAGCATCCGGTGATATGTGACGAACTTCTACGGAGCGACAGAGCGCGGTCGCTCCGCCCTCCATCGCTTCGTTCAGACGTGCGATCAGGCGCGCCGGCCGGAGCGCCGTCCCTGGCTCGCTGCGATTGCGCGCAGGCGTGACACTTCCGTCTCGTCGGTCACGAGCTCGCCGATGACCCGGAGAATTTCCGTCCGCGTGTCGATCTCGGCGAACTCGTCCGCGATCTGCGTTGCGCGGAATTGATAGCGCGGTTGGTCGAGCACCGTCCGCACCGCCTCGCGCAAGGCCTGCGGAGTCGGCTCGTTGGTCGCAAGGTTGATGCCGACGCCGGACCATGCGACCCGCGCGTTGACGTCGGCCTTGTCCTCGGTCAGTCCCGCGGTGACCAGCGGGATGCCGAAGCTCAGGGCCTGATTGACGCTGCCATAGCCGCCATTGGTGACGAGCACGTCGACGTTCGGCAGCAGCCATTCGAATGGCAGGTAGCTCGCGATGCGTGCGTTCGACGGGACCTTGCCGGGAATGGCGTCCACCGGGCGGCCGCCTGCGGTCGCGATCACCATGATGTCGGGCTCGTCGGCCAGCGCCGCCAGTGTCGGGGCGACCAGCAGGTTGAAATTGTGGTTGGCCACCGTTCCCTGCGTCACCAGAACGATCTTGCGTGTACCATCGAGCTCCTCGGCCCATGACGGCGGTGGGACCTGGTTGGCAATGATCGGAGGCGTACCGACGAAATGCACGGAGGACGGGATCTCGCGCGGAAATTCGAAACTCGGCACCGACAATTGCAGATAGGCGTCGCCGAGAGCGACCACGGAATGGAAAAGCGGCATTGCTATCGGTCCGACGCCGAGGCCCTTCAGGGTCCGGTTCAGGCGCAGTGACACCGGCTGATCGACCGCCGCATCGAAGTCCCGCGCCATGGCCGCATAATGATCGCGTTCGTCGTCGGTCCGTGCCGGCGGCAAGCCGAGGAAGTTCGGCGCACCGTCCTCACGCGCCCAATGCAGGAACGAGGTGCCGCAGAGCGCGATGGGGGGCCGCTGCGAGCGCGGTCCGAGCAGCATCGGGAGCACGCCGAACAGCATGTCGTCGCCGACGATGATATCGGCCGGGAATTGCTGCAACGCCTGCAGCAGCCCCTGGTGCTGGGCCGGAATGGCGTCGACGAAGATGCGCTCGCAGGCCACGCGGAACCACTCCAGCCCCGGCGGGATGGTCTTGAGTTCGGGGACCCGCGAGAAGACGTCGTTCGGATCGAAGTCCGCGCCCTCGGGAAGGGGAAAGAACTTGACGCCGCTGGCCTCGACGCGGGCGCGAAAGGCGGAGCCGGTCATGAGAGCAATCTCATGACCCTCGGCGACCAGGATCTGCGTGATTGCCAGCATCGGATTGAGATGACCCGTCGCAGGCGTCGAAGCGATAAGAATCTTCATGGGAGATGACCTCTTGATGATCGATGTACGGTCGCCACCGGGCGGCCGCTCTCGTGAGCAAGAGGGAATTGAAGGGATCGCGGTTACACCAAGGCTTCCGATGGCCACCAAATGGTTACGTCGGCAACGCACCGTGGCGCGGCCAAGGCCGACGTGCCGGCGAAGATGGTACCGTCGCGCGAGGACTACGGTTGTAACGCGAGCGGCCGGCCGTGAAACGGAGCGGTAATGCCGCGCTCGTAACCCGGCAGAGCGCCGTTTGGCGCGCCGCGACATTCGGCGGCGATTTTGGCCGAAGCCGATTATTGACGACCGAGATAGCGCGCGGTCTTGACCACGCAGAATTCGTTGAGGAAAACGTCATGCAGAATATTGTCGCCCTGATTGCGATGGTTGCTTTCATCGTGCTCCTGGTCTGGTCGGGTGCTTGCGCCCTGCGGGCACAGAATCCGCTGGTGAAGTGGGGTGGCGTGGTGCTGGCGGCGGCGCTTATCGTCCCGCTATCCGGCGTGAGCGCGTTGACCGCAGCGGGCATCGTCAAGCAGCACGCGCGCTCCGCGCCGGCCCCCGATCTCAAGGTCGAGGCGACACCGGAACGCATTGCCCGCGGCAGGGCGGTCGCCGACGGCTTTTGCGCCGGGTGTCACTCGAAAAGCGGCGTGCTGTCGGGTGGCGGCGACGTCGGCGAGGATCTTCCGCTTCCGATCGGCTCGTTCGTGCCCGCCAATTTGACTCCCGCCGGGGTCCTGAAGCATTGGTCCGACGGCGAGATCTTTCGCGCCATTCGCAATGGCGTCGATGCGCGGGGGCGATGGCTCGCGATCATGTCCTTTACCAATGCCGGCCGGCTGAGCGACGACGACACCAAGGCCGTGATCGCCTACATCCGCGCCTTGCCCGCGAGTGGTGAGGAGACCCCGGATCCACCGGATCGCTTCAGCGTGCTGGGCCTTGCGATGCTGGGCGCCGGACTGTTGCCGGATGCAAAGCCGGTCTTCACCGGTGTGATCATCGCGCCGCCGAAGGGGCCGACGGCGCGCTACGGCAGGTACTTGCTGTCCTATCAGGATTGCCGTGAGTGTCATGGCAAGGATCTCTCCGGTGGCGTGCCCGGCCAATTGCCTCCGCTCGGACCCGACCTCGGTATCGTCAAAGACTGGAGCCAGGCGCAGTTCATCACGACCATGCGCACGGGTGTCGATCCGAACGGACATCGGCTCGACGACCAAATGCCGTGGCGGCCGATCGGGCGGATGGACGACGACGAGCTCGCTGCGATCTACCTGTACCTGGCGGGTCTCCCGCGCTCCTGACATATCCTGACAAACGATCTGTTGCGGCTGGCCTTTCCCGGCTGCACCACTGTCGTTAGCACGCCGGATGCGCGCAACGGCAAAAGCTCACGCGCAGGTGAAGTCGACGTCGCG
This sequence comes from Bradyrhizobium sp. B039, assembly GCF_038965675.1. NCBI lineage: Bacteria > Pseudomonadati > Pseudomonadota > Alphaproteobacteria > Hyphomicrobiales > Nitrobacteraceae > Bradyrhizobium > Bradyrhizobium sp. B039. Next base: position 2,578,265 of record NZ_CP152416.1, read on the forward strand.
CGCGCAGGAAAATGTTGGCAGTCTTCTCGCCATCGCTCGCGCAGTCGTCGTCACTGCAGTCGTCGTCACTGCCGAACAGTCACCTCGTCGCCGACGAACGATCTCGCACGCCGGCGCATTGGAATCGCTCAAAAGTAGCATTTGCTAGGATCACAATTATTCACGTCTGCGACATCCGGCGGAGTTGGCCGCAGAAATACCGGGTTACGGCATCATCAAGTGGTCATGAACGTTGTCGTCGCATGGCGACGCTTTTGCTGTCCCCCATATTATTCCGAGTGATTGCGAATCTTGAACGTGACCCGGTTGGTGACGACGGATTTTGAGAGTGAAGTATGCTTGCAGATGTTGGCCACATCGTTGTTGTCGATGACGATCCCACCTTGCGGCAGATGGTGATCAGATATCTGGAGGAGCACAATGTCCCCACCAGGGCGGCGTCCAACCGGTCTGAACTGTACCACTATCTCGAGGCCGGTCAGCCCAGTCTGATCATCCTCGACCTTCGCCTCGGTCAGGAAGACGGCCTGGACCTGCTGCGGGAAATCCGGTCGCATTCCGACGTGCCTGTCATCATCACGACCGGCCACCGCCCCGACGAGATCGATCGCATCGTCGGGCTCGAGCTCGGCGCTGACGACTACATCATCAAGCCGTTCTCCTTGAGAGAGCTGCTGGCGCGCGTCCGGGCGGTGTTGCGGCGGCAGGAGATGGGCCGTGCCGCGCGCGCCCGGGATCCCGAGCGCGGCGGCTATCGCTTCAACGGCTGGAAGCTGGAACGCCGCGGCCGAAAGCTCATCGATCCCAGCGAAGCGCCGGTACCGCTCAGCAAGGGAGAGTATGCCTTGTTGCTGGCCTTCCTCGAGGCGCCGCAGCGACCCCTGACCCGCGAGCATCTGCTTCAGGCCACCCGCATCCACGAAGACATTTTCGATCGCAGCATCGATGTTCAAGTGTTGCGGCTGCGGCGCAAGCTGGAGGTCGATCCGAGCGCGCCGCGCGTCATTCAGACCGAGCGCGGCGTCGGCTATGTCTTCGCGGTTCCCGTAGATCCGTTCTAGGGCAAGATCCGGACCCGAAGGGTCACGTTAGCGCGAAGTGTGCGGCGGTCTTCCCCTCGCGACAAACGCGGAACGCGTCTGCGCGGAGATCATGTTCGAACAATGTGGCGGCCGCCGGATTGCAATTGTAACCCCTTTGTCTGTGGCGGTGATCTCGGCGTAACAGCCGGCCGGCACATAGTCTCCCACGAACAGCGTGTGGGAGATTTACGATGAAGACGCATTCTCACGGTGTCATCCGTATTGTCCGGCCGGATGACACGGAGCCCGATGGGCAAGGCTGGTCCGATGGCCGCGGGATGGCCCGTCTCGGTTCTGGCGGCACCGCGCGGCAGGGCCTCGCCGACATCGGTTCGGATTCGGCGCCGCCGGCTGCGCAGCCGGGCCAGGAGCTCAGCACATTCTGGTGGGCGGTCCTGACCTTCTTCATGGAAGGGTTTGCCCTTTATGGTGCCGCGTTGCATCCGACCGCGGCCATGCCGGTTCACGCAATACTGGCGGCACGGAGGGATTGGGAGTCGCAGCCCAAGGCCAGCGAGCCGGCGGAACCTGTGCAGAGCCGCGGCAGCGACGGGGCCGGGAGCAGCGGCAATGTCGTCGAGCTCGGTCGCTCCCGGCGATTCGAGGTGCAACCGGAGCGTCGCTGGAGTCCGCTGCGTTCGGCCGGTGAGACGTTGACGGTCTTGCTGTCGCACGCGCGCCGGGAACGCGAGATCAGACGAGCTGTTGCCGCTCTCAAGGAGCTCGACGACCGGACATTGCGCGATCTCGGAATCCACGGCCGGTCGGAGATCGAGGGGATGGTGAGGTACTGTCATGATTGCTGAGGCGCTCTACCTTGCCTTCGCCGGACTGGGCCTGTTTCGCGCCGTGCCTCGTTCGATGATCTGGTGCGGCCTCCGTTTCCGGATCCGGCGATCGCCGCATTCACGAAATCATCGAGCCTCGATCAAAAGCCCTTGAATAGACGCGGTTGCTTTCGCTTCCGCCCCCATATCACTGACGGTGCGACGATTGACTGGATTTCGCGGAGCCGGACCAGGCGCCGGCTATCGGGGTGGCTTGATCGCCATTTGCGCGGTGCTGCTGTGCTGCGTAGAAGTCACGCCCGCGCCGTCGCAGCCGCCGTCGGCGCACGCACTTGACCGCGGGGAGCCGATCACGCCAATTCCCGCGGCCCCTGCCGCCGACCCGCTCAAGGTCGCCCTTGGCGAGAAGCTGTTTGGCGATCGCCGGGTCTCGCATGACAATTCCCGCGCCTGCCAATCTTGTCACGATATCGCGACGAACGGCGCGAGCCAGAAGCGGCACGATGTCGGCCTCAACGGGGCGGAGCTTGCGCTCAACACGCTCACCGTCTTCAATTCGACGCTCAGCTTTCGTTTCGGCTGGGAAGGAAAATTCCGTACCCTCGAGGCCGATATCGAGGCATCGCTGCAAAGCCAGCACACCATGGGCAGCAGCGCGGCGGAGGTTGCCGCAAAGCTCGATGCCGATCCCGACATGCGCGATCGTTTCGTCGCGGCCTATGGCCGCCGTCCGGAAGGCGCCGATGTCGTCGACGCGCTGGCGAGCTTTCAACGCACGCTGGTCACGCCGGGCAGCAGGTTCGATCGCTGGCTGAAGGGCGACGACGCAGCCCTTTTGGCCGGCGAGCTGGACGGATACCGCCTGTTCAAATCGCTGGGTTGCTCCGCCTGCCATCAGGGCGTCAACGTCGGCGGCAATCTGTTCGAGCGGCACGGCATATTCCATCCCCTCGCGTCGCCCGAGCCCAGGATCCTGCGCGTGCCGAGCCTGCGCAACGTCGCGACGACCGCGCCGTATTTTCATGACGGCAGCGCGCCGACGCTCGATGACGCGGTTCGCAAGATGGCGCTGGCCCAGTTGAACGCGACGCTGACAGACCAGCAGGTCAAGGCGCTCGTCGCCTTTCTCAACAGCTTGACCGGGACCTATCGCGGTGCGCCCGTCGGAGGCTCGCCGTGAAATCCGCGCCCGCCGTGATCAGCGTCGCGTTCGTGCTCGGGCTTCTCACCTGGTTGCTGTTGCACGGGCTGAACATCAACTCGGCGCGTTATGACAGCCAGCTTCGGGCGCTCGGGGATTTCACCCGGTTCGAACGCGGGATGACCAGGGAGGTCCTCACCGCGCGTGCCGGCCTGTCGCGCAACTATGATGCGCTGGTGCATATGGTAAATGCCTATGACGATGCCCTGACGCGGCTGCGCGACACGGCAGGCCTCGACGCCGAGCAAACCAGGGTGATCGATGTTCTGTCGGCGCGTGCCGACCGGCAGGAGAGCCTGATCGAACGGTTCAAGAGCAGGAACGCGTTGCTGCAGAACTCCTTTGCCTATTTCGGCCTGTTCAGCGACAGATTGGCCGCATCGGAGTCCCGGCCGGTGGTGACGGCCGCCTCCGCGCTGGCGGCAGCCATGCTCCGCCTGACGCTCGATACGTCGGATGCCGCAGCGCGTCAGGTCGAGGACCGACTGGAAGAGCTGGCGCAACTTCAAGCGCCGCCGGCGGAGACGGATTCGGTCCACGCGCTGCTGCTCCACGGACAGATGCTGCACGACCTTCTGCCTGACATCGACACGATCCTGAAGACGCTCGTCGCCGAATCCAACAACCGCGAGCAGGATGCGATGCTGGCTGTGATCCTGAAGCGTCAGCTTGCCGCGCGCGCCTCGGCGCGCAAGACGCGGTTGCTCCAATATATAACCTCGCTGCTGCTGCTCTCCGGCATCATCTATTTCGGAATGCTGTTGCGCAAACGGGCCATGGCGCTGCGCCGCCGCGCCGCATTCGAACACGTGATCGCCAATATCTCGATGCTGTTCATCAATTCGAGCAACGACGGAATCGATGCGGATGTCGAGATGGCGCTTCGCCAGCTAGCCGGATGCATCGGCGCTGACAGGGCCTATTTTGCCCGCGTGGTCGGCACCACGATGCACACCTATCGGTGGTCGCGCGACGGCATCGCATTCGAGCCCGGCTGGCCGGAGCGGGTGCTGAGCCTCGCACCGCGATTGGACGGCGGCGAAGACGGCATCGTCTATATCCCCAGGATGAACGCCTCGCATCCCCATGACGCGATGCTCACCGAGGCGGGTGTGAGCGGCTGGCTGTGCATCATGGCGGCCCACGGAAGCCGCGATGGAATTCTCGGCTTCGATGCGGTGCGCGGAGGTGCGCTCACATATTGGTCCGAAGTCTCGCTGTTTCGCATGGCCTTTGACGCCATCGGCAACGCGATCCGGCGCGCCCGCCTCGAAGGGGAGAAGGAGCGCCTCCAGGCGAGCCTGCAACAGGCGCGTCGCATGGAGACCATCGGGACCTTTGCCAGCGGCATCGCCCATAACTTCAACAACATCGTCGGCGCCATTCTCGGCCATGCCGAAATGGCCGATGCGCGGGTCGCGCCGGGAAGCCGGCCGGCCGCAAGTCTCGCCGAAATCCGCCGGGCCGGCGAGCGGGCGCGTGAGCTGGTCGAACAGATTCTCGGCTTCGGGCGCCGCGGCGAGGGCAGGCGGGAGCGCGTTTGCCTCAGGACCCTGGTCGACGAAACCAGATCGCTGCTGGCCGCATCGCTGCCTTCGCACGTCACATTCGAAGTGGACGAGACGGCCGACATTGCCATCGTGACGGGCGAGCCGGCCCAATTGCAGCAGGTCATCCTGAACCTGTGCAACAACGCGGCGCAGGCGATGAAGGAGCCCGGCCGTATCGAGCTCCGCATCAAGGTGCACGATCTCGCCAAGCCGCTGTCGATCGGGCGGAGCGAGGTCGGTCCCGGCCGCTTCACCGTCATTTCGGTCGCCGATCCCGGGCCGGGCATGGACGAGGCGACGCTGGAGCGGATCTTCGAGCCGTTCTTCACCACCCGCCCGGACGGTAACGGCCTCGGGCTCGCGACGGTTCGCGAGATTGTCGAGCAGCATGGCGGCGCCGTCGCCGTGCAGAGCAGGCCGGATGCCGGCACGCGCTTCGACATCTGGCTGCCATCGGGCGAGCCAGTCGAGCCGCAGCCCGCTCAACACGGCTCGGATCCGGCGTTCCTTGGGGCCGGCGAAACCGTGCTCGTCATCGACACCGACCGCCGCCGCCTGTTGCGCTATGAGGAAATCCTCGCAGCGCTGGGTTATGAACCCGTCGGCTTCACTGGGCTCGCGGAGGCGATCGCCGCCTGCCGGGCCGCGCACGCCCGGTTCGACGCGGCGTTGGTGTGTCATCTGCCGGGCGGCTCCTCGCTCGATCTCGCGGCAGCGTTGCATGATGCGGCGCCGGCCCTGCCGATCATCCTCGCTGCGCCCTCGACGCGCGACCTGGCGATGCCGTCGCTCAAGACATCCGGCATCACCGAGCTCGTCCATCACCCGCTGGCGTCGGCGGAGCTCGCCAGCGCGCTGGCGCGGAGCCTCGTCTCGTCGGCCACGAGCGGAAGATTGCGGCGAGCCGCCGGGGCTGCCTAGCCCGCCGGCTCGCGACGACAGGGCCTGCGGTTGCAGTGGTAACGCGATATCACCGCCGGCGAAATGGACGGGTAGCCGGGATCTCCTATTCTTCGCAGGCGCGTGTTCGCAAGTTGCGAATGCGCAGGCGTCACCGCGATAGGAGACAGATGATGTCAATCAGACTTGGCGTGACCACCGTCGCAGCTGCGTTGTTGTTCTGGCCGGTTTCGAGTCTCAGGGCAGGAGGGAGCGCCCCCACGCGGATCGCCTCGCCCGGCAATCCTCCACCGACAAAATTCGCAGACCTTTTCCGGCAAGCCCCCATCGGGCACCGGCAGCCGCGGCCCGGTGATTTGTCCGAGCCGGTGCAGGCGACGCCCGTCGACGTCGAGCTGCGACGGCTCGATGCCGAAATCGACCGCAAGCTGATCATCTGCCGCGGCTGCTGATCATGCCGGATGGCGGCGTGCACAGGGCCCGCCGCCTCCGCGTGCTAGTTCGACGCCAGCGCCGTCTTGGCCACCTCGGCCATCCAGCCCGATGCGACCGGGAGGATCGCGTCGTTGAAATCGTAGCGCGGGCCGTGCAGCTCGGCGCCGTCGCGCAAGTCGCCGTTGCCGATCCAGACGAACGCGCCGGGCCGCTGCTTGAGGTAGAAGGCGAAATCCTCGCCGGCCATGCTGGGCGCAAGGTCGCGCCTGACCTCGGCCCGCACCTTCTCCGCGGCGGCGCGCGCAAGGCCCGCCTCATCAGGCGTGTTGACCACGACGCCGACGCCCATGACGATCTCGGGCGTGACCTTGACGCCGAAGCTCGTGGCGACGCCGGCGCAGATCTCGCCGATCCGCGCGAGGAGGACGTCCTTCACCGCCTCGCGATGAAACCGCAGCGTGCCGCGGATCGCGACCTTGCCCGCGATCTGGTTCGGCGCGGTGCCGCCTTCGATCGTGCACAGCGAGAGCACGGCGGTGTCGAGCGGATCGACACTGCGCGCCACGATCGACTGCAGCGCCACGATGAGATGGCCGGCCGCCATGACCGGATCGCGCGTCAGATGCGGCATGCCGGCATGCCCGGCATGGCCCTCGATGGTGATGGTGACGCGTCCCCCGGAGGCCATGACGACGCCGTCATGGACCGCGATGGTGCCGGCGGCAAGGCCCGGCCAGTTGTGGAAGCCGAACACCCGGTCCATCGGGAAGCGCTCGAACAGCCCGGCACCGACCATCGCGCGCGAGCCGCCATAGCCCTCCTCGGCCGGCTGGAAGATGAAATCGACCGTGCCGCTCCAGCTGGTGTCGGCGGCGAGCAGCGCCGCGGCGCCGAGCAGCGAGGCGGTGTGCCCGTCATGGCCGCAGGCATGCATCACGCCTGATGTCTTCGAGGCGTAGGGCAGGCCGGTATCCTCGGTGATCGGCAGCGCGTCCATGTCGGCGCGCAGGCCGACGCGGCCCTGCGCGTGACCGCGCGTCAAGGTCGCGACGACGCCGTGGCCGCCGATGCCGGCCTCGAAGGGAATGCCGAGCTCGGCGAGCCTGTCCTGCACGAAGGCCGCGGTCGCCTTCTCCTGGAGCGACAGTTCGGGATGGGCATGCAAATGGCGGCGCCACGCGGTCAGTTTCTGGTGCAGTTCGGGTGTCAAGATACGGATCTCTCGTGTCGGTTGGCGGAGGTTCGTAGGATGGATTTCGCTGCGCTCGACCCATCCTGCAGGCTCACATGCTCACCGCATCGTCGCAAGCTGCACGGCCAGCGCGCAGGCGCGGTCGTATTCGTCGAGATTGATCCATTCGTCGACCGTGTGCGCCTCGTTCTGGCCGGCGCCGAAGGTCACGGTCGGAATGCCGTGGCGGACCATCCAGTTGGCATCGAGGCCGCCATTGGCGGCGCGGACATTCGGGGTGCCGCCGACCGCGGACACCGCCTCGACCGCGCGTTTGACGACGGGGAGGTTGTCCTTCATGCGGAACGGGTAATAGTCGGTCTCGGCCTTGAACTTGACCTTGCCGGACTTGCCTTGCGCATTCGTCACCTTATTGGCCGCCTTCTCGAACGCGGCCTTGTAGGCCTTCGTGATCTCCTTGAAGAATTTTCCGTCGTGGCTGCGGCTTTCGCCGCGCACATGCACGTAGTCGGTGACGACGTTGGTGGCATCGCCCGCGGGGCGCCCTTCGCCGCCGGTGACGGGGCCGATATTGCTCGTCCCTTGCTGCTTGCCCTTCACCACCTTGCCGAACCAGCCGCCGGCCTTCACGTCCGCAAGGGCGAGCGCCATGATCATGGTCGAGGAGATGCCGCGCTCGGGCGCGACGCCGGCATGCGAGGCGCGGCCGAAGATCTCGACGGTCCAGCGGTCGGCCCCGACCGCGCCGATGATCACGTTGGAGGCCGAGCCGCCGTCGTAGTTGAACGCCATCACCGGCGAGCCGAGCTCGTCGAGCTTGACGTGGCGCGCGCCATAGAGCCCGCTCTCCTCGCGCACGCAGAACAGCAGCGTGATCGGCGGATGATCGAGCTTCTGCTTTTCGAGTTCGGCGGCCAGCGTCACCAGCACGCCGCATCCGCAGCGATTGTCGCCGCCGAGCGCGGTCTTCGCCTCGTTGACGATCTTGCGCCCCGATTTCTTCGGCTTGGCGCCGGCGCACAGCGGCACGGTGTCCATGTGGGTCATGAACATGATGCGCGGCTGGTTGTGCAGCGCGCCGCGGCCGGGCAGGTCGACGATGAGGTTGCCGGTCTCGGTCGGCACCGGAATGCGGGTGTTGGCGTCGTCGAGCCGGATCGCCTTCGCCGGCACGCCGCTCTGCTTCAGCGCGGCGGTGAGCTCCCGCCCGATCGCCGCCTCCTGTCCGGTGACGCCCTCGACGGAGAGGAAGCGCATGAGGCGATCGGTGGCGGCTTTGGTGTCGACAGGCATGGACTGGAATTCCCTTGATGCAGGTAGCGGCGCAGGCTCGTAGGATGGGTAGAGCGAAGCGAAACCCATCGACCCGTGTGCGAAGATGATGGGTTTCGCGAAGCGCTCTACCCATCCTACGAACGCGGCGACGTATAAGTCAAAAAGATCAGCACGCCGAACGCCAGCGCCGCCGCCATGAACAGCAGTACGGCCGGCAGCCCCGCGAGCGCCGCCACCGCGCCGGTGACGGACTGCATCAGCGCGGTGCCGAGAAAGAAGGCGAGATTGACGGCAGCGAGTGCCTTTCCCGCGACCTGCGCGTCGACGAGTTGCCTGGACATGCCGAACAGCAGCGGCTGGGCGGAGGTGAAGAGCCCGATGAGCACGAACAGTGCCAGATCGTAGTGCGGCGGCATGACGGTCACGCCGAACAGCCATGCAACGGCAAAGTGCGGGGCTCCCAACGCCATCAGCGCAAGCAGCAGCGCCGCGCACGCGTGAGTGCCGGCCACCAGCTCGCGGCGGCGGCCGATCCTGCGGTCGATCATGCCGATGAGAAGCGGCCCCACGATCATCGCGAGCGTGAAAGCACCGAGCTGGTTGCCGGCCTCGACCCGCGTCAGTCCCTTGATCTCCATCAGCCATGGTCCGCCCCACAGGCCGCGCAGCACCAGCGAACTCGCCAGCGACACCAGCGCCAGCGCGATCAGGCCGCGCAGCGGCCGCGACAGGCCTAGCCTGAGCACCTCGATCATCTGCGCCATCGGCGATGAATGGTCCTTGTGCTCGGCCGGCTGGTTCGGCACCAGCGCGAACACTGCGAGCGCCACCACGACGCCGCCAGCTGCGGAGACCCAGAACCCGGCACGCCAGCCCCAGGTGTCGACCACGAAGGCGAGCGGGCTCGACGACAGCAGCATGCCGATATTGCCGATCGAGAGGATCGCGCCCGACCACAGTCCAAATCGCGCCGCCGACAATTGCTTGGCCGCGAGCGTCATCGGGCACATCAGCATGCCCGAGGTGGCGACGCCGAGCATGAGCTGGCCGACCGCAAAGCTCTCGGGGCCTGTCGCAAAGCCCGACGCGACCGCGCCGAACACGGTTCCCGCGAGCAGGGCGAGCGACACCGGCCGCACGCCGAAGCGATCCATCGCCGCGCCGACCGGAATCTGCGCGGCGGCAAAGGCAAAATGATAGACCGAGGTCAGGCTCGCCAGCGCCTGCGGCTCGATATTGAAGTCCGCCGCCATCAGGTCGAGGCTGATGGCCGGAATGGTGCGCAGCAAGGTCGAAAGCATATGACCGCAGGCGAGCGCGACCAGCGCGAAGATCAGCGCGCGGGTGGCGCTTCCCGCCTCGTCAGTGGCTGCGGTCCCCATGAGTGTCCCGTCCCGTGAAGGTTTTGGCTGGGGTACATGATCGAGGGGACGGTGCCAATGGGGGAAGGGCAGGCCCGGCTATTCGCGATTGTGGCGTCCGAACTTTCAGCTCGTCGGGTGGGTCGAGCAACACGAAACCCCTCAACCCGTTTGCAACGAAGATGAGTCTCGCGAAGAGCTCGGCCCATCCAACGAGCTTAGTCGTCGCTGTCAGGCGCTTGTGACGCCACCTCGGGACCTTGGCCCCTTATAGGCTGTGGTGCCACGCTTCGAGATACAACGGAGACCTGCGCACCTCTTCAACAGTGTTCCTCGATAGGCCCATGTCGGCGAGCAGCCGATCATCGAGTTCGAGAAGTTCCCCGTACTGGCGCCGTCGTTCCCACGCGCACGCCATTCCAGCCAGCCACACAAGTGGAAGCTTCCACCATCGCAGGTCGGGAAGAGGCAGTGAGGGCGGGTTGATGATGTAAGCGGAATTGGAAGTAGTGCTGCCGCAAGACATGTTTCACCTCCATATTGGAGCGAAACAACACTTGGCTGCGGGAGCTCATCGGGCGGTTGTCAATGTCCCGAGCGATCTATGTATCACACGCTCCGTGGGTGCTCAAGCGATAGTCAGTGAATATGAACTCAGTCATCCGCAGCAGCGGTTGGGGAAGGGCAGGCCCCTTATTCCGGATTGTGACCTTGCGATCCGGTCCTAGAGGTTCTTGATGATCGAGACGAAAGTCGGCGGCGCCTTGGTGGACGCGCCGGTCGAAAGACCGCCTCCGGCTTCGAATGCGCTTTCCGCGATCTCGTAGCCGAGCATGCGGTAGCTCTCGAATTGCGACTCCGTGAAGAATTGATTCAGCGTCGTCTCGTGCGGAAAGGTCGGGTGGGATATCGCGTAGCTCAGGACGCCCATGGGCTCCGTGCCGTGCAGGCCCGACTTGAAGTACAGCAGCAGCCCATTTTGCGACGTGCCGCCGTCGGCCTCGCCATAGAGAATATCGCCGACCGCCCAATAAGGCGCTTTCGTTGCAGGGCTTGGACGTTCCGTGAAGCGCTTCTTGAGCAGGTCGAGGCCACGCAGGTCGATGCGTACGCCGAGATCGATCCAGATCTTGCGCAGCGCGTTGCCGAGATCCTCGAACGAATAATCGGGGTCGCAGCCGGCGTCGCTGACAACGATCACGCGGCAGCGCCGGCGGACCATCTCGTAGAGGCCGAGATTCTCGAAGTGCCCGCCGTCAGTCAGGTAGACCCAGCGCTCGGTCTCGCTGGTCAGGCCGAACATCTCCATGAAGAACGGCCGGAGCGCATCTGTCGGCTTGACCTCCGCGTAGTAGGCATTGTCGCCGCGCGGGTTGGCCAGCCACCAGCCAAGGCGCACGTTGAACAGCGCCATCAGGAAAGCGACGCCCGGCGACGAGTTGTAGCCCATGCTCGGACTGACGGCCGCGCCTGAAATCGCCATGGCGGTCCCAAGGGTGAGCATTCCGCCGTAGGGCCGGGGCTGCTTGGTCGTCGCGTAGGTCGTCCGGTATGCACCGTCCGAAAATACGGCGCTGCCGCTGCCGCAATGGAGCGGCGAGAACGTGAAGGGCGCCGCCATCCGTTCTTGCCATGCCAGATTTCTCGACGACACGAGGTTGAGTGCCGCGCCGATGACGTGGAACGGCTTCCAATTGGCCCCCGTCGGTGCAACGCCATGCTCCCAGAGCTCATGCAGATACGGGCTGTCGCGGCCGTCGAAATCCGTAAAGGCGTTCTTGGTCTTGTCGCGGTCCTTCTCTTTGCGCGACGCACCGAGAAAGGCACGAACCAGTCGGTTCCGGTAGAGGCTGTGGAGCGAGTAGCGGTTGATGCTGAGGACATGCGAGGCTGCATAGATCAGTGCTCCAAGCGCGACGCCGGCTATGAGCACGACTTTCCAGGGCAGATGATCGGCGCCAGCCGCGAGTGCGAACGCCCTGTCCCAGGCGATGGACAGTAGAGCGACCAGGACCGACGCGAAAATTCCCGCCGCGATCGCCGCAATCGTGTTGAGCCCGAGATATTGGCGAACGCCCGACGCCTGCTCGGCGGCGGCCCTGGTCTTCGAGCTCGCTCCCAGGATGACGGAAAGCAGGCCTGAAAGACCTCCCCCGGTCGCAAGCGAGGGGACGAACGCGCTGCCAAGCTGACTCTCGATCCATCTTGCGGCCGGTGGCGTGCCAAGCACGAGCCCGAACCACAGCAGCCAGCCGAGATAGGCCAGCGTGAAGAGTCCGCTCGACCGCGCCTGGAATTCGAGCCCGACGTCCACCTCGGACAGGAATTCGGCAAACGAGATGTAGATCACGTCGGCGACGATCCGCGCCATGACGATCCAGGGCAGGCCGAGGACGCAGGCAAAACCCGCCGTCGTGGCAACGGAACCCGATGGGCCGTAATGCCAAAGCAAGACCAGTCCCGCGGCACCCAGCACGCCAAAAGCGGCGCCGGCGACGCACCAGGCGAAGAGATCGATCCATGGATGCTTGGGACGAGCCGCGAGCGGTGGGCGGGCCGACTTTCCAAAGACCAGGGTCCACAGGCGCGCCAGCACCCAGGAGGCAAGAAAGAATAGAACGCCAAGGATGGCGCCGCGAAGCACCACGACGGGGTAAAATTGAGCTTTTTCGACCTGCTTGTCGACTTTGAACCCGACGGCCGTGGTCACGTCCGTGAGCATCGACAGACCGTATTGGCTTCGCAACACGAAAACCAGCAATGCAGCACCGACAAGGAAGGGCATGAGATCGCAAACGAGAAACCGGGGTTGCGAGACATTGATGCATCCGCGGCCGGGACGGTTCGCGACGGAGAACGACAAGGACGCCAGAAAGCAGAGGGTTGGTATGAACATGACAACCAGGAACCAAGCCGACGTATTCTCGCGTCTGATGCTGTCGGCATCGATGACCGCAAAGTAGAGTGCGTTGGTGATGAGCACCGCAAGGATCATCGGAGGAACGAGCAGGACCCAGTTCAGGAACAGGTTGCGCAGGACACCGGCAACGTCGCTCCACAGGTCGGGAGAAATCGGCGAAAAGCTGGGGGCGAGAAAGTGCGAGTTGCGCCGGAGGTTGGAAACCGGCTCGGCTTCTTCATGATCACCGAGTTGACCGACGCTGTCTCGCCGATTGAGCGCCGAAACCACCGTGCCTGGACTGGAGCGCCGCTCGCGCTCCTGATGGAGCCAGGCTGATAGCCAACTGCCGATATAACCGCCGCCCGACACGGTCGACAAATACTCGAACTCCGTCAGAGCCGAGCCGGTCTTCCCGCTCTGGCGCTTCGACGTGACCTCCAGGGCCGCAAGCCGTTGCAGGATGCCGAGCGCAAACGCCGCGCTGCGGATTCCTCCGCCGGAAAGGCAGAGGGCCCATCGGTCGTCCGCGTTCAACGCCTGGTAGACGTCGAGGAGTTTTCCCGGGACCGGGTCCGTCGGCGATGGTCTGGGCAGTGTTTGGGAGGGCTGCTGCGCAGGTTGCGGCGATGTCACGGACGGCGGTTGGGTTGGTGTCTGCGAAGCGCCGGATGCCGGCTGCGCTGGTGTCGGCGAGATGTCGGGATCTTTTGGTGCGAATTCCAGCGGGACGCCCGCGAGCGCCCGCCGCTCCTCCCAAAGGACCTGTGAAAGGTTCAATGCCCCCATGACGCCTCTCCCCCTGTTTCACTGAGATCGGCCCAAGCGGCCTGTTCAGTGTCTCCGCTGGGTCAGTTCTGGTCGGCGGGCCGAGCGTAGGCTTGACCGGAGCAAGCTAGCGGCACCGGCGACATCAAGCGTGTGAGGCAATTCACAAACACGTATAAATTGTCATGGCCACTGCGTGGAAGCGGTCGTGACGCTAGGCACGTTGTCCATCAGAACGAGTCTGACGCCGCTGCCTGAGGCGATGAACCAGGCCGGCCGTCAGGACGTTGTTCCCGGCAAGATGTGGTATCATGGGGACCTGGATCTGCAGCTGGCGGCGGCAATGTCTTCCACCGAGAGTGCAACCAAGACGACCAGTGACGCGGCCCGCCGGGAGCGGAGGAGGAGCAATTCCTTACTGTTCGCTCTCGCCGTTGGATTTCTGGTCTTTGGTGCAGCCGCGGGTGCACTCTATTACGCATTGCGGCCGGAGGTTCTGCGGATCGCCGTTGGACCGCCCGGCAGCGACGATTACAAAGTCGTCGAGGCAATGGCCGATGCCTTCAGGAGGGAAAGTCGAACCGTCAGGCTGTCCCCGGTCAAGACTGACGGGGCGGTGGAGTCACTCGCCCTGCTTGGGGCTGGCAAGGCGGACCTTGCCGTCGGCCGCGGTGATCTGGAAATGCCCGCCGAGGCGCAGACCGTCGCCGTCGTGCGCAAAAACTTCGTCGTGCTGTGGGCGCCCTCCGAGCCTGCTGGCAAGGGCTCGAAGAGAAAGCGGTCGCCGAAAATCAAGGAGGTCGCCGATCTCGCGGGGCACCGTGTCGGCGTGATTGGGCGGACCCCCGTGAATGCCGCGTTGCTGCGGGTCATCCTGAGCGCCTCCGGCGTGGACGCTGAGAAAGTCGCGGTGACGCACTTTGGCACTGAACAGATCGGGGAGCTGGCGCGCGATCCCGCCCTCGATGCATTCATGGCAGTCGGGCCACTCGACAGCAAGATCACATCCGACGCCGTTGCTGCTACGGCGCGGGCCCGCGGCGAACCGAAGTTTCTCGCCATCGAGACATCGGAAGCGATCGCCTTGAGGCATCCCCGGTATGAATCGGAGGAAATTCCGCCCAGCGTCTTCAATGCGGATCCGGCTTGGCCGGGTGACAAGGTCGAGACGGTCAGCGTCAGCCACCTCATCGTGGCAAGAAAGAGCGTGTCCGAAACCACGGTAGCCGCGTTTTTCCGGCAGCTCTTTGCCGTCCGTCAGGCGATTGCGCGGCAGGTACCTGGCGCTGCTCACATCAGCAAGCCGGACCTCGAGAAGGACACCGAGCTGCCCGTCCATCGGGGAGCGGCGGCCGTCATCGACGGCAACGAACGCACTTTTCTCGACCGGTACGGCGATTACTTCTGGTTCGGGCTCCTGCTTCTCTCCGGGATCGGCTCGGCCGGCGCCTGGTTGCGCCGCTATTTGAACCGCGAGGAAAGGGAGGACAACACCAGCCATCGCAAGAGAATCCTGGCCATGGTCGCGAGCGCGCGTACCGCGGAATCCAACCAGGAACTGCTGACCCTGCAGCGTGAGGCGGACGCCATCATCGCTGAAACCCTCGAGTGCTACGATGACGGCGCTGTCGAGGAAGAGGAACTCGCCGCCTTTGGGCTGGTGCTCGACCTCTTGAGCAATGCCATTGCCGAGAGGCGAGCCGCGTTGCAACGAACTAGCTTCGAAACCGTTCGAGGCGCGACAGCAGGCTCCACGCTGCGAGGATAAGGGCGGCCATTTGAACCGGCCGTTGCGGATTCCGCCGCGCCGGCGCCGCCGTACGCGGGATCTCCGATTTCGTCGAGGGTTGCGGCGCCGGCGCGCGGCCACTGGCTGACGACGATGGCCGCCATCGCGCCTTTCCCGAACGTGCAGGTCGACTAGACAATGATGATCCAGTTCTCGGTCGTCAGCTTGATCTGCATATCGGAGTGTCGCTGCTTGGCATGGTGAGCCAGATCGATGTCTGTGCGTTTTAGAAGCGATACAATTGCGGCGGGAATCTCTGTACAACAACTACCTGCATCGTTATCTATCGCGAAGGCCATGCTCTTCGGAAGTCGATCCGCGACCTCGATGCGTACCAATTCGTCCGAACTCCGACCTCACGATGTGTCGACACATTATCTGATCGACGTCTTGCTCGACGGAGCGCACGAATCTTACTCTGTGTTCTGGGCGCTGAAGGCCATCGGCTTGCTTGCAGTTATCACGGAAGCGCAGCAACACAATCTTGTCACACACTCGCGACTTGCCAAGTTGCTCGGTGCTTCCAGATCCGGTCTGTCGCATTGTCTCGCCTATCTTGACAGGCTCCGAATCTTGCACACGCAGCGGATGCATTTGCCCGGCTGCCTTGCGCCTACTCAAGTGTATTCAGTGCCGATTATGGCGCGCTGGCGCGACGATCATGGTTCGCCACTCACGGAGTCGGCCGAGCACGCGCAGGCCGCCAATTTGTCGACGCCAGCCCTGGCTTATCGATATGCGGAACTGCATGCGTCGATGCACATCTACGCTCGATCGAGCTGCAGTCGAAAGAGACGTTGTCATCATGAAACGCTGGTTCAAACTCTTCGAGACCGCGTCGCGGCACTTGCAAGCCAAGGAGCGTGGTCTCTTCGTTGTGGTCGTCGGCTGCATGTTGATCGCCGCGGGATGCATGGCAATAACTCCATACATTCTCGGCGTCCTAACGGACAGATTGCTGGAGGGCCGCGCGTCGCATGATGTGCTGGTGCTACTGGCCGGGGCTTATCTGGCGACGGTGGCGATGCCAAGGATACTTCAGACCGTCGCCCTCCATCGACAAAGCAGCCTTCGTGTTCACGCCAATCGCTCGCTGCTGTCGAGCTATTTCAACTATCTGTGTGAACAGCCGGAAAGTTTCTTTACGAGCAGGAATTCCGGTGAGCTAAGTCAGGAGGTTACACAGGCGTCGAACGATCTGTACGTCATCATTCGCAACTTTTCATCCTCCATCATTTCCCCAATCGTCCAGATCAGCATTGCAATCGTTATTCTAGCCCTGAATCGAGACCTCATAGTTGCCGCAGCGATCTTGATTTATGCGGTCCTGTTTCTCACCAATAACGCCATACAAGGCAGAAGGCTGATGCAGCTCAGGGACGGCCTCATGGAGGCCGGGCGAAAGTCTTATGCAACACTTTCCGATTCCATCTCCAATATCGCAGTTGCGCGCCAGTACAACGGGTACGACTTTCTGCTTTCCCGGTATCGCGCGGTGCTGGACGAAGATCGCCACGCGCAAGGTCGATACTGGGCTGTTAGTCTTCAGATGCAGATCATCAACGCGCTGCTGTTTGTCGGCTTTTTTGGAGTGTCATTCGGGGTGGCTTTGTACGGGGTGGTTCACGGAGAGCGCTCCGTTGGGAGTATGGTGCTCGTCGGTGCGTACACGTTGACGCTGTTGGCCCCGATCGAAGGCCTCGGCAACATGCTTACCGAGATCACTCAGTCGCTAAGGACGTTCGGCGTGTTCATGGACAAGCTGGAATCCGTGCGCCCGTCGTCCAGGCGCCATGCCGAAGTGGTGCCGATGTCATCTTTCCAGCCGGCGATCGAATTTGACGATGTATCGCTGATCTATCCAGGCGCAACCGTGCCGGCCCTCAGGGGTATCAGCTTCTCCATCGCACCGGGACAGCAGGTGGTCATCACGGGTCCGAGTGGCGCGGGCAAGACTTCTATCATCAAGGCGTTGACCCGACAGTATTCGCCGGGCACAGGATCAATCCGCCTATTTGGACAGGATATCGCGACGATAGACGTGCGGACCCTGAGCGACCGGGTTGGATATGTTTCACAGGAGGTGTTCATTCTCAAGGACACGCTCCGCTTCAATCTGAAGATTGCGCGAGCAGAGGCATCGGATGAAGAAATACTCCACTCGCTCGAGAAGGCCGGGCTAGGCGATCTCGTTCCCAGCTTGCCGGCCGGTCTTGACACGATACTCGGTAATCGTGGTGCAACCCTTTCGGGAGGGCAGAGGCAGAGACTGGCCCTCGCCAGGCTGTTTCTACGGAAGCCTGACGTTGTCGTGATTGACGAAGGCACCGCGGCTCTGGATATCGTCACCGAGCAACGGGTGCTCGAAGAGTGTCTGACAACTTTTGACGGGAAGACGATTGTGATCGTCACGCATCGTCCGAGCGCGATGGTGTTGGGAGACACGTTGATCGTTGTGCAAGACGGGCGGGTCGAGGACAGCGGAAAACACGATGAACTGAGGTCGCGCAACGGTTTCCTTTCGCGCGTTCTCAGCGGAGCAGCCTCATGATCCGGCTCTCCCGAGGCGCTTCAAGCGGAATAAGCCGGTTTGGCTCATCCGGATGACTGCATCATTCTTTCGGCCTTGGTCACGAACAGGAGTGGCTGGTGAAGTGGAGTACCATTTGTTTGGTGGGCGTCGCGTCGGCATTGTTCGCGCAGTCCGGAGCCGTAATCTGATTGACGGCTGAAAGGCAGGTCTTGTTTCCAGCAACGGTGGTGCTTCCTCTGCCTTGGGATCCGACCTCGCCCGAGTGTCGCGAGGATCCAATGCCGCCAGGCTTTCGGGTGAATGGGGAGATCAGCTCGGCTGGTCCGCAAGGCCGGTGCGCGCAAATTGACGGACAGCCGATCTGATGCGGTTTGCGCCGTTGCGTAGGCCGCACTTGGGCGATGATTGGCCGGCCTATCTCCAAACGCCGAGGAGATGAGCAGTGCTGGTGTCAAAAGGCATCCTGCTTAGGCTGCGTCAATTTCCGCAGTAGAGTTTGTGCGTCATCCAGCAATGCCTGCAGCTGCTGCCGCTCGCTGATCGCATCCCTCGTGAATAGCCCGTGCGTGCGCGCATTCTGATTTCCCTTCGGCGCGCCGGACCCTAGCGCGCCGCCGTGCATGCGGCAGCGTGTCTTGCCGTGCGCCGCTGGCGCGCGGCACGGGCTGCCGTCGCGGGTTCGGGCGCCGCAGCGGGGGCTGGTGCGCATCGGGATGGTGTTGCGGGTGTGGCCGCCGGTCATGGGGTGGCGCCTTGCATTGCCTCGCTCCGCCTCGCCTCCGCAACAAGCACGTTCGCATGCTGCGTGACGTTGCCCACGATCGCGTGTCCTCCGTCCTGAACGGACAGGTTTTTCACCGTGATCGCGCGCTCGTCGCTGTTGCGGTGGCGGCTCAGGGCCTCGACCTGAGCGGCGAAGGTGCGGGTCAGCCGGGTCAATGCGCGCGTGACGCTTTCCTGCTGCGGGAGGTTGTCGGTGCAGGCGAGGCGACAGGCGCAGCGCATCGTCGCCATGTGCACGGAGACCATCTGCGACACCAGCATGGCTTCGATGGAATCCTTCGGCGCGATGCTCCTGATCATCGAGACCATGAAGGCGAGATTGGCCTCATCGGGCTTCTGTCCGACCGCGCTCGCTTTCACCAATTGCCTGAGAATGCCGTGCAGCGCGTCGCGGTCAACGGCACCGAGTGCCTCGGCCAGCAGCCGCTCGCCGGCTTGCGGGTCCGGATGGGTGATCGCAATGCACCGCTTGTACAGTCTTATCCGCGGGCTCGCGGCGGGGCCGCCGCGATCGCTTGCTGCAAGCGGCGAGGTGATGCGGCGGTTCGGTGCTGTCGTCACGTGCTGTGTCCTTTGCCTGCGCAGGCGCGCACGAGCGACCGTTCGCTGCTGCGCGCGGATGCGAATTTCGGGATGTCGATGAAGGGCTTATGCGCAACCACGTCGGGGCGGCGCCGGTCAGGCCGGCCGTCACGCTCACGATGGCTGCGATGATGGCATTCTGCCGGTGTTTTGCCCGACGAGTCAAACGGCGTTGCGAAGCGCGCAAGTCCTTGTTCTTCCAAGCACCGGCTACTGTGCTTGGGGTTGTTTTCGCGCTTTTTGTTTTGAGGCGGCGCTTACGTGCCGTGCGACGGAATTGCGAGGCGCGTCGTGTGTGGAAACGCGATTGCGCAATCCCGTGCGCCCGCCCATCATGATCCCCGAGCGCGCCGCACCAATAAGCATGCACAAGCGGCGCCGAAGTCTGGGGAGAGAACGAATGCAACGAACGGCTCGCCTGCTGGCAGTCATCGCCGGATTGTGCGCCTGTGCGCCGGCGACAGAGGCCCTCGCGCAGAAATATCCAACGCGGCCGGTCAAGATCATGGTCGGCTTCAGCGCGGGCGGGCCGGTCGATGTCGTCGCGCGCATCATCGGCGACCGGCTGGGCAACAAGCTCGGGCAGCCCTTCGTGGTCGAGAACCGCGCCGGCGCCAACGGCATGATCGCCGCCGAAGGCGTGGCCCGTGCGGATGCGGACGGCTACACCATGCTCGCCTGCAACTCGTCCACCATCACGCTTAACAAGACGCTGTTCAAGGACATCCGCTACGACCCGGAAAAGGACTTCGCGCCGTTGACCACAGTGGTGTCGGCGCCGCTGGTGCTGGTGGTCAATCCGGAGAATCCCAAGACGGCCGACATCAAGACCGTGGCCGATCTCGTTGCCGCGGCGAAGGCGAGGCCCGGCGAGCTTGCCTACGGTTCGGGCGGCAACGGCAACCTCGCCCATCTCGCCATGGAGCTGCTCGGCCAGAAGGCCGGCATCAAGATGATCCACGTGCCCTATCGGGGCGGCGCCGCGTCCGAGGTCGGCATCCTCGCGCAGGAGGTATTGGCGGTGTTCGATCCCCTGTCGGCCGTGCCGCTGGTGAAGGCCGGCAAGCTGCGCGCGCTCGCGGTGTCCTCCGCCGAGCGGCTGCCGTCGCTGCCCGATGTGCCGACGGTTGCGGAGGCAGGCTATCCCGGCTTCGACCTGTCGTTCTGGGTCGGCTTCTTCATGCCGAAGGCGACCCCCGCGCCGATCCTGGAGGCGCTGCACCGGGAGATCGTCGCCGCCGCCAAGGATCCGGCGGTCGCGGAGAAGCTCGGCTCGCAGGGCGTGGTCAGCGTGCTGAGCCCGGCCGAGTACGCCGCGAAGATCGCGAAGGAGACCAAGGAACTCGCCGAGGTCGTGGCGGCGGCAAACATCAAGGCGGAGTGAGGTGGCCGCTTGGATTTAGGCATGATCGTACGGCTCGCTCCGCTGCACCTCTCCCGCTTGCGGGAGAGGTCGGCGCGCAGCGCTGGGTGAGGGCTTTTTCCTCTGGGGGATTGTCCCGCCGCGGAGAGACCCGCTCCCCAACCCTCTCCCGCAAGCGGGAGAGGGAGCGCACCTCCTTCGCGGTAGCCATCACGGCCACAGGATCTGCTTGCGGCAGCCCAAATCGTTCAGCAGCGACAAGCCGGTGTGAGCTAGCTCGAGGAGCGTTCGCGCGCCGCAAAGCGGATCGCACGAGCTCTTGCACTCTTTCCGGACGCGCGGGCTGCGATCATGCTCCGCGCCTTGCCGTGGGCCCCGGCATTCCTGCGCAGCAAGGTTGCGAACCGCTTGCGTGCGCGGCTCGCCGAGAGCCGCGCCGCCAGCTGCTCGGCCTTGCGCATGATGGTGACGACCGACGGTGTCAGGTTCACCGGAACCCAGGCGACGTCCTTCATCTTGGACAGGCTGCCAACGCCTTCGCAAGGCGCTTCGCGCGGCAGGTCGATCCGGATTGCGAGAGCCTCCGCGCGCTCGGTCCAGTCCTCGGCCCTGGTGCCCGTGATGATGCGGACATAGTCGCGCGTCTCGCGCGGCAGCTCGCTCTCTCTGGCGAGCCACTTCTGGATGCGGCCGGGACCTGCGTTATAGGCGGCCGCGGCGAGGCCGAGATTGCCGAAATCGTCACGCAGCTTGCGCAGGAATTTTGCCGATGCGGGCAGCGCCTTCACGGGATCGAAGGGATCATCCAATCCGACCTCGGCCGCCGTCTCCGGCATGAACTGCGCGACGCCCTGCGCACCGGCCGGGCTGACCTCGTTGGAACGAAAGCGGCTCTCCTGCCAGAGCAGGCGCGCGAAGAACGGCACGGGAATGCCGCTGGCCTCGGCGGCTTCGCGAAGCGCGTGGCAGAATTGTTCGGTCGGTGAAAACGGGGCCTGCGCGACGGGTTCGACTGTGGGGACCGGCTCGATCGTCTCGACGTAGGCCGCGCGCGCATTTGCCAGCTCAATGGCCTGCACGCTTGCGAGGAAGAGTTCGGCGAGGGGAACCAGAGAAGGACCGCGATTAGTCTTGAGAGCAGCGTGGTCGATGCTTGACGGCTGCCAGGAGGACGACGAGCCGACGTCGCACATCAGAATCAGGAACGCAGCGCAAGCCGCGACGACAAATCGCATCTCGGTAAGAGTCCTCGAACTGTGGGGGAACGACCAGCGCGTGCGCCGGTGAGGAGGACTTCATTAACCGTAATTGCGGCGAAGCTGCGATTCCGCGCGAGGGCAGGTGTTAGTACGGGGGCCTGCCGCAGAACATGCGCCGCCGGCCCCGCGGATCTACGGGGACCGCGAGCAAATGCGACGTGCGAGTGGTGGCACGGAGGCTAGTCCTTCGGAAAGTCCTTGCGCATCGCGATCTCGGCGGCATCGCCGGGCGACAGCACGGTCTGGTCGAAGGCCGGCTGCGGCCTCGTCATGATGTCGTAGAGCGAGATGCCCTTGATGGGCTTGCCCATCAGCACGCGGACGCAGTCGGCGAGCGTACCGTTGTAGACGAGATAGGGCGGACCCCGGTCCCTCTGCCTCTCGCCCTTCAGTGATGGCCACTTCTTCAGTTCGGCCGGCGCGTCATAGACGATCGGCGATCCCTCTTTAAACATGCGTCTGGTTCCGGGCGGCGTATATAGGCCAGAAGCCTAGAGCCGCCCGGTAAACGCTTGTTAAAGAATTAGTTCAAATCAGCCGGCAACGAAGGCGAGCAGGGTGCCGTTGGCCTTGGCCGGCGGCACCACGATCGCGGGCCCGCTGCGCAGCGCTGCCGTGCCCAGCGCCTTCTCGGTCGCCGCGAGATCGCCGCTGACCAGCACCAGTGCCGCGCCGCCGCGCTCGGAGAGGCCCGCGAGCGGCACGCCGGGATAGCGCTTTCCGAGCTGGTCCAGCGTCAAATAGACGAAGTCGGCACGATCGCCGCCGGAGGGCACGGTGACCGCGCCGTCGGCCTCGGTCTTCGGTTCGCGGTCGATCAGGCGCGCGAGGTGCGCAGCGTCCTTCGCGGGATCGGGCGTTGCGATCAGCGTCTGTTTGATGCGCTTGGCCGCATTGGCATGCTTCATCAGTTCGGGGATCCACACCGTCTCGCGGGTCTTGTGCTGGCAGGCGAAGATGCGCACGCCGCCCGGTGCTTCCGCGGTCGGCCACATGAAGGTGCGGAATTTCGCCGCCGAGACCGTGCCGTCAGGCAGCGTCACCGGCCGCTCGAAATCGGTCGGGCCGATCGGCGTCAGGCCACGCGCGCGGATTTCCTCTGCGCCGGCGGCGCTATCGACCGCCGTGAAGGCGATACGCTCGATGCCTTCGCCGCGTGTGTCGAGGAAGGCGCGGGCCGGCGCATTTTGCTCGGTCGCGGCCAGCACGCCGAGCAGCTCCATATAGTCCGGGTCGAACATGATGGTGTAGTTGCCGGTGCCCATATGCGCGCTGTGGGTGCCGCGCGGCGACACCGTGAAGCCGAGCTGCCGGTAGTTCTCGGCGGCCTTGTCGAGGTCCTTCACCATGACCACGGCGTGGTCGATACCGATGACGTTCTTGAGGGCCACTGTGATTTCCCCGCGGCAGATGCAGATTGAATTTGGACGGCACGAGCGGCCGCTGTCCCTATCTACGCCGGATAGACGATCAAGTCATTTTCAATTCAGTGGGACATGCGGAAATTTCATTCCGCGAAACGTGATATCGACGCGCGATGGCGTCAGCGCGCCTGCTCGATATAGGCGGCGAGGATGGCACGCTCCTCGCCGGTCATTTCGGTGATGTTGCCGGGCGGCATCGCGGTGGACCAGGCCGCGACGCGGCCGATCAGGCGAATGTTGCGCTGGATGTGCTCGGGCGCGTCGAGCAGGATGCCCTTCGGCGCGGTGACGATCCCGGCCCAGACCGGTTCGGCCGCGTGGCACATGCTGCAGCGGGACATCACGATCTCCTCGACATTGGCGACCGTGACCGGTGCCGATAGCGCGCCGGTCTTCACCTCGCGCGGGCCGGCGGCGGACAGGAAGAGGATCGCGATCACGCCCACGGCGGCCACGCCCCACACCCACCACGGCGATTGGCGCCCGGCATGGCGCTCGTTGAAGAAGTGGCGGATCACGGGGCCGAGCGCCAGGATGATCGCGACGATGATCCAGTTGAAGCGCGTGGCGTAGAGCAGGGGATAGTGGTTGCTGATCATCAGCACGACCACCGGCAGGGTCAGATAGTTGTTGTGGACCGAGCGCTCCTTGCTGGTCTTGCCGAGCTTCGGATCCGGCGCCTGTCCCGCGATCAGCGCTGCGACGATCTTCTTCTGGTTCGGGATGATCAGCGTGAAGACGTTGGCGACCATGATGGTGCCGATGATCGCCGCGATCTGGTTGAACGCGCCGCGACCGCTCAGCACATGGGTGAAGGCGTAGGTCAGCGCGACCAGGAACAGATAGCCGCCGATGGCGAACGGCAGCTCGCGCTGCGCCAGTCCGCTGCGGCAGGCAGCCTCGTAGAGCGCCCATGCCAGAGCCAGGCTGAAGAAGCTGAACAGCCCGGCCTGGAATGGCGTGAGGTCGAGGATCGACTTGTCGACCAGGAACAGGTCGGCCTCGAGATAATACACCACCACCATCAGCGCGAAGCCGGACAGCCACGTGGTGTAGGCCTCCCATTTGAACCAGGTCAGATCGTCCGGCATCTGGGTGGGCGCGACCAGGTATTTCATGATCCGGTAGAAGCCGCCGCCATGGACCTGCCAGGCTTCGCCCTGCACGCCATCAGGCAGATCGCCGGGCAGATCGCTCTTGGGCTTGAGGCTGAGGTCGAGGGCGATGAAATAGAAGGAACTGCCGATCCAGGCGATCGCCGCCACCACGTGCAGCCAGCGGAGCAGCAGGCTCGCCCATTCCGATATGATGGATCCCCACATGATCACCCCATCAGGTGCGACATGGACGCCGCAGCTTTCATGGCCGCAACCGGCGGCCGCTCCCTTGCAATGTGTTGCACCTATCCGTGATGTTTTCCAGTACGATGGGCCGCGGCTGATGCACATCGTGCGGGCATGAGCTGATGTGGGATGCGGCAGGCGTTTTTCCCGCCGGATCGATCGGCGTTGACGCTTGAGACATGCGCGCCGGGAGGAAGACGACGTGAAAAACAGGATATGGTCCGCAGCGATGGCCGCGGGATTGCTGGTCGCGGCCGCGACATCTGCGCAGGCCGAGCCGGTGATGCAGGGCAGGGACGCCTATGGCGACTGGCAGTCCGACAGGCCCGGCACGGTCAGGTTGATCCGGCCGCAGGATCTGGTCAAGCCTGGTGCCACGCGGTCGGTTGCGAGCTTCGCGCGCGTGGTGTCGCGGCCGTCGGATGCCTCGCCGCAGGTGCCTCCGGGTTTCAAGATCGAGCTGTTCGCCGAAGGCTTGCGCGCGCCGCGCATCGTACGCGTCGCGCCGAACGGCGATGTCTTCGTCGCGGAGACGCGGGCGGGCACCATCCGCGTGCTTCGTGCAGGAGAGGGCGGCAAGGTCGCGGCCAACGAAGTCTTTGCCAGCGGTCTGCGGCAGCCATTCGGCATTGCCTTCTTTCCGAACGGCGACAATCCGCAATGGGTCTACATCGCCAATACCGACAGCGTCGTCCGCTTTCCCTATCGGGCCGGCGACCTCAAGGCGCGCAGCAAGGCGGAGAAGATCGTTGCGAGCCTGCCGCATGACGGCGGCCATTCGACCCGCGACATCGTCTTCACGCCCGACAACAAGCGCATGCTGGTCTCGGTCGGCTCGCTCAGCAATGTCGCGGAGGGCATGGGCACGCCGCCGGGCGGGATGGATGCGTGGTCGAAAACGCAGCCGCTCGGCGCGGCCTGGGCCAGCGAGACCGAACGCGCCACCGTGCTGGCGTTCACTCCCGACGGCAAGGAGCGGAAGATCTACGCCACCGGCATCCGCAATTGCGTCGGCCTCGCGATCCAGTCGCAGACTGGCCTGCCGTGGTGCTCGACTAACGAACGCGACGGCCTCGGTGACGACCTCGTGCCCGACTACGTAACCAGCGTGAAGGAGGGCGCCTTCTACGGCTGGCCGTGGTTCTATATCGGCGGCAACGAAGACCCGCGTCATGCCGGTGCGCGACCGGACCTCAAGGACAGGGTGACGATCCCCGACGTGCTGATACAGCCGCATTCGGCATCGCTCGGCATGACCTTCTATGAGGGCACGCAGTTTCCGTCCGACTACCAGGGCGATGCCTTCGCCGCCGAGCACGGCTCCTGGAACCGCTCGAAGCGCACCGGCTACAAGGTGATCCGCATCCGGATCAAGGACGGCAAGCCGACCGGCGAGTACGAGGATTTCGTCACGGGCTTTGTCGTGAGCGACATGGAGGTGTGGGGAAGGCCGGTGGGAGTAGCAGTGGCGAAGGATGGATCGCTGCTGGTGTCGGAGGATGGCAACGGCACGATCTGGCGGGTGACGCATTGACGCGGAGCGAGCTCTCTTCGCCTCTCCCCGCGTGCGGGGAGAGGCCGACGCGCGCAGCGCGGCGGGTGAGGCTCTCCGCGAGTCCAACTCTCACCGTTTTCGCGGAGGTGGCCCCTCACCCCGACTCTCTCCCGGTAAGAACGGAAAGGGGGAAGAAAGACCTACCCCCGTCTCACACTCGCTCCGCCATCCACCGGCAGCGTCACGCCGGTGATGAAGTTCGCTTCGTCCGACGCCAGGAACAGCGCGGCGTTCGCGACGTCCCACCCCGTGCCCATCTTCCTGCGCAGCGGCACCTTGCTGTCGCGCTCGGCTTCGACTTCGGCGCGGGTCTTGTGCCATTCGCGGGCGCGGGTATCGACGGCCATCGGCGTGTTCATCAGGCCGGGCAGGATGACGTTGGCGCGGATGCCGTATTCGGCGTTCTGGTAGGCGAGCTGTTCGGTAAAGGCGATCATCGCCGACTTCGTCGCCTTGTAGGCGACGTAAGGGTAGGTGGTGATCGCCGCCATCGAGGAGATGTTGATGATCGCGCCGCTGTTCTGCGCGCGCATAATCGGGATCACTTCTTTCGCAGCGAGAATGCAGCTCTTCAGATTGATGGCGACGACGCGGTCGAACGCCTCTTCGGTGATCTCTAGCAATTCGGCATCGCCGCCGGACAGGCTGACGCCGACATTGTTGTGCAGCACGTCGATCCGGCCCCAGCGCGACTGCGCCTCCTTGACCATCGCCTTGATGTCGGCGGTTTTGGTCACGTCGGCCTTGAAGGCTGCGGCGATGCCGTTCGTCACGGCGATCATCGCGACGGTTTCCTGCGCCGATTCCAGATGATGATCGACGCACAATACCTTGGCGCCCTCGCGCGCGAAGGTCAGCGCGGTGGCGCGGCCGTTGCCCATGCCTTCGCCGGGGCTCTGGCCGGCGCCGACGACGATTGCAACCTTGTCCTTCAAGCGCATGTCAGTTCACTCCGGGGATCGGGTACTGCTGGAGTACCTCTTTGTAAGTGGGCTCGTTGTCGATCTTCATGGTCGCGAGCACGCGCACGACGCCGCAATAGAAGGCAATGGTGAGGACGAGATCGACCATGTGCTCGTCGGAAACATGCTGCTTGATCTCGGCAAAGGTCGTGTCCGACATCGCGAGCTCGCGTACCATCTCGCGGGCGCCTTTCAGGACCGCCCTGGCCAGCGGCTCGAGCTTCGAGGGCTTGCCCTCGGTCTCCGCCATCAGGCCTGCGATGTCCTCGTCGGTGACGCCGAACTCCTTGCCGATCTTCACGTGATGGGTGAACTCGTATTCCGATTTCTCCATCCAGCCGACCTGGAGGATCGCAAGCTCCCGCAGGCGCGGGTCGAGCTTGCTCTTGAAGCGGATGTAGCCGCCGATGCCGTTGAAGGCGCGCGCCATCTCCGGCGAGTTGACCAGCAGCTTGTGCAGATTGGTGTTGCGCTTGAGCATGTCGCGATATTCAGGCGCGACCTGGTCGGCCTCGAGATAGGGCAAGCGGGCCATCCTCAGAATTCCTTCTGTCAGTGTTCTTGCGACTCGCGTTCGGGGGCCTGCAGCGTCACGCCGCCATCGATCACCTGCACCTTGGCGCCGGCGTGGGCCAGCACAATTGCTGCAGCGCGGCCGTTGCCGATGCCGTCGCCCGCGGCGCCGCTGCCGCTGATGAGCGCCACCTTGCCGGCGAGGCCGGCATCGTCCTCAGGGCCCTGCATCCCGTTTCATCCCGATATTTTCGTGCAAACTAGCAATGGAGTGCGGAGGTGAGAAGGCCGGCCGTCCCGCGTAGATGTCATTGACATCGCATGGAATTGCATGCCGCCGCGCGAGACGCTCCGCGGTTGAGCAGGCGCGGCGCGGAACCATCTTCACACAACTGCGTTTGCGGCGGGGGCGTTTTTCACGTTAGGCTTGCCCCCGGGGCTTCCCAATCGCCAGTGGCTTGCCGATGAATCTGCTCGATCCACAAGGGCCGGTGGCTGCCGCCAACAGCACCATCCTGGTCGATTCCGTGTTCATCATGCTTACGATCGTGGTGCCGACCATCATCGTGATCCTGGCGTTTGCGTTCTGGTTTCGCGCGTCCAATACCAAAGCGCGCTTCCAGCCGGACTTCGTCTATTCCGGGCGCGTCGAGATGGTGGTGTGGGCGATCCCGGCGCTCACCGTGATCCTGCTCGGCGGCGTGGCCTGGATCGGCTCGCATCGACTCGATCCCGCGGCGCCCGTGCCGGGCACCGGCAGTCCGGTGCGCATTCAGGCCGTCTCGCTCGACTGGAAATGGCTGTTCATCTATCCCGACCAGCGCATCGCCACCGTCAACACGCTGACGGTGCCGGCCGGCGCCGAGCTGAATTTTCAGCTCACCTCGTCGAGTGTGATGAACGTGTTCTTCATCCCGCAGCTCGGCAGCATGATCTACACCATGAACGGCATGGTGACGAAGCTGAACCTGCGCGCCGACAACGAGGGCAAGCTTCAGGGACTGTCGGCGCATTTCTCCGGCGACGGCTTTCCCGACATGATGTTCGACGTCAACGTGATCTCGCCGCTCGCCTTTCCGGATTGGGTCGCGAGCACGGCGAAGTCCGATGCCGTGCTGAACGAGGAGAGCTACAAGAAGCTGATGCAGCAGGGCATCGAGAGGGGCAGGCCGACCTATCGCCTGGAAGATCCCCGCCTGTTCGACCTGATCGCGACCCAGCACATTCCGCCGGGGCCTGGTCCGGAACTGCTATCCGATGCGGGCCGGCCGCACAGTGGAGGCCACGATGCTCGGTAAGCTCGATTGGTCGGCCATTCCATTTGATCAACCCATTCCGCTGATCGCGGGCGCGGTGGTGCTGGTCGCGATCCTCGCGGTGCTGGTCTGGGTCGTGGTGAAGGGGCATCTGCCGTATCTCTGGCACGAGTGGATCACCAGCGTCGACCACAAGCGGATCGGCGTCATGTACATCCTGCTGGCTTCGATCATGCTGCTGCGCGGCGGCAGCGACGCGATCATGATGCGGATCCAGCAGGCCGTGGCCTACCAGTCGCAGGGCTATCTGCCGCCGGAGCATTACAACCAGATCTTCTCGGCGCACGGCACCATCATGATCTTCTTCGTGGCGATGCCGTTCGTGATCGGGCTGATGAACCTCGTCGTGCCGCTCCAACTCGGCGTCCGCGACGTCGCATTTCCGACGCTCAATTCGGTCGGGTTCTGGCTGACCGCGACCGGCGCGCTGCTGGTCAATCTCTCGCTCGTGATCGGCGAGTTCGCCCGTACCGGCTGGCTCGCCTTCCCGCCGCTGTCGGGGCTGTCCTATTCGCCGGGCGTCGGCGTGGATTACTACGCCTGGTCGCTCCAGATCTCCGGCGTCGGCACGCTGGTCGCCGGCATCAATCTCGTCACCACCGTGCTGAAGCTGCGTACCAAGGGCATGAACTATCTGCGCATGCCGATGTTCTGCTGGACCACGCTGGCCTCCAATCTCCTGATCGTCGCGGCGTTTCCGATTCTCACCGCCACGCTCGCGATGCTGCTGCTCGACCGTTACCTGGGCTTCCACTTCTTCACCAACGAAGCCGGCGGCAATGTCATGATGTTCATGAATTTGATCTGGGCCTGGGGGCATCCGGAGGTCTACATCCTGGTGCTGCCGGCCTTCGGTATCTTCTCCGAGGTGGTGTCGACCTTCTCCGGCAAGGCGCTGTTCGGCTATCGCTCGATGGTGCTCGCCACTATGGCGATCTGCGTGATCTCCTTCATGGTCTGGCTGCACCACTTCTTCACGATGGGGGCGGGACCCGACGTCAACGCCATCTTCGGCATCGCCAGCATGATCATCGCGGTGCCGACGGGGGTGAAGATCTACAACTGGCTGTTCACGATGTATGGCGGCCGTATTCGCTTCGCGACCCCGATGCTGTGGGCAGTCGGCTTCATGGTCACCTTCATCATCGGCGGCCTGACCGGCGTGCTGGTCGCGGTGCCGCCGGCCGACTTCATGCTCCACAACAGCATGTTCCTGGTGGCGCACTTCCACAACGTCATCATCGGAGGCGTGCTGTTCGGCGCGTTCGCCGGCTTCGAATACTGGTTTCCGAAGGCGTTCGGCTTCCGCCTCGACGAGCGCTGGGGCAAGCTCGCGTTCTGGTTCACCTTCCTCGGTTTCTATGTCACCTTCATGCCGCTCTATATCGCCGGCATGCTCGGCATGACCAGGCGGTTGCAGCATTACGACGTCGCGGCGTGGCGGCCCTGGATGCTGGTTGCGGCGGCCGGCATGGCCGTGCTGACGATCGGTGTGATCTGCCAGATCATGCAGCTCGTCGTCAGCATCAGGAATCGCGAGGCCCTGCGCGACCGCACCGGCGATCCCTGGGACGGGCGTTCGCTGGAATGGGCGACCTCCTCGCCGCCGCCGGTCTTCAACTTCGCTTTCAGTCCCGATGTGCGCGGCGAGGATGCCTATTGGGACATGAAGACCCATGCCCGGCAGCAATCGTTCGAGCACGATGCGCCCGAATATCACGACATCGAAATGCCGCGGAATTCCCCGACCGGCTTCATCTGCGCGTTCTTCGCCACCATCATGGGCTTTGCGCTGATCTGGCACATCTGGTGGATGGTGATCCTGGGCGGCATCGGCGCGTTCGCGACCTTCGTCGTGTTCGCCTGGCGCGACCATGACGAATACGTCATTCCGGCCGACGAGGTCGCCCGCATCGATCGCATCAATCTCGAGGAACGTCGCAGCCTCGTCAGCATGGCGGGGGTGGTCTGATGTCGATGACCGCGACCGTCGGCCGTGCGCATGCCGATCCCCATCATATCGGGCTCGTGGTCGAGCATCCCGGGCCGGCGTCGAAGCGGATCGTGACCGCCTACGGCTTCTGGGTATTCCTGCTCTCCGACATCGTGATGTTCTCCTGCTTCTTTGCGGCCTATGCGGTGTTGTCTGGCCAGACCGCAGACGGCCCCAAGGGCTCGGAAATCTTCGAGCAGCGGAACGTCGCGATCGAGACGGTCTGCCTGCTGCTGTCGAGCTTCACCTGCGGCATGGCCAGCATCGCCGCCGACGTGCGCAACCGGTTCTGGTTCTATCTCGGCATGGCCGTGACCTGCGTGCTTGGCCTGATCTTCCTGACCATCGAGTTCCGCGAGTTTGCCGATCTCGTCGCGCGCGGCTACGGCCCCTCGCGCAGCGCCTTCCTGACCTCGTTCTTCTCGCTGGTCGGCTGCCATGGCCTGCACGTCTCCGCCGGCGTGCTCTGGCTCCTCACCATGATGGCCCAGGTCTTTGCAAAAGGCTTTCGCGCCGACGTGTTGCGGCGGATGATGTGCTTTGCGCTGTTCTGGCACGCGCTCGATATCATCTGGGTCGGGGTGTTCTCCGTCGTCTACCTGCTTGGGGGGGCCGCATGAGCGATCAGACCCATATTCCGACCGGGCACGATCTCGCGCCGGGCGAGGAAGAGCAGCATAGTGTCGGTGAGCGGATCCTGGGTTACGTCGTCGGTCTTGTGCTGGCGTTGTTGCTCACGGCGACGTCGTTCTTCATCGCCGGCACCGATCTGGTCTGGCAGCCTTCGATCCCGGTCGCGCTGATCGTGCTGGCGATCGCGCAGATGGGCGTGCACCTGGTGTTCTTCCTGCACATCACCACGGGCCCTGACAACACCAACAACGTGCTGGCGCTGGCCTTCGGACTGCTCGTCGTCTTCCTGGTCGTGGGCGGCACGGTCTGGATCATGTCGCACCTCAACGGGAACATGCCGCCGATGGACCAGATCATGCGGATGCGGAACTAGGGGGCACAAAAAAGAAGAGCCGCTTGTTTGTGACAAGCGGCCCAAGTCTAGGGAGGAAACGCCCGAGCAAAGCAATCCGAACCGGATTGCTGCCAAGGAAACGCACGCGCAAGCGCTTGCGTAGGCTTATAAGCTAAGCAACTCCCGACGGAGTTCAATTCCGGATCAATACTGTCTCCGGCTACCGCTCACGGCGGCGTGAACGGCTTGTTCACTTTGGCCGGCGGCAATTATAGGCCCTGCGGAAGCCGGCGGCCTGGGCGTCGTCCTCCGAGCAGAACCAGCGGTCCGGCTTGGTGGTTGCCGGATAGCTCGGGCAGCCCCGCAGATGATAGATGCCGATATTGCCGGTGACGCGGGCGCGCACCGCGAGCTTGCCCTTGATGCTGCAACTCGGCGGCATCGTCAGCTCGTCCGGAAACAGCACGGCGCGGATTTCCTTGTCGCGGTCGGGCCGGCAGGCGGCGCCCAGGAGCGCGCCGTCCTTCTTGCCGGTCCGGAATTCTTGCGGTGCAACAAAGCAGCCCTTCCAGATTCCGGACGAGGCCGTCTTGGCTTCCGCTGCCGCCGGCTTGACGTTGGCCTTGATCGGCTCGCGCGCGATGGCGAAGCCGAGCTTGACCAGTTGCTCGTTCAGGCTGGCCTTGTCGCCCTCGGCCGTACAGATGGCGCGGTGGCGTTTGCCAAAGCTCTTTTCCGGCCCGACATCGTCACAGCGCACCGCCCGTTTGCCGATCAGCTTGCCCAGCTGGTCGCGGGCCTCGATGCCACAGGTCCAGGGATCGGCGTGATCGTCGATGCAGACCTGGTCGAGCTCGGGCGCGTCGACGCCGTCGAGCCGGTAGGTGACGTCGCCAAGCTGGATGGAATTGGCGTCCCGGACGGTCGCCGTCGCGGTCAGTGCGAACCCGGGCGCTGAGGAGGCCAGAAATCCGGGCAGAGCAAGTAACAAAACAAGCGCGAAAGCGCGGGCGGCGGCAAATGAATTCTCAAAGGACATACGGTCTCGCTATCGATTGCTCGCCTCGTTCCTAGCATCCGGATGTGGCGATACCAATGGTCTGCGCCCTGCGAAGTGCGACATTCCGGCCCCGCGGCTTTACTCAGTCCTCGCTCTGACCCTATCGTTCGTGCCGGCCTCGCGGACTGCGGAGGCCGAATCGCCCGGGAAGCGGCGAGGGGGAGGAAAAAGATCGCGATGAAAGACCCCGTGGACGTCCTGATCATCGGCGCCGGCGCTTCAGGCGCGGCGGTGGCGTGGTCGCTGGCCGAGACCAAGATGCACATTCTCTGCCTGGAGCAGGGCGGCTGGATGAACCCGGCGGAATATCCCAGCACGGGCCGGGACTGGGAAGCCAAGTTCTACGGCGAGTGGTCGTCGAGCCCGAACGTCCGCGGCCGGCCCGAGGACTATCCGATCAACGACGACAATTCGCCGATCAAGGTCGTCAACTACAATGCGGTCGGCGGCTCGACGGTGATGTACACCGCGCACTGGCCGCGGCTGCATCCTTCCGATTTCAAGGTGAAAACGCTCGACGGCGTCGCCGACGACTGGCCGATCGACTACGACGCGCTGACCCCGTTCTTCGAGGAGAACGACCGGATGATGGGCACATCCGGCCTGTCGGGCGATCCGCTCTCGCCGCTGACGCATCCGCCGATGCCGCAGCAGCCGATGGGATTGTCCGGTGCGATCATCGGCAAGGCCATGAACAAGCTCGGTTGGCACTGGTGGCCGTCGGACACCACGGTCGCGACCATGGATTATGAGGGCCGGGCTCGCTGCATCAATCTCGGCCATTGCACGCCGGCCTGCGCGCAAGGCGCCAAATCCTCGACCGACATCACCTATTGGCCGCATGCGGTCCGCGCCGGCGTCGAGCTGCGCACCCATTGCCGGGTGCGCGAGATCACCACCGACGAGAACGGCATGGCCTCGGGCGTGGTCTATTACGACAAGGACGGCGTCGAGCAGTTCCAGCCGGCGCATGTCGTCATCATCGCCTGCAACGGCGTCGGCACGCCGCGGCTGCTCTTGAACTCCGCGTCGGGGCGCTTTCCGAATGGGCTTGCCAATTCGTCGGGCCTCGTCGGCAAGAACCTGATGTTCCATCCCTATGCGCAGATCTACGGCTATGTGAAGGAGCCGACCGATAGCAACCGCGCGCCCCCGACCTGCCTGTGGAGCAAGGAGTGGTATGACACCGATCTGTCGCGCGGCTTCGTGCGCGGCTACGGCGTCCAGTTCGTGCGCGGGGCAGGGCCGGTGTTCGAGGCCGTCGTCAGCGAGCAGAAGGGCATCCTGCCCTGGGGCGCCGATCATCACCGTGTGTTCCGCAAGCTCAACGGCCATCGGCTGGGTTTCTCCGCGATCTGCGAGGACCTGCCGGAAGAGCACAATTGCGTCACGCTCGATCCTGTCCTGAAGGACAGCCACGGCATTCCCGCGCCGAAGATCGACTATACGATCAGCGAGAACAGCCGGAAGATGATGGAGCACGCGCTGGCGCGCGGCCGCGAGGTGCTCGAGACCGCCGGTGCGACCGACATCTGCGTCAACTCGCCGATCCCCTGGGGCGGCTGGCATCTGCTCGGCACGGCGCGGATGGGCACCGATCCCGAACGCTCCGTCGTCAACGAGTGGGGCCGCTCGCACGACGTGAAGAACCTCTTCATCGTCGACGGCAGCATCTTCGTCACCTCGGGCGGGGTCAACCCGACCTCGACCATCCAGGCCCTCGCGCTCTACATCGCCGACCAGATGAAGCAGCGTCTCGCCAATTTGTTCGATTGAGGATTTTCATGACCGAACAGATCACCCTCACGCCGCGGCAGCGCCAGGATTTGCGCGCCATCGCCGCGATGATCATTCCACCGAGCGAGGAATACCGGGTTCCCGGTGCCGATGACGAGATCATCCAGGCCGACATTCTTGCGACCCTCGGCCGCGACACGAGGCCGGTCGCGGCTGCGCTCGATCATCTGGCGCGGCTCGCCGGCATGCTGCTGGCGGACCTCGAACCCGCCGCGCGCGATGGCGTCGCGCAGCAGTTCCGCAGCTCCGGCGGCGCGGCTGCCGCAACCCTCGTTCGCGTGGTTCTCCAGTGCTACTACCGCGACGACCGCGTGCTGCGCTCGCTCGGGCTGGAGCTGCGCGCGCCGTTCCCGAAGGGCTATGTGCTCCCGGATGGCGACTGGTCGCTGCTCGACCCGGTCAAGGCAAAAGGGGGCGCGCTGCGGCGGGCGCCCTAGCCGCCTGGGCAGTCCAGCCTTGCGCTCCAGGCGGATCCCTTGCGCCGGCAGGAACAGGCCACCATCTGTGTGAGCCTCAAGGACTCTTGCCATGCTGGATTTTACCTCAGACATCGCCGATGACGCCTCGTCATCGCGAACGACAGCGGCTGCGCCGGTCGATGACCGGGCGCTGCTGGATGCCTATTCCAATGCCGTGATCGACGTCACCGACCGCGTCGGCCCTGCCGTCGTGCGCGTCGAGACCGGGCCCAAGGTGCCGAACGGCCGCGAGCGCGGCGGGCTCGGCTCGGGCATCGTGATCTCGCCGGATGGGCTCGTGCTCACCAACAGCCATGTGGTCGGCGCCTCCAAGGAGATCCGGCTGCGGGATGTGGAAGGCCATGTCGGCGACGCCCAGGTGCTCGGCGCCGATCCCGACACCGATCTTGCGCTGCTGCGCGCCAACGGCGTGCGCCACTTGCCCTATGCCGCGCTCGGCAACTCCAAGACCCTGCGGCGCGGCCAGCTCGTGATCGCAATCGGCAATCCGCTCGGATTCGAATCGACCGTGACCGCGGGCGTGGTCTCGGCGCTGGGACGCTCGATCCGTTCGGTCAGCGGCCGCACCATCGAGGACGTCATCCAGACCGATGCCGCGCTCAATCCCGGCAATTCCGGCGGGCCGCTGGTGTCGTCGAATGCCGAGGTGATCGGCATCAACACCGCTATCATCAATGGCGCGCAAGGCATCTGCTTTGCGGTCGCCAGCAACACCGCCCAATTCGTGCTGGCGGAGATCATCCGCCACGGCTATGTCCGCCGCGCCTATATCGGCGTCGCCGGGCAGACCGCGCCGGTTCCGCGGCGGCACGCCGTGCTGGCCGGCGTCGAGAATAAGATGGGCGCGCTTCTGATGCAGATCGAGCCGGACGGGCCGGCCGCGAAGGCGGGCCTGTTGCCCGGCGATGTCGTGATCAGGCTCGACGGCGTCGAGATCAACGGCGTCGACGACCTGATCCGCGTGCTCGACCGCGACCGGATCGGCCGGCGGCTCGCCATGGACGTGCTGCGGCTCGGCCGCCTGCGGGCGATCGACATCGATCCGATCGAGCGCAAGCCCGCCCGCTAGCTGCGAGCCCGCGGGCGAGGTATGACGATGTCATGCCTCGCCTCCGGAAAATTGCCGCATGATGCCGGCGCATGAGACTTACGACGTCATCGTCGTCGGCGCCGGTGCCGGCGGCATGACGGTGGCGGCGGTCGCCGCCGCCGAAGGCCTGAGTGTGCTGGTGATCGAGAAGACCGCGTTCGTCGGCGGCACCACCGCGTGGTCCGATGGCATGGTCTGGATTCCAGCCAATCCCAAGATGAAGGCGGCGGGGCTTTCCGACAGCGTCGCCGATGCCGTGCAGTATCTGTCGAGCACGGTCCCCGAGCCCGCCAATGCCGGCCTGCGCGCGGCCTTCCTCGCGCGCGGGCCTGAGGCCGTCACCTATCTCGAAGCCAAGACGGAAGTGCGGCTCCAGCCGGTGAAGACCTGTCCGGACTATTATCCCGAACGGCTGGGCGCGACATCAGGCGGGCGCGCGCTCGAGCCCGTGGCTTTCGACGGCACGCGGCTGGGCCGGGCTTTCGCGCGATTGCGGCCGCCGCTGCCGGAGTTCACGCTGTTTGGCGGAATGATGGTCAATCGGCTCGACATTCCGCACCTGCGCCGGATCGGAAAATCGCTGCGTTCGACCCTGCGCGCGGCGCGGCTGGTCTCGGAATACATGATGCAGCGGCTGCGCAGCCCGCGCGGCACCACGCTGCATCTCGGCAACGCGCTCGCCGCGCGGCTCTACGCCTCGCTGCTGGCGCGGCAGGGCGAGATCCTCTTCAGCGCGGATGTCGAGGATTTGTCGATGCAGGGCGATCGCGTCAGCGGGGTGGTGATCCGTCACGGCTCCCGCGACCGCGCGATCGCGGCGCGCCGCGGCGTGGTGCTTGCGACCGGCGGCTTTTCGCACGATGCCGCTTTGCGTAAGCGGTTCTTCCCGCCTGCGGCAGGATTTGTCTCGGCGACCAGTCCATCAGGCACAGGCGACGGGCTTCGGCTCGCGGCGACGGCCGGTGCTGCGCTCAATACCGAGGCGACGAGCCCGGCCTATTGGGTGCCGGCCTCGCTGTTTCGTCGAGCCGACGGCAGCCGTGGCGTCTTTCCGCACACGGTGACCGATCGCGCCAAGCCCGGCGTGATCGCCGTCAACGCTGCGGGCCGGCGCTTCGTCAACGAGGCGCTGTCCTACCACGAGTTCGTGCTCGCCATGCTGCGCGACGGCCATGGCGAGCCCGATCGGCCGTTCTACCTGATCTGCGATCGTCAGTTTTTGTGGAGCTATGGCCTCGGCCGCATCAAGCCGTTCACGCGTAACTTTCGGCGCTATGTCGCGAGCGGCGAGTTGGTCGAAGCTCCCGACATCACGCAGCTCGCTGCGAAGATCGGCATCAAGCCGTCTGTGCTCACAGCGACGATCGCGGCCTACAATATTGACGCGAAGGAGGGACGCGATCCCGAATTCGGCCGCGGCAGCACGATTTACCAGCGCCATCTCGGCGATATCAGCCACAAGCCGAACCCTTGCGTCGCGCCGATCCTCCGCGCGCCGTACTTCGCGCTGCGGATCTATCCGGCCGATCTCGGCACGGCGATCGGCATGAAGGTCGATGCGCAGGCCCGTGTGCTGCGGGGCGACGGCACGCCGATTGCGGGCCTTTACGCCTGCGGCAATGACATGGGCTCGATCATGAACGGCAACTGCCCTGGCCCGGGGATCACACTCGGGCCGGCGCTGAC
Source organism: Bradyrhizobium sp. B039 (assembly GCF_038965675.1). Classification (NCBI taxonomy): domain Bacteria; kingdom Pseudomonadati; phylum Pseudomonadota; class Alphaproteobacteria; order Hyphomicrobiales; family Nitrobacteraceae; genus Bradyrhizobium; species Bradyrhizobium sp. B039. Next base: position 2,616,210 of record NZ_CP152416.1, read on the forward strand.
GTTCGGGTATATCGCGGGACGGCATCTGGCGGAGGGTGGTGTGACGCGCGAGTTGGCAAAAGAGCAGATGTGATCTGGGCGGCGGCCTCTTCGCCTCTCCCCGCTTGCGGGGAGAGGGAGAGAAACATTACTCCGCCGCCGCTGCAAACCGGCTGTTCTCGAGCTCTGCTTCCAGCCGCGCCGTCTCGGCCATCGCCTGCTTGATATTGCCTTCCTTGACGTGGCCGAAGCCGCGGATCGTCTCGGGCACGCGAGCAAGCCTTGCCAGCAGCGGGATCTGCGCCGCTTTCAGCCCAACGATCCGCTGATCGATCATCGTCAGATAATTCTCGATCAGCTTCCGCTCGGTCCGGCGCTCCTCAGTGCGGCCGAACGGATCGAACGCGCCACCGCGCAGGAATTTCAGCTTGGCCAGCACGCGGAAGGTGTGGATCATCCAGCCGCCGAACTCCTTCTTCCGGAGATGCCCGGTCGTCTTGTCGCGCTGCGCGAAGATCGGCGGGGCGAGGTAGAACTTCAGCGAAAAGTCGCCGTCGAACTTCTCCGAGACCTTCCTGGCAAAGCTGCCGTCGGTGTAGAGCCGCGCGACCTCGTACTCGTCCTTGTAGGACATCAGCTTGAACAGATTCTTGGCCACGGCCTCGGTCAGCTCCGTGGACGCGGGCGAGGCCGCGCTCTCCGCCTTGCGCACCTTGGCGACGGCTGCGAGGTAGCGGTCGGCATACGCCTTGTCCTGATAGCCGGTCAAAAATTCCGCGCGCGTTGCGATGATGTCGTCGAGCGATTTGGTCGGCGCGGACGCCCGGCTCTTGAACTGGAGCACGCTGCGCACCCGCGACATGTCGTGGGCGGCCAGGCGCCCCCAGGTGAAGGCGAGCTTGTTCATCTCGATTGCGGCGCCGTTGATCTCGATGGCGCGGAGCAGGGCCTCCAGCGACAGCGGAATCGCGCCCTTCTGGAAGGCGAAGCCGAGCATGAAGGGATTGGTCGCGATGGAATCGCCCATCAAGGCTGCGGCAATGCCTGTCGCGTCGATGATGTCGAGATTCTTGTCGCCGACGGCGTCGCGCAACACGGTCTGCATCGTGCCCATCTCGAAATCGAGATCGGGGTTTTGCACGAAGCTCGCGGTCGGCTGCAGATCGGCATTGATATAGGCCTTCGTCACCCCGCGTTCGGCGCGGCTGAGCGCGGAGGGACCTGCCGAGACGATCATGTCGCAGCCGAGGATGACGTCGGCGCCGCCGGTGGTGATGCGGACGGCGGAGATATCCTCAGGCTTCGGCGCGATGCGGACATGGCTCATCACCGCGCCGTTCTTCTGCGACAGGCCGGTGAAGTCCAGCGCCGAGCAGCCGCGGCCGTCGACATGGGCGGCCATGCCGAGCAGCGCGCCGATGGTGATGACGCCGGTGCCGCCGATGCCGGTGACGAGGATGTTGTAGGGGCCGTCCAGCTCACGCGCCGGCGGCAGCGGCAGATCGGCGAACAGCTGGCCGGAGTCCACCGACGACGTCTTGATGCGCTTGAGCGTGCCGCCATGCACGGTGACAAAGCTCGGGCAGAAACCTTCGACGCAGGAAAAGTCCTTGTTGCAGTTCGACTGGTCGATCTGGCGCTTGCGGCCGAACTCGGTCTCCAGCGGCTGCACCGAGACGCAGTTGGAGGCCTGCGAGCAGTCGCCGCAGCCTTCGCAGACGAGCTCGTTGATGAAGGCGCGCTTGGCGGGATCGGGATAGAGCCCGCGCTTGCGGCGGCGGCGCTTTTCGGCCGCGCAGGTCTGGTCGTAGATGACGACCGTGAGGCCCTTGATGTCGCGCAATTCGCGCTGCACGGCATCAAGCTCGCGGCGGTGATGGATGGTCGCGCCTTGCGGGAAGTAGTTGCCTTCGGGGTATTTGCCCGGATCATCCGAGACGATCGCCAGCCGCTTGACGCCTTCGGCCCAGACCTGATGCGCGATCTGCGCGACGTTGAAGGCGCCCTCGGCGGGCTGACCGCCGGTCATCGCGACGGCGTCGTTGTAGAGGATCTTGTAGGTGATGTTGATGCCGGCGGCGGAGGCGGCGCGAAGGGCGAGAAGCCCGGAATGGGTGTAGGTGCCGTCGCCGAGGTTCTGGAAGATGTGCTGCTCGGTGGTGAAGGGCGACTGGCCGATCCAGTTCACGCCCTCGGCGCCCATGTGCGAGATCAAATCGGTGCGGCGGGTCGGCATGCTCAGGGCCATGCCGTGGCAGCCGATGCCGGCCATGGCGCGGCTGCCCTCCGGTACGCGCGTCGAGGAATTGTGCGGGCAGCCCGAGCAGAAGAACGGCGTGCGCGCGAGCTTGATCGGCGCGCTGGTGGTGACGGGATTGTCGAAGGCCTCGAGCCGCGCTAGGCGCTGCTCGAGCACCGGGCTGTGATGGCCGAGCTTGCGCAGCCGCGCCACCAGCGCGCCAGCCACGATGGTCGGCGTCAGCTCGCCCTCGCTCGGCAGCAGCGGCGCGCCGCGCTCGTCGCGCTTGCCCGTGACGGTCGGGCGCCTCGACGCGTCGATGTTGTAGAGGATGCGCATCAGCTGGTCTTCGATGAAGCCACGCTTCTCCTCGACCACGAGTACGTCCTGAAGTCCTTCGGCGAAACGCCTGGCGCCGCTCTCCTCGAGCGGCCAGGTCAGCGCGACCTTGTAGATGCGAAGGCCGAGATCCTGCGCGTCCTTGTCGGTAATCCCTAAGTCGGCGAGCGCTTGGCGCAGATCGAGATAGGCCTTGCCGGTTGCGACAATGCCGAGCCGGGCCGGCTTTGAATCGAGCACGATGCGGTCGAGCTGGTTGGCGCGGGCAAAAGCCTGCACGGCGGCCATCTTCGGGCCGAACAGGCGCCTCTCGGCGTCCAGCGGCGGATCGGGCCAGCGGATGTTGAGGCCGCCGGGCGGCATCTCGAAATCATCGGGCAGCTTGATCTGGATACGTTCAGGGTCGCTGTCAATCGACGCCGAGCTTTCGACGGTCTCGCTGATCGCCTTGAAGCCGACCCAGCAGCCGGAGAAACGCGACAGCGCAAAACCGTAGAGACCGAGATCGAGATAGTCCTGCAGCGTCGCCGGATTGATCACGGGGATCAGCGCCGCCGCGAACACCTGCTCGCTCTGATGCGCGAGCGTCGAGGACTGGCAGCCATGGTCGTCGCCGGCCAGCGCCAGCACGCCGCCATTGAGCGAGGTGCCGGCCGCATTGGCGTGCTTGAGCGCGTCAACCGAGCGGTCGACGCCGGGGCCCTTGCCGTACCAGATGCCGAACACGCCATCGACCTTGGCGCCGGGAAACAGCCCGACCTGCTGGCTGCCCCAGACCGCGGTCGCAGCCAGGTCCTCGTTCAGGCCGGGCACGAAGGCGATGTCGTGCTGCTGGAGGAAAGACTTCGCCCGCCACAGCGCGTGGTCGTACATGCCGAGCGGGGAACCGCGGTAGCCGGAGATGAAGCCGCCGGTGTTGAGGCCCTGAAGCCGGTCGCGTTCGCGCTGCAGCATGGGCAATCGAACCAGGGCCTGCGTGCCGGACAGGAAGATCCGCTTCGATTCGAGCCGGTATTTGTCGTCCAGCTCGACCTGCATCAGCGTCATTTCGGAAGTCCTTGTTATCCTGGTCGGGCGGGGGATTTTGCGCCGCGGGAGGCTTGCGGCTAAGCGAAGCGGGAGATCGCAGTCAAGAGCATGGGCCGGCGAAGTCAATATCGCTGGCCGCATCCGTGGCGCTCCTGCTAGTCATGGCTTGTTGTGGAGAACATCATGACCGCAGACGCATTCGACACCGAGATCACCGAGACGGCCGAGGCCTTGATCGGGCCGTAGCGCCAGCCGCGCCAGATGCTTCACGCGCAGGTCTACGATGCGCACGCCTCGATCCATGACGATGCCACCGCGCAGAAGCTCGGCTTCAAGGGCGGCACCATCGAAGGACCGACGCATTTCAGCCAGTTCGCCCCGCTTGGCGCGCGGTTGTGGGGACAGGCGTGGTTCGAGAGTGGTTGTCTTTCCGCGCATTACCGCAGCGTCTGCTACGAGGGCGAGGAGGTACAGGCGATTCTGTCGAAGCCATTGCCGGGCGCGAGCCAGTGCCAGATCCAGATGGTCAAGCGCGACGGCACCGAAGTGCTGCGCGGCACGGCCTCGGTCGGCGAACCGCACGCGGCGACCGCGCTGGAGACCCGCCTCACCGAGCTCAAGCCGCTCGCCGATTCCGTGATCCTGCGCGAAGTGACGGTCGCGCAGACCAGCAAGCGCCAAGCGGTGCGGATGGCGTTCGACCAGACCATGGGCGACCTCTATCCGTTCTCTCTCAGGCAGAAGCTCGCCGTCATCACCGAGAACTCTCCTTACTATTCGGGCTCAGACAATCCGTGGGGCAGGGCGATCATCCCGATGGAGATGCTGAGCGTGCTGTTCCAGTACCGCTCCAAGGACGATCCGTTGCCGGCCAAGGGCCCGGCGGTCGGTCTGTTCGCCGACCAGGAGATCAGGCTGGTGAAGGGCCCGCTCTTCGTCGACGAAAAGTACGAAGTCGAGCGCGAGGTGGTCGCGCTGTCCGGCAGCCGCCGCACCGAAAGCGCCTGGGCTAGGACGCGCGTGTTCGACAAGACGGGCACGATGGTGGCCACCATGCTGCTCAACATGGCGACGCTGAAGGACTCGTATGGGCCGTATGAGGAAGAGTATCGGCGACTGTATGGGGCGGGGCGGTAGAGGCAGGGCGTCACCACACACGCTCCTTGTCATTCCGGGGCGACGCGGAGCGTCGAGCCCGGAATCCATTTCGCCTCGGGTATTGCGGCCCGATGGATTCCGGGCTCGCGACTTCGTCGCGCCCCGGAATGACGCCGCTTCCCCGCCCATCCTTTAAGCAAATGCACGTCGCAAAGCCGTCGCACAGGGAATAAGCAGCCGTCAGCTGCTGACGTAACCTTCTGAGTGCGCAGCAAATTCTCTCGCGGCCTGTGTCCCACCGCAATTGTACACAATGGCACGGCGTTTGCAGAACTGCTGGCAAAGAGAGTTCTCGCGGGGGCCTTGACTCATGTTGAGCTCGACCAAGCCGACACTGGGCGTCATCAGCGCCGAGCCCGAGCCGATCAGGCTCGACTGGCCCGCCACCGCGCTTCTCATCATCGACATGCAGCGCGATTTCATGGAGCCGGGCGGCTTCGGCGAGACGCTCGGCAATGACGTCAGCCAGCTTGCGCGTGCGGTGAAGCCGATCGGCGCGATGCTGAAGGCGGCGCGCGACACCGGCATGCTGGTGATCCACACGCGCGAGGGCCATCTGCCCGATCTCTCCGACGCGCCGCCGGCGAAAATCGAGCGCGGCGCGCCGAGCCTTCGCATCGGTGATCCCGGCCCGATGGGGCGCATTCTCATTCGCGGCGAGGCCGGCCATGACATCATCCCCGAGCTCTATCCGCTCGACAGCGAAGTCGTGATCGACAAGCCGGGCAAGGGCGCGTTCTACGCCACCGAGCTCACCGACGTGCTGGAGAAATACGGCATCGAAAATCTGCTGGTGTGCGGCGTCACCACCGAAGTGTGCGTCAACACCACGGTGCGCGAGGCCAATGACCGCGGCTATCGCTGCGTCGTGATCTCGGACGGCTGCGCATCCTACTTTCCCGAGTTTCACGAGATGGGCCTGAAGATGATCAAGGCCCAGGGCGGCATCTTCGGCTGGGTCGCGGACTCAGCCGCAGTACTGGAGGCGATGAAGATTTCCACATCAGCTTAGGGGCATCACCATGAGCACAATGACGGGGACGGCCGGCAAATCTGATCTGAACACGTCCGGGTTCAAGCCGGCGCTATGGACATCGGGCGACTGGAACGCGTTTTTCGGCTTCGGCACCAACATCCTCGTCAACATGCTGGTTCTCACGGGCCTCTTGCGCTTCGTGCTGAAGATGCCCGATAGCCTCGTGTTCGGCCGCATCCTGCCCGCACTCGGGCTGATGATGTGCCTGTCGACATTCTATTACGCCTACCTCGCCTACCGCCTCGCGCAGAGGACCGGCCGCACCGATGTCTGCGCGCTGCCCTCGGGCGTCAGCGTGCCGCACATGTTCATCGTCACCTTCGTGATCATGCTGCCGATCACGATCAAGACCGGCGATCCGCTCAAGGGCTGGTCGGCCGGCCTCGTCTGGGTGTTCTTCCAGAGTTTTATTCTCATGATCGGCGGCTTCATCGCGCCGTTCATTCGAAGAATCACGCCGCGCGCGGCGCTGCTCGGCACGCTCGCCGGCGTCTCCGTCACCTTCATCTCGATGCGCCCGGCGCTCGAGATGTACATGACGCCGCAGATCGGTCTCGTCTGCTTCGCCATCATTCTGGTGAGCTGGTTCGGCGGGGTGAAATACTGGCGCGGCATCCCGGCGGGTCTCGTCGCCATCGCGGCCGGCATGATCATCGCCTGGGGCTCGAACCTCTTCGGTCTTGGCCTCGGCGGATTGAGCATCGCGGGCGTCGGCGCCGCGTTCGCCAATTTCGGCTTCTCGGTGCCGATCCCGGCGGTGGTCTACGTCTTCTCCGGCTTCGAATTCCTCGGCATCATCCTCGTCACCGCCATTCCGTTCGGTATCTATGACCTCGTCGAGGCCATGGACAATGTCGAGAGCGCGGAAGCCGCCGGCGACGAATATCCGACCACGCGCGTGCTCACTGCCGACGGCGTCGTCAGCCTGATCGGCTGCCTGATGGGCAATCCCTTCATCAACGCCGTCTATATCGGTCATCCCGGCTGGAAGGCGATGGGCGGCCGCATCGGCTACTCGGCTGCGACCGGCATCATGGTGGTCGTGCTGGCCTGGTTCGGCATCATCTCGGTGCTGCTGGCGCTCGTGCCTGTCGTCGCGATCTCGCCGATCCTGCTTTACATCGGCATGCTCATCGGTGCGCAGGCGTTCCAGACCACGCCGGTCAAGCATGCGCCCGCGATCGTGCTGGCACTGACGCCGCATCTCGCCGCCTGGGCCAAGCTCCAGATCGACACCATGCTGGGCTCGACCATGATGGCGGCGACCTCGGTCGGCGGGCTCGCCGCCGACAAGGCCGATGCGGTCAAGGCCGCGGCGATCGCCGCGCTACCGCAGCAGGGCGTGTTCTATCACGGGCTGGAGGTGATGGGCGGCGGCTCCATCCTCGGCGGCCTCATCCTGGGCGCGATCGGTGTCTTCATCATCGAGCGCGACTTCGAGAAGGCCTCGGCCTTTGCGCTGGTCGGCGCGGTGCTCACCTATTTCGGCTTCATGCACGGCGAAGCCGTCGGCATCGGCGGCGGCTTCGGCGTCACGCCCGCCGTTGCGTTCGCCTATGCGGTGATGGCGGCCGGCCTGTTCGCGGCAAGCAAGCTGGGCACCACCGAGCACTATGCCGCGCATCCGGAGATGCACGCCGCGCCGGCGGAGTAGGGAAGCGAAGCTATCTCGCGGCCGGACGACGATGAGTCGCCCGGCCGCTTTCTTTCTGGCCCTCTACGCCGGGCCGACTCAGCCGAGCCGGCCAATCCATTCGCGGAATAGCTCCGGGCCGGCTTCCACCGCCGCTGCAAGGTCCTGCAGGCGGGTGTCGCGCGCTATGCGCGGCGAGTAGCCGAAGTGCTGCCGGAAGCTGCGGCTGAAATGAGCCTGGCTCACGAAGCCGAACGCGGCGGCGATCTCGGCATTCCAGCGATCTTCATCGGCGTCATCAAGCAGCACATGGATCGCTTCGAGCCGCCGCCCGCGAATGTAGTCGGCGACGCCCGCGAGCGGCGCGAAGACGCGATAGAGCACCGAGCGCGACACGCCGATCTCGCGGCAGATGGTTGCCACCGACAGGTCGTTGCGGCCCAGATTCTGGTCGATGAAGCGGCTGGCGCGGTGAAGGATGGCGATGTCACGCCGGGCAAGCCCCTGCTCGCGCGGCCGGGCGGCCACGCCGAAGCATCCGCGCAGCAGATCGAGCGTCGTCCGGACCGCATCGAGCGCATCGTTCTCCTCCATCGCCGGAAGCCTGCGCCGCAACAGCGCCATATGATCGGCGAGAACGCGGGCGGCGGCGCCGTCAAGGACGAGGCCATGTAGGTCGAGGCCATCGGGCGCGGCACTGACGATCGGATCGCGCTCGACGTCGAGGCTGATGGTGTCGGTCGCGGTGGCGATGCCGTCGAAGGGCCGGGTCAGATCGAGCACCAGCACCTGGCCGGGACCGGCCGAGATCGGTTCGCCGTCGACTTCGCCGCTCCAGGCGCCGCGCCTGAGCAGCAGCAGCGCGAATGAATTGCGGCCATCGGCCTTGGCCAGTGCGGCGGAACGGGTGAAGCGCACCGGCGCCATCCGGGTGGACGCGGCGACCAGGCCACCGAGCAGCCAGGCCTCGGCCAGGACCTCGAAGTCGTCCCGGTCCGTGCCCGCGGGGACCGACACGTCGTAGTGCGTGAGAATCGCGCGGTAGCGGTCGAGCCGCTCGGCGACAGGCAGCTCCGCGGTGTCGAAGCGCAGATACGGAATTTTCGTCATGCCAGGCCGCTCCCTCGGCAGTTGGTCTGCAAATTGGGACGATCAGGCAAGTTTCCGCACCGTCGAACCGCAGTCTCCGGACATGAATATTCATATTATTGCGCGCGGGCCAGACGTGCGTGCTTCGCGGCCCGGACAATTTGCAATGACGTGAAGGTAAGGTGATGGACATGCGGGGGATGACGGTTGCGGTGGGGCCGGACGAGGATCGGGTTGTCGCGAGGGGGACGCCGCGGCGTGCCTGCAGGCAGTCCTTGCTCGGAATTTGCACCGCCGCGGTGCTTGCCCCCTTGGCTGTCCTGCTGGATGCGTCGTCGGCGCAGGCGCAGTTCGTTTGCGTCAATGCCAGCAACAGTGCGGCCGGTGCGAGCGCGAGCTCGATAGAAAGCGTGGCTTGCGGCACCAATTCATCCGCGACCACGGGTGGCTCCGCATTCGGCGAATCGAGCTCTGCCGGTCCCGAGGCCGCGGCCTTTGGCGCCGGCAGTCTGGCCTCTGGTGGCCTCAGCACAGCGCTGGGTTATCGAAGCATCGCAAGCGGCTTCTTTAGCACAGCGGCTGGCAGCGCCAGCGCGGCCACCGGCGCCCTGAGCTCGGCATTTGGCTACCAAAGCTCCGCGAGCGGGTACACCGCCACGGCCGTGGGCTATCGGGCAGGCGCGGGTGGCGACGGCAGCACGGCTCTTGGCTACGCGACAGTCGCAGGCGGCAACGCCAGCACGGCCGCGGGCAATTCCAGTCGCGCGGACGCCGAAAATGCGCTTGCAGTGGGTACAAACGCGAACGTCTATGCTGCCGGCACCAACGGCACGGCCGTCGGTTACAATATCGGCGTGAACGGCGCCAATAGCACCGCGGTCGGCGCGAGCAACGCGATCTCCGGCGACAACAGCGGTGCGTTCGGCACCGTGCAGATCGTCCGAGGCGACCGCAGCTTCACACTGGGCGGCAACAACACGATCAACGGCGCCAGCCAGGCCGGCTGGGGCAACGTCGTCAACGTGGTCGGCTCCAATAACACCGTGGCCGGCACCGCGAGCGCGGCCGGCTCCTCGGTGTTCGGCACCGGCAACGCCGTCAACGCACCCAATGCGCTGGTGATGGCGAACACGGCGACCGTGGCCGGGTCAGGCGGCATCGCGATCGGCAACACCGTATCGGTCGCAGGCGCCAACGCCGTCGCCGTCGGCAACAACACCAGCGCCGGCTTCGCCAACTCCGCCGCGATCGGCAACGGCGCCGCAGCGACGCGCGCCAATCAGCAGGCGTTCGGCACGGCAGGCAACACCTACACCATGGCCGGCATCACCTCGTCGGCCAGCAAGTCCGCGCAAAGCGGCGCGACGCAGCTTGTCACGTCCGACGGCGCCGGCAATCTCGCGACCACCAGCCTCGGTGCACTCGGAATCGCCTCGACGAGCGATCTCAGCGCCATCAATGCCCAGCTCGCCAGTATCAACGGCCGCCTCGACGACCTCAGCACGCGGACCAGCAAGGCGACCAGCGGCGTCGCCATGGCTTTTGCCATGGCCGGTGTGCCGACGCTGCTGCCGGACGAGACCTTTGCCATGACGATGAACTACGGGACCTTCGAGCGGGCCAACGGTCTCGCGTTCAATGCGGCGCTGCGCCTCAATCGGAACATGCAGTTCAACGGCGGCATCGGCTACGGGCCGGACGAGAAGGTCGCCGGCGGACGCGTGGGCCTGCGCGTGGGCTGGTGAGCCCACCGCGATCGTTGTCTTACGATGGGCGGCGTCGGGTGATCACCCGCCCTTGACTGCACCCGCGGTGAGCCCGGCCACGATCTGCCGCTGCGCAAACACCGTCAGCAGCAGTACCGGGAGGGTGACGATCAGCGCGGCGGCGGCGAGCGGCCCCCAGCTCAACTGGTCGAACGAGATCATGTTGTAGACTGCGACGGGCAGGGTGCGTGTCTCGCGTCCGGCCAGCACGATGCCGAAGACGAAGTTGTTCCAGGAGAAGATGACGGCGAGGATGAAGGCGACCGCGATCCCCGGCTTGGCGATCGGCAGGGCGACGTGGCGAAAGACCTGCCAGCGCGTGGCGCCGTCGATCAGGGCGGCTTCCTCCAGCTCGAGCGGCGTGGTCTCGAAATAGCCGATCATGATCCAGATCACGATCGGCACCGTCACGACGAGGTGGATGATGATCTGCGGCACCAGCGTGCCGAGCAATCCCAGCCACTGGAATAGCAGGAACAGCGGAATCAGGTAGGACAGGCCGGGCGTGATGCGCGCGATCAGGATCACGATCGCGGATTTGTGCGCGGCCATGCGCGCGATGCCGTAGCCGGCGGGGACGCCGACGATCAGCGCCAGCGCGGTCGCACTGCCGGTGACGACCAGGCTGTTGATGAAATAGGTCAGGAAGCGGTTGGAGGCCAGCACGTCGGCATAGTTCTTCCAGGCGATATGCTCGGGGAAGAACACCGGCGGGTAGGCGGCGTTGTCGATCTCGAATTTGAGCGACAGCGACAGCATCCACAGGAAGAACAGGATTGCCGGCGACACGATGACGAACACCGAAAGCCACAGGCCGATCTTGCCGATGATCTGACGAGGTGTCATGCGTCGCTCGCGATTTCGGTCCACACCATGCGCTGGCGGGCATACAGCATCACCGCGGCAAGCAGGACGATCAACAGGAAGAACACCACCGCGATCGCCGAGCCGTAGCCGAGGTCGTAGTAGGTGAAGGCGACGCTGTAGAGGTAGATGTTGATCGTCTCCGACGCCGAGCCGGGTCCGCCTTGCGTGATCGCGAAGATGATGTCGAAGCTCTTCACCGCGTCGATCATGCGGATCATGCCGGCGATGAACAGAAACGGCATGATCAGCGGCAGCGTGATGAAGCGGAATACCTGCCAGAGATTGGCGCCGTCGATCTGCGCGCTCTCATATGGCTCGGTCGGGATTGCGGCGAGGCCGCCGAGCACGATCAGCATCACGAGCGGCGTCCATTGCCAGGTCTCGACCAGCACCAGCGAGGGAATGACGGTCGCGGGATGAAACACCCAGAGCTGCGCCGGTATCCCGACCAGCGACAAGAGGTAGTTCAGCACGCCGAGCTGCGGGTGGAACATCATGGTCCAGACCAGCGCGATCGCGACGGGCGTCGCCATCATCGGCATGATGAAGACGCCGCGCAGGAAGCCGCGGCCGGCGAATTTCTGGTGGAACACCACGGCTGCGAAGGTGCCGAGCACCAGCGGCAGCAGCACCGACAGCGCGGTGTAGACCATGGTGTGGCCCACCGCCTCGATGAAGCGCGGATCGCTGGTCAGCCGCAGATAGTTGGAGAGCCCGACGAAGGTGGTCGGCGAGCCGACCTTCCACTCGTTCAGGCTCATCCAGATGGTGAAGACCCACGGGAAGATGATGATGGCGAGCACGACGACCAGCGCCGGCACCACGAACGGCCAGTAGGACGGCGGGCGCAACTCTTTCTCCGGCGCGGCATCGGACCGTGCCGCGGCCGGATCAGCTTGTGTCAACGCACTCACGCCTTTTCGCTACGCTCCAGGATCGGCCGAAACTGGTCGTTGGCCTTCTTCAGCTCGGCGGCGGGATCTGCCCCGGACAGCGTCGCGGTGAGCGCCGCGCCGACGATATCGCGGAATTCGGCGACGGGGACGACCACGGGCAGGCCGAGCTTGCTGATCTTGCCGGACTCGATCACCGATTGCAGCCACTCCGGCGGCATCTTCACGCCCTTCTGGATCTCGGGATCGTTCAGGATCGAGCTGCGGAACGGGACGCCGCCGCCGGCCTGGAGCAGGCGCGCGCCCTGCTGCTTCGAGACCACCCACTGGCAGAGCAGGTAGGCGGCTTCCTTGTTCTTGCTCGCCGCCGCAATGCCGATGCCGTCGCCGTAAGTGGACGAATAATGCCCCTTGGGTCCGGCGGGCACGACAGTGTAGCCAACCTTGCCGACGACGCGCGAGGCGGCCGGATCCTCCAGCGGCGGCGCCCAGCCGACGCCGTCGATCCACATCGCCGAGCGTCCTTGCGTGAACGAGGCCATCGACTCCATCCAGTTGAAGCCGGCGACGCCGGGCGGGGCGGACTTCGTCAGCAGCGTCTGGTAGAGCTTCGTTGCCGCGATCGCCTCCGGACCGTCGGTCAGGATGTTGCGCTTGTCGTCGAGGAATTCGCCGCCATAGTTGAGGAAGAAGTTGGTCCACAATGCCATGTTGGCGTTGCGCAAGCCCCGCCCGACGAAGCCGTAGGTGCCTTCCTTGGGATCGGTGAGCTTCTCGGCGGCAGCGACCATCTCGTCGAGGGTCTTCGGGACGGCCACGCCCTTCTTCTGGAATAGCTCCTTGTTGTAGTAGAGGATGAAATAGTCCACCGACCACGGCAGCGACAGCATCTGCCCCTTGTCGTTCTTGGCATATTGCAGGCCCGCGGCGGAAAAATCGCTCTCGACGAGATCGGGCGCGGTCAGTGACGGGTCCTTCATGAAAGGCGTCATGTCGGCGAGCCAGCCGGCCTTCTCGAACTGCCGCTTCTGCACGTGATAGCTGAGATGGACGACGTCGAAGCTGGGCCGGCCCGAGGTGAACTCGATCACGACCTTCTGGCGCTGCTGCTGCTCGGGGATCTGCTCGGCTTCGACCTGGATGCCGGTGAGTTCGGTGAACTCCTTGATGTTCTTTTGCAGGTTGTCGCCGCGCGGACCCTTGGCGAGGATCACCTCCAGCTTGGTCCCGGCATATTTCTTCCAGTTGACCTCGGCGCGCGCCGGCAATCCGGTCAGGCTGAGCGCGCCAGCCGCTGCCGTGCCGGTCAAGAGCGTACGGCGCGAGATTCTGTAGTCGACCACTTCAAAGTCCTCCCTGTGACTCATCGTCTTTGGGAGGGATACTAGCGACCGTGCCACGCCTGCCTAGTCCTAATTCGAAGGAATCAGGGCCGCACGGCCGGTGTTTCCATCGGCAGGCCGCGCGCCCGCGACATCAAATAGAGCTCGAGCGCGACGAGCTCTGGGGCGCCGTAGTCGTAGGCCTGGGCGCGCACGCCGGACATGCAGCTGCGCAGACGCCGCTCCAGCGACCCCAGCGTCTGCCATTCCAGCCGATACAGCGGATAGCCGGTCGGCTGCGCTTGCGTGATCGGAGCGCCCGCCAGATGCCTGTCAAAGTTGTCGTCGTGGCAATTGGTGCAGGCGAGGTTGAGCTGGCCCTCGCGCTGCATGAAGAGGTCGCGGCCCTGTTCGACGAATTGCTTGAGTTGCGGGTCGTCGCCGGCCGTGATCGCGACGCCGCGCGACTGGTGGGCGACGAAGGCGGACAGCGCCAGCAGGTCGCGGCTCTCGTAGGGGAGCGGCGTTGCCTGCTGATGATTGGCGCGGCAGAGATTGATGCGTTGATCGAGTGTGATGGGACGGCCCACCGCCTTCTCGAAAGCGGGATAGCGCGCCGCGACGCCCTTCATGCTGCCCCGCGCATCGCCGTGGCAATCCGCACAGGCCTTCTCCGCGCTGCCGGTCTTCTTCGTCCAGAGCGCCTCGCCATCGAGCACGAACAGCATGCCCGGATTGGCGGTGTCGTCATCCTGCATGGCGCGCGTGTCCGGCCCCATGAAAGCGTAGCCGGAGCGGCGCGCCTCGGGCGCAATCTCGCCGGCAAGCAGGGCAGGAGCCGCGGCCAGCAATGTCGCCACCGCTATCGCGCGCCAAAATTTCATTCGACCGTGATCGATGCCGAGGCGGTGGACGAATAGCCGTTGTCGCCGGTCCATTCGAACTCGAACTTGCCGCTCTCTTTCGCGACCGTGAAGAACGAAAGGTAGGGGTTCGCGGCGATCGCCGGAAACAGATCGGCGCGAAAGATCTCCGTGCCGTTGTAGCGGCAGGCGAAGCTCGTGATGATGTCGCGCGGCACCAGCTTGCCGTCCGCGGTGTGGCGGAAGCCGGTTTCCATGATGTGCGAGGTCAGCGTGCGGATTTCGATGACGTCGCCGCGCTTGGCCTTTGCCGGAACGTTGATCAGCGCGGCCATCAGTTCAGCTCCTCGGTGCAGGCGGCCAGCGTCACGACGATGTCGGCGGCGACCTGCCAGAAGCTGTCATCGGAGAGACGCGCGATCGCGACCACCTTCTGGGTGTCGGCGAGCCGGATCCGCGTCGAAACCTGGGCTCGGCCGGCCCACGGGCCGAGATGGAAATTGCCGATGTTCGGCTGCGGGTTCTTCTCGTTGAAGACGTGGATGCTCTTGACGTAGTCATCAGGCGTCATCGGGCTTGCGACGCTCACGGTCATCGGCACGGTGTTGCCGTTCTCGACCAGCGGCGGAATGTCGAGCTTCACCCTGCCGGTGCGAATCGGGGCCTCACCGACGACGTTGCGGATCGCCGTGTTGAGCATCGCGGGCGTCGCCTCCAGCGGCCGCAGCGTGACGATCGGGATCGTTCCGGCGGCGGTGATGCCTCCGGCAAGGCTCAGGAATTGTCGTCGCGTGGTTGGCATGAGCAGTCCTAGTCCCGAAGCGTTGCAAGGTAGGCGACGATGTCCTCGATCTCCGCGGCCGACAATATCGGTTTGCCGGCGAAATTGCGCCCGACCCGGACGAGGCCATCATTGCGATAATAGGACGGCATGATGGTCTCCGCGTTGAAGCGCGACGCATCGACCAGACGAAGCCGCAACTGGCTCACCGACCACCGGTTCCCGGCGCCGGAGAGATCCGGCGCGAGGTCGCCCTGGAACCGCGTTTCCGGAAACGGGCCGGAATGGCAGAGGATGCAGGTCGTCGTGCGCGCGAGCACCAGCGCGCGTCCGCGCGCGGCATCGCCGGGCGTAGCGGTGAGCGAAGCCGGAATGCCGTCGCCGACGATTGTGTAAGGCGCGAGCTCGTCCGCTTGGGTGGGCAAGGCCAAGGCAAGGCTCGCTACGATGAATACCGCAATCGCAGATCTTGGATTGAATGACTGAGGCCGCCGCGAACTCCTCTTACCTCTCCCGCTTGCGGGAGAGGTCGCCGCGTAGCGGCGGGTGAGGGCTCTTTCCTCTTGGGGGGTCTCGCGGGCGGAGACACCCTCTCCCCAGCCCTCCCCCGCACGCGGGGGAGGGAGCGCGTCGTGCTCGTGGCGGCAGGCTCGTCCCATCATTGCCCTAGCCAAAGGTGTCTGCCGTGATGGTTTGAAACCAGCGCGCGGCCTCGTCAGCCTCGCGGGCGCGCAGCTCGCGCGGGGCATCGACCGGGCTGGTCGCGCCGCCCTCGACCTCGGCAAAGATATCGCCTCTGGGCTGGTAGTTGCCGGCGAGCGAAAAGCCGTAACCGGGTGCGACGGTGGTGTAGCAGACACCGGTGAGCCGCGGCGTCTCCGGGGCGCGGCCTGCGAGCAGGTTGACGATCGCGGCGGCGCAGGCCTTGCCTTGCGCGCTTGCGGCCGACGCCGATTTGGGAATGCCGCCGCCGAGGCAGGCATCGCCGATGACGTGGATGTTCGGGACGAGCTTCGACTCGAAAGTTACAGGATCGATCGGGCACCAGCCGGTCGCATCCGCTGCGCCCGCAATCTGGGCGAGGTGGCCGGCGCGTTGCGGCGGGATGACGTTGGCGACGTCGGGGGTGTAGTTGCCGAACTCGGTGATGATGGTCTTCGTCGAAGCGTCAACGGAGGTCACGCGGCCGCCCTGCGACAGCGCGATGCGTTCGATCATGTCGCCATAGAGCTCCTTCCAGGCCCGCTCGAACAGCCGCTGCTGCGAGAAATTGTCCTTGGCATCGAGGACCAGCACCTTCGAGCGCGGCTTCTTCGTCTTCAGGTAATGCCCGATCAGGCTGGCGCGCTCGTAAGGCGCCGGCGGACAGCGCGATGGATTGGCCGGGATTGCGATGGCGACCGTGCCACCGTCTTCCATCGCCTCCAACTGCCGGCGCAACAGCAGCGTCTGTGCGCCGGCCTTCCAGGCGTGCGGCATCTTTTCCGACGCCGCCTCGTCGTAGCCGGGCAGGGCTTCGACATGGAAGTCGATGCCGGGCGAGAGCACGAGGCGGTCGTAAGTGAGCGTGGCGCCGTCGGTCGTCGTGACGCTGCGCCTTTCGGGATCGACGGTTGTTGCCGCCTGGGCAACGACGGTGATGCCTTCGGCGACAAGCTTGTCATAGCCGAGCTGCTGCGCCTCGATCTCGCGCAGGCCTGCGATCACCTCGTTGCTGAACGGGCAGGATGTGAAGACCTTGTTCGGCTCGATCAGCGTCACCTGCAATTTGGCGTCGGCGCGTTTGAGCGCGCGGGCACAGGCCGCGCCGCCAAAGCCGCCGCCGACCACGACGACGCGGCCCGCCGATTGCGCGCGCAGGATTGAAGGTACTGCGTACGATGTGGCCGCGGCGGTGATGCCGAGGACGGTATTCCGCCGTGTCACCGGCGCATTCATGGGTCTCATCCGGAAAATGCCGCGGCGGCCGTCGTGGCCGCCGCGAGTTGTTGCTTGAGCGTGATCTTCTCGGAAAACCGCTTCGCTCTTTGCGCTAACGCGGCCCTTCGGGTCCGGATCATGCTCTAGGCGAAAGTGATGTTCTGGTCGCGCAGCGGAACGGAACGGATGCGCTTGCCGGTCGCGGCGAAGTACGCGTTGAGCACGGCCGGTGCGGCAACACCGATGGTCGGCTCACCGACACCGCCCCAGAATCCGCCGCTCGGCACCATCACCGATTCCACCTTCGGCATCTCGTTGATGCGCATCGAGTTGTAGGTGTCGAAGTTGGTTTGCTCGATCTTGCCGTCCTTGACGGTGCAGCCGCCGTAGAACAGCGCGGACAGGCCATAGACGAAGGAGCCCGCGATCTGCCGTTCCACCTGCGCCGGATTGACGACGTAGCCGGGGTCGGTGGAGGCGACGATGCGGTGCACCTTGATCTTGTTGCCGTCGGTCACCGAGATCTCGGCGGCGCCGGCGACGTAGCTGCCATAGCCCATCACCTGCGCGATGCCGCGATAGACGCCTTGCGGCGCCGGCGTGGTCCAGCCGATCTTCTCGGCCACGGCATTGAGCACCGCCAGATGCTTGGGGTGATTGCCCATCAGCTTGCGGCGGAACTCGAGCGGGTCCTGGCCTGCGGCATGGGCCAGCTCGTCCATGAAGCATTCCATGTAGATCGCGTTGTGATTGACGTTGACGCCGCGCCAGAAGCCGGGCGGAACGTGCGGATTGCGCATCGCATGCTCGATCAGCAGGTTCGGCACCGAATAGCCGAATGCGGCCTCGCCGGATTGGGCGACACCCTGGAACGCGGCCGGGTCCATTCCGTTCTGGAGCGCTTCGGGGCGAAGCGAGAACAGGATCGACTGTCCCGACAGGCGGTAGTGCAGCGCGACCAGGTTGTTGTCGGCGTCGAACGCGCCGGTCATCTTGCACTGGGTGATCGGGTGATACCTGCCGTGCGCCATGTCCTCTTCGCGCGACCACAACAGCTTGACCGGCGTGCCCGGCATCTGCTTGGCGATCATGACCGCCTGGCGGACGTAGTCGGTCTGGCCGCGCCGGCCGAAGCCGCCGCCAGGCATTACCTTGTGCACGTCGCACTTCTCTGCCGGCAGGCCGGAGGCCTCCAGCACCGCCGCGAAGGCTGCCTCGCCGTTCTGCGTGCCGCACCAGACCTCGCATTTGTCCGCGGTGTAGAGCGCCGTGGCGTTCATCGGCTCCATCGTGGCGTGGTTCTGGTAAGGGTAGTTGTAGACGGCCTCGACCTTCTTGACGGCGCCGGCAATCGCCGCCTTGGCGTCGCCGTTCTTGTTGCCGACATAGGCCGGCTGCCCGTTGTCGAGGCCTTCCGCCAGCCACTTCGCAATCGACTCGCTGGAGACCTTGGCGTTGTCGCCTTCGTCCCAGACGATCGGCAGCGCTTCCAGCGCGGTCTTGGCGTGCCACCAGGTGTCGGCAACGACCGCGACCGCGGTATCGCCGACCTTGACGACCTTCTTGACGCCTTTCATGCCGGCGATCTTGGCCTCGTCATAGCTCTTCAGCTTGCCGCCGAACACCGGGCAGTCCTTGATCGCGGCGTTCAGCATGCCCGGCAGCTTGACGTCGATGCCGTAGACCATCGTGCCGGTGGTCTTGTCGGCGGTGTCGAGGCGCAGCACGCCCTTGCCGATCAGCTTCCAGTCCTTCGGATCCTTCAGCTTGACGTCGGCCGGCGGCGTCAGCTTGGCCGCAGCCTCGGCGACCTTGCCGTAGGTTGTGGTCCTGCCCGACGGCGTATGGGTGATGACGCTCTTCGCGGCGGTGCATTCCGACGCCGGCACTTTCCACGAATCGGCGGCGGCCTGGATCAGCATCACGCGCGCGGTGGCGCCGCCCTTGCGGACATAGTCCTGCGAAGAGCGGATGCCGCGGCTGCCACCGGTCGAGAAATCGCCCCAGACGCGCTTGCGGGCGACGCTCTGGCCGGGTGTCGGATATTCGGTCGAGACCTTCGACCAGTCGCATTCGAGTTCCTCGGCGACGAGTTGGGCGAGGCCGGTGAGCGAGCCCTGGCCCATCTCGGAGCGGGCGATGCGGATCACGACGGTGTCGTCGGGCCTGACCACGACCCAGGCGCCGATTTCGGGCGAGCCGTCGGCTGCGCGCACCACGGCGGGACCGCCGAAGGGGATATCGAGGCCAATTGCGAGGCCTGCGCCGACCGCGGCGGTGCCGATGACGAAGGCACGGCGGTTCATCTTGGGAGAGACGTGCTTGTTCATGGGGCGGTTCCTTACGCGCTGGCGATCGTGTGGATCGCTTCGCGCACCTGCTGGAAGGTGCCGCAGCGGCAGATATTGGTGATGGCCTCATCGATGTCGGCGTCGGTCGGCTTCGGCTTCTCGTTCAGCAGCGCTGCCACCGCCATGATCATGCCACTCTGGCAATAGCCGCATTGCGGAACGTCCTTGGCGATCCAGGCTTCCTGCACCTTGTGCAGCGTGCTGCCGGACGCCAGCCCCTCGATCGTGGTGATCTTCTTGCCTTCGGCCTCGGCGACCGAAACGCCGCAGGCGCGGGTCGCGATGCCGTCGATGTGAACCGTGCAGGCGCCGCATTGTGCAATGCCGCAGCCATATTTGGTGCCGGTCAGCCCGGCATTCTCGCGGATCGCCCAAAGCAGCGGCGTATCCGGCTCGACGTCGAGTGTGAGGGATTTTCCGTTGATTGTAAGGTTTGCCATCGCAGTCCCCTGATTGGTCCAATCCACCGATTGGACTCAGGGGCGCAATGTGTCCGGCAAATTGGAACTGTTCAAATCAACAGTCCGCGGGGTGGCCGTCAAAGAGATCGGGGGGCGCCGGGAAGATTGTTGGGTGTTCGGTGTTGCAGTCAATTGCCCGCTCGCGACCGCGGAGGCGATCGTTCATGAAATGGCCCGTCACAAGCTGAGGGCGTTTGGTGTCGCAAACGAGAATGCGATCCGGATCATCAGCAAAAGACGAGCTCTATCCCAGTCCGGTCCGCAGCGACATCCGCGCCCTGCTGGCGCGCAATGCCTCGCGGATGGAGAAGGGCTTCGAGACGTTGGGCAGCATGCCCGCACTGACGCGCCCGGCCGCGAGTTTCTCGGCGCGTTCTTCGCCTGGTGCAGCGATGTCCTGGCGAGCAGGCGGAAGCTGCTTGCGAGCGAACGCTGCTGATTGCTCGCTTCGCCGCGGGCCGGGTTCCAGGCGCCAATCCGCGGCTTGGGGCGACGCCCGGCCGTGAACGCCGGTTCCAGGCCCGATCACCGCTGCATTGCGGCGACAGTTTGTCCCCTTTTGCCGGGATGCAAGACGAGGTCGCTCTGGTACACTGAGTCGAAGCCAGAGGAGTTCCATGGACGTGCCGAGCCCCTGCAACGTGTTGATGCTCTACCCGCTGTTCACCGCGGAGTCGTTCTGGAGTTTTGGCGAATCCTGCAAGCTGATGGGCGTGAAGCGACCCGCAGCTCCCCTCGGCCTGATAACCGTTGCCGCGATGCTGCCTGCCGACTGGACGGTGCGCCTCATCGACTGCAACACGTCGCCCCTGGGTGACGAGGATCTCGCCTGGGCCGACGTCGTCTTCACCGGCGGAATGCTGCCGCAGCAGGCCGACACGCTGCGCCTGATCGAGCTATGCCGCGCTGCGGGCAAGCCGGTGGTCGTCGGCGGCCCCGATCCGACCTCGAGCCCCCACATCTATGAGAGGGCCGACTTCCGGGTGCTCGGCGAGGCCGAGAGTGTCATCGACGAATTCATCGCGGCCTGGGAGGGCGGTGCGCGCTCCGGCGTCTTCACTGCGCCGAAATTCCAGGCCGATGTCACCAGGACGCCGGTGCCGCGGTTCGACCTGCTCAAATTCGAAGATTATCTCTATATCGGTGTGCAGTATTCGCGCGGCTGCCCGTTCACCTGCGAGTTCTGCGACATCATCGAGCTCTACGGTCGCGTGCCGCGAACCAAGACGGCCGAGCAGATGTTCGTCGAGCTCGAGACGCTCTACCAGATGGGCTACCGCGGCCATCTCGACTTCGTCGACGACAATTTCATCGGCAACAAGAAGTCGCTGCGGCTGTTCCTCCCGCAGCTCGCCGAATGGCAGCGCGCCCACGGCTATCCGTTCGAATTCTCCACCGAAGCCTCGATCAACCTCGCCGACGATCCGGAACTGCTGGAGCAAATGGGGGCGGCCAATTTCTTCGGCATCTTCGTCGGCATCGAAAGTCCGGATCCGGCGACGCTGGTCGCGATGCGGAAGAAGCAGAACACGCGGCGCAACATCGCCGAGAGCATCCACAAGATCTACGCCGCCGGCATTCTCGTCACCGCGGGCTTCATCGTCGGCTTCGACAATGAGAAGGTCTCGATGGCGGAGGCCATGATCGAATTCATCGAGGAGGCGGCGATCCCCGTCAGCATGGTCGGCCTGCTCTATGCCTTGCCGAACACGCAGCTGACGCGCCGCCTGGAGCGCGAAGGCCGGCTGCACCCGGGCCACGATCTGGCGCCGACCATCGGCGCCGATCAGTGCACGGATGGGATCAACTTCGATCCGGTGCGCCCGCTGCGCGACATCCTGATGGATTACAAGCGGGTGCTGGAGCGCATCTACAGCCCGGCTGCCTATGCCGGACGCATCGACCGCTTGATGACGCTGCTCGACCGTTCGCGGCAGCGCCACGCGCTTGCGGAGGGCGATATCCGTGCCAAGCTCGGCGCGATGGAGACCGTGCACCGCGTGGTCACGGCGATCCCCGAAGCGCGCGGGCCGCTCTGGCAGACCTTCATGAACTGCGCCAAGCGCGACACGTCATCGGCGCGGATCGCGGTGCAGATGATCGCGGCCTATGCGCATCTCGGGCCGTTCTCGCGCAAGGTCATCGCCGCCATCGACACGCGCCTCGCCGCGCTCGACGACGAGACGGTCATCCCGGCGGCAACGGTCGACGTGACGGTGGCGCGGCACCTGGCCTGAGGGCCTTACTTTACCGCCAGCCGCAGGAAGCTCATCACGCTGCCGAGCGCGGCAAAGCCCGCGCCGAGCGCCAGCGCGACGGTCGCGCCGTCGTGGCCGGCGATGGCGAAGCAGAGCGCCGCGAGCGCGGCCCCTGTCGTCTGTCCGGTCAGGCGCGCGGTGGCGACGATGCCGGAGGCGCTGCCGCTGCGATGCGGCGGCGCGCTCGACATCACCGCCTTCATGTTCGGCGCCTGGAAGAAGCCGAACCCCATGCCGCAGATCACCATCCGCCAGATGATGTCGGCGATGGCGGGGTTGGCCGGCAGCATGGCGAGCAGCGCCATGCCGAGGCCGAGCAGCACGAGGCCGATGCCGCCGAGCAGCCCGACCGCATGCCGGTCGGACAGGCGCCCCGCGATCGGCGCCATGATGCCGACCACCAGCGGCCACGGTGTCATGAAGAAGCCGGTCTCGACCTGCGAGCGTCCCAGCACGTCCTCGAAATAGAACGGCAGCGAGACGAAGGCGAGGCCCTGCACCGCGAAGGAGCACACCGCCGTTGCCGCCGACAGCGCGAACATCGGCCGGCTGAACAAATCGATCGGCAGCATCGGCGCGGGATGATCGGCGTGGCGGCGCATCAGGATGAAGCCGAGGGCGATGGCGGTGACCAGCTCGATGCCCACGACAACCGGCGACAGATTGTGCGCGGCGCTGCCGATGCCCGTGATGAACAGGCCAAGGCAGGCCGACGCCAGGATCGCGCCGAGAAAATCAAAACCGTGATCGGCCCTCGGCGTCTTCGGCAGCATCGCAAAGCCGATGCCAATCGCAACGAGGCCGAAGGGAATGTTGACGGCAAACAGCCACGGCCAGGGGCCGAGCGCGAGGATCGCGGAGGCGATCGACGGCCCGAAGGTGAAGGCGGTCGCGACCACCAGCGCGTTGTGGCCGAAGCCGCGGCCCAGCATCCTTCCGGGATAGACGAAGCGCACCAGTGCCGTGTTGACGCTCATGATGCCGCTGGCCCCCAGGCCTTGCAGCGTGCGCGCGACCAGCAGGCTGTCCAGCGACCACGCGACCGCGCAGAACAGCGAGGCGATGGTGAACAGGATCAGGCCACCGAGATAGATGCGCTGGTGCCCGACGATCTCGCCGAGCGCGCCGAGCGGCAAGAGCGTTGCCACCAGCGCGATCTGGTAGACGTTGACGACCCAGACCGACTGCTCCGGACTGACATGCAGGTCGGCGGCAATGGCGGGCAGCGCGATGTTGGCGATCGCGGTGTCGAGCGAGGCCATCGCCAGAGCGGTGAAGATGGCGGCGATCGCCCAGCGCCGCTGCGCGGCCGGCAAGCCGTCGGCGATGGGATGGTCGGGCTCGCGCGCGGCGGCAGGTAACGTGATCGTCATTGCGTTAGCGCGTTGCTCCGGCGGCGTGGCTATGCGGACTTTTGGCATGTACTACGCCGAAGGCCGCTTCCACAGGCATATGCTTGCATGCTGTGTATGCGCGAAGGTGAGGCGATGCCGCCGGGCTCTGGCGTATGATCGCGCCGGCGCTGCAATTTTGGGGAAACGTCATGCAACTCATCGTTCTGCCCGGTGACGGCATCGGACCGGAGATCACGACCGCGACATCGGGTGTGCTGCGCGCGGCCTCGGAGCGCTTCCAGCTCAATCTGCGGCTGGAGGAGCACGCGGTCGGGCACGCGAGCCTGAAGCAGTTCGGCACGACGGTGCGGCCCGAGCTGCTCGACATCGTCCGCGGCGCCGACGGCCTGATCCTGGGGCCGACCGCGACCTTCGACTTCAAGGATGAGGCGCATGGCGAGATCAATCCGTCCAGGCACTTCCGCAAGAACCTCGACCTCTACGCCAATGTCAGGCCGGCGCGCACCTATGCCGGGCGGCCAGGCCGCCTCGGCGATTTCGACCTCGTCGTGGTGCGCGAGAACACCGAAGGCTTCTACGCCGATCGCAACATGGAGCAGGGCAATGGCGAGATGCTGGTCACGCCTGACGTCGCGATCTCGCTGCGCCGGATCACGCGGGCGTGCTGCGAGCGCATCGCGCACGCCGCCTGCCGTCTCGCGATGAAGCGGCGCAGGCACCTCACGATCGTGCACAAGGCCAATGTGCTCAAGATCGGCGACGGGATGTTCCTGGACATCTGTCGCGCGGCGGCGAAGGGCTATGCCGGCCTCGAAGTCGACGACATCCTGGTCGACGCCATGATGGCGCATGTCGTGCGCAACCCCGATCGCTTCGACGTCATCGTCGCCACCAACATGTTCGGCGACATCCTGTCCGATCTCACGGCCGAGCTGTCCGGCAGTCTCGGCCTCGGCGGCTCGCTCAATGTCGGCGACCGCTATGCCATGGCGCAGGCGGCACACGGCTCGGCGCCTGACATCGCCGGGCAGGACGTCGCCAATCCGGTCTCGCTGATCCTGTCGACCGCGCTGCTGCTGGCCTGGCATGGCGAGAGGAGCGGCGCGGTGCGCTACGAGGAGGCCGCGCGTGCGATCGAGACGGCGGTGGCAAAGGCGATCGGCGAGGGCAGGGCAACGCGCGATGTCGGCGGCAGGCTCGGCACGATCGCGGCGGGGGCGGCGATTGCGGAGATCTTGCAGGGGGCTTGAGGTGCTTCGGCGCGTGCTTTCCGGCTCTTTTTTGGGCGAAACAAAAAAAGTCGAAAAACAACCCCATGCACAGTAGAACACCCCTTGATCGATAAGGGATTTTCGCGATGCGTCGCGGCGACATCCGCAGCTGCGATCGCGTTGACCCGTCGGGCAAAACACTGGCAGGATGCGATGCTGGCGGCGATCGGGGACTGGGCCATGGCGCGTTCTCGTCACGCGCAATGTGGGCCTCAGACCGCACGGCGGCGCGTCTCCTCCGGCGCACGTTGAGGCAGATCAATACTCGCCTCGCAGGCCCGCCAGACCCTTCCATCAGCGCATCCATGGAAAGGGCGGCCGACATGCAAACCCTGCTCAGGGAAATCCGGAATACGCCCTTGCTCTGGATGCTGGTCTTCGTGCCCATCGTGCTGCTGGCCGAGGCGGCTGCCCCGCATCCCCACACGCTCCTCTTCGTGCTGGCGGTGCTTGCGATCGTGCCGCTGGCGGCGCTGCTCAGCCACGCCACCGAAGCGGTCGCCGCGAAGACCGGCGATGCCGTGGGCGGACTGCTCAATGCAACGCTCGGCAATCTGACGGAGCTGATCATCGCCATCACGGCGCTGCGTGCAGGCCAGTACATGCTGGTAAAGGCCTCGATTGCGGGCGCGATCGTGACCAACGCGGTGTTCATGTTAGGGGCCTGCCTGCTGCTCGGCGGCCTGCGCTACCACGTGCAGGAGTACAACCGTGCCGGCGCGCGGCTCTCGTCTGGCCTGTTGCTGATGGCAACCGTCGCCCTGCTTGCGCCTTCGGCGGTCGCCGATCTCGAGCACCTGCCGCAGGGCGGAGGCATCTTGAACAAGCTCAGCGTCGGCATTTCAGTCCTGCTGATCATCGCTTACGCGCTCGGCCTGTTGTTCTCGCTCGGGACGCACAAGGAATTGTTCGCAAGCGCCGATCATGGCGACGACAAGGAGGCGCACTGGCCGATCGGCATCGCCGTCGGCACGCTGCTGGTCGTCACGGTGCTGGTCGCGCTGGTCAGCGAAATCTTCGTGGAATCGGTGCAGAAGGCGGCGGAAACCTTCGGGATGAGCCCGGCCTTTGTCGGCTTCATCATCGTTTCGCTGGTCGGCGCTGCCGCCGAATTTGCGGTGGCGTTCGGCGCGGCGCGCAAGGACCGGCTCGACATGGTCGTCAGCATCGCGCTCGGCAGCGCCTCGCAGATCGCGCTGTTCGTCGCCCCCGCGCTGGTGCTGCTCAGCTACGTCGTGGGGCCGACGCCGATGAACCTGCAGTTCTGGCCGGGCGCCGTCACCATGGTGATGATCGCCACGGTCACGTCGGCGTTCATCACGGCCAGCGGACGCTCGGCATGGTTCGTCGGCGCGCTGATGATCTTCATCTATGCAGTGTTCGCGCTGACCCTGTATGTTGTCCCGCCGGCGGGCGAGGGATGAGGTGCTGTTGCCCGTCGGCACGAGGGTGAACTAGCTCGTCCGGGAAATGGCGGCCCGCGGCAAGCCATCCTCCGGAACGGCGAATGCGTTTTCGCTAATAGGCCCAGTAGCTGCCGGAGGGCAGGCAATTGTCGTCGCCATAGCCGTAGCCATAGCCGCCGCCATAACCGTAATAGGACGCGGGCGGGTAGCTGTAGCCGTAGGCGGGATAACCGCCATAGCTGCCATAATAGGCGCTCCGCGCAATCGCGCCGCCGACGACGGCGCCGGCAACGCCATAGCCGAGTCCGCGATAACCGTAGCCGCGATAGCCCCAGCCGCCGCGGTAGCCCCACCCGACGCCGCGATAGCCATAGCCGCCACGCCAGCCGCCGACCCATCGCACTTCAGTGGTGTTCTGATCGACCATCGATTTCATCGTCGCCAGATGCGTCGGGATCGGCCCGGCCTGGACACCCATAGCGGGCAGCAGGGCGCCGGCTCCGGCGAGAATGAGGGTGCGCAAAGACTTCGAGGAGGTCATGATCGATCATCTCCTTGGCTACGGGCGGCGCTTTCTGCGCCACCATCGACAATTGATTCCGGCGTGGCGTTGCCGTGGCGGGCTTGATCTAGATCAAGCGTCGGGGTCGCGGCACCGCCGCGCCGTCAGGAGACGCTGCCCGATGCTCTAGGCCTGCAACCGCGGAACGAGACGAATCGCGTTCTCATGGCCAATCGCATCGAGATCCTCAGTCGAAAGGCCAAGCTTCTGCAACTGCGCGAACTGGCCAAGGCCGAAATACGGATAGTCGGTGCCGTAGGTGATCTGGGAGGCGGGTACGAGCTTGAGCAGCGCGGCCATGGACGGCGCGAACGTTGCATTCGCGGTGTCGTAGTGAAGCCGGGCTAGCTCGCCTTCGATCCCCTCCGGCGCAAACTCCTTGAGGTCGGGCCGCGCCCCATAGAACGAATTGATGCGCCCGGCCATCATCGGAATCGTGCCGCCGGCGTGCGAGAACAGCCATTTGATGTCGCGGTGGCGGGCAAATGCACCGCTGAGCAGAAGGCTCGTCACCGTACGTGTGGTGTCGTGCGGGACTTCGATCACCGCGGGAAACGTGCCGACGCTGAGCGCGCTGCAGCAACTGGCGACCAGCGGATGCACATAAACGACCGCCTTGCGACGGTTCAGCTCTTCGAACACCGGCCTGTAGGCGGCATTGCCGAGCCATTTGTCGCCGTAGCTGCTTTGCAGCCCGATCCCGTCCGCCTTCAGCGTGTCGAGCGCATATTCGATCTCCTTGAGCGTGGCATCGACATCCAGCATCGACAAGGTTGCGAACAGGCCGAAACGGCCCGGATGGTCGCGCATCATGTCCGCCGCGTACTCGTTGCAGGTGCGCGCGAGCCGGCCAGCTTCCGCCGGCCCGAGGTCGAACCACACCCCTGGCGTGGAGGCGACCGACAGGATGCCCGTGCGTATGCCATTGCGGTCCATGTCCTCGACGAGCTTCTCGCGGGTCCAGGCAACCTGACCGGGAAAGTGCGGCTGCTTGCGGGCGTCCTCGTAGCCAAGCCAAAGCTTCTGGTATTCGGGCGGATAGAAATGAAGGTGGGTATCGATCAGCGCCGGCCTGGTCTGTCCGCGCACCGCAACGGCCGGGATGGCCGAGGCAAGGCCGAGCGCACCCACTCCCGCGAGAAAGCCGCGCCGCGACCAGGACGGGCCGCAACAGGTAGAGCAGCGCTGATGCCCTCCCGATTTCCGATCCCAAATGAGCATGTTGCGGGTCTCCTGTTACGAATTGGCATGGACGGGGGGCCTGTGGTGCTTCCATAGGCAGGAGGTTTCGCCCATCTGCAATCCGCGGTGCGGCTGCAACATGGGCGGTGATTGTTGGGGATTGGAATGTGCCCATTTTTCGTCGCTGAGCGATGTCTATCGTCACGTCGTCGCATCACAGCAGCAACTTTGTGTGAACGCGGCCCGGCGTTGCGTCCCATGACTCCGGCTCGCCCGGCAGCCGACGGGGCTCGCAATAGTCCGGCGGAAAATTGTCGCGCGTCTGTTCGCTCATGATGCGCCGGGCGGCCTTCGAGGAGTCGAAGCGATGGACGTTTTCCCGATTAGCGCCGGTCGCCGTCATCCTTGTCCGAGAGGCCGTTCGATGAACGTTCGTCGTATTCGGCCCTGAGCTTCGCAAGGATGGATTGCAATGTCTCCTGCTCAGTCGAGCTCTCGTCATTGCTCTGCCCCCGCAGGCGCCGCAGCTTGCTGCGGAGCATATCGTACGCTTCGAGAAGGGGCGGGCTCAGCGAAAAGAAGGCGCCGAGCGCAATCGCGATGATCACATGGCGAAGCGAAACGGGGGGATCCTCGCCGGGCGTAGCGGCATCATGGCGGACTGGCACGGGCGAAAGACCGGCTGACCCGCCGTCGGCGCGGGACGGCCGCGGTTTTCGCGGCGGGATCACGACGACGACAAAAAGGATGTTGAGCAACAGCCAAATGCCTAAAATGACGAGCAGCGTACGCATGAATAATCCAAGGACAGCGTTACCTGAGCTGACGGCAGTATGGTTTCAAATATCGATGCTTCCACGAATCCGATCACGCGACCGGCAACTCGCATGCAATGAAAAAGCTGTCTGATGCCGGACAATGAAGCCGTTACCTTAATCTCGAGCGTGGACAGCAGAGGTCGGGACACGGCATCGCGCGGCATGATCCTGGCGCCTGCCACGGCGCTACGGGACGCTGAGTTCGACAAGGTGAGTTAAGCCGGTCGGGTCCCGTCGGACGGAAAAATCGAGGCGATCGAAACCGGCCGCCGTCGCGATTTTCCGAAGTTCCGGCTCGGAGCGATGAACCAGCTTCCAATCTGCGATGGCCTCCATCCACACGCGAAACGGATTCCCTGCGGCGATATTGGTGAAGACGATCGAGCCACCGACCCTCAGAAGGCGGCGGCGCAATTCCCCCAGAATGGAGATGATCGTTCGGTCGTCGAGGTAGTCGGACAGGCAGCCGCAGACGACGACATCGAACGGGCCTTCGTCCTGGACCTGTCGGATCGCCCGTCTCACGTCGCCGCACACGATGTGAACATCGCAATAACGGCTCAGTCGCTCTTCGGCGAGAGCCAGGGCTTGCCTGTCGAGATCCACGAGAACGACCGTGGATCCCGTAAATCGATGTGGTGCGATCTGGAAGTCGGCACCTCCGCCACACCCAATCGAGAGGATGCGCCCCGGCGTCGTGGCGCACATCTTGAGGTACTGCCACCAGATCCTGTTTCGATGCTGTTGCACGATGGCGGTATTGAGTGCGTGCCATTCGATCCAGTCGCCCGGATCGGCCGTGGTCGGCAGGCTCGCGCCGGCTGCGAGCAGTTCGACAGTTTCGAAATCACCGGGATAGCCGCGCGGCCACTCCTGAAGTCTGCGGACAAATGAGGAGCGGGCGTGGAGATGACGGGCGGGTGCGAGGAGCCTTTGAATATTCGGTGAGTTCCATGCCGGAGCCGGAAGCCTGGCCAAGGCGCAGCAAAGAGCGTGCATTTGAGAGGCTGTCCTGTGCATTGCCGCTGCCGGATCCCTCGGCATCAGCTCAAAGAAGCGGCAGAAGTCGCCCACCTCCCGGTCAAGCTCGTCCAAATCAATCCCGCTGTGCGTTTCGTCCATTCGTCCCAACCTCCAGGATCGGGATGAGAGTGGCGAAGGCCGGCCATTCGCGCATGACCCAGTTGGGTCATGCCTGCGGAATTGCTCGAGAACCCAATGCGCGCAGCACGTTATCCAGAGCCGGTGTCGATTGACAGCGGCGGGCAAGTATCCAAGGATTGTCCGAATATGGACGATTTCTTTCTGGGTGATGCGATTGCGGCGTTTTGATTTCCAGCGATTGGAGCAGTCGAAAGCCCGGTTGGGCGAAGTGGTGCTGGACCCCGGCCAGTGGATACCGCTCATGGAGGACATTTGCTCCGCGGCAGCGACGTCCGGTGCGGGGCTGCTCCAGAGTGATGTCCGGACTTCCGATGTCCCGGTGACGCCTTCGACGAAAGAGGCTTTCCAGGGCTACTTTGCCGCCAATCTTCACGTGGAGGACGTTCGTGCCGTCAGGGGAGTTCCGCTACTGCTTTCCGGCAGGAAGGTTCTGCGCGACCAGGATATCTTCTCCTCCGAGCGAGACATGCTCAAGACTCCCCTCTACAGACATCTCGGACAGCTTGGATTTCAATGGTGGTCGGCGATTTCCTTTTGGGCAGGGCCGGCAATGTGGGCCCTCGCGCTACAGCGCAAGCGTGGGGAAGGAGCCTTCGAAGATGACGACCTGAAGGCGTTTGCGCTGCTCTCGGACGCGCTGACCGAGGCCGCCACGCTCTCCCATGCAGTGGGAAGGCAGGTGTTGCTCGGGTCTTTGAGCGCTTTCGATTCGATCAACGAGCCGGCGCTGTCAATGACCGGCATGGGGCGCGTGCTGGAGATCAATGCGGCGGCGGCCGAAATCTTCGATGCCGACTTCCGCGTCCATAACAACAGATTGTACATGCGAGATGGCAAGGCAACTCGTGCTCTTGACGCGAGGTTGACTAACTCCGATCGGGAGCTCCGTCTTCGCGCCGGCAGCCGCATTGGCGACATCATTGTCGCGCGGCGAGAGACCAAGCGTCCGATCGTCATCAAGCTGTTGCCCGTACCGGGGGCGGCTCGATCGCCATTTCTGGGGGCGAGGTTCATCCTGACGCTCACGGACATGGAGGTCGTCCGCAAATCTGAGATTGAATTGCTCTCGGCAATCTTTGCGCTGACGGCGGCCGAGGCAAAGGTGGCGCGACTGATAGCTGCAGGATGGTCGCCGGAAATGATCGCCGACGACCTGGCGCTGTCCCGCGAAACGGTCCGCAACCAGATCAAGGCGGTCTTCAGCAAAACGGCCACGCATCGACAGAACGAGTTGGCGGCTTTGATCGGTCACATGCGCAATCTCTAGCCGAGATGCTCCTTACCTTTTGAACGCGTTTGACAACGTGGTCATTGCCCGCAACGTGCCCGCTGTTGGCCTGCGGCCAACTCGTCAAGGCAAGCTGACGCCAGTCGCTCCCGAGAGCACAGCGAACATGTCATGCTCTCGTGCCCGATCGGTTTCAGAGCCCCATCCTAGAACTGATACCGCCGCAGCCCCCCATCCACCGGGATCACCGTCCCCGTGATGTACCGCGCCACCGGCGAGGCCAGGAACACCGCGAGTGCCGCGAGATCCTCCGGTTCGCCCCAATAGCCGACCGGGATCTCTTCTTCCGCAAAACGCTCGCGATAATCCGGCGGATAGTTGCGACGGATCTGCTCGCTCATGATGCGGCCGGGCGGGATGCAGTTGATGGTGATGCCGTGCTCGCCGATCTCGCGCGACAGGCCCTTGGCCCAGGCGTGCACGGCGGCCTTCGCGGCAAAGGCGGCGTTCAGGCCTTCCGGCTCGGACTTGCCGGTGATGTTGACGATGCGGCCCCATTTGCGTTCGATCATCTGCGGCAGCAGCGCGTGCGCAATGCGGCGGTAGCTGGTGAAATTCAGCGCGATCGCCTCATCCCATTTGCTGTCGGGCGCATCGACGGGCAGGGGCCGGCTGCCGCCGGCATTGTTGACGAGGATGTCGACATGGCCGAGCTCGCTCACGGCGAAGGCTGCGATCTTCTCC
Source organism: Bradyrhizobium sp. B039 (assembly GCF_038965675.1). Classification (NCBI taxonomy): domain Bacteria; kingdom Pseudomonadati; phylum Pseudomonadota; class Alphaproteobacteria; order Hyphomicrobiales; family Nitrobacteraceae; genus Bradyrhizobium; species Bradyrhizobium sp. B039. The sequence goes on from NZ_CP152416.1 coordinate 2,647,924, forward strand.
GCGGCGTCCTTGGCCATCACGTCCTGCTCGAGCGGCGTGATCAGCCCGCCGCCGACTTCGCTCACCAGCTCGGCAAGGAGATCGGTCCGCCGCGCCACGCCGACGACGCGCACGCCTTCGGCCGCCAGGCCCTTGGCGATGGCGCGGCCGATGCCGATGCTCGCGCCGGTGACGACAGCGGTTTTCGATTTGAGCCCGAGGTCCATGGTCGCACGCTCTCTCGTTTGCTTTTGCTTGTTGCCGTTTCCTGCCCATCCCTGCCAGGACGAATTGCCTGACCGGGACGAGCAGTGGTAACCAAGAGCCACGTTGAAGGAAACACGAAAAACAAAAGGCGTCGAACGATGGTCTGGGATCCGCAGCAATATCTGAAGTTCTCCGGCCACCGGCTCCGGCCCGCTGTCGACCTCCTGATGCGGATTCCGGATTTCGCGCCGCGCGAGATCGCCGATCTCGGCGCCGGCGCGGGCAACGTCACCAAGCTGATCCGGGAGCGCTGGCCGGATGCGACCGTGACCGGCGTCGAGGGCTCGGCGGAGATGGTTGCCGCCGGCCGCAAGGCGGCGCCGGACGTGCAATGGTCCCATGAAGACCTCGGCCAATGGCGTCCCGCCAAGCCATATGCCCTGATCTATTCCAATGCCGCACTGCACTGGCTGCCCAATCATGCGGCACTGTTTCCCTCGCTGATGGAGAAGGTCGTGCCCGGCGGCATGCTGGCGGTGCAGATGCCGCGCAACTTTCTGGCGCCTTCACACGTGCTGATCGGCGAGACCGCGCTGAACGGACCGTGGCGCTCAAAGGTCGAGCATCTCGTCACCCCGCCGCCGGTCGAGGGGCCGGCCTTCTATCATGATCTTCTTGCGCCGATGTCCGTCAATATCGACATCTGGGAGACCGAATATCTTCAGGTGCTCGAAGGCGAGAACCCCGTGAAGGAATGGACCAAGGGGACCTGGCTGACGCGCTATCTCGACGTGCTCGCGGGCGACGAGAAGGCTGCCTTTGAGGCGGCCTATGGGATGCGGGTTGCGAAGGCGTATCCGAAGAATGCGGCGGGGCAGACGCTGTTCCCGTTCCGGCGTCTGTTCATGGTCGCCCAGCGCAAGGGCTGAGGGCATTGCCGCAATGCGACATAAGCGTTCATCGTGTCTTGCGGCGTGACATCAGACCTTCATGGTGAGGAGCCCGCCAAAGCGGGCGTCTCGCACCATGCAGGCCGAGCACCTTCGGTAAGCCTCGGATCTCATATGCGGTAGCCCGGGAGAGGGGCCAGCCCCGGGTTGCGCGTTCAGTGGCGGACAAGCTAGCTTGGCTGCGGGAAAATTGGGCTTAGGTCTAGTTGTTCGGCTGGCGGATTGCTGCCACTACTGGCCTGCAAAACAAAAAGAACCCGGTTTCCTAGGGGTATTGGGGAGGTCATCCATGCGCAAACTGCTTCTTGCGGTCGCAGCGGCCACGTTTGCTTTGGCTCCGGCGATTGCCCAGGCCCAGAGTCCCATTGTCATCAAGTTCAGCCATGTCGTCGCCAACGACACCCCGAAGGGCAAGGGTGCGCTGAAGTTCAAGGAGCTCGCCGAGAAGTACACCGACGGCAAGGTCAAGATCGAAGTCTATCCGAACTCCTCGCTCTACAAGGACAAGGAGGAGATCGAGGCGCTCCAGCTCGGCTCGGTGCAGATGCTCGCGCCCTCGACCGCGAAATTCGCGCCGCTCGGGATCAAGGAATTCGAGGCACTCGACCTGCCCTGGCTGTTCAAGGACGACGAGACCTATGCCAATGCGATGAAGGGCACGGTCGGCAAGTGGCTGTTCCAGAAGCTGGAGGCCAAGGGCATCACCGGCCTCGCCTATTGGGACAACGGCTTCCACATGGTGTCGTCGAATCGGTCGCTGATGAAGCCGGAGGATTTCAAGGGCCTGAAATTCCGCATCTCCGGATCGAAGATCGCGGACCAGTACTTCCGCCTGATGGGTTCGATCCCGCAGATCATGGCGTTCTCCGAGGTCTACCAGGCGCTGCAGACCGGCGTGGTCGACGGCTGCGAGAATACCGCGTCCAACTACTGGACGCAGAAGTTCTACGAGGTGCAGAAGGACATCACCGTGTCCTATCATGCCCATCTGCAATATGCGGTCATCGTCAACTCCAAGTTCTGGTCCGGCCTGCCGCCCGACATTCGCGCCCAGCTCGAGAAGGCGATGAACGAGGCGACCGACTACACCAATTCGATCGCGCGCCAGGAGAACGAGGACGCGCTCGCCGAGATCAAGAAGGCGGGCAAGACCACGCTGCATTATCTCACTGACGCCGATCGCAAGGCGTGGCAGGAAGCAATGCAGCCGACTTACAAATGGGCCAAGGGGCGGGTCGGGCAGGAAGTGCTCGATCTCGTCGCCAAGGAACTCGACGTCAAGATGAACTGACGCGATTTCCGGAGGAATCATACAAACGGTCGGGAGTGTGTGCGCTCCCGGCCGTTTCGCATCGGTAGGGGGACCTTGATTTGCTTCGCGTGCTCAATCAGGCGCTTAATCATCTCGAAGAATGGTTGATCGCGACGCTCATTGCGGCCGCAACCGGCCTGATCTTCATCGCGGTCATGCATCGCTATGGCGCGGGCGAGTCGATCGTCCTGTCGCGCTGGGCGACCGCGCACGGGATGACCTGGCTCGCGACGCTGTCGATGGCGGTGTTCACCTTCCTGTCCGAGCTCGATCTGTCATGGGCGCAGGAACTCTGCATCTACATGTTCATCTGGATGGCGAAGTTCGGCGCGGCCTATGGCGTGCGCACCGGCATCCATGTCGGCGTCGACCTGCTCGTCAACCGCCTGCCCGAACATTCGCGCAAGCACGTGATCCTGTTCGCGCTGCTCTGCGGCGCGCTGTTCACCGGCATGATCGCCGCCTTCGGCGCCTCCTTCGTGAAGGAGATGTTCCACACCGGGCAGCAGTCCAACGATCTGGAAGCGCCGATGTGGTTCGTCTATCTGGCGATCCCGCTCGGCTCCGGCCTGATGTGCTTCCGCTTCCTCCAGGTCTCATGGTTCTACTACTGGACCGGCGAGCTGCCGCACCACGACGAGACTCATGTCGAAGGCGTGGAGGCCGACGTCTCGCCCGCGCTGCATCCGCAGCCCGCCGGCGCCGAGACCAAAGCCGCCGCGCGAAAAGTGTCGCCGCTCGGCGTCATCCTGATCCTGGCGCCGATCCTGATCTTCGCCATGTGCCTCGCCGAGAAGTTCGGCGTGGTGCTGCTGCCGCACTGGATGCGGGCCGCGACCGTCTTCGCGCTGCTGATCGCGCTGATGCTGACCGGCATCCCGGTCTCGATCGCGCTCGGCCTCACCGTGATGACGTTCCTGTTCACGCTGACCACGGTGCCGATCGAGGCGGTCTCGATGAAGCTCTTCACGGGCATCGAGGGCTTCGAGATCATGGCGATCCCGTTCTTCATCCTCGCCGGCAATTTCCTCACCCATGGCGGCGTCGCGCGCCGCATGATCAATTTCGCGACCTCGCTGATCGGCCACTGGCACGGCGGTCTCGGCCTTGCCGGCATCGTCGCCTGCGCGATGTTCGCGCTGGTCTGCGGCTCGAGCGTCGCGACCGTCGCCGCGATCGGCGCGATCGTGCTGCCCGAGATGGTCCGCCACGGCTATCCCATGCATTTCGGCGCCGGCATCATCACGGTCGCGGGTTCGCTCGGCATCCTGATGCTGCCGTCGATCCCGAAGATCGTCTACGCCGTCTCCACCAATACCTCGATCGGCGCGCTGTTCGTCGCGGGCCTCTTGCCCGGCATCATGCTGACGACGATGCTCTGCATCGTCACCTGGTGGCTCGCGCGCAAGCGCGACTATCCGCGGATGCCGAAGGCGAGCTGGGGCGAGACCGTCCGCACCTTCCGCGAGAGCATCTGGGGATTGATGCTGGTCGTCATCATCATCGGCGGCATCTACAGCGGCCTGTTCACCGCCACCGAGGCGGCGGCGATGGCTGCGGTCTACTCCTTCGTCATCGCGGTGTTCGTGTACAAGGCCATCGGGCTGAAGGACGTGCCGCGGGTGCTGCTCCGTGCCGCCAACACCAGCGCGATGCTGCTCTACATCGTCACCAACGCGGTGCTGTTCTCCTTCGTGCTCTCCAACGAGAACCTGCCGGCGACGCTTGCCGACTGGATCGCCGCGCAGAACCTCGGCTGGGTCGGCTTCCTGCTGGTGGTCAACGTGCTGCTGCTGCTCGCCGGCAACTTCATGGAGCCGAACTCCATCATCCTGATCATGGCGCCAATCCTGGCGCCGGCGGCCAAGAAGCTCGGCATCGACCTCGTGCATTTCGGCATCGTGATGGACGTCAACATGGAGGTCGGCCTTTGCCATCCGCCTGTCGGCCTCAACCTCTATGTCGCCTCGATGATCGCACGAATGCGAATAACCGAGCTCGCGGTCGCGGTGCTGCCGTGGCTGATCACCATGCTCGGCTTCCTCGTCATCGTGACCTACTGGCCCGATTTGACGCTGTGGCTGCCGCGGGTGCTGGGGATGCATTAGCGAGGGCGGCGAATTCGGTCCCTCTCCTGTGGGAGAGGGTGTCTTCGCGAAGCCCGTGCGGCCTCCGCCAATGATGGCAATCACCCGCGAGATGCGGTTAGATGCGCGCAACAGGCCGGAGGAAACCAAAATGACTGAACTCAGCCGCTCGCCCAAGGACGCGACGCCGTCCGTCATCGCGCAGCAAACGGCGATGCTGAATGCGCTGCCGTTTTCCGACACGCGGGATTTCGACGATGCCGCGCGCGGCTTTCTCGGCACGATCGAGAATGCGGCGATCACCAATCCGCAGGGGCGGACGGTCTGGAGCCTCGAGCCCTACGGCTTTCTCTCGGCGGACGAAGCGCCGCCCACGGTCAATCCCAGCCTGTGGCGGCAGTCGCGCCTCAACATGCAGCATGGGCTGTTCGAGGTGGTGCCCGGCGTCTACCAGGTGCGCGGGCTCGACATCGCCAACATGACGCTGATCGAGGGCGACAGCGGCGTCATCGTCGTGGACACGCTGACCTCGATCGAAGGCGCGCGCGCCGCGCTCGATCTCTATTTCAGGCATCGCGGCATGAAGCCGGTGGCCGCCGTCATCTTCACCCATACCCACACCGACCATTGGGGCGGCGCGCGCGGCGTGCTGGAGGAGGACGCGCTCGCCACGGGACGCGTGCCGATCATCGCGCCGAACCTGTTCATGGAGCACGCCGTCTCCGAGAACATCATCGCGGGACCGGCAATGCTGCGCCGGGCGCAGTATCAGTTCGGCCCGTTCCTCGCCAAGGGCGTGCGCGGGCAGGTCGATTGCGGGCTCGGCAAGTCGATGGCGGCAGGCTCGGTCGCGCTGCTGCGCCCGACCGATCTGATCATGGCGACCGGCGACAGGCGCGTGATCGACGGCGTCGAATTCGAGTTTCAGATGGCGCCGAACAGCGAGGCGCCGGCGGAGATGCACTTCTTCGTTCCGCGCTACAAGCTGTTGAACCTCGCGGAGAACTGCACCCACAATTTCCACAACCTGCTGCCGTTCCGCGGCGCCGACGTGCGCGACGCGCTGGCCTGGTCGAAATACCTGGGCGAGGCCCTGCGGCTGTGGGACGGCAAGGCGGAGGCGATGTGCGGCCAGCATCACTGGCCGGTGTGGGGCCGCGAGCGCATCGGCACCATGATCCGGCAGCAGCGCGATCTCTACAAGTTCGCGCATGACCAGACCATCCGCCTGATGAACCATGGCCTCACCGCCGCCGAGATCGCCGAAACGATCCAGCTGCCGAAGAGCCTGGAGGGCGCCTGGCACGGCCGTGGCTATTACGGCCACATCCGCCACAATGTGAAGGCGATCTACCAGAAATATCTCGGCTGGTACGACGCCAATCCGGTCAATCTCGATCCGCTGCCGCCGGTCGCCTCGGGCAAGAAATATGTCGAGTACATGGGCGGCGCCGACGCGATTCTCGCGCGCGCTCGGACGGACTTCGACAAGGGCGAATTCCGCTTCGTCGCGCAGGCGCTCGGCCATCTCGTCTTCGCCGAGCCTGACAACGCGGCGGCACGCAGCCTGCTGGCTGATACGCTGGAGCAGCTCGGCTACGCCGCCGAGAGTGCGACCTGGCGCAACGCCTATCTGTTCGGCGCCCAGGAGTTGCGCCAGGGCATGCCGAAGGCCCCACCGCGCCCGCCGATGCCGCGCGAGACGCTGGCGGCGCTGCGCACCGAGCAGCTCTGGGACGTGCTCGGTATCCGCCTCAACGGCCCGAAGGCGGAAGGCAAGCACATCGTGCTGAACTGGCGCTTCTCCGACACCGGCGAGACCTTCGCGCTCAACCTGGAAAACTGCGCGCTCACCTATAGCGAGGGCGTGCAGGCGGAAAACGCCGACGCGAGCTTCACGCTGGCGCGCGCGACGCTCGACGAGGTGATCGCGAAGCTGACGAGCTTTCCGGAGGCGGTCGCCGCCGGCAAGGTCCAGCTCGCCGGCAACCCGATGCGGCTGGCCGAGCTGATGGGCCTGATGGACGAGTTTCCACGCATGTTCGAGATCGTGGAGCCGAAGCGGGCGGTGGTGGGGTAGGCGAGTGCGCCGTTGATTCCGTTCTTCCCTTCTCCCCTTGTGGGAGAAGGTGGCGCGAAGCGCCGGATGAGGGGTCTCTTTCCGCGGGAATGCCTTCGGGTGTGGAGGCAACCCCTCACCCAAACGAGTTTGAGGCTTGGCTGTCGCAGCCCTCTCCCACAAGGGGAGAGGGCACTTCGACTGGCAGCGGCGTAGAAGTGCTACTCCGCGCTGCTCACCAGCTTGATCTTCGGTGCCTGCGCTTCCGTTAGGCTGCGATAGGCCGCGAGATAGTCCAGCGCCATTCGCCGCGCCGTGAAGCGCTTTTCGAACTGCTTGCGGATCGCCGCGCGGTCCAGTTGCGGAAGGCGCTTGACGACGCCGGCGGCGCTGATGATGTCCTCGACGACGAAGCCGGTCAGGCCCTCGTCGATGATCTCCGGCACCGAGCCGCGGTTGAAGGCGACGACCGGCGTTCCGCAGGCCATGGCTTCGATCATCACGAGGCCGAACGGCTCGGGCCAGTCGATCGGCAGCAGAAGTCCGAGCGCACCGCTCAAGAATTCCGACTTCTCGTGATCGCTGATCTCGCCGATGAACTCCACCAGCGGATTGTTCGCGATCATCGGCCGGATCAGCTCGTCGTAATAATCCTGGTCGGCGCGATCGACCTTTGCCGCGATCTTCAGCGGGATGCCGCAATGGGTCGCGATCTTGATGGCGCGGTCGACGCCCTTCTCCGGCGCGATGCGGCCGAGCACGGCGAGATATTCCTGCCTGGCCGGCTTCGGCGTCAGCAAGTTCTCCGGCAGGCCGTGATGGATCGTCGTCACCCAGTTCGCCTGCGGCACCGGCCGCCGCTGGGCATTCGAGATCGAGATCACCGGCATCTTGGAGAAGATGTTGAACACCGGCTGATGCTCCGGCAGGTCGAGCCGGCCGTGCAGCGTGGTCAGGAACGGTGTGGGCTGCCGGTGGAACAGCGACCACGGATAATAATCGAGATGGAAGTGGAGGAAGTCGAACTCCTCGTCGTCACATTTCTGCCGCACGCGCTCCAGCAGCACCATGTGCAACGCGTTGGGATCGCGCACGGAACCGTCGAGGCGAAGCGCCCGCGGCCAGAGGGCGTCCAGCTTCGCCGACGTCTGCGAGTCGCCGCTGGCGAACAGCGTCACGTCATGTCCCAGGGCCACCAGCTCTTCCGTCAACCAATGCACCACCCGCTCGGTGCCGCCATACAGCTTGGGTGGAACAGCCTCCGTCAACGGAGCTACCTGCGCGATGCGCATCTCGCCTTCTCCTCTGCGATCATGAACGTTGGAAACCCCCAACCTGTACGGCACCGGCCATGCCAGCGAAGGGAACGTTCCCGCACTTGCGAAGTTCCTCTCAACAAACGTTACATATTCGACACATCGCGCGCCTGTCTCGATGCTGCCATCTCCTCTTCGCAGATCGTCCGCATCCGCATGTCGTGATCGCCTGGCCCGGAACCCGGGCGAAGCGGTCGATGTTCAGTCGGCTGGTACAAAAAAACTCTAATCAACACGACGGGGCGATAGCCATATGGATCATCTTTCTGGATACGCGCGCAGGCCATTTGCCTTTGTCTTGCGCTATCTTCGGCGACGGCTTGCCTCGCACCTGGTGATCCTGACCGCTGTTGTCGCAGCCGTTGCCTGCTCGGTAGGCACGCAGTATGGCGTCAAATCCCTGGTCGACAGCCTGTCGGCGGGAACCGCGCATGGCGGCAGCGTATGGCTGGCATTCATTCTGCTCATGTCGCTGATCGCCGCCGACAACTTCCTGTGGCGGATCGCGAGCTGGACGGCGAGCTTTACGTTCGTTCGCGTCACCGGCGATCTGCGCCGGGACATCTTTCGCCATCTGACCGGACACGCGCCGAGCTACTTCTCCGATCGTATGCCTGGCATGCTGACCAGCCGTATCACGGCAACATCGAACGCGGTGTTCACGGTCGAGAACATGTTCGTCTGGAACGTGCTGCCGCCGTGCATTGCCACAATTGCGGCAATCATGCTGATTGGAACCGTCAGTCCCTACATGGCGCTCGGCCTGATCGTGGTCGCGGGGGGCATGGTGATTGCGATGTTCCATCTGGCCGCGGCCGGCAAGCCGCTGCATGACGACTTTGCCGACAAGGCCGCCGTCGTCGACGGCGAGATGATCGACGTCATCAGCAACATGCCGCTGGTCCGGGCCTTCTGCGGCATCAGCCACGAGCACGAGCGGTTCGATGCGACCGTGAATCGGGAACTCACCGCGCGCGGCCGCAGCCTGCGCTATCTGGAGAAGCTGCGGCTCACGCATGCCGGCGTGACCGTCGTGCTCACCATTGCGCTGATGGCCTGGGCGATCACGCTCTGGCAGGACGGTGAGGCGACGACCGGCGACGTCGTGCTGGTCTGCACCCTCGGCCTGTCCATTCTCAACGCGACGCGCGACCTCGCCGTGGCGCTGGTCGACGTGACCCAGCATGTCGCGCGCCTGACCGAGGCGATCGCGACGCTGCTGGTGCCGCACGACTTGCGCGATCACCCCGAGGCCGAGCCGCTGGTCAAGAGCGGCGCCGCGATCGCGTTCAACAACGTCACCTTCGGCTATCCCGGCGGCGAGAAGATTTTCGAGCGGTTCAGCCTGCGGCTCCAGCCCGGCCAGCGCGTCGGCCTGGTCGGCCAGTCCGGCGGCGGCAAGTCGACGCTGTTCACGCTGCTGCAGCGCTTCTACGACGTGGACGAAGGCAGCGTCACCGTCGACGGCCAGGACATCGCGATGGTGACCCAGCTCAGCCTGCGTGAAGCGATCTCCGTCGTGCCGCAGGACATTTCCCTGTTCCACCGCTCCATTCGCGAGAACATCCGCTACGGCCGGCCGAACGCGACCGACGACGAGGTGCTGCGCGCGGCGATCGCGGCGCGCTGCGATTTCATCGATAGCCTGCCGGAAGGTCTCGACACCATGGTTGGCGACCGCGGCGTCAAGATGTCCGGCGGTCAGCGCCAGCGCATCGCGATCGCACGGGCCTTCCTGAAGGACGCGCCGATCCTGCTGCTGGATGAGGCCACCGCGGCGCTCGACAGCGAATCCGAGGAGGCGATCCGCGAGGCGCTGACGCGCCTGATGCGTGGCCGCACCGTGATCGCGATCGCGCACCGCCTCGCGACCCTGCGCAATTTCGACCGCGTGATCGTATTGAAGGGTGGTAAGATCATCGAGGACGGCTCGCCCGAGCGTCTGATGCAGGGCCATGGGCCCTATCGGGAGCTGGTGACGCAGGAAATGAGCCGGCTCGCGCAAGCCGCCGCGTAAACCCGACAGTCGCGTTCGCGTTGGTTGCGTTTCCAAACAGGCGCAGGGGAGCAGCTCATGGCAGCCGAAGTCGTCACCAAGTTCGTCTCTGTGGCGCGGACCGTGGAGCAGGTCGCGGAGCAGCCGTTCTATATCCCGATGACGGGGCCGTCGGCGCGGCCGCGGCGCTCGCTCAAGCACGACGACACCTTCATCGTGCTCGACAGCCATGGCGACATCGGTGCATCGGCCGGCGGGCCGGACGGCCTGTTTCACCATGACACGCGCTACCTCGCGCGGCTGGAGCTCGTGCTCGACGATCTCCAGCCCCTGCTGCTCGGCTCCAACCTGCGCGACGACAATTCGGCGCTGACCGTCGACCTCACCAACCCCGACATCTACCGTCAGGGCAGCCTCGCGCTGCAAAAGGACCTGCTGCACATCGTGCGCACGATCTTCCTGTGGCGCGGCACCGCCTATCAGCGCATCGGCGTGCAGAACCACGGCGACCGGCCGGCCGGCTTCGAGCTGACGCTGCTGTTCGACAATGATTTTGCCGATCTGTTCGAGGTCCGCGGCGAGCGGCGCCCGCGCCGCGGGACCGGCGCCAGCCGCCTGCTCGGGCCGACCGACGTCCTGTTCGAATATCGTGGCCTCGACGATGCCGAGCGCACCACCGGCCTGCATTTCGACCCGCGTCCGACGCGGCTGTCCGTCAACGCCGCCACTTGGCAGCTCGAGCTCGATCCGCATCAGTCGAAATCGCTGTTCGTGGCTGCGTCCTGCAACCGGCCGGTGGCGGAGAAGCCGACGCGCTTCTTCAGGGGTCTGCTGGCCCACCGCCGCGAGATGCGCCACTCGACCATGGGCGCGGCCAGCATCGAGACCTCCAACAACATCTTCAACGAGGTGCTGTGCCAGGCCATGGCCGACCTCAACATGCTGATGACGGAGACGCCGCAGGGCCGTTATCCCTATGCCGGCATTCCCTGGTACTCGACGACCTTCGGCCGCGACGGCCTGATCACGGCGCTCCAGATGCTCTGGGTGGACCCGCGGGTCGCCAAGGGCGTGCTGCGGCGCCTGGCGCATTTCCAGGCGAAGGCGATCGATCCGCTCGCCGATGCCGCGCCCGGAAAGATCCTGCACGAGATGCGCGGCGGCGAAATGGCGGCGCTGCGCGAGGTGCCGTTCTCGCAATATTACGGCAGCGTGGATTCGACCGCCTTGTTCGTGCTGCTCGCCGGAAGCTATTTCGAGCGCACCGGCGACGAGGCCACGTTGATCGAGCTGTGGCCCGCGATCGAGGCCGGGCTGGCGTGGATCGACGGTCCCGGCGATCCCGATCAGGACGGGTTCGTCGAATACCAGCGCGCGACGGAGAAGGGGTTGGCCAACCAGGGCTGGAAGGATTCCTACGATGCGATCTTCCATGCCGACGGCCGGCTCGCGGAGGGCAATATCGCCCTCGCCGAAGTCCAGGGCTACGTCTATGCGGCCAAGCAGCTTGCCGCGCGTTGTGCGCTGCGGCTCGGCAAGCCGGACCGCGTGCGCAAGCTCGAGGCCGAGGCCAAGGCGCTGGCCGCGCGCTTCGAGCAGGCGTTCTGGTGCGAGGAGCTCGGCACCTACGCGCTTGCCCTCGACGGCGACAAGCGGCCCTGCAAGGTGCGGACCTCGAATGCCGGGCAGATCCTGTTCAGCGGCATGATTCGCGAGGACCGCGCCCGTCTCGTCGCCGCCGACCTGATGCAGCCGCATTTCTTCTCGGGCTGGGGCATCCGCACGGTCGCGCAGGGCGAGGTGCGCTACAATCCGATGTCCTATCATGACGGCTCGATCTGGCCGCACGACAACGCGCTGATTGCGCTCGGGCTCGCGCGCTACGGGCTCAAGCATTCGGTGGCGCATGTTTTCAAGGGGCTGTTCGACGCCGCGACCTACATGGATCTGCGCCGGCTGCCCGAATTGTTCTGCGGCTTCCGGCGGGAGAAGCGGCGCGGTCCGACGCTCTATCCGGTCGCCTGCGCGCCGCAAGCCTGGGCCAGCGCGACGCCGTTCACGCTGCTGGAGGCGGCGCTGGGCATCGAGTTCGACGTGGCGCGCGGCGAGATCCGCCTGCGCAATCCGCATCTGCCGGCGTTTCTGAACGAGGTCATCGTGCGCGATCTGCGTCTGGGCGAGTCCAGCGTGGACCTGCGCGTCAGCCGCCACGGCGAAGACGTGGCGCTGGAGGTATTGCGCACGCGCGGACAGATCCAGGTGTCGATCGTGCTGGCGCGCTGACGGCGCGCCGCGAGGAGGGTTCATGCGTACCGCCGGATGGTTGGCCTTGAGCGTCGCGATCGTCGCGGGATGGACGGTCGCGGTATCGCGTGCCGCGGAGGAACAGCCCGTGGCGCCAAGTACACCGCGAAGCGAAGCGAACGCGCCGGCGACGGCCCAGCCGCCGGCCTCGGCGGTGCAAGTCACGCCGAAGGATGCCGCGCCGCCGCCGTCGGTGACCATCATCGGCGCGAGCGATGCGCACGGCGTGCTCGGCCGCGACGTGCTCAGCGCCGCGAACGAGGACATGGGCCGCATCGTCGACGTCATCGTCGATCGGAGCGGGCACGTGCGTGCCGCCGTGATCGATTTCGGCGGCTTCCTCGGCGTCGGCAGCCGCAAGATCGTGGTGGACTGGAACGCGATGCGGTTCGGCAAGATCGCCAACAAGAAGGACAGCATCACGCTGGAATTGACCAAGGCGCAGGTTGCGGCCGCGCCGGAATACAAGGAAGACACGCCGATGGTGGTGCTCGGCGCATCCGGGAGCCTGCAACCGCTGCAAGCGATTCAGTGAGGCGCGGGGAGGGATGGCCGCCGGTGCTGTTGTCGAGAAAGCCGAACCAAGCAGCCGAGGATTGCGCTCGCGGCGTTGAACAGGACAACGTTGCAGCGCCGTCGGCCGCAGGTCTTCCGGCACCGTCGCGCCGGAGCCTGCGCGGCCTCGACTGGTTCATCTTCTTCCTCGCCGACGTGCAGACCGGCTTCGGCCCCTTCATCGCGGTCTATCTGACGACGGAGAAATGGACGCAGGGCCAGATCGGCCTCGTGCTGTCGATTGGCGGCATCGTCGCCCTGATCGGGCAGATGCCGGGCGGGGCGATCATCGACGCGGCAAAATCCGAGCGGCTGGTCGCCGCCCTTGCCATCGCGACCATCGGCGGCTGCGCGCTCGCCTATGCCGCCATGCCGATCTTCCCCGTGGTCGTGACCGCCGCGACGCTGCATGCGGCGGCGAGCTGCGTGCTGGGCCCGGCGATCGCCGCGATCAGCCTCGGCCTCGTCGGTCCGCTCGCGATCGGCGAGCGGCTCGGCCGCAACGCGCGGTTTGCCTCCCTCGGCAATGGCGTTGCCGCCGCCGTGATGGGCACGGCCGGCTATCTGCTGTCGAGCCGCTCGGTCTTCCTGGTCACGTTCCTGCTCGCGATCCCCACCCTGATCGCGCTGTCGCGCATCCGCGAGGAGGAGGTCGACATCGCGCGCTGCCACGGCGAGATGCCGCGCGAGGCGCAGGATCGCGGCGACACCAATGTCTGGCATCTGATCCGGCAGCGGCCGCTGATCGTCTTCGCGCTCAGTGTGCTGTTGTTGCAGCTCGCAAACGCCGCGATGATGCCGCTGATGGCGAGCGCGGTGACGGCGCGGTCGAGCCAGTGGGCGACGGTGCTGGTCGCCTTTTGCATCGTCGTCCCGCAGGCGATCGTCGCGCTGTTGTCGCCGACCGTCGGGCGCAAGGCGCAAGCGTGGGGCCGCAGGCCGCTGCTGCTGATCGGATTCGGCGCGCTGGTGATCCGCGGCCTGCTGTTCGCGACCGTGCGCGATCCATATCTGCTGGTCGCGGTGCAGGTGTTCGACGGCATCACCGCGGCGGTGTTCGCGGTGATGATTCCGCTGATCGTCGCCGACGTCGCCTTCGGCAGCGGTCACTTCAATCTGGCGCAGGGCATCGTCGGCACCGCGACCGGGATCGGTGCGTCGCTGAGCACGGCGCTCGGCGGTTATGTCAGCGACAAGTTCGGCAACGCCACCGCCTTCATCGGCCTGTCCGGCGTTGCCGCGACAGGGCTCCTTTTGATCCTCCTCGTGATGCCGGAGACCCGGCGCACCACGCTCTGAACCGCAAAAGAAATGGCCGGCCGAAACGGGTTCGGCCGGCCAAGTGGGTGGGGAGGAAGACGATCAGGCGTCGAGATTGTGCAGGCGCTGGCGGTTGCGCAGCACGATCTGGCGGGCGCCGGAGAAGCCGAGAATGCCCTGGGTGTGAAGCTGCGACAGCGCGCGCGACACGGTTTCGAGGGTGAGGCCGAGATAGTCGCCGATATCGCGGCGGCACATCGGCAGCGCCATCATGCCGGCAACGGCGAGACGGCGGTCCATTTCGAGCAGGAAGGTCGCGACGCGCTCCATCGCGGTCTTGCGGCCGAGCAGCAGCATGTGATCCTCGGCGTGGCGAAGTTCGCCGGCGGTCATCGCCCAGAGCTTGCGGGCAACCTGCACGTCGATGCCGGCGGCCTTCTCGAGGCTCGAGCGTTTCACGAGGCGCACGCTGGTGTCGATGATGGCTTCGGCGGCAAGACGGTGGCTGGGGCCGGATTCGAGGCCGAACACGTCGCCGGGAAGATGGAAGGCGCCGATCTGGCGGCGGCCGTCGGAGAGAAGCTTGTAGCTGCGCACGGCCCCGGTGACGACCTGGTAGACATATTCGGCCGGCTCGTCCTCGCCATAGATCTCCTCGTCCTTGCGGTAGGAGAATTCGGTGGCGACGAGGCCAACATGGCCCGTGATCGCACCGAACTGGTCGGACACCTGATGGGGCGGGGCAATCTTGCCACCGATTTGGGTGTTGATCACCTGGGTCTTGAGTGTCTGGGTCAGCATCTGCGCCATCTCCGTTGTGATGACGCATTGGTACGCGGTATCGGGAGGTTCGAAAATTTCGAGCGATATCTTAAGGGGGGTGCCTTACGTAGAACCCCGTAGGTCACGCCCGAGGCCGGTCCTGGATGGCGCGGCGGATACGCTTGAGCAGGTTTTCGTCGAGAAGCGGCTTCAAAACCACGTCTTTTACGCCGGCCGCGGCGGCCCGGGTCGAGATGTTTTCGTCCGGATAGCCGGTGATCAGGATCACGGGCGTTTCGCCGTCCGATTTACGCAGGCGGCTGGCGAGCTCGATTCCATTGATGTCGGGCATCTTGTAGTCGATCACGTAGCAGTCGGCCCCGGGCGCGCCGCCGGCATTGAGCAGCGCCGTGCCGCTCCTGAAGGTCCGCACGGCAAAGCCGTCGGTTTCCAGCAGGAACCGCAGGGATCCCAGGACTGCGGCGTCATCATCGACCACAAAGACGGTGGGTTTTGTGGAGGACGGCAGCCGCTCGTGATGTGAACTGACCTCGATCATGCTGCATGGCTAGCACAGCATCCGGCAAGGGCCTTGACTTGGCTCAATCGTTGAGCATGCCGGCGCGCATCGCGAGGCGAACCAGCTCCGAAAGGCTGTTGGCCTGCATCTTGGTCATGACGTTGGCCCGATACACCTCGATGGTGCGCGGGCTGATGTCGTACTCGCGGGCGATCAGCTTGTTGGAAAGGCCGGCGATCAGCCCTTCCATGACCTGGCGCTCCCTGGGGCTCAACGAGGCGACGCGGGCGGCGATATCCTGCGCGACGGCCTCGCTCTTGGCGGCCGGCTCGGCCTGGCGGATCGCCGATTCGATCATGGCGGTGAGGCGGTCGTCCTCGAAAGGCTTTTCCAGAAAGTCGACCGCCCCTAACTTCATCGCCTCGACCGCGAGCGGCACGTCGCCGTGACCGGTCATGATGAGGATCGGAAAGGGGCTTTGCTGCGCCTTCATCCGCTTCAACAGCTCGATGCCGTCAAGGCCCGGCATGCGCACGTCGGAGACGACGCAGCCGAAGGAGAGACCCGGCAGGGCGTCGAGAAAGGCTTGCGCGTCGTCAAACAGCGTGACGCCGAAGCCGGCAGAATCCAGCAGGAAATTCAGCGAATCCCGCATCGCCGCGTCGTCGTCGATGACGTAGATATGTCCCTTGGTCGTCATGCATCAATTCTCGTCGGCTGCCGGGAGGGTGAAGCGGAAGGTCGCCCCGCCCGATGCGTTGCTCTCGGCCCACATGCGCCCGCCGTGAGCTTCGATGATCGAGCGGCTGATGGACAGTCCCACGCCCATGCCGGTGTCCTTGGTGGTGAAGAAAGTCTGAAACAGGTTCGGAATGACGTCGTCCTGGAAACCGCTGCCGGTGTCGGACACTTCGACCTCGATCATGTCGTCGGCGGCGGGGGTGTTGGTGACGACGAGCTCGCGTCGCTGCGACTGAGCCATCGCTTCCAGCGCGTTGCGGAACAGGTTGACCAGGACCTGCTGGATCTGCACCCGGTCGGCGAGAACGAGATCGGCGCCCGGATCGAGACTGAAGCGGAGCTGCACGTTCTGCTCGCGCGCGCCGGCAAGCCCGAGCGCGCCGGCCTCCTCGATCAGCTTGGAGAGACTCTCGACCCGCTTCTCCGATTCGCCGCGGGCAACGAAGTCGCGCAGGCGCCGGATGATCTGGCCGGCGCGCAGCGCCTGCTCGGCGGCGCGGTCCAGGGCGCTTTCGACCTTCGGTGTGTTCGGATCACTGCTGCCGGCAAGCAGCCGCCGCGAGCCCTTCATGTAGTTGCTGATCGCCGCCAGCGGCTGGTTGAGCTCGTGCGCGAGCGCGGACGCCATTTCGCCCATGGCGCTCAGCCTGGAGACGTGGACGAGCTCGGATTGCAGTTCCTGGAGACGCGCCTGGGTCTGCTGGTGCTCGGTGAGATCGCGGACGAAACCGGTAAAATAGGGCTCGCCGCCGGACTGCATCTCGCCGATCGACAGGTGCATCGGGAAGGTGGTGCCGTCGCGGCGCTTGCCGGTCACGATGCGCCCGATGCCGATGATGTGGGGATCGCTCGTGGTGCGGTAACGCGAAATGTAGCTGTCATGCCGGGAGCGGTCGGGCTCCGGCATCAGGATGTTGACGTTCTGGCCGATCGCCTCGAGCTCGGACCAGCCGAACAGGCGCTCGGCGGCGGTGCTGAACAGCTGGATGATGCCGTGGCCGTCGATGACGATCATGGCGTCGGGAATTGTGTGGAGGATCGAGCGGAGGTGGTTCTCGCGGGTACGGAGCGCACCCTCGACCTGCTTCTCCTCGTCGATATCGAGAAAGATGCCGCTGAGATGGCGGGCGGTGCCGGCTTCGTCCCGAATGAGTCCGGCCCGGGCGCGAATCCACTGTCCTGCGTTGGAGGTGCCGGCGACCCTGAAGGACACGTCGAAGCCGCCACCGCGTTCGGAGACGCGCTTGATCGCGCTCTCCACGCGCTCGCGGTCGTCGGGCTCGAGGCGTGACAGGAAGAGGTCGTAGCTCGCCGGCTGGTCCTGCCCGATTCCGAGCAGGGTCCGCGCGGTATCCGACCAGTCCAGCGCCCAGGTCTTGAGGTCGAGATCCCAGGTGCCGACGCCGAATCCCTCGATCCTGACCCGGAAATGCTCGCCCCGGCCGTCATCCGGCGGATGCGTTACGCGGGTCGGCGCCAAGGTGTCACTCCCATTCTCGTGCCACGGGCCCAGGTGCCGCAACCACGGCGGTAATTTCGCTCAAGCCCGGGCCGGAGGCAAGTTCGGATGTTTGATTCCATTGGCGTAATGCCGGTGGTCCCGGGTGGGCGACGGTTTGATCTATCTCATCCTGCCTCGCGCCGGCACAGCTAGATTTCATAGCAGTTCATTGCCCGGAGAATTCTAATGACATACGCGACCGTGATGGTCAGCTTGGCGCTCGACCAGTCCAACGAGGCGCGTCTTCAGGTCGCGGGCGAGCTCGCCGAGCGATTCGAGGCCGCCATCGTCGGGGTTGCCGCGGCGCAGTTCGCCCCGCCGCTCTATTTCACCGACGGCGCCGCCGCCCAGGGACTGATCGACGAGGGCGAAGCGTCCGTCAGGCGACGGCTGGCGGCTCTGGAGGCGCAATTCCGCGCGGCCACCAGGAATCGCGGCGGGCATGCCGAGTGGCGCAGCGCCATGGATTTTCCGGCGCGATTCGCCCTGGCGCAGGCGCGCTGCGCCGACATCGTCGTCAGCGGCGGGCAGAGCCCGGCCTTCTCCGACGCTTTCGCGCTCGCAAGCCCCAAGGATCTGGTGATGCAGGCCGGCCGCCCGCTTCTCGTCGTCCCCGATGGGGCCAACTGGCTCGACCTGCGCAGCGTGCTGGTGGCCTGGAAGGATACGCCGGAGGCACGGCGGGCGGTGGCGGACGCGCTGCCGATGCTGCGCAAGGCGAGGGACGTCACCATCGCAGCAATTCCGGAGCGCGACGACGACCGCTCGGCCGTGTTGGCCGGCGTCACCGACGTTGCCGCCTGGCTCGCCCGCCACGGCGTCACCGCGACCGCGCGCGTCTCGGAGGCTGTGGGAGACGAACCCGCCGCCGCGCAACTGGAGCAAGTCGCCGGCGACGTCGGAGCCGGCCTGATCGTGGCGGGCGCCTATGGACATTCGCGGTTTCGCGAGCTGATCCTGGGAGGCGTCACCCAATATCTGGTCACTCAATCCGCCCGTAGCGTGTTGCTGTCGCACTGACGGCCGTTCGGCCAAAAGCTATTCGAGGAGGACGCGCCGTGTACAGATTTCTTGAGCAGACCGTCGACGGCTACATGACGCGCAACGTCAAGACGGTGCAACGTGACATCAACATGCTCGAGCTCAGCGAGATGTTCGAGCGCGACGATTTCAATTCCTATCCGGTCGAGGACGACGGACAGGTGGTCGGCATCGTCACTAAGTTCGACATCCTGAAATGCTTCGCCTTCACGCCGAGCCAGATGCTGCCGCGCTATCATGACCTGATGAGCCGCAAGATCGGCGACGTCATGACGCCGGAGTTCATCTATGTCAGCCCCGACACGCGGCTGACGCGCGTGCTCCAGATCATGGTCGAGCACCGCATCAGGAGCATCATCGTGCTCGACGGCGCGCAGAAGCTCGTCGGCATCATCGCCCGCGAGGACGTCATCGCGGCGCTCAAGGCGACCGCGCGCGACTGACGGGGCCTCCAGTTCCCGCGATTTCAAACTCCGTGATTTCACGGAAGCGATCGGTCGCCGCGCGCGCGGCGCCGGCCGCAGGCGATTGATATGGCTCTCTGATCCGCGAAAGCCTCACATTAACAGAAATCCACCTATCTTGATTTCAATCAATTCCCCGCGAGGGTGAATGTGGTTTCTGGCGCTGTGTTCTTTCAGAGAGAATCCGCATGAGCCAGCCCTCCATCTCCAAATCCATGACCATCGGTGAAAGCGGCCTGGCTGTCGTGTTCGCAGCCACCGCCTTCCTCTGCGTGATCGCCGCGGCCAAGGCGCTCGACGCGCCCTTCGCCTTCCACGCCGCGCTCAGCGCGGCGGCGAGCGTGGCGGCGGTGTTCTGCATCGTCAACCGCTACTTCGAGCGCCCGGCGGCGCTGCCGCCGGCGGAGATCAACGGCCGTCCCAACTACAACATGGGGCCGATCAAGTTCTCCTCCTTCATGGCGATGTTCTGGGGCATTGCCGGCTTCCTCGTCGGCCTCATCATCGCCTCGCAGCTGGCCTGGCCCGCGCTGAACTTCGATCTGCCCTGGATCAGTTTCGGCCGCCTGCGTCCGCTGCACACCTCCGCCGTGATCTTCGCCTTCGGCGGCAACGTGCTGATCGCGACATCCTTCTACGTCGTGCAGAAGTCCTGCCGCGTGCGCCTTGCCGGCGATCTCGCGCCCTGGTTCGTCGTGGTCGGCTACAACTTCTTCATCCTGGTCGCAGGCACCGGCTATCTGCTCGGCGTCACCCAGTCGAAGGAATATGCCGAGCCGGAATGGTATGCCGATCTCTGGCTGACCATCGTCTGGGTGGTCTATCTGCTCGTCTTCCTCGCCACCATCATCAAGCGCAAGGAACCGCACATCTTCGTCGCGAACTGGTTCTATCTGGCCTTCATCGTGACGATCGCGGTGCTGCATCTCGGCAACAACCCCGCGCTTCCCGTCTCGGCGTTCGGCTCGAAGTCCTACGTCGCCTGGGGCGGCATCCAGGATGCGATGTTCCAGTGGTGGTACGGCCATAACGCGGTCGGCTTCTTCCTGACCGCCGGCTTCCTCGCCATCATGTACTACTTCATCCCCAAGCGCGCCGAGCGGCCGATCTACTCCTATCGCCTGTCGATCATCCACTTCTGGGCGCTGATCTTCCTCTACATCTGGGCAGGTCCGCACCATCTGCACTACACGGCGCTGCCCGACTGGACGCAGACGCTCGGCATGACCTTCTCGATCATGCTGTGGATGCCCTCCTGGGGCGGCATGATCAACGGCCTGATGACGCTGTCGGGCGCCTGGGACAAGCTGCGGACCGATCCCGTGCTGCGCATGCTCGTGGTCTCCGTCGCCTTCTACGGCATGTCGACCTTCGAAGGCCCGATGATGTCGATCAAGGTGGTTAACTCGCTCAGCCACTACACCGACTGGACCATCGGCCACGTGCACTCCGGCGCGCTCGGCTGGGTCGGCTTCGTCTCCTTCGGCGCGCTGTACTGCCTGGTGCCGTGGGCCTGGAATCGCAAGGGCCTCTACAGCCTGAAGCTCGTCAACTGGCACTTCTGGGTCGCGACCCTCGGCATCGTTCTCTACATCTCGGCGATGTGGGTGTCCGGCATCCTCCAGGGCCTGATGTGGCGCGCCTACACCTCGCTCGGCTTCCTCGAATATTCCTTCATCGAGACCGTCGAGGCGATGCATCCCTTCTACATCATCCGTGCTGCCGGCGGCGGGCTGTTCCTGATCGGCGCGCTGATCATGGCCTACAATCTCTGGATGACCGTTCGCGTCGGCGAGGCGGAAGTCCAGATGCCCGTCGCTCTTCAGCCGGCGGAATGAGGAGCTAAAGCAATGTCGTTCTGGACACGCCACCAAGTCTTCGAAAAGAACTCGATCATCCTGATCGTCGGCATCCTCTTGGTGATCGCGATCGGCGGCCTCGTCGAGATCACTCCGTTGTTCTACCTCAAGAGCACGATCGAGAAGGTCGACGGAGTGAGGCCCTATACGCCGCTGGAGCTCGCCGGCCGCAACGTCTACGTCCGCGAAGGCTGCTATCTCTGCCATTCGCAGATGATCCGGCCGCTGCGCGACGAGGTCGAGCGCTACGGCCACTTCTCGCTGGCCGCCGAGAGCATGTTCGACCATCCGTTCCAGTGGGGCTCCAAGCGCACCGGTCCGGACCTCGCCCGCGTCGGCGCCAAGTACTCCGACGACTGGCACGTCACCCATCTGACCAACCCGCGCGCGATCGTGCCGCAGTCGGTGATGCCGGGATATCCGTTCCTCAGCGCAACCGAAGTCGATCCGGACACCATCGCCGACCATATGCGTACGCTGAGGACCGTCGGCGTGCCCTACACGGACGACCAGATCGCCAACGCGAGCGCCGATCTGAAGGCCCAGGCCGATCCGGACAATGCCGGCGCGGACGCCTTCAACAAGCGCTACGCCAAGGCCGTGGTGCGCAACTTCGACGGCAAGACCGGCACGCCGACCGAGATGGACGCGCTGATCGCGTATCTGCAGATGCTCGGCACGCTGGTCGACTTCAAGATCTACAACGAGAAAGCCAATCTTCGCTGAGAAGGCATCAACGATGAAAGCCATCCTGACCCTCGACAATCTCGCGTCCGGTCTCGTGACCACGATCTGGACGCCGGTGTTCGTCGCGATCTTTCTCGCGATCATCGCCTACGCATTTTGGCCCCGTAACAAGGCTGCGTTCGACGAAGCAGCACACCTGCCGTTGCGGGAGGAGTGAGAGACCATGACCGATCATAGCGAATTCGATTCTGTTTCCGGCAAGACGACGACCGGACATGAGTGGGACGGCATCAAGGAGCTCAACACGCCGCTGCCGCGCTGGTGGGTGATCTGCTTCTACCTCACCATCGTCTGGGCGATCGGCTACTGGATCGTGTATCCGGCCTGGCCGCTGATCTCCAGCAATACCACGGGCCTGTTCGGCTACTCCTCGCGCGCCGACGTCGCGGTCGAGCTCGCCAATCTCGAGAAGATCAGGGGCGACAAGATGGCGGCGCTCGGCGCGGCCTCGCTCGCCGACATCGAGAAGGACCCGGCCCTGCTGGCGCTTGCGCGCGCCAAGGGCAAGACCGTGTTCGGCGACAATTGCGCGCCGTGCCACGGCTCCGGCGGCGCCGGCGCCAAGGGCTTCCCGAACCTGAACGACGACGACTGGCTGTGGGGCGGCACGCTCGACCAGATCATGCAGACCATCCAGTTCGGCGCGCGTTCCGGTCATGCCAAGACGCACGAGGGCCAGATGCTCGCCTTCGGCAAGGACGGCGTGCTGAAGGGTGACGAGATCGTCACGGTCGCCAATTACGTGCGGTCGCTGTCGGGGCTGCCGACCCGCAAGGGTTACGACGCCGCCAAGGGCGAGAAGATCTTCGTCGAGAATTGCGTCGCCTGCCACGGCGACGGCGGCAAGGGCAACCAGGAAATGGGCGCACCGAACCTGACCGACAAGATCTGGCTCTATGGCTCGGACGAGGCTGCCCTGATCGAGACCATCAGCCAGGGCCGCGCCGGCGTCATGCCGGCCTGGGAAGGGCGGCTGGATCCCTCCACCATCAAGGCGATGGCGGTCTACGTCCACTCGCTGGGCGGTGGAAAATAGCAGATCCGCGGCAAACGGGGGCGAACAAAAGTGCCCCCGTTTGAGCTGGATCAACTGACGCGGCGACGTCGGGTCTAGGTTTAATCGCACCTCCTCGAAAAGTTTCAGGCGATGAACAAGACCGTGAACCCGAAAGACCTCACATCGGAAGATGACGTCGGGCCGCTCTACGCAGCCCGCAAGAAGGTCTATCCCCAGAGCGTCTCCGGCACGTTCCGCCGGATCAAATGGGGCCTGATGGCGTTCTGCCTCGGCGTTTACTACTTCCTGCCGTTCGTGCGCTGGAATCGCGGCCTTGGCGCGCCCAGCCAGGCGGTGCTGATCGATCTTCCCAACAGCCGCTTCTATTTCTTCTTCATCGAGCTGTGGCCGCAGGAGGTCTACTACTTCACCGGCCTGCTGATCGTCGCCGCGGTGGCGCTGTTTTTGATGAACTCCATCGGCGGCCGGATCTGGTGCGGCTATCTCTGTCCGCAGACCGTCTGGACCGACCTGTTCTACGCCGTCGAACGCCTGATCGAAGGCGACCGCCGCGAGCGGATGAAGAAGGACAAATCGTCCGACCCGATGAAGCTCGAGCGCATCTCCGAGATCGTGCTCAAGCATTCGATCTGGCTGCTGATCGCCTGGTGGACCGGCGGCGCCTGGGTGCTCTATTTCAACGACGCGCCGACCCTGGTGAAGGAGCTCGTGACCTTCCAGGGGCCGATGATCGCCTATATCTGGATCGGCATCCTCACCGCAACGACCTATCTGCTCGCCGGCTACATGCGCGAGCAGGTCTGCACCTATATGTGCCCGTGGCCGCGGATCCAGGCAGCGCTCACCGACGAATGGGCGCTCAACGTCACCTACCGCTACGACCGCGGCGAGAAGCGCACCTCGGTGAAGAAGGCGGCCGAGCTGCGCGCGCTCGGCCAGCAGGTCGGCGATTGCGTCGATTGCTACCAGTGCGTCGCGGTGTGCCCGACCGGCATCGACATCCGCAACGGACCGCAGATGGAATGCATCCAGTGCGGCCTCTGCATCGACGCCTGCGACAACGTGATGACCAAGATCGGCCGGCCGAAGCGGCTGATCGGCTATGACAACGACATCAACATCCATCGCCGCCAGGAAGGCAAGGCGCCGATCTACCGGATCGTCCGGGCGCGCACCGTGGTCTACAGTGCGATCATCGCGGCCATCGGCGGCTTCATGATCTACACGCTGGCGACGCGCAGCCTGCTCGACGTCAACGTGCTGCACGACCGCAATCCGGTCGCGGTCAAGCTCAGCGACGGCTCGATCCGCAACGCCTACACGGTTCGGCTGCTGAACAAGAGCGGCTACGACCGCGTCATCGCGATCGACGCGAACGGTCCGGCCAATTTGACGGTCCACGTCATTGGCGTCGATTCGGTGACGCCGGACCGGCCGATGATCGTGATCCCCCGCGACTCCACCAGCGAGCTGCGCCTGCTGGTCACGGCGCCGGCGGAGACCAATCCCGAGAAGTCGATCCCGGTTCGCTTCCACGTCACCGATATCGGGCTCGGCGAGGTCGCGTCCGCCACCGACAATTTCGTCGCGCCTTAGGATCAGGAGACAGCCATGGCCTCCAAGCCGCTGACCGGAACAAAAGTCTTCCTGATGTTGGTCGCCTTCTTCGGCGTCGTGATCGGTGTCAACGTGACCATGATGAAGCTCGCGATCGCGACGCTGCCCGGCACCGACGTCGACAGCCCCTATGCCGCGGGTCTCACCTATGATCGCGAGATCTCGGCGGCGCAGGACCAGGCCGCGCGCAAATGGAAGGTCAACGCCCATATCGAGCGCGGGACCGATGGCGGCGCCATACTTCAGGTCGAGGCACGCGATGCCAGCGGCCAGCCGGTGTCCGGATTGAAGTTCGGCGGCCGGCTCGAGCGGCCGACCGACAAGCGCGCCGATCTTTCGGTCGAGCTCTCGGAGGCAGGCATCGGCATCTATCGCGGCAATGCCGCCTCCGTCGCGCCGGGCCAGTGGGACCTGGTGATCGAGGGCGAGGCGCGGGGGACGCGCGTATTCCTGTCGCGCAACCGCGTGATCCTGAACTGAGGACCGTCATGCACGTCACGCGGGATTTCTCGCACTACGTCCGGACCGCGGGCGAGGGTATCAAGCACATCGATCTCGCGGTCGAGGGGGTTCACTGCGCCGGCTGCATGGCCAAGATCGAGCGCGGATTGTCCGCCATTCCCGACGTCACGCTGGCGCGCGTGAATCTCACCGACCGCCGCGTCGCGCTGGAATGGAAAGCGGGCACGCTCGACCCGGGCCGTTTCATCGACCGGCTCGAAGAGCTCGGCTACAAGGCCTATCCGTTCGAGACCGAGAGCGCGGAAGTGGCCGAGGTCGCCGAATCGCGCTTCCTGCTGCGCTGCCTCGGCGTTGCGGCGTTCGCCACCATGAACGTCATGATGCTGTCGATCCCGGTGTGGTCGGGCAACGTCTCGGACATGCTGCCCGAGCAGCGCGACTTCTTCCACTGGCTGTCGGCGCTGATCGCGCTGCCGGCGGCGGCCTATGCCGGCCAGCCGTTCTTCCGCTCCGCCTGGCGCGCGCTGTCGGCGAAGACGACCAACATGGACGTCCCGATCTCGATCGGCGTGATCCTCGCGCTCGGCATGTCCGTGGTCGAAACCATCCACCATGCCGAGCACGCCTATTTCGACGCGGCGATCATGCTGCTCACGTTCCTGCTGGTCGGCCGCTTCCTTGACCAGAACATGCGGCGGCGGACGCGCGCGGTCGCCGGCAATCTCGCCGCGCTGAAGGCGGAGACGGCGGCCAAGTTCGTCGGGCCCGACGAGATTTCACAGGTGCCCGTCGCTGCGATCAGTCCTGGCGACATCGTGCTGCTGCGGCCCGGCGAGCGCTGTGCGGTCGACGGCACGGTGATCGAGGGGCGTTCCGAGATCGACCAGAGCCTGATCACCGGCGAGACGCTCTATGTCACGGCCGAGCAGGGCACGCCGGTCTATGCCGGCTCCATGAACATCTCCGGCACGCTGCGGGTGCGCGTTTCGGCGGCCTCCGAAGCGACGCTGCTCGCCGAGATCACGCGGCTGCTCGACAACGCGCTCCAGGCACGCTCGCGCTACATGCGGCTCGCCGACCGCGCCTCGCGGCTCTACGCGCCGGTGGTGCATGCGACCGCGCTCATCACCATTTTGGGCTGGGTCATCGCGGGTGCGTCCTGGCATGATGCGATCGTGACCGGCGTTGCCGTGCTGATCATCACCTGTCCCTGTGCGCTTGGGCTCGCGATTCCGACGGTGCAGACGGTGGCCTCGGGCGCGATGTTCAAGTCCGGCGTGCTGCTCAACTCGGGCGATGCGATCGAGCGGCTGGCGGAAGCCGACCACGTCATCTTCGACAAGACCGGCACGCTGACGCTGCCCGACCTCGAAGTGATGAACGCGGCTGACATTCCCGCCGATATCTTCGAACTCGCCGGCCGCCTCGCGCTGTCGAGCCATCATCCGGTTGCCGCCGCGGTGGCGCAGGCCGCCGGCGCCAGGTCGCCGATCGTCGGCGCGGTCGAGGAGGCCGGGCAGGGCGTGCGCGCAGACGTCGACGGCGCCGAGATCCGCCTTGGCCGTCCGTCCTTCTGCGGCGCCGAGGCGCTGGTCGGCGACGGGACGAGGCTCGATCCCGAAGCCTCCATCGTGGCCTTCAGCAAGGGAGCCGAAAAATTCATCCTTTGGGTGCGTCAGGGCCTGCGTCCGGACGCTCAGGCCGTGATCGCGGCGCTGAAGGCGCGCAACATCGGCATCGAGATCCTCTCCGGCGACCGCGAGCCGGCGGTGAAGGCCGCGGCCCATGCGCTCGCCATTCCGGAATGGCGTGCCGGCGTCACGCCGGCCGACAAGATCGCGCGGATCGAGGAGTTGAAGCGGCGCGGTGCAAGAGTGCTGATGGTCGGCGACGGCATGAACGACGCGCCCTCGCTGGCGGCCGCCCACGTCTCGATGTCGCCGATCTCGGCGGCGCATCTCAGCCAGGCCACCGCCGATCTCGTCTTCCTCGGCCGGCCGCTGGCTCCTGTCGTCGCCGCGATCGATTCCGCGCGCAAGGCGCTGCACCTGATGCGGCAGAACCTCTGGCTTGCCATCGGCTATAACGTCCTCGCGGTGCCGGTTGCGATCAGCGGCGTCGTGACGCCCCTGATTGCCGCTGCCGCCATGAGCGGATCGTCGATCCTGGTCATGCTGAATTCGCTGCGCGCCCGCAGCGACTCGCGGGAGATCGTGTGATGGAAATCCTGGTCATCCTGGTTCCGCTGGCGTTGATGCTCGGAGGCGCCGGTCTTGTCGCGTTTCTTTGGTCGCTCAGGAGCGGCCAGTACGACGATCTCGACGGAGCGGCGTGGCGCGCGATCGCCGACGACGAGCCGCCGCAGGAAGCGCCGGTCAAGCGCTAGCGCTTCAGGGCGAATGTGAGCATGGCCGCGGCCGCGAGGGCCACGCCGACACCGGCGACGCAGGCGTGCCAGCCGAAACTGTCGAACAGTCGCCCGAGCACGGCCGTGCCGATCAGCCCGCCGCAGAAGTAGCAGGCAAGATAGGTTCCGCTGGCGACGCCGCGGTTGTCGGTGGCGGCCTGTCCGACGAAGCCGGTCGCGGCGGCCTGCGCGAAGAATGTTCCGACACCAACCAGAACCATGCCGATGAGCACTTCGCCCAGATGCGGCGCCAGCATCAGCGGCAGGCCCAGTCCGGCGACGGCGAGCGAGCCCCATATTGTCGGCCGCGTCCCGAGCCGCGAGGCCACCCTGCCGGCGAGCAACGTCGTGACGACCGATGGCAGGAAGACGAAATAGACGAGGCCCAGATCCATCATGCCGAGCGACAGCGGCGGCCGGACCAGCACGAAATTGACGAATGTGAAGGTGCCGATGAAGGCGAACAGGATGCAGAAGCCGATGCCGTAGGCGGCGCGCAGCCGCGGATTGCGCCAATGCGCGATCATGGCGACAAGCGGCGGGCCCGCCGGCGTCATGGCATGCATCGGCTGCACGCGCCTGATGGTGAAATAGACCAGCGCCGCGCCGGCGAGGTTGAGCGCCGCGAAGAAATAGAAATTCCAGGCGAGACCGAGGCCGTCGGCGACCGCCGCCGAGATCAGCCGGCCGACGAGGTTGCTGGCGACATTGCCGGTGATGTAGGCGGCAAACGCGCCGCCGGCGTCCATCGCGCTGCATTGCTCGCCGAGATAGGCGAGGGTGAGCGCGAAGGCAGATGCCATGCACAGGCCCTGCGCGATCCGCAAGGCGGTGAAGACGCCAAGATTTGGCGCGATCGCCAGCAGGCTCGTAGGCACCGCCAGCAGCGTGAGGCTGAGCAGGATGCCGGTCCGCCGGTTGATATGCGGGCTGAAGAAGCCGACGACGAGGCTAGCAATCGCCATGCCGAAGGTGCTGGCGTTGACGGCAAAGCCCATCGCCGCCGGCGTGACGCCGTAATGGCGCGCCAGCGAGGGCAGGATCGCCTGCGTCGCGAAGAGATCGACGACGGTCAGGAAGGCGGTGAGGCCGATGACGAGCGAACGAAGCGCAAGGCCCGGGGAATGCGCGTTCATCGTCATCGCGGCCGGTTTGATCGACGCGGAAAGATCGGTCATGGCACGGCTCTCCGTTGATCTGTCATTCCGGGCTGGTGCGGACGGGACCGCAAAGTGCGGCTCGTTGCACCAGACTCGGAATCTCGAGGTTCCCAGGTGCGCAAATTGCGCACCGTAGTTTGATGCTACGCATCGCCCCGGAACGGCGGCCTGTTCAAGCGCGCGTCACATGTGGTGGTCATTAGGGTCCCTGCGGACGTCGCCGACATAGAGAATGACGGTTTCCTTGCCGAGGTTCTTCCACCAGTGCGAGGTGCCTGATACCTCGGGGCGGATGTCGCCGGCCTTGTGCACGATCGGATCGACGCAGTTGGACGCGTACTCGACGATCTCGCCCTGCTGCACGAAGATCAGGGCAGGACGGTCGTCGTGGCTGTGCCAGGGCACGATGCCGCCGGGCTCGATGGTGAGCTTGCGGAAGCGCAGCTCGCGGCCCTCGATATGCGCCGGCTGCTTGCCGAGGTCGATGGCGCCGAGCGTGACGTCGGTGACGCCGACCGGCTTATAGTCGACCATCTGGTGCGCGTTCGGCTTGATCTTGTCGACAGGACATTCGCCCGCGAGCGCCGGCTGCGCCGCAAATGTCAGTGCACCGAGAACGGCTGCGCCCGACCAGACCAGGCGCGACAACATGTGCTGCTTGAACATGGGAACTCTCCTCTGTTGGCCGCAACCTCGCTGGTCGCCGGCTATGGCAGGAGCTTCGTCGAGATCGCGTCGATGTTGAAATACCGACTTGCTTTCGATGTGATAGCCCTGCGCTATGTTGATGCGCGGCGGCTATCGAACCGATTGGGCATCGGCATTTCCGCTTCCGGAGTATCCGGCGTCCGATGGCGGGGCGCCCGATTGGCGGGCGTTCACGTCAATCCGGAGGAGCATCTCATGACGAAAGTGTCCAAGACTCTGATTTTTACCGCCGCCTTCGCGGTGATCGCCACCTCGGCCTTCTCGGAAGCCGCCTGGGATTTGAAGGCGGGCATGGCCTATGTCTATGGCGGGCCCGGCAAGATGTCGGCGATGGCCATGGCCCCGGCCGAGAAGAACCACGACGTGATGATGAAGCACGCCAAGAAGGTGCCCGACAACACCGTCTTCTTCATGGACAACGGCACGCTGTACTCCGCGTCCGGCCGGCTCGACCCCACCGGCAATTTCTACGTGAACTGAACCGGCCCTCGCGTAACGGCCGCCCCTTGCGGGCGGCCGAACCAGGAACCTAATATTCGCCCTTCGAACGCCGGAGCGGAAGATGACCTCTCTCTCACCAGCTGACGCCGAGCAGCTCAAGCTTGCCTTCCAGCGCTGCCGCGAGATGGAGGGAACCCTGAACGAGCAGCTCCTCGCGTATGCCGACGCAAGCCGCCAGGTGTTTCCGGCCTATGGCGAGGCGGTCGATCGCCTGGTGGCGCGATTGAACGGGAACGGCGGCGGGGAGAACGCGCCGCGTCCGGGCGATCCGATGCCGCTATTCATGCTGCCGGACGAGACGGGGCGTCTCGTGACGTTGCCCGCGCTGCTGGCGCAAGGCCCCGTCGCGGTGATGTTCTTCCGCGGCCACTGGTGCCCCTATTGCCGGCTCAATGTGCGCGCCGTGGTGCAGGCGCAGGACCGCATCAAGGCAATGGGCGCGCAGATCGTTGCGATCATGCCGGAGACGCAGGAATACACGCGGCAGATCAAGGCCGATTCCAGTGCGCCATTTCCGATCCTGACCGATCTCGACAACGGTTACGCGCTGTCGCTCAATCTCGCGATCTGGCTCGGCGTCGAGATCCAGCGCCTGTTGTCCTATCAGGATATGGCGAAATTCCACGGCAATGACGGCTGGATGCTGCCGATCCCGGCGGTGTTCGTGGTCGGCCGCGACGGTATCGTCAAAGCGCGCTTCGTCGATCCGGATTTCCGCAAGCGCATGGAGATCGACGATCTGATCGAGGCGTTGGAGAGCGCGAGCCGGGAGAACTGAGGCTCGCGTTTTCTTCCCCGCTCCCCTTGTGGGAGAGGGTGGCTCGCCGCATAGCGGCGAGACGGGCGAGGGGTCTCTCTCCTCCAACGCTGAGCTGAGTTTAAGGAGACATACCCCTCATGCGGCGCTTCGCGCCACCTTCTCCCACAAGGGGAGAAGGAAGAAGAGCAGCGATCGTTCTCGCGGCTACCCCGCAATCGCCCGCCAGTCCGCACCGCGCAGCATGCGCATCACGGCGTTGGCCACCGCCGTGCGCTGGCGGCCGGCGACGCCATAGAGGCTGACGGTGCGGCGGGCATCGAGGCCGGCAACCGCAGCGCGTTTCAGGCTCTCCGGCACGGGCGAGGTGTGGGGCATCATGGCGACGCCGATATCGGCCTCCACCAGCTCGATCAGGTCGCGTTCGCTCGAAATCTCGTGGCCGTGATCGACATCGATGCCGTGCTCGCGCAGGCTCGCTGCGATGCGCTTGGAATGCTCGCAATAGCTGCGGCCGAGTAATTGTTCCGCGCGCAGGTCGTCCGGCTCGATCGTGTCGTGCTCGGCAAGCCGGTGCTCCCTGCTGACGATGAGATCGAACGCCTCGGTGAACAGCGGCCAGACGTCGAGCCGTTCCCAGGCCTCGTCGATCTCGGCGGCGATGCCGAGCTCGGCCTCGCCCTTCTTCAGGAATTCTGCGACCTCGCGGCTCGTCCCGCGCAGGAAGCGGAATTCGAGCCGGTTGAACTGCCGCCTGATCTCGTTGAGGTGCGGGATGAGCAGCGCCAGGTCGACCGAATGCGTCAGCGCAACGCGGAGCGCGCCGACCTCACCACTTTTGAACGAGGAGGCGAGCGAGCGCGCACCGGCGGCGGCGTCATAGCACTGCTTCAGCAGCGGATGCATGCGCTGGCCGAGCTCGGTCAGTTGCGCCGCCGGCCGTTCGCGGCGAAACAGGTCGCCGCCCAGCTCGGCCTCGAGCTGCTTGATCGCGCGCGTCAGCGAGGGCTGCGTGACGTTGCACTCCTCGGCGGCGCGCGTGAAATTCAAAAGCTGCGCCACCGCGAGGAAATAGCGGACCTGGTGCATTTCCATGGATCGGCTCCCGGCAGGATCGGCCGGAAATCTAACCGATCGGGACAGGGAATGATATCCTGGCCGCCATAGCGCGTGCGTATGGTTTCGGAAGCCAAGCGGCATTTCCAAAAGACCCGGCAATCGCGAAAAATGGCAAGACGTAACAATAGCCTTACGCCTGACGAATGATAACCATAGGCCCGACAGGAGCGAGACATGAACGGCATGCGGGACAACGGGCAACGAAAGAGCATGGACCTGCCGGGTCAGGTCGTCCTCGTGCTGCAGGGCGGCGGCGCGCTGGGCTCCTACCAGGCCGGCGTCTACCAGGCGCTGCACGAGGCCGGCATCGAGCCGGACTGGATCATCGGCACCTCGATCGGCGCCATCAATGCGAGCCTCATCGCGGGCAATGCGCCGGAGCATCGGCTGGCGCGCCTGAAGGAATTCTGGAAGCGGATGGAGCAGAACCCGGTCTGGAACTGGCGCACCGCGTTTCCCGACTTCAACGAGAAGCTCGCCTATTGGTCGACCGTGACCCAGGGCATTCCCGGGTTTTTCCAGCCCAACCCGCTGGCGCATGCCGGGGAGTCCTATCCGCTCGGTGCCGATCACGCCGGTTTCTATTCGACCGCGCCGCTGGAGAAGACGCTGAGCGAGCTGGTCGATTTCGACCTCGCCAATCGCTGCGCGCCGCGCCTGACGGTCGGTGCGGCCCATGTCGGCACCAGCGAAATGCGCTATTTCGACAGCCGCGACGGCGAGCTGACGGTGAAGCATGTCATGGCCTCGGGCGCATTGCCGCCGGCCTTCCCGGCGGTGCGCATCGACGGCGAACTCTATTGGGACGGGGGCATCCTCTCGAACACGCCGACGGAAGCGGTGTTCGACGACAATCCGCGCAGGGATTCGCTGATCTTCTCCGTGCATCTGTGGAATCCGGTCGGCGCCGAGCCAACCACGATGGCGGAGGTGCTGAACCGGCACAAGGATGTGATGTATTCCAGCCGGATCGCGAGCCAGATCGCCCGCCAGCAGCAGGCCCATCGCCTGCGGCACGTCATCAACCAGCTCGCCGCGCGTCTGCCCGAGAACGAGCGCAGCGATCCCGCGGTGAGGGAGCTGATGAGCTACGGCTGTTCGACCCGCATGCACGTCGTGCGGCTGCTGGCGCCGCAGCTCGACCGCGAGACCCACACCAAGGACATCGACTTCAGCCCGTCGGGCATTACGCGGCGCTGGCATGCGGGCTACGCCCACACGAGGTCCGTGCTCGCACGAAAGCCGTGGATCGGCGAATTCGACCCGCTCGCCGGCGTGGTGCTGCACGAGCATATGGACGAGATGCCGATTGCGGCGGAGTAGGGGCCTTGTCCGTGATCTGTTTTGGGCCGTGACGATATCACGAGGGCGCTGTCTGGGCTATTATCGCGGCGTCTTCGTCGCGAGGCTCGCAATTGGTCGTTGAGAAAGATCTGGAGGCGGCGCTCGATCAGGTCCGCGTCGATGCGGCGGGACCCGTTGCTGGCGTGTTCGGCCCGTCCTCGGTCACCTGGCGGATCGACCGGGAGGCCGTCATCTTTCTCGGCGCCGGCCGCGCGCTGCTGCTGCAACTGGCTCACCCCTGGGTCGCCGCCGCCATCGCCGAACATTCCCGGACGTTGACCGATCCGATCGGCCGCTTTCACCGCACCTTCGACATCGTCTTCGCCATGGTGTTCGGCTCGCTCGATCGTGCCTTGCTGTCGTCGCGGCAACTGTACCGGCGTCACAGCATGATCGTCGGAGAGATGCCCGAGACGGTCGGCCCCTTCGCTGCCGGCTCGCGCTACTGCGCCAACGACATCCCGTCATTGCGCTGGGTTCATGCGACGCTGGTCGAGACGGGGCTGATGGCGCATGATCTGGTTCTGCCGCAGCTCTCCGTGGAGGAGCGCGAGCGCTACTGGACCGAGGGCCGGCTGTTCGGCGCCTTGTTCGGATTGACCGGGGATGATTTGCCGGCGGACTGGTCCGGCTTTGCCGCCTACACCGCGGCGATGGTGCAGTCGGAGACATTGACCGTCAGCCCGGCCGCGCGCGAGATCGCGACACAAATCTTCACCGGCGCCCGTCCTTGGTTGCGGCCACCGCGCTGGTATCGCGCGCTGACGGCAAGCCTGCTGCCGGAGCGATTGCGTGCAGGCTTCGGGTTCGAACTGGACGAGCGCGATATCAGATCCGCCGACAATGCGGTGAAATGGATCAGGCGCGCCTATCCGAAATTGCCGGACAGGCTGCGCTATGTCGGTCCCTACCAGGAAGCGCAGGCGAGGCTGCGAGGAGAGTTGCAGCCGGACTGGATAACCCGTTGCCTCAACCGCGCCTGGATCGGACGGCCGCAGATGGACGTGCGCGGCAAGGGGTGAAGGCCTCGGTCCTCACCCTGTCATCCTGAGGTGCTCCCGGCGCGATGCAAGAGCATCGCACCGAGCCTCGAAGGATGCACGGCCCCGCTGCTGTAGCCGGGCCGTCGCCCTTCGAGGCGCCGAAGAGGCGAGGACCTCCAGCGACAACGGCTCCGCC
Organism: Bradyrhizobium sp. B039; assembly: GCF_038965675.1. Lineage (NCBI taxonomy): Bacteria > Pseudomonadati > Pseudomonadota > Alphaproteobacteria > Hyphomicrobiales > Nitrobacteraceae > Bradyrhizobium > Bradyrhizobium sp. B039. The sequence goes on from NZ_CP152416.1 coordinate 2,681,856, forward strand.
GTTGCGCGGGGGGACGGGGGGAGATAAGCGCTCGCAATGACGGAGTATGTGGAAGCGCCGTCGCGCCTCACACCGCTGCCAGCTTCCGGTACAGCGCGCTGTAGCTGCCGGCCGAGATGCTCCAGGAGAACGACCGTCCCATGGCGCTGCGGCGCATGGAGTCGAGCTGGTCCTGCGCCATGAAGGCTTCGAAGGCCCGGCGGACGCCGCCGAGGAAGGATTCGTGCGAGGGTCTCGAGAACAGGAAGCCGGTCTCGCCGTCGGTGATGGTCTCGGCCAAGCCGCCGGTCTGGTGCCCGATCGGCAGCGAGCCGAAGCGCTGGGCGTACATCTGGCTGAGGCCGCACGGCTCGAAGCGCGACGGCATCAGGGTGAAGTCGCTGCCGGCGAAGATGCGCCGCGCCTGGGCGTCGTTGAAGCCGATCGCAACGCCGATCGCATCGGGGCGGCGGCGATGCGCGTCGATCAGCGCCTGCTCGAGCGCCGGCTCGCCGGAGCCGGTGACCACGATCTGGCCGCCGGCATCGATGATCTCGTCGGCCGCGGACAGCACGAGGTCGATGCCCTTCTGGTGCACGAGCCGCGCGACGATGCCGAACATCGGGCCGCGCGACACCGCCAGCCCGAACTGCTTGCGCACGTAGTCCGCATTGGCCTTCTTGCCGACCCAGTCGCCGGCGCCGAATTGCTGGGCGAGCTGGGCGCAGGAGCGCGGGTCCCAGCTCTCGTCGATGCCGTTGAGGATGCCGGTGAGCTCGGCGGCGTCCGAGCGCAGCCGGAGCAGACCCTCCAGGCCGCAGCCGAACTCGGCCGTGGTGATCTCGCGCGCATAGGTGCCGCTGACGGTGGTGAGATGCGAGGCGTAGACGAGGCCAGCCTTGAGGAAGGAGACCTGGTCGTAGAATTCGAGGCCGTCGATGTGGAAGGCGCTTTCCGGTGCGCCGATCCGCCGCAGCGAGTCCTTCGGGAAGAGGCCCTGATAGGCGAGGTTGTGAATGGTCAGGATTGACGGCAGCTTGGCGCCGCGCCAGGCGAGATAGGCGGGCACGAGCGAGGCCTGCCAGTCGTTGGCATGGATCAGGTCTGCTGCCCAATTCTTGTCCAGCTTGCCCATGGCCAGCTCAGCGGCTGCCGAGGCAAAGCGTGCGAAGCGGATGTCGTTGTCCGGCCAGTCGCGTCCAGACTCGTCGCCATAGGGATTGCCGGGCCGGTCGTAGAGTTGCGAGCATAACAGCACATAGACCGGCAGGCCGTCCTTGGTCGCGGCCCGGCCGAGCGAGCAGGCCGGCAGATCCGCAAACGACGGGCAGCGGCCAACGATCTGAATATGCGTGAGTTGCTCGATGATGTCGCGATAGCCGGGCAACATGATCCGGATATCGGCGAAGGGGCGAAGGGCTCTGGGCAGGGCAGCGGAAACGGCTCCAAGTCCGCCGACGCGGACGAAGTCGTCCATTTCTGTCGTAACGAACAAGACCCTCAAGAACAGTTGCCCCTTGCCGATCCGGTTTGCTGCTATGCAAGAACGGGTCCAGTTGCCCCGCAATTCCCAAGCACGCCTGCGAAACGCCTCCGCTCGGTAAAGACTTTCCTACTCAGCCGCCGCCCTCTAGGGTCGGCGCACCAACAACAGAGAACATTCATTGTTCCTAGGATACGCCAGGAGACGCGGCACGCATGCAGCTAGCAGATAAGCATGAGAGCACGACGACAAAGGCCTTCGCCGGACTCAGGGTGCTGGATTTTTCGACCACCATCGCCGGTCCCCATTGCACGCGGATGCTCGCCGATATGGGCGCCGAGGTCATCAAGATCGAGACCGACGGCGGCGAGACAATGCGGACCCGGCCGCCGCTGCGCAAGGGGTGCAGCACCGTATTCGGCCAGCTCAATGTCGGCAAGAAGAGCGTAGTGCTCGACCTCAAGTCCGAGGACGGCAGGGAGGCGATCCTCCGGCTGGCCGCGACCGCCGACATCCTGGTCGAGAACTTCCGGCCCGGCGTGATGCACCGGCTGCGGCTCGACTACGACAGAATGCGCCCGGTCAATCCCAGGCTGATTTATTGCTCGATCTCGGGCTACGGCCAGAGCGGCCCCTCGGCCGAGCTGCCGGCCTATGCGCCGGTGATCCACGCGGCCTCCGGCTATGACATGGCGCATCTCGCCTACCAGCCCGGCCGTAACCGCCCCGACTATTGCGGCATCTACCATGCCGACGTCGTCACCGGCACCTACGGTTTTGGGGCGATTGCGTCGGCGCTCTATCAGCGCACGGTGACCGGGCTTGGCCAGCACATCGACGTCTCCATGCTGGAGTCGATGCTGACGCTGACTCTGATCGAGTTGCAGAGCTCGCAGTTCGCGGTGAAGCCGCCACCGCGCCCGATGTTCGGGCCGACCGAGACGGCCAATGGCTACGTCATGATCACGGTCGCGAGCGAAAAGACGTTTCAGTGCTTGATGGGCGTGATCGGCCGCCCCGACTGGATCTCCGATCCGCGCTTCTCTGCCTACGCTGCGCGCCGCGAGAACTGGGCCGAGTTGATGGATGGCGTCGAGGCCTGGTCGCGGCAGCTCTCGACCGAGGCATGCCTCGTCGCACTTGGCGCGGCCGGCGTGCCGGCCTCGGCCTATCGCACCGTCTCCGAGGCGCTGGCCGATCCGCAGCTCGCGCACCGGCAGGCGCTCTCGTCAGTGGAGGATGGCGGCGGATCGTTCCAGGTTCTCAATCTGCCGTTCCGGATGTCCGGCGCCGACACGACGCCGGCCAGGGTGATGGCCGCGCTCGGCGAGCACACGGATGCGTTGCGCGACGAGATTGGCCTCGCCGATGACGCGTCAATTCCGTCAGGCAAAACGGCCGCGCAAGGGTGACGGAAGGCTCGGTGCGGCGAGCAATGCGGCCTTGCGCGCGGCCGGCTTGCCACCGTCGGCCGGCGTAAACTAGACAGGTGCGCGTTTGTCTCGCCTCGCCGGCCGTGGCATGGTGGCGCGACAACAAGAAGCATGCGGGAGGACGCCTATGAAGAGTTTCAAGGTCGCCGATTTCAAGGCGCCGCTGCAGGAGTTCGACGAGCCCACGCCGCAGCCGTCGGGCACGCAGGTGCTGATCAAGGTGAAGGCCGCCGGCGTCTGCCACAGCGACCTCCATATCTGGGAAGGCGGTTACGATCTCGGCCATGGCCGCAAGCCGCTGTCGCTGAAGGACCGCGGCATCAATCTGCCGCTGACCATGGGCCACGAGACGGTCGGTGAAATCGTGGCTTTCGGTCCTGACGTGAAGCCGACCGACCAGGGTGATCTCAGGCTCGGCGATGTCGGCCTGGTCTATCCCTGGATCGGCTGCGGCAAGTGCGCGACCTGCCTTGGCGGCGACGAGAACATGTGCCTGACGCCGCGCTCGCTCGGCGTCTATTGCGACGGCGGCTATTCCGATCACATGCTGGTGCCGCATCCGCGCTATCTGCTGAACCTCAAAGGGCTCGATCCCGCGACCACCGCGCCCTATGCCTGCTCGGGCGTCACCACCTACAGTGCGCTGAAGAAGGTCGAGCAGCATTTCGACACGCCGATCGTGATGTTCGGCGCCGGCGGCCTCGGCCTGATGGCGCTGTCGCTGTTGAAAGCGATGGGCGGCAAGGGCGCGATCATGGTCGACATCGACGCCAGGAAGCGCGAGGCGGCGGAGAAGGCCGGCGCGCTTGCGACCGTCGATCCCAAGGCGCCGGACGCGCTGGAGCAGCTTGCCAAGAAAGCGGGCGGGCCGATCCGCGCCGTCATCGACCTCGTCGGCAATGCCGCGACGACACAGCTCGGCTTCGACTGCCTGACCAAGGGCGGCAAGCTCGTCATCGTCGGCCTGTTCGGCGGCGGTGCGACCTGGGCGCTGCCGCTGATTCCGATCAAGGCGGTGACCATCCAGGGCAGCTATGTCGGCAATCTGCGCGAGACGCAGGAACTGCTCGACCTCGTGCGAACGAAGAACGTGCCGCCGATCCCGGTGACGCGTCAGCCGCTCGCCAAGGCCAACGACGCGCTGGTGCAATTGCAGCAGGGCGCCGTGGTCGGGCGCACGGTGCTGACGCCGTAGTTTCTCTTTACGTCATTCCGGGGCGATGCAAAGCATCGAACCCGGAATCTCGAGATTCCGGGTTCGGTCCTGCGGACCGCCCCGGAATGACGCCCGAAAATGCAGGAACCCCCATGTCCGCAAACAACGCCTTCCACATTGCCGTGCTCGCCGGTGACGGCATCGGCCCTGAAGTCATGGCTCCGGCGATCGAGGTGCTGCGCAAGATCGAACAGAAATCGGATTTGCGCTTCCGCTTCACCGAGGCGCCGGCCGGTGCCAACAATTATCTCGCCACCGGCAAGTCGATGCCCGAGAGCACGATCAAGCTGTGCGAGGAGGCGGATGCGATCCTGCTCGGGGCCTGCGGCCTGCCGTCGGTGCGCTACCCCGACAACACCGAGATCGCGCCGCAGATCGAGCTGCGCTTCATCTTCGATCTCTATGCCGGCGTGCGGCCGGCGCGGCTCATTCCGGGCGTGCCGAGCCCGATCGTCGGCGCCGACACGCGCGGCATCGACCTCGTCGTGATCCGCGAATCCACCGAGGGCCTGTTCGCCTCGATGGGCAAGGGCGTCGTCACCCATGAGGATGCGCGCGAGACCATGGTGATCACGCGCCGGACCTCCGAGCGCCTGTTCGAGTTCTCGTTTCGCCTCGCCGCACGCCGCAAGGCGCGCGGCAAGCCGGGGATGCTGACCTGCGTCGACAAGGCGAACGTGTTCAAGGCCTTTGCCTTCTTCCGCGGCATCTTCGACGAGATTGCCAAGAAGCATCCGGAGGTGAGGACCGACCGGCTCTATGTCGATGCCTGCTCGGCGATGCTGGTGAAGCGTCCCTGGGATTTCGACGTGATGGTGATGGAGAACATGTTCGGCGACATCGTCTCCGACATCACCGCGAGCCTGATCGGCGGTCTCGGCATGGCGCCGTCGGCCGACATCGGCGACAAATACGCCGTGTTCCAGCCTTGCCACGGCACCGCGCCCGATATCATGGGGCAGGGCAAGGCCAATCCGACCGGCATGATCCTGTCGGCCGCGATGATGCTGGACTGGATCGCGGACAAGCACGGCGTCGAGAGCGCGGCAGAAGCCGGCGAGACGATCGAACGTGCGGTGGACCAGGTCTATGCCGGCGGCATCAAGCCGATGGAGTTCGGCGGCAGCAACGGCACGGCCGACATCACGAAGGCGGTGCTGGGGGCGCTGTAGTCAGATGCCAAGAGAAAGGGGCCTCGCGGCCCCTTCGTCGTTCACCAGCGGTGCCAGTGGCGGTGACCCCAGCCCCATGGGCGCGGGCCGCCATAGTGCCTGCGCGGGCCACCGTAATAGCCATAGGCGCCGTAATAGTTCGGACGCCACCAGCAGCGGCCCCACTGATTACAGACCATTCGGACCTGATCGACGTCAGCGGCCGGACCGCTTGCGACGCGATCGGCTTGGGGAATGCCGTTCGGCATCGCCGCGAGCGCTTGCCCTGACGCCAGTGCAGCGCTGCCGAGCGCGGCCAGACCAAGCACAGCAAACTTGAGTTTCATCGCAATCTCCCTCGTTGGTGGCGGAAGAACTTGCGACGGATCAGTTGGTTGCTATCGCGGTGCAGGAGGCAGAGGAATTTAATCTTCCTGAATGCCGGTTCAGCTTCACCGCCCCGAAAATTGCGGCTTGCGCTTCTCCATGAAGGCCTGCCGGCCCTCGCGAAAATCGGCGGAGTCCATGCAGGCATGGCCGATCGCCTTGATCGCCTCCATGTCGCGACCGCTTTCGTCCTTCAGCACCTGTGCGATGGTGATCTTGGCGGCCTTGATCGCGAGCGGGGCGTTCTGCGAGATCGTCGCGGCGATCGCCATGGTCTCGCCCCAGAGCTGATCGTCCGGGACCACGCGCTCGACGAGGCCAATGCGCAGCGCTTCCGCGGAATCGATCCGCATGCCCGTGTACATCAGCAGCCGCGCCCAGGACGGGCCGACCAGCGACACCAGGTGCCGCAATCCGTCGTAGCCATAGGCGATGCCGAGCCTTGCCGCGGGAATGCCGAACTGGCTGCCATGCGCAGCGATGCGGATGTCGACGAGCATCGCGACCTGCATGCCGCCGCCGAGACAAAAGCCCTGGATGCAGGCGATCGTCGGCTTGGGATAGTCGGCGAGCAGCGCGCGCTGGGCGGCGCTGCGCCTGGCGTATTCCTCGGACGCCGCCGCGTTGTGGCGCGTCTTCTCGAACTGGCTGATGTCGGCGCCGGATACGAACGCCTTGCCGCCGGCGCCGCGCAGGATCACGACGCGCACCGCGTCGTCGTCGCGCAAGGCCGTCAGTGCCTCGCCAAATCCCTCCCACATCTCCAGCGACATCGCATTGCGCTTGTCGGGATTGTTGAAGGTGATCACGCCGACGCCATCAGTGGCGTGCTTGAGGATCTTGCCGTCGGCGTAGGAAGTTTCATTGGAAATGTCGGGCATCGCGCGCTCGCTTGTCGTAGGCCGGGCGCAATGTGCTGCCGGGCCGAGGTCCGGGTCAACCGCGGCGAGGCGAGGGGCTCTGCATCCGCCTGTGCCGCGATTGCATGGCGCGGCTACCGCGCCGATCCTAGCGCGTCATGTGCGCGGTCAGCGGATGGCTGCCGGCATTGCTGAAGAAGGCCGCCTCTTCCGCGGTCGCCTCCAGCAACTGCTCGTCCTGGTTATAGACGTCGTTGCGGAACTGGACGGTCTGGTCCTTGGTCATCCACGCCGTGAGATAGATCCAGGCCACCGGGACCTTCTTCGCCATGGCGACGTCGAGGTGCTGGCCGGTCGCGATTTCAGCGTCGATCGCGGCGCGGCTCCACTTCGGCTGGTCCTTGAGCAGCCAGGCGGCGAGATCGCGCACGTTGTCGACGCGCGAGCAGCCGTGGGAATCGAAACGGTAGTCGTCGCTGAACAGATTGCGCTGGTTGGTGTCGTGCATGTAAACCGAGTAGGCGTTCGGCATGTCGATCTTCACCGCGCCGAGCGCGTTGAAGGTGCCGTTCTGCTGGCGCACGGTGAAGTTCGGCGTATGCGTGCCGGACCAGTCGACCGAATGCGGATCGATCGGATTGTCGTGGGCGTCGAGCACCTCCATGTGCATACGCGACAGGTAGGTCGGGTCCTTGCGCATATGCGCGGAGATTTCGGTCTTGGCGATCGATGACGGCACCGTCCAGGTCGGATTGAGAACGACGCTGGTGATCTGGGCCGTCAGTGTCGGCGAGGGCTTTTCGGTCTTGCCGACGATGACGCGATAGCGCCGCACCACGACGTCGTTCTCGACCGCTTCGGCAAAGGCCGCGGGGATGTTGACCACGACAGAGCGCTGGCCGAAGTCGAAATTCATGTTCTCGAGCCGCTGGAGCGAAGCCTCCAGCTGCCGGATGCGCTTCTGCACGGAAACGTTCATCGCCGCGAGCGTGCGCGGCGTCACCATGCCGGTCGGCGCCAGCCCGTGGCGGGCCTGGAAACGCTTCACCGCGTCCGCGAGATCCTGGTCGAAGGCGCCGCTTGCCTTGTCGGCGGAAAGGTCGCCGGAGACGATCAGCCGCTTGCGCAGCAGGTCGTCATTGGCGCCCTGGACGCCGAGTGCGAATTTGGCGTCTGCCGGGATCGTCGGCCAGCCGCCGCGCACCGCGAGATCGGAATAGCTGAGCGCCGCGTCCTTGATGCGCTGGGCTGAGCCCTCGTCATAGGTCGGCTCGTGCGTCATCGCGAGCGCCGCGGCCGAGCGGCTTTCCGGCGTCGAGGCCGAGGTCGACGCGGCGGTTTTCGGCGCGGCCGCGTGGGCCGGATTGGCGGCGGCCGGCACGGTGCCGCCCGACGCCGCCGGGCTGGAGCCGGCCTGGCCCGTGGTCTCGGTCTGCGCGAGCGCGGAAGCGCTGGCGAAGAGGCCCATGGCAATCATCACGGCATGGCGCTTCGACATCTGTCTTGTTCTTCCCCTGAGGACGAGGCCCGGACGAGCGCTCGCATTGGCAATTTCCCGGTCGCCGCGCCGCGGGCGCCGATTGGTAAGATCGGCGGGAAGCTAGGGCATCAATATTGAGGTCCCATTAAGCACGGCAGTCGAAAACTCCGCGCGTCCAGTACGGAGTCTCTCGATTGGGTCGCGGCAGGGTGGAGATGGGTTCGCGAAAACCGCGGGCGGGGGCAGGGAAAAGATGAAGAAAAAGATCAAGAAAAAGTCCAAAAAAAAGGGCGGTCAGGCCGCCCCGAATGCCGCGCGCGGACGGCGCGCACGCCAAATCTGATCCAGCGGGTCTCGTTCAATCCGGCCGCGCCCCGCGACGCGGTGGATTGAACGTCGGCCTTGAAGGCCAGACCGCCGAGATGGATCAGGCTTCGTTCGCCGCGATCGATTCCATCAGCGAGACGAGCTGACGCTGCACCGTCTGGTCCTTGATCTTGCTGTAGGCGCGCAGCAGGCGGAGGCTGAAGGCCGAATCGAGGAACAGCAGGCTCTCGACTTCGCGCGCCTTGTTGTCGCCGTCGTAGAAGAAGGTCACGGGTACGTCGAGGGCGGTGGCGATCTGCTGAAGCCGAGCCGCGCCGACGCGATTGACGCCCTTCTCGTATTTCTGAACCTGCTGGAAGCTGACGCCGAGCTTCTCGCCGAGCTCGGCCTGCGAGATCTTCATCTCGACGCGCCGCAGACGGATCCGTTTGCCAAGCTCGATGTCGGGCTTGCCGGCACTGCGTTGCTTCATTCTCTTCGCCGCTGTTTTCATGTTCGTTCTCACCGTTCTTCGGTTGAAAATCCCCCGAAGAGCTGGGTCAGGGGTTCGCCCATATACGAGTCCTTGAATTCATGCGGGTGCACGAACTCTTCCTTAAACCACGGGAAGCGAGCCGGATTGAAAGCCTCGATCAGCCAGTCAATCATGTGCCGTACCCGCGGAATTCGGCCGCTACCGGGATGGTAGGACAACCAGATATCCAGCGGTCGGTTCAGCTCGACCTCCAGTGGAATCAACTTCCCGCCAAGCGCGACGGCGTAGCTCGGGAATACGCCGATTCCGGCGCCATTCGCGACAGCCCAGTAGTTGGCGCTTGAGACGTTGGTCTTCATGACCAGAAGGTCACGTTCAGGAACGCCCGGGAAGAAGCTCTCGAAAGTTTCCTTGGCGGCGAGCTGGTCGGCGAATTGCAGCACCAAGCGGTGCTTGATCAATTCCATTGCCGAGCGCGGAGCGCCATGTTTCTCGATGTATTTCTCGGAGGCCCAGAACATCAGATGCATGCGGCCGAGCCGCACCAGCTTGACGTCGAGCGCGGAAGGACGCGACAGGTGGATGGCGACGTCAGCCTCGTGGCGGGAGACGTCTGCGGATCGCATCGCGCAATGCAGGTCGACCAGAATCTTCGGATAGGCCTGCTGGAATTCGACCAGGCGCGGGGCGAGCCAGAACGTCCCAAGGCCCTCGGTCACCGCGACGCGGACCTCGCCGGACAGGACATTGGCCGTCGAATCGCTGGTGCGCAGCACGTCGAATGCAGCCGCCTCCATTCGTTCGACGGCGGAGACCACCATCGTGCCCTCGTCAGTCAGGTGGGTGCCGTGCACGTCGCGGGTGAAAAGGGTAGTGCCGGTCTGACGCTCGAAATCGTCGATGCGTCGGCGGACGGCGTTGATCGACAGCGACAGACGTTCGGCCGCCGAGCGGAAACTTCCGGATCGGACGACTTCCAGGAAAATCCGGGCGGCATCCCAATCCGAGAGGCCGCTGAGATTTGCTTTTTGGCGTTCCTCTAGTGGAACGCCCCTTTCCGCCAAGGAGTGCATACAAGTCCCTTCGGGTTGTTAAACTGGCAGAATCTGGCGCAAACCACAACCACGACGGGTTGGGGAATGGCGAGTTTTGAACGCCATCCTTACTACCTCGAAGGTGGTATCTGAGTGCGGCCAAGGGCTGGGAATCGGGCAAGCTTTCGCCCGAATGAGGGGTGTCGCGTGAGTTCCGTTGCGAGCCGTGAAATGGCTGCGGGATTGTCGGCGCTGTCCGCAATTGATCTGCTTGCGAGAGAGGCGTTCCCGCCTTCCAGGACGGATCGATCACAGCGCATCGTGCGTTCTACCCTTCGACGTTTCGATGATGGCCAATTAAGCAGCGGGGCGATGTTCGCCGGAACCGCAGTTTCAACGCAGAAACACACTGAAATCATGTTCAGAGGCGCAGCGGCCTCGTGCTATCGTTGGCTCTCCATGGGGGCCAGAGGGGTCGTCACCAACACGTCTCGCAGGCCGAATTAACGGAAAGAACGCCGGTGTCGCATTCAGACGAACAGTTGCAGTCGGTGCTGGAAACGCTCGAGGAGTGCCGCAGGGTTCTCAACGAGATCAATAGCCGTGAGTCGGCCGAGCTGCTGTCCATTGTCATCCTGGACGTGCGGATGAAACTCAAAGGAATTGACAGTGCCGATCTCAAGGCATTGTGCGACGAAATGCTGCGGAGCGCTGCAAGCGAACCGCCACCCCCCTCCAAGCAGACGCAGGACCAGCCCCGGCGTCCGCTGCTCCGCGTGGTGAAGTAGCCGCGCCGCCGGATCTCGCTTTTTGGCGAGGTTTGTGCGCGTCCCGATGCCGCATCTGTGATTGCGGACGGCATCGGGAGGAGCCCTGGTTTTGTGCGCCTCTGTTGCGCATTTTCCGGCATCGGCTACACCAGAGCCGGTGCTCCGGGCCGCGCGCATTCCCCGCGCGCCGCGCCGGCGCCTGAGATGGCTCCGACTGCATCATGCAAAATGTTTCGATCCCGGCGGCGCTGATTGCCGGCCTCGTCAGCTTCCTCTCCCCATGCGTCCTGCCGCTGGTCCCGCCCTACCTGATCTATCTCACGGGCGCGACGATCGAGCATGTCGAGAGCGACGAGCCGTCATCGGCCTCCAAGCGCGCAATCATGATGTCGGCGCTTCTGTTCGTGCTCGGCTTCTCCACCGTGTTCGTGGCGCTCGGCGCCAGCGCCTCGCTGGTCGGCGGGCTGATCCGGGCCTGGTCGGCGGAGCTGTCGATCCTCGCCGGCGTCGTCATCATCGTGATGGGTCTGCACTTCCTCGGCCTGACGCGCATCGGCCTGTTGATGCGCGAGGGCCGGCTGCCGATCCCGAAACCCGTCGGCCTGTGGGGCGCCTACATCATGGGCCTCGCCTTCGCCTTCGGCTGGACGCCCTGCATCGGCCCGATCCTCGCCGCGATCCTCTCGATCGCCGCGGCCGAAGCCACGGTGACCAAGGGCGCAGGGCTCCTCGCGGTCTATTCCGCGGGCCTCGGCATTCCCTTCCTGATCGCCGCGCTGATGATCGAGCAGTTCTCCGCGCTGTTCGCGCGCATGAAGGGCCATCTCGTCAATGTCGAGCGCGCCATGGGCGTGTTGATGGTGATCACCGGCATCGGCTTTCTCACCGGCGCGGTCTCGAATGTGAGCATCTGGCTGCTGGAGACGTTTCCGGCGTTGCAGACGTTCGGGTAGGGCGTGTCGAATGGGAGTGCTGCAATCATTCCATGCTCAGCAAAGCCGGAAGGTCGCTCATGCGATGAAAGAGGTCGTCGCAGACAGCTGCTAACTCTTGCTCAATTTCCGGATCACCTCCGGTAAAGCCGAGGACCCTCATTCCTGCGGCCTTTGCTGCGTAAATCCCGGATAACGAGTCCTCAACAACGATGCAACGTGAGGGGTGAGCGCCCAACGTCTGCGCAGCATGCAGAAACAGGCCGGGGTCCGGCTTCCACGAACCAACCTCGTACGCACTGAATATGCGTCCTTCGAAGTGCCCCAGCAAGCTCGTCAATCCGAGGGCATGCGTGAGTTTCGACATGGGTCCGTTAGACGCCACGCAAACCGGAGCGGTGATTGCGGCCAACGCTGCATGGATTCCCTCGACAGGCCTCAGTTCGGCATCAAAAGCCAGCGCGGTTGCTTGCCGAACGTCGGCGACGAAAGTGTCTCGGACACTGCGGCCTAACCGGCGCTCGATTTCGCGCACGCAGTCCGTCATCTTCACCCCTCGGAACGAACGTATCGCGTCTTCCATGCTGATCGCCACGCCTTCCTCAGATGCTGTCCGGACCAGCACGGTCAGGGCAATGATCTCACTATCGACCAGGACACCGTCCGAATCGAAGATAATGAGTTCGGGACTTGCACAGGTCATCCTTGCGATGCTCCAAGCACATAGTTCATCGGTACTTCTCGCTATATCCGGGTCGGTGGACGGGGGCCATACCGGGCTGATTGAATTCAGGGCGCGTACTCACGAACGTCATGAGCACGCGCCCCGTTCGGCCTAACTCAACAGGCGGTCAGTAGTCCCAGAAGGCCGGCACAAAACGGAAGGCGTCGCCGTCGATCGCCACCCGGCCGATGGACGGGAACGGCAGGTGAGTGGCCACCAGCATCTCGCCGGTCTCGGCAAGCTCTCGCAAGAGACGGACACGAACGCGCGCGGCCTCCTCGGGATCGTGCTCGAAGCCGTTGTGCCAGTCGGGTTGTTCGAACCCGACCGCAAACACGGCGTCGCCGGCGAATGTCAGCGCATCGCCGCCGGACGCTACGCGCACCACGCTGTGTCCGGGGGTGTGACCGCCGGTGCGACGGGCGATGACGCCGGGCGCAATCTCGTGGGTCTCATCGAACTGCCGCAACTGACTGCCGTACTCGCTCACGAACCGCTTGGCGGTCGCGCGAAGCGCGTCCGGGAATCCCTGCGGCATGGCGGTCTGCGAGAAATCGGGCGACTCCCAGAATTTGACCTCGGCGGCGGCCACGTGGATCCGCAGGTCCTTGCGCAATCGCTTTTTCACCCCGTCGACGAGCAGCCCGCCGATGTGGTCCATGTGCAGATGGGTCAGCACCAGATCGGTCACGGACGACAGATCGATGCCGGCAGCCTCCAGTCGCTTGATCAACTGTCCGGCCCGCGGCAGGTGCAAGTTTGGGTCGGACCCCAGTCCAGCGTCGATCAGGATGGTCTTGCCGCCGCTGCGTACCATGACCGCATTCAGCGCCCAGTCGAAGGCATCCTGCGGCAGGAACATGTCGTGCAGCCAGGCCGCACGTTCGGCCGGGGCGGCGTTGTGCGCCAACATCGTGGTTGGCAGCGGCAGCACGCCGTCGCTGACCACCAGCACGTCGATCTCGCCGACCTTCAGCGCGTAGCGCGACGGAACGAGCTCTTCAGGTCCGGATGACACGGGGTACGAGGTGTTGTGCAGATTCATGTCTGTCTCCTGTTTCATGGGAAGGTGGTTGGTCCTGGTTCTGGCTGGTCTTGGTTGAGCGGACCGCGTAGCCAGGAGAGCGCGGCCGTCATCGCCTCGTGTGGTTAGAGACTGGTCACGCGCTCCGGATCGGCCGACGCGAGCGCCGCGGCGCGCTCGGCCTTCGGCGGATAGATCCAGACGGTGTTGATCTCCTGCTTGGTCTTCTTGGCGACGTCGCCGACCAGCTCGACCTTGCGTTCCCAGCCGCGCGTGAACACCGCGCCGGCTTCGCCGAGATCGAGGCAGGTGACGTAGGCCTTCTGGTGATACGGCCTGGTCGGAACGCCCAGCAGCTCGGCGGCGGCGTTGTTGCCGGCAAAGGCTCCCATGCGCGTGGCGTGCTGGCACGACATCAGTGCGTAATTGCCCTCGTCGTCGCATGCTGCGCGCGCAGCATCGCCGGTGGCGAAGACGCCGGCGACGACAGGCACGCGCAGATCTCGGTCCACCAGCAGGCGGCCGAAATTGTCGTGCTCGGCTGGAATCTGCGCGGTCAATGGCGCGGCGCGGATGCCGGCCGCCCAGACCACCGTCTCGGTTTCGATATGTTCGCCGGTCGATAGCGTCACGCCGGATTTGTCGAGCGAGACGACGCCGGCCCCGAGCCGCATCTCGACGCCGAGCTTGCGCAACGCATCCTCGATGAGCGGGCGGGGGTTTTCGCCCATGTCGGGCGCGATCGCGCCGTTGCGCTCGACGATGATGACGCGCGTCCTGGAGTCCTTGCCGAAGATGTTGCGCAGGCGCGCGGGCAGCTCGGTTGCCGCCTCGATGCCGGTGAAGCCGCCGCCGGCAACGACGACCGTGTCGCGTCCGTTCACGGCCGGCCGGTCGGCCAGACCGTGCAGATGCCTGTCGAGTGCGATCGCGTCATCGAGCGAGTCGACGCTGAAGCCGTGCTCGGCAAGGCCGGGAATGTTGGGGCGGAACAGCCGGCTGCCGGTGGCGATCACGAGGCGGTCGTAGGACAGTGTCGTGCGCGTGCCCCTGGGAGTGGCGATCTGCACCATCCGCGCCTTGGTGTCGATCGTCTCGGCGCTGCCCTGGATGTAGTCGACGTCGATCGCCCTGAGGACATCGAGCAGCGGTGCCGTCAGGGTTTCCGGCTTCGGCTCGTAGAGCCGCGGGCGGACCACCAGCGTAGGCTCCGGTGCGATCAGCGCGATTTCCAGATCGTCAGGCGAAACGCCCTGGATGTCGCGCAGGCGGGCCGAGGAGAGGGCGGCGTACATGCCGGCGAAGCCGGCGCCAATGATGAGCAGTCGCATGTGGTTGACTCCTGGGTTTGGCTCGTTCGGGACGCGCGCGCATCGTCGCTGCCGCTGGTGTCGGCGGAGCCTGTTGTGATCGGCGATGATGCGAAGAGGTGAAACGGAGACCGCCGGACCCTTACGGCGCGGCGCAGTTCGGCAGTGAGGACAGTAGCCCAGGGCCATCACATGCCGCCGGGCAGCTTCTCGGGCCCGATGTCCAGCCGCGCAGAGCTGCCGGCACCATCGGTTTTCTGGGCCAACCTTGATTGATCAGGATTGACGTTGCGGGATTGGCGCTTTGCGTCGCTTGTAAGGTCGCTTCTTCGGCTGTCGGCTGGGTGAAGCGTACGGTCAGCGAGAGCCCATACAGCAGCGCCGACGTGATGGCTTTCCGTCGCGGTGCGATTGCAAGGTGTTTCCAGTCCATCGTTGGTCTCCGTCCGCGTCGTGCGATGCCAGGATGTTTAGCGAACCAGATATCCGACTGCCCCAGAGCGATTGCCGTCCCTGTCGAGAGATTGCTGCTAACGCATGCGCCTGCGCCAATCGCTCGGCGTTTCACCCGTCAGCTTCTTGAAGGCCGCGGCGAAGGCGGTCTGCGAGGAATAGCCGAGCGCTGCGGCGACCGAGACGACCGATTCGTCGCTCTCCCGCAGCATGTTCATGGCCTGCTCGAGCCTGTGCTGGCGCAGCCAGGCATGCGGCGAGAGCCCGGTGCTCTCCTTGAAGGCACGGCAGAAGTGAAAGCGCGAGAGGCCGGCATCGGACGCCAGCGCATCGAGCGAGATGTCCGCATCGCTGTCCGAGCGCAACCGTTCGATCGCACGGAGCAGGACCTTCGGCGACAGCCCGCCCATGGTCTGTTGAAACGTTGTTGGCGAACCGGTGTGGGCAACCAGCAGGCGGGTGGCCAGAAGATCCGTCAGTTGATGACGGAACAACGTATCCAGGGCTCCGTTGCCCCCCAGCGCATCCGCTGCACTCAAGAGCAGTCTGGACGTGATGGGATCGGGATGCGCCGTCCGCTCCAGCAGGTCGGCCGGTTTTGCGGTCCCGGCTTCGTCGGCAACGCGCTTCAGTGTTGCATTCGGAAGATAGAGCTGGACCACATCGACAGGCTTCGGAATATCCCATCGGGAGCTCGATCCTTCTGGAATGATGATCACCACTCCAGGACGAAACGTGCCGATCGCAACCGATTTTCCCGACCGCCGCTCCATGCGCTGCATCATGCCGTTGTACGCCATGATCACATGGTGGCTCATGGGCTCGACGACGTCGTGCAATGGATCATGTTTCCAGTGGGCGATGCCGGCGCCGGAGGAATCCAATGCCATGCGAGCCGGTTCGGTCCTGAGCACCCGCGCCATCTCTGCGTCGGCGGCCCGCCGTTCGGAGGTCGAACCATCGTCCGGCTGTGCGCCGGGTGCGGACGGCACGCCGTTGTGCGAGGGATTGCGCATGAGTGTGCTGCTCTCGATCATTGCGTGGCTCCTCCTGATCGCATCGAGCTTCGGATCAGGTGCCCGTATTTGTACGGGTCGGCGCACGTTCTAGGCGGCGCAAACTCCCAGCGTCTTTCCTGAAGCGGCCATGCTTTGTCCGATCCTGCTCCGGGCAGGCGCGCGTTTTCGAAAATGCACGACGGGCGGCGCTGAGTTGCCTGGGTCTTGAACGGAGGTTTTGTGAAAGACGTTTTATGACAAAAGGTGCGAGGCCTTCACATGGCTATCGCTCTAACCCGCAAATCCGGCATTGGGGATGACCATCCCGTTGATTCACCGCGCCTCGTCCAGCGCGCAGGTCACCGTGCAGACGACGCCGCGCGGCAGGAAATCGACGGTTGCCTCGCCGCCGAGCTGGTCGCGGGCGCTGCGCTCGATCAGGCGCGAGCCGAAGCCGCGCCGCACCGGCGCCGTCACCGGCGGTCCGCCGATCTCGCTCCAGATCAGCCGCAGGCGCGGCTTCGGTGTGTCGGCGATGACTTCCCAGTCCAGCGTCACCCGGCCGGTCTCATTGGACAGCGCGCCATATTTCGCGGCGTTGGTGGCGATCTCGTGCACGATCATCGACAGCACCACGGCAAGTCGCGGCGACAGCGGCACCGCGGGGCCGTCCATCCGGATGCGCTCGGGCGCATTGAGCAGGAACGGCTGGAGCGCGCGCGTGATCACCTCCTTCAGTTCCGAGCCGGCCCATTTCTCCTGGCTGAGCAGATTGTGCGCCTCGGCGAGCGCGCCGAGGCGGCCCTCGAACTTGGCCCGCTCCTCGCGGCTCGCGCTGCGGAAGGTCTGCACCGCGATCGCCTGCATCAGGGCCAGCGTGTTCTTGACGCGGTGGTTGAGCTCCTCGATCAGCAGATCGTGCAGCATCTCGCCGCGTGCGATCGTCGTCGCCATGCGGACCGCAAAGGTGAGGCCGGTGAGCAGCAGGATGCCGCCGATCAGGCTGGTGACGGCGATGTTGCGCCAGAGCGGGGCGATCAGTGAACTCTCGGCGACGCCGGCAGCCACGGTCCAGCCGGTCAGCCCCGAACGGGTGTAGGCGGCGGCGAGCGCGACGCCGTCGAGCGACACGGTCGGAAGCGCCGCCTCGTCGCTGCGGAACATCTCGGCGTAGAGCGACGGCGACGCGCGTTTGCCGAATGTCTCGCTGGGGTTCGGCGCGCGCGCGAACACGGTGCCCTTGGCATCGAGCAGGCTTACCGTCCATTGCCGGTCCGGGCGCTGCTTCTCCACCAGATCCTGAAAGATGCTGATCGGCGGGCTGAAGCAGAGGTCGTAGATCACCTCGCCGTTGCGAAACACCGGCACTTCGACGGTGAGAACCTGCCGCCCGTTGAGCGCGCCGGTGAACAGGTCGGAATATTGCGGCGCTCTGGTCGCAAACACCTTCTCGACGATCTCCAGATTGCCGCGCGGCGGCAGGCTCGCGGTGTCCTCCGTCGCCGAGGAGAACAGCAGCCGGCCCTTGCGGTCGGAGATCAGCACCAGGCCGCCCTTGCCATACTGGTCGAGGAAGCCGAGCGCGATGCGGCGAAAGTTCGGGAAGTCGTCGTTGCGCAGCGAGTTCGTCAGTGCGAGCACCTGCAAGCCGCCGGTCATCCGCTGCACCTCGGAATCCAGCACCAGGCGCATGCTGCGCACGTTCTCCAGCACGCGGCGCGTCGCGTCGCTGCGGTCCTGCTTGTAGTTGTAGACGGCAATGCCAACGGCGAAGACGATCAGCGGCAACATCGTCCCCGTGACCAGGAGAGCGAGCCGGACCGGAAGGGTGAACCTGGACAAACGCGGGCGTCCCGATTCCAGCGCGACGGCGCCGGATTATGATTTTGTCAGACCATACGGTCAGGACGTGCGCCGCGCCATGATTTTTGCATTCAGCGAGCAGACCAGACGGAATCTTTGCAGCGCGGTCGCAGGTGTCTGCCGGTCAGCTCATGCCGATTGCGGCCAGCAACAGGCAGATGGCGCAGATGGCCGCCAGGCTGACACCGGCGATCCGGGCCTCTCGATGCGATGTCATCGTCAACTCCGGGAGAGGGCCGTCCTTGATGCGGCCCCCTCCATCACGTCTTGTCAGTCGATTTCCTGGACGACCGTCCGGGAGCCCGGATCCACCAACATCACGCGCTCGCCGGAATAGACGTAGCGGTACTTGGTGAGCGCGGGCCCCCAGTCGGCAGGAACCGCCTCGAGCTCGACATCGCTCGGCACCGTCGCGCCGACGATGATCTTCTCCTTCGTCGTCACGGGGCGAACGCGATGTTCGGTGATGTAGGATTTGATCCTAGTTCGGTATTCCGGCTCGATCTGAACGGCGGCCGCGTGCCCGGTTCCGGTGGTCGTCACCACGGTGGACTGCGCGAACACGCCAGTCGAGATCATCACCGCCGCGGCGGAAAGCAGAAACAGCTTCTTCATCTTGTTCTCCTCGTTGGAATAAGTGCGGCGTCAACATCCCACTGCGGACGGCGTTCCTCTTGCTTAGGAACAAATTGCCATTTGTTCCCGTTCAAGAATCGGCCGGGCGGAAACGTCCGGCGATTGGAGGAGGATAAAATGAAGCTGAAGATCGCAACTGCAGCATTGATGGTTGCTGCATTGTCCCTGCCGGCGTTCGCGGCCGACGAGTTCTACGTCGTCCAGGACGTCAAGACGAAGAAGTGCACCGTTGTCGACAAGAAGCCCACGGACACGTCGATGACCGTCGTCAGTCCGTCGGGCACGATCTACAAGTCGCGCACCGAAGCCGAGAGCGGCATGAAGACCGTCAAGGTCTGCACGTCAAACTGAGGAGGATGGCAAACGGCGGTGCGTGTCGCCGTTCCTGCCACGCCTGATCGTGCCGGAGATGCTCAAATGAGCGTCTGATATTGAGATTCCGCGGCCGACGGCCGCGGAATCGATTCAAGCGGTTACAGATTGGTCTCGGTGATCGCGGCATACACCATGCTGCGCAGCTCGCGCCGGAGCGGATAGGCGCTCGACGGCAGCACCTGCGTCATGAAGATGGTGATCAATTCCTCGGCCGGGTCGATCCAGAATGAGGTCGTCGCCGCGCCGCCCCAATTGTATTCGCCGGGGCTGCCGGCGATCAGCGTCTCGGCCGGGCGCATCGTCACGGCAAAGCCGAGGCCGAAGCCGATGCCGTTATAGGTGGCTTCCGAGAACAGCGAGCGCGATACCTCGGGGAGGAAGCGGCCGCCCGGAATGTGGTTGGTCGTCATCAGTGCCAGCGTCTTCGGCCCGATCAGCCTGACGCCGCCGAGCTCGCCGCCGTTGAGCAGCGCGCGGCAGAAGGTGAGATAGTCCGCGGCCGTCGAGCACAGGCCGCCGCCGCCGGATATGAAGGAGGGCGGGGACAGGAACGAGCTCGTCGCCGGATCGTCCTGGAGCGTCAGGCCCTCGCGGCGCTGGCCGGCATGGAAGGTCATGCCGCCGCCCGGGTCCGCCGAATAGCAGGCAGCGAAGCGATGGGCCTTCGAGGCCGGCACGTGGAAATCGGTGTCGGTCATGCCGAGCGGATCCAGAATGCGTGTTTTCAGGAACTGCTCGAACGGCATGCCGGAAATCTTGCCGACGAGGTAGCCGAGCACGTCGGTCGCGACCGAGTAGTTCCAGGCCTCGCCCGGCGAAAACTCCAGCGGGATCTTCGCGAGCGCCTCGATCATGGTTTGGAGCGTGCCCGACTTCTCGACCTCGCCGATCTTCTCGGCGCGATAGGCGGCATCGACATTGGAGCGCTGCTGGAAGCCGTAAGTCAGCCCGGAGGTGTGGCGCAGCAGGTCGACGATCAGCATCGGCCGGGACGGCGGCCGGGTCAGGAAGGCCGGCGCGGTGCCGGCGACGAACACGCCGAGATCCTTCCATTCCGGAATGTATTTGGCGACCGGCTCGTCGATCGCGACGAGGCCTTCCTCGACCAGCATCATGAAAGCGACGCTGGTGAGCGGCTTGGTCATGGAATAGATGCGGTAGATGGTGTCGTCCTTGACCGGCACCTTGCGCTCGACATCGGCGAGGCCCTGGACCGAGCTGTGCGCGATCTTGCCGCGGCGGTAAACCAGAAGCTGGGTGCCCGGGAAGCGGCCGGCATCGATGTACCGGTTCTTCAGGTGCGCATCGACGCGGTCGAGCGCGGCCTTGGACATGCCGACGGATTCGGGCGAGGCGGGGGTGGGGGCGAGCATCAGTTCCTCCGGGGCAGTTTCTCGACAAGGTGATAGCCAAATGGCAGCCCCATTCCAAGCCGGTTGCGCTTAACGCGGGCCGGCCGGGTGGTGTAGTGTCCGGCCTGGAACGCTTCCAGGGAGCCCGCCCGGGCCAACGAGAAAAATGCAAGGCAACGCACCATGACCCAGTTCAACGAGACCGAACTCACCGCAGCCGTGGTCGAAAGCTTCGACAAGACGCCGAACCCGCGGGCGAAATTCCTGCTCCAGGAACTGGTGAAGTCGCTGCACGATTACGTGAGCAAGACCGGTCTCACCTTCGAGGAATGGGAATACGCCATCGATTTCCTGACCCGCACCGGTCATAAATGCACCGACACCCGCCAGGAATTCATCCTGCTGTCCGACGTGCTCGGCGTCTCCATGCTGGTGGACGCGGTCAACCACAGGGATCGCGAGGGCGCCACCCAGACCACGGTGCTCGGCCCGTTCTATGTCGGCGAGCACAAGGTGACCGCGCACGGCACCGACATCTCGCCGAACAATCAAACCGGCGAGCGGATGTTCGTGCAGAGCCGCGTCACCGACCTGAAGGGCAAGCCGCTGGCGGGCGTTCCCGTCGACGTCTGGCATGCCGACGACGACGGCTTCTACGATTCACAGAAGCCGAACTATGACGAGGTCGGCGCCTCGGCGCGGGCGCGTTTCATCACGGACAGCGACGGCCGCTTCTTCTTCCGCACCATTTTGCCGTGCAGCTACCCGATCCCGACCGATGGCCCCGTCGGCGAGATGATCGTGCAGACCAACCGCCATCCGATGCGCCCGGCGCATGTGCACTTCCTGGTCAACGCGAAGGGCTATGAGCCGCTGATCACGCATGTCTTCATGGACGGCGACAAATATCTCGATTCCGACGTGGTGTTCGGCGTCAAGGATGACCTCGTCGCCAAGGTCGAGCCGCGCAACGACCTCGAGATGCCCGACGGCACCAAGGCGAGCGGGCAGTGGCATCTGATGACCTACGAATTCCACCTCAAGCCCGGCGGCGGCATGGCGCCGAAGCCGCTGGGGATGAAGGCGGCGGAGCCGGCCTGAACCGACCTTGTCCGGCTATCGCAGCCGAAGCACCGCGAGCAGCGTGATGACCGCGCAGGCCAGGATCGCCGTGGTCAGCTTCCAGAACAGCAGCGGGTTGCGCTCCAGAAGCGGCGTGGTCCGCGTGGCGAGATAGGCCGGGTTGGGATTCCTGAGTTCGAAGACGAATTCAGAGAGGTCCTCGTGGCGCTTGTAGGGATCGGGATGCAGCGCCTTCCTGAGCGCGCCGTCGATCCAGCCCGGGATGCCGCGCTCGGCATCGATGGCCGGGCGATATCTCAACTTCCACGCGTCCGATCGTCCGCGGATTTTGGCGAGCTGGGCGCCGTAGGGGAGATGTCCGGTGAGCATATGGTAGCAAATGGCGGCCAGCGAAAACATGTCGGACCGCGGCGATCCCCCCTCGCCGAGGAAATATTCCGGGGCCGTGTACTGGACCGTGCCGAGAATTTCCTCGTCCGCCGATTTCGGCGCCGCCTCGGCGACGCCCGCGACCCTGACCGATCCGAAGTCGATGATCTTCGCAGTGCCGGTCTTGTCGATCAGGACGTTGTCGGGCCTGAGGTCCTGGTGCAGCATCTCCATGCGATGGAAGGCGCGAAGCCCCGTGGCGATCTGCTCGACGATCCCTCGGACCGTCTCCAGATCGGGACGCGGGTTGTCCAGCATCCACTGCCTCAGGGTCTGCCCCTCGATGAACTCGGTCGCAACATAGAGGTAGCTGCGCCGCCGCGACTGTGACAGCGGCTTGAGCACGTGCGGACTGTCGATGCGGCGTGCGATCCACTCCTCCATCAGGAAGCGCTTGAGATAGGCCGCATTGTCGCGCAGGTCGATCGACGGCAGCTTGAGCGCGACCGGCTCCTCGGTCTCCGCATCGACGGCAAGGTAGATGTGACTGCGGCTGCTGCCGTGTATCTCCCGGACGATCCTGTAACCGTCGAACATCGCCCGTGGCTCGGGCAGCGCAGGAAGCGGCAGTTCGAAGGTCTGATTGAAGATGCCGGCCGAGTCGCGCTGCGGCACTGCGTCAACGCGGAGGATCTGGACGGTGATGTTGTCGTCGCTGCCGCGCCGGTACGCTTCGTCGACGATCGCCTTCGCGGCCCCGTCGAGCTCGGCTGCATGCTCGCTGAGCGCGCTCGTGATGAAACGCTGGTCGACGAATTCGTAGGCGCCGTCGGTTGCGAGGATGAAGGTGTCGCCCGCCTCGATCTCGACCGTCTGGTAGTCGATCTCGAGCTGCGGGTTGATGCCGAGCGCGCGGCCGAGATAGGTCTGCTCCGACGACACGATGATACGGTGATCGTCGGTCAGCTGCTCGAGCGCCTTGCCGGCGACGCGGTAGATGCGGCAGTCGCCGACATGGAAGATGTGCGCGGTGGTCGCCTTGATGACCATGGCGCTGAGGGTGCAGACATAGCCCTTGTCGCGGTCATAGGCATATTGGCTCTTGCGCGTCTGCGCGTGCAGCCAGGAATTGGTCGCGTCCAGCACGCGGCGGGCGGAGGTCTTCACCGTCCAGGATTCCGACGTGCAGTAATAGTCCATCAGGAAGCTCTTGACCGCCGACTCGCTGGCGATCTGGCTCACCGTGCTGCTGGAGATGCCGTCGGCGAGAACCGCCGCGATGCCCTTCAGGCTGAGCAGCGGCTCCTCCGGAATCAGGATGCCGTGAAAATCCTGGTTGACGGGCTTGCGACCCCTGTCGGAGTGCTGGCCGATCGAAATCAGGAGTCCGCGGGTCATCGTCATCACCGGCAAAGGGGAGCCTCACCCTGCTCGGGCGAGGCTCCCCTGTCGAGACGTTGTTTGATCAGGCCGCGACGCGGGACGGCGTGGTCTTGCCGGCCTGGCGCTTCGGCTGGGTCATGACGTGCGTGGCGTAGAGGGTCATGCCGGTGAAGGCGAGGCCGCCGACGAGGTTGCCGAGCACGGTCGGGATCTCGTTCCAGATCAGATAGTCCATGATCGAGAACTTCGCGTGCAGCATCAGGCCCGACGGGAACAGGAACATGTTCACGACGGAGTGCTCGAACACCATGTAGAAGAACACCAGGATCGGCATCCACATCGCGATGACCTTGCCGGGGACCGAGGTCGAGATCATGGCGCCGACGACGCCGGTCGAGACCATCCAGTTGCAGAGCATGCCGCGCAGGAACAATGTCGCCATGCCGGCCGCGCCATGCGCGGCATAGCCGAGCGTTCGGCCCTCGCCGATATTGCCGATGGCCGTGCCGATCTTGTCGGGGTCTTGCGTGAAGCCGAAGGTCGTGACGAAGGCCATCATGAAGGCCACCGTGAAAGCGCCGGCAAAATTGCCGACGAAGACGAGGCCCCAGTTGCGCAGCACGCCGCCGAAGGTGACGCCCGGGCGCTTGTCGATGAGGGCGAGCGGCGAGAGCACGAAGACGCCGGTCAGCAGGTCGAAGCCGAGCAGGTACAGCATGACGAAGCCGACCGGGAACAGCAGCGCCCCGACCAGCGGCTGGCCGGTGTTCACGTTGATGGTGACGGCAAACCAGGCCGCCAGCGCGAGGATGGCGCCGGCCATATAGGCCCGGATGATGGTATCTCGGGTGGACATGAAGATCTTGGACTCGCCCGCATCCACCATCTTGGTGACGAATTCCGAAGGCGCGAGATACGACATCAATGGTTCCTTTTGCTTCGTAAGTGAGATCGACACGCTCCCAAAGAGAGCGCGGCTGAACATCTTGGGCCGTGCGGACGGTTCTGCCGCGCACGAGGGCTATGGAGGTCTGGAAGCCTTGGGAATCGCGTCACGAGGACTGAGCCGAGAAGGGCCGCGAAGCAGTTGAGCTTCCGGTTTGCAGCCGCCAGAGGCTGCAACAATGCGGCAAGCCGCAGTCTTCGTTGACGTCAATGGAAATGCAAGTCGCGTGCCGCTTGGGCGCGATAGAAAAGGTAGGCGATTTCAAATAGATGATACGCGCCTAGACCCGGCTTTTGCCGGCTCTGCGGCCTTTTGCTTAGGCGGCTGCATAAGATTTGTGCGGCGCACAAGAAATGAGCAGTCCGCAAATTTCGCGTGCGCAGCAAGGCTGCGACAGACTGGCGCGGTGCATCTAACGTATTGAATTTTCAAATATTTATGAGGTGCTGCGCTTGGCATGAAGCTTGAATAGTTCCAAGCCGACGCCATTGAAGCCGTCCCGCGAGACTTCTCATCCGATTTGCTGACGCCACCCGAACGGGGGTCTCCCCGTCGTGCGTTCGCATGCGCCTTTTTCTGGCGTCACGGACGGACGGGCTGCTCGTGCGCACTGACGCAATCATTCGCAACGACGCAAAAGGACGACACCGCCTATGACCAAGCGCATTCGCCGGCCTTCGGATACTGGCCTCAGCCGCCGTCAATTGTTGAAGGCCACCGGCAGCACCGCTGCCCTCCTTGCCGCCGCCAAGCTCAATTTCCCCGCCGGTGCGTTCGCGCAGGACGCCGGCCCCGAGGTCAAGGGCGCCAAGCTCGGCTTCATCGCGCTGAGCGATGCCGGTCCGCTCTTCGTCGCCAAGGACAAGGGCCTGTTCGCCAAATACGGCATGCCCGATGTCGACGTGCAGAAGCAGGCCTCCTGGGGCACCACGCGCGACAACCTCGTGCTCGGCTCGGAAGGCAACGGCATCGACGGCGCGCACATCCTCACCCCGATGCCGTATCTGATCTCGGCCGGCAAGGTGACGCAGAACAACCAGCCGACGCCGATGTACATCCTGGCGCGGCTCAATCTCGATGCGCAATGCATCTCCGTCGCCAAGGAATATGCCGACCTCAAGGTCGGCGCCGATGCATCGGTGTTGAAGGCGGCGTTCGAGAAGAAGAAGGCCGAAGGCAAGTCCGCCAAGGTCGCGATGACCTTCCCCGGCGGCACGCACGATCTCTGGGTCCGCTATTGGCTCGCCGCCGGCGGGATCGATCCTGACAAGGACGTCGAGACTATCACTGTGCCGCCGCCGCAGATGGTGGCCAACATGAAGGTCGGCACCATGGACGCCTTCTGCGTCGGCGAGCCCTGGCCCGGGCAGCTGGTCCACCAGGGCATCGGCTACACGGCCGTCAACACCGGCGAGATCTGGAGCAAGCATCCGGAAAAGTCGCTCGGCATGCGCGCGGCCTGGGTCGACAAGAATCCGAAGGCGGCCAAGGCGATCCTGATGGCGGTGATGGAAGCCCAGCAATGGGCCGACAAGATGGAGAACAAGGAAGAACTCGCCACCATCATGGGCAAGCGGCAGTGGATCAACTGCCCGGTCGAGGACATCGCCGATCGCGCCAAGGGCAAGTTCGACTACGGCAACGCCGGCAAGGTGGTCGAGAACTCGCCGCACATCATGAAGTACTGGCGCGATCATGCCTCCTATCCGTTCCAGAGCCATGATCTCTGGTTCATGACCGAGGACATCCGCTGGGGCAAATACGAAGCCGGCTTCGACAGCAAGGCGCTGATCGCCAAGGTCAACCGCGAGGACCTCTGGAAGGACGCGGCCAAGACGCTTGGTGTCGCAAGCTCCGACATCCCGGCCTCCACCTCGCGCGGCAAGGAGACCTTCTTCGACGGCAAGGTATTCGATCCCGAGAATCCGGCGGCCTATCTGAAGTCGCTCGCGATCAAGCGCGTCGAAGTCTGATGGAGCCCTGCGGCCGCCGCGAGGCGGCCGCATCGTCCCGGAGCCGGAGAGAGATAGCGATGAACATGCCTGCCACGAAGATTGAGGTTGAGACCGCGACACCCGCGGGAAGCGCCGCGCCCGTCGTCGCGATGACGCCGAAGCGGCCGCCGCGGAGCGAGGCCTACGCGCGCATGGCGCGCGAGACCGCCGTGCGCGTCATCCCGCCGCTCGTCGTGATCGCGCTGCTGACGCTGGTCTGGGAGCTGGTCTGCCGCCGCGCCGGCTCGGCACTGCCGCCGCCGTCGCGGGTATTCAAGGACACCAAGGAGCTGATCCTCGATCCGTTCTTCGACCATGGCGGCATCGACAAGGGTCTGTTCTGGCATCTCTCCGCCAGCCTTCAGCGCGTCGCCTTCGGCTATTCGCTCTCCGCGATCGCCGGCATCGCGCTCGGCGTGCTGGTCGGCCAGTCGGTCTGGGCGATGCGCGGGCTCGATCCGCTGTTCCAGGTCTTGCGCACCATCCCGCCGCTCGCCTGGCTGCCGCTCTCGCTCGCGGCGTTCCGTGACGGCCAGCCCTCGGCGATCTTCGTCATCTTCATCACCTCGATCTGGCCGATCATCATCAACACCGCGGTCGGCATCCGCAACATCCCGCAGGACTACCGCAACGTCGCGGCCGTCGTGCAGCTCAATCCGCTGGAGTTCTTCGGCAAGGTCATGATCCCGGCGGCCGCACCCTACATCTTCACCGGCCTGCGCATCGGCATCGGTCTGTCGTGGCTCGCCATCGTCGCCGCCGAAATGCTGATCGGCGGCGTCGGCATCGGCTTCTTCATCTGGGACGCCTGGAACTCCTCGCACATTAGCGAGATCATCCTGGCGCTGATCTATGTCGGCATCGTCGGCTTCGTGCTCGATCGCCTGATCGCCGGCCTCGGCAAGATCGTCACCCGCGGCACCGCGACGAACTGAGGGGAGGGACACATGACCGCCTATCTGAAGCTCGACCACATCGACAAGGTTTTTACCCGCGGCGCCGCCACCACGGAGGTCCTGAAGGACATCAGCCTGACGATCGAGAAAGGGCAATACGTCTCGATCATCGGCCATTCCGGCTGCGGCAAGTCGACCCTGCTCAACATCATCGCAGGGCTGACCAACGCCTCGACCGGCGGCGTGCTGCTCGAGAACCGCGAGGTCAACTCGCCGGGGCCCGATCGCGCCGTGGTGTTCCAGAACCACAGCCTGCTGCCCTGGCTCACAGTCTACGAGAACGTCAGGCTCGGCGTCGACAAGGTCTTCGCCAAGACCAAGACGCGGGCCGAACGCGACGCCTGGGTGATGCACAATCTCAATCTCGTGCAGATGGCGCACGCCAAGGACAAGCGTCCTTCCGAAATCTCCGGCGGCATGAAGCAGCGCGTCGGCATCGCGCGGGCGCTGGCGATGGAACCGAAAGTGCTGCTGCTCGATGAGCCGTTCGGCGCGCTCGACGCGCTCACCCGCGCGCATCTGCAGGACTCGGTGATGGCGCTGCACCAGAAGCTCGGCAACACCATCCTGATGATCACCCACGACGTCGACGAGGCCGTGCTCCTGTCCGACCGTATCGTGATGATGACGAACGGGCCGAGCGCGCGCATCGGTGAGGTGCTGGAGGTGCCGCTGGCGCGTCCCCGCAAGCGGCTCGAGCTCGCCACCAGCACCACCTATCTGAAGTGCCGGCAGCGCGTGCTCGAATTCCTCTATGAGCGTCATCGCTTCGTCGAGGCCGCGTAAACGCGGCGTTAACGCACGATGCGTCTCGCCTAATTTTGAGACATCAAGCTCAATCCTTGTGCGGCGCACAGGGATTGAGCGAATCGCAAAATTTGCGTGCGAAATAGCCCTGCAAAAATTTCGGGCAATTCGAACAAGCCACTGAATTCCCTGTATTTCCCGAACGCGCGCAATTGGCACGGAAATTGAAACGTGTTTGCGCGACGCCAACGACGACGTCCCTCAACATCATCAATCAGCATCGTGAACTCGCCACCGGGGTGAAGCCTCGGAGCGCGCCTCCGTGGCCGGAGGCAGAGCCTGCAACGACGCAGCGGTGAGCCTAGAAGGGATACTCAATGACGAAGAATCCGACCTGGATTTCAGACTGGCGCCCCGAGGATGAGGCGTTCTGGAATGCGACTGGCAAGACTATCGCGCGACGCAACCTGATCTGGTCGATCGTGGCCGAGCATATCGGCTTCTCGGTCTGGCTGATCTGGAGCATCGTCACCACCAAGCTGCCGCAGGCAGGCTTCCATTACACCACCGACCAGCTGTTCCAGCTCGTCGCGGTGCCGGGCCTGATCGGCGCCTTGATGCGCTTTCCCTACACATTCGCGGTGACGACGTTCGGCGGTCGCAACTGGACCATTTTCAGCGCGGCCATCCTGTTCATTCCGACGTTGTCGCTCGCCTGGTTCGTCAGCCAGCCCGACACGCCGTTCTGGCTGATGCTGCTGATCGCCTCGACTGCCGGTCTCGGCGGCGGCAATTTCGCCTCCAGCATGACAAACATCTCCTTCTTCTTCCCGGACAGGATGAAGGGATGGGCGCTGGGCCTCAACGCGGCCGGCGGTAATATCGGCGTCTCCAGCGTGCAGCTCCTGACCCCGATCCTGATGACGCTCGCCGTCATCAACCTGTTCCAGGCAACCCCCGTCGACGGCGTGTTCCTTCAGAACGCCGGCCTGATGTGGGTGCTGCCGATCGCGATCGCGGTGTTCGGCGCGGTGTTCTTCATGAACAACCTGACCACGGCCAAGTCGTCGATCAGCAATCAGCTGGCGGTGGTCAAGCGCAAGCATACCTGGATCATGGCGTACCTCTATATCGGCACGTTCGGATCCTTCATCGGCTACTCCGCGGCGTTTCCGCTGCTGATCAAGACGCAGTTTCCGTCGGTGACGATCGCGATCGCGTTCCTCGGGCCTCTCGTTGGTTCGCTGTCGCGCCCGTTCGGCGGCTGGCTGGCCGACAGGATCGGCGGCTCGGTCATCACCTTCTGGAACTTCATCGTGATGGCGGGCGCCACCGTCGGCGTGCTCTATTTCGTCGGGCAGAAGGATTTCATCGGCTTCCTGTCGATGTTCCTGATCCTGTTCGTGACGACGGGCATCGGCAACGGCTCGACCTACCGCATGATCCCCTCGATCTTCCGCGAGCAGAACCTGTTCAAGGTGCGCGGCAAGGGCGATGCGGCGCGCGCAGCCGCCCTGAAGACGGCGAGCATCGAGAGCGGTGCGGCGGTTGGCTTCATCGGCGCGGTCGGCGCGGTCGGCGGCTATCTGATCCCGAGCGGTTTCGGCAAGTCGATCGCCATGACCGGCGGGCCGCAGCTTGCGCTCGCGATCTATCTCGCCTTCTACGCCTCCTGCCTCGGCCTGACCTGGTGGTTCTACCTGCGTCGCAGCCCGCAGCGTGAAGGCGCGCCAAGCCTCGCCGAAGCTCGCGTTTAGAGACTTGGTACGAATCTCGCTTCTCCCCGTACGCGGGGAGAAGACTCTCTGATGACGTTTGACCCATGAACCTTGTTCGCAACGACGCGGACAAAGGCAGACCGAAACAGACAGGAGAACATCATGACGCCCGAACAGATTACCCTCGTCCAGCAGAGCTTCGCCAAGGTCGCGCCGATTTCGGAGACTGCCGCGGTGCTGTTCTACGATCGCCTGTTCGAGGTGGCGCCGTCCGTACGCGCGATGTTTCCCGAGGACATGACCGAGCAGCGCAAGAAGCTGATGGGCATGCTCGCCGCCGTCGTCGGCGGCCTGTCGAACCTGGACTCGATTCTTCCCGCGGCGTCGGCGCTCGCCAAGCGCCACGTCGCCTACGGCGCCAAGGCCGAGCACTATCCCGTGGTCGGCGCGACCTTGCTGTGGACCCTGGAGAAGGGTCTCGGCGAGGCCTGGACGCCCGAACTCGCCACGGCCTGGACCGACGCCTACGGGGTGCTGTCCGGCTACATGATTTCCGAGGCCTATGGCGCTCAGGCGCAGGCCGCCGAATAGGAGATGCCTTGTGAGTGAACCGCTGGTCATCGTCGGTAACGGTATGGCGGCCGCGCGTCTGGTCGACGAGCTCGCCAAGACTTCGCTTGGCCGCTACGCGGTTGCCGTTATCGGCGATGAACCGAGGCTCGCTTACAACCGCGTGCTGCTCTCCTCCGTGCTGGCCGGCGAGACCGGCTCGCACGAGATCGAGCTGCGGCCGGCCGACTGGTGGCGCCATCGCGGCGTCACCGTGCGCTACGGCTACCGCGTCACCGAGATCGACACCGGCCGCCGCGAGCTCAAGATCGAGGGTGAGGAGAGCATGGAATATTCCAAGCTCGTGCTCGCCACGGGATCGACGCCGCTGCGGCTCAACGTGCCGGGCGCCGATCTCGCCGGCGTGCACACGTTCCGCGACACGCGCGACGTCGACCTGCTGCTGACGCTTGCGGCGGCGAAGAAGCGCGTCGTCGTGGTCGGCGGCGGTCTGCTCGGGTTGGAGGCGGCCTATGGACTTGCCAAGGCCGGCGCCCCGGTGACGCTGCTGCATCTGATGGACCGGCTGATGGAGCGCCAGCTCGATGGGCCGGCCGCCGATCTGCTCAAGACGCTGGTCGAGCGCAAGGGCATCCGCATCCTGCTCAATGCCAGCACGAAGTGCATCCATGGCGACGGCCACGTCGAAGCCGTCGAACTCGCTGACGGCAGCTGCATCGAGGCCGATGCGGTGATCTTTGCCGCCGGCATCAGGCCCAATGTCGCGCTGGCCAAGGACGCCGGTATCGCGGTCAACCGCGGCATCGTGGTCAACGACGTCATGCAGACGGCGTCACCCGACATCTTCGCGCTCGGCGAATGCGCCGAGCATCGCGGCACCTGCTATGGCCTGGTCGAGCCGGCCTATGAGCAGGCGCGCGTGCTGGCGCGGCATCTCGCCGGCCGGCCCGCCGCCTATCAGGGCAGCGTGGTCTCGACCAATCTGAAGGTCTCGGGCGTCAGCGTGTTCTCCGCCGGCGACTTCATGGGCGGGGAGGGCAGCGAGAGCCTCGTGCTGTCAGACCGCAGGCGCGGCACCTACAAGAAGCTCGTCATCGCCGACGGCCGGCTCACCGGCGCTGTGCTGATCGGCGATACCGTCGATGCGCTCTGGTACCTCGAGCTGATCCGCAACCGCGACAAGGTGGCGGCGATCCGTACCGACATGATGTTCGGCCGCGCGCTCGCGCGTCCTTCCAAGGCGGCTTGACAAGGCAGCTCGATATGACGGCGATCGACCCGAAGCTCCGGACCACCAAGACCACCTGCCCCTATTGCGGCGTCGGCTGCGGCGTGCTCGCAACGCCGGACGGCAAGGGCGGCGCGGCGATCGCCGGCGACCCCGATCATCCCGCCAATTTCGGCCGGCTGTGCTCCAAGGGCTCGGCGCTCGGTGAGACCGTCGGGCTGGAGGGCCGGCTGCTTTACCCGATGATCCGCTGCAAGGGCGTGCTGGAGCGCGTTGCCTGGAGCGATGCGCTCGACCAC
This sequence comes from Bradyrhizobium sp. B039, assembly GCF_038965675.1. Classification (NCBI taxonomy): domain Bacteria; kingdom Pseudomonadati; phylum Pseudomonadota; class Alphaproteobacteria; order Hyphomicrobiales; family Nitrobacteraceae; genus Bradyrhizobium; species Bradyrhizobium sp. B039. Next base: position 2,713,411 of record NZ_CP152416.1, read on the forward strand.
GTCGCCCACCGCATGCAGCACATCGCGGCGCGCGACGGTGCCGACGCGGTCGCGTTCTATCTCTCCGGCCAGCTCCTGACCGAGGATTACTATGTCGCCAACAAGCTGATGAAGGGCTTTGTCGGCACCGCCAATGTCGACACCAATTCGCGGCTCTGCATGTCGTCCTCGGTCGCCGGCCATCGCCGCGCCTTCGGCGCCGACACCGTGCCCGGCTGCTACGAGGATCTCGACCAGGCCGACCTACTGGTCTTCGTCGGCTCGAACGCGGCGTGGTGTCACCCCGTGCTGTTCCAGCGCATGCTGACGAACAGGCAGGAGCGCGGCGCCCGCATGATCGTGATCGACCCGCGCCGCACCGACACCGCGAGCGACGTCGATCTGTTCCTGGGGCTGAAGCCCGGCACCGACACCGCCTTGTTCTCGGGCCTGTTCGTCCATCTCGCCGACAGCGGCGCGCTGGACCAGGCCTACATCGCGAGCAACACGTCGGGCTTCGACGACGCGTTGGTGCGCGCGCGCAACATCGCCGGCAGCGTCACTGCGACCGCGCTGGCCACAGGCCTCTCCGAGCAGGACGTCGCGACCTTCTTCAAGATGTTCCGTGACACGCCGCGCGTCGTCACGCTCTATTCGCAAGGGGTCAACCAGTCGGCGCAGGGCACCGACAAGGTCAACGCGATCCTCAACTGCCATCTCGCCACGGGCCGCATCGGCAAGCCGGGCGCCTCGCCGTTCTCGCTCACCGGCCAGCCCAACGCGATGGGCGGCCGCGAGGTCGGCGGCCTCGCCAATCAGCTCGCCGCGCACATGAATTTCACGCCGCCGGACATCGACCGTGTCAGGCGGTTCTGGAAGGCACCGCGCATCGCTACCCATGAGGGGCTGAAGGCGGTGCAGCTGTTCGAGGCGATCAACCGCGGCGAAGTCAAGGCGCTGTGGGTGATGGGCACCAACCCCGCGGTGTCGCTGCCCGACGCGGACTTCGTGCGCGAGGCGCTGAAGAAGCTCGAGCTGTTCGTGGTCTCCGAGAACGTGCTCTCCAACGACACGGTCGAAGCCGGCCCGCACGTGCTGCTGCCCGCGCTCGCCTGGGGCGAGAAGTCGGGTACGGTGACCAACTCCGAACGACGCATCTCGCGCCAGCGCTCGTTCCTGCCGGCGCCGGGCGAGGCGCGGCCGGACTGGTGGATTCTCAGCGAGACCGCCAAACGTCTCGGCTTCGGCGACAGTTTTGACTACAAATCCGCCGCCGATATTTTCCGCGAGCACGCGGCGCTTTCGGCGTTCGAGAACGATGGCAGCCGCGATTTCGACATCGGCGCGTTGACCTCGCTATCGAACGAGGCCTTCGACGCCTTGAAGCCCGTGCAGTGGCCGGTGCGCGAAGGCGGGGCGCCCGGCGAGCGCTTCTTCGCGAGCGGTGGTTTCTTCACCAATGACGGCAAAGGCCGTTTCGTCGCGCCGGAGGTGCCGGCGCTGCGTAGCGAGACCGGCGCGTCGCGCCCCTTGCGGCTCAACACCGGGCGCATCCGCGACCAGTGGCACACCATGACGCGCACGGGCCTCAGCCAGCGCCTGGGCGCGCATCTGCCCGAGCCGTTCGTCGAGGTCCATCCCGACGACGCCGGCAAATTCGGCATCGCCCATGACGGCTACGCCCGCATCACGACCGATTACGGGCAGTGCATCCTGAAGGTGGTCGTCAGCGATCGGCCGCAGCGCGGCACGCTGTTCGTGCCGATCCACTGGAGCGCGATGAATGCCTCGCACGGCCGCGTCGGCGCGCTGGTGCAGTCCTTCACCGACCCGTTCTCGGGCCAGCCGGAATCGAAGGCGACGCCGGCCGCGATCGCGCCCTATGAATACGTCTTCCGCGGCTTCGCGCTGTCGCGCAAACAGCTCGACCTGCCGCCCAATCTGTTGTGGACGCGCGTCACGGTCAGCGGCGGCTTCGGCTATCTCTTCGCCGACAATGCCGACCTGTCGCGCTGGCCCGCCTGGCTCGAGGGTCTCGCGGGCGAGGATGTCGCCGAGTACCGCGATTTCGGCGGCGGCGTCTATCGTGCGGCCTCGTTCGCGGGCGATCGCATCGAGACCTGCCTGTTCGTCGGACCCGCCCATGATGCCGGCGACTGGGAGGTGGTGAAGAGCCTGTTCGTGGCCGATCAGGTCACCGACGACCAGCGCCGCATGCTGTTGTCCGGCAAGTCCGGCGAAGGCGCCGCCGCGACCGGCCCGATCGTCTGCGCCTGCTTCGGCGTCGGCCGCGGTACCATCTGCGATACCATCGCGAGCGGCGCGCGCACGACGGCCGAGATCGGCGCCACGCTCAAGGCTGGCACCAATTGCGGCTCCTGCATCCCCGAGCTGAAGCGCCTGATCGCGACGACGGAGGTCGCGCCAGTGAAGCAGGTGAAGATCGCCGGTGCGGCGGGTTAGCGGTCGGCTCTTTCCATCGTCATAGCGAGCGCAGCGAAACAATCCAGCGTCTCTCCGTGGAGACAGTCTGGATTGCTTCGCTGCGCTCGCAATGACGATGTTGATGCATTGCGCAAACTAGCTCCCCATCGTCGTCCTGGCGAAAGCCAGGACCCATTATCCCGGTCAGCGTGGCGAAGGCACGCTGTGGCCACCATCTACTGCAACAACACCTCCCTGTGGTAATGGGTCCTGGCTTTCGCCAGGACGACATGAATGACGAAGATCGGACCGCACATGAACACAAACCCCTTCGGCAAGACCGGTGCCAACGTCTCCGTCATCGGGCAGGGCACCTGGTATCTCGATCATGGCGATCGCAAGCGCGCGATCGCGGCGCTTCAGCGCGGGCTCGATCTCGGCATGACCCATATCGATACCGCCGAGATGTATGGCGATGCCGAGCTGGTCATTGCGGACGCGATCGCGGGTCGTCGCGACGAAGTGTTCCTCGTGTCCAAAGTGCTGCCGAGCAACGCCTCGCGCCGCGGCACCATCACGGCCTGCGAGCGTTCGCTAAAGCGGCTCAAGACCGATCGCCTCGACTGCTATCTTCTGCATTGGCGCGGCTCCTATCCGCTCGAAGACACCGTCGCTGCGTTCGAGGAACTTGTGAAGGCCGGCAAGATCAAATCCTGGGGCGTCTCCAATTTCGATGCCGACGATCTCGACGAGATGCTCGACGTGGCGGGCGAGGGCCGCATCGCCTGCAATCAGGTGCTCTATCATCTCAAGGAACGCGCGATCGAGCATGCCGTGATTCCGTGGTGCGAGCGGCACGGCGTCGCGGTCGTCGCCTATTCGCCGTTCGGCCATGACGATTTTCCGGCAAGCAACAGCAAGGGCGGCGCCGTGCTGGCGCGCATCGCGGAGGCGCGGCGCGTGACACCGCGTCAGGTCGTGCTGAGCTTCCTCACCCGTGCGATTACGGTGTTCGCGATCCCGAAGGCGTCGTCGGCGGAACATGCCGGCGAAAATGCCGCTGCCGGCGATCTCGTGCTGACGAAAGAGGAGATTGCGGCACTGGATGCGGCGTTTCCGCGCGGTCCGAAGCCGCGAGGTCTGCCCATGCTGTAGTGCAGCAAGCGCGCATTCTTAATGGAGTATTGACGCGCGCAGCCCTCAGCGCATATCGGCATCCTGTTTTCGGAAGTTGTGAACGCGGCGCATTTGTCGTTTTTTACAAGCGCTCGATTCGCATTTTTCCCGAGTTCCAGCCGTGACCCCGCCGCCAGCCGCAGCCGCAAGGCTCGACAGTATTTCCGTGTCCATGCCCGAGAAGAAGCATGTCGGCCGCCGCGCACCTGCGCGCGTCGATCATCCCTTCAAGGGCATCGCGCTGATCCTGTTGTCGACGGTGTTTCTCGGGTGCTCCGACATCACCGCGAAATATCTTTCGACCAGCCTGCCGTCGATCCAGATCACCTGGATCCGCTTCCTCACCTTCGCGCTGATGTTCACGCCGGTGATGCTGCCGGCTTCGCCGCTCTACGCGATGCGCACCCAGCGCCTCGGCCTGCACGTGATGCGCGGTGCGGCGCTGCTCGGCTCCTCGCTGTTCTTCATCACCGGCCTGCGCTTCCTGCCGATCGCGGAAGCTTCCGCTACCGGCTTCGTCGCGCCGCTGTTCGTCACCGCGCTCTCGATCGTCTTCCTCGGCGAGAAGGTCGGCATGCGCCGCTGGTTTGCGACCGCGCTCGGTCTCATCGGCGTGCTCATCATCCTGCGCCCGGGCACCAGCGCGTTTCATCTGGCGGCGTTCTTCCCCGTGGTCTCGGCGGCCTGCTGGGCCGGCACGCTGATCCTGACGCGCATGATGAGCGGCCGCGAAGCGGTCATCACCACCATGGCCTATTCCTCGTTGACCGGTCTTGCGATCCTGACCGCGATGGTGCCGTTCGTCTGGGTCACGCCGTCCTGGACCGCGATCGCGCTCGGCATCTTCATCGGCGTCGCCTCCACCGCGGGCCAGTGGATCGTCGTGCTCGCCTATCGCTACGGCGACGCCTCGGTGCTCGCGCCGTTCTCCTATACGCAGCTGCTCTGGGTCAGCATTCTCGGCTTCTTCATCTTCGGCGAGGTGCCTGATGTCTGGACCGTCGTCGGCGCGGCCTTCATCGTCGCCAGCGGTCTCTACATCGCCCATCGCGAGCGCGTCCGCCGCGCCCAGCTCCTGGTGCTGGAAGAGCGTTCGCCGAACGCCTGACGCAAGTGCGCGCATCGCGCGTCGTGCTATCAATGCCTCCAACAACACGGGAGGAGCCGGATGCGCGCTGCGATCTTCAGGAACGGTGAGATTGTCGTTGGTCAGATGGTCGAGCCGAAGCCGGGCCCCTGGCCAGGTGCTGGTCAAGACGCTCGCCTGCGGCATCTGTGGCTCCGACCTGCATGCGCGCCAGCACGCCCACCGCATGGTGGAGATGGCGCGGAAGGTTGGCCGCAAGCCGATGGACCTTACCCGCGACGTCGTGTTTGGTCATGAATTCTGCTGCGAGATCGTAGACTACGGCCCTGGCACCGCGCGCAAGCTCAAGCCCGGCACCCATGTCTGCTCGCTGCCGGCGCTGGTGACGCCGCAAGGCATCGAGGGCATCGGCTATTCCAACGACAATATCGGCGGTTATGCGGAAGCGATGCTGCTCAGTGAAGCGCTGCTGCTCGAGGTGCCCAACGGTCTGGCTCCCGAACATGCCGCACTGACCGAGCCGCTCGCCGTCGGCGTCCACGCCGTCGCCAAAGCCAACATCAGCGGCGGCGAGGTGCCGCTGGTGGTCGGCTGCGGACCGGTCGGGCTCGCGGTGATTGCCGCGCTGAAGATCAGGGGGCTGCATCCGATCGTCGCCGCCGACTATTCGCCGGCGCGGCGTGCGCTCGCAGCTCAGCTCGGCGCCGACATCGTGGTCGATCCCAAGGTGTCGCAGCCCTACACGGCCTGGGCCGAGCACGCGCAGATGTCAGACGCCGAGAAGGCGGCGCGACCGCCGTTCCAGGCGATGCTGCCGGCGCTCAAGCCCGCGATCATCTTCGAATGCGTCGGCGTGCCCGGTCTGTTGCAGCAGGTGTTCGAGGGCGCCCCGCGCGATGCCAGGATCATCGTGGTCGGCGTCTGCATGGAGAGCGACAGAAACGAGCCCATGCTCGGCATCATGAAGGAGCTCAACGTCCAGTACGTGCTCGGCTACACGCCGGAGGAGTTCGCAAGCTCGCTGCGCCTGATCGCGGAAGGGCAGGTGGACGCCGCAGCCATGGTGACGGCCGAGGTCGGCCTCGACGGCGTCGCAAAAGCCTTCGCCGACCTCGCCAATCCCGAGGCGCATACAAAGATCATCGTGCAGCCGTGGCGGTAGCTGTGCAGTGCCGTAGGGTGGGCAAAGCGAAGCGTGCCCACCATTCTCACCGCCAACGCGGGCACATGGTGGGCACGGCGCTACGCGCCTTTGCCCACCCTACGAAACTGCGGCCCTCAGTATTTCGCAGGCACGTACATCTCCGGCGGAACTGGCCCGCGGTGATAGTCCGGGTTGCGCATGCGCGGCGGCAGCACCACCGGCACGCGTGCGACCTCCTGGTACGGGATCTGGCTGAGCAAATGCGCGATGCAGTTGAGCCGGGCGCGCTTCTTGTCCACGGCATCGACGATCCACCATGGCGAGTCGGGCAGGTGGGTGTGCTCCAGCATCGTCTCCTTGGCCTTGGTGTACTGCTCCCAGCGGCTGCGCGCCTCGACGTCCATCGGGCTCAGCTTCCACTGCTTGAGCGGATCCCTGATGCGCATGCTGAAGCGGAACTGCTGCTCGTCGTCGGTGATCGAGAACCAGTACTTGACCAGGATGATGCCGGAGCGGATCAGCATCCGCTCGAACTCCGGCACCGTCTTGAAGAACTCCTGGTACTGATCTTCGGAGCAGAAGCCCATCACGCGCTCGACGCCAGCGCGGTTGTACCAGCTGCGGTCGAACAGCACCATCTCGCCGCCGGCGGGAAGATGCGCCACGTAGCGCTGGAAATACCATTGCGAGCGCTCGCGCTCGCTCGGCGCGGGAAGCGCGGCGACGCGACAGATGCGGGGATTGAGCCGCTGGGTGATGCGCTTGATGACGCCGCCCTTGCCGGCGGAGTCGCGGCCCTCGAACAGCACCACGACCTTCTTCTTTTCGCTCTGCACCCAGTCCTGGAGCTTGACCAGCTCGCCCTGCAGCCGCAGCAGCTCACGGAAATAGAGCCTGCGATCCACCGTCGGGCGGAGCGTGCCGGTCTCGTCCAGTAGCTCGTCGAGCCTGCTGTCATCGAGCTCCATCTCCAGCTCTTCGTCGAGATCGTCGGTCATTTCCCGGATGATGCGCTCGCGTTTGGCCATTTCAGGGGTGCGGTCCGATGCGGTCATGGGTCCTTCTTTCGGCAGGGTGCCTGTCGCCCGTGACCATCGGCGGGGTTTATTGCGCCCTTGTGACACCGGTTCCGAAATGACCCGGCGGGGCCATCAGACCGGCAACGCGATCGAATATTTCACCTGACTGAGCGCAAAGCTCGACTCGATCGAGGCGATGCCGTCGAGCCGGGTCAGCTTGGTCTTCAGGAAGGTTTCGTAGGAGGCGAGGTCGGCTGCGACCACGCGCAACAGATAGTCGCGGTTGCCGGTCATCAGATAGCACTCCAGCACCTCGTCCCATTTCGAGATCGCGCGCGCGAAGCGGTTGAGGTCCTCCTCCTTCTGCCGCGCCAGCTTGATCGAGATGAAGACGCTGACATGCAGGCCGAGCGCCTTCTGGTCGACGGTCGCGATATAGCGCGAGATGACGCCGCGCTCCTCCAGGAGCTTGACACGGCGATGGCAGGGCGACACCGAGAGCCCGACCTTGTCGGCGAGCTCCTGCATGGTCAGCCGGCTGTCGTTCTGGAGGTAGCTGAGGATCTTGCGGTCGATGGCGTCGAGCTCGGGCATTGGGATGAAACCTGGGTCAGGGGGCATTCGATTGGTAAAATATCCCAATATCGGCAGGTATGGCGCGAAAAATTGAGAAGTTTGGCGGGGCCGGCAGGCGTATCATCGCGGCGTCATTTTCCGGAGCATCGCCATGCCCGTCGATTCCGCGCGCCTCGAAACCCTGACCGCCCTCAGCCGCAAGGCGCTGTGGCTGTCGTCATGGACCATCCACCACGCCAACCATATCCGCGCGAACGCGGACGGGTTGAAGGTCGGCGGGCACCAGGCCTCGTCGGCCTCGCTCGCCACTATCATGTCGGCGCTGTATTTCCATGTGCTGCGCCCTGAGGACCGCGTCGCAGTGAAGCCGCATGCGAGTCCGGTGTTCCACGCCATCCAGTATCTGTTCGGCCGGCAGAGCCGCGAGAAGCTGGAGAATTTTCGCGGCTTCAAGGGTGCGCAGTCCTATCCCTCGCGCACCAAGGACGTCGACGACGTCGACTTCTCGACCGGTTCGGTCGGCCTCGGCGTCGCGCAGACGCTGTTCGCCTCGCTGGTGCAGGACTACGTCAAGGCGCATGGCTGGATGAAGGACCGCCGCGAAGGGCGGATGATCGCGCTGGTCGGCGATGCCGAGATGGACGAGGGCAATATTTTCGAGGCGCTCGCTGAGGGTTGGAAGCACGGCCTGCGCAACACCTGGTGGGTGGTCGACTATAACCGCCAGTCGCTCGACGCCGTCGTGCGCGAAGGGCTCTGGGAAAAGTTCGAGACCATGTTCCGCAATTTCGGCTGGGACGTGGTCATCGTGAAATACGGCCGCCTGATGCGCGAGGCCTTCGCCGAGCCCGGCGGCGAGGCGCTGAAGAGGTGGATCGACAATTGCCCGAACGCGCTTTATGCGGCGCTGTGCTTCCAGGGCGGCGCGGCCTTCCGCAAGCATCTGCACGACGAGATCGGCGACCAGGGGCCGATCACCAAACTGATCGACAAGCGCAGCGATGAGGAGCTGCTGGCGCTGATGTCGAACCTCGGCGGCCACGACATGGCGAGCATGCTGGAAGCGTTCGAGTCCATCGACCACGACCGTCCGGTCTGCTTCATTGCCTACACCATCAAGGGCGTGGGCCTGCCGTTCCAGGGCCACAAGGACAACCACGCCGGCCTGATGACGGTCGCGCAGATGGAGAAATATCGCGAGAGCCAGAACATCCGCCCCGGCTACGAGTGGGACAAGTACGAGGGCCTCGCGCTGGCTCCCGCCGAGCTCGATGCCTTCCTTGCGCGCGTGCCGTTCAACCAGGACGGCCGCCGCCTGACCGCGCCGGTGGTCGAGGTGCCCGCGCAACTCGCCTTCAAGCCGGCGCCGCAGATGTCCACCCAGCAGGGCTTTGGCCTCGTGCTGAACGAGATCGCGCGCGGCGACAGCGAGCTCGCCAGGCGCATCGTCACGACCTCGCCCGACGTGACCGTTTCGACCAATCTCGGCCCGTGGGTGAACCGGCGCGGCCTGTTCGCAAACGCCGAGAAGGCGGACTTATTCCGCAGCGAGAAAATTCCGTCCACCTACAACTGGGACGCCTCGCCAAAGGGCCAGCATCTCGAGCTCGGCATCGCCGAGATGAACCTCTTCATCATGCTCTCGGCGCTCGGCCTGTCGCACCAGATCAACGGCGCGCGGCTCTTGCCGGTCGGCACGCTCTACGATCCCTTCATCGAGCGCGGCCTCGATGCGCTGAACTATGCCTGCTACCAGGATGCGCGCTTCATGGTGGCGGCGACGCCGTCAGGGATCACGCTTGCGCGCGAGGGCGGCGCGCATCAGTCGATCGCGACGCCGCTGATCGGCATGGCGCAGGATGGCCTCGCCTCGTTCGAGCCAGCCTTCGTCGACGAGCTCGCCGTGATCATGGGCTGGGGCTTCAATCACATGCAGCGCGATCCGGGCGAGGGCGGTTCCGTCTATCTGCGGCTCTCGACGCGCAGCATCGAGCAGGCGCAGCGGATCATGACGCCGGAGCTTCAGCAGGGCATCACCGACGGCGCCTATTGGCTGCGTAAGCCGGGCCCCAATGCCGAGCTCGTGATCGCCTATACCGGCGCGATGGCGCCCGAAGCGATCGAGGCGACCGGCTTCATCGGCGAGAGCCGGCGTGACATCGGGCTGCTCGCGATCACATCGGCCGACCGCCTGCATGCGGGGTGGACCGCAGCACGGAAATTGCGGCGTGACAGGCGCGGCGTGCAGCACCTCAGCCACATCGAGAAGCTGCTGGCGCCGCTGCCGCGCGACTGCGGCATCGTGACCGTGATCGACGGCCACCCGTCCGCGCTCGGCTGGCTCGGCAGCGTCCGCGGCCACCGCGTCGAGGCGCTCGGCGTCGAGCAGTTCGGCCAGACCGGCAGCATCGCCGACCTCTACCGCCACTACGGCATCGATGCCAACGCCATCATCGATGCGGCCGAAAGCCTCACCACCGGCGCGCCGGTGCTGCATCGGAAGATGGCGGTGTAGTTGAGGTAACTGCCCTGTCATTCCGGGGCGACGCGTAGCGTCGAGCCCGGAATCCATACTCCCGATCGTGGTCATGGATTCCGGGCCCGCGCCAAGTGGCGCGTCCCGGAATGACGCCTGAGGGAGCCTTGCCTCGTTCCCGCCATCGGCTCATATATCCTCCGTCCGCCGCAACGCTGGCCCCGCATATGGCGGGTTCAATTGCCGGCGCTTTCGTGCAAGGATGCCTGCCGAAACGCCCCCACCATGCCCCCAAGAAGAGGTTAACGATGGTCAATCGCATGCAATTCTACATCGACGGCGCCTGGGTCGATCCCGCCGTCAAGAAGTCCACCGCCGTGGTCAATCCGGCGACGGAAGAGGCGATGTACGAGGTTGCGCTCGGCTCCAAGGCCGATGTCGACAAGGCCGTTGCCGCCGCCAAGCGCGCCTTTGCAACGTTCTCCCAGACCAGCCGCGAGGAGCGCGTCGCGCTGCTCACGAAAATCATCGAGATCTACAAGGGCCGCCTCAAGGAGATCGGCGCTGCCGTCTCCGACGAGATGGGCGCACCGCTGCCGATGGCGGAGAAGCTGCAGGCCGGCGCCGGCCTCGGCCATCTCATGACCACGCTCGACGTGCTCAAGAACTATCATTTCGAGGAGCCGGTCGGCACCGCCATGGTGCTGCGCGAGCCGATCGGCGTGGTCGGCATGATCACGCCCTGGAACTGGCCGCTCAACCAGATCGCCTGCAAGGTCGCGCCCGCACTCGCCGCCGGCTGCACCATGATCCTGAAGCCGTCGGAGTTTACGCCGACCTCGGCGCTGATCTTCGCGGAAATCCTCCATGAAGCCGGCGTGCCGAAGGGCGTGTTCAACCTCGTCAACGGCCTCGGCCCCGAGGTCGGCGCCGCCATGAGCGAGCATCCCGATATCGACATGATCTCGTTCACCGGCTCGACCCGCGCCGGCATCGACGTGGCCAAGCGCGCCGCGCCGACCGTGAAGCGCGTCAGCCAGGAGCTCGGTGGCAAGTCGCCGAACGTCATCCTCGAAGGCGCCGACCTCACGAAGGCGGTGACCGGCGGCGTGATGCACATGTTCAACAACTCCGGCCAGTCCTGCAACGCGCCCTCGCGCATGATCGTGCCGCTGTCGAAGATGAAGGAAGTCGCCGCGATCGCGAAGGCCGTCGCCGACAAGACCAAGGCGGGCGATCCGCGCGCCGAAGGCACCACCATCGGCCCCGTGGTCAACCGCGGCCAGTGGGACAAGATCCAGGGCCTGATCAAGAAGGGCATCGACGAGGGCGCAACGCTCGTCGCCGGCGGCCCGGGCCTGCCCGAAGGCGTCAACAAGGGCTTCTACGTCCGTCCGACCATCTTCGCCGACGTCACTCCCGACATGACGATCGCCCGCGAAGAGATCTTCGGACCGGTGCTGACCATCATCGGCGCCAAGAACGAAGCCGACGCCGTGCAGATCGCCAACGACACGCCCTACGGCCTCGCCGGCTATGTCTCGGCCGACACGGTCGAGAGCGCCAAGCGTGTCGCCCGCCAGATCCGCGCCGGCAACGTCAACCTCCAGGGCGTGCCCAACGACCGCACCGCACCGTTCGGCGGCTACAAGCAGTCCGGCAACGGCCGCGAGTGGGGTAAGTACGGCCTCGAGGACTTCCTCGAGGTGAAGGCCGTCGCCGGCTTCAACGCGGCGTAAGGCTTAGCGCCTGAACCAACATGACGCCGGAGCGGGAAACCGCTCCGGCGTTTTTCGTTTGGTCTCTCTCCCGTCATTCCGGGGCGTCGCGAAGCGACGAGCCCGGAATCCATTTTGCCTCGGACGCTGCCGCACGATGGATTCTCAGATGCGCAATTGCGCATCATAGCTCGCGCCGAAGACGGCGCGCCCCGGAATGACGGAGGAGAGAGCTGCGCCTATCCCCCCAGCGCGCCTTGCGTGTTCACATACAGCGCGTAGATCGACTGGCTCGCCGCCATGAACAGGCGGTTGCGCTTGACGCCGCCGAAGCAGAGATTGGCGCAGCGTTCGGGCAGGGCGATGCGGCCGATCATGACGCCGTCGGGCGCGAACACCACGACGCCGTCGAGCTCGGGATCGCCCATGCCCCAGCCGCACCAGAGATTGCCGTCGATGTCGCAGCGCATGCCATCAGGCGTGCCGGGACCTGCGTCGATGTGCACGCGCTTGTTGGAGATCGTGGTGCCGTCGGCTGAGACGTCATAGGCGAGGATCTTGCGGTTCGGCACGCCGCGCGATTCCACGACATACAGAATCTTCTCGTCCGGCGAGAAGCACAGCCCGTTCGGCCCGAGCACGCCCTCGGCGACGATGGTCGCCTGGCCGGTTGCGGGATCGAGCCGGTAGACGTTCGGCTCGATCTCGGGCTCGGCCTTGTAGCCTTCGTAATTGCCGAGCAGGCCGAAGGTCGGATCGGTGAACCAGACGGAGCCGTCGGATTTCACCACGACGTCGTTCGGCGAGTTCAGCCGCTTGCCGCCGAAGGAATCCATCAGCACCGTGATGCTGCCGTCATACTCGGTGCGGGTCACGCGTCGCCCGCCATGCTCGCAGGTGACGAGCCGGCCCTGGCGGTCGCGCGTGTTGCCGTTGGCGAAATTGGAGGGCTTGCGGAACACCGAGACGGCGCCGGTCTCCTCCTCCCATTTGATGATGCGCTGGTTCGGGATGTCGCTGCACAGGAGATAGCGGCCGTCGCCGAACCACACCGGACCCTCGGCCCAGCGCAGGCCGGTCGTCAGCCGTTCCACCGCCGACAGTTTCAGCCAGTATTTTTCGAAACGGGGATCGAGTGCCTTTATCGCCGGATCGGGGTAATAGGTCGCCGGCCGCCAGCCTTGAGTGTGGGACGATGCATCGTTCATGTGCAGGTCTCGTTGTTGCGTTCCCTCTGTCCAAGTCTGCTAGCATCAGTTATCTACGGCCGCAAATCGGTCACCACAGGCGAGGGAAGACATGCCGCGTATTTTGATGACGGGAGCTTCGGGCGGAATCGGCACGAGCCTGCGAAAGCTGCTGCCGCCGATCTATCCGGATCTCCTGCTCTCCGACATCAAGCCGCCCGCCGATCTCGGCGCGAACGAAAAATTCAAGGCGGCGGATCTCGCCGATCTCGCGCAGTGCGAGGCGATCTGCGAGGGCGTCGACGGCATCATCCATTTCGGCGGCTATTCGGTCGAGGGCCCCTGGAACGACATCCTCCAGGCCAACATCATCGGCGGCTACAATCTGTTCGAGGCGGCGTACCGCAAGGGCGTCAAGCGCGTGGTGTTCGCCTCGTCCAACCACGCCGTCGGCTTCTATCCCCGCCACCACAAGATCGGGACCGATGTCACCCCGCGCCCCGATGGCCGTTACGGCGTCAGCAAGGTGTTCGGCGAGGCCGTCGGTGCGCTCTACGCCGACAAGCACGGCCTGAAGGTGACGTGCCTGCGCGTCGGCAATTTCGGCGACATGCCGCTCGACCAGCGCCGGCTCTCGATCTGGCTGAAGCCCGACGACCTCGTGCAGCTCTGCCGCATCGGGCTCGAGCATCCCGACATCCATTTCGAGGTCTTCTACGGCGCCTCCCTCAACGAGCGCGCCTGGTGGGACAACCACCGCGCCTACGAATTCGGCTATCGCCCCACGGGACGCGCCGAGGATTTCCGCGAGCACGCGATGGCCGAGCAGGCCAAGCTGAAGCCGGATCCGGTCGGCGACCACTACCAGGGCGGCGCATTCTGCAGCAACGAGTTCGACGGCGATGCGAGCCGCATCATCGACTGGACCAAGCGCTAGCGTCGTTGCCTGGAGGAATGCAGGTGCGCTCTCCCGGCCCCGCTTGCGGAGCCGGGAGAAATTCACTCGTGCGGTGAGCGTTGGGATTCCCGGTGGGGCGGGCCAGACTGGTGGAGGGGCCCCATCCCGAGTTGACGCGCATACGATCGTGATGGCGGCAGATATCCGAACGGCTCCTTGCGACTAACGTCTGTGTGCACACCGTAGAGTTCCGGATTTCCGTTTTTGGAAATAGGCGTTCTATTGTCGGAACACGTCAACGTTTCTTCTATGCATTGCGTTGCGCGGAAGTGACCGCCCTTTTCATTCTAGCGATTGTGGAAGCAAGATGCGCAAGATGGTTCTGTCAGGGGCCGCGGTGTTGACTGTCGTTCTCGTCGCGGCAGCATCCTGGCCAACGCCACGTCCGGATGTGGATCGATTCGGGGACAGTGTCTACGAAACCATCTGGTTCTGGCGCATCCCGGCCTACGCCTACAATCCGGCCTGGCGCGTGCGCTGGATGTGGAGCGATCCGCTCCGCGCGCAGGCAAGATGCTGCCGGATCACGCCGCAGCCAGTGTCCGGACCGGACTTGCGGGTTCCTCCGGCCGGTCAGACGATCGCGCGCTTGGCGGGCAAGTAGAGCGGCTCGCTGATCAAGAGCTTCATGGGACCGCGCGCTGAAATTCGCGCTTTCCACCTTGCGTGTGAATCGCAAGGGCGCCGAGCGTCTGATACGATCTTGAGGCGTCCGGGTGCGTCGCACGCTGCTGCCAGGCAGGCGCGTGGTTCCAGATATCTTGCATTTCTCTTCAAATGAGTTCCTTGCTTTAAGCTTAACCAGAAACCTGATCTTCGATTTACAGAAGCAATTCACAGTTTACCTTGTTCTTGAATCGGCAATTCAAGGACGCCAAACAATGCGCCGCTTAGCGCCCAACCTATGTCTTGTTATTGTTCTGGCGGCATCCAGTTTCAGCGCGCATGCCGACGAGAACAAATCTGGCGGCAGCTCCGCGTCGCTTGTTCCCCGCGCCAGGATCGAATGTTCGCTCAAGCGCAAGCCCGGCGAACCTCTCGATCCCCCGTCAACGGCCGCCATTCCCCACGCGGAATCCTTCGTTGCGAGCGAGCATTTCAAGGAGGACATCACGCCGACCGCGCCTGTCAAGATTTCGTGGCTCGGCGCGACCTTTGCGCGCCGGTTCGCCGTCAAGGTCGAAGCCGCGGACGATACGTCTCTGCAGACGCATGTTTTGAACAATCCCTCGAATTCCGGGCAGATCCTCGGCGAGCTGGGCGCTCGCGCCGAGAGCAAACTTGCCGACATCTGGTGTCTCTTGAGGCTGCAGGCCAACGGCGAAAGCGGGGCGCTGCAGACCAGCTCCGCTCCCAACCTCTTCTTTGTCCGTGACGGCGCGGGCGATCTTGGCGTGGTTGACGCCCTGTGGGGTGGCGCGGGCTGGGAAATCGGGGCCAGTCCGGTCGGAAACCAACGGGCATGGACGTCAGGCACGCGCGTCTTCTCTCACTGACATCATCCGGCCCTCGCCCGGCCTCGGGACGTTTGACCGCCGCGCCTGTGGCCCTATCCCTCCGAAGGATCGAGCATCTCGCTGAGCTTGCGAACGGCGACATTGATCGACATGCCGAGGTAGTCGCCGGAATCGCCGAACCACGAGCCGGCCAGCGGCACGGCCTGCCCCGGATGCCGCGCTATGGCCACCGGGATGAGGTCGAAGCCGGCGCTCAGGCTGTTCGTTGGATCGTAATCGAGCCAGCCGGCGCCGGGCAGGAATACCTGCACCCATGCATGGGTGGCGCCGGAGCCGGTCATCCCCACGGCGCCGCCGTCGAGCGCGGCGTCATAGAGATAGCCGCTGACGAAGCGCGCGGCAAAGCCGAGGCGGCGCAACGTCTCGATCATGAGCCAGGCGAAGTCCCGGCAGGTCCCGGATTTCGTACGCAGCGTCTCGCCGGGGGACTGGGTGCCTTCCGCATCTCTTCCGCGATAGCTGAACTCGCTGCGAAACAGGCCCAGCATCCGGCGCAGCACGTCGGCGGTCCGGTCCTGATCGCCGGCAACGAAGCTCTTGGTCCACGCCGCATGGCTGCCGTCTGGATCGTCGGCATGCGGACGCAGGTATCCTGCAAGATCGGTCCACTCATCCGGCGTGTACTGCACGGGGACTTCCTCGGCCCGCGGCTCCAGCGGAAACGTCTCCAGCCCCTTGACGCCGAAATAGATGCCGCGAACCTTGAAGGTGAAGGTCAGCTCGCTGCCGGGCTCGCTGAAGTCCATCACGGTGACGGCATTCGAGCGGGCGTCGGTGATCCAATGCACCTTTGATGGCAGACTGGTCGACGCGGACCAGCGAAGCAGCCGGGTGGAGGCGCCGCGCCGCGGCAGGAACATGGCCCGGTGCGTGCCGAACGTCACCGGCTTTGCATAGCGATAGGTCGTCGTGTGCGTGATCTCGCCGATGATCGCCATGCATCATCCCGCTTCGCGTTGCGGAGCTCGTTGAGCGCCGTCTCACCAGGAAGAGCAGCCTGCAGCTTTCCGCTCGGCTGCTTTGGCCCATTGATCTAGATCAACGTCGTTCCCGGCGTCGTCTGGCCCATCAAGCGATCACGCATTCCTTCAGACGTTTGATGTCTCGAATTGACCGAATGGAGCGATGGACATGAGCATCCTTTGGACGATCATCATCGGATTTCTCGTCGGACTGGTCGCGAAGTTCATCATGCCCGGCGATAAGTCCGAGCCCAGAGGGTTCATTTTGACCACGGTCCTGGGAATTGTCGGCGCGTTCGTTGCGACCTGGCTCGGCCAGGCCGTGGGATGGTACCGGTTCGGGGAGGGCGCCGGCTTCATCGGAAGCGTGGTCGGTGCCATCATCCTCCTGTTTCTGTACGGCCTTTTCATGAGTCGTCAGGGGCGCGCCTGATCGATCCACATGATCGGCCGAGCATGAAAATCAAACTGCCAGCCGTCGCGTTGCTCGCACTAATCGTGTCAGGGCCGGCGCAGGCCGCGACGCTCAGCGAGGCCGAAGCAACGTTCCTCGACCAGCTCGTCACCGCATCCGCGGTGCTGGAGCAGCGATGCACCGGCTATGAGGTCGATGGTGCCGGCAGCGTTCAACTCGGCGCCCGACTTCTCGGCAGCCCTGATGCCGCGATGGCGATGATCGACGCCTATGCTGCGGCCATCAAGGCCCATGACGGCGAGAGCTACGATCCCGGAAAATTCCGCCCAGAGGTGGCCGAGTCCGCCGGAAGGACATTCAGGCGGGTCCGGACGGACTTGATCAGGAATCCGAAACGGGCCTGCGCCGGTCATGGCGAGACCAGCGTGGCGCGCGGCCTGTTGAGACGGTACTGAATGGTCATTGCGCGCCCGGCGACGAGCGAAGCGCGTCACCGAAATCAGCCGCTGGCGATGTCGCGGCTTATCTTTTGCAACCGCGCGAAAGCTGCCCACGCTTTTGGATATTCGGCGTGTCTTGAATCGATCGAGAGCAGCGCGCGGCATGCCTCGTTGATGTCCTCCGGTGATGGGCGCATCGAAATGTCGGCCGACGACTCCGCCTGCTTCCAGCGGTCCTCGACGTCTTTCGCCAGGGCCAGTGCTTCGGACGGGGTTCGTTTCCGGGTTGATCTCGCCAATGCGTGATCCGGAGGAAATGTGGGCCACGCGGCCGGAGGTCGATCGGCTTGCCACTCACTCTCCTTGGCAACCCCACGGTTCGCGGTCGGGCTTGGTGGCTGTCCATTTGCAGCATCAGGCGGAACGGTCCGGGCGGCCAGCTCGCGGACCTGCTGCTCCATTGTGCCGCCAGATGACGATCCGCCCGCCGACGGTGCAGGCGTCGTCAGGCCGGGTGCAACCGACATGTGCACGTCGGGGGCGACTTTCTGAACGGTTCTGACGACCGACGACACGCCGGGTGACAGAGCCGGCCGCTGCTGCACGACCTTGTCCTCTTCGGTGGGGCAAGGTCGGTATCCCGAATGCTGATGCGTGATCCGTCCGTCGTCATCGATGCGGGCAAAATCAATGGCCACGGTATAGACGAAAGCGGTTCCGATGGACTGGCCGGACTTGTCCCTTGCCTCGACACCGCCGCAAACATACCTCGCCGCGCCGGCGTCAATTGAACGCAATGCGCTGAATTTGGCCGAGTCCGGATCGATCAGCGCTTTTCGGACTGCTGCGCGCGCTTTCATATGTTCCGAGGAGAACGTGCTGATCAAGACGTCCGGGTTGATGAAAGCGGGTTGGTAGTACCACACATACTCCCCGGCAAAAAATGCTGCGCCAAAGGCCGTTGCGATCAGGAGACCAGGTACATTCATGCGATTGCTCCGGGCAATGGAACCCGGCGTGGTTGTTATTTGTTCCAGAAACCATTTGGGATAGAGTCCTCTAACAACCCGTTAATTGGTTGAGCGATTGAGCAGCTTCTACCAGAAGATTATCAACTGGTTGGATGAGTTCCGCCGGGTTCCATTGCCCCGGCGAGTGGTTCATCCTTCTCCGCATCGGCTGTTGCTGCGCCGGCGGGCCGACAGGCGCACGCGCTAGCGCTCGGTTTCGCCAGAAATCCGCGCCAGATAATCCGACTTGCTGAACTGCATGTGATCGACGCAGAGCTGCGCCAATGCCCAGCTGTCGCGGCCCTTCAAGAGCTCGATCATCAGCTCGTGCTGGCGCCGCGATTGCGCGAGCCCGTCGCGGTCGGCGAGGTTCTTGGCGCGCATCGGCAGCGTCAGGTTCATGTAGTCCTGGAGCGAGCGCACCAGATAGGGATTGCCGCAGGCGGAGAACAGCGCGAGGTGGAAGGCGTCGTTGGCTTCATGGATGCCGCGCAGGTCCTGCACGTCGGCCTTGGCGCAATATTGCCGTTGCAGCGTGGTCAATTCGTCGATCAGGCCTTGCGGCGCGGGCAGGGGGATCATCAGCGCGGCCTGCCGGGTCAGCATCTCCCGGACCTCATAGATCTGCCGAACCTCTTCTGCCGAATAGAACCGCACGGTGGCGCCGACATTCTTCTCGCGGCGGACGATGCCGCGCCGCTCGGCATCCACCAGCGCCTGACGCACGAAGTGGCGCGAGGTGCCGTAAGCCGACATCAGCGCGTCCTCGGTCAGGCGCGCGCCGGGCGCAAGGCGGCCGAAGATGATGTCCTCCTCCAGCCGCGCGACCACGTCGTCCGGATCGTCGCGCCGGACCGTCATGGCGTCTGCGGTGTGAATGTCGGACATCCTCTCAGCCTTCAGCACCGGGCCGGTCCGTCCTGTGGAGCAGGGAAGGGGAGGATTGTCAATAATTTGTGTCGCAGGCGGTGCCGGGAGCCGGAAATTGCCACCATAGGCGCCGGCGTTATTGACAATCAGGGGGTAGCCTGTACGACAATGGCAAGGTGAATGGAGTGGCATGATGACGAGTGGCTTGCGCAAGGGTCTGACGAGCTATGGCGATGCCGGCTTCTCGCTGTTCCTGCGCAAGGCGTTCATCAAGGCCATGGGCTATTCCGACGACGCGCTGGAGCGCCCGATCGTCGGCATCACCAACACCTACAGCGACTACAATCCCTGCCACGGCAACGTCCCCCAGATCATCGAGGCCGCCAAGCGCGGCGTGATGCTGTCGGGCGCGATGCCGTTCGTGTTCCCGACCATCTCGATCGCCGAGAGCTTTGCGCATCCGACCTCGATGTATCTGCGCAATTTGATGGCGATGGATACCGAGGAGATGATCCGGGCACAGCCGATGGATTCGGTGATCGTGATCGGCGGCTGCGACAAGACGCTGCCTGCCCAAGTCATGGCCGCGATCAGCGCCGATCTGCCGACCGTTGTCATCCCGGTGGGGCCGATGGTGGTCGGCCACCACAAGGGCGAGGTGCTCGGTGCCTGCACCGATTGCCGCCGTCTCTGGGGCAAATATCGCGCCGGTGAAATGGACGATGCCGAGATAGAGGCGGTCAACGGCCGCCTCGCGCCGTCGGTCGGCACCTGCATGGTGATGGGCACGGCCTCGACCATGGCCTGCATGATCGAAGCGATGGGCCTGTCGCTGCCGATGAGCGCGACGATCCCCGCGCCGCATGCCGAACGCTTCCGCCTCGCTGAGGCGAGCGGCAGGGTTGCGGCCGAGATGGCCAAGACCAAGGGCCCGAAGCCGAGCGAGCTCTTGACGCCGGCATCCTTCAAGAACGCGCAGGTCGTGCTCCAGGCGATCGGCGGCTCGACCAACGGCCTGATCCATCTGACGGCGATGGCGCATCGCTCGCCGCACCGGCTCGATCTCGAAGTGTTCGACCGGATCGGCCGCGAGGTGCCGGTGCTGGTCGATCTCAAGCCGTCGGGCGAGCACTACATGGAGCATTTTCATCACGCCGGCGGCGTGCCGAAGCTGCTGGCGCAGCTCGGCGATCTCGTCGATCTCGATGCGAAGACCATCACCGGCCAGACGCTGGGTGATATCGCGGCGAATGCGGAAGACGTGCCCGGCCAGGACGCGATCCGTCCGCGCAATAATCCGATCAAGAAGGAAGGCGGCCTTGCCGTCCTGCACGGCAATCTCGCCCCGCGCGGTGCCGTGATCAAGCAATCGGCTGCGAGCCCCAAGCTTTTGCAGCACACGGGGCGCGCGGTGGTGTTCGAATCCGTCGAGGAAATGACCTTGCGGGTCGACGATCCCGATCTCGACGTGACTGCCGACGACGTGCTGGTGCTGCGCAATGCCGGCCCGAAGGGTGCGCCAGGCATGCCGGAGGCGGGCTATCTGCCGATCCCGAAGAAGCTCGCGCGCGGCGGCACCAAGGACATGGTGCGCATTTCCGACGCGCGGATGAGCGGCACGGCGTTCGGCACCATCGTGCTGCACATCACGCCCGAGTCCGCCGTCGGCGGGCCGCTGGCGCTGGTGAAGAACGGCGACATGATCCGGCTCGATGTTGCCAGGCGCAGCATCGAGCTGCTGGTCGACGCCGCCGAGATGGAGCGCCGGCGCGCCGCCTTGAAGCCGGCGGCGGCGCCCGAGGAGGCGCGGCGCGGCTACGCCTGGCTGTTCAACGAGACCATCATGCAGGCCGACGAGGGCTGCGACTTCGATTTCATGCAGAGGACTGGGAAGCAGACCGAGAAGGGGTGACCAACCACCCGAACGAACGCCCAGACCGCTGAAGCGGCGGGCGATAAAACAGGGGGAAACGATGATTGCACGATCCATGCGTGGGTTGGCGGTTCTGTCCGCCATGCTGTTCGTCACGGCGGCCGGGGCGCAGGAGGTGAAGCATTATCGCTTCGCCTACGACCAGCCGCGCAACACCGGCTATTCGATCGCGGGCGACCTCTTTGCCGACAAGCTCAAGGAATTGAGCAAGGGCACCATGATCATCGACCAGTATCCCGGCGCGCAGCTCGGGCAGGAGCCGCAGGTGCTCCAGCTCGTCAAAGCCGGCGACGTCGAGTTCGCCATCATCTCCTCGGCCAACACCGCGACGATCTCGCCGCAGGCCGGCGTGATGTCGCTGCACTTCCTGTTCCGCGACGAGAACCACGTCGTCAAGGGCCTGGCCGATCCCCGCGTGTTCGAAGCGCTCAAGACCATGATCGACGAGACCACGCAGGGCCTGCACGTGATCGCGACCGGCTCGCAGGGCGTGCGCCATATGTACAGCAGGCGGGAAATCCACAATGTCGGCGACGTCAAGGGCCTGAAGGTCCGCGTCCAGGCGACCGCGACCGAAGACCTGATGTTCCCGGCCTATGGCGCCCAGACCGTGCACATGCCGTTCGGCAGCGTCTACACGAGCTTGCAAACCGGCGTGGTCGACGTCGCCGAGAACAGCATCAACGTCTACCTCGTCAACAAGCACTACGAGGTCGCGCCGGTCCTCAACATCACCGAGCACGAAGCCAACAACGCGCTGGTGTTCATCTCCGACAAGCTCTGGCAGAGTCTGTCGGCGGAGCAGAAGGGGTGGGTGCAGGCGGCGGCCAACGAGATCAGCACCAAGGAGCCGCAGAAGGCGTTCGATCTCGAGCGCACGGCGGCCGACAAGCTGAAGAAGATGGGCGTCAAGATCGTCGACAATGTCGACAAGAAGAGTTTTACGGCAATCGCCGATCCCTATCTCGACAAGCTCGCCAAGGAGCTCGGCCCGCATGCCGAGAAGATCAAGAATTTGATCCGGTCGGTTAACTAACGTGATGCCGGAAGACGGTGCGCTCCTTCTCCCGCTCGCGGGAGAGGGTAGGGGAGAGGGTGTCTCCGCGGAGAGACTCCCAATGAGGAGGCAGCCCTCGCCCGGCGCTCCGCGCCGACCTCTCCCGCAGGCGGGAGAGGTTCACCCAACCAGCAGTCGCCGATTCAACTGAAGCATTCTGCACTAGGCCCGGGACGACGGGGACGTAAATGGCCATCGCCGACAAACTGCTCGTTCAGCGCCAACGCCACCTGAAATGGCGCGGGCTCGACTGGCTCGAGCTTGCGCTGATGATCCTGTGCGGCGTGCTCTGCTTCGGCTTCTCGCTGTCGGTGACCGCCGACATCGTCACCCGCACCATCGGCCATCCCTGGCTGTGGCTTCAGGAAGTCACCTCGACTCTGTTCATCTACGCGATCTTCGTCGGCACGGCGGCCGCGACGCGGCGCAACGATCACCTCTATCTCACTGCCATATCCGAGGCGATGCATGGAACGCCACGGCTGATCGTCGAAGTCATCATCCGCCTGGTCGTGCTCGGCGTCGCCTTCTGCCTGATCTGGTACGGCTACCAGAACTATCTCCGCGGCTTCGGCAGTTTTCGCCTGCCGTCGGGCACGCCGATCGCTTCGCTCTACGCGATCATCCCGCTCTCGGGCGTGCTGATCGGCCTGTTCACCATCGAGCAGCTCGTCAACGGCCTGCGCAACGGCTTTGACCATCCCGAGCCGCCGGGCGAGGATGCCGCGCCCGGCCTTACAGAGGCGCAGATGAGGGCGCAGCCATGAGCGCACCTGTCGTCCTGGCGTTGATGTCGATCTGCTTCCTGTCCTTCGGTTATCTCGGCGTGCCCGTGCCGTTCTCGCTGATGGCCGGCGTCTTCATCGGCGCGATCCTGTCCGACGTCTCGCTCGCCGCCATCATCCAGAAGATCTTCGACGGCGTCGATTCCGAGGCGCTGCTGGCGATCCCGTTCTTCCTGCTGGTCGGCGAGCTCATGAGCTCGGCCAATGTGGTCGTGCGGATCGCCAACCTGTCGGTGTCGTTGGTCGGGCACATCAGGGGCGGGCTGTCCCAGGTGGTCGTCGTCTTCAGCATGTTCTTCTCGGAGATGTCGGGCTCGACCACCGCCGACGTTGCGGTGATGAGCCGCGCGCTGGGCGGCCCGATGAAGCGCGAGGGTTATGAGCCCGCTTTCATCGCCGCGATCATCGCATCCGCCTCGACGATCGCCGCGCTGGTGCCGCCGAGTATCACGGCGGTGGTCTATGGCGCGGTCGGCAACGTCTCGATCGCCGGCCTGTTCATGGCTGGCGTGGTGCCGGGCCTGATGATCGGCATCGGCCTGATGATCTACTGCTACTTCTTCGGCCCCTCCGGCCTGCGCAAGCCGCGCGCGCCGCTGCGGCAGGTGGTGTTCGCGGCCGGCGATGCGGCCCTGCCGCTGATGATCCCGGTGATCCTGCTAGGGGGCATCTTGACGGGCTGGTTCACGCCCACCGAAGCCGGCGTCGTCGCGGTGGCCTGGATCGTCCTCGTGGTCATCCCCGCGCTCAACCGCGGCCACTTCAGGAAGATCCCCTATGATTTCTGCCTCGCCGGGCTGATCTTCTCGCTGCCGCTGATCACCATCGGCGCCGCCAACGCCTTCGGCTGGATGCTCGCTTACTTGCGCGGCGCCAGTTACATCGCCGAATTGATCACCTCGATCGCGGGTCACGATCCGCACCTGATCATGCTGCTGATGGTGCTGCTGTTCACCGTGGTCGGCGACTTCATCGAGCCGGTGCCGACCATCATCATCTTCATGCCGCTGGTCAACACGCTGACCGAGGCGGGCGACATCAATGCCGTGCATATGGGGGTGGTGCTGATCGCCACGCTCGCCTTCGGCCTGATCACGCCGCCTTATGGTTTGGTGCTACTGATGGCGTCGAAATTCGTCGGCATCAGCTTTGCCAAGGCCCTGCGCGCCGCATTGCCGATCTATGTGGTATTCCTGGCGACGATCGCGTTCGCGATCTATTTCCCGAGCGTCGTGCTGTGGCTGCCGCGCCACGTGCTGCCGGAGTCGGTCGGCTGCTTCAAGTCGCCGGCGGGGACGGGCTATATCTGTCCGCAGTAGCGCTACTTGCCCTTGCTCGTGAATTTCTTCACGGCGAGCCGAAACTCCTCCGTGTTCATCGCCATGATGATCTTGTGCTCCTCGGCGTCGAGCTGCTGTTTCACTGGCGTGGTGGCCGCCTGGTAGACCAGCGACTTGGTGCCGGCGATCGCGGCAGGCGGGTTCTGCGCCAGACGCTCGGCGAGCTGCCGCGTCGCCGCCTTCAGCTCGGTCGCGGGAACGATCTTCGCGACCAGGCCCCATTCATGGGCCTGCTGCGCGGTAAAATTGTCCTCCGACAGGAAGATCTGGAGCGCGCGGCGGGAGCCGACCGTGCCGACGATGCCCACTGTAGAGCCGCCGTCCGGCGACACCCCGATCTTGGCATAGGCCGGCGTGAATTTGGCGTCCTCCGCGGCGATGCAGAGATCGGTGACGAAGGCGAGGCCCATGCCGGCGCCGGCGGCCGAGCCGTGGACGCTGGACAGCGACAGCTTCGGCATGCGCCGGATCGTCTCGATGAAGGCGTGATAGTGCTTGAGCAGCTCGCCGACGACAGGCGTCACCGTGCCCGCTTCGGCCGCAGCTCCAATCGTCTGCAGATCGCCGCCGGCCGAGAAGGCGCGGCCTTCGCCCTCGATCACCAGAACCCGGATGGCGTCGTCGCCCTCGATATAGGAGGCGAGCTGCTCGAGCTTTTGCGCAATGGCAAGGTTGATCGAGTTGAACGCGGCGGGGCGGTTGAGCGTGATGGTCGCGATCGGGCCGTCGATCCGCAGCAAGGCGGGATCGTCGGGTTGGGAGATGGGAGCTGGCATCTTGGAAATCCCCGGCATGAGGTCGTTCGTGCAACTAAATCGCAGAAGGCGAGGGGAGACAATCCCCGCGCGCCGCTCTTGCGCAAGGCGGAACGATAGGCTCAAATGGGGCCGCCTTCGTTGAGGGACGGACACGAGCGCCGGCTCCTCCTAGGCTAGCCAAGCCAATATCAGCATGAGAGGAGACGACATGGGTCACGCTCGTGTCTCCGGAAGTGGGCTGTTCCAATGACTGGCGGTCCGGTGATCATTGTCGGTGCCGGCCATGGCGGCTACCAGGTCGCGGCATCCCTGCGGCAGGCGGGTTTTTCCGATCGCGTCTGCCTGATCAACGACGAGGCGCATCTGCCCTATCAGCGGCCGCCTCTGTCCAAGGCGTACATCAAGGGTTCGGCCGGGCCGGAGAGCCTGATGTTCCGGCCGGAGAAATTCTATGCGGATCAGAAGATCGAGCTGATCGCGGGCCGCGCGGTCTCGATCGACCGCGCCGGGCGCAAGCTGCATCTCGCATCGGGCAAGATGCTTGATTACGGCCACCTCGTGCTGGCGACGGGTGCGCGCAACCGGCTGCTCGATCTGCCCAATGCCAATCTGCCCGACGTGAAATATCTGCGCATCCTCGACGACAGCGAGGCGCTGCGAAAGATCATGCCGTCGAGGACGCGGGTGGTGGTGATCGGCGCCGGCTTCATCGGCCTCGAATTCGCAGCGACGGCCCGGATCAAGGGGCTGGAGGTCGACGTGCTCGAGCTCGCCCCGCGCGTGATGGCGCGCGCGGTGACCCCGGAGGTCTCGGAGTATTTTCAGGCGCGGCATCGTGAGGCCGGCATCCGCATTCATCTCGGTGTGCAGGCAACCAGTATCGAGGCCGAGGACGGCAAGGTCACCGGCGTCTCCTTGAGCGACGGAAGGCATCTGCCCGCCGACCTCGTCGTGGTCGGCGTCGGCGTGCTGCCGAACATCGAGCTCGCGGCCGAGGCGGGGCTGCCGGTTGCTGCCGGCATCATCGTCGACGAATATCTCTCGACGGCCGATCCCAACATCTCGGCGATCGGCGACTGCGCGCTGTTCGCAAGCCCGCGCTTCGGCGGCTCGCTGCGGCTGGAATCGGTGCAGAACGCCACCGATCACGCCCGCTGCCTCGCGGCCCGGCTGACCGGCGACCGCAAGCCTTACGACAGCCATCCCTGGTTCTGGAGCGACCAGGGTGACGACAAGCTCCAGATCGCGGGCCTCACCACCGGCTACGATCGCGTCGTTCTGCGCGGCGATCCCGCCAAAAAGGCGTTTTCGGCGTTCTGCTACAGGGGCGACAAGTTGGTCGGCATCGAGTCCATCAACCGCGCCGGCGATCACATGTTCGGCCGCAGATTGCAGGGCATGGACCGCTCGATCACGCCGGAGCAGGCCGCGGACGAGAGCTTTGACCTGAAGAGCGCGCTGGCGTGAACTCTACTCCCTCTCCCCGCAGGCGGGGAGAGGCGGAGGAAGCGCCACGCTCTACAGAGCCGCCGCCACTTCCGCGGCCGTCGGCATCGACGGCCCCGCGCCCATGCGCTGCACGCTGATCGAGGCGGCGGCGTTGGCGAAGGCGAGCGCCGTGCGCAGGGGGACTTCGTCGGCGAGTTGCGCCGCGAGCGCGCCGACGAAGCAATCGCCGGCGCCGGTGGTGTCGACCGCCTTCACCACGCGGCCGGGCACCGCAAACTCCTGGTCGCCGGCGAGGGCGAGCACGCCGCGCTTGCCGAGCGTGACGCAGATGGTCTGGTCCTCGCGCGCCTGAAGCTGCCGCGCGACCTGGATGATCCGCGCGGCCTCGTCGTTGTCGGACAGCTCGGTGCCGGCGAGGAAGCCGAGCTCGGTCTCGTTCAGCACGAGGATGTCGACCAGCTCAAGCAGCTCGCGGCCAAATTTTTGTGCCGGCGCCGGGTTCAGCAGCGTGGTGGCCTCCGCCGCCCGCGCCCGCCGGAAGAAGGCGGCAATCGTGGGGAGCGGAATCTCGAACTGGCTGATGGCGACATCGCCTTTGACGAGCGGGACGACACTGACGTCGTCGGCGCCGACCAGCGCATTGCTGCCGGGAATGACCACGATGGTGTTGTCGGCCGCCGCAACCGTGATGATGGCGGTGCCGGTGTGCGCCTCCGCCGTCTCCTGAACGTAGCCGAGATCGATGCCCTGACCGCCGAGGAACGCCCTCAGCTCGGCGCCGAATGAATCCTTGCCCAGGCGGCCGATCAGCGTGGTCCGGGCGCCGAGCCGCGAGGCCGCGACGGCCTGGTTGGCGCCCTTGCCGCCGGGGAAATACAGCACCTGCTTGCCGGCGACGGTCTCGCCGACTTTTGGATGGCGGTCGGCCGTCGCCACCACATCCATGTTGATGCTGCCGGCGACGTAGACGCGCCCCATTTGAACCTCTGCGAAGACTAGGCCTTGACCTCGAACTCGTGCCTGACCTTGGCGATGTCGACAAGGGTCGGCAAGCCGGCCTCGTTGCCGAGGCGCTGGATCTTGAAGGTGGAGGCGGCGCGGGCGAAGTCGAAATGCTCGCGCCAGCTTTTGCCGGGATGGGCGAGGTAGGAATAGACATAGGCGCCGTGGAAGACATCACCGGCGCCGTTGGTGTCGATCACGCGCTCACGCGGGATCGGCATCGCCGGCATGATCTCGACCGCGCCTGTCTCGTTGTACCAGAGCAGACCCTTCTCACCCATGGTGACGCCGCCGATCTTGCAGCCGCGGCTCTTCAGGTAATCGAGCATCTTCTCCGGCGTCAGGTCCATCTGCTCGCACAGGCGCTCGGCGACGATGGCGACGTCGATGAATTCCAGGAGCTCGTGCGTGTTGGTGCGCAGGCCGCCGCCGTCGAGCGAGGTCAGGATGCCGGCCTCGCGGCAGACCTTAGCGTAGTGGATCGCGGCGTCCGGCTGATGGCCGTCGACATGCAGCGCGCGGCAATTGCCGAGATTGAGGATCGGGAAGGGATGGATGTGGGAATCGTCGCGGCAGCGGACGATTGCGCGCTTGCCGTCCTTGGGCATGATGAAGGACAGCGAGGACTGGTTCACCTTTCGCGCATGCAGCGAGATCGCGTATTTCGCGCACATGTCCTGGAACATGCGCCCCAGCCAGTCATTGGCGGCAGTCGCGATCAGGTCAGGCACGATGCCGAGCTTGGCGCAGCAGAACGCCGCCGTGACCGCGTTGCCGCCGAAGGAGACTGCGTAATCCGAGGCCACGTGCTTCTCGTCGCCGGTCGGCATGTGGTCCGTGAGGAAGACGACGTCGATATAGGTCTGTCCGATAAAAAGAGCCTGCATTGGTTGTCCGTGATGCGCTGGGTGGTCCCGGCCGGCTGCTTACCTTAGCACCGCTTCGGCGGGAGCCAAAAATATTCGCAGAGCCAAAATATTTGCAGAGTCATGGCGATAGGCGCTTGAGGTCGGTATGGGGCCGGAATACGACCGTGGCAGGGCCAGCGTTGCCCGGGCAGAGCCGACGCCCGCAGGAGGTTCGGTTCCGGCCCCGTCGGGAGGGAGGGAACATGATCACCGGCCTCGATCACGTCGTCGCTTTGGTCAGGGATATCGGTGCAGCCAAGGCGGCCTATCAGACGCTGCTCGGCCGCGCGCCGGCCTGGCAGAACTCGGGTGAGGGGGCCGACCGGGTGCTGTTCACTCTCGAGAACATGACGATCGAATTGATGGCGCCGAGCGGTTTCAGCGTGACCGCCGACCGGATGCGCGCGCTGCTCGACGACCAAGAGGGCGTGCTTGCCAGCCTGTGCTTTCGTGTCGCAGACATGAGCAGGATGCACCGGCGGCTGGAGCGGGTGGCCCTGAAGCCGGATCCGGTTGCCGAGGTCGAAAGCAGCGATTCTGAATCCGATGCCGTCCTGCATTGGAAACGCACGCGCGCCGCCACCGAACTCACGCGCGGCGTGCGGATGTTCTTCCTCGAGCTTGCCGAGGAGCGCCCCAGATCGGTCGCGACCGACATCGCGCCGATCGACGCGCTCGACCACGTCGTGATCACCACCGAGGATTCCGAGCGCGCCGCCGCGCTCTATGGCGCGCGGCTCGGGCTTGATCTCGCGCTCGACCGTTCGCACCAGGATTGGGGCCAGCTGATGTTCTTCCGTTGCGGCGACCTCATCGTCGAGGTGGTGCGCCGTCCTGTGGCGGGCGGTGACCTCGCGCATGACCGTCTCTGGGGCCTGAGCTGGCGGGTCGCCGACATCGACGCCACGCGCGCCCGCCTGATCGCGAGCGGCCTCGACGTTACTGAGGTCCGCAACGGCCGCAAGCCGGGCACGCGGATCATGACGGTGAGGAACGGCACCTGCGGCATCCAGACGGTGCTCCTGGAGCGCTCGCCGAAGCCGGCGGATTGAGGGTGTCATTCCGGGGCGTCGCGCAGCGACGAGCCCGGAATCCATTCATCCATTGACCCTGCTGCACGATGGATTCCGGGCTCGCGCCCAAGCGGGCGCGCCCCGGAATGACGAAACATTCTCAAACGCCCGCCCGCGTGTTACACGCGTACTTTGAGAGCCCCCAGCGAGCACCCGGTTTGGCAAAGGCAAAGAGAACTCTGAAATGGCAGCGCGATCCCGAGGGGATGCGGCTGCGCATTCTCGAGGCCGCCAAGCAGGAGTTTTCCGCCCATGGGCTTGCCGGGGCGCGCGTCGACCGCATCGCGGCCAAGGCCGGCGCCAACAAGCGCATGCTGTACTATCACGTCGGCAACAAGGACGAGCTCTATCTCGCGGTGCTCGAAGGCGCCTATGACAAGATCCGCAGCGAGGAGCGCGGGCTCGATCTCGAACATCTCGATCCGCCCGAGGCCATCCGCCGCCTGATCGAGTTCACCTGGGGCTATTTCCTGCGCAACCCCGAGTTCCTCTCGCTGCTCCAGACCGAGAACCTCGCACGCGCCAAGCACCTGAAGCGCTCGACCAAGGTCAAGTCGATGCACTCGCCCTTCGTCGAGATGATCGGCACCGTGGTGCGGCGCGGCGTCGAGAGCGGCGACTTCCAGGTCGCGGTCGATCCGGTGCAGCTCTACATCTCGATCGCGGCCCTCAGCTTCTTCTATCTCTCGAACTCGGCGACGCTAAGCGTGATCTTCGGCCGCGATCTGCTGGCCAAGGACGCCAAGGATGAGCGCCTCGCGCACATGGCCGGCCTCGTGCTGGCCGCGCTGACGGGGCGGTCCACGGAGTTGCTGGAGATCGTCAAGGCGCCGAAGAAGCGTGCCGCGGTGGTGCAGACGGTTTAAGGCAAACTCTTTCCCCATCGTCGTCCTGGCGAAAGCCAGGACCCATGCCGCGTGATCTATCGATTGTATGCGGCGCTAATCCCGAACGACCAGTCTTCGCCAAACTTCTCCCTGGGGTAATGGGTCCTGGCTTCCGCCAGGACGACATCGGGGATTTGGCGCGACCTTCAATCCCAAACGCTGTCAAACTTGCCGGGAACCCCCGCGCAAAACGTCACAGGGAAAGGTCTGGACAGTATTTATCCAACGAGTTAATTTCTCCCAAGTGCGAACGAGAACGAAGAAGAATGCCGGGAGTGAGACGTGGCTGAATTGAAGCCGCAGAGTGCGGTGTCCAAGATGCTGAATGCGGCCTGGGTTCGGCCGTTTTTGTTCCTGGTCTTCATCGTGATCGCCTGGGATCTGGCGATCCGGCTGTTCAGGATCCCCGCCTACCAGATCCCGTCGCCGGGCGATGTCATCGCGGTGCTGCGCACCGAATGGCCGGAACTGCTGCGCCAGTCCTGGCCGACCACCTATGCGACGGTCTGCGGCTTCCTGCTGTCGGCGCTGTTCGGAATTCCCGTCGCCATGCTGATCGCGGGCTCGAAGACGGTGGAGAGCTACGTCTATCCGCTGCTGGTGTTCTCGCAGTCCGTGCCGAAGATCGCGATCGCGCCGCTGTTCGTGGTCTGGTTCGGCTTCGGCATCATTCCCAAGGTCATCTCCGCGTTTCTCCTCGGCTTCTTCCCGGTGGTGGTCTCCGCCGTGCAGGGCTTCAAATCGGTCGATCCTGACATGGTCGATCTCGCCCGCGCGATGCAGGGCAGCCGCTTCCAGGTGTTCCGCGCGGTGAACCTGCCGCATGCGCTGCCGGCGATCTTCTCAGGCCTCAAGGTCTCGGTGACGCTCGCCGTGGTCGGCGCCGTCGTCGGCGAGTTCGTCGGCTCCAATTCCGGCATCGGCTACGTCATGCAGCGCTCGATCGGCACGTTCGACCTGCCGACGATGTTCGCAGCGCTGGTGATCCTCGCGCTGCTCGGAGTCGTGCTGTTCTGGATCGTGGACCGGATCGAGAAGCTGGTCATTCCCTGGCATGTCAGCCAGCGCGAGGACGTGATTTTCGCCTCTTAACTTAAGCAACGGCCACCAACGGCCGAAACATAACGACAAGGGAGAGTGACGATGAAGCGGTGGATTGGGGCTGCATCGGTGGCGCTGATGGCGTTCGCGGCGATGCCGGCGCAGGCGGCCGACAAGGTCGTGCTGATGCTGAACTGGTACGTCTATGGCGAGCACGCGCCGTTCTATTACGGCAAGGCCAAGGGCATTTATGCAGCCGAGGGCATCGATCTCGAGATCCAGGAAGGCCGCGGCTCGGCTGCGACCACGCAGGCCGTCGCCGCCAAGACCGCCGATTTCGGCTATGTCGACGTGCCCACCATGATGCGCGCCGCCATCAAGGGCGCGCCCGTGGTCGCGACCGGCGTCCTGCTCCAGACCTCACCGATGTCCGCCATGGGCTTCGTCGACAAGAACATCAGGAAGCCCGAGGACATCAAGGGCAAGACGGTGGCGATCACGCCGGCCGACTCCATGACCCAGATCTGGCCGCTGTTCCTGAAGAAGACCGGCCTGAAGGAGAGCGACTTCCAGACGGTTGCGGGCGACGGTCAGACCAAGCTCAACGCAGTCATCAACGGCCAGGCCGATCTGCTGCTCGGCTACGTCATGGACCAGTCGATGAAGATCAAGGACGCGACCGGCAAGGACGTCTATCCGATCAAGTTCGCCGACTACGGCATCAACATGGTTTCGTCAGGCATCATCGCCAACTCCGATTATGTGAAGGCCAACGCCGATCTCGTCCGCCGCTTCATGTCGGCGACGACCAAGGCGGTCGAGGCCGCCGAGAAGGAGCCGAAGGCCGCGGCGCAGTCGATCCTCGATGCCAACCCGAAGGGCGGCAAGATCGACACGCTGACGCAGGGTTTTGAGCTGACCATTCCGCTCTACCGGACCGCGGAGACCAAGAGCAAGCGGCCGTTCCAGGTCACCGACCAGAACATGACCGAGACCGTCAACCTGCTGGTCGAATATGGCGGGCTCGACGCCAAGGCCAAGGACAACCCGAAGGCCTTCTACACCAACGACTATCTGCCGAAGAGCGGCTCGTGAGCGACACACACCGTCATTCCGGGATGGTCCGAAGGACCAGACCCGGAATCTCGAGATTCCGGGTTCGCCCTTTGGGCGCCCCGGAATGACGGGCATATCGTCGAGTGGACCTGGTTAGATGAACCCAGCAACAAGACCGAATGACACCGTGCAGCCGGCCGCGCATCTGAGACTGGTGAGCGACCGGGCCGCCGGCGAGGCATCGGGCATCAAGCTATCAGGCGTGTCGAAGACCTACCGGACGCGCGACGGCGACGTGCCGTCGCTGCGGCCGCTCGATTTCCACATCAACGAGGGCGAGTTCTTCGTCGTGGTCGGCCCAAGCGGCTGCGGCAAGTCCACGCTGCTCAAGCTGATCTCGGGACTGTTGCCGCCGTCGGCCGGCGAAATCCTGGTCGAGGGCGAGAAGGTGACGAAGCCGCACGGCAATGTCGGCATCGTGTTCCAGAACGCGCTGCTCTTGCCGTGGCGCAACATCCTGTCCAACGTGATGCTGCCGATCGACATGAAACGGTTGCCGCGGCAAAAATATCTCGAACGCGCCAAGGCGCTGTTGAAGCTGGTCGGGCTCGAAGGTTTCGAGAAGAAGCTGCCTTGGCAACTCTCCGGCGGCATGCAGCAACGGGCCTCGATCTGCCGCGCGCTGGTGCACGATCCCAAGATCATGCTGATGGACGAGCCGTTTGGCGCGCTCGATGCGCTGACGCGCGAGCGCATGAATGTCGAGCTGATGCGGATCCAGCGCGAGACCAGGAAGACGGTGCTGCTGATCACGCATTCGATTCCCGAGGCCGTGTTCCTCGCCGACCGCGTGCTGGTCATGACCGAGCGGCCCGGTGCGGTCGCCGCGATCTACGACGTGCCGTTGCCGCGCCCGCGCTCGCTCGACGTGATGGCCGACCCGGTCTTCACCGAACTGGTGCAGCGCATCCGCAAGCATTTCTTCTCGCAAGGGGCATTGGATTAAAGCCATGGCGCCGCGCCTGAAGCTTCGAGATATCACCTTCTTCGAACGTCCCGTGCAGTTCGCGCGGCCGTTCCGCTTTGGCGCCATCACCATCAACGCGACGACGCAGCTGTTCGTGCGGGTCGAGATCGAGGTCGAGGGCAGGGGAAGCGCCGTCGGCGCCAGCGCCGAGCTGCTGGTGCCGAAATGGTTCGACAAGCGGCCGGAGTTTTCTCCGGCGCAGACGGTCGACGGTCTGCGACGATCCCTGGAAATTGCGCGCGGGCTTTATCTGGCGCGGACCGGGTTCCTGACCGCGTTCGATCTCCATGCCGCGTGCATTGGTGCCCAGATCGCGACCTGCGCGAAGAAGAACATTCCGGCGCTTGCGGCGGCTTATGGCCCGGCGGAGATCGACAAGGCGATCCTCGATGCGCTGCTGCGCGGCGTTGAGACCGGCTTTTTCGACGGAATGGCCGGCAACGTTGCCGGCATCGATGCGCGACTATCGCCCGACCTGAAGGACGCGGAGATCGCGGCGTTTCTGTCCAGTCGGAAGCCGTTGCCGCGCGTTGCTATCAGACATACCGTCGGCCTCGACGATACCGTGGAGGGCAAGGGCGGCGTCGCCGACGCTCATGAGAACGCCGGCGCGAGTTACTTCAAGCTGAAGCTGTCGGGCGATCCCGCAGCCGATGCAGCGCGATTGGCGCGGATCGGCAAGGAGCTCGATACACTTGAGCGCAGCTACAAGGTGACGCTCGATGCGAACGAGCAATACGCAGATCTCGCGGCGTTGCAGGCGCTGATGGATCGGCTCGATCATGATTCCGCGTTGCGGCCGATCGCCTCTCGGTTGCTCTATGTCGAACAGCCGATGCCGCGTGATATCACGCGGCAGTCCCCGCTCGGCTCGCTCGCCGCGCGCGGCTTCATCATCGATGAGGCCGACGATTCCTACGATGCCTTCCCTGCCGCTCGGGCTCTCGGCTATCACGGCATCTCCTCGAAATCCTGCAAGGGGCTCTACAAGTCCATCGTCAACGCCACGCGCGCGGCAAAATGGAGCGGGGGCGGCGAAAAGTTCTTCGTCACCGGCGAGGACCTCACTTGCCAGGCCGGCCTTGCCGTGCAGCAGGACCTTGCGCTCGGCGCCTTCCTCGGCGTCACCCACGCCGAACGCAACGGCCACCACTACGTCGACGGCTTCGGTGAGACGCCGGCCGCTGAAGCTGCGGCCTTCGCGGCTGCACATCCCGATCTCTACGCCGATGCCGGGCAGGGCATCCGTCTCTCCATTCACGACGGCGATCTCCTGACGGGATCGCTTCATGCGGCGGGCTTTGCGACGTCGGTCCATCCGGACTGGTCCGCGCTCCGCCCGCTCGAACAGCCAACATCACTTCAGGAGCAATTGGCATGACCACCCAACGCCTCGGCCTCATCATGAACGGCGTCACCGGCCGCATGGGGCTCAACCAGCATCTGATCCGCTCGATCGTCGCGATCCGCGACCAGGGCGGCGTCCGCTTGAAGAACGGCGACCGCATCATGCCCGATCCGATCCTGGTCGGCCGCAGCGCCGAGAAGGTCGAGGCGCTTGCAAAGCGCTTCAACATCGCGCGCTGGACCACCGACCTCGATGCGGCGCTCGCCGACAAGAACGACACCATGTTCTTCGACGCCGCGACCACGCAGGCGCGGCCGGGCCTGCTGACCCAGGCCATCAATGCCGGCAAGCACGTCTATTGCGAGAAGCCGATCGCGACCAACTTCGAGGAGGCCCTCGAGGTCGTCAAGCTCGCCAATTCCAAGGGCGTCAAGCACGGCACCGTGCAGGACAAGCTGTTCCTGCCCGGCCTGAAGAAGATCGCCTTCCTGCGCGACTCCGGCTTCTTCGGCCGCATCCTCTCGGTGCGCGGCGAGTTCGGCTATTGGGTGTTCGAGGGCGGCTGGCAGGAGGCGCAGCGGCCGTCCTGGAACTACCGCGACGAGGACGGCGGCGGCATCATCCTCGACATGGTCTGCCACTGGCGCTACGTGCTCGACAACCTCTTTGGCAACGTCCAGAGCGTGGTCTGCATCGGCAACACCGACATCCCCGAGCGTTTTGACGAGCAGGGCAAGAAGTACAAGGCGACCGCGGACGATTCCGCCTACGCGACCTTCCAGCTCGAGGGCGGCGTCATCGCCCATGTCAACATGTCCTGGGTGACGCGCGTCTATCGCGACGACCTCGTCACCTTCCAGGTCGACGGCACGCACGGCTCGGCGGTCGCGGGGCTCACCGACTGCATGATCCAGGCGCGGCAGGCTACCCCGAGGCCGGTGTGGAATCCGGACGAAAAGCGGCTGCATGATTTCTACGGCGACTGGCAGAAGCTGCCGGAAAACGTCTCCTACGACAACGGTTTCAAGGAACAGTGGGAGATGTTCATCCGTCACGTCTACGAGGACGCGCCTTACAAGTTCACCCTGCTCGAAGGCGCCAAGGGCGTGCAGCTCGCCGAATGCGCGCTGAAGAGCTGGAAGGAGCGGCGCTGGATCGACGTCGCCCCGATCAAGGCCTGAGGAGGGAAGCATGAACAAGCCCGTCCTGCCCAAGCCTGCTCCTTCAATGTCGTCCTTGTCGCTCAAGCTGCCGAAAGCCGATCGTTCAATCGAGACCTACCGGCTCGCGGCCTCGCGAACGTTCCCGGCGAGGCTCGAAGGCCCGCTGAACCGCATCGCGTTCTCCGCCGTGCACACGGTCGCCGATCCCTTCGCCGACAACGATCCCTGGCTCTCGGTGTCCGTTGACTGGGACAAGACCATCGCCTTCCGCGAGCATGTCTGGGACCTCGGTCTCGGCGTCGCCGAAGCCATGGACACCGCGCAGCGCGGCATGGGGCTGGACTGGCCGACCTCGCTGGAGCTGATCACGCGCTCGGTCGCCGCCGCCAAGCGTCGCAACGCGCTGGTGTTCTCCGGCGCAGGCACGGACCATCTCGCGGTGGAGGATGCCCGGACCATCGACGATGTGATCCGGGCCTATGAGGAGCAGATCTCGGCGGTCGAGAAGGTCGGCGGCCGCATCATCCTGATGGCGTCGCGCGCGCTGGCAAAGCTCGGCCGCAATGCCGACGATTATGCGAAGGTCTATGACCGCGTGCTGTCGCAGGTCCGCGAGCCCGTGATCATCCACTGGCTCGGCGACATGTTCGATCCGGCGCTGACGGGATATTGGGGTACCAAGGATCTGGACAAGGCGATGGACATTGCGGTGGCTATCATCAACGCCAACGCCGCCAAGGTCGACGGCGTCAAGGTCTCGCTGCTCGACAAGCAGCGCGAGATCGACATGCGTCGTCGCCTCGACAAGCGCATCAAGATGTACACCGGCGACGACTTCAACTACGCGGAGCTGATCGCCGGCGATAGCCAAGGTTTTTCGCACGCGCTGCTCGGCATCTTCGATGCGATCGCACCAGCGGCGTCCTACGCGCTGTCGCGGCTGGCTGCCGGTGACGAGGCCGGCTTCCACGACGTGCTGGGACCGACCGTGCCGCTGTCGCGCCACATCTTCAAGGCGCCGACGCGCTTCTACAAGACCGGCGTGGTGTTCATGGCGTATCTGAACGGCCATCAGGATCATTTCACCATGGTGGGCGGGCAGGAGAGCGCGCGTTCGATGCTGCATCTGGCCGAGCTGTTCCGGCTGGCCGATCAGGCCGGCCTGCTCGCCAATCCTGAGCTGGCGACGCGGCGGATGACGACGGTGCTGGCCTCGCACGGGATCGAATCCTGATGCGCGATTTCTCGTCCGACCACCGCTGGCTGTCGCTGAATACGGCGACGGTCCGCAAGCAGGGTGACCTCGTCGCGATCATCGATGCCTGTGCGAAGCACGGCATCCGCGCCATCGACCCCTGGCGCGACCAGGTCGCATCCGTCGGTCTCGACCGTGCCGCGCGCGCGGTGCGCGATGCCGGCCTCGAGCTGTCAGGCTATTGCCGTGGCGGCATGTTCACCTCCGATGCCTCGCGCCGGGGCGAAGTGCGCGACGACAACCGCCGCTGCGTCGACGAGGCCAAGGCGCTGGGAGCGCCGTGCGTCGTTCTCGTCGTCGGCGGCCTGCCGCAATATTCGCGGCCGGGGAGCGAGCCGTCGAAGGACATCGCGGGTGCGCGCGGGCAGGTCGAGGAGGCGCTTGCCGACATGCTCGACTATGCCAGGCAGGCAAGGCTGCCGCTGGCCATCGAGCCGCTGCACCCCGCCTACGCCGCCGACCGCGCCTGCGTGAACACCACAAAACAGGCGCTCGATATCTGCGACCGGCTCGACCCCGGCCGCACCGGCATGCTCGGCGTCGCACTTGATGTCTATCACATCTGGTGGGACCCGGAGCTGATGAGCCAGATCGCGCGCGCGGGCAGGGATCGCCTGCTTGCCTTCCATGTGTGTGACTGGCTGGTGCCGACCAGGGACATCCTCAACGACCGCGGCATGATGGGCGACGGCGTCATCGACATCAAATCGGTGCGCAAAGCGGTCGAGGCGCAGGGTTTTGCCGGCTATTCCGAGATCGAGATCTTCTCCAACGACTGGTGGGCCAAGCCGATGGACGAGGTGCTGCGCACCTGCATCGCGCGGCACAGGACGGTGGTGTAGGCCTCACGAGCGCTGCCCTTACGGGGCATGCGGGCCGTTGAAGCGGGCCTTCGGCCCGCTGCTCGCGGCAGGATTGCGGTCGTTCAAGTCTGCGTCGGCGGGATTGTCATGCGATGGACTTCCATCTTTTGACCGACCCCCTTCAGGTTCTCGTAGTTGCACGACACCGAGCGTGATTTGACGATGTCAGCGACGCCCGGTGACTCCATCACCGTTGCGCTGATGCAGACTTCGTTGACATCGGCGAGACCTTGCACGCGTGCGGCGATATTCACGTCCTGTCCGAAATAGTCGATCCGGTCGTTGAGATTCACCGCAATCGCCCGCCCCCTGTGGACACCGACCTTGAGGCCCAGCGGCCGCGAAGCGGTTTGGTTGAATCGCGACAGCTCTTCGATCATCTCGATGGCGGCGCAAACGGCATCCTGCGGACGCTCGAACCCGGCCATGACTGCGTCGCCGATCGTCTTGATAATGGTGCCGGATCGTTCCCGGATGATCCTGTTCAAGATCTCGAAGTGTTGGCGAACCAGAAAATACGCGTTCACGTCACCGACGCTTTCGTACAGCGGAGTCGACTGCTTCAGATCGGTGAACAGGTAAGTCATGTCCGAGATATTGAGGCTCTCGCCCTCATCCACCAGCTGCGCCTTGTAGAGTTCGCGGAAGCTCGGGGTGAGCAGCAGCCGCTTGCCGGAAAGAAACGGTTCATACTCGACCAGATGGGGCGCGAAACCTGGGGGATACTGGACGAACCAGAAGCGACCGCGATCGTCGGTGCAGTTCTCGATCCGGATGGTGTGCTTACCCGGGCGGAGGTCGGCCGTCTGCCGGAACGAAAAGCGTCCGTCGCCGAGGACCATGTCTTTCGGTGCCGTCGGCCGGTCCGGCAGCAGAAAGCGACCCGACTCGAGCTGGACCAGCGTCTCTTGCGGTTCTGCCGGCTCCCCGTCCGCGAAGAAGACCAGAAGGAGTTTGTGGCTCAAATCCAGCACCTCGAAGCGGCCAGCCGTGACCTCGAAGTCGAAGCTGCGGTGCTCATGCGCCTCGATATCGGCGAATCCCCGTGAGAGCGCAGCAACGAGCTGCTGATGCGTCATTCCGTGCGGAGCGATGAAGCCTTTGGAAAAGTTGTAGCGCAGGTAAAAATCCTCGACAGACAGCCTTTCGGGATGGCGGAATATGATGTCGCGGACGCCGCTCGAGACCGTAAATGCGACCTGAATATAGTCGTCCAGCGCCACATCGTTGATCGCGTTGCAGAACGCGCACTGAAAGCGTGGATGGACCTGGTCGAGCTCGCGGAAGCTGCCGGCGACCTGCGGGCAATAGGCGCAGATCAGCAGCCAGTCCATATCGAACAGGCCCACCTTGGCAGCGTGCACGAACAGCTCGATCGCGTCGGCCTCGGACATGCGGACGGCGCCGCCGTATTGGATGGGGTTGACGCGAAGAAGATCATAGTCGTCGGCGGTCCGGATGAAGTGCTCGAGCTCCGGCAGAACATTCGGTGCCCAGCTTCTTGCCGCTCCGAGCGCGGCGAGACGCTGGCTCAGGAGACTCTCGTTGACTGGAGACGGGACACTCATCTCACGCTCCCTGCCTGATGGGCTGACTACGCTATTGGTCTCCGGCCGAACTCCGCGACGGACGGCACCATCGCCTCGTCCGGCGCGATAGGCCCCAGGCTCTCGACGATCTCGAAACGGCCTCGCCGACGATGCTGCCGCCATTGGCGGTGACGAGCCGGCGGACCCTCTCGTTCATCACGTGCGGCCAGATGTAGTCTGCGGACGGCAGGTAGAATGTCCTGGCACCGGTCTTGCGCATCAGCCAGGGAATGAGCGGGTCGAGCTGCTGCGCCGGCACCGGGCCGGTGCAGAAGATCAGCGGGTCGCATTCCTGCCCTTCGTATTGCTCGGGGTAGATGTAGAGCGTCCTGCCCTTCACGACGGCGGGGCCCTTGATGGCCTGCCGCGTGGAGCTGTAGATGCCGCCGAAGATCACATCCACCTTGTCCTGCAACACAAGCTTGGCCGCCTTGGCCTCCGCGACCGCGTCGGTCGTTGCACCGTCCTCGAGGTAGAGTTCGATCTTCCGCCCCAGCAGGCCGCCATTGGCGTTGATCTCGTCAACCACCATCCTTGCCACGTTGGCGTTTGCGCGGCCCATGAACGAAAGTGCTCCGGTCTCCTCCGCGATCA
The DNA here is from genome assembly GCF_038965675.1 of Bradyrhizobium sp. B039. NCBI lineage: Bacteria > Pseudomonadati > Pseudomonadota > Alphaproteobacteria > Hyphomicrobiales > Nitrobacteraceae > Bradyrhizobium > Bradyrhizobium sp. B039. The sequence goes on from NZ_CP152416.1 coordinate 2,753,497, forward strand.
TGCCGACTTTGATCGACGCTTGTGTCATGGCAGACACTCCCCTGAGCTTTGTGCCCGCAAGCCGAGGCCGCTGCGCACACCAGGAAATTCAGCGGCCGACTAGTGCTACGGCCTCCTGCTCCTCGGGAGGTGCGCCTTCATTGGTCCGCACAAATACAAAGCGGGATACCACGGAGATCTGTGCGTCGGCGCTGCCATCCTGGCCGATGAGAATGAGTCCCGCTCCGCCATTGGCTACATTCAAGATGACGGGGGCGCCCTTCCACGTCCTGATCGGCTCCATTCCGATGATGAGAAATTCGCCGATCGGCTGGTCAAAATATTGCAGCCTCAGCTGTGGCCCGACTTCTGCGGCCGCGAGTCCGAAACCCAGCTGCTTGGCGCGCGCATAAATGTCCGCCAGCGACGCGGTATCGGTCTTAAAGCCGAGTTCGGCTGCCGAGACCGCAAAAAGCTTTACGCTTGTTTTCGTGTCGCGAAGGGTAAAGGTCGGTCGTGCGAGAATTTCGCCGGCCGAGTTTCCGATGCCGCAACCTACCGCATCCATTGCGTTACTGAGGGCAAAGAAATTTGCAAACGTCCCGATTGTGATCGTCTTCCACACGGGAACATCGACGGCGGATTTAATCGGGATTTGCGGCCTGTCAGCTGACGGAGCTTTCTTGAGCCTTAGTTGGTTCTGCAGGACATCTCGCGCCGTGCATTGAGCTCTGGCTTCGCTCGCAAACAGGAGAGTGCATGCGGTACAGAGCATCGCAACAATGAGAATGCCGCAGCGGCGCCATCCTGGCGAATGACACTGTATGGCACGGCAACTGACGTTCTTGCCAGCTGTTCGGTCCATAACGGACCTCTCTTGCGCTAATGCAGCGCCAAAAAATCAAACTGTCACTTCACAATGGTCGGGCCGGTTCACAGCAGAAAAGCCGTCGTTCTTGCAGCCTATAGAGTTTGGTCCCGGAAATCCCGCAAAGGTTCAGCGACGATGACGCGGGATGACGAACTCAATATGGGTCAGCGTGGGTGCACTTCTTGCGGAGGGGCTTGAGCGCACCAGGGTAGCGATAACGGAGCGGAAGGTGCGTGCCGCGACGGCAGCGGAGATCGAGCTGCAGCTCGTGTTGGTCAGCGAGCTGGGAGTACCACCAATGATGAGGTGGACAGCCATCAGCTTTCAGGCAGAATGTCATCACCCCGATGCCGCAGCCTCGCCACAGTATGTGCCAGATCGGATGTGGTAATCGGTGGCATCAACGATCAGCAGGCTCGGCGGATGTACCCACGCCTGATGATCTTGAATGGCCCCGACGTGTCATCCGTCGGGGCCATTGTTGTGATCGTCGTGCAAGACTGGCGACCTTTGCCGAGCCGGCGTGGTCCCGCCTGAGACCCGTTTCATTGCGGCGAAAGGAAAGACCGCCGGAAGGCGGTCTTGCAGTCCAATGTGCCGGGCCAAAATAGTTTCGGGATCAAACTTTGTCCGGCCCGGTCTAATTGCAAGTTAACCATCATCCAGGGAAGGCCGCTCACAATTAAGATTTCAGTCCTGAAATGGAATGCACCGGCGACTTAGGCCTCTGGGGGGCCGCCGGACGCGCTGCCATTCTGCCCAGCGCCTCTTGCTGCCGCCAATGTCCGCGTCGTTCGGCTCGACTACTTCGCGAAAAGTCAGACGATTGCGCTGTCATCGATTGACCGTCAAACACCGGACTATCACTCGTCAATTCAATCTGCAAAGCTGTGACAACACAAATGCGCCTGTAAACAAACAAGCGCGCGAAGGAGGTTCGCAGTGGAGAAGGTGCAACGCTTGCGTGCGATGGGTTCGCTGTGCCGTCAACAGGCCGCATACAACAGCATGAACAAATGGAAGCTGCTCGCAGAAGCAGAATACTGGGATCACCTGGCCGATCTCGAGTTGTCTTCCTACTTCCAGCAATGCAACGCCGCTGGCTCGGACGAGATGGAGCGGTCTCAAGCGATCACAAGAACGGACGAGGCTGGGCAGAAGACGATTCCCGCCGCGTGAGGTCGGAACGCGGCTGTCGGCTGCATCCCGTGCCACCGCGTGTCTCACAGGGAGCCGCGGCCCGGACTCGCGTGTTCTCGTCGAGCGTCGAAGCTGGGTGATTACGTTACCCCACGTCGTTCGGCCGCTGCGCGATTGCAGCGAGAGAATACGACGCCGCCCTCATGGGCCTTCGACCTGTTGCAGCGTGTTGAAGTGCGCCTTCTGCTCGCTGCTCAGCGTGGCATAGAACTCGCCAGGGTGGGCTCGACCACTTTACGGCCCTCAGCATGGCCCCTCTGAATTGACTTCCGCTTTCAGCGGCAGAACGGACATTGGTCGGACTTGCCGCTGGATCGACCCGGTCGCGAATGCCCCCAAAACGGACATGCCGCTGGCAACATTGGAGCGAATGAGCGGGGATGTGACATTTTTCCACTTGCCGAGAGACGCAACAGCCTAGACTGGCTTCCAGCTGGGCCAATCGCGGCCAATGTGTGCGTTGCCAACGAGCCTGGCCGGATCTGGAAGTGACCCCCAATGAAGCATTGGATCGATTGGCTGCCGGCAATCGAAACCCTCCGCCGATATGAGGCGGCGTGGCTTCCGCGCGATATCTTCGCCGGACTCGTCCTGGCGACGATGCTGGTCCCGGTTGGAATTGCCTACGCGACAGCATCGGGCTTGCCTGGCATCGCCGGTCTGTACGCAACGATCGTGCCGCTGTTGGTCTACGCGTTGTTCGGCCCCAGCCGCATCCTCGTGCTGGGACCTGACTCGGCGCTGGCAGCCGTCATCCTCGGCGTTGTCGTCCCACTGTCTGGCGGCGATCCTCTTCGCGCCGCGACGCTCGCTGCGATGATGGCGATCGTTTCGGGGACGGTATGCATTCTGGCCGGCATCGCGCGCTTGGGTTTTGTCACCGAGCTGCTCTCCAAGCCGATACGATACGGCTATATGAACGGAATTGCATTGACCGTTTTGATCAGCCAACTGCCAAAGCTCTTCGGCTTCTCGATCGAGAGCGAAGGACCTTTACGAAGCCTATGGGCGATCGCCGATGCAATCCTTGAAGGCAAGACAAACTGGGTCGCATTCGGGATCGGGCTCGGCACGCTGACGGTCATCCTGCTGCTCCGGAACAGCAAGCGGCTGCCAGGCATTCTGATTGCGGTAGTCGGGGCGACCGCTATCGTCGGCGTGCTTGATCTTGGGACCCGTTACGGCGTGGCGGTTTTGGGTCCTCTTCCGCAGGGCCTGCCGGGTTTCGCGATCCCCTGGATCACCTACGGCGATATCGTGCCGGTACTGATCGGCGGCTGCGCAATCGCGCTGGTATCATTCGCTGACACCAGCGTGCTTTCGCGCGCCTATGCCGCACGATTGGGCACCCATGTCGATCCCAACCAGGAGATGGTGGGGCTTGGCGCGGCCAATCTGGCAACCGGCTTTTTTCAGGGCTTCCCGATCAGCAGCAGCGCTTCGCGCACGCCCGTTGCAGAGGCCGCCGGCGCCCGTACCCAGCTAACCTCAGTCGTCGGCGCGCTTGCCATCGCCATCCTTCTGCTGGTGGCGCCAAACCTCCTTCAGCATTTGCCCACCGCTGCATTGGCGGCCGTCGTAATCGCCGCTGCGATCGGCTTGTTTGAGGTCACCGACCTCAAGCGAATCTATCGGATTCAGCAGTGGGAGTTTTGGCTATCGATGGTCTGCTTTGTCGGCGTGGCGGTGCTCGGAGTGATCCCAGGAATTGGTCTGGCAATAGCAATCGCCATCGCCGAGTTCCTGTGGGACGGTTGGCGCCCACACTCCGCCGTGTTGGGTCGCGCCCATGGCGTCAAAGGCTATCACGACATCACAAGATATCCGGATGCACGCCAAATCCCCGGGCTGGTCCTGTTTCGGTGGGATGCGCCGCTGTTCTTCGCCAACGCCGAATTCTTCAAAGAGCGCGTACTGGACGCCGTGGCGAAATCGCCGACGCCCGTACGCTGGCTGGTCGTTGCGGCGGAGCCTGTCACCAGCGTGGACGTCTCCGCCGGCGATACAATCGCCGAATTGGACGAGGCGTTGCACGCGCAGGGTATCGAGTTCTGCTTTGCCGAGCTGAAAGATCCAGTCAAGGACAAGCTGAAGAGATTTGGACTGTTCTCGCAGCTTGGCGAGCAATATTTCTTCCCAACCATTGGCGCAGCCGTTTCCAGTTACCTGGAAATCAATGGTGTAGAGTGGGAGGACTGGGAGGACCAAGCCAAACGTTAGGAAGTGGCATGCCGGGCTTGAATACACACGCCGATTGACCCCCGATTCCGGCCCTAATGCGAATATGCTTTTTGCAAAGCGCGCAATCAGTAACGGTGCGCACCTGCATCGTGCGGCACCGGACGTGTAGCTCCCGCGACGTCGCCCTCACGGGCCTGCGACCTGTTGCAGCGTGTTGAAGCGCGCCTTCTGCTCGCTGCTCAGCGTGGCGTAGAACTCGTCGAGGGCAGGTTCGACCAGCTTGGCGGCCGTCAGCATGGCCTCGAGCCGGCGCTGCATCGCCTCCAGCCGTCCGACCGGCGTCAGCGGCACATCGTTCGGGCAGGCCGCCTGCAGGCCCTCAACGCCTTTCGCCGTGGCCTCGCTGAGGCGGTCGAGCGCCTCCTTCTGCTTGCCCGCGGGGTGGAGCACAGCCTCGATCCTCTGGATCGGCAACTGGGTCAGGCCGGACTTCGGATCGCCGCATCCCTCTCCACTGGCTTGCTGCTGCGGCGGCGAGCGGTCGCCGACATTGGGGCCGAGCGCGTTGAAGCGGGCCTGCTGCTCGTCACTGAGCGAGTTGTAGAAATTCTCCAGTGCCGGGCGCACGATCTTGACCGCTTCCAGCGTCGCGCTGACGCGGTTCATCATTGCGCGCAAGCGGCCGGGCGGAGTTAGTGCGTAAGTGTCCGCGCAGGAGTCCTTGAACACACCGGCAGCGTTGGCAGCCGCGGTCTTCAATTGGTCGAGCAGCGCGCGTTGCTCCGGCGTCGGCCGCACCGCCCGCGCGATATCGGCAAGCGGCCAGGCGGTGACGCCCTTGTCCGGTGTGCCGCACAATTGCTGCAGCGTTTGCGGGCTCACGCTGGCGCGCTGGCGCGCGCGGGAGCCGCCGGCTTGCGGATAGTCGTACGGGTTGATGCTGGCATAGGCGGCGTAGGGGCTGTCACCACCCCAGAACACGGTGTCGACGAAGTCGTCATAGGCGTACGCCCAATAGCCCGGCTCGTAGGCATAGGACCAGAACGTGTAGTCAAAAATGTCGGAATAGGCGTAAGGCCAGAACACGGGCCCAAGCCACGCCACGAACACCGCGGGATGGCGGTGTCGCCAGGCCTGCCGGGGCGCCCAGCCGCTCTGGCGGGCGACGAGGGCCGCCTGGGTTTGCGCAGAGGCCTGCTCGCGGAAGCGCTCGGCAAACCGCCCGCGCTCGGCGGCTCGCGCGGCGGCCGCCGCTGCGGTTGCCGTAGCGGCTGCAGTGGGAGCCTGCAGTCCCAGCCGCTGCTGGCGCGCCAGATCCGTCTGCTGCGTGCGCTGCTCGCGCTGCAGCAGGCGGTTCTGCGTCTGGAGCATCCGTTGCTGCTCGCGTTGCGCCCGCGCGCCCTCCGGCTTTTGCGACTGCAATTGCTGCACGCGCTGCTGCAGGCGATCGATGCGGGTCTGGCGCTCGGCGGTCTGGCGCGACAGCACCTCGCGCTGCCGCTGCTGCACCATCTGCTGGCGCTGCTGGATCTGTTGCTGATGCTGTTGCGCGCGCTGGTCGATCTGCTCCCGTCGCGACAGCCGCTCGCTCACGGCCGGCGCTGCGCCTGGGCCGGACGGGGCGGCAATATGCGGCGTCGGCCGCGGTGCCATGGCCGGACGTTGCGGCGCTGCCGGCGCGCGATGGAATTCAGGCCGCGGCGCTGCCACGTGCGGGGCGACCCGCTGCGGCGGTGCAGCGAAGTGGGGCGTCGGGCGCGGCGGTGGTGAGGCGATGTGCGGCGCGGGATGTGGCGCCATGGCCGGGCGCTGCGGCATGGCTGGGGGATGGAATGCCGGCGCGGCGGGACGCGCCATGGCTGGGGGCGCCGCCGGACGTGCCATGGCAGGTGGTGGTGCCGGCCGGGCCGCCGGCGCTGCGGCCGGACCCGGTGGTCCACCTCTTCCGTGTCCCTGGCCGAGTCCCTGGGCGGACGCGCCGACGCTCGTCGCCAGCACCGAGACACCAACCAGAAAGGCCCTCAGGCAAACGCCACGCGGACGCATGATCGTCGCTCCCAGCTCGTAATCGCCCACGACTTTCAACGCACGGGTAGCGGAATCGTTCGTTGTCGGCCGCGGCCGGCATTGCGATCTTCCGACGCAGGCAGCTTCCGGCACGCTAAGACGCGCGGTTGAGAAAGATCGGCAGCCCCTGCTTGTTGGCGTAGATGGGGCGGTAGCGCTCCGTGTTGTAGCTGCTCGCAACGTCCAATTTGCGCGGACCGAGCTTGGCGTCAGGGATGGGCACGAGGTCGTAGCGGCCCTCGACCAGCGCCGACATGAGGCCGGTCTTGCTTTCCAGCATGGCATCGTAGGCCATGTTACCGAAAGTCAGGGCCACAAGCTTGTCGATGAAGTCCGGATCGCCCGATCGCAGATCGTAGGTGAGATCGGAGGTGATCGTCTCCTCGCCGGTGCGCTGCTTGATCTCGTCGGCAAGCGATTCCGCCACGTTGGCCTTCTTGCGGTGACCGTAGGCGTCAGGCTCGCCGTATTCCCGCAGCTTGTAGCCTTCCCACTGAGCTCCCTCGCTGAGCACGATCAGCGCGTAGTTGCTTGGATTGGCGCGCTTGTCCTCGATGAGCAACTGGATCAGCTTGTCGAGGTCGACCTTATGCTCCGGTATGAGGCATCGTATCGAGGTCGCATACGCGGTGTAGAGTGCCGTAAATCCGGCATCGCGGCCAAAGACGCGGAAAATGCCAATTCGCTCATGCGAGCCGACGGTGGTGCGCTGCCGCTGGATGGCATCGCTGGCGCGGGTGATCGCGGTCGAGAAGCCGATGCAGTACTCGGTGTTGCGGACGTCATTATCCATCGTCTTCGGGATGGCGATGATCTTGACGCCGAGTTCGTTGAGCTTGGCCGCATAACTGAGCGTGTCGTCGCCACCGATGGCGATCAGGTGTTCGATGCCAAGTCCCGAAAGGTTAGCGAGCACCCGGCTGGTGAGGTCCCATGTCTTTGTCGCGATGCCGCCGTTGGTGCTCAGCGAGACCGGAACCTCATTGCCGACGAGATGACCGGGCAGCTTTTGTATTTTGGAGGGATTGACGCGGCTCGAGTGCAGCACGGTGCCGCCGCGCCGGTCGATGGTTCGCGTGTTTTCACGGTTCAGCGGGATGACGTAGTGGGACCTGCTGTTTGGGTCGTCGAGGTTCAGGTGCGTGAGGGCCTCCCAACCACGGCGCAGACCGACAACCTCGATGTCGTCCTCACTGCCGCGATAAGTCACGCTCTTGATGACTGCATTGAGGCCGGCGACGTCGCCACCGCCCGTGAGAATGCCGATGCGTTTTCTTGCCATATCCACCTCCCGGATCGGCATGTCGTCATAGCGCCTGCATCTGTCGATTGAACGGTGAACGTCGCTCCAGCTTGTGATTGGAGGCGGCCGCTACTCGGCCGCTTCCGGCTTGCGGTCGTCGCGCAGTCGAAAGCGCTTCAGCAGTCCGGACACGGTGTCGCGGAAGCCGCCATATTCCAGTTCGGAATAGGGTAGCATGGCGGCGCCGGACCAGCCTTGGCTGCGCATCTCGATGGCCTTGCGCTGGGCACGCCGGCGGACCTCATCCCATGCCGGGTTGTCGAAGAAATCGGTGTAGGACTCGGCAAAGCGGCCTTCCCTGTCGATCGAAAAGCCGACGCAAGAAACGATCGGCAGGCAGTACATGCCGGTAACCGGCGTGTTGAGTGGCACCGGCATGAGCGGCATCACATGCGAGCCGCGTGCATCGCCGCCCACGAAGTGCGCTTTGGCGAACGGCGAGATTATTTCCTCCGGGGCTGGGAAAATCCCCTGGTTCCTGACGATCGCGACTGGATCATCCTTGCCGGTGTACTTGCCTGCGATCGCGTGGAGGCGCTGTGCCGAAACGGCCACGACGACCTCGCCATGGGTTCGAGAAATGATGCGATCGATGCCGAAGCGCTCGTTGTCGCGAAGCAGGGCGGCAATGTGGTAGCTGTCGTCGGGTGCGTCGAGCTCGAGGAGGCTGTCGCCGGCTGTGTTGTCCATGTCGATGACATGGAAACGGAATCCCTTGATCATCGGAGGCAGCATCAGCCCCGCGCAGTACATGGGGTCGGCAAAGGCGAGATAGAGCGGCAGGTTGTAAGCGCCGGGGCCGCATTTGTCGGCCGCGAACACCATGAAGGACTCCGCGGGTCGCGCGCCGGAGAGGCTGTGGTCGAAGCTGAGCTCGGCGACGCCTGGGCCGGCGCCGCGAATGTTCCCGGAAGGCGCGTCGGCGAGAAGATCCTGGCCAGCGCCATAGAGCCCGGAGGTTTTCGCGACCGAGGTGGCCGCGAGGAACGTCTTCCAGGCGAGTTGATGGACCTCGGGGCTTCCTTCGCCCCGTGTGTGCGTCATGATGATCGCAATGTCGTCGCCGGTGTGGCAGATGAAACCGTCGATCAGCAGACCATTGCAGATCGCCTTGGCAACCTCGCCCTCGACAGTCGCCATCATGCGTGAAGACGGTTTCGTATGCCCGCCAACGGAGCCAACGTCAGCTTTGATGACTGAAAGAGTGAGTCTCATGAGCGTTTCTCCGATCAGCGCAGCTCAGCGCCTCCGGCTGCGCCGGGCACGGCGCTGCTCATTCGCGGACAAAAACGTCCGTCGCTCCGATAGGTTCCACGCACCCGTTCATCCGGTTGCCGGGATCATGCCGAGTTTTGCCTTAGGACCATGCGTCACTACTTGCTGCGCTGCACGAGTCCGGTTCTGGACCCGAAGCCAACGTTTCGGGCGTTTGCCACCTCGCCCAGCGCGTCAATGTAACCACGCGCAGACCCATCATCAAAAAGTGGAAGACCCGAGAACCTGAGGGTGAAGCCCAGCTTTTTCGACTATCGCCTTGCAGCGAGCTAGCACCCCCAAAAGCGCTCTTGACCCTTGATCTAGATCAAACAGCGTTTGCGGCATTCTGCCCAATAGGCAGCATCCAGCGTGGTTTTCGATGTCTCCCGCAGAAGTCCGCCAGTCGGGGAAGATCGGAAGTGAGCGGCGCGCGGTCAAAGTGACGCGATTGACCCAAAGCCGTCCCAGTCCTGGCGGTGCAATTTCCGCCGAAGTGGCACAGTCAGGCTCGCAAGCGTCGATAGGCGACTGCCAGACGTGGCATCTTGCGTCACGGTCCAACTGCAAGGAGCAAGCCATGATGAATCTAAAAGTTCTTGCCGCAGTCGTGATTGCGGCATCCGCCCTGTCCAGCTCTGCTGCACTGGCGCAGGCGGCCCTTTCCAATCCTGACGAATGCCAAGCTGAATTCGCGAGTTGCACGGGTCTTGGAACTGGGGGTACCCCCACCGGCGTCCATCGGCAATCAACTCGGCGCTCGGCGTATCGCCAGCCGGCGGCGGCGGCCGCTACCGTCGGCAGCTGGGGCAATTCCTACGCCATGTCCGGCGAGATGGGCTGGCACGGCAACTGGAATACGTATGCTGCCCGCAACGGCATCGTCTGCAAGCCCGGCACCTATTTCAAGGGTGCTGACGGTCTCCGGCATCTCTGCCAATAGGTCATCCGCTCTGATCAGGCGGCCCCAACGGGCCGCCTGTTTCATGCCGGAGAGTAGCTCGTCGTCCGTGAAGAAGGACTAAGCCACTGATCGGGAATCTCGATTTGGGCTAAGGGGCATTTCCAGATTGCAAGGTTTTGATGCTTTGGGCGTCAGAACCTTGCGATTTGGTTTTCGTGGATTCCCTCGAAGCGGGAAGCATGATTCCTTGTCTGCATCGGAGGGAACGATGCGGCCGAAGAAGCACAAGACGACGGGATCGAACGATCTGTTCCGGGCTCGGCTCGACCAGATCATCAATATGAAGCACGAGCTGGTTCTGCTCGCCGGCAAGGTCGATTGGGACTGGATCGACGGCGAGATCGCGCCGCTCTACAGCGAGAACGGCAGGCCCGGGATCGAGACGCGCTTCATGATCGGTCTGCTGTTGCTCAAGCACATTTACGGGCTGTCCGATGAGGAGGTGTGCGAGCGCTGGGTCCATGACCCATACTTCCAGTTCTTCACCGGGGAAGAGTTCTTTCAGCACACGTTCCCGCACGAGCGCTCGGACCTGAGCCATTGGCGCAAGCGGCTTGGCGACAAGCTGGAGTTGCTGCTGGCCGAGAGCTTGCGGGTAGCGCACGAGGCCGGTGCATTACGCAGCCAGGACCTCAAGCGGGTTACGGTCGACACCACGGTGCAGCCGAAGGCCATCACCTTTCCGACCGATGCCAAGCTGCTGCATGCGGCCATCAAGGGGCTCAACCGCCTGGCGATCAGGCACGGCGTCAGGCTGCGGCAATCCTATGCTCGCATCGCCAAGGCCGCCGCGATGATGGCCGGCCGCTACGCCCATGCCAAACAGTTCAGGCGGCATCAGCGGCAGTTGCGTATCCTGCGTAGCCGGCTGGGCCGGATCATCCGCGACATCCGCCGCAAGATCGAAGGCCAGCCAGCACTGGAGCAGGCGTTCGCCCTCCCGCTCGGCCGGGCCACGCAGATCCGCTCGCAGCAGCAGCGCCAGCGCGGCTGGAAGCTCTATTCCTTCCATGCCCCGGAAGTGGAGTGCATCGGCAAGGGCAAGGCCAGCGCGCCTTACGAGTTCGGCGTGAAGGCCTCCATCGTCACCAACAACCGCCGGGCTCCCGGTGGCCTGTTCGTGCTGCACGCCAGCGCACTGCCCGACAACCCCTACGACGGTCACACCTTGCGGGACGTCATTGACCGCACCGAGACACTCACCGGCTGTCCGATCGAGCGGGCCTATGTCGACAAGGGATACCGCGGCCACGACGCACAAAATCCCCGTCGCGTCTTCATCTCCGGCCAGAAGCGCGGCGTTTTCGGTGTCATCAAGCGCGAGCTGCGCCGCCGCTCCGCCATCGAGCCCATCATCGGACACCTGAAGGCGGAAGGCCACCTCGGGCGCTGCTACCTCAAAGGCCGCGCCGGCGATGCCGCCAACGTCGTCCTCTCAGCCGTCGGACACAACTTCCGCCGCATCCTCGCCTGGCTGAGATATCTCTTGTGCCTGTTCCTGGCCCAGCTATGGCGCACGCTCGCCCGGCCAGCCTCGATCAATCCGGCTTCTTAACGGACGACTAGCTCTCGTTCTGAGTGGGCCAGCATGGAGGCAGGCAGGCGCTTGTCTGCCAGCTGATGACCGCTTCTGGCCCAGGCTGTGTGATAACCCTTTTGTCGACTGGCAGGTCGAGGGGCCCGGGATCGGTTTCGCGGCTAGAGTTGGCTCCGATACAAACTCCCCTACGCCTGCATCGCTTCCAGCAGCGTTCGGCAACCCAAGATCGCTATTACGCGTTTCATATTGTAGGCGAGCACATTGAGCGCCATCTCGGTCGCAACCTTGTGCCGTCTTCGCATCAGGAAGTGCGTCGCACCCATCCAGTCGTGCCGCGCGCCACGCATTGGCGCAATCCTGAGCATCGAGAGTTCTACTTGACGGGCCTGCGCTTAGCCGCCGACGATGCGAAGTGACCGGCCCGCGCGCCAGATTTTTGAGCAGATCCCGGACTCGTCAGGGAAGGACTCGGAGCGGACAAATGGCTGGTTACGGTCCGCTCACTTATTTCTCAACGTGACGCCAGACACCGTCCCAGTCCGCGGCCGGAGGCGCGTGACCCAAATGCGCGATTCGTTCCAGAAAGACGCGCGTCGGACCGTCGTCGGGGATCTTGCACAGGCAGCTTTCGAACGCCGTCTGCGCAGCAGACCAGTTCCGGCTGCGATATGCGGCAAGTCCTTGCGCGAACAACACCCGCAATTCGTCCCGCGTGGATTCGAGCTCGCCGGCGCGACCCATCAACTCATAAATTCGCACCGGCTCGGTTTTTCCGGCGACCGTGATGGTGTCGATTTCGCGCGCTTCAATCGCGCCTTGTGCGAGCCGGAAAGTCTCCTCGCTGATGATGATGAGGGTTCCGTAGATCTTGTTCATGCCCTCGAGGCGCGAGGCAAGGTTTACGCTGTCGCCGATAACGGTGTAAGAACGAGCGGAATCCGAGCCAATGGTGCCAATCACGGCTTCGCCGGTGGCAATACCCATCCGGATCACCAGCTCCGGTGCGTTGCGCCGCATTCCAGTGATCTCCGGTACTTGCTCTCGCAGAGCGGCAATCGCGTCCTGCTGCTCCAGCGCCGCTCGGCAAGCATCGCTTGCATGTTCGTCTCCGTTTGAAAACGGCGGCACCCAGAACGCCATGACGGCGTCCCCGATGTATTTGTCGATGATCCCACGATGGCCGTGAATGACATTGGCCACCGCGCCGAAATAGTTGTTCAAGAGGTGAACGACGGCGCTGGCGGTTAGCTGCTCGCTGATGCCCGTAAACTGCTTGATGTCGGAAAAGAAGATGGTGAGGCTGCGCCGTTCGGCCTGATCCGCGCCACTGGCGATCAGCCGGCTGACGAGCCTGGGATCGACGAATTTTCCGAAGGTGTCCTTGACGCGGTCTCGCGCGCGCAACTCGTCGACCATCCGGTTGAACGAGAGTGCCAGCTCGCCGACCTCGTCGCGGGTGGCTATCAAAACCGGCTCGGCGTTCGTGCCCAGTTCAAGCGCCTTCGTGGTTGCGACAAGCTGACGCAGACCGGAGACCACGCGTGTCGATCCGATGGCGCTAACGCCCAGACCGATGCCGCATGCCGCAACGAAAAGGGCAAGGCTCAAATAGGTGTTCAACCGCTGCCTCGCGAGAACCCTGCGGGTCGACCGGTCGGTCAGATCGGCAAGCTCACGTCGAATCTGCGAGAGATCGGGGCCGAACGCCAGGGCGAATTTGGCAAAGCCGCGCGAAATGGTCCGGGCCTCGTCGCGACGTCCCTCCGAGATAGCCGCAAGCGTGGCGTCCCCCACGGCGAGGAAGTCTTCCAGACTACGGCCCATGTACTTGAGGACGCCGGCCATGCGAGCCAGGTCGACGCGATCCTCAGTGTCGTAGCCGGGGTCGCCGGTTGCTTTGTGGAGCAAGGCTTCACCTGTCTTGACGGTATCGCGCAGCTCGTCGGCCGTTGCCCGCACTGCGGCGGCCATCGCCGTCCGCTCCGTTCCAGCATCGGCTCGATCGGATATCAGGACACGCAAGACTTCGAGCTCGTATCTATCGGTAAGGACATCGAATTCAGAAACCATGCGCGATAACGGCAGCTCATATTCGGTGATGTTCCCGAGCTGATCGCTGTCGAGCTTTTGCGCGAAGCCGAGAACGCCGACGACTGCGCCGAAAATTGCCAGCAGAATGCCTGCAAGCAGAAAGATTTTCTTACGAATCGTCATGGTTAGCCATCGCCGCCACGGGTGAGCAAAAAGCGAAGACCGGGCGGACATGCAGTCCGCAACTCATCTAACCTTAAAGCAACGCCCTCTGACTACTCAAGGCCCCCCCTTGAGCTTGCAATATGCTAATTTGAGCCGGCATGATCCCCGGTTTTTCAGCCCGGACGTTGCACCGTGACCGATGGTCGTCACCCGGCATGGACCGAGGAAAGCCGCTTCCGCGGTGCCCCCGACGATGTGGTTATCATCCCACTTGTTGTTATCACGCTCGCCACAAACAAGATCCTGCGTTTCGTTCTTTCGATCTTGATGCGGATGCTCGACTACGCCTTCCCTTTAGCAATGCAGATTGTCTGGCTTCCGCTCTTCGCGGCCAAGGTTCTTGGCGATGTCATCGTTACCGTCATAAACGGCGCGTTGCGCTTCCTTCCCCTATCCGAGGCGAAACGTCGACAGTGGAGTAGATCGATTCGCCGGAACTGGTTGTGGTTCCGGCGGAAGATTAGCTATCGGGCGTTCGAACAAGCTGTACATGATGCGTTTGAAGGCGGCATGGCATGGGTGTTCAGAGAATGCCGGCATCTCACGCCGAACACCGCATTGCTCGTGATCCTGTGCGCGGTACTTTGGCTGCCGATCTCTTTCGGGGCTGCAACGGCGATGCACGCGGTATTGTTTGCCAAGGTCACCTCCTGGCCAGCTTGGATGCAGCTTTTGCATCCGCTCGCAACCGTCATAGCTAAGAGCAAGCTTTTGGTGCTACCGGTCTACCCGGCAGCCTGGCCGCAGGCCAAAAAACATCCATTCGTTCAACTCGTATTCAAGGGCTACGAAACCATCAAGTGCGTGTATGTGATCAGAAAGGTCGGCTTTCGCTATCGGCAGGCAGAGATCGCCGGAATCGCGGCGGTTGAGAGGCTCGAGCGCACCGCCGGCCTCACATCGGCGGTGAGGAGGCTGCGCGAGGCGCATGTCGCCGAACATTTCGGCGTCGAAAAGCCCACTCAGGAATTGCGTTCGTTCTTCGCGCGATGGTCAATTAAGTTTTCAGCTGAATACTACGAAGCGAAGGAACGGCAAGCGGGTGTCCCATCATCAAACAGCAGCAAGCCGCGAACGCTGAGGTGATCATCAGTCTTAAAACCGCCAACGGCCTCACCGTGCCGCCGTCGCTGCCTGGCTGCGCAACGAGGCGCAATTTGCTGCGATGCATGAGACCGGAAGTGGCCCATCGCGTCGTCTGGCCGCGGTGCGGAATTTGATCGCTACCAGGGTACAACGGACATTGGGCAAGCCTGCACCAATCAAGCTTGATTTCTGAGGACGCGCCCTGGCAATCGCCCACAACTTTCAGCGCACAGGTGGCGTAATGGCTCGTTGTTGGCCGCGGCCGGCATTGCGATCTTCCGACGCAGGCAGCCTCAGGAGAAATCCTGCGCCAGGGTCGTGGCGAACTGCTCCAGCGCCCAGAGCTACTTCAAATGCCTCGGTCCGCGCGGCGTCGCTGGTTTCTCTGGCGCTGAGGGCGCAAAACTCAGCGTGACCATCGCGAATTGGGTCGTCGGCCGGTTCTCGGTGGCGACGTCCCAATAGCCGCGGATGTTCAGATAGCCCGTGTATCCCTCGAACGCTGGAAAGAAGATGCCGATCTGCGGGCCGATGCCGACCGAGTGACCCTTGAAATCGCCGAGCTTTGCGCCGGCGCCGCTGTCGCCGGTGACCTGCTGGTAGACATAACCGGCGATGCCGACATGCACGCTTTTGCTGACAAAATGCGACGCCGCCCAGTCGAAATGGAAGTCGATACCGTTGCGATATTGCAGGGCGTCGTTCATGCCGCTGTAGGTGAAGCCGGCAACCGCCGAGAGTTCGTGCCCGGTTTGAGGGTTGAGGTAGGTATAACCCACGCCGCTATCCACGGCGGTGTAGCCGGTGCTCAGATTTGCCAGGCGCGTGGTGTCATAGGTACCGCTCGGGATGTTGCCGAGCACGTACCACATGAAATTGTTGACGCCCTGGTTCCATTTCAGGGTGGTGAGGTAGTACACGTCGGCAAAGGTCGTGCGCTCGTCGTGCGCGTTGCCCGAAATCTGGTTGCCCCGCGGCCCGGTCAGCGTCGCGCCAATGTTGACGCCGACATTGCCGGGGACGCCGGCAGCGCCGACCGTCAACTGGCCACCCAGCACCGGCGTCTCAAAGGTATAGGCCGGCAGGAAGCCGACCGCGTCGGCGCGCGCATGCAGCCCGCTGACGATGGCTGCATTGTTCTGCAGCTCCTTGCCGCCGCCGGCATTCGCCTCGAGGTGGAGATAGACGGTGGTGAAACTCCAGCCGGCTTGCCCCGGCACGGCGGAAAGACTGCCCATGCTGCCCGGCAACCAGAAGCCGACGCCGCCGGCGTCGGCTTTCGCATGGTCTGTTGAACTTGCAGAGATGCAGACAATGAGAACCACAGCCGTAAGGAGTCGGTGACTATGGCGACTAGGTCTCATGGTCCCTCCAGGTCCGGCGAACGCGGACAACTCATCAGACCGACAAGGAATGCGAACGATTATGGTGCTCCTTGAGTACCGCGCCAGACCATTCCCGGACTTTGCGGGCGACCACTCCAGTTTTTCCAGTCGCGTGACAAACCCATCACACTCGCGCGCAACTTTGCTCGATCGCGTAGTTCCAATTCCCGTTATCACGCATTTGGCCAAAGCATCCGCTGTTTTGGTACGGCAACGCTTCTGACCTTTGAATTCTCAGCGCCAATCCAGAAGCCGCTTATACTGAAGGTCAATCTGGAGTTGATGCTCCGGTGCCGAGGCGGATCGTTCAGATCGCACCAAGAGGTTGCTACGCGGGGATTCTGGGACGTCTGCCGTCAGCGCGCACTTCTGGAGTAACGTTCATGACGTTGCCGCTGACCGATGAGCGGAACGATCGGCCACCGGAGGATGGCCGGACGGCCGGCATGGTCCGGATTCCCGGCGGCACGTTTCGCATGGGCTCCAACGACCACTATCCCGAGGAAGCGCCGGTCCATCGGGTGACGGTGGACAGCTTCTGGATCGATCGCACGCCGGTGACGAACCGGCAATTCAAGGCGTTCGTCAAGGCGACCGGTCACAAGACCTACGCCGAGATTCCGCCCGACCCGAAGGATTATCCCGGCGCGTTGCCGCACATGCTCTACGCCGGCTCGCTGGTGTTCGCGCCGCCGCCGAGCGTCGCGAATTTGCGTGACTGGAGCCAGGCGCCGACTGGCGCCATCCCTATGGGCCGAAGAGCAATATCAACGTGCACGATAATCACCCTGTCGTGCACGTCTCGTATTCGGACGCGCTCGCTTATGCCAAATGGGCGGGCAAGGACTTGCCGACCGAAGCCGAGTGGGAATTCGCCGCGCGCGGCGGGCTCGACGGCGCCGAGTTCGCCTGGGGCGATGAGTTCACGCCCGGTGGCGCGCATATGGCCAACACCTGGCAGGGCGAATTCCCGCGGCAGAATTTCAATCAAGATGGATACGAGCGCACGTCGCCGGTGACGGCATTCCCGCCGAACGGCTATGGCATTCACGACATGATCGGCAATGTGTGGGAGTGGACGGCGGACTGGTATGCGCCGAAGCATGAAGCCGATGCACCGAAGGTATGCTGTATTCCCGAAAATCCGCGCGGCGGGCGCAAAGAAGACAGCTACGACCCGCATCAGCCGAACATTCGAATCCCGCGCAAGGTGATCAAGGGTGGCTCGCATCTGTGCGCGCCGAACTATTGCCGCCGCTATCGTCCCGCCGCGCGTCATGCCGAGGCGGTCGACACCTCGACAAGCCATCTCGGATTTCGCTGCGTGAGGAGAGACGCCAGTTCGTCATGACTTCAACTGTCTCGCCGAGAATGGAGAGTCGAATGAGTGGTAGAGAAGCGGACGAAGATCGAGTCGAACTGCAGTCCGATAGAGCTGGCGATAGATCCATCAATCGCCGGAATATCCTTCTGGGCACATCAACGCTGGTAGCAGCAGCGACGCTGACCTCCGGCGCGCTCGCGCAGGCCCAGAAGGCGGCGCCGGCACCCTCCGGCCGCAGGCCCAACATCCTCGTCATCTTCGGTGACGATATCGGCCAGACCAACATCAGCGCCTATTCATTCGGCCTGATGGGCTACAAGACGCCGAACATCGATCGTATCGCCCGCGAGGGCATGATGTTCACCGATTATTATGCCGAGCAGAGCTGCACGGCGGGACGGTCGTCGTTCATCACCGGTCAATGCACGCTGCGCACCGGTCTTTCGAAGGTAGGCATTCCGGGTGCGACCGTGGGCCTGCAGGCGAGAGACGCAACGCTCGCCGAACTGCTCAAGCCGCTCGGCTATGCCACCGGCCAGTTCGGCAAGAACCATCTCGGCGACCGCAACGAATACCTGCCGACCGTGCACGGCTTCGACGAGTTCCTCGGCAATCTTTACCACCTCAACGCCGAGGAGGACCCGGAGAACCGGTTTTATCCGCGCGACCCCGCTGTTCGTCAGTCGATCGGCCCGCGCGGCGTGTTGCGCTGCAAGGCGTCGGATCGCGACGATCCCACCGAACATCCGCGCTGGGGTCGGGTCGGCAGGCAGACGATCGAGGACACTGGCGCGCTCACCAGGAAGCGTATGGAGACGATCGACGACGAAACTTCTGCTGCCGCCGTTGATTTCATCCAACGTCAGGCGCGGGCGAACACGCCGTTCTTCTGCTGGTTCAACTCCACCCGCATGCACTTCCGCACCCATGTCCGGGACTCCCATCGTGACCAACCGGGACTGACGTCAAGAACCGAATACGCAGACGGCATGATCGAGCACGACGCGACGGTGGGTACGATCCTCAAGGCACTGGACGATCTCGGCATCGGCAACGACACCATCGTGCTCTACACCACGGACAACGGCCCGCATCAGAATTCATGGCCGGATGCCGGCACGACACCGTTCCGGAGCGAAAAGAACACCAATTGGGAGGGTGCATTCCGCGTGCCATGCATGATCCGCTGGCCGGGGCGGATTCAACCCGGCTCCATCTCCAACGAGACGATGAGCGCGCTAGACTGGCTGCCAACCCTGATGGCGGTGGCCGGAGATCCTGACATTAAGGAAAAGCTGTTGGTGGGCCATCAGGCCGGAGCCAAGACCTTCAAGGTTCATCTCGACGGTTACAACCAGCTTCCCTATCTCACCGGCCAGCAGGAGCGCGGCAATCGCAAGGAGTTCCTCTACTTCGACGACGACGGCGATGTCGTGGCTTTGCGCTACGAAAACTGGAAGGTCGTCTTCGAGGAACAGCGGGCGACGGGCACGCTGCGAATCTGGGCTGAGCCGTTCACCAAGCTGCGCGTCCCGAAAATCTTCAATCTGCGGTCGGACCCTTACGAGCGCGCGGACATCACCTCAAACACATACTACGACTGGCTCATGACGGACGGAGCAGGTGTGTTCATCGCGGCGCCAGCCGTCGTGGGCCAATTCCTCGCGACGTTCAAAGAGTATCCGCCGAGCCAGCGACCGTCGAGCTTCAGCATCGATCAGATCGTGGAGAAGATGCAGCGGAGCCTTGCGGCAACAGCGCAGTGACCACACGGGCACCAGCGCCGGTAGCGATGCCGGCTGGTGCTTCCAACCCCGTAGGTGAATGTGCCGGAGGTAACCGTGAAGAGAACAGCTCTTGCAGCCCTTGCCTGCCTTTACGCGATGACATCCGCACCGGCGCAGAATCTCTCCGCCGACGATCTCAACAATCGCCTGATACACCGCCGCGCGGTGGAGGCGATCATCTGGGGCATGCCGGCGGTCAACTACGACCTGATGCTGCAGGCAATGCTCAACAAGACCGAAGGCAGGGTCAATCAATTCATCTACTGGTCGCGGCCCTCCGACTGGAAGAACCAGACGCTGACGCCGAATCCGGACACGATCTACTTGATGACATTTTTCAACACCAAAGACGCAGGCCCCATTGTGATCGAGGTGCCGCCCGCCGACGGCGGCTCGCTCGCTGCCAATATTGACGATATCTGGCAGGCCGCGCTGGAAGATGCAGGGCCCGAAGGAGCCGACCAGGGCAAGGGCGGCAAATACCTGATCCTGCCGCCGGACTACAACAGCAATCCGCCGGTCGGGTACTTCGTCTTGCCGTCGCAGACGTATGGAGGCTTCGCGCTGTTCCGCTCCAATTTGCCGGGGCGCACCGAGGCTGATTTCGCCAAATCGGTCGCCTATGCCAAGCAGCTCAAAATCTATCCGCTCGCGCACGCCGCCAATCCGCCGCCAACCACCTTCACCGACGTTATGGGAATTCTGTTCGACTCGACCATTCCCTTCGACCTGCGCTTCTTTCAGTCGCTCGACCGCATCGTGCAGAGCGAGCCATGGCAGGAACGGGACAGGGCGATGATCAATCAACTGCGGTCGATCGGCATCGAGAAGGGCAAGCCCTTCAATCCCGATGCCAAGATGCAGGAAATCCTCAACGCCGCCGCCCGCGAGGCGAAGGCCTTGCTCGAATTGCGGTACGACACGGTCTTCCCGCCCTATTTTGAAGGCACGTACTGGCGTGTGCCGGCGCAGGCGGAGGCAGTCCAGGGCCAATCGACGCGCTACGCCAGTCGAGAGGCCTACGCCATCGATGCGAGAGGCCTCACCTATACTCTTGGCTTCATCGGCATCAAACGTCTGGGTACGGCCCAGTTCTACCTGATGGCGATCAAGGACAAGGACGGGAAGAACCTCAGCGGCGCCAACACCTATAGGCTCACTGTGCCGGCGGATGCGCCGGTCAAACAATATTGGTCAGTGACGGCATACGACCGCGCAACTCACGCTCTCATCCGCGGCATGCCGCGAGCGAGCGCTGCGTCACAGAGCGCGGAATTGGCGAAGAATCCCGATGGCACAGTCGATCTCTACTTCGGCCCCAAAGCGCTGGCCGGAAAGGAAACGAACTGGGTTCCGACGAGACCTGACGGCGAATTTGAACTGATGTTCCGCCTGTATGGGCCGACCAAGCCGCTGTTCGACAAGACGTGGAAGCTGCCGGATCTCGAAAAAGTATCCGCGCAGTGAGGAGGAGGCCCATGAACCATCTTTGCTCGCTTATCTTGGCCGGCCTGGTGTTGGCAGCGACCAGTCCGTTCGCACAAGCGCAGCCGCAAGGACCCCTCAATCCCGTCACCGCCAACAATTTCACACGCGCCGAAAGCGACGCGTATTTCGCCAGCATCGTCAAGCTGGCAGGTGCGCCGGGAAAATTCTTCCACCGCCGCGAGATCGAGCCGGTCGACAACTAGATCGTCATTCGCGCCAACCGCGACACCCTGTATTCGGCGGCGGTATTCGATCTCGACGCCGGGCCGGTAACGGTAGCGCTGCCCGAATCCGGCAAACGTTTCATGTCAATGATTGTGATCGACGAAGATCAATACACCCCCGCCGTCTACTACGGCGGAAGCCATACGTTCTCGAAAGAGCAGATCGGAACGCGCTATCTGATGCTCGCGTTGCGCACGCTGGTCGATCCATCGGACCCGAAGGATATCGAGCAGGCGCACGCTCTGCAGGATGCCGTAGCGGTCAGCCAGAGGAGTTCGGGCAAGTTCGATATTCCCGACTGGGATCCGGTCAGCCACAAGAAGGTAAAGGACGCGCTGCTGGTATTGGCCTCCACGCTTCCCGACTCCGATCGCGGGTCGGTGGCTGCGACTGGAAAATTCCCAATTGCCTACCGACTATGCCGGGCTGGAACTATATGGTGCGCTTCTATCGCCCGAGACCCGACATCCTGAACGGAAAATGGAAATTCCCGGAGCCGCAGCCCGTGACATGAGGTGGTGCGCAATGCGGTCTCGATCATTCCGAACGTGGCAGCCGGCAATGCGATCTTCCGACGCAGGCAGCTTCAGGAGAAATCCTGCGTCAGCGTCGTGGCGAACTGCTCCAGCGCCCAGTCGACCTCGTCGCTGGTGATCACCAGCGGCGGGGCGATGCGGATCGTGTGCCCGTGGGTGTCCTTGGCGAGGATGCCCTTGCCCTGGAGCGCCTCGCAGTAGCGGCGCGCGCGGCCGGCCTCGGGATGCAGCTCGACCGCCAGCATCAGGCCGCGCCCGCGTACCTCGCGGACCGTGTTGGCGCGGATGTCCTTCAAGCCTTCCAGAAGGCGCGCGCCCTGCCTGGCGGCGTTCTCGATCATGCCTTCCTCGACCAGCACGCGCATTGCCGCGCGCGCCACCGCGCAGGCCAGCGGGTTGCCGCCGAAGGTTGAGCCGTGCTGCCCGGGTCGCAATGTCCCGAGCACTTCGTTGTTCGAGAGCACGGCCGACACGGGATAGAAGCCGCCGGACAAGGCCTTGCCGAGCAGGGTCACGTCCGCCTCGATTCCCTCGTGCTGTTCGGCGAGCAGCTTGCCGGTGCGGCCGAGCCCGGTCTGGATCTCGTCGAGCACCAGCATGACGTTATTGGCCGTGCAGAGCTCCCGCACCTTGGTGAAATAGCCCGCCGGTGGAATGATGACACCGGCTTCGCCCTGGATCGGCTCGACCAGAAAGGCGACCGTGTTGGGCGTGATCGCTTGTTCGAGTGCCGCGGCGTCGCCGAACGGGATGATCCTGAAGCCCGGCGCGAACGGTCCAAAGTGTCCGCGGGTCTCAGGGTCCGTTGAGAAGCCGACGATGCCCAGCGTGCGTCCGTGGAAATTGTCGGCGCAGACGATGATCTCGGCCTGGTCGTCCGGCACACCTTTCACCTCGTAGCCCCATTTGCGCACCGACTTGATCGCGCTTTCGACCGCCTCGGCGCCGCTGTTCATCGGCAGCACCTTGTGCGAGCCGGTCAGCGCAGCGATCTCCTCGTAGAACGGGGCGAGCTGGTCGTTGTGGAAGGCGCGCGAGGTCAGCGTCAGCCTGTGTGCCTGTTCCACCATCGCCGCCAGGATCTTGGGGTGGCAGTGGCCCTGGCTGACCGCGGAATAGGCCGAGAGGCAATCGAGATAGCGGTTGCCGTCGGTATCCCAGACCCAGACACCTTCGCCGCGCGACAGGACGACCCCGATCGGTTCGTAATTATGGGCGCCAAGGCGCGTTTCCGTTGCGAGGTAATCAATGACGGACGAGCTCATCTTTCGTCACTCCATTGCTGCGTGCCGGCGTCAACCGACTGCACCGCGCTCAAATCGGTCCGAGCCCGGCGCGATGCGCGAAGCCGCTGGTTTGCCTCCCTTTGTCAAATGGTTATGCGGATCCACCGAGGCAATCTTCCGTTAGCCTCCGCTACTGTGCATGGGGTTGTTTTCAACATTTTTGTTTCGAGGCCTCAGCCGATCGCGCAGGGCACGCTCAAAAAGCCGCGGAACCGCACCCGTCCGCCGCGCACCGGCCGGCCGTTCACGGCGTAGTTCGGGAAGCGCGCCAGGAAGCGCGAGATCGCGATGGCGCCTTCGAGCCGCGCCAGCGCCATGCCGGCGCATTGATGCGCGCCGGTGGCGAAGGCGAGGTGCCGGTTCGGCGTCCGCGCGATGTCGAAGCTTTCAGGGTCGGGAAACTGCGCGGGGTCGCGGTTGGCCGCCCCGATGCACAGCGTCACCGACGTGCCGGCATCGAGCATGACGCCGCCGAGCTCGACCCGCTCCGTGGTCATGCGGTTGCCGAGCTGGTTGGAGCTCTCGTAGCGCAGCATCTCCTCCACCGCCGTCTTGATCATGTCGGGGTTGTCGATCAGCCGCTGCTTCTGATCGGGATGACGGTCGAGCGCGACGAGGCCGTTGCCGATCAGGTTGGTGGTGGTCTCGTGCCCGGCATTGAGCAGGAAGATGCAATTATGCAGCAGCTCCTTCTCGGTCAGCCGCTCGCCGTTCTCCCCGCCGTTACCTTCTCCCTGGATCAGGCGCGTCAGCACGTCGCGTTCGGGATTGCCGGGCTTGCCGCGCCGGCGCGCGACCAGCGTTTCGAGATAGGCGAGAAAGTCCCGCACCGCCTTGTTGCCGCGCGCGGCCGCTTCAGGCGACACCACGGGTTCGAGGGCACCGAGGATCGCCAGCGACCAGTCGCGCAGCGGCGCGCGCTCGTCATGTGGAACGTCGAGCAGATTGCCGATCACCTCGATCGGGATCGAGGCGGCGAAGTCCTCGATCAGCTCGCAGCTTCCTTTGGCCGCGATGGCGTCGAGCAGGCTGTCGACCAGCTTGATGAGATCGGCCTCCATCCCTGCAATCGCCCGCGGCGACAGTGCCCCCATGATCACGCGGCGTACGCGGGTGTGTGCCGGCGGATCGTTGAAGACCAGGCTCGTGGTGTGGTGCTCGTAGAGCGGGGTGTTGCCGTATTTCGGCGCGAACTCGCGCTTCTTGTCGGAGCTGAACGACTTGGTGTTCTTGTAGGTGGTGACGAGGTCGTCATAGCGGGTCAGGAACACGGTGCCGTTCGGCAGGCGCTTGACCGGCTCGTTCTCCCGCAGTGCACGATAGGTCGGGTAGGGGTTGTCGTAGAACTCCGGCGTCAGCTTCTCGAGGTCGAAGCTTGCCGCCAGCTCCTTCGCATCTGCGTTCATCCCGTTATACTCGCCGGTTAGGGCCGATATGCCGTTTTTGTTGTTCTGGTCGACGCGAGCATGCGTCTACAGTCTTCGCACCTTGCTAGCCGACCGGACAGGAAAATGCACGCACGCACGGATGCTGCCGACACGGCTCCTTCATGGCCGGACGATATTTTCGCGACCTTGCAACGCTTCGACGTCCGGCAGGTGCCTTACGTGCCCGATGCCGGCCATTCGAAGCTGATCCAGCGCGTGCTGGGGTCCTCCACGATGCGCGGCATTCCCTTGACGACGGAGGAGGAGGGCGTGGCGCTTCTCGCGGGCGCCTGGACGGGCGGCCAGCGCGGCGTCCTGCTGATGCAGTCGAGCGGGGTCGGCAATTGCATCAACATGCTGTCGCTGATCCCGATCCTGCGCTTTCCGTTCCTCACGCTGGTGACCATGCGTGGCGAGTGGGGCGAGTTCAATCCGTGGCAGGTGCCGATGGGATCGACCACGCAGGGCGTGTTCGAGCTCTCCGGCGTCAAGGTGCTGCGCGCCTCCAGTGCGGCCGAGGTGCCGGCGGTGATGGAGGCAGCCGCAGCGCAGGCCTATAACGCGCTCACGCCCACCGCCGTCCTGTTGTCGCAGCGCCTGATCGGCGCCAAGGTCTTCACCAAATGAGCAAGGCCAATCTCCTCGACCGCCGCCAGGTGGTCTCGACGCTGCTTGCGGACCGCAAGGACGTGGTTGCGATCGGCGGCCTCGGGGCCTCCACCAACGACATCTGCGCGGCCGGCGACCACGCCCGCAACTTCTATCTCTGGGGCGGCATGGGCGGCGCCGCGATGATCGGGCTTGGGCTGGCTTTGGCGCAGCCAAAACTGCCGGTGCTGGTCATCACCGGCGACGGCGAGATGCTGATGGGCATGGGCAGCCTTGCCACCATCGGGCTCCAGAAGCCGTCCAACCTCTCGATCGTCGTGCTCGACAACGAGGCTTATGGCGAGACCGGCGGCCAGACCAGCCACACCTCGGCGGCCGCCGACCTCGTCGGCGTCGCCCGGGCCTGCGGCATCGGGGACGCGCGCGCGATCTCGACCATGGCCGAGGTCGAGGCCTTTGCCAAAGCCGTCCACGACGTCTCGGCGGGCCCGCGATTTGCCAATGTGAAGATCGACAGCGCCAGCCTTGAGCGGATCTTGCCGAGCCGGGACGGGACCTACATCGTCAACCGGATCCGCGGCGATCTCGGCTTCCAGCCGATCTAGGTCCATTCCCCGCGGCGAACCTCGTCTGCACGTGCGCCGTGCAGGCGGGGCAATTTCCACTGAAATTACAACGCTTCAAGGTTGCGATGCAGCATAATGCTTGACTTTTGCGTGGGTGAGTGCTTACTCACTATCCTATGAGCTCACTGCGAATGACGAGCGACCTGAGGCGTCAATTGATCCTCGGCGCCGCAAAGCGCTGCTTTGCCCGACACGGCTATACCGGCACCACGACCAAGAGCGTGGCGGCCGCCGCTGCCATTTCCGAAGCCCTGCTGTTCAAGCATTTCCCCTCCAAGGCGGCGCTCTACGCTGAAATCCTCAGCGATGAATGCGAAGCCGATCCCGCGCTGACGGATCTTCTGGAGCGGGAGCCATCCACCGCCACCATGGTCGAGCTGATCCGCGGCATGGTCCAGCACTTCCTCCGCATCGCCGATGGTCCGGACCTGGAAGAGGCCCAGCGCCTGCGACTGATGGCCACGAGTCATTTGGATGATGGCGAATTCGCGCGTTTGCTATATGCCAAGATCGAGAAGCTGATCGGGGCGGTCTTCGTCGCCTCGCTCGAGCGTGCGGTTGCCGCCGGGGACGCGCGGCCCTGCACTGGCGATCCGCTCAACCTGTTCTGGTTCGCGCATCATTCGTTGATGACGGCGGCACTGACCAGGCTGCCGGCCACGCCCTGTCTCGCTTACGGCAAGGCGAACGATCTGGAGCGCCAGCTCTGTGAGTTTCTCCTGAGAGGTATCGGACTTAACGACGCCGCAATTGCTTCGCATTTGGGCCGCGATCAGGCCGCGGATGCGGGCAAGACGGCGATTGCAGAAAGCGCATGACATGAACATCGTAACCGAACACAAGATTTCGGGCGAACCGATCGACAAGGCTCCCAAGCGTCCGGTCCGGCCGGTGCTCTGGTTCGTCATTATCGGCACGCTGCTCGGCGCGCTCGTTGGCGGCCTCGTCTGGTTCAATTACTTCCGCGGCCAGATGATCAAGCAGTTCTTCGCCAACAACAAGCCGCCGCCGACCATGGTCAGTGCGGCCGAGGCGAAGTCCGAGGTGGTGCCTAACCTGCTGACTGCGGTCGGCGGGCTTGCCGCCGTGCATCAGGTCGACGTCAGCGCCGACGTCAACGGCCGCGTCACCGAGATCAAGTTCGAGCCGGGTTCGCATGTCGAAGCCGGCATGCCGCTGGTGCAGCTGTTCGACGCGCCTGATCAGGGCGACCTCGCCAACTACAAGGCGCAGGCGACCGTCGCGCAGCTCTCGCTCGATCGTGCCAAGCAGCTCGCCTCGCGCCAGTTCGGCCCGCAGGCGACCGTCGATACCGCGCAGGCCGCCTACGACCAGGCGATGGCCGGCATCGCCAAGACCGAGGCATTGATCTCGCAGAAGCTGGTGCGCGCGCCATTCTCGGGCGATCTCGGCATGCGCAAGGTCGAGGTCGGCCAGTATCTGACGGCCGGCACGGCGATCGTGTCGCTGACCGATCTGTCGGAGCTGTGGGCCAACTTCACGGTGACGGAAAAGGACTCGGGCAACCTCAAGGTCGGCCAGCCGGTCCGGCTGAAGGTTGACGCCTATCCGGGCCGCACCTTCGACGCCAAGATCACCACGATCGAGCCGCAGATCGCGACCGACACCCGCAACATCCGCGTGCAGGCGACCGTCGCCAATCCGGACAAGATCCTGAAGCCCGGCATGTTCGTGACCACCACGGTGGTGCTGCCGGACAAGCCGGCGGTGATCACCGTGCCGGAAACGGCGGTCGATTACACGCTGTACGGCGACTCGGTGTTCGTGATCACCGAGAAGAAGGAAGAGGATGGCAAGACCAGCCTCTCCGCGGTGCGCACTTTCGTGCAGACCGGTAGCCGGGTCGAAGGCCGCGTCGAAATCATCAAGGGTGTGAAGCCGGGCGACAAGGTCGTCGCCGTTGGCCAGCTCAAGCTGCAATCGGGCGCGCCGGTGTCGATTTCGACCGATCCGGCCCCGCAGATCCCGGCGCAGCCGCCGCGCTACTGACCCCTTGCCACCCTTAAGTGATCCGGCTCGGCCGGATCACTTTTCTAAAGAAAAAGAAATCGAGATCGCCGCGATGGCCTTTACCGATATTTTCATCAAGCGTCCGGTTCTGTCGGTCGTCGTCAGTCTGCTGATCCTGCTGATCGGCCTGCGCGCGGCGATGGTGCTGCCGATCCGGCAATATCCGAAGCTGTCGAACACGGTCATCAACATCACGACCGTCTATCCCGGCGCGTCCGCGGACCTGATCCAGGGCTTCATCACCACGCCGATCGAGCAGGCGGTCGCCTCGGCCGAAGGCGTTGACTACATCACCTCGTCCTCCGTGCTCGGCACCTCGACGATCCAGGTCTACATCAAGCTGAACTTCGATCCGAACCAGGCGCTCACCGAGGTGCTGGCCAAGACGAACTCTGTCAAATACCTGATCCCGAAGGAGTCGAACGACCCGATCGTCACCAAGACCACGGGCCAGACCACGGCCGTGATGTATCTCGGCTTCTCCTCCGAGGAGCTGTCGGGCTCGGCGATCTCCGACTATCTGACGCGCGTGGTGCAGCCGGTGTTGTCGACCGTCGACGGCGTGGCCTCGGCCGACATTCTCGGCGGCCAGACCTTTGCGATGCGGCTGTGGCTCGATCCCGTGAAGATGGCCGGCCGCAACGTGTCGCCCGCGGATGTTGCCGCCGCGATCGCCGCCAACAACTTCCAGTCCGCGGCGGGTCAGACCAAGGGCTATCTGATCGTCTCGAACATTTCCACGAACACCGGCCTGACCGACGTCAATCAGTTCAGGAAGATGATCGTCAAGGCCAAGGACGGCGGCTTCGTGCGGATGGAGGACATCGCCACCGTCGAGCTTGCAGCCCAGAGCACGGACGCGAGCGTCGCCTTCAACGGCGAGCATGCGATCTTCATCGGTGTGCAGGCGACGCCGCAAGGCAATCCGCTGACGCTGGTCAAGGGCGTGCGCGCGCTGTTCCCCGAACTGGAACGCAATCTGCCACCGTCGATGAAGATGAAGGTCGCCTACGACTCGACCAAGTTCATCCAGTCCTCGATCGACGAGGTGGAGAAGACGCTGGGCGAAGCCGTGATCATCGTGATCGTGGTGATCTTCCTGTTCCTGGCCTCGCTCCGCTCGGTCATCATTCCCGTCGTCACCATTCCGCTGTCGATGATCGGCGTCTGCACGCTGATGCTGGCTTTCGGCTTCAGCTTCAACCTCTTGACGCTGCTCGCGATGGTGCTTGCGATCGGCCTCGTGGTCGACGACGCCATCGTGGTGGTGGAGAACATCCATCGCCATCTGGAGGAAGGGAAGACGCCGGTCCAGGCATCGCTGCAAGGCGCGCGTGAAATCGTCGGTCCCGTTGTCTCGATGACGATCACGCTCGCGGCCGTGTACGCGCCGATCGGCTTCCTCGGCGGTCTCACCGGTTCGCTGTTCCGCGAATTCGCCTTCACGCTCGCAGGCTCGGTGATCGTGTCAGGCGTGATCGCGCTGACGCTGTCGCCGATGATGTGCTCGGTGTTGCTCAAGAACACCGAAGAGGGCCGCTTCGCCAAGGCCGTCAACAAGGTGTTCGGCGCCCTGACGCGCTGGTATGGCCGCAGGCTCGATCGCTCGCTCGACTACAAGGCCATCACCGGCCTGTTCGCGGTGACGATCCTCGGGCTGGTCGGCTTCCTCTACATGCACACGTCGAAGGAACTGGCACCGGAGGAAGACCAGGGCATCGTGTTCGCGGTGACCAAGGCGCCGAAATACGCCAATATCGACTATGTCGATTTCTACGGCGAAAAGCTCGACGAGAAATTCCAGAAGTTCCCGGAGACCGATCTGCGCTTCGTGCTGAACGGCATCAACGGTCCGCAGGGCGGCATCGCCGGCATGCTGCTGAAGCCGTGGGAGGAGCGCAAGCGTTCGTCGATCCAGTTGAAGTCCTTGGTGCAGGCCGAGCTCTCCAAGATCGAGGGCGTGCAGGCTTTCGCCTTCAACCTGCCGCCGCTGCCCGGCGGACCCGGCGGCCTGCCGGTGCAGATGGTGATCAACTCCACCGCCGGATTCCAGACGGTCTATGAGCAGATGGAGAAGCTGAAGGACGCCGCGCGCAAGAGCGGCATGTTCATCGTCTCCGACAGCGACCTCGCCTATAACCAGCCGAACGTGCAGGTCACGATCGACCGTACCAAGGCCCAGGACCTTGGCATCAACATGCAGAACCTCGGCAGTACGCTCGCGGTGCTGCTTGGCGGCAATTACGTCAACCGCTTCAATCTCGAGGGGCGCTCCTACCAGGTGATTCCGCAGGTGCCCCGGGGCAATCGGCTGTCGCCGGAATCGCTCGGCGGCTACTATGTGACGACCAATACCGGCCAGCAGCTTCCGCTGTCGACCGTGGTCTCGATCAGGACCAAGACCGACCCGAACTCGCTGACCCACTACAACCAGCTCAATTCGGCGACGTTCTCGGCCGTGCCGATGCCTGGCGTGACTGTTGGTGCTGCGGTCGACTTCCTCGAAGGCGAGGCCAAGAAGCTGCCCCAGGGTTTCAGCCACGACTATCTCGCGGACTCCAGGCAGTATGTGCAGGAAGGCAACCAGCTCGCGATCACCTTCGGCTTCGCGCTGATCATCATCTTCCTGGTGCTGGCGGCCCAGTTCGAGAGCTTGCGTGACCCGCTGGTGATCATGATCTCGGTGCCGATGGCGATCGTCGGCGCGTTGATCCCGCTGTTCTTCGGCATGGCGACCATGAACATCTACACCCAGGTCGGTCTGCTCACCCTGGTCGGCCTGATCACCAAGCACGGCATCCTGATGGTGGAGTTCGCCAACGAGCTCCAGGTCAACGAGCGGCTCGATCGCCGCTCTGCCATCGAGATGTCGGCCCGCATCCGCCTGCGGCCGATCCTGATGACCACGGCCGCGATGGTGACGGGCCTGATCCCGCTCCTGACCGCGACCGGCGCGGGCGCCGCCAGCCGCTTCTCGATCGGTCTGGTCGTCGTTGCCGGCATGTCGATCGGCACGCTGTTCACGCTGTTCGTGTTGCCCGCCGTCTACGTGGTGCTGGCGACCGACCATCGCGCGGCGGCCGATTCCGAGCGGAACAAGCAGGTCAACGAGCTCGACCTCGGTGCCAAGGCGCTGCGGCCGACCTGAGGCCGGAAGCAACGAAGCAAAGGGCGGCAGCGGCCAATCCGCTGCCGCCCTTTTTTGTTGTGCCCGGCGACGCTGATGCGGCGGCCACCGCGGCCGTCGGGCGGGCCCTTTGCCGCGCTCGCGAGAGACAACGTCTCGTCTTCTTGCTAGATTCCGCCAGATGAGCCTCTCCCTGCATCCCGACGCCCCGCAAGCCAGGACGTTGCCGAGCGCGGCCCCGGATGGGGCCGTGGCCGGCGAGGCGGTGGGGCGGGGGATCAGGACCCGGCTGTTCACCAAATACGTCGCGCTGTTCGTGGCCGTCGTCGCCGTTGCGCTGCTCGCCAACGGGCTGTTCGAAGTCTTCTTCTATTATCGTGAGCACAAGGCCTCGCTGATCCGGGTCCAGCATGAGCAGGCCGAGGCGGCGGCCGCCAAGATCGGCCAGTTCGTCAAGGAGATCGAGAGCCAGCTCGGCTGGACCACGCAGCTGCCGTGGTCGGCGGGCTCGATCGAGCAGCGCCGGTTCGACGCGCTGCGGCTGCTGCGTCAGGTGCCAGGGATCACCGAGCTCGCCCAGGTGGATTCGAGCGGCAAGGAGCGGTTGCGGGTCTCGCGGTTGGCGATGGACGCGATCGACAGTGGGATCGACCTGTCGGGGGATCCAAAGTTCACCGAGGCGGTCGCGCACAAGGTCTATTACGGGCCGGTCTATTTCCGCAGGGACTCCGAGCCCTACATGACGCTGGCGCTGGCCGGCGCGCGCAAGGAAGCCGGCGTCAGCATCGCCGAGGTCAATCTGAAGCTGATCTGGGACGTCGTCTCCCAGATCAAGGTCGGCGAGCACGGGAACGCCTACGTGGTCGGGCCGGAGGGGCGCCTGAT
Organism: Bradyrhizobium sp. B039; assembly: GCF_038965675.1. Classification (NCBI taxonomy): domain Bacteria; kingdom Pseudomonadati; phylum Pseudomonadota; class Alphaproteobacteria; order Hyphomicrobiales; family Nitrobacteraceae; genus Bradyrhizobium; species Bradyrhizobium sp. B039. Next base: position 2,784,934 of record NZ_CP152416.1, read on the forward strand.
CGCGCATCCCGATATCAGCCTGGTCCTGCGCAACACCGACATGTCCGGGCTCGCGCAGGTGCGCGCCGCGCAATCCGGAGGCGGCACCATGTCCGATCCGCTTCCTGAAGCGCGCAACATCCAGGGGCGGAAGGTGCTGACCGCATCGGCCCCGATCGAGCCGCTGCACTGGACCATGTTCGTGGAGCTGCCGGTCGAGGAGGCCTATGCCGCGCTCTATGCCTCGTTGCAGCGGCTTGCGATCGTGCTGCTCGCGGCGTCGATCTTCGCGGTGCTTGCGGGGATATTCCTCGCGCGCCGCATGGTGGGACCGATCCAGGCGCTGCGCAGCGGCGCCGAGCGGATCGGGGGTGGCGACTTCTCCCAGCGCATCGCGATCCGGACCGGCGACGAACTCGAAGGGCTCGCCGACCAGTTCAACGAGATGGGCGCGCGCTTGCAGGAATCCTATGCCGACCTTGAAAACAAGGTCGAGCAGCGGACCGCGGAATTGAGCGAGTCGCTGCAGCAACAGACGGCGACCGCCGATGTGCTGAAAGTCATCAGCCGTTCGGCGTTCGACCTGCAAACCGTGTTGAACACCCTTGTCGGCTCGGCGGCGCGCTTGTGTGACGCGGACGAAGGCACGATCTTTCGGCCTAGCGACGGCGTCTTCTATTTGGCGGCAAGCTGCGGGCTTGACGCGGAGCAGGAAAACAAGCTTCGGACATTCGCTTCCGTACCCGAGCGGGGAAGTGTGGTCGGGCGTACGCTGCTCGACGCCAAAACGGTTCATGTCCCGGATGTGCAGGCCGACCCCGAATATGCGCCTTCGTCCGCTCGAAGGCGTTCAAACGTGCGTACGATGCTCGGTGTGCCTCTGCTTCGAGAGGGGACGCCAATCGGCGTGTTTGTCTTGACGCGGCATATGGTGCGGCCGTTTAGCGACAAGCAAATCGAACTCGCCACCACATTTGCAGATCAGGCCCTCATCGCGATCGAGAATGTCCGATTGTTCGAGGAGGTCCAGGAACGCACCAGAGAGCTGTCGCGATCGCTCGATGATCTGCGCGCCGCGCAGGACCGGCTGATCCAGACCGAGAAGCTTGCCTCCCTCGGCCAGCTCACCGCCGGCATTGCCCACGAGATCAAGAACCCGCTCAATTTCGTCAACAATTTCTCGTCGGTTTCGACGGAGTTGATCGACGAGCTTAACGAGGTGCTCGAAACAGCAAAGCTCGACGGCAAGACCAAGGCGGAAGTTGACGAGCTGACCGCCATGCTCAGGGGCAATCTCGAGAAGGTGGTGCAGCACGGCAAGCGCGCCGATTCCATCGTCAGGAACATGCTGGTGCACTCGCGCCAGGGTTCCGGCGAACATCGCCCCGTCGATATCAATGCGGTCGTGGAGGAGAGCCTCAATCTGGCCTATCACGGCGCGCGCGCCGAAAGGCCCGCCTTCAACGTCACGCTCCAGCGCGCGTTTGATCCCGCCGCCGGCCTGGTCGACATCTATCCGCAGGAGATCACGCGCGTCTTCCTCAACCTGATCTCGAACGGTTTCTATGCCGCGGCCAAGCGCAAGGCGAGCGCGGCGGACAGTTTTGAGCCGATCCTGAGCGCCGCAACCAGGAGCCTCGGCGACACGGTCGAGATCCGGATCCGTGACAACGGCACCGGGATTCCGCCCGAGGTGAAGGAAAAATTGTTCAATCCGTTCTTCACGACCAAGCCGGCCGGTGAGGGCACCGGGCTCGGCCTGTCCATGAGCCATGACATCGTCGTGAAGCAGCACGGCGGCACGATCGACGTGAAGACCGAGCCCGGTATATTCACCGAATTCATCATCACGCTGCCGCGAACGATGGCAGCAGGCGACACCGCCGGAGGCAAGACTTGAACGTTTATATCCTGGTCGTCGATGACGAGCCCGACGTCGAGCCGCTGTTCAGGCAGCACTTCCGGCGCGACCTGCGCGCCGGCCGCTTCCAGATGGAATTTGCTCCCTCTGCGGCCGATGCGCTGAGGCGTGCCGCCGAAGTTCGCGATCCTTCGCTGATCCTGATTCTGTCGGACGTCAACATGCCCGGCATGAGCGGGCTCGACATGCTGCCGAAGGTGCGCGCCGACTATCCGCACGTTCCCGTCATCATGATCACCGCCTATGGCGACGCCGAGACGCGCAGAAAGGCGATCGAGCGAGGCGCCCACGCGCTCCTGACCAAGCCGATCGACTTTGCGCTGCTGCGCCAGGAGATCGACACGAGGCTCGAGCAAGCCGCATGACTGCCACCATCCTCTTCGTCGACGACGAGCCGGATCTCGAGGCGCTGATCCTGCAAAAGTTTCGCAGGCAGATTCGCGATGGGCTGCTCACCCTCATGTTCGCCCGCGACGGCCTCGAGGCGCTGCAGGCACTTGAGCAGAATCCGCATGTCGACATGGTGGTCTCCGATATCAACATGCCGCGGATGGACGGGCTGTCGCTGCTGGCGAAGCTCCAGGAGGCCGAGGACAAGAAGTCGACCATCATCGTCTCCGCCTATGGCGACATGAGCAACATCCGCATCGCCATGAACCGCGGCGCGTTCGACTTCCTGACCAAGCCGATCGACTTCGCCGATCTGGAGGCCACGATCCAGAAGACCATCGGTCACGTGGAGATGCTGCGCGAGGTGCGGCGGCGCCAGATGGAAGCCGAGCGCGCCCATGCCTCACTGTCGCGCTTCTTCTCGCCGGAGATCGCAAGGCGCCTGGCAGCGGATGTCGAAGGCAGCATGGAGGTGCAGTGGCGCGATGTCGCCACCCTCTTCACCGACATCACCGGCTTCACGTCGCTGGTCGAGAGCGCGGCCCCGCAGACGCTCGGCGAGCTCCTCAACGAGTATGTCGGCGGCATGACCGAGATCGTCTTCGCGCATGAGGGGACGGTCGCCAAAATCATCGGCGATGCGATTCAGGTGCTGTTCAACGCGCCTGGCGACCAGCTGGACTATGCGACGCGCGCGGTCGCCTGTGCGCATGATCTCGATGCCTGGGCGGAGGATTTCTCCGCGCGCTGGAAGGCGAGAGGCGTCAATTTCGGGGCGACCCGCATCGGCGCCCATGCGGGCCCGGCGCTGGTCGGCAATTTCGGCGGCAATCGTTTCTTCGACTACACCGCCTATGGCGACTCCATCAATATCGCGGCGCGTCTGGAGGCTGCGAACAAGCATCTGGGAACACGCATCTGCGTCAGTGCCAGCATCGCCGAGGGGGCCGCAAATTTCCATGGCCGTCCCGTCGGTGACCTGATGCTGCGCGGACGCAGCGAACCCCTGCGTGCGTTCGAACCGCTGGCAACGGCGAAATTCGAGTCGGCGGCGACAACGCGGTACTCCGAAGCCTTCGCCAAGATGGAGGCCGGCGACGCAGCCGCCATGCCGGCTTTTGCCGCGCTGGTCGGGATGCACGCCGACGATGCGCTGGCCGGTTTTCACCTGAGGCGCCTGCTCAACGGCGCCAAGGGCATTCGCATGCAACTGGAATAGGAGTTCGTCATGACGCGTGAGTTCTCTGCGGGCAATTATCGTTTCATTCCATCCGTGTTCCAGTATTCGGCCGGCGCGGCCGCGGATGACGGCTATGAGATCGAGCGCGTCCGGCTCGATCGCCTGGTGCCGCTTGCCGAGGGCTTTGCGCTCGCGGCGAAATTCATCCAGGAAGCCGGACGTCCGCTGACGGCGTTCTGCGCCTGCGAGTTGCGCTCACCGGCCGCCTTCAGCGAGGAGGGCTTTCGTGCGTTCAACCTGCACTATGTGAAGACGCTATCCGAATGGGGCATCTTCGACGGCACCACAAATCCGGTGGCGCGCAGCAATGTCTGTCCCGAGATCGATCCGCCGACCGAGCCATCGTTTTACGCGTTCTCCTTCACGCGCCCGACGCGGTCGAAGGCGCCGAGCTTCGTGATCGCCGGCGGTGCCGAAGCACGCGAGGGCAGCGGAAGCTACGTCGAGCGCACGGTGCGCTACCGCGACCTCAGCCCGGAGGGGCTGCGCGAGAAGGTACGGTTCACCACCACCTCGCAGATGGAAAACCGGATGGCGGCCTTCGGCTTCGGCTGGAAGGACACCACCGGCGTGCAGGCCTATTCCGTGCATGACTTCCACCACGCGCTGGTCGACGAGCTGGTCCGCCGTGGCGCGCTGCGCTCCGGCCTGACCTGGCATTATGCCCGCCCGCCGGTGGTCGATCTCGAATACGAGATGGATTGCCGCCGCGTGATGCGCGAGGCAGTGATCTAGCGCTGGCGGTTGATCTTTACCTCTCCCCGTCGGGGAGAGGTGGAGGGCGGGCCTTGAGCTAGCTTTATCGCTGCCTTGGATCGAGCGCGTCGCGCAGGCCGTCGCCGAGCAGGTTCAGCGACAGCACCACGAGGAAGATCGCAAGCCCCGGCCAGATCGCCATCCAAGGCGCCTGGGTCAGGAAGCGCTGCGCCGCATTGAGCATGCTGCCCCAGGACGGTGCCGGCGGCTGCTGACCAAGGCCAAGGAACGAGAGCGCCGCCTCGGCGATGATGGCGGCGGCGATCGACAGCGTCGCCTGCACCAGCAGCGCCGGCAGGATGTTGGGCAGGATGTGCGAGAACGCGATCCGCCAGCCGGGGTTGCCGAGGGCGCGCGCGGCCTCGACATAATCCTCGGCCTTGACGCTCAGCACCTGGCCGCGGGTCAGGCGGATGAAGATCGGGGTCGCCGAGATGCCGATGGCGATCATCGCATTGCCGAGGCTCGGACCGAGAAACGCGGCCAGCGCGATCGCCAGGATCAGGAACGGGCAGGCCAGCATCGCGTCCGTGATCCGGCTGATCAGCGCATCGACAAATCCGCCGCGATAGCCGGCAAGCAGGCCGAGCGGCACGCCGACGCCGAGCGCGATCGCGACCGAGATCAGGCCCGCGAGCAGGGAGGCGCGCGCGCCGTAGACGACGCGGCTGAGGATGTCGCGGCCGAGCTCGTCGGTGCCGAACCAGTGCGCCGCGGTCGGCGGCTTGCGTACCAGGCTCCAGCTCGTCGCGATGGGATCGTAGGGGACGATGAGAGGAGCAAGCGCCGCAAGCAGGATGAACGCCGTGATCACGACGAGTCCGAATACGGCGGCCTTGCGCTTGAACAACCGCCGCCGTGCGCGGCGCGCCGGGCTGTCTAGTTCGGACGCGTGCGCGGCGGAGGGGGCGGCGGGCAATGCGGCATCGGTCATGGCGCTAGCCCCGCAGCCGCGGATTGACGAGAATATAGGCGACGTCGGCAACGAGGTTGAGGGTGATGTAGACCGTGGCCGTCACCAGCACGACGCCCTGCACGACCGCGTAGTCGCGGTTGAAGACGGCGTCCACGATCAGCTTGCCGAAGCCGGGAATGGAGAAGATCTGCTCCGTCAGCACGGCACCCGACAACAGTGTGCCGAGCTCGAGCGCGCCGAGCGTGATGATCGGCGTCAGCGCATTGCGCATCGCATGCTTGAGGATGACGGAGCGCTCCGACAATCCCTTCGCACGCGCCGTGCGGACATAGTCGCTTTCCAGCACCTGGAGCATGGCACTGCGGGTGTGCCGCATCAGGATCGCGGAAATCGCGTTGCCGAGCACGAAGGCGGGCATGATGGTGGCGGCTAGGCTCGCGCGCCAGTCCTCGGTCAGCGGCACGTAGCCCGAGGCCGGCAGCCAGCCGAGCTTGATCGAGAACAGGAAGATCAGCAGGATCCCGAGCCAGAAATTCGGCGTCGAGATGCCCCACAGCGCAAACAAATTCGCGCCATAGTCCCAGGCCGTGCCCTTCTTCACTGCGGAGATGATGCCGGCGGGAATGCCGATCAAGAACGCGATCAGGATCGCCATCGAGCCGAGCTGGAGCGTCACCGGCAGCTTCTGCGCGATCAGCTCGCGCACCGGCATCTTGTTGCGCAAGGACTCGCCGAAATTGCCGGTGAGGACTCCCTTGAGCCAGTAGGCATATTGCACGGGGATCGGCTGATCGAGCTTGTACTGCTGCCGGATCTGCTCGATCGCGGCGGGATCGCGTTCCTCGCCGGCCATCACCAGCGCCGGATCGCCGGGCAGCAATTGTTGAAGCGAAAAGATCAGCACCGACACGAAGAACAGTGTCGGCACGATCTGCGCGATGCGGTGGGCGAGGAAGTTCAGCATGGCCCCACGCGTTTCCCGGTTAATGCCGCGATCACTTGAACTTCAACCCGACCACGCGCACGAGGCCATCGGGCATCTGCCGGTAGCCCTCGAGCTTCTTCGTATGCGCGATCAGGAGAGTACGGTGATAGATGTAGATGATCGGCAGGTCGTCGAGCAGGATCTTGGTCAGCTTGGCGTAGATCGCCTTGCGCTCCTCGACATTCGATGTGGCCCGTCCCTCTTCCATCAGCTTGTCGGCCTCGGGGTTCGAGTACACGCCGTCGTTCTGCGGCGCCTTGCTGCGCATGAAGATGTAGGAATTGCCGTCCGGGTCGATGCGTCCGCTCCAGTTGATCTGGAACACCTGGAACTCGCCGGCCTGCGCCTGCTTGAAAGTGGTCGCGAATTCGACGACGCGGACCTTGATGTCGAAGCCTGCCTCGGCGGCCATGGACTGCACGACCTGGGCGACGGCCTCGTACTCGGTGCCCTTTGGTACCATGTAGTCGACGGTGACGGGCAGGCTGACACCGGCTTCCTTCAACAGCGCCTTGGCCTTGGCGATGTCGCGACCCGGAATGGGGAAAGCCTTCTGATAGTATGGATGCGTCGGGCTGACCCATTGATTGCCCGGCGTGAACTCGCCGTTGAATACGACCTGGTTGATGGCCTCGCGATCGATCGACAGGCTGAGTGCCTGGCGCACCTTCGCCGATTGGCTGAGTGGCCCCTTGGTCTTGTCGTTTCCGATGTTGATGGTCAGGCCCTGATAGCCGAGCTCGGGAGCCGTCGACAGCACCAGCTTGGGATCGGCGCGGACGTCCTTGATGTCGGTGGCGAGCACGCGCTCGATCAGATCGAGCCCGCCGGACTTGAGGTTGGCAAGGCGCACTGTGGCATCGACGATCGGCAGGAATACGACGCGATCGATATGGATGTTGTCCTTGTTCCAGTAGTCGGCGAACTTCTCGAACACCATGCGATCCTGCTGCACGCGCTCGACGAACTTGTAGGGACCTGCGCAGACCGGATGCAGGCCGAACTTGTCACCGGCCTCCTTCGCCGCCTTGGGCGAGACCATCATGCCGGAGCGGTCGGTGAGCTGGGCGATCAGGGGCGAGTACGGCGTCTTGAGCACCAGCTTGATGGTCAGGGGATCGACGACCTCGACATGGTCGACGCTGGCGAGCTCGGACTTCCGGAACGAGGCCGGCAGCGTCATGTGACGTTCGATCGAGAATTTTGCCGCTTCGGCGTCCAGCGGCTCGCCATCGTGGAATTTGACGCCTGGCCGGAGCTTGATCGTCATCTCCCTGCCGTCGGCCGACGTCTCGTGAGACAGCGCGAGCTGCGGCACGATGTTGAGCTTCTCGTCGATGTCGAACAGCTTGTCGCAGAACGCGGAGAAGACGATGCGGCCGACATAGGTGCGGCCGATGCTGGGATCGAGGATATCAGGGTCTTCAGCGATCCCGATGCGAAGCGTGGTCTGAGCCTGGGCCGTGCCCACGAGCGACGTCAGCAAGGCCGACGCCAGGATTGTCAAACGCATAAAGCTCATCGCTCTCGACCTCTGTTTCACGGCTATGCGGGGTCCGTCCCCAATGAACTAACCCCGCCGCCGCGTGCTGCTTCCGGACCGCCGCTGAAGGCGGCAACCAATTTTTCAAGAACCGGCGAGAAGCCGCCATCCATGGGGACGATGGCCGCGGAGGACGGCAGTTCCGACGTTCGGTGGCAAGCTGTTGCATGTCCGATGCCATCCGAGACAAGCTGAGGCATTTCGCTGCGGCAGCGGTCCACGACATAGGGACAGCGGGTGTGGAAGCGGCATCCCGGCGGCGGATTCAGCGCGCTGGGGATCTCCCCCTGGAGCACAATCCGGCTGCTCTTTGCCCGCGGTTTAGGCACGGGAATCGCGGACAGCAGCGCGCGACTATAGGGGTGCCGGGGCGCGGCAAACAGCGCATCCGCCTCCGCGGTCTCGACGATCTGGCCGAGATTCATCACCGCGACGTGGTCGGCGATGTGCTTGACCACGGCGAGGTCATGCGAGACGAAAATGTAGGCAAGGCCGAGCCGGTCCTGGAGCTCGCGCAGGAGGTTGAGGATCTGCGAGCGGATCGAGACGTCGAGCGCTGAGACCGGCTCGTCGCAGATGATCAATTTTGGTTCGACCGCGAGCGCACGGGCAATGGCGATGCGCTGGCGCTGGCCGCCGGAGAATTCGTGCGGATAGCGTCGCTCGAGCCGCGGCTCCAGCCCGACCAGCCGCAGGATTTCCGCGACCCGTTCGCGTCGCCGTGCGGGTGGGACGAGATCGTGCAGCGCCAGCGGCTCGGTCAGGATCTGGCCGACCGTCATGCGCGGATTGAGCGAGGCGTAGGGATCCTGGAAGATGATCTGCGCTTCGCGGCGGAACGCGCGGAGCGCTCCGGCGTCGAGCGAGAGCAGGTCGCGGCCACCGAAACGGATCGTGCCCGCATCCGGCTCGATCAGCCGCAGCACCAGACGGCTGACGGTGGATTTGCCGCAACCGGATTCGCCGACCAGGGCCAGCGTCTTGCCGGCCTCGAGCGAGAAGCTGACGCCATCGACCGCCTTGACATGCGCGAGCGCCCGGCCGAACAGCGAGCGCTCGGCGACGAAATGCTTGACCAGACCTTCGACCTCGAGGAGCGCCATCACGACACCAGAAGTTCGAGCGGCGCGCGGATGCAGCGCGAGAGGTGACCCGGGCCGATTTCCACGAGCGGCGGCGGCGCCCTGGTGCAGGCGTCGAGAACGAAGGGGCACCGTGCGGCGAAGCGGCATCCGGCGGGCGGTTGCGCCATGTTCGGGACCATGCCTTCGATCGTCGCGAGCTGCTCGGCACGGTGGTCGAGCCGCGGGATCGAGCCGAGCAGGCCGACGGTGTAGGGATGCTGCGGGGCGGCGAACAATTCATCCACCGGCGCGCGCTCGACGATCTCGCCGGCATACATCACCGCGACCTCGTCGCAGACCTCGGCGACCACGCCGAGGTCGTGCGTGATCAGGATGATCGCCGCACCGCTCGCCGCCTTCAACTCGCGCATCAGTTCAAGTATCTGCGCCTGCAGGGTGACGTCGAGCGCGGTGGTCGGCTCGTCCGCGATCAGGAGGCGGGGGTCGCAGGCCAGGGCCATCGCGATCATCACGCGCTGGCGCATGCCGCCGGAAAGCTTGTGCGGATATTCGTCGACGCGCCGTTCGGGCGAGGGGATGTGGACGCGGCGCAACAGCTCGATCGCGCGCTCCCGAGCGCTGCGCCGCGAGCCGCCGCGATGGCGCAGGATGGTCTCGATGATCTGGTCGCCGATGGTGAAGCTCGGGTTGAGCGAGGTCATCGGCTCCTGGAAGATCATCGCGAGCCGGTTGCCGCGGAGGTCGCGCAAGGTCTGGTCCGGGGTCTTCAGCAAATCGAAGCCGTCGAAGCGGATCGCGCCCGATATCTCCGTGCTTTGCTTCGGCAGCAATCCCATGATCGCGAGCGACGTCACGCTCTTGCCGCAGCCGGATTCGCCGACGAGGCCGAGCGTCGCGCCATTGGCGACGCTGAGATCTACACTGTCCACCGCATGGGTGACGCGGCCATCGTCGCCGTGGAAGCGGATGCGCAGATCCTTGATCTCGATGAGAGGGCTTGTGCTCATGATTGTCTTGCACGGGCCGCGGCGATGCTCGCGTCGATGACGCTGCGATCGGTGTTGCCGGCCGGGTTCTGCCGCGTCGGCATGGAGTTGCGGAAATGCACCCAGAGCTCGTGGCTGACCCGTTCGAGCCGCTCGAGCTCGCCGAGCGGATCGGAATGGTCGTCGGCGCGAATGTCCAGCGCCGGCCATTCCTCCTAGCCGTGGATCAGGAGCGCAGCAGACTGCTTGCCGCGTTTGTCGCCGCCGGCGGCTTCGCCCGCGCGCATCGCCGCGAGCAGGCGGCGCGGGAAGGGCAGGCTGTCATTGGCGATGTAGGTCTTGGCGGTCTCGTCGAGCACGTCGGCACCCGCGAGCATGTTGCCGGCGATGGAGAAGCCGCTGCCCGCGATGTGGCCGCACCAGTCGACGCAGTCGCGCCCGGTGTGCGCAGCAATCTCGCCGCTCGCGTCCATGATGTGGATCTGGCGGCTTTCGCGCCCGTCGTCGGTCGCGAGCAGGCTGGCGAGTACGTCATGCGCGTTCAGGCCTTCGCGCAAGAGCTTGACGCCGTCGATGCCGTAATAGGGATTCACGAAGGCCTGGGTTGCGATCGCGCCGAGGCCGGCGGCGATATAGGGCACGCGCGCGCCGACGGCGAAGAAGCGGGTCGCAACCGCGATGCCGAACTGGCCGGTGGCAGGATCGCGTGCGATGATCGACCAGGTCATATTCTGTCCATCAGCGTCCTGCTGCGTAGCCTTGCATGCCGCGCGGATTGGCGGCGGCGCGGCGGCGCACCCCGACGCGCGAGGCCGCAGTGAGGCGGCCTTCCGACCAGTCGGGCCCGATCTCGACGATATGTCCGCGCTCGCGCAGATTCTCGATCGCTGCCTTCGGTACGCGGTTCTCGACCACGAGCACGCCGGGGCGCGCGGTGCGCGGCCAGAACGAGATCGGGAAATGCTCGGAATGCCAGGCCGGTGCGTCGATCGATTCCTGAAGGTTGAGATTGCAATGGACGTGGCGCAGGAAGAATTGCGTGATCCATTGGTCCTGCTGGTCGCCGCCCGGCGAGCCCCAGGCGAGATACGGCTCGCCGTCGCGCAGCGCCATGGTCGGCGACAGCGTGGTGCGCGGCCGCTTGCCCGGCGCAAGCGCGGCGGGATGGTCTTCCTCCAGCCAGAACATCTGCGCGCGGCTGCCGAGGCAGAAGCCGAGCTCCGGAATGATCGGCGAAGATTGCAGCCAGCCGCCCGATGGCGTCGAGGAGACCATATTGCCGGCCTTGTCGATGATGTCGAAATGCACGGTGTCGCCGCGTACCTCGCCGAAGCGTCCGACCGTCGGCTCGCCGGCGCCGAGCGCGCCGACCGCTTCGCGCTGGCCTTCGGCGCGCCGCAGCTTGACGACACCGCCAAAGCCCTCGACCGAGCCGGGGCGGAAGTCGAGCGAGGCCTTGTCGGTGACGAGCTTGCGGCGTTCGTCGTTATAGGCATCCGACAGCAGCGTCGCGATCGGGATCTCGCTGAACTTCGGATCGCCGTAGAACTTTTCGCGGTCGGCGAAGGCGAGCTTGGCGCATTCGATCTGGAGATGGATGAATTCCGGCCCGGTCGGGTCGAGTCCGTCGAGCGCAAAGCCCTTGAGCAGTGCGAGCTGTTGCAGCGTGACCGGGCCCTGGCTCCAGACGCCGGCCTTGCAGACAGTGTAGCGGCCATAGTCGTAGGTAAGCGGCGCCTCGATGGTCGGCTGCCAGCGCGCCATGTCGTCGGCCGAGAGAACGCCGCGATGCGGCGAACCGCTGACGTCCATCACCTCTTGCGTGCGGCAGAATTTGTCGATGGCTTCCGCGACGAAGCCGTGCGACCAGGCCCTTCGCGCACGCTCGATCTCGGCGTCGCGGCCACCGTCGCCGCTCTCGGCCTCGCTGAGAATGCGGGCGTAGGTCGCGGCCAGCGTCTTGTTGGTGAAGAGCGTGCCGGGTTTCGGCACCTCGCCATTGGGAAGATACACCGCGGCCGAGGTCGGCCAGTGCTTGCGGAATAGCTGCTCGACGGTCTGGATCGTGGCGCAGGCGCGCTCGACCAGCGGATAGCCGTCGCGCGCGTAGGAGATCGCGGGCTCCAGCACGTCGCGTACGCGCATGGTGCCGTAGTCTCGCAAGAGCATCATCCAGGATTCGAAGGTCCCGGGCACGCAGGCGGCGAGCAGGCCGGTGCCCGGCACCATGTCGAGGCCTTCGCTCCTGTAATGCGCGATGGTGGCGCGCGCCGGCGCCGGGCCCTGGCCACAGATCACCTCGGTGCGGCCGCGCTTCACGTCGTGCACGATAACAGGCACGTCGCCGCCGGGGCCGTTCAGATGCGGCTCGACCACCTGGAGCGTGAAAGCGGTGGCGACGCCGGCATCGAAGGCGTTGCCGCCCTTTTCCAGAATGGCCATGCCGACGGCGGTCGCGATCCAGTGCGTGGTGGCGACGACCCCGAACGTGCCCTCGATCTCGGGGCGCGTCGTGAAGGGATCCGGATTGACGTTGCTGGCCATGGGATTTCGTTACCTTAGTTGTGGCGCGCGCAATTGATCACAGGCGATGCCGTGCCGCCAATGCGCAGGCCGCATGGCACGCGCGCGTCACGCCGGGACCGGCGCGGTGTTAACCGCATGGCAGGCGACGCCGCCGATCAGTTCCGGGGCTTCCTTGCGGCAGAGATCGAACGCCAGCGGACAGCGCGGATTGAAGGCGCAGCCGGGCGGCGGATTGATCGGGTTCGGAATCTCGCCCTTGACCGGAATGCGCTGGCGGCCGCTCATGGCAAGATCGGGCACGGCGCCCAGCAGCATCTTGGTGTAGGGCATGCGCGGCCGGGCAAACAGCTCGCGGCCTTCCGCGATCTCGACGATGCGGCCGAGATACATCACGCCGACGCGGCTCGCCATGTGACGGACCACGGCGAGGTTGTGGCTGATGAACATGTAGGTCAGGCCGAACTTGTCCTGGAGGTCGCGCATCAGGTTCAGGATCTGCGCCTGCACCGAGACGTCGAGCGCCGAGGTCGGCTCGTCGCAGACGATGAACTCGGCATCGGACGCGAGCGCCCGCGCGATCGCGATACGCTGGCGCTGGCCGCCGGAGAACTCGTGCGGAAACTTCAGCCGGTCGTCGGGATGCAGGCCGACGAGGCTGAGCAGCTCGCCGACGCGCGCCTGGATGTCGCGCTCGCCCTGGATCAGGTCGAAGGCGCGGATCGGCTCGGAGATGATGGCATCGACCCGGAAGCGCGGATTCAGGCTCGCATAGGGATCCTGGAAGATCATCTGGATGCGGCGGCGCAGCTTTCGCCGCGCCGGCGCCTGCCGCGGATCCCCCATCGAGACGCCGTCGATCTGGACGTCGCCCGAGCTCGGCGGCAACAGGCCGACCACCATCCGCGCCACCGTGGTCTTGCCGGAGCCGGACTCGCCGACCAGCGCAAAGGTCTCGCCCTTCCTGATGTCGAAGGTGACGTTATCGACAGCCTTGAGATATTCGAGATGCCCGCCTTCCAGCACGCGGTTGAGCCAGGGCTTCGAGACATCGAAGACGCGGCGCAGATTTGTGGCCTGGACGAAAGGGGCGCTCATGCCGCGCTCTCCGCCGGCACATTGTCATAGAGATGGCAGGCGACCGATTGGGCGCCTTGCGGCAGTGGCTCGGGCCGATCGACACGACAGCGGTCGAATGCGAACGCGCAGCGCGGATTGAACGAGCATCCGCGCGGAATCGCCGACAGGCGCGGCATGGAGCCGGGGATCTGCACCAGGCGCTTGTCCTCGCCCGCGAGCGTCGGGATCGCGCCCATCAATCCTTTTGCGTAAGGATGCAGCGGGTTCCTCACGACGTCCTGCACTGGACCGATCTCGGCGACGCGGCCGGCGTACATCACCGCGACGCGGTCCGAGGTCTCCGCGATCACGCCCATGTCGTGGGTCACCAGCATCACCGCGGTGCCGTGGTCGCGCCCGAGCCGCTTGATCAGGGAGATGATCTGCGCCTGGACGGAGACGTCGAGCGCTGTGGTCGGCTCGTCCGCGATGATCAGCTCAGGCTCGGCGCAGATCGCGAGCGCAATCACGACGCGCTGGCGCATGCCGCCGGAGAACTCGTGCGGATAGCCGTCGATGCGCTTTTCCGGCGCGGGGATGCCGACTTCGGCGAGCAGGTCGATGGCGCGGCGGCGGGCCGCCTGTTCGGACAGATTGAGGTGGGTCCGGATGGTTTCCACGATCTGGTCGCCGACCCGGTACAGCGGATTGAGCGAGGTGAGGGGATCCTGGAAGATCATGCCGATGCGTTTGCCGCGGATGCGGCGCATCTCTTCCGGCGGCAGATTGTCGATGCGCAGGCCGGCGAGATGAATCTCGCCGCCGGCGATGCGGCCGGGAGGATCGATCAGGCCGATTACCGCGAGGCCGGTGACGGATTTTCCGGCGCCGGATTCACCGACCACCCCCAGCACCTCGCCCTTGGCGATGTCGAAGGAGACGTCGTCGATGGCGCGCAGCGTGCCGCGGCGGGAGGCGAACTCCACCTGGAGATTGCGCACGGAGAGAACAGGTTCGGTCATGGGCGACGCACACTCATCGAAGTTTCGGGTTGAGCGCGTCGCGCAGCCAATCGCCGAGCAGGTTGATGGAGAGGATCAGTGCGGCGAGCGCGAGCCCGGGGAAGGCGACGATCCACCATTCGCCCGCGAACAGATAGTTGTTGCCGATGCGGATCAGCGTGCCGAGCGAGGGCATGGTGTCGGGCAGGCCGACGCCGAGGAAGGACAGCGTCGCCTCGGTGATGATGGCGAGCGCGAGGTTGATGGTGGCGATGACCAGGATCGGGCCCATCGTGTTCGGCAGCACATGCCGCAGCATGATCACGGGCGCGGGCAGGCCGATCAGCTGCGCGGCGGCCACGTAGTCCTTGTTCTTCTCGACCATCACGGAACCGCGCACGGTCCGGGCATACCCGACCCAGAAACTCAGACCGATCGAGATCACCAGCACCACCAGCATGCTGGTGGCATCCAGCCGGTTGCCGAGGATCGATTTCGCGATGCCATTGACCAGCAGCGCGATCAGGATGGCGGGGAAGGTGAGCTGGACGTCGGCGATCCGCATGATCACGCCGTCGACCGCGCCGCCGAAATAGCCGGCCATCAGGCCGAGCGCGATGCCGAGCGCACCGGCGAAGATCACGCCGGCCACGCCGACGGCGAGCGAGATACGCATGCCGTAGAGGATGGCGGAGAACACGTCGCGACCCTGCTCGTCGGTGCCGAGCAGGAACGGGCTCTGGCCGTCGGCGGTCCACAGCGGTGAGATCCGCGAGTTCATCAGCTGAAGTTGCGCCGGATCGAACGGGTTCTGGACCGCAAGCCAGGAGGCAAAGATCGCGAGCAGGAAGAACAAGACCGTGATGGCGGCCGCAACCATGGTGAGCTTGGAGCGGCGGAAGGAATAGAAGACGTCGCTATCGAGCGCGCGGCTGAGCCAGCCGCGGGCAGCGTGGGTCGGCTGCGTGCTCTGCTTGTCGGAATTGGAGACGACTGCGTCTGACATGCAGATTGCCCTATGTCGCGCGGCCGACGGTCGAGCGCAGGCGCGGATCGACCACGGTGTAGAGGATATCGACCACCAGATTGATGGCGACGAAAATCAGCGAGACCATCAGCAGGTAGGCGGCCATAATCGGGATATCGACGTTTTGCACGGCCTGAACGAACAGAAGTCCCATGCCCGGCCACTGGAACACGGTTTCGGTGATGATCGAAAATGCAATAACCGAGCCAAACTGGAGCCCGGCTACCGTGATCACGGGAATGAGCGTGTTCTTCAGCGCGTGTCCGAAATGGATGGCACGGGTGGTGAGCCCCCGGGCGCGGGCGAAGCGGATATAGTCGGTTCGCAGCACTTCCAGCATCTCCGCCCGCACCAGCCGCATGATCAGGGTCATCTGGAATAGGCCGAGCGTGATCGAGGGCATGATCAGCGCCTTCAGGCCCGACAGCGTGAGCAGGCCCGTCGTCCACCAGCCGAGCTTGACCACCTCGCCGCGGCCGAACGAGGGCAGCCAGCCCAGCGTCACCGCGAACAGATAGATCAGGAGGATGCCGATCAGGAACGTCGGCAGCGAGATGCCGATCAATGAGACCGCCTGGAATAATTTGGCGAGCGCGGTGTCGCGCTTGAGCGCCGAATAGACTCCCATCAGGATCCCGAACACCATTGCGAACACGGTCGCGCAGATCGCAAGTTCCAGCGTCGCGGGCATGCGCTCCATCAATAGCGCCGAGACCGGCTGGCGGAACTGGTAGGACACGCCGAACTTGAACTGCGCGGCATCGCCGAAATAGCGCACGAACTGCACCGGCACGGGATCATCGAGGCCGAGCGACTTGCGCACGGCTTCGCGTTCGGCCGCCGACGTGTCGATCGAGACGATCTGGTTGACGGGATCGCCGGCGAATCGGAACATCGAGAACGCGATGATGCCGACGGCAAACATGACGCCGATAGCCTGAACGGCGCGGCGTAGAGTGAAAGCGAGCATTTCTTCCACTGTCCTTGGGTGCGCTTACAGCCGACGACTTTGTCGGCCGGAAAAGGAAAGG
This sequence comes from Bradyrhizobium sp. B039, assembly GCF_038965675.1. Taxonomy (NCBI): domain Bacteria; kingdom Pseudomonadati; phylum Pseudomonadota; class Alphaproteobacteria; order Hyphomicrobiales; family Nitrobacteraceae; genus Bradyrhizobium; species Bradyrhizobium sp. B039. The sequence continues at coordinate 2,801,376 of NZ_CP152416.1, forward strand.
TCCCGGAAGCCTGACGCTCCCGGGACCTCGTGTTCAACTGACGCTATTCCTTCTTGGTCGCCCAATGGAACATGACCAGATTGTCGGCGCGCTGCGGCAGGTTGACCTTCTTCGATACGCCCCAGGCCAGCGCCTGCTGGTGCAGCGGGATGTAGGACCAGTCCTTGTTGCCGATTTCGTAGGCCTGCTTGATCAGCTGGTTGCGCTTGGCGGTGTCGGTTTCGACCAGCACCTTGTCGGTGATGGCGTCGAACTCCTTGTTGCAGTAGCCGCCGAGATTGGCCTCGCCCCGTGAGGATTTCGCATCGTCGCGGCAGCCCATGATGTCAAAGAGCACGTTGTGAGAATCCATCGTGCTCGGCGTCCAGCCCAGCATGTAGAACGAGGTCTGGTAGCCGCCTTGCTTCAGCACCTTGGCGAAGTACTGTGCCTTCGGCTGCGCCAGCAGATTGATCTTGACGCCGATGCGGGCAAGCATGCCGACCACGGCCTGGCAGATCGCGGCGTCGTTGACATAACGATCGTTCGGGCAGTCCATGGTGACCTCGAAGCCGTCGGGATAGCCGGCCTCGGTCAGGAGCTTCTTGGCGCCGTCGGGATCGAATTTCGGCCGCGTGAATTCCTTGGACAGTATGAACAGCTCCGGCGCGATCATCAGCGCCGACGGCGTCGCCAGCCCGCGCATCACGCGCGTCTTGATCAGCTCGATGTCGATCGCCTTGTAGAACGCCTCGCGGACCTTGATGTCCTTGAACGGGTTCTTGCCCTTGATGTTGGAGTAGAGCAGCTCATCGCGCATCTGGTCGAAGCCGATGAAGATGGTGCGCAGCTCCGGCCCCTTCAGCACCTGGGCATTCGGGCTGGAATCGACGCGGGAGATGTCCTGGATCGGCACCGGCTCGATGACGTCGACTTCGCCCGAGAGCAGGGCGGCGACGCGGGTGGCGTCGGAGGAGATCGGGGTGAAGATGATCTCCTTCAAATTGCCTTCGACCTTGCCCCAGTAATTGGGATTGGCCTTGAACACCGTCTTCACGCCGGGCTGATGGCTCTCGATGATGAAGGGGCCGGTGCCGTTCTCGTGGAGCGAGGCGTAGCTCGGCGTGGTCGCTGCCACCGGCGTCGGGTCGACGACGTTGTTCTCCTCGGCCCATTTCTTGTCCATGATGTACCAGACATCCCACGCGTTATGCAGGATGGGGTTGGGCGAGGGCAGGACGAAATCGACGGTGTAGTCGTCGACCTTGACCACCTTGACGTCGGGCGCAAGGCGGGTCTGCATGTTGGACCCCTTCTTGCGCACGCGATCGGCCGAGAACACCACGTCGTCGGCGGTGAACGGGTCGCCGTTGTGGAACTTCACGCCCTTGCGCAGATGGAAGCGCCAGCGGGTCGGCTCCGGAGTTTCCCAGCTTTCCGCCAGCGCCGGAATGATCTTGAGGTCCTTGTCGCGCGCGGTGAGGCCTTGATAGACGTGACCGAGATGAGCGTGGGTGGTGCTCTCGTTGAGCGTATAGGGATCGAGCGACTTCAGGTCACCCTGGTTGGCATAACGTAGCGTCTGGCTCGACGCCGGCGAGACCGCCAACGCAAGCGTACCGGCGAGCGTCGCCGCAAACAGAGTTCGTCCGACTGACATTCTTGACCCTCTCCACTCTGCCGCGCCGTGATTTTTGATTGTTCGGCGGGGCTGATCGATCCATGTTGCCCAGAGTTCACGACCCGTGCAAGCGCCATTCCAGCAAGGAACGCGCCAAGTTGCACCGCTGTGCAGCAATGCTGACCGGCAATCTAGGGGAGGCTGGCGCGCGAACGACATTCGACTTTCGACCTGTGAAGTCCCGGGGTAAAGGGAAATTGGCCCTGTCGGCCGTTGGCGTCTCAGCCGTCCGAGCTGCGGTCGCGGCCGAGCAATTTGATTGACCATACCCGCCGATTGCGGGAGCCGGCGCCCCGCGGCGCGTCCGAGGTCGCTTGCGTTGCACACCGTGTCGCGGCGATACTCCAACAGAGTGCTCGAATCTCATCCGGAGGGGACATGAAAGTTAACATCGAAATCGACTGCACCCCCCTCGAGGCCCGTCAGTTCTTCGGATTGCCGGACGTCTCGCCGATGCAGATTGCCGTCATGGACAAGCTGCAGCAGCAGGTCCTGAGCAATATCGACAAGGTCTCGCCAGAATCGCTGATCCAGAGCTGGTTCACTTTCGATCCGAAGCTTGCCGAGCGGTTTCAGGACATGTTCGTCACCATGGCCGGCCTCGGCGGAACGCGCAGCAGCGATAAGAAGAAATAATGTCGGCCGGGCGGGACGGGCCGCAAGCGTCTGACCGGCTTCGTCCGCCGGGCCTTGGTTTGCTGCTCGCCGAAGCCCGCGGCCTGTTCGAGTTGAACGCCAGCCTGCTGTTGTCGCCGTTGCTGATGCGCGCGCCCAGGGGCGACGGCCATCCGGTGCTGACGCTGCCGGGCTTTCTCGCCAGCGATCTTTCGATGGCGCCGATGCGGCGCTATCTGAGCGAGCTCGGCTATGAGGCACATGCCTGGCGGATGGGCCGCAATCTCGGCGGGCTGGGGCGGATGCGGGAGGCCTTGCGCACCCGTCTCGCCGAGATCCACGCCGCGAGGGGGCGCAAGGTCAGCCTGGTCGGATGGAGCCTCGGCGGCGTCTATGCCCGCGATCTCGCGCTCCAGGCGCCCGACATGGTCCGTTACGTCATTACGCTCGGCAGTCCTTTTGCCAACGACGTGCGGGCGACCAACGCCACGCGGCTCTATGAGGCGCTGTCCGGCGAGCGGGTCGAGGATTTTGCCGAACTGCGCGAGGCGATCGCCGGCGATCTGCCGGTGCCGGCGACGTCGATCTATTCCCGCGCCGATGGCGTCGTGAACTGGCGGACCTGTCTGTTGCGCCCCTCGGACCATGCCGAGAACATCGAGGTGCACCTGGCGAGCCATATCGGGCTCGGCGTTAACCCCGCCGCGCTGTGGGCCGTGGCGGACCGGCTGGCGCAACCGGAGGGGGAGTTCTGGCCATTTGACCGGGCAGGGCCGTTTGCCATTGCATATGCCCCGCCGGAGCGGGCAATATCGGCCTGACGAGAAGCGCCGTCCAAGGCGCCCGTCAAATCTTGCGGGAGGGAACCATGGCTGACGGTAAGAAGCTGTCGTCGCTGGATGCGTCGTTTCTCTATCTGGAAACGCCGGAAATGCCGATGCATGTCGGCAGCATGGCGATCTTTCGCCTGCCCGACGATTACAAGGGCGACTTCTTCGAAGACTTCAAGGCGATGATCGTCTCGCGCCTGCACATCGCGCCGATCCTGAAGGCGCGGCTGGAGAAGGCGCCGCTCGACATCGACCATCCCTCCTGGGTCGAGGACGATCAGTTCGACATTGACCGTCACATCTTCCGCGCCAGCCTGCCGCAGCCGCGCGACCGCGCCACGCTGGAACGCATCGTCGGCTGGATGCACGCCAAGCTCTTGAACCGCGCCCGCCCGCTCTGGGAATTCTACGTGTTCGAGGGCATGAAGGACAACGAGGTCGGGCTCTATTCCAAGATGCACCATGCCGCCATCGACGGCGGTGCCGGCGCGGCGCTGACCAACATGATCTACGACATCTCGCCGATCCCGCGGAAGGTCGATCCGCCGGCGGCGGGAGCCAAGCCGGGGCAGGAGCCGCGTGACATCGCCGCCAACCTGCTCGATTCCTATCAGCAGCTTTTCAGCCAGCCGCTCGATGCTTCGGCCGCTGCGAAGAACCTGCAGCTGCCCCGCACCGGCAAGAGCGACATCGGCTCGATCCTGTTCGACAACGCGATGTACCAGATCGAGAGCGCGGTGCGCTTCGCCGGCAACATCCCGACCGTGCTCAAGAGCGTGTCCGACGTGCTCGGCAAGGTCGCCGATCCGAAGTCGCGCGAGAGCCTCGCCAGCATGGTGTCGCCGCCGACCATGCTCAACAAGACCATCTCCTCGGAGCGCAGCTTCGCCGGCGTGTCGATCCCGCTGTCGCGGGCGAAGGCGCTGGCCAAGCAGGCCGGCGGCAAGCTCAACGACGTCGTGCTGGCGCTCGCCTCCGGCGTGGTCCGCCGCTATCTCCAGCAATATGGCACGCTGCCGGCGAAATCCTTGACCGCCGCCGTGCCGATCTCGCTGCGCGAGGAAGGCAACACCGAGGCCAACAACCAGGTGTTCGGCATGATCTGCGCGATCGCGACCGACATCGACGATCCCAAGGCCCGACTGGAGGCGATCATCGCGCAATCGACCAAGTCCAAGGAGATGTCGCATCCGCTGCGCGCCCTGATGCCGCAAGTGTCCAACATCTCGATGCTGGGCGCGCCGATCATGGTGCAGATCCTGGCCTTGCTCTACAGCCGCTCGAACCTGTCGGACGTGCTGCCGCCGGCCGCCAACATCACGGTGTCCAACGTGCCCGGGCCGCGGCAGACGCTCTACGCCGCCGGCGCGGAGCTGCTGCACATCTTCCCGGTGTCGATCTCGACGCACGGGCAGGCGCTCAACATCACGGTGCAAAGCTATCGCGACCAGCTCGATTTCGGTTTCATTGTCGGTGCCAACATCATTCCGCATGTGCAGGTGATGTGTGACATGCTGCCCGAGGAGTTTGCTGCGCTGGAGGCGGCCTATGCGCCGCCAGCGGCCGACATCAAGGGCGCTGCTGAGTAGGAATGTCCCGATGATCGAAATGCCGCCGCTCAAGTTCGTGCAGACGAACGGAATCCGCATGGGTTATTACGAGGCGGGTCCGGTCTCCGACACCCCGCCGATGGTGCTGTGCCATGGCTGGCCGGAGCTCGCCTTTTCCTGGCGCCATCAGATCAAGGCGCTGAGCGAGGCCGGAATCCGGGTGATCGCGCCGGACCAGCGCGGTTATGGCGCGACCGACCGGCCCGAGCCGGTCGAGGACTACGATATCGAGCACCTGACCGGCGACCTCGTCGGTCTGCTCGATCATCTCGGGATCGACAAGGCGATCTTCGTCGGCCACGACTGGGGCGGCTTCATCGTCTGGCAGATGCCGCTGCGGCATATCGGCCGCGTCGCCGGCGTGGTCGGCATCAATACCCCCCATACCAACCGGGCCTGGGCCGATCCGATCGAACTCCTGCGCGCGCGGTTTGGCGACAAGATGTACATCGTGCAGTTCCAGGACCCGTCGCGTGAAGCCGACAGGATTTTCGGCAGCCGCGTCGAGCAAACCTTCGATGCATTCATGCGCAAGCCGGCGCCGCGCCCGCCCGATGCGCCGGCGGAGGAAGTGATTGCCGGCGTGGGCGCTTCGCCGCGGGTCAATCTGGCGTTTCCGCAGATGATTGCGGCCTATGACGCCAAGCACGATCCGCGTACGCCGATCCTGTCGCCGGAAGAGAAGAAGGTGTTTGTCGACAATTTCACCAGGACCGGCTTCACCGGCGGCATCAACTGGTACCGCAACATGTCGCGCAACTGGATACGCTCCGAAGGACTCGATCATACGGTACGCGTGCCGTCGCTGATGATCATGGCCGAGAACGACGCGGTGCTGCCGCCGTCTTCCGCCGATGGCATGGACAAGCTGATTCCCGATCTCGAAAAATATCTGGTCCGCGACAGCGGCCATTGGACGCAGCAGGAGAAGCCGGACGAGGTCAGCGCCAAGCTGATCGAATGGCGTAGAAGGCGGTTTGGGTGACGATGCCGTCGTCAGTGTAAATGGAACGTCATTCCGGGGCGCCCGAAGGGCGAACCCGGAATCTCGAGATTCCGGGTTCGATGCTGCGCATCGCCCCGGAATGACGCGATCAGGGGGAAGCGCACGTCAATGTCATCCAAGAACCGTCTGGACCCGATCCCGCAGCCGCCGACCAAGCCGGTGGTCGGCAATATGCTGTCGCTGGACTCGGCGGCTCCGGTGCAGCACCTGATGCGGCTCGCCAAGGAGCTCGGCCCGATCTTCTGGCTCGACATGATGGGCTCGCCGATCGTCGTCGTCTCCGGCCACGATCTCGTCGACGAGCTGTCCGACGAGAAGCGCTTCGACAAGACGGTGCGCGGCGCGCTGCGGCGCGTGCGTGCGGTCGGCGGCGACGGCCTGTTCACCGCCGACACCAGGGAGCCGAACTGGAGCAAGGCGCACAACATCCTGCTCCAGCCGTTCGGCAACCGAGCGATGCAGTCCTACCACCCGAGCATGGTCGACATCGCCGAGCAGCTCGTCCAAAAATGGGAGCGGCTCAACGCCGACGACGAGATCGACGTCGTCCACGACATGACCGCCCTGACGCTGGACACGATCGGCCTGTGCGGCTTCGAGTACCGATTCAATTCGTTCTACCGGCGCGACTACCATCCCTTCGTCGAGTCGCTGGTGCGCTCGCTCGAAACCATTATGATGACGCGGGGTCTGCCGTTCGAGCAGATCTGGATGCAGAAGCGGCGCAAGACCCTCGCTGAAGACGTCGCCTTCATGAACAAGATGGTCGACGAGATCATCGCGGAGCGCCGCAAGAGCGCGGAGGGGATTGACGACAAGAAGGACATGCTCGCGGCGATGATGACCGGCGTCGACCGCTCGACCGGCGAGCAGCTCGACGACGTCAACATCCGCTACCAGATCAACACGTTTTTGATCGCCGGCCACGAGACGACAAGCGGCCTGTTGTCCTACACGCTCTATGCGCTCTTGAAGCATCCCGACATCCTCAAGAAGGCCTATGACGAGGTCGATCGCGTCTTCGGTCCAGATGTCAACGCGAAGCCGACCTATCAGCAGGTGACGCAGCTCACCTACATCACGCAGATCCTGAAAGAGGCGCTGCGGCTGTGGCCGCCGGCGCCGGCCTACGGCATCTCACCGCTCGCGGACGAAACCATCGGCGGCGGCAAGTACAAGCTCAGGAAGGGCACGTTCATCACCATTCTGGTGACGGCGCTGCATCGCGATCCCTCCGTCTGGGGGCCGAATCCCGATGCCTTCGATCCCGAAAATTTCAGTCGCGAGGCGGAGGCCAAGCGGCCGATCAATGCCTGGAAGCCGTTCGGCAACGGTCAGCGCGCCTGCATCGGCCGCGGCTTTGCCATGCACGAGGCGGCGCTCGCGCTCGGCATGATCCTCCAGCGTTTCAAGCTGATCGACCACCAGCGCTATCAGATGCACCTGAAGGAAACCCTGACGATGAAGCCGGAGGGCTTCAAGATCAAGGTTCGTCCGCGCGCCGATCGCGAGCGCGGTGCCTATGGCGGGCCTGTCGCGGCTGTGTCCTCGGCGCCGCGAGCACCGCGTAAGCCGACGGCGCGGCCCGGCCACAACACGCCGATGTTGGTGCTGTACGGCTCCAATCTCGGCACCGCCGAAGAACTCGCGACACGCATGGCCGACCTCGCCGAGATCAACGGCTTTGCCGTGCATCTCGGGGCGCTCGACGAATACGTCGGCAAGCTGCCGCAGGAGGGCGGCGTGCTGATCATCTGCGCCTCCTATAACGGAGCGCCGCCGGACAATGCGACGCAATTCGTCAAATGGCTCGGCAGCGACCTGCCCAAGGATGCCTTTGCCAATGTGCGCTACGCCGTGTTCGGCTGCGGCAACAGCGACTGGGCCGCGACCTATCAATCGGTGCCGCGCTTCATCGACGAGCAATTGTCGGGGCATGGCGCGCGCGCGGTCTATCCGCGCGGCGAAGGCGATGCGCGCAGCGATCTCGACGGCCAGTTCCAGAAATGGTTCCCGGCAGCTGCCCAGGTCGCGACCAAGGAGTTCGGCATCGACTGGAACTTCACCCGCACCGCGGAGGACGATCCGCTCTACGCGATCGAGCCTGTCGCGGTGACTGCCGTCAACACCATCGTGGCCCAGGGCGGCGCGGTGGCGATGAAGGTGCTGGTCAATGACGAGCTTCAGAACAAGAGCGGGTCCAATCCGTCGGAGCGCTCGACGCGCCATATCGAGGTGCAGCTGCCGTCCAACATCACCTACCGCGTCGGCGATCATCTGAGCGTCGTTCCGCGCAACGATCCGACGCTGGTGGATTCGGTCGCCCGCCGCTTCGGCTTCCTGCCGGCCGACCAGATCAGGCTTCAGGTGGCCGAAGGCCGCCGTGCCCAATTGCCGGTCGGCGAGGCCGTGTCGGTCGGCCGCCTGCTCAGCGAGTTCGTCGAGCTGCAGCAGGTGGCGACGCGAAAGCAGATCCAGATCATGGCCGAGCACACGCGCTGTCCAGTCACCAAGCCGAAGCTGCTGACCTTCGTCGGCGAGGAGGCCGAGCCGGCCGAGCGCTATCGCACCGAGATTCTGGCGAGGCGCAAATCGGTGTACGATCTACTGCTCGAATATCCGGCCTGCGAATTGCCGTTCCACGTCTATCTGGAAATGCTCTCGCTGTTGGCGCCGCGCTATTACTCGATCTCTTCCTCGCCTTCGGTCGATCCGGCGCGGTGCAGTATCACGGTCGGCGTCGTCGAGGGGCCGGCCGCTTCCGGGCGCGGCGTCTACAAAGGCATCTGCTCGAACTATCTCGCCAACCGGCGCGCGAGCGATGGGATCTACGCGACGGTGCGCGAGACCAAGGCCGGCTTCCGGCTCCCGGACGATTCATCCGTGCCGATCATCATGATCGGCCCGGGCACGGGACTGGCGCCGTTCCGCGGCTTCCTCCAGGAGCGCGCCGCGCGCAAGGCGAAAGGCGCTTCGCTTGGCCCGGCCATGCTGTTCTTCGGCTGCCGCCACCCCGATCAGGATTTTCTCTACGCCGACGAGCTGAAGGCGCTGGCGGCAAGCGGCGTCACCGAGCTCTTCACCGCGTTCTCGCGCGCGGCCGGACCGAAGACCTATGTGCAGCATGTGCTCGCGGCGCAGAAGGACAAGGTCTGGCCGCTGATCGAGCAGGGCGCCATCATCTACGTCTGCGGCGACGGCGGCAAAATGGAGCCCGACGTGAAGGCAGCGCTCGTTGCGATCCGTCGCGAGAAGAGCGGTAGCGATGCCGCCACGGCCGCGCGCTGGATCGAGGAGATGGGCGCGACGAATCGCTATGTGCTCGACGTCTGGGCGGGCGGTTAGGCCGGGCTACGAAGCAAATCGTGCTAAAGCTCTCCCATGATTCCCTGGGAAAAGACCGACACCGCCAAAGTCCCCGGCTCCGACGAAGAGCTCCGTCTGATGCGGCGGGGCAAGGAGTTCTCCATCAAGCTCGGCACCAACGAGCTGATGAACAATCGCCTGTCGGGCTCCGAGGCCGCACTTGCGACGCTGGCGGCGAAGCAGATCGAGACGGTCGGAAAGCCCGTCGTCCTGATCGGCGGCCTCGGCATGGGCTTTACGCTGCGTGCGGCGCTGGCCGTGCTTGGAGCTAAGGCGAAGATCGTGGTGTCCGAGCTCGTGCCGGCGGTGGTTGCCTGGGCGCGAGGTCCGATGGCGGAGGTTTTTGGCGACAGCCTCGACGATCCCCGTGTCAAGATCCGGGAGACCGACGTTGGAGAAATCATCCGCGCGCAGCGATCGGCCTTCGATGCCATCCTCCTCGACGTCGACAACGGGCCGGAGGGGCTGACCCGGAAGGGCAATGATGCGCTCTACAACGCGGGCGGGTTGAAGGCGGCCAAGACGGCGCTGCGGCCGGGCGGCGTGCTCGCCGTCTGGTCGTCGGGGCCCAACCCGGCATTCACCAGGCGCCTTAGGAGCGCCAGCTTCGACGTGAATGAAGTCAGTGTCCGCGCAACCGGCAGAGGCGGCGGCGCGCGTCATGTGATCTGGATCGCGCGGAAGAGCTAGGCGGTTCTTTTGCGCTGCGCTTGATCCGGCCTGCGCATCCACAATGTCAGAATCGTAAGGTGGGCAAAGCGACTTGTCCGCCGTAGCTCGAAGAGCGTAGGCGGAAGCGTGCCCACCAGTCTAGTTAGAGGTGTCGATGGTTGGTGGGCACGGCCCGCGAAGGGCGCGCCTTTGCCCACCCTACGAGCTAGAACATCGTGTTGTTGTTCGCGGGATTTTCGGGGATCGGCTGTACGACGTCCCAGTGCTCGACGATCTTGCCGCTCTCCAGCTTGAAGATGTCGACGATCGCGTTGCCCCTTGTGCCGGGCTCGCGAACCGCGTGCACGTGGAGAATGACATAGTCGCCGTCGGCGAAGGAGCGTTTGATCTCGCTGTGCGAGTTCGGAAACTTTTCACGAAGGAAGCCGATGAACTTCCGAAAGCCGTCCGGACCATCGGCTGCATTTGGATTGTGCTGCACATAGCGGTTGCCCATATAGGCGATGGCCGCATCGGCGTCCTTCTGATTGAGGCCCTTCTCGTAGAAGGCAAGCACGGCGGTACGGTTGGCTTCTTCTTGCGCGCTGGCCGCGCTTGCGGCGCCGTTGCCGAGGAACAGCATGAGAATGGAGGCCGCAATCATTGCGACCGGCCGGACGATGGGATGCATGTGAACTCCGAGAGGCCGCAGCCTCTTTCTCTTGCGACTGAGGGAGGCCTGTATAGCTTCCGTGCCGGCGTGCGTTAAGAGAGTAACCGGCAGCTCACATGGTTACCGTGAGGAGACTGCTCGCGTCGGGTCTACGCCGCCTGTGCTGCCGCTCCATGCGCGTGCTTGTCGATGGCGCCGATAATCTTGGGCCAGAAACGCATCGGCAGCGCGTGGCCCATGCCTTCGACCATCAACAGCTTCGCGCCTGGAATTGATGCTGCCGTGTCCTTGCCACCTTCGGGATGGACCAGGGGATCAACCGTGCCGTGGATCACCAGCGTCGGCGTCTTCATGGCATGCAGCCGCTCCTTGCGGCTGCCCGAGGCAAGCACGGCGCGGAGCTGCCGGCCGACACCGGCCGGATTGAGCCCGCGCGCGAACACGCGCTCGGCACGATCAGGGTCGAGTGCTTCCTCTTCCGGAAAGGCCCCGGCGCGCAACACCTTCCAGGTCTGGCCGTAGCGGACGACGAACTCCTCCTTGCTGCGCGGCGGCGGCGCCATCAGCATGGCGGCGGCCTCGCGTGTCGGCGGCGGCACGCGCGGATTGCCCGTCGTCGACATGATCGAGGTCAGCGAGCGAACGCGCTCGGGAAACGACAGCGTCACCTCCTGCGCGATCATACCGCCCATGGAGGCGCCGACCAGATGCGCCGACTTGATGCCGAGCGCGTCCATCAGGCCCACGGTGTCCCTGGCCATGTCGATCAGCTTGTAGGTTGCGGCTACGGGAATCCTGAGGAAGCGGAGCTTCAACAGCTCGAGCGGCGTCAGCCGCTTGCCGCCCGCGAGATGGCTCGACTTGCCGATGTCGCGGTTGTCGAAGCGGATCACGCGAAAGCCGTGCACGGCGAGCTGCTCGCAGAACGCATCGTCCCAATGGATCATCTGCGCCCCGAGCCCCATGATCAGCAGCAGCGGCTCGGCGTTGTCGTTGCCAAAAATCTCGTAGCAAATGTCGATGCCGTTGGCGCGGACGGTCTGGGGCGGCTGATGGGCGTTCACGGGCGCGGTCCCTCCTGCTGATGATGCTGTATCGCACGGTTTCCCGCCGCAAAGAAGCGGCGCGCGCATCAGCGCACCCGCTGCTTGCCGGTTGACCGGCACCGCGCAACGGTGTGGTATGGCGAAAAAAGAAGGGCATCGCAGCTCTCGATTTCAGGAGGACGCCGATGGCCGACAAGACCAACGACCCCGTTGCCGTGTGGCAGAAGATGGTTGGCGAGATGGAGAAGGGGTTCAACTCTTTCGCCAATCAAGCCATGTCGTCGCCTGAGTTCTCGCAAGCGATGAATCGGGCCGGCGGCGTTGCTGCAGGTGCTCAGAAGCAGCTCGGCGAGCTCATGGAGAAATACCTTGTCAGCATGAATCTGCCGAGCCGGGAGCAGGTCACGGGTCTTGCGGAACGGCTGCAGTCGATCGAGGTCCAGATCGGCGAGATGAAGTCGATGCTGAGCCAGATGGCGGCAGGTTCCGGACTGTCGCAAGGCTTCGACGGTGCGCCGCGGCCGCCGCGGACGAAACGCCCGCCCTCCGAAGGCGGAGAGCCCAAATGAACGCGCCGACGGGACTTGATTTCGCCTCCATCCCGGAGCGCATCCAGTCCGAGGTGCAGCGCGCAATCCAGCGCAGCATCAAGGGCGTCGAATATTTCTCGACCTCCGGCCCGACGCTAGGCTCGACGCCGAAAGACGTGCTGCATTCACGCGGCACGATGAGCCTCTACCACTATCGGCCGATGTCGGACGAGATCTACCGGGTGCCGGTGCTGATCGTGATGGCGACCACCAATCGAGGCTACATCCTCGACCTCGTGCCCGGCCAGAGCTTCATCGAGTTCCTCCTGAGGCGCGGCTACGACGTCTACATGCTCGACTGGAGCGCGCCGCGTCCGGAAGAGAAGAGCCTGCGCATGGAGGACTACGTCCTCGACTTTATCCCGGATTGCGTCCGCCGCGTGCAGCAGGATTCCGGCGAGCAGGACGTCTCCGTCATCGGCTACTGCTTCGGTGGCGTGCTGTCGCTGCTCTACGGCTCGATCCACAAGGACGGGCCAATGAAGAACTTGATCTGCTTCACTACGCCGATCGACTTCCGCGAGATGAAGCTGTTCTCCAATTTCTCCGACCGCCGCTATTTCGACGTCGATCGCCTTGTCGACAGCATCGGCAACGTGCCGCCGGAGATGATCCTGTCCTCGTTCGAGATGCTGCGCCCGGCCTCGCGCACGGTGAGCCAGATCCAGCTCTGGGAAAACATCTGGAACGACGAGTTCGTCAAGTCCTACCGGATGTTCGATCGCTGGGCGACCGATACGCTGCCGCTGGCGGGCGAGTATTTCCGCACCATCACCAAGGACCTGATGTGGGACAACAAGCTGTTCAACGACACCATGTCGGTCGGTGGCCGTGCGGCGAAGCTCGAGGATATCAAGGTGCCGATCCTGCATGCGGTCGCCGAGCACGACCACATCGTGCCCTATGATGCCGCAAAACATTTGATCGCGAAGATTGGATCGGCGGACAAGGAAGAGGTGATGCTGAAGGGCGGGCACGTCTCGCTGGTCGCCGGCGCCAACGCGGTGAAACGGCTGTGGCCGAAACTGGACTCCTGGCTGGGGAAGAGATCGACATGAGTGAGCAGCGTTCCTATCCGCGTCAGGTCAAGACCGACGCCGGCGAGATCGAGATCCGCTTGATGTCGCCTGCGGACGAAGCCGCGGTGCTCGCCTTTGGCAAGGGCCTGCCGACGCACGATCTGCTCTTCCTGCCCCGCAACATCAGCGAGCCAAAAGTGCTCTCGGCCTGGGTCAAGGAGATCGAGCGCGGTGCGATCACGAGCCTGCTCGCCGTGAAGGACGGCAAGGTCGTCGGCTGCGGCACGCTGGTGCGCGATCCGCATTCCTGGTCGCCCCATGTCGGCGAGATTCGCATGGTGGTCTCGCTCGACGTGCGCGGGAAGGGGGTGGGGCGGGCGCTGTCGCAGGAGACCTTTGCGCTCGCGCTCGGCGCCGGCCTGGAAAAGCTCTCGGTCCAGATGACGGTCGACCAGCAGGCGGCGATCGCGGTGTTCGAAAGCCTTGGCTTCAAGGCCGAGGCGCTGCTGCGCGACCACGTCCGCGACGTCGATGGCAAGACCCACGACATTGTCGTGCTCGGCCACAACATCGCGCAGGTCCAGGCCCAGATGGAGGCCTATGGGCTGCCAGGTGCCGTCCAGCTCTAAAGACCGCGATCAGGCACGCCTTCGCCGGGATTGGTGAGGGAGGCATCATATTGCCTCCTGTTAAGGCTGTTCACGATTTCGTGATACTGCAGCGCAATATGAATGTTGCATCGCACAATTAACTATGCCATATAGGCCGTGCCCCGGGCCAATGCGGACGGGGTGAGCCCATAGCTCAGACCATTGAGGATGGAGAGAACCCCATGACCACTGAAACCAACACCGCTTTCGAGGGCTTCAAGGACGCTTTCAAGAACATCCAGAACCTGGAAGTTCCCGAGGCCGCCCGCGAATTCGTCAAGAAGACCGCCAACACCGCCAAGGACCGTGCTGCCGAGGTGTTCGCTGGCTCCGAGCGCGTGACCGCCGCCGTCGAGAACGCGGTGACCGAGTCCGTCACCGAGGCCGGCAAGATCAGCCGCAACATCCAGCAGGCGATCTACGAGGACGCTGAAGCGTTCTTCTCGGGCATCGACAAGCTCGCGTCCGCCAAGTCGTTCAGCGAAGCCGTCGAGATCCAGTCGAGCCTGCTCCGCTCCCGCGGCGAAGCGTTCGTCTCGCGCGCCAAGGCGACCACCGACTATCTCGGCAAGCTCGCCGCCAATGGTGCGAAGTCCGCTCAGGACAACTTTGCCAAGGTCTACAACAAGACCGCCTGATTGCGCGTCGCGTTGATAAACTGAATTTTGAGGCCCGCTTCGGCGGGCCTTGTTTTTTGCGCCGCCGTCATCGTCGGTCGTCATTCCGGGTCCGGTCCTGCGGATCGTCCCGGAATGACGTAAGCTCGGTGAATCATGACTTCTCCCGCCACCTTCTCCTTCGACACTCCCGGTGACGCCGAGCGGGCGGCCGAGTTGCGCCGCGTGAAAGCATTGGCGACGCTGGTGCTGGCCTCGATGCTGGCCTTGTTCGTCGTCGCGAAATGGCTTTTGCCCGTGCATCCTGTGTTCGGCTTCATCGCGGCCTTCGCAGAAGCCGCGACCATCGGCGGCCTCGCTGACTGGTATGCCGTGGTCGCGCTGTTCAAGCGGCCGCTCGGCCTGCCGATCCCGCATACCGCGATCATCCAGAGCAACCAGGCCCGCATCGCCGACAAGCTCGGCGAGTTCATCCAGGTGCATTTTCTCGAGGCCGGACCCGTCGAGGCCAAGCTGAACGAGATCGATTTCGGCTCCTTCGTTGCCGACTGGCTGCGCGATCGCAAGCGCAGCGAGGATCTCGCGCGCTTCGCGCTGCGTTTGTTGCCGGAGGCCTTCTCCGCGACCGAGACCTCCGGCCTGATGACCTTCATCATCCGCCGCATGTCCTCGCAGCTCCAGGCGATCGACCTCGCGCCGCTCGCCGCCGGCACGCTGCGCGGCTTCGTTGCGGAAGGGCGGCACCAGATCCTGTTCGACGATCTCCTGCGCGTGATGCATGACACGCTGAACCAGAAAGAGACGATGGCGATGATCCGCGAGAAGGTGCGCGCGGAGTTGCCGACCCTGCTCAGGCTCTACCGCGCCGACAAGTTTCTGGTGAACAAGATCGTGGCGTCGGCCACGGCCTTCTTCAACGAGGTGCGCAGCGATCCCAAGCATCCGTTCCGCGGCGAGTTCGATCGCATGGTGCTGACCTTCGTCGACCGGCTCGGCACCGACCAGGCCTACATCGATCGCATCGACGGCCTGAAACGCGATCTGCTGGCGCGGCCCGAGCTTGCAGATCTCGCCCGCACCGTCTGGGCCAACACGCGCTCCTTCATCGAGCGCAGCGCCTCCGGCGAGACACAGGTGCTTCAGCATCATCTCGTCGGCATGTTCGTCGCCGCGGGCGAGGCGCTCGCCGGCGATGCCGAACTGCGCGGCGAGATCAACAAGGGTCTGGTGACGGTGCTGCGCAGCTTCGTCGCCGACCAGAAGAGCGGCGTCTCCACCTTCATCTCCGACCAGGTCAAGGCCTGGGATATGGCGCAGCTGATTTCGCTGATCGAAATCAACATCGGCCGTGACCTGCAATACATCCGCTTCAACGGCTCGCTGATCGGCGGGCTGGCCGGACTTGCGCTCTACTCCGTAGAATTCCTGCTTCGATTGCTGTGACTTTTGCGTCACTGACGTTAGCATTAACGCGCGGGCCTATTGTGGCCCCGCGTCTCTCCCGCTTGAATGTCGGGCACCGGCCGCCTAGCTGATTCATGTTGCGCTGCGGAACGTTCAAGAAGCCGGCGTATTGGAATTCATGCCCATTTGCCGGCATCGCGGCCGGCGCCGTCCCAAGGGAAACATTGATGACCGCTACTGCCCAGACGCTGCGTCCGCCGTCCCGTACCCTGATGTTTCTGGAAGGGCGCGCGATCCACGAGTTCGGCGCATTCCTCGGCGCGCTGCCACTGCTGAGCCTCGCGCCGCGCGGCGATGGGCATCCGGTGCTGGTGCTGCCGGGCCTTGTGGCCTCCGACGCGTCCACGCGCGCGCTACGCACCTTTCTGTCAGGCAAGGGCTACGCGGTGAGTGGCTGGCGCCAGGGCCGCAACTATGGCCTGCGTCCGGGCGTGCAGCATGCGATGGTCGACCTGGTCCAGGAGCTCAGCGACACGCATGGCCGCAAGATCAGCCTAGTCGGCTGGAGCCTCGGCGGCCTCTATGCGCGCCAGCTCGCCAAGATGATGCCCGAGCGCGTGCGTCAGGTGATCACCCTCGGCAGCCCCTTTGCCGGCGATCCGCATTCCACCAATGCCTGGCGTGTCTATGAATGGGCGAGCGGGCAGAAGGCCGATCAGGTCGATCCGCGCTTCGGCGGCGAACTCGCCGTTCCGCCGCCGGTGCCGACCACCGCCATCTTCAGCCGCACCGACGGCGTCTGCGCCTGGCAGGGCTGCATGGAGAAGTCCGGCGCGCAGACCGAGAGCATCGAGATCGAGAGCAGCCATTGCGGCATGGGGCATCACCCGGCTGCGGTTTACGCTGTCGCCGACCGGCTTGCGCAGAAGGAAGGCCAGTGGAAGCCCTTCGACCGCAGCGGCTGGCGCAGCCTGGCGTATCCCGATCCGCATAGGTAGCTTCTTTGCCTCTCCCCGCGTGCGGGGAGAGGCCGACACGCGAAGCGTGGCGGGTGAGGGGGCTATCCGCGAGTCCGTCTGTTACCTTTATTGCTGAGGCAGCCCCTCACCCCAACCCTCTCAGCGCGAACGAAGGTCGTCGCGGCCCCGTAAGAACGGGGAGAGGGAGAGTAACAGCGTCGCTCCCGTCCATTGTCGCGCCTGCACCAAACGCGCTATGCCTCGCACATGGCGCATCCGCTCTCCCGCATCATCGATCAGCTCAAGCGCGAACCGTCGCGCACCGGCTCCATCGTCATCACCGTGTTCGGCGACGCCATCGTGCCGCGCGGGGGCTCGGTGTGGCTCGGCACGCTGCTGGAGTTCTTCGAACGCCTGGACATCGACAGCGGTGTGGTGCGCACCGCGATGTCGCGCCTGGCGGCTGACGGCTGGCTGACGCGTGAAAAGGTCGGCCGCAACAGTTTCTATCGTCTCGCCGACAAGGGTCACCAGACCTTCGAGGCCGCGACGCGCCACATCTACGATCCGCCGCCGTCGGACTGGACCGGGTGTTTCGAGCTGCTGCTGATCAATGGCGAGGACCGCGACGCCTCGCGCGAGGCGCTGCGCAATGCCGGCTTCGGCAGTCCGCTGCCCGGCGTGTGGGTTGCGCCGTCGGGCGTGCCGGTGCCGGACGAGGCTGCGGGCGCTATCCGTCTCGAGGTCTCCGCGGAGGACGACAGCGGGCGCCGGCTGCTCAGCGCGAGCTGGCCGCTCGATCGCACCGCGGATGCCTATCTGAAATTCATGAAGACGTTCGAGCCGCTGCGCGCCGCGATCGGCCGCGGAACGACTCTCTCCGACGCCGACGCCTTCACCGCGCGGATCCTGCTGATCCACCACTATCGCCGCGTCGTGCTGCGCGATCCGCTGCTGCCCGAGAGCCTGCTGCCTGCGGATTGGCCGGGCAGGGCCGCCCGCGAACTCTGCGGCGAGATCTATCGCGCGCTGCTTGCTCCGTCCGAACAATGGCTTGATGGCCATGGAACCAATGAAAAAGGGCCATTGCCGGCGGCGCGAAAACTCCTGGAACGAAGGTTCGGCGCCTGATCTTTATGTTACAGAAATATCTTGCATGACGTAATTTCTGTTATATATTATCTCCCAATAAAACGGGAGGATGCGCATGTACACCCAGGCGCTGAACACGGCCGAGACCGACGATCGCGGTCTTGAGGACGCAGGCAGGGCTGCGCAGTTCCAGGCCCGCATCGATGCGGAGGAACGCATCGAGCCGAACGACTGGATGCCGGCGGCCTATCGCAAGACGCTCACCCGCCAGATCTCCCAGCACGCCCATTCCGAAATCGTCGGCATGCTGCCCGAAGGCAACTGGATCACGCGTGCGCCGACCTTGCGCCGCAAGGCCGCGCTGCTCGCCAAGGTGCAGGACGAGTGTGGCCACGGGCTCTATCTCTATGCCGCCGCAGAAACGCTTGGCGCCTCGCGCGAGGAGCTGGTCGATGCCATGCTCGCCGGCAAGGCCAAGTACTCGTCCATCTTCAACTATCCGACGCTGACCTGGGCCGACATCGGCACCATCGGCTGGTTGGTGGACGGCGCCGCGATCATGAACCAGATCCCGCTGTGCCGCTGCTCCTACGGTCCCTATGCGCGCGCGATGATCCGCGTCTGCAAGGAGGAATCGTTCCACCAGCGCCAGGGCTACGAGATCATGCTGACGCTGTGCCGCGGCTCGGACGAGCAGAAGGCGATGGCGCAGGATGCGCTGAACCGTTGGTGGTGGCCGGTGCTGATGATGTTCGGTCCGCCCGATGCCACGAGCCAGCACAGCGACACCTCGACGAAGTGGAAGATCAAGCGCTTCTCCAATGACGAGCTGCGCCAGAAATTCGTCGATGCCACCGTGCCGCAGGCGCAATATCTCGGCCTCACCATTCCCGATCCCGGCATGACGCAGGATGCCGAGGGGCACTGGCGCTACAGCGAGATCGACTGGACCGAATTCAAGCAGGTTCTTGCCGGCAACGGCCCCTGCAATCGGGATCGCATGGCGGCGCGCCGCAAGGCGCACGAGGAGGGGGCCTGGGTGCGCGAAGCCGCCGCCGCCTATGCCGCGAAGCGCGCGCGTCGCCAGACCGCGCAAGCAGCCGAGTAAGGAGATCACGATGGCCACGCCGAACACGCCGCTGTGGGAAGTCTTCATCCGCAGCCGCAACGGGCTCGCGCACAAGCATGTGGGATCGCTGCATGCCAACGATGCCACCATGGCCCTCCAGGCCGCCCGCGACATCTACACCCGCCGCGGCGAGGGCCTGTCGATCTGGGTCGTGCCGTCCACCGCGATCACCGCGAGCGATCCGGCCGAGAAGGGCATGATGTTCGAGCCGGCGGAGTCAAAGATCTACCGGCACCCGACGTTCTATGAGGTCCCCGAAGAAGTGGGGCACATGTAATGTCCGTCGCCAACACCCAGGTCTCCGAAACACCGCTGGTGCTCTACGCCCTGCGCCGCGCCGACGATGCGCTGATCCTCGGTCACCGGCTGTCGGAATGGTGCGGGCATGCGCCGATGCTGGAAGAGGACATGGCGCTCTCCAACATCGCGCTCGACCTCATCGGCCAGGCGCGCGAGCTCTACACCTATGCCGCCAAGGTCGAAGGCAAGGACAATGACGAGGACAAGCTCGCATACCTGCGTGACGTCAGGCAGTACCGCAACCTGCTGCTGGTCGAGCAGCCCAACGGCGACTTTGCCCAGACACTGGTGCGGCAGTTCTTCTATTCCGCCTTCGCCGACCTCTACTGGCGCGCGATGATGACCTCGCGCGACACGACGCTCGCCGCCATTGCCGCCAAGTCCGAGAAGGAGAGCGCCTACCATTTACGTCACGCCTCGGAATGGATCATCCGGCTCGGCGACGGCACGGACGAGAGCCATCGACGAGCGCAAGCCGCGATTGATCATCTCTGGGCCTTCACCGGTGAGATGTTTGCCGTCGACGACGGCGAGCGCGCCCTGATCCATGCGGGTGTCGCCATCGATCCCGGTATCTTGCGCGGTCGTTGGCTGAAGATGCTTTCCGATGTCGTCAGCGAGGCTACGCTCGAGCTGCCGCAGAACGACTGGATGCAGCAGGGCGGCCGCGCGGGCCGGCACAGCGAGCACCTCGGCCATCTCCTGTCGGAGCTGCAATCGATGCAGCGTACCTTCCCGGGGCAGACATGGTGACGGTGCTAGAGAGCGGTGCCGATCTACGTCAGCGCGCCTGGGATGCTGCGGCGAGCGTGGTCGACCCGGAAATCCCGGTGCTGACGATCGCCGATCTCGGCGTACTGCGCGACGTCGTTCTCGACGGCGACCATGTCGAGGTCGCGATCACCCCGACCTATTCGGGCTGCCCGGCCATGAACATGATCGCGCTCGAAATCGAGGTCGCGCTGGAGCGCGCCGGCTTCCATCGTCCGAAGGTCCGCACGGTGTTGTCGCCGGCCTGGACCACCGACTGGATGAGCGAGGAGGGGCGGCGGAAGCTGCGCGCCTACGGCATCGCGCCGCCACAGGCTTCGAACTCGCGCCGCGCGCTGTTCGGCGAGCAGTCTGTCGCGTGTCCGCAATGCGGTTCTGACAAGACCGAGCTGTTGTCCGAATTCGGCTCGACCTCCTGCAAGGCGCTCTGGCGCTGCAAGGCCTGCCGCGAACCCTTCGATTACTTCAAGTGTCATTGATCATGTCAGCAGCCGCACCGCGCTTCCATCGCCTGGCCGTCAACGATCTCCGCCGCGAGGCCTCGGACGCCATTTCGGTGACCTTCGCCATCCCCAGCGAACTCGCCAGCGATTACGCTTTCACGCCCGGGCAGTACCTGACGCTCCGCACGATGCTGGACGGTGAAGAGGTGCGCCGCTCCTACTCCATCTGCTCCGGCCCCGACGACGGCGAGATCCGCATCGCGGTGAAGAAGGTCGATGGTGGTGCGTTTTCGAGCTGGGCCGCCGATGAACTCAAATGCGGCGACGAACTCGACGTGATGACGCCGACGGGCCGCTTCGGCGCTGTCGCGCCGGCCGATACGGGGCGGATCCATGTCGGCTTTGCCGCCGGCTCCGGCATCACGCCGATCCTGTCGATCGTGAAGGGCGTGCTCGCCCGCGAACCGGATAGCCGCTTCTTCTTGTTCTACGGCAATCGCTCGACCGACAACATCATGTTCCTCGAGGCGCTCGAGGAGCTCAAGGATCGCTTCATCGACCGCCTCTCGATCTTCCACGTCATCTCCGGCGAGGAGCAGGACATCCCGATCCTGCATGGCCGGCTCGACGGCGACAAGGTGAGGGTGCTGCTGCGCTCGCTGGTGCCGGCGGGAAGCGTCGATCACGTCTTCATCTGCGGTCCGTCTGGCATGAGCGAGGACATCGAGGCGACCTGCCGCGATCTCGGTATCGCCGAGGAGCGCATCCACGTCGAGCGCTTCGTCTCGGAATTCGGCGGCAAGCCGCGGCCGAAGAAGGCTGTTGCACCCGACGCGCCACCGAAGGCGATCGCGTCGCTGATCATCGACGGCAAGCGCCGCGACGTGCCGGTCGCCGAGGACGAAGCGATCCTCGATGCCGCGCTGCGCGCCGGCGTCGATCTGCCCTTCGCCTGCAAGGGCGGCATGTGCTCCACTTGCCGCGCCAAGCTGGTCGAGGGCGAGGCGCCGATGGACATCAACTATTCGCTGGAGCCGTGGGAGCTGAAGGCCGGCTTCGTCCTGACCTGCCAGGCGAAGCCGTCGTCGGAGCGGGTCGTGGTCGACTATGACCATGTCTGATCGGCCGTATCAGTGCCCCACGATGCAAATGCGTCGCATTATTTGACAGCTCGAACCAACCAGCAGAACATCATGTGCAGGAAATTGACCGGGAGAAGCGCGTGAACGTCAAAGCCGCCCTGTCGCCTGAGGATATTGCCCGCGCCTGCGCCGATGCGATGTGGGCGGAGGACGATGCCTCCAAAGGTCTCGGCATGGAGATCGTCGAAATCGGCCCGGGCTTCGCGACGCTGGCCATGGCGGTGCGGCCGGACATGGTCAATGGCCAGCGCATCGCCCATGGCGGCTTCATCTTCACGCTCGCAGATTCCGCCTTTGCGTTTGCATGCAACTCGCACAATGAGCGCGTGGTCGCGGCACAGGGCCAGATCACCTTCATCACGCCCGGCAGGCTCGGCGATCGTCTCGTCGCGAAGGCAAGAGAGGTCACCCGCAGCGGCCGCTCCGGCATCTACGATGTGCGCGTCACCGCCGGCGACACCGTTATTGCAGAATTCCGCGGGCATTCGCGCGTCATTCCCGGCACGTGGCTGCCGGCACACGACCAATAAAGAAAAGAACAGACCAATGTGGGGAAACGAGGATGGCTCTGACCAGGCTCAAGGAAGGTGGCACCACCTATCGCGCCGAAATGGATGCGTATGAGCGCGCCTCACGTGACGAGATCATGGCGCTGCAGAAGCAGCGGCTGGGCTGGTCGCTGAAGCACGCCTACGACAACGTCGCGCATTATCGCAAGGCCTTCGACAAGGCCGGCGTGCATCCGTCCGACTTTCGCGAGCTCTCCGATCTCGCGAAGTTTCCGTTCACGGTGAAAACGGATTTGCGCGACAATTATCCTTTCAACATGTTCGCTGTGCCGCGCGAAAAGCTGGTGCGCGTGCATGCCTCCTCCGGCACGACAGGTAAGCCGATCGTCGTGGGCTACACCCAGCGCGATATCGACACTTGGTCGGAAGTCATGGCGCGTTCGATCCGCGCTGCCGGCGGCCGCACCGGCATGATCATCCACAACGCCTACGGATACGGCCTCTTCACCGGCGGGCTTGGCGTGCACTACGGTGCCGAAAAGCTCGGCTGCACGGTAGTGCCGATCTCCGGCGGCATGACCGAGCGGCAGGTGCAGCTCATCAACGATTTCCGCCCCGACATCATCACGGTGACGCCGAGCTACATGCTGGCGATTTTCGACGAGTTCAAGCGCCAGAAGCTGGATCCACGCCAGTGTTCGCTCAAGGTCGGCATCTTCGGCGCCGAGCCCTGGACCAATGCGATGCGCGGCGAGATCGAGGACGCCTTCGACATGGATGCGACCGACATCTATGGCCTCTCCGAGGTGATCGGTCCCGGCGTCGCGCAGGAATGCATCGAGACCAAGGACGGCCTGCACATCTGGGAGGACCATTTCTATCCCGAAGTGATCGACCCCGAGACGGGCGCGGTGCTGCCAGATGGCGAGAAGGGCGAGCTGGTGTTCACCTCGCTCACCAAGGAAGGTTTTCCGGTGATCCGCTATCGCACCCGCGACCTGACGCGGCTGTTGCCGGGCACGGCGCGGCCGGGCATGCGGCGGATGGAGAAGGTAACGGGCCGCTCGGACGACATGATCATCCTGCGCGGCGTCAATCTGTTCCCGACCCAGATCGAGGAGGTGCTGCTGGCCACCGACTGGTGCGGCGGCCACTTCATCCTCGAATTGACCCGCGAAGGCCGCATGGACGAACTGACCATCATTGCCGAGGCGCGGCCCGAGAGCTGGGACGGCCGCGGCCTCGTCGACCATGCCGACCGGATCTCGACCCACATCAAGAACACGATCGGCATCAGCTCCAACGTGCGGGTGGTTGCGCCCGCCACGCTCGAGCGCTCGCTCGGCAAGGCCAGGCGGCTCTACGACAAGCGCCCGAAGGATTGACTTGACCACCCGTAAGGGCGACAAGGCCCGCGAGAAATCGCGGGTCTTTCCATGTCGCCAGCCGATCCCAAAGCCGTCCAAGCGCGCTGTGTGCGCCTCAATGCCAAGGCCGAGAACGCGGCCGCGCTTGCGCCGGTTGTCGAGCGTCAGACGATCACGCGGGGGCCAAACGATCTCCTGATCGAGGTGAAGGCGGCTGCCGTCAATCCGTCCGACGTCAAGGCCGCGACCGGGCTGATGCCCTATGCCGTGTTTCCGCGCACGCCGGGCCGCGACTACGCCGGCGTGGTGATCGATGGACCGGCCGGCACGGTCGGCCGCGAGGTGTTCGGTTCCTCCGGCGATCTCGGTATCCGCCGCGACGGCACCCACGCAACCCATCTCGTCGTCGAGGCCGATGCTGTCGTGGAGAAACCCAGGACGGTGTCCTGGGAGGAGGCTGCCGGCATCGGCGTTCCCTTTGTCACCGCGATGGAGGGCTTTCGCCGCGCCGGCGTGCCGAAGGCCGGCGAGACCGTTCTGGTGTTGGGCGTCAATGGCAAGGTCGGCCAGGCCGCGGTGCAGATCGCGACCTGGCAGGGCGCGCGCGTCATCGGCGTGGTGCGCAAGGCCGAGACCTATGAAGGCCATAGCAACGCGTCCATCGAGGTGATCGATGCCTCCGCGACCGATGTCGCCACGCGGGTGCGCGACGTGACCGCCGGGAAGGGCGCCGACATCGTCTTCAACACGGTCGGCGATCCCTATTTCCAGGCCGCGCACAAGTCGCTCGCCTTGCGCGGCCGCCAGATCCTGATCGCCGCGATCGACCGCATCGTGCAGTTCAACATTCTCGAATTCTACAGAGGCCAGCACACTTACGTCGGAATCGACACGCTCGGCTTGTCCTCGACGGCGACTGGTGCGGTGCTGCGTGACCTCGGCCCCGGCTTTGCGGGCGGGCACCTCAAACCGTTTCCGATCAAGGCGAACGCCGTCTATCCGCTGGAGCGCGCCAAGGAAGCCTATGTCGCGGTCGCTGGCTCCTCGCGTGACCGCGTGATCCTGAAGCCGTGACGATGGAATCCACGCAACTCGTCATCCTCGCCGGCCTCGTCATCGGCCTGATCTACGGCGCCGTGGGTCTGCTGAGCGGCTTCTGCCTGATGAGCAGCATGCGCGGCCTTCTGGCGGAAGGAGACGGCCGGCTGGTGCGGTCCTATGCGCTGGCGATCGCTGTCGCGATCGCCGCAAGCCAGCTCCTGGCCGGCAGCGGCGCCGTCGATCTCGGCAAGTCGATCTACCTGCAACAATCCTTCTCGGCGCCGGTGCTGTTCCTCGGTGGCCTGCTGTTCGGCTACGGCATGGTGCTGTCGAACGGCTGCGGCTCGCGCGCTCTGGTGCTGCTCGGCCGCGGCAATCTCCGTTCCTTCGTGGTGGTGATCGTGCTCGCCATCGCCGCGCAGATGACGCTCAAGGGCCTGGTTGCACCGGCGCGCATTGCGCTGGTCCAGGCCTCGCAAGCCACGGTCAACACGAATTCGCTGCCGTCGCTGCTGGCGGCGTTCGGTCCCTCTGAGGCTCTCTCGCGCGCGATTGCCGCTGCCGTGATCGTCGTCGCGTTGACCCTGTTTGCGTTCGCCCAACCGACATTCCGCCGTTCGCCCGGCCAGATCGCGGCAGGAATCATCGTCGGCGTCCTCGTCGCCGGCGGCTGGTTCGTCACCGGCTATCTTGGCGCCGACGACTTCAATCCCGTCCCGGTGACCTCGCTCACCTTCGTCGCGCCGATCGCAGATGCCCTGCAATATGCCATGCTATCGACCGGCCTGACGCTCAATTTCGGCGTCGCGACGGTTGCCGGCGTCTTCGCCGGCAGTCTGGTGACGGCACTCGCTACTGGCCGCTTCAAGCTCGAAGGCTATTCATCGCCGCGCCATATGCTGCGCTCGGCGGGCGGCGCCGCGCTGATGGGGATCGGCGGTGTGATGGCGTTCGGCTGCTCGATCGGACAGGGGCTTACCGGCGTGTCGACGCTGGCGCTGGGCTCGTTCGTTGCGCTCGCCGGCATCCTGCTCGGCACGACAGCGGGCCTGCGCGGCGCGCTTCGCGTTCAACCTTTCGCGATGGCCTGACTGCGCAGCAGGCGATCCCCGAGCGTTGCCAGGCCGATGCCGGCGACGATCAGTCCGGCCGCGACAGCAAGGCTCAAGTCGATCGGCTCGCCCAGCAGGACCGCCGCACTGGCGATGCCGACGAGTGGCGTCGCCGTGGTGCCGAGCGACGTCGTCAGCGCCGAGATGCTCTTGTTGACCATCGACATCGCCCAATAGGCAAGCGCCGTCCCGATCAGGCCGGAATAGAGGAACAGCAGCACGAGCCTCCACGACCAATTTACGTGCGGTATGCCATCCACGATTGCCGCGGTGATCGACAGCACCACCGTTGCCACCAACACCTGCCAGATCAGGAGCTGAAGCGGGGAGGCGAGCCAGCGATGCGCGCGAATATAGATGATGTTCGCGGCCCAGCAGATCGCGGCCAGGATGACCATGCCGGCGCCGAGCATGACGTTGCCATTGGTCCAGTCGATCGACGTCGGGTTCAGGATCACGGCAAGGCCAATCAGTCCGAGCAGGGCGCCGGCGACCTTTGGCGCGGTCAGCGTGTCCTTCCCGATCAGGGGCGCGGCGATCGCGACCCAGAGCGGCGTGGTGTAGCCGAGCGCGACGGCCTTGCCCGCGGGCAGAAAGCGCACACCGGCCGCAACCAGGACCGAGAACACCGTCATGTGCAGAAGTGCCACGCTGAGAACCACCGGAATGTCGCGCCGCTCCGGGATCACGAGATTGTTGCTCAGTCCAAGGATCACGAACAAGGCAGCCAGGGCGATCCAGCTGCGGATCGCCGAAGTCCACAGAGGCGAAAGGAACTGGACGAGCTGCTTCGTCACCGACCAGTTCACACCCCAGGCCAGCAGGACGATCAGGAACAGGCCGACGGCCGCGCGGGGTGACAGGGAGTTCATCTCGGAGGTCCTTGAAGCAGTCTGGCCTCGCGGATAGCATCCGGGCTGGCACCTGGAAAAGTGCCAGATCGAGAAGGAATAAGGTGCCAGTTTCAGAAGAGATGATCGCCGGCTTGATCGAGTTGAAGCGGACCGGTGAGGAAGGGCTGATGGCTCAACTGACGAGCCAGCTCAGGGAGCTGATCGGAAGCGGCCGCATCGGCAAGGGCCGCGGGCTGCCGTCGAGCCGACAGCTTGCGAGCGATCTCGGGGTCTCGCGCAACACCGTGACCTATGCGTTCGAGCAGCTTGCCGCCGAAGGGTATTTGGCTGCGTCGCACGGGCGGCGCCCGGTCGTGACGGTCGACGGCGGTGAGCGTATCGAAGCAGCTGGCGCCGCGACATCAGGTGTCCGCTCGGGCACGCCGCGCCTCTCTCCCTGGGCCTCGAAGCTCAAGCAGGCGGACTGGCCGATGTCCTATCTGGCGCAGCTAAAACCGTTGCGCCCTGGGCAAGGTGATTTCAGGGAGTTTCCGAACGAGGTCTGGGCTCGCTGTCTGCGCCGCAGCGCCGTGCGTGCGGCCAGGCGCGATCTCGGCCCCGTCAACCGGCCGCGCTTGCGCGAGGCGCTGGCGCATTATCTGGCGACCAGCAGAGGCGTTCGCGCCACCGCGGACCAGATCATGATCCTGCCGAGCGCACAGGCCGCGCTCACTTTGATCGCGGCTGTCGTCATCACGCAAGGTGACGAGGTCTGGGTCGAGGATCCCGGCTATCCCGGCGCCGCGGCTGCCTTTCGTGCCTCCGGCGCGCGCGTGACCGGCATCAGGCTGGACGAGCAGGGCATGCAGCGGATGCCTGGTGTCGCGGCTCCAACGCTGATCTTCATGACGCCATCGCACCAGCATCCGACCGGGCGGCTGATGTCGCTGGCCCGCCGCACTGAGTTTCTTGGCTTGAGCAGGCCCGGCAAGACCTGGATCGTGGAGGACGATTACGACGGCGAATTCCACTATGACAGCCGGCCGGTGCCGGCCTTGCAGGGGCTCGATACCCATGGCCGCGTGTTCTATGTCGGCACGTTCTCGAAGGCGATGACGTCGGATATCCGGCTCGGCTATCTCGTGGTGCCGCCGGCGCTGGTCAGCGCCCTGGAGATCGCGCAGCGGCATATCGGGCTGATCGCCGCCAGCCATGTCCAGGAAGCGCTGGCCGAGTTCATTGCCGACGGGCATTTTCTCGCGCATCTGCGCCGGATGCGCCGGCTCTATCACGCGCGCCGCGATCATCTCGTCGAGGGACTGGAGCGCCATCTTGGCGAGGTGCTTACGGCCGAGGTGCCCTCGGGCGGCATCCAGCTGGTCGCGCGCCTCAAGCGCGGTCGCGCTGATCAGGCCGCGGTCAAGCGGCTGGTCGCAGCGGGGGTTGAAACGCGCGCCTTGTCCAGCCTTGCGCTCGGCCGGCCGCGCGATCACGGCCTGCTGCTCGGCTTTGCAGCATGGCGCGAGAACGAGATCAGCGCCGCCGTGCGGACGATGGCATCGTGCTTCTAGCGCGCCGCGTTAGTCCATGGCCTTGGTCACGATGCGGATCTCGGAGGTCAGAGTGCGGTGCACCGGGCACTTGTCGGCGATCTCCATCAGCTTCTTGCGCTGCTCGGCGTCGAGCGCACCGTCCATCGCGATGTCGCGCTCGATCTGGTCGAGCATGCCCTCGCGCGTCTCGCATTCCGCACAATCCCTGGCGTAGATCTTGGAATGTTTCAGCGTGACCGTGACGCGGTCGAGGGGCAGCGATTTACGGTCGGCATACAGGCGCATGGTCATGGAGGTGCAGGCACCTAAGCCTGCGAGCAGGAAATCGTAAGGTCCAGGTCCGGCATCCTCGCCGCCGGCGGCGACCGGCTCGTCCGCCACGAGGCGATGCGGGCCGATGGAAATGATCTGGTTGAACTTGCTCTTGCGGGTCTCCTGAACCACGACCTTGCGCGGCGCCTCCGTGAGATCCATCGCTTTGGCAGGCTTTGCGGCGTCGATATACCGGCTTGCCCAAGCCGCGATCACGTCGGCCGCATAGAGCGCGTCGGCCGGCCTGGTGAGGAGATGGTCGGCGTGGTCGAGCGAGACGAAGCTCTTGGGATGCTTGGCCGCGACGAAGAGCTTGGTCGCATTGTCGATGCCCACGGTATCGTCGAGCGGCGAGTGCATCACCAGCAGCGCCTTGTGCAGGCCGGTGACGTCCTTCATCAGCTCATGCTCGGCGATGTCTTCGAGGAATTCGCGCTTGATACGGAATGGACGCCCGGCAAGCGACACTTCGACCTCGCCCTGTGCGCGGATCGCGTCAACATGTTCCCTGAACAGGCCGGTGACGTGGGTGGGGTCAGATGGCGCTGCAATGGTCACCACCGCTTTCGCCTCGGGAACTTTGCTGGCCGCGGCCAGAATCGCAGCGCCGCCGAGGCTATGGCCGATCAGGATCGAGGGTGCCTTGCGCGTCGAACGCAGATGATCGGCCGCGCGCACGAGGTCGGCGACGTTCGAGGAGAACGTCGAATTGGCGAAATCACCCTCGCTGGAGCCGAGCCCGGTGAAGTCGAAACGCAGCACCGCGATGCCCTTGGCGGCGAGCGCGACCGAGATGCGCTTGGCCGCCAGCGTGTCCTTGCCGCAGGTGAAGCAGTGTGCGAACAACGCGAAAGCCGCGGGCTCGCCGTCCGGCAGCTCCAGCGCGGCCGCGAGCTGATGGCCGCCTTCGCCGGTGAATTGAAAGCGTTCCGTCGGCATGGCCTTCCCCCGTCTCTTGGTTGGACTTAATCGCCTGAATAGCGCTGCTCGGCCCAGGGATCGCCGCGGTTATGATAGCCGCGGACTTCCCAGAAACCCGGTGCGTCCTCGGTCTGGAATTCGATCGCCTGGAGCCATTTGGCGCTCTTCCAGAAATAGAGATGCGGCACGACCAGCCGCACCGGGCCGCCGTGCTCCTCCGTCAGCGGCTGGCCGGACCAGCTATGGGCGAGCAGGGCGTCCTCGGCGGCGAAGTCTTCCAGCGCGAGGTTGGTGGTGTAGCCGTCATAGGAATGCAGGACGACGAAGCGTGCATCCTCGCGCGGCTGGCAGGCCGCGAGCAGCTCGTGCGTGGCGAGGCCTTCCCAAAGGTTGTCGTAGCGCGACCAGGTCGTCACGCAGTGGATGTCGGAGGTGAACTGGACCTGCTTCTGCGCAGTGAACTCGGCGAAGGTCCAGAACACGGGATGTTCGATCGCGCCGTAGACGTCGAGCCGCCAGCGATCACGTGAGACCGGTGGCACGACTCCGAGGTCGAGCACCGGCCAGTCTTTCGTGAGGTGCTGGCCCGGCGGTAGCCTTTGATCTTCCGGACGCGTGATCTTGCCCGTGAGGAAGCGGCCCTCGCGCGCCCATTTCTCCTTGGTGCGCGTCAGCTTGCTGTCGGGCGGCTCGTTGTCGTCGGCCATCAGCTT
The DNA here is from genome assembly GCF_038965675.1 of Bradyrhizobium sp. B039. Taxonomy (NCBI): domain Bacteria; kingdom Pseudomonadati; phylum Pseudomonadota; class Alphaproteobacteria; order Hyphomicrobiales; family Nitrobacteraceae; genus Bradyrhizobium; species Bradyrhizobium sp. B039. The sequence goes on from NZ_CP152416.1 coordinate 2,831,310, forward strand.
ACTCGTGGCGATGCATTGCGGAGGCGTGCTTGGTGTCGCGCATGGTGGAATAGATGATCAGCGACAGGCAGATGACGCCGCTGAGGTAGAAGTAGAACCATTCCTCGTGCCCGATGCTCTTGAAGTAGAGCGCGATCGCGGGTGCCGTGCCGCCGAAAATCGAGACCGTGATCGCATAGGGCAGGCCGACGCCGAGCGCGCGGACATTGGTCGGGAACAGCTCGGCCTTCACCACGGCGTTGATCGAGGTGTAGCCGGCGACGAACAGCCAGGCACAGCAGATCAGGATGAAGGCCATGAAGGGCGACTTCGTCTCCTTCAGTGTCATCAGCAGCGGCACGGTCGCCAGCGTACCGGCGACACCGAAGAAGATCAGCAGCGGCTTGCGGCCGATCTTGTCGGAGATCGCACCGTAGATCGGCTGCAGGATGGTCGCGAAGATCAGCGTGCCGAAGATCACGAAGGTGGTCTGGTCTTCGGTGAGCCCGACCGAGAGCTTGACGAAGGTCTGCATGTAGGTGGTGAAGGTGTAGAACGCGGCGGTACCGCCGGCGGTGAGACCCACCACCAGGAGCAGCTCGCGTGGGTAGCGCAGTAAATTGGTGATCGAACCGGTCGGCTTCACCACCTTTTTGGCTTCCTCGAAGGCCTCAGTCTCGTGCAGATTGCGCCGCATCACCGCGGCAAAAATCGCGAGCGCCGCGCCGATCGCAAACGGGATGCGCCAGCCCCAGGCCTTCAGCTCGTCGGGCGTCAGGAAGACCTTTTGCAGGAGCAGCAGCACGATGATTGCGGTGAGCTGACCGCCGATCAGGGTGACGTATTGGAAGCTGGAATAGAAGCCGCGGTGCTTGGGATCGGCGACCTCGCTGAGATAGGTGGCGCTGGCGCCATATTCGCCGCCGAGGCTGAGGCCCTCGATCACGCGGGCGAGCGCCAGGATCGCCGGCGCGGCGAACCCGATCGTGGCATAGGTCGGCGTCACCGCGATGATCAGCGAGCCGAAGCACATGAAGACGACGGACAGCGTCAGCGAGATACGGCGGCCGAAATGGTCGGCAAGGTAGCCGAAGAACCAGCCGCCGAGGGGACGCATCAGGAAGGTCGCCGCGAATACGACGGCGACGTTCAATTGCTGCACGACCGGGTCGTTGCCGGGGAAGAAGGCCGGGGCGAAATAGAGCGCGAACGCCGTATAGGCGTAGAAATCGTACCATTCGACGAGATTGCCGATCGAGCCGATGAAGATCGCCTTGATCCGCCGCTCGGCGTCGGCGACGTCAAAATGCTCGGAGGCCGGTTTGATTACTTGGTCTGTCACGTCCGGCCTCTCTCTATCCCTGTTTGGAGAGGCCTACATCGCCTTTCCGAGCAGAAATGGCAACTGCCGGGGGCCTCTCACCGTGCCCTGCGACCAGGTCACGGTGCCTGCCGGATCGAGGCGAAAATCCGGGATCCGCTTCAGCCATTCCTCCAGCGCAACCTGCATCTCCATCCGCGCAAGGTTGGAACCGACGCAGCGATGGATACCGAGACCGAACGCGGCGTGGCGGTTCTCCCGACGATCGATCACGACTTTGTCAGCGTCCGGAAACATTTTTGGATCGCGATTGGCGGCCGGGAAGGACAGCAGCACCATGTTGCCCGCCTTGACCGGGCAGCCCGAGATCGTGGTCTCCTTGACCACCTCGCGCGCCATGGTCACCGGCGAATAGGCCCGCAGCAGCTCCTCCACGGCGATCGGGATCAGACCAGGCTCGGCGATCAGCCGCTCGCGGTCGGCCGGCGTTCTGGCGAGATGCCAGAGCGAGGAGCCGATCGCGCTCCAGGTGGTGTCGATGCCGGCGATCAGGAGCAGGCGGAGTGAGCCCAGCACGTGGGACTCTTCCAGCGGCTGACCTTCCTTGTCCTTGGCGTTCATCAGATAGGAGATGAGATCGTCGGTCGGCCTCGATCTGCGCTCCTCGATATGCGTCCTGAAATAGGCGCTCATCTCCTGCACGGCCTGGAGCAGCATGGTCTCGTCCTTGATGCCGAGCTCCAGGATCATGTGGATCCAGTTCACGAAGAGGTCGCTGTCGCTCTCGGGAATGCCGAGCATATGGGCGATGGCCCGAACCGGGATGTATTTGCTGTAGTGCGCTGCGGCATCGACCTTGCCGTCGGAGATGAAGCCGTCGATCAGCTCGTTGCAGATGGCACGGACCCGCGGCTCGAGCTTCTTCATCGCGTCCGGGGTGAAGGGCGGCAGCAGCAACTGCTTGGCCGGCTTGTGCACGGGAGGATCGGAGGTGATCGGCGGGGCCGCGTTCCTGGCAATCTCCGGCCGCACGTCGCGGACGATGATGCGGCGCGAGGAGAAATGCTCGGTGTCGTTGGCGATCTCGCGCACCGCCTCGTAGGTCGTCGGCATGTAGCAGCCGAGGAATCGCTCGGTGTGCACGACCGGGCTTGCGGCGCGCAGCTCATCCCAGATCGGAAACGGATCGTCCGTCCATTGCGGATCGGTGTGGTCGAAATCGTTGACCCAGTCGGTGACAGGCGGATGGGCGACGGGCTCGCTGACGTCGGACATGTCGGGGGAATCCTCGGGCTGGTGGTCGCTGGAATCGCGCGCGCGGGCGCACAGGACGCCCGCGCTACTCCTCGATCACATCGATTGCGATTTCCGGGCAGTTGGATTTGGCAAGCCACGCCTTGTCTTCGAGTCCCGGCGGGACAGTTCCATCGCCGGCTTCATGCGCGTTGCCGTATTCGTCGAGCTCGAACAGCTCCGGCGCCAGCGCCTTGCAGCGCGCGTGGCCCTGGCATTTGTCGGGATCGACGTGAACCTTCAGTCGCTCTGCCATTGCGGCTTCCCTGGTCGCTTGCGTGCGCGCGAAAGGCGGCCCGCGTTCCTCATGTCAATTTTATCGGCGGCATTTGCCGCTCGGTCTAAGTTATATGCTATTACATTCGCGGCGAGCTTCCCCTGTCAAGCGCAAACTTATAGGCTTTGCCGTAACATGCGTTCACAACTCGCTCGCAAGCCCGAGAATACCTACCACCATGGCGATCTCCGTGACGCCCTGATCAAGGCCGCGTTGCGCGAGGCAGAGCAGGGCGGCGCCGAGGCGATCAGCATCAAGGCGCTGGCAAAGCAACTCGGCGTCTCGCAGCCGGCGCCCTATCGGCACTTCGCCGACCGCGAGGCGCTGCTGGCGGCAGTGACGGCGGAGGCGTTCCGGCAGCTCAGCGCGATCCTGCGCGAGGCGATGGCAAAGCCGTCCAGGCAATCGAAATTGTCGAGGCTGGCGCAGGCGACGCTCGATTTCGGCCTGCGCCGCAACGGCATCTACCGCCTGATGTTCGCTTCGCGCACCGTCTCATGCGCGGCCAAGGGCAGCGAGCTGCACGAGGCGACGCGCGAGACGCTTGGGCTCGTGATCGAAGCCCTGGAATCGCCGGCGGTCGGTTATTTGCGCGAACGGCAAGCGCTGAAGATCTGGGCGGCGGTGCATGGCGTGGTGATGCTGGCCGAGCAGGGCCTGTTCACCGGCGAACCCGCGCATGCGACGCGCGAGGAGTTGGTCGAGGATTTTGTGAGCGAAACCAAGGCCGCGCTCGCACTGGCAATCAAGAATGCACGGCGCCGGACGAAGGCGGGCGCCTAAGCGCTGGCTTTCAGCAGCCTCATCAGCTTCTCGATCGCGCTGTCCGGTGTCGTCACGACCGGGCGGCCGGTGGCCTCCGCCACCAGAGGCGCCGTCGCCGCGATGCTGAACTGCGCGAGCGCAATGACGTCGCAATCGCGTAAGTCGCGCGAAGCTTCCACGATCAGCCGATCGTGCGTGGTGCGGTCGCCCCGATCGAGCGCCGCCAGTGCGCCCTCGGCGAGTTTCGGCACGATCTGGACCGAAGCGGGGAATTCCGGCGGCATCGAGACCAGCGTCGGCGGGAAGGTCGAGAGCAGGCCGATCCGCTTGCCCATCGTCACCGCGCGCTCGATCATCGCTTCGTTCGGCTTCAGCACTGGCATCGGCGCATGGGCGCGCGCCACCGCCTCGATACAGGGGCCGAAGGCCGAACAGGTGAAGAGGATCGCGTTTGCCCCCGTTGCCCCCGCGTAGTCGCCGAGCGCGAGGAAACGCTCGGTCATGGCGTCGGTGAGCTGGCCGTCGCGCGCGAGATCCGCAGACAGGCTGTCGTCGAGCAGGTTCATCAGTCGCGCCTCGGGCCACGCTGTCGCGAATGCCGCCTCGATCGGGGCAATGGAATGCTTCAGGGCGTGGATCAGGGCGATGCGCATGGGATTTCTCTTCTCCCTCTCCCCCTAAACGGGGGAGAGAGAGAATTCCTTACTTGAACGGCACGGCGTACATCAGGCCGCCCTTGCTCCAGAGGCCGTTGAGGCCGCGATCGAGCTTGAGCGGGCTCGCCTTGCCGACATTGCGCTCATAGATCTCGCCGTAATTGCCGGTGGCCTTGATCGCCGTGACCAGCCATTTGTTGTCGAGCCCGAGCCGCGAGCCGAGATCGCCGGAGGCCCCCAGCAGCCGCTGGATCGCCGGCGTCTGCGATTTCGCCATCTCATCGACATTGGCCTGGGTGACGCCGAGCTCTTCGGCCTCGATCAGCCCGTAATGCAGCCAGGTGATGATGTCGCTCCAGACCTCGTCACCGTTGCGGGTGAAGGGCCCGAGCGGCTCCTTGCTGATGGTCTGCGGCAGCACGACGTAGTCGGCCGGGTTGGGCGCTGCGGTCGTCACCGCGCCGGCAAGCGCGGACGCATCCTGGGTCATGGCATCGCAGCGGCCGCCGAAGAAGGTCTGGTACATGGTGTCGACGCGGTCGAACACCAGCGGCTTCCAGTCGATGCCGTTGGCGCGGCCGTAATCGCCGAGCGTAACCTCGTGCGTGGTACCCTGCGCGACGCAGACCGTGGCGCCCTTGAGGTCCTTGATGTCCTTTACGCCAAGGTCCTTCTTCACGACAAAGCCCTGGCCGTCGTAGAAGTTGATCGGGCCCTGGCGCAGGCCCAGTGTCACGCCGCGCAAATAGGTCTGCGTCGAGTTGCGGTAGAGCACGTCGATCTCGCCCGATTGCAGCGCGGTGAAGCGATTCTGCGCTGTCAGGGAGACGTAACGCACCTTGCTGGCATCGCCCAGCACGCCGGCCGCAAGCGCGCGGCAATAGTCGACGTCGAGGCCCTTGTAATTGCCTTGCGAGTCCGGCGCCGAGAAGCCGGCAAAACCTGCGCTGACGCCGCACACCAGCGTGCCGCGGCTCTTTACCGTGTCGAGCGTCGCCGCCTGCGCGGCCACCGCCGATGCTGCGAGCACGCCGGCTGCGATAACTACTTTCCTCATCATGCTACTCTCCCCTCAATGATTGACACTACGCAACACGTTGTCGACGGCGGTGCCGAGCTTGTCGACGATCAGGTCGATCTCGGCGACTGATGCGATATAGGGCGGTGCCAGCAGCACGTGGTCGCCGCGGACGCCGTCCACGGTGCCGCCGCCGGGATAGCAGCCGAGGCCGTTGGCGAAGGCCTCCGCCTTGATCTTCTGGTTGAGCTTGAGCGCCGGATCGAACGAGGTGCGGCTGGCGCGATCGGCGACGAGCTCGATCGCCCAGAATAGGCCGCGCCCCCTGATATCGCCGACATGGCGGTGATTGCCGAAGCGCTCGGTCAGTCGCTGCTCGAGCTGCTTGCCACGCTCCTTGACGCGATCGAGTAGGCCGTCCTCGCGGATCACATCCTGCACCGCGAGCGCGGCCGCGCAGGCGAGGGGGTGCGCCAGATAGGTATGGCCATGCTGGAAGGCGCCCGAGCCTGACCGGATGGTGTCGATGATCCTGCCGCTCGCGAGCATCGCGCCGATCGGCTGGTAACCGCCGCCGAGTCCTTTCGCGATGGCCTGGATATCGGGCGCGACACCTTCCTGCTCCCAGGCGTGCGTGGTGCCGGTGCGGCCCATGCCACACATGACTTCATCCAGGATGAGCAGCGCACCGTGCCGGTCGCAGATTTCGCGCACGGCCCTGAAGTAACCGTCCGGCGCCGTCACCGCGCCGGCGGTGGCGCCGACGACGGGTTCGGCGAGGAACGCCGCAACGGTGTTGGGACCGAGCCGTTGAAATTCAGCTTCGAGCTCGGCTGCGAGCCGCGCTACGAACTGCGCATCCGACTCGCCGTCGTGCTTCTCATGATAAGCAAAGGCGGGAGTCACATGGCTGAAGGCGGCTGACAGCAGCGGCGCATAGGGCGCCCGGCGCCAGGCATTGCCGCCGGCGGCGAGCGCGCCGAGCGTATTGCCGTGATAGCTCTGCCGCCGCGCGATGAAATGCTGTCGCTGCGGCTCGCCGCGCTCGATGAAATATTGCCGCGCGAGCTTGATGCTGGCCTCGATCGCCTCCGATCCGCCGCTGACGAAATAGGCGTAGGCGAGACCGCCGGGCTCGTGCCCGACCAGCGTCTCCGCCAGTGCTTCTGCCGGCTCGGACGAAAAGAAGGCGGTGTGCGCATAGGCGAGCGTCGACGCCTGCTTCGCCATCGCCGCGATCACACGCGGATGCTGGTGGCCGAGACAGGAGACCGCGGCGCCGCCGGAGGCGTCGATGACGCGCCGTCCGTCCTCGGCGAAGAGATAGACGCCTTCGCCGCCGATCGCCTTGGGCGGCGTTTCGCGTAGCGAGCGGTGCAGCACGCGGCTGGTGCGAGTGCTCATGGATCAACCTTTCTCCGAGACGTAGGTGGTAGCTGCGGCAAGCCGCGCCTCGGTATTCTCCAGACGCTTCTTCGCGGCGATGCCGCCGAGCGAGAACGTCACCGCGGCAAGCGACTGTGCAATCGCGATCGCGCCGGTGAGGCTTGGGAAAAAGCCCGGGGAAGAGGCTGCCTCGAACAGCAGCACATGGTCGGCGCCCTCGGCCATCGGTGCTGATACGCTATCGGCGATCGCAATCAGCGTCGCGCCGGCACGATAGGCGGCCTGCGCGACCCGGACGCTTGCGTGCGTGTAGGGCAGGAAGCCGATGACGATGACGGCCTCGCCGGGGCGGAAGGCGCCGAGATCGAGATCGTCAGGACCGGACGCGCCGACGAGTTGCACCTGTTCGGGGCGGAACAGCCGCAGCTCGTAGTTCAAGAGTTCCGCGACGCTGCGGCAGCTGCGATAGCCCGCGATCCAGATTCGCCTGGTGTCGTGCAGCGCGCGGGCCGCCTCTGCAATCGGCTGCGCCGGAATGCGCGGAAGGCCGGCGGCCTCGGCCTCGAGCTTGCCGGTAACGAGCGCGACGTCGGCGTGCGGACCATGGTGCCGGCTCTTGGCGCGGCCGGAGAAGGGCGAGGTCTGCGACGGCCGCCGCGCCTCGGTCAGCGCCGCGCGCAACGCGTCCCAGCCGGAATAGCCGATGGCTTTTGCAAGCCGCGTGAACGCGGCGGGATCGGCGCCGGCAACGGCCGCGAGATCGCGCATCGAGCGGGTGGTGGCGTCGTAATCATTGGCGGCGACGAAGCGTCCGACCTCCTGCAAGCGCATCGGGAGCGATGGCAATGCAATGCGCAGTTCGCTCAACGGCGAGGATTTCGCGGGCTCGGCCATGAAACATTTGTTGCATGAATTGGCTTTTGGTGCAACAGTTGACGTGCGCCGCCGGAAATCGTTGCTTTTGAGAAGGATTTTTGCGCTGTGACATCAGATGGTCCGAGACCGCCGCCGCGCCGCCGCTTGTTCGGCGCCTTCGGACAACGGGAGCTGAAAGGCCTGTTCTGGCAGGTCCTGGTGGTCGGGATCGCGGTCGGGGTGATCGCCTTCCTCTGGTCCAACACCGTCACCAATCTCTCCGCTCGCCGGATCACCACGGGCTTTGCCTTTCTCGGCCGCGAAGCGGGCATGCCGATCGCCGACAGCCTGCTCGCCTATAGTCCGCGCGACACCTACCTCTGGGCCTTCGTCGTCGGGATCGCCAACACTCTGCGCGTTGCGGTGATCGGCATCGTGCTTGCGACCATCCTGGGCACGCTGATCGGGATCTCGCGGCTGTCGGCCAACTGGCTGCTGTCGCGGCTCGCCGCCGTCTATGTCGAGACGCTCCGCGACATCCCGCTGCTGCTTCAGCTCCTGTTCTGGTACGTGCTGATGCAGGGGCTGCCGGCCGCGCGCGCGGCGTTCCGGCCGCTCGAGGGAGTGTTCCTCTCCAATCGCGGCCTGATCCTGCCGGCGATCCCGATCGGGGCGCCGCAACTCTGGGTGCTCGGCACCGCCGCGCTGGGCTGTGCCGTGTTCTATGTTTTCAGACGATGGCAGATCGCGCAGCAGATGCGGGACGGCAAGCCGCGGTCGGCATGGCCGTTTGCGCTCGGCCTGATCGTCATGCTGCCGGCGGCAGTGTCGGTGCTGCTAGGTGTGCCCTGGGCGATCGAATGGCCCGAGCTGCGCGGCTTCAACTTCGTCGGCGGGTTGACGCTGGCGCCGGAATATTTTGCGCTCCTGATCGCGCTCGTCACCTACACCTCGGCCTTCATCGCCGAGATCGTGCGCAGCGGCATCCAGTCGGTGCCGCGCGGGCAGTGGGATGCCGCCAACGCGCTCGGCCTGCGCCGCAGCTTCATGCTGCGGCAGATCATCCTGCCGCAGGCGCTCCGCGTCATCGTGCCGCCGATGACGAGCCAATACCTCAACCTGACCAAGAACTCCTCGCTCGCGGTCGCGATCGGCTACCAGGACGTGGTCTCGGTCGCCAACACCACGCTGAACCAGACCGGGCAGGCGATCGAGGCGATCGCGCTGATCATGGCGGTGTTCTTGACCATCAGCCTCGGCATCAGCTTCTTCATGAACTGGTACAACGCGCGTATCGCGCTGGTGGAGCGCTGAGCATGACGGCGATCACCGATAGTCCGGATGCACCGCGCGCCGCGCGCCGCCCGCAGATGGGAAATCCGGTGCTGCGCTGGCTGCGCACCAATTTGTTCTCGTCGATCCCCAACGGCATTCTGTCGGTCGTGCTGCTGGCGATCCTCGCCAAGGGCATCTTCAGCTTCGTGCAGTGGGGCATCGCGAATGCAGTGTGGCTGACGCCCGCGAACGATTCCAGCGCGTGCCGTGCCGTCCGCGGCTTCGGCGCCTGCTGGGCGATCATCCCCGAGAAATATCGGTTCATCCTGTTCGGCACCTATCCGTTCGACGAGCAATGGCGGCCGGCGCTGTCGGTGGTGCTGTTCATCGCGCTGTTCTATCTCTCCAGCCGCCGTGCTTTCTGGCGGCGCGAGCTGGTCTATCTCTGGATCGGTGTGCTGGCGCTGATCAGCGTGCTGATGTGGGGAGGCGTGTTCGGCCTGTCCTTCGTGTCGCAGGACCGCTGGGGCGGACTGCCGGTGACGCTGATCCTGGCGACCTTCGGTCTCGCCTTCGGCTTCCCGCTCGGTATCCTCGTCGCGCTCGGCCGGCGCTCAAAGCTGCCGGCGATCCGCTCGCTCAGCGTGCTCTATGTCGAGCTGATCCGCGGCGTGCCGTTGGTCAGCCTGCTGTTCATGGCGAGCGTGATGTTTCCGCTGTTCATGCCCAGCGGCTTCAACATCGACAAGCTGCTGCGTGCGCAGATCGCGATCATCCTGTTTGCGGGCGCTTACCTTGCCGAAGTCATTCGCGGCGGCCTTCAGGCCGTGCCGCGCGGACAATACGAGGCCGCCGAGGGGCTGGGGCTGTCCTATTGGCGCAAGCACCGGCTGATCGTCCTGCCGCAGGCGATCCGCCACGTCATCCCGCCGCTGGTCAACACCTTCATTGCCTTCTTCAAGGACACCAGCCTCGTCCTCATCATCGGCATCTTCGACCTGCTCACGACGGCCAAGACGGCGATCATCGATCCGGCCTGGCAGCAGTTCTCGGTCGAAGTCTACATCTTCGTCGCCGCGATCTATTTTGTGTTCTGCTTTGCGATGTCGCGCTATAGCCGCGGCCTGGAGGCGGCAAGCGGACGGTGAGGTGATCTTCCTTCTCCCCTTGTGGGAGAAGGTGGCGCGAAGCGCCGGATGAGGGGTTCTATCCTCGAGTTCGGACGGTGAGGGAGTCGCTCGCGGAGAGATACCCTCCCGTCTCGCCGCTTTGCGGCGAGCCACCCTCTCCCACGAGGGGAGAGGGGAACTACCGAGTACGCGTTGTAGATCGTGCTACTTCTTCACCTTCGGATCAATCGGCGTCGTGCCGCGCAGGCCCAGAATATCCTCCAGAACCTTCGCTCCCGCGAGCACTTGTGCATCAGCGCGGGGGGCTCCCACCACCTGGACGCCGACCGGCAGGCCTGACGCCGTGAAGCCGCAGGGCAGCGACAGCGACGGGCAGCACGCTAGCGTGATGGCGTAGACGATGCCGAGCCACTCGACGTAGTTGTCGAACCTCTTGCCCGCGCATTCGGCGACATAGCGGTCTTCGATCGGAAAGGGCGGCACGATCGTCGTCGGCACCAGCAGGAGATCGTAGGTCTTGAAGAACTCCACCGCGCGTGCAGTCATGCCGACGCGTTGCGCCTCGGCGCGCGCGAGCTGCTCGACGGTGAGCTTGAGGCCTTCCTCGATGTTCCAGATCACCTCGGGCTTGAGCAGGTCGCGCTTGGTGCGCAGCAGATTGGCCTTGGTGATGGCGAAATCGAACGCGCGCAGCACGTGGAAGCATTCATGCGCCTCGCGCCAGTCGGGATGGGCCTCCTCGACGATGGCGCCGGCCTCGGCAAAGCGTTCAGCGGCCTTGCGTGTGATGGCTTTCACCTCAGGATCGACGGGCGTGATACCGAGATCGGGTGAATAGGCAATGCGCTTCGGCTTCTTGCCCGCCTGTGTCGTCGACAGGAACGACGTCGTAGGCGCAGGTAGCGACAGCGGATCGTCCGCATAGTCGCCGCTCATGGCATCCAGCAGCAGGGCGAGATCCTCGACGTTGCGTGCCATCGGGCCCACCACGCCGAGATTGCGATCGATCGCCGATTTGGGGGTATGGGCGACGCGGCCGATGCTCGGCCGCATTCCGACGACGCCGCAGAACGCCGCCGGGCTGCGCAGGCTGCCACCCATGTCGGAGCCCTGGGCGAGCCAGGCCATGCCGGTCGCAAGCGCCACCGCCGCGCCGCCTGAAGAGCCCGCTGCCGACTTGGACGTATCCCAGGGATTGAGAGTTGCGCCGAACACCTCGTTGAAGGTGTTGGCGCCGGCGCCGAATTCCGGCGTGTTGGACTTGGCGTAGACGACTGCGCCGTTGGTTTCGAGGTTCTCGACCATGAGGTCGGACTTCGCGGGGATGTTGTCCTTGAAGATCGGCGAACCCTGCGTGTTCAGCACGCCGGCGACGTCGGTCAGGTCCTTGATCGGCACCGGCAGGCCAGCGAGCAGCCCGCGCGCACCGGCCGGCTTCTGCATCAGCGCCTTCGCATTGGCCCGCGCGCGGTCGAAGCACAGCGTCGGCAGCGCGTTGACCTTGCCGTCGACCTCGGCGACGCGCTTCTCCAGCGCATCCAGCAGTTCGAGCGGCGAGACGTCGCCGGAACGCAACTTGTCGACGACGGTGCGGGCGGTTTCGCGGATCAGGTCTTGAGACAACTATTTTACTCCTATCTCTTGATTGTCATTCCGGGGCGCCCGAAGGGCGAACCCGGAATCTCGAGGTTCCGGGTTCGGTGCTTTGCATCGCCCCGGAACGACGGTGGCTAAATTACCTTGGAGAAACTAACCCCACCCGGCACTGATGCCGCCATCCACCGTATAGATGACCCCGGACGTATAGCCGGCGCGATCCGACGCCAGGAACGCCATGAGATCGCCGATCTCGCGCGCATGTGCGGGACGGCCCAGCGGCAGGCTCTTCTGGAATTCCTTGTAACGGCTCTCGTCGCCGAACTGGTGCTTGGCCCGCGTCTTGAGCAGCGTGACGTGGCGGTCGGTGCCCACAGGACCGGGATTGATGCCGACCACGCGGATGTTGTCGGCGAGGCTCTTGCCGCCGAGCGCGCGGGTGAACGCCATCAGCGCGGCATTCCCGGCGCTGCCGCAGATGTAGTTCGCGTCGAACTTTTCGCCGGCCGCACCGATGTCGTTGACGATGACCCCGCCGCCCTTCGCCTTCATCTGCGCGTAGATCTGCCGCGTGAGGTTGATGTAGCCGAACACTTTCAATTCCCAGGCGTGGCGCCAGGTCGCCTCGTCGATCTTGTCGATCGAGCCGCCGGGGATGTCGCCGGCATTGTTGACGAGGATGTCGATGTCGGCGGCTTCTGTGGCCAGCCGTGCGATGTCTTCGGTCTTGCGCAGGTCGACGATGCTCGTCGCGGCGTCGATCTGGTGCGCAGACCGCAAGCGGTCCGCCAGTGCCTTGAGCTGATCGCCGCTGCGCGCGGCGAGCAGGAGATGCGCGCCTTCCTCGGCGAACGCCTCGGCGGCGGCGGCGCCGATGCCCTTGGACGCGCCCGTGATCAGGACACGCTTGCCACGCAGATGCAGATCCATGGGGGTTACTCGCAAGATGGGAACACGATGAAATCAGTAGGCGGTCGGCCGTGCCACGGTCAACATTGCAGTGCAGCGTTGCGCTGCCCGCGACTTTGGTTCATTGCAGGGCGATCAAAAGACGGCGGCTGCCGGACCAACCAAGGACGTTCTCGATGAGCAAGAAACAATACCGGATCGCGGTCATCCCCGGCGACGGCATCGGCAAGGAAGTGATGCCGGAGGGCCTGCGCGTTTTGGAGGCGGCCGCCAAGAAACACGGCGTGTCCCTGCATTTCGACCATTTCGACTTCTCGTCATGGGACTATTACGAGAAGCACGGCCAGATGATGCCGGACGACTGGAAGGAGAAGATCGGCAAGCACGACGCGATCTATTTCGGCGCGGTCGGCTGGCCGGCCAAGATTCCGGATCATGTTTCGCTGTGGGGCTCGCTGATCAAATTCCGCCGCGAGTTCGACCAGTACGTGAACCTGCGGCCGGTACGGCTGATGCCCGGCGTGCCGTCGCCGCTCGCCAACCGCAAGCCCGGCGACATCGATTTCTGGGTGGTCCGCGAGAACACCGAGGGTGAATATTCCTCCGTCGGCGGCCGCATGTTCCCGGACACCGACCGTGAATTCGTCACCCAGCAGACGGTGATGACCCGCACCGGCGTCGACCGCATCCTGAAGTTCGCCTTCGAGCTCGCGCAATCGCGGCCGAAGAAGCACCTGACCTCGGCGACCAAGTCGAACGGCATCTCCATCACCATGCCCTATTGGGACGAGCGCGTGGAGGCGATGGCCAAGAAATTCCCGGGCGTGAAGTGGGACAAGTACCACATCGACATCCTCACCGCGAACTTCGTGCTGCACCCTGATTGGTTCGACGTCGTGGTCGGCTCGAATCTGTTCGGTGACATCCTCTCCGATCTCGGCCCGGCCTGCACCGGTACCATCGGCATCGCGCCATCAGGTAACATCAATCCCGAGGGCGATTTCCCCTCGGTGTTCGAACCGGTGCACGGCTCGGCGCCCGACATCGCGGGCCAGGGCATCGCCAACCCGATCGGCGCAATCTGGTCCGGTGCGATGATGTTCGAGCATCTCGGCGAGAAGGAAGCCGGCCGATCGATCGTGGAAGCGATCGAGCGCACGCTCGCCGAGCGCACGCTGCGCACCAGGGATCTCGGCGGCAATGCCGACACGACGGCCTGCGGCAAGGCGGTCGCGGATATGGTGGATTAAGCAGAGCTGCTAACCGAGGCGTCGTCCCGGCGAAAGCCGGGACCCATTACCCCAGGGAGTAGTTGCGGCGCGACGTTGGTGACTACGAGTCTTCGCCAAACCACCTTCTGTGGTTATAGGCCCCGGATGTGCGCTTCGCTGCGCTGATCCGGGACGACAGCAGTTGCGGTTTCCTACCCCGCGATCTTCTCGATCGCGGCCTGATCCAGCCCGAACTTCTGCCCGGCCGCGAGAATCTCCTGCCAGGTGGTCGGATCGACCGGAATGCCGTCGGCGAGGCACTTCTTCTTGGTCTCGCGCTCGGGCTCGCCGGCGATCTTGACCTTGTCGACGCCGGGGCCAGGCGGTGAGCCGGTGTGCCAGGCGACGAAGCTTTCGACTTCGCGTGCGAGGTTTTCGCCGGTGCCGAGCTTGCCCGGGTCGATGATGATCGAGAGCATGCCGTTGAGGACGTTGTACTTGCCGTCGGACGGGCCCTTGACCACCTGTCCGCCGGAGAGCGCGCCGCCGAGGATTTCGCACACGAGCGCGAGCCCCGAACCCTTGTGCTCGCCGAACGGCAGAATAGCGCCGTACGGCGGGATCACGGTGTAGCGCGGATTGACCGTGGGCTTGCCTTCATTGTCGATGATGGTGCCGGGCTCCAGTTCGACGCCCTTGTTGTGGGCGACGCGGGTCTTTCCCTGCGCGATCCTGCTGGTGGCGAAGTCGAGCACGATCGGCTCTTTGCCCCTGCGCGGGATGCCGACGCAGAACGGGTTGGTGCCGTGGCGGGCATCGCTGCCGCCCCAGGGCGCCACGATCGGGCGCGAGATCACGTTGACGAAGTGGATCGATACAAGCCCGTGGTCGATGCACTGCTCGGCCCAGTGGCCGATGCGGCCAATGTGGTGCGCATTGGAAAGACCGACGAGACATACGCCGTTGCTCTTGGCACGCTCGGCTGCCAGCTCCATCGCTTCGTGGCCGATCACCTGGCCGTAGCCGGTGAGGCCGTCGAGGGTGAGGAGCGGGCCAGTGTCGAGCACGATCTTGACGTGCTGGTTCACGGCGAGGCCGCCGTTGGTGACGCTCTGGACATAGCGCGGGATCATGCCGACGCCGTGCGAGTCATGTCCCCTAAGATTGGCCTCGACGAGGTTGGTGGATACGAGCTCGGCCTCGCGGTCCGAGGAGCCGCCGGCCTTGACGATGGCGCGGACGACGCTGGTGAGCGCTTCGGCCTTGATGGTGCGATAGTCAGCCATTTGTTGTTGCTCTTATCCCTTCACGATCCGGCGGCAGTGAATCCAGGCCGCTTCAATCAGGTTCTCGCTGGCCTCCGGCGTGCGGAACGCCGAATGCGCCGACAGTGTCACGTTCGGCAGTTTTGTCAGCGGATGATCCCCGGGCAGGGGCTCGACGTTGAAGACGTCGAGGCCGGCGTGACGGATGTGGCCCGACTTCAGCGCGTCGATCATGGCGACCTCGTCGACGACTGCGGCGCGCGCGGTGTTGATGAGGATGACGCCGGGCTTCATCGCAAAGATCTTCTCGCGCGTGATCATGCCGCGCGTTTCTTCGTTGAGCAGCAGGTGCAGCGACACCACGTCGCTGGTCGCCAGCACCGTGTCGAGATCGGTGAACGTGACGCCCGGGGAGCTCTTCGGCGAGCGATTCCAGGCGATCACCTTCATGCCGCTGCCGGACGCAATGCGCGCGACCTCTGCTGCGATGCCGCCGAAGCCGATAAGGCCGAGCGTCTTGCCGGTGAGCTGCATGCCGTCTTCGCGCAGCCAGTTGCCGACGCGCATCTCGCGGTCCATCATCGCGATGACGCGGGCCGAGGCCCACATCAGCGCGATCGCGGATTCAGCCACGGCGGTGTCGCCATAGCCCTTGATCAGGTGCACGGAGATGCCGAGCTCGGCGAGCTCTTCCGGATTCATGTAGCTGCGCGCGCCGGTGCCGAGGAACACGACGTGCTTCAGCCCCGTGCATTTCTTCGCGACGTCCGTCGGCAGCGCGGTGTGGTCGACGATCGCGATCTCGGCGCCGTCGAGGATTTCAGGGTATTGCTCGGGCTTGATGTCCGGATCCCTGTTGATCCGCACCTTGGGATCGCCCGGTTTCTCCAGCCGCTCCATGATCACGGCGAGGGCTTCGTTGGCGTCGACGAAAACTCCGCGCATGGCTCTCTCCGGTCAGGCCGCGACGCCGGCGATCGCCAGCACGGTGTGCATCAGCACGTTGGTGCCTGCGGCGCAGTCGGGCTGCGTGGCATCCTCAAGCTCGTTGTGGCTGATGCCGTCCTTGCAGGGCACGAACACCATCGCCGCCGGCATCACGGTGTTGAGGTTGCAGGCATCGTGGCCGGCGCCGGAGGTGATGCGGCGAGAGGAATAGCCGAGCGTCTTCGCCGCGTTCTCGACCGCCGCGATCAGCTTGGGATCGAAATGCGTCGGCGGCTTGCGCCAGACCAGGTCGATCTTGACCTCGACCTTGCGGCGGGCGGCAATCTCGGCAATCGCGGCGCGCAGATCGTGATCGAGCGCGTCCATGATCGCGCCATCGGCACTGCGGCAATCCATGGTGAAGGCGATCTCGCCGGGAATGACGTTGCGCGAGGGGTTTGAGATCACGGCCTCGCCGATGGTGCCGACCGCGTTCGGCCCATGCTTCTTTGCAATCGCCTCCATCGCCAACACGATTTCGGAGAGCGTGGCCAGCGCATCGCGCCGCAGCGGCATCGGGGTCGATCCCGCATGGCTCTCGAAGCCGGAAATCTTGCCGTCATACCAGAGCACGCCCTGGCCGGAATCGACGACGCCGATGGTCTTGCCCTCGGCCTCCAAAATCGGGCCCTGCTCGATGTGCAGCTCGACGAAGCAGCCGAGCTTCTGGAAGCCGACCGGCTTGTCGCCGCGATAGCCGATGCCGTCGAGCGCCTGGCCGACGGTGATGCCCTCGGCGTCCTTGCGTGACAGGATGTCGTCGGTGGTGAAATCGCCGACGTAAGCCGCGGACGCCATCATCGCGGGCGCGAAGCGCGAGCCTTCCTCGTTGGTCCAGTTGACCACACAGATGGGCGCCTCGGTCTCGATGCCGGCGTCGTTCAGGGTGCGGATCACTTCCAGCGCGCCGAGCGTTCCCAGGATGCCGTCATATTTGCCGCCGGTCGGCTGGGTGTCGAGATGCGAGCCGATGCCGACGGGCGGCTTCGACATGTCACGTCCCTTGCGCAGGCCGAACTGTGAGCCGAGCGCATCGACATGAACCTCGAGACCGGCATCCTCGCAGGCCTTGCGGAACCAGTCGCGCACCTGCTTGTCCTCGGCGCTCAGCGTCAGCCGCCGCACGCCGCCCTTGGCCGTCCCGCCGAATTGCGCGGTCTCGTGGATGGAGCCCCAGAGGCGGGCGGAATCGATTTGCAGATTGGTGGCGGCTCGGCTCATGCGGTCAGTCTCTCAGTTGTCATTCCGGGGCCCGACGAGCGAACCCGGAATCTTGAGATTCCGGGTCTGGTGCTTGCGCACCATCCCGGAATGACGTTGAAGGTTGTCCGGCATCCGTTTCAATGACGCGCCAGCGCGGGCGCGTCAACCGCGAGGCTGCTCTGCGCAATCTGACATGCAAGCTCGGCGACACGCTCCACCGCCACGACGTCGGGCGAGGCGAGCCAGCTCGCCGTGAACGTCAGCGGTGTGATTTCGAGATCGGTGTCGAGCAGTTGCAGCCGCCCGTCGGCGAGCTCGTTCTCGACGATGGCGTCGGGGATCACGGCGATCCCGAGGCCCTCGACCGCCATGTGGATAACGGTCGCGAGCGACGCAGAGGCATGCAGCCGTATCGGCGGCAATTCCGGCCGGTCGAACACCTCGCGCACGACCTCGTAAGGCTTGGTCTTGCGTGGGAAGGTGATGATCGGAAACCGTGCGAGCTCCGCCGGCGTCACCGGACCCTTGCCGAGCCCGAGCGAGGGGCTTGCGAGAAAGCCGATCGGGTAGTCGGCGAGCACGCGATTGTGCACGCCGGAGGCGGACAGCGGCCCAACCACGAAAGCAAGCTCGATCTCCTGCGCGAGGAGGCGTGCCGTGAGGTTCGGGGTGATGTCGACCTCGATCTCGAGCGACAGGTTCGGATAGATCTGGTTCACGCTTTTCACGAGGCGCGGCAGCCAGGTGTGCACGATGGTCTCGGCGACGCCGAGCCGCATCACGCCGCGCATCGCTGAGCGGTCGCCGATCTCCGCCATCATCTGAGCGCGGAGACCGATCAGCTTCTCCGCATAGACCATCATCTGCCGGCCGCTCGGCGTCGGCGAGGCCACGCGATGGTCGCGGTTGAGCAGCTTCACGCCCATCTCGCGCTCGAGCTGGGCGATGCGCTGGGAGATCGCCGGCTGGGTCGTGTTGAGGCGGGCCGCAGCGCCGCGGAAGCTGCCGAGCTTCACAACCCAGAGGAACGTCTCGATCGATCTGAAGTCCAGCATTGGAAGGATTTCCCCGATCGATAAACTGGATTTATCGATATTGATTAGAAAGGACGATTAGACTTTATAGCACGCTTGGTGTTGGCTGTCTTTGTCGAGTTTATAGGCAGGTCGATCAGATGACTGTTTTGGTGGCAGCGCAGCAAACTGAAACACCCGACACCCTCCCGAGCCGCCAGGCGCGGCTCGCCTATCGCGGCGGCGAGGTGGGGTCCACCGCCGGGGTCGCCCCCGGCTTCGTCCAGGGCAATCTGGCGATCCTGCCGGCGGAATACGCCAGCGCCTTTCACCGCTTCTGCCAGCTCAACCCGAAACCCTGCCCGATCATCGGCATGTCCGACGTCGGCAGTCCGCATATCCCCGCACTCGGCGCCGATCTCGACATCCGCACCGACGTTCCCCGCTACCGTGTCTGGCGCGATGGCGAAGTCGTCGACGAGCCGACCGACGTGAGGGGCTACTGGCGCGACGACCTCGTGACCTTCGTGCTCGGCTGCTCGTTCTCGTTCGAGGAGGCGCTGCTCGACGAGGGCATGCCGATCCGCCACATCGAGCAGAACGTGCGCGTGCCGATGTACCGCACCAACATCGCCTGCGGCGAGGCCGGTCCGTTCGCCGGCCCCATGGTGGTGTCGATGCGTCCGTTCAAGCCGGCCGATGCGATCCGCGCCGTGCAGATCACCTCGCGCTATCCAGCCGTGCACGGCGCGCCCGTGCATCTCGGCCATCCGCATCTGATCGGCATCAAGGACATCGCCAAGCCCGACTATGGCGATCCCGTGCCGGTCGCCGATGACGAGATTCCGGTGTTCTGGGCCTGCGGCGTCACGCCGCAATCGGTGATCAACGCCGCCAGGCTGCCGTTCGCGATCACGCATTCGCCCGGCCTGATGCTGGTGACGGATCTCAAGAACAGGACCATGGCCGTGATATAGTGGGCAGCGTTTGCTGCTTCTTCGGGCTTTACCGCATCCATCAATCGCTTCATTCGATCAGCCGAAATTCCGTAACAGAGGACTTTGCCATGACGATCTCTCGCCGCGACGTGTTGCTGGGTGCCACCGCCACAGCAGCGCTGGTGCCGCTCGCCGCACGCGCCCAGACCTCGGAAGTCGTGATCGGCGTCATCTATCCGTTCTCCGGCGGCAGCGCGCAGCAGGGCGTCGATGCGCAGAAGGCCTATGAGACCGCGCTCGAGGTCATCAACAAGGACACCGATTTCGACCTGCCGCTGGCGAAGGGCGAAGGCCTGCCGGGCCTCGGCGGCGCAAAAGTCCGTCTCGTGTTCGCCGACCACCAGGCCGATCCGCAGAAGGGCCGCGCCGAGGCCGAGCGCCTGATCACGCAGGAGAAGGTCTCCGCCATCATCGGCACCTACCAGAGCGCGGTCGCCGTCACCGTCAGCCAGATCTGCGAGCGTTACCAGATCCCGTTCGTCTCCGCCGACAACTCCTCGCCGAGCCTGCATCGCCGCGGTCTCAAATATTACTTCCGTGCCGCGCCGCATGACGAGATGTACTCGGCCGCGATGTTCGACTTCTTCGACGCGATGAAGAAGAAGGGCACCAAGATCGAGACGCTGTCACTGTTCCACGAGGATACCATCTTCGGCACCGACTCGGGCAACGCCCAGGCCAAGATCGCCGGCGAGCGCGCCTACAAGATCGTCACCGACATCAAGTATCGCGCCAATTCGCCGTCGCTCTCGGCCGAAGTGCAGCAGCTCAAGACCGCCAATGCCGACGTGCTGATGCCCTCGAGCTACACCACCGACGGCATCCTGCTGGTCAAGACCATGGCCGAGCTCGGCTACAAGCCCAACGCGATCGTGGCGCAGGACGCAGGCTTCTCCGAGAAGGCGCTCTACGACGCCGTCGGCGACAAGCTCGAAGGCGTGATCTCGCGCGGCACCTTCTCGCTCGACCTCGCGCAGAAGCGCCCGATGGTCGGCAAGATCAACGAGATGTTCAAGGCGCGGTCGGGCAAGGATTTCAACGACCTCACCTCGCGCCAGTTCATGGGCCTGATCATCCTTGCTGACGCCATCAGCCGCGCCAAGTCGACCGACGGCGAGAAAATCCGCGATGCGCTGGCCGCCACCGACATCCCGGGCGAGCAGACCATCATGCCCTGGAAGCGCGTCAAGTTCGACGAGATGGGCCAGAACAACGACGCCGACCCGGTGCTGCTGCAATATGTCGGCGGCAAGTTCGTCACCATCTTCCCGCCGCAGGCCGCGATCGCCGAAGCGATCTGGCCGATGAAGTAAGCGTTTCGGAGAGCGGGAGCTCAGACTTGGCTCCCGCCCTCATCCTGAGGAGCGGGCGTAGCTCGCGTCTCGAAGGACGAGGGTGGGCCCATCCTTCGAGACGCGCGCCGCGGCGCGTTCCTCAGGATGAGGGCGTATTGTGGGGGACGACTTTTGACAGCTCAAGCCATTATCCAGAGTCTCGCGAGCGGCCTGCTCATGGGCCTGCTCTACGGACTGATCGCCGTCGGCCTCGCGCTGATCTTCGGCCTGATGGACGTCGTGAACTTCGCCCATGGCGAGTTCCTGATGATCGCGATGTATGTGAGCTTCTTCCTGTTCGCGTTCTTCGCCATCGACCCCCTGCTGTCGGCGCCGCTGGTCGCCGCGGCCCTGTTCGTGTTCGGGGCGGTCGTCTACCTCTTGATTGTACGCTTCGCGATGCGCGCCAAGGCAAACGCCGGCATGGTGCAGATCTTCTCGACCTTCGGCCTTGCCATCGTGATGCGCGGGCTCGCGCAGTTCTTCTTCACGCCGGACTATCGCAGCATTCCGCAGTCCTGGCTCGGCGGCAAGACGATCTCGATCGGCGGCATCTTCCTGCCGGAGCCGCAGTTGATCGGCGCGCTGGTCTCGATCGCGGCTTTCGCCGGCCTCTATTTCTTCATCAACCGCACTGACTTCGGCCGCGCGCTCGAAGCCACCCGCGAAGATCCCGGTGCAGTCGCACTCGTCGGCATCGACAAGAACCGCGTGTTCGCGCTGGGCTGGGGCCTGGGCGCCGCACTGGTCGGTCTCGCCGGCGCGATCATGGCGGTGTTCTTCTACATCTATCCGGACGTCGGCGCCTCCTTCGCGCTGATCGCCTATGTCACGGTTGCGCTCGGTGGTTTCGGCAGTGTGTTCGGCGCGTTCGCCGGCGGCATCATCGTCGGCCTCGTCGAGGCGACCACCGCCCTGGTGCTGCCGCCTTCGCTGAAATCGGTCGGCATCTACGCGGTCTATCTGCTCGTCGTCTTCATCCGGCCGCGCGGCCTGTTCGGATCGATGTGATGGACCAGAATTTTGCTACGCGGCGCCGCCGCGACCTGATCATCGCCGCGGTGCTGGCCGCGCTCGCGGCCCTTGCACCGCTGTTCATCAAGGATGTCTACGTCCAGAACATCCTGATCCTGACCCTGATGTACGCGGCGCTGTCGCAGAGCTGGAACATCCTGTCCGGCTATTGCGGACAGATCTCGCTGGGGCACGCGCTCTATTTCGGCATCGGCGCCTATACCACCGAGCTGCTGTTCACCAAGTTCGGCGTATTGCCCTGGTTCGGCATGCTCGCCGGCGGCGTGATCGCGGCCGTCATCGCAATGGGGCTCGGCTATCCCTTCTTCCGTCTGCGCGGCCATTACTTCGTGATCGCGACCATCGTCATCGCCGAGATCGGGCTGCTCCTGTTCCAGAACTGGGAATGGGCGGGCGCTGCGATGGGCATCACCATTCCGGTGCGCGGCGACAGCTGGCTGAAATTCCAGTTCATGCGCAGCAAGCTGCCTTACTTCTATTTCGCGCTGGTGCTGTGCAGCCTCGCCTGGTTCGTCACCTGGTGGCTCGAAGATTCCAAATGGGGCTTCTGGTGGCGCGCCGTGAAGGACAATCCGGAAGCGGCCGAGAGCCTCGGCGTCGTCGTGTTCAATTCCAAGATGGGCGCGGCGGCCGTGTCCGCCTTCCTCGTCGCCATCGGCGGCGGCTTCTATGCGCAGTTCCTCGCCTATATCGATCCCGAGAGCGTGATGGGCTTCCAGTTCTCGCTGCTGATGGCGCTGCCGGCCGTGCTCGGCGGCATCGGCACCCTGTGGGGGCCGGTGCTCGGCGCTGCCATCCTGATCCCGATGACGGAGCTGACACGCTCCTATATCGGCGGCTCCGGCCGTGGTGTTGACCTTATCGTCTATGGCGCACTGATCGTTGCGATCTCGCTGGCCCTGCCGCGCGGTCTGGTGAGCCTGTTCTCCCGTTCAAAAGCAAAGGGAGCCACGCGATGACCGCGCTCCTTGAAACCCGCGGCGTCTGGCAGCGGTTCGGCGGCCTCGTCGCCAACAGCGACGTGTCGATCTCGGTCGGCCGCGGCGAGATCGTCGGCCTGATCGGCCCGAACGGTGCCGGCAAGTCGACATTGTTCAATCTCATCGCCGGCGTCCTGCCGCCGACCCAGGGCTCGATCTGGTTCGACGGCGAGGACGTCACCCACATGCCGGCGGCCGAACGCTGCCAGCGCGGCGTCGGGCGCACCTTTCAGGTGGTCAAGAGCTTCGAGACCATGACCGTCATCGACAACGTCATCGTCGGTGCGCTGGTGCGCAACACCGTGATGCGCGAGGCGCGGCGCAAGGCGCATGAGGTGCTCGAATTCACCGGCCTCGCCGCGCGCGCCGACGTGCTTGCGAGCGATCTCGTGCCGGCCGAGAAGCGCCGCCTCGAAGTCGCCCGTGCGCTTGCGACCGAACCAAAGCTGCTGCTGCTCGACGAAGTCCTCACCGGCCTCACGCCGACCGAGGCGCAGACCGGTGTCGCGCTGGTGCGCAAGGTGCGCGATGCCGGCATCACCGTGCTGATGGTCGAGCACGTCATGGAGATCGTGATGCCGCTGGTCGACCGCGCCATCGTGCTCGACCTCGGCAAGGTGCTGGTCGAGGGCAAGCCTGCCGACGTCGTTCGCGATCCCAAGGTGATCAGCGCATATCTGGGAGATCGTCATGCTGTCAGTGCATGAAGTCACGACCGCCTATCAGGGTCTGGTCGCGATCTCCGCAGTCTCGATCGAGGTCGAGAAGGGCGAGATCGTCTGCGTCGCCGGCGCCAACGGCGCGGGCAAGTCGACGCTGCTGAAGTCCATCGCCGGCGCCGAACGCCCGCGTTCGGGCACCGTGACGTTCGACGGCAAGCGCCTCGACGGCATGGCGCAGCACCACATCACGGCCACCGGCATCGCCTATGTGCCGGAGAACCGCCGCTTGTTCCCGCGCCTGTCGGTGCGCGACAACCTTCGCCTCGGCAGCTATCTCTACCGCGGCGAGGCGGACCGCGAGGGACCGCTCGACCTCGTCTTCAACCTGTTTCCGCGTCTTCAGGAACGTTTGGAGCAGCGCGCCGAAACGCTCTCCGGCGGCGAGCAGCAGATGCTCGCCATCGGCCGCGCGCTGATGACGCGCCCGCGGCTGCTGATGCTGGATGAGCCCTCGCAAGGCATCATGCCGAAGCTGGTGGACGAGATTTTCCAGGCAGTATTGCGCATCCGCGACGCCGGCATGACCGTCCTGATCGTCGAGCAACGCATGGCCGAGTGCCTGGAGATCGCCGACCGCGCCTACATTCTGCAAACCGGCCGCGTGCTGATGCAGGGCGCGGCGAGCGAGATCAAGGGCAATCCCGATGTGAGGAAGGCGTATCTGGGGCTTTAGCTAGACTGCCGCCGCAATCGCAGCCGTCATCCTGGGGGGGCGCGCTCTTTGCGCGCCTCGAAGGATGGGCCGCAAGCACCTGTAGCCCATCCTTCGAGGCTTCACCTTGCGATGCATTGCATCGCAAGGCTCGCACCTCAGGATGATGGCAGAGTATGCGGTTAATGTCCGTGCTCGTGCCCATGCTCCGGCAACGTCACCCCGAACACCTTCACCAGATCCGTCACCTGCTCCGGCGACAGATATTTCGGGTTCATCCCGCGCAGCAGCAGATAGAGCTTCGCCGTCTCCTCCAGCTCCTCCGTCGCGAACACCGCGGCCTCCAGCGTGTCGCCGGCGACCACCGGGCCGTGATTGGCGAGCAGGACGGACGAATATTTCCCCGCCAGCCCCTTGATCGCATCCGCCACTGCGGGATCGCCGGGGCGGTAATAGGGCACGAGCGCGGTCGCGCCGCATTTCATCAGATAATAGGCCGTCATCGGCGGCAGCGCGGCGCGCGGGTCGATCTCGGGCAGCATCGACAGTGCGACAGAATGCGTCGAATGCAGGTGCACGATCGCGCGTGCGCTACCGCGGGTGTCGTAGAGCGCGGTGTGCAGTGGAACTTCCTTGGTCGGTGCATCGCCCGAGATCGGCCGGCCCTGGCTATCCAGCCGCGACAGCCGCGCCGGGTCGAGGAAGCCGAGCGAGGCATTGGTCGGCGTCACCAGCCAGCCGCCATCGTCAAGCTTGACGCTGATATTGCCAGAGGAGCCCGGCGTCAGCCCGCGCTCGAACAGGGACCGTCCGAAGCGGCAGATATCCTCACGCAGCCTTGTCTCGTTGCTCATGGCCGTCATGCCTGCTTGTCTCACGCTTTGGCAGCGCGGCCAAGCCGTGTTATTCGGTTGCCAAGCTGCCGCAAAGGGCGGCTATTCGGGAAACGTTCGCAAGGGTCAGTTGCATATGTCCGCCTCCACGTCACAAAATCAGCGTATCGCCGTCATCGGGCTCGGCTCGATGGGATTTGGCATGGCGACCTCGCTGAAGCGCGCCGGTCACGCCGTCACCGGCTGCGACGTCTCGGCTGATGCGGTGGCGCGCTTCGTGAAGGACGGCGGCGCGGGCGCCAAGACGCCGGCCGAAGCGGCCAAGGACGCCGACGTCGTCGTCAGCGTCGTCGTCAACGCCGCGCAGACCGAGACGATCCTGTTCGGCAAGGATGGCGTCGCCGAAACCATGCCCAAGGACAGCGTCTTCCTGTCATCGGCCACCATGGATCCCGACGTGGCGCGGCGCCTTGCCAAGCAGCTCGAGGCGACGGGCCGGCATTATCTGGATGCGCCGATCTCCGGCGGGGCGCAGCGCGCCGCGCAAGGCGAGCTGACGATCCTCGCCTCAGGCAGCCCGGCCGCCTTTGCAAAGGCACGGCCGGCGCTCGATGCCATGGCTGCAAAGCTCTACGAGCTCGGCGACGCGGCCGGGCAGGGCGCCGCCTTCAAGATGATCAACCAGTTGCTGGCCGGCGTGCACATCGCTGCTGCCAGCGAAGCGATGGCGTTCGCGGCCAAGCAGGGCCTCGACATCCGCAAGGTCTATGAGGTGATCACGGCCTCCGCCGGCAATTCCTGGATGTTCGAGAACCGCATGCCGCATGTGCTCGACGGCGACTATACGCCGCGCAGCGCGGTCGAGATCTTCGTCAAGGACCTCGGCATCATCCAGGACATGGCGCGCAGTGCCAGATTCCCCGTGCCGGTCTCGGCCGCCGCGCTCCAGATGTTCCTGATGACGGCTGCCGCCGGCATGGGCCGCGACGACGACGCCTCGGTCGCGCGCATGTATGCGCAGGTCACCGGCGTGAAGCTCCCCGGCGACAAGTAAGGATAAGAGGATTCCAATGCCCCGTTTCGCCGCCAATCTCTCGATGATGTTCACCGAGGTGCCGTTCCTCGATCGCTTCGAGGCCGCCGCCCAGGCCGGCTTCACGGCCGTCGAGTTTCTCTTTCCTTATGAGCATCCGGCCGAGGCGGTCGGCGAGCGGCTCAAGCGCAACGGTCTGACCCAGGCGCTGTTCAACCTGCCGCCCGGCGACTGGAATGCAGGCGAGAAGGGTTTTGCTGCGCTCCCGGCGCGCTTCGCCGATCTCAAGGCGAGCCTCGAGACCGCGCTGCCTTACGCCAAGGCCACCGGCGTCAAGCGCCTGCACCTGATGGCCGGCCTTGCCAACCGCGGCGAGCGCGTCGCGATCGAGGCGTTCTACAAGTCGGTGGCGTGGGCGGCGGAGTTCTTCGCGCCGCATGGCATCGACATCGTGCTCGAGCCGATCAATGCCCGCAACGTGCCCGGCTATTTCCTCAACGATTTCGGCTTCGCGCGCGACCTGATCCAGGAGTTGCGGCTTCCGAACCTCAAGCTCCAGTTCGACATCTATCACTGCCAGATCATCCATGGCGACGTCACCATGCGCTTGCGCGAGATGATGCCGATCATCGGCCACATCCAGATCGCCAGCATTCCCTCGCGCAACGAGCCCGACGGCGAGGAGCTGAACTATCCCTTCCTGTTCGAAGAGCTCGACCGGCTCGGCTATGCCGGCTTCGTCGGCTGCGAATACAATCCGCGCGGCAAGACCACCGACGGCCTCGCCTGGTTCAAGCCCTATGCGGGAGTGAAGCCGTGACTCTTGCACTGGGTTGCATCGCCGACGACTATACCGGCGCCTCCGATCTTGCCAACACGCTGACGCGTGCGGGCCTGCGCACCGTGCAGACCATCGGCATTCCTGCCGACGATCTGGCGCTGCCCGAGGTCGACGCTGTCGTGGTGTCCTTGAAGAGCCGCTCGATCGAAGCAGGTCTTGCTGTATCGCGCTCGCGCGCGGCGGAGACATGGTTGCGGGGCCGCGGCGCGAGCCATGTGCTGTTCAAGATCTGCTCGACCTTCGATTCCACCGACGCCGGCAATATCGGCCCGGTGATGGACGCGTTGCGCGACGATTGCGGCGAGGGCATCGTTCTGGTGACGCCGGCCTTCCCGGAGACCGGCCGCACCGTCTACCAGGGCAACCTGTTTGTCGGCGCCGTGCCGCTGAACGAGAGCCCGCTCAAGGACCATCCGCTCAATCCGATGCACGATTCCAGCCTGGTGAGGGTGCTGGCGCGCCAGAGCCGGACGCAAATCGGCCTCGTCGATCTCGCCGCCGTCACGCGCGGCGCAGATGCCGTGCGGGCACGGCTGGCCGAACTCGCGGGCAAGGGCATTGGCGCTGCGATCATCGACGCCGTCTTCGATCGCGATCTCGAAACAATCGGCCTCGTCGCAGCCGAACATCGGCTGTCGGTCGGCGCCTCCGGCATCGGCCTTGGACTGGCGCGCGCGCTGGTGTCGACCGGCAAGGTCAGGTCGAATGCGGCAGGCGGCGAATCCGAAGCTGCCGTTGGCGGGCCGGCGGCGTGTCTTGCCGGCAGCTGCTCGCAGGCCACGCTCAAGCAGATCGCCAGCGCCGAACAGGTCATGCCGGTGTTTCATCTCGATCCGGACCGTATTCTTACGGGGGCGGACGAAGCTCAGCGTGCGCTGGACTGGGCAAGGCCGCGGCTGGCGGAGGGGCCCGTGCTGATCGCATCGAGCTCGACACCGGATCAGGTTGCCGCGCTTCAGGCACGTCACGGCCGTGACGCAGCCGGACATGCGATCGAGCAGGCCATGGCCGACATCGCCGAAAACCTTGTGAAATCAGGCGTGCGGCGATTGGTCGTTGCCGGCGGCGAGACGTCCGGCGCCGTGGTCGACCGGTTGAGGATTCCCGGATTTCTCGTGGGGGTGGAGATCGCTGCAGGCGTTCCGGTGCTGCGCGCGGTCGGCGCCGGGGGCGAGATGCTGCTTGCGCTGAAGTCAGGAAATTTCGGTGGCCCGGAGTTCTTCTCCGATGCGCTTAGGCTCATGCGCTGAGCGCAGAGCGTTCTTAGCTGCCTGTTCATCTCTTTCAGGCTCCGTACTCGCACGGAGTCGTAGTTAACATCTGCTCAGTCGCTCTGTTGTCTGATGTCGGCGTCGCTCCCTTTGGTTGATTCTTTAGACCTCCCGGACGCGCGCCCGCGCCAGCATAAAGAGACCTGACTATGTTCGCCAAGATCTCCATCCGCGCCAAGATCATCAGTGTCGTGGCGTTCCTGCTGGTCGCGATGACCGGCATGGGCCTGCTCGCCGTCGTGAAGATGCGCGCGATGAACGCGAACACCACCGACATCACCACGAGCTGGATGCCCAGCGTGAGGGTGCTGGGCGAGCTCCGGGCCAGCGTCATCACCTATCGCAGTGTGGTCCGCGAGCACATGCTGGCCGAGACCCTGGAAGAAAAGCTCGCGATGGAAAAGATCGCGGTCACCACTAGCGAGACACTGGCCAAGGCCCGCCAGAGCTACGAGCCCATGATCACCTCGCCGGAGGAGCGGGCGCTCTACACCGAATGGTCCAAGCTGTGGGACGACTACAAGAAGAGCGCCGACGAGGTCTTTGCGCTGTCGCGCAAGGAGGTCGGCAAAGTCCCGCACGAGGCGCATGAGCTGAACGTCAAGACCGCCAACAAGATCGGCATCCAGTCCGACGAGGTTCTGCGCAAGGATATCGACCTCAACACCCGGGGTGGCGACCAGGCCGCGCGCGACGCCGCCGACAGCTATTCCTTCGCCTTCCTGCTGGTCGCGATCATCCTGGGCGCGGCCGTCCTGACAGGCATCGGCGTCAGCGTCTATCTCGTCCACGACGTCTCCAGCGGCATCAACTCGATCGTCGAGCCGATGCAGGCGCTGGGCAAGGGCGACCTCTCCGCCGAAGTCCCGCATCGCGGCGAGAAGACCGAGATCGGCGCCATGGCCGACGTGCTCCAGGTCTTCAAGGAGGCGTTGATCGCCAAGAAGGCCGCCGACGAAGCCGCCGCGGCCGACGCCGAAGCCAAGATCGAGCGCGGCCGCCGCGTCGACAACATCACCCGCGAATTCGAGACGATGATCGGCGAGATCGTCCAGACCGTGTCATCGGCCTCGACCCAGCTCGAAGCTTCCGCCTCGACGCTGACCTCGACCGCCGACCGCTCCCAGCGGCTCGCGACCACGGTTGCCGGAGCTTCGGAGGAAGCCTCGACCAACGTGCAGTCGGTGGCTTCGGCGACGGAGGAGATGGCGTCGTCCGTGGGCGAGATCAGCCGTCAGGTGCAGGAATCGGCGCGGATGGCGGGCGACGCCGTCGGTCAGGCCCGCGCCACCACCGAGCGCGTCAGCGAGCTCTCCAAGGCGGCGTCCCGCATCGGCGACGTCGTCGAGCTGATCAACACCATCGCCGGCCAGACCAACCTCCTGGCGCTGAACGCCACCATCGAGGCGGCGCGCGCGGGCGAAGCCGGCCGCGGCTTCGCGGTGGTGGCTTCCGAAGTGAAGGCACTCGCCGAGCAGACCGCGAAGGCGACCGGCGAGATCGGCCAGCAGATTTCCGGCATCCAGGCGGCGACCAACGATTCGGTCGGAGCGATCAAGGAGATCTCCTCGACGATCGAGCGTCTCTCGGAGATCTCGTCGGCGATCGCTGCGGCCGTCGAAGAGCAGGGTGCAGCGACCCAGGAGATCGCCCGCAATGTGCAGCAGGCGGCGCAGGGCACCCAGCAGGTCTCCTCCAACATCTCCGACGTGCAGCGCGGTGCGACCGAGACCGGCACCGCCTCCTCGCAGGTGCTGTCGGCGGCGCAGATGCTGTCGAACGACTCGAGCCGACTCAAGACCGAGGTCAGCAAGTTCCTGACCAGCGTTCGCGCTGCGTAAGGGCCGTCAGAGCAGGTATCGGACTACGCAAGAGCGGCGCCGTCGGCGCCGCTCTTTGATTTTGGCGCATGGCTTGGCGCCTGCTGACTTATTTTTCACGTGGGTCGTACGGTTCCAATTCTTTACGGGTTCCCAACCCTGCGAACCTTAACTCGTCGCAGTGTTTTGGAGACTCAATCGTGAAGTTGTTTTCATTTTCCGCCATTCGCTCCATCCAGTTGAAGATCGCCCTGATCGCCGGCCTCTGCCTGGCAGTGACGTGCATCGTGCTGATCGGCTACGGCCTCTTCTCCACGCAGAGCATGAACCAGTACGTGACCCACGAGGTCATGCAGCTGGTCGACCGTCAGACCAAGGAGAGCCTCATGAACCGGGCCTCCACCGAAGCCAACGCCATCAAGGCTGAGCTGGAGGTCGGGTTTGATGCGGCGCGCACCACCGCACATGCCTTCGCGATCCTCGCCGACGAGAAGACCGGCACTCCGATCGCGGCGCGGCGGACCCAGTTCAACGCGCTTCTGCGTCACGTGCTCGAGCTCAACCCTGCCTTCAACGGCACCTACTCGGCCTGGGAACCCGGCGCGCTGGATGGTGATGATGCGTCGTTCAAGGGACGCAAGGAGGCGGGATCGGACAATACCGGCCGCTTTCTGCCCTATTGGACGCGCAACGCCAGCGGCGCCATCGCCGTTCAGCCGCTCGTCGAGTACGACAGCAGCGAGCGGCATCCCAACGGCCTCGTGAAGGGCGCCTGGTACATCAACCCGAACACCACGGGTAAGGAAAACATCCTGGGTCCGTTGCCATACATCGTTCAGGGCAAGGCCGTCTTCCTCGCGACCATGTCGGTGCCGGTCATGATCGACGGCAAATTCCGCGGTGTCGCCGGCGCCGACTACAATCTCGACTTCGTGCAGAAGCTGGCCGTCAAGATCAACGGCTCGCTGTTCGAGGGCAAGGGCAAGGTCGCGATCCTCAACGACACCGGGCTGATCGTCGCCAACAGCGCCAATCAGGACGTGATCGGCAAGAACGCCTCCGAGGCCGACGCTCGCTGGAGTGAAAGCC
The DNA here is from genome assembly GCF_038965675.1 of Bradyrhizobium sp. B039. NCBI lineage: Bacteria > Pseudomonadati > Pseudomonadota > Alphaproteobacteria > Hyphomicrobiales > Nitrobacteraceae > Bradyrhizobium > Bradyrhizobium sp. B039. Next base: position 2,862,057 of record NZ_CP152416.1, read on the forward strand.
TCGCCATCGTCAAGGCCGGCAAGGGCACGGTGCAGGACGATCCGAAGTTCGCCAACATCGACATCTATGCGCCGATCCGCTTCGGGCTCACCGAGAACGCCTGGTCGATCGTGATCTCGATCCCCCGCGACGTGGTGCTTGCGTCTGCAAGGCAACTCGACGCCTCGCTCAGTGCCCGTGCGACCTCGAACACGTTCTGGCAGCTCGGCGTTGGCCTGGTCATCGTGCTGGCGGCGATCTTCCTGATCTCGTTCGCCGCACGCAAGATCGCGCGGCCGATCCAGGATTGTGCCAATTTCGCCGATGGCATCGCCAAGGGCGATTTCAATCAGCAGCTCGGGATCGAGCAGGCCGACGAGGTCGGTAGGCTGGCGACGTCGCTCAGGTCGATGCAGGGCGACATCAAGCGCAGCATCGAGCAGCGTGCCCAGGACCAGGCGGCTGCCGACCGCGAGCGCCGGCGCGCGATGAACGAGCTGGCCGACAGCTTCGAAGCGTCGGTCGGCGGCATCGTGGAGACGGTGTCGGCCGCGTCCGGTGCGCTGGAATCCTCGGCCGGAACGCTCAGCTCGACCGCCGAACGGGCGCAACAGCTTACCAAGGTCGTCGCTGCGGCGTCAGACCAGGCATCGGGCAACGTGCAGTCGGTGGCCTCGGCAACGGAGGAGATGGCCTCTTCGGTCGGCGAGATCAGCCGTCAAGTGCAGGAATCGGCGCGGATGGCGAGCGACGCCGTCGGCCAAGCCCGAGCCACCACCGAGCGCGTCAGCGAGCTCTCCAGGGCGGCCGCCCGCATCGGCGACGTCGTCGAGCTGATCAACACCATCGCCGGCCAGACCAACCTGCTCGCGCTGAACGCCACTATCGAGGCGGCACGCGCCGGCGAGGCCGGCCGCGGCTTCGCCGTGGTGGCCTCCGAGGTGAAGGCGCTCGCCGAGCAGACCGCGAAGGCGACCGGCGAGATCGGCCAGCAGATCTCCGGCATCCAGCTTGCGACCAACGACTCGGTCGGCGCGATCAAGGAAATCTCCTCGACCATCGAGCGTCTGTCGGAGATCTCGTCGGCGATCGCCGCCGCGGTGGAAGAGCAGGGCGCGGCCACGCAGGAGATCGCCCGCAACGTGCAGCAGGCGGCGCAAGGAACCCAGCAGGTCTCTTCCAACATCACCGACGTGCAGCATGGCGCGACCGAGACCGGCACGGCCTCTTCGCAGGTGCTGTCGGCGGCGCAAATGCTGTCGAACGACTCGGGCCGGCTCAAGAACGAGGTCAGCAAGTTCCTGACCAACGTCCGCGCCGCGTAGACCCTCGCACAACCCGTCGATCGAGCGAGGAGCGGCGCCAAAAACGTCGCTCCTTTCATTCTTCCGGTAGCATGATGTCGCTTTTAGGTGGCGTTACGAGGGGTACCCGTAGTCTTGCGGACAGATCGTTTCATCGATGGTTAAAGCGGATTTTCAAGAATTGGGCGAGGGCGGTCTCGCGCTGCGGCAGTCCTGATTGGAATGATTTCAGACTGAATTCGGTCTTTGGGGGCTTCGATGCGCAAGAATTTTCCTGTCACTGATGTCGAATATCCGGTCAGTGACGAGACACTGATCGTCTCCCGGACCGACCTCAAGGGCAAGCTCACCTACTTCAACGAGGATTTCCTCGCCGCCGCCGGCTTCACGTCGGCCGAGCTGATGGGCCAGCCGCACAACATCGTCCGTCATCCCGACATGCCGCCGGAGGCGTTCGACAATCTCTGGGACACGCTGAAGGCCGGCAAGCCGTGGCTCGGCGCGGTGAAGAACCGCCGCAAGAACGGCGACTTCTACTGGGTGCTGGCGACGGCCTCGCCGATCCGCGAGAACGGCCATGTCACCGGCTATACCTCGATCCGCACCAGGCTGCCGGCCGACCAGCGCAAGCTCGCCGAAGAGGTCTATGCCGCGATCCGCGAGAAGAAGCCGCATGGTTATCGCGTCGATGCCGGCATCATCCGCCGCCGCTCGCTGCTCGATCGCTTCAGCGTCTTCACCGGGACGCTGAAGGCGCGCCTGGTCACGACGATGACGCTCCAGGCGCTGTTCATGCTGGCGCTCGGCATCGGCGGCGCGCTCTCCACCGGCGGTTCGACCAGCCTGGATCTGACGCTGCTGGCCTTGGTCGGCATCGCCATCGTCGGCTTCGCCGGCCTTGCGACCATGCGCGCGATCCAGGGCCCGATGCGGCACCTCAACGACACCATGCTCAACCTCGTGCAGGACAAGCTCGACAACCGCATCGTCATCGAACGCGATGACGAGATCGGCGAGGCGCTGCGCAACCTCCAGACCGTGCAGACCATCATCCGCTTCAGCCGCGACGAGGTCCAGGCGGTGCAGCGCCGCGCCGAGGAGCAGCGCAAGGCCGGCATGACCAAACTTGCCGACGGCTTCGAGGCCGCGATCGGCGAGATCGTCGAGACCGTGTCGTCAGCTGCGACCGAGCTCGAGGCGTCGGCCTCGACGCTGTCCTCGACGGCGGGCCGGGCGCAGGAACTGGCGACGGTGGTCGCAGCCGGCTCGGAAGAAGCTTCCACCAACGTCCATTCGGTGGCATCGGCCGCCGAGGAGATGTCGTCGTCGGTCCACGAGATCGGTCGCCAGGTGCAGGATTCCACCCGGATTGCGAGCGAGGCCGTCAGCCAGGCGCACGCCACCACCGAACGCGTCAGCGAGTTGTCGCGGGCGGCCTCTCGGATCGGCGACGTTGTCGAGCTCATCAATGCCATCGCGGGCCAGACCAATCTCCTGGCGTTGAACGCCACGATCGAAGCGGCACGTGCCGGCGAGGCCGGCCGCGGCTTTGCGGTTGTGGCTTCCGAGGTCAAGGCGCTCGCCGAACAGACGGCGAAGGCGACCGGCGAGATTGGCCAGCAGGTCGGCGGCATCCAGGCGGCGACGCAGGAATCGGTCGGCGCCATCAGCGAAATCTCCGGCACCATCGCGCGCCTTTCCGAAATATCCTCGGCGATCGCCGCAGCCGTGGAGCAGCAGCGCGCGGCGACCCAGGAGATCGCCCGCAATGTGCAGCAGGCGGCCAACGGCACCCAGCAGGTGTCTTCCAATGTCGGCGACGTCCAGCGCGGCGCATCCGAAACCGGATCGGCGTCTTCGCAGGTGCTGTCGGCGGCGCAGATGCTGTCCCGCGACTCCAACCGCCTCAAGCTCGAGGTCGGCAAGTTCCTGAACTCCGTCCGCGCAGCGTGACGTGTGCGGCCGCATAGCTGCGATGCCGATTTCGCAGTGCGGTAGCAGGGAAGTGAATGCAGGAAAGCTGCCGGTGATTAGCGTTTCCGGCGGTGCTCAGGTAAAGGGGAAACAGGATCCCCGTGGGGGCGGATTCCGTATCCCTGCCTGACCTGGAATTGCCTGGCGCATGATTGCTCTGGTCCGTATTGCCCTGAGCCGACCCTATACGTTTGTCGTGCTCGCGCTCCTGCTCCTGATCATCGGACCGCTGGCAGCCCTGCGGACGCCGACCGACATCTTCCCCGACATCCGCATTCCCGTGATCGGCGTGGTCTGGCAGTACACCGGCCTGCCGCCCGACCAGATGTCCGGCCGCATCACGACGCCGTTCCAGCGTGCGCTGACGACGACGGTCAACGACATCGAGCATATCGTCGCCAACTCCTATAACGGCTTTGGCATCATCAAGATCTTCTTTCAGCCGAACGTCGACATCCGCACTGCCAACGCACAGGTCACAGCGATCTCGCAGACGTTGCTCAAGCAGATGCCGCCGGGCGCGACGCCGCCCTTGATCCTGAACTACTCCGCCTCGACCGTGCCAATCATCCAGGTGGCTTTGTCGGGCGACGGCCTGACCGAGCAGAACCTCGCCGATATCGGCATTAACAATCTGCGCACCCCGCTGGTCACCGTGCCTGGTGCGGCGATTCCGTATCCGTTCGGCGGCAAGCAGCGCCAGGTCCAGATCGATCTCGACCCGACCGCGCTCCAGGCCCGCGGCCTGTCGGGCCAGGACGTCGCCAATGCGCTGGCTGCGCAGAACCTGATCACGCCTGTAGGCACCCAGAAGATCGGCACCTTCGAATACAACATCCAGCTCAACAACTCGCCGCTGAAAATCGACGAGCTCGGCAACCTCCCAATCAAGACCGTCAACGGCGCGATGGTCTATGTGCGCGATGTCGCGACCGTGCGTGACGGCAATCCGCCGCAGACCAACATCGTTCATGTCGACGGCAACCGCTCGGTGCTGATGATGGTGCTGAAGGCGGGCGCGACCTCGACGCTCGATATCATCGCCGGCATCAAGCAGAAGGTGATCGAGGTCAAGGACCAGCTCCCGGACGCGCTGAAGATCGGCTTCATCGGCGACCAGTCGGTGTTCGTTCGCGGCGCGATCGAAGGTGTCGCCTTCGAGGGCGTGATCGCGGCGCTGCTGACCAGCGTCATGATCCTGCTGTTCCTCGGCAGCTGGCGCTCGACCATCATCATCGCGGTCTCGATCCCGCTGTCGGTGCTGGGCGCCATCATCATGCTCTCGGCGATCGGCGAGACGCTGAACATCATGACGCTCGGCGGTCTCGCGCTCGCCGTCGGCATCCTCGTCGACGACGCCACCGTGACGATCGAGAACATCAACTACCATCTGGAGCAGGGCAAGCCGGTCGAGCAGTCGATCCTCGACGGCGCCAACCAGATCGTCACGCCGGCCTTCGTCTCGCTGCTCTGCATCTGCATCGTGTTCGTGCCGATGTTCTTCCTCACCGGTGTCGCGCGCTTCCTGTTCGTGCCGATGGCCGAAGCGGTGATGTTCGCGATGATCTGGTCGTTCATCCTGTCGCGCACGCTGGTGCCGACCATGGCGAACTATCTGCTGCATGCGCATGTCCACCACGAGGGCGAGCCGCCGACATCGCGCAATCCGCTGGTCTGGTTCCAGCGCGGGTTCGAGAAGCGTTTCGAACGCATCCGCGGCGGCTACCATGATTTCCTTGGGCTGGCGCTGGCGCATCGCGCGGTGTTCGTGATCGGCTTCCTCTGCGTGGTCGGCGCGTCCTTCGCGCTGGTGCCGTTCCTCGGGCGCAACTTCTTCCCCGCGGTCGATGCCGGCAACATCCTGATGCATGTCCGCACCCAGGTTGGCACCCGCGTCGAGGAGACCGCGAACCGGCTCGCCGACGTGCAGAAGGCCGTGCGCAAGCTGATCCCGGGTGAGATCGAGACCATGACCGACAACATCGGCATGCCGATCTCCGGCATCAACATGACCTACAACAACACCGGCGTGATCGGTCCGCAGGACGGCGACATCCAGATCAAGCTGAGGGAAGGCCACAAGCCGACCGAAGAGCATGTGCGCGTGCTGCGCGAGCAGCTGCCGCGGCTCTTCCCCGGCGTCAGCTTCGCGTTCCTGCCGGCCGATATCGTCAGCCAGATCCTGAACTTCGGTGCGCCGGCGCCGATCGACCTTCAGATCCGCGGCGCCAATATCAGCGCCAACTTCGCTTACGCCAACAATCTGCTGGCCAAAGTCCGCAAGATTCCCGGCGTTGCCGATGCGCGCATCCAGCAATCGCCAAACAACCCGACCTTCAATATCGATGTCGACCGTACCCGTGCGCAATATGTCGGCCTGACCGAGCGCGACGTCACCAACAGTCTCGTGGTCAATCTTGCCGGTTCCTCGCAGGTGGCGCCGACCTACTACCTCAATCCGGATAACGGCGTGTCCTATTCGATCGTGATGCAGACGCCGCAATACCAGATCGACTCGCTCGGCGCGCTGCAGACGCTGCCGATCACCGCCACCGGCAACGCGCAGTCGCCGATCCTCGGCGGCATCGCCGACATCAAGCGCTCGACGTCGAGCGCGGTGGTGTCGCAATACGACATCCAGTCGATGGTGCAGATCTTCGCTACGACCTCGGGCCGCGATCTCGGCGCGGTTGCCGCCGACATCCGCCAGGTGATCGCCGACACCGCGAAGGAGGTGCCGAAGGGATCTTCCGTCGTGCTGCTCGGCCAGGTGCAGACCATGAACAGCGCCTTCACCGGCCTGCTGTTCGGCCTGCTCGGCGCCGTCGTACTGATCTACTTCCTGATCGTCGTGAATTTCCAGTCCTGGTCCGACCCGTTCGTGATCATCACGGCGCTGCCGGCCGCGCTCGCCGGCATCGTGTGGATGCTGTTCATGACCGAGACCACGCTGTCGGTCCCGGCGCTCACCGGCGCCATCATGTGCATGGGGGTTGCCACCGCCAACAGCGTGCTCGTGATCTCCTTTGCGCGCGAGCGCTACGCGGAGCTCGGCGATCCCGTTGCGGCTGCGCTCGAAGCCGGCTTCGTCCGGTTCCGCCCGGTGTTGATGACCGCGCTTGCCATGATCATCGGCATGGCGCCGATGGCTCTGGGCCTCGGCGAGGGCGGTGAGCAGAATGCGCCGCTCGGCCGCGCCGTGATCGGCGGCCTGATCTTTGCAACCTTCGCCACGCTGATGTTTGTTCCCGTGGTGTTCAGCATGGTACACAAGAAACAAGGCGCCGAAGCCGCCGCCCCCTTGGAGACTCCGCATGTCGCCCACTGAATCCCGCTCCCCGGTGTCGCACCGGAAACTGGGCATCTTCGGCGTGGTGGCGCTGATTGCGTCAGGCCTTGTCGTCGGCACCGGCATCCGCGCGCGCGAGGAGCAGGGCTCCAAGTTGAAGGAATGGACCGATGATCAGGCCGTTCCCAGCGTCGCGGTGACCCAGCCTAACGCCAAGGCGCTCAACGCCAGCCTCGATCTGCCGGGCCGGTTGGAAGCCTACTACCGTGCCCCGATCTTCGCGCGCGTGTCGGGTTACCTGAAGAGCTGGAGCGCCGACATGGGGGCCCGCGTCAAGGCAGGGCAGGTGATTGCCGAGATCGAGGCGCCCGACCTCGATCAGCAGCTCCTGCAGGCCCGCGCCGACCTCGCCAGCCAGCAGGCCAGCGCAAGGCTGTCGGAAGCGACGTTGAACCGGCGCAAGACGCTGGTCGCCTCCAACTTCGTCTCCGCGCAGGAGATCGACGAGCGCACCGCCGATCTCTCCAACAAGAACGCCGCGGTGCATTCGGGACAGGCCAATGTCGAGCGGCTGGAAGCGCTGGCCGGCTACAAGAAGATCACCGTTCCGTTCGACGGCGTGGTCACGGCGCGCGATACCGACGTCGGTGCGCTGATCAATGCCGGTGGCGGCTCGGGCCCGGCGATGTTCGTGGTCTCGGACATCACCAAGCTGCGCGTCTATGTCAACGTGCCCCAGAATTACGTGCCGGCCATCAAGATCGGCGCGAAGGCCACCATCGCGCTGCCGGAGTATCCGAACCGGACCTTCCAGGCGACGGTGGAAGCGTCTTCGCAGGCCGTCGACGTTGCCTCCGGCACCACGCGCATGCAGCTTGGCCTGGACAATTCCTCGGGCGAACTAATGCCCGGCGGCTATGCCAGCGTGAAGTTGAGCCTCCAGCGCGACTCCGCGCCGCTCAGCATTCCCGCCAGCGCGCTGATCTTCAACGGCAGCGGCCTGCGTGTCGCGACCGTCGGTGCGGACGACAAGGTGCTGTTCAAGGCCGTGACGATCGCGCGCGATCTTGGCAAGGAAATCGAGCTCGCATCAGGCATCTCTCCGGACGATCGCGTCATCACCGCCCCGCCGGACGGCCTGTCCGATGGCGATCAGGTCCGCGTCGTCGGCGCCAAGGGCAAGCCGGCCACCGCGTCGGAAAAGCAGGCGCCGAAGGGCTAGCTTTTCTTCACTTCGCCCCGCTTGCGGGGAGAGGTCGAATTGCGAAGCAATTCGGGTGAGAGGGACTCTCCGCGAGTCTAACTCTCACGGTGTTTGCGGACGCAGCCCCTCACCCCGACCCTCTCCCCGTAAGAACGGGGAGAGGGAGATCAGGATACCCGCCACTCCGGTACGCCGTCGCCGGCCATCGCGATCTCGCCAAGCGAGCCGACCGGCGTGCGATCCATGTTGAGGAGATGCGCCAGCGTCGCGGTATCACCCGCCGGAATCCGCGCCAGCGTGCGGCGGTCATCTTCCGTGCGCAGCATCACCACACCGTGCTCGACATCCCCGCCGCGGCCGTAGAGCACCGTAAAGCTCTCGACCTTGCCCTTGCCCGAGGCTTCCGCGACGAAATTCGGCACCGCGCGCTTGTTGCGGTCGGCCTCTTCTTGCACGCTCGTCTCCTGCGCCAGCGCCGCGCGCGGCGGCGCCTTCGAAACCACCAGCGCATGATGCTTGGTGACGAAGCCGCCCTGGCCGTAGAGCAGGCCGAGCCTGGCGCCATCGCGCAGGCGCTGCACCATCGCGCAGGCCGCATGCGTCATGTAGGTGTTGAGCGGCGCGCCGAAGAAGGTGAGGCCGCCGGTCACGGTCGGCTGCACGTCGGCGGAAAGGCCCAGCGTCCGCCGCGCCATCTTGGGCACGCAGGGGAAGCAGCTATAGAGCTCGATCGCTTCGAATGCCGTGCCGTCGCCGCCGGCGAGGTCCACCGCGGCTTTCAGCACCGCATTCTGCGGATGGCTCTCGTAGAACTGGTCGCGCAGGAGATAGTCGCGCGGCTCCTCCGCCGAGGCGCCGCCGAGCGGATAGACCAGTCTGTCCTCGGCGATACCCGCCGCGCGCGCCCTGGCAAGGCTGGTGAGCAGCAGCGCGCCGCCCATGTTGACGCTGGGGTTGGCGACCATGAGCTTGTTGTAGGGCCATGCGATGAGACGGTTGTCCGCGGTCGGCGTCGTGATCTCGTCCGGCGCATAGCGTCGCTTCAGCCAGGCGTTTGGATTTTGTGCGGCGGCCTCGGAATAGCGCGACCACAGCGTCCCTGACTCCGCCATCGCCTCGCGTGGCGTCTGGCCCCAATGCGCGGAGGAGGCCGCCTCGTAGAACGGATAGACCGTGACGGGCCGGAACACGCCGAGCTTCACGGCCAGCGGCTTCTGAAACGCTGCGCCGCGCTTCGGCTCCTCGACATCATGCGCGAACGGCGTCCATGGCAGCTTTGCGCCTGCGCGCTCGGCCTTGGTCGCGGTCGACTGTGCCTCCGCGCCGCAGACCGCGGCAACGCTGCATTCCCCGCGCGCGATGCGCTTTGCCGCCTCGTGGATATAGCGGATCGGGCTCTCGCCGCCGACCGGGCCGTAATAGCAATGCGAAGGCGTGATCCCGAGTCGCTGCGCCAGCAGCTTCTCCGGGTCGCGGTAGCGCCAGCTCAGGAAGTTGACGACGTCGAGCGACTGCACTTCGCCGAGCAGCATTGCCCCGGCATCCGCTTCGGCGCGCCGCAGCGCCTGTTCGAGCAGATCGAGCGGCTCGAGGCCCTCGGTGATCTCCTTGGGACGGTCGACGATCTCGCCGATGCCGACGATGACGGGGATGCGGTCTTCGGGGATGTTGGTCATTTCTTCTTGCTTCACGGTTTAAGTCTCGGGCACGCCGTCGCCCTTCGAGGGCCGCTGAAGAAGCGGCCACCTCAGGGTGACGGCTACGGAGAAAGCGTCATCCTGAGGTGCGAGCCGAGCGACGCTTGCGGCGCTTGGCGAGCCTCGAAGGATGGGCCGCGAACACCACTCCCGCCACAAGCGCTACTCCGCCACCAGCGCATTCATGTGCTCGACGGCCTCGGCAAACTCTTCCTTGAACTCCTGCACCACCGCGCCCGCCGACCTCACGCTGTCGATCAGGCCGACGCCCTGGCCGACGAAGTAGCTGACGAGATCGCGCGCTTTGGCGTTGCCAGCCGCCGCCGCGCGGTCGATCGAATTGAAGGCGTCGCGGCTGATGATGCTTTGCAGCGGCATCGGCAGTGCACCGGGGCTTTCCGGCGCGCGGTCCCAGGCATCGGTCCACACCGAGCGGAGCTGCCGCGCGGGCTTGCCGGTGCGTCCCTTCGAGCGCACCGCGTCACGCGAGGACGCGGCGATCATCTTTTCGCGGAAGATTTCCGTCGTCTCGGCTTCCACGGTCGCGAGCCACACCGAGCCGGTCCAGGCGCCGGCCGCGCCCATCGCCATGCAGGCCGCCATCTGCCGTCCTGTCATGATGCCGCCGGCCGCCAGCACCGGCACGTCGCGGATCTTCTTGATTGCCTTGATCACCTCCGGCACCAGCACCATGGTCGACACCTCGCCGCAATGGCCGCCGGCCTCGGTGCCCTGGACCACGAGGATATCGACGCCGGCCGCGACCTGGCGCAGCGGGTGCTCCTTGGCGCCGACGAGAGCTGCGACCGGCACACCGTGCTTCTTGCCCATCTCGATCATCGCTTTCGGCGGCACGCCGAGTGCGTTCGCGATCAGCCTGATCGGATGATTGAAGGAGACCTCGAGCAGCTGAAGCGCCGTCTTTCCGTCGAACGGCTGCGGCTGGTTGTCGGCCATTTCAGTGGTCGTCAGCTCGATGTCGTACTTCTTCAGGAGGTCGCGCGTGTAGTTGCGATGCTCTTGCGGCACGCGCGCTTCCAGGCTCTTCCAGGTGACGTCCTTCTCGCCCGCCGTCGAGATGTTCTCGGGGATCAGCACGTCGATGCCGTAGGGCTTGCCGTCGACGTGGTCGTCGATCCATTTCAGCTCGCGTTCGAGCGTATCAGGCGTGTGCACGGTGGCACCTAACACGCCGAAGCCACCGGCGCGGCTGACGGCGGCGACGACGTCGCGGCAATGGCTGAAGGCGAGCAGCGGGAACTCGATGCCCAGCATGTCGCAGATCGGCGATTTCATGGCTCTCTCCCGGCGGCCGTCGCGTTGCTGTTATTGCTTTGCGTTCTTGTTGTCCTTGGCGAAGGCCGTGCGACGCTAGCCCATCGTCGCCGGCGATGCCAAGCCGGATTTCGCCGCGCATCTTGCGTATAGGCGCCACGCCACGCGAGGAGCCATTCCGTCGCGCAAAATAAGCGGAGCTGCGGCCGCGAATGAGCCTCTTGCGCTTTGGCCGACGTGAGAGAATGCTGGCGAACAACAACAGACAACAACGAGGGAGCGCCAACCGATGTCGCCAGCGCAATCGAGTCCGGCCAAGGCCAGCGAAGCCTACGACGTGGTCGTCGTCGGCGCCGGCTTTGCCGGCATGTACATGTTGCATCGGCTGCGCGGGCTTGGCTTCTCGGCGCGAGTCTACGAGCAGGGCGGCGGGGTCGGCGGCACCTGGTACTGGAATCGTTATCCGGGCGCGCGCTGCGATGTCGAGAGCATGCAATATTCCTACTCGTTCTCGGAAGAGCTCCAGCAGGAATGGGACTGGACCGAACGCTACGCGCCGCAGGCAGAGATCCTGAAATACGCCAACCATGTCGCGGATCGTTTCGATCTGCGCCGCGACATCCAGTTTGACACGCGCGTCGAGCGCGCTGTCTTCGATGAACAGACCAATGGCTGGTCGGTGACGATTTCCGGCGGAAAGACGGTCGAAGCGAAGTTCGTCGTGCTCGCCACCGGCTGCCTGTCGAACGCGCGCAAGCCCGACATCAAGGGTCTCGAAAACTTCAAAGGTCCCGTCTACCACACCGGCAACTGGCCGCACGAGCCCGTGGACTTCACGGGCTTGCGCGTTGGCCTTATCGGCACCGGTTCATCCGGCATCCAGTCGGCGCCCATCATTGCCGAGCAGGCAAAGCATCTCACGGTCTTCCAGCGCACCGCGAATTTCTCGATTCCCGCCCGCAATGCCGCGTTGACCGACGAGGAACGCAATGCGTTCCGGCAGAATTATCCGGAGATCCGCCGCTTCGCCCGCGAGGTCGCGCGTAACGGCATCTATGCCGAGCCGCCCGATCGCGGCGCTCTCGACGATAGCGAGGATGAGAGGTGCGCCAAATACGGGGCGCGTTGGGATCGCGGCGGGCTCACCTTCATGTACGCCTACAACAATCTCGGCCTGGATCTGGCCGCGAATGACACCGCCGCCGACTACGTGCGCGGCAAGATCACCGAGATCGTCAAGGACGCTAGCACTGCGGAATTGCTCCAGCCGAACAGTCATCCGATCGGCACCAAGCGCATCTGCATCGACACCGATTATTTCGCGACCTTCAACCGGCCGAACGTCTCGCTGGTCGACATCAAGACCAATCCGATCGAGGAGATCACCGCGAACGCTGTCCGTGTCGCGGGGGCAGATCACGAGGTCGATGCGCTGGTGATGGCGACCGGCTTTGACGCCATGACCGGATCGGTCGCCCGGATCGACATTCGCGGTCGCGGCGGGCGGACGCTGAACCAGAAATGGGCCGAGGGCCCCAAGACCTATCTCGGCCTGATGAGCGCAGGCTTTCCCAATCTCTTCATCATCACCGGGCCCGGCAGCCCGTCGGTGCTGTCGAACATGATCGTGTCGATCGAGCAGCATGTCGACTGGATCGCCGACTGCCTCCTCCACATGCGCAAGCAGGGCCTCGCCACGATGGAGGCGGACGGAGGGGCGGAGGACAAGTGGGTCGCGCACGTCAACGAAGTTGCCCATGGCACGCTCTATCCGCAGGCCAATTCCTGGTACATGGGCGCCAACATCCCAGGCAAGCCGCGCATCTTCATGCCATATATCGGCGGCGTCGGCGTCTACCGGCGGATCTGCGACGAGGTCGCGGGGAAGGGGTATGAGGGGTTCGTGATGACGCGGGCGGAGCAGCCGCGCAGGGTGGTGACGGGTTAGGCCGGATGCATGACACCGGCATGAGGCCCGCGCCGGACGCAGAGCCGGCAGGGCTTGTCATCGGCCATTGGCGGGCTAATTAATGCAGACGCATCTTTCCGCCGGAGCCCCGCATGACTGACGTCCCCGCCTACGTGCCGCCCAAAGTCTGGACCTGGAACAAGGAGAATGGCGGGCAGTTCGCCAGCATCAACCGCCCGATCGCCGGCCCCACCCACGACAAGGAGCTGCCGGTCGGCCGCCATCCGCTCCAGCTCTATTCGCTGGCGACCCCGAACGGGGTGAAGGTCACGGTGATGCTGGAGGAGCTTCTGGCGCTCGGCCACAAGGGGGCCGAATACGACGCCTGGCTGATCAGGATCGGCAACGGCGACCAGTTCGGCAGCGGCTTCGTCGACATCAATCCGAACTCGAAAATCCCGGCGCTGATGGACCGCTCCGGCCCCGAGCCGGTCAGGGTGTTCGAGTCCGGCTCGATCCTGTTCTATCTCGCCGAGAAGTTCGGCGCCTTCCTGCCGAAGGACATCAAGACCCGCACCGAAGCGATGTCCTGGCTGTTCTGGCAGATGGGCAGCGCGCCGTATCTCGGCGGCGGCTTCGGCCATTTCTACGCCTACGCGCCGACCAAGATCGAATACGCCATCGACCGTTTTGCGATGGAAACCAAGCGCCAGCTCGACGTGCTCGACCGGCGCCTCGCCGACAACGAATATCTCGCGGGCAGCGAGTACACCATCGCCGACATCGCGGTGTGGCCCTGGTATGGCGCGCTCGCCAAGGGGCTGGTGTACGGCGCCGGCGAATTCCTCTCCGTGCAGGACTATAAGAACGTGCAGCGCTGGACCGACGAGATCGCCAAGCGTCCGGCCGTGAAGCGCGGCCGCATGGTCAACCGCGTCTCCGGCGACCCCGCCAGCCAGCTCCACGAGCGCCACGACGCATCCGATTTCGAAACCAAGACGCAGGACAAGCTCGCGCCGGCGACGTAGGTGTCGCTGTCTTCGCCTCTCCCTGCGTGCGGGGAGCTTCGTAGGGTGGGCAAAGCGGAGCGTGCCCACCACGTCATGCGAAGAGCCGAGACGGTGGGCACGGCGCGCGAAGAGCGCGCCTTTGCCCACCCTACGGGACTCTCCCCGCAAGTACGGAGAGAGGGACGGATAGAGTTCAGGCCATGCTCAGTTCGTGCCGGCCGACGACCATCCAGTGCACCTCGTCCGGGCCGTCGGCAAAGCGCAGGTGGCGCACGTCCTGGTACATCTCGGCGAGCGGGGTCCAGTGCGAGATGCCGGTGGCGCCGTGCATCTGGATGGCCTGGTCGATGATCTTGCAGGCGCGCTCGGGCACCATGGCCTTCACCATTGAGACCCAGACGCGGGCTTCCTTGTTGCCGAGCACGTCCATGGCCTTTGCCGCCTTCAGCACCATCAGCCGCATCGCCTCGATCTCGCAGCGCGCCTGCGCGATGATCTGCATATTGCCGCCGAGATGGGCGATCTTCTTGCCGAAGGCTTCGCGGGTCAGGCCGCGCTGCACCATCAGATCGAGCGCCTTCTCGGCCTTGCCGATGGTGCGCATGCAGTGATGGATGCGCCCCGGGCCGAGGCGGAGCTGCGAGATCTCGAAGCCGCGGCCTTCGCCGAGCAGCATGTTCTCCTTCGGCACGCGCACATTGTTGAAGCGCATGTGCATGTGGCCGCGCGGGGCGTGGTCCTGGCCGAACACGTACATGGGTCCGAGCACCTCGACGCCGGGCGTGTCGCGCGGCACCAGGATCTGCGACTGCTGCTTGCTCGGCGCCGCATCCGGGTTGGTCTTCACCATCACGATGAGGATCTTGCAGCGGGGATCCCCTAGGCCGGAGATGTAGTACTTCTCGCCGTTGATGACCCATTCGTCGCCGACGAGCTTGGCCGTCGTCGAGATGTTCTTGGCGTCGGAGGAGGCGACGTTCGGCTCGGTCATGACATAGGCCGAGCGGATCTCGCCGTTGAGCAGCGGCTTCAGCCACTTCTCCTTCTGCTCCTTGGTGCCGACGCGCTCCAGCACCTCCATGTTGCCGGTGTCGGGCGCCGAGCAGTTCATCGTCTCGGAGGCCAGCGGGCTCTTGCCGAGCTCGGAGGCGATATAGGCATAGTCGAGATTCTTCAGGCCCTGGCCGGTCTCGTCATCGGGCAGGAAGAAGTTCCAGAGGCCTTCCTTCTTGGCCTTGTTCTTGGCGACCTCGAGTACTTCGAGCTGCTTCGGCGTAAAACTCCAGCGGTCTTCCTTGCTCTCGCCAGCCTTGGCGAACTCGATCGACATCGGCTCGACGGTGTCGCGGATGAACTTCCTGACGTGATCGTAGAGCGGGCGAACCTGGTCCGACATGCGGAGGTCGTTGAGCTCGTCGCCCGGATTGAGCGTGTAGTTGGTGGTGCGGGGAATGTAGGTGTGTTTTGTCATTGTTCCTCCCGGGGGCGCTGAGTTCGTGCTGAACGCGAGAATAGTCGCAGCGTGGCCAAAGTGCGAGCGCGCATTTTTCACGCGAGCCATGCCACGCGATGGAATATCGCGAGGGCGTTTGAAATGTTGTTTGAACGGAGTGAGGTGGCAGGCGCGGGCCGCACTCACGGTTGTCATCGCCCGGCTTGACCGGGCGATCCAGTACTCCGTGACGTCAGCGACTCACGGAGAAGCCGCGGCGTACTGGATTCCCCGCCTTCGCGGGGAATGACAGCGTCCTGGAGCAATCAGTTCGGCATCCGGTGCATCGCGCAGATCTTGTTGCCGTCGAGATCGCGCAAGTAGGCGAGATAAAGCTTGTTCCCCGCGCCCTCGCGGATGCCGGGCGGATTCTCGATCGGCGTTCCTCCGGCAGCGACGCCGGCCGCGTGCCACCTGTCGACCTGCTCAGGCGAGTTGGCGGCAAAGCCGATGGTGCCGCCGTTCGCGCAGGTCGCGGGCTCGCCGTTGATCGGCTTCGTCACCGAGAACACGCCGGTCTTGGTGATGTAGAAGATGCGATGGCCGTCGACCCGTGCAGGCCGCACCTCGAGCGTGCTGAGCAGCTGGTCGTAGAAAGCCTTCGCCTTGTCGAGGTCGTTGGTGCCGATCATGATGTGTGAAAACATTCGCCCTGTCCCCTCTGCGCTCACAAAACGAGAAGCCGTAGGGTGGGCAAAGCGCAGGGTGCCCACCACGACCTTCGAAAGTATTTCTGGTGGGCACGGCGCAAGAGCGCCTTTGCCCACCCTACGAGATGTCAAAACGCGGTATAGCCGCCGTCGATCACGAACGTATCGGCCGTATGATACGACGACGCCCTGCTCATCAGATACACCGCGATGCCGCCGAAATCGCTGGCCTCGCCGAAGCGACGCTGCGGAATGCGCGGCATCACATTGGCGACGAACTTGTCGTTGGCCATGAGGCCGGCGGTCATGTCGCTCTTGATCCAGCCGGGCAGGATCGCATTCGCAGTGACGCCGTGGCGTGCCAGCTCGACGCCGAGCGCGCGCACCAGCGCGTTGATGGCAGCCTTGGTCGCGGCATAGTGCTCGTTGCGCGCGGTGCCGAAGATCGAGGCGAGGCTCGAGGTCGCGACCAGCCGGCCGAAGGGATCGCCGGCATT
This sequence comes from Bradyrhizobium sp. B039, assembly GCF_038965675.1. Taxonomy (NCBI): domain Bacteria; kingdom Pseudomonadati; phylum Pseudomonadota; class Alphaproteobacteria; order Hyphomicrobiales; family Nitrobacteraceae; genus Bradyrhizobium; species Bradyrhizobium sp. B039. Next base: position 2,878,337 of record NZ_CP152416.1, read on the forward strand.
GGCGCGGTCGGTCATGTGTCTGGCGGCCGCCTGGAACGCGTGGAACACGCCGTCGAGATTGGTCGAAAACATCGTGCGCCATTCCTCTTCGGTGCGCTCGATGAAGGAGCGCCGGCCGCCGCCGCCGATGCCGGCATTGGCGAAGCAGCCGTCGACCCGGCCGAAGGTGTCGAGCGTGGCCTTCATGGCGGCATTGACCGATGCCGGATCGGTGACGTCGCAGACGCGGGTATCCACCTTGCCGGCAAGTCTCGCCAGGCTCGCGGCAGCGCTTCTGTTCTTGTCAGGATTGCGGCCCCAGATCGAAACGTTGCAGCCCTGGCCGGCCAGTGCCTGCGCGATGCCGAGCCCGATGCCGCCATTGCCGCCGGTGATCACGGCGACACGGCCGGAGAGGTCGAAAAGGTTCATGGCGCGTTTCCCGTTTTTGGCAAGACTTTCTGGCATGACGCGCACCAGCCGCTGCGCGCAAGATTGCTTGCTATGCTCCGATCACCATGGACAAGACCGCGCCAAAAATCAAATATGCGCCCCGGCAAAAGTAATTCCGGTCTGCGAAACTGACGCAGGCCGCAACTGACGAGGAAACCATGCAGTTCAAACACGTCACGCTCGATTTCGATGGTTCGGTCGCGATCCTCAAGCTCGACCATCAGGAGGTGATGAACGCGGTCTCCGTGGACATGCTGGGTGGCCTTGCCGAGGCGCTCGATGCGATCGAAGAGAAGAAAGACGAGGTGCGCTGCGTCGTGTTGACCGGCGCGGGGCGGGCGTTCTGCACTGGCGCTAATCTTCAGGGCCGCAACAACCAGTCGAAGAAGACCAAGGCCGGCCTGACGCTGGAGACCGGCTTTCACCCGTTCCTGCGCCGCATCCGCAATCTGCACTGCCCGATCGTCACCGCGGTCAATGGGCCGGCGGCGGGTGCCGGCATGAGCTTCGCGCTGCTTGGCGACATGATCCTGTGTGCGCGCTCGTCCTACTTCCTGCAGGCGTTCCGCCGCATCGGCCTCGTGCCGGATTGCGGGTCGACCTGGCTGCTGCCGCGGCTCATTGGTCGGGCCCGCTCGATCGAGCTGTCGCTGATGGGCGAGCGGCTCCCGGCCGAGAAGGCGCTGGAATGGGGCCTCGTCAATCGCGTCTACGATGACGGCGTGCTGATGGAGGAGGCGATGAAGCTGGCGCGCGAGCTTGCCAGCGGCCCGACGGTGGCGTTGTCGCTGATCCGCAAGCTCTATTGGGACAGCCCGGAAAATTCTTTCGAGGATCAGCTCAACCTCGAATTCCAGTGCCAGCTCCGCGCCGGCGACACCCAGGATTTTCGCGAGGGCGTCGGCGCGTTCCTGGAGAAGCGCCCCGCGCAGTTCAAGGGCAAATGATCGAAGCGCAACTCTCCCGCAGCGTCACGCGCTGGTGCGAGGGGGCGACCGGCGTCACCGGCGCGGCCAAGCTGTCCGGCGGTGCCAGCCAGGAAACCTGGCGCTTCGACATCGTGCATCCCGATGGGCCGATCGGTGCGATCCTGCGCCGCTCACCGAAGGGTTATGGCGCGGCTCCGACGCGCGCGGCGGGGCTCGGCGCTGAAGCGCAATTGATGCAGCTCGCCTATGAGGCCGGTGTGCCGTCGCCGCGCGTGATGCATGTCCTGACCGCCGAGGACGATCTCGGCACCGGCTTCATCATGCAGCGGGTCGAGGGCGAGACCATCGCGCGCAAGATCCTGCGCGACGACGAGTTCGCGTCGGCACGGCCGCACCTCGCGCGGCAGATCGGTGGCATCCTCGCTGGCCTGCACAGGCTGCCGCTGGACAAGCTGCCTGAGCTCCGGCGCATGACGGCAGCGAAGGAGATCGGCGAGTTCGAGCGCGACTATCGCAGCCTGAACTGGCCCAAGCCCGTGTTCGAGCTGGCGCTGCGCTGGCTGCGCGACCGCGATCCCGGCCCCTCGGCCGAGGAGACGCTGGTGCATGGCGATTTCCGCAACGGCAATCTCATCATCGGCCCCGACGGCGTCCGCGCCGTGCTCGACTGGGAGCTTGCCCATCTCGGCGATCCCATGGAGGATCTTGGCTGGGTCTGCGTTAACTCTTGGCGGTTCGGCGAGATCGACAAGCCCGTCGGCGGTTTTGGCACTCGCGAGGAATTGTTCGCGGGTTACGAAGCGGCAGGCCGAAAAGTCGATCCCGCGCGCGTAAAATTCTGGGAAGTGATGGGCACGCTGCGCTGGGGCATCATGTGCGGCGGCATGATGCAGCGGTTTCGCGAGGGACCGGACCATTCCATGGAGCGCGCCATGATCGGGCGTCGCGCCTCCGAGACCGAGATCGATCTGTTGCGGCTCTTGGCGCCGCGCGGGAGTTGACACATGCAGGACGAACCGACACCGGTCGAGCTGACCAAGTCAGTCGCCGATTTCCTCCGCAGCGACATCGCACCGCTGATCTCCGGCCACCAGGCGTTCAAGCTGCGCGTCGCCATCAACATCCTCGACCTCGTCACGCGGCAGCTGACGCAGGAGGAGGGGAGCGATGCGAAAGAGGTGGAGCGGCTGCGTGCACTGCTCGGCATTGACGGCTCGGTGACGGACCTCAACCGCGTGCTGGCCGAGCGTATCGCCAGGGGCGAGGTGGATATCGCAACGCCGGGCCTCGCCGAGCATCTGTGGGCGACCACGATGGACAAGCTTGCGGTGGATCAGCCGAATTATGCGTCGTACAAGCGCGAGCTGGGGCGTGGCGGGTAGGCGGCGCTACATTCTCCGTCATTGCGAGGAGCCCTTGCGACGAAGCAATCCAGAGTGTCCCCGCGGAGGCAGTCTGGATTGCTTCGCTGCGCTCGCAATGACGGCGTTGATGCAGTGGTGCGCCACACTCTCCTCGTCATTCCGGGGCGTCGCGAAGCGGCGAGCCCGGAATCCATTTATCCGCGGTCGCCGTGGCCCGATGGATTCCGGGCTCGCGCCTGACGGCGCGCCCCGGAATGACAGGAGGGATTACTTCCCCACCCATTTCGGCGGCCGCTTCTCCGAGAACGCCTTCGGGCCCTCGATGTAGTCCTGCGAGGCCACCATCGCCTTCACCGCCGGATATTCCCGCTGCTCCTCGATCGCCTGCTCCAGCGAGACGCCAAGCCCCTTCTGGATCGCCTGCTTTGAAGCCCGGATCGACATCGGTGAGTTCTTGGTGATCATCTCCGCCCAGCGTAGCGCCGCCGTCAGCGCCTCACCCTGCGGCACCACCTCGTTGACGAAGCCGAGTTCATGACCCTCCTTGGCGCTGACATGGCGCGCGGTGAGGATCATGCCCATGGCGCGCTTCAGCCCGATCTGCCGCGGCAGCCGGTGCAAGCCGCCGGCGAGTGCGGCGAGGCCCACGCGCGGCTCGGGCAAGGCGAAGGTCGCGTTCTCCGCGGCGATGATCAGGTCGCAGGCCAGCGCGATCTCGAAGCCACCGCCCATGGCAACGCCGTTGACGGCGGCAATGATCGGCTTGTCGCAGTCGAAGCGCGCGGTGAGGCCGGCAAAACCGCCCTTGTCCCAGCCGCGTTTGCCGCCGGCCGCCTGCCACTTCAGGTCGTTGCCGGCGCAGAACGCCTTGTCGCCGGCGCCCGTGACGATCGCGACCCATTGCTCGGCATCGGCCGAGAAATCGTCGAACACCTTCTGGAGCTCGAAATGCGCGTCGGTGTGCAGCGCATTGTAGACCTCGGGCCGCGACAGCGTGACGATCGTGATCGGTCCCTTGCGTTCCACCTTGGAAAATTTCAGCTCCATCGCTCGCTCCCGCTTTTTCTCCTGAAGGAATATTGCCTTCATACTAGCGTGCACAAGCGCCGGGGCACCATCGAATTGCGCAATGCGCCTTGCGCAGCCGGCACGCCTCGGCTTGCTTGACTTGCGCGCGCTCTTCTCACCTTAATCGTGCGAAGCAAAAGCGCGGTTAGCGCCTTAACGCAAAACGAAAAAATCATCCGGGAGAGAGCCGTGGATTTCTCATTGCCAACAGATCTCGTCGCCTATCTCGGAGAGCTCGACCGTTTCATCGAACGCGAGATCAAGCCGCTGGAAGCGGCCGACGACAACATCCGCTTCTTCGATCATCGCCGCGAATGGGCGCGCACTGATTTCGAGAGTGGCGGCCTGCCGCGCCACGAATGGGAGGCGCTGCTGCGCAAGGCCAAGGATCTCGCGGACGCCGCCGGTCACCTCCGCTTTCCGGTGCCGAAGCAGTATGGCGGCAAGGACGGCTCCAACCTCTGGATGGCGGTGATCCGCGAGCATTTTGCCGCCAAAGGTCTCGGCCTGCACAACGACCTTCAAAACGAGCATTCCATCGTCGGCAATTTCCCTGTTGTCACCATGCTCGACCGTTACGGTCGCGACGACCAGAAGGCGATGATCGACGGCTCGATCAAGGGCAAGTACCGCATCACCTTTGGCCTCACCGAGCCGCATCATGGCTCGGACGCCACGCACATGGAGACACGTGCGGTGCCGGCGACCCGCGACAACATCAAGGGCTGGATCATCAACGGCGAGAAGATGTGGACGACGGGCATGCACGTCGCCACGCATTGCGCGCTGTTCGCACGCACCTCGGGCAATGACGGCGATGCGCGCGGCATCACCTGCTTCCTGGTGCCGGCCAAGAGCCACGGCGTCAAGGTCGAGGAGTACATGTGGACCTTCAACATGCCGACCGATCATCCCCGCGTCAGCTTCACCGACGTGTTCGTGCCCGAGGATGCGCTGTTCGGCGAGGTCGGCCGCGGCCTGTCGCTGGCGCAGTGCTTCGTGCACCAGAACCGCATCCGTCAGGCGGCGAGCTCGCTGGGTGCCGCGGTCTACTGCATCAACGAGAGCGTCAAATATGCGCGCGAGCGAAAGCCGTTCGGAAAGGCGCTCGCCGAGAACCAGGCGATCCAGTTCCCGCTTGTCGAGCTCGCGACGCAAGCCGAGATGCTGCGCCTTCTGATCCGCAAGACCGCCTGGGAAATGGACCAGCTCACCGAGGAGCAGATCGAGCGCACGCTCTCCGACCGCGTCTCGATGTGCAACTACTGGGCAAACCGCCTCTGCTGCGAATCCGCCGACCGCGCCATGCAGGTCCACGGCGGCATGGGCTATTCACGCCACAAGCCGTTCGAGCATATCTATCGGCACCATCGCCGTTACCGGATCACGGAAGGCAGCGAGGAGATCCAGATGCGCAAGGTGGCGGGGTTCCTGTTCGGATATATGGGACCGGGGAAGCATTAGGAGGCGCACTGCGGAAGAGGTCGTGGTGTGCGACATCTCCCTCCGCGAGTCGTCCCCGCGAAGGCGGGGACCCATAACCACAGGGAGAAGTTTGAGGCAAGCTGGCAACTCCGAGTCTTCGTCAAATCGCTCCCTGTGGTTATGGGTCCCGGGCTCGCGCTACGCGCGCCCCGGGACGACGATGGGGATAGAGCAGGGCTAATTCACCCTTCGATCCTTCCCCGCCCAGTACGGCTCGCGCAACTCCCGCCGCAAAATCTTGCCACTCGGATTCCTCGGCAGCGACGGCAAAAACTCCACGCTCTTCGGCGTCTTGAACCCGGCGATGCGTTCGCGGGTGAAGTTGATGATGTCGGTCGCGGTCGCCTGCTTGCCGGGCTTCATCACCACCATTGCCTTCACCGCTTCGCCCCATTTATCGTCGGGCACGCCGATCACGGCGGCTTCGGCGACATCAGGATGATCGCACAGCGCGCTTTCGACCTCGGCGGGATAGATGTTCTCGCCGCCGGAGATGATCATGTCCTTGATGCGGTCGTGGATGTAGAGATAGCCGTCCTCGTCCATGTAGCCGGCATCGCCGGTGCGCAGCCAGCCGTCGCCGCGCAGCGTCGCCGCGGTTGCCTCCGGCAAATTCCAGTAGCCCGCCATGTTGGAGCCCGAGCGCGTCGCGATCTCGCCGACTTGGCGCGGCGGCAGCGGCTTGCCGTCCGCATCCAGAATGGCGATCTCGACACCGGGGAGCGCCTTGCCGGCCGAGCGCATCCGCTCCAGCCCCTCGACGTGATCCTCCGGCGGCAGCGCGACGATGGTGCCTGTCGTCTCGGTCATGCCGTACATCTGCACGAAGCCGCATTTGAAGACCTCGATGCACTCCTTCAGCAGCGCTGCCGGAATCGGCGAGGCGCCGTACAGCATGTATTTCAGCCTGGAGAAATCGACTGTCTTCGCGCGCGGCTGCCGCACCACGAACTGCATCGCTGCCGGCACCATGAAGAGCTTCGTGATGCCCGACTGCTCGAAGAAATCCAGCACCTTGGTCGGATCGAACTCGCGTGCGATCACGCCGCGGGCGCCGTGATAGAGACCCATCACGCCCCAGCCCGAGCCGCCGATGTGGAAGATCGGCATCGCGACCAGCGACACGTCGTCGGTCGACCACCGGTTCCACTCCGGCTTGTCCGCGGCGTTGCCTGTCTGCACCAGGTTGAGGAAGTTCGCGTGGCTCAGCATCGCGCCCTTCGGCTTGCCCGTGGTGCCTGACGTGTAGAGCTGGATCGCGATGTCTTTCGTATCGATCGGTACCTTCGGATCGTCGCTGCTCTGCGCATCGCGCCAGGCCGTAAAATCCTGCCATTCCGGCGCGCCGCCTTCGGTGGTGATGATCGTGCGGACGCCAGGCAACCGGTCCTTGATCTGGCGGACCAGTGTGATGAACTCCGGCCCGACGAACAGCACCGGCGCCTTGCAATCCGAAACGATGAAGGCGACCTCGGGTCCGGCAAGCCGCCAGTTCACCGGCGCCATCACCACGCCGGCCTTCATCGCGCCCATCAGCAGCTCGAAATAGAAGTCGCTGTTCTTGCCGAGATAGGCGATGCGCTCGCCCTTCTTCACGCCCATCGCCAGAAGCGCGTTGGCGACCTTGTTGGTCTTGATGTCGAACGCGACGAAGCTGGTGACGCGGCCCTCGAACTCGTAGGCGGTGGCATTGCCGCGACTCGTCGCGCGCTCGCGCACCATGTCGGCGAGATTCGCCAATGGCTGTGTGGACATGTTCCTCCCGTGACGTCTTGTTCTTATGCCGCCGAGTGTGGCGTCATCCGCGAGTGAAGACAAGATGGGGGAGCCCCGCCGTCGTCCTGGCGAAAGCCAGGACCCATAGCCGTAAAACGCAATTTGGCGAAGACCGGTCATGACCAATCTTCGCCAAACGACATTCGGTGGTAGTAGGTCCTGGCTTTCGCCAGGACGACTACGGAGAGAGCGGCTACCCCCGCTTCGCCCGGTCCTTCTCGTTCTGGGCCATGATGCTCTCGCGCGCGGTCTTCCAGTCGTCGTCGCTCCAGTCGCGGAGCTGGTAGAAATTGCCGCCCATCGCGAGCGCCTGGGCGCCGTCCATGGCGATGGTCTCGCCGGAGATCCAGTCGCAGCCGCCGGAGATCAGGAACACGGCGACGTTCTGCAACTCCTCCATGGTACCGACGCGGCCCATCGGGTTCATCGCCTTGGTGCGCGCGCCGGCCTCGTCGCCCGGCTTGATGCGCTTGCTCATGCCCTCGGTCGGGATTTCGCCGGGCGCGATCGTGTTGAGGCGGATGCCGTAGCGGCCCCATTCGGTCGCAAGCGACATCGTCATGGCGTGGATCGCCGACTTGCTCATCGCCGACGGCACCACATAGGGCGAGCCGTTGCGCACCCAGGTCGTGGTGATCGAGACGACGTTGCCCGGCTGCTTCAAGGTGATCCAGCGCTTGCCGACCGCATGCGTCACGTAGAACGTGCCGTGCATGACGATGTTGGCGACGGCGTCGAAGCCGCGCGGCGACAGCTCTTCGGTGCGCGAGATGAAATTGCCGGCGGCGTTGTTGATGAGATCGGTGAGGGGCGCTTCGCGAAAGATGTTTTCGATCATCTCCTCGACCGCGAGCGCGTTGCGGATATCGACGCCGTGGCTGGTGACGCGTCCGCCATAAAGATCCATCAATTCGGTCGCGGTCTCGTCGCACACGATCTTGCGTCGGCCGCAGATGTGCACTTCGGCTCCAAGCTGGAGGAAGCGCGCCGCCATCGACTTGCCGAGCCCGGTGCCGCCGCCGGTCACGAGGATGCGCCGGCCGGCCAGAAGATTTTCCTTGAACATGGGTGTTTCCCCCGTAGGGATTGTCGGTTAATTGATCGATTGACTAAATCCGGCCGCCGGCTTCCTGTAAAGCGGCACTGAACAAGAACAGGGGAGAATTCATCCATGGAAGAGCGCGTCTCGATCTCGATCTCGGAAGGCGTCGCCGACGTGCGCCTGGTGCGCGCGGACAAGATGAACGCGCTCGATCAGGCCATGTTCGAGGCGCTGGTTGCCGCCACCGAACGGCTTTCGAAGGAAAAAGGCGTGCGCGTCGTCGTGCTCTCCGGCGAGGGCCGCGCTTTCTGCGCCGGTCTCGACATGGGGCGTTTTGCCGCCATGAAGGAAAAGGGCGGCAACGGAATTCCGGGTGGCGAAAATCGCGATCTCACCAAGCGCACGCATGGCCAGGCGAACTTTCCGCAACAGGCGGTATGGGGATGGCGCCAGCTTCCTGTTCCCGTAATCGCAGCCGTGCACGGCGTTGCCTTCGGTGGCGGCTTCCAGCTCTCGCTCGGCGCCGACATGCGCTTCCTCTCCCCCGATGCGCGGATGTCGGTGATGGAGATCAAATGGGGCCTCGTGCCTGATATGGCGGGCACGCCGATCCTGGCCAGTCTCGTGCGCGACGACATCCTGCGCGATCTCACTTACACCGGGCGCATCTTCTCCGCGCAGGAGGCGATGACCTACGGCCTCGCCACGCGCATCTGCGACGACCCACGCGCCGCCGCCCTCGACGTCGCGCGCGAGATCGCCGGCAAGAGCCCCGATGCGATCCGCGCCGCCAAGCGCCTGCTCAACAATCTCTCAGTCGATCCGGGCCCGGCGCTGCTCGCCGAGTCCGTCGAGCAGCAGAAGCTGATCGGCAGTGCGAACCAGACCGAGGCGGTCCGTGCCAATCTGGAAAAGCGCGCGCCGAAGTTTGCGGATTAGTTCTCTGTCGTTCCGGGATGGTCCGAAGGACCAGACCCGGAACCTCGAGATTCCGGGTTCGATGCTGCGCATCGCCCCGGAATGACGGCCACTAACCACAACAAAGAAAAACAACAATGAGCGAAACGTCAGAGTTCCTCGGCATCGTCTCCGGCGAGCGCCGCCGTTCCCACGCCGAGGTCGCCAATCGCGCCGACTGCATCGCGAACGGCCTCAGCAAGATCGGCGTCGGCCCGGGCGATTGCGTCTGCATGCTGATGCGCAACGACATCGCCTTCCTGGAGGCCGCCTACGCCGCGATGCGGCTGGGTGCCTATGGCGTGCCGATCAACTGGCACTTCAAGCCAGAGGAGATCAACTACATCCTCAACGATACCGGCACATCCGTGCTGATCGGACATGCCGACATGCTGCACGCCCTGCGCGATGCGATTCCCAAGGGCGTCACCATGCTCAGCGTGCCGACGCCGCCGGAGATCCTGTCCAGTTACAAGATCGATCCGGATCATCTGGCGACGCCGGACTTCGCGATCGATTTCGAATCCTGGCTCGCGCAGCATCAGCCTTATGACGGCCCAATCGTGCCGCAGCCGATGAGCATGATCTATACGTCAGGCACGACCGGCCACCCCAAGGGCGTGCGGCGTAATGCGCCGACGCCGGAGCAGCAGGCCGCCGGCGAGCGCATGCGCGCGATGATCTATGGTCTGAAGCCGGGCGCCCGCGCGATCCTGCCGGGCCCGCTCTATCATTCCGCGCCGAACTCGTTCGGCATCCGCGCGGGAAAACTCGGCGGCACGCTGGTGCTGATGCCGCGCTTCGAGGCGGAAGAGTTTTTGGAGCTGATCGAACGCTACAGGATCGACACCGTCTTCATGGTGCCGACCATGTTCATCCGACTGATGAAGCTGCCGGAACAGGTGCGCAAGAAGTACGACGTTTCCTCGCTGCGCCATATCATCCACGCGGCAGCGCCTTGCCCGGCCGACGTCAAGCGCGCCATGATCGACTGGTGGGGGCCCGTGATCTACGAATTCTACGGCTCGACCGAATCCAGCGCCGTCACCTTTGCGACCTCCGAGGACGCGCTCAAGAAGCCCGGCACCGTCGGCAAGATTTCTCCTGGCGCCGAGCTGCGCTTCATCGGCGATGACGGCCGCGTGCTCGGCGTGGGCGAGATCGGCGAGATCTATTCCCGCATGGCGGAGATGGCCGACTTCACCTATCACAACAAGCCGGAGAAGCGCGCCGAGATCGACCGCGACGGCTTCATCACCTCCGGCGACGTCGGCTACATCGACGAAGACGGCTACGTCTTCATCTGCGATCGCAAGCGCGACATGGTGATCTCGGGCGGCGTCAACATCTATCCGGCCGAGATCGAGTCCGTGCTGCACGCCGTGCCCGGCGTGCATGATTGCGCGGTGTTCGGTATCCCCGACGCCGAATTCGGCGAGGCATTGATGGCGGTGGTTGAGCCGCAAGCCGGCATCACACTCGATGCCGCCGATGTCCGCGCGCGGCTGAAGACCTCGCTCGCCGACTACAAGGTGCCCAAGCACATCGAGATCCGCTCGGGGCTGCCGCGCGAAGACTCCGGCAAGATATTCAAGCGCCGCCTGCGCGATCCCTATTGGGAGCAGGCGGGGCGAAAGATCTGAAGAATGCGTAGGGTGGGCAAAGCGGAGCGTGCCCACCATGACAATTGAGGTTGCTGATGGTGGGCACGGCGCAAGCGCGCCTTTGCCCACCCTACGAGACACAGGACGGGGAAACATTAGTCATGACCGACGCCGCAAACGAAGTCCTCTACACAGTCGCCGATCACATCGCGACCATCACGCTGAATGCGCCGGAGCGCATGAACACGATCTCCGGGCCGATGCTGAACGATCTGGCGCGGCTCTTGACCGAGGCCAATGAGGACAAGAACGTCCGCGTCGTGATCCTCACCGGCAAGGGGCGGGCGTTCTGCGCGGGTCTCGACCTGCGCAAGGAGCGCGACGGCAATGGCCTGAGCGCCGCGTCCTCGCCGACCACGATCAACCTGCGCAACACACCGCCGACGGTCTTGCAAGCGATGGACAAGCCGACCATCTGTGCCGTCAACGGCGGCGCCGCCGGCTACGGCATGGACACCGCGCTCGGCTGCGACATCCGCATCATGGCGGAATCCGCAAAACTCGCCGCAGCCTTCGTCAAGCGCGGCGTGGTGCCGGAATCCGGCGGCACCTGGCTGTTGCCACGCATGCTCGGTTGGGCCAAGGCCTCCGAGCTGATTTTCACCGGCCGCACGCTGAGCGCAGGCGAGTGCCTGGACTGGGGCCTTGCCAACGAGGTCGTGCCGGACGCCGACTTGATGAGCCGCGCCACTGCGATTGCCTGCGAAATCGCCGCCAACGCGCCGCTCGCGGTGCAAGCCTCCAAGCGTATGATGCGGATGGGCCTCAACGAGAACTTCTCCGACCACGTCCACCACGTCTATCTCCAACTCCTGCCATTGTTCAAAACCCAGGACATGGCCGAGGGCATGAAGGCCTTCATGGAGAAGCGCGAGCCGAAGTTCGAGGGGCGGTAGGCCAGGTCGGCTGGCACACGCAGGAGTGGCAATTATGGATCGGCTCGGCTAGATTGGCGGTCCCGCTCCAGCCGCTTGCGATCACCTATGCCCTCATTCCGCGCCAGCTTCTTCGAAGTCCCTCATGCGGCCGTCTACGCGCTGATGACGGTGACGGTCCTCACGTCGGGGTTTTGCTTCATCCAGGCGGGCGGTCCGTCGGCGCCGGCGGAGTTGCTGTATCGCTACGGGGGCATGTACACGACCGCAATCGCGCGGCATGAGTATTGGCGACTGCTCGCCTACGGCTTCCTGCACGTCAATTTCGTCCACCTCACGATGAACATGTTGTGTCTGGTGCTGTGGGGCGGGCATCTCGAGCGGCGGGTGGGACCGGCCTATTTCCTCATCATCTACCTCTGCGCGATGGTGTTCGGCGCCGTCATCGGCAATGGCATTCATTCCACGCCCTATTTGACGGTCGGCGCGTCCGGCGCCACGTCGGGCATTCTGGGCGCGCTGCTTTGCCTGTGGATTCTCGGCAAGCTCGATGTCGGGTTCGATTTCTTCGCGATCAACATCGGATTGAACATCGCGTTTGCGTTCGGCAATTCACGGATTGACTGGGGTGTCCATCTTGGTGGTTTTGCAGCTGGCTTGATCGCCTGCGCATTGCTGGACCTCATCGAGAAGGCGAATATCCATGTGCTTCGGTGCAAGTTTCCGGAAGCGGTAAAGGTCAATCTCACCCTGCTTGCCTGCGTTGCCGCACTGTGGGCCTGGAGCGGCCAGGCTCAGGCGATCGCCGCCGGGGGCGCCGGATGGAGCCCGGCCCTCGTCGTCGTGGCCGCATGTTGTGCCGTCGTGAAGATGGTTGATCTCATCCTCGCCATGAAGAAAGGCCTCGCGATCGTCGTGACGGTTCTGGCCGGAGCGAACGCTGCGGCCGTGATGCTTTCCGGTGGGGCTTTGGCATCTACCTGCAGCCCACGCTGGCCAACTGGCTCCGTTCCGCTCGATAATCTTCTCGTCATATTCTGCCCCAATCCTGTTCTCATTTCGGGGCTGGCCGCGATTGGCGCCGCTGCGGTGACGCTTTGGCTCTGTTCGAAGGAGATTTCGCGCGGGATCGAGGATGTTGGATTCGTCGGCACGTCGTTGCGTGCCGAACGCGGCCGGCGTCGTGGACTATGACCGCGGAAGGCGTGCTATAAAGAGGGATCACCGACCTCCGGATAATCCCATGGCCCCTGTTTCCATCCTGCTCAACCTGCTCTGGATCCTCATCGGCGGCGCCTGGATGGCGTTCGGCTGGCTGGTCGCCGCGGTCATCATGGCCGTCACCATCATCGGCCTGCCCTGGGCGCGGGCGGCGTTCAACATCGCCGTCTACACGCTGCTGCCGTTTGGCTCGAAAGCGGTCAGCCGCTACGAGGTCACGGGTGTCGAGGATATCGGCACCGGCCCGCTCGGCGTGATCGGCAACGTCATCTGGTTCGTGCTGGCCGGCTGGTGGCTGGCGCTCGGCCACCTCGTGACCGCTCTGGTCCTGGCGATCACCATCATCGGCATCCCCTTTGCCTGGGCCCACCTGAAGCTCGCAGGGATCGCGCTGTGGCCGATCGGGAAGGTGATCGTGCCGGCCTAGCGGCAGTCCCGGTCCCAAGTAACACCCCAAGTGTGCGCCGCCCCCAACTTCACCTTGCGCTGCGGCAAAAAACTTGCACACTCGGCTGAGCCGGGCAGTCAAGCGAGCTCGAACCAGGGGAGCGAGCCATGTCCCTCCAGACATTACCATCCGATGCCGCCGATTCCCGCCCCAACCGCCCGGAGGACGTCCAGGCGCTGGAGGCGGACGCCCGGCTGCGGGACGACATTCGCCTGCTCGGACGCATCCTGGGCGACACGGTGCGCGACCAGGAGGGCGCCGACTTGTTCGACCTGGTCGAGCGCATCCGCCAGACCTCGATCCGGTTCCACCGCGACGAGGACCGGCTCGCCCGACGCGAGCTCGAGCAGATCCTCGACAGCATGTCGACCTCCGAGACGGTGCGGATCGTCCGCGCCTTCAGCTATTTCTCCCACCTCGCCAACATCGCCGAGGACCAGAACAACATCCGCCAGATGCGCGCCCGCACCGCAGCCAAGAACGGCGGCTCCGGCGTGCTGGCGGACACGCTGGCGCATGCCAAGGCCGCGGGCATCGGCCCTGACGCCTTGCGCAACTTCTTCAAGACCGCGCTCGTCAGCCCGGTGCTGACCGCGCACCCGACCGAGGTCCGCCGCAAGAGCACCATGGACCGAGAGATGGAGGTCGCTAGCCTGCTCGACCGCCGCGAGCGCGTCGCGCTGACCGAGGACGAGGCCGCCGCCAGCGACGAGCAGCTTCGCCGCGAAGTGCTGACGCTGTGGCAGACCAATCTGCTGCGCCGGACCAAGCTCACCGTGCTCGACGAGGTCGCCAACGGCCTGTCCTTCTACGACTACACGTTCCTGCGCGAGGTGCCGCGGCTGGTCAACGTGCTGGAAGACCGGCTGGAGGAGGACAGCGAGCAGGCGGCCAGCGAGCTCGCCTCGTTCCTGCGCATGGGCAGCTGGATCGGCGGCGATCGCGACGGCAATCCCTTCGTCACCGCCGACGTCATGCGCGGCACGCTGCGGCTGCAGTCGAGCCGGGTGATGCAGTTCTATCTGAACGAGCTGCACGTGCTCGGCTCCGAGCTGTCGATTGCGGCCCATCTCGCCGACGTCTCCGAGGAGCTGCGCACGCTGGCGGAACGCTCGCCCGATACGTCGCCGCACCGGAGCGGCGAGCCGTATCGCCTCGCGGTCTCCGGCATCTATGCGCGCCTGACGGCGACGGCTGAAGCGCTCGAGGTCGAGATCACGCGCCGGCCGGTCGGCAAGGGCAGGCCTTACGAGAGCGTCAAGGAGTTGCAAGCCGATCTCGACGTGCTGCACCGTTCGCTGATCTCCAACAACGCCCGCGTCATCGCCCGCGGCCGGCTGCGGCTGTTGCGCCGCGCGGTGGACTGCTTCGGCTTCCATCTGGCGCGGCTCGACATCCGCCAGAACTCGGCGGTGCACGAGCGCACCATCGCGGAGCTGATGGACGCCGCCAACCCCGGCATGTCCTATCTCGCGCTTGGCGAGGACGCGCGCATCTCGCTGCTCACCAACGAACTCCGCAGCACGCGCGCGCTGGTGTCCCCGTTCGTCAAGTACAGCGACGAGACCATGGGCGAGCTCAACGTCTTCCACGCCGCCGCGGAGGCGCATGCGAAGTTCGGCTCGGACGCGATCCCCCAATGCATCATCTCGATGTGCAAGGGCATGTCGGACATGCTCGAGGTCGCCGTGCTGCTCAAGGAGGTGGGCCTCGTCCATCCCTCCGGGCGCAGCGCGATCAACATCGTGCCGCTGTTCGAGACCATCGAGGATCTGCAGGCCTCCAGCGCCATCATGGACCGCATGCTGTCGCTGCACGATTACCGCCGCCTGGTCGACAGCCGCGGCAGCGTGCAGGAGGTCATGCTCGGCTATTCCGACAGCAACAAGGATGGCGGCTTCGTCACCTCGGGCTGGGAGCTCTACAAGGCCGAGATCAACCTCGTCGACGTGTTCGAGCGCCATCACGTGCGCCTGCGCCTGTTCCACGGCCGCGGCGGCTCGGTCGGCCGCGGCGGCGGGCCGAGCTACGACGCGATCATCGCGCAGCCCGGCGGCGCCGTGAACGGCCAGATCCGCATCACCGAGCAGGGCGAGATCATCTCGTCGAAATATTCCAACGCCGAAGTCGGCCGCAACAATCTGGAGATCCTCGCCGCCGCGACGCTGGAGGCGAGCCTGCTGCATCCGCGCCAGAGCGCGCCGCGCCGCGAATACCTCACTGCAATGGACGAATTGTCGAGTCTCGCCTTTAGGGCTTATCGCGGCCTTGTCTACGAGACCGACGGTTTCGTCGATTACTTCTGGGCCTCGACCGTCATCAACGAGATCGCGACGCTCAACATCGGCAGCCGCCCGGCCTCGCGCAAGAAGACCCGCGCGATCGAAGACCTTCGCGCCATTCCCTGGGTGTTCTCCTGGGCGCAATGCCGCCTGATGCTGCCGGGCTGGTACGGCTTTGGCACCGCGGTCGAGCAATGGATCGCCGAGCATCCCGACATGGGCATGCCGTTCCTCAAAGAGCTCTACAAGGAATGGCCGTTCTTCCGCATGCTCTTGTCGAACATGGACATGGTGCTGGCGAAAAGCTCGATCGCGATCGCCTCGCGTTATGCCGAGCTCGTACCAGATGAGGCGTTGCGCGAAAAAATCTTCGGCCGCATCCGCCGCGAATGGCATTCCTGCATCGAGACGCTGCTCGACATCATGGGCCAGGACCGGCTGCTGCAAGGCAACCCGCTGCTCGAACGCTCCGTGCGCCACCGCTTCCCCTATCTCGACCCGCTCAACCACGTGCAGGTCGAGCTGCTGAGGGAGCACCGCGCGCAGAACCCGGACGAACAGGTGCTGCGCGGGATTCAGCTCACCATCAACGGTATCTCTGCGGGGCTGAGGAATACGGGCTAACCTCAGCCGTCGTTCCGGGGCGCCCGAAGGGCGAACCCGGAACCTCGAGATTTCGGCTCTGCGAGCCGCCCCGGAATGACGGCGCACACATCAACAGAAATGCGCCCCCTGTGTCTCCACATAGACCGCATAGAGCGACTGGCTCGCGGTCATGAACAGGCGGTTCCTCTTCCTGCCGCCGAAGCAGACATTGGCACAGGTCTCGGGCAGCAGGATCTGTCCGATGCGCGCGCCGTCGTTCGGTGCGAACACCTGCACGCCGTCATAGCCCGGACCGACCCAGCCGGCGCCGACCCAGATGTTGCCCTCGGTGTCGACCCGCAGGCCGTCGGGGAAGCCTGACTTGCCGTCGAGCTTCATGTCGATCAGCCGCTTCGGGTTCGACAGCTTCGACCCGTCGATGTCGTAGGACCACACCACGTTCTCCGCCTGCGGATAATGCGTGATGCCGGTGTCGCAGACATAGAGCTTCTTGTAGTCGTGAGAGAATGCGATGCCGTTCGGCTTGAACGGCTCGTCGGCGACCTTCGCGACCTGTCCGGTCTGCGTGTCGAGACGATAGACCGCTTCCTTCTGATACGGCTGCAACGAGCCGGTATTGGCAAGCTTGCCCTCGTAGATGCTGATCGCGCCATAACCGGGATCGGTGAACCAGATCGCCTTGTCGTTGGGGTGCACGACCATGTCGTTGGGGCCGTTGAGCGGCTTGCCGCCAGCCTGCTCGGCCAGCGTCGTCACCGAACCGTCATGCTCGTAGCGGACGAGGCGGGTGCGCTCGGCGCTGATCTGGCGGCCCTCAGTGTCGAACGAGTTGCCGTTGGCCTCGTTCGACGGCTTGTGGAACTGCTCGGAGATGTGCCCGTCGTCGTCGAGATAGCGCAGCTGCCGGTTGGCCGGGATATCGCTCCAGACGAGATATTGGCCCTGCGCATTCCACGCCGGTCCCTCCGCCCACAGGCAGCCGGTATAGAGCCGCTTGATCGCGGTGTTGCCGACCTTGGCCTTGAAGCGCTTGGGGTCGATGGCAATGATGTCAGGGTCGGGATAGCGCTGCGGCTCGGCATTGGCGCCGAACTCGCGGGCGTCAGCGCGCGAGGCGAGCAGGGCGGTTGCGGCCACCGTGGCCGCGCCCTTGAGAAGAGTGCGGCGGTCGAGACCGCCACGCTCGCTTGCAGTCGTATCGTCGGAGTTGGTCAGTATTCTTGTCATGGTTTCCTCCCAAAGTTTTGTTGGGAGGACAGCATCCGCCTGCAATCGGGCGTAAACCGGGGCGATCTCTGATCGAGACAACCAGAGATCGCAGGGCAGGGATGCCGGAAATGCGGCTGGACGGATCCTTACACGGGATCCCAGGGGAAGATGTCGGCGGAGCGGTCGAGCTTGTAGAACGAGCCCTTCAGCGCCGGCATGCCGTGTTCCGCGATCGATTGCGGCGTCCAGCCTTCGCTGCGATGCACCGAGCGCAGCGGGCGGTTCTGGCTGAACAGGAACAGCTCGTTCATGCGCGCGCCGAAGATCTGTCCGGTGACGTCCTTGGCGGCATCGGACAGCAGATAGGCGCAGACCGGCGCGATCTTCTCCGGGCCCATCTGCTTGATCTTCTCGACGCGCGCCTTCTCGGCTTCGGTCTCGGTCGGGATGGTGCCGATCATGCGGGTCCAGGCGAACGGCGAGACGCAGTTGGAGCGGACGTTGAAGCGGCCCATGTCGAGCGCGATCGACTTCGACAGGCCGACGATGCCGAGCTTGGCGGCGGCGTAGTTAGCTTGGCCAAAGTTGCCGATCAGGCCGGAGGTCGAGGTGAAGTGCACGAAGGAGCCGGACTCCTGCTCACGGAAAATCCGCGCCGCGGCGTGGCTGACGTAGAACGAGCCCATCAAATGCACCTTGATGACGGCCTCGAACGCTTCCACGCTCATCTTGTGGAAGATCATGTCGCGCAAAATGCCGGCATTGTTGACGACGCCGTCGAGCCGGCCGAAATGATCGGTCGCGGTCTTCACGATCTTGCTGGCGGGAATCGCTTCCGCCACCGACTCGAAATTGGCAACCGCCGCGCCGCCGCGCTTCTTGATCTCCTCGACGACTTCCTCGGCGGGAGAAGCGCTCGAGCCGGCACCGTCGGCGGCGACACCGGGATCGTTGACGACGACCTTGGCGCCTTCCGCCGCGCAGAGCAGCGCGATCTCCCGCCCGATGCCGCGGCCTGCGCCGGTGACGATGATGACCTTGTCTTGCAGTGATTTTGTCATGTGGGTGCCTCCTGTTATGCCCGTCATTCCGGGATGGTGCGAAGCACCAGACCCGGAATCTCGAGATTCCGGGTTCGCGCTGCGCGCGCCCCGGAATGACGGTGCGTTACCTCTCGTTCGTAAACACGATCGTGCCCGATGCCGCGAACATGCCGCCGACGCCATGGCACACCGAAATCTTCGCGTTCGGCACCTGCGCCGGCGCGATGCCGCGCATCTGGCGCACGCTCTCCTGGAGCGCGTACATGCCGTACATGCCCGAGTGCATGTAGGAGAGACCGCCGCCATTGGTGTTGAGCGGTAGCTTAGCCCCGGGCCGCGTGTTGCCGTCGGCGATGAACTTCCCCGTTTCCTCATGCGGCATGAAGCCGAGATCGCCGAGGCCGAACAGCGGCAGATGCGCGAACGCGTCGTAGATCATGAGATGATCGACGTCCTTGTGCGCGATGCCGGCTTCCTTGAACGCGAGGGGACCCGCGGTCTTGAACGCGCGCGAGGAATTAAACGTCTCCATCTGGCTGACCATCGGCGTTTCCACGCTCTCGCCGGTGCCCATGATGTAGACGGGCTTGCGCGGAAAATCCCTGGCGCGGTCGGCCGAGGTCAGGATCAGGGCGCCGCCGCCGTCGGTGACGAGGCAGCATTGCAGCAGGCGGAACGGATAGGCGATCATGCGCGAATTGAGGACATCAGCGACCGTGATCGGGTCTTTCATCATCGCCCGCGGATTCTTCGCCGCCCATTCGCGCTGCACCACCGCGACCGCGGCAAGCTGCTCGTGGGTGATGCCGTAGGTTTTCATGAAGCGCAACACGGGGATCGGGAACATGCTGGGCGGACCATAGACGCCATAGGGCGCCTCGAACTGGCCGTTGAGGCTGTCCGCCGGCGTCGAGCGCGGCAGCTTGCCGATCATCGATTTGCCGCTCTCGGCATGGGTGATCAGCACGGTCTTGCACAGGCCGGCCTCGATCGCCGCGGCGGCATGACGAACATGCAGCATGAAGGAGCAGCCGCCGACCGAGGTGCCGTCCACCCAGGTAGGCCTAATGCCGAGATAGTGGCAGACCTGCTGCGGCGTTTCGACCGCTGTGGCAAAGCCGTCGATGTCGGAGAGCTTCAGCCCAGCATCGGCGATGGCGTTGAGCGCGGCGTCCGCGTGAAGCTGGAGCTGCGAGGCGTTGGGGACGATTCCGAGCTCGGTGGTCTCGGCCGCGCCGACGACGGCAACCTGGTTGCTGCGCATGGCTTACCCCTTCGCCGGACGGAAGACGGGAAGGGTGATCTTGTCGTCGAGCTCCTGGAAGGCGACCTCGAGCTTCATGTCGAGTTCGAGCGCTTCCGGGGTCTGCGGGCAGTCGATGATGTTGCTCATCATCCGCGGTCCCTCGGCAAGCTCCACCACGGCGATCGCATAAGGCGGCGTGAAGCCGGGCGCGGCGGGACGGTGGTTGATCACGTAGCTGTAGAGGAAACCCTTGCCGCTCGCCTTGAAGATGCTGACCTTGCGCGAGGCGCAGGACGGGCAGAACGGGCGCGGCGGGAAGTAGACATGCGCGCAGGCGTCGCAGCGCTGCAGGCGCAGTTCGCCCGCTTTCGTGCCGTCCCAGAAATGCTGGGTCTCCGGCGTCGGTTTCGGTCGCGCGCGCTGCGGTTCGGCCATGTCGGCGGGTCCTCCCGGGCGGCAGGCCTTTGTGCCTGCCTGCTTCGACCTTGATGCGACAATCGACCATGGCGCGTCAACGGTCCAGCAATGCGCATGCATGCCATCATGCGCACAATGCTTGTGTCGAACTGAAGCAGCGCTATAGATTGCGCGCGCAAATATTCCGTGAGACAGACATGCCCGATTTTCCGACACTGGCGAAGCTCGCCGAAGACCTCGAAAGCGGCCGCACCACCTCCCGCAAGCTGGTCGAGGCCTGTCTCGCCAGGATCGCCGACCCCGCCGGCGAGGGCCAGCGCACCTTCATCCACGTCGACAAGGACGCCGCGCTCGCGGCGGCGGATGCGATGGACGCCTTGCGCAAGGTCAAGGCCGCACCGTCGCGCTATGCCGGCATCCCGATCTCGATCAAGGACCTCTTCGACATCAAGGGCCAGGTGACGCGCGCCGGCTCCCGCGCGCTCGACGATTCCCCGGCGGCCGAGCACGACGCCGCGACGGTCGAGCGGCTGCGCAAGGCCGGCTTCGTCCTGATCGGTCGCACCAACATGACCGAGTTCGCCTATTCCGGCATCGGCATCAATCCGCACTACGGCACGCCCAAAGGCGCCTGGAACCGGGCCGAGGGCCACGTGCCAGGCGGCTCGTCCTCGGGCGCGGCGGTCTCCGTGCTCGACGGCATGGCGCATGGCGCGCTCGGCACCGACACCGGCGGCTCCTGCCGGATTCCGGCCGCCTTCAACGGCATCGTCGGCTACAAGCCGACGCAGCGTCGCGTGCCGCTCGACGGCGCCGTGCCGCTGTCGTTCTCGCTCGACAGCATCGGGCCGCTGGCGCGATCGGTCAGCTGCTGTGCCATACTCGACGCCGTGCTCGCGAACGAGCCGGTCGTCGCGCTGAGGCCGCGCCCGGTGAAGGGCATGCGGCTGGCGGTGCCGACCACGATTGCGCTCGACGACCTCGACAAGGCTGTGGCCGAGACGTTCGAGCGCGCGCTGAAAACGCTGGCCGATCACGGCGCCATCATCGATCGCATCGAGATGGCCGAATTCCACGATATCGGCCCGATGAACGCCAAGGGCGGCTTTGCCGCGTCCGAGAGCTACGCCTGGCACCGCTATCTCATCACGACCAAGGGGGACGTCTATGATCCCCGCGTATCCGTGCGCATCATGCGCGGCGAGGCGCAGAGCGCGGCGGATTACATCGATCTTCTCAACGAGCGCCGCTCGCTGATCGCCCGCGTCAATGCGCACATCGCCCCCTATGACGCCTTGGTGCTGCCGACCACCGCCAACACCCCGCCGAAGATTGCCGACCTTGCCGACGACAAGGCGTTCACCACCCAGAACCTGCGCGCGCTGCGCAACTGCACCCTGATCAACATGATCGACGGCTGCGCCATCTCGCTGCCCGCACATCGCGAGGGCGACGTTCCCGTCGGCCTGATGCTGGCGGGTGCGGGCGGATCGGACCGCCGTATCTTTGAACTTGCTGCCGGCATGGAGGCCGTAATTCGTGTTTGACCTGACTTTCACCGTCGATGCCCAGGACGCCACCACGCCGCTGACGCTGGCGATCGACCAGATGGTCATCGCCGGCTGGACCGGCCGCGATCCCGTCGCGCGCGACAAGCACATCGCCGAGCTGCAAGAGATGGGCATCGCCCCGCCGGCCTCGACCCCGATCTACTACCGCGCCTCGGCGCGGAGGCTGACCATGGAAGACCGCATCGAGTGCTGCGGCGGCGACTCGTCCGGCGAGGTCGAGTTCGTGCTGATCGGCTGGCAGGGCCGCATCTTCGTCGGCTGCGGCTCCGATCACACCGACCGCAAGGTCGAGGCCTACAACGTCACAGTCTCCAAGCAGATGTGCGACAAGCCGATTGCGTCAGTGCTGTGGGAGCTCGAGGACGTCATCGGTCACTGGGACAGGATGATTTTGCGTTCCTACGCCACGATCAAGGGCGAGCGCGTGCTCTACCAGGAGGGCACGCTCGACGCGATGCTCCCCGTCGCCGACCTGATCGCGCGCGGCTTCGACGGCACCAGGTTCCCCGACGGCTGCGCCATGTTCGGCGGCACCTTCGCCGCGAAGGGCGGCATCCGCCCCGCCGACCGGTTCGAGTTCGAGTTGGAGGATCCCGTGCTGAAGCGGACGATCAGGCATGGGTACGACGTGGTGACGTTGCCGGTGAGGGGCTGAGGCTCTCCACCGTCATTGCGAGGAGCCCTTGCGACGAAGCAATCCAGACTGGTTCCCCGGTGGGATTCTGGATTGCTTCGCTGTGCTCGCAATGACGGGGAGGCAGTCGGAAATCGGGTGGTTACGGTCGTCAGGACTTGCGACACAACCTCCGTCATTCTGGGGCGCGACGACGTCGCGAGCCCGGAATCCATTCATCCGCAGTCTCTGCGGCTTGATGGATTCCGGGCTCGCGCCCAAGAGGGCGCGCCCCGGAATGACGGATGTGGATAGGATGAGCCATGGGCGTCGCCAAACGTATTGCCGCAACTGAATCCGGAACTGACGTTGCCTCCCAGGTCGATGCCCTCGACTGGCCCCAGATCACCGGAGACCTCGATACCCAGGGCTGCGCCGTCCTCAAGGGCCTGCTCAGCCCCGACCAATGCCGCGCCATCGCCGCGCTCTATCCCGATGACGCGCACTTCCGCAGCCGCATCGTCATGGGCCGCCACGGCTTTGGCCGCGGCGAGTACAAGTACTTCTCCTATCCGCTGCCTGATCTCATCGCGCAGCTGCGCCCGGCGCTCTATGCGCACCTGCAAGGCGTCGCCAATCGCTGGAACGAAGCGATGGGGATCGACATTCGTTACCCCGCTGCGCACGCGGCGTTCCTGAAGCGTTGCCACGAGGCGGGGCAGGCGCGGCCGACGCCGCTGCTGCTGCAATACGAGGCGGGCGACTACAACTGCCTGCACCAGGACCTCTATGGCGAGCACGTGTTCCCGCTCCAGGTCGCGATCCTCCTGTCCGAGCCCGGCCGCGACTTCATCGGCGGCGAATTCGTGCTGACCGAGCAACGCCCGCGCATGCAGTCCCGCGCCGAGGTGGTGCCGCTGGCGCAGGGCGACGCCGTCGCTTTCGCTGTGCATCACCGTCCGGTGCAAGGGACACGCGGCACCTACCGGGTTAACCTCCGCCATGGCGTCAGCCGCATCAGGTCCGGCCAACGCCACACGCTGGGTGTGATTTTTCATGATGCCAAATGAGCGCAGGCGTTGACGGCGGATTTGTTTGATAGCGTCGCCGAGGCGCAGCCCTCGCGCGAGGAGATCGCCGACGGCGCCGTCTTGCTGCGCGGCTTCGTCAGGCCGATCGAGAGCGAGCTGATTGCCGCCGCGCGCGCGATCGTGGCGCAATCGCCATTCCGGCGGATGACCACGCCCGGTGGCTATCAGATGTCCGTGGCGATGACCAATTGCGGTGAGCGCGGTTGGATCACCGATCACACCGGCTATCGCTACGACCCGATCGATCCGCGAACCGGCGCGCCATGGCCGGCGATGCCGCCGGTGTTCCGCGATCTCGCCCGCCGCGCGGCGGAGCAGGGTGGTTTTGACGGCTTTTCGCCCCAGGCCTGTCTCGTCAATCGTTACGAGCCGGGCACGCGGCTGTCGCTGCATCAGGACAAGGACGAGCTCGATTTCGCCGCGCCGATCGTCTCGGTTTCGCTCGGGTTGCCCGCGACCTTCCTGTTCGGCGGCATGGCGCGCAGCGACAAGCCGCGCCGCTTCCGGCTCGTCCATGGCGACGTCGTGGTCTGGGGCGGGGCCAGCAGGCTCGCCTATCACGGCGTGGCGCCGCTGGCCGACGGCGAGCACGCGCTGCTCGGCCGGCAGCGCATCAATCTGACCTTCCGCAAGGTGCTCTGAAGCAGTTCCTTAGGGCCTTGCCGTCGTCTAAGCTTCGGCGAGGGGGGGAGGCAGCGACATGACCACTGCACAGGTCTCGACTGGCGCGAGCACAAACGCGGCTCGCACGGGACTTTATCTCGCCCTGCTGCAATTGGTATTCACGCTGGGCTGGACGACCTACGTCGTCTACCTGCCAAGGCTCGCGGCGGATGTCGGCCTCGCGCCGGCGGTCGTGATTTTCATCCTGATGCTGGACCAGGCGATCTTCACCATTGCCGATACCGCGATGGGGATCGCGGCCGACAGGATCGCGCCCGTCGTCGGGCGGCTCGGCCTGTTCGTCGGCGTGCTCGCGGCGATCTCGTGCGCGGCCTTCGTCGCGCTGCCTTTCGTGGCCGGGGTCGGCGCGGGTGCGCAGGTAGGGTTGATCGCGCTGATCGTGGTCTGGTCGGTCACGTCGTCGGCCCTGCGCGCGCCGCCGCTGACCTTGCTCGGCAAGTACCGCGCCAGGCCGCAGGTGCCGTTTCTCGCGGCGCTGGCCATGCTGGGCTATGGCCTCGCCGGCGCCGTCTCGCCCTATCTCGGCGTGATGCTGCGCGAGCACGACGCGCGGCTGCCCTTCGTGATCTCCGGCGCGGTGCTGCTGCTGACGGCGCTCGGGCTGTCGCGGATCGAGTACGATGTGGCGCGCGACACCTCGCCGCCGACGCCGGCCGAGGCGGCCAAGCCGCTTGGCCTGGTGCCGATCGCCTTCATCGTCGCGATGGTGGCGCTCGCGCTCGGCTATCAATTGCACTTCGCCATGAACAGCGCGCCGTTCTATCTGCGGTTCGCCAAGCCGGACGAGCTGCAGTGGTTGATGCCGGTGTTCTGGATCGGCTTCAACATCGCGATGTTTCCGGCGAGCCTCGTCGTCAAGCACCGTGGCGGCCTGATCGTGATGGGCGCCGCCGGATTGCTTGGAGCGGTCGCGATCGCGGCGGCGGAGCTTGCCGGCAGCCTCAACACGCTGATCGCCGCGCAGTTTCTCGCCGGCGCGGCCTGGGGCTGCATGCTGATGAGCGCGATCTCGGCCGCGCTGGCGATCGGCTCGACCGGTGCGGAGGGGAAGGTCACCGGCCTCGTGTTCTCGGCGCTGGCGCTCGGCACCTTCGCGCGGATGGCGGCGGTCGCCGGCGGCTTGCAGAAGATGCCCGAGTACGCGCCGTTGCTGCACTGGGCCCCGGTCGCCTGCTGGTCGGTCGCAGGCGCGGGCCTGTTGGTGATCGCGGCGGCGCGACTTCAGGGCGCGCCCGGCCTCAAGGCTTCGGCGGGTGGATGAACGCCCACGGGCTGATTTCGGAGTCCCGCGTCACCTCGACCGAGATCAGATACGGCCCGCCGTGGCTAAGCGCCTTCTCCATCGCCGCCTTGAACTGGTCCGGTGCGGTGACGCGCGCCGCCGCCACGCCAAAGGATTCCGCGAGCTTGACGAAATCCGGGTTGACGAGGTCGGACGCCACCGCGCGGCCGTCGAAGCGCTCGCGCTGGTCGCGACGGACATTGCCATAGGCGTTGTTGTTGAACACCAGTGTCACCACGCCGATGTTGAACTGCACGGCGGTGGCAAGTTCCTGCACGCCGAACATGAAGCCGCCGTCGCCGGTGATCGCCACCACCGGCTTGTCCGGGTTCGCCACCTTGGCGCCGAGCGCGGTCGGAAAGCCGGAGCCGAGCGTGCCCTGATAGCCTGACGTGATGAAGGTGCGCGGCTCGTAGATCGGGAAGCCATACCAGGAGGCGAAGCCGACCTGCGACAATTCATCGGTCACGATCGCGTTTGCCGGCAGCATCTCGCGCAGGATGTTCAGATACGCCATCTGCGGCTGGATGCGCTGGATTTCGGTTTGCGCGGTCGCAGTGGCCTCGCGGATCGCGGCACGGCGGCCGGCGGTCTTGCCGTAGCCGGCCTTGCGCACGGCGGCGGCGAGATCGGCGGTCGCCGCCTTGGCATCGGCGACGATGGCGGTGTCTGAGATGAAGCGCCGCATCTCGACTGGATCGATGTCGATGCGGATGCTCTTCAACCCGTCGGGGCGGTAGGGCCAGCGCGACATCGTCGGCAGCTCCAGCCGCGTGCCGATGCCGATCATGAGATCGGTGTTCGGCCACAGTTTGTAGGCGGCGGCCATGTTGAGGCCGAGCTCGTGCGCGTTGGAGACGATGCCGCGGCCGCTGCGGAAGGCGACCACGGGCGCATCGATCATCTCGGCGAGCTCGAGGATCTCCTCGCCCGCCTCGATCGCGCCGCTGCCGACGAAGATCATCGGCGCTTTGCTCGCCTTGATCAGCGCGGCCGCCTGTTTGATCAGATCAGGATCTGGTAGTGGCGCGGGCAGTGGCTCCAGCACCTCTACGGCGGCGGTGTCGGCGCGCTGAGTAAAAATATCCCAGGGCATCTCGACCGAGGCGGGACCACGCCGCCCGGAGGTCATCTCCTGGAAGGCGCGGGCCACGGTGGTCGGCGCGTTGCCGGGCGTTTCGATCCGGTCGGCCCATTTCACATAGGTGCGCAGGGTCGCGAGCTGGTCCGGCATCTCGTGCAGATGGCCGCGGCCCTTGCCGAGGAACTGCGTCGGCACCTGGCCGGTGACGCACAGCACCGGCTCGTTGCAGCCGTATGCGGTGAGCAGCGCCGCGCTGGCGTTGAGCACGCCGGGACCCGGCACCACGCTGAACACGCCGGGCCTGCCGCTGGAGCGCGCATAGCCGAACGCCATGTAGCCGCAGGCCTGCTCGTGCCGCGCGCCGATCACCTTGAGCTGCGCCTGATGGAAGGCGTCGAAGAGGCCGTAGATTTGCGCGCCGGGCAGGCCGAACACGGTGTCGACGCCATGGGCGACAAGGCCGCTTACGATCGCTTCGCCGCCGGTGAGGGTGGTCATTCTGCTATTCCATTTCAATCGTTGGTCAGGCTTCGTCGACGACGCCGTTCCGCAGGCGCCCGATGCCCTCGGCTTCGATCTCGATCACATCGCCGGGCTTCAGGTATCGCGGCGGATCGAACCGTGCACCAGCGCCGGTTGGCGTGCCCGTCACGATGATGTCACCGGGAACCAGCGTTGCGAAGGTCGAGATATAGCTGATGAGGTAGCGGAACGGAAACATCAGCCGGCTGGTACGGTCGTCCTGCCGCAGCTCGCCGTTGACATGTGTGGTGAGCCTGATGTCGGCGATCTGGGATTCCCGCATGTAAGGCACCAGCCACGGGCCGAGGCTGCCGCTGGAATCAAAATTCTTGCCCTGCGTGACGTTGAACTTGGCGTGGCGAAGCCAGTCGCGCACCGAGCCTTCATTGCAGAGCGTGAGTCCGGCGATGTGGTCGAGCGCCGTGCTTTCCGGAATGTGCCGGCCGGCTTTGCCGATCACGAGCACGATCTCGCCTTCATAGTCGAGCTGCGCGGAGGCACGCGGGCGCACCAGCGGCGTATCATGGCCCACGAACGAGCGGGGCGAGCGCATGAACATGCTCGGATATTTCGGCGCGTCCTGGCCGTCCTTGTACTCGGCATTGCGGTCGGGATAGTTGACGCCGATGCAGATGATCTTTTCCGGCGCAGGCACCGGCGGCAGCCAGGTGATCTCGCCGAGCGCGTGAACCGGCGTGCGGCCCGCGGCTTCCTCGGCAAGGCTGACGAGCTTTCCGGCGGCGATCACCTCGCGCAGCGTCGGATAATCCTTGGCGTAGCGCGCGGAGAGATCGACGATGCCGCCCTCGAGGACGGCGCCGTACCTGGGTTCACCCTTGACGGAATAGGTGGCGAGGCGAGGGAGCTTCATCGCTTAATCCGCCACCAGCACGTCGGCGACGAATTTCGGCTCGCGCACGGTCTGGCCCGTGAAGGGTGAGCCTTGCTCGAACCAGGAGCGCGGGGCGGGTGCGCCCCACAACGTCTGGCGGCGCGGATCGCGCAGCGACCAGCGCAGCGGCTCGTGGTCGTGATCCCCGGTGAAATAGTCGCTGGTGTAGAGCTCGAGGCGGTGTCCATCAGGATCGCGGACGTAGAGGAAGAACGCATTCGAGATGCCGTGGCGTCCGGGGCCGCGCTCGATGTTCTTGACGAAGCCCGAGGAGGCCATGACGTCGCAGAGATGGATGATGTTCATCGCCGTCGGCGTCCAATAGGCGAAGTGATGCAGCCGCGGGCCCTTGCCGTTGGTGATGGCGAAGTCGTGGACATTGCCCTTGCGATGCATCCAGGCGGCGGCGATGCGCCCGTTCGGCCCGTCTTCTTCCGCGTACTCGGTGAGGCGGAAGCCAAGCCGCGCATAGAAGTCCACGGTGTCCTGCACCTCGGCGGCGAAGACGTTGAAATGGTCGAGCCGCTGCGGGTGGCAGCCCCGGTAGAGGTCGTAGCGGCGAAGCAGATGCGGCCGCTTGTCCATCGCCGCATAGAGCTCGATCTGGAAGCCGAAGGGATCGGTGAATTGCAGCGTGCGGCCCTGGAACGGCTGGTCGACGAAGGCGTAAGCGAGGCCGTTCTCGGAGAGGAACGCGGCGGCCTTGTCGAGGTCCTTGTCGTTGCCGACCTTGAAGCCGAGCCGGGCGCAGGCGGGAGCCGCCGCCTTGCGCAGCACCAGCGAGTGATGTTGATGCTCCTCGGCGGCGCGCAAATACACCACCTTGTCGTCGGCATCCTCGACATGCAGTCCGACGGTGGTCTCGTAGAACGCGCGGCTGAGCTTCAGATCGGTCACGTCGAGCACGACGTGGCTCGAACGGATGATGTTGAAGGGCGGCTCGAAGACGTGTTGCGGTACGGGCATTGGCGTTTCCCCTCGGTCCTGTCATTCCGGGGCGGCTCGCAGAGCCGAACCCGGAATCCATCGCGCAGCAGAGTTGGTGGATGAATGGATTCCGGGCTCGCGCCTTGCGCGCCCCGGAATGACCGTTTCCCTAAATTCCCAGTTTCTGAATCTTGTGTGTGCCCCGCGCCAGCGAGACGTGCTTGGTTTCCATGTAGAAGTCGAACGAGTAGTCGCCGCCGTCGCGGCCGATGCCCGAGGCCTTCATGCCGCCGAACGGCGTCGGCAGATGGCGGACGTTTTCCGAGTTCAGCCAGATCATGCCGGCCTCCAGCGCGTCGGCGACGCGCAATGCGCGGCCGACGTCGTTGGTCCAGACATAGCCGGTCAGGCCGTAGCGGATGTCGTTGGCGATCTCGATCGCGTCGGCTTCGTCCTTGAAGGGCAGCACGGTGAGGAAGGGGCCGAACACCTCTTCCTGCGCGACGCGCATCTTGCCATGCGCGCCGGTGACCAGCGTCGGCTCGACATAATGTCCGCCGCCGGGGCCGTCATAGGCCTTGCCGCCGACCGCAATGGTCGCGCCGTCCTTCCGCGCGACGTCGAAATAAGAACAGACCTTTGCGAGGTGCCGCTCGTGGATCAGCGGTCCGATCTCGGTTGAGGGGTCGAGGGGATGGCCGACCTTCAGCGCCTTCACGCGCGCGGTCAGCTTCTCCACGAATTTCTCCGCAATGCTGGCCTGGATCAGCAGCCGGCTCGACGAGGTGCAGCGCTCGCCATTGAGCGAGTAGATCATGAACACGACGGCGTCGAGCGCGCGGTCGAGATCGGCATCGTCGAACACGATCACCGGGTTCTTGCCGCCGAGCTCGAAATGCACGCGCTTCAAGGTCGGTGCACCCTGAACCATGATTGCCGAGCCCGTCGCGCTCTCGCCGACGAAGCCGATCGCCTTGATGGCGGGATGCTCGGTCAGCGCCTTGCCGGCCTCTTCACCGAAGCCGTGCACGGTGTTGAGCACGCCGTCGGGGACGCCGGCTTCCTTGACAAGTCTTGCGAGAATGGCGGCCGTCACCGGCGACCACTCCGCCGGCTTGTGCACGACGGTGCAGCCGGCGGCCAGGGCAGGCGCAATCTTCCAGGTCGAGAGCATGAACGGCGTGTTCCAGGGCGTGATCACGCCGACCGGGCCGATCGGCACGCGGGTCGAGACGTTCCAGTGCTCATCGCTCGGCGTGTTCTGGCCGTCGCGGGCTTCCGCGCATTTGTCGGCGAAGAAGCGAAAATTCTCAGCGGCGCGGATCGCGGCCTTGGCCATGAAGCGATAGGCCTGCCCAGTGTCGATGCATTCCAGCACGGCGATGTCGTCGGCATTGTCCTCGATGGCATCAGCCACGCGATGCAGCAGCTTCTTCCGCATCGCGGGCCCCATCTCGCGCCACGACTTGAAGGCGAGCGCTGCGGCGGTTGCCGCGCGATCGATATCCTCGGCATTGCCGCGCGCAACGCTCGCGAGCACAGCGCCATCGACCGGCGACTTGGTCTCGAAGGTCTCGCCTGAAATCGAGGGGACGATCTTGCCGTCGATCATGTGGCCGATGCCGTCGGCGCGCAGCGTCTTCAAGAGCGGCGCGACGCGGTCGCGGTTGGCCTGGAACACATCGGCTTTCGGCGTGGGCTTATCCATGGGTGGCCTCCACTTTCAGGGCGTCGTGGATGTTGTTGCGCTTCCAGCTGGTGTCCTTGTCGTTGATCTGCATGTCGAACGAGAGGGCGAACTTGCTGGCGTCGAAGACGGGATCGAGATGCCGCGAGAGGGCCTGGAAGACGTGCTCGCCGGCTGTCTTGCGGGTGGGGAGGTCGCGGCCCTCACCGATGCGCAGCACCATGTCGAGAAAGCCGTAGTCCTGCCTGCTATCCGCGATCGCATAATGCTCACACCTGACAGCGCGGACGCGGATGCCCCCGAGCGGGAAGATGCCGGTCTCCACCGCCGCCTTGCGCACCACTTCGCAGACCGCGCCGATTTCGAGGCGGCCATCGAGATTGGCCGAATACTCGATCGTGAAATGCGGCATGGCGGTTTCACTCCCTGTCTTTTTTGTTCGCCTAGGCGAAGTAGCAGCTCACCGAGCCGTAGGCGCCATAATCGGCCTGAATTGTGTCGCCCTTGCGGGTCTCGATCGGACGGATAAAGGAGCCGGCGAGCACGACCTGGCCGGGCTCCAGCGCAAGGCCGAGCGGCGCGATCTTGTTGGCAAGCCAAGCCACGGCGGTGGCGGGATGATTGAGCACGCCGGCGGCAAGGCCGGTCTCTTCCAACTGGCCGTTCTTGAAACACAGCGCGCCGATCCAGCGCAGATCGGCCTCCAGCGGGCGGATCGGCCGGCCGCCGAGCACGATGCCGGCATTCGCCGCATTGTCGGCGATGGTGTCGAAGATTTTTCGCGTGGCCTTGGTCTTGGGGTCGACGCGTTCGATCCGCGTGTCCAGAATCTCCAGTGCCGGCACCACGAAGTCGGTGGCGTTGAGCACGTCGAACATCGTGCAGTCGGGGCCGGCGAGGCGCTTGCTCATGACGAAGGCGAGCTCGGCCTCGACGCGCGTCGCGATGAAGCGCTCGGTCGGGACCAGGCCGCCGTCGGCGAAGAACATGTCGTCGAGCAGCACGCCGGAATCCGGCTCGTCGATGTTGAGCGCACTCTGCATCGCCTTCGAGGTCAGGCCGATCTTGTGGCCCTTGACGAGGCGCCCCTCGGCGATCTTGACGTCGACCCAGGCCTTCTGAATCGCGTAGGCGTCAGCGATGGTGATGCCAGGGAAATCCTGCGAGAGCTGCCGGATCTGCGTGCGGGTCTTCTCCGCCTGGTGCAGACGTCTCGCGCAAGCTTGGATATCGTCGTTGGAAAGCGCCATCTGTGATCTGACAAATCGTGGTGCGGGGAGATACTTAACATGTTAAGTGAATGCGTCAAACAGAATCTGACCTTGCTGCACTGCAAACATTTTGCGGCTTGAAAGGGCGTCATGACGAAGAGACCGGCTGATCCCGCCAAAGCTAGCGCGCCTGCCGCACGGCAGGTTCCGATGCGCGATTTCTCGCGCTCGCTGCCGATGTCGCTCTTGCGCGCGCGAGAGGCGGTGATGCGGCAGTTTCGTCCCTCGCTGCGTGAGCACGGTTTGACCGAGCAGCAATGGCGCATCCTGCGTGCGCTGGCGGCCATCGACGCCGCAGAGGTCACGGAACTCGCGCGCACGGCGTTTCTGCTCGGGCCGAGCCTGTCACGCATCCTGCGCGATCTCGAGGCGCGCAACCTGATCGAGCGCAAGACCGCGAAGGCGGACCAGCGCCGCAGCATGGTCTCGATCTCGAAGGAGGGCGTGAAGCTGATGGCCTCCGTCGCGCCGACGTCGGAGGCGATCTACGCCGAGATCACCAGCCGCTTCGGCGCCCGCAAGCTCGCCGAATTGCAGGAGATGCTCGGCGAACTCGAACAGAGTCTTGCGGGGCTCGGCGCCGGCAACGAGGCAAGTGCCGAGGAGTGAGGGCCGGGGGCGCGCTGACCGGAACCGGGGCCACCTCCTGCGGCCGGCGCTTTGCCGACCGCATGCTGGCCTTCCCTGTCGATCCCCAAGGTGGTCGATACCTCCCATGTGTTCGATGCAGAGGTCTTGCGCCATGTCGACTTCAAGCCGGTAGCAGGGCTCGATCAGGTGCTGATTCCCGGCGATCCCGGGCGGAAAACCCGCATCCAGCGCACCCAAAACGGCATCCCCTTGCCGGATGACACCCGGGCGGCGATAGTGAATACCGCCCGCGAGGTCGGCGTCAGCGAAGGCAGCATCCAGAGGGCGACTGCATAGGTCTTGCGTCATTGCGAGCGTAGCGCGGCGCTCCGGTTCGCGCTAACAGCGGGGCCGTGCTGTCGCGGCGCTCGTCATGGTGACGACGGCCCAAACAACAAAGAAGGAAGGCAACGTGGCGAACAAGGTCAAGGAAATCTGGAAGTCGGGCAAGGCCGTGGTCAACGCATGGCTCGCGATTCCCTCCGGCTTCTCGGCCGAGATGATCGCGCAATGCGGCTTCGACAGCGTCACGGTCGACATGCAGCACGGCGTGCAGGACTATCTGTCGATGGTGCAGTGCTTCCAGGCCATGGACAAGCATCCGGTGACCCCGATGGTCCGCGTGCCCTGGAACGAGCCCGGCATCATCGGCAAGGTGCTCGACGGCGGCGCCTATGGCGTGATCTGCCCGATGGTCAACACGCCGCAGGAGGCCAGGAACCTCGTTTCCTATTCGAAATATCCGCCGCAGGGCGTCCGCTCCAACGGCCCGATCCGCGCCGGCATGTACGGCACCGCGGGCTCCTACCAGAAGACGGCGAACGCCGACACCATTCTGCTGCCGATGATGGAGACCAAAACCGCGGTCGAGAACATGGAGGCGATCCTCGACGTCGAGGGCATCGACGGCGTCTATATCGGCCCGTCCGATCTCGGCTTCTCCTACGGTCTCGAGCCGAAGCTTGACCGCAGCGAGCCGGAGATCCTCGCGATCTACGAGAAGATCATCAAGGAGTGCGGCAAGCGCGGCCTCAACCCCGGCATCCATTGCAGCGGCGCCGAAGGCGCGGCGCGCGCCATCAACATGGGCTTCAAGCTGGTGACGCTGTCGAACGAGGTCGGCCTGATGACCACCTATGCCAAGATGCAGGTGAATGCGACCCGCAAGGATTCCGGCGGTAAGGCCTGATCTCTCGTGTCCCGGACGCGATGCGGCGCCTAGCGCCGCTTCGCAGAGCCGGGACCCAGAAGCAAGTGAAGTACATGACGTAACAACTGGGCCCCGGATCTGCAGCGCACCGCTTCGCGCTGCGCAGCGTCCGGGGCACGATACTTTGAAGACCTAAGGAGACCTCTCATGACCATCAGCCCCGCCATCCGCCTGCATCCCGATGATGGTGTGCTGATCGCGCGCGCGAGCCTGCCGCCGGGAACAGCGGTGGCCGACGGCGTGACGACGGTCGAGCGCATTCCCTCCGGCCACAAGGTCGCGATCAAGCCGATCGCCGTGGGCGAGCCGATCAGGCGCTACGGCCAGATCATCGGCTTTGCCACGGTGCCGATCGCGCCCGGCCAGCACGTGCACACCCAGAATTGCGGCATGGGCGATTTCGCCAAGGACTATGCCTATTGCGCCGACGTCAAGCCGACGCCGAACTTCGACCTGCCGGCGACCTTCGAAGGCATCCGCCGCCCGGACGGCCGCGTCGCCACGCGCAACTATATCGGCATCCTCACTTCGGTGAATTGCAGCGCGCATGTCGCGAGCCTCGTCGCCGACGTCTTCAAGAAGAACCCCTTCAGCGGCGACAACCCGCTGGCCGATTTCCCCAACGTCGACGGCGTGGTCGCGCTGACGCACAAGACCGGCTGCGGCATGACGCAGAACGAGCCGCTGGCGCTGCTCCGCCGCACGCTCGGCGGCTACGCGCGCCACGTCAATTTCTCCCACGTCATCGTGCTCGGCCTCGGCTGCGAGGTGAACCAGATCGGCGGCCTCATGGAGGAGCAGAAGCTCGCCGGCCGCCTGCGCGCGATGGACATCCAGGAGGTCGGCGGCACCCGCAAGACGGTGGAGGCGGGCATCGCCTTTGTGCGCGAGGCGCTCGCCGACGCCAACAAGGTGAAGCGCGAAACGGTGCCGGCAAGCGAGCTCACCGTCGCCCTGCAATGCGGCGGCTCCGACGGCTATTCCGGAGTATCGGCCAACCCGGCGCTCGGCGCCGCCAGCGATCTCATCGTGCGCCACGGCGGCACCGTGATCCTGTCGGAGACGCCGGAGACCTACGGCGCCGAGCACCTGCTCACCCGCCGCGCCGTCAGCCGCGAGGTCGGCGAGAAGCTGGTCGATCTCATGCGCTGGTGGGACGCCTACACCGAGCGCGAAGGCGCCGAGATGAACGCCAATCCGAGCCCCGGCAACAAGGCCGGCGGCCTCACCACCATTCTGGAAAAGTCGCTCGGCGCGATGGCCAAGGCCGGCACCACCAACCTCGTCGAGGTGCTGCGCTACGCCGAGCCCATCACCAAGAAGGGTTTCGTGTTCATGGACACGCCCGGCTACGATCCCGTCGCGGCGACCGGGCAGGTCGCCGGCGGCGCCAATCTGGTCTGCTTCACCACCGGCCGCGGCAGCGTGTTCGGCTGCAAGCCGGCGCCGTCGATCAAGCTCGCCACCAACACGCCCATGTACAAGCGCATGGAAGAGGACATGGACGTCAATTGCGGCACCATCCTCGAGGGCGAGGAGAGCGTCGAGCAATGCGGCCAGCGCATCTTCGAGCTCATCCTCAAGACGGCCTCGGGACAGCCGACCAAGAGCGAGAGCTTCGATTTCGGCGGCGCCGAGTTCGCGCCCTGGGTGCTGGGCGCGACGATGTAGCGGTGCTGATGCACCTCGCTGCAGGACGCGGACACCTAAGTAGTCATACGTAGGTGTCATATGACCGCAGGAGCTCCTGCGGTCACTCGGGATTAACATTTCGCACCGTAATCGTGAGGTGATGCGGGCGACTCCTTCGAGGGCGCTGCCCTTCGTGAGGATTCGTCAACGATGACGCGTGCGATACGGCCGACTGGCGTGGAAAATCTCCTCGGTGAGGAGGAGCTGATCGTATCGAAGACCGACCTCAAGGGCCGCATCACCTACGCCAACGACATTTTCATCCGCATGGCGAAATACAGCTATGCCGAGCTGATGGGCGCCCCCCATAGCCTGATCCGCCACCCCGACATGCCGCGCTGCGTCTTCAAGCTGCTCTGGGACACGCTTCAGTCCAAGCAGGAGATCTTCGCCTACGTCGTCAATCTGGCGAAGGACGGCAGTCATTACTGGGTGTTCGCCCACGTCACGCCGACGTTCGACGAACGCGGCAATATCGTCGGCTATCACTCCAACCGTCGCAAACCGGATCCGGCGCAGGTCGAGCGCATCAAGCCGATCTACAAGACGCTGTGCGCGGAAGAAGCGCGGCATGCCAATGCCAAGGACGGCATGCATGCGAGCTTCGATGCGATGGTCGGCCTGCTCAAGCAACAAGGTGTCGGTTACGATGAATTTGTGCTCTCTCTCTAAGGCGCAGGGAGCGACCGCGCTCGCGTGTATCCTCGCCGTCGTTGCCTTCGGACTCTCGCTTCTCGGTGTGACTGGAATCATCAGTGCGGCGCTGTCAGGCGCGACGGTCGCGCTGCTCGGCTATGCCGTCTGGTGCCAGCGTCGCACGGCGGTGGCCGTCGATGAGGTCGCGGATGTGTGCCGCAAGGCGGCGCGCGGCGATCTCGAGGCGCGCATCCTGAGCGACCGTCAGGCCGGGCGGATCGGCGCTATCCAGAAGTCGGTCAACGACATGCTCGACATCACCGACGCCTATCTGCGTGAAGCCTCGGCGTCGATGGAGTATGCCAGCCGCGGCAAGTATTTCCGCAAGATCCTGGCGCGCGGATTGCCCGGCTCGTTCCGCCGTTCGGCCGCCGTCATCAATTCCGGCACCGACAGTCTCGGCCGCAGGGTCGTCGAGATCGCGGACCTCGCACAGCAGTTCGGCACGCATCTCGACCAGGTGGCCGGCACCCTCATGGGTGCCGCGACCGATCTCGAATCCGACGCCGGCCAGATGGCGGCGGCGGCCGAGAAGACCAGCCGGCAGACCTCCGGCGTGCTCAGTGCGTCCGATCATGCCTCGCGCAACGTCGCCACCGTCGCCAGCGCAGCCGAACAGCTTGCGTCCTCGATTGCCGAGATCGGCCGTCAGGTGACCGGCTCGACCGCGAGCACCGGACGCGCCGTGAACGAAGCCAATCGCGCCGGCAGCGAGATCCGCACGCTTGCGGATGCGGCGATGCGGATCGGCGACGTCGTCAAGCTGATCAGCGAGATCGCCGAGCAGACCAACCTCCTGGCGCTCAACGCCACGATCGAGGCGGCGCGTGCGGGCGAGGCCGGTCGCGGCTTCGCGGTGGTGGCCTCCGAGGTCAAGAGCCTCGCCAACCAGACCGCGAAGGCGACCGAGGAGATCAGCGCCAAGGTCGGCGAGATGCAGCAATCGACGACCAATTCGGTCGCAGCGGTCGAGGCGATCGCGCAGACCATCGCCGAGATCGACGGGATCACCGCTTCGATCGCGACCGCGATCGAGCAGCAAGGTCTTGCCACCCGCGAGATCGCCCACAACGTCCAGGAGGCGTCGGCCGGCACCTCCCAGGTCTCCTCCAACGTGACAGGTATCAGCGAGGCCGCCGCCGACACGGGGCGGGTTGCAAGCCGCGTCAACAGCGCCTCCGAACGCGTCCATGGCGAGGTCGAGACGCTCAAGCGCGAGGTCACGCAGTTCCTGCAGCGGCTGACGTCCGCGGCGTAGCGTCACCCTACAAGAGGTCGTCATGCCCGGGCTTGTCCCGGGCATCCACGTTCGTAGGGTGGGCAAAGGCGATCTTGCGCCGTGCCCACCATCGATCCACACGACGAAAGCGGTGGGCACGCTTCGCTTCGCCCACCCTACGATACTGCCCGTGTAGCTCGGATTACGCTTCGCTCGGTCCAGGCCTACGGGGCAACGACGGATACTTCCTAGGCACGGTCTGCCCGTTGTTAGTGCTTGATCGCACTGGCGTCAGGTGTTCTGCTCAAAAAAGCTGCTGGAGCACCGTACCCCGTGTCGATCTACGTCGCGTTACACCACGTCACGCACTACAAATACGACCGCCCGATCGATCTTGGTCCGCAGACCATCCGTCTGCGGCCGGCGCCGCACACGCGCACGCCGATCCTGAGCTATTCGCTCAAGGTCACGCCGGCCAACCATTTCGTGAACTGGCAGCAGGATCCGCAGGGCAACTGGCTGGCGCGCTACGTTTTTCCGGAGAAGACGACCGAGCTGAAATTCGAGGTCGATTTCACGGCGCAGATGACCGTGGTCAACCCGTTCGACTTCTTCGTCGAGCCCTATGCCGACAGCTTCCCGTTCGAATATCCCAAGGACCTGAAGACGGAGCTGGCGCCGTATCTCGAGACCGTCAAGCCGGATCGCCTGTTCGCGAAATTTCTCGACACGATCCCGCATGAAGCCCCGAACACCGTCAACTTCCTGGTCGATCTCAATCGCGAGCTTCAGAAACACGTCCGCTACATCATCCGCATGGAGCCCGGCGTGCAGACGCCGGAGGAGACGCTCTCCTCTGGCGCCGGCTCGTGCCGCGACTCCGCCTGGCTCCTGATCCAGACGCTGCGTCATCTCGGGCTCGCCGCCCGCTTCGTCTCCGGCTACCTGATCCAGATCCGTCCCGACATCGATCCGATCGAGGGACCGCCCGAGGTCGAGAACGACTTTACCGACCTGCACGCCTGGGCCGAGGTCTACCTGCCGGGCGCGGGCTGGATCGGGTTCGACGCCACCTCCGGCATGCTGGCGGGCGAGGGGCATATCCCGGTGGCCGCCACGCCGCATTATCGCTCGGCCGCGCCGATCTCCGGCGGTGCCGGCTTTGCCGAGGTCGAGTTTGCCTTCGACATGAGCGTGAAGCGCATCCGCGAGGCGCCGCGCATCACCAAGCCGTTCTCCGACGAATCCTGGGCGCGGCTCAACGATCTCGGCGAGCAGGTCGACGGCGATCTCGCGAGCGCGGACGTGCGGCTCACGATGGGCGGCGAGCCGACCTTCGTCTCGGTCGACGATCTCGAGGCGGGGGAGTGGAACACGGAGGCCGTCGGCCCGACCAAGCGCGCGCTCGGCGACGATCTGATCCGCCGCCTGCGCACGCGCTTCGCGCCGGGCGGGCTTCTGCATTACGGCCAAGGCAAATGGTACCCGGGCGAGAGCCTGCCGCGCTGGGCCTTCGGCCTCTATTGGCGCAAGGACGGTGTGCCGATCTGGAAGAATGTCGACCTGATCGCCAAGATCGAGAATCCGCGGCCGGCCCGGGCAAAGGACGCTGAGGCCTTCATGGAGGGCGCGGCGCTGCGGCTTGGGCTCGATCCCGGCTACATCATGCCGGCCTATGAAGACACCGCACTCTGGCTTCAGAAGGAGGCCGAGCTTCCCGTCAACGTCGATCCGACCGACTCCAAATTGTCCGATCCGGAGGCACGTGCGCGGATCGCGCGGGTGTTCGAGCAGGGCCTCAACACCCCGCGCGGCTTCGTGCTGCCGGTGCAGCGCTGGAACGCGCCGCCGCGCTGGCGCAGCGAGCGCTGGACGTTGCGGCGCAATCATCTGTTCCTGACGCCGGGCGATTCCCCGCTCGGCCTGCGCCTGCCGATCGGTTCGCTCGGCTACGTCCCGCCGAACCAATATCCCTACATCATCGAGCGCGACCCGATGGAGGCGCGGGGCAAGCTGCCGGTGTTCACCCTCGCGGCGCGCCCGGAAGCGCCGCCGCGGGTCGCGCCCGAGCATCTCAACACGTCGATCCCGGTGCGCACCGCGATGTCGGTCGAGGTCCGCGACGGCGTGCTCTGCGCCTTCATGCCGCCGGTCGAGCGGATCGAGGATTATCTCGAACTCGTTGCGGCGCTCGAAGCGACCGCCGAGGAGATGCAGCTCCAGGTCCATGTCGAGGGTTATCCGCCGCCGTTCGACCCGCGCATCGAGGTCATCAAGGTGACGCCCGATCCCGGCGTCATCGAGATCAACATCCAGCCGGCCAAGAGCTGGCGCGACGCGGTCGACATCACCTCCGGCCTCTATGAGGACGCGGCGAAGGTTCGCCTCGGCGCCAACCGCTTCCTGGTGGACGGCCGCCACACAGGCACCGGCGGCGGCAATCACGTCGTGGTCGGCGGCTCCTCACCTCAGGACTCGCCGTTCCTGCGCCGGCCCGATCTGCTCAAGAGTCTGGTCTTGTACTGGCAGCGGCATCCGTCGCTGTCCTACTTCTTCTCCGGCCTCTTCATCGGCCCGACCAGCCAGGCGCCGCGCATCGACGAGGCCCGGCACGACAGCATCTACGAGCTTGAGATCGCGCTCTCGCACGTGCCGCCGCCGGGCTACCAGACGCCGCTGTGGCTGGTGGACCGGCTGTTCCGGCATCTGCTCGTCGACATCACCGGCAACACCCACCGCGCCGAGATCTGCATCGACAAGCTCTACTCGCCCGATGGTCCGACGGGGCGGCTCGGCCTCGTCGAATTCCGCGCGCTCGAAATGCCGCCCGATCCGCGCATGTCGCTGGCGCAGCAGCTCCTGATCCGCGCGCTGATCGCAAAGTTCTGGCGCGAGCCGCAGGCAGGCAAGTTCGTGCGCTGGGGCACGGCGCTGCATGACCGTTTCATGCTGCCGCATTTCATCTGGGAAGACTTCCTGGACGTGCTCTCCGAGCTGAAGCAGTTCGGCTATCCGTTCGAGCCGGAATGGTATCTGGCCCAGCTCGAATTCCGCTTCCCCGCCTTCGGCCGCGTCCATCATGGCGGCGTGACGCTGGAATTGCGCCAGGCGCTGGAGCCTTGGCATGTGCTCGGCGAGGAGGGGTCGGCCGGCGGCACCGTGCGCTATGTCGACTCGTCGGTCGAGCGCCTCCAGGTCAAGGCGGAGGGTTTCGTCGAGGGCCGCCACATCGTGACCTGCAACGGCCGCCGCCTGCCGATGACCTCGACCGGTCGCTCCTCGGAGGCCGTGGCCGGCGTCCGCTTCAAGGCCTGGCAGCCGGCCTCCGGCCTGCACCCGACCATTCCGGTTCACGCGCCCCTGACCTTCGACCTGATCGACACCTGGAACGGCCGCTCGCTCGGCGGCTGCGTCTATCACGTCGCCCATCCGGGCGGGCGCAGCTACGACACCAAGCCGGTCAACACCTATGAGGCCGAGGCGCGGCGGCTGGCGCGCTTCCAGGACCATGGCCATACGCCGGGGCCGATGCAGCCGCCGCCCGAGGAACGCACAAATGAGTTTCCGCTGACCCTCGACTTGCGAACCCCGCTCCTGCAATGAGTATGAGGGTGGGGCAGGGAGAGGCGCATGGGCGAGGGCGCAGCCGAAGAGGACGACAAGGCGGGTAAGGCGCAAAGCCAGCGCCGGCTCGCGCAATGGGTCCGCGACTATAGCCGCCTGCCCGGCATTCCCGACGAGTTCCTAGGGCCCGACGGCGCCCCGCGCGCGGTCTGGAGCCGCTTCTTCGATGCCTTCGGCGCGCTTGCGCCCGACGAGATCGAGCGGCGGTTCGGCATGGCCGACCGCCACCTCCGCGAGGCCGGCGTCACCTACCGCGCCCCGGGCGACAGTGCCGACCGGCCGTGGTCGCTCAGCCATCTGCCGCTGCTGATCGACGAGGCCGACTGGAAGCAGCTTTGCGACGGCATCACCCAGCGCGCCGAGCTGCTCGAGCTCGTGCTGCGCGACATCTATGGCGAGGGCCGGCTGGTCGCGGAAGGCGCGCTGCCGGCGGCCGCGATCGCCGGCAGTCCCGAATATCTCCGTCCCGTCTGCGGCGTGCCGCCGCCGGGCGGGCGCTATCTCTCGCTCTACGCCGCCGATGTCGGCCGCGGGCCCGACGGTCGCTGGTGGGTGCTCGGCGATCGCACGCAGGCGCCCTCAGGCGCGGGCTATGCGCTGGAGAACCGCCTCGTGCTCTCGCGCGCCTTCTCTGATCTCTACAAGTCGATGAACGTGCCGCGCGTCGCGCCGTTCTTCGAGGCGTTCCGCGACAGCCTGCGCGCACGCGCCGATCGCGACGAGCCCAGGATCGGCGTGCTCACGCCCGGCAGTTTCAGCGAAACCTATTTCGAGCACGCGACGCTGGCGCGCTATCTCGGCTTCCTCCTGGTCGAGGGCGACGATCTCGCCGTCAGCGACAACCGCATCCACATCCGCACCGTCGCCGGCCTGAAGAGGCTCGACGTGCTGCTCCGCCGCGTCGATTCCAATTCGCTCGATCCGCTCGAGCTCGATGCGTCTTCGCGGCTCGGGGTGCCCGGCCTGATCGACGTGCTGCGCAAGGACGGCGTCGTCGTCGCCAACATGCCGGGCTCCGGCGTGCTGGAGGCGCGGGCGCTGCTCGGCTTCCTGCCGGCGCTCAGCCGCCGCCTGCTCGGCGAAGAGCTGAAGATGCCCCACATCGCGACCTGGTGGTGCGGCCAGCGCATCGCGCGCGACGAGGTGTTGTCGCGGCTCGACGAGGTCGCGATCGAGGGCGCCTACCGCCGCGGCGTTCCCGGCTTCGACAGCAACGGTCCGGTGCTCGCGAGCGAGCTCGACGCCGCCGGACGCCAGCGCCTGATCGATGCCATCGGCGCGCGCGGCATGGACTATGTCGGCCAGGAGGTGGTGCGGCTCTCGACCATGCCGGTGTGGGAACAGGGCCAGATCACGCCGCGCCCCTTCGTGCTGCGCGTGTTCGCAGCCGCCACGCCTGACGGCTGGGCCATCATGCCCGGCGGCTTCTGCCGCATCGCCGAGCAGGCCGATGCGCGCGCGGTGTCGATGGGCGACGGCGCCCGCGCCGCCGACGTCTGGGTCGTCTCGGGCAAGCAGGTCTCGACCGCGACGCTGCTGCCCGCGACCGACAAGGTGCGGATCCGCCGCATCGCCGGCGTGCTGCCGAGCCGCGCCGCCGACAATCTGTTCTGGCTCGGCCGCTATCTCGAGCGCGCCGAGGCGACCCTGCGGCTGGTGCGCGCGCTGGGCTCGCCGAGCGGGCCCAACAAGGGCACCGCTGCCTCGCTGCAATCGGCCGAACGCATCCAGCGCCTGCTGGTGGCCTGGGGTGCGATCTCGCAGACCTCGCGCGCGGCCCCCGGGCGGATCGCCGCCGAGGCGTTGCAGAGCGCGGAGCGTTTCGGCTCGGCCTTGTCGCTGGTGCGCGCGGCGCTGCGCACCGCGACCTCCCTGCGCGAGCGGCTGTCGCCCGATGCCTGGCAGGTCATCACCGAGATGGCCGAGCGCCTCGCCTACGAGGTCGAGGACGACGACAGCGTGCTGAGCGCGGCCGAGCTGACCTTGCAGGAACTGGCGAGCTTTGCCGGCCTTGCGCAGGAGAACATGAACCGCGCCGCCGGCTGGCGCTTCCTCGATATCGGCCGCCGCACCGAGCGTGCCATCAACACGGCGCGATTCGCACGCCAGTTCGCCTATGACGAGGCCGGCGACGAGGATCTCGACATCCTGCTGACGCTGGTGGATTCCCAGATCACCTACCGCTCGCGCTATCTGCTGGCGCCGATCCTTGCGCCGGTGCGCGACCTCGCGGTGCTCGACGGCTTCAACCCGCGTTCGGTCGCGTTCCAGGTGGCGACGCTGAACGAGCACATCGCGGCGCTGCCGAGCCTGAAGGAGCACGGCCTGATCGAGCAGCCGCAACGGCTCGCGGTGGCGGTGCAGGCGATGCTGGCGACGGCCGAGGCCGAGAAGCTCGAGGTCAAGACGCTGTTCTCGCTGGAGCAGGATCTGCTCAGCCTCGCCGAGGCGATCGGGCTGCACTACTTCCCGCATGGCCCCAATGCCAGCCGGCCGGAAAAGCTGACGGGGCTGGCGTGATCTACGACATCCGTCACGTCACCACCTACGAATACGAGAGTCCGGTCAGCTTCGCCCGCTGCACGCTGCGGCTGGAGCCGAGGAGCGGCGGCGGGCAGGAGCTGATCTCGCACCATGTCGAGATTCGTCCGCGCCCGGTCGAGCGCAATGTTCGCCGCGACTTTTTCGGCACGCTGACCGAGAGCGTGGTGATCGAGGCCGCGCATCGCAATTTGCGCATCGACTCGCGCTCGCGCGTCGCCGTCTCGCGCCAGCCGCCGGCGCGCGATGCTGTCAGCCCGGCCTGGGAGAGCATCCGCGACATCGCATTCGAGGCAACCAGCCTCGGGCCGTCATCCCCGGTCGGCTACGTCTTTGCGAGTCCGCTGGTGCCGGTGCTGCGTCCGGTCAGCGCCTATGCGGCGGAGAGCTTTCCACCCGGCGAGGGCATCCTCAAAGGGGCGGTCGATCTCATGCACCGCATCCGCAACCAGTTTCGCTACGATCCCAAGGCGACGGTGATCTCGACGCCGCTCAACGAGGTCTTCGACAAGCGGCACGGCGTCTGCCAGGACTTTGCCCATGTGATGATCGCAGGGCTGCGCGGGCTCGGCCTGCCGGCGGCCTATGTCAGCGGCTATTTGCGCACCATCCCGCCGCCGGGCCAGCCGCGGCTGCAAGGCGCCGACGCCACCCACGCCTGGGTGTCGCTGTGGTGCGGGACGGAGCTGGGCTGGGTCGATTTCGATCCGACCAACGATCTTCTGGTCGCTGGCGACCATATCGTGCTCGCGGTCGCGCGCGACTTTTCCGACGTCTCCCCGGTCGATGGCATTATCGTCGGTTCGCCGAAGCAGAAGCTCGGCGTCGCCGTCGACGTGCTGCTGGTGGAATGACCGCGGGTCTGCGCCGTCCAGGACGATGCAGGCGCATGCGCCAGCCCGTTCCCGTGGTCTCTTGTCAACATCCGATAAAGCGAATTTGATTTGTGTTGGGCGGCCGCAGTCCTGCCTGGCCCGCCCCGGGTGTATCGCGCCGTGACCGCAAACGCGATGTCGCAGCGCGCAACGCAACATATTTCCGTATTTTTGTTCCGGGATTTGGTCACCCGGCAAAAGATGGGCTATGCTGGCCTTTGCGTCGAGGACATGAATGAGACGTCGGGAGTTGGCGTGGAACACCACCGACAAGCGGGGCTGCATCCATGATCACGTTACCGAGGCTGGCGGCCGAATCCCTGGAGAAGTTGCTCGGTACGTTCATGCGTCGCCGGTACGACGAGACATCTGCAAGTATCGTCGAGAGCGCGACCCGCACTGCGATGGAATGCATCGGCAATAGCGATGCGCTCTATCACAATATCGAGCATACGATGCTGGTGACGCTGGCCGGCCATTCCATCCTCAGTGGCCGAAGTCTCCATACGCATCTGTCGGCCGCGGATTACGTCCATATCCTGATCGCCTGCCTTGCCCACGACATCGGCTATGTGCGCGGCCTGTTCGAGGAGGATGACGTCGACGGCTTCGTGATCGATGCGGCCGACACCAAGATTTGTTTGCCGCGCGGCGCATCGGATGCCAGCTTGATGATGTATCACGTCGATCGGTCGAAGCTTTACGTGACGCGGCGGCTGCGACATATTCCCGGACTCGAT
The DNA here is from genome assembly GCF_038965675.1 of Bradyrhizobium sp. B039. Classification (NCBI taxonomy): domain Bacteria; kingdom Pseudomonadati; phylum Pseudomonadota; class Alphaproteobacteria; order Hyphomicrobiales; family Nitrobacteraceae; genus Bradyrhizobium; species Bradyrhizobium sp. B039. The sequence goes on from NZ_CP152416.1 coordinate 2,923,252, forward strand.
CCGGAACGCATTGCCCGCGCCATCGAGGGCACGCGGTTTCCGGCCCGGGAAGGCCAGGACTATGACGACGAGGCCTCGATCCTGCGTGCCGCCGACTTCATCGGGCAGCTCGGAGATCCCAACTATTTGCGCAAGGCCAACGCGCTCTACTACGAGTTCGAGGAGGTCGGCATGAACCGACAACTCGGCTACGACTCGCCCGCTGACATCGTGAACCGCTATCCACAGTTCTATTGGAACAGCGTCGCACCGCATATCCAGACCGAGATCGGCTACCTCAACAAGACCGAGATCGGCCGGCAGTGGATCGCCAACCTCTACAGCAACGTATTCCGCGCCGAACGCGACATCTCGCTGTCGGGCCCGCAGAAGTAGCCCTGTTGTAGCCCGGATGGAGCGCAGCGACATCCGGGATTCGCGGATGCAGGTGTCCCCGGATTGCGCTGCGCTCCATCCGGGCTACGAAGTCCCAAATCCGTAAGCAAATCATGCAACAAAAAACCATCACTACGGATGTCCTCGACATCGCCTATCTCGAATACGGCACGCCTGACGGCTGGCCCTGCATCATGGGCCACGGCTTCCCCTACGACGTGAATGCCTATGCCGAGACTGCGCCGATCATCGCGCAGGCCGGCGCGCGGGTGCTGGTGCCCTGGCTGCGCGGCTACGGGCCGACGCGGTTTCGTTTCCCGGAAACGCTGCGCTCCGGTGAGCAGGCGGCGCTGGGCGCCGATCTGCTGGCCTTCATGGACGCGCTTCGCATCGAACGCGCGGTCGTCGGCGGCTATGACTGGGGCGGCCGCGCGGCCTGCGTGGTTGCGGCGTTGCACCCCGCGCGCGTTGTCGGGCTCGTCTCCGGCAATTCCTACAACATCCAGGACATCGCCCGCGCCATGGAGCCCGCGGCACCGGCGCATGAGGCGGCGCTCTGGTATCAATATCTCTTCCACAACGAGCGCGGCCGCCGCGCGCTGGAGCGCAACCGGCGCGGCTTCGCCCGCCAACTCTGGTCGATGTGGTCGCCGACATGGGCCTTCGACGATGCGACGTTCGAGCGGAGTGCGACCTCGTTCGACAATCCCGATTTCGTCGAGGTCGTGATCCACTCCTACCGCCACCGTTACGCGCTGGTCGCGGGCGATCCCGCCTATGCCGGGATCGAGGAAAAGCTTGCGGCACAGCCGCCGATCCGCGTCCCGACAATCGCAATCGACGGCGACAGCGACGGCGTCAATACCGGCACCGCCCATCACGCGCGCAAGTTCGAGGGCTTTTTCGAGCGGCGCGTGTTCGCAGGCGCCGGTCATAACCTGCCGCAGGAGCGGCCGGCCGAATGGGCGCAGGCCGTGGCCGACGTGCGCAAGGCGGTTGCCGGGTCCTGATTTTAGCGATCGCGGGAACTTTTCGCCGGTCCCGCCGTCCAATCCTGAGCTGCGCGTTGAGTTGCGAGGGAGATGACCATGAGCGAGGAAAGCAAGCCCAGCGGACCGGATCTGACCGAAGGCGTGGCGCTCACCGCGTTCAGGGACGGCAAGCTGCTCGGCCATGTCGGCGCGGAAGATGTGCTGCTGGTCCAGGCGGGCGGCGAGGTCTTCGCGATCGAACCCGCCTGCAGCCATTATCACGGCCCGCTCGCCGAAGGCCTGGTGGTGGACGACACCATCCGCTGTCCCTGGCATCACGCCTGTTTCTCCTTGCGATCGGGCGAGGCGACGCGCCCGCCGGCCTTGAGCGCGCTGGCCGTATGGGAGGTGACGCGGGACCAGGACAGGATCATCGTTCAGCGCAAGCGTGAGGCACCGAAGCCGACCGCCCGCAGCGCGCCGGCGCCCGAGAAATTCGTCATCGTCGGCGGCGGCGCGGCCGGCTTCGCGGCGGCCGAGATGCTCCGGCGCGAGGGCTTTGCCGGCGCCATCACCATGCTCAGCGATGACGGCGCCATGCCGGTCGACCGGCCGAACCTCTCCAAGGACTATCTTGCCGGCAACGCACCGGAGGATTGGTTGCCGCTGCGGGGCGAGGACTATTATCGGGACGCGGGCATCGATCTCAGGCTGAACACGAATGTCTCCGCGATCGATGCGAAGACACGCAGCGTCACGCTGGGCAATGGCGACAGACTGCCGTTCGACCGGCTGCTGCTCGCGACCGGCGCCGAGCCGGTCAAATTGCAGATTCCCGGTGCCGACCAGCCCCATGTCCACACCTTGCGGTCTGTCGCCGACAGCCGGGCCATCATCAAGGCCACGGGCAGCGCGAGGCGCGTGCTGGTGATCGGCGCCAGCTTCATTGGCCTCGAAGTCGCGGCCTCGTTGCGGGCACGCAAGCTGGAGGTCCATGTGGTCGCTCCGGAGGAGCGGCCGATGCAGCGCGTGCTCGGACCGGAGATGGGCGATTTCGTTCGCGCGCTCCATGAAGAGAATGGCGTCAACTTCCACCTCGGGAACACTGTGGAGAGGCTCGACGGTACGCGCGCGACGCTGAAGAGCGGCGGCGTCATCGAGGCCGACCTCGTCGTGGTCGGCATCGGCGTCAAGCCGCGCCTTGCGCTGGCCGAGAAGGCGGGGCTTGCGGCGGATCGCGGTGTCAGCGTGAGCGAATATCTCGAAACCAGCATCGCCGGCATCTTTGCGGCTGGCGACATCGCGCGCTGGCCCGATCCGCATTCGCGGCAAACCATCCGCGTCGAGCACTGGGTGGTCGCGGAGCGGCAGGGCCAGACCGCGGCGCGCAACATGCTGGGCCGGCGCGAACGCTTCGATGCCGTGCCGTTCTTCTGGAGCCAGCACTACGATGTGCCGATCAACTATGTCGGCCACGCCGAGAGTTTTGACGACATCGTGATCGACGGCAGCATTGCCGGCAGGGACTGTCTGCTGAAGTACCGCAAGGCCGGCCGCGTGCTTGCGGTCGCCTCGATTTACCGCGATCTCGACAGCCTCAAGGCCGAGCTCGACATGGAGCGGCGTGGCCTGTGAGCCGCCGCCGTCGCTCCGGCGGTGCCCCCGGCGCGCCAATTCACCTGCCGGATCGTCGCAGGCGAGCAGCCGCGGCTCTGCCGCTTCCCTCGCGGTTGCTGCACGTATAGATTGCATACGCTGCAAAAAGGGCGGAAACATCGCTGACGTTCGATTCGAGCCGTCCCTTTCTCAAAGATAGCGATATGGACAGCGGGGCCAGCACTGCAAATCGATCGCTCAGTGTCGCGGGCGTCCTGATCGCCTTTGGCATTGGCAGCGTGTTTCTGCTCGGCGCCGGACGACAGAACTATCCGGAACTCCACACCATTCTCGACACCAGCATCACCCTCATCACGGGGCTGCTGGCATTGCTGCTCTGGGATATGGGCGCGCGCATCGAACAGCCGCTGTCCAAGCGGCTCGCGATCGCCTTCGGCGCGACCTTCGTCCTGGAGTTCCTCCACGTGCTGGTGATCGTGGAATGGTCGGGGTCGCTGGCGTTCGTCATGCAGCTGCGGGAATTTCTCCGGCCGGCGACATGGCCGCCGGCCGCCCACATCCTCGCGATCGGAATTCTCGCCGCGATCTGGTCGGTGCGGCGGGATCGGGTCGGGATGCCGGCCTTTGCACTGTTCATGGCCGTCGTCGCGGTGCTGCTGATTGCGATCTTCCAGCGCCTTCCGCCATATCGCCCGCCGGGCCTGCTCGATATCACCCGTCCGGTGTTGATCGTGGCGCCGCTGTTGTGGGCGATCACCTGCGTTCTGTGCTGGCGGCTGCGAGCGACGGACCGCATCTTCGGGCCGCTGGCCCTGATGGGCGGGGTCGTTCTGCTCGGCCACGTCGCGATGCTCTACTCGCAGGCACCGCACGACACCGAGGCGATGGTCGCTCACCTCGGCAAGGTCGCCGGGCGCCTCGTCCTGCTGCTCTCGATGATGCGGATGGCCTCGTCGGACATGCTGGAGCGGATGCGGGCGGAAGCCCAGCTCGCGCGCTTGAACGAGGAGCTGGAAGTGCGTGTCGAGGAGCGGACCGCACAGCTTGCAGCGTCCAATCTTGCGCTGGAATCCGAAATTCTCGTGCGCAGGCACGCGGAGCAGAAGGCCCAGGCGCAACTCGCCCGATTGAGCCTTCTGCACCAGATCACCCGCGCGATCGGCGAGCGGCAGGATCTCAACAGCATTTTCCAGGTGGTGGTCCGCAGTCTCGAAGACCAGTTGCCGGTGGATTTCGGCTGCCTGTGCTTTCACGACGCGGTCGATCACGTGCTGACGGTGGAATGCGTCGGGATCAAGAGCGGTGCGCTGGCCATGGAACTGGCGATGCCCGAGCGGTCGCGGATCGACATCGACGAGAACGGCCTTTCGCGCTGCGTGATGGGTCAGCTCGTCTATGAGCCTGACATCACGCGGTCGTCCTTTCCGTTCCCGGTCCGGCTCGCGCGGGGCGGGCTGTGCGCGATGGTGCTGGCCCCGCTCCAGGTGGAGAGCCGGGTGTTCGGCGTCCTCGTCGCGGCGCGGAAGGAGCGGGACAGCTTCAGCAGCGGCGAATGCGAGTTCCTGCGGCAATTGAGCGAGCACGTCGCGCTCGCCGCCCATCAGGCGCAGCTCCATGGCGCCCTGCAACAGGCCTACGAGGATCTGCGGCAGACCCAGCAGGCCGTGATGCAGCAGGAGCGGCTGCGCGCCCTTGGGCAGATGGCGAGCGGCATTGCCCATGACATCAACAATGCGCTCTCGCCGGTGTCGCTCTACACCCAATCGCTGCTGGAACGGGAGCCGGGCCTGAGTGCGCGCACGCGCGATTATCTGGAGACGATCCAGCGGGCGGTCGAGGACGTGGCCCATACCGTGGCGCGCATGCGCGAGTTCTACCGGCAGCGAGAGCCGCAACTGACGCTGATGCCGGTTCATCTCAACCAGCTCGTGCAGCAGGTCGTCGACCTCACGCGGGCGCGGTGGAGCGACATGCCGCAGCTTCGCGGAACCGTGATCGCGCTGCGCACCGAGCTGGCGGAGCAATTGCCCGCGATCTCCGGCATCGAAAGCGAAATCCGCGAAGCGTTGATCAATCTCATCTTCAATGCCGTCGATGCGGTGCCCGGCGGCGGCACGCTGACGCTGCGCACCAAGCTTGCCGGCGGCGCGGACGGGCACGGCCAGGTGCGGATCGAGGTCGGTGACGACGGCGTGGGCATGGACGAGGAGACCCGCCGGCGCTGCCTCGAACCGTTCTTCACGACCAAGGGGGAGCGCGGAACCGGATTGGGCCTGGCGATGGTCTACGGCGTCCTCCGGCGGCACAACGGCGAGATCGAGATCGACAGCGCCGTCGGTCGCGGCACCACCGTGTCGTTGAATTTTCCGGTCCCGCAGGCGGCGCCGGCCACGCCGTCGCAGGACAGGCTCGATTCCGCGAGGCTCTCCCGGCTGCGGCTGCTGCTGGTCGACGACGATCCGCTCCTGCTGAAATCATTGTGCAATACGCTGGAGGCGGAGGGGCACGTCGTGACGACGGCCAATGACGGCGTCGCGGGCATCGCCGCGTTCCGCGCCGCCTCCGCGCGCGGCGAGACCTTCGCCGCCGTGATCACCGATCTCGGCATGCCTGATGTCGACGGCCGCAAGGTGGCGAGCGCGATCAAGGCCGCGTCGCCCGCCACGCCCGTGATCATGCTGACAGGATGGGGCAAGCGCCTGATGTCCGAGGATGACATTCCGGCCCATGTCGACCACCTCCTGAGCAAGCCGCCGAAGCTTCGCGAATTGAGGGAAACGCTGGCGCAATGCTGCGAGCCTGGCCGCGCACAGGGTGCGATAGAGGTGAGCGAATAGGAAATGCCGACTGCAAAGCCAAAGGCCCGCATCCTGGTGGTTGACGACGAGGCTGCGCAGATGCGGGCGCTGTGCGACACGTTGCCCGCCGAGGATTACGATGCGGTCGGCTTCACCGACGCCCGATCCGCGCTGGCGGAGCTGCAGCGCACGAAATGCGACCTCCTGCTCGCCGACCTGATGATGCCGGGCATGGACGGCATCGAGCTGCTGCGGGCCGCGCGGGAGATCGATCCGCATCTGGTCGGCATCATCATGACCGGTGACGGAACCATCGCGACGGCGGTCGAGGCCATGAAGGCGGGGGCACTCGACTACATTCTCAAGCCGTTCAAGCTCAGCGTCGTCATTCCCGTGCTGGAGCGCGCGCTCGCGGTGCGGCGCCTGCACCTGGAGAATGCGGAGCTGGCGCTGCGGGTCCGCGAGCGGACCCTCGAGCTCGAAGCCGCCAACCGGGAGCTCGAGGCATTCGCCTATTCCGTCGCGCACGATCTGCGCGGTCCGCTCTCGGTCATCGTCGGCTATGCGGAGACGCTGATCGAGGATCATTCCGCGCAATGGCCGGACCAGCCGCGGCAGCTGGCCGGCGCCATCCTGGCAAGCGGCGAGCACATGCAGCGCCTGATCGACGGACTGTTGCGCCTGTCGCGGTTCGGCCGCCAGCCGCTGTCGAAGGGGCCGGTCGATACCAGAGCACTCGTCGGCGAGGTCGTCGACGAACTGCGCCGGCAGCATGCCGGCCGTGAGGTCTTCGTCCATGTCGGCGAAATTCCCGGATGCGTCGGCGATCAGGCACTGCTGCGGCAGGTGCTCGTCAATCTTCTTTCCAATGCGTTCAAGTTCACCCGCACCCGGGAGAAGCCGCTGGTCACGGTGATCGGCTGGACCGAAGGGCGCGAAACGGTCTATTGCGTGCGCGACAACGGCGCCGGCTTCGACATGCAGCAGGCCGACAAGCTGTTCGCGGCGTTTCAGCGATTTCACGATTCCGATGAGTACGAGGGCACGGGGATCGGCCTCTCGATCGCATCGCGCATCGTGCAACGCCATGGCGGACGCATCTGGGCCAGCGCCGAGGTGGGCAAGGGGGCGGCGTTCTATTTCAGCATTCCGGACTGAAGCGCCGCATTCGATCTTGATTTGCGTCAATGTTGCTGCCGGTGAAGGCTGCTCTGCTGGCTGTTGCCCGGGTGCGGTGCGTGCTAGTCTGGCGTGTGCCCGCGGGCTTCGCATGCAGGAGTGGCCGCCATGACAAGTGCTTCGGATACGTCTCACCATCCCAGTCTCGGCTCGGGCATCACCGCGCTGCATGCCAAATGGGGATGGATCGTCGCGCTCGGTGTCGTTTATCTCGTCGCCGGCTTCGTAGCGCTCGGCAGCATGGTCATGGCGACGGTGGCGAGCGTGATCGTGGTCGGTGCGATGATGATCGTGGCCGGGGTCACCGAAATCATCGGGGCGTTCCAGATGAAGAGCTGGGGCAAGTTCTTGATCTGGGCCCTGCTCGGCGTGCTCTACGTCGTCGCGGGCTTCCTGACCTTCGAGAATCCGCTGTTCGCCGCCGTCCTGCTGACGCTGTTCCTCGGCGCCTCGCTGCTCGCTTCCGGCGCGGTCAGGTTGTTTCTCGCCTTCAGCATGAAGCGCGAAAGCCCGTGGGTGTGGGTGGCGCTCTCGGCCGTGATTACGCTGCTGCTCGGATTGTTGATCCTGGCGCGCTGGCCGGTCAACAGCGTCTACATCCTCGGCCTGTTCCTCGGCATCGACCTGATCATGGCGGGCGCGGGCTGGGTCAGCCTGGGCTTCAGCCTGCGGCGGCGCCACACTAGCTAACCAGCAACTCGACGCAAGACCGTGTTGCGGAACTCCGGTGATCTGACGCGCTGACAAAAAGCAGCGCGTCGCGCGTTCGCCTGATGGCGTCGCGCGGCGATAATCATCGGGGAGAAACCATGAAAGCCGCTTTGGCCCTGGCCGCAGCATTGGCTGTCGCCTGCCTGTCCACGCCCGCTTCCGCACAGAAATCCTACGGTCCCGGCGTCAGCGACACCGAGATCAAGATCGGCAACACCATGCCCTATAGCGGGCCGGCTTCGCCGCTCAGCATCACCGGCAAGGTCATCGCGGCCTATTTCGACGAGGTCAACGAGAAGGGCGGCGTCAACGGCCGCAAGCTCAATCTGATCTCGCTCGACGACGCGTTCTCGCCGCCCAAGACCATGGAGGCGGCGCGCCGGCTGGTCGAGAGCGACGGCGTCGCCTTCATCTTCGCCACCATGGGCACGGCGCCGAGCTCGGCGATCGCGAAATATCTCAACAGCAACAAGGTGCCGCAGCTCTTCTTGATCAGCTCCGCCTCGAAGTGGAACGATCCCGTCAACATGCCGTGGTCGATGGCGCTGCCCTGGGCGCCGAACTACACCAGCGAGGCCGCGATCGACGTCGCCTATGCCCGCGCCAAGAATCCGAATGCGCGGTTCGCCGTGCTCTATCAGAACGATGACGCCGGCAAGGAATATCTGCGCGGCGTCAAGGAAGCGCTCGGCGCCGATGCCGACAAGGCGATTGCGATGGCCTCGAGCTTCGAGGTTGCCGATCCGACCGTCGATTCCCAGGTGCTGACGCTCGCCAACACCAAGGCCGATGTCTTCCTGATCTATTCGGTGACGCCGCGCGCCTGCGCGCAGGCGGTCCGGAAGGCGCACGAGGTCGGCTGGCAGCCGCAGCGCTTCATCGCCAGCGGCTGCGCCAACAAGGCCACCGTGATGGTGCCGGCCGGCCTCGATGCCGGCAAGGGCGTGCTGTCGCTCGGCTCGCTCAAGCCGTTCGTCGAGGCGCCGAAGGACGATCCGGCGATGACGGCCTATATCGACTTCATGAAGAAGCGCCTGCCCAATGCCGACATCAACAATGTCGCGGGTCTCTACGGCTACACCGTCGCCGAGGCCCTGGTGGTCCTGCTGAGGCAGTGCAAGGACAATCTGACGCGCGAGAACATCATGGCGCAGGCGGCCAACCTGAAGAACGTGCCGCTGTCGCTGCTGATGCCCGGCATCACGCTCAACACCACGCCGCAGGATTTCCGCCCCATCAAGGACGGCTATATGCTCCAGTTCGACGGCAACGACTGGGTCGTGGCGAGCGAGCTGTTGCGCGGGACGTGAGGCGAATAGGCCGGCAAGCAACCACGGAGAAGGTGCACCCTCTCCCCCCTGTCGGAGAGGGTGGATGCGCGAAGCGCAGCCGGGTGAGGGGTATCTCTCCGCGACTCGTCTCTACATTTGAATGCGCGGATACAACCCCTCATCCGGCGCTTCGCGCCACCTTCTCCCACAAGGGGAGAAGGGAAGAGGCATCTGCTTTGGCGGCACGAACAGGAGACCCCAATGGACTTTCAACACTCCGCCCGTTCGCTGGAGCTCCAGGAGCGCGTCCGCCGGTTCATGCGGACGCATGTCGAGCCGGTCGAGGAGCTCTATTACGAGCAGGTGAAGCCGGAAGCCACGCGTTACAAGACGCCGCAAATTCTCCAGGACCTGAAGCGGCTGGCGCGCGAGCAGGGGCTCTGGAACCTGTTTCTGTCAGGCGAGCACGGACCCGGATTGACCAACCTCGAATACGCGCCCGTAAAGGAGATCATGGGCCGCATCCTCTGGGCGCCCGAGGTCTTCAACTGCTCGGCGCCCGATGTCGGCAACATGGAGGTGCTGGCGAACTACGGCACGCCGGCGCAGCAGGAGCGCTGGCTGACGCCGCTGCTGGAGGGGCGCATCCGCTCCGGCTTCTCGATGACGGAGCCGCAGGTCGCCTCCAGCGACGCCACCAACATCCAGTGCGAGATCAGGCGCGACGGCGACAGCTACGTCATCAACGGCCGCAAATGGTTCACGTCGGGCGCGATGAACGAGGATTGCGAGATCCTGATCGTGATGGGCAAGACCGCGCCCGATCATCCCGACCGCCATCGTCAGCAATCCATGATCCTGGTGCCGAAGGCGACGCCGGGCGTGCGCATCGTCCGCGACATGCTGACCTACGGCTACGACGACGCCCCGGTCGGCCATCCCGAGATCGTCTACGACAATGTCCGCGTGCCCGCGGAGAACATCCTGCTCGGCGAGGGCCGCGGCTTCGAGATCGCGCAAGGGAGGCTCGGCCCCGGCCGCATCCATCACTGCATGCGGCTGATCGGTTGCGCCCAGCGTGCGTTGGAATTGATGTGCCAGCGTGCGGTCTCGCGCACAGCCTTCGGCAAGCCGCTGGCCGAGCAGGGCTCGGTGCGCGAGGACATCGCCAACTCCTTCTGCGAGATCGCGCAGGCGCGGCTCTTGACGCTGCAGGCCGCCGACAAGATGGATCGCGAGGGCAACAAGGCGGCGCGCGACCTGATCGCCGCGGCCAAGATCGTGGTGCCCAGCATGGCCGCCCGCGTCATCGACCGCGCCATCCAGATCCACGGCGCCGCCGGCGTCTCGCAGGACACCTTCCTCGCCCGCGCCTATGTCTACGCCCGCTTCATCCGCATCGGCGACGGGCCTGACCAGGTGCATCTGGCCGCGGTCGGCAAGGAGCTGATCAGGCGGGGCGGGGTGGGCGTGGCGTGACGACCCGGGCGCCGTGACCTAACCCAGTCGCTCCCCGATTTCGACTTGATCGGCCGATGGCAGCGCCGCTCTCTCGCGGGAAATCAGTCTTCGCGACTGGCAAGCTTGCGATAGACCGCGAAATCGTCAAGCGCCGGCGCCTCGCCACGCCGGACATTGGAATTGATGTCGGGCCCGATAACCAGCGATGTGCCGAGACCGGCATAGATGTATCGCGCGCCGAATGCCTTCTTCAGCGCCGCAAATGTCGGTTCACCAGTGCAGTGACCGGGGGCAATGTTCTCGACCCGGAACTTGTCCTTGAGGGCGATCACGATCTTCTCGATGGCGTCGTCGGTGGCAACCACAAGGTGGAAGCCTCCGGCAACGAGATGAATCTTCGGATTGATGACTGTTGCGGCCTCTACGATGCGTTCGATTCCGGGATGCGAACAGCCGACCACGAGAACCACACCATCCGGCGTGTTCACGGCAAGAGAAAGTTCCTTGAGTTCCTTCGTCCCGGGAAGATCGGAGATCAGAGCGATCAGGGTGATGCCCGGCATGATCTCCGTCGTCTGATCGATCAATTGGAAGTTGGCAGTGGGCCAGGCGGTGCCGAACTCCATGATTTTCGGCGGTTTTCCGCCGTAGTATCGCATCTCCTCGGGCAGGGAATCGTCCTTGCGATAGAACGTCGAGGGGAGCGATGAACCGTAGATGCCAAATCCTTCCTTGGGTGCGTAAATCGTGATCTTCGGGTTCACACTCAGGACGTAGCTCAATCCAGCCATGTGATCGGCGTGACGATGGGAGAGAACGACGAAATCGAGCGTGGTAAGATCAACCCCCTTCGCCTTGACATTCTTCTCGAAGATCTCGGCGTTATCTCCAGCGTCAAAGAGAATGCGTTTTCCTGCGACTTCCACCAGCGCAGAGAAACCCCAGTCCTTTGTCATTGCTGGATCGGCGCCGAACGCGTCATACAAGATCGTAATCCTGCCGTTCGGCTCAGCTGCGATGGTGGCCGGAGAGATCGCCGTTGTGGCGCACATCGAAAGGGCGGCGATGAAAATCCATCTTGCGAATTTCATGGTCGTGCCTCCTCTTCGGTTGGGATGGGCCGAAACAGTACTCCTGTAGCTTGCCTGCGGCGCATTGCGTGCGCGGGGCCTCCGCCTGACGACGGTTTCGGCCTAATGCGTTATCTTCGGATGCTATCGACAAACCGGCAACACGATATTTGCACGCTAAAGACTTAACCCTTTCGGCGACTCCAAAGCTGGGAGCGCGTCAATACCTCCAGGTCGTCGCGATCTCGTTGTTTGTATGTGTGCGGTTGTTTGCCTGCGCGATCTCTTTGATCTTGGAGCTGGACGATCCCTCCGCGGGACTCCTCGGGATTGCAAGCTCGATACTGCGCACTTTTACCGCCGTACTCGTGCGGTCGCGCGTCGCTCTCGTCGGTCATTCTGCTGACGCAATCCCTGTCTTAGACGGCGAGAATTAAAACACTCCGTGGGACCGCTCTGGTTCCCACAACGGTTCCGTAGCCAGGGGTTGGCTCGAATCCGCAAAAGATTGGCGCAAGTTCCTGAACGCTTCCGCGTTCGCTTGTCCATGTCTTGCGGCATCCGGAACCGGACGATCGAGAAAATCAAAGGAGATATAATGGTGTTCCGCTCGAGCGCCGCAATTTGCGGCGCCGTGGTTGCGCTTGCCGTTTCTGTTACCGTTGCTCGAAGTGAAACGGGTGGAGCTCACTCAAGCGCTATCGTCAATGCCGCCTCTGGGGATGCGATCGTTGGCGCAGCATCCATGTACAATCCGTTCAAGCCCGGCAAGGAGGAGGGCGGCCCAAGCACAGCCTCCGGCGAGCGTTATGATCCCTCGCTGTGGACGGCTGCCATCAAGACGAGTTTGCGTCAGAAATTTGGTGGGGTCCAATTTGGCGCTCGGCCGAAATATGCTCTCGTCGAGGCCGCAGGCAAGAAGGTCATCGTCAAGATAAACGACGTGGGGCCGCTCAGGCCTGGCCGCATCATTGATCTCAATGAGCGGACGATGCGCCATTTCGATCCGAGCCTGGAGCTCGGGGTCATTCCCGACGTAACAGTCAGGCCGCTTTCCGGCGACGATTGGATCCCCGGACCGGTTGGCTGAACAAAGAGGCAGAGCACAGCCGTTCGGGACGGTGGAAACGTCTCGATGGTCTCCTCGCGAGGTTCGTCAACGAAGAGGTCGATCTTCGGGGCGGAAGGGTACGGTTCGGCGAACTGCACCGCCGCCATGGTGACATCATGCCGGTGTTTTGCCCGACGAGTCAAATCGACTTCGTAAAATCCGCAAGGTGTCGCGCCGCCGGCCAAGCTATTGAAAAAACTGTCCCCGGCTACTGTGCATGGGGTTGTTTTCGCGTTTTTTGTCTGGGGCGTGCCACCGCCGGCTTCACGCCGGCAAAGGCGCGCTATCCCGCCCTGGCGGCGCGGGCATCCGACCGCAGGTTCTGGAAGAACTTCTCCACCTCGCGCGACAGCGTCTCCGCGGTCGCGGTCAGGCTGCTCGCCGCGGTCAGCACGGAGGATGCCGCCGTATCGGTCTCGCCGATGGCGTCGCGCAGCGAGGTGATGTTGGCGACCAGCGTCTCGTTGCCCTGGGCGGCGCTTTGCGCGTTGGAGGAGATCTCGCGCGTGGCCTGGTCCTGCTGGCCGACGGCGCCGGCGATCGCCGAGGTGACCTCGTTGATCTCGCGCACCGCGCCGCCGATCTCGCGCACGGCATCGACCGCGTTGCGGGTGGAGGCCTGGATCATGGAGACGTTCTCACCGATCTCGGCGGTCGCCTTGGCGGTCTGGCCTGCGAGCGCTTTCACTTCGTGCGCGACAACGGCAAAGCCGCGGCCGGCATCGCCGGCGCGGGCGGCCTCGATGGTGGCGTTGAGCGCGAGCAGATTGGTCTGCTCTGCGATCGCCTGGATCAGGTTGAGCACGCCGTCGATGCGCTGGGTGGCGGCGGCGAGGCTCTCGATCTCCGAGATCGATTTCTGGGTGCGCTGGCCGGTCTGCTCGACCGCGCCGGCGCTCTGCCGGACCTGCCGGCCGATCTCTTCGACGGAGGCCGACAGCTCCTCGGCCGCGCCTGCGACCGCCGTGACGTTGTGCGAGGCCTGCTGGCTGGCGTTTGCGGCCATGCCGGCCCGGTTGCTTGCATCCGCGGTGACGCGCGTGATGGTCTGCGCGGTCTCGCGCATGACCGAGGCGTTGTCGCCGAGGCCGCGCATGATCGCGCCGATCGCGTCGCGAAACTCCTCGACGGATCGTTCGATATGGCGGGCGCGCTGCTCGCGCGCGGCGGAATCCTGCGAGACCTGCGAGGCGAGGTTGCGGTTGCGCCCCATCGCGTCCTGGAAGATCTGGATCGCGCGGGCCAGCCCGCCGATCTCGTCGGCGCGGTTGCCGTACGGCACCACGACGTTCTCGGCGCCATCGGCGACCTGCTTGATGGTGGCGGTGATCGAGGCGAGCGGCCGGGCGATCGAGCGGGCGATGATGACGATGCCGATCACGACGAGCGCCAGCGCCACGCCGGCAAGGCTGGTCAGGACGAAGGACAGGGTGCGGTTGGTCTCGGTCTGCCGGGCGATCTGTTTGCCGCGCTCGGCATAGACCTTGGACAGTGCCTCGAGATCCTTGTTCAGCGCCGAGCGCACGGCGCGGTTGGCGTCGTTGTCGCCCCATTCGCGGCCCGCGGCCGCATTGATTTCGACGCCGCGGCGGACCAGCTCCTTGCGAAACTCGACGAACTGCTCGATGCGCTTCCTGAAGGTGGCGAACTGCTCGGCATCGTCGTCCCTGACGATGGTTTCCCAGCGCTTCACGACGTCGAGGATCTGCGCGTTGAACTTGAGCAGGCCCTCGCCGTATTTCTTCACGACGGCAGGCTCCGTCGACATGTAGACGCCGCGCGATTCCATCACCACCGCATAGACCAGCGAGTTGACGCGCTCGACGTTCAGCGCGGCCGCGTTCGCCGTCTCGATCGCGCTGATCAGGTCGGCGCTGCGGCGGCTGTTGTAGTCGGACAGCATCGCAATCGCCGCCGTGAGCAGTGCGAACAGCGCGAAGATCGCATAGAGCTTGGTGGCAAGCGTGAAGCGGCCGGCCAGGCCGGCGGCATTCCCAGATTGGTCGATGGTCATGGTTTTCAGGGGCCCGAATGGCCTGAGGCGGCCGGTGAGCGCGGTCGTGTAAAAATCTATGCAAAACTATGCAGAACGAAGATGGACGCGGCGTTAACGCGCCTTCGTCCTTGGTCGAAAGAAAGGTAAGTTATTTCAGCGTCTTGATCCGAAGGTATAGTTTCAGGATAGTCCTGGAGTCGGCCTTTGGCCGACGAACCCCGGAGGGGACCTTGGTCTACCGCCATACCATCGACGCCACGACCTATGCCTTCCCGGATCTGCGCGACCTGCTCGCCAAGGCGACGCCGCCGCGCTCCGGCGACCGGCTGGCCGGAATTGCCGCTGCCAGCGCCGAGCAGATGATCGCGGCGCGGATGGCGCTCGCGGATGTTCCGCTCGGACAGTTCTTGCAGGAAGCGCTCATCCCCTACGAGACCGACGAGGTCACCCGCCTCGTCATCGACAGCCATGACGCAAGGGCCTTTGCGCCGGTGGCCTCGCTCACGGTCGGCGCCTTCCGCGACTGGCTGCTGTCGGACGCAGCGACGCCCGAGATCCTGCGCAAGCTCGCCCCCGGTATCACGCCGGAAATGGCGGCCGCGGTCTCGAAACTGATGCGCAACCAGGATTTGATCCTGGCGGCGCGGAAATGCGAGGTGACCACCGCCTTCCGCAACACCATCGGGCTGAAGGGCCGGATGAGCACGCGGCTCCAGCCCAACCATCCGTTCGACGATGCCAGGGGCATCACCGCCTCGATCCTCGACGGCATCCTGCTGGGGGCCGGCGATGCCTGCATCGGCATCAATCCCGCCAGCGACGACCCGACCGTCATCGCCCAATTGCTGCGCCTGCTCGACGAGATCATCGCGCGGTTGAAGCTTCCGACGCAAGGCTGCGTGCTCACCCATGTCACGACGACGCTGTCGCTGATCGGGCAGGGCGTGCCGGTCGACCTCGTCTTCCAGTCGGTCGCCGGCACCGAGGCCGCCAACCGTAGCTTTGGCATCGATCTCGCTTTGCTCCGGGAGGCGCAGGAGGCCGGGCTGTCGCAGCGGCGCGGCACGGTCGGGCAGAACGTGATGTATTTCGAGACCGGCCAGGGCTCGGCGCTGTCCGCCAATGCCCATCACGGCGTCGACCAGCAGACCTGCGAGGCGCGCGCCTATGCGGTCGCGCGCGCCTATGCCCCGCTGCTGGTTAACAGCGTGGTCGGCTTCATCGGCCCGGAATATCTCTACGACGGCAAGGAAATCATCCGGGCGGGGCTGGAGGATCATTTTTGCGGCAAGCTGCTCGGCCTGCCGCTCGGGGTCGACATCTGCTACACCAACCACGCCGAGGCGGACCAGGACGACATGGACAACCTGCTGACGCTGCTCGCCGCCGCCGGCGTCACCTTCATCATGGGCGTCCCCGGCGCCGACGACGTCATGCTGAATTACCAGTCGACGTCTTTTCACGACGCGCTCTATGTCCGCGACGTCTTCGGTTTGCGCCGCGCGCCGGAATTCGACGACTGGCTGGCGCAGTCGGGCATCGTGGGCGCCGATTTCCGCCTTGCCGGCGATGCAGGCCTGCTGCCCGATTTTGCCTCCCGGCTGATCGCCTGAGGTGAGGGAGGCGCCAGCTCGCCCCCGGAAACCATTGGCCGCTCTCGGAATTAAGCTCACGCCACAATATTGAGAAATTCCGGCGACAGCATTACGCTATGTGTCTGGCTGGCAATTTCCGCAACCAGGTCGAGCGTGGCGGGGGAGCTTTGATGCGAGCTGAAAGCAACGGTACGTCGCGGCGGATTCTTTGCGTGTTTCCGCGTTACACGTCGTCGTTCGGTACGTTCGAGCATTCCTATCCGCTGACCGACGGCGTCCGCGCCTTCATGCCGCCGCAGGGGCTTTTGCTGCTCGCGGCCTATCTGCCCGAGGACTGGCAGGTCAAATTCGTCGACGAGAACCTGCGCCGCACCACGAAAGAGGAGTTCGGCTGGGCGGAAGTCGTCTTCGTCAGCGGCATGCACATCCAGCGCCAGCAGATGAACGACATCTGCCGCCGCGCCCATGAATTCGATCTCCCGGTTGCGCTCGGCGGGCCCTCCGTCAGCGCCTGCCCGGATTATTATCCGTCCTTCGACTATCTGCATGTCGGCGAGCTCGGCGACGCCACCAACCAGCTGATCGAGATTCTGTCGCGCGACATATCGCGCCCCGAGACCCAGGTGGTGCTGACCACCAAGGACCGGGTGCCGATGACGGAGTTTCCGATCCCGGCCTACGAGCTTGCCGACGTGAAGAAATACTTCCTCGGCAGCATCCAGTATTCAAGCGGCTGTCCCTATCAGTGCGAGTTCTGCGACATCCCCGGCCTCTACGGCCGCAACCCGCGCATCAAGTCGCCGGAGCAGATCATCGCCGAGCTCGATCGCCTGCGCGAATGCGGCATGACCGACACGGTCTATTTCGTCGACGACAATTTCATCGGCAATCGCAAGGCGGCGATGGACCTGCTGCCGCATCTGATCGAATGGCAGAAGAAGACCGGCTACGTGGTGCGGCTCGCCTGCGAGGCGACGCTCAACATCGCCAAGCGCCCCGAGATCCTGGAGAAGATGCGCGAGGCTTATTTCATCACCATCTTCTGCGGAATCGAGACGCCCGATCCCGATGCGCTGAAGGCGATGCACAAGGACCACAACATGATGGTCCCGATCCTGGAGGGCGTGCGCACCATCAACTCCTACGGCATGGAGGTGGTGTCCGGCATCATCATGGGGCTCGACACCGACAAGCCGAACACCTCGGAGGCGCTGCTCGCCTTTGTCGAGGAGTCCCGGATTCCGCTGCTCACGATCAACCTGCTCCAGGCGCTGCCGAAGACGCCGCTGTGGGACCGTCTGGAGCGGGAAGGGCGCCTGATCGAGGACGACGGCCGCGATTCCAACGTCGACTTCCTGTTGCCCTATGACGACGTCGTCGCATCCTGGAAGCACGCCATGGGCGTCGCCTACGAGCCCGAGAAGGTGTTCGCGCGCTTCCAGTATCAATGCGACCACGTTTATCCTCATCGTCTCAAGATGCCGGTGGCGGACGAGATGAAGACCTGGCCCAACATCAGGCGCGGTCTCGTCATGCTGCGCAACATCTTCTGGAAGGTCGGCGTGCTCGGCGACTACAGGCGCGTGTTCTGGAAGTTCGCGTTGGGTCGCATCAAGCGCGGCGACCTCGAAGGCCTGATCGGCTGCACCCTGATCGCGCACCATCTCATCACCTTTGCCCGCGCGGCCTCCAGCGGCAAGCAGAACGCCTCGAACTATTCGATCCGGCTGCGCGAGGCTTCCGTTCCCGCCGAATGACGCAACATGTCTGATCCGGCCGTCCCGCGCCGCCCGACTCTCGATCTGCGGTCGTTCACGCCTGCGCGCGTTGCGCTCGGCCGCAGCGGCGCAAGCGTGCCGACACGCGCGCTGCTCGACTTCACGCTGGACCACGCCCGGGCCCGCGATGCCGTGCATGCAGTCTTCGACGTACCGCGGCTGCTCGCGGATCTCGGTGCGCTCGGCCTCGCCGTCACCGAGGCGAGGAGCCAGGCGGCCGACCGCAGGGACTATCTGCGGCGGCCGGATCTGGGGCGGCAGCTTGATGCCGGCTCAATCGAGGCTCTGGCGCGAATTGCCTCAAGGCCATGCCAGCTTGCGATCGTGATCGGCGACGGCCTGTCGGCGGCGGCGGTCCACGCCCATGCGACGGCGCTGGTGACGCGCCTGCTGCCGCTGCTCGCAGCCGACGATGCTGTCGCGCTCGGCCATGTTGTCGTCGCCTCAGGCGCGCGCGTCGCGCTCGGCGACCAGATCGGCGCCATTCTCGGCGCGCGCATGGTCGTGACGCTGATCGGCGAGCGGCCCGGCTTGTCTGCGCCCGACAGCCTCGGCGCCTATCTGACCTTCGCGCCGACGCCGGGCCGCACCGATGCCGAGCGCAATTGCGTGTCGAACATCCACCACGCTGGGTTGAGCTATGACGAGGCCGCCTTCAAGATCGCCTGGCTCCTCCGGGAGGGGCTGGCAAGGGAGGTCACCGGCGTCGCGCTGAAAGACGAGAGCGCGGACCGGGCGCCGCGTCGAATTGGCACGTCCTTGCCCGAATAACGGGCATTCCGGCAAAATCGCTACATCTTGATCGATTTGGCCACACTTCGCCTGCTTGCGAGGGAGGCTATGGACCTGCTAAACCCCTCGCGGCGATTTTCCGCGCATTTTCAAGGGGCAAGCCTCCCATTGGTATGGCGTTTTCAAGCCGTTCGCGGAGCGCAATAAGCTCACAGACCGAGCCGATTTAGGAACTGGATAAGGCATGCTCGAAAAGCACAGCGAGAGTGAGGTTCATGTCGACAAGGTCGAGCAGGGACCCGCGTCCTCCATCGCCTTCGGGTTGGAGCGCATCGGGCTGATCGCCGTCCGGGCGCCGATCGTCTCCTGCATCGTCCTGCTCGTCCTGATCGTGGGCGCCGTATTCGGCATCCACCGGATCAAGATCGACGATTCGCTGTCGCAGCTGTTCCGCTCCGACACCCGCGAATTCCACCAGTACGAAGAGGTGACGAAGAAGTTTCCGGCCGAGGAGTTCGACGTCCTCGTCGTGGTCGAAGGCAAGAACCTCCTGGCTCGGAACAACCTCGAGAAGCTGCGCGACTTCATCACCGACATGCAGCTGGTCGAGGGCACGCGTGGCCTCGTCTCGCTGTTCTCGGCGCGTCAGGCACCGGCGCCGGGCAAGCTGCCGGCGGCGCTGTTCCCGCCCGAGCTGCCCGAGGGCGCGGCCTATGACAAGTTCATCGAGACCGTCAAGAACAACGAGATCATCCGCGGCAAGTTGTTGTCGGAGGACGGCACGCTGGCCCTGATCGTGCTGTCGCTCGATCCGGAGGTGGTCGCCTCCAGCAAGCTGACCAAGACCGTCGCCGACATCCGCGCGCTGATGAAGGAGGATCTCGGCGACACCGGGCTCAACGTGCAGCTCTCCGGCGTGCCGGTGATGCAGCTCGAGATCCGCAACGCGGTCGAGCGCGACGGGCTGACCTACAACATCCTCGGCATTCTCGCCGGCTGCGTCATCGCCATCATCTTCTTCCGCAAGATCTCGTTCATGATCGCGGCCGCGTTCCCGCCGATGATCGCGATCCTGTTGGCGCTCGGCGCGCTGGGCTGGGCGAACTTCAATCTCAACATGTTCCTGAACGTGATGACGCCGCTCATCATGGTCATCAGCTTCTCGGACTCGATGCAGCTGACTTTCGCCGCGCGCGACAGGCTGATCGCGGGCCAGGACAAGTTCACCGCGTTCAAGAACGCCGTGCTGGTGGTGGGACCCGCCTGCGTGCTAACGCACGGCACCGCCGGTATTTCCTTCATCGCGCTCCAGTTCTCCAGCTCCGACCTGATCCGCAAGTTCGGCGAGGCGGGGCTCGCCGCCACCATCATCGCGCTGGTCGCGGTGCTGTCGCTGGTGCCGGTGTTCGGCGTGCTGTTCGTGCGCAACGAGAAGGTCTTCGCGGTCAAGTTCCAGGGGGCGGACGCCGGCGTCCAGGCGCTACGCAATTTCTGCTACTGGATCGCGGTGCGCATGGTCGGCCGGCCAGGCCTGTTCAGCCTGATCGCGGTGCTGTTCGTCGGCGGCCTCGGCGTCATCTACGCCAATCTGGAGCCCCGCTACCGGCTTGCCGACCAGGTGCCGGACAAGCGCCAGGCGGTCGCCGCCAGCGACCGGCTCGACGCCAAGCTCACCGGCGCCAACCCGGTCAACGTGCTGGTCCAGTTCCCCAAGGGTGAATCGCTCTATTCGCCGGAGACGCTGCAGACGATCGCGGACGTGCATGCGACCGTGGAGAAGGCGGCCGGTGTCGGCAACGTCTGGTCGGTCGAGACCCTGCGCCGCTGGCTCGCGGAAAAGGCCGGCAGCGCCGACGTTGCGACGCTGAAGGAATATATCGGCGTCATTCCCGAGCATCTGGTGCGGCGGTTCATCGACGCCGAGCAGGATGCGGTCGTGGTCGCAGGCCGCGTGCCGGACAAGGATTCCAGCCAACTCCTGCCGATCGTGGACAAGCTCGATTCCGAGCTCGACGCCGTCCGCAAGAAGCATCCCGGCTACGAGGTCGCGGTGACGGGCCTTGCCGCCATCGCGGCGCGCAATTCGGCCAGCATGATCGAGAAGCTGAACCGTGGGCTCACCGTCGAATTCGCGCTGGTCGCGATCTTCATCGGCCTCGCCTTCCGCTCCTGGGTGGTGATGTTCGCCTGCATCCTGCCGGGCATCTTCCCTGTCGTGATGTCGGGGACGGTGCTGTGGGCGATGGGCGAGGGGCTGCAATTCGCCAGCGTCGTCGCGCTCACCGTCTCGTTCGGCCTGGGATTGAGCGCCACCATCCACTTCCTCAATCGCTTGAGGCTGGAGAGCAAGCCGGGCGTCGGCTCGGCGCTCGCGGTGGAGCGGGCGACCGTGCTGGTCGGACCGGCCTTGATCCTGACCACGGTGGTGCTGGCCTGCGGCCTCGTCGTCACCGTGTTCTCCGACCTGCCGTCGCTGCGGCTGTTCGGCTGGCTCAGCGCCTTCTCGATGGTCATGGCCCTGGTCGCCGACCTCTTCATCCTGCGGCCGACCGCGATGTGGCTGATCAACCTGCACGCCAAGCTTCAGGGCGCGGACAAGCGCGCGATCTAAGCGCGGGGCGGCGAACGCTGCCCTGCGCTCAGGCTTCGATGCGGATGATGCCGTACGGGTTGAACTTGAAGTCGTCCTCGGCGTAGTCCTGTTCCCGCGAGAGCGTAAGCTTGCGATCGCGCAGCGTCGCGTCGATGCCGCGCTCGGCCATCGCGTTTGCGATCTCCTCCATGAGCATCACCGCGGACCATTCGTTGCTGCGCGATTTCGCGACATAGACCTCCGGCAAACCGAGGAGGTGATAGCCGACGGTCTCGTAATAGTGATCGCCGCCGAGCGGGCGCTTGGCAAAGGCAAGACGACAGGCCTTGGCGACGGCGAGCGTCATGCCAAGGCCCTCACTGGTCCTTGCGCCTGTGCGTGCCTGATCGGCGAGACTGCGCCATCGCGCAACCCCGTGGGCAACGCCCGCGCTTTCGCCCTTCACGGCGGTGGCGCCGGCCTCGATCATCTCCTCGACGATGCGCAAGGCCGCTGCCGAATAGGCGACCGTCTTCTGCTGGTCCATCGGCGGGCTCAGCACGTAGAGCACCGATCTGTGGTTGACCACGGCCGCCTCGTCGGCGGCAGACCATGCATTGGGAAAGACACGGTCCCAGCACACGCCGAACGACCGCTCCATGTGCGGATCGGGCTTGGCTTGCGAATACGTGCGGTCGATCTCGAAGTTGAAATCCGCGATCGTCCTCGCCACCGCCTTCGGCGGATGCAGCAGGCTGTCGTCCTTGCCGAGGAAGCAGAGCACGTGACGTGGTTTCACGGACGAAGGCTGCATGCTCGTTCCGTGCAGGTCATTTGCGAAGGCGCGACTGGCGACGAAAAGGCCGGCGGCCTTGAGCAGATGTCTGCGAATTGGGTCCATATCCGCAACAATGTCAGCAAAAAGCCCCCGGCTCGCGAGAACCGGGGGCGTGTTTCTCTCGATGCGGGAAGAGCGTCAGCCCTTCGTCATCGTGATGTTGACGCCGCGGATCTCGCCCTTGGAGCTGATCTGCACCGTCTGCTTGGTGCCGTTGGTGCGCAGCGACAGGTTGGCGGCGAAGCCGTTGGCCTCGACGAACACCTCGATCTGGCCGCCGCCGGCGGTGCCCTGGAGATTGCCGAAGATGTTGCGGCTGGCCTCGCTCCAGTTGCCGGAGATGCGGTCGCCCTGGCTCGTCACGTCGCTGGTGAGGTCGAACTTGTAGCTGTCGGACGCGCAGTGCAGCGCCTGCTTCAGGTTGAGACCGCTGCCGGCGACCTTGTAGTCGGCCTTGCAGCGGATGCGCTCGGTGGAGCCGTCGGACAGCGACACCGTGCCGGTGCCGGTCCACGCGCCGTCAAAACCGGCAAACGGTCCGGACGACTGTGCGTGGCTTGCCGAAACCGAGAAGAGCAGCGCCGCCCCGATGCCGGCCGCCTTGATTGCCAGTCCAGATCGCCCAAAGAATTTCATCACAAATATCCCGTTTTGGAACGACGTCCGCTCAAGATCGGGACGTCTCGCCACATCGAAGGTTTAGTGCTTCGAGCCCGTGTCAGGTTCAAAGCCTGGCCGCCAGAGATGGCGGTTCACGAGGCCTTGCGCCATGCCCGGCGGCTGCGATTTTCCGTGTTTCGGCATGTTTCCGGCCGAAACGGAGGGGCTGAGCGATGCAGCTCTGCAACAGGCGTGCAGTAAAATGCGGGCCGCCTGAATTATGACGTAGTATCAACCCCTTACATCTGCCAATGAAGGCGCAGGGAAGACCTGATTTGGTGGATGTGGCGCCAATTTGGCCGCATTTGCCAGTGCTTGTGCCTTCTCCGAGGCCGCACGCTCCGCGGCGACTTGCCATCAGAACATTCCGTTCCGGTCGTCCGCCCTGTGCTGTCCGGGATTGGTGCGATTCTGCCGTCAGAATGAAGGAATACAATGCGTAAGCTTCTCGTCGCTCTCACCCTGCTGTCGGCGTCCCTTTCCACGGCGGCATTTGCCCAGCAAGGGCGTGGCACGGACTCCGAGCAGAAGGCCTGCACGCGCGATGTGCAGAAGTTCTGCCGTCCGGTCATCGATCAGGGCGATTTCACCATCCTGGCCTGCCTGAAGGAGAACCGGACCAAGATCTCGCAGGCCTGCGACCAGGTTCTGAAGAACCACAACCAGTAAGCTCGGCCACTGGCCCACAAGGGCGGCCCCGGGGCCGCCTTTTTCAGGCCGGATCCGCAGGGCAGCCTTCGAGAGACAGGATTGGTTTTGCGGCCGTATTCCCCTATATGGGGGCCGCGGCGGCATCGCCGGCACGAGCCCGCGCGAGCGAAAAAGCTCTTCCTGTCCAAACGATTGTAAACCAGCCCTCGATGACCTCTGCGAGCGAATTGCGATCCGGCAAGGGTGACCGCGACGAGAATTTTCCCGTCGCGTCCTGGATCATTCATCCGCGTCATCGCGCGCTGATCCTGGCGTATTACAATTTCGTCCGCACTGCCGACGACATCGCCGACCACGCGACGCTGCCGGGCGACCAGAAGCTCGCCTATCTCGACCTGCTCGAGGCGGAACTGCTCGGCAAGGGCGACACCCAGGCCGAAGCCGTCGTCTTGCGGCGCGCGCTGGCCGAGCGCGGCATGGCGCCGCGCCACGCGCTCGACGTGCTCATCGCCTTCCGCATGGACGTCACCAAGCTGCGCTACGAGAACTGGGACGAGGTGATCCACTATTGCCGTTACTCGGCGATGCCGGTCGGCCGTTTCATGCTCGACGTCCATGGCGAGAGCACCTCGACCTGGGCCGCGTCGGACGCGCTTTGCGCGGCGCTCCAGATCAACAACCACCTCCAGGATTGCGGCAAGGATTTTCGCGAGCTCAACCGCGTCTATCTGCCGCGCGATGCGCTGGCCGCGAGCGGCGCCTCGGTCGAGCAGCTCGGCCTTGCCCAGTCGCCGCCGGCGATGCTGGCCTGCCTTCAGGGGCTCGCCGTGCGCAACGAAGCGCTGCTCGACGAGGGCAGGTCGCTAGCTGCGGAGATCCGGGATTTCCGCCTCGGCATCGACGTCTCGGTGATCCAGGCCTATGCCGACCGCATCGTGCGCCTGCTCAAGGTGCGCGATCCCCTGCGCGAGCGCGTGCATCTCAACAAGTTCGAGCTCCTCACCTTCAGCCTCGCCGGCATGATCGGCGAAGTCGGCCGCCGCGCGATCGGACGCAAGGCCATTTCCAGACCGGGGACTGCACATGACGCTTGAGGCGACCTCGCCCGGCGCCAGTTATGGCTCGACCGCATCCGGCAGCTCGTTCTACGCCGCGATGCGCATCCTGCCGCATGACCAGCGCGAAGCGATGTTCCAGATCTACAGCTTCTGCCGGCAGGTCGACGACATCGCCGATTCCGACGGCCCGCGCGAGGAGCGGCTCGCCGCGCTTCAGGCGTGGCGCACCGACATCGACGCGCTCTATCAGGGCAATCCGCCGCCGCGGCTGAAGGACTACGTCGCCTCGGTGAAGACCTTCGGGCTCAAGCGCGAGGATTTCCTGGCCATCGTCGACGGCATGGAGATGGACGTGCCGCAGGACATCCGCGCGCCCGACATGGCGACGCTCGATCTCTATTGCGATCGGGTCGCCAGCGCCGTGGGGCGGCTGTCGGTGCGGGTGTTCGGCCTGCCCGAAGAGGACGGCATCCAGCTCGCCTATCATCTCGGCCGCGCGCTTCAGCTCACCAACATCCTGCGCGACATCGACGAGGACGCCGGCCTCGGCCGGCTCTATCTGCCGCGCGAAGCGCTGCTGCATGCCGGCATCACCTCCAACGACCCGAACCGCGTCATCGCCGAACGCGCGCTGCCGAAGGTCTGCCTGCCGCTGGCGCAGCGTGCGAAGGTGCATTTCGAGAAGTCGGACGAGATCATGAACCGCAACAAGCGCCGCACCGTGCGTGCGCCGCGGATCATGTCGAAATACTATCATTCCATTCTGGACCTCCTGATCGCGCGTGGCTTCAACGCGCCGCGCGAGCCGGTGCGTGTGTCGAAGGTCACACGCATCCTGATCCTGCTCCGTTACGCTTTCATCTGATGCAAAACACAGCTCACATCATCGGCGCTGGAATTTCCGGCCTCTCCGCCGCCGTGCGGCTCGCCAATGCCGGCTTCAAGGTCGCCGTGCACGAGGCGACGCACCAGGCCGGCGGCCGCTGCCGTTCTTATTTCGACGGCGCAACCAACCTCACCATCGACAACGGCAATCATCTGCTGCTGTCGGGCAACAGCCATGCGCGCGCCTATGCGCGCTCGATCGGGACCGAGGCGGGCCTGGTCGGCCCTGAAAGCGCGCAGTTTCCCTTCGTCGACATCAAGACCGGGCAGCGCTGGCAGATCGATCTCGGCACCGGCCGGCTGCCGACCTGGGTGCTCGACGAGAGCCGCCGCGTTCCCGACACAGGCCTCACCGACTATCTCAAGCTGGCGCCGCTGATCTGGGCCTCGGAGGAGACGCTGGTCGGCAAGTCCATTCCTACCGAAGGCGTGCTCTATCAGCGCCTGGTGCAGCCGCTGCTGCTCGCCGCGCTCAACGTCGATCCGCCCGAGGGCTCGGCCGGGCTCGCCGGCGCGATCGTGCGCGAGACGCTGCTTGCCGGCGGACAGGCTTGCCGTCCCTTGATCGCGCGCGACGGCCTTAGCGCCGTGCTGATCGAGCCCGCCGTGAAGTTCTTGCAGGAGCGCGGCCACTCGGTCCAGCTCGGCCATGAGCTGCGCGCGTTCGTGACCAGTGACGGCAAGGCCGGCGCGCTGAATTTCGGCGGCGAGGACGTGATCCAGCTCGCCGACGGCGATGTCGTCGTGATGGCGGTGCCGCCGCGTGCCGCCGCCAGCCTGCTGCCGGGCCTGAAGACGCCGACCGAATTCCGCGCCATCGTGAATGCACATTTCCGTTTTGAGCCGCCGCCGGGTTCGCCGCCGATCCTGGGCGTGATCGGCGGCATCGTGGAATGGCTGTTCGCGTTTCCGAACCGGCTCTCGGTGACCATCAGCAACGGCGACCGTCTCGTCGACATGCCGCGCGAGGAACTCGCGCAGACGATCTGGAACGATGTCTGCGAGGCAGGCGGCGTCTCCGGCGAGCTGCCTCCCTGGCAGATCGTGCGCGAACGCCGCGCCACCTTTGCCGCCACGCCGGCGCAGAATGCCCTGCGTCCGGGGCCGGTCACCGCGCTGAAAAACCTGTTCCTCGCCGGCGACTGGACTGCTACGGGATTGCCTGCAACCATCGAGGGATCGGTCCGGTCCGGTGATCGCGCCGCCGATCTGGTGCTGGCCGCACAGCGGCCCTGACGGGAATTTGTCCCGATCAATTCAAATCAACTATCGGAGTAATCGAGCCAGATGGATTCCTTGAACGCGACCGCCCGCGAAGCCCAGGAATCCAAGATCTTGGAATCGAAGATCTTGGAATCGAGCATTGCGTCCGCCACGCAAGGCGTCCTCGGCTTCCAGCAATCCGACGGCCATTGGGTGTTCGAGCTCGAGGCCGACTGCACGATTCCGGCCGAATACGTTCTGTTGCGCCACTATCTCGCCGAGCCGGTCGACACCGTGCTCGAGGCCAAGATCGGCAATTATCTCCGTCGCGTGCAGGGCGCCCATGGCGGCTGGCCGCTCGTGCATGACGGCGAGTTCGACATGAGCGCCAGCGTGAAGGCGTACTTCGCGCTGAAGATGATCGGGGATTCCATCGACGCCCCGCACATGGTGCGTGCGCGCGAGGCGATCCACGCCCGCGGCGGCGCCATTCACAGCAACGTCTTCACGCGCTTCATGCTCGCGATGTTCGGCATCGTGACCTGGCGCGCGGTGCCGGTGCTGCCGATCGAGATCATGCTGCTGCCGTTCTGGTCGCCGTTCCACATCAACAAGATCTCCTACTGGGCGCGCACCACCATGGTGCCGCTGATGGTGATCGCCGCGCTCAAGCCGCGCGCGAAGAATCCGAAGGGCGTCGGCATCGACGAGCTGTTTCTCCAGGATCCGCGCTCGATCGGCATGACCGCGAAGGCGCCGCACCAGAGCATGGCGTGGTTCCTGCTGTTCCGTTCGCTCGATGCGATCTTGCGCGTCATCGAGCCGCTGTTTCCGAAGAGCCTGCGCAAGCGCGCCATCGACACCGCGCTCGCCTTCAGCGAGGAGCGGCTCAACGGCGAGGACGGCATGGGCGCGATCTATCCGCCGATGGCCAACCTCGTCATGATGTACGACGCGCTCGGCAAGGACGAGAACTATCCGCCGCGCGCGGTCACGCGCCGGGGCATCGACAAGCTGCTCGTGATCGGCGACGACGAGGCCTATTGCCAGCCCTGCGTCTCGCCGGTGTGGGATACGACGCTGACCGCCCACGCGCTGCTGGAGGCCGGCGGCGACAAGGCCGTGCCTGCGGCGAAGCATGGCCTCGACTGGCTGATCCCGAAGCAGGAGCTCGAGGTGAAGGGCGACTGGGCCGTGAAGCGGCCCGACGTGCGCCCGGGCGGCTGGGCGTTCCAGTACAACAATGCCTACTATCCCGATCTCGACGACACCGCGGTCGTGGTGATGTCGATGGACCGGATGCGCCGGGAGCACGGCGTCACCGGCTATGATTCCGCGATCGACCGTGGCCGGGAGTGGATCGAGGGCATGCAGAGCGACGACGGCGGCTGGGCCGCCTTCGACGTCAACAATCTCGAATATTACCTGAACAACATCCCGTTCTCGGACCACGGCGCACTGCTAGATCCGCCGACCGAGGACGTCACCGCGCGCTGCGTCTCGATGCTGGCCCAGCTCGGCGAGACCGCCAAGACCAGCAAGCATGTGGCCGACGGGGTCGCCTACCTCCGCAAGACCCAGCACCCGGAAGGGTCCTGGTACGGCCGCTGGGGCATGAACTTCATCTACGGAACCTGGTCGGTGCTTTGCGCCCTGAACATGGCCGGCGTCCGCCACGACGACCCGATGATTCGGAAAGCCGCGGCCTGGCTGGCCTCGATCCAGAACAAGGACGGGGGCTGGGGCGAGGACGCCGTCAGCTACCGGCTGGACTACAAGGGCTGGGAAGCCGCCCCCTCGACCGCCTCGCAAACGGCATGGGCCTTGCTTGCCCTGATGGCGGCAGGCGAGGTTGATCACCCGGCCGTCGCCCGCGGGGTGGAGTACCTGATTGCAACACAGAACGAAAAAGGACTGTGGGATGAGCAGCGGTACACCGCCACAGGCTTTCCCCGTGTATTCTATCTACGGTATCATGGTTACTCGAAGTTCTTCCCGCTGTGGGCGCTGGCGCGGTACCGGAACTTGCGGAACACCAACAGCAGGGTGGTAGGGGTCGGAATGTGACTTTGGGGACGGGGGACTATCTTACCGCGGGCAATGCCATTGATCCGCGGCCAATACTCATTGTGACCGGTCTGGTTCAGGAGGCCCGCATCGCGGCGGGCCCCGGAATGGCCGTCATCTGCTCGTCCAGCAGCCCGACCCAGTTGCGGGCGCTCCTGACCGTGGTGGATCCTGAGACGATTCGCGGCGTGATCTCGTTCGGCGTGGCCGGCGGGCTCGACCCGACGCTGCGCTCCGGCGACGTCGTGCTGGCGACCGAGGTGCTGTCAGGCGACACCCGTTGGGCCGCTGGCCTATCGCTCGGCGACGACCTGATCGACCGCCTCACGTCAGGGCGCCGCCGTGTCGTGCGCGGCAGCCTCGCCGGCGCCGAGGAAGTGGTCACCGGGCGGTCCTGCAAGGCGGCGCTGCATTCGGAGACCGGCGCCTCCGCCGTCGACATGGAAAGCCACATCGCGGCCGCCTACGCCGCCGAGGCGGGGCTGCCCTTTGCCGCGGTCCGCGTCATCAGCGACCCCGCCCATCGCGCGCTGCCGGCGCTCGCCCGCGCCGCCATCAAGCCGAACGGCCAGATCGACCTCGCGGCCGTCCTGCGTGGCATCGTGCGCAATCCGACGACGCTGCATGCCCTGGTCTCGACCGGCATCGACTTCAACCGCGCGCTGCGCTCCCTGCGCGGCTGCCGCGACTTCCTGATCGGCACCGAGCTGGTCGACAGCGAGGCGCTGGTCGCCGAGACGGTCTGAGCGTCTCGATCTGACAAAAGAAAAGGCCCGGTCGCCATTGGCGACCGGGCCTTTTTCGTTCGTGGCGTTGTTCTCGCTTACGCCGCCGTCGAGGCCTTCCGTGCGGCCTTCTGCTCGGCGGCGGCGGCCTCGTCCTTGCGGATCTCGGAGAGCTTCTTCTGGACCTGCTCCGAGAAGATGTACTGCGCCGGGCGCTGCTTGCTCATGTCGATCTCCGGCGCCATCGGGCCAGAGGTCTTGACGCCGCGCAGCGACACCCACATCGCCTTCAGCGGGTTGTTCAGCGCTGCGGTCGCCGCGGTCGGCTCGTAGCCGCAATGGGCCATACAGTCGGCGCACTTCTCGTACTTGCCGGTGCCGTAGGTCTCCCAGTCCGTGGTGTCCATCAGCTCTTTGAAGGTCTTGGCATAGCCTTCACCGAGCAGATAGCAGGGCTTCTGCCAGCCGAAGATGTTGCGCGCGGGCATGCCCCAGGGCGTGCACTCGTATTCCTGGTTGCCGGCGAGGAAGTCGAGGAACAGGCCGGAATGCATGAAGTTCCACTTCTTGCCCTTGCCCATCGCGAAGACGTCGCGGAACAGCTTCTTGGTCTTGGTGCGGTTGAGGAAGTGCTCCTGGTCCGGCGCGCGCTCATAGGCGTAGCCCGGCGACATCGAGACGCCGACACCGAGCTCGACGGTGAGGTCGAGGAACTTCGCGATCTCCTCGGCCGGATGGCCGTCGAAGATGGTGGCGTTGACGTTGACCGTGAAGCCGCGCGCCTTGGCCGCCTTGATCGCGGAGACGGCGCGGTCGAACACTCCCTTCTGCGACACCGCCTTGTCGTGATGGTCCTTCAGGCCGTCGAGATGCACGGAGAAGAACAAATACGGGGAGGGCTCGAACAAATCGAGCTTCTTCTCGAGCAGCAGCGCGTTGGTGCAGAGCGACACGAACTTCTTGCGCGCGACGAGGCCGCGCACGATCTCGCCGATCTCCTTGTGGATCAGCGGCTCGCCGCCGGGAATGGCGACCATCGGCGCGCCGCATTCGTCGGCCGCGTCCCAGCACTCCTGCGCCGTCATGCGGCGGTTCAGGATCGCATCCGGATAATCGATCTTGCCGCAGCCGACGCAGGCGAGGTTGCAGCGGAACAGCGGCTCCAGCATCAGCACGAGCGGATAGCGTTTGCGGCCAAGCAGTTTCTGCTTGAGCAAATAGCCGCCGATACGCATTTCCTTGAAGAAGGGGATAGCCATTACACGTTTCTTTCTGGGCTTGAAATTCGGGTGGGTCAGCTCGCAGCCAGTTCGGCCGGAAGCCGGAATTCGATGTTTTCCTCGCGGCCCGGCAGCACCTGGACCTTGACTGGTCCGATCCGCCGCATCGCTTCGATCACGTCATCCACGAGTACCTCGGGCGCCGAGGCGCCGGCCGTGACGCCGACGGTCCTGGCATCTTTCAACCACTCCGGATTGAGCTCGCTGCCGTCGGCAATCAAATAACTCGCGACACCGGCTTCAGTGCCGATTTCGCGGAGCCGGTTCGAGTTCGAGCTATTGGCAGCGCCCACCACCAAGATCACGTCGACCAGCTTGCTCAAGTCCCTTACCGCAGATTGGCGGTTCTGTGTCGCATAGCAGATATCCCGGATATCCGGGCCTTGAATATCTGTAAAGCGGGCCTGAAGGGCCGAAATGATGTCCCTGGTGTCGTCCACCGACAGGGTGGTCTGGGTGATGTAGGCCACTGGCGTATCCGCCGGCAGCGTGAGGGCGTTAACCTCTTCAACGCTTTGAACAAGCAGCACGGGGGCGGGAACCTGGCCCATCGTGCCCTCGACCTCGGGGTGGCCGGCATGGCCGATCAGGATCAGGGTGCGGCCCTTGGTGATATAGCGCTTCCCCTGATTGTGAACTTTCGTGACCAGGGGGCAGGTGGCATTGAGCACCGGAAGGTCGCGCGCGGCGGCCTCTTCCTCGACGCTGCGGGCGACGCCATGGGCGCTGAAAACGGTCACCGCCTTCGGCGGAACCTCGGACAGCTCCTCGACGAAGATGGCGCCCTTGTTCTTCAGGCTCTCGACCACGTATTTGTTGTGCACGATCTCGTGGCGCACGTAGACGGGCGGGCCGAACTTCTCCAGCGCCCGTTCCACGATCTCGATCGCCCGCACCACGCCCGCGCAGAAACCGCGCGGTTGCGCTAGATAAACTTCCATAGGACGCCCATCACGCAAGTTGCACCAATCCGCTTCAAAGTCCCGGCGGCACCTCGATACTGACCAATGAGTTGCAATATCCGCACCATTGGTTTCGCGCACGCGGTAGCCACCCACCCCCGTCGGGGCTCCGGCGCATGGAGGCGCAATACTTTGTGTCAAAAAATCGGCAGAAAGGAAAGGTCGGATAGACCTTTGGTTCCCCGCCGGGTATTATAGTATGGAAATTGCGATGAGCAAAATGGCGACATTTGTGCTCACCCCTTCGTCACTTTCCCGCCTCAACTCCCCGGCTATACCGACCGCCCCGCATGATTTTGCCACGGTCCGCGCCGTTTACCTCGAACCTTCTTGCGGCGAGAGCCACTTAAAACAGCAATAGGTTTCGCCCGGGAACTCCGATAAACAGCGGGCGTTTTCGGCAAGCTGTTAACACCAGAAAGAAAAGATGTGCTGCAAAGCGTAGTCGTTGCCATCGTCAGGGCCTGTACCCGGTTTGCCTCCCTCGTCGTCGTTCTCGGGCTCCTGCTTGCGGTGGGGGCCGGCTATTACACGTCCAAGCACTTCGCCATCAACACCGACATCAACTCGCTGATTGCCCAGAATCTGGACTGGCGCCAGCGCGACCAGCAATTCGACCGCGCCTTCGACCGCGACGCGACGATTACGGCAGTGGTCGAGGCAAAGACGCCGGAAATGGCGACCGCGGCATCGGACGCGCTGTTTGCCAAGCTGAAGGACGACAAGACCAACTTCCAGTCGATGCAGCAGCTCGGCACCGGCGAGTTCTTCGAGAAGAACGGCCTCTTGTTCCTGCCGACCGAGGAGGTCGCCAAGGTCACCGGCGAGTTCGAATCGGCGGCGCCCCTGATCGAGATCATGGCGGGCGACCCCTCGATCCGCGGCCTGACCGGCGCGCTGGAGACGGGACTTGCCGGCGTCAAGCGCGGCCAGGTCAAGCTCGACAATACCGCGCGGCCTTTCAACCTGATCGCGCAGACGGTCGAGACCGTGCTCA
This sequence comes from Bradyrhizobium sp. B039, assembly GCF_038965675.1. NCBI lineage: Bacteria > Pseudomonadati > Pseudomonadota > Alphaproteobacteria > Hyphomicrobiales > Nitrobacteraceae > Bradyrhizobium > Bradyrhizobium sp. B039. The sequence goes on from NZ_CP152416.1 coordinate 2,955,815, forward strand.
ACAAGGGCAATGCGAGCTTCTCGTGGCGCGAACTCGTCAGCGACGAGCCGCTGTCGGATTCCGACAAGCGCGCCTTCATCGAGTTCAAGCCGATCCTCGACTACAACGCGCTGGAGCCCGGCAAGGGCGCTACCGACGCGATCCGCAAGGCTGCGGCGGATCTGGATTTCGCGACCAAATACCAGGCGCGGGTGCGACTGACCGGCCCGGTGCCGATCGCCAATGAGGAATATGCCACCGTCCAGGAAGGCGCCGTCGTCAACGGCGTCGGCACCGTCCTCGTCGTGCTGCTGATCCTGTGGCTGGCGCTGCACTCGGCGAAGATCATCTTCGCGGTGTTCGTCAATCTCTTCGTCGGCCTTGCCATCACGACCGCCGCCGGCCTGATGATGGTCGGATCGTTCAATTTGCTGTCGATCGCGTTCGCGGTGCTGTTCGTCGGCCTCGGCGTCGATTTCGGCATCCAGTACAGCGTCCGCTACCGCTCGGAGCGCTACAAGCACAACGACCTTTCGGGTGCGCTGGTGCTGGCAGCGAAGCGCTCTGCGGTGCCGCTGTCGCTTGCGGCGATGGCGACCGCGGCAGGCTTCCTTTGCTTCATGCCTACGGACTATCAAGGCATCGCGGAGCTCGGCCAGATCGCCGGCGTCGGCATGCTGGTGGCTTTCCTCTCTTCGATCACCGTTCTGCCGGCAATGCTGAAGCTGCTCAACCCACCCGGCGAGAAGGAGCCCGTGGGCTACGCCTTCCTGGCGCCGCTCGATCACTTCCTGGAGAAGCATCGTGTGCTGGTGGTGGGGGGCACGCTGCTGCTCGCGCTCGCCGGCCTGCCGCTGCTCTATTTCATGAAGTTCGACTTCAACCCGATGAACCTGCGCAACCCGAAGGCCGAATCGATCGCGACCTTCCTCGACCTGCGCAAGGATCCCAACACCGGTGCCAATGCCATCAACGTGATGACGACGTCCGAGGAGCAGGCACGGCAGGTCGAGGCGAAGCTGGAGAAGGTGCCGGAGGTGCTGCGCGTGATGTCGCTCGACAGCTTCGTGCCGCAAGACCAGCAGCCGAAGCTGAAGCTGATCGCACAGGGCGCCAAGGTGCTGAACCCCGCGCTCAATCCCGACCAGATCGATGCCGCGCCGTCGGACAAGGAGAACGTCGATGCGCTGAAATCCTCGGTCGACAATCTGCGCCGGACCGCCGGCGATGCGAAGGGGCCGGGCGCGGTCGCCTCGCGCCGCCTTGCGGACGCGCTCGAGAAGCTCGCCAATGCCGACGAGGCTATGCGCAACAAGGCGCAGGACGTGTTCGTCACGCCGATGAAGATCGTGTTCGACCAGCTCAGGAACGCGATGCAGGCTGAGCCGGTCACCCTGAAGTCATTGCCGCCCGATCTGGTCAGCGCCTGGAAGAGCAAGGACGGCATCATCCGCGTCGAGGCGCTGCCCAAGGGCGATCCCAACGACAACGACACGCTGCGCAGATTTGCGGCGGCGGTGCTCGTTGCCGAGCCGACCGCGATCGGCGGGCCGGTCTCGATCCTGAAATCCGGCGACACCGTGGTGAAGGCGTTCATCCACGCCGGCGTCTACGCGCTGCTGGTGATCGGCCTTCTGCTGTGGATCACGCTCCGCCGGTTCGTGGACGTGCTGATGACGCTGGTGCCGCTCCTGGTTGCCGGCGCGGTCACGCTCGAGATCTGCGTGCTGATCGGCCTGCCGCTCAACTTCGCCAACATCGTCGCGTTCCCGCTGCTGCTCGGCGTCGGCGTTGCCTTCAAGATCTACTATGTCGTGGCCTGGCGCTCGGGCAGAACAAACCTGCTTCAGACCAGCCTGACACGCGCGATCTTCTTCAGCGCGCTGACGACGGCGACGGCGTTCGGCAGCCTGTGGCTGTCGAGCCATCCCGGCACGTCCAGCATGGGCAAGCTGCTGGCGCTCTCACTGGTGACGACGCTCGCCGCCGTGCTGCTGTTCCAGCCGGCCCTAATGGGCAAGCCCCGCAATCTCAGGGAGTAGGCAGATATCGCCGACGGGGTCGGCGGCGCCCTTCTGACCGGGCTTGGCCGTCGTGGCGGTTTTCGGGGCCGGCGCGGGCGCAGGCGCTGTGGCGCCCGTCGTGCCTTGGGGCGCTGTGCCTTGGGGTGGTGCAGTGCCTTGGGCTTTCGGCGCCGCGCCGGTGGGCTTCGGCGCGCCCTTGGCCATGGCGTTGGCGGGGCTCAAGGGGATCGGCGGTCCGACCCGGGTCCAGGTTTCGCCGCCGCAGAGGAAGCCCATCACGCAGCCCTTGATCTCAAGCTGGTCGGTACCGGCCGGAGTGATGGTCGCGCTGTAGAGCTGGCCGTCTTTCGCGTTGTAGACCTGTCCTTCCCACTGATCGACGCCGGGCTTCTTCTTCATGTCGATCAGGGTCGCCATGCCCAGCGTCGGCCTGTTCTGTTTCGAGACATCCGGGTTGTTCTCGTCACGGCCGCCAGGCTGCTTTTCCCAGGAAACCGCGCCCCACATGCTGCCATTGCATTGGGCGACACGGATGTTGGCGACGCCGTCGGCGACCCGCCAGTCGCCGGTGGGGTCGGCGGCGAGAGCAGGAGTCAGGCAGGCGTAACCGCCAGCCAGTATAATTCCGGTGTAAAGGGCCAAACGCATGAGTGTTCCTTGGCAGTGCAACATGGTTTAAAGCTGTGCTTGCGAAGATGGTCCGAAAAAGGGCAAAAGGCCGCACAGACCGTTTTCTGTAACGGTCCGTTTCCAGTTGACGAGACGGCCCTCAACCGAAGTATGTAGCGGATGCACAGCCCAAATCCAGACATGTCTCAACTGTTCGCGGACCGTCAGGCCCAGCGCAGTGCCCTGCATAATCGGTATCTGAACGAGCAGTTCGTTCGGGTTCTCAAGACCATCGGCTACGACGTCGGCTTCCAAAAGGGGCAGGGGCAGTACCTCTACGACCGCGACGGGGCGCGCTATCTCGACCTGTTGTCCGGCTTTGGCGTGTTTGCGATCGGGCGCAATCATCCGGTCATGCGCGATGCGCTCAAGAGCGTGCTCGATGCCGACCTGCCCAACCTCGTCCAGTTCGACGTCTCGACGCTCGCCGGCGTGCTCGCCGAGCGCCTCCTGAAATACGTTCCCTATCTCGACAAGGCATTCTTCGCCAATTCCGGAGCGGAATGCGTCGAGGCCGCGATCAAGTTCGCACGTGGCGCCACCGGCCGTCCCGGCATCGTCTATTGCGCCCACGGCTATCACGGCCTGACCTATGGCGCGCTGTCGCTGACGGGTGACTCGAACTTCCGCACCGGTTTCGAGCCGCTGCTGCCCGGCTGCACCCCGGTCCCCTTCAACGATCTCGCCGCGCTCGAAAAGGCGCTGGCCTCGCGCGAGGTCGCGGCCTTCGTCGTCGAGCCGATCCAGGGCAAGGGCGTCAACATGCCCACCGACGAGTTCCTGCCCGGTGCGGCAGCACTCTGCAAGAAATACGGCACGCTGTTCGTCGCCGACGAGATTCAGACCGGCATGGGCCGCACCGGCCGCTTCCTCGCGGTCGAGCACTGGAACGTCGAGCCCGACATGGTGCTGCTGTCGAAGTCGCTGTCGGGCGGCCACGTGCCGGTCGGCGCGGTGCTGACGCGCAAGGGCATCTTCGACAAGATATTCAACCAGATGGATCGCGCGGTGGTGCACGGCTCCACCTTCTCCAAGAACGATCTGGCGATGGCCGCGGGCATCGCCACGCTCGATGTCATGGAGTCCGAGAAGCTGATCGAGTCCGCCGCCAAGCGCGGCGCCGAGCTGCGCCTTGCGCTGACGCGCATGGTGCCCGGCTACGAGCTGATGAAGGAAGTGCGCGGCAAGGGCCTGATGATCGGCGTTGAGTTCGGCCCGCCGAAGTCGCTGCGCCTGCGGGCGTCCTGGAACGTGCTGGAGGCGGCCAACAAGGGCCTGTTCTGCCAGCTCATCACCGTGCCGCTGTTCAAGGATCACAAGATCCTCACCCAGGTCGCCGGCCACGGCAGCCACACCATCAAGCTGCTGCCGCCGCTCACCATCACCGAGGAAGACTGCGGCTGGATCGAGCGCGCCTTCGACGACGTCATCGCCGGCAGCCACAAGGTGCCCGGTGCGATCTGGTCGCTCGGCAAGACGCTGGTGGACAACGCGGTGCGAAGGTCGGCCTAGGCACCGTCCGCGTTATCGATATAGTTTGCGGGAGCGCTTGGCCTCGCGCAATGCGGGCAAGGGTAGAGATCTCGTTCTATGCGATCGATGATTGCGCTTGTCTCGGTTCTCTTATTTCTGACGTTCGCGATATCCGTCTCTTTCGCTTGGCTCAGCTATGATAGTTACAAGCGATCGGTGCCTAAACCCCACATAGTCGGACCTCTCACCGCCATACGTGCGTCCATGCGTACAGTGCACCTTCCTTACGAGCCTGCTCTGTCCGAGGCCTGCTTGATGTACCTTAAGCGCTTCAGGATCGCGGCCATGGTTGCCGCCATGGCGTCGATCCTGATGGTGGCATTTGTCGTGGCAGTGCGAGCGCTTGATCTCCAGCGTCAGCTTGACTGAAGAAGCTACCCCTCCACATTCACCTTCATCGCCGCCCCGAACTTGTCGACGAACTCGGCGAGCTCGTCGGCGCCGAGATCGCTGACCGCCCAGAAATTCAGGCCGCGATCGCCCCAGCGGCGGCAGTTGAAGCCCTGCATGGTCTGGGTCTTCGGCGGCCGGTGTTCGGTGCTCGAGGTCTGCGACACGAACAGGTTGATCACGTGCTGCCGGCGCCGGTAGACGACGGCGCCGATGGCGCGGGCGTCGATATAGTCGAGCCGGCCGCCGACCAGCGTAAAACCCTGCGCGGTGAGGTCGATCACGGGCGGGGCGACGTCGAGCTTGCCGTTGAACCAGGGTTTGACGGTGTGCTGGTCGGTCGAGATCACGTCGGTGAGATGGCCGGCCTGAAGCGAGCGTAGATGGGCGGAGACGACCTCCGACAGGATGCGCTGCTGGTCGTCCTGGCGCAGCACCACGGCGACGACGCCGGAGGCGGCGAGCGCGGAGACCGCCGAGCCCATCGCAAAGCCGCGCAGCACGGAGCGGCGGGTCGGTTGCAGGCGCTGCGGCTGAGGCATCGAGGCCTCGATGCGGGCGCGCAGGCTCGCCGGTGCGGTGTAGCGCAGATTGGTGTCGGCCAGCACGCGCTGCATGTCGCGTTGTGCCGCAAGCTCCGCGGCGCAGGCCGGGCAGCCGGCGATATGGGCTTCGACTTCGCGCGCGTGGCCGGCATCGAGCTCGTTGTCGATCAGCGCGTGAAGCAGGATTCTTGCCTCGTCGCAGGTCATCTTGGATGCTCCTCTTCCGCCGTCCAGGCCGCGCGCAGCATGGCGCGGGCGCGGGCGAGGCGGGACATCACGGTGCCGACGGGGGCGCCGACGGCCTCGGCGATTTCACGATAGGACAGGTTGTTGATCTCGCGCAGCACGAAGGTTTCCTTGAACGGCTCGGCGAGCGTGTCGATCAGCTTGCGGATGGCGCCGGCATCGCGGCTGCGCAGCACTTCGGTTTCCGGGCTTGCCCCGGTCTCCTGCCAGATCGGCGTCTGCTCGGCGGCGCCGGGCGTATCCTCGATCGCGCTGGGCCTGTGCGCGCGACGCGCATATTCTGCGTTGCAGACGTTGCGCAGGATCGCGAACAGCCAGGGCTTCATCGCCGGCCCGCGATAGCTGTCGAAGTGCTTCAGCGCGCGCAGATAGCACTCCTGCACCGCGTCCTCGGCATCGGAGGCGTCGCGCAGCAGATAGCGCGCGAGCGTGTAGACGTCGTCGAGATAGGGCAGCGCCGCTTCGCGGAAGCGCTGCGCCTTCTGCAGATCGTCGGTGGCGGGCATCGCTCCTCGCTTTGCCTCTTGTTCTGCCTGTGGCTTCGTTCCGTCCCTGTGTGTGACGGAACGCACACGAGCCCGGCCGGCGTGGGACCACCGGCCGGGCAAGACGTTGATGCCTTGGTTGGAGACGTTACTCAACCTTGATCATCCCCGTCATGTGCGGGTGCAACGAACAAAAATATTTGTAGTCGCCCGCATTGGTGAAGGTGAACGAGAACTTGTCGTCGGTGTCCAGGGTCTTGGACCTGAACTTGCCGGCCGAGACGATCGTGTGCGGGATGTCGTCCCGGTTGGTCCAGGTCACGGTGGCGCCGACCTTGATCTTGAGCTCGGCCGGCTGGAAAACGAAATTGTCGATGTGCACGTCCATGTCGTCGGCCCGGGCGGTTGTTGCGGGCAGCAGGACGGCCGCGGCCAGAGCGAGACCGAGGTCGACGCCGAAGTCGCGGCGATTGAGTGTCTTCATTGTCAGCTTCCATTCAACCTTGGATTCAGCCCTGGAGCGGTGTGTCGATGATCGCGAGCCGCTGCTCGTTCTGCTTGAAGTTGATGCTGGCGACGCCGAGCATCGAGCGCAGCCTTGCGTCCTCGACCTTCATCGGTCCGGGCGAAGGAGCTGCCCCCGGCGCCGGCTGCGGGAAGGCGGTCGAGCGCGCGGTGTGGAAGGTGACGTTGCCTTCGACCTTCTGCATCACCTGGTGGATGTGGCCGTTCAGCACGGTGACCGAGCCGAAGCCCTTGACGTATTCGAGCGCGCGGCCGCCATCCTCGGTGCCCCAGCCCCATTCCGGATAGACGGTCCAGAGCGGGATGTGGGCGAACAGCACGACCGGCGTCGATTTCGACTTGCCGCGCAGGTCGTCCTCCAGCCAGGCAAGCTGCTCGGCGCCGAGATTGCCGAGGCCGCCGGCCTTGAGGTCGACGACGTTGACGAGGCCGACGAAGTGCACGCCGCCGGCATCGAAGGAGTACCAGCCGTGCCCCTTGGTGCCGCGGCCGTAGCGCTCGCGATAGAGCTTCACCTCCTCGTCGATGAAGTCATGCTCGCCGGGGACGTAGTGCACGTCGAGCTTGGTCTGCGAGATGATGCGCTCGGCATTGTCGAACTCGGCGGCTTTCGACAGATGGGTGATGTCGCCGGTGTGGATCATGAACGACGGCTTGGCAGGCATCGCGTTGATCTTGTTGATGGCTTCCTCCAGCGTGCCGAGCGCGTTGGGATTGGCCGGCTTGTCGAAGCCGACATGGCTGTCGCTGATCTGGAGGAAGGTCATGCCGGGCGCGGCCGCGGTGGCGGCTTGCGCGGAATCGATGATGCCGAGCGAGCGCGGCACGCCGCCCGTGATGGTCCAGAGCACCCCGGTGCCGGCCCAGGTCATGCATTCCAGCACCTTGCGGCGGTTGACGCCGTCATCCCCGTGATCGTGTCCGCTCATCGCAACGTCTCCACTTCGCCCGGAATTGGGCTTCGGGGAGGTGATTGGGGGAGGGCGGGGTTTATTCCCGGATGCGATGACGATTTCGTGAAGTCGGAAGGTGCCGCGACTTGGAAAGCATGGCAATCTTGACCTCGGAGGTCATTTTCTATGGCTGGGCCCAAAGCTAGGCTGGCCCCATGACAGCGCACCAGCTTCCTTTCGGGATCCTCTTGAGGCGTTGGCGCGAGCGGCGACGCCTCACGCAGACCGATCTGGCTCTCGGGGCCAATAGCTCAACCCGGCATTTGTCATGCCTCGAAACCGGGAAAGCGCAACCAAGCCGGGCCATCATCAACCGTCTGACAGACCTTCTCGATGTTCCGCTTCGGGATCGCAACAGATTGCTGCTCGCGGCGGGGTTTGCGCCAGCGTACGAGGAGACGTCGATCGACGGCCTCGAAGCAGCGAGGGCGGCGATGGATCGCATTCTCCAGGCACACAAGCCCTATCCCGCCTTCGCAGTGGATCGGCGTTGGAACGTGGTGCTTTCAAATGGCGCTCTTCCCCAGCTCTATGAAGGATGTTCGGAAGCACTCCTAGAGCCACCCATCAACGCGATGCGTCTCATGCTGCATCCGGCAGGCATGGGACCGCGAATCCTGAACCTCGCGGCATGGCGCGCCTATTGCTTGAGCGTGCTGCGTCAGCAGATCGAGGCCGGCGCCGATCCCTGGCTGCAAAATCTGCTCGCAGAGGTCGCAGCGTATCCCGCCCCGTCAGACTCGACCACCAGCATGGGCTTCGAGCAGTCCGAGCGGCTAGCCACCCCGCTGCGTATCACGACGCGCCTCGGCACCATGTCCTTTTTGAATACCGTGACCGTCTTCGGCACCGCCACTGACATCACCTTGGCCGAACTCGCCCTCGAAATGCTGTTTCCGGCAGACAACCGTACGATCGAGCTTGCAAACCTGATGCAGTCGGAGCTTGTCGATCAGACATCGCCGGTCGCTGTCGAGAGGGGACGGGCAGGCGCCAGAGAGCACGTGCTCATGCGCAGATAGCGCCGCCCGATTCTCCACGAGGTCATCTGGTCTTCGGGGAGCGCTTCGGATCCGCCCTAATTGGTTCCCACACGCCGATTTTGCGCTCACTCGCCAGTATTCTCGGGAGAGCATCATGCCACGCGTGCCGGTAGGGACGGTTCAGTTGCACGTTGACGACATCATCGTGGTTGTCCCACGTCTCGTAGAGCATGAAGTGGTTTTCGGACGTCGGATCCTGGTGCAGGACAGCCTCACAATATGTCGTCTCGACCTTCATCGCGTCCAGGACTTCACAGAGGCGCTCCAGAAATTCCTCCCGCTTGCCGGGGACAACTTGAAACTCGATGGCATATGAAACGGGCATGAATCACTCCGCCTTCGTGTCGTCGGACATTGCGATGCGGGCCTGTCAGGCCGGATAGAACTGGTAGTCCTGGACTATCTTTCCAGCATCCGAGACGACAACGAATTCCAGGCCTTTGCCCAGCACGGTATCCGCGTTGGCCGGCAACATCTCCCAATAGAATGCCACCACGTTGCCTTCCCGGCGAGCGCCGGGCACTGCGCGAAAGCGATTTCCCGCATCGCGCACGAATTCGTTTGTGCGATTCAATGATGCGTAGCTCGAGCGCATCATGCCCAACGACCTTGCGCGACTCGACATAGTGCTCACCTTGCGGAATCCATAATTCCGCGACTTGTCGCTTCCGCTTTTCAGAGTCCCGCTCGTTCCACACAGCCACATATCGATCGGCAAGCTCGTTCAAATTCATTTTTTGCTTCCTCGTCTTGCGTCACCCGCTGAGAGCGCAGACGCCTGTCCGCGCTGCGCCTGGCCCTCATACCTGCAGGCCGACGGGCGGTCGATGACGTGGGAAGTCAAAAACGAAATCATTCGACCTAAGGACTGGAAGTTTGACTTACTTCGCATCCTCCAAGATCATCGTCGCACCTTTCTCGGCGATCATTGCGGTCGGCGTGTTGGTATTGCCCGACGTGATCGTCGGCATGATCGAGGCATCGACGATGCGAAGGCCGCTGAGGCCGTAGAAGCGGAGACGTTCGTCGACCACCGCCATCGGATCGTTCGCCGCGCCCATCTTCGCCGTGCCGACGGGATGGAAGATGGTGGTGCCGATATCGCCCGCGGCTTTGGCGAGCGAGGCATCGTCGTCGCCGACGGAAGGGCCGGGCAGATATTCGCTCGGGTGATATTTTGCCAGCGCCTTCTGCTGCATCAGGCGGCGGGTGGTGCGGATGGCGTCGGCGCCGACCTGGCGGTCGTCGTCGGTCGACAGGTAGTTCGGCGCGATGATCGGCTTCTCGTCCGGGCTCGCCGAGCGCAGCCGCACGGTGCCGCGCGAGGTTGGCTGCAAGTTGCAGGCGCTCACGGTGATGGCGGGGAAGCGGTGCAGGGGATCGCCGAACTTGTCGAGCGACAGCGGCTGTACGTGGAACTGGATGTTGGCGCGTGCGCGCGTCGCATCGGAACGCGTGAAGATGCCGAGTTGCGACGGCGCCATCGTCAGCGGTCCGCGGCGGCGGAAGGCGTAGTCGAGCCCCATCAGGCCGCGGCGGAACAGGTTGTAATAGGTCTCGTTCAGCGTGCGCACACCCTCGACCTTGTAGATCGCGCGCTGCTGGAGATGGTCCTGCAGATTGCGGCCGACACCGGGCTTGTCCATCATCACGTCGATGCCGAGCGGCGACAGCCAGTCGGCAGGCCCGATGCCGGAGCGATGCAGCACCTGCACCGAGCCGATCGCGCCGGCCGACAGGATCACCTCGCGCTTCGCGCGCGCTTCGATGATCTCGCCGTTCTGGACGAAACGCACGCCGACGGCGCGGCCCTGCTCGATGATGAGACGGTCGACCAGCACGTGCTTCTCGAGCCGCAGGTTGGGCCGGTTCAGCGCGGGCTTGAGGAAGCCGCGCGCCGAGGACCAGCGCCGGCCGCGCTTCTGGTTGACGTGGAAATAACTGGTGCCTTCGTTGTCGCCGGTGTTGAAATCCGGGATGCGCTTGATGCCCATTTCTTCTGCGGCATCGCCGACGGCATCGAGAACCTCCCACGACAGCCGCGGCGCCTCGATGCGCCAGCCCCCGCCGACGCCGTGATGCTCGCTCGCGCCCAGGAAGTGATCCTCGATCCGCTTGAACAGCGGCAGCACGTCGTCATAGCCCCAGCCGGTCATGCCGAGCTGGCGCCAATGGTCGTAATCGGCGGCCTGTCCGCGCATCGAGATCATGGCGTTGATCGCCGAGCAGCCGCCGATCACCTTGCCGCGGGGATAGGCCAGCGCGCGGCCGTTCAGGCCCGGCTCGGCCTCGGTCTTGAACATCCAGTCCGAGCGCGGATTGCCGATCGCGAAGAGGTAGCCGACCGGAATGTGGAACCAGATCCAGTTGTCGTCGCCGCCGGCTTCGAGAATGAGGACGCGATTTTTCGGATCGGCCGACAGGCGGTTGGCGAGAATGCATCCTGCCGTGCCTGCCCCGACGACAATGTAGTCAAACTCACCTTCGAGCCGCCTTGGCATTCTGCTTCCACCCGGATGGTCACTTGATGTTCCGTCCTAATAGGCAGACGCAGCGGTTCGGGACAAGTCCGGCCATGACGAGAGGGCAGGGCTCCCCCCGATCCGCGGCGGTTAGGTGGACTGCGGCTTGCATGGTAGACAGTCCTGTATTCCCAACAAAGCTTGAGACCATCCATGCCCATCGTGAACCGCGTCGCCGACCTTCAACCCGATATTCAGGCCTGGCGCCGGGACATCCACCAGCATCCCGAATTGCTGTATGACGTTCACCGCACCGCAGCATTCGTCGCGGACCGCCTGCGTGAATTCGGCTGCGATGAGGTCGTGACCGGCCTCGGCCAGACCGGCGTGGTCGGCGTGATCAAGGGCAACAAGCCAGCCGGCGAAGGGCTGAAGACCATCGGCCTGCGCGCCGACATGGACGCGCTGCCGGTCGAGGAGCAGACCAACCTGCCTTACGCCTCGAAGAATCCGGGCAAGATGCACGCCTGCGGCCATGACGGCCACACCGCGATGCTGCTTGGGGCGGCCCGCTACCTCGCCGAGACCCGGAATTTTGCCGGCGATGCTGTCGTGATCTTCCAGCCGGCCGAGGAGGGCGGTGCCGGCGGCGCGGCCATGGTCAAGGACGGGCTGATGGAGCGCTTCGGCATCGAGCAGGTCTACGGCATGCATAACGGCCCGGGCATCCCGATCGGCTCGTTCGCGATCCGGCCGGGCCCGATCATGGCGGCGACCGACGAGGTCGATATCATGATCGAGGGCCTCGGCGGCCATGCCGCGCGACCGCACAAATGCATCGATTCCGTGCTGGTCGGCGCGCAGGTGATCACCGCGTTGCAGTCGATCGTGGCGCGCAGCGTCGATCCGCTGGAATCGGCCGTGATCTCGATCTGCGAATTCCACGCCGGCAACGCCCGCAACGTCATTCCGCAGACCGCGACGCTGAGGGGCACCATCCGCACGCTGTCGCCGGACGTGCGCAAGCTGGTCGAGAAGCGCGTGCACGAAGTGGTGGCGGGCGTGGCGCAGATCACCGGCGCGAAGATCGACCTGCACTACAAGCGCAACTATCCCGTCGTGAACAACCACGCCGCGGAGACCGAGGTGGCGCGGCGTATCGCAAGGCAGGTCGCGGGCGAAGCCAATGTGCACGAGATGCCGCCGCTGATGGGCGGTGAGGATTTTGCCTATATGCTGGAAGCGCGCCCCGGCGCCTTCATCTTCTGCGGCAACGGCGACAGCGCCGGCCTGCATCACCCCGCCTATAATTTCAACGACGAGGCGATCGTGTTCGGCACGTCCTACTGGGTCAAGCTGGTCGAGGAGTCGCTCGCAGCGTCGTAGGCGCGGCGTCCTTCACCTCGCCCCGCTTGCGGGGCGAGGTCGGATTTTTCGCGAAGCGTAAAATCCGGGTGAGGGGGACTCTCCGCGAGTCCGTCTCTCACCGTGATCGCGGAGGCAGCCCCTCACCCCAACCCTCTCCCCGTAAGAACGGGGAGAGGGAGAGGAGAGGTCTTCAGAAGATTCGCGAGAAGATCACGTAGAGCGTGGCCGACAGCATGATCGCGCAGGGCAGCGTCAGCACCCAGGCCATCAGCAGGTTGCGGATGGTCGCCATCTGCAGGCCCGAGCCGTTCGCGGCCATGGTGCCGGCGACGCCGGACGACAGCACGTGGGTGGTCGAGACCGGCAGGCCGAACACGTCGGCGGCACCGATCGTGGCGGCGGCGACGAGCTCGGCGGAGGCGCCCTGTGCGTAGGTGAGATGGGTCTTGCCGATCTTCTCACCGACCGTGACGACGATGCGCTTCCAGCCGATCATGGTGCCGAGGCCGAGCGCGATGGCGACCGCGATCTTCACCCAGTTCGGGATGAACTTCGTGGCGGCGTCGAGCGAGCCCTTGTAGGCGTTCAGGGTCGCGACCTCGTCCTTGTTGAGATCGTTCTCCTTGTCCTTCATCAGGAAGCGGATCGCTTCCGAGGTCAGGTACATGTCGTTGCGGGTGTTGCCGACGGCTTCCGCCGGCACCTTGTTCAGCGTGCCGTATTTGGCGACCTGGTCGCCGACATCCTTCACCAGCACGGCGAGCGAGGGATAGGTGCCCTCGTTGATCTGATGCAGCGCGATGTACTGCGTCACCGCCGGACGGGGATCGCCGATGATGCTGTGCCCGGCGCCCTTGGCCGAGATCACCCTGGCGGCGGCATCCGAGGTCTTCTGGAACTGGGCGACCTGGGATTCCGGCAGAGCGCGGTTGAGCGCGTAAGCGGTTGGAACGGTGCCGATCAGGATCAGCATGATCAGGCCCATGCCCTTCTGGCCGTCGTTCGAGCCGTGCGCGAAGCTGACGCCGGTGCAGGTCAGGATCAGGAGGCCGCGGATCCAGAGCGGCGGAGCCTTGTTGCCTTCGGGCGCGGCGTACAGAGCCGGGTTGCGCACGATGAACTTGAGCACCAGCAGCAGCACGGCGGCGCAGGCGAAGCCGACCAGCGGCGACAGCAGCAGCGCGTAGCCGATCTCGGTAGCCTTGCTCCAGTCCACGCCCGAGGTGCCGTCGCGGCCGCGCATCACGGCGTTGGCGATGCCGACGCCGATGATGGAGCCGATCAGCGTGTGCGAGGACGAGGCGGGCAGGCCGAAATACCAGGTGCCGAGATTCCACAGGATCGCGGCGATCAGCAGCGCGAACACCATTGCGAAGCCGGCGCTGGAGCCGACCTGGAGGATCAGCTCGACCGGCAGCAGCGAGACGATGCCGAAGGCGACCGCGCCGGAGGACAGCAGCACGCCGAGGAAGTTGAAGAAGCCCGACCACATCACGGCGACTTCAGCCGGGAGCGAATGGGTGTAGATCACGGTCGCCACCGCATTGGCGGTGTCGTGGAAGCCGTTGACGAACTCGAAGCCGAGCGCGATCAGCAGCGCGACGAACAGCAGGATGTAGGGCAGGAAGGTCGTGACCCGCGTGCCGGTCGCGTTGACGTCGGCATAGATGCTGTAGGCGACGAACAGCAGGCCCGCGGCGAGGATGCCGAAGAACAGGATCATCGTCAGCGGATTGAAGCCCTTGTCGAGATTTGGCCGCGAGGCCGGCTGGATCGGCGCGGGATCGGCTACCGCGCGGTCGAATGCTACATCGGTCATGTCTGGACGCCCCTTAACTTTCAGGTAAGGGTATTGTCCGCGATGGATTTGAAGGCTGGATGACAAGCGGTGGTTGAAAGGCGTTTTCCCGCCCGTATTTAGGCGGCGCGCGCGGATTTCCTCTGCAGGCTGGCGGCGATCTTCAGGTCTTCGACAAAGCGCTGATATTCCAGCACTTTGGCTTCCGGGTCGGGCAGTCGCAGCAGATAGGACGGGTGCACCGTCACCAGCGCCTTGCGGCCGTCGGGAAGGTCGATGAGCCGGCCGCGGGTCTTGCCGATTGGGGTGATCTTGCCGAATACGCTTTGCGCGGCGGTGGCGCCCATCGCGACGATGAGCTCGGGCTGGATTGCCGCAACTTCCCGCTCAAACCATGGCCGGCACGCTTTGATTTCCGGTGTTGCCGGCTTCTGGTGCAGGCGGATCTTTCCGCGCGGCACGAATTTGAAGTGCTTCACCGCATTGGTGACATAGACCTTCTTGCGGTCGACGCCGGCTTCCTCCAGCGCGCGGTCGAGCATCTGCCCGGCCGGTCCGACGAAGGGATGGCCGGCGAGGTCTTCCTTGTCGCCGGGCTGCTCGCCGACCAGCATGATGGTGGCGTCTTTCGGGCCTTCGCCGAACACGGTTTGCGTCGCGTCCTTGTAGAGCGGGCAGGCACGGCAATGCGCGGCCTCCTCGCGGAGCGCTTCGAGATCGTTGGCGGCGGCTTTGTGTCCCATGATGGCTTCCGGACGTGGGGAGATCCGTCCGCCGGTCCAGCGTTCGGCATCGGCGAGCAGGGGTCCAAGTATCGATCCAAGTACCGATGCGTCCTGGAGGTTCCTCCGGCGCTTCACCGGCGCGTCGGTCGTCATCAGCCGGCCGGGCTGGAAATGGCGCCGCCAGGTTTCCTCCAGGCGGCCTGGTGCCGGCCACTCCGTCCGGCTGATTCCGGGCGTGAAGGAGATCGCGTGACCATTCCAATGGGCACAAACGTCAGGCGTGAGGATCGACCAGGGCATGTCGGCAAAACGACGCGCAAAGAACGGCGCGGCGAATGCGACGATGTAATGCTCCGGCTCGAACCAGGCGGCGTAATGCGCCTTCTGCTCGCGCCCGATCTCGCGGAAGCGGACGAGATCGCGCATCCGCTGTGCATCGCGTTGCACGCTGCCAGCCATCGCGGTTGCCTGCGCCACGTCGGGATCGCTCATCGTTACGAGCAGGTCGTGATCGGCCTTCAACCGCCAGAGCAGGCGATAGAGCAGCGCAAAACGCTCGCCCTCGCGATGCAGGATCGCGATGCGGGCAAGCTCGATGAAATTGGCCGGCACGGTGAACGTGCTCTCGGTCTCGATCGGCGGAAGGCTCGGCGCTTCGGACAGGCCGGGCGGCATCTGGTCTTTCGTCTGGCCTTGCACGTGCCACACCACGTCCGCTGGGGCGACGTGGTGCAGCGCGAATGCGCGTGCGGCTTTACGCCAGCCGTCGAAATCGGTCTCGCTGTCCAGGGTGACGAGGTACATGGCACTCGAATCCTCTTGATTCCGCTCATGAATCCATGGGCGCGCCAATTCGATTGACTCCAGGCGCGCCGTTAGCTTTATATTAGAACATATCATGAACAAATGAGCCAGCCGCTGGTTCTCTTTTTGAGAGCCACCGGCAATCACCTCTGAAGGAGCGGCGTATATGAGCGGCGCACGCACAAGCGCGCTTGCGACCTTGCGCAGCCAGATCGAGCGCATCGAGACGGCGGAGGTCGTGCATCAGCATGATCGCGTCGCGCTTGGCCACGGCGAGGTCGACAGCGCGCTGAAGGGCGGGCTCGCGCGCGCGGCGATCCACGAGGTGTTTTGCGAGGGGCGCCAGGGCGCCGCCGCGACCGGGTTTGTCATGGGCGTTGCGGGACGCGTGACCGCGCGCCGGCCGCTGTTGTGGGTGCGGCAGGATTTTTCGGAACTGGAAGCCGGCGCGCTGTCGATGAGCGGGCTCGCCGAGCTCGGCCTCGACCCGCGCCGCGTGGTGATGGTGCGCGCGGCCGACGTGGAGGGTGCGCTGCGCACTTCGGCCGATGCACTGGCCTGCGATGCGCTCGGCGCGGTCGTGCTCGAGCTCTGGGGCGAGACGCGGCAATTCGATCTCGTGGCGAGCCGCAAGCTGACGCTGGCCGCGCAAGGCTCCGGCGTCACCGGCCTGCTGTTGCGGATGGCCGCGCAGCCGCTGCCCTCGACTGCCGAGACCAGATGGATGCTGCGCGCGGCGCATTCGCCGCCGGGCACGATGTGGAATGCCTGGGGCGCGCCGCGCTTCGATGCCGAGCTGTTGCGCAATCGTCATGGCCCGTGCGGCCGGTGGATCATGGAATGGAAATGTGATGAGTGCCAGTTCAGTGAACCGTCGACGTATTCTCAGCCTGTGGCTGCCGCGCCTGCCCATCGACCGGATCCAGCGGTTCTTCAACGGCGGGCTGGGTAAGACCAAAGCGTTTTCGAGCGAAGTGGGTACCGGTTCGCGTGAAGAAAACGCGTCAAAACAAAAAGACGAGCCCAGCATCGTCGTCATCAAAGAGACCAATGCGCTGGTGATCCATGCGCTTGACGATGCGGCGTCGCGGCTGGGCCTGCATATCGGCCAGCCCCTGGCCAATGCGCGGGCGATGTGCCCGGACTTGCGGGTGTTCGATGCCGATGTCGTCGCCGATGCGAAGACGCTGAGCGACATCGCCGACTGGTGCGACCGTTTCACGCCGCTAGTGGCGCTCGATCCGCCGCACGGGCTGTTCCTTGATATCACCGGCTGCGCGCATCTGTTCGGCGGCGAAGCCGCGCTGTTGCAGACGCTCATTCGCGCGCTCGGCCGACAAGGCTTTGCCGTCAGCGCGGCGATTGCCGGCACCTCGGTCTGCGCGCGGACGCTGACGCGCCAGGTCTCCGGCACCATCGTCGTCGATGGCGGGGAGGCGGAGGCGATCAGCCGGCTGCCGGTGTCCGCGCTCGGCGCGGGCGAGGCCATCACCACCGGCCTGCGCCGTGCCGGCCTGAAGACCATCGGCGATGTCGCATCGCGCGGCGCCCACGAGATCACGGCGCGGTTCGGCGCGCGGTTCTCCACGCTGCTCGCGCACGCGCTGGGGCAGGGCGATGCGCCGATCAATCCGCGAAAGCCGCTGCCTGACTACATCGTGGAGAAGCGCTTTGCCGAGCCGATCGCGACCGACACGATGATCGCGATGACGCTGTCGCGGCTCGCCGACACGTTGATCGCGTCCATGGAGAAGCAGGGCAAGGGCGCGCGGCGGCTGGAAGCCGCCTTCTTCCGCACCGACGGCGTGGTGCGGGCGATCATGGTCGAGACCGGACGGCCGGTGACGCGAAGCGCCGTCATCGACCGCCTGTTCCGCGAGCGGCTCGATGCGCTCGCCGATCCCCTCGATCCCGGCTTCGGCTTCGACATGGTGCGGCTGTCGGCGAGCCGCACCGAGATCGTGGTGCAGGAGCAGCGCGATCTCGACGCCCATGTCCACGACAATGACGAGCTCGCCGCGCTGATCGACCGCATCGCGGCGCGGATCGGCGGAAAGCGCGTCGTCGTGCACCTGCCGCAGGACACGCATGTCCCTGAATGTGCGGTGCTGGCCGCGCCGGCGCAGCATCACCTTGCCGCCGCCATGCAGGCCGAATGGCCGGCGCGCGCCGAGGGCGAGCCGCCGCTGCGCCCCCTGCGGCTGTTCGACAAGCCGGAGCCGGTCACAGTGCCGTTCGCGACCGTGCCGGATGGTCCGCCGCATCAATTCACCTGGCGGCGCGCGAAACACGCGGTGGTGCGGGTGGAAGGGCCCGAGCGCATCGCGATGGAATGGTGGCGTCAGGACGGCAAGCAGTTGACGCGGGATTATTTCCGCATCGAGGATGCCGAAGGCCTGCGCTTCTGGATTTTTCGCGACGGTCTTTACGAGGGAGAGGTGTTCGACGCCGACGGCAAGCCCGCTCCTCCCAACTGGTATGTGCACGGTCTCTTCGCATGAACACGCCTGCTTATGCCGAGATCGGCATCACCACCAATTTCTCCTTCCTGCGGGGCGGTTCGGATCCGCGGGCCTATGTGCACCAGGCGAGCATCCTCGGCATCTCCGCGATCGGCATCGCCGATCACAACACGCTGGCCGGCGTGGTGCGGGCCTACAAGGAGCTCGACAATGACAAGGTGCTGCACAAGCCGAAGCTGCTGATCGGCGCGCGCATCGTCTTCATCGACGGCACGCCCGACATTCTTGTCTATCCGCGCGACCGCGCCGCTTATGGCCGGCTCTGCCAGCTCCTGACCCGGGGCAAGCGCGGCGACGACGTCACGCGGATCGAGAAGGGCGAGTGCCGTCTTGCCTTCTCCGATCTCCTCGCGTTTTCGGAAGGCCAGCTCCTGGTCTTGACCCTGCCGCATCGCTTCGAGCCGGCGCAGGCGCTGGATTTCCTTGCAAAGCTCAAAGCGACCCGCGCCGAGGGCGTGTGGCTGGCGGCGAGCCTGGTCTATCGTGGCGATGACCGACGCCGCCTGGCGCGGCTCGACGATCTCGCGACGACGGCAAAGGTGCCGCTGCTCGCGACCAACGAGGTGCTCTATCACGATCCTGCGCGCCGTCCCCTCCAGGACGTGCTCACCTGCATCCGGGAAAAGACCACGATCGAGGCGGTCGGACGAAAGCTCGAGGCCAATGCCGAGCGCTTTCTCAAAACTCCGCGCGAAATGTCGCGGCTGTTCCGTGACTTCCCCGACGCGATCGCGGAGACCATGCGCTTTGCGAACAAGATCGACTTCTCGCTCGACCAGCTTAGATATCAATATCCGGACGAGCCGGTGCCGCCGGGCAAGACCGCGCAAGGGCATCTGGAGGATCTGACCTGGGCGGGCGTCGATAAATATTTCGCCGGCAAGATCGATGACAAGCTGCGTGCTACGCTCGAGAAAGAGCTCGCGCTGATCGCCGAGCTGAAATACGCGCACTACTTCCTCACCGTGCACGACATCGTCCATTATGCGCGCAGCCAGAACATCCTGTGCCAGGGGCGGGGATCGGCGGCGAATTCAGCGGTGTGCTACGTGCTCGGCATCACCTCGGTCGACCCGACCAAGGTCGATCTCTTGTTCGAGCGCTTCATCTCCAAGGAGCGGCTGGAGCCGCCCGACATCGACGTCGATTTCGAGCATTCGCGGCGCGAGGAGGTGATGCAATATGTCTATCGCCGCTATGGCCGTCACCGCGCCGCGATCATCGCCACGATCATCCATTATCGTCCGCGCAGCGCCATCCGCGACGTCGGCAAGGCGCTGGGCCTGACCGAGGACGTCACCGCCGCGCTCGCCGACACCGTCTGGGGAAGCTGGGGCAGTGGCCTCAACGACATGCAGGTGAAGCAGGCCGGGCTTGATCCGCAAAACCCCATGATCAACCTCGCGGTCGAGCTTGCGACCGAGCTGATCGAATTCCCGCGCCATCTCTCCCAGCATGTCGGCGGCTATGTTCTCACCCAGGACCGGCTCGACACCTATGTGCCGATCGGCAACGCCGCGATGGACGACCGCACCTTCATCGAATGGGACAAGGACGACGTCGACGCGCTCAACATGATGAAGGTCGACGTGCTTGCGCTGGGCATGCTGACCTGCATCCGCAAATGTTTTGACTTGATCGACCAGCACAAGGGCGAGCGCTGGGTTCTGGCGAGCGTTCCGCAGGACGATCCCAAAGTCTACGACATGCTGTGTGACGGGGAGTCGCTCGGCGTGTTCCAGGTCGAGAGCCGCGCCCAGATGAACATGCTGCCGCGCCTGAAGCCGCGGACCTTCTACGACCTGGTGATCGAGGTCGCGATCGTGCGGCCGGGGCCGATCCAGGGCGACATGGTGCATCCGTATTTGCGGCGACGGAACGGCCAGGAGAAGGTGAACTATCCTTCGCCATCACCCGAGCATGGTCCCGCGGACGAGCTCTACAAGGTGCTGCACAAGACGAAGGGCGTGCCGCTGTTCCAGGAGCAGGCAATGCGCATCGCGATCGAGGCGGCCAAATTCACCTCCGAGGAGGCCAACGGCCTGCGCCGCTCGATGGCGACCTTCCGCAATGTCGGCACCATCGGCAAATACGAAGACAAGCTGATCGGCAACATGGTCGCGCGCGGCTACGATCCCAACTTCGCCAGAAGCTGTTTCGACCAGATCAAGGGTTTTGGTTCCTACGGTTTTCCGGAGAGCCACGCCGCGAGTTTTGCGCAGCTCGTCTACATTTCGTCATGGCTGAAATATCATCATCCCGATGCGTTCTGCTGCGGCCTCTTGAACTCGCAGCCGATGGGCTTTTACGCGCCGGCGCAGATCGTCGGCGATGCCCGCAAGAACGGCGTCGAGGTGTGCGACATCGACGTGTCCTACAGCTTTGCGCAGAACACGCTGGAGCAGGGGAGCGGCAAATATCGCGCGGTACGCCTCGGCTTCCGCCAGATCGACGGTTTTCATTGGTTGGACGAGGATGAGGAGCGCCTGAAACACTCCCAGCTGTCATTCCGGGGCGACGCGTCAGCGTCGAGCCCGGAATCCATAACCACGATCGGGAGTATGGATTCCGGGCTCGCGCCAAGAGGCGCGCCCCGGAATGACGGCGGAGCGTTAGACTGGGCCGACCGCATCGTCGCCGCCCGCAACCGCCGTCCCTTCACCTCGCTCGAAGATTTCGCCCGCGACACCGGCCTGCCCAAGCGCGCGCTGATCCTGCTCGCCGATGCCGACGCCTTCCGTTCGCTCGGGCTCGATCGCCGCGAGGCGCTGTGGCAGGTGCGGCGGCTGCCAGATGACGTGCCGTTGCCGCTGTTCGAGGCTGCCACCGCCCGTGAGCAGCCCGACGAGCATGCAAAGCCATTGCCCTTGATGCCGCACTCCGAGCAGGTGGTCGCGGACTACCAGACCATCCGGCTATCGCTGAAGGGCCACCCGATGGAATTCCTGCGCGAGATGTTTTCGCGCGAGCGCGTCGTCGCCTGCAAGGACGTCAATCATCAGAACGAGCGGCGGCGCGTCCGCTGCGCCGGCGTGGTGCTGGTCCGGCAGCGGCCGGGCAGCGCCAGCGGCGTCGTGTTCATGACGCTGGAGGACGAAACCGGCATCGCCAATGTCGTGGTGTGGCCCAAGATCATGGAGCAGTACCGCAAGGAGGTGATGGGCGCGCGCCTCATCCTGGTCGAGGGCTATATCCAGAGCAGCCCCGAGAAGGTGACGCATCTCATCGCCCAGCGCATGGTCGACCGCTCGCACGATCTGATCGGCCTTGCCAATGACTCGCTGACCCGCAAGCATCCGGTGCCATCAGGCGACGCGCTGATCGAGCCGCTCAACGACGACCGCCGCGACCACGCGGATGCTCCGGCACAGAAAATCCGCCACCCTCGCAACGTCCGCATCCTGCCGCCGTCGCGGGATTTTCATTGAGGTTGTCGCGCGGGATGCTGCCACGCCGTCATTGCGAGCGTAGCGAAGCAATCCAGACTGTTGCCGCGGAAAGATTCTGGATTGCTTCGCTGCGCTCGCAATGACGAGTTTGTTGAAGCGATCGCGCCTCACTCTCAGTCGTCATACCCCGCAAAGGCGGGGTATCCAGTACGCCGCGGCCTCTCGGTTCTAGCCGCACTGTCTCTGGAATACTGGACCGCCCGCCTTCGCAGGCG
Source organism: Bradyrhizobium sp. B039 (assembly GCF_038965675.1). NCBI lineage: Bacteria > Pseudomonadati > Pseudomonadota > Alphaproteobacteria > Hyphomicrobiales > Nitrobacteraceae > Bradyrhizobium > Bradyrhizobium sp. B039. The sequence continues at coordinate 2,977,550 of NZ_CP152416.1, forward strand.
ATGACAGCGTGCCCCTCAAAAATTCACCCGGTTCGAGATCGCGCCGTCCACGACGAGATTGGATCCCGTGGTGAACCCCGACACCGGGCTGGCCAGAAACACCGCCGCGCTTGCGATCTCCTGCGGCGTTGCCATGCGGCCGGTAGGGTTGCGCTTCATCGCATCCTTGTAGCGCTCGGGCATGTTCTGCTCGATCGTGTTCCAGACGCCGCCCTTGAAATAGACGGTGCCGGGCGAGACCACGTTGACGCGGATCTTCTTCTTCGCATATTGCCGCGCCAGCCCCTTGGCCATGTGGATCAGCGCCGCCTTGATCGGGCCGTAGGAGCTCGCGAGATCGGCCTGTGCCGCCGAGATCGAGGCGATGATGACGAAGGCTGCGTCGCCGCTTGTCTCGCCGCTCGCCTCGAGGAACGGTCGCGCGGCATCGAACGCATGCACGGCGCCGAGCACGTCGAGCCGGAAGTTCTGCTCCCAGGACGCTGCATCCTGACCTTGCGCCATCGCGCCGGCATTGGAGAACAGCATGTCGATGCCGCCGAGCTCCTTTGCAGCGCCCTCGACCCAGGACTTCAACGCCGCGCCGTCGGTGACGTCGACCGAGCTGCCGGTGGCGCGGATGCCGCTCGTCTTCAGCTCAGTGACGGTGGCGGCAACCTGATCCGCATTGCGCGCGCACACCGCGACATTGGCGCCTTCGCCGGCCAGCGTCGCCGCAATCGCCCGCCCGATGCCGCGCGTGCCGCCGAGCACGATGGCGTTCTTTCCCTTGAGACCGAGATCCATTGTTTTGTCTTCCTTGTTGTTGGTCGCGCGCCGTCGTCGCGAACGAAGCGCAGTGCCTCCTCCAATGTCGTCCTGGCGAAAGCCAGGACCCATTACCACGAACTTGCGCTGCTGTGCGATGTTGTGGCCAAGATGTGCTGTAACAACATTCGACCGGGGTAATGGGTCCTGGCTTTCGCCAGGACGACACCGAGCGTGTGGTTAGTTGCTTTGCCTGCGGCGACGACCTCACTCCGGTGCCGCCCCCACCGGCGGGCCGCCGGGCGGGCGGTGCAGGTAAGTCAGCGAGACGTAGGCGCCGGCCCAGGAGCCGAGCGCCGCGAAAGCGACATAGAAGGCGTTTTCGGTGTAGCTGATCACCGCGTAGGAGGAGAGCAGGTACCAGACCGCGCTCCAGTTCGCCGCCGGCACGCGCTTGCGCGCGATCACGGCGGAGGTGAACATGACATAGACCGCGTCGGTGGCCGCCGTTGCGATGAACACGGCGCCGGCGGTAAGGGGATCGATGGCGGCCATTGCATTCCTTTCTGCGATCATGACATGGTCGCGAAAAGTACAGCATGATCCGGTAAAGTGCGCAGCGGTTTTCCGGAAGGATCGTACGCAAAACAATAACCCGAAAGGGAGAGAAGCGGCCATGCAAAGTCCTGCCGATATTCTCGAGGGCATCTGGACCTCCGCCGGCGGCGATCAGGCCGCGCTTGCACGCGTGCGACTGACCGGCGAAGAGTCGCAGATCCCGTCCTCGTTTCGTGTCGCTGTCGCCGGCCAAACCACAATCGCTGCCGCGGGCCTTGCTGCCGCCGAAATCTGGCGATTGCGCAGCGGCGAGGTGCAGGACGTCCATGTCGACATGCGCCATGCCGTGGCCGAATGCCGTTCCGAGCGCTATTTGCGGCTCGACGACAAGCCGCCGCCACCGGCCCGGGACGCCATCGCCGGCGTCTACAGCACAGGCGATGGCCGCTTCGTCCGCTGCCACACCAACTTTCCGCATCACCGCGACGCGGTCTGCAAGGTGCTGGCTTGCGAGGCGGAGCGCGAGAAGGTGCAGGCCGCTTTGATGCGGTGGAAGGGCGAGGATTTCGAAACCGCGGCCTACGCTGCCGGCGGCGTCGTTGCCCTGATGCGCTCTCACGACGAGTGGTCCGCACTGCCGCAGGCATGTGCGCTCGCCGAACTGCCGTTGATCTCGATCGAGAAGATCGGCGAGGCCCCGCCAAAGCCGTGGCCTGAAGGCGATCGCCCGCTCGCCGGCCTCCGCGTGCTCGATCTCTCCCGCGTCATCGCGGGCCCCGTCGCCGGCCGTACGCTCGCCGCGCACGGTGCGGATGTGCTCCTGGTCTCGGGGCCTGAGTTGCCCGCCATTCCCTGGCTCACCATCGACACCGGCCGCGGCAAGCTCACCACCTTCATCGAGCTGAAGAGCGAGGCGGGCAGGGCGCAGATGCGTGCGCTGTTGAAGGACGTCGACATCTTCTCGCAAGGCTATCGCCCGCACGCGCTCGCAGCTCTGGGTTTCTCGCCCGAGGAGGCAGCGAAGATCAATCCCGGCATCGTCTACGTGACTCTGTCAGCCTACGGTCATGCCGGACCCTGGGCCGAGCGGCGCGGCTTCGACTCTCTGGTGCAAACCACCACCGGCTTCAACCATGCCGAGGGGAAGGCCGCCGGCATCGACGGTCCCAAGGAATTGCCGGCACAGATACTCGATCACGCCACCGGCTATCTCATGGCGTTCGGCGCGATGATGGCCAGGGCGCGCCAGGCCCGCGAAGGCGGCAGCTGGCACGTGCGCGTGTCGCTGGCGCAGACCGGCCGCTGGTTGTGGAATCTCGGCAGGCTCGACGGCGGACTGGACACCCCGGATCTTACGGGCGAGGCTGTACATGCAGCGTTCATCGAGAGCATGCCATCTGGCTTCGGCACGTTGAAAGCGGTGCGCCATTCGGCGCTGCTGTCGAGAACGCCGGCGCAATGGAGCCGTCCGGCGATGCCGCTCGGCAGTCATCCGGCACAGTGGCCGGCGAGAAGCTGACACTGAGCTTACTTGGCTTACTTGGAGCTGACGCGTCGCAAAATTTTAACGCAAACGGAAAGGTGCCGGGCGTTTTTTAGGTTGTTTGAAATCTGAATTCGGCACTATTAGCGCGACCGATGAGGCAATTGTTTGCCGAGATCGTCGCAGACATGACCGGGCCCCATGGTAGTTGAAAATACCAAGCGATTGCAGGTGCTTACAAAACAGCGGGTGATCTCATCCGTAGTTTTACTGGCACTCGCCGGCGCCGGTGCCTACGGCTTCCTCTATGCGGGGACCAAGGAAAAAAGTCATTCCGAGGTCTCCAGCCAGTCGCGCAGGAATGCGCAGAATTTCACGCCGACCCCGTCCGAATGGGCGACCCTGACGATCGAGCCGGTCAAGGCCAAGACCTTCCGGGCCGAATATGTCACCGAGGGCAAGGTCGCGGTCGACGAGGACCGCTCGACGCCGGTGTTCTCGCCCTATGCGGGCCGGGTCACCAAGCTGCTCGCCAAGCCCGGCGAGATGCTGAAGCAAGGTCAACCGCTGTTCACGATCGAGGCCGCCGACACCGTGCAGGCCCAGAACGATTTCATTGCGGCGATGACCTCGCAGAACAAGGCGAAGTCGGCGATCGATCTTGCCGACATCCAGTTCAAGCGGGCCAAGGATCTCTATGAGGGCCACGCCATTCCGCTGAAGGACTATCAGCAGGCGGAAGCCACCCAGGTCCAGGCGCAGAACGACATGCGCTCCTCGGCGACGGCGTTGGAAGCCGCACGCAACAAGCTGCGGATTCTCGGCTTCACCGACGAAACCATCAAGGCGTTCCAGGACAAGGGCGTCATCGATCGGGAGATCACGATCTACTCGCCGATCTCCGGCACGGTCGTGCAGCGCAAGATCGGCCCGGGCCAGTACGTCAATTCCGGCGCCAGCGATCCGGTCTTCGTGATCGGCGACCTTTCCACGGTCTGGCTCACCGCCTTCGTGCGCGAGAGCGATGCGGCCGCTGTGTGCATCGGGCAGGACATCACCGTCAACGTGATAGCGCTGCCGGGCCGGCCGCTGACCGCCAAGATCAACTACGTCGCCGCCGCGATCGATCCCAGCACCCGCCGTCTGCTGGTTCGCGCCACCATCGACAACAAGGACGGCGTGCTCAAGCCGGAAATGTTCGCCAACGTCACGATCTATTCGGCCGGCGACCGCGCGGCACCTGCGGTGCCGAAACAGGCGTTGATCTATGAAGCCGACAAGGTTCGCATCTGGGTGGCGCGCGAAGACAAGTCGGTCGAGCTGCGCCAGATCAAGATCGGCCTGATCAACGGCAACCTCGTCGAAGTCACGAGCAACCTGCAACCCGGCGAGCAAATCGTCACCAAGGGCAGCCTGTTCATCGACCGCGCGGCGTCCGGCAGCTGATCGACGACCCAAAAACTGAAAACAAACTGAAGACCTGAATGGATCGTCTCGTCGCCCTTGCCGTCAACCGGCGCTACCTGATGGTCGGCATGTTCGTTGCCGTGCTGATCGGCGGCTTGATCGCGTTCAACCAACTCAATATCGAGGCCTATCCCGACCCGACCCCGCCGATGGTCGACATCGTGACGCAGAGCCCGGGCCTGTCGGCCGAGGAAATCGAGCGTTACATCACGATCCCGATCGAGACCCAGGTCGCGGGTCTGAAGAACCTCACGACCATCCGCACCATCTCGCTCTACGGCCTCTCTGACATCAAGCTCCAGTTCTCCTTCGCCTACACCTACGACGAGGCGTTGCAGCAGGTCTTGAACCGCCTGGCGCAGCTCGCGCCGCTGCCGGGCAATGTGCAGCCGCAGATCTCGCCGCTCAGCCCGATCGGCGAGATCTTCCGCTACCGCCTGGTCGGCCCGCCGAACTACAGCGTGCTCGACCTCAAGACCATCCAGGACTGGATCCTGCAGCGCCGCTTCCGCGCCGTGCCGGGCGTCATCGACGTCACCGGCTGGGGCGGCAAGAGCAAGACCTACGAGCTCCAGGTCGATTTCAACAAGCTCGTCGCCAACGGCCTGACGCTTCCGCAACTGCTCCAGGCGGTCGGCAATGCGAACGTCAATGTCGGCGGCAACACCGTCAATATCGGCCAGCAATCGGCCGTGGTTCGCGGCGTCGGCCTGATACGTTCGATCGACGACCTTGCCAACACCATGGTCTCGCAGACCAACGGCAACCCGGTGCTGGTCAAGGACGTCGCCACAGTCACAGTCGGGCAGAGGCCTCGCCTCGGTATTGCCGGCATCGACGATGCCGACGACATCGTGCAGGGCATCGTCCTGATGCGCCGCGGCGAGCAGAGCTCGCCAACCATCAAGCGCGTCCACCAGCTCGTTCAAACCATCAACAACTCCAGCATTCTGCCGCCCGGCGTGCGCATCGAGCGCATCTACGACCGCGGCGACCTGATTGAGCTCACCACCCACACCGTGCTGCACAACATGGTGGTCGGCATTCTGCTGATCGTGCTGTTGCAGTGGATCTTCCTCGGCGACCTGCGCAGCGCGCTGATCGTCGGCGCCACCATTCCGTTCGCGCTGTTCTTCGCGGTGATCATCCTGGTGCTGCGCGGCGAATCGGCGAACCTGCTGTCGGTCGGCGCGATCGACTTCGGCCTGATCGTCGATGCCACCGTCATCATGGTGGAGGCGATCTTCCGCCGCCTGACGCAGACGACGCCGGTGTCCGAATCCGAGCACATGTCATCCGAGACGCTGTTCGGCATGAAGAGCCACGCCATCCTCAGCGCCGCGGCCGACGTGTCGCGCTCGATCTTCTTCGCCGCCGCCATCATTATCGCGGCCTTCCTGCCGCTGTTCACGCTCTCCGGCGTCGAAGGCAACATCTTCGGACCGATGGCGCGCACCTATGCCTATGCGCTTGCCGGCGGGCTGCTGGCCACCTTCACGGTGACGCCGGCGCTGTCCGCGATCATCCTGCCCGCGCATGTCGAGGAAACCGAGACCAAAGTCATGTTGATCCTGCACCGGATCTACATGCCGGTGCTGCATTGGGCCGTCGCCAATCGCGGCATCATGCTCGGCGGTGCGGTCGGCCTCGTGCTGATGACGGTGGCGCTCAGCCGGCTGCTCGGCCTCGAATTCCTGCCCAAGCTGGAAGAGGGCAATCTCTGGATCCGCGCCACGCTGCCGCCGACCATCTCGCTCCAGGAAGGCAACACCTACGTCAACGAGATGCGCAAGGTGATCCGCGCCCGGCCCGAGGTGGAATCGGTGGTGTCGCAGCACGGCCGTCCCGACGACGGCACCGACGCGGCCGGCTTCTTCAACGCCGAGTTCTTCGCGCCGCTCAAGCCCGTGAGCCAATGGCCCGGCACGCGCGACAAGGAAGAGCTGACCGCGCAACTGCTCAAGCAGCTCGACGACCGCTTCCCCGGCGTCGAGTTCAACTTCTCGCAATATCTCCAGGACAACGTCTCCGAGGCCGTCTCCGGCGTGAAGGGCGAGAACTCGATCAAGCTGTTCGGCAGCGATCTGCAGGCGCTTACCGACACCGCCAACAAGATCAAGCAGGTGCTGTCGACGGTGCAGGGTGTCACCGACCTTGCGGTGTTCACATCGCTCGGTCAGCCGACCATCCAGATCGACATCGACCGCGCCAAGGCCGCGCGCTACGGCCTCGCACCGGGCGACATCAACGCCACCATCAAGGTCGCGATTGGCGGCGACACCGCGGGCGATCTCTACGAGCCCGGAAGCGACCGCCATTTCCCGATCATCGTTCGGCTTGCGCCGGAATACCGCCGGAGCGCGGAGGCGATCCAGAACCTGCGCATCGGCGCGCCGGGGCCGAACGGGACCGTCACGCAGATCCCGTTGAGCGAGGTCGCCACCATCAGCCTCGTCTCGGGCGCGGCCTACATCTACCGCGAGCAGCAGGAGCGCTACCTGCCGATCAAGTTCTCGGTCCGCGAGCGCGATCTCGGCAGCGCGATCCGCGAGGCGCAGCAGAAGATCGCCGACCAGGTGCAACTGCCGCCCGGCTCGCACATGGACTGGGTCGGCGAGTTCGGCAATCTCCAGGACGCGATCCGGCGCCTGTCGATCGTGGTGCCGATTTCGCTGGCGCTGATCGGTGTTCTGCTCTGGTTCAATTTCGGCTCGATGACCGACACGCTGCTCGCGATGAGCGTGATCCCGATGGCGATCTTCGGCGGCGTGCTCGGGCTGTTGATCACCGGCACGGCGTTCAGCGTCTCTGCGGCGATCGGCTTCATCGCGCTGTTCGGCATCGCGGTCATGGATGGCATCATCATCCTGTCGCAGTTCAACCAGCTCATCGAGGAAGGCATGGACCGCGTGAGCGCGGTGATCCGCACCGGCGAGCTTCAGCTTCGGCCCGTGCTGATGACCTGCGTCGTCGCCGGCGTCGGCCTCTTGCCCGCTGCCCTGTCGGAGGGCATCGGATCGCAGGTGCAGAAGCCGCTCGCGGTCGTCGTCGTCACCGGCATGATGCTGGCGCCGGTCGTGATCCTGGTGACCTTGCCGGTCCTGATCTCCTTCTTCTCCCGCCGTGCGCGCTGATCGCGGGCGGCCGTCGCGACTCAGAATCCGTAGAGCCGCCCCGGATTGTCGACCAGGATCTTTTTGCGCACATCCGCATCCGGTGCCCACACCGGAAGCTGGTTGAGCAGGCGGCCGTCATCGATCTGGTAGAGAGGCGCGACGTCGGTGGCTTTCCGTCCCTCGACATGACTCGAATCCGGATGCGGCCAGTCGGTGCCCCAGACGATGCGATCCGGATTGGCCTCGATCAGCGCGCGCGCAAAGGGCACCATGTCCTGATAGTCCGGCGCGAGTTTTGACGAGCGATAGGCGCCGGAGATCTTCACATAGGCCTTGCCGGATTTGACGAGCGCGACCAGGTCGGAAAATCCCGGCTGCTCCAGCCCGAGCGAAGCCTCGAGGCCGCCGAAATGATCGAACACCGCGGGCACGGGCGCGGCCAGCACCAGGTCCTTGATCGCCGAGATCATCGGCAGCGTGGTGTAGAGCTGCACGTGCCAGCCGCGCGCCTTCATGCGCTCGACGGCCACAGTGAAGCGGGCCCGGCCGACATTGGGATCGCTGATGCCGCCGGTCGCAAGGTTGATGCGGATGCCGCGGAAGCCTTCCTGCTGCATCGCGTCGAGCTGCGCTTCGGTCGTCTTGTCGTCGATCACGGCGACCCCGCGCGCGGTCCCGCCACGCGCCTTCATGCCGAACAGAGTGGAGGAGTTGTCGGTGCCGTAGACGCTCGGCGTCACGATCACCACGCGCTCGATATGCAGCGCCTTGTGCAGCGCGGCCATTTCTTCAGGGCTCGCCAGCTCCGGCGTATAGACGCGGCCTGCGAAGAACGGAAACTTTTCGGGATCGCCATGGATGTGGGTGTGGCAGTCGCAGGCATGCGCCGGAACGTCGAAATTGACCGGCGTCGCGGGCTGCGACGCGCGGGCGTGGGCTTTGCTGGTCATGGCTACTCCGGCGGCAAGTGAGGCAAGCAGGACGCTGCGTCGGTCGAGCATGGTTTCTCTCCCTGCTTCGTTATTTGGAGGTTGGACCGGGACAGTATCACATCAGCCCGGCAATCGCTCCGCTTCGCTGCATAGCTGCTCGACAAGGTTCGCAAGCGGGTGTGAGCCGTCAACGCGCACGACCGGGCAGGGCAGGCCCGCGAGCCAGGCCTCATCTCTTGCGAGACTGCGGCCCTCGCGATCGCCGGCTTCGTAGCGCGAGGCCCATTCGACGAACGACTCCGTCTCCTCATGACGCCAGCCGCCCTGTGCGACGGCATCAGCTCCGAAATGCGCAGCCTCGCGGCCACGCAGGCGCTGCAAGCGAAGCTCGCGCGGCGTCGTCACAAAGACGACAAGATCGAAGAACGGGACGAGCTCGTCGCCCCAGCCGGTGACCGATCCGCTCAGCACCCAATCGAGACGCGGCAGAAACATCTCGCGCATCAGGCGCAGGCGCTCTGCGGCGGGGCGCGTCGTCTGGTAGGGCGGCGCGGTCGGCAGCCAGAAATAATCATCGCTGTCGTGATGCGGAAGCGCAAGCCGCCCGGCGAGCGCGCGGCCGAGCGTCGTCACGCCGGACCCCGAAGCTCCCATCAGATGGATGCGGCGGCTCTTCATGGCACCGGGCCAAAAGATTGAAACTACTGCCCCGACGGCGTGCGCAGGCCGTGCCAGGCGTCGCGGACCTGCTGGTAGTGCACCTCCGGCAGGTAGTCCGGCGTGTTCAGGCTCAAGGTCTTGACGTCGAGATGGCCGACGGCGCTGAGCAGCGTGTAGGAAGCGATCACGCGGTCGCGCAGCGCGCCGATCAGACGGGCCTTGGCCTGGATCAGATCGGCCTGCGAGTTCAGCACGTCCACCGTCGTGCGCTGTCCGCCGGCGGCCTCGCGCTGCACGCCCTGGAGCGCGACGGTCGCCGCCTTCACTTCGGACTCGGAGGCCGAGACCGCGATCTTGGCGCCTTCGTTCGCAACCCAGGCGCTGACCGCCGCGGTGCGGGCCTGATTGCGCACCTGGTCGAGCACGAGCCGGCTCTGAGCGGTAATCTCCTTGGCCTGCCGGGTCTGCGCGGCGGCCTGGCCGCCGTCATAGATCGGCGCGGTGACGTTGGCGACGATCGAGGCCTGGTCCTCTGCGAAGGTGCCGAGTGTGGGGTCGTTGTTGCGGCTTTTGCTGGCGCTGCCCTGGATGCTGGCGCTCGGCAGCAGGGCGCCTTCCGCGACGCGGATGTTGGTGGAGGCGACATCGACGTCGAAGCCTGCCGCCATCACGGCTGGATGCTGGCGGATCGCCATTGTCAGCGCATCCTCGCGGCTCTTCGGCAGATAGCGGTCGACCACTTCGGCGGCCCGAAGCTGCGATGGCGCATTGCCGATCACCTGCGCGTATATAGCCTGGCTCACCGCGAGCGCGACTTCGGCGGCATTGAGGTCGGAGAGCCCGCGGTTGAGACGGGCCTCGGCCTGCGCGGTGTCGGTCGGCGTGACGTCGCCGGCGTTGAGACGGCGCTGGGTGACGGAAAGCGTCTCGCGCAGGAAGGCGACGTTGGAGCGCTGCGCCTCCACCAGCGACTGATTCGCCAGCACATTGGTGTAGGCGGTGACCGCGTCGAGCAGCACGCCCTGGCCGACATTGCGCAGCGCCTCGCGGCCCGACTGCACCTGGAGCTCGGCGGCCCGCACGTTATTGGCGGTGCGGAAGCCGTTGAACAGGGTCTGCGTCACGGTGACGCCGATGACCCATGGCGTCAGATTGGCGGTCTGGATCGTGTTGTTGGGCAACAGGTTGCGCACCGACTGCAAGCCGGCGCTGAGGCTTGCAACGAGTTGCGGCCGGTAGCCGGCGAGCGCCTGCGGCACGTTCTCATCGGTCGCACGCTGCCGCGCGCGCTCGGCATTGAGCTGCGGGTTGGTCTGGTAGGCCTTGGCCAGCGCCTCCGGCAGGGCTTCGGCCCCGGCGGCCGAGGGCAGGGCGCAACAGAGCGCCAGCGCGGTCCATGTCGCAAGCACAGGACCCACGCCCGATCGATGCCGCGTCATCACGCGACCAACTCTGGCGGCACGCCCAATCATGTAATCCCGCTAAACCCCGGCTGTCCGCCCCCGCCGACGGTGGCCTCTTAACTGTTTAACCAGCCGGGGTCCCGCAGGCAAACTGCCGCGGGGAAAACCCCCATGTATTCCGTGCTTGTTGCAGGCGCGTCACAGGGGTTGTGCGGGAAAGCGTCAGAGCCTTACACCGGCCTGACCAGGTGCCGCCTCAGCGGTTCTTGTTCACCGGTTTGCGCTTCTCGATGAACGCGGCCATGCCCTCGGAGCGGTCTTCCAGCGCGAAGGTCGAGTGGAACAGGTTGCGCTCGACGCTCATGCCCTCGGCGAGCGTGGTCTCGAAGGCGCGGTTCACCGCTTCCTTGGCCATGGCGACGGCGGGCCGTGACATCGACGCGATCTTTTCGGCGGCCGCCATCACCTCGTCCATGAGCTTGTCGGCGGGCACGATGCGGCTGACAAGGCCGCTTCGCTCGGCTTCCGCCGCATCCATCATGCGGCCGGTGAGGCAGAGGTCCATCGCCTTGGACTTGCCGATCGCGCGGGTCAGGCGCTGGGTGCCGCCGATGCCGGGAATGGTGCCGAGCGTGATTTCGGGCTGGCCGAACTTGGCGGTGTCGGCGGCGATGATGAAGTCGCACATCATGGCGAGCTCGCAGCCGCCGCCGAGCGCGTAGCCCGCGACAGCGGCGATGGTCGGCTTGCGGCAGCGCGCGACGCGGTCGCCGCCGATCGCGGCGAAATCCTCGGAGAACATGTCGATGAAGCCCTTCGGCTGCATCTCCTTGATGTCGGCGCCGGCGGCAAAGGCCTTCTCGCTGCCGGTCACGACGATGCAGCCGATGGCATCATCGCCCTCGAGATCGTCGACGGCGGCCGCAATCTCGCGGAAGACGCCGAAGGAGAGCGCATTGAGCATCTTCGGCCGGTTCAGCTTGATGATGCCGACCGCGCCTTGGCTTTCGACGATGATGTGTTCGAACGTGCTCATGCTCCACCCACGCTTCTGATTGGGCGGGCAATGTGCCTGCTGCCGCGGTGGGCTTCAAGGGGCCCCGAAAAGCTGCCGGAACAAGGCCGCCCGGGACGCGCAGCAAACTGCGCGTCCCGGGCGAGGTCCGTCGGGCCAAAAGATCAGGCCATAAGATCAGGCCAAGAACTCAGGCCAAGAGATCAGGCCATGAACATCCGCGCGGCGGAGGCCAGGGTCAGCAGCGTGCCGACGCCGATGAAGATCTTGCCGATCAGGGAGCTCTGGTCCCAGGCCGAGCTCTGGTGGCTGCTCGCCATCACCGGCGCGGGTCGCGGCTGCGCGTCGGTTGCGGCGATCACCGCGTTCTGCTTCTGCGCCGGCGGGCTGTCCTGTTGCAGGGCGCGGTCGAGATCGTTGAGCTGGTCGGGCGCCACCACCTGGCTCTCGGCATTCGGGGCGGCGGTATTATCGGCCGCTGCCTGGACGTTGTCGTTGGCGCGGTCCGTCATCGCGGAGGCCGCAGCCGCGGGCGGCGTATCGGCGGCGGCGAGCTGAGCCTTAGCGTTGGCGACCTCCGGCGGCATCTGGCTCGAGGCCGGCACATCGCCACCAGCCTTGTTGTCGGCCTTGCTGTCAGCCCTGGCCGCATCGGTCTTTGCCGCAGCGTCCGTCTTGCCGGCCTTGTCGTCGGAGGACTTCTGCGCCGTCTTGCTGCTGGTGCGGCGCGCAGAGTGACGCCGGTGCTTGCTCGGCTGGACTGCATCAGCCTGTTTGCCTGCGCTGTCCGATGGGCTGCTCGCAGCCGAACTCGGCGCCGCCTGTGCAGCGCCTCCGAACAGCAGGAAAAGCCCGGCCAAAAGAATCAGGGCAGCGCGCCCGCTGGCTTTGATCATGTTGACGATCTCCCCAATCCACCCATGCCCGGACCGAACAGAGACGCCGTGGCGTGACGATAGCGGGGCAAAAAATGGGAATCTTCGGGCTAGACCGGGCAAAAACGGGGCAAGCCGCCCCTTCGCGGCCGGTCGCCGGATGCGAACGGGACCGATCGGTGTTATGAGCCGTCGCGGATTTCCACGGCCGCATTGGACGGTGGCACAGCGTCAATCACGAAACCGTGATCGTACCGGTGCCGGCGTAACAAATTGAAAGAGCGGCCGAATTGCATGATGAGGGCGCGGGTGCGCGGACGTGAGGACGAATGGACCGGCCTGATGCGGTCGGCCATGGCGGGCGATGATGCGGCGTATCATCGCCTGTTGAAGGCGGTCACGCCGGTGCTGCGCGCTGCCGCGAGGCGCGGGCTGGCGCGGGCCGGCCAGCCTCCCGACCAGGCCGAGGATATCGTGCAGGAGATTCTGTTGGCGGTGCATCTGAAGCGGCACACCTGGGACAGCGAAGCCCCCTTCGCACCCTGGCTGTTCGCGATCGCCCGCAACAAGCTGATCGATGCGCTAAGACGACGTGGCCGGCGGGTCTTCGTCAACATCGATGATTTCGCCGAGACCCTGCCGGGCGAGACGCCGCAGGAGACGGCTTCGGCGGGCGAGGTCACGGCGCAGCTCAACACGCTGCCGCAGCGCCAGCGCGACGTGTTGCAGTCGATCGCGGTCGACAGCGCGTCGATCAAGGACACGGCGGCAAAGTTTTCGATGAGCGAGGGCGCAGTACGGGTCGCGCTGCATCGCGGGCTTGCGGCGCTCACGGCCAAACTGCGGGACCACTAGTCATGGATACCGATCAACTCATTCGCTCGCTTGCGGCCGACAACGCCCATCGCACCCCGCGCGTCGGCGCCGTGCTGACCATGGCGCTCCTGGTCGCCGCGCCGCTGTCGATCCTGATCTTCGCGACGTTCCTCGGCGTGCGGCCCGACGTGATGAGTGCCATGCACAACCCGTTCTTCGACATGAAGTTCGCCGTGACGCTGTCGCTCGCGATCCCCGCGATCATCGTCAGCCTGCATCTGTCGCGGCCCGAGGCCTTGCTGCGCGGCTGGGGCTGGCTATTGCTGCTTCCCGTCGGCCTTCTTGCGGTCGCGATCGGCGGCGAGACGATGATGGCGCCGGCCATGCCGATGTCGATGCGCTTGATGGGCAAGAACTCCAGGGTTTGCCTGCTGGCGATCCCGGCGATGTCGCTGCCGCTGCTGGCGGGGGCGCTGTTCGGCCTGCGCCACGGCGCGCCATCGCACCCCGCGCTCGCCGGTGCGCTCGCCGGCCTGGTGTCGGCCGGGCTCGCTGCGACGCTCTACGCCTCGCACTGCACCGACGACTCGCCGCTGTTCGTCGCGACCTGGTACACGATCGCGACGGCGCTGGTAGCCGCGATCGGAGCGCTGCTCGGGGCGAGGGTGTTGCGGTATTAGGCCGCGGGCGTCGTGCCGTGCTGCATGCGGTGGAAACGCAGCACCTGCTGCGCGGTCGATGAGCGCAGGGCCTCGTAGGTATCGCGCAGCGTCAGCATGTCGGTCTGCGAGCCGCCCGAGAGCTTTTCGCGCAGGGCGATGATTGCGCGCACGCTCGCCCACGACATGCCCGCGACCTTGGCGAGGATCATCACGCCCTCGGTGCGGCTCTCGATCATCATGTTCTCGGCGGTCTCGACCGCAACGCCGGCGAGCGCCGCGAGGCCCGCATTGGTCTCGTCGAACTTGCCTTGCTCGGCGAAGGCGGTGACCTGGAATTCGTTGAGGCGGCCGTCCTCGTGGAGCGACTTTACCAGCGCGCGCGCTATCTCGGTTTGCCGGGTCATGGCCGCGGCGCGGACCCGCTGGGCCGCTTCCTGGACCACGCTCGACACCTCGTCCGCGAGCTCCGGATGCGCGGCCTCGAGCTTCCTGCGCACGCTCAGGGACGCCTTCGCGACCAGCTTCAGGTAGTGATGGCGCGGCAGGTCGGGCCGCAGGCCGATGCATGTGGCGAGGTCGTCGTCGCGCTCGGCCCGCGTGACGAGGTCGGAGAGGCTGTCCTCGGAGAGCTGTGCGCCGGGATTGCTGACGGTCGATTGCACGACGTCCTCGTTGCCGCGCGTCACCAGCACGTCGGTGAGTGCTGCCGACAGCACCCGCCGCAGCGAGATCGCCTTCAGATGCGCCTGGCTCCGCGTGCGCGCGATCTCGATCAGGGTCGCCTCGTCCAGCCGTTCCGATTTCGACAGCACCGGTCCTGCGACCTCGATCACCTCGTCGAGCGCGAGCGTGCGGATGATCTTCGGCGGTGCCGCCGCGATCGGTGCGAGGCGGTCGGCGAGCAGCGTCCTCGCCGAGGTCTCGATCTGTTCGATCAGGCACTGGAATACGTCGTCGAACACGCGGATGTGCTCGTCGGAGTAATCCACTGCATTGCCCACGAACAGATCGGTGACGCGGCGCAGCGCCTCGACCCGGCGCGCAACGGTGCCGTGCGAGAGCGCAGCCTGCAATTCCTCGAGCAGGTTCTCGGATGGTCTGGCGGATCTGGATATCATTGCCCTGTCCTGGAGCGTTTGGTCCGGCGGCGGCTTCTCACGTGCCGGAGAAAATGGGTTGGTCAGTTCGTTGCAATACGGTTGCGGCCTTGCGCCTTGGCTGAATAGAGCGCGCTGTCGGCGCGCGCGAGAAACGTGTCGGCAGTATCAACGTCGCGCAGCGTCACGACGCCCGCGGAAATCGTCACGCGCATGCCGGGGGAGAATGCGCTCCAGTCGAGATCGGCGACGATGCTGCGCAAGCGCTCGAGCATGCGCGAGGCCGCCTCGCCGTCGGTGTCCGGCAGCAACAGCAGGAATTCCTCGCCGCCGTAGCGGCCGAAGCAGTCGGTCGGGCGGATGTTGGCGAATATGGTGATCGCGAAGGTGCGCAGCACCTCGTCGCCGATGGGATGGCCGTGGGCATCGTTGATGCGCTTGAACCAGTCGAGATCGATCAGCGCGATCGCGCAAGATGTCGATGCCCGCCGCGACTTGTCCATCTCGACGTCGAGCAGTCGCATGATGCAGCGGCGGTTGTAGGAGCCGGTCAGCTCGTCGAGCTCGGCCAGTTCCTCGATGCGCTGATAGGCAGCCTTCAGCTCGATGCTGCGCTGGTACAGGATCTTGCGTAGCGTGGCGCCGAACAGGCCGAGGAAGGCGCACTGGCCGATCACCAGCACGAAGCACAGCATCGAGGCGGTCCGCTGCAGCCGGGTTGCAACGGGCATGCCGATCGGCAGGTCGGAGGCGAGGAAGACGGCGGCAAGGCCGATGGCTGCGAGCGTCCAGGTGATCATCGCCTGGGCCGAGGTCATGCGCAGCGTGCCGAAGGCGAAGATCAGGAACAGCACGCAGATGAAGGCGATGCCGATGGTCGGGACCGACAGCAGGAACACGAATTGCAGCGCCATATGCGCCGAGATCTGGAAGACGGTGAGATAGTGGTCGGTGAATCTGTCGCCGACGCCGGCTTCCGACAGCACGGTGAACGTGCCGATGATCAGGAGGCCGCCGAACCAGAACAGCGAGGCAATGTCGACCGAGATCGCGCCGTCATAGGCGTAGATCAGCAGGACCGAGGCGCCGAGCGAGTAGCTCGCCACCTGGCCGACATACATCTGGCGGCGCTGCCGGGCCCGGCGCTCCCGGACTTCGGGGGCCGCCGCCTCGGGCGCGAGAGCGAGTTCCGCGACCTCAGCGGCATTCCTCTCCGGAAAGGACGTCGCGGCCGTGTTCATGGTCCCGCCAATGGTGGATGTCAGCCCAAAAATCTACGTGGCAAGCCTTTAGGTTTGGTATCCTTTGGAAGCGAATCCGAACCGTGCAGCGCAGAACAGGGTGATGTCGGTCGCTGGGGGAATTTGCCGGCGATTAGGCATCGTTTGCGATGCGGTCGAGCCAAAGCAGGCCTTCGTGAGACATACGTCGTGCAGGACTGCTATGGAACCGAACTTGGTCGGCCCGCCCGTGACCGGGCAGGCGTTCCGCAGGGAAATGTTGCAGTATTATGTTACCGATCTGGATCCAAACGGCCGACCCGCACGGGCGGGACAGGAAAAATCCGCGTATGTGGGGTAGATCACACAAGCTCCCGTATGACTGCGGTAGGTTGAACAATTTTGCACCTGCCGTCGAACCGTCCGCTGCATCGACCCGACCAACCTTGCGAGACGGCCTTTGAGCGTGACACAGGCGGCTTCGGACGAGATCCTCATCGCCAGGATCGCTCAGGGTGACCGGCTTGCCATGCAGGTGCTGTACGGGCGGTACCATGTCAGGGTCTACAGGTTCGGCCTCAGGCTCGTACGGGACGAGCAGGCGGCGGAAGACCTCATCAGCGAGGTGTTTCTCGACGTCTGGCGTCAAGCCGGCAAGTTCGAGGGTCGATCCGCAGTTTCCACTTGGCTGCTGGCCATTACCCGATTCAAGGCCCTCTCGGCGCTCCGGCGCAGGAAGGACTTTGAGTTGGACGAAGACGCCGCGAACGCGATTGAGGATACGTCCGACAATCCGGAAACGGTGGTGCAGAAGAAGGATACCAGTGAAGCGTTGCGGGAGTGTCTGACGGGCCTTTCGCCGGAACACCGGGAAATCGTCGATCTCGTCTACTACCACGAGAAGTCCGTGGAAGAAGTGGCCGAAATCGTCGGGATACCGGAGAACACTGTAAAGACGCGCTTGTTCCATGCGCGCAAGAAACTGGCCGAACTGCTGAAGGCAGCCGGCGTTGAGCGAGGCTGGCCATGATGGCTTTGAGCAAAAAGATGCTGGAGCAAGAGCCCAGTGAGATTGAACTGCTGCTGCCGTGGCACGCGGCCGGCACGCTGAACGCGCGCGACGCCCGCCGCGTCGAGGACGCGCTGGCGCGTGATCCCGAGCTCGCGAAACAATATGCCGCGATCCGCGGCGAGTACGAAGAGACCATCCATCTGAACGAGAGCCTGGGGGCTCCGTCGGCACGCGCGATGCAGAAGCTGTTCGGCGCGATCGACGCCGAGCCGGCGCGTGAGACCGGATCGCTGCCGCTGTCGGCGCGCATCGCGACCTTCTTCGCGAGCCTGTCGCCGCGGACCCTGGCCTGGTCGGCGAGCCTCGGTGCAGTCGCGCTCGTGCTCCAGGCCGGCATCATCGGCGCGGTGCTGATGAAGACCCAGCCCACGACCTTCCAGACCGCCTCGCTTTCGACCAGCGCGCCGATCACGCGCGAGCTTGGCGCTGCCGTTGCGCCGGCGCGCGCGCTGGTGCGCTTCACGCCCGAGGCGCGGGTCGCCGACATCACGGCGCTGCTCGACAGCTACCAGGCCTCGATCATCGGGGATGCCAAGGGCGGCATGTTCCGCCTCCAGTTCGACAAGGCGATGAGCCAGGACGAACTCGCCTCGCTGCTCGGCAGGATGCAGCGCGAGAAGTTCGTCAACCTCGCCGTCGCGGCGCCGTAAGGCGCCGCTGAACCGATGACGCGCAAGTCCGAGAGTAAGTCGCGAGCCGGGGCCTACGCTTCGTCGGTCGGAGCCGCGCTCCTGCTCGCCGCCAGTCTCGGCGTCGAGGTTGCGCAGGCGCAGGCGATCATGCGCACGCCCACGATCAGCGTTCCCTCGCGCACGCCGACCATCTCTCCCAACGTTGCTGCGCGGGCGGTAAGCATTGATCGCGGCCCGCGCACGACGACGACCGCACGTATCTCTACGCCCCGAATCGGGCCGGCGCCGGTGCTGCCTTATGCGCGCTACTCGCCGAACCTGTATCCGTCCTGCACGGCACCGTACCGCGACGCCGACGGCGAATGCCTGGCGCAGCCAAATACAGGCGGTGACGGCGCCGGCAAGTCCGGCAAGAAGAGCGCGGGCAAGGGGCGCGGCAACAACACGCCCGTCGCCCTGAACCAGCGCATCTTCGCAGGCGAATTCGTCGCCGAGATCGACGGCGCGCTATCGGTGACCGAAGCCGACGAGCTCGCGCGTCGCCACGGCCTCGCGCGCGTCGCGTCCGAGAATTTCCCGCTGATCGGGGCGACCTTCGGCCTGTTCCGCATCACCGACGGCCGGCCCGCCGAGACGGTGCGGCGCGAATTCGCCGCCGACGGTAGCGTGCGCTCGGTCCAGCCCAACTTCCGCTACGTGCTCCAGGACCAGAAATCCTCCGTGCCGACCGAGGGCGATCCCGCGCAATATGTGCTGACAAAGCTTCGCCTCCCGCAGGCGCACACGCTGGCGCACGGCGCCAACGTGACGGTTGCCGTGATCGACTCCGGCATCGACGCCAAACATCCCGAGCTCGCCAATTCCATCGCCGACAATTTCGACGCGCTCGGCAGCGCCGAGGGCCCGCATATTCACGGCACCGGCATCGCCGGGGCGATCGTGGCGCATGCCCGGCTGATGGGCAGCGCGCCCGAGGCGCGCATCATCGCGATCCGCGCCTTCGGCGGCACCACGGGTGGCGCCGAGAGCTCGTCCTATATCATCCTGCGCTCGTTGAACTACGCCGCCGAGCATGGCGCGCAGATCGTCAATATGAGCTTTGCAGGTCCGAAGGATGCCGTGATCGAGCGGGCCATCGCGGCGACCGCGGCGCGCGGCCTCGTGCTGATCGCGGCCGCCGGCAATGCGGGTGCGAAATCGCCGCCGCTCTATCCCGCCGCCAATCCCAACGTGATCGCGGTCAGCGCGACCGACCAGCAGGACAAGCTGTTCACCGCCTCGAACCGCGGCAACTACATCGCGCTGGCGGCGCCGGGCGTCGACATCTTCCTGCCGGCGCCGGAAGGCAAATACCAGATGACGTCGGGAACCTCGTTCTCGGCGGCCTATGTCTCCGGCGTCGCGGCGCTGCTGCTCGAGCGCAACTACGCGCTCAAGCCGGAGGCGCTGCGTATGACGCTTGCGAAGACCGCGCGCGATCTCGGCTCACCCGGGCGTGATGATCTGTTCGGCGACGGCGAGGCCGATGCGTTTGCCGCGATCATGGCTGTTCCCGCCGACAGCGCGACGCCGGTTGCGGCTGCGTCCGGTACAACAAAACGTGAAGATGGGCAGCCACGTCGCGACGAGCCCGGCATCCGCGCGATCGAGCAGCCCTCGCTGTCGAGCTCGGATGATAAATCCACGATTTCTCAGGTGGATAGGCCGGCGACGCGATAGGCGCTGCGACAACTTTGCGCGCGGGTCGAAGGTTAAATAATCGAACGCCGCATTGAACGTTCAGCCGGCTGCCACGACCAAATTATGTGGGAGCGGTCATCCCTCCCCATCAGTCATATCAGGCGCGAGCGCCCATCCACCCCAAGCGCCCATATGGCTCGACCCGTCCGGTTGTCCCCCCGGACGGGTCTTTTCTTTTCGGGGCATCCGATTCCTTGAAGCCGTGTTTGAGATCAGCTTCCGGTTGAGCGATCGCGTTTGCGTTCATCGCCATCGGTCGGCCGGCATCTCGCACGCCCGCTATGCTTGTGCGAAGCTTGACTCGAAAACACAGCAAATCTCCGCACGACTACGGTCTTTGACGACGAACGAGGTGTCGTTGCTGGACAAGTCAAAACTTTTCCACAAAATATTCATGTCGCGTCTAAATTGATTCGTGTGCGTTGCGTCCCCCGCGTCCGTATTTTTCTCCTGACGGGCTGGTCCATGACACATCGCCAAGAGTCTGTTCGCGATCTTGTTCGCGGCGCGGCTGGTAGCCGTGAGATCGCGGCACGCTGGTGCGTTCTCGCGGAACAGCGGCTGCAACATCTCTCCGAAATGTTCGAGACCGGACGCTGGCGCCGCTATCACTCCGAGATCGCATTCCTCGAAAACATCCAGGAAGCCAAGCGCGCCGTCCAGACCTGGCGCGCCATCGCCACCGGCGGGGACGTTGCCGCGGCGGCCGCGAGCGTCACCCCCGCATTCGGCTGGTCGCCGGCGACAATGCCCCGCATGGCGCCGCGCGAGCAGCAGGCCCAGACCATGCAGCCGAAGGCGGTCCACATCGCCCCCGAGACCGCCGTGCCGGTCAGGCTCGCCCCCACGCCGAATGTGCTCGCCGAGGTGACCGAAGCCCCGCTCGTGCCGCTCGCTCCCAGCGCACCGCTCGCGGCGCCCGCTGCGGTGGCATCGTTCACTGCACCCGCCGCCGTCCCCCCGCTCAAGGCTCCCGCGGCGAGGGCGCTGCCGACGGTACCTGTCGTGAGGCCGCCGTCCGCAGCGCCTGCTGCGTTGGCGCCGCGCACCGCGCCTCCCGTGAGGTCGCCGTTCGCCGAACCCGCTGCAATAGCATCGGTTGCCGCACCTGCAGTGAAGGCGCCTGCCGCGGTGGCAACGCTGCTGCAGCAATTCTCGCCCCCGGCGGACGAAATCGTCGCCGCCCCCGAGCGCGTCGTCGAATTCACCCTCAGCCTCGACGGCATCGAAGCGAAATACCCGCTGCTGCGGAATACGTTCTAAGAGGAAAGGTGAGGCGGCCGCGCCTTTTCAAACCCGTCATCCTGAGGTGTGAGGCATGGGACGCAACGCGTCCCATGGGGAGCCTCGAAGGATGAACGGCCCGTCCGCTGCCGCGCAGCTACCGCCGCACCGCGTTCCCGCCGACCACCACCTGCGCAAAGCGCTGCGCGCCGTCCGCCGCCAGATCCGCCGTCACCGCGCGCGCGTGATCGAGGCCGACCACAGCGCCACGCGGGGTCTCGGAGATCATGTTGTTGTTGACGAGCGCGGTGCCGGCGCCCGGCACCACGGAGACGCCGATTCCGGCCAGCGCCTTGCGGATCACGTTGCCCGTGATCGCGACGTCGCGCAGATATTTGCCCCAGCCGGCGACGATGCCGTAGGACGGCGCGTTCTCGATCACGTTGCCGGTCACCGAGGTATCCGCCTCGATGTAGATGCCGACGCCGGCATCGTCGTCAGGCGCGGTGCCGATCGGCCGCTTCGGGATCAGATTGCGGATGATGTTGCCCTGGACCACCGCGATGCGGCCGCCCTCGTTGAAATTGCAGACGGAGACACCGACGGCGGCGCCGTCCACAATGTTGTTGGCGATCACGGCGGCCTCGAACGCGAACTCGGAATAGAGCGCGACCTCGCGCACATCGCTGACGCTGTTGCCTGTGATGTGGATGTTGGAGGCGGAATTGCCGCGCACCGCGGAATAGTCGCAATTTTTGATGCGGTTGCCGCGCACGATCACATTGCCGGCGCGGAAGGCGTTGATGGCGTTGCCGTACTGGCCGGAGCCGCCGGGGCCGGCCTTGATGTCCTCGAT
Organism: Bradyrhizobium sp. B039; assembly: GCF_038965675.1. NCBI lineage: Bacteria > Pseudomonadati > Pseudomonadota > Alphaproteobacteria > Hyphomicrobiales > Nitrobacteraceae > Bradyrhizobium > Bradyrhizobium sp. B039. The sequence goes on from NZ_CP152416.1 coordinate 2,999,125, forward strand.
GCGGTTGTCTGCGACCAGCGTGCCGTCATCGCCGATCGCGCTGCGCAGGATCTCGATGCCGTTGTCGTTGGTGCCGATGATGGTGTTGCGGGCGACGCTGAGGCCCTTGGCGTCGAACGAGACCACGGCCGTCACCGCGATGCTGGTGAAGATGTTGCCGGAGATATCGCCTGAGATCTGCTCGAGCCAGATGCCGCTGCCGCCGGAGCCTGTGATCTCGCAATCGGTGATGCGGACGTCGCGGCCGCCGAGAACGTGGATCAGTCCGCGCCGTGTCGGCAGCGGGATGCCGCCACCGTCGAAGGTGATGCCGGAAAGGCCGATCGCATCGGCGCCGTCGCTCTGGATCGCCGACGGCCCGCCGGTGAAGACGAATTTCGTCGCGCCGCGCACGCCGATCAGTTGTGTGCCGTTCGGCAGCCGTAGCAATCCGCTGCGGTAGACGCCTGGCGGCAGCGCCAGCGGCATCTGCGCTCGCGCGGCCTCGTCGATGGCGCGCTGGAGTCCGCGGGTCTGGTCCTCGCTGCTGCCGGGCCGCACGCCATATTGCGTGGCATCGCGGCCGAGCAGCGACGTCAGCGGCGCCGCGCGCGCAGCGTCGACCGGCATGGCCAGCGCGCCGGCGATGCCGGCGGTCGAGGCTCCGATGAGATGACGCCGGTTGAGGTCCATGGATGCGTCCTCCGGCGGACGCGGGAAGTGTCCGCAGCGGTTAGGTAGCGCAGAAATGGCGCACGGCGGCCGGGGCGATGAGGATTGTTCGCGGTAGGGTTAAATGTTTACGCAAAGCGAGGTGCCGTAGGGTGGGCAAAGCGCAGCGTGCCCACCATTGTCACCCGGATTGAAAGAGAAGGTGGGCACGGCGCAAGTGCGCCTTTGCCCACCCTACGAAGTGCGGGCCTTCCGGGCCAATCGCACCATTTCCATCAGCATGGCTTCCCCGGCATCCACCAGTTCCTCCAGCGTGATCCGTGGCGCACCCTTGAGCCGCACTGTACCGCTGCGCGCAAGCAGCGGAATATGGATGAACGCCGCCAGCCGTGGCCCGCCGTCCCTCGCGTTCTCGATCGCGCGCCAGCTTAAGTAGTTGCAGAGATAGGCGCCGGCATCGCGCGAGGCGCGTGCATCGATGCCGGTGAGGCGTGCGGCGCGCAGCAGCCTTGCGGTGTGCGGGCCGAACAGCATCGCATCCGCATGGCCGGCGATGCCGCGCTTGCTCGAGCGCGTGTTCGCGGCATCGGGCCAGAGCATGGTGACCGCGTTGCGCGCGCGGGTCTCGACGCGCAGGTACGAGGTCCGCGCCGCAAGGCCGAACATCAGCAGCGCGTCGGGCTTTTGCGCCGCGAGCACCTCCGGCAATTGCCGGTCAACGGCGGCATAGGTCACAGGGAAAATGTGGGTCGCAAGTTCGACGTCGTCGAGTGCCGGGCGGCGCAGCCGCGCCAGCCGTGCCACCAGCGGCTGTGTCGGGTTATAGGGCGCGCCGGGGAAGGGACCGAAGCCGGTCAGGAGAACGCGGAGCTTTTGGCTCATTGCAGCAGCCCCAGAATCTGCTCGGCGGCGAGCGCCGGCGTGAGATGGCCGTCGGCGACTTCGGCCTCGATCTTCCGAACCTTCGTGCGGACCGATGCCTCGCTGCGCAGCCGCGCCAGCATGCGCTGCTCCAGCATCGACCACATCCATTTCACCTGCTGCTCGCGCCGGCGCGCGGCGAAATCGCCGGACGCGTTCATCGCCTTGTGGTGATCGAGGACCTTTTGCCAGATCTTTGCGATGCCGTCGCCGGTCAGCGCCGAATAGGTCTCGACCGGCGGGTGCCAATGCTCGGACCGCGGCGCCAAAATATGCAGCGCGCTGCGATAGTCGGCGGCGGTGATGTTGGCGCGCTTGAGATTGTCGCCGTCGGCCTTGTTGATCGCGATCATGTCGGCGAGCTCGACCAGGCCCTTCTTGATGCCCTGGAGCTCGTCCCCGCCGCCGGGCAGCATCAATGCGAGGAAGAAGTCGGTCATGTCGCAGACCGCCGTCTCGGACTGGCCGATGCCGACGGTCTCGACCAGCACGACGCCGAAGCCGGCCGCCTCGCATAGCAGCATCGCCTCGCGCGTCTTCGCGGCGACGCCCCCGAGCGTGCCCGAGGATGGCGAGGGGCGGATGAAGGCGTCATCCGACGCCGACAGCCGCGCCATCCGCGTCTTGTCGCCCAGGATCGATCCGCCGCTGCGCGCCGAGGACGGATCGACCGCGAGCACTGCGACCTTGTGGCCCTGCTCGATCAGATAGGTGCCGAGCGCGTCGATGGTGGTGGACTTGCCGACCCCGGGCGAGCCGGTGATGCCGACGCGAAACGCCTTGCCGGTGTCGGGCAGCAGCATCTGCACGAGCTCCCGCGCCAGCGCCTGGTGGTCGCCGCGCCGGCTCTCCACCAGCGTGATGGCCCGGGCGAGGGCCGCGCGACTGCCGGAGCGGAGGTCGCGCGCGAGGGATTTGATGTCCAGTGAAACCTTCTTCTCAACCATGCCTTGCTTTACAACGCCCCGGCGGGGCAGGCGAGGGCCGCCCGCCCCCTATCACCGGGATGTTGCTGCCGCCGTCTGCACCGGTTTCACCTTGCGCCAGACCCACACCATCACTGGCCACAGCAGTGCGCCGATCGCCATGGCGGCGAGGATGGCAGCGACAGGGCGCTCGAAGAACGGCAGGATACTGCCGTCGGACTTGATCAGCGAGGTCACGAAGGCCTGCTCGACCATGGTGCCCATGACGATGCCGAGCACCATCGCGGCGACGGGATAGCCGTTCGCCTCCATCACGTAGCCGATCACGCCGAAGGCGGCGACGGTGACGACGCCGAACATGTTGTTGCCGATCGCGAACGAGCCGACCGCGCAGCACAGCATGATGATCGGCATGATGGCGGAGCGCGGTGCCAGCAGGATGTAGGCGGCGATCCGGATCATGGCGATGCCGAGCGGGATCATCAGGATGTTCGCGATGATGAACATCAGGTAGATCGCGTACATGCTCGACGCCTTCTCGGTGAACAGCGTCGGGCCGGGATTGAGCCCCTTCATGTAGAGCACGCCGATCGCGATCGCGGCGATGGTGTCGCCGGGGATGCCGAACAGCAGCGAGGGCACCCAGCCCGAGGCGATGCTGGCATTGTTGCTGGCGCCGGCCTCGACCAGGCCTTCGACATGGCCGGTGCCGAATTTCTCCGGCTCCTTGGAGAAGCGCTTGGACATCGCGTAGCTGACCCAGGCGGCCATGTCGGCGCCGGCGCCGGGCAGCACCCCGATGATGATGCCGACGATGTTTCCGCGCGTCATCTGCCAATGGTATTTCCTGGTCAGCTTCCACTGGCCGGCCATGATGCTTCCGAATTTTCGACGCGGCAGTGGAGGTGGTTCCGGCGTCAGCATCGCGCGCATCACCTGCGCCACCGCGAACACGCCGACCAGCGCCGGGATCGGCTCGATGCCGCCGAACAGGTCGGTAATGCCGAAGGTGAAGCGCGGCACGCCGCCGGGATTCTCGATACCGATACAGGAGACCAGCAGGCCGAGGAACATGCCGGCGATCGCCTTCACCGGCGAGGAGCGCGCGACCAGGGTGGCGCACATCAGGCCGAGCAGCGCCAGCCAGAAATATTCGAAGGTGGAGAACGACAGCGCGACCTCAGCGAGCGGCGGCGCCAAGATCATCAGCGACAGCACGCCGGCGATGCCGCCGACCGCTGAGAACCAGACGCCGGCCCCGAGCGCCAGCTCGGCCTGGCCCTTGCGCGTCATGGCATAGGCTTCGTCCGCATAGGCGGCGGACGCGGGCGTTCCGGGAATGCGCAGCAGGGCGCCGGGAATGTCGCCGGAGAAGATCGCCATCGAGGACGCCGCGACGATGGTCGCGATCGCGGCGATCGGCGACAGATAGAAGGTGACGGGGACGAGCAGGGCGGTCGCCATCGTCGCCGACAGGCCCGGCAGCGAGCCGATGACGAGGCCGTAAACGGAGGCCGCGAACATCGCGATGACCACCTCCCAGGTGGAGATCAGCGCGAACGCTTCAATCAGGGTCTTCAGCATGGATCACCAGGGCGTCGGCAGCAGGCCGGCAGGAAGCGGCACGCGCAGCAGCTTGCCGAAGATGAGGTGGATGGCGAAGGGCGACAGCGCGGCGAGCGGCAGCGCCAGCTTCCACTTGGCGCCGAGCGCGGTCGAGGTCACGTAGACCATGATCGCCGCGGTGATGATGAAGCCGAGCCGGTCGGCGGCGACGACGTAGAACAGCAAAAGCGCCGGCGGCAGCAGCGCACGCAGGCCGTAGAGCTTGCCCTGCGGCGGCGGGCTTGCGGCCTGGCCGCCCTCCAGCGGGATCAGCTCTTCCTCCTCCTCGAAGGAATGGCCGATGCCGAACACGATCGCGAGCCCGCACAGCGCAAGCCCGGTGCCGATCACGAGCGGAAACACGTTGGGGCCGACCGGCTGCCCCGGCACCGGCGGCAAGATGTAGCCGCCATAGGCAGAAGCGGCGCCGAGCACGACGAGAAACGAGCCCGTGACGGAGTCGGGAAGACGCATGGGAGGAGTCCTGTGGGGTTTCTTCTCCCTCTCCCGTTCTTACGGGGAGAGGGGGACTTTCCGCGCGGACGGTGAGAGTTGGACTCGCGGAGACCCCCCTCACCCGAATTCGAGCGGAGCTCGAATTCGACCTCTCCCCGCACGCGGGGAGAGGTGAAGGTTCACGCCTTGCTCAAACCTGCGGCCTTCATCGCTTCGCCCATCTGGGCGTCGCCCTTGTCCATGAAGCCAGCGAACTGGCCGGCATCGCCCCACACCGTGCCGAAGCCGCGATTGCTCATGAAGTCCTTGAACTCGGCGGAGTCGTAGACCTTCTTCAGCGCCGCGGTGAGCTTCGTTGCGAGCTCCGGGGGCAGGTTCTTGGGTGCGCCGATGCCGCGCCAGGCGCCGGTCGCGTATTCGATGCCCATCGCCTCCTTCAGCGTCGGCACGTCCGGGAAGATTGGGTTGCGCGCCGGCGCCATGATGGCGAGGCTCCTTGCCTTGCCGGCCTCGATGATGGCGCGCGCTTCCGGCACCGAGCAGGTGGTAAGGTCGAGGCCGCCGGCGGCGAGATCCTGCATCGCGGGCGCGGCGCCGTTCGACGGCACCCAGGCGACCTGGTTGGCGGGCAGGCCCATCGCCTGCATCCAGCCGACCAGCGCCAGATGCCAGATGCCGCCCTGGCCGGTGCCCGAGGCCTTGAACTTGCCGGGCGGCGCGGCCTTGATCGCTTCGGCAAGGTCCTTGACCGTCTTGTAGGGCGAGGAGGAGGAGACCTGGATGCCGGGCGGGTCCTCGTTCATCAACGCCAGCGGGGTGTAGCTCTTCGGCGTCAGCTCGGTGAGGCCCTGCCAGTGCATCATCGAGATCTCGACCGTGAGCATGCCGATCGTGTAGCCGTCGGGCTGCGCAGTCGCGATCGCGGTATGGCCGACGACGCCGGAGCCGCCGGTGCGGTTCACCACGTTGAAGGGCTGGCCAAGGTCCTTTTCCAACAGGGCTGCGACAATGCGCGCAGTCGCGTCGGTGCCGCCGCCGGCGCCCCAGGGCACGATCACGGTGACCGGCCGCGCCGGATAGGCTTGGGCGCGGGCGGGCGTGAGACCGAATGCGGCGGACGCCGCGACCGCGGCGGATGAAGCCGCAAAAGCGCGGCGCGTAATCTTGGACATGAATGCCTCCCAGCGGCGCCCGTGACACCGGGCGCTCTTAATGACGGCATTCTAGTCAGCTTTGCAGCGCGGCTGCAAGGTAGCGCTACCAGAGCGCTGTGAGCAATGTGTCGCTGCTCACGCGATGATCATTGCGGTTCTTCCACATCGCCCTTCGGTCGTGCGCCGCCGAAAATGCGCGTGCCTTCCGCGGTGAGGTAAGGCTTCAGCGTCTCCCACGGCACGAATGCGACATATTCGCCTTCGGCGTAGGGACCGACCGCGTAAGGCGGATAGTGGAACGTGAGCCCGGAACTCTTGCCGGCTTCGGTCGACGGGGCGAGCGTCACCGCGCCGATCTTGAGCAGGCTCGGCTCCACGCTCTTGAACCACTCGTCGGTTGCGGTCTCGCTGGTGTCGCGCTTCTTCTTCTCGGCCTTGAGCGAGGCGATCACGGCTTTCAGCATCGCCTTCATGGTCGGGCCGCCATCGGCGGTCTCGTTGAAGAACGGGCGGATCGAGATGCGCTTGCGCTCGGTCTTGTCCCAGAGGATCGTGTTCACGTCCGAATTGGGATGGGCGCCGTGGGTGTCCATGTAGTCGTTGCGCAGGATGCTGGCATAGCGGTCGGCAACGACCGAGCGGATCGCATATTTGCGCTCGAAGTCCCAGCCGCCGTCCTTGAAGAACTGCGGATCTTCTTTGCGCGCGGCGGCGGCCTCGGCCGCGTTCTTGTCGAGCCACTTCCTGCCTTCGGCCAGGCAATCCGCCGCGAGCGCTGCATCCGCCTTGATCCTGTCGTCGAGGAAGACGCGCGCCTCGATGCTCTTGGTCTTGACGACGGCGTCGGGCTTTGGATCCGCGGCGAAGGCGGAGATCACGCACGTTGCGCTAAGCGCCATGGCGACGCTCAAACCGATCATGAACTTCAAGGGGAGTGCTCCTTACGTGAGCGTCAGAATATTTCGAGGATGTCGTCTGCGATCTGCTGCGCAGAGTGGGGGGAGGCGGAGCGCCGGACAGTCGCCTGCGCCTGCAAGCCGGTCGCGTCCTCGATGATCTGCTCGACGTCGATCAGGTTGAGCAGCGAGAAGGAGGCCTCCGGTTCGACCTCGACCAGGACATCGATGTCGCTGTCCGGCCGATAGTCGGCGTCGGCCCGCGAGCCGACGATGGCGAGCTTCGAGACGCCCTTGGCTTTGATGGCATCGGCGTTCTTGCGGATCGCAGCGATGATCTCATCACGTGTCATGAAGACAACCCGACCGGTGATACGGCCAGCGTAGCATCTACTCCGCCGCCTCGCTATGCCCGAGCCGGGCGTTCAGCTTGCGGATCAGCTCCTCGGCGGCGTCGGCGATCACCGTGCCCGGCGGGAAGATCGCTTCGGCACCGGCCGCGTAGAGCGCCTCGTAATCCTGCGGCGGCACCACGCCGCCGACGATGATCATGATGTCGTCGCGGCCCTGCTTCTTCAGCGCGGCCTTCAGTTCAGGCACGGCGGTGAGGTGGGCCGCGGCAAGCGAAGAGACGCCGAGGATGTGCACGTCGTTCTCGACGGCCTGTCGCGCCGCTTCATCGGCGGTGGCAAACAGCGGCCCGATGTCGACGTCGAAGCCGATATCGGCGAACGCCGAGGCGATCACCTTCTGGCCACGGTCGTGGCCGTCCTGGCCGATCTTGGCGACCAGGATGCGCGGGCGGCGGCCTTCCGCCTCCTCGAAGGCGTCGATCAGCGCCTGAACCTTCTCGACCCGGTTACCCATGCTGGACGCCTCCCGCTTGTAGACGCCGGTGATGGACTTGATCTCGGCGCGGTGCCGGCCGAACACCTTCTCCATCGCGTCCGAGATTTCGCCGACGGTCGCCTTGGCCCGCGCCGCGTCGATGGCGAGCGCGAGCAGGTTGCCGTTGCCTTCGCCGGCCGAACGCGTCAGCGCGGCGAGCGCGGCATCGACGTCCTTCTGGTTGCGCTCGGACTTCAGCCGGGTCAGCTTGTCGATCTGGAGCCGGCGGACGTTGGTGTTGTCGACCTTGAGGATATCGATCGGGGCCTCGTCGGTCGGCTTGTACTTGTTGACGCCGATCACCGCCTGCTTGCCGGCGTCGATGCGGGCCTGGGTCTTGGCGGAAGCCTCCTCGATGCGCAGCTTGGGCACGCCGGCCTCGATGGCCTTCGCCATGCCGCCGAGTTCCTCGACCTCCTGGATGTGGCTCCACGCCTTCGCGGCGAGATCGCGCGTCAGACGCTCGACATAATACGAGCCGCCCCAGGGATCGATGATGCGGGTGGTGCCGCTCTCCTGCTGGAGGAAGAGCTGGGTGTTGCGGGCGATGCGGGCCGAGAAGTCGGTCGGCAGTGCCAGCGCCTCGTCGAGCGCGTTGGTGTGCAGCGACTGGGTGTGGCCTTGCGTGGCCGCCATCGCCTCGACCGTCGTCCGCATCACGTTGTTGAAGACGTCTTGCGCGGTCAGCGACCAGCCCGAAGTCTGGCAATGCGTGCGCAGCGAGAGCGAGCGCGGGTCCTTCGGGTTGAACGGCTTGAGCAGCTTCGCCCACAACAGGCGCGCGGCGCGCATCTTGGCGACTTCCATGAAGAAGTTCATGCCGATCGCCCAGAAGAACGACAGCCGCGGCGCGAAGCGGTCGACGTCGAGGCCTGCGGCAAGTCCGGCGCGCAAATATTCGACGCCGTCGGCGAGCGTATAGGCGAGCTCGAGATCCTGCGTCGCGCCGGCCTCCTGCATGTGATAGCCGGAGATCGAGATCGAATTGTATTTCGGCATCTTCGTGGAGGTGTAGGCGAAGATGTCGGAGATGATCCGCATCGACGGCGCAGGCGGATAGATATAGGTGTTGCGCACCATGAACTCTTTCAGAATGTCGTTCTGAATGGTGCCCGAGAGTTTTTCCGGCGGCACGCCCTGTTCGCCCGCGGCGGCGACGAACAGCGCGAGGATCGGAAGCACCGCGCCGTTCATGGTCATGGACACGCTCATCTGGTCGAGCGGGATGCCCGCAAACAGCGTGCGCATGTCGTAGATGGAATCGATGGCCACGCCGGCCATGCCGACGTCGCCGCCGACGCGCGGATGATCGCTGTCATAGCCGCGATGGGTGGCGAGGTCGAAGGCGACCGAGAGGCCCTTCTGTCCGGCAGCTAAGTTGCGGCGATAGAACGCGTTGGAATCCTCCGCCGTGGAGAAGCCGGCATATTGCCGGACCGTCCAGGGCTGGTTGACATACATGGTCGGGTAGGGGCCGCGCAGGTAGGGCGCGATGCCCGGATAGGTCTCGAGGAAATCGAGCCCGGCGAGGTCGGCCTCGCCATAGGCGGGCTTCACCAGGATGCCCTCGGGCGTCAGCCACGGCTCGGCGCTGCCGGCCGGCGCGGCGGTGGTTGCTCTCTCGAAGGCGACATCGGCGAAATTGGGAATGCGGCTCATGGTTTCGACCATATCATAGACGCTCAATCATGGTCCGGATGCTGATGGCTGACGATTGTCGCCATCTTCTCCGGCCCGTAATTCTGTTGCGTGGTCTGGCTCGGCAAATTGGCGATCCCGACCACCCAGCCGAGGCGGGATTCGGTTCCATATTGCCGTGTCGGCACCACGTGATCCGGACGATCGAACGTACCGGTCATGATCTCGATGCGCGGGCCGTCGATGCGGCGGAAGCTCAGCGGCGTGCCGCAGGCGGCGCAGAAATCGCGCATCGCGATGGACGAGGAGCGGAACGCAGAGGGCGTGCCCTTGGTCCAGGCGAAATCACCCTTCTCGATGTCGGCGTAGGAGGCGAACGGCGCACCGGTCGCCTTCTGGCACATCCGGCAATGACAGATGCTGATCTTCGCCGGCGCTGCCAAGACCGCAAAGCGGATGGCGCCGCATTGGCAGCCGCCGGTGAGAACTGGTTTGCCTGGCTCGGTCATGCCTGCTCCATCCGTCGATAGGCGTCTTGCAGCGTGGCAAGCGCATCGCCCCCGGCGAAGACAAAACCCGTGACGCCGGCGGCCCGTAAACCTGCCTCGGCCTCGGTCGGGCGGCCTGCCAGATAGATATGTCTGGTGCCTGCGGTTTGCAGGGCCTTCGCCGCGGCTTCGGCGTGTTCCGCATAGACCTTGTCGCTGGAACAAAGGCAGGCAAGCTCTGCACCGGAGGCCCTGAACGCGGCGACCAATTTGGCCGGATCAGCAAAACCCTCGCTGTCGACGGCCTGGATGCCGCCGGCCTCGAAGAAGCTTTTCGCAAAGGTCGCGCGTGCCGTGAAATCGGCGGGCGTGCCGAGATTGGCCAGGAACACCTTTGGCCGCGCGCCGCGCGCCTTCAACGCCGCGTCGGATTTGTCGCGCAGCGCTTCGAACGGTTCCGACAGCCGGATCGGCGGCAGCGCGTCGAACTTGTATTTCTGTTCGCCGTAGGGTGCGAGCGCGACCGGCGTCGCCTTCAGCACCGCCGTCTCGCGCTCATGCAGGTTCGGAAACTCGCTCGCGCCGGTCAGGACGTCGCGGCGTTTTGCAATGTTGGCATCGCGCGCTTTGCGGGCGGCCGCGACCTTGCTCTGAAACAGGCCCTGCTGAAGCGCGGCAAAGGCGCCGCCGGCCTTCTCGCTCTCCTGGAACAGCGCCCAGGCCGCCTCGCAAAGCTGCGCCGTGAGCGTCTCGATGCCGCCTGCGCCCGCCCCGGGATCGCTGACCTTGGCGAGGTTGCTCTCCTCCAGCAGCAGCAGTTGCGTGTTGCGCGCCACGCGCCGCGCGAACGGATCGGGTAGTCCGAGCGCCAGCGTGTGCGGCAGCACCGTGATCGCGTTGGCGCCGGCAAGCCCCGCCGCGAACGTCGCCATGGTGGCGCGCAGCATGTTCACATAGGGGTCGCGCTGCGTCAGCATGCGCCAGGCAGTATCGGCGGCGATGAACAACGGCTTCGGCGTCAGTCCGCATGCCGTCTCGATGCGCGCCCACAAGAGCCGCAGCGCGCGGAATTTTGCCATGGTCAGGAACTGGTCGGCGTCCGCGGCGAGCCGCGCATAGACCATGCCCTGCGCGGCTTCCAGCGGAACGCCGGCGCCTTCGATCGCGCGAAGATAGGCGACGCCACAGGCGAGCACGAAGGCGAGCTCCTGCACTTCCGAGCCGCCGGCATCGTGGATCACGCGTCCGTCGGCGGACGCAAACGGCCCCTTGAAGCCGAGCGCGGCGAGACCCTTGATCGCGCCGGTGAGGGCAGGAGCGATCTCCTCCCAGGTGTAAGGGCTGTGGCCCCACACCGCGCAGGCGGCGAGCGGATCGAGACCGAAGCGGATGTCGCAGGCCGCGGGATCGAGGCCCTTGCTCTTTACATATTCCGCGACATGGATCGCGGCCATCCGCGATTGCGGACCGATTTGAAGCTCGATGCCGATGCCGGCATCGAGATGAATGTCCTTCAAGACCTTTGCGATCGCGTCGGCTGTCGGTTCCAGGCCGAAACCGTGGGCGTCATTGCCACCGGCGAACACCAGCGCGAGCCCGGTCGCGCCATTCTCCAGATCCTGCAAGGCCTGCGCGTTCGCGGCCGCCGCGTCGGGATGGTCGATCCGCTGCATGATCTGCCACGGCGCGGCAGCAGCCCGCCCGACCACGGGCGCAACGCCCCTGGCGCGCGGATAGAGCGGATCGATCTTCAGGCCGTCATAGGTCTTGCCGACCAGCTTCTCGAACGGCGCGCCCTTGAGCACGCCATCGACCAGCTTGCGCCAGTCTTCGACCGTAGCCTTGGGAAAATCCGCCGCCAGCGGCAGGTCGTCAGTCACGGAGGTCATGCGGCGAGGGGCTCCCGAAAATCTTGTTGTTCGCAGGCGAAATTGCCACGGCGGACCGTCCCTGCAAACGGTTGTTTTTGGTTAACCGGTATCCGGAAGCCGCTCAATGCCTTGCGTCGAGACGCTGGAAAGCCCGTCACGTACGCGAATGCCCGAGATCACGCGGTCGGGCGCGATCTCGGCCAGCGGCACTAGCACGAAGGGGCGCTCGAACAGGCGCGGATGCGGCAAGGTCAGGTCGGGCTTCTGCAGCCTGACATCGTCATAGGCGATCATGTCGAGATCGAGCGTGCGCGGCCCCCAGGGCCGCTCCTTGGTCCGCGTACGGCCGAATTTCTGCTCGACCTTCTGCAGGACGAACAGCAGCGCGTGCGGATCGAGGCCGGTCTCGATCTCGATGCAGGCATTGATGAAGGGATCCTGCTCCTCATCGCCCCAGGGCGGCGTTGCATAGTCCGAGGAGCGCGCGATCAGCGCGGCCTGTGCCATGCCGCAGATGTGCGCGATCGCCTTGCCGAACGTCGCGCGGACATCGCCGACATTGCCGCCCAGTGCGATCAGCACGCTCGCCATATCAAGGGTGCCGCGAGCGCGTCAGCATGATGCCGACATCGTCGAAGATCGCAGCGATCGGCGCATGCGGCTTGTGCACGGTGATCTTCACGGCGCGGATGCGCGGGAAGTGCGACAGGATGGCGTCGGCCACCGCGCCGGCGGCGCGTTCCAAGAGCTTGTAATTGGTGTTCTTGAACGCCGCCGTCGTGGTCGCCACGACTTCGGCGTAGGACACCGTATCGGCGAGCCGGTCGGTGCGCGAAGGCTCCGACAGGTCGGTATAGAGCTCGAGATCAATCACGAAACGCTGGCCGACTTCGGTTTCGTGATCCATGACGCCGTGGCGAGCGTGGATCGACAGGCCGGTCACGAAGATCGTATCGGTCATTGCTTGCTCTCGATTGCGTTCGCGACCCGCAGGGCCTGCAAGGTCTCGGCGACGTCATGGGTCCGGATGATCCTGGCGCCGCGCTGCGCGGCGATGAGATGCGCCGCGATCGAGCCGGCGAGCCGCTCTTTCGGTTCCGACGGCGACACCGAGGCGATGAAGCGCTTGCGCGAGGCGCCGACCAGGATCGGCAGGCCGAACATGTCGAATTCGCGCAGCCGCGCCAGCGCGGTCATGCTCTGCTCGGCGGTCTTGCCGAAGCCGATGCCGGGATCGAGCACGATCTTGTCGCGTGCGATGCCGGCCTTGGCGGCGATATCCAGCGAGCGCAGGAAGAACGCCTTCATGTCCGCGATGATGTCGATGGCGGAATCAACGCTCTCGCGGTTGTGCATGACGATGACGGGGACGCCTCTGGCGGCCACCAGCGGCGCCATGCCGGCATCGCGTTGCAGGCCCCAGACGTCGTTGGCGATCGCCGCGCCCTGGTCGAGCGCGAAGGCCACCACCTCCGCCTTCATGCTGTCGATCGAGACCGGCACGCCGAGCGCAACCACGCCCGATAGCACCGGCCTCAGCCGGGCAAGCTCGTCCTCGGCCGTGACGGCCTTGGCGCCCTTGTAGGGCCGGGTGGACTCCGCGCCGATGTCGATGATGTCGACGCCATCGGCGATCATCGCCCGGGCCCGTTCGAGCGCCAGGTCGGGCGCGATGAAATCGCCGCCGTCTGAGAAGGAATCCGGGGTGACGTTGAGCACGCCCATCACCGCCGGGAGTGGCCGTTCCAGCAGTGTCCGCAGCACGTCACGCCCGGCCGAGCCGGCCGGCGGGACGGAAGGGGATGGCAAGGCATTCATGCGCGTGGATGTGCGCGGTCGGGGAGGGGGAGTCAAGACGGGATTGGGGGCGATCCGGTCGCTCCGATCCGTTCCGGGCCAGTGAGGGAACGATGCTCTTGCCCGCGCTCCGTCATTGCGAGCGCAGCGAAGCAATCCAGAATCTTTCCGCGGCGGCAGTCTGGATTGCTTCGCTGCGCTCGCAATGACGTTGTTGAGACAGCCGTCCACTCTTACCCCCGGTGTCGTCCCGGCGAAGGTGTGGCGTCAGCGCTCGTATTCGGTGAGCAACAGGCCTAATACGTGATCTTCGGCGGCAGCTTCTTGGCCTTGGCGATGATGTCGCCGACCGATTTCTCCGAGGGCAGGATGCGGAGGAGCTTCTTCTTCTCGTTGGCTTCGCGCATGCTCTGGGCGAGTCTTGCCGGATTCCGATAGGCGAGCTCGCGCACGGTGGTGACGCCGGCGGCACGGACCAGGCCGACCTTGGCACGGCCCATCCCGGGAATGCGCATGTAGTCGGAGACGTTGGCCCATTCCAGAAGCTGCTGCTCGCTGATGCCGGTCTTGGCGGACAGCGCCTTGCGGCCCTTCACGGTTGAGGCCGCCTCGAGCAGCGCGTCCGTCGTGCGGATTCCTTGCGCCTTCAACTTGTTGGCGGCAAAGGCCGGCAGGCCCTCAATCTCGGAAATCGGATATGTCATGATGCTCGATATGAAAAGCGTAGCTCAGGCAAATTGGCTGAGGCCCGGCGTCCCTGCGATGATCTTGCCCATCTGATCCGCTCCGATTTTGTCTCGGCCGAAGCGAAAAAGTTCACGGGCAATAGTCTGAATCTCGGACATGCCAAGTCCCAAGCCCATCAGGCGCGTGCCAACCGCCATCAGGCCGCCGCCCATCAGCCGCGACAGTCCGCCACCGCTTTTGGACGCCTCGATCGCCGCTTCCGCGCCGGGAATATGATTGATCAGGGCTTCGACGTTCTCGGAAGGGCCTTCGTTGCGAAGGAAGCCCAGGATAATGCCGACCGTCTTTTCAGCGACAGCACTATCTATGCTGGCGTTCGTCGCCAGCCGCCCGATCAGCTCGTCCATATGGCCTGCCCCTCAGCCGGTTCACATGCCGGAGTATTGTTTTCAAAATGATCTTGAGCCGGTGTGGTGTGAAATACAAGCTATGAACGGAGGCGAACATGCGATTCAGCTTAGAACGCGCGAAAAGTGTTGCAGCGATGCAAGAGCGGAGACGAAATCAGCAGTAAATTACCGCGGTGCGAACGCGCAGTTCCTACTTTCGGCGGATGTCGTGCACTTGTTTTCCGACAATGTCGCATGATCAGGTCGCGTTGAACGGTTTCAATCGGCGCGCGACATGCATTAAACTACGGAACTGGCATTTGAGTTTCAATACGCGAAATACGGCAGACGGATCAGAGAGAATAATGACCGCACAGAACAGCAAGCTCGGCGACACCGACGACAAGATCTTCGTCGGCAAGGGAGACGAGCAGGCATGGCTGACGCTGGCGCTCGCCAATCGCCACGGCCTCGTCACAGGTGCAACCGGAACCGGCAAGACGGTATCGCTGCAAGTCATGGCAGAGGGATTTGCGCGCGCCGGTGTTCCGGTGTTCGCGGCCGACATCAAGGGCGACCTCTCCGGCATCTCCGAGGTCGGCGTGCCCGCGGACTTCATCGTCAAGCGCGCCACCGAGATGGGGCTGACGTTCCAGCCCGACCAGTTCTCGACGGTGTTCTGGGATGTGTTCGGTGAGCAGGGCCACCCGGTGCGGGCGACCGTCACCGAGATGGGGCCGCTTCTGCTCGCGCGCATGCTCGACCTCAACGACGTGCAGGAGGGCGTGCTCAACGTCGCCTTCCGTGTCGCCGACGACAACGGCCTTGTCCTGATCGACATGAAGGATCTGCGGGCGTTGCTCGATGCCATCGTGCCCGACAGCAGCAAGAAGGGGCCGGACGCCGCCGACGATCCGCTTGCCGACATCCGCAAGGCCGCCCAGGGATTTGGCAACGTCACCAAGGCCACCGTCGGCACCATCCAGCGCCAGCTCCTGGTGCTGGAGAACCAGGGCGCCACCAAGTTCTTCGGAGAGCCGGCGCTGACGCTGAAGGACTTCATGAGGACCGACCGCGACGGCCGCGGCATGGTCAACATCCTCGTCGCCGACAAGCTGCTCCAGAGCCCGCGGCTTTACGCGACATTCCTGTTGTGGATGCTGTCGGAGCTGTTCGAGGAGCTGCCCGAGGCCGGCGACCTGCCGAAGCCGAAGCTGGTGTTCTTCTTCGACGAGGCGCATCTGCTGTTCAACGACGCGCCCAAGGCGCTGATGGACAAGATCGAGCAGGTGGTCCGCCTGATCCGCTCCAAGGGCGTCGGCGTCTACTTCGTGACGCAGAACCCGATCGACGTGCCCGACCGCGTGCTCGGTCAGCTCGGTAACCGGGTGCAGCACGCGCTGCGCGCCTTCACCCCGCGCGACCAGAAGGCGGTCGCTGCCGCGGCCCAGACCTTCCGGCCCAACCCGAAGCTCGACACCGCCAAGGTGATCATGGAGCTCGGCAAGGGCGAAGCGCTGGTGTCCTTCCTCGAAGGCAACGGCACGCCGGCGATGGTCGAGCGGGTGATGATCCGGCCGCCGTCGGCCCGGATCGGATCGATCACGCCGGAAGAGCGCAAGGCGATCATGGATGCGAGCCCGGTGAAGGGCAAATACGACACCGCCGTTGACGAAGAGTCCGCCTACGAGATGATCCAGAAGCGCATCGCCGGCACCGCGGCGACGGCGGATGCTCCGGCGGGCGGAGGCGGCAGCATCCTCGGCCAGATCGGCTCGATCGTCGGCACCATCTTCGGCACCAATGTCAAGCGCGGCCGCCTGTCGGCCGGCCAGGTCATTGCGCGCGACGTGACGCGATCGGTGACCAACCAGGTGATCGGAGGGATGGCCGCCAATCTCGGCAAGTCGGTCGGCGGCCAGCTCGGCGGCTCGATCGGCCGCACCTTGGTCCGCGGCGCGCTCGGCGGCTTGCTGCGTCGGTAGGCAGAAAGCCCGATTGGAGGCAATCCGCGCGCTGGCGCGGCCGCCTCGTCACGGGTACAATTTCAGGTGAGGTGCTCTCCAACCGTTCGTCGGTCTGCTACGTGCTATGTCGACGCTGGACTGGACCCTATTGTGACCTCAACCGACCCGCTAGCCAAACCTGATGCGCCGAGACGCCTGTCGCTGCGCGCGCCGCTGGACCTGCTCTTCCTCTTTTGCTGCTTCATCCTGATCGCGGACGTCCTCGGCCCGGAGATTTTCGGCCACGGCAAGACCAAGGACTATGCGCTTTGGTATTGGGCCGGGCAGCAGGTGCTGCATGGTGGCTCGCTCTATCCGAGCGACTTCCGTTATCCGTTCGAATTCATCTATCCACCCCTGCCGGCGATCCTGCTGGCGATCCCGAGCTGGTTCGGCAAGATCCCGCTCTACATCGTGCTGTCGGTCCTGAATGCGCTGGCGTGGTGGTACACCGGGACACTCTCCAATGTCATGACCGGCTCGGGCCGCAAGCCCGGCCCCTGGTTGGAGGCACTGCCCGCCTTCGTCACCGTGACCTTCGTGTTCGACATGTTCGACCTCGGCCAGCCGAACCTCGTCCTGCTGGCGATGATGCTCTACGGTTTTTGGTGCTTGCAGCATCAGCGCGTCTGGCTCGCGGGCTTGATGTTCGCGCTCGCCACCGCCATCAAGGTGTTTCCGATTGCGGTGCTGCCCTATCTGGTCTGGCGGCGGAAGTGGGCGGCTGCCGTCGCTACGGTCGCCTTCACCGGCATCCTTCTCTATGTTGTGCCGGCGCCCATTCGCGGCTTCGAGCGCAACGCGGCCGAGCTTGCGATCTGGTATCAGGGCATGGTCGGGGCGAGCTCGGAAAAGGGCTTTGGCCAGCGCGACGAGCAGAACTGGTCGTGGGTCAACCAATCCATCATTGCCGTCACGCACCGCCTGGTTCGTCCGATCAACTACAATCAGGAGGATACCAGCAAGCCGCCGCGCACGATGAATATCATCGACGTCGATTACAGGACGGCGAACTGGATCGTGCTCGCGCTGTCGGCGTTGCTCGGGCTCGGCTTCGTCGCGGTCATGCCGCCGCAACGGCTTCGAACGGCGCGCTCGGATGCCGAGGAGCTCGGCATTCTGTTCTGCCTGATGACGGTGGCATCGCCCCTGGCGCGGCAATACTACTTCATGTGGCTGTTCTTCCCGATGACGGTGCTGATGCATCGCGCCGCCTTCGACGAGCGGGCGAATGTGCGGCTGGGAACCTGGCTTGCCCTCGGCGCGGGCGGGTGTCTCATGCTGCTGGCACTGCCGTGGTTTCCCAATGCCTTCCAGGCCTGGGGCAACAACCTCCTCGCCACCGCCATCCTCGCGGGGAGCCTCGCATGGCACATCCGGCATCCGCCGGTTGCGGCTGGCTCCGGCGCCGCGGCAGCGCTAAAACCCAAGACCTCTTGAAACCCAAGACCTCTTGAGAAGCCATCTTGAGACTCGAAAGTCAGGAATCCGACCATGGCCAATGCCCAGCTTCAATCCGTGCTCGACCACATCGACAAGGATTTCGACAACAGCCTTGAGCGCCTGTTCTCGCTGTTGCGGATCAAGTCGATCTCGGCGGATCCGGCCTTTGCCAACGACTGCAAGGCCGCGGCCGAGCATCTCGCCAAGGATATCGCGAGCCTGGGTGTCGCCACCGAAGTGAGGCCGACCGCCGGCCATCCCGCCATCGTCGGCAAGACCGGAGCGGGCGGGCGGCCGCATGTGATCTTCTATGGCCATTACGACGTGCAGCCGGTCGATCCGCTGGACCTCTGGCACCGTCCGCCGTTCGAGCCTGCCGTCACCGATCATGCCGATGGCCGCAAGATCATCGTCGCCCGCGGCGCCGAGGACGACAAGGGCCAGGTAATGACCTTCGTCGAGGCCTGCCGCGCCTGGAAGAAGGTGACGGGCTCGCTGCCGATCGACGTCACCTTCCTGATCGAAGGCGAGGAGGAGGTCGGCTCGAAGAATTTCGTGCCTTTCATCGAGGCCAACAAGGACGAGTTCAAAGCCGATTACGTGCTGGTCTGCGACACCGGCATGTGGGACCGCAACACGCCGGCGATCACGACGTCGCTGCGCGGCCTGCTCTATGAAGAGCTGAAGATCACCGCCGCCAATCGCGATTTGCATTCCGGCGTGTTCGGCGGCAGCGCGATGAACCCGATCCGGGTGCTCACGAAAATTCTCGGTGGGCTGTTCGACGACGATAACCGCATCACCATCCCCGGCTTTTATGACGGGGTGAAGGACCTGCCGCCCGATATCCTGGAGCAGTGGAAGAAGCTCAACCTGACGCCGGAGATGTTCCTGAAGCCGATCGGCCTGTCGATCCCGGCCGGCGAGAAGGGCCGGCTGCTGATCGAGCAGGCCTCCTCGCGTCCGACCTGCGACGTCAACGGCATCTGGGGCGGCTATATCGGCGAAGGCTCCAAGACGGTGATCCCGTCGCATGCGTCCGCCAAGGTCTCGTTCCGTCTGGTCGAGGGACAGGACCCCGCAAAGATCCGTAAGGCCTTCCGCGACTACGTGACGGCACGGCTTCCGGGCGACTGCAAGGTTCGAGTTCGGCGACCATTCCGCCGCGCCCGCGGTCGCGCTCGACTGGAACATGAAGCCGCTCGCCGCCGCCAGCAAGGCGCTGACCGAGGAATGGGGCAAGGAGACCGTGCTGATGGGCTCGGGCGCCTCGATCCCGATCGTCGCCGACTTCAAGCGCACGCTGGGACTGGACTCGCTGCTGGTCGGCTTCGGCTTGGATGACGACAACATCCACTCGCCGAACGAGAAGTACGACCTCCGCAGCTTCCAGAAGGGCATCCGCTCCTGGGCCCGCATCCTCGCCGCGCTGGCCGAGGTGAAGTAGCACACGGTGCCGTAGGGTGGGCAAAGGCGCGCTCTTCGCGCGCCGCGCCCACCATCTCTCCGCGATTGCGATCGAAGGGGTGGGCACGCTTCGCTTTGCCCACCCTACGAAATCTCTATCTTCGTCATTGCGAGCGAAGCAATCCAGAATCCCGCCGCGGAAACAGTCTGGATTGCTTCGTCGCAAGAGCTCCTCGCAATGACAGCGGGGCCAAATAAAAACGCCGCCCGGAATTGGGCGGCGTTTCATTCCAGAACGTGCAGAGGTAGTTGAGAGCTACCTTACACGAAATCCCGAAAATCTCAAGACCGATAGCCCGGCAGCTCGCGGTCGAGCTTGCGCAGCAGGGGCGGCCAGACGAGGTTGGTCGCACGCAGCTCGGCGCGGTCGCGGTTGGCGAGCAGCTCGGTGTTCTTCTCGATCGCAATCTCCTCGACCGGATAGACCGGCGTGCCGAGCGCGCGCGTGCGCACCTGCATCGAGCAGGCGCGCTCGAGGTGATACATGCGCTCGAAGGCCGAGGCGACCGAGCGGCCGACCGTCAGCGTACCGTGGTTGCGCAGGAGCATGTGGTTGTGGTCGCCGAGGTCCTTCTGCAGCCGCGGCCGCTCGTCGTGGTCGAGCGCGATGCCTTCATAGTCGTGATAGGCAAGGTCGTGGGTGACGAGCTGGGCGGTCTGGTTCAGCGGCAGCAGCCCTTCGGCGCTGCTCGACACCGCGGTGCCGTCGAGGGTGTGGAGATGCAGCACGCAGATCGCGTCCTCGCGCACCTCGTGGATCGCCGAATGGATGGTGAAGCCGGCCGGGTTGATGCTGTACTCGCTCTCGGAGAGCTGGTTGCCGTGCAGGTCGACCTTGACGAGGCTCGAGGCCGTGATCTCGTCGAACATCAGCCCGTAGGGGTTGATGAGGAAGTGATGCTCGGGGCCGGGCACGCGGGCGGAGATGTGGGTGTCGACCAGATCGTCCCAGCCGTACAGCGAGACGAGGCGATAGCAGGCGGCGAGGTTGACCCGTTGCTGCCACTCGGCCTCCGTCATGTTCGACGGCACTTCCTTCAGGCGCGCTTCCGCTGGTGACATGGCAAATCTCTCCGAACCTCGTTGTTGCGGAGCGAGAGCCTAGTCTCGGGTGAGGTCGGCAGCAAGGCGCTCAAAGCGCGGCAGTTCAGCGTCGCCCGCATGGAGTGCGCGTTTGAGGTTCCGGATTTCAGAACCGTCCGACGCGACGTTTCGTCTACGCGGCCGTCCGATCGGACAATGATCTTACGGTGCCGGGATCGAGAGCAGGCTGGAAATGCTGCTGCCGCGGATGTCGTAGACGCGGGCGAACACCACGTCGTCGCGCTTGATCTCGACCATGACAGGCGCGGTCAGGCCCTTGCAGTAGAACTCGCCGAGCGTCATGGCGAAATCGGCGGCATTGGAGTCCCAGCCGATGGTGAAGTCGGGCCCGAGCGCGACCTGCGCCGGACGCTGCGGACCGCACACCGCGACCTTCCATTTGCGGTTGCGCGGCGGCACTTCCTGGCGCTCGACCAGCTGCTCGCGCAGCTCGTCGGAGGCCTGCTTCAGCGCGAGGCCCCAATAGTCCAGCATGAAGCGGTCGTCGGCGGCGCGCACCGTGCCGGCGATGTGGTTGAAGTGGGTGTATTGATAGGGATGCAGCCGGATCATCTCGGCGAGCGGGAGCGCGAGGCCAAAGCAGAAGGTGGCGAGCACGACCGGCTGCCAGGTGCGGTGGTTGGCGCGCAGGCGCTCCATGGTCCAGGCGAAGGCGACGCCGCCGAGCACTGCCATCGGCGGGATCACGAAGACGAAATGGCGGATGCCGTTGTACAGCGCGGGCCGCTTCACCATCGCGATCGCGAGCGGCAGGGTCGCGGCGAGCGTCAGCATCAGCAGGATGGTCTTGCGGCGGGCCGGAACCTCGCCGCGCGGCAGCAGCGCGAAGGTGCTGACCACGGCGCCGGTCATCAGCACCAGCATCACCTCGGGCAACTGAAGCGCGAACAGCGTCGGCAGATAGGACCAGGGCATGTCGGGGACCGACACGATCGCGCCGTCGAACATCTCCTTCCAGGGCTTCTCGAAGAAGTGCGAGAAGTAGGTCAGCGCCTCGAAGGGATTGCCGGGCTCCATGATCGACCACGGCCAGATCAGGCCCATCACGAGATAGCCGAACACCAGGCCGGGCAGCAGCAGGTAGACGACATGGGCGAAGCGGCGGGCCGCTTCGCGAACGCCTTCGGTGCGCAGTTCCTCCAGGAACAGCGGGATGAAGCCGATCAGGGCGTAGACCAGCGCAAGCCCGCCGAGGATGCGGCAGCCGATCGACAGGCCGGCACCTAAGCCGACGATCAGGATCGTGCGCGGCGAAGGCTGCGGATATTCCTCCGCGAGCCGGACGAGGCCCAGCATCAGGATGATCATGGCGACCGCGAAGGGCGCGTCCTTCGGGTTCATGAACATGTGGCCGTAGAAGATCGGGCAGAGCGCGAGCAGAAGCAGCGCAGCGAGGCCTGCGAGCGGCCCGCCGATGCGGCGGCCGAGCCGCCACGTCACGGCAAGCCCGATCACGCCGACGATCGCGCCGACCAGGCGGCGCGTCTCGAACAGTTCGAGCGGAATGACCTTGTGCAGGAGGGCCGCGACCATGTCGAAGCCGCCGCCATACATATAGAGGTTGGCGAAGGAGAGCGCCGCGGTGTCCTTGAAGCCGGAACCGAACATGCGCAGCAACAGATCGGCATATTCAGCGTGGGTGTAGTCGTCCCAGCCGAGCCCGTAATCGCGGAAGGTCAGGCCTGCGATGACGGCGACCGCGGCCAGCACCAGCATGGCGAGATCGTCGCAAGTCCGTTCGACCGAGCGCCGCAGAGGCGTGTCGATCGCCGAAGTCGTGATGGATGTCATGGCTATTGGTGACCCGGAATCCCCTCTCGGCCCTGCTGGTGCGCGCGGGCCTGCTCCCCGGACTCCGTATAGCGCAGTTCCATTACCAAGTAATTGGGCATTATGGCTAAATTCCTGATGCGACGCAGCAAATCCAGAAACTCAAGAGCACTCTAGCAGTAGCGATCCGTAGCTGAAGGGAATGTGAATAAGTCCCTGATTTCCTTCCCTTTAGGAACGCTGATCGCAATTCGTCGTTGGCGAGCAACACAGGAAGACGGTATCGTGGCGTGTGTCGCGTATGGATGCGCGGCCGGGGGTGAGTTCGATGACGTTGGCATTATTGATCGCGGGGATTGTCGCCGTCCTGGCGGGCCTCCTTGCGATCCTGTTTGGCTTCACCGTCAGGGAGTTCAGCCTCGGCAGTACCCTCATAATCTCGGGCACGATCGGCGTCTGCTCCGGAATGTTACTGGCGGGCCTCCATTTGGTGGTGCTGGAACTGAAGGGCATTGCCCGCCGGCTGGCCGGTGCCGCCGCACCGTCCGAAGTGCGCGTCAGGCCCGTGCTGCCGGGTCTCGCGCTGCCCGGCGCGCCTGCGCCCGAGCCTGCTCCGGCGATGCGCGCCGAGCCGACGGCCCCGCCATCGCCGGCCGCGCCGCCGCCATGGCAAGGCGAGGCACCGATGCGCGAGCGGCCGCGCGTCGAGCCGCCACCGGAGCCGGAACCTCCGGCGCCGCCCGCAGCTCCGGAAGTGCCGCGCCGGCGCAACCTGCTGTTCGCCTCGACCTCGCGAAAGGAACGCGAGCGTGCGGAGGCCAAGGCCACCGAGGGCCCGCCGCCGCATGCCGAGCCCGCGGCGCCTGCCGGCCCGGACACGCCGCCTGCAAGCTTCGACGACGCCTGGCCGAAGCCGGATCGTATGCGCCCGCCGGAACCGCCGGCCGCCTCGCGCCGCCCGCCACCGCGCTCGCCCTCGACCTTTGTCGAGGCTACCCCGCCGCCTGCACCCGAGCCGGAGTCGGAGCCGGCGGTCGAGCAGGCGCCCGTGACCGTGCTCAAATCCGGTGTCGTCGACGGCATGGCCTATTCGCTCTATTCCGACGGCTCGATCGAAGCGCAGATGCCGGAAGGCATGATGCGCTTTGCCTCGATCGACGAGTTGCGCGCGCATCTTGACCAGCGCTCCTGAGGACTGCCGGGGCCAAGTAAAGCGCCAGCTTTCTTGTCACTTCGCCAGTCATCAGCCCATAGTCGTCAGTCCTGTATTTTGGCCGAACGTATTGTTGACACGGAATACTTCGAAGTCGTCTCTCCCGTGAGACGCAAGGTGGAGAAAGGTCGGGCCCATGTCGGATGCCGGGGCTAAGAATTTCATTGAGCTGACAGCGAGCATCGTCTCGGCCTATCTCGGCAACAACCCGACGCCGGCCGCGGAGATCCCGAACCTGATCAGCCAGGTGCACGGCGCGCTGGTGCGGGTCTCGTCGGGCCGCGTCGAGGCGGCGCCGCTCGAGCCGGCCAAGCCGGCGGTGTCGCTGAAGAAGTCGATCGCGCCGGACTATCTGGTCTGCCTGGAAGACGGCAAGCGCTTCAAGTCGCTGAAGCGCCATCTGCGCACCCAGTACAACATGACGCCCGATCAGTACCGCGAGAAATGGGGCCTGCCGGCCGACTATCCCATGGTCGCGCCGAACTACGCGGTGGCGCGCTCGCAACTGGCAAAGCAGATGGGTTTGGGACAGCAGCAGCGGAAGCGGAAGTAGAGCCGGCCTCGAATCTCGTAGGGTGGGCAAAGCGAAGCGTGCCCACCATCCGGCTCACAATTGTTGATAGATGGTGGGCACGGCGCAAGTGCGCCTTTGCCCACCCTACGCAGCGCTTCCCACCATGAGGATCTTCAGGTGGCTTCCGCCAGCGCCTCTTTCGCGTCGGTCTTGATGCGCTCGACCATCGAGCGCAGGCCGTTGGAGCGCTGCGGCGTCAGGTGATCGCGAAAGCCGAACTCGTCGAACACCGCGATCGCGTCGGTCGCGAGGATCTGCTGCGGCGTGCGGCCCGAATAGAGCGCGAGCACGATCGCGACCAGGCCGCGCACGATATGAGCGTCACTGTCGCCGCGATATTTCAGGATCGGCGCGCCGCCATCGCGCTCGACCAGCTTCTGGAGCCAGACCTGGCTGACGCAGCCATTCACCTTGTTGGCGGCCGAATGCTCGGCCTCGGGCATCGGTTCCAGGGTGCGGCCAAGCTCGATGACGTACCGGTAGCGGTCGTCCCACTCGTCCAGAATCTCGAAATTGTCCCTGATTTCGTCGATCGTCGTCATGCTGGCCTATCGTTCCCGTTCAGCCCAATATAAGGACGCGAAGCCGTGAAATCGATAGGGTTTGGGGGCTAATTCGCGAGCCCCGGTCCGCGCCATTCCAGCGCGAGGTCGTCCTGGGTCAGGGTGTCGCGCGGCGCCTCGCTCGCAGCGGTGTCGCCTTCGCCGGCCAGCGTGATCGAGCCGGTGTGGTCGGGCGCCTTCTTGTCGCTCTTCTCGTTCTTCTCGTTGGTGATCTGCTCTTTCTTGTCGTTGATGATCTGATAGATCTTCTTCGCGCCGTCCTGGGCGCGCTGGCCAATGATCGACGCGGCCTGTCCGCCGACCTCGCAGGCCGCCGGCTGGCGCTTGCAGAACTGGGTCATGTCGGAGACGGCCGCGGTCGCAGCCTGCACCGCGTCGGCGGCGCCGATCTGCGGCAGCTTCTCCGATTCGGGCGTCTTGTCTCGCGGCAGGAGCACCAGCACCAGCCCGAGCCAGAATGTGATGCGGAGCAGAAAGCGCATCTTATCGACCTGTATGTTAGATCCCGCCGCGGCGATTTCCGCAGAGCGCGTCGGACCTAGCAACTCTCGATAAATCGCAAGTGATTGCCTTGAGCTTAATTCGCGGAATTTTTACGCAAAAAACTTCGAAAATGGCGGCCTCGTAAATTTTCCATTGATGCCGAGCCCCCGTGATCTTGCGGTCTTCCGCATCTACTAATTCGAAACCATGCCGGCCGGGGTGAAACCCTGTGTTCACCATCCTCGCCGAAGACGTCGTCAAATCGTCTAAAAAGCTCCGCGATGACACGCTGTCCGGCGCCGGGCCGTGCCGCCTTAGCACTCGTTTAAGGTCGCTCTGACACGGTGGCTCAACGACAAGGAGGCGTTCCGGCGCGTCTCTCCGACGAATGAGCCGAAGCGCGAGACCCGTGACAGTTTTGAGTATCATCCGCGATTGTCTCGATGCGCTGCTGCATCCCTCCGCGCGTTACGACGCGCTGACGCGAGCGCGCCATCGTGCCTTCATGGCGCCGCGCCTGCTCGGCAGCCTGGCAGCATTTGCCGCATTCCCGATCTATCTCGCCATGCGTGGCGCGCCGAGCGCGGTCGAGGTCGCGGCCTTTGCCTGGCTGATCGCGCCGATCATGTTGTCCTGGTTCCTGTCGCGCACCGGCCGCTACGAAGGCGCGCATGTGCTGTCGTCGCTGGCGCTCGCCGGCCTGATCATGGCGGTCGCAATCACGACCGGCGGCATCGAATCATTCGCCGCGGTGTGGCTGATCGTCGTTCCCCTCGAGGCTGCGCTGTCGGCCTCGCGCCGCGTCGCCGCCTTTGCCTCGCTGCTCGCGCTCTCCTGCGCGGGGATACTGATTTTCGTCGGCCAGCTCGGCTGGCTGCCGCTGGACGCGCCGGGTGCCGCGGAGCGTAGCCTGCTGATGGCGTTCGGCGTCGCCTCGGCCACCCTCTATGCTGCAGGCCTCGCTTTCGGCGCGGAGTCGCTCGCACGCACCGGCGTTGCGCTGCTGTCGCGTGAGGAGGAGCGTTATCGCCTGCTTGCGCGCAACATGAGCGACGTCATCTCGCGGCATCGGCGCAACGGCGCGGTGCAGTTCATCTCGCCGGCCGCCGAGGCCATGCTCGGAATGCCCGTCGCGCAGCTGCACGGCCACGGTCTGTTCGATCGCGTCCATGTCGCCGACCGGCCGGCCTATCTCACCGCTTTGTCCGATGCCGCGCGCGGTAATGTGCGCAGCGTCGAGTTCCGGCTGCGGCGGGAGCCGACCGGCTCGGAGCGCGGCCAGGTTGACTTCATCTGGGTCGAGATGCGCTGCCGGCCGCTCGACCAGGATCTCGGCCGCCAGGATATTGACCGTGATGTCGCACGCGAGACGGAAGTCGTCGCCGTGATGCGCGACATCACCGATCGCAAGCTCTCCGAGCAGGCGCTCGATCAGGCCCGCAGCGCCGCCGAAGCGGCCGACGCCGCCAAGACGCGCTTCCTCGCCACCATGAGCCACGAGCTGCGCACGCCGCTCAACGCCATCATCGGCTTCTCCGACATGATCGCGCAGGAGCAGGCCCTGATGCTGGGTGCGGCCCAGCGCAAGGAATATGCCCAACTGATCAACGATTCCGGCCAGCATTTGCTGTCGGTCGTCAACGGCATCCTCGACATGTCCAAGATGGAATCGGGCAATTTCGAGATTGCGTCGGAGCCGTTCGCGCCGCGCGCCTCGCTGATGCATTGCTGCAATCTGCTGGCGCTGAAGGCGCGGGAGAACGGCATCGACCTCATCACCGACGCGCCGCAGGACCTGCCTGTCATGACCGGCGATCCCAGAGCCTTCAAGCAGATCGTGCTCAACCTCGTCGCCAACGCCATCAAGTTCACCGAGCGCGGCGGCCAGGTCTCCGTATCAGCCGCGGTGTCGGGGTCGCACCTCACGCTGCGTATCAGCGATACCGGCGTTGGCATCGCGCCCGACGACCTCAAGCGTATCGGTGCGCCGTTCTTCCAGGCCGGCAAGACCTATCAGCGCCGTCACGAAGGCACCGGACTCGGACTTTCGATCGTGAAGAGTCTTGTGGCGTTGCATCTCGGCGATTTGACGGTACAAAGCAGGCTCGGCGAGGGCACCGCCGTCACCGTCAAGCTGCCGCTGGTTTACACGTCGCCGCAAGCCAAACCTGCCGATAGAATGCCGGCCGAGAGCAAGATCGCGACTTTGACGCCGGTGCCGCGCCAGGAACATCACGACCAACATCACGACCAACTTCAGGACCAACCTGCTCTGGTGAAGAAAAGTGCCTAAGAAGTCTGCAAAGGGCGAAGCTGCACCGCGCCGTCGTGGCGCCAAGGCTGCGGCTGTCGACATCGAGACCGAGCGCAACCTCGTGATGCGCGTGCTGCTGCACAGTCCCAAGGATACGCTGGCCGGCCTCGTCGCCGTTGCCGCCATCAGCGCGATCGTTGCCAATGCGCTGTTCCTCCAGACCGGAAGGCATCCGGCACCGATGTTCGGCACCGTGATCAACCTTCCCGCGCCGTCGTCCGTGCCGCTGTCGAACCCCTTGCCGCGTCCGCGCCCCGTCGGCGCCGATACTTCGCCGCTCGAGCCGAGAGCGACGGAGTTCCGCGCCGAGCCCAAGTCCGTAGAGCCCCGGCCTGTCGAGCCCAAGCCTGTCGAGAGAGTTGCCGAGAGGGCGCCGGAGAAGCCGGTCGAGGCGACCGCATCGACGCCGCGCTCGGCCAGCGATCCCATGACAAATCTGGTCAAGGCGACGACCTCGACGTCGCCGTCCATTGCTGTCGCGCGTCCGCCGGCCCCGATCCCGGCGCAGCAGAGCCCGGCCGTACGGCGTATCGCCGGCGTGCAGCGCGCGCTGTCCGAATACGGCTACGGCAATTTGAAGGTCACGGGCGCGATGAGCGGCGAGACCCAGTCCGCGATCCAGAAATTCGAGCGCGAGCACAAGATGCAGGTCACCGGCCAGGTGTCCGATCGCCTGCTGCGCGAGCTCGCCGCCGCGATCGGCCATCCCGTCGAATAGCGACATTTGTCGTCGTCATTGACGCGGATCAATTGGCCGCGCGTGATCCGCAAGGGGATGCCAGCCCTGCGCCGGCGTGATTTGTCCGGGATCAATGACTGTCGGCGGCGTCAGGGAAGATGATCGCTCATCCTCATCAAGGAAGAGAGGTCATCATGTTCAAGGTCTCGATTCTCGTCTGGATCATGCTGGGTACCGTGCTGGCGGGCGTCAGCCTGATCGTGGTGCTGATGGTGCCGAGCCTTGCCGCGGAGGCGATCAAGAACATCCCCTATGCCGCGGCCATCGGGTTTGCGCTTGCGATGCCGCTGTCATATCTCGTCGCACGCCAGATCGGCGGCGGACAGGGTGCAGGCAAGGCGTAGCGAGCGCGCGCCGAGACTGGCGGGACGCATCGTACTGGCCTATCGTCCGATTCATGCGTTTGAAATCCAACATATGGGTCGCGGCCTATTTGCGCCGGTGCCAGAGCGAGGGCGTGTTCGGGGCGGTGCGCCGTCGCGGCGCCGAGGAGGCGGGCGCGGTGTTCGTGAAGGTGTCGCTGCTCGACGGCAATGCGATGCTCTACGTGCCGGCGCCGCAGACCGTCTATGACGACGGCCGGCCCGTCGACCGCTTCTTCGTGCCGGTTGCACCGCAGCCGCTGCCGGAGCCCGCCGTCGAGGAACGGCTGACCAGGGAAATCCGCTTCGATTCGGATGCCTGGATCGTCGAGACCGAAGACCGCGCCGGGCGGCACTTCCTGGAATTGGCGAAGACCTGACTAGTGATCCGACGACCCGCCGGTGCCGGTCCGCACCGTTGGGCTGGAGCCGGGCTGCACGCCGGGCCGCGTCTGGCTTGCGCCCGCACGCGCACGCTGGCGTTCGCCATCGTGCAGCGACGACTGATACTTTGCCCGCGTCACCGCGAGCGCGGAGCCGCGCCAGGCGGCCAGCATCACCAGCGCGGAGCGCTCGCCGAGGCGATCGTAGAGCCGCGACAGCCGGTACACGTTGTTCACGGAGTTGCCGATCTCCGGCTTGAAGAACAAGAGGATGCGCTGGAAGTTCGGGCTCGGCATGTCGAGCGCGCGCGCGGCGACCGCGAGCGCTTCGCCGCCGGGATCGTCGACGATCTGGGCCGCGACGCGCGAGGGCAGGATCAGGCTGTCGCCGAGCTCGTAGGTGAAATTCTCGACGTCGCCCGCGATCGCCGCCATCTCCAGGATCTGGATCGCGCGCTTGGCGCGCACGGTCGGAATCCGCGGCGCGGCCTTCAGCGGCGTCTGCTCCAGATTGTGCAGGATCAGCGCGCGCTGGGACGCATCGGCGTGAAAGAACATGTCGTGGATTTCGGCGGCGTCCGTCGGCTGCATCGCCATGTTCGAGGCCATACGCTGCTCGGCCTCGGTCGGCGCGCGGACCGGGGAGGGCGCGGGCGGGGGCGCCGCGATTTCGCGCGCGAGCGGAACCCTGCGGCCTTCCTGGGCGGCGACCAGCCCGAGCTTCTGCAGGATAGGGACGGGCGTCTGCGGATAGACCGCAAGCCGCGCCTTGACGGCGGCGCGCGTCGCATCGTCGACCTGGTCGATCAGTCGCGTGGCGAGTTCGACGAATTGCCGCTGTTCGTCCTCGCTGTGGACGCGCGTCTGGACATAGAGGTCGGTCAGCACGCGCAGCAGCGTCGGGCGAACATCGACGCCTTCGCGACGGGAGAGGGTCATCAGCCCGTCGAATCCGGGAAACAGCGACTTGGTCATGGAGGCGTACGCAACTCGGAAAAGAGACTTGCGAGTGAGCCTAGCGCAGGTTCTTTTAAAGCCTCGTTAAGGAAAACGAGGCGTGAAGCCGCCCCCGCAATTCAAGGCATTGTCGTGCCGCAACGGGACGGCGCGGCGGGTTCCGTGCGGTTACGGTCCAGAGCACATCTTTACACCCCGTTAACCATGAGCTGATCTTAATGATCCGCATGTTGCAGGGGCGCATTCGGTCGCGCGGCAATTGAAGAGAGCTGACATGGGGACCATCATCGAATTTCCGGCCGGTCGCCGGGTAGGCTCGTCGGGGGACGTCGCACCGCGCGCGGACATGGGGACGATTCTGATCCTTCCCGTGATCCGCATCGAGCGCGAGGCGGACGAAACCAGCGGCGATCGTGGGCCGGAAGCGGGCACAGCGCCGGGGCGCCGTCGTCGTCGCCGCTAGATCCGGCTTTTGCAATGCCGGACACCATCCACAAGATCCGGCCCTTCGTATCGGCCGTCCTGCTCGCGCTGCTCGGCGCCACGCTCGGGGCCTGTAGCGGCGGCGATTTCGGCCGCACCCGCGCCGATATGCGCAGCGACGACATGCATCGCTGGCTCGGCACCGAGGCCACCGGCAGCGTCGGGTTGAGACCGTCGCAATTCCAGCTCACCGACGAGGAGCGCCAGCTTCGCGACCTCGCCTATCCCCTGATCGAGCCGCCGCTGTCGCGCCCCGCATGGAAGAGCGTGTTCGGCGACTACAAGGCCTTGCCGTCACCGTGGCGGCAGAAGGTCGTGTTCGACCGCACCATGTACGGGCGCACGCTGATCGACGAGCCGCACCGCTCGCACTCCTCGCGCTATGCGCAGCTGATCGAGGACGTGCGCAACGACACCACCCGCTTCGAGCCGTTCTTCGCCTCCGCGATCAAGGTCATCGACCTCGACAGGAAGCGCGATGCCAGCATGGCGCGCGTCTCCGGCCTCTCTCCGAGGGAGAGAGACGACGCGGTCGCGCGCATGCAGGAGAACTCGCTGATCATCCAGTGGGTGCAGCAGTGCCTGGAGCAGCGCGTCTCCTCCTATCGCTGGGCGTTGGAGCGCCTGGTGATCCAGGCGCCCGACGGCATGGCCGCCGACGCCGACCGCCTGATCGGCGAGCTCGCGGCCCAGACCGCCAACCCGCCGGTCCAAGCGCAGCCGCCCTACGGCCGCGCGGTCATCTCGAAGGGCTGAGCGTTTTGCGCGCACTGCGCTGGCGCGCAGTCCGATCGGGCTTGCGTTGCTTCTGAAGCTTCCCGACAAGATCCCTCAGCGCATCCGCCAGCGGCACTGATGCGCGGTAGGCGAGGCCGACTTCGCGCTTGACCTTGACCTCGATCTCGCGCACCGCGACGTCTGGATTGCAGCGCGCCACGCCCTCGGGAACGATGGCGATGCCGACGCCGGCGGCGACCAGCGCCATGGCCCAGTCTTCCGATTGCGCGATCGCCGCGGTCTGGCGCCGCTGCGCGGCGCGGCCGAAGAACTGGCTTTGCTCGCAATGGCAGCGGTCGATCATGGCAGCGCCGGCGAGATCGGCGGCACGGAGCTTCTCCTTCAGCGTCAGCGGATGCGACGGCGGCAGCGCGGCGACATAGCGCTCGCTCCACAGCGCGACGAAATGCTCGTCAGCGCGCAGCATGGTCTTCGAGATGATCCGCGCATCGGCGCGCTCGTCGCTGCCGACGAGGCGCAGCGCGATGTCGCTGCGCGCCGTCAGCGGCTTCAGCAGCGCGATCGTTCGGGGCACGTCGAGCGTGCGCATCAGGCCGAGCGTGACCGTCGTCCTGGTCGCCGGCTTCCTGAACAGGCCGCGCGCGGCGTCCGCCTCGTCGATGATGCGGCGGGCCAGTGCGTGAAACTGCTCGGCCGAGGCGGTGGGCGCGACGCCCTTCTTGTGCCGGATGAAAAGCGTGGTGCCGAGCTCGGCTTCTAGATTGGTGATCGCGGTCGAGATCGACGGCTGCGACACGAAGCAGGCCCGCGCCGCGGCGGTCAGGTTGCGCGCGCGATAGACGGCGGCGAAGTAGCGAAGCTCGCGGATTTCCATAGGATCTGCCTAGAGATATGATCAATATTCAATATTTTACCTATGGATCGGACGATGACAAGAACGCCCTGTTCACAACGGGCGAGGTCCTCCATGAAAATCCACCATCTCAACACCGGGACGATGTGCCCGATGGGCCGCCGCCTGGTGAACGGCACCGGCGGCCTGTTCCAGCGTGCCCGCATGGTCTGCCACTGCCTGCTGGTCGAAACGGGTGACGGGCTTGCCCTGGTCGATACCGGCATCGGGCTTGGCGATATCGCAGCCCCTGACCGGCTCGGACGGCGATGGCTGCGCCAGACCGCGCCAAGGCTCGATCCGTCCGAGACGGCGCTCGAGCAGGTGAAGGCGCTCGGCTATTCGCCCAAAGACGTGCGCCACGTGCTGCTGACGCATCTCGATCGCGATCACGCCGGCGGCGTGCCCGACTTTCCCCATGCCGCGATCCACGTCCATCGCGCCGAATACGACATGGCGGTGCAGAGCAGGCCGGCGCCGCCGGAAGGGCGCTATGTCACCGGGCAGTGGAGCCATGGTCCGAGCTGGACATTCTATGGCGAGGCCGGCGAAGACTGGTTCGGCTTCAAGGGCGTGCGCGCGCTCGGCGACAAGGAGGCGGACATCCTGATGATCCCGCTCGCCGGCCATACGCTCGGCCATTGCGGCATCGCGGTCCGATCAGGCGACACATGGCTGCTGCATGCCGGCGACAGCTATTTCCATCACGGCCAGCTCGCGGCATCCCCGCGCATGCCGCTGGTGCTCGGCTATTTCCAGCGCCGCGCCGACATGGACCGCACGCAGCGGATCGCCAACCAGGCGCGGCTGCGCGCGCTGAAGCTCTCCCACGGCGGCCGCGTGAGGATCGTCAACAGCCACGATCCCGTCGATTACGAGAACTGCCGGTGCGGGACGCACTGAGTGCGCGCCGGACCCGTCAACGCTTCATGCGCGCAGATGTCGGACGTCTTAGGTCCCCCTGATGCGCGCGCGAGAGGCGGCCGCCGGCCGCCCTCGCAAGCCCGAACGGCGCGCCGGCTTTTTCCGGCTGGCGTGTTATTTTCGAAAATGACCGGGACGCCAGCCGCCGCGCGTCGGGATCACGGCGATTTCCTATCTTCGTCCTTCCAATGGTAGCCGGCCAATTCCGCTTCAGGAGAGATCTTCGCGCGACGACCGCCTTGCAATAATTTTCGTAAACAGTATTATTTTCGAAAATACAGTTTGGGGAGGCGGGGCGAAATCATGAGGGCGGTGCTGGTGCGTCAGCCGGGTGGGCCGGATGCACTCGAATTGGTCGAGCTCCCGGTGCCCGTGCCGGGCGCCGGGCAGGTGCAGATCCGGGCCGAGGCGTTCGGGGTCGGGCAGCCCGACGCGCTGATCCGGCGCGGCGTCTACAAATGGATGCCGCCGCTGCCGGCCAATCCCGGCAATGACGTCGCGGGCCGCATTTCCGCGCTCGGGCCCGGCGTGGAGGGGCTTGCCGTCGGCCAGAAGGTGCTGCTGAGCGCGCGCGACCTGTCGCAACGTGGCGGCTGCTACGCCGACTACGTGGTTGCCCCCGCGGACGCTGTTCACGCATTGCCCGACAATGTCGATCTGCAAGCCGCAGTGTGCCTGTCGAACTATCAGGTCGCCTACGCACTCCTGCACGAATGCCGCCACCCACGCGCGCCGACAAGCGTGCTGGTGATCGGCGCGGCCGGCGGCGTCGGCACCGCGCTGGTGCAGCTCGCCAAGCTCGCGCAGATGACCGTGATCGGCACGGTCTCGACCGAAGAGAAGGCGGAGTTCGCGAAGGCGAACGGTGCCGATCACATTATCTTCTACCGCCGCGAGGATGTCGTGGTGCGAACCCGCGAGCTGACCAACGGCGAGGGCGTCGGCCTCGTGCTCGATCACGTCTGCGGGCCGGAGTTCACCGCCTATCTCGGCGCGCTCGGCAAATGGGGGACGCTGCTCTCCTACAACGCCTTCGCGGGCCTTCCGGAAGAGAACCTGATGGCGGCGATGCGCAATCACCTCGACATCTGTCCCGCCGTGCGCTGCTTCTCCTTCCACATCTACGACCACGATCGCGACGGCCGCCGCGCCCTGATGCGCAGCGTGATCGAGGCCCTGAGCCGCAATGCCATCAAGCCGGCCGTCTCGGCGGTCCTGAAGCTGGACCAGGTCAGGCAGGCCCACGCGCTGCTCGAGCAGGGCTCGGCGCTCGGCAAGATCATCATGACGCCATGAGGGGATGGACGGCACAATGACATCACACGCCGAACTTCGCCCGTGCGCCCGTTCGGAGCATGCCGCCATCGCCTGAATGCGCCGGGTTCGCCCGTTGGGCAGCCCGGCCCGGAGAACGCCGCCTTCGCTGCGGCCAACGATAGAACGGTCAAAAAAGGGAGAACGCATCCATGCGATGGATGAGACGGCTTGCTGCGGCAACGTTTCTGCTTGGCGGGTTTCTCGCCGCCGGCACAGTGGCACTTGCGGACAATTATCCGTCGCGCCCGATCCGCCTGCTGCACGGATTTGCCGCAGGCGGCGCGGCCGACACGCTGTCGCGCATCATCGCCGACGGGCTCGCGAAGCGGCTCGGGCAGCCGATCATCGTCGAGGCCAAACCGGGCGCCGGCGGCAACCTCGCGGCGGATGCCGTCGCCAAGGCGGCGCCTGACGGCTACACGCTCGGGCTCGTCACCGGCGCCCACGCGATTTCCGCGGCGACCTACAAGAGCCTCGCCTACCAGCCCGCGGACAGTTTCGAGATGATCTCGACGCTGGTCTATTACGCGCTCGTCATTGCTGTGCGCAGTGACTACCCGGCGAAGTCGCTGGGCGAGCTCGTCGCCATGGCGAAGGAGAAGCCCGGCTCGCTCAGCTTCGGTTCGGTCGGTTTCGGCAGCACGCATCACCTTGCGGGCGAGCTGCTGAACGCAACGGCCGGCATCGAGATCGTGCATGTGCCGTATCGCGGCGATTCGCAGTCCGTCACCGCGCTTCTCGGCGGAGAGGTTCCGGTCATCGTCGGCACGCCGGTCCTGCTCGCGCCGCAGATCCAGAGCGGCGCGATCCGCGGCCTTGCGGTGACCTCGCCGACGCGGACTGCGCTATTGCCTGATGTCCCGACGGTTCAGGAGGCCGGCATCAAGGGATACGACGTGCGCACCTGGGCGGGCCTGCTGGCCCCGAAGGGAACGCCGCCCGCCATCATCGCCGCGCTCAATGCAGCGACGCTCGATGCGCTCAAGGACCCAGACCTCAGGCAACGTCTGGAGACGGCCGTCGGCGGCGAGGTCCGTGGCAGCTCGCCGGCGGAGATGAAGGCGCTGATCGAAACCGAGATCACCAAATGGTCGGGCGTGGTCGAGCGGGCGAAGATCCCGAAGATCTGATCCAGGGGAGGCCGCAGCGCCGCTGCTGCGGCCTCCGTCAGATGCCGTCTTCTCCTATCTGCCGGAGCCGGCCTCCTGGGTTGTCAGCAGACGGTGCTTCACCGTCCGCGCAATCGCCGCAGGTGCCTCGTCGGGAATCGCAAAACAGGAACTCGCGTTGATCTCGCACAGGACGTATGTGTCGGCGCCTGCCGCGTTGCGAGGTCCGTAGAGAAAGTCCGCGTCCCAGATCACCGGCAGCGAGGATTCATCGATGCCGAGCGTGTCCATCATCTGCGGCGTCCATTCGTTCTCCATCGATCTTCGCAGCGCCTGGAACGGTGGAGCATCGGGTCCGTGCATGATGCGCGGGCCGGGTTGCGCCTCCGCTGCATCGGGGCCTTCCGGCGGCGGCGGGATCAAGGCCTTGATCCGTTGCTGGCCAAAGCCCGCGACCTTGGAGCCGCTCATGTAGCAGCGGATCATCCCGTCGGGCAGGCGCGGTTGAAATGCCTGATCGATGATGCAGCCGCCCCAGCCGAAATAGGAGTCGCACCGGGCAATGAAGGCATCGAGCGACATGTCCTCAGGCAGGCTGCCGCGCGTTGCATGGAGCACGCGAACCATGGCGCTCGCCTCTGCAATGGCCTCCACTTTCCAGACGCCCTGGCCTCCATTGCCGCGGTTTTGTTTCAGCACGCGCGGTCCGTCGGTCTGAAGGCGCGACGGAAACTCCGCGCGGAAGCTTGCGGCCGTGTCGTAGCGATGCGTGTCGGCGCCCCAGCCCAGGTGGCGTGTTCTGTAGAGGACCTCCTTGACGCCCATCTTCAGGATGACGTCCGGGTGCGCGCTCACCCATGGCCCTCGCGCCGCGACGTCGCGGAGCAGGGGATCGAGGTCAGCGCGTGTCTTGCCTTGATGGATCGGGTCGACCCAGACGAGCACGCCGTCGACCGCAAGCAATTGATCGCGGACGGCGTCGGCAAAGGTTTCGTCGTAGATGACGGGCCGGGCTTCGATGCCGGCGGCGGCGAGTGCCTCGAAGACGCGGACGAAGCGGCTGTTCTGCGGTGTGGCATCCGCCCGCGCGGCGGCATCGCCGCGTGAGAGGATGGCAACGGTGGATCGGAGAGGAAAGTGTTGTTCGGTATCCATGCGCAAGCTCCACGAAGTGCGTGCTGCGCAGAGCTTGGACCGAAGTCTCATGGGGGGTCTGCATTGCCCCCATGCGGACGACCTTACGTGAGATCGGCCTCGGCTTTCAAGACGGTCGCGCGGTTCCACCCGGGGCCTACCCGGTGCTTTCGCGCGACGCGCAGGTTGACAGCTCGGCGTTCCGGGTTTTCTATTTCAGGCAACGGGGATGTGCGATCTCCCCGTGAGGCGTCATGCCCAAGAATCGCGTCCTGATCGTCACCAAGGGCGCAGCATGTCACCCCACACTCCGAATTCATCCGACAGATCGTTTCGGCTCATCGCTCCAGCGCGGCGCGCCGGAGCCTGTCGGCGCGCATACCGACAAGGGCGTCCCGGCGGACCTGCGTCAGGGGCGTGACCTCTCGATCTGCGCCATTTGGAAGGGCAGCGTCGCAAAAGCGGACTTCACCTGGGGCGGGACATGACCGGGAGAACGACCATGCGAACATGGACAATCCTTCTCGCCTTCCTGTTTCTTGCAATCGCGGCTGGCGTGCCGACCGCACGCGCGCTGACTCAAGACGAGTTGATCGCCAGGATCCAGGCGGCTGGCTACACGCAGGTCAGCGAGATCAAGTCGACGGCGGAGGGGACGACCGCCAAGGCGGTCAAGAACGGCAAGCCGGTGCGGCTCCTTATCGACGGTGCCGGCCAGATCAAAGAGCAGAACTGAACTCCGGAAACCGGATTTCGCTCGAGGGAGCAGATCAATGCGAAGTGCAATTCTGCCGCTGATGGGCATCGGCGCATGCTTCATCGCGACCGCTCACGCGCAGGATGTCGACTGGCAGAAGGTCGATGATGCGCTGGGCCGAAAGCCGGCCGTCGCCGGCGACGTGCATCGTTATGGCTTTCCCCGCACCGACCTCACGGTGACGCTCGACGGCGTCACCATCAAGCCTTCGCTGGCGCTGGGCGGCTGGGTCGCGTTCAAGCCCGCGCATGGCGCCGTCATGGCAATGGGCGATCTGGTGCTGCTCGAATCGGAAATCAACCCGGTCATGCAGAAGATGATCGAGAGCGGGTTGGAGATTACGGCTGTTCACAACCATCTGCTCGGCGCGGTCCCGGCGACATTCTACATGCATGTGGCCGGGCACGGTGATCCGCTCAAGATCGCGACCGCCATCAGGACCGCGCTTGCCGAGAGCAAGACGCCTATGTCGGCGCCGGCTCCGGCGGTCCCGCCGCCTGCCATTGATCTCGACACGGCTAAGCTCGATCAGATCATCGGCGTCAAGGGGCAGGCCAACGGCGGCGTCTATCAGTTCAACGTTCCCCGCCGCGATCCGATCACCGAGCACGGAATGCAGCTAAGTCCCGTCGGGCCCATGGGCGTTGCGACCGGTGTCAACTTCCAGCCGACCGGCGGCGGCAGGGCGGCCATCACCGGCGACTTCGTGCTGATCGGCGACGAGGTGAATCCCGTGATCATGGCGCTCCGGTCCCATGGCATCTCCGTAACGGCGCTTCATAGCCACATGCTGGACGAGCAGCCGCGTCTTTTCTTCATGCACTTCTGGGCGAACGACGACGCGATCAAGCTCGCCAATGGCGTGCGTGCCGCGCTCGACAAGACGGCGAGTACGAAGAACTGATGTCCGATCTGTATCGGTCTCTGATCGGGCCGTCGGGGCAAAATGCGTTCTTCGTTCGTGCCTACCTGGCTTCGATCACCTCGCCGTCCTCCTTCACAAACCGGCCGAGGGGATTGTCCAGGAGGTCGACGACGGCTTCGGAGGGCCGGCACAGTCGCGTGCCCTTCGCCGTCACCACGATCGGACGATTGATCAGAATGGGATGTGCCATCATCGCGTCGAGCAGTTCATCGTCCGTCCATTTGGGGTCGGAAAGGCCGAGCTCCTTGTACGGCGTCCCCTTCTCGCGCAGCAATGCGCGGACCGATATTCCCATCGCTGCGATAAGTTGCTTGAGCGTTTCGCGCGATGGTGGGGTCTTGAGGTATTCAATAACGGTGGGCTCGGCACCGCTCTGCCGGATCATCGCGAGCGTGTTGCGCGAGGTTCCGCAATCCGGGTTGTGATAGATCGTGACGCTCATCGGAATGTCTCCGCGATTGGGACCGGGGTCTGGCTCGTGATCGTTGTGTTGCGCGCGGTTGGCGGCTTATGGCGACGTCACTGGCGGGCCTCCGCCGGCGTGGAGACCTTGCCGGCACCGGCTTCGTACCAGCCTCTGGTCGCCTTCACGATGCGGACGACGGACAGCATCACCGGGACCTCGACAAGGACGCCGACGACGGTCGCAAGCGCCGCGCCGGAGTCGAGGCCGAACAGGCTGATCGCGGCAGCGACCGCCAGTTCGAAGAAATTGCTCGCGCCGATGAGGGCGGCTGGAGCGGCAACGCACCAGGCCACGCCGAACCGCCGGCTGAGCCAATAGGCCAGGCCCGCATTGAAATAGACCTGAACGAGGATCGGGACGGCGAGGATCGCGATGACGCCGGGCTGCCTGACGATCTGTTCTCCCTGAAAGCCGAACAGCAAAACCAATGTCGCCAGAAGCGCGGCGAGCGAAAGAGGCTGCAGCGTCCGCAGGCTGCGGGCGAAGGCATCGCCGCCCTTTTGCAGCAGCACCCTTCGCCACGCTTGCGCGACGATCACGGGGACCACGATGTAGAGCAAAACCGAGAGCAGCAGCGTGCCCCAGGGAACGCTGATGGAGGCGACCCCGAGCAGCAGTCCGACCAGCGGTGCAAACAGGAAAACCATGATCACGTCGTTGAGCGCGACCTGGCTCAGCGTATAGTGCGGCTCCCCCTCGCACAAATTGGACCATACGAACACCATCGCGGTGCAGGGCGCGGCGGCCAGCAGGATCAGGCCCGCGATGTAGGACGGGATCTGGCCCGCCGGCAGCATGGGTGCGAACACATGGCCGATGAAGAACGAGCCGAGCAGCGCCATCGAGAATGGCTTGACAGCCCAGTTGATGAAAAGGGTGACGCCGACGCCGCGCCAATGCTCACGGACCTGGCCCAGCGAGCCGAAGTCGATCTTCAGCAACATCGGCACGATCATCAGCCAGATCAGCACCGCGACCGGCAAATTGACCTTGGCAATCTCGGCGGTCGCGACCGCACCGAAGA
This sequence comes from Bradyrhizobium sp. B039, assembly GCF_038965675.1. NCBI lineage: Bacteria > Pseudomonadati > Pseudomonadota > Alphaproteobacteria > Hyphomicrobiales > Nitrobacteraceae > Bradyrhizobium > Bradyrhizobium sp. B039. The sequence continues at coordinate 3,038,639 of NZ_CP152416.1, forward strand.
AGCTGGGCATGATATGTCCCAGCGCCACGCCGGCAACGATGCAGAGCGCGACCCAGAGGGTCAGGTATCGTTCGAACAGTCCCATCAGCCTGCCTTCGGCGTTGAATGGCTCGCACCATCGGCGCGGCCGATCTCGCGCAGCCTGGTGCCGAGCGAGAGCTTGTCGATGCTCCTCAGTGGAAGATTCACGAAGGTGTCGATCCGGTTCTTGAGATAGCGGAACGCGGTGACGAACGCCGCCTGCCTCTGCAACTCCGTGCCGTCTGCCGCGGCCGGATCCTCGATACCCCAGTGCGCGGTCATCGGCTGTCCCGGCCAGATCGAGCAGGACTCGCCGGCGGCATTGTCACAAACGGTGAACACGAAATCCATCACCGGCGCGTCGGGCGCAGCGAACTCCAGCCAGCTTTTCGATCGCATCCCGTCGGCAGGATAGTCCATGCTCTCGAGCGTGCGCAGTGCCAGCGGGTGAACTGCACCTTTCGGCGTGCTGCCGGCGGAGAAGGATTGAAAGCGGTTAGCTCCGTCCTTGCGGAGGATCGACTCGGCGAGGATCGAGCGTGCTGAATTGCCGGTACACATGAACAGGACATTGTAGATTTGATCAGGCACGGATACGCCCCTTTCGCTTTGGAGAGCAGCAGGCTTGGAGGCTGTCGACGACCGGCTCGCAAACTTCCGGTCGCCCGCCGCAGCAATCCCGAAGCAGGAAAACCGCGACGTCGCGAAACTCGGCGAGGTTGGCGCGATAGACGATCGAACGGCTGCGCCGCTCGGAGGTCACGAGGCGCGCGCGCGTCAAGATCGACAGATGGGCCGAAAGCGTGTTGGGCGGCACTTCCAGCTGGCGCGCGAGGTCGCCTGCCGCAAGGCCATCGGGCTCATGTTTGACCAACGTCCGGAAGGCCTCCAGACGGGTCGATTGGGACAGCGCCGCGAGGGCGAGAACGGCTTCTTCAGCTTCCATATATCCAGATTTATGGAATTATTAGATGCTCGTCAATCCGAAATCCGGAGGGCCCGTCAAGCGTCGGAAGGAGCTATTCGGCCGCATTGGCTTGAGGGCATCGATTGGCGCGCATCGCAAATTACCGCATCAAGTGGAAATCATGGCGGGCGGGTGCCAACGGCGGCCAAAGAAGCGCGCGAACGATAAGCGGAATACCAACGGCCAGCGGTATCAGCCAGTACATGAAATGGGGCAGGTCCTTCCAAAGCGGAAGCTGCCTTCCATTGTCTACGTAGAAAGCAACCAGCACCAGTATGTACGACAGGCCCATCCCAGCTATATGCAGCCTGACCCAATACCACCAGCGGCGCCGGAGCGCGGTGCGCCCGATCCAGGCGCAAGTGAATGACAACACACCGAGTACGAACAAGTGATGGTTTTCGGCCCAGCGCATAAGTGACAGTAACGTCGCGGACGCGACGAGCGCCAGCAGTGACCAGAAATAGGTCGTCCCAAGTCTCGAATGACGCCCGCGACGCTTCTCACTCAACATCGCGATTGCGCCGATCGCAACGCACGCAAGGCCCAGGGGAATATGCAGCCCCAGGACCACCGCCAGAAAGAAGGCGTCGGTCGAAGGAATTTCGATGCCAGCCACGATGGTCGTTTCTCCGCCTGTCATGGCGTTGCTCCCATCTTGCAGTTCATCATCGACTCCGCCGACGAGAACGGTCGTTTGACGGCGAATGCTCCGGCGCCGCAGATAATGCAAAGCATGCAGCAGCCGATCAGGACGGCCGCATAGCTTCCGGCCCAATCGACGCTTGCCGCGAAAGGTAGCGGGCCGAACGCTGCGCCGGCAATGCCGAAGACGAACGACGCCCCCCTGATTGCGCCGAGATGGTCGCGGCCGAAATACTGCGCATAGCCGGCGGCGTTGATGGCTTGCTGCGACCCGTACGCCCCTCCCAGACTCAGCGCGTACAGCACACTGATGGCGACGCCGCTGCTAAACGCCGGAAGAGCCGTCGCCAGCGCAAGCATGAACATCGCGAGCGGAACCAGGTGCCGGGGTTCATGGCGATCCACCAGAAATCCTGTTCCGAGGGTCGCAACGGCTTGAACGCCGGCAAGAAGCGACAGCAGTAGCAGCGCATCGCTGTGTGCGATCCCGGCCGTCCGCATGATTGAGAAGTGATTGAGCAAGAGCGCGGTGCCGATGGCATTGGTGAGAAAGCCTGCCGCGCACAGCAGCCAGAATACGCCGGTACGGAGCGCCTGCTTGCGCGTAAACGAAGGCTCCTCCCGTAGATCTTGCGTAGTCGGCGGCAGCCCGGCGTCCGTGCTGAGGCCGTATTTCTCCGGCCGATCGCGAAACAGGGCAGCCGCAACCGGCACAATGGTGAGTGCAACAAGTCCGGCGAGGGCGAGATAGGCGCCTCGCCAGCCGTAGAGCGAGATCAGGCTATCGATCAGCTTCGGGAAGGTCATGGAACCGGCCGCGAGTCCGAGACTGGCTGCTGCAGCGGCAATCCCGCGCCGACGTACGAACCATAGATTGACGACCTGCTGACTGACGAGGCTGAGGCCGCCGATCGCAGCGCCGCGCAACAGCGCGAAGCCGATGAGCAACATCATTGCTGTTTGAACAGCCGCCATGAGCGTGCAGGCCAGGGCGAGGCCACCGGCGATGATGGTCGCCGTTAGGCGCGGTCCGCGCCGGTCGATCCAGCGACCGATCACGGGTGCCGGCAGGATTCCCGCAAGCGTCCCCACTGCATAAGCGATTGAGGCTGATGTGCGAGCGATTCCGAGATCGGCGGTGATGGGGTCGAAGAAAACGGAAACGCCTGCCGTTTGGCCGGGCAGCGTCATGAACGAGCCGAATGTGCCCGCGCCCAGTACGATCCAGCCATAATGGAGAGCCGACGTTCGGGGGCTCACCATCCGCATCTGATCAACTCGCCCGGCGTGTCGCCGCCGCCGGCGCGTCACTCGCAAATCCCTCGCAGCAATGCTCGCGCAAGAACGCGATGACTCCGTCCATGCGATCGTATCGAGCGCGGCAGATCACCGTGCGCCCGTTTTTTTCCTGTGCGACGAGGCCAGCGGTGACCAGCCCGCGGAGATGAAAGGCGAGCGTCGAGGCCGGTACGTCGAGGCGGGTCTGGATATCGGTGATGCTAAGGCCGGGCGGCCCGGCTCGAACCAGCAGCCGATATATGTCCAGGCGCGTCAAATTGCCTAGTTCCGCCAGACAGCGCGCAGCGATTTTCCGGTTCATGGGTTCTACGATACCGCAAGCCCTAGGGAATTACAACTATAATGCTAGTTTTATGGTCTGATGGAGGTCGGGCTCCGAAAGTAACACGACCTTTGTTGGCGCGTTGGTGCCAAACGACTAGAATGGGTCTTGTCTTGCGATCGAGGAAAGCCGGCAATGCAAACGCAATCGGTTATTACGTGTCCGGTCTGTCATCACGCGTCAGCCGAGACCATGCCGACTGACGCCTGCCAGTTCTTCTACGATTGCAAGGGGTGCGGGGCCCGGCTCAAGCCCAAGAGCGGCGATTGCTGCGTCTTTTGTTCGTACGGATCGGTCCCTTGTCCGCCGATCCAGCAGAACGGAAAGTGCTGTTGATGCCAGCCTCCGCCGGAGCGGTCTCAACTGTATTTCCAATATTCTAGAAATATAGTTGACTGCGCCGGCGGCTCGGTGCATTGTCTCGTCATGAAGATCGACGACGCAGCAGCGCGCCTGGAAGCCCTGGGTAACCGGACACGGCTTCAGATCTATCGGGCCCTGGTCCGGGCCGGACGGTCGGGCATGCCCGTCGGCCGCTTGCAGGACAAGCTGAAGATCCCGGCCTCGACGCTGTCGCATCACATCAAGTCTCTGGTCGCGGTCGGACTCATCAGCCAGGTCCGCGAATCGACGACCCTGGTCTGTCACGCGAACTATGACTTGATGCGGGGCCTGGTCGATTTCCTCGCGGCGGAGTGCTGTGCGGACGAAGTCGGATGCAAGGGCGCCCGGACGGCGGCCTGATTTTTTCGGCTCGGTTATTCGAAATTTCTAGAATTATAGGATGACAAGATGCGTGATGGGAAGATGGTAGCTATCGTCGGGGCAGGGCCCGTCGGCCTCGCTGCGGCCGCGCATGTGCTCGCACGGGGCATGTCGCCCGTCGTGCTGGAGGCCGGGCCGGAGGCTGGACATGCGATCCGCCAGTGGCAGCACGTGCAGCTGTTCTCACCGTGGGAGTACAACATCGACAAGGCCGCCGCGCGTCTGCTCGCGCCGACGGGATGGAATTCGCCGGACCCTCAGTCCTATCCGACCGGCGGCGAGCTGCTCGATCGATATCTCACGCCGCTTGCGACGCGAACGCCGCTGCGTGAGGCGATCCGGACCTCCAGCCGCGTCTCGGCGATCAGCCGTGTCGGCTTCGACAAGGCCAGGACCAGGGGACGCGAGCAGGCGCCGTTCGAGATCCGCTACCGGAACGGCCGCGGCCCCGAGGTGCTGCGCGCGGATGCCGTGATCGATACGTCAGGCACATGGTTCTCCCCCAATCCGGCCGGGAGCAACGGTTTGCCGGCGATGGGCGAGCCCGAGTGCGCCGGCCGCGTCGCCTACGGCATGCCGGATGTGCGAGGCGCCGCTCGTTCCAGATATGCCGGGAAGACCGTTGCCGTCCTGGGCGCCGGCCATTCCGCCGTGGGTACGCTGATCGATCTCGTGCATCTCGCGGGCGAGGTGCCGGGTACGCAACCGGTCTGGCTCTTGCGCGGCGCCGATCCCGCCAAGGCTTTCGGCGGCGGCCGCAACGACAAGCTGGCCGCGCGCGGCGAGCTCGGCAGCGCCTTCGCCGCGCTCGTTGCCGCCGGGAAGATCAGGATCGAAACCGAATTCGGCGTCACGCACCTTTCGGACTCCGAAGGCCGGCTCAAGATCGCCGCCGGCGCCTTGAGCGGTGCGCGACACGTGATCGCGGACGAATTGATCGTGTCGACCGGTTTCCGTCCCGACTTTTCGTTCCTGTCCGAGCTGCGCCTGCGGCTCGATCCCGCCATCGAGGCACCGGTCGCGCTGGCGCCGCTGATCGATCCCAACGAGCATAGCTGCGGCACGGTGCGCCCGCACGGCGCCCGCGAGCTCGCGCATGACGAGCCGGGTTTCTACCTGGCCGGCATGAAGTCATATGGCAGGGCCCCGACCTTCCTCATGATGACGGGCTATGAGCAGGTCCGCTCGATCGTGGCCGATATCGCCGGCGACAAGCGCGCCGCGGCGAGAGTCGAGCTTGTGCTGCCCGAGACCGGCGTCTGTACGCGCGGCGGCCTTGAGACCGCTGCCGCCGCGTCGGGATGCTGCGGCGGGCCGGCGAAGGACGTTTCGTCGGCCTGCTGCGCCGCCGACGAAACCGCGAAGACGTCGGGCGCTTCGGGGTGTGGCTGTTCATGAGGCACTCCGCTCCGCACCCGCTCGCCGAAGGACCGGCGCTCGGCACCCTGCCAACCCCGGCGCTGTCTTCCCCGCAATGGAGGGCAAAATTCGAAGCTTGAGCGGCCGGTCTCTGATTGCGGTGATGTGCATCGGCCAGGTCGGCAACCTGCTGCCGCATGTGACGCTGTCCGCGAACCTGGCGCAGCACCTGATGCCGGCGTGGGGACTTTCCGCGGCCGAAGGCGGCCTGATGGCAAGCGGCTATGCGTTCGGCTACATGCTCGCAGTGCCGGTGCTGACGACGCTGACCGACCGGATCGATGCGCGGCTGGTCCTGCTCTGGGGCTCGATCGTCAGCGGGCTCGCCACCGCGGCGTTCGGCATGTTCGCGCAGGGGTTCTGGTCGGGCACGGCGATCTGGTCGCTTGCAGGGCTCGGATTTGCGGGCGCCTACATGCCCGGCCTGAAAGCCCTGACGGACCGGCTTCCCGCGGGCGACACCTCGCGGGCCGTCACGCTGTACACGTCGAGCTTCTCGGTGGGTGTCGGCCTCTCGTTCCTGGTGGCGCAACTGATCGCCGACAGGTGGGGTTGGCGGACGGCTTTCCTCGTGACCGGCTTCGGTCCGGTCGCAATGGTCGGCGCGTGCCTCCTGATCGACCCGCGGCGACCCGTGCCGAAAGCCGGGCGTCTGCTGAACTTTGCTCCCGTCTTCGCCAACCGCGAGGCGCTCGGATACATCCTCGGCTATGGTGCGCACTGCTTCGAGCTCTATGGCATCCGCACCTGGCTGGTGGGGTTCTGGACGTTCGTCGTTGCCCATCAGGGCGCGCCGGCGTGGTTGAGCCCCGTTGTGCTGAGCTTCTGCTTCGCGGTGATCTCGATGCCCGCTAGCATCCTTGGCAACGAGGCGGCGCTGAAATTCGGCCGCCATCGCGCGATCACGATCGTGATGATTGCGTCGGCTTGCGTCGCGCTGGTCATTGGCCTCAATGCGACGGCCCCGGCATGGCTGCTCGCACTGCTGCTGCTCCTCTATGGCCTGACCGTGCCGGCCGATTCCGGCGCGTTGACCGCGGGCATGTCGGCCGCCGCCGCATCCGAACATCGCGGCGCGACGCTCGCCTTGCACTCGACGGTTGGTTTCGGCCTGTCAGCGGTTGGCGCGTGGGGGACCGGCGCTGCGCTCGACGCGGCCGGCGGCCCGCAGAGCGCGACCGGCTGGCTGCTGGCGTTCATCGTCCTCGCCGCCGGCATCGCGCTGGGGCCGCTCGCGCTGCTGTGGGCGCGGAGCGGCGCCGACGGGGGCCGGAAGCGGACAATCAAACGGGCAGGACTAGAACGTCTCTGATGCCTCGCTCGCGCCGTCATCGTCGGCCTGGAGGATGGTCTCCGACAGCAGCGCAGCGGCTTTCTGCAGCGGAGCGATGAACCGATCCAGCTCGGCGAAGCTCACGCGGGCCACGGGAACGGAGACGCCGAGGCACGCGATCAGTTCGCGATCCGGAGACAGGATGGGAACGGCGCAGCCGACGACCCCTCGCACGTACTCTTCGTTGGTCTTGGCCCAGCCGCGTTTGCGCGTCTCGTCGAGGACTTTCATCAGGCTTTCGACGTCGACGATCGTCGTCTCGGTGTATTTGGTGAGCGTGAGTGCGCGGCACAGCTTCTCGCGCGCTCGCGCCGGCAATCGGCTCATGTAGATCTTGCCGGTCGACGTGCAGTGGAGCGGTGCCGCTTCGCCCGGATTGAACTGGAGCCCCTGCGGTTGCGACACGCGGACGCTGTCGACGTAGGCGACGACATTGTCCCGCACGACACCGATCTCGCATTGCTCGCCGATTTCGGCCGCGACTGCGCGGAGCACGGCGTGCCGGCGCGCGGTGCGGAAAGCTGCGCCGATGACCTTGGCCGACAGCGTGACCAGCTGGTTGCCGACCACGTAGCGCTTCGTTCCCAGCGCTTTCTGAAGCAGCCCGCGCTGCTCCAGATTGCCGATGAGGCGATGCGCCGTCGGCAGCGGGAGAGCTAGCGCGTTGGCGATTTCCGCAACCGAGACAGCTCTGACTTGACCGGCAACATGGCCAACGATGGCGAAGGCCCGGTCGAGCGGTCCGTCGGAATTGGTTTGCGGCATCTACTCATCCTTGCGTGACATCCCATATAATTATCATTTTTCGGAATAAATACTATTGAAATATGAAAATTACTATTGGCCGTACCGACGGATTGCTCATATCGTTGGCGCCGCCGAAAGGTGATCAGGATTTGTGCAGCGCAGCCAGAGCCCTGCCGGGCGCGCTCATCAGGAGAGTGGGATGTCTCGCCATTACGACGTCGGTGCCGTGCGGAAGGAATTTCCGGCTGTCGAGCGCATCACCTATCTCGACGCCGGCTTCCAGACGCCGCTCGCGCGCCCGGTCAAGGCGGCGATCGATCTCTTCCTCCGCGAGGGCCTTGAGACGGCCGGCCCCAAAAGCGTGTGGCTCGATCGCGTCGAGCTGACCCGCGAGAAGCTGGCGCGGTTTCTCGGCGTAGCGGCCGACGAGATCGCCTTCACCAAGAACACCTCGGAAAGCATGAACATTGCCGCCAACGCGCTGCCCCTGCGCGCCGGCGACAAGGTGCTGATGATCCATGGCGATCATCCCAACAACGCCTATGCGTTCCTCAATCTGCGGCGCAAGGGCGTGACAGTCGAGTTCGTGCCGATGACGGAGATCGTGAACGCCGACAGCCTTCGTCCGCACATCGACGCGAGCACGCGGGCGATCTCGATGTCGCAGGTGACCTTCCACGCCGGTCATCGTTTTGACGTCGAAAGCGTCGGCGCCCTCTGTGACGAGAAGGGGCTCTATTTCGTCGTCGACGTCATGCAGGCGATCGGCGTCGTGCCGATCGATGCGAAAGCCATGCGGGCGACCTTCATCGGGTCGGGCAGTCACAAGGGGCTGCTCGTGCCGCAAGGGCTTGGGCTGCTGTATTGGGACAAATCGAGGATTGAGCTCGAGCCCGCCTATCTCGCCGCCGCCAGCCTTGCGGAGGTCCCGGCCGATCTCATCGCCCGGCCCGACCAGCTCGACCTCGCCACGAGCGCGCGCCGCTTCGAGCTCGGCAATTTCAATCTTCCGGCGATCCACGCGCTCGGCGCCTCGCTCGACATGATCGAGGCCCTGGGCGTGCAGAACATCCAGAACCACTGTTTCGATCTCGGCGATCATCTCATCGCGGGGCTCGACGCGCTGGACGTTCGTCTCGTCGGTCCCCGCGATCGGCAGCACCGCGCGCCGCACATCTACGTCATCGCGCTTCGCGCCGCCGAATGGCTCGGCCATTTCGAGCAGAACGGTGTGCGCGTGTCGCCGGAGCGCGATGGCATTCGCGTGTCGTTCGGGATGTTCAACACTTTCGCCGATGTCGATCGCCTGATCGACATCATCAAGCGGCGCGGCGTGAAGCCGTCGTTCAGGGCCGCCTAGGCTGTTCTTCAGAGGGGAGATGCACATGACGAGTTTTGCGCGTGTATGGGGCGGCCTAATCGGCCTTGCGGCCGTCGGCACCCTCGCTGGGCCGTCGATCGCAGCCGACAGTCCCACGCTCGCCAAGATCAAGTCGAGCGGTGCCATCACCATCGGTCACCGCGAGGCCTCCATTCCGTTCTCGTATCTCGGTCCCGATCAAAAGCCGATCGGCTTTTCGCTGGACCTCTGCGCCGGCATCGTCGAGCGCATCAAGGCGGAGCTCAGCCTGCCCAATCTCGCCGTCAACTACACGCCGGTGAACTCGTCCAACCGGATCCCGCTCATCCAAAGCGGCACCGTCGACATCGAGTGTGGCGGCACGGCGAACGACAGGAAGCGGCAGGAGCAGGTCTCGTTTTCGGTCGCCACCTTCGTCAGCCAGCCGCGCTGGCTGGTCAAGGCGGACAGCGGCCTGAAGACGGCCGGCGATCTCAAGGGCAAGACGATCGTCGTGACCCAGGGCTCCAATGCCGTCGGCTTCGCGCAAGGCGTGAATGCAAAGGAGCAGCTCGGATTCAACATCGTCCAGGCGAAAGACCATGCGGAATCCTTCCTGATGCTCAACACCGGCCGCGCGGCCGCCTTCATGGAGGACGATATCCTTCTTGCCGGCCTTAAGGCCGCAGCGCCGAAACCGGATGCGCTGATCTTCCTCCCCGAGGGCTATGCCAAGATCTATTATGGTCTGATGTTCACGAAGGGCGATGCCGGCTTCAAGGCGCTCGTCGACGACGTCTTGTCGAAGCAGATGGCGTCGGGGCAGTTCGAAAAGACCTACGCGAAGTGGTTCACGCGGGGGATTCCGCCAAAGGGCGAGAATCTTGCCTTTCCGCTGACCGACGAACTGAAGGAACGGATCGCGCATCCCAGCGATGCCGTCGATTAGTCGGAGAACCATATCGCGGAATCTTTCCGCACGCTGATCCTCTCTTGTATCCGGAGCTTCGAGGTTCGCCATGTTCGCGGTGCTCTTTGAACAGACGGCGGATGGCCAGCGCTACATCGACTGGCTTCTGTCGGGCCTCGGCTGGACCCTGGCCCTGGCGTTCTTCGGCTGGTGGATTGCCTTTGCGATCGGGATCGTCGTCGGGATCGGCCGCACCGTGCAGAACCGGGCCATCGCTGCGCTTGCGCGCCTGTATGTGGAGATTTTCCGCAACATCCCCGTCCTGGCGCAGATGTTTCTCTGGTACTTCGTCCTGCCGGAGATTCTTCCCGTCACGCTCGGAAATGCCATCAAGCAGATTCCGCCGCCCTGGGGATCATTCGTCCCCGCACTTCTGTGCCTCGGCCTCTACACCGCGGCCCGGATCGCCGAGCAGGTTCGGGCCGGGATCGAGGCCCTGCCGAGAGGGCAGACCGAGGCGGCAAGCGCACTCGGACTCACCGCCTATCTGACCTACCGCCATATCATCGTGCCGCAGGCGCTGCGTTTGATCGTGCCAAGCCTCACCAGCGAGGTGATGGGCATCTACAAGAACACCTCGGTCGCACTGACGATCGGGCTGATGGAGCTCACGGCTCAGGCGCGCCAGATCAGCGAGGCGACGTTCCAGACCTTCACGGCTTTCGGCGCCGCGACCCTGATCTATCTCGCGCTGGCGCTGATCGCCTATCAGGGGATGGCGCTGATCGACAGGGCCGTGCGCATTCCGGGCACAGGGCGTGCGGAGGATGCGATCGAGCCGAGCCTGGCCGACGACGTCGGGCAGGCCGGCTCGTTGCCCTCAGGGATGGAGGTCGTGAAATGAACAGCCTCGATTTCTCGATTGTTCTGCAGGCGTGGCCCTATCTCTGGTCCGGATTGCTGTTTTCGCTGGCGCTGACCGCGGTGGCCTTCGTGGTCGGCATGATCCTGGGCACCTGCCTTGCGCTGTTGCAGCACTTCGAGGTGCCGGTGATCGGGAAGGTCGTGCGCGGCTACATCGCCCTGATCCGCTCGATCCCCCTGATCCTCGTCCTGTTCTGGTTCTTCTTCCTGGTGCCGATCGTGCTCGGCCATCTCGCCGGCAACGGTCGCCCGATTCCGATCGGCGCCACCTGGACCGCCTTCATCACCTTCGGCCTGTTCGAGGCGGCCTATTATTCGGAAATCATCCGCGTCGGATTGCGCGCCGTGAACCGCGGACAGTTCGAGGCGTGCCAGGCGCTCGCACTGTCCACCTTCGAGACCTATCGCAGCGTGATCCTGCCGCAGGTGCTCCGCGTGGCGAGCCCGATCATCCTGAGCCAGACCATCATCCTGTTCCAGGATACCTCGCTGGTCTACGTGCTCTCGCTCACCGACCTGCTCGGCGCGGCCTCGAAGCTCGCGCAGCTCAACGGTCGTCTCGTCGAGATGTATCTCGTGGTCGTCGTGGTCTACCTCGCCATCAGTTCGGCGGCATCGCAAGGCGTCGCATTGCTGCGCAAGCGCTATGCCATCGCCGGAGTACGCCGATGAGAAACCTTAGGGAGACGAAGATGGCTCGGGAGATTGCCGCGAACGAGACGGGCCGATCCGCGGCCATCGTCACCGTGGAAAACGTGGTGAAGCGGTTCGGCGGCTTCACGGCCCTGAGTGACGTCAATCTCAGCGTGAGGGCAGGCGAGAAGATCGTGCTTTGCGGACCTTCGGGCTCGGGCAAGTCGACGCTGATCCGTTGCATCAACCACATCGAGAAGCATGACGGCGGCCGCATCGTCGTCGACGGCATCGAGCTGTCGGACCGGATGAGCGACATCAACGACGTCCGCCGCGAGGTCGGCATGGTGTTCCAGAGCTTTAACCTGTTTCCGCATCTCTCAGTCGTCGAGAACTGCATGCTGGCCCCGATCAAGGTGCGCGGTCTGTCGCGCGCGGAGGCGCATGAGCGTGCGATCGGTGTCTTGCGCAAGGTACGCATCCACGACCAGGCGAGCAAATATCCGGGACAGCTCTCCGGCGGCCAGCAGCAGCGCGTTGCCATTGCCCGCGCCCTCTGCATGCAGCCGAAGATCATGCTGTTCGACGAGCCAACCTCCGCACTCGATCCGGAGATGGTCAAGGAGGTGCTCGACACCATGGTGGAGCTCGCGCGCGACGGAATGACCATGGTGTGCGTCACGCACGAGATGGGCTTTGCCCGCGAAGTCGCCGACAGGGTGGTCTTCATGGATCGCGGCGCCATCGTCGAGGAGGCGGATCCCGAAACCTTCTTCAATGCGCCGAGCACGGAGCGCGCGAAGGCGTTCCTCGGCCAGATCATTCATTGATCGGGAGCGACGTCAGGTTTCAGGAAGATGGCGGCACGCGACTGCGAATTCGTATGCTTGCGGGAGCCTGGCATCCAAATCCAATTCCAGGCTGTGACATGAAAAAACCCGCGGCGGATTGCTCCGCGCGGGTGTTACGAACTTTCGATCTTGCCATTCTGCCAGTGTTTTGCCCGACAAGTCAAAGGCGGCAAAAATGGTCGCGTGGCTGAGGTCGCGCGGCTGCTGATGGGTCGCTTAAATTAGCTAACAGTTTCAATGCCCCCGCTACTGTGCATGGGGTTGTTTTTTCAGTTTTTGTTTTGAGCGTGCCTTAGCAATCGTGCTCAGCGCCGTCCGCGCGGCGTCTCAGCCTTGACCGGCACCTCGGTCTGCGGCGCGCAGGTCGCGGCCGCAAGCGTCGCTTGCGCCTGCGGCATCAGGCCGGGCTCGGCGGCCAGGGCCTTCATCACGATCAGGCCGGTGGTAGCAGGGGAATCGATGATCAGGCGGTCGGCCGCGGTGATCTCCTCGTCCTCGGGCAGCTCGTTGTGCTGCGCTTCGGTCATCAGATCGAGCTCGATCACCTTCTTGCCCGCGGAGCGGTCGTTGATGGCGTAATAGGCGATCTCGTTGCGGGTGTAGAACGACACCGAGGTGTAGGCCTGGCTGACGGGGACGGTGAGCTTGATCGGCCCGCCCGACAGGTCGTAGCGGCAGATCGCCAGCGCAAAGGCCGGGTCCATGAACGGCATCGGCGAGGTGTTGGGATCGGCAAGCGGAAGCTGGGTGACGCCGTTGAGCTTGGTCATCGGCGTCAGCCGCGAATAGGCGTCCTGCGTCGCGATGCGCGGCAGCGCCAGCACGCTGACGAGATGGACGACGAGGCCGAGCACCACGCCGGCGACGATGGTGAAGGCGAGCCGGATCATGAGCAGCCCACCGTAGAGATCGTCGGCATCGGCGCATCGCGCTGGGTGCGCGTCGCAACGCCGACCGGGGTGTCGTAGAGGCGCAGCATCAGGGCGTAGCGCTCGATGCCGCCGGTCGGCAGCCAGTTGCCGGAGCGCGAGCGCGAGGCGATGCGGATCTCGAATGTGCCGTCGGACTGCCGCACGATCTCCTGGCTGGTGAAGCCGTAGCGCTGCAGCGAATTGGCGACGAGATGCCCCTTGCGGTCGTACAGCGTCAGCGTCCAGAACCGCGCCGGCGGCGTCACGCCGGAGACGATCACATCGCAGCGGCCGTCGAGCGCCTTCTTCTTGTCGTCGGCGGTGGCGGTGAAGGCGACCCCGTCGCCGGTGCCGATCGGCAGCTCGCCGTTGCGCACGATGGTGGCGCGCGAATAGGGGTCGACGTCGGCGGTGCCGGTGCGCGGGCGCGCGGTCCAGGGGCCGATGGTCAGCGCGCCGATCTCGGTGCCGCGCGTCGTCGTCATCCAGGTCGCGCCGACGCCCACCACGGTCGCGAGCAGGAGGGCAGTCAATGTGGTCAGGATCAGCCGCACGGGTTTCGATCAGTTCTTACGCGGGGCGGATGCGTTCGCATTCTCTTCCGCATAGTTCTGCGGGAAGGCGAGCGCGCTTGTCGATGAGGCCGGCCTGGCGGGCTTGCCGTCGCTCGCGGCCGACTTGTTCGCGGTCTTGGCCGCGTCATCCAGCAGCTTCTCGACGCGCACCAGGATGTCGGCGCCGCGCTTGGTCAGCACGGGCGGCGGACCGGGCTTGGTCTCCAGCACTTTTGGCGCTGCATTGGCTTGCGCGGCCATCGGCTGCGGCGGCAGCTTCTGGCCCATGCCGATGCCGGGGATTTCCCGGACCTCGACGCCTTGATGCGCCGCGACCATGATGTCGTGCCAGGTCTGCGCCGGCAGCGAGCCGCCGGTCATGCGGTTGGTCGGCGAATAGTCGTCGTTGCCGTACCAGACCGCGCAGGTGAAATTGCCGGTGTAGCCGACGAACCAGGCATCGCGATACGCATTGGTCGTGCCGGTTTTGCCCGCGGTCGGAATGCCGTCGAGCGCGGCGCGGCGCGCCGTGCCTTCGCTGACGACGTGGCTCATCATCCCGGCCATGTCGGCGGCGATGTTCGGCGGAATGGCCTGCTTCGGCTTCGGGCCGTCGCGGTCCCAGCGCCAGACGAGATCACCGGCGCCGGTGCGCACCTCCAGCACCGAATGCGGCGTCACCGACTTGCCGCGATTGGGGAAGGTCGCGTAGGCAACCGCGTGCTCGAGCACGGTGACTTCGTCCGAGCCGATCGGCAGCGAGGGCGTGTCGGGCAGCGGCGCCTTGAGGCCGAAGCGGCGGGCGACCTCGACGATCTTGGCGCGACCGATCTTGGCCGGGTTCGGCGCCTTCGGCTGCTCCTTCTGCCCGATCGCGATCGAGAGCTTGACCGGCACCACGTTGATCGAGCGCGTGATCGCCTGCGTCAGCGTCACCGCGCCGGAATAGGAATGGCCATAGTTCTGCGGACACCAATTGCCGATGCAGACCGGGCCGTCGACAACGATCGAGTTCGGCGTGAAGCCGTTCAGAAGCGCGGTGGTGTAGACGTAGGGCTTGAACGAGGAGCCGGGCTGGCGATAGGCGTCGGTGGCGCGGTTGAACTGGCTGGCGCCGTAGTCACGGCCGCCGACCATGGCGCGGATGCCGCCGTCGAGATCGGACACCACGGTCGCGGCCTGGGTCGCGTGATAGTCGCGGCCGAACTGGCGCAGCTGGTTCTCGATCGCGTCTTCCGCGGCCTTCTGCACGTTGGCGTCGATGGCGAGGCGCACCACGAAGACGCGCTCGGTGTAGGACTTCGGGAAGGTGTCGACCAGCTTGCGCATCTCGTCGAAGGCGTAGTCGAGATAGTAGTTCGGCGAAGCCTCGTCGCGGCGGTCGACCGCGAAGGCGGGGTTGCGGCGGGCGCCGAACACCTGGCCCTCGGTCATGAAGCCGGCATCGACGAGGTTGTCGAGCACGACGTTGGCGCGGGCGCGCGCGGCAGGCAGGTTGATGTGGGGGGCGTATTTGGTCGGCGCCTTGAACAGGCCGGCGAGCATCGCAGCCTCCGCCAGCGTCACGTCGCGCGCGGATTTGTTGAAGTAGAAATGCGCCGCGCCGTCGACGCCGAACGTGCCGCCGCCCATATAGGCGCGGTCGAGATAGAGCTTGAGGATCTCGTTCTTGGTCAGGCGCCATTCCAGCCAGACCGCGAGGAAGGCTTCGTTGACCTTGCGCTCGATGGTGCGCTCGTTGCTCAGGAACAGGTTCTTGGCGAGCTGCTGGGTGATCGAGGAGCCGCCCTGGCGGACGCCGCCGGCCTGGGCGTTGGTGACGAGCGCGCGCGCGGTGCCGGCGATGTCGATGCCGAAATGCTCGTAGAAGCGGCGGTCCTCGGTCGCCAGCGTCGCCTTGATCAGCACGTCAGGAAAATCTTCCAGCGGGATCGAGTCGTTGTGCTTGATGCCGCGGCTGCCGATCGGGTTGCCGTAGCGGTCGAGGAAGGTCACCGCGAGATCGGATTTCTTCAGCCAGTCCTCGTCCGCGGTCTCGCGGAAGGCGGGGATGGCGAGCGTGAGCATCACGACGAGGCCGCCGAGCCCGAGGGTCGCGGCTTCCGACAGCGGCTCGATGAACACCCAGCGCTTCCACCGCCCGACATAGAAGCGGTCCATGAAGGTCGAGTAGCGCTCGTAGAGCTCGCGGATGCCCTTGGCCGAGGAGAACAGCGAGGAGTCGATGCGCGCATCGAGATCCAGGAAGAAATTCCGGACCTTCTGCTTCCAATGCGGTGGTATGATCTGGCGCACCTAGAACCCTTGAGGCTCGGTTCGAAACCGTTCAAGCACCCGGCCGGGGCGGCATCGGGACGTCTTGAGGGAATGTTGCGGCAAACCCAAGGCGCCCGGTTCGCGTCCTTCGGGGACTTGCTGTTCCTTCTAGCCGAGCAGGGCCTATAAACCAATGGTCAGGCTCGCGATTTTGAACAACAGGCCTAATTGACCCCGGGTCATTACGGGCCTCCCGGGGGCGTTGCTTGCAGCATCGCAGGCACACGGCCTAGATGGGTTAACCGTAGCTCTTTCGAACTCTTGTTGAGGCGCATGACCGCAGCTCCCAAACGACCTTCAGGCCAGGAAGGATTCTTCTGGAAAACCAAGACGTTGGAAGAGATGTCGGGGGCTGAATGGGAGAGCCTGTGCGACGGCTGCGGCCGCTGCTGCCTGAACAAGCTCGAGGATGAGGACACCGGCGACATCTATTTCACCCATGTCGGCTGCAAGCTGCTCGATGCCGGGACCTGCGGCTGCAAGGACTACCCGAATCGTTCCGACAAGGTTCCGGACTGTGTCCGCCTGACCCCGGCTAATGTCCGCACCCTGAACTGGCTGCCGCCGAGCTGCGGCTACAAGCTCGTCGCCGAGGGCCGCGACCTCTATTGGTGGCATCCGCTGGTATCGGGTGATCCCAACACCGTGCATGAGGCGGGCGTCTCCGTGCGCGGCCGGGTCGAGGGCAGCGAGGAGGAGATCCCGGACGCGGACCTCGAGGACCACATCGTGCAATGGCCGGCCCTGCTGCCGAAACGGGCACGCCTGAAGCGACGTCCGAAGGACTGATCCGCCGCACGGATCACGTGTTCGGGATGACCCGGCGGCGGGATGCACCCATGCGCCGCGGTGCCTGCCTGGGAAGAACTTTGCTGTCTACATTGGACTGCATAGAACGAATCCTTCGCGGCGTTGCGCCGCCTCACGGCTTCCGATCGAGATGAACAAGTTCGACCGGCAGAGCAGTTCTGCCGACATCCAGGCGTTGCCCGACGACATTGCCGAAGAGCTGTCCCGCCTTCCGAGCGAGGTCATCAGCGTCGATGACGCGCCGTCCATCGCGCCGCCGGTGCCGCTGACCTCCGACGAGGTCCGCACCATCGTGATCAGCCTGATGCTGACGATGTTCCTGGCAGCCCTCGACCAGACCATCGTTGCGACCGCGTTGCCGACCATCGGACGCCAGTTCAACGACGTCTCCAATCTGTCCTGGGTCATCACGGCCTATCTGCTCGCCTCGACCGCGGTCGCACCGGTGTTCGGCACGCTGAGCGACATCTACGGCCGCCGCGTCATGATCATCATCTCGCTCAGCCTGTTCGTCGCCGGCTCGGTGCTGTGCGCGATCGCGCCGAACATGCCGATGCTGATCCTGGCGCGCGGTCTCCAGGGACTGGGTGGCGGCGGCATCATGCCTGTCGTGCAGACGGTGATTTCCGACGTCGTGAGCCCGCGCGAGCGCGGCCAGTACCAGGCCTATTTCTCCAGCGTCTGGATGGTGGGCGGCATCCTCGGCCCGGTCATCGGAGGCGTGTTCGCCGAGCATCTGCACTGGTCGATGATCTTCTGGATCAATCTGCCGCTCGCCGCCGCGGCGATCGCGATGCTGCTGCCGAAGATGAAGAAGATTCCGGTGTTCCATCGCAAGCGCAAGGTCGACTGGCTCGGCGGCGTTCTGCTGATGGCCTCCGCGGTCGTCTTCATGCTGGTGCTGACCTGGGGCGGCACGCGCTATCCGTGGCTCTCGCCGACCGTGCTTGCGATGGTGGGCGGCGCTGTCGCGCTCGCGGTCACCTTCGTCTGGCACGCGCGCCGCGCCGAAGAGCCGTTCCTGCCGCTGAAGCTGCTGACGGGATCGGTGGCGCCGTTTGCGCTGACGGCCGGCGGCTGCGGTCTCGGCGCGATCACGGGCCTCACCGTGCAGCTCCCGCTCTATTACGAGTCGGTCTACCATCTCAGCGCCAGCGAGGCGGGGCTTGCGCTGATTCCGCTCGCGG
Organism: Bradyrhizobium sp. B039; assembly: GCF_038965675.1. Classification (NCBI taxonomy): domain Bacteria; kingdom Pseudomonadati; phylum Pseudomonadota; class Alphaproteobacteria; order Hyphomicrobiales; family Nitrobacteraceae; genus Bradyrhizobium; species Bradyrhizobium sp. B039. Next base: position 3,056,592 of record NZ_CP152416.1, read on the forward strand.
CGGTCTCGACCTGCGGCGCAGCAATCGCCGGCCGCACCATGGCGCGCGCCAAGCACTACAAGCGCGTCGCCATTGTCGGCACGTCCTGGGCCGCGATTTGCGCGCTGGGCCTGACGCTCACCACCTTGCCGCTCTGGGGCCTGCTGACGCTGATGGCCGCGTTCGCGCTCGGGCTCGGCACGACCTTCCCGGTCTGCGTGGTCTCGCTGCAGAATTCGGTCGCGCGTCCGCAGGTCGGCACCATCACCGGCGCGATGAACTTCTTCCGCTCGCTGATGTCCTCGTTCACGGTCGCGGCCTTCGCCGCCATCCTGCTGATCGCGCTCGGCACCGACATTCCGCTCGCGGGCGAGCATCACGCGGCCGGCGGCATCCCCGCGATCCCCGCCGACGACATGCGGCACGCGTTCCGCTACGTCTTCGGCGCCGCGACCGCGCTGATGACCACCGCCTCGCTCTGCCTGATCATGATGGAGGAGCGGCCGCTGGCCGGCCCGACCGTCACGCAGCAGGTGGAGATGGCGGAGTAGCGGCTAGCCGCCGCGATCGGGATCATCGTCGGCATTGCCTGCGCCGGTCTTCCGCGCTTTCGCAGCAAGCTGCTCCCTGAGCTGCGCCAGCGCGTCGGCAGACCAATCACGGACATCGGTGACCGCCACCCAGGCATCGACGTAGTGCTCGGGCGCGTAGACATGGCCGAAGCCCATCGGCGTATTGGTCGCGACCGCCATGTCGAGCGCGAGCTGCAGCATCGTCACGATCGGATACCATCGCAGCTCGGGCGACACGTCGGGTCCACGCGGTGCGCTCATCCAGGCTGGAGCCTGATAGGCATCGCGGTAGTCGAAGAAGGTGATCGCGTCGCTGGCATATTGCAGATAGACGACGCGCATCGGACCCCAGGGCGCATCTGCTGGCACCGTAGGTCCGTTCTGGTTCATGAAGCGGACGAAGCGGCTGTCGCGGAACTCAGGTAGCCAGGCCGGCGTACCCGGATTGCGGTTCGTGGTGACCGAGCGCCAGATGCGGCTCTCGAACGGCGCCCCGCTCCACAGCGCGCCGGCAATGGGATCGCCGATCGTCTCGAACAGTTCCGCGGATCTTTCCGAGTTCATGGCGCCGAGGCTGAGCCCGTGCAGATACAGTCTTGGCCGCTTGTCCTTCGGCAAGCTCGTCCAGTAGCCGTAGATCTCCGCGAACAGGGCGCGGGCCGCCTCCGCGCCGTACTCGGGCTGAAACATCAATGACAGCGGGCTGTTGAGATAGGAATATTGCATCGCGACGCTCGCGACGTCGCCATGGTGGAGATATTCGACCGTGTCCATCGCGGACGGATCGATCCAGCCGGTGCCGGTCGGTGTAATGACGATCAGAATCTTTCGCTCGAAGCCGTGTTGGCGCTTGAGCTCCTCGAGCGCAAGCTTGGCGCGCGCCTGCGCCGTGTCGCGGCTAGCGAGGCCCACATAGACGCGCACGGGTTCATGCGCAGGCCCTCCCGTAACGGCGCTGATCTCCGCTGCGGTCGGACCCGAGGCAATGAATCTGCGCCCCATGCGCCCGAGCTCCGTCCACCTCACCAGCGACGCAGAACTTCCTGTTTGATCCGGGGCGGCCGGTTGCGGCCGCTCGGGCTCTTGCAAGGCGTCGAGCTCGCGGAAGGAGGAGTCGAGCGCGTTGAACGCCGTGCGGATCAGGACATTGCTGGCGATCGACCAGAACAGCAGGCCTGCGACCAGCACGCCGAGGACGTTGGCGACCTTCCGCGGAATCACGAGCCTCGCGCGCGCAGCGAGGAAGCGGACGACAACCGCGAACAGCCGCCCCAGCACCAGCAGCACTGCGAACGTGATCAGGGCGATGACGCAGACCTTGAGCGGATGGGCGGTCTCCACCGGCGCCATCTTCATCACAGTGCGGATCGAGTTCTGCCATTCGGCGGCGCGCCACAGGAAGACGATGACGATGAGCAGGCAGATTGCTGCGGCCAGCGCATTCGCGATCGATCGCGCCCGCGCCGAAGGCTCGGGCAGTTCGAGATAATGCCACAGCCGGCGCCACAGGATTCCAGCGAAATAGCCGATCGCAAAGCAGCCACCGGCGAGGGCACCTTGCGTGAGATAGCTGCGCGGGATCAGCGTCGGCGTCAGCGCGGCCGCGAAGAACAGCGCGCCCAGCATGAGGCCGATACCTGATAGCGAGAGGAGTTGTCGCCGAATGAACCACGCGAGACTCTTCAAGACATCCTCCGGGGTGATGCTATTCCTTGTTGTTCTCCGCAAAGCTGCTCTTGCGCGGCAGCAGGATCGTGAATTCCGTGAACTTGCCGGGCTCTGTCGTGACGTCGATCGTGCCGCCGTGCTGCTTCACGATGATGTCGTGGCTCATCGACAGCCCGAGACCGGTACCTTCGCCGGCCGGCTTGGTCGTGAAGAACGGATTGAACATCTTCTCCTTCACCTCGTCCGCGATGCCGGTGCCGTTGTCGCGGATGCGGATCTCGATGCTATCGCCGCGATCGCGCGTCGTGGCGATCACCACCGGCTCGTAACCGGCGGCGCCGCTGCCCATCTGGCGCTTGGTCACCGCATAGAAGCCGTTCGAGATCAGGTTCAAAAGCACCCGGGAAATCTCCTGCGGAAACACCTCTGCCGAACCTGCCGCCGGGTCGAGCTCGCTCTTCAGCGTCACGTCGAAGAGCGGCTTCTCGGCACGCGCGCCGTGATAGGCGAGGTTGAGGCTCTCCTCGACCAGCGCGTTGATGTCGCTCAGCCGATGCTCGCCGCCGCCCTCGCGCGAATGCAGCAGCATGTTCTTGACGATGGAATCGGCGCGCCTTCCGTGCTGCACGATCTTCTGCAGGTTGCCCTTGAGCATTCCGGACAGTTCGTCGACCTCCTCGCGGGTCGTGTCGGTGAGCTTTGTGTCCGCAAGCGACCGGTTCAGCTCGTCCATCAGCTCCGCGGAAACTGCCGCGAAATTGTTGACGAAGTTCAGCGGGTTCTTGATCTCGTGCGCGATGCCGGCCGTGAGCTGGCCCAGCGAAGCAAGCTTCTCGGTCTGCACCAGGCGATCCTGCGCGGCGCGCAGGTCGTCGAGCGATTTTGCAAGCTCCCGGGTGCGGGCCTGCACTTGCTCGAACAGCCGCACATTGCCGATCGCGATCACGGCCTGGTCGGCAAAGGTCTGCAGCAGAGCGACCTGCTTGTCGGTGAACGGATGCACCTCGTTGCGGCGGAGCACGATCGCGCCGATGCTCTCGTTCTCCTGCAACAGAGGCACGCTCAGAATGCTGCGGTGGCCCATGCGCAGCGCGTGTGCGCGTCCTTCCGGGAACTCATCGCTCTCGCTGAGATCGGCGACATGCACGGGGAGCCGGTCGACGAAGGCACGGCCCGCGGTCCAGTTGCGATTGATCGGCCATTTCTCGAGGTTGATCGGAATCGGCCCATGGTGGGCGCTGAAGCGCAAGCTGTCGCCGTCCTTCAGCGCTACGGCGGCGTCATAGGCATCGCAGAGCTCGCAGGCGCTCTCGACGATCGCTTTCAGAGCCGGTCCGACATCGGTCGGCGAGGACGCGATCACCTTCAGGATGTTGGCGCTGCCGGTCTGGTGTCTCAGCGCCTCGGTCAATTCCTCGGTGCTCCCGCGCAATTCGCGGAGCAACCGGGTATTCTCGATGGCGATCACGGCCTGCGCGGCGAACTGCTGGAGCAGCCTGATCTGCTTGTCGGTGAATCGGCGCTGCTCCTGCCTGAAGATCATCACATTGCCGACGACGCGGTCGTCCTTGATCAGAGGCACGGTCAGCAGGCAGCGCGCGCCGCCGAGATCGACCAATGCCCGGCGATTGGCGTCGCCGCTTCGATAGGCCGCCGTATCGTCGAGATTGTCGATCTCGACATACGGCTCGCCCAGCAGCAGGCGAGCCGGCGCCGTGCCCGGACCGTACTCGAGCGGCTGCATGCGCCGGTATTCGTCGTAGGCGGGCGGCAAGCCGTAGGTCGCAGCGCTGTGGAACGACTTGCCGTCAAAAGTGTTGAGCACGCCGAAATTGGCGCCGCAAAGCTGCATCGCCTTGGCGAGCATCGCATCGAAGACCGGAACGAGGTCACCGCCCGAGCTGGAGATGACGCTCAGGACTTCGGCCGTCGCTGTCTGTTGCTCGAGCGCTTCGGTGAGCTCATTCGTGCGCTGCTGCACCTCGTTGAACAGCCGCGCGTTATCGATCGCGATCACGGCCTGGTCGGCGAAGGTCTGGAGCAGCCTGACATGGTGCTCGCCGAACGCGCCGGTCTCCCGGCGCGTGGCGATGATGACGCCGATCGCCTCGCCCTCGCTCATCAGGGGTGCGAACAGCATGCTGCGGTAGCCGCGGGCGCGCGCGATGTCGCGTGCGGCCGGCTCGAGCTCGGTGTCGGGCAATTGCGCCGCCGCACCATTGGCCACAAGCGGGTAGGGCGGAAACCGTGCGAACGGCACCGGGAACGAGGATTGGAGCACGAGATCGCCGGCCGGATCGGTCGGCGTGAACGCCGCAAGGTGCGCGGCGCCGTCGAGATAGCGCAGCACCGCCGTGGAGAAGCCGCCGATCAGCCGGTTGGCGTTGGCGGCGATGGCGTCGAACACCGGCTGCACGTCCGAGGGCGAGCCGGCCATCACCTTCAAGATGTCGGCGGTCGCGGTCTGGCGCTCCAGCGTTTCCTTCGTCTCGTTGAACAGCCGCGCATTCTCGATCGCGATCACGGCCTGGTCGGCGAAGGTCTGGAGTAGCTGTACGAGATCGGGCGCGAACGCGCCGGGCTCAGCGCGTGTGACACTGATCATGCCGACCGCCGCGCCCCGGTTCATCAGCGGCATGAAGAGCACGCTGCGGAAGCCGCGCAGCCGCGCCAGATTGCGGTTCAGCTCCGGGACGTGCTCGGCCTCGCTGTCGGGAAACTGGATCGTCTCGCCGCCGCGAACGAGGGCAAAGGTCGGAAAATCCTCGATCCGGCGCGGGAACGATGCCTTCAACCCTTCGTCCGCGTCCGGGCTGGTCGGCGTGAACGCCACGAGATGCAGCTCGTCGCCGATAAACTGGAGCACGGTCGCCGAAAAACCGCCGAGCAGGCGCTTCGAGCTGGACGCGATCGCGGCGAACACCGGCCGGGCATCCGAGGGAGATGCCGCAATGGTACGCAAGATCTCGGCGCTGGCGCTTTCCCGATCGCGCAACCGCGCATTCTCGGCCGCGGCCGACTGCAATTGCCGTTTGAGCTCGTCGATCCTGGCGACATCGTTGGAAGGGGTGGTCATTCGCAATCCGGCCTGGTGCCGCGACGGGCGCCGCACCCGGCCGGATTATCACATCTCCTGCGGCCGGAGCCAGCGCCCGCGGCCCTGCCGCTGAGACCGGGCTGCCTCACGTGCCCGGCCGCGACACCTCGGTCTCCTTGCTGGTGATGAACTCCAGCAGCACCGGCACGCCTTCCTTTGTCTTCTGGATGCCGCGCTGGATCGCCGGGATGATGTCCTCTGGTCTGGTCACGCGCTCGCCATAGCCGCCGAAGGCGCGCGCCATCGCGGCATAGTCGCCGGAAATGTCGGTCGAGCGATATTTCTCGGTCGAGACCGGCATCACCTTCAACTCGATCGCCATGGAGAAATTGTTGAGCAGGATCGACATGATCGGGATGCGCTCGCGCACAGCGGTCTCGAAATCCATGCCGGTGAAACCGATCGCGGCATCGCCCCAGACATTGATGCAGAGCTTGTCGGGCTTTGCGAGCTTGGCGCCCATCGCGAGGCCAAGGCCGTAGCCGAGCTGCGTCGTCTTGCCCCAGCCGAGATAGGAGAGGGGCTCCACGGCCTTCCAGAACGGCGAGAGCTGGTCGCGCGGGCTGCCGGCATCATGCGTGATGATGGTGTTGCTGATGTCGACGGTGTGCTGAAGGTCCCACAGCACGCGATAGGGGCTCAGCGGCGCGTCGTTGCTGGTGAGTTTCGGCATCCACTTTGCCAACCACTCCCTGTGAGAGGCGGCGATCTCCGCCGCGACGGCCGAGGCATCGCGATCCTTCGTGACGGTCTTGCCGATCTCCTCCAGCAGCGCATCGAGCACGAGGCCGGCATCGCCGACGAGGCCGATCTTCGCCTCGACATCCTTGTTGAGATGGTTCGGATCGAGCGTGGAATGGATGATGGTCTTGCCCTTCGGCATCGCGACGCCAAAACTGGTCTCGGTGAAGGAGCAGCCGATGCCGAAGATGACGTCGGCCTCGCTGAGGAACTTCGGAACCGCGCGCGGCACCGCAAGACCGCCGGAGCCGAGCGAGAGCGGATGTGTCTCCGGAAACGACGACTTGCCTCCCAAGCTGGTGGTTACGGGAATGGCGAGCCGCTCGGCGAGCTGTTTCAGTTGCGGCCACGCCTGCGCATAGTGCACGCCCTGGCCGGCATAGATCACCGGCCGTTTGGCGTTGACGAGCAGGGCGGCCGCTCCCTTCACATGCACGGGATCGGCGCCGTAGCGGGTGCGCAGCACCGGCGTGTAGTTCAGCGGCTCCGGGACCTCCTCGTTCCACATGTCGGAGGGGATTTCGACGATGACGGGCCCGCCGCGGCCGTTCTTGAGCTTCGTGAAGGCGCGGCGGAAGATGTTGGCGACTTCCGCCGCGAGGATGATCGGCTCCGAGGACTTCGCGAACGGCTTCATCGCCTCGCTCGAATTGAAGTTCGGCTCGACGTGCGCCAGCCGGCGCGGATAGCCCATCGGCAGCACCAGCACGGGCACGGATTCGCCAAAGCACTGCGCGACTCCGCCCATTGCATTTTCCGCGCCCGGCCCATGCTGCATGCAGAACGCGCCGATCGTGCGTCCCGACGTCACCCGCGAGATCGCGTCCGCCATGTGGATCCCGACGCGCTCCTGCCGCACCATCACGGGACGGATCTCGGCCTTCGCCGCATGCTCGATCAGGTGGTTGACCGGATAGCCGCAGAGGATCTCGATGCCCTCGCGCCTCATGATTTCCGCAATGGCGGTGCCGAGCTTCATGGCGTCTCTCTCCCTGGCGAGGCCGGTTGCTCCGGCCGATTGAGGGAGAGAGGATCAGGAATTTGGGGAAGGGTAAAGCGCGGGACTGCGAAGGAGGCGGTAGGTCAGGTATGCAGCGCCGGCGTCCAGCCGCACGGACCCGCAAGGCCATTGCATCAGCGCTTCGGTGCCGTGGCCTCTACTTGCAGCTTTTGCAGATCGTCAGCTTACGTTTTAACGCCTCATCTTCTTGATCGATCGATTGCTGCGCCGTATCCGGATTGGGCTTGGAGCCCTTTGCTGCGCGCGACGTCATGGGGCGCGTCGCCTGCTCCGGAGTGTCATTGTCGTCGACGGCGCTAAAGCCGTCATAGTCAGCGGCAGGATTCGGCGATTGTGGAAGGCCGCCAGTCGCTGGTGTCGACGACACCCTGTCGGACGCTGCCGGGGAATTCTTGGCGCTCGCCCGCGGCGGCGATTCCTTGGGTGGAGCAAGCGAAACCGGCGGCGCGAGCGAAGTCTGGCCTCTCGCGCTGTCGTACGACCATGCGCCGACAAGCATGAGGCCGAGAGCCAAGAGCGTCACGCTTCTCATCCGCATCCTCTCGGCAGCTCTGGTTCAACGATCGATGGCATGGCCCGCCGAGCCACGACGGCGTGCAGAGTATCAGGACTCACATGGCCGTCAAAGCGCCGTAGCCCAGATGGTGAGCGGCCCAATCCGGGACACGACCGCATCGATTCGCGGGCCCGCGATTGCCTTCCGCGCCATCCGGGCTGCGCCCGACAGGCAAAACACACGATCGCCGGGCGACCGCGATCGTCGGCCTCAGATCAGCGTCCCCGAGTGGATGCTCGCATGGGCGAGCAACGACTGAATCACGACGTTGTCGCCGGGCCCTCCGTCCAGCACGTCGACGCCGCCGCCGCCGATCAGCACGTCGTCGCCGAGCCCGCCAAGCAGCGTATCGTTGCCCGCGCTGCCGAGGAGCAGGTCGTCGCCGGCGCCGCCGTCGAAAACGAGGTGCGGCCCGCCGGGGCCGACGCCCGACGCCTCGATCACGTCGTCGCCGCCGAGGCCGTTGATGGTGATGGTGTCGTTGAAGTCGAAGTTCTCGATCACGATCTGGCTTGCGAGACCGTCAATCACCAGCGCGCCATTGCTGTTGAGCGAAAGCGAGATGACGTCGTCCCCGCCCGTGCCGTTGATCACGATCTTGTCGGCCGCGCCGTCGCCGCCAGGGGTGCCGGGAACGCCGCCCAGATCGATCTTGACCTCCGTCACGTCGGTGCCGCTCATGTCGCCGACATTGATCGTGTCGGCGCCGCCGCGGGCATTGAACGCGATCGTCTCGACGCCGTGCGTGTCCATCGTGATCGAGGCGACGTCCCGCGTGAGCTCGGCACGCCCTCCATTCGCGAAGATGTTGATGGTTTCGGCGATGTTGGCGCCGTTGAACAGCAGCGTGTCGGTGCCGCCCTGGCCCTCGATCGTGTCGTTGTCGTCGCCTGGATTCCAGACGAAGGTGTCGTTGCCCGCACCCATCAGCGCGACGTCGTTTCCGTCGCCGCCATTGATCAAGTCGTCGCCCTGACTGCCACGGATGGTGTCGTTGCCAAGTCCGCCGTTGATCGTGAGTTGCAGCACGCCGGCCGCAAGCCCGCTCGCATCGATCACGTCGCCGCCGCCGAGGCCATTGAGTGTCAGTTGATCGGTTGCGTCCATGGAGGCCAGGTTGGTGGCCGCGTGGAGGCCGAAGACCGTCACGCCGCCGGCATTGCCTGCGACGCCGAACGTGTCGGCACCCTGGGTCGCATCGACCGTGACGGTGTCGATGGCGCCGTCCGGCGTTCCGGCCGATCCGCCGAGGTCGATGTTCACCCGCGTCACATCCGTCCCGGTCAGGTCGCCCACCACGATATGGTCGGCGCCGCCCAGCGCGTGGATATCGACGTGCTCGACCCCGTGCAGGTCCATCGTGATGTTGCCGACGTCGCGCGTGAGCAGGGCGTGATCGCCGTTCGCCGTTATGATGAGGTTCTCGGCGACGTTGGCACCGGAGAACTGCAGCGTGTCGACACCGGCGCCGCCTTCGATGGTGTCGCTGCCATCGCCCGGATTCCACTGGAACACGTCGCGGCCGGCGCCGAGCTGCACGAGGTCGTTGCCGCGGCCGCCGACGACGGAATCATTGCCGTCGCCGCCGATCAGCGTGTCGTCGCCGGCGCTGCCAACGATCGTATCGTTGCCGGCGCCGCCGTCGATCGTCAGGTGCACGACCCCCGCGGCAAGCGTCGCCGCCGAGATCGTGTCGTTGCCGCCGAGGCCGTCGATGACGAGCGCGTCGTTTGCGCCTTCCGCGTTGGTAATGGCGAGAGCGGCGGGCAATCCTGTGACCGAAATTGACGTGCCCGAGCCGGACACCTGGATCGTATCGGCTGCGCTCGTGCCGTCGAGCGTCACCGTATCGGCCGCGCCGTCCCCGGTCCCGGTCGATCCGAGATCGACATTGACCTGTTTGACATCGGTTCCCGCGAGATTGTTGACAACGATGTTGTCGCTGCCGCCGCGCGCATTGATCGTGACGGTCTCGATGCCGTTCAGGTCCATCGTGATGTTGCCGACATCGCGGGTCAGCAGCGTGCGTCCGTCATTTCCAGCGGAAACAACGATGTTCTCGCCGATGTTCGAGCCATTGAACAACAGGGTGTCGGCTCCGGCCTGTCCTTCGACCTTGTCGCTGCCGTCGCCCGGGTCCCACTGGAAGGTATCGTTGCCGGCGCCGAGCATGGCGGTGTCGTTGCCCTGGTTGCCGTCGATGAAATCGTTGCCGTCGCCGCCCAGCAGGTAGTCGGCACCGTTGCCGCCGAGGATCGTGTCATTGCCGGCGCCGCCGTCGAGCGTCAGCGTGATGAGCGCGGCGAGGTTGCCGCTGGCGGTGATGGTGTCGTCGCCGCCACCGGCATGGACCACGAGGTTTTCGGTGGTGCCGATGTCCAGCGAGAACGGCGCCGGGTCGACGCGGTCGAAGCGCACGCGCGTGCCGTTGGCCGTGATGGAGAAGGTCTCGCTGCCGTTGCCGCCGTTCACCTCGGCGGTGTCGATGCCTTCGCCGCCTTCCATCAGGTCGCTGTCGTCGCCGGGATTCCAGATCATGCGGTCGTTGCCGGCCTCACCGAACATCTGGTCGTTGCCGTCGCCGCCGATCAGCACGTCATTGCCGGCGCCACCGAACAACAGATCGTTGCCGCCTTTGCCGAGCAGCGTGTCGTTGCCGGACTGCCCGAACAGCATGTCGCCGCCGGACCCGCCGGTCAGCGTATCGTTGCCGGCGCCACCGAACAGATTCGCCGCAAGCATCGCGCCGTTGCTCTCGTCGATCGTGATGGTGTCGTTGCCGTCTTGGCCGAAGGCCTGTATCAACTTGGTGTTGGCGACCGTCGCGGGTCCGCCTTTGATCGCGACCGCGCCGCCGTTGACAACGATCGTTCCGGCCGCATTGCGGCCCAACGCGATTGTGTTGTTCTGGCCGTTGCCAAAGGTGGTGAGAATTCCGGCGGAAAAGTTTGCTGTGACAGCCATGTGCGCTTCTCGCTCGCGTCATCGTCGGAACGAACCGTATGGCAGGATCATGACGCGTTTTGCGATGCCACCGGGGTGAACGGACGACGGCTGTAGGCCGAGATGCAAGTTCCAGCTTGGTGGAATCCTTCGGGAGGGCTTTTGTTTGTCTTGAGAACAGCTTGATTTTCCGGAGAGCCGCCGCATTACCGGCTGATGGATCTTCGCGGCCGGTAGGATGCGTCCGCCCAGCGTCAAGAACATGGTTCACAAACCGTAACCAGCCCGCCCTGCGCTGGACCAGCGCGGTGAGCACCAAAGAAGAATTTAACGCTTGGGCCTTAAGTTGCGCTCGCCATGAGTGAGCAGGTCGTGCACAGCGAGGTTCAACCGTTTTCGGCGCGTGCGGCGCTCCCCTGGCTGGTGAGCCTTGGCGTCTATGCCACGGTGCTGATCCTCGGACAGCGGCTGCTCAATGATCCCGACAGCTATTCTCACATCGAGGTCGGGCGCTGGATCATGGCGCATGGCGCCCTGCCGGCGAGCGACCCTTTCTCCTTTTCGAAGCACGGCGCGCCCTGGATCACCTTCGAATGGCTCTCGGAGATGGTCTACGCCGGAGTCTATGCGCTGTCCGGCTGGCCGGGCGTCGTCGTCGTCGCCGCTGCGGCGATCGCGCTCGCCTTTGGCCTGCTGACGTTCTTCCTGCTGCGCGAGCTCTCGCCAACCCTGACGCTGCTCATGGTGATCGCGGCCGTCATCCTGTCGGCGCCGCATATGCTGGCGCGGCCACACGTCCTCGTGCTGCCGGTGATGGTGACTTGGGCGGCTGCCCTGGTGCGCTGTATGGATCGTGGGGGGCCTCCGCCCTACTGGGCCCTGCCGCTGCTGGTTCTGTGGGCCAATCTGCACGGCAGCGTGGTGCTGGCGCTTGGGCTGATCGGCCCGGCGGTGCTCGAGGCGCTGCTGCGTGAGGGGCGAAGCGGATGGTCGCACGTGCTGTTGCGATGGCTGCCATTCGCGGCGCTCGCGCTCGCTGCGTCTTGCCTGACGCCCTACGGGCCGGAACCGCTGCTGATGCCGCTGACGACACTCGGCCTCGGCCCCGCGCTCGCCTGGATCTCGGAATGGCGGCCGCAGGATTTCAGCCGCATCGGCGGCTTCGAGCTGCTGCTGCTGGCCGGCATCTTTGCGCTCTCGCGCGGCGTGACGCTGCCGCTCGTGCGGGCCCTGGTGGTGATCGGCCTGCTCCATTTCGCTTTGGCGCAGATACGCAATGCGGATCTGCTGGCCATGCTGGCGCCGCTTTACCTCGCGGCTCCGCTGGGTCGGAAGTTCGGCGGACCGACCGGCGACGATGCGGCCGGCTCGTCGCGCGGCCTGACTCTGGCCGCGTTCGCCGGGTTGATCGCGGTGAGCGCGGCGGCCCTGGCGCATGACATCCGGCCGGCTCCGATCATCACACCTCAGGCTGCCATCGCTCAGGCCGACCTCGCCAAGGCGGGGCCCGTGCTCAACGACTATTCCTTCGGCGGCTATTTGATCTTCGCCGGCATTCCCACCTTTATCGATGGTCGCGGCGAACTGTACGGGGGACCGTTCATCGACCGCTACAATCGCGCCGTAGCGCTGGTCGACCTCGGAGATTTTCTCAAGTTGCTCGATGAATACAAGATCGGCGCCACGCTGCTCGCACCGCGGACGCCGGCGGTCGCGATGCTCGACCGGCTGCCTCAGTGGCAGCGCGTCTACAGCGACGATGTGGCGGTCGTGCACAAGCGGCGAGATGCGCCGCTGAGATAAGTCAAGCGGTCCCGAAGGCCGCGTATTGGCCTCCGAGCGACACGCCGCTCAGGGCACCTTCCAGGCGCCGCGCCGGTTTGGTGTCCCAAGGGAGCAGCAGGAAATGGCGCGAGCCGATCTCGCGTAGACCGTCCGCAGCCATCAACTTTCGGGTCGTGCCGGCGCTGAGCAAGACGGCATCCCGGTCGAACTCGCAGCGCGCAACGGCAAGGCGTGTCAGCGGGTTGTACGGATTGTGCTCGATCACGCAGACGAGCCCGCCGGGGCGCGTCACTCGCCGCATCTCGGCGATGAACTGCGCCCATTCGGCCGGCACGACATGGTGCATCACGCAGACGGCCGTGACCAGATCGAAGCTGGCGTCGTCGAAAGGAAAGCTGCGGCCGTCGAACTCACGGTAGTCGACCCCGCGGTTGTCGGCGCGAGCCTGCGCCAGGCTGGCCGAAGACACGTCGATACCGCTCAAGCGGCCGACCATGCCGTGCAGCAGGGGATGAAGGCTGCCGACGCCGCACCCGACGTCCAGCATTTCGGGCCGCTCTGCGTCGAGCCGCTCCGCGATCAGATCGCGCAGGAGATCGGCCTTGGCGCGCATGAAGAAATGATGCGGCAAGCCCGAAAAGTCGATCGATGATTGGACCACGTCACGGTAGTTGTCGTGATAGCCGTCGAAGAGCTCGGTCATGCGCCGGGTCACTCGTTGACGGCGTGGATCGCGGGTGCCGCGGCCGGCGCCTCGCTGCGATCGAAGCCGGCGCGCGTCTGCACCACGTAGAGCGGGCGGCGTTTCACCTCGGCATGGATGCGGCCGACATAAAGCCCCACGATGCCCGTCATCAGCATGTTGATTCCGCACAGCAGGGACACGACGACGATCGTCGAGGACCAGCCGGTCACGAGATGACTATCCTTGCTGAGCCACAACAGGATCACCCAGCCGCCGTAGAGGAGTGCGAGTCCGGAGACCGTCAATCCGCACCAGATGGCAAGCCGCAAGGGCAGATCCGAAAAGCCAAGCGCGGCGTTCATCGCGAGCCGCACCATCTTGAACAGCGGGTATTTGGTTTCGCCCGCCGCGCGCTCGAGACGATGGAAGGTGACCTCGGCCTGCCGGAAGCCGAGCCAGGCGATCATGCCGCGGACGAAGCGGTCCTGCTCCGGCATCTGCCGAAGTGCGTCAAGCACCTTGCGGTCGATCAGGCGGAAGTCGCCGACATCGGCGGGGATGCCGACAGAGGACATCCTGCCGAGAAGCCGGTAGAAGAGATGTGCGGTCGCACGCTTGAATCGGCTTTCGCCGTCGCGCGACAGGCGGCGGGCGTGGACGATGTCGTTGCCTTCCTTCCATTTTGCGATCAATTGCTCGATCACTTCGGGAGGATCCTGCAAATCGGCATCCATGACGATGATCGCTTCACCTTGCGCGGCGTCCATGCCGGCGGTGATGGCGACCTGATGACCGAAATTTCGCGACAAGCCGATATAGCGGAAGCGCGGGTCGCGCGTGGCGAGCGCCCGCAGCACGATAGAGCTGGAATCGCTGCTGCCGTCGTCGACGAAGATCGCTTCTGCGGGCCCGTCGAGCCGGGACAAGACCAGGTCGAGCCGGCGCAGCAGGATCGGCAGCACGGCTTCCTCGTTGAACACGGGGATGACGAGGCTGTAGCGGATCGATTTGAAACTGGCCGCCATGCGAGAGGGTCCAACTCGGTTGCAGGGGCGGAAGCCTAATCCGTGGGTGGTTAAGGTGGCCTTGCCGCAACTGTTAAGGATCTAGGGCTCCCGGGCGATGCGGACGCCCGCGGGCGGCTGGGGGCCGGCGGGAGCCGGTGGTGATGTCCCGTTAACCACACCGTGCAGCGGCGGCGTCGCGCTACGACCTGCGGCGGATCTTGTAGAGGACAAATCGTTCCGAAGCGTCCAGATCGTCCAGCAGATCCGGCAGCGGGTTGGGGGCGTGCGGTCCAAGCAAATAGAGATAGTCGAAATCCTGGTACCAGGTCCGGACGAACGGCGGAGCGTCCGCCGGCGGGCGGCCTGTCGCAATCGCCGCTAGCAGGCCCGACGGCACCGGCCCTCCATAGGGAATGGCAAGACGGCGCACGGCCTCGCGTGCCCGCACCGGCTGCTTGCCCGCTTCCGTGAATAAATTGGGCACGAAGGCGTTGGCATAGTGCACGGCCAGCGTCGGCGCATAGAACATTGGATAGGACGTGAGGTCGGCGAAGGGCGGGTCTCCAACGTCGCCCGTGCTGCCGACGAGGACGCGTGAGCCGCGATCGATCTTGTGGAACGACGCGACGATAGCAGCATAGTCGGCGCGGTAAGGTAGCCACACCGCGAGGACCACGGCGAGATTGATCAGGGTAATTCCGCTGATCACAGCGAGCGCAGCCATTCTCCAGGCACGGCTGGGCAGCGACAGCGAGCAGAAGGCCGGCAGGATCAGGGCCGCGGCGGGAATCACGCGGAGGTCCACAAACGAGGTTCCGAACAGCTTCGAGGGAATGACCAGGTACAAGACCGCAAAGCCGATCGCGAGCCAGATTCCGGCCGGCTCGAGCTTGAGAACGCCGCGTCTTGCGGCGAAAAGCAGCGAGATCATCAGCGCCAGTCCGGTCATTGCCGATACCGTCAAGCTGTAGCCGCTCATGATGCGTAGCGGCCAGATCGGCTTGAATCCGAGGAACCAGCTCGTGCCTTCGCTTCCGATCGAGCCTGCAGTCATATGCATGATGGCGAACAGGACGAGCGCCGGTATGGCCAGCGCACCAAGCCGCGCGGCCGCGGCCCGGTACGATATTCCCTGGTGGCGGATGCGCCAGAGCTCGAAAAGGCCCAGCGTCGCGCCGTAGATGCCGAGGGAGAAGAAATGCGCCGCATACAGCGCAGCGACGAAGATCGCGTTGACGGCGAAGCGCGCTGGCCATCGGCCTTCTGCCAGCATCAGATAGACGGCGATGCCGCAGAGGGCGAGGCCCAGTCCGAACTCGAAATTGATGAAGCCCCAGCTGAACGGCAGACAGTAGAGGAAAGCGAGCGCCGCAAAGCCGGCGAGATGAACACGTCCCTTGCGGGCCCATTCGAGCAGAAGCGCGCCCCCTACGATCAACAATTGGCTGAGGAGCAGGAACAGCCGTGTGGCGCTCTCGACGCTCATCAGCCGCGCCATCTGCGGGACCAGCAGGTCCATTCCAAGGTTGGGATAGAACGCCCAGGCCACCTCGTAATGCGGATTGGCGTTGGGAGTGCCGCTCTGGCTCAAAATGTACATGCGGGCGAGGTGATTGGGATAATCGACCATCGCGGGAATAGGGGTCAGCAGCACCGGAAGAAACGAGACGGCGGCGAGCATTGCAAGAACGGTGATCGTCACCGATCGGTCCGAGCCAAGACGAGCCCGGATCGTCAAGGTCGGCCTGTCGGAAGAAGCCATGTGATCGGGCTGCCGGAGTTCGAGCCTACGCTCTGCAAAGGTGCAATTGCACGACACAACGCCATAACGCGAACATCGTAAAGATCAAACGTCACGCGGCAGTAGGGTGCCGTTGCCGTCGGCACAGCACTAATGAAAAGGAAATTCCGCCGTGTTCGTGTTGCTGCGTTAACGCAGGCTCAATTTTGCCTCGCTAGCGTGGCGACAGGGCCGTGGTGACCAGGCCGGCGATCGGATGCCCCCATGCCAGACAGGCTGAGTCTGCCAGATATCCACCTTGTCCAATTGAAGCGTGCCGATCGTGTCGTCTGGATCGCGATCGGGGCCTCGGCCGGCGCTGTGTTGATCGCGTCGACGCTTGGGCCGTTTCAGATGGAATGGCTTTCATTCTGGAAACCCGCCCTCGTTGCCGGCCTGCTCGTATTGATGAGCTGGTTCTATGCGACCATCAGAAGGGACGCGGCTCTCGCCGACGCGCTGGTCAGCGCCGCCCAGGTCGTCGCATTCGCGGCGGTGGGAGCTCCGCTGTCATACGTCGCGGCAAGCGCGGCATTTCCGCTATGGGACAGCGAGTTCGCCGTACTGGACCAGCGGCTTGGCTTTGACTGGATGGCGTGGCTTGCGGCGATGAATGCGGCACCGCTTCTGCATAGGATCCTGGCGGGTGCGTATGCGAGCTTTGCCGTGCAAACGACGGCCGTCGTCCTCGTATTGGCCGCGGCGGGCCATGCCCTGCGATTGCGCATCTTCATGCTGAGCTTCGTTCTGACGACGCTTCTGACCATCGGCGTTTCCGCTTTTATGCCGGCGCAGGGTGTTTGGGGCCATCTGCATCTGTCAGCAGTCGATTCTCCTGCCATCGTGCCGATGACGCGAGATCTGCCGCTTCCCGTATTCTTTGGATTGCGGGACGGGACCTTTCGCCATCTGGTCGCGGAAGGCGCCGAAGGGATCATCAGCTTTCCGAGCTTGCACGCCGCGCTTGGACTTCTCTTCCTGTTGGCGCTTTGGCCAGTCAGATATGTGGGTTGGATCGCCGTGCTGCTCAATGTTGCGATGATTGCGGCCACGCCGGTGGACGGAAGCCATTACTTTTCCGATGTGGCCGCGGGTCTGGCGATCGCACTCCTGAGCTGGGTCACAATGCAACGTGCCCTCACCGCGAGCGGACGAATGGAAACGGCTCGCGCGTTGTATTCGCGCGCGTTTTAGCCCCTTTCCGACAAGGGCGACATTCCGCGTCGCTCTACTCATTCTCCTGCAGCGCGCGCCGCAGCCTGCGGATGATGACGCCGCGGGCGCGGTCGTCGGCGGCGGCTGCGACCTTGTCGCTGATGTCGAGCATCAGCTCCGACATTTCGTTGTGCCAGTCGAGATGCGTGACGGCCTCGGGCGCCAGCCGGCGGCGATGGTCGACGTCGAGCACGCGCGGCTCGGGCGCCTCGAGCTCGTAGATGTCGTCGAGCACCGGCTGATAGATCTTTGCGGCCGGGACAATACGTTCGCCCAGTCGTTCGGCAAGCCCGGCGATTGCATCCTGCTCGCCGTGGGTGAGGAACAGGCCGCGGGCGATCGGGCGGCGCGCCGCGATCCAGCCGGCGATGCCGGCGGCGTCGGCATGTCCGGAATATTCGTCGATCATCCGGATGCGCGCAGCGACCCTGATCTCGTCGCCCTGGATCCGCACGGCCTTGGCGCCGTCCTGGAGGA
The DNA here is from genome assembly GCF_038965675.1 of Bradyrhizobium sp. B039. NCBI lineage: Bacteria > Pseudomonadati > Pseudomonadota > Alphaproteobacteria > Hyphomicrobiales > Nitrobacteraceae > Bradyrhizobium > Bradyrhizobium sp. B039. Next base: position 3,074,118 of record NZ_CP152416.1, read on the forward strand.
AGCGGCCGAGCGTGCCGTGCGCCTGGAAGCCGGAGAGGAGCACAGTCGCGCGCTCGTTCCACAGCCAGCGCTTGAGGTGATGGCGGATGCGGCCCGCGTCGCACATTCCGCTGGCGGCGATGATGATGTGAAAGCCGGTCAGGCGCATGATCGCCTTGCTCTCGGCAACCGTCTCGGTGAATTTGAGATGCGGCGAGTTGAGCAGGCGGTCGACGTCGACGCCGGGATCGAGGCTCGCGGCATGCTCGCGGAAGACTTCGGTGGCATGGATCGCCAGCGGCGAATCCAGAAAGATCGGCGCTGCCGGAACTTCGCCGCGCTCCATCAGGTGGACGATGTCGACGATCAGCTCCTGGGTCCGCTCGACCGCGAAGGCGGGGATGAGCAGGGCGCCCTTGGCCGCGGCGGCATCGCGGATCTCGCTTGCGAGATGCTGCCGGCGCTGCTCAGGCGTGGTGACGGGGCGCACGCGGTCGCCATAGGTGGATTCGCAGATGACGTAGTCGAGGTCCACCGGCGCCTCGGGATCGGGCTGGAGCAGTTTAGCTTCCGGCCCGACGTCGCCCGAGAGCAGGACGCGCAACGGGCGTTCCCGGCCGTCCTGGCCGAATTCCAGCTCGATCGAGGCGGAGCCAAGCAGGTGGCCGGCGTTCCAGTAGCGCGAGCGAACGCCGGGGATCACGTCGGTCCAGCGCTCATAGTCGACCGGGCGGAACGATTGCAGCGAGGTGATCGCATCGGCCTGCGTGTAGATCGGTTCGACCTCGTTCCGACCGCGTGCCGCGTTGCGCCGGTTGAGCTGCGTGACTTCGGACTCCTGGATGCTGCCGGCGTCCGGCAGCATCCAGGAGCAGAGGTCGATGGTGCCGCGCGTCGCCAGGATCGGTCCGTCAAAACCCTCGCGCACGAGTTTCGGCAGCAGCCCGCTGTGGTCGATATGGGCGTGCGTGAGCAGCACCGCCTGGATGTCGGCGGGGCGGAAGGGAAAGGCGCCGTAATTGAGTGCCTTGAGCGTCTTCTGTCCCTGGAACAGGCCGCAGTCGACCAGGAAGCGCCCGGCCGCGGTCTGGAACAGGTAGCTCGAGCCGGTCACGGTGCGGGCGGCGCCGCAGAATCGAACAGTCACGCTCATGTCGTTGTCTCCGGCGGAAGTATCGTGTTGAGCTCGCGCTTGAGAGCCGCGGCCAGAATTTCGTCGAGCGCGATCGCGTTGGTCGGATGTGGCACGCTGTCGCTCGAGCGAATGGAGCGGATGCCTGCGTCGGCGAATGCCGCGCTCATCGCGGGTGGAAACAACGCGTGCGTCACGACCGAATCGACAGCGCTTGCGCCCATCGCTCGCAATGTTTTCGCCGCGACCATCAGCGTCGTCCCGGAGGAGACGATGTCGTCGACCATCAGCGCCGGCCGTCCCGCGAGCAGGGCGGCGTCGGCAAAATCGATCTCAACGGAGCGATCGCCGCGCCGGAGCTTTCGCGCGACCGTGTGCTGCAAGTCCAGCCGTCCCGCGAGGTCTCTCACCCAGGGCTCGGATTCGGCGTCGGGGCCGATCACGACGGTCGCGGGATCGATGCCGGCCGCGACAAGCGCGTTCGCAATCGCGGGCATCGCGGACAGGTTCTCGGCCTCGATGCCGGGAAACACGGCGGCGATGTCGGGGGTGCGGTGCAGGTGCGCATCCACGGTGACGACGCGGTCGACGATCGTCGCAAGCAGAGTGCCCATGGCGCGCTGGCTGATGGCCTCGCCCGCATGAAACGCAATGTCCTGCCGCATGTAGCACAGATAGGGCGCGACCAGGACCAGCCGCTTTGCGCCGCCGCGACGCAGCGCCTCTGCGGCGAACAGCAGGGCGATCAGCTTGTCGTTGGGTTGATCGAGCGCGGCATAGAGGATGGTGGTGTCGGCTGCGGGCGCGACCGTGACGCGCAGCTCGCCGTCCGGGAAGCGGTGCAGGGTCATCTCGTCGGAGGCAAGCCCAAGCCGCGCCGCGAGACGCTTCGCCGCCTCGGTGCCGAACGGCAGGGTCTGGAACGCGATCATGCTCACGACGCCGTCTTGCCCGGGAGCGCGTCGTGACCATCGACGGCGTAGCCGTTCCCTGCCGCTGCGGCGGAGGCTGCGAGATCATGCTCCGGCTGATCGAAGGCGTAGACGCGGTAGAGCGGCTCGCCCTGCTCGACGTGGTCGCCGATCTTCTTGAACAGGCGGATGCCGGCGCCCTTGTCGAGCGGCGCGCCGGCGGTGCGGGCGAGCCGGTTCAACCGCAGACAGTCGATCGCGGACACCGTGCCGTCATGCGCCGCCTTGATGTCGAAGCTGAGCGATCCCAGTTCGGTGCTGCATGTCGACGGGCCCTGGGCGTCGATGATCTTCTGCATCTGCTTCAGCGCCGCGCCGCTGTCGAGCAATTCGCGCGCCCGTGCGTAGCCCGCGCCGCCGCGCAGCTTCGGATCGTATTCCAAGAGATGGGCGGCGAGCCGCAGTGATTTCTCGCGCAGGTCGCGCGGGGCATCCTTATCGTTACCGAGCACCGCCATCACGTCGTTGGCCTCGAGCACCGGCCCGATGCCGTTGCCGATCGGCTGGCGGCCGTCGGTCGTGATCACTTCGACCGTGCGGCCGAACCGGTCGCCGACGAATTCGAACAGCTTTCGCAGCCGCATCGCCTCGACGGCGCCAATGACCTTCGCGGTCGGCCCGACCGGAATGTCGATCAGCAGATGCGTCGAGCCCGCCGCGATCTTCTTGGACATGATGGAGGCGACCATCTGCTCGCGAGTGTCGAGGCTCAGCGGTCGCTCGACCGAGATCAGGACGTCGTCGGCAGGCGACAGGTTCACGTGGCCGCCCCAGATCAGGCAGCCGTTACAGGACGAGACGATCGCCTTCATCTCCTCGACACCGACATTCACCCGCGCCAGAACCTCCATCGTGTCGGCGGTGCCGGCGGGCGAGGTGATGGCGCGCGAGGAGGTCTTGGGGATCGGCAGGCCGTGCGCGGCGACGATCGGCACCACCACCATCGAGGTGCGATTGCCGGGAATGCCGCCGATGCAGTGCTTGTCGACGACCACAGGGTCCGGCCACACCAGTTGAGTGCCGGCCTGGGCCATCGCCCCGGTGAGGGCCAGGAGCTCGTCGCTGGTGATGAAGCTCGCCGAACCGATCAGGAAGGCGGCGATCTCCATGTCGGAGTAGCGATAATGCGCGAGGTCGTTGATGATCGCGCCGATCTCCGCCTGGCTCAAGGTTCGCCCGCGGATCTTCGCACGCACCGCTTCAAGGCTCTCCGGTGGCGTGGCGGGCGTCACCGCGACCAGCGTGCCGACCGGTTCGGCGAAACGGCGGAATGCGGGCTCGGAGAGGCCGATCTCGTCCTGGGCGGCCAAAGTGTCGTCGTCAGTGATCAGCAGCGTCGCCAGCAGCACCTTGCCGTTGAGACGGAGCTCGACGCGGCTGAAGCCGCGGAAGATCTCTGCGCGCAGCGCCTTCGATTGCCTGGAGATGACGACGACGTTCTCGCGGCCGGTATCGAGGCGAACGCGGCGGATCTTCAGTTGGGAGTGGGGGAGGTCTGGGTGCATGGACGGGCCGGCAGGGAGGAAGCTCGGCCTCCATGCTTAGCCGTCGCCGCCTTGGTGCTGTTGACCCAGATCATGGTCTGCCACGCCGGCAGGCCTTGCGTGCCGGCACGGTCTCGCCGATGTCAGAAGATGACTTCGGGCCGGGGCATGCGGCCTATTTCGTGGCCGCGTCGATCGAGTTGAACTTGTTGTTCAGGAGCGCGCTGCCCGTGTTGTTCACGACCGTGACGATCACGAGCGCGATGCCGGCGGCAATCAGGCAATACTCGATAGCGGTGGCTGCACTTTCATCGGCAAGAAAGGACTTGAGCAATGCCATCGTCAACTCCCGTTCATCCGTCCAACGTAGGCTGGCGCCGTTTTCGGAATGGTAAATTGATTCACTAAATTTCGCAGGGCGCGCGTCAAAGTGCTGGCGGGGCGGTCCCGACCTCAGGCCTTATATGCTGGCATTCATTGACTTAAGGTTTCGTCACCCAACTCGGGTGGATTTGACGGCGTCGTTGCTTTCAGGACTTGATCGCGCGTCCAGGGGGGGCCTTGCCGGGGCGTCTCAGCGCCGCTGCGAGGCGTCCGACCAGATAGCTCATGACGCGCGGCTGTGACCGCGCCGCGCTGTCTGCAAGGCGCTTGTCCTCGCTCGTGTCGTTCACGAGGCCGATGTAGTTCTTTCTGGCGTCCTGCTGCTGCACCGCGTGCAAACCCTGGTTCAATCGACCGCGCGACCTTGTGGTGCGCAATGGGAATCGAGGGTTAATTTTGTCTTCCGTAGGATTACTTGCTGCCTCGCCGGAGGGCGCCGAAGGCGATGGCGCCGCTTAACCGATTGTTGAGGCTATGTCTCGGCGGGGCGAGGGAGGGCGAATGCTGCAAGCGCCACCGCGCCAGGTGGGGCTTACTTGCGACTGACGTCCGCGTTCAGCGCCCGCAACATCGCGATGCGGGCGAACATCGTCCAGCCGCCGCCCGTCTCGGCCGCGTGGATCAGGGTCTCGATCGCGGTCTGCCAGTGGCTCGCGTGCTGCGCGTCCTCGGGCAGCTGCATGATGTGATCGGCCGCCTGTTGCAGCGTCCGCAGCTTGCGCCCGTTGCGCAGCGAGATCGGATCGTCGAACGCCGCCGACCAGGGCATGTCAGGCCGGCCGACGGGCGAGGGGAGACATCACGGCGCGATCGTAAGCGGCGTGCCGCTAACCGGCCTTCTTCGCCCGCGCCGGCGCGCGCACCGGCTTGTCGGCCTTCTTCGAGGCTTCCTTGGGGGCCGTTTTCGCCGCAGCTTCCTTGCCGCCCTTGCCGGCGATCGGCAGCAGCATCTCGCGCTGGCCTTCGACGCGCTTCTTCGGCTTCTTGCCCTTGACGGTCTCCTTGACGACCTTCGCCACTGGAGCTGCGTCCTTCTCGCTCGCGAGGCTCTTCTTCAGAGCGTCCATCAGGTTGATGACGTTGCCGCCCGTCTTCGGCGCCGCCTTGGCCGCGATCGGGGCGCCCGAGCGCTTCTTGTTGATGAGATCGATCAGCGCGGCCTCGTAATGGTCCTCGAACAGCTCGGGCTCGAACGCTCCCGACTTCTTTTCGACGATGTGTTTTGCAAGGTCGAGCATGTCCTTCGTCAGCTTGACGTCCTGGATGTCGTCGAAATATTCCTTCTCGCTGCGGACCTCGTAGGGGTAGCGCAGCAGCGTGCCCATCAGGCCGCTCTCGAGCGGCTCCAGTGCGATGATGTGCTCGCGGTTGGTCAGCACCACGCGGCCGATCGCGACCTTGTCCATGCTGCGGATGGTCTCGCGGATCACCGCAAAGGCGTCGTGGCCGACCTTGCCGTCCGGCACGAGATAATAGGGGCGGATCAGATAGCGATTGTCGATGTCGGCCTTCGGCACGAATTCGTCGATCTCGATCGTGTGCGTCGAGTCGAGCGCGATCTCGTCGAGCTCGTCCTTGGTGACCTCGATATAGGTGTCGGTGTCGACCTTGTAGCCCTTGACGATGTCCTCGGAGGTCACCTCGTCACCGGTCTCGGCGTCGACCTTGAGGTACTTGATCCGGTGGCCGGTCTTGCGGTTGATCTGGTTGAAGGAGACCTTCTCGGTATCCGAAGTGGCCGGATAGAGCGCGACCGGGCAGGTCACGAGCGACAAACGCAAAAAACCCTTCCAATTGGCGCGGGGGGCCATGGGCTACTCCAAACGCAACGGGGACAGACTTATGAGGATACCATCGGGGAACACCGAATCAAACACGGCGCGGTGCGGAATCTTGCAACTGCGTTAACCAGCCGCCCCGCGTCCGGTTGCTGCCCGAGCCCGCGGCAAAAGCCGGAACATCGTATCGGATCGGGCGTTGCCTCAGGACACAGGGCCGTGAGGCGGTCGCGGTCATCGGAGGCGACACGCAGAGATTGAGGGCATCATGGCAACCACGCGAGACCAGCATCAGATCGTCGAAACTGCAACCGAGGCGCGCCAAGGCGAACCCGGGCCGTCGGTGGCCGCGCTGCTCGCCATCTCGACCGGGCTCGCGATCCTGATCCTCGCCGTCATCTGGTTCGTATTCTTCCGGACCTGACAGCCGGATCCGAACGTCACGGGCCTTCCGACTCGCCGCGTAACGCGGCACATTGCGCCCGCCATGCCGCCGGCTCGTCCGGCAGCCTGGCGGGCGCAGTCGCGTCGGCGCGTGACAGGGCGTATATGACCAAAAAGTAACGCGGCCGGTTCCCCGCGTTCATATTCAGTTCACGCCGGAATTGCTCATCTGAGGCTGTTGTTCATGCGGCCTATCTTTGGAGAGAAGCGTGCGCCTGCTCGTTGTTGAGGACGACCCCGATCTCAATCGCCAGCTCACCAAGGCGCTGACGGACGCCGGCTATGTCGTCGACCGCGCCTTCGACGGGGAGGAGGGGCACTATCTCGGCGACAACGAGCCGTACGATGCCGTCGTACTCGACATCGGCCTGCCGAAGAAGGACGGCATCTCGGTGCTGGAGGCCTGGCGCCGCAACGGCCGCACCATGCCGGTCCTGATCCTCACCGCGCGCGACCGTTGGAGCGACAAGGTCCAGGGCTTCGATGCCGGCGCCGACGACTATGTCGCAAAGCCGTTCCATCTCGAGGAGGTGCTGGCGCGCATCCGCGCGCTGCTGCGCCGCTCCACCGGACATGCCCAGAGCGAACTCAGCTGCGGCCCGGTCACGCTCGACACCAGGACCGGCCGGGTCAGCGTCTCCGGCAATCCCGTCAAGATGACCTCGCACGAATATCGGCTTCTGGCCTACCTGATGCACCATTCCGGACGCGTGGTCTCCCGCACCGAGCTGGTCGAGCATCTCTACGACCAGGACTTCGACCGCGACTCCAACACCATCGAGGTCTTCGTCGGCCGCATTCGCAAGAAGCTCGACGTCGACATCATCCAGACCGTCCGCGGCCTCGGCTATCTCCTGACCCCGCCGCCCGCTCCGGGCGCCTGAGGCGTTGCGGGCTTGACGGGAGGCCGAACAGGGGGCCTTGGTCCGGTTATGACGTCCGACGCCCTGCCATCCTGCGCCTCCCGGGATCGTTCCGATGCCCGCTAGCTCGCTTGCCAACCGCCTGTTCCTGTCGGCGACGGCGTGGCTCGTGGTGATCCTGGCCATCACCGGCGTGGTGCTGTCGTCGGTCTACAAGAACGCGACCGAACGCGCCTTCGACCGCCGGCTCAATCTCTATCTCCGCACGCTGATCGCGGAGGTCGCGACCCCGGACGAGCCCCCGGACCGCCAGTTCCAGTCGCTCGGCGAGCCGCTGTTCGAGCTTCCGCTGTCCGGCTGGTATTGGCAGATCACGCGCACCGACACCGAAAAGCCGGAGGTGCGCTCCTCGCGCTCGCTCTGGGACAAGAAGCTGCCGAAGCTGGAGGAGCACGGTGCCGAGCTCACCGCCGCCGGCATCCGGCTCGGCTATGTCGATGGTCCCGAGGGGCAGAACCTGCGGATGGTGGAACGGCCGGTCGATCTCGGCGCCGACGGCAAATATCTGGTCAGCGTCGCCGGCGACGACAGCGAGATTTTCGACGAGACGCGCAGCTTCGACTATTACCTCGGCGGCACCTTCACCGCGCTCGGCATCGTGCTGCTCCTGACCACGGTGTTCCAGGTCCGCTTCGGCCTCGCGCCGCTCAAGCGCATCTCGGAGTCGATCGCCGACATTCGCTCCGGGCGGGCAGAGCGGCTCGAGGGCGAATTCCCGGTCGAGATCGCGCCGCTCGCGCGCGAGACCAACGCGCTGATCGATGCCAATCGCGAGATCGTCGAGCGCGCGCGCACCCATGTCGGCAATCTCGCCCATGCGATCAAGACGCCGCTTTCGGTCATCGTCAACGAAGCCGGCGTTCACGCTGCCGATCCGTTCGCGGCCAAGGTGATGGAGCAGGCGGACGTGATGCGCGACCAGGTCGCCCATCACCTGGAGCGGGCGCGCATCGCCGCGCGCGTCTCGGTCGTCGCGACCGTGACGGAGGTGGCACCCGCCATCGAGGCGCTGCGGCGGACGATGGAGAAGATCCACCGCGACCGCGGCATCATGGTCGAGGCCAAGGCCGATCCGTCGGCAAAATTCCGGGGCGAGCGCCAGGATCTGGAGGAGATGGTCGGCAATCTCGTCGACAATGCCTGCAAATGGGCGGCCTCCCGGGTCTTCATCGAGGTGCTGGTGGAAGTGCCGCATAAGGCCGGCGCCGGTCCGCGCCTGAGGATCATTGTCGACGACGACGGCCGCGGCCTGTCGGAGGCGGAGCGCACCCAGGTCTCCCGGCGAGGCCAGCGGCTCGACGAGTCCAAGCCCGGCTCGGGGCTCGGGCTTTCCATCGTGGTCGACCTTGCCGCGCTCTATGGCGGCAGCCTCTCCCTCGGCGCCGCGCCAATCGGCGGCTTGCGGGCCGAGTTGGTCCTCCCCGGAATATAATCCTTTGTTTCAACAGGATTTTTTGGTTCCGGGACGGCCGATCCGCAAGCAAACGGGAGGATTCGGGCCAACGTCCTCAACGGCTTCTTAAGGCGCAGCCTTCTATGATCGCGCTCGGACGCATCCCATGTCCGCCACTTTACCGTGCATTACCTGGGCGCATGAGCCAGACATCGATCGAGCGGCTGAGGGAATATCTCGCGCAGCTCCCGCCGCAGTCGCAGGCGCTGCTGATGCGGGAGTTCGAGCGCGCGCTCGAGCGCGGCCAGGACACGGCTGTGGCGACCCTGGTGCTCGAGCAGCTGCGCAGGATCGTCCGCAAGACGGAGGCCGACGAAACCCCACCCCCGCGGACGGACGACCTGTCGCGGCTCCTGTTCCAGGTGCTGGAACCGTTCCTCGTCGAGGCGGGCGCCCCGATCCGGGTCGGACAGATCCGCCGCTCCTCGCTGCATCCGATCTGGCAATGGCTCGGCCGTGACGGTGCTCCGGACAAGCTGAACGAATTCGAGGCGGCGCTGGCGCGCATGCCGGCCGCTGACAGTGCGGGCCAGGTCGATGCGCTCGCCCAGAAGCTCCAGGCGGTGGCTGCGGACGCCATCTTCCAATTGACGGGGCCGGGCGGCGGCGACAAGTCGCGCGCGCTGGCCCGCGTCGGCCCGCCCAACGTGATCGAGGACCTCTATTCGGTCGGAGCGGTACTCCAGGTCCGAGAGGCCATCGCCACCCTGAACGAGAAGCTGCCGCGCTTCCTGCGCGCCTTCGGCGACTCCCAGATCGCCTCGGTGACGTCGGCGCTCAACATTCCCGTCCTCCAGACGCCGCAGATGCTGCCCTTCGCGCTGTCGATCGTCGTGCAGCGCATGACCGCGCCGTGGCAGATCATCCGCCTCGCCATCAAGATTGCCGCATCCGACGACGAGATCCGCGTGGCGGCAACGCCCTATGGCGTCGCCGTCACGATCGCCCTGCACGATTTGTCCTGCGTCGCCGCGATCCTGCGCATGGACATCAAGCGCGGCCAGTTCGACAACGTCGCCGACAATCTCAAGGCGCTGCACGACGGTGTGCGCGGCCTGCGCACCGAGCTCGACCTGCGCAACGATTCCGCCTGGGGCAAGCAACTGACCTCGATCCGGGCCGATATCTCCAATGCGCTGCAATCCGAGATCGACAGCGTTCCCGGCCGCGTTCGCCGGATCCTGCGCCAGCGCCCCGAGAAGGACATTCCGCCGGGCGCGCGGATCGACAGCACCGAGGTGGAGGAAACCGCGGCGCTGATCGATTTCGTCGCGACCTGCCGCAACTACGCCAGCGAGCTCGCGATCAACGAGGTGACGCTGCGCACCTATTCCGACCTGCAGCAATATGTCGAGCGCTCGACCGAGCAGCTGGTGCAGTCGCTGCGCGCCGCCGATCTCAAGGTCCGCACCTATCGGCAACAGCAGGTGCAGGCTGCGATTCGCTTCTGCCAGGTGCTGTTCGGCGATGACTACGCCTCGCTGATGAGCCGCGCCGCGGAGAACGCACTCACGGGCGAGCGCAAATCGTCGCGCGCAAGCTGATTCAAGCGCATATTTTTGCGATCACAATTTGTGGTTGACGCTGTCGGTGACGGGCCCTACGGTCCCGATGCAAGTCCGGGGAATTTCTATTTGTGGGCGCATGAAACCCGTTATCAGCTCCATCGAAATCGAGAACCGCGTCATTGTTGCCAAATATCAAAGACTGATGGTCGGCGCGAAGGTGGTGCTGGTCGAGAAGGCAAGCGGTCGGCAACTGCCTGAGACGGTCACGAGGGTTGCATCTCCGGTTCCGGTCGGAGCGTTGCGCATCAGATTGCCTGACGCCATCGAGCCGGGAACATACTTCCTGAAGGCCCTCAACGGTCACGGCGAGGACGCGGCTCGAAGTGTGGACTTCGAGATCGGCTAAGCCGTTGGATTTTCGCCGTTTCGGGGCTGTGGCCGGTCGCGCCGAATTGACAATTGTCAATTGCCGCATCGTCCGGCCGTGGTGTAAAGCCACCTATGGGCGCGGGTGGCGCGCTGCCGGAAGCTTGCCAGATGACGTTATGGTTCGTGTTCGCGCTGATGACGGTCGCGGCGATTTTCGCCGTGCTCTGGCCGCTCGGCCGCAGCGCGCGCGCGCAAAATCAGGGCAGCGAGGTCGTCGTCTACAAGGACCAGTTGACCGAGATCGAGCGAGACCTTGCCTCGGGACTGATCGCTGCGCCTGAAGCCGAGGCTGCGCGTGTCGAGATCAGCCGCAGGCTGCTCGCTGCCGCCGGCAGCGAGCCTGTGTCGGAGCCCAAATCGAGCCTCAAATGGCGCCGCGCGGCAGCGGTGCTGGCGCTTGTCGGTCTGCCGCTCGTTGCGATCGGCGTCTACATGCCGCTCGGCTCACCCCGGCTTCAGGACTTTCCGCTGGCGCAGCGGGAGCGCGGGTCCGGCTCCGGCATGGCGGGATCTCTGGAGAACCTCGTCGTGCAGGTCGAGCAACATCTGGAAAAGAATCCGACCGATGGACGCGGCTGGAACGTGCTCGCGCCGGTGCTGGAGCGGCTCGGCCGCTTCGACGATGCGGTGCGGGCCTATCGCAACTCGATTACCTACAATGGTGAGAGCCCGGAGCGCAGATCCGATCTCGGCGAAGCAATCTCGGCCGCTGCGGGCGGCGTGGTGACCGCCGAGGCCAAGACCGAGTTCGAACGGGCGCATGCCCTGAACGCGGACGATCCCAAGGCGAACTACTTCCTCGGTCTCGCCGCCGAGCAGGACGGCCGCAAGGACGATGCCGCCACCATCTGGCGCGCGCTGCTGGCCAAGGCTCCGGCGGATGCGCCGTGGCGGCCCCTGGTGCAGTCCTCGCTGGTGCGGGTCGGCGGCGGCACGATGCCGGCACTGTCCGATGAGACGATCGCCGCATCGAAGGACATGAGCGAGGGCGATCGCGGCGCCATGGTCCGCGGCATGGTCGAGCGACTGGCGACGCGCTTGAAGCAGAACAGCGACGACGTCGAGGGTTGGCTGCGCCTCGTGCGTGCCTATCTCGTGATGGGCGATCGCGACAAGGCGGTCGGCGCGTCGAGCGATGCCCGTCAAGCGGTCGCCAAGGATACCGAACGGCTCCGCCAGCTCAATGAAGGCCTCAAAACTCTCGGGCTCGACGGATGACGATGTCAGGACGAGACGAGAGAACGGATACGCCATGACCCGCAAGCAGCGACGCATGACCATCATCGGCGGCTCACTCGCCGTGCTCGCGCTCGCCGCCGCGCTGGTGCTCAACGCGTTGCGCGACTCCATCGTGTTCTTCTCGACCCCGACCATGGTCGCCGAAAAGCACGTTCAGGCCGGCAAGCGGTTTCGCCTCGGCGGCCTGGTGCAGCCGGGCTCGCTCCAGCGTGGCGACAATCTCGCGGTAAGCTTCGAGGTCGCCGACGGCAACGCCAAGCTGCCGGTCGCCTACAAGGGCATCCTGCCCGACCTGTTCCGCGAAGGCCAGGGCGTTGTCGCCGAAGGCGCGCTCGATGCTAACGGCGTGTTCAAGGCCGACACGGTGCTTGCCAAGCACGACGAGACCTACATGCCCAAGGACGTCGCAGATGCCCTGAAGAAGCAGGGGCACTGGAAGGACGATTACGGCGGCAAGGCTTCTGATGGCGTCAAGCCTGCGGCCACGACAGCGCAGGGCAACCCGCAAGGAGCGGTGCGGTGATCGCGGAATCCGGGCATTACGCGCTGGTGCTGGCGCTCGGGCTGGCACTGATCCAATCCATCGTGCCGTTGATCGGCGCGCGGCTGCGCGACGATGCGCTGATGAGCGTGGCGCGCTCCACCGCGCTGGCGCAGCTGCTGTTCGTCGGCGCCTCGTTCGTGGCGCTGGTGATGCTGCATGTGAATTCGGATTTCTCCGTCGCCAACGTCTACGAGAATTCGCATTCGATGAAGCCGCTGCTCTACAAGATCACCGGCGTTTGGGGAAACCATGAAGGCTCGATGCTGCTGTGGGTGTCGATCCTGGCGCTGTTCGGCGGATTGGTCGCGGCGTTCGGCAACAATCTTCCGCTGTCGCTGCGCGCGCATGTGCTCGCGGTGCAGGCCTGGATCGCCAGTGCCTTCTATCTCTTCATCCTGGTGACCTCGAACCCGTTCCTGCGTATCGCCAACCCGCCGATCGAGGGACGCGATCTCAATCCCGTGCTGCAGGACATCGGTCTCGCCGTGCATCCGCCGATGCTCTATCTCGGCTATGTCGGATTCTCGATCTCGTTCTCCTTTGCCATCGCGGCGCTGATGGAGGGGCGGATCGACGCCGCCTGGGCGCGCTGGGTGCGGCCGTGGACGCTGGTTGCCTGGATATTCCTGACGCTCGGCATCGCGATGGGCTCCTACTGGGCCTATTACGAGCTCGGCTGGGGCGGCTGGTGGTTCTGGGATCCGGTCGAGAACGCCTCGCTGATGCCGTGGCTTGCCGGGACGGCGCTGCTCCATTCGGCGCTGGTGATGGAGAAGCGCAACGCGCTGAAGGTCTGGACCATCCTGCTGTCGATCCTGACCTTCTCGCTGTCGCTGCTCGGCACCTTCCTGGTGCGCTCCGGCGTCATCACCTCCGTGCATGCCTTTGCCACCGATCCGACCCGCGGCGTGTTCATTCTGCTGATCCTCTGCCTGTTCATCGGCGGCAGCCTGTCGCTGTTCGCAGGCCGCGCGACATCGTTGAAGCAGGGCGGCCTGTTCGCGCCGATCTCGCGTGAGGGCGCGCTGGTGCTGAACAATCTGCTGCTGACCGTCGCTTGCGCGGTCGTGCTGTTCGGCACGCTCTATCCGCTGGCGATGGAGATGCTCGCCGACTTCAAGATGTCGGTTGGCGCGCCGTTCTACAACCTCACCTTCGCACCGCTGTTTGCCCTGTTGCTGCTCGCCGTGCCGTTCGGGCCGATGCTGGCGTGGAAGCGCGGCGATCTGCTCGGCGTCACCCAGCGACTGCTCGCGGCCGGCGTTGCCGGGCTCGTTGTAGTCGCGATCGTCTGGGCCTGGACGCGTGGCGGCAGCGCGCTCGCACCGCTCGCGATCGGACTTGGCGTCTTCGTCATCGCCGGCGCCGTCACCGATCTGGTCGAGCGGACGGGCCTGGTTCGTCTGCCGCTCGCGACAGCGCTGCAGCGGGCGCGCGGCCTGCCACGTTCGGCCTGGGGCGCGGCGTTGGCGCATGCCGGCCTCGGCGTCGCGCTGATCGGGATCGTCTGCGAGACCACCTGGAACAGCGAATATATCGCGACGATGAAGCAGAGCGACGTCGCCCATGTCGCCGGCTACGACGTGAAGCTCGACGGGTTGTTTCAGCGTCAGGGCCCGAACTACCGCGAGATGATCGCCGAGTTCAACGTCAGCCGCGACGGTGAGACACTGAGCGTCATGACGCCGTCCAAGCGCAGCTTCACCACCCGCGGCTCCTCCACCACGGAGGCCGCGCTGCTGACCCGCGGTGCGAGCCAGCTCTACATCTCGCTGGGCGATGCCAATGCCGAGGGCGCGATTGCCGTGCGCATCTATCACAAGCCGCTGGTGCTGCTGATCTGGTGGGGTCCGGTGCTGATGGCCTTCGGCGGCGTGCTGTCGCTGTCCGATCGCCGCCTGCGGGTCGGCGCGCCAAAACCGGCGCGGGCCAAGCAGCGCCTGCAGCCGGCGGAGTGATCCGATGCGCCGGATGATGGCCGCGTTCGTCGCGCTTGCGCTGCTGGCTTCGCCCGCGGTGCATGCCGTGCAGCCCGACGAGATCATGTCGGATCCGGCGAAGGAGACGCGCGCGCGCGACCTGTCGCGCGAGCTGCGTTGCATGGTCTGCCAGAACCAGTCGATCGACGATTCCGATGCGCCGCTGGCGCGCGACCTGCGGCTCCTGGTGCGCGAGCGCATCGCGGCCGGCGACAGCAACTCGCAGGTGCTCGACTTCCTGGTCGCGCGCTATGGCGAGTTCGTGCTGCTCAAGCCGCGCTTCGAGCGGCAGACCTTGCTGCTGTGGCTGCTCGGCCCCCTGCTGCTGACCGGCGGTGGCCTGGCGCTGTGGCTGCAAATCCGGCGTCGCTCGCGGAGCGGTGCAGACCTACCTGCGCCGCCGCTCACGCCCGATGAAGAGGCGAGACTCGCGGCATTGATGTCGGACGAGGCCAAATCGTCCTAGCGACGTGAAATCCTCCCGGCTACGTATTGATACGTAATCTGCCGGCCGCCGCCGGGTGTTTCATGCTATGTTGACCTTTGTCTGGAAGCTTGTCCCGAGATTTGATTCCAGACTCTGAGTTCCCCGATGTTCGCGAACAGCAATCTGACGATCCGCTTCCTGGTCGGCGCCGTCGTCGCTGCATTATTGTTCCTGCTGGGCATCGGCGGCGGCACCGGATTCGTCGCGGTGCTCTATCTCAACAACGAGATCACCAGCCTGTCGTCGGACTTTGCTGCGCTGAGCGGGCCCGCACGCGATCACGCGATGCAGATCTACCAGCAGGCACAGGCCGCATTCTCGTATTTCCTGATCGCCTGCGGCGTGATCGCGGTCGTCGCCTGCGCGATCTGCCTCACGACCTGGTTTGCAGTGCGCAACGGCATCCTCAGTCCGTTGGCGGCGATCGTGCATGCCATGCGCGAGGTCGCCGACCAGAAGTTCGAAACCCCCGTGCCGGGGCTCGGCGGCACCAACGAAATCGGCCTGCTCGCCGGCGCGCTGGAGGTCTTCAAGACCAACGGGCTCGAACGGCGCCGCCTCACCGAGCAGCAATTGCGTGAAGCGCAGCACCAGGCCGAGCGGTCGAAATTCCTGGACGCCCGGATCAAGCGCTTCAACGATCTCGTTGCCAGCGTCGTCGATAGCGTGGCCTCGTCGGCCGTGCATCTGAAGAGCAATGCCGAGACGCTGTCGCGGACGGCCAACGACACCAGCACCAAGGCCAATGCGGTGGCGAGCGGAGCGAGCCAGGCCAGCGCCAGCGTGCAGACGGTCGCGGGCTCCGCCGAGGAGATGACGAATTCGATCGGCACGATCAGCCGACGCGTCACCGATGCGACCCAGCGCGCCGAGGGCGCGGCGGCGCAAGCCGAGAAGAGCCGCGACACCATCCACACGCTGTCGGACGCCGCCGACAAGATCGGCGAGGTCGTGCAGCTCGTGCAGGCGATCGCATCGCAGACCAACCTTTTGGCGCTCAACGCCACCATCGAGGCGGCGCGGGCGGGGGAGGCCGGCAAGGGGTTTGCCGTCGTCGCCTCCGAGGTGAAGAGCCTCGCGCACCAGACCAGCAAGGCGACGGAGGAGATCACCTCCCATGTCGCCAGCATCCAGGGCATCACCGCGGAGACGCGCGGGGCGATCGACGGCATCTCGAAGACGCTGTCGGAGATCTCGTCGATCATGTCCGGCATCGAGGTCGACACTGCCCAGCAGCGCAACGCCACCCAGGACATCTCGCGCAGCGTCCAGGACGCCGCGCGCGGCACGCTCGACGTGTCCAACCACATCGCCCAGATCACCTCGACCTCCGCCGAGACCGGTCGCATGGCGGCCGAGGCCCGGGATTCCGCTGTCGATCTGTCGCAGCAGGCCGAGACCCTGAAGCGTGAAGTCGACGAGTTCATCGTCAGCGTCAGGGCAAGCTGAGGTCGCCCGAAACCTCGCCGGGGAGGCGGTCACCGGAACTCGAATAAGTTCCTGTAAGACCACAACTTTCGGTCTGCGCTAAACTGCCGCATCAACGGCGCCCTTCATTACGAAAGTTTAACCCCGCCGCCAGCGCACGGTAAGGCGCGAGCCCCCATCTTCAGGTCCGTAAGGTGCTGCCATCCCGCACCAAATGGATTTCAAGGCCCTGGAGAGCTCTGCATGACCGAACGTCCCGACCTTTCGAACCTTCCGTCCTACCGGCAGCCGCGCCGGTCGGTCTTCTCCGCGCGTAGGATCGCGCTGATGGCCTCGGTCGTCGCCGGCTTCGGCGCAGCCGTCTACGGCTTCAGCCCGTCGGTGTCGCCGGCCGACCTGTTCTCGAGCCCGGCGCATGCGCAGGTCAACAACGAGGTCCGGAAGGTTGAACGCCCGGTCGGCTTCGCTGACATCGTCGAGCGCGTGAAGCCGTCGGTGATCTCGGTGAAGGTCAACATCAAGGAAAAGACCGCGAGCAACGATGACGGCGACGATTCCTCCTCGCCGTTCCAGCCGGGCTCGCCGATGGAGCGCTTCTTCCGGCGCTTCGGCGGTCCGGATGGCATCCCGGGCATGAAGGGCGGCCGTGGCCGCGTCGTGCAGGGCCAGGGTTCCGGCTTCTTCATCTCGGCTGACGGCTTTGCCGTGACCAACAACCACGTGGTCGACGGCGCCGACAAGGTCGAGGTCACCACCGACGACGGCAAGACCTATACCGCCAAGGTGATCGGCACCGACCAGCGCACCGACCTTGCCCTGATCAAGGTCGAGGGCGGCTCGAACTTCCCGTTCGCAAAGCTTGCCGACGGCAAGCCGCGGATCGGCGACTGGGTGCTCGCAGTCGGCAATCCCTTCGGTCTCGGCGGCACCGTGACCGCGGGCATCGTCTCGGCCAGCGGCCGCGACATCGGCAACGGTCCCTATGACGATTTCATCCAGATCGACGCGCCCGTGAACAAGGGCAATTCCGGCGGTCCGGCCTTCAACACCGACGGCGAGGTGATGGGCGTCAACACCGCGATCTACTCGCCCTCCGGCGGCAGTGTCGGCATCGCGTTCTCGATCCCGGCCAACACCGTGAAGACGGTTGTTGCCCAGCTCAAGGACAAGGGTTCGGTCAGCCGCGGCTGGATCGGCGTGCAGATTCAGCCGGTGACGTCGGATATCGCCGACAGCCTCGGCATGAAGAAGGCCGAAGGGGCGCTGGTGGCGGAGCCGCAGGCGAACGGTCCGGCGGCGAAGGCCGGCATCGAGTCCGGCGACGTGATCACCTCGGTCAACGGCGAATCCGTCAAAGACGCCCGCGAGCTCGCCCGCACCATCGGCGGCATGGCGCCCGGTGCGATCGTGAAGCTCAACGTGCTGCACAAGGGCCAGGACAAGGTCGTGAACCTCACCCTCGGCCAGCTGCCGAACACGGTCGAGGCCAAGGCCGATACCGATAACGACAGCGGCAAGGGCGCGACCAAGGGCACCGACGTGCCCAAGCTCGGCATGACCGTTGCGCCCGCGAACTCCGTGGCCGGCGCCGGCAAGGAAGGCGTCGTGGTTACCGAAGTCGATCCGAAGAGCGCCGCGGCCGAACGCGGCTTCAAGGAAGGCGACGTGATTCTCGAAGTCGGCGGCAAGAGCGTGAGCACCGCCGGCGATGTCCGCGAGGCCATCAACACGGCGCGGACCGACAACAAGAACAGCGTCCTGATGCGCGTGAAGAGCGGCGGCCAGTCGCGCTTCGTCGCGATTCCCCTCGCCAAGGGGTAAGCGTCAGGAGGCTACGCAATGAAGGGTGTCGCCGGCATCAGTCGCCCCAGCCGCCGGCGCCCTTCGGGGGAGCAGCGTAACATTCGCTTCCCCAATCTACCTTCCGGTGGAATTACGCCCCCCTCCGTCGGAAGGCCTAGGGCGGTGAGGTCCCCCCAGCTTCACCGCCCGCCTTTTTCTCGACCCGAGACTCTCCCACTCGGCTTGCATGCGATTGCCGCTCGCGCCATGTTTAGAGAAGGTGACCTCCTTGACCGCCGCCGAACGCACGATGCGCCTCCTCATCATTGAAGACGACCGCGAATCCGCCGACTACCTCGTGAAGGCGTTTCGCGAAGTCGGACACATTGCCGACCACGCCGCCGACGGCGAGGAAGGCCTCGCCATGGCCGAGAACGGGGATTACGACGTGCTGGTGGTCGACCGCATGCTGCCCAAGCGCGACGGCCTGTCGTTGATCGGCGCGCTGCGCGACAAGGGCAACACCGCGCCGGTGCTGATTCTCTCCGCGCTCGGGCAGGTCGACGACCGCATCAAGGGCCTGCGCGCCGGCGGCGACGACTATCTGCCAAAGCCCTATTCGTTCGCCGAGCTCCTGGCGCGGGTCGAGGTGCTGTCGCGCCGCCGCGGCGGCCCGGCCGAGGACACGCTCTATCGTGTCGGCGATCTCGAGCTCGACCGGCTCTCCCATCGCGTCGCCCGCGGCAAGGACGAATTGACGCTTCAGCCGCGCGAATTCCGCCTGCTCGAATACCTCATGAAGCACGCCGGCCAGGTGGTGACGCGCACCATGCTGTTGGAGAACGTCTGGGACTATCATTTCGATCCGCAGACCAACGTGATCGACGTGCACATTTCGCGGCTGCGCTCCAAGATCGACAAGGGTTTTGAGCGGCCGCTGCTGCACACGATCCGCGGCGCCGGGTATATGATCCGTGACGGCATTCGGTAAACTGATCCGCACCACGGCATTCCGGCTGACGCTGGTCTACCTGTTTCTGTTCGCGATTTTCGCAGCCTCGCTGCTCGCCTATTTCGCCTGGAATACGCGGCGGCTCATCACCGAGGAAATCACGCAGACGGTGAATGCCGAGACCTCGGAGATCAACGAGATCTACGGCCGCCGCGGCCTCGTCGGCCTCGTGCGCGCGATCGAGTATCGGGCGCTGCGGCCGGGCGCCAATCTCTACCTCGTGACGACGCCGACGGGGCAGGCGGTGGCCGGCAATGTCGGGTCGCTGGCGCCGGGCGTGATGGCAACGCGCGGCTGGACCGAGACGGCCTATCGGCGGATCGAGGACGCCGACGAGCGCGATCACCGCGCGCTCGTGCGCGTCACCGAACTCGAAAACGGCTTCCGGCTGCTGATCGGCCGCGACCTCGCCGAGCGGCGTCGTCTGTTCGGCATCGTCGCCAAGGCCGCGCAATGGTCAGTCCTGATCGTGGTCGTGCTCGGGCTCGGCGGCGGCGTCTTCGTCGCGCGCAGAGTGCTCAGGCGCATCGACGCGATGAGCGGCACGGCGCACCGCATCATGACCGGCGATCTCAGCGAGCGCCTGCCGGTGGGGCGCAGCGGCGACGAGCTCGACCGCCTCGCCGAAAACCTCAATGCCATGCTGGAGCGCATCGAGGCGCTGATGGCGGGGCTGAAGGAGGTCTCCGACAACATCGCCCACGATCTCAAGACGCCGCTGACACGCTTGCGCAACCGCGCCGAGGAAGCGTTGGCGAAATCCGGCTGCGAGGCCGACTACCGCGCCGCGCTGGAGCGGACCATCGAGGAATCCGACGGCCTGATCCGCACCTTCAACGCGTTGCTGATGATCGCGCGTGCCGAGTCCGGCCAGGCGCGCGGCAACATGGACGATTTCGATGCCGCCGATGTCGCGGGCGGCATCCACGAGCTCTACGAGCCGCTCGCCGAGGACGACGGCATGACCCTGAAGGTCAAGGCCGATCCGACGCCGGTTCACGGCAACCGTGAGCTGATCAGCCAGGCGCTCGCCAATCTGGTCGAGAATGCCATCAAATACGGCAAGCCGGTCACGCAGGCCGGCGGAACCGTGGTCAGCATGGACTCTGGGCAGATCATGATCGAGGCGAAGCGCGAGGGCGACCAGGTGCTGCTGAGCGTCACCGATCGCGGCCCCGGTATTCCGGAAGCCGACCGCAAACATGCTGTCGAACGATTCGTCCGGCTTGAAGCTAGCCGTACGCTGCCGGGCTCCGGCCTCGGCCTCAGCCTTGCCTCCGCAGTTGCGACGCTCCATGGCGGAGAATTGCGGCTGGGCGATGCCCATCCCGGCCTCGTCGCCACGCTGGTGCTGCCGGCGCGCGCGGGCGCGGGCGACAGGGTTGCTCCTCCAATACCGGATGTGCCACAGAAGGTGGCATGAACCACTCCGCGCCGGGAAACGCGGACAAGCATGGTGAGAGCCTGGCCGCACGCTTCGCGGAGGCTCCCCATATTGCCGCTTCCACAACCGACGAACGACGTTTTGAAAGCTGGCTGGCCGAGCTCGAGCCGGCACAATCGGCTCGTCTCGAAGCGCTGCTGGTTCAGCCCTTCGGCCGGAATATCCTCGTCGGCATCGCGGAATTCTCGCCCTATCTGTTCGATCTGGTGCGCGCCGATCCGCTGCGCCTGATCCGGCTGCTCGAATGCGATCCGGATACTCATCTCGCCGCACTGATCGCGGAGGCGAGGGGCGCGGTGCTCGCGGCACCTGACGAGGCCGAGGTGATGCGGCTGCTTCGCCGCATGAAGGCGGAGGCGGCGCTCCTGACCGCGTTGTGCGACATCGGCGGGGTATGGCCGGTGATGCGGGTGACGTCGGCGCTGACCGATGTCGCGGTCTCCTCCGTGCAGGCGGCGCTCCAGTACCTGCTGCGGCAGGAAGCCGCACGAGGAAAGCTTTTCCCGCCTAATCCCGAGGCACCGGAAGAGGGCTGCGGCCTGATCGTGCTCGCGATGGGCAAGATGGGGGCGGGCGAGCTGAACTATTCCAGCGACATCGACCTCATCGTGTTCTTCGACCCTGACGCCACGACGCTGGCGCCGGATATCGAGCCGCAGCCGTTTTTCGTCCGCGTGACGCAAGGCATGGCGCGCATTCTCCAGCAGCGTACCTATGACGGCTATGTCTTCCGCGTCGATCTGCGCCTGCGCCCCGATCCGTCCTCGACGCAGGTGGCGATCTCACGGGACGCCGCGCTGCATTACTACGAGCGGGAAGGGCGCACCTGGGAACGCGCCGCGATGATCAAGGCGCGCGCCTGTGCCGGCGATGCCAGGGCAGGCGAGGCGCTGCTCGCCGAGATCGCCCCCTTCGTCTGGCGCAAGCATCTCGACTTCGCCGCGCTTGCCGACGTCCACGACATGAAGCGGCAGATGCAGACCTATCGCGGCCAGAGTGAGGTCGCGGTCGAAGGCCACAACGTCAAGGTCGGCCGCGGCGGCATCCGCGAGATCGAGTTTTTCGCGCAGACCCAGCAGCTGATCGCCGGCGGCCGCCATCCGGAATTGCGGGTGCGGCCGACGCTCGCCGCGCTCGATGTGCTCGCCAGCAGCAACTGGATCACCCTTGCGGCGCGTGACGAACTCGCCAGGGCGTACGAATTCCTGCGCCGGGTCGAGCATCGCCTCCAGATGGTCGCCGACGAGCAGACCCATGCGCTGCCCGACGACAAGGAAGCGGTCGAGCGCTTTGCCCGGTTCTTCGGCTATCCGGATCGCGAGGCCTTTGCGCGCGACCTGCTGCGGCAGCTCGAGATCGTGCAGGGGCACTACGAGAAGCTGTTCGAGGGCGATGACCCGACCGGCACGGCAAAGCTGCCGGCGCTCGACTACAGTGCAGGTCCCGACGATCCGCGCCTGTTCCAGCACCTGACGACGCTCGGTTTCAAGAAGCCTGCCGCCGTGGCGCAGACCGTGCGAGACTGGATCACGGGCGACTATCGCGTGTTCCGCAACGAGGCGACGCGAAGCGCCTTCATCGAATTCGTGCCGGCCCTGATCGACGGCCTCGCCCTCGCCGAGGAGCCGGACCGCGCCGTCGTGGCGTTCGATCAATTCCTTGGGGCGCTCCAGCGTGGCGGCCGGCTGATCACGCTGCTTGGCCAGAACCGCGATCTCGTCGCGCTCGTGGCGCTGGTGCTGGGCGCGGCGCCGCGGCTCGGCGAGATGCTGGCGCGGCAGCCGCAGCTCATGGATGGGTTGATCGATCCGCGCTTCTTCGGCGCGATGCCGGACAGGCGGGAATTGTCGGGGCGGCTCGCCGCCACCGTGCAGGATGCCGCCTCATATGAGGAATTCCTCGATCGCCTGCGCCTGTTCGGGCAGGAGAGCCTGTTCCTGATCGGCACGCGCATCCTCTCCGGCACGGTCTCGGCGCAGCAGGCGAGCACGGCCTTTGCCGACGTCGCCGAAGGCGTCGTCCACACAGTGCATGACCTCGTTGCCGATCGCTTTGCTGCCCAGCACGGCCGGATTAAGGGGCAGGAGACGGCGATCATCGCGATGGGCCGGCTCGGCAGCCGCGAAATGACCGCGTCGTCCGATCTCGACCTGATCCTGCTGTACGATTTCGACAGCGAGAATCCGGACTCGGACGGGCCGAAATCGCTTCAGGGCGCGCATTATTTCGCGCGCTTCACCCAGCGCCTGATCAGCGCCTTCACGACGCGCACTAATTACGGCGTGCTCTATGAGATCGACATGCGGCTGCGCCCGTCGGGGCGGGCCGGCCCGGTGGCCTCGAGCCTTGCCTCCTTCGCGGATTATCAGGCCAACGAGGCCTGGACCTGGGAGCACATGGCACTGACGCGAGCCCGCGTGGTGTCGGCATCGGCTGAATTCGGCGAGCGGATCGCGGGCGTCATCCGCGATGTCCTGACCCGCCGCCGCGATCCTGCCACCATCGCCAACGACGTCGCCGACATGCGGCGCGCGATCGCCCAGGAGAAGGGCGAGACCGACTATTGGGATCTCAAATATGCCGCCGGCGGCATGATCGACATCGACTTCATCGCGCAATATCTCCAGCTCGTGCATGCCCATCACAAGCCCGATATTCTCGACGTCAGCACGCTTCAGGTGCTGGACAATGCGGCGAGGCTCGGCGTGCTGCCGCAGTCGGAGGCCGAGATCCTGCGTGCTGCAGCGCGGCTCTATCACGACCTAACGCAGATCCTGCGGCTCTGCGTCAGCGACCGCTTCAAGCCGGAAACCGCCGGCACCGATCTCCAACGCGTGATGGCGCGTGCGGGCGACGCGCCGGATTTCTCGTCGCTGGAGGCGCGTGTGAAGGAGACGCAGAGCGAGGTGCGGCGCGTGTTCAGGGCGCTGCTGGAAGGGACGTCGCCGGCTTCAGCGAGGTGAGGGCCTCGCGGACATTGGGCTCCAGGCCCGCGCCGCCGGCGTCGAGATGGGCGAAGATCGCGCGCTTCATCCGGGGATCCCAGAACTTCTTGATATGCTCGGCGATTCCCGGCACGGCCTTGTCGTGGCCCTGGCTCTGGAAGAACCTGCCGATCTGGTTGGCCATGTAGATCAGGCGGTCAGGCGACATCGGCAACCTCCGTAGCATGGCAGGCGACGATGCGGCCGCCATGCGTAAACACTTCGAACCCGTCTTGCCGGGCAATGGCGATCAGCGTGATGCCGGCGGCTTCCGCGGTGCGGACCGCGAGCGCGGTCGGCGCGGAGACCGCGACCATCAGCGGGGCGCCGATCGCGGCGGTCTTCTGCACCATCTCGACCGAGACGCGGCTCGTCAGCAGCACCATGCCGCCGCGCGCATCCGTCCGGCTGCGCGCCAGCGCACCGGCAAGCTTGTCAAGCGCGTTGTGGCGGCCGACATCCTCGCGCAGCGCGACGATGTTGCCGGCAGGAGACCAGAACGCGGCGGCGTGAACGGCGCGGGTTTGCATGTTGATCGATTGCAGCGGCGCGATGGCCTGCATCGCCGTCATGATCTGCGCCGGCGTGAAGGTCTGCCCCGGCGGCACGACGGCCGCAGGCCGCACGGCTTCGGCAATGGACTCGATGCCGCAGATGCCGCAGCCGGTCGGGCCGGCGATATGACGCCGCCGTTCGCTGATGCGCGCGGCTTGGTCCGGCGCAAGCCACATGCGCAGCTCGATGCCGTCGTCGAGGCGGACTATTTCGAGCGACCGGATGTCGTCGACCGATCTGACGATGCCTTCGCTGAGGCTGAAGCCGACTGCGAAGTCCTCGAGGTTTTGCGGCGTCCCCATCATGACGGCATAGGTGCCGCCATTATAGGTCAGCGCCAGCGGCGTCTCCTCGGGGATCAGCCGCGTGCCCTCGGACGCAACGCTGTGGCGCCAGATCTCGCGGTCGATGGCCTGGACCGGCACGTGCATGCGCTTACTCCGCAGCCTCGGCGGGCGCGATGCGGCGGGAGTGCCGCGCCTGCGCGTCATAGGACTTCTGCCAGTCGGACGGGCCGTTCGACGGCGAGATCTGCACCGCCGTGACCTTGTATTCGGGACAGTTGGTCGCCCAGTCCGAATAGTCCGTCGTGATGACGTTGGCCTGTGTGTCCGGGTGGTGGAAGGTGGTGTAGACGACGCCCGGCGCGACGCGATCGGTGATCTCCGCGCGCAGCGTGGTCTCGCCGGCGCGGCTCGTCAACCGCACCCAGTCGCCGTCGCGCACCCCGCGCTGCTCGGCGTCGTGTGGGTGGATCTCCAGCCGGTCCTCGGCATGCCAGACCACGTTCTCGGTCCGCCTTGTCTGCGCGCCGACATTGTACTGGCTGAGGATGCGCCCCGTGGTGAGCAGCAGCGGGAAACGTGGGCCGGTCCGCTCGTCGGTCGCGACATATTCGGTGACGATGAACTTGCCCTTGCCGCGGACGAAGCCGTCGATATGCATCACCGGCGTGCCCTCGGGCGCCTTCTCGTTGCACGGCCACTGCACCGAGCCGAGTTCGTCGAGCTTGGCGTAGGAGACGCCGGTGAAGGTCGGCGTCAGCGCCGCGATCTCGTCCATGATCTCGGACGGGTGGCTGTAGTTCATCTCGAAGCCCATGGCCTTGGCAAGGCCGATGGTGACTTCCCAGTCGGCCATGCCGTTCTTCGGCGTCATCACCTTGCGCACGCGCTGGATGCGGCGTTCAGCGTTGGTAAAGGTGCCGTCCTTCTCGAGGAAGCTCGAGCCGGGCAGGAAGACGTGGGCGTAGTTCGCGGTCTCGTTCAGGAACAGGTCGTGGACGATCACGCATTCCATCGCCGACAGCGCCGCCACCACATGCGAGGTGTTGGGGTCGGACTGGAGGATGTCCTCACCCTGCACGTAGATGCCCATGAACGTGCCCTCGATCGCGGCATCGAACATGTTGGGAATGCGCAGGCCCGGCTCCGGGTTGAGCTTGACGTTCCAGAGCGCCTCGAACTGGTCGCGCACGGCATCGCCCGAGATGTGGCGGTAGCCGGGCAGCTCGTGCGGGAACGAGCCCATGTCGCAGGAGCCCTGCACGTTGTTCTGGCCGCGCAACGGGTTCACGCCGACGCCGGGACGGCCGATATTGCCGGTCGCCATCGCGAGGTTGGCGATCGCGATCACCGTGGTCGAACCCTGACTGTGCTCGGTGACGCCGAGACCGTAATAGATCGCGCCGTTGCCGCCGGTGGCGTAGATGCGGGCCGCTTCGCGCAGCGCCTTGGGGTCCACGCCGGTGAGGATCGCCGTTGCTTCCGGGCTGTTGTTCGGCTGGGCGACGAAGGCGGCCCATTCCTCGAACTCGGTCCAGTCGCAGCGCTCGCGCACGAAGGCTTCGTTGACGAGGCCCTCGGTGACGATGACATGCGCCAGCGCGGTGACGACCGCGACGTTGGTGCCGGGCATCAGCGGCAGATGCAGCGCCTTCACATGCGGCGATTCCACCATCTCGGTGCGGCGCGGATCGATCACGATCAGCTTGGCACCCTGGCGCAGGCGCTTCTTCAGGCGCGAGGCGAAGACGGGGTGTGCGGAGGCCGGATTGGCGCCGATGACGACGGCGACGTCGGTGTTCTCCACGGAGTCGAAGTCCTGGGTGCCGGCCGACGTGCCGAAGGTCTGCGACAGGCCATAGCCGGTCGGCGAGTGGCAGACGCGGGCGCAGGTATCGACATTGTTGTTGCCGAAGCCGGCCCGGATCAGCTTCTGCACCAAATAGGTCTCTTCGTTGGTGCAACGGGACGAGGTGATGCCGCCGATGGCGTCGCGACCGTACTTCTTCTGGATGCCGCGCATCCTGGCGGCGGCGAAGGAGAACGCCTCATCCCAGGACACTTCGCGCCAGGGATCCTCGATCCGTTCGCGGATCATCGGCTTGAGGATGCGTTCCTTGTGGTTGGTGTAGCCCCAGGCGAAGCGTCCCTTGACGCAGGAATGGCCGCGATTGGCCTTGCCGTCCTTGTACGGCACCATGCGCACGACTTCCTCGCCGCGCATCTCCGCCTTGAAGGCGCAGCCGACGCCGCAATAGGCGCAGGTTGTGACGACCGAATGCTCGGGCTGGCCGATCTCGATGACGGATTTTTCGGTCAGCGTCGCGGTCGGGCAGGCCTGCACGCAGGCGCCGCAGGAGACGCATTCGGAGCCCAGGAAGCTCTCGCTCATGCCGGGCGAGACGCGGCTGTCGAAGCCGCGGCCCGAGATCGTCAGCGCGAAGGTGCCTTGCACCTCCTCGCAGGCGCGGACGCAGCGCGAGCAGACGATGCACTTGGAGGGATCGTAGGCGAAGTAGGGGTTGGACTCGTCCTTCGGCATCCAGGCGGCGTTGACCTCGCCTTTGGATTTCGCGAAGACGTGGTTCTCGCCCTCGTAGCCGTAGCGCACGTCGCGCAGGCCCACGGCGCCGGCCATGTCCTGCAACTCGCAATCGCCGTTGGCGCCGCAGGTGAGGCAGTCGAGCGGGTGATCGGAGATATAGAGCTCCATCACGCCCTTGCGCAGCTTCTTCAGCCGGTCGGTCTGGGTGTGCACGACGAGGCCCGGCATCACAGGCGTGGTGCAGGAGGCCGGCGTGCCGGCGCGGCCTTCGATCTCGACGAGGCAGAGGCGGCAGGAGCCGAATGCATCGACCATGTCGGTCGCGCAGAGTTTCGGGATCTGGTGGCCGGCTTCCATCGCCGCGCGCATGATCGAGGTGCCCTCGGGCACCGAGATCTCCTTGCCGTCGATGGTCAGCGTCACCATCGTTCCCGATTTGGCGCGCGGCGTGCCGAAGTCGATTTCTTCGATCAGAGACATTGTCGTTCTCCTATTCCGCGGCCTGAAGCGTGGTCGGCGCCGGGACGAAGTCCTCCCGGAAGTGCTTCAATGCGCTGAGCACAGGATATGGCGTGAAGCCGCCGAGCGCGCAGAGCGAGCCGAATTTCATGGTGTTGCAGAGGTCTTCGACGAGCGCGAGGTTTTCGCTGACGCGCTCGCCGTTGATGATCTTCTCGATGGTCTCGACGCCGCGGGTCGAGCCGATCCGGCAGGGCGTGCACTTGCCGCAGGATTCGACGGCGCAGAATTCCATCGCGAAGCGCGCCTGCCTGCGCATGTCGACGCTGTCGTCGAACACGACGATGCCGCCATGGCCGATCAGCCCGTCACGCGCAGCAAAGGCCTCGTAGTCGAACGGCGTGTCGAACAGCGCGCGGGGGAAGTAAGCGCCAAGGGGCCCGCCGACCTGCACCGCGCGGACCGGGCGGCCCGTGAACGTGCCGCCGCCGATGTCGTCAACAAGCTCGCCCAGCGTCACGCCGAAGGCGGTCTCGTACAGGCCGCCATGGCGGATATTGCCGGCGAGCTGGATCGGCATCGTGCCGCGCGAGCGGCCCATGCCGAAATCGGCATAGGCCTTGGCGCCTTCGGCGAGGATGAAGGGGATCGCCGCGAACGACAGCACGTTGTTGATCACGGTCGGCTTGCCGAACAGGCCGTGATGGGCCGGCAGGGGCGGCTTGGCGCGCACGATGCCGCGGCGGCCTTCGAGGCTCTCCAGCAGCGATGTTTCCTCGCCGCAGACATAGGCGCCGGCGCCGACGCGGACTTCGAGGTCGAAGCTGTAGGTCGAGCCGCCGATCTTGTCGCCGAGATAACCGCCGCGCTTCGCAGCCTGGATCGCGGCCTTCATCGCCTCGACCGCGTGCGGATATTCGCTGCGAATGTAGATGTAGCCCTTGGTCGCGCCGACGGTGATGCCGGCGGTGGTCATGCCCTCGATCACCAGGAAGGGATCGCCTTCCATGATCATGCGGTCGGCGAAGGTACCGCTGTCGCCTTCGTCGGCGTTGCAGACGATGAACTTGCGGTCGGCCTTGGCCTGGGCAACCGTCTTCCATTTGATGCCGGTCGGAAAGCCCGCGCCGCCGCGGCCGCGCAGGCCCGATGCGGTGACCTCGGTGAGGATGGCCTCCGAGCCGAGCGACAGCGCGCGCTCCAGGCCCTTGTAGCCACCGTGGGCGCGGTAGTCCTCGAGCGAGCGCGGATCGATCACGCCGCAGCGGGCGAAGGTGAGGCGGGTCTGGCGCTTCAGCCAGGGAATCTCGTCGGTCGCCCCTAACCGCAGCAGATGCGGCGTATTGCTGGCGAGCGCGTCGAGCAGGGAGGGTACATCGGTCTCGGTGACCGGGCCGAACGCGATCCGGCCCTGCGGCGTCGCGACCTCGACCAGCGGCTCCAGCCAGTACATGCCGCGCGAGCCGGTCCTGATAATCTCGACGGCGACGCCGCGCTTGGCCGCAGCCTGTTCCAGCGCCAGCGCAACCTCGTCGGCGCCGACGGCCAACGCACCCGCGTCGCGTGAGACGAAGAGACGCATGCTCATCGCTGTGCCTCCGCAACCAGCGCATCGAGACGCTTCTCGTCGAGCCGGCCGACGAGGCGGCCGTCGAGCATCGCGGACGGTGCGGTCGCGCAGAGTCCGAGGCAGTAGATCGGCTCCAGCGTGACGCGATCATCGGCCGTCGTGTTGCCAAGCGACACGCCGAGCCTGGCCTCGGCACGCGCGGCCAGCGCATCGCCGCCCGCAGCCTGGCAGGCCTCGGCGCGGCAAAGCTTCAGCACGTGGCGGCCGGCCGGCTTGTGCCTGAAATCATGATAGAACGTGAATACGCCATGCACCTCGGCGCGCGACAGATTGAGCGCTTGCGCCACCATGGGAATGGCGGCCTCCGGCACGTAGCCGAACGCCTCCTGGAGCGCATGCAGGATGACCAGCGTCGCGCCCTCCTGCCTTGCATGTTCGGCGATGATCTCGGCGCCGCGCGTCTCGTCCCAAGGCTCGTAACAAGGCTCGTAAGTCGCTGTCATTCTTTGTTCTCAACCTGAGCGTTCCTGCCTCGCAAACTATTTGGAATCATTCGAAGATCAATAAAGCTGTCTCATGCTGCGATTGCGAATTCAGATCGATTGGCGGATGCAATCGATCGATACGGAAGTGCAATTAATCGCATTTCGCCTGCCGGTTTTTCCGTGTTGGCAAGGACCTGCCGTGCTAGCTTGCATGCCACGACAGAATTCGAGGGGACGTCCGGTTGATCGACAAGCTTGAACTGCTGCTGGCGCTGGCGAAGGAACGGCATTTCGGACGCGCGGCGGAAGCCTGCGGGGTCACCCAGCCGACGATGTCGACCGGGCTCAAGCAGCTTGAGGAGATCCTCGGCGTGATGCTGG
The DNA here is from genome assembly GCF_038965675.1 of Bradyrhizobium sp. B039. Taxonomy (NCBI): domain Bacteria; kingdom Pseudomonadati; phylum Pseudomonadota; class Alphaproteobacteria; order Hyphomicrobiales; family Nitrobacteraceae; genus Bradyrhizobium; species Bradyrhizobium sp. B039. The sequence goes on from NZ_CP152416.1 coordinate 3,103,781, forward strand.
TCCAGCGCGGGTCCCGCTTCCAGGGCTTTACGCCCGAGGGCGAGCGGGCGCTGGACTGGGCGCGGCGGATCGTTGGCGATGCCCGCGCGATGCGCCAGGAGATCAACTCGCTGAAGGACAAGCTCTCCGGTGAGATCCGCATCGCGGCAATCCCGACCGTGCTCGGCATGGTTGCCGCGCTGACGACGCCGTTCCGCGCCAGGCATCCCGAGGTGCGCTTCCGGATCCAGTCCACAACGTCATCGGAGGTGCTCGGGCTGCTCGAAAATCTCGAGGTGGACGCGGGGCTGACCTATATCGAGAACGAGCCGATCGGCAAGGTGCGCACCATTCCGCTCTACAACGAGAGCTATCGCCTCCTCACCGCGCCTGATGCGATGTTCGGTGATCGCGAGACGGTGACCTGGACCGAGGTCGGGCAGGTGCCGCTGTGCTTGCTCACGCCCGACATGCAGAACCGCCGCATCATCGACCGCGCGCTGCGCTCGGTCGGCGCGGAGGCGACGCCGACGCTGACCTCGAACTCGCTGCTCGTGCTGTTCACGCACGTGAAGACGGGACGCTGGGCGAGCGTGATGCCGGCCAAGCTCGCCGAGACGCTTGGCCTGTCCGATACCGTGCGTTCGATCCCGATTGTCGACCCCGAGGTCAATTACAGCATCGGCATGGTGATCCCGCAGCGCGATCCGATGACGCCGCTGATCGCGGCGCTGGTCAATGTCGCGCGCGAGGTCGCGCCGACGCTGCAATTGTAGCTTCAGGCCGCGGCCGATATCCCGGACGCCGCCTTGACGGCGTCGCGCGGCAGCGTCACGCGGACGACGGTGCCGACATCGATCTTCGAGCGCAGCCGCATCGAGCCGCCGTGGAGTTGCGCCAGCGAGCGGGCGATGGCGAGGCCCAGCCCCGAGCCGTGATAGGTCTTCGTGAGCTGGCTCTCGACCTGCTCGAACGGGCGTCCGAGCCGCGCCAGGGAGTGCGGGGCGATCCCGATGCCGGTGTCGGCGATCATCAGCACGATCCTGTCGTCGAGCTGCCGGCTGCGCACCACGATGCGTCCGCCGTCGGGCGTGAACTTCACCGCGTTCGAGAGCAGGTTGACGATGATCTGCTTGGTGGCGCGGCGGTCGGCGACGACGGAGATCGATTTCTCGATATCGGCATCGAGCGTCAGGTGCTTGTCCTGCGCGCGGCCGGAGACGACGCGCAGGGATTCCGCGAGCGTCCGCGCGAGGTCGAGCTCCTCCATGTCGAGCTTCATGCGGCCGGCCTCGATTTTGGACATGTCGAGGATGTCGTTGATGACTTCGAGAAGGTAGTGGCCGCTGGTCAGGATGTCCTGGCAATATTCCTGGTACTTCTCGCTGCCGAGCTCGCCGAACAGGCCCGAGCCCATGATCTCGGAGAAGCCGATGATGGCGTTGAGCGGCGTGCGCAGCTCGTGGCTCATATTGGCGAGGAATTTCGACTTGGTCTGGTTGGCTTCCTCGGCGCGGGTCTTCTCGCGCTGATACTTCTCGGCGAGGTCGGCGAGCTCGTTGGTCTGGCGTTCGAGCGCGGCCTGCGAGCGCTTCAGGTCGATGACGGTGGCGCGCAGGCGCAGATCGTTGTCGACCAGCTTCTGCTCGTGCTCCTTGATGCGGGTGATGTCGGTGCCGACCGAGACGTAGCCGCCGTCCTTGGTGCGGCGCTCGCTGATGTGCAGCCAGCTGCCGTCGTCGAGCTGCGCCTCGAAGGTGCGCGCGCCCGGGCCTTGGGCAGCCGTCTCGTTGTGGCGGGTGCGCACCTCCGGCATGCGGCCGACCTCGAGCACGGTTTCGTAGGAGGTGCCGGGAATGACGGCGCTGTCGGGCAGCTTGTGCAGGCGCTGGAAGTGCGAGTTGCAGAGCACGAGGCGGTCGCTCGCGTCCCACAGCACGAAGGCCTCCGGAATGGTCTCGATGGCGTCGCGCAGGCGCAAATCGGCTTCCACCGTGCGCTCGGCGAGGCTCTTCTGCTCGGTGATGTCGACGGCGATTCCGATCAGGTGAACGCTGGAGTCGGTCGCACCGCTCGTCTTTTCGCAGCGGACACGGAGCCAGATCCAGTGACCGTCGACATGCTGCATGCGGAAGGTCTGGTCGATGTGGTCGATCTTCTCGGAGATGAGCTGGTCGGCGATCTCGAACAGGTCGATGTCGTCGGACTTCACCAGCGCGTTGACCTCGCCGAAGGTCAGGAGCTCGTTGCGGCCGTCGAGGCCCAGCATCGAGAACATCGACTGCGACCAGAAGATCCGGCCGCGCGACAGGTCCCAGTCCCAGAGGCCGCAGCGGCCGCGGTTGAGCGCGGTGTCGATGCGGCCGCGCACCGCGTCGTTGATGAGATCGCCCTCGCGGGCGCGGGTCGACTGCCAGTGGAAGGCGAAACCGAGGATCAGGACGACGAAGCCGGTGGTGGCCGACAGCGTCACCGAGAGCGCGGCGTCCGAGCCCCAGATCGGCTCGTTGCGCTCCTGGATCACGGTGACGAAGCCGGGCAGCGACTTGATCTGCCGCGAGATCGCCATCGCGGCGTTGCCGTTCGGCAGCGTCATGTCGGAGATGTTGCCGTCGCGCGGCGGCGCCGCGAGCAACTGCGCCGTGGTGATGGAATCGAGCAGGCGATCGTTGCCCGAGGGATCGCTGTCGACGGGAATGCGGGCGAGGATGCGGCGGTCGACGCCGGCCGAGGTGACTATGACATGGCGGCCCGTGGCCGTGCCCCAGGACGGGATCAGGTCGGGCAGCAGCGCCGGCAGGCTTTCGATGTTCTTCAGCCGTTCCTGCCGCGAGGAGGTGAGGCGGTCGATGCGCTCGGCGAGCAAATCGGCGAGTGCCGAGATGTCATGGCGGATCACCAGCCGCTTCTGGCGCGTCTGGTCGACGACCTGCACGAACGCGCCGAGGCAGATCGTGATCAGGAACGCGATGATGAGCGTCGGCACGGCGCGACGCAGCGCCGGCTCCGCGATCAGCAGCCGGTGATAGGCAGGTTTCGCGATCGATTGCGCCAATCCTTTGATCGAATCGGATTGGACGCACGCGTTCGCGGCGTCTGCACGCGACATGCCTTCGGCCCCCTGGAAAACTTGCTTGCAACTTGAGTTCGGAAGCAGCCCCACATCGCTTCCGAATCACACCGATTTGAATCCAGTTTTGCCGGGCTGTCGAGAGTCAACGAATCGTTAACGCGAATTTATTCTTATCCAATGAGCAGTTTGCGCGTCGCATGCCCGCAAACTCACGTGCGTGACGAGTCCGAAACGAGAACGTGTGACTCCTCGCACATTCTGCGTCACGTGCGCGGCGGCTCGGCGTGGCTGATCACGCGCTTCACGCTCGGGAACGCGCGGCGCAACGCGCGCTCGATCGCGTCGACATGCTCGTGCACCTTGATCACGCTCATCGACGGCGTGGCGCGGCAATGAAAGTTGACGATCTCGCCGGCATCGGTGTTGCGGACGCGCACATTGTGGATGTCGTGGATCTCGCCCTCGCCGGCGAATTCGGCCAACGCGGCGGCGATGGTCTGCACCCGTTCCGGCGTGGCATCGACGCCGAACGGCAGTTCCGGTTCCAGAGGCTCGATATGGACGTCGACCTCGACGTCGGCGCCGAACTCCTCCTGGATGTTCCGCTCCAGCGTGTTGGCGACGTCGTGGGCGGCGTCGAGCCGCATGCCGGCGTCGACCTCGAGGTCGATGCTGACGATCAGCTTGGCGCCGAGGTCGTGCACCGTGACGTGGTGGACGGCGAGGCTCGAATTGCGGGCGATCACCATGATGCGGTCGCGTACGGTCTCGTTGTCGCGGGCGACGGGGACCGGGGTGAAGGTGAGGTCGGCATCGCCGAATGCCTTGTCGACGGCGGCCTGCACCTTGCGCTTGATCTCCTCGACGCGGTCGATCGGATAGGTCCGCGGCACCTTTGCGATGGTGTCGATGAAGGTGGTCGCGCCGACCATGCGCACCCGCAGCCGCTCGACGCCGATCACGCCGGGGACGCTGCGGATCGCGGCCGTGGCCTTCTCCTGCGCGCCCTCCGGCGCGCGGTCGACCAGCGTCTGCACGGTCGAGCCGGCCATGCGCAGGCCGAGCGCCGCGATCATCACCGCGACCGCCGCGGCAGCCGCCGCGTCGCCCCACCAGAAGCCGAGAGCGGCGAGGATCAGGCCCACGATCACGGCGAAGGAGCCCATGACGTCGGAGGCGAAGTGGAGCGCGTCGGCGGCGAGCGCCTGGCTGCGCGTCTCCCGCGCGGCGCGGTGCAGGGCGCGGGCGCGCCACAGGTTGACGACGATGTCGATCACCAGCACCACGAACGGTATGGCCGAAATGGTCGGCGGCGGGGTTCCCTCGCGCAGCCGGCTGTAGGCCTCGACCAGGATGCCGCCGGCGAGCACGTAGAGCAGGGCGGTGACGCCGAGCGCGGAGATGCTCTCCAGCTTGCCGTGGCCGTAATGGTGCTCGTCGTCGGCCGGCTTGTCGGACACCCGCACCACCGCCCAGGTGATGATGGTCGCGACCAGGTCGACCGAGGAGTGCAGGGCTTCCGAGATCAGCGCGAGCGAGCCGATCGCCACGCCGACCACGAACTTCGCCGCCGCCATGCCGCCGCTGGCGAAGATCGAGATGGCCGCGACCGAGGTCTTGTTGTGCTGGGAGGTCATGGCGGGGGATTTAGCAGCCCGGCGCGGGACATCAAGCGATGATCCACAGGAGTAGTCGCTAGTGAGTTGCAGGAGCGGTCACGATGTCATTCCGGGGCGCCCGAAGGGCGAACCCGGAATCTCGAGATTCCGGGTTCGGCTCTTCGAGCCGCCCCGGAATGACGGCCACCCTCACACCGTCACGACAATCTTCCCCAGATGCTTGTTCGCTTCCATGTGCTCGAACGCCTTGTCGATGTCGGCGAATCCAAACACCCTGTCGATCGGCAGTTGCAGCTTCCGCGCTTCCACCGCACCCCAGATGTCCTTGCGGACCTCCTCGAAGATCTCGCGGACTTCCTCGATGGTGCGGGTGCGGAAGGTGACGCCGACGTAGTCGATGCGGCGCGCGGCGTGCAGGTCGAAGTTGAAATCGGCATGGGTGCCGCCGAGCCGGCCGACGTTGACGATACGGCCCTTGATCCTGGTGGCGGCGAGGTTCTGGTTGGCGACCTTGCCGGAGACCTGGTCGACGATGAGATCGACGCCTTCGCCGTTCGTCGCCTTCAGCACCTCCTCGACCCATTTGGGATCGGAGGAGTCGACGGCGAGGTCGGCGCCGTACTCCGTCAGCCGGCCGCGCCGATAGGCGTCGGTCGACGAGCCGATCACCAGCTTGGCGCCCTTGAGCTTGGCGATCTGCATCGCCATCAGGCCGACGCCGGAGCTGGCGCCCTGGATCAGCACGCTCTGGCCCGCCTGCACGCCGCCGACGGTGACGACCGCGTTGTGCATGGTCGCGAGCGCGACGGGCAGGGTGGCGGCCTCCTCGAAATTCATGTTCGAGGGCGCGCGGAACAGCCGGCCGTGATCGGCCAGCGTGTACTCGGCAAACGCCGCGCCGCCCGAGCCCATGATACGGTCGCCGACCTTCACGCCCTTGGCATCCGGTCCGAGCTCGGCGACCTCGCCGGCCCATTCCATGCCGAGCACGGTTCCGACCCCGCCCGCTGCGCCATGGGCGTGGCCCTTGCGCATGCCGGTGTCGGCACGGTTCAAGCCACAGGCACGGACGCGGACGAGCACCTGTGTGCCCTTAGGTTTTGGTTGAGCGACGTCGGAAATCCTAGCGCCCTCAGGGCCGTAGACGTAAGCCTTCATGCATTACCTCGGAGCTCAATTGAGTTTGTAGGTGAAGAGCGGAGCCGTTCTTCGCCTCTCCCCGCTTGCGGGGAGAGGCCGACGCGCGGAACGCGCGGCGGGTGAGGGGGAGTCTCCGCGAGTCCAATTGTCACCGTCAGCGCGGAGACTCTCCCTCACCCCAACCCTCTCCCCGCAAGCGGGGCGAGGGAGCATACCTTCGGCGTGGCGGGCGTCGTGTTCAAATCACTTCAGCGAATTATTCCGCCGCTTCGCGTTGCGGCTGAACGACCATTCCCTCCAGCCGGCTTCTGATGATGGCTTGCGCTTCGGACACGATGCGGGAGACGAGCTCGGCGCAGCTCGGGATGTCGTGGATCAAGCCCTGGACCTGGCCGGCCGACCAGATGCCTTCGTCGGAGTTGCCGGTGGCATAGACCATCTTGCCGCGGGCGCCGGCGACGAGCTCGCGGATGTCCTCGAACTTGGCGCCTTCCTTCTCCATGGCGACGACCTTGGTCGAGACCGCGTTCCTGGCGACGCGGGAGGTGTTGCGCATGGTGCGGAAGATCAGCTCGGTCTCGCGCTCGTCATTGGCGACGATCTTCTCCTTGATGGACTGGTGGATCGGGCTCTCCTTGGTGGCCATGAAGCGGGTGCCCATGTTGATGCCCTCGGCGCCGAGCGCCAGCGCCGCGACGAGGCCGCGCGCGTCGGCGAAGCCGCCGGAGGCGATCATCGGGATCTTGACCTTGTTGGCGGCGGCCGGGATCAGGATCAGGCCGGGCGTATCGTCCTCGCCGGGATGGCCGGCGCATTCGAACCCGTCGATCGAGATGGCGTCGACGCCCATGCGCTCGGCGGAGAGCGCGTGGCGAACGCTGGTGCATTTGTGCACGACCTTGACGCCGTGCTTCCTGAACTCGTCGACATGCTCCTGCGGCTTGTTGCCGGCGGTCTCGACCACCGTGATGCCGCTCTCGATGATGGCGGCGCGGTATTCGGCGTAGGGTGGCGGCTTGATCGCGGGCAGGATGGTGAGGTTGACGCCGAACGGCTTGTCGGTGAGGTCGCGGCAGCGCGCGATCTCCTTGGTCAGATCCTCAGGCGTCGGCTGGGTCAGCGCCGTGATGAAGCCGAGCGCGCCGGCATTCGCAACGGCGGCGACCAGCTCGGCGCGCCCGACCCATTGCATGCCGCCCTGGACGATCGGGTGCTCGACGCCGACGAGCTTGGTGAACCGTGTCTGCAACATGATGCGTTTCCCCCGCCTGCGTGGCAGGCCCTGTTATCGATTGATGGCGGCAGGATGCCGCCGAGGTCGCGAAAAGTCTATTGCGGGAGCGTGCGGTGACGGCGGGGCGATCATGCGGGAGGCGGGGGGATTCCGTGGGGCGGATAATTGGGGGGCTGCAGTATTCGTCCCGTCATGACGGTCATAAAATTGAGCTCGCGGCCGCAACTCGCTCCCGTACCGCAAGGCACACCTTCGCCTTCTCGCGGCGCATCCCGCCCGAGCTTTGCTTCATCGCATTGCCCTCATCGGAACAAGGGCGCAGGGAAGGCCGGGCGCGGCTGGCACCCGCAAGTCCGTGCGCTACAAAAGATGCACACGGGGTGGACCACAGGTCTCGCCGGACGCCCGGCCTTCCCTGCGCGATGGGTTACGGCTTACTTCGTGCTCTCCCCGGGGAGCGATGCACTATTGCCCCCGTCGCCTTGCGGATGGCTGATGCACGCGGTCCGGTCGGGCCGCGCATATCACCACAAGACTTGACGCACAGACCCCGGGCGTCAGGACCACACGACTTCGCCGTCCGCGCACGTCCTCGCTGGGACTTCGAGAGCTGGCGTGTGCTCGCGCCCGAAGCCATGCGAAGACGCTGTCGGCGCCGTGTCGTTCGTGCGAGCGCGCCTTGCTCACGGTTTCCCGCCCTGCAATGCTGCCCGCGCCCGACGCCGTCGCGTCCATCGCTGCCCGGCCCGCGGTTCGTGACGATCGCGATCCGCCCCTTGTCTCGGGCCAGGGTGTTTCGTGTGTACGATAAATCCGAATTTCGGTAAAGTGGAATATATCTGCGGCGGCGGATTGACAGGCGAGGCGGGAGATTTGTGCGGGGTGTCTTGCCCGACGGGCGAGGTGCCGCTCCACCCTACGCTGTCATGCCCCGGCTTGACCGGGGCATCCAGTACGCCGCGGCGTCTCCGTGTTACCGCGCCGCCTCTGGAATACTGGATTGCTTCGCTTCGCGGGCAATGACAGCCAGGGGGTGATAACGGGACCCGAATGTTCGCGAGATGTCGTAGCCCGCAAGGGCTTTGAGGCTTCGGCTACTCCGCCGACAGCCGCACCATCTGTCGGCCGCCGTTCATTTCCTTGAGGCTGTTGACGAAGTTCTCCGGGCGCTGCCAGCGATAGGGGACCTTCAAGCCCATGAACTCGGCGATGTCGCCGATGAAGCCGGTGCAGTTGGTGGTCTCGGCGTTCCAGACCGGCGAGCTCGACTGCAATTTCTTGATGTAGGCGAACACGCGCTTGGCGTCGGCTTCGTTCAGATAGACGCGATAGCTCGCGGTCAGATATTCCGGATCGAGATCGCCGTAGCTCGCGCCGGTCTCTGACGGCACCCAGGTGAGGTGACCGAGCACGTAAGCAAGGGTGTCGCCGGCGGGCGTCAGGCCCGCGACCTCGACGGCGCGCTCGCTGGTCTTGCCGTACCAGACGAAGGCGTGGCCCCAGCTCGCCGCCGTCCGGGCGCGGAAGTCGACGTAGTAGGGGCCTTTCTCCGCACGCGCGACGGGCCGCCGCGACTGCGGCGCCGGTCGCGATGCGGTGTCGGTCGTCGCAAGCGCATTGGCGTCGGCCATGCGCTTGTTCGCTTCGTGGGCCGAGGCCGAGGGCGTCGTGCACGCGATCATCGCCGCGAGCGCGAACCCCGCAAGGATGCAGGATCCCGATCGATCAGGTTTGTTCGTCACGCTGTGCCCCCTCGACTGTCGGCCGCTTACGCAGATGCTGCGCGTATGTCGCCGTGCGTCAGTAGCGCGCCGCGACCGGGCCGGGCGCCTTGCCGATCGGGGCCTTGCCAACCGGGCTCTTGCCAATCGGCATCTTGCCGATCGGCGCCTGCTCCGCCGGATAGACAGGCACGGGCTGCCGGCGCGGCAAATCGGCAGCGTTCGCAGCCGTCACCAGAGCAAGCGTCGCACCCAGAACAAATACAATCTTCTTCACAGTCATACCCCTGAAGGTTTGGTCCAAACACGGCGGTGCCGTGCCCCCAGACACACCTCACAGAAGGGCGGCCGAATGCGTCCAAGTTGCGGCGCGCGCGGGACATGTTGGCGGCATATGTCGGGCGCGCGGAGATGTGATGTGTCTGGATGTTTCGGCAGCGTCCACGGCCGCGAGCGTTTCCTCACCCGATCCGGTTCAGGCTGTTCCTGATCGTCGAGAAGATGCCGCCGATGTCCTTGCGCAAGGCATCGAGCGCATTGAAATTGTCGAAAATGCGGGCGAGGCGGTCTTCGACGTCGCGCTTGCTTTTCGCCAGCGCGTCGACGCGCGAGGCGAGGGGCACGCCGCCGTTCGCCTCGATCTCGCCGACGGTTTTGGCGAGCAGGTCGCGGGTGGTGCCGACTTCCGCGATCAGCGCCTCGATGCCGAACACCGGGGCCTTCAGCGGGACGAGGTCGGCCTGAGACTTCGACAAGTCCGTCTTGAAGGCGTTCAGCGTCGCCAGCGTCTCCTGCAACGCGCCGAGGCGCTGGCGCGACTGGATGACGAAATCGTTCAGCGCGTTCTGGCGGTCGACGAGGGTCGTGCCGTCGGGATCGGTCTCGATCTCCGCAAGCGAGCGTTCGAGCTGGGCCTGGCGCTGGCCGAGCTCCTCGAAGTCGAGGCGGATCGTCTTGAGGATGTTGAAGCTGTCGTCGATGCGGGCGAGGCGCTGCTCGATCTCGATCCTGTTCTTCGACAGCGTCTCGACGCGGGTGCCGAGCGGCGCTTCGCCGCCGGTCTCGAGCTCGTCGATGCTCTTGGCGAGGCGGTCGTGGCTGAGGCCGAGCTCGCTGATCAGCGCGTTGATACCGGCGTCCGTCGATCGCAGCGGCATGAGCTCGGCGTGGGATTTCGCCAGATCTTCCTTGTACTGGTTCAGGGTCGCGAACGTGTCCTGGACCGTGTTCACCCGCGCGAGCAGCGCCGAGATGTCGTGCGCGATGTCCTTGAGCCGGTCGGCGAGGTTGTTCTTGCGGTCGTCGGTCTCGAGGTCGTGGAGCGACCGTTCGAGCTGGTTCTGGCGGTCGCGGATCTCGGTGAAAATCGGCTCAACCGCGCGGCGCTGCTCGGCGACCTTGCCGACCATCTCGCGCAGGCCCTGCTGGCGGCGGCGGATCTCGGCGAGCTGGTCGTGCATGTCGGTGGATTCGTTGCGGCCCTGCTGGAGCAGGGCGCGCTGCTCGGTCTCGCCCAGCTTGTCGTGGAGGGCGGAGACGGCCTCCCTCGGGTCGCTCTCGATCAGGTGCTGGACGGTGGCGTCGAGGTGGTTTTGCAGGGCGTGCGCGACGACGACGTCTTCGCGGGTCTTCTTCAGGCGGTCGCGCAGCTTGCCCAGTCGCCGATCCTGGCGCGAGAGCCGAAAGGCGGTTGCGCCGATCAGCGCCAGCGCCACGGCCAGCAGCGCGCCGGTCGCGATGCGCTGCGGCATGGGAAGGCCCGCAAACAAGGCGGGCAGGTGGGTGACGTCGTAACCGAACGCCTGCTGGGCGAAGATCGCGATGGCAGCGAGCAGGACGAACCAGGCAACCAGGAAAAACAGCCACATCGTGACTTCCTCACGCCGGCACACATTTTCGCCATGATTGCTATTGGAGAGCGGAACCGAGATCAAGGGGCGCGCGGGGGAGCGGTATGTATCCGGCCGCGCGATCCACGACTGATTGCATCAGCTGAACGGTGGAGAGCGGCATGAGGTGCCGAGTTTTCCCGAGGGGGCTGCGGCCCTTCGCTGTCATTCCGGGGCGCGACGAAGTCGCGAGCCCGGAATCCATCGGGCGGCAGAGACTGCGGATAAATGGATTCCGGGCGCGGCGCCTTGCGCCGCCCCGGAATGACGGAGAGCTAGAGCCGAAACTCGTTGGTGAGCTCGCCGATCCCGTCGATCGCGACGGTGACCGTATTCACCGGCTCCTTCATCACGCCGACGCCGACCGAGGTGCCGACCGCGATGAGGTCGCCGGGGAGCAGGGTCATGTCGTGGGAGATCCTGCTCACCAGCTCCTGCGCGCTGAAGATCATGTCCGAGATCGGGTAGTTCTGCCGCTCCGCGCCGTTGAGGATGGTGCGGACCACGAGCTTGGCCGGATCGAGGCCGGTCGCGATGGTGGGGCCGAACGGGCCGTAATCGTCGATGCCCTTGGCGCGGGCCCATTGCGGGAAGGTGGGATCGCTGGTCAGGATGTCGTTGGCGGTGATGTCGTTGACGCAGGTATAGCCGAAGATGAAGCTGTCGGCCTCACCAGGCGAGACGCGGGCGCAGGTCCTGCCGATGACGATGCCGAGTTCGCCCTCATAGGTGGTCTTGCCGTCGTAATAAGAGGGACGGCGGATCACCGCGCCGGGGGCCGCGATGCTGGTCGTGGCCTTCAGCAGGTAGAGCGGCTCCGGCGGCTCGGGCTGGTTCAGCTTGGCCGCGAGCGCGTGAAAGTTGTTCCAGAGCGCGACGATCTTGCTGGGTGCGCAGGGTGCGAGCAGCTCGACCTCCGACAGCGCCAGCGTCCTGCCGGTAGCTGCATGGCGGCCGAACATCTCGCCCTCGTGCACGCTGATGCCGGATGAGGTCAGCGTGCCGAAACCGGTCGTGCCATTATTCCGGAAGCGCAGCCATTTCCTGATCTCGCCGGTCATCACGCCACCGCCAGCGCGCGGGGATCGGTGGGCGTGGAGACACCGTCATAGAGACCGGCGATGCGGGCGCGCTGGGTCACCATCGCCAGCACCGAGTCCAGTGCGGGCGTGGAAATGCCGGTGAGGCGGCCCATCTCCTGCACCACGGTGACGAGCGGGTCGATCTCCATCGGGCGGCCGCGCTCGAGGTCCTGGAGCATCGAGGTCTTGTGCGCGCCGACCTTGCGGGCGCCCTCGATGCGGCGCTCGACATCGACGCGGAATTTGACGCCGAACGTCTCGGCGATGCCTTGGGTCTCCACCATGATCGCGCGCGACAGCGCGCGCGTGGCCGGATCGGTGCAGATCACGTCGAGCGTTGCGTGCGTGAGCGCGCTGATCGGGTTGAAGCAGACGTTGCCCCAGAGCTTGAGCCAGATCTCGTCGCGGATGCGGTCGAGCACCGGGGCCTTCAGGCCGGCGGCGACGAAGAGATCGGCGAGGCGCTGCACGTCGGATGTGATCTCGCCGGAGGGCTCGCCGAGCGGGAAATTGTTGCCGTAGACGTGGCGGATCACGCCGGGCGCCTCGATCTCGGTGGCGGGATAGACGATGCAGCCGATGGCGCGCTCGGCGCCGATCTCGCGCCATTGCCGGCCGCCGGGGTCGATGCTCTCCAGCGTCGAATTCTCGTATTTGCCGCCGTGCTTGTAGAAGTACCAATAGGGGATGCCGTTGACCGCGGTGACGATGCGGGTGTGCGGGCCCAAGAGCGGCTGCATCTTCTCGATCACGCCGGTGATCGAATGCGCCTTGAGCGTGATGATGATGTAGTCCTGCACGCCGAGCTCGGCGGGATCGTCGGTGCAGCGCGGATGCACGGTGTGCGTCTCGTCGCCCGCGAGAAGCGTCAGGCCGCGCTCGCGCATCGCGGCGAGATGCGCGCCGCGTGCGACCAGGCTGACGTCGGCGCCGGCGCGCGCCAGCTGAACCCCGAGATATCCGCCGATTGCGCCGGCGCCGTAGATGCAGATCTTCATGAAATCCTCGCGGGTGACCGGAATTTTGGGACGAAGGATCCGGTCCGGCGCGGAGGGATCCGAGCCGGGGCCGGTAGTCGCAGGGGAAGGGTCGTGGCGCTTTAAGCTGCTGCTTGCGGCGTGCCGTTGATCGCCTCGTCAACGGCAGCGGCGATGTCGCGCATGCTGATGACGGAGATGAGGCTGTAATCGTCGATCACGGGCAGGTGGCGGATGTGATGACGGTTCATCAGATGCCGCACGTGCTCGATCGTATCGCTCGAGGTGCAGGAGACGAGCTGCTGCACCGACACGAGCTGCGAGACCTTGACGTTGATGGCATTGGCGCCGTGCTCGGCGACGGCGCGCACCACGTCGCGCTCGGTGAACATGCCGACCGCGGTGTTGCCCTCGGATCGGACCACGTCCTTCACCACGAGGGCGCTGATGTTGTTGGCGCGCATCAGCTTGGCGGCGATACCCACCGTTTCGTTCATTCGCACCGTGACAACGCGCGGCGTCTTCTTGCGCAGAATGTCTCCGACCAGCATTGCAACCTCCCTAGGTGAATGACGAGGTAAGTGTGGTATACATAATGCCAGTCGTCAAGCGCTGGATTTGGCGGATCCGAAAAATCTTGCGACAGCATTATTGACGTTTGCGGTGCCTCCGGCCTCGGCCAAAAAACCTTGGCCAAAAAGAAAGGGGCGCATTCTGCGCCCCTTTTTCAACCGTGCAAAGTCTGTGGCTTGTCACGCCGTCTCGGTCTTGGCGTCGCCCGTTGCAGGGCTTGCGCTCTCGGCTTCCTTGCCGAGGATGAAGGAGCGGCGCAGCGGCTTGATCACGAACAGCGCCGTCAGCGCCGCCGTCGCGTTCAAGGCGACCGCGACCACGAACACGGCCTTCCAGCCGTACGTTGCCGAGATCACGCTTGCGAGCGGAACGAGCAGGGAGGCGGTGCCCTTCGCGGTGTAGAGCATGCCGTTGTTGGTGGTCGCGAACTTCGAGCCGAAAGTGTCGCCGCAGGTCGCGGGGAACAGCGAGTAGATCTCGCCGAACACGCCGAAGTAAATGGCGGTCGCGAGCACGAACACGATCGGAACGTGGCCGTAGGCCGACAGCGTCAGCAGCATCACTGCGGCGGTGCCGAAGGCGATGAACATGGTGTGCTCGCGGCCGATCGTGTCGGAGACCCAGCCGAAGAACGGACGTCCGAAGCCGTCGAAGATGCGGTCGAGCGAGATCGCGAAGGTCAGCGCCGCCATCTGGAAGCCGGCGAGCGTCACCGGCGTGTCGGCGATCTTGAAGTCGTGTGCGATCGGGCCGATCTGCGCCGCGGTCATCAGGCCGCCGGAAGCGACCATGACGAAGACGAGGTACATCACCCAGAAAATAGGGGTGCGCAGCACTTGCGGCGGGGTGAAGTCGATCTTGGTCTGCGGCAGGTTGAGCTGCTTCTTCTTCGGCGGGATCGAGATCCGCGGCGGCTGGATGAAGAAGGCGAGCACGAAGACGATCAGGCCCTGGCCGATGCCGAAGGTGAAGAACGCGCTCTGATAGCCGCTAGCGGCGATCATGGTCGCGATCGGCACGATGGTGAGCGCGGCGCCCGCGCCGAAGCCGGCGGCCGTCGCGCCGGCGGCGAGGCCGCGGCGGTCGGGAAACCATTTCAGCGCGTTGCCGACGCAGGTGCCGTAGACGGCGCCCGCGCCCATGCCGCCGACGATCGCGGCCGCATAGAGCAGGGTGAGCGAGTCGGCGTAGGAGTTGAGCACCCAGGACAGCGCGATCATCACGCCGCCGAACATGATGACGATGCGGGGGCCGTACTTGTCGACGAACCAGGCCTCGACCGGCACCAGCCAGGTTTCGGTGACGACGAAGATGGTGAAAGCGAGCTGGATCGCGGCGCGTCCCCAATGGTGGGCCGCATCGATCGGATCGACGAACAGCGTCCAGCCATATTGCAGGTTGGCGATCATCGCCATGCAGACGATGCCCATGGCAAGCTGGAACCAACGGAAACCTGTGCGAAGAGGCGCGGCCGTGACGGCGCCGTCCGTGCTGGAAATCATCAAGAACCTCCCAACGCGCTTGTCTGGTCGACACCGGTTGCCAAGATGACCTGATGTCGCAAATATTGTGGCTTATCGTCGCAAGCGCGGCCCGAAGCTTGGTATACCATATCCCAGAATGCAAGCCCAATCTTGGCTCGCCCGTTACAAAATCGGCAGTTCCATTCGGACACGGGTTCCGAATCCTCGAAACGAAAACGCCCGGCCATAAGGCCGGGCGTCCCGTCAGAATGAAGTGTGGTGAAGCGCGTCAGACCGTGGACTTCGCCACCACGACCTTGCGCCAGGGCTTGAGCACCGCGATCGCCAGCGCCGAGGCCATGATGTTGGCGCCGGCTGCGATGATGAACACGCTGTCCCAGGTCCCCGACGACTGCTGCATGTAATTGGCGATCGGAACCAGCAGCGCGGCCGTGCCCTTTGCGGTGTAGAGCAGGCCCGCATTGGTGGTCGCGAACTTGGCGCCGAACGTGTCGGTGCAGGTCGAGGGGAACAGCGAGTAGATCTCACCCCAGGCGAAGAACACGAAGCCCGAGAGCAGCACGAACCAGATGGGATCGTGGCCCCAGAGGTAGAGCATCCAGATGCCAACACCTTCCATGCCGAAGGCGATGAACATCGTGTTCTCGCGGCCGATCATGTCGGAGATCCAGCCGAAGAACGGACGCGTCAGGCCGTTGAGCACGCGGTCGATCGTGGCTGCGAAGGTCACCGCGGTCATCGTCACCGCCATCAGCGTCACCGGAACGCTGTCGACCTTCCAGTCAACCGCGATGGGCTTCAAATTGGCCGTCACCATCAGGCCGCCGGCGCCGACGATCACGAACATGAAGTACATCAGCCAGAAGATCGGCTGACGCAGCACCTCGGTCGGCTGGTAGTTGCGACGCGTCTGCACCAGCGCGGCGTTCGCCACGACGACCGGCACCTGGCCAGGCTTCGGCGCCAGCAGGAAGAAGGCGAGGATGCAGATGATGAGGCCTTGCCCGAGGCCGAAATACAGGAAGGTGGTCTGGAAGCCGCTGTCCTTGATCATGGCCTGGATCGGCGCGACCGTCAGCGCGGAGCCTGCACCGAAGCCGGCCGCCGTGATGCCCGCAGCGAGACCGCGCTTGTCGGGAAACCATTTCAGCGCGTTGCCGACGCAGGTGCCATAGACGCCGCCGGCGCCGATGCCTGCGATGATCATGCCGAGATAGTAGCCGTTGAGCGTGGTGGCCTGTGCGTTGATCGCCCAACCCATGGCGCAGAGCACGCCGCCGACCAGCACGACGATGCGCGGACCGTATTTGTCGACGAACCAGCCTTCGACCGGCACCAGCCAGGTCTCGAACAGCACGAAGAGAGTAAAGGCCCATTGGATCGACGCGCGATCCCAGCCGAACTTTTTCTGGATGTCGGGGACGAAGAACGTCCAGCCATATTGATAGTTGGCGATCATCACCATCGCCGCTACACCGATCGCCAATTGCGCCCAGCGATACGTGTCGCTAACGCGCGCGGTTGTAGGGGCCGTTGCCTGCACCATGTCCGTCATAAAGCCTCCCGTGGCGCCTCTAATTTTTCTGCGAGCGCTGGAGAGGCATTCTTGTATTCATTATGCCAAGGTTCAAGCGCTGGTCCGGTCACCGTGCGCAAATGCCGCAGGACCCTTCTCCGGCCGCGGCAGTGACTCAGGACAGCACAAGTAGAAATGGCCCCGTCCTGCGGGGCCATTCATCAAAAGTAGCATGTCGGCACCTGTGAAACCGGCGTGCGGCTCCCGCGGCGCAGGAAGCGCGCGCTTACAGGCCGAAACGCGGCAGGTCGCCGTTGTGATTCGAGATCTCGGCGCTGGCCATCAGGAAGCGGTCGACCGCGGCCATGAAACGCGCGAACAGGGTGGAGGAGGGGGCGAGGGCGACGGAAGCGGTCTTGGACATCGGAATTCCTTTCTTGAGACGGTCAGTAGCGCTGTCTCATTTCGAAAGGGAATTTATGTATACCAGATGCCAATGTCTATGCATGCCATTGCATAGCAGCATGCGTCATCCCGCATTGCAGCATAATGCTCCGTTAAAGGGGCCGCACCGGGCCTAAAATTGCTGGAAGGGCAGCCGAAATGCGCTGCCGGCTCCGAAATGCCCCAGTTTGCCGCCGCAACTGGCTTAAACGGTCGCCCTACGGGCACGAATTCCGGCGGGGGCAAGCCGCGGGCCGGGTCTTGGCACGGCAAGTCAAAGCCGCTAGTGGTCTGCCCCCTTCCAATCATCTGTCAGAGTGGTTCATGTCGAGCGCCTCGCCCGCCGTCTCGATCGGCATCGATTTTGGGACCAGCAATACGGTCATTGCCCTCGCGGCGGACGACCGCCGGGTCGAGGCCATCCGCTTCGATCACGGCGGACAGCGCCACAGCGTCTATGTGTCGGCCCTGTGCTTCTGGGAGGACCGGCCGGGAGCCGGCGCCCAGGCCGAGGGCGGCCCGTGGGCGATCGAGCAGTTTCTCGAAGGACGCCACGTCTACCGCTTCCTCCAGTCGTTCAAGACCTTCGCCGCGAGCAGCAGCTTCAACACCACCCAGGTGTTCCGGCAGCGCTACAAGTTCGAGGATATTCTGGCGGCGTTCCTGCGCACGCTGGCGCGCCATGGCGGCGACCGGTTCGGCTTCGAGACGTCAACGATCACGGTCGGCCGTCCCGTGCGCTTCGCCGGCGGCAATCCCGACGAGGCGCTGGCGATGCAGCGCTACCGGGCCGCGTTCGAGCGCCTGGGCGCCGGCCACGCGCGCTATGTCTACGAGCCCGTGGGCGCCGCGTTCTCCTTCGCCCGCCGGCTGGAGCGCGATGCCACCGTGTTGGTCGCGGATTTCGGTGGCGGCACCAGCGACTTCTCCGTGATGCGCTTCTCGCGCAAAGGCGGCGCCTTGCGCGCCGAGCCGCTCGGTCATGCCGGCATCGGCATTGCGGGCGACACGTTCGATTACCGCATCGTCGACCACGTCGTCTCGCCGCGGCTCGGCAAGGGCTCCAGCTTCCGCTCGTTCGACAAGGTGCTGCCGGTTCCCAGCGGCCACTACACCAACCTCGCGCGTTGGCATCAGCTCGCGATGATGAAGAGCAACGGCGATCTGCGCGAGCTCCGCGAGCTTGCGCGCAGCGCGCTGAAGCCGGAGCTGCTCGAGGATTTCATCACCATCGTCGATCTCGACCTCGGCTTTTCGCTGTACCGCGCGGTGTCGAACGCCAAGGTCGCGCTGTCGGCGCAGGATCAGGTGGACTTCCGTTTCAAGGGCGGCGGCGTCGATATCGGCTCGACCATCACGCGGAAGAATTTTGAATCCTGGATTGCCGACGATATCGCCAGGCTGGGGGCGACCGTCGACAAGGTGCTGGGCGAAGCCCGCATCACCGCGCGCGAGGTGGAGAAGGTGTTTCTGACCGGCGGCACATCGTTCGTCCCCGCCGTCCGAAAGCTGTTCGCCGACCGGTTCGGCAACGAGCGGCTGATGTCGGGCGACCAGTTCGAGTCGATCGCCTACGGCCTCGCGCTGATCGGACACAGTCCAGATCCCGATCGCTGGACCGCAGACGGTGGGCTGGCGCCGAAGGCGGGCGGGTAGGGCACCCTCTCGGCCTTCATGGTTCGAGACGCTCCGTGAGGCGGCGCTCCTCACCATGAGGGACTTCGCCGCGAAGCACGACCTCATCCTGAGGAGCCCGCCAAAGCGGGCGTCTCGAAGGATCGGCCGCAAGGAAGCTCCCCACCCAGTCATTGCTATTGCTTGATGTCGGGCTCGACGAGCTTCGCGAGATTCCGTAGCGATTCCTGCCAGCCGAGATAGCAGGCTTCCGGCGGGATGAGGTCCGGGATGCCGGCCTGCGTGATGTCCACCTCGGTGCCGACCGAGACTTTCTTCAGCAGCACGGTCACCTGAATTTCGCCGGGCAGATTGGGGTCGTCGAACTTGTCTGTGTAGCGCAGACGTTCGCCGGGGACGAGCTCGAGATATTCGCCGCCGAAGGCGTGGCTGTTGCCCGTTGTGAAGTTCCGGAACGACATCTTGAACGTGCCCCCGACCTTCGGCTCGAAATGATGCACGGTGCAGGTGAAGCCGTTCGGCGGAAGCCATTTTGCCAGCGCATCGGCATCGAGGAAGGCGCGATAGACTTTCTCGGGGCTGGTCGTGAGAACGCGGTGCAGGCGGACAGTGCTGGGCATGTTCATTCATCCTCTTGCATTGGCGGGCGCGACATCAACGTCTGTTGCCCGTTCATGATACGAGGACGAGCAAGACGTCGTCGACCCGACAGGACATCCCGATTTTTTTAGGGGGGCTGGCCGTATGTTCCACACTGCGGCGATATCCTGCGGCGTTGCCGCAATTCTGCCCACGCATCTCCACTGACGTTCCGGCGGGATTCGACCGGGCGGCTTTTCATCGCGGCGAATTGACCTGCTCTATCCCGCGAAACCCCGATATCGCTGCGTTACGTCGGCGCCCTCAGGCCCGGAGAGCTGAGCCACGCGTCGATCTGGATGGCCGTCTCGTCCTGCCGCACCCTTCGCAGCAGCATCTCGCGGCGCCGGCCGGGAGGGAGTAAGCGGGCCTCGTCGCGCAGACGGCCGACCTCATTGACGAGCCGCTGTTTCAGAGTTTGACTTTGTTTGAAGCGACGCCGTTCCATGACAATGCTCCCCTTGTTCGGATGGGGGCGGGAGCGCAACTGGCGTTCTCATCACCGGTAGAAGCCACGGGCCGGGCGGTGATGAGGAAGCATACCCACAAATCCGTGGCGTGTATGTCTACTAAGACACGTTGTTCGCCGGGAAGTGTCGCGAGCTTCAACCGTTCCGCCGGCGCGGGCGCGCAATTAAATCCGGCCCAAGCCTTGTAACTGACCGTGATGGGGTATAGCCTATCGCCATTCGTTCAGCCGCTGTGCCTTGTTGAATGCGCCCGCGGGCTCCTTTTTCCAGAGACATCGACGAATTGAATCGATTCTGCGTGAGCGTCACGCGGGTTACGCGCATGCGCGCTTTGGAGAAGAACAATGCCGACAGGTACAGTGAAGTGGTTTAACGGCCAGAAGGGCTTTGGATTCATTCAGCCCGACGACGGCGGCAACGACGTGTTCGTTCACGTCAGCGCGGTCGAGCGGGCTGGTCTTTCGGGTCTCGCCGAGGGCCAGAAGGTCAACTTCGAGGCCAAGACCGACAAGATGCGGGGCAAGGTCAGCGCTGAGAATCTCTCGCTGGCCTAAGCTCTCCAGTGCCGTTTCACGGATGTACTGAAACGGCCATGCGACCCGCTCGATCCCTGGATTGAGCGGGTTTTGTCCGTTGCCAAACAGGGTGGAAGATGAGCGCCAGGAAATCGGCAGAACCTTCGCCCGCAGGCATCGCGCGTTCCAACCGCCAACGCCTGGCGGCTGAAGAGGGCGCGCGCGCGATGGCGGAAGCCGAACGGCAGTCCGCCGAACTCCGCAAGAACATGGCGCGGCTACGCGAGTTGCGGGAGGCCAAGGAAGCGGCCGACGCGGACATTCGCGCGTCGTTGCCGGCGCCTGTGCCGAAGAAGCGCGCGCGGAAATCGCCGCGCTAGAGCGTTTTCGAGCGAAGTGGATACCGGTTCGCGGCAGGAAAACGCGTCAAGACAAGAATCTAGAGCCCCGTTCCGATTCCATCGGAACGGGAAAGGCTCTAGTCGGGCTCGATAGCGCCGACGATCATTTCCGAGGGGGCCGGTCACATGCCAAAGAGTGCGGATCGTGCCTAGGATCAAGCCGGATGGCGGCGGCACAATCACCTTTTTCCTCGCGCTTGGCGCGGGTCGTCAGATGTGCCGGCTTGCCACCACGTTTCAGACGCAGAAACAGGCCTTCAGCTATCTTCAGAAGTACCGAACCGAGTTCGAGCGTATCGCGCGGATACGGCTGGCGTCCGGCGAACTTGAAGACGGGATCGTCGTGCTCTCGATGCTATAGGCCAAGCGCGCGCCGAACGTGACGCGCCCCTTCAGCCGCTCCCTATTCGGAGCGGTCACTCGGCTTGGTCTCGCGGGCCAATCGCTCCGCCTTCAGACGCTCACGGTTCTCGTTGAGGGCGTGCTGGTCCTTCGCATAGTCGCTCATCGGCTTGTGCGTGTTGGCGGGCTTGAACGCCTTGTTGGCTTCACGCTTGGCGCGATCAGAGGATTGATGTCTCAACATATCGACCTCGTTTGATCAACGGGCGTGGTCCCGGCAAGTGCTGGACGCGACGCCTCCCGCTCGCAAGCTGAGATGGGTCGACTTGTCACCCTCGGGACGAGGAGGACAATTCTTCAGCGTTGGGCAGGTATTCTGCGAGGCGCCTGGTCACTCGCTGTGGAGGCGGCTCGCTCGCATTTTCGGGAGCGCGCCGGCAAAAGAATAACGGCCGGCGGCCGCATTTGTTCCCCCGGACCCATCCTCAATTCGGTGTCGGCTGGTTCATCGCAGCAAGCGTGCCGATTGCGGGATGCAGTCCCTCTCGCCACCAACAAAAAAGGCCGCCGAAATCGGCGGCCTTTCGTGTCTCTGGTCGAACCGCTTACTCGGCGGCCTGCTTCTGCGGCGGGGCGAGCGCGCCGGACTTGTGGATGTCGGCGACCTGGTGATCCGAGAAGCCGAGCACGCTGCGCAGGATCTCGTCGGTGTGCTCGCCGAGCAGCGGGGAGCGCTGCACGTCGCTCGGGCTATCCGACAGCTTGATCGGGTTGCCGACCGAGATGTACTTGCCGCGGGTCGGGTGGTCGACCTCGACCACGGTGCCGGTCGCGCGCAGCGACTGGTCCTCGGCGATCTCCTTCATCGACAGGATCGGGCCGCAGGGGATGTCGTCCTTGTTGAGGATTTCCATCGCCTCGAACTTGGTCTTGGTCATCGTCCACTGCTCGATGCGGGCGAAGATCTCGTTCAGCCGCGGCAGGCGGGCCGCCGGCTTGGCGTAGTTCGGGTCGGTTTTCCAGGTCGGCTCGCCGATCACGTCGCAGATCTTCTCCCAGACCGGCGCCTGGGTGATGAAGTAGATGTAGGCGTTGGGATCGGTCTCCCAGCCCTTGCACTTCAGGATGCGGCCGGGCTGGCCGCCGCCCGAGTCGTTGCCGGCGCGCGGCACGGCATCGCCGAACGGAATGCCTTCGCCGAACTGGCTGTATTCCCTAAGCGGGCCGTGGGCGAGGCGCTGCTGGTCGCGCAGTTTTACGCGGGCGAGATTCAGGACACCATCCTGCATCGCCGCCGTGACGCGCTGGCCCTTGCCCGAATGCGTGCGCTGATAGAGCGCGGTGACGATGCCGAGCGCCAGATGCAGGCCGGTGCCGGAATCGCCGATCTGCGCGCCGGTCACGAGCGGCAGGCCGTCGCGGAAGCCGGTGGTGGAGGCGGCGCCGCCGGTGCACTGCGCGACGTTCTCATAGACCTTGCAGTCCTCGTACGGTCCGGGACCGAAGCCCTTGATCGAGGCGACGATCATCTTCGGATTGATCTGCTGGATCTTCTCCCAGGGGAAGCCCATGCGGTCGAGCACGCCGGGGCCGAAGTTTTCGACCAGCACGTCGCACTTCTTGATCAACTCGGTGAGGACTTCCTTGCCCTTGGGGTTCTTGGTGTCGAGCGTGATCGAACGCTTGTTGTGGTTCAGCATGGTGAAATACAGGCTGTCCACGTTCGGGATGTCCTGCAACTGGCCGCGGGTGATGTCACCCACGCCCGGGCGTTCAACCTTGATCACGTCGGCGCCGAACCAGGCGAGCAGCTGCGTGCAGGTCGGTCCGGACTGGACGTGGGTGAAGTCGAGAATGCGAACGCCCGTGAGCGCTTTGGTCATCGTATTGCTCCGTATACTCTGTCTGCCCCTGCACCCGCAGGGAGTAATGGGTTGAAGGGGAGGACTTACTTCTTCTTCTGCAGGACGCTCTGCGGATTGAGGTTGCCGATGCGGCCGCTCTCCGAGCCTGCGGCCGGATCGATCACCGCGTTGATGAGCGTCGGCTTGCGTGAAGCCATCGCCTCGTTGACGGCGCGCTTGAGCTCGTCGGGCGAGGTGGCATTCACGCCGACGCCGCCGAAGGCTTCCATCATCTTGTCGTAGCGCGCGCCCTTGACGAACACGGTCGTCGCGGGATCCGCGTTGACGCTGTTGACGTCGGTGCCGCGATAGATGCCGTCATTGTTGAAGATGACGACGCAGATCGGAAGGTTGTAGCGGCAGATGGTCTCGACCTCCATGCCGGAGAAGCCGAATGCGCTGTCGCCTTCCACCGCGAGCACGGGGTGGCCGGTCTCCAGCGCGGCCGCAATCGCCTGGCCCATGCCGATGCCCATCACGCCCCAGGTGCCGACGTCGAGACGCTTGCGCGGCTTGTACATGTCGATGACGCCGCGGGCGAGGTCGAGCGTGTTGGCGCCCTCGTTGACGAGGATCGCCTCGGGGTGATCCTTGATGACGTTCTTCAGCACGCCGAGCGCGCCGTGATAGTCCATCGGCGACTTGTTGTTCATGAGCTTCGGCGCCATCTTGGCGACGTTCTCTTCGCGCTTGGATGAAATCGCCTTGGTCCAGTCGGCGGGCGGGGCGGTCCAGCCCGAAGCCATCGCCTGGTTGAAGGCGGAGACGACCGAGCCGATGTCGCCGACGACGGGCGCGACGATCTCGACGTTGGAGTCCATTTCCCTGGGCTCGATATCGACCTGGATGAACTTCTTGGGCGCTTCGCCCCAGCTCTTGCCCTTGCCGTGCGAGAGCAGCCAGTTCAACCGCGCGCCGATCAGCATGACGACGTCGGATTCCTTCAGCACCGTCGAGCGAGCCGCGCCGGCGCACTGCGGATGCGTGTCGGGAAGGAGGCCCTTGGCCATGCTCATCGGCAGGAACGGTACGCCGCTCTTCTCGACGAAGCTCTTGATCTCCTCATCGGCCTGCGCGTAGGCCGCGCCCTTGCCGAGGATGATGAGCGGACGCTTTGCGCTCTTGAGCACGTCGAGCGCGCGCTTGACCGACGCGGGCGAGGGGATCTGCGCGGGTGCTGCGTCGATCACCTTGACCAGCGACTTCTGGCCGGCCTCGGCGTTCATCACCTGGCCGAACAGCTTGGCCGGCAGGTCGAGATAGACGCCGCCCGGACGGCCCGAGACCGCGGCGCGGATGGCGCGGGCGAAGCCGATGCCGATGTCCTGGGCGTGCAGCACGCGATAGGCCGCCTTGCACAGCGGCTTCGCAATCGCGAGCTGGTCCATTTCCTCGTAGTCGCCCTGCTGGAGGTCGACGATCTCGCGCTCCGAGGAGCCCGAGACCAGGATCATCGGGTAGCAGTTGGTGGTCGCGTGCGCGAGCGCGGTGAGACCGTTGAGGAAGCCGGGCGCGGAGACCGTGAGGCAGACGCCGGGCTTCTTGGTGAGGTAGCCGGCAATGCCCGCGGCATAGCCGGCGTTCTGCTCGTGGCGGAAGGAGATCACGCGAATGCCGGCGGCCTGCGCCATGCGGCCCAAGTCCGTGATCGGGATGCCCGGCACATTATAGATGGTGTTGATGCCGTTCAGCTTGAGCGCGTCGATGACGAGATGGAAGCCATCCGTCAATTCCTGCTCGGTGCCCGGTGCCTCGGACTTGGTCGCGGTGTTCAGCATGGGCCTTGTCTCCCTGGTCTCAATACTGGGGCGAATGTTTCGCCCTTCTGGTGAACGTTGCTAGGTAAAGAGTTCCTGACCGTGCGCTTCGACGTAAGCGGCAAGGCCAAGGGTGTGGTCGCGGGCGCGCTTCTCGGCGAGCTCGGTGTCGCGCGCTTCCAGTGCTTCGATCATGCCGAGATGCTCGGGCAGCGAGGTCGCGGTGCGGTCCTTGCGTCCGATGGTCAGCTGCCGGTAGCCGCGCACGTGCAGCAGCAGGTCGTTGGTGAGATCGACCAGCACGGGGGATTCCGACAGCGAGATCAGCGCCTGGTGGAAGGCGATGTTGGCGCGCGAATATTCCTCGACGTGGTCCTCGGGCAGGCGGTCTTTGCCGAAGTCCTTGAAGAAGTCGCGCAGCGCCGTGATGTCTTTCTTGCGCGCGGTGGTGGTGATGAGGCGGGCCGCCATGCTCTCCAGCGCCGCCCAGGCGCGGATCATGTCGACGATCTCGCTCTTGGTCCGGCGCACCACCATGATGCCGCGGCGCGGAACCGTCTTCACGAATCCGTCCTGCTCGAGCATCGCGATCGCTTCGCGGATCGGTGTGCGGCTGACACCCAGGCGCTCGGACAGCGCGCGCTCGTCGAGCATCACCGGCTCGGGCGTCGAGTAGATGTCCATCTTGAGGATGGCTTCCTTCAAGGCGTCATACGCCTTGTTCTTGAAGCTGCTCTCCGGGGCAATACGAACGATTGCGATATCTGCCTCGGCCATGTTCGGCAACGCCTTGGTTGGTTTCCGCAGTGACACGACGAATCTCCTCCAGTGGGAGTCGTCTTTTACAGGATTATTAACGGGAAAGTTTTTGGCATACCACATGCCAGAATGTCAAGCTGCCTATTTTTTGCGGCGTTCCAGGAGGCGCCGCAGCTTGACAAATTGGCTTCTGGCATACCAAATGCCATCGCCAGCCATTTTTGATCCAAGCGGGCGGAGTAATCTCGGGCTTTATGCCACTCCGTTCCGCCGCATGGAACAGAGCGCGGCGAATGGCAAGCATCACGGGCAGCCGCAATACGCGCGCTTTGCAAAGAACGAACTAGGTCAAGGGAGAAGCCACATGTCCAATTCCAAAGATGCCGTCCGCAAGGTGCTCGACCAGGTCAAGGCGGACAACCGCACCAGCCTGACGGCGCCGGAAGGCAAGCTGGTCTGCGACGCCTACGGCATTCCGGTGCCGAAGGAGGGCGTGGCAAGGTCGGCAGGCGAGGCCGGCAAGATGGCCGCCTCGATGGGCTTCCCAGTGGTGATGAAGATCGTCTCGCCGGACATTCTCCACAAGACCGAAGCCGGCGGCGTCATCGTCGGCCTCAAGACGGCGGAGGATGCCGAGAAGGCCTACGAGACCATTCTCGGCAACGCCAAGAAGTACAAAGCCGATGCCAAGATCGAGGGCGTCCAGGTGCAGCAGATGCTGGCCGGCGGCACCGAGGTCATCGTCGGCTCGATCACCGACGGCTCGTTCGGCAAGCTGGTCGCCTTCGGCCTCGGCGGCGTGCTGGTCGAAGTGCTGAAGGACATCACCTTCCGCCTCGCGCCCGCGACCAAGGAAGACGCGCTCTCGATGCTCGACGGCATCCAGGCCCATGAGATCCTGAAGGGCGTGCGCGGCGGCGAGGCGGTGAACCGCACGGCGCTCGCCGACGTCATCGTCAAGGTCTCGCAGCTCGTCACCGATTTCCCTGAAATCGTCGAGCTCGACCTCAATCCGGTGTTCGCGACGGCGAAGAGCGCGATCGCCGCCGACGTGCGTATCGTCGTCGACTTCGCCTATGTGCCCAAGCCGAAGCCGCGCCCGACCGAAGAGATCGTAGCTGCCATGAGCCGCATCATGCAGCCGAAGGCGGTCGCCGTGGTCGGCGCCTCCGCCGAGGACGGCAAGATCGGCAACTCCGTGATGAAGAACCTCATCAACGGCGGCTACAAGGGCGACATCTATCCGATCCATCCCAAGGCCACCGAGATCCTCGGCTACAAGGCCTACAAGAGTGTCAAGGACGTGCCGGGTGTGATCGACACGGCGGTGTTCGCGATTCCCGCGAAGTTCGTGGCCGCGGCGCTGACCGAATGCGGCGAGAAGAAGATCCCGGGTGCGGTGCTGATCCCGTCGGGTTTTGCCGAGGCCGGCGCGCCCGAGCTGCAGGCCGAGATCGTCGAGGTCGGCAAGAAGTACGACATCCGCCTGATGGGGCCGAACATCTACGGCTTCTACTATACGCCCGCCAATCTCTGCGCGACCTTCTGCACCGCCTACGACGTCAAGGGCCACGCGGCGCTGTCGTCGCAGTCGGGCGGCATCGGCATGGCCATCATCGGCTTCTCGCGCTCGGCCAAGATGGGCGTTTCGGCGATCGTGGGCCTCGGCAACAAGTCCGACATCGACGAGGACGATCTGCTCGCCTTCTTCGAGCAGGATCCCAACACCAACCTGATCGCGCAGCACTGCGAGGACCTCAAGGACGGCCGCGCCTTCGCGGAAGCCGCCAAGCGCGTCTCCAAGAAGAAGCCGGTCGTCGTGCTCAAGGCCGGCCGCACCTCGGCCGGTGCCAAGGCGGCGTCCTCGCACACCGGCGCGCTCGCCGGTAACGACAAGATCTACGAGGACGTCCTGGCGCAGTCCGGCGTGATCCGCGCCCGCAGCTTGCGCCAGCTGCTCGAATTCGCCCGCGGCGTGCCGGTGCTGCCGACGCCGAAGGGCGAGAACGTGCTGGTCATCACCGGTGCGGGCGGCTCGGGCGTGCTGCTGTCGGACTCCTGCGTCGACAACGGCCTGTCGCTGATGTCGATGCCGCCGGATCTGGATGCGGCCTTCCGCAAGTTCATCCCGCCGTTTGGAGCCGCCGGAAATCCTGTGGATATCACCGGTGGCGAGCCGCCGATCACCTACGTCAACACGGTGAAGCTCGGCCTGTCGGACGAGCGCATTCATTCGCTGATCCTCGGATACTGGCACACCATCGTCACCCCGCCGATGGTGTTCGCCCGCAACATGGTCGAGGTGAAGAAGGAGATGGAGGCCAAGGGCTTCGTGAAGCCGATTGTGGCCTCGCTCGCCGGCGACGTCGAGGTCGAGGAAGCCGCCGAATATCTCTACCAGAACGGCATCCCGGCCTACGCCTATTCGACCGAACTGCCGGTCGAGGTCCTGGGTGCCAAGTACAAGTGGGCGCGCGGGGCAGGGCTGCTCTGAGCGTCATCTCTGACGTCATCCCGGGGCGACGCGAAGCGTCGAACTATGGTGCGCACTTGCGCACCTGAGGATCTTGAGATTCCGGGTCTGGTACGCCAGGCCCGCGCTGCGCGCAGTCCCGGCGCACCATCCCGGAATGACGGATGCACAAGCGGCAGGTCGCGATGAGCAAGAACGTGATCCGGCGCAAATCGCTCGAGCCCAGGTCGCCTTCGGAGGCCGACCATGACGCACGCGACGGCGGCGTGCAGTCCGTCGACCGCGCGCTGTCGATCCTCGAGACGCTGGCCGAAGACGACGAGGGCTATCGCCTCAGCGATCTCGCCGTGCGCACCGGCCTGTCGGCCTCCACCGTCCACCGCCTGCTGGCAACGCTCGAAAGCCGTCGCTTCGTGCAGTTCGACCGCGCCGAATCCAAATGGCATGTCGGCGTGCGCGGCTTCACGGTGGGCGCGAGCTTTGCCCGGCGGCGTAATTTCTCCACGCAGGCGATTCCCTATTTGCGCAAGCTGCGCGATCTCACCCGCGAGACCGCCAATCTCGCCGTCGTCGACGACGAGTTCATCATCGTGCTGACTCGCATGGAGAGCCGCGAGATCATGCGCTCGCTGACCCAGGTCGGCGGCCGCGTCGCCATGGTGACGTCGGGCGTCGGCAAGGCGGTGCTCGCAACCTATTCCGACGAGGACGTCGGCGCCGTCATCCGCCATCACGGCATGCCGCGCCTGACCGAGAAATCGATCGTGCGGCCGAGCGACCTGTTCAAGGAGCTCGCGACGATCCGCAAGCAGGGCTTTGCGATCGACGACGAAGAGGCCTGCATGGGCCTGCGCTGTATTGCCGCAGTCGTCTACAACGACTGCGCCGAGCCGCTGGCGGCGATCTCCGTCTCCGGCATGACCAGCCGTCTGACCGACGACAGGCTGCCGGAAATCGGGCGAATTGTGCGCGATGTCGCCGGTGAGCTGACGGTCGCGCTCGGCGGGGTGATGCCGAACTCCCGCTGAAGGAACACGGGCTCCGTCGCTGGACAGCATCGGCCGTTTTGGCTGATATGCGACCAAACGACACAATGCGGCAGCTGATCAGCAACGTCCGCACGAGCCTGGAGAATGCCCTCATGTTTCGATTTCCCGCGCGCCTTGTCGGCGCAGCCGTTGCGCTGACCCTGGCGGCAGCCACGCCGAGCCTTGCCCAGCAGCTCGAGCTCAAGCTGATGGCGCCGGCGGCACCGGGCGGGGGCTGGGACCAGACCGCGCGCTCGATGCAGCAGGCGCTTGTCGCCGCGGGCGTCGCGCGCAGCGTGCAGGTCACCAACGTTCCCGGCGCCGGCGGCAGCGTCGGCATCGCGCAGTTCGTCAACGGCGCCAAGGGCGACGGCAACCAGCTGATGGTCAACGGCTTCGTCATGGTCGGCGCGCTCGCCATGAACAAGTCGCCGGTGACGCTCGAGCAGGTGACGCCGATCGCGCGCCTCACCGAGGAAATCCAGGTGATCGTGGTGCCCGCGAATTCGCCGATCAAGACGGCGCAGGATCTGGCCGCCGCGGTGAAGGCCGATATTGCCAAGGTGACCTTCGCCGGCGGCTCGGCCGGCGGCGTCGACCATGTCATGGCGGCACTGTTCGCCGGCGCCGTCGGCGCCGATGCAAAGAAGATCAACTACATCCCGTTCTCCGGCGGCGGCGAGTCTCTGGCGGCGATCCTCGGCGGCAAGGTCACCGCGGGCATTTCGGGGATGAGCGAATATGAAGGGCAGATCAAATCCGGCAAGCTGCGCGCAATCGGTGTGACCTCGGAGAAGCGCATCGCGGGCAGCGACATCCCGACCTTCAAGGAGCAGGGCATCGACCTCGTGATCGCCAACTGGCGCTCGGTGGTCGCGCCTCCCGGCATCACCGCGGAGCAGCGCAAGACCTTGAGCGATGCGGTCGAGAAGATGGTGAAGTCGGACGCCTGGAAGGACATCCTCAAGCAGAAGGGCTGGGAGGACGCCTATCTCGGCGGCGACGCTTTCGCCGACTTCCTGAAGAAGGAAACGGTGCGCGTCACCGACGTGCTGAGGTCGGTCGGCCTGGTCAAGTCATGACCTCAGGCGATCCCGCCCAGCCGCCGCGGCGCGTCGATCGCGCCGGCATCGTCATCGCAGCATTGCTCGCAGGTCTTGCCGGGGTGCTGGTCTGGGACGCGCGCGGCCTGCAATCCACCGCGATGTACGGGATGGGGCCGGAGGCGATGCCGGTCGTGATCGCCACTGGCCTCGCGCTGCTCGCGATCGGCAATCTCGTCGACGCGCTGCGCGGGAACCTGCCGGCGCGCGAGAGCGCCGATCCCGTGCCTGTGGTCTTGATCCTCGTCGGCCTTGCGCTGCTGATCGCCATCATCGGCTTCGGCGGCGGCTTCATCCTGGCGACGTCGGCGCTGTTCGTCACGACGTCGGCGGCGTTCGGACGCCGTGCCGTCCTTGTCGATTCCGTCATCGCGCTCGTGATGTCGACCCTCATCTATCTCGCGTTCGACCGGCTGTTGACGCTGAGCCTTCCCGCCGGCCCCCTGGAGCGACTGCTGTGATGGACACCTTCGCCGCGCTGGCGCACGGCATGGCGGTCGCCGTCCAGCCGATGAATCTGCTCTATGCGCTGATCGGCGTATTCCTGGGCACCGCCGTCGGCGTGCTGCCCGGCATCGGCCCGGCATTGACGGTCGCGCTGCTGTTGCCGGTGACCTACAAGCTCGATCCCGGCGGCTCGCTGATCATGTTTGCCGGCATCTATTATGGCGGCATGTATGGCGGTTCGACCACCGCGATCCTGATCAACACGCCGGGCGAGAGCGCCTCGATGGCGACCGCGCTCGAAGGCAACAAGATGGCCAAGGCCGGCCGCGGCGGGCCGGCGCTCGCGACCTCCGCGATCGGCTCCTTCGTCGCCGGCACCATCGCCACCATCGGGCTTGCCTTTCTCGCGCCCTGGCTGGTCGATTTCGCCGTGCGCTTCGGCCCCGAGGACTATTTCGCGCTGATGTGCGTCGCCTTCGTCACGGTGTCGGCGACCTTCGGCGATTCCCCGGTCCGCGGCCTCACCAGCCTGTTCATCGGCCTGACGCTCGGCCTCGTCGGCATCGACAAGCTGACCGGTCAGGCGCGGCTCGCGTTCGGCGTCCCCGAACTGCTCGACGGCGTCGAGGTGACGACGCTCGCGGTCGGCCTGTTCGCGCTGGGCGAGGCGCTCTACGTCGCATCGCGCCGCCACCACACCGAGGAGAAGCTCGAGCCGGTGCGCGGCTCGCTGTGGATGACGAAGGAAGACTGGAAGCGGTCATGGAAGCCGTGGCTGCGCGGCACCATGTTCGGCTTCCCGATCGGTGCGCTGCCGGCGGGCGGCGCGGAGATCCCGACCTTCCTGTCCTATTCGACCGAGAAACGGCTGACCAAGCACCCGGAAGAATTCGGCAAGGGCGCGATCGAGGGCGTCGCGGGACCGGAGGCCGCCAACAATGCCTCCGCCGCCGGAACGCTGGTGCCGCTCTTGACGCTGGGATTGCCGACCTCGGCGACGGCCGCGATGATGCTGGCGGGCTTCCAGCAATACGGCCTCAATCCGGGGCCGCTGCTGTTCGCCGAGCGGCCGGATCTCGTCTGGGGCCTGATCGCGAGCCTCTTCATCGCCAATTGCATGCTGCTGGTGCTCAATCTGCCGCTGGTCGGGCTGTGGGTGCGGCTGCTCGCGATCCCGCAGCCGTGGCTCTATGCCGGCATCCTCGTCTTCGCGACCATGGGCACCATCGCGGCCAAGCCGTCGGTGGTCGAATTGTCGATGCTGGCCGGCTTCGGCGTGCTCGGCTTCCTGATGCGCCGGTTCGATTTTCCGATCGCGCCGGTCGTTGTCGGCCTGATCCTCGGCCCGATCGCCGAGAGCCAGTTGCGCAGAGCGCTTGCGATCAGCCTCGGCGATCCCATGACGCTGCTCCAGAGTCCGATCTCGGCGACGCTGCTCGTCATCGCGCTGGTTGCGCTGCTGGCCCCATTCGTGCTGAAGGGGATGGGGCGCTTCAAGGCAAATGAGGACTAGCCGTCCCGGCGCGCGCGTCCTTGAATGCTGCGTCCAGCTCGTTGAGGAAACGCCATGCCGTCGGAACTTCGCTCGCCCCGTCTCGCCGTCCTGATCGATGCCGACAACGCCTCCGCAAAGATCGCGGATGGCCTGTTCGAGGAGATTGCCAAGATCGGCGAGGCCAGCGTTCGCCGCATCTATGGCGACTTCTCCAGCTCGCGGTCCAAGGGGTGGGCTGATATTCTGTCGAAGCACGCCATCATCCCGCAGCAGCAATTCGCCTATACGACGGGAAAGAACGCGTCCGACATCACCCTGGTCATCGACGCCATGGATCTGCTGCACAGCGGCCGGTTCGACGGTTTCTGCCTGGTGTCGTCCGACAGCGACTTTACCCGTCTGGCCGCCCGCATCCGGGAACAGGGCGTCGATGTCTTCGGGTTCGGCGAGCAGAAGACGCCGGAAAGCTTCAGGCAGGCCTGCCGAAGGTTCGTCTACACCGAGAACCTGCTTGCCGCCCCGGCGACCACCCAGGACGCCGCCGCAAGATCGACGTCGCTTCAGCCGCTTGATGCAGCGACCCCCATCATCAAGAAGGTCATCACCCAGATGGAGAGCGAGGACGGCTGGGTCGCGCTCGGGGAAGTCGGGCGGCAGCTCGCCAATCTGGCGTCCGATTTCGATCCGAGGACGTTCGGGTTCCGCAAGCTGAGCGACCTCGTGCGCAAGACGAACTCGTTCGAGATCGACGAGTCAAAGGGCCGCTCGATGCGGATTCGAGTCAAGCCCGCTGCCGCAGCGCCGCCGAGAAGGCGGAACCCGCGCAGGCCTGCAAGGGCGGCGACGGGCGGCTCGGCGCCTAAGGCGTAAGCAGGGCCTGCCGTTATATTTGCGCTTGCCCGCTATGGCGCGGGGCGTAACCATCGGTGGGCCGTAACGCCACGCGAGGGTCCCGATGACCAGACTTACCCGCTTCGCCGTCGCACCGCTGCATTCGATGACCCGGCGGCTGGCCGATGTCGCCTCCGCGCGCGTCGCGCCGGATCTCGTGGTCACCGGGGGCCGGGTGCTTTCGACCTATTCGGAGCGCATCCACGCGAACCGCGAGGTCTGGATCACCGGCGGCCGTGTCGCCGCGGTCAAGCCGGCTGGAACGGCCAAGAAGGCGTGGAGCGGCGTTGCCCTCTACGACGCGGCCGGCGGCATCATCGCGCCGGGGCTGGTCGATCCGCATATCCACATCGAATCCTCGATGGTGACGGCCTGCGCCTACGCCGAGGCCGCACTGCTGAACGGTACCACCACCATCTTCTGCGACAGCCACGAGATCGGCAACGTCATGGACGTCGCCGGCGTCGAGGCGATGCTGGAGGACGCGCGCGAGGCGCCGCTCTCGATCTTCTTGACGGTGCCGTCGACCGTCCCGGCCACGTCGGCGGAGCTTGAGACCGCGGGTGGCGACCTCACGCCGGACAAGATCGCTGGCCTGTTCGACCGTTGGCCCGAGGCGGTGGCGCTCGGCGAGAAGATGGATTTCGTGCCGGTGACCATGGGCGACGAGCGGAGCCACGCCATCCTCGCCGCCGCCTTGAAGCGCGGACGCCCGGTGTCCGGCCACGTCTACGGCCGTGAATTCGTCGCGGCCTATGCGGCGAGCGGCGTCACCGACACCCATGAGGCGATCGACCGCGATATCGCCGACGATCTGCTCGACGCCGGCGTCTGGGTGTTCCTGCGCGGCGGCCCGCCGACCACGCCCTGGCACTCGCTGCCGCAGGCGATCCGGACGATCACCGAGCTCGGGGCCTCGCACAAGCGCACCGCCGTGTGCACCGACGACCGCGACGCCGACGATCTCCTGCTGTTCGGCCTCGACTGGGTGGTGCGCGAGACGGTGAAGGCGGGCATGTCGCCCGAACAGGCCTGGTCGATGGGCTCGCTGCACGGCGCCACCCGCTTCGGCATGGAGGGCGATATCGGCGGGCTCGGCGGCGGCCGCCGCGCCGATCTCGTGCTGATGGACGATCAGCTCAAGCCGCAATGCACTTGGTATGGCGGTGAGCTTGTGGTCGAGCATGGCAAGATCACGCCGCGGCTAGATCAGGCGCTGTCGCAGCGCTATCAATACCCGAAGGCGGCCTATGCGACGGTGAAGCTGCCGGAGAAGATGAAGCTGACGCCGGAGCTGCCGGCCAAGGCCTGCACCGTCAACGCCATCAAGACCGCGCTGCCCGGCATCACGCTGGTCCATGAGAAAGTCGCAATCGAGCCGGCCAAGGACTGGCCGACGCTGTTCGCACGCTACGGCCTGTGCTTCGTCACCGTCGTCGAGCGCCACGGCAAATCGGCCGGCAATGTCGCCTATGGCCTGCTGAAGGATTTTGGCCTGAAGCGTGGTGCGGTCGCCTCCAGCGTCGGGCACGACAGCCACAACATCATCGTTGCCGGAACCAACGAACCCGACATGCAGGTCGCGATCGCGGCGATCAAGGAGCACCAGGGCGCTGTCTGCGTCGTCGCCGACGGCAAGGTGAGAGCGCTGGTGCCGCTGCCGATCGCGGGGCTGTTGTCCGACAAGCGTGTCACGGAGGTGGCCGAGGAGGTCAAGGTGCTGAAGAAGGAATGGGCGGAAGCCGGTTGCACCATCCCCTACATGGGCTTCAATCTGATTCCGCTATCGGTCATTCCGGAAATTCGCATCACCGACAAGGGCCTCGTGCTGGTGCCGCAGATGGAGCTGGCGCCGCTGTTCGAGTGAAGCGCTTTCACGGATATCTCGATCTAACTGATTGACACGCCCACGATTTTTCCACGGCTGCCGCATCGTGGAAAATAAAATCGATCTCGTTGAGATCGCACCTTGCGCGCCCGATGATCTCGCTCGCTGACGCAACTCGAGCGAGGTCCGATATGGCGAAGATGCGAGCTATCGATGCGGCCGTGCGAATTCTGGAGAAGGAAGGCATCTCGACAGCCTTCGGCGTTCCAGGAGCCGCGATCAATCCGCTTTACTCGGCGTTGAAGAAGCGCGGCTCGATCCGCCATATCCTGGCGCGTCATGTCGAGGGCGCCTCGCACATGGCCGAGGGCTATACGCGGGCGAAGGCCGGCAATATCGGGGTCTGCATCGGCACGTCGGGGCCGGCCGGCACCGACATGATCACCGGGCTCTATTCGGCGATCGCCGATTCGATTCCGATCCTCTGCATCACCGGGCAGGCGCCGCGGGCGCGGCTCTACAAGGAGGATTTTCAGGCGGTCGATATCGAGTCGATCGCAAAGCCCGTGACCAAATGGGCGGTCACCGTGCGCGAGCCGGCGCTGGTGCCGCGGGTATTCAGCCAGGCGTTTCACGTCATGCGCTC
This sequence comes from Bradyrhizobium sp. B039, assembly GCF_038965675.1. Classification (NCBI taxonomy): domain Bacteria; kingdom Pseudomonadati; phylum Pseudomonadota; class Alphaproteobacteria; order Hyphomicrobiales; family Nitrobacteraceae; genus Bradyrhizobium; species Bradyrhizobium sp. B039. The sequence goes on from NZ_CP152416.1 coordinate 3,138,845, forward strand.
AGGGCGGCCGGGGCCGGTGCTGATCGACATGCCGCTCGACGTGCAGCTCGCCGAGATCGAGTTCGACGACGAGACCTATGAGCCGCTGCCGGTTTACAAGCCGGCCGCGACCCGCAAGCAGGTCGAGAAGGCGCTGGAGATGCTCAATGCGGCCGAGCGGCCGCTGATCGTGGCGGGCGGCGGCATCATCAACGCGGACGCCTCGGACCTCCTGGTCGAATTCGCCGAGATTGCCAACGTGCCGGTCGTGCCGACGCTGATGGGGTGGGGAGCGATCCCCGACGATCACGTGCTGATGGCCGGCATGGTCGGCCTTCAGACCAGTCACCGCTACGGCAACGCCACGATGCTCGAATCCGATTTCGTGCTCGGCATCGGCAACCGCTGGGCCAACCGCCACACCGGCTCGGTCGAGACCTACACCAAGGGCCGCACCTTCGTGCATGTCGACATCGAGCCGACGCAGATCGGGCGGGTGTTCAATCCCGATCTCGGCATCGTCTCGGACGCCAAGGCCGCGCTCGAGCTTTTCGTCACCGTCGCCAGGGAGTGGCGTCGGTCAGGCAGGCTTCGCGAGCGCCAGGCGTGGCCCGCGGCCTGCCGCGATCGCAAGCGCTCGATGCTGCGCAAGTGCCATTTCGACAACGTCCCGATCAAGCCGCAGCGCGTCTACGAGGAGATGAACAAGGCGTTCGGCCGCGACACCACCTATGTCACCGTGATCGGCCTGTCGCAGATCGCGGGTGCGCAGTTCCTCGGCGTCTACAAGCCGCGCAACTGGATCAATGCGGGGCAGGCGGGGCCGCTGGGCTGGACGCTGCCCGCGGCGCTCGGCGTGCGCGCGGCCTGCCCGGATCGCGACATCGTCGCGCTGTCAGGCGATTACGATTTCCAGTTCCTGATCGAGGAGCTCGCGGTCGGGGCGCAGTTCAACCTGCCCTACATCCACGTCGTCGTGAACAATTCCTATCTCGGCCTGATCCGCCAGGCCCAGCGCGGCTTCGACATGGACTACCACGTCCAGCTCTCGTTCGAGAACATCAACGCGCCCGAGCTCGGCGGCTACGGTGTCGACCATGTCGCCGTCGCCGAAGGCCTCGGCTGCAAGGCGATCCGCGTCACCGATCCCAAGGACTCGCAGGCCGCGTTTGCGACGGCGCGCGAGCTGATGGCGAAGCACCGCGTGCCCGTGGTGGTCGAGTTCATCCTCGAACGCGTCACCAACATCGCGATGGGGACGGAGATCGACAACATCGTCGAGTTCGAGGAGGTGCTGGACCTGGCTCTCGACGAGGTCGGGACCAAGCGGCCCGGCGTGCTTCAGCCGGCGGAATAGGGGACAGCATCATGCCGAAGTTTGCCGCCAACCTCACCATGCTCTTCAACGAGATGCCGTTCCTCGACCGCTTCGCCGCGGCGAAAGCGGCGGGCTTTGCCGGGGTCGAGTATCTCTTCCCCTATGATTTCGACAAGGCGCAGCTCCGAGAGCAGCTCGAGGCCCACGGGTTGACGCAGGTGCTGCACAATCTACCGGCCGGCAATTGGGCCGGGGGCGAGCGCGGCATCGCGATCCTGCCGGACCGCACCGCCGAATTCCGCGACGGCGTGTTCCGCGCCATCGATTATGCCAAGGCGCTTGATTGCGACCAGCTCAACTGCCTCGTCGGCATCGCGCCCGCCGATGCCGATCCGCGCGAACTCAACGAGACCCTAGTCGGCAATTTGCGCTTTGCCGCCTCGACGCTGGCGCGGGAGAACATCAAGCTGCTGGTCGAGCCGATCAATACGCTCGACATTCCCGGCTTCCACCTCAACGGCACCGAGCAGGCGGTGCAGCTCATCTCCGAGGTGCGGTCGAACAATTTGTTCATCCAGTACGACATCTACCACATGCAGATCATGGAGGGCGATCTCGCCCGCACCATGCAGGAATATCTCCCCCAGATCGCCCACGTCCAGCTTGCCGACAATCCCGGCCGTCACGAGCCGGGCACCGGCGAGATCAACTATCCCTTCCTGTTCCGCCATCTCGACGCGATCGGCTATCGCGGCTGGATCGGCTGCGAATACAAGCCGCGCACCACGACGCTGGAAGGCCTGTCCTGGCACGCCGCGCAGACCTTCGAGACGTAGTCATAGCCACGGTCACGGTGCGCTCCCTCTCCCGCTTGCGGGGGAGGGCTGGGGTGAGGGTGCCTCCGCAATGGGGCTCGTGAGATGCGTCGACAATCCCAATGCGGACAGAACCCTCACCCGGCGCTTCGCGCCGTCCTCTCCCGCAAGCGGGAGAGGTGCACCGAGCCCGCGGATCGACTTAGCCTGAACAAAGAGGAATGATTTGACATGATCGACATCGGCTTTATCGGACTTGGCACCATGGGACGGCCGATGGCCGGCCATCTTCTGGCCGCGGGCCATCGCGTGCTCCTGCATGACGTTGCGCCGGTGTCGCCCGAGCTGATCGCGGCGGGCGGCATCGCCTGCAAGTCGGGCAGGGAGGTCGCGGAGGAGGCGGATGCCGTCATCATCATGGTGCCGGATACGCCGCATGTTGAGGCTGTGCTGTTCGGCAAGGACGGCGTCGCGAGTGGCATCTCCAAGGGTAAGATCGTCGTCGACATGAGCTCGATCTCGCCGCTGGCGACGAAGGAGTTTGCCAAGAAGATCGAGGCGCTGGGTGCGGACTATCTCGATGCGCCAGTATCGGGCGGGGAGGTCGGGGCGAAAGCTGCGAGCCTCACCATCATGGTCGGCGGGCCGGAGCGGGCCTTTGGCACCATGAAGCCGATCTTCGACAGGATGGGCAAGAACATCACGCATGTCGGCGCCAATGGCGACGGACAGACCACGAAGGTCGCCAATCAAATCATCGTCGCGCTGACGATCGAGGCGGTGAGCGAAGCGCTGTTGTTCGCATCGAAGGCAGGGGCCGATCCGGCGCTGGTGCGCAAGGCGCTGATGGGCGGCTTTGCCTCGTCGCGGATTCTCGAAGTGCATGGCGAGCGCATGGTGAAGCGCAATTTCGACCCCGGCTTCCGCATCGAGCTGCACCAGAAGGATCTCAACCTCGCGCTCGAAGGCGCTCGCTCGCTCGGACTGTCGCTGCCGAGCACAGCGGTGGCGCAGCAATTGTTCTCATCCTGCACCGCGCATGGCGGCAAGGGCTGGGATCATTCGGCGATGGTGCGCGCGCTGGAACTGATGGCGGGGCACGAGATCGCCGCTGCGTAAGTGTTACGCAGGAACACTCTCCAGATTTGACCTGTCTTTCGTCGCGCGGGAACCGGAACAATGGTCCGCTCCCGCGGGTTGGGAGTGCATGACAATCACTGGAGAGATAAGCGCATGAAAACCCGTCTTGCGATTTCGTTGGCTGCCGCGTCCCTGCTGGCGTCGAGTGCGGCCTTTGCTCAGTCGACGACCGAAGAGGGCGCGAGGAACGGCGCACGCGCGGGCGGCGATATCGGTGGCCCGGTCGGAGCGATGGTCGGCGGCACCGTCGGTGCGGCCGTCGGCGCCGGCCTCGAAATCCCGAATGCGATCCTGGGCGGAATCCCGCGCGATGACTCTGTCGTGATCCACGAGCGCGTCGTGGTCGGCGAGCCGCTGCCCCCGACCGTGGTGCTGCGTCCCGTGCCGAACTACACCGAATATCGCTATGCGGTCGTGAACGACCGCCGCGTCATCGTCGAGCCGCGGACGCGCCGCGTCGTCAAGATCATCGACTGACCGGCATCGGCGTTGAGTGAAAACGGGCCCTGCGGAGCGTCACTCCGCGGGGCCTTCGCTTGTGACGGATACGCTCGGGCGTAGGCGTGTCATGACCCAATCGGCTGCGGCTGCGAGCGCAAAGCCGGCGCAGGCGGTGGCGGCATCGACCAGAAAATCCTCCAGCCGTGCATGGCGTCCCGGCGTCCAGAACTGCATCAGCTCGAGCAGGCCGATCAGGATGACCGAGACGGCCGCCGCTGCCAGGCGTCGCTTCCGATAGGCGAGGCCGAAGGCCAGCCCGACCAGGATGAAGGCGAGCGCATGCTCGCCGTCCTGGCCGAGGTCGGAATGCGGGCGCAGGCCGGGCGGACCGAGGGTTGCAAAGGCAACGGCCGCAGCGAGCAGCCAGGCAAAGGCACGAACCAAAATGGACATCCGCACCGCTTAGCACGGTTTTGCAGGGCCTGCGCGGGCTGCGGATCAGATCGCCGTGTAGTTAATGACGAAACGTTAAAGTGGCTCGCGCACGCCGAGGCCCTGCATGAAACGCTCCCGGATCTGCACGGGATCGCGCCGGGTGGTGCCGACGCCCGGCTTGTCGTCGATGCGGACCGCGATCAGGCTGGGCTCGTTAGCCGACATGGCCTTCTCGACTAGGCGCTCGAAATCCTCCTCGTCGGCGGCCCAGGCGCTGTTGGCGAGCCCCGAGCCGGCGGCGATGGCGACGATATCGGCGACGTCAGCGGCCGGCGTCGGCTGCGCGCCGGTGATCTGGTAGATGCCGTTGTCCATCACGATCATGATCAGGTTCTTCGGCTTCAACGCCGCAATCGTCGAGAGTGCGCCGAGCTGCATCAGCAGCGAGCCGTCGCCTTCGAGCGCGAGGACGCGGCGCTCCGGCTGCGCCAGCGCAACGCCGAGCGCGATCGGGAAGGCGAGCCCCATGCTGCCGAGCATGTAGAAATTCTGCGGGCGGTGGCCGGCGGCCCAGAGGTCGAAATTGGTATTGCCGATGCCGCCGATCACGGCCTCCTCGTGCTTGAGCTTTGCGATCAGGCGCGAAGTCACGTCGAAGCGGTTCATCACCTTGGTGTTGCGCGTGTTCATGTTTGAACTCATTTGGCCGGCCTCACTTGTCGAAGACCTTGCCGCCGGTGAGCAGCGGGTTGAGGATCAGGGCCACCGGCGCTTGCGTGGTGATCGCCTGCTTGATCGAGCGGTCGGCGATGAATTCAAGCTCGTCGAGCCGGGTGATGGTGTGATGCTCCAGCGCCAGCGAATCCAGCACCGGGCGCATGGTGCGGCAGACCAGCGACTGGCCGTAGTTGAACTCGCCGAGCGTGCCGCGCTCGGACACGAACATGATCAGCGGGATCTGGTAGGGCACCGCGAGCGAGGCCAGCACGTTGGCGAGCGTGGCAAAGCCCGAGGTCTGCATCAGCACCGCGCCGCGCCGTCCGCCCATCCAGGCGCCCGAGACGATGCCGACGGCTTCCTCCTCGCGGGCGGTGGCGAAGGTGGTGAAGAAGGGATCGGCATGCAGGTTCTTGATCAGCGGCGTCAGCACGCGGTCGGGCACGTAAGGGATCAGGCTGATCTCGTTCCGCTTCAAGGTCTGCAGGACGATGCCGTGCCAGCTCCCGTCGCCGGACCCCTGCGTCGAGGTCTGCTGTTCCGCAATCGCCATTGCGCTCTCCCTTGGCGTATTCCTTGGGCCGCGCATGCTTCTTGGTCTTTGCCATTGCCCTGGCCGTCGCGGCGATCCGCCGAACTTGACGCAGGCCGCGGGATTGTCAACATGTCCGGGCCGGCACCGTGATCTGCGCCAGGCGGCCTGCCGTGGCCGGCACCGCCATGTCATAAGCGGCGACAATGAGAAATTGGGAGGAAGGCATGGACGGGCGCGCGCCGCGCTGACCTTGTGGACCTCCTCGAGAGAGCCGGAAGGGTCCTGATGTCCGTCAACAACAAGCGCGTCTTCTACGTCAAATATCTGGCCAATCCGATCTATATCGACATCCTCAAGGCGCGGCCCGACGTCCGGCTCGACCGCATCGAGAACGAGAGCCCCGAAGACTTCTATGCGCCGATCCTCTCGGCCGCCCATGTCTACCAGATCGGCGCGGCCCGCGACGAGCTCGCCCCGCACTTCCATGTCGATGCCGCCTTCCTGAAACGGACGCCGAATTTGCTGCTCGTCTCCAGCAACGGCGCGGGCTTCGATCCCGTTGACGTCGAAGCCTGTACGGATGCGGGCGTGCTGGTCGTCAACCAGTCCGGCGGCAACGCCCATTCGGTCGCCGAGCACGCGCTGGCGATGATGCTGACGCTGTCCAAGCGCATCATCCAGTCCGACCGTCGCTTGCGCCGCGAGCGCGACGTCAACCGCAACGACCTCGTCGGCAACGAGGTCGAGCACAAGACCGTCGGCATCATCGGCCTCGGCAATGTCGGCCGCCGCATCGCCGCGCTGTGCAAGGGCCTGCTCGGCATGAAGGTGCTGGCCTATGACCCGTATCTAACCGCCGAAGTGATGGCCGAGCGCGGCGGCGAGAAGGTCGAGCTCGACGAGCTGCTGCGCCGCGCCGACTTCGTCTCGATCTCCTGCCCGCTCAACAAGGGCAGCCGCAACATGATCAGCGTGCGTGAATTCGCGCTGATGCAGCCGCATGCCTATTTCATTACAACCGCGCGCGGCTTCATCCACGACGAGGACGCGCTGCTCCAGGCGCTGCGCGACAAGCGCATTGCGGGGGCCGGTCTCGACGTCTGGTCCAAGGAGCCGCCGCCGCCCGAGCATCCGCTGCTCCAGTTCGACAACGTGCTGGCGAGCCCGCATACCGCGGGCGTGACGACCGAGGCGCGCCAGAACATGGGCCGCATCGCCGCCGAGCAGGTCCTGGAGACGCTCGACGGCAAGCGCCCGCCGCGCATCATCAATCCCGAGGTCTGGCCGCGCTACGCCGAGCGCTTCAAGCGGGCGTTCGGCGTGATGCCGGGGTAGGGACGCGCACGAAGGTCGATTGCGTTCCAATCATTGGTTACCGCGATGAAAATACAAAGTGGCGCATCTTATCGATTGCGTGAGGGAACGCGTATTGCTTGTCCTGTAGATGAAAGGCCATGAGCATATTTTCGATTGCCACATCCGGACTTTCTGCAGCGAGTTTGCGCGTGAGCGTGGCCGCGAGCAACATCGCCAATATCAGCACGACCGGCCCGCTGCCAGCACCAGGCGGATCGAGCACATCGGCCGGTGCGGGCATAGCTCCGACCTTTCCCGCGGCTTATGTGCCGCTGCGCGTCGATCAGGTCTCCCAATCGAGCGGCTCGACGCCGGGCGGTACGGTCGCGACCGTGTCGGCGGTTTCGCCGAGCTATATCGCACAGTCGGATCCGAGCGCTCCCTTCGCAAACGAGGACGGCCTGGTCGCAGCGCCGAATGTCGATCTCGCCGGCGAATTCGTTGAACTGGCGACCGCGAAGTACAGCTTCATTGCCAATGCGAAGGTCATTCAAGCTTATGCCGAGACGACAGAGTCGCTGCTCGATATCACGACGTAATGATTGATGTCGGCCCGTGCGCCTCGTGTCGCGCGCGCCTTCCGCGAGGCTTTGGGCAGGGCGGGGCGGCTGACGGATCGAACCGACGCCTGGACCGGCGGCGGGAACCGTTGCCGGCCTTGATCCCGGTCAAAATCTGCCTCCCCGAAACCGGGTAAATGGGATTAGAGTGCTGCCGAGGCAGCAGGAGGTCCCATGTCCACTTATGTCGTCAGGTTCATGAAGGACGTGCTCGGGGAGTACGGCCGGCAGATCGAGGTCTGCCAGGGCACGCTCGAGATCGACGCCGCCGACGAGGACGAGGCCAGGGAACGGGCGAAGGCGCGGTTTTGCAAGGACCAGGCGTTGTGTGACTGGTCGCTGCATGCCGATCGCATCCACGTCAGACCGGCCGACTTCCCCTCGTAAGGCTTACCGGCCGGGTGCCGTTGCCGGCGGCGGCGCGGTTGCGCCCGCGCCGAGCGAGCGTTGCACCATGACGGTGTCGGACCAGCGGCCGTGCCGGTAGGCGACGCCGCAGAGCAGGCCGGCGCGCGCGAAACCGAACTTTTCGTGCAGCGCCAGCGAGGGCGCGTTGTCGGCGTCGATATAGCCGATCATCTGGCGGAAGCCGGCCGCCGCACAAACATCGACCAGCTCCTGGAGCAATAGCCGTCCGACGCCGCGGCCGAGATGCGCGTGGTGGACGTAGATCGAGTGCTTGGCGGTGTAGCGATAGGCCGGGCGCTTGCGGAACAGCACCGCATAGGCGTAGCCGACCACCTCGCCGCGATAGGTCGCAACCAGATGCGGCAGGCGGGTCTGCTTCAGGTTCTTGCGCCGGTCGCGCAGATCGTCCGGCTCCGGCGCGCCGGTTCCCTCGACATCGCGCGGCACGCCGTTGCGGACATGATGGCGGTAGATCGCCAGCATCGCCTCGACATCGCTCTCGCGCGAGGGGCGGACCTGGACCGGCTCGTCATCCGCTCGTATAGCGGCTGTCTCGTTCATCGGCACCTACTCGGCAACGACGTAAGTATAGAGCCCGATACGGCCCTGGGCATCGATCTCCTTGTAGACGCCCTGGATTTCGACGTCGAAGCCCGGGAACGTGTTGAAGCAGGTCTCGAACATCTTGAGATAGTCGACCATGGGCTTGGCGCGTTCCGTCAGCCGCTCGCCGGGCACGATGGTGGCGATACCGGGCGGATAGACCACGAAGGGCGTGGTGGCGATGCGGCCCGCGATCGCCTCGATCGGCAGATAGTCGACGTCGTTGCGGAACAAATAGCGGGCGGCATCGCGGGGCGACATCGCGATCTCGGGCATGTGCTCGGGCATGAATTGCCGCGCCTGGAGCGCGCTGACATCGGCGGCGCGGAAGAAACGGTGCATGTCGCCGCAGAGATCGCGCAGCCGCACGCCGGCATAGCGCGCCTGCCGCCGCTGGTAGAATTCCGGGATTGCGTCCGCCAGCAACGCATTGTCGTCGTGCAGCCTCTTGAAGGCGACGAGGCCGGAGATCAGCGTGCCGGCCTTGCTCGCCTCGACGCCGGGAGTGAGCAGGAAGAGCAGGGAGTTGAGGTCGTTCTTCTCGGGCACGATGCGGTTCTCGCGCAGATATTGCGCGACGACGGGGGCGGGGATGCCGTGCTCGGCATAGGCGCCGGTGGTGCGATCGAAGCCAGGCGTGAGCAGCGTCAGCTTGTTCGGATCGGTCATGGCAAAGCCTTCCGCGAGATCGGGAAAGCCGTGCCAGTTGGTATCCGGAGAGAGTTGCCACAGCGCGGGATTGGTGGCGAGCTCGTCGGTGGACAGCGTCTCCCAGGCGACGTTGTGGGCGGCGCCGGGGCGGCTGACGTCGGGAATGGCGACGCGATCCGGGACGAAGGGCTCGAAGAACCAGCGCCGATCGGGGTTCTGCTCCTTCTCCTCGAACTCACGCCGCATCGCGCGGATCTTCTTGCGCAGCTCGATGCCGAGCCGGATCGTGTCGTCCCACAGCACTTCGCCGGAGCGCCCCTTCATCATCTGCGCGCCGACGTCGAGGGATGCGAACAGCGGGTAGAACGGTGACGTGGAAGCGTGCTGCATGAAGCTTTCGTTGAAGCGGCGGTGCTCGACCCGCCGCTTCTGGCCGCGGATGTGACGGTCCTTGATGTGGATTTGCGAGGCCTGCGAGAAGCTCGCGAGTTGCTTGTGGGTCGACTGCGTCGCGATGATGCCGGGCGCTTCCGGGGGAAGGTTCGCCAGCCCCATGGCGAAGCGGCCGGCATAGAGGGGGTGGAATTTCATGAAGCCGGCCCAGGCCTCGTCGAACAGGATGTATTCGCAGAGATGGCCGATGCGCTTCAGGATCATCTCGGCGCTGTGGATCGAGCCGTCATAGGTGCACTGCTCGACCACGGCGACGCGGAACGGCCGTTCCTTGCGCCAGGCGTCGCGATCCCTGACCAGCGGATGGTTGCGGATCGCCTCGCGCAGGGCCTTCTCGTCGAGGACGTCCCAGCGCATCGGGCCGATCAGGCCCCAGGCGTTGCGGATGGTCGGGACGTAGACCGGGATGCCGCCATTGATCATCAGCGCGCCGTGATGGGCGGCCTTGTGGTTGTTGCGGTCGAACAGCACGAGGTCGCCGTCGGTGACGAGCGCGCCGAGCGCGACCTTGTTCGAGGTCGAGGTGCCGTTGAGCACGAAATAGGTCTTCTCCGCGCCGAAGATCTGGGCGGCTTCCTTCTGCGCCTTCAGCGCCGGGCCCTCATGGGTGAGGAGGTCGCCGAGGTCGAGCACGGAATTGTCGAGGTCGTCGCGAAACACGGATTCGCCAAGATGCTCGACGAACACCCGGCCGATCGGGCTGCGATTGTAGAACACGCCGCCATTGTGGCCCGGACAGGTCCAGAGCTGATTGCCTTCCTCGGCATAGTCGACCAGCGCGCCGAAGAACGGCGTCTTCAGCGTCTCGGCATATTGCTTGAGCCGGCTGATCAGGTTCTTGGCGATGAAGGTCGGCGTCTCCTCGGAGAGGAAGACATAGCCGTCGATGAAGTCGAGCACCTCGACCGGCAGATCCTCGAACCGCTTGCGCCGGATCAGGAGGATGATCGGGAAATCGAGGCCGCGGCGCCGCATCAAATTGATCAGCGCCGAGGTCTTGCCCTCCAGGCCCTTCTTGCCCCAGTCCACCACCATGCAGCCGATCGCGGCGTCGGTCTGCACCGCGATCTCCGCGTCCTCCAGCTTGCGGGCCCGGACGACCTCGAAGCCGGAGCGCTGGATCTCCTCGATGATCTGGTTGAAGCGGACGCCTTCGAGGTCGTCGGCGTCGAACACGGGTGCGGCGAACAGGAAGTTGAAGCGCTTGAAATAGTCCATTGTCTGTCCCGAATGTACTGGAGACACAGCTCTCGGCACATTCGATGACAGTTGGATGACAGGAGCTGCGGCTGGCGTTTCGCCTCTCCCCGCTTGCGGGGAGAGGCCGGATTGCGCAGCAATCCGGGTGAGGGGGAGCTTCCGCGAGTCTGACTATCACCGCCTTTGTGGGTGCAGCCCCTCACCCCAACGCTCTCAGCGCGAGCGAAGCTCGGCGCGGCCCCGTAAGAACGGGGAGAGGGAGAAGTCCGCTACCGCTTGGCCTCGCTGAACACCACCGTCGGCACCGCGCGGTTGACGACTTCGCGCAGCGCAAAGCTCGATTGCACCCGCGCGACGCGCGGCAGGCGTGACAGCTCGGTGCGGTGGATGCGCTCGAAATCCTGGATGTCGCGCGCGAGCACGATCAGGATGTAGTCGTCGGTGCCCGACATCAGGAAGCAACGCACGACGGAGGGGCATTTCACCACCTCCGCCTCGAACGCTTTCAGCGCTTCGTCGCTCTGGCTCTCCAGCGCAATGCGCACCAGCACCGTCGTGGTGAGGCCGAACTGCGCCAGGTCGAGCGCGGCCTGATAGGCCTGGATGTAGCCGTCGTCCTCCAGCGCCTTCTGCCGCCGCGCCAGCGCCGTGCTGGATAGTCCGACCTTGTTGGCAAGCTCGGTGTGGCTGGCCCGCGCGTTGGTCGTGAGTTCCGCGAGGATGGCGAGATCTTTCCGGTCGAGGGCCAATGTTTCGTTTCCAGCGTGAAAGGGCACTTCGGCGCCGGAAACCGGCGCGGAGATCGCGAAACTAGCTGATATTTGCACGAAACCAAACTGGACCCGTCGCTACCATGGCGAGGTGAATCAAGACGTTGGAAGGAGCCTAGGATGCGTGTCGGTGTGCCCAAGGAGATCAAGGTGCAGGAATATCGCGTCGGGCTCACCCCGGGCGCGGTCCGTGAATATGTCGCGGCCGGGCATCAGGTGACGGTCGAGACAGGCGCTGGCAGCGGCATCGGTGCTTCGGACGAGGTCTATCGGCGGGCAGGGGCGGAGATCGCCGGGAGCGCCCGCGACGTCTTCGCCAGCTCCGACATGATCGTGAAGGTGAAGGAGCCGCAGAAGAGCGAATGGACCCAGCTTCGCGAAAGCCAGATCCTGTTTACTTACCTCCATCTTGCACCGGATCCCGAACAGGCCAAGGGCTTGCTCGCCTCCGGCTGTACGGCGATCGCCTATGAAACCGTCACCGACGCGGCCGGTCACCTCCCCCTGCTTGCGCCGATGAGCGAAGTCGCCGGCCGCCTCGCCATCGAGGCCGCTGGCGCCGCGCTCAAGCGGTCGGCCGGCGGTCGCGGGCTTTTGCTGGGCGGCGTGCCCGGCGTGCAGCCGGCGCGGCTCGTCGTGCTCGGCGGCGGCGTGGTGGGAACACAGGCCGCGCGCATGGCCGCGGGCCTTGGCGCGGAGGTCACGGTGATCGATCGCTCGATTCCCCGGCTGCGCGAGCTGGATGATGTCTTTCTCGGACGGGTGCGCACCCGCTTTTCAACCATCGAGGCGGTCGAGGAGGAGGTCTTTGCCGCCGACGTCGTGATCGGTGCGGTGCTGGTGCCGGGCGCGAGCGCGCCCAAACTCGTCACGCGCGCGATGCTGAAATCGATGCGGCCGGGCGCCGTGCTGGTCGACGTCGCTATCGACCAGGGCGGTTGCTTCGAGACGTCGCATGCGACCACGCACACGGACCCGACCTACGAGGTCGACGGCATCGTGCATTATTGCGTCGCCAACATGCCGGGTGCGGTGCCTGTCACGTCGAGCCAGGCGCTGAACAACGCGACGCTGCCGTTCGGCCTGATGCTCGCGAACAAGGGTTTTGCGGCGGTGCTGGAGAACCCGCATTTGCGCAACGGCCTGAATGTCCACCGTGGCCGCATCACCAACAAGGCGGTCGCGGAAAGCCTCGGGCTGGAGTTCGCTCCGGTGGAGACCGGGCTCGCGGCGTAGACGGGCCGCCAGTTCCGTCATTGCGAGCGTAGCGAAGCAATCCAGAGTATCTCCACGCAAAGATTCTGGATTGCTTCGCTGCGCTCGCAATGACGACGTGGAGAGAGGGTGCGCCGACGTTGTGGGCGCCATCAACTCTACGCCTTCGTCAGCCTGTACTGCCCAAGATCCGGATCATGCGTCATGCGCCAGTAATCCACGAAGCGCCAGGGCATGGCGGAAAACACGCGGCCGCTTGAGTTGCGATAGTAAGTCGTCATGCCCGGATGGGTCCAGATCATGCCCTCGTGCTCGGCGTCGACCTTGCGGACGTAATCGTCGAGCACGTCCGGACGGACGTCGATCGCTGCGACATCGCGCGCGATCATGTCGGCCAGGCACGCCGAGATGTAGCGGCTCTGGCACTCCGACTGGAAGATGACGCTGCCGCCATGCGCGGGACCTGAGTTCGGGCCGAGCATGCAGAAGAAGTTGGGGAAATCAGGCACGGTAAGGCCGAGGAACGCGGTCGGATTGTCGTTGCCCCAGGCCTCGCGCAAATTCTTGCCGTTGCGGCCGCTGATGTTCAGGCGCGCCGCCATCTCCGTGACCTTGAAGCCGGTCGCGACCACGATGATATCCGCGAGGCGGTGCTTGCCGTCCGCGGTGACGATGCCGCCCTGGTCGAAACGGTCGATCGCGTCGGTGACGAGCTCCACGTTCGGTCGCGTCAACGTCTTGAACCAGTTGTTGTCGAGCAGGATGCGCTTGCCGTAAGGCGGATAGGTCGGCACGCATTTTTCGATCAGGTCGGGGCGGTCCTTCAGCTCGGTGAGGATGAAGTCGGTCAGCTCCTGCCGGTGGCGGTCGTTGCCCTTGTTGACGGCGCGCTCCGGATGTGGCCAGGCCGGGTCCTTGCGCAGGAACGGCAGCAGGCCGTCGCCATAGCGCCAGAACATGTTGAAGCGATACCACTGCACATAGAACGGCAGATGCGCCAGCAGCCAGCGCGCGCCCTCGCTGATCGGGTCGGAATAGCCCTTCACCGGCCGCGCCCATTGCGCGCTGCGCTGATAGACGGTGACCGAGGCCACACGGCCGGCAATCGCCGGCACCAGCTGCATCGCGGTCGCGCCGGTGCCGATCACGGCGACGTGCTTGCCGTCCAGATCGATATCGCCGGACCATAACGCCGAATGCAGGATCGTGCCCTTGAAGCTTTCTTCGCCCTTGAAGCGGGCGCGGGAGGGATCGTTGAGCTGGCCGATCGCGCTGACCAGCGCGGTGGATTCGAAGGTCTCTTCTCCGTCCTTGGTCCTGAGCGTGGAAATCCAGCGCCTCTTGCCTTCGTCCCAGCGCGACGAGGTCAGCTCGGTGTTGACGCGCAGATGCTTGCGGATGCCGTATTCATCGGCGACCTTCAGGAGATAGCCGAGCAGCTCCTCGCGCTGGCAGAAGTACCGCGTCCATGCGTTGCGCGAGCCGAACGAATACGAATAGGAATGGTTCGGTGTATCGACGCCGCAGCCGGGATAGCGGTTGATCCACCAGGTGCCGCCGAGCTCGTCGTTCTTCTCGACGATGGTGTAGGGGATGCCGAGATGACCGAGCGCCACGCCGAGCGCAATGGCGCAGACGCCGGCGCCGACGATCAGAACGTGCTGCTCCGCGAGCTTGTCGTCGGAAGGACGCGTCGTCCATCGTGTCTCGCGCGGCACAAAGCCCATCTCCTCGCGCATCAGGGGCGCATATTCCGGCGCGACGTTCTCGCCGAGGCAGGCGCGCATCATCTTCAAGAGCAGCTCTTCGCCGGGGTCGGTGATGACCGGCTGCGGTGAGCCATTGGCGAAGAGGTTGACCACCGCGGCGCGGATTTCGTCCTGGATCTCCTTCGGCACGCCGGCTTCGGGATCGGGAATGAGGCGGATGTCGCGCTTGGGCAAGTACGGCGGCTCGAGCCAGCGCGCCTCGCCGGTCATGTGCACCAGCACCATCAGGAGGCAGCGGATGTCGCCTTCCGCGATCGCCGAGGCGATGTCGAGCGGGTGGTGGGGAGATGCGATGTTCATGGCGTTTCCTGATCTCCCGATGAACTGAACAGGCCGCGCGTCATCAGCTTGCGATAGGCGGAGATGACGTGGTCGGGCACGGCGGTGACGCCGCCTTCCGAATAGGAGTAGCGGCGGCTGAGATAGCCGCGCGCGCCCATCAGCATGTGGACGATCGCCTCGAATTCCTCGTCGCTGTAATCCTCGATCGCACCCGCAAGGCGGGCGCGGCGCAGGATGCGGACATAGGCGACCGAGATGTTGTCGAGATGTTTTTGGTAGCCGATCGGGGCAAAAAATTCGGCCTCGTTGAGGATGCGCAGGAATTCCGGCACCTCGCGGATGAAGTCGAAGAAGGCGGAGAAGCGCTCGATCTCCTGCCGCGCCGCATCCGCCGTGCCGGTGCGGGCGCGGATGAACCCGACCATGTCGAGGCCGATCTTGGGCAGCAGCTGGTCGAGCAGCTCCTGGCGGTTCTCGAAATGGTTGTAGAAGGTGCCTTGCGCGACGCCGGCCTGCTCGGTGATGCGGGCGACGGAGGCTTCGGCATAACCATGCTTGCCGACGACCTTGGTCGCGGCGTCAAAGATCTTCTGCTTGGTCCAGGCGTTGCGCTCGACGCGGTTGAGCTTTGTGACCTTGGCATTCGCTTGCGTCATTCAGACGTCTCCAGCTCGGCGCGCAGCACGCGCTTGAGGATCTTTCCGCTCGGGTTGCGCGGCAGGCTGTCGCGGACGACGAGCTGCTTCGGCACCTTGAAGCTCGCCAGCCGCGCGCGGCAATGTTCGGTAAGGGCAGGGAGCTCGAGGCTCGCACCTTCCGCCAGCACGACGATGGCGACCGGCCGCTCGCCCCAGCGCGCATCGCGCAGGCCGATCACCGCGACCTCGCGCACCTCTGATAGCTCGTAGATGACGCGTTCGACCTCGGAGGAGGCGATGTTCTCGCCGCCGGAGATGATCATGTCCTTCTTGCGATCGGTCAGATACAGAAAGCCCTCGTCGTCGAGATAGCCGACGTCGCCGCTGCGGAACCAGTCGTCGAAGAAAGCCGCAGCCGTCTTCTCCGGGTCCTTCCAGTAGCCGCGGGTGATCTTCGGCCCGCGCAGGCAGATCTCGCCGTTGACGTTCGGCGGCAGCGTCCTGCCGTCCTCGTCGCGGATCTCGATCTCGACATGGGCGATGGCGCGCCCGGTCGAGCCGATCTTCTCGATCTCGCGGCCGGCCTCCATGAAGGTGTCGCCGCCCACGGTCTCGGTGAGGCCATAGGCGTCGATGTAGCGCGCATTGCGGAAATATTCCGAGAAGGCGCGGATGCGCAGCTCCGGCGTCTTCTCGCCGCCGCCGATCGCCCATGTCAGGCTGGAGACGTCGTAGCGATCGCGGGTGGGGCAGGTGAGCATCGCCGTGGTCATGACCGGCGCGAACCATGCGGCGTTGAGCTTGTCCTCCGCAATCGCTGCAAGCGCGGCCTCAGGCTCGAAATAGCGCTCGATGCGGATGAAGCCGCCATGCCAGAGCACGGCAATGCCAGGCAGGTCGAGTGCCCCGACGTGATAGAGCGGACCGACGACGAGGAGGCGCGTCTCGGCGCTGAGACCCAGCGCGATGGTCTGGTCGGCGGACTTCCAGTAGAAATTATCGTAAGACAGCATCACGCCCTTGGGGCGGTCGGTCGTGCCCGAGGTGTACATGAGCCGCATCAGGTCGGACGGCGCGCGGACGTGCATCGGCGCAGCCGCAGCGCCGCCCGCGAGACGCGTAACGCTCTGCTGGGAGGCTTCGTCCAGCACGACGATCCTCGCACCCGCCGCGTTCGCGGCCAATTCCTCATCGACGATCAGAAGGCGCGCGCCGGCATTGCCGGCGATGTAGCCGACCTCGTCACGGGAGAGGCGGAAGTTGATCGGCAGAAAAACCGCGCCGAGATGGCTGGTGGCGAACACCAGCTCCAGGAACGCCGCGCTGTTCTTCATCAGCACGGCCACGACATCGCCGGCGCCAATGCCCTGCGCGGCCAGCCAGCCGGCCGCTTTCCGGATGCGCGCGTCGAAGACGGCGTAGGAGATCTCCTCGCCGCGGTATTTCAGCGCGGGCCGCTCCGGCGTGCGCCGGGCATGAAAGGCGATGAAGCTCGACAGGTTGATCATTGTGCGGGTTTTGGGCCGGTTGCGGCCTCATGTCCTCCCTTGATGAATTCTGACTCGTAATTCATCTTTGGCTTGACGTCACCCCCCTACCTCTGAAATCCTTGGGAACACGGAGACGAGACGATCTCCGACAGGGATTTGGAAACGCCGACCCGACAGAGGGAGGGAAAAATGACGAGAACCCGCACGCCGGGCATCAGCCGCCGTTCAACGCTGGCGCTGATGGGCGCCGGTGCGATGAGTGTTGCCGCGCCCTGGGTGGCGCGCGCCCAGGCCAAGACCATCAAAGTCGGCATGCCGACGATTCTGTCGGGGCGCGTGGCGCAGCTCGGCACGTCCTCGCGCAACGCGGTGATGCTCGAGGTCGACAAGGTCAATGCCGCCGGCGGCCTTGCCGGGCGTCCCATCGAGATGGTGATCCGCGATTCCAAGGGCCAGCCGCAGGAAGCCGCGCGCGTCGCGCGAGAGCTCGTCAACACCGATGGCTGCGAATGGCTGATCGACGGCGAGGCCTCGTCCGGATCGTTCGCGGTGCACGAGGTGGCGCGCGATCTCGGCGTGCTCTGCGTCCACACCTGCTCGGAGGCATCCTCGCTCACCGCCGATCCGAAGCAGCACATTCCGAACGCGTTCCGCTGCGTGCGCCAGGGCATCCACGATTCCATCGTCGGCGGCAGCTACGCCGCCGCAATCTCCAAAGCCAAGGGCCTGAAGAAGTGGGCGACCTGCTCGCCCGACTATGCCTATGGCCGCGACACCACCGGCGAGTTCACGCTGTACCTGAAGCGCTTCGCGCCGGACGTCGAGGTCATCAGCGAGTCCTGGCCAAAGCTGTTCCAGCCCGACTACACCGAAGTGGTGACCAAGATCCTCCAGGCCAAGCCGCAGGCGCTGTACTCCTGCCTGTGGGGCGGGGATCTCACCTCCTACATCGACCAGGCCAACATCTACGCGATGTTCAGCCAGATGGAGGTGTTCGCGGTCAACATGGCCGACTACACCGCGCTCACGGTGGTGAAGAACCTGCCCAAGGGCATCCACTCCGGCAACCGCTACATCAAGACCTTCCCGACCACGCCGGAGAACGCTGCCTGGGGTGACGCCTACAAGTCCAAGTACAACGAATACCCGACCAACTGGTCGTGGCAGAACGCGACCGCGGTGATGTTCCTGGCCGAAGCCGCCAAGAAGGCGAACTCCACCGACGGCAAGAAGATCGCCGAGGTGCTGGCCGGCCTCACCATCAAGTGCCCGTTCGGCGCCGACGGCACCGTGACCATGCGCGGCGATGATCACACCCTCGTCGGCTACGCCATCGGCTGGGGCACCACGATCCCGCAGGAGCCTTATGTGCCCGAGGTCAAGGCCGGCGACTGGAAGACGATCTTCGAGCTCGAGGCCGAGTGGAAGAAGAGCAAGGGCTACACCTGATCCGATGCGCGGCGGAGACGGGTGACCGTCTCCGCCTGTTTCGTTTGATTCTCCGCGCCAGGTCCGGCGCGCTGCAATGAAAGTGATCCCGTGGATCTCGACGCGCTTGCCGGCTGCCTCTCCAGCTCCGCCTGCCTGGTGACGCAAACCACCAGCGGCCTCATCATCGGCATGCTGCTGTTTCTGGTCGCAGTCGGGCTGACGCTGATCTTCGGCGTGCTCAAGGTCGTCAATTTCAGCCACGGCGCCTTCTATATGTTCGGCGCCTATTTTGCGATGACGGCCTATCATCTCACCGACAGCTTTGCGCTGGCGATGCTGGCCGGTGCGGGCGGCACCGCCATCCTCGGCCTGATCTTCGAGCGCGTCTTCATGAGTCGCGTCTATGGCGCCGACGTCTTGATGCAGCTCCTCGTCTGCTACGCCTTCGTGCTGATCTTCGATGATGTCGTGCGCATCATCTGGGGCCCCGAGTTCAAGTCGATGGGCATGCCCGCGGCGTTCCAGGTGATGCCGCTGTTCATCGCCGGCGGCGTGGTGCCGCCTTATTACCTGCTGCTGATCGGCGTCGCGCTCGTCGCGGCCATCGTGCTCGGCATCGGGCTGTCGCGCAGCCGCATTGGCAAGGTGATCCGCGCCGCCGCGCACAATCCCGGCATGGTGTCGGCGCTCGGCATCAACACCGGCCTGATCTATGGCGGCGTGTTCGCGCTCGGCGGCATGCTGGCGGGGCTTGCGGGTGCGCTCGCTGCTCCCGTGCGGTCGCTGACCCCCGGCATGGGATTTTCGGTGCTGATCGAATCCTTCATCGTCACCGTGATCGGCGGCATGGGCTCGATCCTGGGCGCCCTGATCGGCGCGCTGCTGATCGGCCTGATCCGCTCGTTCGGCTCGCTCGGCTTTCCCCTGTTCACGGAAGGTCTGATGTACCTGTTCATGGTGATCGTGCTGGTCTCCAAGCCCACCGGCCTGTTCGGCAAGGAGGCGGCATGACCGAGCTGGAGGCCGGACGCGCGCAGACGCTGGCGCCGGTGCGCAGCGGCGCGGCACTTCATCGCTACCGCGACGTCCTGATCGCGCTGATCGCCTTCGCCGTGCTGGCGAGCCTGCCGCTTTTCACCGGCAGCAAGGCGCTGCTCGACTTCGTCATCCGCTGCTCGGCTTACGGCCTGTTCGCGACCTCGCTCAACCTCCTGGTCGGCTACACCGGGCTGACCTCGTTCGGCCACGGCATGTTCTTCGGCCTTGGCGCCTACAGTTTCGGCCTGATCATGCAGAAGCTTGGCCTGCCCATTCCGGTCGCCTTCGTCGCGACGCTGGCGATCACGGCGCTCATCGCCGCCGTGATCGGCGCGATCTGCGTGCGGCTGAAGGAGATCTACTTTGCCTTCGTCACGCTGGCGTTCCAGATGCTGATCCACTCGACCATCCTGTCCTGGGCGTCCTTCACCGGTGGTGACCAGGGCCTGCGCGGCGGCATCCCGCGTCCCGCGTTCCTCGGCATCGATCTGTCGAACCACGTCCATCTCTATGTCACGAGCTGCGCGCTCCTCGTCCTTGGCCTGCTCGCGATGCGCCAGATCGCGCAATCGCCGTTCGGCTACACGCTGCGCATGATCCGCGACAACGCCGCGCGCGCAAGCTTCCTCGGCATCGACGTCTGGCGCGCAAAGCTCACCGTGTTCGTGCTGGCGGCGCTGTTCGCGGCGATGGGCGGCATGGTGATGGCGCTGTTCGTCTCCGGCGCCTATCCGGAATTCGCCTATTGGACCATCTCGGGCGAAGCCATCTTCATCAACATGCTCGGCGGCGTCTCGACCTTCCTCGGGCCGATGGTCGGCACCGTGCTGCTGCTGCTGCTCAATGACACCGTGACGCGGTACACCGAGTACCACGGCATCGTGCTCGGCGTGGTCATCCTGTTCTTCGCACTGGGCCTGCGCAAAGGCCTGCTCGATTTCGTCGCCGAATGGTTCGCACACCGGCGCGACGCCGGCGAGGGACGCTAGCGATGTCAGGTGTATCCATCGGGCAGTCATTCCGGGGCGCACGAAGTGCGAACCCGGAACTTCGAGATTCCGGGTCTGGTCCTGACGGACCATCCCGGAATGACAATGCCAGACAACGGCGCGAGACAGGCGAGGGGCGCTAGCGATGCTCGAGATCCGCAACCTTGCAAAGTCCTTTGGCGGCGTGAAGGCGACCAACGACGTGACGCTCGACTTCCCCGATGGCTCGCTCACCGCCGTGATCGGCCCGAACGGCGCCGGCAAGAGCACCTTCTTCAACCTGATCACCGGCGCCTTGAGGCCGGATTCCGGCGAGGTCCTGCTCGACGGCGTCGATCTCGCCGGGCGTTCGCCGCCGGAGATCGTGCGCCACGGCATCGGCCGCGCTTTCCAGGTCGCCAGCATCTTCAAATCGCTGACGGTGCAGGAAACCATGCTCGCCGCGGTCAGCGCCGATCAGCGCACTTCCGCAGTGCTGCACAAGCGCTTTCCCTTGCCCGAGACGCGCGATCGCGCCGAGCATGTGATGGAGCTGTTAGGCCTGTCCGGCAAGCGCAACCGCACCGCGGCGACGCTGTCGCATGGCGATCAGAAGCTGCTCGACATCGCGCTGGCGCTCGTGCTCGAACCAAAGGTGCTGCTGCTGGACGAGCCGACCGCTGGCATGGGCCCGGAGGAGCGCTGGCGCATGATCGACAAGGTGCGCGAGCTCTGGGAGACGCAAAAGATCACCGTCGTCTTCATCGAGCACGACATGGACATCGTGTTCAAGATCGCGCCGAAGATCGTCGTGCTTTGCTATGGCCGCATCCTCGCCACCGGCACGCCGGACGAGATCCGCAACAACAGCGCGGTGATCGAAGCCTATCTCGGCACCGAACATGCGGGAGCGGCCGAATGAGCGCAGCCATCATCGAAGTCGCCGATCTCGACGTCTATTACGGCACCAGCCAGATCCTGTTCGGCGTCGGCCTTTCCGTGCGGCAGGGCGAGACCATGGCGCTGCTCGGCCGCAATGGCGCCGGCAAGTCGACGACGATGAAGGCGATCATGGGCCTGGCACCGCCGCGGCGGGGCAGGGTCAGCCTGCGCGGCGCGGTGATATCCGGCCGGAAGCCGCACCATATCGCCCGCGCCGGGCTCGGCTTCGTGCCGGAGGACCGCCAGATCTTCCCGGAGCACACGGTCGAGGACAATCTCGTCATCGGTCGCAAGAAGGGGCCGGAAGGCCAGGACGAGTGGCCGATCAAGCGCATCTATGAAGTCTTCCCGCTGCTGGAGCCGCTGCGCCATCGTATCGCCGGACGCCTGTCGGGCGGTGAGCAGCAGATGTTGGCGATTGCGCGCACGCTGATGGGCAACCCGGCGCTGTTGCTGCTCGATGAGCCGAGCGAGGGCCTCGCGCCGATCATCGTGCAGCGGATCGGTGAGCTTTTGCGCCAGCTCCGTCAGCTCGGCTCGACCGTGCTGATCGCCGAGCAGAACATGCATTTCTGCCTTGGCCTGGCGAGCCATGCCACGGTGATCGACAAGGGCCAGATCGTCTATGCCGCCGGAATCGACGAGCTGAAGGCCAACGAGGCGATCCGGCGGCGTTATCTGGCCCTATAGCCTGGGCGCCGGTGTCCAAATAGGCCGGAAGAAGAAAACTGTTGTCCCGGGGGTGTCCGACGGAAGGAGTTTCCCCGTCGAGGCGCAAAAACGCCAATCGCTTCCATTGCCGTTTGGGGCCGAAACGACGACATTCCGTTCAGAATTTGATGGATTGGCGCAAGCTATGGAACGCACTCGATTTGAACCCTTCGGCGAGCAGCTGGTGTCCGCGACGGACACCCAGCCCAAGTCGCGCGCCTCGAAGCTCCTGTTGCGGGCCGGTACCACGCTGTTCTGGTCGCTGGTCGCGGGCATCGTGCTGGCGCGCGCGGCCTTCTTTGAGCCGGGCATCTATGACGGCTTCAGCCGCGTCGCCTCGCTGGCCAAGAACCTGATCTTCTGAGCCGGTTTATTCCGGGTCGAGGACAGAACTTCGCTCGGCCCTGATATGTCGAAAACTTATTTCCCAATTGGATCGTGCTGCGTATAAATCTTTCTCCTCTGGGAGAGATTTGTGTCGCAGAATCAAGCATCCAGCCCGGCCGATGCCAAGCCGGCCACCGCCATAAGCCGCATTGCGGCGCTGATTCCGGGCATCCTCCTCTGCATTGCCGTCGCCGGCGTCTCCGCCCTGTTGGAGCGGGCGGAACTGGGCGTGTTCGAGCATCCCTATGTCGAGGCGCTGGTGATGGCGATCCTGCTCGGCATGGCCCTGCGCAGCTTCTGGAAGCCCGCGCCGCGCTGGCAGGCCGGCATCGCCTTCAGCGCAAAACAGCTGCTTGAAGTCGCAGTCATGCTGCTCGGAGCCTCGATCAGCTTCGCGGCCATCGCCGCCTCGGGCATCGCGCTGCTCGCCTCGATCGCCGCGGTCGTCGTCATCGCGCTCTGCGTCTCCTTCGGTCTCAGCCGGCTGCTCGGCCTGTCGACGCGGCTGTCGATCCTGATCGCCTGCGGCAACTCGATCTGCGGCAATTCGGCGATCGCGGCCGTGGCGCCGATCATCGGCGCCAACAACGACGAGATCGCGTCCTCGATCTCCTTCACGGCGATCCTCGGCGTGATGATGGTGCTCGGCCTGCCGTTGCTGATCCCGCTGCTGCAACTCTCCGCCACGCAATATGGCATTCTCGCGGGCCTCACCGTCTACGCGGTGCCGCAGGTGCTCGCGGCGACGGTGCCGGCCGGCCTCGTCTCGACGCAGATCGGCACGCTGGTGAAATTGATGCGTGTGCTGATGCTCGGACCGGTCGTCGTCGGCCTGTCCCTGGTCGCCTCGCGTTGGCAGAGCGACGCCAAGAAGACCAATGTCGGCTTCTTCCGCCTGGTCCCGTGGTTCATCCTCGGCTTCCTCGCGCTGGCGACGCTGCGCTCGCTGGAGATCGTCCCTAGCACGGTGGTCGGACCGGTGACCAAGATCACCAGCTTTTTGACGGTGGTGTCGATGGCGGCGCTGGGCCTCGGCGTCGACGTCCGTGTGCTCGCCAATGTCGGCGGACGGGTGACGGCTGCGGTGACGCTGTCGCTGATGCTGCTGCTCGGCATCAGCATCGCGCTGGTGCATTGGTTTAAGTGATCTTGCCGCGATGGCGGTGCTGACCCTCTCCCCTTGTGGGAGAGGGTGGCTCGCCGCGAAAGCGGCGAGACGGGTGAGGGGTTGTCTCCACGAGTACTTCTCTCACGGTGTCATTCGCGGATAGAACCCCTCATCCGGCGCTTCGCGCCACCTTCTCCCACAAGGGGAGAAGGGAAGTAAGAGCGCTAGCTGCGCCTAAATCACATCTGCCAGCGAATGCCCGTGCAGCTCGATGTTCAGCCCCTGCATGCCCATGTCGGTGATCTCGCCGCCCATCGCCTTCAGGCTTTCCTCGCGGATCAGCGACATCAGCCCGCGGCGCAGGCCCAAGAACTCCGACGACATCATCATCGCTTGCTGCCGCGGCCGCTCCAGCGGGATCGGAATCTCCGCCTTGATCGAGCCGGGGCGGGCGGTCATGCAGTAGACGCGGTCGGACAGGAAGATCGCCTCGTCGATGTCGTGGGTGACGAACAGCACCGAGATTTTCAGCCGCTGCCACATATTGGTGAGGATCTGCTGCATGATGACGCGGGTCTGCGCGTCGAGCGCGCCGAACGGCTCGTCAAGCAGCAGCACCTTCGGTCCCGTCGCGAGCGCCCGCACGATGCCGACGCGCTGCTTCATGCCGCCGGAGAGTTTTTCCGGATAATGCTTCTCGAAGGCCTCTAGCCCGGCAAGCCCGAGCAGCGTGCGCGCGGCCCGCTCACGCTGCGAGCGCGGCATGCCGCGCATCTTCAGGCCGAACTCGACGTTCTCTCGCACCGTCTTCCAGGGAAACAGCGAATATTGCTGGAACACCATGCCGCGCTCGGCGCTGGGGCCGTTGACGCGATCGCCGTCGACGGTGACGATGCCTGTGGTGGGCTTGAGGAATCCGGCGACCGCGTTGAGCAGCGTGGACTTTCCGCAGCCCGAGGGACCGACGATCGAGACGAACTCGCCGGGCTTCACATGGATCTGCGTGTCGGTGACGGCCTGAACCGGTCCCTCGATACTGTCATAGCTGAGCGAGAAGTTCCGGACTTCGATATGGCCCTTCGACGGGTTCGCGAGCATCTCGCTCATGTCGACCTCCACGGCATCACCAATTGTCCCGCGCCCCTGATGAGCAGGCTCGATCCGAGGCCGAGCACGCCGATCGCGATCATGCCGAGCGCGATGTCGGCATACTGGACCAGCGAATAGGCCTCCCAGGTGAAGTAGCCGATGCCGTATTGGCCCGAGATCATCTCGGCGGCGATCAGCGACACCCAGGCGACGCCCATGCCGACTGTGAGGCCGGTGAAGATGTGCGGCAGCGAGGCCGGGAAATACACCTCGCGGAAGATCGAGCGTTCGCGCGCGCCGAGACACTGCGCGGCGCGCACCAGCACCGGATCGACCAGCGACATGCCGTGCAGCGTGTTGACCAGGATCGGAAAGAACGAGCCGAGGAAGGTGATGAAGACGATGCTCTGCTCGTTGGTCGGCCACAGCATGATCGCCATCGGCACCCAGGCGATCGCCGGGATCGGCCGCAGCACCTCGGCGACCGGGAAGATGATCTCGTGGACCAGCTTGAAACGGCCCATGATCAGGCCGAGCGGCACGCCGACGATGGCCGCGAGCGAGAAGCCGATGAAGATGCGCCGGCAGCTCAGCACGATGTGCATCAGGAACTTGGGATCGTGGATCGCCTTGGTGAAGCTGGCATAGACCGCGAGCGGCGAGGGCACGTTGGTGAAGCGCACGAAGAACACGACGCGGTAGGTCGTGAGCAGGTGCCAGACCAGCAGGAACGCGATCAGCGAGGCGATGCCGATCGCGGTGGCGCGCAGACGGCCCTGGTTGAGACGATACCAGCGCAGCGCGAGCGTGCCGAAGGAGGGCGGTGTCTTGGGCGGCGTGACGGCGGGCAAGGGGCCCGCCTCAGCCATTGCAGTTGTTGCCGGCATGCTGTCCTCGGACTGTCTGACGAGGGCGGGACTGCTCACGTCTTGCCTCCGCCGACCGCCGCCTTCACCGCATCGTTGAAGCCGAGCACCTTGCCGCCGATCTTGGCCGCATGGGCTTCGGCATCCTTCTTCAGCAGGAACGGCGCGACGTCGCCATTTCCGACCGCGAAGAAGGCCTGGTCGGCGAACAGCTTGATGCCGCGGGTGGTGTCGAAGACGTAGGCGACGTTGATCTTCCTGCCCTTGGCCTTGAAGTCGGCATAGGCGCCTAACGTGCAGGCCGCGGACGCGAACGGCAGGATGCCGGCTTCATCCACCCAGACCTCGCCGGCCTTGCGCGGATCGGTGATCGGCTTCTTGCAGAAGCTGTCTTCGCCCGTGATTTCGTAGTTCTTGGTGCTCGCAAGCTGCGCATTGTAGTCGAGCTTCATCTCGGCATAGGCCTTGCGGATGTAGCTGTCGTCGACCCATTTCTTCGGATCGAACTCCTTCATGCGGCCGAGGTTCTGCAGCACCTTGACGTCGGTCGTGGCGGCATCGATCAGCGCCGGCTTGATCGTCGGGTCTGTGGTCATGTTGCCGCTGGGGCCGAGGAAGATATAGACGACCTCCTTGTTGATCCCGGTCCATTCCTGGATCTTCTCGGCGGCAAGCTTGGGATCGTCGCGCAGCCACTGGTTGGCGGCGATCAGCGCCTTGAAGTAGGCGACGACGACCTCGGGATATTTTTCCGCGAAGTCCGTACGCACCACGATGCCGTGGAAGGTCGGCAGATTGGTCTCGACGCCGTCAAAGATCTTTCGCGCGAAGCCGCGGAACGGCAGCAGCTCGGCGAAGGGGACGAAGTCGGCATGCGCGTCGATCTTCTTTTCCTGGAGATTGGTCGAGCCGACCTCCGGGCTCTGGCTGACGAGCTGGAAGAAGTCGGATGTGTAGCCGCGGTCCTGCATCGCCTTGAGCACCATGCCGTGCGCGGCGGAGCCGAACGGCACGCTGACCAGCTTGCCCTTGAGATCGGCGAGATCGTAGTAGGGCGAGTCCTTGTGGACGACGAGGCCGTTGCCGGAGCCGGACAGGCTGTAGGCGGCGATGCCGATCAGGCGGCTCTTGCTCTCCGGATTGCTCTCGAAGGTGAAGCCGTTCACGATCAGCGGATAGTCGCCCATCATGCCGATCTGCAGCTTGTTCGCCATCATCGCGTTGGTGACGGGCGGGCCGGAGGTGAAGTTCTGCCACTCCAGCTCGAACTTGATGTTGGCGTATTTGCCTTCCTTCGGCAGATATTGTTCGAGGAGATGAAGCTGGCGGATCACGACGCCGGCGGTCACCGTGTTGGTCGTGGTGTCCTGCGTTCCGATGCCGAGCGTCACGGTTTCCGCCGAGGCCGGCTGCGCGAGGATCAGCGCCAGCGACGTCACCGACATCGCGATCGAGAGCGTGGGAAGATGGCGGACCATTCTCATCCTCATTCGGTTGGATGTGCTGTGGTTGCCATGATTGGGTGAGGGCCTGGACAGGGCAAATCCGGAATGAGCGCCGCAGTCGATTAGTTGCCGGGAAAAGCTGATTGCATACTCCTTGGGCAGTCCTGCACTATAAAGCCGCTTGCCTGTGCACCGGCCCTGGCCGCAGGCTTCCTTAATCGGACGCTTGGCCGCGCATCTCTTCCAGCACGTCGGTGCGGCACACCACGATCTGCGAGCGTTTGGTCACGACGATTCCCTTCTCCTGCATGCGCTTCAGGCTGATCGTGACCCATTGCCGGGTGGCGCCGACCATGTGGGCGATGTCGGCATGGGTGAAGGCGGCTGCGATCACCCGGCCGTCCGCATCCTCGACGCCGTAGAGCTCGACGAGATGCAGCAGGAGATGCGCAAGGCGCTGGGTGATCGAGCGCGTTCCCAGCATCTGCGCCAGCGCGGAATAGCATTTGCCCTTGAAGGTGAGGCCTTCGATCAGGCCGATCGCAAGGTTCGGGATCTCTGCGGCAAGGGACCGCAGTTCCTTTCCGGGAAGGTGCACCACGCTGCAATTGCTGGATGCGACGCCGGACCATTGATGCACGGTGCCTTCGAACACCTCCGGCCCGCCGACGAAATTGCCGACATGCCAATAGGCCAGCGTGATCTCACGTCCGAGCGGGGAGGTGTAGAACACGCGGATGCGGCCGCTCTCGATCAGCCAGATGCCGTCATGCTTGCCGCCCTGGCTGAACAGCGTCTGGCCGCGGTTGAGCACCTTGCGGCGACCCTGCTTCAGCACCAGCTCCCGCTCGCGCGGCGTCAGCTTGTCCATCAGCGCCGGCGGTCCGCCGATCCATTGCTGGTTCTCGGTGAGCAGCAGCGAGGAGCTTCCGGCAGGCCGGACTGCCGGGGGAACAGCCCCGCGAACCACATTGGCCGCCTGCAACATCACCTGCCTCCGGAACGTTCAAGTCGTTCTAATGAGGAGCAATGTCCGTGCCAGATTCACTCCGCTGTCATCGCCCGGCTTGACCGGGCGATCCAGTATTCCAGAGGCGTCAATGGGTTATCGAGAGGCCGCGGCGTACTGGATTCCCCGCCTTCGCTGGGAATGACAGCGGAATTTGTGGCTTGGCTAGCGTGCCTCACCAACATCGTCGTCTTGGACAAGCGAGCGAAGCGGAGCGCTGATCCAGGACCCATTACCACACGTGTGCGTTGTTGCGCGGCCATGTTGCCACAGCCCGCTTTTGCAACTTGCTCTTGGGGTAATGGGTCCTGGCTTTCGCCAGGACGACATCGATGGGTTAGCGCCCCGCCAGGCTCAGCAGATACGGCTTGGGGTAAATCCCCCGGTTGTGCCCATCCGAAAATGAGATGTTCAGCCCATAGCCGAGATCGCCGATCTCGGTGATGGCGATGCCCGGAAAGCGGTCGGGGAAGCGGCCGTCGAAGCGGGCGCGGGTGCAATGGGCGCACTTGCAGGAGAGGCGAAGCTGTTCGGCGGGCAGGCTCAACGCATCGTCCTGCGTGGTGCGGACGAGGAGCGCGGCGAGATCGGCGCTGGCTTCGTAGTCGGCTACGGTCGGTGCCACCAAAGTCATGGTCATGACGAACCTCCGACTCCTCTCTACGTCGTTGTGACGCCACTGCGATAGCAACTAATTGCCAGCGCGCGTGCGCTCGCCTGACCTTCGCTGCCTGCTCTTCAGTCACCGCCCGCGAAATGTGAAACTAATCGACCGGAAATTTCACTTACGAATTGCCGGACTCTCCTCGCTCCGAAACCTTGGGCGTCGTCGATGGCCAAGGAGAGACCATGAGCGCATTTCAGAGGGAAACGGTTTTGTCGGTCAGGCACTGGACCGAGTCCCTGTTCAGCTTCACCGCGACACGCGATCCGGGCTTCCGCTTCCAGAACGGCCAGTTCGCCATGATCGGCCTCGAGGTCGAGGGCAAGCCGTTGATGCGGGCCTACAGCATGGCGAGCGCCAATCAGGAGGAGGCGCTCGAGTTCTTCTCGATCAAGGTTCAGGACGGCCCGCTGACCTCGCGCCTCCAGAAGATCAGGGAAGGCGACATCATCCTGGTCGGCCGCAAGGCGACGGGCACGCTGATCACCGGCAACCTCATTCCGGGGAAACGCCTGCTGCTGCTCTCGACCGGCACGGGACTCGCGCCGTTCGCCAGCCTGATCAAGGATCCTGACGTCTACGAGAATTACGAGACCATCGTGCTCGCCCATGGCTGCCGCCAGGTCTCCGAGCTCGCCTATGGCGAGCACCTCGTCGAAGGCCTGCGCAGCCACGAATTCTTCGGTCCCCTGATCCGCGACAAGCTCGTCTACTACCCGACCGTGACCCGCGAGCCATTCAGGAACCGCGGCCGCATCACCGATCTGATCGCCTCGAACCAGCTGTTCGACGACATCGGGCTGCCGGGCCTCGATATCGAGACCGACCGCATCATGCTGTGCGGCAGCCCGGCGATGCTGGAGGAGCTCCCTGCGATGTTTTCCGCGCGCGGCTTTGTCGAGGGCAATCACAGCCAGCCCGGCCATTTCGTGATCGAAAAGGCCTTTGTCGAGCGCTGAGGCGCAAATCGCGGCCCGGCGACAACTAATTGCTATCGCCGGAACGTCACCTGAACAAATCTGATGCAAAGGCGCCGGCTATCGGCGAACCAGGAGCAAGCGATGGCACTAGATCAGATCGTCGACGGACTTTCGGAGGTTTCCTGCGATGTACTGGTCATCGGCGGCGGCACGGCCGGCCCGATGGCGGCGCTCAAGGCGAAGCTGAAGAATCCGAAGGCCAATGTCGTCCTGCTCGAGAAGGCGAACGTCAAGCGCTCCGGCGCGATCTCCATGGGCATGGACGGGCTCAACAACGCGGTCATCCCCGGTTACGCGACGCCCGAGCAGTACACCAAGGAAATCACCATCGCCAATGACGGCATCGTCGACCAGAAGGCGGTCTATAAATACGCGCAGAACTGCTACAAGATCATCGAGGAGCTCGACAGCTTCGGCATCCGCTTCCTGAAGAACGAGAACGGCGACTATGCCGTCAAGAAGGTGCATCACATCGGCACCTATGTGCTGCCGATGCCGAACGGCGAGACCGTGAAGAAGGCGCTGTACCGTCAGCTCCGCCGCGCCCGCATCCTGATCTCCAACCGCTACATGGCGACGCGGCTGCTGAAATCGTCTGATGGCCGCATCGCCGGCGCGATCTCCGTCAACACGCGAACGGCCGAGATGCTGGTGATCAAGGCCAAGGCGGTGATCCTGTGCATGGGCGCCGCCGGCCGCCTCGGTCTGCCGACCTCCGGCTACATGTTCGGCACCTATGAGAACGCCGCCAATTCCGGCGACGGCTACTCCATGGCCTATCACGCCGGCGCAGCGCTCGCGAACCTCGAATGCTACCAGATCAATCCGCTGATCAAGGACTATAACGGCCCGGCCTGCGCCTATGTCGCCGGTCCCTTCGGCGCCTTCACCGCCAACAACGAAGGCTCGCGTTTCATCGAATGCGACTACTGGTCCGGCCAGATGATGCTGGAGTTCTACAATGAGCTCTTGTCCGGCAAGGGGCCGGTGTTCCTCCAGCTCAAGCATCTTCACCCCGACACCATCTCGGAGATCGAATCCACGCTGCACAAGGTCGAGCGTCCGACGCGCGGCCTGTTCCAGCAGGGACGCGGCGTCGACTACCGCAGCGAATCGATCGAGATGCACATCTCCGAGATCGGCTTCTGCTCCGGCCACAGCGCCTCCGGCGTGTTCGTCGACGACAATGCCCGCACCACCGTGCCCGGCCTCTACGCCGCCGGCGACATGGCGAGCGTGCCGCACAACTACATGCTCGGCGCCTTCACCAACGGCTCGGTCGCCGGCATCGACGCGATGGAGTTCGCCGACAGCCACGACTTTGCGGAGTTCGACGCCGCCGATGTCGCGCTGGAGCGCGACCGCGTGATGGCGCCGACCAGGCGGGAGGACGGCATTCCGCCGAACCAGGTCGAGTACAAGACCCGCCGCCTCGTCAACGACTATCTCCAGCCGCCAAAGGTGACGCGCAAGTACGAGCTCGGCATGCGCCGCCTCGCCGAGACGCGGCAGGACATGCAGGAGCACATGATCGCGCGCAACGCCCACGAATTGCTCCGCGCCCTAGAGGTGCAGTCGATCATGGACTGCGCCGACATGGCGGTGCACGCCTCGCTGTATCGCGAGGAGAGCCGCTGGGGTCTCTATCACTGGCGCACCGATTTCCCGGAGAAGGACAACGAGAACTGGTTCTGCCACACGCTGCTCTCCAAGCAGAACGGCAAGATGACCAGCGAGAAACGTGCCGTGGAGCCGTACGTCGTGCCGATCGCCGACGACGAGAAGGACCTCTACGACAAGCAGCGCATCCGCGCCTCCGCCTGATCCACCAGACC
The DNA here is from genome assembly GCF_038965675.1 of Bradyrhizobium sp. B039. Taxonomy (NCBI): domain Bacteria; kingdom Pseudomonadati; phylum Pseudomonadota; class Alphaproteobacteria; order Hyphomicrobiales; family Nitrobacteraceae; genus Bradyrhizobium; species Bradyrhizobium sp. B039. The sequence goes on from NZ_CP152416.1 coordinate 3,170,093, forward strand.
ATAGCAACAGGAGACATAAAATGCCTCTCGCGTCCTATCAAACATCGGTTCCGGTGGTCGTGGACGATGCCAAATGCATCGCCGACAAGGGCTGCACCGTTTGCGTCGACGTCTGCCCGCTCGACGTGCTCCGCATCAGCGAGATGACCAACAAGGCCTACATGGCCTATGACGAGTGCTGGTACTGCATGCCCTGCGAGGCCGATTGCCCGACCGGCGCCGTCACCGTCAACATTCCCTATCTGTTGAGGTGATCATGTCGAGCCCGTTCGAATCCTACGACGATCTCGAAGACGCCGACGAGCGGCTTCAGGCCGCCGATCCCGCCGAGCGCCGCGTCGCCATCATCGCGCTCGGCCATTCCGGCGATCCCGCGGCCGTTGCGCATCTCGCCAACATGGTGGCCGACCCTGATGCCGGCGTGCGCCAGCAGGTCGCCATGGCGCTCGGCGAGTTCGACGGGCCGGAAGCCGCGAGCGCGTTGGTGAAATTGCTTGTCGACCCTGAAAGGATCGTGGCATCGGCTGCGGCCGACAGCATGGCCGAGTTCAAGGATCCGGCCTGTGCCGGAATCATCCTGCCGCTGGTCAAGCACGCCCACGCCTTCGTCCGCATGGGCGCGCTGCGCGCGCTGAAGGAATTGCGCTGCAAGGACACGCTGAAGCCGGCGCTGGAAGCGCTCCAGGACACGGACGCCGCCGTGCGCGTGCAGGCGATCGGCGTGATCGGCTTCCTCAAGCTGGAAGAATCCATCCCGGCGCTGACCGCGCTGATCAACGACCCTGATGCCCATGTGCGCCGCGCCGCCGTGAGTGCGCTGGCGTTCTCGCAGATGAAGCCGGCCGCCGAGACGATCACGCGCGCGCTGAAGGACAGCGATTGGATGGTGCGCGAGATGGCGGCCGAAACGGTGGGCCTCAACGTCAACGGCTCGCTCGCCGCAGACCAGCTCGTGGCTTCGCTTGGCGACGAATTCTGGCAGGTGCGGCTGAAGGCGATCCGCAGCCTCGGTAGGATGAAGATCGAGCGCGCGGTGCGCCCGATCGGCAATTGCATCAATCACGACCAGGCCAATTTGCGGAAGGAGGCGGCCGCCGCGCTCGGCGAGATCGCCCATCCCGACGGCGAGGCGTTCCTCGCCGTCATCGCCGACGATGCCGACCCTGATGTCCGCAAGAACGCGCGCTGGGCACTCCAGCAGATCGCGGCCCGCAAGGCGCGCGCAGGGGCATAGCGGCTCTTCGCTGCCGGTCTGGACTTCCCCTGCCAGACGTTTATTGGTCTTCGCCAATGGGATCGGCCTGCCGTTCGAACGCGGCCGGTCCGAAAAACAGCGAGGACGCCGGCCATGACGACACTGTCCGTTAAAGACCTTCTCCCCGAAGATGGAACGAAGGGGACGCTGGTCGGCCGCGTCTGGCTGCCGCAGGTCAATGGTCCGGCCGTGGTCGCCGTGCGCGGCGACGGTGTCTTCGACGTCACCGCCAAATTTCCGACCGTCAGCGCGCTTTGCGAAGAGGACAATCCGGCCAAGGCGCTCGCCGCGACCAGGGGTGAGCGCATCGGCGATCTCGACGCCATCGTGGCCAATACGGCCCCCGATGGACGTGACCCCAAGAAGCCGTGGCTGCTCGCGCCGGTCGATCTCCAGACCCTGAAGGCGGCCGGCGTCACCTTCGCGATCTCGATGCTGGAGCGCGTCATCGAGGAGCGCGCCAAGGGCAATCCGGCCTCGGCCGAAGCGATCCGGAAAGAGGTGACGCGGCTGATCGGCGACGATCTGTCAAAGCTCAAGCCGGGCTCGGACCAGGCGATGCACCTGAAGCAGGTGCTGATCGATCAGAACGCCTGGAGCCAGTATCTCGAGGTCGGCATCGGTCCCGATGCCGAGGTCTTCACCAAGGCACCGACCCTGTCCTCGGTCGGCACCGGCATGGACGCCGGCCTGCATCCGAAGTCCACCTGGAACAACCCCGAGCCAGAGCTCGTGCTGTTCGTGTCGAGCCGCGGCAAGATCGTCGGCGGCTCGCTCGGCAACGACGTCAATCTGCGCGACTTCGAAGGGCGCTCGGCGCTCTTGCTGTCGAAGGCCAAGGACAACAACGCCTCCTGCGCGATCGGCCCGCTGCTGCGCCTGTTCGACGAGACGTTCTCGCTCGACGACGCGCGCAAGCTCGACATCAGCCTGAACGTGAAGGGGACCGACGGTTTCGTCCTCGACGGCCATTCCTCGATCAGCAAGATCAGCCGCGATCCGACCGACCTCGTCGAGCAGACCATCGGCAAGGTCCATCAATACCCTGACGGCTTCGTGCTGTTCCTCGGCACCATGTTCGCGCCGGTCAAGGACCGCGATGCGCCGGGGCAGGGCTTCACCCACAAGCGCGACGACATCGTCACCATCGCCGCGCCCCAGCTCGGCAAGCTGGTCAACCGCATGCGCACCAGCGACGAGTGCGAGCCATGGACCTTCGGCTTCAGTGCGCTGATGAAGAACCTCGCGCAGCGGAAGCTGATCTAGCTTCTTTTTCGCCTCTCCCCGCTTGCGGGGAGAGGCCGGAATTTGCGCGAAGCGCGAATTCCGGGTGAGGGGGAGTCTCCGCGAGTCGATTTGGTCGACCTACGCCGAGCTCCACACATCGTCATTGCGAGCGCCCTCACCCCAACCCTCTCCCCGCAAGCGGGGCGAGGGAGCGCACCTTCATCTCCTCGTTGCATCGCTGGAACAAAATCGCGCTAGGCGTGTCATAGAGCCACCCAGTCCGCCAACGCGCGGTTTCCTCCAAATAGTCAGATAATATGACTAGTCGGAACCGATCTTCCGTGAAATAGTGCCTCCCGCCGCCCGCAAAGGACGGTCCGCAGGTGCCATGCTACCAATCGGCGCCTGAGATAAACACAAGATCACTTCTTGGGAGACACGCCTGATGATCCTCAAAGCCCTCTTTGCAGCCAGCGCCACGGCCGCGTTGCTGCTCGCGCTGCCGGCGAATGCCGCCGAGCCCACCATCGGCTTCTCGCAGATCGGATCGGAATCCGGCTGGCGCGCGGCCGAGACCTCGGTCTCCAAGCAGGAGGCCGCCAAGCGCAAGGTCAATCTCAAGATCGCCGACGCCCAGCAGAAGCAGGAGAACCAGATCAAGGCGATCCGCTCCTTCATCGCGCAGAACGTCGATGCGATATTCCTCGCGCCCGTCGTCTCGACCGGCTGGGACTCGGTGCTGAAGGAAGCCAAGGAGGCCAAGATCCCGGTCGTGCTGCTCGACCGCGACATCGATCCCTCCGGCAAGGAACTCTATCTCACCGCCGTCACGTCGGACAGCGTGCACGAAGGCGAAGTCGCCGGCGACTGGCTGGCCAAGACCATCGGCGGCAAGGCCTGCAACATCGTCGAATTGCAGGGCACAGTCGGCGCCAGCGTCGCTGCCAACCGCAAGAAGGGTTTTGACACCGCCATCGCCAAGCACGCGAACCTGAAGGTGGTGCGCAGCCAGACCGGCGACTTCACCCGCGCCAAGGGCAAGGAGGTGATGGAGAGCTTCATCAAGGCCGAAGGCGGCGGCAAGTCGATCTGCGCGGTCTACGCGCACAACGACGACATGATGGTCGGCGCGATCCAGGCGATGAAGGAAGCCGGCCTCAAGCCCGGCAAGGAGATCCTCACCGTCTCGATCGACGCGGTTCCCGATATCTTCAAGGCCATGGCCGCCGGCGAAGCCAATGCCACGGTCGAGCTGACGCCGAACATGGCGGGCCCCGCACTCGATGCCATCGCGTCCTTCAAGGACAAGGGCACCGTTCCGCCCAAGTGGATCCAGACCGAGTCCAAGCTCTATACCGCGGCCGATGATCCGCAGAAGATCTACGACAGCAAGAAGGGCCTCGGTTACTGAGGCGGGCGCCGTGCCGGACCGCCCATTTGTGGTCCGGCACACCCTTCGGCACCGCTGCGCGAACGAATAGGCTGGGTGTCCGCAGCATCAGCGGACGCCGGTGGGAGTGACGTCGTTATGGAGAACAGCCCCGATCCTGCTCCGCCCCTTCTGGACGTGCGCGGGATCAGCAAGAGCTTCGGCGCTGTGCGTGCGTTGCAGGAGGTCGACTTCACGCTTCGCGCCGGCGAGATCCATGCGCTGCTCGGCGAGAACGGCGCCGGCAAGTCCACGCTGATCAAGGTCGTCACGGGCGTATTTCCGCGCGACGCCGGCATCGTCAGGCTCGGCGGCGAGGAGGTCGCGCCGCGCTCGGCCAAGGCCGCGCTTCAGGCCGGCATCGCCACGGTCTACCAGGAGGTCAATCTGCTGCCGAATCTCTCGGTGGCGCAGAACCTGTTTCTCGACCGCCAGCCGATGCGCTTCGGCATCGTGCGCGACGGCGAGATGCGCCGCCGCGCCAAAGCGCTGCTCGCCGACTTCGGCCTCGACATCGACGTATCAGCGCCGCTCGGCAGCTATTCCGTCGCCGTGCAGCATGTCACCGCGATTGCGCGCGCCGTGGATCTGTCCGCGCGCGTGCTGATCCTAGACGAGCCGACCGCGAGTCTCGACCGTCACGAGGTCGAGATCCTCTTCGGCATCATGCGCCAACTGGCGAAACGCGGCATCGGCATCGTCTTCGTCAGTCATTTTCTCGATCAGGTCTACGAGATCTCCGACCGCATCACCGTCTTGCGCAACGGCCGCCTGGTCGGTGAGCGCGAGACCGCCTCGCTGCCGCGGATCGAGCTGATCCGCATGATGCTCGGCCGCGAACTGGCCGAGACCACCGGCGCGCGGGCGGCGACACGCGAGCATCAGGCGCGCGAGATCTGCGCGAGCTTCGAGAATTACGGCAAATCCGGCTATGTCGCGCCGTTCAATCTCGAGCTGCGCCATGGCGAGGTCGTCGGCCTCGCCGGCCTGCTCGGCTCGGGCCGCACCGAGACGGCGCGGCTGGTGTTCGGCGCCGAGCGCGCCGATCGCGGGCAGGCGAAGGTTGAAGGCGCGCCCGTGCGGCTGCACTCGCCGCGCGACGGCGTGCGCCACGGCTTTGGCTATTGCCCGGAGGAACGCAAGACCGACGGCATCGTCGCCGAGCTCAGCGTGCGCGAGAACATCGTGCTGGCGCTCCAGGCCAAACGCGGGCTGCATCGGCCGCTGTCGCGCCGCGAGCAGGACGAGATCGCGCGCCGCTACGTCAGGATGCTGGACATCCGTCCGTCCGATCCGGAGCGCCCGGTGGGCCTGCTCTCCGGCGGCAATCAGCAAAAAGTGCTGCTGGCGCGCTGGCTCGCGACCTCGCCGCGGCTGCTGGTGCTGGACGAGCCGACCCGCGGCATCGACGTCGGCGCGCATGCCGAGATCATCCGCCTGATCCGCGACCTCTGCGACGAAGGGCTCTCTCTGCTCGTGATCTCCTCGGAGCTGGACGAGATCGTGACCTATTCGGATCGGGTCGTGGTGCTGCGCGACCGCGCCCATATCGAGCAGCTCGCGGGCGAGGCGATCGACGTCGGCAACATTCTCGCGGCCATCGCGGCCGACGGCGCCGCCACAGCGCATGAGGGGCGGGCATGATAGCGCTGTTGCCGCGCCGCGGCCTTGCCCAGATCCTGGCGCTGATCGTCATCCTCGCGGTCGACCGCGTGGTGTCGCCGCAATTCTTCGACCTGCGCCTCCAGGACGGCCGTCTGTTCGGCAGCCTGATCGACGTGCTCAACCGCGGCACGCCGGTGGCGCTGCTCTCGCTCGGCATGGTCCTGGTGATCGCGACGCGCGGCATCGACCTCTCGGTCGGCGCGATCATGGCGATCTCGGGCGCGATTGCGGCGAGCCTCGCCGACAGCCACGGGCTTCCGATCGTGCTGGCGGCCGCGCTTGGCGCCGGCCTCGTCTGCGGATTGTGGAACGGCTTTCTCGTCGCGGTGCTCGGCATGCAGCCGATCGTGGCGACGCTGATCCTGATGGTGGCGGGGCGGGGCATCGCCCAGCTCATCACCGAGGGACGTATCGTGACGTTTTCCTCGCCCGACCTGGTCTGGCTCGGCAATGGTGCCATCCTCGGCCTGCCGGTTCCGGTCGCGATCGCCTTGGGCATGCTGATCCTCACCGGCGCGGTGGTGCGCGGTTCGGCGCTCGGGCTTCTGATCGAGGCGACCGGCGGCAATGCGCGGGCGAGCGAGCTTGCCGGCGTCGGCACCCGCGCGATGATCCTGTCGGTCTATGTCTGGTGCGGCGTCTGCGCCGCGCTGGCCGGCGTGATTGCGGCCGCCGACATCATGGGCGCCGATGCCAACAATGCCGGCCTCTGGCTCGAGCTCGACGCGATCCTGGCCGTGGTGATCGGCGGCACCTCGCTGTTCGGCGGCCGCTTCAGCCTCGTTCTGGCCGTACTCGGCGCGCTGATCATCCAGACCATGAACACCGGGATCCTGCTGTCCGGCTATCCGCCGGAGTTCAATCTGCTGGTCAAGGCGGTGGTCGTGCTCGCGGTTCTGCTGCTGCAATCGCCGAAATTCTCGGGGCTTGCCGGTATCGCGGCGCGGCTGCGGAGGGCGAAAGCATGAAAGGCCTGCCGCCCGTCCTGATCACGGCCATCGTGCTCGTCGCGGGCTTCGCGCTCTGCGCCGTGCAATTCCCCAACATCGCCTCCACCCGCGTGGTCGGCAATCTCCTCACCGACAATGCCTTTCTCGGCATCGTCGCGACCGGCATGACCTTCGTCATCATCTCCGGCGGCATCGATCTGTCGGTCGGCTCGGTGATCGGCTTCACCACCGTCTTCGTCGCGCTGGCGATCGAGCGCTGGGGCGTGCCGCCGCTGGTCGCCTTCGTCGCCATCCTCGCGCTCTCGGCGGCGTTCGGTGCGGCGATGGGCGCGGTCATCCATGTCTTCGATCTGCCGCCTTTCATCGTGACGCTGGCGGGGATGTTCCTGGCCCGCGGCGCGAGCTTCCTGCTCTCGACGGAGTCGGTCCCGATCACCGCGCCGGTCTATTCCACCGTGTCGGACTTCGCCCTGCGGATGCCCGGCGGCGGGCGGCTGACCGCGATTGCGATCATCATGCTCGTGATCGTGATCGGGGGCGCCTTGCTGCTGCATCTCACGAGGTTCGGCGCCAATGTCTATGCGCTCGGCGGCAGCCGGACCACTGCAAGCCTGATGGGCGTTGCGGTCGGCAAGATGACGGTGAAGATCTACATGCTGTCGAGCCTGCTTGCAGGCATCGCCGGCATCGTCTTCTCCTTCTACACCAGCGCCGGCTACTCGCTGTCCGCCGTCGGCGTCGAGCTCGACACCATCGCCGCCGTCGTGATCGGCGGCACGCTGCTCACGGGCGGGCAGGGCTCGGTGATCGGCACCTTCCTCGGCGTGCTGATCCAGGGCCTGATCCAGACCTACATCAATTTCGACGGCACGCTGTCGAGCTGGTGGACCAAGATCGCGACCGGCGTGCTACTGTTCGCCTTCATCGCCTTGCAGCAGGGGCTGGTCGCGCTCGCGCGCCGGCCCGCGGCCAAGAGTGCGGGAGCTGCCACATGACCTCGCGCATTGTCGTCATCCCGACGCGCCGGGCCCACTCCAATCACGCGGAGGTGGCCCGCTCGATCGGCGTCGACATCATCGCCGGCCGTTACGCGGAGGGGACACGCCTGCCGGGCGATGCCGAGATGATCGCGATGTTCGGCGTGTCGCGGCCGGTGCTGCGGGAGAGCGTGAAGACGCTGGTGGCCAAGGGCCTGCTCACCACCAAGGCCCGCGTCGGCACCGTCGTGCGCGAGCGCGCGGCCTGGAACATGTTCGATGCCGACGTGCTGGCCTGGCATCTCGACGCCGGCATCGACAAGCGCTTCCTCAACGACCTCGCAGAGATTCGTCTTGCGGTCGAGCCGCGCGCGGCCGAGCTCGCAGCGAAGCAGCGGTCCGAGGAGGACGTCGCCGAACTGCGGCGCAGCATGGAGCGCATGCGGCGTGAAGCCTCCGACTCGGTGGGCTTTGCCGATGCCGACCTCGCGCTTCACGTTGCCGTGGCGCGGGCCTCCGGCAATCTGTTCATGCGCTCGATCGGGCATGTCATCGAAGCCGCCTTGCGCGCCTCGTTCCTGCTCAGCGCCCCGGTCGAGCCGGAGGACCGCGACGCCGTGCTGCTCTGGCATCAGAAGATCGTCGACGCGATCGCGGCCGGCGATGCCGAGGCGGCATCGGAGGCCATGGTCTTTGTCATTCACAACGGCATGAGCCGCCACGAGGACACGGTGATCGAGACCGCCCCGGCCGAGGTGCTGCCGTCAGCCGATACTGGAGAATAAGCGTGACCGACCTTCGCATTGCCATCGTCGGATTTGGCAAGATCGCGCGCGACCAGCATGTCGGTGCGATCGCGGCGGTACCGGGCGCGACGCTCGCGGCTGTTGCCAGTCGCAATGCTTCGCTGCCGGAGCTGCCGCATTTTGCCACCATCGAAGAGCTGCTGGAGAAGGGCCCGGCGATCGACGCGGTCTCGCTCTGCACGCCGCCGCAGGTGCGGCGCGCCCAGGCCGCCACGGCGCTCGCCGCCGGCAAGCACGTCATGCTGGAGAAGCCGCCCGGCACCGGCGTTGCCGAGCTCGATCCGCTGATCGCGATGGCGGCCGATGCCAGGCGCACGCTGTTTGCGACCTGGCATTCGCGTTATGCGTCGGCGGTCGAGCCGGCCCGCGAATGGCTGGCGACACGCCGGATCAAGTCCGTGCACATCAACTGGAAGGAAGACGTCCGCGTCTGGCATCCCGGCCAAGCCTGGATCTGGGAGCCGGGCGGGCTCGGCGTGTTCGATCCCGGCATAAATGCGCTGTCGATCCTGACCCGCATCCTGCCCAAGCCGGTGTTCGTCACCGCGGCCGAGCTTGCCTTTCCGGCCAACTGCCAGGCCCCGATTGCCGCGAACCTGACGCTGACCGATATCGGCGGCCTGCCGGTCACCGCCGAATTCGACTTCCGCCAGACCGGGCCGCAGAGCTGGGATATCCTCGTGGAAACCGATCAGGGCCGGATGAATTTGTCCGGCGGCGGGCGTCGGATGGCTGTCGACGGCAAGGCCATTGCCGAGGCGCCCGATCAGGAATATCGCGAGCTGTACCGGCGCTTTGTCGAACTCGCGGCGACCGGCGCAAGCGATGTCGATCTGGCGCCGTTGCGTCTCGTTGCCGACTCTTTCCTGCTCGGCAGGCGCACGATCGTCGAACCGTTTGTGGACTGAACATGGCTGGCTCAAAAATAACAAAAGACGTCTTCGGAACGCTGCCGGACGGCCGCAATGTCGAGCGCATCGTGCTGCGCGGCGAGGGCGGCTTTGAAGCCCGTATCATCACCCATGGCGCGGTGATCCAGGCGCTGATCGCGCCGGACGCCAAGGGCGGCTACGACGATGTCGTGCTCGGCCACGACGCCTTCGCCGGCTATCTCGCCGAACGAAAATTCCTGGGCGCCACCGTCGGCCGCTACGCCAACCGTATCGCCAGGGGACAGTTCTCGCTCGACGGCGAGACGGTGCAGCTTCCCGTCAACAATGGCCCGAATGCGCTGCATGGCGGCCTCGACGGGTTCGACCGCAAGCTCTGGGCGATCGCCGGGATCGAAGAGGGCGCCGAGCCCGCGGTGACGCTCACCTATACGAGCCCGCACGGCGAGGAGAATTATCCGGGCCGGCTCGATGTGCGCCTGACCTATCGCGTCACCGGCCCCGCCGAGCTGTCGCTGATGATGGAGGCGCGGACGGACCGGCCGACCATCGTCAATTTGACCAACCACAGCTTCTTCAATCTCGAAGGCGCGACATCAGGCACGTCCATTCTCGACCACAGACTGACGGTCGCAGCCGAGCATTTCCTCGCGATCGATCCCACCGCCATTCCGTTGCCGGAGCCGCCGCGCAGCGTTGTCGGCACGCCGTTCGACTTCCGCAACCCGCATGCCGTAGGCGAGCGCATCCGCGAAAACGATCGGCAATTGCAGAGCGGCAGGGGTTACGACCACACCTGCTGCCTCGGCCGCGACGGCAAGCTCGCGCTCGCGGCACGGCTGGAGGCGCCGCGTTCGGGACGCATCATGGAGCTGTTCACCAATCAGCCCGGCATCCAGGTCTATTCCGGCAACTATCTCGACGGCACGATCTCGGGCAAGGGCGGCAAGCTGATCCGGCAATCGGACGCCATGTGCCTGGAGCCGCATATCTGGCCTGACGCGCCGAACCGGCCGGATTTTCCGAGCCCGCGTCTCGATCCCGGCGGAATCTACCGGCATCACACCGTCTATCGCTTTGCAGTGAGGGCGCCATGATGGAAGAAGTGCCGACCTCCGTGCTCTCCGCCGAGCAATGTCATCTCGGCGAAGGGCCGACCTATGACGTCACCACCGATACCGCCTGGTGGTTCGATATCCGCGAAGGACGCCTGTTCGAGGCGCATCTCGGCGGCGGGGGCATCCGCGTCCACGCGCTCGGCCGGATGGCGAGCGCGCTCGGACGCATCGATGCCGATCGGCAGTTGATCGTCGCGGAAGACGGCCTCTATATCCGCAGTCTCGCCGACGGCGCGATGACGCTGTTCTGCCCGCTCGAAGCCGACAATCCCACGACGCGCTCCAATGATTGCCGCGTGCACCAGTCCGGCACGTTCTGGATCGGCACCATGGGCAAGAAGGCCGAGCCGAAGGCGGGCGCGATCTACGCGCTCCATCGCGGCAAGATCTCGACGCTGTTTCCCGGCATCAGCATTCCCAACTCGATCTGCTTCTCGCCGGATGGCGCGACCGGCTATTTCACCGACACCCCGCGCGCCATGCTCTACGCCGTCCCGCTCAATCCCGCGACCGGATTGCCGCGCGGCGAGCCGGAGGTGCTGCTCCGCCACACCGGCATCGGCGGCCTCGACGGCTCGGTGTGCGACGCCGACGGGCAGATCTGGAATGCGTGCTGGGGCGCGAGCCGGATCGACGTCTACTCTCCGCAGGGCGAGCGCCTGCGCTCGCTGAGTGTGCCGGTCAGGCAGGCGAGCTGCCCGGCCTTCGTCGGCCCTGACCTGTCGCGTCTCCTCGTCACCTCGGCCTGGCAGGATATGGACGCGGCGGCACGCGCTGCCGATCCGCAAGCCGGCTGCACGTTTTTATTGGAGGCATCCGCGCGCGGTCGCGCGGAGCCCGACGTCAAGCTCGCATAGGAGGCCCGGAGCCGCACACGACGAACGTTCTCGACGACACGAAAAACAGTCTGACACCCAAGGGAGTGAAGCATGCTGAAACTGAAGACGACATTCCTCGCGCTGGCGCTGGCCGGCGCTGCGACGATGGCCGCGGGCGTCACCGCCTCCGCGCAGGACAAGGCGACCGTCGGCATCGCCATGCCGACCAAATCGTCGGCGCGCTGGATCGACGACGGCAACAACATGGTCAAGGTGCTGAAGGAGCGCGGCTACAACACCGACCTGCAATATGCCGAGGACGACATCCCGAACCAGCTCTCGCAGGTCGAGAACATGGTGACCAAGGGCGCGAAGGCGCTGGTGATCGCCGCGATCGACGGCACTACGCTGTCCGACGTGCTCAAGCAGGCGAAAGCAAAAGGCATCACGGTGATTGCCTATGACCGCCTGATCCGCGGCACGCCGAACGTCGACTACTACGCGACCTTCGACAATTTCCAGGTCGGCGTGCTCCAGGCGGAGTCGCTCGTGCAGGGTCTCGGCCTGAAGGACGGCAAGGGTCCGTTCAACATCGAGCTGTTCGGCGGCTCGCCCGACGACAACAACGCCTACTTCTTCTACAACGGCGCGATGAGCGTGCTGAAGCCCTACATCGACAGCGGCAAGCTCGTCGTCGTGTCCGGCCAGATGGGCATGGACAAGGTCGCGACCCTGCGCTGGGACGGCGCCACCGCGCAGGCCCGCATGGACAACCTGCTCAGCGCCTACTACGGCAACAAGAAGGTCAACGCCGTGCTGTCGCCCTATGACGGCCTCTCGATCGGCATCATCTCCTCGCTGAAGGGCGTGGGCTATGGCAGCGCCGACCAACCGATGCCCGTCATCTCGGGTCAGGACGCCGAGGTGCCCTCGATCAAGGCGATGCTGCGCGGCGATCAGTATTCGACGATCTTCAAGGACACCCGCGATCTCGCCAAGGTGACCGCCGACATGGTCGACGCCGCGCTCGCCGGCAAGCAGGTCACGGTCAACGACACCAACACCTATGAGAACGGCGTCAAGAAGGTTCCGTCCTATCTGCTCAAGCCGGTCGTGGTCTACAAGGACAATTGGGAGAAGGTTCTGGTGGACAGCGGCTACTACAAGAAGTCGCAGTTCCAGTAAGACTCTTTCGTCTCCCTCGCCCCGCTCTTGCGGGGAGAGGGCGGGGTGAGGGCTCTCTCCACACGGGCGGTTACCCTTGCGGAGACTCCCCCTCACCCGATCGCTACGCGATCGACCTCTCCCCGCAAGCGGGGAGAGGTGAAGTCAGCGACCAAGGGACAACGACGATGACCGCCATGTTGGAGATGCGCAACGTCAGCAAGAGCTTTGCCGGCGTCCAGGCGCTGCGCGACGTCAACTTCTCGGTTCACGCCGGGCAGATCCACGCGCTTGTCGGCGAGAACGGCGCCGGCAAGTCCACGCTGATGAAGGTGCTCAGCGGGGTCTATCCGCACGGCAGCTACGAGGGCACCATCATCTTCGAGGGCGAGGAGCGCCGCTTCCGTGACATCAACGATTCCGAGGCGCTCGGCATCATCATCATCCACCAGGAGCTGGCGTTGATCCCGTTGATGTCGATCGCCGAAAACATCTTCCTGTCGCATCCGCCGTCGAAATTCGGCGTGATCGACCGCGACGAGGTGTACCGGCGCACGCGCGGGCTGCTGGCGCAGGTCGGCCTGAGGGAATCGCCGGATACGCTGATCACCGACCTCGGCGTCGGCAAGCAGCAGCTGGTCGAGATCGCCAAGGCGCTGTCCAAGCGGGTGCGCATGCTGATCCTGGACGAGCCGACCGCGAGCCTCAACGAAGCCGATAGCGCCGCATTGCTCGAACGCCTGATGGCGTTCCGCGAGCAGGGCATCGGCTCGATCCTGATCTCGCACAAGCTCAACGAGGTGGCCAAGGTCGCCGACCACATCACCGTGCTGCGCGACGGCCGCACCGTCGACAGCATCGACTGCCGTGCCGAGCCGATCCAGGAAGACCGCATCATCCGCAGCATGGTCAACCGCGATCTCGCCCATCGCTTCCCCGAGCGCAGCGTGAAGATCGGCGAGCCCGTGCTCGCCATCGAGAACTGGTCGGTCTATCACCCCATTCATCCCGAGCGGCAGGTGATCAAGAACGTCAATTTCGGCGTCAAGCGCGGCGAGGTCGTCGGCATCGCCGGGCTGATGGGCGCCGGCCGCACCGAATTCGCCATGAGCCTGTTCGGCCGCTCCTGGGGCACCAATATCAGCGGCCATATCCGGCTCGAGGGCAGGGAGATCGTGCTGCCGAGCGTCGCCGCCGCGATCGACGCCGGCCTTGCCTATGTCACCGAGGACCGCAAGCAGCTCGGGCTGATCCTCGCCGACGACGTCCGCAAGAACATCACGCTCGCCAGCCTCGACCAGGTCGCGCCGGGGAGGGTGATCGACGACATCGCCGAGCTGAAGGTTGCCAGCGACTACAGGAACCGCATGCGCATCCGCTGCTCGGACGTCTACCAGGAGACCGGCCAGCTCTCCGGCGGCAACCAGCAGAAGGTGGTGCTGTCGAAATGGCTGATGACCGACCCCAAAGTGCTGATCCTGGACGAGCCGACAAGGGGCATCGACGTCGGTGCCAAATACGAGATTTACTGTATCATCAACGAGCTTGCGGAGGCCGGCCGCGGCGTCGTGGTCATCTCCTCGGAGATGCCCGAGCTGCTTGGCATCTGCGACCGCATCTGCGTGATGAACGACGGCGCTTTCGTCGGCGAGTTCTCCGGCACGGAAGCGACGCAGGAGAAGATCATGCGCGCCATCATGCGCAACCAGAGAAGCAACGGAAACGGCGTGCCTGAGGCCGCGGAGATGGGAGGATTGCAGCCATGACCGACAAGACGGTTTCGCTGCCCGAGGAGCGCCGGCACGGCAGCTTCATCAAGAATAATTTGCGCAATTACGGCATGCTGATGTCGCTGATCGCGATCATGCTGTTCTTCCAGGTCATGACCGGCGGCACGCTGCTCCAGCCGCTCAATTTGACCAACCTGGTGCTCCAGAACAGCTACATCGTCATCATGGCGCTCGGCATGCTGCTGGTGATCGTCACCGGCCATATCGACCTCTCGGTCGGTTCGGTCGCGGGCTTCGTCGGCGCGGTGGCCGCCGTGCTGATGGTGACGTACAAGGTCGACTACACGCTGGCCTTCATCGCCTGCCTGCTGCTGGGCGCCGCGATCGGCGCGGCGCAGGGCTATTGGGTGGCCTATTTCAAGATCCCGTCCTTCATCGTGACGCTGGCCGGCATGCTCGTGTTCAAGGGTCTTGCGCTTGCGGTGTTGCAGGGCCAGTCGCTCGGGCCGTTCCCGGCGACCTTCCAGAAACTGTCCTCGGGCTTCATTCCGGAGATACTGCCCGAGGCCGGCACGCTGCATCCGACCTCCATGCTGATCGGCGCCGTGCTCGCGCTCGGCCTCGTCTATGTCAGCGCCAAGGGCCGGTCGCGCGAGCAGTCGCACGGCATCGAGGTCGAGCCTTATGCCTTCTTTCTCGGCAAGAGCATTTTGCTGGCCTGCGCCGTGCTCTACTTCACCTATCTGATCGCCTCGCATCGTGGCCTGCCCAACGTGCTGGTGATCATGGGCGCGCTGATCGCGCTCTACGGCTTCGTCACCCGTCGCACCGTGATCGGGCGGCAGATCTACGCGGTCGGCGGCAATGCCAAGGCGGCAAGCCTGTCGGGCATCAAGACCGAGCGGCTGACCTTCCTCACCTTCGTCAACATGGGCGTGCTGGCCGCGCTCGCCGGCCTCGTCTTCGCCGCGCGCCTCAACACCGCAACGCCGAAGGCGGGCTTGGGCTTCGAGCTCGACGTCATCGCTGCCTGCTTCATCGGCGGCGCCTCGGCCTATGGCGGCGTGGGCCGCGTCGGCGGCGCCGTGGTCGGCGCCATGATCATGGGCGTGATGAACAACGGCATGTCCATCCTCGGCATCGGCATCGACTATCAGCAGGTCATCAAGGGCCTGGTGCTGCTGGGAGCGGTGTGCATCGACGTGTATAATCAGCGGCGGTGAGTGGACTGTTGTAGGGTCGGCAAAGGCGCGTAAGCGCCGTGCCTACCACCCTTCCACGATCGCGCGAGAAGTGGTGGGCACGCGTCCACCCTACGGCAGCCGCTACTGCGTGGTGAACAGCACCGCCGCGATGGCGACGGAGAGGCTGACCGCCGAGACGGTCGCCACGGTTGACAGTACCCCCATGCGCCTGAGCGCGATGGCGAACGCGATGATGATGGGGGTCGCGGTCATCAGCCCGATTTGTGCGTCGCTCATATCGTTGCTCGCCGCTCCCTGAAATCCTGAGGTGGTTCCTACCGTGATCCGGGCGGGTGGACGTTGCGTCGGCGCAAACAAGCCGGCGCAATCCACCAGTTTGTCCGCCGACAAACTCGGATCGGGGCGGGTCAGCTAAGTCTGTCCGGTGTCCTGATCCGGAAGGCAGATGTCGGCAACCGATTGCGAACAACAGGGAACCGGCTGGGGCATCCTCGAGGATCTCCCCGGCGATCCCATGATCTGGGTGCTGATCTTCAGCGAGCTGGCCGCGTTCGGCCTGTTCCTCGGCGCCTTCATCGTCGCCCGCGCCATTCATCCCGCGATGTTCGCGGCCGGACAGGCCACGCTCGATGCGCATCTCGCCGGGCTCAACACAATCGTCCTGGTGACCAGCGGCTGGGCCGCGGCCCGCGGCACGGCTGCCGCACGGGCACGACGCAAGCAGGCCGCGCGCGGCTGGCTGTTCGGTGCCATGGCCCTTGGCGGCGTCTTCATCGCGATCAAGCTGCTCGAATATGCCGGCGAGATCGCGCAGGGAAACGGGCTGGAGACCAGCCCGTTCTTCACGCTGTACTTCCTTCTCACCGGCTTTCATCTCCTGCATGTCGGCCTCGGCATCGTGATCCTGGCCGTGGTTTCCCGGAGGGCAGAGGTGATCGGCGTCGAGACGGGGGCCGCCTTCTGGCACATGGTCGACCTGCTCTGGATCGTCATGTTTCCGATCCTGTATCTGGTGCGCTGATGATGCCGGATCGTCTCGACCTCACATGGATCGTGCTGATCGGCCTCGCGCTCGCGACCGTCCTGGTGCCATCCCTTGTGACGCGTCCGCTGCTCGGCAACGCCCTGCTGCTGGCCTTCGCCGCGCTCAAGGGGCGCCGGATCGTGCTCGATTTCCTCGATCTCCGCGCCGCGCCGGCGCTCTGGCGCGGCCTCGTGAGCGCCTGGGTCGTCATCGTCGTGCTGTTTGCCTGGTCCGTGTCGGCCGTCGTCGCCCTGATCTGACGCGCTCATTGCGCCCTGACAAAGAACCGGCCGCGCGAAGCGGCAATAAATCGCAGCATCGGACCTCGACAGGAATCAACCGGAAAGGATTGGCAATGGCTGAACGCCTGACCAAGTCGGCCGCTCGAAACGTCTTCTACGGCGGCTCGGCTTTTTTCTTCGCCATCTTCATAGGGCTGACGGCGCACAGCCATTACTACATGGCCACGACCTCGACCGACGCTTCGACGCTGACGTCGTCGGTCGCCCGCGGCAAGCATGTCTGGGAGAAGAACTCCTGCATCAACTGCCACACCTTGCTCGGTGAGGGCGCCTATTTCGCCCCCGAGGTCGGCAACGTCTGGGATCGCTGGGGCGGCAAGGAAGATCCGGCCGCTGCGCGCGAGACGCTGAAGGCCTGGATGCAGTCGCAGCCGTCGGGCGCCGAGGGCCGGCGGCAGATGCCGCAGTTCAACCTGACCGACCAGGAGCTCAACGATCTTGCCGACTTCCTGCAATGGGTGAGCACGATCAAGCGCCAGGACTGGCCGCCGAACAAGGCCGGTTGAGCGCCGCTAATCCTCTTTCAAGACAGAGAGAACCGAGATGAAATATCAGACCCAGAAAGTCGCGATGCTGTATTTCTACGGCGCGCTGACGCTGTTCCTGGCCCAGGTCCTGTTCGGCCTGCTCGCCGGAACCATCTACGTCCTGCCCAACACCCTGTCGACCCTCCTGCCGTTCAACATCGTCAGGATGATCCATACCAACGCGCTGATCGTATGGTCGCTGATCGGCTTCATGGGTGCGACCTACTTCCTGCTCCCGGAGGAGACCGAGACCGAGCTGTACAGCCCGCTGCTGGCGAAGATCCAGTTCTGGATGTTCTTCGGCGCGGCCGGCGTCGCCGTGGTCGGCTATCTCTTCCACTACCACGAGGGCCGCGAATTCCTCGAGCAACCCTTCATCATCAAGGTCGGCATCGTCGTGGTCTGCCTGATGTTCCTGTTCAACGTGACCATGACGGCGCTCAAGGGCCGCAAGACCACGGTGACCAACATCCTGCTGTTCGGCCTGTGGGGCGTTGCGATCTTCTTCCTGTTCGCGTTCTACAATCCGGCGAACCTCGCCGTCGACAAGATGTACTGGTGGTACGTCGTCCATCTCTGGGTCGAAGGCGTCTGGGAGCTGATCATGGCCTCCGTGCTCGCCTACCTGATGATCAAGCTCAACGGCATCGACCGCGAGGTGGTCGAGAAGTGGCTCTACGTCATCATCGGCCTTGCCCTGTTCTCGGGCATCCTCGGCACCGGCCATCACTTCTACTGGATCGGCGCGCCCGGCTACTGGCAGTGGATCGGCTCGCTGTTCTCGACGCTCGAGGTCGCGCCGTTCTTCACCATGGTGATCTTCACCGTGCAGATGACCTGGAAGGCCGGCCGCAAGCATCCGAACCGCGCCGCGCTGCTGTGGTCGGTCGGCTGCTCGGTGATGGCGTTCCTCGGTGCCGGCGTCTGGGGCTTCCTGCACACGCTGTCCTCGGTGAACTACTACACCCACGGCACCCAGGTCACCGCCGCGCACGGCCATCTCGCCTTCTTCGGCGCCTATGTGATGCTGAACCTGTCGGTGATGGCCTATGCGATCCCGCAGCTGAAGGGACGCGCGCCATACAACCAGTGGCTCAGCATGACGAGCTTCTGGATCATGTGCACGGCCATGATGACCATGACCTTTGCGCTGACCTTCGCCGGCGTGGTCCAGGTCCACCTCCAGCGCGTGCTCGGCCAGAGCTACATGGACGTGCAGGACCAGCTCGCGATGTTCTACTGGGTCCGGCTCGGTTCCGGCGTGTTCGTCGCGATCTCCGCGCTGATGTTCGTCTGGGCGGTGCTGGTGCCGGGCCGCGAGAAGCAGGCGACCGTGCCCGCCGCGCTGCAGCCGGCTGAGTAAACGCAAATGGCGGCCGCGGTTCGCCGCGGCCGCCTGCTTCCTGGAAAGTCCGGAGAGACATCATGAAACCTGCCCTTCACACGGTGACCTCGGCGCCCGCGTTGCCGGCCTATGTCGCAACCGGCAATGAATGCGCGCTGTTCGAGCACGCCTGGCGTCATCAGCTTCCGGTCCTGCTCAAGGGGCCGACCGGTTGCGGCAAGACGCGCTTCGTCGCGCATATGGCGGCACGGCTCGGACTGCCGCTCCACACCGTGGCCTGCCACGACGATCTCACCGCCGCCGATCTCACCGGCCGCTATCTATTGAAGGGCGGCGACACCGTATGGACCGACGGTCCGCTGACGCGCGCGGTGCGCGAGGGCGGCATCTGCTATCTCGACGAGGTGGTGGAAGCGCGCAAGGACGTCACCGTGGTGCTGCATCCGCTCACCGACGATCGCCGCATCCTGCCGCTGGAGCGCACCGGCGAGGAGCTGGCGGCACCGAAGAGCTTCATGCTCGTCGTGTCCTACAATCCCGGTTACCAGACGCTGCTCAAGGCACTGAAGCCCTCGACGCGGCAGCGCTTCGTCGCCATCGAGTTCGGCTTCTTAGCCCCAGAGCAGGAGGTCGCGGTGGTGTCCGCCGAGAGCGGGCTGCCGCCGGATCGCGTGCGGCCGCTGGTTGCGCTGGCCGGGCGGCTGCGCGCACTTAGGGGGCACGATCTGGAGGAGGGCGTCTCGACGCGCCTCGTCGTCTATTGCGCGACCCTGATCGCCGCGGGCACGCCGATCGCCGACGCCGTGCTGGCCGGCATGATCGAGCCCTTGACCGACGATTCCGACGTCAAGGCCGCGCTGCTCGACGTCGCGCGCGCCGTGATCGGGTGAGGACGGGCCCATGCTCGACTTCCTCGAACTGGAGGAAACGGTCGGCCGTGCCTGGCACCGGATGGTCGGCGGCACCGCGAGCTATCCGGTTCACGCCGATCACGCGGTGTCGCTCACCGAGGTGAGGGACCGGATCGCGGTGATGTTCCGCGCGCTCGGCGGCGAGGCCGGCGTGCAGATCGCAAGCGCCGGCGCCCGCAAGTCCGGGCACCGGCTCGGCTGGCGGCAACGCATCGGCCTCGGCGACGAGCGTCTCGAGCAGCCGGGCCGCGACGCCGCAACCATCTTCCTGCCCGATCGCATCGCGATCTTTCCCGACCGCGAGCTCAACGCATGCCTCTATCGCTGGCTCGCGGCATGGTTCGCGGTCGCGCCGATCGAGACGATTGTGGAGGCCGATCCGCTTAGGCGCGATCTGCTGGTGCTGCGCCGCGCCGCCGAAACGGCGGTCTTTGTGCTCACGCAGTTTCCCGGGCTCGTCGCCGATTACGCGCAGCTTGCCGCGGCAACCGCCGCGGCCCGGCCGCGGCGTCCGTTACCGCGCATCGAGCAGGAGATCGAGCAGATCGTTCTCGCCCTGCTCGGAGCGGGACCTGCGCCCGCGGGCAAATTATGGCCGGCGATGATGGGAACGGAGCCGCTGCCGGACAAGGCGCCGCCGGGCTATCATTCGATCCTGCCGTGCCCGCTCTGGGGCGATTGCTGGACGCGCGAGCTGTCGCCCGCGCATGCCGGCGAGGACGAGTGCGCTGATGGCGCGGAGCCCGCAGCCCAGGACAATCGCAAGCGTTTCGCCGTCCGCGAGCGCGAGGACGGCGCCAATCGCAGCGATCCCTTCGTGCTCAACCGCTTCGAAAAGATCCTCGCGATGGCCGAAATGGTCAATGTCGATCGCCCGGCCGACGACAGCGATGACGAAGACGCACAGAAGGCGGCCGACGATCTCGAGGAGATCACGCTCAGCCGCCGCAGCGGCAAGCCGGCGAGCCGCTTCAAATTCGATCTCGACCTGCCGCCGGAAGCCCTCGACGCCTCGCGCCTGAACGCGGATTTGACCTATCCCGAATGGGATTATCGCAGCAGCTCCTATCTGTCCGATCATTGCCGCGTGCTCGCCGGCGCGGCCTCCGAGCGAGGTGAGAGCTGGACGCCGGACGAGACCATGCGCCGCCACATCCGCCAGGTGCGCCGCCGCTTCGAGATCCTGCGGCCGCGCCACGAATTGATGCGTGCGCAGGCCGACGGACACGATCTCGATCTTGATGCGCTCGTGCGCGCGCGGTGCGATCTTCGCGCCGGCGGCAATGGCGCGGGTCTTGATCGCGTCCACATGGCAATGCGGCCGCAGGGGCACGATCTCGCCGTCACGCTGCTCGCGGACGTCTCACTCTCGACGGATGCCTGGGTTGACGGCTACCGCGTGCTCGACGTCGAGAAGGAGGCGTTGCTCGTGCTCGCACACGGGCTGTCGGCCTGCGGCGACCACCACAGCATCCTGACCTTCACCTCGCGCCGGCGGTCCTGGGTGCGGCTCGAAACGATCAAGGCGTTCGGCGAGCCGATGAGCGGACTGGTCGAGCGCCGGATCGGCGCGCTCAAGCCCGGTTATTATACGCGGATCGGCGCCGCAGTGCGCCACGCCTCGGCCGAGCTGGCGCGCCAGCCGCAGCGCAAGAAGCTGCTGCTCGTCCTCACCGACGGCAAGCCGAACGACGTCGATCACTACGAGGGGCGCTTTGCGGTCGAGGACACCAGGAAGTCCGTGCAGGAAGCGCGCCGGCTCGGCATCGCCGTCTTCGGCGTGACGGTCGACGCGACCGCGCAATCCTATTTTCCAACGCTGTTCGGGCGCGGCGGCTATGCGATCGTCGGCAACATCAAGCGATTGCCTGCGGCGCTGCCGGCGATCTACCGGCAGGTGGCGCATTGAGGCGGGAACGCCGCGGCACCGCGTTCTTGCCTGAGCTATTGCTCATGCGGTGAGTATATGATCGAATGTCCGAATGGACCAAGGCCGGCCAAAACCCGATCTCATCATCTTCGATTGTGACGGCGTGCTCGTCGATAGCGAGCTCTTGAGCTGCCGGTGCTTGTCGGAGGTGCTGGCCGAATTCGGCCTCGCGCTCAGCGAGGAGCAGGCGCTCGAGCTGTTTCTCGGGCGCAGCACCAGGGCGATCGAGCAGCACTACCGTGATCTCGGGCAGGTCGTGCCGGATGGCTTCCTGCCGCGATTGAAGTCGCGTGTGCTGGAGACGTTCTCTGCTTCGCTCGAGCCGATCCCCGGGGTAGGGGCGGTGATCTCCGGGCTCGCCGCGCCGTTCTGCGTGGCCTCGTCCAGCGACATCGACCGTGTCTCGCTCTCGCTCGATGTCACCGGCCTTCGGGCGCATTTCGGCGCGCGGCTCTACACAGCGCAGATGGTCAGGCACGGCAAGCCGGCGCCGGATCTCTTTCTTCACGCGGCGGCGCAGATGGGCGCGGAGCCCGCGCGCACGCTGGTGATCGAGGACAGCGTCAGCGGTGTGCAGGCCGGCAGGGCGGCCGGCATGACCGTATGGGGATTTGTCGGCGGCAGCCATTATCGCGCCCGCGACGGCCGGGCTATATTGTCCGCCGCCGGGGCCGATCGGGTCTTCGCGCGCATGAGCGATTTCTGGGAGATGTGAGCCCGCATGGCCGCCGAGAACGACAAGTCGAGACTCGACGACGCCGCGCGGGCCGGCTGGCTCTATTTCATTGCCGGCCACACCCAGGACGAGATCGCAAAAATGCTCCAGGTCTCGCGCGCCTCGGCGCAGCGGCTGGTCTCGCTCTGCCTTGCCGAGCGGCTGATCACCTTCCGGCTCGAACATCCCATCGCCGCCTGCATGGAATTGGCGGCGCGTCTGAAGGAGCGGTTCGATCTCGTCCATTGCGAGGTGGTGCCAGAAGATCCCGCCGCGCCGCAGGCGACCGCCGGCATTGCCGAGCGCTGCGCCAACCTGCTCGATTCCACGCTGCGCTCCGAAACGCCCGTCATCGTCGCGCTCGGCACCGGGCGGGCGGTGCGCGCCGCGGTCGAGCGCGTCACGCCGATCGACCGGCCCAATCACCAGATCGTTTCGCTGGTCGGCAACATCTCCGCCGACGGTTCGGCGAGCTTCTACGACACCGTCGGGCGGCTCGCCGACCGCACCGGGGCGCGGCACTACCCGATGCCGCTGCCGTTCCTCATGTCGTCGGAGGACGAGCGCAACAGGATGGTGCGCATCGAGCCGATCGCCAAGGTGAAGGCGGTCGCGGCCAAGGCGGATCTGCGCCTCGTCGGCATCGGTCAGATGGACCAGAAGGCGCAGGTCCATATCGACGGCTTCGTCACCCGCGACGAACTGTTCGAGATGATGCGGCAGGGGGCGATCGGCGAGATCACCGGCTGGGCCTATGACGCCAAGGGCCGCCTGCTCAAGGCCGGCACCAACAAGCGCCTCACCAGCATTCCGCCGGAAGTTCCGGCGAAGACCACGACCATTGGCGCCGCGGTCGGCGCCGCCAAGGTCCCGGCGATCGCGGCGGCCTTGAGCGGAGGGC
Organism: Bradyrhizobium sp. B039; assembly: GCF_038965675.1. NCBI lineage: Bacteria > Pseudomonadati > Pseudomonadota > Alphaproteobacteria > Hyphomicrobiales > Nitrobacteraceae > Bradyrhizobium > Bradyrhizobium sp. B039. The sequence goes on from NZ_CP152416.1 coordinate 3,192,982, forward strand.
TGATCAACGGCCTGATCACCGACGAGGCGACGGCAAGGGCGATCCTGGAGCGCTGAGGCGAGCCAGCACGTCAGCATCCTTGCGAGGCGGAAGGTCTTTCCCCGCACAACACTGTCATCATCCGCGGAGGCGGATGATCCAGTACGCCGCGGCCTCACTTGGGGCAAACCAACAGACAGCACGGCGTACTGGATGCCCCGCCTGCGCGGGGCATGACAGGGGAGGGTGCGCAACAGCCCGCCCTCCCGCATCGCAGCACTCATAAGTTGCCGAAACACCCGCGCGCCTGCTTGACAAGCGGTATCCCTCATCCGAACATACGCCCAACGCGTGGGCATATGCTCAAAACGCGAGTTTGAGGGAGGTCACCGTGAAACACGTCCTCGGCGCCGTCTGCGGCGCGTCCGTCCTGCTGGCCATCCCCGCGATGGCCGAAACCACCCTGACGATCGCCACCGTCAACAACGGCGACATGATCCGCATGCAGGGGCTGACCGGTGAATTCACCAAGAAGAACCCCGATATCACTGTGAAATGGGTGACGCTGGAGGAGAACGTGCTGCGCCAGCGCGTCACCACCGACATCGCCACCAAGGGCGGTCAGTTCGACGTGCTCACCATCGGCACCTATGAGGTGCCGATCTGGGCCAAGAAGGGCTGGCTGGTGCCGCTCGCCAATCTCGGTGCCGATTACGACGTCGCCGACCTGCTGCCCAGGATCAAGGACGCGGTCTCCACCGACGGCAAGCTCTATGCCGCGCCGTTCTACGGCGAGAGCTCGATGGTGATGTACCGCACCGACCTGTTCGACAAGGCCGGCCTGAAGATGCCGGAGAAGCCGACCTGGGATTTCGTGATCGACGCCGCCAAGAAGCTGACCGACAAGAACGCGGGCGTCTATGGCATCTGCCTGCGCGGCAAAGCCGGCTGGGGCGAGAACATGGCGTTCCTCTCCGCGATGGCCAATTCCTACGGTGCGCGCTGGTTCGACGAGAAGTGGGTGCCGCAGTTCAATACGCCGGAATGGAAGACGACGCTCACGACCTATGTGAACCTGATGAAGGACGCCGGCCCTCCCGGCGCGAGCTCCAACGGCTTCAACGAGAACCTGGCACTGTTCAACGCCGGCAAATGCGCGATGTGGATCGACGCGACGGTGGCGGCGTCCTTCGTCACCAATCCCAAGGACTCCAAGGTCGCCGACAAGGTCGGCTTTGCGCTCGCGCCCAACACCGGGCTCGGCAAGAACGCCAACTGGCTGTGGGCCTGGAATCTGGCGATCCCCGCCGGCTCGAAGAAGGCGGAAGCGGCCGAAAAGTTCATCGCCTGGGCAACGAGCAAGGACTACACGAAACTTGTGGCCTCGAAGGAGGGCTGGGCGAACGTGCCGCCGGGCACCCGCACCTCGCTCTACCAGAACCCTGAATACCTGAAGGTCGCGCCCTTCGCCAAATTGACGCTGGCCTCGATCGACGCCGCCGATCCGAACAAGCCGACGGTGAAGCCGGTGCCTTACGTGGGCGTGCAATATGCCGCGATCCCCGAGTTCCAGGGCATCGGCACCCAGGTGGGCCAGCAGTTCTCGGCGGCGCTTTCGGGCTCGATGACGGTCGATGCCGCGCTCACCGCGGCGCAATCCGTGACCGAGCGCGAGATGAAGCGCGCCGGTTACATCAAGTGAACCCGAGCTCTCCCTCCTGAGCTCAAACTGGCGGCCATCCTCCAGTCCAGCCCCGGATGGATGGCCGCCTTCTTTCGGCAAGCGGAGAAGTCAGGGATGGCAACCCGGCAGACGCAGTTTCTGGCGCGCGCGCTCCTGACCCCGGCCGTCGGGCTGCTCTTCATCTGGATGATCGTCCCGCTCGCGCTGACGATCTATTTCTCGACGCTGCACTACAGCCTGCTCGATCCCGGCTCGGAAGAGTTTGTCGGGCTGGAAAACTTCCGCTACTTCCTCACCGATCCCGCTTTCCTCGCGTCGCTCCAGAACACGCTGGTGCTGGTCGGCTCGGTGCTGGCCATGACCATTCTGCTCGGCATTCCGCTGGCGTTGCTGATGGACCAGCCCGTGATCGGCCGCAACATCGTGCGGTTGATGGTGATCGCGCCGTTCTTCGTGATGCCGACGGTGAGCGCGCTGGTCTGGAAGAACCTGTTGATGCACCCGGTCTCCGGGCTGTTCGCCTGGCTCGCCAAGCTGGTCGGATTGACGCCGATCGACTGGTTCAACGACGTGCCGCTGTTCGCGGTGATCCTGATCGTCGCCTGGCAATGGCTGCCGTTCGCGACGCTCATCCTGCTGACCGCGCTGCAATCGCTCGACGAGGAGCAGAAGGAGGCCGCCGAAATGGATGGCGCGAGCGCCGTCTCGGCCTTCATCTACATCACGCTGCCGCATCTGGCGCGTCCCATCACCGTGGTGATCCTGATCGAGACCATTTTCCTGCTCACGGTGTTCGCCGAGATCTTCGTCACCACCGGCGGCGGGCCGGGCCTGCAGACCACCAACATCGCTTTCCTGATCTACTCGCAGGCACTGATCCAGTTCGACGTCGGCAGCGCCTCCGCCGGCGGCCTCGTCGCGGTGGTGATCGCCAATGTCGTCGCCTTCTTCCTCGTCCGCATCGTCGGCCGCAATTTGGAGGCTTGAAGCATGGCGCGGATGGCAACGACGCAGCGGGTGGTGATCTCGACGATCGGGGCGTGGTTCTTCGGCTTCCTGATCTTCTTCCCGATCCTCTGGATGGTGCTGGCAAGCTTCAAGACCGAGCTCGAGGCCTTCGCCATTCCGCCGTCCTTCCTGTTCTTCCACTGGACCACGGAAAATTACGCGACCGTGCAGGAGCGGAGCGACTATCTGCACCACGCCATGAACTCGGTCATCATCGCCGGCGGCTCGACGCTCATTGCGCTCTTGATCGCCATCCCGGCGGCCTGGTCGATGGCGTTCGCGCCGACCAAGCGCACCAAGGACATCCTGCTCTGGATGCTCTCGACCAAGATGATGCCGCCGGTCGGCGTGCTGGTGCCGATCTACCTGATCTACAAGACCTTCGGCCTGCTCGATTCCCGCATCGGCCTCGTCTTCATCCTGTGCCTCGGCAATCTGCCGATCGTGATCTGGATGCTGTTCACCTATTTCAAGGAGATCCCGCGCGACATCCTCGAAGCCGCGCGCATGGATGGCGCCACCATCGGCCGCGAGCTGGTCTACGTGCTGACGCCGATGGCGATCCCGGGTCTGGCATCGACCCTGCTGCTCAATCTGATTCTGGCCTGGAACGAGGCGTTCTGGACGCTGAACCTGTCGACCTCGAACGCCGCGCCGCTCACCACGTTCATCGCCTCCTATTCGAGCCCGGAAGGGCTGTTCTGGGCAAAGCTGTCGGCGGCCTCGACGCTGGCGATCGCGCCCATTCTCGTCCTCGGTTGGTTCAGCCAGAAGCAGCTCGTGCGCGGGCTGACCTTCGGCGCGGTGAAGTAGAGGGGCTGCCGGATCATGGGTCAGATCACACTTCAGGACGTGCAGAAATCCTTCGGCCCCGTGCACATCATCAAGGGCGCAGATCTCGACATTGCCGACGGCTCCTTCGTGGTGTTCGTCGGTCCCTCCGGCTGCGGCAAGACCACGCTGTTGCGGCTGATCGCCGGCCTCGAGGACGTCTCCGGCGGCAAGATCCTGATCGACGGCAAGAACGTCGTCGACACGCCGCCCGCCAAGCGCGGGTTATCCATGGTGTTCCAGTCCTACGCGCTCTATCCGCACATGAGCGTGCGCGGCAATATCGGCTTCGGCCTGAAGATGGCGGGGCTCCCCAAGGACGAGATCAACCGCAAGGTCGAGGCCGCCGCCGCGACGCTGAACCTCACGCCCTACCTCGACCGCAAGCCGCGCGAGCTTTCCGGCGGCCAGCGCCAGCGCGTCGCGATCGGCCGCGCCATCGTGCGCGAGCCCAAGGCGTTCCTGTTCGACGAGCCGCTGTCGAACCTGGATGCCGCGCTCCGCGTGCAGATGCGCATCGAGGTGACGCGGCTCCAGAAGCAGCTCGGCACCACCGCGATCTACGTCACCCATGACCAGGTCGAGGCCATGACCATGGCCGACAAGATCGTCGTGCTCAACGGCGGCAAGATCGAGCAATACGGCTCGCCGCTGGAGCTTTACGAGAAGCCTGCCAATCTCTTCGTCGCCGGCTTCATCGGCTCGCCCAAGATGAACTTCGTCACCGGCGAACTCGCCAGGCAGCAGGGCGCGGCCACGATCGGCGTGCGGCCGGAGCACCTCAGGATCGAGCGCGACGGCGCCGGCGGCTGGCAGGGGACGATCGCGGTCGCCGAGCATCTCGGCAGCGACACCTTTCTCTACGTCGATGCCGGTCCGCTCGGCATGCTGACCGCGCGCTACATCGGCGAATTGAGCCTGCATGCCGGCGATCACGTGTCGCTGGTGCCGGACCCCGCGCGGATCCACCGCTTCGATGCGAGCGGCAACGCGCTTCGCGGCTGACAAGAAACGGCAAAGAACGGAAAGACCAACATGTACCTGGAAAAATTCAAGCTGAACGGCAAGACCGCGTTCATCACCGGCGGCGGGCAGGGCATTGGGCTGGCCTGCGCCGAGGCGCTCGCCGAAGCCGGCGCCAGGGTCGTCATCGGCGACCGCGACAGCAAGGTCGCCGACAGCGCCAAGGCCAGCTTGAAAGCCAAGGGGTTTGACGCCGAGACCGCGATCATGGACGTGACCGATACCAGGCGCGTCGCCGAGGTCGCTAATGACCTCGTCGCCCGCCACGGCAGGGTCGACATCCTCGTCAACAATGCCGGCATCGCCCGCAGCGAGACGCCGGCGGAGACCGTGACCGACGAGCATTGGCTCAACGTCATCGACGTCAACCTCAACGGCACCTTCTGGTGCTGCCGCGAGTTCGGCAAGCACATGCTGAAGGCGCAAAGCGGCGCCATCGTCAATGTCGGCTCGATGTCAGGCTTCATCGTCAACAAGCCGCAGGAGCAGTGCTTCTACAATGCGTCGAAGGCCGGTGTGCACCATCTGACCAAGTCGCTCGCCGCCGAATGGGGCGCGCGCGGCATCCGCGTCAACGCGGTGGCGCCGACCTATATCGAGACGCCGCTCAACGCCTTCGTGAAGAGCAATCCCAAAATGTACGACGCCTGGATCGGCGGAACCCCGATGGCGCGGATGGGGCAGGTCGAGGAGATCGCCTCCGTCGTGCTGTTCCTCTCCTCGGAAGCCGCGAGCCTGATGACCGGCAGCATCGTGCTGGTGGATGGCGGCTACACTTGCTGGTAGGCTTGCCGTCAAAACTGACGAGAGCGACCAGGAGCGACAATGCCGCGAGCGTATATCGGCGTCGACGTGGGGACCACCAGCACGCGGGCAGGGGTGTTCGACGAGGCCGGCACGCTGCTGGCGACGGCGCGGCACCCGATCAGGATCTGGCATGAGGCCGGCGATATCGTCGAGCAGTCATCCCGGGACATCTGGGAGGCCTGCGCAAAATCCGTGCGGGCGGCGATGGCGGAAGCTGCCATTGCGCCCGACAGCGTCGGCGGCATCGGCTTCGACGCCACCTGTTCCCTCGTGGTGCTCGACCGCCAGGGCGAGCCGCTCACCGTCAGCGCCTCAGGCGAGGCGCAGCGCAACGTCATCGTCTGGATGGACCATCGCGCCACCGCCGAGGCGCGGCTGATCAACGAGACCGAGGATGCGGTGCTGCGCTATGTCGGCGGCTCGATCTCGCCCGAGATGGAGATGCCAAAACTGTTGTGGCTGAAGCGCCATCTGCGCGCGAGCTTCGATGCCGCAGGCCACTTCTTCGATCTGGCAGACTACCTGACCTGGCGCGCGACCGGCTCGCTGCAACGCTCGACCTGCACCGTCACCTGCAAGTGGAACTATCTCGCCCATGACGGTGGCGGCTGGAGCGCGCAATTCTTCAAGCGCATCGGGCTGTCCGACTTCGTCAGCGAGAAATACGCCCGCATCGGCACCGAGATCGTCGCGCCGGGCACCCGGCTCGGCGCAGGCCTCACCCGCACGGCCGCCGCTGAGCTCGGCCTGTCGCCAGGAACGCCGGTCGGCGCATCCCTGATCGACGCGCATGCCGGCGGCATCGGCGCGATCGGCGGTCGCGACGGCTCGGGCGGAACGACCGATGTCAGCGACCGCCTCGCCTACATCATGGGAACGTCGGCCTGCATCATGGCGACGACGAAGGAGCCGTGCTTCGTGCCGGGCGTGTGGGGGCCTTATTATTCCGGCATGGTGCCGGACTTCTGGCTGAACGAGGGCGGGCAGTCGGCGGCGGGCGCGGCGATCGACCACCTCCTCAAATCGCATCCGGGCTTTGCCGAGGCGAGCGCGGCTGCGCGCAACAAGGGCCTCGACCTCATCGACTTCCTCGAGCGCCGCATCATCGCGCGCGCCGGCGATGCCAGCCGCGCCGCGCTGCTCGCCCGCGATGTCCACGTCCTGCCCGAATTCATCGGCAACCGCTCGCCTTACGCTGACCCCGATACGCGCGCGGTGATCGCGGGCCTCGATCTCGACACCGATGTCGCCTCTATGGAGCGGCTGTTCGTCGCCGGCCTTTGCGGGCTCGCTTACGGGCTTGCCGAGGTGATCGAGGCCTTTGCCGCGCATGGCGTCCGCTCCAGCATCATGATCATGGGCGGCGGCGCCAGCCGCAGTCCGCTGGTGCGCCAGATCATGGCCGACACCACAGGCCTCACCGTCGCGCTGCCGCAGACCAGGGAGCCGGTGCTGCTCGGCGCCGCGATGCTCGGGGCGGTGGCCGGCGGCGCCTGTGCCTCGATCGGCGAGACCATGGCAAAGATGTCGGCGCTGGGACGCAAGAGCGAGCCGACCGCGCCTGATATGGCCGCGTTTCACGCCCGCAAGCGCGAGGTGTACAAGTTGCTGCGCGAGGTCGATCGCGGCAGCCGTGCCGCGATGCGCGACATCGCAAAGGACTGAATTCGGGGTTGAAACGAATGCTGATTGCTAGCGGCGATGCGCTGATCGATTTCGTGCCGACGCGAAACGCCGATGGACGCGAGGCGGTGATGCCCGCGGTCGGCGGCTCCTGCCTCAACGTCGCGATCGGCATGGCGCGGCTGGGCGCACCGACCGGCTTCGTCGGCGGCATCTCGACCGACCTGTTCGGCCGCATGATCGCCGATCACGCAACCGCCTCGCATGTCGAGCTCGGCCTTGCCACCCGCAGCGATCACCAGACCACGCTCGCTTTCGTGCGCATCGTCGCGGGCGAGTCGCATTACGCCTTCTACGATGCCGAGACGGCGACACGGAACTGGACCTACCGGCGCGGGTCCATTCCCTTCGATACGGTCGAAGTCCTCCATGTCGGCTCGACCACGCTGGTCAACGACCCGGGCGCCGCCGAAACGAAAGCCCTGATCGCGGACGCGCGGATGTCGTCGACCATCTCGTTCGATCCGAACTGCCGCCCCAACCTCGTCAAGGACAAGCCGGCCTATCTCGCCCGCATGGCCGAGTTCGCGCATAGCGCCGATCTCATCAAGATGTCGGACGTCGACTTCGCCTATCTCTTCGGCGACGAGCCCTATCAACAGCGCGCGAGCACGCTGCTCGGGCAGGGCACGAGCCTCGTCGTCATCACCCGTGGCAACAACGGCGCGATCGCGTGGCACGCGGGAGCAGGGCAGATCGAGGTCACCGCGCCCAAGGTCGCGGTCGCCGACACCATCGGCGCCGGCGATAGTTTTCAGGCGGCGCTGCTGTTCGCCCTGCACAAGCAGGGACGTCTGGCGCGGCAGCAGCTGAAAGTCATCAATGCCGACGAGCTCCGCCGCGCGCTGTCCTTTGCCGCCAATTGCGCCGGCCTGACCTGCACCCGCCCGGGCGCCGATCCGCCCTGGAGCCACGAGATCACCTGGAGCCCGTAGCGCCGCGTCACATCCGCGCGACGGCCTTCTCGGCGCATTTGATGAAGGTTCCGATCAGCGGGCTCTGCGAATCCCGCCGCCAGCACACCGCGATGTCGAGGGAGTCGGTGGCATCGCGGAGCGGCCTGAACACGATGCCGCGCGGGGCGCCGAGCTGCGCGCAGGCCGGCAGGATCGCGAGGCCTTCGCCCGCCAGCACCAGGCTCATCGCCGAATGCACCGTCTCCACGCGGCTCGCGATCGGCATCACCACCTGGTGCCGGCGCAGCAGGGGGACCACGGCGGACGATGCGGGACCATGGTCCGGATGCGGCAGCGCGATCAGCGGACGTCCGTGCAACCGGGCCATCGGCACGGAGCCCAGGCGGGCGAGCGGCGAGCTGGTCGGCATCGCCAGCATGAAGCGCTGTGCACCGATCCGCGCCACCTGGATCTCGGGATGGTTGATGGCCGGCATGCACAGCGCGACCGTGACGCTGCGATCGAGCACCCGCGCCTCGCGTGTCGATGCGCTGAGCTCGGCGAAGTCGAGGTCGACACCGGGAACCGAGCGGCGCAGCTCGGGGATCAGCCGCGGCAGGATCGCATTGGCCAGCACGAACATGTAGCCGACCGACAGCCGCCCGCGCTTGCCGGATGCGACCGCGCGGGCGGCCTCGATGCCGTCGGACGCCAGCGCCAGCGCCTCGCTGGCGCGCACCAGCAGCGCCTGGCCCGCCTCGGTCAGGTCCATGCCGCGGGTGCCGCGGCGGAACAGCGGCGCGCCGACCTCGGCCTCCAGCTTGCGGATCTGGACCGAGAGCGGCGGCTGCGCCATGCGCAGCCGCTCGGCGGCCTTGCCGACGCTGCGTGCCTCGGCGACGGCGACGAAATAGCGGAGCCGACGAAGATCCATTGGCATACCGAAAACGTATGGGTTGGCGACCAAAATCGTATTGGACGGCGAGTTAACAAAACTGTCATTCTGGCTGTCAATGGCTTGTCTAATGCCTTGGCCAACGGTGGCCGGCTTCGGAGCGTGATGTGACGATGAACGGCGATCCCTGCCTGCTGTCCGCAACCGAACTGCGCGGCCTCATCGCCGACAAGCGGATCTCGCCCGTCGAGATCACCCGGGCCGTGCTCGCGCGCGCCGAGGCGCTCCAGCCCCAGTTGAACTGCTTCATCACGATCTGCGGCGACGAGGCGATGGCGGCCGCGCGCGCCGCCGAGCGCAGGGTCATGGCCGGCGAGCCGCTCGGCCTGCTGCACGGCATCCCCTACACCGTCAAGGACATCGTCAACACCAAGGGGGTGAAGACCACCTTCGGCGCCGTTCCCTACAAGGACAATGTGCCTGTTGAGGACGCGGTGGCGGTCGCGCGGCTGCGCAGCGAGGGTGCGATCCTGATCGGCAAGACCACGACGCCGGAATTCGGGAGCAAGTGCCTGACGGATTCGCCGCTGTTCGGCCGCACCCGCAATGCGTGGGATGCCTGCCGCTCCTCCGGCGGCTCCAGCGGCGGCGCGGCGGTTGCTGTGGCCAGCGGCATCGCGCCGCTCGCGGTCGCGACCGACGGTGGCGGCTCGACGCGGATCCCCGCCGCCTGCAACGGCGTGGTCGGCCTGAAGCAGAGCAACGGAATCATCCCGCACAGCCAGGCGCTGGATGTGTTCGGCAACCAGACCTATGTCACGCCGACGACGCGCACCGTCGCCGATACCGCGCTGATGATGCAGGCGATGGCGGGCGAGGACCCCTGCGATCCCTGGTCGATCGGCGTTCCCGTATCCGACTTCGTCGGCACCGCCGCCCCGCGCGGCGATCTGCGCGGGCTGAGGATCCTGTACTGCCTGACGCCGCCGGGCCGTCCGGTGTCCGCCGAGGTCGCGGCCAGCTTCAGGGCGAGCCTCGACCGGCTGGCCGGGCTCGGCGCCGAGCTCGAGGAATTCTCCGGCGAGGGTTTCGACATCGAGCCGATCTGGCGCGCCATCAACCACACCGTCTGGCGCACGCGCTTTGCAAAACTCGCGGCCGAGCACAAGGACGAGCTGAGCGAGGCCTTCCTCAAGCAGCTCGCGCTTGCCACCGAGGTCAGCGGCGTTGACTACCAGGAGGCGATGTTCGCGCGCACCGCGCTGTTCCGCCGCGTGCAATCCCTGCTTGCGCGCGGCCACTTCCTGGCGATGCCGACGCTCACGCGCTCCGCGCTGCCGATCAAGCAGGATCTGTTCGGCACCATCGAGATCGACGGTCGGCATTTCGACAGCGTCCGGCCGCACTGGTTCCCCTGGACCATGCCGTTCAACATGACCGGGCATCCCGCCGTCAGCCTTCCCTCAGGCTTCGGCCGCGACGGCCTGCCGATCGCGCTTCAGCTCGTCGGCCGCTTCCGGGCTGATGCGGAATTGCTCCGCGTCAGCACGCTGTTCGAGGCCTCCGTCGACCTTCTGTCCCGCTGGCCGGAATAACGACATGCGCATGCAGCAAAGCACTTGCGCGCAAAGGACTTGCGTCCGCCGTCCGGACATGTTGATCGTGCCGCGGATGAGCTTCGAAACCGGGCGCGCATGAGCGTATTTGTCCTCCGACGTGTCTTGACCTTGCTGGCGACGCTGGTCGGCGCGTCGCTGATCATCTTCCTGGTGCTGGATGCGCTTCCCGGCAACGCCGCGCAGATGCTGATGGGCGCCGATGCCTCGGCCGACGCGGTCCGCGCGCTCACCGTCAAGCTCGGGCTCGACCAGCCGCTGGCGGTTCGCTACCTGCAATGGATCAAGGGCCTGCTCGTCGGCGATCTCGGCAACTCCTATGTCTACGGCACGCCGGTCGCCAGCCTGATCGCGGAGCGGCTGGTGCTGACCATTCCGCTCGCGATCATGGCCATGTCGATCACGGTGACGCTGGCGCTCTCGGCCGGCATCTACACCGCCGCCAACCACAACAAGCTCGGCGATGTCGGCGTGATGTCGCTGACTCAGGTCGGCATCGCGCTGCCGAACTTCTGGTTCGCGATCCTGCTGGTCCTGTTGTTCTCGGTGCGGCTGCAATGGCTCTCGGCGGGCGGCTTCGCCGGCTGGGAGGACGGCATCTGGCTGGGGGTCAAGTCGCTGCTGCTTCCGGCGATCTCGCTCGCGGTGGTGCAGGCCGCGATCCTCGCCCGCGTCACGCGCTCGGCCGTGCTCGAAGTGCTGCGCGAGGATTTCGTGCGGACGGCGCGGGCGAAGGGGCTCGGCAAACGCGAGGTGCTGTGGCGCCACGTGCTGCGCAACGCCATGATCCCCGTGATGACGGTGATGGGCCTGCAATTCGCCAATCTGCTCGCCGGCACAATCGTGATCGAGAACGTGTTCTACCTGCCGGGCCTCGGCCGCCTGATCTTCCAGTCGATCGCCAACCGCGACCTGATCGTGGTGCGCAATTGCGTGATGCTGCTGGCAACCATGGTCGTTATCGTCAATTTCGTGGTCGACGTGCTCTATGCCTTCATCGATCCCCGCATCAAGGTTCACGACCTGTGAGCGCGCCGCTGACCACCCCGATTGACGCAGCAGTCGCCACGCGTCCGCTGCCCGCGCGCACGTTCTGGCGCCGTGCGCTGCGCCATCGCAGCTTTGTCCTCGGCGGCGCGCTGAGCCTGCTGGTGCTCGCCTCGGCGCTGCTGTCGCTGGTCTGGACGCCCTGGTCGCCCTACGAGATCGACATCGCCTCGAAGCTCCGGCCGCCATCGGCGGCGCACTGGCTCGGCACCGATTCCTTCGGCCGCGACATCGTCTCGCTGCTGCTCGCCGGCGCCCGCTCCACCATCATGGTCGGCATCATCGCGGTCAGCATAGGTCTCACCTTCGGCGTTTGTCTCGGCCTGATCGCCTCGGCGCGGCGCGGCTGGACCGAAGAGATCATCATGCGCTTCTCCGACTTCACCTTCGCCTTTCCGGCCGTGCTCTCCGCGATCATGCTCGCCGCGGTCGTGGGGCCGGGCATGGTGACCTCGATCGTCGCGATCGGCATCTTCCAGATCCCGACATTGACCCGGCTGACGCGCGGCTCGGCCAACGCGATCTGGGCGCGCGAATTCGTGCTGGCCGCGCGAGCGTCGGGGAAGGGAAAATTCCGCATCACCATCGAGCACGTGCTGCCCAACATCCTGTCGATCCTGATCGTGCAGGCGACGATCCAGTTCGCGCTCGCGATTCTCGCGGAAGCCGCACTATCCTATCTCGGCCTCGGCACGCAGCCGCCGCAGCCATCCTGGGGCCGCATGCTAAACGATGCGCAGACCCTGCTGTTCCAGTCGCCGATGCTCGCGGTCTATCCGGGGGCCGCCATCGCGGTCGCCGTGCTCGGCCTCAATCTCCTCGGCGACGGCTTGCGCGATCTGCTCGATCCACGACTGGCGCGGGAGCGATGAGGATGGCTGAGCGCTCCACCATGCCGCTGATCGAGGTTGATAATCTCGGCGTTCGTCTCAACACCAGCCGCGGGCCTGCGCAGGCCGTGCGCGGCGTCAGCTTCTCGCTCAAGCGCGGCGAGACGCTCGGGCTCGTCGGCGAATCCGGCTGCGGCAAGTCGGTGACCGCGATGTCCCTGATGGGCCTGTTGCCGGACAGCGCCGTCGTCACCGGCAGCATCAAGCTCGATGGCAGCGAGCTCGCCGGGCTTGCGGACGCGGATTACTGCCGCCTGCGCGGCAACCGCATCAGCATGATCTTCCAGGAGCCGATGACCGCGCTCAATCCGATGCACACGATCGGCCACCAGGTCGCCGAGCCGCTGCGGCGTCACAAGAACTACTCGGCGTCGCAGGCGCGGAAGGAGACGATCGCCTTGCTCGACCGCGTCGGGCTGCCCGATCCGGCGCGGCGCGTCGATGCCTATCCGCACCAGTTCTCCGGTGGCCAGCGCCAGCGCATCACCATTGCGATGGCGCTCGCCTGCGAGCCCGACCTGTTGATCGCGGACGAGCCGACCACGGCGCTCGACGTCACCATCCAGGGCCAGATCCTCGACCTCATCGCCGATCTCGTCGAGGAGCGCGGCATGTCGATGATCCTGATCTCGCACGATCTTGGCGTCATCGCCGAGAACGTGCAGCGCATGATGGTGATGTATGGCGGCACCGTGGTCGAGAGCGGGCCGACCGACGAGGTGTTCCGCCGCATGGGCCATCCCTATACGCAAGGCCTGTTCCGCGCCCGTCCGAAGCTCGGCGCGCGCAAGGGGACGCGGCTGAAGACGATCTCGGGCACCGTGCCGGAGCTCGCGGATCTTCCGGCCGGCTGCACCTTCTCCGCGCGATGTCCGCTCGTGATCGATCGGTGCCGCGCCGCGCTGCCGGCGATGGTCGAGGTCGGACCCGGTCATGTCGTGCGCTGCGTGCGCACCGATGTCTCGATGGCCGAGAATGTCGGAGCGCTGTCCGCATGAGCACCGCGCCTCTTCTCGACGTCAGGGATCTGGAGCAGCGCTACATGCTGCCGCGCGAGAGCCTGTTCCGTCCGCCCGGGCAGGTGCGCGCGCTCAACGGCGTGAGCGTGCAGGTCCTGCCCGGCAAGAGCCTCGGCATCGTCGGCGAGTCCGGTTCGGGCAAGTCGACCTTCGCGCGCGTCGTGATGGCGCTGGAGCGGCCGACGTCGGGGCAGGTCGCGCTGCTCGGCCGCGACCTCAACCGCCTCCCGGCCGACGAGCTGCGCCGTGCGCGTCGCGATTTCCAGATGGTGTTCCAGGACCCTTACGGCTCGCTCGATCCGCGCCAGACCATCGCGCGCATCGTTGCCGAGCCATTGACCGCGCTGGACGGCGCTGATCGCACCACGTTCCGGGAACGCGTCGCCGCGGTGCTGCGCCAGGTCGGCTTGCGCGATGCCGACATGGACAAATATCCGCACGAATTCTCCGGCGGCCAGCGCCAGCGCATCGCGATCGCGCGCGCCCTGATCACCCAGCCTAAGCTGATCGTCGCCGACGAGCCGGTCTCGGCGCTTGACGTTTCCGTGCAGGCCCAGGTCCTGAACCTGATGCAGGACCTTCAGGACCAGTTCGGCCTGAGCTATGTCCTGATCAGCCATGACCTCGCCGTCGTCGACTATCTCTGCGATGAGGTCGCGGTGATGTATCTCGGCCGGATCGTCGAGCAGGGGCGGCCGGAGGATCTGTTCGAGCGCTGCGCCCATCCCTATACGCGGGCGCTCCTGGATGCCGTGCCGCGGGCGCGCGCGGGCGGCGGCCGGCGCCGGCGCGGGGCCCAGGCGATCGCCTCGCAATCGGCGGCCGCCACGGGGTGTCCCTATGTCGCGCGTTGCGCGCTCGCCGACCAGCATTGCCGCGAGGCCCTGCCTGAGCTACGCAAGGTGGGCGAGGGACACCTTGCCGCCTGTCACAAGGCGGAGGCCGTGATGGCGTTGCCGCCGCCCGCTGCGGAGGGTTAGTCTCGGGCGCAGGATTGGCGTAGACTGGGAATTGAGAAGGCAGGGGAGTTACGCATGTTCAGGAAACTATCCATCGTCGCACTCACTGCCGCGTTTGTCGCGGCGCCGCTGCCGGTGCTGGCACAAAGCAAGAAGGACAGCGTCGTCATGGCGATGGCGCTGGAGCCGCCGGGTCTCGATCCCACCAACGCGGCCGCTGCCGCAATCGCCGAAGTCGCGCTCTACAACATCTACGAGACCCTGACCAAGATCAACGAGGACGGCACCACCTCGCCGCTGCTGGCGGAGAGCTGGACCGCTTCGCCTGACCTGAAGACCTACACCTTCAAGCTGCGCAAGGGCGTCAAGTTCCACAACGGCGAGCCGTTCGACTCCGCCGCGGTGAAGTTCTCGTTCGAGCGCAACGCGGTGCCGACCAGCACCAACAAGGACAAGAGCCTGTTCCAGAGCTTCGAGTCCGTTGCCGCGCCCGACGCCGACACGGTCGTGATCACCCTGAAGAATTCCGAGCCGAACCTGCCGTTCCTGCTGGGGCAGGCGAGCGGCTCGATCGTCGAGCCGAAGAGCGCGCCGACCAATGTCACGCAGCCGGTCGGCACCGGGCCGTATCAGCTCGGCGCCTGGGCCAAGGGTTCCTCGATGACCCTGACCAAATGGGCCGACTATCGCAACGCCGCGGCGATCAAGCTGTCGAAGGTGACGATCCGCTTCATCTCCGATCCGGCGGCGCAAACCGCGGCGCTGCTCTCCGGCGACGTCGATGCCTTCCCGCGCGTCGCGGCCCAGCGCACCATTGCCCAGTTCAAGGCCGATCCGCGTTTCACGGTTCTGGTCGGCGGCT
This sequence comes from Bradyrhizobium sp. B039, assembly GCF_038965675.1. Taxonomy (NCBI): domain Bacteria; kingdom Pseudomonadati; phylum Pseudomonadota; class Alphaproteobacteria; order Hyphomicrobiales; family Nitrobacteraceae; genus Bradyrhizobium; species Bradyrhizobium sp. B039. The sequence goes on from NZ_CP152416.1 coordinate 3,208,181, forward strand.
CCAAGGCCAAGACCATCGTCGCGATCAACGAGCGCAAGAAGCCGCTCGATGACGTCCGCGTCCGCCGCGCCATCCTCGCCGCGATCGACCGCAAGGCCATGATCGACGGTGCCGTCGACGGCTTCGGCACGCCGATCGGCAGCTTCTACGTGCCGGGATCGCTCGGCTATGTCGACACGACAGGCATCAACCCCTACGACCCCGAGAAGGCCAAGAAGCTGCTCGCCGAGGCCGGCGTCACCACGCCGCTCGAATTGTCGCTGAAGCTGCCGCCGCCGTCCTATGCGCGGCAGGGCGGCGAGATCGTCGCAGCCCAGCTCGCCAAGGTCGGCATCATCGCCAAGATCGAGAACGTCGAATGGGCGCAATGGCTGTCGCAGGTATTCGCCGGCAATGGTCCGCACAATTTCGACCTCACCATCGTCAGCCATGTTGAGCCGTTCGACCTCGTGAAGATCACCGAGCCGGACTACTATCTCGGCTACAACAACGAGGCGTTCAACGCGCTCTACAAGCAGATCGTGTCCACGCCGGATGAAGCCGCCCGCGCCAAGCTGCTCGGCGACGCCCAGCGCATGCTGGCCACCGACGCCGTCTCCGCCTACATGTACCAGCCGCAGCTCATCACCATCACAGCCAAGAAGCTGAAAGGCGTCTGGAAGGACGTCCCGCAATACGAGAACGATTTCTCGACCTGGTATTGGGAGTAGGGGGCACCCTCGTCGTTCGAGGCGCGCCCTGCCCGTTGCTGTGCCCTCTCCCCTTGTGGGAGAGGGCGGCGACGCCGGTAGACACTGACTCGCAAGGTGAGGGGTCTGTCTCCGCACACGAATCTCGCGAGATGAATTCGCGGAGAGCGCGATTTTAAGCCGACCATCCGGTGGCGGTCTCTAGAGCCCTGGCCTCAGCCCACGGCGCGCCGATCCAGACATCGCGCTCGTTAAGGAACTGGTTACCCGTCACTGTCACCATTTGCATATAGCTCGTCGCCATGCGCGGCAGCGTATTCTAAGAACGGTTGGATATTTCGACACGCCCGGTTGGCGGTCTCTTTCAGGAGAGGCCCAATGTTTAAGGGCTTTACGGTGGCAGTTGTGGCGCTGATTAGCACAGCGCAAGTGGATCGATACCTAACCAACGGTCGGTACACCGACGCGGCCATGGCCATGCTGCGGCAGATCAGGCACGCGTTTGGGTTTTGAGATACCCTTGGGAACAATTTTTAGGTGCTTTGATGGAAGGCATCTTGTGGACTGATCTCGACGCGGATGAGCAACGCGCCCTTGCGACCTTGGGAGCCGGACTTTCTATCGAGCTGTGTGACCCCGTTGCTCTCCTGACTTTAAGGCGGCTCGGTCTGATCGTAGGCTCTCATTTGACGGCTGCTGCGCACGAGTTGCGGAGGGGCGTTGTTCTGGACGAACTCAGGCGCGTGATTGCATGATGTAACCAAGCGCACGGCCGCGAACAGGCAGTCGAAAGTCCTCGCCCGCGATAAGCGGTATGCAGGATCGCTTAGGTCGTTAGTATCGGTCAGTCATGCCCTGTGTTTGAGCTGGAGATGATCCTGGCACGCCATCGCTCTTCAAAAGTGTCAGGGCCCTCTTTCAGTGCCAACGCTCGTGCATCCAGGGGATTGCCGGGCTTGCTAGCTATGACAATGCCTGTCGCTTCTCCGCGAGCACCGAGTTGGGGGGACCGCTCCATAGGCCATTCCAGCAATGCTTTCGACAGCATGGGCTTACCCGCGTACCAGCATTTTCGTCCGTCAATGAGACGATAAGACCACCATTGCCCTTGCGGATTTGGCGGCATTGCGGTGCTGCATTGTTGCTTGGCATGCACGCTGGTCATTTCGAGCAATGAGAGCGCAGCAATGCAAACGGTTAAAGCAAACGATCGAAGGGGTTTGCTCATGGACGCGCTCAATTGCCCTGTTGCTGCAATCGACTTACGGCAACGATCAAGGCAGGCCGTTCGAGGACTTCCACCAACTTTTCAAGGATAAGCGCATTATCCTTGGGGCAGGGCTGAAGGTATTCTTCCAGTATGAGTTGCGCGTCGCTAATCGCTTCCAGGGCTAATTGCTGATCAGTCATCACTGCTTACTCATCAATTAGTTGCGCCAGGAAAGCGAGCGGAGAGAGAAATCAAGTCAGCTTTGAGGAATATCCCCGCTCTTCTTTTCACTTTTTATTTCAAGTTCTCGGCTTCCCGCTGTTTGTCTCGATGTCGTCGGGGTCAATGTTGCGCAAATAGTCCCGCGAGGGTGTGTCGCGAGCGAGGGGCGCGGCGACCAACGTCACGCAGCCGGTCGGGACAGGGCCGTACCAGCTCGGCGCTTGGGCCAAGGGCTCCTCGATCACGCTCAACAATGGGCCGACTACCGCAACGCCTCGGCGATCAAGCTGTCGAAGGTGACGATCCGCTTCATCTCCGATCCGGCCGCTCAGGCCGCACCGCTGCGTTGCCATCAACGAGCGGCCTGTATCTCAATTCCCACACTTGCGATCAAAAGAGATCCGTTTGTCGCTTTTCGAACAGACGGAAAAAGCCTGGTCCGTTCCAATTCCCCAACGATTGAAAACAGTCATCGGTTGGGGGAGACGAAATGGTACGTTCCCTGCTCATTGAGCTGGCGCGCGATAAATATGTCGAGCGTTGCAAGCAACGGGCCTTCGATCATCTGGACCGACGCGATCTCAAGAACGCGGTCGCCTCGTTTGTCGCCAATATCAACGCGCGTCCTGATCGCGAACTGCCATCCTACTTGGCAACGCTTGGCGCTTTGCTGCTGACGGCGAACGATGCGTTCGGCTGGAGAACGCTGATTGATGGATTGAGGTGATGATCCGATAAACGCGGGCGTTGGGAGGTGTGGGGATGGCTCACTACAGGGCTTACCTTTTGGATCAGCACCGCCACGTGATAAGCGTAGCCAAATTGCAGTGTGCCGACGAGCAGGAAGCACGAGAACGTGCTGCGCAACTGGTTGATGTCAACGACGTCGAGCTATGGCAACTCGATCGCCGTATTGCGGTCTTTGAGGTCCCCGCAAGCCGAACCTCGCAGGCGGCGAGAAGGGAAAAGCCGCAGCGCCCCAGGGACAAATGAAGCAGCCTGTCCCTGTCAGGATTAACGGGGGTAGCATGGATTTACGGATTTTCCGATGTTGGCAAGATACCCCTGTTTTGCCCGACGGGTCAAACGGCGGCGATGACCGTTGCGGTGCTCTTTCCCCTTGCGGGAGAGGGCCGCGACTCCGGTAGACACTTGGGTGAGGGGTCTGTCTCCGCGGATGCACCTCTCTCAGTCCTAAGCAGCTCTATCCGCGTAAGCCATTGATCTCGCTATCCCCGGCTACTGTGCATGGGGTTGTTTTCGAGTTTTATTTTGACAGGGGTGGAGGCCGACACGCGAGGTCGTCGTGCCGGGCTCCCGGCCCGCATCCGCTACGCCGCCGCCGGCAGATCCGGATCGGCGATCGCGCCGGCGACACGGACACGCACGCGCAGCGCGTTGCCGGGCAGATAGGCGATCGGCATGTCCTCGACATCGACGGTCTTGAGGCTGTCGCGCGCTGCTCCCGCCTGCACCGCACGGTCGGCCGCGATATCGCGCGCGGCGGCGATCGCGTCCTCGCGGGTGAGATCGCGGAACACCTGGTCGGCCTCGCCGCTGACCTGTGCGATCGCGGCACCGACCGCGTTGGCGCAGTCGCCATGCGGCACGCGCACGATCTCGGAGATGCCGGGCAGGCGATCCGGCACCAGGAAGGCGCCGCCGCCGACCGCGAGCAGCGGCACGTCGCCGGCTTCGGTCTTCATGCGGTCGATGTCCTCCTCGAGCTTGCGCCAGGCGTCGCGCAGCGCGGCATCGATCAGGCGTTTCGGCAGCCTGGCGACGCGCGAGCGGTCGCCGATGTCGATCAGGCCTGCGGCCACCGCAATGTCGGTGGCGGTCAGACGCGATCCGCCGAACACCAGCGCATCCGTCGTCAGCCGGTAGCCGACGCTGAGCGGGCCGACGCGAACCGGGTCCTCGTCGACATGGCTGCCGCCGCCGAGCCCGATCGAGAGCAGGTCGGGCATCCGGAACAGCGTGCGCACGCCGCCGACCTCGACCACGGCATTGGCCTCGCGCGGGAAGCCGTGACGAAGCTGGCCGATGTCGGAGGTGGTGCCGCCGACATCCACGACCATGGCATCGTCGAGGCCGGACAGATGGGCGGCGCCGCGCATCGAATTGGTGGCGCCGGAGGCAAAGCTCATCACCGGGAAGGCGGTGGCGATCTCGGCCTGCATCACCGTGCCGTCGTTCTGGGTCAGGAACAGCGGCGCATCGATCCCGCTGTCGGCGATCGCCTTGCGGAAGGCCGCAACGGTGGTGACCGCGAGGTCGTGCAGGGAGGCATTGAGCAGCGCGGCATTCTCGCGCTCCAGAAGACCGATGCGGCCGAGATCGTGCGACAGCGTCACCGCAACATCGGGACAGATATCCGCGAGGATTTCGCGCGCGGTGGTCTCGCAGGAGGGATCGAGCGGGGAGAAGCTCGAGCACACCGCGACCGAGCGCAGACCCTTGTCCCTGATTGTTCGCGCGGCCTCCTTCAGCCCGGCGGTGTCGAGCGGCATGAACGGACGGCCGTCGTAATCGTGGCCGCCTTCCAGCATGAAGATTTCGCCGTTGACGAGTGTCGCGAGATCCGCCGGCCAGTCGCAGAACGGCGGCAGTGAGGCGCTTGCGGGCATGCCGATGCGGATCGCGCCGATCTTCTGCACATGGCGGCGCTGCACCACGGCGTTGATGAAATGCGTGGTGCCGATCACGACCGCATCGACCCTCACCGCGGCGGCGGGCTCGGCACGCAGCGCCTTGAGGGCGTCGAGGATGCCCGAGGTCACGTCGGCGGTGGTCGGACGCTTGACGGAATGGACGACCTTCTCGTCGACGATCAGCACGGCGTCCGTGTTGGTGCCGCCGACATCGATGCCAATACGCTTCATGGGATCTTAAGCTCCTGCCTCAGCGGGCGCGAAGAGGGAACGATAGTCGAGGTCGTAGCCGAAGGCGCGGGGGCCGACGAATTCGAGACCCCGGGGACTCGTCAGCACGGCCGGCGCGGGCAGGGCCACGACGGTGACGCGCTGGCCATAGCGGATAGTCTCGGTGCCGATGCCGTGGCCGTTGACGCTGTCGAGCACGCAGATCAGATCGGGCGAGGTCGCGATCGCTTGCTCGTCACGCCAGGCCACGATCCATTCGTTCTGGAACGAGAGCTTGAGCTTCGCGCCGCGATCTGCATCGCTGCCGTCGACCATCGCCGTGCCGCGCAAAAATCCTTCCGTCGTGCGTCGGGCGACGTCGACGATCTTGCCGGTGAACAGCTTCTTGCCGCCTTCGGTCTTAAGCAGCGCGGCGATCGGATCCTCGTGACGACGATTTGCCTCCTGCACGGCGCGGCCGATGCGAATCGCCTTCGTGGTCGTGAAGTGGATGCCCCAGTCCTTCACCTCGCGTCCGGTGCGCGGCGCCTTGCTGGTGGAGGCGATCGAGCCCATCTCGACGCAGATCTTGCGGCTCGCCCGCTCCATCCACTTCCAGCTCGGTACCTTCGTCACGACGGCCTCGATGCCGCGGGGATCGTAGAGGGTGCAGGGATAGGGACGCAGGTCCCCGATCGCGACCGAGGTCATCTGCGCTTCGGGGAAGGCGCGGCCCATGCAGTCGGCGTCGACCACGGGGATGCCGAGATGCGCGGCCGCCATCAGCGCCTGCACGCCGTTGCCGCCGCCGATCTCGACCGACATCACGGCGCGGAACTTGATGCCGTTGATTTCCTCCTGCATCCGCACGGCGCGCGCGATGTTGCGGCTGTCGGCGAGGCGCTCCTGTCCGACCAGTGGCGCGCCCATGTTGGAGACCACCGCGACCCAGTCCGCGTCGTCGAGGTCGAGCGGCGACATCAATTGCACGCAGTGCCCTTCGGCGTAGAGCCGGCGCAGATTGAGCAGGCCGAGATAGGGACTGCCGCCGCCGCCGGTGCCGAGAATCCAGGCGCCGACCGCGAGCGCCTCGATCTCCTCGAGGCTGATCGTCTTCAATTCCACCTTGCTCACGACACCAGCTCCTCGACGATGCGGGCCGCGGCGGCAATGCCGAGGATCACGGGACCCGGATAGGCCGTGCGCACGCGCGCCTTGTTGGCGCTGGTGTAGCTGATGCAATCCATCACCACGAGATCGGGCTCGAGGTCCGCCATCGTGCGTGCGGCTTCGTCGACGACGGCGTCGCTCGAACCGGGACGCAGCGTGATGCCGACGACCTCGACGCCGTCGCGCTGCCATTTCTTGTCGATCAGTACGGTCTGCTCGGGCAGCGGCGAGAACACGCCGAGCCGGCCTTTCGGCAGCACGGCCTCGACGAGATTGTGCAGGATGGCCGAGGGCAGGATGACGAGCCCGTCGGCGGCAAGGTTGGGGAATTTGCCGGTGCAGGCCATCAGCGTGACGCCGACGCCCTCGTGTTTGAAGCGGGTGATCTGCTGGCTCGCGCGGCGCTCGACTTCCTTCTTGCTGATGGTGACGCCGTCGCCGTTCGGCAGCAGCGTGAACAGCGTGTCGTAGCCGTCCATCGGCGGAATGGCGTCGATCTCCGCGCGGCTCATGCCGTCGAGCGCGCCGCGCAGCTCGATCTCGATGCCCGGCGACAGCACGGCAGCGATCTCGGAGGCGACGGTAGGACGCGGGCTCTGGCCGATCACGACCACCCCGATGCGCTGGTGCTTCAATGGCATGTTCATGTCTAGTCCTTCAAGACGACGAGATCGGCCGGCGTCCAGTCGAGCGTGACACCGTTGCCGGGGACGAACAGGCGGCTCGTGCCTGCATTGGGCTGTTGCACGAGGACACGATGGCCGCCCTCGAGCGTGATCCGGTAGAGCACCGCGCCGCCGAGGAAGTTGGTGTTCTCGATGATGCCGTGGGCGGAGCTGCCGGCTGCGGTAGCGGCGTCAGCGCGCGGGATGAGGCGAATCTTTTCGGGGCGCAGAGCGACCGAGAGAACGCCGGTGCCCTGCGCTTCGGAGGACGGCAGCGCCAGGATCAAGCCTCTGCCGACGTCGAGCGCCGGGCCGCCCGCGCTCGTCATCGTGCGCTCGCCGCGAAAGATGTTGGTGTCGCCGATGAAGTCGGCGACGAAGCGCGTCGTCGGCTGGTTGTAGATCTCGGTCGGCGTGCCGACCTGCTCGACACGGCCGCCGTTCATCACGGCGATGCGGTCGGACATCGCCAGCGCTTCCTCCTGGTCGTGGGTGACGAAGACCAGGGTCAGGCCGAGCTTCTTCTGGAGCTGCTTGAGCTCGAACTGCATCTGCTGGCGCAGCTTCTTGTCGAGCGCGCCGAGCGGCTCGTCGCAGAGCAGGACGCGCGGTGCGATCACGATGGCGCGGGCAAGCGCGACGCGCTGCTGCTGGCCGCCGGAGAGCTGAGCAGGGCGGCGGTCCTCGAGGCCGGACAGCTCGACCATGGCCAGCGCCGCCTTCACCTTGGCTGCGATGGTCGCCTTGTCGAGCCCGCGCATGCGCAGGCCGAAGGCGACGTTCTCTGCGACGGTCCGATGCGGGAACAGTGCGTAGTTCTGGAACACCATGCCCATGTCGCGCTTGTGCGCGGGCACATGGGTGATGTCGGCGCCGTCGACGCGGATCGCGCCGGCGCTCGGCGTCTCGAAGCCGGCAATCATGCGCAGCGTCGTGGTCTTGCCGCAGCCGGACGGGCCGAGCAGGGAGAAGAACTCGCCCTGCCTGATGTCCATCGCGACCGCGTCCACCGCGCGCACGCCGCCTTCATAGACCTTGCTGACGCTGGCGATCTCGATCGACGCGCTCATGCGCGGAAGATCCGGTTGACGCGCTGGTCGATCTCGTCCTTGCGCTCGTTGTACCACTTCCAGTCGACCTGGATCAGCTTCGAGACCTTCTCGGGCGTGGTGAGCAGCTTGGCGTCGTACTTGGCGTCGAGCTTCACCTTCCTGTTGGCCGGCGAATACCACACGGTCTCCGCAAGGCGCTTCTGCACCTCCGGGCGCAGCATGTAGTTCACGTAGGCGTTGGCAAGCTCCTTCATCTTGCTGCCGGGCGTGATGGTCAGGACCTGCTCGAGCGACAAGACGCCTTCGCTCGGCGCGACGAAATCGGTCGGCTGGTTCTGGCCGTCATAGCGGTAGATGCCGGAATCGTGGATGACGCAGAGGCCGACTTCGCCGGACAGCAGCATCTTCTCCATCGCGCCGGTGAAATCGACGATCTTGATCGGCTTCAGTTTCTCCAGCGCGGCATAGGCCGCGTCGAGATCGGTCTGGCCCTTGCCGAACAGGGTACCGCACATCATCAGGAAGGCTTGGCCGAGGCTGTTGACGGGAATGACGTAGCCGCCGCGGACGCCGTTGTATTTCGCGTCCCACAGCTCCTTCCACGAGGTGATGTTGCCGTAGCCCTTGTCGGTGCGAAGTCCAAGGCCGATGGCGCTGGTGAAGATCGAGACGCCGACGATCTTGTCGCTGATCGCGTAGGGGTAGACGTCGGCAAGGTTCGGGACGAGCTTGGGATCGATCTTCGGCTCGACCAGGCCCATCTCGGCCGCCGCCCACTGCTCATTGGAATTGGTGTGCAGCACGTCGTAGATCGGCGCCGAGCGCGAGCTTGCCTGGAGCTTCGGCAGATAGGGGAAGGCGGAGTCGGTCTGGAGCTTGCACTTGAACTCGCTCTCGAAGGCGGGGCCGATCTCGGCCTTCATGATCTCGCCCCACTTGCCGCCCCAGCCGGTGATGCGCAGCGTCGGATCGTCGGCGCGCGCGACATAGGGTGCGGCGATCGTGCCGATGCCGAGCGAGGCGCTCGCGGTCAGAAAGCGGCGGCGGCTGAGCCGTGAGGATCCCAGAGCTTTCATCATGTCTCGATTCCTTCGGTGCAATGAGCGGTTACAATTTGACGTAGGAGCGCAGGCCGACCGTGCGATCGAGCCCGATGACGACGACAAAGGCGAGGACGATGGAGACCACCGAGGCGGCGCCGATGGTGCCGTCCAGATCGAACTTGAGATAGTTGAACAGCGTGACCGGCAGGGTCTCGTTGCCCGGTGAGACCAGGAACAGCGACACCGGAAACTGGTCGAAGGAAACGATGAAGGCGAAGATCGCGCCCGCCAGCACGCCCGGCTTGATCAGCGGCAGCGTCACCTCGAAGAAGGTGCGCAAGGGACTTGCGCCGAGATTGCGCGCGGCTTCCTCGAGGCGCAGGTCGAAATTATGCAGCACGGCAAGCGTCGTGCGCACCACGTAAGGCAGCGTCACCAGCGTGTGGCCGGCAACGAGGCCCCAGGTCGGACGTCCCACATCGAGCAGCACATAGGTCTGGAACAGCGCAAGGCCCGTCAGGATCGCCGGCAGCATCAAGGGCGAGAGCATCGTCGCCACGATCAGCCGCGTGCCCGGCAGATTGCCGCGCGCGAGCGCGAGCGCCGCGGATGCGCCGAGGATCGTTGCCGATATGGTGGTGAGGACGGCGACTTCGAGGCTGAAACCGAGCGCATGCATGAAGTCGCGCGAGGCGAAGAACTTCTCGAACCAGCGCAAGGACACGCCGACCGGCGGAAACTGGATGAACGGCGTCGGGTTCAGGGCGAACACGACGACGATCGCGATCGGCGCCAGCAGGAAGATCAGGATGGCGATGTTGACGGCGAGATAGAGATAGCGGCCGTAATGCCTGACGCTTCCCGTCGTCCGCGCGGGAGCTGCCTGCCGGGCCGCCGCGAGCGATGGGCTGTGCGAGGCGGTGGTTTGCATCGTCGGCCTCACTGCAATTCGCGCTGGCCGGAGACGAGGCCGAGCGCGCGGTTATAGGCGACGACGAGCCCGAGCGAGATCATCAGCAGGATGATGCCGAGCGCGGCGGCGAAGCCGACGTTGAAGTTCGCCGAGATCTGCTGGTAGATCAGGATCGGCAGCGTCATGATCTGGAAGCCGCCGAGCAGGATCGGCGTGACATAGGCGCTGATCGCCAGCGCAAACACCAGCAGCGAGCCGGCGAGGATGCCGGGCAGGCTGAGCGGCAGCGTCACCTCGAGGAACGCACGCAAGGGGCTCGCGCCGAGGTTTTCCGCGGCCTGCTCCAGCCGCTCGTCGATGCGGCCGATCACGCCGGTCAGCGTCAGCACCATGAACGGAACGTAGATGTGGACGAGACCGACCACGATTCCGGTCTCGGTGTACATCAGCTTGAGCGGCTGGCTGATCACGCCGAGCGACATCAGGGTCTGGTTGACGACGCCCTTGTCGGAGAGCAGCGTCATCCAGGCGAAGGTGCGCACCACGATGCCGGTCAGCATCGGCGCCAGCACCGCCATCAGCAGCAGCGCGTGCCCGGTGCGGCTCTTGATGCGCGCCATCCAGTGCGCCAGCGGATAGCCGATCGCGAGCGCGACCAGCGTGGTCACGAGCCCGATCCGGATCGTGGTCCAGATCACCTCGAGATAAAAGGGATCGTCGATCATGCGGGCGTAGTGGCGCGTGGTGAAGGCGACCTTCGGCGCCACCACCGGATTGCCGGTGAGCACGCTCATCAGCGCCATCAGCCCGATCGGCAGGAAGAAGAAGAGGGCGAACAGCAGCGCGCTCGGCAGAATGAAGAGCGCAAGGCCGTTGGGGCGCTGGGGGGTGGCGCTGCTCATCGCGTCCCCGTCTGAACGCGCGCTGTATCCTGGTCGAGCGGATCGCCGGTCATGCGCCGCAATTTTGCGGCCATCGCCGCCAGCTCGCGGCGGACATTGGCGCGCTCGGCGGCAGTGGTCGCCTGCACCGAATAGGACACCGCGATCCCGATCATCTCGCCGGTCTCGCCGCTTTTCAGCGCAAAGCCTTGGGAGCCGACGCCCTCGATCGATTCATCGGCTGCCTCGGACACGCCGGTGCGGCGGATCTCGTCGAGGCGGGCCATCAGCTGCTTGAAGTTCTGCGGCGAGTTGCGCGGCAGCTTTGGATAGGTCGCAGGCACCCGCGCGCGGACGTCCTCGTCGGCGAGGCGGGCGAGCATGGCGCGGCCGTTCGAGGTGGCGAGCGCCGGCGTGCGCTGGCCGGGCGGATTGACGACACGCAGGGGATTCGAGCCCGGAACGATCCGGAGCACGACCTGCTCGTAGCCGTCGAGCACGGCGATGTAGCCGGTGTGGCCGGTGCGCGCGCAGACCTCGCGCAGCTCGCGCTCGGCCATGCTGATGAGATCGTCATGGGCGCGGTGCAGCCGGCCGAGCTCGAAGGTGAGGAGGCCGGGGCGGTAGCGGCGGGTGTGCGGGTCCTGCTCGAGCAGACCGCAGTCGCGCAAGGAGCGCAGCAGCCGCGAGGTCGAGCTCTTCGGTTTGCCCGTCAGCGCCATCACGTCCGCGAACGACAGATCCGGCCGCGCGCTGGAAAAGCAGCGCAGGATCTCGATCGCGTTGGTGAGGGCGCTCATGCAGGTCGGTCCAAGGTAGTTCCATATTTCGGAACCTTGTCCCAAATTCTAAGCCTGGCGCGTAAACGAGCAAGCGGAAATTTCCGGCAGGGTGGTGCCCGATTGCGCAGATGCGGCGGAAGGTCGCTCGGATATAACGAAGCGGCGCACCGCGGTCAGGCGGTACGCCGCTTTGGGATCAGGCCGCCTCCACGGCGACGTTGCCGATCCAGTCGCGGGCGAGCGTCACGTCGGCTTGCGACAATTGATGGCCCGCTGGCAGGACCCTGTGATCGACACGCGCACCCGCTTCCGACAGCAGCGTAGCGAGCCGGGCCGAGTTGCTCGCCGGCACGATCGGATCAGCCTGTCCGGACAGGAGCAGGACGGGCTTGCCGCCGAGCTCGGCCTTGGGCGGATCTGACAGTGGCACCATGGCGCGCAGCAGGATCGCGCCTGCCAGCACGCCCGGCTGCAGCAGCAACAGCGCGGCTGCGATGTTGGCGCCGTTGGAGAAGCCGACAGCAACCGGCGCGGCGATGCCGTAGCGCTGCCGCGCCTCGCCAACGAAATCGCCGAGCTCGCGCGCACGCCGGCGCACATCGTCCTCGTCGAACACGCCCTCGGCAAGGCGGCGGAAGAAGCGCGGCATGCCGTGCTCGAGCACGCGGCCGCGCGGCGAGAGCAGGGCGGCACCGGGCGAGATCATCTTGCCGAGCCCGAGCAGGTCGTTCTCGTCGCCACCGGTGCCGTGCAGCAGCAGGAGCGGGGCCGAGCCCGCGTCGCGCGCGGGCTCGAAACGATGGATGAATGCACTCTCGGTCATGACACGCTCTCTTCCAGGCTCGGCAACACACCCTCGATCTGCTTGCGATGCGCTTCGAGGAAGGCCGGCAGCTTCAGGTCGCGTCCCAGCGTCGCAACGGGTTCGTCGACGGCGAAGCCGGGAATATCGGTCGCGATCTCGAACAGCACGCCGCCGGGCTCGCGGAAGTAGATCGAGCGGAAGTAGTTGCGGTCCCTCTGCTCGGTCGGGTGCAGGCCGTGATTGCTGACGAGCTTTTGCGCCATCGCTCCCTGCTCGGCGTCATCGGCCGCACGGAAGGCGATGTGGTGCACCGAGCCGCCGCCCTGATGGCCGCGCAAGAAGCCCTTGGCCTCGTAGATGTCGACGACGCTGCCCTCGGCATCGCCCGGCGCCTTGAAGCGGATCACCGAGCCCTCGCGTCCCGTCTCCTTGAAGCCGAATACGTCGGTGAGGACGGCGGCCGTCTTCGCCGCGCTGTCGAGCAGCAAGGTCACGCCGTGGAAGCCGCGGATCGCATGCTCGGCCGGCACGTCGCCATTGCTCCAGCCGGGCTCGTTCTCGGCACCGGGAACGCCGACGAGCGCGAGCGCCATGCCATCGGGGTCGGTGAACGGCAGCACGGACTCGCCGAAGCGCTTCTCCAGGGCTTCATAGGCGATGCCCTTCTCGGTGAAGCGCTGCGTCCAGTAGCCGAGCGAACGCTGAGGCACGCGGAAGGCGGTCTGATGGGTTTCGCCGACGCCGCGGCGCCCAGCCGGCACGCCGGCCCAGGGGAAGAAGGTCAGGATGGTGCCGGGGCGGCCGGTCTCGTCGCCATAATAGAAGTGATAGGTGCCGGGATCATCGAAATTGACCGTCTTCTTGACGAAGCGCAGGCCGAGATCCCTGGTGTAAAAGCCGAAATTCCTGATGGGATCGCCGGCGATCGCGGTGACGTGGTGCAGTCCAGACATTGTCGTCCTCCAAATTCGGGGAGCAGTCTTGCTCTGGCCGGAAATATCGTTCCGCTTTGGATTGGAGACAATCCATGCAAATATGACGTCTATGTCTACGATTTGGAAACAATCGCTGGAGCGGCAGCTTGGATAAGGTCGCTAGCCTCCGGGCCTTCGTGAAGGTGGTCGAAAGCGGCAGTTTTGCCGAGGCGGGCCGTCAGCTACGGCTGTCGCGGTCGGCGATCAGCAAATACATCGCCGACCTCGAGGAGAGCCTCGGCGTCCAGCTCCTGAACCGGACCACCCGCCACGCGAGCCCGACCGAGAACGGCCAGCGTTATTTCGAGCGCGCAGTCGTGATCCTCTCGGAGATCGAGGCCGCGGACCAGGCGGTGGCGCAAGCCCAGTCCGCGCCGCGCGGGCTGCTGCGCGTCAACGCGCCGATGTCGTTCGGCACCATGCGGCTCGGGCCGGTGCTCGCCGATTTCATGGCGCGCTATGGCGAGCTTCAGCTCCAGATCGTGCTGAGCGACGATCTGCTCGATCCGGTCCAGGACGGCTTTGACGTGACGCTGCGGATCGCCGAACTGGAATCCTCCAGCCTGATCGCGCGCAAGATCACGCCGGTGGCGCGCATGATCTGCGCCTCGCCCGATTATCTCGCGCGGCACGGCACGCCAAAGCATCCGCAGGATCTGCGCGAGCATGCGTCGCTGACCTACGGCTTCCTGCTCACCGGCAATCAGTGGAAGCTTACCGGCGCGGATGGCGATCACTGGATCCAGCCGACCTGGTCGCTCTGCGTCAACAACGCCGAAGTGCTGCGCGACGTCGCGATCAAGGGCAGGGGGCTCGCGCTGCTCCCGGAGTTCATCGCCGCCGACGCTTTGCGGAAGGGCGAGTTGCTGACGGTGCTGGATGATTATTCGGCGCCGCCGCTCGCGCTCTATGCGGTCTATCCGCCGACGCGGCATTTGTCGGTGAAGGTACGGCTGTTCATTGATTTTCTGGTCGAGCGGTTTGGACGGGAGGATGAGGCGGGCGTACGCAGCCGCGCCGCGGCTAGCTGACCGAACGCTGTTCGACGGGCAGAAGCAATTCGTCCAGCGCGCTCATCGAAGCTTTCTGAAGGGCGGCAAGTTCGCGGGCGGCACCGTGGCATTCGGATGCGGACATCGTGGCTACCGCCAGCTCAACCTCGCGGCAGCGTTCGAACAGGCGAACGAGGCCGAGCGCGCTCGCCGCGCTGCCAAGCTGGTGTGCGGATCGCGCCAGCTGCAGGTGATCGCCGATCGCCGCAGCCTCGGCGATGTCCTCGATCAGTTGTTGGCTCGTTTGCCGCAAAAGCTGGTGGAGCTTGGCGATCTGCGTGGCTCCCAGCAGTTCTTTCTGGTCGTCGAGGAAATGCCGGTCGATCAACGCGCCTGCGGCGAGCCGCACTTCTGCCGGCTGGTCCGGCGGATCGTCCTCGATCGCCTCGCGCAGGGCATTGATCAGGATCGGCTTGCCGACAACCTTGGAGATCCCTGCACTGGCGAGCCGCTCGCGTGCGCTGCGCGACACGTCGGCGGTCACGGCGATGATGCGCGGCATGCTCGGCAGACCGAGCTTGCCGATCTGCGAGGCCGCCTCCACGCCGTCCATGTCGGGCATGTGCAGATCCATCAGGATGATGTCGAACGCCTGATCGCGGGCGAGTGCGACGGCCGACGCGCCGTTTCTGGCGATGGTGGGATGATGGCCGAGTCGGTTCAGGATGGCTTCGCCGACCTGGCAATTGACCGGATCGTCGTCGACCAGCAGCACGCGAAGCCGCCGCGACGGCGGCGGAAGCGCACCTTGCGCGATGCCGCTCGCGGCAAGGCCGAGCGGTACTTCAAGCGCGAACGTGCTGCCTGCGCCCGGCGTGCTCTCCACCGTCAGCTCGCCGCGCATCAGGCGCGTCAGCCGCCGCGCGATCGCAAGGCCAAGGCCGGTGCCGCCGAACCGCCGTGCGATGCTATCGTCCGCCTGCACGAAATCCTCGAAGATCCGCTCGTGCATGTCCGGCGCGATGCCGATGCCGGTATCGCGAACCGTAATGCTCAGCAGGATGTGATCCTCGTGCTGCTCCGCTGACGCCTTCAGGCCGATCCCGCCGCGCGGAGTGAATTTGATGGCATTGCCGATCAAATTGAGCAGGATGCGATTGAGCCTGACAGGATCGCCGTGCACGGACGTGTTGACCGTCACGTCGCTGGCGAGATCGAAGGTCAGTCCCTTGCCGAAGGCCTGTGGGCGCATCAGATCGGCGGCGGCCTCGATGAGCTGATCGAGACGGAAGTCGCGCCTCTCCAGCGTTTCGGCGCTGGCCTCCAGACGCGCATATTCCAGGATGGCATCGACCAGCGCGATTAGCGTCTCGCCCGATGCGGCGGCTGTGGCGAGATGGCGTCGCTGCGCTTCGCCGAGGCTGCCGTCGTCCAGCAGTTGCAGCACGCCCATGACGCCGTTCAGCGGCGTGCGCAGCTCGTGGCTGACGACGGCGAGGAAGCGCGACTTGGTCTCGTTGGCCTGCACGGCAATGCTGCGCGCACGTTCGGCCGCGTCATGCTCGGCGAGGGCGTGGTCGCGCGCCTTCTCGAGCTCGGAGGTCCGCTCGATGACCTTGCGCTCGAGCGTCGCGTAGGATTCGCGCAAGTGCGCGGCCATCCGGTTGAACTGGTCGCCGAGCGCCTCCAGCTCGTCGCCGGTCTTGATCGCGAGCCGCAGGCCGAGATCGCCGCTGCCGATCCGGCGCGCACCCTGTGTCAGGATCTGGATCGGCACGGTCATGCGCCGGCTGAGAAAGAGCGAGACCAGCACCGCGCAGGCGAGCAGAGCGACCAGGAGAAACGTCGAGCGGCCGATCGACGCGTAGATCGGCGCATAGGCTTCGGTGAGCGGAAGCTCGACGAATACCAACCAGCCGAGCGAGGGCACCGTCGCATAGGTCGACAGCACGCGTTGACCGGACAGATCTTCCTTGACCAGGCCGCCTGACGGCGGCCCGACGCCATCGAGTGCGGCTCGAACGTCGGCATGTCCCGAAAGATCGCTGCGGCGTAGCGCCGGCCACAAATCGGGATGTGCGATCAACAGCCCCATGCGGTCGACCACATAGGCCTTGCCGGTGTTGCCGACCCTGATCCCCGCGACGAGGTCCCAGATGAAGCGCAGATTGACCTCGGCGACGATCACATTGGGACCGCGGCCGACCCCGCGCGCGGCGAGGGTCATGAACGGCTCGGTGTCGCCGATGAAGTAGACCGGCCCGTAATAGGTCCGGCTTTCGTTGGCGCCGCGGAAGGCGGGCGAAGCGGACAGGTCGATCTTGCTGCCGACCCTGTCCGCGACACGGCGCGACACGCGCACCTGCTCGCGGCCCTGCGCGTCGAGCTCAGCAATCTCCGCGATCGCAGGCGAGAGGCGCAGGAGGCGGATCGCGTTCAAGCGCTCGTCCTCGTTCGTCGACAGCTCCGGGGGCAGGCGGGAAAGCCATCTGATCTGGTTTTCGATCTGGCCGATGAACTGGCCGATCTGAATCGCCGCAGACGCTGCCTGCTCGCGCTGGGTTGCCGCGAGGAGCTGCTTCTGCTCGCGATAGGAGAACCAGACGTCGAAGCCGGTGTTGATGGCGAGCGCGGCAAAGGCGAGGGCGACGATCGAGTAGAGATATTTGCGGAACAGCCGGCCGGGAGGCGTCCGCAAATGTCCCTGGTCGACCTGCTCGTTCACTCGCGGATCTCGTCGGCGCGTGCCAGCAGCGTGAACGGTATGGTCAAATCCAGCGTACGGGCGACCGTGCGGTTGATCAGCAGCTCGTATTTGCGTGGCGATTGCACCGGGAGATCGCCAGCCTTGGTGCCGCGCAGGATCAGATCGACATAGTCGGCCGAGCGCACTTCGAGCGTCGGCCCGTAGCTCATCAGCCCGCCCGCATCCATGAAATAATGGAACGGATAGATCGTGGGGACGCGATATTTGGCCGCTGTCGCCACGACCGCCTGCCGGTGGATCACGAGGAAGCTGTCGACCAGCGCAACCATCGCCGCTTTGGGCGGCTCGGAGAGGCGCCTGATGACCTCGTCAATTTCCGTTGGCGCGTTGACGGGGGCGGGGACCACGGAGACGCCGCATGCTGCGGCCTCTTGCTCGATGGAGTCGAGGAAGAAGCGCCCGCCGCGCGGCGTGGTCGCCGGGTTGAACAGCACACCGACGCGCGCAACGTCAGGCACGGCCTCCCGGATGAGCTGAAGCCATTTGCCGCCCATCTCGGCGGAGCTGTTGGTGAAGCCGGTGACGTTGCCGCCGGGATGCGCGAGGCTCTCGACGAAGCCATTGCCGACGGGATCGTTGGCCGTCGCGAAGACGATCGGGATGGTTTTGGTGGCTGCCAGGACTGCCGCGGTTTCGATCGTCGAGCCGGTCAGGATCACGTCCGGCTTCAGCTCCAGCAATTCCTGGACCGCGGTCTTCAGTCTATCGGAGCTGCCGAAAGTCGAACGGAGTTCGAGGCGGAAGTTGACGCCTTCGACCCAGCCTCGCTGCCTCAAACCCACGATGAGGCCGCCGAGGCGGGAGGTCGGGCTGTCGGTCATGCTCCTTCTGGTCAATTCGTCGTCGAGCGGTAATCCCGTCAGCGAGGCGACGATCCGCATGCGATCAGATGTTGCGCCGAGCGCGAGCCATCCCGCAGCGCTTGTCCCCGCAAGGCGAATGAACCCGCGGCGATCGACCGCGAAAGCGGAAGGCCGTTCGGTCATGAAATTCTTTGCATGATGATTGCCCCAAGGCGGATGCTTAGCGCGAACCGCCGGCATCCACAATTGATGAAAAAATGCGCTTGTGAATGTTCATTCGCAGCGTTTGGCAACCCGATACCGTATTCCTACGCCGCTGAGGAGTCGCTGTTTCGAGCCTTGTCTGCTCCGTGATGTTTTGTAGCGCCTTATGGCATTGCAACATTTTCCGTCTCGGTTGCGACGGCGGTTCGGAGAAGCCGATTTCGTGACTGCCGATTTTTGAAGCGTTCTTTCAAGTTGTTTCGAAGGTTCTCGATGCGCAAAATCTATCTCGTTCCGGCCCTCGTCGGCCTTCTCACCTTTGTGGCTACAGGTCCGGTGGCGGCTCAGGGCGCCGTTCCAAAGCAGAAGGCGGCGCAAGCCCCGAAGGCTGCTGCGGCTGGGGCTGCTCCGGCGGCCGGCGCCCCGGCGGCGGCCACGACCGAGGCGCCGAGCGCCGGCGCGGACGACAAGGCAAAGTCAATCGACGGCTTCCGCTCCGCCAAGTTCGGCATGGGCGAAGCCGACGTGCGCGCGGCGATGATCAAGGACTTCAACGCCAAGCCCGACGCCATCAAGGCGCAGGACAACGCGTCCGAGCTGACGCATAGCATCCTCATGTCGGTTCCCGAGCTGCTGCCGAACGGCGGTACCGCCGAGCTCTCCTACGTGTTCGGCTACAAGTCCAAGTCGCTGATCCAGGTGGGCGCCGTCTGGTCGAAGGGGACCGACGCGGCGATAACGCCGGAAAAGCTGTTCTCCAACGCCAACATCCTGCGCGCCCATTTCATGGGCGAAGGCTTCAAGCCTGATTCCATCGCGGTCAACATGCCGGTTGCCGGCGGCATCGTGATGTTCCGCGGCAGCGACGCCAAGGACCGCTCGGTGATCCTGCTGCTCCAAGGCACGTTCGAGAACAAGGAGAACAACCAGCGTGTGCTGACCCCGACCAGCCTGCTGCTGTTCTACGTGGCCGACGCCAAGAGCCCCGACATCTTCAAGCTGCCGCCCGGCCAGTTCTGATGCCGGACGCCTTCGACGACATTCTCCCACCCGGTCGTGGATCGGCGCCAATGCCGATGAAGAGGATATGAAATGCGCGGACCATCTGCGACGCGAAACAACGATGAGCTGACGACGCTGCGGGGGCTTGCGCGCTTCCGCTCGATGTCGCTGCTCTGCGCGATGCAGATGGTCTTCCTGCCGGTGTTCAGCGTCCGCGTTCAGGCGCAGACGGCGAACGTCATCGTTCCGGACGGACGCACCGGGACGTCCTTGCAGACCTCCGGCGGCGTCACCAACATCACGACGTCGACGGTCTCCGGCAACAACGCCTTCAACTCGTTCTCGCAGTTCAGCGTCGGGCAGGGCAACACCGTCAACCTGCAACTGCCGACCGGCACGCAAAACCTCGTCAACATCGTTCGCGACGCGCCGGTCTACGTCAATGGCACGCTGAACTCCTACATGAACGGTGCGATCGGCGGTAACGTCTATTTCGCCGATCCCAAGGGGTTCGTGGTCGGCCGTTCCGGCACGGTGAATGTCGGCAGCCTCAACGTCTCGACGCCGACGCGCGAGTTCACCGACAGCCTGATCGGCGCGGGCGGGGCGATCAACCAGTCGGCGGTCGGCAACCTGATGGCCGGCTCGTTCCCGGTCTCGCCCGACGGCAACATCCGCATCTACGGCCGGGTCAATGCCCAGGACGGCGTGCGGCTGACCGGGCAGAACGTCTATGTCGGCGGCGCCACCCAGCGCGATATCGCCAATCTCGATCACGCCGCGAAATTCGCGGCCTCCGTCAACTCCAAGGGCCTGCGCAGCGCCAGCGCGATCACCGTCAGCAACGGCTCGATCCATATCGGCGCCGTCAACAATGCCAGGGTCAACGGGCGTCTGACCGCGCAGAGCAAGACCGCAACGCCGAGCAACATTACCGTTCAGGCCGGCAACAACATCGATGTCGGCAAGAACGCCAATCTCAACATCGCAAGCGCAAACGGCAATGCCGGAGAGATCCGCCTGAAGGCGGCGCAGAACCTGACCGTCGCGGGCGGCGCCAGGTTCGATGCCAGCGCGAAGACGGGCAATGCCGGTCTCGTCGACTTCAGCGCGAACGGGATCATCGACATCGGGAAAGGCATCAAGGTCGATCTCAGTGCGGACAACGGCAAGGCCGGCACGCTGCTGATCGACCCCACCGACGTGGTCGTGGGCGATGCCGCCCAGGGCGACTCCGGCGTGACGCTGTCGAACAGCTCCATCGCTAATGCGCTCGCCGGGCTCAGCGCGGGTGCCGACTACCTCATCCAGGCGGATCATTCCATCACGCTCGCCGCGCATGCGATGATCGATACCCGCCGTCTCGATGGCTCCGGCCATTCGACCGGCAACGCCAACAACGTCATCATCGACGCGCCCAACATCGAGATCATGAATGGCGCGCAGATCCTGGCCCAGTCGGTCAATTTCGGCGGGACCACCTACGCCGATGGTAACGTGACGCTGAGGGCGACGGCGAGCGACATCAAGCTGTCCGGCCAGGCCACCGCCGCGACGGCGATCACGGTCGACGGCAAGATCACCGGCGGCATCATCTCGATCACCGCAACCTCGACCGCCGTGTCAAGTTTCCTGAACGGTTCTGTGGCCGGTGATTTCGCGCTTGTCGGCTCGACGCTGGCCGCCTCGCTGCTCGGGCTCAATGGCGGCTATGTCGCGGCAAGCGCCACGGCGACCATCAACATCAACAGCCATGCCGACATCAACGGCCGCGGCGATGTCACCATTTCCGCGCATGCCACGGAGACCGCCTCGGATCCGGCGGTCGCCTCCACCTTGCTCGGCAGCCTCACGCCGGTCGCGGCGGGCGTGGTCGTCGGCAAGATCGACGGCACTGCCACGACCAACGTGGCCTCGGGCGCGACGGTCAACGCCGGCGGCAACCTCGAGATCAAGGCGCTCAACGATGCGACCATCGCCGTCTCTGCCCTCGCGGCATCGACGAGCGCGCAGATCGTCCCGACGGTGGCCTATTCCAAGGGATCAGTGTCGACGACCGCCAACGTCGCGACCGGCGCGCATATTGCGGCGGGCCTGGTGAACACGAGCGGCAGCACGCTGAAGGTGCGCGCGATCAACAACAATTCGTTCTCGACCAGCGCAACGTCGGTTGCGGCACCCGGACTAGGGGCGAGCGGCGCCGTCGGCGGGGCGTTCGCCATCAGCGACATCACGACGTCCGTGACCGCGACGCTCGGCGCATCGCTCGGAACCGATACCGCCAACCGGATGAACGGCTCCGTTCTCGTTGAAGCGACGTCGGACACGACGAGCAATTCCACGATGGCCTCGTCCATCGCCGGCCTGCCGGCGCTGATCGCGGCGATCGAACGAGGACTGCGCGCCGTCACCTCGCCGACGTCGATCATCAGGGACCATATGGGCTCGCTGATGCCGTTGAGCTTCGATTTCAAGGTCGCAGGCGCGCTGTCGCTGGCCAACAGCAGCCAGAGCGCGACCGCTGCGATCGCGCAAAATCCGAGCGGCGGCGCGCCGAGCATCTATGCCAGCGGCAACGTTGCCGTTGCCAGCAATGTCATCGATCGCGGCGTTCGCAGCAATGCGACGTCCAGCGCGATCACGAAGGATCCGGTGTCCGGCGAGAGCACCGCGATCAGCGCGGCCGTCGCCTGGGGCAATTTCACGCATAATTCGAACGCCTATGTCGGCAATGGCACACTGATCAACGCAGCGAACATCGCCGTCGATGCCACCACCGAACTGCCGATCACCAATTCCTGGCTGAAGTGGGATGGTTTGGGCGCGGTGCTGAGCCACCTCAACGGCAATCTCGGCGTCGGCGGCAACATCCTGACCAGCTACGCCAATGCCACCGCGGACGCCGGCGACACGATCGGCATCGCCGGTTCGCTGAATCATTTCGTTGTGAACAACAACACGACGGCGTGGGTGGCCGGAAGCGCGAGCCTGACGGCGACCTGCGCGACCGCGGCCTGCGGCAGTGGCACCGGCTGGTCGGTCGGGATGGACAATGGCGACGTCCATACCTACAACGCCAGCATCCAAATCGCGGCCACCACGACCACGGCGTCGATCGACGCCGCCGGCAATGTCGGCACGCTCGGCTTCCTGTTCGGCAACACCTCGGGCGGCTCCTCCGTCGGCGGCGCGCTCAATCTCGTCCAGTTCAACACCAATACCATCGCCGGCGTTTCGGATCGCGCGACGCTGCGTGCGGCGGACGACATCGCCGTCAACGCGATCACTTCAGACCGGTTCGTCGCTGTCGCACCGTCGTCCGGCAAGGCTGCCGGCACGCTGGCGCTGAATGGCATCACTTCGCTCGGTTTCCTGAACAACACGACGCACGCGTCGATATCGAGCCAGGCCACCGTCTATGCACCGACGGTCGGCATCCTGGCGCAGCAGGATCTGTCGGTCGTGACGCTGTCCGGCGCGATGAGCTATAACGGGAGCGGCGGTTCGGCGGTCGGCTTGTCGGTCGCCTATCTCGGCGCAAATACCGACACCTCCGCCTATATCGGCGACAACCATTCCGACATCCGGCCCGGCGTGTTCAGCGCCAACGATCCGTTCGCTGGCACCAGCGGCGGAAGCGGGGCGGTCAATGTCGACAATCTGACACTCAGCGCGACAACCTCGGGGCGCATCACCGCGGCCGCCGTCGCGGCATCGGTCTCCGATCCGGCGTCGTCCAGCTTCTCCGACAAGGCGGACGCCGCGGGCGCGGCCTCGACCGGCGGGGCCGGTGGCGTCGCGACGGCCGCAAGCAAGATCGGTTCGACCTCGGGATCGAGCACCAGCGGCTTCAGTCTCGATCTCGCCGGCAGCTCGTCGGTGAGCGACGTCTCGCTCGGCACCAGCGCCTACATCAGGAATACGACGGTCAACAAGTACACCACGAGCGGCGCCGTGCTGACCAACACGATCGTTCAGGCGCTCAACGACACCATGCTCAACAACGGTTCGGGCTCGGCGGCGCTCAATCTGGCCGGCGGGTCCGCCACGGGGGCTGCGATCGGCGGTGCGATCGCGGCGGCGATGTCGAACAACGCGACACTCGCCTATATCTACGGCACCACCGTGAACAACCAGAGTTCGGTGACGGTGCAGGCGCTCAACGGCGGCTCGGAGACCGTCGTCGCCATCGGCGTGGCGGGATCGAAATCCAATGCGGCGTCGCTGTCGGCCTCCGTCGGCATCATCACGGACAGCGCCAACGCCTATATCGAGAGCTCGACGATCACGGGGCAAGCGACCGGCGTCAATCGCGCGCTCGAGGTCGACGCCTACCAGACCACGAACATCGCGATCGGCGGCGGGTCGCTCTATATAGCCGGTGGCCAGGCCGGCGTCGGCATCGGGCTGACCTACGCGTCGATCGCCGATCCCACGGGTGGGAACGCGACCGACGCGCATATCCGCAGCACCTCGATCTCGAACTACGACACCCTGCTGGTGATGGCCGACAGCGCCAGCGTGATCGCGGCCGGTGCGGCCTCGGGCGGGGCAGGGTCCAACGGGCTTGCCGGCGCGATCGTCGTCAGCGAGATCTCGCCGACCACGACGGCCTATATCAGCAGCGGCGCCACGGTGAACATCGACGTTGGCCGCGTAACGGTGCTGGCGGACAGCGGCGCAGTGTCGGCGCTGGATACGGCTCTCGGAAACCTCGTCAAGAAGTCGAACAATAATCATCTCGCCGAGGACACCTGCACGGTCGCCGGCGGCACGGGCGGGCAGAACTGCATCGACTTCGGCGCGGCAGCGCTCAACGGGGGCACGGGTAACGGTCCGGGCGCCAGCATCGTCTCCGTTGCCGGCCTCGTCCAGGCCGGCAAGAACAATGTCGGCGCCTCGATCGTCTACAACACCGTTGCGACGACGCACTCGGCCTATATCGCCAACGTCCTGATGACGGCCGGCAGCAACGGCAATGTCAGCGTGAGCGCGATCGATTCCTCCAAGATCCAGGCTGTCACGATCGGCTTCGGCCTTGCGACCGGACAGTTCGCGGGCGTCGGCGGCACGACGATCAGCTCGATCGGCAACACCGTCTCGGCGGCCATCGGCAACAATTTGTCCAGCACGACGCAATCGAGCGTCACGGCCAAGAACATTTCCGTCAACGCGACCGACAATTCCAGCATCACCGGAACCGCCGCCATCGCGGGGGCGTCGACGCAAGGAAGCGCCGCGGGTCTGGCGCTCGTCTACAGCAGCATCGCCAACAACGTCAGCGTCGGCGTCACCGGCTCCAAGCTGACCGCATCCGGCAGTGTCGCCGTCGGTGCGAATTCGAATGCCGCCATTTCGACCGTTGCCGTTGGCGTTGCGATGTCCTCGCAGGTTGGCCTCGCCGGTTCGGTCGCCACCAATCTGATGGGGACCAACGTCACCGCCAACATCACTGCCGCCGGCACCAACGGCATCAACGGGGCCGATGTCACGGCCACCAACAATGTCGGCGTGGTCGCGGGCAACAACGACAAGGCGGCCGTGTTCGCCGGCGCCCTGTCGATCAGCAAGGGCGCGGCTGGCGGCGCTGGTTCGCTGGTGACCAACCAGATCACCGGAACCACGGCCGCCTATATCCGCGGGGTGAACACCAAGGTCGACGCGCTGGGAACCAGCACCACCGATACGCTGTCGGTCAACAACGGCACCCTCGTCCATGCCTTCGATCTCGGCACGGCCCACGCGCCGACCGACACCACGCCCGACCTCACCGAGAACCAGGACGTCCTGCGCGGCCTCGCCGTGGTCGCGAGCTCGCACCAGGCTGTCGTGACCAACGTCGCGTCGGTCGCCGCGAGTGGCGGCATCTCGATCATGATCAACCCGATCACTAACGTGATGAGCGGGGCGACACGAGCCTATATCGACAGCGCGTCCATCGACACGCGCCTGACCTCGTCGACGCTCAAGCCGCAGATCGAGGTGGCCGCATCGAGCTTCTCCTATTCCGGCGCATTCGGCGCAGGCATCGCCTACGGCAGCAGCGGCGGCGGTGGCGCGACGATTGTCTCGACGACGATGTCGCGCGAGACCTTCGCCTATATCACCAATGCCACGGTCGGCGGCGTCCAGTCGTCGAGCGCGACGTTGGGCGCCGTGACCGTGAAGGCCAATGCGGAGCAGGATGCGTCCTCGATTGCGATCGGCTTCAACAGCGGCTCGGTCGGCCTGAACGTCTTCCAGGCGACCACGGAAGCCTATGTCGACGGCGGCGCGCTGACCGCTTCGTCGCTGACGGTCAACGCCAACAACAACACCGGCATCTTCTCCGCGAACGGCTCTGGTGCCTATGGCAGCCAGGCCGCGATCGGCGCGGCGTTCCTGGTCCAGGTCTCCTCGAACCGGACGCTGGCCTATGTCGGCGATGAGTTCCGCTATCAGGGCAATGGCGCCGCGCACACCACCGCGCTCAATTTGAGCGGTGCGCTCGACGTCGAAGCCAAGACCAAGAACCGCTTCGAGGCCTATGCAATCGGTGGCGCGCTCTCGACGGGCACCGCCGCGATCGCCGGCATGGCGAACATCGAGGTCGCCAACAACACCACCATCGCCGGCGTCTACGACACCACGCTGCAGGGGGTGACGGGCGGTGCGGCCGGCGCGGTCACGGTTAACGCCAACGAGGACGTCGCGATCAAGGAGATCGCGGGCGCGCTCGCGGTCGGCGCCAGCGGAGGAGGGGTCGGCGTCGGCGCTGCGGCCAACGTCATCGTGTTCAAGAGCCGGACCGTTGCCGAGAGCTGGAACAGCAATCTGAACTCGTCAGGCGCGATCAACGTCAACGCGCTCAGCACCAAGGAGGTGCTGTCCTACGCGGTCACCGCCGGCATCGGCGGCAGCGCCGGCATCGGCGCGACCGTCGGCGTCATCATCATCGGCACCAACACCGCGGACGCCGACACGCAGGGCCAGCAGACCGGCCAGCTCAACCAAGGTGGCAACGGCACCATCGCGTCCGTCAACAGCGGCACCAGCAACACGCATGGCAGTGGTGCCGTCGCGAGCGGCACGGCCGGCAATCCGAACAGTGCCAATGTCAGCTCGACCTACGACGTCAGCAATATCCTGAGCGGCGGCAATGACGCGGTCATCGCCCAGATCGCGGGCGGCAACGTCACGGGCACGCAAGTCAACGTCTCGGCCACCAGCGCCAACGCGGCCAAGATGTATCTGCTCGGCGCGGGCTTTGCCAAGAATCTCGGCATTGGCGCCGGCATCGGCTACACCAGCGTCAACAGCACCGTGGTCGCCAACCTCAGCGACTACGGACGCAACGGCGCCGGCGTGCTGGTGGCCGCGGATACGCCTTTGGCCGTCGCGGCGCCCGCCGTCAACGTCCTGGCGGTCGTCAAGGATGCGACCGACGGACCTTATGCCGGCAAGACCATCGATACCGAGGCGATCGCCGGCGGTGCGGCGCTTTACTTCGGCGCTCAGGCCTCGGTGGCGGTCGGCAATGTCAGCAACACCGTGGTGGCCTTGCTTGGCGGCCAGATCACCGGCACGGGGGGCAACGGCGTCGCCGTCCTGGCGCAGGATTCAACGAGCCAGGTCGTCTTCACCGGCGGCGCAAGTGCCGGCGCCGTGGCCGCCGGCGCTTCGGTCGCAACGGCAAGCCGAAACAGCTCCGTCACAGCGCGGGTCCTGGACGACGCTACCGTCAACACTTCGACATTGGGTGTCGGGGCCTCGGGCGCTGGCACCTTGACGACGACGGCAACGGCGCTCTCGGGCGGTATCGTCGCCGGCGCCGGCGCGGATGCAGAGGCCCACGAAAACTCGGGCGTGCTCGCCGAGATCGGATCCGGCGCAGTCATCACCACGTCTGCGACCGGCGACGGCACGCTGGTGGGAGCCGCGATCAAGCCGAATCTGTTGAGCGAGGCGATCGGCGTGTCGGTCGGCGGCGGCGCGGTCGGCGTCGCCATCGCCCAATCGACCGTCGGAGCCACGGTCACGGCCGATGTCGGTGACAACACCAGCTTCTCGGGTGGCAAGCTCGCCGTGACCGCCATGGCGCTCGTCCCCATCATCGGCACGCAAACGAACGGAACCACGACCACGCCGATCTATGGCACGACGACCTGGGCCAAGGCGCTCGCCGGCGGCGGCGGCTCGCTGATCGGCGCGCAGGGCAGTTTCGCAAGGGCCTCCGAAAACGCGACGGTCAAGGCCTATGGCGGGGCGGGAATCCGGCTCCCCAATGCCGACGTGTCCATCACGGCTGAAAACGACAGCTCGCAATATGCCGAGGGGACCGGTCTTTCGAGCGGCTTCCTGGCCCTCGGCGCCACCGTGGCCCAAACGTCGTCGGACGCGAAAACCTACGCCTATCTGGGCGCGCCCGCAGATATGGACGCCCTGAACCGCGCCGCCTACACCGGCAAGCTCACGATCCAGGCGGACGGCAGGGACACGAATTTCTCCAACGCGATAGTCGGCGCGGGCGGTACCTATGCCGGTGCGGCGGCGGTCGCCACCACCAGCTCGACCGCCGTAACCAATGCGCGGTTCGACGGCGGCTCGACGGACGACACGCTCTATCTCGGCGGCCTCACGATCAAGGCGACGCACACCACGAATTACGCCGCGAGCGGCGACGCCTATCAGGCGTCCACGGCGGGCGTGTCCGCCGGCAAGACCAGGAACGACGTCGACTCCACCACGACAGCCGAGATCGGGACGCATCTGATCATCAACTCGGCGGCCGGCGACATGGTCGTCATCGCCAACGACATCGTCAACCAAGCCGGCGGCGGCGCGCGATCGGGCTCGGGCGGCTCATTCTCGGGAGCGGCGGCGCTGAGCGAGTCCTTCGTGACCCAGCGCGTCAATACCAATATCGGCGCCGGCACGGTGCTGAGCCTCAACGACGATCCCAGGACCTCGACCGCGGTGATCAACATCGAGGCCTACAACACGCTGAGCACCAACGATACCGCGAGCCTCGCCACCGCCAGCTTCTTCGCCGGCGGCGGCGCCGAATCCAACATGACGGCGAATGCCACGCTCGCGGTCAAGATCAACGCCCGCGAGCTGTTCAGCGCCGGCAAGATCTATGTCGGCACGGCCGCGAAGATGGCGGCGGCGAACAACGCCAATGCCAGCCTCTACGGCGCGATCGCGGGCGTCGGCGCCAGCACCAACAGTTGGGTCCATGCCAACCAGTCCGTCAATGTCGGCGACAACGCGAAGATCGTGGCCTGGCGTGACATCACCATGTATGCCGGCCTGTCCGGCGATGGCACCGTCTTCAGCAGCGTGCAGGCGACGGCGACGACGGTGGTCTACAACAACACCGCCATTCCGATCTCGGCGCTCTATCGCGGCACGGCCAATGCCGACGACACCACGAGCCTGACGCTCGCTCCGACCTCGAGCATTCTCGGCGCGCGCGACATCTATCTCGGCGCCACGCAGGGGCAGGTCACGGCCACCGGCAACGGCAGCAACTACAATCCGTATCTCGACATCTTCAGCGCCAAGAACAGCGACAACCACAGCCACACCAGTGGAACCGGCGACGTCGCGCTCAACGGCCGGGTGGTTGCTGGCGTCAACAACGATTTGACGATCACGATCAATCTGGGCGCATCCACGCCGACATTGAGCACGACCAGTCCGGACTCGACGCTGACCAACGGCTCCTCGTCGGTCCTCGAGTCCGTCTCCGACGTCAACCACTTCAGTCCGGTGATGAGCTGGAACCACCAGACGGTTCAGTACACTATCGTCGGCAACTTCAATCCTTACGATCTGGTCGTCAGCCAGCTGGCGACGCTGACCGGCCTGACCGCGACGCAGGTCCGCGCGCAGCTCGCGGCGGCGACTCCGACGGCGCCCGCCATCATGTCGCCGTCCGGCACCGATCCGACCGGCGACATCCAGCGGCAGATCGACACGCTGATCAAGCAGGCGCCGTTCACCTCCGACGCGCCCGGCAACGCCTTTGCGTTCGGTGACATCCTGGTGTCCGCCGGCAACGTCTCGATCCTGGCGCAGAAGCTCACCGGAAACAGCGGCACGAATCCTGCCGCGCCCGCGGTCATCGCGCGCAGCTCGCCATTGATCAAGATCGAGAACAAGGGCCTCGACTTCATGAGCCTGGGCAACCTCACGGTCACCGATGTGACCGGAGGTAACATCACCTATCGCCAGATCGACCATGTCGACCCGGATTCGCATTCCAATGTGACCTTCACCGCGATGCCGAGCGCGACGCCGGTCATCGACGTCTCCGCCACCTACAACCGCCTGGATCCCGACTCCGGTCAGGGCATTGACCAGAACGGCAACGTGCTGACCCGCACGCCCGACATCTATTTCAATGGCGCCGTCAACAACGCGAACGGCCTGCTCAAGATCATCAACAATCTCGGCAGCGTCGTCGCATCGCAGTCGCTCAGCGCCGCGACCGTCCAGATCGTGGTGCCCAAAGGCACCTTCACCTTCCTCGGCGGTATCGGGAGCTTCTACGACAGCGGCAGCGCGGTCACCTCGCAATGGGCCACCACTGAAAACAGGCCGGAAGACACGCTGACCGCGGTGATGACGGCGGCGACCTATCTCGGCGCCTACGGCGACTACTATACCGCTCCGCATATCGCTTCGGGAACCGATCACCCCTATTTCTATTACTGCTGCACCGACGGCAGCCACGGAGTGTATCAACCCGTCGGCAACGCCGACGCCAGCACGATCTTCACCGCGCGCATGCTGATGACGTATTACGACGGCACCTCGCTCTATTCATCGATCTTCCTGCCGGTGGGCAGGGGTACGCCTGGGAACACCAGCACTCCCGATGCCGGCAGCGTGCCTGACATCGCGACCCTCAAGATCATCGAGGGGCAGTCGCAGGACTCGGCCAATGTCGTGCTCGCGCAGTGGAAGAAAACGACTTATGACGGCCGCAACGTCTACACCGATAGCGGTCCGTACAAGACGCCGTTCAACTGTGCGTCAGCCTGCGACAGCTCGGGCTTCTTCCAGGTGATCAACATCCAGCCGGATGCGATCACGCCGAAGACCGCGGATTCGCCGGCCACCGCGACAGCCACCCGGACCATCAGCGGCCAGGCGGTCATCATCTCGGCGTCGGTGATCAACATCAACGGCATCATCCAGGCCGGCTCGAGCAGCAACTACTCGGTCAACATCGGCGCCGCTGCGTACGATGCCATCTATGGCAGCAACGGCCTCAAGAATCGCAACGGCGGCGCGGATTTTGCCGCGGCCCAGGCCAATGCGCGGAACGGCGTCTATTACGACATCTCGGGCTCCGTGACGGCGTCGGCCAGCGGCGACGCCAAGATCGGGGTCAGGTACAACGCTCTCACCGACCAGCTCATCCTGAATGGCGTGGCGCAGGGCGCCGGCGGCTACGTCTACCTCAACGGCAAGATCATCTCGACCTCGACCGACAACACCCAGACCCAGGGTAACATCGAGATCAAAGGCGGCGCCGGCACGGTCACCGTCAACAACACCAGCGGGCTCCAGCTCGTCACCAACACCATCAATACCAGCGTCACTGCCCAGAGCGTGGTCGAGATCGTCGACCAGCTCAAGGGGAAGACGACGTGGTGGGTTTACGATCCCAAGGCTGCAAGCAGCCAGCAGGTGTCGCGGTACGAGACCAACAGTGTCACTGCGGCCGCGATCGACCCGTCGATGCTTACGGCCAGGACCGGTACGGCGGGCGTCCAGTACGCGACGCAGGAGAACATGCTCTATCAATGGGTCGACACCGCGACGCTGGATCGTCTACCCACCAGCACGCAGTTCGACTATGGCTGGAGCTTCACGCCCAATCAGGTCACCGGCGAGAACTGGACCCGCTCGACCAACCTGGTTTCAGGCACGCAGAGCAGCAACTATCAGAAAGTCACCACCGCCACAGGCAGCTATCACTGGGCGGGAGGCGTGAATCCGGATGGGAGCCCCGTTGGACTCAACACCCATTCCAACGCGTGCTGCGGCGCGGACGCCCAGTACAACTGGTACCAGGCGATCTATGATCACCTGACGCTCACGCTGACCAACACGGTCAAGGCGTCGAACCCGATCAACATCAAGTTCATCGGCGGCAGTAGCAGCGACGTCGTGGTCAATTCGACCTCCGGCATCGTCATCAACGGGTCGATCAACAACCAGCAGGGCACGACGACGCTTGCCGCCACCGGCACCAACTCGTCGATCACCGTCGGCGCCAATGCCAACAACCCGGTGATCTCGGGGACGAGCGTGACGCTTCGGGGTGACGGCGGTATCGGCACGCTCGGCACCACCAAGGCGCCCGTCCAGGTGCAGCTCTATGGCGGCAGCCTGACCGCGAGCTCGATCGACCGCGACATCGCGATCTCGGCCATCGGGGCGCTGTCGATCAACCAGGTGAAGGTGAATGCCGCGGGCGCCACGCCGCAGGGCAACGTCTTCCTGTCGGCGACCGGCGACATCAACTCGGCTTCCGCCTACAACGTCGCCAACCCGGTCGTGATCGGCAAGAATATCGAGATCAACTCCACGTCCGGTGCGATCGGCGCGACGAGCGCCGTCGTCAACAACGCCTCCACCCTGACCAATATCAATCCGCTGGTGATCCAGGCGACGGGGACGGTTCAGGCGAGCGGCGCCGTCGATGGCGGCGTGCTCGACAGCTCTTCGGCGACCGGCACCTATATCGTCCAGTCCAAGGGCGATCTGCGCCTCGGCACGGTGCAGTCGAGCGGCGGCCCGGTCTTCCTGGAAGCAGCGGGTTCCGACAACAATCCGGCCAACATCCTGAACGGCCGGGCGGTGGTTGGTCTCACGCAGGCGCAGAGCCAGCATCTGCAGGACGTCTGGGCCAGCCTCGACCTGCTGAGCGGCAATGCGGCGACCAACGCCGTCAACAGCTACCAGTCGATGGTGACGTCGGCCTACAACGACTACTTCCAGCTCAAGAACATCGCGTTCACGAACGGCAGCACCTACAACCCGACCTCGGTGGGGCTGACGGTGCTGCGGGCGCAGGTGGCTGCCAAGCTCGGCATCGATCCCGCCAACGTCTCGACGACGCAGATGAAGAACGAGGCCACGACGCGGTTCCTGAGGGATCAGTTCCTGCTCGGCAAGATCACCACCGACGAACTCAAGAGCTCGCTGACGACATTGCTCGGCACCGCACCCGCGGATCCGCTGGCGACGTTGTTCGGCAGCTCGCTGTCGTCGACCCTGTTCACCAAGTTGTTCGACGGCGTCTCGACGGCCAATCAGCGCATGCCGACCAATACGGCGCTGCAGACGGCGCTGAACGCCTATAATGCGACCTACAGCTACACGCTGGCCTCGACCGAGCGGGTCTACGGCATCATCACGGCGGGCTCGCAGTGGACGCAGAGCCAGCTCGCCTACACGGTGTCGTCGTCGGCCGTCGGCGCGGCGCCGCCGCCGATCGACGACAACGTGGTCGCCAATGTCAGTGCGAACCAGATCATGCTCTACGCGCCGCGCGGCTCGGTCGGCAATTCGGCGGCGCCCCAGACGTTCACCTTCACCAGCGTCGATGCCTCCTCGCTGACGCCGGAGCAGAGGGGATTGCTGGCCACCGCCGGTCCGGGCCAGCTCACCGTCGGTGCGGTCACCGATCCCACGACCCATGTCACGACCTATACGGTCAGCCTGTCGCAGCAGAACCTCGTCGTGGTCGACAACCCGATCGCGATCTCGGCCAAGGCGCTGACCAACATCTACCTCGGCAGCAAGAACAGCCTCGCGCTCGGCGGCGTCACCGCGAATTACGGCCCGATCGCGGCCGCGCAGGCTGGCGGCATCCAGGTGACCGGCCGCGGCGACGTCAAGCTCGACGCCGTGACCAGCATCTTCGCCAATGTGAGCGGGCCGGTCATATCAGGTGATATCGGCAACCTGACCCTGATCGCGGAGCGCGGCAATGTCGGTGCAGCCGGGGCCGCCGGAAGCAATCCCGCGACCAACACGAACGCGCTTCAGATCGCGTTCGCCGATCCGAGCAACGACCAGCTCGACCAGGTTTCGTCGGCGCAGGGCATCTACGTGAAGCAGACCACCGGCGATCTCGTCCTCGGCAATATCGCCGCCGGCAATGCGATCCAGCTCGCCGCGACGGGCAGCATCTACGCCGAATCCGACTTCACGGATCGCACGGCGATCCACATCCTTGGCACCGACCTCGATCTGCGCGCCGGCGGCAACATTGGCTTCAACGGTTCGACCTTCCAGCCGCTGCAGGTGAACATCTCGGGCGCGGTGACCGGCTCGGCGGTCGGCGACCTCAGCATCCTCGCGGTCGCCGGCGATCTGATGGTCGGCACGAGCGGCGCCTATGGGGCGCTGACGGCCGGCGGCGTACTGACGCTGAACGTGCCGCGCGGCGCGCTCACCATCAATACCAGCATCACCAGCGCTGGCCTGATGCAACTGCTCGCCAACCGCGGCATGACCTTCGCGGCCGGCACCAGCGCGGCGCCGGTGGTTGCGACCAGCAGCTCGGGCGGCGTGACGCTGGTCGCCGCGACGCTGTCGATGGGCGCCTATTCGGCCATCAACGCGGCTGGTGTGATCTCGGTGACCACCACGGGGGATGCGACGATCGGCCAGCTGAAT
The DNA here is from genome assembly GCF_038965675.1 of Bradyrhizobium sp. B039. NCBI lineage: Bacteria > Pseudomonadati > Pseudomonadota > Alphaproteobacteria > Hyphomicrobiales > Nitrobacteraceae > Bradyrhizobium > Bradyrhizobium sp. B039. The sequence continues at coordinate 3,241,904 of NZ_CP152416.1, forward strand.
TCGTTGCTGTCTTACGCGGCGGCCTCGAACGCGCCCTCGATCATCGTTACCGCAGGCGGCGTCGCCTCGCTCGGAGCGATCATCGACAACGGCGACGGCCAGACCAAGTTTGTGGCATCCGGCGCGGGCGCCGGGGTGTCGCTGAACGCGTCGAACGGCATCGGCAACGCGACGAGTCGGTTCACGCTCAACGCGGTACGGCTGTCGGCGAGCGCGAGCGCCGGGGGCATCTACCTGAAGGCGCTGACCGACACCGAGGCGAGCCTGCTCTCCGCGGTGAAAGGCAACGTGGACATCATCGGCGCCGGTGGGCTAACGCTCGACCAAGTGCTGGCGGGCACCGCGACCGGCGCGAGCGGCAGCTTCAGCGCGGTCGCCAACAACGGCAGCATCGTCATCGGCACCGCCGACAGCAGCGGCTCGCAGACGGTCCATGCCGGCCAGAATGTGACGTTCAAGTCGCTCGCGACCACCGGCAACAGCGGTGACGTCGGCAACATCAATGTCACCGCCGACAACGGCTTCATCCTGGCCCAGACGGTGACCTCGGGCGGTGTGACAACGCTGGGCTCGGTCTCCGCCCACGGCTCGGCGAGTCTGGTTGCCGCCACAACCATCACCGGCAACACGCTCGCTGCGACGACCGGATCGGGCCTGCTGACGGCCACCGGCGGCCCGATCAACTGGAACGCCCTCAATGTCGGCACGACGCTGGGCGCGACCGCGAGCCAGGGCAGCATCACGCTCCAGACCGCGCAGAGCGGCGGCACCCAGACCATCCATGCCCGCGATAACGCGACCTTTAACGCGCTGACCACGACGGGCATCAATGGCGATGCCGGCAATATCAATGTCACCGCCGACAACGGCTTCATCCTGGCCCAGACGGTGACCTCGGGCGGTGTGACAACGCAGGGCTCGGTCTCCGCCAACGGCTCGGCGAGCCTGGTTGCCGCCACGACCATCACCGGCAACACGTTCGCCGCCACGACCGGCTCGGGGCTGCTGACGGCCGGCGGCGGCCCGATCAACTGGAACGTCCTCAATGTCGGCACAACGCTGGGCATGACCGCAGGCCAGGGCAGCATTGCGCTCCAGACCGCGCAGAGCGGCGGCACGCAAACTATCCGCGCCCACGACAGCGTGACGTTTAACGCGCTGACGGCGACGGGCATCAACGGCGATGCCGGCAGCATCAACGTTACCGCCGACAACGGCTTCATCCTGGCGCAGACGGTGATGGCCGGTGGCATGCCGACGCTGGGCTCGGTCACGGCCAACGGCTCGGCGCGGCTGATCGCGGCGGGCACCAACACCGGTCATAACCTCACGGCCTCGACCGGCAACGCGGTCCTGGGCGGAACGGTCGTTCATTGGGATAATCTCAACGTGGGCGGCACGCTCGGCATCACCGCGACCGCCGGAGGGATCACTGTTGGCACCGCCACCAGCGGCGGCACGCAGACCGTGCACGCCGTGAACGACATTGTCTTCAGCCAGCTTACCACGACGGGTATCCCGGGCGATGCCGGTGACCTCGACGTCAAGTCCGACACGGGCTCGCTCCGCGGCGGATCAATCTCAGCGCACGGCGATACACATTTCGAGGTGGCCGGATCGGTCTCGTTCGACCGGATCAGCGGCGACACCGTCAAGATGACCTCGTCGGGTGACCTGACGATCGGCTGGGTCAGCGTCGTCAGGGAGCTCGATCTTGCGGCAGACACGATCAACGTCAGGGGCGAGCAGATCCGCTCGAACCCAGCGGTCCCGCTGATCATGAACATCACCGGCTACAACGGCGGCGTTGCGAAGTCCGCCAACATCTCGATCGATCCGGACAGCATCATCGTCAACCAGTTCAAGGTGGTGGACGCGAACTTCTTCACCGATGCGCACGCCGTGACGATCCTGAACGGCTATGTCCCGGGCCAGCTCCTGCTCACCACCGCCACGCAGCAGGTGTTGCTCAACAACCGCACGCTGGCGCCGTCCAACGGGCCGACGATCCAGCTGTACCAGCCGGACGGCGTGTTCACGATGAGCCAGGTCGGCAACGCCAATGTCAGCAATGCCTATGTGGTGTTCTACACCGGCGACATCTCGGCAACCGTCACCAATTACGGTCCGAACCACATCTGCTGCAGCAACTTCACCGGCGCTAGCATGGTGCGCAACATTTCCGTCGACGGCGAGGGTAGCGAGAGCATCGAAACCTGGCTCGCGAAGAAGGACGGAGGAACGTTCTACCTGCTCGGCCTCTCCGGCCAGGCGCGTCTCGATGCGCTGCTGACGCCGCGACCGGTCGAAACCATCGGTTCCGGTCCCGCCGTCAATATCGAGGGGCTGAGCGACATGCGCAAGCTGCGCCGCCAGGGGCAGCGTACGGGACGTCAGGGCTGGAAGGACGCCGCGATTGAAACAGCGAAGCCGGCCATTGGTCGCCTCGCGGAAGCGTGGTAGCGGGATGCGGATTCTGGGGGCAGCATTGGGGGTCGGGCTGGCAGCTTGCTGCATTGTCTCCGCGCGCTCCCAGTCGATCAATCCCGGCGTGATCCAGAACGACGTCGACCGGCAGCGCCGGCAGCTCGAACAGCAGAGCGCGCCGCCCAAGCTCAACGGGCCGGCGGTGATTGGCGGCGAGCGGGAGAAGTCCCAGCTGTTGAAACCGGGCGGGCCGAAATTCCGCCTGCGCAAGGTGGAGTTTGACGCGTCGAAGTTCATCACGCCCGCGGAGCTCGACGAGATCGCGAAGAAATATGTCGGCAAGGATGTCGACATCGCCTCGCTGTTGCAGCTCGTCGCCGACATCAATGCCGTCTACACCGCGCGCGGCATCGTCACCGGCATCGCGACGCTGCCCGATCAGGATGCCAAGGGCGGGGTGGTCAAGATCAAGCTGACCGAAGGCCGGCTCCAGAAGACGACCATCGAAGGCAACAAGCAGACTCGCACCGACTACATCCTTCAGCGCGTCAAGGAGCCGGAAGGCGAGGTCCTCGACGTTCCAAAGCTCAATCGCGACGTGATCTGGTTCAACCGCACCAACGATGTGCAGATCAAGGCGCTGCTCCAGCCCGGCACGAGTTTTGGTCTGACCGACCTCCAATTCGCGGTGATCGAGCCGCCGATCGACACCTTGCAGCTCTTCACCGACAACCAGGGCGTCGAGAACACCGGGCGCTGGGAGGGCGGGGCGTTCTACAAGCGCCACGGCCTGTTCGGCGTCGACGACCGCCTGACCTTCTATGGCGTGCGCTCCGACGGCAATCTCAACGGCAACGCCGCCTACAGCATTCCGGTCAATCCCTGGGGCGGCCGCGTCGGCGTCAGCTACACCGAAGGCAAGATCAAGATCATCCAGGGACCGTTCGTCGCGCTCGACGTCACCGGACGCTCCAGCCAGGCCGCGATCAATTTCAGCCAGCCGATCTGGGTGACACAGAACTGGCTGGTGCTGTTCAACGCCGCCGAGACCGAGGGCAAGACGGTGAGCCGCTTCGCCACGGTCGCCGTCACCGACGATCATTACGACAAGGCTACGGCCGGATTTTCGGTAACCAATTCCGGCAACAGCTATTCGATCACGGTCTCGCCGGCGGTGAACTACATCGCGTGGCAGGACCACGTGCTCGGCAACAACCGCGCGTTCAACACCTATACCGGCTCGTTGATCGCGACCAGCGCGGCGGGTCCGGCGAATTTCAGCGCCAACGTGCTTGCGAGCTGGCAGTACACGCAGGAGAAGCTGCTGCCGGGCGACCAGATCTTCTCGATCGGCGGTCCGACCACCGTGCGTGGTTATCCCTCCAACTCGGCGTCCGGCGACAGCGGCTATTATTTCAACGCCGAGCTGCACTACAATTGGTCGTCATGGCTCAAGGGCTTTGACACCTACATCTTCACCGACTGGGGTGCAGTATATTCGACATTCCCCGGCGTCACCGAACTGGGCTCGGTCGGCGTCGGCTTCTCCTGGACCTACGCGCCGTTCATGACCTTTGAGGCAAACTACGCGACGCCGCTGAAGATGGCGGTCTCGACCCAGAACCACTACGAGGCCTATGGCCGCATCATCTTCCGGCCGCTGTTGATGTTCCAGAAACAGGAAAGCGTCGCGCCTGTGGCGGCGGTTGCTGGCAGCAAGTCGTAGTGGCAGGTTGCCTCTCTCAGTCGTCATTGCGAGAAGCTCTTGCGACGAAGCAATCCAGACTACCTCCGCGGCAAGATTCTGGATTGCTTCGCTGCGCTCGCAATGACGGAGGAGGGCGCGGCCCTAGCGCCGCAGCGTGAATTCGTTCGCGCTTCGCCGGTGCTCCCATTTCGCCTGCTCCAGCTCGGGCTGGTCGCATTCGACTTCCGGATAGCCGATGCAGAGATAGGCGATGAATTTCCAGGTATCAGGCACGTCGAGAATGGTGTGGATGCGATCGGGATGCAGGATCGACACCCAGCCGAGACCGATGCCTTCCGCACGCGCGGCGAGCCACATTGCGGTGATCGCCGCGACGACAGAATACTCCGTCGTCTCCGGCATGGTCGCGCGCCCGAGGCCGTGCCCGGTGTCGCTGGCCTTGTCCGCGAACACGGCGAGGTGGCCGGGGGCCTGTTCGAGGCCCGACAGCTTTAGGGTGGCATAGCGCGCGGCGCGTTCACCGGCATACGCATTCAGCGCGTCGCCGTTGCAAGTCCTGAAATCGTCGATCACGGCAGTGCGCCGTGCGGCATCGTCGACGATGACGAAGCGCCAGGGTTGGCTGAGGCCGACCGACGGGGAAAGACAGGCCGTCTCAATCAGGCGTTCCACCGCGCCGTCCGGCAAGGGATCGGTGCGAAAGCGGCGCACGTCACGGCGCCATACGAACAGCTCGCGCAAGTGTTGGCGGAAGGTGTCGTCGAACTCGACCATGAGGTCATCGTCCCATCTGGAAGGCCGCGGCAACGAGCAGGATCACGATTTCGCCGGTCTGCTCGAAGGCGCCGAGAAGGTCGCCGGTCTGCCCGCCGATCTGGCGGATGGCAAGCCGTGCCAGGATCAGGCCTGCGAGCGACAGCAGGATCAGGCCGACCAGTGCCTTGCCCGGTCCAAGTGCGAGGGTGAGAGCGAGAGTTCCAACGGCAAAGGCGATGGCGACGCTGCGGCCCGGCGGCGCTCCGGCGCTTGCCGACAGTCCGTCAGGCCGCGCCGGCGGTACCAGCGACATCAACGCCGGCACGCCCGCGCGGGCTGCGCAATGCGCAGCGCACAGCGCCAGCGTCACCAGCCACGGATTGGCGATCGCCGCGAGCGCGCTCCAACGCAGGCCGAACGACAGGATCAGTGCGCAGGCGCCATAGGTCCCGATGCGGCTGTCGCGCATGATCTCGAGCTTGCGCTCGCGCGTGCGGCCGCCGCCGAGCCCGTCGGCGGTATCGGCAAGCCCGTCCTCGTGCAGCGCGCCGGTGATGAGGGCGGTCGTGGCCAGTGCGAGCAGGGCGGCAAGGTTCGGCGTCAGTCCGAGCCGGCTGGCGATCTTGTAGACCAAGGCGCCGGCAAGTCCGACCAGCAGTCCCGCGACGGGCAGCGCCCAGGTCGCGCGCGCGATGGCGCCGTCGGCCGCAGGCTTTGACGATCCGACCGGCAGGAGCGTGACGAACGACGCCGCCATCCTGAGATCGGCGATGACGTCCCGGATCGTTTCGGTGCGAGGGATCATTTCAGCTTCATCGGCAGTCCGGCGACCACGAACTCGACCTCGTCGGCAACGCCGGCGAACGTCTGGTTCATGATTCCGGCAGCATCGCGATAGGCGCGCGCCAGCGCGTTGTCGGGCACGATTCCGAGGCCGACCTCATTGGTGACCATGATGACCGGACTGCGCAAGCGAGGGAGAACCTCAGCGAGATGCGTGACCTCGCGCGACCAATCGCGCTCGGAATGCAGCAGGTTGGACAGCCAGAGCGTCAGGCAATCGACCAGTCTCGCGCCGCCGCCCTCGGTCTCGACCAGGGCCTGCACAAGGTCGAGCGGCACCTCGCGCTCGATCCAGTCGGCTCCGCGTCGCGCGCGGTGCTTTGCGATGCGGTCCTCCATTTCGGCGTCGAGCGCCTCGGCTGTGGCAATGTACACAGGCCGCCCGGGAAAGGCCTGCGTGCGCGTCTCCGCACGCCGGCTCTTGCCCGATCGCGCTCCGCCCGTGATCAAGATGACGGCCATAAAAGTCTCCTGTCGGCCAGCACTAATCACCAAACGGGGCCAAAGACAAAGCCGAAATCAGGCGGCCAGGGGCTTGCGCTCGGCCGCCGTCTTGCGCAACAGGGGCGGAGCGAGACGGGAGATTTGTGTGGGCTTTGCGGGTGCGATGGCGGTGGCGATGGCGGTGGATGCCCTGTTGGGCTGGCCGGCCCCGCTGTTCGCACGGATCGGCCATCCCGTGACCTGGCTCGGCCGCCTGATCGCGGCCATCGACACCGCCTGGAATCGCGGGTCCGATCCGCCGGCGCTGCGCCGTGCCGCGGGCATTGCCGGAGCGTTCCTTGTGATCGCGGTCTCGGCCGCACTCGGCTGGGCGCTTCAGTCGTTGCTCCCCTCGGGCTGGATCCAGATCGTGCTGGCGGGGGTCCTGGCCTGGCCGCTGGTCGCGCTGCGCTCGCTGCATGATCATGTTGCCGCCGTTGCCGCACCTTTGCAGGCCGGCGACATCGCCGGCGCGCGCGACGCGGTCTCGCGCATCGTCGGCCGCGATCCTGCGGCGCTCGATGAAGCCGGCATCGCGCGCGCGGCGATCGAGAGTCTTGCGGAAAACGCCTCCGACGGCATCGTGGCGCCCGTGTTCTGGGGCGCGCTGTTCGGCCTGCCCGGCATTTTGGGTTACAAGGCTATCAACACGCTGGACTCCATGATCGGCCATCGCAGCGAGCGACACGAAGCCTTTGGCTGGGCGGCGGCGCGGATCGACGACGTCGCCAATTTCATTCCGGCGCGGCTGACCGGGTTTCTGTTCGTGCTGCTGGCGCCGCACAGGGCGGAAGCATTGTCGTGCACGACGCGCGATGCGCGCCGGCATCGCTCGCCCAACGCCGGCTGGCCGGAAGCGGCGATGGCGGGCGCGCTCGGCGTGCGGCTCAGCGGTCCCCGGATCTACCACGGCAGCGTCACGAACGAGCCCTGGCTGAACGAAGGTGCGCGCGATCCGCTCGCCGCCGATATCACGCGGGGGTTGACGATCTACCGCCGCGCCATGCTGCTGCTGGCCGGCGTCCTTGCGATCCTGGCTTTCGCGTGAAAGAACGGGACATGCGTGAGCACGGCGGAAATCTCGATCTGGCCCAGCAGCGTTTTGGCGGACGCGCGGAGGACTGGATCGATCTCTCGACGGGGATCAACCGGCTGCCTTATCCGGCGGGCGAGGTGAGCATGCGCGCGTGGAGCGCGCTGCCGTCGCGTGCCGAGATCGATGCCTTGCATCAGGCGGCGCAGCACGCCTACCGCACGAGCGCGGCGCTCGTCGCGATGGGCGGCGCGCAAGCCGCAATTCAATTGCTGCCGCAGCTTGGGCCGCGCGGCCGCGCCCGCATCCTCGCGCCGACCTATAACGAATATGCCGGAGTCCTGTCGGCTGCGGGCTGGGATGTCCTGGAGGTCGGCGATCTCGAGGCACTGGTGGGCGCGGATCTCGCCATCGTCGTCAACCCCAACAACCCCGATGGCCGGTGCCATACGCCGCAGGATTTGCTGGCACTGCTGCCGCGCGTCGGCCGTCTCGTCATCGACGAGAGCTTTGTCGACGCCGTTCCGCAGCTGTCGCTTGCGCCGGAAGCGGATCATCCGGGGCTGCTGATCCTGCGCTCCTTCGGGAAGTTTTATGGTCTGGCCGGCCTGCGGCTTGGGTTTGCACTCGGTAGCGCGGCGGACATCGCCAGGATTGCGGCGATGTCGGGGCCATGGCCGGTCTCGGGGGCTGCGATCGCAATCGGCTGCCGCGCATTGCGTGATGATGCCTGGGCGGAGTCCACGTCAGCGCGGCTTGTGCGCGACTGTGCCCGTCTCGACGACATGGCGCGAGCGCAGGGCTGGCGGTTCGTTGGCGGCACGCCGCTGTTTCGTCTCTACGAGACGCCGGATGCGCTGGCCGCGCAGGAGAAGCTCGCGCGCGGCCAGATCTGGTCGCGCGTCTTCGCGCAGAAGCCGACATGGCTGCGGCTCGGACTTCCGGGCAGCGAGCCCGAATGGACGCGCCTCGCCGAGGTCCTAGCGCGCTAGCGAAAGCAGGCCTTCGACGTCGAGATGCTTTTCGATGTGATCGGCGAGCGCATCGAGCGCGCTCTCGACCCTGCTGTGATAGGGCTCGTCGCCTGCCGGGATGTCGAGCTTGGTCAAAAACGCTTTCCGGAAATCATCCGACGTGAACAGGCCGTGCAAATAGCTACCCTGTACGCGGCCATCGCTGGAGATTGCGCCTTCAGGCTCGCCATTCAGTTTGGCGAACGGACGGGCGCGATCGGGCCCGTCGGTGCGGCCGATGTGGATTTCGTAAGCCTGGATCGGCTGGTTGGTTGCCGCATGCACGGCCGTGACCCGTGTCAGTGTTTTCTGCGGGCTCATCACCGTTTGCACATCCAAGAGCCCGAGGCCCGGTGTGTCGCCGGCAGGGCCTTCGATCCCGTCGGGGTCGGCAACGCTGCGTCCGAGCATCTGATAGCCGCCGCAGAGGCCGAGCACGTGGCCGCCGCGGCGATAATGCGCCAGGAGATCAATGTCCCAGCCCTGCGCGCGCAGGAAGGCGAGGTCGCCGCGGGTGGATTTGGAGCCGGGGATGATGACGAGACGCACATCGCCGGGGATCGCTTCACCCGGCCGCACCATGACGAGATCGACGCCCGCCTCGAGCTTGAGCGGATCGAGATCGTCGAAATTGGCGATCCGCGACAGCGCAAGGCAAGCGATCTTGCATTGGCCCGGCTTTCGCGCATCACTCAGGCCCAGCGCGTCCTCGGCGGGCAGCTCGCCGGCGCGCGCAAACCAGGGCAGCACACCAAAACCGCGCCAGGCGGTCTTTGCTTCGATCAGCTTGTAGCCGTCATCGAACAGCGTGGGATCGCCGCGAAATTTGTTGATGACAAAACCCTGGATCATCGCGGCATCGTCGGGGTCGATCACCGTCTTGATGCCGACGAGCTGGGCGATGACGCCGCCACGGTCGATATCGCCGATCAGCACGACGGGCACGTCGGCCTTGCGCGCAAAACCCATGTTGGCGATGTCGGCCTTGCGCAAATTGACCTCGGCGGGGCTGCCGGCGCCTTCGACCAGCACGAGATCGGCGCGCGCCTTCAACCGCTCAAAGCTCTCCAGCACCGCGCCCATCAATGACGGTTTCATCGCCGCGTATTCGCGCGCCCGCGCGGTCGCGATGCGTTTGCCGTGGACAACGACCTGCGCGCCGACATCGGTCTCGGGCTTCAGGAGCACCGGGTTCATGTCGGTGTGCGGCTCGACGCCGGCGGCGAGGGCTTGCAGTGCTTGGGCGCGGCCGATCTCGCCGCCGTCGACGGTCACGGCGGCATTGTTCGACATGTTCTGCGGCTTGAAGGGAAGCACGCGCAGCCCACGCCGCGTGAAGGCGCGCGCAAGGCCGGCGACGATGAGCGACTTGCCCACGTCCGAGCCGGCCCCCTGGATCATCAATGCGCGCGCCATCGCGTGTGTCTTCAGAACTCGACGCCGGCTTGCGCCTTGATGCCGGAGCGGAACGGATGCTTGACCAGCGTCATCTCGGTGACGAGGTCGGCGATCTCGATCAGCTCGTCCTTGGCATTGCGCCCGGTGAGCACGACATGTGTCATCGCAGGCTTTTGCGTCGTCAGGAACTCGACGACCTCAGCGATATCGAGGTAGTCGTAGCGCAGCGCGATGTTGATCTCGTCGAGCACGACCATGCGCAAGCTGGGATCGAGAATCAGCTCCTTGGCCTTCTCCCAGCCGGCGCGCGCAGCGGCGATGTCGCGGGCGCGGTCCTGCGTCTCCCAGGTGAAACCTTCGCCCATCGCGTGGAACTGGCAGAGATCGCCGAAATGGCCGGTGAGGAGGCGCCGCTCGCCTGTATCCCAGGCGCCCTTGATGAACTGCACGACCGCGCAGGGGAAGCCATGGGCGACGCAGCGCACGATCATGCCGAAGGCGGAGGAGGACTTGCCCTTTCCGGCGCCGGTATGGACGATGATGAGGCCCTTCTCGCCGCTCTTGGTCGCCATGATCTTGTCGCGGGCGGCCTTCTTCTTCGCCATTTTCGCGGCGTGGCGGGCATCGGTTTCCTCGGCCGTTTGGGTATCCGGTTCAGGCGTCATCGGACGGGGTCCTTCGGCTTGACAAGAGGCGGCCAGGGGCAAATGGTGGCCCGGCGTTGGTTCCTGTCCTATGACAGGCGAAGAGGGAATGCGATAGGGTCCGAATCGGCAAGATTTGGGTCCAAAATGCAGCCGCCCCCGCGACCGTGACCGGAGAGATGCCCGAGGCCACTGATCCCTGACGGGATCGGGAAGGCGGGGATCGAAGGGCAAAACCCTGCTCCGCAAGCCGGGAGACCTGCCAGCGCGGACGATTTTGGACCGGCGGACGGGGTGTTCCGCGACGGGGAAGCGGACCCTCGCAAGACCGGTTCGTGGGCCTCTTCGCCTCCCGCTGTTTATTCTGGAAGAGGCGATGAGCGTCACACTTCACGTCTGCATTACCTGCCGTGCCGGCGAGACGCTTGGCGAGGGCGAAGTCACGCCGGGCAAGCGCCTTCACGGTGCGATTGTCGACGCCGGCGTGCCCGATGGTGTCACTGTGGTTCCGGTCGAATGCCTGTCGGCATGCAGCCAGGGCTGCTCGGTGGCGCTCAGTGCGCCCGGCCGCTGGTCCTATGTCTATGGCCGCCTGTCGGACGCCAACGCGCGCGACGTGATCGCAGGCGCCGCCGCCTATGCGGCCGCGCCCGACGGCCTTGTGCCCTGGCGCAGCCGTCCCGAGATCTTCCGCAAGCAGTCGCTTGCGCGCATTCCCCCCATTGCCGTCGTGCCGGAGGCCGCCGAATGAACTCGCTCGCAAAAGTCCCGGTCACGGTGGTCACCGGCTTTCTCGGCTCCGGCAAGACGACGCTGATCCAGCATTTGCTCGCCAACCCCAACGGCAAGAAGCTCGCGGTGCTCGTCAACGAGTTCGGCAGCGAGGGCGTCGACGGCCAGATTCTGAAGTCCTGCGCCGATGCCAATTGCCCGGAGGAAAACATCGTCGAGCTCGCCAATGGCTGCATCTGCTGCACCGTTGCCGACGATTTCATCCCGACCATGGAGCTGTTGCTGGCGCGGCCGGTGAGGCCCGATCACATCCTGATCGAGACCTCGGGCCTGGCGCTGCCCAAGCCCTTGCTTAGGGCGTTCGACTGGCCGGAGATCCGTTCGCGCATCACCGTTGACGGTGTGATCGCGCTGGCCGATGCCGAGGCCGTCGCCGCCGGCCGTTTCGCGCCGGACCCGGCCGCAGTGGAAGCGCAGCGGGCGGCGGACGAAAATCTCGATCACGAGACGCCGCTGTCGGAAGTGTTCGAGGACCAGATCGCCTGCGCCGACATCGTGCTGCTGACCAAGGCCGATCTTGCCGGCCCGGCGGGACTCGAAGCGGCCAAGGCTGCCATCACCGCCGAGATGCCGCGCCGCGTGCCGATGCTTGCCGTTACCGACGGCGCGATCGATGCGCGCGTCATCCTCGGTCTCGGTGCCGCCGCCGAGAATGATCTTGCCGCGCGCCCGTCGCATCACGACGGCGAGGAGGAGCATGAGCACGACGATTTTGCGTCCGTCGTGATCGATCTTCCGGAAGTCGGCGACGTCGATGCGCTGGTCGCCTCGGTTCAGCGCCTGGCGCGCGAGCAGAACGTGCTGCGTGCCAAGGGTTACATCGCGGTCGCGGGCAAGCCGATGCGCCTGCTGCTCCAGGCCGTCGGCGAGCGCGTGCGTCACCAGTTCGACAAGCCCTGGGGCGCGCTCGCGCGGCAGTCAAAGCTCGTCGTGATCGGCGAGCACGGCGATATCGACGAGGCCGCGATAAGAGCGGGACTTGGTCTTTCAGGATCTGGCATCTGATGCACGTCGTCTTCCGCGAGAGCCGCGGTCTCGAGGAGACCGCGACGCCAAGGGACATCGGCCAGGACCCGGCCGATCTCGTGGTGCTCTCGTATTCGGATTCCGATCTTGCCGCGTTCGCGGCCGGCTGGCGGCGTGGCCGCGACAGCCTGCCGTCGCTGCGGCTCGCCAATCTCGCCGAACTGCGTCATCCGCTTTCGATCGACACCTACATCGAGCGCACGCTGGCCCAGGCACGCGGCATTCTGGTCCGCCTGATCGGCGGCGAGTCCTATTGGCCCTACGGTCTCGCGGCTCTCCAGCAACTCGCGCAGGCGCGCGGTATCGTGCTCGCCGTGCTGCCGGCCGACGGCCGCGACGACACGCGGCTCGATGCATACTCAACGCTGCCTGTCTCGACGCTGCGCCGGCTCAAGGTGCTCTGCGACACCGGCGGTCCGGTCGCAGCGCAGGCCGCGATTGCGCAACTTGCGCTGGCCTCGGGACTCTATGCCGGTCCGGTCGTCGGCGAGACGACCGTGCCCGAGATGGGCTTTTACGAGCCCGCGCGCGGTGTCATCGCCGTGCCGACCGCCGGCGAGGGCAAGCCTCGCGCGCTGGTGACGTTTTATCGGTCGTACCTGACCGCCGCGGACACCGGTCCGGTCGATGCGCTGATTGCGACGCTGCGCGAGAAGGGATTTGACGCCTATGGCGTGTTCGTCACCTCGCTGAAGGCCGCGGGCGTCGCGGACTGGCTGCGGCTCCAGCTCGTGGAAAATCCTCCGGCCGCGATCGTCAATGCGACCGCGTTCTCCGCGATCGGCGACGACGGCACGACACCGTTCGATGCGGCATCGTGTCCCGTGTTCCAGGTCGCGCTTTCCACCGCGCGGCGCGAGGACTGGGCGGAATCGCTGCGCGGCCTGTCGCCCGGCGACCTCGCGATGCATGTGGTGCTGCCCGAAGTCGACGGCCGCCTGTTTGCGGGCGTGGTGAGTTTCAAGTCGGCTGCGGAACGTGATCCCGACCTGCAATTCTCGCATCTTGCCCATCGCCCGGATCCGGAGCGCGTGAAGGCCATCGCCGCGCGCGTCGCGGCCTGGCAGAAGCTCGCGGTGAAGCCGGCCGGCGAGAAGCGGCTGGCGGTCGTGCTGTCGAACTATCCGGGCCGCCCGCACCAGATCGCGCACGCAGTGGGTCTTGACGCGTTGGCCTCGGTCGAAGCCTTGATGGCCGATCTTGCGGGGAGCGGCCTCGATGTCGCGCCGGTCCAGGCTCTCGGTGAGACGCTGCTGAGGCGGCAACTCACCTGGAGCGTCGCCGAATACTGCGCGGCGCTCTCGCGTCTTCCGCAATCCTTGCAGGATGATCTCGCGCAAGCCTGGGGCGCGCCGGAGAGCGATCCGAGCTGCCGCGGCGGCGCGTTCCACTTTTCCGCGATCCAATGCGGCAAGTCGATCATCGCGGTTCAGCCGGAACGCGGCGATGCAACCACGCGCGACGCCGACTATCACGATCTCGCCCGCACGCCGCGGCATGCCTATGTCGCGTTCTATCTCTGGCTCCGCGAGCAGGGCTGCGATGCTGTCGTGCACATGGGCGCGCATGGCACGCTGGAATGGCTGCCGGGAAAATCCGTGGCGCTGTCATCGAGCTGCTGGCCGGAAGCCCTGATCGGTGATCTGCCTGTCATCTATCCCTTCATCGTCAACGATCCCGGCGAGGCCGCGCAGGCCAAGCGGCGCATCGGTGCCGTCACCATCGGCCACCTGCCGCCGCCGCTCGAAAAGTCCGCCGTGCCGGATGGCCTGCGCAGGCTCGAACAGCTCCTCGACGAATATTCGACGGCCGATGGTCTCGATCCCGCCCGCCGCCAGCGGCTGATCGCCGCGATCCGGGACGAAGCCCGCGTGGCCGGACTGGAGGACGATCTCGGCCTCGATGCATCGGCAGCGCCGGCCGAGGCGATCCCGCGGATCGATCGCTTTGTCTGCGATCTCAAGGAAAGCCAGTTCGGCGACGGCCTGCACGTGTTCGGCCGCGGCGCCTGCGGCGAAGCGGAGCGGGACGCGCTGCGTGCCGCACTTGCGGGCCAGCGCATCGCGCCGGGGCCGTCGGGCTCGCCCTATCGCGGGCGCCAGGACGTGCTGCCGACGGGACGCAATCTGTTTGCCGTCGATCCGCGCGCCGTGCCGACGCCCTCGGGGCATGCGCAAGGCATCAAGCTCGCGGAAGAGCTGCTTCGCCGCCATTTGCAGGATCACGGCGACTGGCCGAAAGGCCTCGTGGTTGATCTCTGGGGCTCGGCGACGATGCGCACCGCCGGCGAGGAATTCGCGATGGCGCTGCATCTGGCGGGACTTGCGCCGCGCTGGGATCACGCCTCCGGCCGCGTCACCGGCTATGACATCATCGCGCCGGCCGAGCTCGGCCGTCCCCGCATCGACGTCACGCTGCGGCTGTCGGGCCTGTTCCGCGATGTCTTCTCCGGCCTCGCCCAGTTGTTCGAGGCGGCGGCCGAGGCGCTCGCCGCGCGCGAGGAGGAGGGCGACGAGAATCCGTACCGACACCGTGCGTCCCGCGTGTTCGCGCCGCGTCCCGGGCAATACGGCGTCGGCCTCTCGGCGATCCCTGATGCCTTCACGGCGGAGACGCGCGATGCGGCCGGCGAAGCCTGGCTGTCGGCGTCGTCCTGGGCGTTCTCCGCCGACGGCGAGATCAAGCCCGATCGCGCCGGCATCGAGAAACGGCTCGCGTCGGCCGATGCTTTCGTTCACGTCCAAGACTTGCCGGAAACCGATCTTCTGCTCGCCGCCGACTATGCCGCGCATGAAGCCGGCGTTGCCGCGGCCGCAGCACATCTCGGCGCGGCGGGACCATCGCTCTATCATCTCGACGCGACGCGTCCCGATCAGCCGCATGCGCGCACGCTGACGGAGGAGATCTCACGCGTGGTCCGCGCGCGCGCGGCCAATCCGGCCTGGATCGCCGGCATGATGCGCCATGGTTTTCGCGGCGCCGCCGAGATCACCGCGACACTCGAGCACATGGCCGCCTTCGCCCATCTGGCCGGCGCCGTGCCGCCGCATCTGTTCGATCTCTACTACGATGCGACGCTCGGCAACGACGACGTCCGCGCCTTCATGGCCCGCGAGAATTCCGCGGCGCTCGCCGCGATGGAGACGTGCTTCACCCGTCTGCATGAGGCCTCACTCTGGCGAACGCGTCGCAATTCGATCGCGGCAGCGTTGCGGGAGGCGTCATGAGCGCGGCCATGGTCAAGGGCTGGTGCCCCGGCGCGCTGCGGCCGATGCAATCGGGCGACGGGCTCGTGGTCCGCGTGCGCCCGTTCGGCGGCCGGCTCGATGCGGCGCAGATCTCCGGACTGGCGCGTCTGGCCGAACGCCATGGCAACGGCCTGATCGATGTCACCAGCCGCGCCAATCTCCAGATCAGAGGCGTCAGCGAAGGCAGCCACCGGCTGCTGCTCGACGGTCTTTCGCAACTGGCGCTGCTCGATCCCGACGCCGACACCGAATCCCGGCGCAACATCCTGGTGACGCCGTTCTGGCGCGCGGGCGACGAGACCCAGGCGCTTGCCGCCGAGCTCGAGGAGGCGCTCGAGAATAGCGTGCTCGCGCTTCCGACGAAATTCGGCTTTGCCATCGATGACGGCGCTTCGCGCGTGCTCGCCGGCGATTCCGCGGATGTGCGGATCGAGCGTGATGGCGCCGGCGGACTGCTGGTGCGGGCCAATGGCGCCAGCCTCGGCCGTTCCGTCGGACGCGGCGAGGCTGTGACCGCCGCCCTCGCGCTCGCAACTTGGTTCGTGACATCAGGCGGTGCCCGGGACGGGCGAGGGCGGATGGCGGCGCATCTTGCCGCCGGCGCAGCCCTGCCTGACGCGTTGCGCGGCGAGGCCGAGCCGGCGCCGATCATGGCTGCGGCGCGCCCCGGCCTTTATCCGCAGGGCGCGATGGTCGGCGTCGCCTTCGGGCAAATGCCGCATGCGACGCTCAGCCAGTTCGCCGGCTGCGGACATGCCCTGCGCATGACGCCGTGGCGGATGGTTCTGAGCGAGGGCAAGCGGACCATGCCGTCCACGCCCGGTCTCATCACCGAGGCCTACGATCCGGCGCTGCGTGTCATCGCCTGCAGCGGCGCGCCGCGTTGCCGCGAGGCGCATGCCGATACCCGCGCGCTGGCGGCAGCGCTCGCGCCGAACATCGGCGCGGCCGCACGACTTCACGTCTCCGGCTGCGCCAAGGGCTGCGCTCATTCTGGTGCGGCCGCGATCACGCTGGTCGCGACCGGCGCCGGCTTCGATCTCGTGCGCGGGGGTTCGACGCGCGACGAGCCCATCCTGCGCGGCTTGAACCGCGATGACATCGTCGGCAATCCCTCCATCCTGATGGGAGGGCACTGATGCCGCATGTCTACGAGACCGACGGCGCGGCGATCTACCGGCAATCCTTTGCGACCATCCGGGCCGAGGCCGATCTTGCCCGCTTCACGCCGGATGAGGAACAGGTCGTCGTGCGGATGATCCATGCCGCCGGCATGGTGGGCCTGGAAGCGCATATCCGTTTCACATCAGGCATGGCGACCGCCGCGCGTGCAGCGTTGCAGAAGGGGGCGCCGATCCTGTGCGATGCGCGCATGGTCTCCGAGGGCATTACGCGCGCTAGACTTCCGGCGGCCAATGCCGTCATCTGCACCCTCGGCGATGCCGCGGTCCCGGCGCTGGCGCAATCCATGCGCAACACCCGCTCGGCCGCGGCGCTGGAGCTGTGGCGGCCGCATCTCGCCGGCGCGATCGTCGCGATCGGCAACGCGCCGACCGCGCTGTTTCATCTCCTCAACATGCTGGAGGACCGCGACTGCCCGCGGCCGGCGGCGATCATCGGTTGTCCGGTCGGCTTCGTCGGCGCGGCTGAATCCAAGGCCGCGCTGATGGCCGATCCGCCGGTGCCGGCGTTGACGGTCGAGGGCCGCCTTGGCGGTTCCGCGATCACCGTTGCGGCCGTGAATGCGCTGGCGAGCCGGAGCGAATAGTCATGGGACGCATCATCTGTTGCGGTCTCGGCCCGGGTGATCCTGACATGATGAGCGTGCGCGCCGATCGTACCGTGCGCGGCGCACAGCACGTGGCCTATTTCCGCAAGAAGGGCAGGCCGGGTCAGGCGCGCCGCATCGTCGAGGGCATGCTCGCCGGCGATGTGACCGAATATCCCATGGAATACCCTGTTACGACCGAGATCGCTTTCGACAGCGCGGAATACGTCCAGTTGCTCGCCGGCTTCTACGACGAATGGGCCGAGCGCCTGGCGCGGCTGGCGCGCGCGGTCGACGTGGTCGTGCTCTGCGAGGGCGACCCCTATTTCTACGGCTCTTTCATGCATCTGCACACGCGCTTGCAGGGACGCGTCGAGATCGAGGTGATCGCGGGCATTCCCGGCATGGTCGGCTGCTGGAATGCCGTCGGCCAGCCGATCGCGCTCGGCGACGACGTGACGACGGTGCTGATGGGCACGCTCGCGGAGGACGAGCTCGAGCGCCGCATGCGGGACTCCGATGCGCTGGTCGTCATGAAGACCGGCCGCAATCTTGCGAAAGTGCGCCGCGCGCTTGCCGCCGCCGGAAGGCTGGACGATGCCTGGCTGGTCGAGCGCGGCACCATGCCGGGCGAGCGCGTCGCGCGGCTCGCCGAGATCGATGCCGCCGACTGTCCCTATTTTGCGATCGTGCTCGTGCACGGCAAGGGCCGGCATCTGGACGCCGCCGAATGACGGGCACGCTGACCATCGCGGGCCTCGGCCCGGGCAGTGACGCGCTGGTGACGCCCGAGGTCTCCGCCGCGCTGGGCTCCGCCACCGATATTCTGGGCTATGCGCCCTATGTCGCGCGCGTGCCGCCGCGACCGGGGCTCACGCTGCATCCATCCGACAACCGCGAGGAGCTCGCGCGAGCGAGCGAGGCGCTGCGCCTGGCCGCCGAAGGCGGGCAGGTCGTCGTCGTCTCCTCCGGCGATCCTGGCGTCTTCGCGATGGCATCGGCCGTGTTCGAGGCGCTCGAGCAGGCGCCGCAATATCGCGAGCTCCCGATCCGCGTGCTGCCCGGCATCACTGCGATGCTGGCGGCGGCCGCGCGTGCCGGCGCGCCGCTCGGCCATGATTTCTGCGCGATCAATCTCTCCGACAATCTCAAGCCATGGGCGCTGATCGAGAAGCGCCTGCGGCTGGCCGCGGAAGCGGATTTCGCGATCGCTCTGTACAATCCGCGTTCGGCGAGCCGGCCGGAAGGATTTGGCCGCGCGCTGGCCGTGCTGAAGGACGCCGGCTGCGGCGAGCGGCTCGTGATCTTCGCGCGCGCGATCAGCGCATCCGACGAGACGATCGAGACCGTCACGCTCAACGCGGCGCGGCCCGAGATGGCCGACATGCGAACGCTGGTGATCGTCGGCAACTCGCAGACGCGCCGTGTCGGCCGCTGGATCTATGCGCCGAGGCAGGTGCGATGACCAAGCCACTGCATGATCTCGGCCACGCTCTCGACCCGCTGGCGCTCGGGCAACTCCGGCCGTACGATCATGATCACGGGCAGGCCGAGCGTGCGGGCCGCGTCGATCTTGGCGCGCGCGCCATCGCCGCCGGAATTGCGGGCGACGATCCAGGCGATGCAGCGGATGCGCAGCATCTCCAGCTCGCCATCAAGCGTGAACGGTCCGCGCGACACGATCACGTCAGCCGGGAAGGGCAGCGGCGCTTCGGGCGGATCGACGAAGCGCAGTGTGTAGGCGTGCTGCGGTTTATTCCCGAACGGCGCGATGTGCTGGCGGCCGATGGCGAGGAACACGTTTGCCGGCGACTCGGGCAGAGCGGCGACCGCTGCATCGACGTCGCCGACCTCGATCCAGTTGTCACCGGGTGTTTTAGCCCAGGGGGTGCGTTCGAGCGCGATCAACGGCGTGCCGGTTTCCGCGCATGCCGCGACGGCGTTGCGGCTCATCTCGGCAGCGAAAGGATGCGTCGCGTCGATCACATGCGTGATGCCTTCACGGCGAATGTAATCGGCAAGGCCGCTCAGGCCGCCGAAGCCGCCGATGCGGGTCGGCAGCGGCTGGTCGGCAGGCGCACGGGTGCGGCCGCCATAGGAATAGACGGCATCCATGCCGGTGCGCGCGATCTCCGCCGCGAGCTGGCTCGCATCGCTCGTTCCGCCCAGAATGAGGGCGCGTGTCATGGCTGATCCCTGGCTGACCATCATCGGTATCGGCGAAGATGGCCTTGCCGGGCTGTCGGACGCAAGCCGAAAGGCGCTGCGTGAGGCCGAAACTGTCTTCGGCGGCGAGCGTCATCTCGCGCTTGCCGGTGTGACCGGGCGCGGCCACCCGTGGCCGGTGCCGTTCGATGCGGAGGCCGTGCTCAGCCGCCGCGGCCGGCCGACCGCGGTGCTGGCCTCCGGCGATCCGTTCTGGCACGGCGCCGGCGCAAGCCTTGCCGAGAAGCTTGAGGCGGGTGAGTGGGTCGCACATTCTGCGCCGTCGACATTCTCGCTCGCCGCTGCGCGGCTCGGCTGGCGTCTTGAATCCGTCGTCTGCCTCGGTCTCCACGCCGCGCCCTTCGAGCGCCTCGTGCCACACCTTGCGCCTGGCGCGCGCATCATTTGCCTCGTGCGTGACGGCAAGGCCGCAGGCGACCTTGCAAAGTGGCTGAGCGAGCGCGGATGGGGCGCCTCGGCATTCTGGACTCTCGCCGCGCTCGGCGGGCCACGCGAAAGCATTGCGGAACATCGTGCCGATGGTTTTACTGGCGATCTCGCCGGAAACCTGGTCGCGGTGGCCGTGGAGGCGAAGGGAGCTCGGGGCATTCCTCGCAGCTCGGGACTTCCCGACGATCTCTTCGCTCATGACGGCCAGATCACCAAGCGGCCGGTGCGTGCGCTCGCGATTTCTGCGCTGGCACCACGCCCGGGCGAACGGTTGTGGGATATCGGCGCCGGATCGGGTTCGATCTCGGTCGAGTGGGCGCTTTGCGGCGGGACGGCGACGGCAATCGAGATGCGCGAAGATCGCGCCGCGAATATCCGCAGCAATGCGGCGGCGTTCGGATTGGCGCATCGGATCGCTGTTGTCACGGGCCGTGCGCCAGAGGCTCTCGCCGGGCTGGACGCGCCGGATGCGGTCTTCTTCGGCGGCGGTCTCGATAGCGCGATGTTCGATGCCATCTGGTCGCGCATCGGGGCAGGCACACGGCTCGTTGCGCATGCGGTGACGCTGGAGACGGAAGCGCTGCTTGGCGAACTGCACCAGCGCCACGGCGGCGAGTTGATGCGGGTCGAGATCGCCCATGCCGGCCCGCTCGGCCGCTACCGATCCTGGGAAGCGGCGCGTCCCGTGGTGCAGTGGAGTGCGGTCCGATGAAGGTCGCCGGGCTCGGATTCAGGCAGGATGTCACGCTGGCCTCGTTGCGTGAGGCGCTGCTGGCGGCGGGCGGCGCTGAAGACCTTGCGGCGGTGGCGACCGTCAGCGACAAGGCCGATGTAGAAGCGCTGCAGCAGCTCGCGCGCGAATGCGGTGTGCCGATCAGGGCGGTGTCGCCCGAGGTGCTGGCCGGCATCGACACGCCGACGCAGTCCAGGCTCATCGCGGAAAAGTTCGGGACCGGATCGGTCGCCGAAGCCGCGGCGCTCGCCGCGGCCGGCCCTCGCGCCCGATTGATTGCGACCCGGGTGATTTCGCAGGACCGTACCGCGACGGCCGCGATCGCGGAAGGAGACGGTGCATGACG
Source organism: Bradyrhizobium sp. B039 (assembly GCF_038965675.1). Lineage (NCBI taxonomy): Bacteria > Pseudomonadati > Pseudomonadota > Alphaproteobacteria > Hyphomicrobiales > Nitrobacteraceae > Bradyrhizobium > Bradyrhizobium sp. B039. The sequence goes on from NZ_CP152416.1 coordinate 3,262,777, forward strand.
GTGCATTTCATCGGCGCCGGGCCGGGTGCTCCCGATCTGCTGACGTTGCGCGGACGCGACCTGATCGCCGCCTGTCCGGTCTGCCTCTATGCCGGCTCGCTGGTGCCTGAGGGCGTGCTGGCGCATTGCCCGCCGGGCGCGCACATCGTCAACACCGCGCCGTTGTCGCTTGACGAGATCATCGCGGAGATCGCCGCCGCGCATGCGGACGGCAAGGACATCGCGCGGCTGCATTCCGGCGATCTCTCGATCTGGTCGGCGATGGGCGAGCAGCTCCGCCGTCTCCGTACGCTTGACATTCCCTTCACCGTGACGCCCGGCGTTCCGTCTTTCTCGGCCGCCGCCGCGGCACTCGAGGTGGAGCTGACTTTGCCGGGGCTCGCTCAGACCGTGGTGCTGACGCGCACGCCGGGCCGCGCCAGTGCGATGCCCGAAGGGGAGAAGCTCGCCGCCTTCGCTGCGACCGGTGCGACACTCGCCATCCATCTGTCGATCCATCTGCTCGACCAGGTGATTGCGGAGCTGCTGCCTCACTACGGCGCGGATTGCCCGGTCGCCATCGTCTGGCGCGCGAGCTGGCCGGACCAGTGCATCGTCCGCGCCACGCTTGCGACGCTCGATGCCGCCGTCGGCGCCGAGATGGAACGCACCGCGCTCATTCTCGTCGGCAAGACGCTTGGCGCCGCGGATTTCGACGAGAGCCGCCTCTATGCCGCCGACTACGACCGCCGCTATCGGCCGGTCGGCGCCGAGCCGCGCTTTCCGGAGGCCTCCTGATGCCGGCAGGGCTCGTCATCTCCGCGCCTGCCTCCGGTGTCGGCAAGACGACGCTGACGCTGGCGCTCGCGCGCGCCTGGCGCAATCGCGGACTGAACGTGCAGTGCTTCAAGAGCGGGCCCGACTATATTGATCCCGCCTTCCATGCCGCTGCGACGGGCCGCGCTTCCGTCAACGTCGATAGCTGGGCGATGGATCGCGGGGGAATCGCGCATCTCGTCGGCCGCGGCGCCGACGCCGATGTCGTGCTTGCCGAGGGCTCGATGGGTCTGTTCGACGGCGTCGCCGCGCGTGGCGTCTCCGGCACAGGCGCCACCGCCGACATTGCGGAGATGCTGGGTTGGCCGGTGCTGCTGGTGATAGATCCCTCGGGACAGGCGCAGACGGCGGCGGCGATCGCTGCGGGCCTTCGCGACTACCGCCCGGGCGTGCGCCTTGCCGGCGTCGTGCTCAATCGCGTCGCCAGCCCGCGCCATGAAGACCTCGTACGGCGCGCGCTTGACGACGCCGGCATCGCCGTGTTCGGCGCGCTGCCGCGCCATGCCGAGATCAGCCTGCCGAAGCGGCATCTCGGCCTGGTGCAGGCCGAGGAGCAGGCGGAGATCGGAAAACTGATCGACGAGGCCGCGCGTTTCGTCGCCGAGCATGTCGATCTCGATGCGGTGCTGCAATCGGCGGCCGCCTGGGCGCCGCAACCCGCTGCGAACGGTCTGAACGTGACGCCGCCCGGGCAGCGCATTGCGCTTGCCCGCGATGCGGCATTCTCGTTCGTCTATCCGCATATGCTGGAAGCCTGGCGCGCGGCGGGTGCCGACATCTCGACCTTCTCGCCGCTTGCCGATGAGGCGCCCGACGCGAGCGCCGATGTCTGCTGGCTGCCCGGCGGCTATCCCGAGCTTCATGCCGGGAAGATCGCGGCCAACGCGCGCTTTCGCAGCGGCTTGCGCGCCTTCGCCGAGACACGACCGGTGCACGGTGAATGCGGAGGCTATATGGTGCTCGGAACCGCTTTGACCGACGCCGACGGTGTCCGCCATGAGATGGCGGGCCTGCTCGGCCTGGAGACGAGCTTTGCCAAACGCCGCATGCATCTGGGCTATCGTCTCGCCGAACTCGCCGCACCGATGCCGGGACATAGCCCCGGCGCGCGCCTGCGCGGCCACGAATTCCACTATTCGACGATTGCCGCCCAGCCCGACATGCCGCTCGCGGTGGTGCACGACGCGACCGGTGCGGTCATCGCCGAGACCGGTTCGCGCCGAGGCAATGCCACCGGCACGTTCTTCCATCTGATCGCGGAGGACCGGTGAGCGGTTTTGTCTCCTTCATCTCCGCCGGTCCCGGCGACCCCGAGCTTCTCACGCTCAAGGGTGCCGCGCGGCTGCGCGAGGCCGATGTCGTGCTTTATGACGACCTCGCGTCCGGCGCGATTCTCGATCTCGCCCGTCCCGGCGCCAATCTCGTTGCGGTCGGGAAACGGGCCGGGCGGCCCTCGACCAAGCAGCATCACGTCAACCGCCTGCTGGTCGATTATGCCGCGACTGGCGCGCGCGTGGTGCGGTTGAAGTCGGGCGACGCCGGCATCTTCGGACGGCTCGAGGAGGAGCTCGAAACGCTGCGCGCGGCCGGCATCGGCTACGAGATCGTTCCCGGCGTCACTTCGGCCTGCGTGGCCGCTGCGCAAGCCGGCATGCCCCTGACGCGGCGCCACACCTCGCGCCGGGTGCAGTTCGTGACCGGAGCCGACGTCACCGGCGAGCTGCCGCAAAACCTGAACTGGGCGGCGCTGGCCGATCCGGAGGCGACCACCGTGGTCTATATGGGCCGCCGCACCTTTCCGGCGCTTGCCGCAAAATTGATCGCGCACGGCCTCGCGCCGACCACCCCGGCGCTGTTCGCCGAATCCCTCGGCCGCCCCGACGAGCGGCTGGTCCGCACCACGATTGCCGAGCTTGCCGAGCAGCTTGCGCGGGGCGGGGCTGCCTCGACGGCCGCCGTGATCCTGTTCGGCGCACTGGCGGGAGAATACCCGTCATGACGGCGACCGCCGCCGTTCGGCCCTTGACGCAGGCTGCGTGAAAGGGGCACACAGGACAAGCATGGTGCTCGAGGTGGCGCAAAGCGCCGGAGCATAATCGGGAATGGGGATGGGCGGACCCAGTTGCGGCGCCCAAAACCCCAGCCGCCCCCGCGACTGTAAGCGGTGAGGGGCTCCGAACCGCCACTGGATCGCAAGGTCCGGGAAGGCCGGAGATCCCCAGTGAACCGCGAGCCAGGAGACCGGCCGTGCATGTTTTGAGGCCAAGGCCGTCGGGTGTGACGGCAGGAAAGGACTGAGCCATGCATATCGAACCCGGGATCGTGACGGGCGCCAAGCTCGTGTTGAGTTACGCAACCGGCATCGCCGCAGGCGGCGTTGCGCTGAAGCTCGCGGCCGAGACCGTGCGCGAACAGGGCATCACGTCGTTCGCGGCGCGGACCCTCGCCACCACCGGCCTCGTCTTCACCTTCTTCGAGATCTTGCCGCACTTCCCGGTCGGCGTGTCCGAGGTGCACTTCATCCTCGGCTCGACCTTGTTCCTGCTGTTCGGTGCTGCCCCCGCGGCCTTCGGCCTCGCGCTCGGCCTGCTGTTCCAGGGCGTGCTCTTCGAGCCGGCCGACCTGCCGCAATACGGCATGAACGTCACCACGCTGCTGGTGCCGCTGTTCGCGATCCAGGCGATCGCCACGCGGATCATTGCCCGCAACACCGCCTATGTCGATCTCAGGTATCGCCAGGCGCTGGCGCTTTCGACGACCTATCAGGCCGGCGTCATCGGCTGGGTGGCGTTCTGGGCGCTCTATGGCTCCGGTTTTGCTATGACCAACCTCGTCAACATCGCGACCTTCGCGGCCTCCTATGCGCTCGTCATCGTGATCGAGCCGCTGGCCGATCTCGCCGTGCTGGCGCTGGCGAAGTCGCTGCGCGGCGTCACCGCGCCCGGCCTCGTCACCCCGCGCCTGCACAACGCGGCCTGAGAGACAAGCGAAAGGGCGGCCGTGATGGCCGCCCTTCGCGAACGCGATGCTCACGCTCTCCCTGATAGGCATCGGTTGCGGCGATCCCGAGCAGCTCACGCACGCCGCGACCCGCGCCATCAACGCGGCCGATCTCGTCCTGATCCCGCGCAAGGGGAGCGCAAAGTCCGATCTCGCCGATCTCAGGCGGACGATCTGCGCGGATGTGCTGACCAGCGACAAGACGCGCATCGCCGAGTTCGATCTTCCCGTGCGCGACGCAGGCGAGGCGGACTACCGCAAGGGCGTCGACGATTGGCACGATGCGGTCGCCGCGAAATGGTCGCAGACCATCACGAGCCATCTCGAAGGGGATGGCAGGGTCGCGCTGCTAATCTGGGGCGATCCGTCGCTCTACGATTCCTCGCTGCGTATTGCGCGCCGGCTCGATCCCTTGCCGACAATCGAGGTCATCCCCGGTATCACGTCGATCCAGGCGTTGTGCGCGGCGCATGCGCTGCCGCTCAACGACATCGGCGAGCCCTTTCTGGTCACGACAGGCCGCCGCTTGCGTGAAGGCGGCTGGCCGGTAAGCGCAGACACCGTGGTCGTGATGCTCGATGGCGGCACGGCGTTTCAGTCGCTCGATCCGGCCGGGCTCCAGATCTGGTGGGGTGCCTATCTCGGCATGCCCGATCAGATCATCATGTCCGGCGCGCTGGCCGAGGTGGGCCCGCGCATCGCCGCGCTGCGGCAGGAGGCGCGCGAGCGGCACGGCTGGATCATGGACTGCTACATTCTCAAGCGCAGGCCGTAAGCGAGGCAGCATGCTCCCCGAATGGGTCTACCATAAGTGCCCCGAAATCTCCGCGGTCCATCGCGAGGCGGCGATCGTGCGGCAGGCGCAACTGACGAAGCCGACCGGCGCGCTCGGCCGGCTCGAGCAGCTCGCGATCGAGCTCGCGGGCCTGCAAGCGACCGAGCAGCCACGCGCGGCACGCGTGCCGATCATCATCTTCGCGGGCGACCACGGCATCGTTGCGCAAGGCGTGTCGGCCTATCCGCAAGCCGTGACCATCGCGATGATGGCGAACTTCGCCTCGGGCGGCGCCGCGATCTCGGTGCTGGCGCGTGAGTTGGGTTCGCACCTGGAAGTCGTTGACGCCGGCACGCTGGCGCAAGACGAGATGATAGGCATCGTCACCGACAAGCCGCGCAGCGGCACGCGCGATTTCAGCGTCGAGGCTGCGCTCACGCCTGCAGAGCTGGCCTTCGCCTTCGAGGCCGGCGAGCGTGCGGTTGCGCGCGCGGCAGCCGGCCAGCCCGATCTTCTGATCTTCGGCGAGATGGGCATCGGCAACACCACGACCTCGGCGGCGATCGCGGCGAGTCTGCTCGGCGTGAGCGCCGAGGAGATCGCGGGCAGCGGCACCGGCGTCGATGCCGCCGGCCGTGCGCACAAGGTGCGCGTGATCGATGCCGCGATTGCGCGTCATGGCGTTGCGGCTGCATCGCCCGAAAAAATCCTGTGCGCCGTCGGCGGCCTCGAGATCGCGGCCATCTGCGGGGCCATCATCGCGGCCGCGCAGCGCCGCATTCCCGTATTGATCGACGGCTTCATCGTGTCGGTCGCGGCGCTGGCGGCCGTGCGCCTCAATCCGTCGTGCCAGCCTTTCCTGCTGCCCTCGCATCAATCGGCGGAGCAGGGGCATCGGCTGGTGCTCCGGGCACTGAACGTGCAGCCGCTGATCAGCCTCGATCTCAGGCTCGGCGAGGGATCGGGCGCCGCCATCGCGCTGCCGCTGGTGCGATCGGCCTGTGCGCTTCACAACGGCATGGCGACGTTCGCGCAGGCCAATGTGCCGGATCGCCCGGCCTGATCGGGCTCACACCACGCGCTGATTGACCGACACGACGCGCCAGCCGATCGCGAGCCGGTCGATCCTGGTGAGCGACAGCGGATCGATCACGAAGCGCAGGGCGGCTTGCGGCGCAAGATCCAGCGCGATGCACAGTGCGGCGCGGATTGTGCCGGAATGCACGACGAGCGTAGCTGGCCCGGCTCCGATCCGTGACAGGCCCAGGTGGACGCGCGCGACCTGATCTTCGAAGCTTTCGCCGCCCGGTGGTCTCAGGTGCGCAGGGTCGCTCCAGAATTGCGCGTAGGCTTCGCCGCCGCTCGCGGCGAGTTCGTCATGTCGCCGGCCGGTCCAGTCGCCGAAATCCTGTTCGCTGAAGTTGCCCACCAGATCCGGTTCGAGCCCCAGCGCGCGCGCCGTCTCGACCGTGCGCCGCGACGGGCTGGCATAGCTCGCAGAGTCCCGCGGCAGGCGCTGCCGCAACGCCTGCAGTTGCGCGCGATCGCCGAGATCGGCGGGCGCGTCCGGCGCGTGAATCGTCCCCGCGACGCCGTCGACGGGTGCATGGCGTATCAGCCAGAGGAAGGTCTCGCCTTCCATGCTTATCTCCAAGGAAGTTGGTCGCTGTGGCAATAACGCCGCAACTGCCACATTGACTCTGTCTCGATCGTAATCCTAGATGCTCGCGACGGTTTCCCCCGAGAGGGGATGAAAAGGGAATGCGGTGCGGGGATGTTTCCCCAATGCCGCGGCTGCCCCCGCAACTGTAAGCGGATAATCCTTCGTCAGAAGCCACTGGGTCCTCGGTCCCGGGAAGGCGACGAAGTGGTGACGACCCGCGAGCCAGGAGACCTGCCGTCAGCCGTGGTCACACGCGAAGATGTCGGTCGGGGAGTACAGACATTCGGCTTCATCGGACGGCTGAAAGGCCAAAGGTGAGACCTCGTTCGCTGTGACGTGCCACTGACGTCATACCGAGGTCCCGCTGTGTCTTCTATCCGTATTGTACGGTCGCGTTTCCTGCTCGCCTCTGCTGCTCTCACGTCGTTTACAGTCGCCGATCTGCCCGCCGCGCTGGCGCAGCAGGTCCGCGAACCGCTGCCGCCTGTCGAGGTGTCGCCCGCCCAGTCCCGTAAGCAGGCCAAGCCGGCTGGCCGGGACGCGCAGAGCGCGCGCCGCGCGACGCCGCGGAGGCCAGCGGCCGCATCGGCGGCGCCCAAGCCCGCCGTGCCAGGCGAAGCGGCGCCAACGCCGCTCAACAGCAATGCGGTGGCCGAGAGCGCCTCGCGTCTCGGCCTCACCGTGCGCGAGACGCCCGCGACCGTCGAGGTGATCTCGGCCGAGACCATGCGCGAGCAGGGCTATCGCATCGTGTCCGAGGTGGCGCAGGGCGCAGTCGGCGTCACCTCCGGCGACGCGCCGGGGGAGCCGGCGGGCTTCTCGATGCGCGGCTTCACCAACAGCCAGATCAACACGCTCTACAACGGCATCAAGATCGGCCCGCAGAACATGACCTCGCGGATCATGGACACCGCCAATCTGGAGGCCGTCGAATTCCTGAAGGGCCCGGCCTCGCTGATCTCGGGCGAGGGCGCCGCCGGCGGCTCGATCAACCTCGTCACCAAGCAGCCGCACACCGGAGCGATCCGCAACGAGGCAGACTTCTCGTACGACTCCCTGAACTCGTTCCGCGCGCATTACGGCTCGGGCGGCAGCACCAACGTTCAGGGCCTCGACTACCGCTTCGACATCAGCCGCTCCTCGCTCAACGGCTTTGTCGACGACACCAACACCAAGACGCTCGACGTGTCCGGCCAGCTCAACTACCGCATCTCCGACAGCCTCAAGGTCTGGGGTGCGATCGAGTACCGCGAGGATCGCGGGAAGGCCTATTGGGGCGCGCCGCTGGTGCCGATCGCTTTCAGCGGCTCGCATGCGACGACGGGGATTGTTTCCGGCACCTACTTCAACAGGACCGACCTCGGGGCCGTCACGATCGACGACCGCACCTTCAACACCAACTACAACGTTCTCGACAACCGAAACGTAGCGCAAGAGGTCTGGTTGCGCGGCGGCTTCGAGCTGAAACTGGCGCCGGACCTGACGCTGAAGAGCCAGGCCTATGGTTACGGCGCGGAGCGGTCGTGGTTCAACAACGAGATCGAGGCGTTCGATTCCACGAAAAACCAAGTGTATCGCGAGCGCTTCTATGTCGCGCACAGCCAGCGCCTTGTCGGCAATATCACCGACCTGATCTGGGACACGAACATCGCAGGCTTCGACAACCGGCTGGTCACGACGCTGTCGTCGAGCTATCTCGACTTCGTCAGGCCAGGCGCGGCGAAATTCCCGAACGACTATGTTCCGCTGGTCGATTTCGATCGTGGCTATTACGGACTGCTCGCGACCAAGCAGCAGACCGCGCGCATCGACAACGAGGCGCTGTCGTTCGAGGACCGGCTGAAGCTGACGCGGACCTTCGCGCTGATCGGCGGGCTGCGCGTCGAGCATATCGGGCTCGACCGCAACTCGACCGACGAGAACGGTCTGGTGAACGCGGGCTTTCCGTTCACCAAGGACTGGGCGCCGGTGACGGGACGCATCGGCTACACCTGGGAGGCCGTTCCGGGCCTCACCTTCTTCAGCCAGTACGCGACCGGCGCTGATATCTCCGCCAACAACATCTTCCTGCTGCTGCCGACCCAGCCGCTGGACCTCACGACCGCGCGGACCTACGAGACCGGCGTCAAGCACCTGTTCTGGGACAACCGGGCGGAGTGGTCGTTCTCGGCCTACGACATCCTGCGCAAGAACGTCTATGCGGCGGCCGGCGGGCAGGCGCTCAATATTGCGGGACGGCAGGAGTCGAAGGGCGTCGAGCTCGCCGCCTCGGTGCGGCCGATCGAGCCCCTTCGACTGTGGGGCAACATCGCTTATGTCGATGCGCGCTATGCCGACTACAATTTCGTCGGCGGATCGTTCTCGGGCAACACGCCGCCGAACGTGCCGCGCATCGTTGCCAATGCTGGCGCCTCGTACCGCTTCTTCACGCCGTGGCCGGTTGAAGTCGGCATCACCGGCCGTCATGTCGGCGACCGCTACAATACCGATGCCAACACGGTGACGATGAAGGCGTATACCGTCGCCGACGTCTATGCCTTCGTCGACATTCCCAAGACGGTATTCAACGCGGTCGATCAGGCTCGCCTGACCTTCCGCGTGCGCAACATCGCCGACAAGCGCTACGCGATATGGGGCGATCCGTTCTATCCCGACCAGATCCTGCTGGGCGCGCCGCGAACCTATGAACTCTCGGCCGCATTCAAATGGTAGGGCGCTGACCACATGATGGGTGCGATCGTCCTGCTGCATCGCTGGCTCGGGATCGCGTTCTGCCTGCTGTTCGCGATGTGGTTCGCGACGGGAATCGTGATGCACTTCGTTCCGTTTCCATCGCTGACGGAAGCGGAGCGGATTGCCGGTCTCGCGCCGGTGGATCGTACGGAGGTGAGGATCGGCGTTGCCGATGCCGTGGCCGCGAGCGGCATCGCCGATGCTACGCGCCTGCGCCTGATTCAGCGGAGCGATGGGCCGGTCTATGTCGTGTCGGGGTCCTCGCACCTTCGCGCGGTTCGCGCGACAGACGGGCAGGATGCATCGGTGCGGTCGCCCGAGGCCGCGCTCGCCATCGCGCAGGTGCATGCGCGCCAACGCGGGCTCGATGCCGCGCATGCGGCTGTCGTTGCGCAGGCGGACTACGACCAGTGGAGCGTGCCGAACGGCTTTGATCGTCACCGGCCCTTGTTTCGCGCAACGCTCGGCGACGCGGCCGGAACGGAGCTCTACGTCTCGTCGCGCACCGGCGAGGTTGTGCTGGATACGACGCGAAGCGAGCGCGGCTGGAACCTCGTCGGCAGCGTCCTGCACTGGATTTATCCGACGGTCCTGAGAAGCAACTGGGCGCTGTGGGACGGCGTGGTCTGGACGCTGTCGCTGTTGGCGCTGATTGCAGCCATGCTGGGTGCAGTGCTCGGAATCGTGCGGTCCAGGATGCGAGGATACCGGATCTCCTCGCCTTATCGCGGCTGGCACGCCCTTCATCATATCATCGGCCTCGTGGCGACCGTCTTCGTGCTGACGTGGATCTTCAGTGGATGGCTCTCCATGGATCACGGCCGGCTGTTCTCGCGAGGGCTGCTGACCCCGGCCGAAGCCGGCGTGATCGATGCATCGCCGGACTGGACGACCGCCCCATCGGCGGAACGGAAGCGAATATCGCCCTCGGCCCGAGAGGTCGAATGGTTTGCCGTTGACGGCAGCCTCTATCGACGCGAGCGGATTGGTCTCGAGAAACAGGTTGTGGTTGGGCCCGACAGTGAGGAGGCGCCGGTCGTCAGTGCGCGGGTGATCGGGAGCATGGTGACGAGGCTTGCGACGGCCTGCAATGCGCCGTCCATTCTCGCGGATAGCGACGATTATCCCGCGCAGTCCGTCGTTCCCGGTGGACCCGTCTACCGTTCCCGCTGCGGCGGCCTGTGGTTCGACATCGACAGCGCCGATGGCCGCGTGCTGCAAAGGCTGGATGCGTCGCGGCGAGCCTATCGCTGGTTCTACGGCGCGCTCCACACGCTCGACTTTCCAGTCCTGCTGGCGCATCCGCGTTTGCGCGATGTCCTGATCGTGGGCCTATGCGCGCTCGGACTGGTGTTCTCCATCACCGGCATCGCCATCGGCTGGCGGCGGTTGCGTCTGTCTTTCGCCAGCTAGGACGCCCGATAAAACAAAAAGTGCGAAAACAACCCCATGCACAGTACCCGGGGATAGTGGAATCAACGGCTTACGCAGGCATCGGCGCGATTTGACCCGTCGGGCAAAACAGGGGTATATTGCGACTATTCCGAAATCGTCGCGATCTCGCAAAGTTACGCCTGCAACTGCGCCTCGATATGTCGCGCGGCGCGCAGCAGCGTGCGGTCCTGGCCGCGCCGGGCGATGATCTGGAGACCGAACGGAAGCCCGCGGGCGTCGGTGCCGCAGGGAAGTGAAATCGCCGGCAGGCGGGCGTGATTGACGAACGGCGTGAACACCGCATGCGCGCGCGGGCTCGCCGCGCGGCCGCCGATCATGTCGGGTCCGAGCTGGGTGAACGGCCAGGCGACACAGGGGACGGTCGGCGTCAGCAGCAGATCGACCTCGGCGAAGAAGGCCGCGAATGCATTGGCGATCGCGGCGCTCGCGACCAGCGCACCCGCGACGTCCGCGCCTGACCAGGACAGCCCTCGCTCGATCTGCCTGGCGATGTCAGGGTCGAAGACAGTCGGGTCCTTGCGAAAAGCGTCTCCATGGAGCGCGGCAAGGCCAGCGTGCTGAAGCGGCATGAGGGCCTCTTCCGTCGCACCCGCCGGCCAGGTGGGATCGCGCAGCGCGATGCTGAGGCCTGCGGCGGAGAGACGCGCGACTGCGGAAACGAGCCCGTTGGCGACAACGTCATCGACCGCAACGTCGAGCCCGAGCCGCGGTGAGAAGGCGATGCGAAGGCCGGCGATGTCCTCGGCTTCTTGCGCAATGCCGGCTGCATCCGGATCGCGCGGATCGGCGCCGGCCATGGCTTCGAACGCCAGCGCGATATCGGCAACATCGGCGGCGATCGGCGCGATGACCGACAGGCCGAAGAACGGCTCGGCGAAACCGGGCCCGTAGGGGATCGCGCCATAGGACGGCTTGAAGCCGGCGACGCCCACATGGGCCGGCGGCCTGCGGCTGGAGCCGCCCGCATCGGTGCCGATCGCGAGGGGCACGAGGCCGGCTGCGACGGCGGTGGCGGGTCCACCCGAAGAGCCGCCCGGCGTCAACGCGGGATCGAGGGGATGTCGCGTCGGGCCGAACAGCGGCGATGTCGTGACGCCCTTGCTGGCGAATTCGGAGGTTGCACCAATGCCGACGATGACCGCGCCGGCCTTGCGCAGGCGCTCGATCGCAATTGCATCCTGTGGCGCGATGAAATCGGCGAACAGGCGCGAGCCCTGCGTGATGCGCCAGCCGCTGGCCCAGATGTTGTCCTTGACGAGGATGGGGACGCCGGCCAGCGGCATTGTCTTGCCGGCACGCAGGCGATCGTCGACCGCCGCCGCGTCGGCCAGCGTGCGTGCGGGATCGGTCGTGACCACTGCGTTCAAGGCCTTGGCGGCGTCTATGCGGCCAAGGGCGGCCTTCGCCGTGTCGACGGCGGTCATCCGCCCGGCGGTGACGGCGGCTGCGATCTCGCGCGCACTATGCGTCGGTTTTGTCATGGCCTCCCCACATCAGCGCCAATGTGCCGCAGAGGGCAAGACAGGCCAAGGCGAAGAACGCCGCGCCAAGGCCGGCCACACCGTCCAGGATCGACACCACGGCCGGCGCCGCCAGTAGGCCCGCATAGGACGCGGTCAGCACCGCGCCGGTGGTCTCGCCGATCCGGTCCTGCGGGGCGAGGCGCGCGATCTCGGCGATGAAGACGCCGTTCCAGCCCGACGCCGTCAGGCCGAACAGCGCCGCAACTGCGAACTGCCAGGTGCGGCTGAGCGATCCGCCGTCGAGGCCGAGCAGCGCGGCGCAGAAGGCCATGCCGAGGCCGATGACGATGAGCATGGCGCGGGGGGCGTCGAGGCGCATGGCGACGTAGCCCCAGCCGAGCCGGCCGACGAGGCCGCCGGCTTGCGCGCAGGCGAGCGCCATGCCGGCCTCGATATGGCTGAGACCAAGCTCGCGGGTGCCGAGCGTGACGAAGACGGTGTTGAGCGACACCTGCATCGCGCTGAACGGCATCGATGCCAGCGCCAGCATCGCGATCCGCCGGTCCGCGGTCACCAGTGCCAGCCGCGCGCGCAGATCGAGCTTTGGGGGCGGGACGAGCTTGCCGGCGTAGGCCGGCCGCAGCCACTCGAACAGCGCGATCGCGAACAGCGCCAGGGCAGCAACGGCCGCATAGCACCAGGCCGGCCCGAACGCGATGGCGATCGCGGGCAGGGCCAGCGAGCCGCAGACCGCGCCGATCTGGTTGCCGGTCTGGCGCACCGAGAAGACGAAGGCGCGGCGCTCGGCGGTCACCAGCCGCGCCAGCAGCGCTGCGCTTGCCGGCGTCTCGGGGCCCATGGCAAGGCCGAGGCAGAGGCCCGCGGCGAGCAGGGCGGCGCTCGATCCGAGCGAAGCCAGTGCCATGCTGACGACGATGGCCGCCGCGCACAGGCTCGCGATCCGCAGCGAGCCAACCCGCGCGATGAAGCCGCCGCCCCAGAACGAGGCGGGGATACCGACGGCGAACACCGCGCATGAGAACATCGAGAGCTGCCAGACCTCGATATGGGCGCGCGGCGCGACCACGCCGGGCGCGAACAAGGCGAGCGCGACCAGCGCCTGGAGCCAGGTCATCGCGCCCAGGGCTGGCAGCAGTGCTGGCCGAGCGGCGGCGTTTCCGTCTACCATGGCGGCACGCTCAGGGGAGGGACATGATGGCAGGCGGTATTTCCATTCACGCGGTCGATGTGGCGAGCGGACGGCCCGCGCAGGGGCTGCGCGTCGAGATCTGGCGGATCGATCCCGACTCCTCGCGCATCGCCGACGGGCGGCTCGGCGCCAATGGCGTGCTCGATCACCCCATAGTGCAAGGCGCCGGTGTGACGGCCGGCGAGTACGAGGTCCTGTTTCATCTCGGCGAGTTCTTTGCGGACAGCGACGGTTTTCTCACGGTGACGCCGTTCCGCTTCCGCATCAAGAACGTTGACGAGCATTTTCACCTGCCGCTGAAATTCACGCGCTGGGGGTATTCGCTGTTCCGCGGCGCCTGATCAATTCGTCAGCCGCCGCGACAGGCCCGTGACGCGCTCCATGACGGCAACCAGCGCGACGGTCGCAATGATCAGCACGCCCGACAGGGCAGCGATGGTCACATCCAGCTTGCCCTCGAGGTCTTGCCACATCCGGATCGGCAGCATGTCGGTGGCGGCGTCGCGCAGGAACAGCGACACCGGCACATTGTCGAACGACGACATGAAGGCGATGAAGGCACCCGCGATGATGCCCGGCCGGATCAGCGGCAGCACGATCCGGCGGAACGTGTAGAGCCGGCTCGCCCCCAGCACCGCCGAGCTCTCCAGCAAGGTCGGCTCGAGCTGGGCGAGCGCTGCGACCGTATTGCGCACGACGTAGGGCACGCACACCACGGTGTGGCCGATCACCAGCGTCAGGGGCGAGACCGGCAGGCCGACCAGTGAGAACAGCATCAGGGCGGCAAGCCCGAAGGCAAGCGCCGGCAGCACCAGCGGCGACATGAACAGGGAATCGAGCAGTCGTGCCGACAGCGTCCGCGAGCGCGAGATCGCAAGCGCGGCGGCAACGCCGAGGACGACGGACAGGCCCGTCGCCCACAGCGCGACGATGAGGCTGTTCTTCGCCGCGAAGTGAAGCTGCCAGGCCTCCCACAGTTCGGCGTACCAGCGCAGCGAGTAACCCGGCGGCGGGAAGCGCAGCGAGAAGCCGCTGGTGAAGGAGACGATCAGCACCACCAGCGACGGCGCGATGATGATGATCAGCGCGATGACAGCGATCACGGTCATGGCCAACTCGAAGCTGATCGCCTCCAGGGTGCGCTTGCGACCGCTCATCACGCGCCTCCATAGCCGCGCGACAGGCGGCCGAGCGTGGTGAAGACGGAGACGACCGCGAGCACGGCGAGCAGGAAGATGATCGAGATCGCGGATGCAAAGGGCCAGTTCTGCAGCGTGGAAGCCTGCTGATAAAGATACATCGGCATGAACAGCATCTGTCCGCCGCCGATCAGCGACTGGGTGATGAACGCCGTGATCGCGGCGGCATAGGTCAGCGTGCAGCCGGCGATGACGCCCGGCAAGGACAGCGGCAGCACGATCCTGAAGAAGGTGCGCCAGCTCCCGGCGCCGAGGGAGCAGGAGGCATCGTCGAGATTGGGATCGATGCGGCCGAGCGCGGTGATCAGCGGCAACGTCATCAGCGGCATCTGCACCTGCGCCAGCGCGATCACGACGCCGAACTGGGTGTAGAGCAGCTTCAAGGGCGTATTGATGATGCCGAGCGATTGCAGCGTCGCGTTGATGATGCCCTGGCGGCCAAGGATGACAATCCAGGCGAAGGTGCGGACCACGACGCTGGTCAGCAGCGGCAGCAGCACGATCAGGATGATGATGGTCTGGAGCTTTGGCCCGACCCGCTGATAGAGCCAGGCGATGGGAAAGCCGAGCACGAGGCAGACGGCCGTCACCTCCGCGCCTAGCAGCAGCGTCGAGCCGAGCACCCCGAGGCTGAAGGGATCGGTGAGGAAGTGCAGGTACTGGCCGAGCCCCCAATGGAGCCCGGCCGTGTCGTTGTGCAGCGAGAGCCAGAGCAGTTGCAGCAGCGGCGCCACGAAGAAGACCAGGAAGAACAGCGCCAGCGGCACTGCCAATCCCATCCCGTAGGAGGTCACGTCCCGTGATGCCGGTGCTGCGCCCATCGTCAGGTCCTTGGAGCTCTTAGATCTTGATCTCGCGGTTGAAGCGCTCGATCCAGGCCGAGCGCTGCTCGTTGATCTTCTTCCAGTCCTGGAACACGAACTTCTGCTTCAGCTCGGCCGTGTCCTTGGCGAGCACGCGCGCGATCTCACCGCCCATCGTCACCTTGGTGTTGGTGGGCACGATCAGGTAGGGCGGGTTCATCAGTGTGGTCTGCACCTCGGGCGTCAGCGCCGCCTCGATCAGCTTGAAGGCGAGCTCGCGGTTGGGCGAGTTCTTGACGATGTGGATCGTGGTCTTGAAGGCGATGGCGCCTTCCTTCGGGGCCACGAACTCGACCGGCACGCCGCGCGCCTTCAGGATCTGGATGGCGTTGAAATTGCCGGGCGAGATGTCGATCTGGCCTTGCTGGAACAGGGTGGCGAGCGCGCCGGGATTGGCGGCGACCGCGGCGAGATTGGGCTTCAACTCCTCCAGCGCCTTGAAGCCGGGATCGACATTGGCTTCCGAGCCGCCGCGCATCTTGGCGATCTCGACCAGCCAGCCGGTGCCGAGCGTCGAGTTGAGATTGGTGATGCCGACGCGCCCCTTGAACTCCGGCTTCCAGAGATCGGCCCAGGAGGTCGGCGGCGTCTTGACGGCTTCCGGATTGTAGGTGAGGCCGACGACCTGGAAGAACGGGGCGGGGCCCATCGGCTCCTGCGCCTCGGCGATCAGGTCCTTGTAAGAGGCGCTCTTCTCGACCGGATAGGGCTCGACCAGGTCCTGGCCGATCGCGACGAGGGCGGGGCCGGGATCGTGCAGCATGACGTCGATCGGCGGATTGGCCTTGGCGGCATTGACCTTCGCGATCTGGTCGACCGAGAGCATGGGATCGAGCACGATCGCGGCGTCCGCGTTGGCTTTGCGGAACGCGGGAACCAGCACGGCCTTGTGCGCCTCCTCCCAGCTTCCGGTGAAGGTCGCGAACACCAGCGGGCGGGCCTGGGCGAAGCTCAGGCCGGGAAACGCCTTCATGGCGCCGAGTGTGAGTGCGGTCGTCATCAGGCTTCGGCGGTTCATGATCATGTGGAACTCCCTCTGGACAAGAACTGGATCTAAAGCGTTGCGGGAAAGGCGTTGGCGAGCGATGGGGCGAGCGGTGCGAGGCGCACCGCCGCGCCGTTCTCCAGCGCGCGCGTCTCGCCGATGCGCGCCTGCGAGACCTTGACGCCGGAGCCGTCGGCGGTCGTGACTTCGTGCACGACGGTGGCGCCAAGCGGCAGCGACATGCCGACGACGCCGGCAAAGCCGGTTTCGTCGCCGACGAATTGCAGATGCTCGGGCCGGATGCACACGGTGACGCGGCCACCTTCGGCGAGCGCGCCGCCCGCGGGCCGTGCGATGATCTCCGCGCCGGCATCGAGGCGGACCTTTGCGGCGGTGCGGTCCGCCGAGACCACGACACCGGGCATGCGATTGGTCGAGCCGACAAAGGTATTGACGAACAGCGTCTGCGGACGGTCGTAGACGTCGGACGGCGAGCCGAACTGCTCGAGCTTGCCATGGCTCAGCACGGCGACGCGGTCGGCCATCGACAGCGCCTCTTCCTGGTCGTGCGTCACGATCAGCGTGGTGATGCCGGAGACGCGTTGCAGCCGCTTGACCTCGATCTGCATGTCGAGCCGCAAATTCTTGTCGAGCGCGGCAAAGGGCTCGTCGAGCAGCAGGATCGACGGCTTGATCGCGAGCGCGCGGGCGAGCGCAACGCGCTGCTGCTGGCCGCCGGAGAGCTGCCGCGGCAATCGTTCTGCCATGGTCGGTAGTTGCACCAGCTCCAGCAGGCGCTGCGCCTCGCGCTGGCGGCTCGCCTTGTCGATGCCGCGCGCGGCGAGCCCGTAGGCAACGTTCTCGCTGATCGACAGGTGCGGAAACAGCGCGTAGTTCTGGAACACGATGCCGACCGCGCGGCGGTTCGGCGGCAGCGAATCGACGATGTCGTCGCCGATGATGATGCGCCCCTGCGTCTGCGCGATGAAGCCGGCGATGATCCGCAGCAGGGTGGTCTTGCCGCAGCCTGACGGACCGAGCAGGGCGATGATCTCGCCGCCCTTGATGTCGAGATTGATGTTCTCGACCGCGAGTGCGCCGCTCGGATAGCGGTGCGTGACCGCATCGACGACGAGCGAACGTCCGCTTGGCGCATCAGCCATGGTGTTGCCTCCCGTTGCCCCGGAAAAGAAAGCAAGTCTCGTGCCCGCGCCGGTCGCATTTCAGCGTGAGTTTTGGCATGGTGGTCCGATGATACCCGAGCCATCGATCTGTGATCTCACCGCTACGGAGCTTGCGCGCGCTATCGCCAGGGGCGAGCTGTCCTCGCGTGACGCCGTCGAGGCGCACCTCGCACGGATTGAGAGCCTCGACGCCCAATTGGCGGCGTTCGTCACGGTGGATGCGGAGGGCGCCCGCCGCGCGGCGGAAATCTGCGATGCGGCGCCCGCGCCGATCGGACCGCTGCATGGCGTGCCGATGGGGATCAAGGACCTCACCGATACCGGCGGGCTGATCACCACCTACGGATCGGCTCTGTTCCGCGATCACGTCCCGGCCGAGGACGATCTCGTGGTCGCGCGGCTGCGGCGCGCCGGCGCGATCATTCTGGGCAAGACCAACACGCCGGAATTCGGCTTCGGTGCGGTCTGCACCAACCGGTTGCGCGGGCCGACGCGCAATCCCTTCGATCCCGCGCTGACCTCCGGCGGATCGTCCGGCGGCTCTGCCGTTGCGGTCGCGGCCGGCATGGTGCCGCTGGCGCACGGCACCGATTTCGGCGGCTCGGTGCGCACGCCCGCCAGCT
This sequence comes from Bradyrhizobium sp. B039, assembly GCF_038965675.1. Lineage (NCBI taxonomy): Bacteria > Pseudomonadati > Pseudomonadota > Alphaproteobacteria > Hyphomicrobiales > Nitrobacteraceae > Bradyrhizobium > Bradyrhizobium sp. B039. The sequence continues at coordinate 3,280,746 of NZ_CP152416.1, forward strand.
TCTGTAACGTCGCCTCGATCCGACCGACGCCAGGCCGCATCCCGTCGCCGCGCCGTCCGCTCGGCTGGGATATGCTGGCCAGCCACGGCTTCCTCGCCCGCGGCGTCGACGATCTCGCGCTTGCGCTGTCGGTATGCGGGGGAAGCGACGCGCACGATCCGCTCTCGGCCCGCGTAGTCAGTGACGATCGAGCGATCGCAGGACGTCCCCGGATCGCCGTCACGCTTGACTTCGGCGTCGCGCCGGTTGCACGCGAGGTTCGTGCGCGTTTCGCAGCGGCTTGCGAGGCGCTCGCGCGTGTTGTCGATGTCGTGCCGTCCTCGCCCGATTGCGGCGGAGCGATCGAAACCTTCCGCACCTTGCGCGCGGCGCACATTGCCAACAGCTATGGCGAGTTGCTGAGGACCCGCCGCGCCGAGCTCACGCCCACCGTGATCTGGAATATCGAGGCGGGCGCAAAACTCTCCGCCGAGGACTATCTCACCGCCGAGCGGCGCCGTACGGCGATCTACCGCAGCTTTCGCGAGCTGTTCACGCGCGCCGACTTCCTGGTCGCGCCGGCGGCATCGGTCTTGCCCTGGCCGAACGAGATCAGCGACGTCACCGCAGTCGACGGCGCCGCGCTGGAGACGCCGATCGACTATCTCGCCGTCACCTTCATTGTGTCGCTGGTCGGGTTTCCGGTCCTGACCTTGCCGGCACCCAGGGATGTGAACGAGCTGCCGTTCGGCATCCAGATCATCGCGCCGCCCGGCGGCGAATCCCGCTTGTTTGCCTTCGGCCGTGCCATCGAGAACGAATTGGGGTTTTCGCATCGCCGGCCGCCTCTCTGATCAGCTGTCGCGATGCTCGAGCCGGGCGGCGAGCGCCTCGGCAAGACCGATGGTCGGCTTGGCGGCGGGCCGGCGGAACGTGCCTGCCGTTGCCTTGCGCAGGCGCAGCGCATGAAGCGCTTCGGCCTGCTTCACCGAGGCGACGACTTGATCGACGACGGGGACGGGAATCCGGTCGGCCACGCGTTCGGCGAGGCCCGAGAGCGGCGCACCGGCGAAGATCAGCACGTCGGCGTCATCCTCGACGATGGCGCGCCGGGCGAGATCGACCAGCACATCCTCCTTCTCGGTGCCGACCTCGGAGATCGCCTGGAACGGCGTGTCGAGCATGCGGATGCCGGCGCAGCGCTCCCATAGCCCGTGGGCGCGGACGCATTCCTCGTACCAGGGGCCCAATGCCTGGGCGAAGGTGACGATGGCGAAGCGGCGGCCCGCCATGCAAGCCGTCAGCATCGCGGCTTCCGCCATGCCGACCACGGGAATGTCGAAGGTTTCGCGCGCCGCGAACAGGCCGGGATCGCCGAAGGCGGCGATGATCGCGGCATCGACGTTCCGGTGCTGCTCGGCCAGCATCTCCAGCGCAATGGCGCCGCCGATCTGCGCCTCGGTCCGCGTCGCGATGTAGGGCACGCCGCGGGTCGCGGTGCATGGGATCAGCTCGGTGCCTGATGAGGCCGCGCGCTGCCCGACCCCCATCATCAGGTGCGTGACTTCGGTGCTGGTGTTCGGATTGAGCAGCAGCAGCTTCATGGTCACGCCGCCGTCTGCTTGGCTTGAGAGGCGGCGATCACTTCGAGCAGGGCAGTGCCGGTGCGCCGGACATGGGCGCCGAGCAGGCGGCCGGCCGCTTCGCTGTCGCGCGCCTCGAGCGCTGCCAGGATATCGGCGTGCTCGTCGACCGAATTGCTCCAGCGGCGGTCGGCGCCGAGCGCGAGGTAACGCGCGCGTTCGGCGCGGGAGATCAGCGTCTCGTGCGCCTCGCGCAGCGGCGTGTTGCGCGCCATGCGGACGATGGTGTTGTGGATCTCGCCGTTGATGGCGAAGTAATCGTCGAGCTTGCCGTTGCGGTGATGACCCTCCATGCGGGTCTGAAGCGTGCGCAGGCGGGCGAGATCGCGCTCGGTGGCGCGCTCCGCGGCAAGCTCGGCGGCCAGCCGTTCGATCCCGGACAGTGCCTCGAACAGCTCCGAGATGCCATCGACCGCGATGTCGGCGATGCGAGGGCTTCGATTGGGGCGTAGCTCGATCAACCCTTCGGCCGCGAGCACCTTCATCGCCTCGCGCAAGGGCGTGCGCGACACGCCCAGCTCTTTCGACAGCCTGGTCTCCTGGGTCTGCGATCCCGGCGGCAGCTCGCCGCGGATGATCATCGTCCGCATCCGCGCGGCGGCGCGCTCATGCAGGCCCATCCGCTTGAGTTTGGGCGACTTTCGTCCCTTCGGCGCTTCCGATTTCTGCTGCACGCGTGCCTCACTGCTTCCGCTCATCTTAGCCGTTTCCAGCCCTTTGACTTGCCCAAAATACCGACGCATCTCGCTGAAAACAATGGCACAACGCGCAAATTGTATGCAGCATGCAGAATCCCCGTTGCGCTGCCGCAAAGGCCGGCCGATGATCTCTGGTGACGCGCGAGACCTCGCGCCTTCGAAACGGAGTGAGCGATGCGGACGAGTTTGCGATGGGGCCTCGTGGTGATGGCGGCGATGTTCGGTGGCAGCGATCTCGCCTCCGCGCAGACCGCCAAGATCAAGCTCGGTTACGCCAAATGCGCGCACTGCCTGCCGATGTCGCTGATTGCAGGCATGGCGAAGGGTGTCGAGGTCGAGGCCACCGGCTTCAACTCGGGCAATGACGTGCTCACCGCGCTGGTGTCGAAGAGCATCGACGTCGCGCAGGTCACTTACCTCCACTACATCACCGCGCTCGACAAAGGCTTTGACGTCGTCGCCGTATCAGGCCAGATCAATGGCGGCTCGGAATGTCTCTCCTCCGCGAAACTGAACCTTCCCCCTGAGGATTGGACCACTTTCAAGACGACCGCTCTGAAGGCGAAGAGCGACGGCCAGCCGCTGAAGGTCGCAGCGTCCCGCGGCAATGCGCAGGACATCCACATGCGCGGCGCGTTCCTCAAGCAGGGCGTCGATCCGAACAAGGACATCCAGTTCATCAACATTCCGAATCCGTCGGACCATCTCGCGGCGCTCCAGCGCGGCGAGGTCGACATGATTTGCTCGGTCGAGCCGTTTGCCTCGCAGATCCGGCTCGCCGGCGCCGGCAAGCACTTCGTGCTGCCCTACGACCAGGCCGCGGGGAATCTCACCAACCTGATCGTCACCCGTTCCGACGTGATCGCGAGCCAGCGCGCCGGTGTCCAGGGCGTCGTCAGCGCCGTGGTCGAGCTCGACAACAAGCTGATCGCCGACAAGGGGCCATGGATCGAGGTCATCAACAAGCTCACCGGCCTCGACAAGACGGTGGCGACCGAGGCGCTGAAGAACGCTTCGCCGGATCCCGCGATCCATCGCTCGCAGACGCTCGCGATCGCCGCGATGATGCGCGACCTCAAATACATTGCGAAGGACGTCTCCGCGGAAGCGGAGAAGAACATGGACTATTCGTTCCTGGAGCAGGCCACGGGAAAAGCCAAGAATGACCTCGGTTATTGATGCCGCGCCGGCCAAGCCGGCGTTCCGGCTGACACGGGCGTTTCAGGGGCTCGAACGCGTCGTCGTCCCCGCGCTGCTGATCGCGGGCTGGGAAGCCTTTGCCCGCAGCGGCATGCTGCCGCCGGCGCTGCTGCCGGCGCCGAGCGCGGTGCTGCATGCGCTCGGCGACTGGGTGTTCGGCTTCGACGAGACCACGCAGACCTATTCGGGGCACTGGCTGCGCGATGCGCTCGCCAGCGCTCTTCGCGTCTTCGGCGGCTTTGCGCTGGCAAGCGCGCTCGGCATTCTCGCCGGCGTCGCCATCGGCTGGTCGCGCCTGTTCGAGAAGACGCTGGAGCCGACGCTGCAGATGCTGCGGCCGATCCCGCCGGTGTCCTGGATTCCGCTGGCGATCATCTGGTTCGGCATCGCCGACAAGCCCGCGATCTTCCTCGTCTTCCTCGGCGCCTTCTTTCCCGTGCTGATGAACAGCATTCACGGGGTGAAGACCGTGGACCACAATCTCGTGCGTGCCGGCGCGATGATGGGCGCAAGCCAGCGGCAGATGTTGACCGATATCGTGCTGCCGGCGGCGCTGCCCTCGATCTTCGCAGGCCTGCGCATCGCGGTCGGATCGGCCTGGATGCTGACGGTCACGGCCGAGATGGTCGCGGTGAAGAGCGGCCTCGGCTACGTCCTGTGGGATTCCTACTACTTCCTGCGCTACGACATCGTGCTTGCCGCGATGATCTCGATCGGGCTGCTAGGCTATCTCTCCGACCTCGGCCTCAAGGCGATCATGGCGCGCACGCTGCGCTGGCAGCAGACGACCACCGTGCAGGGCAGGGCAGGCTGATGGCGGCAATCGAGCTTCGCAACATCGTCAAGGTATTCTCCGACAAGCGGCGCGGCCGCGATCTCCTGACGCTGGACAACATCAATCTCGACATCGAGGCCAATGACTTCGTCTGCCTGCTCGGCCCGTCCGGCTGCGGCAAGTCAACCTTGCTCAACATCATCGCCGGCTTCGAGCAGGCGACGAGCGGCCGCACGCTGGTCGGCGGCAAGCAGGTGGAGCGGCCCGGCTCGGACCGCGGCGTGGTGTTCCAGCAGCCGACCCTGATGCCGTGGCTGACGGCGATCGACAACATTGCGTTCCATCTCAAGCTCAAGGGCGTCGGCAAGGCCGAACGGCATCACCGCGCCATGGAGTTCATCGATCTCGTCGGCCTGCGTGGCTTCGAGCACCATCATCCGTCCGAGATGTCCGGCGGCATGAACCAGCGGGTCGGGATAGCCCGCGCGCTGCTGATGAACCCGAGCGTCATCCTGATGGACGAGCCGTTCGCGGCGCTCGACGCCCAGACCAAGCTCGAAATGCAGGAGGAACTGGTCGCGATCTGGCAGAAGCGCCGCTGCACCATCGTGTTCGTCACCCACAGTGTCGACGAGGCGCTGGTGCTCGGCAACAAGATCGTGGTGATGACCAAGCGGCCCGGTCGGATCCGCGAGGCCGTCAATTTCGACCTGCCGCGTCCGCGCGACATCACCAGCCCCGAATTCAACGACGCCAAGCGCCACATCCTGGCTCTGATCCGGGAGGAGTCGACGCGCCTCGCGCAGGCGTCGTAGAGTATGGTCATGCGCAAGCGTCTCGGCATGATCACGCCATCGTCCAACTCGGTGCTCGAGCCCGTCACCAGCGCCATGCTGCGTGGCGTGGCCGATGTCACCGCGCATTTCTCACGCTTCCGCGTCACCGAGATTGCGCTGGACGCCGCCGCGCTGAGCCAGTTCGACGCCTCGGTGATGCTGCCGGCGGCGGACCTGCTGGCGGATGCGAAAGTCGACGCGATCGCCTGGAACGGCACGTCCGCAAGCTGGCTCGGCATCGGCCGCGACAGGAACCTTTGTGAGGCGATCACGGCGCGCACAGGCGTGCCCGCGACGACGTCGACGCTCGCCTGCATCGATGCCGCCCGGGCGCTCGGTGCCAAACGCGTCGGCCTGGTCTCGCCCTATACGGACGACGTGCAGCGGCGGATCGCAGAGGTCTGGGCCGAGGAGGGGATCGCCCCGCGTGCCGAGCGGCATCTTGGACTGCGCGACAATTTTTCCTTCGGCGAGGTCGCGCCGGCGACGATTGCGGGTATGATCCGCGCGGTGGCGGCGGAAGGATCGGATGCGATCGTCATCCTCTGCACCAATCTCGACGGGGCCGCGCTGGCCGCCTCGCTGGAGCGGGAACTGGATATCGCCGTGCTCGATTCGGTCGCGGTCACGCTGTGGCGGACCCTGAGCCTTGCCGGCGGCGACATTGCGGCTCTTGCGGAATGGGGCCGGATATTCCAGACAATGCCAGCCATCAAGTGACGGAGACATCAGTGACGCAGCTCGATCTCGCCATTCGCGGCGGCACCATCGTGACGGCCAGCGACGAGTTTCGTGCGGATATCGGCATCCGTGACGGCCGCATCGTCAGCATCGCCGATCATCTCGAGGGTGCGGCGCGCGAGATCGACGCGACGGGCCTGCTGGCACTGCCGGGCGGCATCGACAGCCACGTGCACATCTCGCAAGCTTCCGGCCCCGACGTGGTGATGGCCGACGACTTCGCCTCGGCGACGCGCGCGGCGGCCGCCGGCGGCAACACCATGGTGCTGCCCTTTGCGCTTCAGGAGAAGGGCACCTCGCTGCGGACCTGCGTCGAGAACTACCGCAAGCTCGCCGAGGGCGAGTGCTACATCGACACCGCCTTCCATCTCATTATCTCCGATCCGACCGCGGTCGTGCTCGGGCAGGAACTGCCGGCCCTCGTCAAGGACGGCTACACCTCGTTCAAGGTGTTCATGACCTATGACGACCTCGTGCTCAGCGACAAGCAGTTGCTCGAGGTCTTCGACGTCGCGCGCCGCGAGGAGGCGCTGGTCATGGTCCATTGCGAGGGCTACGACGCCATCCGCTTCCTGACCACCAAGCTGGAGCGCGAGGGCCATATCGCGCCCTATTATCACGGCGTCTCGCGGCCGCAGGCGGTCGAGCGCGAGGCGACCCATCGCGCCATCAGCCATGCCGAAATCGTCGGCGTCCCCATCATGATCGTCCATGTCTCCGGCCGCGAGGCGATGGAGCAGGTGCGTTGGGCTCAGCAGCGCGGATTGCCTGTTCATGCGGAGACCTGTCCGCAATACATCACGCTGACGGCCGACGACATGAAGGGCCTGAACATGGACATTACGGGCGCGAAATACGTCTGTTCGCCGCCGCCGCGCGATGCCGAAAGCCAGCAGGCGATCTGGGAGGGCATTACATCAGGCGTGTTCCAGACCTTCTCGTCCGACCACTGCCCGTTCCGCTACGACGACCCGAAGGGCAAGCTGACACCGAATTCGCGCACCTCGTTCCGCTGGGTGCCAAACGGCATCCCCGGTGTCGAGACGCGACTGCCGATCCTGTTCTCCGAGGGCGTGTCGAAGGGAAGGATCAGCCTACAAAAATTCGTCGAGCTGACCGCGACCAACCATGCGCGCATCTACGGCCTCTATCCGCGCAAGGGCTCGATCGGTGTCGGCTTCGATGCCGATATCGTGCTGTGGGACCCCAAATTGAAGAAGCCGATCCAGCAGGCCGATCTGCATCACGGCGCAGACTACACGCCGTGGGAGGGCTTTGACGTCACCGGCTGGCCCGTCACGACCGTTGCCCGGGGCCGCGTGGTGTACGAGCACGGCAGGATCGTCGGCGACAAGGGCGCGGGCGAGGTGCTGAGCCGCGGCAAGTCCAGCCTGGTGTGATCCTCACACGATGTGAGGATCACATCGGGTCGGCGATCTCCGCCGTCAGTTCGTCGGTCCGTCGCCGCGGATGGCGAATGTCGTGGTTTTCAGCTTGGTCATGCCGAACTTGTCGAACAGCTTGTCATAGGTGCCGTCAGCGCGGATCGCGGTGAGCGCATCGGCAACGGCCTGGGCCAGCAGCTTGTCGCGGAAGGCGAGGGTGATGTCGGTGCCGGCGATGTCGCGGACCCAGATCTTTGCGATGCCCTTCTGTTCGAGCGAGTTGGCGGTCTCGTTGATGTTGAGCGCGGCCTCGAGCTGACCGGCACGCAGCGCCGCTGAGGTGGCGGTGACAGTGGTGAAGGTGCGCAGCTCGATCGGCTTCAGGCCCTTGGCCTCCATCGCGGTGCTGAACTCGCGCGCCTTGCGCTCGGTGTAGGTCGCCGATTCCACGCCCACGACGCGGCCGGCGAGATCCTCGAACTTCTCCAGCTTCAGGCTGGAGGAGGGATCGGTGTAGATGCTGATCGCCTGCTGCGCGTAGGGCACGAGGTAGAGCATCTTGGACCGCTCCTCGGTCCAGAACAGGCCGGTGTTGATGGCATCGAAGCGGCCCGAGCGCAGCGCCGGGATCATCGGCGGGAAGTCCATGCGCAGAAACACCGGCTCGACGCAGATGCGCTTGGCGATCTCGCGGGCGAGCTCGACATTGAGGCCCTGCAACTCGCCCTTGTCGTCGACGAATTGCTGCGGCGGCAGCGTCGGGTTGATCGACATCTGCCACTTCGGCGCTTCGATCAGGCTCGAGGCCGGCACCTTCGGCGTGCAGGTCTGGGCGCCGGCGGCCTGGGACAGGCCGACCAGCAGGGCGAAGGCGGAGAAGATCTTGAGAAATCGCATCTGAATACTCCGATCAAATCGTGGGTGGCAGAGGAGCCGTTCTCCGGTCCGACGTCTTCTTCATTGTCTCGTCAAATGGCCGCCGTCGCGTCGCGATCGGCCTGCCGGGTCAGGATCAGCGAGGTGTGGCGGGCGGTGGTCACCACCTCATCGCGCTGGTTGAGAAGGTCGAGCGTCTCGATGACGATGCCGCGCGCGGGATTTTTGGTCGGCCGCTTCTCGACGAAACGGAAACGCACGCGCAAGCTATCGCCGGCGACGATAGGACCTTTGAATTTGACTTCGTCCCAGCCAAGCGAGGCGACCGAGGTCTCTTCGTACAGCTTCAACTCCGACTTCAGCCCTTCCATCAGCGACAGGCCGAACAGTCCGTGGCCGATCACCGCGGGAAAACCGCGCGACTTCGCATAGCCGGCATCGAGGTGGAGCGGATGATGGTCGCGCGTGACGTCGGCGAAGACAGCAATATCGGCCTCCGTCACGGTGTGCGCGGCGGTCTCGAACTCCGTGCCGAGCGCGATGTCCTCGTAACGGAGATTGATCGGGGCGCTGGTGTCCATGCCCAATCCTCAGGCGACCTTGCGCGGCCGCGCCGGCAAGGCCTTGAAGCTCTGCGCGATGCCCATGGGCCCGGAGCGGAAGATGCGCGGATCCATGTCCTTCAGTTGCGGGCTGATGCGCGGCCGAAAGCCCATATGCGCGAGGATGTCCTCCTCCAGGCGAGCGCCCGGCGCGATCTCGGTCAAGGTCACGCTGCCGTTCTCCAGTTCGAACACGGCGCGCTCGGTGACATAGCTGACGTGCTGGCCGCGCTGCGCGGCGAGCGAGGCACTGAAGCTGATCTGGCCAACCTGCGGCACAAACTTGCGGAAGGCGCCGTCGCGCCGGATCGCGAGGCGCCCGTTCTCGACGCCGATATCGAACTTGCCACCGGTCATGGTGCCGCTGAAGATCAATCGCTTGGCGTTCTGCGTGATGTCGATGAAGCCGCCGGAGCCATCGCGGCGATCGCCGAAGCGGGTGACGTTGACGTTGCCAGCCGCGTCCACCTCCGCGAAGGAGAGGAAGGCGCAAGACAGCCCGCCGCCGTCGTAGAAGTCGAACTGATAGGCCTGGTCGAGAATGACACGCGGATTGATCGCGGTGCCGAACTCGCGCGCGTGCCCGGGCACGCCGCCGACCACGCCGGATTCCACCGTCAGCGTGATCAGGTCGGAGATGCCTTCCTCAGCCGCGACATTGGGGATCATCGCGGAGATGCCGACCCCGAGATTGACGACGTCGCGCGGGCGCAGCTCGAAGGCGGCGCGGCGGGCGATCACGCGACGCTCGGTCAGCGGATCTGGCGTGATCATCGCCTCGGGCACACGCGTTTCACCGCAGCGCGCCGGATCGTAGGCGGTGCCGTAGGTCTGCATCTGATCGGGCTCGAGCACGATGTGGTCGATCAGGAAGCCGGGGATCTTGACCATCTGCGGATGGATCGAGCCGCGCTTCACGATGCGCTTGACCTGGCAGATCACGGTGCCGCCGGCATTGTGCACGGCCTGCGCGATCGAGAGATCCTCGCGCGTCGTGCCCTCGTGCTCCATGCTGACATAGCCGTCTTCGTCGGCGGAGGTGCCGCGGATGATGGCGACATCGGGCGGGGCGGGGACGCGGTAGAGCAGCCACGACTGGCCGTGCAGTTCGAGCAGGTCGACCAGCGGCGCGGTGGTGCGCTTGTTCATGCGGCCGCCGTCCTGGCGCGGGTCCATATAGGTGTTGAGGCCGACATGGGTGAGCACGCCAGGATGTTTCGCCGCCATGGCACGGCAGAGCTGGCTCATCACCCCTTGCGGGAAATTGTAGGCGTCGATCAGCTCGTCGCGAACGAGGCGCATGAACGGCACTTGCAAGCCGAAATTGCCGCCGATCACGCGCGCGATCAGGCCCTCATGGGCGAGATGGCAGAGGCCTTTCTCGGTCACGGCGCCGACGCCGGTGATGTTGATCAGCGTCAGATTGTGCGGGCCCTGGCCGCCGAGGAAACGCCGCTCCAGCGCGTCGAGAATGGCTTCGGCCGCGCCCGTGCCGCCATTACCGCCGACGATCAGCGAATCGGCATCGCGGATGAGGCCGGCGGCCTCTGCCGCCGTGATGATGCTCAGCATGATTGCACGCCCCGCATCACGCGGCCTCCTTCTCGACCTGGCGGGCGATGATCAGCCGCTGGATCTGGTTGGTGCCCTCGTAGATCTGGGCGAGGCGGACGTCGCGAAAGATCCGCTCGATGCGGTACTCGCGCGAATAGCCGTTGCCGCCGTGGATCTGCAGCGCGTTGGAGACGTGCTTCATCGCCATGTCGGTGGTGAACAGCTTTGCCTGCGCCGCCTCCTTGGCGATTGGCTCGCCGGCATCGTGCAGGCGCGCGGCGTGGTGGATCAGAAGCCGCGCGGCGGCGATGTCGGTCGACATGTCCGCGAGCATGAACTGAACCGCCTGGAAGCCGATGATGGCCTGGCCGAACTGCTTGCGGTCGCGGGCATAGGCGGTGGCGTCCTCGAACGCGGCCTGCGCCATGCCGAGCGCCATCGAGGCCATCATCAGCCGGCTGAAGTTGAAATTGCTCATGGCCATCTTGAAGGCCTGGTTCTCCGGCCCCATCACACTGTCGGCCGGCAGGCGCACGTCGGAGAAGGTGATCTGGCAGTCGTCGAGGCCGTGCATGCCGAGCAGCTCCTCGTTCTTGCCGCGGGCGATGCCGGGCAGGGCGCCGTCGACCAGCAGGCAGGAGATGGAACGGTGGCCCGCCTCGCTGCCGGTGCGCGCGAACACCATGATGCGGTCGGCGACACCGCCGAGCGTCACCCAGGCCTTGGTGCCGTTGAGCCGCCAGCCGTTGCTCTCGCGCACCGCATGGGTGCGGATGCCGGCGACGTCGGAGCCATGGTCGGGCTCCGAGACGGCGGTCGCAGGAATAATGTCGCCGCTGAGAATTTTCGGGATCAGTGCCTTGTGCGCGTCGGTGCCGTGATGGTCGAAGAACAGCACCGCCTCGACGGGGATCGCGAAGGCATTGGCGACTGCGCCGGAGCATCGCGCCAGCTCCTCCATCGCGATGCAGGCCGCGACTGCATCCAGGCCGGCGCCTCCGGCGCCTTCGCGCAGGCAGATGCCGAACAGTCCGAGATCGGCCATGCCCTTGTAGAGGGTGCGGTCGAAGCGGTCCTCGCGGTCGATCGTGGCGGCGCGCGGCAAAATCTCCGCTTCGGCGAAGCGACGGGCGGTCTCGCGCAGGGCTTTCTGGTCTTGGCTGTAAAAGCGGTCCATGGTGTGCTCCCGTCAGTCGCTGGCGAGCTTGGAATCGTGGGAGACCTCGCTGCGGTCGCGATCGAGGAAATAGACCGCGACGTCATCGCCGGGCACGCCATAGGCGCTGCATACGCCGCGGGTCAGCGCGATGGCGGCGGCGCGGCGCTCGGCCTCGCTGCGGCGGAACGCGTGCACTTTGAGCAGGATGCGCTGGCCGGTGGCCTGCGCGCCGAACGTGCCGGCATGGGCGTAGTCATCGGGCGCAATGTTCAGGAAATAGAGCGTGACCGTATCAGCGGTGACGCCGAATGCCGACATCAGGCCGTCGGTCACGGACCTCGCCAGCGCGGCCTTGCGCTGGTTTGGGGCTTGCGGGGCGAGCACTTCGACATAGGGCATCGATCAGACCTTCGCGGATTTGGCCGCAGATGATTTGGATGAAGATGATTTGGACTTCGCGGATCTCGCAGGGGGCGGGGCATCGAACTGGCGGCAGGAGTCGCGCTTGATCAGCCGGGCGCCGACGCGATATTCGCGAACGCCGTTATTGCCGTTGCCCTTCGCATCCATGCGTTGCAGCAACCGGTCGACGGCGAGATTGGCGAGATCGCGCGCGCCGTTGTCGACGATGCTGATGGCGGGGCGATGCCATTCGAACCACGGCATGTCCTCGTAGCAGAGCAGCGAGAGGTCGTCGGGGATCGCGATGTTCCGCTCCGCCGTCACGCGCAGCACGCCGAGCGTTGCCTCGTGGTTGGCCACGAAGATCGCGCTCGGCGGGCGCGGGAGGTCCAGCAGCTTGCGGCAGCCCGTCGCACCGGTCTCGGGAACGAAATGACCGGCATGAATCAATGTGTCGTCCCTGGCGATGCCGGCCTCGCGCAGCGCGCGGACATAGCCGGACAGTCGCTCGCGGCCGGACGTCGTGTCCTGGCGGCCGACGATCAACCCGATGCGCTTGTGGCCGAGCTCGATCAGGTGGCGCGTTCCGAGATAGGCGCCCTGCGGATCGTCGGCGAGCACGGTCTCGAGATCGGTTGCGTCGTCGCGCCGCACCAGGCAGACGATCGGAACATCCTTCGCCAACGCCTTGAGCTGCGGGCCGTTCTTGCCGGTGGGAACGACGATCAGTCCGTCGATGCGGTGGTCGACCAGCGTGGTGAGGGTGTCGCTCTCCTGCTGCGGATCGTCGCCGCCGATGCACAGAAGCATCTGATAACCCAGCGCCTTCAGGCGCGCCTGCACCACTTCGGCCATCACCTGGAACGAGGCGTTGGTGAGGTTGTGAACCAGAAGCGCGACGAGCCGCGATTGTCCGGTCTTCAGTCCGCGCGCGATGGGGTTCGGCCGATAGCCGAGCTCGCGCGCGATGCGCGTCAGGCGCTGCTGCGTGCGCTCGCTGGTCAGGCCGGTTCCCGTCAACGCTCGGGAAGCAGTGCTGATTGAAACGCGGGCCGCCTGTGCCACATCTTTGAGCGTGACGCTCATCAAACCTGCCGATAGACTGCAAACGATTGCAGAAACGCTATGAGCTTATTCCACGCGGATCAAGCTCAAAAAATGGATGGTGTTGCCCAATGCAGAGCCATTTATGCAAACGATTGCATAAAGCGTGCGGATATTCCGCAGGCGGCACCCATCGCCCGAATTCACCCGAGCACCCGGCAGTTCCCTGATGAAGACGTTCCGCGGCACCTACACCGTCATGATCACCCCGTTCACGGCAGCGGGGGAGGTCGATGTCGCAGCCTTGCGCGCCTTCGTCGACTGGCAGATCGCGGAGGGCATTCATGGGCTGATCCCGCTCGGCTCGACCGGCGAATTCCTGTCTCTCGACGACGACGAGAAGGCGCTGGTGGCGGAGGTCGTCATCGGCCAGGCCGCGGGGCGCGTGCCCGTGCTGATCGGCACCGGTGCGGAGGATACGCGCGAGGTGGTTCGCCTCAGCCGCCGTGCCGAAAAGCTGGGCGCCGACGGCGTCATGATCATTCCGCCGTTCTATTCGACGCCGACCGACGATGAGCTCGTCCATCACTACAAGACGGTGGCCGACGCGATCGCGCTGCCGATCATGGTCTACAACAACCCGGCGACCGCCAATGTCGATCTCAAGCCACAGCTCGTGGCGCGCATCGCCGAGATTGACAACTGTCTCTATATCAAGGAGTCGACGCTGGAGGTGACGCGGGTGCGCGACATCATCCGGCTCTGCGGCGACAGGATGACCGTGTTCGGCGGCATCCTCGGCTTCGAATCCTTCGTCGAGGGCGCGCAAGGCTGGGTCGCGGTGGCCTCCAATGTGGTGCCGTCCGAGATGGCGCGCATCTTCAGCCTCGTCGCAGACGAGGGCGCCATCAAGGAGGCGCGCGAGCTCTATCTGAAATATCTGCCGGTGATCGAGTTCGTCGGCGGCCAGGCCTATGTCGCCGGCAGCAAGGCGCTGCTCGGCCATATGGGCCTTGCGGTCGGCGGCCCGCGCCCGCCGCGACTGCCGCTGCCGGCCGCACAGGACGCGGCCGCGCTGGCGCTGGTCAAGTCGTTCGGTCTCGCGTGGCGCGGCGCGTCCATTGCAGCCGCTTAAACCAGGTGTGATCGATGAACCTGCTCGATGGCGTCAAGATCCTCAGCTTCAATCATTACCTCGCGGGCCCGCTGGCCGCACAGACGCTCGCCGATCTCGGCGCCGACGTCATCGCGGTCGAGCCGATCGAGGGCGCGTTTCAGCGCAACTGGGCGGTCGCCAATCACTTCGTCGCGGGTGATAGCGTCAATCACCTGGCGACCGGGCGCAACAAGCGCAGTCTCGCCGTCGATCTCAAGCATCCCGACGGCATCGCCGCTGTGAAGAAGCTGGTCGCGACCGCCGATGTCGTGATGGAAAACTTCCGGCCGGGCACCATGGCCAAGCTCGGCCTCGGCTACGACACGCTCAAGGCGATCAACCCCGGCCTGATCTATGCGGTGGCGACCGGGTTCGGATCGGAAGGGCCCTACAAGGATCGTCCCGGCCAGGATCTGCTGCTCCAGGCGATGTCGGGCCTTGCGATGCGGACGGGGCGGGCGGACGGCGAGCCGACCGCTGTCGGCGCGGTGATCGTCGATCAGCATGCGGCCTCGCTCTATGCCATGAGCATTCTCGCGGCACTGTTTGCCAGGACCAAGACGGGGACGGGGCAGCTCGTCGAGGTCAACCTCTATCAGGCCGCCCTCGATCTCCAGGTCGAGCCGCTGACCGCCTGGCTCAATGGCGCGCCGTCGCCGACGCCACGCGGTCCGGCCGGAATTGCCGCCTGGTTCAGCCCCGGGCCTTACGGCATTCATGCGACGGCCGACGGCCATCTCGCGATCTCCATGGCGGCGCCCAAGGCGCTCGCGGCAGGGCTTGACTGCGAAGAGTTGAAGCGGTTCGGCGAGGCCGACAGTTTCTCGAAGCGCGAGGAGATCACGCGGATCGTCGCGACGCGTCTGAAGCAGAAGTCGACGGCCGATTGGCTGCCCTCGCTCGAGGCGGCGCGGATCTGGCACGCGCCGGTCCAGGATTATCGCGACCTCGAGGCCGATCCCCAGCTGAGACATCTCGGCGTGTTCAAGAGCGCCGAGAGTGCAGGCGGCGCGCAAATCCGGATGGTCGCGCATCCCGCTCGCTATGACGGCCGGACGCCGGAGGTGCGGCTGGTGCCGCAGCGGCTAGGTGCGCAGACCCGCGAAGTGCTCGGCGAGATCGGCTACGACGCTGCCGACATTGACGCGATGATCGCCGGCAAGGCGGTGGGAGTGGCGCGATGATCGACTTTTCAATCCCTGAGGATACGCGCCTGCTGGTCGACACCGTCCGCCGTTTCGTTGAAACAGAGGTGCAGCCGCTCGAAGACGTGGTGGAGCAGACGGCCAAGGTGCCGCCCGATGCGCTGGCGGTGACCAAGGCCAAGGCGCAGAAGCTCGGCCTTTATGCCATGAACATGCCGGCGGATGTCGGCGGCGGCGGGCTGTCCTGCGTCGAGCACTGCCTCGTCGAGGAAGAGTTCGGCAAGACCTCCGATGCGTTGATCCGCCGCGTGTTCGGCCAAGTCTATCCGATGCTGATGGCCTGCAAGGGCGATCAGGTCGAGCGTTATCTGCTGCCGACGGTGAAGGGCGACAAGATCTGCGCCATGGCGATCACCGAGCCGGGCGCCGGCTCCGACGCCGCCTCGATCAGCACGACCGCGCATCTCGAGGGCGACCAGTGGGTGCTCAACGGCACCAAGCATTTCATCAGCGACGGCGACATCGCCGATTACGTGATCCTGATGGCGCTGACCGACAAGGAGAAGCGCGCGCGGGGCGGCATCACGCTGTTTCTGGTCGATCGTACCACACCCGGCTTCAAGGTCGCACGCACGCAGCCGATGATGGGCCACCGCGGCTATGGCCACGCCGAGCTGGCCTTCGAGGACTGCCGCATTCCGAAAGCGGCCGTGCTGGGCGAGGTTGGCGGCGGGTTCAAGCTGATCATGCAGAGCGTGCTCCAGATCCGTCTCGCCCATATCGGGGCGCGTGCCGTCGGCATGGCGCAGCGTGCGCTCGAGATGATGCGCAAGCATGCCGGCGAGCGGCGTCAGTTCGGCCAGCTCATCGGTGACTTCCAGATGGTGCAGAAACTCATCGCCGATTCCGCCACCGAGATCTTCGGCGTCAAGATGATGGTGATGAACGCCGCCTGGGACATCGATCAGGGCAAGGATGCGCGGGACAAGGTCTCGATGATCAAGGTCGCGGCCTCCGAGATGCAGGGCCGCGTCGTGGACCGCGCCATCCAGGTGTTCGGCGGCATGGGCTTCAGCAAGGACCTGCCGCTGAAGCGCATGTATCGCGACGCGCGCGTCACCCGCATCTATGACGGCACCTCCGAAATCCACCGCATGCTGGTCGCGCGCAGCACCATCAAGAATGGCTTGCAGCTCTAGGGAAACGACCGATGTCTCACGCACCTCTCAAGCCCGGCGCCGTCTTCGCCTTCCGCAAGACCATGACGGTCGCGGAGCAGGCGATGTTCACCGGCATCAGCGGCAATCTCGGCGGTCTCTATGTCGACGCCGTCCGCGCCAGGAAGGCCGGCGCCTCCAACATGGTCGCCTTCGAGCTCGCGGTCGGCGGCCTTGCCACGACCTGCCTCAGCCAGCTCGGCGGACCGACGCGGCGGATCGGCAGCATCGCGCTGAATTTCGCCGCGCCGGTGATCGTCGGCGAGTCCGTCGAGGCCAAGGCCGAGATCGTCTCGGTTGCCGGTGATGACGCGGTCTGCCGCGTCACCTGCACGCTGTCGCCCTCGGGGGCGACCGTGGTGGACGGCACCGCGACGCTGGTTCCTTTCGCGAAGGGCTGAGCCATGTACGAGCCGAAATCCTTCGACGATCTGAAGGTGAACGACAGGGTCAGCCTCAGCAAGACCATCACCGAGGCGGACGGTGCGCTCTATATTGCTGCGACCGGCGATTTCGGCCCTGTTCATGTCGACGAGGTCTACGCGGGCGCAACGCGCTTCGGCCGCAGGCTGGCGCCCGGGATCATGGTCGCCGGCCTCTGCACCAGCATCCTCACCAGCGAACTGGTCGGCACGATCGGCGTCTCTGTCGAGGACCGGTTCTGGTTCACCGGCCCGGTGTTCTACGGCGACACGCTCACCTTCGACGTCTGGATCGCCGAGCAGCACGACGAGACCCGCACCATCATCTGGGAGGCGAGCGCCCGCAACGAGGGCGGCCTCGAAGTGCTGAAGGCGCGCGCGAGCCTGAAATTTCCACGGCGGAAACCGTCATGAGCAAGCCGATGAAGAAACCTGACCTGCGCGGCGTCACGGTCGCGACCGTGCTGCCCTTCAAGGACGACACCTCGATCGACTGGGACGGCTACGCCCGCGTGCTCGACTATTGCGCCTGTCCGGACGGAATCGCGGCCGTGTTCGTCAACGGACATGCCGGCGAGGGCGGGTCGCTCTCGGACGACGAGCGGCAGGCGGTGATCGAGCGGACGCGCAAGCACATCGGCGGCAAGCCGCTGCTTTCAGGCATCATCGCGCATTCCACCGCGGAAGCGATCCATCAGGCGCAGCTCGCGGAAGCTGCCGGCGCCGATTGTGCCGTGTTGTTCCCGCCGGCGCCGCTTGGTGGCGGTGCATCGGCGACCTCGCGCGCACCGGTGGCCTTCGTGCAGGCGGTCAGTTCCGCCATCGGCATTCCAGTGTCGATCTTCCAATATCCACTGGCGTCCGGATTTGGCTACTCACCGGAGACGCTGGCGAAGATCGCAGCGCTCGACGGCGTCATCGCCATCAAGGAGGGCAGCGACAGCATCTTCGCCTATGACGAGAACCGCCGGGCGGTGAAGCAGGCCGATCCCTCCGTCGCGATCCTGCCGTCGAACTTCAACTGGTTCCTGCCGCAGCTCGCCATCGGCGGCGACGGCATTCTCTCGGGCCTCGTCAGCCTCGCGCCGGATCTGTTCGTCGCGCTTTGGCAGGCGGCGCTCGCCGACGATCTCGCCGCGCTGCGCGCGGTCAACGAGCGGCTCTATCCAATCGTCCGCGCGATCTATGGCCCAGCGCCGATCATGGACATGCACACGCGCATGAAAGTCGGGCTCAAGGCGCTCGGCTTGATCGGTAACGCCGATCCGCGGCCGCCGCTGCTGCCGGTCGTTCCGGCGTTGTGCGACGCCATCGCAACGACGCTCGGTGCAGCGCGCGCGACCGGCGACATTCGTCTGGCGTGAGGGACGAACCCGTGGCCGACGAAGCCTTCATTCACATCGTGCGGGTCGACATCGATCCCGAGCACGAGGCCGCGTTCAACGCCTGGTACGAGCAGAGGCATTTCCCCGATTTGCTCGCCTGTCCCGGCTGGCTGTCCGCAAAGCGCTTCGTCTCGATCGGCGACGGACCGAAATACGCGGCGATGTACGAAGTCGCGGGACGATGGGCGTTCGAAACGCCGGAGTTCCTGAAGGTGAAGGGCTTCGGTCCGTTCGAATCCCTGGTGAAGAACTTCATGCGAATCCAGCTCAAGCCGACGTCGGGACCGGCTTGAGGGGGCGAAGACGATGCTGCCTGTCGTGTCGTGAGATCCGGCCGGCCGCATCCAACAAACATTGAGGGGAATCCCGGGCGAGGGACTGCATCGGTCATTGGCGTCTTACTGGAGGTATCACATGCTCTCGACACTGCTTCGCCTGAGTGCGGCCGCCGCACTCGCTCTTGCATCCACGGCTGCGCATGCGGCCTGTACGCCTGGGATCACCGACGACAATCTGATCGCGCCCGGGAAGTTGCAGCTCTCGATCAATCCGACCAACCCGCCGCAGCAATTCGTCGACATGGACGGCCAGTTGCAGGGCCTCAACGTGGAACTCGCCGCCGAGCTCGGCAAGCGGTTGTGTCTTCCGGTCGAACTCGTCCGGATGGATTTTCCGGCGATGATACCGGCCATGGCCGCGGGCCGCATCGACGGCATCGACACCGGCATGTTCTGGACCGAGGAACGTTCGAAGCTGATGTACATGGTGCCGTACGCCATTCAGGCGATTTCGGTCGTGGTTGCGCCCGACAGCGGCACAAAAATTGCTACCGAAAATGATCTGATCGGAAAAACATCCGCCGTCGAGGTCAGCACCTACCAGATGAATTGGCTCAAGAAGCTCAGCGATGCGAGCGTGGCGAAGGGCGGCGCAGCCGTCGAGATGCCGACCTTCCCCACCGCCACCAACGTCGTCAGCGCGCTGCTGGCCGGCCAGGTGGACAACGCGTTGCTCGTCGACAGCGTGGCGCGTGATCTCACCGGCCGCGGTCGCGTGAAGGAAGTATTGAGCGGGCTCGGCACGGCGCGCACTACGCTCGGTTTCCGCAACAAGACGGTGGTCGACGCCGTCGTCAAGGCGCTGAACGCCATGCGTTCCGACGGCAGCTACCAGGCGCTGTTCGACAAGTTCGGCCTGACCAGCATGCCGGCCGATCAGCCGCTTGCGATCGCCGGCCCGGGTCCGGCCTGATACCTACGGAGACGAGCCGATGAGCCATTTCAGTCCGACGGCCGCCGTCAACTACTTCTTCAACTACTTCCTGATGAAGGGGGTGCTCGTCACCATCGGCCTGACGGTGGCGGCGGTCATCGGCGGATTGATCCTCGGCATGGGCATCGCGTTGATGCGCATGTCGTCCAACCCGGTGCTGTCGGGCGCGTCGCGCTTCTACATCTGGTTCTTCCGCGGCACGCCGCTGCTGATCCAGCTCGTGGTGATCTACAGCGGCTTGCCGCAGCTGGGGATCAAGTTCTCCGTTATCACCTGCGCGCTGGTCGGCCTGATCCTCAACGAGGCGGCCTACCTCGCCGAGATCGTGCGCAGCGGCTTCATGGCCGTTTCGGCGGGACAGCGCGAAGCCGCCTGGGCGCTCAGCCTGTCGCCCTGGGTGACGTTCCGCCGGGTGACCCTGCCGCAGGCCTTCCGGCTGATGATCCCGCCGCTCGGCAACTCCATCAACTCGCTCTTGAAGGCGACCTCGCTCGCCTCGGTGATCTCGGTCGAGGAGCTCATGCGCCGCAGCGACATGCTGATGCAGGAGCATTTCCAGATCCTCGAAGTCTATGCGGCGGCCACGGCCTATTACCTGATCCTCACCTCGGTCTGGGATGCGATTCAACGCCGGCTGGAGAAGCACTTTGGTCGGTCGAGCGCTGCGAAGTCGAGGCGCGTCGCGGCGAGGGCGCCGGTTACGCAGGCGAGTGTGGAGGCCCGGGCATGAGCGAGATATCGATGAATGCGGCTAGCGGCGTCGAAGGTGCAACGCAGCTCCGCGATGTGCCTGCGGTTCGCATGGAGGCCGTCTACAAGCACTATGGCGACTTCACCGCGCTGGACCAGGTCGATCTCAGGGTCGCCAAGGGCGAGAAGATCGTGGTCTGCGGTCCCTCCGGCTCGGGCAAGTCGACGCTGATCCGCTGCATCAATCACATCGAGAAGCACGACGAGGGCCTGATCTATGTCAACGGCGTCGAGCTCGATCGCCAGCGCAAGAACATCGACGCGGTCAGGCGCGACACCGGCATGGTATTCCAGAGTTTTAATCTCTTTCCGCACATGACCGTGCTGGAGAACTGCATCCTGGCCCCGATGACCGTGAACAGCATGAGCGAGGCAGAAGCCAAGGACCTCGCCATGCATTTCCTGACAAAAGTCCGGATTCCGGACCAGGCCGAAAAATTTCCCGGGCAGCTCTCGGGCGGCCAGCAGCAGCGCGTCGCGATCGCACGCGCGCTGTGCATGCGGCCGAAGATCATGCTGTTCGACGAGCCGACCTCCGCGCTGGACCCCGAGATGGTCAAGGAGGTGCTGGAGACCATGAAGAAGCTGGCGGAAGAGGGCATGACCATGCTGTGCGTGACCCACGAGATGGGCTTCGCCCGCGAGGTCGCCGACCGCATCGTGTTCATGAACGAGGGCAAGGTCGTGGAGCAGGCCGCACCGGAGGAGTTCTTCCAGCATCCGAAGTCCGAACGGGCGCGGACGTTCCTCGACCAGATCATCCATTAGCGGGCGCGGCTGCGGTGTCCGGCGAGATGACGCAGACATTCAGCGATCGCCTTCGCGGCATTCATGCCGCCACGATCGTGCCGATGACGGCTGAGTTCGAGATCGATGAGACAAGTCTGGCGGCGCATCTCGCCGCGGTCGCGTCCACGCCGGGCATCAATGGACTCCTGGTCAACGGCCATGCCGGTGAGAATTTTGTGCTGTCGCTCGCCGAAAAACAGCGCGTGGTGGAGCTGGCGCGCGAGTACGCTCCGAAAGACTGCCTGATCGTCTCTGGCGTCAATCACGAATCGAGCCTGGAGGCCGCGCGAGAGGCGGCTGTGCTGGAGCGGGCGGGCGCGGACGGGCTTCTGGTGTTTCCTCCCAACAGCTGGGCGCTCGCACACGCCGATGATTGTGTCATCGCACATCACCGCCATATCCGCGATGCCACCTCCGTGCCGCTGATGCTCTACGCCGCGCCGGTCGGTGCGGGTGCCATGGCTTATGCACCGTCGCTGCTGGAGCAACTGGTTGCCGACCCTCGCTTCGTTGCGATCAAGGAGGGCAGCTGGGAGGTCGCGACTTACGAACAGAATCTGCGACTGATCCACAAGCTGCGGGCGGAGTTCGTCGTGCTCGGCTCGGGAGATGAGCACCTGCTGACGAGCTATCTCGTCGGCTCGGCCGGCAGCCAGGTCAGCCTTGCCTGCGTCGTGCCGGAGCTTGTCGTCAGCCTCTGGAATGCGGCTGAAGCCGGTGATTGGGAGCAGGCGCGGGCCGCGCACGAGAAGCTCTATCCGCTTGCGGTCGCGATCTATCGCGATGCGCCGGGAGGACGCGCGACGGTGCGGCTCAAGGCCTGCCTGAAATTGCTTGGGCGTCTCGCATGCGACGCGGCACGGCCGCCGCAGCCGCGGGCCACACCAAACGAGTTGCAGGCGCTCGAACGGGCACTGCGGATCGCTGGCGCGCTCTAAGCCGCGAAGAACGGATTGGCCGGCCGCGCAAGGCCGAGGTGATCCCGCAGCGTCGTCCCCTCATAGTCCGCGCGGAACAGCCCACGCTCCTGCAGGATGGGTACGACGAGCTCGACGAAATCCTCGAACCCTTCGTGGAAATAAGGCGGCATGACGTTGAAGCCGTCGGCGGCGTGCTGCTCGAACCAGAGCTGGAGCGTATCGGCGATGCGCTCGGCCGAGCCGCACAGCACCCAATGGCCGCGGGCGGCGGCGGTGAGGTTGTAGAGATCGCGCAGCGTCATGTTCTCGCGGCGGCCCTTGGCGAGCATGACGCTGGCGAAACTGTGATAGCTGTCGGACGGTGCGATGTCGGGGATCGGCCCGTCGAGATCGTAGGCCGACATGTCCCGGCCGAAGCGATCGGACAGGATCGCGAGCGCATTGCTGCCGCTGACAAAGCTCTGGAGCACGTTGAGCTTCTCGAACGCCTCCCTATCGGTGCGGCCGACGACGGGCATCACGCCCGGCAGCACCGTGACGTCGTCGGCCTTGCGGCCGAACGACGGCAGTCGCGTCTTCAGCGAGGTGTAACCGGCCTTGGCCTCCTCGATATCCTGCACCACCGAGAACACGATATCGGCGGTGCGCGCGGCAAGAGCCTGTCCGGCCTCGGAGCCGCCGGCCTGGAGCACCACGGGGTGGCCTTGCGGGCTGCGGCCGATGTTGAGCGGGCCCTTCACCTTGAAGAACGCGCCGTCATGATCGATCGGGCGGAGTTTGGCCGGATCGATGTAGACGCCGCTCGCGCGGTCGGCGACGATGGCGTCATCCGCCCAGCCGTCCCACAGGCCCTTGACGACGTCGAGGAATTCGCCGGCCATCTCGTAGCGGCGGGCGTGGTCGGGATGGGTGGTGCCGAAATTCGCAGCGGTCGCCGGATTGGCCGTCGTCACCGCATTCCACGCCGCGCGGCCCCTGGAGATGTGGTCAAGCGAGGCGAACACGCGCGCGACCGAGAACGGATCGCTGTAGGTGGTCGAGACGGTGGCGCCGAGCCCGATATGGCTGGTCGAGGTCGCGAGCGCGGCGAGCATCGTCAGCGGCTCGAGCCGCAGCGTGTAGGAGGGATGGGCGGCGGCATCGGCATAGAGATTGTCGCCCATGAAGATCAGGTCGAACTTGCCGCGCTCGGCGGTGCGGCCGATCTGCTGGATCGCCGCAAAGTCCTGGAAGCTGTCGACCGCGCCGGGATAGCGCCAGCCGGCGACGTGGCTGCCGGTTCCCAGGATGAACAGGCCGAGATGCATCTGTCGTTTCATGGCGTCATGTCCAGAACAGGATCTTGCGTTCGAGGAAACCGATCAGGCCGAAGAAGGCAAGGCTCGCCGCGGATGCGACGAAGATCGCCGCCCAGACCTGGACGAAGTCGATCTGGAGCACGGCCTGGTAGATCACCCAGCCGAGCCCGCCATGTGCGCCGAGCATCTCGGTGACGATCGCCACGATCACGCTGCGCACCGTCGAGACGCGCATGCCGGCGAGCAGCAGCGGCAGGGCCGTCGGCAGGCGCAGGCGCCACAGCACACCGAAGCGGCTTGCGCCAAAACTCTTCATGAGATCGACGGCGCGGCGGTCGACACGGTCGAGCCCGGCCAGCATCGAGAGCAGGATGGTGAAGCTCACCGCCATCGCCACCATCACGATCTTCGAGCTGACGCCGATGCCGAACCAGAGCAGGATCAGCGGCGAATAGCCGACCACGGGCACCGAATTGATCGCGGTGGCCAGCGGCAGGATCGCACTGCGAAGCGCCGGAACCAATGCGATTGCGACGGCGAGGCCGATACCGATCAGGCAGCCGAGCCCGTAGCCGACCAGCGCTTCGAGCAGGGTGTAACCGGCAGCGTCGATGAGCGTCGCGCGCTTGGACCAGAGGCCGGCGAGGATGTCGCTGACGGCGGGCAGAACATAGGCCGGCAGATGCAGTCCGCGCGCCGCGCCTTCCCAGCACGCGACCAGGAGGACGGCGCCCAGGATGCCGCGCTGGACGGCGAGCGAAGGTGATGCGAGCGAGGGGCTCATTGCTCGGCGCTCCAGAACACCAGCCGTCGCTCCACCGCGGCGACCACCGCATAGAAGACGGTGCCGAGCAGCGCCGCGGCGAGCAGGGCGGCCCAGATCGCGACGACATTCTCGGTGAACATGGCCTGGAGCAGCAGCACGCCGAGCCCGGTGGTGTCGCCGAACCATTCGCCGACGATGGCCCCGACGAGGCTCAGCGATGCGGCGAGCCGCAGCGCCACGAAGATCTGCGGCAGCGCGGTCGGAAGCTGCAAGCGCAGCAGGAGTTGGCGATTGGAGGCGCCAAAACTGCGCATCAAGTCGACCTGCTTGGGATCGACGGTCTCGAGGCCCAGCAGCGTGTTCACCGTTACCGGAAAGAAGGTCAAATAGAACGCGATGATCGCCTTGGCGAGCAGCGTGTTGCCGAACCACAGCACCACCAGCGCCCCGAAGGCGATGACCGGAATGGTCTGCGACACCACGAAGATCGGAAAGATCATCTCGCGCAGCGCGCGGACGCGGAAGAACACGACGCCCATGAGCACGCCAAACGCACCGCCCGAAGCAAAGCCGATCAGCGTTTCGGCGAGCGTGCGCAGGAAGCCGTCGACATAGGCGCGAGGCGTCGCCGCGATCGACAGCAGGATCGTGCTAAGGCGCGGCAGGTAATAGGGCCGGATGCCGAACAGCTGCACCGAGCCTTCCCAGATCACCGCCGCAATCGCAAGGCCCAGCAGGAGCCGGACCAGCTTGTGCAACGAAGCCGGCATCGCGATGCGCTGCGCAGCAACCCAGCCCTTGCCAAGCGATGCCGCCGAAGGGCTGCTCACGGCAGCCGGTCCGCCAGCGGAACGCTCTGGATGAAGCTTGCATCATACGCGGCGGCAAGATCCAGCGGCTTGGAAATGACGCCGTACTTCAGGAAGAAGTCGTGGGCGGTCTTGACCGCGTCGGCATCGATCCAGAACATGCCGTTCTTCGCCGCGGCGCCAGCGGTCATCAGGCGCTTTACCTCGGTGAGCATGAATTCCTGCTGCGCGCGGTCGAGCGTCGGGGCCGCGGCCATCACGGTATCGACGGCGCCCTTGGGATCTGCGAAGGCGTCCTTCCAGCCTTTGAGCGAAGCGCGCAGGAACGCCTTGACCAGCTCCGGCTTCTCCTTGGCGGTCGCCTCGGCCACGATCAGCGTGTCGCGCGGGAAGGTGATGCCGTAGTCCTCGGCGACGAAGGTCTTCAGGCTGTCCTTCGGCATGCGCGACTGGATGGTGTAGAACTCGTTGTAATAGGTCGCCGTGACCACATCGACGCTGCCGTCGACGAAGGGTGTCACCGAAACCTGCTGCGGCTGGATCTTCAGCTCATCCGGCTTGATGCCTTCCTTGGCCAGCATGCCGTTCAGCACATGGTTGGCGCCGGTAAACCAGGTGGTGACGGTCTTGCCCTTGAAATCCTGGATCGTCTTCACCGGCCCGTCCTTGCGGGTGACGAAGATGAAGGGCGTGATCTGGTGCGACACGCCGATGCAGACGATCGGCAGTCCCTTGTCGCGCGCCGCGAACACGCTGTCGGTGCCGCCGGAGAGGCCGAATGTGTCGGCGCCGGTCGCGACCAGGTTTTCGGTGAGCAGGTTGGGTCCGCCGGGATTGATGGTGAGGTCGATGCTCTCGGCCTTGTAGTAGCCCTTGGCGGCTGCGACGTAGAAGCCGGCGAACTGCGCCTGCGGCAGCCATTTCAGGCGCAGGCTGGCCTTCTGCAATTCGGCTGCGGGCGCGGCCGTGACAAGCGAGCCGGTCGCCAGTGCGATGGCGGAGAGGGCGGAGAAGGCGTGGCGTCGGCTCAACATGGTCAAACTCCAGGCGGTGAAATCAATTGCGGTAGGACGGATCGGTGCGGTCGAGCTGGCGCATCAGCGCCGGCCACTCGCGTTCGCCGGGCACGAGGATGTCGCCCTGCAATTCCCAGAACTGGCGCGCGGCTTTCTCGCAGACCTCGTGCGGCGGCATCACCAGCTTGGCGCCGGCTGCGGCCACCGCCTGCATCTGGAGCTGGATCCGCGCGGCGCGTTCGAAATAATACAGCAGCATGAAGGCCTCGCCCGGCGTCCGTCCGACGGTGAGGATGCCGTGGTTGCGCATCAGCATCACCTTGTGCGGGCCGAGGTCGCGCACCAGGCGAACCTGCTCGTCGAGGTCGATGGCGACGCCTTCGTAGTCGTGAAAGGCCTGGCGGTCGTAGAAGCGCATCGCGAACTGGCTGAGCGGCAACAGGCCTTTCTCTTGCCCTGAGACCGCGACGCTCGCGTCGGAATGGGTGTGCAGCACGCAGGCCGCGTCGTGGTTCGCGGTGTGGATCGCGGCATGGATGACGAAAGCGGCGACGTTGACCGCATGCGGCGTGTCGTCGAGCTTGTTGCCCTTGGTGTCGATCTTCACCAGGCTGGATGCCGTGATCTCGTCGAACAGCAGGCCGTAGGGATTGATGAGGAACTGGTCCTCGTGGCCGGG
Organism: Bradyrhizobium sp. B039; assembly: GCF_038965675.1. Classification (NCBI taxonomy): domain Bacteria; kingdom Pseudomonadati; phylum Pseudomonadota; class Alphaproteobacteria; order Hyphomicrobiales; family Nitrobacteraceae; genus Bradyrhizobium; species Bradyrhizobium sp. B039. Next base: position 3,307,264 of record NZ_CP152416.1, read on the forward strand.
CACGCGCAAGGAGATGTGGTTGTAGATCAGGTCGTCCATCCCGAGCTTGGCAACCATGCGATAGCAGGCCGCGAGCTTGATCCGGGCATCCCACTCGGCCGGCTCGATCCCGCGCGGTGCGGCTTGGGGCTCTCTCGCTGACATCGCATTCACGGCGTCTTCTCCTGCGCGATGGAGGATTGGAACGACTTCATGCTTTCCTCCTCGATCGCATCGAGCAGCGTGCGCTTGAGGCGCACGAATTCCGGAGAGGTGACGATCTCGGGCCGGCGCGGGCGGGGCAGGTCGACGACCTGTTCGAGCTTCACCGAGCCGGGACGCGCGGTCATGACCAGCACGCGGTCGCCGAGGAAGATCGCCTCGTCGACGTCATGGGTGATGAAGAGAATGGTGCGGCGGTATTTCTGCCACACGTCGAGCAGCCAGCGCTGCATCATCGCCCGCGTCAGCGCATCGAGCGCGCCGAACGGCTCGTCCAGCAGCATCAGGTCGCGTTCGAACAGGAAGGTGCGCATCAGGGCGACGCGCTGGCGCATGCCGCCGGACAATTGGTTGGGATATTGCTTCTCGAAGCCGGCGAGCCCGAACTCGGGCAGCATCTTCAGCGCCTTGGCGCGCGCCTGCTCGCGCGGCATGCCCTCGACCTCGAGCGCGAGGATGGCGTTGTCGACGACATTGCGCCAGGGAAACAGCAAATCGCGCTGCGGCATGAAGGAGACGCGGCCGAGCAGGTCGGCGGCGTGGCAGCTCTTGCCCTCGAAGCGCAGGATGCCGCCGGCGTCGGGCTCTTCCAGGCCGGCGACAATATTAAAGAGGGTGCTCTTGCCGCAGCCGCTTGGGCCAACGACGGTGACGAACTCGCCGGGGGCGACGCTCGCCTGAAGTCCGGACAGTGCCGCAACGGAGCCGAAGGTCTTGTCGATCGCGCGCAGCTCGAGCAGCGGCCCAGGCTTCGGGTGAGCCTGAGGGGCCTCGATGGTCGGTCCGGGATCGGGGAGGCGGGCAGCCTGCACCGGGATGTCCTTGTATAATGGCGGCGGCCATTCGCATACGAAAGCGGACCGCGTCGAAATCTCTTAGCAACTCGTGTGCCAGTGCGATTTCGCGGCAAATCAGGCATAAGATTTGCGAGTTGGCAGGTGGATATCCCGGAGATGCGCGCGTCTCCGCCAGAAAATCGGCCGGTTCACTGGAAGATTGGTGCCATTTTGTATACGTATATAGATATCGGAGAAACATGATGGCGGATATTGGTGCACATGCCGGAGGCAGGCGCGTGAAAAATGGGCACGAAACCCTGGCGGCAGGCCCCGGCATGACGCTCGCCGAGAGCCTGCGCCAGAAGCTCGAAGGGGCGATCGCGGCGGGGCATCTCGAGCCGGGCAGCCGGCTCGACGAGCAGGAGATCGCCCAGCGCTTCGGCGTCTCGCGCACGCCGGTGCGGGAGGCATTCCGTCTGATGGCCGCCAACAATCTGGTCGAACTGCGCGGCCGGCAAGGGGCGACGGTCCGCAGCATCAAGGCGCAGGCGCTGATCGAGATGTTCCAGGTCATGGCGGAGCTGGAAGGGCTCTGCGCGCGGCTCGCCGCGCGGCGCGTCTCCCAGGCCTGGGGGACTGAAATTGGCGAGATTCACCAGCGGCTTGTGGCGGCAGGTGAAACCGGCGATATCGATGTCTTCTACGACATCAACCAGGAATTTCACGAGGCGATCTATGAGGCCTCGCGCAACGCCTTCCTGGCCGAGCAGACCCGCAAGCTGCGCAACCAGGTGGCGGCGTATCGCCGCCGGGTGACGCGCATGCCGAACCGGATTGCCGACACCGTTCGCGAGCATGAGGCGATCATGCAGGCGATCCTGGCCCACGATCCCGAGCGGGCGCACAGCGCCATGCGGGACCACGTCAACCTGCTCGGCGACAACCTTCTGGACTTCCTCGCCGCCTTCGAATGACCCCTCGGGTCGCTTGGTATGCAAATTGCTAGACCTTGTATATCTAGTTTGCATCCTGGAGACCCGGAGTGGACCTGAAGCTGACGAACAAGACCGCCCTGATCACCGGCGCGTCGAAAGGAATTGGACTTGCGGTGGCCGAGCTCTTCGCCGCGGAGGGCTGTCACCTGCATCTGGCCGCCCGCAATGGCGAGGCGATGCTCCAGGCCAAGCGTGATCTGGAAGCCCGCTTTGGCGTGAAGATCACCATCCACGCGCTCGACCTGTCGAGCACGGCCGCGATGGAGAAGCTCGCGGCCGAGGTCGGCGACATCGACATCCTCGTCAACAATGCCGGCGACATCCCGGCCGGCTCGCTGGAAATCCTCGATGATGCCGCCTGGCGGCGCGGCTTCGATCTCAAGGTGTTCGGCTACATCACGCTGTCGCGTCTTTATTATCCGCGCATGAAGGGCAAGGACGGCGTCATCATCAACATCATCGGCAATTCCGGTGAGAACTGGGACGCGAGCTACATCGCCGGCTCGACCGGCAACGCGGCGCTGATGTCCTTCACCAAGGCGCTCGGCGGCCGCAGCCTCGATCACGGCGTGCGCGTCGTCGCGGTCAATCCGGGGCCGGTTGCCACCGACCGCATGCTCAAGATCATGAAGCGCAAGGCGATCGACATGCTAGGCGACGAAAGCCGCTGGGAGGAGCTGTTCGACAAATATCCCGGCAAGCGCCCCGCGACGTCGGAGGAGGTCGCCGATCTCGTCGCCTTCCTGTCCTCGCCAAGGTCCGGCTACATCACTGGCACCGTGGTGACGATCGACGGCGGCATCGCCGCACGCGGCTCGGTGATCTGAGGCCTCGATGTCGAAGCCTCAATCCGCGGCACTGCTCCGCAACCGCTATTTCGATGAGCTCTCGGCGACGCCCGGGCTCTACTGGCTCGGGCAGAACACCAACCATATCGAGAGCCACCCCGCCGTGCGCGAGGCGATGCTGCGCTCGATCGAGGCTGGCGAGTTCAATGCCTATGCCCCGCCGCTCGGCTTCGAGGCGCTGCGTGCCGCGATCGTCGCCGACCTCGGTGTGCCCGGCGCGGAAGCGCTGGTGACCGAGGGCGGCGTCAACGCGCTGGCGATGATCTGTCGCGCGCGCTGCAAGCCCGGCACGACGCTGGTGACGACCGATCCGACCTGGAAATGGCCGTGCCTGTTCGCGCGCCAGCAGGGCGCCGAGGTGATCGAGATTCCGATCTACGATCCGGCCTGCAACTACCGCCTGACGCCCGAGGCGTTGAAGGCGAATGTCGATGAGCGCACGGCGATCATTTATCTCGTCGATCCCAACAATCCGCTCGGCATTCGCTACACCCGCGAGGAGATCGAGAGCTTCGCGGCGATTGCGCGCGATTGCGGCGCGCTGCTGGTGCACGACTGCACCTACCGCGATTTCGCCGACGGCCACACCCCGGCGCTCCACGTGGCGCCGCAAGGCTCGGTGGTCTCGACCAGCTTTTCGAAATGGCTCGGGCTTGCCGGCCTGCGGATCGGCGCTCTGGTCGCAGCGCCCGACCTGTTCGAGGAACTGGCGCTGACATCCACGAGCGTGCTTGGTGCGAGCGTCATCGCCCAGCGTGCGGCGCAGGCGGGACTTTCCGTCAAGGCCGAATGGATGAAGAAGGTCCGCAGCACCGACCGGGCCAACAAGGCGATGATCCAGGAGGCGGCGGCCGCGATCGAAGGGCTGGCGCTGCCGATCATGCCCTCGCACGGAAACTTTCTGGTGCTGGAGACCATCGCAGCGGGCATCCGTCCCGAGGCGCTGGTCGAGTGCTATCGCCGCCAGGGCATCATGATCCGCCAGGGCACGTATCATACGCAGCGCTTCGGCGACCGCTTCGTCAAGATCAGCACCTCCGTGCCGCAGGCGTGGGTCGAAAAGCTCTGCACGCTGCTGCCGGACATGGTTGCGCAGGCGCGCACGCTCAACGACCTGCCGCCGCAATTCTAGGGAATATGTCGATGACGATGATCACCACCAAAGACGGTGTGAAGCTCCATGTGGAAGAGGCGGGCGCGGGCACGCCGATCCTCTTCATCCATGAATTCGGCGGCAATCACGAAAGCTGGGAGCCGCAGCTGCGCTATTTCAGCCGGCGCCATCGCTGCATCACTTACGCCGCACGTGGCTATCCGCCGTCGGATGTGCCCGACAGCGTGGAGGCCTATTCGCAGGCGATCGCCGCTGACGATGCGGTCGCCGTGCTCGACGCGCTCCGAATCGAGAAGGCGCACATCGTCGGCCTGTCGATGGGCGGCTTCTGTACGGTGCATTTCGGCCTGCGCACGCCGGAGCGTGCCTTGTCGCTCACGGTGGCCGGCGCCGGCTATGGCTGCGAGAAGGAGTTCGAAGAATATTTTCGCGGCGTCTCGCTCGAAGTTGCCGACAATTTCGAGAAGCAGGGCGCCAAGGAATTTTCGAAGATCTACGCGCTCGGCGCGAGCCGGGTGCAGTTCCAGAACAAGGATCCGCGCGGCTGGAAGGAATTCGCCGATCGCCTTGCCACCCATTCCGACCGCGGCGCCGCCAACACCATGCGCGGGGTCCAGGCACGGCGGCCGTCCTTCTACGATCTCGAAGACGGCCTGAAGAAGATGATGGTGCCGACGCTGGTCGTCGTCGGTGACGAGGACGATCATTGTCTCCAGCCCGGCATCTTCCTGAAGAAGACCATTCCGGCCTGCGGTCTCTCGGTCTTCCCCAAGACCGGCCACACGCTCAATCTCGAGGAGCCGGCGGCGTTCAACGCGCTGCTTGCCGAGTTCATCGCCCAGGTCGAGGCCGGGCGCTGGCTGCCGCGCGATCCGCGCGCGCTGCCGGGCCAGATCATGCGCACGAAGTAGGTCGATGGGATCGAGCACCTTGATCAACGCCGATCGGCTCTGGACGCGCCTGATGGCGCTCGCCGAGATCGGCGCGACGCCCGCCGGCGGGGTGAACCGTCAGGCACCGAGTGACGGCGAGATTGCCGCCTGGCGCCGTGCTATCGGCTGGGCGCGCGAGGCGGGCTTGACGCCGTCGACGGATGCCGCGGGAAACCTGTTCCTGACGCTGGCCGGGCGCGATCGCGCCGCGTCGCCGGTTCTGCTCGGCAGTCATCTCGACAGCCAGCCGACCGGCGGGAAATTCGACGGCGCGGCCGGTGTCATGGCGGCGTTAGAGGCGGCGGTCTCGCTCGCCGAGCAAAGTGACAGGCTGGCACGCGATGTCATCGTCGTCGCCTGGATGAACGAGGAAGGCTCGCGCTTCGCCCCGGGCATGATGGGTTCGGAGGCCTTTACCGGCGAACGCAACATGGATGCGATCCGCGCCGCGCGCGATGCCGACGGCATCAGCGTCGGCGAAGCGCTCGACCGCCTCCACCAGGCTTTCCCTGATGTGCCGCGCAGGCCACTCGGCTTCGCGGCCGGAGCGTATCTCGAATTGCACATCGAGCAGGGACCATTGCTCGAGGCAGCCGACTGCGCGATTGGGGTCGTCACGGGCATCCAGGGCAAGAAGACGTTTCAGGTGGTGGTCGAGGGCGCCGAAGGACACGCCGGCACGCTGGCGCAGCAGGAGAGGCGGGATGCGCTCGCGGCCTTTGCCCGGATGGCGTCGGCGCTCCATGGCGAGATCGGCGCGGTCGATGCCGACATCAAGTTCACCATCGGCCGTGTTGCCGTGGTTCCGAACGCGCCGTCGGTGGTGCCTTCGCGCGTCAGCTTCAGCATCGATCTGCGTCATCCTGATAATGCGGTGCTCGATGCCGCGGGCGCGCGCATCGCGGCTCTTTGCCAGCAGAACGCCGCACCGTGCGCGGTCACGGTGACACCGCTCGTCGATGCGCCATCAAACGCCTTCGATCCGTGCCTGCGGGCGAGCATTGCGGAAGCCGCGCGCGCGCAGGGGCATTCCGCCATGGAGATCCTCTCCGCCGCCGGTCACGACGCCCGCCATCTTGCCAAGATCTGTCCCGCCGCGATGATCTTCATCCCGTGCCGCGACGGCGCAAGCCATGTCGAGCACGAATGGGCTGAGCCCGATCATGTTGCCGCCGGCGCCTCCGTGCTGGCCCAGGTGCTGCGCGAGCTGGCGTTTGCGCCTGGCATTGCGGTGTGAGGATGCGGATGCAGGATGTGGCCCCACAGGACTACCGCGATGCGATGGCCTGTCTCGGCGCGGCCGTCAACATCGTGACCACAGACGGCAGCGCGGGTCGCGCCGGATTTACCGCATCCGCCATTTGCAGCGTTACCGACGATCCGCCGACGCTTCTGGTCTGCATCAACCGCGGCTCCTCTGCCTACTCCAGCGTGACGCGCAACGAGGTGGTGTGCGTCAACGTGCTCTCGGCCCGGCATGAGCCGCTGTCCCGGCTGTTCGGCGGCAAGGTGCCCGCCGACGAACGGTTTGCCGCGGCCGCGTGGTCGACACTCGCAACCGGTGCGCCGGTGCTGGCCGACTGTTCCGCCGCGTTCGACTGCCGGATTGCCGATACCGTCAATGTCGGTACGCATGACGTGCTGTTCTGCCGCGTCGTGGCCCTGCAGAGATTCGGTTGCACCGACAATCTGATCTATTTCGGCCGCGCCTACCACACGGTCGGGGTGACCGATCCAGCCGAGGCTGGACCCGAATCCGCTCTTGACGCATCCTGAGGTGAGGCTGGCGATCGCCGGCCGTTCCAACAATCACCTCTGCGCGATGGACAAGAGCCGTCAACCGAACAAGCGCGTATCTCTCGCCGGGATGCACATCGACCGGACGTCGGCTGTGCCGCTGCACTTGCAGATCGCGGCCCACATCCGGGGCTGCATTCTGCGCGGCGTCTTTCCGGCCGGAACGCAATTTCTGGGTTCGCGGGAGATCGCGCGGGAGCTGGGCTGCTCGCGCACGGTGGTGTTGACCGCGTGGGATCTGCTCTACGCCGAGGGCTATCTTGAATCGACCCCGCGCGGCAGCGTCATGGTGGCGTCAGTCGCAACACCGCACGCGGAGCCGCCGTCGGTGGCGTCGCCCGCGGCCGTGCCCGCCCATATGTCGAAGCGCTGGCAATCACTGCTGGCGTTCGATTACGAGACCAACTGGCCGTCGGAGTTCAGTCCCGGCGCACCTGATATCTCGACGTTCCCCTTCAAGGACTGGTCGCGCCTGCTGCGCCAGACCTGGCAAAATCCGAGGGAGCAGGAGTGCCTCGATCTCCCTCCCGAAGGCCATCCGCGCCTGCGCAGCGAGATCGCAAATTTCCTCGGCTCGGTGCGCGGGCTGGTCTGCGCGCCGGAGGAGGTCGTCGTCACGTCAGGCACATCGGGGGCGCTCGATTTCTGTAGCCGGATGATCCTCGATCCCGGCGACGAGGTCTGGGTCGAGGAGCCCGGCTTTGTCGAGGCCCGGTGGGCGCTCACGGCGGCCGGCGCAAAGCTCGTTCCGGTTCCGGTCGACGACAAGGGGCTGGTGGTCTCGGAAGGGATTCGACGCGCGCCGGGTGCCCGGCTGATCGTGGTCACGCCGTCGCATCAATATCCGCTCGGCGTCAGCATGGGCCTGGAGCGGCGTCTCGAGCTGCTCGACTGGGCCAACAAGAACGATGTCTGGGTGATCGAGGACGACTACAATTCGGAGTTCAGGCACCAGGACAGCATGATCGCCTCCTTGCGTTCGCTCGATCGCGAGGGGCGGGTGATTTATTTCGGCACCTTCTCGAAGATCATGATGCCGAACCTGCGGCTCGGCTACATCGTCGCCAACAGGCGTTTCATCGAGGGCTTCTCCAAGGGCCGCGCGCGGATCGACGTTCACACCTCCGGCGTCGGTCAGCTCGCGCTCGCCGAATTCATGCGGGAGGGGCATCTGCTGCGGCACCTGCGCGGGATGCGCCGGGCCTATGCCACCAGGCGCAAGGCGCTGATCGATGCGATCGCCACGCTGATGCCTGACGATCTGACTGTGTCCGCGGCGGTGACGGGACTGCATCTGGTGGCGCTGTTCACCGAGGCGATGCGGGCGCGGATGAGCGACCGCGAAGCGGCTGCAAGCCTGAAGCAGGCTGGCATCCATGTGCAGCCGCTGTCGCAGAATTTTCTGGAGCAGCCGACGTTGCAAGGCCTGGTGTTCGGATACGGGCGGCTGCGCGTCGAGGATGCATCTCCGCTGCTTGCGAGAATCGCGGCTTGCATCGGCAGCGGCTCCCGCAATGCATCATCCGATCCGGCAATATCGTCTCGTACTGTTCGTACAATAAAGAGAGGCAGAGCCGATCGTGGTGCATAGCTCATAGGCACCCGACGATCCCGCAGCGCCGTTCGATCGCCTGCAAATTAGACAGACGATTTCAGACGTTCGGATTGCAGCGCAGCAGGAGTTGCGATTTGCCCGGAGAATTCCGTGGTGCGCTGCACGTTTTTCGCGTGAACCCGCTCGTGTTCGCGTGCACTCTCTGCGGGCACGACTGCACCAAAACGTGCAACAGGTGGCGCGGCGCACGGCGCCGGTCGCGCGCTGGTCTAGTGGTTTGCGACAACTCTGGCCCTATCCCGTGCCCATCGCTCTGTCGCACGCTCTCGGTCGGTGGCATGACAAGGGATGCATGATGAGCGCTCTGGTTTCGGCATTGGACGTTGCGATGAACGGCAAGGACCCGGCGTCCGGTTCGGACGTCACGCGTAGCTGATCCCTGCACATGAGCTCTTCCGAACATCACTGGGAAGTCGGCACCGATATCGGCGGCACCTTCACCGATATCATCGCGATCCGGCGCGACTCCGCGGAGGCGCGGATTGCGAAGGTGCCGTCGCGCCCGCAGGCGCCCGTTCAGGCGATGCTTGAGGCCATCGAGGCCGTCGGCCTGCGCAAGAGCGAGGTCAAGCGCTTCGTCCACGGCACCACCCGCGTGACCAACGCCATCGTCGAGGGCCGGCTGCCGAAGGTTGCGCTGGTCGCGACCGAAGGCTTTGCCGATGTGCTCGAGATCGCGCGCTATCGCCGCCGCGATCTCTATCGGCTCGACATTCCCCCGAAATCGCCGCCTCTGGTGCCGCCCGAACGATGCTTTGGACTCGCCGAGCGCCTCGATCACGAAGGCAGGGTGCTGAAGGCGCTTGAGGACGCCGAGATCGAGCGTCTGGTGGCCTGGCTCAAGCAGACCGGCGTTCAGAGCGTCGCGGTGGCCTTGCTGCACGCCTACGCCAATCCGGTGCATGAAAAGATTCTCGGCGAGCGGCTCAAGGACGTCGTCGCCCACGTCTCGCTGTCGCACGAGGTCAATCCCGAGGCGCGCGAATATGAGCGGACCTCGGCAACCGTGTTCAACGCGGCCGCGATGCCGATCGCGGTGGAATATCTCAGCGAGCTGGAGCAGCGGCTGCCGATCGGAGCCGGCCTGCAGGTGTTTCATTCGGCCGGCGCCATGATCCCGATTTCGGCGGTGAAGCGGCGGCCGCTGGTGATGGCGATGTCGGGTCCTGCGGCCGGCGTCTCGGCCTCGGTCAGTATCGCGCGCCAGCTTGGCACGTCGCGCATGCTGACCTTCGACATGGGCGGCACCACGACCGACGTGTGCCTGATCGTGGATGGCCAGGCCGAGATGACCGACGGCCGCATGCTCGGCGACAAGCCGCTGCGCCAGCCGATGCTCGCGGTTCATTCCATCGGTGCCGGCGGCGGATCGATCGTGCGCAACGGTCCCGGTGGCCTGACGGTCGGGCCGGAGAGCGCCGGCTCCGAGCCGGGGCCGGCCTGCTACGGCCGCGGCGGAGCCGAGCCCACCATCACCGACGCCAACGCCGTGCTCAGCTATCTCAATCCCGAGACCAAGCTTGGCGACCGCATCGGGATCGATATCAAGGCGGCCGCTGATGTCATCGCGCCGATCGCGCGTGCGTTGGGGATGAGCCTGACCGAAACGGCGCTCGGCATCATCAAGGTTGCGAACGCGACGATGGCGCGCGCGCTCCGCCGCGTCACGGTCGAGCGTGGCATCGACGGGCGCGATTGCACGCTGCTCGCCTTCGGCGGCGGCGGACCGATGCATGCTGCGGGTCTTGCCGATCTCTACGGGATTGCAGCGGTCGTCGTGCCGAGCGCATCGAGTGCGTTCTCAGCGCTGGGCTGTCTCACCGCCGATTTCAGCTTCCTCCAACAGCAGACTCTTCGCGCGGCGCTTGAAGGGATCGACTTGGCGCGCGTGTCGGAGCGGATCGGGACGTTGATTGATGATGCCTCGGCGCCGCTGATTGCCAACGGTGTCGCCAGGGCAGAGATCCAGGTCGAGCTGGTGGCCTTGATGCGCTATGCGGCGCAGAACGACGCCATTCCGGTGCCGTTCGCACTGCCGCTCGACGTGGCTGGGCTCAAGAAGGATTTTCTGGCGCGGCATCACGAGCTCTTCGGCTATGCGACGAAGGAGAGCTGCGTCATCGAATCCGTGCGGGTGCAGGCGCGCCGCCCGTCGACGACCGTCGTCAGTCGGCCGGCGACAGCGGTGAGGGCCGTGTCCTCAGGTACGCGCATCTGCTCGTTCGACGGCTTCCACGAGATCGCAACCGCGATCATCGACCGCGCTGCACTGACCGAAATCGTCAGCGGTCCGGCCATCATCGAAGACGCGTGGTCAACAGTGGTGGTTCCGCCCGGCTGGCAAGCGAGGCCAGACGCCGCCGGCAATCTGTTCCTGACGCGGAGGGCGGCATGAAGCTCGATCCGTTCGTCGTCGAAGTCATCAGGCACGGGTTGTCCGCCGCCGCCGAAGAGATGAGCCTGGTGATGACGCGCTCGGCGCGCTCGCCGCTGCTGCGCGAGGCCGGGGACCTGTCGTCCGCGATCACCGACGGTCGCGGCGGCCTGGTCGGGCAGGGCCGCGACATCCCGATCCATCTCGGCGCGATGGCCTACACGATTCCCGAGCTGCTGAAGGTGATGCCGCGCGACAGCCTGAACGACGGCGACGTGGTGATCTACAATGTCGGCGCGCTCGGCGGCAACCATCTCAACGACGTGAAGGTCGTGCGTCCCGTCTTCGTCGAGGGCGAGATCGTCGCCTTCGCGGTCAGCCTCGCGCACTGGCCCGACATCGGCGGCACCTGGCCGGGCAGCTATTTCGCAAAGGCCATCGACACCTTCCAGGAGGCGATGCAGATTCCGCCGGTGCTGATCGCAACCTCAGCCGGCGTCAATACGCCGATCGTGCAACTGCTCAAGGCCAACGTCCGCGACCCCGAGTCCTGCGAGGGCGATCTTTTGGCCCAGATCGCGGCGACCAAGGCCGGCGAGAAGCGCATCGTCGAGCTCTGCCGCGAGCACGGCAAGGCGGTGTTCACGGCAACGCAGTCCCGCCTGCACGATCTCTCCGAGATCGAGATGCGCGAGGCGCTGCGCGCGCTGCCGGATGGCGTCTACGAAGGCGAGGATTATCTCGACGACGGCAGCGCGAACAACGCGCCCGCGCGCATCCACGTCAAGATCACTATTCGCGGCGACGAGGCGACCTTCGACCTCTCCGGAAGCTGCGACCGCGTCTCGAACTTCTGCAACACGACGCCGTTCATGGCCCGCTCGGCCGTCGCCTATGCCGCGCGCATCATGAGCGGACGCGACATGAACCAGAATGCGGGTGCACTCCGGCCCCTGACCATCATCACGCGCCCGGGCTCGATCCTGGAGCCGGGCTGGATGGCTTCGGTCGCTGCCGGCAACCACGAGACGTCCATGCGCATCGTCGATGCGATCTTCCGTGCGATGCAGGACACCATTCCCGAGCGGCTGTCGGCCGGTGGCGCCACCACCGCGGGCGTCCTGTTCTTTGCCGAACCGCGACCGAACGGTTCATGGAAGATGCTCTACGAGGTCCATGGCGGCGGCGAGGGCGCCCGGCACAATCGCGCCGGCATGTCGGCAACCCGGGTGCATCTCTCCAACACCTCGAACACGCCGGTCGAGGTCATCGAGGCGAGCTACGCGATCCGCCTGGAGCAGCAGGCCATTCGCCGGCATTCCGGCGGCGCGGGGGCTCATCGCGGCGGTGACGGCTCCGTCCGCACCTATCGCATCCTGGCGCCGTCGATGCACCTGACCACCTGCATCGAGCGCATGGTGATTCCGCCATTCGGCATGCAGGGCGGCGAGGCCGGCAAGACCTGCCGTATCTCGCTGATCCGGCAGGGGGCGCATGTTGCGATCGACGGCAAATCAAATCTGGTGCTGCAGCAAGACGATCTCGTCACGATCGAGATGTGCGGCGGCGGTGGCTACGGCGCCGCGGCTGCGGAGTGAGGGGACCCGCGATGAGCAGATTGTTGCGAACCGGACTGAATGCGGGCGAGGCCGCGCCGATGGCCGTCGTCGGCGGCGAGGGCGTCTACTTCCACCTGTCCGACGGCCGCCGCCTCATCGACGGCAGCAACACCGGCGGCGGCCTCGGGCATCGTCATCCCGCGATGGTGGAGGCGATCCGCCGTGCGGCCGATACGCCGGTCGTGAATGAGGGGTGGACCTGGGTCGGTCGCGAGCAGGCCGCGGACGACCTGATGGCCACCGCGTTCGGGGGCGAAGAGGATTGGGTCGGTGCGGTCCGCTTCTGCATCAGCGGCAGCGAGGCCAACGACATGGCACTTTCGCTCTGCCAGGCGCTGACGCAGCGCTCTGCATTGGCGACGCGCGAGCGCGCCTATCATGGCATCACCGGCCTGTCGCGCAGCATGACGGTGCAGCCGCAATGGCATGGCGGGCTCGCGGTGCACTCAGGCGGTTCGCAGCTGCCGGCACCGATGGCGCCAGTACGGATTTTGCCGGCACCGAATGGCGCGATCTACGGCGCACCGGCCAATAATACGCCGCCGAGCGAATATCTGGCGGATGCCGCGCGTCTGCTCTCCGACACGGCGGCGACGATCATCGACTACACCCAAGGCGGCATCTACTACGACGGCGCCTATCAGGACGAGGTGGCGCGCCGCGCGCGGCAGGTGGGATCGTACTGGATCGCGGACGAGGTCGTCACCGGCGCAGGTCGCGCGGGCCGCTGGTTCGCGTTTCAGGGCGCGGAGAGCCGCCCCGATATCGTGACGCTCGGAAAGTCGCTCGGCGGCGGTGCGGCGGCGGTGGCCGCGGTCGTGGTGTCCAAGGACATCGTCGAGCGGCTCAAGGGCACGAGCTGGCAGAACTATGGCACGCTGCGCGGCCATCCGATCAGCATGGCGGCCGTCAGCGCCTATCTGAAGGTCGTCAGCGACGACAAGATTCTGGAGCATGTCCAAGAGCTCGAAAGGCTGTTCACCCGCCGCCTGCTCGCGATCGCGCAGAAACATCCGAGCGTGCAGCGCGTGGCGGGGCAGGGACTGCACTGGACGGTGGAGCTGCACGGCCCGGACTGGCGCACCTGGCATGCCGACACCACGGAGGTGCCGATCGCCTCGCGCGTGGCGGAGCGGGCGCTGGAAGCCGGCGCGGTGATCGGCACCAGCGGCGAGCAGACTTCGCTGTTCCTGGCGCCGCCACTCGTGATCTCCGAGCGCGAAGCTGAGCAGCTTCTGGATGCGCTCGACCACGGTCTCGACGTCGCGGACGAGGAGCACGGGTGAGTATAGATCACGCAGCATCCCGTCGTTCGCCGGCCTGGCCGGTGGATGAGCCCTGGCATCTCGCGATGCCGGAAGGGACGCTGTACGACGCGCTGGCACGCGCGGCGAACGACCGGCCGTCGCATCCGGCGACGGTGTTCTACGGTGCGAGCCTGAGCTACGCCGAGCTGCGTGAGCGTGTCGACGCGTTGGCGGGTTTCCTGCAAGGTGCTTGCGGCATCAAGCGCGGCGACCGCGTCATGATCGCGCTGCAGAACTCGCCGCAATATGTCATCGCCTATTATGCGGTGATGCGGGCGGACGCCGTGATCGTGCCGGTCAATCCCATGAACAAGACCGCCGAGATGGCGTATCTCGCCGCGGACAGCGGCGCGGAGGTCGCGATCATCGGCAGCGAACTGAGCGATGTGTTTGCTCCGCTGGTCGGGGATGCCATTGCGTATGCAATCGTCGCGCAGTATCGCGACGAGGTTCCGGTCGCCACGCCCTATACGCTGCCGTCCTGCGTGACCGAAGCGCCGTCGGAGATGCCGTCGTCGCCGGGCTGGCACTTTTGGTCGTCCGCGATCGCGCAAGACTTGCGGCCGGGTGCGATGGCCGCCGGGCCGGACGACCTCATGATCCTGCCCTACACGTCGGGGACGACAGGCAAGCCCAAGGCCTGCATGCACAGTCATCGCAGCGCGCTGTTCACCGCGGCCTTGCAGGCGCGCTGGTACGGGATCAACGGCGGCGACGTGATGACTGGATTCATGCCGCTGTTCCACGTCGCGGGCATGCAGGGTTCGATGAATGCTGCGATCGTCGCCGGCGCCACGCTGCTGTTGATGGCGCGCTGGGACAAGGATCTGCTGCCGGACCTGTTCGAAACCTATGGCGTGACGTTCTGGAACGCGGCCCCGACCATGATCGTGGACGTGCTCGCAAGCGCGCGGTTCCGCGACCGGTGTTTTGCGAAGCTGAAGGTGCTGACCGGCGGCGGCGCCGCGATGCCGACGGCGGTGGCCGAACGGCTGAAGGGACGCTTCGGTCTCGATTTCGTCGAGGGCTACGGCATGACCGAGACCATGTCGCCGACGCACCTCAATCCGATGGCGGCGCCGAAGCGGCAGTGTCTCGGCATCGCCGTGCAGGAGACCGACGCGCGGATCGTCGATCCCGAGAGCCTGATCGAGTTGGACGACAACGTCGTCGGTGAGATCGTCGTGCACGGGCCGCAGGTGCTGCAAGGCTACTGGAACCGCGCCCAGGCCAATGCTGAATCCTTCATCGAACTCTCAGGCAAACGGTTCCTGCGCACGGGCGATCTCGGTTATCGCGATGCCGACGGCTATTTCTTTGCGGTGGACCGCCTCAAGCGGATGATCAACGTCAGCGGCTTCAAGGTGTGGCCGGCCGAGGTGGAGGCGGCCATGTACCAGAACCGCGCCATCCGGGAGTGTTGTATCGTCTCGGCGCCGGACGATTATCGCGGCGAGACCGTCAAGGCGCTGGTGGTGCTGGACGAGGCGATGCGCGCGACGACGTCGGCGGACGATATCATCGGCTGGGCGCGCGGCGTCATGGCGAGCTACAAGGCGCCGCGCGCCGTTATCTTCGTCGATCATTTGCCGCGGACCGCGAGCAACAAGATCAACTGGCGACTGCTGCAAGACGCCGAATGGGGGCGGACCGCATGAGAAGGCGCCCGGCTGGAAATTCCGGACGCGGCTGCGCTATGCTGCCGGCGCCGGCAAATCGTTGAGGCTGCGATGTTCAGCTTCGTCCAAGAGGTCACCAGGAACCCGCTTATGCGTATCGTCAATGTTGCCGCCGCCCAGATGGGCCCGATTCAGAAAGCCGACAGCCGCGAGGCCGTGGTCAAGCGCATGATCGCGCTGATGGACGAGGCGAAAGCAAAAGGCGCCGATCTGATCGTCTATCCGGAGCTGGCGCTGACGACGTTTTTTCCGCGCTGGTACGTGGAGGACCGGGCCGAGTTCGACAACTGGTTCGAGCGCGAGATGCCGAGTGTGGCGACGAAACCGCTGTTCGAGCGCGCGGCGCAGCATCAGATGGCGATGAATTTCGGCTATGCGGAGCTGACGCCGGACGGCCATCACTTCAATACCGCCATCCTCACCGACAAGTCCGGCAGGATCGTCGGCAAATATCGCAAGATCCATCTGCCGGGCCATGTGGAATACGACACCAAGCGCTCGCACCAGCACCTGGAGAAGCGCTATTTCGAGCCGGGTGATCTCGGCTTCAAGGTCTGGCGTGAGCTCGGCGGCATCATCGGCATGGCCATCTGCAACGACCGGCGCTGGCCCGAGACCTATCGCGTCATGGGCTTGCAGGGCGTCGAGATGGTGCTGATCGGCTACAACACGCCGTCCGTCAATGCGGAGAAGAGCGAGGAGGGCGTCGAGAAGCGCCTGTTTCACAATCGCCTTTCGGTGCAGGCCGGCGCCTATCAGAATGCAACCTGGGTCGTCGCAGTGGCCAAGGCCGGCAATGAGGATGGCCACCCGCTGTTTGGCGGCAGCCTGATCGTCGACCCCAACGGCGAGATCGTCGCCGAGGCCAGGACTGAGGACGACGAGGTTCTGGTTCACGCCTGCGACCTCGATGCCACCACCTTCGGCAAGACCACGATCTTCGATTTCGCGCGGCATCGCCGCATCGAGCATTACGGCCTGATCACCAGCCAAACCGGCGCGGTGCCGCCGCCGGAAAAGTGACGCCGATGGCCGACAAGGGCACATCAGGCATTCCCTTAGCCGAGCTCGATCCGCGCGACCGCTACAAGCTGCTCTGCGGCGTGGTGGTGCCGCGGCCGATCGCGCTGGTGACGACGCTGGACGAGAACGGGGCGGTCAATGCCGCGCCGTTCAGCTTCTTCAACGTCTTCTCCGAGAGTCCCGCGCTGATCGTGCTGGGGCTTCAGCACAAGCCGGATCACAGCCCGAAGGACACGACCCGCAACATCCATCGCGACGGCGAGTTCGTGGTTCACATGGTGGACGAGGCGCTGTCGGTGGCGATGAACGACTGCGCGGTCGATTTTCCTTCCGGCGACAGCGAGGTCGCTGCGACCGGGCTCGCCACGCTTCCCTCGGTCGACGTGAAGGTGCCGCGTCTCGCTGCGGCACCCTTTGCGCTGGAATGCCGGCGCCATGTCGTGATGACGTTCTCGCCCGATCGCGAGCTGCTGGTCGGCGAGGTGCTCAGGGTTCACGCCCGCGAGGGCCTCGTCGACGAGGCCAACATGTATGTCGATCTCGACGCCTACCGGCCGATCGGCCGCATGTTCGGCAATCTCTACACGACGCAGCGGGACACGTTCGCACTGGTCCGCGAGAGCCACGCGCAATGGCGCGCGCGGCAGGACGCCAAAGAGCTGAAGGACGCCTAGTGAGCCGAGAACTGCACCGCTCCGAGCGCCATGGTGACGGCCGCCTGTGTCGGGTCGATCACGGGAATACGCAGCGCGTCTTCCAGCGGGCGGCGATGGCGCGCCATGCCGGCGCAGCCCATCACGATGGCGCGGGCGCCGTCCTCGTCGCGCAGCGCACGGCCGATGTCGATCATCTTGGCCAGCGTGCCTTCGCCGGACGCGGTCTCTGCAACACTCATGTTGAGCGGCCGCTCGCCGGCGAGGCGGTCGGTCAGTCCGATCTGCCTGAGATAGCGCATGTGCCGCGGGATCGAGCGCTGGGCGATGGCGATGACGCCAAAGGTTTCGGCGCGCGCCAGCGCCGTCAGCACGCCGCACTCCGCGATCCCGAACACGGGCCGGTCGGTGCCCTCGCGGCAGACCTGAAGCCCGGGATCGCTATAGCAGGCGATGACGAAGGCGGCAAAACTGTTGTCGCTTTCCACCAGCCGGCGCAGCGGCATCGCGACGCTGTCGACGTCGGCCTGGCTTTCAATGCCGAACGGACCCTCGGCCAGCGTCCGACAAACCACTTCCGGTCCGCCCTCGAAATCGAGCGGCTTCAAGGCGTCCTCCAGCCCCTGCGTGACGGTGGGGTTGGAGTTCGGATTGATGACGAGAATGCGCGGCCGGGGCATGATGGTCTTTCCAAGAAATTGCGATCACGTGCGTTGAGCCTATCACGGAGTGCCTCATGACTGAACCCACCTACGACCTGATCATTCGCGGCGGCCGCGTCGCGACCACGACTGACGTCTTCGAGGCCGACGTCGCCATCTCCGGCGAAACCATCGCAGCCGTCGGCCGCGGCCTTCCGGCCGCCAAGCGCGAGATCGACGCGCGCGGCAAGCTGGTGCTGCCCGGCGGCGTCGACAGCCACGCCCATATCGAGCAATTGTCCGCGGCCGGCATCATGAATGCCGATACGTTCGAGAGCGCGACCGTGTCCGCGGCGTTCGGCGGCACCACCACGGTGATCCCGTTCGCCGCCCAGCATGTCGGCATGAAGCTGCCGCAGGTGGTCGAGGACTATCACGCGCTGGCGAAGAAGGGCGCGGTGATCGACTACGCCTTCCACATGATCATTGCGGACGCGACCAGGGAGACGGTCGAGGAGCACATCCCGGCGCTGGTAAAGCAGGGGCATGCGTCGATCAAGATCTTCATGACCTACGACCGGCTCAAGGTCGACGACGAGCCGCTGCTCGACATCCTCCTTGCCGCGCGCCAGTCCGGCGCGATGCTGTGCGCGCACGCCGAAAACCACGGCATCATCGCCTGGATGGTGAAGCGCCTGCTCGCGCGCGGCTACACGCTGCCGAAATACCACGCCGTCAGCCACGCCCGTGTGTCGGAGGCCGAGGCGTTCACCCGGCTGATCGGAATGGCGGCGCTGATCGACCAGCCGATCATGATCTTCCATGTCTCCACCGCCGAAGGCGCCAAGGTCATCCGCGACTCGCGCGGGCAGGGGCTCAAGGTCTTTGCCGAGACTTGCCCGCAATATCTGTTCCTCACCGCTGCCGATCTCGACAAGCCCGGTGCGGACGGCGCCAAATGGATGTGCAGCCCGCCGCCGCGCACGCATGCCGACCAGGAGGCGCTGTGGCAGGCGCTGTCGCTCGGCGATCTCCAGACCATCTCGTCGGATCACGCGCCGTATCGCTTTGACGAGACCGGCAAGCTGCGCGCCGGCCCCAATCCAAACTTCAAGCAGGTCGCCAACGGCCTGCCGGGGCTGGAGCTGCGGCTGCCGCTCTTGTTCGACGCGATGGTCTCGAAGGGCCGGCTCGGCTTGGAAAAGTTCGTCGAGCTGACTGCGACGGCGCCGGCCAAGATCTACAATCTGCATCCGCGCAAGGGCTCGATCGCGGTCGGCGCTGACGCCGATATCGCGATCTGGGATCCCAATCGCGAGACCGTGATCGCCGACGAGATGATGCACGACCTCGCCGGTTACACGCCGTTTGCCGGGCGGAAGCTGAAGGGCTGGCCGGTGTCGGTGCTCTCGCGCGGCCGCGTGATCGTCGAGGGCAACAAGTGCCTCGCAAGCGCCGGCAGCGGAAAGTTCCTGGCGCGCAGCGGCGGCGAGGCAGCGAAGCCGACGGGCCGGCTGGTCGCGGACATGGATCCGGAACGGAATTTCGGAGCAAAACTGCTGTGACGGTGGATCGCGCGCGATGAAGATCGTCATCTTCGGCGGCACCGGCTTTGTCGGCCTCAATGTTGCCGAGGTGCTGCTTGCGCGCGGCCATGAGGTGACGCTGTATGATCGTAAGCAACTTCCGGCTGGCGCGGAGCGGTTCTTTGCTGACCACCGGGAGCGGCTCTCGATTATTCAGGGCGAGATCACGGACATCGAGAGGATCGACGCGCTGGTAAAGCAAGGCTTTGATGCGATCATCCTTGGCGCTGCCATAACCGCCGGGGACCAGCTCGAGCGGACCACGACCTCGAGCATCCTCGAGATCAATGTGATGGCTCAGATGCCGATCCTGAGCGTTGCGATCCGCCGTGGCGTTCGGCGCGTGATCAATCTCTCCTCTGCGTCGGCCTATGGTGCCGCGGGGCAACGCTATCCGGTACTGGACGAGGAGACGCCGTGCGATCCCGTCTCATTTTACGCGATCAGCAAATTCACGTCAGAGAGATCCGTGGCGCGGCTTGCCGAGTTGTGGGGAGGCGATTTTCTGAGTGTGCGGTTAAGCGCCGTGTTCGGTCCGTGGGAGCAGATCGGGAAGGTGCGCGATACGCCCAGCCTCCAGTTCCAGATCCTTGCTGCGTTCGCCCGCGGCGAACCGGCCCTTCTCCCTGCGCCAGGCATCAAGGATTGGACCTACGCGCCCGACGCCGCCGAAGCGGTGGCGGTGCTGATCGAAGCCGAGCGGCCACGCCACCGGCTCTACAACATCTCAAGCGGCGCAGCCTGGTCCGCGCTGCAATGGGGTGAGGCGTTCGCAGCCCTTCATCCCGGGCTGGAGTGCCGGCTCGCGTCACCCGGAGAGAAGACCTTCATCAAGCTCCACGGCGGGGATCGTGCGCCGATGTCGGTCAAGCGGATGGCCGATGAGTTCGGCTGGCGCGCCCGGTTCGGCTGCGTGGAGTCGGCCGCAGCGATGAGCGCCTGGTGGATGCAGCACAAGGAAGGGATCTGACATGCGGCTGCAGGGGCGCACGGCCATCATCACCGGAGCGGGCTCGGGCATCGGCCGGGCCAGCGCAAAGCTGTTCGCGGCGGAGGGCGCGCGTCTCGCGCTGGTCGATCGCGATGCCGCGGGTCTTCAGGAAACGCTGGGCCTCGTGAGAGAGGCAACGGTGCATGTCGGGGACGTCGGCGATGCCGCATTGGCCGAGACTGTTGCCGGCGATGTCGTGGCGCGCCACGGCCGGCTCGATATCCTCATGACCGCTGCCGGCTTCTCCTGCGGCGGCACGGTGCTGACGACGAGCCCGGACGACTGGGACGCGGTGTTCCGCGCCAATGTCGGCGGCACCTGGCTGTGGGCGCGAGCCGCGGTGCCTCACATGCAGCGGCAGCAGAGCGGCTCGATCATCACGCTGGCATCGCAGCTCGCCATCGCCGGCGGCAAGGGCAACAGCGCCTATATCGCCGCCAAGGGCGCGATCGTGAGTCTCACGCGGACGATGGCGGTGGATTTCGCCACCGACGGCATTCGCGTCAACGCCATCGCGCCCGGCGCGATCGACACGCCGATGCTTCGCCGCAGCTTTGCCCGTCACGCCAATTCGGACGAGGTGCGCGAAGCTTCGCGCAACCGCCACGCCATGAAGCGGTTTGGCACGGCGGAAGAGATCGCGCAGACCGCGCTGCATCTCGCCAGCGACGCGTCGTCCTTCACGACCGGAACCGTAATGGTGGTTGACGGAGGCTGGCTCGCGGCATGACCGACGCGCTGGGAGAGCTCGAAGCTGACGTTCGCGCTGATCTCGCCATGATCGCGCATCCGGGCGCGGCATGGCTTGAGCCGAAGATCGGGCCTGATGGCAAACCGGCGCTGGACGTGCTCGTCGTCGGCGCCGGCCAATCCGGCATCGCCATCGGCTTCGGCCTCATGCGCTCCCGCGTCAGCAACATCCTGCTGCTCGACAAGGCCGAGGAGGGGAAGGAGGGTCCGTGGCTCACTTACGCCCGCATGCCGACGCTGCGCAGCCCCAAGGACTACACCGGTCCCGACCTCGACATTCCGAGCCTGACCTACCAGTCCTGGCACGAAGCCCGCTTCGGCAAGCAGAGCTGGCAAGAACTCGGCCTGATCGAACGCGGGCATTGGGCTGAGTATCTGCTGTGGCTGCGCCGCACGGTCGGCTTGCCGGTGCGCAACGCTTGCGAACTCCTGGAGATCGCGCCTGCGTCTGACGGCTTGCTCACCGCGCGAGTAAAACGGGCAGGAGAGGTCGAGACGCTCTACGCCCGCAAGATCGTGCTGGCGACGGGGCAGGAGGGGATGGGCGGCTGGATGATCCCGGAACCGCTCCGCCATCTGCCGTCAGGTTCGGTCGCGACCGTCGCCGACGACATCGACTTCGAAAAGCTGCGCGGCAAGCGCGTCGCCGTAATCGGCGCCGGTGCGTCCGCCTTCGACAATGCGGCGACCGCGCTGGAGGCTGGCGCCGCCGAGGTGCATCTGCTGTGCCGCCGTACGCAGATCCAGGTGATCCAGCCCTATCGGTGGCTGACCTTTCGCGGCTTCCTGCGTCATCTCAGCGATCTCGACGATGCCTGGCGCTGGCGCTTCATGCGCACCATCCTCGAAATGCGGGAAGGCTTTCCGCAAGCAACCTATGATCGCTGCGCGCGTCATGCCAATTTCACACTGCACGAGGGCGCGCCGGTCGAGGCGGCCCGGGAGACGGGCAAAGGCATCGAATTGCAGACGCCGCGCGGCGCCATCCGTGCTGATTTCGTCATCTGCGGCACCGGCATCGACATGAGCTTTGCCGGGCGCGGCGAGCTCGCTGCATTCGCCGGCAACATCGCGACCTGGGCCGACCGCTATCAGCCGCCTTCGAGCGAGCGCAACGAACGGCTCGGCCGCTTTCCCTATCTCGCCGACGATTACGCCTTCACCGAGCGTGTGGCAGGCGAGACGCCCTGGATTTCCGACATCCATCTCTTCGCCATCGCCTCCACCATGAGCTTCGGTCCGTCGGGATCGTCGATCAACGCGATGACGACGGCCGTCCCGAAGCTGGTCCACGGCCTGACGCGCGGCCTGTTTCGTGCCGATATCGCGCGGCACTGGGCTTCGCTCAGCGCCTATGACGTGCCGCAGGCCGTGGTCACGCGGCCGGCGCGAAAGACGGGGGAATCGCGATGATCATCCATGCGCCGCCGCGACGAAGCGTCCCCACGCGCGACCCGTGAGACTGGCGCGCAACTTGCTTGTTTCTTAACCTGCCTTGCTGGCGTTCTTGTCGAAATTCAGGGAAAAACGAATGCGTTTTGTGTCTTTCAGGCCGGCGTCCTCGATGCTTGCCACTGTCGCGCTTCTGCTCATCGCGAGCGCGCCCTCGCAGGCCCAAACCAGGGCGGAAACGCTGCGCTATGTGACCGGCGCATCCGTCAACACGCTCGATCCCAACATCCCCGGCTCGACGCGCGAGTCCTTCGCGCTGAGCATGAGCACTTACGACCGGCTGGTGGCGTTCGGCCGCAAGCAGCTCAACGGCAAATGGGTGTTCGATCTCGACACGATCACCGGCGAGCTCGCCGAATCCTACGACGTCAGTCCCGACGGGCTGAAGCTCACCTTCCGCCTGCGCAAGGACGCCAAGTTCCAGGACGGCTCGCCTGTTACGGCCGACGATGTGAAATGGTCGCTCGATCGCTGCGTCACCGCGCCGATCCTCGGCAAGGCGCAGCTCCTGACCGGCTCCTTGACGTCGGCCGATCAGTTCAAGGTGATCGATCCCCTCACCATCGAGGTGACGCTGCCAAAGCCCGACAAGCTCGCGCTGCCGAATTTGGCGACCGTCTATCCCATGATCATCAACTCGAAGGTCGCCAAGGAGCACGCGACCGCGGATGATCCCTGGGCCACCGCCTGGCTGAAGGAGCACACCGCCGGCAGCGGTGCCTACGTGGTCGAGACTTTCAAGCCGGGTGAGCAGGTGATCCTCAAGCGTGACGAGTCCTGGAACCGCGGCTCGGCCAACAAGCCCGCCTTCTTCAAGCGTGTGATCGTGCAGTCGGTGCCGGAGCCGGCGACCCGCGCCAACCTGGTCGAGCGCGGCGATGCCGACATCGTCGTCGATCTCCAGGCGAGCGACGTGCAGTCGCTCGAGGCCAAGGGCAAGCTCAAGGTGATCTCGACGCCGCAGTACAATGCGATCACCTTCGTCTCGATGAACAACCAGATCCCGCCCTTCGACAACGTCAACGTCCGCCGCGCCATTGCCTTCGCGCTGCCCTATGACGACATGTTCAAGGCTGCGCTGTTCGGCCGCGGCGCGCCGCTGTTCGGCGCGAGCTGGCCGGACGGCAAGCCTGTGAACGGCATCTATCCGTTCCAGGCGCCGGTGAAGACCGATCTCGACAAGGCCCGCGAGTATCTCAAGGCCGCCGGCCTTCCCGAAGGTTTTTCGACCACCTTCAGCTTCAATGTCGGCCAGGCCTCGACGGCCGAGCCGATGGCGTCGCTGGTGAAGGAATCGCTTGCGAAGATCGGGATCAAGGTCGACATTCAGAAGCTGCCGGATGCGCAGATGTCGACGCAGATCAACGAGAAGAAGCTGCCGTTCTTCACCGAAGGCATCGTCGCCTGGCTGCCGTCGACCGATTATTTCTACCGCAACTTCTATACCGGCAATCAGCGCTGGAACTACAGCTCCATCAACAATCCCGAGCTCGCCGCGATCGCGCAGGAAGCCCGCTTCGAGCCGGACAAGGCCAAGTACGACGACGACGGCCGCAAGCTCAACGCGATCCATTTCAGCGAGATGCCGCAGATTCCGCTGTGGCAGCCGAACCAGGACGCGGTGATGGCGTCGTCGATCGAGGGCTATACCTACGAGTTCCACCGCCAGGTGGATTACCGCGACGTCAGCCGCAAGTGAGATCGGCAAACAAGGGAGGCTCTGAAAGGTGATGACCGGTCTTGGCGCAACGATGATCCGGGCGGGCAGGCGGCTTCTGTCGTCGCTGCCGGCGCTGTTCGGCGTGCTGGTCTTCACCTTTCTTCTAATGCGCGTCCTGCCCGGCGACCCCGCGGTGTTCTTTGCCTCGGGGCCCAACGCCGGCAAGGAGGAGATCGAGCAGATCCGCAAGCAGATGGGGCTCAACAGGTCGGTGCCGGAGCAGCTCGTGTTCTATCTCTCCGACATCGGCCACGGCAATCTCGGCCGCTCCATGATGACGGGGCAGCCGGTGCTGAAGGATCTGCGCGAGCGGCTGCCGGCCTCGCTCGAGCTCACCTTCACCGCGCTGCTGATCGCGCTGATCGCGGCGGTGCCGCTCGGCGTCGTCGCGGCGCTGCGGCCGGGGTCGATCGTCGATCACGGCGTGCGGCTGTTCTGCGCGCTCGGCGTCTGCGTGCCGACCTTCGTGTCGGGCCTGCTGCTGATCTACGTCTTCTACTACCTGCTCGGGCTCGCGCCCGATCCCACGGGCCGGATTGACGTCTTCACCTCGCTGCCGCCGCAGCGCACCGGCTTCCTCTCGATCGATTTCCTGCTCGCAGGAGATTTTGAAGGCTGGTGGGCAGCTTGCAAGCAGCTGGTCCTGCCGGCGGTGAGCATGGCCCTGTTCGTGATCGCGCCGCTGGCGCGGATCACGCGCGCCTCGATGCTGGTTTCGCTCGGCAGCGATTTCGTGCGCACCGCGCGCTCTGTCGGGCTGTCGTGGCGCAAGGTGGTCGTCACCTATGCGCTGCGCAATGCGATTCTCCCCGTCATCACCATCGCCGGCATCGTATTCTCGACCATGCTGGGCGCCAATGTCCTGGTGGAGAAGGTGTTCTCCTGGCCGGGCGTTGCTTCCTACGCGCTCGATGCGCTCTTGTCCTCCGACTATGCGCCGGTGCAGGGCTTCGTGCTCCTGATGGCCAGCCTCTTTGTGCTGGTCAATCTCGTGGTCGATGTCTGCTACGGCATCGCCGATCCCAGGGTGTCGATCGAATGACCAGCGCAACCCTCCGCCATTCGGTCTGGATCCTGCGCGGCAATCCGCTTACGGCCGTCGCCGCGGCCGGCGTCCTTCTGTTCGTCCTCCTCGCGATCTTCGGCCCCTGGATCGTGCCCTATGATCCCGTGGTCTCCAATGTCTCGGAAGCGCTGCTGCCGCCAAGCGCGGCGCACATTGCCGGCACCGACCAGCTCGGGCGCGACGTGTTCAGCCGCCTCGTGATCGCGGCGCGGCTCGACCTTGCTATCGCGGTCTCCGCGGTCGGCATCTCCTTCGTGATCGGTGCCGTTGTCGGCTCGTTCTGCGGTTATGCCGGCGGCAGGCTCGACCGGGGCGTCGGCCGCTTCGTCGACGTGATGATGGCCTTTCCGCTGTTCGTGCTGGCGATGGCGATGGTCGCGGCGCTCGGCAACCGGATCGAGAACATCGTGATTGCAACCGCGATCATCAATCTTCCCTTTTACATTCGCTTCGCGCGGGCCGAGGTCAACGTCCGGCGCAATGTCGGCTGGGTCGAGGCCGCGCGCGCCTGCGGCGAGAGCCACTTTTCGGTGGTGCTGCGGTTTTTGTTGCCGAATATCCTGCCGGCGATGGCGGTGCAGATCTCGCTCAATCTCGGCTGGGCCATTCTGAATGCGGCGGGCCTGTCCTTCATCGGCCTTGGTGTCAAGCCGCCGACGCCGGAATGGGGCATCATGGTCGCGGAAGGCGCGCGCTTCATCTCGACCGGACGGTGGTGGCTGGTGGCCTTCCCCGGCCTTGCGCTGATGCTGGCCGTGCTCTGCTTCAATCTCCTCGGTGACGGGATGCGGGACATTCTCGATCCCCGCATGCGCACATGAGCAAGGAACTGCTCAGGATCGACGACCTCCACGTCTCGTTCTCGACGCGGCGCGGCATGGTCGAGGCCGTGCGCGGGGTCACGCTCACCGTCGAAGCCGGCGAGATGCTCGGCCTCGTCGGCGAGAGCGGCTCGGGCAAGTCGGTTACGGGGTTCGCAACGACAAGGCTGCTCGATGCCGCCGGCCGCGTCACCGGCGGCAAGATCCTGTTTCGCGGGCAGGATGTGACAAAACTCCGGGGCGACGATCTCCGTCAGCTCCAGGGCGCCGCGATGTCCATGATCTTCCAGAACCCGCGTGCGGCGCTCAATCCGATCCGGGCGATCGGCTTGCAGATCGCAGACGCGATCCTCACCCACAAGCGCATCTCGAAGGACGCCGCGCGCGCCGAGGCGCTGGAGCTGCTGCGCGCGGTCCAGATCCGCGACCCCGAGGTGCGGATGAACGCCTATCCGCACGAGCTCTCCGGCGGCATGTGCCAGCGCGTGATGATCGCGATCGCGATCTCCTGCAATCCCGCACTGCTGATTGCCGACGAGCCGACCACCGGCCTCGACGTCACCACGCAGAAGGTGGTGATGGATCTTCTGGCGGACATCGCCGCCGCGCGCGGCATGGCGACGATCCTGATCACGCACGATCTCGGGCTCGCGGCGCGCTACTGCCGTCGCATCGCGGTGATGGAGCGCGGACGCATCGTCGAGGAGGCCAGTCCCAGGACTCTCTTCACCACGCCGCAGCACGCCTACACCAGGCGCCTCGTTGCGGCATCGCCGACCGCGACGTCCCGGATCGAGGATCTCGTGACGGAGGAGGAGCGGGAAGGCTACGCGGCGGTTGTCAACATGCCGAGGCAGGAGCCCGCGCACGGTACGCCGCCGCTGCTGGAAGTGCGCAAGCTTGCCAAGCGTTTCGATCAGGGCTCCGCGGCGGTCGCGGATTTCTCGATGACGATGGCCGGCGGCGAGAGCGTCGGTCTCGTCGGCGAGTCCGGCTCGGGCAAGAGCACGACGTCGCGGATGATCTGCCGCCTGATCGATCCGAGCGAAGGCGACATCGTGTTCGACGGGCAGTCGATCGGTCATGTGGCATCGCGTGATTTTCACCGCTCGTCCTTGCGCAAAGACATTCAGATGGTCTTCCAGGACCCGAACGAGAGCCTCAACCCGCGCTTCACCGCCTTCGACTGCATCGCCCATCCGCTGATGCGGCTCGACGGCATGCGGGCGGGCGACGCGCTACGCGCGCGGGTCGAGGAATGCGCGGAGCGCGTGGGGCTGCCGCTCGATCTCTTGCCGCGCTTCCCGCACCAGCTCTCCGGCGGCCAGAAGGCCCGCGTCGGCATCGCCCGCGCCATCGCCTGCCGGCCCCGGCTTCTGGTGCTGGACGAGCCGACCGCCGCACTCGACGTCTCCGTGCAGGCGGTGGTGCTGCAATTGCTCGATCGCTTGCGCCGCGAGAACGACATCGCGCTGCTGTTCGTCAGCCACGATCTCAACGTGGTGCGCATGCTCTGTGATCGCACCATCGTGCTGCGCAATGGCGGCATCGTCGAACAGGGCGAGAGCCGGGCGCTGTTCGACAATCCGAAGACCGACTACACGCGCAAGCTGGTCGAGGCGATCCCGCATATCGAGATCGGGCCGACGCTGGCGGCGGCGCTTTGAGGTCTCGATCGACCAAAAGTGACGATGAGATCCCGCTGGCGAAGGCCTGGTTACTGGCATACCATTTGCACGCCAATGGGCTTCGGTTTCACTGCTCTTGGCCAATGATTGGCCGGCATCACGGCATTACTGGGAGGACTTCATGGATCGCAGGACCGTATTGAAGGGACTGGCTGGCGCAAGCGGCCTGGCATTGACGGGCGGCCTTTCGGCCCCGGCGATCGCCCAGGGTGCCGCGGCGCGCACCCTGCGCTTCGTGCCGCAGGCCAATCTCGCCAATTTCGATCCGATCTGGGGCACGCAATATGTCGTGCGCAACGCTGCGGCGCTGGTCTGGGACACGCTTTACGGCATCGATTCCTCGCTCCAGCCGCAACGCCAGATGGTGGAGTCCGAGGAAGTCACCGACGACGGTACGACCTGGACGTTCAAATTGCGGCCGGGGCTCAAGTTCCATGACGGCGAGCCGGTGCTGAGCAAGGACGTCGTCGCGAGCCTTACGCGCTGGTCGGCGCGAGATCCGATGGGGCTCATGATCAAGGCGCTTCAGCAGGAGCTGACGGCCGTCGACGATCGCACCTTCAAATGGGTGCTCAAGCAGCCCTTCCCGAAGCTGCTCTACGCGCTGGCCAAGAACAACTCGCCGTGCGCCTTCATCATGCCGGAGCGCATCGCGCAGACCGATCCGTTCAAGCAGATCACCGACTATGTCGGCTCCGGGCCGATGAAGTTCGCCAAGGGCGAATGGGTGCCCGGCGCGAAGGCGGTGTTCGAGAAGTTCGCCGACTACGCGCCGCGGCAGGAGAAAGCGTCGTGGCTGGCCGGCGGCAAGCAGATCATGGTTGACCGCATCGAATGGATCGTGATGCCGGATCCGGCGACCGCGGCCGCCGCCTTGCAGAACGGCGAGGTCGACTGGTGGGAAAGCCCGATCGCCGACCTCGTTCCGGTCCTGAAGAAGAACAAGAACATCAGCGTCGACATTGGCGATCCCCTCGGCAATGTCGGCTCGTTCCGCATGAACTTCCTGTATCCGCCCTTCAACGACGTGCGGGCGCGGCGCGCGGTGCTGATGGCAATGAGTCAGGAAGACTACATGCGCGCGATCGTCGGCGACGACACCGCGTTGTGGAAGCCGCTGCCCGGCTATTTCACGCCGGATACGCCGCTCTATTCCGAGGCGGGCGGCGAGATCCTGAAGGGCAAGCGCGATCTCGACGCAGCCAAGAAGCTGCTCGCCGAGAGCGGTTATTCCGGCCAGCCCGTGACGTGCCTCGTGGCGCAGGACCAGCCGATCACCAAGGCGCAGGGCGACGTGACCGCGGACCTCCTGAAGAAGCTCGGCATGAATGTCGATTTCGTCGCGACCGACTGGGGCACGGTCGGCTCGCGCCGTGCACAGAAGACGCCGCCGGGACAGGGCGGCTGGAACATGTTCCACACCTGGCATGCGGGCGCGGACTGCATCAACCCTGCGCCGTACACCGCCATTCGCGCCAACGGCGACAAGGCCTGGTTCGGCTGGCCCACCAGCCCCGGCACCGAAAAGGAGGTCGCGTCCTGGTTCGAGGCCAAGAACCTCGATGAGGAGAAAGCCGCCATCGGCCGCCTCAACAAGGCGGCGCTCGATGACGTCGTCTACGCGCCGACCGGCTTCTTCCTGAGCTACACCGCGTGGCGCAAGAACGTCTCCGGCATTACCAAGGGGCCGCTGCCGTTCTTCTGGGGCGTGTCGAAATCCGCATGATCGCGCGCTGAGGCCAGATGCTCTCCTACATCCTCCGTCGCATCGTCGCGACCTTGCCGGTGATGGCAATCGTCGCGCTGTTCGTGTTCAGCCTGCTTTACATCGCGCCGGGTGATCCGGCCGTGGTGATCGCGGGCGATCAGGCGAGCCCGGAGGATGTGGAGCGAATCCGCCAGAGCCTCGGTCTCGACCGGCCGTTCCTGATCCAGTTCGGAAGCTGGGTCTGGCGCATCCTGCACGGCGATCTCGGCACCTCGATCTTCACCAATCTGCCGGTCTCGACGATGATCGGGCAGCGTCTCGGACCGACGCTGTCGCTGATGATCGTCACGCTGCTGCTCACCATCGTGGTCGCGGTGCCGCTCGGCGTGGTGGCGGCGTGGAAAGCCGGCAGCCTGATCGACCGCGTCATCATGGGCTTTGCCGTGTTCGGCTTCTCGCTGCCCGTCTTCGTGGTCGGCTACATGCTTGCCTACATCTTCGCGCTCGAACTGGAATGGCTGCCGGTGCAGGGCTACACGCCGCTTGCCCAGGGCTTTTGGCCCTGGCTGGAGAACTTGATCTTGCCGGCGGTCGCGCTGGGCTGTGTCTACATCGCGCTGATCGCGCGCATCACCCGCGCCACCATGCTCGAAGTGCTGCAGCAGGACTATATCCGCACCGCGCGGGCCAAGGGCCTCGGGCAGGGCGGCATCCTGTTTGTTCACGCGCTGAAGAACGCGGCGGTGCCGATCGTCACCGTGATCGGGATCGGCATCGCGCTCCTGATCGGCGGTGCCGTCGTCACGGAAAGCGTGTTTGCGATTCCCGGCCTCGGCCGGCTCACGATCGATGCGATCCTGCGCCGCGACTATCCCGTCATCCAGGGGATCGTGCTGCTGTTCAGCTTCGTCTACGTCCTCGTCAATTTGATGATCGACGTCATCTATACGCTCGTTGACCCGAGGATTCGCTATTGACCGACACCACCGTCAACCCGCAATCGCTCCCGGCCGGTCTAGTCCTCGCGCCGCAACTGCCGGAGATCCTTCGGCCGGTCAAGATCCGGCGCGGCTTCATCGGCTTCCTGCGCGGTCATCCGACGGTCGCCATCGGCGGTGCGCTGCTGCTGACGCTGGTCCTGATCGCGATCTTCGCGCCTTATCTCGGAACGGTCGATCCGACCGCGCTCGCGCCAGCCAAGCGCACGCGCGCGCCGTCGGCGGACTACTGGTTCGGCACCGACGTGCTCGGCCGCGACATCTATTCGCGCGTGCTCTTCGGCGCGCGGGTCTCGCTCACGGTCGGCCTGTCGGTTGCGATGTTCGCGTCTGCGGTGGGCCTTGCCATCGGCATCGTCTCCGGCTTCATCCGCTGGGCCGACGGCATCCTAATGCGCTTCATGGACGGCTTGATGTCGATCCCGCCGATCCTGCTGGCGATCGCGCTGATGGCCTTGACCCGCGGCAGCGTCGGCAACGTCATCCTGGCCATCACCATCGCCGAGATCCCGCGCGTCTCGCGCCTCGTCCGCAGCGTGGTGCTGTCGCTGCGCGAGCAGCCCTATGTGGATGCGGCGGTGGCCTGCGGCACGCGCACGCCGATGATCATCCTGCGCCATATCCTTCCCAACACGCTCGCGCCCATGCTGGTCCAGGCGACCTACATTTGCGCCAGCGCCATGATCACGGAGGCGATCCTGTCCTTCATCGGTGCGGGTACGCCGCCCACCATTCCGTCTTGGGGCAACATCATGGCCGAGGGCCGCGCGCTGTGGCAAGTCAAGCCCTATATCGTGTTCTTTCCGGCGGCCTTCCTGTCCGTCACCGTGCTCGCCGTGAATCTGCTCGGCGACGGCCTTCGCGATGCGCTCGATCCGCGCATGGCCAAGAGCCTCTGATGTTGCGAGGCTGATCACGATGGCGCTGCTCGAAGTCGAAGACCTTCAGGCCCACTTCCGTACGCCCAGCGGCATCAACCGCGCGGTCGACGGCGTGTCCTTCCATGTCAACGAGGGCGAGACGCTCGCCATCGTCGGCGAATCCGGCTGCGGCAAGTCGGTGACCTCGATGTCGCTGATGCGGCTGATCCCGGAGCCGCCGGGCAAGATCGCAGGCAGCATCCGCTTTGCGGGCAGGGACCTCCTCAAGCTGTCCGACCGCGAGATGCGCGCCATCCGCGGCAACGACATCTCGATGATCTTCCAGGAACCGATGACGAGCCTCAATCCGGTCCTGACCGTCGGCCGCCAGATCCGCGAGACGCTGATGATCCACCAGGGCCTGGACAAGCAGGCCGCCGAGGCGCACGCGATCGAGATGCTGACGCTGGTCGGCATTCCCGAGCCGAAGCGGCGCGTGCGCGAATATCCGCACCAGCTCTCCGGCGGCATGCGCCAGCGCGTGATGATCGCCGTTGCGCTGGCGTGCAATCCAAAACTTCTGATCGCGGACGAGCCGACCACGGCGCTCGACGTGACCATCCAGGCGCAAATCCTCAAGCTGATGCTCGACCTCAAGAGCCGGGTCGGTGCTGCGATCATCCTGATCACGCACGATCTTGGCGTCGTTGCCGAGATCGCCGAGCGCGTCATGGTCATGTATGCTGGCCGCAAGGTCGAGGAGGCGCCGGTCGCCGAGCTGTTTCGCTCGCCCCGGCATCCCTATACGCAAGGTTTGCTCGGCGCCGTGCCGCGGCTTGGTTCGTCGCTGACGGGCACCGCGAGACGGCTGGCCGAGATTCCCGGGCAGGTCCCCGACCTGCGCAAGCCGATCACCGGCTGCGTCTTCGCCGGACGCTGCGCGCTCGCGACCGATCTCTGCCGCCAATATGCGCCGGGGCTCGAGGAGAAGGGCCCGCGCCATGTTGCGGCCTGTCACTACGCGGCGAAGGGAGCGGTCGCGGCATGAGTCCTCCTCTGCTCCAGGTCAACGACCTCAAGAAGCATTTTCCGGTCAACAAGGGCCTGTTCGTCCGCAAGTCCGAATGGGTGTATGCGGTCGACGGCGTGTCATTCGAGATCGCGCGCGGCGAGACGCTGTCGCTGGTCGGGGAGTCCGGCTGCGGCAAATCGACGGTCGGCCGCGCCATCCTGCGGCTGTTCGACATCACTTCGGGGCAGGTGATCCTCGACGGCCAGCGCATCGACGATGCCGCGCCGGCCACGATGCGCCAGATGCGCCGGCGCGTGCAGGTCGTGTTCCAGGATCCGTTCTCCAGCCTCAATCCGCGCATGCGCGTGCGCGACATTCTCGCGGAGCCGATCCGCAATTTCGGCCTCGCCAAATCCGCGGAAGATCTCGAGGTGCGCGTCACGTCTCTGATGGACACCGTGCGCCTGCCGCGCGAGGCGCTGAACCGCCGGCCGCACGAATTCTCCGGCGGTCAGCGCCAGCGCATCGGGATCGCGCGGGCGCTGGCGGCCGAGCCAGAGCTGATCGTCTGCGACGAGGCGGTCTCCGCGCTCGACGTCTCGGTCAAGGCGCAGATCGTCAATCTGCTCCAGGACCTCCAGCAGAAATTCGGCCTCGCGCTGCTGTTCATCAGCCATGACCTCGCCATCGTCGAGCACATGACCCATCGCGTCGCGGTGATGTATCTCGGCAAGATCGTCGAGGTCGCGCCGCGCCGGGAGATCTTTGCCGCGCCGAGGCATCCCTACACCAAGGCGCTGCTCTCAGCGGTGCCGCTGCCCGAGCCGGGCGCCCAGCGCAACCCGATCATCCTCGGCGGCGACGTGCCGAGCCCGATCAATCCGCCGAGCGGATGCCGCTTCCACACCCGTTGTCCATACGTGTTCGACCGTTGTCGCACGGAAGAGCCGGTGCTTCGGACGACTGGACCCGAGCAGTGGGTGGCGTGCCACCTCGACGAGGCACTAGAGGCACCATAAGTTTAGAGGCATGGCATGCGGGATTTCGCCAACACGCAGTGAATGCCCTTGTTGCCGTCGACCATCTGCGTGACCCGCAGGTCCGCGGCGATCGAGCAGAGCGTATAGGCATCCTGTGCGCCGAGGCCGCTGTGCTCGCGGATCAGCGCGATCATGTCGCGCAGCGCGGCCTTGGCCGCGTCGTCGAGATCCTCGTCAAAGCCCATGGTGATCCAGTCGGACGCCGTCTCGGCGCGGGGCGAGGTGAGGCGGAGATCGCGGCGGACGTGGAATTCGAAGGTGCCGGTGAGCGCCGCCTCGATCGCGGTCAGGCAGACTTCGCCGTCGCCCTGGAGCGCGTGGCCGTCGCCGGCGGAGAACAGCGCGCCCGGCACGAAGACCGGAAAATAGAGCGTGCTGCCGGCACCTAACTCCTTGTTGTCCATGTTGCCGCCGAAGGCCCGCGGCTCCTTCGAGGACAGCCGGCCCCAGGCGAGCGGCGGCGCGACGCCGAAATTGCCGAAGAAGGGGGCGAGCGGCAGCTCCTGGCCCCAGGGGAGCTTTGCGACGTTGCGCGCGCGGTCCAGCGGAATGTGGATGCGGCGGAACTCGGGGAAATCCTCAGGGAGAGTGCCGAGCGTCGGGACCTGGAGATTCCAGCCCCAATTGCAGCGCAGCTCGATGCTCAGCACGCGCACTTCGAGGACGTCGCCGGGCTCGGCGCCCTCGATGTAGACAGGCCCGGTGAGAAGGTGCGGCCCCGGACCGCGGAAGGCGCTTGCGAGCACCTCCGCATGTCCGGGCACGACATCAAAACCGAGCGACGGATCGGGCAGGTCGTCCGGCTCGCCCGAGAGCGTCTCGATGGTCACGCGGTCTCCGGATGCGATCCGGAGCACCGGCTTCAGCCGTCCGTCCCAGAGTCCCCACTGGACGTTTCCAGGAGTGGATCGCAGAATGTGGTCCATGCCTTCACCGGCCTGCGCTGCTCGCAACGATCGAGGAGGGCGACGTGACGTGCTTGCCCAGCGCCAGATAGACCAGCCCCGAGACCCCGATCCCGAAAAGCCAGCTCAGATCGGCTCCGCCCAGGAGGTTGATCGAGACCGGCCCCTGAAGCGCGCCGACCAGGCCGTCTTCCACCAGCCATCCGGCGACAAGGCCGGCGAAGAACGCGATCATGCCGGCCCAGTTGATGTCGCCATAGGCGCTGGTCTCCGGCGAGCGATAGAGCTCGGCGACGTCGATCTTGCCCTTCCGCTTGAGGAAGAAGTCCGCGAGCACCACGCCGGCCCACGGGCTCATCCACAACAAGAGGCTGATCATCCAGTTGTCGAACGCCTTGGCGAAGGACGGCGCGAAGATGAAGTACAGCGTGACCAGATAGCCGGCGACGCCAACGATGACGGTGAGCCAGAAGCGCGAGAACTTCAGCCCCGCGCTCAGCGCCGCCAGCGTCGCCGAGTAGACGTTGAGGATGTTGGTCGCGATCGGGCCGTGCAGCACCATCAGCAAAACGAGGATGCTGACCGGCCCGCCGAACACCGCGCTGACCATTTTTGCGGGATCGGTGTCCAGCGTGGTCGAGGCGATGGTCGCGCCGAGGATGCCGAGCCAGACCGTCGGCACGAACATGCCGACATAGCTGTACCAGAAGACGGATTTCGACGGCACGCTTTTCGGCACGAAGCGCGAATAGTCGGAGGCCCAGGTGACCCAGGAAATGCCCCAGCCGACGCCGATCGCGGTCATCAGCAGCGTCAGCATCGCCAGATGCGCGCCCGGCGGCAGCGAGGTCGTGAGGCTCCAGTTGACGACGCCGGGGCGCGTCCAGGCCAGCACGCTCATCAGCACCATGATGGCGATGGTGGGCGGCACCGTGTATTTCTCGAAGGTGCGGATCGCGTAGAAACCGTACACGCCGATCAGGACCTGCGCCGCCATCACCAGCGTGATGATGACGATCTCGATCAGCCAGGTGTCGGGCACGCCGAACTGGCCAAGGATTCCGATCGAAACCTTCACCGGGAAGTAGGTGTTCACGCCGATCCAGCCGAGCGTCATCACGAACATCAGGATGCTGGGCAGGTAGGCGCCGCGGACGCCGAACGCGGACCGGCTCAGCACCATCTGGTTGACGCCGGTCTTGTGCCCCATCACGGTGAAGGTTGCGAAGATCGCGCAGCCGACGATGTTCCCGAGCACGATGACCGCGATCGTCTCCATCAGCCCAAGCTTCAGGATGATCCCGAGCGCGCCGAGCGCCCAGTTGACCGGCGCGATGTTGGCGCCGGCCCAGATCCACATCTGCTGCGGTCCGGTCGAGTCCCGGTCCGCATCGGGAATTGGCTCGATGCTGTGAATATCAGCGCGAAGTTCGGAATCCGTCATGACATCCCCCAATACGAAGCACGCTTCGCATCGTTGCAGCATAAATCGTGCCATCGGTTGCGCAACCGCCGGAGCAGGGCGTGCGCCGATGCCGGATGCAATGAGGTTTGCGCCGGATTGTCATTGGAAATTCAAGCGTGCCCTGAACTCACGCGCGGGTTCGCCACCGTGCCCGCGAGACGCTGATCTCCTCCGCGCGCTTGCGGGCGGGAGGCAAAAGACGTTGCACGGTCGTGCAGCGGTACGATGATAAATTAAGCAGCCCCACCCAAAAGCGCAGCAGCCGCTTCTAATCGAATAGGGAAGCGGCGCTGTCGCGACTTGGGTTGCCGGCCACGATGCGCTGCATCATTTCGATGAAGAGCGCCTGTTCCCGCTCGCTCAAATCGCCGAGCGTCGCACGGTGCGCCCGTCGCGCCGCGCCTTCGATCTTGACCAGAAGCGCGGCGCCTTCAGGCGTCAATCGGCACAGGCGCGCGCGGCGATCGTCCTTGTTGATGGCGCGCTCGACCAGGTTCCGTGCAGCGAGCCGCTTCAGCGCACCGGTCGTCGTGGTCCGATCGAGGGCGATATCGGCCGCCAAAGTGGTCTGATCGGCGGTTTCGCGCACGGCTAGCGCCGAGAGCAGGCTGTATTGCAGCGGCGTGACCTCGAACGCGCCGCACGCTTCCTGAAACAGCGCGACGTGAATCTGGTGCAGCCGCCGGATCAGATAGCCGGGACGTTGCGACAATGGCCAGGGGCGGTGCTTGCCCCCGCTGCGACGCTTCTGTGCTTGCCGCAATGCACGCTCTCCCAACCCAAAAACTCCCTCGCGCTTAGCTCGATTCGAACGCGGCTGCCACCGCCTGATCATGGCATGATGCTTGCTTTTGTCAAAATACGAAGCATACTTCGTATTAAAATGCGAAGCATGCTTCGTAATCCGGGGCGGAGCAACCGCCTGCGCGGGACCGAGGAGAGCGTCATGTCAGTTACTGCCAGCTTCGACCTTCTGCTGCGAGGCGGTCGCGTGATCTGTCCGGCCTCGGGCGTGGACGGCATCAAGGACGTCGCCATCCGGGGCGGCAAGATCGCAGCGGTCGCGGCGGATATCCTGCCGACCAGCGCCAAGGAGGTCGTCGACGTCGGCGGCAAGCTGGTGCTGCCGGGGCTAATCGACACCCACGCCCATGTCTATCAATATGTCTCCGGCCGCTTCGGCATGAACCCCGACATGGTCGGCGTGCAGTCGGGCGTGACGACGTTGGTCGATCAGGGCGGCCCGTCCTGCATGACGCTGCCCGGCTTTCGTCATTTCATCGCCGAGCCCTCGGCCTCGCGCGTCTACGCCTTCTTGTCGGCCTATCTCGTCGGCGGACTGGAAGGACATTATTATCCGCAGCTCTATAGCCCCGACGGCGTCGACATCGATGCGACCGTCAAGGCGGCGACGGCCAATCTCGACATCGTGCGCGGCATCAAGGCCCATGCCGAGATCGGCGGCTTCGCGCGCTGGGGCATCCGCGTCATCGAGATGGCGGCGGAGATCGGCAAGCGCGCCGATCTGCCTGTCTATGTCCATTTCGGCCAGCTCTGGGGCCTGCCCGAGAGCGGCGCCAATGGCGAAGATGCCGACACCATCCTCACGCGTGTGATCCCGCTCTTGCGCGAAGGCGACGTTCTCGCTCATCCGTTCACGCGCCACCCCGGCGGCTTCGTCAACCGCGAGGGCGAGGTGCATCCGGTGATCCAGGCGGCGCTCGATCGCGGCCTGAAGGTCGATGTCGGCCACGGCAGCCATTTCTCGTACCGGCTTGCGAAGAAGGCGATCGCCGCCGGCATCATTCCGACCACGCTCGGCGCCGACATCCACGGCTACAACACCCATGTGCCCGCGCCGGCCGGAACGCCCGACGAGCACGAGGACGAGGAGAACCATCCCTTCGCGGGGCAGGCCAAGTTCAGCCTGGTCCAGGCGATGAGCTCGATGATGGCGCTCGGCCTGTCGCTCGAGCAGGTGGTGCCGATGGTCACCGCCAATCCGGCCAAGATGCTCGGCCGCAGCGCGGAGATCGGCGCGCTCAAGGTCGGCATGGATGCCGACGTCTCCGTGCTCTCGGAGAAGAAGGGGCGCTTCATCCTGAAGGACAACGAGAACAACGAGGTGATCGCCGAGCGCCTGCTGCAGCCGGCCTTCTGCCTGCGTGCCGGCACGCGCTTCGACGCGGTCGCCCCGATCCTGCCGCAGGCCGTCGCGGCGTAAGGCCGGGCGGTGAAGGAGGGCGCGGAGTTGCGCAACGAGCGAGAGTTTCCTTCTGGAAGGTCCGGGCAGGGCGTCGGCGTGCGCCTGCCGCGGAAGGAGGACGACCGCCTGATGCGCGGCCGCGGCCAGTTCGTCGCGGACATCAGGCTTAGCGGCCTTCAGGACGTCGCCTTCGTGCGCAGCCCGCTGGCGCACGCACGCATCCGCGCCATCCACGTGCCCGAGCGCCATCGTGGCAGCGTCTTCACGGCGGCGGACCTCGTCGGCATCAAGCCAATCCGCGCGGTATCTGGATTGCCGGGCTTCAAGATCTCGGAGCAGCCGGTGCTCGCCACCGGCAAGGTGCGCCAGGTCGGCGAGCTCGTCGCCATGTGTCTTGCGCCGACGCGGGCTGAGGCCGAGGACATCGCGGCCTCCGTGACGCTGGATCTGGAGGAGCTGCCCGCGGTCTATGACATGCTGAAGGCGCGCGAGCCCGGTTCGGGGCTGGTGCACGAGCATTGGGGCGACAACGTTTTCCTCGAGACCAACTTTGAGGTCGATATCTCCGCCGCGCTCGATGCGCCGATCAAGGTGACGCGCGAGATCTCGACCGCGCGGCAATGCATGTCGCCGCTGGAAGGCCGCGGCGTGGTCGCGACCTTCGACCGCCGGCTCGACCAGCTCACGCTGCATTCGGCGGCTCAGATGCCGCACATCACGCGCAGCGGCCTTGCCGAATGCTTGGGCATGGAGGAGGGCCAGATCCGCGTCATCTCGCCCGATGTCGGCGGCGGTTTTGGCCACAAGGGCATTCTGCTGCCTGAAGAGGTCTGCCTGTCCTGGCTGACCATGCAACGCGGCCACCCCGTGCGCTGGACCGAGGATCGCCGCGAGCATCTCGTCGCCAGCTCCAATTGCCGCGAGCATCATTACAAGATCACGGTCTATGCTAACAGCGACGGGACCTTGCGCGGCATCGATTGCGAGGCGACGGTCGATTCCGGCGCCTACTCGTCCTATCCGTTCTCCGCCTGTCTCGAGGCCGCGCAGGTCGCGAGTATCCTGCCCGGTCCGTACAAGATGCCGGCCTATCGCTGCCGCACCTTTTCGGTTGCCACCAACAAATGTCCGATCCTGCCCTACCGGGGCGTCGCGCGCACCGGCGTCTGCTTTGCGCTGGAATTGATGCTCGACCTCGTCGCGGTGGAGGCCGGGCTCGAGCCCGGCGAGGTGCGACTGCGCAATCTGGTGCGCCCCGAACAGATGCCGTTCGACAACATCACCAGGAAGCATTTTGACAGCGGCGATTATCCGGAAGCGATGCGCCGCGCGCTCGCCGCGATCGATGTCGACGCCATCCGCGCGAAGCAAAAGCAGGGCGGGGCAGATAGCCGCCGCATCGGCGTCGGCGTCTCCATCTATTGCGAGCAGGCGGCGCACGGCACCTCCGTCTATTCCGGCTGGGGCATCCCGATGGTGCCGGGCCACGAGCAGGCATCGGCACGGCTGACGCCGGATGGCGGTCTCGAGCTGCGTGTCGGCGTGCATTCGCATGGGCAGGGCATGGAGACGACGCTCGCCCAGGTCGCGCATGAAATGCTGGGAATAGACGTCGCAAAGATCCGCATCATCCTCGGCGACACCGCGATGACGCCCTATTCGACCGGCACCTGGGGCTCGCGCTCGATGGTGATGGCGGGCGGCGCGGTGGCAACCGCCTGCCGCGAGCTCGGCGAACGTGCGAGGCGCATCGGTGCCAAACTGTTGCAGCATGATCCGGCATCGGTCGTGTTGCAGAATGGCGAGGTGCGCGGCGTCAATGGCAGCGTCAGCCTCCGGGCGATCGCCCACACCTGGTATCGCCGCCCGCAGGATCTGCCGGCCGATGTCGATCCCGGCGGGCTCGAGGTGACGCAGGGCTACAAGCCCGTGCGCGACAGCGGGACGTTCAGCTACGCCGCGCATGCGGCCGTCGTCGCGGTCGATCCTGATCTGGGCGAGGTGGAAATCCTCGACTACGTGATCGTCGAGGACGGCGGCGTGCTGGTCAATCCGCTGGTGGTCGACGGCCAGATCTATGGCGGTCTCGCGCAGGGCATCGGCACCGCGCTCTACGAGGAGATGCCGTTCGACGCCTCCGGCCAGCCGCTAGCGACGACGCTGGCCGACTATCTGCTTCCCGGCGCGACCGAGGTTCCGGCGGCGCGCCTCGATCACATGGAGACGCCGTCGCCCTATACGCAGTTCGGCGTGAAGGGCATCGGCGAGGGCGGTGCCATCGCGCCGCCGGCCGCGATCGCCAATGCCGTCAACGACGCGCTGCGGCCACTCGGTGTCGAGCTGATGCAGTCGCCGATCACGCCGCATCGCGTCGTCGCGGCCGTACTGGCCGCTCGCGCGACTGAGAGGAGCGCGGCATGAAACCGGCGCCCTTCGCTTACGAACGCCCGCGCGATCTCAATTCGGCGCTGTCGATGCTGGCAGCGGCAGGCGGATCGGCGAAGATCATCGCCGGCGGCCAGTCGCTTGGGCCCATGCTCAATCTGCGGTTGGTGCAGCCGGAGCTGATCGTCGACATCTCCGGGCTTGCCGAGCTCAAGCGCGCGGTGGTGTCCGGCGGCGAGCTCGTGCTGGGTGCCCTGGTCACCCATGCCGATATCGAGGACGGCCGCACCGCCGACGTGACGCGTGGCGCGATGCGCGGCGTCGCGGCCAACATCGCGTATCGCGCCGTGCGCAACCGCGGCACGATCGGCGGCTCGCTCAGCCATGCCGATCCCGCCGCGGACTGGATTTCCGCGCTCGCGGCCCTAGGTGCGCAGGTGACACTGCGCAGTCTTGCCGGTGCGCGCACGATGGCGATCGAGGCGTTTGTCGTCGGTGCGCTGGAATCGGCGTTGCACGCCGGCGAAATCGTCGAGGCGATTCACGTGCCGGCCCGCGCGGCCTCCGCGCATTGGGGCTATGCCAAGAGCTGCCGCAAGACCGGCGAGTTCGCCCATGCCATTGGTGCGGTCCTGGTCGACCCGGCCACCGCCACCGCGCGCATCGTGATCGGTGCGATCGATACGGCGCCGATCGTCGTGACCGATGCCGCCGGGTTGTTCGGCGGCCGGATTGCGGCCGACTACAAGCAGCGTTTCGACATCCGCGTCGTCGACGCTCTTCTGATGAAGGCCGGCATCGACGATGCCGCGCAGCGCCATATCCATGTCAGCGTGTTGAAGCGCGCCGTCCTGGAGGCCGCGGCATGAACACGGTCTCGCTTCAGGTCAACCGGCGTGCGGTGGAGGTCTCGGCCGAGCCGCGCACCAGCCTTGCCGATTTCGTGCGCGAAAAGCTCGATCTCACCGGCACCCATCTCGGCTGCGAGCATGGCGTCTGCGGCGCCTGCACCGTGCTGCTCGACGGCGTGCCGGCGCGCTCCTGCATCACCTATGCGGTGGCCTGCGAAGGCGCCGACATCACCACGATCGAGGGCCTCGACGAGGACGAGGTCACGACCGAGTTGCGCGCCGCCTTCACCCGGGAGCACGCGCTGCAATGCGGCTATTGCACGCCCGGCATGCTGGTCTCCGCGCGCGACCTGGTGTTGCGCCTGCCTGACGCCGACGAACGGCGCATTCGCGTCGGCCTCAGCGGCAATCTCTGCCGCTGCACCGGCTATGTCGGCATCGTGCGCGCCGTGCAGTCCGTGATCGGGGCGAGGCGTGCGCGCAACATTGCGCCGCAGGCCGACGGTGGCCGGACCAGTCTCGGCCCCGCCGGATCGGGGCGAGCCGCACCCGATCAAGATCGGCAGTCGCTGCAGCCTACGCGACAGGCGTTAGCGCCGGTGTCAGAGAGTGCTGCACCGGGCAGAATTCCCGACTTCACGCCAGCGACCGTTCTCGATCAGCGCTTCTCGCTGCCGTATCTACCGGCGAAAGTGTTCGCGATGTTCGATGATATCGCGGGTATTGCAGCCTGCCTTCCCGGCGTATCGCTCACGGCGCCGCCAAGGCCCGAGCGTGTCGAAGGCGTGATTCGCGTCAGGCTCGGGCCGATCGCAGCAAGCTTCGAGGGGGCCGCGCGCGTCGAACGCGATCCCGCGACGCTCTCCGGCCGCATTGTCGGCATCGGCACCGACCAGCGCAGCCATTCGGCGACGCAAGGCGAAATCCGCTATCGCCTGATCCCGCTCGATGGCGGCGCGGCGACCTCCGTCGACCTGTCGATCGGCTACACGCTCACGGGCATGCTGGCGCAGGTCGGCCGGCCGGGCCTCGTGCGCGATCTCGCCAGACGCCTGGTCGCTGAGTTCGCGGGAAATCTCGACCGCCACATGTCGGGCGCGCCGTCGGGGCAGGCCGCCCCCGCGGAGCTCAGCTTCTGGTCGCTTGCATCAGACGTTTTGCGCGCTCGGCTCGCGCGCATGTTTGGCCGCGTCTTCACCGGAAAAGGTGGCGCGGAATGATCGGCGCGCTCGCGCCGCGGAGTGACGAAGCCTGGACTGGCATAACGATCAACAGCGTTGGATTTGGAGAGACAACATGACACGAGCACTCGGACTGGTCGGGACAATCGCGCTGGCGACGGCCCTGGTCGGCGGCGCCGTACAGGCGCAGACCATCAAGATCGGCGTCAACGAACCGCTCACCGGCGCGTTCGCGGCCTCCGGCACCTACGTCGTCAACGGCGCCAAGATCGCCGCCGACGAGATCAACGCCAAGGGCGGCATTTTGGGCAAGAAGATCGAACTGGTGATCGAGGACAACAAGAGCAACCCGACGGAAGCCGCCGCCGTCGCGGAGAAGCTCATCACCAGCGACAAGGTGCCGGTGCTGATGGGCGCCTGGGGCTCGAGCCTGACGCTCGCGGTGATGCCGAAGCTGATGGAATACGAGACGCCGATGGTGGTGGAGACCTCGTCCTCGGGCAAGATCACGACGACCGGAAATCCCTTCATCTTCCGCATCTCGCCGCCCTCGGCGGTCGAGGCCGCGGCGTTCAAGGGCATCGTCGACAAGCTCGCCCTGAAGAAGGTCGACTTCCTCGTCATCAACAATGACTGGGGCCGCGGCACCGCCGAGGACTTCAGCAAGATGATGAAGGACAAGGGCATCAGCATCGGCCTCGTCGAGACGATGGACCAGGGCGCGCAGGACATGAGCGCGCAGCTGTCCAAAATCAAGAGCTCGGAGTCCGAGACGGTCATCGTCACGACCGCCGTCGACCAGTTGACGCTGATCTTCAAGCAGGCTGCTGCGCTGGGCCTGAAGAAGCGCATCATCACCACCGGCGGCTCGCAGAACCCGGACCAGATCATCGCGCAAGCCGGGGCAGCCGCCAACGGCACCATGCATCTGACCACCTTCCTGCCCTGGTTCCCGGACAAGACGCCGAACCCGGAAGCGACCAACTACTTCATCACGGAATGGAAGAAGCGCGGCTTCGAGTTCGCCGGCTGCACCGAGAGCTTCCGCGGCTATGACGGCATCCGCACCGCGGCGGCCGCGATCGAGAAGGCGGGCAAGGCCGAGCCGGCCGCGATCAAGGCGGCGCTCTGGGATATCAACATCAAGGGGCTGAACGGCGACATCGTGTTCCGCAAGTCCGGCCCCGAGGGCAAGGAGAGCGGGCAGAGCCAGCCGAACGTCTATCTCATCGAGATCAACGACGGCAAGGTCGGGATGAAGACGCTCTAACGCGTTTCTTCGCGGGCGAGGGCGGCGCACCGCCGCTCTCGCCGCATTGCGGGTCATACGGAAACGGCTTTGAGCGAGTTTCTCCAGCATCTGGTCAACATGCTTGTGCTCGGCGGCACCTATGCGCTGCTCGGGATCGGGCTGACGTTGATCTTCGGCATCATGAACGTCGTGAATTTCACGCACGGCGTGCTCTACACGTTCGGCGCCTACATCATGTTTATCGTGGTGCAGCAGCTCGGGCTGAACTTCTTCCTTGCGCTGCCCGTCGCCGTGCTGGCCGGATGGCTGTTGGGGGCAGCTATCGAGCTGACATTGCTGCGGCCCCTGCGCGGCTCCGACATCGACACCACGATGCTGGTCATGATCGGAGCCTGGATCGCGATGCAGTCGGGCACGCTGTGGATCTGGGGCGGGGTCGCCAAATCGGTGGCGACGCCGTTTCCCGAGGCGCCCCTGGTGCTCGGACCTGTCTCCGTGTCCTGGCTGCGGCTGTTCGTGCTTGCCGCCGCGGCACTGCTGATCCTGGTGACGTATCTCCTGATCAA
The DNA here is from genome assembly GCF_038965675.1 of Bradyrhizobium sp. B039. NCBI lineage: Bacteria > Pseudomonadati > Pseudomonadota > Alphaproteobacteria > Hyphomicrobiales > Nitrobacteraceae > Bradyrhizobium > Bradyrhizobium sp. B039. The sequence continues at coordinate 3,351,344 of NZ_CP152416.1, forward strand.
CAGGACGAGCCTCGGCCGCGCGATGCGGGCGACGTTCCAGGACCACGACACGGCCTCGCTGATGGGCGTCAATGTCGACATGATCTACACCTCGACCTTCGCGATCGGCTCCAGCCTTGCCGCCGCGGCGGGGGCTCTGCTCGGCCCGGTCTACGTGATCTTCCCGCAAATGGGGGATCTTGCCGCCGTCAAGGCCTTCGCCATCGTCATCCTCGGCGGTCTCGGCAACATCACGGGTGCGGTGATCGGCGGCTTCATCCTGGCGCTCGCCGAGGAGCTCGGCGCGGGCTACGTCTCATCAGGCTATCGCGACGCGATGGGCTTCGTGATCATCATCGCGGTTCTCATCTTCAAGCCGACCGGCCTGTTCGCGCGCGCGGAGCGCGTCGGATGAGAATAGCCCTCACCATTCTCGCCGTCGCGGCCCTTGCCTCGGTGCCGCTCTGGCTGCGCGATCCCTATCTCCTCAACGCGCTGATCACGACCGGAATCTTCGTCATCGGCGCGATGAGCCTCAATCTCCTGCTCGGCTTCACCGGGCAGCTCAGCCTCGGCCACATCGCCTTCTTCGGCATCGGCGCCTATGTCAGCGCGCTGACATCGCTCGGTTTCGACATCGGGCTGCCCGGAGACCTGCGCCTTGTTCACACGCCGTGGCCGCCCATTGTGGGCTTCGTGCTCGCGATCCTCATCGCCGGGCTGTGCGGTTATTTCGTCGGGCTGCTCTCGTTCCGCGTTCGCGGCGCCTATTTCGTCATTGTCACGATCTCCTTCGCCGAAGTCGTCCGGCTGGTCGCGTTGAACTGGGTCGAACTGACGCAAGGCCCGCTGGCGCTGACCAATATTCCCTCCATCGCACTGCCGTTGCCCGGCTTCGGTGAGCTGACGCTGCGCACCAAGATGCAGAACTACTATCTCGTGCTGGTCGTGGCTCTCACCGCCTATCTTCTGATCACGCGTCTCGTTCATTCCCATTTCGGCCGCGCCATGCGCGGATTGATGGAGAATGAGACGCTGGCGGTCTCCGTCGGCATCGACGTGACCAAGACGCTGACGCTGGCGGCGGTGATTTCCGCCGCGATCGCTGGCGCCGCCGGCAGCCTCTATGCGCACTATATCCGGATCATCGATCCTGAAGTGTTTGCCTTCATCAACACCGTCACCATGGTGATCATGGTCATCAGCGGCGGCAAGGGCTCGCTGGCGGGGCCCGTCGTCGGCGGTCTGATCTTCGGGCTGCTGCCGGTCGCGCTGCGTCCGGTGATGGCGCCGGAGGCGCAGTGGATCGCCTATGGCGGCGTGCTGATCGCCATCCTGTTCGTGCTGCCGCGCGGCATCGTGCCGTCGCTCGCGCAGCGATTTCGCCGGAGACGGAGCGGCACGACGGCGCTGGCGCCGGTGGCGCTCACTGAAACCGCCGTCAAGGAGCGGGCGTGATGACGGCACGCAGCGTTGCCATGACGATCGAGCAGGTCGCGGTCCGTTTCGGCGGGCTCGTCGCGATCTCCGACATGAGTTTCACCGTGGGCGAGGGCGAGATCGTCAGCCTGATCGGACCGAACGGCGCCGGCAAGACCACGACCTTCAACGTCATGACCGGTTTCCTGACGCCGAGCGCAGGCCGTGTCACCTATCAGGGCACGACGCTTACCGGATTGAAGCCGCACGAGATCGCCGATCTCGGCCTGATCCGCACCTTCCAGCGCACCAGTGTGTTTCCCAATGACACCGTCTACGACAATCTCCTGATCGGCCTGCATCGTCAGGGCCGGGTCCGGCTGCTCGACGCCATCCTCGGGCTGCCGGGCGCGCGCGCCTCGGAGCGCAGGCTGCGGCAGCGGGCAAGCGAGCTGATCGAATGGGTCGGTCTCGAACGCCGTGCCCACGATGCGGCCGGCTCGCTCTCCTACGGCGAGCAGCGCCTGGTCGGCGTTGCGCTGGCGCTCGCGGCGGAACCCTCGATGCTGCTGCTCGACGAACCCGTCTCGGGCATGAATGCCTCGGAAACCCACCGGTTCGTCGAGCTCATTCGCGACATCCGCGGTCGCGGCATCACGATCCTTCTGGTCGAGCACGACATGCCGATGGTGATGACCGTCTCGGACCGCATCGTGGTGCTCAACTACGGCCGCATCATCGCCGAGGGAGCGCCGGACGTGATCCGCAACGATCCCGCCGTGATCGAGGCCTATCTCGGACATGGAGCGGCGCGTGCTTGAGATCCGCGACATGGTGTGCGGCTATGGCGGCGTCACCGCGCTGCGCGGCATCTCGCTCGACGTGAAGGCCGGGCAACTCGTCGCGTTGATCGGGGCCAACGGTGCCGGCAAGAGCACGACGCTGCGCGCGATTTCCGGCCTCGTGCCGCCGCGCGCAGGCCAAATGCGGTTCGAGGGCATCGACATCACCGGGGCGAGGCCCCCGCGCGTGCTGGCGAGCGGGATCGCGCATTGTCCGGAAGGGCGGCGCGTGTTTCCGCACATGAGCGTCGAGGAAAACCTCGACATGGGGGCTTACCTCCGTCGCGGTTCAGGCGAGATCGCGGCCGATCGCGATCGCATCTATACGGAATTTCCGCGGCTCGCCGAGCGGCGCCGGCAGGCGGCGGGCACGCTGTCCGGTGGCGAGCAGCAGATGCTCGCGATCGGGCGTGCGCTGATGTCGCGGCCGCGGCTGATAATGTTCGACGAGCCTTCGCTCGGCCTTGCCCCCAACATCGTCGAGCGCACCTTTGCGATCATCCGTGGCATTCGCGATGCCGGCACCACGGTACTGCTGGTCGAGCAGAACGCGTTCGCCGCGCTCGAGATGTGCGACCACGCCTATCTGCTCGAGAACGGCCGCATCGTTCTGTCCGGAGCCGGCACCGAGCTGATCGAGAACGAGCATGTGCGGAAGGCCTATCTCGGTGGTTGATCCGGTTGTCCGTTCGGACGAGCCCGGATGGATTCCGGTCTGTGACCTCGGTCGCCTGAAGGCAGAGACGATCGTCCGCGTTGCCGGGCGCGATATGCTTGTGATCTGGAGCGAGGGCGATGTCGTCGCGTGCGACCGTGCCTGCCCCCACGAACAGGCCGATCTTGGTCTTGGACAGGTGACAGCGGGGCGGCTGCAGTGCCCGCGCCATGCCGCATCATTCGATTTGCGCGACGGGGCGATTACAGCGGGCTGGCCAAGTCCGCCATTGCGGCTCTATCCGGTCAAGGTCACGGGAGAGCAAATCTGGGTTGAAGAGCCTGAGCGGCGATCGGGGCGATGATGGCATCATGCCCCTGTTTTGCCCGACGAGTCAAAACGATCCGCGTCGTAGATTTTGCCTTTGGAAACAACGGCGTTCTACTGTGCATGGGGTTGTTTTCGCGTTTTTAGTCCAGCAACCGGCGTGCAGCCTCCACCAGAGCGCCGTCCGGCCGACGCAGCGCCTCGAGGATGGTGAAATGGTCGGCGCCTGCGACCGGAATGAGCTTGCCGGGCGCCTGCGCGGCCGCTCGCTTCTCATGAAGGTTGATTGAATCCAGCACCAGGGCGGGGAGTTCGTTGCTGCCATAGGCGATGTCGAGCCGCTTCTGTGTCACGGGGAGGCGAAGCGGCGAGAGCTTGGCGATTTCTTCGTCCGTCAGCTTCAGCGCGCTGTTGAGGCCGGTATCGCGGATCGGCGCCAGATCGTAGACGCCTGATATCGCAAGCCCCGCATGGACGCGCGGATGGTCCAGCGCCATCGCCACGAGATGGGCGCCGGCGGACCAGCCCGACAGCACGATCGGCCCGCCGATGCCATAGGATGCGCCATGCGCGGCGAGCCAGTCGAGCGCGCGCGGGATTTCGGCGACGATGTCGGTGAGGGACACTTCAGGCGCCAGCGAATAGCCGGGAATCGCAACCGACCAGCCATGTGCGGCAACGCCTTCGACCAGCATGGCGAACAGTTCACGCGAATTGCGCTGCCAATAGCCGCCATGCACGAACACCAAGCAGGGCGCATCGGGCTTTGCGGCGGGGTAGAGATCGATCTTGTTGTTCGCCCGCTCGCCGTAAGGCAAATCGAGATGGGACTTCAGCGTACCGCGCAGCCGGCTGGAAGCTTCGTTGCGCTCGGCGATCAGGGCAGGGCTGTTCTTGACCGCCGCATTGTTGTCATAGGCGGCGCTGCGTTCCGCCTGGGACAGTTCGGCCCATTTGCTGCGGGGATCGAACGGCCGATGTGTCGAGCTTGTGTTGTTGACCATGGAGTCTCCGAGCGGCCGGTCGTGGCAATGACCGGCGTCGCTCGCTCCTGTCTGCCACGAATCCCGCTCGAATTGCAGATCGCTCGTGCTCAGACGAGGGATGCGCCGTTCGCGGAACTTGTTTCAACTGGCTGTGGAGGGACGGGTCCGGGGCGGCAAAGCCGGCGACGGAAATTGACGCGCAAAGGCGCTCGTCTTCGGCTGAACACGCGATCCGTCGATCACCTCCAGCCGGCCGCAGCGGTTCAGGGTGTGCAGCTTTCGGCCGGGCCATGCGGGTCCCGGCTTCAGAGAGTGGCGGACGATCTGCTTGAATGTCGTGGGCGACAGTTCGATGACCTCCGCCAGGGCGAGCGCCGCGCCGTATCCGTCGGCACAATTCTGGACCGGGCGCCACAGTCTTTCGTTGATGGTGACGAAATTCCCGGCCGGTCGCGTACTCGCGCGATCGATCAGGACCGGGTTGCTGGCATGAGGCAGCCAGGGGCCGAGCAGGTGGTCGGCGTAGTAGATCGCAAGCGAATCCGAATAGCCGCCGGCCCCGTCGCGCCAGGCGCCAAACAGGTAGTTCAGGCCGTTGTGCCGCGTGATCGTCGCGTCGGCGAGCTCCAGGCCCGAAAGCAGCGTCGCATGCCGCTCCCATTGGTCCGGAAACCGAACGCATTTGTAGAGGGCGACGTCCCCGTTGATCGAGCTCTCCGGGATCATCCACAACTCGCCGTCGTCCTCGATCAGGAACGGATAGGACAGGTGCCAGGGCTCTTCCAGCACAGGCATGACGTCGCCGACTGGCCCGGTGTCACCGAACTCGATCGCTGAAATGATTCCCTTGCCGACCCGGTGATCGAGATCTTCAAAAAAGACGAACGTTCGTCCACGCCAGGTGACGGGAAAGGGATCGGCGTAGAAGTGGTTTCCGGGATCTCCCAGAACGTTCCAGCGGGGCCCGGAGAGATCTCCGGTCTGCCAGACGCCTGCGCCGTCATTGAAGCGCCATCCGATATGCCAATGCGGGGCGTAGCAGCAGAGGCGATAGATCTCCTTGGCGATCGAGACGGCGAGGCCGCGCACGACGTAGCCAACAGGTCCACGTCGGTTCGTGGCGCCGGCAGGACGCGACAGCTGTGGCAGAATGCGCGGCCGTCCCGACAGGATTGCCGCCACCATGGTCAGGGTTCGCGCCATGACCGTTTCGAGGGCGCCGCTCAGGCCGGCTGCAGTTTCTCCCGACGGGTGGCCGCGATCGAGGACGGCGCCGTCGATCTCGTTGACGATGTCGATCACCGGCATGTCGCCGGCAAGAATGGCGGAGAGCGCGGCGTTTTCTCCTGCCGCTCCGTTGAACAGCGGGCGCAGATACAGCGAAGCCGAGCAGTCCCGATCGCGCGCGCCGCCTGTGAAATCGACGATCACGTCGGCCGTGCCGGTGCGAGCCTGCGTCCGCTTGGGAATGATCTTCAGCCCGTCGGCACCGCCGGGTTTGCCCTCGTGCAACACCATGCGTTCGAGCGCGAACAGCGCGTCGAGACCCGCAGGCCGTGACTCCGCCGTCGCCGTCCAGGCGATCTGGACCGGAACGTCCCGCCCGTCGACCGACAGCGTCTCGCGGTGCATCCACCGCCGCGCATGCTCACGTTCACAGCGAAACTCGATGATCATGTCGAGCCAATCTATTCCAGCGGATCAGGTCAAATGACTTGGCCGAGAATTCGAACGTATTCCTCAACCATGGAGTCCACCGAATACCGCAACCTCAGGCCTTTGGCGTTTTGTCGCAGTTCGTCGCGCAGGGTTTGGTCGGTCAGGAGCTTCGAGACGGCGGCCGACAGCTTCGCATGATCGGAGGCATCCACGAACAGTGCTGTCGGTTTGCCTTCGAAGGACAGCACCTCGCGCAGGACGGGAAGATCGGTGACGACGGAGGGAACGCCGGCGTTTGCGGCTTCGACCGCGGCGAGGCCGAAAGTCTCGGCTTGTGTCGGAAATACGAACACGTCCAGGCAGGCGAGAAAGTCGGCCATCTGGCGCGGGGTGATTTCCCCGAGCAGATGCAGTCTGTCCGAGACTTTCAAATCATCCGCCAGCTGCCTTAGCCGAACCTCGTCGGCACCCTGGCCGGCCAGTGCGAGATGCCAGGACGGTTGATCCGGCAGCAGGCGTATCGCTGCATCGAGCCGCTTGTGCGGGTGCAGCCTGGCTGCGCAGCCAAGCAATATGCGGTCCGGCGGAAGATTGAACTTCTGTCGCGCAGCTTCCTTCGGCAGGGTGAGGGCCTTGTCGTCGAAGCCGTGCGGGACATGCACCATGCGCGACCGGTAGGCCGCAGGGTAGCGCGAATATTCGCGCTGCATGTCCAGCGAGTTCAGCGTGATGCGGTCGAAGAAGCCGAGGCTGCCCATGACGATGTCGGCCGTGCGGATCGGCCAGCTCATCGACAGTGCGGACGACACCTGATTGGCGATGACGGGCGCGCGGCAGACGAGGCGAGACACGCCCGCGCCGATGACGTTGCCGAAATGCTGAAAGGTCAGAACGGCGTCGGGCCTGGTGGTCCTGATATGACGGCCGAGCGTCCACAGCATTTGCAGCAGGGCCAGTGGATGTCCCGGCCGGCGCGATGCGCAGTAGAGCGTATCGGGCGGCTCGTCGAATGAATCCGATTTGCGGAAGAAGAACAGATTGGTGACCCGATAGCCGCGCGCGGTCAGGCCGGCGCCGAGTAGCCTGGAAATCTCCTGGGCGCCCGCATTCTCGGCTTGCGTCTGGACGAGAAGCACGTGCGGCTTTCGTCGGCCGCTGCCCCGACTTGCGAGTGCTGCCGCGGTCGACGGCAGCTTCGGTGCCTCGCCCAGTTCTGCGCCTGGCTGGTAATGCAGCACGGATCCCGACCCGCTAATGAAACGTTCACCTTCTTAACGCCGTACCTATCATGCGAGCGTCGCGCGGACACCGGCTAGCAACAAACGGAGTTAATGCCCTGTCCGCCGGAACAGCATCGTTCACAGGAGAATGGCAGCGGTTTGCGGACGGAGCGAAGCGAGCGCGTTAACCAATTGTTCATCTTCGCGCGGAGGCGGGTAACCGCGGATTAACCATAGATATTTACGGTGGCGCAGGCCACTGAACAGTGCTTGCCAGTTGAATCCGAGTAAAGTCCATGACGTTCGGTCGCCGCGCAGACCCGACAAGTTCCGGATCGACCGGTGTCTCCGCGTCGTGGCAGACTCAAGATGCGTCGAACGGTGAGGCTGGCGGAGCCGCAGCCCGCCTTGGCGGTGTGCTCACCGCCGCAGGCGCGCTCTCCTTCATTCGGGACAATGCTCGCCGTATCCTGGCGCTCGCTCTTGCGATCTTCGCCCTCGGCGTCATCGTTCTGCTGGTGATCCCGGTTCGATTTGCGGCGACCGCGCTGGTCGTCGTCGATCCCCGCGAACAACGCGTGACCGCGGATCAGGACGTTCTGCCGGGCATAGGGCAGGATAGCGCCGCGCTGCAAAGCCTGGTCGAAGTGGCGAAGTCCGACGGCTTTCTCAAGCCGCTGATCGAGCAGCTCAAGATTCGGGATGACGAGGACATTTCCGGGGGACATACCGACCCCGCGCGCCTGCTCGAGAGGTTCCGCAACCGTCTCGACATTTCCCGCCGCGGGCTCACTTACGTCATCGCCATCCGCTTCACGTCGAACCGGCCGGAGCGGGCGGCCTATTATGCGAACGCGATAGCCGAGGCGTTCGTCTCGAGCCAGAGTCGCAACCGCACCGATGCGACCGACGAGGCGGCCGACTGGCTCAGTGGCCGGCTCAAGACATTGAACGACCGGTTGAGGGCGTCAGAGGACGCCGTGGCCACGTTCAAGCTCGAGCACAGGATCGTCAACGCCGGCAAGGATTCCACGACCCAGCAATTGCGCGTGACCGAGCTGTCGCAGCAGGTCGCCGCCGCGCGCGCCCGGGCCGAAGAGGCCAAAGCCCGCTACGAGCAGGCGCAGCGCGACGTCAAGGCGAATGTCGAGGGTCCGGCCAAGCAGGATCTCCTGAGCGCGCTGCGCGCGCAGCGGTCGGCGCTCAATGATCAAATCGCGCAGAAGCGCGCGGTGTTCGGCGATCGCCATCCCGACCTCGTCATGTCCTACAGCCAGCTGAACGATCTCAACAGGCAGATCGAGGTCGAGCGGGCCAAGAGCATCGACACCGCAAAGTCGGAGTACGAGGCCCAGCGCGAACAGCAGAAGGCCCTCGAAGGCCAGATGAAGGCGGCTGAATCGCAGCTCCTGGTCGACGGTCAGGCTCTGGTCAGGCTCCAGGAGTTGCAGCGCGACGCCGAGGCGAACAGAAACATCTACGAACAATTCCTGTCGCGCTCGAAGACGACGAACGAGCAGCGTCTCCTGCAGAGCTCCCAGACCAAGATTGCGTCGTCCGCCATTCCGCCGCTTCGCTCGACCCTTCCGCCGCTGCCCTTGCTGCTTGCCGCGCTCGCGATCGGCTCGCTGCTGACATCGACGGCGGTCGTTGCCGCTACGGGACGCCGATCGGACAAGCCCGTCGAAGACGTTCGTGCCCCCGATCCGGCTCCGCGCCAGCCCGCGTCGTGGCCACGCCCGCCCGTGTGGGCCCGCATTCCCGACTTGCTGCCGGGCGATGTGCCCCGAAACATCTGGCAAGGTCCGGTCTCAGCGACGGCTGCGCTCGATCTCAGTCCACATTTGCGCCCGCTGCTCGACCGGCTGGAGAAATTGCCGGGAGCCCGGGGCAAGGTCGCGCTCGTGATGTCGGTCGGCAAGCGGGCCGGCGGCAACACCGTCGCGCGGTCGCTGAACCGGTGGGCGGTGAACAAGGGGAAGTTGAGCGTCCTGATCCGGGTCGAGCCGGACCTCGGTGGTGCCGCGGTTAGCCTCGTCAAGGAGCAGGCGGACGGCATGACCACGGCGGACTTTCGCAGCGTCGACGCGCTTCTGGGCGCCGGCAAGCGGCCCGAGGCGTCGCCCGCGGATGACATTCGTTCGGAGTTCGATCTGATCGTCGTCCACGCCACCTCGCTGGCCTTGCAGCCGGAGGCGGCGGCGCTCGCCGCTCACGCTGATCTGGTCGTCCTGGTCGCTTGCGAAGACGCGGTCGATTCCGCTGCAATGCGCAGGGCAATGGCGGCGCTGTCCCGCTTTGGCAGCGTGCCGACCGGGCTCGTCATCAATCGTGTCCCGCCCGATCCGTCGGCGGCGCGTCGTCGGGGCGAAGTGTTGGGCCTGGCCGGTTGATCGACGCCTAATCGCCGGAGTCGGCACCGCGGACCGCAAAGGCGCCGCGTTTCGATGCCGAGAAGCGCAGAAGCACGAGAATTGAAGGGTCGACTCCGGTTCGCCGGCGACAGAGGATGTTGAGCGCGATGGTCGCGAACGCCAACGACACGGTCGCCGAGATCGCCGCGCCAAGCACGCCGAGCCAGGGAATCAGGACGAGAAATCCGACCAGCCGCAGTGCGACGTTCGCCGCGACGACGGGGACATAGATGCGCTCATGGCCGGTCAGCTGCAGGATCGCCGCGGATGGACCGCCCGCCGCCTGGAAAGCCGTGCCGATCGCGAGCACGATCAGGACCCAGTGCTGTGCGGCGAAATGAGGCCCGAACAGGTTGAGAAGATGGGGGCCGCCGATCCAGATCAGGAGAAGTCCGCTGGCCACGCAAAGTGCGGTCACTTCCGCCATGAGCCGCAACGTTCGCCCAAACTCCTGGTGGTTCTTGCTGAAGTACAGCGAAGGAAGCCGGCGCGCCCCGAAACTGTACAGCGCCGCCGACAGCATGGCGAAGATGTTGGCCAGGCGCGAGGCGGCGAAATAGATTCCAGCGGTCGCCGGATCCAGCATCCAGTAGACCAGGATGACGTCGAAATACTGGTTGGCCGCTTCCAGGATGGACGCGACCCAGAAATGAAGCGCGCTGGCTCTCCAGCGAGAGGTCTCGTAACGCGCCGCTGTGCTGCGCAAGTCCGGCAGGGCTCGCGCAATGGCAACGACCTGCGCGACAAGGCCCACCGACATGGCGATCGTCATCACGGCGAACAACTCGGCGGGATCGAGCTGCCGATGGCCGAACAACATGGCAAGCAGAAACAGGACGACGATGACCCGCCAGAAGAGCTCCCGGTTTCCTTCGCCCATGAGAATGCTGACCAGCGAGCGGGCGATCTGGCTGCCGAGCATCAGTCCGGCATTCACCGCCGTGTAGGCCGAGAGAGCAAGGATCAGCAGCCACCAATCGCCCCTCAAGCTCGCGGCCAACGCGACCGCGGCGATCGCGATCAGCATCGCGACGGAGGTCATCTTGAAGCTCGACAGGAGGACGCCTTTGGTGAGGTCGGGCCTGTCTTCGACCTGATACTCGTTCAAAAATCGCACCAGAAGCGACTCCTGGCCGACCAGCCCCACGACCGCTGCGATCTGGGCAACGGAAAGCCAGGTCGCAAAGATGCCGAATCCATCAGGCGACATCGTTCGCGCCGCCAGCGAGAACAACGCAAACGCAAGCGCGCCGCTGCCAACCTTGAGGAGGATGGTCCCGACAACACCGCGCGTCACGTCGCGCCGCAGGAACTGGACGATGGATTCGATCATGGACGTTGAGGGACGACTTTCCCCTGGAGATACGCGCTGCGATGGCGGTGACAGCCTAGCATGGTGAAAAACCGCGAGTGTTAATGGGGCCTCTGGAGTCCTGTTGGTTGCGGCCGATGTCGGCGAAACATCCGCTGCGTCACGGTGGGACACCTTCGTTCCGGCTGTCCCAGTTAGAGCGCAGGCCGGCTTCGTCGAAAAGCGACGTGATGTCGCTCTGACGAGAAGCAGCCATGCGTTCCGCCGTGGCGTCGCCGAACACCGGTTCTTGTCGAACATCCCGAGCAAGACGCGTGCCGAAACATCGTCCGGCCAGATCGAGTCTTCGGTTCGTTAACCTCGATCGACGGAAATGATCGCGTTCGGTCCTGCGATGCGACATCAGGCGGGATAATTGCACATGGAACCACCGTTAACCGTGGGAGCCTGGACCATGACGGCGGATAGCACCGTGACTGAGCCGATCGCCGCAGCTGCGACCACGACGATCGTTGCGGACGCCGCGATTGTCGGAGGTGGCCTTGCAGGTTCGCTCGCGGCTGCTGTCCTTGCGCGGGCAGGGCATCGCGTCGCGCTGGTGGACAAGCGCGCGGTCTATCCGGACGAGTTTCGGGTCGAAAAGATCGGCGGCCATCAGCTGGAGATGTTCCGCAGGCTGGGCTTCATCCGCGGCCTCGCGAGCGTCGCTTGTCCATACGATCAGGTGCTCAATGTCAGGGAAGGCAAGGTGGTCGATGTCAGCGTCGGCCAGGCTTACGGGCTTCCCTATGCCGGTCTCGTTGCCATGGCGCGCGGCCAGATACCCGATCCGTCCAGTCTGATCGTCGATGAGGTCACCGCAGTCACCTATAGCGACGACATCCAGCATATCGAGCTCGCCTCCGGGCGCCGCCTCAATGCGCGTCTTGTCGTTCTGGCGACGGGCATGGCCGGAGCCCTCGGCTACAAGCTGGGCATCAGGCGGCGCGTGCTGGCCGCAGGCCACTCGGTCTCGTTCGGCTTCACGATCGCGCGCCGTGACGGCACGCCGTTCGATTTCAAGGCGCTGACCTGTTACGGCGAGCGCACCTCCGACGGCGTCGATTATCTCAGCCTGTTTCCGGTACCCGCCGGCATGCGGGCCAATCTCTTCATGTTCCGCGACCCGACCGATCCGGTCATGCGTGATCTGCGGCGCGACACGGAAGCGACAGTCCTGCGGCTGCTGCCGGGATTGCAGCCCTATCTCGGCGATTTTCGCGTGACGGATCGGGTACAGAACTGGGTGATGGATCTGTCCGTCGCCGAAGGACATCTCCAGCCCGGCGTCGTGCTGATCGGCGATGCGTTTCAGACCAACTGTCCCGCCGCCGGAACGGGCGTCGCCCGCCTGCTGGTGGACGTCGAGCGTCTCTGCACCGAATATGCACCGCGGTGGCTTGCGACCGAAGGCATGGGCAAGGAGAAGATATCGGAGTTCTATTCCGATCGCGACAAGATCGCCGCGGACCAGCAGTCACTGAAGATGGCGCGCTTTCGCCAGGCGCTGACGTCCCGCAACGATATCAGCTGGGACGTGCGGCGACGGTTGCACTTCCTGCGGCGAAGCATCACCCATCGGGTCGATCAGATGCGGCCGGGCTGGCTCGCGCAGGTCCGCAGCGCGCTGCGCGCCTGAGGGCCGCGGCCCTCCAGGGCCTCACGCCGGTCACTGCGTGGGCGTCGAGGTGCGGGTCGGCGAGAGCCTGAACTCCGAAATTCGCTTGGCGGCAAGTTTGAGCCAGGGCGCCTGCTCCAGTGCGAACAGGGATATCGCGCCTGTGGTGCTGCCGGCCTGCGTGACCGCCCACATCGGCGAGGGCTGCGCGCCGAACAATTTCTTGTATGGCTCGTCGCCAATGGTGAAGTCGAGCATCTGATCCCCTCGCTCGATACAGTCCTTCGCCACCTGCTCGAACATCAGGGCACCCAGGGACTGGCTCTTGTATCCGGCGATGTCGAAGGCACTCATGATGACGAGGAAGCTGTCGCGCTGCTGCAGCCCGAGCACGGCGGCGATCACCTCGCCATCCATCTTCATGGCATAGAGCCGCGCAAGGGAACCGAGACCACGGACCGCGACGTCGGAATAGAAGTCGTAATATTCGGGGCGCTGGAGCAGGTCTCCGTCGCCCTGCGACTGGAACCGCGGACCGCGAAATTTCCTCATTACGTCCAGCGCCTCGAGGACGGCGGCGCCGTCGCTGCAGCACGAGAAGCTCAGCGCGCCCTTCTTCTGGAGCTGCCGATACTTCTTTGCGAGCTCCTTCTGATAGGAACGATCCATCGCACTGGCCCGCCATTGCTCGAATGGGGCGACGAGAACGGTCGCGTAGGCATTGGTGTCCATCGCGACGCGGCGGGGCGCGGCCAGAAGGTTCTCGATCGGCAGCCGCCCGTCCGGCAGCTTGGTCATGCGGAGCAGGTCGAAAGGGCGAACGAGGCGGCGAATCCCGGCGCATGCCTCCGCATCTCTGAGCAGTTCGGAAAACACCGTCGGACTGCAAACCGGCGCCAGATAGTCGGAGACGCGGAGATCTGCGAATTCGACGGTCCGTATCGGACCGCGCCGGATCCGGAGCAGGGGCAGCACCATCGCAAGGGCGCCGGTCGCGCGGTGGCGAACCACGACAACCAGAGGAGTTGCTCCCGCATGAGACGCGAGCCTGCTGTAGAGGCTGTGCAGCCAGAGCGGATGCTGGAACGCGGTGGCGGCCGAGTGGTCGAACAGCTCTGCATAGTCCGCCGACAGGAAGTCGAATGCCGGCTCGACGGCGATATCGAACGTGTTGCCAGGCGTGTTCATGCGTAACCAGGGAGACCAGGGAATTCGGGAGTGCTCGATCGAGCTGAGGGCTTATAGCAGGGGAGTGACGGTCGAGATACCGAGGTGGTACGATTTGCATCAAATGGACTGAGCCGGGTTCGTATCGTTACCGAAGTCTTAAGGTTTCGCGTCTGCGGAGGCTGCGATGTGGAGACCTGGCCGCGCTAGCAAATAATTAACCGCGTTTAAGGAAGGTCAATCATGGCCAGCCTACAGACCGAGGTGGACTCCGGGGCTCCCGGGAGCGCGATCTGGAAGACGCGCAGCGTTGGCGTTGAGAAGATTGCCAGGGCCGCGATTGGCTGTTCGATCACCATCAACGTCGTCGCGTCGATGGGTACCTTCAACACCGGGCTGTTGCCGGCGGAGCTGACCTATCTGCAGCAGGCTGTCGCGGTCCTGATGTGGGGCGTCCTGATCTACGCCAGCGCATTCGTGCGTCCGCGGCTGCGTTTGCAGTTCAATCCCGATCTGATCGTTCTGGTCGCATTCTACGCCTTCGCCGTCATCTCCGTGTTCTGGACCAGCCTGAATGCTGCCGCGATCATGAAGAGCCTGGCGCTCGCGATGACGACCTTCGGTGCCTTCTGTCTCATCACGCGCATCGACATGGACGAGGTTGTCAGGGCCACGGCGTTGGGCCTTTTCATATTGGTCGCCGCGTCGGCCTTCGTTGCGCTCGCCGTACCCGATATCGGGATAGACCACAGCTGGATGCATAACGGTCAATGGCAAGGCGTCTATGAATCGAAGCAGACCCTCGGTTTCGTCGGCGCGTATCTGATGTTCTTCGCCTGCTATCTGAAGATGAAGGGGCAAGGGTGGCCGGCCTTCCTTCTGACCTTCCTTCTGGCGTCCACATGTGTCCTCGCGTCGGAATCGCGGGGCGCCGGTGCCGTTGCCCTGGCCGCATGCGCATTGCTGTTGACCTCGATGTGGTCGGTCATCTGCATGAGACTCTATGCGGTCCTGCCGTTCGTCATGTGTTTGCTGGCCGGCGCGCTGATCTTCTATTTTTACGCGACGGGGTATGACGCGATCCATGTCGGCGACGCGTCCGTCGATTTGACCGAGCGGACGTTCATCTGGCATTACGCCATCAGCCATTTCGATGACGCGCCACTGCTCGGCTTCGGGATCAACGGCTTCTGGACCATCCCGTCGATATACGACTATTTCGAGCAGAACCATGGCTGGGTGCTCGACAATTATCACAGCGGCTATATCGCGATCCTGATGGAGACGGGGTTTCTCGGCTACACGCTTTTCGCCGCGAGCGTCCTGCTGTTCTCGAACAAGGTTCTTCATCTGATTTCGGTCCGCGCGATCGACCGGTCGCACTGCGCGCTGATCATCGGATTTGTCGTTCTCAGCTTTCAGACCAATTTTACCGAGACGACGTTCCTTCGTTCGACGATGTTCACGTCGGTGCTGCTGGTGGCGTTCTTCTTCGCGACGTGCAGGCCTGTGCCGCAGACCGATCTCTAGTCTCAACGAATGGAAGCAAGATGAGAGCCATCCGCGCTCGCTGGACGAGAAGCTTCAATCTTGCGGCAACGGCATTTTTCCTCGCGTCGTTTGGCTTCCATGCCAATGGGGCCGGGCAGGCTGCTTCCCGTGACCTGCCGAAATTGGGGCGCGGCATCAATATTCTCGGCTATGACGGGATCTGGGAAGGCGGCCGGAACGCGCCATTCCGCCTGGACAATCTGACGGCAATCAGGAAGGCCGGATTTTCGCACGTCAGGATCAACATTTTCGGCTTCAAGTTCATGGGCCCGGGGAACGTGCTGGACGAGATCGTTCTGAGGCGGCTCGATGCCGTCATCGAGGACGTCCTTGCAAGAAACCTCATTCCGATCGTTGACGAGCACGACACCCATATCTGCCAACGCGACGTTTCCGAATGCGGCGAGAAGCTCAGGGCATTCTGGCGGCAGATCGCCGAGCGCTATGCCGGAAAATATCCCGCGCTGGTCTTCGAGGTCCTGAACGAGCCTGGCGGGCAAATGACGTCCGGCGACTGGAATTCGCTCCTCAACGAATGTCTTGAAATCATCCGCCGCACCAATCCGGCGCGGCCGGTCATTGCCGCGGTTCTCAATACGGACGACATCCCCGTCGACGACCTGGCTCTGCCGGCCGACGACAGGAACCTGATTGTCACGTTTCACTATTACGCGCCGATACGATTCACGCATCAGGGCGCACCGTGGTCCCCGACGTTTTCGCGGATCGGGCCGCTGGATTGGGGCAGTCCCGACGACGAAGCCAAGGCTGCTGCTGACTTCGGGAAGATGAATCTCTGGGCGGAGAAGGAGAAGCGCCCCGTCTATCTCGGCGAATTCGGGGTGTACGAGCGCGCGCCATCCGACAGCCGCGCGAGATATTTGTCGTTCATGGCGAGAAGCGCCGACAGGCTTGGCTGGTCATGGGCCTATTGGCAATTCGACCATGATTTCGCGGCCTTCGACAGCGCGCGTCAGGCCTGGAAGCCGGACATCCTGCGTGCGCTGATTCCGCCGCAGCGTTGAAGCGGAAGTTGCGATTACGCTGCACGGTCCTGTCGGCCGTCGCCGCGAAATCTGCAGCGCTCTCCCCGTTCGCAATCGCCTAGCGTGGCGCGTCACCAGTCGATCAAAACCATGTGGCGATCTCCCGGAGGCGTCGATACGCCGTCTCGCGCGCGGTGAGGATCGGGTCCGCCGGGCCGGTGGTCGGCCCGATCGGCACGAAGCGCACGTCGCTGATGCCAATGAAGCGCAGCGCCTCGCGCAAATAGGGTGTCGCCATGTCGGTGCGGCCGCGGTTCATGCCGGTGACGAAGTCGCTGCCGCTGGCGAGAATGACGAGGGTCGGCCGGTCCTTGAGCAGCGGGAGGTATCCCGACGCCGGGTCGTACCGGAAGGTAAGCCCGGGCTGCACGATGATGTCGAACCACTGCTTGAGCTTGTAGGGGATGCCGAAATTCCACATCGGCGTCGAGATCAGCACGCGTTCGGCGAGCGACAGGCGCGTCGCCATGCGCTCGGCCTCGGCAAAGCTGTCGCGCTGGGCGTCGTCGAAGGCCTGGGCCTTCATCCGCGCATATTTGGCCTCGACAATCGGCCCCGCAAACTCCGGCATCCGCTCCCGCCAGAGATCCATGACGTCGATGTCCCAGTCGGGACGCACCTGGCGAAATCCGTCAAGGAAGACGCGCGCGCCGGCGCTCGACTCCGAGTCGGGACGCGGCGAGCAGGAGAGGTGCAGGAGCTTTGCCACCGCTCATCCCAGCGCTCTGATGACGGCATCCGCCCGCGTGACGATGGCGACGTTCTGCATGGCAAAATTGATCGAGGCCGAGTGCCAGTCGGCATTCATGGTCGAGCAGCAATCCTCCGGCACGATCATGAAATAACCCTTGTCGGCACCGGTCCGCGCGGTGTGCTCGACCGACATGTTGGTCCAGGCGCCGGTGTTGATGATCATGTCGCGGCCGGTAGCCTTCAGGATCGTCTCCAGCCGCGTGCCCTCCCAGGCGCTCATCCGCATCTTCTCGACGACGAAATCGCCGGGCCGGGGCTCCAGGCCCGAGACCGGCGCCGCGCCCCAGCTGCCGCGTACCATCGCCTTGCTGTCGACCAGACCCTCGAACAGCGGCGCGTTCAGCGTCACGCCGGGGGCGCCGGGCTCGACCACGAACCAGACATGGATGATGGCGACGCCGCGCGCCCGCGCGGCCTCGGCAAGACGCCGGACATTCTCGACCACATGCTGCTGCTTCGCGTGAGCGGGCGCGCCTGACCCGTCGAACGCGCCGCCATCCATGATGACGTCGTTCTGAAGATCCTGGATGATCATGGCGCAGCGCTGCGGATCGAGCCGCATCTCGCCGTCGGTGAGGATGGGCGCTGCGGCCGCGGGGCCGGCGCTTGCGCCTCCGCCGCCGCGCCTGCCGCTCATATAGGGCTCGTGGCGCGGTCCCACCTTGGTTGGGATGGCATAGACCGAATGCGTCGAGGTCAGATAGAGCGTGCGGAAATCCGGCCCGCCCCAGGCGAGGTTGGCGACGAGTTCGGGTACACGAACCTTGCCGAGCAGTTCGCCGCGTGGCGAGTAGACCCAAACGCCGCCGGGTGCGGTGACCCAGACATTGCCGTGCTGGTCGCACTTCATGCCGTCGGGCAGGCCAGGCTCGAGCTCGGACTTGATGCTACTTGCGAACACCCGCGCATTCGAAAGCGTGCCGTCGGCGTTGACGTCGAACACGCGGATCAGCGCCTGCACGGTGTCGTTGACATAGAGCAGCTGTTCGTCGGGCGAGAAGCACAGTCCGTTCGGCTGGTCGAACAGATTGCGGTCGACGACGAGCTTCGGCTCGCCGCCGGGCATGACACGATAGACGCCCTGGAAGCCAAGCTGCCGCGGCCGCTCGACGCCATAGACCGGCATGCGGCCGTACCAGGGATCCGAGAAATAGATTCCGCCCGAGGAGTGCACGCAGACGTCGTTGGGACTGTTGAGCTCCTGGCCTCCGAAATGCGAGGCAAGCACCTCGCGCCGGCCGTCCGGCCGCTCGCGGACCAGCGACGAGGTGGCGTGCTCGCAGACGATCAGATTGAGCTCGGCGTCGTACGTCATGCCGTTGCATTTGTTCGACGGGCGCTTGACCTCGGCCACGCCGCGCCGCGCGTCCCAACGCCGCCGAACGTCGCCGGGCATGTCAGAGAACAGGAGGTAATGATCGAGCGGATGCCAGATCGGGCCTTCCGTGAAGTCAAAGCCCGTTCCGACCTGCGCCACCGGCGCATAGGGATCGATCAGGGTCTCGAATTCGCTTCGCAAGGTGACATGCGTCATCGGTCGATCCTTCGAACGCGTCAGGCCGGAAACCAGTTGCGCGGGGGCAGCGACTGCACGATCGGGCCGGGGACCTGATCGTGCAGACGGCCGACGACCATGCCGCCCTCGATCTTGGCCGGCCTGTCGTGCACCGGCAGCAAATAGCGCGAATTGCTCAGCAGCTTCTTGATCGAGGCCTTCTCCGCCCGCTTGCTGGTGCCGTGGTTGCCGGTCGTCCGCGGCTCCCAGTCGTGAATCTCGTTGAACGGCGTGACGATCTGGTCGTTGAAATCGTAGATCACGTCGCCGCAGATGGTGGCGATCCCGTCGGCGGTCTCGACAATGATGTTCATGGAGCCCTCGGTGTGGGCGTTGGCGGCGTCGCAATAGACGCCGGGCATCAGCTCGATCGGCCCGGTGATCTCCAGATCGAGGAAACGCAGCGCGCTCTTGGTGTGCAGGCGGTCGATCAGGTGCTTGATGTCGGGCGCCGGATATTGCGGATGCATCAGGCCGGAGACCGAATATTCCAGTTCCTTGCGGTTCAGGACGACGGTCGTGTTCATCGGAAACAGATCGTCCTTGCCGGCGTGGTCGATATGCAGATGGGTGTGGCAGACGAAGCGCACGTCGCCCATGCGCACGCCATGGCGGGCAAGCTGGTTCTCGATCATGTGCTCGTGGTACTGCAGGCCGCGCATGCCCAGCGTCTCCATGATCTGGTTGGAGCGGTAGCCCGTGTCGACCACGACCGGATATTTGCCGCCGAGGATCAAAAAGCCGAGCGTGAGGACGCGGCGGGTGCGGCCGCAGTCGCGGCCGAGAACCAGAAAGCTCGATTCCAGCTCGATATCGCCATAGTCCAGGATCTTGATCTCCAGCGCCATCCGTGTCTCTCCCTGTCTCGTTTCTTGTCTGTCAAAGCCGATAGACGCGCGCTGCGGTGGTCCGGAAGATCGCGTCCTGTTGCCCGGTCCTCAGCGGAACGGCCGCCGCGCGAAACGCGTCGACGAGCTCGCGATAGCTGGTCCACAATTTCTCGATCGGGAAATTCGATCCGAACAGGCAACGCTCGGCGCCGAAGATCGCGACCGTGTCGGTCAGCACCGCGGCGATATGCGCGGGATCGTTGCGGTGGATGAACGTGCCGAGACCGGACAGCTTCGACACCACGTTCGGACATGTGGCGAGGCGCGCCATTCCCGCGCGCCAGGCCGCGCGGCCTGCCGGCGAGAGATCCTCCAGCATCCCGGCGTGCTGGAGGATGAAGGTCACCTTCGGACAGGCCTCGGCCAGTTGCGCGGCATCCGGCATCTGCGGCGTGAACACCTGAAGGTCAAAACTCCAGCCGTAGTCGGCGAGGTATCCGACGTTGCGGCGGATCAAGGGGTCGAGACAGAGATCAGGCCTGGTGGCAAACCGATAAAGCGGGTTCTCGTGCCAATGCAGCTGCATCCGCACGCCACGCACGAGCGGGTAACGCTTGAGGCGGTCGAGCTGCGGGCGGACGTCGTCGACGGCGAAATTGGCATAGGCGACGATGGCGTGGGGCCAGCCTTGCTCGTCCGCGGTCTGCTGCACCCAGGCGGCCTCGTCCTCGAAACGATCGTTGGCCCAGTTGGTCTGGACGTAGACGGAGCGATTGACGCCGGTGCCCTTGAGATCGCCGAGATATTCCTGGATCGGATAGTCGCGCCGGATCGGCTCGTAGGGTCCGAAGATGCGGGGCTGCATGGGGCCGACCAGCCAGGGCAGGTCCGCCTGCCGCCAGATGTGATGATGGCCGTCGACAATCCCGGTCACGCAACTCTCCTTCGTCCCAGTGCCAGGACATGCGCGACGATCGACGCGCTCGACCCGCCGTCGACGAGATCGTCAACGAAGCGTTCGATGGCGACGAGCGCTTCGGTCTGCGGGCGAAAGCCCGGACCCGTTGCGAGCGGCGTCAGCCAGCTCATGCGCCAGGCCCGCCGCGACAGTCTTGCCACGGCGTCGCGCAGCGCGTCGGGTGGGCCGCGCTCCAGCCCGTCCGAGACGACGATAACCGCCGCCCCGCGCGCATAGCCGCCGAACCGCGGCACCGCGAGAAAGGCTTGCAAGGCATCGCCGATCCGGGTGCCGCCGTCCCAGTCGCTGACGAGATGGGCGGCCGCGCTTAGCGCCTGTTCGCGCCGCTTGAGCCGCAGCGCGCGGGTGACACGGGTCAGGCGCGTGCCGAAGGTGAAGACCTCGACATTGGGCGCTGCCAGCACCAGCGCGTGGGCGAGCTTCATGTTCTCCTCGGTGCGGCTCTTCATCGAGCCGGAGACGTCGATCAGCAGCAGAATTTTTCGCGGGCGCTGCCTGCGCTTCAGGTGGCCGAGACGCAGGACCTCGCCGTCGCTGCGCACGGAATCGCGCAAGGTCCGGCGAAGATCGGCGAACGGACCGCGCCGCGCCTGCATGCGCCGGTGGCCGCGTCGCCTGGGCAGACGCCGCGGCGCTTCGCGGGTCAGGCGGCGTAGCGCATCGCCGGGAGAGAGTTGCGCAAAGCGGCGCTCGACCAGCGCCTCGGTACGGGTCGCGGTGAGGCCGGATTCGTTGGCGTCGTCGGAGAGCAGAGGCTCCTCGTCTCCGCGGCCTTCTTCCTGAAGCCGGACGGTCTCGTCGTCCTCGCCGTCGTCATCGCGCGTGACGGCCTCGCTGCCGCGGAAATGGAGGTCGAACAGCCGGTCGAAGGTCGCGCGGCGTTCGGGCGGCGGGGCGAGGGTGGCCAGCGCCGCCTGGCGGATATCGCCGAGGTCGCGCGGGCCGAGCAGCTCGATCGCAGTGAGGAACGCGGTGGTCTGTTCCGGGGCGACGGCAAAGCCGTTGACGCGCAGCAGTGCGACGAAGGAGACGAACACGCGCGCCGCCTGCGGCAGTTGCAGTTCGGGACTCATGCGGTTGCCTCCGCAAGCATCGCGTCGAGCCGGGGCGAGATGAAGTGCAGGTCCTCCTCGTCCTTGAGCGCGACGCCGATCGAGCGCCTGAAGGCATCGGGCCAGCGCGCGCCGCCCTTGTGCAGCAAGGTCGCCGCCTCGGCCCAGTCGACGGCTTCAGCGATGCCCGGCGCCTTGCTGAGCGGCTCGCGTCGCAATTTGCCGACCGCCGCGACGACAGCGCGTGCGGTTGCTTCCGCAACGCTGGAGGCTCGCAGCATCACGATGCGCGCCTCGCGCTCTTCGGTGGGATAGTCGATCCAGTGATAGACGCAGCGGCGGCGCAGGGCCTCGTGCAGGTCGCGCGTCCGGTTCGAGGTCAACACCACGACGGGACGCTCCGCCGCGCGGACCGTGCCGCGCTCGGGGATCGAGATCTGGAAGTCGGACAGGAATTCGAGCAGGAAGGCCTCGAACTCCTGATCGGCACGGTCGATTTCGTCGATCAGCAGTACGGTGGAATCCGGCGCGCGCAGCGTGGCGAGCATCGGCCGTTCGATCAGGAACGTCTCGCCATAGATGTCGATGCTCTCGTCGCCGGCCTGGCGGATCGCGAGCATCTGGCGCGGGTAGTTCCACTCGTAGAGCGCCGCGGACGAATCGATGCCCTCATAACATTGCAGCCGGATCAAACGCCGCCCCAGCACGGCGGCGATGGCCTTCGCCGCCTCGGTCTTGCCGACGCCCGGCGCGCCTTCGAGCAGCAGGGGCTTGCCGAGGGCGAGGCCGAGATAGGCTGCGGTCGCGAGCCCCTCGTCGGCGAGGTAATAGGCCGCGCGCAGCGCCTTCTCCAGCGCTTCGGGGCTGTCGATGCCGACGATGTTGCTGCGGACCGCCATTGCAAGACCTCTAGCGCCGTGCCTGCGGTCGCGCGCCGCCCTGGGACCTGATGGCGCGCAGCACTTTTTCCGGGGTGATCGGCAGATCGTCGATGCGGACGCCGACCGCGTTGAAGATCGCATTGGCGACGGCCGGTAGCACCGGATTGGCGCACATCTCGCCGGGGCCCTTGGCGCCGAACGGGCCATCCGGCGCAGGACGCTCCAGCACGGCGATGTCGTGCGGGCAGATATCGCCGGGGCCGGGCATTAGATATTCGACGAAATCGCGGGGGCCGTGAACGGGATCGGGATAGTAGGGCTCAGGCGTCTCGTATAGCGCGTGGCTGACGCCCATCCAGGCGCCGCCGACCAGCTGCTGCTCGACCAGGCGCGGATTGAGCGCGCGGCCGAGCTCATAGGCGGAGTCCATGCGCACCATCGCGACCTCGCCGGTCTCGTCGTCCACCTCGACCTCGGCGACCAGGCAGGCATGGGCGTAGCAGGTTGCCGGCGACATCTCGCCGGTTTCCGGATCGACGTTGGAAAGAGGGACGAGGAAGATGCCGCGGCCGGAGATGGTCTTGCCCTGCTTGAACTGCGCGGCGATCGCGACGTCCTTGGTCGAGATCGACCGGTGCGGCGCGCCCTTGACGTGGATGTTGCCGCGCCCGTCGGTATCGAGATCGGCGGCGTTGACCTCGAGCTCCTCTGCGGCGGCCTCCATCATCACGCCGCGCGCCTCGCGGGCGGCGGCCATCACGGCGTTGCCGACGCGGTGGGTGCCGCGCGAGGCGAACGAGCCCATGCAGTGCGGGCCGGTGTCGGAGTCGGCCGTGTCGACATAGACGTCCTCGACCGGCACGCCCAGCGTCTCCGCGCAGATCTGCCGTGTCACCGACTTCATGCCCTGGCCGAGGTCGATCGACGACAGCGCGACGGTGAACTTGCCGCTCGGATTGGAGTGCACCAGCGCCTGGCTGGGGTCGCCGCCGAGATTCATGCCGATGGGATAGTTGATCGACGCCATGCCGCGTCCGCGATGCCGGGTCATCTAGCGCCTCCTGGTGCCGAAGACGGAGGAGAAACGGGTCGCGCCATGCGAGGGCGCAGCGGGCCGCGGGGGAGGCGGTGGCGGCTCGCGCGGCGGCTCGCGGGTGACCGTCGGTGGAAGCCGGTCATAGGTCGTGCGCTGCTGCGCGGCCACAGCCGGCCTTGGGTGCGAATCCGTCGGTGTCGGCGGAATCACGGCGCGGCTGCCGCCGCCGTCCTTGCGCGAGGACGCGCGCTTGAACTCGTCGCGGATCGGCCATTTGGCCTTTTCGGCCGCAACCTGAACACATTCGATCAGCGCGGTGTTCTTGGCTTCGCGCCTGTGCGCCTTCATGTCGCCGTCGCGATAGGCGTTCAGGATGCGGAACTCCATCGGGTCCATGCCGACGAGGTTTGCCAGCTTGTCCATCTGACACTCGATGGCAAAATCCATCGCGGTGACGCCGAAGCCGCGCATGGCGGTTGCAGGCGTCCGGTTGGTGAAGACGCAATAGACGTCGCCATAGACGTTCGGGATGGTGTAGGGGCCGGGCAGGTGTGCGGCGCATTTCACGGCGGCGTAGCTGGACAGCCGCGTGTAGGCGCCGCTGTCGAAATAGGCGCGGATCTTGCGCGCGACGATGCGGCCGTCGCGCATCACGCCATCCTTGATGTAGATGCGCTCGGCGCCGCGCGGCGGGCCGTATTGCATCTCCTCCTCGCGGCCGAACACGTAGCGCACGGGCCGCCCGGTCAGCATCGCCCCCAGGATCGCGAGCGGTTCGGTCAGCGTGTCCACCTTGCCGCCAAAGCCTCCGCCGACGGTGCCGCCGATGAAGTGGAAGGTGTTGGATGGCACGTCCAGGATCTTGGCGCAGGTGTCGACCGAGAAGAACAGCGCCTGCGTCGAGGTGTAGACGACGTAGCGGCCGTTGGTGTCGGGCGCGGCGATCGCGCCGTTGGTCTCGGTCGGCGCGTGCTCGATCGGCGACATCTGGTAGCGCTGCTCCAGCACGTGATCGGCGGTCGCGAGCGCCGCATCGGCGTCGCCGAAACGCAAGCGCTGGTGATCGTAGACCTCGTGATAGGTGAATGTGTTCTTCGGGTAGGTCTCGTTGACCACGGGCGCGCCAGGCTTGAGCGCATCCTCGACGTCGAACACCGCCGGCAGCACCTCGTAGTCGACCTTGACCTTGGCAATCGCCTCGAACGCCTCGCGCTCGCTGTCGGCGACGATGGCGACGATCGGCTCGCCCTTGTAGCGGACCTTGTCGACCGCCAGCGAAGGCTCGTCGTCCTTGCCGAAATTGATCAGGCTCAGCAGCGTGTTGAGATTGACCGGCACGTCAGTGCCGCGGATGATCCGGCGCACGCCGGCCGAGCGCTCGGCCTCGGTGGTATCGATACGGCGAATCTTTGCATGCGCCTCGGTCGAGCGGACGACCTTCAGGTGCAGCATGCCCTGAAGTTTGTGGTCGTTGAAATAGCTCGACGTGCCCGTGACGTGGCCGAGCATGTCCTGGCGCTGCGTCCCCTTGCCGATCTCTTTCAAACTATCGTCGCGCTCGTCGGCGAAGATGTCCTTGCGCAGTTCCAGCATGATGGGGATCCTCAGGCACTCGCTCGGCTGCCGGAAGCAGCGAGGATGGCGTCGATGATGGGCTCGTAGCCGGTGCAGCGGCAGATGTTGCCGGAGATCGCCTCGACGACCTCGGCGCGGCTCGGGGCGGGGTTGCGGTCGAGCAGGGCCTTTGCGGCCATCAGCATGCCCGGCGTGCAATAGCCGCATTGGGCGGCAAAATGGTCGGCGAAGGCGCGCTGGAGCGGATGCAAGTTCGGGCCCTGCTTCATGCCGTCGAGCGTCTCGACCGCGCGGCCCGCGACGGTCTCGGCCAGCGTCAGGCACGAGAGGTGCAATTCGCCGTCGATCAGCACGCTGCAGGTGCCGCAGCCGCCCTGGCCGCAGCCGAATTTCGGTGTCATGTCGCCGATCAATTCGCGCAGCGCCACCAGCAGATTGGTGCCGCCGTCGACGAAGATCGCGACGTCGCGGCCGTTGTGACGAAATTGCAGGGGTATTTTGGACATGACGATCTATTCCCTGTCTATTCCTGGCCGGACAGCAGACGCCGCAGATGGACGCCGACGATTTCGCGGCGATACCAGGCGCTGCCGAGCGCGTTGTCGGATGGCGATGTTCCTTCGGTTGCTGCGGATGCGGCGGCCGCGATCGTCGCGGCATCGAGCGAGCGGCCCTCGAGCGCTCGCTCGGCGGCGCGGGCGCGGATCTGCGTCGGCGCCATCGAGCCCAGCGCGATGCGGGCGCCCGCGATCCGGCCGCCGCTGACCGGCAGATGCGCGGCAAGGGTGATGACCGAGCCGCCCTTCGGCTTGATACGCGCGATCTTGCGATAGCGGAAGGCCTCGCTGCTGGCCGGCCGGGTGCAGGACACCGACAGCACCAGCGTCCCGGCCTGGCGGTCGCGCGCCTGCAAGAACTCTTCGATCGGGACGTCGCGCGCGCCAAAGCCGCCCTGCACGGCGACGGTGGCGTCAAGCGCCAGCAGCGCGACGGTGAAATCGCCATAGGGAGTGGGCGCAAAGAGATTGCCGCCGACGGTGCCCATGTTGCGCACGGCGGGACCGCCGATCGAGCGGGCAGGGGCATGCAGGAAGGCGAGGTCCCGTTCGGCGAGGATGCGCGCGAAGGTGACGCCGGCCCCGAGCGTCACGCGCGGACCGGATGCGTCGATCCGGGTCAGCGCCTGGTCGTGGGCGCGAACGACGGTCGAGATCGTCACGTCGCCCTCGTTCAGCGCGCGCATCACAAGTGTGCCGCCGCCGAGATAGCGCGCGCTGCGGTCCGAGGACAGCGCCCCGGCAGCCTCGCCGGCGCTGGTGAACGTCTTCACTGTCACGGCCATGATGATGCGGCCTCCTTCAGATGCCGGCGGATCGCCTCGAACCCGGCCTGATAAATGTCTTCGGCGACCATGTGGGTGATGCGATCCTTGTCTTCCGGCCTGGTCGTGAAGCGTGACTCCCAGTGCCAGAAGGTGCGGTCGCCGTCGGTGACCGGCAGCAGCCGGACATGGGCGACGTAGTTGAACATCGGCACCGGCGTATCGAGCAGGCAGTAGCTGAAGGACTGCTCCAGGTCGGACAGCGCCAGAAGCTGCTCCCGCAGCTCGGAGCCGTCCTTCAGCTTGAAGCGCCTGACACAGCCGATCTTGTCGGAGGGCTGCGCACGCTCGATCGTGGAGGTCGCAACCGCCGGGTGCCAGCGGTCGTGCCCGTTGAAATCGCGCAGCACGGACCACGCCGCATCGGTCGGCGCGTCCAAAATCGTGCTTTTGACGATATGCGGCACGGGTGTCAGCCTCCGAACACGCGCTTCAGCGCGTCAAACCCGCCCTGGAACACGCCGCCGCCGATATTGTTGACGAGCTCCGTCTCGCGCTCCGGCGCGCAGTCGAACTCGGCGGTCCATTCCATGAACGTCTGGTCGCCGTCGGTGACGGGCGTGAGCCGCAGGGTGGCGACGTAGTTCTCCACGCCCATTGGCGATTCCAGGATCGAATAGGTGCAGAACATGTCGTAGTCGGAGAGGCCGAGCAGCTTCTCGCGGATGCGGTCGCCGTTGCGCAGGCGAAAATCCCTGACGCAGCCGATCTTGTCCGAGGGCTCGCCGCCCTCGATCCGGCTCTCCGCGATCGCCGGGTGCCAATTCGGTAGGCCGTTGAAATCGCGCACCCGCGCCCAGACGCGGTCGTTGCGGGCGTTGACGACGGTGGAGACGTAGACGCGGGCCATGAACGCGATCCTCAGCTCTTCTTCCGCGGCCCGCGCTCGGCCGGCGGTTCGCCGCCGCCCTCAGTCGCAGGCGGGGAGGCGGCTGGCTTGTCGCCGCCGCCGCCCTTGCGCGCGGACTCCTTGATGCCCTGCATGTCGCGGGCTTCGCGGATCAGGCCCGGCATCTTGGCGAGGCTGCCGCCCTCGACGCCGATGTCGGCGAGGATCGAATCGATCAGCGGCGCCTGGACGCGGTAGCGCAGCGCCGAGTCGATCACCTCGTCGGTGGCGCTGCGGCCGCCATTGCCGCCATGGCCATTGCCGTTGAGCCCGTCGACCTGGAGGATGCGGATGCCCTCGATCTTCTCCATCGGCTTGACGCTCTCGCGCACGATGCCTTCGATGCGGTCGAGCAGCTTTCGGCGGAACAGCGAGTAGCGCGCCTGATCCGTGAGGACGTTCTCGGCCTCGTTGAGCATCCGCTGCGCTTCGGCCTCGACGGTGGCGCGGACACGCTCGGCGTCGGCCGCGATCCGGGTCTCCTCGGCCTGCTTCTCGGCCAGCAGCACCTCGACCGTCTTGCGCCGCCTTGCGATCTCGCTCTCGCGCGCGGTGATGACGCGCTCGGTGGCTTCCGTCGCATGGATGCGGGCTTCCTCCGCAGCAGCACGCGCTGCGGATTCTTCCAGCGACTTCTGATGAATCGCGATGGCCTTCTCCATCAGCACCGTCTCGACGTCCTTTTCGCGGTTGACCTCGAGCTTGCGCAGCTCGCGCTCGCGGCCGATGCGCGCCTCATCGAGGCCGCGGTCGGACGCGATCCGCGCGCGCTCCACCTCTTCGCGCGCGGCAATCTCGGCTTCCTGCAGCGACTGGACGCGGGCGACCTCGAGCTGCTCGATGGCGCGGCGGCGCTCGATCCGCGCCGCTTCCAGCGCCTGCTCGCGCGACACGTCGGTGGTCTCGACGTCCTTGCGCGCGACGATCTCGGCCTGCTTGACTTGGCGATCGGCGTCGATCCGTTCCGAGCGCTTGGTGGAGAGCGCGATGACGCGGTCCTCGTCCGCGATCTCGATCGCCTTCTTCTGCTCGATATTGAGCACCTCGCGCTTCTTGGACGAGTTGATTCGTTCGGCCTCGAGCGCAAGATCGACGCCGATGCGCTGGCGCTCGATCGCGTCGCGCCGCTTCAGCTCGGCGGCCTCCAGAACGCCGGTGCGCTCGATTTCGAGCGCGCGGGTTTCGCGCTCGGCCTGGATGCGCTCGGCCGCAACGGTTTTCTCCTGCGCGATCCTGGCGGCCTCGATCGCTTCGCGCGAGGCGATGTCGGCTTCCTCGACGGCGCGGTTGCGGGCGATTTCCAGCGAGCGCACCCGCTCCTCCTGGGCGATGCGGGAGGCTTCGGTCGCCTCGCGCGCGGCAATTCCCGCGACATCGAGCGTCTGGTTGCGCTCGATCTCGAGCTGCCGCGTGTTCTGCTCGGCGGCGATGCGCTCGGCGGCCAGCGTCCGTTCGCGGGCGATGCGGGCGGCCTCGACCGCGCGCTGCGCCTCGATCTCGGCCTCCTGGATGGTGCGGACCTGCTGGATTTCCAGGGCGCGGGTCCGCTCGTCCGAGGAGATGCGCTCGACATTGACCGTCATGGTCTGGGCGATGCGCGCCTTCTCGGTGGCTTCGCGTGCGGCGATCTCGGCCTCGTCGACGGCGCGGGTGCGCTCGATCTCGCGGCGCCGCGTCTCCTCCTCGTTGGCGATGCGGGCATCGGTGACGACGCGGTCCTGCTGGATGCGGGCCTTCTCGATCGATTCGCGTGCGGCGATCTCGGCCTCCTCGACGGTGCGCATGCGCTCGATCTCGCGCTGGCGCACCTCGCGCTCCGAGGCAATGCGGGTGGTGTCGATCGAGCGCTGGTTGGCGATCCGGGTCTTCTCGATTTCCTCGCGCGCCAGCAGCTCCTTTTCCTCGATGGTGCGGGTTCGCTCGATCTCCTTCTGGCGGGTCTCGCGCTCCGAGGCGATGCGGGCCTCGGCAATGGCCTGGTCATTGGCGATCCGCGCGCGCTCGATGGTCTCGCGCGCGGAGATCTGGGCCTGTTCGGCCTCGGTTTCGCGCAGTGCGCGTTCGCGGGCGACTTCGGTGCGCTGGAGCGCGCGGCGCATCTCGATGTCGCGCTCCTGCTCCAGCCGCGCCGTCTCGCTCTCGCGCTCGATCTCCAGCGCCTGCCGCTCGGCCTCGAGATTGCGGGAGCGGATCTTGATCATCGAGTCCTGCTCGATGTCGTTGCGCAGCTTGCGCTTGGCCTCGATGTCCTCCATCAGGCGGGTCAGACCTTCGGCGTCGAACCGGTTCGACGGGTTGAAGAATTCGAGATCGGTCTGGTCGAGATCGGTGATCGCGACGGATTCGAGCTCGAGTCCGTTCTGGGCAAGTGCCTCCGCCGCATTGGTCTTGACGCGCACGACATAGTCGCCGCGCCGCTCGTGCATCTCCTCCAGGGTCATTTCGGACGCGACCGACCGGATCGCGGAAATGAACTTGCCGGCCAGCAGCGCGTGGAGCCGTTCGGGCTCCATGGTGCGGCGGCCGAGTGTGGCAGCCGCGATCGAGACCGCCTCCTTGGTGGCCTGGACCCGGACGTAGAAGTCGGCCTCGATATCCACGCGCATGCGGTCGCGGGTGATCACGGCGTCCTGGCGGGAGCGGACGATGCCCATCGGCAGCACGTTCATGTTGACCGGCGTGTAGTCGTGGATGAACGGCAGCACGAAGGCGCCGCCGTTGATCACCACGCGCTCGCCGAGGAATCCGGTCCGGACGAACGACGTCTCCTTGGAGGAGCGATGGTAGAGCCAGTTCACGATGTAGACGGCCACGACGATCACGACGATCGCGACGATCAGCCAGAGGATCAACTCGCCGACCAATATCCCTGACATCTTGTCCTCCCTCGAACCTTAAAGGCGTTATCGCGCACCGATCGCCTTGAATTGACGCACCTGTTCCGTCAGGGCGCGCTCCACGGGCAGTCGTTCCATCGAGGACGCGCCGTAGAAGCCGTGACAGTTGCGGGTGTTCTTCATGATGAAATCGGCGTCGGCGGGATCGGCGATCGGCCCGCCATGCGCGAGCACCAGAATCTCCGGATTGACGCTGAGCGCGGCCGAGGCCCAGGTGTCGATGCGCGCCGGGCAGTCCTGCAATTTCGGCGCGGTCTGCGCCCCGATCGTGCCGCCGGTGGTGAGCCCGAGATGGCAGACGATGATGTCGGCCCCGGCTATCGCCATCGCGGCGGCTTCCTTCTCGCTGAAGACGTAGGGCGTGGTCAGCAGGTCCTTCTCGCGCGCCTTCGCGATCATGTCGATCTCGAGCGCGTAGGACATCCCGGTCTCTTCGAGATTGGCGCGGAACACGCCGTCGATCAGGCCGACGGTCGGGAAGTTCTGCACGCCGGCAAAGCCGAGCGCCTTCAACTGGTCGAGAAACACGTCCATGTCGCGGAACGGATCGGTGCCGTTGACGCCGGCGAGCACCGGCGTCTTGCTGACGACGGGCAGCACTTCGCCGGCCATCTCCAGCACGATGGCGTTGGCATCGCCGTACGGCATGAGCCCCGCGAGCGAGCCGCGGCCAGCCATGCGGTAGCGGCCGGAATTGTAGATGACGATGAGATCGACGCCGCCGGCCTCCTCGCATTTGGCCGACAGCCCCGTGCCGGCGCCGCCGCCGACGATCGGCTCACCCCGCCTGGCCATGCCGCGAAATCGCCTCAGGAGTGCTGCGCGCTCAAACCTGGCCATCGGTCACCTCGCTAGTCTCCGGCGCGCCCCGGTGCGGCCGAACAGCGTTCGGAACGCAGCTGCGATGGTCGAGGCGAACTCGGGATCGTTGATGTTTCTGGGGACGCGAATGAGCTGACGGTTGCCAGTCTGCCGCACGGTGCGTTCCAGGGTGCGGAACAGCGCGGCGTCGGCATCCGGATCCCAGAACGGCTGACCACGGGTATCGAGCGCGGAGACGCCGCCCTCGGGCAGGAAGAAGCGCACGGGCCCGTCCATCTGGTTGAGCTTTTCGCCGATCCAGCGGCCGAGGCGCTCGTTCTCTTCGGCCGTGGTCCGCATCAAGGTCACCTGCGGATTGTGGACGTGGAACTTGCGGCCGCGGTAGCGCTCCGGGATGGTGTCGGGCGCGCCGAAATTGACCATGTCGAGTGCGCCGACCGAGCCGACATAGGGCGCGCGCGTGCGGATGATCGCACCGAAACGATCTTCGGTCGCGGGAAACACGCCGCCCATCAGGAGATCGCAGACTTCGGTCGTGGTCAGGTCTATGACGCCGGCGAGCTGGCCGGTCTCGACCAGCTTCTCCATCGAGCGGCCGCCGACGCCGGTGGCGTGGAAGACGAGGCACTCGAAATCCTCGCGCAGATCGGCGGCGATTCTCTGCACGGCCGGCGTCGTCACACCGAACATGGTGATGCCGATCGACGGCAGGCTGGCGGCGGTCGCGCGCTCCCTGGCTTCGCGCTGATCGAGGCGCGCCTTCACCATGCCGGCGATGGCATTCGCACCGTTCGAGAGCACCGCGCGCGAGATCGCGTTGAGCCCCTGCACGTCGGTGACGGAATACATCATGGTGATGTCGGCGGGCCCGACATAGGGCCCGACATCGCCGGAGGCGACGGAGGAGATGATCAGCTTCGGCACGCCGACGGGCAGGGTACGCATGCCCGGCGCAACGAGCGATGCGGCACCCGAGCCCCCGGCCGTGATCACGCCGGCGATATTGCCTTGCCGCCGCAGCCAGTTGGCGAACGCATCCGCCATCGCGGTGACGGCGGTGCCGCGGTCCGGGCCGAACACGGCCGAGCCGCCGCGTCCGTGGTTCAGCGCGATCTCCTGTGCGGAGACATCGCAGCTCGCATGCCTGCCGCTGGTGGAGACGTCGACCAGCCGTGTGCGCAGGCCGCTTCCCGTGATGATGTCGCGGATGAAGCGCAGCTCGGCGCCCTTGGTGTCGAGCGTGCCGACGACCAGCACCACCGGAGGTCCGGATGTCTGCGCCGTCGCCGGCTCACGCTTGCGCCGTGCGGTCTCGTCGAGACGCGCAACCTGCGTCGAGAGCGTGCGTGCGGCGGCTTCGATCCGCGCGATCGGGACCGGCTGGGACCAGCGCGTCGGCAAGATGGGGTTGGAGATGTAAATCCGGATCGGCCCGCTCGGGCGCGACGGCTGCGGGGCCGGCTTCGGCTCACTGCCGGCAGCGGGCGCGTCGGTATCGGGCTCGAGCGTCGCATGCAGTCCGACACCGAGCAGGCGCTGCTGGAGCTCGCGATCGGCGGCAAGCCGCGCCGAATCGATGATGCGGTTGATGCGGCCGTTGACCATGATCGCGACATTGCGCGAGACCGCGGTGGCGACGCCGATGTTCTGCTCGATCACGAGCACGGCCATGTCGCCGTCCTCGCCGAGCCGCAGCAGCATCTCCTCGACCTGCGCCACGATGACGGGCGCAAGCCCCTCGGTCGGCTCGTCCATGATCAACAGATGCGGATTGGTGAGCAGTGCGCGCGAGATCGCGAGCATCTGCTGCTCGCCGCCGGAGAGCTGGCCGCCGCCATGGTCCTTGCGCTCGGCGAGGCGCGGGAAGGTGTCGTAGATGCGCTCGACGGTCCAGGCACCGGATCGCATGCTGGCGGCGAGCCGCAGGTGCTCGTCGACGCTGAGCGAGCGCCAGAGGCGGCGGCCCTGCGGCACATAGCCGACGCCGAGGCGGGCGATATGGGCCGGCGAGCGCCGCGTGATGTCCTCGCCGCGGATGCGGATCGATCCGCCGCTCACCGGGACCAGTCCCATGATCGCCTTGCACAGCGTGGTCTTGCCCATGCCGTTGCGGCCGACGACGGAGAACACGCCGCTCTCCAGCGCGAGGTCGACGCCTTGCAGCGCGTGCGAGTGGCCGTAGTAGACGTCGAGGCCGCGGACCTCGAGCGCGGCGGCTGTGCGGCGGACCTCATTCATGGCCGCCTCCGAGGTAAAGCTCCTGCACCTCGGGATCCGACTCGATCTCCTGCGGCAGGCCTTCCTTGAAGACGCGGCCGTTGTGCATCATCGTGACGCTCTCGACGACGCGCAGGGCGACGTCCATGTCGTGCTCGATGATGATGTAGCCGATATGGGCGGGCAGCGAGGTCAGGATCTCGATCAGCTCCTGCCGTTCGGTCGGGGACAGGCCCGCGGCCGGTTCGTCGAACAGCACGAAGCGCGGGGCGCCGGCGAGCGCGAGCGCGATCTCGAGCTGGCGCTGCTGGCCATGCGCGAGCTCGGCGACGCGCTGGTCCTTCACCGCGGTCAGGTGCACGGCCTGCACCAGGTTGTCGGCTGCGTGCATCAGGGCGTCGTTCTGTCCCGGGCGCAGGAACGAGAAACGTCCGCGCGAGATGCCGCGGCAGGCGAGATAGACGTTGTCCTGCACGGTGAGGCCGGGGAACAGCGCCGAGATCTGGTAGGTCCGGCGCAGCCCGCGGCGGATGCGTTCATAGGGCGGGAAGTGGGTGACGTCCTCGCCGAAGAAGCGGATGGTGCCCGAGGAGGGCGGAAAGTCGCCGGTGATGCAGTTGAACAGCGTGGTCTTGCCGGCGCCGTTCGAGCCGAGCACGGCGCGCCGCTCGCCGGGACGCACGGTAATGGTGACGTCGGTCAGCGCCGCCAGCGCGCCGAACAGGCGCGTCACGCCGCGCAGCTCGAGCGCGGCGCCGGCGCCGACGGCGGAGAGGCGTTGGGCGACGCTATCCATGGCCGCTTGCTCCGCCCGAACGGCTCGTCGCGGGGCGATGGCTCTGGCGCCAGCGCTGCCACAGGCCGATCACGCCGTCCGAGGACCAGAATACGATGGCGAGGAAGCCGAGCCCGATCAGCAGCCGGAAACGGTTGCCGTCGAGCCCGAACTTGATCAGGACGTCGAGCGCGAAGGTGCGCAGCAGCACGAAGATCAGCGCGCCGATGAAGGGACCGATCGGGCGCGTGATGCCGCCGACCACGGCGATGATCAGCACGTCGATGCAGGCGCCGACGCTGACCGAGCCCGGTGAGATCTGGCGGTAGTTCCAGACCTGGAGCACGCCGGCGAGCGCCGCGACGAAGGACGCGAAGGCGTACGCCGCGACGCGGTGCGCATTGACGTTGAAGCCGAGCGCGGCCATGCGGCGCGGATTGTCGCGCACGCCTTGCAGCGCCAGGCCGAACGGTGCGCGGGAGATGTAGTCGACCGCGAAGTAGCACAGCGCGGCGACTGCGAGCACGATGTAGTAGAAGGGAATGTCTGCGCGCCAGTTGACGCCCCAGAAATGCGGCGTCGCGACGGTGTTGATGCCGGTGTGGCCGTTGAAGATCGCCCAGTTCTGGTTGGTGAAATAGTAGAAGGCCGCGCCGATCGCGAGCGTGATCATGATGGTGTAGATGCCTTCGGTGCGGACGGCCAGCGCGCCGCCGAGCGTGCCGAAGACGGTCGCGAGCGCGAGCGCCATCGGGACCGCGAGCCACCACGGCCAGCCGAGGCTGATATTGGTGTTGGCGCTGACGCCGAACACGGCGACCATGTAGGCCGCAAAGCCGGCGATGGTGAGCTGCATCAGGCTGACCATGCCGCCGTAGCCGGCCAGGAACATCAGGCTCAGCGCCATGGTGCCGAGGATCAGCGTGGTGGCGAAGATCTCGATCAGGAAGAAGCCGTTGGCGATCAGCGGCATGATCAGGAGGAGGACCGCGACGATCCAGGCGGCGGGATTGTCGATCTCCGGCCATGCCCGCGCGGAACGCTCCGCCACGGCGGCGGGGCGGACGGTAACGCGGGCGTCGTGCGCGAGGGACATGTCAGCGCCTCGCCAGGAGGCCCTGCGGCCGGATTGCCAGCACCAGCACCATGATCAGGAAGGTCACGACGATGGCGTAGGTCGGGATGTAGACCGAACCGAGCTGCTCGGCGAGGCCGATGATGAGGGCGCCGAGCGCCGCACCGGGGATCGATCCCATGCCGCCGACGATCACCACCACCAGCGAGGCCAGCAGGAAACGGATGTCCTCACCGGGGGACAGCGACTGGAACGTGCCGCCGACGACCCCGGCGATGCCGGCAAGCCCTGCGCCGAACGCGAACACCAGCACGAAGACGAGCTGGATGCGCACGCCGGTGGCGGCCAGCATGTCGCGATCGTCGACGCCGGCGCGGATGATCATGCCGATCCGGGTGCGGTTGAGCGCGAGCCACATGCCGACGCCGATCACGACGGACGCCGCGAAGATCACCAGCCGCACCACCGGATATCGGAGATAGACCGGCTCGCCCGAGGATTTCACCGCCGTGATCAGCGGCAGGTCCACGGGCCCGATCAGCCAGCTCGGGGTCTGGATCTGGTAAAAGTCGCCGCCGCAGGCCCAGAGCATCAGGTCGGCAAACACGATCGAGAGCCCGATCGTCACCATGGTCTGCCTGAGGTCCTGGCCTTCCATGCGCCGGAACACGATCACCTGAAGCAGCACGCCGACCAGCGCGGTCAGGACGAAGGCAACGATGAAGCTGAGGAGCCAGGAGCCGGTGGCTGTGCTGATGGCGTAGCCGACATAGCCGCCGAACAGATAGAGAGAGCCGTGCGCCAGGTTGACGTTGCGCATCAGGCCGAAGATCAGCGTGAAGCCGCTCGCGACGAGGAAGTAGAGCCCGCCGAGCGTGATGCCGTTGAAGACGGCGTTGAGGAAGACGCGCTTGCGGCCGATCGCCTCTTCGAGGCCCGGCGGCCAGACCGCGAAGATCAGCCACAGCGCGATGGCGATCGCGATGATCGAGATCAGCGCCCAGGCGGGATGGCGTTCGATGAAACGGCTCATGTGCGCCGCCCGCTTGTCCAGGCGGCGCGCCGAAGCTCCACCGAATGCAGGTCAGACAGCCTTGCAGCGGCTGCTCGCCTCGCCATGAACGTGCGCTCCCGTCGTCGCGACCATCTGGGGGTCGCGTTGCGCTCATCCTAGCCGGGCTTTAAGTGCGACATTTGATCGTGAGTATCTTTTCGCGCGGCGGTCAGGCGCGCAAGACCTTGGCGGCGCGACGATAGTCGGTCGGAGCCATCCCCACATTGGCGGCGAAGAAGCGGGTGAAGCCGCTCTGCGAGGAGAAGCCGAGATCGAAGCCGATATCGGCGATCGGTGCCTCGCTGGCGACCAGCGCTTCGAGCGCCTGTTCCATGATCAGCGTGTTGAGATAGAGGTTCGGCGTGACGCCGGTCTGGACGCGGAACAGCCGGTAGAAGTGAGGTCGCGACAGGCCGGACTCGCGCGCGATGGTGTCGAGCTCCATCTCCGCCCCCGGACTCTCGGACATCAGCTTGATGCATTTGCGCACGCGGAAGTCGGTCACGGCGCCGCTCGCCCGCGCATCGCGTACGGTCTCCGCCTGTTGCCAGCTTTCATCATAGCAAATGTCGATCAGCCGCCGGAGCTCGGAATCGAGGCTGGAGAGCGATGGTGCGCCGCACACCAAGGCGGCTGTTCGCCGGATGTGCTTGTCGAGCGCGACAGTGCGCTTGAACTGCGTGCGGCCGAAGCGCAGCCGGTCGGTGCCCGATGCATCGGGCGCAAACCATTCGGGATTGACATAGAGCACGAAGAAGATCGCGCCGCCGTCGAGGTCGGTCGGCAGAAAATTGTGCGGCTCCCAAGGATTGACGGCAACGACCGAGGTTTCGTTGAGATCGTAGTGGCCGGCGGAGACATCGATGCATGCGGGCATGCCGCCGACATGGAAGATCAGATGACCTTCACGATGCGCGTGGATATTGAAAGGGCGGTTCAACTGATAAACCGTCGCCCGACCGAACCGGCCGTGGAAGACGGCGAGCGCACGGCTCATGCCTTCCCTCCCGAATGTTCTTGTCTTTTTAGCCAGCGTTCAACAACGCCGCCGAGATTGCAAGAGCGGAGAGCGCCCGCGTCAGCAAGTCGCTCCCCGCCCGTCTGCTGCCGATGTGATGCGTCAGTATTTCTTACATTCCGGCACGGTGCGGCTCGGCAGCCCGATCTTCGAGAACACGGCCGGGTCGTAGCCGAGCGTCTGGTTCACGTTCGGGATCACCTTCACGACCTTGCTGAACAGCGCGCCCTTGCCATCATCGACGACTTCGGTGACGAAGTTGGTGCCGATCGCCTGACGATTGGAGTCGAGCTTGATCTTGCCGTTCGGCGCGTCGAGCTCGATCTTCGCCAGCGCAGTCCTGAACTTCGATTGGTTGTCGCTGAGATCGCCATTGACCTCGCGCAGCGCCAGGATCAGGGCCATTGTCGAGCCATAGTAATTGGTCGCGAGCAGTGACGGGCTTGGAAAACGCTTGTTGGGCGGGAAGGCGTCCTGATAGGCCTTCACGAACTTCTGCCAGCCCGGATCCTCCCAGGTATCGGCTTGGCCGCTCGCAGCGATGGTGCCGATCAGCGCGTTCTTGGCGTTCCCCTTTGACGACAGGATGGTCTGGTCGATCATGATGGAGCCTCCCATCAGATGCGCCTTGCCGCCGGCCTGCTGATACTGATTGAGGAAGTTGACGGCGTCCGCCCCGCCAAGCCCGAGATAGATGGCATCGACGTCGTCGGGCAGCGCGGCGATGACGGAGGCAAAGTCCTTGGTGCCGAGTGGAACCCATTGCCGGTTGGTGACCTGGCCTCCGGCGCCGCAGAACTCGAGCACGAGGCCGAACACCTGGGTGTAGATGAAGGAGTAGTCTTCGCCGACGGTCGCGATCTTGCGATACTTCTTGTCGTCATAGGCGTATTTGCCGAGGCCGACCTGCCACTGCGCGCCGTCCATGTTGTAGCGGAAGAAGTTCGGGGCAGGATCGACATAGGTCGTTTCCTGGGCGCCGGATGCCGCATTGATGAACGTCAGCTCGGGATGGGTCTTTGCAAAGTTCTTCACCGCGATACCCTCGTCGCCGGAGAGCGGCGACAGCAGGATCTGCACCTTGTCCTGCTCGATTAGCTTGCGGACGGCGCGCACTGCCGAATCCGGCGTCGCGTCGGTCGATGCGACGATGAACTCAAGCTCCTTGTCGCCGATTTTCTTGCCCAGCACGTTGAGTGCCGTCTGGTGGCCGCGCATGCCGTCCTCGCCCAGCACCGTGTAGGTGCCTTCGAGGGTTGCGGTCACGCCCACCTTGATCTTTTCCTGGGCGATCGCCGCGCTCGAAAGAAACAGGCTGCTCAGCGCAAGCAGTCCCACACCGCATTTCGACATTGTGCTCCTCCCTGTGTCGTCGCTTTGTTGCCGCGCCGAACCGGGCGCGACGCCCGTGGCTCTCGAACGGCCCGCGGCTTTGGAGGGAAGCTAGCTGAAGTCGAATGCGGTGCCTGCGTGGGCGCCTCGTCCGGTTTGACGGGCAGTCTCATTTTTGAATGTTGCGGCGCAAGTGATTTTGCAGTGCAATCGGCGACCGTGCCGCGCCCTGATGCGCCCGCCGTCCTCAAGGCATCTCACACCCAGCCGCCATCCACGACGTAGTGCTGAGCGGTGCAGGCGGAGGCCTCGTCCGAGGCGAGGAAGACGGTGAATTTCGCGACCTCGTCCGGCACCAGCCGGCGCTTCAGGCACTGTCGCTGCTGCAGTTCGATCTCGCCCGCCGGCGTCATCCATTTCTCAAGCTGGCGCTCGGTCATGATCCAGCCCGGCGCGATCGCGTTCACGCGGATATTGTAGGGACCGTAGTCGCGCGCCAATGAACGCGTGAGACCGACTACGCCCGACTTGCTGGCTGTGTACGCCGCCATGCCGCCTTGTCCGGCCATCCACGACACCGAGCCGAAATTGATGATGGCGCCGGCCTTCGCCGCCTTCATGTCCGGCAGCACGGCTTGCGCCGCAAAGAACTGGTGCTTCAGGTTCACCGCGATGCGGTCGTCCCAATATTCCGGCGTCATCTCTTCGGTGTTGTGGCGTTCGTCATGCGCGGCATTGTTGACGAGGATATTGATCGCGCCGTGCGCTTTGCGCGCCTCGGCGACGCCGGCGCGCAACGCGGCGATGTCGGTCAGGTCGACGCGCTGGAAATGCGCAGCCAGACCCTGATCGGACAGCTCGCGTGCCAGGCGTTGGCCCTCGTCGGCCTTGATGTCGAAGAACACGACATTGGATTTCTGCTGCGCGAAGCGCCGCACGATCGCAGCCCCAATCCCCGATGCGCCACCAGTGACGAGAACGACCTTGCCGGCAAGGTCGGAATAAACGGCGGCCATGGGCACCTCTTTTTCTTGTGTTGCGGGCGGTGCAAGGCGCCGCCCGGTTGTCCTGCCAACCTTAACCGCTTCCGCCGTGAGGTCCATAGATCAGAATTTTAGTTGCGTACCTCAAAAATCGAAGGCAGGATTGCAGCCAAAGAATAAGAGCCGATCGGGAGGGATGTGATGAGACTGCTCGGGAAGCTGGGACTCGCCGCTGCCGCATGCCTGCTTTGGGTCAACTCTGCCGCAGCCGACACGACGGTGAAATGGCTCCACATCGAGGCCAATCCGGCCCAGGTGAAGATCTGGGAGGAGGTCGCGCGCGACTATGAGGCGTCGCATCCGGGCGTCAAGGTCGAGATGCAGTTCCTCGAGAACGAGGCCTACAAGGCCAAGCTGCCGACCATCCTGCAATCCAAGGATCGGCCCAACATCATCTACAGCTGGGCCGGTGGCGTCCTGACGGCGCAGATCGAAGCCGGCGTCCTCGACGACATCACCGATTCCGTGAAGGGTTACAGCGACAGCCTGACGCCGGCAGCGCTCGCTGCCTTCACCAGCAATGGCCGCGTCTATGGACTTCCGACCGCGCTGTCGCAGGTCGGCTTCCTCTGCAACAGGGAGCTGATGGCCAAGGCGAAGGTCGATCCCGCGGGGATCAAGAGCTGGGATGACCTGCTTGCCGCCGTCAAGACGTTGAAGGCCGCAGGCGTGACGCCGATCGTGGTCGGCGGCGCCGACAAATGGCCGTTGCACTTCTATTGGACGCATCTTGCCGTGCGCATCGGCGGCAAGCCGGCCTTTGACGCGGCGCTGCGCGGCGAGAACGGCGGCTTCGCCGGCGAAACCTTCCAGAAATCCGGCGAGCTGTTCAAGCAGCTCGTCGATCTTCAGCCGTTCCAGAACGGTTTCCTGGGCTTCAAGAATCCGCAGGCGGTCGGTTATTTCGGCGACGGCAAGGCGGCAATGACGCTCGCCATCAGCACCGTCTATCATCTGCAGCGCGCGCTCGCCGCCGACAAGGTGGGCCTCTCCGAGGACAAGATCTGCTGGTTCGACTTCCCGGTCGTCTCGGGCGGCAAGGGCGCGCCGACCGACACGCTCGGCGGCATCACCGGCTGGCTGATCACCAAGGGCTCGCCGAAGGAGGCGGTCGACTTCCTGAAATACTTCGTCTCCAGGGACGTACAGACGCGGCTTGCGGCGGGCAATTTCATCATCCCGGTGGTGCAGGGCGCGGATGCCGGCCTCAACAATTCCTTCATGAAGCTGATCGCGGCCAATCTGGCGAAGTCGAACTATCACCAGAACTTCTACGACCAGAGCCTCGGTCCCTCGGTCGGTCGCGTCGTCAATGACGTTACTGCCGAAATCGCCGGCGGCAGCATGAGCCCGCAGGACGCCGCGAAAGCGATCGAGGCGGCCTGGAAGCAGGGTAACTGACGGTGGCGCGACCGATCGCGAGCGCGCCGGCGATGGGCGTTGCGCAGACATCGGTCTCGCCGACGGCGGTGCGCGGTCCCGGCTGGGACGGCCGCTTCACGGTGCTGATCCTGTTCCTGCCGCCGGCGCTGCTGTTGTTCACGCTGTTCGTGGTGGTGCCGATCGGCGAGGCGGCCTGGTACTCGGCCTTCAACTGGAACGGCTTTGGCCGGCCGACCAACTGGATCGGCTTCGACAATTATCGCTTCGTGCTGGAGACGCGCGCCTTCTGGCTCGCGCTGCGCAACAACGGGCTGATCATCGCGGTCTCGCTGCTGATACAGCTGCCGCTGGCGCTCACGCTCGCCTTGATGCTCGCCGAGCGCTTTCGCGGGGCGGTGGCGCTGCGCATGCTGTTCTTCATGCCCTATATCCTGGCCGAGATCGCAACCGGGCTGATCTTCTCGTTCGTCTACGACGGCGACTACGGCCTGGTCGCCTCGATCTGGCGCACCTTCGGCGCCGAGCCGCCGCATCTGCTGGCCTCGACCGACACGGCGATGCTGGCGGTGCTGATCGTCATCGTATGGAAGTATTTCGGCTTCCACATGATGCTGTTCATCGCCGCGCTTCAGGGCCTCGACAAGAGCCTGGTCGAGGCGGCCACCATCGACGGGGCGACGCGGTCGCAGACGCTCCGCCATGTCGTCATCCCGTTGCTCTATCCGACCATCCGCCTCTCGGTGTTCTTCGCCATCATCGGCTCGCTCCAGCTATTCGACCTGGTGATGCCGCTGACGCGCGGGGGACCTGCGGATTCCTCCAACACGATGGTGAGCTTCCTCTACAACAACGGCATCTCCCGCATGCGCGTCGGCTATGGCAGCGCCATCGGCGTCATCCTGTTCGTGATCTGCGTGACCTTTGCCTTCACCTACAAGCGATGGTTCATGCGCGATGAGTAACACTGAGACCACCCGTACCGCGTTCGATCCCACCGTGCTGTTCAAGGCGCTGTTCCTCGCCGTGATCGCCGTCTTCGTGCTGGTGCCGCTGCTCGCGACCCTGCTCGGCGGCTTCAAGTCGCTCGGCGAGCTGCGCGTCAATCCGTTTGGCCTGCCAAGGCACTGGGAATGGCAGAACTATGCCGACATCCTGTTCTCGGCGCGCTACTGGCAGCTGCTCCGCAACTCGCTGGTCATCTCGACGCTCGCGGTGGCGCTGACCCTGATCGTGGCCTCGATGGCCGCGTTCACCTTCGCTCACGTCAGGTTCTACGGCTCATCGATGCTGCTGAGCTACCTGACGCTCGGCCTGCTGTTTCCCGCCGCGACAGCGGTGTTGCCGCTCTTCATCAAGGTGCGCGATCTCGGGCTGCTCGATACGTATTTCGGCGTCGCACTGCCGCAGGTCGCATTCAGCCTGGCCATGAGCGTGCTGCTGCTGCGGCGCTTCTTCAAGGACATTCCGTATGAACTGCTCGAAGCCGCGCTGGTGGACGGCTGCAGCTACATCAAGTTCTTTCGCTACGTGACGCTGCCGCTGTCACGGCCGATCCTTGCCACCGTCGGCACCATCACCTTCGTCAACAGCTGGAACGCCTATCTGCTGCCACTGGTGATGCTCAACACCGATGCGCTCTATCCCTGGCCGCTCGGCATCATGGTTTATCAAGGCGAGTATTCGTCCGAGTGGCACCTGATCCTTGCCTTCATCACGCTGACCATCCTGCCGACGGTCATTCTCTTCCTTCTGGCGCAGAAGCACATCGTCGCCGGCCTCACCGCGGGCGCGGTCAAGGGATGAACGGAATCTCACGGAGATCACAATGAGAAGAATAGGCGTCGGAATCATCGGCTGCGGCAACATCAGCACCGCCTATCTGAAGGCGGCCCAGCGCTTCCCGGTCATGGAGGTCAAGGCGCTCGCCGACATGCGCAGCGATGCCGCGGAGCGCCAGGGCGCGGCCTTCGGCCTGCCGGGGATGCGGGTCGATCAGTTGCTGAGGCGCGACGACGTCGAGATCGTCATCAATCTCACGGTGCCGCTCGCCCACACCGACGTCAGCCTCGCCGTGCTCAATGCCGGCAAGCATGTCCATTCCGAGAAGCCGCTCGGCATCAACGTCGCGGAGGCGCGCAAGGTGATCGATCTCGCGGCGCAGAAGAACCTTCGCGTCGGCTGCGCGCCGGATACGTTCCTGGGCGGTGGACACCAGACCGCGCGCAAGCTGATCGACGACGGCGCGATCGGCACGCCGGTTGCGGGCAGCGCCTTCTTCGGCTGTCCCGGCCACGAGCGCTGGCATCCGGCGCCAGGCTTCTATTACCTGCGCGGCGGCGGGCCGATGCTGGACATGGGGCCATATTACATTACCGATCTCGTCCAGCTGCTCGGCCCGGTCGCGAGCGTGATGGGCTCGACCGCGCGTCCGAAATCCGAGCGCGTGGTGACCAGCCAGCCGATGAACGGCACGCTGATTCCGGTCGAGGTCTCGACCCATGTGGCGGGCACGCTCGAATTCGAGAGCGGGGCGGTCGTCTCGATCGCGATGAGCTTTGATGTCCCGAAGCACCGGCACGCGCCGATCGAGATCTATGGCGACAAGGGCAGCATGCTGGTGCCGGACCCGAACCGCTTCGGCGGCGAGGTGCAGGTCGCAAGGACCGGCGGTGAATGGGAGACGGTGCCGCCGACGCACGGCCATGTCGACGGTGAGTTCCGTTCGATCGGCGTCGCCGACATGGCCGCCGCGATCCTGAACAACCGGCCGCACCGCGCCAGCGGGGCGCTCGCCTTCCACGTGCTGGAGGTGATGGAGGCGTTCCAGACCTCCGCCGACGACGGGCGGCGCGTCATGATCGAGAGCCGCGTCGAGCGGCCGGCGATGCTGCCGGCCGGACGCGAAACCGGACAGATCGACTGAGGACAGAAACATGCGCAAGGCAATGATTGTTTGGGGCGGCTGGCCGGGACACGATCCGGATCTCTGTGCCTCGATGATCCGCGGCTGGCTGAAGGCGGAAGGCTTCGAGGTGCGGATCGAAACCACGACGGCGGCGTTCGCCGATCCCGCGATTCACGATCTGTCGTTGATCATCCCGATCTACACCATGTCGAAGATCGAGAAGGCGGAAGCGCTCAATCTCTGCGCGGCGGTGCGCAGCGGCGTCGGGCTCGCCGGCCATCATGGCGGCATGTGCGACGCGTTCCGCGATTCCGTCGACTACCAGTTCCTGTGTGGCGGGCAGTGGGTTGC
Organism: Bradyrhizobium sp. B039; assembly: GCF_038965675.1. Classification (NCBI taxonomy): domain Bacteria; kingdom Pseudomonadati; phylum Pseudomonadota; class Alphaproteobacteria; order Hyphomicrobiales; family Nitrobacteraceae; genus Bradyrhizobium; species Bradyrhizobium sp. B039. The sequence continues at coordinate 3,395,381 of NZ_CP152416.1, forward strand.
ACATCCCGGCAACATCATCGACTACAAGGTCGACTTGACGAAGCCGGACGACCCCATCATGAAGGGTCTTAAGAGTTTCGAGCATCGTTCGGAGCAGTATTACATGCATGTCGACCCCGCCAACGAGGTGTTGGCGACGACGACCTTCACCGGCGAGCACGCGCCCTGGATCGAGGGCGTGGTCATGCCGGTGGTGTGGAAGAAGCGCTACGGCGCGGGCAGGGTGTTCTACTCCTCGCTCGGCCACCGTGCCTACGAGCTTGACGTGCCGGAGATCCGAACGCTGATGACCCGCGGCATGCTGTGGGCGGCGCGCGAATGACAGCCGGCGCGGCGCAGCCGGTGCTTCGCGCGACGCTCGAGGATGTCGCGCGCGCGGCGGGCGTTTCGCTCGCCACCGTCGACCGCGTCGTCAACCGGCGCGAGGGCGTGCGCGCCAAGACGGTTGCGCGTGTCGAGGCCGCGGTGGCAAAACTCGGCTATCGTGCCGACGTCGCGGCCGCGCGGCTTGCCCGCGGCCAGACGTTCCGTTTCGCGTTCGTGCTGCCGACCGGCAGCAACAGCTTCATGACCAACCTGACCGAGCAGGTCCAGCGCACCGCGGACTGGCTCGCCGGCCAGCGCGGCTTCATCGATATTCTCCATGTCGACGTGTTCGATCCGGACGTGCTGGCCAGCGCGCTGGAAAACCTGTCGCCGGCCTATCAGGGCGTCGCCGTCATCGCGCTCGACCATCCGAGGGTACGCGCCGCGATCGACGAGCTCGCAGGCCGCGGGGTCGCCGTGGTGACCCTGGTGTCGGACGCGCCGAGCTCGCGCCGCCTGCACTATGTCGGTATCGACAACCCGGCCGCGGGGCGGACCGCGGCCACGCTGATGGGACGCTTCCTCGCCGGCAACGAGGGGACGGTCGCGGTGATCGCGGGATCGTTGTCGCTGCGCGATCACACCGAGCGGCAGTTCGGCTTCCACCAGATCCTGTCCAGCGAGTATCCGGATTTGCGCGCGCTCCCGGTCATCGAGGGCCGCGACGACAGCGACCGAACGCGGAAGCTCACGGCCGCGCTGCTGGCGCGCCATGCCGATCTCCGCGGCATCTATTGCTGCGGCGCCGGGAACCGTGGCATTGCTGATGCGCTCGAGGCCTCGGGACGGGCGCGCGAGGTGGTCTGGATCACCCATGAGCTGACTCAGTATACGCGGCGCTTCCTGGTCCGCGGCACGCTCGACGCCATCATCAACCAGGACCCCGGCCACGAGGCGCGGTCCGCAGCGCGCGTCCTGCTCGCGCATTGCTCGGGTGAGCCCATCAGCCCCGACCAGGAACGCATCCGCATCGACATTTTTCTGCGGGACAATCTGCCGTAACTGCGAGCTCTGATGCGCGGCCGCTGCTCTCGCCCGATCGAGCCGGCGAGGGCGGTTCAGCCTCCGCCTTGCCAGCCGGCGGTCGCGGAGAGGGCGCGCGCGTGGGCGCTCAGGGCCGTCGCTGTCGGACCTTTCAGGTCATCGTCGAGAATACCGATGGGGCCCATCATCGTGATGGCCGCGATCATGAATCCGCCCTGGTCGAAGATCGGTGCGGACAGGGAGGTGAAGTTCGGCAGCAGCGCGTCACGACAACGGCTGATGCCGTCGCGCCGGATCGTGTCCATCATCTCCTCCACCTCGGCCTTGGTGGTTGGCGCGTCATCGACCCGCGTCTCGCGCGAGCGTTCCTCCTTGAGCTCCTGATCCAGCATCTCGCCCGTCAGCGAGCGCGGCAAATGTGCAAGAAAGTTTCGCCCCAGCGCGGACCGCAGCAGGCTCAGGACGCTTCCGACGCGCAGCTCGATGATGGGCCGGCTGGCTCCGCCCTCGACGCGATAGATGATGGTCGGTCCGCGATTGCCCCACACGCCGAGAAATACGGTGTGGCCGATCGTCGTTGCGAGTTCGGTCATGGCCGGCCGCGCGACGGCGAAGACGTCGAATTGCTCGATGGCCGCCATGCCGAGCTTCAATGCGTAGGGGCCGAGGGCATAGCAGCCGGTGTCGCTCTCCTGTCGGACGATGCCCACCGCCTGAAAGCTCACGAGATAATAGTGGACGTTGGCCGCGGACATTCCGGTGTTGGCGGCGATCATCTTCAGCGGCACGGGCCGCATTTCGGTCCTGAGGTAGTCGAGGATCTTGAAGCCGATCTCGATCGACTGAATGCCGCGCCGTCCGGGCCGTTCCGCCTTGGTGATCTTGCCGGGTTTGGCTCCTCGTGCGGATGCGGGCGCCGGATCCGGCGGACGGGGTCGGCGCGGCTTCTTCACTGAAAATCCTTATAGATCAGGGCGTTATGGCGGGTGTCGTGCTGGCGCATTATTGGGCGCGTCGCGCCGGATATTCAAGCTTGCTGTATTTGACGACATCATATGTATATGACTAAATAAAATTGCCTGAAGCGGGGCTGGGTTTGGCCGCGGGCGCAAACAGGGGAATGACGATGGATGCACGAGCGACGGCGGTACCCGCCGACCAGAATCTGACGCGCAGCGAGGAGCGGCAGGTCGTTCTCGCCTCGACCCTCGGCACCGTGTTCGAGTGGTACGACTTCTTCATCTACGGCTCGCTGGCCGTGTTCATGAGTTCGGTATTGTTTCCGCCGGACAACCCGACCGCCGCCGTGCTTGCGTCGCTCGGTGCTCTTGCGGCAGGCTTCGTGATCCGGCCGATCGGCGCAGTGGTCTTCGGCCGCATCGGCGATCTGGTCGGTCGAAAATATACCTTCCTCATCACCATCGTGATGATGGGCGGCGGCACGGCCTTGATCGGCTTCCTGCCCACCTATGCCAGCGTGGGTCATGCTGCATGGATCTCGCTGGTCATGCTGCGATTGATCCAGGGCCTCGCGGTCGGCGGCGAATATGGCGGTGCCGTCATCTACGTTGCGGAGCATTCGCGTCCGGACCGGCGCGGGCTTCTGACCGGCTGGATCCAGATCACATCGTCGGTCGGGCTGGCGCTCTCCATTGCGGTCATCATCGGCACGCAGAGCGTCATGAGCGAGGCCGACTTCAAGGCCTGGGGATGGCGCGCTCCCTTCATCATCTCGATCGCGATGCTGGCGTTCTCGATCTACGTCCGAGCCAGGCTGCATGAATCGCCCGTCTTCACGCGTCTCAAGGCCGAGCGTCGCCTGTCCAGGAGCCCGGTCAGAGACACCTTTGCCCGGTGGTCCAGCCTTCGCCTGGTGTTGATCGCGCTGTTCGGTGTGACCGCGGGGATGGGGTCAACCTACTTCACCGGCCAGTTCTACGTGATGATCTTCATGCAGCAGATCGCAAGGATCGACCTGCAGACATCCTATACCCTGATGGTCATCGGCCTCGTCATCGGTGCGCCGGCTTTCGTTTTCTTCGGCTGGCTGTCCGATCGGGTCGGACGCAAATGGCTGATGATGACGGGTCTCGTACTTTCGGCGCTGTGCTACCGGCCGATGTTTTCGTCGCTGCTGGAGGCAGCAAACCCGCAGCTCGTGGCCGCGACCCGCAGTGCGCCGGTGACGGTGCACGCCGACACCACCAGCGAAGCATGCCGGTTCGGCCTTGCGGCCGCATTGCTGAGCTCGCATGGCGATCATGGCAAGCCTTGCGTCCAGGCCAAGAAGCTGTTGATCGGAAGCGGCATCAACTTCAGCTATGCCGCCCCGGTCGACGGCCAGGCCGTAGCCATGACGGTCAACGGCAAGACGATTGCCGGATATGATGCGGCGGCTTATCGCAAGGCCTTGTCCGAGGCGGGTTACCCTGCCAAGGCGGATCCCGCGAAGGTGTCGTCAGCCTACATCGTCTTTCTGCTGGTCGTCATGACCGTCATCGTCGCGATGGTCTATGGGCCGGTGGCGTCGTTCCTGGTCGAGGTGTTCCCGGCCAACATCCGATACACGGCACTTTCGTTTCCCTACCACATCGGCGCCGGCATCTTCGGTGGCTTCCTGCCGTTCTTTGCAACCTATCTTTCGCTCGCGGTCGGCGATGTGTTTGCGGGGCTCTGGTATCCGGTCGTCATTTGCACGGTCGTCGCCGTGATCGGATCGATCATGCTGCCGAACAGGCCGCAAATCGAGGCGGATCACTGAGTATGACATGCTGGCGGGCCGCGGCAGCGGCCCGCTCTCCGTTTCCGTGCCCGGGATGACATGATGGATATCAACCGACCGAACACCTACAAGGCGGCCGTCGTTCAGGCCGCGTCAGATCCGACAAGCTCGCTGGTGTCGGCGCAAAAGGCGGCAGCCCTGATCGAGAAGGCCGCTGGTGCCGGCGCCAGGCTGGTCGTTTTCCCCGAAGCCTTCATTGGCGGCTATCCCAAGGGAAATTCGTTCGGCGCTCCCGTCGGCATGCGCAAGCCCGAAGGACGTGAGGCGTTCCGTTTGTATTGGGAGGCGGCCATCGATCTCGATGGCGTGGAGGTCGAGACGATCGCCGCGGCGGCGGCCGCAACCGGTGCCTTTACGGTCATCGGCTGCATCGAGCGAGAGCAGGGCACGCTCTACTGCACGGCCCTGTTCTTCGACGGGGCGCGCGGGTTCGTCGGCAAGCACCGCAAGCTGATGCCGACCGCGGGCGAGCGGCTGATCTGGGGGGTCGGCGACGGCTCGACCATGCCGGTGTTCGAGACCTCGCTCGGCAATATCGGCGCCGTGATCTGCTGGGAAAACTACATGCCGATGCTGCGCATGCACATGTACAGCCAGGGCATCAGCATCTACTGCGCTCCAACCGCGGATGATCGCGATACCTGGCTTCCGACCATGCAGCATATCGCCTTGGAGGGACGCTGCTTCGTCTTGACGGCCTGTCAGCATCTCAAGCGCGGCGCCTTCCCGGCGGACTACGAGTGCGCGCTGGGTGCCGATCCCGAGACCGTGCTCATGCGCGGCGGCAGCGCCATCGTCAATCCGCTCGGCAAGGTGCTGGCGGGCCCATGCTTTGAGGGGGAGACCATCCTGTATGCCGACATTGCGCTCGATGAGGTGACGCGCGGCAAGTTTGATTTCGACGCCGCGGGGCACTATTCCCGTCCGGACGTTTTCCAGCTCGTCGTCGACGATCGACCGAAGCGGGCAGTATCAACCGTCAGCGCCGTTCGCGCGCGCAATTGAGGGACCGATGCTCTTCGATATGGGCCACCTTCCGGCGGATATCCGCTACAAGATTCTCACCGCGACCGTTACGCCGCGCCCCATCGCGTGGGTGACGACCCGCTCCCGGGACGGCGCCGCCAATGCCGCGCCCTTCAGCTTCTTCAACGTCCTCGGGCACGAACCGCCGACGGTCGTGCTCGGCCTGCTGCGTCATCCGAACAAGGGCTTGAAAGACACGGCGCAGAATATCGTCGAAACGGGCGAGTTCGTCGCTCACCTGGTGTCGCACCAGATGGCTCAAGCCATGAACGCGACGGCCGTCGATGCTCCGGCCGGTGTCGACGAGATGGAGATCGCGGGACTTCAAACACGTCCTTCGCAGATGGTTGCGCCTCCGCTCATCGAGGGGTGCCCGGTGGCGTTCGAATGTCGCTCCCTCTCGGTTCACGAGACCGGGCCCCGGCAGATCGCGGTGATCGGCGAGATCGTCTGTGCTCATGTGGCCGAGCAGTTCGTGATCGATGCACAGAGAGGCTATATCGATACGGTCGGCCTCGACCTCATCGCCCGCATGCACGGGTCGGGCTGGTATGCGAGGCCCCGCGATCTCTTCCAGCTGGTGCGGCCGGCGCCGATCGAATAGGCGGCCGGCGCCGGGACCTCCCGCCATGGCCGCCCCATGAGCCCCTTGCGCCCGATTGACATCCAATTATTACATGTCTAAAAATATGCAAATTCATATAATTCGTGAGATGCCTGAATGGACGCGCATCCGCTCAAGCTCAGGGTCAGGTCGTATGCCGCGGAGACACCGTTCGTACGGAGCCTTGTGCTTGGCGTGGAGGACGGCCCCGTGCCGCCATGGCAGGCAGGCGCACATATCCGCGTGGCGCTCCCGAACGGAGGCGACCGGCCGTACTCGCTGATGGCCCTGCCGAGTCTTGCCGAGGATGCGCTGGCGCTCGGGGTGCTGCGCGAGGAGGCCTCGACCGGCGGCTCGCAGTTCATGCATGCGCTGAAGATCGGCGATGTCGTCAAGGCAAGCGCGCCGGTGAACAATTTTCATCTGCACGAGGGGCCGGCGCCCGCGCTGCTGTTTGCCGGCGGCATCGGTGTCACGCCGATCCTGTCGATGGCGGCGGAGCTCACCGCCCGCGCAAGTCCGTTTCGCCTGCATTACGCGGGCCGTACGCAAGGACTTCTGGCGTTCCTGCCGCATCTGCGGGACATCTGCGCTAAAGGCCTGTCCGTTCATTACGACAGTGACGAGTCCCGCCTGGATCTTACCGTGGCGCTCAGGGGAGCAGCCGCGAACGCCCACATCTACGTCTGCGGTCCGGCGGGGATGATAGACGCGGTGAAGGCGGCCGCGCTTGCCGAGGGCGTCCCGGCGGACCGCATTCACTACGAGCTCTTCAAGGCGGAGCAGCCGTCTTCACCCGACCTGCCGTTCGAGGTCGAGATCAGATCGACCGGACAGGTCGTCGGCGTCGCAGCCGGCCAAACCATTATCCAGGCGCTGGAGGCGGCGGGGCTCGACGTGCTCTACGATTGCCAGCGCGGCGATTGCGGCATCTGCCAGTGCGGCGTGGTCGAAGGGGTACCCGACCATCGCGACGTCATCCTGAGCGACGACGAGAAGGCCTCCAACAAGGTCATGCAGATCTGCGTATCGCGCGCGAAGTCGGAACGTCTGGTGCTGGATTTGTGAGGGAGGCGAGGGACGCCATGGCGAAATACGGAAGGGATGCCCACGCGATTGCCGCGCTGGTGCGCGAGGCCGAGGTTCATCGCGACGTCTATGTCGACCCCGAGATCTTCGAGCTCGAGATGGAGCATCTGTTCCCGAACAGCTGGGTCTATGTCGGGCATGCCAGCCAGTTGGCGAAGCCTGGCGATTTCATCACCGCCACGATCGGCCGCCAGCCGGTGCTGGCGAGCCGCCATACCGACGGCTCCATCCATGTGTTCTACAATCGCTGTCCGCACAAGGGCGTGAAGATCGCCTCCGAGCCCTGCGGCAACACCGGAAAGTTCTTCCGCTGCCCCTATCACGCCTGGTCCTTCAAGACCGACGGCTCGCTGCTCGCGATCCCGCTGAAGAAGGGCTACGAGGGCACCGGCTTCGGCGACACCCAGGCGAATGAGGGGCTGTCCAGGGTCAAGAACGTCGTGATCCATCGCGACTTCATCTTCGCACGGCTCAGCGACAGCGGCGTCTCCTTCGAGGACTATTTCGGCGAGAGCCTTTCGACCATCGACAACATGGTCGACCGCTCGCCGGAGGGGAAGCTCGCCGTCATGGCGACGCCGATCCGCTACATGCACACCTGCAACTGGAAGATGCTGGTCGAGAACCAGACCGACACCTGCCATCCGATGGTGGCGCATGAGAGCTCGGCCGGCACTGCGGTCAAGGTCTGGAAGCGCGAGCAGGGCGATTCCACGGAAACGCCGATGGCGGTGCAGCTCTACAGTCCCTTCATGAGCCCGTACGAGTTCTACGAGCAGAGCGGCATCAGGATCTGGCCGAACGGCCATGGCCACACCGGCGTCGCCAACTCCATCCATTCGAACTACTCGGATGTCCCGGGCTATCTCGACCAGATGGTCGCGGCCTACGGCGAGAAGCGGGCGCACGAGATCCTCGGCGAGGTCAGGCACAACACCGTCTATTTCCCCAACATCATGGTCAAGGGTGCCGTCCAGATCCTGCGCAACTTCATCCCGATCGCGGTCGACAAGACCCTGGTCGAGAGCTGGGTCTATCGCCTGGTCGGCGCGCCCGACAAGCTCTACGAGCGGGCGCTGATGTACAACCGCTTCATCAACGCGCCGACCTCAATCGTCGGACACGACGACCTCGAAATGTACGAGCGGGCGCAGGAAGGCCTGAAATCCAACGGCAATCAATGGGTCAATCTGCGGCGGCTCTACGAGAGCCATGAAGAGCAGGACGTCACGGCGGTGATCAACGGCACCTCCGAGCGGCAGATGCGCAACCAGTTCCACGCCTGGGCGAAATTCATGACCATGGATATGGACAAGCGTGTCGAGGCCGCCGAATGATCACCGAGAAGACGATCACGGACTTCATCTATCGCGAGGCCGAGCTGCTCGACACGATGCAGTGGCAGGCCTGGCTCGATCTGTTTCACCCCGAGGGGCGCTACTGGATGCCGCTCGAATGGCAGCAGCAGGATCCGGTGCTTCAGCCGTCGCTGATGTATGAGGACCTGCTGCTCCTGAAGGTGCGGGTCGAGCGTCTGGCCGGCGAGCGCACCTTCAGCCAGAAGCCGAAGAGCCGTTGCCATCATCTTTTGCAGGCGCCGCAGATCGTGGCGTGCGACACGGCTGCCGGCGTGTTCAAGGCGCGGACGTCCTACATCTACACCGAGACGCGCGGCGACATGCTGGAGCGCTATTCGGGATGGGCCTCGCACGATCTCGTCCAGGTCGGCGATGCCCTGAAGATCAAGCTCAAGCGCGTCGATCTCGTCAATTTCGACGCGCCGTTCGGCAACATCCAGCTCTTCATGTGAGACGAATTTGACCGCTGCGACCACAGTCTACGCCCGCTTTCGCGAGACCGCGCTTCGCCGCGGCGAGGCGGGCTTCCTCAACGTGCTGCCGGAGACGGCCGCCATCTACGGCATCGCGGCGGGCGAGATCACCTATCGCGCCATGCTCGAGCGGGTCGAGCGCTGGCGCGCCGCGTTCGCGGGCCGCGGCTACGGCGAAGGCCACAGGGTCGGGCTGCTGCTCCAGAACAGGCCGGTGTTCGTCGAGCTGTGGTTCGCGCTCAACGCGCTCGGCGTCTCCGTGGTGCCGATCAATCCGGATTTGCGGCTGAGCGAGCTCGAATACATCATCGCGCATTCCGAGATGAACGCGGCGTTCGTGCTTGCCGAGCGGCGCGACGAGGTCGAGACGGCGGCGCGCCAGGCCGGTCGGCCGATCCCCGTCGTGACCAGCGAGGACGACGTGCCCGCGCCATTCGGCGGCGTGCGGCCGGCGAGCACGGGTGACGGCGCGACCGAATGCGCGCTGCTCTATACGTCGGGGACGACAGGTCAGCCCAAGGGCTGCGTGCTCACCAACACCTATTTCCTGCATTCCGGAAACTGGTATCGCGACGTCGGCGGGCTGATCGCGCTCAAGCCCGACGGCGAGCGCATGATCACGCCGCTGCCGCTGTTCCACATGAACGCGATGGCGGTGTCGCTGATGGCGATGCTGTCGGTCGGCGGCAGCCTGACCATGCTCGATCGCTTCCATCCGCGCAGTTGGTGGGCTTCCGTGCGCGACAGCCGCGCGACCTGCCTGCATTATCTCGGCGTCATGCCCTCGATGCTGATGAGCGCGCCGCCGTCGGAGCAGGACCGCGCGCACACCGTTCGCTTCGGCTTCGGTGCCGGCGTCGACAAGCTGCTGCACGCGCCGTTCGAGGACCGCTTCGGCTTTCCGCTGCTGGAGGCCTGGGCGATGACCGAGACGGGCAGCGGCGGCGTCATCGCCGCCAATGTCGAGCCGCGCAAGATCGGCACCAGCTGCTTCGGGCGACCCGCACCCGAAGTTGACGTTCGTATCGTTGATGACAGCGGCAATGACGCCCCAATTGGGACGCCGGGCGAGCTCCTGGTGCGGCGGGCAGGCGCCGACCCGCGCTACGGCTTCTTCCGCGAATATCTGAAAAACCCGGAGGCGACCGCCGAGGCGTGGGAGGGCGGCTGGCTGCATACCGGCGATATCGTGTCGCGCGATGTGGATGGCGATCTCCATTTCGTCGATCGCAAGAAGAACGTGATCCGCCGGTCCGGTGAGAACATTGCCGCGGTCGAGGTCGAGTCCGTCCTCAACCGCCATCCCGCGATCCGGCAGGCCGCGGTTGCGGCGACGCCCGATCAGGTGCGCGGCGACGAGGTTGCCGCCGTCATCATCGCCGAGGAGGCCGGCGCCGGCCGCGCGCTCGCCGAGGACGTCGTCCGCTGGAGCCTGGAGCAGATGGCCTATTACAAGGCGCCGGGCTGGATCTGCTTCGTCGACAGCCTGCCGCTGACCGCGACCGAGAAGATCCAGCGCGGCGGGCTGAAGGATTTTGTCGCAAGGTTGATGCGCGATGGCGCCTTCTTCGACCTCCGCGACCTCAAGCGGCGTCAGGTCTGACGCGGGGTAGGGAATCGATCATGAGCGAGATCCGCACCACACTCATCACCGGCGGCAATTCGGGGATCGGCGAGGCGCTGGCGAGAAAGCTCGTCGAGAAGGGGCAGCGCGTGGTCTCGGTCGGGCTGGAAAAGCCGGACTGGACCCATGATCTGCTCGCGGCCTATCGCGCCGATCTGACCGACATCGCGGAGACGCGCGCGATCGCGCAGGAGATCGGCCGGAATCACGCCATCGACTGCCTCGTGCACAATGCGGGCGTCATCCTGCCGAACCTGCTGCCCGACGCGAAGCCGGAAGACATTCTGATGCTGGCGCAGTTGCACCTCGGCGCGCCGATGCTGCTGACCCAGGCGGCGCTGGAAGGGATGCTGTCGCGTCGCTTCGGGCGCATCGTGTTCGTCTCTTCGCGGGCGGCGATGGGCGCGGCGACGCGCTCGGCCTATTCGGCGACCAAGGCCGGCGTGCATGGCATGGCGCGGACCTGGGCGCTGGAGCTCGCCGCGAGCGGCATCACCGTGAACGTGGTCGCGCCGGGGCCGATCCTGACCGACAATTTCTGGGGCGTCATTCCCAAGGGCTCCGAGCAGCAGGCGCGGATGGCGCGCAACGTCCCGGTCGGGCGGCTCGGCTCGCGCGAGGACGTGGCGCACGCCATCACCTTCTTCCTCGACGAACGTTCCGATTTCGTCACCGGCCAGGTGCTCTATGTCTGCGGCGGTACCAGCCTCGTGGGCCTGGGGCCGTAAGCGCTATTCGGCGGGCAAAATTGGACGCCGCCGATTGACGGTCATCTAGCGGGAGCTATCCGGCCGACACTCCGCGCTGCGTGACGGCCCCGCATTGTGCACGTCAACGGATTATCCGGTCGACAACCCGTGTGGCACGGTCGATCTCCCTCTCATTCCATGCCGCAAATCCAAGAAACAATCCTCGCTCTTTTGATTTGTGAAACAGCTTGCCCGACAACGGGCGATATTGCGCCAGCCTCGAAGAGTTGTGCCGTAAGTTTCCCCGGCTTGAAGGGCGTGGACGCCATCGGCGGCCAAGCTGCGCGGCACATGGAGGCGTTGGCCGGTGGTCGGGCGTCCGCTCGTAATGCGCGTCCTCACCCCCCAGACAGTTGCAGCAACAAGGTCTGCTCACTCCCGGCGACAAGAGCAGCGTCCCCTCCAGCAAGAGCATCTTTCTGGCTCTCTGTATTTTTTGGAACTGGCCCTTTTCATAGAGCCACCTGAAACCTTATGCAAAATGCAAATTTGGTCGCGCTATTTGAGCGGAATGTCCCAGGGTTTACTTGCGATTCCAGACGTTGGCATCATGAGCGCCGCCATCAGCCTCAATGACCCCGTTGAGCCATCGTAGTTTCTGGCAATGGGCCTAATCATCGGCGGATCGCTCTTGGCGCATCAAGAACGGAACTCAGAGTGATGATATGCGGTCCCACCTCCAACCGCGCGGTGCATGCAGACCCGACAATCTAGTGGAGCGGATATGATTGGATTGTTCTTCGAAGTTGTGCCGCGACCAGGACACGAGCAGGCCTATTTCGATATTGCCGCCGGTCTACGACCCGAATTGGACAAGAATCCCGGCCTTCTGTTCATTGACCGCTTCAAAAGCGTCGGTCGGCCAGGCATCGTGCTTTCGCACTCTCACTGGCGCGATGAGGCAAGCCTTGCCGGATGGCGTACCCACGCAAAGCATCATGCCGCGCAAATCGCGGGAAGAAAGCTGCACTTCGAGGACTATCGCCTGCGCATCGGCCAGCTCGTCTGCGAGTGGACTCCTCAAGCCGGCGCTCCGCGTCAATTCGAAACCACCAACAGCTACAACGACCCGGTTCTGCGGCCAGAACGATTCATGATCGTTTCCACCGCCAACTCGCCCATCCAAGCGGGCGTTGAAGGTGACCTTCTGGCGAGCATTTCTCGCGAGCGAGAATACATCGTCCTGGCCCTGGCATCGTCGCTTGCAGACGGGCTTCGAATGGCAGAGGAATTCTTGTTGGCAGGCGTCGTGACATCGATCCGATTGTATCTCGTGTCTCGCGACTACGGCATGTTCGATCGAAAGGAGGCGCCTCAATATTATCCGCCCGTGACCCAGGTTCAAGAGCTTGGCTCGAAGCCGACTGATGCTGGTTTGTGACAGCATACGGTGGAGAGATGACGAAAGAGCGACGTAAGATTACTGTCGGGCTGCTGTTTGGAGGGCGCTCGGCTGAGCACGAAGTCTCCAGGGCATCCGCTGCCAATATCCTTCGAGCTCTGAACAGCGATCGCTATGACGTTTATCTCATAGGCATATCGCGAGATGGTCGCTGGTTTGCCTGCGATTCAGGGAATGGCGCGGGAACGGGTTCTACAGCGCTCACAATTTCGGACGAGGCACCGGAGATCGGCCTTGTGCCGGGCGGGCGAGGCCGCCTCGTTCATTGCGACGGACCAACAGGAAGTGACGCGGGGAGTATCGACGTTGCATTTCCGATCTTGCACGGGCCGAACGGAGAAGATGGGACGGTGCAGGGAGCACTGGAATTAGCCGACGTGTCGTTCGTCGGTGACGGGTTCTGCCGTGGCGATGGACAAGGAAGTTTCCAAGCGGCTGATGCGCGACGCTGGCCTTCCCGTGGTGCCGTTCCTAACAACGACTGCCTCGTCCCGAATCGAATACGCTGCGGCAGTTGCCGCGCTCGGGACGCCGGATTTGTTCGTAAAGCCCGCCAATCTGGGATCATCGGTCGGCGTCTCCCGCGCGCGGTCCGAGGAGGAATTCGCAGCGTCGTGTGCTCTCGCGTTCCGCTACGACCGCAAGATCCTGGTCGAGCAAGCTCTGAACGGAGCGCGGGAGATCGAGTGTTCTGTCCTGGAGGAATCGACAGGTGATATTCGAGCGTCTGGGCTCGGCGAGATTGTTCCCGCGAGCGAGCACGGCTTCTATTCGTATCAGGCAAAATATATCGACGCCGATGGCGCCGCTCTGCACATCCCGGCAGACCTTCCCCTGCTACAGGCTCGCCGTCTTCAGGAACTTGCCGTTGAAGTCTTCAACGTGCTCTGCTGCGAAGGTATGGCCAGAGTCGACTTCTTTGTTCAAGGCGATGAAGTCTTTGTCAACGAGGCGAACACGTTGCCAGGGTTCACATGGAGCAGCATGTACCCCAAGCTTTGGGAAGCAAGCGGCTTGTCTCAAACCGACCTCATGGACAAGCTAATCGCGCACGCGTTTGCGCGCCACGAGCGACGTCGTGCCTTAAGCTTCGGTTGACAAGAATGCGGCGGATAGGACCCAACTAAGGAGCCCTCTGATCTCGCCGCGGAACCAGAGCGACGCGTTACATCTGCATCCGCGTGCTGCCGGCTGGGGAGTGGCGCCGAGGGGAAATATGAGGAAGACGGTGTGACGCACGATCTATTTGAAGGCATGGACCGATGATGAACCTTAAGATCGAGCGCGCGTTCAAGACGGATTTGCCATTCGTGATGATGACCGAACGGTCGGAAGGATACCATACACTAGTCGGCCGGTGGGACGAGGCGCGGCATCTGGCGGCTATCGATGACAATCACTATGCCTATTTCATTGCCAGGGATTGCGCGGCTTCTGTTGGATTCGCCATTGTCCGGGATTGGGGGGCTCCGGAGAGAGTGACCTGTCTGAAACGGATAGCGGTGTCGAACCCTGGCAAGGGGCTAGGGAGGCGGATCGTTCGCGCGGTTGTTGGCACCGTCTTTCGGGAAACCGAAGCTCACCGTGTTTGGCTAAGCGTTTTTCCAGAGAATGAACGAGCCCGCAGAGCGTATGAAGCTGTGGGCTTCAAGGCAGAAGGCATCGCACGTGGCAGCGCCTATTTTGGAGGAATCCATCGCGATGAATTGATAATGGCCGTCCTCAGAACGGAGTGGACTGCGGTTTAGGCAGGCGACGTAGCCCCATGATCGACTTGCCGGGGGATGTCCATACTCATTTCAAACGCAAAGAAACGCTGATCGAGAATGGGTAATCGTCATCTTGGCCTGCAGCCCGGCCCCCCGAGGTTTCTGCAATGACCACAGCGAAAACCCGCCTTGCATACATGGGCGCCGGCGTCGCCGTTGTGATCTGGGGAGCTACTCCTGCAGCAACCGCCATCGTTGCCCGCGAATTGTCACCTGGGTTGATCGGGTTGGCCCGGCTGTTGCTATCGGCCACCATTCTCATCCCCATCGCCGTCTCATTGAAGCCAGAACTCCCGAGCGACCGGGGTGGCTGGATCGCGCTGCTGATCAGCGCCCTGGTCGGGTTCGCCGGATCATTCGTCCTGCAGGGCGTCGGCATTGCACGCACCAGCACCTCGCACGCCGCCCTCGTCCTTGCCTTGGCTCCGATCTTCACGGCGACCGTCCATTTCCTGCTTTCCCGCTGCTGGCCAAGGCCGCTCTGGTGGCTTGGAAGCGCGATCGCGCTCATGGGCGTGGCAATTCTCATTCCCGGCCGCAACCCTGCCGGAAGCGTGGCAGCGCCGACGCTCTTCGGCGACCTTCTTGTTCTTGCCGGTACGGTCACGGTCAGCGTTGGCTATGTCGCAGGCGCACGGCTCTCAGCGCGGATCGGCCTGTTCGCGGCGACCTGCTGGTCGCTTCTTCTCGCTGGGTTGATCACTCTTCCCGCATTTCCGGCCTTGGCTGCCGGTCTTGGTCAACTCTCGTTCGCCGTCTGGGGCGCGCTCGGTTTCCTGGCCGTCTTCTGCACGCTGATCGGCTTTGCAGTGTGGTTTTGGGCGCTTGAGCACGGTGGCGTCACCTCGATCGCCCCGCTTCAGTTTGGCCAGCCGCTGGTGAGCCTCGTGATCGCCGTAGCTTTCCTGTCCGAGGATATTTTCCCGGCGACCTTGTTGGCGTTGAGCCTGGTCATCCTCGGCGTCCATTTATCACGTCGAGCTGCTTGATCCTGCTCCACTTTCTGGAGAGGAAGGCTGTCAAAACGAAGCTGGATGTATCCATCAGGGAAACCGCGTCCCCAACCGCTGGCTTTCCCCGCGACAAATGCGGAACGCGATTGCGCGGAGATGCTCAAGCAACAACGTCAGATCTGGTTCTGGCGGATGTTCTCGACCATCTTGGCCAGCACCCGCGCGCAGACCTCGATGTCGTCAGGGGCGATGCCTTCGATCAGCTTGTCGTAGTTGTTCGCCATGACCGGCCAGATCTTGCGCAGCAGCGCTTCGCCGTCAGGCGTCAGACCCACGACGCGGCGGCGCTGGTCCTCCTCCGCGATCTCGCGCTTGACGAGGCCCGACGTCACCATGGATTCGACCATGCGGCTCGCCGTCGACTGCTCGGTCACAGCGAGAACGGCGATCTCGTTGACGGTGAGGGTCTTGTAGATGAACAGCACCGACAGCGTCCGGAACACGACATTGTTGACGCCGTGCTCGCTCAGGTCGCGGTTCTGGTCGAGATTCCAGCGATTGGCGAGCCGGTTGAACAGATACGGGATGTAGGTCTGCAGCTGGTCCCTGGTCCTCGGCGGACCCGACTTCCATTTGCTCTTGGATTCTCTGGCCATTATCTCTTGCGACTTTGCTTCTTGCTGTCGGTGTGAAGTTTTGAAGAAAGGGATTTCAGCACGGACAACGCGGTGTCCAGCTCCTGGGCCGAAACGTTCTCGAGCCGTTTGCCGAGATGCTTCTTGTGGATTTCGGCTGCCTTCCTGAACAGCGCTTCGCCTTTCGGCGTCAGGCGCACGATGAAGGACCGCCGGTCCTCGCTCGACATCTCCCTGCTGATGAGGTCGTCGGCGAGAAGACGCTGCACGAGGCCCGACACATTGCCGCCGGTCACTTTCAGATTTTGCGACAACTGACCGAGCGCAAGCCCATCCCGGTAGCGATCGAGCTGGGCCAGCACGTCGAATTTTGCGAGCGACAGGCCGAACTCGGAGTTCAGCATCGAATTCAGCGAGGCGAACAGCTCGCCATGCAGCGACAGCAATTGGAGCCAGAGCCGGGTTTCAATCTGCCCGGGGACGGGAACTATGTTCTCTTTGAGTGCTACCGGCATCGCATGACCATCGAGGACAAGGTGTCTCGTCAATTGGAGGGATTATCGCGGGTCTTTCGCTCCGATTAGCAACCTAAGAATCGCAGTCAAGCCGTTTGATCCTGACGTTCTCCGGTCCGAACGGCAATCCAATCCTGTGCTGGGCTCGACCCGCATCACGCAAAAGTCTTGATGGTCTGGATCACGCCGTCGAGCTCCTGGCCGGCGCTGTCCTTCAGCGCAGCCTCGCGCAGGCGCCGCGCCCAGTCGGCGGCATCCTCGCGTCGCTCGACCAGCTTGATCGCCGCCAGCGTCTTGTCGAATTTCGACAGCCCCCGGCTGTGAGTATCGGAATAGCCTTTCACGAGGCGGCGGCATTGCAGGATCTCGACACCGAGCTGGTAGTTGGTGCCGACCGCGTCGGTGGCGGCCTTGAGCCATCCGTCCCGGTGCGCCGTCTCGATGGCGTGCCGCAGCGAGCGGCGGCGCAGGCCGCGCAGGCCGCCCACGAGATAAAGCGCCAGGAACCAGGGCAGCGAATAGGTCCGCACCCGGCGCCCCTTGTTGACGCGGCGATCGAGCCAGCCGAGCAGGCGTGGCCGCGCGCCAAGCCAGCGGCCGAAGCCCACGGGAAGCACGCCCATGACCTCCTCCATGCGGGGATGCATGAACTCGGTGGTCTGAAGCACCTGTCCTTCCGACATCTCGAGTTCGCTCTCGATGCGAGCCCGGCGGCCGGCGCGCGTCTTGAGGTCGGCGACGCGGATGACGTCGTCATAGCTCATGGCGTTGGCGAGGTACTTTGCCGCGGCTTCCGTGAAGGCATAGGTCCGGGCCGCACCGCCGGCGCTGCGGTCGGCCGCGTGCAGCGTCCTGAGAATGTCGAGATACTCGGTGCCATAGGCGACGTCCTGGAAGTCGACCACCTTCTTCAGGCCGGCGCGGGCCATGGTGAGCGCGGGCTCGGGCAGCTCCTGCGTCAGCCTTGCGACAAGCCCGGCGAGATCCGGATCGGGCGTTGTAGGAGAGGGGATATTGCCGGCCTGTTTCGGTTGCGGCGGCGCCACAACGTCGGGCGAGCCGGTCTTGACCCGGTCGAAGGCGGCCTCGAAAGTCCCAATGCTGGCCTTCGCGCCTTTCCCACCTGCGCGGATGACGTCGAGATAGCTGTCGCGGCTGAAGGGCAGCACACCGGCCGCCGCGAGCGCGCCGAACATCGCGGCCGAGATGACGCTGCCGTGCGCGATCGCCAGCGCGTTCAGGTCGAAGATGATCTCCGTCTTGGCGGCGATCCCGATGGCGCCGGTGACGGCGCCGCCGTCGGCGATGCCGTTGCCCGGCGCGATCTTCTCGCCGATCGCAAAGGACCGGTGGTTGGATGCGATCAGCGTGGTGCGGTCCGGCGTCACAAGGCCGCGCAGGATCGATCGGCCGGCCTCCATGAATTCCGCCGCCATCACCACGTCGACGTCGCCGGGCGTCGGCATCAGCGACAGGATCGGCTTGCGGCCGTCGAGCGGCGGCATCGTCTCGATATAGTAGATCGTGGCGCCGGTGCGCTGCGCGACGCCGGGCACCGAGGTCGACTGCGCGACCCAGCCGTGGTTCTCGGCAAGCTGGACGATCCAGTCGGTCAGGACGCCGCCGCCCTGGCCGCCCATCGCGACAATCGCGATCGAGATCGGCCGCTCGGTTGCCTCGCCCGCGGCGGGGAGGGCCAGCCGGATCGTCTCGTCCCTCATGCCAGTGCCTCGAGCGCCGGACGCCGGCGATCGCGCCGCCGTTGCAGCCAACCGATCACGGCCATCGCGACTTTGGATTTGAACATGTCCCAGCGGGTCGGATTATGGATGACGTCGGCGCGGTAGAACGAGGGGCAGAGCACGGCGGCCTCGGAGACCTCGCCGCAATTGCCGCAGCCGACGCAGGAATTGTCGATCGCCGCGACCGGATCATCGCGCAAGGGATCGTCGAGCTGCTTCACCGACAGCGATGGGCAGCCGGAGAGCCGGATGCAGGCGTGGTCGCCGGTGCACACGTCCTCGTCGACGCCGAAACGCTCCTTGACGGTACGGACGCCGTCCTTGATCGCCTTGTTGATCAGCGGCTTCACGCGGCGCTGCTTGTTCAGCATGCATTCGGAGGACGCGACGATGACCTTGGGACCTTCGTCCTTGGTCGTCAGCGCTTCCTTCAGCGTGTCGCGCATCTTGCCGACGTCATAGGTGCGGTCGATCTGACGCACCCATTGGCCGCCGATGCCCTTCACGGCCTGCACGATCGAATTGTTGGTCTTGCGCCGCTTGTTGGTCGCGCGCGACGACAGGATGTCCTGACCGCCGGTCGCCGAGGTGTAGAAATTGTCCACGATGACGAACACGCCGTCATGCTTGTTGAACACGGCATTGCCGATGCCGCTGGTCAGTCCGTTGTGCCAGAAGCCGCCGTCGCCCATCACCGCGATCGAGCGCTTGTCGGCCTTGACGTTGAAGGCCGAGGTCGAGGCCGGGCCGAGGCCGAAGCCCATGGTGGTCGCGCCGATATTGAAGGGCGGCAGGATCGAGAACAAATGGCAACCGATGTCGGCGGAGACGTGGTGCTGGCCGAGCTCTTCCTCGACCAGCTTCATGGCGGCGAAGATCGGCCGCTCCGGGCAGCCGGTGCAGAGCCCGGGCGGGCGCGCCGGCACGACCTGCTTGAGCTTCTCGACCGCGGGGTGATTGAGCACGGGCGCGGCATCCGGCGCCGGCGGCCGGTTGCCGAGCAGCCGCGGCTCGGTCTTCTCCAGGAATTCCCTGACGCCGCCGAGCAGGACATGCGCGGTGTAGTCGCCGCCCATCGGCAGCACGTCCTTGCCATGGATGCGCGCCTGGATGTCCCTGCGGCGCAGCACCGTGTTGATCGCCTGCTCCAGATATTCCGGCTGGCCCTCCTCGACGATGAGCACGGCATCCTTGTCGACGCAGAACTCCGCGACCTCGGTGTCGATCACGGGGTAGGTGACGTTCATGACGTAGAGCGGGACTTGCGTGCTGCCATAGGCATCCGACAGCCCGAGATATTGCAGCGCGCGGATCACGTTGTTGTACATGCCGCCCTGCATGATGATGCCGACCTTGCCGTGCTTCGGTCCCATCCACTCGTTCAGCTTCTTGTCCCGGATGAATCCGACAGCCGCGGGCATCCGCGTCTTGATCTTCTCCTGCTCATGCTCATAGGCCGCCGGCGGCAGCACGATGCGGTTGACGTCGCGCCTGGGATTGTTGAGCGCGTCCTTGATGGTATGCGCCGGCTTGACGTTGTCCTTGCAGGCGAAGGTGCCGTGCATGTGACAGGCGCGGACGCGAACCTCGAGCATCACGGGGGTGTTCGAGACCTCGGAAAGCTCAAAGCCCTTCTCGATCAAATTGACGATGCATTCATGGTCGGGGCGAGGGTCGAGCAGCCACATCTGCGACTTCATCGCGAAGGCGTGGGTGCGCTCCTGCATGATGGAGGAGCCTTCGCCGTAGTCCTCGCCGACGATGATCATGGTGCCGCCGGTGACGCCGCCCGAGGCCAGATTGGCCAGCGCGTCGGAGGCGACGTTGGTGCCGACGGTCGACTTCCACGCAACCGCGCCGCGCAGGGGATACATCACCGAAGCCGAGAGCATCGCCGCCGCGGCCGCCTCGTTGGCGGAGCTCTGGAACACGACGCCGAGATCGTCGAGCACGTCCTTGGCGTCGGCGAGCACGTCCATCAGGTGCGAGATCGGCGAGCCCTGGTAGCCGCCGACATAGGCGACGCCGGATTGCAGCAGTGCCTTGGTGATGGCGAGGATGCCTTCGCCGCGGAACGTATCGCCGTCGCCGAGCCGGAGATCCTCGACTTCGCGAGCAAAAGACCGTTCAGCCATTGCACCCTCCAGAAATATGCGATAGCATACGTTTACATGTGAAGTAAGTCAACGCCGCGCCATGCTATCACGCTTGCGGATCTTCTCTCCGGCAAGGCGGTCATGAGCCAGCGACAGGGTAGGGCCGATGCTGAAGCTGCCTCGCTTTAGAGCTGCCGCCGTCCAGGCTTCACCCGTCTATCTCAACGCCGGCGCGACAGCGGACGAGGCGGCTTCACCGGTCCGTGAAGCCGCAGCGAATGCACGACATCGTCGATCTGCGGGTCAATCGGCGTCCGCTGGCGCCGCTTGGCCCGCGCGCAAACCGGAATGAAAGCTCGGGACGCGTCGCACTGACGACGCCACGAGACAGGACTTGGAGGATAGGATGCGCGAAAACACCATCGGCCGGGCCAATGTCGAGGACACCCCCGAGCTCAAGGCCTATTACAAGGATCTCGAAAAGTACGAAGCCGGTGCGCTGTGGACGGTCGCCAACAAGATCGAGCCGTGGGCCCCGCAATCGGCCTCCGTTCCCGTGCTCTGGCGCTATAGCGATCTGCGCGAGCACGTGCTGCGTTCGGTGGAGCTGGTCTCGCCGGAGAAGGCGGGACGGCGGGTGATCTACCTCAACAATCCCGGCCGCCGCGACGTCTCGGCCGCGGTCGGCTGGCTCTATTCGGGATTGCAGGTGATGCACCCCGGCGAGGTCGCATCGGCCCACGCGCACTCGGCCTCTGCCCTGCGCTTCATCATGGAAGGGGCGGGCGCCTACACCATCGTCGACGGCCACAAGATGACGTTGGGGGCGCGGGATTTCGTGCTGACGCCGAATGGCACCTGGCACGAGCATGGGGTCGACGGCAACGGCTCGGTCTGCATCTGGCAGGATGGCCTGGACATCCCGCTCGTCAATGCGCTGGAGGCGAACTTTTTCGCGGTCCATCCCAAGGTGCAGCAGGAAGACTCCGGCTATCCCGTGGACGATATGACCAAGACCTGGGGCAATCCCGGTCTGCGGCCGGCGGATTCGAAATGGTCGAAGGGCTATTCCCCCATGTTCAAATACGAATGGGAGCCGACCTACGAGTCCTTGCGGAAATACGCCGCCGCGACCGACGGCTCGCCCTATGACGGCATTCTCATGAACTACGTCAATCCGATCACCGGCGGGCACGTGATGCAGACGATCGGCGCGAGCATGCAACTGCTCCGGCCGGGCGAGAAGACGAAGTCGCATCGGCACACCGGCAGCTTCATCTACCAGGTCGCCAAGGGCCGAGGCTATTCGATCATCGGCGGCAAGCGTTTCGCGTGGGAGGAGCGCGACATCTTCTGCGTTCCCTCCTGGGCCTGGCACGAGCACGGCAATGCGTCGGAGAGCGAAGACGCCTGCCTGTTCTGCTTCAACGACCTGCCTGTCATCGAAGGTCTCGGCTTCTATCGTGAAGAGGCCTATGGCGACAATGCCGGCCACCAGCCAGTGGCTGTCTGACGTACCCTCGCAGAATTCAACCGAAAGAGCCGGATAAAGCTTCATGCGCCTTGTTACCTACACTTTGGGCTCCAGCGGTGCCCGTCTCGGGGTCCTCGTTGACGGATTGGTCGTGGACGTCGAGCACCTCGGTGCGTCGCAAGGCTTTGCATGGCCGAGCGACATGCTGTCGCTCATCGACAACAGCGTGACACTGCTGCCGGCGCTCAGGGAATGCATGGACAATACCAATGGACGCCTGCCGGCCGGCTCCGCCGTTCCGGTCGAGGATGTGAAGCTGCAGGCGCCGATCCCGCGTCCGCGAAAGAACATCTTCGGCATCGGGCTGAACTATCGCGCGCACGTGGCGGAATCCGCCAAGAGCCTGGATACCGACAAGGACCTGCCGAAGCAGCCGGTCGTCTTCTCCAAGCCGCCGACTTCCGTGATCGGCCCGGGCGCGGCGATCCAGCACAACGCGAAGATGACGCAGCAGCTCGACTGGGAGGTCGAGCTCGCCGTCATCATCGGCAAGACCGCGACGCGCATCGCGACCGAGAAAGCGATGGAGCACGTCTTCGGCTATTCGGTGATGATCGACATCTCCGCGCGCGACAATCGCCGCGCCGGCCAGTGGATCTTTTCCAAGGGCATGGACACCTATGCACCGTTCGGCCCGTGCATCGTCACCGCGGACGAAATTCCCGATCCGCATGACCTGCGGCTCTGGCTGACCAAGAACGGGGTCATGAAGCAGGACTCCAACACCAAATACATGATCTTCGACATCCCGGTGCTGATATCGGACATTTCGTCGGGCATGACGCTCGAGCCGGGCGACATCATCGCGACCGGAACGCCCGAAGGCGTCGGGGCCGGCATGAGCCCGCAGGAATGGCTGTGGCCGGGCGACGTGGTGGAAGCGGGGGTCGACGGCGTCGGTGTCATCAGGCACCCCGTTGTCGCGATCTGATGACGACGTTTTCGTTCGATCGCGAGCTGAGGTTCGGCGATTGCGATCCCTCGGGCATCGCGTACTTTCCGTCCTATCTGAACATCCTCAACGGAGTCGTCGAAGAGTTTTGGGCGGAGATCGGTTTTCCCTGGCCGGAATTGATCACGGTCCGGAAGATCGGGACGCCCACGGTGCATCTGACTTGCGACTTTTCCCGGCCGTCGATGTTCGGCGATCGCCTGACGTTCGGATTGCGCATCGCCCGGGTCGGCGGATCGTCGCTCCATCTGGAACATGTCGTCTCGGGCGCGAATGGCATGCGCTGGCGCGCCCGCCAGGTCGTTGCCGCGACCTCGCTGCTGGATCACCATGCGATCCCATGGCCCGATGACATTCGCGCCGCGCTCATGGCGCACGTGAGCGAGGGCGAGGGCGCTGAGGCAACGCCGGCATGATCTCGCTCTTCATGACGTTCTCCGATCCTTCTGGTGAACGGTGGATTCGTTCCGACGAGGTTGTCGCCGTCGCTGAGCTGGTCGGATCGATCCCTGGGATGACCGAGGGCCTGCTGTTCACGCCGCTGCAACAGTCGGTCGATCATCCCTACAAAGCCGATGGCTCGGGCCCTGTGCTTGCGCTTCAACTGCGCTTTCCCGACCTGCTCATATGCGAAGCGGCGATGGATCGCGGCGGCGTCTTGGCCAGCTTGGCGACAGGTGCCGGATTGTCAGGCCTCGCCGGATTGTACGTCACGCATCAGGTGATGGTGACGCGGTCATTCCCCGTCGATGTCGCCGAACATCCGGCAGGAACGACAACTCCGTGCAGTTACCTCGTGCACTATCCCGGCCCGGCCGAGGACATGAACGCCTGGAACCTGCATTATCTGGAGCACCACCCGGCGATCATGCGGACCTTCCCTGATGTCCGCCAGATCGAGATCTACACCCGCATCGATTGGGTCGACCGGCTGCCGTCGCAGCGGGTCGAGCACATGCAGCGCAACAAGCTGGTGTTCGACAGCCCGCAAGCCCTCGCGCACGCGCTCGGCTCCGACGTGATCAAGCGCATGCGCGCGGACTTCGTGAAATTCCCGCCTTTCTCGGGCGGCAACAAGCATTTTCCGATGCTGACGCGGGCCGTGCGGCCCCCGCGAGATCCGAGAGCACGATGAGATCAAGTTGACGTGCCGCGTAGCGAGGCGCGAATCTCGTCGACGGTGCGCTTCGGGTCCTGGAGGTGAGGGTAGTGCCCGATGCCGGGAAGAAGCGCCAACTCGGCGTCGATCCTTGCGGCGAGCTCTATTCCCATCTCCTTCTTGATGTAGAGGTCCTTCTCGCCCCAAACCACCTTCACCGGGGTTTTGAGCCGGGCTAGTTGCGATTCGAAGTGATCTTGGTCTCGCGTGAAGTGCGAGTAGTAGTGGGAGAACGCGTCTACGGTCGTCATCGCGCCGTGGCTCCATCCGCGGGACATGTCGTCCCTAAACTGCTGCGAAACTTCGAACTGCGCTTCCTTGGGCAAGCCTCTTGTGAAGATGTTTTCCAGGATCTCGTCGCGGTTGCTGTTCATGTTGGCGCGGACCTGCTCCATGGCAGGCCCCGCCTTCAGATTTTGCAGCTTCTCGGACATGAACTGCGGCCTGTTGAACGGGGCGAAGTCGCCAACGATGATTGTCCTTGCGATATCGGGTTTTTCCACCGCCAGCAGGAGTGCCGGTAGGGCCCCGATGTCCGTTGCGTAAATCGTGAGCCTCGACGTGTCGATGCCTGCTTTCACGATGTACTGATCCAGAACATGCGCGTAGTCCTTCGGCGCATAGGAGAACCTGTCGACCATTGGCCTCGATGAAAGACCGTAACCCGGCCAATCGAAAGCGTGGACTTCGTAGTCGTCGGCGAGGGCCTCGGCAATGTCCTTCCAGGCGGACAGGGTCTCCGGAAAGCCGTGCAGAAAGAGAACGGTCCCCTTCGGTCTCGGGTTACGCAGAACCACTCTTCTGAGCGTGATGTCTTCGTTGATCTCGAAGAAATCGATTGTTGTGTTGTTGATCCGGTATGACATGATCAGCGTCCTTTCGTCCCGTTATCCGATCAGCGTGCAGGCCAAGTTGATCTGGAGTCTGAAAGAAGCTCGGCAGAGAACTTCCCGGCGCCTCCTGGGGCTTACGTCCCGAGTGCTGCCTGTGGCGTGTTCCGAAAGCTGATCGCCATGCGATTGTAGGCGTTCATCAGGCCAATCGCGATCGTGAGGTCCACGAGTTCTCGCTCGTCGAACACGGCGCGGGCGTCCTGATAGGCTTCATCCGGCACGCCGGTATCCGCGACGCGCGTCACCGTTTCGGCCCACGCAAGGGCGGCGCGTTCACGCTCGTCGAAGAGGGCGCCGGCTTCCTTCCACGCCTGCACCAGCGCGATCTTTTCGATCTTCACTCCCTTCTTGAGCAGGTCACGGGTGTGCGTATCGAGGCAGTACGCGCAATTGTTAATCTGGGAAATTCGCAGGTAGACCAGCTCGACCAGCGTAGGGGAAAGGCCGCTCTGCATGACGTAGCCACGGACACCGCCCAGCGCTTTCACGCCTGCCGGTGCAATCTGATTGTAGTCGAGACGCTGACTCATGTTTTGTTCCTTGGTGATGAATTCTGCTCGATGGAGATCATTTCGTGCTCTCTTGGTTTGGGCAGAATGTTCAGATCTATTTGCGCAGCGGCCGGAAGCCTGCGCGAACCTCTTGCGTGAAAAGCTGCGGCTGTTCCCAGGCCGCAAAGTGCCCGCCTTTGTCGACCTTGTTGTAGTGGATGAGCTTGTGGTAGGCCCGCTCGGTCCAACTGCGCGGAGCCTGGTAGATTTCGCCGGGAAAGACGCTCACGGCGGTGGGAATCGAGATGTTGACCGCGTTCAGCGCGCTCATTCCCTTGTTTTCCCAGTAGAAGCGGGCCGCCGAGATCGCGGTGTTCGTCAGCCAGTAGAGCGTGATATCGTCGAGGACGTCGTCGCGGGTCACGGCGCCGGCTGGATGCCCGTTGACGGTGCGTCCGAGCACGGCCGAAGTGATCGCCGCCGCCGGCTGCGCGTCACCGTCGCCGTGATCGAGAATCCACGCGGCCAGGCCGACCGGCGAATCCGCCAATCCGTAGAGTGTCTGCGGCCGGGTCGCCATCATGGCGGCGTAGGCAAAATGCTTGGCGCGGAAATCCTTCACCTGGTCGAAGGCGTGTTGCTCGTCGGCCGAGAGACCGGAGGGTGCCTCACCGCTCTGCAGCGCCTTGGTGATCTCCGGCGGAATCGTGCCGGGGAAGTTGGTGTGGATGCCCAGCAGTTCCGGCGGCGCCTGCTCAGCCATCGCATTGGAAATGAGGGCGCCGATGTCGCCGCCCTGCGCGACAAAGCGTGCGTAGCCAAGGCGCTTCATCAGCGCGACCCAGGCGCGCGCGACGCGGGCAGGGCCCCAGCCGCTGGTGGTTGGCTTGCCCGAAAACCCGTAACCGGGAACTGACGGGATCACGACATGGAAGGCGTCCGATGCGCTCGCGCCGTACGCCGTGGGATTGGTGAGGGGATCGATGATCTTCAATTGCTCGATGATCGAGCCTGGCCATCCATGCGTAACGATGAGCGGCAGCGCATCTTCGTGCTTCGAACGAACGTGAATGAAATGAATGTCCAGCCCGTCGATCTCTGTGATGAACTGCGGCAGGGCGTTCAGCTTTACCTCGATCTTTCGCCAGTCGTAGTCCGTCGCCCAATAGCGCGCGAGGTCCCGGAGGATCGCAAGCTGCACGCCCTGCGATTCGTCGGCGACTGTTTCCTGCTCCGGCCACCTCGTCGCGTTGATGCGTCTGCGCAGATCGATCAGCGCCTCTTCTGGAACGTCGATCCGGAAGGGGCGGATTTCGTCAGCTGTGGCCGCCGGCGCCGGGTGCGCGGGGAAAAGGCTCGCGGCGGCCGCCGCGGCCATTCCCACCGCGGCGGAACGCAAGAGCTGGCGCCGGTCCGGGTTGATGACTTCAGAAACTGATTGCGCACGCATTGGGACTCTCCCTCACTCTTTCGGTTGGGTGACGTCGCAGCCGCGGCTCAGACCGGGAGCGGCTGGCCGGCCTGCTCACGGGCGATGTAGTCGGCGTACCAGTCCGGCCAGTTCGCATCGTACTGACCGCCGTTCCGCTTCTCGTGCTCGCCGTGTGCCGCGGACGCACGCCGGAGCGCGCTCGCAAGCTCGGTCGAGGAGGTGAATGTCGTGTCTGCTGCCTCGACGCGTCCCGGCAATCGCGTGGTCACCTCCTGGAACAGCCAGCCGTTGCCGTCGGGATCGTGGAACGAAACGTACGAACGATAGCTGCGGTGCGCGGGCTCCGCACCACCAATCCGACGTCGCCCGAACAGATAGGGTTCGTCCGGGCCGGTGTGCACGTCGCCTCCGGCGTGGAAGACCTCGCTGACCTCGACGCCGCGATCGCGCAGATCGTTTCGCGCAGCTTCGATGTCGGAGACGACCAGGTACAGGCCCTGGGCGGAGCCGGGTGCCGCCGCGGTGACGTTCTTGCCGAAAATGACCGAGGAGGGGGAGCCGGGCGGCGTGAACTGGATCACGCGGTAATCATCAGGCCCCGCGAAATCGGCATCGAGCCTCCATCCGAGGTTTGCATAGAACTCCTTGGCACGATCGACGTCGGAAACGGGGATCACGACGACTTCGAGCTTCATGTCGATCGTTGGTGCTCTGGTGGTCTTGTTTGCATTTGTGACTGGCATGGTTCTCTCCTGAGTTGGCGCGTATACGATATAATCGGGTGCGAGTCATAAAGTGCCGCCAGGCTCTGATGTCAACCCTTTCGATTTAATCGGATGCGATATATATGCATGCGAGACTTCACATGTCCGTGTCTGAAAGGGCGTCCACAATGAGCCTTACGAACGGTCTCAGAGCCGATTCCAGAGATAATTCAATAGACAATCAGAACCAGGAACCGGCCGCGGGCGACCGGAGCCTCGCTGATTTCCTGTGCTTCGCGATCTATTCGGCCAACCTCGCCTACGGGCGGGCCTACCGGCAGGGCCTCGAGGAGCTCGGCCTGACCTACCCGCAATGGATCGCCATCGTGGCGCTGTGGGAGCAAGATGACCAGACCGTGAGTGAACTCGGCGACAGGATGTTCCTGGAATCCAACACCCTGACGCCGATACTAAAAAAGCTCGAGGCGATGGGCTATTTGCGCCGCGAGCGCGATCCCGCCGACGAGCGGCAGGTGCGCGTCAGCCTCACCGACGCCGGCCGACGCCTGCGCGAGAAGGGCATGCACATGAATCTCGTGAAGTCGAGCGGGCTCAAGCAGGATGATTTCGCGCGGCTGCAGAAAAGCGTCGTCACGCTCCGCGACAATTTGATCAAGGCGACGAAGGACGAGTGACGAGTGACAGGCCCTCTCCCTGTGAATCGGTCAGGGATGTGGACGTCAAGCGGGCAGGGCGTCACCTGCGTCCGAACAGTCCTCCCAGCACGCCGCCGATCAGTCCACCGGGACCGCCCCCACTGTGCTGATGGTCCGCACCCGCGCGACGGCGGGCCGAACGGTCGTCATCGGATTTATCGCTGCCGCTGAAGCTGGCATGCGCCGCCGAGGCGGACTCGGTCAGTAGCGCCTGATGTTGCAGCGGGTTCAGGAAGCCAGTCCTGGGATAGCCGCGTGCCGCCTGCCAGCGCGTGATGACGGCGCGGGTCGACACGTCGAACCGTCCGTTGACCTTGGTGTCGAAACCGAGACCGGTCAGCCGGCGCTGCACGTCGCGACGCTTTCCCTTGTTGAGGCCGATCTGATCTTCGGTTTCCTGAGTTGCCTCACCGGCAACGATCGCCGGATCGATGGATGCGATCAGTTCGCGGTCGGTCGTGCTCGGACCGGCTGCGGCAGCATTTGCACCGAGGAGAACTCCCAAGAAAATTCCCAAGACTGATAACGCGAGGATGAAGACGCGCAATGGCATATCCTTCGCTGATCTTGAGTCTCGCAATGATTTCGCGTTGAACACCTGTATCGGTTCAAATGCACCGCTGTGACACTCGAATTTCGGGTGGTGTCTAAATCAAAGGTCAACTCCGGGTTCCGTCGCTGGCAACTGTTACAGGAGGCACTTGTTCCTTGGCGGGCGTAGCTTGTTACACGGAATTGCGTCGGGACTGCCCGACAGGCGCTTGGCTAACGACCTCGGCACGTTGGGATGCGCACAGGCGGTCATCCGTTCTGGCGCACATTTCGGACCCACGTCGACATCGCGGCACTTCCGGAAAGAGTCCAACAGCGGATGCTCGGGATTTGGGCTGCCGCCAAGTCGCGCCTGCTTGCGAGAGTTCGCGGTCAATTTCGTCCGCCGGTTGCACGGATGGTCGATCTGGTATAGTTTTGTGTTAATTCGAGCTTTTGCTTTTTTACCTGTGACTTTTTACTTACCGGATATCGGTAATGATTTACCAGAACGTCGACAGAATTGCTGTCGGTATGCGTTTCAGGATGAGCAAGCTTGGTGCTGCTCGATGCCCGGAGCTTGCTGACCGGAGCGGCATCGTCATTGACGTGAGCCGTCGTACCACGGGCCTCACCGTGCTGTTCGATGGCGCCCGAAGACCAACTTGCCTGCACAGAGATTTCATATCGCCCATCTCGGATGGGGAGGTCGCCGCACCTTCCATCGCTTCAGACGAATGAGGGTCCGTGAAGTTTTCAAAACCGCGCGAATGGTCTAGGCACGACGCGCAGCGATTGACGGCTCTTGCGCGTCAGAAAACCTGCGCCGGAGACATAGCCCGGGAGCTTGATCGCCATGTCACTTCAGTAAGAAAGAAGGCACGCGAACTCGGCTTGCTACTCCCGAAGCGGGCCGTCGTCTCGCAAGTACGTGGGAAGTGAAATCATTCAATGTGGCGCATCGCGCGCCACCGCCGGGATGATGGCATCATGCCCCTGTCTTGCCCGACGGGTCAAACGATTTCGAAAGAACAGCAGTCCCTGCACCGGGCCATCAAGCCATTGATATCGCTGTCCCCGGCTACTGTGCATGGGGTTGTTTTTCGACTTTTTGTTGTGCGGCCTGCAAGAGCCGGCCCTAGTGTCCGCCGAGATAGGCCGTGATCAGCCGGGGGTCGTGGATGAGATCCTTGGCGGGGCCTGACTGCACCACCTCGCCGGTTTCGAGAACGTAGCCGTAGTCGGCCGTCTCCAGCGCGGCGCGCGCGTTCTGCTCGACCAGCAGGATCGACACGCCGAGGTCGCGCAGCGACGCGATGGTGCGGAAGATCTCGCGCACGATCAGCGGCGCAAGGCCGAGGCTGGGCTCGTCCAGCATGAGAAGCTTCGGCTTGGCCATCAGTGCACGGCCGAGCGCGAGCATCTGGCGCTCGCCGCCGGAGAGGGTGCCTGCCGCCTGGCGCTGCCGCTCCTTCAGCCGGGGGAAGCGATCATAGACCTCGTCCAGCGTCTTCTGGACGCCCGAGCGGTCGCGCAGGCTGTAGGAGCCGAGCAGGAGATTGTCGGCGACCGACATGTCGGAGAACAGCTCGCGCTTTTCCGGGACGAGGCACAGCCGGCGCTCGACGCGGTCCTCGACGGACATCCTCCCGATATCGTTGCCCTGAAACACCAGGCGGCCGCGCGATGCGAGCAGCCCGATGGCGGCCATCAGCAGCGTGGTCTTGCCGGCGCCGTTCGGGCCGATGACGGTGACGATCTGCCCTTCCTCGACCGACAGCGAGACGTTGCGGACCGCTTCGACATTGTCGTAGCAGACGGTCACGTCGGTCATCGAAAACATCTCGCTCACGCGACGCCTCCAAGATAGGCCTCTTGAACACGCTCGTCGCTGCGGATCGCTGCTGGAGCGCCTTCGCAGAGCTTTGAGCCGAAATCGAGCACCACGATGCGGTCGACCAACGACATCACGAACTCCATGTCGTGCTCGACGATCAGGATGGTCAGGTGGTCCGACCGCAGTGACCTGAGCAGCTCCGCAAGCCGCAGCTTCTCCTGGCGGCGAAGGCCGGCCGCCGGCTCGTCCAGCACCAGCAGCGCCGGGTCCGCGGCGAGCGCACGGGCGATCTCCAGGATGCGCTGATTGCCGAGCGGCAGATTGCCCGCGAGCTCGAACGGTTTTTCGCCGAGCCCGACGCGCTCGAGCTGCATCAGGGCCTCGTGCCGCGCGCTGGCCTCCTCGCGCTGGTTGAGGCGGAAGGCGCTGGCGAACAGGCCGGTGCTGGTGCGGGCGTAGGTGCCGAGCAT
Organism: Bradyrhizobium sp. B039; assembly: GCF_038965675.1. Lineage (NCBI taxonomy): Bacteria > Pseudomonadati > Pseudomonadota > Alphaproteobacteria > Hyphomicrobiales > Nitrobacteraceae > Bradyrhizobium > Bradyrhizobium sp. B039. The sequence goes on from NZ_CP152416.1 coordinate 3,426,267, forward strand.
CACGTTTTCGAGCAGGCTCATGCGCGGCCGCAGCTTCACATGCTGGAAGGTCCGCGCGATCCCGGCCTTGGCGATGCGCGATTGCGCGTCGCGCGTGATGGGGCGTCCCGCAAAGACGATCTCGCCCTTGTTGACCCGGAGCGCGCCGGTCAGGCAGTTGAACATCGTGCTCTTGCCGGCGCCGTTCGGGCCGATGACGGCAAGGATCTCGCCGGACCGCACCTCGAAGCTGACATTGTTGACGGCGACGAGGCCGCCGAACCGCCGCTCGGCGCCATCGACCTTCAGAAGCAGTTCGCCCGGGGTCGGCTGCGCGCGGCGGGGCAGGGGCGGCGCCGGCAGCGGCCGATCGCGCCGGACCTTCGGCAGAAAGCGCGCAACGAACGGCACGATGCCCTGCCGCGCCCATTGCAGGAACAGGATGAACAATGCGGAGAAGGCGACGATCTCGAGCTGACCGGAGGCGCCCTTGGCGATCAGCGGCAGATAGTCCTGCACGCTGTTCTTGAGCAAGGTGACGACGGCGGCACCGACGACGCCGCCGAGAAGGCTGCCGGCGCCGCCGACCATCGACATCATCAGATATTCGATGCCCATGCCGGCATCGAACGGGCCGGGGCTGATGAACCGGCTCATATGGGCGTAGAGCCACCCTGAGAGCGAAGCCAGGAAGGCCGCGATCACGAAGGTCACGAGCTTGATCTGGAAGGCGTTGATGCCGAGGCTCTCGACCAGCGTGTTGCCGCCGCGGAGCGCGCGCATGGCGCGGCCGAGCCGGGAGTCCAGCAAATTATATCCGAGCAGCAGGACGGCGGCGACGATGCCCCAGATCAGGAAATAGATCTGCGCGCTCGAGACCAGCGCGATCGATCCGATGCTGATCGGCGGGATCGACGAGATGCCATTGAAGCGGCCGAGCCCCTCGACATTGCCGAACAGGAAGCCGATCGCGAGGCCCCATGCGACGGTCGAGAGCGAGAGGAAATGGCCCTGAAGCCGCAAGGTGACGACGCCGAGGATGGACGCCACCGAGCAGGTCAGCGCCACGCCGAACAGGAGGCCGAGCCACGGGGAGTACCCGTTCAGCGCGGAGACCCAGGCCGTTGCATAGGCCGCGACTCCGACGAACGCCGCCTGTCCGAACGACACGATGCCGCCGACACCGGTGAGCAGGGCAAGGCCAATGGCGACCAGCGAATAGATGCCGATGTAGTTCATCAGCGTGATGCTGAACGGACTGAGCACGAAGGGGGCTACCGCCAGACACACCAGCGCCGCCATTGCCGCAAGCTGAATTTGGAAGCGCGTCATTCCTCGATCTCCTCCTCGGAATGCAGCGAGGCGAGCGATCGCCAGATCAGGATCGGGATCAGAAGCGAGAACACGATGACGTCCTTCAGCGCGCTGCTCTCGAAGGATGCGAAGCTTTCGAGAATACCGACGCCGACGGCGCCGATCGCCGCGCCGGGATAGCTGGTCATGCCGCCGACGATGGCGCCGACGAAGGCCTTGAGGCCGATCAGGAAGCCGGAATCGTAGAACACGGTGTTGACCGGTGCGATCAGGATGCCCGATACGCCGGCCATCAGCGAGCCCAGCAGATAGGCGATCGTGCCGGCGCGGGCGGGCCGTATTCCCATCAGGCGGGAGCCGGTCCGGTTCACGGCGGTGGCACGCAGCGATTTTCCGACCAGCGTGAAGTCGAAGAAGAGAAAGAGCAGGCCACTGAAGACGAGGGCTGCGATCACGATCAGCATGGTCTGGCCCGAGACCAGCACGCCGGCGAACTCGGCCGACAACGACGTCAGCGGTTCGGTCCTGACGCCTTCAGGTCCGAAGAACAGCAGCCCCAGGCCCACCAGCGCGAAATGCAGCGCGACCGAGACCGTCAGGAGCAACAACACCGTTCCGTCCGCGATGGGGCGGAAGACGATCCGATCCAGCAGCGGAGCGATCGGCGTGATCAGCATCAAGGCAAGCACGAGCCTGACGGCGAGCGGAGGATCGGCGCGCATCGTCAGCCAGGCGAGGCCAACCACGGCCACCGGAAGCACGAGGTAGAAGAAGAGCGCGCGCGGCAGCAGCCGGGTCTCGCCGGAGCGTACCAGCGAGATGATCTCGATCAGGGTCGCAAGGCAGGCCAGGATGACCACCAGCGCCCCCGTGCCCGGAAAGCGCTTCGCATCGAGGGCCGCCAGCGTCAGCGCGGTGAACGCGGCGATGTCGCCGAAGGGAATGAAGATGACCCTGGTCACCGTGAAGATGAGGACGGTCCCGATCGCCACCAGCGCATAGACTGCGCCGGTGGCGATCCCGTCGATCGCAAGAATGGCTGCGATGTCACTCGTCATTGAGACGTCGTTCCCCCGTTCTGACTGTCTGCCGCCTTCCGACTACGGCGCGTACTTCCAGGCACCGCCGGTCAGCCGCACCACGACGAGCGCGCGTTCGTCGACGCCGGTCACCGCACCGGGCTTGAAGTTGTAGACGGCATGCACGCCCGGCAGCTCCTTGGTGCTGAGGATCGCGTCCCGCAACGCAGCGCGGAATTCCGCCGTTCCGGGCTTGGCGGTCTTGAGCGCGCGCTCGGCGGCGTTGGCGAAGATCAGCCAGGCGTCGAAGGAGTAGGCGGAGAAGCCGTCCGTGGTCGGGATGTTATGGGTCTTCTGGTAGACGCTGCGGAAATCCAGCGCGATCTTCTTGGCAAAGTGCTCGTCGGGAAGCTGCTCGGCGACGATCACGGGACCCGCGGAGACCTGAATGCCGTCGGCCGCCTTGCCGCCGACGTTGACGAAGTCCGGATTGACCAGCGCGACGGTACCGTAGGTGTTTCCCTTGAAGCCGCGTTCGGCGAGGCTGAGCAGAGGCAGCGCGCCCTGGGTGCCCGAGCCGCCGTCCAGCACGGCGTCCGGCCGCGCCGCAAGCACCTTCAGGGTTTGCGCGGTGACCGAGGTGTCGGTGCGGGCATAGCGCTCGTTGGTCTGGATCTTGATGTCGCCGGCGGCTTCGGCGGCCTTGGCGCCGTTGTAGACGAGGTCGCCCCACGCGTCGGAGAAGCCGATATAGCCGATGTTCTTCATGCCGTCGCGCTTCATGCGGTCGGCGACGATCTTGACGAGGAGGGAAGCCGGCTGCGGCACCGACACCACCCACTGCTCCGGCGTATCAGGCAACTTGGCGATCGGCGAGACCGCGATCATCGGCACCTTCAGCTCGCTCGCCACTGCCGCCATGGCGATGGTCGAGGGGGCCGTCGCGGTGCCGATCAGGAGGTCGACTTTCTCTTCCTCAACCAGCTTGCGCGCATTGCGGGTCGCGGCCGACGGGTCGGAGCCGTCGTCGAGCTGGATCAGGCGAATGGTCTCGCCGTTGATGGTCTTCTTGTATTCATAGGCGGCGTTGATGCCCCGCCCATAGGGGATTCCGATCGACGAGCCGTTGCCGCTGAGCGAGGTGACGAAGCCGATCGTGATGTCGGCCTGCGCAGCCGGGGCTGCGAAGATTCCGGCGACAAGTGCAAGTAGGCTCAGAGTCTTGCGCATTTGCGTTCTCCTCCGTTGATGCTGGATAGGAATGCCTTGATGCCGCCACGCGGGGAGCCCGAACGACGAACGAACCGATTGAAAGCATTGCTGCAGCGCCAAATCCCGGGCGCGGCCGAAGAGAGTTTGCTCGGGCGGGCGTCAGCAGCCATGGCCCTGGTTGCCGTTCGAACAACGAGCCCATCGGCGAATGCGGGCGGGCCTTTTCTGAAGCAATGAAAGGTCGTTGGCCCTGCCGCGATGCGCGACCGGCGGTGCTGCTGCTGCCGGCTGTTCGAGCACGGCGACTGTCCACACGATCGAGTCTCTCAAAATCGGTGCCCTGCAACATCATTGTCATGGCCACCGGTCCCTGACCGGCGAGGAATTACTTAAAGCCTAAAGTATTATCGGTGGGGCCGTCAACACGTGTCACGGTGCTGTCAGAAAAAAATGTCGTTGCATACAATTTCGCCAGAGCGCGGCGCTTCTTTGCCATTCGATTGGACGAAAAGGCCGTGCCTGCCTTGCCGTGGCGGTGGCCGTCGCCGGCGCCGCGGCGTGCATTTGACGCGTGAATTAGTTTATGATTGAAATATATTCATCGGCAGCCGACGACCGATCCTCCGATCACCGCTTGAGGAGAAGGACGATGCGCATCTTCTGGCAGAGCTTCGTTGATGCGAGCGTGAACGCGCCCTACATGGCGCGGCTGTCGGAGTACCTCAACAACATCGCCGCATCCGGCACGACAGTTCATGTCGAGGGCATTACGCCGCCGGACCGCGAGTTCGGGCGGCTTGCGGAATTGCGCTGTGCCGTCCAGGCGATCGACAACGGCATCGCGGCCGAGGAGGGCGGGTTCGACGCCTTCGTCATGGGGCACTTCCAGGATCCGGGTCTCTACGAGCTGCGCTCGACGCTCGACATTCCCGTGATCGGGACCGGCGAGGCGACGTTGCTGGCGGCCTCGCAGCTCGGCCGGCGATTAGGCCTTGTGACGCTCGATCCTGTCTTCGAGGTCTGGCATTACGAGCAGGCCGAGCGCTATGGTCTCGGTGATCGCGTGGTCCACGTGACGGGCCTTGGCTGCAAGCCGGCGGATTTCGCCGATGCGTTCGCCGGAGATCAGGCCGCGCAAGCCCGCATGATCGAGGATTTTGTCGCCTGCGCACGTCCGCTGGTCGAGCGCGGCGCCGACGTCGTGATCCCCGCCGGTGTGCTGCCGGGCCTCCTGATCGGCAGGGAGCATGGCCTGAAGGTCGGCCACGCGCCCGTGGTCAACTGCGCGGCCGTGGCCCTGAAGAGTGCGGAGATGTGGGTGCAACTCCGGAAGCTCAATGGCACCGAGCCCAGCCGCGGGCCGAGCTTCAAGCGGGCCAGCGCACAGGCGCGCGACGATTTTCGCGCACTTCTCGCCCGCAACAGCCGCCAGTCCCGGTGAACCAGCCTTGGAGAACCAGCCATGATGACTCCCGAAAAGATCCTGTACGAGACCGAGGTGACGGCGACCGGAGGTCGGGATGGCAAGGCCGCCAGCACTGACGAGCGGCTGTCGGTCTTGCTGTCCGTGCCGAAATCGCTGGGCGGCCCCGGCGGCGAGGGCACCAATCCCGAGCAGCTCTTTGCGGCCGGCTATGCCGCGTGCTTTCTCGGTGCGGTCAAGCTGGTCGCGCGGACCCGCAAGGTCGCGCCATCCGCCGAGCCCTCGGTGACCGCGAAGGTTGCAATGGGGCCGGTCCCCGTCGGATATGCGCTCGCCGTTGAACTGAAAGTCAACCTGCCGGGTGTCGAGAAATCTGTGGCCGAAGAGGTCGTCGCCGGCGCGCACGAGCGTTGCCCCTATTCGAACGCAACCCGCGGCAATATTGCCGTGAAACTGACGGTGGTCTGAGGCGGATGAACGAGGCGGGCGCTCGGTGACCAATTCCTTACGCACACCGTACGACGGCGTCGTGATTGCGGCGCCCGTCACGATTCCCTATGTGCGCTACTCCATCGAAAGCGCGCAGTGGTGGATCGGCCGTGCGCTCAGCGCGCTCGTCGCGCAGGCCGGCATCAAAGCCTCCGACATCGACGGTCTGTGCGTCTCCAGCTTCACCATGGGGACTGACAGCGGGATCGGATTGACGCAGCATTTCGGGCTTTGCGTGCGATGGCTGGATACGATCCCGCTCGGCGGCGCCAGCGCCGTCGCAGGATTGCGAAAGGCGGCGCGTGCGGTTCAGGCTCATGACGCCGACATCGTGGCGTGCGTGGCGGGTGACACCAACCACGTCGATTCCTTCCGGCTGACGCTCGAGAATTTCTCGCGCTTCAACCAGGATGCCGTCTATCCCTATGGCGCGGGCGGCGCCAATGCGAGCTTCGCGCTGATCGCGCGCAACTATATGCGCACCTTCGGCGTCACGCGGGAGGATGTCGGCAGGATCGCGGTCGCCCAGCGCGCCAATGCGCTGCGCAACCCGCACGCATTGATGAAGGCACCGTTGACGCTCGAACAGTATCTCGCGGCCCGGCCGATCTCCGATCCGATCCACCTGTTCGACTGCGTGATGCCCTGCGCCGGCGCGGAAGCGTTCCTCGTCATGCGCGAAGATACCGCGGCATCGCTGGGGCTGCCTGCGGCGCGACTGCTGTCGACGATCGAGCGGCACAATGCCTTCGCCGACGATCCGATGCAGGTGCGCGGCGGCTGGGCGATGGACATCGGCGAACTCTATGCGATGGCCGGCGTGAAGCCTGATGATCTCGATGTCGTCCAGACCTATGACGACTATCCCGTCATCACGATGATGCAGTTCGAGGATCTCGGCTTCTGCAAGAAGGGGGAGGGGGCCGAGTTCGTGCGCCAGCACGATCTCACCATCGATGGCGACTTTCCGCACAACACCTCGGGCGGACAACTCTCGGCCGGGCAGGCCGGCGCGGCCGGCGCCTATCTCGGCCTCGTCGAAGGGCTGCGGCAGGTTCTGGGGACTGCAGGCTCCACCCAGGTCAGGAATGCGAACCTCGCCTTGGCCTCGGGGTTCGGTATGATCAATTACGACCGCGGTCTCGCCTCGGGCGCCGCGATCTTTGCAGGGCCGTCGCGATGATAGAGCCGATCAAGCCGCCCCGGCGCAAGAACCCGCTGCTGCGGACGCGGCTGCCTGCTTCGCCACCGCGACCGCGCAGCAGGACGTCGCATGGGTTCACGCGGGCAGCCGCCGAAGGCCGCTTCATGCTGCAGCAGTGTGATGCCTGCGGTGCCTTCGCCTATCCCGCGCGGGAGGCTTGTCCGTCTTGCCTGTCGGCCAACCTCGCGTTCGCCGATGCGCCACGACGAGGCGTCCTTCTCGCGGAAACGACGGCACGCGTGCCGAGCGACGTCTATTTCCGTGAACGGGCGCCCTGGCGCATCGGCCTCGTCAAGATGGACTGCGGTCCGACGATCGTCGCACATCTCCATGCCGACGCCGCGGAGGGCGCGCCCGTCCGCATGTCGTTTCAACTCGACAAGAGCGGCCAGGCGGTGGCTTTTGCCCATCCCGAGGGGGAGACTCCCAACATGGCAGACGACAAGCAGTGGCGGGAAATGACGGCCGATCCGAAATTCCGGCGCGTGCTCGTGACCAACGGCCGCAGCGTGATCGGCCAGGAAGCCGTCGCCGCATTGAAGGCGGCAGGCGCCAAGACGGTCTTTGTCGGTGTTGCCGAACCATGGCGGCCTTTCGCCGGCGAGAATCTGCTGCGCGGTCAGGACGGGGTCGAAATCGTGACCCTTGATGCGGCCGACGAGAAATCCGCAGCTGATCTCGCCGCCGACATCGGCGGCAAGGTCGATATCCTCGTCAACACGACGGAATATGTGCGGCCGGGCGGCCTGCTCGACCGCAGGGGCACGAGCATCGCACGGGACGAGATCGACCAGGCCTATCTCGGCTTCATCAACCTCGCGCAGGCCTTTGGCCCCGGCATGCGGATGCGGGGAGCCGATGGCATCAATAACAGCGCCGCGTGGGTCAACATTCTCTCGGTCTATGCGCTGGCGAACTGGCCTGCCTTTGGCGCCTACTCGGCCTCGCAAGCGGCGTGCCTGTCGCTCTCGCACTGCCTTCGTGCCGAGCTCAGGCCCGGCGGCGTCAAGGTGATGAATCTGTTCACCGGGCCTGTCGACACCGAATGGTTCCAGACCGTGCCGCCGCCGAAGGTCGCGCCGCGCGCCATCGCGCAGGCGATCGTATCGGGGCTGAGAGGCGGGCTCGAGGAGATGTATGTCGGAGATGTCGCCGAAGAGATACGGCAACGTCTCGCGGCCAATCCGAAAGCGCTCGAGCGCGAGCTCGACAGGTGACATCGAGATTTCAACCAAGCCGGAGGACGTGACGATGCAAAGCAACAATCTCCTGGAGCTGGCGGGTGCGATTTCTTCCGGCGCGGTGCGCGTCGTCGATCTGACTTTCACGCTCAGTCCGGACTTTCCGGTCATCGTGCTGCCGCCGGAGTTCGGCCAGGCGGCGCCGGTGCGCATCCAGGAAATCTCGCGATACGACGGTCGCGGCCCGGCCTGGTATTGGAACAATGTCACGTTCGGCGAGCACACCGGCACGCATTTCGACGCGCCGATTCACTGGTTCACCGGCAAGAGCCTGCCGAACAATGCCGTCGACACGATGCCGGCCAAGGACATGATCGCGCCGGCCTGCGTCATCGACTGCTCCGCGCAGGCGGCGCAGGATCCCGATTTCCTGCTGACCGTCCCGCTCGTGGAAGCCTGGGAAGCCAAGCACGGCCGGATCCCCGAGCGGAACTGGGTGCTGCTCAGGACCGACTGGTCGAAGAAGGGCTGGCGCGACTACTCCAATCTCAGGGATGACGGCGCGCACACGCCGGGCCCGAACCCTGATGTCATGAAGTGGCTGGTGGAGGAGCGCGGCGTCATCGGATTTGGCACCGAGACCATCGGCACGGATGCAGGGCAGGCCGGCCATTTCGAGCCGCCTTATCCGGCGCATCACTTCCTGCACGGCGCGGGTCGCTACGGCCTGCAATGCCTGTGCAACCTGGATCAGCTTCCCGCCACCGGGGCTGTCATCGTCGCCTCGCCGCTGAAGATCCAGAATGGCTCCGGCAGTCCGCTTCGCGTCATCGCGCTGGTTTCGTCAACCTGAACTGAATCCATGGCGCTTGCCAATCGGAACAAGACATTCTCACGAAGGACAGGTGCCATGAACTTGATCAAGAGTCTGCTGGCCTCCACTGCGTTGCTTCTTGCCGTCCCGCACATTGCGCAAGCCGATATTCTCGTCGGCTTCGTCACCGGTCTCAGTGGGCCGGTGTCGTCGATTGGGATTCCGAACGCGAAGGGGATCGCGGCGGGCCAGGCCTATATCGGCGAGATCGGCGGCGAGAAGATTCGGGTCATCCAGCTCGATGACGGCTCCGATCCGACGTCGTCGGCGCGCAATGCCCGCAAACTCGTCGAGCAGGAAAAAGTCGATGTCCTCATTGGCACGTCCGGTGCGCCCCAGACGCTCGCAATGGCGACTGCGGCTATCGAGATGAAGATTCCGATGATCGCGGTGTCCCCGATCGCGCCGGTGCCGCCGGGCGAGGGCGGTCCCTGGGTCGTGCAGACGCCGCAACCGACGCCGCTGCTGTTGCAGGGCATCGTCGACAACATGAAGGCGAAGGGATTGAAGAGCGTCGCCTTCATCGGCTTCTCCGACGCGTTAGGTGACCTCTTCTACGATTCCCTGGTGCAGGCCGCCAAGTCGGCGGACATCAAGGTGATCGCCAATGAGCGCTACGCGCGTTCGGACTCTTCGGTCACGGCCCAGGTGCTGCGCGCGATCGCCGCGCGTCCCGATGCGATCATGCTGGGTGGAACGGGAACGCCCGGTGCGCTGCCGGTCATCGCGCTGTCCGAGCGCGGCTACAAGGGGCCGCTCTACGGCAATCACGGCATGATCAGTGCCGATTTCCTCCGTCTTGCCGGCAAGGCCGCCAACGGCATCATCTGTCCGACCGGACCGGTGACCGCGGCGGAGCAGCTTCCCGCCAGCAATCCGATTCAGAAGGTTGCGCTGGATTTCCGTGCGGCCTTCGAGAAGGCCAACGGCGAGGCGCCGACGGATTCATTCTCGTCCTATTCCTTCGACGGCTGGCTGGTGTTCGCCGATGCCGCCAAGCGTGCGATGGCAACCGGCGCCAAGCCCGGCTCGCCGGAATTTCGGACCGCGCTTCGTCAGGCGCTGTTCACGACCAAGGAGGTCGTGGGGACGCAGGGCGTCTACACCTACACGCCGGCTGATCGGCATGGCGTCGACGATCGCTCGCGCATCCTGGTCCAGATCGAGGACGGCAAATACAAGCTGTTGCCCTGAGGCGGACGCATGATCGTGGCGGAAAACGAGGGGCCGGCGAACGCCGGCGCAGCGGCCGGACGGGAGAACGCGACGCCGGCCTGGGCGCGCGCGGTGACGTCGTTTCCACCGTCGGAGCGGATCCTTTCCACCATCCTCACGCGGCAGGCGGAACGCTATGGCGATCGCGTCCTGCTGGTCGCGGGCGAGACGCGCTGGACCTTTGCGCAGACCGCGGCGATCGCGGCCGCGGCGGCTCAGGCGCTCGTCGATGCGGGGATCAAGCCGGGCGATCGGGTCGCGCTGATGTGTTCGAACCGTCCGGAGTTTTTACAGGTCTACCTCGGCTGTGCGTGGCTCGGGGCCATCGCGGTCCCGATCAATACCGCGCTGCGCGGCTTCCAGCTCTCCCACATCTTCCGCAACTCGCGTCCCGCGCTCCTTGTCGTCGAGGCTCAGTTCGTTGCCGCGATCGAGAGTGTCGAGGCAGGTGTCGAGCTGCCGCCTCGGACCTGGATCGTCGGAGCTCCCGGCGGGGCGGTCGATGCCGGGCTTTCCGCGCTACCATTGCCGGCCCTCGGGGCCGCGGCCCCGGCGGGCGCCGTGCGCCCCGGCGACACCGTTGCGATCCTCTACACATCCGGCACCACGGGGCCTGCAAAGGGTGTGTGTTGTCCGCAGGCGCAACTGTTCTGGTGGGGCATCTATTCGGCGCGGGCGCTCGGCATCCGCGAGGGCGATGTGCTGTTCACGACGCTGCCCTTGTTTCACACCAACGCGCTGAATGCGTTCTACCAGGCGCTCCTGAACGGATGCACCTACGTGCTGGAGCCGAAGTTCTCCGCCTCCGGCTTCTGGGCCGCCGCGCAACGGCACAATGCGACGGTCGGCTATCTGCTCGGTGCGATGGCATCGATGCTTCTGGCGCAGCCGAAGAATCCGAACGATTCGGCGCATCGTCTTCGCGTTGCGCTTGGCGGCGGTGTGCCGCCGCAAATCCACGGTCCGTTCCTGGACCGGTTTGGCGTGCCGCTGGTCGACGGCTACGGCTCGACGGAGACCAATTTCGTGTTTGCAGGAACGATCCCATCCGATCGGCCGGGGACTATGGGTTATCTCGCCGACGGCATCGAAGCGCGGATCGTCGACGAGAATGATTCAGCGCTTCCCGATGGACAGGCCGGGGAGCTCGTGCTTCGCGCAAGCGAACCCTTTGCTTTCGCCACCGGCTATTTCGGCATGCCGGAGAAGACGATCGAGGCCTGGCGCAATCTGTGGTTCCACTCGGGTGATCGGGTCGTTCGCGATGCCGACGGACATTATCGCTTCATTGACCGCATGAAGGATTCGATCCGCAGGCGTGGCGAGAACGTATCTTCGTGGGAGGTCGAGCAGACCATCCAGTCCCATCCCGCGGTCGCCGCTTGCGCGATCTACCCGCTGCCGTCGGAGCTGGGTGAGGACGAGGTTGCGGCTGCGATCCTGCTGGAGCCGGGCCAATCGCTGGAGCCCGTCGACATCGTCGGGCATTGCGAAGGGCAGATCGCCTATTTCGCCATCCCGCGCTATGTGCGCATTCTGAGCCAGATGCCGCTGACGGAGAACGGCAAGATCAAGAAGGGCGTGCTGCGTGACGCCGGCGTCACCGCGGATACGTGGGATCGCGAGGCGGCCGGTGTGAGGTTGCGACGCTGACCGTCGCGTCCGCTCAGGGTTTTTGCAGCGCGTCCCTGACGGCGCCCTTGAGGTCGTCGAGCTCGCCGATCAATCCGTCGAACCGGTCCGCCGGGAAATCCGCCAGCAGCTCGGCGAGCCATGCGCCGTGGCTCTTGGCCATTCGCCTGAAGGTCTTGCGCCCTTCGACCGTCATACAGACGATCTGCACGCGGCGGTCGAGGTTCGACGCCGTGCGGGTGATGTATCCATCCGCGACGAGGCGGTCCACGATCGGCGTGAGGTTCCCGGCCGAGACCATCAGGCGCTTGGGCAGCTCTCCCAGCACGAGCCCGCTCGGCTCGCGGTCGAGCTGAGCGAGAACATCGAAGCGGGGCATGGTAAAATCGAACTCTTCACGGAACCGGCGCCGCAGCTCCCCCTCGATCAAGGTCGTGCAGGCGAGCAGCCGGAGCCAAACTCGCGTTTGAGCCCTGTACTCGGCCTCCTGATCCGCTCCATTCCTGGCTGAAACAGGCGTGGACTCCTTCGCGAGCGCCAATCGAATCTCCCGGGCTTGGTGGCCTGATGAAAGCTGGTGCAGCTCTCGTGGATGCCCGCAAGATAGTTCGTGCCAAAAGTAAATTCAAGGCTGAGCCCGGGTGCCTCGGACTCGGCTCTGCCGTGTCCACTTTGCATTGTATCTCAAGATCGACGCGGTGGCGCCGGGCGCGTCGCCCGGACTCCTTGCAGAACCCACCTTGACAAGGCCCGTGCCGACAAAATACTTTATGCTTAAAATAATTCGAGCGAGAGCTCAGGCACACGGCGCGGCGCGCGAAAGCGAGGGATCATGCGCATAGTCTGTATTGGCGGCGGCCCGGCGGGTCTCTATCTGGGCCTGCTGATGAAGCGCCGGCATCCGGAGCACGTCATCACGGTCGTCGAGCGCAACAAGCCCTACGATACGTTCGGCTGGGGAGTCGTGTTCTCCGATGCCATGATGACCGCGATGCGCCTTGCCGACCCCGAGAGCGCGACCGAGATCGAGGACGCCTTCAATCACTGGGACGATATCGAGCTCGTCTTCAAGGGCACGCGCCAGCGCACGACCGGCCATGGCTTCATCGGTATCGGGCGCAAGCATCTGCTCAATATTCTTCAGAGGCGCTGCGAGGCGCTGGGTGTCGAGCTCGTCTTCGAGCGCGACGTCGAGTCTGATCTCGAATTTCCCGAGGCCGACCTGATCGTCGCCTGCGACGGCGTCAATTCCAGAATCCGCGCGCGCTATGCCGAGCAATTCCAGCCCGACATGGTGATCCGGCCGAACCGCTACATCTGGCTCGGCACCAAGAAGGCGTTCGACGCCTTCACGTTCGATTTTCAGAGGACCGAGCACGGCTGGTTCCAGGCGCACATCTACAAGTTTGACGCGGAGACCTCGACCTTCATCGTCGAGACCACGGAAGAAGCCTACAATGCCCACGGGCTTGGCGAGCTCGATCAGCAGGCCTCGATCGATTTCTGCGAAAAGATCTTCGCCGAGACGCTCGATGGCGCGAAGCTCCTGACCAACGCCCGCCATCTGCGCGGCTCGGCCTGGCTCAATTTCAGCCGCCTGATCTGCGGCAAATGGAGCGTGTTCAACGGCAAGTCTCATGTCGTGCTGATGGGAGACGCCGCGCACACCGCGCATTTCGCGATCGGGTCGGGCACCAAGCTCGCGCTCGACGACGCCATCGAGCTCGCCAACCAGTTCGATCGCCACGGTCACGGCCGCGCCGGCATCGAAACCGTGCTGGAAGCCTATGAAGAGGTGCGCCGCGTCGACGTGGCGCGCATCCAGAACGCGGCGCGCAACGCCATGGAATGGTTCGAGGTGGTCGGCCGGCGCTATGCCGATACGCTCGAGCCGCCGCAATTCTTCTATTCGATGCTGACGCGCTCCCAGCGCATCAGCCACGAAAACCTTCGTTTGCGCGACCGCACCTGGCTGGAAGGTTTTGAGCGCTGGTTCGCCGCGCGCTCGGGCATCGCTGTCAAGGACGGCGAGCGGGTGCTGCCGCCGATGCTGACGCCGCACCGCGTGCGCGGCCTTTCGCTCGCGAACCGCATCATGGTGTCGCCGATGGCGATGTATTCGGCTGAGGACGGGCTCATCAACGACTTCCACATCGCCCATCTCGGCGCGCGCGCCATGGGTGGCGCTGCGCTGATCTTTGCCGAGATGACCTGCGTTTCGCCGGATGCGCGGATCACGCCGGGTTGCCTCGGGCTCTGGAACGATGCGCAAGAGGCGCAGTGGCGCCGACTGGTTGGCCTGGTCCACAGCCTGGGACACGCCAAGGTCGGAATCCAGCTCGGCCATGCCGGGCGCAAGGGCGCGACCAGAGTGCCATGGGAGGGGATCGATCAACCCCTAGAATCCGGTGAATGGCCTCTGATCTCCGCGTCGGCGTTGCCGTATCTGCCCCACAGCCAGTTGCCGCGCGCCATGGACCGCAGCGACATGGACCGCGTGCGCGACGATTTCGTCGCGGCGACACATCGTGCGGCGTCGGCCGGCGTCGAGTGGCTCGAGCTCCATTGCGCCCACGGCTATCTGCTGTCGAGCTTCCTGTCGCCGCTGACCAACCGGCGCACGGACGAATACGGCGGCAGCCACGAGAACCGTGCGCGCTTTCCGCTCGAGGTGTTCAAGGCGATGCGCGCGGCGTGGCCGTCCGATCGGCCGATGTCGGTGCGCCTGTCCTGCCATGACTGGACCGAAGGCGGCAACATTCCGGCCGATGCGGCGATCTTCGCCGCGATGTTCAAGGAGGCGGGGGCGGACGTGATCGATTGTTCGTCGGGGCAGGTCTGGAAGGAGGAGCGGCCGATCTATGGACGCCTGTTCCAGACGCCGTTCGCCGACCTGATCCGCAACGAAGTCGGCATCGAGACCATTGCAGTCGGCGCGATCTCCGAGGCCGATCACGCCAACTCGATCCTCGCGGCCGGCCGCGCCGACCTCTGCGCCATTGCGCGGCCGCATCTGGCCGACCCGGCCTGGACGTTGCACGAAGCCGCGCGCATCGGCATCACGTCGGTCAATTGGCCGAAGCAGTATCTGTCCGCCAAGGGGCAATACGAAAGCAATCTGGCGCGCGCCGCGGCAGCTAGCGCGCAGTGAGCGGAGGAGGGATCAGATGAGCGCCGTGGCAAAGGTCATCAAGCGCGACTGGCTGGACTGGCCGTTTTTCGAACCGCGCCATCGCAGGATCGGCGAGCGGCTCGACCGCTTCGTGCAGTCGGGTGCGCTCGACACGATCGATCACAGCGATGTCGACGGCGCCTGCCGCAAGCTCGTGCGCGCGATGGGCGAGGCGGGGGTGCTCGATTGCGCGGTCGCGGCGCCCGACGGCGATGCGACGACGATCGATTCCCGCTCGATCTGCCTGTCGCGCGAGTCGCTCGCCTATGCCGACGGCCTTGCCGATTTCGCCTTCGCCATGCAGGGGCTCGGCTCCGGTGCGATCGCGCTCGGCGGTTCGGCCGAGCTGCGCAAGACCGTGCTGCCGAAGGTTCGCTCCGGCGAATGGCTTGCGGCCTTCGCGCTGTCCGAGAAGGAGGCGGGATCGGACGTCGCGGCGATGTCCTGCACGGCGCGCGCCGACGGCAACGACTACGTCATCGACGGCGAGAAGACCTGGATCTCCAACGGCGGTATTGCCGACGTCTACACGCTGTTCGCGCGAACCGGCGAGGCGCCAGGCGCGCGCGGCATCTCGGCCTTCGTCGTCTTTCCCGATGATCCCGGCTTCGGCATCGCCGACCGCATCGACGTCATCGCGCCGCATCCGCTGGCGACGTTGCGCTTTGCCAACTGCCGGATTCCGGCGAGCCGTCGCCTCGGCGTGCCGGGCGGCGGGTTCAAGCTGGCGATGCAGACGCTGGACATTTTTCGCGCGTCGGTCGCGGCCGCCGGCCTCGGCTTCGCTCGGCGGGCGCTCGACGAGGCGCTGTCGCACGCGCGCAGCCGACGCATGTTCGGCGCGACGCTGGGAGATCTCCAATTGACCCAGGCCGCGCTCGGCGACATGGCGACCGACACCGACGCCGCCGCGCTCCTGACCTATCGCGCAGCCTGGCGCCGGGATGTCCAGAAGCTTCCGACGACGCGCGAAGCGGCCATGGCGAAGCTGACGGCGACCGAGACCGCACAGCGTGTCATCGACCGCGCGGTCCAGATGTTCGGCGGACGCGGCGTGCGCAAGGGTGAGGTGGTCGAAAGCCTTTACCGCGAAATCCGGGCGTTGCGCATCTACGAGGGCGCGACCGAGGTCCAGAAACTGATTGTGGCGCGCGATTTACTGAAATCGCGCTGAGACGATAGAGAGAAACCGATGAGTGTGACGAGACAGCGGGGCGCGGCAATGCCAGACATGGCGAGCGGTTTGCAGGTGCTCCAGCCCGGTGGCTGGCCGCAGCCAAAGGGATATGCGAACGGCATGATGGCCGATGGGCGCCTCGTCGTGACCGGCGGCGTCGTCGGCTGGGACGTTTCAGGCCGGTTTGGCGAGGGATTTGTTGCGCAGGTCCGCCAGGCGCTCGAAAACATCGTCGCGATCCTGGCCGAAGGCGGCGCAAGGCCGGATCATCTGGTTCGTCTGACCTGGTATGTCGTGGACATGGACGAATACGTCTCCAATCTCAAGGCGCTCGGCAAAGCCTATCGCGAGGTGATCGGCACCCACTATCCGAGCATGGCGCTCGTTCAGGTCGTGCGTCTTGTCGAGCCGGCAGCGCGCGTCGAGATTGAAGCGACGGCTGTCGTTCCGCGCTGAAGGATTGCGGCCTACAGGGCTGGTTCGACGTGGGCCCGGATCGCATTTCGCGGGATATCGATCCAGCCATGCTCGCGGGCCTTGGCTACCATCTCGGCATATTGCCGATCCCAGCTTGCATCGTTGGGGCGGCCCTCCAGGGTGGGGACCAGATCAATCGAGACGAGCGCATCGCGATCATCAAGAAGCGTGATCCCGGTCCGGGCCAGCACTTCCTGCGATGCGCCGGCATGCAACACCAGCTTGAACTTGCGAAAGTCGAGCGGTTCGTCCAGTCGGACGCTGCCGCCGGCGAAGCATTCGATGATCACGGTGCCGCTCCTTTGATTCTGGCGCGCCGGGACGCGATGGTACCGGCCTCGGCAGGCCTGAAGTCCATTTAACCCTGCGGCAACGCGCGCAGCGCGCCCTGAAAATTGACCAGGGGATTGCCGTTGCCGCCGCGGGTGGCCACGATCCTGCCGATGAAGAGGCCGTGCGTGCCGACCATTTGATGATGGTGCAGCACGCATTCCAGCGCGCCGATCGCCGGCTCGAGCAATGGCACATCAAGCACGCCTTGCTCCCACGGCGCCGTCGCGAAGCGGTCGATGCCCTTGGCGCCACCGGCGAAACGCAGCGCCAGATCTTCCTGCCCGCTGCCGAGGAGACTGATCCCGAAGCGGCCGTTGGCGAGGATGGCGGCGTGCGTTTCGGAGCTCGAATTGACGCCGACGAGCAGACAGGGCGGGTCCATGCACAGCGAGGTCACGGAGCTGACCGTCAGCCCGCGCCGCGCCGTCTCTGTTCCCGTCGTCACGATTGCGACGCCGCTCGCGAGGTTACGCATGGCCAGCCGAAACTCCGCGGCTTCGACTGAACGGAAATCGGTCATTTGAGACATCTGACATCCCATGACGCACCTCCGGGGCTCGCTTCTCGCCGGTTGCGTTACGCCGAAACGGCTTCGCCTGCGACCTTGCCGCGGCCGGATTTCAGCTCTTTCCGGATCGCGGGAATGATCCTGCTGCCCCATAGCTCGATCTGGCGCAGCATCGTGCGCTGGTCGAAATCGCCGAGCTGGGTCTGAAGCGCGATGTGGGTCGGTCTGAGAATGCTGATCTCTTCCAGCATGCGGTCGATCACCTGGTTGACGCTGCCGACGGGCAGGTTGTCCCGCATCGTCTCCAGGCTCATGTCGTTCGGCCCGGCCTCTTCCTTGATCAGATAGCCGTCGTCGCTCTGGGCGCGTCGGAACTTCAGGCTTTCGGAGAGCCGGCGCTGGAAGCGCGCATTGTCCAGATACGACTGGATCTCGCTGTCATTGTCGCTGGCATAGGCGCAGCGCAGGAAGCCGAAGCGCGTGTCGTCGATGGAGCGGCCTTCGTTGGCGGCGATCCCCTCGAGGCGTTCGCGCAGGGCCTTGATGGCATCGAGGCCGTTCAGCAGCGCAGTGACGAACAGATTGTGGTTGTCGCGAATGGCGCAGCCGAGCGTCTCGCCATGGCCGGACGTGACCCAAATCGGCGGCATCGGCTTCTGCACCGTGCGCACCGCGATGGCGGTCGGCGGCATCTTCAGGTGCTCGCCGGAATAGGAGAAGATGCGCTGCTGCATGCCCGCGTGGAGCACGTCGTAGAATTCCGCGAACAGCGCGTGTGAATGATCGAGGTCCACGCCGAAGCGGTCGAACTCGAACTTCTGGTAGCCCGAGCCGATGCCGAGATCGAGACGCCCGTTCGAGACGGTGTCGGCAAAGCCGATTTCGCCGAGCAGCCGCGCCGGGTGATACAGCGGCAACACGCAGACGGCAGAGCCGAGCCGGATGCGCTTGGTCAGGCCGGCGCAATGGGCGACCATCATCAGCGGCGAGGGGCACAGGCTGTAATTGTTGAAATGGTGCTCAGCATACCAGGCCGTATCGAAGCCGGCCTGCTCGGCGGCAACGGTCTGCTCGACGGCGTTGTTGATGACCTGCTGCGAGCTCTGATGATAGCCGCGTTGCTGCGCCAGAATGAATACGCCGAATTCCATCAGTTGCTTCCTCCACCTGATCGTGGTCGCTCTTGCGATCCGTTCTCAGCAAGCTACGGGCTTGAGCGTTTTCGAACAATTGACGTATTCTGAGCATGTCCTTTGCAGAATCTGAAAAGATCGATGAATCGCCTCCAGGCCATGGAACTGTTCGTCAGTGCCGTCCGTGAGGGCAGCTTTTCCGCGGCCGGGCGCCGTGTCGGGCTCTCCCCGGCGTCCGTGTCGCGCTACATCGGCGAGCTCGAGGCGCAGCTCGGCGTGCAGCTCCTGAACCGCAGCACGCGCCATCTCGGATTGACCGACGCCGGCAAGATCTTCTTCCAGCGGACCGAGCAGGTCCTGCACGGTATCGAGGACGCCGAAGCCGCAGCGCTTTCGTTGCAGACCGCGCCGCGCGGAACGCTACGGGTGCACTCGCGGACGCTGTTCGGCATCAGGGTGCTCTCGCCGCTGATCCCGGGCTTTCAGAAGCTCTATCCGGAACTGAAGGTGGAGCTGCGCCTGTCGGAGCGCCGTCCCCAGCTTCGCGAAGATGAATTCGACGTCGATTTCCAGATCCAGGCGGCGAAAGACCCAGGCCTCATGCAGCGAAGGCTGCTGCGGAGCGAGCGGATTCTCGTGGCCTCGCCGGACTACGTCGGCCGGATGCCGAAATTGCGCGAGCCGGAGGACATCACCCGCCACAATTGCCTGACCTACTGGATGGGCCCTGACGACGTCGTCTGGAAGTTCATGCGCAGGAACAGGCTGCGCGAGATTGTCGTGCCGTCGTCCTTCGGCAGCAACAATGGTGTGGTGCTGTGCGATCTCGCCGTTGCCGGCCACGGCATCGCCCTGTTGGACGACTATACCGTGGCGGAACAGCTGAAGAGCGGGCGCCTGGTCCGCCTGTTGCCGGGCTTCCGGGTGACGAACTCCACCTTCGACGAAGGAATCTACGCCACCTTCCTCCAGAGCAGCTATCTGCCGGAGAAGATCAGGGTCTTCGTGGACTACATGGCCGAGAACGTGCCAAGGCAGGTCAAGAGATCGGCGCAGTAGTGGAGGGGCCGCTCAGGCCGGGCCAAACCGGTGCGCCGGCAGTCCGCGAACGCCGAGGCCTTCGACGGCGAACAAGCCGCCGGCATCCGGGCGGTCATCGCCGAGAGCGTGGCTGCGCGAGATCGATGTCACGTACAGAATATCGAGATCGGTTCCCCCGAACGTCACGCTGGTCGGATGGCGGATCGGCATGTCGACCGTCCGCACGATCGTGCCGTCAGGCGCAAACCGCGCGATCTTGCCGATGCGCACGAGGACCGACCAGATATACCCCTCCGCATCGATCGTCGCGCCATCGCAACCGGAGTCTTGCGCCTCCGTGTTGACGAAGACGCGCTTGTTCGCGAGGGGGCCATCCTGGCTGTAGTCATAGGCCCAGATGATCCGTCTTGCGCTGTCGGCAAGATAGAACGTCCGTCCGTCGGGGCTGAAGCACGGTCCGTTGCTCACGGCGAGGTCTGTCTCCAGCAGCTCCAGCGCGCCCGATGCGTCCAGGCGGTAGAGGCCGCCGAGCGGCGCTTCATCCGGGGCGCGGTCGCCGTGCATCGTGCCTGCCACGAACCGTCCATAGGGATCGGCCTTTCCGTCGTTCAGCCGCACCTTCGGGTGGTCGAGCCCGATCGACGGACCTTCGGTCAGCACGCGCATGTCGAAATCGTAGCGCGCAAATCCGTGGCGTAGTGCGAGCACAGCGCCGCGGTCGCGCCGCAGCGCCAGCGACCCGATCGGCGCGGGCGCGCTGAATTGCTCGGTCGCGCCGGTGACGGGGTCGAAGGCGCGGATCAATCCGGCCAGGGCGTCGATCCAGAAGAGGCGCTGTCGGCGCTCATCCCAGACGGGGCTCTCGCCGAGCTGGTCCTTCGTCGTGCCGATTCGCGTGATCCGGACCGCGCTCATGGTTCCTCGCGCAGGGATCGCCGGGCTTGACCGATCGGTCCGTGAAAACCTAGTTTCATTCTAAAGGCCCTCATGTTGGCGCCAGGCTGACGAACGGATTGCGGAGTTCATGACCGAACTGTCAACGATGAAGGATGGCGTTGCGAACCAGGCCGAGGCCTCGGACCGCGTGCTTCAGATCCTCGCCGAGGCCGGGCGGCTGTTCGCCAGCAAGGGATTTGAGGGGACTTCGATGCGCGACATCGCGCTCGCCTGCGGCATCTCCAAGTCGCTCCTCTACCATCATTTCTCCAACAAGGACGAGATATACGCGCGGGTGGCGGTCGGCTCGACGCTCGAACTCTACCTTTTCGTGCGCGACCGCATTCCCGACGGGCCGCCGTCGCAGAAGATCCGTGCGTTCATGGTCGCCACGGCGGAATACTTCCGGCGCTATCGCTGGGCCTGGATCGCCTCCACGACCGCCTTCTGGAACGATCCCGACCGACGGCGGCACAAGGAGAGGCTGACGCGCCGCGACCGTTTCGAGAACTTTCTGCGCGGCCTGATCCAGGAAGCCATCGACGCCGGCGAAATCCGCAAGGTCGACGTTCCCATGACCGGGCGGCTGATCCTCTCCTCGCTCAATTGGATGCATCGCTGGTACAATCCCAACAAATCCGCAACCCCGGAACAGATCGCGGAGATCTTCTTCGACATGCTGTTCAACGGGCTGCGGAGCGGGGAGTTGATCGAGCTTCCCGGCGCCGAGCCGCCTCGCGCCGGCCGGCGAAAATCACGCTGACCGGTGGCGGCACCGCGTGCAACGCCTCATTCCAGGGCGATGTTCTGCGCCTTGATCACCGGTCCCCAGAGCGCGGCGTCCTTGGTCAATTGGGCGTCGAGCCGTTCCGGTGCGCCGGTATCGACCATCAGGCCATCGGTTTCGAGCTGCTTTGCGATCTCGGGCTTCTGCATTGCGGCGTTGGCTGCTGCGTTCAGCCGCGCGATGACATCGCGCGGCGTGCCCGCCGGCGCGTGGAGCGCGGTCCAGAACGATGCCGTGAGGTCGGGATAGCCGGATTCGGCGAGCGTCGGTATCTCGGGCAGGCTCGCCATGCGCTTGTCCGAGGAGACGGCGAGGATGCGCAGCTGGCCGCCGCGCGCATGCTCGATCACGGCGGCGGGCGTTGCGAAGTTGAGGTCGCATTCTCCTGACAGCGTCTCCATGATGGAGGCCGGATTGTTGCGATAGGCAACCTCGGTGACGGCAAATCCCATCGACTTGCCCATCATGATCCCGAACAAATGCGTGACGCTGCCCGGACCGAGCGTGGCGTAGAACAGCGGCTTGTCGCGCCCCTTGGCGTAGGTGACGAAGCTCTTCACATCGGTGGCGGGCGTGCGCGCATTCACGGTCAGTGACAGCGGTCCGTTGCAGAGCATGGCGACGGAGGCGAAGTCCGCGAGCTTGTAGGGCAGGTTCTTGCGCAGCAGCACGTTCAGCGAAATCGGCCCGGTGCCGCCGGCCAGCAGGACCGATCCGTCCTTCGGCGCGCGCGCCACATATTGCGATCCGACGATGCCGTTGGCGCCGGGCTTGTTGTCGACCAGGACCGGCTGGTCCAGGTTTTCCGCCATGGCTTTCGCGATCGAGCGCATCAGGCTGTCGATCGAGCCGCCCGGGGCATAGGGCACGATGATGAAGATCTGCGACGCGCGTGCCCTGACGATGGCAGGTGCGCCAAGCGGGGCGGCGAGGGCGCCGGCAATCAGAGTTGTCGCCTGGCGTCGGCTGATCCTGGGCATGGAGATCCTCCTCAAGGACGTTCTTTTGTTGCAGCGGAAACTACCGACTGACCGATCGGTCGGTCAATAGGAGATCGGCAGGATATTGCAAGCCGCCTTCGTTGGTGCTATCAGCGAAGAAGCTGACCGATCGGTCAGGCGTCGACAAGCAAGACAAACACAAGACAAGCAGAAGCCCAGGAGGAAGCCATGTCAGGAGATATCGTCACCCTCGAAGTGTCCGATCACATCGCGCTGGTGACGCTGAACCGTCCTCCCGTGAACGCGCTCGATCGTGCCATGCGCGATCGCATCGTGAGCGTGTTCGACGAGATTTCCGAGCGTAGCGATGTCAGGGTCGCGATCCTGACCGGAGCCGGAAAGGTGTTCTGCAGCGGCGCGGATCTGAAGGACCGTCCGGACCCGACCAAGATCGGCGCGTTTCACAGCCACAACCGGATCACACGCGAGACCGGCAATTGCATTCGCGAATGCTCCAAGCCGGTCATCGCGGCGATCAACGGCGTTGCGCTCGGCGCCGGTGTCGGCCTGATGGCTTCCTGCGACATCTTCTACGCCTGCGAAGAGGCCGTCTTCGGCATGCCCGAGATCAACGTCGGGCTGGCCGGCGGTGCCGCCATGCTGAACACGTTGTTCGGTCGCTCCCTGATGCGTCGCATGTTCTTCACCGGCTATCGCGTGCCGGCCGCCGAGCTCTATCGCCTCGGCATCATTGAGGCTTGTACGACCAAGGAGAACCTGATCCCCGAGGTGATGAAGCTCGCAGGCGAGATCGCTTCGAAGAGCCCGATCGCGATGGAATATGCCAAGAATGCGGCGAACATGGTCGAGCTGATGCCGCCGCGCGATGCCTACCGCTTCGAGCAGAACATCACGATGGCTCTCTCCAAGACCGAGGACGCCAAGGAAGCGCGGATGGCGTTCCTGGAGAAGCGCACGCCGGTGTTCAAGGGGCGCTGAGATGCGGCCGGGAGAAGGTCTCGACGCGCTGATGTCGCCGCGCTCGATCGCGATCATCGGCGCCTCGCAGGAGGCGACCAAGATCGGCGGTCGGCCGGTCGACCTGTTGCGCCGCCACGGCTATGCAGGCCGCATCTATCCGGTCAACCCGAAGGCCGCGACGGTGCAGGGACTGAAGGCCTATGCTTCCGTCGCCGAAGTGCCGGAGGCACCGGATCTCGCCATCATCGCGGTCGATGCGGAGCGTGCCGGCGAGGCCGTGGAACAATGCGCGGCCCGCGGCGTCCGCAGTGTCGTCGTGTTCTCGTCGGGCTTTGCCGAGCTCGGCGAGCAGGGCCGCGCGATGCAGGACCGGCTGCGCCTGGCCGCGCGCAACAGCGGCATGCGCTTGCTGGGGCCGAACTGTCTTGGCGCGGTCAGCGTCGCCGAGAAGAGCATCGCGACGTTCTCGATCGTGCTCGAGCACAGCATGCCGGCTGCCGGCTCGCTCGGCATCGTGTCGCAGAGCGGCAATCTCGGCAGCTACACCATGCGGCTCGCCAGCGAGCGCGGTGTCGGCGTCAGCCGCTTCATCACCACGGGCAACGAGTGCGACGTTGATATCGCCGACGGTATCGCCTGGATGGCGCGCGATCCCGCCACCAAGGTCATCCTGTGCTGCCTCGAGGCGTGCCGCGACGCCGGCCGCCTGATCTCCGCGCTGGAGGAGGCGCGCGATGCCGGCAAGCCCGTCATCGTCATGAAGATCGGCATGTCAGCGGCAGGTCAGGCCGCCGCGGCTTCGCACACCGGGGCGATGGCAGGATCGGACGCGGTGTTCGACGCGTTGTTTGCCCGTTGCGGTGCGGTGCGCGTCCGCAGCATCGACGAACTCATCGATCTCGGCCACGCTGCATCGATCCTGCTGCCGGACCGCCTGCCGAAGGGGTCGGGCGTGGCAATCCTCACGGCGTCAGGCGGTTTCGGTGTGCTGCTCGCGGACGCCGCGCAGTCGGTCGGGTTGACATTGCCGGAGCTTGGACAGGAAACGCAGCGCCAGATTCTTGAGCTGGTGCCCTTCGCGTCGGCGCGCAATCCGGTCGACGCCACGGCGCAGATGTCGAGCCGCCCAGATCTTCTGGAGAAGATCATGACCGCCGTCGTGGCGGACGATCGGGCCGATACGGTGATCCTGCCGCTGCCGTTCTCGCTGCATCTGCCGCGCTTGCGCTCCATCTACATGGACACGCTGCGCAACATCCGCGCGCAGTTCCCCCAGCGTCCGATCGTCCTTTGCGTCGACGGCCCGGAGGACGCGCTGACCGAGCTGCACGCGCTGGGCTTTCCGACGGTGGAAAGCTTCGATGGCTGCTGCGCAACTATCGCTGCCTTGGTGCGGCTGCAGGGGGTGTCGAAACGTCCGCAGGACGTGCCAGCTGCGATCGAGCAGGCGGGGCCGCTGGCAGCCGATGCATTCCGCCACGAGCTCGGCGCCAAGCGCGCACTTGCCGAGGCCGGTGTGCCGGTGCTGGCCGAGCGTCTGGTACAGGATGCAGATGCAGCGGCGCGCGCTGCCACCGAGATCGGTTATCCCGTGGTGCTAAAGATCGCCTCGCCCGACCTGCCGCACAAGACGGAGGTCGGCGGCGTGGTCGTCGGCGTTGGCTCGGAAGCCGAAGTCCGGCGCGCCTATGCCCAGATGCTCGACCGCGTCGCCACCAATGCGCCCAACGCGACAATCGACGGCGTGATCGTGGCGCCGATGGCCAAGGGCGTCGCCGAGCTGATCCTGGGCAGCCGCATCGATCCGGTGTTCGGGCCGGTGGTGATGGTCGGCCTTGGCGGCATCTTCGCGGAGAGCCTCCAGGATTCTGCCGTGCAGATGGCGCCGGTCAGCGAGACGCAGGCCATGGCGATGCTGAAATCTCTCAGGGCGTTCGCGGTGCTCGACGGCGCGCGTGGCCGGCCGCGCGCCGACCTCGACGCCGCGGCTCGGGCCGTTGCCGCGTTGTCGCGCTTTGCCGCCGCGCATACCGACACGATCGCGGAGATCGACGTCAACCCGTTGCTGTTACGCGCCAAAGGCGAGGGAGCCGTGGCGCTCGACGCGCTGCTGATCCCGCACGGCGAAGGGCCAAGCCAGGATCGACACTGAACTCTAAGACAAGAGGCCGCAGAAGCGGTCCAGAGGAAACGCAGGAAGCAGGAGGATAAGTGATGAGATCGACGATTGCCGCGCTGGGCATGATTGCCTTGCTGCTGACGCATGCGCCGGTGTCCGCGCAGGGCATATCGGGCGATGTGGTCAAGATTGGTATCATGAATGACCAGAACGGTCCCTATGCCGACAATTGCGGCCTCGGTTCGGTCGCGGCCGCCAAACTCGCGGTCGGCGATTTCGGTGGAGCGGTCAATGGCAAGAAGATCGAGCTCGTGATCGCCGACGACCAGAACAAGCCAGATGTCGGCGTCGCCATTGCGCTGCGGTGGGTCGACAATGAAGGTGTCGATGCCATCGTCGGCTGCTCGGCGTCGTCGATCGCGCTGGCGGTGCAAGACATCATGAAGAACCGCAAGAAGCCGTACATGCTGGCCGGCACCGCGGGATCGTTCTTCACCAACGACAAATGCTCGCCCATGACCACGCAGTGGGTCGTCGATACCTATGCCCAGCCGAAAGCCACGGTGAAGGCCCTGCTCGCGCAGGGCATCGACTCCTGGTTCTTCCTGACGGTGGATTATGCCTTCGGCAAGGCCTGGCAGGCGGACGCGACGAAGTTCATCCAGGCGGGTGGCGGCAAGGTGGTGGGCTCGGTGCTGCATCCGCTCAACTCGTCGGATCTCTCCTCGTTCCTGCTGACGGCACAGGCCAGCGGCGCCAAGGCAATTGCGCTCGCCAATTCGGGCGCGGATTTCGCCAATGCGATCAAGCAGGCCCAGGAGTTCGGGCTGAACAGGACGCAACTTCTCGTTCCCCTCGGCCTCATGATCAGCCAGACGCATGGCATCGGCCTCAAGGACCTCCAGAACGTGCGGCTGACGACGCCGTTCTACTGGGACATGACGCCGGAGAGCCGGGCGTTTGCCAAACGTTATGCCGAGGCGACGAACGGTCAGCTTCTCAACGAGGGCAAGGCGGCCACCTACAGCGCCATCACGCATTATCTGAAGGCGGTGGCCGCCGCCGGCTCCGACGACGGCGATGCCGTGATGCGGCAGATGAAGAACACGCCGATCAACGATTTCGAGATGAAGAACGTCAGCATCAGGGCTGACGGCCAGGTGATGCGTCCGCTCCACGTCGCGCGGATCAAGGCTCCGTCGGAGTCCAAATACACCTACGACTATTACGAGATCACCGGCACGATCGCGCCGGAGGATGCGTGGCGGCCGGCCTCGGAGAGCGCCTGCGATCTTCTCAAGTCGCAGTGAAGAACGGGCGGGCGGCCAGGACATGACGGCACGTATGGCGAAAGCGGAAAGCAGGCGATGAGTGTAGTTGAAGCAGTATCGACGCATCCGGTTGCGAGTGAGAGCCTGGCGGGCGCAGCCTATCGCGATGCGGTGCATCGCTGGCTGCATGCCAATCTGCCCGCCAGCTTCCGCGGCGACAGCGCTGCATTCGCGCCTCCGACGCTCCAGCAGTCCGTCGCGTGGGAGGCGGCGATGTACCGCGCCGGCCTGACCGGCATTACCTGGCCCCAGGCCTATGGTGGGCACGGCCGCTCCTTGCGCGAACATCTCATCGCAAATCAGGAGATCGGCGCGCTGGCGATGCCGGAGAGCGTCAACTCGATCGGCAAGGAACTCGCCGGTCCGATCATCCTGGCCGTCGGCAGCGAGGAGCAGAAACGGCGGTTCCTGCCCGCCATCCTCGAGATGCGCAACATCTGGTGTCAGGGATTTTCCGAGCCCGAAGCGGGGTCCGACCTTGCCGGGCTTCGCACTCGCGCCACGCGAAATGGCAACGACTGGCAGATCACCGGCCAGAAGATCTGGACCAGCGGCGCGTACCGGGCGCAACGCTGTCTCGTGCTCGCCCGCACCGGTCCGCTGGAGGATCGTCATCGCGGCCTTGCCATGTTCGCGGTGCCGCTCGATGCCGACGGCGTGCGCGTGCGCACCATCAAATCGATCGACGGACGCGAGAGCTTCTGCGAGGTCTTCTTCGACGACGTCGAAGTGGCCCAGGCCGATGCGATCGGCGCGCCGGACGAGGGCTGGGCCGCAGCCATCCGCGTGCTGGAGATCGAGCGGGCGACCAACCGCATGTACCGCGCCTGGCGCTTCGAGAACGAACTGCGCCACCTGATTTCGGCTTGCAAGACGGACCCGGCGCTGTCGGCAATGGTCGCGGACCGGCATTACGCCGTCAGGCTCGGCGAGGTCGCCGTCGAGATCGAGGTGCTGAAGGCGCATGTCGAGACGGCCGTCGAGGCGCTCGTCAACGGCGACAAGATCGGAGCGCGCGGCAGCCTTGCGAAGCTCTATTGGAGCGAATCGCATCAGCGCTTTGCGGCGCTTGCGATTGAACTGCTCTCGCAGGCATCGCTGCCGCAGAACCCGGCGATCACGGTGGCGCGGCGCCGGTTCGAAGCCATCTACCTTCAGGCGCGCGCCGAGACGATTTATGCCGGCACGACCGAGATCCAGCTCGGCATCATCGCCGATCGCATCCTCCAGCTGTCGCGAGGCAAGTGATGGTCTTCCCGCGCATTGCCTCGTCACGAACAACAGGGAGCCGGTGATGTCCGACGGACGGGGGCAGGCGGGCTTGTTGAAGGATCGTCTCGTCGTGGTGACGGGAGCGGGCCAAGGGATCGGGCGCGCCATCGCGTTGGGCGCGGCCGCTGCCGGGGCAAGGGTCGTCGTGACCGATCTGGGGCAGGACCGGGCAGACTCCGTTGCACGCGAGATCCGGGACGGAGGCAAGGAGGCAATCGGCTGTTCGCTCGACGTGACTGATGCTTTGGCCTGCGGCGAGGTGGCCAGGCGGGTCGATGAGGAGCTTGGCCTCGCCGACGTCGTCGTCAACAACGCCGGGATCATCATCCGCGAGCCGATCGACAGCCCGCGCGCTCACGAGAATTGGCGGCAGGTGTTCGATGTCAACGTCAACGGCACCTTCAACGTGGTTCATGCGTTCATTCCCGCGCTACGCAAATCGCGGGGAACCATCATCAACGTTGCCTCCGTCGCGGCCTTCGGTAGCATGGGTGGTACGGTTGGCTATTCATCGTCCAAGGGGGCGGTGAGGCTGTTCACGCAGGCGCTTGCCCGCGATCTCGCGCCCGATGGCATCCGGGTCAACGCCGTCGCGCCCGGCATCATCGCGACCGAAATGAGCGAGAGCACCCGTGGGAATCCGGCGCGGCTGTCCGGCCTGATGGCGCGCACGCCGTTGAAGCGCGTGGGACAGCCCGAAGAGATCGCAGCGCCGGTGATCTTTCTCGCCTCGGCGATGGCGTCCTATGTCAACGGCGTCATCCTGCCCGTCGACGGCGGGTATCTCGCCTAGTGAGCAATTGTAGTCGCGCAGTTTTCGAAGAGGACAGTGATGATCATGGCCGAAGGACTTCAGCCCGACGAGTTCGCCGCAACCGCGGCACGCGCCGTGACCGCATGTGCAGGCCTGGCTGTTCGCGAACAGGCGCAAAATCTCGCCGGTGACGGTCTGCTCGGCGTCATCGCGGATGAGGAGGTCGGGGGGCTGGCCCTGCCGCTCGGCTTTGCGGTGCCGGTGATCGCGGCCGCTCATGCGGGATTGCTCGGATTTCCGCTCCTGGAGACCATCCTCGTCGGTCGCCTGCTGCAGTCGTCGCTGACGCGTCTTGCCGCCGCGATCGTTTCCGGCGAGAAATTGGCAACGATCGCCTGGCAGGGTGAGGCCCTCGCCGAACGGGAAGGGGGGTTGCAGGTGCTGAGCGGCACGGTCGCGCGCGCGGCCTGCGCGGCGAAGGTCGACTACATCCTGGTACGGATGAACGCGGGCACCGCTGCATTGATCCCGACCGATGCCGAAGGCGTTGTGGTGGAGGAAGCGGCCGGCCTCGATCTGACCGTGCCGGAGCACGTGGTGCGGCTCCAGAAAGTTGAAGTCCCGATCGGCTCCGTCCTGCCGGCTGGCACATGGGATTTGCTCAACTCGGACGCCAACGTGCTCCGCGCCGCCGCTATCCTGGGATCCGCCGAAGCATGCCTGGCGCTCGCGCAGGAACATGCGTCGACGCGCCGCCAGTTCGGCCACGCCCTGTCCTACAATCAGGCCATCCGGCATGCCTTGGCGCGCCAGAAGCTCGGGCTCGAAAGCATCCGTCACGCGATCACGCGCTGCCTGTCCGAGGGGGGCGGTCCGGTCCAGCGTGATGCGGCGTTCCTGGCCGCGGCGACCTATGGCAGCTCGATCAGCGAGGGCGCGCTACAGATTCACGGCGGCATGGGCTTCACATGGGATGTGCCGGTGCATCGCCATCTGCGCCGCATCCGTACGCTTCAGGCCCAGGGCGATGCCAGCGGCCTGATCAGCACGTTCGGCCGCCGTTACGTATCGGAAGTTGCACCGTTCGCCGAGGCGGAAGCATGAAGGAGACGACCATGACCGAGACCAGGGATCAGACGCTCGCGGGGCGCGTCGCACTTGTCACCGGCGCCGGAAACGGCATCGGCCGTGCGACTGCGCTTCGGCTCGCCGGACGCGGTGCGATCGTCGGTGTCAACGACCTGAAGCCGGAATTCGTCGATGGCACGGTGGATGCGATCAAGGCGGCCGGCGGCAAGGCCGTAGCCGTCACGCAGGACGTGTCGAGCCGCGACGGCATGCGGCAGGCGGTGCTTGGATTGGCGGAGCAGCAGGGGCGTTTCGACATCCTCGTCAACAACGCGGCCTGGGTCCGCTATCAGTCGGTCGCGGACATCGCGCCGGAGACTGTCGAACGCATGCTCAACATCGGTTTCAAGGCGGTGATGTGGGGTATCCAGGCCGCCGCCGAGGTCATGGATGCGGAACGCGGCGGCGCGATCGTCAACGTCGCTTCGGTGGCCGGCCTGATCTCGGCGAAGAACAGCATCGTCTACAGCGGCATCAAGGCGGGCGTCATGGGCATCACGCGCGCTGCCGCAGCCGAGCTCGGTGCGCGCAACATCCGCGTCAACGCCGTGGCGCCCTCGGCGATTCCGACCGAAGGAACGATGCGCAATCGTAACGCCGAACTCGATGCACGCCGCGTCGCGAGAACGCCGCTGGGGCGGCTCGGCACGGTCGACGATATCGCCAAGGCCATCTGCTTCCTCGCCGGTGACGAGAGCGGCTTCATCTCGGCGCAGGTGCTCACCGTCGACGGCGGCATCACCCTGACGAACATTGCCTGACGGGACCATTACGATGTCCGATCTGACGCCGGAACAGCAGGTTCTGAAAGATGCCTACGTCAAGGCGCGGGGCTATTGGCGGCCCTGGACGGAGGGGCTGCTGCGGCTCGATCCGGCGTTTCTCGACGCATACGGAAAATATGCGGGTTATGCCGCAGAGAAGGGACCGCTGTCGCCCAAGATGCGCGAGCTGATCTACGTCGCGCTCGACGGATCGGCGACGCACCTGTTCCGATCCGGCCTCGCGCTGCATCTTCGCCTTGCACTTCAGGAGGGGGCGTCGGCGCGGGAGATCATCGACGTGTTTCGCCTCGCGACGGTTCAGGGGCTCGATGGCTGCAATCTCGGCATCGGCATCCTAGCCGAGGAATTGGCGAGCGCGGGGCTTCAGGTCGGTCATCCCGAACTGACGCATGAGCAGACGGCGCTGCGGGATGCCTATGTGGCGCAATTCGGGGATTGGCCCGATTTCTGCGAGCAATGGCTGCGGGGCGATCCCAGCTATTTCGCCGTCTTGCTGGATCTCCTCGCGGGCGGGCAGGCCGGGGATGGTCTCGACCAGCGCTCGCAATGTCTGATCTCGCTCGCATTGAACGCATGCTTCACGGCACTCAATCCGCATGGACTGCGGGTGCAGATCAGGCGGGCTTTGCGGCTCGGCATCGGCCAGCGGGAGATCCTTCAGGTTCTCCAGATGACTGCACATCTTGGCGTCCATGCCTGCGCGATCGGCGTACCGGTTCTGGTGGAAGCCCTCGACGAGCGCTCCTCGAAGGCAGGTGCGGGCGAGGAGAGCAAGGGACCGGGAGAGGGAGGAGGACGGAAGTGAAGGGATCGGCGATCCGTAACCACAGGGCGTTCGCGTCCGGCGCTCTGTTCCTCGCATTTGCAGTCTTCTTCTTCGTGGCGGCGCTGAACTATCCCGCGGGGACAGCCGCGCGAATGGGGCCGGGTTATTTTCCGCGCCTGCTCGCAATCGTGCTCGCGGCCATCGGTCTGGTCGTGATCCTCAGTGCCATGAAGCCGACCGCGGACGGGCAGGCGCTGCGCAATTGGGATCTCAAGGGGCTCGCCTGGATCACCGGATCCGTGATCCTGTTCGGCGCCTTGCTGTTTCCGCTCGGTCTGGTCGGTGCCCTGTTCGTCCTGATCATGGTGTCGAGCCGGGCCAGCCCCGAGTTCACCTGGATGGGCGCGCTGGCGAACGCTGCGGTGCTCATCGCGCTGTGTCTGGCCGTATTCGTCTACGGTCTCGGGCTGCAACTGCCCGTCTGGCCGTCTCTCCTCAACTGAACGAGCCGATCGATGGATCTCTTCCATAATCTGGCGATTGGCTTTGCGACGGCAGCCCAGCCCGCCAACCTGCTCTATGCCTTCCTCGGCTGCCTGCTCGGTACCTTGATCGGCGTGCTTCCCGGCCTCGGCCCGCTCGCGACCATCGCTATGCTGCTGCCGATCACCTATGCGCTGCAACCGGACGCCGCGCTGATCATGCTCGCCGGGATCTATTACGGCGCGCAGTATGGCGGCTCGACCACGGCGATCGTGGTCAATCTGCCTGGGGAGTCTTCGTCGGTCGTGACCACGATCGACGGCTACCAGATGGCGAAGCAGGGGCGCGCCGGCGTGGCGCTCGCGACCGCTGCCATAGGCTCGTTCTTCGCCGGATGCGTCGCGACGCTCGCCTTGGCGGCCCTTGCGGGCCCGCTGACCGCGACCGCCTTGCTGTTCGGCCCGAAGGAATTCTTCGCGCTCATGATCCTGGGGCTGATCCTCGCCTCGGTGCTGTCGAGCGGGCCGTTCATCGAGGGCATCGGCATGGTCGTGCTCGGCATGCTCTTGAGTCTCGTCGGCACCGACCTGAACAGCGGCAGCCAGCGTTTCGCCTTCGGCGTTCCCCAGCTCTTCGACGGTCTCGATTTCGTGCCGCTGGCGATGGGCATCTTCGGCTTCGCCGAGATCGTCAAGAATCTCGAGCAGGACGACAAGCTGTCGCTGGTCACCCAGAAGATCACCAATCTGTTTCCGACCCGCGACGACTTCCGTCGGATGGTGCCGGCGATGCTGCGCGGCACGGCGCTGGGCACGCTGCTGGGAGTCCTGCCCGGCGGCGGCGCCGTGCTCTCGTCCTTCGCATCCTATACGCTGGAGAAGAAGCTGTCGCGACATCCCGAGCAGTTCGGCAAGGGCGCCATCGAGGGCGTTGCAGGCCCGGAGTCCGCGAACAACGCCGGCGCCCAGACCTCGTTCATTCCGCTGCTGACGCTCGGGGTTCCCTCCAATGTCGTGATGGCCCTGATGGTGGGCGCCATGAACATTCACAACATCCACCCGGGTCCGGAGGTGATGACGAAGAATCCGACCCTGTTTTGGGGCCTGATCGTCTCGATGTGGGTCGGCAATCTGATGCTGCTGATCCTCAATCTTCCGCTCGTCGGGCTGTGGGTGAAGCTGCTCACCATTCCCTACCGCTATCTGTTTCCCGCGATCATGGTGTTCTGCTCGATCGGCGTCTATTCCATCAACAGCGGAACGTTCGAGGTCTACGAGGCGGCCGTGTTCTGTGTGTTCGGCTACGTTCTGATCAAGCTGCAACTTCCGGCGGCGCCGCTGCTGTTGGGCCTGGTTCTGGGTCCGGCCATCGAGGAGAATTTCCGCCGCGCCATGGTGCTCTCGCGCGGCGACGCCACCGTGCTGCTGACTTCGCCGCTCTCGGCGAGCCTGCTGGCCGCGGCCGCCATCGCGATCCTCCTGATCATGTTGCCGACGATCCGGGCGCGGCGAGAGGAAGCGCTCCAGGATTGATACACCGCGATTCCCATGCAGGCAGGTTCGCCCTGATCATGCCCGACGTCAGCCGATCAGATCGCCGTATCCGCTCGGGTACTTGATCCAGATCAAGATCGCAACGCTAAAGCGCCGACTACGCTGCCTTTGGACTAGATCTGGACACGGCCTTGAAGACACTTCGCCAGCTTCTCACCGGAGAGGACGTGATCCAGCTCGTGATCAGGCTCGGATTGCTCGCTCTGTTGATCTTCTGGACTTTGTATCTGATCCGCCCGTTCGTTACGATTCTGGTCTGGGCCCTCGTGCTCGCAGTTGCGTTCAATCCGATCTTCCTCGTGCTCGCCAAAATCCTGGGAGGCAGGGCGAAACTCGCGGCGGGGCTTCTCACCGCGATTAATCTCGCCATTGTCATCGGGCCGGCGGCTTGGCTAGGTCTCGGTGCGGTGGACGGGATCAGGGACTTCGCCGGTGAGCTGGCCGCGGGCGATCTGGTCATCCCTTCACCGCCCGCAGCGATCAAGACCTGGCCGCTGATCGGAACGCCGCTCTACGAGTTCTGGGATCAAGCCTCGACCAATCTCCGTTCGGTCGTGCAACGGATTGCGCCGTATCTGAAGCCGTTCGCGGGTACGCTCCTTGGCATCGCGGGCGATGCCGGTGTGGGCACCATCAAGTTCCTGCTGTCAGTCGTCGTCGCCGGCTGCCTGTTTCCCTATGGACCGCAGCTCGTGGCGGCGGGCAGGAGCTTCCTGTCGCGGATCGTGCCCGAGCAGAGCGAGCACTTCCTGGATCTCGCGGGCGCGACAATCCGTGCGGTAGCCCAAGGTGTGATCGGCATCGCCGTCGTTCAGGCGCTGCTAGCCGGTATCGGCTTCAAGTTGGCGGGCATTCCGATCGCCGGCTTGCTTGCGCTCCTGGTGCTGTTGCTCTCCATCGTGCAGATCGGCGGAGCCATCATCATGCTCCCCGTGATGATCTGGATCTGGACCGACAAGGATGTCACTGTCGCAGTGCTGCTGACATTGTTCCTCGGAATCGTCAGCATTCTCGACAACATACTGAAACCGTTGGTGATGGGACGCGGCCTGACGACGCCGGCGCTCGTCATCCTGATCGGCGTGATCGGCGGAACGCTGGGCCACGGAATAGTCGGCCTTTTCATCGGACCTATTGTCCTGTCGGTGGCTTGGGAGCTCACCGTGGCCTGGATCAGGACCGATCGCGCCAGCGCGGCGTCGCAGGCGACCATCGACCGTTGACCTAAATCAATGTCGGACGCCTCGGAGCGCCTTGGATGTCGTCGCGCGACGACGAGGTCGGAACATGTCAATGGAAAATCCCAACCTGCCGGGCGGCCCCTTGTCCGGACTTGTCGCTTCGGCCGTGGAATACATGGTCGACGCGAGCCAGCGGAGTGTGCTGTTCCTGGACATCATGCGCCAGCGCGGCGATCAATACCGGGAGCACGTTGCACAGACGGCGCCGCATGTCCTGCAATACGCTGCGGAACTGATTATGGACGGCCGCAAGCTGGACGAGCCGGTCAACTACGCGCTGGTCCGTATCATCCCGCCCAAGGACGTGGAGATTGATCTCAAGCGACGGCCGTTTGTCGTGATCGATCCGCGCGCGGGCCATGGCCCGGGCATCGGTGGCTTCAAGGCAGATAGCGAGATCGGCGTCGCGATGAAGGCCGGGCATCCCTGTTACTTCATCGGCTTCCTGCCGGAGCCGATGCCCGGTCAGACCATCGAACGCATCGCGCGCGCCGAAGCCATTTTCATCGAAAAGGTCATCAGCCGTCATCCAGACGCGGACGGAAAGCCTTGCGTGATCGGCAATTGTCAGGCCGGCTGGGCCGTCATGATCCTGGCGTCACTGCGGCCGGAACTGTTCGGGCCGCTGATCATCGCGGGGGCGCCGCTTGCCTATTGGGCGGGCGTGCACGGCAAGTATCCGATGCGTTATTCCGGCGGCCTTTTGGGTGGAAGCTGGCTCACCGCGCTGACCAGCGATCTCGGCGCCGGAAAGTTCGACGGTGCTTGGCTGGTGCAGAACTTCGAGAACCAGAATCCATCGAACACCCTGTGGACCAAGCAGTACAACGTCTATTCCAAGGTCGATACCGAGGCGAACCGCTATCTCGAGTTCGAGCGATGGTGGGGCGGGCATGTCAACCTGAATGCCGAGGAAATCCAGTTCATCGTCGACGAGCTCTTCATCGGCAACAATCTCGCCGCCGGCAAGATCGAGATGTCCGACGGCCGCAGGGTGGATTTGCGCAATATTCAGTCGCCGATCGTGGTGTTCTGCTCGGAGGGCGACAACGTCACGCCGCCGCAACAGGCGCTGGACTGGATTCTGGATTGCTATGCGGACGTCGATGAGATCAGGGCCTATGGGCAGACGATCGTCTATACCGTCCACAAGAGCATTGGGCATCTCGGTATCTTCGTGTCCGGCGGCGTCGCCAAGAAAGAGCACGCTGAGTTCTCGAGTAACATCGACCTGATCGACGTGCTGCCGCCGGGGCTCTATGAGGCGACATTCGAGGCCAAGGGCGAGGAGACAACGAGTTCCGATCTCGTGGTCGGCCAGTGGGTGATGCGCTGCGAGGCGCGGACGCTCGACGACATCCGCGCCATGGGTGGCAATTCGCCCGAGGACGAGCGGCGCTTCGCTGCCGCCAAACGCGTCTCGGAGCTTAACCTTGCCGCCTACCAGAAGTTCGTGCAGCCCTGGATCAAGACGCTGGTCACGCCGCAGATGGCAGAGACGATGCGCAACCTGCATCCCCTGCGGCTGCAGTACGAGGCGCTCAGCAGCCAAAATCCGTGGATGACGGCGGTGAAGTCGGCCGCGGAGGACATCGAGGACAATCGCAGGCCGGTCGCCCAAGACAATCCGTTCCTTGCGTTTCAGGAGCAGATGTCCAAGCAGATCGTTCACGCACTCGACAGCTGGCGTGACGCACAGGAGGCATTGAGCGAAGCGATCTTTCTCAACCTCTATGGCTCGCCGGCGGTGCAGACTGCGCTCGGGGTCGATCCGAAGTCCGAGCCGTCGCGCCGGCGCGAAATGTCAGCCGAGCATCGCGCCATGCTGGAGAAGCGGGTCGCGCAGCTGAAATCCGGGATCGGCGAGGGCGGCCTGCGCGAGGCGGCCATTCGCAGTCTGCTTTACATCGGGTCGGCGCGGGGAATGGTTGACGAGCGTAGCATTGAGGCGCTGCGCCGGATCCGTCGCGACTACAGTGGACAGCGAATGACGCTTCCGGAGTTCAAGATGCTGGTCCGCGAGCAGTTCTTCATGCTGCTGATCGATCGGGAAGGTGCCTTGGCAGCCATTCAGAAGCTGTTGCCCGAGGATGTCAACCAGCGGCGTGCGGCCTTCGCGGCGATACGCGAGGTGCTCTCCGCAAGCGGCGAGATCACGGGGGAACGCGCAAGTCGCCTGCGGCGCGTCGCCACGTTGTTCGGCGTCGATACAGGTGAAGGGGAATCGAACGTCGCCCCTTTCGATCCAAAGGCGAAGGCATCGTAGGTCTGTCTGGAGGGATTGGGAGCGACATCATGTCAACCGAAGGAAGGCAAACGCAGTCTCCCAGCAAGTATGACCGGTTGATTGCGGCAGCAAAGGCGGTGCCGCCGGTTCCGACTATCGTGGTGCATCCTTGCGATGAAACCTCGCTGCGCGGCGCCGTTGAGAGTGCTGAGGCCGGCATCATCCGGCCGATTCTGGTCGGGCCCGCGAGCAAGATCGGCGATCTCGCGCGCAGGTGTGGCCTCGACATCTCCGGCTTCGAGATCGTCAACGCCGCACATAGCGAAGAGGCAGCCGTCAAAGGTGTCGAGCTGATCCACGCAGCCAAGGGCGAAATGCTCATGAAGGGCAGTCTTCACACCGACGAGTTGATGCGCGCGGTGACCGCAAAAGTCGGCGGCCTGCGCACCGAACGCCGTATCAGCCATGTGTTCGTGATGGACGTGCCCGCCTATGCCGAAACCCTGCTTGTGACGGATGCCGCGATCAACATCTTTCCCGATCTCGACGCCAAGCGCGACATCATCCAGAACGCCATCGATCTCTACAACGAGGCCGGATTCGGCAAGACGCCGCGGGTGGCAATCCTTTCGGCGGTGGAGACCGTGACGTCCAAGATTCCCTCGACGATCGAGGCGGCCGCGCTCTGCAAGATGGCTGATCGCGGGCAGATCACCGGCGGCGTGCTCGACGGCCCGCTCGCGTTCGACAATGCCATTGATCCCGAAGCCGCGCGCATCAAGGGCATCAAGTCCGAGGTCGCCGGCCGGGCTCAGATCCTCGTCGTTCCCGACCTCGAATCGGGCAATATGCTGGCAAAAAATCTGGCCTACTTTGCCAAGGCCGACGGCGCCGGCATCGTGCTCGGCGCCCGGGTGCCCGTCGTGCTGACGTCACGGGCGGACTCGCCGCGGGCGCGCATGGCATCCTGCGCGGTGGCGTCGCTCTATGCCAATGCCCGGCGTCAACACGCCCCGACAGTTGCTGCGTGACCATCATGGATACGATCCTCGTCGTCAACGCGGGCTCCTCGAGCGTCAAGTTCCAGGTCTTTTCGGTCGAGGGAGAGGGCAGGCTGCGGCGGCAGCTCAAGGGCCAGATGGACGGCATCGGCAGCCGCCCACGGTTGAGGGCGAGCGGCGCGAATGGCGATCCGCTCGCCGACCGCGCCTACCCGATCGAGACGGTCCCCGATGTTCCGGCCGCGATGGGCGTCGCCGGGGAATGGTTGCGGGACGAGCTTCGTATTCACCCCATCGCCGTCGGACATCGTGTCGTGCATGGCGGTCCCGAGTATGACCGGCCGGTGCTGATCGACCACGGCGTCGTCGCCCGCCTGGAGCGGTTCGTCAGCCTCGCACCGCTGCATCAACCGCACAACCTGTCGCCGATCCGCTCGATCCTCGCGGGCTTCCCGACCTTGCCGCAGGTCGCTTGCTTCGACACCGCCTTTCACCGCACGCATAGTGCAGTTGCAGATCACTATGCGATCCCGCATCAGCTTCACGCCGAGGGCGTGCGGCGCTACGGTTTTCACGGGCTGTCCTACGAATACATCGCGAAGACCCTGCCGCAGACCGCGCCCGGCGTTGCGAAGGGCAGGGTGATCGTCGCCCATCTCGGTAGCGGCGCCTCGATGTGCGCGCTGAAGGGAGGACAGAGCGTCGAAAGTACCATGGGCTTCACGGCGCTGGACGGGCTTCCGATGGGAACGCGCCCCGGCCAGATCGATCCCGGGGTCGTGCTCTATCTGATCTCGGAAAGGGGGATGTCGGCATCGAACGTGCAGAACTTCCTCTATCGCGACTGTGGACTGAAGGGGCTGTCCGGCGTCAGCAACGATATGCGGGAGCTCGAGGCCAGCCAGGATGCCAAGGCGAAACTGGCGATCGACTATTTCGTGTATCGGATCGGCCTCAACGCCGGCATGCTTGCTGCTGCGTTGCAGGGCCTGGATGCCTTCGTTTTCACCGCCGGCATCGGCGAGAATTCCGCGAGCATACGCGCCCGCGTGGCCGAGCAGCTCGGTTGGTTCGGTGTCAAGCTGGATCCGACCGAGAATTCCCGCAACGCGCGGCTGATATCGCGTCCCGACAGTCTCATTCCCGTCTATGTCGTGCCGACCGACGAGGAACTGATGATCGCACAGCACACGCTGGCGCTGCTGGTCAACGCGCCATCGACCAACCCCAAACAAGAGAGGGTGTCATGATTCCCGTGTTCCCGGATACCAAGGTTGCCCTGAAGGGGAAAAAAGGCCTCATCGTCGGTGTCGCCAACGACCAGTCCATCGCCTGGGGATGCGCCAGGGCGTTTCGTGGGCTCGGGGCTGAACTCGCCGTCACCTATCTGAACGACCGCGCCAGAAGGCACGTCGAACCGCTCGCGCAGGCGCTGGAAGCGCCGATCTTCATGCCGCTCGACGTCATGGTGGAGGGGCAGACCGAGGCGGTGTTCGAGCGGATCGGGAGGGAATGGGGCCAGCTCGATTTCCTGCTGCACTCGATCGCCTTCTCGCCGAAGGAGGCGCTGCACGGCCGCGTGGTGGATGTCGGCCGCGACGGATTCCTGAAGACGATGGACGTCTCCTGCTGGTCGTTCCTGCGCATGGCGCATCTCGCCGAGCCGCTGATGAAGAACGGCGGCACGATGTTCACCATGACGTACTATGGCAGCCAGATGGTCGTGGAGAACTACAACATCATGGGCGTGGCCAAGGCGGCGCTTGAAGCAGCCGTTCGCTATGCCGCCGCCGAATTGGGGCCGAAGGGCATCCGCGTGCACGCGATCTCGCCGGGACCGCTCGCCACCCGCGCGGCGTCGGGCATCCCGGAGTTCGACGAGCTGATGGACAAGGCTCAATCGAAGGCGCCGGCGCGCAGCCTCGTCAGCATCGACGATGTCGGCAATGCCACGGCGTTTCTGGCACTCGACGGCGCCAAGCTGATCACCGGTGGCGTGCTCTATATCGACGGTGGATATCACATCATTGACTGAACGAAAACGACGGGCGCCTCGTACGCCGCTCAGCGATAGTGCAGTGCGATCAGCTCGGCGACGCAGGCCGGCTTCTTGCCGCCTTCGATCTCGATCACGAGATGGTAGTTCACGCGCAGGCCGTCGGGTGGAACGTCCTCGGCCTCGGCGACGGTGACACGACCGCGCAGCTTCGAGCCCGCTGGCACCGGTGCCAGATATCTTATCCGGTCTGCGCCGTAATTCAGGGTGTTGCGTAGGCCCTTGAGGCCCATCACCGATCGAATGAAGAGCGGTGCAAGTGCAAGCGACAACAGGCCGTGGGCGATGGTGGTGCCGCCGGGCGATTCCTTCCTGGCGCGCTCCTGATCGACATGGATCCACTGCTGGTCGCAGGTCGCCTCGGCAAACTGGTTGATGCGATCCTGCGTCACCTCGACCCAGTCGCTGACGCCGATCTCGGTGCCGACGGCAGATTTGATTTCGCTGAAGTCGCTGAATATCCGCATGTCGGTCACCTGCTCAGATCTTCATTTCCGGGATCTTGTCGTGTACGACAAGTTCGGCGTCCGTCACCGCCATGACCTCGCCGACACTGATGCCGGGCGCGGTCTCCAGCAGGGTGGCCCTGCCGTCGGGGAACGCGATCACCGCCATGTCGGTCACGACCAGGTGCACCGGTCGCGCCGATGTCAGGGGCAGAGAGCATTTGGCGACGATCTTGGACTTGCCCTTTGCCGCGTGCTGCATGGCGACGATGACCCGCCTGGCGCCGCTGACGAGATCCATGGCCCCGCCCATGCCCGGCACCATCTTGCCGGGGATCATCCAGTTGGCGAGATGGCCCTGCGCATCGACTTGCAGGCCGCCAAGGACGGTGACGTCGACATGGCCGCCGCGGATCAACCCGAACGACATCGCGCTGTCGAACGTGCTGGCACCTGGCAGCGCACTGATCGGGCGCCCGCCCGCGTCCGTCAGCAGGGGATGGCTCAACCCCTGCTCGGGGATTGGTCCGGTGCCGATCAAACCGTTTTCCGACTGAAAGAACACCTTGAGATCAGGCGAAACGTAGTTGGCGACCAGCGTTGGGATGCCGATCCCCAGATTCACGAGGTCGCCGGAATGAAGCTCCTGCGCGACGCGCCGGGCGATGATCTCCTGTGCGTCCATGTTTCACCCGTTCGGGTTCGTAATGAGGTAGTCGACGAGCGGCGCCGGTGTCAGCACGTGGTCGGGTGCGATGACGCCGACGGGCACGATGTGCTCCGCTGTCACGATCACGGTGTCGGCCGCCATCGCCATGACCGGATTGAAGTTGCGTGCCGTGAGCGCGTAGGAGAGGTTGCCGAGATAGTCGGCGAGGAAAGCGTGGACCAGAGCGAACTGCGCCCGCAGTGCGGTCTCGAGCAGGAACGGCCTGCCGTCGATCTCGATCTGGCGCTTGCCTTCGGCGACCAGGGTGCCCACACCTGTCGGTGTGAGCACGCCGCCGAGGCCGCACCCGCCTGCGCGAATGCGCTCGGCGAAGGTGCCTTGCGGGATGAGATCGACGGCGATCTGATTGGCCAGCATTTGCTGCTGCGCCTTCGGATTGAGGCCAATATGGGTCGCAATGAGGCGCGAGACGAGAGCCGCGTCGAACAGCTTGCCGACACCTTTTCCGGGCGTCGCCGCGTCGTTGCTGATAACCGAGAGACCGGTCTTGTGTTGTCGCACAACCTCGTCGAGCAGGCGCTCCGGCGTTCCGACGCCCATGAAGCCGCCGACCATGATGCTCGCACCGGACGGGATCATCGCAACGGCTTCTTCGACGGAAACGGCCCTCATGATGGGAACTCCAGTCAGCAAAGGCGATCAAACGAAGGCGACGGTGAGACGATGTTGGCGCGCGGTCGGCGCACTCCTTTGATCTGCGTCAAGGCTTCTCATCGTCCCCACGTCAGGTGGTGATGCCGATGCTCTCAAGGACTTCCGCCCATAGTCTTCGGACTTCCGCGTGGCGCCGCTCAAGCGCCGTGTTGACGGCGTCTCGAAACGGCACGAGGCTCTCGCCTTTCAGGAAGAGAATTTGCGCCTGCAACAGCCGGCCGCTCTCGAATTCGATGCGGCGCAATGCCGACACGAAGGGATCGTCGGCATTGGCGCCTAGCGGCAGCAGGGCCGCCGGGCGGATTCCTGCGTGAACGGCGTGGGCCAGCGTCGCAAGATCGATCGGTAGGGCCAAAGGTAGATTGGTTATCCCCTCGATCGGCTTGGGAAACCAGGCCGTTTCCCAGGAGGCCGCCATGTAGCCCAAGGCGATGTCGGGCACCCAGGAGGCCGTGCGCTGCAGGAGCGAGACTATCTCGGACTCCCGATAGAATTGCGCGTTCAACTCGGTCTGCCAGGCAGCCTCGATGCGCATGGGCAAGGCCATTGCGAACTGCCGCGCCAAGGCGCCGTGCGCCGAGATCAGGAATGCGGCTACGCGTGTCTGCTGGTGCGACGGCACGCGGCCTTCGGAATCGAGCGGTCCGAGAAATCTGCTCATGGCGGCGCTGCCCGAACCGGGATGGCCCGCAAATGATCATAGCCGGCGGGAAATGGCGTGAGCTCGCCGCCGGCTTCCTCCGGCGCAATCCAGACGGCCTTGTTGCCCTGCCAGCGTCCGACCAGCACGTCGTCCGCAAAGCGCGCGAGTAGGTCGGCGGTGAGCGCGCCCTTCTCGAGCGTGAAGGCATGATAGGCCTTGGGAATGATCACGAGCGAACTATCCGGGATTTCGGCGCGCAGAGTCTCGTGCAAGGCCCGCGGCGTCAGGAAGTCGAACTCGCCGTTCAGGATCATTGTCGGCACGGCGATCGAGGACAGGCGCGGCGTCAATGGCTGGAAATCGAGGAACGATTCCATCAGGTTCTGAAGCGCGTACAGGTCGTTGACCAGCCAGCCCTGCCGCTTGACGCTGTCGAGCTTGTCGAGCAGCGGCTTCAGCCAGTGATCGGACAGGTTCATCGGCAGCAGGAGATCCTGGAGATAGCCGGTGCCGCCGAGGATCAGCCCGGTTCGCAGCGCATTGCCGAGCAGAAGGAGCTGCGGCGACAGCTCCGCAAAGCAGCTCATCGGCGCAAGGCCGGAGAGACGTTCGCCGTGCTCGATGGCGTAGCGCAGCGCAATCAGCCCGCCGAAGCTGATGCCGCTGAGGAAAATGGGGCCGTCGCCGAGCTCGCCGATCAACAGGTGGAGCGCGGTTACCTGGTCGTCCTGGCTGATGAAAAGGGCCGGCTTGTCGGAGGCGCCCTGGCCGAG
Source organism: Bradyrhizobium sp. B039 (assembly GCF_038965675.1). Lineage (NCBI taxonomy): Bacteria > Pseudomonadati > Pseudomonadota > Alphaproteobacteria > Hyphomicrobiales > Nitrobacteraceae > Bradyrhizobium > Bradyrhizobium sp. B039. Next base: position 3,469,257 of record NZ_CP152416.1, read on the forward strand.
CAGATCGAAAGTCGCGACGCGGAAGCGGCGCGCCACCAAGGCCTCACGATAGGCATTCCAAAGCTCGGCATATTGCGTGAGCCCGTTGACCAGCACATAGACCGGCGCGCCAGCGGGTCCGTCGAGCTCGTAGCGGATCCGGTACGGACCGTGGGTGAGGAAGGGCATTTGCGCGAGCTGGCTGGTAATTCGGTGCGCAGATATCCTCCGCCGGAGTTTCGGAATTCCGTTGAGTTATATCAATGGATGCGTCGCCCCTGCTCCTAGCGTTCGATCAAAATCACCGGAGGAACGCGCCATGATCGGCCGATACGCCATTCGGCGATACGTCATCAGCCTGCTCTTGCTGCTGATCGGCACCTCGCTCGCGGTTGCACAACCCTTCACTCGCCGCTCCTCGCAAGTGAAGCATGACGAGTTGAAAAAGACGTACGAGATCGCCAACTTCCGTCTTGGCGGCAAGTACGACCTCAACAATCCCTCCAAATGGGAGAATGGCGGGGAGGGCGGCGTCACCCTGGAATCACTCGGTGCCGGCAAGCTGCGTACCGCCTATATCGCGATCGGCAATGCGCGGCGCAACGCCGCCGGCGAGATCACCAACGCGGTCGTGATCAATTCCTACTATTCTGGTGATTCCACCGACATGTACGAGCAGTGGGTCGTCGGTGCTCCGCTGTCCGGCAGCGTGCCGATCATCGGTCCGAGCCGGCCAATCGATACCGACAAGTACTACGTCATCATGGTCGATCCGCTGGGCACTTGGGGTGCCAGCAAGCCGTCGGACGGCCTCGGCATCAAGTTTCCTCAGTACAGCTACTACGACATGGTCCAGGCCAACTACCGCCTGCTGCGCGACGGGCTGAAGGTTGCGCGTGTGGCACTTGTCGCCGGCGTCTCGATGGGCGGCACGCAGACCTATGTCTGGGGCGTGATGCATCCGGAATATGTGAGCGCCTTGATGCCGATCGGCGGCACCACGCAGTCGGACGGCGATGACCCCGTCGGCAACTGGACGTTCCAGATGATGACGGCTGCGATCGAGTCCGATCCCGTCTGGCAGGCGACCAAGGGCGACTACTACAAGCAGCCCAAGGAGAAGCATCCGGTGCCGGGCGTTGCCTTCGGCTGGTCGATTCTGGGCATGACGGGCTACGACTTTTCCTATCGTACGACCCAGAACTGGGCCGCAGTGCAGCCTGAGATCTTCTACTGGGATTCCCCGAACGAGAAAGCCGGTTTGAACGTCGTCAATCGCGCCAAGCTCTATGACGCCGTCGACCTCGTCTGGCGCAACCGGGTCGGCGAGACCCACAACATCAATCCCTATCTCGGCCGCATCCAGGCGCGCACGCTGGTGATGCACATCACCAACGATCTCTGGCTGAACTTCAAGCTGGCGCAGAAGGCCGTCGATCGCGTGCCCGGCGCGGACCTGATCGCCCAGGAGAGTCCGGTCGCACACTACGGGGTGTTCCCGATCATCAACCAGCGCAAGAACGATCCGAAGTTCGTCGCCTTCATGGACGACGTCGCGGCGCTCGATCGCGCGCAAAAATTCGTTGACAAGAACTATCGCGTACCCGGCGTTGCAGAGAAAATCGATCCGAACAAATCCTTCTGGAAGGATTTTGTGACCTATCCCTACCCGGTCAAATACGCCAATGCCAAGGACGCGCGCGGCACCACCTGGCAGATCGGCTACATGGATGAGTATGCCGGCACCGACAGGGATCCGAAGGTGCTCGTCATCATCCACGGCAAGGGTGCGTTCGGTGGGCACTACGGCAACGTTATGCAGTATGCCCTGCGCAGCGGCCTGCGCGTGATCGTGCCTGACCTGCCGCACTACGGCATGTCCGGTCCCGGCAATCTCGACAAAAGTCCGGCACGCACCATGCAGGACATGCGCGAGGTGATCTATGACCTCGTGGTCAATCAGCTTGGCGTCAAGAAGGCCTATTATCACGGCCACTCACTCGGCGGTCAGTTCGTGGTGGGTTATGCCCTGACCTGGCCCGACGCGGTGCAAGGCCTCGCGCTCGAGGCGCCGTCAGGCCTCGAGGAATATCCGCGCGAGATCACCATCGCCAAGGACAAGAAGGCGCCGCTGTTCGAGCAGGGCCTCGGCCGCGACTTCGACAAGTGGAAGGAGGTCTGGGACCAGACCGGTATCCTGGCCGCGGAGAAGGCCCGCAGCGAGCAGAACATCCGCGACTTCTTCTACTTCAAGAAGCGTGACGCTGACACCGGTGCGGTGTCGGCGGCCAAGAGCGGCTATTTCTTCAGCGACAGTGAATACGCCCGCTTACACACCGAGCAGCGCGTCGGGCTCACCAAGGGCAATCCGAAGGAGCTCGATCAGTGGTGCAACATCTTCATCTTCGACATCTACACGATCGGGGCGGAACTGCAGCAGAATGACCCGAAGAACCTGTACGAGCGCGTCACCCAGATCAAGGCGCCGATCTTCCTGGCGTTCGGCGATAAGGAGCCGTTTATCCCGACGCCCGCATTCAACGGGCTGACGGATCTCGGACGCGACGTCATCACGCCGTTCATGACGCGTATGACCAACGCCGGCAACCGGCCCATGCTCAAGATCTATCCGGAGACCGGACACTTCATCCATACGGACAATCCGGTGGAATACTCCGCTGACGTCGTGGACTTCGTCACCAAGGGAACGGTCGACACCTCATCGCCGCTCGGCACCGATCGCATGATCAAGGGCGCCGTGGCATCGGCCATCCCGGTCGCCCCGACGCCGCCGGGTGCGGCGCCGACGGCCGGTCTCAACAAGTAGGGTCGGTTCATGCCGAGGGTGCGCGCGGGCGACGTCGAGCTGGGCTGGCGGGAGTGGGGACGAGGCGACGTCACCGTCGTCTTCGTCCACGGCAATCTTGCCAGCAAGGACTGGATCGAACTCGCCGCACCAATGTTTCCGAGCGGGCTGCGGGTGATCGGGATCGACTGGCGCGGCTGCGGCGAAAGCGATCGGCCAAAGCCCGCCGCCGACTATTCCAACTATTCGATGCAGCAGCATGCGCACGACATGTTGACGGCACTCGATGCGCTGGACATCGGATTTTGCCATCTGGCAACCCACTCCACCGGTGGCATCATCGCCGCCCGTATGCTGTTGATGCAGCCGCAACGGTTCGGGCGGGTGTTTGCGCTCGATCCGGTGACGCCGCTTGGCATGTCCTTCAATGACGACCAGATCGGCCTCTTCCGGGCGATGATGGCAAGCAAGGAGCTGACGCGGACCGTGATGGCGACAGCCGCGTCCTCGCTGTTCGTGCCGGATAGCATGGCCCCGAACGCAATCCCGCGCTTCCGTGAAGGGCTCGGCGAAATCGAGGCGCTGTTCAACCGGATCATCGAGCAGACCCTTGGCGTCTCCGAAGGCATCTGGATCGGAACGCCGGTCAATCTCACCCGGGAGCGGGAGAGCAGGGAATTGGAGCGCCGTATGTCGGAGATCCGGCATCCGCATCTGGTGCTGTGGGGGGAAAGGGACGGTTGGATCCCGCCCGCCGACCTGCGCGCCATGGCCGAGGCGATGCCGGATTGCCGGCTCGTGGTCGTCCCAAACATCGGACATTCGATGAACCTGGAAGTGCCGGCCCTCTACGCCGGCTATTTCGGCGCCTGGTTCGGGGGGCTCGCGGCATAATCAGAGGGAGTAACGTCATGGCAGAGATCAATCCATCCGCCGAGAACATCCGCGGGATGCTCACCGAAGCGCTTGTGCGGTTGCGAAAGGCCAATGCGGAGTATTTTGAGCTGCTGGAGCGGGGGCTCAGTTCCTCGCCGCTACCGATCGCGGACCAGGCCAAGCAGTTTTGCAGTTTCATGCAGCGCAACGCCAGCGCGACGTTCGACTTTGGCGACAAGCTCGTTCAAGCCAAGGACGTTCAGGACGCGCTCAAGCTTCAGTCCGAATTCTTTCAGGGGCAGATGCAGGCCTTGACCGATCAGGCCAGGAGCATGGGCGAGTCGGCCATGAAGGCGGCGACGGGCGCGTTCACGCCCAAAAACTGAATGGACTGAACCCAGGCGTGAGGCGATGAACAGCCGTCCGCCTTGCCCATGCGAGCACAATGGCGCTTCAATTCATCGTCGGCGCGATCGTCAGCGTCATCAACATCATGATCCACGCCCTGGTGACGGTGGGAGCCATCGGCATCGCCCGCACAGCCGGGCTGCGGCATGATGCGTGGCCCCGGCTGCATCTGATGGCCGTCATGGTCGCAACAGCGTCGGCGCTGATGGTGGCGCATACGATGGAGGTTCTGGTCTGGGCGCTGGCCTATGCCTTGGTCGGTGCCGCGCCTGCCGGCAGCGACCTGATCTATTTCGCCTTCGTCAACTACACCACGCTGGGCTACGGCGACATCACGCCCATACAGGCGTGGCGGCTGACGGGTCCGATGACCGCGATGAACGGCATCTTGATGTTCGGCTGGTCGACCGCAGTCCTGTTCGAGGTCTTGCGCAAGACGCTCGACGATCTCGGAGTGACGAGGCTGCCGGACGGCAGGTGATCTGATGCTGACGAATGGCAGTTCCATGGATCGACTGCAACATTGGCGCTAGCCAGTGTGGTGTGCAGCTTTTACCGCTTGCCGACAAGGCCACTCTGCGGCAGCCAAGACGCAGGCAAGTGCCCGCTCTCAGGCGCTCAGTGTTGCAGGTCGAGACTGGCGAGCTGCTGCCGGTTGAGCAGCACGATCTGGCGCTGGGTATTGCCGATGAAGCCGAGGACGCCGAGATCATGAAGGTGCGATATCGCCCGCGAGACGGTCTCCAGCGTCAAGCCGAGGTAATCGGCAATATCGCGCCGGGACATCGGAAGTGCCATGACATTGACCCCGGAGAGCCGCTTGTCCATTTCGAGCAGGAAAGCGGCGACGCGCTCCAAGGACGTCTTCCGGCCGAGCAGGAGCATGTGGTCCTCTGCATGTTGCAGGTTGCTGGTCGTCATGTTGAGCAAGTTGCGCGCGACCATCGCGTCGCTCTCCGCCACCAGCTCCAGGCTTTGCCGCTTGATCAGCCGGACGGTGGTATCCACGATCGCCTCGGCGGTGAACCGATGCTCGCTGCCGTTCTCAAGTCCGAAAATGTCTCCGGCGAGGTGGAAGGCGCCGATCTGCCGGCGACCGTCCGACAGGAGTTTATAGCTTCGCACTGCACCAGACTTGACCTGGTAGACGTAATCTGCAGGTTCCTTCTCGCCGTAGATCTCAGTGCCCTTTTTATATGTAAATTCGTTTAAACTGACGATTGGATTTGAATCGCTCGTCATGCCGAGGTCTTTGAGCGAATTGGGGCGGGGAGACGCGTCTGTCGTGATGCGAACAAACATAGGCCCAACTCCTCAACTGATCGCTGAATTGGTCTGCCAGGCTGATATTTCGCCAGGAGAGGTGCCGCCGATGTCGCACTCCGGCTCGGGTCGGTTTACGACTAACGCCGTATTCTTCACCATTGTCTCATGGTTCATTGTACCAAGGGACAGGTCGGTGGGATGGATGCGCGGAATGAGAAGAGCGGGCTCCTGCGTCGGATCAAGCTTCGCGCCACAAACTCCGGCCTGCGAAACCTTCGGCATTAACGGGATGGCTAGAGCTCAAGCCCATCCAGGTGTTAGGTAAGCGGTTAAAGCAGATTGCAGGAAGCAGAGAGGGTCCATTGCCCGGCCTTGTTCACGTGGTCGACGACGATGCCTCGTTTCGAACAGCGATCGAGCGTCGGCTTAAACTTGCAGGCTACGACGTCGCGACCTATGCATCCTCGCAGGACCTGCTCGATCATCTGCCCCGCGATGAGCTGCCGAGCTGCATCCTCCTCGATGTGCAGATGCCAGGCCTGAGCGGACCGGATCTACAGAAACGTCTTAGTGAGCTTGGATCGACCGTCCCGATCGTGTTTCTCACCGGACACGCCGATACCGCGACGACTGTGCGGGCGATCAAGGCCGGCGCCGAGGATTTCTTGACCAAGCCGGTATCGTCGGGGCAACTGATTGAAGCGATCGAGCGGGCCTTGTCACAACAGGAGACCGCGCGCGGGCTGCGCAGCCGGCTCGATTCGCGTCGCGCTCATGTCGCGTCGCTGACGCCACGCGAGCGGCAGGTGTTTGACCTCATTGTGCGTGGGAAGATCAACAAGCAGATCGCGTATGAATTGGGAACGACCGAACGCACGGTCAAAGCACATCGACACCAGGTGATGGAGAAGATGCAGGTGAGCTCGCTCGCGGAACTGGTTTCAACGGCGCAGCTGCTTGGTATGCTGGATCCCGAGAGCGGCTCACACGGCTAGGCGATAACTAATTCGCAGGTTCCCCCTGTGACTTGCACCAAAGGTCAATGGAAATCTCCCTGAGAGGGGTATTTCAACAAGCCGACGTGTTGGCTCCCCGGGAGACGAAGAACCGCGAGGCGCTTGACGCGTTCACGCAAGTCCATCGTGTTCTGCCAAGCTTTCCCTGTATGGAGTTGAGCCACTTGCAGCGCCGCAAGTCCATTTTCGTTGTCGATGATGACCCTTCCATGCGCAGGAGCATGAAGCGGCTGCTGCAGGAGCACGGCTTCGAGGCAAAGCTGTTCGAATCCGCCGAGGCGCTGGTAAATCATGGCAACTTTCAGCAGGCATTCTGTATCATTCTGGATATCAATCTGGATGGAGAATCTGGAATTGATTTGCGACGCTGGCTTGCGGAACAGCAGGTCCAGGTTCCGATTGTCTTTGTCACCGGCAACGACACTCACGAAAGCCGCGCGGCGGCAATTGCATCGGGATGCATCGCCTATTTGACCAAGCCCTTTGCCGCGGCCTCGCTCATCGAGAGTGTGGAGAGAGCCTGGGGCAGCTAGGCTGGACAAGTCAGCTGCGCGCTATTCGTCGATCTGCTGGTCGAACGTTTGGGCCGGCGGCCCCTTGTGAGCAGATGCGAACTGAGCAAGTGGCAGGGAGGCGGTAACCGACAGCATGTTGGGGTCGACAACCTCCAGCGCGAGCGTCTTGCCCGTTTCCATCTCCCTTATCAGGCCGGGTTTTGCCACATCGGCGGCTATGCAGGCGTTGTTCAGGCACCATGTGTACGGTACGGCATAGGTGTTGCCTTTGTCGACCGTGAGCTTGACGGGCACCTGGACAAACATGCCGACCGGCACGAACATCTGGAGCCGTGCCGTGCGGTCGCCCTCACGTTCGATCAAGTCCAACCGAACCGCCGTCTGCCCCGTGTCGAACGTGCCGGTGATCGAGGTCCGGCACACGGTCTTGGCGCCGCCCGGCTTGAAGCATAGTTTTCGCCAGTCGCCGTATTTGATATCATTCGCCATGCGCTGCCCCCGCGGTGAAATCTCGGCGGAGGCCGGCATGGTGGTGGTGGCGACGAGCAGGAGAAGCGCGAACTGCGCGGTCGCGTGATTGCGTGTCATCCGGATGGATTGACGATGTGAGCGTGCCATTGTGTCGCCTCCGGAAATCGAGCGCGTCGTCTATTTGATTTCGTCGAGAAATCTGCTCACGAGTGGCGACCAGATCGGAATGGCATCCGGCGAGCCGACGAAGAAATGCCCCTCATCGCCGAACGGCGGAACCAGATGGTATTGCGCCTTGCCCCCGGCCGAGGTGAAGGCCTCATGCATCCGCTTCGACAACGCGGGGCCGAAGAACGTGTCATTTTCGATATAGATCCACAGCATCGGCACCCGGGAGGTGCGACCGAAATCCATCGTCGCCTCGACCAGTTTATCCGGGGCGCAATTATTGTTCGGCTTGCCGCCGACACGCCCACCGCGGCCAGCGGCAAAGGTGATGATCGCTCCGATCTGCGGCGGGTTCATGCTGGAAAGCGCGATGGATGCCCAGCCGCCCGCAGACTGACCGACAACGACGACATCCTTCGGTGTGATGCGTTTTTCGGCAGCCAGGAAATCGATGATCCAGAGGTCGACCTGTGCCACCGCGAGGCCGGCGTCATGGAAATTGGGATTGGAGCACTTGCCGACCTTGGAAAAGAACGGTCCATAGAGTCCGCGTTCGGGAATATCGATGGCTGAGGCGCCGTAACCGGTGCCGACGGGAGCGACCACGAAGTAGCCGCGCCTTGCGAACCATTTCGCCGCGTCGCGGAACTCGACGAGTGGAAAGAAGCTGCGCTGTTTAGGGTCGAGCGATACGCCGTGGTTCATGATTGCGAGCGGGAACGGGCCATCGCCGACGGGTCGAACGACGTAGGCGAACATCGGCAACGGTAACGGCAATGCCCACACTTCCTCCTGGATGCGGCGCGACGCGGCCTCATTGTCGGCCCATGACGGTGCAATCAAGGAGGACGCAAGCAGCTGCACGACCACCAGTAGCGGCTGGATCCATGTCCGTGGCTGCATTTCGTCCTCCCTCAGCCAACAAAGGTGCAGGCTACGATAATCGGCCCGAGCACGGTCAGAACCACATTGCCGACGGCGTAAGGCACGGCAACGCCGAGCACCGGCGTCTGGCTCTCGGCGATCTCGCAAGCCCCGGTCACGGCTGCATCGACCGTCATGGCGCCGGCGAGGGCTCCACAGGTGATGACCGGGTTCATGCGCAGGACGTGATAGGCAAACAGCGTCGCGACGACCAGCGGCACCAGTGTGACCACGAGGCCCATGCCGACCAGCAACAGGCCGTGCGCCTGGATCGCGACCCAGGCGGCGTGACCGTTGGCCAGGCCGATCGCCGCGATGAATCCACCGAGGCCGAGATCGCTCAGCGTCTGCTGCGCGGCCGGCGGCATTGCGCCCATCGTCGGCCGGCGCGAGCGCAGCCAGCCACAGAGGAGACCCGCGATCAGTGCGCCGCCACCGCCGCCGAGCGTCAGCGCGATGCCGCCGACCTTGAAGCTGACGAGCCCGGCCAGCAGCCCGGCGGCAATACCCGCCGCAAGGAAGGCAATGTCAGTACGGTCGCCGGAGCGCACGATCTGCCCGACCTGCTTCGCCGCGCGCTCGATGTTGCGGGTGCTGCCGACCAGCGTCATGACGTCACCGACATAGACACGCGTGTCCGCGCTCAGCGGGGCTTCGCGCCCATGCCGCGTCAGGGCGCGCAAAAACACACCGCGTGCATCGCCGCCGATGCGATCGGCCACATCCCGGATGGATCGGCCGTGGAGGTTGCGGTTGTCCACCAGCACGTCAAGCACATTGCCGGGGATCGCCTTCAGGATCTCGTCGGCATCGATCTCGGTGCCGATGATCGGCTTGGCGGCGACAATGGCGGCAGTTCGACCGGCGATGACGATGTCGTCGCCAGCCTCGAGCACGGTGTCCAGACGCGGTTCGATATCGGCGCCCTGGCGCACGATCCGTTCGATCACCGTGCGGCTGCCGATGTCCTCCTCGATCGCCTTGACGGTTCGGCCGGCCGCAGCCGTGACGCGATAGGCGCGAGCCTGGAACTTGCGATAGGATAGGTTCTCGGTCTTCGGCGGCGCGCCACCTGAAAGCTCGACCTCGAGCTTTTTCGCCTCGTCCTTGAGATTGACCCCCATCAGTTTCGGCGCCGCGAAGGGGACGTAGAGCAGTGTCAGAATGTAGCCGAGCACATAGGTGACGGCATATCCCGCTGCGATATTCGCTTCCTGTTGCTCCAGCACGGTCTTCGGCAATCCGAGCTGCGCCAGCGCGCCCGAGGCCGTGCCGATCACGGAAGACTGCGTCAGCGCGCCAGCCGCAAGCCCGGATGCCGTGCCGGGATCGAGCTTGAAGGCGAACGCAAAGGCCAGCACGATCACGAGACCAGTCCCGCCGAGCACGAGCGCCATGGCAACTTGGGCCAGGGTGCGGACACTCAACGAGGCGAAAAACTCCGGTCCGGATTTGTAACCGATCGTGAATACGAAGAGACTGAACAGCACGATCCTCAGCAGCGCGGGGAACGTAAAGGTGCCGAGTTGTCCGATCAGGACGGACACGATCAGGATGCAGGCCGTGGTGCCGATCGCGAAGCCGTGGATCTTGACGCGTCCAAGCATGGTGCCGATGGCAACCGCAAGCAGCAGGAAGATCTCCGGAGCGGTGGAAATGATCCACCTGACAGTATCCATGATCGCAAATTCCCGGGCGCAATGATTGACGTCGAATTCGCGCCCGGGAACCGGGCGACTGCTTGATTTAGATCAATCCCAAGCCATCCTCGCTGCGGCGTCTTTTGGCCGATGCAGGATCTGCGACATCCGAAGTCCGCGCCATGAGCACTCTGGATCTAGCTGCGAGCGCATCGTTGCGGCGCAATGAGGCGCTTGAGGTCGCGCTGCTGCTCGCCTTCGCCGGCGGCTATCTCGACGCCTACACATGGATGATCCACGGCGTCATGGCGAATGCCCAGACCGCCAATCTGGTCCTGCTCTGGGTCTATGGTTCGGTGGGCAATTGGGCCGCGGCGCTCCATTTCGTGCCGCCGATCCTGTCATTTGCGATCGGTGTCCTGGTTGCGGCATGGCTGCGCCACGCGACGGGAGATCGGGCCAGTGTCATCAGCACGCTGATCGAGATACTGCTTCTGATCGCAATCGGAATTCTGCACAACCGGCTGCCCGATCTTGCGGGCACGCTGGGCATTTCCTTTGTCGCGGCGATGCAGACCGCAATTTTCACCAAGGTCGAAGGCGTGGTCTACAGTTCGGTGATGATCACCGGTAACATGCGCCAGGCGATTGAGGGCGCGTTTGCGGCGGTCGTCGGCGGAGGTCCGCCGGGACCGCTTCGCCGCTCGGGCATGTTTGCAGCGCTGTGCGTCATGTTCGGCGTGGGAGCGGCGGTCGGGGCCTTCGCGACAAAGTCCTTTCCGAACCTGGCGCTCGGCATGCCCGTGATCGCCTTGCTGATCGTGTTGCTGCGCTGCGAGGTGGATCGCAGCGAGGCCCGCGCATGAGCGCCCCGTCTGGGCTGCAGGGGAGCTGGTTGCGGTACTTTCCGCCGTCGAGCTGGCTTGCGACCTATCGCAGGTCGTGGTTGCCATCGGATGCTGTCGCCGGCGTCACGCTTGCCGCTTACGCAATTCCGGTATCGCTGGCCTACGCCGCGCTGGCCGGGCTGCCGCCGCAGGTCGGGATCTACGGCTACATGCTCGGCGGCTTCGGTTACGCCTTGTTGGGCTCGTCGCGCCAGCTTGCGGTCGGCCCGACTTCGGCAATCTCGCTGATGATCGTGGGCACGGTAGGGCCGCTCGCCGCGGGCGATCCGGTGCGTTATGGGCAAATTGCAAGTCTTGCTGCCTTCGCGGTCGCGGTGTTGTGCCTCATCGCCTGGCTGTGCAAGCTCAGCGTCCTCGTCCGTCTGGTCAGCGACAGCATTCTCGTCGGCTTCAAGGCTGGCGCCGGGCTCACCATCATCATGAGCCAGCTGCCGAGCCTGTTCGGTGTTGCCGGTGGAGGCCATGACTTCTTCGAACGCGGCATTGAGCTCGCCGGGCAGCTCGGTGACGTGAATCCGCTGGTGCTCGCCGTCGGTCTGGTGGCATTCCTGCTTCTGCTGACCGGCGAGCGGCTGCTCCCCGGTAGGCCGGTCGGGATCGCGGTTGTGGCGCTGGCGATCGCGGTGGCAACCGCGCTCGGTCTGCCGGCTCTCGGCGTGCCCGTGACGGGAAGAATCCCCCAGGGCCTGCCGGTGCCTGGCTTGCCCACGTTCGGCCTGCTGGAGTTCGACGATCTCTTTCCGCTTGCCGCCGGATGTGTGCTGCTCGCCTACATAGAGGGTGTTTCGGCGGCTCGGAGCTTCGCCGCCAAGCATGGTGACAGCCTTGACGTCAGGCAGGAGTTCTTGGGCCTCGGTGCGGCCAATCTCGCTACGGCCTTAGGTCATGGCTATCCTGTGGCTGGCGGGTTGTCGCAATCCGCCGTCAATGACAGCGCGGGTGCCCGCACACCGTTGGCGCTGGTCATTTGCTCTGGGACGCTGGCGCTGTGTCTCTTGTTCTTCACAGGGCTACTGACCAATCTGCCCAAGGCGGTGCTGGCCGCCATCGTCTTTGCCGCCGTGTACCGGCTCGTCGACATCCGTACGTTGGCGCGGATGTGGCGCGTCAGCCGCATCGATTTCTACGCGGCGGTGATCGCATTGGTATCTGTCCTGCTGCTCGGCATCCTGCAAGGTGTCCTGCTGGCGTCGATCGCCTCCATCTTCCTGCTGCTGGCGCGCGCGTCACAGCCGAATGTGGCATTTCTCGGCAGGCTCCCGGGCAGCGGCCGGTATTCCGACAGCGCCAGGCACGAGGACGTGGAGCCGCTGGTTGGAATCATCGCGTTCCGCCCCGAAGCCTCGCTGCTCTATATTAATGCCGAGATGATCCTGGAGGTCGTTCTGAATGCGCTCCAGAGGTCGTCGGATGTCAGGCTCGTTGCCTGCGACCTCTCGGCGTCGCCCTACATCGATCTGGCCGGCGCGCATATGCTCCGGAATCTCCACGACGAACTTGCGTCACGCCATGTCGCATTCTGCATCGCCGGCGCGCATGCGCAATTGCGCGATTTGCTGCGCGCCGAGGGGCTCGCCGAGAGGACCGACAGCGGGCAATGGTTGCGTTCGCTCGACAACGTGCTCGGCGACAACCAGGCCAGATAGCGCCCGGGACATTTGCCGATCTCCGGCGCGACTTTCGTTCAGTCGCGCGTCCGTGTTGCATCGCGAAGCGTGCACGCTGCTCGCAGGCCGACTGATTTCATGCGCGACCGTTGACTTGGATCAATGGAGCTCTCCCGCGCGATACCCACGATCCGCCATCACCTTCGCCTCAAGAGCCAAGGATGGGGAGAGACATGCCCAAGGACGCCAAGCCTGCGCAGCAGCGCATCGATCAGTTCTTCTCCGGGCCCGGCGGACGGGCGGACAATTGGCGCGATCTGGTCGACGCGGCCAAAGCATGGTCCCGTGGCGGAGACCGTGCGAAGTATGACGCTGCGCTGGCCGATCTCTCCGTGACGGAGGAATTTCACGGCTATCCTGGCTTGCAGCTCATGGCAGCCTTGCGGGAGGCAGCCACGACTGGTGATGCGGCGACTTCGCTGGCGCTCGCAACACGGTTGGCGCAGGCTCTGACGACGAGATCGTTCCGTCAGCATGCGGGCGACTGGAATACGAATGACGAAGGCAACGGCGAGACGCCCGATCTGGTGCCGCAGATGTTCGGTCCGCACGCGGCGCGCCGTCCCTATTTCGAGACGTTGATCGTCACCGGCCTCACGTCCGGAAGTTGGCCCGCGCTCGCCAACGAATGGCGCAAGCTTCGGCGTCCGGTTGATCAGTTTGCCTATGAACCGGTTATCGTCGGCAGCCTCGAAGACGCTTTTTGCGCCGCTATGCTGAACCCCAATCTTGCAGCCGTCGTCATCAACGAAGGCTTTGCACTGCGCTCGCGCCATGACGCGCCCGTACTCCGCGCGATGACCGCGTCGGCCGGATTGAAAGACGAGTCCGATGCCTCGGCGCTGCGGCTCGCCCATATCATCAAGCGGGTCCGCCCCGAGCTCGACCTCTACCTGATGTCCAATCGCAATGTCGAGGAGATGGCCGGAAATCCCGAGGCCGACGTCGTCCGCCGGATCTTCTATTCGGTCGAGGAGCTGCTCGAACTGCATCTCTCGATCCTTGAAGGGGTGCAGGATCGCTATGACACGCCGTTCTTCGACAATCTCAAGAAATATGCACAGCGTCCGATCGGAACGTTCCATGCGCTGCCGATCGCGCGCGGCAAATCGGTCTTCAAGTCGGACTGGATCCGAGACATGGGCGAGTTCTACGGCCTGAACCTGTTCCTGGCCGAAAGCAGCGCGACCACCGGCGGCCTGGACAGCCTGTTGGAGCCGACCGGCAACATCAAGAAGGCGCAGGACAAGGCCGCACGCGCACTTGGCGCCGATCGCGTGTTCTTCGTGACCAACGGCACCTCGACGTCGAATAAGATGGCGGTGCAGGCGCTGATCGGACCGGGCGACATCGCCATCGTCGATCGCAATTGCCACAAATCGCATCACTACGGGATGGTGCTGGCCGGCGCGCAGCCGCTCTATGTCGAAGCCTTCCCGATGACGGAATATTCGATGTACGGTGCCGTGCCGCTGAAGACCATCAAGCAGGCTTTGTTGAGCGCCAAGGCCGACGGCCGGCTCGACCGCGTCAAGCTGCTGGATCTGACCAACTGCACCTTCGACGGTCATATCTACAATACCCGCCGGGTGATGGAGGAGTGCCTCGCCATCAAGCCCGACCTGATCTTCCTGTGGGACGAGGCCTGGTTCGGCTTCGCGCGCTTCTCGCCGTTCCTGCGACGGCGCACCGCGATGGGCGCCGCTAGCGAGATCGAAGCCTGGATGCACGACCCGAAATCGGTTACGGCCTACGAGGCGCAGCAGGCCGAGCTCGGCAAGAATCCGTCGGACCAGGTGCTGCTCAAGACCCGGCTGATCCCCGATCCGCGCCAGATTCGTCTTCGCGTGTACCAGACCAATTCGACCCACAAGTCGATGTCGGCGATCCGGCAGGGCTCGATGCTGGCGGTCAAGGACGTCGAATTCCACACGGTCGAGCAGCAGTTCAAGGAAGCCGTGTTCACGCACGCCTCCACCAGTCCGAACCAGCAGCTGATCGCGAGCCTGGACGTCTCGCGGCGCCAGATGGAGCTCGAGGGTTACGGTCTCGTGGCCAATGCGATCGAGATCGCGCTCGCCATCCGACAGGCAGTCAACACCAATCCGCTCATCTCGAGATATTTCCGTATCCTCGGTGCCGACGCCATGGTGCCGGCACAATACCGGCAAAGCGGGTTTACCGACTATCTGGCGGCCGGAACGAACTGGGCGAGTGCCCTGAAGAGCCTGGACGATGACGAGTTTTGCCTCGATCCAACCCGCATGACGCTGGTGTGCGGCACGGCCGGCTTCGACGGCACGCAGTTCAAGGGCATCCTAGCGAACGACCACAACATCCAGGTCAACAAGACCTCGCGCAACTCGGTGCTGCTCCAGTCCAACATCAACAACACGCGCAGCGACGTGGCACATCTCGTCAGGGTGCTGGCGGAGATCGCCGGTGAGGTCGACCGTGGCCTGACCCAAGGCGGAGCTAATGCGAAGAAGACCTTCGAGGCGCGGGTGAAGAGCCTGATGACCGACGTGCCCGACTTGCCGAACTTCTCGCATTTCCACCAGAGTTTCCGCGGCGATGCCGGCGCCAAAACCAACGAAGGTGATATCCGGAGTGGCTTCTACGCGGCCTATGACGCGGCAGGATGCGAGTACATCCGGCTCGCCGATCCCGAGATCGACCGGCGCCTGAAGGCCGGTCCCGACCTGGTCTCCGCTAGTTTCGTGATTCCTTATCCTCCAGGCTTCCCGATCATGGTGCCGGGTCAGGTCATCACCCAGGAGACCATCGACTTCATGCGCAAGCTCGATGTGAAGGAAATCCATGGCTACGACGCCAAGGAAGGCCTGAAGCTCGTGCGGACCGAAGCCTTGGCGAAGATCGGCAGGCCCAAGCCCGGCGCGCAGCCGAAGTTGAAGGCCGCCTCGTAAACAGGGGACGAACATGCAGGGCTTTTTCACCTTTCTGCAGCAGAATCCGTATCTGCTGCTGTTCTTCGTCGTCGGCCTGGCAGTCTATATCGGGCGGGCGAGCATCAAGGGCTACGGCCTCGGCATGGTCGCCGGCGCCATCGTGGTCGGCGCGGGACTGTCGGTCTGGGCCTCGACTTACGGCGTCAAGCTCGAGTTGAACAATTTCGCCAAGAGCCTTTTCTACTATCTCTTCATGTATGGAGTCGGCCTGCGGGTGGGACCGTCCTTCATCAACAGTCTGAGGGGGGACGGGCTCAAATTCTGCATTCTGGCGGTGGTGTCGAGCGTGATCGGACTGACGCTTGTCGTGCTCGGAGCGAGATTGTTCGCACTGCCGACCGGCGCGGCCGGCGGCATGCTGGCGGGTTCTCAGACCATGTCGGCCGCGATCGGTTCGGCCGAACAGGCGATCACCTCCGGTGTGGTCAAGCTGCCTGAGGGCATGAAGCCCGAAGAGGCGTCCGGCATGATCGCGCTGTCCTATGGCATCACCTACATCTGGGGCACCGTCGGAATCATCCTGATCTGCAAGTATCTGCCGCGCTGGTGGGGTGTCGACGCCAAGGCCGCAGCCAAGAAGTACGAGCAGGATTTTGGCGTCAAGGATCTCGAGGGTGGAGGCCTCACTGGCTATCGGCAGTTCGGACTGCGCGCCTACCGGCTCGAAAACTCGGCGCAATTCGGCACGAGCATCGCCAAATTCCGCAAGGTCAATCCCGAGTACCGCATCGTCAACGTGGCGCGTGGCGGCGAATTGTTGGGAGCCGATCCCGACTTCGTGCTGCAGAAGGGCGACGTCGTCGCGCTCGGCGGCTCGACCGAGCATCTGACCGACAAGATGGGCTTGATCGGGCCGGAGGTTGCGGATGCCAAGGTGCTGGGCATTCCCATGGATCAAGCGGACATTCTCATCACCAACAAGAACATGGTCGGACGGACCTTCGAATCCTTCCGCGAGACGGCGATCGCTGGGCAGTTGCAGGTCACCAAGGTCGAGCGTGGTGGCGTTGCAATCCCGGCCGGTCTGAAGACCGAGCTCCAGCGGATGGATATCGTCTCGGTGGTCGGCCTGAAGTCCGCCGTCAACGAGCTCGGCGAGATGTGGGGGCGCATTGCGCGGACCAACACCTCGACCGACCTCCTGACGCTCGCCGTCGGCATGATCATCGGCTTCTTGATCGGCATGATCGAGTTTCCGGCCTTCGGCGCCAAGATCGGCCTCGGCAATGCCGGCGGCCTCCTGCTGTCAGGCGTGATCGTCTCCTCCTTGGTCTCCCGGTTGCGCTTCTTCGGCAACACGCCGAATGCGGCGCGGAATGTGCTCGAGGACCTCGGCCTCGTCGTCTTCGTCGCCATTGTCGGCGTTAATGCAGGCGCCGGCTTGCTGGCTCAGCTTACGGGCGCGGTGGCGCTGAAGATCTTCATCGTCGGATTTATCGCCTGCACGATCCCGCCTTTCATCGTCTGGGCGATCGGCTTCCACGTTTTCAAGATCAACCCGGCCGTGCTGATGGGCGGCGTCGCCGGTGCTCGTTCGCATTCGGGGCCGTGTCGCGAGGCCGCGGTCGAGATCCAGAGCTCGGTGCCCTGGATTGGCTTCCCGGTCGGTTACGCCGTCTCGGGCATCCTGCTCACGGTATTCGGTTACTTCGCGATGATCCTGGCGCAATAGCGCGGCATCTTCATTCAAGGGACAACAGACATGAAAAGACTTGCTGCTTGCGCCGCGCTCGCCACTCTCCTTTCCGGAGCCCTCGGTTCCAGCACGCCGACGCATGCCGAGACCGGGCAGGTGGCAGTCGTCTTCACCAAGGGTGGCTTCATCGTCGGCGTCGGCGGTGGCGAAGGTGTTCTGCTCCTTCGGGGTAAGAAATATCCCTTTACCGTATCCGGCATGAGCGTCGGCTTCACGATCGGTGCCTCGACCACCAAGCTGGTTGGCCGCGCCCTCAATTTGAGGGGACCGGCATCCATCGAGGGCTCCTACGCGGTGGGCGGAGCGGGCGGCGCCATTGCGGCGGGTGCGGGAGCCGTTCAACTGCAGAATGCCAACGGCGTGATCCTGCAGCTCAGCGGTCCGAAGGTCGGCGCCGAAGTGTCGGCTGCCGTGGGTGGTGTGACCATACGTTTGAAATAGACGCGAAGCGATCGGGCCGCCTCAGCGCGGCTCGATGCGCGTGGTCGAGGGGCGGCGTCCCTCCTGATCGAGGTCGAGCCAGGGAGTCGCCGGACATATTGCCATTGGGTGCCGTCCGCGACTTCGCGAGGCATCGTCGAAGGGCGGATCACGGCACCCTAATATCGAGGGAGGACTAGCCATGCTTCGTTATCTTCTCGCAGCTGTTGCGGCGTTCGTTCTTCTCACCGCTACTCTCATCCCCGATGATGCCTACGCCCGTCGTGGTGGCGGTGGTGGCGGTTATCGCGGCGGTGGAGGAGGCATGCGGGCCGGGGGCTTTCACGGTGGCGGCTATCGTGGCGGCGCGGTTCACGCCGGACGGAGCCACGGCGGTGGCGGGCGCGGCTATCGCGTCGGAGGCCCGCGACCGAGCCATCCGATCGCCGGTCGGCCAGGCCGCCCGGTCGCCGGTTATCCCCGGTACGGCTACCGCGGCGCAGCCTACGGTGCCGCCGCCGGGGCCGCCGCAATCGGAGCCTATGGATACTACAACAACAACTACAACAATGGCTGTTATCAGGACACCTACGGCAATTGGGTCTGTCCGCAGTATCCTAACCAGTATCGATACTGAGAACGCGCTGCTGACGGTCGGGACGGTGGTCCGTCAGCGGTGAGGGTTCCGGCGTCGAGCGATCGGGCCGCATCATCGCGCGGCCCGATCCTCGTCAATATCGTTCAGCGACGAAATTCATCCCGCGCAAGCTTGCCTGGTCATTGTAGCGGCCCTTGTCCGAGCGCCTCGGCAATTTGACCTTGTCCTTCTTGATGCGCTTGCAGGGAATTGACTTCAGCACATGTGCGATACAATTCAGCCTTGCGCGGCGTTTGTCGTCGGAGCGGATGATGTACCATGGCGCGTGCTTGGTGCTCGTCTTCCTGAGCATCAGGTCGCGGGCCCGCGAATAGTCGTACCAGCGCCGATAGGATTCCAGATCCATCGGGCTCAACTTCCATTGCCGCACCGGATCGTCGATGCGGGCCCTGAAACGGCGCTCCTGCTCGTCCATCCCCACTTCCAGCCAGATCTTGATCAGGATGATGCCGCCGTCGATGACGTATTTCTCCATCTGCGGACAGAGCGTGAGAAAGCGCTCGTGCTCGGCGGGCGTACAGAACCCCATCACATACTCGACGCCGGCGCGGTTGTACCAGCTCCGGTCGAAGATCACGATCTCGCCGCCGGCGGGAAACTGCTGCATGTAGCGCTGGAAGAAGAGCTGCGTCTTCTCTCGGTCGGATGGCGCCGGCAATGCAACCACGCGGAACACGCGCGGGCTGACTTTTTCGGTGATGGCCTTGATCGTACCGCCCTTGCCGGCGGCGTCGCGGCCTTCGAACAGGATGATGACCCGCAGCTTGTTCGCTCGGACATAGTCCTGGAGATGACACAGCTCGACCTGGAGCTTCTCCAATTCCTTCTCGTAGTCCTTGCGCTTCATCCGCTCGGCAGGCTTGTCCTTGGCCATGCTCGCCCTTTCGCCGTCAGGTCTCAGCTGGCGGTCCCGCGCTCAATCACCCCAGGAAATCGTGATGCCGATGTCCCCCGGCACGCCGCCGGGAAAATCGATGATCTGGTAGGCGATGCGATAGCCGCGTGGCTTCAGATGGTCGGTCCAGAGTTGGAAGATTTCCTTCGGGATGCCGGTCAACGTGCTTTCCCAGCCCTTCTCCATCTGATTGATGGCGCGGCCCTTGTCGGTGCATAGCGTGTTGGGGAAGCGATAGACCTGAACCTCGGTCAAGCCATTTCGCACCGCACGCTGGATGATGGTCGAGGCGAGCTTGACCTTCTCCTCTTCGGTCTTGCCAGAAGGCTTGCTGAGGCGTTCAATCAGGGCCCGTTTCTCGGCTTCGGCGGCGGCGGCAAGCCGCGCATATTCGTCCGCCTTCTCGGCCTCCTTGAGGGCTGCTTCCTTGCGGATCTGCGTGGCACTGGGGATGAGGTCATCGATGCCGGGCATGGCGGGCGGCTCCTGTTGGGCTGTTGCGCGTCGGCTTTCAGGCGAGGCTAGGTAGGGCCGCTCCAGGTCCGTTGATTCAGATCAAGCAATTGCGAGACCCGGTACCGACACTGCATTCGCCGCATTGACGTGAACACGCGGGCCGAAAGGGAGAGACCGTTGAGCGAGCAGCTTCATCCGATGGCCCCGCATCATCTGCCGTTCTATCTCGCGCCGGGAAGCGGGGTGGACACGCTGATGGTCGTGATGGGCATCTTCCTGATCGGTACCGTGCTCTGGGTTGGCACGCTTTATTGGAAACTGCACAGCCTGCCCGAGCGGATGGCGCACAAGTCACAGAAGCTGCAATTCGAATTCGTAGCCGTGCTCGGCCTGATCTCGCTCTTTACCCATATGCATATCTTCTGGGTGGCGGGCCTGTTGCTTGCGCTGATTGATCTCCCCGATTTCGGCACGCCGCTGCGCAGCATTGCCGGCTCCGTTGAGAGGATTGCTGACGCAACGCCGAGCGAAGCAGGCGACGTGGTGGCCGAGTCCCGATCGGACGCCGGGGCCGGTATACCGCCGACGGGGAAATCCGGTCCCGCGAAGGAGAAGGAGCACAGCCATGTTTGAGCTCATGTTCTGCTCTCTCCTAACGATCCTGCCCGACTATCTCTACCGCCGCTATGCCCAGGGCAAGCGCTTCGGCAAGGAGATCACCTTCTTCTCAATCTGGTACGAGCTGAGATGGGGCATCACGGGCTGCCTGATGCTGACGGTGTCGCTCATCACAATGATCTTCTACTTCCATCCTTCCACCACGTCGGCCGCGCTCTATTTCCGCACCGTGCCGATCCTGCCCGAAGGGGCGGGGCGGGTGGCCGAGGTCAAGGTTGGTTTCAGCGAACCGGTGAAGCAGGGTGACGTGCTGTTTACGCTCGACAGCTCCAGGCAGCGGGCCGCGTTCGAGACCGCCGCGCGCAAGGTCGCCGAGGTCGAAGCGTCCATGTTGGCGGCGCAATCCGACGTGGTCAGGGCCGAAGCTCAGATCCAGGAGGCCAAAGCCAATTATCAGCAAGCCAGGGATGAGCTCGACACCAAGTCCGACCTTCAGCGCCGCAATCCCGGCATCGTGCCGCAGCGCGACATCGAGAAGCTTCAGGTGCTGGTCGATCAGCGCCAGGCCGGCGTTGACGCGGCGACAGCCGTAAAGCAATCGGCGGCCTTGCAGGTCTCGACGCTCATTCCGGCGCAGAAGGCGAGCGCCGAAGCGGCGTTGGCTCAGGCCCAGGTCGATCTCGACAAAACCGTCGTTCGCGCCGGCGTAGACGGCCGTGTCGAGCAGTTCCTGGTCCGCACCGGCGACGTCGTCAACCAGTTGATGCGGCCGGCCGGCGTGCTGATCCCGGAAGGCGCCGGCCGCGGGGCCCTACAGGCGGGCTTCGGCCAGATCGAGGCGCAGGTGATGAAGGAAGGCATGCTCGCCGAAGCCACCTGCATTTCGAAGCCCTGGGTGATCATCCCGATGGTTGTGACGACGGTGCAGGACTACATCGCGGCCGGACAGTTCCGCTCCGGCGAACAGTTGATCGATCCGCAGAACATCGCGCGGCCCGGCACCATCCTGGTTTATCTCGAGCCGCTCTACAACGGCGGCCTTGACGGCGTGACGGCGGGCAGCAGCTGCATTGTCAACGCCTATACCAGCAATCACGAGGAGATCAGCGCAAAGGACACAGGCACCTTCCGCAAGATCGCGCTGCATGTGGTCGATGGCGTCGGCCTTGTGCACGCGCTGCTGCTACGTATCCAGGCGCTGCTGCTGCCGATCAAGACGCTCGTTCTGAGCGGACATTGATGCGGCGAGCCCCCCGCGGGCGCCAGCAAGGTCGACCTTGACTCCGCTGCCATGGCCGATTTCGACGAAATTACACCGGGCACACCGTCAGGAGCGAAGAAATGACCCAGTCGCGCAAATTCATCGTTTGCGCGTCCGCGGCACTCGCCCTTGCCGCGGGATTGTCCATGAATGGGACAAACCGTCTCGCTGACGGCGCCCTCTTCTCAGAGGCGCAGGCAAGAGTAGGGCGGCCGCTGACCCCCATGAGCTATGCCGGAGTGGCCCGTCGAACGACCCGACTGGCGGTGGCTGTTGGCGCAGCGGCGGGTGCGGCGGGAGCCTATTATGGCTCGTCCTGCGTGCAGGTCGTGGACGCCTACGCCCGGGTCACAACGCGCTGCTGATGCGATGGCGCGAGGAAGATTGGCGCCTGCACGATTTGCGCTAGAGTGTGGCCGGGAGGCGGTTACTCTCGTGGAGAAAGCATGAGCGGGCGCATCGCTATGGCCCCGATCAAGTCAAGCTGGCCGATCATCGTTGCACGTCTCAGTCTGTGTTTGCTGGTCTGGGGCGCAATGGTGCCGGCGGCCCTTGCCGCCGATCGCAACGAGCCAAAACGGCTCCTGCTGCTCCATTCCTTCGGCCGGGATTTTCGTCCTTGGAGCGAATATGCCCGGAGCATCAAGGCCGAGTTCGAACAGCAATCCTCGTTTGCGCTGGACATCCAAGAGCACACGCTTCTCTCAGCGCGGTTCAACAGTCCCGGACCGGAGGCGCCGTTCGTCGATTATCTGCGCTCGCTTTACCGGGCCAGTCCGCCCGACCTCGTGATGAGCCTCGGAGCGCCGGCGGCGCGGTTCGTTCAGAAATATCGCGAGCAGCTCTTCCCGGATACACCGCTGGTGATGACGGCGGTCGAGCAGCGGCTGGTGAACCGGGGGGCACTGACCCAAAACGATGTCGTCATTCCGGTTCGCAACGACTTCACAGCATTCTTCGGCAGCATTCTTCAGGTGTTGCCGGAAACCCGGACCGTTGCCGTCGTCATTGGCGCCTCGCCGCTGGAGAAGTTCTGGCTCGACGAAGTCAAACGGGAGGCTAAGCCCTTCGAGGACCGGTTCGAATTAATCTGGTACGCAGACCTGTCGTTTGAGGAGATATTGAAGCGCGCCTCCACGCTGCCTCCACATACGGTGCTGTTCTGGCAACTGATGTCGGTCGATGGTGTCGGCGTCGCCCACGAAGGTGATCTAGCATTGCGCCGGCTGCACGCGGTCGCCAACGGGCCGATCTTCTCCTATCAGGAAGCATTTTTTGGCCGCGAGACCGTCGGCGGCCCGATGCACTCGATATCCGAGTCCAGCAAGGCGACTGTCAGCGCGGCGCTTCGCATCTTCGCGGGCGAAAAGCCGGGCGACATCAAGATCGAACCGATCGGATTTGCCGCGCCGAGATACGACTGGCGCGAGATGCAGCGTTGGGGCATCAGCGAGAGCGATTTGCCGACGGGAAGCGAGGTTCTATTTCGCGAGCGGGGGCTCTGGGAAAGATATCGTTGGCAAATGGCAATGATCGCAGCAGCGTTCCTAGTCCAGGCCGGGCTGATCAGCGGGCTACTCCACGAACGTCGCCGGCGCCGTCTGGCGGACGTCGAGTCGCGGCAGCGCCTGGCGGAGCTCGCGCATCTCAGCCGCTATGCGGCCGCCGGGGAGATG
Source organism: Bradyrhizobium sp. B039 (assembly GCF_038965675.1). NCBI lineage: Bacteria > Pseudomonadati > Pseudomonadota > Alphaproteobacteria > Hyphomicrobiales > Nitrobacteraceae > Bradyrhizobium > Bradyrhizobium sp. B039. The sequence continues at coordinate 3,492,550 of NZ_CP152416.1, forward strand.
ACGACCTCCATCGCGCACGAGCTGAACCAGCCGCTCGGCTCGATCCTGACCAACGCCGAGACGGCGGAGCTCATGCTGAAGAGCGCCTCGCCGAACCTCGATGAACTCAGAGCCATCCTGGCCGACATCAGGCGCGACGATCAGCGGGCAAGCGAAGTGATTCGACGGCTGCGCAGCATGCTGAAAAAAACGCCCTTTGAAATTCGAGACATTGAACTAAACAATACCGTGCGGGATGTCATCGGGTTCGTCGCAGATGTGGCCAAGGGACGCGGCGTCGTGTTGAACTACCTTCCGGCGACGGCCGAACTTCGTGTCCGGGGCGATCCGATTCACCTGCAACAGGTTGTTCTCAATCTCGTTGTCAACGCCTTGGACGCGATGTCCGAAATTCAGACAGGCAAACGCGAAATCAACGTAACGACGAACGTTTCCGGTGCTTGGGCGGAGATCCGGGTTGGCGACACCGGCGCCGGCATTGCGACGGATGATCTCAAGAGCATTTTCAATCCATTTTTCACCACCAAGCCGCAGGGCATGGGCATGGGCCTGGCCATAGCCCGCACCATCGTCGAGGCGCACCACGGCACGATTTCCGCCGCGAACGCGCCCTCCGGCGGGACGCTGTTCAAGATCAAGCTCCCGATCGCGCGCCAGGCTTTCGCGTTGCAGCAGCACGATTAGCGCAGCCGGGACGCAGCCATTTCCCTTGATCTTTGTCAAAGAACGGTCGGGCCGCGGACCGATCCTCCAAATTGTGACTCCGATGGAGGATGTGATGCTTCGCTGTGCCAGGACCGTGATCGCGCTTGCGCTGTTGATGGCCATCCCGTCCGTCGCCTCGGCGCAGACGGCCGACAAACCTGCTGCTCCAACCGCTCAGCCGCAAGCGGCAAGCCAGGCTCCGCCAAGCGCCGAGCTCCTGAAGCCCGAGCAGCTCGAAGCACTGGTGGCGCCGATCGCGCTCTATCCTGACGAGCTGCTGGCCAATGTGCTGGCCGCGTCGACCTATCCGCTGGAAGTGGTGCAGGCCGATCGCTGGCTCAAAGAACACAAGTCGCTGAAGGGCGATGCGCTCAAGACCGAGGTCGAGAAGCAGGCCTGGGACGACAGCGTCAAGGCGCTCGCCAGCACGGCGGACGTTCTGACGATGATGAGTGACAAGCTCGATTGGACCAAGAGCCTGGGTGATGCCGTGCTCGCGCAGCAGCCGGACGTGATGGATGCGATCCAGCGATTGCGCACCAAGGCCTATGACAACAAGAAGCTCGTTACGACCAAACAGCAGAAGGTCAGTGTTCAGACGCAGGAAAACAAGCAGGTGGTCGTCATCGAGCCGGCCGAGCCGGGAACGATGTACGTGCCGTACTACGAGCCGGCCACCGTTTACGGGGCCTGGCCCTACGCGGACTACCCACCTTATTACTTCGGGTATCCGTCCTATATCGGCGCAGGCGTGATCGCGGGGGGGCTCGCTTTTGGGACCGCCTGGGCGATCGGACGCTGGGGCAATTACTGGGGCGGCGGCTGCAACTGGGGCAACCGCAACGTCTATGTCAATCACCGGACCACCAACATCGGAAATGGCTGGCAGCACAATCCGGCGCACCGCCAGGGCGTGCGTTACAACAACACCAATGTTCAGCAGCGTTTTGGCAACAACAATCTGAAGGCGGGCGCCGCGGACCGGATGGATTTTCGCGGCCGCGACGGCCAGCAGGTACTCAAGGATCGTCCGGGCGCCGGTGCCGCTGATCGTGCGGGCGATCGTGCAGGAGATCGAGCGGGCGACCGCACCGGCGACCGTGCGGGTACGCGGGACCGGCCCGGTGGCGGCGATCGCGCCGGCGCTGCGGACCGCGCCAAGGGGAGTGCGAAGGGCGGAGGCGATCGAGCCAAGGGCGGTGGTGACCGCGCCAAGGCCGCCAACCGCGGCGGCGCTGGTGCCGGCAACCGCGCAGCGTCTGCCAATCGCGGTGGTGGAGGCAGCCGCGGCGGTGCCATGAACGTTTCCTCCGGCCGGGCGGCTGCAGCGGCCTCCGCCCGCGGGCGGTCGAGCATGGCGAGCATGCCCCGCGGCGGCGGTGGTGCGAGCTTCGCCGGGCGTGGCGGTGGCGGCATGTCTGCCGGAGGCGGCTTCCGAGGAGGCGGCGGCGGACGGGGAGGCGGCGGCGGCCGGCGCTCCGACATTGCGCTGAAGCACGATGTCGTCTTGCTCGGCTATCTCGCCAACGGCCTCGGCTATTACCGCTTCAGCTATCTCGGCAGCCACAAGGCCTATGTCGGTGTCATGGCGCAGGAGGTCGAACGCGTGAAGCCGGAGGCGGTGACCCGCGGCAACGACGGTTATCTGCTTGTCCACTACGACAAGCTCGGATTGAAATTCCGAACCTACAGCGATTGGCTCGCCCGTGGTGCGAGGATCCCTGCGGAGGTCGCGCCATGAATGTTCTGAAGTCACTTCATCGCGCGGCGTTGCCAGGCATCATGGCGCTGGTACTGCTGAGTTCGACGGCGCCCGCGCAGCAATCCTTTTCTACGCCCGAGGATGCGGCGGCAGCGCTTGCCTCTGCGGTCAAGGGAGGTCCGGCCGATATTCTCAAGGTGCTCGGCAGGGCTGCTGACGACATCGTCTCGTCCGGCGACGAGGTCGCCGATGCAGACATACGCCAGCGCTTCACGTCGATGTATGATGCCAAGCATTCGATCAAGGCGGAAGGCAACAAGAAGGCCACGCTGATGCTGGGGCCGGACGACTTCCCGTTCCCAATTCCACTCGTCAATGCAAAGAGCGGCTGGGAATTCGACACGGCCGAGGGACGGATCGAGGTTCTCTATCGTCGCATCGGCCGCAACGAGCTCGACGCGATCCAGACTGCGCTCGCCTATGTCGATGCCCAGAATGAATATGCCGACAAGGATCGCGGCGAGGGCGTGGGCGTCTACGCGCAACGCATCGTCAGCAGCCCGGGTAAGAAGGACGGCCTGTTCTGGCGCGACGATAGCGACCCGAGCCCACTCGGTGCACTGGCGGCGGAAGCCTCGGCCGAAGGCTATAAGGCCGGAAGTGTAGAGCCGAGCCCATATCATGGATACTATTTCCGTATCCTGAAGGGGCAAGGGGCGGATGCGCCCGGCGGTGCTCTCAACTACGTCGTCAAGGGCAAGATGATCGGTGGCTTCGCCCTGATCGCCTGGCCAGCCGAATACGGCAATTCCGGCGTCATGACCTTCCTGGTCAATCACGCTGGTACCGTCTACCAGAAGGACTTGGGAGAGCGCACCGAATCTATCGCCCAGCGCACGACGCTGTTCGATCCGGACCAGACCTGGAAGAAGGTCGATGCCGCAAAACCCTGAGAGCAGCAGGCGAGCGTGGCTGCGTTGGATTGCCCGGTACCTGGCAGCAATCGCGTTGCTCGCGTTCATCATTCCCGCCACGCCGTCACATGCGCAAGCTAGTGGTCACGTCGAGGTCAAAATCGTGAAGGCGGGATTGCTGATTGGCGGTGGCGCCGGCAGCGGGGTACTGACCTATCGAGGGCGCGTCTATCCCTTCAGGGTGTCGGGCCTGAGCTTCGGCATCACCGCCGGCGCAACCGTCGGGCGACTGGCGGGGCGGGCGTCAGGCATCAGAGAGGTGCGCGATTTCGCCGGCACCTACACCTCCGTCGGCGGCGGAGCCGCCCTCGTCGGCGGCATCAACGGCGCTCACCTGCGCAACGAAAAGGGCGTCACGATCGTGCTGCAAGGTCCCAAGGCGGGCATGGAATTCGCCGCCAATCTCAGCGCAATCACGATTACGATGAGATGAGGCGGTCTTGAAATGGTGCTGTCGCCGGTCCTGCGCAAGACCGGATCACATCTCGCGTCATGTCGCGATCGGACTTGCGAGCGTCTTTGGGAGCAGTCAGGATAAGCGAGCTACGGTAATCAATTCCAAACCGGAAGACGCTGATGCGAACACTCTTTCCATTCTGTGTCGCCCTGGCCTGTCTCTGGGCAGCGATGACCCTGAGCTCGTCCAGCGCGAATGCAGTATTCTGGCGTGGCCTGACCGCACCAACCAACATCGACTACCACGGCTACACAATCATCAAGGAGCCTCGGCCAAGCCCCTGCCAGTGGATACGGGTCAACGGCTATTACGTCCGCCAATGCGTACGCTAGCTGCTGTCCGTGCTTCGTGTGAAGTGCCGGCGATTGGTCATCTCGGTGCTGTCCGCTATTCAAGGTCGGGAATGGCTGGATTCGGCCGATCGGTAGAACAGAGCGCACCGACATTGGCGGCTGAATAGCGCCCTCAGTCCGCGATTGCGTTCAACTCCTCAACGCTCTTTCTGCGATCGACAACGCCGTGCATCGTCATGCCCACGATGGCTGAGCGATCGGCAAGCGCCAGCGCGTTGTCGCGCGTCGACCGAACGCCGGCCGCTCGGCGAAATGGTTAATCGAGCGAGGAGTACCCCTTATGCTCCGCATCACCCCTCTATGGAGCACGCGAAACCCTCCGAGCGAACATTATAAAAGAATCCAGTTGGCGCAGGGGTTTTTCGCCAACGAACATTCCGAAGTCTGTCATCTCCAAGGAAGGGATCCTCCTATGTTGACGTACTATATTGAGACGAGAGAAGCGTTGAAGCGTCTGCGCACGGACCAGGACGGCGTGGTGTCGTTCGAGTACATTATCGTCGCAGTTTGCATCATCGGCGCAGTCTCGGCTGTGTTCGGTGGTGGAGCTGCCGGCCAGATCGGGCTGGCGCTCGGGGGCGGGATCACCGCTATCACCAACGCTTTCACTGCGGCTGTTTGATACGGCCATCCGAAGCCAGAGGGGGGCATCGGAACGTGTCCCCCTCTTGAATGCGCTCCTTCCATTTTTGGTGTGCCTTCCTCCTCTTTGAGGCATGCATTTTCATGAGCTGGATTTCTTACATAGCCTCGATACTGGAAGTTCTGTTGTTGCTGTATGTCGCAACGCTCGATGTCGCGACCCGCTTGATCCGCAATGACATCTGCCTGGTGCTGGCGCTCCTTGGGATCGCCGGTCAACTTGCCAGCCCGATGCAGCTCGTCGAATCCCTGATTGCCACGACGATCCTGTTCTTGCTGCTGTTCGCGATTTACCAGCGCGGATGGATTGGCGGCGGCGACGTCAAGTTGCTGGTTGCTTTGTCGATTGGTCTGCCGCTGGCAGGTGTGATGCAGTTGTTGACGACAACCACGTTGGCCGGCGGCGTTCTTGCCCTTGTGCATCTGATGATGCGCGTCCTGCCATATCCGAAGCTGGCGCCGGTCGGATCGTCGTTCGCACGCCGCGTCTATGCGATCGAGCGGTGGCGCCACGTGCGACACGCTCCCCTGCCTTACGGCGTAGCCATAGCGTGCGGTGGCATCTGGACCATCTTGAGCAAAGGATTTTGACATGTCGTCCGCGTTGCGTCTCTCAATCATCCTGGTGCTGTTGCTCGCAACCACTGCGTTCGGGCTGATTGCCTACAACATGAACCTGCCGAAGCAGGTTCCGGTAGCGGTCATGGAGCAGGGGCCGGCGCCTCCTTCGACTGTCGGGTATTTTGTTGCGGCACGTCCGCTGTCGAAAGGTACATTGGCCCGCGAAGAAGATTTCGTAGTACGCTCGGTGCCGCCTGAACGGCTTCCGGCAGGGGCGATTCTTGAAACTTCCGAATCGAAGGCCGGACTTCCCGGCTCTCTGGTTCGCAAGTTCGTCGACGTTGGCAGTCCGATCACTTTGCAGGACGTATTGCGACCGCGAGATCGGGGTTTCTTGGCCAGCGTCCTGGCACCGGATAGCCGTGCGATCAGCATCAAAGTGGACGAGGAGTCCGGCGTCTCGGGGCTGATCAGGCCGGGTGATTATGTCGATGTCCTACTGACCCAGGTGTTCGAGAAGGCAGATCCCGCGCGTCGGGCCATGAGCGAAACCGTTCTGGCAAATGTTCGAGTCATTGCGATTGACCAGGAGATTGTGCAAGGCGGGCGAACCATAACCTCGGTGGCCGGCAAGCAAGCGCAAACTGTGTCGTTGGAGCTTGCGCCAGACCAGGTCAAGAAGGTCACGGTCGCAAAGCAGATCGGTACGCTCTCCCTGGCTGTACGGGCAGCAGTCGAACAGTGGGATACGGTGGACACTGGCGCCATGTCCAGCTGCGATGTGTCGCCGGAAATCGCCCGCCAGAACGCAATTGCCGGCCGGACTGCAGCGATAGTCGTTCATTCTGGCGGACAGACAAAGCAATACTCAGTCAGGAGACAGGACACCGGCGACGGCGACACCATCGTCAACTGCGATGGGTCGGAAGTTTCCCGCCGGGGTGCGACGATGGTGGTTCAGGCAGGCAAGTTGCTGGAGAAACGTTGATGAGCGTTAACATTGCAGTCGTCAGTTCGCTTGAAGAAGCTCCATCGGTAGTAGCACGCAACCGGATCGTCTGTTTTGTAAACGACGAGCTTAGTGCTGCGGCGCTGCGCAAGGGCCTCGAGGGCAGCAACATATCGATCAAGCGTGGCACGATCCGCAATGCGATACGGATGCTCGAAACCGACACCGAATTATTCGCATTGGTGGCGGACATCAGTGGAATCGATGATCCATTTGACGAACTAGCAAGGCTGGCCGGCGTCTGCCCACCCGATGTCCGGGTGGCTCTGATCGGTGAGAGCAGGGAGATCACCTTCTACCGCGAGCTTATGGAACTCGGCTTGACCGAGTACCTGCCGAGGCCGCTTACGCGGGACATGGTGCTGGACCAGCTCCGCCCGAAGCTGCTTGGCGACGTGACGCACGGTTCGGTTGATCGTGGCGGACATGTGATCTCGATCTGTGGTGCGCAGGGTGGTGCCGGCGCAACGAGTATCGCCATCAATCTCGCGCTGCAGCTTGCCGAGACCACCAAGGCCAAGGTCGCGCTGCTCGACCTTCATCTGCAAGGCGGCGAAACGGCGGTGATGCTGGGTGTTCAGCCCGGACCAGGGCTGCGCATCGCATTGGAGAACCCGATGCGGGCGGACACGTTGTTCCTCGAGCGCGCCGCAATCGAGGTCAACGAGCGGGTTTGCCTGATTTCCGCCGATGAGGAGTTGGATGCGCAGCTCGACATCACTGAAGCGGGCGTGAGGCACGTGTTGGGCCTGCTCCGCCAGCGGTTCAATTACATCGTTGTCGATGTACCGGTCCCGTTTCCGCCGTCCATCCATCCGGTGATCACTCTTTCTCGTCACGTGCTGGTGCTGCTGGAAGCCGAGGTAACCGGACTTCGCAATGCCCATGCACTGCGCGCCGCCGTCACCAACATTGCCGGGAAGGATCGGGTCTTCACCTTGCTCAACCGCGCCGGTCGGCCCGGGGGCCTTCCCAGGGCTACGATTGTCAAGGCTCTGGGCGCAGAGCCGGACATGGTGGTTCCCGATCTCGGAAAGGGAATGACCCAGGCTGTCAATCTCGGAATTCCGGCGCTGAAGCACGTATCAGGACTGCGACGTCACCTCGCCCCGATCGTACGGGAGATCACGGGGCTCGGCGTCGAGCGAAAGGGATGGGTGAGGAGGTTGCTCGGACTATGAAGATCTTTGGTAGGCGCGACGACGATACGCCATCTCGTTTGCCTGCATTGACGCCGTTGCCTGCGTCGATGCCGAGCTTGCCTGCATCCGGGCCCAGGCACGAACCTTCGCTTCCGCAGCCCCTGATGTCAGCGTCGCTCCGCGAGCGGGTCATCGAGCAGATTGAGCCAGCGGTGGCCGCGACTGTTTCGCGCGATGTTCTTCGGCGGCAGATCGAGGAAATCATCCATGGAATCGCCAACGAGGAACGGCTCGAGCTTTCGGGTCGTGAACAGCTTCAACTGGCGGATGAGATTGCGGACGACATGACCGGCTACGGGCCGCTGCGTCCGCTTCTGCTCGATCAATCGATCAACGACATCATGATCAACGGACCGAGCAACGTTTATGTCGAACGAGCCGGCAAGCTGGAGCGGGTCGCGGTGCGATTCCGCGACAATGATCACATTGCATCGGTGGCGCAGAAAATCGCCGCGCAAGTTGGTCGGCGCATCGATGAATCCAGTCCGATGGTGGATTGCCGCTTGCCGGACGGCAGCCGGGTGAACATCATCTTTCCGCCGCTGGCGATCCATAGCCCCTGCATTTCGATCCGAAAATTTCCGAGCCGCCGTCTGGACCTCGCCGGGATGGTCGAAAACGGCTCAATGACCGCGGCCGTCGCACAATTGCTGGAGATTGCCGCCCGATCTCGGCTCAATGTTCTGGTCTCGGGCGGCACCGGGTCCGGCAAAACGACGCTGCTCAACGCCATGAGCCAGTTCATCGATCACAGCGAGCGCGTCGTCACCATCGAGGATGCGGCCGAGTTGCAGCTTCAGCAGCCGCACGTGATCAGCCTCGAGACCCGGCCGCCCAGCCTCGAAGGCACGGGGCTGGTGACACAACGCGATCTCTTGTGGAATGCCCTGCGCATGCGTCCTGACCGGATCGTCGTGGGTGAGGTGCGCGGTGCTGAAGCGTTTGACATGCTGCAAGCAATGAACACCGGCCATGATGGTTCGATCTCCACGGTCCATGCCAACAGCGCCCGCGATGCCCTGACCCGCATCGAGAACATGGTGCAGATGGGACAGGTCAATCTGCCGTCGCGGGCCATCCGAACCCAGATCGTCGCTGCGCTGGATATCATCGTGCAAGTCGAACGCATGCGCGATGGACAGCGTCGCATTATTCAGATCAGCGAGGTGATAGGCCTGGAAGGGGACGTGATCACCACCAATGACATCGCAGCCTTCGAGTATCACGAAGAGGATGAGCACGGGCGGATATCGGGCACCTACAGGTCCACCCTGGCAGTCCCGAAATTCAAAAGCCGTCTTGTCTATTTCGGGCTTGATCGCGCTTGGGCTGAGGCCGTGAGGGAAATATGATATCGGAGTCGGTGATCTTCGCTGTTCTGGCACTCGCGATGTGCGCGGCAGTCAGTTCGTTGTGGCTCGACGGTCGAGAACGACGCATGCAGCGCCAGCTGGCGATAGCTCTACCGGCCTCCCATCCGGCCAACCTGCCATCCATTCGCCGGTCGGAGACTGGAGCCCGGTCCCTGTTTCTCCGCCGCCTGGCCAATTACAAGCCCGAGATGGTTCACACCTGGCATCCGGCGTATGTGCTAGTTGCCGCCGCCATCACGGTAGCCGCAATCTTTTATGCTAACGGCCAGCTGGGATTTTCCATTCTCTACGCGTCTGTCGTAGCTGCAATTGCTGCCTTGGTGGTCGTGCGAGGTCTGTTCGGATGGCAGCAACGTCGCTTCGCCGTTCAACTTTTTCGACAGCTGCCTGACGCGATCCAGCTGGTGACAGGTACGGTTCGATCGGGTCTGCCTGTGCATGAAGCATTTCGCACCATCGCGCGCGAGATGCCGCAACCAACGGCTGGGCAGTTTGCCATCGTATGCAGCGAAATGACTCTGGGGAGAGCTCCGGAGGAGGCCGTCGAAGCAGTCTATCAGCGATCGCAAGTGGCAGAGTATGCGATGTTTGCGGTGACACTCGCAGTCCAGTTGAAGTCAGGCGGCAGCTTGGCCGAAACCTTGCAGACGCTGGGAGACACCGTGAGTCAGCGTGTTGCGCTGGCAGCTCGCGCCAAGGCACTGGCAGGAGAGGTGATCTTTTCCTCACGAGCACTCGCAATCTCGCCCGTGATTGCGGGTGGGGTGCTCTACACGGCCAATCCGCAGAATGTCGATCTATTGTTCTCTGATCCGACTGGAAACAAGCTCCTTGCTTACGCAGTGGCCTCAGTGCTTGTCGGGCACCTGGTGATAAGTTGGATGGTCAGACGGGAAACAGAACTATGACCTTTGGTCTCAGTTTGGTGGCTCTCGCGTTGGCAGCTGGGACGGCGACCTGTGTGTTGATCATCCGCGAGATGCACGTCCGTGCATTGGATACACGGGTGTCAAACGCCGTGCTGGGCATGCCTTACCGGTCAGCACCCTTCCAGGACGTGACCGGTTGGTTTTCATGGCTCGGCATGCGGTATCGGCGCTTCTACGCCGAGGAGAATCTGGATCAGCTGCGAACGATCCTTCACTCATCCGGTTTCAATCATCATCGAACCTTGCCGACCTGGATCGGCGTCAAGGTCGTCAGCATGTTCCTGTTCCCGGTCATTGCGCTGCTTCTTGCGAAGCTTTCGGGAAGGGCACTTGCCGATGTGGTGATCTTCACGCTCATGGGCGTCGTGGTCGGAATTATGGGGCCGCGTTTGATTCTGTCGGTGATGAAACGGCGTTTTGATGCCGCCATTCGGCAAGGCACGCCGGATATGATTGATTTGCTGGTTGTGTGCAGCGAAGCGGGAATGGGCATGGAGGGCGGGCTGGGACGTGTCGCGGAAGAGATGAAACCGTCCAATCCCGCCATGGCCTGGGTGTTGCACCGTCTCCTTGAGGATCTGCGGATGCTGCCGAATCGCATCGACGCATTCGATAATTTGGCAGCTACCTCAGAGGGGCTTCGCCGGTTCGGCACAATGATCAGCCAAAGCCTGCAATACGGAACGCCGTTGAGCCAGGCGCTACGCAGTATCGCCGTCGACCTGCGGCGGGAACGTATGACCAAGCTCGAAGAAAGGGCGCACAAGTTGGGCGCCAAGCTGACCATCCCGATGGTGCTGTTCCTGCTTCCGGCCATGTTCGTCATCATGGGAGGAAGTCCCATTCTGCACCTCGTGCGTTCGTTCGCCAGCTTCGGGAAGTAGCCATGAGCACAGTCGCCCTGTCGAAAAACTGTTCTTACGATCGGATCATGCAACTGTTCGGCAGCCTGTGGTTCATGCTGCTGGCACTTTGCGTCGCCATCAAGGTTGGGTCGTCGCTTGCCGATCCATGGCCATCGCTTCTGTCGGGCTTTTGCCTTGGCATTTTCTACGTGCTCCTGGCGCTGTTGATCATGACCCGCTCGCCGGCAAAGGCGCACGCAGATGGCCTGCTTCCAAGAATAGCGGCGTTCGTCGGCAGCTATTTGCCATGGACCATCAGCTTCCTGGGCAAGACCGACGAAACGCTGCCAAACCTAGCATCGACAGCCTGCGTGCTGGTCGGCACGATCATGATGCTTGTCACTATCCGGCATCTAGGTCGATCGTTCAGTCTGGTGCCACAGGCGCGTTCGGTGGTGCAGACCGGTCCGTATCGATGGATCAAGCACCCGCTCTATGCCGCAGAAGAAATCGTGGTGCTGGGCGTCGTGCTGCAATACCTGACACCGGTCACGGTGATCGTGCTGGTCCTGCATATCAGCATCCAGGTATGCCGAATTCTTTACGAGGAGGACCTGCTTCGACGCACTTGCCCGGAGTATTCCAGCTACGAAGCGTCGCGTTGGCGAATGGTCCCTTATATTTGGTGAGTGGCTATGCGTGGCCGAATTGTCATGGAGATCGTCCAAATCGCTGCCCGGACTCGGCGATCGGAAGTGGCGAGTAACGATCGAGGCAGGCGCGCGTGTCGTAAAAAGCCTTTTATCACGGATCAACGCGGCGCCGTCGCGTTCGAGACAATCATCGTCTACATTTTCTTGGTGTCGTTCCTGCTCATGCCGCTCGCCGACGTGGCCGCTGCCAGCTTCCGGTTTATCTCTGCCTGGTCGGCGTTGCGCAGCTTCGGGCAATATGTCCAATACTACAATCCGCTCGGCCCCGACGGCACGGTGACCTGGAGGTCAGGGCTACAGACGACAGTCGCCGGTTATACGATCGGCAACATCCAGGTTAAATGCGGTGATGCAGGCGCTACATGCTCGCCAGGCAATATTGCTTCTCCCAAGTACATCACATTTTCGACGACGGTCACTTTGGCGCCGATTGTCTTGAGATCGGTGCTGTGCCCCAGCAGTTGTACGTACACGTTGCCTTCCTCTGAACGCTTCCAGTAGGTGCTTCCATGCGCAATCTGCTCCGTTCCAGACGAGGCTCGGTCGCATTCGTAACAGTCATCGCCCTCGTGCCGCTCATCGGCGTGGTCGCACTCGGGGCCGAGGCGGGATCGTGGTACGTCACCAAGCAGCACACGCAGAACGCCGCCGACGCGGCCGCCTACTCGGGCGCCTTGCGGCTTTCATGCAATATTGCCAATGCGGCCTGCGATGCACAATCAGTGGATTATCGCGGCAAGCAATTCGCGGCACAGAACGCGTTCTGCAACGCTGGCGACACCGCCTATCCGGGCACCAATTGTGCGACGAGCCTTCCGAGCAGAATCTCGCGGGCAGTGCAGATCGATATCGGCGATTACAATGCCGGTACGTTCACAACGCCGGCCGCGGGCGTCGGCAACGCCGTTCGCGCCAGGGTCAGCCAGCAACAGCCCGCCTACCTGGCGGCAGTGCTGGGTTTGACGACCGTCAACATCCCCTCCCAAGCCATTGCGCTGGTCCAGCAGCCGACCAAGGTGTGCGCCTTGGCGCTTGGACCCGACTCGGGCGCGCTCAAGCTTGCTGGTAACCTCAGCAACAACGGAACTGGCTGCGCGATAATGTCGGACACCAGTGTTCAACTTGCCAGCACTCCGTCCTTCACCGGTTCGGGATGGGCCATTTATGGTGCAAGTGGCTGCACCCCCTCAGGCTCCTGTAGCAATGTCAGCGTGCCGCACAATTATTTCATGCCGTACGCAAACAATCCGCTCAGCAAACTGGACACCAAATCGTTCAACAGCAGGACTGGCAATACAAACCCGGTATGTCCTGTTCAGGCGGATGGGTGGAAGCATTGCGCGCCGAATAGCGCGGGGAGTGGAGCTTACGGTAACTTCACGGTGTCGAACGGGGATAAGTACGTTTTGGACCCGGGAACATATTTCTTCTACAACGCAACTATAAAGATGACCGGCGGACAACTGAAAGGGACAGGCGTAACCCTCGTACTGCTCGGAGACACGAAGCTTTCCATCACCGGGGGCACAGTTGACCTCTCCGCACCTGCGACCAACAGTTTCTCGTCGGATCTGAATGGCGTCCTGATTGATGATCAGGCTCCGAACAAGACCAGCAATAAGGTCACCATAAACGGTAATGGTCTGGTTAGCCTGGGCGGGACCGTGTACTTCCCCCACGTCGACGTTAGCTGGGCCGGAACGACTGCCAGTACCAATACGACCTGTTCACAAGTGATCGCGAAAACGCTCGACATGAGCGGTGGCGGCTACCTGAGCACGCAGGGGTGTGATCCGGCCACCATCGTTCACACTCAAGTTGTCGCGTTGGTGCAATGATGAGGAAGCTCGACAATCGCGGCTTCGCGGCCTTCGAATTTATCCTCGTCTTCGTGTCGTTCTTCACATTGATCTTCGCCATCTTCGATCTTGGACGCTATGCAATCACGATGCAGTCTTTGCGGATGCTCGCGAGCGCCGGCGCCCGGGCGGTCATGATCAACTGCTACACGCCTGCCGTGCTTCAAAGCCCGCCTCAGTCGCCGTCCTGCACCGGCGATCCCCTGTCCCCAACCGGCAAGCAGAACGCGGCGCCGTTCCTGTATCGCGGCGGTCTCTCGCCGACGCTGAACACGACGACTGGAGCCTCCGCACTGACGGTTACGGCATCGCAGCCGAGTTTCAACATGCTGATGCCGATCTGGGGCACGGCGTTGAACGCGCCGAGTGCGTCCACCACAATTCCCTTTTAGTGGAACCAGGCAACCATTCCAGAAAGCGTCTGGATTTCGGCAAGAGGAAGCGTGAGTCGCGGTTGTCCGAACGGATCTTCCGAAAATTGCCAAGGAACTCGCCAAAGCGGGGCGCCGGCGGGACGCCTGCGCGCTTGTGCAGCAGGAGGGTTCCAAGCAAACGGGGAAAAGTGGTGCAGGCTGGCAACATCGGAGAGTTTTCTCAGCTGTTGCCGCAGTGCGGTAAGCCTCTCTTCTTGCAAGGAGGCTGAATGAGGGGTGTGATCTTGGAAATACGTAATAACGATTTGTAATCGGATGGAATGTAAACTCTGCGACGTGGTGCGCGGAGGGAACTGTTAGGGGCATCGAGCACGTAGATTCGCGGGGGATTGCCGCGGATCGCGGCGGGGGGACTCGAATGGGTGGCGGTCGCGTTTCAGGTAAGACGGTAGGGGGGCTTCCCGCCTTCGGCGTGATGGCTCTCGGCGCCACGCTTGCCCTGTTCAATTCCGTTGACAGCGCCACGGCCGCAGATCGGCGCGGCTCCTCTGGCGGCGGCGTCTTCGTCAGCGAAATGAACGACGTCCAGCGGGTCAAGGTGGTCGTCAACAAGTCACGCACCTTCAAGGTCGATACGGCTTTTGCGACGATTGTCGCGGGCTCGCCTGACATCGTCGACGTGAAGTCGCTGAGCGATCACCTGATCTATGTCCAGGGCAAGCAGACTGGCACTACCAACGTCATTTTGTTCGACAGCTCGATGAAGCAGATCGGGATCCTCGACGTCGAGGTCGTGATCGACACCGGCAATCTGCAGCAGAACATCCGGACCGGCACCGGCATGCAGGGTGTTCGCGTCTCGGCCTCCGAGGGCCAGGTGGTGCTGAGCGGAACCGCCGTCGATGCGGTTGCGGCCGAGCGGGCCATGGCAATTGCTACCAGCACCGTTGCGAAAGGTGGAACTGTCGTCAACGCGATGAGCGTCGCGGCGCCGCAGCAGGTGATGCTCGAGGTGCGCTTTCTCGAGGTCAACCGGGACGCCGGCCGAGATCTCGGCGTCAACCTCTATGCGGCGAATGCCAATGGCACCAACGTCGGTATTACCGGGCAGGGCGGTGTCACCGCCGCCGGTCGAAGACCGATTGGGGGTCTCAATACCGCCACTGGTCCCCTCGGCGCGGGCGGGACTCCTGTCGGCACGCCGCCGACGGGGAGCCTGCCGGTGCTTGGAACATTGGGTACGCTCATTGGCACTGCGGGCGGTGTCGCCCCGGCCCCGTTTGGAAGCTTGTTGACCAGCATCATCCGAACCAGCAATGGCGGCTCGGTGGACTTGTTGATCTCGGCGCTGGAAACCAAGGGATTGGCCCGCCGGTTGGCGGAGCCGAACTTGACCACGCTGTCCGGTGATGCCGCCCGCTTCCTGGCCGGCGGTGAATTCCCAGTGCCTGTGGCGTCGACGGCAGGTACCGCTGGCCTCGTGCCAACCGTGACTATCGAATTCAAGAAGTTCGGCGTTGAGCTGGCTTTCGTGCCCACCGTTCTTTCGCGCGGCGTGATCAACCTTCGGGTCGAGCCGTCGGTCAGCGAGCTTGATTTCGCCAATGCGGTGCAGATTGCGGGGACGATCATTCCGGCGCTGACCCGCCGCGACGCGCGGACCACGGTCGAGCTGCGCGACGGCCAGAGCTTTGCGATCGCCGGCCTGCTCCAGACCCGCAACCGCCAGGACGTTTCGCAATTGCCCTGGATCGGCTCGGTGCCGGTGATCGGAAGCTTGTTCAGCAGCAAGTCGTACCAACAGCAGGAAACGGATCTCGTCATCATCGTCACGCCGCGCCTGGTTGCGCCGGCGGCGCCCGGTCAGCAACTGGCATCTCCGCTCGACTCCCGTCTTCCGGCCAATGACGTCGACTTCTTCCTCAATGGCCAGATGGAAGTCCGCAAGCGCTACAACGATTACGTCAATTCCGGCGGCGACGTGAAGGGCCCGTACGGCCACATCATCGCTCCTGAGCTCCGGACGCCCGTTCCACCCCCGGCCGCCGTTGTCGACCAGCCGGTCGTAAAGACCCTCAACTAGGAGCGAGAGATGACCATAAGGTGTCTGGTTCTGTTCGCGCCCTTGCTGCTCGGGGGATGTTACGGCCTCGCCGGTCATGACGAGATGGACCGCTATTTCCAGCGCTCCGATACCCTCACGATGACCGCCGGCGATGCCAAGCAGGTCAACGCCGTCACCCATACGATCCATCCATGGCCGCGAAACGTCGGTGACCGCAGGATCGCGTACGACGCTCGGCGCGTTGGCGCCGCCGTGACTCGTTATGGCAAGACACAACAGCCGGTGGATCAGCTTCCCGACATCAGCGATGCGACGAGGCAACTGGGCGTGCGGACGACGCCGACGCAGAACGTCAACATCGAAGGATTGCCGCCTGGAACGGCCAGTGGCGTATCGGTGCCGGTCGGCGGCGCACCGAGCAGGTAAAGGGGCCAAGGGGCCTGAGCTTTGGGTAATTCAACGATGATATTTCAGTGATTCCGATGGGCCGGGCGGGGACAAGATTTATGCGGCGCATCATCTTTATGCTGACCTGTTGCTGGTTGGCGACCGGCCTTGCGGGGTGTGAGACCACGCTGAGAGACGCGGCGATCGTCGCTCCCGTGGAGCCGCCGGGCGGAGACCCCGTGCAGGAGCCGACCGACGTCAAATATTATCCTTCGGACGAGCCCGTGCGGCTGGGGCTGGAGCATTTCAACCGCGGCAGTTACGGGATCTCCCAGCGCTATTTCAAGGACGCCGTCGAGAAATCGCCGAAGGACGTGACGGCCTGGGTTGGGCTCGCGGCAAGCTATGACCGCCTGCGTCGTTTTGACCTGGCTGATCAGGCCTATGCCCAGGCGATTCGGCTCGGGGGCGAGACCGTTCAGATCCTGAATGATCAGGGTTATTCGTACATGCTGCGCGGCAATCTGAGTGCGGCGCGACGGAAGTTTGAAAAGGCCTATTCGCTAGATCCGGGTAACCCGGTTATCGCCAATAACCTTGAGCTTCTCAATGGTAGCCGTCGGTTCATTGAAAGGCCGCCGAATAATCAGCCATAGGTGGAATAACTACCAGCAAAGGGCGGATGCTGGTCGGATATGCACGCTAACGTGCTTTGGGAGGCTGCACGTGGCGTGAGCGGCCTCTCATCAATTGGGCCCGATCACAACATCAGCGTGACGGCTGCCGATTCGGGTGATGACGATCACGCCGTTGCGGATGGTAAATCTCGCGCCGAGTAGTTTGCGGACCTTCTCCGTGATCGGAGAGGGGAACGGGATTGTTTCTCCCGTGACGGGATCGCCGACTTTGATCTGTTCGGTCGCGGAGCCCGCAACCGGGGCGGGCTTGATGTAGTCGCGGATCAGCTGAATCTCTTCGCGCGACAGGACGAGAGCAGTCTGGTCGGGGCGATTCTCGGCCGGCGGCTTGGGTGCTTCGGTGCTTGGCTTGTCGCGGGCCTCATTGGCGCTTGCGATCTGATCGAGCCTGGCTACGCGTAGCTTGAGCGCGATGATTTCGCGTTGCAGCGTGGCGATCTCCGCTTTGAGCGCCGTGGCCTGCATCAAGACAATGGTCGCGCAGACGCAACTCACGATGACGAGAACGCTCAGCAACGCGAGCAACCAGCGCTCGATGTTTCCCATCGAGCCTCCGGTCGCCTCGGGAAGTTGATCGCGTTGAAGGTGCCCGCGCCAGATGCGGCGTCCTCGCTGCATCCAATTCGCGATCGCTGTCACACGTCCGGACTCCTCCTGCCCGGAACCGAAGTGCGCGGACGACAAGGCGGGGGCCTCGTGAGGCGGGTGAATTATGGGCGCACTGTTGCCGTGATCGGTGCGTGGCTGCGGCCCTCGGTCCTCGGCGACGTGATCGTCAGCCGGGGGATGAGCGGTGGCGTGCGGATGAGGGCGGGACGGATCATCCTCCATCTGGTGATTAAGCCGGCCCGTATCCGTTCTCGATGGAGCCATCTACCAACTTCAGCGGTTGTTCCGCCCGGAGCATCAAATGAGGCGGTCGTGTTGCACGCTGCGCGTTTGCGGGCCGACGCCGCCGGATCTGCAAATCATTCCAGCATGGATATGGACGTAAACCGTGCCGATAAGCGAGCCCTGTGTCAATTGAGGAAAAGGGCAGCAGCATCGAACCGGGACATCCGCAGATGGTCTCAGTCGCGCCAGCCCTGGGCGCGGGGCCGCGCACGACGGTTCACCCTAAAGACGCGTACGCCAGATCGAGGCCTCGGAACAACTGTGTCTGTCAAAAATCAACCCGGACGAGGCGTCATCCAGAGGTTTGATCCGAGATTGGGAGAATCGGTCTCTGGTTCCGTTTCGCGTTCGCGAACCCGTGAGGAGACTTCATTCGCCCGCGCGAAGACGAAACAAATGACATCGGATTGAAACCACTTTCCAGCAACCTCGAAGTCAGGGAAACACATTGCCGAGCTACTATCTCCAAGCCTTCTAACTGGGAGAGCCAGCAATGCGATCTCACCAAGATTTAGTCGCGCCAGTCATCATTCTGTGCTGCTCGGCTTTGAGCATCGCCACTCTTGTGATGGTCGGAGCATGGTGAATCCTTGGCCACACATCCATGCGTGAGGAATTCACATCTCTTGCTTTCTTGGCGGTTACGCTCGCGGGCGTCGCCTTGCTTGGCTCCGGCCTGCTCGCGCTGGTAATCGTGGGGTAGAGCGCGGCCCGACGCACGCTGATATCCGAGAGGGAAGCTGGTGCGCTGCCGATCTGCCGCGGCGACGGCCCCTCGCTCCGAAGCCGAATTTCGTCTCCACATGATGACGCCGATCGCCATGAACGTCGGACAAGCCAGCATGTCGGCCTGGTCAATGTACTCTGGACGCAGTACCAATCAGTGGGAGCGTGTCGGTCGTTTGGGAAGTCTGTGCGGGTTGAACGTCGTCGGCATCAATCCGGGAATTGTTTCCGGCTCCCATCGATGAGCTTGATCGACACGGCTCCCGTTGACGGCGACGGTTTTTATTCGGGGTGAATGCGTACGCGTCTGCCGCTTTTCATCTCGCCGCGGACGTTCGCGAGAGTTGAGTGGGGCGGAAAATGCCTCGGTGCAGAAGCGGTGGTTTTCCACTACGTCGAGACGCCGAACAGCTTGCGCACTGCTGGCAGCCACTCGCCCGTCATCGTGAACTCAAGCCCGAGCCGCGCTCCGACGGCAATCGCCAGCATTGTGATCGGCGCCGAGAGAGCGAGTGTTGAGAATGCGGTCAATCCCTGGCCAATGGTGCATCCCATTGACATGATCCCGCCTATCCCCATCAGAAGCGCGCCGCTCATGTGACGCTTCAATTCACGGGCGTCGTCGCAAGCCTCCCAGCGAAAGCCGCGCCCGAGCATGGCGGCCGCAAACGAGCCGGCGACGACGCCGGCGACCGAGCCGATGCCAAAGTTCAACCGCGCGCCGGAAAAGGTGGCAATGTAAAGGATAGTGTCGCCAAGCGGGGCAACGAAGGTGAGCGAGGAGACGCGCGCGGGATCGAATTCGTCATCCGCGAGCCACCCCGTCGCGAACCATCCGAACGCAATCGCGGCGCCGACGGCAAGACCGGAAACCAATAGTCGCGGCGACCGGATCAGCCGGCCATCCGCGAGTGCCCAGAAAGCGAGCGCGGCGGCAATCGACATGACGAGGATTGCATGCGTCGTGCTGCCGGCCCCGAGCAGTGAAGTCAGAGTCTGGTTGTTGCCTTCGGCGAGGCGCACCGACAATGGCTCGATCAGCTTCACGCGGAGCATGCCGGTGATGCCGCGCATAGTCGCGAGCGCGGACAGGCCGAGCACGAGAAAGACCACGATGGCACGCAGATCGCCACCGCCGATGCGCACCAGCGTGCCGAAACCGCAGGTGCCGACCAGCGCCATGCCGACGCCGAACATCAACCCGCCGATGATCGCGCCGCCCAGGCCGATCGATGCTGTGAGATAGATCGATCGCGACAGGTCTATGATGCCGAACTCGGCCAGCGCTTGGGTCGTAAGCAGGGCGACCGCCGCGGCCAGAGCAAAGGATCTGAGCCGGCGAAAATCCGATCCGAAGAACGCATCCTCGAGCATTGCGAGCGTGCAGAAGCGGCCCGCACGGCCGGAAACGCCGAGCACGGCACCGGCGGCAAGCCCGCATGCAAACGCTATGGTCGAAGAGCCCAGCATTCCTCCCGGGGATGTTCGTTCTGCTTGTTAGACAGTCTGCGCCGGGAAGGCGCGAAAATCCAGAACGGAAAATTACCGGCGGCGCCGCCGCACCGGCTCGCAGAACACGTCGTAGACGGCGGTGAGAATCTTGCGGACGTCCTCGTTGGCGAGGCTGTAGTAGATCGCCTTGCCGTCGCGGCGGGTGGTGACCAGCCGATCGAGTCTGAGCCGCGCGAGCTGCTGGGAGACGGTTGACTGCCGTTCGCCGAGGAACTGCTCGAGCTCGGTCACCGATTTCTCGCCCTCGGCGAGGATGCAGAGCAGCAGCAAGCGGGACTCGTGCGATAGCGCCTTAAGCATGTCGCTCGCCTCGCGTGCCTTCTCCATCATCTGCTCGAGCTCGGCGGAGCCCTCGATCTCCTTCAGCTTTGGCAGCGGCATCGTCTCAAATTCCCCTGAGTAAAATCCTTGAGAGCGGTCACGACCTGCCCGGTTCGGATCCTGTGCTGGACAGGATCCGGTTCAGGAGGCCGAAGAAGAAGGCATCCCCCGGATAACCGCGAATGCGCCCGATCTCACGGCCCTCTTTTACCACGACGAAGGTCGGCGTGAAGGCGCCGGGATCGATTCCGGCGAGGTCGGCGGGCAGGGGCCTATTCAGGTCGACCCGGCGCAGCGGCGCGGTCTGGCTTTCCTCGGTCTTGCCATAGATCGGCGCGATCTCGGCATTGAAGCGTGCGCACCATACGCAGCCGGCCCGTTCGAACATGACGAGCTCGGCCGCGCGCGATCCCGTTGCGGACAGCGCGAGCGCGACAATGACTGCGAGCCAGGCGATGATTCTGTTCATCCTGCGTAACGGACCTCTGGACTTCCTTGGCGCTTTATATCATTAAATTCGCATATGTTCTAGGGATGAGACGCAATGACCTTGGACGTCACGCTGGGGGCGGCCTTCGTCGCGGGGCTGTTGTCGTTTCTGTCGCCCTGTATCCTGCCCCTGGTTCCGCCCTTTCTCTGCTACATGGCCGGCGTCTCGGTCAACGATCTCTCCGGTGGCAAGCCCGACCTGCGGCCGCGCATCCTGGTCTCCGCACTCGCTTTCGTGGCGGGCTTCTCGCTGGTTTTCGTCGCGCTCGGCTCGACCGCCTCGCTCGCGGGACGCCTCATCTCCGCGCATCTCTCAACGCTCGGCATCGTCGCCGGCGGCCTGATCACCGTCATGGGCCTGCATTTTCTAGGTGTGCTGAGGATTCCGCTGCTCTATCGCAGTGCGACGGTGCAGGTCGACAACCGGCCGGCCGGGATGGCGGGGGCCTTCGTCATGGGCCTGGCATTCGCGTTCGGCTGGACGCCCTGCGCAGGTCCCATTCTCGCCGCTGTCCTGCTGATGGCAGGCTCGGAGGACACGACCGGACGAGGAGCCCTGCTGCTTTTCGCCTATTCGATCGGGACCGGCATTCCGTTCCTGATCGCGGCCGCGTTCACCGGTAGGTTCATTGTCGCGCTTGGCCGCGCGCGCCGGCATCTTGGCCTGGTCGAGAAGACGATGGGCGTCTTTCTAGTCGCGACCGGCCTGATGTTCTTGACCGGTCTAATGCCGGCGGTTTCAGAGTGGCTGCTGGAGCGTTTTCCAGGGCTGACCACCATCGGCTGAGCTAGCCGTAGCGGAAATCGAGCAGTTGGGCATAGGACTGCAGTTCGATCAGGTAACGATGCACGAGCGGCCCTTCGCCGGCCATCGCTGCATGGGCGATCTCTCCACTGCTCGCGATCGCGCCGTCTATGAGGCGGCGGAACTCGCCTTGTCCGGCGATCTCGGTGCTTGCCCATTCGTTGCAGCGCTGCAGACGATCGCGGAATGCGCTTGCGGCGGCAACGGTTTCCTCGGCGTATGCCTGCGCCGGCTGCTGGCCATACCGCGTGGCCGCCACCCGTAGCTTTTCCATGGCCGGCGCGATCTCGAATACGCAGTCGCCGAGATCGTAGAGGCCCGAACGACGCCTGAGTTCATGAAAGGACCTGCGCAGCGCAAGCAGTTCGCGACCGGCGGCGACATTGTCGCCGCCGTCCAGCGCGCGCGTTGCGGCCGCGAGCCGTTCACCGCCGTCACCAAGAAATTCCGCCAGTGCGGCCGGAGCATAAGCGGGCAGGGGACCGGACGCGCTTGGCTCAAGCCGTTTCCACGTGGCCGCCGCCGCGTCGGTCTCCATCTGTGCCAGCGCGATGCTTCCGGTGCGCGCATAGCTCGCCGCGCTGCGCAGATTATCCATGATCGGCCCCATCGCCGATACGAAATCCGTGGGTTTGCCGGCCTTCGCGCCGAGAACGAGCGCGCTCGACGTCAGCCATGCCAACAGGGCGATGATGCAGCGCAAGATCGGAAATCCTTGTCACATTCGTAGATATGAATATCATAATGAAAGTGACCGATGCGCAAGATCCTTCCAAAGCACAAATCCCTGACGTCGCCCGGCTGGCTGACGCGACGCGGCTTTCTCGCATTAGCATCGGGCGCGGCTCTTGTCGCCCGCCGCGGCGAGGCGGCCGCTGAGCCGGCGCTTGGAGAAGATGGGCTCTATCACGAGCCCTGGTTTCTGCAGAGCTTCCTCGATCTGCGCGAGGACCTCGAAGGCGCTGCCGCCGGCGGCAAGCGCCTTGCGATCATGTGGGAGCTGCGCGGTTGCCCCTATTGCCGTGAGACGCATCTGGTAAACTTTGCCGATGCGGCGATCACGACCTACATTCGCGACAATTTCGAGGTGTTGCAACTCAATCTGATCGGCTCCCGCAAGGTTACGGATTTCGATCGCCAGGAATTGTCCGAGAAGGATCTGGCCCAGAAATACGGGATCAGGTTCACCCCGACATTCCAGTTCTTTCCTCCATCGTCCAACGGCATTGAGGCAAAGGAGCCGATGGCGCGGGAGGTGGCGCGGGCACCCGGCTATCTCAAGCCGCAGCATTTTCTGGCGATGTTTCGCTTCGTGCGGGAGCGGGCTTACGAGCGCGGCTCGTTCCGGGATTTTCTTACCACAAACGGCTAGTTGACACCGGCCCTGCGAATTTGTCTTGACGCCGCTTCTTATATGAACATATCATAATAACTGAATTTGATGGATTGTGAGTCCATCGCAAACGAGGCGGGCGTCACCTCGCCATCAAGGGTAGGGAACATGCGGCGCTCGCTCGCGGCTGCGTTTGCGCTATGTCTTTCGGCCGGAAGCGCCTGCGCGCAGGAGCCGATCAAGCTCGACGTCGTCAATGACGCTCTGCCCAAATCGCTGACCGGCGCACCCGGCAATCCCGATGCCGGCAAGAAGGTGTTCCTGACGCGCACGCTGGGCAATTGCCTCGCCTGCCACCAGGTCACCAGCCTGAAATCCGAGGAATTCCACGGCGAGTTCGGCCCGTCGCTCGACGGCGTCGCCGGCCGCTACAGCGAGGCACAGTTGCGCCTCATCGTCGCCGATCCCAAGCGCATCTTCACCGACACGGTCATGCCGGCGTTCTTCAAAAGCGACGGCTTGAGCCGTGTGCGCCCGGAGTTCGTCGGCAAGTCGATTCTGTCGGCCGCGCAGGTCGAGGACGTGGTCGCTTATCTCAAAACGCTCAACTGACGGCGAGGAGGATCTGGAATGAAAGCCATCAATCGACGGCAGGCATTCGCGCTCGGGGGTGGCTTCGTCATGCTGACCCTGATGCCGATGGCGGCCGATGCCGAAGTGAGCAATGACGCCGCGAAGTGGATCGAGAAGTTCACCGGCGGCAAGCAGCCGGTCAAGGGCAAGATCGCGCTCGACCTGCCGGAGATCGCGGAGAATGGCAATACCGTGCCGCTGTCGCTCACGGTCGAGAGCCCGATGACCACGGAATCCTACGTCAAGGAAGTCATGATTCTCGCCGACGGCAATCCGAACGCCGGCGTCGCGACGCTGATGTTCACACCGGTCTCGGGCAAGGCGGAGGCCTCGATCCGGATCCGGCTCGCGGCCACGCAGAACGTGGTTGCGATCGCGAAGATGAGCGACGGCGCGCTGTTCACGGAGCAGAAGACCGTGAAGGTAACGATCGGCGGCTGCGGCGGCTAGGGCGCAAGGAGAGAACAATGGCAGACAAACCACGCATCAAGCTTCCCAAGGAGGCGGCCAAGGGCGAGGTCATCCAGATCAAGACCCTGGTCTCGCACGTCATGGAATCGGGCCAGCGCAAGGACGCGCAAGGCAAGCCCATCCCGCGCAGGATCATCAACAGGTTTGCCTGCGAATTCAACGGCAAGCCGGTCTTCGCCTGCGCGCTCGAGCCAGCGATCTCGGCCAACCCCTACATCCAGTTCGATGCGAAGGTGGAGGAAGCCGGGACCTTCAAGTTCTCCTGGACCGATGACGACGGCTCGGTGATCACGGCCGAAGAGAAGATCGCGCTCAAGGCGTAATGCCGGAGAGCTTCGAGGGAGACAGCGGATGCTTTCGCGATACGTTGGACTCGCCGTTGCGATCGTCGCGGTCGCATCGCTTGCGACGCGTGCTTTCGCGCAGGAGACCGAACGCAAAGGCATCTCCGCGCCGCCTGGACACGTCTTCAAGACGATCGTCTCCGGCTACCAGTTCCGCAGCAAGGAAACGCGGGCGCTGCAGGACGACGACCTGGAGAACCCCGGCTTTCTGGCGGTGGAGCGTGCCGCCGACGTCTGGAAGAGGGCGGAGGGCAGCGAAGGGAAGTCATGCATGAGCTGTCACGGCGAGGCCGAAACGAGCATGAAGGGCGTCGGAGCCGCCATACCGAAATGGGACGACAAGCGGAAGAGGCCGGTCAATCTCGAGCAGCGCATCAACATCTGCCGCACCGAGCACATGAAGGCGGAGCCCTGGAAATTCAAGTCCCAGGAACTGACCGACATGACCACCTTCGTGCGATACCAATCGCACGGTATGCCGGTGGCGGTGAAGACCGACGGTCCGATGTCGCCCTGGTTCGAGCGCGGCAAGCAGATCTATTACGCGCGCTACGGCCAGCTCGATTTGGCCTGCGAGTCGTGCCACGAGCGCAACAACGGAAAATTCATGCGCGCCGATTTTCTCAGCCAGGGCCAGACCAACGGCTTTCCGACCTATCGGTTGCGCGACCAGCGCCTGGTGCCGCTGCATGAGCGCTTCGAAGGCTGCATGTTCGATGTACGCGCCGAGCCGTTCAAGCCGCTCTCCGACGAGTTTCTCGCGCTTGAGCTCTATGTCGCCTGGCGCGGCATCGGGCTGCCGGTCGAGACGCCCTCGGTGCGCAATTGAAACGATGAGCCTGCAGGAGCATTGCGCATGATCTCTCGTCGCGAGTTCATCCAGGTTGCTGCAGCAACGGCGACACTGGCGACCAGTACCGGTTCGAGCCTGACCCGGGCGTTCGCCCAGCAGCGCCTGACCCAGAAGGAATTGCTGGCCTTCGAGCCGCTCGGTAACGTCACGCTGGTGCATGTGACCGACATTCACGGCCAGCTCATGCCGCTTTACTTCCGCGAGCCTTCGACCAATCTCGGCGTCGGCGAGGCGAAGGGGCTGCCGCCGCACGTGACGGCCAAGGAGTTTCTCGCCCGCTTCGGCATCGCACCCGGTTCTTCGGCCGCGTACGCACTGACGTCGGAGGATTTCGAGGCGCTGGCCAAGACCTACGGCAAGATCGGCGGGCTCGATCGGGCCGCCACCGTGATCAAGGCGATCCGCGCCGAGCGCGGCGACAAGGTCGCGCTGCTCGACGGCGGCGATACCTGGCAGGGCTCGTGGTCTTCGCTGAAGACGCGGGGCCAGGACATGATCGACTGCATGGCCCTGCTCAAGCCCGACGCCATGACCGGACATTGGGAATTCACCTACGGCACCGAGCGGGTCAAGCAGGCGATCGAGGGGCTCGGCTTCCCCTTCCTCGGCCTCAACATCCGCGATACCGAGTGGAACGAGGCGGCGTTCGAGCCTTCGACTATGATCGAGCGCGGTGGCGTCAAGATCGCGGTGCTGGGCCAGGCGTTCCCTTACACCCCGGTCGCCAATCCGCGCTGGATGATCCCGAACTGGTCGTTCGGAGTCCGCGAGGAGGACGTGCAGGCCCAGGTCGACAAAGCGCGCAAGGACGGGGCGCAGCTCGTCGTGCTGCTCTCGCACAACGGCTTCGACGTCGACCGCAAGCTGGCCTCCCGCGTCAAGGGCATCGACGTCATCCTGACCGGCCACACCCATGACGCGCTGCCCGAAGCGGTCAAGGTCGGCAAGACCCTGCTGATCGCGTCGGGCTCGTCCGGCAAGTTCGTGTCGCGGCTCGACCTCGACGTCCGCGACGGCGAGGTCAAGGCCTACAGCTTCAAGCTCATTCCGCTGTTCTCCGATGTGATCGCGGCGGATGCCGAGATGGCCGCGAAGATCGCCGAGGTACGAAAGCTCTTCGCGCCCGAGCTATCGAAGGTGCTCGGCAAGACGGATTCGCTGCTTTACAGGCGAGGCAATTTCAACGGCACCTTCGACGACCTGATCTGCCAGGCCCTGTTGCAGGAGCGCGACGCCGAGATCGCGCTCTCGCCGGGCTTCCGCTGGGGCACAAGCGTGCTGCCGGGACAGGACATCACCTTCGAGGACGTCACCAACGCGACCGCGATCACCTATCCGGCGGTCTATCGCATGGGCATGACGGGTTCGCGGTTGAAGGAGATCATCGAGGACGTCGCGGACAATCTCTTCAACGTCGATCCCTACTATCAGCAGGGTGGCGACATGGTGCGCATCGGCGGTCTGTCCTATGCGATCGATATCGCGAAGCCGCAAGGCAGCCGCATCTCCGATATGCAGCTACTCAAGACCGGTGCGCCGATCGATCCCGCGAGGGAATATCAGGTCGCAGGTTGGGCCAGCGTCAACGAAGGGACCGAAGGGCCGCCGATCTGGGAGGTCGTGGCCAATTATCTGACCCGACAGAAGACGGTTCGCCTCGAACCCAACAGAGCTGTCAAAGTGACGGGAGCGTGAGAAGCGATGTCGAAGATGGACAGTCCCCAGCAATCCCGACGCAGTTTCCTGGCCGCTGGCGCCGGCGTTGCGGCGTCGGTGCTCGCGAAGCCCGCCTTGGCCGGCGGCGGCAATCCGGCGAACCAGCCTCCCAACGTCCCGGAATGGACCAAGTCGCTCGGCGAGGGCGTCGCCGTGCGCCCCTACGGCAAGCCTTCGAAGTTCGAGAAGGATGTCGTCCGGCGCGACGTCGAATGGCTGACCGCCTCGCGCGAGTCCTCGGTGAGCTTCACCCCGCTGCACGAGCTCGAAGGCATCATCACGCCGAACGGCCTCTGCTTCGAGCGGCATCATGGCGGCATCGCCGAGGTTGATCCGGCCGATCATCGCCTGATGATCCATGGGCTCGTCGAGCGTCCGCTGATCCTCACGCTGGAGGAGTTGAAGCGCTATCCGCGCGTCAACCGCATTCACTTCATGGAATGCGCAGCAAATTCCGGCATGGAGTGGCGCGGCGCGCAGCTCAATGGCTGTCAGTTCACCCACGGCATGATCCATTGCGTGCAGTACACCGGCGTGTCGCTGCGTACGCTGCTCGAAGAAGCAGGGGTCAAGACCAACGGTAAGTGGCTGCTGGTCGAGGGCGCCGATGCGGCCGCGATGGATCGCAGCTTGCCGATCGAGAAGGCGCTCGACGACTGCATCATCGCCTACAAGATGAACGGCGAGGCGCTCTATCCCGAACAGGGCTATCCGATGCGGCTCGTGGTGCCGGGTTGGCAGGGCAATCTCTGGGTCAAGTGGCTGCGCCGCATCAAGGTCGGCGATCAGCCCTGGCACACCCGCGAGGAGACGTCGAAATATACCGACTTGATGCCCAACGGAAAGGCACGTCGGTTCACCTGGTCGATGGACGCCAAGTCGGTGATCACGAGCCCTAGTCCGCAGGCGCCGATCAGGCACGGCAAGGGCTTCACCATCGTCTCCGGGCTGGCCTGGAGCGGAAACGGCAAGGTCAGGCGCGTCGACGTGTCGCTCGATGGCGGCCGCAACTGGTGGCCGGCACGGCTCGACGGCCCCGTGCTCGACAAGGCACTGACGCGCTTCTACTACGAGTTCGACTGGAACGGCGAGCCGCTGCTGCTGCAATCGCGCGTGCAGGACGAGACCGGCTACGTGCAACCGAGCAAGGCCGAGTTGCGCAAGATCCGTGGCGTCAACTCCATCTATCACAACAATGGCATCCAGACCTGGCATGTGCAGGCCAATGGTGAGGTCGAGAATGTCGAAGTCGCTTAAGTTTGCTGCCGCGGCACTGCTCATTTGCGCAATGTGCGCGCCCGCGCCCGCGCAGCAGAAGACCGATCCCAAAGCCGGTCCGCGCTATCACGTCGGCCGCGCGCCGACCGCGGCGGAAATCCGCGGCTGGGATATCGACGTGCGGCCCGATGGTCAGGGCCTGCCGGAGGGCAAGGGCACGGTCGCCCAGGGCGAGAAGCTCTTCATGGACAACTGCTCGACCTGCCACGGCGAGTTCGGCGAGGGTAACGGCCGCTGGCCAGTGCTGGCGGGCGGCAAGGGTTCGCTGACATCAGACAATCCGGTCAAGACGGTGGGCTCGTACTGGCCCTACGCTTCGACCGTGTTCGACTACGTCCGTCACGCCATGCCTTACGGCAATGCGGAGTCGCTCTCGGTCAACGAGTATTATGCGCTGGTCGCCTACGTCCTGTACTTGAACGACGTTGTCACCGACCAGAATTTCGAGCTGACCAACAAGAACCTTGCCACGATCAAGATGCCGAACGAGCAGGGCTTTGTGATGGACGATCGGGCGACGAGCGAGAAATCGTTCTGGCAGAAGGACCCCTGCATGAGGGATTGCATCGAGCCGGTGAAGATCACCGCGCGCGCTGCCGTCATCGACGTGACCCCTGAGGATACCAGGGACGGAAAGTCGCGGGGCGTGGAATGATCCGCGGCCGGGCGAGCCGCCGTGGGTTGCTTCGCAGTTTGTTCGCTGCCGCCTTCATCATGACAAGTCCCGCCGCTCCGTCCCGGGCGACCGAACCGCACCGGCTCGCGCTGCAGATCAGCGACGACGACCCGGCCAAGATGCGCGCCGTCCTCGATGTTGCGGCGAACGTCTCGCGGCATTATTCCGGGCAGGGCGACGACGTCGAGATCGTGGTGGTTGCCTTCAATGGCGGCCTCGACATGCTGCTCGACGACCGCTCGCCGGTGAAGGAGCGCCTGTTGAATTTCCTGAAATCGATGCCCAATGTGAGCTTCATCGCCTGCGGCAATACCCTGGAGACGCTTGCGGTGAAGGAAGGCAGGCGACCGCCGCTGATCGAGGGCATCAGCGTCACCCGGGTTGGTGTTGCCGCACTGATGGATCTCGCGGAAAAGAACTGGACGATTGTCCGGCCGTAAGGAGAGAGCCGCCGATGCGATGGTTGATGGGATTGGCTGTCTTGCTCCTTCTCGCGCCGCCCGCCGGCGCGGCCGAGCAGGAGCTCGAACTGTCGGCCGGCGGCCGCACGACCCTCGCGACACTGCGCACACCTGCCTCGATGGGACCGGATACGCCGCTGGTCGTGATGACCCACGGCACGCTCGCCCACAAGGACATGGAAGTCATTCAGGGCGTCGCGAAGGCGCTTGAGCAGCGCGGCATCGCTTCGCTCGCCCATACCCTGTCGCTGGGGCTCGACCGCCGCAAGGGCATGTATGACTGCGCGGCGCGGCACGACTATGTCGTTGACGATGCGGTTGCTGAGATCGGTGCCTGGGTGACCAAGGCGAGGGGCATGTCGCGGTTCGTCTTCACCCTCGGTCACTCGCGCGGCGGCAACCAGGTCGCGCGCTATCTGGCGGCGGGCGAACCCCCGCCGGTCGCGGGTGCCGTGCTGCTGGCGCCGGTGACGGCGAAAGCCGAGGCCGACTTGCGCGCCTCCTATGCCCAGACCTACGGCAAGCCGCTCGAACCGTTCCTGAAGCAGGCAACGAGGACCGTCGCGGCGGGCCGCGGTGGCGAGTGGATGGACGTGCCGGGCTTCATCTATTGCCGCAACGCGGTGGTGACGGCGCGCGCCTTTGCCTCCTTCTATGCCGCCGACACCGGCCAGGACGCCGCGGCGCTCGTGGCGCGGCTCAAGCTCCCTGTGCTGGTGCTCGCCGCGACCAAGGATACGGTCGTGCCCGACGTGGTAGCGTCCTTTGCACCGCTTGCCGATTCGAGCGGCGGCAGGGTGCAGCTCGATAGAATCGAGGACGCCGATCACTTCTTCCGCGACCTGTTCGCGGAAGATGCTGCCGATCGTATCGCCGAATTCATCAAGCGGACACGTTAGGAGGGACCATGCAGCGTCGATCCATGCTTGGCGCGAGCCTTGCCGGACTATTTGGTGCTCTTGCCGTGCGCGAAGCGGCAGCGGCGACGGAAACACCGGCGCGACAGCGCGTCGTCTATCACCTCGCCGATGCCGACCGCGTCGTCTTCGTTCTGGGCAACCTCCAGAACCATGTCGATGGCGTTGGTGGCCCCGGCAAGGCCGATATCAGGCTGGTCGTGCATGGGCCCGCGCTTCGCGCCTTCCACGCCCTCGCCGCCGAAGATTACACCGTTGCGATGATGAAGAAGCTCGCCGACGCTGGCGTCGGATTTGATGCCTGCGCCAACACCATGAAGGCGCAGGGGGTCAAGCTCGACGACCTCACGCCCGGCTTCGTGGTAGCCGAGAAGGGCGGCGTGGTGCGGCTCGCCGAGCTGCAACAGCAGGGATATGCCTATCTGCGGCCCTGAGCAGGCGTGGCGCCGATGCGGCCGGGCCTTGATTTGGCTCATACGGCGCGACCGCAGCGAGCGATAGACTTGGCAGACCTCAAAGGAACACTGAGGCGGCCGTGCTGACGACACTCATCGATCTCCTGGGGGAAGACCGCCTGTCATGGCTCGGCGGCCTTCTGGTCGGCGGCGTCTTTGGATTCTTCGCCCAGCGCAGCCGCTTCTGCCTGCGCGCCGCCGCCGTCGAGTTCTCCCGCGGCGAGGGCGGCCCGCGCCTTGCGGTCTGGCTCCTGACCTTTGCCGCGGCGCTGGTGGGCACGCAGGCCTTTGTCGCGCTCGGTCTGCTCGACGCCTCCGAGGCGCGCCAGCTCGCGCAGCAGGGCAGCATCTCCGGTGCGCTCGTGGGCGGCATGATGTTCGGCTGCGGCATGATCCTGGCCCGCGGCTGTGCCAGCCGGCTGCTCGTGCTCTCGGCCAATGGCAATCTCAGGGCGCTGCTGTCGGGCCTGGTGTTTGCGGTGACGGCGCAGGCTTCTTATCGCGGCCTGCTGTCGCCTGCGCGCGAGTGGGTGACCAATCTGTGGCTTGTCGACGGCGGGCCGTCGCGCGACATCATGGCGGCGTTCGGCGGCGGTACGCCCGAGAAGCTCGCTTTCGGTGGACTATGGCTGATCGCGGGGCTCACCTTCGCCTTTCGCAGCCATTTGCCGCGCCGGCTGATCTTCGCCGCGCTGGCGACGGGCGTAGCCGTCGTCGCCGGCTGGCTCTTCACCTACCAGCTGTCGCAGGCCTCCTTCGCACCGGTGACGCTGAAAAGCCTCACCTTCAGCGGACCGTCGGCCGAATTGCTGATGCTGGTCTTGAACAGCTCGCAGATCCGGCTCGGCTTCGACCTCGGCATCATTCCCGGCGTGTTTCTCGGCTCGTTCGTCGCTGCGGCAAGCGCGCATGAGCTGAAGCTCGAGGGGTTTTTCGACGGGCTCGGCATGCGGCGCTATCTGCTCGGCGCGGTGCTGATGGGTTTCGGCGCGATGCTCGCCGGCGGCTGCGCGGTCGGCGCGGGCGTGACCGGCGCCTCGATATTCGCGCTCACCGCCTGGCTCGTGCTCGGCGGCATGTGGCTCGGGGCTGGGCTCACCGACCTCTTCGTCGACCGTGCCGGTACGCCACAACCGCAGCAGGCCGCTGGCTCGCCCGCAGCGGGCGCGTGATCAGATATTTTATGGTTTGCTAAATGACATTTTCTGAATATGATTTTCGCAAATGCGGGCCGATTGCGCCGCAACAATGCGGGCGCGCCGCCCTCGGGGAAACGCACATGACCACCATCACAGAAAGCTACGTTCGCGAAGCGCCGCGCACTGCGCGCATCGACTGGTCGCCCTATCTCGTCGGCGCCGGGATCGGGCTGTTGAGCTGGATCGCCTTCGCAGTGTTCGGCGATCCGCTCGGCGTCACCACCGCCTATTCGCGCGTCGCCTCGCTGTTCGCCGTTCCGGTGATCGGGCCGGAGGCTGTGGCGCAGAATTCCTACTGGAAGAGCATGCCGCTGAAGTGGGACTACGGCGTCTGGTTCCTCGTCGGCATCCCGCTCGGCGCATTCCTCTCCGCAGTGATGTCGGGCACGTGGCGGCTCGAGCTCGTGCCGGAAGTCTGGAAGGAGCGGTTCGGACCATCGATCGCCAAGCGCTTTGTCGGCGCGTTCCTCGGCGGCATCGTGATCATGTACGGCGCACGGCTTGCTGGCGGCTGTACCAGCGGACACGGCATTTCCGGCGGTTTGCAGCTCGCGGTGTCGAGCTGGCTATTCCTGGCGGTGATGTTCGCCACAGGACTCGGTATCTCCGCGCTCATGTTCCGCAAACGGTGAAGGGAATCAAGATGGCCGCGATGATGACAATCCTTGGCCCCGTGCTAATGGGCGCTGCCTTCGGCTTCCTGCTGCAGCGTGGCAAGGTGACGAACTGTAATGTGATCGAGAACCAGTTTCGCCTGCGCGATTTTACTGTGCTGAAGGTGATGGGCACGGCGATCGTCGTCGGCGGCATCGGCGTGCTGCTGCTCGTCGATACCGGCAACACGAAGTACTACGTGAAGGATGCCAACATGCTGGCGATCGCGCTCGGCGCCGCTTTGTTCGGTATCGGCATGGTGGTCTATGGCTATTGCCCGGGAACGGCGCTCGGCGCCATCGCCACCGGCAGCATCCATGCCTTGGTCGGCGCGCTCGGCATGGTTGCCGGTGCTATCCTTTACGCGCTGAGTTTCGATTGGCTGAAAGCGCACGTGCTCAACGTCTGGGCGCTCGGCAAAGTCCGCCTTCCGGACGTGACGAACATCCCGGACATCATTTGGTTCGCCGCTCTTGCAGTCGGCGCCGGACTGTTCTTCTGGTGGATCGAATCTGTGGAAGCTGAGCAGAAGCGGATGTAGCAGATCACAGGTCACCGTTTTGGTGTCTTGCAGAAGAGCCTGTGCAGCGTTGAAAACAGCTCTTCGATCCTCCGGTCTGCGACACGGTACCACATCGTCTGACCATCGCGCCGACAGGCGACGATGCGCTGTGTCTTCAGCTTTGCAAGGTGCTGCGATAGGGCCGAAGCGGAAAGGCCGACATCCTCGGCAAGCGCGCTCGCGCTGATTTCGCCATATTCGACGAGCTTGCAGACGATGAGCAGACGATGCTCATTGGCAAGCATGCGCATCAGGGCGGCCACCCCCTTTGCCTGCCTTTCGAGTTCGTTCGTATTCATTCGGCGCATGACGGTGTTTCGTTAGCACTTGCGTGCCAGCCGTTAAATATGAGAGCGAAATCCGGGTTTGGCCGGTTAATGAATGGCCCGCGATTGAATCGGCGCGGCATAAGCATGCGAATTATACTCACATCGCTGAATGAGTATAACCGAAGCCCATCGTTCTCAAGGATCTCTGACATACGCCATACGAGTGACGTGTGCACTCCCGCTCCCGGTCCAATCACATGAAGGACTGATCTGAGTTAAAATACATCAATAAAATGAATACGTTAGACCGAAAATTTGCCGCGGCGCGCATGATGGACTGGAGCGATGGTGTTTTTCAACTGGTTAGAGGGCGGCATGTGCACGACGTGTGCACCTGGAGATCAAGAAAAACCTGACGACAGCCAATGCGGGCAGGTCTTCTACACAAGAGCTTGGCTCACATCGGCTCGATGCCGATCTTCTTGATGACCCCGATCCATTTCGTCGTTTCCGAGGTCATGAAATTCTTCAGGCCCTGGGGATCCATCACCAGCGGCTCGGCGCCCTGCTCGACGAAGAGAGCGCGCACCTTCGGATCGTTTACGGCTTCGACCATCGCTTTGTAGAGCTTGTCGACGACGGCCCTATCGGTGTTCGCCGGCGCAAGAAGCGCAAGCCAGGCGGCGCTCTCGTAATTCTTCAGGCCGGCTTCGGCCGCAGTCGGGACATCAGGCACCGCCGTCATGCGCTTGTCACTGGCCACCGCGAGCGGGCGCGCATCGCCGCTTTTGATCAGGCCGAGGACGTTCGGCAGGAGCTGGAATCCGAGCGGGACCTGCCCTGCGATGAAGTCCGGCGTGTAAGCTGCGATGTTGCGGTAGGGAACGTGCGTGAGCTCGGTGCCTGTGAGCTGCTCGAAATAGGCGGCCGCCAGATGCTGCGAGGAGCCGACCCCGACCGTCCCGTAGTTCAGCTCGCGAGGATGTCCTTTCGCGTAGTCGATCAGCTCGCGCAGCGATTTCGGCGGCAGCTTCGAATTGATCACGATGACATTCGGCAGCGTCGCGAACAGGCCGATCGGGGCGAGGTCCTTCAGCGGATCGTAGGGGAGGTCCTTGTAGAGCGCCTTGTTCGCAGCCAGCGGGCCGGAGGTGCTCATCAGCAAGGTGTAGCCGTCAGGTGCGGCATGCGCCGCGGCAGCGGTGCCGATATTGCCGCCAGCGCCGGGACGATTGTCGACCACGAAGGCCTGTCCAAGTGACGTGGACATGCGGTTGAGCAGGATACGGGTGATCACGTCGCTGGCGCTGCCGCCGGCGAAGGGCACGAGCACCTGGATCGGTCGGGCGGGATAGTCTTGGGCGTTCGCAGCCTGCATCCCCGCGGCTGCGAGCAGGGCACCACCGCCGAGTGCGAGCAGCGACCTCCGGTGAGGATGAAATCCCTCGCTCTGCCGCTGAGAAATGTCCGTGATCTTGCTGCGACCGAACTTTGTCATCTCGGACTGAATCTCCCGACTGTGTCTTGTTCTGCGAGGCCAGGGAGCGTCCGTGACAAGAGCCGTCGGGGATAAGCGCCAGGTCGCGATTATTGCGCCTGGACCGTAGTTAGCGGCTTGATGCGACTGCCATGCCGGCTGGTCTCAAAACTTACCAACCCGTCTCATTTTGCGGCGGGCGCGACATCTTGTCCGAGCCGAAATCCTGCATCCAAGAGATCGTTTTCCGCCGCGGCTTTCTGCGCCTTTTTCGGGAGGACGAGCTTGTGCCACCGGAGGTAGGCTCCACGAACTCCTTTGCCACGGCGGCGGCCTGCGCGAGGTCGCGGCTGATGACGTCGAGCACGGCCTTCGCCGCGACCGACACCGTTCGCCGCGGGTGATGCACCCAGGCAATCGAGCGCACGATCCGTTGCTCGTTGAAGCGATGCGCCCGGATGGCTCCGCTCGCGAGCGATTGCCGGAGTGCGATGGTCGGCAGCACGGTTGCGAAATCCGTGGTGGCGATCACATCGCAGAGCGCAGGCAGGGTGTCGAGTTCGAGACGCGGCCTCAGGTCGATGCCGACGGCGGCGGCGTGCTCGTCCAGGATTAGCCGCAGGCCGTGCCGTTTCGAGGGCAGCACGAGGTCGACATTGGCGATGTGGTCGAAACGCAGTTTTGCCGGCGGCTTGATCGGGCCGTCCTTACGGCAGGCGAACACCATCTCCTCGTCCATGACGTGATGCGCGGCCAGCGGAGTCCTGCGGCGCGGCACGTTGATCAACGCGAAATCGAGCTGGCCGGTGTTGACCCAGTCGACCAGCGTCTCGGTGTAGCCCTCGCAGACCGACAGCGTGATCTCGGGATAGCGGCTGGCGACGGTCGCCGACGACCTCGCCATCGTGCTTTGCGCCACCGACGTGATGAGGCCGACCGAGACGCGGCCCGAGATGCGCCCGCCGAGCTGTGCCATCTCCTGCCGGGCATATTCGGCATCGCGCACGATCGGCGCCGTCAGCCGCACCAGCGCTTCGCCGGCGCTGGTCAGCGTCATGCCCTGGACGCTGCGGTCGAACAGTTTTTGCCCGAGCTCGGCCTCGAGCTTGGCGATCTGCATGCTCAGCGCCGGCTGCACGATATTGAGCTGGCGCGCGGCCCGGGTGACGTTCTTTTCCTCGGCCAGGCACAGGAAATATTGCATCTGCCTGAGTTCCACGGGGCTATCCTTCGGTCGCTGATCCTGCTCGCGAGCCATCATCTCAGATGATCGAGTATATAATCAATCATTATTTGTGATGATGGTTGTGATTGCCTAGTCTTGCTGATCGAGGGGCGCGTGCCCCAGGGAGCGAGACCAAAGATATGCAGGACGTCAGCCCCAAGCGGATGATCATCGGCATTTCCGGCGCTTCGGGCGTCACCTATGGTGTGCGCCTGCTCCAGCTCCTGCGCAATGCCGGCGTCGAGACGCATCTGGTGATGTCGAAGACCGCCGAGCAGACGTTTGCCTATGAGACCGACCTGAAGATCGCGGAGGTGAGGGCGCTCGCCAATGTCAACCATGCGATCGACGACATGGCCTCCGCCATCTCCAGCGGCTCGTTCCGCACCGCGGGCATGATCGTGGCGCCGTGCTCGATGCGCTCGATGTCCGAGATCGCGTCGGGTGTGACCACGACACTGCTGACACGGGCTGCCGACGTCGTGCTCAAGGAGCGCCGGCGCCTGGTGCTGATGGTGCGCGAGACGCCGCTGCACACCGGGCATCTCCGGACGATGACGGCACTCTCGGAGATGGGCGCGATCATCGCGCCGCCCGTGCCGGCCTTCTACGCCAAGCCCGAAAGCCTCGACGACATGGTCGAGCACACGGTCGGCCGCGTGCTCGACCTCTACGACATCGATATTGGCGTCGTGCGCCGCTGGGGCGAGGACGAGGCGCTCAAGCGCCGCTCGCCGTCGCTGCGCAAGATCGCGCCCTGACCTGAGACCTCAAGGAAAGACCCGTATGCGAATGGAAGATGTTGCGAGGAAGGGTTCGCCCGCCGATCTGCGCGCCTGGCTCGCTTATCTCGCCGAGCGCGGCAAGCTCGCGATCGCGCACGAGGGCGTTGCGCTAGCGGACGAG
The DNA here is from genome assembly GCF_038965675.1 of Bradyrhizobium sp. B039. Lineage (NCBI taxonomy): Bacteria > Pseudomonadati > Pseudomonadota > Alphaproteobacteria > Hyphomicrobiales > Nitrobacteraceae > Bradyrhizobium > Bradyrhizobium sp. B039. Next base: position 3,529,574 of record NZ_CP152416.1, read on the forward strand.
CTCGCCGCCATCGCCAAGCGGCTGGAGCGCGACAGCGCCGTGCTGTTTCCGCGCCCCGACGGGCACGCGATCCCGGTCGTCGCCAACCTCTTTGCCGGCCGCGACTGGGTCGCAGAGTCCATCGGCGTCACCGAGGACCAGCTGCTGCCGCGGCTCCTCGCTGCCGCGAGCCATCCGCTGCCGACACATGAAGTGGCGAGCGGGCCAGTGCAGGAGGTCGTGCATGAGGATATCGATCTGCTGCGCCAGCTTCCGGTCCCCAAGCACAATGAGCGCGACAGCGGCCCCTACATCACCGCGGGCCTCTTGATCGCCCGCAATCCCAAGACCGGCGTGCAGAACGTCTCGATCCACCGCTGCCAGATATCTGGCAAGAACCGCATCGGCGTGCTGCTGCTGCCGCGGCATACATTCTCCTATTACCGCCTCGCGGAAGAGTTGGGCCAGGCGCTGGAGATCGCGATCGTCATCGGCGCGCATCCAGCCTTGCTGCTTGCATCCCAAGCCATCGCTGCGCTCGACGAGGACGAAATGGCGATTGCCGGTGCTCTGCTGGGCGAGCCGGTGGACGTCGTCAAATGCCGCACCAATTCGGTCCGCGTGCCCGCGCATGCGGAGATCGTGATCGAGGGACGGATCTTGCAGGGCGTGCGCGAGCCGGAAGGCCCGTTCGGCGAATTCCCCCAATATTACGGTCCGCGCGCCAATCGCGAGGTGATCGAGGTCGATGCGATCACGCATCGCAAGGCGCCGATCTTCCACACCATCGTCGGCGGCGGTTTCGAGCATCTCATCCTTGGCGGCGTGCCGCGCGAAGCGACGCTGCTGCAGCATCTGCGCCGCAGCTTTCCTGGCGTGATCGACGTCCGCCTGACTCGCGGCGGCACCTGCCGCTATCATCTCGCGATCAAGATCGACAAGGCCAATGACGGCGAGCCCAAGAACGTCATGATGTGTGCCTTCGGTGCGCATTACGACATCAAGCAGGTCATCGTGGTGGACAAGGACGTCGACATCTCCTCGTCCGAGGAGATCGAATGGGCGGTGGCGACGCGCTTCCAGGCCGATCGCGATCTCATGGTCGTTTCGGGCGCGCTCGGCTCGAAGCTCGATCCGACCACCGATAATGGCATCAGCGCGAAGATGGGCCTGGACGCGACCGCGCCGGTCAGCGCCCCCGAGCTCGCCTTCAAGCGCATTCGCGTCAAGGGCGAGGAGGAGGTTGATCTCGCCACGGCCTTGCAGGCCGATCCCAGCGCCGCGGTCGCGCGGTTGCTTGCGGGGGCGCGCGCATGAGCCGATTACCGCGAGAAGGCAACTTGCGTCCGTTTGCGCGGTTGGAATATGTAGCTGACGCCGCTTATAGTGCCGCGCCAGCTAGCCAATCGTTTTGCAGCGCAACGCTGGGAGGAAGGAACTGATGTCGACGGCCCTGCGCATCGCTCACGGCGCTTTCGGCAGGGTCGCTCTGCTCGACATGGATCGTTCGCTGGTCCGTCACGCCCATCATCATTGCCACGTCCTGCTCAAGGTCGAGGGCGCCGACACCCAGTTTCTGGTTGGCGATCAGGTCACGCCGCTCACGGACATGGCCGCCGTGCTGGTCGACGGCTGGAAGCCGCACGCCTATGTGCACGACGCCAGCCGTCCGCGCACGCTCATCATGGCGCTCTATATCGAGCCCGAATGGCTGAAGGAGTTCCGACCCGGATGGGCCGCGAGCGGCGCGCCGGGCTTTTTCGAACGCCCCTCGGGCGAGGTGTCGCCGCGCATCCGCCAGCTCACGCTGCATCTCGCAGCCGAAATGATGGCGAATCCGGACGCGGTGCGGACCCACGAGCAGACGCTGTCGGATCTCATGATCGCGGTGATCGAACGCTTCACGCCCTGGCGCAGCTTCCCGACCTCGATCCGCGGCATGAGGGCGGTGAGCTGCGACTGGCGCATCCGCCGCGCGATGGACGCGATGCGTGTGCAGGATTCCTATGGCAGCGTCGATCAGTTCGTGAAGGGCGCAGGGCTCTCGCGCGCGCAGTTCTTCCGCCTGTTCGAGACCTCGCTCGGCGTCTCGCCAAAAATCTATCTCAACGTCGTCCGCATGGAGCGCGCGCTCGATGCCGTCATGCGCGAGGACACGCCGCTCGGAGAGCTCAGCGAGCGCTTCGGCTTTCCGGAGCCGGCGCATTTCACGCGCTTCTTCCGCGACCATGCCGGCGTCAGCCCGCGCGAGTTTCGCAACGTCTCGCGTCTTGCGGGCTGAGTCTAGCGGCTAATTTTGCGCTGCACGCGCTCGAATGAGACGATTTGGTAAGTCGTGAGAGCGGGCGGTATGGCCCGCGCAGCCCCTGTCCTGACAAGTGTCACCGTCGCGTCAGAGAACGCGTCGGGAGGTATGCCGGGACATGTTGCAGGCGGTCATATCCGCAAATCCGGGAAGTAGCGATGAGCCGTGGGTTGGGCGCTCGATCGAGCGCGTCGAGGACGCCGCGCTGCTCTCTGGCCGCGGTCGCTTCATCGACGATCTCGGTGTCCAGCCCGGCACGCTGCACGCGACCATCCTGCGCTCGCCGCACGCACATGCCGACATTCTCTCCATCGATGCTGAAGCTGCAAAACGCCTGCCGGGCGTTGCCGCGGTTCTGACCGGCAGCGACGTCAAGGCCGTCACGACAAGCCTGGTCGTCGGCGTGAAGGCGCCGGTCGAATGCTGGCCGATCGCGACGGACCGTGTGCGCTATGTCGGAGAGCCGGTTGCTGTGGTCGTGGCCACCGACCGCGCCCGAGCCGAGGATGCGGCCGAGCTGATCAACGTCGAATATCGCCCGCGCGGCGCCGTCGTCGATCCGCTTGGTGCAATCGCACCGGGGGCGCCGGTGCTGCATGACGGCTTTCCCGGCAATCTCGCCAGCGACCGCTCATTTCGCTACGGCGATCCTGAAGAAGCCTTCGCGGATGCGCCGCATCGCTTCTCCATCGACATCCGATATCCCCGCAACTCCTGCACGCCGATCGAGACCTATGGCGTCGTCGCCTCGCACGATGCGGGCGAGGACGCGTTCGAGGTGCTCGCCAATTTCCAGGGCCCGTTCAGCATCCACACGGTGATCGCGCGTGCGCTGAAAGTGCCGGGCAATCGCTTACGGCTGCGCACGCCGCCGGATTCCGGTGGCAGCTTTGGCGTCAAGCAGGGCGTGTTTCCCTATATCGTGCTGATCGCCGCGGCGGCGCGCGTCACGGGGCGGCCGGTCAAATGGATCGAGGACCGGCTCGAGCATCTTACCGCTTCGGTGTCGGCGACCAATCGCGCGACGACGCTGTCGGCGGCGGTTGGCGTCGATGGAAAGATCCTCGCGCTCGACTGGGACCAGGTCGAGGATTGCGGCGCTCATCTGCGCGCGCCCGAGCCGGCGACGCTTTATCGCATGCACGGCAATCTGACCGGCGCCTACGACATAAGCCACGTCAAGGTCCGCAACCGCGTCGTCGTCACCAACAAGACGCCGACCGGCCTCAACCGCGGTTTTGGTGGTCCGCAGGTCTATTTCGCGCTCGAACGGCTGGTGCAGCGCATCGCGATCGGCCTCGGGCTCGATCCGCTCGACGTCATCAAGCGCAATCTGATCGAGGCGAACGCGTTTCCCTATCGAACAGCGATGGGCGCGCTCCTGGATTCCGGCAACTACCAGGAAGCGATCGCGCGCGCGGTCGAGCAGGGCCGGCTTGCCGAACTGAAAGCACGGCGCGACGAGGCGCGGGCGGAGGGGCGTCTCTACGGCATCGGCTTCACCGCGGTAGTCGAGCCCAGCGTTTCCAACATGGGCTACATCACCACCGTGCTGACGGCGGCCGAGCGCCGCAAGGCCGGACCGAAGAACGGCGCGCAGGCGACCGCGACCGTCGGGCTCGATCCGGTCGGCAGCGTCACGGTGCATGTGGCGTCCGTGCCGCAGGGGCAAGGCCATCGTACTGTGCTGTCGCAGGTCGTTGCCGACGTGTTTGGCCTCCAGCCCAGGGATATCCGCGTCAACACCGAGATCGACACCGCCAAGGACGCCTGGTCGATCGCATCGGGCAACTATGCGAGCCGCTTTGCGGCGGCGGTGGCCGGCACCGCGAAGATTGCGGCCGAGCGCGTCGCCGGCAAGCTCGCGCGCATCGCCGCCAGCCAGTTGAACGTCGAGGCGTCGGACATCGTGTTCGCGCGGGGATTCGTCGCATCAAAACACAATCCCGAGAACCGGATCGCGTTCTCGCGCGTCGCCGCGCTCAGCCACTGGTCGCCGGGTTCGCTACCCGACGACGCAGGCCAGACCATCCGCGAGACTGTGTTCTGGACGCCGCCGGCGCTGACACCGCCGGACGATGAGGACCGCATCAATTCCTCGCTTTGCCACGGTTTCATCTTCGACTTCTGCGGCGTCGAGATCGACCGCACGACGCTGGAGACGCGCATCGACCGCTACGTCACCATGCACGATTGCGGCACCATTTTGCATCCCGGCATGGTCAACGGCCAGATCCGCGGCGGCTTCACTCAGGCGCTCGGCGCCGCAATCTTTGAGGAATATGCCTACGCCGAGGACGGCAGCTTCCTGACGGGAACGCTCGCCGACTATCTGCTGCCGACCACGACCGAGGTGCCGGAGCCCGAAATCATCCACATGGAGACGCCGTCGCCGTTCACCCCGCTCGGCGCCAAGGGCGTCGGCGAAGGCAATTGCATGTCGACGCCGGTGTGCCTTGCCAATGCGGTCGCGGATGCGCTGGGCGTTGCCGACATCACCTTGCCGCTGGTGCCGGCGCGCCTTGCGGAGATGGTGCGCGGTGCCGAACCGCCGCCTCCGGCAGGCGGCGCGACCGCGGCGCCCGTGCGCGAAGGGGACCGGCGGCTACGCGGCGAGGGGCAGGCTTCGGTGAAGGGCGCGCCGGAGCAGGTCTGGGCCATGCTGCTCGATCCCGCGACGCTGCGATCGGTCATTCCCGGTTGCCAGAGCGTCGACAAGGTCACCGAGACGCATTTTCGCGCCGACGTGACGCTCGGCATCGGCCCCGTCACCGGCCGCTATCGTGCCGATGTGGAATTGTTCGATCTCGATCCGCCGCATGCAGTGACCTTGCGCGGCGGTGCCAGCGGCGCGCTGGGTTTTGGCAGCGCCGATGGACGCATCACGCTCGCGCCCGACGGCAACGGCGGAACGAAGCTCATCTACAGCTATGACGCTGCCATCGGCGGCAAGGTCGCCAGCATCGGCGGGCGGCTGCTCGATGGCGCGACGCGCGTCATCATCGGCCAGTTCTTCACCGCGCTGGCCCGCAAGGCCGGCGGTGGTGGCGCGGAGGGCGGAGGTTTCTCGCTGTTCGCGTTGCTGGCCAGCCTGTTCGGGGGGCGCCGATGAAGCCGCCCGCATTCGACTATCTCCGCGCCGAGAGCATCAGTGATGTCCTTGATGGACTGGCACAGCAGGGCGGCGATGCCCGCGTGCTCGCGGGCGGGCAGTCACTGATGGCGATGCTCAACATGCGCCTTGCCAAGCCAAAACTGTTGATCGACATCATGCGCCTCAGGGAGCTGCGCCAGATCGAGCGGAAGGGCGACGCCGTCGTCATCGGCGCCGGTGTACGCCAGGCCGATCTCCTGGCCTGGCCAGATCTTGCCGAGACCCTGCCGCTGGTGGCGCTGGCGCTGCCCTGGGTCGGGCACATGCAGACCCGCAGCCGTGGCACCATCTGCGGTTCGCTCGCGCATGCCGATCCCAGCGCCGAGATTCCGCTGACGCTGGTCGCGCTTGGCGGTGAGGTGTTCTTGCGCAACGCTAAACGACGCCGCCGCGTGGCGGCAAAGGACTTCTTCTCCGGCATGATGCTGACCGCGCGCGCTGATGATGAGCTGATCGAAAGCATATCGCTGCCTGTCATCAAGGGATCGCGCGTCGCTTTCCGCGAGGTCGCGCGCCGGCACGGTGATTTCGCGATCGTCGCCTGCGCAGCCATGAAGACGCCAACGGGTGTGCGCCTCGCTGTCGGGGGCGTCGCGGATGTGCCGACCGCGCGCGATTGGCCGCGGCTCGATGGGACCGCGCTCGACGACGCCCTCAACGCCTTCGCTTACGAGCTTGGCGCCCACGACGACGTCCACGCGACCGCGCGCTACCGCCGCGACCTCGTGCGCATGATAGGCCGCGACCTGATCGGCGAGGTGCTGCAATGACCCGTCTCAAGGCGGACCGCCGCCATGCCGTCCGTTTCGCGCTCAACGGCAATCCCGTCGAGGGCGAGGCCGAGCCGCGGATGCTGCTCTCGGATTTTCTGCGCCACCAGCTGGGGGCGACCGGCACCCATGTCGGCTGCGAGCACGGTGTCTGCGGCGCCTGCACAATCGTCGTCGACGGCATGCTGACGCGGTCGTGCCTGACGCTCGCGGCGCAAGTCGATGGCTGCGAACTGAAGACGGTCGAAGGGCTCGCGCCGTCGGCCGATCGGCTTGGCGTGCTGCAGCAGGCCTTCCGCCGCAACCACGCGCTCCAGTGCGGCTTCTGCACCGCCGGCATCTTGATGTCGCTGGACCATTATCTCGCGAATAACCCGGCGCCGACCGAGGCGGAGATCCGGGATCTTCTCAGCGGGCATATCTGCCGCTGCACCGGCTACACCCCAATCATCCAGGCGGCGCTCGAAGCCGCCGCCGAACTCGCTTCATCCAAAAATGAGACGTCCGATGCTTGATCTCGCCAGCAGCTTCATGGCCAGCGCCGCGCGCGATCCCAATGCGATTGCCTTGGTCGACGGCGACCTTCGTCTGACCTATCGGCAATGGTACGACAAGATTTCCGCGCTGGTGGCGTCGTTCGACCGCCTCGGCCTCAAGCCCGGCGATCACGTCGTCACGCTGCTGCAGAACCGCTGGCAGGCGGCGACGCTGCACTGGGCCTGCCAGATCGCGGGCCTCGTGATCACGCCGATCAACTGGCGCGCCAAGGCCGACGAGCTCGATTATTGCATCGAGAACGCCGAGGCCTGCGCGGTCTTCCATCAGGACATCTCTGCCGAGGCCGTGCAGGGTTCGGCGCTGGCAGGCAGGCTGCTGCGCGTGTCCGTCGATCCCGGGACCGGTGAGGCCACCAGCTTTTCTGACCTGATCAAGGACCGCGCGCCCGACGCGGAGCCGCGTGTCGGTGCCGATGCCTGGTCGATCATGCTCTACACCTCGGGCACGACGTCTCGGCCAAAGGGCGTGCCGCGCCGGCACCGCGCCGAGCGGGCCGCAGCGATCGCCCATGTCGCGCAGAATCTCTACGGCCGCGGGGAGCGCACGCTCGGCGTCATGCCGCTCTACCACACCATGGGCGTCCGCTCGCTGCTGGCGATGTCGCTGATCGGCGGCACGTTCATCTGCCTGCCGCGCTATGACAGCCGCCAGGCGCTGGCGCTGATCGAGAAGGAGGAGGTCACCAACCTCTATCTGGTGCCGACGCTCTATCACGACCTCGTCCATCACGAGACGTTTGCCGGGACCAACGTCTCCAGCGTGCGCAAGCTCGGTTTCGCCGGCGCCTCGATGACCGATGGCCTGCTGAAGAAGCTGAACGAGGCGTTCAAGCCAGACCTGTTCGTCAATCACTACGGCAGCTCCGAGATCTACACGTTTTCGATCGACCAGAACGCGGCCGCAAAGCCCGGCTCGGCTGGCAAGGCGGGATTGAACCAGCACGTCAAGGTCGTGCGCATCGGCGCGAAGTCGGTCGCGGATATCGCCGCGGTCGGCGAGGAGGGCGAGATCATCGCCACGCTCAAAGGCGACGAGGCCTTCGAAGGCTATTGGCGCCGTCCCGAAGCCGACGCCAAGTCGCTGCGCGAGGGCTGGTACTTTACGGGCGACACCGGCTACGTCGATCCCGACGGCGACCTGTTCGTCACCGGCCGCGTCGACGACATGATCATCACCGGCGGCGAGAACGTCTCGCCGGTCGAGATCGAGAGCTGCCTGTCGCTGCATCCTGATGTCGACGAGGTCGCCGTGGTCGGTGTCGCCGACGAAAAATGGGGCAAAATCGTCGCCGCCTTCGTCAAGCGCAATCGCGCGGTGTCGGAAGGAGAGCTGGAGCAGTTCTGCCGCACCTCGGGCCTTGCCAATTTCAAGCGGCCGCGCCGCTACGTCTTCGTCGACGCGATCCCGAAATCACCCGTCGGCAAGCTGCTGCGGCGGCTGCTCGTCGCCGGAGAATACGAGGCCGAGCGCCTGCCGCCGTCGGACGCGGCCTGAAAAATCGGCCATCAACAGAAGGAAGCCAAAATGCCGTCACCCTATACATTTTCCGATCCTCGGCTCGCCAAGCTCGACGCGTTCAAGGTCGAAATCGACGAGGCGCATGAGCGCGCCGACATCATCTTAGGGAGGCCGCCCTACAATGTCGTGTCGATGCCGCAGCGCGACCAGCTGCGCCTGACCTTCGAGACGCTGGATGAGGATCCGCGCGTGCGCGTCATCGTGGTGCGCGGCGAGGGCGAGCATTTTTCTAGCGGCGGCAATATCGGCGGCTTCATGGAGGCAAGCCCGGAGCATGTCTCCAGGCTCGCCTGGAACATCGCCGCGCCCGCGCGCTGCGCCAAGCCCGTGATCGTCGCCAACCGCGGCTATTGCTTCGGCGTCGGCTTCGAGTTGTCGCTGGCCTGCGACTTCCGCATCGCATCCGAGACCACGCAATATGCGCTCCCGGAGCAGAAGCTCGGCCAGATCCCGGGCTCGGGCGGCTCGGCCCGCCTGCAGAAGATGGTCGGCATCACCCGCACCAAGGACATCGTGATGCGCTCCAAACGCATCTCGGCCAAGCAGGCCTATGAATGGGGCATCGCCACCGAATGCGTGCCGGATGCCGAGCTGGAGAAGGCGACCGACAAGCTCGTCGACGAGCTTCGTACCTTCTCGCCGCTGGCGCAGCGCACCGCCAAGAAGCTCCTCAACGACACCGAGGACTCGACGCTCGCCATCGCCATCGAGCTCGAAGGCCATTGCTACAGCCGCCTGCGCCAGTCGGAAGACTTCAAGGAGGGCGTCGAGGCCTTCAACGCCAAGCGCCCGCCGAGATTCGTCGGCCGCTGAGACGCGACGCAAGCGCAATGCCGCGGTTCGCAATGGCGCGGACCGCGGCGCCGTTCAAACGGGGGAGGTAAAACAACATGGCTGAGATGGATATGCCGGTCGCCGGTGCACAGGCATCGGCTGACAACAAGCAGATGGTCAATGCGATCATCGCATCGGTGCTCGGATGGGCGCTCGATCTGTTCGATTTGTTCATTCTGCTCTACGTGGCGCCGGTCGTCGGCGCGCTGTTCTTTCCGTCGAGCAATGCCGCGCTTTCGCTGGCCGCGGTCTATGGCTCGTTCGCGGTCACGCTTTTGATGCGGCCGCTCGGCTCGGCGGTGTTCGGCCATTATGCCGACGTGCACGGCCGCAAGCAGGCGATGCTGATCGCCATTGTGGGCGTCGGCCTCAGCACGGCGGCGTTCGGCCTGCTGCCGACCATCGCGCAGGTCGGCGTGATCGCGCCGATCATGTTCCTGATCCTGAGGCTGGTCCAGGGCATCTTCGTCGGCGGCGTCGTGGCGTCCACCCATACCATCGGCACCGAGTCCGTGCCGCCGCAATGGCGCGGCGCGATGTCGGGCCTGGTCGGCGGCGGCGGCGCGGGCATCGGTGCGCTGCTCGCATCCTTCATCTTCCTGATCACGTCCTCGGTCTTCCCCGGCGATGCCTTCGCGGTCTGGGGCTGGCGTTTCATGTTCTTCTCGGGCCTGCTGAGCTCGCTGCTGGGCTGGTTCATCTTCCGGAACCTCGAGGAATCCCCGTACTTCAAGGAGCTGAAGCGCCAGCAGGGCAACAAGCAGGCGAAGGTCTCGAAGGCGCCGGTGAAGGACGTGTTCTCCGGCCAGTATCGCGGCGTGCTGCTGGTCAATTTGCTCATCACCTTCGGCGGTGGAGCCGGCTATTACCTGACCTCGGGCTACCTGCCGAGCTTCCTGAAGGTCATCAACGCGGTCCCGAACCAGACTTCGTCGCTGATCCTGATGGGCGCGAGCGTGTCGGCGTTCTTCTCTGCGGTGCTGGTCGGCGCGCTGAGCGACCGCATCGGCCGCAAGAAGACGTTCCTTCTGATCGGCGCACTGGCGGCAGTGCTGCTGCCACTGTGCTATCTCAATCTCGCTGCGACAAAGGACACGACGCAGATCACGGTCTACGCGCTGGCAATCGCCTTCATCGGCAATGCCGGCTATGCGCCGGTGCTGATCTTCCTGAACGAGCGCTTTCCGACTGCGCTGCGCGCGAGCGGCACGGGCTTGTCCTGGAACATTGGCTTTGCGCTGGGCGGCATGATGCCGACCTTCGTCTCGCTGGTGAGCGGCAGCCCCGCAGAGATTCCGATGTCGTTGGCCTATTTCGCGGTCGGCGTGTTCGTGATTTATCTGATCGGCGCGATCGTGATCCCGGAGACCAAGGGCAATTTCCGCTAGGCCAAATCGGCGCGGCTGCACCCGCGGCCGCGCCGATCCATCGAATTGCGCAACGAGACGGGTATGGATGGACTGCATCAGACGACCTGATCGTCGGCGGCGGGGCGGCGGGCCGCGTGCTCGCTAACCGGCTTTCCGCCGATGGGCACCGCCGCGTTCTCCTGATCGAAGCCGGAATGGACATGCCGCCGGGAGCAAGCCGGTCGCCCGTGTCTATGAGCAGGGCCGGTGATGGGCGGCGGCTCCAGTATCAATGCGCAGTCGGCCAATCGTGGCTTGCCGCGCGACTATGACGAATGGCGCGATCTCGGAGCGCGAGGCTGGGGCTGGGCGGACGTGCTGCCGTACTTTCTCAAGCTCGAGACCGATCTGGATTTCGACGGCCCGTTGCACGGCCGAAGCGGCCCGATCCCGGTCCGCCGCATCGCGCACGAGGCGATGCCGCCGTTTGGCCGCGCCGTCGGCGAGGCGTTGTCGGCGACGGGCCTGCCGTTCCGAGAGGACCAGAACGGCTAATTCGAAGACGGTATCTTCCCGCCGGTCGAATGCCGGACGAAGGAACGCCGAGCGTCCGCTCGGACCAATATCGCGGCGCCAAGCTCTATTGTAATATTTGATATATCATGTATCAAAGCTGAGGCGGTGGCGTGAAATCGTGTAAGGGCATCATGAAACCAGTTTTTGGGGTGGTGGCGGACGATCTAACCGGCGGTATGGAGACCGCCGCCATGCTCATCGCTGCCGGTATCGACTGCGCGTTTGTCACCGACCCCGAACTTGTTGCGACGATCGGCGACATCCCCGCCATCGTGGTTGCGCAAAAAACGCGCGTCATCCCGGCTGACGAAGCTGTTGCCAGGAGCGGGAAGGCGGCGCGGGCTTTGCTCGCGCGTGGCGCGCGTCAGATCTTCTTCAAGTATTGTGCGACATTCGATTCCACCGACCGCGGCAATATCGGTCCCGTGGCGGAGATGCTGATGCAGCTCACGGGCGCGGACCACACTGCGTTTTGCCCCGCCTCTCCCTCGCTTCGTCGCACCGTCTACAACGGCCATCTCTTTCTCGGGACCGAGCTGATCTCGGACTCGCCGAAGCGCAACGATCCGCTGACGCCGATGACGGATCCCGATCTCGTTCGCGTGTTGCAGAGGCAGACGCCAACCAGGGTTGGCCTTCTTGCCCATCCTTTGGTCAGTGCCGGCCCTGCACATTTGGAGCAGGCTATCGCGTCCGCGACCGGGCAGGGTGTTCGCTACTTCATTACGGATGCGATCTATGATCGCGATCTCGATGTGCTCGCCGAGCTGACTTCCGACTGGAAGTTGATGACGGGCAACGCAACTATCGTTCAGCACTACCCTGCGATCTGGAAGGCGCAGGGGCTCGTCGCCCCAACGAGCAACCGGGCGCGCTTGCCCGCAGTGGATGGCAGCGGGGTGGTTCTTGCCGGCAGTTGCGCGGAACGCACGCTCGAGCAACTCGCCGAATTCGAACGACACCGCCCAGTGCTTCGGATGAATCTCCTGGCGGCCGACGATGTCGGGTCAGCAGTCGGGGTGGCGCTCGACTGGGCGCGACCGCGGCTGAAGGACGGGCCTATCGCCATCTCAACCTCGGAGTCTCCCGAAGTCGTCAAAATGGTCCAGGAGCGATATGGGCGCGAAGGTGCTGCGCAACTTGCCGAGACCATCCTCGGCCGTCTCGCTGTTTCTCTTCGTGGTGCCGGAGTCCGCCGCTTCGTCGTCGCCGGCGGCGAGACCTCGGGTTCGATCGTTGATCACCTTGGCATTCGAAGCCTGCGGGTTGGCCCCTATGGCGGCCCGGGCATCGGCACGGCCACGACCGACGACGCGGATCCGATCGCCCTTTGCCTCAAGTCCGGCAAGCTCGGGCCGGTCGACCTGTTCATGACGACGCTGAAATCGATGCTGAATCCGGAGGATGCCAATTGAACGAGCTCGAAACCAGGCAATCGCTGCTAAACATCGTCGAGACGCTTGAAAAGAAGGGGTTCAATCACGGCAGCAGCGGCAATGTAAGCTGCCGCCTCGGGGAGGACATTCTCATCACGCCGAGTGGTGGCAACAGCGGCAACACGACGCCCGATCGCCTGGTGCGGCTGAAGCACGACGGAACCGTGCTCGGCGGCGGCCTGCCGTCCAGCGAATGGCATATGCACCTCGCCATCCTCAAGGCCTATCCGCACGTGAATGCGGTCGTACATACACATGCCGACTGCTGTGTCGCGCTGGCATGTCTTGCGAAGCCAATTCCGGCGTTCCACTACATGGTCGCCGGTTTTGGCGGGAACGACGTGCCGTGCGTTCCCTACGCGACATTTGGAACACGAGCGCTCGCCGAAGGCGCGGTCGCCGCGCTTCGGAAGCGCAAGGCCTGCCTGCTGGCCAACCACGGGATGATCGCCGCGGGCGCAAGCCTGCAGGCGGCTTTCGATCTCACCGTAAAGCTTGAGACTCTTGCCAGGCAGTATCTGCTCGCCTGTCAGGCCGGCGCGCCGACGATCCTTCCCGATGATGAAATGGCGCGGGTGCTCGAACGCTATGCGAGCTACGGCCGAGTTGCTTTACCAGCCTGATCGAAGGAGGGCCCATGGAGATCACCGGCAAGACCAAGATCATGTTCGTGCTGGCGCACCCGGTCGACCATGTTCGCGCAAGCGCTGTCTTGAACACCTATTTTCAGTCCATCGACGACGACGTGGCGGTATCGCCGCTTCATGTGCTGCCGGCCGATCTGGGGGCAGTTCTCGCGAGCGTCAGGCTGATGCGCAATGTCGTCGGCTTTGGTGTCACGATCCCGCACAAGACAGGCGTGATCGAACATCTGGATGAGACGACGCCGACGGCGGCGCTCATCGGCGCCGTCAATTTCGTCAAGCGAACGGCTGACGGACGCCTCATCGGCGACAATCTGGACGCGCGGGGTTTTGTCGCCAGCCTTGCGCAGCATCAGATTGCGGTTCGTGGCCGGAAAGTGCTCCAGGTCGGAGCAGGCGGTGCGGGGCGCGCAACCGCATTCGGCCTGGCCGAGGCCGGCGCACGCGAGCTGACCATCATGAATCGGGATGGAGCGAAGGCGCATGCGCTCGCCGAGGCGGTGTCACGGCGCTATCCGGAGACGAAGGTCAATGCCGGGCGCGCTGAGGCACGCGCGTTCGACCTCATCGTCAATACGACGTCGCTCGGCATGAAGACGGATGACCCTCTGCCGCTCGATATCGAGGGAGTGGGTCCCGCGACCGCCGTCAGCGACATCATCGTCACCCCCGAGGTGACCCGGCTTCTGGAACGGGCCGCAGCTCAGGGCGCGAGAACCATCGGCGGCAAGCCGATGCTCGACGCGCAAATGGCCCTTGTCGCGCGCTTTATTGCGCGATAGCCTGATATATCAAATATTATATCGAGAGTAGCCGCCGTGGATCGAGGTCCCCGGCATCAGTGTAAGGGGCATTTGCCTCCCGCGTCGTACCAGGCGGACAGATGGGAAACGAGATCTTCGTGAAGGCTGCATCGACTACACCGGCAACAGCCGGCGCATCCATCCGCATCAGCCGTCTGGAAAAACGTTTCGGCCCGGTTTTTGCCGTCGATGGCGTGGATCTCGATATTGCCGCCGGCGAATTCATCGCTTTGCTTGGACCTTCCGGCTCCGGCAAGACCACCATCCTGATGAGCGTTGCGGGGTTCGAGTTTCCGACAAGCGGCACCATCCAGGTGGATTCCGAAGACCTCACCTATGTGCCCTCGAACAGGCGCAACCTGGGAATGGTCTTTCAGAACTACACGCTGTTCCCGCACATGACGATCTTGGACAACGTCGCCTTTCCTCTGAAGATGCGTGGACTGCCGAAGGCCGAGCGTCATGCGCGCGCCGAAGCTGCGCTCGAAACGGTGCGTCTGGGCGGTTACGGCAACCGTCGTCCCAACGAGCTCTCCGGCGGCCAGCAGCAACGCGTGGCGCTCGCGCGTGCCATCGTCTATCAGCCGCGCGTCCTGTTGATGGACGAGCCACTCAGCGCACTCGACAAGAATCTGCGTGAGGACATGCAGCTCGAGATCAAGCGCCTGCATGCCGAGCTCGGCATTACCGTCATCTTCGTCACTCACGATCAGAGTGAGGCCCTGACCATGGCCGACCGGATCGCCGTCCTGAAGGATGGTAAGATCAAGCAGATCGGGCCGGCACGCGAACTCTACGAGAGGCCCGCAAATCTCTTCACCGCCGGCTTCATCGGCGAGATGAATTTCGTTGACGTCACGGTCGAAAGCGTCGGCGACGTTGTCTCGGTGGGGCTGCCATGGGGTGAGACGTGGCAACTGCCGGCGACCGCGGCGGTCGATGCAGTGAAGGCCGGCGAAGCCGCGGTGATGGCCGTGAGGCCCGAGCGGCTACGGCTCGGCGCGAGTGCGGCAGGCCAAATCGTCAACGTCACGCTGAGCGACATCGTCTATGCGGGGTCAGCCATGCTCCTGATTGGCCGCCTGCCGGATGGCACCGAGATGCGTGCGCGCATTCCGGGCGAATCGCAGCTCAGCTCCCTGGCTCCCGGAGACGTTGCGTCCTTCACCGTGCCTGCGGCGGCGATCCTGCTCTACCGAGGGAAGCGGTGATGACGAAGGAGGTGCGATCGCAGTTCTGGTACTCCGATGGCCGCAGGCTGAGCGGCCTGTCGACGCTGCTGCTGTTGCTACCGTTCTTCGCCGTCATCGCCTTCGTCTTCATCTATCCGATTGCGCAGCTCCTCCTGATCAGCTTCTTGGAGCCGCATCCGACTTTGGACAACTACGCCCGCGTCGTCGACAACCCGGTTCACGCGCGCGTCCTGATGCGCACGCTCTGGACTGCTGCGCTCGTGACAGCCCTATCCGCGGTTCTCGGCTTCCCGGTGGCCTACTATATGAGCCGGACGAAGGGGGCGCCCGCCGCCCTTGTCGCGGTCTGCGTGATCCTGCCGCTCTGGTCGAGCGTACTGGTGCGCACCGCCGCCTGGTCTTTCCTGTTCCAGCGCAATGGGCTGATCAACTCGGCGCTGATGGCCCTCGGCCTGACCTCGCAGCCGTTCAAGCTGCTCTACACCCAGAGCGCGGTGGTCATCGCCATGACTCACGTGTTGCTGCCGTTCATGATCCTACCGATCTACGGCGCCTTGCGCAGCATTCCGAACGACTATGCGCGGGCGGCCGCCGTGCTCGGCGCGACGCGCCTGCGGACCTTTCTCGAAGTCATTCTTCCATTGAGCCTGCCGGGCGTCGTTTCCGGATCGCTGCTGGTGTTTCTCACGGCGCTTGGCTTCTTCATCACGCCCGCGCTTCTCGGCTCACCGCAGGAGATGATGATCTCGACCCTCGTGTCAAAGCAGATCCGCGAGGTCCTTGACTGGCCCTTCGCCGCCGCATTGGTGGGGGGGCTGACGTTCTTCGTGACCTTGCTCGCGATCGTGTTCAGCAAGACGTTGCGTTTCGACCGGCTGATGGGGAGCGCCTCGTGAAACCGCCGACCGACCGAGGTTCCCTCGTGCTGGGCGCCTATGTTTATGCTGTGCTGGCATTCATCATTGTGCCGCTCGTCATCGTCATTCCAATGTCGTTCAGCCAGAACGACTACCTGGCATTCCCGCCGACCGGTTTCACCTTGAAATGGTACGCCGAGTATTTCGACAGCAGGCAGTGGCGTGCGGCCACCTGGCTCAGCGTGCAAGTGGCGCTTCTGACGGCAGCCTGTGCTTCGCTGATCGGAACCGCAGCCACCTATGCCATGGTCCGTGGTCGCAGCCGGCTCGTGACCCTGTTCCAGATCCTCCTGATAGGGCCGATCATCGTGCCGCATATCGCGCTCGCCGTCGGTCTCTACCTGTTTTTCCAGACGATCGGTCTCTCGGGAACCGTTCCCGGCTTTGTGCTTGCACATACGGTTCTGACCCTGCCGTTCGTCGTGTTCACGATGGCGGCGGCCCTGGGCAGCGTCGACGCCAATCTCGAAGCGGCGGCGATGAGCTGCGGTGCGACGCGCTTTCAGGCCTTTCGCTTCGTGACGCTGCCGCTGGTCCTGCCGAGTCTTGCGAGCGGCGCGCTGTTTGCCTTCATCATCTCCTTCGACGAACCCGTCGTGTCGTTCTTCCTGTCCGGCATACGCCAGAAGACGCTGCCGCGTCGTATGTTCGAGGACATCGAGCAGAATCTGACACCGATAATTCCTGCGATCGCGACGCTGCTGATCGTCCTGTCCATCGCGATCTTGCTGGGAGGCCATGCACTCAGGTCCCGCAGCAAGACTCAGTCAAGCGCCGGATGAGAGCTCAAAGAGGAGAACGTCGATGTCGAAGAAGACCTGGAAGCGGACCTCAGCACTGCTTGCGCTGGCTTCCGCTCTTTCTGTAACGTTGCCGGCTGCCGCTCAGAAGCTCGAAGATCAGCTGGTGATTGCCACGACCGGTGGTCTGATGGGCAACACGCTGGCGAAATACTTCTACGAGCCCTTCAACAAGGCCAGGAATGTCGAGGTCGTCCCGGTCGCGGTCGAAGTTCCCGACCAGTGGGCGCGCGCCAAGGCAATGCAACGAACCGGCAAGATGGAGTTCGACATCGTCACGGCAACCGGTCCAGATCTGGTCGGGCGCACCGACATGCTCGAGAAGATCGACTGCGCCAAGCTGCCGAGCGTCCAGAAGTTCGGCGTCTCCGATGCCTGCCAGCCCTACGGTGTCGCTCGCACGACCGGAGGCATGCTGATCACCTACAATACCGAGGCGTTCAAGGAGAAGGCACCGAAGACCTGGGCCGATTTCTGGGACGTCAAGCAATTCCCCGGACCTCGTGGCCTGCCTGATACCGGCGACAGCGACTGGTGGGTGCCCGTGGCCGCGCTCCTCGCCGACGGCGTCAAGGCGGACCAGCTCTTTCCGCTCGATCTCAATCGCGCCTACAAGAAGCTTGACGAGATTCGTCCCAATGTCTCCGTCTGGTGGAAAACAGGCGATCAGGTGCAGCAGATCATGCGCAGCCGCGAGGTGGTCTTGGCCATGAGCTATTCGGGACGCGCGCTCGCCGTCGTGAAAGAGGGCGCTCCGGTCGCCATGTCCTGGGATCAGGCCATTCGCGACACCGGCTATATGGCTGTTCTCAAGGGCGCGCCGGACCTCAACGCGGCCATGGCCTATCTCGACTTCTTCTATGCGAGCCCCGACGCCCACGTACCGTTCATGCGGGCCGTCAACTATGCAACTGCCAGCAAGTCGGCCATCGAGTTGCTGAAGCCGGAAGAGCGCAATCTCTATGCGACCTCGCCGGAAAACTACGAAAAGCTGGTCAAACCCGATTTCGCCTGGATCGGCGAGCACCGCAACGAATTGCGCGAGCGGTGGATGGCCTGGCTGACGCGCTGAGCCGCGACAGCGTCTCCCGCGGCTTCGCGTTCGCAAGATGAGGACGGACCATGGATCACACCAGTGACCCCAGTGCGATGCGCTACGTCATCGATCCGAGCAGGCTCGATCTCGTAGAGGAATTCCGCGCGAGCCCGCTCGGTGTGCACAGTCCGGAGCTCCGCAAGCTGCTGGCGCGGATGCGATGGGGCAGGCCGGAAGGGCGACTTGTCCTGATCGTGCTCGAGCCGGGCAGGGCCTGGCGGCTGTCGTGTATCCCCAAGCGGCGGGGCGATCCCATGCCTTTCGTCGATGATCGCGTCTTCACCTCTCTCGCTGAAGCGGAGTGGCATGTTTTCAAGCTGCGTTGGCAGGAAATGACTGGCGCGACGCTGCCTGCGGAGGTTTCGGGTGATTTATAGGACGAACGAGTATCTCGGCTATCCGGACCGCATCAGCGTTCCAGCAGGCGAGACGGTCCGCTTCCAGTTGAGCAGCAAGCGGCCGAACGTGAAGGTCGAGGTGCTGCGGTTGCGCTGCGGCGATGTCGATGTCAACGGTCCGGGCTTCAAATACGAGGTGATGACGAGCAACGTCGACGGCGAGCACGCCTGTCTCGATCAGCCAATCCGGCCGGGATCCAACGCGATCGTCGAGCACGATGGCGCTCTCGCTCCGACCGGGGGACACTGGTGCTTCGGCGCCTACGTCTGTCCGACGCGCATCGCCGACAATGCCAAGGCCGTGATGGGCAATTGGTGCGAGGCCTCGGGGCGCGGCTACGCTCTCGAGCTTGATGAGGAAGGATGCCCGGTTCTGGTCCTCGGCCAGTTAACCGGAGCGTCGGCCCGTTTTACCCTCGACGTGAAACTGCGACAGCGCGTCTGGGCGTTCGTATCGGTCGCGATCGATCTCGTACGGCGATCGGCAACGCTGTCGTTGATCGTTCCGGCGAATGGCGTTCAGCCGACGGTCGCCCACGCGAAATCATTCGCTCTGCCGCTGGCGCTTGCGCTCGACTCGGGATTGCCGTTCCTGATTGCGGCCCATCATCTGAACGGGGAGCAGCAATACGCGTCTCATTTCGACGGCAAGATCGAGGCGCCGCGGATCTTCTCGCGTCCGCTGGAGGCGGAGGCGCTGCGCGTGTTCGATTGCCAGCCGCGGACAGGTGCGACCGAGGCCGGCCTTGTCGCTTTCTGGGATTTTGCGGACGGGATCTCGACGCTGTCTGTCAAGGACCTGTCGCCCAACGGTCTGCACGGCAGCCTGCGCCAGCTGCCCCGCAGGGGCGTCACCGGCTTTCATTGGTCGGGGAGCGTCCATGACTGGCGGCTCTCGCCGCGCGAATATGCGGCGATCCATTTCCACAGCGATGACATCTACGATTGCGGGTGGCAGACCACGTGCGCGCTCGATGTGCCGGCCGATTGGCGATCGGGCGTCTATGCGCTGCGGTTGACGCCTGGCGGGAATGACCCTGAGGCGAACTGCGAAAGCTATGTCACTTTCTTCGTGACCCCCGGCAGGAAGTCCAGGCGAGCCGATTTCGTCATCGTCGCTTCGGTGGCGACTTATCTGGCTTATGCCAACAGTGCATTGCGGCTCTATCAGGTTCACTTCGAGACTCTGATGGAGCACGTCCTGTGGCTGCCGCAGGACGACGTCTTTATGCAGGAGAACCCGGAGATCGGGCAATCGACCTATGATTGCCATGTCGACGGATCGGGGCGCGCCTACAGCTCCTGGCTGCGGCCCATCCTCAACATGCGCCCGCGGGGCTACTGGTTCAATCTGATCAACGACACCCACATCCTCGATTGGCTCGAGGAGAAAGGGATTTCCTACGATCTGATCACGGATGTCGAGCTCGATCGCGAAGGGGCACGGGCGCTCGCGCCTTATCGGGTCGTGATGACGCCGACCCATCCCGAATACTACAGTTTCAGCATGATGAACGCGATCATGGCGCACCAAAACGCCGGGGGGCGGCACATCTCGATGGGAGGCAATGCGTTCTACTGGCGCTGCGGCTTTCATCCGGCCGCGCCCGCGGCGCTGGAGGTCCGCCGCGGCATGGCCGGAACGCGGACCTGGGAGTCGGAGCCGGGCGAGGTTCATCTTGCCGGCACCGGCGAGCCGGGCTCGTTGTGGCGGCACTCCGGCTTTGCACCGCAGAAGCTCGTGGGCGTCGGCTTTTCGGCGATGATCAACGACACCTGCGGCTACTATTTGCGCACGGCCGAGAGCGAGGACGCGCGCGCCGCCTTCATCTTCGAGGGCGTGGACCGCGACGAGAAGCTCGGTGACTTCGGCTTTCGCTACAATGGTGCGGTCGGTAGCGAGATCGACCGCTACGATCTCGATCTGGGAACGCCGCGGCACGCGTTACGGATTGCGACCTCCGAAGGTCTGGGGGCAGGCGCGCTCCCGACGCCGGAAGAGTTTCGTACCGTGGTTGACGGGCTTGACGGCACCCAGAACGCCTTGGTCCGCGCCGACATGGTGTTCTTCGAAACCGCCAATGGCGGTGCGGTATTTGCCACTGGCTCGATCACCTATGGCATGTCGCTGGGCCACAACAACTACGACAACAACATCAGCGCTATCACCCTGAATGTCGTGACACGGTTCCTTGATCCGGCGCCGTTCGTCATCCCCGCCCAGGCTTAGGGCACGGACACGGCTTCGATCAGAAGAGATCTCCCATGACTGACAAGCGCCATTTCCAATCTCCGGAATTGGGAGCCATCAACGTCGCGCCGCGAAAGGTGCGCCCGATGCATGCGGACGAGCATTGGGGTAGCCAGCCCTGGTACGAAGCGCCGCGCGAAGACCCCGAAGTGCCGGAGGTGTACACCTATACCGACGCGATGTCTTACGATCCGGGAGGGGAGGTTGCCTTCCATTCCAGCGCGACGGCGAAAACCTGGCGGTTGCAGGTCTATCGCGATGGCCTTGAGCCGGAAATGGTGCATGAGGTCGATGCACTGGACGGTGTGTTCGCGCCCACGCCACCGGACGCCTACCGCAATGGATGTAACTGGCCGGTCACGCACCGGTGGAGATTGCCGTCCGATCTGCGCTCCGGGTTCTATCGCGTGATCTCGTCCTGCGAGCGGGCGAATGGCGGCCGATTCGTCCAGCATCACTTTTTCGTCGTGCGCCCATTGGAAAGGACACGGCGTGCGAAGATCCTGATGATCCTGCCGACGGGTACCTGGACTGCCTACAACGATTTCGGTGGTGCCAATCACTACTTCGGCGTCGAAGGTCCGGGCCGGGACGAGCCGTCGCCGGTGTTGTCGCTCGAGCGACCATGGACCCGCGGCATGGTCTGGCTCCCCGCAGGTGCGCCCCGCATCTGCGCCGATCCTGCGCCCGAGATGGGCGATGCCCCGCGCTATCCGATGAAGGAGTGGGCCTTTGCCAATGGCTTTGGCCAGTATTACGCGGCGGCTGGCTGGGCCCAGTACGATCGTCATTTCGTGTTGTGGGCGGAGAAGGAAGGCTATGCCCTCGACATGATCACCCAGACCGATCTCCACTACCAGCCTGAATTGCTCGACGGCTATCCTTGCGTGACGATCATCGGCCATGACGAGTACTGGACATGGGAGATGCGTGAGGCGATCGAGCGCTATGTGGAAAGCGGCGGACGGCTCGCGCGTTTCGGTGCCAACTTCCTGTGGCAGATACGACTTGAAGAGGATGGCAAGCGGCAGGTCTGCCACAAGTTCAAGGCGATCCACAAGGATCCCATCGCCGGCACGGGCAGGACGCATCTCATGACGTCGGCCTGGGAAGACCGTAACGTGCGTTGGCCCGGCGCCTCGACAGTGGGTGTGAACGGCGCACACGGCCTCTATGCGTCCTGGGGAGGTTTTGCACCGAACGGCCAAAAGGGCTTTACGGTCTATCGCCCCGAACATTGGGCCTTCGCCGGCACCGGGCTGCACTATGCCGACATCTTCGGCGACAAGCAGCACATCTTTGCCTACGAGGTCGACGGACTCGACTACACTTTCCGCAACGGCCTTCCGTTTCCCGTTCCCGCCGACGGGCAGCCCGAAACCATCGAGATATTGGCCATGGCACCTGCCGTCCTCGCCGAGGACGAGCCGCAAGGCGAGGGCTTTCGCTACTACGTGCGCAGCAGCGATCACGAGGGCCTGGTGGAATGTCTTACCGGCGAAATCACGCCGGAGGGACTTGCCCGCTACAAATACGGATCTGGCATGATGGTGCACATGACCCGTGGAAAGGGCGAGGTTCTGACCGCCGCGACCTGCGAATGGGTGATGGGGCTAAAGCGCGGCGACCCGTTCACGCAGCGGATCACCCGAAACATTCTCGACCGGTTTACGTCGTCGACGCCTGCTGTGCCGCGAGAGGAGAGGGCGTGATCGGGCAAGCCACGCGTGAACGACAGCCGGCGCCATGCACAACCGACATCGCGGAGTTTGAACCCATCGCGCGATCATCGACGCTGTGACGGAGGCGCGAAAGATGCGCCGCTGAGGTCAATCCTCCCCAGGCGTCATGTTGCGGGTGCCGCCATGCTTTTCCAGGAGCCGCACGAGGTTTTGGCCGCCCTCCATCATGTCGGCCTGGATCGCTTCCCGCACCTTATCGGGACGGCGTTGTCGCAAATAGTTGAGCACGGACAAGTGCTGATGCTCGTTCGGATAAATTGGTGGCGCGTGCGGATAGTGAAAATTCAGCAAGGGACCGTTGCGCATCCAGATATCGTCGAGAATGGCAAGCACCTCGGGAAGTCCAGATCCATCGTACAGGCCGCGATGGAATTGCCAGTTGGCGCGAACCGCGTCCGACCACCGACGCTCTTTTTCGGCGCTGATCAACTCGTGATGGATTGCTTCCATCTTGTCGATGCCTGCTTCGGAAATGCGCGTCGTGGCGTGCTCCGCGGCGAGGCCTTCGAGAAACAGCCTCACGGTCCTGAGCTCGATATACTGCTTGGCTGTCATGTGAGCGACCATGATCGAACGGCCAGCCTGCATCTCGAGGGCGCGCCCGCGCACGAGTTGCATCAATGCCTCGCGAATGGGTGTCTCCGACACGTTCATCGTCGCAGCGAGCTCGCGGATCTTGAAGCGGTGGCCCGGCCAGAACCGGCCCTCCATCAGCGCCTGTCGCAGGTTGTTGTAGACAAGGCTTGTCAGGCTATCGCGGGCGACGGGACCAACTCCGCTCTCGCCAGGCTTCTGTTCCACGTCGTTCATTTCGGTCCCTCGCAAGGGTTTGGCCGTTTGTGCCAACCCCACCACCTGCTCGAATCCACTTTATATATAATATAGGCAGGCAGATTTGCCGAAATCATTAGCCGCTGGCGCCGATTCTGCCGAAAGGAGGTCACTCCTTGTGGTCGGGTTGCTGCACATCGGCATAGGGAGACAGCCACTTGCAATTCACCTGATAATATATGATATATCATCTTAGAGTTGGAGAGGGCCGTCATGCCGGGATTGAACCGAACAAGGGACACCACGCTGCGCGCACGCGCGGAGAAGGTCGTGCCGGGCGGGATGTGGGGGCACCTCCACGCGGCCAAGCTGCCGGACGGCTATCCGCAATTCTTCCGGCGCGGCGAGGGCGGGGTGCTCTGGGATGTGGATGGTTACCGGTACGTGGATTTCATGTGCAGTTGGGGACCCAATCTGCTCGGCCACCATCATCCCGAAGTGGAGGAGGCTGCCGAGCGTCAGCGCCGTGAGGGGGATTGTCTGAACGGCCCGGCGGAAGTCATGGTCGAGCTGGCCGAGCTCGTCGTGGATATGGTGGGTCACGCCGACTGGACGCAATTCCAGAAGAACGGCACCGACGCGACTACGACCTGCGTCACCATCGCGAGGGCAGCAACGGGCCGGCGAAAGATTTTGGTCGCCAAGGGCGCCTATCATGGTGCTGTGCCGTGGTGCTCACCGTCGTTGCTCGGTGTGACTGCAGAGGATCGCGCCCATCTCGCATATTTCACTTTCAATGATGTCGAGAGTCTCGAGGTGGCGGCAAAGGCGGCCGGCGACGATCTCGCCGGCATCCTGATCTCGGCATACCGCCACGATCTCGGGCTCGACCAGGAACTTCCCACCGTGGAGTTCGCGCATGCGGCACGCCGCATCTGCGACGACAGAGGGGCTGCGCTGATCATTGATGAAGTCCGCGCAGGCTTGCGCCTGAACGCTGCCGGGAGCTGGGAAGGGCTTGGTGTCCGCCCCGACCTGTCCGCCTGGAGCAAGGCGATCGCCAACGGCTATGCCCTGGCGGCTGTCACCGGAGCCAATTGGCTCCGCGGTGCCGCGTCCCAGGTCTTTGTCACCGGGTCATTCTGGGCCGGCGCTGTCGCGATGGCTGCCGCCGTGGCGACGTTGAAGATCGTGCGCAGGGACAATGTGCCGAGCCGTCTTGCACAGCTCGGGCAAATGCTGCGTGAGGGCCTTGAGACACGTTCGCGCCAGTTCGGCGTGTCAATTCGCCAATCGGGGCCTGCGCAGATGCCGACTCTCCTGTTCGACCAGGATCCGGCTTACCGGAAGGGTTCGGCCTTCTGCAGCGCGATGTTGGGGCGAGGCGTTTACTTCCATCCCAAGCACAACATGTTCCTCTGCGCCGCGCACACCGAGGCGGACATCGCTGAGGCGCTCCAAGCCGCCGAACATGGCTTTGCTGTGGTAGCAGGGCTGTGATTCCTTGCTCTGCTTGCCGTTTCCAGGTTTAGTCAGCCGTGCCGATGCGGGCCTTTAAGGCCATCCTCGCCTATTCGGATCGGGTGTTCGATCAGCTCCCGTTGGCTTCCGGAATCAATCTGCTTCAAGCCAGATTGGTCGGTGCAGAATCATCGGACCTGCGCCCAAATGGCGTCAGGGCCAGACTTGGAAGCTTATTGACGGCACCGTTAATACCGATCCGGCTTCTGTAGATTCTCGTCCCGCACGGATGTGTTCATTGGCGAGCTCGATACCGGATGCCTCGGTAGCTCCGCGCGGCTGGCAGTCATCAACCGAGCGCCGCTACTGCTTTCGTGTGGGTTCTGGCCAGTATTTCCCTAGTCGACGAAGCGCTTGCGGCGGCGTTGCTGACCGCGGCGGCCGACGAGCGACGCGAAAAATCTGCACTCCAGGAGGCGATCCGGTTACTGCTCGGTGAGCGCGATATCTTCGGCGCCTACGACAAGGAGACTCTGGAGGACGCCTCTGACCGATCACTTCGGCAGAGTGCTCACGACGTGACCCAGACATTGTCGACCTCAAAGCTGATCGACATTGGTGTCCTCAGGGCAGATGCCATTCGTACGGAGACAGTAGGCAACCTGGCGGACATAAGAACTCCATACTCTCCGATTCTATCGAATCTCTATGCAACCGAAAAATTCATAGGATGGAACGTCTAGCGTGTCACCCTTTGCCGTACTCATCGCCGGCTGGTTCGGCGTCGCGCCTGACGCCGTCCGGATGATCACGGACGGCGTCAACAAAACTCCTCGCGTCGTGAGCGATCATGATGACGTATTCGCACGCTTCTCGCCTACCTCCTTGCACAGTCGTGAAGCCCTTGAAAGCGCAACGCTCCGACACACATTGGTCTTATAGAGGTCTATTGCTCAAATGCCTTCTTCGATTTTGCGCCATCGCGCCTCAATCGTGATCCGATAGCAGCAACGGTTGTTTCTTTCCTTGATCTATTGGAGTCGAATCCAGCATCGATCACATTCCTCGTTTCCGAGGCAAGTGCCGAGGTGGCAGGCTTTTCGGTCGCGCGAATAACAGTCCGTCGGGTCTGGGAGATCCAGATCGGTGCGCATGCTGCGCAAAGAAATCGTGGGATCGGAGGCGCATTAATGAGCTGGGGATCGTCAAAGCGCCTTTGGAAGTTTTCCAAACGCAGGCCAACTGGCTCGATTCGTCAATGATCGAGGCATTCTAAGTCGCACCGCACGCATTTGCGTTGCGGTGACGATAGCGTCTCACTAGAGAAGCGATGCAGATAGTGAGCAATCGGACGTTGCCGATATAAACGCAGGCAACTGATCTGAATGCGAGTCTGCGGAGGAGCTGAATCACAAGCGATAAGCGTCGGCCGCGCGCGGACGCGGCGAGCCGATCTTGGATCCATGATCGTTGCAGGTCGAGCGTGGAGCCATTTCACGTTGGGCGACGTGTTGCTGTTGAGGGACTTTCTGGAAATGCGACGTGCAGTTGAGGTTGGGACGGCAGCTCGCTTTGGTGCGACACTGCTAGGTGGAGTGATGTTGCTGGCGTGGTTCGAATCGCCCGCTCAATCCCAAACCTCGCAAGGCGCCAACTCGCTTCCACCCGTTACTGTCGATGCTCCAACGCAACAGACGATCCATCGCACGCCGAGCAAACGAGATGCGTCTCGGGTTCGATCAACTTCACGGCGCGTCACGGCGCCTGGTGCCCTGCAAGCCGAAGCTGTCGCTGCGCAGTCGCAGCCGTCGCGGTCGGGTGTCGTGCCCCCCTTCGCAGGCGGCCAGGTCGCTCAAGGCGCGCGACTAGGACTGCTCGGAAACACCGGCACGATGAAGTCACCGTTCAACGTGACGAGTTACACGGACAAATTCATTCGCGATCAGCAGGCAGCGACGGGGGCGGACGCCTTGATCCTCGATCCTTCCGTACGAAGTTCCCATCCAACGGGCGGTGTGCTCGATTCGTTTTACATCCGTGGCTTCCCGGTCAACGAAGGCAATAACGGTGAATTTGCCTTCGAGGGCCTGTACGGGATCGCGCCGACATACCGCATCTTTACGGATTACGTCGAGCGCATCGAAGTGCTCAAGGGTCCCTCAGCCGCGCTCTCGGGCATCGCGCCCAATGGCGGCGTCGGCGGCGTTATCAATGTCGTGCCTAAACGCGCGGGAGAGGATTTGACGCGCTTCACCGTGGATTACGGCTCGGCTGCACGGTTTGGCGGTCACTGGGATGTTGCGAGGCGTTACGGCGACAGCAAGGAATGGGGCGTACGCGCCAGCGGTAGCCTGCGCGACGGCGACACGCCCATCGATCGCCAGTCCGAAACGACCGGGGTCGGGTCGCTGGCCCTCGACTATCAGGGCGAACGGTACAGGTCCTGGCTCTACCTCATCGCCCAGACCGATCGGTTCGATGCTCCGTCACGTCCGTTCCTTATGGCTGCCGGCGTGCCGGTGCCAAAGGCGCCGGACGGCCGGCTGAACGTGACGCAGCCCTGGGAATGGTCGCGCATCAACGACCAATCGGTCTTGTGGCGCAACGAATACGATGTAACCGATCAGGTTACGCTGTTCGCCGACGTGGGCGGCTCGCGGACCAATGTCGAGCGATTCTTCGGTCTTCCGACGATCACCAACACCAGGGGCGACACGACCTCGACGCCCCAATTCTTCGGGCTCAGCATCGATCGACATACATATGATGGCGGCGTCCGGGCCCGCTTCGATACCGGGTTCGTTCGTCATGCCGTCACCTTCCAGGCCTCGGTCTATCACGACGAACTGTACCGGCGGCTTACCAATGGCACGCTGGTTACGTCGAACATCTATAGTCCGACAGTCGCGCCAACTCAGTTCGCAAACGAGATCGCAGGACGCCCTCGGCTTTCGGACAGTCAGCTCACAGGGCTATCGATTGCCGACACCTTGTCCGTTCTCGACGAGCGTGTCCTGTTGGCGTTGGGTGTCCGGCGCCAGGGCGTCGAGGCGAACAACTATGTTTCCAATGTCGGAACGCTGGCGAACTCCTACGACAAGAGCGCGACCACTCCCGTGGTCGGCCTCGTCGTCCGGCCCCGAGACAACGTCTCCCTGTATGCGAACTACATCGAAGGTCTAAGCAAGGGCGATATAGCGCCGCAGCAGACGGGTGTTTCCAATGGCGGCGAGATACTCCCGCCCTACATCGCCAAACAGTACGAGGCCGGCGTCAAGGTGGATTTCGGGCGGGTCGCAACCACCTTCAGCGCCTTCGAAATATCGAAGGCGAGCGGCGAAACGTTGGCCGGGCGCTTCGGGGCGACTGCCGAAACGCAGGTGCGCGGGCTCGAATTCAACGTCTTCGGCGAGCTCAGGCCCGATGTTCGCGTCCTCGGGGGCGGTTCGCTGCTGGATGGTACCCTGACGAAGTCAGCCATCACGTCACGTGTGGGCAATACGCCGATCGGCGTTCCGAACGTGCAGGCCAATGTCGGAGCCGAGTGGGATCTCCCGTGGGCGAGAGGGCTCACCATGAATGGCGCCGTCATCTATACAGGCCGGCAGTTCGTCGATGCGGACAATAAGCAGCCGATCCCGGATTGGACGCGGCTCGATCTCGGCGCCCGCTACACGACGGCGATCAACGGCAGGAAGACGGTGTTCCGCGCTAACATCCAGAACGTGACCGGTACGACTTATTGGTCCAGCGTGGCCTCATTCGGAACGTTCTTCCTGGGAGCACCGCGCACGTATCTGGTGTCGATGACCGTCGACATGTAATCGCTGCTCTCACAGAGCGGTGAGACGCTTCGGATCCTGCTGACAAAAAGCAGGCTGGTCGATGTGCAAGTGTGCCTTCTTCCGCCAACGTGCTCTGTCCCGACCGAAGAGGTAGATCCCGACAGGGTAGCGGAGCTCCACGCGCAAATTCGAAGGACGCCCTGTGCGTGATGGACAGTCTTCACCGGCTAACAGTCGCGCACCGTCTGCGACTGCCGCTGGTGCCAGTGGTTCTCTTGGACCTACCAGTCGGGCACGGGAACGCCTGCGGGCGATGAGGTCGGCGATCCGGGCGGCGGACCAAGATCACCGTCCGGTCACTGGTCCGCGGAGCGTTGCCGACATCCGCGATGAACTGCCGACTGTGAAGGACCGAAAGCGGGTTTGAAGATGTAATTTCGGCGCAGTGTCGGCAACCGGATTAGATGATGCGTGGGAGAACGTCGGTGCGCCGGTCCTTGTCGAAATAGCGGTGCTTCAACGCACCGGCGACGTGCAATATGACCAGAGCCAGCAGGCTGTAGGCGAGGGTCTTGTGCAAAAACTGGAACAGTCTGAATCGATCATCATCCTTCGGCAGAAGTTCAGGAAGGTGGATGCCGAAGAAGAACACCCCGTCGCTGTCGGTGAAAGAGCTGGACATCGCATAGCCCATTAGCGGGACAAGCAGCAGCAGCGCGTACATCGCGACGTGCACGGCCTGCGACAGGAGTCTCTCCTGGGCGGGGAGCGGCGCCGGTCCGGGCAGGCGTGACATCGCGCGGATCGCAAGCTGCGCAAGAACGATCAGGAACACCAGCACGCCGAAGGATTTGTGCCAGGGATAAAGCAGGGTGAATTTCTCCGTGACGGTATCAGCCAGCACGGTCATCATCCAGCCGGCCGCGATGAGGCCCAAGGTCAGCAGGGCGCGCACCCAGTGCAGGATCCGCAGTGCCGCCGGATACTTATCGTTCGTTGGGTCAACGTCGTGAATCATGCTTTAGACTCCTTGCCGGGAACGGTCTAGAATGCACATCGGGCAACGGGCATCCACGAAGGTGCGGTTCAGGTAATGTCGGTAGGGGGGTGAACATCCGTGAAGTCGGTTCTTCCCGCTTGGTGCGCGAGACATGTTAGGTTTGAATCGACGCGTCGGGTGCAACATTGGATTCATGGTCCTCAAGCGGAAGTGTGATCTCAAAAATGGCGCCTCCGCGTGAGGATGTCCGATACGCGACACGTCCGCCATGTGCCTCGGCGATGGCGCGAACGATGGATAGGCCCAGCCCAGATCCGCCATAACGTGGCGAGCGCGATAGGGCGCCACGTGCGAACGGATCGAATGCCCGCTTGGCAAACTCCGGCGGCATTCCGGGACCGTCATCCTCGACGCGAATGATGGCGGAGTTGCCAGACTTCAGAGTCGAGAGTTCGATACGGCCGGGCTTCGCGTAGCGTTGAACATTATCGAGAAGGGCGAGCAACGCCTGGCGAATGCGAATCCCGTCGCCGAGAGCGACCAAATCTGCCAGCGTGAGTTCGAGCGAGAATCCGGCGTTTGCGAGCACGGGCTCCAGCAGGTCGGCGACGTTTTGAATTTCCGCGGCGAGCGCGACCGGCCCTCTCCCAAGATCCAGGCGCCCGCTATCGGCCAGCGTGACTGTACGCAAATCGTCGACGAGCCGCGACAGCCCGTCGATCTGCAGCAGCAGATTTCCGATTGACGCTTCATCGGGCGTGAAAACGCCGTCGGCGATGCCCTGTAGCCGGCCCTTCAGGATCGTGAGGGGCGTTCTGAGCTCGTGTGCGATCGCGGCATTCCAAGCGATCATGTCGTCTGCGTTATCTTGCAGCCTCTGTGCCATCGCGTTGAAATCGGCTACCAGATGAGCCGTCTCGCCGAGCGACCGATCGCCGGGGGACGCGCGCGCTGACAGGTCTCCTGCAGCTATTTTGCGCGCGGTTTCCGCCAAGGAGTTCAGCGGAGCTAGGATTCGTTTCGTCAGCCGGAGCGCGACAACGATCGCAAGGGCCAGTCCGACAAGAAGGAAGACTGCGATCATCACCAAGTCCGGCGCTTCTGGCAAAAGGGGAGGCGGCCCGGGTGGTGGCGGAAAATAGCTTAGATAAATTCCATAGAAGACGAATGAACCGACGAAGACGATCAGCATCGCGATGGTCGCCACGACGCTCATTGAGACGATGATCTGCTGACTTAGGCGATACCGCTTCATATCGCGGCCAAACGATAGCCGATGCCGCGAACACCGGACAGCATGCCAGGCGCGCCGGCCGCGTCCAGCTTTTTGCGAAGATTGCTGATATGGCTGTCCACCGTCCGCTCGAGGGCGTCGCTGCCGGGCAGGCAAGCATCGACCAGTTCACTTCGCGTGAAGGCTTTGGTCGGTGTTCGCGCCATGTGAGCCAGGAGACGAAATTCGGTCAGTGTGACCGGCAGTGGTTGTGCCGTTCCATCCACTTCGACCTTTACCAAGTGGCCATCGAGATCAATAGCAACGCAATCGACGCGCAGCATGCCGCCGGCGCTTGACCGGCCAGCCCGCCGCAATACCGCTTTGGTGCGAGCAACCACTTCGACCGGATTGAACGGCTTCACGACATAGTCGTCAGCCCCGATGCGCAGTCCCTGCAATCGATCGATATCCTGGTCGAGCGCAGTGATCATAATGACGGGTGTATCGCCCCGGCGGCGGATCTCGGCCAACACCTCCCATCCGTCGAGGCGGGGCATCGTCACGTCGAGAAGGATGAGGTCCGGTTTCAGCGCAAGGTGCAGGTCGAGTGCGGCTCGGCCATCGCCGGCGCGGACCGTGCGGAAGCCCTCACGCGTTAGATAGGCGTCGAGAATTTCGCAGATCTGCGGTTCATCTTCGGCAATGAGGATAAGGGCGTTCATCGGAACACGAGGTCAGGCGTCACTGGATGGGGTCTCTTGGCATAGGGTGAGAGTCCCGTCGACCTATTACAGGCCTTCTCCACCAAGTCTCCATCAATTCTCCATGTTCGATCGACCGTTGCCAGCGATGACGCGGCATACCGGCCCTGCCGGCGGGCTGGTGGAAGCCGAAGCCGCTCTTGGATCGCCGCGACGCTCTGTAAGGACCATTTCGCATGCGCATCGACCCTGTTCGCACCGCCATTTACGGACTTCCGGTGGTTTTGGCTATTACGCTCGTCTTCGCTATTGCGCTCGTTTTCGCGCGCGACGTCGCGGCAGGACGCACCATGCCGAGAACCGGTCCCTTTGGAGCCTGGCTGACTCAGGCGGGCGACGCCAAGGTGGTGGTGAAGCCCTGCGGCGCGGCAATATGCGGCAAGGTCGTGTGGCTGAAGCAGCCGATCGATAGCGCAACAGGCAAACCTCAGACAGACGACAAGAACCCGGATCCGTCTCTCAGAACGCATCGCATCGTGGGGCTTCAGCTCTTCCTCGATATGCTGCCCTCCACATCGAACTCATGGTCGGGGCGAGTCTATAACGCGGATGACGGCAAGAGCTACGCCAGCACAGTTACCCTGCTTGATGCAGCACGACTGGAAGTGCGGGGGGGCGTCGGTTCGTTGTGTGGGAGCGAAATATGGACTCGGGCTGCGCGATAGCCCTGGCATTTAGATGTGAGGTCGCATCATCGCCTGCGACGTCTTCCACAACAGTGGCTTCAGCGTGAAGTCCTCCACCAAATCCCAACTTGGCCTCGACTCTGCGTCAACAGCCGCGAGGCAATGCGCAGGGAGGGAGACGGTGGCCGGCCGCAGCCCACCTGGCGGGCCACTTCGATACTTTCCATTGGAGAACTATGAAGAATCGCCCCATTGTCTATGCAACCACGCTGCTCCTGATCGCCTTTGCTGGCGAGGGCCATGCTGGAACAAACGACGGATATTCCGGCGTGAATCTCAACGTGCGGTCCGGACCGAGTGTTCGATTTCCCGCGGTCGGGAGGTTGATGGCCGGTTCATCGCTGACGATTCACGGATGCCTGGCACGCTATACTTGGTGCGACGTGAGCGCATCTGGTGTTCGCGGCTGGGTGTCGGGAGCGCATGTTCAGTTCGTTCACGAAGCGCGCCGCGTCTACGTTCCTGCCTACGCGGCGCAGGCGGAAATCTCCGTCGTAACGTTTAATCTCAGCAGCTATTGGCGTGACTACTATCGTGACTATGGCTTCCACGGCGAAGCCGACCGTTGGAACGACCATCGCTGGGAGGACGACGGCAATCCGCCCGGTTGGCGCGACAATTGGGATGATGACCATGTCGACCCCGAAAATAAGCCCGCGCCGGACAACGACTAGGCGGCTCGATACGCCCATCATCGTCATCTGGAGCGCGTACTCATGAATCGGACCGGAAGGTATGTCCGTAACTGATCGATCTCCTGGGTCTCATCGGCGTGCAACCACCCGTCATTCATTCAATGAAAGGCCCATCCATGAGTGATCTCCTCGTCCGCCTCTACGATCTTCCCGACGTTCGGACCGAGGAGAAGATCGCTTCCCACGGGATCACGGTTCGTCGCGCGATGGCTGCGGAGGCGCATGTCGTGCTTCCCTGGATTGAGAGGCATTTCTACAATCCCTGGGTGAGCGAAGCGACACGCGCCTTCACGCGCTCCCCGGTCATGGTCTGGATCGCTGTGCGGCATAACGAGTTGCTGGGCTTCGCCTGCGCCGACTGCTCGATGCGCGGCTTCTTTGGTCCGACGGGAGTAGCGAAGGCTGCTCGTGGGAAGGGCATTGGCGAGGCGCTCCTCTTCACCACCCTGCGCGGCATGCGTGAAGCGGAATATGCCTACGCGGTCATCGGTGGCGTTGGGCCCGTGGCATTTTACCGAAAGCACCTCGACGCGATCGATATCCCGGGCTCCGAAGAAAGCATCTACGGTCCGATGCTGCACGACGACAAAGGGCGAGATTTCGACGACTTTTAGAGCGGCCAGCGCCGCACCGGAAGGAAGAAAGACGTTGCCTTCGTGAGGCGCGCCCGTGCGAACGTTCCGGACCACGCGTGGCTTGGACGCTCCGTTGCGATCGATATTGCGCTCCATTTCGAGCGGCCATTCTTCTCCGTCCTAGCTACAAACTTGATCCAAAACTAGGCCGCCGCACCGTGCCGCAGGAAATTGCCGACGACCTCGCCAAGCACGGCATTGTCTTGGACGTGGACACCGTGCGGAACTGGTTGAAGTAAGCAGCGGACTTACTGCCGGGGCGAATAGTTGGCATTACGCTCCGAATATACGCGATGAGGATGCGCTCCATCGAAGATCGCGATTAACCCGCCTTTAGGCCAGATGGAAATCGTGGTAGCTGACCAACGTTCCGGTCGTCTTGTCCGCCTCGATCTGGAAGCCGGTGGGATCAAACGTACCCAACAAAGCGATGTTGGCGGTATGGGCTCCGTCGGTGATGCTCAGAGTCCCGCCGCTGATGTCCGCGTTGGGGGTGTAGTTCAGCGTCGGCGCGCTAGCGAAGTTGAAGTCGAGAAGATCAATATGATCGTCTGCGGTCATCCCGGACACGGTCCCTGAGAAGTTGAAGGAATCGCCAAGGATGAGGGTTCCGGTTGCGCCTGCAGCAAACGTGGTATTTTCCGCCGAAGCATGTGCAAACGCCAACGTCGCGGTCCCACTGATCAGCGCTGAACCGTTGCCGCTGACGTTGCCGTCGATCGTGACGTCGCCGTCGTTGGC
This sequence comes from Bradyrhizobium sp. B039, assembly GCF_038965675.1. NCBI lineage: Bacteria > Pseudomonadati > Pseudomonadota > Alphaproteobacteria > Hyphomicrobiales > Nitrobacteraceae > Bradyrhizobium > Bradyrhizobium sp. B039. Next base: position 3,563,648 of record NZ_CP152416.1, read on the forward strand.
CCACAACACGCCCGTATTGATGACATCGCTGTGGATGACAAGCCCGCCGGCGCCGGTTGCCTCGAAGGTTCCGGAGTTGGTGATGGCGTTGGTCCCGGTATCAATGTCGAGAGAATTGGTGCCGGTAGCGATAATGGTACCCTCATTGACGAGGGTCATCACTCCATCCCCAAGGTGTCCCGCGCCGGCGATGGTGTTGTCGACGTTCGTGAGCGTGACGTCCGCGACCGTTCCGGTGATCACGTTCTCGCTGCTGTCGGTAAGTTCAACATGGCCGCCGCCCTGCAGGGTGATGCCAAGCTCGATCAACTGCAGATCGGCCTCGTTTCCGGTTGAGTTCAACTCAATGGTGCCGGTGTTGTCGATGATGCCGGATAGCGGCAGGATCGCCCCGTCGCTGATCACCATGTGGCCTGGATTCTCGGTGACCGGCGTGTGATCGAAGACGAAGTCATCAGCAGTGAGCGAAGACGCATCGACCCCGTTCAGTGTGATCGACTGGCCATCGGCGAGCGTGATCACTGCATCCCCGGCAGCATCGTTGGCCATGTGCGCCTGGATGTCGCCAAAACCGGTGAAGTTGGCGTAGCCGATCAGATCGATCTGATCCGAGGCAGCGTCGAAGCTGTAGATCACGTCATGCCCGATCGGCTGGGAGAACACGAACAAGTCGTCGCCGGTGGAGCCGGTCAGGTTGTCGTCGCCTGAGAGCGCGAAGATTGGGGAGCCTTGTCCATAGGCTTCGACGTTGTCGGCGATCATGGCCAACCCGGTGCCGCCCGTAGAATCCGTCCAAGTTTGCGATATATGCAGCGACACCGCGCCCGCGTAATCATCAAGCGTGGTGATAGTGAGTGCGGTGACATCGTTTGTCTGCACCGACCAGGTCCCATCGCCGTTGTCGGTGCCCTCGCTCAGCGTCCAACCCGCCGGAATGCCACTGACGCTGACGCTGACCGTGCCAACGTGATCCACCGGGTTTGTCAGTCCAAGGTTGATGGCTTCGCCGGCAATGCCTGCGGGAGCGAGATGTGCCTGACTGATGTTGGTCAGGGTGACCCCTACGAGATCGACCAGGATGTCGTTAGCGGCGTTCGGAGTTGTGCCGACCTGCTCAAAGACATAGCTATGGGCAGTTCCGGCGATGTTCGCGACAAAAGCAACCGCTGCGCCGGCGCCGGTGGCTATATCGTTGTTGTGAAGGTACTGCACGACGGCTGCGACGTTAGCGGTGGACGTCAGGGTTAGTGCTGACGCAAAGGCATTGGCATCATCGAATGTGATGACGCCGTTCGTGATGGCATGCGATTTCACCGTCTGACCGGAAATGGTCAACGTGGAGTCAGTACCGTTAGTGCCGGCAGTATTGGCCGTCACGTTGGTGACCGGCAGATCAAGGATGTCGTTGGTGCCGGTCGTGGCGAAGTCGTTGATCGCGTCATAGCCGGAAATCGTGCCGGCATCCCCGGAGCCCCCAACGGTGCCGAGAGATTGTCCGCTGTTAATGACAAACGTGTCGCTACCGGCTCCGCCGGTCATTGTATCAGCGCCGCTGCCTCCAGTAATGCTGTCGGCGCCGGAGCCGCCGGCAAGCGTGTCATTTCCGGAGCCGCCGATCAGCGCGTCATTCTGTGCTGAACCGGTGATGGCCGCCGCTGCGCCGGTGTTGGTGACTGTAAAGCCGTTGGCGCCGGTCGCCGCGCTCAAGTCAACGGCAAAGCCGTTGCTGCTCAGGTTTGCCGTACCAGCGTTGCTGGTCGATGACGTGGCCGTAAAGGCTGCAGTGACGGTAGCGTTGGCCGTGGCCCCTGCGCTTATGACAAGGACATCATTCCCTGAAAGATCGGTGACGCTGTCAGTGCCAGAATTGACGTTGAACGTGTCGTTGCCAGCACCACCGGTAAGGGTGTCGTTACCCAAGCCGCCGGTGAGGGTGTCGTCGCCGGAACCAGTCTTGAGAGTGTCGTCACTGTCTCCGCCGATAACAATGAAAGCTCCGGACGTGACTGCGCTTGCATCCAAATTGAGCTTTCCATTGCCACCGATACCAGTCGCGTCGACGGTCAGTGCCCCATTATTTTGGAAAGTCGAAAGGAACGTTACGTTGTCGGTATGATTTCCGCTGTTGGTGTCGACCAGTTTGAAAACTTCAAAATTTGTGAGAAAGAGGTTTCCCACGCCATTCCCAAATGTGAATGGTCCAGGGGAGCCGCCGGTGACGATGAGCGTGTCCGTGCCGGTTCCGCCGGTGATGCTATCTGTACCGTTCAAGGTCAGATTGGTTGCATTTACCGTGTTCGTGCCGCTGGCGTAGAAGATGACGTCGGTCGAACTCGTCGTCAGCGTACCCGGGTTAGGGCTGTCCTGATTGATGGTAACGGTGTCGCTATCGCTCAATCCACCCTGATCCGTCGTCGTGATCGTCAAAGTATCGGCGCCGACGAAAGTGTCGGTTGGATTGTAGAGAAGACCATTCAAGGCGTTGTTGATGTTCGCCGCCGTGCCGGAGAAGGTCATGGTCGCGTCGGTCGTACCGTCGCCGGTGGTGAACGAGAGGCCGGTGGTGCCCGATAGCGTCAGCGTGCCGTGCGCGACCGACAGCGTCACTGTCTCGGTCCCAGCGCCTACGTCAACGTCCGAGATTGAGATGAGTTTGGCGCCATTGAATGTCACGTTGGTATTTTGTACCACCTCCTGCGTACCGGGCACCGTATTCACCGGCGCATCGTTGGCGCCGTTGATGGTGACCGTGAGCACCGCGGTGTCGGTGAGATTGCCCGGGTCCTTTACGGCATAATTGAAGCTGTCGGTAATGGTCTGGCCGCTGTTGAGCGCCTGCACCGCCGAGTCGCTGTCATTCACAACATAGGTGTAGGAGCCGTTGGCGTTGAGCGTCAGCGTGCCGTGTGCACCCACTAGGCTGGAGCCTAGCGTGCCGGCCGTGTCGGAGCCTTCGACCGCCCCAGTGCGGATCGCCGATACCACCAGAGATGCGTTGGTGTTGTCGACGTCTGTATCGTTGGTCAGCACGTTGCCGGTCGCGTTCGAGCCCGCGGTGCCATTGCCGGTGCCGCCCGCCTCGGTGGCCGAGCCGGTGTCGTTGACGCCCACCGGCGCATCGTTGACCGGCGTCACATTGATCGTGTCGGTCACGGCCACGCTGTTGGCAGTCCCGTCATTGGTGATGATGGTGACCGTGCGGGCCACGCCCGACGGGTTGTCACTGGTGTTGAGGTAGGTCACCGAGTCCAGCGCGGTCTGGTAGTTCGCGACGCTGGATGAACCGGTCAAGGTGAGCGTCCCGGTCGCCGCGTTGAACGATCCGGTGATGCCGTTCTGGTTGGTGAAGCCCAGCACGTCCTGGCCGGTGACGTAGTCGCCGGTGATCTGCACCGTCGCCGAGGCCAGATTGGCACTGTCGACGTCGGACACCGTCAGCGCAGGGTCGATCGCGGTGGCGGCCTGGTTTTCCGTGTAGCTCAGCGTATGACCAGCGACGACCACCGGCGCATCGTTGACCGGTGTCACGTTGATCGTGTCGGTCACGGCGACGCTGTTGGCAGTCCCGTCATTGGTGATGATGGTGACCGTGCGGGCCACGCCCGACGGGTTGTCACTGGTGTTGAGGTAGGTCACCGAGTCCAGCGCGGTCTGGTAGTTCGCGACGCTGGATGAACCGGTCAAGGTGAGCGTCCCGGTCGCCGCGTTGAACGATCCGGTGATGCCGTTCTGGTTGGTGAAGCCCAGCACGTCCTGGCCGGTGACGTAGTTGCCGGTGATCTGCACCGTCGCCGAGGACAGATTGGCACTGTCGACGTCGGACAGCGTCAGCGCCGGGTCGATCGCGGTGGCGGCCTGGTTTTCGGTGTAGTTCAGCGTATGACCAGCGACGACCACTGGCGCATCGTTGACCGGCGTCACCGCCACTGTCGAAGTCACACTGTTGCTGGCGTGGTTTGCCGTCTGGCCGTCATCAACCTGATAGCTGATGGTGCGGGTCGTACCCGACGGGTTGTCGCTCGAATTGAAGTATGTCACCGACTCCAGCGCCGCCTGGTACTGGGCGACAGTCGCAGAACCGGTCAGCGTCAGCACGCCGGTCGATGCGTTGTAGCTGCCTGTGATGCCGTTCTGATTGCTGAAGCCGAGCACATCCTGGCCGGACGTGAAGTTGGCCGTGATCGACACCGTCGCCCCGGTCAGATTCGCACTATCGACATCCGACGCCGTTAGTACGGTGTTGATCGCCGTCGCCGCCTGGTTCTCGGTGTAAGGCAGCGATCCACCATTGGCGTTCAGCACCGGGGCGTCGTTGGTGCCGGTCAGCGTGATGGTCAGCGTCGAGGGGGCGCTGGCGCCGTGCTCGTCGGTGACGGTGTAGTTCGCCACCACGTCGGTGGTGGCGCCCTGCGCCAGGTGCTGGTAGGCGGCATTGGCCGCGTCAAGGCTGTAGCTGCCGTCCGGGTTCAGCGTCAGGCCGGCGACTGCCGCATCGAGGCTGTAGCTCAGAGTGGCGCCATCATCGACGTCGCTGTCATTGCTCGCGACCGTGCCGGTGATGGTGCTGTCTTCCAGGCCGCTGTCGGTGTCCGCCACCGCAACCGGGGCGTCGTTGGTGCCGGTCAGGGTGATGGTCAGCGTCGCGCTCGAGGTCGCGCCATGCTCGTCGGTGACGGTGTAGTTCGCCACCACGTCGGTGGTGGCGCCCTGCGCCAGGTGCTGGTAGGCCGCGTTGCCGGCATCGAGGCTGTAGCTGCCGTCCGGGTTCAGTGCCAGGCCGGCGACCGCGCTGGTCTGCGCGTAGGTCAGGACCGCGCCGTCATCGACGTCGCTGTCATTGCTCGCGACGGTGCCGGTGATGGTGCTGTCCTCACTGCCGCTGTTGGTATCGGCTACCGCAACCGGAGCATCGTTGGTGCCGGTCAGCGTGATGGTCAGCGTCGAGCTCGAGGTCGCGCCGTGCTCGTCGGTGACGGTGTAGTTCGCCACCACGTCGGTGGTGGCGCCCTGCGCCAGGTGCTGGTAGGCCGCATTGCCGGCATCGAGGCTGTAGCTGCCGTCCGGGTTCAGCGTCAGGCCGGCGACTGCCGCATCGAGGCTGTAGCTCAGAGTGGCGCCGTCATCGACGTCGCTGTCGTTGCTCGCGACGGTGCCGGTGATGGTGCTGTCCTCACTGCCGCTGTTGGTATCGGCTACCGCAACCGGAGCATCGTTGGTGCCGGTCAGCGTGATGGTCAGCGTCGAGCTCGAGGTCGCGCCGTGCTCGTCGGTGACGGTGTAGTTCGCCACCACGTCGGTGGTGGCGCCCTGCGCCAGATGCTGGTAGGCGGCATTGCCGGCATCGAGGCTGTAGCTGCCGTCCGGGTTCAGTGCCAGGCCGGCGACCGCCGCATCGAGGCTGTAGCTCAGAATGGCGCCGTCATCGACGTCGCTGTCATTGCTCGCGACCGTGCCGGTGATGGTGCTGTCTTCCAGGCCGCTGTCGGTGTCCGCCACCGCAACCGGGGCGTCGTTGGTGCCGGTCAGCGTGATGGTCAGCGTCGAGGGGGCGCTGGCGCCGTGCTCGTCGGTGACGGTGTAGTTCGCCACCACGTCGGTGGTGGCGCCCTGCGCCAGGTGCTGGTAGGCCGCATTGCCGGCATCGAGGCTGTAGCTGCCGTCCGGGTTCAGCGTCAGGCCGGCGACTGCCGCATCGAGGCTGTAGCTCAGAGTGGCGCCGTCATCGACGTCGCTGTCGTTGCTCGCGACCGTGCCGGTGATGGTGCTGTCTTCCAGGCCGCTGTCGGTGTCCGCCACCGCGACCGGGGCGTCGTTGGTGCCGGTCAGCGTGATCGTCAGCGTCGAGTTCGAGGTCGCGCCGTGCTCGTCGGTGACGGTGTAGTTCGCCACCACGTCGGTGGTGGCGCCCTGCGCCAGGTGCTGGTAGGCCGCATTGCCGGCATCGAGGCTGTAGCTGCCGTCCGGGTTCAGTGCCAGGCCGGCGACCGCCGCATCGAGGCTGTAGCTCAGAGTGGCGCCGTCATCGACGTCGCTGTCGTTGCTCGCGACGGTGCCGGTGATGGTGCTGTCTTCCAGGCCGCTGTTGGTATCGGCTACCGCGACCGGGGCGTCGTTGGTGCCGGTCAGCGTGATCGTCAGCGTCGAGTTCGAGGTCGCGCCGTGCTCGTCGGTGACGGTGTAGTTCGCCACCACGTCGGTGGTGGCGCCCTGCGCCAGATGCTGGTAGGCGGCATTGCCGGCATCGAGGCTGTAGCTGCCGTCCGGGTTCAGCGTCAGCCCGGTCACCGCCGCATCGAGGCTGTAGCTCAGAATGGCGCCGTCATCGACGTCGCTGTCATTGCTCGCGACCGTGCCGGTGATGGTGCTGTCTTCCAGGCCGCTGTCGGTGTCCGCCACCGCGACCGGGGCGTCGTTGGTGCCGCTCAGCGTGATGGTCAGCGTCGAGTTCGAGGTCGCGCCGTGCTCGTCGGTGACGGTGTAGTTCGCCACCACGTCGGTGGTGGCGCCCTGCGCCAGATGCTGGTAGGCGGCATTGCCGGCATCGAGGCTGTAGCTGCCGTCCGGGTTCAGTGCCAGGCCGGCGACTGCGCTGGTCTGCGCGTAGGTCAGGATCGCGCCGTCATCGACGTCGCTGTCGTTGCTCGCGACCGTGCCGGTGATGGTGCTGTCTTCCAGGCCGCTGTCGGTGTCCGCCACCGCGACCGGGGCGTCGTTGGTGCCGCTCAGCGTGATGGTCAGCGTCGAGTTCGAGGTCGCGCCGTGCTCGTCGGTGACGGTGTAGTTCGCCACCACGTCGGTGGTGGCGCCCTGCGCCAGATGCTGGTAGGCGGCATTGCCGGCATCGAGGCTGTAGCTGCCGTCCGGGTTCAGTGCCAGGCCGGCGACCGCGCTGGTCTGCGCGTAGGTCAGGACCGCGCCGTCATCGACGTCGCTGTCATTGCTCGCGACGGTGCCGGTGATGGTGCTGTCTTCCAGGCCGCTGTCGGTGTCCGCCACCGCGACCGGGGCGTCGTTGGTGCCGCTCAGCGTGATCGTCAGCGACGAGTTCGAGGTCGCGCCGTGCTCGTCGGTGACGGTGTAGTTCGCCACCACGTCGGTGGTGGCGCCCTGCGCCAGATGCTGGTAGGCGGCGTTGCCGGCATCGAGGCTGTAGCTGCCGTCCGGGTTCAGTGCCAGGCCGGCGACCGCGCTGGTCTGCGCGTAGGTCAGGACCGCGCCGTCATCGATGTCGCTGTCATTGCTCGCGACGGTGCCGGTGATGGTGCTGTCCTCACTGCCGCTGTTGGTATCGGCTACCGCAACCGGAGCATCGTTGGTGCCGGTCAGCGTGATGGTCAGCGTCGAGCTCGAGGTCGCGCCGTGCTCGTCGGTGACGGTGTAGTTCGCCACCACGTCGGTGGTGGCGCCCTGCGCCAGGTGCTGGTAGGCCGCATTGCCGGCATCGAGGCTGTAGCTGCCGTCCGGGTTCAGCGTCAGGCCGGCGACTGCCGCATCGAGGCTGTAGCTCAGAGTGGCGCCGTCATCGACGTCGCTGTCGTTGCTCGCGACCGTGCCGGTGATGGTGCTGTCTTCCAGGCCGCTGTCGGTGTCCGCCACCGCGACCGGGGCGTCGTTGGTGCCGGTCAGCGTGATGGTCAGCGTCGCGCTCGAGGTCGCGCCATGCTCGTCGGTGACGGTGTAGTTCGCCACCACGTCGGTGGTGGCGCCCTGCGCCAGGTGCTGGTAGGCGGCATTGCCGGCATCGAGGCTGTAGCTGCCGTCCGGGTTCAGCGTCAGCCCGGTCACCGCCGCATCGAGGCTGTAGCTCAGAGTGGCGCCGTCATCGACGTCGCTGTCGTTGCTCGCGACCGTGCCGGTGATGGTGCTGTCTTCCAGGCCGCTGTCGGTGTCCGCCACCGCGACCGGGGCGTCGTTGGTGCCGGTCAGCGTGATCGTCAGCGTCGAGTTCGAGGTCGCGCCGTGCTCGTCGGTGACGGTGTAGTTCGCCACCACGTCGGTGGTGGCGCCCTGCGCCAGGTGCTGGTAGGCCGCATTGCCGGCATCGAGGCTGTAGCTGCCGTCCGGGTTCAGTGCCAGGCCGGCGACCGCCGCATCGAGGCTGTAGCTCAGAGTGGCGCCGTCATCGACGTCGCTGTCGTTGCTCGCGACGGTGCCGGTGATGGTGCTGTCTTCCAGACCGCTGTTGGTGTCGGCCACCGCGACCGGCGCATCGTTGGTGCCGGTGATGTCGATCGTGACCTGCTGGGTGGCGAGGCCGCCATGGTGGTCGTCGACCTCGACCGTAAAGCTGTCGGCGAGATGCTCGCCTGCGGCGAGCGCGTCGACGGCGCCGCTGTCGAGCACGGTGTAATGCCAGGTGCCATCGGGGTCGACGGTGGCGGTGCCATGGGCGGCGGCGACGCTGACCGAGAGCGTGTGGGTGTCGCTGGCATCGACGTCGGAGAAGCTGACCTGGCCGATGGCGGTCTGGGCCGCGGCCGGGAGGTCGTCGCCTTCCGACACAGTGCCGGACTGCGCCGACGAGGTGATGACCGGCGCATCGTTGGTGCCGGTGATGTCGATCGTGACCTGCTGCGTGGCGAGACCGCCATGGTGGTCGTCGACCTCGACCGTAAAACTGTCGGCGAGATGCTCGCCGACGGCGAGCGCATCGACCGCGCCGCTGTCGAGCACAGTGTAATGCCAGGTGCCGTCGGGATCGACGGTGGCGGTGCCGTGGGCGGCGGCGACGCTGACCGACAGCGTGTGGGTGTCGCTAGCATCGACGTCGGAGAAGCTGACCTGGCCGGTGGCGGTCTGGGCCACGGCCGGGAGGTCGTCGCCTTCGGACATGGTGCCGGACTGCGCAGCGCTGGTGATCATCGGCGCGTCATTGGTGCCGGTGATGTCGATCGACACGACCTGGGTGGCGAGACCGCCATGGTGGTCGTCGACCTCGACCGTAAAGCTGTCGGCGAGATGCTCGCCGGCGGCGAGCGCGTCGACGGCGCCGCTGTCGAGCACGGTGTAATGCCAGGTGCCATCGGGGTCGACGGTGGCGGTGCCATGGGCGGCGGCGACGCTGACCGAGAGCGTGTGGGTGTCGCTGGCATCGACGTCGGAGAAGCTGACCTGGCCGGTGGCGGTCTGCGCTGCGGCCGGGAGGTCGTCGCCTTCGGACACGGTGCCGGACTGCGCAGCCCTGGTGATCATCGGCGCGTCATTGGTGCCGGTGATGTCGATCGACACGACCTGGGTGGCGAGACCGCCATGGTGGTCGTCGACCTCGACCGTAAAGCTGTCGGCGAGATGCTCGCCGGCGGCGAGCGCGTCGACGGCGCCGCTGTCGAGCACGGTGTAATGCCAGGTGCCGTCGGGATCGACGGTGGCGGTGCCGTGGGCGGCAGCGACGCTGACCGAGTGGGTGTGGGTGTCGCTGGCATCGACGTCGGAGAAGGTGACGTGGCCGGTTGCGGTGTGCGCTGCGGCCGGGAGGTCGTCGCCTTCCGACACGGTGCCGGACTGCGTGGCGCTGGTGATCACCGGGGCGTCATTGGTGCCGACAATCGTCACTGTCACGGTCTGCACCGCGGTGCCACCGTGGCCGTCCGAGATCGTCACGTCGTACTTCTGAGTCAGCGTTTGGCCAGCCTGCAGATAATCGACGGCGCCGTCGGCGATCGAGAAGCTCCAGCCGATCGCGCCGCCATTGCCGGTGTCGTGGTTGGTGGTATCGAGCGTGAAACTGCCGAGGTAGCCGCCGCCCTGCGGCGCGAAGCTCGCGGTATGGCTGTCGAGCGTGTCGACGTCGGTGAAGGCCACGGCGCCGGAGGCGGTATGCGGTGTGTTGGCCGCCTCGGCCGCCGACATATCCGCACACTCCGTCGCCAGGCCGCTCTGCGCCGACGAGATAATCGCCGGCGCATCGTTGGTGCCGACAATCGTCACTGTCACGGTCTGCACCGCGGTGCCACCGTGGCCATCCGAGATCGTCACGTCGTATTTCTGGGTCAGGGTTTGGCCGGCCTGCAGATAATCGATGGCGCCGTCGGCAACCGAGAAGCTCCAGCCGATCGAGCCGCCATTGCCGGTATCGTGGTTGGTGGTATTGAGCGTGAAGCTGCCGAGATAGCCGCCGCCCTGGGGAGCGAAGCTCGCAGTGTGGCTGTCGAGCGTGTCGACGTCGGTGAAGGTCACCGCGCCGGAGGCGGTATGCGGCGTGTTGGACCCTTCGGCCGCCGACAGATCCGCCCACTCCGCCGCCAGGCCGCTCTGCGCCGACGAGGTGATCACCGGCGCATCATTGGTGCCGGTAACCGTGATGGTCAGGTTGGCAGTGCACGAGCCGCCATGATTGTCGGAATTGGTGTAGCTGAAAGTGTCGTAAACCAGCTGGTCTGCCGCTAACGCTTGCACATTGGCCTGGGCATTGTTGAGCGTATAGGTGTACGTGCCATCGGAGTTGAGGTGCAGCGTGCCGTAGGTGCCGACCACATCAGCACCGACCTTGGTGGCAGAGCCGTTGATGGCCGTGACGCTATGACTGTCGTGCGTATCGGCGTCGGTATCGTTGATGAGTACGTTGCCGCTGACTGAATTCGGCGCGGTGTCTTCCTTCACCGCACTTGTGTCGGCCGCTGCAACGGGGCCATCGTTGACCCCGGCAATTCTCACTGTGGCGGTCGCCCAGCTCAGCGTCCCATTGCCAAGTCGGATAGCGTAAATGAATGAATCTGTAAAAAAATCCCCTGCTGACAGGGCAGCGACTTGAGCGCTTAATGCTGACGCGTCATACCCGACTTTACCATCCGCCGTGATCCAGATTTTTGCGCCATTCAAGCTTGTATCGCTGCTGGTGGCTTCGACGCGTGCGGTATCCTGAGTCAGCAAATCAGCCGCACTATAGCCGCTCATGGCGCCGCTGTTATTAATGCCGTTGTCGATGGAAAAGAGGGTCTTGGCATTGCCCCCAAGGTCATTTCCCATGACATCGAAAAAGACAGGCTGAAGGTTATCCTCCGTCAGCGAAATGGATACACCGGCGGCGGTCAGGCCACTCGTAAAAATATCGTTCGTCGCTTGAGGTGTGTTGGAGAATGAAGTGGTGCTGCCGCCGCCGGTTGCCTGAGTAGCCATGTCTTCGACCTCAAAACGCGTAGAATATGAAAGTCATTTGGGAGCAACCCGAACACGGGTGAGCAACGTGACGGATTCGGGCGACCTTGAAGCGGCCCAGAACTCTGCAGTCGTGTCCTGACGAGGAGATAGCGAAGGTGCGCCGTCGCTCGACGAGGTCTGCAGATCGGTTGAATCGATCACCGGAGCCGCCGTCACCCGGGAGGCAATCGCAACTGCCATAGACAGCTCGACCGAAAGATCCGATGGTCGAGATGAACTCGAATTGTCCTTGAGGCGAGAATTAGTTTCAGACCAGCCGGCGGCTCGTAAAGACGTCGAGGTGAATAAGGCGCTGCTCACAACACACTCCACTCTGCCGATGCAGAGCAGGTGCAATCGCATTCGAAGAGCAACTCACAGGAGAGCGCCGGCAATGAGCGCCCGTTCAGCGCCTACGCGCCGCCGCCAGAAGAAACTCTGGCCTGTTGTGAAAAGATCCCGACGCCATTAACTCCTGCCCCGTTCGTGCTCGGCCTCCTGACGACCGCGCACGGCTTATGATTTTCCAATAACGTTTCTTGCTTTAGTAAGGTCCCTTCAGAGATCGAACCCGACAGTCGCCCGCGGCACAGGGGCGTTCGCAGTATGGATCAGCGTAAGAATCCCAATCCGGCTGGAAAACGCTGTGCGCATCCCCGCGTCGGCGATTCGTTTGAAATGTGAGACGAGCAATCGCGCAGCTCCTGCTTCTCGTACATCGCGATGCTCGCTAGGAATCTCGGTCGGGGCAACGGCCCAAGAGGGGTACTCCGTCGGGACCACGTAACACTACGGTTGCGCATGCTGATCGACCGCACCTGCGGCACATTATCGATGACTTCGCAGATCGTTAATTGGCGCTTCTTTGCCGCCCGGGGTCAGCAAGACTAAGTGCCGGCTTCTTAGTCTTGCTCGGTCTAAGCATGGCATCCGGCCCCAAGGCTTTCGCTTCCCGGTCAACGAGGAGCTGGCCGCGGAGTTCGGCGTGTCACGCGTCACGATCCGGCAGGCCGTCGAGCTGCTTTCAGCCGACGGCGTCATCGAGGCGCAGCAGGGCCGCAGCAGGCGCGGTGCGGCAGGACCGCTGGCTCAAGGTCGAAACTACGCTGTCGGTTTTCGCCGATATGTACCGCGACACCTCGCTGGAGATCGTCAACATCTCGGCGAGGCACAGCGACGCGCCGGTGTCTCCCGAGGACGGCAACGGCCGACTTCATGCGCCGGCTTCATTCGCCACTCGGTCCGTCGCACCGCGGCCGAAACAGGCCGTCATGCGATCAGTTGCCTAACTTGGCACAAATCGAGCCAAGCCTGACAAGTTGCTAGTGTGTTGCTGTACCTAGCTCAAATCGGCCCATGATCGATTGGAGCGAGAGTTCAAGTTCTTCAATTGCTTGGAAGGCGGCGTATGCACCGGGAGATCAAGAAAAATCTCGACACAGCCAATGTGAGCAGACCTCGTGAGATGAGATTGGGCTGCCTCGGGTCGGCGGAAGAGCATGCCCATTGTTTCCGAGGGCAGGGGAGATAGGTGAGTGCTGACGATCAGCACCAGTTGCTGGAAACATGAGGCGCCACCCTCTCATCTCGCTCCGTGCAGCCCCGCTGGTCGAACTCGCTGCACCCATGCTTGAGTTCGATCGCGTTAGCTGCGCTTTGGCGAGGTCGTTTCTGGGGCGAAACAGGTGTGGTCCGCGGCGATGGCAGACTTCGGCCGATGAGGAGACTGCTCACGCTCTTAATCGCTTTGTTGAACGTTCAGTAAAGCCATTTGCTAAACATGCTTGGCGATGGCCAACTTCTGGCTCGCCGGTTATCCAGGCGGGCTGGATTGCTCCGCGGCGCCAGATCGGCAATCGAAGCTTTTGACAAAATCCAGGAATTTTGCTGCGCTGCGAACATCCCGCTTGCGCGCGCGAACGTCGCGAATCTTTTCGCCAGGCTAGCGACAAACCGGCTTGACGGCTTCCAAAATTTAGTAATACGTTTAGTCCTACAAAAAAACTAAACATCACGCATCGAGCCGATGTGTGGGAGGAGCCCAAGCCCTTCCGGACCCGTTTCCGGAAATGGTTCGTCTCGTTCTCCACTCATCGCTCCTCAAACTCGGTTTCAGGATCTTGGCGTCGTTCCGGCAGGGAGCGCCGAGCGGGTTGGATGCTTCAACGAGAGAGGAAACGGATATGCGGACATTCAATTGGCTAAGAAGCTCGGCGGCAACCACGGTCCTCGGGACGGCGCTGCTGGGGATATTTGGCGGAGGCGAAGCCGCAGCTCAGGGCAAGCAGCTTACGCTGTGCTGGGCGGCATGGGATCCGGCCAATGCGCTGGTCGAGCTCGGCAAGGACTTTACCAAGCAATCCGGCATTGAGATGAAATACGAGTTCGTCCCGTGGACGAGCTATGCCGATCGCTTCCTCAACGAGCTCAACTCCCAAGGCAAGCTCTGCGACCTGATCATCGGCGATAGCCAGTGGATCGGCGGCTCCGCCGAGAACAAGTGGTACGTCAAGCTCAACGATTTCTTCGACAAGGAGAAGATATCGATGGACGACTTCGTCCCGGCGACGGTCGTCGGCTACTCGCAGTGGCCGAAGAACTCGCCGAACTATTGGGCGCTGCCGGCTATGGCCGATGCGGTAGGCTGGACCTACCGCAAGGATTGGTTCTCGCGGCCCGAGATTCAGTCCGCCTTTACGGCAAAGTACGGCCGCGACCTGGCGCCGCCGAAAACTTATGACGAGTTGAAGCAGATTGCGGAGTTCTTCCAGGGCCGCGAGATCGACGGCAAGAAGGTCTATGGCGCCTATATCTTCACCGAGCGCGGCTCGGAAGGCATCACCATGGGCGTGACCAACGTGCTCTACAATTACGGCTTCAGCTACGACAATCCAAAGAAGCCGTATCAGATGCAGGGCGTCGTCAATTCACCCGAGGCGGCCAAGGGGCTCGAGTTCTACAAGGAACTTTACAAGTGCTGCACCGCGCCGGGCATGACCAACGCCTACATGCAGGAGGGGCTCGATGCCTTCAAGTCCGGCCAGGTGGCGATGCAGATGAACTGGTTCGCCTTCTTCCCCGGCCTCTACAAGGATCCGAATGTCGGCGGCGACAAGATCGGATTCTTCGTCAATCCAGCCGGCCCGAATGGACACTTCACGCAGCTTGGTGGACAGGGCATCTCCGTGGTGGCGACCTCCGACCGCAAGGACGACGCGCTCGCCTATATCAAATGGTTCGCGCAGCCCGCTGTGCAGCAGAAATGGTGGCAGCTCGGCGGCTACTCGGCCCTGAAAGCGGTGGTCGATGCGCCCGACTTCCCGAAGAGCGCGGCGTTCGCGCCGCAATTCTTGGAGTCGATGGGAATCGTGAAGGACTTCTGGGCCGAGCCGTCCTACGCGCAACTGCTACTCGACATGCAGAAGCGGGTGCACGATTACGTCGTCGCCGACAAGGGTACCGCGCAGCAGGCGCTCGATCTCCTGGTCAAGGATTGGACCAAGGTCTTCAAGGAGCAGGGCAAGCAGGTCGCGTCGCAATAGGCGCGGCGCTCGCATCAACTGAACCGGTTTCCCCGGGGGTGTCCCCCGGGGAAACCGAACCAGCCAGCCGATGGACCAGATGACGACGATCCTTCAACCTGATGATGCTACGATTGCCGGCATGAGCGAGCCCGCCAAATCTCGCGACGCACGGCGCGTGCGCGGCCTTTCCGACCGCAGCATTGCGTGGCTGTTCGTTGCGCCGACGATCGCGCTGTTGCTGGCGATCAACATCTTTCCGCTGGTGTGGATGATCCGGCTGTCCTTCACCAGCCTCAACCTCAGCATGTCCTATCTGCCGCTGCGGTTCGTCGGGCTCGACAATTTCACCGACATCCTCACCGACGAGGACGTCTGGTTCCGGCTCCAGACCACGGCGCAATTCGTGATTTGGTCTGTGGCACTACAGGTGGTCATCGGCTATGGCCTGGCGCTGTTGATCAACCGCCAGTTTCGCGGTCACAGCTTCTGGACCACGATCATCCTGCTGCCGATGATGTTGTCGCCGGCGGTGGTCGGCAACTTCTGGACGCTGCTGCTGCAGCCGCAGATCGGGCCCTTCAACTACGTGATCAGCCTGTTCACGGGGGTGCCGCCGAGCTCGTTCAGCATGACTGGACAGGTCTCGCTCGCGTCCTGGACCATCGTACTGGTCGACACCTGGATGTGGGCGCCTTACGTCATGCTGATCTGCCTCGCCGGGCTTCGCTCCATTCCCCACTACATCTATGAGGCGGCCGAGGTCGATCGCGCCTCGCCGTGGCGGCAATTCTGGTCGATCACGCTGCCGATGACGGTGCCGTTCCTGATGCTCGCCGTGCTGTTCCGCGCAATCGAGAACTTCAAGATGTTCGACATGGTCAACCTCCTGACGTCGGGAGGCCCGGGATCGACCACGGAGCTCGTGTCGATCACGCTGAAGCGCGCGGCATTCGAGAAATGGCGCACCGGCTATTCCTCTGCGCTCGCCATCATCCTGTTCGTGACCGTGTTCGGTGCCGCCAACATCTACGTCAAAGCGCTCAACAAGGTGAAGCAACGATGACCGCTGCACTCGCCAAGTCAGTCCTGGCCAAGTCCACCGCTCATTCCATCGTCGAAGCCTCGCCGCGTTCGAAGGCCGTGGCAGGTGGCCTCGTCATTCTCTATGCCGTGATCACGATCCTGCCGCTACTCTGGATCGTCGCTACCGCATTCAAGTCGCAGAGCGACGCCATCGCCTATCCGCCCAAGGTGCTCTTCGAGCCGACCCTCGAAGGCTATGTCAACCTTTTCACCGTGCGCACCCGCCAGACGCCGGACTTCATCGCCAAGCTGCCGCCGCCGGAGACGTGGTATGACAAGCTCGTGCGCCAGCGGGACATGGTCGTTGCCGGACCATCGAAGGTCGTGCCGCGCTTCGTGAACTCGCTGATCATCGGGTTCGGCTCGACGTTCCTGGCCGTGTTTCTGGGCACGCTCGCGGCCTACGCTTTTTCGCGCTTTCGCATTCCCCTGGCTGACGACCTGCTGTTCTTCATCCTCTCGACGCGAATGATGCCGCCGGTCGCGGTCGCGATCCCGATCTATTTGATGTACCGCCAGCTCAATCTGACCGACACCAGGCTCGGAATGATCCTGCTCTACACCGCCGTGAACGTCTCGCTCGCGGTCTGGCTGCTCAAGGGGTTCATCGACGAGATCCCGCGCGAGTATGAGGAGGCCGCTCTCGTCGACGGCTACACGCGACTCCAGGCCCTGCGCAAGGTGGTATTGCCGCAGGCCGTCACGGGAATTGCGGCAACCGCGATCTTCTGCCTGATCTTCTCGTGGAACGAATACGCCTTCGCGGTTCTCCTGACGAGCGGCGAAGCGCAGACCATGCCGCCATTCATCCCATTCATCATCGGCGAGGGCGGGCAGGATTGGCCGGCGGTGGCTGCCGCGACCACGCTGTTCGTTGTCCCGATCGTCCTGTTCACCGTGTTGTTGCGCAAACACCTGTTGCGCGGCATCACATTCGGAGCTGTGCGCAAATGAGCGGTTCTGCGGTTGCCAAGGGCGGAGTGTCTCGCTGGTTCCGTCGTGGGCCTTGGGAGGCCGGCGCGATGACCCTGATCGGAGGCGGCATCATCATGCTGGTGCAGCCCTGGACGATTGATCTGTACAGCTATTCCTTCGTGACGATCCTCATCGGCACGGTCGGCTACGTGATCGTGAGCCATTTTCCGGAATAGGGCGGTCAACATGGCACAAATTCGCGTCGAAAACCTGCGCAAGTCGTTCGATCAGTTCACGGCCGTGCAAGGCTCGAACTTCACGATCGACGACGGCACCTTTTTCGCGATGCTCGGGCCCTCCGGCTGTGGCAAGACGACCACGCTGCGCATGATTGCGGGCCTCGAGCTGCCGACCGAGGGCAAGGTCCTGCTCGACGGCGAGGACGTGACGTTCCGCCGTGCCGCGGCCCGCGACATCGCCTTCGTCTTCCAGCTTTTCGCGCTCTATCCGCACATGAATGTTGCCGACAATATCGGCTTTCCCCTGAGGTGCCAGGGCATGGGCCGGCGTGCGGTCCGCGAGCGCGTGCAGGAGACGGCGCGGCTCCTGCGGATCGAGCGTCTCCTGTCGAGCAAGACGTCAAAGCTGTCGGGTGGCGACCGCCAGCGCGTGGCGCTGGGGCGCGCTATGGTCCGGCGGCCCAAGGCCTTCCTGATGGACGAGCCGCTCGGGGCGCTCGACGCCGAGTTTCGGCATCTGATGTGCGGCGAGCTTCGCGACCTCCATGATCGCATTGGTGCAACTACGGTCTACGTGACACATGACCAGCTCGAGGCGATGTCAATGGCGGACCGGATTGCCGTCATGAACAAGGGGCGCGTCGAACAGATCGGCTCGCCGCAGGAGATCTATGACCGGCCCGCGAGCATGTTCGTGGCCGATTTCATCGGCTCGCCGTCGATGAACTTCTTGCGCTTTGAGGGCGGCCTACGATCCGGAGATCGGGCCATCGCCTTCCATGATGCCAGCATCGCGGTCCCTGAGATCCGCGAGGATCGCGCGAGCGCCCCGCTGGCGCTCGGGATACGCCCGGAGCATATCCGTTTCGCCGATGCAGCACCCGTCCGCGGCGAGGTGTTCGGCGCAGAATATCTCGGCACGACGCAGATCGTCACGGTCGACACGGCGCATGGACGCGTCGCTGCCCGGCTGCCCTCCAGCGCGTCGGTGCGGATCGGCGAGACGGTCGGTCTCGAATTCCATTCCGAACGACTGGCGTTGTTCGATGTTGGCAGTGGCATGGCGATCCGGACCGCCAATGAGGGGAGCCCGCGCCATGGCTGACGTCAGTCTGCGCAACATCAGCAAGCGCTTCGGCACAATAGAGGCGGTGCGCGAGCTCTCGCTGGCGATCAATGACGGGGAATTCCTGGTCCTGCTTGGGCCGAGCGGCGCCGGCAAGACCACGACGCTGCGGCTGATCACCGGGCTCGAGAGCCCCGACACCGGTTCGGTCATGATTAACGGCCATGACGTGACGCATGATCCGCCGGGATCGCGCGATATCGCCTTCGTCTTCCAGCAGTACTCGCTGTATCCGCATCTCACTGTCTATGACAATCTGGCATTCCCGCTACGCTCGCCCGCGCGGCGCGTGCCCGAGCCCATCATCCGCAAGCGTGTCGAACAGACGGCGGAGCTGCTGCATATCGCAAGCAAGCTGAACAACCGTGCAACCCGCCTGTCCGGCGGTGAGATGCAGCGGGTGGCGATCGGCCGCGCATTGGTTCGAGATCCCGCGATCTACCTGATGGACGAGCCGCTCTCGTCGCTGGATGCGAAGCTCCGTTCGGAGCTGCGTCTCGAGCTCAAGCGGATCCAGCTCGAGCTTGGCGCGACTATCCTTTACGTGACCCACGACCAGGTCGAGGCTATGACCATGGCCTCCCGGATCGGCGTGATCAAGGATGGCCAGCTCCTTCAGCTCGGCACGCCGCGGGAGATCTACGAAAGCCCCTCCAGCTCCTATGTCGCCTCGCGTCTCGGTACGCCGCAGATCAATTTCCTTCCGGCACGTCTCTTGTCCGACGTGTCGGTGCCGCCGGAAACGGAGACCGTCGGCATCCGTACCGAGCATCTGAAGGTCGGTGCGCGCAATGGCGGACGGATGGTCGGCCGCGTCCACCGGGTCGAGCACCTCGGCGAACAGAATCACGTTCATCTGGACTATAAGGGCGAAATGCTGGTGACGCTTGCGGATCCGCATCAGCAGCCGCTAAAGGCCGGTCAGGAGGTCGAATTGCACGTGGTACATCCGCTCTGTTTCGATCGCGCGGGGCGACGCATCCCCGCGATGATTCTCTAGAGGATCATGTCGATGTCGCTGCAACCTGGGACGTTCAAGTCGTTGATCAAGGTGGCCGCAGAGCAGGTCATCGCCAGTGCGCCGGAGCTGACGAGCCTGGATCAGGCGATCGGCGATGGTGACCACGGAATCAACATGAAGCGCGGATTCGAAGCGGTTCTGGGCAAGCTCGATGCGATCTCCGCGCAACCGCTCGACGAGGCGCTGAAGATGATCGGCAAGACCCTGGTGATGACGGTCGGCGGCGCGTCCGGGCCGCTTTACGGGAGCTTCTTCCTCGCCGCCGGCGAAGCGCTCTCGCACGACAAACACTTGCCGGACGACCTCGCGGACGTTTTCGGCAGTGGCGTGAACGCGGTGAGCGCGCGTGGCCGCTCGCAGGCCGGTGAGAAGACGATGCTCGACGTGCTTGTTCCCGTCCTGGAAACGCTGAAGACGGCGGCCGGCCAGCCGGATCTAATCGCGCGCGTCCGGACCACCGCTGCCGAGGCGGTCGAGCGGACCGCGCCGATGCAGGCCACCAAGGGGCGGGCGTCGTTCCTCGGGCCACGCAGCGTCGGGCACGTCGACCCCGGCGCCCGCTCGAGCTGCGTACTCGTGCAGGCGGTCTGCGCGAGCCTGGAGGGACAGCAATGACCGACACTGTGGGTATTGTGATCGTCTCGCACTCGAAGGACATCGCCAAGGGCACCGCCGACATGGTGCGGCAGATGGTCGGCAGCGAGGTCAAGGTGGCTTTTTGCGGCGGCAATCCCGACGGCGGATTGGGCACCAGCGTCTCCCTGATCATCGACGCCATTAATGATGCCTGGTCTGCCAAGGGCGTCGCAATCCTCGTCGACCTCGGCGGTGCCGAAACCAACAGCGAAATGGCGGTCGAGATGCTGGAGCCTGCGCGGCGCGATCTCGTTGTCGTATGCAACGCGCCGATCGTCGAGGGCGCCGTGATGGCGGCAACCGAGGCCGCAGGCGGCAGCTCACTGGCCCAGGTCAAGGCCGTGGCCGAGGAACTCTCTGCCGACTGAGACGTCGGCGAAGCGATGATGGAAGATGAGCATGCTGGACAAAGCGGACGGACAGATTTTCACCGGAAATGTGCGGCTGGTGCACGCGGTTGGCATGCACGCGCGCCCCGCGGTCAAGCTGACCAAGCTCGCCAAGAAGTTCCAGGCCCAGATTTCCGTGCGGGTCGCAGGCGCGGCCGAGTGGATCAATGCCAAGAGCGTGGTCAAGATCATGGCGATGCGTGCGGCCCACGGCAGCACGATCGAGATCAGGGCGTCCGGCAGTGATGCGGAAGCCGCCGTTGCGGCGCTGGTCGACCTGATCGCAACCGATTTTCCGGACGGGGCTTAGCAGCATGCAGGGTAGCGCGACGGGACTGGCCTACCGCGGCAGAACCGCCTCGATCGGCTTTGCCCATGGCCCGCTCGTCCGGGTCGGCGCGGACACCAACGGCGAGCGTGTCGCGGGCAACCTGGCTGAAGAGGCGCTTGCTCTTCGTGCTGCGATTGAGGCGGCAAGCGGGCAGATCGCGGATCTCGCCGGGATCGCCGGCGGCGAGGCTGCACAGATTCTCGAATTCCAGGTCGCGCTGCTGGAGGATGAGGATTTCATCCAAGCGATCTTCGCATCGATTGGCGATGGCGATCCGGCGGATGTCGCATGGCGTTCGGCGCTCGACGCGCAGATCGCGGACTACAATTCAGCCGCGGACGAATATCTGAAGGCGCGCTCTTCGGACCTCGCGGACCTGCGCGACCGCGTGATCAACATTTTGCGGGGCGATGGGGGCCCGGCGCTGGAGATTCCGAGCGGCGCCGTCGTCTGCGCCGACGATCTGCCGCCCTCGCGATTCCTGGAGATCGACTGGTCCGGCGGCGGCGGTCTGGCGCTCTTGCGTGGCAGTCCCACGAGCCACGTCGCGATGCTGGCGCGCGCGCGGGGCATTCCCATGGTCGTGCAACTCGGCGCCATTCCGGACGTCGGAGCCAACGCGCTGCTCGATGGTGAAGGCGCGACGCTCGAGCTCGATCCCAGCGCGGAGCAGGTTCGCCTGTTCGAGAAGCGGCGCGAAAGCCATCGCAAGAGCAGGGCGTCCGCCCGTGCGATCCTGCGGCGGCCCACCGCATCATGGCGCGGCGAGCGGATCAAGCTGTTTATCAACATCCAGCGCGTCGACGATCTCGAGCATCCCGACGCGCAATATGCCGATGGGATCGGCCTGATGCGCACCGAGTTTCTGCTGACGGAGAGGGGCAGTTTGCCCGATGAGGAGACACAGTTTCAGGCTTACGATGCGGTGCTGCGTTGGGCCGACCAGCGCCCGGTCACCATTCGCACGTTTGACGCGGGCGGCGACAAGCCGGTCGCCGGCTTTACGCTGGACGGCGAAGCCAATCCGTTCCTCGGAGTTCGGGGCTTGCGGCTTTGCCTGGCCCGGCCCGAGATCTTTGCCATTCAGCTCCGCGCGCTGGCACGGGCCGCCGTGCGCGGAAACCTCAAGGTCATGTTTCCGATGGTCACGTCTGCGGCTGAGCTCGAGGCGGGGCGGAAGCTGTTTGCCGATGTCGTGCAGCGCTTGCAGGCGGACGGCATTGCCGCGATGCTTCCCGAGCTGGGAATCATGGTCGAAGTCCCGGCGGCGGCCCTGGCTATTACGAGCTTCAAGACGTCCTTCTTCTCGATCGGCTCGAACGATCTCGCGCAATATGTCCTCGCCTGCGATCGTTCCAATGGAGCGCTTGCCCCCTTGATGGACCCGCTGCATCCGGCGGTGCTCGAATTGATCGCGCGGACCGCCGAGCATGGGCGGCGCGCCGCGATCAGCGTCAGCCTATGCGGCGACATGGCAAGCGATCCGCGCTGCCTTCCCGCATTGCTGAATTGCGGCTTGCGCGAGCTATCTGTGAATGCATCGGCGCTCGCGCAGATCAAGCAGACGATCGACCGGCTGAGCAGCGGAGGGGGCCTTGACTGACACGGCGATCGATGAGCCGGCAGAAGCCGGCGCTGTTGCAGTTTACAAGCGCATCTTCAAGGAAGTGCTGGAGAGCCGCCCCTCGGGCATGCGGCTGCGTCTGGCGCATGCCATTGGGAAGAACCGCAGCTTCGTCAGCCAGATCAGCAATCCCGCCTATCCGGTGCCGATACCCGTGCAACATCTCAATACGATCTTCGATGTCTGCCACTTCCCTCCGCAGGCGAAGACCGCCTTTCTTCGCGCATATGCACGCGCGCATCCGCGCCGGATCGGCCGACTGACCGAAGGATCGCATGAGCGGACCTTGACGCTGCATTTGCCAGATCTCGGCAGTGCGAAGCGGAACGCCGAGCTCGATGCGCTGCTCCAGGAATTCGCGCGGCGCTTGATTGCCATCATGCGGGAAAAATAAGGCGTGAGGCCAAAGGGAAGAAGCGGGGAGGAGACAATGAAGAAGTTCATCAATTCGGTCGACGGCGTGCTTGCGGAGAGCCTCGACGGACTTGCGGCCGCGCATGCCGATCTCGTCGCGCTTGGGCCGGAGCGGAAATTCGTGCGGCGCCGTGAGCTGAACCCGAAGAAGGTCGCACTCGTCTCGGGCGGCGGCAGCGGGCATGAGCCGCTGCATGCGGGCTTCGTCGGCTATGGCATGCTCGACGCCGCCTGCCCGGGACAGGTCTTCACGTCGCCGACGCCGGACCAGATCGTCGAGGCCGCTCAGGCGGTTTCGGGTGAGGCCGGCGTGCTGTTTATCGTGAAGAACTACGCGGGTGACCGAATGAATTTCGAGATGGCGGCCGAGATCGCCGAGGGGCTCACAGCGACCATCGTCACCGACGATGACGTCGCGGTCGAGAACTCGACCCACAGCATCGGGCGTCGCGGCGTGGCTGGCACGCTCATCGTGGAGAAGATCGTCGGCGCGGCGGCCGAGAAGGGCGCCGACCTCAAAGGCTGCGTTGCGCTCGGCGAGCGCGTCAACGTGCGCACGCGTTCGATGGGCGTGGCGCTGACGAGCTGCACGGTCCCGGCTGCGGGCACGCCGACCTTCTCGCTCGGCCAGGACGAGATGGAGATGGGGGTCGGCATTCACGGCGAGCCTGGACGCCGCCGCGTCAAGCTGGAGCGGGCAGACGCGATCGCGGACGAGATGACGACGGCGATCGCGCAGGATCTCGACGCGCGCGACGGGGCCGAGGCCCTCCTGCTCGTCAACGGATTTGGCGGAACGCCAACGATCGAGCTCTATCTGATGTACAACGCGGCGCGCCGGATGCTCGAGAAGCGCGGCTTGCGCATCGCTCGCTCGCTGGTCGGCAGCTTCGTCACCTCGCTGGACATGGCCGGGTGCTCGCTCACCGTCAGCCTGCTCGATGCTGAGACGACCGCGCTCTGGGACCATCCCGTGCGCACGGCGGCATTGAAATGGTAATCGCGGTTGTGAGCGGCAGGTGATCGCTTTCGCGCCGGCGAAGGATCAGCGGCGACGGCCCACTCCCGCTTCGGATTGTGCCAGTCTTCCCTCACTGAAACTTGCCGCGTCTCGCGGACACGGCGTCTCTTTCGCATTGACTGGGAAGCGTCGATGCAAAGTGTGTTGCCTCAAAGAAAACGCAGCGATTTGGAAACGTACCCCTTGACGCCGATGTCGATCGCGGTTGCCACGAATACAGGATCGTCGTTGACGCTAAACATCACGATGCGCGCTTCGGCATCTCTTCCAAAGATCTGTCGAGCGAGCTCCATGCCGGAGACAGATGGCAGGTTGATGTCTATGGCGCAGACCTCAGGAGGTCCGGCAATAAAGGACGCCAATCCACTGGCCGCATCTGCCGCTCCTGTGACGATGAAGCCTGCCTCGTCGGCAAACAAGGCCTGGCAAGCAGCTATGATGATGGGATGATCGTCGACGATCAGTACTCGCATCAGGCTCCGTGCAGCGATATTGGTGGCCTAGACGATGTTGCAGTAACGCGCATCGCAGGCGGACATTACCGACGGATTACGACCGCGAGGCCCGCGCGGCCTCAACGTGCTGAAGGGATGCCGAGAATGATTGTTCTCACCATGCGTTGAAGTTGGTGACGAGTTGCTTATCCAAGGACAAGCTTTCCATGCCACTGGCAAGCAAAATACCGCTTCGGTTATGGTGTCCACTCCCGGGCATGGTTCGTTTGTGGTGCAAGAAGTGCCCGATCTCGTGCGCCATTACACCAATGAACGCTTCGCCAAGATCGAACACGGGTGGATTACCTTGGTCAACAACCACGAATACCTGCTCATCAGGTAGATACTCCCCAGCCGCCTCAGTATCCATTGCAGCATAATCACCGACCAGAAAGCAGGTGAGATCGGCGCCGTGCCTCTTCAATGGTGCGATATCCTTTCGAAAAACATCCCGCGAGATTTTTGGTCCTAAGGCTTTCTGGACCGTAATCCATTTGGCATCGACCAGCGTGAAAAAGATGTTCGTCTGAGCCCCGAAGACCCAGTTCAGCCTGGTGAGGAACCAGGGCACGTCATCCGGCGTCCATTTCGTGGCGTTGATGACTTTGCCTGACTGATCGAGGTGCTTGAGAAATCTGAACGCGATCGTGAAGTCTTTGCGCTGCAGAATGGCGACCTCCAACTTGATGGCCGTGTTGCCGCGCGCGGCTTTGAGTTCCGGAATACCTACACCTTTGGCAACGACCTTGAGGCCGCGCGCACTGCCATCCAGTCGCGCGGTGCCATACAGCGCTGTACGCAGGCGCAGCAATTGATCATCGCGCTCCTGACCTTTTTGCTCTCCATAGCGACTGTTGATGTATTCCTGAGCGACGCGTTCGACTTGCTCGAAGCGCACATCCTCAACCTGTAACCGGTCGCGATCATACGATAGGTGAACGTCCTTGCTGTCGCGCAGGCAGACCAAGTTGAAGCCTCCCCGAGGAACGATCATGAAGCTTTGCGCCGCGTACACACCAGAATCCTGCAAGAACTGAGCGAAGCTTGCCATAGCTTTCCCAAACCTTAGATCACGATAGTGTCGAGCCCGGACCACCGCGCCGGGGATAACTATCCGTGACCATTGCTCGCCGGTTGAGCCAGCAACATACTGGAAATTAGCCATGCGGGGCAATGCGCTGGCGTCGATTTTGCGGTCTGGACTTCGTTGGTGGTTGCGAGGGCGAGCGAGTTGTACGTGGAGTGGAAGCTATTCTGACTGCGGATGCCGTTAGCTATTCACGCCTTATGGCGGTGACGGGCGCGGCGCGCTAGCGACGCAGAAAACCGTCTGCCAAGACGTCGTAGACTCAACGATTGCGAGCCACGGCGGGCGCATCTTGAAGACCACCGATGACGAGTTGCGGTTCATTAGGTATACTGGCGATGCGAGCCGCCTGCTCTTCGACGGAACCATGCCTGGCGTTGGCGACACATGGAAACGCAGCAACACAACTGCCGATTTTCATCGGGGAACATCATACGCTCCCGGCTGGATGCGGGCCGCACGTGAAGGAGAATCCCGGCAAATCTTCCCGACTACACCGGCCGAAGTCCAGTTAGGAGTAACCTGCCGTTTCTTTTGCCGGAGCGTAGTCGGACGACTATTGCTCAACCACGCAAGGAAGGTAGGTCATGCCACTGACCGAAGGCGACGTCCTGGACACACTCAGCGACTCGGTTGCGCTTGGCATCGAGTTTTACGTCGACAAGATCCATATCAAGGGCGAATACTTGACGACAGTTCGCGATCACATTCGTGTCGGTAATATATTGGTGAAGGGCGGCACTCAGGATCTCGCCTTCTACGATCAGGCCACGGATATTCTCTTGACGCAGAAGAAGTCGCCTCCCGCAAATGATAGCGATCGGGCGCTACTCCTGCATGAATGCGTCCACGCCATGATCGACGTCTATGATCCTGACGGCGCTGTTACGCGCCACATGGGCGAACTGGCGGCCTACCTCACTCAAACGACATATAGCGTTCGCAGGAATCCGTCGTCTAACCGCAACGGCACCGCCCCCTGGGACAAATTCTGGTGCGACCTCTACGCCACGGTGCGCGCCAACAAGCTCGACACCAGCGCGGGCAATGGCGTCCGGATCCCGTCGGCGACGCTCGAAAGTCTGCGCCGGCAACTCGCTGCGCTGCCTTTTGTGAACTATGGAAAGTTCGCTAAAGAGGCGACCGGCGTGTCGGATGGGCTGATCCGCAGGAACTTATTTCTGTCGAGCGATGAACCTGTATCCATGCGATCATCGAGCGTTTCCCACGAAGCTTACGTTGATCCGAGCGATGACTATTTGATACGCACCCTGATGGAGGCCTACGCGAGCACCGATGTTAGAGGTTATGGCAGCCGCCTGCGCCGGCTACGTCGTGATTGTCTCTATTGCTCGCTGTCTCGCGCCCATGAGCTCCGGAAGAGGTTCTCGGTGCGGAAGCGTGGAGACCGGCTCTCCGAACTGTTTCACGATCGCCTGTCGCATGGCGGCCGCGCAATTCTTCTCCGTGTGCTTGCGCTGCGAAGCTGACCAGCACGCTGGACGGAAAAGCGCTCTCGAGAGGAAGAATGCGCTACCGCACCGCGTCGAATTCTCGGTGTGTTGGTGCATCATTAAGTAGACTCCCGACCACGCCGTTGCTGCGGATTCTAGTCCAGGTGCCTTGTGCGCAGATCTTGAAGGTCCTTTTTCAATGCCACCAGATCCAGCCCGCGAGGAAAAGTGAGGCGTCCAGAGCGGATCACGAGCCGGACATACGGATACCGTTCTTCGGCAAGCATCGGAGAACTAATCTTGTACTTGTGCCAATCTTCGACGATGTGTGCCTGTTGTTCGACGTTGTATGAGTCCCAGCTATCCCCGGGCGTGTAGTCGTAGCCGGCACCGACCGTCTGCGCCCAGAAGGAGCGTGCCATTGTCCAGTTTGAATCGTTGAACGCCTGCCACACGTGGGTCATTTCGTGCACGAAGAGGTCGCAAATGCGACCGAAGTCGTCGCACAAGAGGCCGAAGGTGGGGCTAGGCGATGCCAGGTTACTGAACGCGACATTGCCAAGATTGATGGCATACCGCATGCTCGGCACCATGGGATTGCTTCCTCTAAAGAATGGTCCATCGTTCGTCCACGGTCTTCCGCCTGCTCCCAGGCCATTGGTAATCGCGATGGTCTCCCATGGCGGCAACGTCGGGCCAAAGACGTTGCGCGCGAAATCCCGTTCGCTGACGTCTAGGACGCGCGCGAAGTCGGGTCGGCTTCCTCCACATTCCGGCGGGGTCGGAGCCGCTGGGGTGGGCGCAACCGGTGGAGTGGGCGCAATCGGTGGGGGAGGCGGCGTACCTGGCGGCAGATAGATGAATCCCCCTCGCCATCCACCTTTCCCGCCGGTCGTACCGGATGAAAACGCAAAATTCTGGCGGTCGGGCGACATCGCGCGGCAGCCTACATACTCGGCCAGGTACCAGTTCACCTGCCGTGTGGCTTGTTGGAAATCGCGCTGTTTGACGAGCTTGATGCCCGGAAAATTGAACTCGATGAGGTCCCAAGGGTCGATGCCGATCCGCTTGGCGAGGGATATCCAGGTCTCGCCTGCCGTCACCGCATGCCGGATTCCTGCTGGCGGTACATAGCTTTCGACGATAGGCTTCAAGGGCCTTTCCTGGTTCGGCAATGTGAGATCTCCCCCCTGCTGGTTCCTGCGGAACTACGCGGTCTCGCCACCAATATCGTGGTCGCCGCTACCTCGAGGCGGTTCGATAGTTCCATTCATCCGAGCCACGAACTGGCAGTGGCAAATCGAGGAGCCTCATTCGTAGCTTGGAGGCGTAGACACGGAGCAATGCCGAACGAGCAATGTCCGCTTTAGCGCCTGCCTTTCGACTTCGAACCGAGCAGATCATGCGTTCCGCTGATGCTCACCGTTCCCGAGCACTCGAAACCACCGAAAATTCCGCAGGAGCCGGTGACCGTAACGCGCAAGTCTTTGCGTTGGTACATGTCGACCGAAATGCCCACGCGCGAAAAGTCGTTCGCGCTGTTCGGCAGGATCAGATCGATGTGCTCCGCGGCCCATTGCGGTATATGCTTGTTGCTCTTCCAGAACAGTTCATTGCCGGCGTGATGCACGAAGTTCGGCCCGACCGTAAGCGCACCGTCCACGCCCTCGAACACGAAGCCTGTTTCGTCGATGTGCACGTTCACCCGATCGGGTGCTACGGCGAAATGCAGCGAGGTGATGTCCTGGGGCTGCGGGTCCTTGCCGAATTGCGAGCTGTAAGCGTCGCTCCATTGTCCGCGGTCGCGCCCGAGCCCGAAGCCGTGGCGGCCCGGGAGATCCCGCGTTGAGAGTGGCTTGTCGGACAGCTTTGGGCGCCAGATCTCCCGAAACCCCTTGCCGATCGTTGCCGCCATCGACAGATCGAGGGCCCAATGCGACGCCTTCTCCGGGCTTTGCCCTTCGGCGAATGCGTCGAATCCGTCCGTCGTCTTGGCAATGCGCAGCTTCTTGATCAACTCTTCCCAGTCCTTGGGCAGGAAGGTGACGCCATCGAGCGTGGTCGTCGCGGCAGCGACACCATACTTCTCGAGTTGGTGTCGGATGTAGGGCTTCTCGTCATAAAGGCGCACATCCGGGTTGGGGCCGGCAAAGTAATTCTTCAAATCGATCTGCGGCCGAAGCATGGTCAGTCGCGCCGCGATCTTCCGGTACGTGTCGGTCGTCGTCGGATCAGTCGTCGTCATGGAACGCCCTCCGAGCCAATCCTTGCCTCAGATTGGTCTCACCCGAACGGGCTCGGGTTCAATGCCGGCTCGCTCGATCAAGCTGCCGCCCGGCCCAGGTCATTCGAATTCCTGGCGCGCCAGCGCAGTGACTGTTTGAACCTGCCGATCGGAGATGGCGACCACCATCCGTGGGGTAGTGTGAACAACGAGGACGATCAAATGTCACTGCGGAGCAGGGTGTTAGACGTACTCAGTGGCCCGGCCGTCGCACGCATGCGGTTCCGGTTTCCGATCCGCGGCAGCCATGTGACGATTGCGCCGCAAACGTTCCATCACGTCGCCCGCGCTATCCGGTTGGGGCAGGTTACCGTCAGACCTCCGACGGATCTCGCGGCAGGCGTTGCTGCACAATACAACGATGTCGCGAGAACCAGGGCGGACGGCACAGCGGTTGCGGCGAACACGCTGGAGGTCGTGTCGGCGACGGGGCGGCTGGACGAGGCCTATATCGTCCACGAAAGCCTGCATGCGGCATATGATCTGTTGCGTACCGGCCTTGATGCCAATGCGGAAGAGGCGTCTGCGTACGTCTGCACGGCGCTCTATTGCCGCATGACAGGCCTGCCCCGCCCGCGCTGGGCCAACGGGCCGATCTACGCCAATGCCGCAGAGGTCGCCCGAACGCTGCTGTCCCAGTATCAGAAGGGCGATCCCGGGATTCCCTGGGTCGGCGAGCATGAATGGAAGATGCTGCGTGCAGGTGTTGGCCTCGATCCGGTCTATGCCAGCGGACCCGGCGGTATTCTCACGGGATGGCTCCTCGGCCAACAATATACCCACGACGGCTAGAGTGACGGGGGCCGCATCCGCTTCAGGAAATGGCAGGAGCTTCCAACCCCTGCCGTGCATCGCCAACGGAGCCGACGCACTTGAGCGCGTCATGCGACCAGCAGGCCCAGCTTGCCGACCATCGCAAGCGAGCGTTGAACACTTTCTCGCGTTGACAGCAACAACGGATCGGCAGGCTTCCCGGCACTATCCTTCTGGTCTACCTGGATGGTCGGGCCGAATTTTTCGGTCATTTCGGCCGTGATCTGGTCGATGGTCCGCGCACCGTCGAGCAATTGCAGGAAATCCCTGGTCCGGTCGTCCTCCAACTGTACCGTCTGGTGGAGGAGGTTGGTGACGAGCGGACCTGTTTGCGCTTGTCTTCGTGCGAGCAGGCTCGCCTGCGGATGCTCGGTAGCTTCCTTCAACAGAAATGGGCGCGACAGCAGGAAAGAGACCTCGCCGCTGCAAGCCAGGATGAACATTGCCTCCGTCAGCACCTTTTCGGCATCATCCGTGTGCCGGCCGCCCAGCAGCGCGCGGGCGCCATCGAGCAGCTCGCCAAATGATAATGCGCGCGGCCAGGCCCGGCCGAGACATAGATACGCAGCCTTCAAGAGCGGATTGGTTACCGTGACCCTGCTGCCGTCCTGGTTCTCGAATTCCATCGCGGAATCGTCGGTCACGCAGGCGTCGGGGTCAACCGGGTTGGTCGTGCTCAGCAAATGGAACCTGGTGATGAAATCGAGGTCGATCTGGCGGGATAGCGAAATGCTGTCGTGGCAGAGCAATGTGCGCCGAAAGCCGTTGCCGTCGATGAAGTCCTGATATTGATCGCGCGCCATGAACTCGCTCTCCGGGAAGCGCTGCAGCGTCGCGCGAACCTCCTCGGAATAGCCGGCAAGATAGCGTCGTGAGAAATCAGCGTCGCTCAGATATTGCAAGCCGTGGCGGCTTGCGTCTTCGGCAACCTCATGCAGCAGGAAGGCCTCGGCGCCATCATCGAGATCGTCGTGAAATAAGAGCTCGTCGGGGGACTTGAGGACGCGGTTGTACTGGTCGCGCATAACTGCGCCGTGCACCGAGTTGGCCTTCGAGCCGTCGCTCAGGAACTTCAAGATCGCGCGGGCCTGTCCTACCTTCTCCCTCATGTCGGTGAGACGGCGGGTGTGATACCGCATCATGTCGCGGACCAGGTCGCGAAGATGCGAGAACGGGTGCGCGTTGTAGCTGACGTAGCAGACCCCGCGCGGAGCCATGTTCTGCTTGAAGATCATCATCATCTTCTCGCGCACCGCCGGCGGAACCCAGGAATACACGCCGTGCGCTATGATGTAGTCGTATTGCCCGAAGCTTTCGTCGACATTCATGATGTCGCAGTGCAGGAGCTTGATATTGCTGAGGCCCAATGTGGCGATATTTCGCTGGCCGCGCTCGATCGTCACGCCGCTCAGGTCGACACCGACGAATTCGCTGTTTGGATATTGAAAGGCCATCGGCAACAGGTTGCCGCCAACGCCGCAGCCAAGCTCGAGCACCCGGCAACGCTCGACCGGAGCCGCCTGCATGCCGTAGACGGCAGCAATGGTAGCGAGATGGTTCGGATGAGTGAGCCCGTAGACGTGGCCAGGGTAGTAGACCTCGTCGTATGGCGTGGGACCGGTGCTCGGGTGGCGATGCTCGGTTTGAATGTTCATCGTCCTCAATTCCACGAATATGCGAACTTGTCGTTCTCGATCGAGACCCGCGCTTGCTTGACTTCTTCCTTGGCAAGCGACTTGCTGAGGAATTCGCGTGACAGCTCCGGGAGCAGGGTGTTGGTGATGATGTTGTCAATCATTCGCCCGCCAGAGTCCGGGTCGTTGCAACGTGACACAATGTGCTCCACGACCGCGTCATCGTAGCTGAATGCCGCGTTATGGTTGTCACGGAGGCGTCGTCCGATCCGGTCGAGCTGCAACCGAGCGATCCCGGCGAGCATTTCGTCGGATAGCGGGAAGTACGGTATCGAGACGATGCGTCCGAGCAGCGCTGCCGGAAACACCTTCAGCAATTCCGGCCTCAGCATCTTGGCGAGCTCTTCCGGTTCGCTGCGATACTTTGGATCTCGCGAGAGGCCCATGATCAGATCGGTGCCGACGTTGGTGGTCAGGATGATCAACGTGTTCTTGAAGTCGATCCGCCGCCCGTTGCCGTCCTCCATGGTTCCCTTGTCGAACACCTGGAAGAAGATCTCGTGGACGTCGGGATGAGCTTTCTCGACCTCGTCGAGCAGGATGACGCTATAGGGCTTGCGCCGGACAGCCTCGGTGAGGCGTCCACCTTCTCCATAGCCGACATAGCCGGGAGGCGCTCCCTTCAAGGTCGAGACGGTGTGCGCTTCCTGGAACTCCGACATGTTGATCGTGATCATGTTCTGCTCGCCGCCGTAGAGGGTCTCGGCAAGCGCCAGGGCGGTTTCAGTCTTGCCCACGCCGGATGGACCAGCCAGCATGAACACGCCGATCGGCTTCGACGGGTTGTCCAGTTTGGCGCGGCTGGTCTCGATTCGCTTGGCGATCATCGTCAGCCCATGGGACTGGCCGACGACGCGGCGGTTGAGGATCTCCGGTAGTTTCAGCACGGTTTCGATCTCGTCGCGCATCATCCGGCCGACCGGGATGCCAGTCCAGTCAGAGACAACGGACGCCACCGACTGCTGGTCCACATAGGCATAGACCATCCGCTTTTCCGGATTGATGCTCTCAAGCGTGTCGAACTTGCCGCGCAGCTCCGCGCGCCTGGCAGCCGGATCGTCGCCTTCCATGGGTTCGGACAGGATCTCCCGAATGCTCCGGATGTCCTTGACGAGCTCCTGCTCTGCGGCCCAATCGGCTTCGAGGTTCGTCAGCTTGTCCTTCAATGCTGCGATGTCGTTGTCGATCGCTACGATGCGCTCGTCGTCCTCAATCCCAAGATCGCTGTCGCTGACGAGTGCTGATCGCTCAGCTTCACGGGCGGCAATCGCAACGCGTGCATCCTCGATCAGGGCCGGAGTCGCGCTCTGGCTGATCGCCACGCGCGCCGAGGCGGTATCAAGCAGGCTGACCGCCTTGTCGGGCAACTGCCGTGAAGGAATGTAGCGGTGGGACAGGTTGACCGCTGCGACGATCGCGGCATCCGAGATGCGAACGCCGTGGTGCTTCTCCATCGGACCGAGGAGTCCGCGCAGCATGATGCAGCAGGTTTCCACATCGGGTTCATCGATCTGGATCGGCTGGAAGCGTCGTGTGAGCGCGGGATCTTTCTCGATATACTGGCGATATTCTGCCCACGTGGTGGCGGCGATCGTGCGCAGCGTGCCACGCGCAAGGGGAGGTTTCAGGAGATTGGCTGCATCACCGGTGCCGGCCGCGCCGCCGGCGCCGATCAGTGTGTGGGCTTCATCGATGAACAGGATGATGGGGGTGGGTGAGCTCTGGACCTCGTCGATCACCGACCGCAAGCGCTGCTCAAACTCGCCCTTCATGGAGGCACCGGCCTGCATCAGGCCGATGTCGAGCGCACAAAGCCTTACACCGCGGAGCGGTGGCGGCACGTCGCCGGCGGCGATACGCTGGGCGAAGCCCTCGACAACTGCGGTCTTGCCGACGCCAGCCTCGCCGGTGAGGATTGGATTGTTCTGCCGCCGACGCATCAACACGTCGATCAGTTGGCGGATTTCTTCGTCCCGACCAAGGATCGGATCCATCTCGCCCGATTTGGCCTTGGCGGTGAGATCCTGGGAGAACCGGTCGAGCGGCGTCGTCCCCTTGGGACCCGCTTGGGCCGCGCCTTCCGTGACGGCGCCGACCAGGCCCGAACCGTCCATCGGTCGCATGGTCTCCTCGTCGGAGCCGGCCCAGACGGCGCGACGCTCCGCGGCCAGTGCGTCGACGTTGACCTTGGAAAATTCCTGCGAGAGGTTGTTCAGCGTGCGACGAATATCGTTCGATTTCAGGCCTGCCACAAGCAGATGACCGGTGCGGATCTGGGTCTCGCCAAAGAAGAGCGTGGCATAATGCCAGCCCCGATCGAGCAGATCGATGACCGAATTGGCGACGCCCGGCATGTCGGTTTCGTTCTTACGAAAGCCATTGATCACGCCGGCAAGGTCCGACAACAAGCGTGCGCGGTCGAGCTTGTAATGATCGACCGAGAGGCTGAGATCGTTGCGTTCCTGCTGCAGGATATGAAACAGCCAGTGCGCAAGCTCGACGTTGCGATTGCCGGCGCTCTTTGCGTGGCGCAGGGCCTGTAAGAAGGCATCATAGCCGGCCCGGTTCAGCTTGCCCGTTACAGCTTCAATGCTGATGTCGGTCACGGCGGCTCCTCCTGCTCAATTCCTCCGCGGATGCGTGCCATCATGCGGAAATTGCCTCAAATTCCATAGCATTAGGCGATCAGCGCGATGGATAGGTTCAAATCGCCGCGGCATTCGCTGTGGCACTCCGGCGGGCTCTCAATCGTTCGCCGAGCTGAAAGCGGGCATCGCGGCGATATTCTTCCGTGGAGGCCCAGTTCGGCGAGACCCAGGTGGTCCATCCAAGTCGCCCACTCTGTCCAAGCCTGACCGGGACGACCTCTCCCGCCGGAATGGCGAGCTCGACCTCCCATTCCAATTCGTCGCCGATATAGAAGAAAACGGCGTCGGCCAGCGGCGCCGACAGGTTGGGTGTTTCGGTCGGCAGGAATTGTTCGTACTGAGCAAAAGTTCTGACAAAGACCCGAACTCTGATCTTGTCCTCGACGCTGAACACACGCGAGCCGAGAAGGGCGTCCTGGCCGAGCCTCGCATGCGTTCCGCCGAGCCGGCTGCAGTGACTTGGGTCGAATGAGAGCCAGGTGCCGACGAATTCGTCGATCTCGACTTTGACGTCGAACAGTCCTTGCAGGAACCGCGTCAACCGTGATGCACACTTCGCCCTGGGCGCGACCAGTCCAGCGAAGCTGAGCTTCGCCATGTCCGGAACCGCATCGCGATCGGCGAAAACATCAGAGCCCAAGCCGGCGAAGGAGCCGACATAGGCAATGAAGCGATCGTCCGCCGGGCGGTCATGCTGCGCGATCGGGCGCGCGTCGGCCCAGGCACGAAAGAAGAGTTGCAGGAAGCGTCCGTTGAGGAGGTCGAGAAAGCGGGGGAAGGCGTCATCCCGCATCAGCCACCAGCTGAGGCTTTCATCGGTGGTGGCAAGGGGCAGGGCGCCCTGCGGGCCCAGGAGGCCGAGAAATTTGACGAGTATCCTGAGCCGGGCACCCTGGTCGTCCACCGCCGCGAGGTTCGAGGCGGGGAACTCCAGATAAGGCACCTGGCCGAGGTCGATATATTCGTCGCGACGCGCGGCACTGTCGCCGATCCGCGGTCGATCCGGGTTGGCGCGCTCGAACTGGCGTAACGTATGGAAGAAATCGAAGCGCCAGGGCTCGGCCTTCATCTGGTCGATCAGCGTCATAGCGGTCTCCGCGTGCCCATGCGCGGTGGCCACCGCATGATCTCGCCGCGCTCCGGCGTCGAGATGACCGTCTGAGTGAAGGTGTTGAAGCCCGAATAGTCGGCGAAGAAGCGCTCCAGTATTGCCCCGAGCAAAAACACGCCGCTGCCCTCAAATGCCTTCTCGTCGAGCGTAACGGTAATCTCCAGGCCCCGTGCTGCGCCGCTACCCGTGCGCTCGCGCACGCGCCGTACGACAGGTCGGCTTTCTATGCTGCGCACGCCGCGGATCTTGCGCTCCGTGGCGTCGTCGAACTGATCGGCGAACAAGGCCAGCATCTCGCGCAGCGCTCCGGCGTTCTTGCCGCCACCGCGTTCGACGAGGCCAAGATAGTTGAGGCTGAGCATGTTGATCAGCCGCCAGCTGACAATCCCACTGTTGGCGATTTCGCTGCGGCTGCGCAGTTGGGCAACCACCGGCTCACGCGGTGGCGTGGGACCAGCGACACACATCAGATCAAGGGAGGTATCGTCCAGCAGCCGAAAGTCGGCGCCGCCCTGGCCGACCGGCAAGTGCTCGGTGAGATGGCGATTGGAGCACAGAGCCCGGACGCTCAGTTCGGCGACGGAGCCTCCGCCACTCAATTCGCCGGGCTCAAGCAGCGACAGGAACATGTCCGTTCCGGTGTAGTCTGAGGAAGTACCGTATGTCTTCTCCTCTACTGTGCGGCGCCGGGGTAAGCGGCGGACGGTGAAATAGAGCCCGTCGACCGATCCGCTGGTCCGGTCGACGGCGGCCGAATAGAGCGGGCGCACGGGCCGCTTATCCTTCTCTGCCGGCAGGTGCGCGTAGACCTCGAGCACCTGGTGCGGTTCGTATTCCAGATAGCGGCTGCGATCTGGCACCACATGGTACTCGTAAGTATTCGACTTGACAGGAATGCGATCGCTCGTTTTCTCGAACAGATTGATCGCCGGTGCAGTATAGAGCCTGAAGGTCTCGGGGCGCACCGAGGCAGCCAGCCGCGAATTGTGTTCATCGAAAGCGAAGACAATATCGATCGATTTGCTGCGCAGTCGCGACATCACGCTGCGTAGTCCCGTTAGGTTTATGCCGAGGAACTTGCGTGGAAACATGAAATATTCTCGCAGCAGCTCCGAGCCGCGAAATATCCGATTGTCGTTAGGGAACAGCGACTCGTTTTCGTCGAAGCCAATTTGCTGCACGCAATCATGGGGCGCACGAGTCACCACCGGATCGCCGAAGTCGTCGAGATGCCGGAAGTAGACTCCCTTGCAATTCGAGATCAATTGCTCGTAGAGCGCGATGGCGTCGGATTCAGCGCCTGAGAGGTAGATCGGAAGTTCGCTCACGCGGCAGCCTGCGAACCAGGTTTCCGGCTTGGCTCGGGCCTCTGCGTCCGGTAGTTCCTCGTCGAGCCGGGCTGCGGTACGATGGGTCAGCGACAGCTTCAGCCCCGCGATAACGTCGCCTCCGACCGGGATCCCGAGCGCCTGCAGAGTGCCCGCTGTGGAGAAATACTCTGCGCTGGTGACGTCGAACGGCCAGAGCACGATGTCGCGGCAAAGTCGAAATCGGCAGGAAAGACTTCGTTCTCTCTCGCGGTAGGTCGCGTCGAAATAGGCGCCGCGTACAATCTTCTTGCCGTCGCGCAGCGCTGGGTCAGCGTAAGGTGGCCGTGCCGCGACGAGCATCGCCGACGGTGTGGGCGCAAGATAGTTGGGTACCAGCTGCTCAAGCAGGTTTGCAGTGAATTCCGGGAATTCGTGCTTGAGCTTGAGCTGAACGCGGGCGGCAAGAAACGCGGCGCCTTCCAATAGTCCCGTGATCATCGGGTCCGAGCGGTCCCGGATGAGGCCGCCGAGGCGCTCTGCGATGCCAGGATATTCTTCGGCGAAATCTCCTGCCTGCTCGTATAGCAATGACAGTTCACGATTGTAGAAATCGAGGAATTCGCGATTCATGCTAAAGTCGATTGATTTGGATGTCGCCGCTGTCGAGGTCGACGTCGGCGACAAATTCCACGGGGACGTTGAGCGGCTCAGCCTTGAGGTCGGCGTGAACGATGAAGCGCAGCTTCAGCTGCTCAGGACCGACCGAGCCGTCGCGACGGACCCGGATCGTCTTGCGATCGAGTCTTGGCTCGTACGTCGTCAGAGTCTCGCGCAGGGCGCCGGTGAGTTCGTCGTCCGTGACCTCGTCGATCGAACGGTGGGCGATATCGGGGAAGCCGTAGTTCAGGATCGAGGTTCGAACGCTATCCCGCCCGCTCAGATCCAAGGTCGATTCCAGAGCAATGGTATTGAGGAGCGTTTCAAGGTCATGGGAGACCTCCCGCCGCAACAACGTTTCCGAGATCGGAAAGCGGCCTGCGCTGCGCCGCCCGGCAATGATCCGCTCACCGAACTCATCGCGCAGATTGAGCTTCTTGCGCGCATCGCGTGCTTCATGAGCGGAGCGAAAGGCCAGCATTAATGGGGGAGAGAGCCGATCCCTCTTTGGAGCAATGGTCATTGACTGTCCCCAAGATGTCCGGCTCGCTATGCTGTTTCGCGGAGCAATAGCTGGTCTCCGGGATGATGTCGCCTCAGCAGGCGGTCGGGCCCGCAACCGGTCAAGTCGAGACTTGCGACCGCAATCGCATCGCCTGGCGCCGGTTCGCGCTTATCGCAACCGGCGCCAGGTAGGGCCGACAATCAGGCCCATTCCTTGTTGGCGGGAACGTCCCAGCCAAACACCGGCGCAGCTCCAGCGCCGCCTTTTTCTGTCTGGGTCTTGTAGGTCATCTTGACCTTCGCGAAGTTCAGACTCACGTTTTCGGTGAGGCGATCTTCACCGTGCGATCCGCCCGTCGATACGCTGGTGACTAGGATGTGCTTCATCTCGATCTTGAGATACTCCAGCGGATTTTCGCCCGCCTTGCGGACCGTGAGGATCGCTGTATCAATGTGCTTGCCGTTCGCGCAGACCTTGAAAAGCTCCGGCGTGGCCTTGTCGACGAAGTGCGTAAAGTGGAGATCCTGGACGCTGACCTTGCCGGCGCCGCCGCCCGAACCGCTGTGGAAAGTGCCTGACTGGCTTTCGCCGAAAGACCAGCTCAAAATATCGATTTCGTCCTTGTGCTTGTCGTCCAGCGACTCGCCCTTGATCGGATCGAGTTTCAAGAAGATGTCGACAGCCATAGCGTAGTCCTCTCAAATTTCTGCGTGGTTACGGTTGCGATGTTGCGGCATCAGGAAGCGGGGCCGGGTAGGCGTGAAACCAGGCTGAGGCCGACGTCCATCGCCTCCAACTGAAAGTGTGGACGAAGAAAGAAGCGCGCGTTGTAATATCCCGGATTCTCCTCGTTTGCGATGACTTCAACCTTCGCAGCGGCCAGTGGCTTGCGCGCTTTCTGAGCTTCTGACGAGAGGGCTGGGTTGGCATCAACGTATTCGTTGATCCAGGTTTGCAGCCAGATCGTCAGCTCATCCTTCTCCTTCATGGATCCGATCTTGTCGCGAACCATGCACTTCAGATAGTGGGCAAAGCGGGACACTGCGAACATGTAAGGTAGTCGTGACGACAAGTTGTCGGACGCGGTGGCATCCACGCCCTTTTCGCCGAAGTACTTCTTCGGCTTGTAGAGTGACTGGGCGCCGATGAAGGCGGCCTTGTCGGTGTTCTTGCGATGGATCAGCGGGATGAGGCCCGCCTTTGCAAGTTCGTGCTCGCGGCGATCACTGATGGCGATCTCGGTCGGGCATTTCAGGTCGACGCCGCCGTCATCGGTCGGGAATGTGTGCGTCGGCAGGTTGATGACTTCGCCACCGGACTGCACGCCGCGGATCCGCGTGCACCAGCCAAATTCCTTGAAGGCGCGGTTGATGTTGACCGCCATTGCGTAGGCGGCGTTGATCCAGCCGTATTTATCGCCGGTGTGTCCGTCCGTCTCCTCTTCGAAGGCGAACTCTTCCACGGGCTCCGATTTCGCGCCGTAGGGGAGGCGGCCGAGCGCGCGGGGCATGCACAGGCCGAGATAGCGCGAATCGTCCTGATCGCGCAGCCCCTTCCATGCGGCATACTCCGGCGTGTCGAACACCTTACCGATGTCGCGAGGGTTGGACAGCTCGGTCCAAGAGTCCATTCCCATCAGCGTCGGCTCGGCGCCGCTGAAGAAGGGAGCGTGCGCGGCGCCGGCGATCTTGCTGAGGTCGCGGAGCAACTGTACGTCGGTTGGGAGGTGGCTGAAATAGTAGTCGCCGATCAGGCAGCCAAACGGCTCGCCGCCCAGCTGGCCGAATTCATACTCGTAGATCTGCTTGAACAGGGGACTCTGGTCCCAGCGCGCATCGGGGTAAAGCCGCAGATTCCGATACAACTCGTTCTTAGAGACGTTCATCACCCGGATCTTGAGGTTGGCGTCGGTCTCGGAATTGAAGACGAGGTAGTGGAGGCCGCGCCAAGCACTTTCGATTGACTGGAACTCAGGTGTGTGAAGAATTTCGTTCATTTGCGCGGTCAGCTTCTGGTCGATCCGCGCGATCATCTCCTCGATGGTGTCGAGGACGTCCGACTTGATGACGCTCGAGTCCTTCAACGCCTCTTGAACGAGCGTGGATACCGCGTTTTCGACTTCGGTCGCTGCGCGTTCAGTGCGCGGTTTGAAGCTTTGCTTCAGCAGAGTGGCAAACTCGTCAGCTTCGACGGTCTTGACCTGGGTGGTGCTCTCTTTGTGAACAGCTTCTTTTGCCATGGTCCCCATTCCTTCCTTAGCTCTCGGTGCCAGGTTCGGTCGACTGGCTTGTCGCGCGTTCCCGAAGCGCCGCCATCAGTTGAGGATCGGCGAGAAGTTTCTTGAGTTGGTCCTCGGCGGCCACCTTGCCATCCATGTAGCGCAGCAGGTTGGCGAGTTGTTCGCGCGCCTCGAGCAGCTTGGCAGTAGCCGGCACCTGGCGGGCGACGGCCACCGGCGTGAAGTCTGCCATCTTGTTGAAGCGCAAGTTGACCGAGATCTTTTCGTCGGATCCATCGCTGAGGCGATTGGCGACACGCGCCGTCACGCCGGGCTGGATTGCCGCCATGCGGTTGTCGAAATTGTCCATGTCGAACTCGAGGAACTTGCGCTCCTCGACCTTCGTCTTCTCGACGCCAGGGTTATTGCCGGAGAGGTCGGAGAGGACGCCCATGACGAACGGCAGTTCGATCAGCCGCTCGGCGTCGTAAGGATCTTCGTATGTGATGTGCACGCGTGGTGCGCGGTTTCGCCGAATGAATTTTTGACCGCTGTCTGTAGCCATGGTTCCCTCACTACGAAATCGCATTAGACATCGAAAAAGACATCGAATTTGCGCGACGCAGATTGGCTAGAGCGCTTCAAGTTGCTGCGGTCGGCAAACATCCTTGTGTCCAATTAGTGCCCTCGAGCGAAAGCTGGGTTCAATGCGATCTGTCGATTGTTTTAAGGGCTCCCTCAGGAAGAACATCATTCAAAAGGCTGAGAAAATCTCGTTGCGCGAGGTCGCGCGCGCGATCGACCAAAAAGGGGATGGGGCTGGACGGCTCCGCGGTTCGGAAAAACGACGCCACCTTCGTCAGCAGGCCTAAGGCCTGCGCCCTGTTTTCTATTGAAAATACAATATCTTGAGCGCTGCTCTCTGCCGTCGATGAGAGCGAGGTAGCGAGTTCCGCCATCCGTTCGATCGGCAGGTCGAAGACCTTGTCGCGCCCGATGTTGATCGCAGCGCTCTCCACGTGCGCAGGCACCAGCATCCGCATAACTTCAATGAATGACTTGCCCACCATCTCCTGCGCTTGACGCACCAGCAACAGTGCCGGGCTGGATGGTTCCATTCGGGCAAAATAGTCGGCCGCCGCTGCAAGCGCTGCAGATGCCTGTGCGGATGAAGTCACCACCCCGCTCGTGTCTGACGGCGCCTGTGTATCGACACGACCGACATCTTCCGCGGTTGCAGCGATCGCGGCCGGATCGCGCAACGCGACAAGGCCCGCAAGCCAGGCAGCCATGCCGTTAACCAGGCCGGAGAGCCTGTCGAGGCTGATCGGTTGCCCCGCGTTCAACTTCTCGTGCCAGGTTTGTTTGATACCCGCGATTTCAGCCGCGACCGCGGAGCACCGCGCGCTGGTTGCCTTGAGAGTGTCGAGATCCGTCTCGCTGACGATGCGCTCGATAGCCGCCAGATCAGGTCCGTCGGCGTCGGCGTCGCCGGCGGGAATTTCGCCCATGGCAACCTGATAAGCACGGTAGTTGAGGTTGCCGTGTCTGCGGTTCTCGATCAGGGGAAGGAACTGGAGCGGGTTGATCACGGTCGGGAACACGTCGATTGCCTCGACCGTGACGGCGCGAAGTGCGTAGTCGCCGTCCTCGCCCTTCGGATGCACCGCCTCCCACTGCTCGCGCAGCAGCAAGTTGGTCGCCTTCAGGCAGCAGAGAAAGCCGTCGAGATCGCGGTTGAGGATTGAAAACTTGGCCAGCAGCAGGTTTAGGCGCAGATCGCGGGTACGCTCCAGGAGGGGCTGCGCGGCGGCGAATTGGCCGGCAAAATCGACTGCCTTTGGATCGAAGCGTCCACGCTCTCCGTTGGCATTGACGACCTCGAAGAACGACATCGGCAGCAGCGATTCCGCACCTGCGAAGAAGTTCAGATACTGGATGTCTCCGATGGCGTCGAGATCCGGCCCGCAGGGATCGTCAGCGGCAATGGGGTGCGTCAGGGAGGCGACATCAAGCATACGACGATCGTCCATCTGCTCGGTCACGGCCCCGCTGCCGAGCCCGTGGCGACTGCCGGATCGCGGGGGGATCCATGATCCGAGTCTATATCCATGGGTCAGATGCCTGCTGGTGTTGGTTCATTCCCGAAGATCATGCCATTTTCGCGTGAACCGGCAAGCTCTTGGAGCCGACTACTTGATGACCGGGGCGGTTCCTTGGACCGCTGTTGTGGAACGTCCGGACCAGCCCTGGGGCGGACCTGCCGGCACTGCCGGGGGCGGGCAGGATTTCCGTGGTTCTTGCATAGCGTCTGATCAGCTCTTCGCAGCGGGTCATTCGATCGAAGGAGGGAGTTTAAGCCCACATGGGCCAGCTTACTCAGGATACCCGCCTCTGCGAACTCAAGACGCCTCTTGGCAAGGACGTTCTGGTTTTTGCCGGGTTCGAAGGCTCGGAAGGTCTCAGCGAACTGTTCGAGTATCGCATCGAGTGTCTCAGTGAGGATGCCGACCTCGACTTCGATCGTGCCATCGGTCAGCAGTGTACGCTGACCATAAAGCTGCATGAAAAGGAGCGCGAGTTCAGTGGCATTCTGACGGAGGCCCAATGGCTCGGGGTGAAGAACGACTATTTCAGCTACCGGATCGTTCTGAGGCCCTGGCTATGGCTGTTGTCGCGGACAACTGATTGCCGGATCTTTCAGGACAAGAAGGCGCCCGACATCATCAAGGAAGTATTCAACGAACGTGGCTTCACCGACTATGAATCCAAACTGACCGAAGAGGGTTCCTGTCCGAAGCTCGAATACTGCGTTCAGTACCGCGAGACCGACATGAATTTCGTGTGCCGGCTGATGGAGCAGCACGGCATCTCCTACTTCTTCAAGCATGAGGGCGGCAAACACACGCTGGTGTTGGCGGACTCCAAATCGTCGCACAGCCCGATCAAAGGTCTTGCTACGATTCCCTACATCCCGCTGACGGGTGCCGATCGTCGAGGCGAGCAACACATCTATGAATGGGTGTCGGAGCGCCGGTTTCGCACCGGCAAGATCGAACTCAACGACTACAACTACCAGAAGCCAAACGCTCAGTTGATCAGCGATGCCAAGGGCTCCGAGCATTACACTCGGTCGGAGATGGAGTATTACGACTATCCCGGGAAGTTCAAGGAAAAGTCCGACGGCGAGCGCTACGCGAAGATCCAGCTCCAGGCGGAGCAGGCGATGGACCGGCGGCGTCGCGGCAATGGTGACGCGGTCAACCTGTTCCCCGGTGGGCTGACGAAGCTCGAAAAGCACTCCAAGGACTCGCAGAACGTGGAATATCTCGTGGTGCGAGCCACGCACTCGTTCTCGCTCGAATCTTACCGCACCGGCGGTCCCGGCGACGCCGGGCAACATGTCTATTTCGGTAGCTATGAGTTTCTGCCAAGCGATCGGCCGTTTCGAGCGCTGATGATGACGCCGAAGCCAAGGATTAACGGCATCCAAACGGCCAAGGTGGTGACCAAAGACGATAATTCGAACGAGGAAATCGACGTTGAATCGCTGGGCGAAATCTATGTCCGCTTTTTCTGGGATCGGAAGAAGAAGCGGTCGTGCCGGTTGCGCGTGGCTCAGGTTTGGTCTGGCAAGCGCTGGGGCGGTCAGATCATCCCGCGCGTCGGACAGGAAGTGGTTGTCGAATTCCTGGAGGGGGATCCGGACCGGCCCCTGGTGATCGGCACCGTGTACAACGACGAATACAAGCTGCCCTATGATTTGCCGTCGAAGAAGACGGTTGCAGGATTGAAGTCCGACTCCACCAAAGGTGGTGGCGGCTTCAACGAGTGGAACTTCGAGGACAAGAAGGGATCCGAGAAGATCACGGTGCATGCTGAGAAGGACCACGACGTGACGGTCCGCGACACCGAGACACGGACCATCGGCGAAGCTGCATTCGGCGGCGACACCCGCAAGACCACGCTCAAGAAAGGCAATGATAAGCTCGATATCGAATTGGGCGGTCAGCACATCACGCTGGCCATGGACCAGTCTG
Organism: Bradyrhizobium sp. B039; assembly: GCF_038965675.1. Taxonomy (NCBI): domain Bacteria; kingdom Pseudomonadati; phylum Pseudomonadota; class Alphaproteobacteria; order Hyphomicrobiales; family Nitrobacteraceae; genus Bradyrhizobium; species Bradyrhizobium sp. B039. The sequence goes on from NZ_CP152416.1 coordinate 3,607,422, forward strand.
TCAAAGCGGGCATCAGCATCACGCTCACGGCCAATGCCAATATCACCCTACAGGTTGGTCCCAGCCAGATTATCCTGAGCCCGGCGGGCATCGTCATCAACGCGCCGACGATCGCCATGACAGCGCAGGCCGGCATGGCGCTTGCAGCCGGCGGTCCGCTGGTCGCGCACGGCACTCCAACTCTTGTCGGCTGACGGTCATGGGGCAGGTTCGGTTCGGCACGGTACGGGATCTGTTTCAAGCCTATCCCTTGGCGCGTTATGATGTCGGCAAAGCCGATGCCGACAAGCCTTCGCTGGATTTCCTTCAGGAGGCCGCCGATGCCCGCAACTGGTACCAGGCCGTATCTTACTGCGCCTATCTGCTTCCCAGGCGCGTGGCGATCGCCTGGGGATGCCGCTCTCTGCGACGGATGTTCGACCATTTCGACGCCTACGACAGCAGGTCGCTGAATGTTGTGGAGACCTGGGTCCGGCAACCGGACGAGCAGTCCCGGAACAAGGCGCTGGCCGTCGGCAATGCCAACGATCCTGAGCAGCCAGCGACATGGCTGGCGCTGGCGGCCGGCTGGTCCGGTGGAAGCGTGGTTCCCCCGGAATTTGCGCCCGTGGAAGCCAAGCCAGATCAGGCCGCACGGGCGGTGCGTGCAGCGCTGCTGATTGGCCTCTGCCGGCTCCCCCGTGACTCCCGGGACCAGATAATGACGTCATGCCTGGAGGATGGTATTCAATTGGCACGCGGCGAACCGCGCCCTCCGCGCTAACGAGACGATGTGATGGTGCTTCGCTTTAATATCGAGAACGAACCGAACCTTCCGGACGGCGGACCTGTGTCGTTTACGGTCACCGGCAGGCGCTCGGTCGATATTGGCCGGGATCGTCACCTCGACTGGACGCTGCCGGATCCGGCGCGGACGATTTCCGGAAAGCACTGCGAGGTGCACTTTCGCGACGGCGGCTATTGGCTGCACGACGTCTCGACCAACGGCACCTTTCTCAATGGTGCCGACCAGCGCATGCGGGGGCCCCACCGCTTGCGCGACGGCGACCGACTGACGATCGGTCACTACATCATCGGAGTTTCGCTGGAGGATGAGGCTGGCGGGCGCAGCCCAAACCATGAGGCGCAACTGCACGAACCCTCGGTCCAGCAGCATGCCGATTACGGAGAGCTTTGGACGGCCGATCGTGACGTTCCGCCGCCGATCGATCCGCACCTGTTGAAGAAGCCACGCGAGGCTGCGCGGCCCGTCAATCCGGGGTTCCTGGATTGGGCGGCGAGCGTCCCGGCGCCGGGTGTAGACCCATTTCGGCCGTCATCGCCGACGTCTCCGTACCAACCGTCCGTGCAGGACGACGACATGAACTGGGCAGCGGGTCCGGTCACCGCGCCGAAACCGCAAGTCGAGCGCCCCCCAGTCAAGCCGACCCCACGCCGGCCGTCGGTGTGGATCGATGATGAACCAGTCGGTGCACAGCCGCCGGCATCGCTATCACACCAAGAGGTTGCGACGCCGCGCCAAACGCAAGCAGCAGGCGAGGGGTCTGTCACGGCCAAGCCAGTCGGCGGTACCGAGTTCGCGCGACTGGTGGCGCGCGCTGCAGGATTGCCGGACAATTTCTTTGCTAACAAGTCCGACGCCGAACTCGCCGAACAGCTTGGCATCATCTTGCGTATGACCGTGGATAATCTCATGGCGCTGCTGCAAGCGCGAACCCAAGCCAAACAGCTGACCCGCAGCACCAGCCAGACCACCGTCCAAGCCCTCGAAAATAATCCGCTGAAATTCTCGCCGACCGCGGAAGAGGCGATGCGCATTCTCTTTGGGCCGCCGACGCGTAGCTACCTCGACGCACAGCGCGCCTTTGCACAGGGCTTCAGTGATCTCAAATCACATCAGTTGAAGACCTATATGGCGATGCAGCACGCTGTCCATGAGCTGATTGCGGACATAGATCCGACGCTGATGGCGCGCGAGCTCGAGCTTCAGCGTGGCGCAAGCTCCTGGCTCGGCACGAACAAGGGCAAACTCTGGGACGAGTTCTTGACGCGCTGGAAGGCGCATCTTGGCCGCGATAACAGCGCGCCGATCGAAATCTTTATGTTGCACTTCTCGGACTATTACGACCGCGGCGACAAGCCCGGTTCAAAGTAAGCTGTCGGCGACCATGCGGTCGCCGACATTTTCTAAGTGGATGTAGGAATGTCTTGGTACAGCAAGGTTTTCTGGTCGGAAGGTCTGTTTCTGCGGCCGCATCATCTGCAGCAGAACGACCGCTACATCGAACACTTGCTGGAAAAGCGCGTTCGCTACACGACACCATACCCCTGGGGCTTTGCCCAGCTGGAGATCGATAAGGATCTTACCGAACAAAGCAAGTTCGCGGTGCGCAATGCGTCCGGCGTTATGCCGGACGGTACGCCGTTCGATATCCCTGCGGACAGCCCAATTCCCGAAGCGATCGATGTGCCGGAGACGGCCGCAGGCCAGATCGTCTGGCTGATGATGCCTGTCGCGGCACCAAACACCCGCGAGGTCGACGAGGACCGCGCCGACAGCGCCAGTCGTTATGTTCGTACTTCGGAAACCTTCATTGACTCGACCTCGGCGCTACGCATCGAGGAAGAGATCGACATCGCTTATCCGCGCTTGTCGTTCGAACTGCGCAAGACCAGCAAGCCCGGATACATGGGCCTCGGCATCGCGCGCATTCTGGAAGTGCGCGACAAGAACATCCTGTTCGACGACAAGTTCGTGCCGCCGATGCTGGTCTGCGCCGCGCATCCGATCATCGATGGTTGGCTCAGCCGCATCATCGGCTGGGTTGAGACCAAACTCGACGAGCTGGCGCGTTACGCGGTCGATCCGTCATCCGGCGGTGGGTTGCAGAGCGTCGACTATCTGGTCCTGCAAGTGCTGAACCGTACCATTCCCGTGCTGACTCATTTCCAACGCTCCGGCAGCGTGCACCCCGAGCGCCTGTACGAGGAATTGTTGAGGTTCGCGGGTGAACTTGCGACTTTTTCCACGGCGGAACGGCGGGCGCGCAACTATCCGGCGTACGATCATGACGATCTCGAGAGCGTCTTCACACCATTGGTAAGCGACATCCAGGACTTCTTGAGCGCGCGGCTGGGCCGGCGGGCGATCCGTCTGGAGATCATCGAGCGCGCGCAGAATGCGTTCGTATCGCCGATCCGCGATCGAGCGCTATTCCGAAATGCGACCCTGGTGCTGGAGGTTGCCGCACGGCGGCCACTCGTGGAGATCCAGAACGATTTCCCGCACCTGTTCAAGGTTGGGCCGAACACCAAGATGAACGAGATCGTGCACGCAAACTTGCCGGGCCTGACCTTGGTGCATTTGCCGACGCCACCGCCGCATATCCGGGCCATCACGGATCACGTCTATTTCTATCTCGACCGCAAGTCGCCGCTGTGGCCCGAGTTCAGCACGGCGGCCTCGATCGGAATGCACTTCTCCGGCGACTGGCCGGAGCTTGAGCTGTATCTTTGGGCTATCCTGGAAGACAGGCCATGAGCGACAGGGACAAGCCGGTCAATCCTTTCGGTCGGGGCGAACGGACGATCATCCGTCCCAACCCCGGCGGGAAGTTGCCGCCGGCGCCGACCTCTCAGCCTCCGCCGGGCGAGGGGCCTGCAGCACGTCCGGCCTATTCGCCGTCACCCGTACCTTCTCCCGGCGCGCCAACGCCACCATCATCCTTTTCGCCCGTTCCACAGGGCTCGAACTACGCCTCCGCGCCGGCCAGCCATCCAACCGAGGAATGGATCTCGACACCCGCGCAAGGCCAGGTGCCGCAACCCATGCTGCCGGCAGGGCCGCCGTTGCGCGTCGACGATCTCGTCGCGCCAAATGCCAATCCAGTGATGCGCGCTGCGGGCCCATTGCTGCAACTGCTCGGTCGGTTGCGGGTGGCGCTCATGCGCGCGTCATTCGCGAGCCTGATGGAGCAGGTCGCAGACGCTATCAAATTCTTTGAGAAGGACATCCGTTCAGCGGGCATTTCCGAGCACCAGGCCAACACAGCGAAATATATCCTGTGTGCCACTGCCGACGATATCGTGCAGCACATCCCGACCGAGGAGCGTCACGTCTGGACGCAATACTCGATGCTGAGCCGCTTCTTCGGCGAGCGTGTCGGCGGCGTCCGTTTCTTTGAGATCCTCGACCATTTGAAGATTGATCCACTGGTCAATTATCCGGTCCTCGAACTTCAGCACGCCTGCTTGGCGCTTGGTTTTCAGGGCATTCACCGGACGTCAGGGGGCGGACTTGCGAACCTGCAGCTGATCCAGCGTAACCTCTATGAATTGCTGCGCCGGGTCCGGCCGAAGACGATGACCGACCTGTCGCCCAACTGGCGCGGGCAGGCGCTGGCGGGGCGCCGGCAGCGTTTGCGTGTTCCGGTCTGGCTCGTGGCGGCCGTCGTCGCCGCGCTGCTGACCGGGTCCTATTTCGTCCTGCGGACGCTCCTCGCTGGCCGGGCAGAGAATGCTGCCGAGGTGGCGCTCGCGCTCCATCCGGCCGGCCCGATCGAGCTCAAGCGCCAGGTCGTTGCACCACCGCCGCCACCTCCGCCTCCGCCGCCACCGGATAGCATCACCCAGTTGCAACGCATCCGCAACGCGCTCGCGAAGGAGAACACAGCCTGTGCCATGACCGCGGACCAGACCCCCAGTTTCATCGTGATCAGGGTCTGCGATCTGGCCTTGTTTGCATCGGGCCAGGCGACCATCCTCGACGGTTTCAAGCCGATCGCACTCCGCGTCGCAGCAACCCTCGACAAGGAGCCGGGACGGATCCGGGTCGTCGGCCATACCGACAGTTCGCCGATCCGCACAGTCCGCTTCCCGACAAATTTCGAGTTGTCGGTCGAGCGCGCCAAGGCGGTTGCCGCGGCACTGAAGCCTGGCTTGACCGATGGTTCGCGCGTCGACGTCGAGGGCAAAGGAGCAGATGCGCCAATCGCCAGCAACACGACACCCGAGGGACGCGCCAAGAACCGGCGCGTCGAGATCTTTATCGAACGCAGCGAATAGGCAGATTCCACCGGGTCAGGTGGTTTGCGACAGGTACGGTTAGATGCTTGCCAAGGACATTCTTCGCATCGTTCTCTACGGGGTCGGGCTCAGCTCGCTCGGAGCGGTGATCTATTTCGCCGGTCCCTTCATTGCGTTCGGCGATTGGCGGCCGCTGGAGAACCATATCGTCCGGCAGATCGCTATTCTGCTGCTCACCACGATCGTCGCAGGCATCGTTGGCCTCAATCTGTTCAAGCGGCGCAAGGGTGCCAAGGAGATTGCCGATGGCATCGCTGGTGCGGACCAGCCCGTCAGCGATGAACCGGTGCTCAAGGAGCGCATGAAGGATGCGCTCGCGACGCTGAAGACCGCCAGCGGCAACAAATCGGGCTTTCTCTACGATCTGCCGTGGTACGTCATCATCGGTCCGCCCGGCGCCGGCAAGACCACGGCGCTGGTCAATTCCGGGCTCAAATTTCCGCTCGCGCGCGGGGCGACGCCCGCGGCGATCGCGGGGGTCGGCGGTACCCGCTACTGCGATTGGTGGTTTACCGAGGAGGCGGTGCTGATCGATACCGCCGGCCGCTACACCACCCAGGACTCCAATAGCAAGGCCGACAAGGACAGCTGGCTGGCGTTCCTGGACATCCTGAAGAAAAGTCGATCACGCCAGCCGATCAACGGCGTCCTTGTCGCCATCAGTATCGAAGACATTCTAACGCTGCCGAAGCAGGAGCTCGCACTTCACGCCGATGCCATCAGGATGCGCCTGCTCGAGCTGCATCAGAGGCTCAAGGTCAGCTTCCCGGTCTACGCGCTATTTACCAAAGCCGATCTCGTTGCCGGCTTCACCGAGTATTTCGCCTATCTCGGGGATGCCGGCCGCCGCCAGGTCTGGGGGGCCACGTTCCAGACCGCCGACAAGACCCAGAATCTGGTGGGGCAGATCCCGGTCGAGTTCGACCGTCTGCTGGAGCGCCTGAGCGAGGAGACGCTCGACCGTCTGCAGGACGAGCCGACGCCCCAGCACCGCGTGCAGTTGTTCGGCTTTCCGGCACAGATGGCGCGGCTCAAGCCGCAGATCCACGATTTCCTCAACCTGATCTTCGAGCCGACGCGCTATCACGTGAACGCGAACCTGCGCGGTTTCTACTTTACCTCGGGTACGCAGCAGGGCACGCCGATCGACCAATTGATCGGGTCGCTGGCACGTACGTTCGGCGCTGAGGAGGTCGGTTCCGGATCCTATTCGGGCACGGGCAAGAGCTTTTTCCTCGCCGATCTGATTTCCAAAGTCATCATCGGCGAAGCCGACTGGGTCTCGACCGACCGTGCCGCGGTGCGCCGCGCGCTAATCCTGAAAACCGCGGCCCTGTCATTGATCGGCCTGGTCTCGATCGGACTGATCGCAGCCTGGCTGACGAGCTACAAGCAGAACTCCGATTTGATTGAGCAAAGCCTGCAGGCCGATAGCGAGTATGCAGCCGCCGGCGCACCAATTATCAAACAGACGCTGATTGCTGATCATGATCTAGACAAGGTGCTGCCGCTACTCTACCGGCTGCGCAACGCCCCGGCAGGCTACGGATCGCGCGGCGAGTCGGTGCCTCTGTCGGCTCGCTACGGGCTCAGTCAGCACGCCCGGCTGTTGTCGCCCTCGAAGGCGGCCTATCATACGGCGCTTGAGCGCATGTTCCGGCCGCGGCTGCTGTATCGCCTGGAGGAGCAGCTCAATGCGCGCATAAACGAGCCTGCCTTTGTCTACGAGGCGCTCAAGGTCTATCTGATGGTCGGCGGCCTGCAGTCGCCGGACCGCGAGTTGATCCGCTCCTGGATGCAACGTGACTGGGCGGACAACCTCTATCCTGGCGCCACCAACGCGGAAGGGCGGCGTCTGCTCGACGAGAACCTCGTGGCAATGTTCGACCTCGAGACCGAACAGCAGCCGCTGGTCGAACTCGACGGCCGGTTGATGAAGCAGGCCCAGAGCTCCTTGGCGCGCCTGAGCGTGTCGCAACGTGCCTACGAGTTTCTGAAGTCGGAGGCTCGCGCATCGACCGCTGGCGACTGGATCGCCAGCCGCCATGGCGGACCCGACATGGGTGTCGTGTTCGAAACCACGACGGGGCAGCCTTTGGACGCCGTGCGGGTACCCGAGTTCTTCACGTATAATGGCTTCCATCAGAAGTTCGTTGCCCGGCTGTCCGGATTGTCTGAGCGGATGAAGCGGGAGCGATGGGTTCTAGGGGATGCCGGCCAGCAGTCGGCCATCGACCAGCAGTACGACAATCTGGCCGGCGATCTGCTCAGCATCTATTCCAACGATTTCGTGACGACCTGGCGAACGGCGCTCGGGAGCCTGCGCCTGAAGAAGCTGCTCGCCGACAAGCCGAAATATGAGGTGCTGCGGGCGCTTTCGGCGCCGACCTCGCCGATGCGGCAAATTCTGGAATCGGTGCGCGACGAGACGGTGCTAACCAAGGAACGGGCGAAGCCGGCGAGCGCTTCGGCAGCCGCCGCCGCACCGGCGCCAGCACTCTTCACGAATGCCCAGGATGGACCGCCTGGCGCGATGATCGAGGCGCAGTTCAAACCTTACCACGCGGCGCTCGAAGGCGAGAGCACCCGCCGGCCGATCGACTCGACCGTCGCGAACCTGAACGACATCGCGCAGAACCTGACGCTGATCATCGAGAATCCCCAACTGACCGCACAGGCCACAGCTGCGCTTCAGACCCAGGTCGCAGCGCTCCGCAACAATGCCTCGCGCATGCCGCCGCCATTCTCCGACATGCTGCGAGCAGCAGCCGCGGAGTTCGAAGGCAGCATTGCGGCTTCAACCGCCGGGCAAATCCTTCAAACGTTGCGCGATCAGGTCACGCCGGTCTGCCAACAGACCGTGACCAACCGCTACCCGTTTATCCGCAGCAGCAGCCAGGAAGTCCCGCTGGCGGATTTTGCCAAATTGTTCAGTCCGAACGGCGTTATGGACAAGTTCTTCACCCAGTATCTGGCACCTTATGCCGACACGTCGCGATCGGACTGGGTTTGGCGAAAGGAGAGCCCCGTTGGTCGGTCGTTCTCGCCGGATACGCTCAAGCAATTCCAAAATGCGGCCTATATCCGCGACGCCTTCTTCCAGACCGGCGGCGGTTTGCCGGCGGTATCGTTCGCGATCCGGCCGCCTGGGGCAGCCGGGCCAGGCGTGACCGTCAAGACCGAGATCGGCGGCACCACAATTACAAGCCCAACCACACCTGGTCCAGCGACCTCATCCTTGTTCGGCGGTCCGCAACCTACGCCACCGCCACCGCCACAGCCACAGAGCAACTCGCCAACGACCGTCCTATGGCCGGGCCCCGCGCCGCGAACTGCAATTTCAGTCAGCAACGACACCGGCCCGCCATCCGTGCTTGAGCGCATTGGTCCCTGGTCGTTGTTTCGGATGCTGGAGGCTGGCTCGTTAGTGGTGAAAGCGGAAACGGCCAGCGCGACTTTCATCGTCGCCGGGCGCGAGCTCAGCTATCAAATTTCGACTGGATCGTTGCGCAACCCGCTGAATCTGTCAGTGCTGCGTGAGTTTCGTTGCCCGACCGGGATATGACCATGCGTTGCGGGTTATTCGGCAAAATCGGCGCGAAGCGTGACTTCATCGCGATCGCAACTCCGCGCAGCTTCCTGGAAGCTTGGGAGCCGTGGGTACAGGCTGCGCTGTCAGCAAGTCGCCACCAGCTTGGCCCAGGATGGCAGCAGGCCTTTCTGACCGCGCCGGTCTGGCGGTTTTGGCTCGGTGCCGCAATCTGCGGAACGACGGTGGCGGGGGCGATTATGCCCTCGCTCGACGGGGTGGGGCGATACTATCCCTTGACCCTGCATGCGGTGACCGGCGAGGCCGTCTCGCTGCCGCCGCCGAGCATTGATCCGCAGGACGAATGGTTCGGGCAAGTGGAGGCGTTCCTGCTTTCGACCCTGGATCGGGCCGCGACCTTCGAGCAGATCTCCGATGGACTGGACCGGCTTGCGGTGCCACGACTGCAGGAGACCATCGCCAGCGGTCCGCCGATCACGTCGCTTGGTACTGCGGCAATGGGGAGGGCTTCGGCGGTCGACGCCTTCGCGGGGGCGTTTGCAGCACTTTGCGCCGCCAACCCACAGGTCTACGCCGCGGCTAGCTTCTGGTGGACCGCCGGAGGGGAAGGCTTTCCGCCAATGGCGCTGAGTTGCCGAGGATTACCAGATCCGTTTCACTACATTACGCTGCTGACCGGTGATCCCGGCCTCGCGGCATCCGGGAATGGATGACGCACGATGGTGCATACCCCATCCTTGTTCGATGTTGGTAGCATTACCCATGCCGGAAGGGTGCGGGAGCGGAACGAGGATTCATGTTTGGTACGAACCGACGTTGGCCTGTGGGCCGTCGCCGACGGTATGGGTGGTCACGAGGCCGGCGATCTCGCCAGTCGCATTGTAGTGCAGTCGCTTGACGCGATCGGCACGCCAGAATCAGCCGCAGACCTGCTGGCGGAATGCGAGGAGCGGCTATTCAGCGCAAACCGGCAGATACTGGCGCTTAGTCGTGAACGACAGGGTGCCACCGTCGGGACTACAGCGGCGGTTCTGCTCGTTCGCGATAGCTACTATGCCTGCATATGGGCGGGTGACAGCCGGGTTTACTTGATCAGTCGCGGCGCAATTAGCCAAGTGTCGCATGATCACAGCGAACTGGAGGAACTGATCGCCGAAGGTGCGCTGTCGCGCGAAGACGTGAATGATTGGCTGAGCAATGCCATTACTCGCGCCGTCGGTGTCGCCGATGATCCGGAATTTGAGGTGGTAACAGGCCCGGCCGAGCCGGAGGATGTCTTCGTGATCTGCAGCGATGGCCTGACGAGGCACGTGCGGGACGACGAGATCCTGCAGCACGCGGCTACGCGACGCGCCCAGGCAGCTTGCGATGACATGCTCGCGCTGGCTCTTGATCGTGGCGGGCTTGACAACGTAACGATTGTGATCGTGCGACTGCTGACGCCACGATCTCAGGAGGCGACAAGATCTCCGCTTGATCGCGAGCCGCAACCATGACCCCGAACGATCCGTTCCGACCGTCCTATCAGGGCGTGCCCCCCGGCACCCGTCTCAACGGTATCTACGAGATCGAAGCGGTGATCGGCGCGGGCGGCATGGGTGAGGTCTACAAATGCCGAGAGATCCAAACTGGATCGCCTGTTGCCGTGAAAATGCTATTGCCCGACATGGTCGATAACGAGGCGGCGCTCGCGCTGTTCCGTCGAGAGGCCGCGGCGCTCCACAATCTTCCGCATGACGCGATCGTTCGCTACTTCCTGTTTACGGTGGAGCCGGTGCTGCAGCGACCGTATCTCGCGATGGAGTTCGTGAATGGCCGCTCGCTCTCGAACATGCTCGACGATGGACCGTTGACTTTCGAGGCGCTGATCAAGCTGATGCTGCGCGTCGCATCGGGACTGGAGGCTGCCCATGAGCACGGCATCATCCATCGCGACGTTTCTCCGGACAACATCATTGTTCCGCTCGACGACGTCAGGCGGGCTAAGATCATCGACTTCGGCATAGCCCGGTCGACCCAGATGGGTGACAAGACCATCATCGGCTCGGGCTTCGCTGGCAAGGACAACTACGCATCGCCGGAACAGGTAGGGTTGTACGGCAATGACGTGACCGCGAAATCCGATGTCTACAGCCTCGGTCTTGTGCTGTTTCACGCGCTGACCGGACAGAAGCTCGACATGGGTGGCAGCCAGTTTCAACTGGTGGAGAAGCGCCGGCGTGTTCCCGATCTCGGTGCGGTGGATATGCGCATCCGGCCTTTGCTGGAGCGGATGCTGCAGCCTGATCCGGCATTGCGCCCGACCATGGGAGAGGTCGCCCGCTGGAAGCCGACCGGTTTGGTGCAGACGCCGGCCGCGCCGTTATATGGTTTCGATCCGCTGCGGCGGCCGGAAGGCGCGGCGCCGGTGCCGCAGGACAGGATGCCGTCGACCGCGCGGAGTCCGCGCGGCCGCTGGCTGGGGGCCGGCGTGGCGGCTCTGTTACTGCTGGTCGGCGGTGGTGGATATGCCTTCTACAAGCTGGTCTGGTCAGCGCCCGGCACCGCGGTCTTGCCACCACCTCCAAAACTCGCCGGAACAATGGCGCCGCCGAAGGTCGAGCCCGCTGGACCACAGCCCGGGCGCCAAGAGCCGGAGAAGTTGTCTGCGCAGCCGACGGCGACGCCGTCTCCGGCACTCGATGGGGCGGGGCGAGCTGAGCGCATCCGCAAATACGTGGCCCAGTATTCTGGCGGTGACTGCTTCTTTGTCTTGCCGATTGCCGTGAGCCCAAATGCCGCTGTCATCGAAGGGTTCGGTGCCTCGACCGCCCCATTCGACACCTTCGACAAAGCGTTTCGGCGTGAGCAGGGTTTCGAGGCTTCGATCGGCGTCAGGCAAGTGACCCAGGCGCAATGCCCAGCCGTCAAGTTCTTGAGTCAGGTCGGGAGCGATCAGGCGCGAATGCCACGCATCACCCTGTCAGCGACAGAGCTGAAGGGTGGTGAAGCCCTCAATGGGACCATTGAGAACTTTGCCAACCGCGTGGTCGAGCTGCTCATGGTGTCGGATCGCGGCGAAGTCCAGAGCCTGTCTTATCTTCTGAAGCCGGGCATCGACTCGCTTTCGTTTACGCTCCCGACAGCGCGCGCGAGCGGTCCGCAATTGCTGTTGGTCGTGGCGGTTCCGCAGGTTCTGGACTCATTGCGCCAGCCGCGACCGATAGCTGCCGATACGTTCTTCCTCCAGGCGCTGAGCGAGGCTCAGCGCAACAAGGTGACCATCATCGCGGCCGCGCGTTACGTGCTGCTCACCAATTGACCGGCACGCTCAGAATGTTCCGATCACCAGGATTTTCAGGTCGGCATCCGGCTTGAAGTCGTTTGCCGTATATTCAAGCGTATTTCCGGTAGCAGACGATGCCTTGAGCCGCCCAGGACAGAAGCTCACCAAGCGGTCGTTGCCGCCTGGGTCGATAGTCAGCTTGAACGACCGGATCGGCCCGGCCCAATTCGCGCCGGTCTTGAGCACGTATGATATGCGCCTCTCCTGCAGGTTCGCGCTGTTGATCTGGTTACTGCCCGCGCGCTTGTCGATCTCGGCGAGGAACGTATCCTGGACGCAGTATTCTTTCCGGTAACGGGCGACTTGCTGACCCAGTGCGCTGCTGCGGCGTAGGCTCGGGCGCAGGATGGTGTCAGGACTGGAGCCGACGCTCGGCCGGTACCGGTGTTCGACCGTGACGGTGCGCATGGGCGGAAACACCTGCTGGCGCACAGCCGAGGTCTTGATAACCCAGCCTGGCGCATACTGCTGGCGACCGTTGTCGCTCATTCCGGCAGGCATCATAAGTCCGTCGTCCACGAGCCGGGTCCGAGTCGCCGCGGGCAGGTCGCTCAGCCGGATCTCGCGGCCACCAATCGGCAGCAGCGGTAGCTTGAGTTCGCGGAGCAGGGCACTGACATCCCTGTTGCCAACCATGGCGCGCTGATCGACGGTCAGCGGCGCCGGGCTGCCGTCGACCCTGGTCTCGAAGTCGACGAAGTTGATCGGATCATTTGAAGGTAGCGCAATGTTCTCAGCCTCCGACAGGTCGATGTCGGGCAGCGGAAAGGCAACAGTAAGCGTGACCGGCTTGGCAGTGACGTTGGCGAATTGGTAGCGAACACTGATTCTGTCGAGCCCGATACTAAGGTTCTCGCTCTCCATGGCCACGTCATTGGTGCGTACGAACTGGAGCCCGCCGATCGACAATTCCGCAGCCGAGTCGTTGGCGCGTGCCGGCCAGCCCGTCGCAACCAGCAGCGCGGCCATCAAGGCCCGTATCCGGAACGACGGTCGGATGCAGGCTCCGTTCGGCAAGCTAGTCTCCATGCGGCGTCGCAACATATGCTGGTTCCATCCGATGCGGGTCAATCGATCGGCTGATAAAGATCGCCCCACTCGCACTTCCAGACCCCGTCTGGATCGCACACCACCAGCGCCAGCTTTACGTCGTTTGCCAGCCGGATCGCGCCGCGAAAAGCATCCTGCGCCGGCAATTGCGCGCTGATCTGGTCGGTGGTCAGCCGTCCCCGGCTCGCGGCGGCCGGCAGCACGATTGATCCGGAGGCGCCGTCATTGTCGCGTTTCAGGAGCAGCGTGATCGCGTCGGGCTGAACTTCGCTCACCTTCTCAAATCTATTCCGGGCCATGTTTTGCACCGCAAGCTGAAGAGAATTCGGACTATCACCGTCAAGTGATGGAATTGAACGTGATTGAGATTGCGCACCACTAATTGACGCGCAGCATTAACGGCATCTCGGATTAGTCGATCCGACGCGGCGATCGGTTCGGGGTACATTGAGGCGAACATGCTTCGTCCAAATCGTTGGATCTGGGTCTTCATCGTTGGCGCTGGCATTTTCGGAACCAATGCGCATGCCGACGATACTGTCGTCCGCAGCTTTGCCAGCGGTTTGGCTGCTTCCATGGTCGGCATCGTTCCGGCTAGCGAGGACGTGGAACTCGCGGGACCACAAGCACTCAGCGCCGACGGGCAGGGCAACCTGTTTGTGCTCGATCAGGTCAACGGTCGCATCCTGCAGTTTGACCCGAAACAGCCGAACTCAGATCCTGACGTCCTCAAGATGCCGAAAGACGTCCAGCCGACCGATCTCGTGGTCCACAACGACGACATCATGGTTTGGGACGGCGGCGTACGGACGCTGAAGGCGGCGCCAGGGCAGTCCACGCGCGGAATCGGTGGTGACGTGATCCAGCTTGAGGAGGTCTCGAGCCGTAGCGCGGACGATCAGGTCGCCGTCTCCGCTTTCGCCCAGATGGGATCGCAGGCGCCCGGCAGCGCGGCCGACTTGCTCGACCAGAATACCCGCGCGGCCATCGTCAAGACGACGCGGCAGCCCGACCGGCAATATGTGGCTTCTCGAAGTAAGGGCTCGGTGATCGCCGATATCGTTCCGGACAAGGGCAATGCCAGCGTAAGGGTCGAGATCCAGACCATGGTCACCAACGAGACGATCGGACAGCTAAGCCTGCGGGTGCGCAACCGGCTCGGAACGGTGGAGTTTCTTGAGATCGACAACGGCGACCGCTTCTACGTGCTTGCCGAGGACGTTCCGCCATCGGGAAAGAACGCCTCCACGTTCGTCGCACGCTATGCTGCGAACGGCCGTCTCGAGGGAATCTATGAGCTTCCTTTGGAAAATACGCCGCTGACCCGGCGGTTCGTCACGGTTTCGGGCGATGGCGATGTCTATTTCCTCCGGACCAAGCCGGACGGAATTGAAGTGGTTGGCGTCGGCTTCCGGCCGCTGACCAACGCTTCCATTATCGACGTGCGGCCGTCGCGAACGGCAGCCGCGCCAGCACCGCAATCCGGCGTCAAATTCGACGCATCGGCCGCTGTGAGACCTTCCAATCGCCAGCAGGCTATCGAGACCGCGTTTGCATTCGAGGGCATCCAGTGGAAGCTGACGCAGTCGAACTACGGCAGCGATCCCGACAGCCAATGCAGCGGCTTCAGTCGTATTCGGCGGCCGTGGTATCTGCAGGGCAAAGTGAACCAGGAGGTGCGCGGTGTGCCCTATTGCTGGGGCTGCCACGGTTCGCTCGCGAACTTCCGGCAGCGGATCGACAGCGGAGCGCTGGCTGGCAATGTGTGCACTCGCAACGCGCCAAGGCCGGATGTGGCTGGCGTCGACTGTTCGGCATTCGTCAGCGCCGCGTGGGGACTTTCTGTCCACTACACGACTGCCGCTATTCCTGCGATCGCAGCCCCCGTGGCAAATCCCTGGGACCTGAGGCCCGGCGATGCGCTGAACAAGCCGGGCTCGCACGTGATGTTGTTCCTGCGGTTCACGCCCGATCGCAAGGCCGAGGTGATGGAATCCTCGACCGGTGGCTGCAACGGTCGCGTCTGCCGCAACGTCTACCCGTTGGCGAGCCTGCTTTCGCGTGGCTACGTTCCGGTCCGCTTTCGGGCGTTCGCGGATGACCAGGCGACAGTCTCAGCGAGCGCCTATCAAGAGGCCGAACCGCAGCCGGGCCGCAAGACGGCGAGCAAAAGGCGCTGAACCCGGTGTGTCGCTGGCGCTACAGAATGGATAGGAAGGATGTCGAGGTGGATCACGATGCGGATGCCCAGGGAACTTGATTGCGGGATCAAGCGGCTATGCGCCACCATCGGGCTCGCTGCGTTGATCGGGCTGATATCCCCGGACGCGCATGCGACAGGAGGATTGTCGATCAGCAATCCGGACGGGGCGGCGGTGCGCGCGCTCGTGATCGGGATCGATGACTATCAGCACGTGCGGAAATTGAAGGGCGCGGTCGCCGACGCCACTGACATCGTGACCAGCTTGAAGAGCATGGGGGTTGGCGACGTCGTCGTCCTGACTAACGCACAGGCCGACAGGGCAAGCATCTTGCGCGAGATCAGTTCACTGGTGGAGCGGACCAAGAACAACGACCTCATCTTTCTGTCGATCGCAGGTCATGGAACCCAGGAGCCGGAGCGCGTCAAGGGCTCGGAGCCGGACGGGATGGAAAACGTGTTCCTGCTGCCAGGCTTTGAAACCACGCCAACCGGGTCCATTGAACGTGTTCTGGGCAGTGAGTTCAACCATTTCATCCGGCAGTTCGAGCTTCGCGGAGCGAAGGTGATCTTCGTGGCTGATACCTGCCACGGCGGCGGTATGGTGCGCGATATCGATCCGCGTGCCGCTGAGATGAGCTTCCGGCAGGTGCCGCGTTACACATTGCTGGTTGACGAACTGAAGCCGGTGTCGGACAGCAACGATCCGAAGTCAGAACTCGATCTTGACCACACGGCGTTCCTGGCTGCGGTGGACCGCTACACCAAGGCGCCGGAAGTCCGCATCCCTGGCATCGATGGCTTGCGCGGGGCTCTCAGCTATGCGGTCGCACGGGCGGTGGAGGGTAGCGCGGACATCAATCACGATGGGAAGGTGACGCTCAAGGAGCTCTTCAGCAATGTTCGACAGGTGGTCTATCAGCTCTCGGACCAGCGCCAGAACATCGTGACCATATCATCGCCGCCTCAGACGCCGGATACCGACATCGCCTTCGAATTGACGCGCGGTGTCGTGCTGATTCAGGGGCCGGCCGCGAGAGCGGCCTCCGGCCCGGCCGTATCCGGGGCGCCCGTCGAGGGACAAGCGCCCGCGCCGCCGGCTGTCACGGCCAAGGCACCAAACATTCCCACCCTTGCCGCGGCGGCGACCAAGGAACTTCCGACCGGCGACGCGCCGGCCCCCCTCCGTCTCGCTGCGCCAATCCGGCTGGCGGCGCTCGACGGCAAGACGAACTATTTTGCGAGCGTGGTGCCAAAGGATGTTCCCGTGCAGGCTGTTCAACCGACGGACAATCCCGACCTGATCTGGGATCCCGTGTCGCACGACGTGATCGCGTGGGGCGACGTAGTCGCCTACGGGATCGACGTTGCCAGCCTGCCGACGGTCGTTGACCGGACAGCGGCAATTCGTGAACTGAAGCGCATTGCGACCCGGTCGCCGCAGATCATGCGCATCTGGCCGGACGATCGCCAACAGCGTGCTGGCCAGACTGTCGAAGTTGATCTGTCTGATGTGGGGTCAAGAGCGGTGTTGCTGTTCAATGTGTCTGGCGATGGCACCATCCAATTGTTGTATCCGGTGGGTTCCGATGCGGCACTGGCCCGATCGGCGAGTTTGCGCCTACCGCTCAGGGTCGGCGAGCCGTTCGGCGCGGAACAGATCGTTGCAGTGACCTCGCAGCAACGCATGGTCGATCTTGAGACAGTCCTGATGCAGCTCAACCGGCGCCGCGCTTCGGGGCAGGTGATCAAGAGCCTCGAGCGGTACTTGCCTGCGGACGCGCGGATCGCCTCGATCGGCTTCTTCAGTGCTCCCTGACTTTTAGGGAGAGCAGGCCATGCCGTCATCGCAGCCGATCCGCCGGGAGCGACCATGGCTCGCATTCCTGCTGCTGCTGGCGGGTAGCGGAGCTTCGTCCGCAGCGCCGTTGCCGTCGGCATCGCTGAATGTCGGCACGACGTATGCACCCTGGCTTTGGCCCGTACAAGCGGCGCGCAGGCAGGCCAATACCGCGAGTGTGTCCCTTCAGATCCTGCCGGGTCAGACCGTTAACCTCGGCGGCAAGGTCACGTTCGGCGTCACCGCGAGGAAGCCGGGATATCTCATTCTCGTCGACGTCGACGCGGAAGGGCGAATGTCCCAGATCTTTCCGACTCCCGAGCTATTGGCGCAGTCGGACGGACGCGACATCAATCTCGTCAGGCCCGGCGTCGAATTTGTCGTTCCAACCCCGGCGGCTCGGCAGCGTGGTTTTGAATATGTCGTCTCACCGCCGACTGGGTCAGCAGTGATGATCGCCATCCTGAGCGAGCGGCGGGTGCAGTTGCTCGATTTGCCGGACTTGCCGCGCAAGCTACAAGATCAGGCCGAGGCGTTGAGCTATCTAACGGCCTGGACCAGTGAGCTGCGCGTGCCGGACAACGGCAGCGGAAAGCTGGTGACGAATAATTGGTCGTTCGACGTCAAATCCTATTCCATCAAGTGAGCCCGGCAAGGCCAAGGCCTGTGAAGGCTAAAGCTTGCTCAGCCGACTGAAGAAGCCACCCCGGGCGATCATGTAATGAATGTCCTTTGGAAAGGGAAAGGCGCTGCGAACGTTGGAAATCGCGCCCTGAAGGAATTCCCCGTGCTGTGGCGCCGGCTTGTGGTGCAGACGCGGCTGGTCAGCGACCTGCGGTATCATGAAGCGATCCACGTAAGCCGGGTCCAGGTCGTTGACCCTGACCATCTGGCCAAATGCCGGGAACAGGTCGTAATGACCGACCCTTACGCTAAGGTTCTTGAGAGCAGGGCGTTGTGGCTGCGCTTGATTGCCATCGGCCGTCGCCAGCCCGCGCCCGATCAGGTCCAGCTTCACCGATTGCGGGAGAGTTGATGGACCATACACGATCTCGAGCGCGCGGCCGCTCTGTCCAGACAACCACTGATACCAGAAGGTCGCATCGTCGGGCCGCGCATTGGCGCCGTAGAGGCAGTCAAATCCCCAACAGGCCGTCAGCTTGCCCTGATACTTTCCAAGGTTCCCGACGAGATTGCGCATGCCGTTACCGCCGCCGGAGTGGCATGCGATGATGAGCTTGCCGATCTGGAGCTGAGGAATGGACGTCGAGGAGAGACCCAGGAACCTGGCAAGAGCTCCAAGGACCTCCTCGAGATAGCGTTCGCCCCAGCTCGCGGTTGCCAGGTCAGACACGTTGTAGTTTCCGGCAAAGGTGTCGCCAACGGCATATTCGTAGCCCAGGAACGGCGCGATAAGCACCACGTCCTTGCCGGAATCCCGGACCTGTTCGCGCAGCCGCGCTGGATCGTTGTGGAATAGGAATTCATGGTTTTTGACATAGAAGCCGTGAAGCCAGATCACGACATCGAACTTGGTAGCAGCTGTTGGGTGCTTTGGCGGAAGATAAACCGCCGTCGGCTTCATGCCGGGTGCCTGCCGCTTCGTGAAGAGCGTCACCCCCGGAAAGGCGTTGGCGTCCTTTTGCTCAAGCTCACACGCAACCACACAGGTCGCTCCGCTTCGGCCAATCCAGGCAAGGACCTGGCTGACCTGGTGTTAAGCTCTGCTGCCCGTCACACATTCTCGACACCAAAATCCGCGCGGCCTCCTGGCCTTCCATGACGCCGTGGCAGCCTTGCGCGTTGCTAGCGGCAGGACTCGACATTACCTACGTTGCCCCCGGGGCCGCCCCCGCCGCGGTATTCGAGGTGGCAGCCGCGACTGACCTGACGGCACAGAGATTGATCACAAACGATCTGACCACTGCCGCCGCCGCTGTTCTTCACAGTTGCTTGCCGCCGCGGAACGTCGGCTGTTGGCTCCGGTCTCTCGCGGGCCGAACGATCCGCACGTGACGGACGCTCGTCCGTGTTGCGCTTCGCAACCGGTTTCTTCCCGCGTCGCTTCTCGCATTCATTGTCGTCGTTGAGGAACGAACCCTCGGCACAGGTGATCCTACTGCACTGCTCGCCGTCGGGCCTGTAGCCGCGATCGCAGATCAGCGGGCAGACCCGCGATGGCCTAAGCTTGATCGCGTCAAGAGCATCCAGACTTGCAAGCTTGACGTCCAGTTTGGTGCCTGCGTGCCGGTTGAAGAGAGCCAACGAGCGCTGCGAGGCCGCATTCCATTGGCCATCGACGGGGCCGGCGAAGCAGCCGACGCGGCTCAATTCGCCTTGTACGGACTTGGCGATATCGGCTCTTGCGATATCGGTCTGGCGCGGCTCGTCGCTCAGTGCCGCAAGCTTGGGCGTCTTGCTGTCCTCACCGGGCGCAGCGGCCGTAGGGTTATCCGCGACGGTACTCTCAACAGCCGGCTTATTCCCGGAGATTGCAGCGACGATTGTAGATTCGGATGCAGTCCGTTTCCGTTCCGCCTCGGTGGCCTGCTCCTGCGCCGCTTGCTTCGTCCTCTCGGCGGCAATCCGGGCCTCTTCCGCAGCCTTCAGATCCGCGGCCGCCTTCTCCTGTTCGGCACGCTGGGCGCCCTGGGACATCAGGCGAGCTTGTTGCTGCTCGGCCTGCTGCGCTTTCGCTGTCGCCGCGACGCGTGCGTCCTCGGCCTCGAGCTGATTAAGCTGCAGCTTCGCCAGATTTGAGTAGTATCCGTCTGGATGCTGGGTCAGGAACGCGTTCAGAGCGGGCTTGTTGCGGAGCTGCAAGGCCAATTCGTAATCGCGACGAATTTCCGACTGGGGGTTGGCTGCTTGTATCGGTTCCTCGGCCTTGGCAGCCGGAACAAGTGCAACGTCCTCGCCGCCCAGTGAGCCGTAGACATAGGGCTCCTGTCGGTTGCCCGTGGCTTGCAAGACATCGTCTCGGACGAAGCCGAAAGCCCTGCGCAAGTCGAGCCCCGGCTTTGCAATATACTTCACGAGAGCCGTCGCGTACGGACTATTCTTGCTGTTGCCATCGAGTGCGGTTAGTCCGGCTTTCGCCGCAAACGCGATCAGTGTGTTGGAGACGGCGGGTTCGACCCTGGCCAGCCCGCGGCTGATTGATCGCGAGGCAACTGTACGCTTCATTGAGTCGGCAAACGGATTGTTGCGGCACGCGTCGACGATCACAACGCGCAGCTGCCTCGCAGGCTCGATCGCCAGCAGGACACGGTCGAGCGAGAATGCTTCGTCATAGATATCCGTGTCACGCTCGAGTCTGGCGTCTGTCGGGATCAGATAGTTCGTCCCGTCGATCTCGATACCGTGGCCAGCATAGTACACCAAGGCAATGTCGGCATTGCGGGCCTGATCGGCGAATTCTCTCAGGGCCCGCCGCATGTCGGTCGCGGCGAGGTTGAGCCTTGAGTCAACCACATCGAAACCTGCGCCCTTCAAGGTCGCGGCGATGGCCGCAGCGTCATTGGCCGGGTTTGGAAGCAGTGGGGCGTTTTGATAGCTGGAATTGCCGACCACCAAAGCCACGCGCTTTGTCGCCCAGGCTGGCTGAGAGGCCAGGAACAGCGAAGCGGCGAGAAGGAGACAAACCCGGAGGTGCCTGTACAATCTCATGGCGAACACCCAACCTATGCCCGTAGAATGGTGACGTCGCGAGGACGGCCGCGTAAGAAATAATTCCTGAATTCGTACGCTACTGGCGGCTGCCTGTCTGCATACAGTACCGATCTCGAGCCCGATCCATTCCTATGTGTTGTTTTGAAATGCGGAGGCGTTCAAAAGGTGCGGAGGATTATTGCGGCCGGGCGTTGTGCGCCGATTCATGTGGATGATGGGCGCCCGCCAATGTTGTGCTGTCGTGCGACCTCGGTATAAGATGTTGATGTAAAACAGTTATTAATTCTTGCTGGCCTGCACGCGGCAGCGCACCAGAAGGCTCTGACGTGGTTCAAACGAAAGTTCCGCTGACGGCGATCGAGCGGACGTGAAGTCCAAGGACGGGCTCGCGGATCGACCGTCTTGGTCGCAGCTTGCAATCAGGTCAACAGCGCGGAGCAAGGCCGTCAGTTCGGCTTCGGGCAGTGATGGACTTTGCGAAGAATTCGACTCGTCCATCGAGCTATGGCTTGGCGACCACGAAGCCGTAGAAGTTCTCCAGGAGCTGATCCTCCGTGAGAGAGGACGTTCTTGTGGCCTTTGTACTCTTCATCTCCCCAAATGAAGACCGTCATTTTCAAGTTCCCGAGCGCAGCACGATCCAATGACGAGCTTGAGCCACATCGAGCCCGACGTCGCCTGATCCGACGCGTCGAGCAGACTGGGCGTCGATAAGCAAACAGACGCGGTAGCCCGCGGCAAATAGCCGGCTCGCCCTATCTATACTGCCAGTGCCCGACGGTGAAACACGAGATCGGCGTCTTCTTGGATGTCGGTGTAACCGGTGCGGTGAATCTCCATCGGGGTCATGTCCCCCGGACATTGTTCCTTCGGTAGAGTCGAAATGAAATCAGTCCTCCGAATTGCGGAGGACAGCACGCGGAGATACAATCGCAAATTCCGAACTTCGGAGAAGCTAATGCCTATTCCCTTGAGGATTTACATCACGCCATTTGCCGAGAGAGGGGTCGTTGAGCCCAGGCAATGGAGCAGCGACACGGCCAAGAAGGCGCTCGACGTGGTCAATACGATCTGGTCAAAGGCCAAGATCGCGTTCGTGATCAGCGATTGCTTGATGGAGAAGCCGCTCGACATGGCAAAGAGCGCACGCAGCAATGATCAGCGATTGCTGGGTGTTCTTACCTCTCGGCACGATCCGGACAATGCCATCCACATCTACCTCGTCAATTCGATCGAAAATCTGTCCGCTGGCGGAGGCTCATACCCCAATAGCGAACCCGAGCCGGCAAGCTTCGTCCAGTGGTATGGCAATGACCACGCCAATGGACGCGCCTGGGCTCACGAGCTTGGTCATCTGATGAGCCTTGATCACGTCGAGATCGATTATTCCAATGAGAAGCAGGCGGCGCAGCGCGTCAAGAACCTCATGACGATAGGATTGAGCGCCGGCTCCGACTTGACTGGCCAGCAGATCGATGCAGCCAAGGGCTCAAAGCTGGTCAAGCGATTTGGTGGATAAGTCGTTGGCCGACCGCAGAAGTCGTCGCCTCCGTCGTCCTGCAGGTCGCGCGTCCGCGCGAAACGGTCCGAACGTCCTCTGCGCGAGGCGGTCTCCACTGAATTCAGCCAAACGATCACATTGTGGCAATCGACGCAGTCGTGTGCTCCCGGCCCGACGTCGAGGCGGCAAGTTCCATCGCGCCGGGCCTCGTAGGCGGAGCCCTTGGCGAGCCCCTTGTCGGAAATCGAAAAGCAACTGAATGACTGCGTTTCGCGCATGGCAGCGACAGCCTTAGTGAGAGTAGATCGAGCAGACGACGCCAGGTTCCTGTTCGCGAGAACCTCGTCGCTCCAGCTCAGACGTTTAGCGCGAGAGTCCATGATTGCGATCACAGAACCGGTGACCACTTCGCCTGCTTTGCGCAAAGCCATCCGCAATTGACACGCAATGCCAAATCACCAACGAGCACACCAAGTGCTTCCGCGATATTGCGCTGCGGCTGCTGGGCGACGCCTACCGTTTCGCTTTGTTTTTGTTGGGGATCAGGCAGACGCAGAGCAAGCCGGCAAAAGTACTATCTAGATGCGCTGTCGCTTTGACAGCGGTCGGGTAGGGGCTTCGAGGTCTAGGGAAATTCCGCGAAGTCGTCGTGCTGTACGAGTTCCACGGCCTGTCCTACCGCGACCCCTCCTAGGTCGTCACTGCTCCGATCGCGACAATGATGTCGCGTTGCACAGCGCACACTGCTTCGGCGCCAGATCGAAATGGGAAGAAGATCACAACCTTCGTTGTAGCTACCGATTTCATGAACTTCTCTTCTCTTGCCCGCACTAAAAACAAGGCGGTCCTGCGCCGTCCGGCCGATCGCCGACGAGTTGCTATCTGTTCACTGCAGGTCGAAGAGACATGTTTCACAAAACTGGTCCGGGCAGGGTTGACGTCGATCTGGATTTTTCAGGAGTGGGGGTTCTGCACGCGCGGCTCTGGAATTTCGATTTCGATGACTTTGCCGGCTACCAGTTTCGGGGCTTGAAGAAAGAGCATTCCGAATTTCTGAAGAACAAAGTGGTACCCCTACTCGAGGATGACGCCGGTCAGATCTGGATGACGGGCTCCGCGAGCCGGATCGGTGCGGCCGATTGGAATATGACGACGTCGGCCAACCGCGTGATTACAGTCGCGCGGTCTCTGTCCGAGATGGGCATCCACCCGGAGCAAATGCAGACGCACGCCATCGGCAATACGCAGACGGCAAATCACAGGCTGGACGAAGACAGCGATAGATCAGTGGTCCTTTGGGTGCTCCCGAAGGTCTATTTCGAACCGATCATAAAGCCAGACTTGCCGCGACCCGTTCCGCCGAAGCCAAAAGTCAGTCGAAATTTCAAGATAGCCATGCTGCTTGAGGTCGACGGTTCGATCTCGTTCGCCGCGAGAGCGGCCATCAAGCGCATCGTGAAGGGCAGGGCTGGAGCCGGGATTGCGTTTGCCAGCGCCTTGTTCTCCATATGGGACACGGAAAACAATTTGAAGTGCACCTACGTCTATGCGGCGGTCGGCCTGGGCTTTGGCTTAAGCCTTCCGAAAACTGGCGGTAGATCGGGTACCCTGCATGGCCCGTGGAATTCGTTTACGACTGAAAAGCCAATCTCCTGTTCGCAGTTCGGCAAGTCGATGCGCTTTACGACAATCGGCATAGGCGATGTGAGCAAGAACTGGATCCTGCTGGAAACGCCCAAGGGGGTGAAGGACGTCTACTTGAGCATCAGCACCGGCACGACCATAGGCGGCGGCGCGTCGACATACCCAGCCCATCTGAGCGCTTTCATCCCGCTGGAGAGACCAAAGCCGTTTGGCGGGCCGTGAGCATGCCGAGGCCGACAAAGCCCGCATACAGTGGTTCATGTCCCGAGCTAGCTTTTGTTGGCTGGACCTAGTTCAAACTTCCCCATGATGGATTGGAGCGAGAGTTCAGATCTTTCAGATAGTTAGAGGGCGGCATGTGCACTACGTGTGCACCGGGAGATCAAGAAAAATCTCCTCACAGCTAACGTGATCGGGCCTTCCGATGTAGATGGCGCCGCCTCGGTGCGATCGACTGGTCGTCCGCCTGCACTTTTCGACAGTTTCGGTCGAGGCGCGGGGTAGCAGATGCGGCGTCCGCGCCGGTCTGCGCGGGCCCGCAAGAGGCCGTTTGGAACTGAGCGCAGGGCGAACGCGATTCAAGCGGGGATTTGTTGGCAGCCGCTCTCGCGCGCGCAGCGCTAGCTGCATCGAGCGACAAATCGAAAGCGCAGGGGCGCCATAAGAATTCGCTATGGCGGCAGACCGCAGTCATGCTTCCCCTGTCATCGAACGTAAATCTATTTTTTACCGTCGGCCGCAGAAGAAAATTCCAAGAGCAAGACCACGGAAGTGGCGGAGATCGCGGGCGCATCATTTTGTAGCGGCAACGGAGCGGTCACATGACAATCGAATTGAGCCGACGCGGATTTTGCATGGGAACCGCACTGATCGGCCTTCAGGCCGTCTCCTCCAGTGCCTTCGCCCGAACCGAGGACGGCACCGTCAAGCTCGGCCTCGTCGCGCCGATGAGCGGGCCGAATGCCCGCTATGGCGCGTTCTCGCTGCGTGGCGCCCAGATGGCGGCCAAGGAGATCAACGGCGCCGGCGGCATCGGCGGGCGCAAGATCAACGTCCTGGCCGGTGACAGCCAGGGCACGCCGGTCGAGGGTGTCTCCGCAACCCGCCGTCTCATCGACCAGGACCAGGTTGATTTCATCATCGGCGACGTATCGAGCTCGGTGACGCTCGCGATGCAGCCGGTCGTGGAGGATGCCGGTGTGCTTCTCCTCAATGCCGCGTCGTCGAATCCGAAGATCACCTACAAGGCGGGCGTCGGCGGCTTCAAATGGACCTACCGTAACTATCCGACCGACGAAAACCGTGCCCTGATCGTGCTGCAATACGCCGCCGAGAAGAAGGGCTTTACCAAATACGCCGTGCTCTCGGTCGACAGCGATTATGGGCGCGCGGCCATCGAGTTCACCAAGAAGTACCTTCCTCGTTTCAAAAGCCAGATCCTGACGGAAGACTATTACAAGGAGGGCGAGGTGGATTTCCGCAGCGTGCTGTCCAAGATCCGCGATTCCGGCGCCCAGGCCATCATCATGTACGGCAACGCCGATTCCACGCCCATCGTCGGGCGTCAGATGATGGAGGTCGGGATCGCAGGGAAGATTCCGCTGATCGGCAATGCCGAGTTCAATACCGAGAAGACCATCAAGGCGGCGCCGAAGGCGCTCGAAGGTGCGATCGAGGCGGCGGCCTGGCTTCCCGCCTACGAGTCGGAGAAAAGCAAGGCGTTCGTCGACAAGTTCACTGCCGAGTTCCGTGAAGCCCCCAACAACCACGCCTATGTGCACTGGGAGACGACGCATCTTCTGGCCGAGGCGATCGAGCAGGCCCAGAGCATCGACCGCGAGAAGGTCCGCACCGCGCTGTCCAAGATCCATTATGCGAGCGCGGTCGGCGAGGTGACCTTCGACGATCACAATCAGGCGCGCCTGCCGATGATCCTGCTCGAGATCGAGAACGGCAAGCCGGCCATCAAGGGAGCCTATTCGGCCGAGATCGATTATCCCAAATAGGGCGCCACGCACATGTTCTACACGATCATAGAGCAGGTCGTTAACGGCATCGTATCAGGATCGGTCTATGCGATCGTTGCGGTCGGCATGACGATGATTTTTGGCGTGCTGCGCGCCATCAACTTCGCGCATGGCGAATACTATATGCTCGGCACCTTCGGGGCCTGGTTCGCCATCGAATATTTCGACCTGCCTTATCCGGTAGCAGTCGTGATCGGTGTGGTCGCCACCGCCGTCATCGCCGTCGTGGTCGGCAATTTCGTGATGCAGCGGATCGTCGGAGCGCCGGCCGAGGCCGGCGTGCTCGCGACCCTCGGCGTCGCGCTGATCCTGCAGAACACCGTCATCCTGGTGTTCGGTGGCAGCTACAAGTTCTTCTCCGGCGGCTATATCGAGCCGGTGACGCTGTTCGGTTTCACACTGGCCGAGCAGCGCATCCTGATCATCATCGTCAGCCTCATCGTGTTCGTCGGCCTCGAGCTGATGGTCACCTACAGCCGGATGGGCAAGGCGATGCGCGCGGTGTCGCAGAACATCGAGTGCTGCGCTGTGGTCGGTATCGACGTCCGTCACATCGCGCTCTGGACCTTCATCCTCGGGGCTGGGTTGGCGGCGCTCTCGGGCGTGTTGACTGCGCCCGTGAACGTCAGCGTCTACGGCGGCATGGGCGAGCTCATCACCTTCAAGACGCTGCCCATCATCATCATGGGCGGACTCGGCAACGTCCGGGGCACGTTCGTCGCGGCGATGATCCTCGGTATCGCGGAGAGCCTGGTTGCCACCTATGTCGGGCTGCAGTTCCGCGACACCGTGGGATTTGCGACCCTCATGCTGGTGCTGATGTGGCGTCCGCACGGGCTCTTCTCCGCGCAGGCCCGCTTCTGACTACCATGGATGTGACATGACTGAGATCGTCCGAGACCAGACCATGGCACCAGCCGAACTCCCTGTTGCGGCGACGGGACGGGATTTTCGCGTTCCGTTTGGCCTCGCGCTCGGCGCGCTGGCATGCGTCGCACCGCTATTCCTCGGCAATTACCCGCTGCACGCGATTATCATCGCGCTGATCTTCCTGCTGCCGGCCCATGGTCTCAACCTGCTGCTGGGATACACCGGGTTGCTGTCGCTGGCGCAGGCAGCGTTCTTCGGCATTGGGGCCTATACGTCGGCGCTGCTGGCAGTCCATTTCGGCACGCCGTTCTATCTGAATTTCCTCGCCGCCGGCCTTGTGACGGGCGCAATTGCGGCGCCGCTCGGAATTCCCGCTCTGAGGCTGCGTACGACGTCGTTCGTGATGTGCACGCTTGGCTTCGTCATCATCGGTCAAGCCATCGCTAAGAACTGGATCAGCCTGACGCGCGGCGACATGGGGTTGGCGGGGATCCCAAAACCCTATTTCGCGCTGGGGCCCGCCTCGTTCACGGTCTCCGGAACCGTCGCCTTCTACTATTTGACGCTCGTCATCGCTGCGCTGGCAACGCTGGCCGTCTACCTGATCGTTCGGTCGCCGGCGGGCCGCAACATGATCGCCATTCGCGAGAACGAGACGCTTGCCGAATCCGTTGGCATTCCGACCTGGCACTACAAGCTCGTCGTCTTCATGATCAGCGCTGCCTTTGCGGGGCTCGGCGGCAGTCTCTATGCGCATTATCTGACCGTGGTCAGCCCGCTGACCTTCCAGATGTACTATTCGACGACGATGCTGATCATCGTGCTCGGCGGCGGGGCGGGGACCATCTCGGGCGTCATCTTCGGCAGCCTGCTGTTCGTCGGGCTCACCGAAGCGCTGCGCGTCGCCCCGGAGCTGCGCATGATCGCCTATGGCTTCTTCCTGCTCGGCCTGGTGTTCTGGTTCCCCAGCGGATTCGCGCCGCTGATCGGCCGCTTCTGGTCATTCCTGGAGAAGCGCAAATGAACGGGCTGCCGATCCTCGATATCTCCGGCCTCTGCAAGTCCTACGGCGCCGTGCGCGCCGTGGACTGGGTGGATCTGCATGTCGACCGCGGCGAGATCTGCGGCTTGATCGGCCCCAACGGCTCCGGAAAGTCCACCTTCTTCGATTGCGTGACCGGGCTCGCAAGACCGAGCGCGGGAGCTGTGAAGCTCGACGGTCAGGACATCACGGGCTGGTCGCTCAACGATATCGCCCGTGAAGGCCGCATGCTGCGCTCGTTCCAGAAGACCGTGGTTTTCTCCGCGCTGGACATCGAGGAAAACCTCGTGATCGCCGGCCAGATGTTCACCTTTCCCGGCATCTGGTCGACGTTCGGGATCGGCGCCGCCGCGCGCAATCGCGTCGCGGCGCTCAGGGAACGGGCACGCGAGCTGATCAGGATCGCCGGTCTCTGGGACGTGCGTTTCCAGCCGGCCGGCAAGCTCTCGGGCGGCCAGCAGAAGCTGATCCAGTTCGCCTCGATGCTGATGCCAGAGCCGAAGCTCATTCTGCTCGACGAGCCCATGGCCGGCATCAATCCCAAGCTGATCGAGCGTGTGGTCGAGAGCATCCGCCTCGCCAACATCTCGTTCGGCGTCAGCTTCCTCATCATCGAGCACAACATCGACGTCGTCACGAGCCTGTGCAAGCGCGTGGTCGTGCTCGACCAGGGCCGCAAGCTCGCGGAAGGAACGCCCGACGAGATCGTCCGGAACCAGGCGGTGCGGGAGGCCTATCTCGGTGGTTGAACCCTCTCTCTCGATCAAGGGCCTGCGGGCCGGCTACGGCTCGCTCGACATCCTCAACGGCGTCGATCTCGACGTGCCGCAGGGACAGTTCGTCGCGCTGATGGGGCCGAACGGGGCCGGCAAGTCGACGCTTCTGAAGACGCTCTATGGCATGACCACGGTCAAGGGCGGCAGCATCAACTGGCAGGGCAAGGACATCAGCGCACTCAAGTCGCGCGCGATTCTCGCCGAAGGGATCTCCTGGGTGCCACAGGGGCGCTGCAATTTCCCTGTCATGACGGTCGACGAGAACCTCCAGATGGCCGCCTATACGCTGCGCGACAGCAAGGTGAAAGCGGAGCGGGATTATGTCTACGACCTCTTCCCCATCCTGAAGACGCGCCGCAACACGCTGGCCGGTAACATGTCGGGCGGCGAGCAGCAGCTGCTCGAAGTCGCGATGGCGGTGCTGCAGCGGCCAAAGATCCTGCTCGTCGACGAGCCCTCGGTCGGTCTGTCGCCGACCGCGATCGGCATCGTGTTCGATGAGCTGCTGCGCATCAACGCGGCCGGCCAGACCATTCTGTTGGTCGAGCAGAACACCAAGAAGGCCATGGCCGTGGCGCAGCGCGCCGTCATCCTGCGGCTCGGCAAGGTGATCTGGGACGGGCGTCCCGCCGACATCACCCATGACGAGCTGGGCGAGCTCTTCCTCACCGGCCGCATGCGCGGTGAGACCGACGTCGAACAATGATCTAGGCGTCCGCCCGGCAGGTGGACGGCATTCGCAACGCAAAGGACGACAACAGTGACGATCTTCGTGCCGGCCGCGCGCGTCTCGCGCATCAAGATATCTCCGACCACGGCGGCGTCCGCCCGCGTGCGCGAGCTGAAGGCCGCCGGCCGCGACATCGTCGACATGGCGATCGGCGAGCCTGATTTCGACACGCCGGATCACGTCAAGGCGGCCGCGCACGAGGCGATCGATCGCGGCGAGACCAAATATACCGCCGTCAACGGCACTGTCGCCCTGCGCAAGGCGATCATCGCCGACTACAAGCGCCGCCTTGGCCTCGACTATGCCGACAACGAGATCTGCGTTGGGGGCGGCGCCAAGCAGATCCTGTTCCTCGCGCTGATGGCGAGCGTGGAGGAGGGCGCCGAGGTCATCGTTCCCGCGCCCTATTGGGTCTCCTATCCCGACATGGTGATCGCCAATGACGGCAAGCCCGTCATTGTCCGCTGCTCCGAGAACCAGGGGTTCAAGCTAACGGCGGAGGCGCTGGAAGCCGCGATCACGCCGAAGACGCGCTGGCTGATCCTGAATGCGCCCTCGAACCCGACCGGCGCGGCCTATTCCCGCGCAGACCTCAAGGCGATCGGCGACGTGCTGCTGCGTCATCCCGACGTCCTCGTGCTCTCGGACGACATCTATGACCAGATCTGGTACCGCGACGAGCCGGCGACGACGCTTGCCGCCGCGGTGCCCGAGCTCAAGGACCGCGTCCTGCTCGCCAACGGGGTGTCGAAGACCTATGCGATGACCGGCTGGCGGATCGGCTATGCCGCCGGTCCCGCGCCGCTGGTCGCCGCCATCAACAAGCTGCAATCGCAGATGTCGTCGTGCCCATCGTCGATCAGCCAGGCCGCGGCCGCCCATGCGCTGACCAGCGACCAGTCGTTCGTTCGCGACAGCGTCAAGCTCTACAAGGAGCGCCGCGACTATGCCTGCGCACGGCTCAATGCGATCCCCGGCCTGTCCTGTCTGGTGCCTGACGGTGCCTTCTATCTCTATCCCGGCTGCGCCGGCGTGATCGGCAAGACCACCCCGGGCGGCAAGGTCATCGAGAGCGATCTCGATTTCGTACTCTATCTGCTCGATGATGTCGGTGTCGCCGCCGTGCAGGGCGCGGCCTACGGGCTCTCACCTTATTTCCGCCTCTCGATTGCAACTTCGATGGAGGCGATCAAGGCCGCCTGCGACCGCATCGAGAAGGCCTGCAGAGCGCTGCGCTGAGTGCGAGGCCGGACTTGCCTGCCAAATCGGCGCGCAAGCGAAGAAACCGATTGAAATCAATAGGCTAGATAAAGGATAGTATCGATCCAGACCGTGTTTCCATGAACGGCCGAGCGGGCGCTGCCCGTTCGGTTGAGGACCAGCGTTCGACACAGATGAGCGTCGATTTCAGGAAGCTCAAGAGCTTCGTCAAGGTGGTCGACGCCGGCAGCGTCTCGCGCGCCGCCGGCCTATTGCGCACGGCGCAGCCGGCGCTGTCGCAGCAGATCGCAGCGCTCGAGAGCCATTTCAAGCACAAGCTGCTCCTGCGCAGCAATCACGGCATCGTCCCGACCGAGGCTGGCCTCATCCTCTACCGTCATGCGCAATTGCTGCTGAAGCAGATCGAGCAGGCCCAGATCGACATTGATCAATCGAACAAGGCGTTGGCCGGCCGCGTCTCGATCGGCCTTGCGACCTACTCGGCGTCAAGCATTCTGTCGCTGCCGATCCTGAAGGAGATGTCGACGCTGCATCCCCAGATCATCGTCCATATCAACGACAGTTTCGGCCATGTGCTGAGCGAGCTGATCATGACCGGCAGAATGGACATGGCCATGATCTATGGCTCCGGCCCGATCAAGGGTGTCAAGCTGCAGCCGCTGTTCCGCGAGGAGCGGTTTCTTGTTTCGCCTGCTGGGTCGGGCGCGAAGAAGCCGGCGGACGAGCCGCTGCCACTGTCGGCGCTGGCCAACGTCAAGCTGTTGCTGCCGAGCCAGGGGCACTTCCTGCGTCGGCTGATCGACGAATCGCTGGCGCGGGCCCGGGTGGCGCCGAACGTCGTCTCCGAGATCGAATCCGTCTCCGCGCTCGGTGCGGCCGTGACCGAGGGTCTCGGCTCGACCATCCTGCCGGCCTCGGTGGCCGCGAGCGCGTCGAGCTTTGGCGGTGTCGAGGTGCGGCGGCTGGTTCGCCCTGCGATCGAGGCAACCGTCTCGCTGTGCATCTCCGACCATCTGCCCTTGTCGGAGCCTGCGCTCGCCACGCGATCGGTGCTTCTAACCGTGGTCGAGAAGCTAATGCGCAGCCATCCGCAGGGCATTCGATCGGTCTAGGCGCCACGGCCGAACGTCAAAGCCGCGCGCCTGCATGCGCAGTAGCCGCAGCGCGTCGGTTTCGCCAGGCCATAAACAAAACCTATGGCGGCAGACGGGAGTTGTGGTGGTCGGCCGCAACCGCATTTTCTACGCTCGAAGACAATCGCTTCGAGGAAACAGATGGCCCAGCTCGCATTCGATACCGGGGGAACCTTCACCGATTTCGCGCTGCTCGACGACAAGGGCGAATTGCATCTCCACAAGGTGCTGAGCACGCCAACTAACCCTGCCGAGGCCGTGGTTCGCGGTGCGTCCGAGCTGCTCGAACAATTCGGTAGTGCCGTCGATCTCAACGGGCTGCAGGTGCTTGGCGCCACCACCGTCGTCACCAATGCGGTGCTGGAGCGCAAGGGTGTCAAGACCGGCTTCATCTCGACAGCCGGCTTCCAGGACATGCTGCGCATTCGCAACGAAGGCCGCTACGACCTCTACGATCTGAACTTGAAATATCCGGATCCGCTGGTGACGCGTGCCAACAGCTTTGGCGCGGTCGAGCGTATCGCGGCCGATGGCGAGGTCATCACCGCGCTGGAGGAGGAGACGGTCCGCGAGATCGCCGGCCGGCTGCGCGAGGAGGGCATCAAATCCGTCGCCGTCTGCCTGCTGCACGCCTACAAATATCCTGATCACGAGCAGCGAATCGCTGCGCTGCTTCGTGAGGAAGACCCGGACGTCTTCGTGTCGCTGTCATCGGAGGTTTGCCCGGAGGTGCGCGAGTTCGACCGCGCCTCGACCACTGTCGTCAACGCCTATACGCGGCCGCAGATGTCCGGACACGTCGCCCATCTCGAACGGGAGTTTGCGGCCAGGGGTATCAATCGCCAGGTGCTCTGGATGACCTCGTCGGGCGGTCTCGTGCCGAGCATCCGCGCCGCTGAGCTGCCGGTGCGCCTGATTGAATCGGGGCCAGCCGCGGGCGCGGTCGCGGCCGCCGAATTCGGCCGCATCGCCGGCGAGGGCAGCGTGCTGTCCTTCGATATGGGCGGCACCACTGCAAAACTGTGCCTGATCCCGAACGGCGAGCCGACAGTCGGCACCGATCTGGAGGTCGCGCACTATCATCGCTTCCGCAAAGGCTCGGGCTTCCCGCTGAAGATCCAGTCGATCCGCATGATCGAGATCGGCGCTGGCGGTGGCTCGATCGCCGCGAAGAACCCGCTCGGCCTGCTCGATGTCGGACCGCGTTCGGCGGGCGCGCTGCCGGGACCGGCCGCCTATCAGCGCGGCGGCACCGAGCCGACGGTGACGGACGCGGATATCCTGCTCGGCTATATGGGCACCGAGTCCTTCGTCGGTGGCTCGTTCAAGGTGTCGAAAGATGCCGCGCTCACGGCCATGACGAAGCTTGCATCCTCGCTTGACGTCAGCGTTCCCCGCTGCGCCTGGGGTATCCACGATCTCGTCAACGAATCCATGAGCAAGGCGGCGGCGGTGCACGCGACCGACCTCGGCGTCGATCCGCGCAGCCTGCCGATGGTCGCCTTCGGCGGCGCAGGTCCGGTGCATGCCTATGGAATCGCTCGCAAGCTCGGCATCAAGCGCATCATCTGCCCGACGGGCGCCGGCGTCACCTCGGCGATCGGCCTGCTGATCGCGCCGGTCGCGGTCGATCTGTCCGCGAGCTTCCCGATGCAGGTCGACAATTGGGATTTCGCGGCGATGGATCGCCTGCTCGGCGATCTCGCGGTCCAGGGCGCCGAGGTGGTCCGTGCCGCTGGCGTTGCGCCGGAGACGATCACCAACACCTACACGGTCGACATGCGCCACGTCGGCCAGGGGCACGAGATCACGGTCGCGCTGCCGGATCGCAGCTTGCCGCCAAAGCAGTTCCACGAGGAATTGCTCGGCAATTTCTACAAGCTCTATCGCGAGCTGTTCGGCCGCACCGTTGCGGGCTCATCGGTCGAGGTGATCACCTGGCGGCTGCGATCCAGCGGCCAAAAGGATCAGGTGACCCGCCCGCACACACGACATGCCGCCGAGGCCAGGAAGGGCACGCGCTCTGTCTATCTCAGCGAGCGCGGCGGTTTCGTCGAAACGCCAGTCTATGACCACTACAAGCTGCCGGTCGGCGAAGAGATCCAGGGGCCCGCGATCGTCGAGCAGCGGGAGTCCACCGCGGTCATCGGACCGAGCGGCACGGCTCACGTCGACATCAACGGCAATCTCGTGATCAATATCGCCTGAGGACGACGCACCATGTCCGTGAACGCTGCCGATTTCAACGATCCGATCAATCTCCAGGTGATGTGGAATCGATTGATCTTCATCGCTGACCAGGCCGACATCGTGCTCGGCCGCACCGCGTTCTCGCCGATCGTGCGCGAGAACCACGACTATGTGACCGTGCTGCTCGACAGCCGCGGCCGCGCGCTTGCGCAATGCACCTGGTCGATTCCGGTGTTCATCACCTCGCTGCCGGTGGCCGCGCAAAAATATTTCCTGCCCAGGTTTCCGGCTGAGACTCTGGAAGAAGGCGATGTGCTCGCCACCAACGATCCGGAGATCGGCACCGGGCATCTGCCTGATGTGACGATGATCACGCCGATCTTCAAGAACGGCAAGGTCGTGGCCTATGCCGGTTCGATCGCGCATCTGCCTGATATTGGCGGCGCTCCCCTGCATTCCGAAGCCAGCGACATCTTCGAGGAGGGAATCCGCTTCCCGATCGTGAAGCTGCACAAGGCAGGCGTTCCGAACAAGGACGTGCTCTACATCATCGCCGCCTCGGTTCGCCTGCCGACCGAGGTGATGGGCGATCTCGAATCCATGGTTGCAGCCAACAATGTGATGGGCCGCGAACTGGTGAAATTCCTCGACGAATACGACCTCGACAGCATCGACGAACTGGCCGACGCCATCCATACGCGATCCGAGGCGCAGACGCGGCGGGCGATCCGGCAATGGCCTAATGGGACCTATTCCGCCGAGGTGCTGCTCGACGGCTACGACACGGATGTGACCTTGAAGGCCTCCGTCATCGTCCGCGACGATTCCATCCACGTCGACTATGCCGGCACGTCAGACCAGGTGCTCCATTCCATCAACTGCCGGACCAATTACCGCTACGCCCATTCGGTCTACGCACTGAAATGCCTGCTCGACCCGGATACGCCGAACAACGAGGGCTGCATCACCCCGATCACCGACGAGGCGCCGCTTGGCTCGATCCTCAATCCGGAGCAATGGACGGCAGGCAATTCGCGTAATCTGATCGGCCACGTCATTCCCTCGCTGATCTTCAAGGCGCTGGAAGGCGTGGTGCCGGTCAAGGTGATGGGCGACAGCGGCGGCGCGCCGATCTGGGCCGCCAACTGCGTCGGCCGGCGCGACGACGGTTCGCAATACGGCTCGGTGCAGAATTTTCACGGCGGGCAGGGCGCCCGCGCCGAGTTCGACGGTCTGGACACGCTGAGCTTCCCGTCCAATTGCAGGGTCACCGCGATCGAGATGTTCGAGATCGCCGTCCCCGCGCTCACCGAGTGCAAGGAGCTGATTCCGGATTCCGGCGGCGCCGGCAAAAGCCGGGGCGGGCTTGGCCAGCGCGTCATCTTGCGCAATCTCGGGCGTAATCCGATGAACATCTATCTTGCCTCCGAGCGGGTGCGTCATCCCTGCTTCGGGGTCGTCGGAGGCCGGCCCGGCAGCGCCGGCAAGGTGCACAAGAACGGCGAGCCGCAATTTCCCAAGGGCAAGGTCGTCCTGAAGACGGGTGACCGCCTGGAGGTCGAGACGCCGGGAGGCGGCGGCTGGGGCAAGACGTCGGAGCGCTCCGCGGCCGCGATCGAGCTCGATCTCGCGGAAGGGTTGATCACGCCGCAGGCCGCGAGGCAGATTTACGGCCATCAGCGCTCAAGCCTGGCGGCGACGGCCGCCGAATAGGAGAATCATGAGTCTGCTCGACGGAAAGATCGCGCTCGTCACCGGCGCGGGAACGGGGATCGGACGCGAGACCGCGATCCTGCTCGCCCAGGAAGGTGCGAGGGTTATCCTGACAGGACGCCGGATCGGCCCGCTCGAGGAGGTCGTCACGTCGATCGAGAAGGCGGGCGGCAAGGCCATCGCCCGCGCGTTCGATGTCGGTTCCCGGGACGCGATCCTGGAGGCGGTTGCCTGGGTGAAGAGCAATGTCGGACCGATCGACATTCTCGTCAACAATGCCGGCAGTGCCAGCAAGGTGCTGAACGCGCGCTTCATCAGCGAGGCCGAGTGGAACGCCACGGTGAACGTCAACCTCACCGCCGTGTTCAATCTCACCCAGGCCGTGCTGGAGGACATGATCGCGAGGAAGGAAGGCACGGTGATCACGGTGTCGTCGCTCGCGGTCGTCAATCCGAACCTGCTCGGCGGCGCGGCCTATGGCGCGGCCAAGGCCGGCGTGAAGAATTTCATGACCTTCCTGCACAACACCTATCGCAACCAGGGCATTCGCGCGACGACGATCTTGCCCGGCGAGACCGATACCCCGATCATGGACAATCGCGCCCGGCCGCCGCTCGAAGGCGAGCGGGCCGTGATGCTTCACCCGCACGACGTTGCACGCGCCGTGCTGCTCTGCGCCAGCCTGCAGAAGGGCGCAGTGATCCCCGAGTTGCACATCTGCCCAACCTTCATGCGCGACACCTCGGCCGATATCGAGATGGCCCGGTGGGTCGGTGCGCCAGAAGGGCTGAGCGACAAGCCAAAGATCTGACAGGGAAGGATCTCCCATGAATGGAGCCAAACTGCGCGAGCGCCTTGCCAAGGGCGAGGCGGTCACGATGCTTACACCGCATCACGCTTCGTCGGGCCTGGCCGTCCGTCTGGTCGAACTCGGTGCCGATGCAATCTTCGTCGATTGCGAGCACGGGACCTGGAGCTTTGAGGACGTGCGTGTGACGGCCCAGGCCATTCGCGGCGCGGGCGGCGCCGCCATCGTCCGTCCGCATTCGCATGAACGGCCGGTTCTGATCCGTTATCTCAATGCCGGCGCCGACGGCCTGATGGTGCCAATGGTCGATACTGCCGACCAGGCGCGTGCGATCGTCGACGCCGTGCGCTACGCGTGCCCTGCCGACCACGAAAAGCGGTTGATCGTTGCAATGATCGAAACGCCGAGGGCGATTGACGACATCGATTCCTTGCTCGCGATGGAAGGCATTGATGTTTTCTTCATCGGGCCTGGCGACCTGTCCCAGAACATGGGTTATCCGCCGGCTCCGCCCTTCGGAGAGCCGAGACCCCAAGCCGTCGTCGAGCGGGTCGATCTTGCGGTCAGGAAGATCCGCGCCGCCGGCAAGATCGCCGGGACACTTGTGACGTCTGACGAACTACCGTTCTGGCGCGACCGGGGCGTCAAATATTTCTACATCCATTCAGACCCCTTCCTGCGGATCGGTTTGGCCGGCATCAAGACATTGCTTGGGCGGTGATAGGGCCCAGGGCCGGACTTGTCCGGGTTGCCGGCGATTTGCTCACCCGCTGCGAATGTCATCGTCGCGCCCGGGTTTTAAAGCATCGGTTCGAACTGGCAGTGCACGAGCATCTCGGAGACCGACGCGTTGTTCGGCAGCATGAGTGCGGTTTCCACCAGGCGGGCGATGTCGCCCGGCTGGCTCATCTCGTGGCGGGGAATCTCGTCGTCGTTCAGCGTCATGTCGGTGGCAACATAGCCCGGGCAGATCACCGTCGCCCGGATGCCGGCCGCACGTCCCTCCCGGCGAATGCCGTGGGTGAGCGCAACGACAGCGAACTTGGTCATGGCATAGCCGACATTGCTTCCCACGCGCTTGCCGGCGAGGGACCCCAGATTGATGACCCGGCCATGTCCGCACACGGCCAGATGGGGCAGGGTCGCCCTGACGAGGCGCAGGGGCCCCTTGACGTTCACGCGCCACATTTCATCGAGCTCGTTCTCGCCCTCGTCGGAGACCCGGACCTTCGGATTGATGCCGGCCGCGTTGACGATGGCGTCGATCCCGCCCCACCGTGCGACTGTCGCGTTGACCCAGGAGATCGGGCTCCTGGCGTCTTCGGCATCATAGCGGTACGTCATGAGCCTCTCGCTCTCGGCGAGGCGGCTCGGATCGCGAAGCCCCGCCGATACGCGGAAGCCCGACGCCAGTAGCCGGTCGACGACCGCACGCCCAATGCCGCGCGAAGCTCCGGAGACCATGACGATCCGATTGCCGACTTCCAACATTCTGGTCCGTTTCCCGTGGGTGAGAATAGCGTTGCAAAATGTAGGGCGATACGCGCGAGGACGAGTAAGAGAAATTCACTCTGCCTGCATCGGGTGGGCTTATGGCTCGTGCACCCGACGAGTTAAGGCCGGGATATTGGATGTCCTTATGAGGGCAGAACAAATCCGCTGTATGCCTGCGTCGATCTCCGCACGTAACTTCCCGCCGCTCGGCCTGACTGCAAGAGAGCCCTGCGGATGGGATTTTCGGACTACCGAACGGCGTTGGTGACGGGCGCGTCCTCGGGAATCGGGGCTGCGACGGTTCGTCGTCTCCGTGCCGAGGGGCTCGAGGTCCACGCGCTGGCGCGGGATGTTCGCCGGCTAGCCAGCCTGTCGGCCGAGACCGGATGCCGCGCCGGTGCAGTCGACGTGAACGACCACGACGCCTTGATGCGCCTTGCCGGTTCGGCCGAATTCGATGTTCTCGTCAACAATGCCGGCCAGTCGCGGCGCGGCAATATCCTGGAGATGGCATCGGATGATGTCGACACGCTGGTCGACGTCAATCTGCGCGCGGTCCTGCACCTGACGCGATTGATCGCACCTGGCATGGCGAGGCGCAACCGTGGCCACGTGGTCAACGTCTCCTCGATCGCGGGCCATTACGCCTTCGGCGAAAACGCCACGACCTTCAACTCATCCGTGGCCTATCACGCGACGAAGGCGGGCATTCATTCGCTCTCGCAGCAATTGCGCGTCGACCTCTACGGCACCGGCGTTCGCGTCACCGAAGTCTCGCCCGGGCGTGTGGCGACGAGGATCTTCCAGAACCAGAACGCCACCGACAATCCGGATGCCCGGTTCGTCGGCGGCTTCGAGACGCTCCAGTCCGAAGACATCGCCGATGCCATTGCGTTCGCGGTGGGATCGCCGGCGCGGATGAACGTCGCGATGATCGAGGTCGTACCCACGTTCCAGGTCGTTGGCGAATTGCGATTTGCGAGCCGATCCGAGGCCGCGCGTTTGAAAGAAATGAGAAGTGGAGCTGACAATGCCTGAACTCGCAAACCGCCTCAAGACTGTGAAGGTGTCGGCCTCGGCGGCGATGACGGACAAGGCGCGCGAGCTCCGCGACGCAGGTGTCAAGATCGTCGGCCTGTCGTCCGGCGAGCCCGATTTTCCGACGCCGCCGCATGCGATCGAGGCCGCACATCGGGCCGCCCTGGCCGGCGATACCAAGTACCCGGCGCAGCCGGGGACTGTCGCGTTGCGGACCGCGGTCCAGCGCAAGTTCAAGCGCGAGAACAATCTCGACTACGCCCTCGACGAGATCCTGATCGCCAACGGCGGCAAGCAGATCATCTTCAACGCGCTGTTTGCCACCTGTAATCCCGGCGACGAGGTCGTCATTCCCGCGCCCGGCTGGATCACCTATGCGGACATCGTTCTCCTTGCAGAGGCGACGCCCGTCGCCGTGCCGTGCCCGGAGAACAACCAGTTCAAGCTCCGCCCGACGGACCTGGATGCGGCGATCACGCCGCGGACGAAGTGGCTGATCCTGAACTTTCCCAACAATCCGACCGGCGCGGCGTGCACGCGCGACGAGATGCGCGCGATCGCCGACGTCATGCTGAAGTATCCCGACGTCTGGATTCTCACCGACGATATCTACGAGCACCTCACTTATGATGGTTTCGAATTCTGCACCATCGCGGAGGTTGAACCGAGACTGAAGAACCGTGTCGTGACCGTGAACGGCGCGTCAAAGGCCTACGCCATGACTGGCTGGCGGGTCGGCTATTGCGGCGGCCCCAAGGACCTGATCGCTGCGATGAACAATGTCCACGGTCAGGCGACCGGTGGAATCTGCACCCTGAGCCAGGCGGCGGCGGTTGCGGTCCTGGATGGGCCGCAGGAGTTCCTGAAGGAGCGCGCGGACATCTATCGCGACCGGCGCGATCTGGTGGTCAAGCTGCTCAATCA
Organism: Bradyrhizobium sp. B039; assembly: GCF_038965675.1. Classification (NCBI taxonomy): domain Bacteria; kingdom Pseudomonadati; phylum Pseudomonadota; class Alphaproteobacteria; order Hyphomicrobiales; family Nitrobacteraceae; genus Bradyrhizobium; species Bradyrhizobium sp. B039. The sequence continues at coordinate 3,647,255 of NZ_CP152416.1, forward strand.
GATCCCCGGCATCACCTGCCACAAGCCGGAAGGGGCCTTCTACGTGTTCCCGAACATCGCCGGCTGTATCGGCAAGACCACCAAGGCCGGGCGGCGGTTGGACACCGATGCCGACTTCATCTCGGCTTTGCTGGAAGAGCAGCATGTCGCGGCCGTGCCGGGCGGCGCCTATGGCATGAGCCCGTACTTCCGCATTTCCTACGCGACCGATACCGAATCGCTCAAGGAAGGCTGCCGGCGTATCGCGAACTTCTGCGAAAGCCTGCGCTGACGCGTCGATATGTCAGGGGGCTCGGCCCTCGGCGGAGAACCAAAGATGCAGCCAGCGGCATTCGTCGACCAAGATCGGAGCAGTCTGCCGAACCAATTGTCATAATCCTTCCTGATGCCCCTAAACGAAGATGTTCTTGGTCCTGTAGGGTGCCGACGCATAAGCTTTGTGCAAAGAGGGGTATTGCCTTGGTATCGCGCAGTCGAGGACGGCCAGCGATGACCACCAGCGACGATGCGGTGGCGATTTTGAGCGTTGAAGCTCCTCCGGCAGCCCGGCGGCGACCGCGGTGGCGCCTGGCTTTGCCGGTCGGGCTCCTTGCCGTCCCGATGCTGGCATTTCTCACATACTTCTTCTTCTATCCGGCGCTGGGGCTGCTGCTCTCGAGCATCCAGACGCAGGACAGCCGCGGCATCATCGGGCGCCCGTTCACGCTCGCGCACTACGCGCGTCTGATCAACGTCGAGCTCTATGCGCGCGTGCTTTGGACGACGCTGCGGATCAGCATCATCACCTCGGCGCTCGCGACCGTGCTCGCCTATCCGGTTGCGCTGGTGATGGTCAAGAGCCGTCCGATGGTCACGCGGATCATCACGCTGATCGTCATTGCGCCTTTGATCGTCAGCGTCGTCGTTCGTGGATACGGCTGGCAGCTGGTGCTCCAGAACGGCCCGAAAGGGATGTTGAACTGGATCTTGATGACGCTGCACGTTGTCGACGCACCGATATCGGTTCTCTACACCGAAGTGGCCGTCGTCATCGGATCGCTGCACGTGTTCTTCCCGATGATGGTGCTGCCATTGGCGTCGGCGCTCGGCAAGATCGATCCCAATCTCGAAGATGCCGCCCGCATGCTTGGCGCTCCGTGGTGGAGGGTGTTCCTCCGGGTGACGTTGCCGCTGAGCATGCCCGGCTTCGTGGCGGGCTTTACCCTCGTATTCTCGCTCACGGCCGGCTCCTTCGTCATCCCCGCGATCCTGGGCGGTGCCTCGGCGGTGATGCTCGGCAATCTGATCGAACAGCAGATCTTCGTCGTCTACGACTGGCCGTTCGGCGCTGCGATTGCCGTCGTTCTCGTCGGCCTCGTCCTCGCGGTGAATGGCGTCTCGATGTGGCTTCTGGAAGGCCGGCGTCTCAGGAGGCCCGACTGATGGACGAGCGGTTTTCAGGCTTCGGCGCCTTCATCCTCTACACCATCACCGCCGGCATGATGCTGTTCATCCTGGCGCCGCTGCTCCTCGTCATGGCGGTGTCGGTCTCCGATTCCTATTTCGTGACCTTCCCCCCGCAAGGCTTCACGCTGAAATGGTACGCCAAGGTTCTCCAGGACCGCGACTTCCTCGAGGCGATGAGGCTGAGCATTCTGCTCGCCCTCGGCACGACGGCGGGCTCGCTCCTGTTCGGTGTGCCCGCGGCCTTTGCACTGGTGCGGGGCAGGTTGTTCGGCTTGGCGGCGATCAAGGGGTTCTTGCTGTCGCCGCTGATTTTCCCGGCGCTGGTCACGGGCCTGGCGCTGCTTCAGGTCCTGACCAAGCTTGGCTCGCAGGATGCGCGGCTCAATCTCCTGATTGGGCACGTGGTCGTGACGTCGCCCTATGTCATCCGCACCGTCGTCACCAGCCTTCAGCTGGTGGATGAGAACCTGGAGGATGCCGCGCGCACCCTCGGCGCAAACCGGCTGACGACCTTTTGGCGGGTGACGTTGCCGCAGATCGCCTCCGGCGTCGCCGCCGGCGGGTTGTTCGCCTTCATGGTGTCCTTCGACAACTACCCGGTCACGATGTGGCTAGCGAACTCCGAATACTCGCCCGTACCGCTCGTTCTGATGCGGCAACTGGTCAACGTCTTTGACCCTTCCGTGCCTGCAATGTCGACGATCATCATCCTCATGGCGATGGTCGGTGTCCTGCTGCTTGAAAAGCTGGTTGGCCTTCGCCGCGCGCTGGCCGCCTGATGTGCATTGGTAGATGGAGATTGGACCCATGAAGCTGACACGTAGGACTCTCATTAAAGCCGGTGCATCTGCGATCGCCTTCCCGACGATCATCAGCCGGGCGTCGGCGCAGGATGCCAAGCAACTGCATGTCGGCGTCTACAATTCGGCGCTCGGCAAGCTTATCCAGAAAGAGGTCATTCCCAAGTTCGAGGCCGAGTTCAAGTGCCGCGTCTTCACGATCGAAGGTGCGACGCTCTCCAACATCGCCGCTCTTCGCGCGACCCGCGACACGCCGCGCTTCAGCATGATGATGATGGACGACGTCGGCATTCCCCAGGCCAAGCAGGAAGGGCTGATCGACAAGCTCGACGCGAGCAAGATTCCCAATCTTGCGAAGGTCTATCCGCGCTATCTGTTCGAGGAGGATTATGGCGTCGGCTTCTCGATTTCGAGCGCGGCCATGTTCATCAATCCGCAGGTGACGAAGCCGCTCGAGAGCTACGAGCAGATCTTCGACGCCAAGTATCGCAAGCAGATCCTGCTGAATACGCCCAAGAACACCCAGAGCGTGCTGATGCTCATCGTGGCGACGGCGCTCACGACGGGCAAGCCGCTGAAGGAGGCGCAATACCTGGTCGATAGCGGCTGGGACAAGCTCGCAATGCTCAAGCCCAACGTCCTGACGATCTACGACAGCGAGGCGCAGGTGCTTCAGGTGGCGCAGGGGCAGGCGACCATCGGCGGCATCGAATATTCGAAGGCGATCTATCCGCACACGGCGAAGGGCATGCCGATCGACATGACCTTCCCCAAGGAAGGCGCGTTCACCGGCATCAACAGTATGACGCTGGTCAAGAATGCGCCTGAGCCGGAGCTCGCCTGTGCCCTGATCAACCGCATTCTGGAGCCCTCGGTCGCCAAGATGCTGTCCGAGCAGACTCTCAGCGCGCCCTCGGTGGGCGGTATCGACTTCAAGCCGGAGACGGCCAAGTTCCTTGCCTATCCCGACACCAAGGCAACCGATCTCGGGCTGTTCACGCCGGACTGGAAGTTCATCGTTCCGCGCCGCGGTCCGTGGCTCGAACGCTACAATCAGGTGTTCACGAGCTAAGGCAGGGTGCCATGAGGTCTTCCGAAGTCAGGCTTGACCGCCTCAGCAAGGAATACAACCGCACCGTCGCGGTCGACGATGTCTCGCTCACGATCGAGCCGGGCCACATGGTTGCGCTGCTCGGTCCGAGCGGATGCGGCAAGACGACCTGCCTGCGCATGATCGCGGGGCTGATCCGTCCGACATCCGGCGACGTCTTCGTGAACGACAAGAAGATGACGGACGTTCCGGTGCACCGCCGCAACGTCGGGATGTTGTTCCAGAACTACGCGCTGTTTCCTCACCTGACCGTCGAGGAGAACATCGCATTCGGTCTCGAGATGCGCGGGATATCCAAGGCCGCTGCCGCAAGGAAGGTGGGCGAAGCCCTCAATCTGGTCCAGCTGTCGAGCTTCGGGAAGCGCTATCCGGCGCAGCTCTCCGGTGGTCAGCAGCAGCGCGTCGCACTGGGGCGCGCCCTGGTGATCGAGCCGGCGATGCTGCTGCTGGACGAGCCGCTCGGGGCGCTCGACAAGGGACTTCGCGAAAGCATGCAGGTCGAGCTGCGTGCCCTTCAGCGCAGGCTCGGGTTGACCACCATCATGGTGACCCACGACCAGGACGAAGCCCTGACGATGGCCGACAAGATCGTGGTGATGCGCGATGGCAAGCTCGAGCAGGTCGGCTCGGCGACCGAAATCTACCAGCGTCCGGCCTCGAAATTCGTCGCGCAGTTCATCGGCGCGTCAAATCTGTTTAAGGGTCTCATCGAGCAGCGAAACGGAAGCGGAGCGGTCATTCGTGTCTCGCCCGAATTGAGCCTCCAGGTCGACCAGATTCCGCAATCGGCAAGCGACGTGATGGTCTCGATCAGGCCCGAGGCAATCGTGGTCGAGCGCGTTGGCCAGAGCACGACGGCGCAACGCGCCAATAGCGTGACGGCGCGTGTCGACCAGGCCATTTATCGCGGGTTTGTCAGTCACTACTACCTCAAGACGCCGAGCGGCGGCCAGATCATCGTGTTCGAGCAGAATCAATCGCAGCAAGCGGGACTTCGATACGCCGTGGGCGAGGAGGTTGTCGCGCGATGGGAGTCCCCGAGCAATCACGTCATTGCCCGTCACTGAAGCTCGGAACGAACGCGACGTCTCGCGGGCAATCGACATCCCTTATACCCGCAGACGAACATCGTCTTGGATCGGCTTGCGCCGCTTGGCTAGATCTAGGGGTGGCAGCGCCACGTGCGTTCGATCAGCGAGGCCCTTTTGTCGATTAATCAGCCCAACGCCCCTTTTGTCGGCACGATCGAGAAAAGTCCGAAGATCAGCCTGATCGGCACACTTGCAATGCTGGTTGAGGCACCGGGTGACTTCGACCTGGTCCAGCAGGGCCGCATCTGGGCCCTTGCGGATGCGGTTTCTACCTGGCCCAACGTCCAGGAGGCCGTCATCGGCGTCACCAATGTGATGCTCGTATTCGAGCAGCCGCCGGCGGATATCGGCATGCTCGGCGCCTCGATCGTCGAACTGTGGCATCGCGTGCCGAGCCGAAAGGCCGACGGCCAGCTCATCGAAATTCCCGTGATCTACGGCGGGGAGCTCGGCTTCGACCTGCCGGCGGTTGCGAGACGCGCCGGATTGTCCGAGCGTGACGTCATCAGGATTCACAGCGAAGGCGAATACACCGTGTGCGCCGTCGCGAGTTCGCCGGGTTTCGGATATCTCCACGGTCTCGATCCGCGCATTCACATGCCGCGCAAATCCGTGCCGTCGCTCAACATGCGGGCGGGCTCGGTGACGATCGGCGGGATGCAGACGGGCGTCGCGGTGCTGACAAGTCCGAATGGATGGAACGCGATCGGATGGGCATCGGTCACCATGTTCGATCCACAGAGTGAGCAACCGTCCCTGATGCTTCCGGGCGATCGCGTCAGATTCATAATCGATCGAGTCGAGCTGTGATCGAGATATTGACCAGCCCCGCCTTTAACACCATCCAGGATATTGGCCGCCACGGCGCGCGTCGTTTCGGCGTGAGCACGTCCGGCGCCATGGATCCCGTCGCGCTCGCCGCCGGCAATGCGCTGCTCGGCAATGAAGATGGTGCGGCCGGCATCGAGATTCAGACCTTTCCGTTCCGCCTGCGCTTCCAGACAGATACTACGTTTGCGCTCACTGGCGCCGATCACGACTCGACGCTGGCGGGATCAACCGTCCGGCCGTGGTGGTGCACGCAGGCAAGGGCGGGCGACGTTCTCGCGATCACCGCGCCGCGACGTGGCGCGCGGGTCTACACGGCGTTCGGCGGCGGCATCGATGTTCCGCGCGTGCTGGGCTCGCGTAGCACTCATCTGCGCGGCGGCTTCGGCGGGCTCGAGGGCCGTACCTTGCAGGCGGGCGACGTCGTGCCGATCGGGAGTTCGTCGCGCGGCAGCGTGGGCCGCTTCGACTTCGGTGTGGCGCCGCCGGATGTCGCGATTCCAGGCGCCGCTCCGGCGGATGACCGTGGGCTGCGGTTACGCGTCATGCGGGCCGGCGAGTTCGACCTGTTCTCGGAGGAGATGCGGGCGAGGTTCTGGTCGACGCGATGGAAGATCAGCGGCCAGAGCGACCGGGGCGGCTACCGTCTCACCGGCGGCAAGCTGACATTGGATGCGCCGGTCGAGATGCGCTCGCACGGCGTGGTGGCTGGCGTCGTGCAGGTGCCGCCGGCCGGCGAGCCGATCATCCAGATGAGCGACGCCAATACGGCCGGTGGCTATCCGAAGATGGCGGCCGTGATCCAGGCCGATCTCTGGCGCCTCGGCCAGGCGGCGCCGGGATCGTTCATTGCCTTCAGCGAGGTGAGCTACCAGGACGCGGTCGCGGCCATGGCTCCGGTCAACGACTACCTCGCGAAGTTGCGTGCGACCGCGGATCTCTATCGAGAGCTTTGAGTGGACGTCAACAATAACAAGAGCAGGGTACGAACATGAAAATCGGCATCAATTCGGACATGGGTGAAGGATTCGGCAATTATCGCATCTGCGACGACGAGGCGCTGATGAGCATCGTCTCATCGGCCAACGTGGCGTGCGGTTTCCACGCCGGCGATCCCATCATCATGGATCGCATGGTTCGCCTGGCGAAGCAGAAGGGGGTCGAGGTCGGCGCCCATCCGGGCCTGCCCGACCTTCTCGGATTTGGCCGCCGCGTGATTCAGATGGACGCCGCCGAGCTCGAGAAGCACATGGTCTATCAGATCGGTGCGTTGCAGGCGATCGCGGCCAATGCCGGCCACCGCGTGACCCATGTCAGCTTCCATGCTGCGATGGGCAACATGGTCAATGCGGACCCCGATATGGCTGATGTCGTCGCCCGCGCGATCGCGACCATCAATCGCGATTTCATCGTGTTCTCGCAGCCTGATGCCGAGATCGTGCGCGCCGCGCGCAAGGTAGGCCTGCGCATCCTGACTCTGTTCCTGGCTGATCGCGCATATGACGAGAACGGCCATCTGGTGTCCCGCAAGCTTCCCAACTCGGTCGTCACCTCGACTGAAGCCGTGGCGGAGCGGGTCAAGCGGTTCCTGGACAGCGGGACGGTGCAGACCATCGAAGGCAAGTCGATCAAGGTCGAGGCGCGCTCGATCCTGATCCACAGCGACACGCCCGGATCGGTCAACCTCGCCGGCACGGTGCGCCGCGTGATCGAGCAGGGCGGCGGCGAAGTCACGCCCGCAACTGTCCTGCTCAATTGATAGGGCTGCTCCCGGCCAGCGGGCGGATGCGCACAATCGGCGTGCCGTAGCCGACCGTTGCGCCAGGCTCCGCGATCACGGCATCGACGGTGCCGGCGGCCGGTGCCACGATGGGCGCATACAAGAGCCCGATCTTGACGAGGCCGACGACCGCGCCGGCCTCGATGCGTTGACCCTGTGCGACGAACGGCTTGTCCCGCCAGGGATGAGCCGCAAGGAAATGCCCTGCGACGTCGGCTTTGGCGATGACGGAATGGTCTGCAGCGGGGGCAGCAAGCGTCGGTGACGCGGCCATCCGCGGACCCGTGTCGACGACCAGCTTCAGGGACTGGCCGGGCTCCTCGATTTCGATGGTGTCGACGCCGGATTTTTCGAGGATTTGCGCCAGACGCGCGATGTCAGTCAGCTCGATCGGCATGTTCTGGTCTCCTCGACAAGGTGAACATTGGTCCTGAGCCGATCGAGATAGGCCGACATCTCGGCCTCGGCTGCCAGCGCATCGGTGTAAGCCGTTTGTTCGAACCGCAGCTTGCCGCCGAGCCGCGCCTGCCCGACACGCCACAAGTCGGCCCGGATCACGGTTGCGATCTTCGGGTAGCCGCCAGACGTCTGCGCGTCGCGCATCTGGATGATCGGCTGTCCGTTCGGTGGAATCTGGATGACGCCAGGGACGATGCCGTGCGAGCGCTTCTCGATCGGCACCTCCGGCTTCACGGTGGGGCCTTGCAGGCGGTAGCCGTAACGGTTGCTCTGCGGCGTGATCTTCCAGCTGCTGGACCAGAACAGCGCCTGCGTGGTGGCGTCGAACCCGTCATATTCGCCGGCAATCACGACCCTGACGACGGTCTCGTCCGGCGTAGCGTTCGGCCGCACCAGCGTGATCTCGGCGGGCTCGACCCCGAGCTCACCGATCGTAGCGGTGGATGCCGTACAGGACAGGATGTCGCCGGCCTGGAGCGGCCGTCCGTGCCAGCCGCCGAACTCGCCGCGAAACTGCGTGCTGCGTGAGCCCAGCACCATGGGCACGTCGATGCCGCCGCCGAATGTCAGATAGCTTCGCGCACCGCGGGGCATTGCCTTGACGGTCAGGATATCGCCGGTACGGGCGTGCGACCGCCACCATGGCGGGATCACGCGTCCGGCGATCTCCGCCTCGACATCGGCGCCCGTGAGCGCAAAGGCCATGTCCCGGCCGAAACGAAGCTTGAACGGCAGCATCGGGATTTCGATGCCGGCGGAGTTCTCGTCGTTGCCGAGAAGGATGTTGCCGGCCCGCAGGGCGACATCGTCCATCGCACCCGACGTGCCGACCCCAAAGCGATACTGATCGAAGCGGCCGAGATCCTGGACGCTGGCGGGCCCCGTGACTGACACAATCTCGATCACCGGATCACCCGTTCGATCTCGAAGCGGATCGTATCGCCCGGCGCGAGTGCGGCTGGCGTCGGCCAGGACGGATCGAAGAAGGTCCAGCTCGTATGCCCGATGGCGTGCCAGCCGCTCGGCCCGGGGGAGGCGGAGACACCGGTCTGCGATCCGCCGATCGAGACCCAGCCGCCCGCGGAGCGTTGCAGCGGCGTCTGACGGCGCGGCATGGTGATGCGTCGATCCATGCCGCCCAGATAGCAATAGCCGGGATGGCTGCCGAGCGCGAACACCGTGTAGAGCGGGGCGGCGTGGATCGAGACCACGTCGTCGACAGACAGGCCGCAATGATCGGCGACGGACTGAAGAGACGATCCGATCTCGCCGCCATAGGTGACCGGCAACCTGATCTCGCGCCCGCTGATCGTGAGGCCTTCCGCCGCGTCCCAACCGTCGTTGAGAGCGGCGATCAAGGCGTCCAGCTCGCGCGGAGGGGTAGCGAAGGTCAGCATCAAATTGGTGATGCCGGGAATGGCCTCGCGGATCCCTGGCCATTTCGATGCAGTGGCCGCCAGCGACCAGATGCGCCGCTGGTGCGGCAGGTCGAATGCGCCCGGTGCCTCGAACAGGAGGGCCGATGTCCCGAGCAGGCTGATCCGCGGTCGGTCCGGGGCCGTCATGGCGCGGCCGCCCGCGCATTCATCCAGTGCTCGAGATGGTGGATGTCGTAGCCGCCACGGCAAAACGCGGGATCGGCGAGGATCGCCTGATGCAACGGCACATTGGTTCGGATGCCTTCGGCGCGTAGCTCGGACAAGGCGACGCGCGCACGCGCCATAGCTTCCTCGCGGCTGCCACCATGAGCGATGAGCTTGCCGATCAGCGAGTCATAGTGCCGGGGAACGGTGGCGCCGGCGGTGATATGCGAATCGACGCGGATGCCGATGCCGCCGGGAACATCCCAGCGCGTCACCATGCCGGGCGAGGGAGCGAAGGTGGTGGGGTCTTCGGCATTGATGCGGAATTCAATGGCATGGCCTACACGTGCGATGTCGCCTTGCGCGATGCCCAACGGCTCGCCTTGCGCGATGCGGATCTGCGCCTTGACGATGTCGATCCCCGTCGTGGCCTCGGTGACGGGATGCTCCACCTGGACGCGCGTGTTCATTTCGATGAAGAAGAATTGGCCGTTCTCGTAGAGGAATTCGAATGTGCCGGCGCCGCGATAGCCGATCCGCCGGCAGGCTTCGACGCAGCTTGCGCCCACCCGCTCGATCAGAGCGCGATCGATGCCGGGCGCGGGGGCTTCCTCGACCACCTTCTGGTTCCTGCGCTGAAGCGAGCAGTCGCGGTCGCCGAGCCAGAGATGATTGTCATGCTGATCGCACAACACTTGAATCTCGATATGGCGGGGCTTTTCGAGGAATTTCTCGATGTAGACCGCAGCGTTCTTGAAGGCCTTGCTGGCTTCCGCGCGGGTCAGCGCCAGCGCGTCGTCCAGCGCGCCTTCGCTGCGCACGATCCGCATGCCGCGTCCGCCGCCGCCTCCGGCGGCCTTGATGATGACGGGGTATCCGATGTCCCGCGCGATCGCGTGCACCTCGGACGGATCCTCCGGCAGGGCGCTGTCCGGCCCGGGCACGCAAGGCACGCCCGCCAGCCGCATCGCGCGCTTGGCCGCGACCTTGTCGCCCATGGTCCGAATACAATCCGCCGGCGGGCCGATGAAGGCGAGGCCGGCGCGCGCGACCCGATCGGCGAACTCCGCACTCTCCGAGAGGAATCCGTAACCCGGGTGGATCGCCTGGGCGCCGCTGACCTCGACTGCGAGCAGGATCGCCGCAACGTTGAGATAGGTGCTGCTTGCCGGCGCCGGCCCGATGCAGAGTGCCTCATCGGCGAGTGCGACATAGCGTGCGTCGCGATCCGCCTCCGAGTGAATGACGACCGTCTTGAGACCCATCGCCCGACAGGCGCGCTGGATGCGAAGCGCGATCTCGCCCCGGTTGGCGATCAGGACCTTGTCGAACATCAGGATGAACCCGCCGGCCCAATCCGGAACAGAGCCCACCCGGCCTCGATCTCCTGACCATCCTCTGCGAGGATCGCAAGCACGACGCCGGGCGCCTCGGCGGCGATGTCGATGAAGGTCTTCATCGCTTCGATGATGCAGATCTTCTGCCCGGCCTCGATCCGCGTGCCGACCTCGACCAGCGGCGGCTCGTCCGGCGCCGCAGCCCGGTAGAAGATGCCATGCATCGGCGCCGGCACCACGATGTCGGCGGCAGCCTCGGGAGCTGGGCTGTCCGGATGATCGAGAGCAGGGGCCTCGACCGCTGCCCGGTTTGCAGGCGGACCCAGGGCCGCAGGCGCGCGCTTGAGGATGCGGATGCGGGTGCCGTTCTGCGTGAGGTCCAGCTCGGCGATGGAGGAACGCGTAACGAGATCGACCAGTTGTTCGATTTTGGAGAGGTCCACGGTCACGCTCCGCGTTGACGGCCTGTCGAGTTCGGGGCGTTCATGCGTCACTCGGCCGGCGGCCGGCTCTTCTGTGCAAAATTGAGGCCGCCGACGACCTGCTGGGTCGGCAGGACTTCCATGAAGGCAACATTCATGCGTGCCGGGGACCCAACCGCGAACGCGATCGAATTGGCGATGTCCTCGGGCTGGAGAGCATCATAATCGTCAAAGAAGCGGCGCTTGGCTTCGGCCAGATCACCCAGCAGCCGTCCGAACACTTCCGTCTCGACCCGGGCCGGCGATATCTCGGTGACGCGAACCCTGGTCCCGTAGAGGTCGACGCGCAGTTGCTGCGACAGCGAGTGAATGCCAGCCTTCGTGGCGTGATACACGGTGTTTCCGCCACCGAAAGCGTAGTGACCTGCGATCGAGGAGATGTTGACGACATGGCCGCGGTCGCGGCGCGCCATGCCCGGCACGATCAGCCGCGTCAGATGCAGGACCGCGCGCAAATTGACGTCGATGAGGGCGTCGACATCCTCTGCCGTCGTGTCCAGAATATTGCCGCGGCGGGACTGGCCGGCGTTGTTGACCAGGACGTCGAACTCAGCCGACTTCGCCAATGCCGCAAGCGCATTGAGGTCGCTGATGTCCACGGCGCAGGGGCGGCAACCGGTCTCCGCAGATAAGGCGCTGAGGCGAGCGGCGTCGCGGGCCACAGCGTAGACCTCGAGCCCTTCTGCACTCAGGCGGCGAACCGTCGCAGCCCCTATTCCGGAGGATGCGCCCGTCACCAGGGCCGTCCGATAGTCCGAAAATCCCATCCGCGAGGGCTCCTCTGCTACCGTCCAACCCGCTGGTGGCGTCGGCTGCAACGCGAGCGGCGGACGAGTTCAGCACTAGCTATAGGCCCCTCAGGTTCCCAGTGGTAAGAACAATTCCTTCTGATCCCATAGCTTCAGCCTATTGCTGCTGCATTGCTCCCTGCCTGGATATCCGGAGAGGCCGTATTGGATACGAAACGTTTGGAGGCCTTCATCAAGGTCGTGGATCTCGGCAGCATGACGAGCGCGGCGAAGGTGCTGAATGTTGCGCAGCCGGCACTGAGTCAGCACATTGCGAGCCTGGAGGCGGATTTCAAGTGCAAGCTGCTCGACCGCAGCGCCCGCGGGGTCAAGCCCACCGAGGCCGGACGAATCCTCTACCGCTATTCCAAGTCGATCCAGCGGCAGATTGAAGAAGCCAGGCGCACCATTCTGGACAACAAGCCGGAGCTGACCGGCAACGTCACGATCGGTCTGGCCCCGCTCAGTTCGGCGGCGTTGCTGGCGACCCCATTGCTCACGCAGATCCGCGAACGCTATCCCGGCATCGTGCCGCACATTTATGACAGCTCCGGGGTCATGCTCAGCGAGATGATGCTGAAGGGGAGCATGGACATGGCTGTCCTTTACGGCGAGCGCCCGGTGACCGGCCTCGATTACAAGCCGCTGATGCGCGAATACTTCTATCTTGTCGCGCCCCGCGGCATGTATCCGGAGCAGATGCCGCCGGAGGAGGTCTCGGCGGCGGAGGTCGCACAATTCGACCTGCTTCTGCCATATCGGGAATCCTTCCTGCGACAGACCGTGGAGCGCGTCTGCGCCGAGGTGGGCCTCCGCCCGCGCATCGTCGCCGAGATCCACTCCCAGTCGACCCTGTCTTCGGCGATTGCAGCCGGAGTGGGGGCGGCTGTGCTGCCCATGTCGATCGCAAAGGAGTTGCCGAACCTCGACGAACTCTGCATTCGGCGGATCAACGCGCCGTCGGCCTCGCAACAGATGTCGCTATGCATTTCCGACAATGCCGCGTTGTCCGACGCCGCATTCGCCGTCTACAAGATCCTGCTCGAGATCATCGTCAAGACCTGGGGGCCGTTCGAGGCCCAGCTCGGCTCGGTTGCCATCGCCTCGGGTGGCCCAGCGTCGCCTCCGGATGAGCCGAAGGACGAGCCATAACGAAACACGATGCGGCAATCCTAAAATCTGAATTTTCCGCCCAAAGGCGGTTGGTTATGGAGGTGTAACGGAGATCGCGACCGCAAGGAGGTTACCATGGTGCATGTAATCAGGACATTCGATCGGCCCGCCGCCGAGCTTGTCGAGCGCATCAAGAAGTTTCCTCCGTCCACCCTTCACGAAGCGCAGGGACGATCGGGTGCGCTGACCTTCCGCATCAAGCCGATCTATTCCGGGATGCGCGCTTGCGGACCGGCGCTCACGGTGAGCTGCCATCCCGGCGACAATATGATGTTGATCACGGCGATTTCGTTGGCAAAGCCGGGCGACGTGCTCGTGGTGAGCGCGGGCGAACATCCCGAGCAGGGCGGCTTCGGCGAGGTGCTGGCGACGGCCTGCGTCGCCAAGGGCATCGTCGGCCTGGTCACGGATGCGGGCGTTCGCGATGGCCTTGCCGTGCGCGACACCGGCTTCAACGTCTTCTCCTACGGCCTGTGCATGAAGGGCACCGTCAAGGAGACCCTCGGCACTATCAATCAGCCGATCGTCATCGGCGGGATCGCCGTCCGCCCCGGCGACATCGTGAGCGCCGATGACGATGGCGTCGTCATCGTGCCGAAGGAGAACATCGCCGACGTCTGCGTCAAGTCGGCGGCGCGCGAGGACAAAGAAGCCGACGTGATGAAAGCGCTGAAGGCCGGCGGGAACATCCTCGAGCTGTCCGGCATCGGCAAGGTGCTGGAATCCAAGGGCTGCACCTTCGCCTGAGCGATCAGGCGACGCAGGCGCGTAACAACAGGAAAACGAGTGTCAGCCATTCTCGGCTCGGGCGAGCACCGCTACCGCGTCGTCGACAATTGGGCGAAACTGCCGGATGGCTGGCAGCTCACCGACGTCGCTTCCGTCGCGGTCGACAGCCGCGACCGCATCTACGTCTTCAACCGCGGCGCCCATCCGATGGTGGTGCTCGACCGCGACGGAAATTTCCTGCGCAGCTGGGGTGAGGGGCTGTTCTCCCGCGCGCACGGCCTGCACATCGACGCCGACGACAACCTCTATTGCACCGATGACGGCGACCACACCGTGCGAAAGTGCACCACTGACGGCAAGGTGCTACTGACGATCGGTGTTCCCGAAAAGCCCGCGCCGTTCATGAGCGGCGAGCCGTTCCATCGCTGCACCCACACCGCGCTGTCCCCTAAGGGAGAGATCTACGTCTCCGACGGCTACGGCAATGCCCGCATCCACAAATTCACGCCGGACGGCAGACTGATCAAGAGCTGGGGCGCGCCCGGCACCGATCCCGGCCAGTTCAACATCGTGCATAATATCGTCACCGACGCCGATGGTTGGGTCTATGTCGCCGACCGCGAGAACCATCGCGTGCAGGTGTTCGACGGCAACGGTAAATACGAGGCGCAGTGGAACAATCTGCACCGGCCGTGCGCGCTGTGCTGTTGCGGTGGCGGCAAGAGCCCGACCTTCGTGATCGGCGAGCTCGGCCCTGCCATGCCGGTCAACCGCAAGGTACCCAATCTCGGCCCGCGGTTGTCGATCGTGGACGCCAAGGGCAAGCGTATCGCGCGCCTCGGCGGCGAGGATGGCCCCGGTCTTGCGAGCGGCAAATTCCTCGCGCCGCATGGCATTGCGCTGGATTCCAAAGGCGACATGTATGTCGGCGAGGTCGGCGTGACCGACTGGAAGACTAATTTTCCTGACGAGGACATGCCGACCGTGGTTCGCACCACGCGCTGCTTGCAGAAGCTGCAGCGCGTGGCGGAGGTGCCTCGCTAGAGGGCGATCTGGCTAGCCGATCATCGCTGGGGAAGGTTCGATTGGAGGCAGACGGCCGACGCATAAGTGCGGCATAAGAACGCGAATTATACTCACATCGCTCGATGAGTATAACCGAGCCGATCTCGTCAACCGGTATGCCAGGAAGATCCAGGATGCACGTTATGCGAGCGTCGCGTGCAATTTCGCATGTGTGTGCAAGGCCGTGTGCACCGAGACTCCGAAAGCCGATTTCCGCTTCCATTTTGTGCATATCGTCCTACAAGAACCGATCGGCGACAGCTTGATCAAAGCAGATTTTTCAATCACGCTTAGGATCGGTCGAAGTCAAAATATATCAATGAAATGAATGAATTAGATCGAAAATTCGCCACGGTCCCCATGATGGATTGGAGCGAGAGTTCAAGTTTTTCAATCGGTTAGAGCGCGGCGTGTGCACCGAGAGATCAAGAAAAATCTTACGACATCTAACCTGAGCAAGCGTGCTGAAGTGCGGGCGTAGGGCGCCCCTTTCTGGCGCCGCATTCGCGCAGCAGAACTTGCAGCTTAATAGATCAATGATGCGGAAACCTGGGATTGGAGCGGCTGACTCTTAATCAGAGGGTCCCAGGTTCGAGCCCACCAAATCAATAGCTTGGCGAGCAAAACCGTTTGAGCAGCTGATTTTTCAAACGGTTCTTTCTTGCGGACAACGCACTGCCGAGCAGGCGGGGACGACGTTGACCGGGCAAATGTCGCCTGGCTACATCCGATCGCCGTTCTCGACGTGGAAAGCCCTCAGCATCGCAAGACAGGCGCTCGTTGCAGCGCCCACTTCCAACGCGTTGGATACGGCGGCCGACAGTGCTTGCACGTTTGCGATCGTCACGGTGATGAAACCGGGCTTGGCAACCAGACCCGCTGCGACGGCCTCCGCGATAGCATGCTCGTTCGATGCATAGGAAAGGAGCTTAGAGTTCTGGTCGGCGGCAAGCTGGGCCGCATCAATGAGATGCTGTCCAGGCGCGCGCGCGTCGCCATCGGCCGGAAGGACCGCAAGCAGGTTCATCGCTTGCGACAAGCGTTCGAGAATGAAATAGCCGCCCTTGGCATCCGCGAGCACCTCGACGGGATGCGGCCGCTCGAGAAACTGTCCACCGAACTCACCGATATCCGGGTAGGTGAATCGTAGACCGCGTTGTGCGCGACGGTTCACGCGACGAAACAGCTCTTCGATGAGACTGCTCGTCAGGACGCAAGGTTTCAATTCGCCCGGCAATCCGTCATTCCAGCCAGCGGGCGTGGACACATAGGCGGTGGTTGCCGCCATCGCGCCTGCGCGCAGGAGCTGAAGGCCGCTCGACTTATTCTGCGGCATGAAGCCGAGCGCGACGGCGCCGCCGCGCTCGGCAATCCGCCGCATCGCTTCCGATATCACGTGCATGTAGGCGCCGCGGGCGGACTTGACCGGAAGCGACCACGCCGCCGTCAGGATTCCGGCCAGCAGAGTTCCGCCGTCGGGCGTGATCATTCGCCGATAGGAGATGCCCGTTCCAGCAATCGCAGCACCGTTCACCTCGGCGACGACGATATCGGCCGGCTCGGACAAGGATGACCGCGCAAAACACCACCGCCAGCGGCGCCCGTCGCCCCAATCGCCGAACGATCGGTTCAGGGCGGCGAGATGCTCGGCTTCAAAGCCTGCGGGGTTGATGCTGACCTTCACAGATCATTCGCCTTGCCAATGGATGCCTGCGGCAGCGCCGCAACGCAGCGCGCGGCAATCTCGCCCATGCTGGTCCACCAGAGGTCCTCGCCGACTGTCTCCAGGTAATCAAACACCGCATGCAGGTGATCGCAATATTCTTCGCCGAGCCCATCCAGCGCAACATAGGATCCGGCCCTCTTGATGACATGCGCCTTGATCGCAAGCAGACCACCGTGATCGATAATTGACCTTGCCCGGTCGATGGTCGACGTCGCCTGATAGTTGGTCGTGAAGTTCAACAATCCACCGGATATCCATTGTGGCGCGATCAGTGACGTACCGGTGAGCCCGCTCATACCGCTCCGCGCTTCACGATGCACGGCGCTCACGAGGTCGCGCGAGGAGCCGACGAAGGTCAGGCCGGCGTCCCGCATTGCCCTCGCAAGTCCATGGCTCAGGTACCAGCCGGGCGGCGACATTCCCGGCACGAACGCCAGGTTGGCGGCGTGAAAGATTTGGAAGATCCCCGCCAAACTGCGCCGGCATTCCTCCTCGCTCGCATCCAGATATTCGAGATGCGTGGGGTGCCGTCCGCGGTTGTGCGTGAGGCCGTGCAGCCCGATTTCAACCCTTGGCAGGTTCTTGAGGAATTCGATGAAGCGCGGAAACCTGTCGATGCGCATCGTGCCTTCGGGCAACGTATTCCATTCGCACCAAAGACGCCGCACACCGGGAATGTGCATCAGCAGCGGGTGCGAAACGGATGGGTGTTTTGCGCGCCAATCGGCCGTCACGAACAGAGTAGCGCGCAGCTTCGAATGAGCGGTCAGCAGGCGGATCAGAAAACGAAGCTGCCCATGGTCGAGGTCGCCGCCAGCCTCATAGCTGTCGCGAGAGGTACCGGGATGGACGTCGTCGATGGTGAACACGACGGCAGCCTTCTTGCCCGGCGGAAGCCAATCGGGAGGGATACCAGCCAACCCGCGTGCCGGCAGCCGTGCAAACGAAGTGCTCTCGCTTCTGTCGGGCGCGAAGGGGGGCAGGGAGGCCGGACGCACGGAAGTCACGGCATCAACCTCACTCGGCACTGTCGCAAACGGGCGGCTCAATCGGTGTCTGCTGCAGCGCCGCTTGTCCGGGTCCATTCGGCTGCAACCCGCGCCGCAGTTCCGCAAGCTTCCGCATCAAGCCCCAACCGGGGGAATGTTTGCCGAGCCAGGACACCGTCTGCTGGCGATACATGCGCAAATACATCGGCGCTTCGACCCATCGACGCGACGCGTGCAGGCCAGCGGTGACAAGTTGACCTCTGAGAGTCGAAAGATGACTTCTGACCCATGAGGTCAGCCGTTGCCGGTACATTCGCAGATGCATCGGCAATTCGATGTGCCAGCGCGCAAGGTGCAAGCCAGCGGTCACGCGACGATTGGCCCATCGGATTCGCAGCGGCAGCAACGTCCCGGGAGGAGGCCCGTACGGAAGCTGGTTCGCGATTGACCGCCAATACGTATCGAAGCTGAAGGTCGTATCGAGAATGCTCTTCAGGCGGTTGCGATGCGTCGGCCAGTGCGAGGTCATGTAAAAATCCCTGTGCGCGACGCGTAGTACGAACCAGGCAAGGATCGGGACGCCGATCGCACAGCGTGCAAGGCTCACCAGCGGATTGTAGAAGCGACGGCGTAGGACCGATCGTTCCGACCGGTACAATTGATCGAGATCGGCGCATGTGCGCGCCAGGCTGAAGCGCTCCCGGGCAAGAAGGCCACCGCTCGCGGCAAGCGCGCGAGCGCGCGGCCGGTCACACAGCATGTCGTTGATACCGCGCGCCAGGTCCGCAGGGTCGGAGGGACGCACGAGAATGCCCGTCTCGCCGTCGATCACGCAATCGACCATGCCGCAGACCGCAGTTGCAACTGTCGGGCATTCTACCATGAGGGATTCGATCACCCCGCCCACATTCTCATAGAGTGAGGCCTGAACCGCCACATCGGCGCCGCGAAGGATTCCGGCCGTGTCGCGACGAAAGCCGGTAAAGATGATGCTCTCGGAAAGGCCGAGATCCTGCACCAGGTGCCGCACCTCCTCCATGTAGGCGGTCCCAGGCTCCCCCCAGCCATTGCCCACGAGCACGACCTTGGTTTCCGGATGCTTGGCGAGAATAGCCGGCGTGGCCCGAACGAGGTCGACAAAACCCTTCGGGTTCTTTCCGCGTAGGACGGCGGGCACCCAGTCGTTATCCGACATTTTCGCATAGAAATAGGCGACCTTCACGACGATCTTGGTCGACGATGGCCAGCCATACTCCGCCCGCAGGTCGACGGCCGGGGTTTTGTCCGGATCGTACTGATCGTTGTCCGCGCCGTAGTAGATCACCGCGCGGCGCGCCGAGGCGACACCGAGACGGGCGAGGATGTCGTCGGTGTACTTGCATGATGCGATGAGACGCGTCTCCGTCCACCACGTCAATCGGTCCATCCAGAACGTCCGGGGCACTTCGAGATGGAAAGGCGAGGCATACATCGCAAGCCGCACCGGGACGTCGGCAAACCAGGCCGCGAACCGCGTCGCAATCATCGCAAACAGCAGATGCGACTGCACGACATCGAAGCGTTCCCGGCGCAGCCACCATGCAAGCCGCCAGACCGCCGCCGGCAGCCGCAGAACCGAAGCGACGCTATCATAGGCGCCGAAGCCCTCCTCGGCGTGAACCCGGATACCGGCTTCCTTCAGCATGTCGATCAAGGAGCCGTTCGAACCGCCCACGACCGCCGTGACATCATGTCCATAACGGTCTCGCAGCCACGACAACTGCTCCACGGCCCAGCGAGCGCCGTTGGTCGCCGAGACGAGGTGACAGACTCTCAACGACCCGACCTTGTCTCCACCGCCAGATGCGCGATTGATTGTTCGCATGGTCATCGGTCCCGCGCCTCGCTGTCTGGCTCGGCAGCAGAGCCGAGCAGGCGACGGAACTTGGCACGCAGACGCCTGCGAAGACCCCAGCCGAGCTTTTGTCGACCGACGAATGCATAGAAGCGGTAGAGCATCATCCGCCCGGCAAGCCTCAGTCGCGGAGCAATCGGCGCTGGAGGCTCGATCGTCACAGAGATGAACTGCTCGTTCGCGGGTGCGGCCGCGTAAGGCGCAGGAGCAGATGCAGTCCTGGATCGCAGCACCGCGTTGATCAGGCGCAGCATCAACCGGCGCAACGCGAGGAAGTGCCACGGCCGCCAACCGGCATCCCAGGCTGGCAGCAGATTGCTGTCGAACACCGTATAGCGGAACGCCAGGTAACCACCGACGAGGGCCCCACAAAACAACCGAAATGCGCGGCGAACGGAGCGGTAGCCGGCCGGTGCCCGTGCATACAGCCGCTGATAAAGCCGGTGCTCGTCCTCCACCGTCGTTCGCAGCGTAAACCTCTCGAGCATGCGCGCCCGGCCGTGACGGCCGAACTCCCTTGCGCGCGAGGGGGCGCGCAATAGTTCGAGAATCCCCCTTGCAAGCTCGGCCGGATCGGCTGGGCCGACCAACACGCCGGTATGGCCGTCGATGACACTATCGACGAGGCCGCCAACTCGCGTCGCGACCATCGGACATTCCATCAAGAGGCCCTCGATCGAACCTCCGAGGTTTTCGCTAACCGAGGCCTGAACGGCGACATCGAGCGATTTGAGCACGGCGGGAATGTCCGTGCGGTAGCCGGTGAAGACGACGCTATCGGAAAGACCGAGTTCGGCGACCAAAGCCTGCATCTTGGTCATATATTGCCGGCCGCCTTCCTCCCAGCCCGACCCGACCAACAACAGTTTGGCATTGGGAAACTCGGCGAGCACCGCAGGCATTGCCCTGATAAGGTCGACGTGGCTCTTGACCGGGCGCCCCTGCGCGGCCGGCGGCGTCCATCGGTTGACGCCGAGTTCGGGATAAAAATAAGCGACCATCCCGATCAGCGGCGTATCTGCTGCCCAGCCATGCTCGGCGCGCAAATCCGCGGCGACCTCACGCGACGGCTCGAACCTGGTCTCGTCCGGCCCGTAATAGATGACCTCGAGGCGCTGCTTGCGCACGCCCATTGACAGATACAGTGAACGGCTGAACTCGCAGGACGGGATGAGCGCGGTATCCATCCACTGCGTCGAGCCATCGATCCAGCTCGGCGTATAAGCCTCGAGATGGAATGGGCCTGCGATCATCGACAAGCGTACCGGGACATCGGCGAGCCAGGCCGCGATGCGACCGATCACCATGGAATGGAACAGGTGCGTCTGGATGATGTCGAAGCGCTCGCGCTCCAGAATACGCCCTAGGTCCAGGATCCGCTTGGGCAGTGCGAACAAATCGCCACCGCCGAGAAACTGGAAATCGCTCGCAAGGACGCGAATACCGGCAGCATTGAAGCGGTCGACGAGCGCCCCGCTGGTTCCGTTCAAGATGACGCTGACGTCGTACCCGAAACGATCCCTGAGATCCCGCACCTGCTCAAACACCCATGCCGCGCCTTCAGTCGTCGCCGCGATGTGACAGACGCGGAGCTGCCTCGTCGTCGGAGCCGGCATCGTGCCTTTGACCGACGGGCCATGCGCGATCTCGACGGCTTGCCGAGCGGAACCAAGAGTCGTCGTGCGAACAAGCGGCATGTTGCCAACTGTGTCATTTTCCATTACTCAGCACTACAATATTCATCCAAAAGTTTCCAACTGGCTCGGGTACAGCTCCGGCCCGACTCCGGGGAGCAAGTGAAAATTTGAACGCAAATGGCGCGGTACCTAGGATCGCTTGCGTAGGCGCCGGCGGGCACGGAAAGGTGGTTGCAGACGCCGCTCTATCGCTTGCGGGGCATAAGATCGTCGGATTCCTGGACGACAATCCGTCGCTATCGGGTCGTTCGATCATGGGACTTCCCGTGCTGGGGCCGATTTCGGCCTGGCGTGATCACAATATCGATGGCCTCATCCCGGCGATCGGAGCTAATCGCGCTCGGCGCGACATCATGCAGCGCGAGACGTCGCGAAACGCAAAGGCGATCACGATCGTTCACCCCCGTGCGACGGTGAGCACCTGGGCGGAGTTGAAGGCCGGCATCGTCGCGTTCGCCGGTGCCATCGTCAATGCGTATGCAAAAATCGGGCAGAACGTCATCATCAACACAGGTGCGATTGTCGAGCATGATTGCGAGATCGGCGATCACGCTCATGTGGCGCCGGGGTGCTATCTGGGCGGCGAGGTGAAAATCGGCGAGGGAAGTCTTCTCGGGCTGGGCAGCCGCGTCCTGCCGGGAGTGAGCATCGGAAATTGGTGCGTCATCGGGGCCGGCGCAGTCGTAACTGAGGATGTCGCCGATCATGCGACGGTCGTCGGAGTGCCAGCACGGAGAGTGCGATGAATGAGAAAGGCATTATCAGCACGCCGATGTCGCAGCCCGATATCACCGAGGGCGATATCGATCTCGTCGCACAGGTGCTGCGAAGCGGCCGGCTCAGCATCGGAGCCTATATCGAAGAGTTCGAGAAGCGCGTACGCGACTATGTTGGCACGCGATATGCCGTCGCGGTCGCCAGCGGCACGGCTGGCCTGCACCTGTGCATGCGGCTTGCCGGCGTGAAGGAGGGCTCGGAAGTCGTCACGTCACCCTTCAGCTTCGTCGCCTCAGCCAATTGCATCCTCTACGAGCACGGAACGCCGGTGTTTGTCGACATCGACGAAGACAGTTTCAATATCGATGCGGATGCGATCGACGCGGCGGTGAACGACCGGACGGTCGCAATCCTTCCGATTCATGTCTTCGGCCGTCCCGCGCGCATGGACCAGATCTGCCGCACCGCCGACCGGCGCGGGCTTGCCGTGATCGAAGACGCCTGCGAAGCGATCGGCGCGGAGTTCGACGGCCGCAAGGTCGGCGCGTTTGGGCGCGCATCCGTCTTCGCTTTCTATCCCAACAAGCAGATGACCACCGGCGAGGGCGGCATCGTAACCACCGACGATCCGCAATGGGATCGCGAGCTGCGAGCCTTGCGCAATCACGGACGCGCCGGCGACGAATGGCTGCAACATCATCAGTTGGGGTTCAACTACCGCCTCAATGAACTCAGTGCCGCGCTGGGTCTCTCGCAGATCTCGCGCCTCGACGACCTCTTGGACCGGCGAGCTGCGGTGGCAGCGGCTTACAACGATCGCCTGGCGCGCATCGCGAGCGTCAAGCCACTCAGTGCGGCTGCGAACACCACGCGGATGAGTTGGTTCGTGTACATCGTGCGGTTGGATGCTCGCCTGTCGCGCGACAATATCGCGTCGCGGCTTGCGGAACGCGGGATTCCGACGCGAAATTATTTCCCGCCGATCCATCTTCAGCCGTACTTCGCCGAGCGTTACGGCTACCAACGCGGCCAGTTTCCTGTGACCGAGCGGGTCGCCGCCAGCACGCTGGCTCTCCCCTTCCACACCAACATGCCGGAGCAGGCGGTCGACCACGTCTGTCGCGCGCTTCAAATGGCGATCGACCAGGAAACCCGTCGTTCAGCCTAGGAGGACTGCCGCGCAAGGTCGAGCTGCATCTCTTGCAGCACAGCGTCGATCTCACCCGCCGCTCGAATACGGCCCCGCTCCATCCACACGGCTTTGGTGCACCATTTCCGGCAGATGTCGAGATTGTGGGAGGCCAGCACCAGGATGTTGGCACGCTCGACAAAGGATTCGATCCGGCGTTGCGCCTTCGCGAGAAAGCTCGCATCTCCCGCCATAATCCACTCATCCATCAGGAGGATTTCGGGCGAGAAGCAGGTGGCGACGGCGAAGGTCAGGCGCGTCATCATGCCCGAGGAATAGGTTCGCACGGGAACGTCCAGATAGTCTCCGAGCTCGGTGAAATCGGCGATATCGGGGATATAGGATTCGATCTCGCCGGCACTCAGCCCCAGCAGCATGCCGCGCAGGCGGATGTTATCGTAGCCGCTCAGATCGCCGTCGATTCCGACAGCGATATCGAAGATCGGCGATATGCGACCGCACGACGTCGCGATCCCCAGCGTCGGCTCATAGACGCCGGCCATCACGCGTAACAGGGTGGTCTTGCCGGCGCCGTTGGCGCCGACGAGCGCAATGCGTTCGCCTGCGGCGATCGACAGGGAGACGTCTCTCAACGCCTCGACGACGATCCGCTCGTTCGCATCGCTGGCGAGCTGCCCGCCGGTTCCGTGGAACAGCAGGTGCTTCTTCAGCGAACGAGATCCACCCTGGTAGATCGGGAAGGACACGCTGACCTTCTCCAGCGTCACGAGCGGCTTGCCCCGAAGGCCGTCAAGCATTGCTGTCCCTCAAACCCAATACGCGATCCGCGCCCGATAACGGGAGAACAACAGTCCCGACAAGGCAACGTTGATCAGCGTGACCAGTCCGACCGCCGCGTAGTTGGAGGCTGTCGGAACCTCCCCGAGCAGCGGCGCGCGAACGATTTGCAGCAGGTGATAGACCGGATTCAATTCCGTCACATAGGCCGGAATCTTCACCGCATCGGGCTTCCACATTAAGGGCGTCACGAAGAACAGGATCTGCACGACGGAGTTGATCACTTGTGGGATATCGCGAAAGCGCGCCGAAATCATCCCGATCGTCAGGCTGATGGCCATCCCGTTGAAGGCGACGATGCAGAGCGCGGGTATCGCCAGAAGCGCAGCTGCGCCCGGCCAGATACGAAAATACAGGATGATGCCGAAATATATGATGAAATTGTGGGCCAGCATGATGAGCTTGGCCCAGCTTGCCCGGTAGACATACAGCGAGAACGGCAGGCTGATTTGCTTGATATAGGCTTCGGCCCCCGAAAACAGCGTACCACTCTCCGTCAAATAGCTCGACATGAAGCCCCAGATCAGAAGCCCGATGCCGCAATAGGGCAGGAACTCCTCGACGGGCTGCTGGAACAACCTGGCATAGAGCAGACCCAGGGAGCCGATCAGGATGCCCATGCTGACCGTGAGCCAGAGCGGCCCCAAGATCGAACGCTGATAGCGTTGCCGGATGTCGTTCCAGCCGAGACGGCCCCACAGCCGCCAGAGTAACAGCCCGCATACGATATCAGCGCGCGCGGCGGCCAAGGCGGAGCGATCGGTGCTTCGCACGACCGAACCGCTTCGCAGTGCCCCCTGGATGGTGCCGCGGGCCATGCCCGATATCTCCAAAATGATGCGCGGCCGCGATTAAGCAGGTTCATGCGGCCAAATCAAAGCTTTCGAGAGGAACGGCAGTAGACCCCGGCTATGGCCGATGGCAAGGCCGTGGTGCCGGTGATCAGCAGCGGCCGCTACGGTAACCTGTCGGCTGAAGAACTCGACGTCGGGCTTGAGGATGCCGTCGCAGGACGAGCAGGACGGCACGTTGAATGACGAGAAGTCCGCGGCATCGAGATCGGCATCGCCGTCGGGCGCGTCTAGGGCGTCAAGGTCGAGCCAATCGGCGTTCATGCACTCGCCTGAAATGCGGCGCGCTGCGTTTTCGCTGTCAATCGGCTTGCGAATTGTGCAAGCCGATTGACGGACGGGGCCACGTGGCGCCCGATGTTTCTAAAGTCGAGGCCCGACGGTATCGGCCGCACTCAGCGCGGCACAAGGCACCGGGCGGAGCGGTCTGATTATCGTGATCTGACTGTCTGGCCTCATCGGGAAACAGTGCGCCTTGGTAACCAAGCTAGTGAGAGGGCACGTCCTGTTCCTGGCAAATAAACGATCCTTAATGGTCGGCAGTGAACGTTGGTGCATGGCCGGTGGCAGCCTTGGCATACGCTGGCCAGCTGCAGACTTGAGCTCGCCCCCTGTTGGCGATGGCTATGACCTTTCGATCAGGTCGCGCGAGCGCTCCATCGTTGCCAGCAGCCCGACCCGCGTCGTATATGCCCATAAACCGATACAGAACATGCGAGATGGCGCGCGCTAGATCCTGAAGACAAATGGTGACTTCTGCGGCAAAGCACCTGAATACGCTCGACCCTGTGGGCCCAATGGATACACTTGAAACAACGTCGACAAACTCGCAGCCGAGCTGGTGGTCATATCCAGTCCGCACGCAATTTACCAATGATCTCCTCGGAACGGCAACTTTTACGATGCTGCCTTGGTCGACTACAGGCTTCCAGATCATCTTGCTCATCTGGCTGACCGGGATCTTGGGGGTCTCATTGCGAGAGGATGGCGCTGCGATCCTGCTGCACTTGCGTCGCCCTCACTGCATGTTTCCACTGCTGATATTCGTGCTTGCCCTCGCCGGCACCGCTTGGAGCGAAGCACCCTGGCTGACGGCGCTCTACACCATCAAATCGACCGCCAAGGTTATCGCCCTGCCTTTGATCGCCTACCATTTCGAGCGATCGCAACGGGCGACTTGGGCACCTGCTGCTTTCTTCATCTCCTGTTCTCTGTTGATGGCGCTTTCATGGATGTCGTATGTCGAGCCGTCGATCAGACTTGAGGCGTCAAAGAATGCCGGCGTACCAGTCAAGAACTACATCGACCAAAGTCAGGAATTTGCGCTTTGCATGATCGCAGCGGCGCCGCTCGCGATGGAGTTATTCAAACAAGGGCGGATCGCCATATTCGGCGGGCTTGTGACCTTGATAGCCGCCTTCTTCACCAATATGATTTTTGTCGTCTCGGCTCGCACAGCGCTAATCTATATCCCTGCTATGTTGGGCGTTCTCGCACTTAAATTTCTAACCCGCCGACAATCGATGACGCTGCTGCTTGCCGCCCTTACGGCCGCCGCGGCCTTATGGACAACCCCATCGTTCTTGCGAACAAGAATCGCGGATGTTTCGCGTGAATATCAGCTTTATCTTGAGAATGTCCCGCGCTCGACAGGGCAGCGCCTCTACTACTGGCAGGAATCACTGACGTTCTTTGCGGCAGCGCCGATCATTGGGCACGGTACCGGATCCACGGAGATTTTGTTTAGCCAGAAGGCACAGGGAAAAATGGGCCTGGAGGCCGAAGTGACGCGCAATCCTCACAATCAAACGCTGAACATGGCGGTTCAGTGGGGCGTGCTGGGCATTGCCGTGCTATATGCAACCTGGATTTGTCACCTGCTCCTCTTTCGTGGGAGGGGCTTTGCAAGCTGGCTCGGGTTTCTTGTTGTTACACAGAATATCTTCAGCTCACTGCTCAATTCCCACTTGTTCGACTTTCAAGAGGGATGGATGTACGTCCTAGGCGTGGGCTTGGGTGCTGGCGTCCTCACCAAAGAGGGTCGGGATGGCGAGGTACACGTGATCGCCACGCACCCACGAACAGTAGCAGACGGCAGATGATGAGATCTCGCCTCGGATCGCGACTTTTCGCTCGATATCAAGTCACGTGCGCCGATGGGGCTCTCGGCATGCGAGATCTGCAGCTGCCGCGAAATGGCAGCGGGCGACGTATGCGGCCCTTCCTCGGACGGCGTCACGCGATCGTCAATGAGCGAAGCGACAGAGAATCAAGTCAATGTTCAAGTCTTTCAGTCGGTTAGAAGGCGGCGTGTGCACGACGTGTGCACCGGGAGATCAAGAAAAATCTAGTGATAGCGAGTTTGAGCAGTCGAGCTTCGACGCAAGCCAGCAGTGCAGGTGGCTTCGACCGAGAAGCGGATCTTGTTCGCCGGCATGGTGAGCAGGCCAGTGTTGGGTCGCTGGGTGGGGCAGGGGCTGCTGGTCAGGGCGTAATAATGAAAAATGCTGATGTCGGGGGGCGAGTCGCTCCCCGACTACCAGGGGCCACGATTTTGTGCACCAATCTATGATTTTACACGATTTCACACGTCGACAGACGCGGTTTGCCGCGCGTAATTATTTCACCGGCTTGCCAAGCTGTGACAGCTTGCCCCTCATCAAATGGCGATGAGTTCGAGAGGGAACTTCGGCAGGTGGCTCAGTACGTCGCTCGCCCACCAGACAGGTCGAAAACCGCGCCAGTCGAAAATGAGCATTCGTCGGAGGCGAGCCAAGTGACCAGCGCCGCTACCTCGTCCGGTCGTCCCGCACGTCCGAGCGGTATCTTTGCCAGCACGTTTCGATAGGCTTCGTCCGACATCTGCTTGACGAGATCGGTGGCGATCACGGCGGGTGCGATGGCGTTGACCCGGATATCGGTGCCGGCCAGCTCCTTGCCGAGAGATTTCGTCAGCGCGATCACGCCCGCCTTGGCAGCGGAATAGCCGGTCATGCCGGCATTGCCTTCCTTGCCGGCGATCGAGGCCAGGTTGACGATGCGTCCGGCGTTCTTCCGTCGCATCGGTGCGACGGCCGCCTTGCAGCAGAGGAACGTGCTGGTGAGGTTCACATCGAGCACGCGCCGCCATTCGGCAAGGCTGTACTGCTCGATGTTGACCGTAGGGCCCGTGATTCCCGCGGCATTGACGAGGATGTCGATGCGGCCGAAGCGCGCGAGGTGGCCCGTCATCACGTCATTGACGGCGGCCTCGTCGGTGAGATCGATCCGCTGGTCGGCGCCATCTGCGACGTCCCAGACGACGACTTTCGCGCCCGAGGCGGCAAGCCGCTCGCGAACGGCCTGGCCGATGCCGCCGCAGCCGCCGGAAATGACGGCGATGCGCCCGGAGAGATCGAGGCCGCTCATGTCGTCGCTCGTCTATCTGCGGCGCGCGCGACGATGCTGCGTGCCGCCGCCAGCGCGCGTCGTCCCCATTCCTCGGCGCCGAGCTTGGGCAGCCACTCATCGTTCGGAATCTCGAGGCTCAGCGGAAGGTCGTCCGGCAAGGCGCGGACGACCCCGGCGAGATCGATGCCGCCGTCGCCCGGGAGAAGCCGGGCGCACCGTGCCGTGTGGATCAGTTCGTCGTTGCTGGCGGGGATCCCTGCGGGCGCGTCACAGAGCTGGGCGTAGCTCAGCAATTCCCGCGGCAGGCCTACGATATCGTCAAGGGTGGTAGCCGAGCGCGCGGCATGCAGCGCGTCGACCAGCACGCGGCCGTTCGGCTCGCCGGCGTTGGTCACGATACGAAGGGCGGCCCTGGCGTTCTTCACCGCGGTCCACGGCATGAATTCGATATCCGCGGTGAGGTCGTAGGGTGCCGCGGCGCGACAGAATGCGGCGAATGACTCCGTCAGTCGGGCTTCGTCCGGATCGTCACCGGCGACGAGGATCGCGCGCGCCTTCAGCCTGCCCGCGGTTTCGAGGAAGGCTGCGAAGTGGTCCGCTTTGAAATACGCGCCAAGCCGTGCAATTTCGACGTCGAACACCGGCACGCCGGTGTTCTCGATGCACCGGATGGTTTCGCGCAACAGGGCGGGATCCGTGGCGAGCGGCGAGAAGTCGCCGCCGGGGGCGGCGGGCGCGATGCGGACCCCTATCGCCTGGTAGCCGAGCTTTTCGGCCAGGACCAGCGCGTCCGGAGGCGCCATCGGCGCCGAGGTGAGATAGGCGAGCGAATAGATGTGCGTCATGGCGATCGCCTCACGCCAGCGGAGAGATGGCGGTCGGCAGCGCGATGATCGAGCGCATCTCGCCGGTCAGCCAATCCGGCCCGCCCTTCGGCGGCCACACGCCCCTGGCGACGGATTCCGCGCGCACAGCGGCGCGGGCATCGAGGCTCGCGAAGGGCCAGATATGGGTGAAGCGCGGCGGCCCGTCCAGCGCATACATCGCAATCGAGAGCGGCGACAGCTTGCCGCGCTCGGGCATCGCGGCTTCCCACGCGGCGATCGTGGGAGGAACGCCGCCATGCTTGAGGCGATAGGTGCGGATCTCGTAGACGCTTCCGTACTTGCCCGGCACGACCGGCGGCAGGAATGGAAACGGCACATAGGTGTCGAAGCTCATCTGCGTGATGGCCTCGCCGGCATTGAAGGGATTGGCGGTGCGGAGCGCGCGCTCGCGCTCGCCGCGGTATGCCTCGTGATCGCCAAACGAGCGCAGCACCAGGAGCTGGTTGAGCTCGCCGATCTCGTTTGCCCAGCAGCCGAGCAGCGTGCCCTTGGCCTCCGGCGCCCCGACATAATCGCCGATCCCGGCCACGGCCTTGGCGGCGGTACCGAGCTTCACCGTCAGCGTTGCGATCTCATAGAGCATATTTCTTCTCCTTGCGGTCAGGCGGCGGCCGACCGGTTGTTCTTGAGCGGAATTCCGCCAGCGTGGTGCGCGGCGATGTAGCCGAAGGTCATGGCTGGACCGAGCGTGATGCCGCCGGACGGATAGCGGCCGGCCATGATGCTCGACATGTCGTTTCCGACGGCGTAGAGGCCGTCGATGGGCCGCTCCTGCGCATCAAGCACGCGGGCATGTTCGTCGGTGTTGAGACCTGCGAAGGTGCCGAGGCTGCCGGCGACGATCTTCACCGCATAGAACGGGCCGGCATCGACCGGCGCGACGCAGGGGTTCGGCAGATGAGCCGTATCCCCCTGCACGCGATTATAGGGCGTGTCACCGCGTCCGAAGGCGGGATCCTCGCCGTGCGCGGCAAATCGGTTGTAGTGCCCGATCGTCGCCTTGAGCCCTTCGGCGGAGATGTCGCAGGCGCGCGCCAGCGCCTCGATGCTCGCGCCTCGCTTCAGGTAGCCGTTGCGAATCCATGGCGTGATTGGGAAGGGCGGCGGGCGGACGCGGCCAAGGCCGTAGCGCTTGAGGAATTTTGCGTCGCAGATCGCCCAGGCCTCGGCGGGCGCGCCCGCGGGCGTGGCGGCGAACAGCGCCTTCATCACGTCGTGATAGGAATTGGCCTCGTTGGCAAAGCGCGTGCCGTCGCTGCGCACCATGATCAGCCCCGGCTTGGCGCGCTCGATCAGATGCGGAAAGTGGCCAACCGAGCCGTCGCGATGCGGGACCAGTGAGACCGGCGCCCAGGCTCCCGGGTCGGAGAGATCCGTCCGCAGCTCTCCGCCGACACTCTCTCCGAGGCGGATGCCGTCGCCGGTGTTGCCGGCCGGCGCCGCCGACCAATGCTCGTGGCCGCTTGGAGCGTGGGCAAAGAGCGCTGCCTTCCGCGCCGTATCGTGCGGGAAGCCGCCGCAGGCGAGCACGACACCGCGGCGGGCGCGAATCTCAAGCGTCGCGCCGTCATGAACGACGCGCGCGCCCGTGATGCGGGCTCCTTCGCTCAGGAGCGATCGGGCCGGCGCCGCCGGCATGATGCGAACGCCAAGCGCGTCGGCGGATTTCAACAGTCGGGCCACAAGCGCGTTGCCGTTGACGAGATGCATGCCGCGACCGAAGCGCAGCATGTCGACCAGATGCCGCGCGAGCCGGCGCGCGACATGCCGGAAGGAGGCCAGCGAGGAACGGGCGTTGAGAAAGTACCGGAGATCCGCGCCCGACGCGATGGCCATCCCGAACGGGGCGACTTCATCCAGCGGCGGCTTGAGATCGCGGAGGCGTGGACCGAGCTCACGGCCATCGATCGGCGCCGCGCAGAGCGAGCGGCCACCCGTGACCGCGCCCGGGCTCTTGCCGTGAAAATCCGGGATCTGGTTGCCATCGATGAAGGCAAGATGAGTCTCGCGCTGGAAGAACTCGATCATGCGCGGGCCTTGATCGAGGAACATGTCGACGCGGGCTGTGTCGTAACCATCGGCGAGCTCGTGCCGCAGATAGAGCTTGGGCTGCTCGGGGGCTTCCACGATGCCTGCCGCTCTCGCCAGCGGATTGCGCGGGATCCACATCCAGCCGCCGGACCACGCTGTGGTGCCGCCAAGCTGCGCCTCCTTCTCGACCACGATGACGTCGAGACCGAGCGAGGCGCCCGTAACCGCTGCAGCCAAGCCGCCCGCGCCCGAGCCGATCACGAGCAGATCGCAGTCGAGATGTTCGTCGCTTCTCACGTCAACCTCCGGTTCACGCGGCGCGACGCGCCTGGGACACCCCGAGCGCATGTCGCGCCGCGCGATAGGCAAACGCGATCGCCGGACCGATGGTGATGCCCGGGCCCGGATAGGTGCCGCCCATGATCGAATTCGCCTCGTTGCCGCAGGCATAGAGTCCCGCGATCGCGCTGCCATCGGCGCGCATGACCTGTGCCCATTCGTTGACGACGAGACCGGTGGCCGCGCCGATGTCGCCGGGATAGAGTCGCACGGCATAATAGGGCGCGGTCGCAATCGGACCGAGCGTCGGGTTGGGTCCGATCGACGCATCGCCGTTGACGCGGTGATAGGGCGTGGTGCCGCGCCCGAAGTCCGGATCGATGCCATCAGCGGCATAGCGGTTCATCGCCGCGATCGTGCCTTCGAGGTTGGTCGCGGGCACGCCGATCTTGCCGGCGAGCTCACTGATGGTCGCGCCCTCGGTCAGATAGCTGTCGGCGAGGTAGGGAGCGAGGTTGCGCGTGCCCATCCGTACCATGCCGAGGCCGTATTTCTTGAGGCCCGTGGCGTCGGTGATGATGAAGCAGGGAATGCAGGGCACCTGCTTGTCGTGCTCGAACATCGCGCGACCGAACAGGTGATAGGAGACGGATTCGTTGACGAAACGACGGCCGGTCTGATCAACGCAAACCGTGCCCGGCTTGCTGCGGTCCATGACGAAATGGGGGAAGCTCGCGGTGCTGCCGTCGGCGCGCCGTCGGATCGAGACCGGCGCCCAGAACGCATTGTCGAGATTGCCTTCGCCGAGGCGCGCGCCGAGCCGCAAGGCGATGTCCTGCATGGTGCCGGTGTGCCCGGGAGCGGAAGGGCTGTATGTCTCGCCCTTGGGCAGCAGCTCGCCGCGGCGTTGCGGATGCCGATTGAAGCCGCCGGCGGCGAGCACGACGCCGTGCGTGGCCGCTACGCGGCGGCTCGTTGTGCCGGACTTGAGCACCGCACCGGTCACAGTGCCGTTCTCGGTGACGAGATCCTGCACCTCGGTGCGGATCAGGATATCGACGCCGCGCGCATTGAGCGAGGCCAGGAAGCGGCCGATCAGCGCATTGCCCATCACCAGGCGGGACCCGCGTCGGCCCTTAAGCCGATCGCCGGCATAATGAGCGAGGATCTTGATGGCATGGGCAAACGAGCGCGCGGACTTCTTGAGGGCGAGCAGGTGGCCGATATCGGTGCGGTCGACCATCATGCCGCCAAAAATCGTGAACTCCGGGATCGGTGGACGGATATTGCCGAGATCGGCGCCAAGGTCGCGGCCGTCGAACGGCACAGGTTCGAGAGCGCGGCCGCGCATCGTAGCGCCCTCGAACTGCTGTTCGTAATCTGGATGGGTCGCATAGGGGCGGAACTTGACGATGCTGTTGGCTTCGAGCGTTGCGACCGCGTCCGGCGCGCTGTCGAGAAAGGCCTCGCGCATCGACGGGGCAGAATGATTGCCGACCACGCCGTCGAGGAACTTGCGGACCTTCTCCCGGCTGTCATCGGGATTGACGCTCTTCGAATGGTGCGAGTTGGGGATCCAGGTGGTCGCCGCCGAAAGCGCGCTGGTGCCTCCGACATATTCGGTGCGCTCGACCAGCAGGACCTTGCGGCCCTCGATCGCTGCGAACAGCGCAGCCGCCATGCCGGCCGCACCCGAGCCGATCGCGATAAGATCGTAGCGGGCATCGTCGGAAATCGCTTCGATGTTCTTGAACATGGCCGTCACCTCGATCCGTCGTGCGCGAGCAGGAAGTCGACCATCGAGCTCTGCAGTGCGTTGTACATTTCAGTGCCCGTCGACGTCTTGCAGCCGAGGCGCCGCGCCGCCTCGACGAGCGGCGAGACCGCCGGGCTGGTGATGACGCAGCCGACGAACGTGCTGGCTTTGAGCTTCGATGCGTCGAGCGGAAGCGGGTCTCCGGCCTTCATGCCGAGCGGCGTTGCGTTGGCGACGAGTTCGAAGCCGGACGGATCGGCCGAGCCTGGCCCGATCCCAGCCTTGCCGAGTGTGGCCAGCTTCGCGATCAGCTGGTCCCGGCGGGCAGCTTCATTGTCGTGAATGGCCAGCGAGCGAACGCCGGCTTCGACCAGCGCCATGGCGATCGCCGATCCGGCGCCACCCGCGCCGACCAGCAGCGCGCACTTACCGGTCGGGTCGTAGCCGTTGGCGCGTACAGCTCCGACAAAGCCGAGCCCGTCGACGTGGTCGCCATGCCAGCCGCCTTCGCGGCGTCGGCGCATGATATTGACCGAGCCGAGTAGACGGGCGCGGTCGGTCGAGGTTGCGCAGAATTCGTAGCAGGCAAATTTGTGCGGGACCGTGACGATGATGCCGTCGAGATTGCGGACATCGGTCGCGGCCGCCAGGAACGTCTTGAGACGGGCGCCGTTGATCTGCACCGGCACCAGGATGCCGTCATAGCCGCGGTCGATGAAGGCCTGCGTGACGCCGGCCGGCGATTTCACCTGGGCGATGGGGTCGCCGACGATGATGTTGAGGCGCGTGGCGCCGGTCAGGTTGAGGTTGATCATTCTTCTTCTCTTCTTGGCTAGGCCGCCCCGCGGGCCTGCGCCGCTTCGGCCTGGACCACGCCGAGCAGGCGGGCCTGCAGGTCATGGTCGCGTTCGAGGATCGCTGCATCGCCGGCAAAGGCAATTTGGCCGTTCACCAGCACATAGGCGCGGTCGACGATCGGCAGCACGGTCTCGGCGTGATGCTCGACGATCACCATGGCGACCTTGCCGCGCAGCTTGACGAGGGCGTCCATGACTTCCTTGACGACGGCCGGCGCGAGGCCCTCGAACGGCTCGTCGAGCAGGATCAGCTTGCTCGGCACCACGAGGGCGCGCGCGATCGCGACCATCTGCCGCTCGCCGCCGGACAGACTCTCGGCCTTGGCGGCACGACGCTCGCGCAGGCGCGGGAACAGTTCGAACACCTCGTCCAGGGCGATACCGCCGGGACGCGTGGCGAGCTGCAGGTTCTCGACGACGGTGAGGTTGGGGAAGAGCCGGCGTCCTTCGGGAACGAGCGAGATGCCGAGGCGGTTGATTTCGTAGGGCTTGAGGCGCGCGAGTGGCTTGTCCTCGAACGCGATGCTGCCGTTACTTATGGCAAGCGTGCCGCTGAGACCGCGCAGCAACGTCGTCTTGCCGACGCCGTTGCGGCCGAGCAGGGCGACGGCTTCGCCGGCGTGAACCGCAAGATCAACCGCTTCAAGGACCGTGCTGCCGCCGTAGCCTGCCGACACGGCGTTGGCCGCAAGCAATACCGGCGCTTTCGCATGGGCCATCCGCTCGACCGACGGCGGCGGCGACTGCGTGCCGTCCTTGGCGGCCCCGAGATAGGCCGCGACCACGTCGGGATTGGCGGCTATGTCGGCCGGCTTGCCGTCGGCGATTATCCGGCCCTGGTGCAGGACCGAGATGCGGTCGGAGATCGCAAGGACGCGATCGATGTCGTGCTCGATCAGGAGGACGCCGTGGGTCTGCGCGAGCTTCCCGATGAGATCGGCCACGACGACGCGGTCGGCCTCGGCGAGCCCGGCCAGCGGCTCGTCGAGCAGCAGCAGCTTGGAATCGATCGCGAGCGTAATGCCGATCTCGAGGAGACGCTTGGCGCCGTGGGGTAGATTGATGCATGGTTCGGCCGCGACGTCGGCAAGGCCGACGGCATCGAGGATCGACCAGGTCTTGGCGTTGACCTCCTCCATCGCATAGGCATCGGCGAGCATCTTGGCCGATCCCGTGCGCTGAGCCTGCACGGCCACGCGGACATTCTCAAACACGGTCAGGTTCTGGAATATCGACAGGATCTGGAACGAGCGCCCGATGCCGAGCCGGGCCCGAACATGCATCGGCGTCCGGGTGACGTCGCTGCCGTCGAACAGAATGCGCCCGCCGCTAGGCTTCAGTGCGCCGGACAGCATGTTGAAGAACGTGGTCTTGCCGGCGCCGTTCGGCCCGATGATGCTGTGAAGCACGCCGCTGTGGATCTCGATGTCGAGGCTTTTCGCCGTCACCAGGCTGCCAAAGTTCTTGCTCAAGCCGATAGTCTGCAGCAGCGGCTTGCCGCGGTCGACCTTGGCGGCGCTGCTTGCGAATGGAACGATGGCGGCAGGTCGGGGCGGGATGTCGAGACGCACGAGCGTCCAGCGCTGCCGGCCGAAGAGCCGCTGCCACAGGCCCTGCATTCCTTCCGGAGAGGTCAGCGCGAACAGCATCAGGATGGGTGCGAAAACCAGCCACCAGTTCTCCGTGATGGCTGACAGGCGGTCTTCCAGCAGAATGAAGGCGATGGCGCCCCATAGCGGCCCGAGCACGTGATGCACGCCGCCGAGCACGGTCATCAGCAGGGAGTCGCCGGCGTGCTGCCAGCTCAGATTGTTGGCATAGACGCCCTCGAGCATAAGGGTGAGCAGGCCGCCGCCGAAACCGACGAAGGTGCCGGTAAGGATCAGCGCGCCATGCCGAAAACGATGGACGTTGTAGCCGAGGCTGCTCGCCCGCTGCTCGTTGTCGCGCACCGCCTGGAGAACGCGGCCGAACGGGGAGTGGGCGATCCGCCACATCAGCCAGATGCAGATCACGGTGACAGCGACCACGAAGACGTGGAACGACCACGGTCCGGCAAAGCTCGTGCGATAGACGCCCTGCAGCCCGTTCTCGCCGCCGGTGACGCCGGTCCATTTGAAGGCGATCTCGAAGGCAATCTGCGAGAACGCGAGCGTCAACAGCGAGAAGTACAGTCCCCTGCGGCGCAGGATGATGGCGCCGACCACGAGCGCCAGCAGCGCGGAGAACACCGTCGCCAGCAGCAGCGAGACGAGATCGTTGCCGTAGCGGCCGAGGATGAAGAAGGCGGCCGCATAGCTCGCGCAGCCGAAGAACACCGAGGCGCCGAAGGGGACGAGCCCGGTGTAGCCGACGAGAAGATTCACGCCGGCGCCATAGAGCGTGTAGATCGCGATCTGCGTGATCAGCGAGATGGGCGCGCCGAGCAGCGCCCAGGCTGCGGTGAGCGCGGTGAGAACGAGCGCGGCGACAAACGCCGGATGGCGCAACAGAGCGAGACTTTTCACTCGAATCTCTCCCAGCGTTCGCCGAACAGTCCGCGCGGGCGGACGAGGAGAATGGCGGCCATCAGGATGTACATGGCTGCGCCCGACCATTCCGGCTGGAACTGGATGGTCATCGCCGTGGTGATGCCGACCAGGAGGCCGGCCACGACGGCACCCAGGAAGGAGCCGAGGCCGCCGATGGTGACGATCACGAAAGCCGGCATGATGGCGCCCGCCGCCATCGACGGCGTGATGGTCCAGAGCGGTGCCGCCAAGAGCCCGCCGAGGCCGGCGAGCAGGCAACCCATGCCGAACACGCCGCTAAAGACGATCGGCAGGTTGATGCCGAGTAGGCCGACCATCTCCGGATCACGCGACCCGGCGCGGATGATCCGGCCGTAAGGCGTGTAGGCGAGAAAGGCCCAGAACGCGACCAGCGTCAGCGCGGTCGTGAGCAGCACGAACATCCTGTATTTGGTGATCAGGATCGGGCCGTATTCGACGAAGCCGGCCAGGAATTTCGGCGCAGCGAAGGGCACGGGCGCGCCGCCGAAGATCAGCCGCAACACCGCCTCCGCCAGCAGTGCGAGCGCGAAGGTCAGGATCAGCCCGAGCAGCGGTTCCTTGCCATAGAGGTGCCGGATCAGGACCATCTCGACGACGACGCCGATCGCGCCGGTCAACAGCGGCGCGGCAAGCGCCCCCCACCAGCCGAACTCCTTGGCCAGGGCATAAGCGAGATAGGCGCCGACGGCGAAGAAGGCGCCATGCGCGAAATTGACGATGCCGAGCATGCCGAAGATGATCGACAGGCCGATCGCGATCAGAACGTAGAGAAAGCCGAGCACAAGGCCATTGACGGCCTGCGACAGGATCATGTCGAGCATGGCGTCATCCGTTTTCGGATTTGGGCCGCGCGATGGCGCAAGCGGATTTGCCCGCGTCATCGCGTTTCACCCGGGGTCAAACCTCAGAGCGTGTCCATCTTGCAGGCGCTGTCGCCCGCCGAACCGAAGGCCTTGGCGATGTCGTCCGGCGTCTTCGGCAATTCGGCCTTGACGTCGAAATAGTCCCACTTGTCTGATATCCTGGGCTGAATGCCGGCAACCAGGAGGCGGCTCGTCATCTGGTGATCGAAGTCGCGATAGCCGATATCCAGGTTGCCGCGGCGATACTTCCAGTTCTCCAGCGCCCGCACCATCGCGCCGGGCTCGGTCGACTTCGCCATCTCGATTGAATCGAGCAGGCTCTTCATGCCCAGCCAGCCCATCCAGGCCTTGTCCGCCGCTGGCCTGTGGTATTTCTTCTCATAGGCCGCGGCCATCGCCTGTTCTTCAGGCGAGTTGTTCGGATTCTTGTACCACCAGGTGATGGTGTAGAGCCCATCGGCGGCTTCGGGGCCGACGCCCCACAGGTCGGTGTTGCCGACAGAGATCTCGGCGAATGGAATCTTGCCCTTCATGCCGAGCTCGTTCCACTGCTTCAGGAAAGTGGTGAGGTCGCTGGCAGCAATGCCGCCGATCACGACGTCGGGCTTGGCGGCGCGAATCTTCAGGATGAAAGACGAATAGTCCGGTGTGCCGACCGGCACCTCGTCGGCGCCGACCACGGTGCCGCCATTGGCCGTGATGTAGTCGGTGAAGGCGCGCTTGATGTCTTGACCGAAAGCGTAGGACGCGGTCAGGAGGTACCACTTCTTGCCGATCGCAGCGCAGTAGGGGGCGAGAACGCGGGCATGAACATCGACCGGCGGCTGCAGGCGGAAGGTGTACTTGTTGCAGGACTTGCCAGTGAGGTCGCCGGTGGCGGCATTGGCCGCGACGTAAGGGATCTTGGCCTTCTTGGCGACCGATGAGATCGCGAGCGCGAAGGAGGAGAGCGCACCGCCGACCATGCCGACGACCTTCTGCTCGCCGACGAGGCGCTCCGCGCTCTGCTGAGCACCCTGCGGATTGGGCTCGTCGAGCCAGACGATCTCCGCGGGCCGCCCCAGGAGCGTGTTGTTGCGCTGTTCCAGTGCGAGCATGCCGCCCTGGGCGAGATATTCCGCCTGATCGACGATCGAGCCCGTCTTGGCCCAGATCATTCCGATCTTGATCGGCTCGGCGGCTGCCGCGTTGCCGATATACGGCATACCGAGGCGCGATGCCGCGAGCGACGTTGCGCCCAAGAGCAGGCCGCGCCGGCCGATGCGCAGGCCGGTTGCCGCTCGTGTCTTCTTCAGGTCCGTCATTGTCTCACCTCCCCTTCTGACATTGCGCCGGTCATTGCCGGCGGGCCGTGCATGCGGCTCTTGGGGCTTGCCCTACCATGACTGGAATTGGATTCCAATATCAAAAATCGAAAAATGGAATCCAATTCCAATTCTGATCAGCTCGTGCTAGAAGCCTCGCCGGGCGCAACGCAAATCAAAGAGGATGCGGAATGAGCAGGGTCGCCGTGGCGGTGATTGGGGCCGGCGCAATCGGACGGGCCCATTGCGAGACGATCCGCCGATCGGAGAGCTGCAGGCTCGCGGCGATCGCCGAACCTGCCGCAGCGGGAAAGACTTACGCGGAGAGCCTCGGCGTGCCCTGGTATGCGGATGCGCGCGATCTGCTGGGTGCAATGAAGCCGGATGCGGCGATCATCGCCACGCCGAATGCGACCCATCGCGAGTTCGCGATCGCCTGCATCGAGCGCGGCATTGTGGCACTGGTCGAAAAGCCGATCGCGAGCACGCTCGCTGATGCGGCGGCGATCGCGGCTGCCTCGGAGCGCGCGGGCGTGGCCGTTCTGGTCGGGCACCATCGGCGGCACAATCCGATCACGCGGCGAGCCCGTTCCATGATCGCCGAAGGCGCGCTCGGCCGCCTGACCAGCGCGACCGTGCTTGCGACCTTCTATAAGCCCGCCGATTATTTCGAGGTGGCATGGCGACGAGAGCCCGGCGGCGGGTCGGTGCTGATCAACCTCATTCACGAGATCGATCTGGTGCGCCACCTCTGCGGCGAGATCGCCTCCGTGCAGGCTGTCGTCTCCAACGCGGTGCGAGGCTTCGACGTCGAGGACAGTGCGGCGATCCTGCTCCGGCTCGCTGGTGGTGCGCTGGTGACGCTGAGCCTCAGCGACACCGCGGCAAGCCCCTGGAGCTGGGATCTCGCCAGCGGCGAGAGCCTGAACTATCCGCCGCAGCCGGCCGCGGTGCAGACGCATTTCCTCAGCGGCACCGAAGGCGCGCTGGCGCTGCCGACGCTCGACTATTGGCACTATTCGTCGGCGAAGAGCTGGTTTGCCCCGATCTCGCGCGACTCGGTTGGCGTCGAACGCGGCGATCCCTACCTTGCGCAGATCGATCATCTGGCGCGGGTGGTCCGTGGCAGCGAGGCGCCACTGATTACCGCCCGCGACGGCATGCTGACCCTGCGAGCCACGATGGCAGTTCACAAAGCGGCCAAAACCGGTCAGATAGTGCGGCCTGATCAGGAGATGGAATTGTGAATCAGGATGCTGCCTTGATGCTGAAGAACCCGGATCCCGTCGATGCGCCCAGCGGCCTTTTGGAGCGCACGCTCGGCGTGCTCGAGCTGCTCGCGACGAATGCCCGTGGCATGCAGTTATTCGAGATCGCCGACTCGCTGCACATTCCGCGCAGTGCCACGCACCGCGTGCTGACGAGCCTGATCGAGCATGGCTATGTCAAGCAGGAACGCGAGCAGGGCGCCTACCAGCTCACCGCCAAGATCGCCTCGCTTGCCTTCACCTTCCTCGCCGGCAGCGGCATCACCGATTTCGCCCAGCCGCTGCTGGATCACCTGGCGCGCGAGAGCGGCGAGCTGGTACGTCTCGCCATGATCGATGGTCGCGAGCTCGTATGGGTGGCTAAGGCGCAGGGCTCGCCCGCCGGCCTGCGCTACGATCCGGACATGGGCCAAGTGGGACGGCTGTCCTGCTCGGCGAGCGGTCACGCCTGGCTGTCGTGCCTGTCGGACGAGGACGCGCGCGCGCTGGTCGAGAAGCAGGGCTATGGGCTGCGCAAGGATTATGGCCCGCGCGCGCCCGAGAGTTGGCCGGC
Source organism: Bradyrhizobium sp. B039 (assembly GCF_038965675.1). NCBI lineage: Bacteria > Pseudomonadati > Pseudomonadota > Alphaproteobacteria > Hyphomicrobiales > Nitrobacteraceae > Bradyrhizobium > Bradyrhizobium sp. B039. Next base: position 3,687,528 of record NZ_CP152416.1, read on the forward strand.
GCTGCTGAAATATCTGCGCCAGTCCCGCAAGCGCGGCGTCAGCATCTGCGTGCAGACCTATACGCCCTGGATGAGCGCGTCCGCGGCCCCCATCCGTCATCCCAAGTCCAAGGAGGTGACCGGGGCCGTGGTAATCGCCGGTCCCCATATCCGGCTGACCGAGGAGCGCATGCTCGAGTTGGCGCCGGCGCTGCTGCAGACGGCGCAGGAGCTGTCGATGGCGACGCTCGCCTCGCCCGGTCTCTACGGCCGTGCCGCGCGGCCGGGCGAAAGCTTCTTCGGCGCTGGCAGCTGATCGGCGCGGAGACCTGACATTATGCAGATTCTGATCACTGGCGGCGGCGGTTTCATCGGAGCGTGGCTGGCGCGACGGCTCGCGGGCGATGGTCATCGGCTGCGCGTGTTCGAGTCGGTCGAGCGCTCGGCGCAGTTCAACGGGATTGTCGGAGCTGCCGCAGCGTCCGTGGAGTGGCGCATCGGCGATATCGCGGATGGGCAGGCGGTGCGTGCCGCAGCCGAAGGCTGCGACGGAATTGTCCATCTCGCCGGCGTGCTGACGCCGGCCTGCAAGGCCGATCCCGTGCGCGGCGCGATGATCAACCTCGTCGGCACGTTGAACGTCTTCAACGCCGCGCAAGCGCTCGGTATCCGCCGCATCGTCTATACGAGCAGCGCCGGCGTCTACGGCCCTGACGACGAGACGACGCCGCGGCCCATTACCCATTACGGGGCATTCAAGCTCGCCTGCGAAGGCAGCGCGCGGGCCTATTGGGAGGACCATGGCATCGCCAGCATCGGCTTCCGGCCCTATATCGTCTATGGCTATGGCCGCGAAACCGGGTTGACTGCGGGCCCATCGCTGGCCTGCCGCGCGGCCGCGCGTGGCGAGACCTATATCATTCCCTATATCGGCACGGCTGGCCTTGTGTTCGTCGACGATGTCGTCGCGGCCTATTACGCCGCGCTTCGCCGCGAGCCTCATGGGGCGCACGTCTTCAACTTGCCGGGCGAGGTGGTTTCGAACGACGAAGTCGTCGCGGCCGTGCGTGACGTCGTCCCCGGTGCGAAGATTGGGATCGATGGTCCCGTGCTTCCATTCGCGGAGGACATCGGCGAGGGCGACTTGCGGCGCGCGCTTCCCGGCTTGCCCTTGACCTCGTTGCGCGACGGCATTCGTCGCACCATCGAGCTTTACCGGGCGGCCCCATGACGCTTCCGGTGCTCGGCGCCCACACTTTCGGCTTCGCGTGGGACTGCGTCGCGGAGGACGCCATCGAGCGGCTCGCCGCTGCGGGCTATCGCACCATCCAGTTGATGGCGACGCCGCCGCACTTCGATCCCTGGGTACAGGACGCCGCGCGCACGCGGCGAATTCGCGCGCTGATCGAGCGGCATTGCCTGTCGCTCCTGGCGCTCGACCTCGCCAGCAGCGACATCAATCTCGCAAGCCCGTCGCAACACGTGGTCGATTTTGCGGTTTCGTCTTATGTGGCCACGATCGACCGCGCCGCCGAGCTCGGCGCGCGCTGGATCTGCGTCGGCTCCGGCCGCCGGCACGCGCTGCTTGCCAAGGCCAACGACCGATTGATGGTGAGTTTTCGCGACGCCTTCGCCCGCATTTACGACAAGGCGGAGCGCGCCGGCGTGCCGGTCATCCTCGAAAACCATCCGCAGGGGCTGCTCGCCAGCGCCGCGGACATCACTCGCTTTCTCGATGCCGAAGGCTATGCCGGGATGCCGGTGATCTACGATGTCGCCAATGCCGTTGCGATTGGCGAGGATCCGGTCGAGGGTCTTAGGGCGCTGTGGCCCCGTCTCGGCATCGTTCATCTATCGGACAGTCCGAAGGGGCAGTGGCGACACGATCCGATCGGCTCGGGCGAGATCGATTTTGCGGCCATCGCTGCGCTGCTGAGGCAGCGAGCCTATGAGGGCAGGATCGTGCTCGAGATCCTGTCGGACCAGCCGCTCAAGGACATCGACGAAGGCGCCGCGATACTCAAGCGGCAGGGCCTGGCCTTTTCTCTCGCCGGCTGATCGCGCAATGCCGCTTCAGCTGGCAGCCGCGCGGGTCTCGTCGGAGAACAGCCGCTCGCGGAAGCGGCCCGGCGACAGGCCGACATTGCGGGAGAAGAAGCGGTTGAAATAGGCCGGATCGGCGTAGCCGAGTGCTGCGCCGATCTCGTTCACGGTCATGTCGGAGTAGAGCAGGTTGCGCTTGGCCTCCGTGAGCAGCCGATCATTGATCAGCGCCAGCGAGGACTTGCCTGTCGTCATCCGGCAGCAGGCGTTGAGGCGCGCGGCCGTGACGCCGAGCTTGCGCGCGTAGACATCGAGCGAGGGGTGATCGCGATAGTGCTTCTCGACCAGCTCGCGAAAGTGCATCACGGTCTCCGCCTCCCGTGCGCTGGAGATCGGACGGACACGCTCCTGCTCGAGCAGCCGGCGAACCGTTACTGCGAGCAGTTGCAGATAGGCCTTGATGGCGGTGCGGCGGCTAGGTGCCGACCAGACGAATTCGTGCTCGAGCGAGGCGAACAGGCCGACGAGGTCGATGTCGCGGCCGATCTGTTGCGACAGGAAGCGGACCGGTACGCGAAAGCCGTCGATGAGGTCGGCATCGTCATCGAGCGCGGATTGCAGGAAGGGCAGCGCCACGGTGATGACATAGCCGTCGGTGCCGGGTCTGAAGCGGATGGCATGGATCGTCAGCGCCGGGATGATGACCAGCGCCGGCGGCGAGACCTCCCAGCTCACGCCCTCGACCTCGACGGCGCCGCCGCCCTTGCTGATCACCAGGACCTGGTGATGGTCGGGATGCGTGTGCGTCCGGATTGTCCAATTGTGCCTGCCGCTGCGCACCGGGATCGGCTCGATATGGAGGAACGACGGTTCGACCTTCGAAGCCGCTTCCTCGTACAAAAAATAGTGCGGAATCATGCTTGCGGTTCCCTCCGCGGCAGTGGCGGTTAGTTCCGGTCGCTGCACTGCACTTATGAAAAGTACAATACAAAAAGAGTTTCGTCCATTGGCGGCGCCCGCGGTCGCGCCTATCGAGAATACGAGCCGTCGTCAGACCCAAACAAAGCAACGGCGCGGCGAGACCACGGGAGGAAACGGCAATGTCAGGACAAGCGCGTGATTTGTCGTGCGACGTGCTGGTCGTGGGCTCGGGCGCCGGCGGATTGTCCGCCGCGATCACGGCCCGGAAGTGCGGGCTCGACGTGATCATCGTCGAGAAGGACGAGTACTTCGGCGGCACCACGGCTTTTTCCGGCGGCGTGCTGTGGATTCCCGGAAATCGCCATGCGCGCGATGCGGGCGTCACGGACAGCCGCGACGCGGCGCGCACCTATCTCAAGCACGAGACCGGCCATCATTTCGACGATGCGGCGATCGATGCCTTTCTCGATGTCGGCCCGCGCATGCTCGATTTCTTCGAGAAGGAGACCGAAGCGAAATTCGTGCTGTCGGCCTATCCCGACTATCATCCGGACGTCGAGGGCGGCACCAAGCTCGGCCGCTCGGTGACCGCGGCGCCCTACGACGCCCGCGGGCTCGGCACGGAGATCCGCCGGCTGCGGCCGCCGCTCGAGACCATCACCTTCATCGGCATGATGTTCAACTCGTCCAATGACGAGCTGAAGCATTTCTTCCGCGTCACGAGTTCGCTCGCTTCGGCAATCTACGTGGCCCGGCGGCTTGCCAGCCACCTCTGGGATCTCGCCCGCTATCGCCGCGGGGTCAAGATCACCAGCGGCAATGCGCTGGCGGCGCGGCTTGCGAGGACCGTCTTCGATCTCGGGATTCCGCTGCTCACGGCAACGCCCGCGCAACGGCTGATCAGCCGGAACGGCGCCATCGCGGGCGCGATCGTCGGCGATACGCAGGGCGAGTACGCGATCACGGCGCGCCGCGCAGTAGTGCTGGCGAGCGGCGGTTTTCCGCACGATCAGGCGCGCATTGCGCGCGCCTATCCGCATCTTGCCCGAGGTGGCGAACATTTGTCGCCGACACCTGCGGCCAACACCGGCGACGGCATCCGCATGGCAGAGGTGGCCGGCGGCAGCTGCGACATCCGCTTTCCGAGTGCGGCGGCGTGGATGCCGGTGTCGCGCGTGCCGCTCGGCAATCGCACCGGCGTGTTTCCGCATCTCGTGGACCGCTACAAGCCCGGTGTGATCGCGGTGAACAGGCAAGGGCGGCGCTTCACCAACGAGTCCGAGTCCTACCACGACGTCGGCGCCGCGATGATTGCCGATGGCGCCGGCGGTAGGGAGACCGCGGCCTGGCTGATCTGCGATCACGCCACGATCCGCAAATACGGCCTCGGCTATGCCAAGCCGGCGCCAGTGCCGGTCGGCACTTTTGTGCGCAACGGCTATCTGAACCGCGGCGCGACATTGCGCGAGCTTGCCGCGGCCGCGGGCATCGATGCCGGCGGCCTGGAAGCAACGGTGCGCGAGTACAATGAAGGCGCGGTCCATGGCATTGACCGCGCGTTCAAGCGCGGCTCGACGGCCTTCAACCGCTATCTCGGCGACGCCGAGCACAAGCCAAACCCGAACGTGGCCCCGATCGGCACCGGGCCGTACTACGCGCTGAAGCTCATCATGGGCGATCTCGGCACATTCGACGGTCTGACTACCGACCTGGTCGGTCGCGTGGTGCGCCACGACGGTACGGCGATCGCCGGACTCTATGCCGTCGGCAATGATCGCGCCTCGATCATGGGTGGCAACTATCCCGGCGCTGGCATCACGCTCGGGCCGATCATGACCTTCGGTTACATCACCGGCCGTCATCTGGCTGGCCAGCAAGCCTGATCGACACCATCCAAACGGGATCAACAACGGTCCATGCCGGAAGGCAGGGCAGGTGAGGAAGAAACGACATGACCATGACACGCCGCAGTTTCGTCGGTGCCGGCCTCGCCACGGCGTTGGCGCCGCGCCTCGCCCGGGCGCAGTCCGACAACACGATCCGCATCGGCGTGATCACCGACATGTCCGGCATCTATCGCGACGTGTCGGGGCCCACGACAGTCGCCTGCGCACAGCAGGCGGCTGCCGAATTCATGGCGGCCAACCCTTCCATCAAGGTCGAGATCCTGGTCGCCGACCATCAGAACAAGGCCGACGTCGGCCTTGCGATCATCCGCAAATGGTTCGATCAGGATGGCGTCGACGTGATCGAGAATGTCGGCAACTCCTCGATCGCGCTCGGCGCCAAATACTTGATCGAGGACAAGAACAAGGTTGCCTTGATCACCACCGCCGGATCGTCGGACCTGACCGGCAAGAGCTGCAGCGCCAACCTCGTGCACTGGTCCTGGGATTCCTGGTGCCTCGCCCATTCGACGGCGACCTCGCTCGTGCGCACCGGCGGCTCGAAATGGTTTTTCCTCACCGCCGACTATGCGTTCGGCCATGCGGCCGAGGCGGACGCGGCGAAATTCGTTAAGGCGGCCGGCGGCACCGTGCTCGGCTCGGTCCGCTATCCCTTCGGGTCGACCTCGGACTTCTCGTCCTTCCTGCTGCAGGCTCAGTCGAGCGGCGCGAATGTGATCGCCTTTGCCAATTCCGGCAATGAGCTGATCAACTGTCTGAAGCAGGCCCAGGAGTTCGGTCTGGACCAGGGCGGCGCGCGCATGGCGGCGCTGGTCGGCTATGTTACCGACGTCATCGGCATGGGCCTGTCGACGGCCAAGGGCCTGTCGCTCACCGAGACCTTCTACTGGGATCTCAACGAGCGAACGCGCGCCTTCATGAACCGGGTGAAGCCGCGCCTGGCAGCAAACGTCTATCCCAACATGAGCCAGGCCGGCGACTACGCTTGCGTGCTGCACTACCTCAAGGCGGTGAAGGAGCTCGGCGCCGAGCAGGCCAAGCGCAACGGGCGCGAGGTCGTCGAGCTGATGAAGAAGATGCCGACCGACGACGACTGCTTCGGTCAGGGCATGATCCGCGCCGACGGGCGCAAGATCCATCCGGCCTATCTCTTCGAGGTGAAGAAGCCCGCGGAGAGCACGTCGACCGGCGACGTCTACAAGCTGGTCTCGACGCTGAGCGCAACCGAAGCGTTCCGGCCCCTCGACGAGGGTAGCTGCGCGCTCGCGCGCAGCTGAGAGAGCCAACCGGGAGATCCTCCGATGACCGAGCAAGCCATTGTCGACCTGCGTGTCTACACCATCCGCCTGCGGAAGATGGCGGAGTTCATCGAGGTGTTCGACCGGCTCGCGATACCGGTCCAGCTCAAATATCTGGGGCGTCCGCTTGGCATGTTCACGAGCGCGGTCGGGCCGCTCAACCAGATCGTTCATCTCTGGGGTTTCCCCGACATGGGAGAGTTCGAGCGCCGGCACGCCGAGCGCGACAAGGATCCCGACTGGCCGGCTTACTTGCAAGCCTCAGAGCATCTCATCGTCGCGCAGGAGAACCGGCTGATCCGCAGGATCGAGCTGCTGTCCTTGTCCGGCCTCGCCACCTGAGGCGCCAATCGCCTTTCCAACCTTGGAAGCCCCGCATGGCATGGATCAATCTTTCCGCGAAAGTTGCCGTCGTCACGGGCGGTGGTGCGGGCATCGGGCGCGGCATTGCGCTCGGCCTTTCGGCGGTTGGCGCGACCGTCGTCGTGCTCGACCGCGACGAGGCCGGCGCGGCTGTCGCGGCGGAGATTAGCGCAAGCGGTGGCCGCGCGGAGTTCCTAGCCTGCGATGTCACCCGCGATGACAGCGTCGCGCGCGCCGCCGGCGAGGTGGCGGCGAAAGTCGGCGAAGCCACAATCCTCGTCAACAATGCTGGCACGATGTTGCCGGGCGGGCTCGACACCACGAGCATGGCGGATTGGGACCGCATTCTGTCATTGAACCTGACCGGTTACCTGCGCTGCGCGCGGGCCTTCGGAGAGCCGATGCTGGCGCGCGGCGCAGGCGCCATCGTCCATGTCGCATCGATCTCGGCCTCATTTCCGCAGAGCTACAGCGGCGCCTACAGCGTGAGCAAGGCCGGCGTGGCCGTGCTGTCCCGCCAGCTCGCGGTCGAATGGGGACCGCGCGGCGTACGCAGCAACGTCGTCAGCCCGGGCATGATCCGCACGCCGATGACCGAGGCCATCTATCAGACCCAGGGCGTGTACGAGGCGCGGCGGGCGTTGGTGCCGGCACGGCGCATCGGCCGCCCCGAGGACATCGCCGATGCGGTAGTCTTCCTCGCGAGCGGGCGCGCGAGCTACATCACCGGTGAGGAGATCGTCGTGGACGGTGGCTTCACCCGGACGCTGATGGGCACGATTCCGCGCCCGGGCTTCGAGAAGAGCTGAGCTCGGCAAATCGGGTCGAACGGGAGGGTGTGGTGCTGCTCGAGGGAAAGGTTGCCGTCATCACCGGCGCCGGCTCCGGGATTGGAGCCGCGATTGCGCGACTGTTTGCCGTCGAGGGGGCGAAAGTCTTGCTCGGTGATCTCGCCGAAGGCGGAGCCGCGCTTGCGGCCGGGCTTGCCGCCGATGGTCACGCGGCGGGCTTCCAGCATGTCGACGTCACCGATGAGGCCTCAGTTGCCGAGCTGATGCAGGCAGCCGTCACGCTGTTCGGCCGGCTCGACATCCTCGTCGCCAATGCCGGCATTCCCGAGCGCAAGTCGCCGATCCACGAGCTCGATCTCGTCGACTGGCGCCGCGTGATCGACGTCGATCTCACCGGGGTGGCGATCTGCAACAAGTTCGCCGCAGGCATCATGCGTGCGACCGGTGGTGGCGCGATCGTCAACATGGCGTCGATCCTTGCTCACGTCGGTCAGGAGAACAGCAACGCCTATTCGGCCGCGAAAGCCGCGGTGGTCAATCTCACGCGCTCAGTTGCGTTGACCTATGCGCTTCAGGGTATTCGCGCGAACTGCGTTTCTCCGGGCTATGTCGATACGCCGTTGCTGGCCAAGTTGCCGGAGGCGACCCGCCAGGCGATGCTGGTGCGGCAGCCGATCGGGCGCTTGGCGCGGCCTTGGGAGATTGCTGAGGTTGTGGCCTTTCTTGCGAGCGACAAGGCCTCGATCATCACGGGCGCGTGTGTCAATGCCGACGGCGGCTACACGGCAATCTAATTGATCGCGTCGCGCCGGCGTGGCTATGGCGCAGAGCTGACGATTTTGGATCAGCTTGGATTAGGCTAGCCTGAGTTAGCTCAACTTGGCCCATGATGGATTGGACCGAGAGTTCAAGTTCTTCAATAAGTTAGAAGGCGGCGTGTGCACGATGTGTGCACGGAGAGATCAACAAAAATCTACCGACACCCAATTTGGGGAGCCAACAGCGCTCCAATTTCTGGGCTGGTGACGACTGGTTTGTCTGCGGCAGTCCCGCAGACTGTCGCGTTCAAGACGTCTGGGTAGGTTCAAATCCTGTCCCGGCAACCAACGATCGATACTAAGTCGCCAAGAAGCCCGGCCTCCGGAAGGAGGTCGGGCTTCGTTTTGCCCGCAGCAAAGCTCAAGATCGCGGCCAGATCGCCATTGAGCACGATTCCTAGCTCGTTCCCGTCGGGCAGAAGCGTCACCCGCTCAACCAAGGAAGCCCATACGCCAGATACGAATAAGCAATAATGCCGGCTTGCTGCGAATTGTAGATCTGCGCGCGAGAATACTAGGACTCAGTTCTGACCTTGCGTGAGATGGACAAAGCTGAAGTCAAGATTTGCCCCGTCTTTGGCATGCTGCCGCTCTGCTTTGGTCAGGTTCACGACATCTCCTTTCGAGAACAGATCCAGTAAGAAGATCGGGACGTCGAGCGCATACGGCTTCTTGCGATGACCGTCAGCTCCAGCTCGAAAGGCGAGGACGGAGACGCAAATAGATCAGGGCGAAATTGGCACACTCAGATGGTTGGGGATCTCGAGATCGAAGGCGCGCCGGTGGAAGTCGCCTCGTGGGCCACGCGGATCATCGAGTGGACCGGTTTGGCCATCCAGTTAACCTCCTTGCGCGGCAAGCAATGCGCAGCAAAGTCCAGCTGCTCTCCTTTTTGTCGTGCTTAGCTTGACCATCGATCCTCCCAATGGTGGAGGACTTTAGATAACGCTGATCCGTGCCTGGTAGTATCGGGCTGTTTCAGCACGGTGATCTATCATCTTCGCGCTGCGCCGCAGCAGGACTGTTGGCGCGTATCCAACAGTGGCTGTTGGCGCCGCGACACAAATCCGCTGGCACAAAAAATGCTGAGGCTGAAATCGCCGATGGCGCACCGAAGTTCGCCGGGGAGACGGAGGAAATGATGAGAGCCCAAGTATTGAGAGCCTACGACGAGAAACTTTCCAACGACCTTTGGGTCGGGGAAGAGAAGGTGCCTGATCCGAAGTTGACGAAATCAACCGACGTCATTGTCCGCATAGGTGGTGCGGGCGTATGCCGAACCGACCTTCACATCGTCGAAGGCGTGTGGAAGCCGCACATGGATCCGAGCGGTGACAAGCTGCTTCCCCTCATTATGGGGCACGAAAATGCAGGCTGGATCGAAGAAGTTGGCAAGGAAGTCGAGGGACTAAAGAAGGGCGATCCTGTCATCGTCCATCCGAAGATCAGCGGCGGGACGTGTCTCGCCTGTCGCCGAGGATTCGACATGCACGGTCCTGGAACGTTCCCAGGCCTCGATTGCAACGGCGGCTATGCAGAGTTCCTTTGCACCTCAGAACGCAACATCGTCCCGCTGCCACGGACTTTGGCGCCAAAGGATGTCGCGCCATACGCCGATGCAGGCCTCACCGCCTATCGCGCTGTCAAGAAGGCCACGCGTCACCTTTTGCCAGGCGAATCTTGCGTTGTTATCGGTGCGGGAGGATTGGGCCACATCGGAATCCAGTGCCTCAAAGCGATGTGTGCGGCCGACATTATTGTCGTCGACAAGTCCGAAGCATCGCTGAAACTAGCCGAAAAATCGGGCGCCAATCATCTCATGAAAGCTGACGGCAACGAAGTGGAAGCCGTTCTGGGTCTGACCGGCGGAAACGGTGCGGAAGCGGTGATCGATTTCGTCGGCGAGAAGGGCACGACGTCGAAGGGCCTGGCGATGACTCGTCCGATGGGCAGCTACTACGTCGTCGGTTACGGCGAAGACATTCGGGTGCCGACAGTCGACATGGTGATAACCGAGAAAAACATTATCGGCAATCTGGTCGGCACGTGGGCCGAACTAACCGAGTTGATGGCCCTTGCGGACCGAGATCTGGTTGAACTTGCCACGACCGAGTATCGCCTTGCGGACGCCAACAAGGCCTTGCACGATCTCAATGCAGGCGAAATTCATGGGCGGGCCGTGTTAATCCCTTGAAGGATAGCTGCATCATCCATCGCGAGCATGCATTTCCTCGCGATGGATCGAGCGAGCGGCCGTCGTCATGCCCGTGTGGTGTCGTCTGACGCCGTCACCGGAGCCCAGCTGCGTGAGATCATATGCTGGTCACGCGCTGCAACAGTTCAATCAGATCGGTTTCACACAAGCTCATATCGCAGTGCAAACACCGCAAGGGTGGAGGAGTGGTCTGATCTCCGGAGTCTCATTGTACGCCATCGTCTCAATTTGCATCGTTGTCAATCTCATATCGACAAGACCGCTTAGGAACGCTGCATGAGGTTCGTCCTCGTCAATGGCAGAACACCGTGGCTGAAGACGTTCTGCATGTCATGCTGCGAGCCCATTCACGCTCACTATCTGAGAGAATTCAGTACCGGTCTCCCTTTCTGCGATCACGATTGCTACGCCCAGTACACCGAGCGCTGGATCGAGAAGGTTCGGCAATCAAAACGGTCGGCCGGTTTCGAGGACTATCGCTAGTCCGAATGGACCGGGCAACGAACCAGTCTCGTATGCGCGGCCTTCAACGTGAAAGACGCCTGTCGCATCGAGCAGACCGCGTTCGATTCCGAAAGCGCTCGACGTATTGCCCGGGGCAATTTCTGGCACTGTTGCAGCGCAAACATTGCGCCGCGAAGTAGCGGTCTCCGCGTTGCGCCGATTCTCATTTTGCAACTCTTGTCGCAGTTTGCATTTCCGCAGGTCGCTAACTGGGAGCCGCGAAGTCTCCGTCAGCGCCGATCCTCACCTCCGGCAATCAGAAATCAATTTGGCGGGGCAAGAGAGCGCTGGCACGCCCATTGCAAAGCTGTTTGGCACAACAACGCTGACTGCTCCGTCCGGGGCGAGCCGCGAAAAGAACGAGGGAAGGGGATGTCGAGCTGAGGGCGAACCTTGCGCGGGGTCACTCAATTGCGTCGGAGGACGGCTGGGTCCGAAGATCGCTCCTGATCATCCCTGAGGTGTTCCACAGTCATCCTGAGACCCTTGCCGATATCAAACGTCCGGCCGCGCAAACGGTCGCGAGGTGGCCCGTAACGCACGGGTAAGCACTGCTCGGTCCGCGAAGGTCCAGGCAGGCGGAATATCGATGTGGTTTCTGACCCGATCAGGAGGAAAGACGAGATGTCTGGAACGCTAACACTCAACAGGATCACCGCCCAGCGCGGCATTTCCGTCGGTGAGGCTGCAAAGAAGATTGCAGATCTCGGATGGAATCCGTCCTACGTCCAGGAAGCGATGACCTTCCCCACCGACTACAAGATCACGAAGGCGCCCAAGGATCCGATGAAGCAGGTCCTTCGCTCCTATTTCCCGATGCAGGAGGAAAAGGACAACCGCGTCTACGGCGCCCTCGATGCCGCGCTTCGCGGCGACATGTTCCGCAACGTCGAGCCACGTTGGGTCGAGTGGATGAAGCTGTTCCTGGCGATCATCCCGTTCCCGGAAATCTCGGCGGCACGTTCCATGGCGATGGTCGGGCGCCTCGCACCTGGCGAAGATCTCCGTACTGGCTTCACCATGCAGATGGTCGACGAATTCCGTCACTCGACCATCCAGATGAACCTGAAGAAATGGTACATGGAGAACTACATCGACCCGGCCGGCTTCGACATCACGGAGGAGGCGTTCGGCAAGTGCTACGCCACCACGATCGGTCGCCAGTTCGGTGAAGGATTCATCACCGGTGACGCCATCACGTCGGCGAACGTCTACCTGACCGTCGTCGCCGAGACGGCGTTCACCAACACGCTGTTCGTCGCCATGCCGTCGGAGGCGGCGCGCAACGGCGACTATGCGCTGCCAACCGTGTTCCTCTCGGTTCAGTCGGACGAGAGCCGCCACATCGGCAACGGCCACTCGATGCTGATGTCGATGCTGAAGGAGCCGGAGAATCACCTGCTGCTCGAGCGCGACATGCGCTATGCCTTCTGGCAGAACCATGCCATCGTCGACGCGGCGATCGGGACGTTCATCGAATACGGCACCACGAACCGCGACAAGAACAAGGAGTCCTACGCGGAGATGTGGCACCGCTGGATCTTCGAGGACTATTACCGGACCTATATGCTGCCGCTCGAGAAGTACGGCATCAAGATCCATCATGACGACGTGCAGGCCGCCTGGAAGCGGCTGACCGAGAAGCACTACGTCCACAAGGTCGCCCAGTTCTTTGCCGTCGGCTGGTCGGCGAACTTCTGGCGTATCGAGGCGCAGACTGAAAAGGACTTCGAGTGGTTCGAGCACAAGTATCCGGGCTGGTATGCGCAGTTCGGCGAGTTCTGGAAATGGTACGAGAAGCTGTCGCATCGGGGTCAAACCAACATCCTGTTCAACAGCGACGTCGGCTACGTCTATCCGCATCGTTGCTGGTCGTGCCTCGTTCCGTGCCTCATCCGTGAGGACATCGTCACCGACGAGATCGACGGCAAGCTGCACACCTTCGCCCATGAGCTCGATCGGTGGACGGCCGTCGAAGCGTTCGCCGGCGAGTACCAGGGTCGTCCGACCCCGGCGATGGGGCGGTTCAGCGGCCGTCGCGAGTGGGAAAGCGTCTACCACAATGTGGATATTGCCGACGCCATCAAGGATCTCGGCTTCGTGCGCACGGACGGCAAGACCTTGGTCGCGCAGCCGCATTTGCGCTTCGACCAGAAGGAAATGTGGACGCTCGACGATGTCCGCGGCCACATCCTCAAGAGCCCGCTACAGACGCTGCGGGAGATGAGCCCGGCCGACCGCGAGAAGCATCTCGCCGAGTATCGCAAGGGATTCACTATCAATCCCTGCAACTAAGTGAGACGGAAGGGGCCGGCTGCGGCCGGCTCCTTCCCGATCGCTCCCCGGAAGATATGAAAGCGTTCGTTTGAGGAGGCCCCTATGGGCGCGCCCGCTAATGTCGTTCGCCTGCAACCGGTAGGCATAGAGTTCGAGGTCGAGGAGAACGAAACTGTTCTCGACGCAGCGTTTCGCCAAGGGATCGCGCTGCCGCATGGCTGCAAGGAGGGGCAGTGCTCGGCGTGCAAATGCGTCCTTACCGGAGGCGATGTCGAGTTGAAGAAATACTCGACGTTTGCCCTGAACGAGATGGAGCGAGGCCAGGATTACATCCTGCTCTGTCGGACCTTGGCATACTCGGATCTGGAGGTGGAGCTCCTCAACTATGACGAGGAAGTGCTGTCGAAATCGATTCCCGTCAAGGATTTCACGGGCACCGTTACGAGCGTCTCTGCGCTGACCCATGACATCCGCCGCCTCGAAATCACACTGGAGCAACCTCTGAAGTTCTGGGCGGGTCAATATGTCGACATCACGCTCCCGGGACCAGAGACGATTACGCGCTCGTTTTCCATGGCAAATTCGCCGGGCGAAAGCCAAAATCTCGCGTTCATCATCAAGAAGTACCCCAATGGGCGCTTCTCCTCACGACTCGACGGAGATCTCGCCGTCGGAACCGAAGTCGGAATCAAAGGACCCTACGGGACCTGCTTCCGACGAGAAAACAAAACGGGAGCCATGATCCTGGTCGGTGGCGGATCCGGAATGTCGCCGCTGTGGTCTATCCTGCATGATCACATCAGCTCCGGGGAAGTTCGTCCGGTGCGCTTCTTCTACGGAGCCAGGACGCAGAACGATCTCTTCTATCTCGACCATTTCGCGGAGCTCGCCGCCAAGCATCCGGAGTTCACCTTCGTCCCGGTTCTCTCCCATGCGGCCGACGACACGGCCTGGTGCGGAGCAAAGGGCTTCGTGCATGAGGCAGTCGGAGAGCACCTTCGCGGTGCGGACTATCGTGAAGACGTCGACGTCTATGCCTGCGGACCATCGCCAATGATCGAGGCGCTGACGCCAGTGTTGCAGATGAGCGATGTCGAGTCGGACCGCATCTTCTTCGACAAGTTCACGCCGGCGAACAACTAAGACGCCTCGACCGCCCAACGAGCTAGAGCCCAACAACAGGAGGAGGAAGACGACCATGACTGCCGTTCAAACCGTATCAGCCAAATCCGGTGCAGCAGGTTCTGCGGTGTTTCCGGATTCGGATAGCCGCAGATACCGCTATTTCGAGCCCCGCAGCAAGCGAGCCACGCACTACGAAGACGTGACGGTCGACGTGCAGCCGGATCCGGAACGATACCTGTTGCAGGACTGGATCATCTCTTTCCCCAACGGCAAGGGTGCATACACCAAGGACAACACGGGGGCCCTCAGCTCGAATTGGCATGCGTTCCGTGCTCCCGACCAGGAATGGGAGCGCACTCACTACCAGCGCCAGTCCAAGATCGAAGCCATGGTCCAGGCCGTGATTGCCAACGGTCGCAAGTCCGGGGCACCGAAGAGCTTCGACAAGGCCTGGATCAAGATCTTGCAGAACCATCTCGGTGCGTGGAAGCACGCCGAGTTCGGTCTCGGCACGTCGCTGATGCAGGCTCAGCGTTACGGCTACACCCAGATGATCAACAATGCGACGCTGACGAACTCGTCCTACAAGCTTCGCCTTTCACAGGATATTACGCTGTATCTCGCCGAGATCGGAATGGACATTCCGGGCTTCGACGACACGGCCGGCAAGCGCGTCTGGTTGGAAGACAAGGGCTGGCAGGGAACGCGGGAAGCGATCGAGTCGATCATGGGCTCGGCCGACTATCTCGAGCAGTACTTCGCCACCAACATCGTGTTCGAGCCGCTGGTCGGCGAACTGTTTCGCAGCGGCTTCCTGATGCAGGTAGCCTCGTCTAACGGCGACTTCATCACGCCGCCGGTGATTTCGTCCGCGGAAGCGGACTATGAGCGCAATCTCGCGAACACGATCGACCTGATGCACCTTCTGGTGACCGATAATCAGCATGGCGCCCACAACAAGAAGCTGTTCCAGGGGTGGGTGAACAAGCATGTTGCGCTCGCCAACAAGGCGGCCGCCGGCCTGCAGCCGATCTGGTCGCAGCCGCATTCGAAGCCGGTGCAGTACGCCGATGCGCGTGCGCAGTCGGTCGAACGCATCAAGAAGATTCTCGGCGAGCTCGGCCTCACCCTTCCCAAGGAGTAAATTGCAATGTCCGTCGTTTCCAGATCTGCGACCAACCAGAATATCTTCCAGAAGATGGGGGACCTTCGTTTCGAGCAAACGATTTCCCATCAGTGCGGCGTCACCATGAATGACAGCGTCGAGGCGCGCGCCATCGCCGAGTTCATGGCGAAGAAGCCGAACGTGACAGTGACCTATCAGCCGGCCCTGATCCGCATCGACGGCGAGGGAAAGCTGACTTTCAAGATGGATGAAATCAGCGAAATTCTCGGGAAGGAAATGACGGCCGAGATCTTCGAAGTTAACACCTCGACCCACTACGGACGGATGGTGCGTATCGACGACAACACGGTGACGCTGTTCGGAAACATGGACGAGGTCTTCGAATACATCGAGTGAGTCTCCATCGCCTCCCTGACTGGGCGGGGCCGCATCCCCAGCGGCTATGGCCCCGCCGCTTCTCGAAGTAGTCTCGCCCGACCACCGCGCTTCGTTTGATCGACTAGAGCCAACCAGGAATTTCCGGAGAGCAACATGTTCATAACTCCCAGCGGCGAGGAAGTGTTCGTTATCGACGGCCATACCCATTTTTGGGACGGAAGTCCGGCGAATCAGCTCAACGTCCACGGCAAGCAGTTCATCGACTGCTTCTACGCCTACCACACCTCGCTCAGCCCGAAGGACAAGCTCTGGCCGAAGGAGCAGTTCGAGAAATACAGCGCCGACCAGATGTACCACGATCTGTTCGTCGACGGTCCTGACGACATGGCCGTCGTTCAGTCGACCTACCTCACAGAGTTCTACAAGAACGGGTTCAACACTATCGATCGCAACGCCGAGATGGCGAAGAAGTACAAGGACCGCTTCATCGTCAACGGCGCCTTCGATCCACGGGATGGCGAGAGGGCGCTCGAGTACATCCACTACATGAAGGAGACGTTCGGCATCAAGGGTGTCAAGCTCTATACCGCCGAGTGGAAGGGTGACTCGCGTGGGTGGAAGCTCACGGATCCCAACGCCTATCGCTGCCTCGAGCTCTGCCAGAAGCTCGGCATCACCAACATCCATGTCCATAAGGGGCCGACGATCATTCCGTTGGACAAGGATGCGTTCGATGTTCACGACGTCGACCATGCCGCGACGGACTTCCAGGGCTTGAATTTCATCATTGAGCATTGCGGTCTGCCGCGCCTCGATGATTTTTGCTGGATCGCGGTGCAGGAGACGAACGTCTACGGCGGCCTCGCGGTGGCGTTGCCGTTCATCCATGGACGGCCGCGCTATTTTGCCGAAGTGATCAGCGAACTGCTGTTCTGGGTCGGCGAGGACAAGCTGCTTTTCGGGAGCGACTACGCGATCTGGACGCCGCGCTGGCTGGTCGAGAAGTTCTGGAATTTCGAGCTGCCGGAAGATTTGAAGCAGGAGCACGGCGTCGACCTCACCCCGCAGGCAAAGAGGAAGATTCTGGGCCTCAACGCCGCACGTCTCTATGGAGTCGACGTCGAGGCGCAGAAGGCGAAGCTCGGGCAGAAAATCCACGCGACGGCAGCGGAGTAGAGCCGATGAACGCGCTCCATCAGCATGATCGCAAGACCAATGAGGTGTGGGAGCGCCTCGCGCTGGTCACGGATCCCGAGCTGGACGAACCGGTCACCGAGCTTGGATTCGTCGAGCGGGTCACGGTCGATCATGTTGATGGAGTCGACATCGTCTTTCGCCTGCCGACCTACTGGTGTTCGGCGAACTTCGCGTTCCTTATGGCCGACGATATGCGTCGGGCGGTGTCCTCGCTGCCTTGGGTTCGCGAAGCCCGCCCGCAGCTTCGGGACCATATGGTCGCCGAGGAGATCAACCGGGGCGTCCGCGAGGGTAGGTCGTTTGGCGAGGCGCTCAAGGATTTCGCAAGCGGCGGTTCACTTGACGATCTGCGGGAGAAATTCCGCCGCAAGGCGTTCGAGCGGCGCCAGGAGGTCATGATCCTGGCATTGCGCGGGCTGGGTTATGAGGATCCCGCGATTTGCCGCATGAGTCTGAGCGCGTTTGACGCGATCAACTTCGACTCGGAAGAAGTTGCGCGCCAGAAGCCGCGCTATCGCGAGCTTCTGGTTGAGCGGCGCCTCGCCGATCTCCCGGCCGATCCGGCCTTTGTTACCTACGATGGGGCCCCCATCAAGCGCCACGAAATGGCGTCGTATTTGCAGCGCTTGCGAGGCGTACGCATCAACATGGAGTTCAACAGCTCGTTATGCCGGGGCCTTCTTGCGGTGCGCTATCTCGAGCTGGACGCGGATCGCGCGGAGCAGACGCCAGCTCCGTGCGGAGGTTGCGGCAGTGGCTGCGCCGTGCGGTCTTCCGGATCGCCTGCAATGAACAAGCATTCCGCGGCGCTTGCGTGAGGTCGCGCTGATACGCGTGCGACCTGTGGGTGCCGACAAAACGGAGCGGACATCAAGTTCGCCCGGCCTGACGACCGAGAAACGATCACGTGGGAGTGAAACGCAATGCCAAAAGTCTTGCTGCATGACATAGAAGCTCGCCGCGCTCTTGCGCGTGGAGTCCAGAAGCTGGCCGCCGCGATCGAATCGACGCTCGGTCCCAAGGGCATGAACGCGATGGTCGACAGGCCGATCGGCACGCCCATCGTGTCGCGCGATGGCGTTACCATCGCCTCCGAGATCGAATTGCCGGATCGCTTCGAGAACATGGGCGCCCAGGTGGTACGCGAAGTCTCGATGCAGACCAACGAAGTCGCTGGCGACGGTACGACGACGGCGATGGTACTCGCGAACGGTCTCATTCAAGGCGGCGTCGCGGCCCTCGAGCGCGGCGCCAAGGCGGTCGACCTCTGCAAGGGGATCGACCGCGCCGTCGAAGTCGTCGTCGAGAGCCTGAAGAGTGCGGCAATTCCGGTCTCGGACCGCAGGACGCTACAGGCGGTGGCAACGATTGCGTCGACCGACTCTCATCTGGGCGATCTAATCGCCGAGGCGGTCGAGCGCGTCGGCAAGGATGGTATCATCAGTTCCGACTACGGGTTGACCACGAGTACGACGCTCGAGGTGGTCGAGGGCATGTCGTTCGACCGTGGCTACATTTCGCATCACATGGTAACGGACGTGGAGAAGATGGAGGTGGTGCTGGAACAGCCCTACATTCTCCTGACGGACCTGAAAATCAAGGCGCCGGGCGAGTTGGTGGCGGTGCGCGCGAGGGTCGCGGAGACCGGGAAGCCGCTTGTCATTGTCGCCGAAGAGATCGCCCCGGAAGTGGTTGTCACGCTGCTCGGCGAAGGCAACCGCGGCAAGGTTCTGGTGGTCAATCCGCCCGACTACGGCCACTGGCGCAAGGCCATGATGGATGACCTCGCCATCATCACCGGGGGGCGGGTCATCGCCCGCGAACTCGGGGGCATGCTGGAAGAGGCGAGCCTTGCCGACCTCGGCACTGCGCGGCAGGTTCGGGCCAGTGCGCGCGAAACGGTGATCATCCGGGGCGGCGGGGACGATGCGGCGATCGCCGCGCGCCGACAGCAGGTGGCCAAGCAGCACGATCTGGCGCCGCCGAACATCGAGCAGGACAAGCTCAAGGAACGCCTGGCTAAGCTCTCGGGTGGGACCGCCGTGATCTTTGCGGGCGGCGTCACGCCGGTCGAGCAGAAGCGTACGATCCAGTTGATCGACGATGCGCTCAGCGCGGCGCGTGCTGCGGCCGAGGAGGGCATCGTGCCGGGGGGCGGGACGGCATTGGCGCAGTGCGCGCCGGTGGTGGTGCGCGCCCTCGGCAACATCAACGGAGACCTGGGTGAAGGCATCAAGCTGGTGCGCGAGACCCTGTCGCGTCCTGCCGCTTTCATCGCCCGAAATGCCGGCCATGATGCGGCGAAGGTTGTGGCCGAGCTGCAAAGTTCGCGGGCCGGGGTCGGGTTCGACGCTGCAAACGGCGTGTTCATCGACATGGTATCTGCCGGCATCGTCGACCCGGTCAGGGTGACGTATACCGCGCTTCGAAATGCCGCTTCCGTGGCCACGCTGGTGCTGACGACCAACACGCTGGTTGCCGATGTGCCAGAGTATGTCGATCCGACGCAGGGTCCTGCGTTGGGCGGCGGGGCAGAAAAGCTTGGGCGGGCCTGAAGCAGATGAACGCGGTTCGCGTTCCGCCAGGGCGTCAATGGCCGACGTGGCGCGCCAAATACGGCGATGGCTTGACCGTCACGATCGAATGAATGGACGGTGACAACGATCTGGAAACAGCTACAATCTTGCGAGCTTCGGCATGAGCCCGAAGGAGGCAAATCATAAGCCTCCACGGTCATCCGACCAGCCGGGGCAGGAGGAACCGGGACATGGCCTACATCATCTCCAAGCGCGACGGTCCGCACCGCGAAGAGCTCAAGGCGAAGGACTTCCTTCAGAAGAACCGCACGAAGATCAATTCGCTCGCCAATCATCTGACGCTCGGGCGCTGGCAGGAGTTGCGCAATCCGACGCCTCCCTCTGAGCCTCAGCCGTCGGGCAAGCTTTGGTCCACGCCTCGGGCTCGCCCGAGGGAGATCGAGCCCTATGTTCGGATCAGCTATAACGGCCGCGTCGTGATTGCCGATCTCGCGTCAGGGCGGCAACTCCATTTTGTCGGTGAATTGCGCGGCGGCGGGCAATCGCGACACTTCGCTCTGGCGACGCGAGAGAATGGGATCTTCGAGCCGCTCGATGTCGAATTGCGCAGGGTCCTGATAGACCTTGAGGGAGTGAGCGTACCCGATGAGGCGTCGGAAGCGCGCCTGGAGCAGATCATCTCAGGCCGTCTCGGTTTGGATGCGATCGCCAGAACGGTCGAATGATCTGCGTAAGCCGAGCCGGTGAGAGCACGATCTCATTGGCCCGGCTCATGTCGTTTCTGCTGATCAAGCTGCTGTTTGCCAATATAGGTTTGGTGCTCCAATGCTGACGGAAACCTTCATGGCTAAGCCGCCGTTTTCCCTGGAAGGCTACAAAATCCCGGAGGCCGCGGATGCGGAGCAGGGACGGCCGTACGATGAACGGGAGACCAACAAGGCGTGGGAAAACTTCCTGACATTCGGAGATGCAAAGCGCGAGAGCGCTCTGGTGCGAGGCATCATCGAAGAATCATGGCAGCGCAGCATCAAGTCGGGGGTCAACGCCCATTGCAGGGGCAGCAGCTTCGTGACTTCGCCGGACGATCTCTATGAGCTGCGTCTGAAGAACGATGATCTGCTAGGCTCCAGCGCCCAGACTTTCCGCCGCGTTGCGGAAGTACTTGGCGATGCGGCCACAATGCTGGTCATCACCGACAGGAATGGTGTCGTGCTTGATGTCGGGGGCGATCAGAGGACGATCGATGCCGGGCACGATATTCGCCTCGAAGTCGGCGCCGCCTGGGGAGAGACGGTGACCGGCACCAACGGCATTGGCACGGCGCTCGTCACAGGAAAGCCGGTTCATGTCCACGCCGCGGAGCATTTTTCCGAGGGCATCAAGGCCTGGACCTGCGTCGGTAGCCCCATTCGTAGCCCGATCGACGGCAGCATCATAGGCATCATCGATTTTTCCGGCCCCCAGGCGATCTTTCATCGTCACAATGTCGCGCTGGCGGTGATCGCGGCCAATCATATTGAGCTTGCGCTCTCGGAGAAGATCCGGCTCGAAAGAATACGCCTGCTCGAGGCAAGCATTTGTCGAATGCCAGGGATGGGCAGTGCCGACGGCGTGGTGATCCTGGATCGGTTTGGTCGGGTCGTCCATCACAACGATATGGCGTCGGCTCGCTGGCGGCGGATCACGCAGTCTCGTGAGTTGAGCATTGGGTCACAGATCCTTCCAAGTCGCGAAGGCCTGTTGGGCGAAGACTTGGCCGAGGGGTTGCCCGAGGAGCTGCGCGAGCAGCGGATCGAGCCACTGATCGTTGACGGGGTCGTGAAGGGCGCAATGCTCGTGCTTGCTTCGAAGCCGCGAACCCATCCTGCTGCATCCGAGATGTCGCCGACAGCCCGCACTGCCCTGATGTCGGCAAAGGAAGCGATCGTCGGATGCAGCGAGGCACTGCTGGACGTGGTGCAGAAAGTTGAGCGGGCGGCCCTCGGCCGGACCGCGATCCTGCTCGAGGGCGAGACGGGCGTCGGCAAGGAACTGTTCGCCCGCCTGGTTCATGCCGCCAGTCTGAAGACGGGCAAGGAGCCGTTCGTTGCCTTCAATTGCGGTGCGGTGTCGAAAGAGTTGCTCGGCGGCGAATTGTTCGGGCATGCGCCGGGCGCTTATACCGGCGCTACGCGCGAGGGAAGGCCCGGGCGGTTCGAATTTGCCAATGGCGGCGTGCTCAGCTTAGACGAGATCGGCGAGATGCCGATGGACCTGCAACCCTACCTGCTCCGTGTGCTGGAAGAGCGCGCGGTGTACAGACTGGGTGACAGCAAGGCGCGCCCGGTGGACGTTCGGCTGGTGGCGTCGACCAATCGGAATTTGAAGCAGGAAGTGGCCGAGGGACGTTTCCGCAAGGATCTGTACTTCCGGATCGGCGTCGTCAAGTTCACCATCCCGCCGCTCCGCGATCGGCTGGGCGATGTCGAGATCCTGATCGATCACTTCAACAGGCAATTCGCCACGATCTACAGCACCCAGCCGCTGCGGTTCGAGGCGGCCACTATGGAGTTGCTGCGCCGCTATTCCTGGCCGGGAAACGTTCGCGAGCTGCGTAATCTGATTGAGAACCTCGTGCTGATGACGATCACCGGCATCGTCACTCCCAGGGACCTGCCAGAGGATTTCGTGGAGGTGGCGCCGGCTCAACCTCCCTCAATCTCCGTGCAGTCGGAGAAAAGCGCGACGGGATCGGAGAGTGACGAGATCGCGCGCTTTGACGAGATGGAACGTCGTGCCATCGAGAGAGCCGTCGCAAACGCCGGCGGCAATATTGCCGCTGCCGCGGAAAAGCTGGGGCTTTCGCGCGCTACGCTGTACCGCAAGTTGCACCAATACCGTTCCCGGACCTAGCGATCGGGGGCTGGCATGGCGGCTGTCTGGGATGAACAAAAGGGCGGGGAAGGTCCGGCCCCCGCGGCGACGCTGGCCTCGCAGATCCTTGCGCGCGCCGACCGCGACGTCACTTTCGTGATGCGCCTGGTTGGCGAAAGCCAAAGCTTGCTGGTGCGACATTTCATCATGTTCATCGAGACCGAGCTCGCAAAGCGCGGCATGAGCTACAGCGTACATCCGCTACTGCGCCCTTTCGTCGAAACGCATGCACGCGAGCTGTCGGATTTCGTATTGCAGGGTATCGGCTTGCGGCATCAGTTCGGCCTCCAGACCATCGAGACGATGGCGGGCGATCCTGCGCGGTTGCTGAGGGTCGATTTGTGGGACTCGCTGCAATCTCACGTTAATGACGCGCAGCAACACTTCGTATCCGATGCCCGGGGCCTCCAGCGGATCCTGGATCAAATCGAATCGAGCGCATGAGTGTCGATCCGGAAGTCCTTGTCGAAATGCTGAAGGAGCGGTTGTTCGTCGTTCAGCAGATATCGGCCGCTCAATCGTGGAACCTTCTGAACCGTCAGCTTGCTGGTGGAGCAGAATTCGAGATTCAGAGGATTGAGCAGGAGATTGCGGCGACAGGCGGTTCGCATGCGTTCGCCTACGCTATCGAGGAAGCGCACGAGCGCTTGAAAGAAGCAAAGGCCGGAATGGCAACATGCGACGCCCAATGCGCCGCGCTGGAACGACGCCTTGAAGAACTCGACAGGTGTATTGCGACCGGCAGGTGAGACGACCGATGGACACGATGGAAGCTGAGACCGCTACGCTCTATGAACTGCTTGGTCGGCATTGGACCATGGGGGCGCTCGTTACGAACGCGACGTTCGACGCTGCGGGACAGGCAGTGGCGTTCGCGCTTGCAGACGGCTCTCTAGCCATCGCTCCGCTGGCCGATAGCGATCCGCCGAAAGATCGCTATCGTATGGCCTTGGACGGCGGCCGGTCGACGATCTCCCCGCGGCGGAATCCGGTCCCGCCGTTGACGAAAGTCGTCATCAGTGATGCTTCGCTTCATCTCGCCTCGATCGAGCCTTCGGGCTTCATCGCAAGCGATGGCAGCCAGTTATTGCATGTGTCGGCATCCGGTGTCACCCGACAAGCCGCGAAGCTCGGGGCACCGATTGATCTCGTCGCCCCGGTGCATGCCGGCGGCATTCTGGCTGCTTCCGGCGAGTCGGTCATATACTGCGATTCCAACGGCGAGGTCGGATGGCTTCAGAAGCGTGCGGGAGGCCGTTCATCCGCGATGGCCGTCTCGCCAGACGGTCGGAGCTTCGCGATAGGAGCTGACGGTTGCCTGCTCGTGCGTGCCTTCGGACCGCGGCCTGAGCCCACCGTCTCAATGGCCTTGGGCTCAATCTCGAGCTTGTCGTGGAGTCCCGACGGAAGCTGGTTGGCGATGTCCGTCGCAGAAGTTGGCATCGTGCTGTTGCGCCTTGCCGATGCGCGGACCGTCCGGATGTCCGGCTATCCTGCGGGCGTTACGTCTCTTTCGTGGAGTGCAGACTCGCGCGTTCTTGTTACGAGCGGGGCCTACCGCTTGATCGCGTGGGACGTTTCCAGCCTCGACGACGGAAGCGAGCAGCCGACGAGCCTCAGCACCGGTCGTGGCGGATTCATCCTCGTCAAGGCGGTAGATATGCACCCCGGGCGTCCCCTGGTCGCGGCAGGGTACAGCGACGGCAGGGTCGTCGTCGCGAGGATCGGACATCCCGACGAATTGGTTGTCAAACCGCCCGGTGGGGGCGCCGTCCAGGCCCTTCGATGGTCCGCCGATGGCCAGCATCTTGCAGTCGGAACGTGCGGCGGAGAAGCGGCGATCGTGACGTTTCCGCCGCAAATCTTCAAGTAACAGCGAACCGGGGCGGAGAGCCTTGCGAGCACCAGGAGGAAATCCATGACAGTAGCACGATTGCTAAATGAAGCCGAAAGTAAGGATCAGTTCTTCAAAGAGCTGGCGGAACTATCGGAGCGCATGATCGCCGCGCACGGAAAAGAGTTCTCGATGGGCGCCTTGGTGCTGGCGGCGAGGTTCATCGTCGAAAATAGGGCGTTCGAGCGAAGCGCAGCAACACAGTGACGTGTCGTCTTACTGCATACGATCGCGGCAGCGGCGGGTGCGGTAGGTCACGGCGGAGCTATTTTCGTCAAACACGCCGAGCGGACGTGCCCCTCTAGTGCCCCGGCTTTTCCGGGGCACGTAGTCGAACTTGACCATTCCCAGCTCGATGACTTCGTCTTCATGTTGATCTAGGCCAGTCGTCTCGACATCAATCAGGATGCCAGTTTTGGTCACTTGCTCGTCGGATGGAGTGAAAGCTTCCCGACGCACCAAGCGCCGAAGCACACGATGGTCGGAGGATTTGGCCAATGCCTCGGCCATGGCGGCCAGGGGCAGGTCCTCTAGCATTGGGGGTTTCGATCCTCGGGCTACAGCTGCCCTGCATCGCGGCTGGATCTATCACGGAGGCTCAGTTGGCGCTTACCCGGAGTTATTCTTAGAAAGCGTTCTATTACGTAAATAGCTGATTTTACCGGCGCGCCGGACACGGGTCGAACGTGTGACCTTTGCCTTCGGAGGCAATTGTCACTCTTCGCGGCCAGCGTTGGAATGGCGCGTTCAAGCAAGCACAAGAGCCGGGTGTCGCGCGCTCTCACAACCACCGATTCCCGGGCGGCGCAGTTTGCAGCCGAAGGTGCGGAGGTACGATTGTCGATATGGCGGGCTCGGGCCTTATTTGCTGGAGCTAGCTCAAACTTGCCCATGATGGATCGGAGCGAGAGTTCAATATTTTCAGTTGGTTAGAGGGCGGCATGTGCACGATGTGTGCACCGGGAGATCAAGAAAAATCTCTTCACAGCTAACGTGATCAGGCCTAGGGCACCTTCAAGAAGACTCTCGCTATATTGGCGACGACTTCCAGTAGTTGCTCGACAACCCCGTGACCGACCGGGCGACAATCCCGAACTCGACACAATAGGCGCGGATCAAGTTGATGACGGCAGTCTGCTGGCGGATGAAGAGACGGTGTGCGCCCCAGTTATAGGCGTGCCGCGAGTTGCGTAGATCTTTCCGTCATCACATCCACGATCAAGGCTTCTCCGATCAATCGGTTCAGCTCTTGGATCCCTACTTAGTTCATCTGTGCAAACGTAGGCTTGCTCTTTGTGCTGTCGATGATACCGCGAAGTTCTGCGTCCGTCGCGATCAGGCTCGACATCCGCCAGAACAGATGCGCGAGCCGGGTGAAGATCAACCGCTCGCGCTCCGCGGGCGTGGCGTCGTCAGGGACGGTCACGGTCTCGAGCCCGACCACGTGGCGGCAGTCCGGCCAGATCGCGATCGATTGCGCGATCGCCGAAAAGCAGCGCGGGTCCTCGCTGTCGTCGTGCGACGCCGGAAGACCGGGATACTGCACCGGCGCGACATGGAATTTGTAGGCGCCGTGGCCGAGCCGAAGCAGGAATTTCTGGGACACGGGAATGTCATTGGCAAAGGAGACCAGGCGGGCGTCACGCAGGATGTCGGGTGCGATGGCGGCAAGATCCTGGGCGGAGAGCGCGGAGCAGAAGGCGAGATCCGGATTAAACTCGCGCAGCAGATTTGCGAGCGGGCGCTGCTGCTGGACGGTCTGGGTAAGCAGGATGATGGTCTTGAGCATGGCGCTGATGTCCGTCAGGGAAAGGGATGGCGGGCGGTCATGACCGCGTGATCGGCGGGGTGATGTGCATGCGCGGCGAAGAAATCGCGCGGGATCGACTGGCCCGGCGCAATCTCAAGGATGCAATAGCGCGCCTGCTGTGCCGCCGCCTGGGCAGCACCGAGATCGTCCTTCAGGGCGCACAACGATAGCTCGAAACGCTTGTATCCGCCGCAATCGGCTGCAAAGGCGCCGGTTACGGCCTCCACCGTGGCGGCCACCGCGCGGGCGTCATTGGCCTCGATGTCGCGCAGGATCACGGCGACGCCGTTCTCGTTGGCGGCTTCCGACGTCATGACCATGAAGGCGTCGCGCGCGCCGGTTCGGCCCGCACGGCGCGCTGCGCGGACGAGGCCGGCGAAGCCCGGATCGGGGCCGAGGCTGGTCGTCGTGGTCTGCTCGCTGTGCAGGATGGTGGCGCGTGCGGCGGCGAGGTCGCCTTTCATGGCGTGGTAGGAGCGCGGCAGCCACACCGTGTCGAGCGGCCCTTCCGAGGAGGTGAGGCCCCAGGCCTGGTCGAGCAGATAGCCGTCCCAGATTGACGGATATGACGCCGCGAGATGGTGCCAACTCCGCAGCAACTGCCCGGCGCGCGCGGTGCGGCCGAGATAAAGCGTGCGCGCCGACATTTCCCAGCGGTTCCATTTGTGGAGCGCGACGTCGCAGCCGAGCGCCGACGGCAGCAAGGGCGCCTCGCACAGGGTTGCGCCGGCTTCGACGAACAGTAGCGGCTCGCTGTAGCGTTGCCACATCCGGGCCAGGAACTCGGCCTTCTCGAAACAGAGCACTTGTTCGCCGAGCTCGGCCGCGACCGGCTCGATATGCGAATCGAGCTCCAACTCGTCGAGCGATCGGCGCAGGCTGCGAATGTCGTCGGGATCGCTGCCGAATGGATAATAGGAGACGATGCGCGGCCGGATCGTGGCGCCATCGGCGCTCGCTGACAGCTTTGACCAGCCGATGCCGCCCCACCACAATTCGTGCGGGCCCTCGGCGCTCGGGCTGACCGTGCCAAACTCGGTGAGTTTCGACTTGAGGAAGTCGAAGCCGGGATTTTCGCCGAAGGGAATGACGACGGCGCAGCCGGAATGCAGCGAGCGATAGAACAGCTCGGCCGCGGCACCGCTCGGCGGCTCCGTCAGGACGATGACCCCGCCGTGACGCAGCCCCTCATAATGGCCGCCGAGCGTCGGAGCGCCGTAGCGGTCCACCGGCCAGGCGAGGCGGTTCCGCTGGATCCGGCCGAGCCGGATGTTCGCCGACCGCAGGAGGTTGTCGAGCTTTGCGTGCGTGTCGTCGGTCAATTCCCGTGCCCCCTTGCGTCATGCCGGCCCGTACACTCCAACGGCCGAGGGGGTTAATCCGGGCGCACTAATCGCGATGGTCCGCGTGACCGAGTGGGGTGATGGCCACCGAATAGATCGCGATCTCGCGTGCCAGCGGGCCGACCGGGATCAGCAGGCAACCTTCGTCGTCCGTAGCGTGATAGGAGGCGCCGGTCAGCGTCAGCCCCGCATAGGTCAACCGTTCCGCCGGGACGCCCGCCACGTCCTGGCTCTCGGCGGCGTCGCGAACGCTGTCGCCGAGCTGCATGGTCACGCCGTGAAGCTGACCGTCGCGCGCGGCCTTTGCCAGCGGCAGCGCGATCATGGCGATGGCCATGGCGCGCGATACCGGGATGCGCAGGCGCAGTTCGCCAAGTCCGGTGCGGAACATGGTGACGGTTTCGACCGCGGCGTCACCATTCGCCTGGAACAGTCCCACCTGCAACGCGCCGCAAGGTGTCTCCTCGAAGACATCGGCAGGCAAGCGGTTCGCT
Source organism: Bradyrhizobium sp. B039 (assembly GCF_038965675.1). Classification (NCBI taxonomy): domain Bacteria; kingdom Pseudomonadati; phylum Pseudomonadota; class Alphaproteobacteria; order Hyphomicrobiales; family Nitrobacteraceae; genus Bradyrhizobium; species Bradyrhizobium sp. B039. The sequence goes on from NZ_CP152416.1 coordinate 3,715,461, forward strand.
CCGAACAAGGCGTAGAGATAGGCGTGCGACGGGGACAAGCCAGCAAAGCTGCCCGCAATCCACATCGGCGGCGCGGCCGAGGTGCACGCGGCGGTTAGGCCTCGCGCGGTGAGTTGATCGCGGATGAAGCCCGTGTCGAGCATCGGCGCCAGCGCGTGCGTCCCGAGGTTGACGTCGTGCTTGAGCTCGCCGAGCAACGCCAGTTCGTCGTCGTCCGGGAGCAGCAGGAGCCGCGCCAACGTCGCCGCGCTCCAGCGCGCTGCGATATCGGGCGCCGCATGGGGCTCGAGCCCGATGGCGGCAGCAATTTTGCCAGCGTTTGCCGCATAGGCGAGCGCGCCCGCCTGGATCTCCGAGGCCAGAGCAATCTGGACTCCCGGTCGCGGATTGATCTCGCGCAGCACCTGCGCGCCGTCGTAATCGCGCACCGAGCCGTCGGCAGAGCAGCAGATCTGCTCGAGTAGGGCCACGTTGCGGATCAGCATGCGCTTGACGTGCGGGGTGACCACGAGATCGGAGATGAAGCCTTTAGCGGTATCGCAGTCGGCAAGATCGTCAAGAGTGTCGTCAAGCGAGATCAAATAGGCGCCGTGCAGGCGGATCGCGATGCCCTCCTGGTCGAAGATGCGGCGCAGCGCCTTCTGGACGCTGCCGGAATAGCCGAGATCGGCCAGCACGAGATCGGTGCAGCGATCGAAATCCGGGATGACATGCCGGAGATAAGCAAGCAGCCGGGCGCGCTGGCCTGCGGCAAGCTTGGTGATCTCCCGCGCGTCCATCAGCTCGGGCAGGGCATCCGCCAGCGCAGCGCCGGTCGCGATCCCGTTGGGACATTGTGCGAAGAAGTCCGCGACTGCTGATGGCAGCACTTTCAGCATGTCGCGAAAGGTCGGCGCGTCGATCTTCAAGACGTTTCCGAGCAGGTCGAGCAGCGGCTGCATGGTGTCAGCCGAGGCGATCAGGCTGACGCGGCGGTTGATTTCGACATAGGCGGATGCGGCGTCACGACCGCTGTGCCAAATCCGGTGCGACAGAAAGCCGTCGCGCCCGAGGAAGCCGACGGCGACCCGCCGGCCGGGCTCCTCGAGCTCCGCGCAGCGATCAGCAACGAAGACGTCGAACGCCGTCATGATCGGGCCGAGGACCGTCAACCCCAAGTGATAGGCCGGCGGCCTCTCCGCGCTGCGCGCCGCCACCATGCGCCGCAGCGTACGCGCTCCATGGTCAAGCCGCGCAGGCTGCCCCGGGCACAGCAGCTCGAATATCGCGGTCTCGCGCTGGAATCTTGACGCGAGTTGCTGACCGGCCTGCGGATAATAGCGCGGGCGGATGCCGTGGCGCTTCGCGCCATTGATGTCGGCGCGGTCATTGTCGCCGATATGAAAGGATGCTGCCGGATCAACGTTCTGCTCAGTGAGGTATGTTGCGAACAACGTTTCGCTCTTGCTGCTGCCGTGGTCGCAGGACGCATAGAGGAAGTCCCAGGACAATCCCGGACGGCAGGCGCGCAACAGGCGCGCGAGCTGGTCCGAGTTCCAATAGGTGTCGGAGATGAACCCGACCCGATGGCCCAAATGCTTCATGTCCAGATATTGCCGGAGCATGTCCGGGTTGACGCGGCAGAGCTCGAGCTCGGCCTCGAACTCGGCGTCGACGAGATCGCGCAGATGTGCGCGCTTCAGGCCGAACAGCCTGAACGGAAAGAAGGAATAGATGTCGTCGATGTGCACTTCGCTGGTCCCCCGCGTCTCCTTCGCGGTCCGGCGTGCACGTGATTCGGCCTGCATGCGATGCTGAACGAAACTGGCGGAAACATTCGGACAAGTTCTTGAAATGCCCGATAGCTCGTAAGTCCTTTCAAACACACCATCCGGCGTCGTGCAGGCGCGCATCAGAAACGTATCGAAAACATCGAACGACCAAGCAGAAACAATTTGCGCGCGACGCTGTGCGTCGACCGTTGCGACGTTCATCCCGAAATTCTCCGCCAATCGAAGCGATCAACGTGCGTGCGGACGAATTCAGGCGTGCGATGGCGAAAATAATCGATGTGCGATTCGAAATCGCGCATCTCGCGCCTGACAGAATAGAAAAATCCGCTAGGTTCGAATTGTGATTCGGCAAAAACTGCCGAGTGAAAAAGTTGTCTCGCGTTCGTTTCCACTCGGAAACAATCGATCATTCGCACGCGTGTCGCGTGATGGGTGCGATCAGTTCAGTGCCGCGTAATCACAGCGTTTTTGTGCAGCTCTGTTCGAGATGAATGATCCGCGATGATGCGAGACGATGTCGATGATTGCAGAACGAGTGCGCGCTTCGCCGCACGCCGTCGGCAATCTTTGCCGGCCGGCCGGCAAAAGCTTCCAACTAACATCTTGAAAAATAACAAAAATTATGCGCCTGGATTGTTTTCGCCTCGCGTTCAACGCCTGGAAGCCGTGCGGAAGATGCGCCGCCGGCATTGCGGGTTGGAGATTGCGGGATGAGTTTTGCGGTGGACGATTTTGCTCGCGCCGAAGCCGAGATCGCGACGACGATCGCGAGCGAAGCGAACGCACCGGTGATCGCGTCGGCTTCGATCGCGCCTGACGGCGAGCTGGTCGCGGCCGATGTCGTGTTCGACGAGGACAGCGAGCTTCTCGATCGGCTTGCCGCTGACGATGAGACCGCCTTCCGTATGCTTGTCGAGCGGCACATCGATCGTGCCTATGCGATCGCGCTGCGCATCGTCGGCAACGCGGCGGACGCCGAGGACGTGGTGCAGGACACCATGCTGAAGATCTGGAGTCATCGCGGCCGCTGGCAGCATGGCCGCGCAAAGTTCTCGACCTGGCTCTATCGCGTCATCTCCAACCGCTGCATCGACCTCCGTCGCAAGCCGCGCACCGAGAATGTCGATACCGTGCCCGAGGTCGCCGACGGACAGCCGGATGCATCGCGCGTGATCGAGCGCAACGAGCTGAACGGCATGCTGGAAGAGGCGATGCAGCGGCTGCCGGAGCAGCAGCGGATCGCGGTGATCCTGTCATATCATGAGGACATGAGCAACGGCGAGATCGCAGAGGTCATGGACTCTACCGTGGCCGCGGTGGAATCGCTCCTCAAGCGCGGACGTCAGCAACTGCGCCAGCTCCTGCGGCGGCACGAACGCGACATCCGCACCGCGTTTACCGACTGGTAACCATAAAATTCGGCTCTCGAAAGATTTCTCGCCTGATCGTCCGACGCTCTTCGTTTGAGCGGGTGGACGGGGCTGCGCCCGCTTCGTCGTAAGTCTTTCCACGATGCGGCACGTCATGCCCATCAGCACAGGAGCTTCCAATGCCCGCGATCAACACCAATACCGCCGCCAATGCCGCGGTCCGCTATCTCAACGTCAATTCCGCGCAGGAAACCAGCTCGCTCTCAAAACTGTCGAGCGGCTCGCGCATCACATCCGCCTCCGACGACGCCGCCGGTCTCGCGATCTCCACGCGCATCTCGTCGGACGTCACCACGCTGCAGCAGGCGGCAACCAACGCCTCGCAGGCGACGGCGATCCTGCAGACCGCGGATGGCGGCGCCTCCAACATCTCCGACATTCTCGCGCGCATGAAGTCGCTGGCCTCCGAATCCGCCTCAGGCACCACCACGGACTCCAGCCGCGCCTACATCAACTCGGAATTCTCGCAGCTCACGGGCGAAATCGATTCCATCGCCAGCGGCACCCGCTATTCCAGCCAGAGCCTGCTCGATGGCTCCAGCGTGTTCGCCTCCGGAGTCTCCGTGCTGGTCGGCTCGTCCGGCTCCGACACCATCACCATCACGCTGTCGAGCCTGACGGCGTCCTCGCTCAGCGTCACCTCGCTCGACGTCAGCACCCAGTCGGGCGCGACCTCGGCGCTGACTGCGCTGGACACCGCCATCGACACCGTCTCGGCCGCGCGCGCCAGCATCGGCGCCCAGGAGTCGCGCTTCAACTTCAGCGCCGACTCGATCTCGACCCAGACCCAGAACCTGCAGAACGCCAACTCCGCGATCAAGGACGTGGACATCGCGTCCGAGCAGTCGAAGCTGTCGTCGGCCGAAGTGAAGACCCAGGCTGCTGTGTCGGCGCTGGCGGCCGCGAACCAGATGCCGCAGTACCTGCTCAAGCTGCTCGGCTAAGCGTTCGCGTTGATCATGATCTGACCGGGCCGGCATGAGGCCGGCCCGGCGCCTTCCAGGGATCGCCAGGCAACGTGACCAGCGTCAGTTCGAGCACCAGCAGCACCAGCACGACCAGCTCGGGGGTCTCGATCACCACGAGCGGCACGACCAATTCGAGCAGCGTCGACTGGTCGGCGCTGATCCAGTCCGCCGTTGACGCCAAGACGGCGCAGGCGACGACGATCTCGACGTCGATCACCAGCAACCAAGCCAAGATCTCGGCCTATCAGACGCTGCAGAGCGACCTGAAGACGCTGTATTCCGGGCTGGCGTCGCTCGCGACGTCGGTGGTCAATTCACTCGCCACCAACGCTTTCTCGACCCGTTCCGCAAGCATCAGCTCAACCGGCGACGTCAGCGCATCGTCGACGCTGTCCATGAGCATCAAGAGCGGGGCCGCCACTGGCGACCATACGCTGACCATCAGCCAGCTCGCGGTCGCGCACAAGGTGGTGGGCACCTCGCAGTCGAGCCAGACCGCCGAGCTCGGCTATTCCGGCACCTTCTCGCTCGGCCTCGCGGGCGGTTCGACATCCGATATCACTGTGACCAGCACGATGTCGCTGCAGGACGTCGTCGATGCCGTCAATGCCCAGACCTCGACGACCAATGTACAGGCCTCGATCGTCCAGGTGTCGAGCGGCTCCTATGAGATGGTGCTGACGGGCACGGCGGACGCCGCCGACATCACCTATTCCAGCACGTCAGGCGACGATATCCTCAGCAAGCTGGGCGTAACCGACAGCTCAGGGGCCTTCACCGACGTGCTCCAGGCGGCGCAGTCGGCCGAATTCACCCTCGACGGCATCGCGATGACCCGCGACACCAACGACATTTCCGACGTGCTGACCGGGGTCACCTTCAACCTGCTCCAGGCCACGCCGGACGGGACGTCGCTGAACATCAGCATCGAGACCGATACCAGCCAGATCCAGTCGGCGCTCGAGACCTTCGTCACCAACTACAATGCGTTTCGTGACGAGGTCATCGCCCAGCAGGCGACGGGCACTGACGGCACGGCATCCTCGAGTGCAGTGCTGTTCGGCGACGGCACCATGCGCAACATCATGGACGCGCTTCAGAACAGCCTGAACAGCACCGTCCGCGGACTGACGATGGCCGATCTCGGTCTGTCGTTCAACGAGAACAACGAGCTCGAGCTCGACACCTCGACACTGTCGGATGTCCTGAGCACCAATCTGAGCGGCGTGACAAAGCTGCTGTCGGCGCAGACCACGACGTCGTCTAGCCAGCTCAGCGTCGTCAACACCGGGACGTCGCCGCAATCCTTCACCCTGGATCTGACGGTGGATTCCGACGGCAATCTGACCTCGGCCTCGGTCGGCGGCGATTCCTCGCTATTCACGGTCAGCGGCACCACGATCATCGGCGCGTCCGGATCGATCTATGCTGGCATGGCCTTCACCTATAGCGGCTCGACCTCGCAGTCGATCACGGTGACGTCGACGTCAGGTCTCGCCACGCAGCTCTATCAGCTCGCAAAGAACTATTCCTCGTCGAGCGGTGCGTTGCAAACCCTGATCACCAATCTGACGACACGCGACGACGATCTGCAGCAGAAGGTCGACGACATCAACAGCGCGGCGTCGACGCTGCAGTCCCAGCTCCAGACCCAATATGCGAAGTATCAGGCGGCGATCGAGAGCGCCAACAGCACGCTGACCTATCTGAAGGCGCTGCTGAACTCGTCGAGCAATTGATAGCGTGGAACCGAGTGAGTGATGATGCATAACCAGATGGCGTACTTGGCCAACCAGGCCTATCGGGGAGCGGCGACCACGGTGCCGCCGCTGAAGGCGGTGTCGATGCTGCTCGGCGGGGCCGCCATCTTCCTGCAGAAGGCACTCGTGGCCCAGGAGTCGCGGCGCTTCGAGGAAGGACATGAGCACCTGATGAAGGCGACCGCCATCCTGCGCGGGCTCAGCCACAATCTCGATTTCACCAATGGCCGGGACGTCGCCGAGCGGCTCTACCAGACCTACAACGCGCTCATCCTGGCGAGCCTGAGGGCCTATGGTCGGCCGGACGCCCGCGAGAGCTTTCGGCGGATCATCGCCGGCCTGGCCGAGATGCGCGAGGCGTGGGAATTCGTCGATGCGGCGAGCCGGGGCGGCAAGGCCGATTCGGCTCCGTCGCGGTAGCGGCCGGGCGGTTTCATAGATCCCGTGAATAACCAGGGCGAGGGGGTCCGGGCGGCTGTTTTCGCGGCCGTTCCGGCCGTGCTGGCGCGGCTTGGCGCGGATCACAGCGCGAATTCGGTTTCCGGCGCGCCAGCAATGCTTTATGACGGGCTTGGCGAGGCGGATATCCGGACGATGGACGTCACCGAGTTTGAGGATCTGATCGATCGGCTGGGCGAGGACGTCTCGCGCTGGCCCGATGATCGCCGCCTGTCCGCCGAACAGTTGCTGTCCCGGTCCGCTGAAGCGCAGGCCCTGCTCGCGCAGGCGCAGGCACTCCGCGCGGCGCTGGCCGCGCCGCCGGTGCGCGCGCCGGCGGGGCTCGCCGACCGCATCGTTGCCGCGGCGACCAAGCGCGGCACGGATGCCACCGAGGCGCTTACCGAGGGCGAGACGGCGAGGGGCTGATCGCTCGCGTCGTCGCATCGGCATCGAGATCGTCCCACAGTTCTTCATCTCTGCCTGACGTCTTCACACGGCAGATTTTGCCGAGTCGAACAGTGATCGCGCGTGTGCAAATCCGCGCCTGAATTCCCGTCCGGTCCCGTTTCATCTGCACAGAGATCAGCGCGCAACTGCTCCGTAATGCGAGCGCGCCGGTCGCCCAGAACCGGGGTGTGCGATGACCGTTTCCGCGACGAGTTCCGTCTCAACTGCAACGACGACGACATCATCGTCGTCGAGCTCGTCTTCCGCGTCGTCGTTGACGTCGAGCGACTTCCTGAGCCTGCTCGTCAGCGAGCTGCAAAACCAGGATCCGCTGAACGCGACTTCGACGACCGACTTCATCAATCAGCTCACCTCCTACGCGAATTTCACGTCGCAGCAGTCGATCAACAGCAATCTGACGTCGCTGGCGAGCTCATTCTCCAGCCTCGTGACGCTGAATTCGGTCAACTACATCGGCCACACCGTCGAGGCCAAGACCGATACGGCGTCGCTGAGCAATGGCTCCGCGACGTTCGGTTACTCGCTGTCCTCTGCAGCCTCGAACGTCTCGATCAGCGTCAAGGATTCCTCGGGCAACACGGTGTGGACCGGCACCGGCACCGGCAACTCCGGATCCAACAGCTTCACCTGGGACGGCAAGGACTCCAGCGGCAACCAGCTCTCGGACGGCGGCCAGTACACGATCTCGGTCAACGCGACCGATAGCGCCGGCAACTCCGTCCTCAACTACACGACCGTCACCGGCACGGTGACCGGCATCGACACCTCGACCTCGACGCCGTCGCTCACGGTCGGCGGCGTCTCCGTCAGCGCCGCCAACATCATCGGCGTCACGTCCTGATCTCATCCGGAGTTTTATCATGAGTCTCACCGGCGCACTTTCCTCGGCGATCTCGGCGCTCAGCGCGCAGAGCCAGTCGCTGTCGATGATCTCGGACAACATCGCCAACTCCGACACCACCGGTTACAAGACGACGTCGGCGATGTTCGACGCGCTCGTCACCGCGTCGAGCAACGCGACCTCCTACGCCTCGGGCGGCGTCACCGTCTCCGGCCGCGCCAACATCACCCAGCAGGGTCTGCTTGCAGCGACCTCGAACGCCACCGACGTCGCGATCCAGGGCAGCGGATTCTTCGCGGTGTCGAATTCCACGTCCGGCGGCACGATCTCCTATACCCGCAACGGTGCGTTCACCATCAACAATGCGGGCTATCTGGAGAACAACGGTAACTATCTCGAAGGCTGGCGCACGGACGCCGACGGCAACGTCGTCGGCAATGAATCGGCGAGCAACCTCACGGCCATCAACACGCAGGTCGCGTCCACCAGCGGCAGCGCCACCACCAAGACGACGGTCGCGGCCAATTTGCCGTCGGACGCCGCGACCGGGGACACCTACACCAGCTCGGTGACGGTCTACGATTCGCTGGGGGCGGCGAACTCGATGCAGGTCACCTGGACGAAGACCGGCACCAACACCTGGAGCGCGAGCTTTGCCAATCCGACCTCCACGTCGGACACGACGACGGCGACGGGGACGGCCTCGGGCACGATCGCCATCACCTTCAACAGCGACGGCTCGCTCGCCAGCACCAGTCCGAGCCCGGCGACCGTCGTGGTGACCGGCTGGACCGATGGGGCCGCCGACAGCTCGATCACGCTCAATCTCGGCACCGTCGGCAAGACCGATGGATTGACGCAATACGCCTCGGGCGAAACCACGCCCTCCGTCAACGTCACCAGCATCGATTCCGACGGGCTGTCTTACGGCAAGCTCTCCAGTGTCTCGATCGGCAAGGACGGCGTGGTCGATGCCACCTACTCGAACGGCCAGACGATTGCGATCTACAAGATAGCGGTGGCGACCTTCGCCGATCCCAACGGTCTGTCGGCAAGCAGCGACGGCATCTATTCGGCAACCGTGACGTCGGGCAACGCCGCTCTCCAGGCCTCGGGCGAGAACGGCGCGGGCACGATCTACGGCAGCGAGCTGGAATCCTCGACCACAGACACCAGCAGCCAGTTCTCCAGCATGATCTCGGCGCAGCAGGCCTATTCCGCGGCCTCGCAGGTCATCTCGACCGTCAACAAGATGTACGACACGCTGATCTCGGCGATGAGGTGAGTGATGCGTGATGCCAGGGATCATGCCGTCGGCGAGGGGTTGCTGCTGCGCCTGAAGCGGCTGGTGTCGCGCGCCGGTGCAGTGGACCGCGCGAATCCTGGTCGGCTGCTTGCGCTGGTCGACGATGTCGAGAGCACGCGCCGCGCGCTGCTGCGCGAATGCGCGGATATCGAGGACGAGATGCGGCGCACGGCGGCGCGAACCACGGCGATCGGCGCCTATCTGCGCGGCTCGCAGGCCGGCCGCGGCCGGCCGCAGAATTAGAAGAGCGATGTGAAGGCAACGAACATGAAACAGGCAGAGCCTACCAGGACCAGTGCCGCCGGCGGCGATCTCAGGATCAAGTCGCTGATCGCGCTGATTGACGTCCTGACCACCCTGGTTGCCGAGGAGAATGCGGAGCTCGCCAAGGGCTTGCCCGCCTCGCGCCTGAGGCAGGTGGACGAGAAGAACCGGCTGGCCGAGTTGTTCGAGCGGACGGTCGCCGAATGTGCCGGGGGCAGCACCAGCCTGCACGTCAGGGACATGATCCTGCGCGAGCAGTTGATGGAGCGGATCCTGAAGCTGCGTGCCGCGATGGACGAGAACCTGGTGCGGTTGCGCGCGGCGATCGAGGCCAGCAACCGCCGGATCGAGGCGGTGATGCAGGCGATCCGCGAGCAGATTGCGGCGGTGTCGCCCTATGGCGCCTCGGGCCACGTCGCCGCCGCGCGGACCGTCTCCAGCGGCACCAGCCGGCGCGCCTGACGCAACGAGGAGGTCGCCGCCGTGTCGCTCGATATTGCACGACTGATCGCCTTCAGCGGGCTCTCGGCCACGCAGGTCCAGATCAGCGTGACGTCGTCGAACATCTCGAACGCCGACACGACCGGTTACACGACCAAGACCGCGAACCAGACGAGCAGCGTCACCAACGGCGTCGGCACCGGCGTCACGGTGACCGGCATCACCTCGACGGTGGACAAGCTGCTCCTGAAGTCGCTGATCGGCGCAACCTCTGAACTTGGCGCGGCCGATACCACCAACACTTATCTGACCTCGCTGCAAAGCCTCTATGGCTCAACCAGCACCTCGGACAGCTCGTCGACCGGTACGTCGCTTGCCAATACGCTGGCCGACCTGGAATCGGCGCTGTCGTCGCTCGCGAGCACGCCGAGCAGCGCGTCGCTGCAATCCAACGCGGTGAGTGCGCTCGACGATGTGGTGAGCCAGCTCCGGGAGACCTCCAGCGGCATCCAGAAACTCCGCTCCAATGCCGACAAGGACATCGCATCCTCGGTCGACGACGTGAACAAGAATCTGAAGCAGATCGCCAACCTCAATGCCGAGATCAAGCAGGTCGCAGCGTCCGGCCAGTCGACCGCGGATCTCGAGGACCAGCGCAACACTGCGCTGCAGGATCTCGCCTCGAAGATGAACGTCAGCTACTTCACGGCGTCGAACGGTGATCTTCAGGTCTATACCACCTCCGGCCAGGCGCTGGTCGACAGCACCGCGCATACGATCAGCTACACGACGGCGGCCAACGTCTCGTCGTCGACGAGTTTCAGTGCCATCGCGGTGAACGGCGTCGACATCACGTCCCAGATCACGAGCGGCGATATCGGCGCGCTCGTCACCCTGCGCGACAAGACGCTGCCGGCCGCGCAATCCCAGCTCGACGAGCTGGCCCAGCAGCTCACTTCCGCGCTGAACAGCGTATCCAACAGCGCTTCGTCGGTGCCACCGCCAACCAGCCTGACCGGGACCACGGCGGTCGCGAGCACGGACGCGCTCTCGGCGACCGGCACGGTGCGCATTGCCGCCACCGACCAGAGCGGCAATCTGGTGTCCTATGCCGATCTCGACCTGTCGTCCTACGCGACGGTCGGTGATCTCGTGACCGCGATCAACGGCATTTCCGGCCTGTCGGCATCGGTCGATGCGAACGGCCATTTGATGGTCTCAGCCACCGGTTCAGGCAATGGCGTCGCGATCAACGAGATGACGAGCTCCGTAGGCAGCTCGGGCGAGGGATTGTCTGATTATTTCGGCCTGAACGACATCGTCACAGGAACCAGCGCTGCCGACATTGCGGTCAAGAGCAGCTTCCTCTCAGGCAGCTACGAGCTGCCGCTCGCCACGCTGGATTCGTCATCGACGTTGACCGTCGGCAGCCAGGTGCTGTCATCGGGCTCGGCCACCGTGGTCAACAATCTCTACGACACCCTGACGGGCTCGAGGAGCTTTGCATCCGCGGGTGGCCTCGCCGCATCCACCAGCTCGTTCGCCGACTACGCCGCCACGATCGTCTCGGATGTTGCGAGCAAGGCGTCGCAGGCCTCCTCAACCTATACAGCGAAGGAGACGGCGCAATCGACCTATGCGGATTCGCTCTCCTCGCAGTCGGGCGTGAACCTGGACGAGGAATCGGCGCGGCTGAGCACGCTGCAGAACAAATATTCCGCGGCCTCGGCGCTGATCCAGGCCATCAACACGATGTACTCTGCGCTGCTCAACGCCGTGCAGTCGGGCTGAGGCGGGAGGTTACCGATGGCAATGCGGGTGGCGACCTTCGCGCAGACCAGCTCCTTGATCGCGGATGCGCTGCGCATTCAGTCGGTGATGGCCAACGAGCAGATCCAGGAATCGTCGGGCCAGATCTCGAGCGATTTCGGCGGCTACGGCTCGACTGCTCAGCACGTGGTCAATCTGCAGGTTTCGGTGACGCGGGCGCAATCCTACGTCGACGCCGCGACGCTCGCCGACAGCCGGGTGCAGGTGATGTATTCGGCGGTGGGATCGATGACCGACATGGTCACGCAGTTGCGCTCGCAGCTCAGCGCCGCCTCGACCGGCAGCTCGACCGAGGCGAATTCGGCGATCGCCACCGCGCAGCAATATCTGGAGCAGATGGGGTCGCTGCTGAACACGCAGTATGACGGCCAGTACGTCTTTGCCGGCGGCAGGACCGAGACGGCGCCGGTGGATATCACGAGTTTTGCCACCGGCACAGGCTCCACCGCCACCGCGGACACCTCCTATTACTCCGGCGACGGCGAAATCGCGTCGGTCCGCGTCTCGGCCGACCAGGCCGTGTCCTATGGCGTCGCCGCCGACAATTCGGCGTTCGAGGAGGTGATGCGTGTCCTGAAGTTCGTGGCCAACAGCACCTCGCTGTCGTCCTCTGACATCACCCAGGCGCTCGACCTCGCGAGCACGGCGCTGGACGACACGGTGGCGGTGCAGGCCAGACTCTCCGGTGCGGCCTCGCAGATCGAAACGGCGAGCACGCGGCAGAGCGACTACAAGAGCTTTGCCGAGACGCTGTCGAGCGACCTGACCGGCGTCGACGTTGCCGCGATCACCGCGCAACTTTCGACCTATCAGTCCCAGCTCACCGCTTCCTATTCCGCGCTCGGAAAAATCCTGAGCATGAATCTCGCGAGCTATCTGAAATAGTTGCGCAAAGTCGCTGAGCGCGGGTCCGACGAAGGCGGGCGTGTCAGACGGCTATCGTTCCAGGGTGACTAGCGAGCAGCAATCCAAGATATTTCAGCAGTTGACGAAGCGAACAATTTGGCGCCTGGCCAAAGGTGTGTTGCTGCGAAGCGGAAGGTTGAAGGCAGCGGATTTCAGATAGTTGAAGCAAGCCGAAATCAGCTTCCTGCGCCAACTGAGTGAGCCGAGATCGCGAAAGTTGCGGCAGTGTGATGAGCTTGTTACTCGTTCGCAGACGCTTGGCATCGGCGTTCAGACAGCACAATAACCACCTTGAGGCCGTGAGGCTGGTTGTCCTGCAGCGACAGGGATCCGCCGTGTGCCTCGACGATACTGCTGGCAATCGACAGTCCGAGCCCGAAGCCGCTGGTCTCGTTCATCGTGCGGGCGTCGTCACCCCGTACGAACGGCTCGAGCATCGCGGCCTTCTTGTCGTCCGGGATTCCGGGACCATCGTCCGAGACCTCGATGGTCGTGACCGCGTCTGCGACGGACAGGGCGACGTTCACTTCGCTGCCGAAGCGAATGGCGTTTCCAATCAGATTGGCGAGCGCCCGCCTAATCTCATCCGGCTTGACCGTGAGCGTGAGCCGCGAGGGGCCGTGGTAATGGACCGCGTGACCGCAGTCCGCAAACTCCTCGCATACCATCTGAACGAGTGCCGCGATGTCCACCAGCGTGGGCCTGGCGCCGCTGCCGCCGCGCAGCAGGATGAGAACGGATTCGAGCATCGCCTGCATCTGGTCGAGGTCGCGCAGCGTCTGTGTGCGCTGGGTGTCGTCCTCGATATATTCGGAGCGCAGCCGTAGCCGCGTGATGGGTGTGCGCAGATCGTGGCTGATCGCGGCGAGCATCCGGGTCCGGTCGTTCATTAGCGACGTGATCCGGTTCCGCATCAGGTTCAGTGCCTTCGCCGCCGACCTGATCTCCTCGGGCCCGCTCTCGGGGAGCGGTGCCGAGGACCGGCTCAGGCTGAAGCTCTCGGCTGCCCTGGCAAAGGCCGATAGGGGCGCGCTGAGCGCCCGGCCGGCCCATACCCCGAGCAGCGTAATGCTGATGACCAGGAACAACAGCGTGCTTGCCCAAAGGCCGGTGATAAATCCGGGAATGCTCGGCGTCCTCACTGTCGCATCGAGGACTTCGCCGTCCCCGAGATCGAAGAGGACGCTGTCCTGTTCGGGCGGACGTCGCTGAACGATCTGGACGCGGCCATCGAACGGTGAGGGGATGGCCGTCGTCGGAGTTGCGGACGCGCGAGGCCCGCCCTCCGTCAGTCGAAGTTGCAGGTCAGGAAGGCCGCGACCGATATTCTCAACGAGAACGCGACGTTCGTTTCGCGGCGTCTTGTCGAGAATTCGCACAATCAGCTCGAATTGCTGCAGTGGCTCGTCGGTCAGCAGGCTGGGCTTGGGCCGGCTCACCAGGACATAGCCGGCGATCAGCGCGTGAATCAGCACGAGCGTTGACAGGATCAGCGCGGCGATCTGGCCGCTGATTCGTCGCAGGGTAAAGAGCCTTACGAGCTTGCGGAGCCGGCTCACGCTTCGTCCACCCGCGGCGTGAAAATATAGCCGCCCGTTCTGACGGTCTTGATCATCGAGGTTCCTTCGGTCCTGTCGAGCTTGCCGCGCAATCGGCTCACGAGCACGTCGATGCTGCGCCCGAAGGCGCCGCCCGGCCGCCCGCGCGTCATGTTCAGGAGCGTGTCCCGGCTCAGGATGCGGCCGTGGCGCTCGCAGAAGGATTGCAGCAGGTCGAATTCGGCGCTCGTCAGCGGCACCTGCGCGCCCTCCGGGTCACGCAACTCCCGCATTCGGGAATCGATGATCCAGCCCTCGAATCTCAGGCGGGCCGAGGTCTTTGCCGCGGGCCCCGCCGATCCGCCCAATTGCCGCCGGAGCACGGCGTTGATCCGCGCCAGAAGTTCGCGCGGATTGAACGGCTTTGGCAAATAGTCGTCGGCTCCCATTTCGAGACCGAGGATCCGATCGACGTCGTCGCCCTTGGCGGTCAGAATGATGATGGGCGTCGTGGTATCGACGCGCAGGCGTCGACACAGGCTCAGGCCGTCCTCGCCCGGCAGCATGAGGTCGAGCACGATCAGGTCGACGCGGTTCTGGCTGATGTAGCGGTCCATCTCACGCCCGTTCGCGGCCATGCCGACGTTGAACGAGTTCTCACGCAGATAGCGTGCGACCAGATTTCGTGTCTCTTGGTCGTCTTCGACTATGAGGATGCTCTGGGTGCTCATGGCATGAATGGCGATGTTGCTTGGCGTCGATGCGGGCGGCCGGTCGGTGCCGGAAGACCGCGTTCGAGCCAAACTACCACACGCGGCGAGGGTTTTAAGGTCATTCACGGCTGAGGGCTACCACCGGATCGAAGGATGCGGCGCGCCGCGCCGGGAAATAGCCGAAGAAGATCCCGATCGCCGTCGACGTCAAGAAGGCGGCGCCAATGGAGAAGGTCGAATAGGAGACCTGGAACCCCGGCAGGAGAAGGTTGAGGAGCGCGCCCAGCGCGACTGCGATCAGGATCCCTGCGATCCCGCCGAGCGACGAGATCAGAGTCGCCTCAACGAGGAACTGCTGGAGGATGTCTTCCCGTCTTGCGCCGACGGCCATGCGCACGCCGATCTCGCCGATCCGTTCGGATACGGACACCAGCATGATGTTCATTACACCGATACCCCCGACGACGAGCGAGATGACGGCGATCGCCGCCACGAGGAAGGCGAGGGTCTGCGTCGTGCTGGTGATCGTGCGGCGGATGTCGTCGGTATTGAGGATCACAAAATCCTTGGTGCTGTGGCGCCGCGTGAGCAGCGTGGTGACCGCCTCCTGCGCAAGGTCGGTCGAGACCTCGTCGCTGACGCGCAGCAGGACGCTGCGAAGGGAGCGATCGCCGGTGAACTGGGCCTGCACGGTCGTGTAAGGAAGATAGACGGAGAGGTTCTGGTTGGAGCCAAAACCGCCCTGCTGCTGGGCGATCACGCCGACGACGCGGCATGGCACCTTGCCGACCCAGATCACGCGGCCGATGCCGGCGTTCTGATCGTCGGAGAAGAATGTCCTTCTTGTGTTGTCGTCGATGACGGCCTGACGCTCGATGTTGCGGACGGCGACAGCGTCGAACAGCGCACCCGCCGCGATCTTGGTGCCCTTGACCTGGAAGTAGCTGCGGTCGACGCCGTTCACCAGCACGTTGGATTCGCGGTCGCGGTAGCGCACCGTCGTGCTGGTCGAGACGGTCGGCGTGACGCCGGCGATGAAGGTCTGGCGGTCCAGCGCACGGGCGTCGTCGAGGACCAGCGTCTTGATCTTGCCGGCTCGGGCGTCGCCAAAGTCCTTGCCGGGAAACACCTCGATCGTGTTGGTCCCGAGGTTCGAGATATCGGACAGCACCTTGTTCTGCGAGGCGTTGCCGAGCGCGACGACGGAGGACACGGCCGCGATGCCGATGATGATGCCGAGCATGGTCAGGAACGAGCGCAGCCGGTGCGCCGCCATCGAGAGTAGGGCCATCCGCAGCGTCTCCCGGAAGCGGAAGGCGAGGCCGGACCAACGGCTGGACCTTGTGTCAGGCTTGTCAGCGGGGAGGGAGGCAGCCGCCGTCGCCACGGCGGCGTCGGTGCGCTTGTCCGAAACAACAAGACCGTCGCGCAACTCGATGACGCGGTTGGCACGCTTGGCGACCTCGGGATCGTGCGTGACGATGATGATCGTCTTTCCCTCGCGATGCAACTCCACCAGGATTTTCAGGACCTCTTCGCCGCTGCGGCGATCGAGTGCACCGGTTGGTTCGTCCGCGAGTACGACCTCGGCCCCGTTCATCAGGGCGCGCGCGATCGAGACCCGCTGCTGCTGGCCGCCGGAGAGCTGGTTGGGCCGATGACCGCGCCGCTCGGCCATGCCGAGCCGGGCCAGCAGGCGTTCGGCCCGCGCCTGCCGTTCGCTCGCGGTATCGCCGGCATAGACCGCGGGGATCTCGACATTTTCGAGCGCCGACAGTTCGGAGAGCAAATGGTAGCGCTGGAAGATGAAGCCAAAGTGCTCGCGGCGCAGCGCGGCCAAGGCGTCGGCGTCGAGCGCCGCGACGTCCTCGCCGGCGACGCGATAACTGCCGGAGGTCGCGTGATCCAGGCAGCCCAGGATATTCAAGAGTGTCGACTTGCCCGATCCGGAGGAGCCGATGACGGCGACGAGTTCGCCGCGATCGATGTCCAGCGTCACGTCCGCGAGCGCGGCGACCTTGGTGTCGCCGGTCATGAACTCGCGGCAAATGTGGCTGAGCGCCAGAATCGGTTCGGTCATGTCACGATCCCGCTGGCGGGCCACCTTGCGGGAAGCCGCGGGAGGTCGGCCCACTGTTCGACGATTCTCCGGTGATGACGTGCTCGCCCTCGCTGAGGCCGGACTTGACTTCCACGGTGGTGCGATCGTTGAGCCCGATCTTCACATCGCGCTGGCGGACCTCGCCGGATGTGTCCAGCACGCGAACGGTGTTACGGCCGTCAGGCTGCCGCGTCAGCGCCAGCGCGGGGATCGTCTTGGTGCGCTTGGACTCGCCGATGACGATATGGACCTCCGCGGTCATATAGGTGCGCAGCCGCAATTCGCGGTTCGGCACCTTGAACACGCCGATATAGTAGATGGCGGTGCTGGTGGAACTCGACGACGACGAGCTCGACGTCGAACTCGTCGAGCTGGAGGAGAAGCTCGAATCGCTCTTGATCGATTCCGGCGCCGGCTCGATCTGCTCCAGTGTCGCCTCGTAGCGGTGGTCCTGGTCGCCGAGGATGGTGAAATACACCGCCTGTCCCGGCTGCACCTTGACGATGTCGGCCTCCGAGATCTCCGTGCGCACGGTCATGGTCTCGAGCTGGCCGAGCACGACGATGGTCGGTGCCGACTGCACCGCGTTGACGGTCTGTCCTTCCTGAGCCACGGCGGCAAGAACCGTTCCGTCGATCGGGGCGGTGATACGGGTGTAGTCGAGATTGACCCTGGCGGTCTCGACCGCCGCCTGGGCGCCCGCGATCAGCGCCTCCAGCGCCGCGATCTGCGCGCGGGTCTGCTTCGCGGTGGCGTCGGCGTTGTCGTAATCGCTGCGGGAGGTCGCGCGCTGCGCAAGGGTGGCCTGCTGGCGCGCCAGATTGGCCTCGGCCAGGACCAGCGTCGCTTCCTTCTCGACCTTCTGGGCGCGATAATTGTTCAGCGAGGCCTCCGAATTGCGAAGGTCGTTCTGCTTGGTGACGGGGTCGATCTGGGCGATGACGTCGCCCGCCTTCACGGTATCGCCGACGCGCACGTTCAGGGACGTGATGCGACCGGACACCTGGGCGCCGACCGCCGTGAGCCGCAGAGGTTTCAGCGTTCCGCTGCCGAGCACTTCCTCCCGCAGGTCGCTGACCGTCACCGGTGCGGTGATATACGCCGTCGTCTTCGCCGATCCGCTGCGGAAATGCACGGCGGCGGCGACGCCGATCGCGGTGAGGAGGCACGCCAGCGCGAGCCATGTTCGCGATCCCCTGGCAAGGATGTTCATCGCAGGGCCTCCCGGGCGTGCGGCCCCGTATTGGCGTCGACGATCAGCGGCGTCGCGGCATCGACCGGATCGACCCACCCGCCGCCGAGCGCCTTGGCCAGCGTGACATAGTACTTGGCGATGGCGACCTGGCTTTGGATCAGCGAGTCTTCGGCCGAATAGAGCGAGCGTTCGGCGTCAAGCACATCCAAAAAGTTCGACGATCCGGTCTCGAATAGCGAGCGCGAGAGCCGTGCGGCCTCACGATAGTTTTTCGCCGCTTCCGCTAGCTTGCCGGCGCGTGCCTTCTCGCGCGAGAGCGCCACCAGCGCATTCTCGACGTCTTCGAGCGCGGACAGCAGGGTCGAATGGAAGGTGGCAAAGGCCTGGTCCCGCTGCGCCTCGGCGATCCTGACGGTCGCGTAGCGCTTACCGGCGTCGAACACCGGCACGGTGATGGAGGGGCCGACCGACCAGCTCACGCTGGAATATTTGGCGAGGTCGCCGGCGCGAATCGCCGATGTCCCCACCGATCCCGTCAGCGAGATGCTGGGATAGCGGTCAGCCTCGGCGGCGCCGATTTTTGCGGTGGCCTGCGCAAGCTTGCGTTCGGCGCTCGCGACGTCCGACCGGTTGGTCAGGAGATCAGCGGGAACTCCCGTCGGTAGCGGCATGCGCGGCGCGGGGACCGGCGCCGATTTTGCGAAGAGGCCCGATACTGCAGTCGGAGCGCGGCCGAGCAGGATGCCGAGGCGATGCGTATCGGCGGCGAGGGCCGCCTCGTAGGTCGGAATGTTGGCTTCCGTGCTGGCCGCCTGGGCCGAGGCTTTGGCGAGATCGACGGCGGTGGCGCTGCCGGCCTCGTATTTCGTGCGCGTTAAACGCTCGGTGTCGCGCTGCGAAGCGGCCGTTCGCCTCGCGAGCGCGATGCGCGCCTGATAGCCGCGTGCATCGACATAGTAGGCGGCGACGTCGCCGAGCAGGGTGACGAGGCTATATCTCAGCTCGTCTTCGGCCGACTGTTCGGAGCGAATCGCGGCCTCGATGTTGCGCTGTGTGCCGCCCAACAGATCGAGCTCCCAGCTCGCGTCGAAACCCGCCTGGTACAAGGTGTAGGGGGACGTTCCGATGGCGACGCCAGAAGATCCTGCGCTGCTGGTCTTGTTGTCAGTCACCGAACCCGACCCGGTGACCGACGGGAACAAGCCCGATGCGGTTTGCGCAACCGTGGCTCGCGCCTCGCGGACCGATGCCTTTGCCTTCGCGAGGCTCGGATTTGCTTCCACTGCTTCGCCGATGAGCTGGGTGAGCAGGGAGTCGCGCAGACGAAACCACCATCGTCCGAATTCGCCGGTGCCCCTTTGGTGCCGGGGCGCGTTGGCCCATTGGGTCGGCAGCGTCACGCGAGGCGGCCCCATATAGTCCGGCCCGACGGCGCAGCCGGCGAGCAGGCTCGTAACGATGACGGCGCCGCACAAGCGCTTGGTTGGCGAGGTCAGTCCCGGGCAGGCGCTCTGCTGATGCCGCTCCTTTCTCGAGGGCAAGTCTGTTGCGGTCGGCTGAAAGGGCATCGAAACGGCTGGCGTCCATGTCGTGGGAATGCGGATGAAAATCGAACCGCATTCTGGCGCTTGAAGAGCGAGGTCGGCCTGTTGCCGGACCGGAATGAGGGCCAGTAGCACGCTCACTATGGCCTTTCAGCAGGCGGAATGTTGCTGAATGTAAACAGCGATTGCGACTTGTACGGAGCCGAGACGAGGCGCATGCCTGGCCTCGCCGGCTGCTTCTGCGCCGCTGCCTAGAACGGAAATCCCGGGGAGAGGCCGCCGAGGTCGAAAGCCGGATAGAGCGGCTGCCAGTCGAGCGGCCGGTTATTGTTCTGGCGCGCAAATGAGATCCCCGGAGGAAATGCGTAGTCGGTGAACTTGCGCTCGCCGGGAAGCACCTCGGTCCCGCCGTCCAGCCAGGATCTCTTGGTGACATAGATGCGCGTGTGCGGTCCGGCCTGGTACGAGCGGTTGGGGCCGCGAGGCCCGTAGGCGTAGACATCGGCATTCTCCCGCTGCTTTCGCTCGGCTGCCGTTGCACCATCGATTGCCGCGAGCGACGCGACGAGCGTAGCAATGAGGGCCGAAATTCTTGTCGGGCGTGCGATCGAGATCACGTTTGTCTCTCCGGAATTGACCAAGCCTTCGCGGCCTCTCGCACCGGCGGGCGATCAAGTAAATCGCTCACTTGTTGCGGGACGTTGCCCGCCCAAACCGACAAGCGATCGCGCAGGACGCGCGTTGCAGCCGCCTCTGCTGCTGAAGAGCGTTCTGCGGGCCCTCGTGCAGGCCTGTTCGGGCGTGTCCGTCGCGGCGATAAATCCAAATCGTTAGCAACGATCCAGCAACTTTCGAGCCACACCACCGCCACAGCGTTTTCGTCTCAGAGCGGTCAGTTGCTCGTGAGGTGTGGAATGAAGGTTTGGCGAAATTGGGCGATCGCGGCCGCGATCTGCGGGATCGCGATGGCGGCCTGCGTTGTCATGGTTGGGTTGCCGACAGCCGCGGGCGCTCAGGTGTCGCAGAGTATCGTCGTCGAGGGCAATCGCCGCGTGGAGGCCGAGACCGTTCGCTCCTACTTCAAGAGCACTCCGGACGGCCGGCTCGACCAGGCCGCGATCGACGATGGCCTGAAGGCGTTGATCGGCACGGGGCTCTTCCAGGACGTCCAGATCAGGCGCGCGGGCATGCAGATCGTGGTTTCGGTGGTGGAGAACGCTGTCATCGGCCGCGTTGCCTTCGAAGGCAACAAGAAGATCAAGGACGAGCAATTGTCCGCGGAGGTGCAATCCAAGCCGCGCGGTACGTTCTCGCGCGCGATCGTGCAGTCGGACACGCTGCGGATCGCCGAGATCTATCGGCGTTCCGGCCGCTATGACGTGCGCGTCACGCCCGAAATCGTGGAGCAGCCGAACAATCGCGTCGATCTCATCTTCACGGTCCAGGAGGGCGGCAAGACCGGCGTCAAGTCGATCGAGTTCATCGGCAATACCAGCTATTCAGCCGCACGGCTGCGTGACGTCATCAAGACGCATGAGGGCAATCTCCTGAGCTTCCTCGGCAACAACGACGTTTTCGATCCGGACAGGGTGGAGGCCGACCGCGACCTGATCCGCCGCTTCTATTTGAAGAACGGCTTTGCCGATGCACAGGTCGTGGCTGCACTCACCGAATACGATCCCGAGCGCAAGGGTTTTCTCGTCACGTTCAAGATCGAGGAGGGCCAGCAATACCGCGTCGGATCGGTCGAGTTTCGTTCCACCGTGCCAAATTTCGATTCGGCCGCGTTACGCTCCTATTCCCGGGTCAATGCAGGCTCGCTCTACAATGTCGAGCTGCTCGAGAAGTCGGTCGAGGAGATGCAGATCGAGGCGTCGCGCAGAGGCTTTGCCTTTGCCGTCGTGCGTCCGACCGGCGACCGCAACTTCGAGGCCCAAACAGTGTCCGTTGTCTTCTCCATCGACGAAGGGCCGCGCACCTACATCGAGCGGATCAACGTTCGCGGCAACACCCGCACGCGCGACTATGTCATCCGCCGCGAATTCGACCTCTCCGAGGGCGATGCCTACAACCGCGCGCTGGTCGACCGTGCTGAACGGCGGCTGAAAAACCTCGACTTCTTCAAGTCGGTCAAGATCACCACGGAGCCGGGCTCCTCCAGCGACCGCGTGATCCTGATCGTCGATCTCGAGGAGAAGTCAACCGGCGATTTCTCGATCTCGGGCGGTTACTCGACCTCCGACGGCGCGCTGGCGGAGGTCAGCATCTCCGAACGTAACCTTTTCGGGCGCGGGCTCTACGGAAAGGCGTCGGTGACCTACGGCCAATATTCCCGGGGCGTGACGCTCTCCTTCGTCGAGCCCTATTTGCTCGAGCAAAGGATCGCGCTTGGGCTCGACTTGTCCTATCGCCAGCAAAAGGCGAACAGCTACACCAGTTACGGCGTGACCACGCTGGGGCTCTCGCCGCGCGTTGGCCTCGCCTTGCGCGAGGATACGTCGCTGCAGTTGCGCTACTCGCTCTACCAGCAGCGCATCGAGCTTTCGAGCGCCTACAACAACTGCAACAACAATGCGTCGAATGCCTCGCTGGCCTACAATCCGACGCCCGCCTACATCAAGAACGTGCTTGGCGGCGTTGATCCCGTCTATTCCAGCGACTCCTCGTATTACGGCTACGGCTGCTATGGCGACGGCGAGTCGTCGTTGCCCGTGCGCAAGGAGTTGTCGGACGGCGCGTCCTGGACATCGGCCGTCGGCTACACGCTGACTTACAATACGCTCGACAACAACAAGAACCCGACGGACGGACTGCTGATCGACTGGCGGCAGGATTTTGCTGGAGTCGGCGGCAATGTCAGCTACCTCAAGACCGCCGTTGACGGAAAATACTACGCGCCGCTGGTGGCTGAGATCGTCGGGCTCCTGCATCTGCAGGGCGGGGTGCTCAACAAAGTCGGCGACAAGGATCTCCGCATGCTGGATCACTTCCAGATGGGTCCGAACCTCGTCCGCGGCTTCGCGTCCAATGGCATCGGCCCGCGCGACATCTCCTACGCCAGTTTCGGTGCGACCGGCGATGCGCTCGGCGGAACGAAATACTGGGGTGCATCGGCCGAACTGCAAATGCCGTTCTGGTTCCTGCCGAAGGAGGTGGGGCTGAAGGGCGCGGTCTATGCCGATGCGGGCTCGCTTTGGGATTATCAGGGGCCGACGTCCTGGAGCGCCACGGGCGAGGTCAATTCGGCGGCGTGTCCCACCTGCGGGCTGCAATACGACGACAGCAAGGTCATCAGAAGCTCCGTCGGCGTCGGGTTGATCTGGCAATCGCCCTTCGGTCCGCTGCGCTTCGACTACGCCATCCCGCTGACCAAGGGAAAATACGACACCGTCCAGCAGTTCAGATTCGGGGGAGGGACGTCGTTCTAAGCTGCAACATCGTCGCGTTCGGCCGGGCTTCGGCTGGGCAAATGTTTCTGTACTTGCGAAAGCATTGCGCGATGTTTCCCGAGAGGTGTGGACGCTTGAGAGGACGAAGGCTTGTGGCAATCTGCGGCGGAAGTCGCGAGGAGTGACGACATGCGTAGACTGACCTTGGCATTGATGATCGCGTTCTGCGCGGCGAGCGGCGTTTCGGCCCAACCGTTCCCGCCGCCGCCTCCGCCGCCTGGCCCGCCCGGCTTCGGATCGCCGCCGCCTCCACCGCCGCCAAGGCCCATGCGCCTGCGTTGCGTGGCATTTCCTCCCGGTCCTCCGGGACCACCTCCGATCGTTTGCCGCGCTCCTCCGGCGCCTCCCGGTGCGCCGTGCGCATGCCGCGGCCCGCTCGGCCCGATACCGGGCGTGGTCAGGTAGACTTGCTGCTGCGCCGTCTCTCCCTGCTTGGCCAAAGATTGCCGGTGGCCGGGGAGACAGGTACCGTATGCGCAAACGATGCCGGCCTCTCTGACGGTGTGCAGCTTGCCATCCTCAAAGCGCTGCTCCGAGGTCGTAGCACTCGAACGCGAAGCGCACGCCGTGCTCCTGGCCCAGCCGCTTCATGATGGTCTCGATGTTGACGAAGGAGTTCTCGAAATAGGAATTCTTGCCGCCGTCGAGGAACGGCCTCTCCCAGTTGAACTTGTAGCGCTGATTTCGCCATATTCGACGAGCTTGCAGACGATGAGCAGACGATGCTCATTGGCAAGC
Source organism: Bradyrhizobium sp. B039 (assembly GCF_038965675.1). NCBI lineage: Bacteria > Pseudomonadati > Pseudomonadota > Alphaproteobacteria > Hyphomicrobiales > Nitrobacteraceae > Bradyrhizobium > Bradyrhizobium sp. B039. The sequence goes on from NZ_CP152416.1 coordinate 3,739,166, forward strand.
ATGCGCATCAGGGCGGCCACCCCCTTTGCCTGCCTTTCGAGTTCGTTCGTATTCATTCGGCGCATAACGGTGTTTCATTAGCATTAGCGTGCCAGCGGTCAAATATCGGGGCAAAAATCTGGGTTTGGCCGGTCAATGAATGGCCCGCGATTGAATGGGCGCAGCATATGCATGCGATTTATACTCACATCGCTGAATGAGTATAACCGAAGCCATCGCTCTCCAGGATCTCTGACATACGCCATTCGGGTGACGTGTGCACTCCCGCTCCCGCGCACGCGACGTGTGCACTGATAATCCGAAGAGGCGATTTCCGCTTCCAATTCATGCAGATATCGTCCTAGAAGAGCCAATCTACGGAAGCCTCGTCAAACGAGAATTCTCAGTCGGTCCAATCACATAAAGGGCTGATCGGAGTTAAAATACCTCAATAAGATGAATAGCTTGGACCGCAAATTTGCCACCGCGCCGATGATGGATTGGAACGAGAGTTCAAGTTTTACAATTGGTTAGACGCCGGCGTGTGCACGACGTGCACCGGGAGATCTAGAAAAATCTTACGACAGCATATGAGCGCAGACGTCTTAAGGCGCTGGAAACCGCTGCGCAATGGGTGGGCGCAGGGAGGCAGTTTATCAATGAAGCGCGGAGTTCGTTGACCCTCCCGCGCAACCGCAGGACGGATCATCGTCGATCTCTACGCGGCCCGCATTTCGGCGAGGCACATCAGGTGTGGGCAGGGTGCGGAAGTTCGGCGTCCCCTAGGCCAGGATGAAGTTCGAATCGTGCAGCGTTCCGACGTAGTTGGTCAGGTGGATCTCGACATCGTTTGCATCCAACACGCCGTCGCCATTGACGTCGATCTGAAGGGTTGCATTCCCGCTTGCATTGTCGACGCGCGCCTCGGATTGCGGAGCTTGCGCCGTTCCGTCGAACGTCCCGGTGCCGACGAAGTGAACCGCTCCGGTGAATCCATTCGGCCCGGTCATGTTCTTGAACGTGAACGTGTCGCTGGTTGCATCGAAATTGACGATGGTATCGCCATTGCCGGTCTGCGAGTCGCCGACGGCGTTGAAGTTGAAGTTCACGGCCGAGGACCCGACGGTGATCATGTCGGCGCCGGCCCCGCCGGTTATCGTCGTGGCGGTCGCGCCGGTGCCGATGGTGATGAAGTCGTTGCCGGCGCTGCCGTTGACGGTCTCGGTATTGACGACCGTGACGCCGCCAGCGGTCGATTGGAAGTTGATGGTGTCGTTGCCGGCGCCCATGTCGAACACCGTTCCGAACGACTGTTGCGTCACGGTCAGCGTGTCGTCGGAAGCGCTTCCGTTCAGCTGCGCCATATTGAACAAGCTGTCGAGCGAGTTGACGCCGGCGGCGAGGTTCAGCGTGTTGTTGCCCTGTGCGAGGTTAACCGAGACGCCGGTGACGTCGTTCAGCAATGTCAGTGTGTCGTCGGACGGCGCGCCCGATAAGTCGTTGCTGCTGATGGATTCGACGTTGCTGACCGCAACGGAGTTGGTGCCGCTGGCCAGTATGAGCGTGTCGTTACCGCCGCCGAGATCGATGGCGATGCCCGACACATCGTTGTTGAGCTGCACGAAGTCGTCCAGCGCGTTGCCGTTGATGTGCTGGATGTTCAACACGGTCAGCGATAGGCCGCCAGAGCTGAAGTTCAGAGTATTGTCACCCGCACCGAGATCGATGATCGAATTGTTGTTCGGCCCGAAGACGCCGTCAGTCACCTTCAGCACGTCATCGGATGACGTTCCGTTGATGTGCTGGACATTGAAGATGTCGACCAGCGAGTTGGCGCCTGCGGCGAGATTCAGCGTGTTGTTGCCGTTGCCCAGGTTAACCGAAACGCCGGTGACGTCGTTCAGCAGCGTCAGCGTATCGTCCGAGCTACCGGAGAAATCGCTGCCGTTCACGTTTTCTACGTTGTGGACGGTGAGTGAGTTGAGGCCGTTGGCGAGACTGACAAAGTCGTTGCCCGCGCCGCCATCGATCGACAATCCGTTGGCGTTGTTGGTCAGGCTGATGAAGTCGTCGCCGCTGCTGCCGAGGACGTTTTCGACGTTGGTCAAGGTGAGTGAGGCGCCACCGGTCGCCAGGATCACGGTGTCGTTGCCAGCGCCGAGATCGATCGGATGCCCGAAGCTGCTGCCTCCAACCATAAGGTAGTCGTCGCCTGCCGTTCCGTGGATGGCGTTGCCGTTGGCTCCGAGGCCCATGCTCGAGATGTCGATCGGGTTGGCTGCTGTCCCCGAGGCGAGCAGGGTGGTGACGTCGCTAAACTGGAGAACCTCGACATTGGTGAGAACGTCGGTGCCGTCCCGGGCGGAATTGGAATCCGCGACCTGGATCTGTCCGCCTGCGAGGGTCGTGATGGTGTAGGCCGAGGAGGGACCGGTATAGATGGCCATGTCGGTTCCGGCACCACCATCGATCGTGTCGGCGCCGGCCTGGCCGGTGATCTGGTCGTTGCCGCCGCCGGCATTGATCGTGTCGCTACCGCCGCCGCCGAAGAACAACTCATTGCCGCCGCCGCCGATCAGGGTGTCGTTGAAGTTCGATCCCTGGACGGAATTGACGCCGCCGGTGATGGTGTCGGTACCGACATTGGCGAGATCGCCGCCGGCCGTGCCATGTGCGGTCCCGAGCGACAGGTCGACCGTCACGGCGGCCGCCGCCTGCGCATAGGCGATGCGTGTGTTACCGTTGCCGGTGATGGTGTCGTTACCGCCGAGGCCCTCGAACAGGTTGAAGGTGCCGCTATTGAAGGTGCCACTATCGGTGAATCCGGTCGCGTCGTAGGTGTCGGCCAATTGGCTTCCGGTCGCGCTGTTGGCGCCGGAGAAGGTATCGGTTCCGACGGAGGCATCTCCCGTCGCAGTGCCGGCGGCGAGGTGGATCGTCACCCCGGCAGCAGCGCTGCTGTAGATCACCCGGGTGTTGCCGTTACCCACGATGGTGTCGTTACCGCCGAGACCTTCGAACTGGTTGAACGTGCCGTTGTTGCCGATATTGAGGGCTCCGGCGGTGCCGAATGTGCTGGCGTCGTATGAATCGTTGAAATTGGTGCCCTGGATCGCTTCGATCGAACGCAGCGTGTCGTTACCGATGGACGCATCGCCCGTGGCTGTTCCCGCGCCCATATTGACGGTCACCGGACCAGTCGAGAAGTAGATGTTGTTGTAGCTCGCGAGGTCGAAGCCGCCGCGGCCATCGATGTAGTCGTTGCCGGCGAGACCGGTGAAGGTTTCGGTACCGGTGGCGTTGTTGCTGCCGAGCAGGGTGTCGTCGAACATCGAAGCCTGGATGGCGTTGACGCCGGAGAAGGTGTCGCTGCCGGTCGAGGCGTCACCCGAGTCGGTTCCGGCCGCGATGTCGACCGTCACTCCGCCGGTGGCGTTGACGAAGGCAAGGCGCGTGTTGCCGTTGCCCGTGATGCTGTCGTTGCCGCCCATGCCGTTGAATTCGTTGAAAGTACCGTTGGAGCCGGGATTGACACCGGATCCCGAGAAGCCGACGGCATTGTACGTGTCGACGAAATTGGTGCCGCGGATGGATTCGATGGAAACGAGCGTATCTGTCCCGATCGTGGAGTCTCCGGTCACGGTTCCGGCTGCCATGTTGGCCGTGATACCGGACGCCGTTGCCGGGTCGAGCGCATAGTCGGCGCGGTCGAAACCACCGCGCCCATTGAGCGTGTCGTTGCCGCCGCGGCCGTCGAATATCTCGACCGTGCCGCTGGCGTTGTTGCTGCCGAGGAGGGTGTCGGCGAAGGCGGAGCCGATCACGGCAGCAAAGCCCGATCCGACGAGGGTATCGGTGCCGACATTCGCCGTATCGCCTGCGGCGGTGCCGTGGGCGGTTCCGGCCGCGAGGTCGACCGTCACGGCTGCGGCTGCGCTGACATAGGAGAGGCGCGTCATCGGCGCCCCCTGGCTGTTGGCATCGCTGATAATGGTGTCGTTGCCGCCGCGGCCTTCGATCTCGTTGAGGCCGAGCGGATTTCCCGCAATACCGCTGTCGCCGAGGAACCCGGACGTATTGATCGTGTCAGCGAAGTCGCTGCCGACGATGGCCTCGATGTTGACGAGCGTGTCCGAGCCTGATCCGCCGGTCACCGTACCCGCGGCAAGGTTGACGGTGATGGCGCTGGTGGCGTCGGTATAGATCGCCCGATCGAAGCCCTGGCCGCCGTCCAGCGTATCGTTGCCGCCGAGCCCCTGTAGCTTGTCGTTGCCGCCAAGGCCCTGGATGGTGTCGTCGCCGGCCGTGCCAACCAGATTATTGTTGCTGGCATCTCCGACGACGAGTGCGCCCGTCGTGACGCTGATCGTGATGGTTTTGTCGAAGGTGAGCCCTCCGGAATCGGTGTCGCGCACGACCACCTGCTGTGGGCCAGCGGACAGTGCGCCCGCAACCACCAGACTGTTGCCGCTGACCGCAAACTGGCCCCCGGCATTGTCGAGCAGCGAGAACGTTGCACTATCGCCCACATCCGGGTCGACCGCCGAGAGTGTGCCGACAACCGTGCCGTTGGCCGTTCCCTGCGGCACGGTGGCGTTGGACAGTGAAATGGCGGTCGGCGCCTCGTTGACGTTGGTCGTCGCGATGGTGAACGTCGTGTCGTGGGACAATCCGCCGGAATCGGTGGCACGGATCGTGACCTGGTGGGAGGCCGCCTGCTCGAAGTCGAGCACGGCGGTGGTGACCAGATTGCCGTTCGAGATCGCGAACAGGCCGCCGGCATTGTCCGTGAGCGTGAAGGTGGCGCTGTCGCCCGCATCCGGATCGATCGCCGACAGGGCGCCGACGACGGCGCCGGCCGCGCTGTTCTCCGCAACCGAGGCGTTGGACAGCAGCACGGCGGTCGGCGCCTCGTTGACGTTGCCAGTGGCGATGGTGAAGGTCTTGTCGAAGGACAGCCCACCGGCATCGGTGGCGCGGACGGTGACCAGGTGCGAGGCTGCCTGTTCGTAGTCGAGCGGGGCAGTGGTGACGATATTGCCGTTGGCGATGGCGAACAGGCCGCCGGCATCATTCGGCAGGGTGAAGGTGGCAGAATCGTTCGCATCCGGATCGATTGCCGCGAGGCTACCGACGATGGTGCCGGCGGGCGAATTCTCCAGAACGGACGCGTTCGTCAGGGTGACGTCGGTCGGAGCCTCGTTCACATTGGTGACGCCGATCTGAAGCGTCTTGCTGAAGGTGGTACCCGCGGTATCGGCGACCTGCACGACGACCTGATAGGAGGCCGCCTGCTCGAAGTCGAGCGGTGCCGTGGTCACGAGGTTGCCGTTCGAGATCGCGAACAGGCCGCCCGCGCTGTTCGTCAGCGTGAAGGCGGCGCCGTCGCCGGCGTCCGGGTCGGTGTCCGACAGCGTGCCGACGACGGTGCCGGCGGGGCTGTTCTCCGCAACGGTCGCGTTGGAAATCGCGATGTCGGTCGGTGCGTGGTTCGGCGCGATCACCGCGAAGTTGGCATCGCTTAGCGAGCCGGTGAGGCCGTTCATGACGACCACGATGTCGCTGCCGTCGATCGTGCCGTTGCCGTCGACGTCGATCTGGAGCTGGGTCTGGCCGTCGACATTGGCGAGGATCGCCTCGGTATGCGGTGTCGCGGGCGAGCCGTCGAGCACGCCCGATGCCATGAAGTGCACCGAGCCTGCGAGACCTGCGACGCCGTCCAGCAGGAACTGGTCGTGCGCGGCATCGAAATTGTTGATCGTGTCCTCGCCGGTCATCGTGGAGGAATCGGATGCATCGGTGTAGCGGATAATGTCGGTCGCGGCGCTCGCCGTGATGACGTCGCTGCCGACGCCGCCGGTCACGGTCGTGGTGCCTGACGCGTTGGCGATGGTGATGAAGTCGGTCTGGCTGCTGCCGTTGACGTGTTCGACATTGGCGACGGTGACACCACCGGTGAAGCCGGTCAGATTCAGCGTGTCGTTGCCGGCACCGAGGTCGATGGTGTCGCCGCCGGCGTCGTTCAGCATGGTCAGGACGTCGTCCGACGCCGTGCCGTAGATGTGCTGGACGTTGAAGGCGGTGATCGAATTGGTCCCGGCCGCAAGGTTCAGGGTGTTGTTGCCCTCTTGCAGATTGACGGTCAGGTTGCTGACATCATTCAGCAGCGTCAGCGTGTCGTCGGACGCGGCGGAGCCTGTGCCGCCGATATAGTCGCCGGTGCCAACGTTCTGGAGTCCGGTCAGCGCGAGGCTGTTGCTTCCAGCCGCGATTTGCAGGCCCGAATTGCCGCCGCCGAAGTCGATGGCGAGGCCGCTCTGGTCGTTGGTCAGGGTGTAGAAGGCATTGGCCGACGTGACGACCATATGCTCGACATTGTGGAGCGCGAAGCCTCCAAATTGCGAGCTGACCGTCAGCGTGTCGTTGCCGGCGCCGAGATCGATCGATACATCGTTGTTCGGCGAGTATAGGCCATTGGCGATCGACAAGGAATCGTCGGAAGCCGTACCGTTGATGGTATCGACGCTGAAGATGTTGACGAAGGCGTTGGCGCCGGCGGCGAGGTTCAGCGTGTTGATGCCGTTGGCGAGGTTGACCGACAGTCCAGTTACGTTGTTGAGCAGGCTCAGCGTGTCGTTGGAGAGGCTGCCGGTCGCGAAGTCGCTCCCGTTCAGGTTCTCGATATTGCTCGCGCTGACGGAGTTCGAGCCGTTGGCCAGATTGACGGTGTCGTTGCCGCCACCCATGTCGATGGTCAGGCCGTTGACGTTGGAGGCGAAGCCGACGAAATCGTCGCCGGCGGTACCGACGAGATACTCGACATTGGCGAGGTTGAGGTTGTAGCCGCCGGTGACGCCGAGGATCACGGTGTCGTTCGCGCCGGCGCCGAGGTCGATGAGGTGGCCCGACAGGCCCTGGTTGATCTTGACGTAATCGTCGGCCGATCCGGTCGCCGACGTGAACGGATTGGTGGCCGCGTTGAAGTACAGCCTGGTGTCGGAGAGGTCGACGGGGTTCGCGGCGCTGCCCGACGTGATCAGGACGGTGCCGTTGGTGAATTGCAACGCTTCGACGTTGGTCAGCGTATCCGTGCCGTCGCGTCCGGCGACGTTGTCGGTCACCGTGGCGTGGCCGGCGCCGTCGGTCGAAATCGAATACTGAGTCTTGGTTCCGGAATAGATGGCGATGTCGCCGCCGGCACCGCCGTTGATCTGGTCGTTGCCGCCGTTGCCGACGAACATGTCGCTGCCGGCGCTGCCGATCAGGGTGTCGGCGAAGGCCGAGCCGGTTACGCTGAAGACGCCGGTGAAGCTGTCAGTCCCGATCGCCGCCAGATCGCCCGCCGCGGTCCCGTGAGCCGTGCCGAGCGACAGGTCCACCGTGACCGCCGCCGTGGCATTGGCGTAGATCACGCGGGTATTGCCGTTGCCGGTGATGATGTCGTTGCCGCCCAGGCCCTCGAACTGGTTGAATGTGCCGTTGTTGCCGACGTTGAACGCGCCGGCCGCTCCGTACCCGGTCGCGTTGTAGGTGTCGGCGTTCACCGTGCCCTGGATGCCCTCGATCGAGCGCAGCGTATCGGTGCCGATCGAGGAATCGCCGACGACGATGCCGGCCGCCATGTTGACGGCGATGCTGCCGGTCGACAGGTAGATGTTGTTGTAGCTGGCGATGTCGAAGCCGCCGCGGCCGTCGATATAGTCGTTACCGGCATTGCCGGTGAAGGTCTCGGTCACGGCCGTGTTGTTGCTGCCGTAGATCGTGTCGTCGAACATCGATCCCTGCACAGCGTTCACGCCGCTGAAGGTGTCGGTGCCGACCGAGGCGTCTCCGGTGGCGGTGCCCGTGCCCGGCGTCGCGCCGGTTTGCAGGTCCACGCTCACGCCGGCGGTCGCATTGTTGAAGCTGATGCGGGTGTTGCCGTTGCCGATGATGGTGTCGTTGCCGCCACCACCGGTGAATTCGTTGAACGTCCCGTTCGATCCGGCATTGATGCTGGTCCCGGAGAACCCGGTAGCGTCATAGGTGTCGGCGAAATTGGTACCCCGGACCGCTTCGATCGAGATCAGGGTGTCGGTCCCGACGGAGGCGTCGCCCGTGACGGTGCCGGCGGCCAGGTGGACCGTGATGCCCGATGTCGTGGTCGGATCCTGGTTGTAGTCGGCGCGGTCGAAGCCGCCGCGGCCGTCGAACGTGTCGTTACCGGCGAAGCCCGAGAACACTTCGACGGTGCCGAAGCCGTTATTGCTGCCGCGCAAGATGTCGTCGTGGCTCGAGCCCCAGACCGACTGGATGCCTCCGTGGAACGTGTCGTGCCCGACGGACGCGTCGCCGTCGGCGGTGCCGGCGGCGAGGTCGACGGTCACGCCGGCGGTGGCGCTCACATAGGAGACCCGCGTCAGGAAGGCGCCCTCGGCGTTGACGGTGCCGGTGATGCTATCGTCGCCGCCGCCGCCCTCGAATTCGTTGTAGCCGATCGGGGAGCCCGGGATGCCGGAGACCCCGGTGAATCCGGTCGCATCATAGGTGTCGGCGAAGGCACTGCCGACGATGCCTTCGATGTTGACGAGCGTGTCGCTGTCGACGCCCGCGCCCGACGCGGTGCCGGCGGCCATGTTGATGGTGACGCCGCCGGTCGCATCGGTGTAGAGCGCGCGATCGAAACCAGCGCCGCCATCGATATGATCGTTACCGGCATTGCCGGCGATCCGGTCGTTGCCGGCTCCGCCGAACAGCAGATCGGCACCGTCGCCGCCCGAGATCTGGTCGTTGCCTTCGCGTCCGTCGATGGTGTCGATGGCTGCCGTTCCGGTCAGGACGTCATTGCCCGACGTGCCGAGGACGAGGCCGGCTGGACTGGCGACCACCGCCTGGCTCACCTGGGTCGACAGATTGTCGACATAGGTCTGGGTCACCGCGGAGGTTTGGTTGGGGTCGGCGAAGTTGGTGATGGCCGCGAGCGAGGCTGTTGCGTCGCCCTGGGCGACCTGGGCCGCCTGGGCGATGGTGGTGACGTCCTGGGCGCCCTGGATGCTGGCGTTGGCGGCCTGGACTACGCTGGTCACGGTCGTCAGGGCGTCGGAGCTGACGCCCGCGCTGGTCGCGATCGACTGGACCGATGCGCTCGAGGTCAGGATGGTTTCGCCGGGATTGAGCGTTACGCTGCCGGGGTTGGCGATGGCGTCCGCGATCGCAGCGACCACATCCGTCGACGAAACGCCGACGGCGGACATCTGCGCAATCGTGCTCTGCACCTGGACGCCGGCCGACAGCACGGCGGTCGCTGCCGTGTCGCCGGAGACGGCGGCGGGGACCGGATCGTAGGTCGTGATGTCGATATGGGTCGGGTCGATCCCGAAGGCGGTTGCGACCTGGTTGGTCGCATCGGCCGTCGAGACTCCGGTCGCGGCGATGGTCGTGATCAGGGTGGTCAGCGGCGTGACGACCGTAGATCCCTCCGGCGCCTTGAGCGTGCCCGAGAAGGCGAGCCCGGTGGAAATGTCGGTCCCGCCGGACATGATGAGGGTGCCGTGGGGGTTGTGCAGGGTGAAGCTGCCATCGGCATTGGTGACGGCCGAAGCCTCACCCGTGTCGTAGGTGCCGTTGCCATTGGCGTCTGCGAACACGAACGCGCCGGCGACGTAGCCGTCGACCGCGCGGGCGCTGGAGTCGCTCTGACTTGCCGAGACGTTGACCGTCATCAGGCCCGAGGCGAAGGCCTGTTGGCCGTTTTCGATCGATGCGACCGAGACGTTGAGCACCAACGTGTCCTGGTGCGCGTCGGCTCCGGGGATCAGTGCAAGCGTCGCCAGCGTGGCGGCGTCGGAGGGCACCTCCCAGTGGCCGTCGCCGTCGAAGAAGGTGCCGTGGTTGAGCGTATAGCCGGACGGAATGCCGGTGATGACGATCGGCGCCAGCGTGCCGCTATCGTCGACCAGATGGGCCGCAATGGAGAGCGAAATCGGGGCGTCGTCGGCGCCCGAGGCGGTTGCGATTTGCAGGGCAGGGGCGTCCTGGGTGCCGTGGATCGTGAACGCAACAGGCTTTTGCGTGCCGTCGACGGAGGAGACGGTGAAGGTCTCGATCCGGACCTCGTCCGCCGCGAGGCCCTGCACCGCAGCGTTATTGACGCTGTAGGTGTAATGGCCGTCGGCGGTGATGGTGAGCTGGCCGAGATTGCCCGCAGCCGATACCACATTGGTGGCGAAGGCGGACTGATCGTGATCCGCATCGCTCATCGTCAACTGGCCCGACACCGACAGGGTCGGCGTCGTTGCGTCTTCGGTGACGTCGTGCGCCTGCGGATCGCCGATGGTGGCCGCATCGTTGGTGCCGTGAACGCTGAACGAAATCACCTTGGCGGTGCCGTCAGACGAATGAACGGTGAAATTGTCGATATGGGTATCGCCAGCCGCGAGCGACTGGGTCGCGGAATTCGCAACCGCGTAGGTGTAGGTGCCGTCGGCCGCCAGTGTCAGGGTGCCGAGATTGCCGGCGCCCGTGATGGTGCCGGGCTGGAACGAGGACTGGTTCTGGTCCGGATCGACCACCGTCAACTGGCCTGACGCGACGAGGTTGCCGGAGGGCTGAACGCCGCTGTCTTCCGTGACGTCGTGGGTTTGCGGATCGCCGATGGCGGCGGCGTCGTTGGCGCCATGGATCGTGAAGGAGACGACCTTTGACGTGCCGTCGACCGATTTGACGGTGAAGGTGTCGACCTTGCTGTCAGCGGCGCCGAGATATTGCACGGCGCTGTCGGCAACCGCGTAGGTGTAGGTGCCGTCGGCCGCCAGCGTCAGGGTGCCGAGATTACCGGCGCCCGTGATGGTGCCGGGCTGGAACGAGGACTGGTTCTGGTCCGGATCGACCACCGTCAACTGGCCTGACGCGACGAGGTTGCCGAAGGGCTGAACGCCGCTGTCTTCCGTGACGTCGTGGGTTTGCGGAGCGCCGATGGCGGCGGCGTCGTTGGCACCATGGATCGTGAAGGAGACGACCTTCGACGTGCCGTCGACCGATTTGACGGTGAAGATGTCGACCTTGCTGTCAGCGGCGCCGAGATATTGCACGGCGCTGTCGAGGACCGAGTAGGTGTAGCTGCCGTTGCTCTGTAGCGACAGCGTGCCGATATTGCCGGCTCCCGGGGCAACGGTGGTCTGGAACGCGGCCTGGCCGGCGTCGGGATCGCTGATCGAAATGGTGCCGGATGCCGTCAGCGTGCTGCCGCCGACGTCCTCGGTCACGCTGGCGTTGGTGGGATCGCCGATCGTTGCCGGCGTGTTCGCCGGGGTCCCGCCGTGAATGGTGAACGAGACCTGCTTGGTGGTGCCGTCGAGCGAGGTGACCGTGAAGACATCGACCTTCGAAGCGCCGGTGCCGAGCTGGGCCGCCACGCTTTCCGCAACGGAATAGGTGTAGCTGCCGTCGGCCGCGAGCGTCAGATGCCCGGAATTTCCCGCCGCCGAAACCACCGTGGTTTTGAACGCTCCTTCGCCTTGATCGGCGTCCGAGATCGAGATCGAGCCGGTCGCGGTCAAGCTGAACTTGGTCGGATCGGAATAGACATCGTGCACGCTGGGAGTGCCAATGACTGCGGCATCGTTGATGCCGTGGATGGTGAAGGACACCTGCTTCTGGGTGCCGTCGTAGGCGGTCACCGTGAAGGTCTCGGTCTTGGTCTGCCCGGCGCCGAGATACTGCACCTTGGAATCGTCAACCGAATAGGTGTAGGCGCCGTTGGTCGCGATCGAGAGTGCGCCAAGCGTGCCCGCCGCGGCCGTCACGGTGGTCTTGAAGGTGGACTGGTTCTGGTCGGCGTCGGAGATCGAAATGGTGCCGGAGGCGGTCAGCGTGGTGGGATTGGCATCTTCGGTCACGTCATGCACGGTCGGCGTGCCGATGATGGCGGCGTCGTTGGCCCCGTGGATAGTGAACGACACCTGCTTGGTGGTGCCGTCGAGTGCCGTCAGGGTAAAGGTATCGACCTTGGTATCGCCGGCGCCGAGATACTGCACCGCGCTGTCGAGCACGGCGTAGATGTAGGCGCCGTCGCTGCCGATGATCAGCACGCCGAGATTGCCGCTGCCGGCCAGCAGCGCCGGCTGGAATGCGGCCTCGCCCTGGTCGGCGTCGGTGATCGAGACGGTGCCGACCGCGTAGAGGATCGGGTTGGTGGCGTCCTCGGTCACATCGTGCACGGTCGGCGTGCCGATGATCGCGGCGTCGTTGACGCCATGGATGGTGAAGGACACCTGTTTGGTGGTGCCGTCGAGCGAGGTGACCGTGAAGGTATCGACCTTGGTCTGTCCCGCGCCGAGATATTGCACGGCGCTGTCGGCGACGGAGTAAGTATAGGTGCCATTGGCTGCAAGGACGAAGTTGCCGAGCGTACCAGCGGCCGACGTCACCGTCGTCTTGAAGGCGGCCTGACCCTGGTCGGCATCCGAGATCGAGATCGACCCTGAAACCGACAGGGTAGGCTGGCTGGCATCCTCGACCACGTTGTGCTGGGTCGGCGTTCCGATCACGGCTGCGTCGTTGGTGCCGTGGATGTTGAAGGTGATCTGCTTGGTGGTGCCGTCGAGCGCGGTGACCGTGAAGACATCGGTCTTGACCTGGCCGGCTCCGAGATATTGCACGGCGCTGTCGGCGACCGAATAGCTGTAGCTGCCGTTGCTCTGCAGGACCAGATTGCCGAGGTTGCCTGACGCCGAGATTACGGCGGTCTTGAACGCGGCCTCGCTCTGATCGGCATCCGAAATCGAGAGCGTGCCGGTCGCCTTGAGGGTGGGGCTGGTGGCATCTTCCACCACGTCGACGACGGTCGGCGTGCCGATGATGGCGGTGTCATTGACGCCGTAGATGGTGAAGGCCACCTGCTTCTGGGTGCCGTCGAGCGAGGTGACCGTGAAGCTATCGACCTTGGTGTCGCCGGCGCCGAGATACTGCACCTTGCTGTCTGCTACCGAGTAGACGTAGGAGCCGTTGGCAGCGATGGTGAGGGTGCCGAGATCGCCCGAAGCGGCGATGACCGTCGTCTTGAAAGCCGCCTGCCCGGCATTGGCATCCGAAATCGAAATCGATCCCGCCGCAACCAGCGTCTGCAGATTGGTGTCTTCGGTGACGGTCGAATTCGTCGGCGTACCGATGATCGCGGCTGAATTTGACATGGCTGTGCCCCTCCCCAAAATTTATTGGTTAGCTGTCCAAACCCGGTTGGCTTTGTCAGTGTCGGCGCTCAAATGTTGCGTCGGTTGGATGGAAGTAAAAGCGTTTGGCGATCTGCAAAATTTTGGAGAATGTTTCTGAGAATGCGAAGTGCGTCAAGCTGGAAACAGAAAATAGGGAAAACTACGTACTGAAGCGCACTGCACCATCGAACAAACAGCCCTCGGTTGCATCACGCGAGCATGGCGTACGCCCTTGTATGACCGCAGAAACTTCGATGCGGACGTATGTCATATCAACTCAAAAGAGAATTCGCATCGCGAAACATCCTCAGTTGGCGCCTGTTCTACGACGTGCCCGATTGCACACAAAGGAAATTTCAATGCGAAGACGGATCGCCAGTTGGCTGCTCAGATGCGATTGACACTTCGCAAATGTTGCTGACCGTCCGGCGATGAAATCAAAGAAATGGAGGCTCTTATGGTCACCGCACAAGCCATCCACATAGCACCGGCCATTTCCGACATGACCCAAACGGGGCAATCTTAGCCCACTGCTTTTGCTCGCAGTGGCTGCGATGCTGCGCCTCGCTCTTCCTCAGCTGTGCCTTGCTGAGACCACCCTTGGTCTTCGCCGGCGGGCTCTTCGAATTTGCCGCGCAATGTCATGTGGCATCGGGCGTTGCTGACGTCGATGAATGCGCAGCCGGATGTTTTCGGCGCTCCTGGACATTTCACGGTGGGCTCATGGGGCAAGGGTGAAAGACGGTCTTCTGCATTGTCTTTGGTAGGACGAACCTTGCTATGATTGGCCCCAATAGGTCATAGATTGCTGGAGTTAGCTCAAACTCGCCCATGATGGATTGGAGCGAGAGTTTAGGGTTTTCAATTGGTTAGATAGCTGCGTGTGCGCGGCGTGTGCACCGAGAGATCCATAAAAATCCAGTCATGATCATTGTGGGCGTACGTTTTGAAGAGCAGGGCCGCGGTCGTCGCAGCTCATTCCGTGGGTTGAACGCGAGTGGCAACATCAGCCTCAATCACCGGAGGCCTTCCGCGCAATCGTGACCTGCTGTGCGCAACGCCGTGCGTGTGGGGCGCCGTTTCGCGGAGAGTGTGGCCCCCCGGTTACGGGGCCGTGTGCTGCACATCAAAAAAGTATCGGTTGCATATTGAAATCGTGGTGGCGGGCCCGGATACCGGTCGCTACGATCCCTAATGAGAGGAAGCGCTGAGCAATTCAGCCGATAAGGGGACAGGGGCGGATCATCAAAAACCGCACCGGCCCGAAGGGAGCGGATATGGAACCGGACCTGGAAGTTGTCCAGATACGGCGCGGCGAATCGTTCAAGGCGTGGTCGCACGGCTACCCATTCCACACGGTCCGTTGGCATTTCCACCCTGAATACGAGCTGCACCAGGTCGTGGCAACCAGCGGTCGGTATTTCGTCGGCGACTTCATCGGCGAGTTCGAGCCGGGCAATCTCGTGCTGACCGGCCCCAACCTGCCGCACAATTGGGTGAGCGATCTGCCGCCGGGGAGCACCATCCCGCTGCGCGGACGCATCCTGCAGTTCAGCGAGGAATTCATCGGCGACCTCACGAAGGTCATGCCCGAGCTCTCGGGCCTTGCTGCGCTGCTGGAATTCTCGCGGCGCGGCGCGCTCTTCACCCGCAGCACCAGCGACAAGATTGCTCCGCTGATGGAGGAGATCGCGGCGGCGAACGGTGTGCGCCGGATCGAGCTGTTCCTGATGATCCTGGGAACGCTCTCCCGCGCCCGAAGCGCGCGTCCGCTCTCCAGCCCGAACTATTTGCCTGACCCCTCGGGATACATGTCCGCAGGGATGAACAAGGCGCTCGCCTTCATCCGGCAGAACCTGACGCAGCCTTTCGGTGAAGCTGAGCTCGCGGCGATCGCAGGCCAGTCGCAAAGCGCGTTCTCGCGTTCCTTCCGCCGGCACACCGGCATGTCGCTGGTGCAATACGTCAAGCGGCTCCGCATCAATCTCGCCTGTCAGATCCTGATGAGCGACGAGCAGGCGTCCATCACCGACATCTGCTTCGAGGTCGGCTTCAACAATCTCTCCAATTTCAACCGGCAGTTCTTGGCCGAGAAAGGCATGCCGCCTTCGCGGTTCAGGCGATTGCTCGCGCAAAACAGCAATACGGCCCGCGCGGCCTAGCCGGCGAAAATAGCAAAGGAGGACGACCACACCGGGAAGAATGACGTGGGCATGCCGATGGCAGCCCGCGACAGGAATCGCTTGTCCAGGAATTCGCCGCGCAGCACCGGCACTCAATCACCGACCGCGACGGAAGCACGCATCTCCAAGGATCAACCACGTCACTCCAGTTCTGGAAAGGAAAGTCCGAATGAAAAGCTTCTCCCCGAAACATGCGGGCAGGCTGGCCCTGGCCCTCTCGCTGCTCGGCACCACGGCGATGCACTCGCAGGCCGCCGAGGTAAAGGACGGAACTGTTGCCTTCCTGATGCCGGACCAGGCCTCGACCCGCTACGAACAACACGATTATCCGGGCTTTGCCGCAGAGATGAAGAAGCTCTGCGAGAGCTGCAAGGTGATCTACCAGAACGCTAGTGCCGATGCCGCGCGGCAGCAACAGCAGTTCAACGCGGCGATCTCGCAGGGCGCCAAGGTCATCGTGCTCGACCCCGTCGACTCCACCGCTGCAGCGTCCTTGGTCAAGATGGCACAGTCGCAGGGCATCAAGGTCATCGCCTATGACCGGCCGGTCCCCGACGCCAAGGTCGATTTCTACGTGTCCTTCGACAACGAAGCCATTGGCAAGGCCATCTCCGAATCGCTCGTCAAGCATCTCAAGGCCGCCAACGTCACGGCGAAGGAGGGCGAGGGCGTGCTTGAAATCAATGGATCGCCGACCGATGCCGCCGCCGGACTCATAAAGAAGGGCATTCACGCCGGTCTCGACAAGAGCGGCTATCCCATTCTGGCCGAATACGACACGCCGGACTGGGCGCCGCCGAAGGCGCAGCAATGGGCTAGCGGCCAGGTCACCCGCTTTGGCAAGAAGATCCTCGGCGTCGTGGCCGCCAATGACGGCACCGGCGGTGGCGCAATTGCCGCCTTCAAGGCCGCAGGCATCGATCCAGTGCCGCCGGTGACGGGCAACGATGCGACGATCGCCGCGCTTCAGCTCGTCATCTCCGGCGATCAGTACAACACGATCTCCAAGCCCAGCGAGATCGTGGCCGCTGCGGCCGCCCAGGCGGCGGTGAGGTTCCTCTCCGGCGAGACGCCCAAGGCGGAAACCACGCTCTTCAATGCGCCATCGAAGCTGTTCGTGCCGGCGGTCGTCACCCAGGAGAACCTGAAGGCGGAGATCATCGACAAGAAAATCCAGACGGCCGATCAGCTCTGCACCGGCCGATATGCCGCCGGCTGCAAGAAGCTTGGCATCACGCAGTAACCGCGCCTGTCCCGGCCGCGCGCGGCGGCCGGGACAGGCGACGAGAGGACGGACTGGCACATGACCACGGTCTCGGATGTCGATCCCACGCAGGACGGGCTGCGCAAGCCCGTCTTGAGTCTTCGCGGAATCTCCAAGCATTTCGGCGCCGTGTCCGCCCTGACCAACGTCGATCTCGACGTGCATGCCGGCGAGGTCGTGGCGCTCGTGGGCGACAACGGTGCTGGCAAATCCACCCTCGTGAAGATTCTGGCCGGCGTGCATCAGCCCACCTCAGGAACGATCGCATTCCGTGGTGAACATGTCGTCCTGTCCGATCCATCCACCGCACTCGGCCTCGGCATCGCCACCGTTTTCCAGGACCTGGCGCTCTGCGAGAATCTTGATGTGGTCGCAAATATCTTCCTCGGCCGCGAGCTCAATCCAGTGCGGCTCGACGAGGTCTCCATGGAGCTCCGCGCCTGGACGCTGCTCAACGAATTGTCGGCGCGGATCCCGAGCGTGCGTGAGCCCGTTGCGTCGCTGTCCGGCGGCCAGCGCCAGACCGTGGCGATCGCGCGTTCGCTGTTGACCGAGCCGAAGCTCATCCTGCTCGACGAGCCGACTGCCGCGCTTGGCGTCGCCCAGACCGCGGAGGTGCTCGACCTCGTCGAACGCGTTCGCGCCCGCGGCCTCGGCGTCATCATGATCAGCCACAACATGGAGGATGTCCGCGCGGTCGCCGACCGGATCGTGGTGCTGCGCCTCGGCCGCAACAACGGCGAGTTCGAGCCCGGCGCGTCCAACCAGGATCTCGTCACCGCGATTACCGGTGCGGATGAAAATTCGGTCTCGCGCCGCGCCAGCCGGCGCCACGCCCAGCAGTCGCCGGAGCTTGGTCGATGACCGACGACACGCAACAGGCTCCGACGGGGCGGCTGTTCGACCGCAGTGACGAACGGGTCAAGCATGCGGACACGCTTGGAAGCGCCATCGGCGCTTTCGTCGACCGCGTGCGGTCGGGCGACCTCGGTTCGCTGCCGGTGGTCGTCGGGCTCGTCGTCATCTGCACGGTGTTCGAGAGCCTCAATCCTGTATTTCTCGCGCCGAACAATCTGGTCAATCTGCTGTTCGATTGCTCGACAGTGGGCGTGATCGCGCTCGGCATTGTCTGTATCCTGATGGTCGGCGAGATCGATCTGTCGGTGGGGTCGGTCAGCGGATTTGCTTCGGCGCTCGTTGGCGTGCTCTGGGTCGGTCAGGATTGGCCGGTCGCCGTGGCAATCGCCACGGCGTTGGTGCTGGGCGCGGCCATCGGTGCGCTCTATGCGTTCCTGTTCAACCGTCTGGGAATGCCGAGCTTCGTCTCGACGCTGGCCGGCCTGCTGGGGTGGCTCGGGCTTCAGCTTTATCTGCTCGGCTCCTCCGGCTCGATCAACCTTCCGTATGGATCGCCGTTGGTGAATTTCGGGCAGATGCTCGTGATGCCGCCGATCGTATCCCATGTGCTGGCGGCGGTGGCGAGCCTGATCGTGTTCGTGACCGGCTTCCGGACGGCCGCGCGCCGGCGGGCGGCGGGGCTATCGGCCAGCTCGCTGGGCCGCATGGTGCTGAAGGCACTGCTGGTCACCATCGTGCTCGAATTCGTCGTCTATTATCTCAATCTCGGGCGCGGCATTCCCTGGATGTTCGGTCTGTTCGTCGGCCTGTGCGTGGTCATGAACTACGCATTGACTCGAACCAAATGGGGCCGCTCGATGTCTGCCGTCGGCGGTAACCGCGAGGCGGCCCGCCGGGCCGGCATCAACGTCCGCCGTGTCTATGCGACGGCGTTCGTGTTGTGCGCCACGCTGGCAGCCGCCGGCGGAATTCTCGCCGCAGCGCGGCTGGCATCGTCCAGCCAGCAGGCCGGGACCGGGGATGTGAACCTGAATGCGATCGCAGCCGCGGTCATCGGCGGCACGAGCCTGTTCGGCGGCCGCGGCAGCGCCTATTCCGCATTGCTCGGCGTCATCGTCATCCAGTCCATCGCGAGCGGTCTCACGCTGCTCGATCTATCGTCGTCGCTACGGTACATGATAACGGGCGCCGTCCTCGCCATTGCGGTCATCGTCGATTCGCTGGCAAGGCGCTCACGCCTTTCCCATGGCCGAGCTTGAATAGCGCTCACAAGAAAAGGACAAGCCTTGGCCCAGGAACTTGCAGGAAAAGTTGCCGCGATCACCGGCGCCGCGTCGGGCATCGGTCTCGAATGCGCCAGAACAATGATCGCGGCAGGGGCGCGGGTGGTGCTGATCGACCGGGCCGAGGAGGCGCTGAGCCTCGCCTGCGCCGAGCTGGGCGCGCAGGCGATCCCGCTGCGCATCGACCTCACGGATCCCGCGAGCGTGGCAACCATGATGCCGCAGGTGCTGCAGAAGGCGGGCCAACTGGACATCTTCCACGCCAATGCCGGCGCCTATGTCGGCGGCGAGGTCCTTCTCGGCGATCCCGACGCCTGGGACCGCATGCTCGATCTGAACATCAATGCGCTGTTCCGGTCGATTCATGCGGTGCTGCCGCATATGGTCGAGCGCAAGAGCGGCGACATCATCGTCACCAGTTCGATCGCCGGTCTCGTCCCCGTCGTCTGGGAGCCGATCTACACCGCGTCCAAGCACGCGGTGCAGGCCTTCGTGCATACCCTGCGCCGGCAGGTCGCCAAACACGGCTTGCGCGTCGGTGCCGTTGCGCCCGGTCCGGTCGTGACCGCACTCCTCAAGGACTGGCCCAAAGCGAAGATCGAGGAGGAGATGGCGGCCGGTGGCTTGATGCAGCCGGTGGAAGTCGCAGAGGCGGTGCTCTTCATGTTGACGCGTCCGAGGAACGTCACCATCCGCGACCTCGTCATTCTGCCGCAGAGCAACGACCTGTAGCAGCTTCCGATCGGCGATCCAGATGACCAAGCAATCCGGTAACCGCTGTTTTCTCGGCATCGATGTCGGCACCGGCAGCGCCCGCGCCGGCGTGTTCGATCGCTCCGGCAGACTCCTTGCGAGTGATAGCGCGCCTGTCGCGCTTTGGCGCGAGACCGGCGACGTGGTCGAGCAGTCGAGCGAGGACATCTGGCGAGCCGTATGCCGCAGCGTGCGCGGCGCGGTGGCGCAGGCCGGCATTGCGCCGGACAGTATCGTGGGCATCGGCTTCGACGCTACCTGCTCACTGGTGGTGCTGGGCGAGGGGGGCGCGCCGCTGCCCGTTGGCCTGTCGGGCGATCCTGCTCGCAACGTCATCGTATGGATGGATCACCGCGCCGCCGATCAGGCGCGCCGGATCAACCAGACGGGCGAGACGGTTCTCGACTATGTCGGCGGAACGATCTCGCCCGAGATGGAGACGCCGAAACTGTTGTGGCTCGCCGAAAACATGCCCGACACGTTTTCCCGTGCGTGGCAGTTCATGGACTTGACCGATTTTCTCACCTGGCGTGCGACGGGGAGCCTGTCTCGCTCCATCTGTACCGTGACGTGCAAGTGGACCTATCTGGGTCATGAAAACCGATGGGACGATCAATTCTTCCGCAGGGTCGGCCTCGGCGTGCTGGCGGACGAGCAGTTCCGCAGGATCGGCACCGAGATCGTGCCCGGCGGAACGGGGTTGACGGCGGGCCTGACGGCGGAGGCTGCGGCCGATCTCGGACTCGCGACGGGTACGCCGGTCGCTGCCGGCCTCATCGATGCACATGCCGGCGGTGTTGGTACGGTGGGTGCGCGCGGCCCAGCGGGCACGGTGCTGACGCGCATGGCCTATGTGTTCGGAACGTCCGCCTGTACCATGACGACCACGCCGGATCCGTCCTTCGTTCCCGGCGTTTGGGGACCCTATTACTCTGCCATGGTGCCGGGGCTTTGGCTCAATGAAGGCGGGCAGTCGGCGGCTGGCGCAGCGATCGAGCATCTGTTGCAGATGCATCCGCATTCCGCGCAAGCAACGCAGGCTGCCAACCAGAAGCAGCAGACGCTTGCCGATTGGCTCGCTTCGGAAACCGAATCCCGCGGCGGTGACGGAATGATTCCGCAATTGGTCGGCGAGGTTCATGTCGTCCCGGAATTCCTCGGCAATCGCGCGCCGTTCGCGGACCCTGACGCGCGTGCGCTGATTGCGGGGCTCGATACGCGCTCGGATCTGGAGAGCCTGGTGGCGCTTTATCTTGCCGGGCTGTGCGGTCTCGGTTGCGGGGCCAGGCAGATCGTTCGCGCCCAGCAGGACAAGGGCATCGCGGTCGATACGATCGTGGTCAGCGGTGGCGCCGCAAAGAGCCGCCTTGTGCGGCAAGTCCTCGCCGATATGACGGGTTTGACGGTGGCTGCGTCGGCATCCCCGGAGGCCGTCCTGCTCGGCTCCGCGATGCTTGGATCAGTTGCATCGGGCGACCATGCCAATCTCGGCGAGGCGATGCAGGCGATGTCGGTTATGGGAGACATCTCTCGACCCCAGGCCGCTCTCGCAGACTGGGCCGATCGGCGCTTTCGAGCCTTCGAGGCCCTGCAGAAGGTCGGTCGGGCCATAAGAAGTGCTACGTAGCCCCATTGCCAGCTGGACCGGGCGTACCCAGGCACGGCTTGCATCCAACGTCGGGCGCGGCCTGCGTTGGAGAGGACATTCGACCCTCTTTCATCATCTCGACACATATGTCATTATAAAAATACAAATGTATAATCCGGGTCTTTTTGCCCGGCGAGGGAGGGCTGCCCATGGGTAGGAAAGTCGCATTCATTGCGGCCTTGTTCGGCGCGTTGGCATTGGTTGGTCCGGCGCAGGCGCGGGTCGAGGTCCAGTGGTGGCACGCCATGAGTGGCGTCCTCGGCGACCGGCTCAATGAGCTGGTCGAGAAGTTCAACAAGTCGCAGGACAAGTACACGGTCGTCGCGGTCGCCAAGGGGAACTATGATGAGGTGACCAACGGCGTGATCGCCGCCTATCGCGCCAAGCGGCCGCCGGAGATGGTGCAGATCGCCGAGCGCGGTTACATGACGATGCTGCTTTCAGGGGCCATTGTCCCCGTGCAGGATCTGGTGGAGCAGAAGGGTTACAAGATCGACTTCTCGGACTTCATCAAACCCGTGGCAAGCTTCTGGAGCTACAAGGGCCGGATGTCGGCGATGCCCTTCAACTCGTCGACGCCGATCTTCTGGTACAATAAGGATCACTTCCAGAAGGCGGGCTTTGACAAGCCGGCCGACACCTGGCAGGAGCTGGAGAAGCAGCTCTATACCATCAAGTCCAAGGGGATCAGCGAGTGCGGCACGGTGCTGCCCGGCGACTTCTATTGGAGCCTGCTCGAGAACTACAGCGCCATCAACAACCAGCCTTACGGTACGCTCGCGAACGGTTTCGACGGGCTCGGCACCGAGTTCGTCTACAACAAGACGAAGGTGGTCTCGCAAGTCGCACGGCTCAAGAAATGGCTCGACGACGGCGTGATGCAGATCGCGGGCCAGGGCTTCAGTCCCGAACAATTGTTCACGTCGGGCCGGTGTTCTACCTTCGTCAATTCGACCGCATCGCACGGCAACATCGAGCGCAATGCGACCATCAATTGGAGCGCCACCTTCCTGCCGCACGAGAGCGACATCAATCCGCCTCTCAATAGCACCATCGGGGGTGGGGCCATCTGGGTCATGAAGGGCCACACGCCGGAGCGATACGAGGCCGTCGCAGCCTTTCTGGATTTCGTCGCGCAGCCGGAAACCCAGGTCTGGTGGCATGGCGCAACCGGCTATGTTCCCGCCACCAATCGCGCCTATGCGCTCGCACGGGAGCGGGGCTATTACAAGGATCATCCGACCAGGGAGATCGCGGTGCTGCAACTCTCGCGCGGCACGCCGAACGAGAACTCGCGCGGCTTCCGCTTCGGCAACTTCGTGCAGACGATGCTGGCCCAGCGCCAGGAGGTCGAGGCGGTGTTCGCCGGTCAGAAGCAGCCGCAGGAGGCCATGGATGACGCAGTCAAGCGGGGTAACGAGATCCTGCGGCAGTTCGAAAAGCTGAATGCCGGGAAGACTCCGGAAGCCGATCGTCCATGACGTCGCGCCTGTCCATCCCGTGGCGCGAGGCACGCGCACCCGTGCTTCAGGGAAGGCACAGGGGCGGTGGGTCCAAGGCCGTGCCGGCGGCTGCCGCCGGCAGATCGCATACGTCAGGGAGAACGCGGCGGCGTGAGGAGGCCGGGCTGAAGCGGGCCAATTTCGGCGACGGTCCCGGCCTGCCGACGCTGCTGTTGCTGCCGCAATTGCTGATCCTGCTGTTCTTCTTCTTCATTCCGTCGCTGCGGGCGCTGATGCAGTCTGTTCTGCTCAGCGATCCGTTCGGGACCAACGTCCAGTTCGTGTGGTTCGACAATTTCAAGACGCTGCTTGCGAGTAACGACTACCGCCAGTCGATCGCGGTGACGTTCTGGTTCACGGTGGCGCAGAACGTGCTCACATTGGGCAGCGCGCTCGTGCTGGCCTTTGCCACTGACAGGATCGTACGCGGCCGTTCGGCCTATCGCACGATCATCCTGCTGCCATATGCCATCGCGCCGGCGATCGCCGGCATCCTGTGGGCCTTTTTGTTCAATCCGGCGGTCGGCCCGCTCGCGCAGGTGCTGCACGGGCTCGGTATTGCATGGGACCCCAACCTCAATCCGACCGATGCGCTGATCCTGGTGACGCTGGCCGCGTCATGGAAGCACATCTGCTACGACTACATCTTTCTGGTCGTGGGGTTGCTCGCGGTGCCGGTGTCGCTGATGGAGGCTGCCGCCGTGGATGGCGCGGGACCGATCCGCCGCTTCGTCTCGATCGCGCTGCCGATGCTCGGGCCGACCATCTTCTTCCTCACGGTGATGAACTTCATCTATGGCTTCTTCGAAACCTTCGCCATCATCGATGCCGTGACCAAAGGCGGCCCGGCCGGTGCAACCAACATTCTGGTCTACAAGGTCTTCGTCGACGGCTTCGTCAATCTCGATCTCGGCTCTTCGGCTGCACAGTCGGTTCTCTTGATGAGCTTTGCGCTGATCTGCACGCTGCTGCAATTCCGCTACTTCGACCGCAAGGTCAACTACGGGGTCTAGCCGCATGGTGGAACGCTCACCGGTCCTTAACATGCTCTGCCACGCGATCTTGATCGCCGGCGCGCTGATGGTCTGCGTACCGCTGTATTTCGCGTTCGTGGCTGGCTCGCTCACGGTGGCCGAGGTGCAGAAAGTGCCGTTGCCATGGCTGCCGGGAGGCCAGTTCTTCGACAATCTGCAGTTGGCCTGGAGCAAGGGCAATTTCAGCCGCACCTTCGCCAATTCGATTATCGTGGCGCTCGGCATCACGGCCGGCAAGATCGCGGTATCGCTGCTCTCGGCCTTCGCCATCACCTACTTCCGATTCCGCTATCGAATGCTCGCATTCTGGCTGATCTTCACGTCGCTGATGCTGCCGATCGAGGTCCGGATCGTGCCGACCTTCGAAGCCGTGGCAAATGCGGCGCTGCCCCTGCAATGGCTCTTGGACACGCTGCATGCCGCGGATCTCTGGGGCTGGATCAGTGGTCACGACGTCGCGATCACGCTCGAATGGAACATGGTCAACACCTATCCGGGGCTGATCCTTCCGCTGATCGCCTCAGCCACTGCCACGTTCCTTTTTCGCCAATTCTTCCTGACGATCCCGGAGGAGCTGTGCGAGGCGGCGAGGCTGGATGGCGCCTCGCCGCTGCACTTCTTCTGGAGCATCCTGCTGCCGCTGTCCGTTCCGAACATGATGGCGCTCGCCATCATCCTGTTCCTGTTCGGCTGGAATCAATATCTCTGGCCATTGCTGTTCACGACCGATAAGGACATGGTAACGGCGGTCATTGCGTTGAAGGGCCTGATCCCCCGCTCCGACAGTGAGCCGGCCTGGAACATCGCCATGAGTGGTGCGCTCCTCACGATGTTGCCGCCGGTGTTGGTCGTCCTATTGTTGCAGCGCTGGTTCATCAAGGGTCTTATCGACAGCAGCAAATAGGGACTGATCATGGTTTTCATCGCCGGGCATCGCGGCGGACGCAATCTTTGGCCGGAGAATAGCCTGACGGGCTTCCGCAACCTGTGCAAGGAGGGCGTCGATGCGGTCGAGTTCGACGTCCATCAGAGCACGGACGGCGGGCTTGTCGTGATCCATGATCCGCTGCTCGACCGCACCACATTCGAGAGCGGACCGGTGGGCGAGCGCAGCCTGCGACGCTTGACGGCAACACGTCTTCGCGATGCCGGTGATGAGTGCATTCCGACCCTGGACGAGGTGCTCGACGTGTTCAGCGAAACCGAGCTCGAACTCCACATCGAGATCAAGACGGATGCGCTTGGCAATTCCTATTCGGGCCTCGAGGCGCGGCTGATCAGCGAGATCAAGCGCCGGGGCCTGGAACGGCGTGCCGTCATCACCTGCTTCGTGCCCGGCGTGATCGAGACCGTGCTCCGGCGGTGGCCGGAGGCGCGGGTGCTCGTTTCGCTCGACCGTCGTTCGGCAGAGATGATGGGCGGAATTAAGCCCGCGTTTGCTCAATTGGCCGCCATTCCCGGCTGCATCGTCGCGGTCGAAAAATCACTCCTAGGGCTCGCGTTGCCGCTCGCCCTCAAGATGCTCGGATCCGAGCGTCTCGGTGCATGGGTGACCAACGAGCCAGAGGAGATCGCTTACTGGCTTGCCCAACCGGTGCGGCAGATCACGACCGATCGGCCGGATCTCGCCGTGAGCATTCGCCGCAGGCTCGAAACGATGCCGGCGCGCCCATGATTCCCCGCCGTCGCTTTCTCGTGGGATCGCTGGCGAGCGCCGCCTTGGCCGCGCCCGCCGGGTTCGTGCGGGCAGCGCCGGTCTCATTCAGCGCAGATCCTTTCACGCTCGGCGTCGCCTCCGGATGCCCGCGTGAGGATCGCGTCATCCTGTGGACCCGCCTTGCTCCGCAGCCGCTCGAGGGCGGCGGCATGCGGGACGCGGCAGTGGACGTCGAATGGCAGGTTGCGGAGGACGAGGCCTTCTCGCGCGTCGCCTCCCACGGCGTCGTGCGGACGACCGCGGAACTTGCGCATTCCGTGCATGCCGAGGCGACGGGGCTGCGGCCGGACCGCGTCTACTGGTATCGCTTCCGTGCCGGCCCGGCGCTCAGCCCGGTCGGGCGCACCCGCACCGCGCCCGCCAGGGCGGCGCGGCCTTTACGTTTTGCTTTCGCATCCTGCCAACAATACGAGCAGGGCTATTTTACCGCCTACCGCGACATGGCCGCGCGCGATCTCGACTTCGTCATGCATCTGGGCGACTACATCTACGAGAAATCCTGGGGATCGCGCCACGTCCGCCAGCATGGCGTTGGAATTCCGACGACGCTCGAGGAATTCCGCAACCGCTACGCGCTCTACAAGGGCGATCCCGACCTGCAAGCGGCGCACGCCGCCTTTCCCTGGCTCTCGGTCTGGGACGACCACGAGGTAATGGACGATTATGCCAATGATCGCTCCTACACCGTGCGCGATGCCGCTCAGTTCCTGAAGATCCGCGCGGCCTCCTATCAGGCCTATTACGAGCACATGCCGCTGCCGCCCTCGGCGCGGCCCCGCGGTGCGGACGCCACGATCTATGAGCACTACCGCTTCGGCGAGACGCTCGACGTGCTGTTGCTCGACGATCGGCAGTATCGCTCGACATCCGCCTGTGTCGGAAGCGGGCGGCCGACTTGGGTGAGGGACTGTGCAGGCCGGACCGACGAAGCGCGGACGATGTTGGGCCAGGAGCAGGAGCAATGGCTCGATGCGCGCCTGCGCGATTGCCGCGGCCGCTGGACCATCGTCGCGCAGCAGACATTGATGGCGCAGGACAAGCGGGAAGGGGACGATGGCGCGCATTTCTGGATGGACGGCTGGGATGGCTATCCCAATGCACGCCGCCGTCTTCTTGATTCGCTCGTGGCGCATCGCCCGCGCAATCCGATCGTGATCGGCGGCGACCGCCACGCCTTCTTTACCGCCGATCTGAAGCATGATTTCGCCCGGGCGGATGGACCGACCATTGCGACCGAGTTCGTCGGCACGTCGATCACCTCAGACGGTCCGAGCGAAGCCAGCGTGCGCAAGGCGCTGGCGGAGAATCCACATCTGGTCTATGCGCGTGGCGACAAGCGGGGCTATGCGACCGTGGAGCTCGACGCCCGGCATTGCACTGTGGGATTCGAGGCGCTCGACGACGTCAAGGACGCGGGAAGCGCCGTGCGCCGGCTGACGAGCTTTGTGGTCGAGGATGGCGTGCCGGGCGCGAGGGCCGCATGACGAAATCCGCATGGCAGAGATTTGACGACCAACGAAAGATCGCCTCAAATGCTCCGACGTCCGACTGTGCCTTGAGGCCGCTGCGGGGGGCTGCGCCGTGACTGATCAAACCATCCTGCGGGTCGCTTGGCTCTACTACATGGAGAACCTGACCCAAGCCGAGATCGGCGAGCGGCTGGGGCTGACCCGCGCTCGCGTCAATCGCATGCTGTCGGATGCCCGGCAGACCGGTATCGTCAACATCCGCCTCAACTCCGCCTTTGCGAGCTGCACGGAGTTGGAGCACCGCTTGCGCCGGGAATGCGGTCTCGAGGACGCGGTCGTCATCCCGAGCCCGGAGAATCCCGAGCAGGTCGGCAGCCTGATCGGGATGGCGGCGGGCGCGTATTTATCGAAGTTCCTCGAACAGAAGCGGCCGCGCATCATCGGTATCGGCTGGGGCGCGACCTTGCGCGAGACCATCCGCTACGTCACGCCGGCGGACTATCCCGAACTGTCGATCGTCTCCATGATGGGGGGCCTGTCGCGCGGACTCGAGCTCAACACCTTCGAAATTGCCGGTGAGCTTGCGCGCCGGCTGCACGCCCAGTGCAGCTATCTGGCCGCCCCGATCTTTGTCAGCAGCCGGCGCTCGCGCGACACCTTCCTGGCCCAAGAGGTCTATCAGGAGGTGCTGAACAGCGTTGAGAAGATCGATCTAGCGCTGTTGAGCATGGGAGATCTGACGCCGCGCTCGCTGCTGATGCGGCATGGGCTGCCGCCGGACGTTCGTGCCGAACACCTGCGGGCGGCAGGTGCCGTCGGCGACGTCCTGGCGCAGTTTCTCGACAAGACCGGCCGGCCCATAGATCACGGCATCAACAGCCGCGCCATCGCGCTGCCGCTCGAGAAGCTGGCACGCGTGCCGACGTCGATGCTGATCGCCGGGGGGCTCAACAAGGCGCCGATCATCGCCGCGGTGCTGCGCGGCCGGATCGGCAAGGTGCTGGTGACGGACGAGAACACCGCCGTCGCCGCGCTGAAACTGATCGACAAGCAAAAATAGCCGCATTCTCGCAACGGAGACGGGATCCCGCGCCTTCAGCACCGGGTGCGACAGCCCGCGCGCGGGCCGAAACGCCTGCAAAAGCATTTGTCACTCCATGGTTACATATGTAATATAGGGGAGACAATTGCTCAGAAGGATGGCGTCGACATGCGCGCTGCGGTGCTCCAAGACATTCGTGATATCCGCGTCCTCGATATCCCCGAGCCGATGCCGCTAGCGGAGGACGAGCTCATCGTCCGCGTCAAGGCCGTCGGCGTCTGCGGCAGCGACTTGCATTCCTATCTCGAGGGCGGAACAACTGGCCCGACGCGCGTCAGACCATTCGTCCTGGGCCACGAGTTCTCGGGTGTCCTCACGCCGGACTCGGCGCGAAAAGCGGGGTTCTCGGCCGACGCGTTGGTGGCGGTCGATCCTTCCATTCCCTGCGGCCGTTGCGAATGGTGTCACCGCGGTCACACCAATCTCTGCCCCAACGTGAAATTCCTGGGCTACGCGCCTCACAACGGCGCCATGGCCGAATTTGTCTGCGTGCCCCGATCCGCCGTGCATCTGGTGCCTGACAGCATCGACCCGGCCGGCGCGGCGATCTTGGAGACGCTTGGCGTCGCGATCCATGCGATGGATCTGGCGCACCCGCGGCTTCTGGAAAGCGTGGCGGTGCTCGGCTGCGGGCCGGTGGGATTGCTGCTCGTGCAACTGGCGCGGCTTGCAGGTAGCGGAAAGATCATCGCGATCGACCCCGTCGAGCAGCGTACTGAACTGGCCTGCGACCTCGGGGCGGACGTAGCATGCCGCAGCTACGCCGAGGTCGGTGACGCCACCGAAGGCCGCGGCGTCGATCTGGTGATCGAGGCAACCGACTCATCGCACGGCTTCGAGCATGCGGCGCGCTGCGCCCGTATCGGTGGCCGGGTCGTCCTCGTCGGCATCCCGGAGAATAATCAGTACATCCTCAGCGGCGCGGAGTCGCGTCGAAAGGGCCTGTCGATCAAGTTTTCACGACGCATGCCGGAAGTTTATCCGCGCGCCATCGCGCTTGCGCAAGGCGGGCAGGTCAAGCTGGCGCCGCTGGCCACGCATCGATTCTCGCTCGACCAGACGCCTGCCGCGTTCGAGCAGCAGGTCGCGCGGCGCGATGGCATCATCAAGGCGATCATCTGCCCGTAGATTGAGCACTATCTCGCAAGTGCTCGGCAGGACTGGTGCCAATGGCGAAATCGTCGAAGTTGGTCGTCGCAAAAAAAGGGCGCGTTCTCATGGTGCGCCGCAGGCGCGACGGGCTCTGGATGTTTCCCGGCGGCCGAAGGAGAGCAGGCGAGAGCGACAGGAGCTGCCTTCGTCGTGAGATCAAGGAGGAGCTTCCCAAGCTGAAGCTCGGGCCGTTGAAACTATGGAAGGAAGTGAAAGCGAGAAAGAGCCGAACCGGCCGGCGGATGAGTGATGCGATCTTCCTGGCCAAGAAGGTGTCGGGGCGCCTGAAGGTCGGCGACAAGAAGGAGATCGATCGAGCGGTTTGGCGCAAGCCGCGCGGCGCCAGACTGACCCCGACCTCGCGCTACATCCGCGATAAGCTGTTTCCGAGATAAGCCCGGTCACTCCAGCGCCTGGCGCAACAGCGCCAGCAATTCCTCGTGGATCAATCCGTTGGAGGCGATCTTGTCGAGATCGTCGTTGCGGCACGGACGCCCCGTCAGTGTCGTGACCTTCCCGCCGCCGGCCCACACCATCGGCAACGCGGCAGCGTGCGAAACGATGTCGGCTTTCAAGGAGACAAAGCCGTCCAGGCGACCCGAGGCCACCATCGTCGTCTCGAAGGCGCCCGAGACGACGATACGCACGCCGCGCGCCACTTTGCCGAGCAGTTCGATGACACGTGTCGTCCGCTGGACTTCGTCGAGCGAGAAATGCGAGGTCAGAATCACCGAGACGACCGCATCCGACAGCGAACGCGTCGTGGAGACGCGGGCGGGCACGCCATCGATCGTTGCACCTTCCCCCGCGAGATAGCGCGCAGTCAGTCCGATCTTGGGAGCGTTGATCAGGCCAAGTTTCGTCTCACCGCCGACCTCGTAGGCGACCGTCACGGAAAACCACGGCAGTCCCCGCGCGTAGTTGATCGTGCCGTCGAGTGGATCGATGATCCAGCGCGCAGCATTGTCCCCTTGGCTCGCGCCGCTCTCCTCGGCCAGGATGCCGGCATCGGGCGTCAGCGCCTTCAAGCCCGCGACGACGATCGCCTCGGAGGCAAGATCCGCCTCGGTGACGATATCGAGCCCGTCCTTGCGCTCTGTGCGCAACTGGGTGGATTGCATCGCGACTAGCCTGGCCGCAGCCTCGGCAACAACGGCCTCTGCGCGCCCTAACAGCGTCGGAAGGCTCTTGCGCTCCTCGATTCCCGGATCGTCCTGATCGGGCGCGATGTCGAACGGGCGACCATAGTCTCCGATCGGAACGAGATGGCTGCTGATGCCCATGTCCGGCCGCCAATGGTGCAAGGCAAATCCCGGCGGCTCCTTGATGAAGCGGTTACCACGGCCGGGCCGCAGGTCGAGCGCGACCTGGTGCGCGGTGCTTGGCGCCACGTAGCCCACGGTCCCCGCGTAGCGCACCGTGATCGAGCGGTGATAGTGACCGCACAGCACGCGTTCGATATCCGGATGGTCCTTGATGATTGCGTTGAGCGCTGCAGCCTCGCTGATACCCAGCTCGTCCATCCCGTCGGCTCCGACGAGGAACGGCGGATGATGAATGATAATGACCGTCGGCTTGCCGCCTCCAGCCGCGAGCACTTCGCGTAGCCACTGCTGCCGTGCCGCGCAGAAAGTCCCGTGGGTCCGTCCGGCCTCGACGCTGTCGAGGAAAATCAGCCGGACCGGGAAATCGTTCACGACAAAGTTGATGAAGCCGTCGGACGGAAGATAGCGGTGGCGTGGTCGCAGCGACTGTATGAACCGCTCGCGCCGATCGTGGTTGCCGGGAATGACGAATACCGGCATCGGTAGTCTGGCCAGCCCAGCCGCGACAATCTCGTATTCCTCCTCGAGCCCGCAATCCGTCAGATCGCCGCTGACCACGACGCAGTCGGGTTGCGGATCGAGGTTCAGCACGGCGTCGATCGCGTCGTGAAACATCGCGTTGGTATCGATGTCGCCGTAAGCTTTCTTGCCATGCGGACGCACATGGAAATCGCTCAGCTGGGCAATGATGAACACGGGAGTCCTGGTTCCGGGGAGAAGGGCCTTTACCAGCGCTTGGCCACCTGCTGTGGCCGGCTGTCCGTTGCTTACGAACTCTTCATCAAGGCGTTGCTTTCCTTGACCATGCGATCGAGCCCGGCCTCGGCGGTCGTCTCGCCGCGCATGACGGCATGGATGATCTCGCGCTGCGTGCGCCAGATCTTCACGGACTGTCCGCCTGGATAGCCCTGCCATGGCTTCGCGCGCTCGATCTGCTGCGAGACGGTGCGGAAGTTCGGGTTCTTGTCGTAAAATGGAGCCAGGAAATCGGGCCCCGAGGCGCGCAAATTGGTCGGCATGTAGCCCGTGGTCTCAACCACGATCTTCTGCGCTTCCGGTCCGCTCACGAATTTCAGGAACTCCCAGGCGGCCTGCTGCTTCGCCGGATCTTTCGCCGTGATGATCGCCGCGTTGCCGCCGGTGGGCAGCCCACCCTTTTGCTTGTCGTCGATCGGGAAGGTGCAGGTGCGCAAGGTGAACTTGTCGCCGATCAGGTCGGTGACCTGGCGCAACCGGGCCGGCGTGTCGGCGAAAATGCCGATCTTCCCGGCGATGAACTGCTGACGCGAGGAGTCCCAATCAATCAACGGCATCTTGGCATCGGCTACGAACTTCCGACAGTGAGCGAGCGCGTTGCGCCCGGCGTCGTTGCCGAAACCGGCAGCGGTTTCCGACGCATCGAGCATCTGGCCGCCACCTTGCAGGATCAGGGAACGGAACAGCCAGTCGTCGGGCCAGTCATGGATGTTATAGGCGATGCCGGCGACATCGGACCCCTTGCTCTTGATGTTGACGGCGAGGGCGATCATGTCCGTCCAGTTGTCGGGCATCTTGTCCGGATTGCCGCCCGCCTCCTTCACGAGCTGCGCGTTGAAATAGATGACCGGCAGCGACGCGTTGAAAGCGAGGCCGTAGATCTTGCCGTCGACCGCCCCGAGGGTCAGGATCCCGTCGGAGTAATTGGCCTTGCGCCAGGCGGCGTCCTCCTTCTGCAGCAGCGAGGCGACCTCGGTGATCTGGTTTCGTTTCACCAGCGTGCGCACGAGCTCGGCGAGCAGGTGGTAACCGGAATAGTACACGTCCGGCAGCTGGTTGGTGACGGCCTGCCGCAGCATGGTCTGATGACCTTCGTCATAGCTCGCCGCCGGTGCCCGGAACTGGATCTTTATGCTCGACTGCCGCTTCATGAACTCCTGTGCGATCGGCTCATGGAACTTGGCGAAAGCGGGAAAGGCATAAAGCACATCCAGCGTAACGTCCTGCGCGTAGGCCGACCGCGTCAGAAACGGACTTGAAAGCGCGGTCGTCCCGACGGCCGCGGCACTCTTCAGGAGGTCTCGGCGATGCAGCATGGCGGTGTCTCCCCTGGCGGTGGTTGAAGTCATTTGATTCCGGTCATCGTGATGCCGGCGATGAAATGCCGCCGTGCAATTAGGAAGGCGATGACCAGCGGCGCCGTGATGATGGTGGCGCCGGCGGCGAGCGCCCCGTAATTCGAGCCCAGCTCGGAATCGGCGAAGTACATCATGCCGAGCGGTGGCGTTGCGAGCTTGGTGTCGGAGACGACGATGAGCGGCCAATACAGGTCGTTCCAGTGCGCCACGACAGAGAAGATCGAAAACGCCGCGATGGCCGGCCAGACGCTCGGCACGACGATGCGCCACACGATCTCGAACTCCCCGACACCGTCCAGCCGAGCGGCCTGGATGATCTCGTCCGGATAGGACTTGAAGAACTGGCGGAACAGGAAAATCGCGAACACCGACAGGAAGAACGGCATCATCATCGAGAGGTAAGTATTGAGAATGCCGAGCTCGGCGAACGCGATGTAGAGCGGGAGCGAGGGCGCCTGGACCGGAATGCAGAGTCCGAGCAGGACCAGCGAAAACAAGATCGGCCGTCCCGGAAATTTCAGCTTGGCGAGCGCATAGGCGCAGGGAATCGCGACCAGCAGCTGGACGACGAGGATTCCGCCGCAGACGATGAGACCGTTGAGCAGAAAGCGCAGGAGTGGCGCGGTGCTCAGGGCAGATTCGAAGTTCTGCCATCCGTAGAACTGGCGCGGCCAGAGCCGGAACGTCGCCTCGAAGATCTCGCCCGGCGGCTTGATGGCGCTCGTCAGCATGAAGACGAACGGCAGCAGCATGAAGACGGCACCGCCGATCAGCACCGCATGGACGAGCGCAAGCGACACGAGGTGCCGCATCCGGATCGCCACCGGTGTAGGCGGACGGGCGATCGTGGCCGATGTACGCGTCAATAATGCACCCGTCGATCAAGGATGAAGGTTTGCAGCACCGAGAACACCAGCGTAAACGCCAGGAAGACGAGTGTGAGCGTCGCCGCATAGCTCATGTGAAAGTACTGAAATCCCTCCAGATAGATGGCATACAGGAGCACCTCGGATGCGCCTCCGGGGCCGCCACGCGTCATCACCGCAACCGTGTCGAAGATCTTGAACGCGGTGATGAAGGTCGTCACGGTCACGAACATCGTCGTCGGACCGAGCATCGGCCACGTCACCTTCAGGAAGCGGTCGATGGGATGGCTTGCGCCGTCAATATCGACGGCCTCATAAAGATCGCGGGGAATCGCCGAGAGGCCGGCAAGGAACAGCACCATGTTGAAGCCGACGAGCTGCCAGATGCCGATCGCGGCGAGCGTCGGGATGACGAGGCGCGGCTCGCTCAGGAAAGCTGTCTCGGCGAAACCCAGCCCCTTGAGAGTGTGATTGATCAGCCCCAGGGTCGGGTGCAGCAGGAACTGCCACATCGTGGCCATCGCGATGAGCGTCGAGGTGACAGGAAGGAAGTAAATAACCTCATAGAGGCTGCGCGTGCGCTTGCGCTGGTGGATCAGGATTGCGATGAGCAGCGAGATCAGGACGCCACCCGGCACGACAATCGCCACGTAGAGCAGCGTGTTAGTCACCGAGCGCCGAATCACGGGATCCTGCAGCGCCGCGCTGAAGTTCTTGAGGCCGACGAACGAGAAATCGAGCGCGCCCAACTCGTAGTTGGTGAAACTCAGGAAGGCGAGTGCAGCCAGCGGCGCCAGATTCGTGAGGACCAGCAGGATGAAGGCCGGAGCGGAAAAACCGAGGCCCGCGAACCGCTCGATCCATCGCTGGCGGCTGGCCGGCGGCGCCGCGTCGAGCGGAGTGATTTGAGCCGCGACCGTGGTCATCGGACCTCGCTCGCGCGGCGCACATCGCGGCTGGCCGCCGTACGGCTTTCCACCTCGATGCGCTGGCCGTTGTGGTCGAATACGTGACAATCCCGCGGCTCAAAGGCGAGCGTGGCCTCGCCCTCGGGTATCGGCATGTCGTTGTCGACCCGGCAAAGCACCGCGACCTCCGGAGAGGCCACGAGGTCGAAGTGAAGGATGCTTTCCGAGCCGAGATTTTCGCGGCGCCGGAATCTGCACGTGACGACGCACGGTCCGCTTCCGATCCGCATCGCTTCCGGGCGCACGCCGACCGTCAGTTCCGGCGCCGGCGCGTTGCGAACATCGATCGGCAGCGTCCGGCCGAGCAGCTCGACCTGGCCGCTGGGCCCCACGCGGGCCGGAAATAGATTAATCGCAGGACTGCCAATGAACTGCGCGACCGCGATCGTAGCTGGCCGTTCATAGACATCGGCGGGGGTGCCGAGCTGGAGTATGTCGCCGTGATCCATCACGGCGAGGCGATCGGACATCGTCATCGCCTCGATCTGGTCGTGTGTCACGTAGATCATCGTGACGCCGAGACGCGCGTGCAGCTCGGTCAGCTCGCCGCGCATGTGCACGCGCAGCTTGGCGTCGAGGTTCGACAAGGGCTCGTCCATCAGGAAAGCCTGCGGATGACGCACCATTGCGCGGCCGAGCGCGACGCGCTGCCGTTGGCCGCCCGAAAGCTGTCCGGGGCGGCGGTGAAAGAAAGCTTCGATGCGAAGCTGCTCGGCGACGGCTCGCACCTCACGCGCGATCTCGCCCATGACGCGCCTGCGGCGAGGCGACAAATGACGCATCAAGGGCAGGCGCTCGAACAGGTTGAGGCGCGTCATGGTGAGCGGCAGTGCTATGTTGTCGAACACCGACATGTGGGGATAGAGCGCGTAATTCTGGAACACCATGGCGATTCTGCGCTCGTGAGGCCGCATATGGTCCACCGAAGTCCCTCCGATCGACACCGAGCCGCGGTCCTGAGATTCGAGGCCGGCGATGATGCGCAGGAGCGTCGACTTGCCACATCCGGAGGGGCCAACCAGCGTCAGAAACTCGCCGTCCGCAATATCGAGGTCGATGTCGTTGAGGACGGATGTGTCGCCGAAAGCCTTATGGATTCCGCGCAATGTGAGGCCGGCCATCGCAGATCACGCCTCAGCTTCGCGCGGCGGATAGACTTCGTGCACGACGTCGTCGATCCAGTAATCGGTGAGGCCGGGCACCGGACGAATGCTCACGTCGATATTTTCGCCGTCGATGTCGTAGACCACCGCCCCGAGCCGTGCAGCGCCGCCCATCGGCGGCGCCAGTTTCTGACCGACCAGAAAGCCGGCCGCCGGCCCCCAGACGTAGTGCGTGCCGTTCAGCCGGATCTCGTGCCAGCGATGCAGATGGCCGCAGGCCACGATCTCCACCCGGTAGCGTTGCAGCAGATCGAGAAGGGCGCGGCGCGGCTCCGGCTTGACCGACCAGTAACCGGTGTCGGCCTCGGTCGGTGACTCGATGAACAGCGGCCGGTGCGTGAACCAGGCAAGGCGACGCCCCGCAGCATCGGCCATCGCGGCCTCGAGCCATTCGGTCTGCCGCGCGTCTTCGGAGCCGCCGCCGAAGATCATCGAATTGAGGCCGATCAGGCGCCAACCGTCCGCATCGCGTAGCCAGCGGTCGTCACCGAAGTGGCGGCGAAAGCGATCGAGCCGCTCGCTATTTACCGGCTGATGCGGATTGCCGACCTCGCCGACGTCATGATTTCCCGGAACTGCCACGACAGGGACGCCGAGCGAGGCCAGTTGAGCCGCGCAATATGCCGCGTCGGTCTCTTGATCGGCCCCGTCGACCGTCACGTCGCC
Source organism: Bradyrhizobium sp. B039 (assembly GCF_038965675.1). NCBI lineage: Bacteria > Pseudomonadati > Pseudomonadota > Alphaproteobacteria > Hyphomicrobiales > Nitrobacteraceae > Bradyrhizobium > Bradyrhizobium sp. B039. Next base: position 3,775,402 of record NZ_CP152416.1, read on the forward strand.
GGTATGTATGACGAGATCTGGCTTATGCTGCCCAATCCAACGGGCAAGCGGCCCCCAGTTTGCCTCGAAGTGCTGCTTGCTCGGGCTGAGATGCGTATCGGAAATCTGAATAACTCGGACCATGACGCCTCTGCTTTAGGTCGCGTGTCATGCCGTGCGTTGGGCGCGCAGCGGTCTCTCGCTCGAATCAAACGCCTTACTTCTCGCTGCGCGAGGTTGGGATAGTCATCGCAGTCGCTTGACGTGAGGTTTCTGGCGCTCTCCCGTCCCTTGACGCCGCTAAACGGCTTGGATGCGTTCGATAATTATACATATGATCTCCAATGGAGACAAATGTAATTTCAAGGCCGGAGTCTGAAGGACGTAGATCACCAGGGCGCGAGCAGCAGATTGTCACGATCGGCGGGCTATGATGTCCGAGCCGCGCATCCTGACGATCGGCGAGGTCTCGCTCGGATTGATGCAGAAGAAGAAAGTCGGCATTTGCTTACGACGCGATCAGAAGCATCATTGTAGCAACGGAGCGGGCAAATGACGATCGAGTTGAGCCGACGAGGATTTTGCATCGGAACGCTCTGATTGGGCTTCAGGCCATCTCCTCCGGTGCCTTCGAGCGGACCGAGGAAGGCACCGTCAAGCTCGGTTTGGTCGCGCCAATGAGTGGTCCGAATGCCCGTTACGGCGCCTTCTCGCTGCGCGGCGCGCAAATCGGCCCGCTTGTCAGCTCACTCAAAATGATCCGGCCGCCTCACACGGAATTGAGCTGCTGGACCATCTTTGCTGAGGCCGCTCCTAGGCTCTTGTCATTAGCTCATTCCTGACCGGCGTTGCTTCTCTCTTGCCCCGCCGCGGTTTTCATTTCGGCTGAACAGGAAGCGCTTACGGGGCAAAGATATGCGCGTGCCGCTTTGTAATCGCGCTCACTCGGGTGACCGGGCGCACCCTTGCGCGGATGCTTCAGTCTCAGCGGGCCGGTCGGGTGGCGGCATCGCGAACCCTTCTGTCGGGGCGATCCGATATTTCGGGTGGTTGCCCTGGCCGGTTTTCCGGAGCTTCAGACGGATTCCGCCCGGATGCCCTCGCGGGAGCAATGATCTATCCGGCAAAACCAAGCAAACTGAAAGGCATCGCTGGGAAGGCCGTATTCTTCCGTGGGCTGGCACGAATGCTGCTTAATAACCTGTCAAAAGAAGCGACAGCTCTAAAACAAGCCACGCGAGGGGACGCTCAGATGCCAGCCAACGTTCAACTCACGACCTAAGCGACCGGGATATCGCCCGTTCGGCATTGCGCGCGTTCGCATGAATGCGGACCGCAATGAGTGTTGGCGCTCGACTTCGGCTTGGCATGCAATGGAGAAGGTAATGACGATCGCGGACGCTCACGATCAGGACCCGCAGGAAACCCGGGAATGGCTTGATGCCCTGTCGGCGGTCCGCGGGCACCGCGGCAATGAACGCGCCGGGTTCGTCGTCAATGCGATGCTGGATGCGGCGCGACGTAGCGGCCTCCAGATCGAGCAGTCGTTGACGACGCCTTATAGCAATACAATCCCGCCGGAGCAGCAACCGGCGCTGCCAGGCGATCGGGCGATCGAGCACAAGCTTCGCTCCATCATCCGCTGGAATGCGCTGGCGATTATTCTGCGCGCCAACAAGGAAAGCTCGGAGCTCGGCGGCCATATCGCGAGCTTCCAGTCCGCTGCGACGCTCTACGACATCGGCTTCGGCCATTTCTGGCACGCGCCGACCGATGCCCATGGCGGCGATCTGATTTTCGTTCAGGGACACTGTTCGCCCGGCATTTATGCGCGCGCCTTTCTCGAGGGGCGATTGAGCGAGGAGCAGCTTCTCAGCTTCCGGCAGGAGACGAGCGGCAAGGGTTTGTCGAGCTATCCGCATCCGTGGCTGATGCCGGATTTCTGGCAGTTCCCGACGGTGTCGATGGGCCTCGGGCCGCTGATGGCGATCTATCAGGCGCGGTTCCTGAAATATCTCGAGAACCGCAAGCTGGCCGAGACGTCCAACCGCAAGGTCTGGGCGTTCATGGGCGACGGCGAAACCGACGAGCCGGAATCGCTCGGCGCCATCTCGCTCGCCGGCCGCGAGAACCTCGACAATCTGATCTTCGTCATCAACTGCAACCTGCAGCGGCTCGATGGACCCGTTCGGGGCAACGGCAAGATCGTTCAGGAGCTTGAAAGCGTATTCCGCGGTGCGGGCTGGAACGTCATCAAGGTGCTATGGGGCTCGGGGTGGGACCGCCTGCTGGAAAAGGACAAGAGCGGGCTGCTGCTCAGGCTCATGGAAGAATGCGTCGACGGCGAATACCAGGACTTCAAGAGCAAGAGCGGCGCCTACATTCGTGAACACTTCTTCGGCAAGTACGAGGAAACGAAGCAGCTCGTATCTGATATGAGCGACGACGAGATCTGGCAACTCGCGCGCGGCGGCCATGATCCCGAGAAGGTCTTCGCCGCCTACACCGCGGCCGTGAACCACAAGGGCCAGCCAACGGTCATTCTGCCGAAAACCGTCAAGGGGTACGGCATGGGCGAATCCGGCGAAGGCCAGATGATCGCCCATCAGGCGAAGAAGATGACGCAGGACGCGCTGCGTGGCTTTCGTGATCGCTTCCAGGTGCCGGTCGCCGACGCGGACCTGGCCAAGGTGCCTTTCCTCCGGCTGCCGGAGGATAGCCCGGAAATGAAGTATTTCCGGGCACAGCGCGAAAAGCTCGGCGGCTACCTGCCGCAACGCCGGCGGAAATCCGCGTCCTTGCAAATTCCACCGCTCTCGACGTTCCAGCGCTTGCTCGAAAATACCGGCGACCGCGAGATCTCGACGACGATGGCCTTCGTGCAGTTGCTCGGCACCCTTGTGCGCGACAAGGTGATCGGCAAGCACATCGTGCCGATCGTGCCGGACGAATCTCGCACCTTTGGCATGGAGGGCATGTTCCGGCAACTCGGCATCTATTCGTCAGTCGGCCAGCTCTACAGGCCGCAGGATGCCGACCAGCTGATGTACTACCGCGAAGACAAGAGCGGGCAGGTATTCCAGGAGGGCATCAACGAAGGCGGTGCGATGTCGAGTTGGATTGTCGCGGCAACGTCTTACTCGACGAACAACGTGCCGATGATCCCGTTCTACATCTACTACTCGATGTTTGGCCTGCAGCGTGTCGGCGATCTCGCCTGGCTCGCAGGCGACATGCGGGCACGCGGCTTCTTGCTCGGCGGCACGGCCGGCCGAACTACGCTAAACGGCGAAGGCTTGCAGCACGAGGACGGCCACAGCCACGTGCTCGCGGCCACGATCCCGAACTGCATCTCCTACGATCCGACTTTCGCCTATGAAGTCGTGACCATCGTGCGCGAAGGCATGCGCCGCATGTATGAGGCGCAGGAGGACGTCTACTACTACCTCACTCTGATGAACGAGAACTATCCGCATCCAGCGCTGGCCGATGCAGGCGAAGGGGCGGAGGAGGGGATTCTCAAGGGACTCTATCTCCTGAAAAACGGAGGCGAGACCGCGAAGAAGGGCCTCCGCGTTCAGCTAGTCGGGTCGGGCACGATCCTGCGCGAGGTGATCGCGGCCGCCGATCTGCTCAAGGCAGACTTCGGCGTCGCCGCGGACGTCTGGAGCGCAACCAGCTTCAACGAGCTGCGCCGCGATGGCATGGCGGCGGAGCGCTGGAACCTGCTGCATCCGACCGAGCCACGTCGCGAGAGCTGGGTTGAATCGCAGCTCAAGGGATATCCGGGGCCGGTCGTGGCGTCCACCGACTATATGCGCAACTACCCCGACCAGATCCGGGAATATGTACAGGCGGCGGGGCGCCGCTACGTCGTGCTCGGCACCGACGGGTTCGGCCGTAGCGACTATCGCGTGAAGCTGCGCAAATTCTTCGAGGTCGACCGGCACTACGTCGCGGTCGCCGCCCTCAAGGCGCTCGCCGATGAGGGAGCGATCAAGCCCGCGGTCGTGGCCGAGGCCATCGCCAAATATCAAATCGATGCCGGGCGCGCTGCGCCGTGGACCGTGTGAGGCTGGGAGCCGAGGGCAGAGCAATGAGTGGGCTGATCGACATCAAGGTTCCCGATATCGGCGACTTCAAGGACGTCCCGGTGATCGAGGTCTTCGTCAAGCCGGGCGACAAGGTAAAGGCCGAGGACCCGCTGGTCGCGCTCGAGTCCGACAAGGCGACCAGGAAGTGCCGTCACCGCGCGATGGCGTGGTGAAGTCCGTGGTCGTCAAGGTTGGCGACAAGGTAAGCGAAGGTGCGGTGATCGTGCAATTCGAGGGCGCGGGCGCCGAGCAGGCCGAAACGCGCCCGGTCGTCAGTGCGCCGCCGTCGCCGGTCAGCGCGCCGGCCGGTGTGGCCGAGGTACGCGTCCCCGACATTGGTGACTTCAAGGACGTGCCGGTCATCGAGATCTTCGTGAAGCCCGGCGATAGCGTCAAGGCGGAGGATCCGCTGATTGCGCTCGAATCGGACAAGGCAACGATGGAAGTGCCGGCTCCGCTCTCGGGTACGGTGCGCGAGATCAAGGTGAAGACGGGTGACAAGGTCAGCGAGGGCGCGATTATCCTCGTGCTAGCGACCGGTGACGCATCCGCTGCGGCGAACGCTGCCGCGCCCGCACTGGCACCCGCATCACAGGCGACAGCCGCGGCTTTGGCGGTGCAAGCCGCAGGGGTCGACGAACAAGCCTTCGCGCTGGCCTATGCCGGTCCGGCGGTGCGCAAGTTGGCGCGCGAGATGGGCGTCGATCTCGGCAAGATCAAGGGCTCGGGCAATCACGGCCGGATTGTGCGTGAGGACGTCGAGGCCTCTGCCAAGGGTGGTGCGCCCGCCGCCAAGCCGCAGGCTGCGGCGGCGAGCGGAGGCGGTGTCGGCGGCATCGATCTTCTGCCCTGGCCCAAGATCGATTTCGCGAAGTTCGGGCCAGTCGAGCGCAAGGAGCTCGGCCGCATCAAGAAGATCTCGGCAGCCAATCTGCATCGCAACTGGGTCGTCATTCCGCACGTCACAACTCATGACGAGGCCGACATCACCGAACTCGAGCAGTTCCGGGTCAAGATGAACAAGGAGCTGGAGAAGAGCGGCGTCAAGCTCTCGCTGCTGCCGTTCATGGTGAAAGCGGCCGTTGCGGCGTTGAAAAAGTTTCCGGAGTTCAACGCCAGCCTCGACGGCGACACCCTGGTCTACAAGAATTACTGGCACATCGGCTTTGCAGCGGACACGCCGAACGGACTGATGGTGCCTGTCATCCGCGATGCCGACAAGAAGTCGTTGCCGGAGATCGCCAACGAGATGAACGCGCTCGCCAAGCTTGCGCGCGAGGGCAAGATCAAGCCGGACCAGATGCAAGGGGGCACTTTCTCGATCTCGTCGCTCGGCGGCATCGGCGGCATCTACTTCACGCCGATCATCAACGCGCCGGAAGTCGCGATCATGGGCGTATGCAAGGGATACTGGAAGCGGCATTCGCCTGACGGCAAGACTTGGGCCTCGCGCCTGACCTTGCCGTTGTCGCTGTCCTGGGATCACCGGGTCATCGACGGCGCGGCCGCCGCCCGCTTCAACGTCTACTTCGCCAGCGTGCTCGCCGATTTGCGGCGGGTGCTGTTCTGAGTTCGGGGGAGAGCAGCATGGCTCAGCAGATCGAAGTGAAGGTTCCTGACATCGGCGACTTCAAGGACGTCGCAGTGATCGAGGTCATGGTGAAGCCCGGCGAGACCGTGGCGGTCGACACCAGCCTCATCATGGTCGAGTCCGACAAGGCGTCGATGGAGATCCCGTCCTCGCATGCCGGAATCGTCAAGGAGGTCAAAGTCAGGGTTGGCGACAAGGTCAGTGAAGGCTCGATCATCCTCGTGCTGGAGACTGCGGGGGCCGCGGCCGCTCCGCCGCCTGCGCCGGCGTCAAAGCCTGCCGCTACGTCGTCCGCAGCTGCGCCTGTCCCGGCATCTCATTCCGGCAAGGCGGATATCGAATGCGAGATGCTGGTGCTCGGCGCCGGTCCCGGCGGCTATTCGGCCGCTTTCCGCGCCGCCGATCTCGGCATGAAGACCGTGCTGGTTGAGCGTTACGATACGCTCGGCGGCGTCTGTCTCAATGTCGGCTGCATTCCAAGCAAGGCGTTGCTGCATACGGCGTCCGTCGTCGATGAGGTCAAGCATCTCCCGGACCACGGAATCTCGTTCGGTGCGCCGCAGATCGACCTCGACAAGCTGCGCGGGTTCAAGGACGGCGTGATCAAGAAGCTGACCGGTGGTCTCGCCGGGATGGCCAAGGCGCGCAAGGTCGAGGTGGTGACCGGCGTCGGTGCCTTCCTCGATCCGCATCATCTTGAAGTGGTCACTGCGGGCGGCAAGAAGACGATCAAGTTCGCCAAGGCGATCATCGCTGCTGGCAGCCAGGCGGTGAAGCTGCCGTTCCTGCCCGAGGATCCGCGCATCGTCGACTCGACGGGCGCATTGCTGCTGAAGTCGATCCCGAAGCGCATGCTGGTGATCGGCGGCGGCATCATCGGGCTCGAGATGGCGACGGTCTATTCGGCGCTTGGTGCGCGCATCGACGTGGTCGAAATGCTCGACGGCCTGATGCAGGGCGCCGACCGTGACCTGGTCAAGGTCTGGGAGAAGATGAACGCGAAGCGTTTCGACAAGGCGATGCTGAAGACCAAAACCGTCGGCGCGAAGGCGACCGAGGCCGGGATCGAGGTGCGATTTGAGTGCGAGCAGGCGCCCGCCGAGCCGCAGGTCTATGACCTCGTTCTGGTAGCCGTCGGCCGAAGCCCGAACGGCAAGAAGATCGGCGCCGAGAAAGCTGGTGTCGCGGTGACCGATCGCGGCTTCATCGACGTCGACAAGCAGATGCACACCAATGTGCCGCACATCTTTGCGATCGGCGACATCGTGGGCCAGCCGATGCTGGCGCACAAGGCCGTGCATGAAGGCCATGTGGCTGCCGAAGTCGCCCATGGCGAGAAGTCCTATTTTGACGCGCGGCAGATTCCGTCCGTCGCCTATACCGATCCTGAAGTCGCCTGGGCCGGCAGGACGGAAGAGCAATGCAAGGACGAGGGCATCAAGTTCGGCAAGGCCGTCTTCCCCTGGGCAGCCTCCGGCCGCGCCATCGCCAACGGTCGCGACGAGGGGTTCACCAAGTTGCTGTTCGATACAACGACCCATCGCATCGTCGGTGGCGGGATCGTCGGGACGCATGCGGGCGATCTCATCAGCGAAATCTGTCTTGCAATCGAGATGGGCTGCGAGCCTGCCGACATCGGCAAGACCATCCACCCGCATCCGACGCTCGGCGAGTCCATCGGCATGGCAGCCGAGGTGTTCGAGGGACATTGCACGGATCTGCCGCCGCAGAAGAGAAAATAGCGCCGCCTGCCGATACGCAGGCACAGCGAGATCAGGGAGAAACACGGTGTCCGCAACAATCACTGCGACCTCTGCAACGGCGACTGCGACGCAGAAGAAGCCGTTCTATCGGATCCTCTATGTTCAGGTTCTCGTGGCGATCGCGCTTGGCGTCATTGTCGGTTGGCTTTGGCCGGATCTCGCCAAGAACGACTGGATCAAGGCGATGGGCGACGGATTCGTCAAGCTCATCAAGATGGCCATTGCGCCGATCATCTTCTGTACGGTCGTCTCCGGCATTGCGCACATTTCCGAAGTGAAGAAGGTCGGCCGGGTCGCGGTCAAGGCGCTGATCTACTTCGAGGTCGTTTCGACCTTTGCTCTGGCGTTGGGCCTGATCGTCGCCAACGTGCTGCGCCCGGGAGCGGGTTTCCAGGGGCAGTCGAACGCTGCGGCCGTCGCCGGTTACGCGAAACAGGCGAGCGAGATGAAGTCGGTTGACTTCGTGCTGCACATCATTCCGGACACGGTCGTCGGCGCATTCGCGCAGGGCGAAATCCTCCAGGTTCTGCTGTTCGCCATATTGTTCGGCTTTGCGCTGATGGGCCTCGGCGAGCGAGCTCACACGGTCCGTGCGTTTGTCGACGACGTCGCCCACGCGATGTTCGGCGTCATCTCGATCATCGTCAAGGTCGCGCCGATCGGTGCGTTCGGGGCGATGGCCTATACCATCGGTCGATACGGTCCGCAGGCGCTGGGCAACCTTGCGGGACTCATCGCAACCTTCTACCTGACCGCGTTGATCTTCGTCATCGTGGGACTCGGCCTGATCGCCCGCGTCGCTGGCTTCTCGATCTTCAAGTTCCTCAAATACATCAAGGATGAGCTGCTGATCGTGCTCGGCACGTCGTCCTCGGAAAGCGCTCTTCCGCAGATGATGGAGAAGCTGGAGATTCTCGGTTGTTCAAAGTCCGTCGTCGGACTGGTCGTGCCGACCGGCTACTCGTTCAATCTCGACGGAACCAACATCTACATGACGCTGGCGACGCTTTTCATCGCCCAAGCGATGAACGTCGATCTCTCGTTCGGTGAGCAGATGACGATCCTCGTCGTTGCGATGCTGACGTCGAAGGGCGCTTCCGGCATCACGGGCGCGGGCTTCATCACCCTTGCCGGTACGCTCGCCGCGGTCAGGCCCGAGTTGCTTCCCGGCATGGCGATCGTGCTCGGCATCGACAAGTTCATGAGCGAGTGCCGGGCCCTGACGAACCTGTGCGGCAATGGCGTTGCCTGCGTCGTCGTCGCCTGGTGGGAGGGTGAGCTCGACCGCGAGAAGCTGCGCGTCGCACTCGATCGCAACATCGATCCGACCGACATCGAGGTCGCCGTAACGACGGGCTAAGGGCACGATGGTGCCAACCGATCACCGCCCGGACATCAAGGGCTATCAAGGGAGTTGGTCATGACGGATGTGGTAATTGTCTCCGCGGCGCGGACGCCAGTCGGTTCCTTCAACGGGGCGTTCGGCGCGCTGTCCGCACACGAGCTCGGAGCTGTCGCAATCAAAGGCGCCCTGGATCGCGCCAAGGTCTCGCCCGAGGATGTCGACGAAGTCATCCTGGGGCAGGTGCTATCCGGTGGTGAGGGGCAGAACCCTGCGCGGCAGGCCGCGATGGCGGCTGGCATTCCGCAGGAGAAGACGGCGTGGGGCATGAACCAGCTCTGTGGCTCGGGCCTGCGGTCGGTTGCGCTTGGGCTGCAGCAGATCGCCAATGGCGATGCCAAAATCATTGTCGCCGGCGGCATGGAGTCCATGTCGATGGCGCCGCATCTGTCGCATATGCGGGGCGGCACCAAGATGGGCGACGTCAAGTTCGTCGATTCCATGCTGAAGGACGGCCTGATGGACGCCTTCCACGGCTATCACATGGGCGTCACGGCGGAGAACATCGCCGCCAGATGGCAGATTACCCGCGAGGAGCAGGATGCGTTCGCGACCAGCTCGCAGAACAAGGCCGAGGATGCGCAGAAGGGCGGCCGGTTCAAGGATGAGATCGTTCCGGTCACCGTCAAGACCAGGAAGGGCAACGTCGTCGTCGACCAGGATGAATATATCCGCCCCGGCACGACGCAGGAGTCGCTGGCCAAGCTGAAGCCCGCTTTCAACAAGGAAGGTTCGGTGACGGCGGGCAACGCTTCGGGCCTCAACGACGGCGCGGCCGCTCTGGTGTTGATGAGCGCGGACGAAGCCAGCAAGCGCGGCCTGGCGCCTCTTGCCAGGATCGTCTCGTGGGCCACGGCCGGCGTCGATCCGGCGGTGATGGGTTCGGGGCCGATTCCGGCCTCGCGCAAGGCGCTGGAAAAGGCTGGCTGGAGGGTCAAAGATCTCGACCTCGTCGAGGCCAACGAAGCCTTTGCGGCTCAGGCCATCGCCGTCAACAAGGACATGGGCTGGGATCCGTCGATCGTGAACGTGAACGGCGGCGCCATCGCCATCGGCCATCCGATCGGTGCATCCGGCGCCCGCGTGCTGACGACGCTGCTGTTCGAGATGCAGAAGCGGGGTGCGAAGAAGGGGCTTGCCACGTTGTGCATCGGCGGCGGCATGGGTGTCGCCCTAACGGTCGAACGCTAGACGAGCAAAGCCGGCTTTTGGAACCGGAGAGAATCGCTGACGGCACCACGCCGTCCGCGAACGACAACGGCTGGCCGAGCGCCGGCAAATAGAGATTGAACCGACCAGGATCAGGAGGAGATCATGTCCAGAGTTGCGGTGGTGACCGGCGGAACGCGCGGTATCGGCGAGGCGATTTCGATCGCGCTCAAGGCGGCCGGCTACAAGGTAGCCGCGAGCTATGCCGGTAACGACGAGGCGGCTGCGAAGTTCAAGGGCCAGACCGGCATCAACGTCTACAAATGGGACGTCTCGAACTACGACGCCTGTGCCGCGGGTCTCAAACAGGTCGAGGCCGACCTTGGTCCGGTGGACGTGCTGGTCAACAATGCCGGCATCACCAAGGACGGCATGTTCCATAAGATGACGCCGGAGCAATGGTACGCGGTCATCAACACCAATTTGAACTCGCTGTTCAATATGACGCGGCCAGTGTGGGAAGGCATGCGCGAGCGCAAGTTCGGCCGGGTGATTTGCATCTCCTCGATCAATGGTCAGAAGGGCCAGATGGGCCAGGTCAATTATTCCGCCGCCAAGGCAGGTGATATCGGCTTCGTGAAGGCGCTGGCTCAGGAAGGGGCTCGCGCCGGCATCACCGTCAACACGATCTGCCCCGGCTATATCGCGACCGAGATGGTCAAGGCGATCAATCCGGAGATCGTAGCCAAGAACATCCTGCCCCAGATTCCGGTCGGTCGCCTCGGCGAACCACACGAGATCGCGCGCACGGTCGTGTTCCTCGCCTCCGACGATGCCGGCTTCATCACGGGATCGACGATCTCGGCGAATGGCGGCCAGCACATGATCTGAGGCCGCTTGAGAGCAGAGGGAGGCCGCGTATCGGCTTCCCGAACGAGGGAATCAAGTCGAAGGGATACGATGGACCAGGATCTGAAGGAAGCCGCACTCGAATACCATCGCCTGCCGACGCCGGGAAAGATCTCGGTGGTGCCGACCAAGGCGATGGCCACCCAGCGCGATCTGGCGCTGGCCTACTCGCCCGGCGTGGCGGAGCCCTGCCTGGTCATTGCGGAGGATCCGTTGCAAGCAGATGTGCTGACGGCGCGCAGTAACCTCGTCGCCGTCGTCACCAACGGAACCGCCGTGCTCGGCCTTGGCAATATCGGCGCATTGGCTGGCAAGCCGGTCATGGAAGGCAAGGCGTGCCTGTTCAAGAAATTCGCGGGGATCGATGTCTTCGACATCGAACTCGCCGAGGAGAATCCTGATGCGCTGGTCGAGACGATCGCCAGGATGGAGCCAACCTTTGGCGGTATCAACCTGGAGGACATCAAGGCGCCGGAATGCTTCTACATCGAGAAGAAGCTCCGCGAGCGGATGAAGATCCCGGTCTTTCACGACGACCAGCACGGCACTGCGATCATCGCCGCGGCGGCGATCCTCAATGGACTGAAGCTGGTCAAGAAGGACATCGCCGACGTCAAGCTGGTGTGCTCCGGCGCTGGCGCTGCGGCGCTCGCCTGCCTCGATCTGATCGTGAGCCTTGGACTGCGCCGCGAGCGGATCATCGTGACCGATGCCAAGGGCGTCGTGTATGCCGGCCGCGCGGAAAGCATGGACGATAACAAGGCGCGCTATGCTGTGAAGACGGAGGCGCGCAAGTTAGATGACATCATTCAGGACGCGGACATCTTCCTTGGCCTGTCGGCCGGCAAGGTGCTGACGCCCGACATGGTCAAGAAGATGGCGCGCGATCCCCTGATCTTCGCGATGGCCAATCCGATTCCGGAGATCATGCCGGAGGACGCGCTGGCGGTCCGCCCCGATGCGATCATCGGCACGGGACGTTCGGACTACCCTAACCAGATCAACAATGTGCTGTGCTTCCCGTTCATCTTCCGCGGCGCGCTCGATTGCGGCGCGACGACCATCAATGAGGAGATGAAGCTTGCGACGGTGCGCGCGCTGGCGGACCTGGCCATGGCTGAGGTGCCAGAGGTGGTCGCCACAGCCTACAAGGGCGAGGACCTTCGCTTCGGCCGCAACTATCTCATTCCAAAGCCGTTCGATCCACGTCTCATCGAGATGATTGCGCCGGCGGTGGCTAAGGCGGCTGCCGATACGGGTGTTGCCAGGCGTCCGATCGTCGATATGGACGCTTATCGACAGAAGCTGAGCCGCTTCGTCTATCAGTCCGGAAATGCGATGCAGCCGGTCTTTTCGGTGGCGAAGGGGAGCGGAAAATCCCTTGTTCTGGCGGAGGGCGAGGATGAGCGTGTGCTGCGGGCCGCACAGGTCATCGCCGACGAGCGGATCGCAAGGCCGCTGCTGCTTGGCCGGCCGGCGACGATCGAACAGCACATCAAGGCCTTCGGTCTCCGGCTCAGACCCGGACAGGACTGCGAGATCATCGATCCGCACGATGCGCAGGTCTATTCCAAATGCGCCGATGTTTATCATGCGCGCAGGAAGCGCGACGGCGTGTCGGCGGCCCTTGCGCTGTCGGAGACAAGGAGCAACGCGACCGTGCTCGCCTCGATCCTGCTCGAGCGGGGGATCGGCGATGCGATGCTTTGCGGGGTGATCGGGCGAACCGCCGATCACCTGGCCGCGATCAAGAACGTGATCGGGACGAGGGACGATGTGCGGACCCTCGCCGTGATGCAGATGCTCATTCTCCCGCAGCATCAGCTGTTCATCTGCGACACGCACTGCAATCTCAATCCGACTGCCGAGCAGGTTGCTGACATCGCGTTGCTGGCGGCCGCCGAAGTTAAGCGGTTCGGCATCACGCCGCGCGTGGCGCTGCTTTCGCATTCGAGCTTCGGAAGCTCCGCGGTCCCGGAAGCGCACAAGATGCGGGAAGCGCGCACGATCATTCGCGAGCGCTCGCCCGACCTCGCGGTGGAAGGCGAGATGCGTGGAGATGCCGCGCTTTCGCAGTCGGTGCGTGACCACGAGTTTCCGGAGTCCGGCTTCGCAGGGCCTGCGAACGTATTGGTGATGCCCAATCTCGACGCCGCCAATATCTCCTACAATCTGCTGCGGATGGCTGCGGGGCAGGGGCTGACGGTCGGCGGCATTCTGCTTGGCGCGGCAAAGCCGGCGCACATTCTCACGCCGTCCTCCACCGTCCGCCGCATCGTGAACATGGCCGCTGTCGCAGCCGCGGATGCGGTGTCGGAGAGAGACTGATTGGAGATCCGGCTGGGCGGACTGTGAACACGATCGATCGAGGCCAACATGAGTGAGGCGCAATCGGGAAAACCCCGGGTCGTGATCGTCGGCGGCGGGGCGGGCGGTCTGGAACTCGCAACCCGCCTCGGCGACAAATACGGCCGCAAGGGCAAGCTCGAGGTCACGCTGATCGAGCGCAACCGCACCCATGTGTGGAAGCCGAAGCTGCACGAGATCGCCGCCGGAAGCATGGATATCGCGGCCCACGAGGTCGACTATCTCGCGCAGTCCTATTGGCACGGCTTTCGCTACCGGATCGGGGAGATGATCGGAATCGACCGGGAGCGCCGTCAGGTGCTGGTGGCGCCCTATCTCGATGCCGAAGGCCGTGAGGTGACGCCGAAGCGGAGCTTTGACTATGACGTCCTCGTCATCGCTGTCGGCAGCCAGAACAACGATTTTGGCACGCCGGGCGTCGCGGAGCACGCGATCAAGCTGGAATCGCAGGCAGATGCGAAGCGCTTTCACGAGCGAATGGTCAATGCGTGTATCCGCGGCCATGCCCAATCCTCGCCACTTGGGGAACACCAGTTGAAGGTCGCGATCATCGGCGCCGGCGCGACCGGTGTCGAGCTTGCGGCGGAGCTGCACCGGACGACGCGAGAAGTCGTGGCCTACGGGCTAGATCAGGTCGATCCGCAGAAGGACATCAGAATCACGCTGATCGAAGCCGCGGACCGGGTACTTCCCGCGCTGCCCGAACGGGTTTCAAAGGAGACGGAAAAGTTGCTCGTCAGGTTGGGCGTCAATGTGCTCGTGGGTGCCAAGGTCTCCGTAGTCGACTCCGACCATGTGAGCCTGACAGACGGGCGAACGATTCCCGCCGAACTGATCGTCTGGGCTGCTGGCGTGAAGGCGCCCGATTCCCTGAAGGAGATCGCAGGCCTCGAAACCAACCGCATTAATCAGCTTGTCGTACGGCCGACGTTGCAGGCCACGCGCGACGATAACATCTTTGCGATCGGCGACTGCTCGGCCTGCTCATGGGGCGACCGGGGCAACGTGCCGCCGCGTGCGCAGGCGGCGCATCAGCAGGCGTCCCACCTTTATTCGCAGATCCCGCGGCATCTGCGGGGCGAGGCAATCAAGGACTATCGCTACCGTGACTTCGGATCCCTGGTCTCGCTCGGCGAGTTCAGCACGGTCGGCTCGATGATGGGGGCGCTGGTGGGCGGCAGCCTGGTCTTCGAGGGGCTGTTCGCGCGGATGATGTACCTGTCGCTGTACAAGATGCACGAGCACGCCCTGCATGGTTCGGTGAAGGTAGCGCTCGACACGTTGGCCCGCCTGATCACGCGGCGGACCGAACCGCATGTGAAGCTCCACTGATTGCGGTCGCGGAGAGAATGGATGTCGTGTGGGCCGTTATGCACATGGCGCGGTGCCTGACCTGGAGAGGATGCTGATGGACGCCGTGTTCCTCGCGCGTATCCAGTTCGCCGCGAACATCACGTTTCATATCCTGTTTCCGTCGATCTCGATCGCACTGGGCTGGGTGCTGCTGTTCTTCCGCCTGAGGCATCTGCGCGCAACCGACCCGCAGCAGAAGCTGGACTGGCTGCGCGCCTATCGGCTGTGGACCAAGGTGTTCGCATTGACATTTGCGCTCGGGGTGGTCAGCGGCGTCACTATGAGCTTCCAGTTCGGCACCAACTGGCCGGGCTACATGGAGCGGGTCGGCAATATTGCAGGCCCGCTGCTGGGCTATGAGGTGTTGACCGCGTTCTTCCTGGAAGCGGGCTTTCTCGGTGTGATGCTGTTCGGCCACCGCCGCGTCGGCGAGATGATTCATCTGGGGGCGACCTTTCTGGTCGCGCTCGGCACGTTGATGAGCGCGTTCTGGATCCTCGCCCTCAATTCATGGATGCAGACGCCGGCCGGATACGAGATCGTCGACGGCCAATTCCATGCGAAGAATTGGCTGGAGATCGTCTTCAATCCATCCTTTCCTTATCGCTTCGTCCATATGGTATTTGCATCGTCGCTGACTTGCGCGTTCCTTTTGATCGGGATCAGTGCTTGGCAGCTTCTGAAGGGCGCTGCGACAACGAGCGTGTCGCGTGTGCTGCGAACGGGGCTTGTGTTCGCAGCGCTGGCGGCACCCGCACAGATCGTGGCCGGCGATTTTCACGGGCTCAACACGCTCGAGCATCAGCCGCAAAAGATCGCGGCCGTTGAAGGCATCTGGGAAACCACGCGTGGCGCGCCGCTACTGCTGTTTGCGATTCCCGACGATGCGACGCGGTCGAACCGTTTCGAGCTGCCGGTGCCAAAGCTCGCGAGCCTGATCCTACGTCACGACCCTGACGGGGAGCTCAAGGGGCTGAACGAGTTTCCATCTGCCCATCCGCCGGTGCTGCCGCTGTTCTGGTCGTTCCGAATCATGGTGGGAACGGGCATCCTGATGCTGCTGGTCAGTTGGGTCGGCCTCTGGCGGCATTGGCGCGATGGTTGGGATTTTTCCCTTATGCCGCGACCACTGCTCAAACTGTTCGCGGGGATGACCTTCGCCGGGTGGGTCGCAACCATCGCAGGCTGGTACGTGACGGAAATCGGGCGCCAGCCCTTTATCGTATCAGGCCTGATTCGAACCAGCGAGGTCGTCTCGCGTGTTCCATCAGCTAGTATCGCGCTGACCCTGGCCATCTACGTGGCGCTCTATGTCGGCCTGCTGGCGGCCTATGTCGGCGTGCTGAAATACATGGCGGAGAAGCCGGAAAAGGGCGCGGAGGCCATCATGTCGGAGGATTTTGCAGAGGATCCGCATCGCTATCGCAGCCGCGGAGAGTTCGCATGACGTTGATGTTCTTCGACGAGATGCTTCCACTGATCTTCATCGGGTTGATGGGCGTGTCGCTGCTCGTCTACGTCGTGAGCGACGGCTACGATCTTGGGGTCGGCATGCTCATGCACCGCGCGACGCCCGAGGAGCGCGATACCATGGTCGCGTCGATCGGCCCGTTCTGGGACGCCAACGAAACCTGGCTCGTGCTTGGCGTCGGTCTGCTGCTGGTCGCGTTCCCGAAAGCGCATGGGCTGGTGCTGTCGGAATTATATCTTCCGACCGCGCTGATGCTGGTCGGCCTGGTCCTCCGCGGCGCAGCGTTTGATTTCCGGGTCAAGGCAAAGACCGGCCGGAAGGCAATGTGGGATCGCATGTTCATCGCCGGGTCGATGCTTGCGTCGGTATGCCAGGGCTGGATGCTCGGTCGCTACATCAGCGGCTTTGGCGACGGCTGGAACTATCCGATCTTTGCCGGCGCAATCGCCGCTGCGCTGCCGATGGCCTATGCGCTGCTGGGCGCGACATGGCTCGTGATGAAGGCGCAGGGTGAACTGCAGGAGAAGGCGATCGAGTGGAGCAAGATCGCTTGGGCACCCATGGTCCTGGGCCTGATCCTGATCTCGATGGCAACGCCATGGATCAGCGAGACCGTCCGCGTCAGGTGGTTCACGCTGCCGGCGATCATCGCGGTGGCGGCGATCCCGATCACGTCCGGCGTTGCGCTGCTGGCAGTTCGCCTTCTGCTGGGGACGCCAGCCGTGCGCGGGGCACTGTGCTGGCTGCCCTTCGCGCTGCTGGTCCTGGTCTTCTTCCTGAGCTTCCTCGGGCTCAGCTACAGCATCTATCCGTTTGTCGTGATCGACCGGCTCACGGTCTGGCAGGCCGCCAGCAGCCCGGAGTCGCTGAAGGTGATCCTGATCGGGGTCTGCGTGACACTGCCGGTCATCATCGCCTACACCGGATTTTCCTATCGCGTATTCCGAGGCAAGGCCATAGAGTTGGACTATGCGTGAGCCGTCGTCCGCAGTGGCCGGTGCTCCACAGTTTGTGCTGGTTCAGGAGATGACGGAGCTTCTATCCCTGGTGAGCGTCAAGGGACCTGCCAAAGTCAGTTCGGTGGTGCCGGTTTCCACGCGTTGGCTCGTTCGTGGCGCATTTGCCCTCGCGCTGGTCGCCGCGGCGGCGTGGCTGGGATACATGGTCACGTTCCGCCGGGGACTGGACCATCTGCACGCCGCGGCCCAGCAGCGGCTGACCGTCGAGGCCGCGAGGCTCGACGGCTACCTGTCGAGATTTGAATATCTTCCGTCTCTCCTGGAGACATCGCCCAGCGTGTTCCGGCTGCTCGAGGCGCCCAGCGATCCTGCACTGCAGCAAAACGTCAGCTTGTATCTGAAGTCGATCAACCTGCTTGCGGGAGCCGACAATCTCTATGTCCTTGGCGTCACCGGCGCGACATTGGCCGCGGCTGATTTCGACCAGCCCGGCACGCCCTTCGGCGAAAACCTGTCGTATCGCCCCTATGTGAGCGAGGCGCTCTCGAATGGCCGCGGCGCCTTCTTTGGTGTCGGTATCACGACCGCGCGCGCCGGCTACTATCTGTCCTATGCGCTGAAGGACGGCGGAACGACAAAGGGGATCGCGACCGTCAAGGTCAATCTGGATTCGTTCGAGCGGGCGTGGCGCAGCACCGACAACGACATTCTTCTGGTCGACGAGCGCAAGGTGACGATCCTTGCCGCCCGCGACGAGTGGCGCTATCGCCCCATGGCGCCGCTTTCGGTTCCAACACGTGATGACATTGCGCGATTCAAACCCTACGGAAACCACGATCTTGTGCCACTTGGATGGACGCTCGTCGATCAATCTGAGAACGGCACGGCACGGATCATAGCGGAGAACGGTACCGCCTATACGGTCAGCGAGGTCCCAATCAACCGCGGTCTGTGGAAGCTCGTGCTTCTCGACGACGAGGCGCCCACGCGGCAGACCGCGCTCATCATCGGGATCATATCGGGTCTCGCCGCCCTCGTCGCGCTGCTGGCGCTTGGTCTTGTCGAGCAACGCCGCCGGGAGATCAAGCAACGCTTGGCGAGCCAAGCTGCGTTGCAGGCGGCCAACGACATGCTCGAGACCAGGGTGCAGGAGCGCACCGCCGAATTGCGGGCTGCGCAGGATGAACTCGTTCATGCCGGCAAGCTGGCAGCCCTCGGCCAGATGTCGGCCGGCATCGTGCACGAGTTGAACCAGCCGCTGGCGGCCCTGCAAACTGCCGCCGACAATGCGGTCCTGCTCGTTGATCGCGGATCGATTGGCGATGCTCGCGGAAATCTCACCCGAATTGGCGAATTGGTGCGGAGGCTCGGCCGCTTGACCAGCCAGCTCCGCGTGTTCGCGTACAAGTCGAGCAGCCCGCTTGGCGCGGTGTCCGTCGAGCATGCAGTGGCTGAATCGCTCAAGATATTGGCCGGGCGTGTCAAGGAGGGCGGTGTTGCCGTGGCGACAGAGATCGACGCTAAGCTCTTCGTCATTGCCGATCAGACACGGCTGGAGCAGCTGCTGTGCAACATCGTGGCCAATGCGCTGGATGCCGTGGAAGGTGTCGAGCGGAAGTCGATCCTGATCCGGGCGGGCAGGGAAGAGGCGCAGACCGTCCGCTGCCGCATCGTGATCAGCAACAGCGGGCCGACGATCGCCTCCGACGTCCTGCAGCGCATGTTCGAGCCGTTCGTGACGACCAAGCCCGCGGGAAAGGGGCTCGGCCTTGGCCTGATGCTTTCTAATCACATTGCACGCTCGTTCGGCGGCGAACTGCATGCGCGAAACCTGACGCCTGATGGTGCCGAATTCGTCGTGACCCTTCCATTGGCAGAGATAGCAGAGGCGGCCTCGCATGGGTGATGACCAATCGATCGGCGTGATCTATGTCGAGGACGACGACGACGTCCGGATCGGCGGCGTCCAGGCGCTCGAGCTCGCAGGATTTTCCGTTTCCGGATTTGCCTCGGTTGAGAGCGCCAGCGGCTCCGTTCGGGCAGATATGCCTTTTGTCGTGGTCTGCGATGTGCGCCTGCGCGGGCGTAGCGGTCTCGACTGGCTGTCCGATCTGCGCCGACTGGACCAGGATCTGCCTGTGATCCTGATCACGGGTCATGGCGATATTTCGATGGCCGTGCAGGCAATGCGGACCGGCGCTTATGATTTCATCGAGAAGCCCTGCTCCTCGGAGCAGTTGATCTCAGTGGTGCGCCGGGCGGCGGAGAAGCGGCGGCTGACGCTCGAGGTGCGATCGTTGCGGTCCGCCTTGGCGGACCGCAACGGAATCGAGGCGAGCTTGCTCGGCCGATCACCGCAGATCCAGGAGGTGCGCCGGCTCGTCTCCACCTTGGCGGCGACCAATGTCGACGTCACGATCTATGGTGAGACCGGAACCGGCAAGGACGTCGTCGCGCGCTGCCTGCACAATCACAGCGGCCGCCGCGGCGGCAATTATGTCGCGGTGAATTGCGGCGGTCTGCCGGAATCGCTGGTCGAGAGCGAGCTGTTCGGCCACGAGGTGGGCGCGTTCACCGGCGCCACCCGTCAGCGGATAGGAAAGATCGAATACGCCAGTGGCGGAACGCTGTTCCTCGACGAGATCGAGAGCATGCCGCTGAGCGTCCAGGTTAAATTGCTGAGATCGCTCCAGGATCGCTCGATCGAGCGCGTCGGCACCAACAAGGCGATCGCGGTGGATTGCCGTGTCGTGGCTGCGAGCAAGGTGAATTTGCTCGAGCTGAGCGAAAAGCGTCTGTTTCGTGCCGATCTGTACTATCGCCTCGGCGTCGCTTTCATCGAGCTCCCGCCGTTGCGCGAACGGCGGGAGGATATCCCGCTGCTGTTCGAGCACTTCACCCTGGATGCGGCGAGGCGGTTCGAGCGTGACGCCCCGATTCTGGACGAACAGACCATGTCTCACCTGCTGGCCTATTCGTGGCCGGGCAACGTACGCGAGCTTCGCAACGTCGCCGACCGTTTCGTGCTCGGTGTCCTCGACAGCAAGGCGGTCAATAAATCCGGTTTCGGTACGTCGGATGTGTCATTGCCGCGGCAACTCGAGAACATCGAGCGATCGATCATCGAGGACGCGCTCCGGCGCAAGCAGGGCGACGTCCAGGCAACGGCCGCGCTTCTCAGCATTCCGAAGCAGACGCTGTACGACAAGATCAAACGCCTCTCCGTGAATGTCGATGGCATCAGGGAGGGTGCGGCCGTCCGCTCCGGGTCCTGAGATCGCGGCGGACCGTGGGACGAACCGACCGGCCCGCCCATGCGGGCCCAGATAGCTAGCACGCTCCCGGTGCAGCCGAGGGCAAAGGGCGCCGGCAGAAGCCGCCCGTTATCGGAAGGCAACGAACCAATCAGATCTTGAGGAACGCCATGAATCGGCCATTCAACGTGCCTGATGAATTTGTCGAGGGCTTTTTGAAGGCGGGGGAAAGTCTGTGGCGATCGCTTGGGTGGGCACCGAACAGCGATCGCGACGGGGCGAACCTCGGCTCAGCCCTGAATTTATCGGGGCGTCTCGCCGAATTGCAGGCCGAGCACATGAAGCGGCTATACCAGCTCACCGAGCACGTCATCAAATCGGCCGCCGGCGTGCAAGGCGAAGGAGGCATTGAGCCTGCACGCGGCGATCGCCGGTTCAACGCCACGGAATGGCGGGACGATGCGGCCTATAGTCTGTTGAAGCAATGCTATTTGCTGAACTCGCGCTACTGCGTCGACTTCGTCGAGGCGCTCGATCTCGACGAGAAGGAAAAGCATCGACTGCGCTTCTTCACGCGCCAGCTCATCGAGGCGATGAGCCCGACCAATTTCCTGGCCACCAATCCGGATGTCATCAAGCTCGCGACGGACAGCGAAGGTCAAAGCCTCAAGGCGGGCCTGGAGAACCTGATGAGCGATCTGGGCAGGGGTAGCCTGACGATCACGGATGAGGAGGCTTTCGAGGTCGGAAAGGATGTCGCCGCATCCAGGGGCGCGGTTGTGTTCGAAAACGAGCTGTTTCAGCTCATTCAATACGCGCCTGCGACGGAGCAGGTGGCCGCCCGGCCTCTGCTGATCGTGCCGCCCTGCATCAACAAGTTCTACATTCTCGACCTCCAGCCGGCCAATTCGTTCGTTCGATTCGCGGTCGAGAACGGCTTCACGGTCTTCGTGGTTTCATGGCGCAACCCGGATGCCTCCTGTGGCCACATTCGATGGGACGACTACGTTGAGGATGGCGCCATACGCGCCATCGACATCGCCCGATCGATTTCGGGTGTAGACAAGATCAACGTCCTGGGTTGGTGTGTCGGCGGAACGATCTTGTCATCCGCACTCGCCATTCTGCGAACGCGCGGCGATGAATCGGTTGCCAGTGTGACGTTGCTGACGACCATGCTCGACTTCCGGGAACCCGGCGATCTTGGCGTATTCGTGGACGAGGAAGGGGTGCGGCAGCGCGAGCAGACGATCGGGAGGGAAGGCATCTACCGCGGCGCCGAGCTCGGCTTCGTCTTTCAGACGCTGCGGTCGAAGGAGCTGATCTGGCCGAACGTGATCAACAACTATCTGAAGGGAAAGTCGCCGGAGCGTTTCGATCTGCTGTTCTGGAACGCGGATGTCACCAACCTTCCCGGACCGATGTATTGCTTCTACATCAGGAACATGTACCTGGAGAACAATCTTCGGGAGCCGAACCGGTTGACAATGTGCGGCACTCCTGTCGATCTGGCCCGGGTCGATCTGCCTGCTTACGTGCTGGCGACCGCCGAAGATCATATCGTGCCGTGGCGATCGGCCTATCGCACCACCGGCCTGTTCAGTGGCAACACCCGCTTTGTGCTCGGCGCCAGTGGGCACATTGCCGGCGTGATCAATCCCGCCTCCAAGAACAAGCGAAGCTATTGGCTGTCGGACCAGCGATGCGACGATCCCGCCGCGTGGCTTGCGAGCGCCGACGAAAGGCCGGGCAGTTGGTGGAACGATTGGATCGCGTGGCTCAAGCCGTGGGCTGAAGACCGGGTGCCCGCCCGGACGCAACTCGGCAGCAACCTCTATCCTCCGGGGGAAGCGGCACCGGGCCGATTTGTGAAAGCGAAGGCGAACTGACATCGCTGAACGGTCATGGAACGATTGGAAGATAGCCGGAGCGTTGGCCGTTCAAAGCGGTCGCTGAGCGAGGCGATCTCATCATCAGAAATGACTATGGGTTGCTCTTTGTACCGTTTGACGATGTCGATAGGTTACTAAAAGCTGCCACAGAAAAGTCCGAGCGGAGCGGAAGCAGATCTCGAACATTGTGGCGGGCGCGCAGGGATTCTTCTCTGCGCGAGCTGGGCTGCGAAGGTCTCGATTGAAGAGGGAAATTCGTGAGCAGAAATTATACTCACACCGCGAAGTGAGTATGACTCAGGCAGCTACAACCTCGATGTCCAAAGAAGCTTTGCCTGCACATGCACGACTTGACCTCCGCCTGACGTGTGCACTGAGAATCCGAAGAAGCGATTTCCGCTTCCAATTCATGCAAATATCGTCCTAGAAGAGCCAGGCTACGGAAGCCCTCGTCAAACGAGAATTCTCAGTCGGTCTAATCACATAAAGGACTGATCGGAGTTGAAATACCTCAATAAGATGAACAGCTTAGGGCGCAAATTTGCCGTGGCCCCCATGATGGATTGGACCGACCGGCATTGCCGGGTGTTCCACCGTCATCTCACGCGGCGGGCGCTGCTCTATACGGAGATGCTGACCACCGGCGCCATCATCCATGGCGACCGGGAGCGGCTGCTCGGGTTCGATGCGTGCGAAAACCCGGTGGCGCTTCAGCTTGGCGGCTCGGATCCGAGCGAGCTCGCGCAGGCCGCGCGCATCGGCGAGGCGTTTGGCTATGACGAGATCAATCTCAATGTCGGCTGTCCGTCCGATCGCGTGAAGGATGGCCGCTTTGGCGCCTGTCTCATGGCGGAGCCGGAGCTGGTGGCGAGGTGCGTCGATGCGATGAAGCGCGCAGTTGCCGTGCCCGTCACGGTGAAGTGCCGCATCGGGATCGACGACCAGGATCCGGAGGTGGCGCTCGATACGCTCGCGCACGCGGTGGTCGCAGCGGGTTGCGATGCGCTGATCGTGCATGCCCGGAAAGCCTGGCTCAACGGCCTGTCACCGAAGGAGAATCGCGATATTCCGCCGCTCGACTATGAGCGCGTCTATCGGCTCAAGCGCGCGATGCCTGATGTGCCCGTCATCATCAATGGCGGCATCCCAGGCATCGACGAGGCGAAGGCGCATCTTGAACACGTCGATGGCGTGATGCTCGGCCGCGCCGCCTATCAGGAGCCATGGCGGCTGCTCTCCGTCGATTCCGATATCTTCGGCGAGGCGGCGCCGCATGCGACCATGCAGGACGCGCTCGAAGCGATGATGCCTTATATCGAGGCGCAGCTCGCGCGCGGTACGCGGCTGCACGCCATCACACGGCATTTCGTCGGTGCATTCCACGCCGTGCCCGGTGCGCGTGCCTTCCGCCGCTATCTTGCCGAGCAGGGGGTAAAGCCGGGCGCCGGTCTCGACGTGCTGCGCGATTCGATCGCGCGCGTCGGTGTGCGTGCGCCGGCGGAGGCGGCCGCCTGACTGCCGCGACGTGAAGAGCCGGATCGCAACATCCGGCTCTTCGTCGATCGGCCTCAACGGAACAGGTCGAAGTGATAATTCACGCCGACGCGGAAGGTGTGGAATTTCGCAGCGTTCCAGTCCGGCAGGTCGTCGTGCTTGAACTCGGTGTAGAGATATTCGGCCTTGGCCGACCATTTCGGCAGGAACGCCCATTCGACGCCGCCACCCGCTGTCCAGCCCATCTTCATCTTGTTGATCGGACCGTCCTTGAATTCGCCGGCGGCAAGGCCGGCGGTCCCGAAGAACAGCAGGCGTGAATCCATCGTCGCGATGCCGGCGCGGGCGCGGCCGGTCATGTACCAGGGCAGGCTGACCGCGGCGCTGTTGAGTGCGTCGTGGTTCTTGATGTCTCCGCCTTCGAAGTCGTTCTCGATGCCGACCACGAACATCGGCGAGAGCTGGTAGTTGTAGCCGATCTGCACGCCGCCGACGGCGCGCTTGACCTTGCCGCCAGTCGCGCCAGCGAGATTGTTGAAGGCGTCGTCGCCGCTCTCGGCATAGCCGGCGTTGAAGCCCGCATAGAGACCCGTCCACGAATACACCGGCTGCGGTGCCGTATAGGCGGAGGCGGGCGCTGCATAGCGCGGCGACAGGTCGGCAGCGCAGGCGCTGCCTGCGGCGAACACAGCCGCAAAGGGCAGGGCGCACATCGTGCGGCGTAACGCGGCTCTTGCAGTCATCATTCACAATCTCCCACTTGGCCGCGTCCCTTCGGGAGCAGCGCCTGTCCAACCCCGATCCGGGACTGCGATTGTTATAAACCGACTAGGCGGTTTGTAAATAGGGCAAATGCCACACCGCGGCGCGCCAACTGAAGTCGTGGTCTGGATGGGTCACAGCCCGCGCGATTGAGCCTGTCGGCTGGCGAGCGGCGGCTCGCGTCGGCGCTCTAGTCGACCGCCATCCGCGCGCGGCGGGGGCTGCCCTGGAGCTCCGGATAGCCGGTGAGCATCAGCTTGTCGGCGCGCACGCCCCAGCTCTCCAGGCGGTCGAGGAAGCTCATGCCGAGCAGGTTGGTCTTCATCTGCCCGCGCTGCACGACGAGGGCCGGCACCGATTTCTCGACGAGGTGGCCGACGGCAAGACGGTCGAGCGTGAGCCGGGCCGCCTTGGTGTGGCCGCCCGCGGTTTCGAGATCGACGTCATATTCGAGCATCTCGAGCGGCAGCCCGATCGCCTTTGCGGTTTCCCAGGTCAGCACCACGGAGGTCGCACCGGTGTCGATCACCATCGGTGCGGCGACGCCGTTGATCTTCGCGCGCAGCGCGAATTCACCGCCCTGGCCGCGCTGGATCTGCACGGCGGGTGCCGGTGTGACGGTCTGGGTGCGGAAGATGTGCGAGACCTTGTTGCTCGCGCGCGCGATCTGATCGGGATCGCCATAGGCGACGACGGCACCGGCGGTGCCGGCAAGCATGACGAGAACGAGCAGGAAGCGGATCATTGCGCACCTCCATATGCGCGCCGGCCGGTCAGGCGTGTTTCCGCGATCCCGCGATCGGCGCAAGTCCAGCTTCCGCCATGCGTGCCGGCAGCAGCGCCATGACCGAGAGCCGTTCCGCGCTTTCCATGGCGTGCCAGCGCGCGATCTCCGGCAAAGTGCGGCCGCAGCCGAAGCACAGCTTGGTCTTGGGATCGATCATGCAGACGGCGACGCACGGCGTTTCTTTGCTCATTTCGGCATAGTGAGGGATGGTCGGGCATTTCTGCAAGCATATCGTTAAGAGCCCGTGCCTGCGCTCATGATCGGCTTGTGGCGCGGCCGGCGCTTCTCGTCAGGCGCGAGGGAGCCCTCAGGCTGGAGCGGCGGAGAATCATCTGACAGCGGCGCCAGCGCGCTCATCACGCGCTCCGGCGGGAAGGTGACGATCACCTCGGTGCCGATGCGCAGCTTCGATTTCAGCGTGAACGTGCCGCCATGCAGGTCGATCAGGTTCTTTGCGATCGGCAGGCCCAGCCCTGCGCCCTGTTCGGCCGACTTGATCGAGTTGGAGCCCTGGCCGAAGGAAGCGAGCACGACCGGAATCTCGTCCTCGGGGATGCCGGAGCCGGTATCCCTCACCGAGAGATATTGTCCGCCCGAAGCTGTCCAGCCGGCCTTGAGCCAGATCTCGCCGCCCTGCGGCGTGAACTTGATCGAGTTGGAGAGCAGGTTGAGCACGACCTGGCGGATCGCGCGCTCGTCGGCCCAGAGCCGCGGCATGGCCTGCTCGAATACCTCGTGGATGGTGATGCCGCGGTTGGAAGCGCGCAGCTTCATCAGATGGTGGCAGTCGGCGACGATGCCGACCAGCGACACGGCTTCCTCGTTCAGCTCGTAACGGCCGGCCTCGATCCGCGACAGATCGAGAATCTCGTTGATGAGGTTGAGCAAGTGCACGCCGGAATTGTGGATGTCCGCCGAGTACTCCTTGTAGACCGGCACGGCATGCGCGCCAAAAATCTCGCTCTTCATCACCTCGGAGAAGCCGAGGATCGCGTTCAGCGGCGTGCGCAGCTCGTGGCTCATCTGCGCGAGGAAGCGCGACTTGGCGACATTGGCGGATTCGGCGCGGTGGCGCGCCTCGTCCGAGATCGCCTTGGCCTGCTCCAGTTCGCCGATCAGCGCGTCCTTCTCGGCGCGCGCCTCGAGCGTGGCGAAGGTCGAGGAATGCAGGCGATGCGCCAGCAGCACGAAATAGCCTTCGGCGGCGAGCGCGAGTGCGGCCAGGATGTAATTGTCCAGCGAGCCGGTCACCGCAAAGCTCAGCGCCATGGCGACTGCGACCGGTGCGGTGGCGGCAAGGGCGGCGATCGGCAGATTGGCGGCGAGCATGCTCGATACTGCGATCACCAGCAGCATCAGGAACATCATCAGCGTTTCCGTGACCATGTCGAGCACGGGATGGATCAGGATCGCCATCCAGCACAGGCCGTAGAGCAGGTCGAGCACGACGAAGCGTGTTCGCCACGCGCGCGTTGCGGCGGGCGAGGCGGGCTCGGTCAGGAACCGGCGGCAGCTGCGGATCATCGCGCCGTGGATGCAGAGCATGCCGGCGGTCCAGGCCGCGGCCGGGATCGGCTGCATCCACAGTCCGAACAGCACGCCGGTCGCAACCACCAGCAGCATCACGACATAGGAGGCCGACAGCCGCGTCTGGGCATATTGGCGCAGCATCTCGGCGTCGAAAGCCGGCCGGGTTCCACTGGTCGACGTTAACTTATCGCGCGCCTCGCGCACCCGCTGCGCCGCAGCCCTTCGGCTGCTCGCCGATGGAGCGCTTACCGGCTCGGCCGGAAGCTGCACAACCTCAGGCTTTTCAGCGGGGTTACTCATCAAGCAACACGATTCCTGCCCACGCCGGACGCGGGCCTTCTGCATTGTCTATCTCTGGCAAGAAATCCTTAAGAGCTGACTTAAGGAGCTAAAGAATTACGTTAACCGGGCGTTAATCTGGAGCCGGTCCGAACCGCTCAATGCAGCGCCGCGTGCTGTGCGATGTACACCACCGCACCCGCCAGATAGCCGGCGAGCGCGGGGCCAGCGATGCGGCGGGCATACCAGAGGAACTCGATCCGCTCGAGCCCCATCGCGGCAACGCCCGCGGCCGAGCCGATGATCAGGATCGAGCCGCCGGTGCCGGCGCAATAGGCGATGAACTCCCAGATGAAGCTGTCGGGCGGATAATGCGCGAGGTCGTACATGCCCATGGTCGCGGCGACCAGCGGCACGTTGTCGATGATGGCGCTGAGCAGGCCGAGCACGACGACGATGACGTCCTGTCGGCCGAGCGTGGCGTCGAGCCATTTGGCCAGCATCGAGAGCAGGCCGGCATGGTCGAGGCAGGCGACCGCGAGCAGGATGCCGACGAAGAACACGACCGAGGTCATGTCGATCCGTCCCAGCGCATGCACCAGCGTGAGGGGCTGGCGCACATGCTCGTCCTTGTGCCGGTGCACGATCTCGCCGACCAGCCAGAGCACGCCGAGCCCGAACAGGATGCCCATGAAGGGCGCCAGATGCGTCACCGCCTTGAACACCGGCACCGCGATCAGGGTGCCGAGCCCGAGATAGAACATCAGGTTGCGCTCGAACCGGTCGACAGCCAGCAGCCCGGTGTCCTTCGACGGCGGCGCGATGGTCTTGCCCTTGAGCGAGAAGCTGATGAAGGCGAGCGGCACGAGCAGATTGAGGAGCGAGGGCAGGAACACCGCGCTCATGATCCTCAGCGGCGAGATCTGCCCGCCGATCCAGAGCATGGTCGTGGTGACGTCGCCGATCACGGTCCAGGCGCCGCCGGCATTGGCGGCAATGACGATGAGGGAGGCGAACAGCAGGCGGTCGTCGCGACGGGCGATCAGCTTCTGGATCAGCGAGATCATGACGATGGTGGTCGTCAGATTGTCCAGGATCGCGCTCAGGAAGAACGTCACGAAGCCGATCAGCCAGATCAGCGCCACCTGGCTCGTGGTGCGGATCAGCGAGGTGATGACCTCGAAGCCGTCATGGGCGTCGATCACCTCGACGATGGTCATGGCGCCGATCAGGAAGAAAACGATCTGCGCGGTGGAGCCGACGGACTCGTCGAGCTGGCGGCCGACCAGCGCGTGGTCGCCCGTCGCGATCGCGTAGACACTCCAGAGCAGGCCCGCACCGAGCAGCGCGGAAGCGCTCTTGTTGACGCGAAGCGGGTGCTCGAGCGCGATCGCCGCATAGGCCAGGACGAAGATGGCGGCGATCGCGATCAGCAAGGTCGTTTCAGATGGTCAGGTGTCAGCGGTTGAGGCGCGCGAGCAGGCTGGACGTATCCCAACGCTTGCCGCCCATCTTCTCGACTTCGGCGTAGAACTGGTCGACCAGCGCGGTCACCGGCAGGGTGGCGCCGTTGCGGCGGGCTTCGGCAAGCGAGATCGACAGGTCCTTGCGCATCCATTCGACGGCGAAGCCGAAATCGTACTTGCCCTCGTTCATGGTCTTGTAGCGGTTCTCCATCTGCCACGACTGCGCCGCCCCCTTGGAGATGGTCTCGATTACCGCGGCGACGTCGAGGCCACTCTTCTTGGCGAAGTGAATACCCTCGGAGAGGCCCTGCACGAGGCCGGCGATGCAGATCTGGTTGACCATCTTGGTCAGCTGGCCAGAGCCGGCGGGCCCGAGCAGTTTGCACATCCGCGCATAGGCGCCGGTGATCACCGGCTCAGCGCCGGCGTAGGCATCCTCGGCGCCGCCGCACATCACCGTCAGCACGCCGTTCTCGGCACCGGCCTGGCCGCCGGAGACCGGGGCGTCGATGAACTTGAAGCCGGCCTTGGTGGCGGCCGCGTCGAGCTCGCGCGCGACTTCGGCGGAGGCGGTGGTGTGGTCGACGAAAGTCGCGCCCTTCTTCATGCCGGCGAAGGCACCGTCGGGGCCGATCGTCACCGCGCGCAGGTCATTGTCGTTGCCGACGCAGCACATCACGAAATCCTGGCCCTCGGCGGCGGCCTTCGGGGTCGCCGCGGTCTTGCCGCCGAACTTGTCCGCCCATTCCTTCGCCTTGGCCGCGGTGCGGTTGTAGACGGTGACCTCATGGCCCCCTTTTTTTACGAGGTGTCCGGCCATGGGGAAGCCCATCACGCCGAGACCGAGGAAAGCGACTTTAGCCATGTGTGGTACCTTGTCCGTAGTTTGGGTTTTACGGTTCTTGCCGGGCGGGGCGCGCCGGGTTCCGCCGTGAGGGCGGATCGGGGCGCACCATAAACCCTTGAGGGCAGAGGGCAACGGCTTCGTTTGGCGGCCCCCTGTGCTAGGATGGCGGGACTAAAGGACTTCAAAAAAAGGGAGCGAAAGCATGGGCGGCGTGAGCGTTGGCGTCCTCGATCATTTCAACATCCGGACCCGTAATCTGGCCGAGACGGTCCGCTTCTACGAGGACGTGCTGGGCCTGGAAAAAGGCGCCCGGCCGAATTTCGCTTTCCCGGGTGCCTGGATGTACAGCGAGGGCAGGCCGGTGGTGCACCTCGTCGATATTTCTCCGACCTCGGAGCCACA
Organism: Bradyrhizobium sp. B039; assembly: GCF_038965675.1. Taxonomy (NCBI): domain Bacteria; kingdom Pseudomonadati; phylum Pseudomonadota; class Alphaproteobacteria; order Hyphomicrobiales; family Nitrobacteraceae; genus Bradyrhizobium; species Bradyrhizobium sp. B039. The sequence goes on from NZ_CP152416.1 coordinate 3,805,152, forward strand.
AAAGCCGGATTCCGGCGTTGTTCACCACGTCGCCTTCGTCAGCCGCGGTTTTGACGGCATGAAGCAGCGGCTGACGTCCAAAGGGATGAAATTCGACTCCCGCCAGGTGCCCGGCGGCGACCTCTGGCAGATCTTCGTGCACGACCCCAACGGGGTGATGATCGAGCTGAATTACGAGGCAGCCCTGGAGCAGGGGGCGGCGCCCGCCGAGATGGCTGACGATATCGGCAGGCAGTAGCCTTTTGGGCGTTTCCGCTCTAATGGGGCACATCCTGGACTCAAGGAGATGCGCTTTGAGCGTGACGCAGCAACAGGTTCTCGACAGCCTCGCCCGGATCAAATCGCCGCGCGGGGTCGCGCTTCCCAATGCCAATGTGCTGAGCGCGATCAGCGCCTCGGACGGCAAGGTGTTCTTCTCGATCAATGTCGATGCCGCGGAGGCGCGGGCCTGGGAGGCCGTCCGGGCCGAGGCCGAGGCCGCCGTGCGCGCCATTCCCGGCGCCACCACCGTGATGGTGGCGCTGACCGCCGAGCGCAAGCCGGGCTCTGCACCTCCGCCGCCGCCCACGCCAAGCCGCGGCACGCCGGGCGTGCAGCCGGTCCATGCCCACAAGCCGCCGCAGGGCGGTGGGTCGCCGATGGCGCGGCAATCGGAGATTCCGGGCGTCGCCGCCGTGATCGCGGTCGCCTCGGGCAAGGGCGGCGTCGGCAAGTCCACCACCGCGCTCAATCTGGCGCTGGGCCTGCGGGATCTCGGCCTCAAGGTCGGGCTTCTGGATGCCGACATCTACGGCCCCTCGGTGCCGCGGCTGACGGGCCTGCGCGACAAGCCGGAGCTGGATGGCGAGCGCAAGATGATTCCGCTCCGGCGCTTCGGCCTCGCGATCATGTCGATCGGCTTCCTGGTGGAGGAAGAGACCGCGATGATCTGGCGCGGTCCGATGGTGATGTCGGCGGTCACGCAGATGCTGCGCGACGTCGCATGGGGTAGCCTCGACGTGCTCGTCGTCGACATGCCGCCGGGCACCGGCGATGCCCAGCTCACGCTGGCGCAGAACGTGCCGCTGAAGGGCGCCGTGATCGTCTCGACCCCGCAGGACCTGTCGCTGATCGACGCGCGGCGGGGGCTTGCGATGTTCCGCAAGGTCAACGTGCCCGTGCTCGGCATCGTCGAGAACATGAGCTACTTCCAGTGCCCGCATTGCGGCACGAAATCCGACATCTTCGGCCATGGCGGAGCGCGCCACGAGGCCGAGAAGCTCGGAGTCCCGTTCCTGGGCGAGATCCCGCTGCACATGGCGATTCGCGCTACCTCGGACGCCGGCAATCCCGTCGTCGACAGCGAGCCGGACGGCCCCCATGCGGCGATCTACCGCGCCATTGCGGGCCAGGTTCGGGACCAGCTCAAGGGCGCCATCGCGGCGGCCTGAGCGGGACGACGCCAATCCATTGGGGACATGCGACTTTCGTAGAGCCCCGTCATGCCAATGTCGCGTTCCGCAGGCGGGGCTTCCGTGTTAAACGCCCACGGCAGTCAAGCCCCATCGGTTCGACGCGGCCCAAGCGCGTCGCCGGAATGAGCGGCGGCAAAGAGGAAGTTCGGGGGAACGCCCCAGCAAGGAGAGACCTGAAAATGAAGCGTCGTGATTTCCTGAAAGTGTCGGCAGCAGGCGCGGCGGCGACAGCCGCGGTGGCCTCGCCGGCGATCGCTCAATCATCGCCCGAGATCAAGTGGCGCCTGACCTCGAGCTTCCCGAAGTCGCTCGATACGATCTATGGCGGTGCCGAGCAGGTGGCGAAGTACGTCGCCGAAATGACCGACAACAAATTCCAGATCCAGGTGTTCGCGGCCGGCGAAATCGTCCCCGGCCTCCAGGCGCTCGATGCGACCTCGAACGGCACGGTCGAGATGTGCCACACCGTGTCGTACTACTATGTCGGCAAGGATCCGACCTTCGCGATCTTCGCCTCGGTGCCCTTCGGCCTCAACGCGCGCCAGCAGAATTCGTGGCTGTACCAGGGCGGCGGCAACGAGCTCGCCAACGAGTTCTTCAAGAAGTCGAACGTGATTGGCCACCCCTGCGGCAACACCGGCACCCAGATGGGCGGCTGGTTCCGCAAGGAGATCAAGACGGTTGCCGATCTCTCCGGCCTGAAATTCCGCATCGGCGGCATCGCCGGCCAGGTGCTTCAGAAAGTCGGCGTCGTGCCGCAGCAGCTCGCCGGCGGCGACATCTATCCGGCGCTGGAGAAGGGCACCATCGACGCCGCCGAATGGGTCGGCCCCTATGATGACGAGAAGCTCGGCTTCGCCAAGGTCGCCAAGTACTACTACTATCCGGGCTTCTGGGAAGGCGGCCCGACCGTCCATGCCTTCACCAACCTGGACAAGTGGAATTCGCTGCCGAAGAACTACCAGGCGATCCTCACCAACGCGATGGCCAATGCCAACAGCTGGATGGCCGCGCGTTACGACATGCAGAACCCGTCGGCGCTGAAGCGTCTGGTGGCCGGCGGCACGCAGCTTCGTCCCTTCACCAACGAGGTGCTCGAAGCCTGCCTCAAGGCGACCAACGAGCTGTGGGGCGAGATCTCGGCCAAAAACGCCGACTTCAAGAAGTCGATCGACGCCATGCAGGCCTACCGCTCCGATGAATATCTGTGGTGGCAGGTTGCCGAGTACACCTACGACAGCTTCATGATCCGCTCGCGCACCCGCGGCTGATCTTCGAAGAAGTCGCAAGATCGGAAAGCCCGGCCTCCAGACGAGGCCGGGCTTTTTCTTTGCTGGTGCATCCAGGGTCAGAAACAAAAAATGTCTAAAACAACCCCATGCACAGTAGAAGTGGGGCCGGGGCGTCTTGCTCGGTGGATGCTGCCAACAGTTTGACGGGGCGGGGCAAATCAGGGGGACAGAGCAATCATGGAGCAGCCGGTGCCGACGGGGCGATTTGCCCGACGGCGACCGGAACGACATCGTCATTTGGCGCGCATCGGCCCCCCGTCATTGCGAGCGCAGCTTGGCCCCGCCGCATTGCATTCGCGGCACTGGCTGCGCTCTGCGAAGCCGCTTGATTCGTCGGGCAAAACACTGCCAGAAAGCGATCATCGCAGAATCCGAAATTTGTCCGATGATCCCTGGAGTGACGATCGCGGATCGCGTTGGGGGCTTGCCATGATGACGCATGCAAGGCTGCTTGGAATCGTTGCCGCTGTAACGTGGCTCGGGTGGTCCGCGGCATCGGCGGCCGGCGGTATGTCGAAAGATATTTGGAAGGGTGCCTGGAAATTCGAGATCGATCGCCAGGATCGGCCGTACCTCGGCTATTACGACACCAGGGGCAAGACAGTATTTCGCATCGGCTGCGGCGCGCATTTCGAGATGGATGCGGTCTATCCGGGGGAAGCGCCGAAACAGGACCACACCAAGGCCTCGATCACGATCGCCAACGGCAAGACGCAGATGGATTTCGCCGGCTTCACCTACGCCGGTCCCGAGTCCTTCCCGCCGAACACCACAATGTTCAACCAGCCGGACCTCGGCTATCCCGAGCTTGCCGAAGACAAATGGCGCGCGCTGGAAGATCGCGTCTTCAATCTTCTGGACTCCGGGCAGCCGCTGACGATCTCGGCCGAGGGCAAAAGCTACGTGCTGCCGCCGGTCGAGCTGCCGCGCTGGCGGCCGCGCTTCCAGAGAATCTGCTGACGCGCCCTCCGCTCGCGCACCCGCGGCTGATGATGATCCAAGCGCTACGCCTTAAGTCGCACGCCGCAAGACTCGCGCCTCCGGAGGAGGCCAGGCTTTTTCTCTGCCGCAGTGCGATGACGATGGAATTCCGTTGGGCCTTGCGTCATGCTGGCCCCAAGCCTCGGCAAGAAGGCTTCACAATCAGATCCATCAGGGCAGGAAATCATGAAGAGAAGAGACTTCATCAAGGTCACAGGACTTGGTGCGGCCGGCGCCGCCACGCTCGCCGCTCCCGCGATCGCGCAGTCGATGCCGGAAATCAAATGGCGCATGCCGACGAGCTGGCCGAAATCGCTCGACACGCTCTTTGGCGGCGCCGAGATGATGTGCAAGATGGTTGCGGAAGCCACCGACAACAAATTCCAGATCCAGATCTTCGCGGCCGGCGAGATCGTGCCGGGCCTCCAGGTGCTCGACGCCGTGCAGAACGCCACCTGCGAGATCGGCCACACCGCCTCGTACTATTATTTCGGCAAGGACCCGACCTTCACCTTCGGCTCGGCGGTGCCGTTCGGGCCCAACATGCGCATCAACCAGGCCTGGTACATGCAGGGCGGGGGACGGGAAGTCCTCAACGAGTTCTACAAGAGCTACAACGTCGTCTCGCTGCTTGCGGGCAACACCGGCTGCCAGATGGGCGGCTGGTTCAGGAAAGAGGTCAACACGCCCGAGGATCTCAAGGGGATGAAATTCCGCATCGGCGGCTTTGCCGGCCGCGTGCTCCAGAAGCTCGGCGTGGTGCCGCAGCAGCTCGCCGGCGGCGACATCTATCCGGCGCTGGAGAAGGGCACCATCGACGCCGCCGAATGGGTCGGCCCCTACGATGATGAGAAGCTCGGCTTCTACAAGATCGCGCCGCACTACTACTATCCGGGCTGGTGGGAGGGCGGGCCGATGCTGCTGGCCTTCGTCAATCTCGACAAGTGGAATGCGCTGCCGAAGTACTATCAAAGCGTGCTGGAGCAGGCCGGCCACTACGCCAACAATTACATGATGGCACGCTACGACACAGCCAATCCGCTCGCATTGAAGAAGCTGCTTGCCAACGGCGCCAAGCTGCACGCCTTCTCGCCGCCGATCATGGAGGCCTGCTACAAGGCCGCGAAGGAGCTGCACGCCGAAGTCGGTGCGACCAACGCCAACTTCAAGAAGGTCCACGACTCTCTCGCCAAGTTCACCGGCGATGGCTACGCCTGGTTCCAGGTCGCGGAAGTCGGCTACGACATCTTCATGGCGCGGCGGTCGCAGAGCTGATCGCGACTTCTGTCGCATGCAGCGCCCCGGAGCGAAGGCTGCGGGGCGTTGCGGTCGCAGCTCTGGAGGTGACAGACTCAAAACATGAAAAACGGCCCATGCTCAATAGACGAGGGGACATGGCAAGAGGCTCCGTGGATGCTGCCAACAGCCTGATGCGTCAGGACAAATCAGCTGAAGCAGGCGATGATCGCGGAGCCGGGGTCCGTGCCGCGTTTTGAGAGCCAGGTCAGGATCAGCTACGGGCAGTCGCACCGATGGATGGCGCTGCCGTTCTTTGAAACGGCAGTTCCGCTGCTTGTCGTGATGGGATTCGCAGCTTGGTCTGACGCTGGTGATCGAGCGCGCGTTCTGAAGTCGCTACGCGCATGTTCGAAGCGTCGAGGTCGGTCTAATCCCCGATGTCATACTGCTTGCTGAGGTGATCGCCGATCTGGACCAGCATGGCGACACATTCGGGGTAGCCGGGTCGATCGGACGTGGCCTGATCCGCGTCGGCGCGAAACTCCCAGGAGGCGCCATCGCGAACGATGGAAATCGCCATTCCATCGGGGCAGTCGGCGTGGACCTTCAACTCGGCCCTCGCCATTGCGATCAGTTCGCCTTCAGTCTTGACCGGCCTGCTCATGAAGCTCGTCCCTCCGTCCTGGAACAGAAATTTGCCCATATCCGGCAAATTAGCAAACAAGTCCTGGATAGTAACTGATCCATATCATCGGGATCAGGCGCTCACCGGCGGTGGGCTCGGGTTTGGAATCCGATCCTACCCGCGTGCGTGGTGGATGACCGTCGGAGGCCTGTAAGCGGCAATGCCGTCTCGTTGCGCTCCACCGGCCGGCATCGCGGCTTTATCAGGACACTTCTGATCGGCTTACGTGAGCCTGACAGGAAGGCCCGCCGCGTGTTTTTTCGCTGGCCGAGGCGTCCGGAATGGTGGAAGAGAGCGATGATGCGGCCCTGGCCGTAACCTTGGCCGTGAGATGACTCCGGAACATCCGGCGGGACTGAGATGCGCCTTCTGATCGTCGAAGACAATGCCGAGCTGTCGCGGCTGGTGGCCGCCGGGCTGTCGGCGGCCGGCTACGAGAGCGACATCGTGAGCAGCGCGGCCGAGGCGCGCGAGGCGGTCGGCAGCGTCAGCTATGCCGCGATGATCCTCGACCTCGGCCTTCCCGACGGCGACGGCCTGTCGGTGCTGCGCGAGCTGCGCCGGCAGATGGAGCCGCTGCCGGTGCTGGTGCTAACCGCGCGCGGCGGCTTGCAGGATCGCGTCAACGGCCTGCGCAGCGGCGCCGACGACTATCTCGCAAAGCCGTTCGCGATGGAGGAGCTGGTGGCACGGCTGGAGGCGATCCTGCGCCGGCCGGGCCAGCTGCTCGGCCGCTCGCTGCGGTTGGCCAACCTCGTCTACGACACCGAGAGCCGCCAGATCTTCATCGACGACCAGCCGCGGATCATCTCCGCGCGCGAGGCCTCGGTGCTCGAGATCCTGCTGCGCCGGCAGGGGCGGGTGGTGCCGAAGAAGAACGTCGAGGATCACATCTTCGGACTCGAGGGCGAGGTCGCCTCCAACGCCGTCGAGGTCTACGTCTCGCGGCTGCGCAAGCAGCTCACCGAACACGGCGCCAAGGTCGTGATCCACACCATCCGCGGCGTCGGCTATCTCATGGCCGAGGAGAAATAGCGTGTCCGCCGCCCGGTCATTCGCCAGGCCGACGTTCAAATCGCTGATCTCGCGCATCGTGTTCCTGCATATCGTGGCGGTCGCGGTGGTTGCGATCTTCCTGCCGCTGGTGCTGTTCTGGCTGCTCAACTCGGAGGTCGACCAGCTGCACCGCGATGCCATGCGCGCCCAGGCCGAGGTGCTCGCCGAGCGCATCGTCCCGCAGGCGGACGGCACGTTGACCTTCAATCTGCCCGACAGTCTGAAGGGCCTCTATTCGGAAGCCTATGGCCGCTACCAGTACGACATTCGCGATTCCGAGGGACGCGTGCTGTTCTCGTCGCGGCGAAAGACCGGCGATACCGCCCCGCCGCGCTTGTCCGAGACGATTTCCGGTGCCGGCGTGAGCCGCGTGATCGAGGGCAGGACGGTGCGCATCCGCGTCGCCGAGGATCTTTCGCACCGCGACGTCATCATCGACGACATCATCTCGAACTTCTTCCGGCGGGTCGGGTGGATCACCATCCCGATCCTGCTGATCCTGCTCGCGACCGACATCATCATCTTCCGCCGTGCGGTCGCGCCGCTGTGGAAGGCCTCGGAGGAGGCCAGCAATATCGGCCCGGCGCGCACCGACATCCGCCTGCCGACGGAGCAGATCCCGCGCGAGATCATGCCGCTCGTCACCGCCGTGAACCAGGCGCTCGATCGCCTCGAGGACGGCTTTCGCGTGCAACGCCAGTTCACCGCGGATGCCGCGCATCAATTGCGCACGCCGCTTGCGATCCTGCGCACGCGGATCGAGACGCTCGGCGACCGCGAGGCAAGGCAGGCGCTGCATGCCGACATCGAGGGCATGGGCCGCATCGTCGCCCAGCTGCTGGAGATCGCCGAGCTCGACACGCTGGTGCTCGATCCCGGCGAGACCGCCGACCTGCGCGCCGTCTGCACCGAGGTGGTCGGCGCGATCGCGCCGTTCGCGCTCGCCCAGCACAAGGACATCGCACTCAGGGGCACCGACGCGCCGGTGATGGTCCACGGCAATTCCGAGATGCTTCAGCGCGCGATCTTCAACCTCGCCGAAAACGCCATCAAGTTCACCGCAAAGGATACGTCCGTCGATGTCGAGGTCGGTGACGACGGTGTAGTGCGCGTGCGCGATTGCGGTCCCGGCATCGCGGACGCCGAGCGCGAGCTGATCTTCCAGCGCTTCTGGCGCGCCGACCGCCAGCGCAGCGACGGCGCCGGTCTGGGGCTCTCGATCGTGCGCGGCGTGGCGGAGGACCATGACGCGACGGTGGCGGTGGAGAACCTTCCCGGTGGCGGCGCGGAGTTCACGCTGCGGTTTCGGCTGGCGGAGAGGGCAGGCGGCCCCTCTCCCCTCATATCCGCCGAAGCGTTGGCGAAGGCGGATGTGGGAGAGGGTGGCATAGGCGGCCTTCGGCCGCCGTCCTCATAACGCCGATGCTTTGCATCGGCGTCCACTTTAGGGCGGCCGCTATTTCAGCTTGCCCGTGGACAGGTCCATGATCATGCGCGTGGCCAGATAAAGCCGCGGCACGATGCTGTTGATCTGCACATATTCGGCATCGTTGGAGTGCGCGCCGAAGCCCGACAGGCCCATGCCTTCCACCACGGCTCCGCTGGTCTTGAGCGCGGCAAACGCGGCGTCGGTGCCGCCGCCGGTCGCCTTCTCGTCGACCTTGAGGGACAGTCCGATCTCCCCATAGATCGTCTTGCCGTAGGCCGCGACGCGGCGCGAGGCGTCGTTGGCTTCCAACGGCGGACGACGCACCTCGAATTTCAGCTCGACCCTGGAGTCGGGCAGCAGGCGATTCTTGATCTTCTCCTGCAGCGCCTTCTGCAACTCGTCGAAATCGGCGACCTTGAGCGCACGCGCATCGGCCTGGGCCGTGGCGTCGGCCGGGATGACGTTGCGGTTGGTGCCGGCCTTGGAGACCGTCCAGTTCAGCTTCAGGCCCTGCTCTGGCTTGGACAGGTCCTTCATCTGCAGCACCTGGTGCGAGAGCTCGTACAGCGCGTTGACGCCGCCCTCGGGCCGCGCGCCCGCGTGCGAGGACTTGCCCTGCACCGTGAGATAGGCCGAGCCGATGCCACTGGTGGCGAGGCGAAGCGTGCCGTCGGTGCCGCCGCCTTCGAACGAGAACACCACGTCCTGATCCGCGGCGAATTTGGCGATGGTGCTGCGCCAGCCGGGCGAGGAGATCTCCTCGTCCCCATTGGTGAGCACCGTGAGCGTGCCGTAATCCTTGAAGTTGAGTTTCTGGAGCATCCCCACGGTATGGAGAATGAGCGCGACGCCCTGCTTGTCGTCGGCGATGCCGAGGCCGTAGGCCTTGTCACCGTCGACGCGGAACGGTTGGTCCTTCAGCATGCCCTTCAGGTACACCGTGTCCATGTGGGCGATCAGCATGATCTTCTTGCTGCCGGTGCCCTTGAACACGGCGTGCACGGCCGGGCCGATTGTCTCGGGCGTGTCGTCGAGGCGATAGATGTCGGTGGGGTGCAAAATCTCCACCGTGCCGCCGAGCTGCTTGAGCTGGCCGGCAACGCGCTCGGCAATCTTTTCCAGGCCGTCGACGTCCTTGCTGCCCGATTCGATGCCGACGAGATCGCGCAGCGTGTCGAGCAGCGGCTGCTGCTCCTTTTGCGCCAATGCATGGACATCGGTCATCGGTTCCGCATGCGCAAACGTTGCGGCACATGCCAGCCAGAGCGATGCGATCAAGGGAGTGAACGACGGAGCAGGGTGCGATCGGGACATGCGCGGCGGTCCATCAGTTGGAGGATGGCCCGGTATGCCCGTGTTTGCGGCGCGTGTCACGTGCGCGGACGCGCGCGTCATGAACCGCCGAGGCGGAACATGACGGCGATGGTCACGGCCGCTACTTCTGCGGCGGTCCGAGATCCAGCGGCGGCAGCTCGATCTGCGGCACCTCGATCCTGACCTTGTCGAGATCGACGTTGAGGGGCTTGTCGAGCAGGCCCGTCACGGTGATCGGGAAGATGATCACGAGCATCACCATGATCAGCTGGAGGCCGATCCAGGGCATCGCGCCCCAGTAGATGTCGGAGCTCTTCACTTCCTTCGGCGCCACGCCGCGCAGGTAGAACAGCGCAAAGCCGAACGGCGGATGCAGGAACGAGGTCTGCATGTTCACGCAGAGCATCACGCCGAACCAGATCAGCGCCGCGTCCGGTCCCACCACGGGGGCGAGGATCTTCTGCGCGATCGGCGCGATCATCGGCAGGATGATGAAGGCGATCTCGAAGAAGTCGAGGAAGAAGGCCAGGAAGAAGATGAAGAGGTTGATGAAGATCAGGAAGCCCCAGACGCCGCCGGGCAGCGAGGTCAGCAGGTGCTCGAGCCAGACGCCGCCGGATACGCCGAGGAACACCACGGAGAAGCAGGTCGAGCCGATCAGGATGAAGGTGACCATGCAGGTGAGGCGCATGGTGGACTGGTAGCCCTGCGTGATCAGGTCGCGCAGGTCGGGGATGCGCGCGGCCCGGATGCAGATCCACGCCACCGCCAGATAGGTGAGGGCGAAGGCGAGCTTGAAGATCAAATTCTCGCTCATCATCATCGCGACGATGGTGCCGACGCCGGCGGCGATCACGCCTGTTATCAGGATCTTGCGGTCGGTCGAGGTGAAGTCCTTGTGGTGGATCGCGGCAAGCACGATGGCGCCGACGGCACCCATCGCGCCGGCTTCGGTCGGCGTGGCAAGGCCCATCATCATGGTGCCGAGCACGACGAAGATCAGCACGGCCGAGGGGATGATCCCCATCAGGCACTTCTTCCACAGCGGCCAGCCGGTCAGCGTGCGCGCCTCCTTCGGCACCGGCGGCACGTGGCCCGGCTTGATCAGGCCGAGGATGAACGTGTAGCCGGCGAACAGCATGATCTGGAACACCGAAGGGCCCCAGGCGCCGAGATACATGTCACCGACCGACTTGCCGAGCTGGTCGGCGAGTACGATCAGCACCAGCGAGGGCGGCACCAGCTGCGTGATCGTGCCGGAGGCAGCGAGCACGCCGGTGATGTAGCGCATGTTGTAGCCGTAGCGGATCATCACCGGCATCGAGATCAGCGCCATGGCGATCACCTGCGCGGCCACCGTGCCGGTAATGGCGCCGAGGATGAAGCCGACGATGATGACCGAATAGCCGAGGCCGCCGCGGATCGGGCCGAACAGCTGGCCCATCGAATCCAGCATGTCCTCGGCCAGCCCGCATCTCTCCAATATGGCGCCCATGAAGGTGAAGAACGGGATCGCGAGCAGCAGCTCGTTGGAGAGCACGCTGCCGAACACGCGGCCGGGAATCGCCTGAAGGAAGTTGAGATCGAAGAAGCCGAGATGGATGGCGAGGAAGCCGAAGGAAAGGCCGACGGCCGCCAGCGTGAAGGCGACGGGGAAGCCGATCAGCATCGCCAGAACCAGGCCGCCGAACATCAACGGCGGCATCATCTCCAGCGTAATCATTGGGTCGGCCTCTCGTACTTGGCGTCGATCGTCACATAGCCCTGGAGAGCCGCGATACGCTTGATGACCTCGGAAACACCCTGGAGCGCCAGCATCACGAAGCCGGCGGGGATCACGAACTTGATCGGCCAGCGGATCAGGCCGCCGGCATTGGCCGACGTCTCGCCGACGCTATAGGCCTGCATGAAGAACGGCCAGGACAGATAGGCGAGCAGGAGACAGGAGGGAATCAGGAAGAACAGCGTGCCGATCATGTCGAGCCAGAGCTGGCCGCGCTCGGACAGGGTCAGGTAGAAGATCTCGACCCGCACATGCTCATTGCGCTTGAATGTGTAGGCCGAGCCGAACATCACGAGGATGGCGAACATGTACCATTGCAGCTCGAGCCAGCCGTTCGACGAGTCGTTGAAGGCGTAGCGGATCATGGCGTTGGCCGCGCTGACCAGGCACGCCAGGAGCACGAGCAGGTTACAGACGTACCCAATCTTTTCGTTGAGGGCGTCGATGGCGTTGCTCAGCGCCAGCAATGGACGCATCTTACTTTCTCTCCGTCGCGGCCTTACACTTCACGGAAGGCTTCAGCACGCATCGCTTGGCTCGCGTGCAAGATGCACACGACCGCACGGATTGTATTCCGGAGCGATTGCGGCGTCAGTCCTCCCCTCGCGCCTTGCCGTCTTGACCGCGACCGCCAAGGGGCGGGCCGGCTTATTGTTGCCGGGCAAGCAAAGGCGGTCGCACCAAATCAGTGGCGTCACGTGCCGTCAATTGGAAAATGGACAAATTGACGCGCCGTCAAAAGCTTAGGTTAGCGGAGCGGGGCCGATCCTCAGCCGCCGGTGACGCTCATGTGCCTGGAGACGCTCGGGCGGTTGTGGCGGCGGTCGATGATGAAATCGTGGCCCTTGGGCTTCAGCCCGATGGCGCGGTCGATCGCATCCGCAAGCAGCATGTCGTCGTCCGATGCACGCAGAGGTTTGCGCAAATCGGAGGCATCCTCGTGGCCGAGGCAGGTGTGCAGCGTGCCGGTGCAGGTGATGCGCACCCGGTTGCAGGATTCGCAGAAATTATGGGTCATCGGCGTGATGAAGCCGAGCTTGCCGCCGGTTTCGGCGACGCTGACATAGCGCGCCGGCCCGCCGGTGCTCTCGGCCAGGTCCGTCAGCGTGAACTGCTGGGCGAGGCGCGCGCGCACCAGCGACAGCGGCAGATACTGGTCGATCCGTCCTGCGCCGATCTCGCCCATCGGCATGACCTCGATCAGCGTCAGGCCCATGTTCTTGCCGTGGGCCCAGCGCATCAGCGAAGGCAGCTCGTCCTCGTTGAGGTTCTTCAGCGCCACCGCGTTGATCTTCACGGCGAGCCCCGCGGCACGCGCAGCCTCGATGCCTTCCAGTACCTTGTCGATCTCGCCCCAGCGGGTGATCTCGCGAAACTTCTTGGGATCGAGCGTGTCGAGCGAGACGTTGATGCGGCGGACGCCGCAATCGGCGAGCTCCCGGGCATACTTTGCCAGCTGCGTGCCGTTGGTGGTCAGCGTCAGCTCGCTCAGGGCGCCGCTCGACAGATGGCGCGACAGCGAGCGCACCAGCGTCATCACGTTGCGGCGGACCAGCGGCTCGCCGCCCGTGAGTCGCAGCTTCTTCACGCCCTTGGCGATGAAGGCCGAGCAGAGCCGGTCGAGCTCCTCCAGCGTCAACAGGTCCGCCTTGGGCAGGAACGTCATGTCTTCCGACATGCAGTAGAAACAGCGCAGGTCGCAGCGATCCGTGACGGAAACGCGCAAATAGCTGATGGTCCGCCCGAACGGATCGGTCATGGCGCTGGACAGCGCTGCGCGGGGGTTCGCGGAAGATCCGTTCATACCAAATGCCTTGTCACTTACGGCGACGGGCGCACCTTTGCTTCAACGGTGCTCTGAAAGCAATCTAAGCATCGGACGCGGCTAGGACAATCGGGTGGTATACGTAACTCAGCCCTTGGATCAGCGCTTGCTCGCGTTCGGATCGGGGAACGGCGAGCCGGCGGCGGCCGGTTCGGCGGCCGCGGGCGCGGCTGCGACCGGTTTCGGCTTCTTCGGCCGGTGCGCTTTCCTCACCGGCTTGGGCGGCACCGCCGGCTGGAGTTCCGCAAACACCGGATTCGGATCGGTGGTGACCGAGGCGGGCGTGGTGAGATCGCCGGGGTTCTTGATGATGTTCACCGGGACGCTCGCCGGCTGGTACTTGGGCAGCGCGAAGGCGACCGTGAACGGCGCGTCCGGGGCGGGAACCGAGACCGAGCAGGGGGTCTTGCAGCCCGGACCGAGCGAGGTCGAGGCATCAGCCCCCGGGGGATTGGATTCGAGCCGGACCTGAACGGTCGGGGGCGCCGATTTGAACATGTCCCAGGACATCGAGGAGCAGCCACCAAGACTTGTTGCCCCCAGGAGGCTCGCTCCCGCTAGCGCAATCGCGATCACACGACGCATCAACCACCCACTTCTACTGCGACGAACCGCCACATCCCGGGCGGACCTTAGGGACGTCGCTGAGGGCAGGCAACCGGCGCGCCGCGCATAGTTAATAGTTGGTTAACGCGGGGGTATCTTCGCTTTTTGCTGAGATTTCAGGACCTTGCCGAACCCAGCGGCGTCATCAGGCTGGTGGCTGCGGCCGGCAGGTCACGCATGTGATGGATCAGCCGGTCCGGCTTCAGCTCGGCGATCGGCACGTCCGTGTAGCCGAAGCTGACCCCGATCACGGGCACCCCGGCGCGCCGGGCTACCCCGACATCGGTTCCGGCGTCGCCGACCATGATGCTGGCTTTGACCTCGCCGCCGGCGCGGGCCACCGTTTCCCGGAAAATGGCCGGATCGGGCTTCTGGACGCCAAAGGTGTCGGCGCCGCAGATCGCCGCGAAGCGGCGGCTGAGGTCGAGCTGGTCCAGCAGGCGCTTGGACAGCCATTCCAGCTTGTTGGTGCAGACCGCCAGGCGATGGCCCTGCGCAGCAAAATGGTCGAGCGCGGTCTCGAGCCCTTCGAAAGGCCGGGATTCGACCGCGATATGCTCGGCGTAATAGGCGATGAAATCCGCCGTCATCCGATCCATGTCCGAAGGCGTGACGATGCGGCCCTCAGCCTCCAGGCCCCGCTCGATCAGCTTGCGGGCGCCGGCGCCGATCATGTTGCGGGCTGACTGCATCGGCACGGGCGGCAGGCCTTCGCGGTCGAGCACGTAATTCAGCGCGGTGATCAGGTCGGGCGCCGTATCCACGAGCGTGCCGTCGAGATCGAAGACGATGGTGTGAGGGGAGGTCATGGTCCAAGCGCTATCGGTCCGGCCGTGCCGGCGCAAGGGGCGATGCCATAAGATCAGCTTATAGGCCTGTTCCCGCGCGGAAAACGAGGCTACATAGGCCGCCGCAAGCAACCTATCGGCGGCACACTCTCAATTCAGGGGCGGCGCATCGTGAACATGGACCAGTTGAAGCGGCAGGCTGCGGCGCGCGCCCTCGAGGAGGTGCGTGACGGCATGCAACTCGGGCTCGGCACCGGCTCGACCGCCAAGCATTTCGTCGAGCTGCTCGGCGAGCGCGTCGCGGCCGGACTCAAGGTGATCGGTGTGCCAACCTCCGAGGCGACGCGCCTCGATGCGACGCGCTGCGGCGTGCCGCTGACCACGCTCGACGAGATCGATCATCTCGACATCACTGTTGACGGCGCCGACGAGATCGATCCCGAGCTCAACCTGATCAAGGGCGGTGGCGGCGCGCTGCTGCGCGAGAAGATCGTGGCGGCCGCATCGGATCGCATGATCGTGATTGCCGACGACACCAAATGGGTGCCGACGCTCGGCCGCTTTCCGCTGCCGATCGAGGTCATCCCGTTCGGGCTCGGGGCGACGCGCCGGGCGATCGAGACGGCATTTGCGCAGTGCGGCGTTTCCGGGCAAATGGCGGTCCGCAAGGCCAAGGGTGGGGACAAGGATGGCCACGTTTTCGTCACCGATGGCGGCCACTGGATCCTCGATGCCCAGCTCGGACGGATCGTGGATCCGCCCAGTCTCGCCAAGGCGTTGAGCGCCATCCCCGGCGTGGTCGAGCATGGGTTGTTCATCGGCTTGGCCAGCTCGGCTGTTCTGGCGGGTGGCGAGGGAATTCGCGTGATTGAACGGCGAAAGCCGAAAGGAGACTAGGAATGAAGAGCGTTTTGAAATTCTTGCCGGCCGCGACCCTCGCTGCGGGACTGGCCCTCTCGGCTGCCCCGGCCATGGCGCAGCAGCCGGCGCCGGCCCAGCCCAAGGCCGCCGCGGCGCCGGCTCAGCCGAAAGCCTCGCCGGCGGCGGTTGCGGCGGCCAGGGAAATTCTGCAAATCAAGAACGCGACGGCGATGTATCAAGGCGCCGTGCCCGGCCTGGTCGAGAAGACCAAGATCGCGCTGATCCAGCAGAACCTGAACTATCAGAAGGATCTCAACGAGGTGGCAGGGGTCGTCGCCCAGCAGCTCAACGGCCGCCAGAACGAGATCGGCGAAGGCATGGCGCAGATCTATGCCAGCGAGTTCACCGAGCAGGAGCTGAAGGACCTCGTCACCTTCTACAAGTCGCCGCTCGGCAAGAAGCTGATCGACGCCGAGCCGCGCGCCATCGGCCTCAGCATGGCCTTCATGAACTCCTGGGCCCAGAACTTCGCCGAGACCGTGATGGGCGCCTTCCGCGCCGAGATGCGCAAGCGTGGCAAGGAAATCTGACAGTACCTATCTGATAGGGAGTTCCTGAAAGAGGTCGGAGTGGACAATGGCTGAATTCGACGTCGACCTCTTTGTCATCGGTGGTGGTTCGGGCGGCGTGCGTGCCGCCCGCATCGCGGCCGGCCACGGAGCCCGCGTCATGATCGCGGAAGAGTACCGCATGGGCGGCACCTGCGTGATCCGCGGCTGCGTGCCGAAGAAGCTGTTCGTGATCGGCTCGCATGTCCGTCACGAGATCGAGGACGCCGCCGGCTTCGGCTGGACCATCCCGTCCATGAGCTTCGACTGGGCGACGCTGATCGCCAACAAGGACAAGGAGATCGCGCGGCTGGAGGCGGCCTACACGACGAATGTCGAGAAGTCGGGCGCGCAGATCGTCAAGAGCCGTGCGGTGATCGAGGACAAGCACACCGTCCGCCTGCTCGAGAACGACAGGAAGATTACAGCAAGATACATTTTGATCGCCACCGGCGGCGCGCCCAACCATGGCGCCTCGATCCCCGGCATCGAGCACGTGATCTCCTCCAACGAGGCGTTTCACCTCAAGACGCTGCCGAAGCGGATCGTGATCCAGGGCGGCGGCTACATCGCGCTGGAATTCGCCGGCATCTTCGCGGGCTACGGCTCCGACGTCACCGTGATCTATCGCGGCGACAACATTTTGCGCGGCTTTGACGAAGACGTTCGCACTCACGTTCGCAGCGAGATGGAGAAGCAGGGCATCACCATTCTCACCGGCTGCACGGTGGCGAAGGTCGATCGCCATGGCGAGGAATTCACCACCCATCTGTCGAACGGCTCGAGCGTGGCTTCCGACCAGGTGATGTTCGCGATCGGCCGTCATCCTTCCGTCGCCAATCTCGGCCTGGAGAAGGCCGGCGTCGCCATCAATCCGAAGAACGGCGGCATCGCGGTCGACCATTTCTCGAAGAGCTCGGTCGACAGCATCTATGCGATCGGCGACGTCACCCATCGCCACAACCTGACGCCGGTCGCGATCCGCGAGGGTCATGCGTTCGCCGACACCGTGTTCGGCAAGCGCGAGGTGAGGGTGGATCATGCCTATATCCCGACTGCAGTGTTCTCGCAGCCGGAGGTCGGCACCGTCGGTCTGACCGAGACCGAAGCGCGCGCGCAGTTCAGTCACGTCGACATCTACAAGACGACCTTCCGCCCCATCAAGGCGACGATGTCAGGCCGCGATACCCGCGTGCTCATGAAGCTCGTCGTCGATGGCACGTCCGACCGCGTGCTCGGCTGCCACATCGTCGGTGACGCCGCCGCCGAGATCACCCAGGCGGTCGCGATCGCGGTGAAGATGAAGGCGACCAAGGCCGATTTCGACGCGACCATCGCGCTGCATCCGACCGCGGCCGAAGAGCTCGTCACCATGCGCACCCCGACCGCGCGCCACGTGCGTCAGGCGGCCGAATAGCGGCGTTGGGCGGCCCTGGGCGGGGGCCGCCTTGACGTTGTCGATGCTGCGACGCCGGTCTAGCCTGCGGTGCTCGCATCGTCGGCGAAGCTCTGCTCGATGGCGGCGGGCATTTTCGCAACCGACATCAACGAACGCGCGACCTGGTTGAGCAACTGATCCGCGTTTTCCTCCTCGGCGAGATTCTTCGATAGAAGCGCGACGACGGCGCTGTGACGCAACTGCTGCGCCAGGTTGCGGGCAGTCGTGTAGCCGGCAATTTCGTAATGCTCGACACGCTGTGCGGCGCCGATCAGGGCGAGATCCGCGGCGGCATCGTCCTTCCTGGCGCCCTCCTTGATCACTTCGTCGCCTTCCTCGACAAGTCCCTGCATACCCTTGCAGGCCTTGGCGCGCGGCTTCTTGCCGAGCAGCTCGAAGCACTCGTCGAGACGTTCGATCTGCGCTTCGGTTTCGGCCAAATGAACGGTGAACAGCTCGCCGAGCTGATCGTAGCGTGCAGCCTCGATCATCTGGGGCAGCGCCTTGGTCAGTTGCTTCTCAGCATGGAGAAGGTCCCGCAGCTGGTCGATCAGCAGGTCGTCAAGGCCGATGACCGGCTCAGACGGCGAACTCTCGGCTATGATCGAAGGCGCCGTGCCGGGCTCGCCGCTCTGGAGCGCCGGGGATTCCATGAACTCCCAGTCTTCGCCCTCATTCCAGGGACCGCGCGTGTCGATTTCACCGTTGTCGCCGGATCCCGTCGAATCGTTGAAGAACTGGTCCACGAGGCCGGGCGTCGGCGCGATGCGGCCGATGCTGAACGCGGGCTTGTTCATGCTTTCCAGCGCGCGCGAGAACGCCTTCATGTGGGTGATCTCCCGCGTCATCAGGAACTGCAAGGCGTCCTTGGTGCCCGCGTCGTCGCAGAAATTGATCAGCCGTTCGTAGACTATCTTGGCGCGGGCCTCCGCAGCGATGTTGCTGCGCAGGTCGACGTCGAGTTCGCCGGTGATTTTGAGGTAGTCGGCGGTCCAGGCGTTGCCCTGCGAGTTGAACAGGCCGACGCCACCGCCTCCGGCGATCGCGATCAGGGGATCGGCTTCCGCCGCTTCGCGATCGAATTTCAGCGGCTTCAAGTGCAGGCGCGCAAGCGATCCGACGACTTCGAGGTGGCTCAATTCCTCGGTTCCGATATCCATCAGGAGATCCTTGCGGTCCGGATCTTCGCAATTGAGACCTTGAATGGAGTATTGCATGGCGGCGGCGAGCTCGCCGTTAGCGCCGCCGAACTGTTCCAGCAGCATGTTGCCGAACCGGGAATCGGGCTCGTCGACGCGAACTGTGAACATGAGCTTCTTGACGTGGTGGTACATGGAAAGACCTTTGCTTCGCAGGAGAAGTCGGGGCCAACCGGGCGCAACAGTGGACGTTCCTAATTCGGAATCGTACCGCGACCAGAGCCCCTCGATGCGATGTGAGTGCTCAGTGCAACGTTCCGGCCGCGGCTTCCTCGACCGCGGCCATCAGATCGGCCGTGTTCGACTGCTGGATCATGTGACCCGCGTCGGGGACGCGATGCATCTTGCTGTGCTTGATCTCGTCATGCAGACGGCCCGACTGCTCGTCGATGTCGATGAGGCGATCGTCTTCGCCGGCCAGGATGGTGACCGGCATGGCCAGTTCGCCGTAGGTCTTCGCCGACAGCATTGCCGCAGGGATCATCAGCGCCGCCTCGGCGGCGCCGGCACGAAGCTGCGAGGGACGCACGGCCAGTGATTTAGGGAAGCCGTCGAATTTTTGCGGGACGGATTTCGGTCCGAACAGCTGTCGCAGCATAGCCGGCCACATCAGGCGGCTGAGGATTGGCGAAATCGTGTGACTGAGGATATCGCCGAATCCCGGTATCGCCGGCCCGGCTATCGCCATCATGGCATCGGTGCGGGCGGTCGGGAAATAATAGCCCGATGCCAGTATCAAGGCCTCGACCGTCGAGGGATGTCTGCTCGCCAGGGCGATCGCAACCGACGCTCCCCAGGAATGTCCGAGCACGATCGCCTTTTCGACGCCGATATGCGCAAGCGCGTCCTTGAAGAGATCGGCTTGCGCCGCAGGCGTCCACACCACATTGCGGGGCCGCAGGCTGTGGCCGAAGCCGGGACGGTCGAACACGATGACGCGATAGTCCTTCGCGGCGAGGTCGATCAAGCCGCTCGACTCGAAATCCTGGATCATGCTGCCGTTGCCATGGAGCAGGACCAAAGGGCGTCCGGATCCGCGCTCGACATAGTGCAGGCGAACGCCGTCGATGTCGATGAACCGTCCTTGTGGCGGGTTGTCGCGTTGTGCCTTGTCGGCAAGCCGCCGATTGACGACCGCGGCGGCCGCCATCAGGCCGGCTGCTGCGATGAGCGCGGAGGCGAACGGATATTCCGCAAGAGCATGAAGGGTCGTCGCCGCCAAAGACGGCGAACGCTTTTTCAGTATGCGCATGTGACACTTTCGCTGACCGCGGCCAGCTGTTGGAGAATAGGAAGGGACGCTTCCGGATTAACGTCCTGGTCTCATCGCGATCTTGATGATGCGCTCCTGGGATCCGGAACCGTATCGACCTGGACGTTGCCTATGCCGTGCCAACGGAGGGCACCATGGCCAGATTCCATGCGGCATGCGCATTCACGGGTCATGTCGTGGAGATGCAACAGGAGGCGTGGAGATATGTTCCTAACCCCAATCGATGCGGCAAGCAGGCCGCCGCCAAGAGCGGTTTCTCAGGATCGCGCTCTGGTGAATGTCGTGTGAGACACCATATCCAGCATATCGCTGGCACAGACACGACAGGCGCCAGTGACCGAGAGACGCTGCCGCGCTCCCGCCACAAACCGGAGGCGCGCGATGAACGTCTTGCTTTATCCTCTGCATCTTTGCCGTAAGCTCGAACGTCGCTGGAGCACGAAGGTGATTCAGGACAGCGGCCAATTGCCGCCGTCGCAAGGGACGAACGGCTGTACCGCTTGCGGGCGGCTCGTGGTGACTCCCGTGCACTCGACCTATTTGCCCACCGGGAAGCTCGTCAATCAGTGGCGGTGCCCGGTGTGCCGGAACGCCTGGCAGACCTCTGCGGATCCCGCGAGCAGCACGGATCTCCAATCGAACCGGTCCGAGCATCTTCGGGAGAACGCCGGACACTGCCTGGCCCTGGAAGGCACCGCTCCCGACGACATGGCGCGCAATCAGTTCAGGCGCATGGGCGATGCTTGGCTCGCTCTCGCGGACACGCCGGATTGGCTCGACGGCGAGACGCCACCGGTCTCGCGACCTCCGCCGCAAAGCGCGCAGGCCTGATCTCGTCCACTCTCCCGACGCACGGCAACGACTTTCATGACTGAGAAGCGCGACCGCGCCGCTTGAATCCGGTGACGCGGGATTTCGGCAAAGGCAAAGCGCGTCATGCCAGCGCAGCAAACGGTCAAGCCGATCCCTTCAAATGCAGGACCAAATGACATGGACAAGGACAAGAGCGGACGCATCGTCGAGACTGCGCTCGAAGCGCGCCAGGGCGAGCTCGGTCCGAGCGTGCTGATGCTGCTGGGCGTGAGTATGGGACTTGCCATTCTCATCATGGCGGTCACGGGGATGATGTTCTTCAGCGCTTGATCTCGAAGCCGACGTCCCCGGGCGAAGAGCTTAGGAACCAAAGCACCCATGGGGGTTTGGCTCACTCCTTAGACACTGGAGACAATCATGAGACGCCCATCACTCTACATTTGCATTTCTTTATTCACAGCGGCCGCGGCATTGGCGGCGACGTCGGCTTCGGCGCAGACTCCGCCGGCGCAGTCCGGACCTAACAACGGCGCGGTCAACACTGCCGGCCAAAACAACTCCGACGCTCCTGTCGCGGGGCGCAACAGCTTCACCGAAGGACAGGCCAAATCGAAGATCGAGGATGCCGGCTACGCCAACGTCACCGAATTGAAGAAGGACGACAAGGGCGTGTGGCGCGGACAGGCCAGCAAGGGTGGATCAGCCACCGCGGTCAGCGTCGATTTTCAAGGTAACGTCAATTCGGCCAAGTAAGCAAGCAAGAAGGACTCAAGATGACCGTTACAATTTCTCGTCTTTACGACAACTATAACACCGCGCAGCAGGCGGTTCAGCGTCTCGAAGCTGCCGGCGTGCCGCACTCGGACATCAGCATCGTCGCCAACAATTCGGACAGCTGGTTTAACACCGACAAGAAGGTAGATCGCGACCGGGATGGTGTCGATGATCGTGCCGAGGGAGCCGGTACGGGTGCCGGCATCGGTGCGGGCGTCGGTGGTACCGCTGGCCTTCTTGCCGGCCTTGGCTTGCTGGCAATTCCCGGCCTCGGACCTGTGGTCGCAGCTGGCTGGCTGGCCGCGACCGCGGTTGGTGCCGCCGCCGGAGCAGCTACCGGCGGGATCGTCGGGGCGCTCACGGAGGCCGGCATTTCGCGTGAGGATGCGGACACCTACGCCGAGGGCGTCCGTCGCGGAGGCACGCTCGTGTCGGCGCGGGTGGCGGACGCGGATCGGTCCCGCTTTGACTCAATCCTGAACGAGTCTTCCGTCAATTTACGTGACCGCAGTGCCAGCTGGCAAAAGGCCGGATGGAAATCGTTCGATCCTGCCAGCAAGCCTTACGGCGCCGAAGAGGTTCGCAAGGAGCGAAAGCTCTACGGGGGATCATTGCGCTAAATGAGATCTCGACGGCCCGCTCCGGCGGGCCGTTTTTTTGGCACTACGCGTACAGATACCCGACCGGCTTGCCTTCGGTGCGCAGGGGACGGATGTCCTTGTGCGTGATGATCTGACCGGCCAGGCCGTCGATCTCGTCGCGCTGCGTCGCCGTCCAGCTGCGAAGGTCGTTCATGCCCTTGAGCAGGCCGAGCCGGAGGACCTGGGTGTTCTCACCGACGCCAATGAGGTTGATCGAGCTCTTGCCGGCCGTCACCACGTCGCCGGCAGAGAGTTCGAAGGTCTCGCCTGACTTGTTCTTGAATTCGGCCGTGCCGCGGATGACGCGATAGATCACGACCTCGCCCTTGGCAAACGAGGTGCCGTCCGCTGTTGCCGACGTGCTCTTCGGCAGCAGCGACTGACCGGGCGGGTCGGTTGCGATGATGTGGCCGGTGACGAGATGCCCGCTCGGCACCTCGATGCCGATATCGCGCACATGGACCGGCATGGCCGATTTGACCGAGCCATCGGTGAGCGGCTTGAACAGCGCATCCAGCGCCAACGGGTCCTGAAGCCAGAAGCCTGCATCGGCGGGACGATCATGCAGAGGATGGCTCCAGGCCACAAGCGGCGTCTCGGCCTCGTTGATCTGGCTCGGACCGACGATGGTCGGGTTCGGAAACGTGGTGGGATCGGTGATGAAGGCTTCGAGGAACTTGCCCGAATAGCCCATCGAGATCGGATCGGGCACCACCGTCTGCGGCGTCTTCAAGTTCTCTTCGGTCGAAAGGCCCGACCAGGTGTAGAAGAGCTGGCGGTGCACGATCGCGCTTTGCAGCATCACAGCGCCCGGGCCGACACTGTAGAAGCGTCCGTCGTAGTCGAAGGTGAATGCGCCCGAGGTGACCAGCACGAGCTGAAAGCCGCCCGGCGGAAGATGAAGATGGAAATCGGTGGGGCCGGTGTCCGGGCGGTAGATCGGCAGATTGGTCGCGACCTCGTGCAGGAGGAAGGTTTCGTTGTTGGCGTGAAAGCCCTCGTTGGCGCGATTGTAGAGGGCTTGCGGCCGGTAGGTCGCCTCAAACTTCGCATTCTTGTCGCGGTCGATCGCGACGAAGTCCTGATCGTTCAGACGAAGGGGCGTGCCATTCGGACGGGTGAGGCCGGTGAATTTGAGATCGCCCGCAGCATGCACGTTCATGGCATTCTCCGATCTGATCCGCTCGTCCCGGCTGCCCTGGTGGCGAGGGCGGGGACTTGGGGCCTGATGCGGCTTTGCGAATTTTGGGCCAGTTCGGTTGCAGGGCAGCAAATGGCCACCGCGGATCGGGATGGCGAGACCGGACAGCAGAAAATCCAGTGGTTCCGCCGAAGGTTAGACCCCGCGTTGCGCGGGATTGCCCGACCGTCCTGCCGAACCTCGCGATCTCGCGAACGTGACGCAAATTGTCTAAATTGTCGGCAAGCCCTGACGGGCAGCGTGCAGGGCATGGCTGCTCCCGGGCGCAACCGCGGAACGCATTCGGCTCGGCGGGATTAGGCGTCTTAGGTTGCCTTTTGACCGAGGCAGCAGGTCTCGTCCGGCTCCAACCCGGGAGTTTCCATGCAAGACGGCTACGCAAGGCCGCAGGAGGCCGCCCGCTACATTGCGGAGATCTGCACCGAGCTGCGCGAGATCGCGCACACGGCCAAACTTTCATTCCTGGCTCACCTGCTCAGCATGGTGATCCTGCAAGCCGGAAGGCATTGCAGCACCGAGGGACAGGAATTCCGCAAAACGTCCGAAGCCGCTCATTCGAACGACTGAAGCGCGGTGCGCTCGGGCTTGCCGGAGGGGCTGTCCGCCCACTTCGCCATGTCCATCGTTCGGGCATCGACACCTTCGCACCAGAAGCAGCTCGATTCCGTCGCGCCCTTCTCGGACAGGATGGGCACCAGGCCGTGGCCGCAGCCGGCGCAACAGGTGATGTCGGTCATGCTTTTCTCCAAGACACTGTACGAGACACGGCAAATTCCGGAATGCCGTTATCGTTCCCAAAGCTTGCGCGGGCGCTATGTGGGCGCAGACGCGGTGCGTCCGACCGGAGCGCTCGTCCCTGATATCGTCGATGCAGCGATCCAGCGTGACACGGCTGCGATGTCGTTGCCGTTTTCACGGTAGGCGCGGAGCTGGAATTCCGCCGAGCTGCCACGTTCCACGATGGTGCGGCAATGCTCGACCTCGGCCGCGCAATTCAGCGCATCCGCGTCCTCGGCGATGTCGTCGATCAGGCGGGAGAGCAGCTCCGAGATGGTGACTGGCCCGTCCTTCGAGGCAAAGATGCAATCGGTGCCGTAGCGCTGGGCGCGCCATTTGTTCTCGACGGCGATCGCGCGCTCGACGACCGTGACGGCTTTCGACAGATGAGGCCGCCGATACAGATGTCGCGTCAGGCAGCGATAGAGCGAGGCGATGGCAACGGCGTCGTCGACGAAGGTGCAGGTGTCGGGCGCGCGAAGCTCGAGGGTCGGATGCTTCATGGAAGGGCGCATCGCCCACCAGATGTGACTCTCGTCAGGGATCACGCCGGAGCGCTGCAATGCGCCGACATACTCGTCGTAATCATGCCTGCTCTCGAACAGTTCGGGCAGGCCGGTGCGCGGCAGCTCGGAATAGGCCGCCAGGCGGTAACCCTTCAGGCCCGTCTTGTGCGAGTTCCAGAACGGGGAGGACGCCGACAACCCGATGAACAGCGGCAGGTGCGGCAGCATCGCCCGCATCACCGCCATGCGCTTCTCGGGATCGGGCAGCTGGACGTGCACATGCATGCCGCACATCATGTTGCGGTGGCCGATGCTGCGTAGATCCTCGATCATCTCCTCGTAGCGCGGCTTCGGGCTCGGTTGCGACATGCGCCAGACGGCGGTCGGATGGGTGCCGCAGGCCATGATCACGAAGCCGTACTGGGCGGCAACGTTCGCGACTTCGCGGCGGAGAAAGCGCAGCTCTTCGCGCGCGTCGTTGACGTCGACGTGAACGTTGGTGGCGACCTCGAGCTGGGATTGCAGCATCTCTCGCATGGCCTGGCCGCCGGTCGACCAGTTCGCCGACTCGAACAGCTCATTGGGCGTCTGGATCGCCACGTCCAGGCTGCGCCGATCGGCGAGGAAGTATTCCTCCTCGATGCCGAATGAATATTCAGCCGCCTTGCCACGACCGCCGGCCGAGCGAATGACGAGGTGCTGCTTGTCGTCGGAGGAATCGAGACGCAGCAATTTCAAGATGTCCGAAGCAAATGTCATCGTGCCACCCGGCGAAGGCATTACCTGCGGGAAATAATCCTCCTGACGGGGGCGGGTTCCGCGTCAGCCCCACTGGAAATTGCAAGGTCGAACGGAACAATTTTCGCGCTTTCGGACGCGCGCGCGATCAGGGCGTGATTCGGCGGCACTTCCGTCCAGTCCGATTCCTTGTCGAACGGCTCGGACACGACGACGACCTGGCCGCCGGCCTCGCGGAAATAGAGCGTGTTGGCGGCATCGTTGACCGCGACGCGAAACGCATAGAGATCCCTGCCGTTGGCGATCGCGCTGGTGAAGCGCAGTCGCTCGCGAAGCTGGCCTTCGTTGACGAGACCGACGAGCGATTGCAACACGGCCTGCGTTGCTCGAAGCGGGTCGTTGTCGAGGCCCGCGCCCATGATGGCGAGGAAAACGGCTTCGGAGTCGGTCGTCCCCAATCGCGACGGATAATACGCATCCGGGATCAGCGCCTCGACCTTGCGCCGCAGCCGGTTCCAGCTGCCGACGAATCCGTTGTGCATGAACATCCACTGGCCGCAGGCGAAGGGATGGCAATTCTGCCGCGTCACCGCCGTGCCGGTGGCGGCGCGGACATGAGCGAAGAAGAGATGCGAGCGCAGATGGCGGCAGAGATAGCGCAGGTTTTCATCCGACCAGGCCGGGCGCGTCTCACGGTAGAGGCCGGGCTCCGGATGCTCGCCGTACCAGCCGAGCCCGAAGCCGTCGCCATTCGAACCCGCGGTGGACTGGAGCGAGCGGATGCTCTGCGCGATCAGCGAATGCTCGGGCTCGGTGACGTAAGGTTCGAACGAGGTGGTCTCGCCCCGGTATGCGATCCAGCGGCACATGCAGGTTCCAGTCGAGGGGTTATTCTTGAGGTGCACCAACAAACCCGACGGCGTTTGTGTTCCCGACAGAAGCCGCGGCGACCGCGCGACACCCGCCTGTGTCTAATCCTGCTCGTCGAGTACCTTGGACGGAGCCTTGCCATACGGATAGAAATGCTCCTTGCGGCCCTGATCCCAGAGCGCCTTGAGCCCCGGTGCGGTGATGTCCCAATCCGGACGGCACTTCATGCTGACGGCCCTGAGATCCTGGCGAAGCTCTTCGACGGTCGGGCGGCCGAAGAACCAGTAGCCATTGTAGATCTTGTGAACGACGAGGCGGGGCTCCAGCACGACGACGTGCGGGATCATCGGATTGTGGACCGGATCGGTGTATTCGGCGATGTCGAGATCCTTCTGAACGATACGCCTGGCATCGGAGAGGAAGGGCCAGTGAGCTCCGACCCCGCTGCGGTACTCGTTGGTCTGGAGGATCGTGTCGGTGGTGATGGTGACCATGCGGCAGTAGCCCACCTCCATCTCGCGATGGAGTTGCAGCAAGCCCTCGGCCTGGCGTCGATCCTTGGGACAGAAGCCGCCGCGGCCAAGGACGAGCACCATGGGATCATCGCCCTGCAAATCCGAGAGCTTGCGGCGTCTGCCGGTGTGGTCACTGAGCTCGTAGTCGGGGAAGGTGACACCTTCCGTGATGTCGGGCCGCATTTGAATCGCTCCATGGTTTGGCGAGGGTGTGTCGAAGCCGGTCAAAGATCGATCACGACATCTGCCTTCGGTTGCGAGCAGCAGATCAGGACATTGCCGTCCGCCGGCGGGTCGAGCGGATCGGGCGCGTAGCTGACTTCTCCGGCTACGAGCCCGCTCTCGCAGTTGTGGCAAACCCCGGTCCGGCACGACCAGCGCACCGGGACGTCGCACGCTTCGGCCAGCTCGAGCAGGCTGGCATAGGATGGTCCCCAGCGGACATTGAGGCCGCTGCGCGCGAATGACACCATCGGGCCCGGGCCGGGTGCTCCGACCGGCGCATGCGCGGGTGTTCGCGGCGAAGCCGCGATGCCGGGCGTCAGCGATGGCCTCGCGCCGAACAGCTCGGTGTGGATGCGATCGGGCGCGACGCCCAATGCGGCCAGGCCGGCCGTGAGATCGCTCATGAAAGCGGCCGGCCCGCAGAGATAGAAATCGCCGTCGCGCGGCATGTTGAGCCGTTCGATCAAGTGCTGATCCAGATGTCGGCGCTGTCGAAATCCGCTCCCGGACGATCGGCCGGATCGGGTGCGCTGAAGCAGACGTGGCTGTGATAGTGAGCGAGTCCGGCCAACAGCCCGCGCGTCTCGGCGGCGAACGCATGCTCGCGGCCGTTGCGCGCGCCGTGCAGCCACCAGACGTCTCGCGTCGACCCTTCCGCGACGAGCGCGTGGAGCATGGCGAGCACCGGCGTCACGCCGATGCCCGCGCTGAGCAAGACGACGGGCCGCGCATCCTGCCGGAGCGTGAAGCTGCCGCGTGGCGCACCGACTTCGACGACGTCGCCGACTCGGAGACTGTCGGCGATATAGAGGGAGGCCGCGCCGTGCGCTTCCCGCTTGATGCTGATGCGGTAGGGCGGGGCATCGGAGCGGCTCGACAGCGAGTAGCTGCGCGTCATCGCCTGTGCCTCAGAGGGCCCGAGCCGCACGACGACAAATTGACCGGGCAGGGCGGGGGCCGCGCGATGCCCGTCCGTGGGTTCGAGGATCAGTGACGTCACGGTGCCGCTTTCGGCGATCTTGCGCGAGACGCGAAACGGACGGAAACCGCGCCAGGCAGGAGGTGGGCTCGCCGCCGGGCCGAGCCCGGCGTTTCCTGCGGCAATCTTGCTTGTGCGCTGCTGCTCGAGCAGCGCTGCGAAGGAACGATTCCAGCCGCGGCTCAGCGCCGGAATCCGCAGCGCGCGCTCCAGGCGGTCGCGCGGGTGAGGGGGCAAGTAAAGCAGCGCGTTGATCTCGAACACGCTCATGCTTTCGGGACCGCTGGCAAGAAGCGTGATCTCGTCACCGGCCTCCACGTCGCCTTCCTCGATCACGCGAAAATAGAAACCAGGCCGGCCGTGCCTGACGAGCAGTGCGGGCATGTCCGGCTCGTCCATGCGAATGCCCAGCCGGTAGCAGGTGACGCGCGGCTGCGTCACCTCGAACAGGGCGGAGCCGATCCTGTAGCGGTCTCCGATGCACACGTTGGTGTCGGCAAGGCCTTCGACGGTGAAGTTCTCGCCGAATTGACCATGAACGAGATCCGGTCGCCCCAGATGTTCCTGCCAGTACCGATAGGACTCGTCCTGGTAGACGAAGACGGCGCGCTGTTCGCCGCCGTGGCCGGCCGTATCGCCCTGGCCGTCGCCGTCGATGTTGAGCCTGCGCACCCTGCGCGGCCCTTCGACGGGGGCCTTCCAGATGCCGGTATGGACGGTCTTGCCTTGCCAGGCGAGGTCGCGCGGCAGGCCGACATTGACGGAAAGCAGACGTGCCATCACGGTTTCCTCGACCCTGAGGTGCGACCCGATCCGACGGGTCGCCTGCACGCTAATCTGCATCCAATTCGAACTGTTAGCTCGTTAGCCGTTGTTAGACGTTGCAAGGGAACCCTTGCCGCCGGAGTCCTGCGTCATCAGATCAAGGCGGCGGGAGGCGGTTTCATTCGGGATCGGAGGTCGAGATGGACGATCGAGCCAGATTGGCGGCGCTCCAGCGCCATTGGGACGCTTCGGACGCGAACGATTTCGAGGCCGAGCACGCCATCTATCGCGACGACGCGGTGCTCGACTATCCCCAATCGAGCGAGCGCATCCACGGCCGGAGGAACATTCAGGAGAGCCGCCTCGTGCAGCCGAACAAGAAGCGCTTCTCGGTTCGGCGGATCATCGGCGGCGGCGATCTCTGGGTGAGCGAGTTCGTGCTGACTTATGACGGCGTGCCGTCCTACGTCGTGAGCATCATGGAATTCCGCGACGGACTGGTGGCGCACGAAACGCAATATTTCGGCGACCGGTTCGATCCATCACCCTCGCGTGCGCATTTGGTTGAGGTCGTGAGGTAGGAGCGGTGCCCGTGCCCACACTCCGTCATTGCGAGCGCAGCGAAGCAATGACGGTGGGGATGCAGCGCGTCCTGGACATGCGCACCACTGCTTAACCAAACATGGCAACACGGAACCGATGCGGCGGCTGGTCGCAGTCTCATCGCCTTGATTCCGACAGACCCATCTTTATGTCTGAGGCGAACAAGAATCCGGGCCCCTCTGGCGAGGCCGCCGACGAATGTCGGCAAACCTCGTGATGTCGGATGACCTGTCCCGCGCGAATGCGATGGATCGGCCGATCGTCGGGTCTTCTCTGTTCCCTCCGACCCAATCGTCCCCATCGCAGCTCCGCGCGGCCATTTCGCAACGTTGAGGAGCATCGATGTCCGACGCCAAGTACTCAAACCCGATCGAACTCGAGATTGCCGAACCGTCCAGCCTCAACGAGCAGGCAGCGGCGGCGCTGATCATCGCCGGTGCGCTTGTCGCGGTGGCCGACCGGCGCGTCTCGCCGGTCGAGCGCGACGAGGTGATCCGTTTCATCAGGGATCGCGGACTGGCGCCGCATATCGGCGACGACCGATTGTTCGCGATGTTCGACGAGCTGGCGGAACGGCTCGAGGAGCCGGACTTTGCCAATGTGGTGATCGACACGCTGCGCCCGGTCTCGAACATGTCGCTCTCGTCCCATCTGATGGAGCTGTCGGAGCGCGTTGCGGCCGCGGACGAGGACGTGCATCCCCATGAGGTGCAGGCGATCAAGCTGCTGCGGCTGCTGACGCTGGTGTTGCCGCGCGCCAAGCAGGTCGGACCGGGTGCGGCAGGCCCCGTCCCAAAGGAGTGAGCATGAGCGCGGCATCGGACGAGCATACGACCCGAACCGAGGGCACCACGGGCCAGATGGCCGGCGGTGACCCGCGCCTCGACAGGCTCGTCCATCGCCTGCCGCCGCGCATGGGCGACACCGTCACCTATCTGCTCAAGCCGTCCAGCCGCTGGGTGAGAATCCCCTCGGGCGCGCTGCTCGTCGTCGGCGGCGTGCTCTCCATCCTGCCGGTGCTCGGCATCTGGATGCTGCCGCTCGGCCTCGCGCTGCTTGCCGAGGACGTGCCGGCGCTGCGCTCGTCCCGGTCGAAGGTGTTCGACTGGATCGAACGCCGCAAGCCGCAATGGCTCGAACCGTCCGCATCGAAGAATGATCAATCATGATTGAATTCATCACCGCCGACGCGCTGACCGCGCTGCTTCAGGTCGTCCTGATCGACCTCGTGCTCGCCGGCGACAACGCCGTCGTCATCGGCCTTGCCGCTGCCGGGCTGCCGGCCGAGCAGCGCCGGCGCGCCATCGTCGTCGGTATTGTCGCGGCGACTGCGCTCCGGATCGCCTTTGCCGGCGTCGCGACCCAGATCTTGCAGGTGATCGGCCTCCTGCTCGCCGGCGGCGTGCTGCTGCTCTGGGTGTGCTGGAAGATGTGGCGCGAATTGCGCGAGCAGGCCGCGCATGGAAGCGGGCTTGCGTTCAGCCATGGCGGCGGCGGAAGCGCGGCATCGGCACCGCGCAAGACCTTCGGCCAGGCCGCGTTGCAGATCGTCGCGGCCGACGTCTCGATGTCGCTCGACAACGTGCTCGCGGTCGCGGGCGCGGCGCGCGAGCATCCCTACATCCTGGCCTTCGGCCTGCTGCTGTCGGTCGCGATGATGGGTGTGGCCGCCGATCTGCTCGGCCGCGTGCTCCAGAAGCAGCGCTGGATCGCCTATGTCGGCCTCGCCATCATCGTTTACGTCGCCTTCGAGATGATCTATCGCGGCTCGCTCGAGCTCGCGCCGGTCATCGCGAGTCTCTGAGGCCGAATCTCTTGGGCGACATCTCTTGCCTGCACTCCGGAGTGATCAATGATTTCTGAACCCAAAGCACCTTCGGCCGCGCCTTCGCTGCCGCAAATCGGCCCGTTCGCCCAGCTGATCTTTGGCTCGCGCTGGCTGCAGGTGCCGCTCTATGTCGGCCTCATCATCGCACAGGGCGTCTACGTGCTGCTGTTCCTCAAGGAGCTCTGGCACCTGGTCGTGCACTCCTTTGACGCCAGCGAACAGCAGATCATGCTGGTCGTGCTCGGACTGATCGACGTCGTCATGATCTCGAACCTGCTGGTGATGGTTATCGTCGGCGGCTACGAGACCTTCGTCTCGCGGCTGAACCTGAGCGGCCATCCCGACGAGCCGGAATGGCTCAGTCACGTCAACGCCAGCGTGCTCAAGATCAAGCTTGCGATGGCGATCATCGGCATCTCCTCGATCTCGCTGCTTCGGACCTTCATCGAGGCCGGAAATCTCGGAACCACGCGCAGCAATTTCACCGAGACCGGCGTGATGTGGCAGGTGCTGATCCACCTGACCTTCATCATCTCGGCGATCGGCATTGCCTGGGTCGATCGCCTGAGCGAGAGCGGACACCGCAAGCAAGCGGGTCACGGCTGAGCGCCTGGCTGGCGAGATCGAGGTCGGCGAGGGGCGGCGAGGCGGTTTCGCTTGCGCGGAGCGAGCTGCTCGCGATCGCGCGATTTGACCGGAGAAACCTCAGAGGTGCGGACTGTCGTCCGCAAAATCGCGGGCCTGCGCCAGCGTCCCGGACGGCATCTCGCCGAACGTCGTCCTGTAGAGTTTCGAGAATTCGCCCATGTGCCAGAAGCCGTTCGCGAGCGCCGCGGCCTTCACGGTCATTCCGTCACCTCCGGTCAGGAGCTGCGTGCGGGTCGACCACAGCCGCTTCAGCCTGAGATGGTGATGCAGGCTGACGCCATGCACCGCCTGTGTCGCGCTCTGGAGCGTGCGAACGGAGACGCCGAGCGCATTTGCGAGGTCGCCGCTGTAGAGCGGGATGCCGCCGGACAGCGTGGCCGCCTCGTCCAGCCGCGCGACCAGCTTGCGATGCTTGTCGAACGATCCGCGCCGGCGGTCTTGCGCGTCGACGGGGGCAAGGGCGGCATCGAGGCCTTCGAGAAGCCTTTCCTGGATCGGCCGGTCGATGGCTTCGAATTGCCTGGGATCATTGCAGCGTGAGGCCAGGCAGAACATGTCGAGGATCGCGGCGCGCAGGCCCGCCATCGTGTCGTCGTCGAGACGCGTGAATTCGAGCCCGGTCTCGTAGTCCGCCCAGCCGCGATGGCGCATGTCGGAGTTGAAGCGCAGCATCAGATAGGTGTTGGCGTGATGCTCGACCGCCTCGGTGGGGACCTTGCCGCGCACGATTCCGATCATCGAATTGTCGATCTCGCGGCCGTTGGCGGTGAAATGACAGGCGAGCGGGATGACGAGGCCGACGCCGTGATCGGTGCCGATGTTGGCCTGAAGGCGCCGGGCGAAGGTCCGCTGGAGCACGAACAGACCATCCTGGAGCGGCAGGATGGCGCGGTGCAGCGAGAACTCGCGCGGCTCGAGCGGTGTGCTGATGCCGCCGCCCAGCACCTCGCTCGGACGAAAGGACTCGAAATCGCTGTAGCGCTCGATGCCCAGGACTCGCGACGGCTTGAGCCAACGTACCGGCATCTCGGGTCCCAGTGATCTCAGGCGTTCGGCGTGTGCCGGCGCGTCTTCGACCTCGCGCGCGCGACATCGGCCGGAAATGTTGCCGGAGCAACCGTGCTTCAGGCAAGTCCGCAAGACCACGGGGCGCGCGGTCGCCTCCAAGCTGGCCCGTTTGCCGAGATGTCACGCCGTCTGCGGATAGGCCGCGTTCTCGCGCCGCTCGCGGTCGCCCAGTTCGCGCACCAGTTCCTGGAGAAAGGACTCGGTGTAGGCGGGCAGGGTGCGCTCGGCGCGAACATAGATGCCGAGGTCGGACCAGACCGGGCTGCCGGCATTGTCGAGCGGCAGGAAGACGAGCTGGCTCTCGCGCGACAGCCGGCCGATGCCAAGCTGGGTCTGGAAGGCGACGCCGACGCCGCGTGCGGCAAGCTCGCGCATCAGGTCGATCGAATTGGCCTGGATCGCCGGCTCCGGCGTCTCGGAGAGCTGTGCGATCAGCGGCTGGAGCAGGTGATAGATCGATAGCTCCGGCAGCGCATTGATGACGGGGAAGGCGAGGCATTGCTCCAGCGTCACCGTCTTGCGGCGCGCCAGCGGATGCTCGCGCGATACCACCGCGCCGAGACGGAACCGCTTCAAGGCGACCTGGCGCAGGTCCGGCGGATGGCGGAGCGCCATGGCGATGCCGATGTCGGCCTCGCCGCGGCTCAGGGCCTCGAGCACGTCCGACGATCCCTTCACCTCGGTGGTGAAGCTGACGCGGCGGGCGCGGCCGCGGTGCGAGGCGATCAGGTCCGGCAGCACGGATTCCGTCAGCGACTCGATGCAGGCGATGCTGACGGTGCCGCGCCAGTTGCCGGACAGGGACGCGACGTCCGAGCGGAAACGGTCGAGGTCCTGGAGCACGTTCATGACATGCCGGGCCAGCATCTCGCCGACCGTCGTCAGCGTCAGGCCGCGCGCAGTGCGCTCGAACAGGGGCGATCCAACCTCTTGCTCGAGCTTGAGAATCTGGCGGCTGACCGCCGAGGAGGCAACGTTCAGGACGCGCGCCGCGGCCCGGATCGAGCCGGTGCGGCGGACGGCGTGGAAGTACTGGATGGCCGGTGAGTGAAATCGCATGGGTCCCCCGGCACGAACTATAGCCGTTGCCGAAACGGCATCAACATGTACGAAATTCTCTGCTTTTCGAGAGCGCTGGTCCCCCCTAGGTTCGCCGCCGGCTCGGCCGGGTCCCAAAGAGGGCCGCCGGGCCTGCGCAACGACGCGCCAGGGGATTTCGGGGTGAACGAGAACATCGCTTGCGAGCTGGAGCACGAGCCGGACACCCGTCTGGTCGATCGCCGTCGGGCGGCCGCCTATGTCGGCGTGACCGCCGGCCGTTTCGAGCAATTGGTGCGCGACAGCGTCGTGCCGCCGCCGGTCATGGTGGACAACAAGCGGCGCTGGCCGATGGCATTGCTCGATGTCGCCAAGGACGCGGTGGTCGGCAGCGTGCCGGGCCTTCCGCCGGTCATGGCCGATGTCGCGACAGAGGCGCGCCCCTGCGAGCGCGACCCGGCGCCGGCCTCGCACGAACTGCCCGACCAGGCGTGGTTCGAGCAGCGCGCGCGGTTCGTGCAGCGCGTCCGCCGCTCGCTGCTCTCGGGCAATGAGATCCGCCTCCTGCGCGAGTTCAAGCTGCTCAAGCAGAACCAGATCAGCATGTTCGGCTACTACGGCAGTTTCGAAGCGCTGATGGTGCGCGGCTACATCGTCGAGATCGACCGCAAGCCGCCGTCGAGCCGTCCGCTTGTGACCTATCGCCTGACCGACCGCGGCGAGCAGGTGGTGTCGGCGCTCAAGGACGAGCCGGTCGTTTGACCGGACGCGTAGCGGCAGTCCGTCAAGGTAAAAACGAGCCTCGGCCGTTCATCAGCGCACGGCGTGCATCTCCAGAAACGCCTTCACGCCGGTGACCGCGCCGGTGTCGGACGGAACGTAACCGGGCAGGCTGGCGACGGCGGCACGAAAATCGGCGCTGCGCATGATATCGAGGATGCGCTGCATCGGCTCGGTGTCGAGGAAGGCGCGTTTGCAGACGAAGAAGTAATCCTCGGTCACGATGCGAATGAAATCGAGGCCGAAATGCCGGGCGGCCGCCTCGACGCCGAAACTCGCATCCGCCATGCCGCTCGCGACATAGGCGGCGACCGCGGCGTGGGTGAACTCGATCTGCTGCGCGCCGTTGATGCGGCTTTCGTCGATGCGGTGTGCGGCGAGCAACTGGTCGAACAGAAGGCGCGTGCCGGAATCATGGTCGCGGTTGACGAAGCGGACCTTTGGCCTGGTCAGGTCCTCGATCGTTTCGATGCCAAGCGGATTGCCGCGCGCGACCATCAGCCCCATCTCGCGCGTGACGAAGCTGATGACGCGGTCCTCGCGCGGATCGAGCCATTCGCGCGCCGCCTTGATGCCTTGCGCCCGCAGCGCGCCGTGCGGCAGATGCAGGCCGGAGAGATCGCAGGCGCCCTGCGCCAGCGAGACCAGCGAATGCTGGTTGCTGACATAGCGCAGGTCGACGCCGATGCCGGGCTCGCGGTCGAGGAATTCGCGCAGCTTCGCCACCGCAAAGCCGTGGCTGGCGTGCACGCGGATCACCGAGGGGCGCTGCTCGAGGAACGGCTTGATCTCGCTTGCCAGCTCCTGTGCCAGGTTTTCCAGCTGCGGCCCGAGCCGGGCCTGCATGCGTTCGCCCGCCCATACCAGCCGCTCGCCGAACGGCGTGAGCCTGGAGCCCTTGCCGCGCTGGGTCTCGACCAGCGGCGTGCCGAAGAACTCCGACCATTGCTCGATCAGATTCCAGACATGCCGGTAGGAGAGGTGCGCGTCAGCGGCCGCGCTCGTGATCTTTCCGGTCTTCCGGATTTCGTTGAGAACGCCGAGCATGACCACCGCCGTGCGCGGACTGCCCTCCTGGCGAAACCGCCAAACTGCCTCGATCTCGATCTGGAGCATGAAACGACCTTATGAAGTGGAGTTCATATGGTGAGTGAGCCATAGGCACACGATATCATATTTACTGCGGCAATCTCCGTCCTAATCTGGCATACCAGAACAGGAGGAAATATGATGTCAGTTGCATATGACTTTGCGCATTCGCCAGCCAGCGAGTTCATGGCCCGGCCGCAGCATCTGCTCATCGACGGCCGCCGCGTCCCCGCGAGCTCCGGCCGCACCTTCAAATCGCTCAATCCGGCGACCGGGCAGGTCATCGCCACCGTCGCCGAAGGCAACGAGGCCGATGTCGACCATGCGGTAGCGGCCGCGCGCCGGGCGTTCGAGGGCCCGTGGCGCACGATGCGCGCCTCCGAGCGCGGCCAGATCCTGCTGCGCTGGGCTGAGCTGCTCAAGGCAAACGCCGAAGAAATCATCGAGCTCGAGTCGATCGATGCCGGCAAGCCGATCTCCGCGACGCTGCGTCAGGACTTCCCGGCTGCCGTCGACACGCTGATCTATTACGCCGGCTGGGCCGACAAGATCAGCGGCGACGTCGTGCCGGTGCGTGACGATGCCCTGACCTACACCGTGCGCGAGCCGGTCGGCGTGGTCGCGGCCATCGTGCCGTGGAATTTCCCGCTGATGATCGGGATGTGGAAGCTGGCGCCGGCGCTGGCCTGCGGCTGCACGATCGTGATGAAGCCGGCCGAGCTGACCTCGCTGTCGGCGCTGCGCATCGCCGAGCTCGCGCTTCAGGCCGGCCTGCCGGCAGGCGTCTTCAACGTCGTCACGGGCCCCGGCCGCGTCGTCGGCGACGCGCTGGTCAATCACCCTGACGTCGACAAGGTCACCTTCACCGGTTCGCCGGGCGTGGGTCGTGGAATCATGAAAGGCGCGGCCGGCAATTTCAAGCGCGTCTCGCTCGAGCTCGGCGGCAAATCGGCCAACGTCATCTTCGACGATGCCGATCTCGAAGCAGCCTCGAAAGCCGCGGCCTCCGGCATCTTCTTCAACGCCGGCCAGGTGTGCTCGGCCGGCTCCCGCGTGCTGGTGCAGGAGAAAGCCTATGACGAAGTCGTCGAGCGTCTCGCTGCGCGCGCAAAATCGCTGAAGATCGGCGATCCGCTCGACCGCAAGACGGTGCTCGGCCCCGTGATCTCCGAGAAGCAGATGAAGTCGATCCTCGACTATGTCGATGTCGGCCAGCGGGAGGGTGCCACCCTCGTCACCGGCGGGACGCGGGTCGGCGAGCGCGGCTACTTCATCAGCCCCGCGGTGTTCGCGAATGTCGAACACGAGATGCGGATCTCGCAGGAGGAGATCTTCGGCCCCGTCGTCAGCGTCATCAAGTTCAGGGATGAGGCCGATGCCTTGCGGATCGCCAACGGCACCGCCTACAGCCTCGCCGCCGGCGTCTGGAGCCGCGACATCGGCAAGCTCCAGCGTTTTGCCAAGCGGGCGCGCGCAGGCACGGTCTGGATGAACACCTATGGCTATACCGACGTGCGCCTGCCGTGGGGCGGCGAACGCGACTCCGGGCTCGGCCGCGAGCACGGCGCCGCCGCGCTCGACAATTTCACCGAGCCGAAGGCGGTGTGGATGAACATAGCCGTCTGATTTGGCCGTCTGATACCTCCCGAGCGGCCATGCCTGGAGCCCGCCTGATCGTTCGGTCAGGCGGGCTCTCTTTTTCGAGATCGATAAAATTGTCTGCATTCCGCTCAGCGGCGGCAAACCCTGCGAACAAGAAGCACGGCGCCTTAAACCTGAGCTTTGGAACCAATGCGCATCCTGTCCGCAAAAGGGCAGGGCATCAGCATGTTAATTCTCAAGGAGATCGTCGCTGCGGTCGCGGGAGTCTACGCGCTCCTGTTCGTCTGCGACGCAGTGTTCGGGGTCGGCGAGGCGCGCTTCGACGACGCCTATTACAGCGCCAGCTTCTACGCGCCGCGGCCAAAGGAATTCCGTTTCGCCGGCGATACGCCGCCGGCCGTCCGCGTCAGCGATGCCTTCGCGCAGTTCGCGCCGGGTGAAGCCAGGCCGAACAGGCGCTACTCGTCGCTGACCACGATCATTCGGTAACGGCTCACTCGCCCTGGATCCATTCCGCCACGCCGCGCCACAGCGTGTCGCGGTGCTCGGGGCGGAAGAAGCCGAAATGGCCTATTCCCTTGGCCCCGACGTCGGACGGCTTCACCGTCAACACCTCCGGCTTGATCGCGGTGAATCCGCCTGTAAGCAACTCGACCGCGGGCCGCGTCGCCCAAGGATCGTCGGAGAAGCACAGCGCGCGCAACTCGCCCTTGAATTTTGCGAAATTCTCCAGCGCGGGCAGTTTTGAATCGAAGAGATAGCGTGGGCTCGAGACCCAGTCGGCCCATTGCAGGAACACGCCCTTGGGCAAATCCTCGCCAATGCCGGCCCAGCCCGGCGCGTAGCCGAATGCGTGGGCGAGCGGCACGCCAATGAGGTTCATGAAGGCGAAGACGCGGTATTTCTCCGGCGAGGTCATCAGCCGCCAGGTCGCCGCCTGCGAGGCGACGAACGCGGCGCGCGAGATGTCGGTGTTGTTCGCGATCAGCCCGAGCGCCTGGCCGCCGAAGGAGTGGCCGATATAGGCGAGCGGCAGCGTGTTGTAGCGCTCGCGCATCCAGCTCACCGCGGCGGTGACGTCGAGCGCCGCCCAGTCCGACATCGAGGCCTTGAAGCCGACCAGCGATTTCGGCTGATTGTAGCCGACCATTGCCGGCAGCCGGGAGTCGCCGATGCCGCGATAGTCGTAGGTCAGCACCGCGCAGCCGCGATGGGCGAGGTAGGAGGCAAAGCCGCGATAGATTTTTCGCGGGACGGCGGTGGCCGAATTGATCAGGACGGCATTGCGCTTGGCGGCGCGCGGCAGGAACAGGGTGCCGCTCAGCGCATACCCGTCGGTCGCCGGGAAGCTGATCTCGTCGATGAAAACGTCGTCGCGCGCCGCGTCCATGGGCCGCCGGTGTCCTGCCATTTTCCTTAGCCTTCCCAAGCAAATGCGAATTTGGCTTTCCCTGCAAGGGTTTGCAGTGCGGAATGGATTTACAACTGGCGGCCGGGAGCCAGCCTGTGTATAAGGCGGCCCTCGCAACCCACAGATCAGGTTGTGCTTTTTGCTTCACGGAGAGATTGCGATGTCCGAGCGGTGGACGCCCGAGTCCTGGCGCAGCAAGCCGGTGCTACAGGTGCCCGATTATCCCGACGCCAAGGCTTTGGCCGACGTCGAGGCGCAGCTTGCGACCTTTCCGCCGCTGGTGTTCGCGGGCGAGGCGCGCAATCTGAAGAAGGCCTTGGGCCGCGTTGCGGCGGGCGAGGCCTTCCTGCTCCAGGGCGGCGACTGCGCCGAGAGCTTTGCCGAGCACGGCGCCAACAACATCCGCGACTTCTTCCGCGTGCTGCTCCAGATGGCGGTGGTGCTGACCTATGCCGGCGCAGTGCCCGTGGTGAAGGTCGGCCGCATCGCTGGCCAGTTCGCCAAGCCGCGCTCCTCGCCGACCGAAAAGGTGGGCGGCGTCGAGTTGCCGAGCTATCGTGGCGACATCGTCAACGACATCGCCTTCACCAAGGAAGCGCGTGTGCCGGATCCGCAGCGCCAACTGATGGCCTATCGCCAGTCGGCGGCGACGCTGAACCTGCTTCGCGCCTTCGCTACCGGTGGCTACGCCAATCTCGGCAGCGTGCATGAGTGGATGCTCGGCTTCCTCAAGGACTCGCCGCAGTCCCGCCGCTACAAGGAGCTGGCCGACCGCATCTCGGACGCGCTCAACTTCATGCGCGCCTGCGGCCTCGATCTGGAGAGCCATCCGGAGCTGCGCGCGACCGATTTCTACACCAGCCACGAAGCGCTGCTGCTCGGCTACGAGCAGGCCATGACCCGCGTCGATTCCACCACCGGCGACTGGTACGCGACATCGGGCCACATGATCTGGATCGGCGATCGCACCCGCCAGCTCGACCACGGCCATATCGAATATTTCCGCGGCATCAAGAATCCGATCGGGCTGAAGTGCGGCCCGTCGCTCAAGCCCGACGAATTGCTGAAGCTGATCGACGTGCTCAACCCCGACAACGAGCCGGGCCGGCTGACGCTGATCGGCCGCTTCGGCTCCGACAAGGTCGGCGAGCACCTGCCGAACATGATCCGCGCCGTGAAGCGCGAGGGCAGGGTGGTGGTCTGGTCGTGCGATCCCATGCACGGCAACACCATCACCTCGACGTCGGGCTACAAGACGCGGCCGTTCGACCGCATCCTGTCCGAGGTGAAGTCGTTCTTCGCGATCCACGCCGCCGAAGGCACCCATGCCGGCGGCGTGCATCTGGAGATGACCGGCCAGGACGTCACCGAATGCCTCGGCGGCGCCCGCGCGATCACGGACGAGGATCTCAACGACCGCTATCACACGGTCTGCGACCCGCGCCTCAATGCCGAGCAGTCCATCGACATGGCTTTCCTGGTCGCCGAACTGCTCAAGCAGGAACGCGCCGGCAAGGCCAGGCCGATGCCGGTCGCCGCGGGGCTCTAAGACCTTGCTGCGGATCTGGAAGGCCACGATCAATTCGCGCAACGGTCTGGCCTTTGCACTTCGATCGGAGCAGGCGGTTCGCGAGGAGATCTTTGCGCTCCTGCTGTCGCTGCCGCTGGCCTGGTTCATCGGCGCGACCGCGATGCGCGCGGTCGAGCTGGTCTGTGCTGTGGCGTTCGTGCTGGTGGTCGAGCTGCTCAACACAGCGGTGGAAAAGCTCGCCGATCGCCTGACCCTGGATCACGACAAGCAGATCGGGCAGGTCAAGGACATGGGCTCGGCGGCCGTCGGCGTCGCGCTGCTGATGGCCGGCGCGTTCTGGATCTTTGCCATCGTCGAGCGGTTGGGTTTCGTCTGAAGCGCTCATCGCGCTTCAGGTTGTTGTTTGAGCATGATCTCTTCGGAAAACCGTTCCACACTTTTCCGGATCGTGCTCTAGCCATTGGATCGGACGGGGGCGGCCATGACCGAACGTCTCAACGCATTCGCGGTCACGCTCGCTCAGCTCAATCCGACCGTGGGCGACGTCGAGGGCAATGCCGCCAGGGCGCGGGCCGCGCGCGTGCGGGCGGCTGCCGATGGCGCCGATCTCGTGCTGTTTCCGGAATTGTTCATCGCCGGCTACCCGCCGGAGGACCTGGTGCAGAAGCCGGCCTTCCAGGCCGCCTGCCGGGCCGCGATCGAAAGCCTCGCGCGCGAGACAGCCGATGACGGGCCGGCGATGCTCGTCGGCACGCCCTGGGTCGAGGACGGCAAGCTCTACAATGCCTGCGCGCTGCTCGACGGCGGCCGCATCGCTGGCTTGCGCTTCAAATGCAATCTGCCGAATTACGGCGTGTTCGATGAGAAGCGGCTGTTCGCGCGCGGGCCTGCCGCGGGGCCGGTCACGGTACGCGGCGTGCGCATCGGCGTGCCGATCTGCGAGGACATCTGGCTGGATGAGTCTGAGGACTACGAGAACGTGGTCGAGACGCTGGCCGAGACCGGCGCGGAGATCATTCTGGTGCCGAACGGCTCGCCTTACGCCCGCGACAAGAACGACGTGCGCCTGTCGGTCGCGGTCGCGCGCGTCACCGAGAGCGGCCTGCCGCTGGTCTATCTCAACCAGGTCTGCGGCCAGGACGAGCTGGTGTTCGACGGCGCCTCGTTCGCGCTCAACGGCGATCTCTCGCTCGCGGCGCAACTGCCGGCGTTCGCGGAAAGCATCACCACGCTGCGCTTCACGCGTAACGGCGAGGATTGGCGCTGCGCCGGGCCGATCGCCGCGCAGCCGGAAGGCGACCACGCCGACTACGCGGCCTGCGTGCTGGGCCTGCGCGACTACGTCGCCAAGAACGGCTTTCCCGGCGTGCTGCTCGGCATTTCCGGCGGCATCGATTCCGCGCTCTGCGCAGCGATCGCGGTCGACGCGCTCGGCGCCGACCAGGTGCATGGGGTGATGCTGCCCTATCGCTACACGGCGGCAAGCTCGATCGCGGACGCCGGCGAGCTCGCGGGCCATCTCGGCATTCGCTACGAGGTCCTGCCGATCGCAGAAGCCGTGACCGGCTTCGAGACTATCCTGTCCGGCATCTTCAAGAACCTGCCGCCTGACATCACCGAGGAAAACCTTCAGGCCCGCACCCGCGGCACGCTGCTGATGGCGATCTCCAACAAGACCGGGCTGATGGTGGTGACGACAGGCAACAAGTCGGAGATGTCGGTCGGCTACGCCACGCTCTATGGCGACATGAACGGCGGCTTCAACCCGATCAAGGACATCTACAAGACGCAGGTGTTCCGGTTGGCGGCGCTGCGCAATTCCTGGAAGCCCGACAGCGCGCTCGGGCCGGCCGGCGAGGTCATTCCCCCCGACATCATTACCCGTCCGCCGACGGCGGAATTGCGCGAGAACCAGACCGATCAGGACTCGCTGCCGCCCTACGACGTGCTCGATGCCATCCTCGAGCGCCTCGTCGAACGCGAGGAGCCGCTGGACCAGATCATCGCCGCCGGCTTCGACCGCGAGACGGTCACCCGCATCGACCATCTCCTCAACGTCGCCGAATACAAGCGCCGCCAGGCCGCGCCCGGCGTGAAGGTCACGCCCAGGAATTTCGGCCGCGACCGCCGCTATCCCATCACCAACCGCTTTCGCGACAGGGGCGAGCCGCTGCCCGCGCCGGACGACACGTTGGTCTCGCGCGACAACGGCAGATCTGCGGACGCGTTTGAGGGGTAGGGGAATCCGACTCCTGCCGCGGAGTACTGGATGCCCCGTCGGAGCCTGTCATCGGGCTCGCCGGAGGCGAGACCCGGTGGCGGGGCATGACAGTGGAGCGAGGTGCGAACTCACATGAGCGCTACGACGGTGTTGCGAAGAACAGCACCCGAAGCAAGTGCGTGTATTCGGACTCGAGCACCATGATCGCCACGAATACCAGCACCAGAACCGGCGGTAGCAGGATGGCATAGGCCAAGGCCAGTCGCTCCCAGGCCATGTGCATGAAGACGGCGACGATGAGACCGGCCTTCAACACCATGAACAGCAGGATCAGCGACCATCTGAGATTGCCGTGCAGCCCAAAATAGTCGACGAGGTAGGAGCAGGTGCTGAGAACGAACAGCCATGCCCAGACCACGAGATAGAGCTTGATCGGGTGCTGCTGGCCCTTGGTGTGAGCCGCCGCTGGAGCGGCTGCGGCGTGCACATGAGCCTGGATCTGTCCTTCCATGTGTACCGTGGCGTTTGTCATGTGCCGACCTCACCAAAGGTAGAAAAAGGCAAAGATGAACACCCACACGAGGTCGACGAAGTGCCAGTACAGGCCGGTGATCTCGACGATCTCGTAGTAACCCTTCCGGCTCGTGAAGAAGCCGCGTCTTTCGACATCAAAGTCTCCCCGCCAGACCTTGCGCGCGATCGCGATCAGGAAGATGACGCCGATCGTCACATGGGTGCCGTGGAAACCGGTGATCATGAAGAAGCTTGAACCGAACTGCGCCGCGCCCCACGGATTGCCCCAGGGACGGACGCCCTCCATGATCAGTTTGGTCCATTCGAAGGCCTGCATGCTGACGAACGTCGCGCCGAATGCCGCCGTGACCAGCATCAGGATCGCGGTCCTGACGCGATCCCTGCGGTAGCCGAAATTGACGGCCATCGCCATCGTCCCGCTGCTGCTGATCAGGATGAAGGTCATGATGGCGATC
This sequence comes from Bradyrhizobium sp. B039, assembly GCF_038965675.1. Taxonomy (NCBI): domain Bacteria; kingdom Pseudomonadati; phylum Pseudomonadota; class Alphaproteobacteria; order Hyphomicrobiales; family Nitrobacteraceae; genus Bradyrhizobium; species Bradyrhizobium sp. B039. Next base: position 3,848,595 of record NZ_CP152416.1, read on the forward strand.
AGGATGAGCGGGATGTGCTTGCCCCCGATATTGAGGGCAAAGACTTCGCTGGGATTGGGCCACGGCACGGTCGTCGACATCCGTGCGGTCATGTAGGACAGCAGGAAGCAACTGAAGATGAAGGTGTCGCTGAGGAGGAATATCCACATCATGGCCTTGCCCCAGGACACGTTCTTGAAGGCGCGCTGATCCGACGCCCAGTCGGCGGCGATACCCTGCCAGCCTTCAAGCCGGGCAGGCACTTGTCCGGTGTCTCTCAGCGCGGTCTCGGCCATCTCGTCTCGTCCTTCCTAGCTCAGCAATTGGCGACAGATGTCGACGAAATCGTCCGTCCAGCCCGTGAGGAGACCGAGCAGGACCAGCCAGACCAGCAGCAGGAAATGCCAGTAGATGGTGCACAGCTCCACACTCAGGCGCATCTCGGCCGTCCCGGTGTCGTGCCGCCATACCCCCGCTGTGGTTCGGCCGAGCGCAACCAGGCCGCCGGTCAGATGCAGCCCGTGCACCGCGGTGATCACGTAGAAGAAGGCATTGGCCGGATTGGACGCCATGAAATAGCCGGCGTCGCTCAGTTGATGCCATGCCAGCAGCTGCCCCGCGAGAAACGCGATCGCCGACGCTCCGCCCGCGAGCAGGCCGACGACGACGCCGTCGATGTCGTTGCGGCGCGCGGCCATGAGGGCCCATTGCAGCGCGACGCTGCTCAGGACCAGCACGCCCGTGTTGAACCACAGCACCTTTGGCACCGGCATTGTCCGCCAGTCCACCATGTTCATGCGCATGGAGTAGGCGCTGATGAACAGCGTGAACAGCGAACCGGCAACGGCGAGAAACACGCCAAGTCCGACCTTCGCTGCCGGCCAGGTCATGGCGTCCGTGCCGGGGAAATCATCGATCGGGCCTGCCTCCAGCCACGGTTTCGCAGTCAGCCGTTGCTGCGAGAGCCACCATCCGACGATGACGGCGATCACGGCCAGAAACAGGATAACGGCGCTCACGGAGCAACTCCCTGAACGGCTCCCGTCGGGGGCGGCTGGTTCTGCGGAATGAAGTCCTGCGCCGCGCCCGGCACGCTGTAATCATAGGCCCAGCGATAGACGATCGGGAGCTGCTTGCCCCAGTTGCCGTGCCCTGGCGGCGTCTCCGGCGTTTGCCACTCCAGCGTCGTCGCTCGCCACGGATTGCCGCCCGAAGGCACGCCCTCGAACAGGCTCCAGACAAGATTGAACAGGAACACCATCTGGGCGAAACCCACCGTCAGCGCCACCACGGTGATAAAGGCGTTCAGCGAGTGGGCCGACGGCGGGATGAACGCCGCGTCGCCGAGTTCGAAGTATCGGCGCGGAACGCCGAGCAGCCCGAGATAATGCATGGGAAAGAAGATCAGGTAGGCGCCGAGGAACGTAACCCAGAAGTGGAACTTGCCCAGCACGTCGTTCAGCATTCGCCCCGTGACCTTCGGGTACCAGTGGTAGATCGCCCCGAGCACGACCATGATTGGCGCGACGCCCATCACCATGTGGAAGTGCGCGACGACGAACATGGTATCGGACAGGGGCACGTCCACGACGACGTTGCCGAGGAACAGTCCGGTAAGCCCGCCATTCACAAAAGTGATGATGAAGCCGAGGGCGAACAGCATCGGCACCGTGAGATGGATGTCGCCATGCCAGAGGGTCAGCACCCAGTTGTAGACCTTGATGGCGGTCGGGATGGCGATGATCAACGTCGTCGTGGCGAAGAAGAACCCGAAATACGGGTACATGCCGCTTACATACATGTGGTGCGCCCACACGACGAAGCTGAGCGCTCCAATCGCCACGATGGCCCAGACCATCATGCGATAACCGAAGATGTTCTTTCGCGCATGCGTGCTGATGAGGTCGGAGACGATGCCGAAGGCGGGCAGGGCGACGATGTAGACTTCGGGGTGACCGAAGAACCAGAACAGGTGCTGGAACAGGAGCGGGCTGCCGCCGCCATATTTGCTCAGCTGGCCCATCTCGACGAGGGTCGGCATGAAGAAGCTGGTCCCCAGCAGACGATCGAGCAGCAACATCACCGAGCCAACGAACAACGCGGGGAATGCCAGCAGCGCCATGACGGTGGCCGTGAAGATGCCCCACACCGTCAGCGGCAGGCGCATCAGCGTCATGCCGCGGGTGCGCGCCTGCAGCACGGTCACCACATAATTCAGCCCACCCATGGTGAAGCCGATGATGAACAGAATCAGGGAGGACAGCATGAGGACGATGCCCCAATCCTGTCCGGGTGTGCCCGACAGAATCGCCTGTGGCGGATACAGCGTCCAGCCGGCGCCGGTGGGGCCGCCGGGCACGAAGAAGGCCGAGGCCAGCACCAGGACTGCGAGCAGGTAGACCCAGTAGCTCAGCATGTTCACATAGGGAAAGACCATGTCCCGTGCGCCAACCATCAGCGGGATCAGGTAATTGCCGAAGCCTCCGAGAAACAACGCCGTGAGCAGGTAGATCACCATGATCATGCCGTGCATGGTGATGAACTGGAGGTACTGGTTGGCATCGATAAAGGAGAATGTGCCGGGAAATCCCAGTTGCAGTCGCATCAGCCACGACAGGACCAGGGCCACCAGTCCGATGGCGGAGGCTGTCAGCGAGTACTGTATGGCGATCACCTTGGCGTCTTGCGAAAAGACATACCGCGTCCACCAGCTCCTGGGATGGTAGAGCTCGACATCGGGCACTTCGGCAGGCGGAATGTCTGCAATCCTGTCATAGGGGACATCGACCATAGAGCACCTCCTCGGTCGTTTCCTTCGGGGGCGATCAGCTCGTCTTCACGCGCCCGACCTGCATTCTCCTAGTCGTCGCCGGAATTGTACTTCGCCCTCACAACGGCATTTCGACCTGACAATCCGGCAAACGTCTTCTGCTGCTCCAGCCAGGCGTGATAGTCGCTCTCTGCCTCGACGATGACCTTGGCGCGCATCTGGTAGTGAGCAGCGCCACACAGCTCCGCGCAGAGAACATCAAAGGTTCCGGTTCGGATCGGCCTTATCCAGAAATAAGTGACCATGCCCGGCACCATATCCATCTTGGCCCGGAACTCAGGCACATAGAAATCGTGCAGGACGTCAACGGACCGGAGCAAAACCTTGACCGGCTTCCCGATCGGAAGATGCAGGTCGCCATTTTCGATCACGACGTCGTCCTGGCCGTGCGGATCGTCGCGATTGAGACCCATCGGGTTCTCAGGACTGATGTTGCGGACATCGGACGTGCCCAACCGGCCATCCTTCCCCGGCAAGCGGAAGCTCCACTGCCATTGCTGGCCCATGATCTCGACCTCGGTGGCATCTGCCGGAACGGTCACGAACTGGTGCCAGACGACCAGGCCGGGTGCGAGCATGGCAGCGACGCCGACGCCGGTCCCGACACTGAGCCACCATTCAAGCTTCTTGTTTTCGGGATTGTACGCGGCCTGTCTTCCCTCCTTATGGTGAAAGCGAAAGACGCAATAGGCCATGAACAGGATGACCGCGGTAAAGACGAACCCGGTGATCCAGAACGTGATGTTGATCGTGTCGTCGATGTAGCCCCAGTTGGTGGCGATCGGCGTCCACCACCACGGGCTGAAGAGGTGAAACAGCACCGAACCGATCGCGATCAGAAGCAGTATCAGTGCGACAGCCATCCTGAACCATCCTTGCCAACAAAGGCTGCGGATACGAATCCAGGGCGGAGCTCGCGTCTGTCGCGATGGCTGACTTTCTCTATGCTGGTTCTATGCTGACATATGCGCCATCGCCGCGCCTCTTGCCTCGCCCCTTCAACCGGTCGCGATATCAAGAGAAGTTCGCGACCGCCAATCTCACCGGAGCTGGGGGCGTCTACATTTCTAAAATGATCCCCCGCGAACCCGGCGTCAATAGCATGTCAACGAGCTTAGGCGGCGTGGGCGATCCATGTTGCCGTGCAAGCTCGCCATCGTCAGTCGCATTCTCGATGTGATGCATCGCACAAAATATGCGACGCACAATTTCACCCAGCCGGGAGCGCTGGTCATTCCACATCGCACGCGCTAAGCTTGGAGCGCAGGTCGCGACGGGTTTCGTCCGGCTAAGCTCCTTCCTCGTTGAGCCTGGAACTGCCGTACTCGGCTCGATCGCGTCTCCCGCACTTAAGGGCGGACACGCGTGGCCGGAAAGCGCGCCGTTCTCCGCCGCGACTTCAGAGGAGGGTGTGTCCATGGCCACTCTTTATTCCGACAAGATCGTCAAGCGGCACCTGTTCGGTGAGGCGGTCTCTTATCCCATTCGCAAGATCGGCTTGCTCGACTTGAAAGAGGTGCTGCGCCTGGGCTGGGAAGATTTCCAGGCGATGCCGAGTCACGCGATCGTCGTCTGCGTGATCTATCCGGTTCTCGGTCTCGTCCTGTTCAGGATGGTCCTCGGCTATTCGGTCCTGCCGCTGCTGTTTCCGCTGGCCGCCGGGTTTGCCCTGATCGGTCCCTTTGCCGCGATCGGCCTCTACGAACTCAGCCGCCGCCGTGAGCGCGGCGAGGAGGTCGATGCATGGGATGCGGTCAAGGTGCTGCGCGCACCGTCCTTCGGCGCCATGCTCGAGCTCGGCGTGCTCTTGCTTGTCCTGTTCGGGGTCTGGATCGGCGTCGCGAACGCGATCTATGTCACCATCTTCGGTCACGCGGCGGCTGCAAGCATTCCGGACTTTGCAACCCGCGTGCTGACCACGCCGGAAGGATGGTCGCTCATCATCGTCGGTTGCGGTGTCGGCTTCCTGTTTGCGGTCGCGGCGCTATGCGTCAGCGTCGTATCGTTTCCGTTGATGCTCGATCGGCATGCGACGGCGATCGATGCGATCCGTACATCGCTGCAGGCGGTGGCCGCCAATCCGGTCGCGATGGCGGGGTGGGGGCTGATCGTCGCGGCGCTGCTCGTGGTCGGCTCGCTGCCGTTCTTCGTCGGTCTCGCTGTCGTCCTCCCGGTGCTCGGTCATGCGACCTGGCACCTTTATCGGAGAGTGGTCGAGCCGAATCCGAATCCGCCGGACGAACCGCCGCCCCCGCCGAAGGGGAAGCGCTATGCCGCGGATTTCCCGGCCAATCTCTTCCCGTGGAGCCGCGAGGGCGAGCAGTAGCTGCGAGACCCGGTGGGCGGATGACGGTGCGGCAGGGCTGAGCTACTTCTGCTGCTGCGGCAGGAAGGTCGGTCCGACTGAGCGGATCGGCTTGTTCTCCGAGTTCGCCGGAGCCGTGCCGGTATCCGCTGGCGGCGTCGCGGCCGGCGCGGTGGCCGTCGTCGGCGCCGGAGCAGCTGTGCCCTTCTTGGCCGTCGTTGCAGGCGCGCCCTTGTTGAGCCGCTGCTGCTGCATCTTCTTGGCGCTCTCCTCGGTGACGATGATGTCGCCCTGCTGCTCGGCTGCTGCCTTGTCGTCGGCCGACTTCAACGCATCCGCCCAGGTCTGGCCCGCCGCCTTGCAGGAGCAGGACGGGTTGAACTCGCTGCGGAATTTGAATGCGGTCGGCAACGCCGTGTAGGGCTGGCCGCTGATCGAGACCGCGGAGTTCATGTCTTCGCCGGGATTGCGATGGGTATAGAGCACGGCTTCCGCGGCCGGGCACAGCGCCTTGCAGGTCTTCTCGTCGTCCGGGAAGCGCGCCGGCACGGTCGCAAACGAGACCGGGAAATAGGCGCCGTCGCAGGTGCGCACGCATACGGTGCGGTAGGTGCCGGATTGCGGGCCGAGATCGGAGGGCGGCACGCTTTGCGGATTGTTGGGGTTGTTGTTGCCGCCGAACAGATTGCTCAGGAAGTTGCCGCCGCCTTGCGCCTGCGCGGCGTTGGCATATTGCGGGCCGCAATTGTTCTGGGCGAGGGCCACCAGCACCGAGCGGCGCTGGCTGTCGCGTTCCGGGCTGAAGCCGCCGGGGCCGCCGCCGCGCAGGCGTTCGAGATTGCCGGTGATCTGGTCCAGATTGGCGCGCATCTGCTGGATCTGGGTGTTGACCGGGCCGCACTGCGCCGACTGGCCGTTGAACAGTGAGAAGAAGCCGGAGGAATCGCAGCCCATGCGCTTGGCCTGCATGGTGACGCGGTCGAGCTCGGCCTGCTGCTTGGCTTGGGAATCCTGATAGCGGCGGATCTGGTCTTCACGCGCGGGGTCACCGCCGCCGCCACGATCGAGCGCGGCGAGTTGGCCTTCCAGCCGCGCGCACATCGGATTGGGGCCTAGCCCGTTCTGGCCGGGCTGAGGCGGCGGTCCGGGCGGGCCGGCCTGCGCGAAAGCGGCGTTGGCGAGCACGACGGTGCTCAGGAGCACGGTGCAGGCAAGGATTGAGCGGGCACGGGAGAGAGTCAAAAATTCAGGCATATCCGCCATTCTAGCGAGGTCACGGCCCAGTGTGACTTTCCAACGTGGCTTGGGGGGCCGAAGCGCGCCCTCCCATAGCCGCTTCCTGCGGCATCGTCACGTCGTTTCAGGGGCCAAAGATTGGGCCTAAGGTCCGCCAGTTCCGAGCGAATTCAGCGCTGGCAGGTGATTGCGACATATTCGTCGCAATGGCCATGGGAGCAGTTTGCGCCGGTTTTGGGGACAGAGCCGGTAATTTCGTCGGGATCGACCCGGCGATAGCTTGAGGCCTGGGCAAAATCCCGTGACTGGCAATAGGTGCGCGCGACCTGCGCGCCGCATCTGTCGCCCTTGGCCAGGCACTGGTCGATGCCGTAGCCGTCCGCCTGGTTGGCGATGATGAAGACGCGGGTCTCGGCGAATGCGCCGGACGCTGCGATGATGGCGGCACAGGAGACGAGTGCAAACAGGGATCGCATGGGTGGCACCGGGGGCTGGGGGAACCGCCAGCTTCCGAATAAACTCAAAAGGTTAATGATGATGAACCATCATGGCGGGGCGGCCGCGCTTTGCGGAGATAAAACGGCATTTTCGCGGCTCTCTTGACGCGGGGGCGCCTGATAGCCCATATGTGGCCGCATGTACGGTCTCCTCGCCATTTGCGCCATTTGCCGCGAGATTACGAGCTAGCGATTCGCTGGCTGGAGCCGTCTTTTCTCAAAAACATTGAGAGCCTTGGACGCCCGGCCAACAGCCGACGGGTATCCATATGGAATTGCGCCTCTACGATACGCTGACCAAGGAAAAGCGCACCTTCGTGCCGCTCGATGCGAACAACGTCCGCATGTATGTCTGCGGACCGACGGTCTATGACTTCGCCCATATCGGCAATGCCCGGCCCGTGATCGTGTTCGACGTGCTGTTTCGGCTGCTGCGCCATCTCTATGGCGAGGCGCACGTCAAATACGTCCGCAACATCACCGACGTCGACGACAAGATCAACGACCGCGCCGCGCGTGATTTTCCAGGGCTGCCGCTGAACGAGGCGATCCGCAAGGTCACCGAGCAGACGGGCAGGCAGTTTCACGCCGACGTCGACGCGCTGGGCGCGCTCCGGCCGAGCGTCGAGCCGCGCGCGACCGAGCATATCGGCGAGATGCGCGAGATCATCGAGAGGCTGGTCGCCGGCGACTTTGCCTATGTGGCCGAGGACCATGTGCTGTTCTCGCCGCAGGCGATGAACGCGGCCAATTCCATCCTGCCGCGCTACGGCGCGCTGTCCAATCGCTCGCTGGACGAGATGGTCGCCGGCGCCCGCGTCGATGTTGCGCCCTACAAGAAGGGCAGCACCGACTTCGTGCTGTGGAAGCCGTCCAAGCCCGGCGAGCCGTCGTGGCCGTCGCCGGCCGGCATCGCCGCGCAGGGGCGCCCGGGCTGGCACATCGAGTGCTCGGCCATGGCCTGGAAGCATCTCGGCGAGTACTTTGACATCCACGGCGGCGGCATCGATCTCGTGTTTCCGCATCACGAGAACGAGGTCGCCCAGACCTGCTGCGCCTTCCACCGAGAGCGCATGGCAAACTACTGGATGCACAACGGCTTCCTGCAGGTCGAGAGCGAGAAGATGTCGAAGAGCCTCGGCAACTTCATCACCATCCATGAGCTGCTGGCGGATTGGCCGGGCGAGGTGCTGCGCCTGAACATGCTCAAGACGCATTATCGTTCGCCGATCGACTGGACCATGAAGTCGCTGGAGGAGAGCGCCAAGACGCTCGACGACTGGTATCGCGTCGCGGCCGACGTCGATCCCGGCCGTCCCGCCGCGTCCGTGGTCGAGCCGCTGCTCGACGACCTCAACACCTCCCTGGCGATCGCGGCGCTGCATGGCCTGCGCAACAGCGACGTGAGCGCATTGGCAGGATCGCTGCGGCTGCTCGGCTTTCTCTCCGAGAGCGCCGCGCAGTGGGAAGATCGCAAGCAGAAGGCGAGCGGGGTCGATGCCGGAGAGGTCGAGCGCCTGATCTCGGAACGGACCGCAGCCCGTGGACGGAAAGACTTCAAAGAGTCCGACCGCATCCGCGATCAGCTCGCCGCGATGGGCGTTGCGATCAAGGACTCCAAGGAAGGGACGACCTGGGAGTTTTCGCGATGAAGCGGCCCGACACGCCTTTTCCGCGGCACTGGCTCTACTACATCGCGCTGAAGGTCCTGCTGCTCGCCGCCGCGGTGGCGCTGGCGCTCAAGCTCTATGGGATGTGGTGAAGACGATGGGACAGACTTTGCCAAGGCCGGGCTTGCGGCCCTTCCTGCCTGATGACGTTCCGGTGCTTGCGGCGATCTTCGTCGCGAGCATCGAGGAGCTGACCGGCGAAGACTATACCGAGGCGCAGCAGCAGGCCTGGATGGAGGCGGCGGAAAGCGAAGAGTTCGGCAAGCGGCTCGCCGCCGACCTGACGCTGATCGCGACGCTGGAGGGCTCGCCCGTCGGCTTCGCCTCGCTGCAAGGGGCCGATCACATCCGCATGCTCTATGTGCATCCGGCAGTCAGCGGGCAGGGCATCGCGACCATGCTGGTCGATGCGCTGGAGAAGCTTGCCGGCGGCCGCGGCGCGAAAAGCCTCTCGGTCGATGCCAGCGACAACGCGCAGGGCTTTTTCGCCAAGCGCGGCTACGTCGCCATGCAGCGCAACAGCATCACCGTGAACGACGAGTGGCTGGCCAATACCACCATGAAGAAGACGCTCGGAGCACCGCAATGAGCAAGGAGCGTGGTCACCAAGCGCGATCCTCTCTCCGCTCCCACCCCCCTTGTGGGGGAGGGTTGGGGAGGGGGGTAGCCCCGCACTCCGACCACCCGTGTGGCACCCCCCTCCCGACGATGCTGTGCATCGTCGACCTCCCCCACAAGGGGGGAGGTAACAAGAACGGACGCTCGCGATGAGCTCGGCACAAGCAAAGAAAGAGCGCCTCTATCTGTTCGACACCACGCTGCGCGACGGAGCGCAGACCAACGGTGTCGATTTCACGCTGACCGACAAGCAGATCATCGCCGCGATGCTGGACGAGCTCGGCATCGACTATGTCGAGGGCGGCTATCCCGGCGCCAATCCGACCGACACCGAGTTCTTCGGCAGCAAGCCGAAGTTCAATCACGCGCGCTTCACCGCCTTCGGCATGACGCGCCGGGCAGGGCGCTCGGTCTCGAACGATCCAGGCGTCGCCGGTCTGCTCGAAGCCAAGGCCGACACGATCTGCTTCGTGGCAAAGTCTTCCGCCTATCAGGTGCGCGTCGCGCTCGAGACGACCAAGGAGGAAAACCTCGCTTCGATCCGCGACAGCGTCGCGGCCGCCAAGGCCGCCGGCCGCGAGGTGATGCTCGACTGCGAGCATTTCTTCGACGGCTACAAGGAGGATTCCAGCTTCGCGCTCGCCTGCGCGAAAGCCGCCTATGAGGCCGGCGCGCGCTGGGTGGTGCTGTGCGACACCAATGGCGGCACCATGCCGAACGAGGTCGAGGCCATCGTCACCGAGGTGACCAGGCACATCCCCGGCGCTCACGTCGGCATTCACGCTCATAACGACACCGAGCAGGCGGTGGCGAATTCGCTCGCCGCCGTGCGCGCCGGTGCGCGGCAGATCCAGGGCACGCTGAACGGTCTCGGCGAGCGCTGCGGCAACGCCAATCTCTGCTCGCTGATCCCGACCCTGAAGCTGAAGCAGGAGTTTGCCGACGCCTTCGAGATCGGTGTGACGCCGGAGAAGCTCGCTACCCTCGTCAAGGTGTCGCGCACGCTTGACGACATGCTCAACCGCGTGCCGAACCGGCATGCGGCCTATGTCGGCGAGAGCGCCTTCGTCACCAAGACCGGCATCCATGCCTCCGCCGTGCTGAAGGATCCGCAGACCTACGAGCATGTCTTGCCGGAACTGGTCGGCAATCACCGCAAGGTGCTGGTCTCAGACCAGGCCGGCCGCTCCAATGTGATCGCCGAGCTCGACCGCGCCGGCATCGCCTACGAGAAGAGCGATCCGAAGCTGACGCGCCTGGTCGAGGAGCTGAAGGAGCGCGAGGCGGCCGGCTACGCCTATGAATCCGCCAACGCCTCGTTCGATCTTTTGGCGCGCCGCACGCTCGGCAAGGTGCCGCATTATTTCGAGGTCGAGCAGTTCGACGTCAATGTCGAGCAGCGCTACAACGCGCTCGGCGAGCGCGTCACGGTGGCGCTTGCGGTGGTCAAGGTCGACGTTGCCGGCGAGCATCTGATCTCGGCGGCCGAAGGCAACGGTCCCGTCAACGCGCTCGACGTCGCCTTGCGCAAGGACCTCGGCAAGTACCAGAAATATATCGAGGGCCTGAAGCTGATCGACTACCGCGTCCGTATCCTCAATGGCGGCACCGGCGCGGTCACGCGCGTGCTGATCGAGAGCGAGGACGAGAACGGCGACAGCTGGACCACGGTCGGCGTGTCCCCGAACATCATCGACGCCTCGTTCCAGGCGCTGATGGATTCGGTGATCTACAAGCTCGTGAAATCGGGCGCGCCGGCGTAGTTTTGATGCTGTCATTCCGGGGCGGTCCGCAGGACCGAACTATGGTGCGCATTTGCGCACCTGAGAATCTCGAGATTCCGGGTTCACGCTGCGCGTGCCCCGGAATGACTGTGGGAGGGGAGCGCACCAATGATCGACCACATCTCCGTCGGCGTCAGCGATCTCGATCGCTCCGCAACATTCTACGAGGCGACGCTCGCCGCCCTCGGCCTGACGCGTCTCGTCATGCGGCCGCGCACGGTCGGATTCGGCAAGGCCTATCCTGAATTCTGGATCAACTTGCGCGAAGGCATGCCGCGCGTAGCCCCGGAGAGCGGCGTGCACATCTGCCTGCGGGCGAAGTCCACAGCCGAGGTCGATGCGTTTCATGCCGCCGCGCTGTCCGCCGGCGGCGCATCCGACGGCGCGCCGGGCATCCGCCCGCACGATCGCGTGCGCTACTACGCGGCCTTCGTCGTCGATCCCGACGGCAACCGGATCGAGGCGGTGACGTTTCCTGCGGAATAGAGCGTTATCGCCACGAAGGCGGTGCGCTCCCTCTCCCGCTTGCGGGGGAGGGTTGGGGTGGGGGTATCTCCACGGGCGAGAACCCCCAAGAGGAGAGAACCCTCACCCGCCGCTATGCGGCGACCTCTCCCGCAAGCGGGAGAGGTGACGGAGCCCGCGGTGAAATCGAGCCAACCAATCGTTACAGCTTGCGCGCGACTTCCGGAGCGAGCTCTTTTTCCGCCTCGGCGAGCTGTGCCACGGCGGCCTTCAGCTTCGGCAGGATCTCCTCGACCCGATCGGCCTTGAGGATGTCAACCGAGAGGCCGGCACGGATGAACTCGGTCTGACGCATGTGCGACAGCAGCGAGAACAGCGGCTCCCAGAAATTATCGATATTGGCGAGCAGCACGGGCTTGGCGTGACGGCCGAGCTGCTTCCAGGTCAACTGCTCGACCAGCTCCTCCAGCGTGCCGACGCCGCCCGGCAGCGCCACGAAGGCGTCCGAGCGTTCGAACATCAGCCGCTTGCGCTCGTGCATGTCGGGGGTGACGATCATCTCCTGCACGCGCGTCAGCGCGTTCTCGCGCATCCGCAGGAATTCGGGAATGATGCCGGTGACGGTGCCGCCATTATCGAGGACGGAGGTTGCGACCGAGCCCATCAGGCCGAGCGAGCCGCCGCCATAGACCAGGCGGATGTTGTTCTCGGCGAGCGCCTTGCCGAACGCCTTGGCGCCTTCGGTGAAGCGGGGATTGGTTCCGGGGCCGGAGCCGCAATAGACACAGACGGTTTTGATCGTGCTCATTGGTGCCATGATGCATTGCAGCGAAGAGGCGTCAAGCCCAATCGGTGATTCGGACCTCCCGGAAATCTACCGGTAAATGGCGACAAACAATCAAAGATTCGCCATCTGGCGGGGTGCGCTCGCTCCCGGAAGCTTCTATATGACGAGCGAAAATCGTTAATCGCACCGCGCCCGCATCCGGCGGGCTTTCAGGCTTCTTGATGAACCAACCTCATTCGCCGCCCGGCGCCGACGTGCCAGATCCCGCCGGCGGGCCGCTCGAGCGGGCCACCCTGATGGGCACGCTGGCGCATCTGTGGCCCTATATCTGGCCGGGCGACCGCTTCGACCTGAAGATGCGCGTGGTCTGGTCGATGGTGCTGCTGCTCGCCGCCAAGCTGATCACGCTGACGGTGCCGTTCAGCTTCAAATGGGCAACGGACGCACTGACCGGCGCGAACACCGCGCCGGTGCTGCCCGACAATTGGCACCTCTGGGTGATCGCCTCGCCATTGCTGCTGACGGCGAGTTACGGCGTGACGCGCATCCTAATGGCGGTGCTGACGCAGTGGCGCGACGGCCTCTTCGCGCGCGTCGCCATGCATGCGGTGCGCAAGCTCGCCACCATCACCTTCATCCACATGCACGAGCTATCGCTGCGCTTCCACCTCGAGCGCAAGACCGGCGGCCTGACGCGCGTGCTCGAGCGCGGCCGCGAGGGCATCGAGGTCATCGTGCGCATGGTGATCCTCCAGCTGATCCCGACCATCGTCGAGGTTTCGCTGCTGCTGGCCGTGCTGCTCTGGCAGTTCGACTGGCGCTACGTGGTGGCGACGCTGATCACGGTCGCGGTCTACATGTACTACACCTACATCGCGACCGAGTGGCGGATCGGCATCCGCCGCAAGATGAACGATTCCGACACCGAGGCGAACACCAAGGCGATCGACTCGCTGCTCAACTACGAGACCGTGAAATATTTCGGCGCCGAGGCGCGCGAGGCGCAGCGCTACGACCGCTCGGTCGCGCGCTACGAGGAGTCGAGCGTCCAGGCCTATACGTCGCTCGCGGTGCTCAATACCGGCCAGGCCGTGATCTTCACGCTGGGGCTGACCGCCACCATGCTGATGTGCGCCATCGGCGTGCGCAACGGCACCAACACGGTCGGCGATTTCGTGCTGGTCAACGCCATGATGATCCAGCTCTACCAGCCCCTGAACTTCATGGGCATGGTCTATCGCGAGATCAAGCAGGCGATCATCGACATCGAGAAGATGTTTGGCGTGCTGGGACGCGAGGCCGAGATCAAGGACGGCCCCGACGCGCAGCCGCTGGTCATCTCCGCCGGCATCGTGCGTTTCGAGGACGTGCGCTTCGCCTATGAGCCGGCGCGTCCGATCCTGAAGGGCATCAGCTTCGAGGTGCCGGCCGGCAAGACGGTCGCGATCGTCGGGCCGTCGGGCGCCGGCAAGTCGACCATATCGCGGCTGCTGTTCCGCCTCTACGACATCTCCGGCGGCAGGATCCTGATCGACGGCCAGGATATTCGCGAGGTCACGCAGGCGAGCTTGCGCGCGTCCATCGGCATGGTGCCGCAGGACACCGTGCTGTTCAACGACACCATCCGCTACAACATCCGCTACGGCCGCTGGGACGCCAGCGATGCCGAGGTCGAGGAGGCGGCACGCCTCGCGCAGATCGACAATTTCATCCGCATGGCGCCGAAGGGCTATGAGACCCAGGTCGGCGAGCGCGGCCTGAAACTGTCGGGCGGCGAGAAGCAGCGCGTCGCGATCGCGCGCACCGTCTTGAAGGCGCCGCCGATCCTGGTGCTGGACGAGGCGACCTCCGCGCTCGACACCCACACCGAGCACGAGATCCAGGGCGCCCTCGACCGCGTGGCGAAGAACCGCACCTCGCTGGTGATCGCGCACCGGCTTTCGACCATCGTCGGCGCCGACGAGATCATCGTGCTGGACCAGGGCCGGATCGCCGAGCGTGGCACCCACGCAAAGCTGCTCGCGCAGGGCGGCCTCTATGCCAGCATGTGGAACAGGCAGCGCGAGGCGGAGGCCGCGCGCGAGAAGCTGGCCAAGATGGCCGATACCAGCGAGGCGCCCAACCGGCAGCCGCCGCCGGTCGAGGACGCCCTTACGACGCCTGCGGCTGCGGAGTGATCTTGTCTCCGGTCCCAACTCTGGCCTAAACAACTCCAGCGCGCGGGACGCCCTGCGCCATCAACCCTGAGCGGCAGATTGCGATGTCCATTCTCGATTCCATTCAGCGTCAGATCCCGCCGATCCACAAGGAGGGCTATCCCTTCATCGGCGGCTTTGCGCTGGCAAGCCTGATCCTGTTCTGGCTGTGGTCGCCTTTGGGGTGGATCGGCACCATCCTCACCGTATGGTGCGCGCTGTTCTTCCGCGACCCCGTGCGGGTGACGCCGGTGCGCGAGGGGCTGGTGGTGTCACCGGCCGACGGCCGCGTCTCGATGATCACCATGGCGCTGCCGCCGGCCGAGCTCGGGCTCGGCGACCGGCCGCTGCCGCGCATCTCGGTGTTCATGAGCGTGTTCAACTGCCATGTGAACCGCAGCCCGATCGCGGGCAGGGTGGACCGCATCGCCTACCGGCCCGGCCTCTTCATCAATGCCGAGCTCGACAAGGCGAGCGAGGACAACGAGCGCAACTCGCTGGTGATCACGACGCCCACGGCGCGGATCGGCGTGGTCCAGATCGCAGGCCTGATCGCCAAGCGCATCGTCTGCTTCGTCAGGGAGGGCCAGGCGATCGGTGCCGGCGAGCGGTTCGGCCTGATCCGTTTCGGCTCGCGCCTCGACGTCTATCTGCCTGTCGGCACCAAGGCGCTGGTGTCGGAAGGGCAGACCGCGATCGCCGGCGAGACGATTTTGGCCGATCTTGCCGGCGACGACCCGAGTCGCGCCTACCGCGCCAATTAACCAATAAGTCGGTCCCTGGGGCCCTTCCGCCGCAATGGCGGAGGGGGACGCGGCTTGCTATATCTCGCCTCAAGGTGAGGACGAGCCATGACGCCCTATGACATCAAAGACCCTGACGTTCGCCGCCGGCGGTTCCGCCCGATTCCGGTGCGGATGTTGGTGCCCAACGTCATCACGCTGCTGGCGATCTGCGCCGGCCTCACGTCGATCCGGCTGTCGATCGAGGGGCGGATGTCGCTCGCCGTCTACGCCATCGTGTTCGCCGCCGCGCTGGACGGCATCGACGGCCGCATCGCGCGCATGATCAAGGGCCAGTCCAAGTTCGGGGCGGAGCTCGACAGCCTCGCCGACTTCGTCAATTTCGGCGTCGCGCCCGGGCTGATGCTGTATTTCTGGCAGTTGCACGAGCTCGGCAATGCCGGCTGGATCGCCGCGATGGTGTTCGCGATCTCCGGCGGCCTGCGTCTTGCGCGCTTCAACGCCACAATGGACGATCCCAACAAGCCGGCCTTCGCCGCCAATTTCTTCACCGGCGTGCCGGCGCCGGCCGGTGCGATCACGGTTCTGCTGCCGATCTATGTGGCGTTCCTCGATCTCGGCCGCGCGCCCGCGGCGGTGACGGCGGCCTACACGCTGCTGATCGCCTTCCTGATGGTGTCGCGCCTGCCGGTGTTTTCCGGCAAGACCAAGCGCATGCGCGTGCCGCCGGAACTGGTGCTGCCGGCCTTCGTCGCGGTGATCGTCTTCATTGCTATCCTGATCGCCTATCCCTGGCACGTGCTGTCGATCGGCACGGTGCTGTATCTTCTCGCTTTGCCGCTCGGCTACAAATCCTATCGCGACCAGGCGCGCGCGATGGAGGCTGCCACGCCTGCGGGAGGCGAGATCTCGTCGCCGCCGTCGGCGCCGACGCTGGCGAACCTGTCGGAGCCGCCGCACGACGACGACCGGCCCGGACGGCTGCACTAAAGCGCGATGAGATTTGGCTGAAACCTCATCGCGCTTTAGGTCGTTGTTTGAGCATGATCTTTTCGGAAAACCGCTGCGCACTTTTCCGGATCATGCGCTGAGCGTTTTTCGCGGATATCTGCCATGAAGGCGCGCTGAGTTGGGTTGAGGCCCGATCTCGGCTATATCGCCCTGTGCCGGCGGCATCGCGTCAATCAGCCGCCAATCTGGGAGAGAACGCCGTGACTGATACCGCGACCGGGCCGCTGCCCGCTTCCGTCCTCGAAGCGCTGGGCCGCTATGACACCCCGACGATCTGTAACGCCATGGAGATCGTGGCACCCGAGCGCCGGCTGATCGGCTACACCACCAAGCAACTGGTTTGTCCGTTCCCCGACCTGCCGCCGATCGTCGGCTATGCCCGCACGGTTGCGATCCGCTCGGTGCTGAAATCCTCGCTGCCTGCCGAAGAGCAGTCGAAGCGCCGCATCGAATATTACGAGTATGTCGGCACCGGCCACGGGCCGCGCATCTCGGTGATCCAGGACATCGACGGACCCGACGTCGGCTACGGCGCGTTCTGGGGCGAGGTGCAGAGCAACGTGCACAAGGCGCTTGGCTGCCTCGGCGTCATCACCGACGGCTCGATCCGCGACATCCCGCAATGGGCCCCGGGTTTCCAGGCGCTGGCCGGCTCGATCGGCCCGTCGCATGCATGGGTGCATGCCGAAAGCTTCGGCGGCGAGGTCCGCGTCGCCGGCATGACCGTGAAGTCGGATGACCTCATTCACGCCGACCAGCATGGTGCCATCGTGATCCCGCTCGACATCGCAGCAAAACTGCCCGAGGCCGCCGAGCTCTGCGGCCGCCGCGAGACGCCGATCCTGGAGATCGCCCGCAGCCCCGACTTCTCCCTGGAGAAGCTGAAGGCCGCGCTGAAGCGCTCGGCGGAGATCCACTGAGCTTGCAGCTTACGGCCGCGATGCCGGCCGCGGGTCGCCCTGTTCCGTCAGAAACAGGGCGGCCTGATCCGGCTCGGCGAACATTGCGGCGGCGCATCCGATCAGGGTGAAGCCGCCGGCGAGATCCCACAGGGTGATGTCGTCCGCCTTGTCAGGACCTTGAACCAGGCGCGCTGCGATCACTGCGAAAGCGGCTTCGACAAAGAGCAGGACGCTGAACGCCGGCAGGACGAGTTCCGGTTCGAGCAGATGAAGCGCCAGAACCGCAGGAAGCGCGGTGAGAAGGCCGAACAGCGTCAACATTGCAAAACGGCTCCTGCGATGGAGCATGCCGCACCGGCCATAGAATACTGTATGATTCCTGGTCACGGATGTGGCCTAGGGCCGCACTCGGAGGGCCTGCGATGAAGATGAATGACAAGACGGTCCTGATCACTGGCTCGACCGACGGCGTCGGCCGCTACGTCGCGCGCCGGCTGGCGGCCGAGGGCGCGAAGGTCCTGATCCACGGCCGCGATGCGGCGCGCGCAAAGACGCTGATCGACGAGATCGTGAAAGCCGGTCATGCCGCGCCGATCTTCTACCAGGCGGACCTGTCGTCGATGTCGGGCACGCGCGCACTCGCGGAAGCGGTGAAACGTGATCACCAGCGTCTCGACGTCTTCGTCAGCAACGCCGGCATCGGCTCGCAGAGTGACGGGCCGCAGCGTCAGGTCAGCGCCGATGGTCATGAGCTGCGCTTTGCCGTCAACTATCTCTCCGGCTTCCTCCTCGCCCATCTCTTGCTGCCGCTGCTGAAGGCCGCGGCGCCGTCGCGCATCGTCAACGTCGCCTCGCTCGGCCAGCATCCGATCGACTTCGACGACGTCATGATCACCAAGGGCTATAGCGGCTCGCGCGCCTATGCGCAGAGCAAGCTCGCGCAGATCATGTTCACGATCGATTTCGCCGAGGAAGTGAAGGGCGCGGGTGTCACCGTGAACTCGCTGCATCCGGCGACCTACATGAACACCACCATGGTGCGGGCTGGCGGCATCACGCCGATCTCGACGGTGGAGCAGGGCGGCGCGGCGATCCTGCGCCTCGTCGAGGGCGACGACGTCGCAGGCAAGAGCGGATTGTTCTTCAACGGCATGAATGAGGCGCGCGCCAATCCGCAAGCCTACGATGCCGACGCACGCAAGCGTCTGCGCGCGCTCAGCCTGGAACTGGCGGGCATCTCATCTTAGCCCCCGCGCAAACATGGTTAGCGAAGTGTTGAGATTCCCGTCGGGGGTCGGCAAAGCCGGCTTTCTCCCGGCGCGCTGCGCCGGTCCGGCGCGCCGGCTCAACTTAACCTTTACGCGACTTTAAGGGCGGCCCTCTAGGGTTTCCGATGCGGTTCGGGGTTGGGCCGCGCCAGCGGCCAGGACGGCCGTTGTTGCGTACGCGTTGGAGTCTCTCATGGATATCATGACCGGCGTTGGGCTCACGGCGGGCATCATCGTCATCGCAGCGATGATCTTCATGGGCGGCGACCTCCACATGTTCATCTCCGAACATGCGATGATCATCATCTTCGGCGGCTCGATCTCCGCCACCATGATCCGCTTTCCGCTCAGCGCGCTCCTGCACGGCCTTCCGCTCGGCGCCAAGTTCGCCTTCACCATGAGCCGGCTGTCGGCGCACGACCTCGTTGACGAGCTCGCCCGCATCGCCGAGATCGCCCGCAAGCAGGGTCCGGTGGGTCTCGAAAAGGTCGAGACCGACGAGCCGTTCCTCGCCAAGGGCATCCGCTATGTCGCCGACGGTTACGACCTCGACTTCATCCGCGACAATCTCGAGCGCGATCGTGACAACTTCCTGATGCACCTCGACGAGGGCAGCAAGATCTATCGTGCCATCGGCGACTGCGCCCCGGCCTTCGGTATGATCGGCACCCTTATCGGCATGGTGCAGATGTTCGCGAACATGACCGACCCTTCCAAGCTCGGCCCGTTCATGGCGACCGCGCTGCTCGCGACGCTCTACGGCGCGCTCGTCGCGAACCTGTTCTGTCTGCCGATCGCCGACAAGCTGCACGGCAAGCTGCTGGATGAGGAGACCAACCGCACCCTGATCATCGACGGCATCCTGATGATCCGCGACTCCAAGAGCCCGACGCTGGTGCGCGAAATGCTGCTGGCCTATCTGCCGGAGAAGCATCGCCACGCCGAAGGCGAGCCGGTGCCGGCCTAACGCCGCCCGCCGGGACAGACAGACATGGCCAAGAAGAAGCGCGGCGATGCTCACGGGGGTGGTCACGGCTGGTTCGTGACCTTCGCCGATTTGATGGGCCTGATGATGAGCTTCTTCGTGATGCTCGTCGCATTCTCGACGCAGGACGCCAACAAGCTCAAGATCGTCGCCGGTTCGATGCGCGACGCCTTCGGCGTGCAGAGCGAAGCGCGCTACGCCGGCATCGTCGAGTCCGACGGCCTGCCGACGCGCCCGCGGCTCAAGAACGTCGACCATATCCAGCCCGAGGATGCCTCCAACACGCCGACCCCGGACCAGGAGGACCGCGACCGCACGTCGGGGGCGAAGATCAAGGTCGACCGCAATTTCGCGCTCGCCGCGGCCTCGCTGCGGCAGGCCTTGCAGGACATGCCGGAACTGACCGAGATGTCCAAGCACATCATGTTTGAGGAGACCAAGCAGGGTCTCAATCTCGAAATCGTCGACCAGGACGGCCGCTCGATGTTCGCCGACGGCTCCAAGGTGCCCTATGACCGCACCCGCCGCCTGGTCGAGAAGCTGGCGATTCCGCTCAAGGCCACGCCGCTCCGCGTCTCCATCGCCGGCCACACCGCGGCCGGCTTCGTGCCGACCCGTAGCGACTACGGTGCCTTCGATCTATCCGCCGACCGCGCCAATGCCGTGCGGCAGATCCTCGAGCGCGAGGGCCTGCCGGCCTCGCACATCTTCGCCGTCTCCGGCAAGGCGGACACCCAGCCGCTGTTTCCGGACGATCCCTCGCTGGCCGCCAACCGGCGCGTGACCATCACCCTGATGCGCGAGGATCCGCCGCTGCCGCCGAATTTGAAGCCGTAGGCATGATCCGGAGAAGTGGGCACCGGTTCTCCTTCGCGACAAACGCGACACGCGTTTGCGCGGGGATCATGACCAAACGATAAGCCCCTTGCGCTACCATCTTACCTGAGGCATCTCGTCGCGCAAGCGACGAGCGTGGCTGCGCCGTCACAGCATTCGGCCCGGCGCCTGCTAAGGTGGGGTGCCGATTGACAGGCGCGCCGGAAGCGTCAAAAGGCGCCGGATCAAATTCAGGGACGAAGCGTTTTCCATCCACATGACGGCGAGCATCACATCGACCGAGACCCAGGAAGGGCCGGTCACATCGGGCTTTTGGGCGCTCACGCTCGGGAGCATCGGTGTCGTTTTCGGCGACATCGGCACCTCGCCGCTCTACGCATTCCACGAGGCGGTGCGGGGCGCGGCCCATGGCGAGCCGGTCACGCGGGGCATGGTGCTCGGCGTGCTCTCGCTGATCCTGTGGGCGCTGCTGATCGTCGTTACCGCCAAATACGTCCTGCTGCTCTTGCGCGCCGACAACAACGGGGAGGGCGGTACGCTCTCGCTGATGGCGCTCGGCCAGCGTGCGCTCGGGCGGCGAAGCTGGTTCCTGCTCGCGCTGGGCGTGGTCGGCGCCTCCATGTTCATCGGCGATTCCATGATCACGCCGGCGATCTCGGTGCTGTCGGCGGTCGAGGGCTTGAAGCTCGCGACGCCCGCCCTGGAGCACTACGTCGTGCCGCTCACCGTCCTCATCCTGGTGCTGCTGTTCGCGGTCCAAAGCAAGGGGACCGCGCTGGTAGCCTCGGCCTTCGGGCCGGTGATGGTGGTCTGGTTCACGTGTATTGCGGTGATGGGCGCCGTCCACATCGCCGACGATCCGTCGGTACTTGCCGCGATCAATCCCTATTACGCGCTGCAATTCCTGCTGTCGCACGGCACGATCGGCCTGGTGACGCTGGGCGCCGTGTTCCTGGCGGTGACCGGCGGCGAGGCGCTCTACGCCGATCTCGGTCATTTCGGCCGCAAGCCGATCCAGGCGGCCTGGATGTTCTTCGTGCTGCCCTCGCTCTTGATCAACTATTTCGGCCAGGGCGCGCTGGTGCTGTCCGATCCCAGCGCGATCGAGCATTCCTTCTACCGCATGGTGCCCGAGCATCTGGTGCTGCCGCTGGTCGGTCTTGCGACGGCGGCGACCGTGATCGCGAGCCAGGCGGTGATCACCGGCGCCTATTCGCTGGTCTATCAGGCCGTGCAGCTCGGCCTGCTGCCGCGCTTCGAGGTGCGCTACACCTCCGAAAGCCATGCCGGCCAGATCTATCTGCCGCGCGTCAACCGGCTGCTGCTGATCGGCGTGATGTTGCTGGTGCTGTTGTTCCACACCCCCAGCAATCTGGCTTCGGCCTATGGCATCGCGGTCTCCACCACCATGGTCGCCGACGGCATCATGGGCTTCGTCGTGATCTGGAAATTGTGGAACTGGCGCGCGGCGACGGCGGCTGCCGTGATCCTGCCCTTCGTCGTCGTGGACATGAGCTTCTTCAGCGCCAATCTGCTCAAGCTGCTGGAAGGCGCCTGGGTGCCGCTGCTGTTCGGCGCAGCCATGGCGGGGACGATCTGGACCTGGCGGCGGGGCTCGGGAATCCTGATCCAGAAGACGCGCCGGATCGAGGTGCCGCTGGACGATCTGATCCGGAGCCTGGAGAAGCGGCCGCCGCATATCGTCAAGGGCACGGCGGTGTTCCTGACCAGCGATCCATCCTTCGTGCCGACCGCGCTGCTGCACAACCTCAAGCACAACAAGGTGCTGCACGAGCACAACGTGGTCCTGACCATCGAGACCGCGCATACGCCGCGGGTCGATCTGTCGGAGCGGTTCCGGATGGAGAAGATCAGCGACAAGTTCTCCAAGGTCCGCCTGCGCTTCGGCTTCATGGAGCAGCCGAACGTCCCCAAGGCTCTCGCGATCGCGCGCAAGCAGGGCTGGCAGTTCGACATCATGTCGACGTCGTTCTTCGTGTCGCGGCGGTCGCTGAAGGCCTCGGCGCAGTCGGGGATGCCGCTCTGGCAGGACCACTTGTTCATCGCGCTAAGCCGGTCCGCCAACGACGCTACCGACTATTTCCAGATTCCCACGGGACGGGTGGTTGAAGTCGGCACCCAAGTCACCATCTGAACGCAATTGGCGGATCTATGCAAAATTTGCATGGCGAGGGCCCAAAAACGGGCTAGGCTATGCCGACAGCGCAGGACTATAAGCCCGCGCTCTTCCGCCGTTGTGCAGTGAAGCATTTTTAGAGGCCACCGGGCTCTCCCATGACAAGCGACGTAGCAGTTCCCGCCCCGGAAACGGCGGCGGCCAATGGCCATGGCGAGGCCCACACCACGGCCGGTTTCGGCGCGCTGACGCTCGGCAGCATCGGCGTGGTCTATGGCGACATCGGCACCAGTCCGCTCTACGCGTTCCGCGAGGCCGTGACGGCGGCCTCCTCGGGCACCGACGGGCTCGCTACGCCGGCGGCCGTGCTCGGCGTGCTCTCCCTGATCCTGTGGGCGCTCATCGTCGTGGTGACGCTCAAATACGTCGTGATCCTGCTCCGCGCCGACAACAACGGCGAGGGCGGCACGCTCGCGCTGATGGCGCTGGCCCAGCGCGCAGTCGGCACCGGCGGGGCGACCATCGTCCTGCTCGGCATCATCTCCGGGGCCCTGTTCTACGGCGACGCCGTCATCACCCCCGCGCTTTCGGTGCTGTCGGCGATCGAAGGCATGAAGGACGTCACGCTGCGGTTCGAGCCCTACATCGTGCCGCTGACCGTAATCATCCTGGTCGGCCTGTTCGCCGTGCAGTCGCGCGGCACCGCCCGCGTCGCCGCCTTTTTTGGCCCGATCATGTGCGTCTGGTTCGCGGTCATTGCTGTGGCGGCGATCCATCCGATCATCGCGCAGCCGCAGGTGCTGTTCGCGCTGAACCCGCTCTATGCCGTGTCCTTCATGCTCCACCACGGCATCATCGGCTTCGTGACGCTGGGCGCGGTGTTCCTGGCGGTCACCGGTGCCGAGGCGCTCTATGCCGACCTCGGCCATTTCGGAAAGCGGCCGATCCAGACCGCCTGGCTGTTCATCGTGCTGCCATCGCTGGCGCTGAACTATCTGGGGCAGGGGGCGCTCGTGCTCGGCGATCCCGGGGCGATCGAGAGCCCGTTCTTCCAATTGTTTCCGCAAGGCTGGATCCGTGGCGCCATGGTCGTGCTCGCCACCGCCGCCACCGTCATCGCAAGCCAGGCCGTCATCACCGGCGCCTATTCGCTGACACGCCAGGCGATCCAGCTCGGGCTGCTGCCGCGCTTTGAAATTCGCCATACGTCTGAAGCCCATTCCGGCCAGATCTTCATCCCGCGCATCAACCAGCTCCTGCTGGTCGCGGTGGTGCTCCTGGTGCTGCTGTTCCGCTCCTCGAGCGCGCTGGCGTCCGCCTACGGCATCTCCGTCACCGGCACCATGGTGGTCACGGCGATGATGGGCTTCGTCGTGATCTGGAAGGTCTGGCGGTGGTCGCCGCTCGCGGCGGCCGCGCTCATCGCGCCCTTCCTGTTCCTCGACCTGACCTTCCTGGCCGCCAACCTGCTCAAGGTGTTCGAGGGCGGCTGGGTGCCGCTCGCCCTCGGCGCGCTCATGATCATCCTGATGTATACGTGGCGGCGCGGCAGCCGGCTGCTGTTCGAGAAATCGCGCAAGCTCGAGTTCCCGCTCGCCGACCTCGTGGCCATGCTGGAGAAGCGGCCGCCGCAACGCGTGCCCGGAACCGCCGTGTTCCTGACCTCGGACCCGCTCAGTGCCCCGACCGCGCTGATGCATAGTCTGAAGCACTACAAAGTGCTGCACGAGAAGAATGTCATTCTCACCATCGAGACCGCGCAGACCCCGCGGATCGACCCGGCCGAGCGCGTCAGGCTGGAGCAGATCAGCCCGACCTTCTCCAAGGTGACGCTGAAGTTCGGGTTCATGGAATCGCCCAACGTGCCGAAGGCGCTGGCGATCGCCCGCAAGCTCGGCTGGCAGTTCGACATCATGTCGACCTCGTTCTTCCTGTCGCGCAGGGCGCTGAAGCCCGCCGCCCATTCCGGCATGCCGCGTTGGCAGGACCGGCTGTTCATCTCGCTCAGCCGCTCCGCCAACGACGCCACCGACTATTTCCAGATCCCTAGCGGCCGCGTGGTCGAGGTCGGAACGCAGGTGACGATCTAGGGTCCGGGCTGGCGCACGTCCGTTTCCACTGCTGTCATCGCCCGGCCTTTGACCGGGCGATCCAGTATTCCAGAGACGGCAAGGGGATACGGCGAGGCCGCGGCGTATTGGATTCCCCGCCTTCGCGGGGAATGACACCGAATGCGTGGTGAGGGCATCCTGAACGCCGGACTTCAAGTCGCTGCGATTTAGCTTTAACTTGCGCCGCGCGGCTCAAGCCTTTGGAGCGCTTGATTTTCGTCTCCCGAGAGGCGAGGTTGCCGCCCGCCGGGATCGCCCCGGCATGCGGCTCGCGACGTTGGAGGATGATGTGGCAAATCAAGTACAGGATCTGACCCCGGACGAGGTCTCCAAGGGTGTCGCGGAGGGACGCTATCTGCTCGTCGACGTCCGCGAGCCGAACGAAGTCGACGCCGAGGCCTATCCCTACGGCGTCGTGGTTCCGCTCTCGACCTTCGACCCCAAGGCGATCCCCGATCCCCAAGGCAAGGAGGTCGTGTTCGCCTGCCGCTCCGGCAAGCGCTCGGTGACGGCCTCGCTCGCGGCGCAGGCGGCGGGCCTGCCTTACGACAAGCATCTGGCCGGCGGCATGCTGGGCTGGAAGGCGGCAGGTCTTCCCAGCAAGGTCGGTGGCTGATCCGGCCGATGTCCAAGAGCTCGTCCCTGAACAAGGTCTTCGCCGACCTTCCCGTCACTATCTTTGAGGCGATGTCGCAGGCCGCGCGCGACAACGCCGCCATCAATCTCGGCCAGGGCTTTCCTGACGATCCCGGCCCCGAGGACATCCGCCGCGCCGCGGCTGACGCCTCGCTGAACGGCTACAACCAGTACCCGTCGATGATGGGCCTGCCGGAGCTGCGCCAGGCGATCGCAACCCATTACGGCCACTGGCACGGCCTCAAGCTCGATCCGATGAGCGAGGTGATGGTCACCTCCGGCGGCACCGAGGCGCTGACCTCGGCCATCCTCGCGGTGGTGCAGCCCGGCGACGAGGTGGTCTGCTTCCAGCCGGTCTATGATTCCTACCTGCCGATCATCCGCCAGGCCGGCGGTATTCCGCGCCTCGTCCGGCTCGAGCCGCCGCACTGGCGGCTGAATGAGGACATGCTGAAAAGCGTCTTCAATTCAAAGACCAAGGCGGTGCTCTTCAACAATCCCTTAAATCCCTCCGCGGTGGTCTATCCGCGCGAGGACCTCGAGCTCTTGGCGCGCTACTGCCAGGAGTTCGACGTCATCGCGATCTGCGACGAGGTCTGGGAGCACGTCACCTTCGACGAGCACAAGCACATCCCGCTGATCACCATCCCGGGCATGCGCGAGCGCACCATCAAGGTCGGCTCGGCCGGCAAGATATTCTCGCTGACGGGGTGGAAGATCGGCTTCGTCTGCGCCGCGCCGCCGCTCTTGCGCGTCGCCGCCAAGGTGCACCAGTTCCTGACCTTCACCACCGCGCCGAACCTGCAGGCCGCCGTCGCCTATGGCCTCGGCAAGTCCGACGACTACTTCCTGTCGATGCGCAAGGACCTGACCCGGAGCAGGGACCGGCTGACCAAGGGTCTCGAAAGCCTCGGCTTCCCCGTGCTGAAGTCGCAAGGGACCTACTTCCTCACCGTCGACCTGTCGCCGCTCGGGCTCAACGAGAGCGATACCGAGTTCTGCTGGCGGATCGTGAAGGACTACAAGGTCGCGGCGATCCCGGTCTCGGCGTTCTACGAGCAGGACCCCGTGACCTCGGTGGTGCGCTTCTGCTTCGCCAAGAAGGACCAGACGCTTGACACCGCCTTGGAGCGGCTGTCGGACGCCGTGCGTGGACGCAAGAGGTAGACAGAGATGACGAACGTCGGCCGCTCCGGACTTCGCTTTGGTCTTGGCTTTGGCCTCGCGATCGCCGCAGCGCTGACGTTGCTCTCCGCCCCCGCAGGCGCCGAGGAGCGGGTCGTCAACTTCTACAACTGGTCCAACTACATGGCGCCTGATGTCCTTGAGGCCTTCACCAAGGAGACCGGCATCAAGGTGGTCTACGACACGTTCGACGCCAACGAGACGCTGGAGACGCGCCTGATGGCCGGCAAGTCCGGCTACGACGTCGTGGTGCCGACGGCCTATTTCCTCCAGCGCCAGATCAAGGCCAACATCTTCCAGAAGCTCGACAAGTCGAGGCTGCCGAACCTTAGCCATGCCTGGCCTGTCGTGACGCAGCGCCTCGGCATCTACGACCCCGGCAACGTCTACGCCGCCAACTACATGTGGGGCACCACGGGCATCGGCTACAACGTCGCCAAGGTGAAGCAGATCCTCGGACCCGACGCGAAGATCGACAGCTGGGACATCGTCTTCAAGCCGGAGAACCTCGCCAAGTTCAAAGACTGCGGCGTGCACATGCTCGACTCCGCCGACGACATCTTTCCGGCGGCGCTGAGCTATCTCGGGCTCGATCCGAACTCGACCAAGCAGGCGGACCTCGCGAAGGCCGCCGATGCCGTCGCCAAGGTTCGCCCGTCCGTGCGCAAGTTCCACTCGTCCGAATATCTGAGCGCGCTTGCCACCGGCGAGATCTGTTTCGTGGTCGGCTGGTCCGGCGACATCATGCAGGCCCGCGCCCGCGCTGCGGAAGCCAAGAGCGGCGTCGAGATCGGCTACACGATCCCGAAGGAGGGCGCGCAGATGTTCTTCGACAATCTCGCGATCCCCGCGGATGCCAAGAACGTCAGCGAAGCCTATGAGCTGATCAACTATCTCTACCGCCCGGACGTCGCCGCCAAGAACTCGGACTTCCTGTCCTATGCCAACGGCAACCTCGCCAGCCAGAAGCTGGTCGATCCGAAAATCCTGGGCGACAAGAACATCTATCCGGACGAAGCGACGCTCGCAAAACTGTTCGTCATCACGGCGCGTGAGCCGGCGACCCAGCGCATCATCAACCGGCTCTGGACCAAGGTGAAGACGGGGCGCTGACGTGCGGCACCCGTTATTGCGAGCGAAGCGAAGCAATCCAGAATCGATTCGCGGAGACGCTCTGGATTGCTTCGCCGCTTCGCTCCTCGCAATGACGGCGTAGCTAGCGCCACCTGCGGTGCAGCCACAACCACTGCTCGGGATGCTCGCGCACCCAGCCTTCCACCACGTTGGTGATCGCCTGTGTCGTGCCCTGGATGTCGATCTTGCCGTCGGAATCGCGGACCGGCGGGACTTCCTCCGTCAGCTCCGCGGCGAAGCGGCCGCCGGGCTTGCGGATGACGCGGACGCCGTGGATCGGGCATTCGACCTGGCGCAGGAGGCGCGCCAGCATCGGATTGGCGCGGGTCTTGCGGCCGAAGAAGGTGACCTCGACGCCGCCGGTCAGGTACTGGTCGATCAGCATGGCGACGTGCTTGCCGTCCTTCAGCGCCTGCGCGAGGCGGAGCGGCGCATCGCGCCCCGCAGGGATCAACGTGCCCATGTTGACCTGGCGCATCTCCTGGATGATGCGATCGGCGGAGGCGATGTTCGGCCGGCGATAGAGGATCGCGGCATCCAGCCCGTGCGCGACGGCGGCGAGCGCCGGCAATTCCCAGTTCGCGAGGTGAGCGGCGAAGATCAGCGCCGGCTTGCCGTCGTCTCGGATTTGGTCGAACAGCTCGATGCTGCGCTTGGGCAATTCGATCCGGCTCACTTCCGGATGGTCGCGGTCGTAATCCCAGACGTGGTCCATATGGGCGAATTCGGCGCCGACGCGGCCGAGATTGTCCCAGACGCCCATCAGGATCTGTTCGATCTCCTCCGGCGATTTCTCCGGAAACGCCGCGGTGAGATTGGCGCGGCCGATGCGGTGCTCGCGCAGGCGCGGGCCGATCATTTTCACGGCGCGTGCGAAGAAGTCCGAGGTCTTGACCGGATCGAAATAGCGCGTGGTGCGCAGCATGCCGACCGTGGCGGCGCCGATCAGGGTGCCGCCGATCGATTTGCCAGCCTCCCGCGCGCGGGCCTTGATGCTCGCAGGAACCAGCGCCATGCGTCCGGTCAGGCCGGTTCGCGGGTCAGGATCAGCGAGGCGTTCTGGCCGCCGAAGCCGAACGAGTTCGACATGACAGCGGTCACGCGCGCATCGCGCGCCTTGTTGCCGACGACGTCGAACAGGATCGTGGGATCCGGGGTCTCGTAGTTGATCGTCGGCGGGATGCGCTGGTGCTCGAGCGTCAGCAGCGAGAAGATCGCCTCCACCGCGCCTGCGGCCGAGATGGTGTGGCCGACCATCGACTTGTTGGAGGTGACCGGAATCTTCGAGACGAGATCGCCGAACACGGCCGATGTCGTGTTGTACTCCATCTTGTCGTTTTCGGGCGTCGCGGTGCCGTGCGCGTTGATGTGGTCGATCTGGTCCGGGGTCATGCCGGCATCGGCCAGCGTCTTGTTCATGCAGCCGATGATCGGCTTGCCGTCGGGCGAGGAGCGAGTGCGGTGGAAGGAATCGGTGAGCTCGCCGCAGCCGGCGATCACGCCGAGGATTTTTGCACCGCGCGCAGTCGCCGCTTCATAGCTTTCCAGCACCAGCGCGCCGGCGCCTTCGGCCATGACGAAGCCGTCGCGGTTCTTGGAGAAGGGGCGGGAAGCCGCCTGCGGCGGATCGTTTTGGGTCGACAGTGCCGAAAGCAGCGAGAAGCGCACCAGCGCTTCCGGATTCACCGTGCCGTCGGTCGCGACGCACAGCGCGGCATCGGTCTCGCCGCGGCGGATCGCTTCCACGCCGAGCTGGATCGAGGTCGCGCCCGAGGCGCAGGCCGTGGACAGCGAGATCGGCGAGCCCTTGGTGCCAAAAGTCTCGGCGAGGTGGGCTGCGACCGAGCCGAACATGAAGCGGTGATGATAGGCGCTGTACTTGCCGCCGCCGGAGATGCGCAGCAGGTCGTCATAGGTGAAGTCGAGCTTGCCGACGGCGCGGCCGAGCTCGCGGCGCTGCGGCCATTCGACTTCGACGGGCGCGACCGCGAGGAAGAGGGGGCCCGGGAAATCGGCGCTGGCGCCGATGCCGGCCTGCTCGAGCGCTTCCTGCGTGACCATCTCGGCCATCCGCTCGGACAGGCCGGTGGAGGAGAACGGATCGACGCTGACGAAATCGACCGTGCCGGCCATCGTCGTCTTCAGGCCGTCGACCGGAAAGCGCGTGATGGTGCGGATGCCGGATTCGCCGGCGACGAGCTTCGCCCAATTGTCCGCCTTGCCGGCGCCGAGCGAGGTCATGATGCCCATGCCGGTGACGACGACGACGGGACGCCCGAATTTGTCGCGTGGTGCAGTCATGTCGATCCCCCGCTAGAGCTAGCTTACGGCCTCGACCAGCGCCATGCCTTCGCCGCGCCAGTGTCCGGCCCCCACCACCACAATCTGGGTGGGTGCCCCCTGCATTTCAATCTCGGTCCCTGTGGAATCGTTCGGCGGGAACAGTGCGCCGCGCGAGATCGACAGCGCGGCGAGCGCGATTCCGAGCGGGAATTGCGTCTCCATGGTGTGTCCGAACATCGTGCCGGTCGAGCGAACCGGGAAGTCGGCGTGGTCCTTCAGGAAGCCGCGCTCCTCGGATGTCGCGGGCTCTGCGCCGGTCGCGCCAGTGATGATCGCGCCCTTGCCCTCGCGCTTCGGCAGCTTGGCCCAAAGCTTCTCCAGCGTCGCCGCCATGTCGCCGGGCTGCTTGCGCCGGGCCAGATCGGCCACCACGCTCGACAGTTTTGCGAACGGCTTTGCGCCGCGCGCTTCCGCATGCGCCTTCGATTCCAGCACCAGGAACGCGCCGGCCGAGCCGAGCGCGAAGCCGGCGTGGTCCTTGCGCGCCCAGACGGGCGCGAACTTGTCCTTCAGGTTGAAGTCGCCGAATTCGTAGAGGACCATGAGGTCCTTGCGCTCGCCATTGTGCGAGCCGCCGATCAGGGCGATGTCGCTCTCGCCCGAGGCGATGCGCGCGAGCGCGATGCGCGCCGCATCGGCGCCCGCAACCTCTTCGCCCATGAAGGTGCGCGAGGTGCCGCCGAGCCCGTGCACGATGGCGATGTTGCCGGCGAGGAGATTGGAGAGCTGGGCCAGAAACAGCGTCGGCCTGAGATCGCTCATCAGGCGTTCGTTGAGGAAGCCGGGCGCATTCGCCCCCTTGGCCTCGGCCGTGAGCACGCCGGTGTCGACGTTGAGATCGCGCTCGCCGCCGCCGGCGGCCACGACCATGTCGATCTTCGACAGGATATCCTTGTTGCCCTTGATCCCCGCAGAGTCGAGCGCGAGGCCCGCGGCATAGGTGCCGATGCGCTGCCAGGCTTCCATCTGGCGCTGGTCGCCCTTCTTCGGGATCTGGCTGTCGAAGGAGACCGGCATCAGCGGATGCACGATGTAGGGCGCAAAGCCCTTCTCGTCGACATTGATGCGCTTCTCCTGGAGCGCGGCCCAGTTGGCGTCCAGGCCCTCGCCGAGCGAGGTGGCAAGGCCAATGCCGGTGATCCAGACTTCCGTCTGGCCGGGCTTCGAAGCGGTGTCAGTCATGGCGATACGGCCTGCTGCGGAAAGCCGACGCGCTCGGCGACTTTCGCCATGTATCCGCGCATGTCCGCGTTGGGGAAGGGGATCAGCGTGAAGGTGAGCGCCGAGTTCGCGCGCAGCTTGCCGCCGACCTTGATCTTGGCTTCGGTCATCGCATAGCCCGAGCCCTCATAGGAGAGGCTCGCCTCGATGGTCATGAGATCGCCGGGGAACACCGAGCCGCGCACCTTGGCCTCCTTCACGGCGGCCAGGATCGGCATGCGCTCGAACTTGAACACGCCGAGCTGAAGCCAGCCCGAGGCCTGCGCCATCGATTCGATCAGGAGCACGCCGGGCATCAAGGGATAGCCCGGGAAGTGTCCCTCGAAGACGGTGCTTTCCTTCGGGACCTGGGCCTCGACGACGATCGTCTTCTCGCCGACCCTGAGGTCGACGATGCGATCGATCATATGAAAGTATTCGAGTTGCATGGCCGCCCGATTAGGCGCTCGCGCCCTTGGCTGCAACCAGCTCGTCGATGCGCGCGCACAGGTTCTTCAGCACGAAATATTGTTCGGTGGTCGCTTTGCCGTCGTTGACCTCCTGGGTCCACTTTTCCAGCGGCAGCTTGATGCCGAACTGCTTGTCGATCGCAAACGCGATATCGAGGAAATCGAGGCTGTCGATACCGAGGTCATCGATGGCGTGGCTATCCGGCGTGATCGTGTCGCGCGGAATGTCGCAGGTTTCAGCGATGATCGTAGCGACCTGATCGAATGTGGAGGACATCACTAAGCCTTTGATATATTGCAGATATTTGTCAGATGTTCCAGAGTGGCATGGCGGGTGGGCATCGCGCCCCTGATGACGCCCTCAACCCCCCTCTGGCCGGGTCGAGAGCCCGTATATCGGAGCGCCGCCCTGAGTTCAATGGAGCCGGGCAGGCCAAGGGGACAGCAAGGGACGGAGCTGGGGATGCCTGCCGGAGCCCCTTTGCGGCGGGGGATCGGCGGCGGGCCGGGCTAGATGTGCGGCGTCGTGATCTTGGCGCAGTCGCGGCGGCCCATCAGCACGCAATCCTGGGTCCGGCGCAGGTCGGCGATGCTCACGGCGAGCCAGATCCCGATCGCGGTCAGCGCGATGGTGAAGGCGAGCGCGGCGATGTTGGCGAGCATGCGGTGGCGGAAATCGTCCGGCTCGGTGCGGGGCTGCTCGTAGCGCGACAGGTCGAGCGGCTTGGGCGCGCCGCGCATCGGCTGCACGGTGCCGTTGCCCCGGTGGACCGTCGGGGAGGGGGAGGTGCGCGGCCTGAACTGGAGCACCCGGTGCTCCTCATCAGAGCTTATGGGCCGCTGGGATTTCATGGTGCGAGGATCACTCCGAAGCAGCGGTTTTTGATAGCATACGTGGTGAACGCGTTGCAGAAAATCTTCTCAACGCGTACGTGCATTGCGCTTTTGCACGACCTCTTCGCGAAGGCCCGCGACAGCGGTCGTCATGCCGGTGTCAGGATGCGCGGGGTTGCGCTGCAAAACAGCCATGGCACCTGCCGTGCCCGGTCCCGCGAACATCGGCTTGTGATCTCCCTTTGCGCGCCGAACGCATTTTGTCGCCGCAAGGCCCGTGGCATAATCATGGAACCTGGACCACCGGTTGCAACCAACAATGTGAGGGGCTCTTCATGACCACGAACGCGCGCGAGCCGAGGGTGCATCCGGTGCCGATCCTGTCGCTTCGGCCGACGCAGATGACGGTCGGCATGCGCGAGGTCAAGGAGAAACGCAAACGCTGGCGCGAGCACGACAGCAAGAAGCAGGCCGATCTGCTCGGCAAGCACATGATCCCCGTCGTGTACGGGCCGGACAAGCGTTACTACGTGATCGACCATCATCATCTCGGCCGCGCATTGCACGACGAGGGCGTCAAGGAAGTGCTGGTGACTGTCGTCGGCGACCTCAGGATGGTCGAGCGCGAGGCCTTCTGGGGCGTGATGGACAACAAGCGCTGGGTCTATCCCTACGATTCCAAGGGCGAAAGGCGGCCGTTCCGCGACCTGCCGAAATCAGTCGCCGATCTCAGGGACGATCCCTTCCGCAGCCTCGCCGGCGAGCTCCGCCGCCTGGGCGGATTTGCCAAGGACACCACGCCGTTCTCCGAATTCCTGTGGGCCGACTATCTGCGCCGGAAATTGTCGCGCAAGGCGGTGGATGCCAATTTCGACAAGGCGCTGGAAAAGGCGCTGTCCGCGGCCAAGAGCAAGGATGCGATCTATCTGCCGGGCTGGTGCGGGCCGGCGGACGACGATTAGGCGCTGCGGCTCAGATCAGTCGCGCTGGAAGATCTTGGCGCCGGGGTAGATGCGCCGGGCGTAAGTCACGACCAGCGCGCGCTCCTGGGTTTCCAGGAAGGGCGTTCGGATCCGGCTCGATCCGATGATGAGGTGCCATAGGCCATTGAGCTTCTGAATGACGACGTTCATGTGAGTGATCCTCGAAGACTTTGCACTCCTGCAAATGTTGCCCGTTGCGGCAGTCTTGCGATTTCAGGATCGTGAGCGCGTGCGTAAAATTCCCGACACGGCTCGCACCCGCTGCAAGACAGCAGCAACTACCTATTAGTGTATGGCGGCTGCGGCCCCGCGACAGGACCTCATCACAGCCTCTTGAGCGAAGCCATTTTCTGTTCGCACGAAACCGTCCTGAAACAGAGCCGTCCCATCTGTTGGGTCTCGAGCTCACACAGGAGGCCAAAATGCGCCGTCTGGTTTTCGCAATTGCCTTGCTCGCGGTCGCCTCAGCAGGAATCTCGGCATCGTTTGCCGCAGTTCACCACGCCAAGACGTTGACATTTTCCGAGCGCTTTGCCCCGGCGCTCGAGTTGATGGCGAAGCGCTAGCGGCGTAGCGCGTCGCAGATCACTTCGGAGCTTGCGGACCGGGCGGGGACAGCAGGCGCTCCATCTCCGCGGCCGCCTCGCCGTCGCGCGCCTTCTGCAACAGCGTGTGGCGCTCGGCGCCGGCCGGTAGCTTCCTGGCGGCGGCGCGGGCCTCTTGTGTGAACTTGTCCAAGCGCTCCTGGAGAGACAGGGCCGGTTTTGTACGGTTGCGTTTCTTGGTCATGGTTTGGCCTTTCCGGCGCGGAGCCAACCATGCGGACGCGAGCGGCGTCCTTAACTTTTGTTGGAACGGGGGCGGGGATCGCGGGTTTCATGACGGCGGCGCCCGGCGCGCCATGGGTCCAATTCATGCAAACGGAGCGACTTCGCGTGCCCAGCGACACGATCCGTGCTGCGCTTGTCAGGCGTTTGCGCGTCTCTTCCGGCATTTCGGAGGAGGATGTCAGAGAAATCGAAGCGCTTCCGATCGCGGTGAGACAGTATCCGGCGGAGACGCCCGTGGTGAGGGATGGCGAGCGGGCCACCGAATGCTGCCTGATTGTCGAGGGATTTTGCGCGCGCTCCAAGACGATCGCGAGCGGCAAGCGACAGATTCTCTCCCTGCACATTCCGGGCGAGATCCCGGACCTGATGAGCCTGTTCCTGCACGTGATGGACCATGAGCTCTCGACGCTGACGCCATGCACGCTGGGCTTCATCAGCCACGATACGCTGCGAAGATTGCACCAACGCAGGCCGGTCGTCGCCGAGATGTTTTGGCGGGACACGCTGATCGACGCCGCGATGTTTCGCGAGTGGATCGTCAATGTCGGCCAGCGTCCGGCGCCTGCACGCCTCGCCCATGTCATGATCGAGCTGCGCGAGCGCCTCAGGGTGATCGGTCGCGTGGACGGCAACACTTTCGAGATGCCGCTGACGCAGGAGCAGATCGGCGAGGCCCTGGGGATCACGGCGGTCCACGCCAACCGGGTGATCAAGCAGTTGCGCCAGGAGGGGATCGTGGAATTTCAGCGCGGCCGCGTCACCGTACTCGACGAGCAGAAGTTCTTGGAACTCGCGGATTTCGACGGCCGTTATCTCCACCAGTCCCCGACGCTTTGAGCCGCCCGATGCCGCGGTCGGCCGTGCGCGGCCCGTCGTCGTGGACGTCCGCTGGCGGGGTGCGCCGTTCCTGAAAGTGTCGATTACGCTGGATGTCGAGGAGGCGCAGGCGGCGGACCGGGCCGAACGTGCGGCCCAACGGCGCAGGTAAAATTGACGTATCGCAAATCGGCGTCGGCGGCGGCCGCTAAGGTCCGCCGGCATGACAGCCGAACCAGCATTGCGCTCCCGCGTCGCCAGGTGGGCTCCGGATCATGCCGACCTGGAGACGCGACGATGAGCCTGATCCTTCGCATTCTGTTTGTCCTGGCCGGAGCCATCACCGCGCTGTTCGTCGCGCGTGATGCGCTGAACTTCACAATCATCCAGACCTTCGTCGCCATACTGCTCGTGACGGCCGTCCTGCTCGCCGGAAGTCTCTGGAGCCTGCGGCGGAAGACGTGAGCGCCACGGAAGCCAAAAGACCGGCCGGGCTGAGCGAGGCCGAGGCTCGGGCGCGGTTGGAAGAGGACGGCGCCAACGAGTTGCCTCGGCCCGAACGACGCAGTCCGCTCCGCATCGTCATGGAAGTGCTGCGCGAGCCGATGCTCGTGCTGCTGCTTTGCGGTGGGCTGGTCTACCTCGTGCTCGGCGATCTCAGGGAAGCGCTGATCCTCTTGGTCTTCGGTGCGATGTCGATCGTGATCACGGTGGTGCAGGAGACCCGGACCGAGCGCGTTCTGGAAGCCTTGCGCGACCTGAGCAGCCCGCGCGCGCTCGTGGTGCGGGACGGTGCGCGTCGGCGCATCCCGGGCCGCGAGGTCGTGCGCGGCGACCTGCTCGTCCTCGGCGAAGGCGACCGGATTCCGGCCGACGCCGCGCTGGTGGACGCGCGCGATCTGCAGATCGACGAGTCGCTGCTGACCGGCGAGTCGGTGCCCGTCCGCAAGCGGGCTGCCGGCAAGGCCATGTCAGCCGATCAGCGGCCGGGCGGCGAGGATCAGCCCTTCGTGTATTCAGGTTCGCTCGTCGTGCGCGGCGAGGGGCTGGCGCTGGTCGAGGCCACCGGCCCGCGCAGCGAGATCGGGAAGATCGGGCTGTCGCTGCGCGGCTTGCAAACCGAGCCGCCCCGGCTTCGGCAACAGACCGCAAGACTGGTGCGGCTCTGCTTCCTCGGCGGCGCGGTCGTCAGCGTGGCCGCCGTCGCGCTCTACGGAGTCTTGCGTGGGGACTGGCTGCAAGCGCTGCTTGCGGGCATCGCCATCGGCATGGCGATGTTGCCGGAAGAATTTGGCGTCGTGCTCACGGTCTTCATGGCGATGGGAGCCTGGCGGATTTCGCAGGCGCGCGTCCTGACGCGGCGAGCCGCAGCCATCGAGGTCCTCGGCTCTGCGACCGTCCTGTGCACCGACAAGACCGGGACACTGACGCAGAACCAGATGTCCGTCGCGGAGTTGCGGCTGCTCGACGGGGCACGCATGCGTCCGGAGAGCGCCGGGCGGGATGACGCCAGGCCTGAATTCATCGAGCTGGCGCGTTGCGGTGCCCTGGCGAGCTCTCCGGAACCGTTCGACCCGATGGAGAAGGCTCTGCATCTGTTCGCGCAGGACGCCTTGCGGGGAGGCGATGCGCCGGACGGCGACCGGACGCTGGTGCGTACCTACGGTCTGCGCCCCGAGCTGCTGGCCATGACGCAGGTCTGGCGCACGGCCGGCCGGGCGGACCTCGTCGCATGCGCCAAGGGCGCGCCCGAGGCGATCGCGCGCCTGTGCAGGATGAACGCTGCTGATCAGGATTCGGTGCGAGATGCCGCCAGCGCGATGGCGAGGGACGGGCTTCGCGTGCTGGGGATGGCCGTTGCCGCCTGCGATGAGTCTTCACTCCCGCCGACCCAGGAGGATTTCGCGTTTCGATTTGTCGGCCTGGTCGGGCTTGCCGATCCGCTGCGGCCCCATGTCCCGGAGGCGGTTCGCGAATGCCGCGCGGCGGGGATCCGCGTCGTCATGATCACGGGCGATTATCCGGCAACCGCCGTTGCCATCGCGAACCAGGCCGGACTCGACGTCCGTGACGTCATGACCGGCGATCAGGTCAGGCTGGCGGATGATCCGGAGCTCGCGAAACGCGTCGGGCATGTCAACGTGTTCGCCCGGGTTTTGCCGGAGCAGAAGCTGCGTATCGTCCAGGCGATGAAGCTCAACGGCGAGATCGTGGCGATGACCGGCGACGGCGTCAACGACGCGCCTTCGCTCAAGGCCGCCCACATCGGCATCGCGATGGGAGGGCGCGGGACCGACGTCGCGCGAGAGGCGTCGGCGATCGTGCTGCTCGACGACGATTTCGGTTCGATCGTGTCGGCCATTCGTCTGGGCCGCCGCATCTACGACAATCTGCGGAAGGCGATGGCCTTCATCTTCGCCGTTCATGTGCCGATCGCCGGACTTGCGCTGCTGCCCCTGGTCTTCGGGCTGCCGCTGATCTTCAGTCCGGTGCACATCGCATTTCTGGAGCTGATTATCGACCCCGTATGCTCGCTGGTGTTCGAGGCGGAGCGGGACGAGCGCGATGCGATGACGCGTCCGCCGAGGCGGCCTGATGCCGCGCTGTTCTCGTGGGCACTGGTTGGCTGGAGCGTGCTTCAGGGTGCCCTCGCATTTGCCCTGACCGCCATCATATTCGTCGGCGCGCTTCGCTCCGGCCTCGTCGCCGACGAGGCGAGGACGCTCGCCTTCGTGACGCTCGTCGTCTGCATTGTCGCTCTGGTCCTGGTCAATCGGTCCTTCAGCGCATCGTTCGCGTCCGCATTCTTCCGTCCAAATCCCGCATTGACCTGGATCTTCGCGGGGGTGGCTCTCGTTCTCGCCACCGCGCTGCTCTGGCCGCCGGCCTCCAGCCTGTTCCGCTTTGGTCCGCTGCATGCGGACGATCTGATGATCGCGCTCGGCGCGGGGCTGCTGGTGCTGACGGTGCTCGAATTGCTGAAACCGCTGTGGGCGCGGCGGCTTCGGTTCTAGCTCTCATCCGAGGAGCGCGTCTTCGGCTGCGCATCGGTTTCGTGCGTCTCGTCCCTGGCGCCGAGCATCCGGTGCAGCCAGTGCTCGGCGCGGTTGCCGACGGTGAGGATCAGGAAGGCCAGTGTCAGCGCCGTTCCGACGATCGGCCACTGGCCGACGCCGCAGGCGATGCCGAGGCAGGCGGCGAGGAAGGTGCAGGCGGCACTGGTCAGGCCGCGGACGCGAAACCTCTCGCTTTCGTGGACGATGACGCCGGCACCGAGGAAGCCGATGGTGAGGATGCCCTGGATGACGCGGCTTGCCGCATCGGTGATCTTGCCGGCCTCGGCGAACTGCACGGCCAGCAATACGACGGTCGCGGTCGAGAGCCCGACGATGCCGAGCGTCTTCAGCCCGATCGGCTTGCCGTGCAGGTCACGATTGAGGCCGATGGCGCAGCCTGCGAGCGTGGCGACGCCGAGGCGCAGAAGGATCTCGGGCCAGTTCAGCACGGTCATTGCTCGTCAGTCACCGCGTCATTCACTTCTTCGGCAGCCGGCCCATCAAGTAGAACTCGTCGTTCGGCCGCATGCCGGTGAAGTTCGCCAGCCGGTTCGACAGCGCGAAGAAGGCCGAGATCGCGGCGATGTCCCAGATGTCGTCGTCGCTGAAGCCGTGCGGCGCAAGCGCGGCGAAGTCCTCCTCCGATATCCGCTGCGCGTCGGCCGAGACCTTCATCGCGAAATCGAGCATCGCCTTCTGCCGCGGCGTGATGTCGGCCTTGCGATAGTTCACCGCGACCTGGTCGGCGATCAGCGGGTTCTTGGCGCGGATGCGCAGGATAGCGCCATGGGCGATCACGCAATACTGGCACTGGTTGGCCGCCGAGGTCGCCACCACGATCATCTCCCGTTCAGCCTTGGTGAGGCCGCCGTCCTTCTCCATCAGCGCGTCGTGATAGGCGAAGAACGCGCGGAACTCGTCCGGACGATAGGCCAGCGTGAGGAAGACGTTCGGCACGAAGCCGCTCTTCTCCTGCACGGCGAGGAGGCGCGTGCGGATGTCGTCAGGCAGCGTGTCGAGGGCGGGAGCTGGGAAGCGTTGTGCGGCTGTTTTTGTCATTGGCATGGATTCCGGCTTGGGGCCGGCAACCATAGTCGATGCGGACGCGGGGCTCAACGTGCCACGGGGCACCGGTTGGCGCGGCGCGACGGCGCATCTGCGGTTTGGATGCGCATTGGGGAATGGCGCTCGTTCACCTTGAACCGTCATTGCGAGCGCAGCGAAGCAATCCAGAGTATTTCCGCGGAGGGATTCTGGATTGCTTCGCTGCGCTCGCAATGACGAAGTGGGTGGCGCGTGGCCTTACCGCAGCGGCTTCTTCAACAGCGAGAAGCGGTCGGGATCGAGGCCCATCGAGGGCTGGAGCATCGGGGCTTCGGCGGTGCCGAGCGTCTTCGCAGGTGGCGCCTGGAACACCGGGTCGTTCGGCACGTCGCGCTGCGAGGTGGCGCCGCGCCAGCGCTCGAGCACGGCGCTGACGAAATGCATGTCGTGACCGGAGGTCACCGACGGCACGCTGCTGATGGTGGCTTCGCCGCGCGGCAATTGGTGCGGCGGCACCTCCTTGAAGCGCAAGCGCGTCGGCAGTGCGACGCCTTCGCCGAACGCCAGCACCTCGCGGGTGCCGAGCGAGGGTACGAAGGAGAGTAGGTTCGCGGCCGCATCCGACACCGCGGCGCGCAGCAGCGCCTGGTCGCGCTCGTTGGCTAGACGCATCGTGAACAGCGTGTTGCACTGGGAGATGATGGTGGCGTCGAGCTCGGCCGGACGCTGGGTGATCAGCCCGAGATAGACGCCGTATTTGCGGCCTTCCTTGGCGATGCGCGACACCGCCTTGCGGGTCGGCCCGAAGCCCACGTTGCGGTCGGCGGAGGCGTAGCGATGCGCTTCCTCGCAGACGAACAAGAGCGGCGAGACGCCGTCGCTCCACAGGCCGAAGTCGAAGGCCATGCGGCAGAGCACCGAGACGACGGAGTCGATCACTTCGGCCGGGAAGCCGGCGAGTTGCATCACCGTCATCGGCTTGCCGTT
Organism: Bradyrhizobium sp. B039; assembly: GCF_038965675.1. NCBI lineage: Bacteria > Pseudomonadati > Pseudomonadota > Alphaproteobacteria > Hyphomicrobiales > Nitrobacteraceae > Bradyrhizobium > Bradyrhizobium sp. B039. The sequence goes on from NZ_CP152416.1 coordinate 3,888,473, forward strand.
GGCGGGCAGGCGGAACAGGTGGCTGATCACCTCGGCCATGGTGTCGCCGCCGACATTGGCGTTGTCGAACATGAAGGCGTAGCGCGGATCGTTGCGCACCGCCTCGATACGCGAGATCAGCTTGTGATAGATGATGCGCGAGGAGCGGTTTTCGAGCTTGCCCATGCGCTCGTCGATCAGCGACATCAGATCGACGAGACGATAAGGCACCGGTGTGTCGACCGTGTAGCCGATCTGCTTGGGGTCGATGCGCTTGAGGCCGATGCGGTCGGCGTTCTGGTATTGGGTGTAGACGCCCTTGGCGAGCGGGATCACCTCGGCGAGGATGTCGAGCTCCTCCGGAACGCCCGCGCGGCCGCCGAACAGCACGTCGACGATTTCCTCGAAGTTGAACAGCCAGAACGGCAGCTTCAGGTTCCGCGGGTTCAGCACCAGCGCGCGGTCGCCGAAGCAGCGGCCATATTCGTTGTGCACGTCGAGCAGGAAGATGCGGAGGTTCGGGCGCGCCTTCAGGATCTCGTTGAGCAGCAGCGAGACGCCGGTCGATTTGCCGACGCCGGTCGATCCCAGCACGGCAAAATGCTTGGACAGCATTTCCTCGACGTCGACATAGGCGATCACCGAGCGGTCCTGCTGGAGGAAGCCGACGTTGATCTGGTCCGATCCGGTCGGCGCGTAGATCGTGCGCAACTCCTGGCTCGTGATCAGGTCGACCGCGTCGCCGATGGTCGGATAATTGGTGACGCCGCGCTGGAATTTGGCCTTGTCGGCGGCGTTGAGGATCTCGCCGAGCAGGTCGACCGAGGCGATGGCGATGTAATTGTCGGCGCTCGACAGATTCTCGCAGGAGACCTCGGTGATCATCGCGACGATGACCGAGCTGGCGCAGCGAATGCTGACGAAACGGCCGACGGTCGCCCGAACCTCCGAGATCGGCATCTGGCTTGCCGCCAGAAGCCCGACCCGGGCGAGCGATCCACGTACCGAAATCACGCGTCCAAAGGATGTCACGATGAATGAACCTGGCAAGAGCACGGGGGTTGCACCGGACTATGCGCGGCCGCGGCTGCACAAACGGTTAAACGGCAGCCGCGGCCGCTTCGTTAAATCCGCGACAATTCGGCCGATAGATTCGTTCCTGATGCATATCTGTGGGCGGAAACGGCCGGAAAGTGCTGCTTTTTGGGGCCAGCAGGCTTTCGATCGAATTAGGGAAGATTTTACCATTCGGGCAGTCCGTCCGCCGTTCGGGGATGGTTCTGCTCAAGCGCGGGGCGCCATTCGGTCCGGGATGCAAGGGTTGGTTTGTTGACGGGACCTAATCATTTGTACATTAGTACAAATGAACCCGCGGCCTCGGTGCCGCCTCCGGGCGCGTGAGCCAATTGCGGCCCTGTGCCCGAATGCGCGATCCGGTTCCTGCGGATCGCAGCCACGCCAGGAGGAAAGCATGCAGCCCGAACCGATCCTCGATCTTGCCCATCTCGGCCATATGGAGCTGCTGACGCCCAAGCCCGACGAGAGCCTGAAATTCTTCGTCGACGTGATGGGCATGACAATCAGCGGCCGGAAGGGCGAGTCGGTCTACCTGCGGGGCTGGGACGATTACGAGCGCTATTCGCTCAAGCTCACGGCGTCGAAGACCTCAGGCATGGAGCACATGGCGCTGCGTGCGCGCAGCCAGCAGGCGCTGGAGCGCCGCGTCGCCGCCCTCAAGGGCTCCGGGTTCGACATCGGCTGGATCGACGGCGACATGGGGCAGGGGCCGACCTTCCGCTGCCGCGATCCCGACGGTCACATCGTCGAGCTCTATTACGAGACCGAATGGTATCAGGCGCCGCCGGAGCTGAAGCCCGCGCTGAAGAACCAGGCGCAGCGCTTTCCTGCCCGCGGCGTCAATGTCCGCCGCCTCGACCATCTCAACTGTCTCGCCGTCGACATCAAGGCCAACCGCGAGTTCTTCGAGAACTATCTCGGCTGCCGGCTCACCGAGCAGATCGTGCTCAACGACGGTCGGGAAGCGGCGATGTGGCTGACGATGTCGAACAAGAGCTACGACTTCGCCTATTCGCTCGACCATTCCGGCACACCCGGCCGCTTCCACCACGTCACCTACGCGCTCGACAGCCGCGAGGAGATTCTGCGCGCGGCGGATATCTTCCTGGAGAACGGCATCCACATCGAGACCGGCCCGCACAAGCACGCGATCCAGCAGACCTTCTTCCTCTATGTCTACGAGCCCGGCGGCAACCGCGTCGAAGTCGCCAACGCCGGTGCGCGCCTCATCCTCGCCCCCGACTGGAAGCCGATCGTGTGGACCGAGGAGGAGCGCAAGAAAGGGCAGGCGTGGGGCCTGAAGACCATCGAGTCCTTCCACACCCACGGCACGCCGCCGGTGGAAGTGAAGAAGCACGCATAATATTCAGTGGGCAGGCGATCGCACGCGTGCGATCGTTTCGCGCACGCCTGTCCAGGCCGGCTTGTCGGGGGCGAACTGCCTGCGCAGGAACGTGACGAGCTCCTCGATCTGCGCGTCGCTCATGCTGTTCCTGAACGCAGGCATGTAGCCGAGATCGCTCGATGCTGGCTCGGCGATGCCGTGCAGGATCACCTGCACGAGATTGTCCGGTGATGCGCTGTGCAGATTGCTGTTGAGCGCGAGCGAGGGCCGGCTGCCGAACAGCGGCAGGCCGCCGACCTCGTGGCAGACGGCGCAGGCGCCCTGATAGAGCCGCGCGCCGGTGGAGGCGGCGGTGGTGACTTGCGTTGCGCTCTCGAGCCTGGCGGCAAGCGCATCCGGCGCCTCGGTGGCGGCGTCGTTGAACGAGTTGAGATAGACGGCCATCGCGCGAATGTCCTGATCGGGCAGGGCCGTGAGATCCCTGACAACAGGCGCCATCGGGCCGGCGGCGACGCCGTGATAGCGCGACTGGCCGGTGCGCAAATAGGCGTAGAGCTCGTCCTCGCTCCAGGGGATCGGTGCATGCGACAGCGACGTCAGCGGCGGCGCCTCCCAACCCTCGGCAAAGCCGCCGGCGAGATAGGCCTCGCGCTGCTCGGCGCCGAGCGCGTTGCGCGGCGAATGGCAGGCGCTGCAATGGCCGAGACTTTCGACCAGATAGGCGCCGCGATTCCACTGCGCGGACTGCGCGGGATCGGGCTTGAAGTCCTTCGTCTGATGAAACAGCGCATTCCAGCCCGCGAGCAGCGGGCGAATGTTCAACGGGAAGGCGAGCGTGTTCGCGGGCGCCGTCGCGCGCGCCGCGGGCTGCGCCATCAGGTAGGCGTAGAGCGCCTGGAGGTCGGCCTCGCTGGTCTTGGAAAAATGCGTGTAGGGGAAGGCGGGATAGAGCTGCCGTCCGTCGCGATGCAGCCCGTCGCGCATCGCGCGCTCGAAGGCGGGATAGGACCAGGCGCCGATGCCGGTCTCGACGTCAGGCGTGATGTTGGTTGCGTAGATCGTGCCGAACGGCGTCGCAAGCGCGCGGCCGCCGGCGTTGAGCGCACCGCCGATCGTGGTGTGGCACTCCGCGCAATTGCCGAGCGCGGCAAGCTGCGCGCCGCGGGCGATGGTTGCCGCGGAATAGACCGATGCATCGGGCCGCGCGATCGGCGCGATGGCGCGCCCGGGCAAGAGGGCGGCGCCAACGCCGATCGCGGCGGTGCAGACGGCGGCAATGGTCGCAAAGATGCCGGCGCGCCTGGCGAACGGATTCTGCCAGATGCGCGATGGCTGCGGCGCTGCGGGAGCGGGCAGGGCCTGCGGCGCGGCCGGCGCGTCGCCGTGCAGGCCCCGGAGGATGCGCTCGGGCGTGAACGGGGGCTCGCGGAAGCGCACGCCGGTGGCATCGAAGATCGCATTCGCAATTGCCGCCGCGCTCGGCACCGAGGCGGACTCGCCGACGCCGAGCGGCGGCTGGTCCGGCCGCGGCAACATCAAGACGTCGATCTTGGGCACGTCGGGGAAGGGGATGATCGGATAGGCGCCCCATTCGCGCGCCGCCACCGCACCGCGCTCGAACGAGACCTCCTCCATCAGCGCGCGGCTGGTGGACTGGATGACGTTGCCGTGGATCTGGTGGCGCACGCCGTCCGGATTGATCATCAGACCGGAGTCCTGCCCGGCGACGACGCGCGTCACGCTGACGTCGCCGGTCGTCTTGTTCACGGCGACGTCGGCGACCCAGGCCGACCACGCCGCGCCATAGCCCGGAAACTTGCTGTGGACATAGAGCGCATAGGCAAAGCCGCGCCCGTGCACGACCTCGCCGTCCTTCTCTTCGCGGACCGGCCGCGGCGTCCAGCCCGCGCGCTCGGCCACCGCATTGACGAGATCGACGGCGCGCTGGTCTTTCAGGTAGCGCAGCCGGTATTCGATCGGGTCGACGCCGGCTTCCGTTGCGGCCTCGTCGATGTAGGATTCATGCGCAAACGTGTTCGGCAGCGCCGAGACGCCGCGAAGCCAGGACGCGCGCACGATCGGCGCCATGTCATGGGCGACGACGCGCATGTGGTCGTAGTCGTAGGGCGGGATCGCGGTGCGGTCGCCCATCTGGAGCACGGCCGGATCAGGCGAGACGCGACCGGTCAGCAGCAGCGCCAGCGTCGGCGCGGCGTTCGAGGGATAGCGCGTGGCGAGGTCGTAAGCCGCGACGCCGCCGTCGGCGTTCAGGCCGCCATTGACGTCGATGAGCTGCGCGGTGCCCTTGGGCTCCCAGGCGTGCTCCTGCTCGCGCGTCAGCTGCACGCGCACCGGACGGCCGACCGCGCGCGACAGCAGCAGCGCATCCGCGGTGACGTCGTCGGCGCAGTTGCGGCCGTAGCAGCCGGCGGCCTCCAGCCGGATGACTTCGATCTCGCTCTCGGGGCGCTCGATCAGCAGCGCCAGATCGCCGCGCAGCAGATGCGGATTCTGCGTGCCCGACCAGACGCGGATGTCGCCGCTCTGGAAGTCGGCGACCGCGCAGGACGGGCCGATCGAGGCATGCATCTGGTACGGCCACACATAGGTGCGCTGCATCGGCTTGGCGGCGCCTGATATCGCCGCATTGACGTCGCCCTTGTCGATCAACGTCCGCGGCGTCGACGGATTGGCGCGCAACGCGGTCTCGACATCGGCGAGGTCGGTGAGGGTGGGCGTCGGCTTCCAGCTCACCTTGAGCTGCTCCGCGGCGCGAATCGCATTCTCCTCGCGCTCGGCGACGATTCCGACGAAATCGCCGATGTGCACGACGGCTATGATGCCGGGAACGTCGCGCACCGAGGATTCGTCGACCGCGAGCAGGCTGGTGCCGACGAACGGCCCGGCATCGACGCCGGCATAGGGCGGACGCACGACGCGGCCGTGCAGCATGCCAGGCAGGCGGACGTCGTGCACGAAGGTCAGCTCGCCCGTGGCCTTCGCCGGCAGATCGACCCGCGGCATCGACTGGCCGACGATGGCGTAGTCGCCGACGGGCTTGACGGCGACGTCGTCGGCAAGCTCGAGCCGGATCGTCTCGCCGCCGATCAATTCGCCATAGCTGACGCTGCGGTTGTCGTGCCCGCGCACGAGGCCGTCTTCGATCTTGAGGTCGGCCTCCGGCAACTCCAGCCGCTCGGCTGCGCGCGCGATCAGGAAGTGGCGCGCCTGCGCCGCGGCCTTGCGCAGGGGCACGGCAGTGATCTGGATGGTTTCACTGGCGATCGTGGCGCCCTGGTTCGGCACGACAGCGGTATCGCCGAGCACGATGACGACGCGCGCAAAGGACACGTCGAGCTCCTCGGCGACGATCTGGCCGAGCGCGGTGCGGATGCCGGTGCCGAGATCGACATGACCATTGTAAGCGGTGACCGAGCCGTCTGCGGTGATGCGGACGAAGGTCTCGGATGTGATCTCGTCCACGGTGCGGACGACGACGAGCGAGCCTGATTGCCGCTCAGCTCCGTTCGAGGCAGGGGAGGCCATCAGTCCGCGGCCTCGGTGAGCTGCCCCGATGCGCGCATCACGGCGCGCAGGATTTCGACATGCGTGCCGCAGCGGCAGAGATTGTAGCGCAGCGCCGCCAGCGCTTCCTGTTCTGTCGGCTGCGGGTTGATCGCGAGCAGCGCCTTGGTGGTCATGATCATGCCGTTGAGGCAGTAGCCGCATTGCGCGGCCTGCTCGTCGATGAAGGCCTGCTGCACCGGATCAGGCTTGTCGCTTGTGCCGAGCCCTTCGAGCGTCACGATGTCGCGTCCCGCGCAGCCGCCGACCGGGATGACACAGGAGCGCGCGGCGGCGCCGTCGATCAGGACAGTACAGGTGCCGCATTCGCCGAGGCCGCAGCCAAATTTCGGACCGTTGAGCGCGAGGTCGTTGCGCAGCACATAGAGTAATGGCGTTGCGCGCTCTGCAGTGATCTCGTGGATCCTGCCGTTCACGGTGAGGCGGATCGGTGTCTGCGTCATCCTGTTCCCAAGCCCCGCGACGATCGGGTCGCAAAAATTGTACGTCGCGACGATACCGTTTGTACACAAACGTGCAAGCGGCCATGCCGCAGTGCAGCGCGACTGCCCGCTTTGTGGACAAAGGCGGCAGGCAAATGAGGTTTTATTCGGCAGCGCATCTTTTCGCGCGCGCCGCCGCTTGACAGCTATCGGGACCGCGCGCAACATCGTTCGTATACGAATGATAACCGCAGTGTCCGCTGGCTTGCACATGGTGACTGAAACGACGAGCGCCGCCACCGACAAGATCCGCTGCGATGCCTGTCCGGTGATGTGCTACATCAAGCCGGGCGCGGCGGGCGCCTGCGATCGCTATGCCAATCACGACGGCAAGCTCGTTCGCGTCGATCCGCACGTGATCCTGGAGCGCACCGTTTCGCATGGCGGCAAGCTCGTGCCGTTCAGCCGCACGGAAGACTGGGACGGCAAGATCGTCCACGAACCCTCGACCTTCGTCACCGCGATCGGTGCGGGCACGACCTATCCGGACTACAAGCCGGCACCGTTCATCGTCTCTGCGGAAGTCGACGGCGTCGACATGGTGACCGTCGTCACCGAGGGAATCTTCTCCTATTGCGGCATCAAGGTGAAGGTCGACACCGACCGCTATCTGGGCCCGGAGACCGCGACCGTGCGCGCGCAGGGCGAGGCGGTCGGCCACGTCACCACCAGCGAATACGGCTCGCAGATGCTGTCGCTCGGCGGGGTGCATCATCTCACCGGCGGCTCCAAGAAGGAGGGCCGCGTCACCTGCGATACGCTGATGGACCTCGCCAATTGCAAGGCGGTCGAGCTCACCATCGACGGCGGCGCCACGGTGGTGGTGCAGGCCGGCCAGCCGCCGATCGTCAACGGCGCGAAAGAAGAGCGCATGCGCGTCGGCTGCGGCTCGGCGACGATCGGCATGTTCGCCAAGCAATGGCATGGCAAGGTCGACGAGGTCGTGGTCGTCGATGACCACATCACCGGCGTGCTCTCAGAGCACCAGGCCGGCAAGCTGCTCGACATCGCCGACACCGGCATCAAGATGAAGGGCCGGCGCTCGACGCCCGGCCGCTATTTCCAGGTCGCCGATCCCGGCACGGGGTGGGGCGGCACCAACATTTCCGATCCGCTCGCGATCCTCGGACCGTTCGATGCGAAGGAGGCCAAGCCTGGCCTCTCCATGCTGATGGTTTCCACGACGGGCGAGCATTCGTCCTATTACGTGCTCGACGAGGCCTTGAAGCCGGTCGAGACCGAGATGCCGGCCGATTTGAAGTTCTCGGTCGAGCGCATCCAGGAGAATTGCGAGCCGGCGCTGTGCACCGTGCTGTTCATGGCCGGTGCGGGCGGCTCGCTGCGTGCGGGCGTCACCGACAATCCGGTGCGGCTGACGCGCTCGGTGAAGGACGCGCTGACACGTGTCACCAGCGGCGGCGCACCAGTCTATGTCTGGCCCGGCGGCGGCATCACTTACATGGTCGACGTGACGCAGATGCCTTCAGGCGCGTTCGGCTATGTGCCGACGCCGGCGCTGGTCGCGCCGATCGAGTTCACGATGAAGCTGTCCGACTACGCCGCGCTCGGTGGACACATGGATTACGTCAAGCCGCTCTCGGAAGTACAGAACGGCGAGGATGTCCGCCAGTTGCCCTGGCAGAACCCGATTCCAGGGCCCCGGGCATGACACGGCTCCCGCAAATCGCATTGCTGTCTGATGGTCGGCGGCTGCATTTGCAGGATGGGCCGATTGATCTGATCGTCGAAGCGAGGGGGGGGCCGGGCGAGGTGCGTGCGGCCTATGACGCCGCAGCGCGCCGCTTCACCGGACTGCTCGATGAGCTCTGCGTGGAGCTGACGGAGCTGCGCAAGGCAGCGGAACCCGGAGCGTGCCCACTGAAGGGCGCCGTTGCGCGCCGCATGTATGCCGCCGTTGCGCCCTATGCCCCCGATTGCTTCATCACGCCGATGGCCGCGGTGGCGGGCAGCGTGGCCGAGGAGATTCTGGGCGCAATGCTGAACGCGGCGTCGCTCGACCAGGCCTATGTCAACAATGGCGGCGACATCGCGCTGCATCTTGCGCGAGGCGAACATTTTTCGGTCGGCCTGATGGACCGGCCCGATCGCGACGGCGTGATGCGGAGAATGAAGGTCGATGCTGATGATCCCGTGCGGGGGATCGCGACCAGCGGGCGCCACGGCCGCAGCTTTTCGCTCGGCATTGCCGACGCCGTGACGGTGCTGGCGGCAACGGCCGCGCAGGCCGATGCGGCGGCCACGATCATCGCCAACGCCGTCGATCTGCCCGGGCATCCCGCCATCGTCCGGCAGCCCGCGAACGAGCTTCAGCCCGACAGCGATCTCGGCGCGCGTCTTGTCACCCGCAACGTCGGCGAATTGTCACCGACCGAGATTTCGGCCGCGCTGGAATCTGGCGCGGAATGTGCACGGCAATTGTTCGATCGCGGATTGATCGAGGGTGCCGTGTTGCAGCTCAGTGGTGATATGCTCGTCATCGGAACAAAAGATATTGAACGGCAACGATCGCGCCCGTCTGTGCTGGAGAACGCGGTTCATGCCTGAGCAGGGAAGAGCCCAAGGGAAACAATCATGAGCGCGATCATCCGCAAGATCGTCACGGTCGTCGAAGAGACGCAAATGGAGATGGGCCGCCAGGTCTCGCCGCCGACCCGGCGCGCCGCGGCCATCGCCGTGATCGAAAATCCCTTTGCCGGACAATATGTCGAGGATCTCGCGCCGCTGATCGCGATCGGCGAGGAGCTCGGCGAACTGCTGTCGAAGCGCGCAGTCGCGGCGCTCGGGATCGACGGGGCGAAGGTGCAGAGCTACGGCAAGGCGGCGGCCGTCGGTGAGAACGGCGAACTGGAGCATGCGGCAGCGATCCTTCACCCGAAGATGGGCGCGCCGGTGCGGAAGGTTCTGAGCAAGGGCGCAGCGCTGATCCCTTCGTCGAAGAAGCGCAGCGGCCCCGGCACGACGCTCGATATCCCCCTGGGTCACAAGGATGCGGCCTTCGTGCGCAGCCACTTCGACGGCATGGAAGTACAGATCAACGACGCGCCGCGCGCCAACGAGATCATGGTCGCGGTCGCCGTTACCGACAGCGGCCGTCCGCTGCCGCGTGTCGGCGGGCTGACGGTTGCGGAGATCAAGGGCGAGGACGGTCTGAGATAGAGTTTGAACCGGGGAGGCGGGCACTGCTTCCCCGACAAGATCACGCTGAAGACGTAGAGAGTTCAAAACTGGAGGTTGGGATGCGAGCGAGAAACTATTTTGTGGGCGCGGCCTTCGCGCTTCTGGCCGGCGGCATGGCTCATTCGGCGGTGGCACAGGACATCAAGATCGGCGAGATCAACAGCTACTCGCTGCTGCCGGCCTTCACAGAGCCCTATCGCAAGGGCTGGCAGCTCGCCGTGGAAGAGATCAACGCGGCCGGCGGCATCAACGGCAAGAAGCTCGTCGTCGTCTCCAAGGACGACGGCGGCAAGCCGGCGGATGCGCAGACTGCGGCCAACGAGCTGGTGTCGAGCGAGGGCGTCGCGATGCTCACGGGCACCTTCCTGTCGAACATCGGCCTGGCCGTCAGCGACTTCGCCAACCAGAAGAAGGTGTTTTTCCTCGCGGCCGAGCCGCTGACGGACGCCGTGACCTGGTCGAAGGGCAACAAGTACACCTTCCGCCTGCGGCCCTCGAACTACATGCAGGCCGCGATGCTGGTGGAAGCAGCCAGCAAGCTGCCGGCAAAGCGCTGGGCGACGATCGCGCCGAACTATGAGTACGGCCAGTCGGCGGTTGCCGTGTTCAAGAAGCTGATGTCGGAGAAGCGTCCCGACATCCAGTGGGTGGACGAGCAGTGGCCGCCGCAGGGCAAGATCGATGCGGGGCCGGTGGTTCAGGCGGTTGCCGCGGCCAATCCCGAGGCGATCCTCAACGTCACCTTCGGCGCCGACCTCGTGAAGCTCGTGCGCGAAGGCAACACCCGCGGCCTGTTCAAGGGGCGCGAGGTCGTGTCCTTCCTGACCGGCGAGCCCGAATATCTCGATCCGCTCAAGGACGAGACGCCGGAGGGCTGGATCGTCACCGGCTATCCCTGGTACTCGATCAAGACGCCCGAGCATGATGCGTTCCTGAAGGCCTACCAGGCCAAGTACAACGACTATCCGCGTCTCGGCTCGATCGTCGGCTACCAGACCATCAAGTCGGCCGCCGCGATCCTGGCAAAGGCCGGCTCGACCGATCCGGAGAAGCTGATTGCCGCAGCCGAGGGCCTGTCGATGCCGTCGCCGTTCGGCGAGATCACCTTCCGCAAGATCGACCACCAGTCGACCCTCGGCGCTTACGTTGGCAAGACCGCGCTGAAGGAGGGCAAGGGCGTGATGGTGGACTCTTCTTACAAGAAGGGCGCGGACTATCTGCCCAGCGATGCCGAAGTCGAGAAGCTGCGTCCGAAGGACTGATCTCTTTCTTCTCCCTCGCCCCGCTTGCGGGGAGAGGGTCGGGGTGAGGGGGAGCCTCCGCGAGGGAGGTAACCATCGAGCTTGCGGAGACTCACCCTCACCCGAATTGCTCCGCAATTCGACCTCTCCCCGCAAGCGGGGAGAGGTGAAGCAACACCTGAACCCGGACCGCCGATGGCCTTTTATGTCGTACAGTTTCTGACCGGTCTCGCCAGCGCAGCGTCGCTGTTCCTGGTGGCCTCGGGCCTGTCGATCATCTTTGGCGTGACGCGGATCGTGAATTTCGCGCATGGCGCCTTCTACATGATCGGCGCCTACATCGCCTTCACGCTCACCGAGCGGCTTTCGGGCGCGTTCGGTTTCTGGGGCAGTATCGTCGCGGCCGCGCTGGCCGTGGCGCTGATCGGCGTCATCGTCGAGATGGTGCTGCTCCGCCGCATCTATCACGCGCCCGAATTATTCCAGCTGCTCGCGACCTTCGGTCTGACCCTGATGGTCGAGGACCTCGTCGTGCTGATCTGGGGGCCCGACGATCTCGTCGGCCGCCGCGCGCCGGGCTTCAAGGGCGCGATCGATTTCTTCGGCCAGAACATCCCGAGCTATGACCTGTTCCTGATCGGGCTCGGCCCGGTCGTGCTCGGCATTCTCTGGCTGCTGTTCCAGCGCACGCGCTGGGGCGTGCTGGTGCGCGCGGCAACGCAGGACCGCGACATGGTCGCGGCTCTCGGCGTCAATCAGAAATGGTTGTTCACGTCGGTGTTCGCGGTCGGCGTCTTCCTCGCCGCGCTCGGCGGCGCGCTCCAGATCCCGCGCGATGCCGTGCATCACGCGATGGATCTGCGCATCATCGTCGAGGTCTTCGTCGTGGTCGTGATCGGCGGTCTCGGCAGCATCGTCGGCGCCTTCGTCGCGGCGGTGCTGGTCTCCGAGCTCAACGCCTTCGGCATCCTGATCTTCCCGAAGATCTCCATCATCCTGGTCTTCCTGGTGATGGCGGTGGTGCTGATCGTCCGCCCCTGGGGCCTGTTCGGTAAGCCGGAGGCGGCCGCGCGCAAGACGCCGGGTCTTACCGTCAATCCCTGGCGCCCGCTGTCGTCGAACGAGCGGCTGGCCGCGCTGGCAACGCTCGTCATTGCCGCAACGCTGCCGCTGTTCGCCGGCAACTACGCGCTGACCGTCGGCTCGGAGATCGCGATTTTCGTGATCTTCGCCGTCAGCCTGCACTTCCTGATGTCGGTCGGGGGACTCGCGTCTTTCGGCCACGCCGCCTATTTCGGCCTCGGCGCCTACGGCATCGCCTTCCTCGCCAAGATGGCCGGACTGCCGATGATCGTCTGCCTGTTGCTCGGGCCGCTGCTCGGCTGCATGGGCGCCGCGGTGTTCGGCTTCTTCGCCGTGCAGCTCTCCGGCGTCTACTTTGCGATGCTGACACTCGCCTTTGCGCAGATCGTCTGGTCGATCGCGTTCCAATGGGTGAGCGTCACCGGCGGCGACAACGGCATTCTGGGCGTCTGGCCGGAAAAATGGGCGGCGAGCCCGTCGCACTTCTATTGGCTGGCGCTCGGCGTCGCGGCGCTCGTCACGTTCGCGCTGCGGGCCATGGTGTTCTCGCCGTTCGGCTACGCGCTGCGGGCCACGCGCGACTCGCTCCTGCGCAGCGAAGCGATCGGTATCAACGCCAAGCGCATCCAGTGGACCGCCTTCGTGATCGCGGGCACGACCGCCGGCATCGGCGGCGCGCTGTTCGCCTATCTCAAGGGCAGCGTCTTCCCGGACAATCTCGGCATCTCGCTTTCGGTCGACGCGCTGGTCATGGTGCTGCTCGGCGGCGTCGAGACGGTGTCGGGCGCGGTGATCGGCGCCATCGTCTACAAGGCGCTCAACATCTGGCTGGTCAGCCAGACCGACCTGTCGAAGCTCGTGCTCGGCGGCTTCATCGTGCTGATCGTCGTCGTCTTCCCCAAGGGCATCGTCGGCATGCTGGAGATGCTGGCGCAGCGTCGCAGGAAGACATCGCCGCCGGGATCTCCCTTGCTTGCCAAGCCGATCGAGTCCGCCGAATGAGCGTCGCACCCCCACTTCTCGCGGTCGAAGGCCTGACCAAATCCTATGGCGGCATCCATGCCGTGCGCGGCGTCTCGTTCTCGCTGCGCGCCGGCGAGATCCTGGCGCTGATCGGCCCGAACGGCGCCGGCAAGAGCACCTGCTTCGACATGCTCAACGGCCAGAACAAGCCGGATTCCGGCCAGGTCCGCCTGCTTGGCGAAGAAACCACCGGCAAGAAGCCGCGCGAGATCTGGCGGCTCGGGGTGGGGCGTACCTTCCAGATCACCGCGACGTTCGCGACCATGACGGTGCGCGAGAACGTGCAGGTTGCGCTGATCTCGCACGGGAAGCAGCTGTTCAATCTCTGGGGCTCGGCGCCGAAGTTCGATCGTGGCGAAGCCGGCCGCTTGCTCGAGCTCGTCGGCATGAGCGGCTATGCGGATCGTCCCTGCGGCGAGCTCGCCTATGGCGACCTCAAGCGGCTCGAGCTTGCGGTCGCGCTCGCCAACCAGCCGAAACTCTTGCTGATGGACGAGCCGACCGCCGGCATGGCGCCGCGCGAGCGAGTCGATCTGATGCGACTGACGGCTCAAATCGCGCGGGAGAAGTCGATCGGCGTGCTCTTCACCGAGCACGACATGGACGTGGTGTTCGAGCACGCCGACCGCATCATCGTGCTCAACCGCGGCACGCTGATCGCCGAGGGCTCGCCCGCCGAGGTGCGTGGCAACCCGCAGGTGCAGGCGGTCTATCTCGGCGAGGGGCTCGTCTACGATGCCCGCCATCGCGACGGAGCCTCGGCATGAAACTCACGGTGCAGGACCTCAACAGCCATTACGGCCCGGCGCATATCCTGTTCGACATCGGTTTCGAGGTCGGCGAGGGCGAGGTGGTGGCGCTGCTGGGCCGCAACGGCGCCGGCAAGTCGACGACGTTCCGCTCGATCGTCGGCCTCGTGGCGCAGCGCTCGGGCCGCATCATGTTCGAGGGCAAGGACGTGTCGGTGCGGCCGACGCACGAGATCGTGCGCGAGGGGCTCGGCTACGTGCCGGAGGAGCGGCGAATCTTCACCGATCTGACGGTGGAGGAGAATCTCGAAGTCGGCCGGCAGCCGAAGCGCCCGAACGCGCCCTACTGGACGCGCGACAAGTTGTTCACGCTGTTTCCGAACCTCGGCGAGATGAAGAACCGCCCGGGCGGCCGCATGAGCGGCGGCGAACAGCAGATGCTCACCATCGCGCGCACGCTGATGGGCAACCCGTCGCTGGTGCTGCTCGACGAGCCGTCGGAAGGCCTGTCGCCGAAGATCGTGGAACAGATGGTCGATGCCATCCTGACCATGAAGAAGGAGGGCGTCAGCATCGTCGTCTCCGAGCAGAATCTGCACTTCGCGCGGTTGATCTCCGATCGCGCCTATATCATCGAGCGCGGCCGCATCTGCTTCGGCGGCACCATGGCCGAGCTCGACGCGCGTCCGGACATCCGCGACGCGCATCTGTCGTTGTGACGGCAAAGGGAAGGTCGGGGAGCGGATGGCGAGAAGCGTTGCGGCGAAGAAGAGCGTCAAACCGGCAAAACCGCCTTACGTGCTCGACGAGCAGGTCGGCTTCATCCTGCGCCAGGTCTGGCAGCGCCACAGCTCGATCTTCTCCCGCGATATCGGCACCAATCTGACGCCGACGCAATGGGCGGCGCTGTCAAAGCTCGCCGAGACCGGGCCGTGCTCGCAGAACCAGCTGGGACGGCTGACTGCGATGGATGTCGCGACCATCAAGGGCGTGATCGACCGCCTGACGGCGCGCGGCCTGACTGAAACCAGCCAGGATCCCGAGGACGGGCGACGCCTGCTGGTGAGCCTGACGCGTGCCGGTCAGCAGCTAGCCGAGAAACTGGCGCCGAATGCGCTCGCCATCACCCGCGAGACGCTGGCGCCGCTCGACGCCAAGGAGCGCGAGATGCTGATGGCGCTGTTGAGCAAGTTGCGGTGAAATTGACTGTCATTCCGGGGCACGCGCGCCGCGCGTGAACCCGGAATCCGGAGATTGTTGCTCGAGACTCCGGGTTCGCGCTCTCGCGCGCCCCGGAATGACGGCAAGTGCCGTCACTTCGCCACCACTTCCGGCACCCGGCCGGCCGGCGGTGTGTTGCGGCTGCGCTGGGTGCGGACGATGCCGTCGATGATGGTCATGCCGATGCCGGGGAGGTCGCCGAGCTGGACGCTCTCCAGGATGTTCTTGCCCGGCGAGTGCTGCGCCTTGTCCATGATGACGAAATCCGCGGCGCGGCCGACCTCGATCAGGCCGCAATCGAGCTGCCGCATCCGCGCGGTGTTGCCGGTGGCGAGGCAGAACGCGATCTCGGCCGGCAGCTCGCCGATCGAGGACAGCATCGAGACCATGCGCAAGATGCCGAGCGGCTGCACGCCGGAGCCGGCCGGCCCGTCGGTGCCGAGGATGACGCGGTGCAGGTCGCCCATTTCGCGCGCGATGCGCAGCGTGTAGAGCGCCGAGCGCTCGTTGCCGTTATGAACGATCTCGAGCCCGCGCTTGCAGCCCTCGCAGATGCAGCGGATCTGGTCGTCGGGAAGGGCGGTGTGGCCGCCATTGATGTGGCCGACCACGTCGGTGTCGGCCTCCAGCACCACGTCCTTGTCGATCAGGCCGGAGCCGGGGATCGAGGGGCCTCCGGTGTGGATCGTGCTCTGGATGCCGTATTTGCGCGCCCAACCCACCATCTTGCGCGCAGTGGGTCCATCCTTGACGCCACCGAGGCCGACTTCGCCGAGCAGCTTGACGCCGGCGGCGGCCAATTCCTTGAAGTCTTCTTCGACCATCTCGCATTCGATCACCGGCGCACCGGCATGAACCTTCACGCCGCCCGGACGCAACGTCCAGAACGCGCGCTGGGCGAAGATCGCCATCGCCTTCAGCCCCACCACGTCGCGGGGGCGACCCGGCATGTGCACTTCGCCTGCCGAGATCATGGTGGTGATGCCGCCATGGAGGGAGCTGTCGATCCAGTTGATCTGGTTCTGGCGCGGCGTCCAGTCGCCGGCGACGGGGTGGACATGGCTGTCGATCAGGCCGGGGGTCACCGTGGTGCCGTTGGCATCGACGATGGTGGTCGCACCTTCCGTGTCGAGATCCTTGTGGCGGCCGATCGCGGTGATCTTGCCGTTCTCGGCGACGATGGTGTCGCCGTCCAGGATCGGCTTTTCCAGCGCGCCGGACAGGATCAGGCCGATATTGCGGATCACGAGCTTCGAGGGTCCGGCGGCCTGGGGTGCGTCATGCGCCATGGAAGGGGTCCTTTTCCTTAACTGCAACGCTGCCGATCTTGGGCAGCCTTGACCACGGGATCAAGCCGGATTATTCATTAGTACACGAATGATCGTGTACAAACGACGCATAGCTGACCGCCTCGGAACCGCAACGTAGCGACACGGAAGGGTGAGATGAGCAATTTCAACCAGGAAAGCGTTTTGAGCGTCCACCATTGGACCGACACGCTGTTCTCCTTCAAGACCACCCGCAGCCCGACCTTCCGCTTCCGCAACGGTGAATTCACCATGATCGGGCTCAAGGTCGGCGAGAAGCCGCTGCTGCGGGCCTACAGCGTCGCCAGCGCCAATTACGAGGACACGCTGGAGTTCTTCTCGATCAAGGTGCCGGACGGCCCGCTGACCTCGCGGCTCCAGCACCTGAAGGAAGGCGACGAGATCATCGTCAGCCGCAAGGCCACCGGCACGCTGGTGATCGACAATCTGGAAGAGGGCCGCAACCTCTATTTGATCGGCACCGGCACGGGCCTCGCTCCGTTCCTGAGCGTGATCAAGGACCCCGAGACCTACGAGCGCTTCGAGAAGGTGGTGCTGCTGCACGGTTGCCGCCACGTCAAGGAACTCGCCTATGGCGAGATGATCACCGAGCATCTGCCGAAGGATGAGCTGCTCGGCGAGTACATCCAGAGCCAGCTTATCTACTACCCGACGGTGACCCGCGATCCCTTCCGCAACCGCGGCCGCATCACCGACCTCATCACCTCGGGCAAGCTGTTCAGCGATATCGGCCTGCCGGCGCTGGAGGCCGCGCACGACCGCGTCATGATCTGCGGCAGCCCGGCGCTGGTCGCTGACACCCGCGTGCTCCTGGGCGAGCGCGGCTTCATCGAGGGCAATCACGGCGAGCCGGCCCAGTTCGTGGTCGAAAAGGCGTTTGCCGAGCGCTAAACGCGGAATTCTTGCGCAATAAGACCGTATTTTCGCCGCGTGGCGCCCGTTGCGGCGCCGATTCGGCGCGCGATACACTGTGGGAACGAATCAGCGGAGTTCCCACATGGTTGCGGACAGCGACAGCAACATCGCCTGGCACCGGGTTCAGTTGAAGAAGAACCGCGCCGAGTTGAAGGCGCTCGAGACGGCGCGCTTCACGATGGGCGAGATCGCCTCGTCGAAGCGGAACGGCCAGACCCAGAAGGCGGTCGCGGAACTGAAGCGCAAGATCGCGCAGTCGGAACGCGCGATCGCCGATTACGACAAGCGCACGCGCCGTCCGCTTACCACCGATCTGCAAAGTCTCAGCAGCGGCAGCTGGAGCCATTGGGACGCCTACACCAATCAGCAGCAACGCAAGACCGGGCCGCGCTCGCCGGGCCGCGGATAGGCTCTGGTCGCGAGCATCGCGCTGGCGCAGCCAGCACCGGTTCCGGCCCTTGCACGTGGGCCCTCGCGCACCATCTGGTTGAGACGCCACCAACCAATCCGGTGATCCCATGGCACCGCGCCTCGATTTCACCAGCGAGGCCTTCTTTCGCGATCCGCCCGCGGCGATCGCGGCGCTGCGCGCCTCGGGCCCCGTGGTTGCGACGCGATTTCCTCTCGTCGGCGATGTCTGGATCACCACGACCCATGACGCCACCGCTGAGGTCCTGAAGGACGGCACCACCTTCACGCTGCGCAAGGAGGACGGCAAAGTCGCCGGCCTGCGCTGGTGGATGCCGAAGCTCGTCACCACCATCGCCAACAACATGCTGACCATGGACGAGCCCGATCACACGCGGCTGCGCAGCATCGTGGACGAGGCATTTCGCCGCCGCGCGATCGTGGCGATGGAGCCACGCATTCGCGCCATCGCCGACGGCTTGGCGAACGACCTGTTTGCCGATGGCAGCCCGGCCGACCTCGTCCAGTGCTACGCCCGCATCCTGCCGGTGTCGGTGATCTGCGAGCTGCTGGGCCTGCCCGCGGCCGATCGCCCGAGATTCATCGCCTGGGCCAACAAGATGTCGTCGCTGACGAATGTCGTCAGCTTCTTCCGCCTGCTGTTCGCGTTCCGCAAGATGCGCGCCTACCTCGAACGGCAGTTGCAGATCGCGCGCGTGCAGGGCGGCGAGGGCCTGATCGCCGAGCTGGTCCAGGTCGAGCGCGAGGGCGGCCAGATCACGCCGGACGAAATGGTGTCGATGGTGTTCCTGCTGCTCGCGGCAGGCTCGGAGACCACCACGCATCTGATCAGCGGTTCGGTCTACGAGCTGCTCAGGAATCCGGCCTTGCGCGACTGGCTGGAGGAGGATTGGAGCCGCATCTCGCTCGCCGTCGAGGAATTCCTGCGCTTCGTCTCGCCCGTGCAGTTTTCCAAACCGCGCTATCTGCGGCGGGATGTCGAGCTTGCGGGCGTACGGCTGAAGAAGGGCGACCGAGTCATGGTCATGCTTGCCGCCGCCAACATGGACCCGGCCGTGCACGACCGCCCTGAGCGGCTCGACCTCACGCGCAAGCCGAACCGCCACATGTCGTTCGGAACGGGAATTCATTTCTGTCTCGGCCACCAGCTTGCGCGGATCGAAGCGACTTGCGCATTGCAGGCGCTGCTTGCGCGATGGCCGAAACTCGAGCTCGCCGTGGACCCCGCGCAAATCCACTGGCGCAAGCGGCCGGGTATGCGTGCGATCGCGCGATTGCCTGTCGTTGCCGGCGGGAACCGCAGGCCGAGCCGTGGTGCCGCCGCCGAGCCGTTGCTCGCGGACTGACGCAGCGCACGCCGTGCCGGGAACAATGGCGCGCATCATCTTGCGTGGAGTGCGAAACAATCTCCGTCGCGCAGGCGTTGCACCAATGCACGCAGCAGCAAGGGAGCAGTCCATGCCCAACGGCGGCAAGACGCATATCGGATCAGGCGCGCGCGGCAAGGGCGCGGGGACTGGCGCACTCACGGACATCGCAAAGGACAAGGTCGGCGACAACATGATCCTGTCGAACCGCGACAAGGCGCAACATTCCGACATTCGCGGCATGGACGGAAAGTTCATCCAGACGGAGCAGTACCAGGATCATTCGGCCAACCGGCTGCTCGACGACGAGGAGGCTGAAGACTAGGCGAGAGCCCCGAGCGGCAGCTTCAGGAGCCGGCCGATTTCTTCGAAGCGACGAGATCGCGCTCCCAGCCGAAGACGGAGCGGCCGTCGAGCTCGGGAGAGGCCGCGCGCTCGCCGGCGATGTAAGCCTCGACCGACGGTCCACGCGCGGTCCGCTCCAGCCGTCGCGCCTGGTCGTCGAGACGCCTGAGCGCCTGCATCTCTTCCTCGCGTCCGAGTTTTGCGTTCTGGATCGCGCCTTTCAGCACGCGGATGGTCTCGTCATAGACCTTGATCGGGACGGGGTAGGGGTGCCGGTCCTTGCCGCCATGAGCGAGCGAGAAACGGGCGGGATCGTTGAAGCGATAGGGGGCGCCGTGCACGACCTCGGCCACCATCGCCAGCGAACGCACCGTGCGGGCGCCGACGCCGGGCGTCAGCAACAGCTCCGGGAAGTCGACGGGGCCACGCTCGGCGGCCGCAGCCAGCGTGCCGTGCAGCCGCCGCGCGAACACGTCCTTGGGCCTGACATCGTGATGCGCGGGCATGATCAGGTGCGGCAGCATCGCCTGCGCCGGTTCGGGTGCGGCTCCGGTGAGCCGCTCGAATTCGGCGACGATGCGATCGGGACCGAGATCGCCGAGGAGTTCGAGCTGCGCGCTGCGCGAGATATCGGCGCGGTGGTCGGTGAGATTGACGATCTCGCCTTGCTGCGGCCCGTCGATCGCGCTGTGCGGCGCGTCAACGAAACTCTTCAAGGCCTCGGAATGCCAGTGATAGCGGCGGGCCTGCCGCTTGTCGCCGTTCATGCCCTGCTGCACCACCGTCCACTTGGCGTCGGCCGTGACGAAGAAGCCGTGGAGATAGAGGTCGAAGCCGTCCTGCACGGCCGCGCTGTCCACCTTCGCGACCAGCCGGCTGGCGCGGGTGAGCTTTACGCCGTCGAAGCCGACGCGCTCGCCGAGCTGCAACAGCTCGTCCGGCGTCTTGCGCGAATGCTGGCCCCGGCCACCGCAAACATAGATCCCGAGTTCGTCCTGCAGCGGGCCGAGCCCGCGCTTCAGCGCGCCGATCACGGAGGTGGTGATCCCCGAGGAGTGCCAGTCCATCCCCATTACGGCACCGAACGACTGGAACCAGAACGGATGCGACAGCCGCTGGAGAAATGCATCGCGGCCGTAATGATGCACGATCGCCTGCGTGACGATCGCGCCAAGCGAGGCCATGCGGCTCGCGAGCCACGGCGGAACCCGTCCGGTGTGGAGAGGAAGATCGGCGCTGCCGGTACGTCTGGTCATGGGTGCGGCAGACTAGCGCGATCCGGCGACCGTTGCACGAGGGGAATGCTGCATTGTGCTGCGCGACGAGGGAAGGGCCGGTGACCATCCTTCTCGACGAGATGCGAGAAGCTCAGCCGGGCCGGCTTGCGCAGTTGAACGCTTTCTCCGATCAGGCGGCCTTGGCAACGGTTGTGCCAGGTTGCTTGTTCGATCGCGCTCGCGGCTTGCGCAGCTTCCGCCGCGCCCAGATCAGCAGGCCGGTCGACAACAGCGTCAGAAGCGCGATCGAGGTGATGACATTGAGAGGCGAAGCGATTAGGGCCGACCAGTTTCCCTCATGGATCAGGCGCGGCCAGTTGCGCGGCAGCGGTGTGACGCCGGATGAATTGACGGCATAGGCGCGCAGCTCCCCGCCCTCATAGATCCGCGCCATCATGCGACCGCCGCGCGCGCCGATCGAGATCACATGCGACGGCTCGTGCGAATCTGCGACCATGCGAACAGCGTCGGGCAAGGCAACGGGACGTCCGCCGCCGGCTGGAGCGGCGCCGCTCTGGAACGTCAGGCCGAACGCCATGCACAGGCCGGTCAGCGGGCTCAGCAGGATCAGCGGCAACGCAAACCATGCGGTGCCCTTGTGCCATCCGGACAGCGAATTGCGCAGGCGCGGCAGTCCCATGAGGAGGCCGAGCACCATCAGGGACACCATGGCGATGGTCGAGCTTGTCACCAGCCACGCCTGGCCGAGCAGCCGTTCATGCGTGACGCGGGCCCACAGGAAGAGATCGGGGAGGCTGGAGCCCGCGGCAGCGGGCTCGCCCGTTGCGAGATCGATCGCCGAGGTGCCGGCGCCTTGCAGCGTCATGCGCTGGCTCGCGGCATTGACCGAAAGCCCGCGCGCCTTGCTATCCGGATCATACCGTTTCATCAGCTCGACGATGCGCCCGGCGTCGATCGCCGGACCACTGATGCCACTGACTTGCACCAGCGGCTCGAAGGACAGAATCAGTCCGGTGGCGATGATCGCGAGCAGGGGCAGCGCGAAGACCAGCGTGATCCATCGATGCAGTGTCAACAATAGAGGTTTGTTCATTCTCGGTCTCCGGCGATCTCACGCTTTCGTCGCCCAGCGCAGCCCCGAAGACCAATGACGCTTTGTCCATGTTGCTGCGTTGATTTGCAGCAAACGGAGTAAGCGATGTTGGCGAATGCCAATCGCTTGCACCTGGGCGGAGATCGTCTCGCGGTCCGCGGAGCGGGCGGAGAATTGAGTCTACTTGCGCGTCGCCTTGGTCGCGCCGCGCAGGCCGGCCTGCTGCTGGATCGTGTCCAGCGCGCCGGAGGACTGCTCTTCCGTCACGAAGCGATTGAGCATGGGAAGCGCGTCCTCGCGTCCCCGGGGGATCGCGATGGCCATGTGCTCCAGCCCCCAATTGCCGTCGAGGATTTTCGCGCCCGGCATCTGGTCGGACATCTCGAACAGCGTCGGCTTGTTGGTGGCGTAAAGGTCGATCTCGCCGCGCCCGAACATGCCGATGGCGGCCTTGACGCTTTCGGCGGGAACGATGGTCGCGTTCTTGAACTTCGCCGGCAGCGTTCGCTCGGAGGTCGAGCCCTTGGTGACGCCGATCTTCACGCCCGGCTTGTCGATATCCTCGACCTTGCCGACCGGCGAATTCGCCGGAGCGAGATAGCCGAGCTCGATCGCCAGCACGGGCTGGCTGAAGCGGACCTCGCTGGCACGGGCCGGCGTGGCATTGGTCACGGTGAAATCGACCCGGCCGTCGTGAATCGCGGTGACGATGTCGGCGACGCGCTCGAACCTGACATAGTCGACACCGACGCCGAGCCGTTTTGCAAGCTCGCCGCCGAGATCGTAGGCGAGGCCGTGCGGCTTGCCGGCCGCATCTGTTACCATCGAGGTCGGGCTGCCCGGATAGATACCGACCCGCAAGGTGCCGCTCGGCGCCAGGAGCTTTGCTTCGCCGTCGGCCTTCGCGAACGAGCCGGAGAGGCCGACGGTTGCAAACGCGAGCAGGGCGGCGAGCGCACCGTGCCTCCAGGAAGATATCCTCATCAGACGATCCCGCCTTACTGCGCGCGGATGTTGGCGGCCTTCAGCACCGGCTCCCATTTGGTCGCCTCGGCGTGCATGTAGGCATCAAAGTCCTTGGCGGAGGAACCGACCGGAGCTGCGCCGATCTTGCCGAGCGTCGACAGCACGCTGGGGTCTTGCAGCGCGGCCTTGAGGTCGGTCTCGAGCTTGGACACGATCTCCGGCGGCATTTTTGCCGGGCCCAGCACGCCCCACCAGACCGAGACGTCGTAGCCTGGCACGCCAGCCTCGGCGATGGTCGGAACATCCGGCAGCGCCTTGGAGCGTTCGGCTGATGTCACCGCGAGCGCGCGCACCGGGCCGCCTTCGAGCTGGCCGATCGCCTCTGCAAGCGGATTGATGCTGAGCGGGATCTCGCCGGCGATGACGGCGGTCAGTGCCGGCGCGCCGCCCTTGTAGGGGATCGCGACGATCTTCGTGCCGGACATGTATTTGAGCAGCTCGCCGGCAAGATGCGCGGACGTGCCGTTGCCCGACATCCCGTAGGAGTGCTTGTCCGGCTCCTTCTTGGCAGCGGCCAGCAGATCGCCGAGCGTCTTGTAGGGGCTGTCCTTCGCCACCACGATTGAGAGTGGAGAAGAGGCCACTTCGGTGATCGCAGTGAAATCCTTGAACGTGTCATAGGGCACGCTCGGGTAGATGAACTGGTTGAGCGGATGGCCGCTCGCGACCAGGATCAGCGTGTAGCCGTCCGGCGCGGCCTGCGTCAGCGCCTGCGAGGCGACGATGCCGCCGGCGCCGGGACGGTTGTCGATCACCGGCTGCTGGCCCCAGGTCTTGGCCAGCGCCTGGCCGAGCGTGCGCGCGAGCACGTCGACCGCGCCCCCGGCCGCGTAGGGCACCAGGATGTGGACCGGCTTGCTCGGATAATTCTCAGCCTGCGCGGCGTTCGCCGCCAGCAGCAAGCCCGCACCGACCACGAGCCGACCAATTGTTGTGTTCAAACCCAGCATTTTCCCAGCACTCCATTCGCCCCTGCTGCGGTCTTCCGAACCGCCCGGGGACGTCTCGCATCGTTTTTGTTGACGAGACCTGATCTTTTGTACGATAGTACAAATAACATGGTACGCAAGCCCACCAGCAAGGAAACGGCCCGCAAGCCGAACATGCGCGAGGCGATCCTCGCCGCGGCCGAGGAGCTGTTCGCCACCAACGGCTTCAATGCTGTGTCCGTGCGCGACATCGCACAGGCCGCCGGCGCCAATCCCGGCAGCGTGACCTATCATTTCAAGACCAAGGACGGCCTGCTGCTGGAGATCTACCGGCGCCATTGCGGGCCGATGAATCTCCGCCGCTCCGAGCTGCTCGCCGCCGCCAGGCGCGTGCGCGATCTCCAGGACCGGCTGGAGGCGATCGTGCGGGCCTATGTGGTGCCGGCCTTCACCTCGGGCAGCGATCTTGCCGGTGGCGGGGCGCGCTTTACGCGGCTGCGTGCCGTGATGTCGGCGGAAGGCAACGAGGTTGCGCGAAAAATCATCGCACAGACCTTTGACGACACCAGCCACGCCTTCATCGACGCGGTCCACGAGAGCCTGCCGCACATTCCGCGCACCGACATCGTATGGCGCAGCCATTTCCTGCTCGGTGCACTCTATTATTCGCTGGTGACGCCGGACCGCGTCTCGCGCCTGTCGCGTGGCGAGGCCGACGGCAGCGACGCGGCCAGCGCCATCGAGCAACTGGTGCAAGCCACCGTCGCCGCGTTCCAGGCACCGCCGCTCGACCAGCCGGCGCGCCGGCGGGCTGTGGCCAGCAGCAAGACTTGAAGAAGCGGTCACGCTCGGCGGTTCGACTGATGACGATGATGTACATGCCGACCATTCCGCCGCCCGATCCGAACACGCGCACGCCGAAGTTCAAGCTGCCGAAACTGTCCTGCGACGCGCATTGCCACATCTTCGGGCCCGGCGCGAAATATCCCTATGCGCCCGATCGTTCCTACACGCCGCCGGACGCACCGCTGGAGGATTTCCGCGCGCTGCACGCCAAGCTCGGGGTGGAGCGGGCGGTCATCGTCAATGCGAGCGTGCACGGGACCGACAACACGGTCGCGCTCGATGCGATCGCAGAGAGCAATGGCGCCTACCGTGCGGTCGCCAATATCGACGACACCATCACCGAACGTGGACTTCGCGTGCTGCACGACGGCGGCTTCCGCGGCTGCCGCTTCAATTTCGTCCGCCATCTCGGCGGCGTTCCCGACAAGCGCGTGTTCGACCGCATCGTTGCGATGGTCGCGCCGCTCGGCTGGCACATCGACCTGCATTTCGACGCGATCGACCTGCCCGAATATGCCGACATGCTGACGAAGCTGCCGCTGAGCTACACCATCGACCACATGGGGCGGGTGAAGGCGTCGGACGGGCTCGACCAGCTTCCGTTCAGGATTCTGATCGAGCTGATGCAGCGCGACGAGAAATGCTGGGTCAAGATCTGCGGCTCCGAGCGTGTATCCTCGGCCGGCCCGCCCTTCACTGACGCCGTGCCGTTTGCGCGCAAGATCGTCGAGACTGCGGTTGACCGTGTCATCTGGGGCACGGACTGGCCGCATCCCAACGTCAAGGTGATGCCGAATGACGGCGACCTCGTCGATTTGATCCCGCTGTTCGCGCCGGAGCCGGAGGTCCAGCAGAAGATCCTCGTCGACAACCCCGCGCGCCTGTTCGAGTTCGACCAATGACGTCATTCGCGATCGACAAGCCGCGCGGCCGCGCCTGGTGGAAGGAGCTCTGGATCCAGGTGCTCATCGCCATGGCGGCCGGCATCGCGCTTGGGATCGTAAGCCCCGACGCGGGCGCCAAGATGCAGCCGCTTGGGGATGCCTTCATCAAGGCGATCCGGATGCTGATCGCGCCGATCATCTTCTGCACCGTCGTGCACGGCATCGCCCATATGGCCGACATGGCGCGCGTCGGGCGCGTCGCGGTGAAGGCGATCGTCTATTTCGAGATCATGACCACGATCGCGCTGATTATCGGGCTCGTCGCGGTGAACCTGCTCAGGCCTGGCGTCGGCATGAACATCGATCCCGCCAGCATCAATGCCAGCGCGATCGAGCCATACGTCAAGCAAACTAGCGTCATCGGCTTCGTGCCGTTCCTGATGAACATCGTTCCCGCCACGTTCATTGGCGCGTTTGCCGAGGGCAACATCCTCCAGGTGCTGTTCATCTCCGTTCTGTGCGGCTTTGCATTGGTGCAGCTCGGCGAGCGCGCCGCGCCGCTGGTGCATCTGATCGACCTCGCCGCCAAGATGGTGTTCGCCGTCGTCGGCTTCGTGATGTGGGCGGCGCCGATCGGGGCGTTCGGCGCCATTGCCTTCACGGTCGGCAAGTTCGGCGTCGGCTCGCTGGCCTCGCTCGGTAAGCTGCTGGGCGGCTTCTATCTCACTTGCGTCATCTTCATCATCGTGGCGCTCGGTCCCGTGGCGCGGCTGTGCGGCTTCTCGCTGCTCAAGCTGACCCGTTACATCTGGGAAGAGTTGCTGATCTGCATCGCCACGACCTCGTCCGAGACCGTGCTGCCGCGGATGCTGACCAAGCTGGAGAAGGCGGGCTGCGAGAAGAGCGTGGTTGGCCTCGTGATCCCGACCGGCTATTCCTTCAATCTCGACGGCACTTGTCTTTACCTCGCCGCGGCCTCGGTGTTCCTGGCGCAGGCGACCAACACGCCGTTCGGGCTCGCCGAGCAGGTCGAGCTGCTGCTGATCCTGCTCGTGACCTCCAAGGGCGCGGCGGGCATTGCAGGCGCGGCCTTCGTCGTGCTGGCGGCGACGCTGTCGGCGACCGGCACCATTCCGGTGACGAGCGTCGCGCTGGTGCTCGGCATCCACCGCCTGATGTCGCAGGGGCTGACGCCGACCAATTTGATCGGGAACGCGGTTGCGACCATCGCGATTGCCAAATGGGAAGGCGCGCTCGACGGCGAGCGCCTGCGGCGCGTGCTCGACGGCGAGGAACAAGCGGCCATCACGGCCTGATGAATTGGCTGCCTGCACGAGGCGGGCGGCCTATGATGCCTACGAACGAAAGAGGGGAGTTTGTCCCATGAAAACAGGTCTCGTCGTCACCGCCCATCCGGGCGATTTCGTCTGGCGCGCCGGCGGCGCCATCGCGCTGCATGCGAAAAAGGGCTATCGCATGAAGATCGTCTGCATGTCCTTCGGCGAGCGCGGCGAAAGCCAGTTCGCGTGGAAAGAAAAGGGCGCGACGCTGGAATCGGTCAAGGCCGGCCGCAAGGACGAGGCGGAGCGGGCGGCCAAGCTGCTCGGTGCCGAGATCGAGTTCTTCGACTGCGGCGACTATCCGCTGAAGCTGACGGAAGCGCATTTCGACCGCATGGTCGACATCTACCGCGAACTCAATCCGAGCTTCGTGCTGACGCATGCGCTGGAAGACCCCTATAATTTTGACCATCCGAACGCCGCGCATTTCGCGCAGGAGACCCGCGTGGTCGCGCAGGCCATGGGCCACAAGCCCGGCGCGCAGTACAAATATTCGGCTCCGCCGGTGTTCCTGTTCGAGCCGCACCAGCCGGAGCAGTGCAACTACAAGCCGGACCTGCTCCTCAAGATCGATGAGGTCTGGAAGGAGAAGTACGAGGCGTTCCAGATCCTGGCCGCACAGAAGCATCTCTGGGGCTATTACGAGCGCGTTGCGCTCAACCGCGGCATCCAGGGCAGCCGCAACACCGGCGTGCCGATGACCTATGGCGAGGCCTATCAGCGTCTGTTCCCGACGGTTGCGGAGGAGCTCGCATGAAGTCCGTCGTCGTTCGCAGCATCAAGCGTGCCGATCCCGCCGGAATGGCAGAGTACGGCGTCTCGACCGTGCACGAGGCCTATGGCCGCATCGGCCTGATGAAGCCGTATCTGCGGCCGGTCTGGGCAGGTGCGTCGATTGCCGGCCCGGCCGTCACCGTGCTGGCGCAGCCCGGCGACAACTGGATGATCCATGTCGCGGTCGAGCAGTGCAGGAAAGGCGACATCCTCGTCGTCGGCTGCACCACCGACAACACCGATGGCATGTTCGGCGAGCTGCTCGCGACCTCGCTCCAGGCGCGTGGCGTGCAGGGGCTGATCATCGATGCCGGCTGCCGCGACGTCAAAGCGCTGCACGAGATGAAGTTTCCGGTGTGGTCGCGCGCGGTCTCGGCCAAGGGCACGGTCAAGGCTACGCTCGGCTCGGTCAACGTCCCCGTGGTCTGCGCCGGCGTCAACGTCGATCCCGGCGACATCATCGTCGCCGATGACGACGGCGTCGTGGTGGTGCCGAAGCGCTATGCTGCCGAGGTCGCCGTAAAGGCGAACAAGCGCAACGCGGACGAAGGCGGCAAGCGCAAGCGGCTGGCCTCGGGCGAACTCGGTCTCGACATGTACAGCATGCGCGAGGCGCTGGCGAAGGCCGGTCTCGTTTATGTCGACAATCCCGAGGACGTCTGAGCGAAATAAGGGAAGCGGAGCGGGCGGATGGATCGTCTCAAGCTGAAGGCCGTGCTCGGCAGTCACCCCCATGTGCAGGCGGTGAAGAGCGGCGAGCTGCGCTCCGACCTGTTCGACCTCGACTTCATCGAGTACACGCCGACCAACACCGCGTTCAAGCCGATGGTGCGCGAGCAGGCGTTCGATGTCTGCGAGATGGCGATCGTCACCTATCTGATGGCGAAGGCCCACGGCAAGCCGCTGGTGCTGCTGCCGGCGACCATGCTCGGGCGTTTCCAGCATTCCTATGCGCTGTATAATCCCTCGCATGGGACGCTTGGGCCCTCCGATCTCGAAGGCAAGCGCGTCGGCATCCGCTCCTTCACGACGACGACGGGCGCCTGGATCAGGGGCATCCTCGCCAACGACTACGGCGTCGATCTCGACAACATTCGCTGGGTGACGTTCGAGGATCCGCATGTCGCCGAATATGTCGACACCACCGAGCGCGCGCCGAAGGACAAGAAGATCCTGCAGATGCTGATCGACGGTGAACTGGATGTCGTCCTCGGCGAGACCTCCAACGATCCCAGGCTGAAGCCGCTGTTCCCGGATCCTGCGACGGAATCCGCCACATGGTACGCCCGCCGCGGTGTCGTGCCGGTCAATCATCTCGTGGTCGTGACCGAACAGCTTGCGAAATCGCGGCCTGATGTGGTCGCGGGCGTCTATGATCTCCTCAAGCGGAGCAAGGAGCACGTGGGGCCTGCCGCAATGCCGGACCTTGTCCCGTTCGGGATCGAAGCCAACAGGAAGCCGCTCGAGCTGATCGTCGATTATGCATTCCAGCAGGCGCTGATCCCGCGCCGCTATGCGGTCGAGGAGCTGTTCGACGAGACGACGCGAGGATTGAACTGATGTCGGATCCGAGACGATGGCAGATCGGGCTGGTCGGCTATGGCGAGGTCGGCCGGATATTGGCCGAGGATTTGCGCCAGCAGGACATCAAGGTTGCCGCCTATGACATCAAGCTCGGGGGCGAGCAGGATACTGCGCTGAAACAGCATGCAGCGAAATTCGGCGTTGGCCTTGTGGCGTCTCACGCCGAGTTGACCGCGAGATCCGATTTCATCATCTCTGCGGTCACGGCAAGCCAGGCCGTTCCGGTCGCAAAGGCCTGCGCCGCCGCGATCAATCAGGGCACCTGGTTCCTCGATTTCAACTCGGCCTCGCCCGGCGCCAAGCAGCGCGCCGCGGCGCTGATCGACGGTGCTGCCGGGCGCTATGTCGAGGGTGCGGTGATGACTTCGGTGCCGCCGTATCGCATCAAGGTGCCGCTGCTGCTCGGCGGCCCCGGTGCCAGGGAGCTGGAGCCGCTGCTGAACGCCATCGGCTTTGCGGCGAAGGTCGCGAGCGACAAGCTCGGCGTGTCCTCCGCGGTGAAGATGTGCCGCAGCATCATGATCAAGGGCCTCGAGGCCATGGTCATCGAAAGCTTCACCACCGCGCGCGCCTATGGCGTGGAGGATGCCGTGCTGGCCTCGCTCGCAGAAACGTTTCCCGCCATCAACTGGGAGAAGCAGGGCGCCTATTTCTTCCAGCGCGTGATCGAGCATGGCCGCCGGCGTGCCGAGGAGGTGCGCGAAGTTGCCGAGACGGTACGCGAAGCGGGACTGACGCCGTGGTCGGCGCAGGGCACGGCCGAGCGGCAGGCCTGGGTCGCCGATCTCGCCGATGAAGGGCTGTTCGGCACCAGGGGCACCGGGGAGTTTGCCCGCAGCGCCGACTGGCGCATCGAGGCCGACCGGATCCTCGCGAAGATCAATCGCGCGAAGTAGGGCGACGCCGGCTCAGGACTATGCCGCGCCAACGCCCATGAGCTCGTCGCGGGTGCGTTCGATCAATGCCATCAGGCTTTCGGCCTTGCGGACCAGCCGATCGCTCGCGGCTTCGGTCCGGAATTCTGCGCGGATCGCCCGAATGCACTTGTCGGCCGTGTCGAGCGCCATAAGCGCACGCGTCAGGTCATCCTGAGTCTGGACATCAGCGAGATCGAGGTCCGACAGGACGTGTCCGATGCCGTCGAGCCGCTTCACGGCGACCTCGCTGGGTGTTCTCGCTCGAACGGAATGGCTGCTGAATGCGCTGAACATGTCCATGCTTCCCCGTTGAATGCAGACTTCAGTGCAGGCCCTACTATGACCGGCACCGCGGGACTTGCAATGCGCGCACCTATCGGGAATCGGAGAGAATCTACTATCCGGGATTCTACCGTATTCGGAAGTTGGGAAATCTTGGCGGTAAAATCGAACGGAAAGCGGCCGGTCGTCAGCCGGATTTCCCTACTATCCTGCCGTTCGCGGCGACGAGCCTGCCGTCCTTGTAGACGGAGCGCCCTTGCGGCACCGCGACGACGGCCTCGGGAACGTGTTCTGCATTCAGCGCCACGAAATCGGCCTTCGCGCCGATTCGCAGGCCATAGCCTTCGAGCCGGAGCGCCTTTGCGCCCGATGCGGTGACGACGTTGAATGCGGCGCGCAGTTCCTCGTCGACGTTGAAGCCGGAACGGTAGCCGAGCGTCGTGGCCCGGCGCAGCATGTCGCCGTCGCCATAAGGCCACCAGGAATCGCGGATGTTGTCGTTGCCGCTGAAGACGGTCACGCCGGCATTGCGCAAGGCGAGGATCGGCGGAAACGGCCGCGCGCCCGGCGCGTTGGTCATGATCGCGACGCCGGAGCGGGCGAGGATGTCGGCGACCTTCTTGAGGTAATCCGCGGGGATGTCGCCGAGCCCGTAGGCGTGGCTGACTGCAACGCGCCCCTCCATGCCGAGCGCGCGCGTGCGTGCCGCAATCTGCTCGATCTCGAAGGCGCCCAATGTGCCCATGTCGTGCAGATGGATGTCAATGTCGACGCCGTGCTTATTGGCGACGCCGAACACGACGTCGAGATGCTTTTCAACGTCGCGATCGAAGCTCGCGGGATCGAGCCCGCCGACGAGGTTGGCGCCAAGCCCGATGGCCTCGTCGAGCAGTTGCGCCGTGCCCGGGCTCGACAGGATGCCGCTCTGGGGAAAGGCGACGAGCTGGATGTCGATCAGGCCGTTGTATTCCTCGCGCACGCGCAGGATCGTCTCGAGCGATTTCAAGCCGACCGAGCCGTCGACCATGACGTGGCTGCGCATCTGCGTGGTGCCGTGTCCGATGCAGAGATCGAGCTGGTTGCGCGCCCGCACGTCCATCGGCGCGGCCTCGGCCATGTTTTGCGCCTGGAAGGCGACGCGTTCGTGCACGTTGAATCCGTCGGTGCACGGCTTGTGCGGCCGCCAGGCGTCGCCATAGAAACTGGTGTCGAGATGAATGTGGCCTTCGACGAAGCCGGGAACGACGAGGGCATCTTTGAGGTCGATCGTCTCGGCACCGGCGGGTGGCTGGTCAACGGACGTGATTGCGGCGATGCGTCCGTCCTTGACCGCGATGTGATGGCGGGTGCCGCCGTCGAAGCGTGCGTTGAGGAAGAGTGTGTCGAAGGCCATCCGGTTCCTCCGTTGGATGATCTGCGGAGTGTTGCGCGGGCCGCGGGGCGGGCGCAAGGCACGGCAAGGCGAGGGCTGCTCAGCGTCCCGGGCTGAACAGAGTGGGCCGCTGCCGCGCAAAAGTCTGCCGGCCAGCCTTGAAGCCCATCATGACATCAGGAAGCTCGGCGATGGCGAAGCGGCTGTCTTGCGTGTCGAGCACGATGAGATCGGCGGGATTGCCGACCTTGATGCCGTAATCGCCGAGGTTCATCAGCCGTGCCGGCAGTTCGGTCACGAGATCGAGGCAGATGTCGAAGTCGCTGACCGAGGCGTGGGCGACGTTGGCGTAGAAATTCGCCATCCGCAGCAGCGAGGCGTCGCCGAACGGCGTGAACGGATTGAGCACGTTGTTTGTCGCGACCGAGCACAACACCCCGTCTCCGGCGAGCTTGTGGGCGAGCGTCAGTCCGCGCGGCGCGTTGTGGGTGGCCTCGCGCCCCATCAAATAGAGATCGGTCGCGGGCAGCACGGTGACGGCAACGCCGGCTTTCGCCAGTTGCGCGGTGGCAGCTTTCAGCGGCTCCGGCGGCAACGCGGAGAGTTTCGTGGCATGACCAACCGCCACGCGTCCCCCGTAGTTGCGCCGCTCGGTTTGCCGGCACACCTCGTCGAGGTGCCACCAGGATGGGTCGAGGTCGAAATCGAGATGGAGATCGACGTCGACGTCGAATTCCTGCGCGAGATTGAAGATGCGCTCGAGGTGAGCATTCGGGTCGGTGTCCATATAGGGACAGCCGCCGATGGTCTCGCCGCCGTCGCGCAGCGCCTGGATCAGCAGGTCCTCAGCTCCGGGGTCGTTGGTCAGGCCCTCCTGCGGAAAGACGCAGAGCGACAGGTCGATCGCCCAGACATAGTCGCGCTTGAGCGCCTTGACAGCTTCGAAGCCACGCAAGCCGATACGCGGGTCGATCTCGACATGCGTGCGCATGCGCGTCGTGCCGTGCACGATCGCGCGCTCGAGCACGCGGGCACCGCGCGCATAGACGTCCTCGACCGTAAAGTCCTTTTTCATCCCGGCAACGGCACGGATCGCCTCCGAGACGCTGCCGTGATTGTGCCCGCAGCGGCCGAGCAGGCAGGCCTTGTCGAGGTGGATGTGGGTGTCGACGAAGCCGGGCAAAGCGAGGTGTCCGCCGACATCGACCTCGACGGCCTCGCAGGTCAGCCCTGGCTCGATCGCGGCGATGCGGCCGCCCTTCACGCCGATATCGACGGGTGCGGCGGATGATCGCAACAGCGCGTTCCGGAAGATCAGGTCGAAGGCGGTCTGACTGGTCATGGCACTTGCGGGCGGAATTTAGGCAATCGGCCGAGATTGGCGGCTCCAGATTGTCGGCAGTCTAGCGAAGGAAATGTTCAAAATATATGCACGGAGTTCGCGGGAGTGGCGTTAGTATTCCGCAAACCCGGGAGAATTAGCATGTCCGTTGCCGCACGAGCCGAAACCGCTCCGTTGTCCGATGCCGCGATTGTGGAAGCCTATCTTACGGCATCGATGATCCCTGATCCCGATGCTGCGGCAGCCTATATGGCGCCGGGTACGGTGATTACCTTCACCGGCGGACGCGAGTTCGATCATCCGCGCGGCCCGACAGGCTTCAACGCCAAGCGCTACCGCTGGGTCAAGAAGAAGATGGACCGATTCGACGTCTGCCCCGGCGATGGCGAAACCATCGTTTATAGCGTCGGCACGCTTTACGGCGAGTGGAAGGACGGTACACCGTTCGAGGGCAACCGTTACATCGATCGCTTCGTGGTGCGGAACGGCAAGATCACCAAAATGGACGTCTGGAACGACAGCGCGGAGCGCATCCTGGTCCAACGGAGCATCGACGCGTAAGGGCTATCTCGGTGCCCGGGCCGAGCCGCTCCGCCAGAGACAACTGCCGCGCGTCATATCGAAAGTCGCGATAGCTGGTAGACGCGGCCTCGTCTGGCGGCTGGCGCATGTCTGGGCTATCACCGCCGCGATCGCGTCTCGACACGAGTCGACGACCCCCTTGAGGAGCAGCCGATGCGCTTACCCACCGTTATCCTGGCCCTGACATGTCTTGCGGGCGCAGCTTCAGCCGAAGACCTGTCGGGCACGCTCCAGAAGGTCAAGGAGACGAAGAAGATCACGCTCGGCTATCAGGAGGCGTCCGTTCCCTTCAGCTATCTGGACGGAAACCAGAAGCCGGTCGGCTTTGCCATGGACATCTGCCTGAAGATCGTCGACGCCGTGAAGAAGCAGCTTGGCATGCCCGACATCGCCGTCGAGACTCTCGCGGTGACGTCGTCGAACCGCATCCCGCTGATGGTCAACGGCACGCTCGACCTGCATTGCTCGGCGACCACCAACAACGCCGACCGCCAGAAGCAGGTCGCCTTCACCAACACGCACTTCCTCAGCGCGACGCGGTTTGCTGCGAAGAAGGCCGCCAAGATCAACACCATCGACGATCTCAAGGGCAAGGCGGTCACGGCAGTGGCCGGGTCGGTCAACCTGACCCAGCTCGCCAAGGTCAACACCGAGCGCACTCTCGGCATCAACATCATGCCGGCCAAGGACCAGGCCGAGGCCTTCCTGCTGCTGGAGACCGACCGCGCCCAGGCCTACGCGCTCGATGACGTCCAGCTCGCGGTCGCGATTGCGCGCTCCAAGGAGCCGGCGCTGTTCATGATCAGCGAAGAGACGTTCTCGAAGCCGGAGCCCTACGGGATCATGCTGCGGCGGGAGGACGCGCCGTTCAAGGCACTCGCCGATCGCGCCACGGCAGAGCTCTACGCAAGCCCGGAGATCGAGGTGCTTTACAGGAAGTGGCTGGAATCGCCGACGCCGCCGAACGGCCTCAACTACAACGTCCCGATGTCGCCGGCCCTGCGCAATGCCTACAAGAAGCCGAGCTCGAGCGCCGATCCGGATGTCTATGTGGTGAACTGAGGCGAGGGTGGTTTTCACCTCTCCCCGCTGGGGAGAGGTGGGCACTGCGAGCTCAGCTTGATCTAAGTTAGCGCGTCCGCGGCGTATCCAGTAACTGGCCGGCCAGCGCCGCGCCGATTGCTGCAATCGCAGCCATCGCCAGCGCCCAGGTCGCGAACAGCCGATGACCGATCAGCGCGCCGCTCAAGAGCGGGGCGCTGATATTTGCGCCCGACATCAGGGACTGATTGAGGCCCATGATCATGCCCTGACGGTTGACCGCGGTCGAGCGCGACAATTCCGCGGTCAGCGTGCTGCGGGCGAACATGGTGCCCACGATGATCAGCGTCAGATAGATCGCGAGCAGGCTGACATTGTTGCCGGCCGCCAACCCCGCGAATCCAAGGCCCATGCAGGCGAACGCTGCCATCACGATGGCGCGGTCGGAAGCGATCAGGTTCGCGCGCGCGATCAACAGTCCCTGGACCATCATGTTGATGAAGCCCGCATAGGCGAACATCCAGCCGAGCTCGCGTGCCCCGAAGGGATGCCCGTCCCAAGAGAACCGCGCCGAGAGGAACAGGCCGATCTGCGACAGGAACATCGAATTGACGAAGAAGAAGACGATGAGCAGGCCGAGCAGTCGCCAGGCGTAGCGCATGCCGAGCAGGCTGCGCGTCAGCGTCGGCTCAGGCACGCGATGCTGGTAGAGCGGCTCGGAGGCCGGATGATCGGGCGGGAGCAGGGCGATGGTCGCGAAAATGCTGATCAGCGAGAGCGCCGCCGCAGCCCAGACTGGCGCGGTCTGGCCATAGTGCACGAGGAAGCTCGACAGCGCGGGGCCGAGCAGCAGCCCGGTTCCGATCGCGCCGCTGGTCATGCCGAGCGCCTGCTTGCGCGTTGCCGGCGCGCTGTGCTCGGCGGCGTAGGCGTGAGCGACCGAGATGTTGCCTGATGTCAGGCCGTCGACGATGCGCGCCAGGAACACCATTGTCAGGTTGCCCGCCAATGCCAGCAGCACAAATCCAATGAACGTCCCGATTTGGCTGACCAGCAGGACCTTTCTGCGACCGTAGCGGTCCGAGAGCATGCCGACCACGGGGCCGGCAACGAGCTGGCAAACGGCATAGACCGAGATCAGCGCGCCGAGCTGGAAGGGCGTGGCGCCAAGTCGCTGCGAATAGAATGGCAACAGCGGCAGGATGATTCCCATTCCCGTGGCATCCACGGCTACGACGACGAAGGTCGGGATGAGCGCCAGCGCGCTCTCGCCCGCTATCTCCTCTCGCATCTCAGTCGCGGAACCCGGTCCCATCCTGCGTCGTCCCCGTTCGCATTTGCGTGATCGATCGCGCTACGTCGGGTTATATAGTTGCAGGCTAATAGTTCGCGTCCTATCTAATTTGCATGGCACCCTCGCAAGGCTTTATCCATGCCGAAATCGGCCGGCTCATCACGCGCCTCGGCAGGATGTGGCGGCGCGAGTCCGATCAGGCCTTGTCCGATCACGGCCTGTCCTATGCGACCGCGATTCCGCTGCTGCTGCTGTCGCGCCAGGGTGAGAACGTGCGTCAGGGCGTGCTTGCCGACGAGCTCGGCATCGAGGGGCCATCGCTGGTGCGTCTGATCGACCTGCTCCAGGCCGAAGGCCTGGTGGAGCGCCGCGAGGACCCGACCGACCGGCGTGCCAAAACGCTACATCTGACGAAGGCGGGCGAGGCGAAGGTCGAGGAGACCAATCGCGTGCTGCGTAGGGTGCGGGCAAGCCTGCTCAAGGATATCGGCGCGGATGAACTTGCGATAACCTTCGAGACGCTCCAGCGCATCGAGCAGCGGGCCGGTCGCCTGCATGAAGCCAAGATGTTTGCCAGGACGTTTGCAGAGTCGAAATAGTCATGCGCGCAGACGAGCCGTTCCTGGTCCGCCACGCGGACCACGTTTTCGCTTTGAAGACGTTCGCCGCGTCGATGCTGGCGCTCGTCATCGCGCTCGCCATGGACCTGCCGCGGCCCTATTGGGCGATGGCGACAGTCTACATCACCTCGCAGCCGCTGGCGGGCGCGACCAGCTCGAAGGCGTTCTTCCGGGTGATGGGCACGCTGGCTGGCGCGGCCATGACGGTCGCGCTGGTGCCGAACCTGATCGATGCGCCGGAACTCCTCTGCCTCGCCATCGCGCTCTGGGTCGGGCTCTGTCTTTATCTCTCGCTGCTCGACGGCACGCCGCGCAGCTACGTCTTCATGCTGGCCGGATACACGGTCGCGCTGATCGGCTTTCCCTCGGTGTCGGAGCCCGGCGCGATCTTTGACACTGCGGTGGCAAGGCTTGAGGAAATCTCGCTGGGTATCATCTGTGCCAGCCTGGTCTCGACCATCGTATTTCCCCGCAGCGTCGCGCCTGCTGTGGCTCACCGGGTCGACGCCTGGCTGGCGGACGCGCGCCGTCTCAGCCAGGTCGTGCTGTTGCGCGAGGGCACCAGCGAAACGCATCGCGCCAAGCGCCTCAAGCTGGCGACCGACATCGTCGAGATCGACACGCTCTCCACCCATCTCGCCTATGACCGGCTGACCGATCGCAATGCGGTGACCGGCCTCGGTGAAATCCGGCTGCGCATGCTGACGCTGTTGCCGGTGATCGCCTCACTGGAGGACCGGCTGGCGGCGCTCGGCGAGGAGGCCTTGCGGCGGCAACCCGGGCTGAAACGGCTCCTGGAGGATCTCGCGCAATGGATCGCGAGCGATGTCGGCGCGCGCCAGCCGGCCGAGCGAATCCGGGCCGCGATCTCGGAGCAGCAGGCGGTGCTCGATGACGGCGCCGACTGGGAACGGATCATCACCACCAGCCTGTTGTTGCGGTTGCGCGAGCTGGTCGACCTCTCGCGCGATTGCCGTGCGCTGACCGAGGCGATTGCAGAGAACCGCGATGTTGCAACGATCGACCTGGCCTTTCATTCCGAGGCCGGTGCCGCGCCCGTCCGCCACCGCGACCGCGGCCTTGCATTGTGGTCGGCGGCCGGCGCGGTCGTGGCCATCCTGATCTGCTGCGCGTTCTGGATCGGGACCGGCTGGCCGGACGGCGCGTCGGCGCCGATGATGGCGGCGGTCGCATGTTCGTTCTTCGCCGCGCAAGACGAGCCCGCGCGCTTCATTCGCAGTTTTGGTCGGTGGTCGCTGGTCGCCATCGTCGTCGTTGCGGTCTATCTGTTCGCGGTGGTCCCTGCGATCTCCCATATCGAGGTCCTGGTGGTCGCACTCGCGCCGACCTTTCTGCTCTACGGCTTCTTGATCGGCCGTCCGGCTACGGCGGGAACCGGGACGGCGCTCGCGGCCAACACTGCAACCCTGCTTGCAATCCAGTCGACCTACAGCGCGGACTTTGCGTCCTACGCCAATTCCGCCGTTGCCTTCTTCGTCGGCATCGTCGTCGCCGAGATCGTGACGCGGATCGCGCGCGGCGTCGGCGCGGAATGGATCGCCAATCGCCTGGTGCTGTCGAACTGGAAGTCGATCGCGGTCGCCGCCGAACGGCGCGGCAAGCGCGACCGCGCGGAGTTTGCGGGTCTCATGCTGCACCGGCTCGGGCTTCTGGTGCAGCGTATCGCGTTTCTGTCGGAGAGCGATCGCCGCGATACCGACAGCCTCGTCCAGCTTCGTATCGGGATCAACATCATCGACCTGCGCCGCGCGCGTTACGGGCTTGCGGCATCCACCATTGCCGTCATCGACGACATGCTCGATCGGCTCGCCGTCGCCTGTCGCGGCTACGCCGGCGACGGAATGCCGGCCGAGCTGCTGACCAGCGTCGACCGGGCGCTGGCCCAGGCGGTGAAGGATCCCAATGACAGCGCGCGCGAAGACGCCCTGATAGGTCTCGTCGGCATCAGGCGTGGCTTGTTTCCGGACGCGCCGGCTTATCGGCCGCGCGCAGAAAGTGTTGCGGCATGAGATATGTGATCGACATCTACGGCGTGCTCGTGCCGTCGCTGCTGCTGTGGATCATTGTCGCTTACGTCCTCAGCGCGATTCTGCGCCGGCTCATGCAGCGCTTCGACCTCTACCGGCTGGTCTGGCACCGTGCGCTGTTCGATTTTTCGATCTTCGTCTGCCTTCTCGGCGGCGTCGTCTACCTCTCGGAGTATCTTTCATGAAGGGCAATTTTGCCTGGCTCGGCCGCCTCGCGCTGACCGTCATCGTTGTCGTCGCCGCGCTCGCAGTGGGCCGCGAGCTCTGGGTCTACTACATGGAGCAGCCCTGGACCCGCGACGGCCGCGTCCGCGCCGACGTGGTCCAGGTCGCGCCCGACGTGTCCGGATTCGTGACCGAGGTGCTGGTCAAGGACAACCAGAAGGTCCGCCGCGGCGACGTGCTGTTCCGGATCGACCGCGAACGTTTCGCGCTGGCGCTGCGCCAGGCCGAGGCGTCGGTTGCGGGTCATCAGGCGACGCTCGATCAGGCCAATGCCGATCTGAAGCGTTACAACGCGCTGACGACCGACGCGGTGTCGCAGCAGAAGCAGGAGCAAGTTCTCGCCACCCAGCTCCAGGCCAAGGCGGCCTTCGATCAAGCCGTGGCCGATCGTGCGTTGGCGCAGCTCAACCTCGACCGCAGCGAGGTCCATGCCTCCGTGAACGGTGTGATCACCAACATGGACCTGCGCCCCGGCGCCTACGTCACGGCCGGGAAGGGCGTGATGGCGCTGGTCGATACCGACACGCTGCATGTGGAAGGCTATTTCGAGGAGACAAAGCTCGCGCGCATCCGCACCGGTGACAAGGTGCGGGTCCGCCTGATGGGCGAGAAGGTCACGCTGTCAGGCCGCGTCGAGAGCATCGCCGCCGGCATCGAGGACCGCGACCGCGCCGAGGGAGCCAGCATGCTCGCCAATGTTAACCCGACCTTCAGTTGGGTGCGGCTGGCACAGCGTGTTCCGGTGCGCATCGCGCTCGATCCGGTGCCGGAGAACATGTCGCTGGTCGCCGGTCGCTCCGCGACGGTGGAGGTATTGGACTAGCGCATCGAGCAGATGGATCGCGCCTGGCTTGGGGAAAAGCCGGCAATAAGCGTTTCAATGCCAAATCGTAGGGCTAATCCTGATTCGCGTGTGTGAGTCGGGGGAGCGTATGGGCGTTTGGTTTTTAGTCCTAGCAGCCTGCGTCGTCGGCGCGTTGCTCCTTTTGGCATTCTGCCGATAGGGCCGACTGCGGATGCTCTTGTTGCCGCGAAACATCAGCGAGCCGCTGAATAGCGGTTCCAGACCGATGGTTTTTGACTGTGCATGGATGAGCGCGTTCACTTCCAGCGTTGGAGGCGGACGTGAGTTGGTTGCTTGTGCTTATCATCGCTGCGAGCGCAATGGTGTTGATCGCTCATGCGATTGACGCGATGCGTTCCTGATACTCTTTGAGACCCGGTTTCATCGGTAGTCAAGTAAGCCAAGAGAATGTTCCGCGGCCAGCGAGTGTCAATTTGAGGAACTTGGCCCCGCGAGCCAAGGTTGTCACAGCAGGAGGAATACGATCATGCTTATGTTTTACCTGCCGATCATAATCTTCAACGCAATGCTCGAAGCAATTACGAAGCAGAAGAATGTGCCGGTATCCATCGATGAGCCGCCAAGCTTCGATTAGACTCCGATCTCAATGCGTTGGCTTCGATGCTTGCTGAGGCCAACGTCCCCTCAGGCATTTGAATACTTCTTCAGCTCGAACCGTGCGATCTGGTTCCTGTGTACCTCGTCCGGGCCGTCAGCAAGGCGCAGCAAACGTGCGGTGGCATAGGCCTGAGTCAGGCCGAAATCGTTCGAGGTGCCGCCGCCGCCATGGGCCTGGATCGCCCAGTCGATGACCTGGCAGGCCATGTTGGGCACGGCGACCTTGATCATCGCGATCTCGCTTTTCGCCACCTTGTTGCCGACCGTGTCCATGGCGTAGGCGGCGTTGAGCGTCAGCAGCCGGGCCTGTTCGATCATGATGCGGGATTCCGCGATGCGCTCCTGCGTCACTGTCTGCTCGGAGACCGGCTTGCCGAAGGCGACGCGGCTGCGCACGCGGCGGCACATCTTTTCCAGCGTGCGTTCAGACAAGCCAATCAGGCGCATGCAGTGGTGGATGCGGCCGGGGCCGAGGCGCCCCTGCGCGATCTCGAAGCCGCGGCCTTCGCCGAGCAGCATGTTCTCCTTCGGGACCCGCACATTGGTGAAGACGACCTCGGAGGCGCGGTCGGGCACGCCGTAGAAGCCGAACACGGGGAGAGGACGCTTCACCTCGATGCCTGATGTATCCATCGGCACCAGGATCATGGATTGCTGCTTGTGGCGGTCCGGATTGTCAGGATCGGTCTTGCCCATGAAGATGCAGATCTTGCAGCGCGGGTCGGTCGCGTTGGTGGTGTACCATTTGCGCCCGTTGATGACGTAATGGTCGCCGTCGCGCACGATCGAGCTCTCGATGTTGGTCGCGTCGGACGAGGCGACCGCAGGCTCGGTCATCGCGAAGCAGGAGCGGATCTCACCCGCGAGCAGCGGCTTCAGCCAGCGCTCCTTGTCCTCTTTCGTGCCGTAGCGCTCCAGCACCTCCATGTTGCCGGTGTCGGGCGCCGAGCAGTTGAACACTTCGGGCGCAAGATGCGAACGGCCCATCACTTCGCAGAGCGGGGCATATTCGAGATTGGTGAGGCCCGCGCCGTGGCTCGATTCCGGCAGGAACAGGTTCCAGAGGCCTTCCGCGCGCGCGAGCGGCTTCAGTTCTTCGACGACGGGATAGACCTTCCAGGGCCCGAGCTCCTCGGCCTCGCGGTAGAACCGTTCCTCATTGGGATAGATGTGCCGGTCCATGAAGCTTTCGAGCTTGCGCTTGAGCTCGACGACTTTGGGCGACATCGGGTAAAGCATCTTACGTCTCCTTGATCGATGGACGGCGCGGACTTCAGCGTGATCGCGTGCCGCTTCAAGCGACGCGGTATTCCCTGAACTTCTCGCGCAACGCCGATTTGAGCACCTTTCCGGTGCCGGTCATCGGGAATTCGTCCAGGAACTCGACGGCGTCAGGCATCCACCAGCTCGCGATCTTCGGGCGCATGTGGTCGAGCAGCGCCTTGCCGTCGACGGTCGCGCCCTTCTTGCGAACCACGAGGAGCAGGGGGCGCTCCTGCCACTTCTCATGCGCAATCGCGACCACGGCAGCTTGCAGCACGTCGGGATGAGACAAGGCGACGTCCTCGAGCTGGATCGAGGAGATCCACTCGCCGCCGGACTTGATCACGTCCTTGGAGCGGTCGGTCAGCGTGACGTGGCCCTGCGGGTCGATCACGGCCATGTCGCCGGTGATCAGCCAGCCGTCGCGGTCGAGGCCTTCGTCGAGCTTCATATAGCCCGAGGCGACCCAGGGACCACGGGCGCGCAGGTGGCCGACGGTCTTGCCGTCGCGCGGCAGCTCAACGCCGCCGTCGTCGACGATGCGCAAGGTGGTGCCGAAACAGGCCCGGCCCGAGACCTGTCGGCGGTCGAACTTCTCCTTGTCGCTGAGGTGCTCCGAGCCGGGACGCAGGCCCGGCATCGAGCAGCCCAGAGCCTCGGTCATGCCCCAGGCCTGGATGTAGTCGATGTTGTAGTCGCGCTTCAGCTTCTCGACCATGGCGCGCGGCGGGGCCGAGCCCGACGACAGCGTTGCACGCAGGGTGGAGAATCTGTTGCCGGTGCGGCCGAGCCAGTCGAGCAGGATCAGCCAGAAGCTCGGCACTCCCGCCGACAGCGTCACCTTCTCGCCTTCGAGCAATTCATACAGCTTGTCCGGCTCATAGTTGCGGCCGGGCAGCACCAGCTTCGAGCCGGTGTAGGGCGCGGTGAACGGCATATTCCAGCCATTGCCGTGGAACAGCGGCGCCATCGGCATCATCACCTCGCGTACCCCTTCGATGTGTCCCGGAAGGAAGTCGAAATTGCAGCAGGTCATGGTCTGCAGGATCGCGGCGCGGTGCGAATAGATCACGCCCTTGGGATTTCCCGTCGTCCCCGAGGTGTAGCAGATGGTGGAGGCGGATTTTTCGTCGAACTCCGGCCAGGTGAAGCCGGCGTCGTTCTCTCGTCCGAGAAGCTCCTCGTAGCAATGGACGTTTACAAGCTTCGTCTCCGGCATCCGCTCGCGCGAGGACATCACGACGTAAGCCTCGATCGTCTTCAATTGCGGCGCGATCGCCTCGACGATCGGCAGCGTGGCGCGGTCGACGAACAGCAGGCGGTCTTCGGCGTGGTTGATGATGTAGACGAGCTGCTCGGGAAACAGGCGCGGATTGACGGTGTGCAGCACATAGCCCATGCCCGGCGCGGCGTAGAACATCTCGAAATGGCGGTGGGTATTCCAGGCCAGCGTGCCGACGCGGTCGCCTTGCTTCATGCCGAGACGCTTCAAGGCCAGCGCCATGCGCTTGATGCGTGGGTGAGCGTCCGCATAGGTGTAGCGATGGATGTCGCCCTCGATCTCGCGCGCGACGATCTCCGCCTCGCCGTGATAGTCGGCGGCGTACTGGATCAGGCCGCTGATCAGGAGCGGCATGTCCATCATCAATCCCTGCATCATTTCCTCCGGATCGCCATGTCGTTGCATGGCGCTTGTGATTTGCGCGCGAGGTTACCGGAACGTCACGCGCCGTTCACGCAAAAAACGGCAGACGTGATTGCATGCGTCACTTTTTCAGGGCTAACGTGAGGAGAGCTGCCGGCGAAGCAGCGTCTGTCGTGGAGGAAATGGATGTCAGCGGAAAGACACAAGACCGGCGCAGCCGGCGCACCTACGGTCGATCTTTCCGCACTTCGCGCGCGCTATCGCGACGAGCGCGATCGCCGTCTGCGCGCCGAGGGCAAGGCGCAATATGTCGAGGTATCAGGCGATTTCGGCCGCTATCTCGACGATCCCTGGGCCGATCCCGGATTTGCGCGCGAGGCCGTCAGCGAAGCGACCGAAGTGCTCATCGTCGGCGGCGGCTTCGGCGGCCTGCTCTGCGGCGCGCGCCTGCGCGAGGCCGGCATCGCGGATTTTCGTATCGTGGAAAAGGCCGCCGACTTCGGCGGCACCTGGTACTGGAATCGCTACCCCGGTGCGGCCTGCGATACCGAGAGCTACATCTATCTGCCGCTGCTGGAGGAGACCGGCTACATGCCGGTGCGCAAATATGCGCGGGCGCCGGAGATTTACGAACACTCCCGCCGCATCGGCCGCCACTTCGGCCTGTACGAGCGCGCGCTGTTTCAG
The DNA here is from genome assembly GCF_038965675.1 of Bradyrhizobium sp. B039. Taxonomy (NCBI): domain Bacteria; kingdom Pseudomonadati; phylum Pseudomonadota; class Alphaproteobacteria; order Hyphomicrobiales; family Nitrobacteraceae; genus Bradyrhizobium; species Bradyrhizobium sp. B039. The sequence continues at coordinate 3,932,334 of NZ_CP152416.1, forward strand.
ACCGTCATCTCGCGCATGGAATGGCGGGAGCGGGAGGCGCGCTGGCTGGTCGAGACCGATCGCGGCGATCGCATCCGCGCGCGGTTCGTCATTCTGGCCGGCGGCCCGCTGAGCCGGCCGAAGCTGCCGGGCATTCCCGGCATCGAGAGTTTTGGGGGACACAGCTTTCACACCAGCCGCTGGGACTACGCCTACACCGGCGGTACGGCTGAAGGCGGTCTCGCCGGCCTTGCCGACAAGCGCGTCGGCATCATCGGCACCGGCGCCACCGCCGTGCAATGCGTGCCGCATCTCGGCCGCTCGGCGAAGGAGCTCTATGTCTTCCAGCGCACGCCGTCGGCGATCGGCGTGCGCGACGACCGGCCGACGGATCAGAGCTGGGCGCAGAGCCTCGGGCCCGGCTGGCAGCGCGAGCGCATGGACAATTTCACCGCGGTGATCTCGGGCGAGCCGTTCGAGCAGGATCTGGTCCAGGATGGCTGGACCGGCCTGCTTGGCGAGATCCTGCTCGCGCCGCGCCGCCAGCCACAGCCGGTGACCTCGCTGGAGGAGGCGTTGAAGGTCATCGAGCAGGCCGACTACCGCAAGATGGAGGAGATCCGCGCGCGCGTCGATGCCGTGGTGAAGGACGAGGCGGCCGCGGCCGCGCTCAAGCCCTGGTACAAGGCGTTCTGCAAGCGGCCGTGCTTCCACGACGAATATCTCGACACCTTCAATCGCCCCAACGTGCATCTCGTCGATACCAAAGGGCAGGGCGTCGAGCGCATCACGGAGAATGCCGTGATCGTCGATGGCAAGGCCTATGAGCTCGACTGCCTGATCTATGCCAGCGGCTTCGAGGTCGGCACCGATTACGCCCGCCGCATGGGCTTCGAGGTCTATGGCCGCGACGGCATGAGCCTGTCCGAGCGCTGGCGCGACGGCGTCAGGACGATGCACGGCTTCTACAGCCGCGGCTTCCCGAACTGCTTCCTGATCGTCACGGTGCAGGCCGGCCAGAGCGCCAACTTCCCGCACATCATCGACGAGCAGTCGCAGCACATCGCCTATGTGATCGATCAGGCGCGCAAGCGCGGCGCCAGAACGCTGGAGCCGACGCTCGCTGCCGAGAGCGCTTGGGTCGAGGAGGTCGTGAAAGCCGCGCTCGGCCGTCAGACTTACTTGGCCGAATGCACGCCCGGCTATTACAACAACGAGGGCGTGTTCGATCCGATCGCGGCAAGAAACAGCCAATATTGGCGCGGGCCGGTGGCGTTCCTGCGGCTGCTCGACAAGTGGCGCAAGGAGGGCAATCTGGATGGACTGGAATTGACCTACGGGACGGCCGCGGAGGCGGGCGGCGCCCCGGTTCCGGTGTGAGCGGCATGATCCCGGCCCCGTCAGGCGCCACGCGTCTCCACGTCATCGTCGGTGATCCCATCGCGCAGGTGCGCTCGCCCGCGGGCGTGTCAGCCGCCTTCGCCGCACGGGGGCACGACGGCATTCTCGTGCCCGTTCAGGTCGCCCCGGGGGATTTGCCCGACTTCCTCTCGGTGGCGGCGCGGTTGAAAAATCTCGACGGCATCGTCGTGACCATCCCGCACAAATTTGCCTGCTACCAGGCCTGCACGAGTGCGACCGATCGGGCGCACTTCCTGCGCACCGTGAACCTGATGCGCCGGCGCGCCGACGGCTCATGGCATGGCGATATGGTGGATGGCCTCGGCTTCGTCGGCGCGGCGCGGGCAAAGGGGATCGATCCCAGCGGCATGCGCGCCCTTCTGGTCGGCGGCGCCGGCTCGGCGATCGCGCTCGCGCTGGTCGAGGCCGCCGTCGGCGAGCTCGCCATTCACGACAGCATGGCCGAGCGCCGCGACGCGCTGATCGGCAGGCTCAATGGGCTCGGCAAAGCGCCGGTGCGGACCGGCACCATGGACCCCGCCGGCTTCGACTTCGTCGCCAATGCGACGCCCGCCGGGATGAAGGACGGCGACCCGCTGCCGGTCGACGTCGCGCGCCTTGCGCCAGCCGCCTATTGCGGCTGCGTCATCACCAGGCCCGAAGTCTCCCCCTTCATCGCCGCGGCCCGCAAGATCGGCTGTGTCACGGGGACCGGTACCGACATGTATCAGCAGCACCAGAGCATCATGGTGGATTTCCTGCTGGGAGCGGAGGCTGGGTGACTTGCGGACGTCGCGACTTGCCGGTGTCAAGAGCTTTGCTTGGATCGATTGGTCCTGTCGGGACTTGAGCGATCGCAACCGACGTAGGATCATGCGCGTGCGCGAGCCGGTCGCGCCCTAAGGAGAGGAACGAGCAATGATCAAGGGCAGGATTGTGGCGACGGCGGTGATCGGCGCGGCCGCGCTGCTTCTCTCTTTGCCTGCGGCCAACGCCGCGCAATGCGGCAGCTCGCCGGCCGGGTTCGAAGGCTGGAAGCGTGAGTTCGGTGCAGAGGCGCAGGGCAAGGGCATCGGCCCGACCGCGATCTCGGCCCTGATGCAGACGAACTACGCCAGCGCGACCATCGCAGCCGACCGCGGCCAGCGCAGCTTCTCGCTGTCGCTCGACCAGTTCCTGGCCAAGCGCGGCGCCACAACGATCGTCGCCAAGGGGCGGCAGCTCAAGCAGTCGCAGGCGGCCCTGTTCGCCTCGATCCAGCAGCGCTACGGCGTTCCGCCCGGGCCGCTGATCGCGATCTGGGGCATGGAGACCGGCTTCGGCAGCCAGCGCGGCAACCAGAACATGCTGTCGTCGATCGCGACCCTTGCCTATGACTGCCGTCGCCCCGAGTTCTTCACCGACCAGCTCTATGCCGCGCTGAAGCTGATCGACCGCGGCACCCTGTCGGGCGCGACCCGCGGCTCCATGCATGGCGAGGTCGGCCAGACCCAGTTCATGCCCAAGAACATCCTGGCCTATGGCACCGGCAATCTCGAGGTTGCCGCCAATGCGTTGAACTCGACCGCGAATTTCCTGAAGGCCCATGGCTGGCGTGCGGGAGCCGGTTACCAGCCGGGCGAGCCGAATTTCGCCGCGATCGAGGCCTGGAATGCGGCCGGCGTCTATCAGAAGGCAATTGCGTTGATGGGACGACAGATCGACGAGGGCGGAACGGCCGCCTCGCGCTGACGAGAGCCCCGTTTCAAACGGGGCTCTCGATGCTTGTTTTGATGCGTTTTCTTGACGCGAACCGGCATCCACTTCGCTCGAAAACGCTCTTGCTCAGCAAGGCGTGATGCGCCGGCGCGAGAAAGTTGTTGCTATCAGGAACTGACGGCATGAGGTTTGCTTTGATCAGATTCAGGGCTGGGCATGAGGAGACTCAACATGGCAACCCAGATCGTGATGGACCAGACTGGCGACACACGCCACGAGTTTGATCCTGGCAATGCCGAAGCGCTGGCGCGGGCCGAACAGCGCTTTCGGGAGCTGACCGGAGCCGGCTTCACCGCCGCCTTCCGTACCGGGCCCGGCGAAGTGACCCGTATCAAATCGTTCGACCCGACCGCGCAGGAAACGCTGTTCTATCCCCGCTTGGTCGGCGGTTGATCTGAGCTGCCCATGTTCGCGGCACTCCGGTTCCGCGCGCCAGCGCGTGCTCGTTTGCATGCGCTGCGCGAACTCTACCGTCGCTTCTTCGGCGAGAACACGCCGGATGCGCGCGGCCGTCGGCTTCTGGCCGATTGGCTGTCACCGGCGCAGCGCGCCCAGTTCGAGCAGCACCGGTATTTCGACGTGATCGGCTGCGATACCGGCAAGAGGTATCGCATCCACTACGGCACGGCCGCCAACGTCCACGAAATCGACGACGCCGGCATGGCAACGATGGGATGGTGCTTCGTCCCGACAGGCTTCCTCGTGCCCGGCGACGTGATGCTCGCGCAGAAGATCGCGCTCGAGACGGATGAAAAGTCAGCGCTGGCGCTCGCCAACAGGTTTCCGCCGGCAACGCATTCGGAGCATTTTTACCGGCGGCCGTTCTAGCGCAGGGCGCTCAGGAGTGCGTGGTGCGATAGGCATCCAGCGCATGCGCCGCGAAGACGCCGATGCTGCAAAGGGCGAGGAGGGCGGAGATCAGCTCGATCATAGCTCATCCTCCCGCGGCGGCTGGGCGACGAGATTTTGGCAGCAGGAATAGTCCAGGATCAGATTGAGAAGGAATTGCATGGTGGCCGTCCCTGTATGATTTTGACAACCAGATAACCGGCCATCTGTTTCAGGCGTGTTTCGTCGCACCGGAAAAGGGGTTTCGCGGGGAACCCTGGGCTGGTTTGTGCGCGGCAGGCCCGCTACATCGCGCTTTTAGTTCAATTCCTTCGGGCCGCGCGTCTTCGCGGGCGGTCCTGCTTTGCGAGGCAAAATCATGGCGCAGGTCGAGTGGTTCGACGATCTCAGCATCGGGATGCGGTTCAAATCGCCGGAGGTCGAGGTCACCGAAGCCGACATCAAGCGCTTCGCGGCCGAGTTCGATCCGCAGCCGATGCACCTCGACCACGAGGCCGCCAAGGGGACCCTGTTCAATGGGCTCGCTGCATCAGGATGGCACACCGCCGCGATTGCCATGAACCTCGCGATCCAGACCCGGCCCTTCGGTCCGCATCCGCTGATCGGCGCGGGCGTCGACGGGCTGCGCTGGACCATTCCGGTGCGGCCCAATGACCGCCTGCATCTGGTCGGCCAAGTGATGAGCCTGACGCCGTCGAAGTCGAAGCCGCAGGGCATCGCGCTGGTGAAATGGACGATGTTCAACCAGAACGGCGAGGAGGTTTACACCTTCACCCCGATCGCGATCGTGCCGCGGCGAGCCTAGGACGCAAGCCGCCTGCCGCTGGCCTTGCCCGCGGCCTGAAGCCCTTGCGGGTCGTCGGCAGAGGTGGTCATCTCGGCCTCGGGAACACGCTGGAGGCCGACATGAGACGATTCCTTCTCGCCGCCGGAATGCTCGCAGGCGCCTTGAGCGCAGCCGCCTTGAGCTCGAGGCCCGCGCTGGCGCAACAATCCAAGGTCGGCGACTGGACCATCGAGAAGCGTACGCAGGATACGCATTGCAATGCGAGCCGCGGCTACAAGGACAAGGAGGACGAGAACCGCGACTACGTCATCGTCATCACCTATTCCGACAAGGCCATCGTGATCGTGATGATCTACGACGGCTGGGAGTGGGACAAGGTCGGCGAGATCCTCCGGGCCGACGTCGCCACCGATGACGCCGATATCATGAAGAAGGCGAAGTGGGAGGTGATGGACAAGACCACCGTGCGCGGCATCTTCGAGTTCGACCAGGCGATCATGGATCGCCTCTCCAAGGCCAGGCGTCTCACGCTCGATTTCGAGGACGATGACGAGGACAGCATCGAGATGCAGATCCCGCGCGCCGGCGAGGCGCTCGCCGCGCTGAAATTCTGCGAGGAGAACCGGAAGTAAGTCGCAGAGGCCGGTCCGCAAGGCGGGCGGGCGACAGCAGGCGATAACCGCGAGCGGGCGCGTGACTCTTCGCACACTGTCCGGTCGCTGTTCGCATTAATCCTAGTCTTTGGCGGAAACGTCCAAGCCGCATCCTGCGGTTGACGTTACGCAAGGATGATGTTCGATATTCCAGCATTGCGCTGTCGCATTTTTTCTCCGTCCAAGGCGGCGATCGGCCGGCCTGCCTCCCTCAGTTCCCGACGCGCTCGTCCCCCTCGCCACCGGGGCAACACGCAGACCCCATCGTCCATCCGATGACGATCCTCCAGGCAAACCGGTTCTCGTCGCTCGTCGGCGAGATCTACGATGCAGCGGCCAATCCCGCGCTGCGGAGCGCCGCCTTGGAGCAGGTTTCGAATTTCGTCGGTGGATGTGCCGCGACCATCCTGTCCAGGGATGCAGCCAGGCTCTCGATCGAGATCCACGAGCATTTTGGCACGGACACGCGGTTCCGCCAGCTCTATCGCGACAGATATGTCGAACTTGATCCCTTGCTCGACCGCCATCTCGACTTCGCCGCGGGCCAGACGGTCGGCGTGGCCGACATCATGCCCCAGTCCGACTTCGAGGCAAGCAGCTTCTACCGAGAGTGGGTGGAGCCGCAGGGAGCGATAGACCTCGCAACCGTGACGCTCGAGAAAACGGTCGCGCGCACCACGATCTTGCAGGTGCTGCGTCACCGGTCCCGCGGGACCGTCGACGACGCGATGCGCGAGCGTATGCGCCTGCTCGCGCCTCACATCCAGCGGTCGCGGGTCATGGGTCGCCAGATCAGGGCGCGCTCGCATACCGTGGACGATCTTGCCGATGTCCTGGACGGACTGAGCACGGCGATCTGCCTGCTCGACGCAGAAGGGAGAGTCGTCCATGCCAACGCGTCGTGCCGTCAGCTCTTCGTCGACGCCAATCTCCTCGCAATGGTCGGCGACAGAATAGTTGGCCGCAACACCCAAGCTGACAAAATATTCCGCGGCCTGTTCGAATTTTCCGCGGATGCAGGAACTCATTCAAACGGTCGCCGTCAGATCGAGCTCGTGACATCGTCCGACGGACATCATTATCTGCTCCATGCCGTTCCGCTGAGGCGGGAGCGCCATCTGCCGCGTGACGGAGCTGCCATCGTGCTCTTCGTTCAAAGGGCCACGATGGTGTCATCGCTCGTGCCCGATGCGATCGCAGTGGCGTTCAGGCTGACGCCGTCCGAATTGCGCGTGCTGATGGCGATCGTCGAGATCGGCGGGGTTCCCGACATTGCGGCCAAGCTCGGTATCGCCGAGACGACGGTGAAGACGCATCTCAGCCGGCTGTTCGAAAAGACGGGCGCTGGCAGGCAGGCCGACCTCGTCAAGATCGCCGCCGGATTTGCGGCACCGTTTGGGCGGCAGACCGGCGCCGGCGATGCGGTGTGATCCAATTCACATCGCGGATCATGAGTTCGCGCAATCTCAATCCATTGTGATGAGCAAGGTGCGTGTGTCCTCCGAACGTATGACGCGTATCATTTGATACTTTCGTATATGGCCGCCACTTGAAATGAGAAGGGCAGCGTACGCCACGGAACAATGCGCACCGGCACCGAACGCGGGTGCGGGGAGACGACAGCGCGTGGCCGGGCCTGCTCGTTGGTTGGAGAGATTGCAGTGAGCGGCAAGGATGAATTTTCAATTTTCAATGTTTCAACGGACCACATTCCCGAAGACGAGCGCGTACCGCTCCTGCGCGAATTCTACTGCCGCGGCGTGCTGAAGGCGGAGGTCGAGGCAAGGGAAGGAAAGCCGGCCGCGGCGAGCTTCACGTCCCACGTCTTGCCGGAAGCCCAGTTGCTGATCGGGGGATTGTGCGGAGCGCGGGTCGTTCGCACGAAGCATCTGGTTGCAGATGGCGACGACAGTCTCGCCCTGATCGTGAACAGGTCGGGCGTTCTCGGTATATCCGAGCGAGGACACGATTTGAGGCTTCGGGCGGGAGAGGCGGTCCTGACCAGCGCGGAGGACGTCACGATCTTCGAGCGCCTCTCGCTCGGAAGCGGCTTCTCGCTGCGCGTGCCGAGACGCGTGCTGGCCCCGATGATCGTGGATGTCGACGATGCGGTGATGCGCGTCATCCCGGAGAGCACCACCGGGCTACGGCTGCTCGTCGACTACGCGATCGCGCTGGTGCACGAAAAGGTGCTGGCGGTGCCTGCGATGCGGCAGCTCGGCGTCGCGCATCTGCATGATCTCCTGGCGCTCGTTCTCGGCGCCACGGATCACGCCCGGGAATCGACCGGACGGCGCGGCATCAAGGCGGCGCGACTCCAGAAGGCGAAATTCCTCATCGTCAACAATTGCTGGCAGCAGGATATCTCGGTGGCAAATGTTGCCCAAGAGCTCGGCGTGACCCCGCGCTATCTCCAGCGGCTGTTCGAGGCCGACGGCAAGACCTTTTCGTCCTTCCTCACCGAGCAACGCCTCAAGCGTGCCCATCGCATGCTGCGCGAGCCTGACTTCGCCGAGCGGCCGGTGAGTTCGATCGCCTACGATGTCGGTTTCGGAGATCTCTCTTATTTCAACCGCTGCTTCCGGCGGGCCTATGGCGCGACGCCGAGCGACGTCAGGAGCGGCGAAGCGCTGTAACGCACCCCGACCGGATTTAGTAGATCATGACGCAGCGTTGCGTGCGGAAACGGCGCTGAAGCCGGAGTGTTGAATGCACCGTTTCTTCTTCGACCTCCTGGTCGGCAATATCGTGAAGATCGACCCGGGCGGCATGGTGTTCGAACATGCCAAGGCGACCATCGTGGTGGCTGACGAGATGGCGCGGCATCTCTTCGTCTGGCGTGACGACCTGCGCGATCGCGACGCCTGGATCCGCGTCAGGGACAACCGCGGGCGCGAGATCTATCGCGCCGCCGTGTGGGCCGAGAGCGCGGAGAGGGCGGGCTGGGACTAGGTGTGAGCCGCGCAGGCGGTGTCACGGCTCAGCACCAGTTCCGGGCGAAGCGCGCTCGGTTCGTTCTGAGCCGCGACCCGGTCGCCTCCGTCCAAGTCGAATACGACGGACATTTCTACTTTAGCGCTCAGCGAATCCAATTCGCAGCGGCAGCCTCCTCCGTTTGGAGGGGGCTGCCGACAACGTGCCTGTGCGCCGGTGGGGCGAGATGGCGGCGACCGAGGGACTGGAAATGAATGTGACGGCAACGGCGATCTGCTGACGCCGACGGCGCGGCTGCGCTACGTCGCGGGCCGGTTCGATGGCTACAGCGAGACCGACTCGGCGCAGGGATTGTCGGTCGGCGGCCGCACGCTGCAGGATTTCGAGGAGCGCGGCGAGGTCGATCTGTCCCGTGTGACCAGCCTCGCCGGCGGCGAGCTCAAGGCCAACATCCATGGCGGCGTCATCGCGCTCCAGCGCGTCGGCGACACCACCATCAGCACGGTGCTGCTCGGCCAGAACTTCTCTTTCGTGACGCCCGGTAGCCGCAGCACGGTGGGTGCCGTCGCCGGATTCGGCTTCGACTACCGTACCAGCCGCAACGTGTCCGCGTTCGGCGCGGTCGAGGGCATGATGATGTCCGACTAGAGCCGCACTAGCACCGCGAGGGGCGGCGTTCGCGTCGCGTTCTGAGCCGGCATTAGCCCCGGCGGCTTGAACACGACGCACGCTGGCCGGGCTCCATCCGCCCGGCCGGCGCATCCTCCGATCGGAGGATGCCGCGTGCCGCGGTTGTGGTACGCTTGGTGATATTGATCACTCATGCCATTCATTGCCATGCACGGACCTCGAAAGCTGCCCGCTGCGGGATTGTCGAATCCGTTCGTCAGCTGATCGGCACAAATCACGATCGGAGTTGAACCTTTTGCTCCCGTGACAGACTCAACTAGGCCGCCGGGCACGAAGAACATTCCACAGTCTCAATGTTTGACCACTGGCTCTTCCAATGCCCCGACCTCCCAAACATGACGAGTTGATCGAGAGTATATATGACGCGGGTCTCCACCCTGAGTTGTGGAGCGACGTCGTCGTCATGGTTAATGCGTTCATCGGCAGCCAGGCCTGCGGCCTGATTTCGAAGGATCCGGTCAGCAAGTCCGGCGCGACGCATTTCTATTGCGGGGTCGATCCGCACTACATCCAGCTCTATTCCGAGACCTACGCCCGCTACGATCCTCTCGCCAGGCTCCCCCGGTACGGCGAGGTGCGCAACATCCCGGATCTCGTGAATTTCGAGGAATATCGCCGCGGCCGCTTCTATCAGGAATGGCTGCGTCCACAGGGCTATGTCGACGTGGCGAACGTGGTGCTGGAGCAGTCGAAGTCGCCGTGTCCGATGTTGTTGACGGTGATCCCGGGCAGGGAGATGCTCAATGCGGAGCAGCGCGCGCGCATGCAGTCGCTGGTCGCGCACACCAGCCGGGCGCTGCTGATCAACCGGGCGATCGAGCGAAAGCAGCAGCGAGCGATCGCGCTGGCCGATGTCGTGGACCGGCTCAGTGCCGGCGTCATCCTGCTCGATGCCGCCTGCAATATCGTCCACAGCAATCCTGCCGCGGAAACCATTTTGACCGCGGCCGACGTCCTGCGGTCGGTCTCGGGCCGGCTCGTGGCGCGATCCGCCGAGGCAAATCTGGCCCTGCGCGATATCTTCCGCGACCCCGGCGAGGTTGCCGTAGCTGCGGCGGCCGGTCGAAAAATCCCGCTGAGATCCGATGGCGGTTCCTACTATATCGCGAACGTCATCGCGCTGCCGTCGCTGCTGCGTGATGGCGCGACGGAGCGCACGTCGGCCGTCGGAGCCCTGTTCGTCTGGAAGGCGGAACTCGACGGCCGCTCGTGTGCCGGCCTCGTCGACCGCACGTTCGACCTCACGCCGGCGGAATTGAGGGTCTTGCAGTCGATCGTCGAGGTCGGCGGCGTACCGGAGACGGCGATTGCGCTCGGCATCGCAGAGACGACGGTGAAGACGCATCTGCATCGCGTCTTCGCCAAGACCGGCGTTTCTCGTCAGGCGGATCTCGTCAAGCTCGTGGCGGGATTTTCCAATCCACTCCTGCACTGACGCGCCTTCGCGTCGCGGGCGGCGTCGCTGCAGCCCGCCATAGGTTCAAACAGACACATCATTAGAAAGTTATCGCGGGTCATTCGATCGAATGACGCGATTTGCCGCGTGCCCCTCTAGGAGATGTCACACGATCTCTTGTTCGACGCGTTCGTGTTTTTGTGAAGCAACTCACAGCGAGCGGAAGTGAATCCCGTCAATCTCTGGTGTAGGTCGAAAGGAGATTGTCATGCGAACGACGTCACCGGTTCTGGCTCGCAAGTTCCGCGACATCGTCGCGCGTATCGGCGCGGCGTTCCGCGCGCAGCGCGCGATCGACGCGCGGCGCGCGTTGCTGCGCTATCGCCATCTGCTGGACCAGCCGCACGACCCATTGCCTTTGAATGAAATCATTCCGGTCAGCAACAAAGAGGATATTGCAGACAATGCCCACGGATCTGATGCGAGCGAGCGCGCCGCCGGCGACCCCACGTTCGAGCGTGCGTAACGTCAACATCGTCGCAATCGCCGCGACCGTGGCACTCGTCACGCTTCAACTGGTTGGCCTTGCGATGCTGGAACGCTCTCACGCGAACGCGATGCATGTGTCGTTTCCGCGCGAACCGCAAGTTTGCTCGGAAAACGTCGACGCTGCCGTCTCGCAAATTCCCTACGATTGACCGGAGGACGGTCCGTGCCTGATGTCACGACACTGGCTCTGCTCAGCGTTGCCGTATTCGCCGGCGCCTTTGTTTCGGGGCTGTCGGGATTCGCATTCTCGGCCGTAGCCGGCGCCATCCTGCTCCGGGTGTTTCAGCCGCTGGAGGCCGTGCCGCTGATGATGGCGTGCAGCATCGGCGTGCAGGCGACCAATCTGTGGGCGCTTCGGCGCAGCATCCGCTGGGAAGGCAGTCTGCTGCTGATCGTCGGCGGATTGATCGGCGTTCCCATCGCTGTGTCGCTGTTGCAGTCCACCGATACGCATCTGCTCAGGCGCGGCTTCGGCGTCATCGTCGCGCTCTATGCCGCCTACATGCTGCTGCGACCGACGCTGGTGACGGCCGGCGAGGCCGTCGGCCGGCACTGGGTGGCGCTGATCGGATTCGGGGGAGGGCTGGTCGGCGGGCTGACGGCGATGCCGGGCGCGATCCCGACGATCTGGTGCGACATGCGCGGCATGCCCAAGAGCGAGCAGCGTGGCCTGGTGCAGCCGTTCATCGCGGCGATGCAGGTCTTCGCCATCGCGCTGCTGGTCGGACATCGGGACCTTTCGTCAAAGGTCTTCGTCGATCTCGCGGTCAGTCTGCCGGCGCTGTTCGCCGGCTCCGCGCTCGGTGTGATCGCCTTTCACCGCGTCAACGAGACGGTCTTTCGCAAGACCGTGCTCGTTCTGCTGCTGGTGTCGGGGATATCACTGATCTAGTGGCCTGCGCCTTCGTGATGAAGCCCCTGGACCGGCGCGGCGCTGATGTCGCTGCCGTGATGTACCAGCGGCTTGTTGCCGGTGATGGTTCTGAGCAGCACATAGAACACCGGCGTCAGGAACAGGCCGAACACGGTGACGCCGATCATGCCGGAGAACACCGCGACACCCATCGCGCGTCGCATCTCCGAGCCTGCGCCGGTCGAGAGCACTAGCGGCAGGACGCCCATGATGAACGCCATCGACGTCATCAGGATCGGACGGAGCCGCAGCCGGCTCGCTTCGATCGCTGCCCGGATCGGCGTGCGGCCGGCGAATTCGAGCTCGCGCGCGAATTCGACGATCAGGATCGCGTTCTTGGCGGAGAGGCCGACCAGCACGATCAAGCCGATCTGGGTGAAGACGTTGTTGTCGCCCTTGGAGAGCCAGACGCCGAACATCGCCGCGAGCAGACCCATCGGCACGATCATGATGATCGAGAGCGGCAGGGTCAGGCTCTCGTAGAGCGCGGCCAGCACCAGGAACACCAGCAGGATCGCCAGCGGGAACACCCAGATTCCGGAATTGCCGGCGATGAACTCCTGATAGGTCAGGTCGGTCCATTCGAAGGCAAAGCCGGGCGGTAGCACTTCCGCCGCGATCCGCGTCGCGACTTCCTGCGCCTGGCCCGATGAAAAGCCGGGCGCGGCCGCCGCGTTGATGTCGGACGACAGGAAGCCGTTGTAGCGGATCGCGCGCTCCGGACCCGCACTCTGGCGGATCTTGAGCAGTGCGGACAACGGCACCATGTCGCCGGAGGACGAGCGCACCTTGAGCTGCCGGATGTCGTCGGCCCGGGCGCGGAACGGCGCGTCGGCCTGGACGCGGACGGAATAGGTGCGGCCAAACTTGTTGAAGTCGTTGACGTAGTAGGAGCCGAGGTAGATCTGGAGCGTGTTGAACACCTCCGTCACGGGCACCCCGAGCTGGAGCGCCTTGGTGCGGTCGATGTCGGCGAAGAGCTGGGGCACGTTGACCTGGAAGCTCGAGAACACGCCGGCGATCTCCGGCGCCTTCTGCATCGCCGCCATGAACGCTTTGGTCGCCTCGTTCAGCGCCTCATAGCCGAGGCCGGCGCGATCCTCGATCTGCAGCTTGAAGCCGCCGATGGTGCCGAGGCCGTTGACCGGCGGCGGCGGGAACATGGCGATGAAGGCTTCCTGGATGCCGGCGTATTTCTTGTTCAGCTCGGCTGCGATGGCATTGCCGCTCAGGGCTGCACCCTTGCGCTCGTCGAACGGCTTCAGCGTCGAGAACACGATGCCGGCATTGGACGAGTTGGTGAAGCCGGAGATCGACAGGCCCGGGAAGGCGACAGAGCTCTCGACACCTGGCTGGGTCAGCGCGACGTCGCTCATCTTGCGGATCACCTCTTCGGTGCGGTCGAGCGTTGCCCCGTCAGGCAGCCGCGAGAAGCCGACCAGATATTGCTTGTCCTGGCCCGGCACGAAGCCGCTCGGCACCTGCTGGAACAGGAAGGCGGTGAGGCCGACCAGCACGACGTAGAGACCCATCACCGCGGCCTTGCCGGAGATCACCTTGGTGACGGTGCCGCTGTAATTCTCCGATGAACGCGTGAAGGCACGGTTGAAGCCGCGGAAGAACCAGCCAAGGCCCTTTTCCATGACGATCGTCAGCCGGTCCTTCGGCTCATTGTGGCCCTTGAGCAGCAGTGCCGACAACGCCGGGGACAGCGTCAGCGAGTTGACGGCGGAAATCACGGTCGAGATCGCGATCGTCAACGCGAACTGCTTGTAGAACTGCCCGGTCAGGCCGGAGATGAAGGCGAGAGGCACGAACACCGCGATCAGCACCATGGCGATCGCGATGATCGGGCCGGAGACCTCGCGCATCGCCTGATAGGTCGCATCGCGCGGCGACAGCCCGGCCTCGATGTTGCGCTCGACGTTCTCGACCACAACGATGGCGTCATCGACGACGATGCCGATCGCGAGCACGAGGCCGAACAGGCTGAGCGCGTTGATGGAGAAGCCGAACACGTGCATCACGGCAAAGGTGCCGACGATCGACACGGGCACCGCCAGCAGCGGAATGATCGAGGCGCGCCAGGTCTGCAGGAACAGGATCACGACCAGCACCACCAGCGCGATTGCCTCCAGCAGCGTGTGGATCACCGCCTCGATCGAGGAGCGCACGAACTGGGTCGGATCGTAGACGATCTGGTAGGACACGCCCTCGGGCATGTTCTTCTTGATCTCGGCCATGGTGGCGCGGACGTGGTCGGAAATCTGCAGCGCATTGGAGCCGGGCGCCTGGAAGATCGGGATCGCGACCGCCTGCTTGTTGTCGAGCAGCGAGCGCAGGCCGTATTCCGACGCGCCGAGCTCGATGCGCGCGACGTCGCGCAAGCGCACCACTTCGCCGCGCGCGCCGGTCCTGACGACGATGTCGCCGAACTGCTCCTCGTTCGCGAGCCGTCCTTCCGCATTGACGGACAGTTGCAGGTCGATTCCCTTGACGTTCGGGGAGGAGCCGACCACGCCGGCCGCGGCCTCGACGTTCTGCGCCTGGATCGATTTGACGATGTCGCTCGCGGTCAGCCCGTGTTCGGCCGCCTTCTGCGGGTCGACCCAGACCCGCATCGAATAGTCGCCGGCACCATAGAGCTGGACGTCACCGACGCCGTCGATCCGCGCGAGCCGGTCCTTGACGTTGAGCACCGCATAGTTGCGCAAATACGTCATGTCGTAGCGGCCGTTGGGCGACAAGAGATGCACCACCATGGTGAGGTCGGGCGAGGACTTCTTGGTGATGATGCCGAGCTGGCGCACCACGGCGGGCAGGCGGGGCTCGGCCTGCTGCACGCGGTTCTGCACCAGCTGCGTCGCCTTGTCGGGGTCGGTGCCGAGGCGGAACGTCACCGTCAGCGTCATCGCGCCGTCGGTGGTCGCCTGGCTCGACATGTAGAGCATGCCTTCGACGCCGTTGATCTGCTCCTCGATCGGCGTCGCCACCGTCTCCGCGATCACCTTCGGATTGGCGCCGGGATAGGTCGCGCGCACGAGGACGGAGGGCGGCACCACGTCCGGGTATTCCGAGATCGGCATCGCGAACAGCGAGATGAGCCCTGCGAGGAAAATCAGGACCGACAGCACACCGGCAAAAATCGGACGATCGATGAAGAATTTTGAGAGATTCATGGCCTTGCCCCTGGGCAATATCTTGCTCGTCTCCGGACAGCTCCACCGTCATTCCGGGGCGCGGGCGAAGCCCGCGAACCCGGAATCCGGAGGTGAGGTGATCGGAGTTCAGTAACTTCTAGATTCCGGGTTCGCGCGACGCGCGCCCCGGAATGACGGAAGATGTCAACGTTGCACCACGTCCTGGTTGCTGCGGTTGGCCGCTTGCTGCCCCCGCGCGCCCATCGCCGCGACCTCCGTCTTGAGGAGGGCGCCGGGACGCACGCGCTGCAGGCCGTTGACGACGATGCGATCGCCGGGCTTCAGGCCCGCGGTGACGATGCGCAAGCCGTCGACCGCACCACCGAGCGTGATCGGACGGTAAACCGCGCGGCTGTCGTCGCCGACCGCCATCACGAACTTCTTGTCCTGGTCGGTGCCGATCGCGCGCTCGTCGATCATCACCAGCGTCTGCTGCTTCGGCTGGCCCATGCGCACGCGGGCGAACTGGCCGGGGATCAGACGCCCGTCCTCGTTCCTGAACACCGCGCGGACACGGATGGTGCCGCTCTGGCCGTTGACCTGGTTGTCGATGAGCTGGATATGGCCTTTCGCCGAAAGGCCGCCTGAGGTCGCCATCTCCACCGGGATCTGGTCGAGATTGCCGCGCTTGCCGGAGGCGTCCGCGATCGAGTTCAGCGCGTGCAGCACGACCTCTTCATCCGCATCGAACGACGCGTAGATCGGATTGACGGAAACCAGCGAGGTCAGCACCGGGGAGGCGGTGCCGGCGGCGACGAGATTGCCGACGGTGACCTCGATCTTGCCGACGCGGCCGTCCACGGGCGCGCGCACTTCGGTGTAATCGAGATTGAGCTTCGCGGTCTGCAGCGTCGCTTCCGCCGCCTTGACGTTGGCGATGGCCTCGCGATTGGCGTTGTCGCGCTGGTCGTAGTCGCGCCGCGTGACGACCGCGTTGCCGACGAGCTGCGCACCGCGCTCGAGCTCGCTCTGGGTGAACACCACGCGCGCCTTCGCCGCCTCGAGCTGGGCGTTGGCCTTGTCGACCTCGGCCGCGTAGGGCGCCGGATCGATCTTGAACAGCACGTCGCCGGCTTTCACCAACGCGCCTTCGGTGAAGTTGGTCGACAGGATCGCACCGGCCACGCGCGGACGAAGCTCGACGCGTTGGATGGCCTCGAGCCGGCCGGAGAAATCATCCCACAGCACGGTCGGCCGTGGCTCGATCATCGCGACCGTGACGGAGACGGCCTGCTCGGCCGCGGCAGCCGTTGCGGTCGCCTGCGCAGCACGAAAGTAATGGCCGGTCGCGATCGAACCGGCCACGGCGAGGGCGCCCACGATGGCGGCGCCGCCGAGAAGGCGGCGGATACGGCCAGGGCGAGAGGTATTTTGGGAGGGGGGCATTTGCGCGCTCCAGATATGTAGTGTTCACTACAGATGTGGAGCTGGATACCGCAGCGCAAGATACTTATGTACCGTTTGCTAAGAAAATTGTAGCCGCTTACCGCAAGCATTGGAAGGCGGAAGAGAAAATAAAGCTAGAACAAATAGATAGGATTTGACGTTAAGCTTCACGCAGAACGTGAATTCCGAGGAGACAGGCACATGGGCATGGGACGCCCCCGGGAATTCGACGCCGAAACGGCGTTGGACCAAGCGATGGAAGTGTTCTGGCGCCACGGCTATGAGGGCGCCACCATCGCGCAGCTCACCGAAGCCATGGGCATCAATCCGCCCAGCCTCTACGCCTGTTTCGGCAACAAGGAAGGCCTGCTGAAGGCCGCGCTCGACCGCTACACCAAGCTGCGTAATGTCTGGATGGACGGCGTGGTCTCGGCGCCGACCGCCCGCGAGGTCGCCGAGCGGATGCTGATGGGCATCGCCGACAAGCAGACCGATCCCGCCAATCCGCCCGGATGCCTGCTCGTGCAGGGCGGCATCGCCTGCGGCAGCGGCTCCGAGAATGTCCCCTTCGAACTCGCCGCCCGCCGCGCTCAGAACGAAGATCAGCTCCGCGACCGTTTTGTTCGCGCCAAGGCGGAAGGTGATCTCAAGCCGAGCTCTGATCCCGCCGCGCTCGCGCGCTACGTCTCTGCGGTCTCCGTCGGCATGGGCGTGATGGCGTCTTCGGGCGCAGATCGCGAAGCGCTGCGGCAGGTGGCGAGCGTGGCCGTGCAGGCGGTCGAGGCGCAATCGGCCGGGAGAACGTGACGGCTGCCAGCGTCGCCGGCTTCTGTCATCTTGTGGACTACATGGCAGGGAGCGACGGCGGCGGGACGAAGCCGCCGAACTCGCGCTCGATCAGCCCGGCCAGCGCAATCGTCGTGCGGTCCTCGAGTTAAGGCCCGATGATCTGGACGCCGATTGGCAAGCCCGTCGCCGTGCGCTCGATCGGAACGGCGGTCGCCGGCAGGCCGCAGGTCGATGCGGGATCAGCCCAGATGAAGCACGCATCGGAGTAGTTGTAGTGCTTTCCATCGATGTCGAGCTGCCGAGCGTCGAACGGTTCGGACTGGTCGTGCGGAAAGGCCGGCACGGCGGCCGTCGGGTAGATCACCGCGTCGAACTCGCGGAAGAAGAGCTGCCACCGCTGCTGCAACTGCAGGCGGGCCGCATCGGTCGCCAGCCACTCACGATGGATCATGCCCCAGCCGCGGGCGCGCTCGGCCTGCAGGCTGCGGTCGTCCGGCGAGAGTGCGGCGGCAAGTCCTTGCGCCTCCGCGAGGGCGGCCGGTGTCAGGCGCGGACTTCGCGCGGCGTTGAGCAGCTTCATGTAGAGCCGCGCGGATTCGGCGAGATCGGGCAGCGACGTGCTCGCGCGCGCGACCCCCGCGCCGGATCGTTCGAGCCGTTTCGCCAGCCGTCCGATCGCGGAACGCACCGCGTCGCCCGTCGGCATCAGCGGATGGGTATCGATCACGAGGATCCTGAAATTCTTCAGCTGGTCATGTCGCGGCGCCGGCAGCGCAAGGCGATAGCCGATCCCGTCGCGCGTCTCGTCGGGTCCGGCAATCACGTCGAGCGACAGCGCAAGGTCGGAGGCGGTGCGTGCCATCGGTCCAACGACAGCCAGATCGCCCTGGCCGGGGACGGGCGGCGCCGGCGGCAGGCTGTATCCGCGCAGCGGGACCAGGCCGAGGCTCGGCTTGTGTCCGAACACACCGCAGAAATGCGAAGGGACCCGGATCGAGCCGCCGATATCCGAGCCGATCGAGAGCGGACCGAAGCCCGCGGCCAGCGCCGCGCCCGATCCGCCCGAGGAGCCACCGGGCGAGCGGCCGAGGTCCCACGGGTTGTTCGTCGTCCCGTGGATGTCGTTGTAGCTCTGGAAATCCCGCAGCCCGATCGGGATATTGGTCTTGCCGATGATGATGGCGCCCGCCGCCTTCAACCGCGAGACGACGAGGGCATCTTCCTCCGGCTTGAAATCCCTGAAATGCGGAAAGCCCCATCTCGTCGGCAGGCCGGCGACGTTGAACGGTTCCTTCAAGGTCACGGGGATGCCGAGCAATGGCTGACGCTCGCCGCGGCCAAGCGCGGCATCGGCAGCGCGCGCGGCGTCCCTTGCGCGATCGAAATCGCGAACGATGACGGCATTGATCTTGCCGTCCAGGGCCTCGATGCGCGCGATCGTATGTTCGAGCAGCTCTGACGCAGAGATCTTGCGGGCGTGCAGAGCGCTCAGAAGTGCGCTGATCGAGCCGTAGTTCAAGGCAGCGGCATCTGCGGTCATCACGAACTCCATTGCATCTCATCGTCTCGGCGAACCGATCCGGGGATGGAACATGCAATGTTGGGAGCGTGATGAGGAGGCAGCGCAACGGGAACCAGATCTGCCCGCCGGTCGGGGCGGGGGCTGGTCGCATTTGGGAGCCAGGAGACTGCCGGACGAACTCGGCCTGCATGGTTCGAGACGCCCGCTTTGGCGGGCTCCTCACCATGAGGGGCAGACATCCCGCCGCAAAACGCGACCTCATCCTGAGGGCCCGCCGTAGGCGGGCGTCTCGAAGGATGGGCCGCGGGCGAGCTTCCCGCCACGCCTTCTTATGCGATCGTCCCGACGTCGATGCCGGGGCGCCCGCAGACCAGCGAACAGTGATGCTCAGGAAGCTTCCTTGAGCACCGGCGAAGCCGATTCCTCGGCCTTGAGCTCCTCGAGGCTGCGATGCCGCGGCTCGATGCCGAGCGCCCAGACCGTGATGATCTGCACCACCAGCAGTCCGATCATCAGCGCCATCACGCCGGCCACGCCGCGCGTCTCGAACAGCGACACCACGAGGAATGGTGTGACGATCGTGGCGCCGCGCCCGAGCGTGTTGACGATGCCCGAAGCGCGCAGGCGGACCTCGGTCGGAAACAGCTCGGGGATGTAGATGCCGAACAGAAGCGCGACCAGGACGTAGATCGGCACCGTCAGCGCAAAGCCCACGGCCGGCAGCAGGATCGGATCGGAGATCATGGGGTAGAGGACGCCGAGCGCCACTGCGATCAGCGACGCGCCGATGATGGTCGGCTTCCGGCCCCAGCGGTCGGCGGTCAATGCGCCGATCGCCGCGCCAACGGGAGCGCCGAGCGCCATCAGCAGCGAGTAGCCGAACGAGGTTGCGATCGAGAGCCCTTGCTTGACGAAGAACACCGGGAGCCAGGTCACGAAGCCATAGAGCAGGGTGTTGATCGTGATCAGGCAGACGGCGCCGACGATCATCCGCGACAGCAAGGGAGCAGTGAACAGCGTGCCGAGATCGGGGGACACTGGGGCCGGTGCCGTAGCTGCGGGAGGAGGCAAGGGCTGGCCTTGCGCCGCCTCCTTCTCGATGGCCTGCATCAGCGCTTCCGCTTCAGCGGTGCGACCGACCGCTTCCAGCCAGCGCGGGGATTCCGGCAACGACTTGCGCATGTACCAGACGACGAGCGCGCCGACGCCGCCGAGCACGAACATGGAGCGCCAGCCGAACTGCGGCACGAGTACCGATGCGACCAGCAGGGCGACCGGCAGACCGGTGACGACGCAGACGGCCGTGAAGCCGAGCCATTTTCCGCGGGTGCGCGCGGGCACGAATTCCGTCATCGTCGAATAGCCGACGACATTCTCCGCCCCTAAGCCGACCCCCATCACGAAGCGGCAGGCAATGAGGAAGGCCATGTTCGGCGAGAACGCGGCGGCGAGGGAGGCGATGCCGAAAAGCAGCAAATTGAACTGATAGGTGAAGCGGCGTCCGTAGCGGTCGCCGAGGAAGCCGGTGCCGAACGATCCCAGCATCATGCCGACAAAGGTCGCCGAGATGAAAGCCGCGTTCTGGGCGAGGGTCGAAAAGCCGGTCTTCAGCGTCACGCTGAGCACGGTCCCGGCGATGTAGATGTCGAAACCGTCGAAAAACATGCCGATGCCGATCAGCAGCATGATGCGGCGGTGGAATGGCCCGATCGGCAGCCGATCAAGACGGCTGCCTGCGTTCACCGATGTCGACATATACGCTCTCCCTTGACTGTTATTCTGATCGATGCGGCCCGCCTTCTGTGAGCGATCTGCCGCGTGCAATGTCTGCTAGTTCAGTCGCTTCTGATTGGCCGTGTCGCGATACCAGTCGAACGGCTGCTCGTGGGTCGCGACCATCACGCTCTTGGTGTTGAAATGGTCGTTGAAGCTCTCGGTGCCGCATTCGCGGCCGATGCCGGAATCGTCGACGCCGCCCCAGGGCGAGGCCGGATCGAGCCGATGGTGATCGTTGATCCAGACGATGCCGGCCTTGACCGAGGCGGCGACACGATGCGCACGGGCGACGTCGCGCGTGCGGATCGCGGCGGCGAGACCGAACGGCGAGTCGTTGGCAAGCCGGAGCGCGTCGGCCTCGTCCTTGAACGGCGTTACCGACGTGAAGGGACCAAACACCTCCTCCTGGAAGATGCGCATGTCGGATGTGACGTCGGCGAAGACCGTCGGCTCGACGAAATAGCCGTTGTCGTGGCCCGGCACCTTCGCGGCAACACCGCCGGTGACGAGACGCGCGCCGTCTTCGTGACCGTAGCCCGCGTAGGTGAGAACGCGGTCGCGCTGCCGGGCGGAGATCACGGGGCCCATTTGGGTGCTCGCATCGAAGGGATCGCCGACGCGGATCGTGCGGGTCTTGGCCTGCAGCTTCTCGACGAATTCGTCATAGATGGTGGCCTGGACGATGTGGCGCGAGGCACAGACGCAGGTCTGTCCGGCGCCGATGAAAGCGCCGAACGCGGCGTAATTGACGGCGCGGTCGACGTCGAAATCGTCGAACACCATCACCGGCGTCTTGCCGCCGAGCTCCATGGTCTGATGTGCGAACACTTTTGCCGCCGCGCTGCCGGCGATGCGGCCGGCCTCGGTGCCGCCGGTCAGGACCAGCTTGTTGATGTCGCCATGTTCGGCCAGCATCTTGCCGGCGCTCTGGCCGAGGCCCAGCACGATATTGAAGACACCCGGCGGAAGGCCGGCTTCGGTGAAGATCTGCGCGAGCTTCAAGGTCGTCAGCGGCGTATATTCGGACGGCTTGACCACGGTGACGCATCCGGTCGCCAGCACCACGGCCAGCGACTTGCACAGGATCATCAGCGGATGGTTGAACGGTGTGCAGTTGGCAACGATTCCGATCGGCGTGCGAAGCGTGTAGTTCAGATACGCGCCTTCCACGGGGATCACGGAGTCGCGGCGCGCTAGCGCAACGCCCGCAAAGTAGCGAAAGAAATCGGGCAGGCGGGAGAGCTGCGCGCGGGTCTCGTTGACCGGGCGGCCGTTGTTGAGGGTTTCCAGCCGGTACAGGCTGTCGAGATTGGCCTCGAAGGCATCGGCGAGCCTGTTGACCAGTCTGGCACGGGCGCGCGTATCCAAGCCGCCCCAGGCCTTGCCTTCGAACGCGGCGCGCGCGCTCTTCATGGCGCGGTCGATGTCCTCCGCCGTGGAATTGGGAATGCGGGCAATCACGTCGCCGGTCGCGGGATTGCGGACATCGAGCATCGCGCCGTTGCCGGCTTCGACTTCACGCCCGTCGATGAAATTGCCGTGGGTTTCGACGTCGATCGACGCAGGTTTTGAAGGAATGTTCATGATGACCTCTCCTCGACGATGACGGCGTTGCGCTTGAGCGCCGGCAGAACGCGTTTTTCGGTGGCCCCGATATGAGCCTTGATGATGCGCGCCGCGGTTCGCGTCTCGCGGCTCTGCATGGCGTCGATCAGGGCGACGTGCTCGGCGACGAGCTTCGCGGGGTCGTGCCCCCTAAGGTTGGAGATGCTGACGCGGACCAGCCGGTCGGCCTGGCCGATCAGGTCGCATAGCGCCGTCGCCATCCGGCGATTGCCGGACGCATGCGCCAGCGCGGAGTGGAAGGCGCGATTGTAGGCGATGAAGTCCTCGTGGTTGCCGGCGAAGCGGCGAAATTCATCGAGCGATTTCAGGACACTGTCGGGCGCGCTCTCGATCGCCTCGGCAACGCAGGCCGGCTCCAGCGCAAGACGGAAGCGCAGGAGGTCGCGGGCGTCCGCCAGCGAGATCGGCGTGACCCGGTAGCCCTGGCGCGGCTGCACCGTCACGAGATGCTCGCGCTGCAGGCGCAGAAGCGCATCCCGGACCGGTTGCCGGCTCACTTCATAGCGCTCGGCAAGGTCCTGTTCGCGCATTTCATCGCCCGGCGCGAAGCGACAAGCTAAAATATCAGACCTGAGACGGTCGTAGATATTCTCGCGCAAAAGCATCATATGTTTGGTCTCCTTGGCATTAATATCTCAATCGTGATATTTCACGTCAAGGGCCAAATGCTTGAATTCCCTGACAGTTGATTTATCAATCAGCGCCTCCGCGGCGCGCCAACGACCGACGAAGTGAGGGAAAGACCGGACATGGACAGGCTTCTTGCCAACGGGACCGTCAACGCCGCGCAATCGGGCGAGGGGCCGCCGCTGTTCCTCTTTCACTCGCTGTTGTCGGATCGCGCGAGCTTCGATGCGATCGTGCCTGAGCTTCAGAGGTCGTTTCGCACCATCGTGCCGGAGCTGCCGGGGTTCGGCCGTTCACGCCCGGTGGACGGCGGCCTTGCTGCGGTCGCGGACCGGATGGCCGAGGCCGTGCGCGAAGGCGCGGGCGGCGCGCCGGCGATCGTGCTCGGCAATGGTTACGGTGGGTTCGTCGCGTTGCAGATGGCGATCCGGCATCAAGAGATCGCCAGCAAGCTCATTCTCGCCGACAGCGGCGCAGCGTTCTCGGAGCCCGGCCGCGAGGCGTTTCGCAACATGGCGAAGGCATCGCGCGAGAAGGGGTTGGAGGCCATCACCGACGTCGCGATGCGTCGCCTGTTTGCGCCCGAGTTCCAGGCGCAGCATCCGGAGTTGATGCAGGATCGTCGTGCCGCGTTTCTGCGGGCGGATCCCGACGTGTTCCGCGCCGCGTGCGATGCATTGGCGAGCCTCGATCTCCGAGCCGAGCTTGCCGCGGTGAAAGTTCCGGTCCTCGTTCTCGTGGGCGAGCGCGACGAAGCGACGCCGCCGCCGATGTCGCGCGAATTGGCCGCCGGATTGCCGCGCGCCGAGCTCAAGGTCATCCCGGGCTGCGCCCACGTGCCGCAGCTTCAATCGCCGCGACAGTTTCTCGGAGCTCTTCAAGGCTTCCTGCTTTGAAGACGCAGCGATGCCTTCCGAACGGTTAATGGTTCGGCTCGGCGGCGAATTCAGCTTTGGGGATCGTGCAATCCTGCGCCTGTCTTGCCCGACGTGTCAAACGTCCTCGCGGGCAAGGCGCGAGCCCGCGCGGCAGGAAATTCCTCATTGATTTGTACTGTGCATGGGGTTGTTTTCGCGTTTTTGTTTGGACCCCCAGGTAGCGACGATCGGCACGTCAGCCGTCTGCATTGAACCAGTAGTCCTAAGAGTTTTTACACACAGTTCTGGCACGCTCCGCGCGTCCATATCCGCACCCCGCATCGTCGCGTCTCATTGCGCGCACGAAAAGATGGAACCCGCGGGCATCGAGGGGGCGTTACCCATGACTGCACTTACTTCGGACGCCGGTCGTGCGAAGGGCGGGATCGTGCCGATCCTGTTGTGCGTCGTGCCGTTCAGCCAGATTCCGCTCGATGCCTATACGCCCGGCCTGCCGCAGATGGTGGTGGATCTTTCCGCCGATCCGGCGTCGATGCAGAACACCGTCACCGCCTACATGCTCGGCATGAGCCTCGCACTGGTGCCGCTCGGCATCGCCTCCGATACGCTCGGTCGCCGCAACGTCCTGCTCGCGGGGCTGTCGGTGCTCATCGCGATGAGCATAGCCTGCGCGCTCGCCACCAGCGCATCGCTGCTGCTTGCGCTGCGCTTCCTGCAAGGCGTCGGCGGCTGCACCTGCCTCGTCGTTGCCTATGCGGTCGCGGCCGATTGCTTTCGTGGCCGCGAGCTCACCGCAATCTCCGGCCTGCTTGGCGCGGCCTGGGGACTTGCACCGGTGCTTGCGCCCGCGGCCGGCGGCTTCATCGTCGAGCTGACGTCGTGGCGCGGAGTGTTCGTCATCATCGCCATTGCCGCGGCGATCGTCGCCGCGATCGTCGTGCTGTTGCTGCCCGAGACGTTGCCGGCGGAGCGGCGGGCACCGTTCGATCCGCGCCGGACCGCCGGCATCCTCCGCGAGGCGCTGGTCCGTCCGGGCTTCCTGGCCTTCGTGCTGGTCTTTGCGGCGGCGGCGAGCGCGCAACTGGCGTTCGGCGTCGTCGCGCCCTTCTTCTACCAGACCGGCCTCGGTTATTCGGCGGCGATCTACGGCCTCGTCGCGCTCGGCCTTGGCGGCGTCAATCTCGCCGGCGAGCTCGGCTGCGCACATTTCGCGCGCTTCATGCCGGCCCGCATGCTGGGGTTTGGCGCTTTCGCGCTGTTTCTTGCAGGCTCCGCGGTCCTGACCGTAACAGGCATGACCATTGGTCTCGATTTCGCGTCGATCACGATCGGCGGCGCGCTGGTGCTCGGCGGCTGCGGAGTCCTGTGCCCGATGATGTACGGCATGGCGCTCGGCCTGTTCGAGCGTGACCACGGCCTGATCGGCGGCCTCATCAGCGCACTCTGCTATCTCGCGGTGAGCGGCGCCATGGCGATCGCGGCGGTGCTGCCCGAAGCAACGCAGGCGCCGATCGGCTGGCTTTATCTCGGCCTCTGCACTGTTGCGGGCACGCTGCTCGCGATCTCGCTGCCCGCGGCGCGCCACGCCACACAGACTTAGGGAAGGAACCAGTTCATGACCACCGTCGGTATTCGCGGCACGTTCTTCGATTTCGTCGACGATCCCTGGAAGCACATCGGCAACGAGCAGGCGGCTGCGCGCTTTCATCAGGACGGCCTCATGGTCGTCACCAACGGCGTCATCAAGGCGTTCGGTCCGTACGAGAAGATCGCCGCCGCGCATCCGGGCGTTGAGATCACCCATATCAAGGACCGCATCATCGTCCCGGGCTTCATCGACGGCCACATCCATCTGCCTCAGACCCGCGTGCTCGGTGCCTATGGCGAGCAGCTCTTGCCGTGGCTGCAGAAGTCGATCTATCCCGAGGAGATCAAGTACAAGGATCGCAACTACGCGCGCGAAGGCGTGAAGCGTTTTCTCGATGCACTGCTCGCCGCCGGCACCACCACCTGCCAGGCCTTCACCAGCTCCTCACCGGTCGCGACCGAAGAGCTGTTCGAGGAGGCAAGTCGGCGCAACATGCGCGTGATCGCGGGTCTCACCGGGATCGACCGCAACGCGCCGGCCGAATTCATCGATACGCCCGAGAATTTCTATCGCGACAGCAAGCGGCTGATCGCGCAGTATCACGACAAGGGCCGTAACCTCTACGCTATCACGCCGCGCTTCGCCTTCGGCGCCTCGCCCGAACTGCTGAAGGCGTGTCAGCGCCTCAAGCATGAGCATCCGGACTGCTGGGTCAATACCCACATCTCCGAGAATCCGGCCGAGTGCAGCGGCGTGCTGGTCGAGCACCCGGACTGCCAGGACTATCTCGGCGTCTACGAGAAGTTCGATCTGGTCGGCCCAAAGTTCTCCGGCGGCCACGGCGTCTATCTCTCGAACAACGAATTCCGCCGCATGTCCAAGAAAGGCGCGGCGGTGGTGTTCTGCCCGTGCTCGAACCTGTTCCTCGGCAGCGGCCTGTTCCGTCTCGGCCGCGCCACCGATCCGGAGCACCGCGTGAAGATGTCGTTCGGCACCGATGTCGGCGGCGGCAACCGCTTCTCGATGATCTCCGTGCTCGACGACGCCTACAAGGTCGGCATGTGCAACAACACGCTGCTCGACGGCAGCATCGATCCGTCGCGCAAGGACCTCGCGGAAGCCGAGCGCAACAAGCTCTCGCCCTATCGTGGCTTCTGGTCGGTCACGCTCGGCGGCGCCGAAGGCCTCTACATCGACGACAAGCTCGGCAATTTCGAGCCCGGCAAGGAGGCCGATTTCGTCGCGCTCGATCCGAACGGCGGCCCGGTCGCTCAACCCTGGCACCAGTCGCTGGTCGCCGACGGTGCTGGTCCGCGCACGGTCGATGAGGCCGCGAGCATGCTGTTCGCCGTCATGATGGTCGGCGACGATCGCTGCGTCGACGAGACCTGGGTGATGGGCAAGCGTCTCTACAAGAAGAGCTGAAGCGGACGCGATGAACGGATCACCCGATACGGCCGGCCAGCCGGTCGCCCTTGTCATCCAGCGGCGCATCGCCGACGACGGCTTTGCGGCGTTTGCGCGGTGGAACGGCGAGGTCGGCGAGGTGCTCAAGACCTGGCCCGGCTTTCTCAGCCAGGAGGTGGTGCCGCCGCAGCCGCCGGCGCATGTGGACTGGGTGACGATCGTGCGCTTCGCGAGTCCGGCGGCGGCGCGCGCCTGGCTTCAGAGCGAGGTGCGGGCGAAGCTGATTGCGGAGATACAACGCTTCTTCGTTGGCTCGGAGGACGTCCATATCCTGCCCGACACCGGAGTGCAGCGCGACAGCGCGGTCTCCGCCGTGATCTCCTTCAAGGTGCCGGCAGGATTGGAGGACGCTTTCCTCACCTGGCAGCAGCGCATCCAGGCCGCGGAAGCCGAGTTCAAAGGATTTTTGCGGCACAAGATCGAGCGGCCCATTCCGGGCCTGCACGACGAGTGGATCGTCATCCTGTCATTCGACAGCGATGCCAACCTCAGCGCATGGCTCGACTCGCCGTTGCGGCAGACACTGCTTAGGGAGGGCGCGCGCTTCAACGCGGGCATGAACGTGAAGCGGGCGAGCTACGGCTTCAATTTCTGGTTCCCGGCCGGCAAGACGCAGGCTCCGGAGCAGGGGCCTGCGTTGATCTGGAAGAGCAACCTCATCGTCCTCCTGGTGCTCTATCCCGTGGTCTACCTCTGGGGCTATTTCGTCAGCGCGCCCTTGATCGACAGCCACGGCGTGCCGGTCTGGCTGTCGCTCTTCGTCGGCAATCTCGTGAGCACCCAGCTGCTCGGCTGGTGGCTGGTGCCGGCCGCCTTCAGGGCGTTGGACTGGTGGGTGACGCCGAAGGCGACGCTCGGTCGCCAGATCGCGGGCTACGCACTGCTTGGCGCGCTCTACGCCGCGTCGATGGGTCTGTACGCGCTGCTGCTCGCGTGGCATTTGGGGCGGTGAGACCGTCCACCTTGCGCGCCGCTCCGGTGCTGTCGGGGAGAGCGGCGGTCTCTGGACACTGACGAGCATGTTCGCCCTGACATTTCTCGGGACCTCGGCCAGCGTTCCCTCGGCGGAACGCAACCATCCGGCCCTCCTGGTGGAGGCCGCGGGCAAGCGCATCCTGATCGATTGCGGCGAGGGCGCGCAGCGCCAGTTGCTGCGCAGCGGCGCCGGCTTCCGGCGGCTCGACCGCATCCTGCTGACGCACGCTCATCTCGATCACGTGCTCGGCATCCCCGGTCTCTTCTCGACGCTGGGCTTGCGGCAATCCTCCGATGTGATGACCATTCATGGCGGCCCGGGCACACTCGACATCGTCATCCGGATGCTGGCGGGCCTGTGGGGCGCGGGCAGGGCGCCGATCCCCGTGGAGTTCGCAGCGCTGACCGAAGGCCAGGTCATCGATGCCGGCGACTTCACCATCGACTGCTTTCCGGTCCGCCATCGCGATACCGACAGCTTTGGCTTCGTATTCCAAAGCCCCGCGCGCCGTCACCTTCTGTCCGATCGCCTCGCCTCGCTCGGTGTGCCCGACGGTCCCTTGCGCGGCGAATTGGCCCAAGGACGGCCGGTCGTGATCGAAGGCGGCCGGACGATCGATCCGGAGGACGTCCTGGGGCCGCCGAGCGGCGGCAGGAAGCTCGTCGTGATCGGCGACACCGAGGCCACCGCGGGGCTGTCGCAATATGTCGCTGACGCCGACATGCTGGTGATCGAGGCGACGTTCCTCGATCGCGACGCGTCGACCGCGCGCGACTACGGCCATCTCACCGCAGCAGAAGCAGCCGCCTTTGCGGCCGCGAACAATGTCGGACAGCTCGTGCTGACCCATATGTCGGGACGCTACGAGGACGAAGAGATCCTGGCCGAGGCGGCAAGGATCTTCCCGAACAGCCGGATCGCCGCCGACTTCGATCACATCGTCGTCTAGTCCGCCGCCCTCAGCCCGACAATCCCGACTTGATCGCGATATCCTGCACCTGGCGCGTCACCTGCATCAGTCGCGGCAGCGCCTGGTCGCGAAAGGCCGGCATGTCCATGCGCATCGCGTCGATGGTGACGCTCAATCCCCCGATCGCGACACCCTGGGCGTCGAAGATCGGCGTGGCCAGTGTCCGCAAGCCATAGGCGTTCTCGCCGTCGGAGATGGCGTGGCCTTTCTTCTTCACCAGGTCGAGCCGGGCGAGCAGGGCGTCGAGATCGGTCAGCGTTCGCTCCGACAGCTTGACGCGAGGGCGCGCTTCCAGTCGCTCGATCTGCTCGTCCCGCGGCAGATGCGCCAGCACGACATGGCCGAGCGCGGCGCTGTAGGCGGGAATGCGCGAACCCGGCCGGCGATCCATCTTGTGGCGGTCGAGGCCGGCGCCGACGCGCGCGAGATAGATCACGTCGCCGCCGTCGAGGATGCCGAGCGAGGCCGCATCGCCCACGTCAGGCACGAGGTCGCGCAGCAGCGGCTCGACGATGGCTCGCAGCGATCCGTGCGACAGCACCGTGTAGCCGAGGTCGAGACAGGCGAGCCCGAGGCGGAACCGGCGGCTTTGCGGAACCGGCTGGAGATAGCCGAGCTCGATCAGGGTCTGGATCAGCCGGAACGCGGTCCCGCGATCGAGATCGGCGCGTGCGGCGACTTCACTCAAGGTGAGCTCGAAGGCCTCGCTGGTGAAACTCCTGAGCACGGCAAACGCCTTGCCGACGGAAGCGACATAATTCCTGGGATTCTTTGGGCTAGCTTCAGGTTTGCGCTTCGCGGCCTTCCTTTGGACCTTGGCCATGCTCGAATGCCCCCGTCATGACAGCATCACCCTTGACGCAGGGGTGCGCTGATTTTACTGACAGTATCAGTAAATAACAAATGTTCGCATTCCGAACAATATCGATTTGACGATCGGAGGAAGCTTGTCGACATCATCGCTGCACCCTCATGGCGTGTTCTCCGCCGCGCTGACCCCGCTCGACGCCGAGCTCGCGCCCGATCACGCGCGTTTCGTGGAGCATTGCCGCTACCTTCTGGATGAGGGCTGCAACGGCATCGCGCTGCTCGGCACGACCGGCGAGGCAAACTCCTTCTCAGCGGCCGAGCGCACCGCGCTGCTTGAAGCCGTGGTGGCCGCCGGCATCGCGCCGCAGCGGCTTCTGCCCGGCACCGGCGTTGCCGCGCTCACCGAGACCATCGCGCTGACGCGTCACGCGCTTTCGGTCGGCGTCGACACCGTGGTGATGCTGCCGCCATTCTACTACAAGAACGTCAGCGATGACGGCATCTACGCCTCCTACAGCGAAGTGGTGCAGCGCATCGGTGATGCGCGCCTGAAAGTCGTGCTCTACCACTATCCGCAGATGTCGGCGCAGCCGATCTCGCATGCGCTGATCGAACGGCTGCGCAAGGCCTATCCGGCCGTCTTCACCGGCATCAAGGATTCGTCCGGCGATTTCGCCAACATGACCGCAATGGTGGAGCGCTTCCCCGGGTTCGCGGTCCTGGGCGGCGCGGACCCGTTGATGCTGCCGTTGCTGCGCAAGGGCGGCGCAGGCTGCATCACCGCGACGTCCAACCTCGTCGCGCGCAGTCTTGCCCACGTCTACAAGCACTTTCGCGACGGCGATGACGATCCGGCCCTCAAGGCGGCGCAGGCGCGCATCGTGAAGGCGCGCGAGCTGGTCTCGCGGTTCCCGCAGATGGCATCGCTGAAGGCGCTGGTGGCCGAGCGCACCGGTCACGCCGGATGGCAGCGGCTGCGGCCGCCGCTGGAGTCGCTGCCGCCGGCTCAAATGAAAGAACTGCTCGCGGATGCTGCTGCATTCGCTGCCGCCGCCGTCTAGACTTGGCGCGGGCGACGAGGCGATCCGATGTCCGATTCTTTCCAGGGTGCGTTGGCCGGGCTCGCTGATATCGTCGGCGACAAGTACGTCATCGCGTCCGGGCCCGACCAGGAGCCCTATGTGGTGGACTGGCGCGGGCGCTATCACGGCCGCGCCGTGGCGGTGGTGAAGCCCGGCTCGACCGCCGAGGTCGCCTCCGTCGTCAAGTTCTGCGCGGCAAGGCGGCTCGCGATCGTGCCGCAGGGCGGCAACACCGGCATGTGCGGGGCGGCGACGCCGGACGATCGCGCGGGCAATGTCGTGATCCGGCTCGACCGCATGCGGGCCGTGCGCGACGTCAGCCCGCTCGCCAACACGATCACCGTGGAGGCCGGCTGCATCCTCGCCGAGGTGCAGAACGCGGCCCGGGACGTCGATCGCTATTTTCCCCTGAGCCTCGGTGCCGAGGGCTCCTGCCAGATCGGCGGCAATATCTCGACCAATGCCGGCGGCACGGCCGTGCTGCGCTACGGGCCGACGCGCGATCTCGTGCTCGGGCTGGAGGTCGTGCTGCCCGACGGGCGCGTCTTCAACGGCCTGCGCGCGCTGCGCAAGGACAACACGGGCTACGCGCTCAAGCAGCTCTTCATCGGCGCCGAAGGAACGCTCGGCATCGTCACCGCAGCGGTGCTGAAACTGTTCGCGCCACCGCGCAGCTCGGCTTTGGCGCTATTGAAGTTGCAGGGCGTCGAGCAGGCGCTCGAGATCATGCAGCGCCTGCGCGGTGCCGTCGGCGACCGGCTCGGCAGCCTCGAGATCATGTCGCGGTCGCAGATCGAGGCGATCGCGAAGACGGTGCCGCATGTCACGATCTCCTTCGAGCTGACGACGCCGTGGTATCTGATCGTCGAGCTGACCGACACGCTCGCAGGCGTGGACCTGAGCGAGCCGCTGGCCGCGGTGCTTGCCGAGGCGATGGAGGCGGGGCTTGCCGAAGACGCCATATTGGCCTCCAACCTGGCGCAGGCGAGGGCGATCTGGGCGGTCCGGCACAGCGTGTCCGAAGGCAACAAGCGCAGCGGTTACGTGGTGTCGCATGACAGCGTCGTGCCGCTGGAGCGCCAAGCGGCCTTCGTCAACAATGTCGAGGCCCGGATCAAGGCCGCCGTGCCACATGCGAACGTCGTCATGCACGGCCATATCGGTGACGGCAACATCCATGTCGTGGCACTGATCGATCGCGCGCATTGTCAGGACCCGGATGCGACGGCCGAGCTGGTGGCCGAGATCAACGAGATCGTCGACGACGAAACCGCGGCGCAAGGCGGGGCCATCAGCGCCGAGCACGGCATCGGCATCACCAATCGCGGCCGGCTCGCCCGCGTCGCCGATCCGCTCGACATCGAGCTGATGCGCGATATCAAGCATCTGCTCGATCCGAATGGCCTGATGAATCCGGGCAAGATTTTCGACGCAGGAGGCGTGCGCCGATGACGAGTGTCCGCCTGCTTGCCGACGATCTCACCGGTGCGCTTGACACCGCGGCGGAGTTCGTCGGCCTGTGCGGATCGTTCGACGTTACCTGGCCGGAAGCGCCCGCGACGCAGGGCTCCCGGAGCCTTGCGATCGACAGCGGCACGCGGGAGCGCTCCAAGGCCGAGAGCGTCGAGATCGTCGGGCGGCTGGCGCCGCAGCTCCACGGGGCGACGATCGGCTACAAGAAGGTCGATAGCCTCCTGCGTGGCGCATGGGCGGCAGAGCTCGGCGCCTGCCTGCGCAGCGGCCATTGGGCATCTTGCGTGGTCGCGCCCGCCTTCGACTATCAGGGACGCCGTACCGTCGATGGCCAGCAATTCGCGCGCACTGTGCAAGGCGACTGGCATCGCGTCGGCGACAATCTCCTCGCCCAATTGCAGCTCGAGGGCATCGAGGCGCGGCAGGGGCAGGCCGACACGCTGGCGCAGGCCAGCGTTCAGGTCTTCGATGCCGAGAGCGACATCGATCTCGATCGTGTGGTGGAGATGGGACGGCGCATGCCGGGGCCCGTGCTGTGGTGCGGAAGCGGCGGCTTGGCCGGGGCGCTCGCCCGCAGCCATCGTGCCGACGCGCCGAGCCAGTTGAAGCTGCCGGTGCTGGGACTGTTCGGCTCGGACCAGGCTGCCACGGCGCCGCAGCTCGCCGCATGCGGCGAGGCGACCATCGCCCTTGCGGAAGGTGAGGGCGCGATGCGTGTCCAGCGCAAGCTGGCCGGTGACGGAATCGCATTGGTCAAATTCTCTCTCGCCGAAGGCCTGACGCGCGTCGAGGCGGCGCGGCGGATCGCGCGCGAAATGACGGCGCTGATCGCGGCGCTCGATCGACCTGGCACGTTGATCGTCGCCGGCGGCGAGACCCTGAAGGCCGCATGCGTTGCCCTTGGCGCGCATGCCCTTCAGGTGACAGGACGCATCGTGCCGGGGCTGCCGCGTTCAGTGCTGCAAGGCGGGCGCTGGGCCGGCGTTGACGTCGTCTCGAAGTCCGGAGCGTTCGGAACCCGCGATCTCTGGCGTGATCTGCTCCGGGCCAATCATCTGCTCAGAATGGAGAGTCCGACATGACCTCTCGTCATCTTGCTATCACCATGGGCGATCCGGCCGGGATCGGGCCGGAGATCATCGTCAAGGCCTGCCTCGGGCTGAAGGACCGGATCGCGACGGGCGATCTGCGTCTGCTGATCATCGGCAGCGGCGCGGCGCTGGACGGCGCGAAGGCCGCGCTCGGCACCGACGTTGCGATCCCACGGGTGTCGGCGGACGATCGCGAATGGCTCAACCTCTGCTACCTGCAAGCCGACGCCGAGGGCGACCCGATCAAGCCGGGCGTGCTCAGCGCCGATGGCGGCCGCTTCGCCTATAAGGCGATCGAGCAGGGCGTGCGTCTGACGCAGGCGGGCCGGACCGCGGCCATCGTCACGGCCCCCCTCAACAAGGAGGCCCTCAACAAGGCCGGCTATCATTTCCCCGGCCATACCGAGATGCTGGCCCATCTGACCGGCGTGCGCAGCTCGGTGATGCTGCTCGCCCATGGCAACATGCGCGTCAGCCATGTTTCAACCCATGTCGCGCTGGAAGACGTGCCGAAGCGTCTGACGCCGGAGCGGTTGCGCATGGTGATCGACCTCACCAACGATGCGCTGCGCCGGCTCGGCATTGCCAAACCAAAGATCGCGGTCGCCGCGCTCAACCCGCATGCGGGCGAGGGCGGCCTGTTCGGCCGGCAGGATATCGACGTGTCGGCGCCGACGATCGCCAAAGCGGTCGCCGACGGCCTCGATGTCATCGGTCCCGTGCCCGGCGACACCATCTTCGTCAAGCTGCGCGCCGGCCAGTTCGACGCGGCGGTCGCGATGTATCACGACCAGGGGCACATTCCCGTCAAGCTGCTCGGCTTCCAGGTCGATCCCGCGACCGGCCGCTGGCAGGAGCTCTCCGGCGTCAACATCACGCTGGGCCTGCCGATCATCCGCACCTCCGTCGATCATGGCACAGCCTTCGACATTGCCGGCAAGGGCATCGCCAACGAGCACAGCCTGATCGAGGCCATCGACTATGCCGAACGGCTGGCCGCTGGCGCCTCCGCATCCAAATCATGAGATCGACCGCACGATGACCAACGCCTTCACGCCCATCGAAATCCTTCGTCCCACCATCCTGGAATTCGGCAACGGCACGATCACGGCCGCGGCGCGCTTCGCCGAGCGGACCGGCGCCAAGCGGCCGCTCGTGATTTCCGATGCGTTCAATGCGCGCCGCATCGACATGCTGGCGTTGCCGGGTGCGGTGAAGGTGTTCGGCGACGTCAAGCCTGAGCCGGACCTGCCCAATCTCGAGAAGGCGGTGGCGATGGCGCGCGAGGCCAAGCCCGATCTCGTGGTCGGCTTCGGCGGCGGCAGCGCGATGGATCTCGCCAAGCTGGTCGCGGTGCTCTGCACGTCCGACGTGGCCTTTGCCGACATCGTCGGGCCAGAGAAGGTGGCCGGCCGCAGCGTGGCGCTGATGCAGATCCCGACCACGTCGGGCACCGGCAGCGAGGCCGGCACCCGTGCGCTCGTCACCGATCCCGTCAGCCAGAACAAGCAGGCCGTGCAGAGCCGTTTCATGCTCGCCGACATCGCCATCGTCGATCCGGACTTGACGATGACCGTGCCGAAGGAGGTCACTGCGGCCACCGGCGTCGATGCGCTCGCGCATTGCGTCGAGGCCTATACCAGCCGCAAGGCGCATCCGACGATCGATCTCTATGCGCTCGAGGGAGCGCGGCTGGTCGGGCGCTATCTCAAGCGCGCGGTGGCCGACGGCGGCGACCGCGAGGCGCGCGCCGGTCTTGCCCTGGCTTCGCTCTATGGTGGCTACTGCCTTGGACCGGTGAACACCACCGCCGGCCATGCGGTGGCCTATCCGCTTGGCACGCGCCATCATGTCGCGCACGGGCTCGCCTGCGCGGTGATCTTCCCGCACACGCTGGCCTTCAACATGCCGGCGGTCGAGGCGAAGACGCGCGCAGTGCTCCAGGCGCTCGGACTGCCGGAGCAGGGCGATGCGAAACGCGCGTTCGACGCGACTTACGAGTTCTGCAGGGATCTCGGGATCGAGATGCGGCTGTCCGCGCTCGGCGTGCCCAAGGACGACCTCGGGGTGATGGCCGACGAGGCGCACGCCATTCGCCGCCTGCTCGACAACAACCCGCGCGATCTCGGCCGGGATGCGATCCACGGGATGTATGAGGTCGCGTTCTAAAACACCCGCCGCGCGCGGCGGCCAATCAATAACACAGTGAAAACAGAGGAAACTTCGATGAGATCGATGTGGCTTGTTCTTGCCTCAGTGATGCTGCTGGCGACGTCGCCGGCGAAGGCGCAGGACGGCTATCCGTCCAAGCAGGTGACGGTGATCGTTCCCTTCGCCGCCGGCGGCACCGCTGACATCTTCGCGCGCATGGTCTCCAACCATTTGCAGGTCAAGCTCGGCAAGCCCTTCGTGGTGGAGAATGTCGGCGGCGCCGGCTCGATCCTCGGCGTGACACGGCTGGCGAAATCGGCGCCTGACGGCATCACGCTCGGGCTTGCCAGCACGTCGGCGCTCGCCATCAACCCCTCGCTCTATGGGCCGAAGCTCAGCTACCAGCCGGACAAGGATCTGGTGCCGGTCGCCCAGATCAGCGTCGTGCCCAACGTTCTCGTCGTGAACCCCAACAAGATCAAGGCGCGCACCGTGCCGGAGCTAATCGCCTATCTGAAGGCGAATCCGGACAAGGTCTCGTTCGGCTCGGCCGGCGTCGGTACTTCGCAGCATCTGGCCGGCGAGCTGTTCCAGCAGATGACCGGCACGAAGATGGTGCACGTGCCTTACAAGGGCTCCAGCCAGATGCTGACCGATCTCCTCAGCGGTCAGATCGATCTCGCCTTCGACAACGTGCCGCTGCTGCTGCCGCAGGTGAAGACCGGCCAGCTCGCGATGCTTGCGACAGCAACGCCGAAGCGCGCCGCGTTCGATCCGGAAGTCCCGGCCGTCGCCGAATTCCTACCGGGCTTCGAGGCGGTCGCCTGGCACGGCTTCCTCGTCCCTGCGGGCACGCCGAAGCCGATCGTCGAAAAGCTCTCGGCCGAGATCCGCGCCTTCATGCAGCAGCCGGACACGGTACAGAAGATGGCCGAGCTCGGCGCGGCTGCGGTCGCGGTGGATTCGGAGCCGTTCGCAGCCTACATCACCGCAGAAACGGCGCGCTGGAAGAAGGTGATCGAGGCCGCGAACATCAAGCTGGAGTAGGGGGCAGGCGTTCACCCCAAGGCTTGGCTGGCGCGTGTCGCCGACCAAGCTGTACCGCGCACGCGAGAACCAGCGCGATCGACCTCCAGGCGGAAGCCGTCCGGCATTCGCGGCGCGTCGCCGTCGGCCGGGATGTTGCAGGCTGGGCAGGGTGCGCCGGCGCCGCCGCAACCGCATGCGCGCGGGCCGTCCCATGGGTAGTCCGGGTGGTTCTCGCATACGCAGCCGAGATCGTCACAGGCCGTGCACTTAGCCACGGCCGGCGATTCGCAGCGGCAGCGCCAGTTGCACCCCGATCGCGCGGCCCAGCTGGCTTTCGATGAAATCGCGCAGCGCCTCCGGAATATCGCAGGCGCCAAGCTGAACGCCAAAGCCTATGGTCGGTGTCAGAGTTGTGGCCAGATCAGTAGCGGTATCGCCCGGGCGCGCGCCTCCAATTTGGATAGCAGCGTCCGTTGTCATAGTTGAAGTCGTACCCATCGGGGCAGGATCCGTACCCATAGGCTCTATAGCCTTGATAGTCCGGCTGCGGTCGGGCATAGGTACCTGGCGCCTTGTATTCGTTAGGATAACACCGCCCATTGGAGTAGTTGAAATCATAGCCGTGCGGACACCCGCCACTTGGCGAGCCTGGAAACTGGGCCATGGCCGATGAGACTGATCCTAGGATTGCCAGCGCCAGAATTGCAGCACGAATAAACACTGTTCTCTCCTTTTGATTGATCTTCAACGAAGGGCGTGGATACGGGTTCCAATAGGCAGATTACGCCTATGATATGCAACGCTTATTGAATGGGGCATTCACCAGCCGTTCAGCTGCTACGTTGGATTGTGAGATTTCTCGATCTCTATTGACGCAAGACGTTCAGTCAACCAATTTCCGGCCCTCGGGCAAACCGTTAGAGCGCGCCGCGAAGCCGATGGGACTGAGAATTGCCAATTTTAGGGATAGCCTCAGGGGCCGTCCTGTAATTCGTTCTCTACCGGACGTTTCATTATTGGCATTCCGAAGAGCCGCATGATCGGCTCATCGAGGTTATTGAGGGGGCCAAGTGGGGAATGAGCTGGCTCCACTAACCTCCAAGCCCTCCGACAGCGTTACTGGCGGATTGCCGTCGTCTTCAGGGGCGAGCGGTTACGGTTCGAAACGAAGCCATTCTCCGCAGTATCCAGCGAGCGAGTTGTTTGTGTCGGGCTTCGGTGACCATGGCGAAGAGCCAAGCGACGAAATTTGAGATGAGGATCGCCAGCACGAATCTCACCCAGAGCGGCGACGTCAAGTGCCAAACGACGATCTTCACTATCGTGAAGTGGATTAAGAACAGGCTATAGGAATAACCTGCGAAGAACCCGACGATTGATTGAAATCTTCGGAGCCGGTTTTGGCCCTGCGCTGCGATCGCAAGACTCACAAAACACAGCGCAAATAGGGTTGTGCAGCTAGCGCGTACTCGTCGCCGCGCACATGAGAGCCGCGCCACTTCCAGAACAACAGGATAGAGAGGATGGCGCAGGCGACTGTCACCAGCCGATCGATCCTCATATTGATCGCGACGAAGTACCCGCCGAAGCCCAGCAACCAGAGCACGAAGAGGCCGTGGGACGCGTCCGGCCTCTCAGCAAAATGGAACAGTGGAACGGTGGCGGTTGCGATTGCCAGCACGAGGCCAGCGATCTGGTCGCGACCTTTGCAGAAGAAGAACAGGCCGCCGACGAAGAAGTAGATGTGAAATTCGATGGCGAGCGTGCTGAGCTGGCCGGCTGAGCCGAATGTGTCTCCGCCCCACCTACCAGGATAACCCTGCAGCATCACCAAGTTCTTCAAAAAGCTTGCCGCGCTGTCGAGTCGAAACCGCTCAACTCCGAGCGCCCAGGCGGAATAGTCCAGTACGGCGATCAAGATCAGCGCCGGCGCGTATGCGGAGTATATGCGGGCGAAGCGCTCGACGGCATAGTTCAGCAGGGAATAATCATCAGCTTTGGTTCGCTCGTGGAGAGTGAATGCGATGACGAAGCCGGACAGCACGAAAAACAGAAGAACGCCGATATCGGGGATTAGCGTCTGCGTAGCCCCGCCGAAGAACGTGAAAGTCAAATTCCAAGTGT
Source organism: Bradyrhizobium sp. B039 (assembly GCF_038965675.1). Lineage (NCBI taxonomy): Bacteria > Pseudomonadati > Pseudomonadota > Alphaproteobacteria > Hyphomicrobiales > Nitrobacteraceae > Bradyrhizobium > Bradyrhizobium sp. B039. Next base: position 3,970,808 of record NZ_CP152416.1, read on the forward strand.
GCCCGACGCAAACCATTTGGGCGGCGAGCGCGCGGAGGAGATCCAGCAATGTGGAAGTATCGTTCTTCGTTCGATCGAGGCTGAACATTTTGATCTGCGCGGCGGCTTCGTGCTTTATGGAGCGTCAGCAAGTATCCGGTCATACGGCCCGCGCTCATGTAACTCAAGGCAATCGTTCTCCACAGCATATTTGATGCCGGTGCCGAACTCGCTGCCTTGCCCGTTTCCAGGTTCAGCTCCGGCGCGTATTCGGAGAAGCTGTTCGCCGGCACCAGGCAACGGCTCTCCGGCTTCAACCAGCGACGCCAGTGTGGCGACGTCGTGTTACGCTCGTTGGTGACGGGGGGCCCCTTGATGCTCGGCGGCGACGGCATGCCCAGCGCATCATGGCAAGCTCGCACTCGCCGTTGTCGGCGGCACGCACCACGGGCGCCGGATTGTCCTGGAAGGCCGAGGGCATCGCCGCCAGGTTGCCGACGTAGCGATTGACGACGCGAAACAGCGCGCTGATCGCCGCCTGGCTGGCGGTGACGCTCTAGAGATTGCACATCGTCAGGAGGCCTTCTTGATGCGGCGAGATGGTGCGGCGGGTTGCGGATCGCCGGCCTGACGCAGGACGATCAAATCCGGCCGGCGCTTCTTCGCTGGCACGGACTGCCGTACAGAAGTTACGCATGAGCGCGACCTGCCGATCGCGCGGCTGCGTGAGTCGTCGCGCGTCCTCGAGACGTTGTGCGGAAGGTGACTTCCGCCTTGCGGATCTCACGGGCGTGGTATTTGCGATCGCCGCCGGAAAGCGGTGGCGCCTTGATGATGCGGGCGGCGGACATGGCGCCGAGTCATAAGGTGAGAACGTAAAGAGAACGAGCCGCGATAGTCACAGAGGGGCTGGACCGCGAACGCCGACGCGGCTATATGAGCGCCAGCGCGCCGCTGACTTGCAAAACTTTTGCTGCGGTTTGCAAAACTTCCGAAGAAAGTCTTGTTATATCAAGAGCTTCGGTGGGGAATGGTGTAACGGTAGCACAACAGACTCTGACTCTGTTTGTCTTGGTTCGAATCCAGGTTCCCCAGCCAGTTCAGGCGCTTTTCCCAAGCCATAATTGACCCGCCCCGCGGCCGCGCCCCGCTCGCCGCGCCGCCGCTCGCGACGGTTTGCCTCATCTGAAAGCACATCTGAGGCGTCGGATCGCGGTGCGCTCCATCGTCCTTGGGACACACAACCCAAGGAGATCCGTGATGCCCTATGTCGATGGTTTCGTGCTGGCCGTGCCGAAGGACAAGATCGAGGCCTACAAGGCGCTGGCGAAGACCGCCTGCGCGGTCTGGATGGAGCACGGCGCGCTCGATTATGTCGAATGCATCGGCGACGACGTTCCCTATGGCGAGCTGACATCGTTTCCGCGCGCGGTGATGGCGAAGGAGGATGAGCTCGTGGTGTTCTCCTGGATCGTCTATCGCGACCGCGAGACGCGCGATGCCGTCAACAAGAAGGTGATGGCGGACCCTCGGCTGAAATTGGACGGCATGCCGTTCGACGGCAAGCGCATGATCTATGGCGGCTTCACGACGCTGCTGCGGGCGAGCGATGTTATCAGTTGAGTGAGGTCGAGCAGGGAGGCTCGTGGCTCGGATGGAGCGTAAGCGAAATCCGGGTCCGCTGTCCGTGCTCCAGGTCGGCAGAAGCGTGCTGTCGGGCACCGCGGCCGCGCTCGCCGAGGACCCGCAGGTGCAGAAGGCCTATCTCGGCGTCGGGTGACCCATCTCCGCCTGAAGCAGCAGCAACAGGCAACCGGCGAGCCGCCTCTCCATCTCTTTCGACGAAAGCGACAGCGGTCCGGGATCGTTGAGGATCGCGTTCACCAGCGTGCCCAGCACGACCTGGAAGCCGAAGGCGATGGTGCGGGTCTTGGCGGCCTTGCGTCCCTTGCCCATTCCCTTGCCCATGGCTGGCAACAGGAGAGGGGTGGCGCGCATCGTGGTGGCTTGGGCGAGCGCCTTGAACGGCGTCCATTTGTCCGGGCGGGTGTCGTCATGCTGAAGCGCCGCGCGCAGCACGCCCTCGTGGTTGCGCATCCAGGCGATGATGCCGCCGACGATGACATGGCAGAGCTTGTCGAGGCCGGTGTCGGGTGACGGGCGCCTGATCTCGCCCAGCCGCTGCTCGCCGTCGCGCGTGGCCAGCGCCATCAGGGCGTTGAAGTAGGCCTCCTTGCTCTCGAAGCGGCTGTAGAAGGCGCCGACGGTGACGCCGACCTCGGCGCAGAGCGCCTCGATCGAGAGTTCGGCAAGGCTGCGCGCCCGCAGCATGTCGGCGCCGGCGCGCAGCAGCGCCAGCGTCGTCTCCCGGCTGCGCTTCTGGCGCGACGGGGCGACGCCCGGCAGGTCGAAATCGCGAAATCCGGGCTCTTCAGAACGTGCTCGCATCCGCGCTTGCATCCGTTTTAAATCATAATCATAATTCTGATTATAATTTAAGCGTGGTCAGACCGCGGGTCAACCGTCCGGTTCACGCAACAAGCAGGGAGAGGCAGATGAGCGCAGGCAGCGGCACGCCGTTCCGCGGCACCGTCGGCAAGACGGTTGCGGAGTCAAAACCCTGGTGGCCGCAGGCACCGAGGCCGCCCGAGGGCGCGCCGAACATCCTCATCGTGCTGTTCGACGATGTCGGCTTCTCCGATTTCGGCTGCTACGGATCGTCCATCAAGACGCCGGCCATCGATAAGCTCGCCGCGGAGGGCCTGCGCTACAGCGGTTTCCACACCACGGCGATGTGCTCGACGACGCGTGCGGCGCTGCTCACCGGGCGCAACCACCATTCGGTCGGCGTCGGGTGCCTTGCCAATTTCGATTCCGGCTATCCCGGCTATCGCGGCAAGATCGCGCGCGAGGCGGGGACGCTCGCCGAGATGCTGCGGGTGCACGGCTATCGAAACTACATGGTCGGCAAGTGGCACGTCACCCCGCTGACCGAGAGCGGCGCCACGGGCCCGTTCGACGGCTGGCCGCTCGGGCGTGGTTTTGATCGTTTCTACGGCTTCCTCGATGCCGAGACCGACCAGTATGCGCCCGAGCTCGTCTCGGACAACACGCACATTGATCCGCCGGGCACCTATGCCGACGGGTATCACCTGACCGAGGACCTGATCGACCAGTCGATCCGCTTCATCGGCGATCACGTCGCCGACCGGCCGGATATTCCCTGGCTCACCTGGGTCGCGCTGGGCGCCTGCCATGCGCCGCATCAGGCGCCCGCCGATATCATCAGGAGCTACGACGCGGCCTTCGCGCACGGCTGGGACGTCGAACGGGAGCAGCGCCTGGCGCGCCAGAGGGCGATGGGCCTCGTGCCGGCGGCAACGCGGATGCCCGCGCGCAACGACGGCGTGAAGGCCTGGGAGGAGCATACCGCGGACGAGCGCCGCGTCTTCACGCGCCTGCAAGCAGCCTTCGCCGGCATGCTCGACCATTCCGACCGCCATCTTGCCCGGCTCGTTGCGTTTCTCGAGACGGCCGGCATCCGCGACAATACTGTCATCATCGTGATGTCCGACAATGGCGCGAGCCAGGAGGGCGGGCCGCTCGGTTTCGTCAACGCGATGGGGCCATTCAACTTCAAGCCGGAGCCAATCGCGGAGAAGCTCGCCCGCATCGACGACATCGGTGGGCCCGACACCCACAGCAATTTCCCGCATGGCTGGGCGATGGCGTCGAACACGCCGCTGCGCCGCTACAAGCAGAACACCCATGGCGGCGGCATCCGCGATCCCTTCGTCATCAACTGGCCGGAGAAGATCGCAGGCAAAGGCGAGCTGCGGCACCAGTTCGTGCACGCCTGCGACCTCACGCCGACGCTGCTGGAATTGATCGGCATCGAGTCGCCGCCGACGATCGCGGGCTGCCGGCAGATGCCGCTCGAAGGCGAGAGCTTTGCGCGCTCGATCACGGACGCGTCCGCGCCCTCAAAAAGCTCGCCGCAATATTTCGAGATGTTCGGCCATCGCGGCCTCTGGCAGGCGGGGTGGAAGGCGGTCGCCTTCCATCCGCCCGGCACGCCGTTCGAGAACGACAGATGGGAGCTGTTCCATCTGGATCAGGATTTCTCCGAGACGAATGATCTCGCCACCAAGGAGCCGGAGCGTCTCGGCCGCATGATCGCGACTTGGTGGGAGGAGGCGGAGAAGCACAACGTGCTGCCGCTCGACGACCGTTTCGGGCCGCGCTTTGCGGAGAACGCCGCGCGCTTCCACGGTGCGCGCCACCATTTCGTCTTCCACCACGGCATGGGTCACGTGCCGACCGATGTGGCGCCCGACGTGCGCAGCCGCAGCTACACGATCGAGGCGCATGTCGAGATCGACGAGGCGGGCGCCAACGGCGTGCTGATCGCGCACGGCGATGCGACGTCGGGCTACAGCCTCTACGTCAAGGACGGCCATCTCGTGCACGACCTCAACATCGGCGGCAGCCACCAGGTCGTGCACTCGAACCGCAAGGTGCCGTCAGGTGCGCGGCGGCTCGGTGTGCGCGTCGAGCGCCTCCTGCGCAAGGAGCCGCCGGCCAAGGGCTCGCGCACCGGCGTTACCGAATACACGCTGCTGATCGACGGCGAGCCGGCGGGCACGCTCCAGACCCAGCTCGGCTTCCACACGCTGATCTCGTGGTCCGGCCTCGACATCGGCCGCGACCGCGGCAGCCCGGTGTCGCATTACGAAGCGCCGTTCGAGTTCGAGGGCCGGCTGCTGCGCGTCACCGTCACCATGCACAACGACCAGAAGCTCGACGGTGATGCCGTCGGCAACGCGCAGATGGCGCGGCAGTAGGGGCGAAACGTCCCGTTACTTGATCTTGTCGTAGGCGGCCGCGAAATCGCCCAGCGGCATCGGGATCGCGATCGTCTCCTTGGCCATGTTCTGGAAGGAGACCTTCAGCTGCTTGCCCGACCGCAAGGCTGCGAGCAAGTCCGCCGCGATCGGCGTCGAGGCGTAGCAGCCGCGGTTCTCGCAGGTCTGGATCTGGAGGTCGACCGTCTTGCCCTCGTCGACCTGGAGCTTGGCGCCGATCGGAAGGTTGAGGCCGAGCGGCAGTTGCAGCAGTGCCACCGGCGTGCGGGTGTCGGGCGCGATGCGGATGTTGATCAGGACGATGGTCTGGCCGGTCTTGGTCAGCACCGCGTTCTGCTCCATCGCGCATTCGAGCGGCGCATCGCGGCTGACGCTGGTGCAGCGCACGACCCAGCCGGCCTGCTGCGCGCCGTCAGCCTGCGGCTGTGTCGGCGCCGGCGCGGGCTGTGCGGCCGGGGCAGGAGCCGCGTTCTTCTTGGCGCTCTGCTGGGCATACGCGGCACCGGTCGACAACAGGAGGCCGGCGGTAAGGGCGACAAGTCTGGATTGCATGGGCATGGCGAGACTGCGTTGACGTGAACCGGAAGCCTCGCTGTAGCGTCGCGGGAGCGGCGGCGCAAGCTTACTCGGCGGCCTGCTTGACGGTGCCGCGCGCGGGTGCCTCGTGGCCTTCGCCGTCATCCGAACGGCCCCAGCCCGAGAACCAATTGTTGAGCTCGTCGAGATAGAGATAGACCACCGGGGTGGTGAACAGCGTCAGCGCCTGGCTGACGATCAGCCCGCCGACCATGGCGTAGCCGAGCGGCTGGCGGATCTCGGCGCCGGTGCCGTGGCCGAGCATCAGCGGCACGCCGCCGAGCAGCGCCGCCATCGTCGTCATCATGATCGGGCGGAAGCGCAGCAGCGCAGCCTGGCGGATCGATTCCGCCGGCGTCTTGTGCTCGTCGCGTTCCGCGGCGATGGCGAAGTCGACCATCATGATGCCGTTCTTCTTCACGATGCCGATCAGGAGGATGATTCCGATCAATGCAATGAGGCTGAAGTCGAAACCGGACGCCATCAGGATCAGGAGCGCACCGACGCCGGCCGAGGGCAGGGTCGACAGGATCGTGATCGGATGGATGTAGCTCTCGTAGAGGATGCCGAGGATCAGATAGACCACGACGAGCGCGGCGAGGATCAGCAGCGGCACGGTGCCGAGCGACTGCTGGAATGCCTGCGCAGTGCCTTGGAAGCTCGAGTTCAGCGTCGGCGGCGCGCCGAGATCGGCCATCGCCTTCTGCACGGCTTCGGTGGCCTGGCCGAGCGCGACGCCCTGGGCGAGGTTGAAGCTGATGGTGATCGCCGGGAACTGGCCCTGGTGGCTGATCGAGAGCGGGCGGACCGGATCGGTGGTCCATGTCGCGAAGGTCGACAGCGGCACCTGGTCGCCGGTCAAAGGCGATTTCAGATAGAGCTTGTTCAGGCTCTCGAGACTGCCCTGCATCTCCGGCAGGATCTCGAGGATCACCTTGTAGGTGTTGAGCTGGGTGAAATACTGCGTGACCTGGCGCTGTCCGAAGGCGTCGTACAGCGTGTCGTCGATCAGCTGCGGCTGGATGCCGTAGCGTGAGGCGGTGTCGCGGTTGATCTTGAGCTGGACCGTGGTGCCCTGCGTCTGCTGGTCGGTCGCGACGTCGCGCAGCTCCGGCAGCGTCTGCATCTTGGCGAGGATCTTCGGTGCCCAGTCGTTGAGCTCGCCGAGATCGGCATCCTGCAGGGTGAACTCGAACTGCGTGCGGGTCGGCCGGCCGCCGAGCCGGACGTCCTGGGCCGCCTGCATGTAGAGGCGGGCGCCTTCGACCTTGTCGAACTGCGGACGCAGTCGCGCGATGATCTGCTGGGCCGATGCCTCGCGCTGGTTGCGAGGTTTCAGCGTGATGAACAGGTTGCCGTTGTTGCCGGCGCGGCCGCTGCCGCCGATCGACATGGCAACGCTGGCAACGTCGGGATCGGCCAGGATGATCTTGCCCAGTTGCTCCTGGCGTCTCACCATCTCCTTGAACGAGATGTCCTGCGAGGCTTCGGAGGTCGCCGTGATGAGGCCGACATCCTGCTGCGGGAAGAAGCCCTTCGGGATCAGGACGAACAGGTAGATCGACAGGCCAAGCGTGGCGAAGAAGATCGTGAGCGTGGTACGGCGCCAGGCCAGGGCATGATCGAGGATGTATTCGTAGCCCCGCAGCATCCCGTCAAAGGCGCGCTCGCTCCATTGGTAGAACTTGCCGTGGGTCACCTCGCCATGGGCGCGCAGGAAGCGCGAGGCCATCATCGGCGTCAGCGTCAGCGACACGAACATCGAGACGAAGATGGTCATCGCCAGCACGACGGCGAACTCGCGGAACAGACGGCCGATGATGCCGCCCATCAGCAGCAGCGGGATCAGCACCGCGACCAGCGAGATGCTGATCGAGACGATCGTGAAGCCGATTTCCTTCGAACCCTTGAAGGCGGCCGCCATCGGCGATTCGCCTTCCTCGATGTAGCGGGTGATGTTCTCGAGCATCACGATGGCGTCGTCGACAACAAATCCGACTGCGATCGTGAGTGCCATCAGCGACAGATTGTCGAGTGAATAGCCGACGACCCACATCAGGGCGCACGCGCCCAATAGCGCCAGTGGAACCGTGATGGTGGGAATGACGGTCGCCCAGAAGCTGCGCAGGAAGATGAAGATGACCATGACCACCAGGGCGATGGTCAGCAGCAGTGTGAACTGCACGTCCTCGACTGCGGCGCGGATGGTCGTGGTGCGGTCGCTGATGAGCTCGATCTTGATCGCGGGCGGAATCGCCGCCACGAGGCGGGGCAAGGTCGCCTTGATCTTGTCGACGGTCTCGATGACGTTGGCGCCCGGCTGCTTGAATATCACCAGGAACACGCCGCGCTTGCCGTTGGCCCAGGCCGCCTGCTTGGCGTCTTCGGCGCCGCTGACCGCCTGGCCGATGTCGCGGATCCGCAACGGACCGCCGTTGCGATAGGCGATGATGACGTCGTTCCAGTCCTTGGACTGGGTGAGCTGATCGTTGGCGTAGATCGTGTAGGCGCGCTTGTCGCCGTCGATATTGCCCTTGGGGCTGTCGACCGTGGTGATCGCGATCTGGCTGCGCACGTCCTCCATCGACAGGCCCTTGGCGACGAGTTTCGCCGGATCGACCTGAATGCGGATGGACGGCTTCTGCTGGCCGCCGATGAACACCTGCGCGACGCCGGAGAGCTGGCTGATCTGCTGGGCGAGCTGGGCGTCGACTGCGTCACTGACGCTGGTCAGAGGCAGCGTCTCCGACGTCGCCGACAGCAGCAGGATCGGCGCATCGGCCGGGTTGACCTTGCGATAGGTCGGCGGCGAGGGAAGATTCTTCGGCAGTTGGCCACTGGCGGCGTTGATGGCGCCCTGCACGTCATTGGCCGCGCCGTCGATGCTGCGGTTGAGGTCGAACTGGATGGTGATCGACGCGGTGCCCAGATAGCTCGTCGAGGTCATCTGGGCGATGCCGGGGATCTGGGCGAACTGGCGCTCCAGCGGCTGCGCCACCGACGAGGCCATGGTTTCGGGGCTGCCGCCCGGCAGGTTGGCGGTGATCTGGATGGTCGGAAAGTCCACCTGCGGCAGCGGCGCGACCGGGAGCAGGGGATAGGCGACGAGACCGACAAAGAGAATGCCCGCCATCAGCAGCGAGGTGCCGATGGGATAACGGATGAAAGGTGCCGAAATCCCGCCCGCGTTCATTCCTGTCGAACCTTGTTCTGGGCCGGATCCGAACTCGCCACCGCCGTCGAGACGAGGCTTCCGGGCTGCACCTTGAACTGGCCGCCGGTGATCACCTGCTGCCCCGGCGTGAGACCTTCGTCGACGACCGAACGTCCGTCGATCGCGTAGCTGACCTTGACCTTGTGCACTTCGGCCTTGTTGTCCTGGTTGACGGTATAGGCGTAAAGGCCGTTGGTCGAATGCTGGACCGCGTCATCCGGGACCACCGTCGCGTCCTTCAGCGTCCGCACCAGAAGCCGCGTCGAGACCGACTGTCCCGGCCACAGCGTGTGGTCCTTGTTGTCGAACACCGCCTTGAGCCGGATCGTCCCGCTGGTCGTGTCGACCTGGTTGTTGATGACGGCGAGCTTGCCCTCGGCCAGTGTCTTCTTGCCGTCGGTGGTGAACGCGATCACCTTGAGTGCCCCGGCCTTCTGGCCCTCGCTGATGTAGGCGAGCTGATCTTCCGGCGCGGTGAAGATCACCGAGATCGGCTCGACCTGCGAGATCGTGACGATACCCGTCTGCGTCGAGGCGTTGACGATGTTGCCGACGTCGACCTGGCGCAGGCCGGCGACGCCGGTGATCGGCGCCTTGATCTGGGTGTAGTCGAGCTGTGTCTGGGCATTGGAGATCGCGGCGTCGTCGGCGGCGATCTGGGCGGTTAGCTGGGCGACAGTGGAGCGCTGGGTGTCAACCCGCTGCGCGGTGGCGAATTCGCCGAGCTTCATGGCGCGCTGGAGCTCGAGATTGGCGTTCGCCAGATTTGCCTCGTCCTGCGCCTTCTTGGCCTTGGCCTGGTCGAGCGCGGCTTGATAGGGGCGGGGATCGATCGAGACCAGAAGCTCGCCCTCTTTGACGATCTGGCCTTCGGTGAAGGCGATCCTGTCGATCTGGCCGTCAACCCGGGGCCGGACCTGGACGGTGTTGAAACCCTGAACCGTGCCGAGACCGGTCAGGTAGACCGGGAAATCGACCTTCTGGACCGGCGCAACGCTCACGGGAACGGCGAGGGCGCGGGGCGGACCTTTTTGTGCCGTCTGGGTTTTTCCGGCATCCGACGAGCCGAATTTCTGCCAACCATAGTAACCCGCGGAGGCCACGGCCGCGATGATCAGAATCCAGAGGATCGGCCGTGTTTTTTTCATATCGGCTCGTGTCGGCTCTTGTGCCCTCAGTTACGAATTGTGGGGCAATCATTGGGTTCCAAGGCGCTTGTATAATACACGCCAAGTTCCAGTGTAAACAGCACTCTCGATCGGGAAACCTAAACAATTGGAAAGCTTTGCACGGCTTAGGCAACTCGCTGGCGCGCCGGTGTGCAGTGCTGCATTTTCCCGCCGCGAGCGATCAGCGTGCAAAAATGCGGCAATGCCCGTAGCCGGTGTGGGTGGCCGCGGCGAGTTGGGAACGAGGCTGGCGCAACACCCGGGCAGGAGCGTCGGGATGTGCGCGTTCCGAGAACGGTTCTAAATCGCGCGGGCGGTGTTTCGGTTGTCAGGAAAATCGGCATCGTTCATATCGGCGCGCCACAACGGGAGCGCAGGATGGACGAATTGAACGGCAAGCTGATCGCGTGTCAGATTCTGATCACGGGATTGATCGCCCGCGTCGCCAACGAGCAGCGCGACCCCTTGCGCTTCCTCACCGACTTCCGCGACGAGATCAAGGCGGTGGTGAAGGGAGTCAACATCGCCGGTATGGACAACACCGATCGCGTGCGTGCCGTTGCACAGAAGACTGTCGACGAATTGTTCTCTCTGATGAAGCCGCCGAGCAGCGATTGACGCTGCGCGCGCGATCGTTGATTTCGCGGCTTTTTTCGCGCTCGTTTTAGAACGACTCCAATCTCACTTTAGAACCGTTTGAAACTGTAGATTAGAATCGTTTTGATCTGGACTTATTCAAGCGTTCTCGCGGCTTGCCCGCATTGACCCACTATTTTGCCGTCGATACCAACAGCCCAATCGCTCATCGAAGTGAATGAGCGGACATGAAGATGGGGCGTGTTGTAATGGGGCAGGTGGTCGCACCGAAGTCGTTGCGTTCGGTCGCAGCATTCGATCTGGCGTATGAAAAGTCCGCGGGCATTTCCGGCAAGAAGGTCTCGGCAGTCGCAAGCCTGATCGCGGCGGCGTCGGTGTCGAGCGGCGCAGAGGCGCAGCAGTCGAACCTGCCGCCGGTGACGGTCGATGCTCCGGTCCAGCGTCCGCGCCCGACGGCCTCGAAGCCCACGCCGGATCAGGTCCGCGCCCGCAACGCGCTTCGCCGCGCCGCGCAGCGCCAGCAGGCCCAGCAGGCTGCTCCGGCGACGCCCTCCGGACCCGCCGACGCGGATCCCTATGCCGATCCGGCCGCGCCCTACAAGGTCGATCACGTGCAGGCCGGGGGCAAGTTTCCGGAGAAATTGGTCGATACGCCTAAGTCGATCACGGTTCTCAGCAAGGAAGTGCTCGAGGACAAGAACGCCACGACGCTGAAGCAGGCGATTCTCAGCACGGCTGGCGTGACGCTTGGATCGGGCGAGGGCGGCAATGCCTTCGGTGACCGCTTCTTCATCCGCGGCTTCGACGCGCGCAACGACATCTTCATCGATGGCGTGCGCGATGCCGGCGTCAGTGTGCGCGAGAACTTCTTCACCGAGCAGGTCGAGATCCTGCGCGGTCCCGGCTCGACCTTTTCCGGCCGCGGTGTCGCCGGTGGTGCGATCAACATCGTCACCAAGCAGGCGACGACGGCAAAGAGCTTCTACAACATGGACACCACGTTTGGCACCGACCAGACCAAGCGTGTCACACTCGACGTCAATCAGGTGATCGACCCGACGCTCGCCGTCCGCGTCGGCGGCCTGTTCCAGGATGCCAACGTCGCCGGCCGCGACTACGTCACCGACAATCGAAACGGCGCCTTCGTCGCCACGACCTGGAAGCCGACCGATACGGTCAAGGTCACCGGCAACTACATTCACACCGAGCTGACCGGCCGCCCGGATTTTGGCGTGCCATATTATCGGCCCAGCACGACGTCGACTGCCGGCGGTCCGTTTCCGGACTTCGGCGCCAATCGCAATAACTGGTACGGCTTCGTCAACCGGGACTTCTTCCGGACCGGCCAGGACATCGGCACAATCAACGCGGAAGTGCAGATCACCCCCGACCTGATGGTCAGCAACAAGATCCGCGCGTCCCGCTCGACGCAGAATTACATCGGTACGCTTCCTGAAGCGCCGAAGCTTGTCGATCCGCTCTCGGCCTCGACGCTGAGTGCAAATCCGCAGAGCCGATTCCAGGTCACGGACGTGTTCGCCAACCAGACCGAGGCAACTTACAAGTTCAACGACGATGTAGGCTTCAGGCACACCTTGCTCGGCGGTGTCGAGTATGATCGCGAGAGATCGTCGATCGACAGTTATACCGGCCTCAGCTCGGAGCTGACGACCGGCACGCCCTTCAGCGGCAGCGGATCGAAGACCGACGTCAGCGTATTCGCTCCGCAATATACCAATCTTCCCTTCGGGATTCCGAGCCTCACCGGCAGTCCCACCAAGATCGGCATCGACACCGTCAGCGGCTACGTCATGGATAGCGCAAACTATCGTGACTTGGTGATCCTGAACGGCGGGTTCCGCTATGATGATTACAGCATCAACACGCGGAAGGTCGGCAGTCCTGGCCAGCAATCGGCGGAGTTTCTAATTCCGAACTTCAACCTCGGCCTGACGTTGAAGCCGGCACCGAACGGCAGTGTCTATGTGGCGTATGCGACCTCGGCGAACCCGGTTGGTGCCGAATTCGACGGCACCAGCACAGCCTATGGCGGCCTCAACCCGAACCTGCCGGGCGGCAATACGCAGATATTCGGCCCCGAGAAGAACAAGGCCATCGAACTCGGCACCAAGTGGGAGCTGTTCGATCGTCATCTGCTTCTGACCGCGGCGCTGTTCCAGACCACGAAGGAGAACGCGCGCGAGTCGCAGAACGTGGGCAGTGCGGCCGCTGCAGCTCCTTTGGGATGCGTCTATCCGACCGGAACGAGCGGCAATATATCGTGTATCACCGCCGGAGCAGCCTACCGCATCCGCGGCATCGATCTCGGCGTCGGCGGCAAGATCACCGACAAGTGGAGCGTGTTCGGCGGTCTCGTGCTGATGCAGTCGGAAGTGACGCAGTCGCTGGCGCCGTCGGCCAACAAGGCGCTGTATCCGACCAATGTCGGGCGTCCGCTCGCCAACATCGCGCATGAGTCCTTCAGCTTGCTGACGAAGTACCAGCTCACCGACGTCTGGGAACTGGGTGGGCAGGCGGTCTACCGTTCGAAGATTTACGGCGGCACTTTGCTCGCGGCCAACCAGGGCACGTCGATTCCGAGCTATTGGCGTTTCGACATGTTCGCGGAGGCCAAGATCAACAAGAACTGGCAGGTCAAGCTGTTCGTGAACAACATCTTCGACAAGCGCTACTACGACGCGTTGTACCAGAGCGCGGCACCGTTCGTGCTGGAGGCTCCGGGCCGTGCCGCCTATGTGGTGCTCTCGGCGCGCTACTGATGGAGCGATAATCAGTTTCATGCTGACATGCATCGAAAACGTTCTCAGCAAGGATGATGTGGCGGATTTCCGCCGCATCATGGACGCCAGCGCATGGGAGGACGGCCGCTCCACTGCCGGCTCGCAGTCGGCCATGGTCAAGCGCAACGAGCAATTGCCGCCGGACAGCGAGGTCGCGCGCAAGCTCGGCAACCGCATCATCTCGGCGCTGACGTCGAACCCGCGCTTCATCGCGGCGGCGATCCCGCTTCAGATCTTCCCGCCGCTGTTCAACCGCTATGCGGCGACCAGCGGTCACCATTTCGGCCTGCATGTCGACAATGCGATCCGCGGCGACCGCCTGACCGGCCTTCGCATCCGCACAGACCTGTCGGTCACGCTGTTCCTCGCCGAGCCGGACGAGTATGACGGTGGCGAACTTGTGATCGAGGACACCTACGGCTCGCACGAAGTCAAGTTGCCAGCCGGCGACTGCGTGCTCTATCCCTCGACCAGCCTGCATCTGGTGACGCCGGTGACCCGGGGAGCGCGGGTTGCATCTTTCTTCTGGCTTCAGAGCATGATACGGGACGATCAAGCCCGGAGCATGATCTTTGACCTCGACACCGCGATACAGGCGCTGGTGGAACGGCTCGGGCGTGACGATCCCGAAACGGTCAAATTGACGGGTATCTATCACAACCTCATTCGCTACTGGGCCGAAGTATGAAGATCATGTCCTTCCAAGCAAGCCGTGCCGCAGTCTTGATGCTGGCGGCCGCCTGGCTCGCATCTCCGGTTTCTGCCCAGACACAGACCCCGCCTGCGGCCCCGGCACAGTCTACGGCCCGGCCGGCTCTGGTCCCAGCGGCACCATCGACGGCCGCGCCTGCCGCCCCGGCGCCTGCGGCCTCGACGGCGACCGCTCCCGCGGCACCGACGGCATCCCCCGCTCCGGCGACTGCGAAGCCCGACGCCGCGTCCGTTACCGCGCCGGCCATGAAGGAATTGTCGCCCTGGGTGATGTTCATGTCGGCGGACGTCATTGTGAAGGCGGTGATGATCGGGCTCGCCTTCGCATCGCTGATGACCTGGACCGTCCTCATCGCCAAGTCGATCGAGCTGTCGGTCGCGTCCGGCAGGCTTCGTTCGGCGCTGAAGAAGATCTCGGAGGCACGGTCGCTCGCTGAAGCGCAGATGGCGCTCGGCACCAAGGAGGGGATCCTGCCGTCCTTCCTGGCGGCAGCGCTGCGCGAGGCACGGATGTCGGCCGGCCTGTCCAGCGATGCCGGCATCAAGGAGCGCGCGGCCTCGAGCTTTTCCGAGATCGTGCGCGCAGAGGCGCGGCGCATCCGCATCGGCATGGGCGTGCTCGCGACCATCGGCTCCACGTCGCCCTTCGTCGGCCTGTTCGGCACGGTCTGGGGCATCATGAACAGCTTCATCGGCATCTCGAAGTCGCAGACCACGAACCTCGCCGTGGTCGCGCCCGGCATCGCCGAGGCGCTGCTCGCCACCGCGATCGGCCTCGTCGCCGCGATCCCTGCGGTCATCATCTACAATCACTTCTCGCGCGTGACGAAGAGCTATCTCGAGCTCGTCAGCCGTGCCTCGGGCGCGGCGGGGCGGCTGCTCTCGCGCGATCTCGATCGCAGCCACGGCAGCGTGCATTCGCGCGCGGCGGAGTGAACCATGGCCGTTTCGCTCGCAGACAACGATGATGACGACGACTTCTCGGAAACGCATGACATCAACGTCACGCCGTTCATCGACGTCATCCTGGTGCTGCTGATCATCTTCATGGTCGCAGCCCCGCTCTCGACGGTCGATCTGCCGATCGATCTGCCGACGTCGAGCTCGACGCCGCAGAAGAAGCCGGACAAGCCGACCTATCTCAGCATCAAGCGCGACCTGACGCTCGCCATCGGAGAGGATTCCGTCCACCGCGCCGAGCTGATCGGCACGCTCGACGGGCTGTCCGACATGAGCAAGGACAAGTACGTCTTCCTGCGTGCCGATCGCTCCGTGCCCTATGGCGAGTTGATGGGCGTCATGGAGCTGTTGCGCTCCGGCGGCTACACGCGGGTGAAGCTGGTTGCGCTCGAAGGCCCGCCCACGGCGGCGGGATCGGCCGCCGCCGGCGCGGCGCAGCCATAGGGGGCGTCATGTCCGACGTCGAACTCGAACCCAGACCAGCCCGGCGGCTTTGGATTTTGGCGGCGGTTGCGGCGCTCGCGCTCCATTTGGGCGGGGCCGCGCTGGCGCTCGCGAACCTGCGGGCCGACGATGGCGACGAGGGGCTGGGCGCTGCGGGAGCGGAGTTCGCGGTCGAGATGACGTCGCCGCCGGTTCAGGAGTCCGACAGGGCACCCGGGCCGACGGACTCTGAGGAGCAGGAAGAGCGCCCGGCGCTGCCCGAGCAGAAGGCCGAGGTCAAGGAGACGGATCTTCCACAGGATCGGCCGCAACAGGCCGAGGATCCCGATCGCCTCGTCACCGAGAACAAGCCGAAGAAGGAGCAGGACGACGATCCGAAGGTGGCCGCCGTCGAAACGCCGGCCATGGAGGCATCGCAGAAGTCGGTCGCCATGGAGCGCCAAACCTTTGAAGACGCCACGCGCGAGGCCGAGAAGGCGATGGCGCCGGTTCTCGGCATCGGCAAGGACATCCTGAAGCTGACGGCCGACTGGAACCGTAAGATCAGCGCGCACCTATCTGCGCACAAGGTCAACCCGGAGGGCAAGGAGCCCAATAACCAGACGGTAAAGGTGAGCTTCGCGCTCAACCGACGGGGGAACGTGATCTCGGTTGACGTCGTGGAGTCGTCCGGAGATGCGGCTTACGATGCCGCCGCGATCTCCATGGTCCACAAATCCGATCCTTTCCCGACACCGCCCGCCGCGCTGACCGAGGACCGGATCGAGCGCACGGTCCCCATCATCTTCAAGCCGCCGGACGAGAAGAAAAAGAAGAAGACGGCTCAGCGCCAGTAGAGCCGGATTCCGACATAGACCACGACCAGGCAGGCGAAGATCA
The DNA here is from genome assembly GCF_038965675.1 of Bradyrhizobium sp. B039. NCBI lineage: Bacteria > Pseudomonadati > Pseudomonadota > Alphaproteobacteria > Hyphomicrobiales > Nitrobacteraceae > Bradyrhizobium > Bradyrhizobium sp. B039. The sequence goes on from NZ_CP152416.1 coordinate 3,987,003, forward strand.
GCGCCACCGGAAGCGGTCGCTTCTGGGTTCCACCGAGTGTCGTCGCCCCGAAGGCGGCAGACCTCTTCGGCTTCGGTGCCGGACGGCGGAAAGCGGTAACATTGTCCGCCGCCGTTTCAGGCGGGCGGGTGCGGACGTCGGGCGGGGTTCCGGCGCCGCCCATCTCGGCATAATAGGCCCGGTAGATCGCGCCGATGGTGGCTTCGGTAGCCTCGCCCTCGCTCATCTGCGCCAGCAGGTTCTTGTAGCTCGCGAGGAACTCCTGGGCTTCCGGCGGCAGCGCGGACGACCCGTTGAGCTTGGCCATCATCTTCCAGGTGGCAAAATCGGCGCGGGCTCGGGTGTCGGCGCGTCGCGCGATCAGCATATCGGCAGCTTTGACCAAGTCGGCCTCTGGCCCTTCGGCTTGTGTTCGGGTGTCGTAGTTCAACTACGCGTTGCCGGTCAGGAAGAGAACAGCCTGAATCACATAACCGGTCAACGTTCGCAGTATTGCTGAAATAACATCAAGATTTAGACCGAACTGCGAGCCCGCAAGCGGCAGCAGGATCAACAGGCCGATCAGGATCAGCATACCGAACGGCTCCAGCCGGGCCAGCGGCAGGGCGAGCGGCCGTGGCAGCAGCCCGACCGCGACGCGCCCGCCGTCGAGCGGCGGGATCGGCATCATGTTGAAGACGGCCAGGACGGCGTTAATCAGCAGCGCATTCTTGAGATTGTCGAAGATCCACTGCGCGGACCCCGCCGGCGCCAAGGGCAGGGCGTGGAGAGTGAGAGCCGCCGCCAGCGCCAGCAGGATGTTGGTCGCGGGCCCGGCCAGCGCCACCCAGACCATGTCGAGCCTGGGGTTGTTGAGCTTGCGGAAATTCACCGGCACCGGCTTGGCGTAGCCGAACAGGAACGGCGAATGCGCAAACAGCAGCATTGCCGGCAGGATCAGGGTACCGAAAGGGTCGATGTGGCGGAGCGGGTTGAAGCTGACGCGGCCGAGCTGCCAGGCCGTGTTGTCGCCGAGCCGATGCGCGACGAAGGCGTGCGCCGCCTCGTGGAAGGTGATGGCGAGCACCAGCGGCAGCACCCACACCGAAAGGTCATAAAGGGAAATGTTCACGGCTCGTCCGTCCCGGTTTGCCTGCGGCCTTGCAACCGTCCCAGCCAAACCGGCGGTGCAGCAACGCTTCAGCTCAAGATAGGGTGGCGGGTTCCGAAATACCACGCTGCAGATGACCGGCGGGCCGCCCCCGCCGTGCAGTCGTGCAAATTCATGCAGGAATCGTCGTCTGATATTGCGTCAGACCGTCGTCGAGGTTCAGCCAGGCGAGCTTCTCCGACACCCAGATGTGCTCGGTCGGCGCGAAGGCGTTGCGGTCGTCGAAGGTGGCGAGTGCTACACCGGCCAGCGTGCCGTTGCGTCGCCAGGCGAACAGGCGTGTGCCGCAGCGCTTGCAGAACACGCGGTCGATGTTCTCGGACGAGGCATAGCGCTCGGTCTCGCCCTCGACGGTCAGCGCACGCTGGTCGAATTGTGCGCGGGCGAAGTAGGGCGAGCCCATCGCCTTCTGGCACAAGCGGCAATGGCAGATGCGGACGTTGAGCGGCTCGCCCTCCGCCTTGAACCGCACCGCGCCGCACAGGCATCCACCTTCCCGGATCATGTCAGGCCACCCGCCATTCGTCGACCTGGCGCGCCATGCTCCAGTTGAGATTGTCGAGATCGCCATCCATGTTGGAATTCCCGCGTCTTGTGTTGGTGAAGGCTGCCCAGCAGAAGCCGCCATGGGTGCGCACGGCAATCGTGCTCGTGCCCGGCAGGTTGCCATTGTGCCACCAATTGTCTGACTTGTTGACACAGAAACCCTTGGCATAGTCCGGGCTGTAGCTGGGCGCGGTGGTCATGATCTCTATGGTGCGCGGCCGCAGGATGTTCGCGGGTCTCGTGTAACCGTCGACATGCATCAGGAACTGCACGAGATCCGCCGGCGTCGCGATCCAGCCGCCATGGGAATCCATCCGCCTCACTTTCATGTCGTAGGGATTTTCGCCCTGGCCGTAATAGGCGACCTCGCCGGTCTGGCGCTGCTCGCGCGTGTTGCCCGCGATGGTCATGTCGGTGACGCCGCAGCGCGCGAGCACATCGGTGCGGACGTGCTCGGCATAGGGCTGGCCGGTGAGCTTCTCGATCACGCGCCCGAGCACGCAATAGCCGAAATTGGAGTAGGCGTAGTGCTGGCCCGGCGGGCGGTCGAGCGGCCGGTTGGCCAGAGTCCAGGCGATCAGCTCGGCATGATCCATCCGCGGATGGGTGAACATGGGATCGCGGTTGTCGTTGCTCCAGCCGCCGGCGGTGTGGGTCAGCAGATGCTCGAGCGTGATCTGGTCAATGCCGGCGGAGTAGGGCGGCTGTCCGTAATCGGTGCCGAGCAACGCGCCCGGGCCGAACACGCGATCCGCCAGCTTGAGGCGGTTCTCCTCGATCAGGCGGAAGATCGTGACCGAGGTGATCATCTTGCTGACGCTGGCGATCCGGAACAGATGCCGCGGTGTTACGGCCTCGTTCCGCTCGATATCGGCAACACCGAAGGCGTCCTCATGGACAACAGTGCCGGCATAGCCGATAGCAACGGAGAGTGCCGGCACGCCGTACTTGTCCATGAAGCTGTGCGCGAGCCGCGCCATGGCGCCGCGCTCGGCGGGTGAGGGCGGGCGGATGTTCGGCGGGTTGGGCGAGAGTTGCGCGAACGTCGTCGACGACAGCAGCGGCAGCGCGCCCGCGCCCGCTGCGAGCTTCACGAAATCCCGACGCCCAAAATCCCGACGCCCAAGCCGCATGGTCCGCCCCTTCCAGGGGCGGCCAATGCTTCAGTAGGTCGCCCGTCCACCGGAAATATCAAACACCGCGCCGGTGGAGAAGGCACAATCTTCGGATGCGAGCCAGCTCACCATCGCGGCGAGCTCTTCCACCTGCACGAAGCGCGCTTTCGGGATCTTCGACAGCATGAAGTCGATATGCTGCTGCGTCATCTGGTCGAAGATCGCGGTCTTCGCCGCCGCCGGCGTCACTGCATTGACGAGGATGTCGTGCGCGGCGAGCTCCTTGCCGAGCGACTTCGTCAGCGCGATCAGGCCGGCCTTGGACGCCGAATAGTGCGAGGCGTTCGGATTGCCTTCCTTGCCGGCGATCGAGGCGATGTTCACGATCCGCCCGTATTTCTGCTTGAGCATTTCCGGCACGATCGCCTTGCAGCAGATGAAGGGGCCGTCGAGGTTGATGCGCAGCACCTTGCGCCATTCCTCGAGGTCAGTCTCCCAGACCGGCTTGTTGACGCCGGCGATACCGGCATTGTTGACCAGGATGTCGATCTTGCCGAAGGCGGCCAGCGTGGCATCGCGGGCCTGCTCGACGGCTGCGGTGTCGGTGACGTCGACCTTGAACACCTTGGTCTCGCCGCCGATCTCCTTTGCCGTCATCTCGGCCAGCGCGGCGTCGAAATCCCAGATCGCGACCTTGGCGCCGGAGGCGGCGAAGCGCTGAACGATGGCGCGGCCAAAGCCCTGTGCGCCGCCGGTGACGATGGCGACGCGGCCGTTGAGGTCGATCTTGTTCATCGAAAAATCCCTCTATCTGTCCCTCACGGTGAGGAGCGCGCGCTTGGCGCGCGTCTCGACCCATGGAGCCCGTGGCCCGTCCCTCGAGACGGCGCTTGTCGCGCCTCCTCGGGACGAGACGTGATCAGAGCATGTAGCCGCCGTCGACGACGAGGTCGACGCCGGTGGTGAACGCGCTCTCGTCGCTGCCGAGATAGACCGCCATGGAGGCGATTTCGTCGGCGGTGCCGAGCCGGCCCATCTTCTGGCGGGAGATGAACATCTCCTTGCCCTGCGGTCCTTGCGCGGCGGCGCGGTCGAGCATCGAGGGCGTCTCGACGGTGCCCGGGCAGATGCTGTTGCAGCGGATGCCCTTGGTGATGAAGTCGAGCGCGACGGCGCGGGTCAGCAGCGACACGGCGGCTTTCGAAGAGCTGTAGACATAGCGGTTGGCAGGCGGCCGCAGCGCGGCGCAGGACGAGATGTTGACGATGCTGCCACCGCCGCCAGCGAGCATGTCCGGCAGAAAGGCCCTGATGGTCCGGTGCATCGACTTGACGTTGAGATCGAACGAAAAGTCAAAATCCTCTTCCGAACATTCCAGGATGGTGCCGTGGTGCACGAAGCCGGCCGCATTGAGCAGGATGTCGATCTTGCCGACTCGTTTTGCAAAAGAATTGACGTCGGCGGTGTTGCGCACGTCGAGCTTTGCGGTTTCGGCGATGCCTTCCTTGGCAAGGCCCGCGATGCCGCTCTCGTTGATGTCGGTGGCGATCACGGTCGCGCCTTCACGCGCGAATGCGATGGCGCATGCGCGCCCGATGCCTGCTGCCGCAGCCGTGATGACGGCGCGCTTTCCCTTGAGGCGGTCTGCCATTTATTTGTTCTCCTTTGAATTTTTTGTCGTCATTCCGGGGCGCGCCTCTTTGCGCGAACCCGGAATCCATCAGGCCACAGCGTCGGTTGATCAATGGATTCCGGGCTCGCGACTTCGTCGCGCCCCGGAATGACAGTGTCAGTGATTATCCCGCGCCACTCCAAAGGTGCCGGCGACGTTCTGGTAGCGCGTGGCGAGCTCCATGCAGGCGCCGGTCGACTGCTGGCCGACGGTGTTGCGGTAGATCTCCTGCCACGGCGTCTGGTTCGGCGGATGCTTGAAGCCGCCATTGGCCTTGAGCTCGGCGTGGCGCTTCTTCAGCTCGTCGTCCGAGATCAGGATGTTGGCGCTGCCCTTGTTGAGGTCGATGCGGACCTTGTCGCCGGTCTTGAGGATCGCGAGGCCGCCATTGGCGGCCGCTTCCGGCGAGGCATTCAGGATCGACGGCGAGCCCGAGGTACCGGACTGGCGGCCGTCGCCGATGCAGGGCAGGGACAGGATGCCGCGTTTGATCAGCGCCGCCGGCGGCTGCATGTTCACGACCTCGGCGCCACCAGGATAGCCGATCGGGCCGGTGCCGCGGATGAACAGCACGCAGCGCTCGTCGATGTCGAGCGAGGCATCGTCGATCCGCGCGTGATAATCCTCCGGACCCTCGAACACGATGGCGCGGCCCTCGAAGGCGTTGAGATCCCCAGGCTTGCTGAGATAGCGGTCGCGGAATTCCTTCGAGATCACGCTGGTCTTCATGATCGCGGAATCGAACAGATTGCCCTTCAGCACCAGGAAGCCGGCGTCCTTCACCAGCGGCTTGTCGTAGGACCAGATCACGTCGTTGTCGGGCGTGGGCGCATTGGCACAGTTCTCGCCGATGCCGCGACCGTTCACCGTGACCGCGTCCTCGTGGATGCGCTTGTGCTTCATCAGTTCGCGCACCACGGCCGGCACGCCGCCGGCGCGGTGGAATTCCTCGCCGAGATAGAAGCCGGCCGGCTGCATGTTGACCAGCAGCGGCACGTCGTGGCCGACCTTCTGCCAGTCGTCGATCGAGAGCTCGACGCCGATGTGGCGCGCCAGCGCGTTGATGTGGATCGGCGCGTTGGTCGAGCCGCCGATCGCCGAATTGATCACGATGCAGTTCTCGAACGCCTTGCGGGTCAGGATGTCCGAGGGCTTGAGGTCCTCCCAGACCATCTCGACGATGCGCTTTCCGGTCTCGTAGGCGATCTGGCCGCGCTCGCGATAGGGGGCGGGGATCGCCGCACAGCCCGGCAGCGAGAAGCCGAGCGCTTCGGCCAGCCCGTTCATGGTCGAGGCGGTGCCCATGGTGTTGCAATGGCCGACCGAGGGCGCCGAGGACGCCACGATCTCCATGAACTCTTCATAGTCGATCTCGCCGGCGGCAAGCCGCTCGCGCGACTTCCAGACGATGGTGCCGGAGCCGGTCCGCTCGCCGGCATGCCAGCCGTTCAGCATCGGGCCGCCCGACAGCACGATCGCGGGCAGGTTCACGGTCGCCGCCGCCATCATGCAGGCGGGCGTGGTCTTGTCGCAGCCGGTGGTGAGCACCACGCCGTCGAGCGGATAGCCGTAAAGGATTTCGACGAGGCCGAGATAGGCGAGGTTGCGGTCGAGCGCCGCGGTCGGGCGCTTGCCGGTCTCCTGAATGGGATGGGTCGGGAATTCCATCGCGATGCCGCCGGCCTCGCGGATACCCTCGCGGACGCGGTGGGCGAGCTCGATATGGTGGCGGTTGCAAGGGGAGAGGTCGTTGCCGGTCTGGGCGATGCCGATGATCGGCTTGCCGGACTGCAGCTCGGCGCGGGTGAGGCCATAGTTCAGATAGCGCTCCATATAGAGCGCCGTCATGCCCGGGTTATGCGGGTTGTTGAACCATTCCTGCGAGCGAAGGTGGCGACGGGCGCCGTTACCGGCGGGCGCGTGCCCATTGGTTGGCTTTTTTGTCATTGGGTTCTCCTGCAATGCAACGCACTGGCGTCGGTCTTGGGGTGTCGGCTTGTGCGATGCCCAGCGGCGCTAGCGATGACCTGCCTTCCCGCTGGCGGGTCGTTTCCTCACAAATCCGATACTAGTCATGGCTACTTGGTAACGCTACCATTTTGTTCGCAGTGCCCGCACCTGACGCAGCCGGCCTGCCGTCCGGACGCCGCGCCGACGAGCTTTGCCGCTCGATCACCTTGAAGCCGAGATCGAGCACCGGCTGCTCCGGGCGCCGTCCGTCGATCGCCTCGATCAGCATGGTGGCGGCGGTCTTGCCCATCTCGTAGCGGTTGGTGCGCACGCTGGTCAGGGTGGGGACGGCGGAGGCCATGAATTCGAGGTCGTTGAAGCCGACGATCGCGATCTGCTCGGGGACGCCGATCTCGCGGCGCCGGCATTCGAACAGCACGCCGAGCGCGAGGTCGTCGTTGGCGCAGAACACCGCATCGAGGTCGGGCTCGCGTGCCAGGAGATCGGTGAACAGGGCGCCGCCGAGCGTTACGGACGTCGGCGTGGCGGTCGTGACGACGAGGCGTTGCTCGAACAGGGAGGCGTCCTTCATGGCCGAGACATATCCGTCCAGCCGCCGCTGCACCCGCGGGTCCATGCGCGCGCCGACGAATCCGATCTTGCGGTGACCTTGCGCGAACAGGTGGGCAACCGCGGCGCGCGCTGCCTCATAGTGGGAAAAGCCGATCATCATGTCGACCGGATTGGGCCCGATCTCCATGATCTGCACGATCGGACAGTCGGCCGCCTCCAGCATCGCGCGCGATTCCGCGGTCTGGTCGATGCCAGTGACGATCAGCCCGGCGGGCTTCTGCGCAAGAAACAGGCGCAGCAGCTTCTCCTCCTGGAGGATGCTGTAGCGTGTGTTGGACAGCTGGATCGAGTAACGGCCGCCTTCGGAGGCGTCATAGATGCCGCGCAGCACGTCGGAAAACACGTTGTTGGTCAGTGACGGAATCAAGACACCGATCACCTCGGTGCGTTGCGAGGCGAGCGCGCGTGCTGCCAGGTTCGGCACATAGCCGAGCTCCTTGGCCGCGCTCTCGACCCGCGTCCGCTTGGCGACTGAGAGCGCTTCGGGGTTACGGAAGAAGCGGGACGCCGTGATCGGGCTGACGCCGGCAAGCTCGGCGACTTCCGCCAGCCGGATTTTGCCTGACTTGGTGCGTTTTCGACCCATTGCTGCTCTTAACACAGTCACTGCCGCAAACAAAGGAACGTTGACAGCGCTACCAGCAACGACTAACCAAAGACAAATTGCCAAAACCGCACAAACTGCCGACAATGTCGCCTGTTAAGACCGGGCTTCGTTCGGCGAAGTTCAGAAAAAACAAGACGGTCGCGGCGCGAGGCGCCGTGGACTTTCGAGGAGGGAGCTAGATGTCGTCTGTGCAAATCCGCGACGTGCGGAAATCGTTCGGCAACTTTGAAGTCCTGCACGGCGTCTCGATCCCGATCGAGGACGGCCAGTTCGTCGTTCTGGTGGGCCCCTCCGGCTGCGGCAAGTCGACGCTTCTGCGCATGCTCGCAGGCCTCGAGAACATCACCTCCGGCACGATCTCGATCGGCGACCGCGTCGTCAATAATGTCCAGCCCAAGGAGCGGGACATTGCGATGGTGTTCCAGAACTACGCGCTCTATCCGCATATGACCGTTGGCGAGAATATGGGCTTCTCGCTGAAGCTGCGGAACGCGAGTTCCGACGAGATCAACAAGCGCGTCAAGCGCGCCGCCGAGATCCTCGCGCTGTCGCCGCTGCTCGAGCGCTATCCGCGCCAGCTCTCCGGCGGCCAGCGTCAGCGCGTCGCCATGGGCCGCGCCATCGTGCGCGATCCGCAGGTCTTCCTGTTCGACGAACCCTTGTCGAACCTCGACGCCAAGTTGCGCGTCGCCATGCGCACCGAGATCAAGGAGCTGCACCAGCGGCTGAAGACCACGACTGTCTACGTCACCCACGACCAGATCGAGGCCATGACCATGGCCGACAAGATCGTTGTCATGCATGACGGCATCGTCGAGCAGATGGGCACGCCGCTCGAGCTCTACGACAAGCCTGAAAACCAGTTCGTCGCCGGCTTCATCGGCTCGCCGGCCATGAACTTCCTGAAGGGGCATGTCCGCGTCAACGGCACTGCGACCTTCGAAGGGCCGAACGGCGTCAAGCTGCCGCTCAGGAACGCGCCGGCGGGGGCCGACGGCCGTCCCGTGGTCTTTGGTGTCCGGCCCGAGCATTTCACCATCGCCGACGATGGCGCTGAGGCCGAGATCGTCGTGGTCGAGCCGACCGGCTCGGAAACCCAGGTCTTCGCCAAGCTCGGCGGCGAGCAGGTCGTCGCCGTTTTCCGCGAGCGTCACCAGTTCAACCCGGGCGACAAGGTCCGGCTGAGGCCCGATCCGTCGGTGGTTCACCTGTTCGACGAGGCGACGGGGAAACGGCTCAATGCGTAATGCAAGCTGAATAAGGCAGACTGCAAAAGACTACAAAAAAGCATCACAGGGAGGACGACATGCAAGACTTTACCCGCCGGGCTCTGCTCCAAGGCGGAACCGCGCTGGCTGCCACCGGCGCACTGACCGGGCCGGCACTGTTCGACTTCGCAAGGGCTTGGGCGGCGGACTCGCCGTGGAAGGCCGAGCCGGGCGCCAAGCTGACGGTGATGCGCTGGAAGCGTTTCGTGCCGCAGGAAGACGAAGCATTCAACGCCATGGTCGCGGCGTTCAAGACTGCGACCGGCACCGAGATGAACGTGTTCAGCGAGTCCTTCGAGGACGTGCAGCCGAAGGCATCGGTTGCCGCCAACACCGGCTCGGGTCTCGATCTGGCCTGGGGCCTGCACACGCTGCCGCAGCTGTTCCCGACCAAGGTCCTCAAGATGAACGACGTCGCCGATTATCTCGGCAAGAAGTACGGCGGATGGACCGATGCGGCAGCCAAGACCTGCAAGCTCGGTGACGACTGGTTGGGAATCCCGGTTGCGACCAACGGCGGCTACATGACGTACCGCAAGTCGGCGACGGACAAGGCCGGCTTCAAGGAATTCCCGAAGGACTTCCCCGGCTTCCTCGAGATGTGCAAGGCACTGAAGGCAAACAACACGCCGGCCGGCTTTGCCCTCGGCCATGCCAGCGGCGACGGCAACTCATGGCTGCACTGGGTCCTCTGGGGCCACGGCGCTTACACGGTCGACCAGAACGACAAGGTCATCATCAATTCGCCGGAGACGGCGAAGGCGCTGGAGTATTGCAAGGCGCTTTACGAGACCTTCATCCCGGGCACGCCGTCGTGGAACGACTCCTCCAACAACAAGGCGTACCTGGCTGGCGAACTCTATTGTACGGCCAACGGCATCTCGATCTACGTGGGGGCCAAGACCGATCCGACCAAGAAGGAGCTGACTGAGGACACCTATCACGCCCTGTGGCCGGTGGGTCCGATCGGCAAGCCGACCGAATTGCAGCTTGCGCTGCCCATCCTCGCGTTCAACTTCACCAAATATCCGAACGCAGCGAAGGCCTTCATCGCCTTCATGCTGGAGAAGGAGAACTACGAGAAGTGGTTGAGCGGTGCGCAAGGCTATTTGACGCAGACCTTGAACGCCTATGAGACGGCCCCGGTCTGGACCGCGGATCCCAAGAACGCCGTGTTTGCGCAGGCGTCCAAGCGTACGTTGCCGGCCTCGGGCATCGGCACTGTGGGCGAGAAGGCGGCAACCGCAATCGCCGACTTCATCGTCGTCGACATGTTCGCCAACTATTGCACCGGCACCAAGGATGTGAAGGGCTCAATGGCGGAAGCCGAGCGCCAGTTGAAGCGCATCTATCGTTAACCGTCGCGGAGTGGGTGGTCTCGCCGGCCACCCACTCGTCAACACTCCGATCAGGGATCCGAGCATGGCCGATATCGCAGTTGCTCCCCGCGCCAAGCCGCAGATTCAAAAGGCACGCGCCTGGGACCAGCTCAAGCACAACCGCAACTGGCTCGGTTTCTGGTTCATGGTGCCGGCCATGGCATTCCTGATCTTCTTCCTGGCCTATCCGCTCGGGCTCGGGATCTGGCTGTCCTTCACCGATACCCGCATCGGCCGCGTCGGGCACTTCATCGGCACCGAGAACTACGAATGGCTCTGGGACGATTCCATCTTCTGGCTGTCGGTGTTCAACACGCTGCTCTACACCTTCGTCGCCAGCGCCGTTAAATTCGCGGTCGGGCTCTATCTCGCGCTGCTCCTGAACGAACACATGCCGTTCAAGGCGATGCTGCGCGCAGCCGTACTGATCCCGTTCATCGTGCCCACGGTGCTCTCCGCGCTGGCGTTCTGGTGGATATTCGACTCTCAGTTTTCCATCATCTCATGGTCGTTGCGGCATCTCGGGCTGATCAGCCAGAACATCAATTTCCTCGGGGATACCACCTGGGCGAGGATCTGCGTTATCTTCGCCAATATCTGGCGCGGAGTGCCGTTCGTGGCGATCACGCTGCTCGCCGGCCTGCAGACGGTATCGCCCTCGCTCTATGAAGCAGCGACCCTGGACGGCGCCACGCGCTGGCAGAATTTCCGCTTCATTACCTATCCGCTGCTGACGCCGATCATTGCGGTGGTGATGACTTTCTCGGTGCTGTTCACCTTCACCGACTTCCAGCTGATCTGGGCGATGACGCGCGGCGGCCCGGTCAATGCGACCCACCTGATGGCGACGCTGTCCTATCAGCGCGCGATCATCGCAGGGCAACTGGGCGAGGGCGCCGCGATCTCGAGCGCCATGATTCCATTCCTGCTTGCCGCGATCATGGTCTCGTGGTTCGGCCTCCAGCGTCGCAAGTGGCAACAGGGAGAAAGCAATGACTGATCTTCCTGCCTCGAAAGTCGATCTCAAGTCCGTGCTATCGACGCCGGCGCGCGCCGATAACAGCGAAGGCATGAGCTATCTCCAGTCCGTGCCGCGGCGCATGGTGACGCTCTATCTGCCGCTCACGATCATCGTCGTGGTCCTGCTGTTCCCGTTCTACTGGATGGCGCTGACTTCGGTGAAGCCGGACGAGCAGCTGCTCGATCTCGACAAGTTCAATCCGTTCTGGACCTGGAATCCGACCTTCAAGCACTTCTACAAGCTGCTGTTCGAGAGCTACTATCCGCATTGGCTCTGGAACACGATGTATGTGGCGATCTGCGCCACGGTGCTCTCGATCGTCGCATCGGTGTTTGCGGCCTACGCCATCGTGCGGCTGCGTTACAAGGGCGCCAACCTCGTCGGAGGGCTGATCTTCCTTGCCTATCTCGTGCCGCCTTCGATCCTGTTCATTCCGCTCGCCACCGTCGTGTATCAGTACGGCCTTTTCGACTCGCCGCTGGCGCTGATCTTGACCTATCCGACGATCCTGATCCCGTTCTCGACCTGGCTGTTGATGGGCTATTTCAAGACCATCCCCTTCGAGCTCGAGGAATGCGCGCTGATCGACGGAGCGAGCCGCTGGCAGATCCTGATCAAGATCGTCGTGCCGCTCGCAATCCCCGGCCTCATCTCGGCCTTCATCTTCTGTTTCACGCTGTGCTGGAACGAGTTCATCTACGCACTGACCTTCCTGCAATCGACCAGCAACAAGACGGTGCCGGTCGCGATCGTCAACGAGTTCGTGGATGGTGACATCTACCGTTGGGGTTCGCTGATGGCGGGGGCGCTGGCCGGCTCGCTGCCGCTCGTCATCCTTTACGCCTTCTTCGTGGAGCATTATGTGTCGGCGATGACCGGCGCCGTGAAGGAATGATCGCGGGGCTTGCCGAGGGCGCGTCAGGAGCGGCGCGGTCCGGCCAATAAGAAGGAGTTAAGCTCTTGCACATTCTGGTTCTGGGCGCCGCCGGCATGGTCGGCCGTAAATTCTGCGAACGGCTGCTGCGCGACGGCCGGCTCGGCAAGAGCGAGATCACCAAGCTGACCATGCACGACGTGGTCGAGCCCAAGAAGCCGGAGAAGGCCGGTTTTCCGGTCGAGACGGTGTCGGGCGATTTCGCCGTGCCGGGGGCGGCCGAAAAGCTGATCGCCGGACGCCCGGACGCGATCTTCCATCTCGCCGCGATCGTCTCGGGCGAGGCCGAACTCGATTTCGACAAGGGCTACCGCATCAATCTCGACGGCACGCGAATGCTGCTCGACGCGATCCGCCTCGTCGGCGGCGGCTACAAGCCGCGCGTGGTGTTCACCTCGTCGATCGCGGTGTTCGGCGCCCCGTTCCCGGACGCGATCGGCGACGAGTTCTTCCACACCCCGCTGCTCAGCTACGGCACCCAGAAGGCGATCGGCGAGCTGCTGCTCGCCGACTATTCCCGCCGCGGCTTCCTCGATGGCATCGGCATCCGCCTGCCGACCATCTGCATCCGGCCCGGCCTGCCCAACAAGGCGGCATCGGGCTTCTTCTCCAACATCCTGCGTGAGCCGCTGGCCGGCAAGGAAGCGATCCTCCCGGTGTCCGAGGACGTCCGCCACTGGCACGCGACGCCGCGTTCGGCGGTCGGCTTCCTGCTGCACGCCGGCACCATGGACCTCGCCACCGTCGGCCCGCGCCGCAACCTGACCATGCCGGGCCTGTCGGCGACCGTCGGCGAGCAGATCGCCGCCTTGAAGCGCGTTGCCGGCGAAAAGGTCGCAGCCCGCATCAAGCGGGAACCCGATCCCTTCATCGTCGGCATCGTCGGCGGCTGGCCGCGCAACTTCAACGCAAAGCGGTCGCTCGAGCTCGGCTTCACCACCGCCGAGAAGAATTTCGACGATATCATCCGCATTCACATCGAAGACGAGCTCGGCGGCAATTTCGTCGCCTGACGCAATCGATGAACAGCGTGGATCTGATGATGGCGAGCGTTGCTTGCATCGGCGAATGCATGGTCGAGCTCCGGCAGGCCCAAGGTGGACAATCCGCCGGGCAGGGCGGCGGTCTCTATTCGCGCGGCTTCGGCGGTGACACCCTCAACACCGCGGTCTATCTGGCGCGGCTCGAGGTCAAGGTCGATTATTTCACCGCGCTCGGCGACGATGCCTTGAGTGATGAGATGATCGCGGCCTGGACCGCGGAGGGCGTCGGCACGCGGCGCGTCGTGCGGTTGCCGGGCAAGCTGCCCGGCCTCTACATGATCCAGACGGATGCGAAGGGCGAGCGCCAGTTCTTCCACTGGCGCGACAGCGCGGCCGCCCGCCAGCTGATGAGCCTGCCGGAGACGGACGAGCTGCTCAACTCGCTGATGAGCTACGACATCGTCTATCTCTCCGCGATCACGCTCTCGATCTACGACGCCCCCGGCCGCGAGCGCCTGTTCGCGGCGATCAAGCGCGCCCGCCTGCTCGGCACCCGCTTCGTGTTCGACACCAATTTTCGCGCGCGGGGATGGCCCGATCGCGATGTCGCCCGCGAGGCCTTTGCCGCGGCGTTTGCGACCGCCGACATCGTGCTGACCTCGACCGAGGATCTGCTCGCGCTCTATCCGGGCGAGAGCCACGACCAGCTGATGGCGCGTATCCCGAGCCCCGAGCTGGTGTTCCGGCTCGCCGAGCCGGTCAGCCTGTTGCGCTTTCCGGGCGGCACCAGCGAGGTCCGTGCCGAGCCCATGACCAAGCCCGTGGTGGACACCACGGCGGCCGGCGACAGCTTTGCCGCGGCCTATATCGCAGCCCGGCTCGCCGGTTCCGAGCCGGTCGAGGCGGCCCAGGCCGGTCATCGCCTCGCCAGCCTCGTGATCTGCTATCCCGGCGCCATCATTCCGGGCTATGCCATGCCGCCGAAGAAGCGGCACCGGCCGGCGGCTACGCGCCAAGCGACCAAGTGAAACGAAGGCCAAGATGACCACGACTGCCCAACAGAACCAGCTCGTCGCGCTATTCAAGGCTGCGACCGTTATTCCCGTCCTCACCATCGAGCGCATCCAGGATGCTGTACCGCTGGCCCGTGCGCTGGTTGCGGGCGGCGTTCGCACGCTGGAGGTGACCCTGCGCACCCCCGTTGCGATCGAGGCGGCGAGGGCGATGATGGCCGAGGTACCCGAGGCGGTCGTCGGCATCGGCACGATTCTCAATCCGGCCGACTTCACCCGTGTGGAGAAGCTCGGCGTCGCGTTCGGCATCAGCCCGGGCCTGACCCCGGACCTGTTGAAGGCCGCCACCGATAGCTCGTTGCCGTTTGCGCCGGGCATTGCCACGGCGTCCGAACTGATGATGGCGCTGTCCTACGGCTTCGACGTTGCAAAATTCTTCCCGGCCGAGCAGGCCGGCGGCATCAAGGGCCTGCGCGCGCTCGGCGGGCCATTCCCCAACGTGCGGTTCTGCCCGACCGGCGGGGTGGGCGAGGCCAATGCGGCGACCTGGCTGGCGGAGCCCAACGTGGTCGCGGTCGGCGGATCCTGGCTGTGCCCGACCGCGGAGATCAAGGCGGGGAACTGGGCCGGCATAACTGCCATCTGCCAGCGCACCCTCAAGGCCCTGAAAGGCGCGTGAAGTCTTGCCATCCCTGGGCTAAGACATAGCTCAGGGGAGAGCTTCCAGGGAGAAAAGACCATGACTGCCAGCATCGTCGGATGGGCGCATACGCCGTTCGGCAAGTTTGACACCGAGACCGTCGAAAGCCTCGTCGTCCGCGTGGCCAATGAGGCGCTGGCGGATGCCGGCATTTCGGCCGGCGACGTCGACGAGATCGTGCTGGGTCATTTCAACGCCGGCTTCTCGCCGCAGGATTTCACGGCTTCCCTGGTGCTCCAGGCCGACCCGAAGCTGCGCTTCAAGCCGGCAACCCGCGTCGAGAACGCCTGTGCGACCGGCTCTGCCGCGGTGCACCAAGGCCTGCGCGCGATTGCCGCAGGTGCGGCCAGGATCGTGCTCGTCGTCGGCGTCGAGCAGATGACCCGCACGCCGGGGCCGGAGATCGGCAAGAACCTGCTCAAGGCGTCCTACCTGCCCGAGGACGGCGACACGGTGGGCGGCTTTGCCGGCGTGTTCGGCAAGATTGCCAGCTCCTACTTCCAGAAATACGGCGACCAGTCCGATGCGCTGGCGCTGATCGCGGCCAAGAACCACAAGAACGGCGTCGCCAATCCCTTCGCCCAGATGCGCAAGGATTTCGGCTTCGAGTTCTGCCGCGCCGAGAGCGAGAAGAACCCTTACGTCGCCGGCCCCCTGAAGCGCACCGATTGCTCGCTCGTCTCCGATGGCGCGGCGGCGCTGATCCTGGCCGACGCCGAGACCGCCAAGGGCATGAGCAAGTCGATCGGCTTCCGCGCCACCGCGCACGCCCAGGACTTCCTGCCGATGTCCAAGCGCGACATCCTCCAGTTCGAGGGCTGCACGGTCGCCTGGCAGCGGGCGCTGGAGAAGGCGGGCGTCGCGCTCACCGATCTCTCCTTCGTCGAGACCCATGACTGCTTCACCGTCGCCGAGCTGATCGAATACGAAGCGATGGGCCTGACGCCGAAGGGGCAGGGCGCCCGCGCCATCAAGGAAGGCTGGACCCTCAAGGACGGCAAGCTGCCGGTCAATCCGTCCGGCGGGTTGAAGGCCAAGGGCCACCCGATCGGTGCCACCGGCGTTTCCATGCACGTGATGACCGCGATGCAGCTTGCGGGCCAGGCGCCCGAGGGCATGCAGCTCAAAAATGCAAAACTCGGCGGCATCTTCAACATGGGCGGTGCAGCGGTTGCCAACTACGTCTCCGTGCTGGAGCCGCTGAAGTAAGGCTTGTAGGGTGGGCAAAGGCGCGAAGCGCGGTGCCCACCTTCTTTCTTTATTGCGCTAGATCATGGTGGCCCCGCCCGGGCCCCTTAAAGCTCTTGATTGATTTGCAGGGAATGCATCATGAGCAATGACTACGAAGACTCGCTGTCGATGGACGCACTCAACGATCGCATCGCGATCCTCGAGGACAATATCAGGCAGCTCATCGAGCAGGCCGCGGCCGCTTCCGGCGAGCAGAACGAGTCGCGCATCGCGGACCGGATCAGCCAGCAGAACGAAGAGCTCGACCGGCTGCTGAAGATCCGGGAATCCCGCGAGAAGAAATAGCGGCCGCGCCACCACGCATGCAGCCATACGCCGGCCGCCCTTGCGCGCGCGGCGTCGCTGCCGTTAGCTGGACCGAAATCGCGGGCTGAGCCGAGCCCGCGCAATCGGGAGCGAACGAATGGGGCCGCTAAAGGGCATCAAGGTCGTCGACATGACCACCGTGCTGATGGGGCCCTATGCGACCCAGATGCTCGGCGACTACGGTGCCGACGTGATCAAGGTGGAGTCGCTGGACGGCGACGTCACCCGCCTGATCGGCCCGATGCGCCACGCCGGCATGGGCCCGGTGTTTCTCAACACCAACCGCAGCAAGCGTTCGATCTGCCTCGATCTGAAGAAGCCTTCGGGGCGCGATGCCGTGCTGCGCCTGCTCCGGGACGCCGACGTTCTCGTCTACAACGTCCGCCCGCAGGCGATGGCGCGGCTCCAGCTCGGCTATGACGTCGTCTCCAAGATCAATCCGCGCCTCGTTTATGCCGGCGTGTTCGGCTTCGGCCAGGACGGGCCCTATGCGGCCAAGCCCGCCTATGACGATCTGATCCAGGGTGCCACCGCGCTGCCGGCGCTAATGGCGCAGACGGGCGACGGCGTGCCGCGCTACGTGCCCAACGCGCTGGTCGACCGCATCGTCGGCCTCACTGCCGTCGGTGCGATCTGCGCCAGCCTCGTGCACCGCGACCGCACCGGGCGCGGCCAGCGCGTCGACATCCCGATGTTCGAGACCATGGCCGGCTTCGTCATGGGCGACCACATGGGCGGGCTCACCTTCGAGCCGCCGCTCGACAAGGGCGGCTATGCCCGCCACCTCTCGCGCGACCGCAGGCCCTACAAGACGTCGGACGGCTATCTCAGTGTCATCGTCTACAACGACAAGCAGTGGGAGAACTTCTTCAAGGCGACCGGTCGCGACGATCTGCGCGCCGACCCCAAATTCGCGACCTTTGCCGGCCGCGCCGGCAATATCGACGTCGTCTATGCCGAGCTCGCCCGCATCTTCGAGACGCGCACGACAGCCGAATGGATCGACCTGCTGACCAAGGCCGACGTGCCGGTCATGCCGATGCACGACCTTGCCTCGATGCTGCACGACGAGCATCTCGAGGCGACCGGCTTCTTCCCGGTCGTGAACCATCCGACCGAGGGCCCGATCCGCAGCATGAAGGTGACGGCGAGCTGGTCGGAGACCGAGGCCGAGACCACCAGGCTTGCGCCGCGTCTCAATGAGCACGGCGCGGAGATACTGAAGGAGATCGGTTATTCCGCCGAGGAGATCGCGGCCATGGTCCGTGACGGCGTGACGCGCTCCTCGCCGGAGTAGGGGAGGAAGCGATGGCGCAAACCCTCTCATCCGTCATTCCGGGGCGCGACGAAGTCGCGAGCCCGGAATCCATAACCACCATCGGGAGTAGGGATTCTCAGGTGCGCAATTGCGCACCGGAGCTCGCGCCTAAAGAAGGCGCGCCCCGGAATGACGGGGAGGAGAGAGCATGAGCTTCATCACCGGCGTCGGCCTCACGCCGTACGGCAAGCACGAAGGCTCATCCTCGCTCGACCTGATGAGCAGGGCCGCGCAAGCCGCGCTCGACGATGCCGGGCTGAAGCGTGCCGAGATCGACGGCGTCCTCTGCGGCTACTCCACCGTCTCGCCGCACATCATGCTGGCGACCGTCTTCGCCGAGCACTTTGGTATCCGCCCGAGCTACGCCCATGCCGTGCAGGTCGGCGGCGCCACGGGGTTGGCGATGACGATGCTCGCGCATCATCTCGTTGAGGCCGGCGTCGCGCGCAATGTGCTCGTCGTCGCCGGCGAGAACCGCCTCACGGGACAGAGCCGCGACGCCTCGATCCAGGCGCTCGCGCAGGTCGGCCATCCCGATTACGAGGTGCCGCTCGGCCCGACCATTCCCGCCTATTACGGCCTCGTTGCTAGCAGGTACATGCACGAATATGGCGTGACCGAAGAGGACCTCGCCGAATTCGCGGTGCTGATGCGGGCCCACGCCTGCACCCATCCCGGCGCGCAGTTCCGCGATCCCATCACGGTCGCGGACGTCATGGCCTCGAAGCCGGTGGCGATGCCGCTCAAATTGCTCGACTGCTGCCCGGTGTCGGACGGCGGCGCCGCCTTCGTCATCAGCCGCGAGCGGACGGGCGAGGCCGACGTGCGCATCCGCGGCTGCGCGCAGGCCCACACCCATCAGCACGTCACGGCCGCGCCCGGCTTGAGCGAGCTCGGTGCCGAGATCTCGATCGCGCGCGCCAGGGAGGCCACCGGCCTTGCGATCTCCGACGTGCGCTACGCCGCGATCTACGACAGTTTTACGATCACGCTTGCGATGCTGCTGGAGGATCTCGGCCTCGCCGGCCGTGGTGAAGCGGCGGCCCGCGTACGCTCTGGCCATTATGGCCGCGACGGCGCGATGCCGCTCAACACCCATGGCGGTCTGCTCAGCTACGGCCATTGCGGCGTCGGCGGTGCGATGGCGCATCTGGTCGAGGCGCATTTGCAGATGACGGGGCGGGCGGCGAATCGCCAGGTGCGCGATGCCTCGATAGCACTGCTGCACGGCGACGGCGGCGTGCTGTCGTCCCATGTCAGCATGTTCCTGGAGCGGGTGCGATGAGCGAGCGTCTGGCCGACTGGACCACGGGCGAACGGGCCATCACCTTTCAGACCTGCGGCGCATGCGGTCATGTGCAGTATTTCCATCGCGCTTTCTGCGCGGCCTGCGGAGGGTCCGGCCCATCCGAGCAGCGCGCCAGCGGCAAGGGCAGGGTCTACGCGACCTCGCTGGTCTGCCGCGCCGCCACGCCCGAGACGCGCGCGCACGTGCCCTACAACATCCTGCTGGTCGATTGTGCCGAGGGTTTTCGCATGATGGCCCACGGCGAGACCGACCTCGCCATCGGCGACGAGGTCAATGCGAGCTTCAAGCCGTTCGCCGGGAAGCTCGTGCCGTTCTTCACCAAAAGCAAATAGCGGGATTTCGTCATTCGGGGGCGGTCCGGAAGACCGAGCCTGGAACGGGTATTCTGGGCCTGGCCTGTGCGAGGGCCACCCCGGAACGACGAAAACTCTTACAACGCTTACAACTCTTACTAGCGCCCGTAGAACAAGATGCTGGCGATGACGAGCATCGCCGTCACCGCCAGCATATGCGCGAGCGCTCCCGAGGCCGCCCCCTTGGTGGCTTCCTTCATGCCTTTTCTCCCTAGACTTGGGCGTGACTCATCGTTGCGCGGCTAGCGCACCCGACGGCCAATTGTTTTTACTCGGAACACCCCTTGCGAGTATCCGCCGCGATTTGTCCCCACGCGGCGAATATCGACTGTGCCAAGGTCGATCAGCAATGCGGCGGCATTTTGACTCGATGATGTTGCTCTTGCGGTCGCGCAGCACAGGGTTTGCGAAAACTTGCTTCAACCGCAAAAAGTTTCATTTGGCCTTCTTGGGAGGATTCGCGGGCGCCTTGGTCGTGGCCATCGATCTGGCATTCGAAGCCTCCATCAGCGCATCCCTGATGTTGGTGAGGTGACGCGTCATGGCGAGGCTCGCCTTGCGTGGGTTCCTCGCTTGAACGGCTTCGAAGATGGCCTCGTGATCCCTGCGCCACATGGGACGATAGTCCTCCATCTGCATGTGGTTGTGAATTTCCTGCCAGATGCCGGACTCGGTTTGCGCGCGCCACAGCGAGTCGCTGATCTGCACCAGCGCGCCGTTCCCCGTCGCCTCGGCCAGCACCATGTGGAAACGGTGATCCGACGTGTCGGCCTCGCGCCCCTGCGCATGTTCCCAGCGCATCATGGCGAGCGCTTCGGCGAGCTGCGCGAAGGTGGCTTCGGTGCCGCGCTGCGCCGCGATCGCGGCGATCTGCGGCTCGATGAGCTGGCGCGCTTCCAGATTCTCGAACGGCCCGAAGCCTTCGAGCGCGTGCACGTCGGGTGCTTCCTGACGACTGATCACATAGACGCCGCTGTTGCTGCGCACCTTCAGCATGCCGGCCATCGCCAGCGACAGGATGGCCTCGCGCACCGTCGGCCGCGACACGCCAAAGGTCTTCGCGAGATCGCGCTCTGCCGGCAGGCGCTGGCCGATCCGGTAACTCGCCTGGATCATCGCAGCAATGCGCCGGGCGACGATCTCGAAGCTGCGTTCGGGCTTGGACGGGGGATCGTGCAACATCTTCGTGCTCATCAGCTCTTTATTTGAGTTTGACAAGCTGCCGCACGAAAGCCAAGCTGGTCAGACCAATTTGGACTGACCAGTTTCGCGCGACCGGGGTTGGGAATGCTCCGTCGGTGGAACGATGGAGGCTGCGCGCGTGTTCGACAGCAAGCCCAATTCAGCCGAGGCGCGCGACATCGCGTTCCATCTGCACTCGCAGACCAACCCACAGCGTCATGCAGAAATCGGACCGCTGATCATGGCGCGCGGCGAGGGCGTCCATGTCTATGACGCGAGCGGCAAGCGTTATCTGGAAGCGATGGCCGGGCTCTGGTGCACCTCGCTCGGCTTTTCCGAGAAGCGGCTCAAGGCGGCAGCGGCGGCGGCCTACGACAAGTTCGGCTTCTATCACAGCTTCAATCACAAGACGCCGGATAACACGATCGAGCTCGCCGAGAAGCTGGTCGAGATCTCGCCGATCCCGGATGCGCAAGCTTATTTCGCCACCTCAGGCTCGGAAGCCACCGAGACGATGGTGAAGCTTGCCTGGGTGTATCACGCGGTTCGTGGCAAGCCCGGGAAGCGGAAGATCATCGCCCGCGATCGCGGTTTCCATGGCTCGACGATCGTTGCGGCCTCGATGTGCGGCCTGCCGCGCATGCATCGTGAATTCGGCCTCCCGCTCGACGGTTTCCTGCACACGCATTGCCCGGATGCCTATCGCGGCACCAGGCCGGGCGAGAGCGAGGCGGCGTTCGTCGATCGCCTTGCCGCCGATCTCGAAGCGCTGATCATGGCCGAGGGACCTGATACGATCGCCGCCTTCATCGCCGAGCCGATCAACGCCGGCGGTGGCATCGTCGTGCCGCCCAAGGGATATTTCGCTGCGATCGAGGCGGTGCTGCGCCGTCACGACATCCTGGTGCTTGGCGACGAGGTGGTCTGCGGCTTCGGCCGCACCGGCAACTGGTTCGGCTGCGAGACGGTCGGCATGAAGCCGGACATGGTGGCGCTCGCCAAGGGCATCACCTCGTCCTACTTCCCGATGTCAGCGGTGTTGCTGGGACGTCCGATCCGGGATGCACTCAGCGAGATGAACAAGGGCGGTGAGCTGTTCGGCCACGGCTTCACCAATTCCGGACACCCGGTCGGCGCGGCCATCGCGCTCGAGACATTGAAGATCTATCACGAGATGGATGTGGTCCCGCATGTCCGCCGCATGGGCAGCCGGCTCCGTGCCGGGCTGGAGCAGATCGCGCGGGATTCGCGCATCGTCGGGCAGGTGCGCGGCGAGGGATTGATGATCGGGGTCGAGCTGGTCGCCGACCCCGCGACGCGGCAGGCCTTCGATCCCGCGCTGAAGGTCGGCGCGATGTTCGACGCGCTCGCGATCGAGAACGGCCTGATCATCCGCGCGATGGGCGACACGATCGGGTTCTGTCCGCCGCTGATCATCGACGAAGCCGGGGTTGACGAGGCGCTCGACCTTTTCGGGCGGACCTTGTTCAGCGCCGAAGCGAAGCTTGCCGAGAAACGTCCATCCGCGTAACCCGTTGAGGAGACCATAGCATGCGCCGTCGAGACCTGCTCCGATCCACACTGGGCGCCGGTCTCGGCGTCGCCTTGGGCTCGACTTTGCCGATGCCGCGGCTGGCCCGCGCGCAAGCCTCGCGCGTGCTGCGCTTCGTACCGCAGGCCGATGCCGCAATTCTCGATCCGATGATCACCACCGGCCTGGTCAACCGGAACCACGGCTTCCTGATCTGGGATACTCTCTACGGCGTGGATGAGAAATTCCAGGTTCAGCCGCAGATGGTCGCCGGCCATACCGTCGAGAACGACGGCAAGCTCTGGACGATGACGTTGCGGGATGGCTTGAAATTCCACGACGGTGAGCCCGTGCGCGGACGCGACGTGGTGGCGAGCCTGAAACGCTGGGCCTCGCGCGATGCGTTCGGCAATTCGCTCTTCAACCTGGTCGACGAAGTCTCGGCGCCTGACGACAAGACCGTGCGCTGGCGTCTCAAGTCGCCGTTTCCGCTGCTGCCGGAAGCGCTCGGCAAAGTGGGCGCCATCGTTGCCTTCATCATGCCGGAGCGTCTTGCACAGACGGACAGCGTCACGCCGGTCAAGGAGCTGATCGGCTCCGGTCCGTTCAAGTTCCAGGCCGATCAGCACGTGCCCGGCGCGCGTCTGGTCTACACGCGTTTCGACGGCTATGTGCCGCGCCCCGAGGGGACGCCGAGCCTGCTGGCCGGTCCGAAGGTCGCGCATTTCGACCGGGTCGAGTGGCAGGTCATCCCGGATCCCGCGACGGCGGCGGCCGCACTTCAGCAGGGTGAGATCGACTGGTGGGATCAGCCCATCGTCGACCTGTTGCCGAAGCTGAAGGGCAACAAGGCGCTGAATGTCGAGCTGCTCGACCCGATAGGCAATGTCGGCGTGCTGCGTTTCAACCACACGCAGCCGCCCTTCGACAACCCGGCCATCCGCCGCGCGGTGCTCTCCGCCATCAGCCAGAAGGAATTCATGTCCGCAGTCGCGGGAGAGGACAGCAGTCTCTGGCGGGACAAAATCGGCTTCTTCGCGCCCGGCGGCAACATGGCGAACGATGCCGGCATGGAAGCGCTGACCGGCCCCCGGGATATCGCCGCCGCGGCCAAGGCGATCAAGGACGCCGGCTACAAGGGCGAGAAAGTGCTGCTGATGGCGCCGGGCGATTTCCCTGTGATCGGGCAGATGAGCGAAGTCGCGGCTGATCTGTTCCGCAAGCTCGGTTTCAATCTCGACTACGCGGCGATGGACTGGGGCTCGATGCTGCGGCGCATGGGCAACCGCGAGACGCCGGACAAGGCGGGATACAGCGCCTTCTGCACCTATTCCGCGGGTGTCACGCAGCTGAATCCGTCGGCGCATAACTTCATCCGCGGCAGCGGTGACAAGGCGACGTTCGGCTGGGCGAAGAGCGAGAAGCTGGAACAGCTGCGGGATGCCTGGTTCGCCGCTCCCGATGCCGCCGCGCAGGCCAGGATCGGCGTCGAGATGCAGAAGCAGTGCTTCATCGACGTTCCCTATGTTCCGCTTGGTGTCTTCTATCAGCCGACCGCTTACAAGAAGAGCCTGACGGGCATGCTCAAGGGCCTGCCGTTGTTCTGGAACGTGCGCGGGGCCTGAAGAGGGATTTTCGATGCTTCCGATCACCGGCTATGCGGACCGCTGGAGCGTGCGCCCCGGCGACGCCATCAACTTCATGATCGCGGTCAAGGGCGGTGGCCGCTATTCGGCGCGGATCGCCCGCGTGATCTGTGGCGACCCGAACCCGAGGGGACCCGGCTATCGCGAGATTCCGGTCAAGTGGGATCTCGAAGGCCAGCACGATGGCATCGAGCAGACCGTCGCCAAAGGCTCTTGGGTCGATGTATCAGCACTGGCGCTGCCGGCAGGCCCGATCGCCTTTGCCGCGACCGTCTGGCCGACCCTGCTCGCCGCGGGCAGGCAGGCCGTGCTGAACTGGGCGGGCGCTGGCGGCGCGCTGACGCTTGGCGTCGGCAAGGCGGGCGCTTTTGCGCGGCTTGTCGTTGGCGAGACAACATTCGAGGTCGAGACCGGCATCGCGCTCACCGAGCGGGCGTGGCACGATATCGCGTGTCTGTTCGACCCGGTGACCGGATCGCTGGCGATCGCACAGGCCCCCCGCAAGATCAGGCTCGACCGCGACGAGCGCGCGACGAAAACGCTGGGCGCGCCGCGCACCGCGTTGGCCGGCATGGGGGCCGTCGCGATTGCGGCGGAGCGCGCAGGGCAAGGCGCAGTCCACCATTTCAACGGCAAGATCGAACGGCCGCGCATCACCGATGGCAGCAACGGCCTTGATGATGTCATCGCCGCGCAAGGCTCTGGAGCCGCGGCCCGGGCCATCGCCGAATGGGATTTTTCCATCGGCATTCCGACCGACATTGCCACCGATATCGGTCCTTCCAGGGCGCACGGCGTTTGCATCAATTTGCCGACGCGCGCGATGACGGGATCGCGCTGGACAGGCGGCGTGACGCATCGCTGGACGGAACAGCCGAAGCTCTGGGGCGCGATCCATTTCCACGACGACGATATCGGCGATTCCGGCTGGCAGCCGTCGTTGACCTTCACCGTGCCGGAAGACTGGAAGAGCGGCGTCTATGCGCTGCACCTGGAAAAGGACGGCGCGCGCGACAACATCGTCTTCTATGTCCGCGCCCGCATACCGGGATCGCAGGCCAAGGTGGCATTCCTCGCCCCGACCTTCAGTTACACGGTCTATAGCCAGTATCAGAAGAAGGGCAGGCAGGCCCTGATCACGGAGCGGTCGCTCGCCTGGGGCGCGCTGGCGCAGGCGCCGGACGGCCATCCCGAATACGGCGTGTCGCCCTACAACTTCCATTCGGACGGCAGCGGCGTGGTGATGTCGACCATGCGCCGGCCGCTGATCGACAAGCGCGTGAACCAGATCCACCTCGTCGATCCCAGCGACTACGGTTCCGGCCTGTACTGGATCTCCGCCGACAGCGCCATCACCGATCTTCTGACCCGCAAGGGCATCGATTTCGAGGTCATCACCGATCACGACGTCCATGCCGAAGGCGTCGACCTGCTGTCGCAATACAGCGTCGTTCTCACCGGCCAGCATCCGGAATACCACACGCACGAGACGCTCGACTCGCTCGGTGCCTATATCGGCAATGGCGGCCGCTTCATGTATCTCGGCGGCAACGGCTTCTACTGGAAAGTGGTGCCGCACGCGACGGGCACATGGGCTTTCGAATTGCGACGCGCCGAGGGCGGCATCCGGCTCTGGGAAACGCTCCCCGGCGAGAGCTATCATGCTTTCGACGGGTCCTATGGCGGCCTCTGGCGACGGCTCGGCCGCCCGCCGCAGGCGCTGGTCGGCGTCGGCTTCAGTACGCAAGGGGAGTACATGGGCTTCCCCTACACCTTCCTCGACGGCATTCTCGATCCCCGCGTCGCATTCATGCGCGAGGGCATCGAGGATCTGGCAAGGCCGGGCGCCAAGCTCGGCGAGCGCGGCTTCATGGGCGGTGGCGCCGCAGGCCACGAGCTCGACCGCGCCGACACGCGCCTCGGCACGCCGCATCATGCGATCATCATCGGCCGGGCCGTACTTACCGATCCGACCTATCAGCCGGTCAATGAAGAGCGCTACGACCACACCTGGCCGGCGTCGCGCGAGGAGATCATCCGTTCCGACCTGACCTTCTTCGAGACGCCGAATGGCGGCGCGGTCTTTTCCGTCGGCTCGATGAATTTCATCGGTGCGTTGCCGGTTGACGGCTACAACAACGTGGCGGCCCTGCTGGTGACCAATATCGTCCGCCGCTTTGCCGATTCCACGCCGTTCCAGGCGCCGAAAGCGTCGACTGCATAGCGATGACGCGATGCGCGATGATGTTGCGCTTGCGTCAGCGCAAGATTAGTCTTGGGAACTCCGAAAAAACGACAACAAGACCAAGACCCAAGGTGACTGATGGCCCGTATCAACTACAGCGACCCGTCCAAGGCGTCCGATCGCACCCGCGAAATCCTCGACAAGAACCGCCACGCCAACATCTTCCGGATGATGTCGCATTCGCCGAGCTATTTTGAGCAGTATTGCCGGCTCGGCGGCGCCATCCGCCACAAGGGCGAGCTCGACCCGATCGTGCGCGAGCTCGCCATCACGCGCACCGGCATCCTGTGCGAGGCGCCGTACGAGATCGTCGCCCACAAGCGCATCGGCAAGAATGTCGGCGTCACCGACGAGCAGAACGAGGCGCTCGAGAACTGGCAGGCCGCGAGCTGCTTCAATGAGGTGCAACGCGCCGCGCTCGCCTTCACCGACGAGATCGTCAAGCTGAACAAGCCGACGGACGCGACCTTCAAGGCGATCGCATCGAAGCTGACGCCGGCCGCGCTGGTCGAGCTGCAGCTCTCGGTCGGCTTCTACATCATGACGTCGAAATTCCTGGAGACGTTCGAGATCGATCTTCAGCCGGTCACGGAAGTGGTTGGCTGATCCGAAAGCCGGGGCGAGGGATGCCGATGACGATCGATGAATATGCGGCCTGGGCCGCAAGCGTTGCGAAAGTCGATGAGCATCCGTCGAACGAGCGGCTGTCCTATCTCGGGCTCGGCCTCGCCGGTGAATCGGGTGAGGTCGCCGACCACATCAAGAAGCTGCTGCGCGATGACTGGCTCGACAAGGCGGGTCTCGTCGAAGAGCTCGGCGATGTCATCTACTACTGGGCCTGCCTGTGCGCCGCGACCGGCCAGCAGCCATCCGAATTGCTCAAGGCTAGCGCCGCCAAGATCAGGCGGCGGATCAGCGAGGCGGCAAGCCGATAAGCCATACCGGCGTCGCTCAGGTCGACGTCAAAATATCCACCTTGGCGTTGGCGACAATCAGGCGATCGGCAAGCAGCTGCGCCAGGTTGCGCATGATGCGCTCGGAGGCGCGCGGGTGCTGCTCGCGGAAGCGCTCAAAATCCTTCAGCGGGGCTTCGAAGGCCGTCGCCGCCATGTCGGCGAAGACGTCGGCCGAGCGGGTTTGCTCGAGCAGCGCCATCTCGCCGAACGCCATGCCGGCAGTGAGCGTCGCCAGCCGCACGCCGTCGGGCAGCGTGACATGCACCGCGCCGCTGCGCAGGAAGAACAGGGCATCGGCGGGATCGCCTGTCGTGAGGATCTTTGCGCCGGACTGATAGGTCCTGATGGTGCAGATCGCGCCGAGCTCCGCCAGCTCGTCCGCGCTGAGACCTTCCAGCAGCGGCTGCTCGGCAAGCTCGGTGGTCTCGTGGAAATCGATCGAACCGCCATAGCGGTAGACGATCTGGTCTTCGGCCCATTCGATCGCGGTGTCGAGCAGGTAGAAGTCGCGGACGTTCTTCAGCTCCGCGGTCCACTCTCGCAGGCTATTCCACTCCTTCGAGGCACGCCTGACGCCCGATAGCACCACCGTGACGTTCAGCGCGGCGAGCTCCTCGAAAGCCTCGGCCACGAGCCGCGCGCCGGCGCGCGTGGTGGAGGTGACGCGGTGAAGGTCGAAGATCACGAATTGCGGCCGTGGCCGGCCCGCGAGCCGCCGCGACACGTAGTCGACCGCCGACAGCGACAGCGTGCCGACCAGTTCGATGATCCGCACCTCCTGCTCGTGCGCGGCCAGGATCTCTCGCTCCTGCGCGCGGCGCACGCGCCGCGACGGGCTCTTGCCGATGTCGTAGTCGGCGATGACGGCGTTGCGCGCGTCGTCGCTGCGGTTGAGCATGTGCAGGTCGTAATGCGAGGACAGCGCCTCGCAGACCTTGATGCCGCGTACGCTGTTGCCGTGCTTGTCGAGTTTCGGCGAATAGCTGCCGAGCCCGAGCCGGGCAGGGAGCGCCGCCAGAATGCCGCCGCCGACGCCGCTCTTGGCGGGAATGCCGATGCGGTAGATCCATTCGCCGGCATAGTCGTACATGCCGGAAGACGTCATCACCGACAGCGTGCGCGAGATCGCGTAAGCGCTCATCACCTGCTCGCCGGTCACCGGATTGATGCCGCGATTGGCGAGCGTTGCCGCCATCACCGCGATGTCGCGCGCCGTGACCAGCACCGCGCATTGCCGGAAATAGACGTCGAGCACGGCGGCGACGTTGTCCGAGATCACCGCATTGGTCTTCAGGAGATAGCCGATGGCGCGGTTGCGGTCGCCGGTCTGGCTCTCCGAGCTGTAGACGGCCTCGTCCACGGCGAGATCGCGCCCGGCGAAGCGGCTGAGCGCAAGGCGGATCTGCTCGAAGGCCTCCGCGCCCTTGCTGTCGTAGATCAGTCCGGTGCAGGCGATCGCGCCGGCATTGACCATCGGGTTGAACGGGTGGTTGTCGGAATTGAGCCGGATCGAGTTGAAGGGATCGCCCGACGGCTCGACGCCGATCGCGCTCTCGACGCGGCCGGCGCCCAAAAGATCCAGCGCCAGCGCGAACACGAACGGCTTTGACATCGACTGGATGGTGAAGGGCACCCTGGAGTCGCCGACCTCGTAGACATGGCCGTCCAGCGTGGCGAGGCTGATGCCAAAATAGGCAGGGTCGGCCTTGCCCAGCTCCGGAATGTAATCGGCCACCGCGCCGGAGGTTTCGGCGGAGAATTCGTTGAGGCAGGTGTCGAGAAACCGCAGCAAGGGCGGCTTCGAGCGGGTCCAGGCGGAGGCGTGCGGCGGTGTCATCGCCTCCTTGTGCAACGCAATCAGGGCACGCGCAACCCGTCCGGTATCGGCCCTTGCCGTCGGATCAACAGCAGCGCGATCAAAATCGTTGGCGCGAGGATCGCAAGGCCCAGCATGGTGACCTGCATCTGCGACAGCGGCATGATTCCGCCGCCGGGGGTCGCCACCACGAATCCGCCGATCACCAGCAGCACGCGGATCGGCCATTCCAGCGCGCCTGCGCCGCGGAGGTCGCCGACGAAGGGTTGGTAGCCCTGGATGCCGCCGCAGATGAACAGCGTGCCGAACGCGGCCAGTGCCATCAGGCCGAGGCCGGCGAGATAGGGGCTCGACCCCTGCAGCACCAGCGCCGGATTGAGCACGAAGAAGAACGGGATGAAATAGATGATGCTGCCGACCCACATCGATTCCCAGCCCGTCTTCATCGCGGGCGAGCCGGCGATGCCCGCGGCGGCGAAAGAGGCGATCGCGACCGGCGGCGTGATCGACGACAGCATGCCCCAGTAGAAGATGAACATGTGCACCGCCATCCTGTTCAGCCCGAGCTTCTCCAGCGCCGGCGCGACCAGGATGGCGAGGAAGATGTAGCAGGCCGTCGTCGTCAGCCCGAGGCCGAGAATGAGGCTGGTGAGGGCGCACATGCCGAGCAGCAGGAAGGGATTGTCGCCGGCGATATGCAGCAGGTCATTGGCGAGGCTCGACACCACGCCGGTCATCGAGAATGCGCCGATCAGGAGGCCGCAGCCGGCGAGGATGCCGACCAGCTCGACGAAGGTACGGCCGTTGACCTCGAGGAATTTGCCGATCGTTGCGAGCGTCCAGCGCGTGTCCTTGGAGAACAGCTGGTTGAGCACGAGCAGCAGCGCGGTGGCGTAGAACGGCGCGTGGCTCTCGCGCTTGAAGTAGAGCAGCATCACGATCAGGAGCGCGATGACGAAGACGTAGTACCAGCCGTCCTTGATCGTATCCATGATCCGCGGCAGCTCGGCGCGCGGAATGCCCTTGAGACCGTGGCGCGCCGCGTAGGCGTCGACCTGCATGAACAGGCCGACATAATAGAGCGCGGCAGGAATGATCGCGGCGACCGCGACGTCGGCGTAGCTGACATTGAGGAACTGCGCGATCACGAAGGCGGTCGCGCCCATCACCGGCGGCGCCAGCACCGCGCCCGTGGAGGCGCAGGCCTCGATCGCGCCGGCATAGGAGGCGCGAAAGCCGCTCTTCTTCATCACGGGGATGGTCATGGTGCCCGCGGTGAGCACGTTGGAGATGATCGAGCCCGACATCATGCCGAGCAGGCCGCTGGCAAAGATGCAGACCTTCGCCGCGCCGCCGCGGAACGTGCCGCACAGCGCGAAGGCGAGGTTGATGAAGAATTTGCCGGCCCCCGTCATCATCAGCGCGGTGCCGAACACGAGGAAGCCGATCACGGTGTCGGCAAAGGCCTGGATGGGAATGCCGAGCAGGCTCTCGCCCGACAGCACGTGATAGGCGGTGGCCTGCTCCAGCGTCGATTGCGTGCCGCGGAACGGACCTAACCAGCCGGATTCGGCGAACAGCGGATAGACGGTGAAGGGAAACACGCTGAGCAGCAGGCTCCAGCCGCCGGTGCGGCGCAGCGCCTCCATCAGCATCACCCACATCACGAGGCCCGCGGCGATCACGCTGCTCGGCGCGCCGCCGAATTCCCACCCGGCCTCCGCCGCCTTGCGCACGTTCGACATCAACAGCAGCGCGGCCGCGAAGGTCACGACGAAGAAGACGAGGTCGTACCAGGGAATGCGGTCGAGCGGCGCGCGCTCGGTCCCCGGGAAGATCAGGAAGGTGAAGGGCAGCATCAAGGCGATCAGGAGATAGAAATACTCCGTGTTGAGCTGGGTGTAGCCGATGAAGAAGCGCAGCGAGAACTGCTGATTGATGCAGAGCAGGATGGTCGCCGCGGTCGCAGCCACCAGCGTCCAGCGCCAGGCGCCGCGCAACGCGCGCACGCGCGTCACCTCGGCCTCCTGCATGTTGGCGGCGGCGCCGTGCGGATCGTCGAACACGACCCGCTTGGCCTCGTCCTTGGGGGCCGTGGAGACTGAAGCAGACGACATGATCGACCCCGATCGTAGGCAGTTAACCGCTGTGGATTAGTCCTCGAACCCGTTCGGCATGTCGGCTTTCGCAAGCGCAGTGGCGCGCGCCTTCATCCAGCCGTCGAGGAACGCCTTGTCGTCGGACGGCGGACTGGACTTGCCGTAGTCCGCCCAGGCGGCCGCGAGCACCTCCTGCCGCTTGATCAGCTTGTTGTTGTGCGCGTCCTGCGCATCGCTCCATTGCCCGGCCTCCTTCAGCGCCTTCACCGCGCCGGGATGCACCGGCACCACCCAGTTCCTGGTCTGGCGTTCGGCGGCGAGACCGCCGGCCCCGGGCGCGGAGTCCTTGTAGGCGTCGTAGTTCACGATCATCGCCTTGGTGATCGCGTAGACCTGGTCGGGTGCTTGCGAGGCGTAGGTCACGAAGATCGGGTAGGGATAGTTGCCGAGCTCGATCGGCTTGTCCGGCGAGATGCCGGCGCCGCAGGTCGCGACTTGCGGGAAGAAGAACGAGCCGACCTTCTGCATCCGCGCCCAGCCCTCCTTGTCCTTGGCCGGCAGCGGCGGCCAGATCAGGCCGCGCGGCGAGGTCTCGGCTTCCTTGGCGGGGCCGGTGATGGTGGTGCCGAAGGCCGCGTCAGTGTCGTTGTTGATCAGGCCCTTCCACATCGCGCCGTAGCTGGCGAACTCGACGACCTTGACGTCCTTCTGCGTCAGCCCGGCGAAGGCGAGCACCGCAAGCGAGTTCTGATTCAGCGCGGGCGAGCCCACGACGAATCCGACGCGCTTGCCTTTCAGGTCTTTCAGATCTTTCACGCCGGTATCGGCTGCGACGCCAAGCGAACCGCAATTGCAATCGACGCTCGAGAGCAGGATCTGAAGCGACTGCGGCCCCCATTCTTTGCTACCGAACTCGAACACGCCTTCTTGCGCGAAATAGGTGCCCGATCCCATCGCCGCCGCCGCGGCACGCTTGGCGCGCAGCGGCGCCAGCCGCGCGACGTCGTTGCCTGCGGGGAGCACGCGCACGTCGGTGCTGTACTTGTCCTTCATCATCTTGCCGACGCCGACCGCGATGTTGAAGCCGGCAGTGCCGGTGTCATAGGCGGTGAACGTCAATGTCGGCGGCAGCTTGATGTCTTCGGCCGACGCATAGCGTGTAGACGCAAAAGAAATGCCCGCAACCAAGGCAGGCGCGAGCACGAGCAGCCCACGAAGCATGTTTTCCTCCCAACATCCTCGCTTGGTTCGCGAAGACCTTCTTGCTTGAAAAGATCATGTCATCCGTATCAGGCGATGGCAACGTCGTACCGCGGAGGTGAAGCGGAGGTCTGACAGATTGTCGCGG
Source organism: Bradyrhizobium sp. B039 (assembly GCF_038965675.1). Lineage (NCBI taxonomy): Bacteria > Pseudomonadati > Pseudomonadota > Alphaproteobacteria > Hyphomicrobiales > Nitrobacteraceae > Bradyrhizobium > Bradyrhizobium sp. B039. The sequence continues at coordinate 4,019,334 of NZ_CP152416.1, forward strand.
GCCACTGACGGCGATAGCGCATCGCTCGGCCATGGTTCGAGACGCGCCGTGAGCGGCGCTCCTCACCATGAGGATGTGTGATTTGCTGCGAAAACCAGCCTCATCCCGATGAGCCTGCCAAAAGCAGGCGTCTCGAAGGATGGCCACAAAAAGATTGCGCAACCACGTCAGGCGATGCGCATGCGCTTCAGCTCGCGACGATCGCGATGGCCTGTCCCTCGGCGACGACGTCGTCGAGTTTGACGAGAAGCGATGTGATCGTGCCAGAAGCAGGCGAGGGTACCGGGATCTCCATCTTCATCGCCTCGACCACCACAACGTCGTCACCATCCGCAACGGTTCCTCCAACTTGCACGGGAGTTGCGCAGATACGTCCAGCGACCTCCGTGACGATCTTAATTTCTGGCATGCCATCGCCTTTTTGTTGTCGTCGCAAAATGCCTGAGGTAGCGTCGTCTGCAAGTGGAATTTAATTCCGCACAGCGGAACAGATGGTAGGGAACATGGGACGACGTTCGGAGCGGTTGAGTAGGCAAGGTGCGCTCGCTGGCGAAGCCGGTGAGGGTGATGTCATCCAGGTGGTGTCGCGCGCGTTCGACGTGTTGCGATGCTTCGAGGGCCACGAGGCGCGGCTCGGCAATCTCGAGATTTCAAATCGCTGCGGACTGCCGCGCTCGACCGTGTCGCGGCTCACGCACACGCTGACGCGCATGGGCCAGCTCGTCTATCTGCCGCGCGACCAGAAATATCGCATCGGCCCGAGCGCGGTGGCGATGAGCGCCTCGATGATGAAGGGCGCGCAGCTGCGCAGCATGATCCGGCAACGCCTGCAAGAGGTCGCTGAGCAACTGCCGGGGACGGTCGGCTTCGTGGTCCCCGATCGCTTCCATCTCGTCTATCTCCAGTTCGCGCGATCCGCGACTGCGCTCGGCCTGCATGAAGGCACCGGCAGCCGCATCTCGATGGCCTCGACCGCGGCAGGCGCAGCCTACACCGCGGCGCTGGCGCCCGAGGTCGGCGATGCCTTCATTGCGGACATGGAGCGCGAAGCTCCCGAGGCGGCCAAGATCCTGAAGCCTCGCATCGAAGCCAACCGGCAATCGCTGCGCGAGCGCGGCTATGTCACGGCCTGCGGCCTCTGGAGCCCGCACATCAACGGCCTCGCGGTGCCGATCTGGTCGCCGCAGTACCAGACCTTCGTCGTCATCACGATCGGCCTTCTGTCTGCGATGTACGACGAGCAGCGTCTGCATGCGGAAGTCGCGCCGCTGATGCTCGCGCTGGGCCGATCGCTGGGCAGCCTGCTCGAGGGTGCGGAAGGCGACGTCTTCAGCAACCGTATCCCGCGCAAACCGGTCGCAATGGCCGTGCACAACAATAACAAGCCGATCAATTCGGAGGGAGTGAATGACCTGGAAGCCGGAACTCGACGAGCTCGCCCGGCGCGAAGCCTTCGCGCGGGAGATGGGCGGCGTTGACAAGGTCAAGCGGCAGCATGACCAGGGCCGGCTGACTGTTCGGGAGCGCATCGACAAGCTGATCGACAAAGGCAGCTTTCACGAGATCGGTGCCGTCTCCGGCAACGGTGAGTACGATTCCAGCGGCGAGTTGCAGAAGTTGACGCCGGCGAACTGCGTGTTCGGCCGCGCGCGCGTGGACGGCCGCACGGTGGTCGTGGTCGGCGACGATTTCACCGTGCGCGGCGGCTCGGCGGATGCATCGATCTCCGCGAAGCCGCTGATGGCGGAGGAGATGGCGCACGACTTCCGTCTGCCCATCGTCCGCATCATCGAAGGCTCCGGCGGCGGCGGCTCGGTCAAGACCATCGAGACCAAGGGCGCGGCGAACCTGCCGGGTGGCATCGGCGGCACGCGCTGGTACCGCTTCACGACGGAAAACCTGTCGCAGGTGCCGGTGGTCGCGCTCGGCCTCGGTTCGGTTGCAGGGCTCGGTGCCGCGCGCCTCGCCGCCAGCCACTATTCCATCATGACCCGAAAGTCCGCGATGTTCGTCGCGGGGCCGCCTGTGGTGAAGGCGCTGGGACAGGACCTCTCGAAGGAGGAACTCGGCGGCGCCGACATCCAGACCCGCGCCGGCGCGATTGACCATGCCGTCGACACCGAGGAAGAGGCGTTCGCCTGCGCGCGGCGCTTCCTGTCCTATCTGCCGTCGTCGGTCTACGAGCTGCCGCCGACCTTGCCCTGCACCGACAATCCGGAGCGCACCGAGGAAGCGCTGATGAACGCGGTGCCGCGCAACCGCAAGCAGGTCTACAAGATGCGGCCGATCATCGAGTCCGTTGTCGACAAGGGCTCGTTCTTCGAGGTCGCGAAGAATTTCGGCAAACCAATCATCGTCGGCCTCGCGCGGCTCGAGGGCAGGGCGGTGCTGCTGCTTGCCAGCGACAGTTTTCACTATGGCGGCTCCTGGACGGCGGATGCGTGCCAGAAGGTGGTGCGCTGGGTCGATTTCGCCGAAACCTTCCATCTGCCGATCGTCTATCTCATGGACTGCCCCGGCTTCATGATCGGGCTCGATGCCGAGAAGGCGGCGACCATCCGCCACGGCGTCCGCGTCATGGCCGCGGTCAACCAGACCACCGTGCCCTGGTGCACCGTGATCCTGCGTAACGCGTTCGGCGTCGCCGGCGTGGTGCATCAGCCGGCCGACCGCTTCTCGATCCGCTACGCCTGGCCGTCGGCCTATTGGGGCTCGCTTCCGCTCGAAGGCGGCATTGAAGCGGCCTACCGCGCCGACATCGATGCGGCCGAGGACAAGGCGGCGAAGCTGAGGGAGATCGAGGAGCGGCTGAACAAGCTGCGCTCGCCGTTCCGCTCGGCCGAGAAGTTCTGGGTCGAGGAGATCATCGATCCCAGGAAGACGAGATCGTTGCTCTGCGAGTTCGCAAGGCTGGCCGAGCCGCTGCGAAAAGCCGGACCGCCGGAGAACATGACGATCAGGCCGTAGGCGGCCCGGCGCGTCACAGAGGCGCGAAAGTCCCGAATCGGACCGACAGGCCCCCCCTTGCCAAGAGCGGGACGGGTTTTCCGCCGCTTGCGATCTGCCTGGAGACGGCGCGCGGCCGTGCCTGATAGCGCCGGTCGTGAGGCCGCAACGGGCGTAGGGGGCACCTGTTACCGCTTACCCGCGGGTGTCTGCGATCGCGTTTAACCGACGTTAATGATGCCTTCTCAATATGATACATCCAACCTGTTGCAGCCCATGTTGTGGATTGCTCGTAAGTCTTGATTAAGGGAGCCCTCCGCATATTCCGCCCATGACGGCGAGCGCCGGGATCGAAACCCGGCAGTCTTTTCCGTCGATTTCAGGGGAAGGGCCGCTGCCGTAGCGACGGCAGCCAGGATGAAACTCATGCTCCGCAGCGCAATGCTTCGTTTCGCGAGAGACAGGAAGGCCAACGTCGCCATCATCTTCGCGCTGATGATGGTCCCCACGATCTTTCTACTGGGCATGGCGCTCGACTATACGCTGGCCCTGCGCAAGCGGGAGCAATTGAACGCAGCTGCCGACGCGGCCGCGATCGCGGCCGTGAGGCCGGCGATGCTGACGCAGAGCGACACCACCGTCGTCAAGGCGACCGCGGAAGCCGTCTTCGCAGCGAAGGCGAATCTTCCCGGACTGTCCGCGGTTCCGACACCGACGGTCACTATCGTCGATTCCGGTCTCGCGCGAACCATCACGGTTTCCTACACCGCGCAGTCCACGAACAATTTCCCCGGCGTTCTCGGCAAGCAGACCTGGCAGGTCGCCGGTTCCGCGACGGCGAGGGCGTCGAGCGCGCCCAACATGAATTTCTATCTGCTGATGGATGACTCGCCGTCCATGGGGATCGGCGCGACCACGACCGACATCAGCAATCTCATCAAATACACCGCCCCCGCGTACCAGTCGGCAGGGGGCTCGCAGAACTGCGGCTTCGCCTGTCATGAAACCAATATCGCTCACGACGGCGGGACCAAGGATAACCTCGCGATCGCGCGACAAAGAAATATCACCTTGCGGATCGATCTCGTGACGAGTGCCGTCAACCAGTTGCTGAATAGCTGGTCGAACTGCCCGCAGTCGGGCGTTTCGGGCGGCGTCATGCAGTGCATGTCGGCGTTGAACAACACCACCTACAAAGCGGCGCTCTATACGTTCGATTTGGGTTTGAACGCACTGGCCACACTGACCACCCCGACCAGCGCCGGAACCCAGGTTTCCAACATCGCGCTGATGCCGGTCGCCTACCAGAACTGCGTCGTTGTGACGACCAACTGCAAGACCGACAATGGCACAGATATCGCCGGCGCGCTTAAAAGCCTCAACGACGTCATGCCCACTCCCGGGCTTGGGAGCAACGCGTCGGGAGATACGCCGCAGGAAGTGGTGTTCCTTGTCACCGACGGCGTGGAGGACAAGATCGTCTCGGGCGCTTCGACTTGCCCCAACGCGAGCCTCGCCTCCAACAATCGATGCCAGCAGCCGCTCGACACGACGATCTGCACGACCATCAAGAACCGGGGCATTAAGATCGCTGTCCTCTACACGGAATACTTGCAACTTAAGACCCCCAATATCCCGGTCACGAACAGCTGGTACATGAGCTGGGTGGACCCGTACAACGAGCCTACTTCCTTGACCGGGACCATCGCGCAAAAACTGCAATCATGCGCCTCGCCTGGCTTCTATGCCTCCGTCCAAACCGGTGGCGACATTTCCGACGCGCTGACGAACCTCTTCATCAAGGTGGCGTCAAGCACTGCCAGCCTCGTGCAGTAGAGCAAGCGCCATGACTGGTCCAAAGGCTACAACGAGAACGAGGCGCGGCGGTCGCTGCGCAGCTTTCGCCCGGGACAGCAGGGGTGCCACGGCCGTCGAATTCGCGCTCGTCGCCGCGCCGTTCCTCGCCCTCATCATTGCGCTCATTCAGACGTTCATCGTTTTCTTTGCGCAGGAATTGCTCGAATCCGTGGTGCGTCAATCGGCGCGCCTGGTCATGACGGGACAGGTTCAGTCCGCGCAGATGACGCAGTCCGCATTCAAGCAGAAGGTCTGCGACCAGATCGTGATCTTGTTCAACTGCAGCGGCATCATGGTGGACATGCAGGTCGCCACGTCGTGGACTTCCGCGAACACGGCCATGCCCTCCCTGACCTTCGACGCTACGGGTGCGGTCACCAACACCTGGCAGTTCAATCCCGGCGACTCCGGCGATATCGTCGTCCTCCGGGTGATGTATGTCTGGCCTGTCATGCTCGGGCCACTCGGTTTCAATCTGTCGAATCTTTCCAACGGCAACCGGCTGATCATGGCGTCCGCCGCGTTCCAGAATGAGCCAGGGAGCTGACTGATGATCGCCGGCCTGTCGTTTCGCGCACGGGACCTGTGGACCGACGCTCGCGGCGTTGCGGCGACGGAGTTCGCCATCGTGAGCCCGTTCATGCTGCTGCTCTATATCGGCGGCGTCGAGCTCGGGAACGGGTTGGCCATGAACGTCAAGGTCTCCGCGACCGCGCACAGTGTCGCGGACATGGTTTCGCAGAACACCCAGGTCACAGCGTCCCAGATGACCGGCATCCTTGCCGCTTCGACCGCCATCATGGCGCCTTATGCCGTCAAGAGCGGCAGTACCTCCCTGATGACGATCACGGTCTCCGGAGTCTCGACCGACAGCAAGGGCAATGCGACGGTGCAATGGAGCACGTCGACCAAATCGGGGGCAGCGCGAACCGTGGGTCAGCAGATGACCTTGTCCCAGTTCACCGCCACCGATCCGAAGAATCCCAACAACGCCAACATCTCGCTCATCCTGAGCGAGGTGTCCTATGACTACACGCCCAACCTCGGCTATACGATCGCCGGCACCGTGCAGCTGACCGACAGCTATTACCTGTTCCCGCGCTGCTCGACCAACAGCCCGGCCAACTCGAGCTTCCCATACTACGACGTGAAGTATCCGGCGACGACGACGTGCACATGCGTCCAGCATCTGCAGCAGAAGACCTGCTAGCGTCGCGACGCGGCGCCGGTTAACCGGGATGCAGGCGGGCAATGCTGGCGTGATGCCGCTGTCCGACGTGTCAAACGGTCCGATAGGTGCACGTGGCATCTGGCGCGAGGCCACCGCTTGGTGCTGGCAAGGCAAGAGTTCGTACTCTGCGGGTTAATCATATCGGTCGCAACGTGTGGCTTATGGGGATTGAAGAGGGCCGCCCGCAAATGCAGCCATTTTCGGCCGCTCTTTAGGCCCATTTCAGCCAAACTGTTATCAGTTGCTCGTCGACCGGGGCAGGACCTTTCAATTTGGAGTCCTGCGATGTTCAAGCTAGTTCTTTCTGCGTGTCTCTTTGTTGCCGTCAGCTCTATTGCTTCGGAAGCACGACCCTACCGCATTGATCACGCGCCCGAGTGCAATGTCATCATGCCCTGCGACTTCTCGTCTTCGCAAACGCGCCGCGAGCGCGTTTCCAGTTACTCGTCACAGACGCCCCATTCAAGACAACTCACAATGGTCGCCGCTGGCAATGCCGTTCCGGCGGTGAATGCCCCTGGCGATCGGGTCGTCGGCGGTCGACCGGCCGGTTGCCCGTCGTCCTTCTGCGGTTGCGGCGCGGCCCTGCGCGTGTTTGGTCGTATGGTGCCGGAATTGAATCTCGCGGCTAACTGGCTACGTTTTCCGCGTACATCGCCAGCGCCGGGAATGGTGGCGGCACGACGCGGCCACGTGTTCGTCCTGGAGCAGCACCTCGGGGGAGACCTCTGGATGGCGTATGACGCCAACTCGGGCGGACACGCAACAAGAATGCACGCGCGTTCCTTGCGGGGGTATACGGTCGTCAACCCGCGCGTCGCGACGCTTTGAGCAAGGCTTCCTGCATCAATGTCGGGCAGGGCATCGGCGACTTGTGTATCCCGCCATGATCACATCATGCCGGTGTCTTGCCCGACGAGTCAAATCGCCTTGCGGACGCGTAAGTCATTGATCCGCCGTGCCTCGGCTACTGTGCATGGGGTTGTTTTCGCGGTTTTTGTTTGCGCCCCCGCTCCAGTGCCCCTTACGCGCTCTCCGTCTCCCGGTGCACGTCGTGCACCACCAGCCCCATGCCTTGCTCGGGCATCTTGATCCGGTCGCGCCGCTTCAGCGTGCGCTTGGTGTCCTCAAAGCCGCTCTGCCAGTGCTCGCGCATCGAGGTGTCCGAGAATTCGTGGTCCTTGGCGTCGCCCTCATAGGCCTTCTGCTGGTAGATCAGATGCAGGATCGCGATCTCGGGTATGTGGCACAGGCTCGCTTTCAGCTTGCGCTCTTCTTCGCTTAGTTGTTCCTCCGGCAGCTTCGCCAGGGCCTTGTAGAGCAGGACCTTGAGATTGTGCGTGCGGCGCGCATCACTACATCGCCGATCTGACGTTGCCGTTCGGCCGTCGTGCACGACTATATCAGGGAAGCCGAGGCGGCGGCCGCGACGGGGCTGGCCGCGGAGTAGGGCGGCGCCATCATCAAACTGTAACAAAGGCGTAATTGAGTACCCGCGTGGATCCGGAAGATGCCGTCAGCCATCTTCCGGAGACGGGGCATTTGTTGACGGTTGGGGCTACCATGGCTGAGCCGGCAAAGCTTGTCAGCGCGATATCGGGGGCTGAGCCTGTCATTCCGGGCCTCGTCTGGGCGTTCCGCCTGCACAGCGACGGCAGCGCCGAGGCGCTGCCGATCGACCGGCCGATCGAGTTCAGCCATGACGGCCGGCTCTGGCTGCATTTCAACCTGACCGATGCGCGGGCGCGGCCGTGGATTGCTGCCTCAACGCTGCCGCCGCTTGCGCGCGAGCTGCTGCTGTCCAACGACACCTTCCAGCAGCTCCATGTCATCGACCACTGCGTCTACGGCGTGTTCTCCGATCTCGTGCGCGACATCGACAGCGCCACGGAGGAGACCGCGTTCCTGCGCTTCGCCATGACCGAGCACCTGCTGGTCAGCGGCCGCCATCAGGCGCTGTGCTCGGCGGATGCGACGCGCCGGGTGCTCGAAGGCGGCTACCGCGTCGACAACGTCGCCCATCTCCTGGAAAAGATCGTGGACGAGGTCGCCGACACGCTTGATCGGATGGCCGACAAGCTCGGGCAGGAGATCGACGGCATCGAGGAACGCATCCTCGCCGACGATGCCAAGCCGGAGATGCGCCGCATTCTCGGTCGCCTGCGCCGCACCTGCGTCAGGCTGCATCGGCAGCTCACCGGCCTGCGCGTGCTGTTTCACCGGCTCGACCAGAAGAACACCGATCATCTCTCGCCGGGCTTGCGGATCCACGCCGGCAAGCTGGCGCAGCGGCTCGATGGCCTCGATCACGACATCGTCGAGCTCCGCGAGCGCAGCCGGCTGCTCGAGGAGGAGCTGCGCTTCAAGAACGAGGAGGAGAGCAACCACCACCTCCACACGCTCTCCATCGTGACGTCGCTGCTGCTGCCGCCGACGCTGATCACCGGCATCTTCGGCATGAACACCAAGGGCCTGCCGCTCACCGACGTCGAGACCGGATTCCTCTGGGCGGCGGCGCTGATGGCCTCGTCGGTCGGCGCGGCCTATTTGTTCATGCGGCGCACGGGCATTTTCAAGTAGCGTACCCAGCCGTGAACGCGATTGCCGATAGCTCTCTGCTGCGAAGCATGGCTGCAATTGCGCTGGCGTGCACCTTGGCGAGCACGAGCGCGGGCGCCGGCGCCAAGGACGAAAGCGCGGCGGAATGGCTGGCGCCAAAATGGTTCAACGAATGGCATGACGGGCTCGCCAACAAGGGCCTGAATTTCGGCGCCACCTACATCGCCGACAACATCGGCAATGTGTCCGGCGGTGTTGCGCGCGGCGCGATCCATTTCGGCCGCCTCGATCTCTCGGTCGATGCCGATCTGGACAAGCTCGTCGGCTGGAGCGGCGGCCGCTTCTACGCCAACGCCTTCGTGATCTACGGCCGCGGGCTCTCGCGCAACTACGTGCAGAACCTCGCCACCATCAGCGAGATCGAGGCGCTGCCGGATCAGCGGCTCTACAACGCCTATTTCGAGCAGAGCTTCTTTGGCGACAGGCTGAACATCAGGGCCGGCCAGCAGGCCGCGGATGTGGAGTTCTTCGACAGCCAGACCGACGACCTCTTCATCAACGGCACCTTCGGCTGGCCGGCGATCAAGGCGAGCAACCTTCCGGCCGGCGGCCCGGCCCCGCCGATCGCGGTGCCCGGCATTCGCGTCAAGGCCGCGTTGACGGACCAGATCACCGCCTATGCTGCAGTGTTCAACGGCGATCCGTCCGGGCCGGGCGATGCCGATCCGCAGATTCGCGACCATCACGGCCTCGCGTTCCGCGTCAACGATCCGCCCTGGGTGATCGGGCAGGTCCGCTTCAACTACGACATCGATATCGGGGGCCGCTCGCTCGCCGGCAATTTCACGCCGGGCGCCTGGAAGCACTATGGCTCGTTCGACAGCCAGCGGTTTACCGCGGAGGGACTGTCGATCGCCGATCCCTCCGGAAGCGGCGTTCCGGCGAAGCTCCGCGGCAACTACGGCATCTTCGCGGTGATCGAGCAGGTGCTCTACCGCCCGCCGGAGGTGAAGGACAACACCACGTCAGCTTCGATCCCGGGCATCACCGCGTTCGGCCGCATCGCCTACAGCCCGCCGGACCGCAATCTGATCGACCTCTATCTCGACGGCGGCATCGGCTTCGTCGGCTTCACGCCAGGCCGTCCGCTCGACCGCTTCGGCGTGGCGATGGCCTATATGCGGATTTCGAACACCGCCCGCACGCTCGATCTCGACACGCAGGCCTTCACCGGCGTGCAGAGCCCGGTGCGCAGCAACGAGACCCTGATCGAGATGATCTACGAGGCGCATATCAAGCCGGGCTGGCTGGTGGCGCCGTATTTCCAGTACGTGTTCCGCCCCTCGGGCGGCGTCCCCAATCCGAACGATCCGAGCGGGACTTCGCGGATCGGTGACGCCGCAGTCTTCGGCGTCACCACAACGATCCGGTACTAGGGCGGCTTACGCCATCGCGGGTTGCGTCTTCGGCTTCGGCTGCCGCGACAGTGCCAGCACGATCAATGAGGCGAACACGCAGAGCGCGCCGGCGATGAAGAAGGCGGGCAGGTAGCTCTGGAGCAGCGTCCGCGACAGGCCCGCTCCGAAGGCCGCGGTGCCGGCGCCGAGCTGATGCCCGGCGAAGATCCAGCCGAACACCAGATTGGCGCGCTCGGGGCCGAACTTCTGCGCGGTGAGGCGCACCGTCGGCGGCACGGTGGCGATCCAGTCGAGGCCGTAGAACATCGCGAAGATCGACAGGCCGTAGAACGAGAAATCGCTGAAGGGCAGGAAGATCAGCGAGAGACCGCGCAGGCCGTAGTACCAGAATAGGAGCCAGCGATTGTCGTAACGGTCCGACAGCCAGCCCGAGAAGATGGTGCCGAAGAAGTCGAAAATACCCATCGCAGCCAGCAGGCTTGCGGCCTGCACCTGCGGGATGCCGAAATCGAGGCACATCGGGATCAGGTGGACCTGGACGAGGCCGTTGGTCGAGGCGCCGCAGACGAAGAAGGTCGCAAACAGGATCCAGAACGCGCTCGACTTCGAGGCGTCGCGCAGCGTGCCGAGCGCCACCGCCGTGATCGAGCCGTGGTTGACGGGCGGGGTGGGCAGGGGCTCGCTGCCCTCGTCACCGAACGGGCGCAGGCCCAGATCGCTCGGACGGTCGCGCATCGCGAGCAGGACCGCGAGTGCGGAAACGCCGAGCATGATGCAGACGAAGCCGAGCGCCAGCCGCCAGCCGAAGCGTTCGGTGAGGCTTGCGAGCAGCGGCAGGAACACGAGCTGACCGGTGGCGACGCTCGCGGTCATGATGCCGACGACGAGGCCGCGTCGCGCCGCGAACCAGCGCGTGGCGATGGTGGCTCCCAGCACCAGCGCGGTCATCCCGGTGCCGATACCGATCACGACGCCCCACAGGGCTATGAGCTGCCAGACCTCGGTCATGCCAAGCGATGCGACCAGCGCCGAGACCACGATCAGCTGCGCCGTGAGCGTGACGTTGCGCAGACCGTAGCGGTTGAGCAGGGCGGCGGCGAACGGCGCCATCAGCCCGAACAGGATGAAGCGGATCGACAGCGCGGAAGAGATCTCCGCCGTGCTCCAGCCGAACTCCTTCTGCAGGGGAACGATGAACACGCCGGGCGCACCGACCGTGCCGGCGCTGATCAGCGCGGCCAGGAAGGTCACGCCGACCATCACCCAGCCGTAGTGGATATTGCGGCGGCTGAGCCTTGCCGCGAGCCAGTTCGAGATCATTGGGCCTCAATCATGGTTGGCGGTCCCTCCCGGGACTCGCGTCATCGTTATAATCTGGCATATTCGTCGGAAGTCTAAAATGTCAGACTTCCCTCAATTTCGGACATCACGGCTAGTGCGGCAGCCGCTCCACCGCGATGGCCGTGGCTTCGCCGCCACCGATGCAGAGCGCGGCGACGCCGCGCTTGAGGTTCTGCGCCTCGAGCGAATGCAGCAGCGTCACGATCAGCCGCGCGCCGGTGGCGCCAATCGGATGGCCGAGCGCGCAGGCGCCGCCGTTGATGTTCAGCTTGTCGCGGGGAATGCCGAGATCGCGCTGCGCCGCCATCGCCACCACGGCGAAAGCCTCGTTGATCTCGAACAGGTCGACGTCACCGGCGCTCCAGCCGATCTTGTCGAGCAGCTTGCGGATCGCAGGGATCGGCGCCGTGGTGAACCATTGCGGCTCCTGGCTGTGGGTGGCGTGGCCCTTGATCACGGCAAGCGCCGGAAGGCCGCCCCGATCGGCCAGCGACCGCTTCGTCAGCACCAGCGCGGCGGCACCGTCGGCATTGGCGGAGGAGGCGGCCGGCGTGATCGTGCCATTGGCGCGGAACGCCGGCTTCAGTCCGGGAATCTTGGCCGGATCGACCTTCAGCGGATGCTCGTCATTGGCGATGACGCGTGGGCCAGCCTTCTCGGTCAGCGTGATCGGCGCGATCTCGGCCTTGAACGCGCCGCCCTCGACCGCCCTGCGGGCGCGGCTGAGCGTCTCCATCGCATAGGCGTCCTGGTCCTTGCGGGTGAACTGGTAGGCCTCTGCCGTGGCCTCGCCGAAATCGCCCATGGATCGGCCGGTCTCGTAGGCGTCCTCCAGCCCGTCCATCATCATGTGGTCGATGATGCGGTCATGGCCGACGCGATAGCCTCCGCGTGCCTTGGCGAGAAGATAGGGCGCGTTGCTCATGCTCTCCATGCCGCCGGAGACGACGATCCCGGCGGAGCCGGCGCGGATGATGTCGTGCGCCAGCATGGTCGCCTTCATGCCGGAGCCGCAGACCTTATTGACCGTGGTGGCGCCGGTCGCATCGGGCAGGCCGGCCGCACGCGCCGCCTGGCGTGCCGGGGCCTGGCCTTGTCCTGCGGGCAGCACGCAACCCATGAAGACCTCATCGACCTTCTCAGGCGCGAGCTTGGCGCGCTCCAGCGCAGCGCCGATCACATGCGATCCAAGCTTATGCGCGGCCAGCGGCGACAATTCGCCCATGAAGCGGCCGAGCGGGGTACGGGCGGCGGAGACGATGACGACGGGATCGGCGGCTTCGGCCATGATGGGACTCCCTGCGATGACGGCTAAGTAGGATTATGCTCATCATATGATGCGGCGCAAAAAATGCAACGGCGGCTGGGATGAGAAAATCTTGTGGTTCGCATGAGATTTCCTCCTGCGATCGGAGGAGGGGCTGTGACTCTAGGAACGAAAGCGCTCCCCCAATGACGATGTCTGCCCCGCGAAGGCGAGGGCATCCAGAAGGCCGCGGCTTCTCGGCTCAATCACCGCAGCCTCTGGAATACTGGATCGCCCGCCGCGCGGGCGATGACAGCGTCATGCGGAACGAAGCACCCCGTCCAGCGCTTACCGCTTCCTGTTCACGAACGCCTGCATCAGGCGCGTCGGCTCGTCGGTCAGGAACGACTCGCCGAACACCTTGACGCTGAGGTTCACCGACTCCGTCAGCGGCAGTTCCTCCCATTGCCGCAGCAGCGCCTTTTGCGACCGCAACGCCTCGGGGCCGCATTCGAGCAGCGCCTTCACCGTGTGCTCGACGGCTGCATCCAGCCCGCCCTCGGGCGCCACCTTGTCGACCAGTCCCCAGGCGAGCGCCGTGGCTGCGTCGATGTTCTCTGCCGTCATCACCAGCCAGCGCGCGCGGGCCCAGCCGATCAGGCGCGGCAACAGCGCGGCGTGGATCACCGAGGGAATGCCGACGCGGACCTCCGGCATGCCGAAATGCGCATCATGCGCGGCGATGCGGAAGTCGCACGCGGCCGCCACCTCGAGCCCGCCGCCGAGGCACCAGCCGGGCATGCGCGCGATCACGGGGGCGGGGAACTGGCGCACGGCCTCGCAGAGATCGCGCAGGCGGCTGATGAAGGCTTCGGCCGATGCCTGCTCGAGCTTGGCCATCTCCTTGATGTCGGCGCCGCCGATCATGCTCTTCTCGCTCTGGCCGCGCAGCACCACGACGCGGATGCTGCGATCGGAGGCGAGCTGTTGCAGGCCTTCGCGCACCGCGTCGGTGACGGGCGAGCCGAGGATGTTGAGCGAGCCGGCGTTGCAAATCGCGACGTGAACGACGCCGCGCGCATCGCGCGTCACGCCGCAGTGGTTGTTGAGCATTTCCATCGTGGGATCTCGACGTTTGTTGGACGTGCGCGGGCGCACCGGTCGGGATCACTTCCGGGCCGAAACGCGCTGCTTGTCAAGCGGGCCGGGGAGACGGAGTTGCCAGCGCGAAGTTCGTGGCATAGCATGATGAATGTCATACAAAGAGGCTGCCATGACCGACATCGATCAACTCGACCTGTTTTCGCCCACGCAGCGGCGCGAGCGTGTGGTGGACTGGCAGGTCCCTGCGCCGGTCGCGAAAGCGGCGATGGGCCTGTCGGGCATGGACGCCATGCTGGGCATTCGCGACGGCCGGCTGCCGCCGCCGCCCTTCGCAAAGCTGATCGGCTTCACCATGGCGGTGGTCGAGCCGGGCCGGATCGTGATGCAATTGGAGCCGCGCGAGGATCTCGAAAATACCATCGGCCTGCTGCATGGCGCGACGGCCGCGGCGCTGATCGACACCGCCATGGGATGCGCCATTTCGACCCGGCTGGAGGCCGGGCAGTCGTCCGTGACCCTCGATCTGAAAATGACGTTCCTGCGTCCGCTGTCGGTCCGGTCCGGGCTGATCACGGCCGAGGGCAAGATCATCAAGCTGGGACGGCAGACCAGCTACACCGAGGGGTTCGTCCGCGACGGCAAGGGGGCGCTCGCGGTCCATGCAACTGCAACCTTTTCCATGATTGGCAATATCTTAACATGAATTAATTCACCGTCCGGTCCATTCTTGTGTTATGAAATGATCTCCGACATTCAATGAGACCCGCATGCGCTATTCCCGGGAACACAAGCAGGAAACCCACGACCGCATCGTGAAGAAGGCCTCCGTGCGGCTGCGCGAAAAGGGTGCGCACGGCATCGGCGTCGCCGACCTCATGAAGGAGGCGGGCCTGACCCATGGCGGCTTCTACGCGCATTTCGATTCCCGCGAGGCGCTGGTGATCGAGGCCTTTGCCTACGCCATGGACCGCTCGATGGAGCACTGGCGCAAGATCAGTGGCGAGGTCTCTCCCGAGAAACGGCTGGCGCTGATCGCGGAGACCTATCTCTCCGCGCTGCATCGCGACAATCCCGGCCATGGCTGCTCGATTCCCGCGCTGGGCGCCGAGATCGCCCGCGAGAGCCCGAAGACGCGAAAGGCCTTCGCCGGCAAGCTCGACGAGATGATCGAGATGATGACCGACTACATCCCGAACCTGCCGCGCAAGGCGGCGCGCAAGCAGGCGATCGCGACGCTGGCGACGATGGCCGGCACCATGCTGCTGGCGCGCATCGCCGGCTCCAGCGAACTGTCGGACGAGGTGCTGAAGGCGGGCAGGGACAGCGCGCTGGATGGTGCGAAGCGTGAGCCGAAGGTGGCGGCGGTGAAGAAGGCGAAGCAGAGTTAGGCCGAGATGCCGTAGGGTGGGCAAAGGCGCTCTTGCGCCGTGCCCACCGTCTCTCCGTGATCGTAGTTGGCATGGTGGGCACGCTTCGCTTTGCCCACCCTACGGGATCGGTGCTTACCGCCCCGCAAACAACGCGCGCTCGCGCTCCACGATCTCGCCGATGTAGTCCGCCACGGCCCTGATCCGGGCGAGGTCCTTGCTGTCGGCGTGCATCAGCATCCAGAACGTCCGCGTGATCGAGATCTCCTCCGGCAGCACCGCGACGAGCTGCGGATAGTCGCTCGCCATGAAATGCGGCAGCACCGCGATGCCGAAGCCCGAGAGCGTGGCGTTGAGCTGTGCGATCAGATTGGCGCTGCGGAAGCGTGCGGAAATCCGCGGCGACACCTGCGGCAGATAGTCGAGCTCCGGCGTGAACAGGAGCTCCTCGATGTAGCCGACAAAGCGGTGCTGCGGCAGCACCTCGCGCGAGACGATCGGCGGGAAGCGGTCGAGATAGGCGGGGGCGGCATAGAGCCCGAGGCGGTAGTCGAGCAGCTTGCGGCCGACGATGCGGCCCTCCTTCGGCATGGTCAGGCTGATCGCGATGTCGGCCTCGCGCTTGGAGAGACTGAACAGCCGCGCAGTAGCCACAAGTTGCAGATCGAGATCGGGATACCGGTCCGCGAAGGGCGCCAGCCGCGGCGCCAGGAAGGCGGTACCGAAGCCATCGGGCGCACCGATCCGCACCGTTCCGGTCAGCCGCGCCACGGAGCCGCCGACCTGCTCCTGGTTGGCGACGATGGTCGATTCCATCGCTTCCGCGCTGTCGGCGACGCGCTGGCCGGCCTCGGTGAGGAGATAGCCGGTCTTGCGCCGGTCAAACAGCTTGGCCGAGAGGTGCTTTTCCAGCCTGTCGACGCGACGGATCACCGTGGCATGGTCGACGCCGAGCTGTTTTGCCGCAGCCGAAACCGAGCCGCCCCGCACGATTGCCAGCACGAAGCGAAAGTCGTCCCAGTCGATGCTACCTTGATCCAGCATTTTCGCACATCTATGGTGCAATATATCAGACTTGAATCCTATAAAATGCAGGTCGATAGGATTTGTCAAAGCGAACAGGCTGGCCTGAAGGAGATATTTCCATGCGTTCAATCGGACATTTCATCGGCGGCAAGGAGGTCAAAGGTACCTCGGGCCGCACCGCCGACGTTTTCGAGCCGATGACCGGTGACGTCCAAGCCAAGGTGGCGCTGGCGTCCAAGGCCGAGGTCCGCGCTGCCGTGGAGAACGCCCGCGCCGCGCAGCCGGAATGGGCCGCGACCAACCCGCAGCGCCGCGCCCGCGTCATGATGAAATTCGTCGAGCTGGTCCAGCGCGACTACGACAAGCTCGCCGAGCTGCTGGCGCGTGAGCACGGCAAGACCGTGCCGGACGCCAAGGGCGACATCCAGCGCGGCCTCGAGGTCGCCGAGTTCGCCTGCGGCATCCCGCATCTGATGAAGGGTGAGTACACCGAAGGCGCCGGCCCCGGCATCGACATCTATTCGATGCGCCAGGCGCTCGGCGTCGTCGCCGGCATCACGCCGTTCAATTTCCCGGCGATGATCCCGATGTGGAAGTTCGCGCCCGCGATCGCCTGTGGCAATGCCTTCATCCTCAAGCCCTCCGAGCGCGATCCCGGCGTGCCGATGCTGCTTGCCGAACTGATGATGGAAGCGGGCCTGCCAGCCGGCATCCTCAACGTCGTCAACGGCGACAAGGAAGCGGTCGACGCCATCCTCGACGATTCTGATATCAAGGCCGTCGGATTCGTCGGCTCCACGCCGATCGCGCAGTACATCTATGAGCGCGCCGCGCAGACCGGCAAGCGCTGCCAGTGCTTCGGCGGCGCCAAGAACCACGCCATCATCATGCCCGATGCCGACATGGACCAGGCGGTCGATGCGCTGATCGGCGCCGGCTACGGCTCGGCCGGCGAGCGCTGCATGGCCGTCTCCGTCGCGGTGCCCGTCGGCAAGTCCACCGCCGACCGCCTGATGGAAAAACTGATCCCGCGCGTCGAGTCCTTGAAGATCGGCACCTCGATCGATCCGTCGGCCGATTACGGTCCGCTGGTGACGCGCGAGGCGGTCGAGAAGGTCAAGGGCTACATCGACATCGGCATCAAGGAAGGCGCCACGCTCGCCGTCGACGGCCGCGGCTTCAAGATGCAGGGCTACGAGAAGGGCTTCTATCTCGGCGGTTCGCTGTTCGACAACGTCACCAAGGACATGCGGATCTACAAGGAAGAGATCTTCGGCCCGGTGCTCTCGGTGGTGCGCGCGCACGACTACAAGGAAGCACTGGCGCTGCCGTCCGAACATGACTACGGCAACGGCGTTGCGATCTTCACCCGCGACGGCGACGCGGCGCGCGACTTCGCGGCCAAGGTCAATGTCGGCATGGTCGGCATCAACGTGCCGATCCCGGTGCCGATTGCCTATTACACCTTCGGCGGCTGGAAGAAGTCCGGCTTCGGCGATCTCAACCAGCACGGCCCGGACTCGGTCCGCTTCTACACCAAGACCAAGACGGTGACCTCGCGCTGGCCGTCCGGCGTCAAGGAAGGCGCGGAGTTCTCGATCCCGCTGATGAAGTGATCCTCTCAAGAGCGAGGCACCCATGCAGTTCGCTCTGAACGAGGATCAGATCGCGGTTCGCGACATGGCGTTGGCGTTTGCGGCGGAAAAGATCGCGCCGCACGCGCTGCGCTGGGACGAGGAGAAGCATTTCCCCGTCGATGTGATGCGCGAGGCGGCGACGCTCGGCATGGGCGGTATCTACATCCGCGAGGATGTCGGTGGCTCCGCTATGACCAGGTTCGACGCGGCGCTGATCTTTGAGGCGCTGGCGACGGGCTGTCCGACCACGTCGGCCTTCATCTCCATCCACAACATGGCGTCCTGGATGATCGATGCCTACGGCAGCGACACCCAGCGCCACAAATGGCTGCCGAAGCTCTGCACCATGGAGCTGATCGCGAGCTACTGCCTGACCGAGCCGGGCGCCGGCTCCGATGCGGCGGCGCTGCGCACCCGCGCGGTGCGCGATGGCGACCATTATGTGCTCAACGGCCAGAAGCAGTTCATCTCGGGCGCCGGCGGCACCGACCTTTTGGTCGCGATGGTCAGGACCGGCGGCGACGGCCCCGGCGGCATCTCGACGCTCGTCATTGACGGCAACACACCGGGAGTCTCCTTCGGTGCCAACGAGCGCAAGATGGGCTGGAATGCGCAGCCGACCCGCGCCGTCATGTTCGAGAACGCCCGCGTGCCGGTCGCCAACCGGCTGAGCGAGGAGGGCGTCGGCTTCAAGATCGCGATGGCCGGCCTCGATGGCGGCCGTCTCAACATCACGGCATGCTCGCTCGGTGGCGCGCAGACCGCGCTCGACAAGGCGCGCAACTACATGAAGGAGCGCAAGGCGTTTGGAAAACGCCTCGACGAATTCCAGGCGCTGCAATTCCGCCTTGCCGACATGGCGATCGAACTCGAGGCCGCGCGCACGTTCCTGTGGCGGGCCGCAGCGGCGCTCGACCGCAAGGATCCTGACGCCACCATGCTCTGCGCGATGGCCAAGCGCTTCGGCACCGATGTCGGCTTCGAGGTCGCCAACCAGGCGCTCCAGCTTCACGGCGGCTATGGCTACCTCAGCGAATACGGCATCGAGAAGATCGTGCGCGATCTGCGCGTGCACCAGATC
This sequence comes from Bradyrhizobium sp. B039, assembly GCF_038965675.1. Classification (NCBI taxonomy): domain Bacteria; kingdom Pseudomonadati; phylum Pseudomonadota; class Alphaproteobacteria; order Hyphomicrobiales; family Nitrobacteraceae; genus Bradyrhizobium; species Bradyrhizobium sp. B039. The sequence goes on from NZ_CP152416.1 coordinate 4,038,147, forward strand.
CTCGAAGGCACCAATGAAATCATGCGGCTCATCGTGGCGCGCAAACTGATCGAGGGCGCGCGATGACGGCAGCGGAAGAGGGCGATCTGGTCGCCCGCGTCGAGGGATCGGCCGGCGTCATCAGGCTCAACCGTCCCAAGGCCATCAATGCCGTGACGCTCGAGATGTTTCGCGACATCGAGACCGCGCTCGACCGCTTCGAGACCGATGCGGCCGTCGCCGTGATCGTGCTGGAGGGCGCCGGCGAGCGCGGCCTGTGTGCCGGCGGCGACATCCGCACGCTCTGGGAAAGCTCGAAGGTTCATGGCGACCTCGGCAAGATCCTGTGGCGCGAGGAATATATCCTCAACGCCCGGATCAAGAGGTTTCCAAAGCCCTATGTCGCCTTCATGGACGGCATTGTGATGGGCGGCGGCGTCGGGCTCTCCGCGCATGCGAGCCACCGCGTCGTCACCGATCGCACCAAACTCGCGATGCCCGAGGTCGGGCTCGGCTTCTTCCCGGACGTCGGCGGCACTTATCTGTTGTCGCGCTCGCCGGGCGAGATCGGCACCTATTTCGGCCTGACCGGCCAGACCATGAACGGGCCGGACGCGATCCACGCGAAGTTCGCCGATTGGGTGGTGCCGGCGGCGAAATGGCCGGAGCTGCGGGATGCGCTGACGAAGCTGCGCTCCGGTGCAACCGCGGCCGAGGTCGGCAAGCTCATCAACGGCTTTGCGACCGGCGAGACCGCCGGGCCGGTCGCGGCAAAGGAGCCGATGATCGATGCGCTGTTCGGCTTCGACCGGATGGAGGACATCGTCGCCGCGCTCAAGCGCGACGGTTCCGAATTTGCTCTGGCGACACTGAAGACGCTCGGCGAAAAATCGCCGCGCGGCATGGTGGTGACGCTGAAGCTGCTGCGGCTGGCACGCGCCGCGTCGAGCCTGGAAGAATGTCTGGTGCGCGAATATCGCGCCGCGCTGGAGGTCTTCCGCAGCGACGATTTCCGCGAGGGCGTACGCGCCGCCGTGATCGACAAGGACCGCAATCCGATCTGGTCGCCGCCGCGGATCGAGGATGTGACGCCGGAATTGCTTGCGCCGTATCTCGCCGAGATTGGCGCCGACGAACTCAAGTTCAACTAACAACAGTCTCAAGCGGAGGAAACGACAATGGCCACGATCGCATTCATCGGTCTCGGCAACATGGGCGGCCCGATGGCGGCCAATCTGGTCAAGGCCGGCCACAAGGTCGTCGCGTTCGACCTCGTCGAGGCCTCGCGCGCGCAGGCCAAGGCCGATGGCGCCGGCATTGCCGACAGCGCATCGGGCGCAGTGAAGGGCGCCGATGTCGTCGTCACCATGCTGCCGGCCGGCAAGCATGTGCTCGGCGTCTGGAACGAGGTCGTCCCTGTCATGACCAAGGGCGCGCTGATCATTGACTCCTCCACCATCGACGTCGAGAGCGCGCGGCAGGCACACGCGCTTGCCGCCAAGAACGGCGTGCTCTCGGTGGATGCGCCGGTGTCCGGCGGTACCGGCGGCGCCAAGGGGGCGACGCTCACCTTCATGTGCGGCGGCGAGGACAAGGCGTTCGCCGCGGCAAAGCCCGTGCTCGAAAACATGGGCAAGAAGATCGTGCATTGCGGCGGCGCCGGCGCCGGCCAGGCGGCCAAGATCTGCAACAACATGATCCTCGGCATTTCCATGATCGCTGTGAGCGAGGCCTTCGCGCTGGGTGAGAAGCTCGGCCTCTCGCATCAGGCGCTGTTCGACGTCGCCTCGACCTCGTCGGGCCAGTGCTGGTCGCTGACGACCTATTGCCCGGTTCCGGGCCCGGTGCCGAGCTCTCCGGCGAACAACGACTACAAGCCGGGTTTCGCCTCGGCACTGATGGTGAAGGACCTGACCCTGGCGCAGGATGCCGCCAAGGCCGCCGGCGCGGCGACGCCGCTCGGCCAGCATGCGCAGGAGATTTACCAGGCCTTCGACAAGGCGGGGCAGGGCGGGGTGGATTTTTCCGGAATTATCAAGCACGTTCGCGGCCTCGCTGGAAAATAGCGAGGCTTTGCCCGTAGCCCGGATGGAGCGAATCGAAATCCGGGACAGCTTCTGCCAATTGCGTAGCCGGCCCCGGATTGCGCTCCGCTCCATCCGGGCTACGCTCGCAGGTCAATTGGACGGGCCCGGACCATGACGACATTTCAGGAAGCGCGCGCGTTTCTTCTACAACACCGCACGGATTACGAGGCGGCGGTCAAAGGCTTCCGCTGGCCCGATCCGGCCCCCTTCAACTGGGCGCTCGACTGGTTCGACGCCGAGCTGGCGGCGAATGCGGAGAGCAAGGATCGCCCCGCGCTCTGGATCGTCGATGCCGCACAGGACCGGCAGACGAAATTGTCCTTCGCGGCGCTGTCGCGCCGTTCCAACCAGGTCGCCAACTTCCTCCGAGCGCAGGGCCTGAGGCGTGGCGACCATCTCCTGCTGCTGCTCGGCAATGTGGTTCCGCTGTGGGAGACCATGCTCGCTGCGATGAAGCTCGGTGTCGTCGTCATCCCCGCCACCACGCTGCTCACCGCCGACGAGCTGCGCGACCGGCTCGATCGCGGCAAGGCGAAGGCCGTGGTGGCCGCGCAGGATCAGGTCGCGAAGTTCGCGAGCCTCGGTGCAGAGAATGTCGTCCGCATCGTGGTCGGCGCGGCCTCCGATGGCTGGCTCGCTTACGATGAGGCGGCAGAGGCTCCGGATAGCTTCGTGCCCGACGGCCCCACCCACGCCGACGACCCGATGCTGCTCTATTTCACCTCGGGCACCACGGCAAAGCCGAAGCTGGTGCTGCATAGCCAGCGCAGCTATCCCGTCGGCCATCTCTCCACCATGTACTGGATCGGGCTGAAGCCCGGCGACGTCCATCTCAACATCTCTTCGCCCGGCTGGGCCAAGCACGCCTGGAGCTGCTTCTTCGCGCCGTGGAACGCGGGCGCCACCGTGTTCGTGGTGAACCAGCCGCGCTTCGATGCGAAGGCGCTGCTCGCCACCATCGGCCGCTGCGGTGTCACCACGCTATGCGCGCCGCCGACCGTGTGGCGGCTGTTCATCCAGGAGAACCTTGCCTCGTTCAAGGTCGCGTTGCGCGAGGTCTGCGGCGCCGGCGAGCCGCTCAATCCCGAGGTGATCGACCAGGTGCAGGCGGCCTGGGGCCTTACCATCCGCGACGGCTACGGCCAGACCGAGACCACCGCGCTTGCCGGCAACTCGCCGGGGCAAAACATCAAGGTCGGCTCGATGGGCCGCCCGCTGCCGGGCTATCGCGTGCAGGTCAGCGATGCCGACGGCAACCCGGCGAAGGAAGGCGAGGTGACGCTGGTGCTCGGGGCGAACCGTCCCGCCGGCCTGATGCAGGGCTATCAGGGCGACGACGGCAAGCTCTCGGGTGCCGAGGGCGCACTCTATCGCAGCGGCGACGTCGTGTTCGAAGACGAAGATGGTTATCTCACCTTCGTCGGCCGCTCCGACGACGTGTTCAAATCGTCCGATTACCGCATCAGTCCGTTCGAGCTGGAAAGCGTGTTGCTCGAGCATGAACTCGTCGCCGAGGCTGCCGTGGTGCCGAGCCCGGATCCGATCCGGCTGGCAATCCCCAAGGCGTTCGTGCTGCTGACTTCGGGGTCGGAGCGAACACCGGAGACGGCGCTTTCGATCTTCAAGCACCTGCACACCCGACTTGCGCCGTTCAAGCGCATCCGCCGCCTTGAAATCGTCACCGAGCTGCCGAAGACGATCTCTGGCAAAATCCGCCGCGTGCAGCTACGACGTCTCGAGCGCGACGATGATCGGGGCGATCCGCTGCGTGGCCGGGAATTCCGCGAGGAGGATTTTCCGGAGCTGCCGAAAACCCGGAGCGAGAGTTAAGTGGGTACCTTCGTCATTCCGGGGCGCGCGGAGCGCGAACCCGGAATCCATTCGGCGACAAACTCTGTGGCACAGTGGATTCCGGGCTCGATGCTGCGCATCGCCCCAGAATGACGCCATCTGGAGCTATCAATGAACGAAGTCTGGAAGAAGCCGCCGATTACGCTGGACGCCTATCAGGCCATGGTCGGCAAGGAGATCGGCGTGTCGTCATGGCACCTGATCGACCAGCCCCGCATCGACACCTATGCCGACGTGATCGAGGATCACCAGTTCATCCACGTCGACCCTGAACGGGCAAAGAAGGAGACCGCGTTCGGCACCACCATCGCGCACGGCTTCCTGACCATGTCGCTGCTGTCGATCATGTCCTATGAGGTGATGCCGGTCATCGCCGGCACCACGATGGGCGTCAATTACGGCTTCGACAAGCTGCGCTTCATCTCGCCGGTGCGCTCGGGAAAGCGCGTCCGTGGCCGTTTCGTGCTGGCGGAAGCCAAGCTGCGCAAGCCGAACGAGCTGCAGTCCCGCACCAATGTCACTGTCGAGATCGAGGGCGAGGACAAGCCGGCGCTGGTCGCCGAGTGGCTGGGCCTGATCTATTTCGCGTAGGTCTGGCCGGGCTTGACCCGGTCCTTCAACGCTGCTCAAAAGCTGTCCGATCTCTCGCGGAGCGCTCTTACCCACTCCCCCTGTGGGAGAGGGTGGCTTCGCGCCACCTTCTCCCACGAGGGGAGAAGGAAGAAAGGAAGCACAATGGCAATCAGGTTTGACGGACGCGTCGCCATCGTCACCGGCGCGGGCAATGGCCTCGGACGGGCGCATGCGCTGGGACTGGCCAGCCGCGGCGCGAAGGTCGTGGTCAACGATTTCGGCGGCGCGCGCGACGGCACTGGTGGCTCGCTGTCGCCGGCGGAAGCCGTGGTCGAGGAGATCCGCAAAGCCGGCGGCACCGCGATGGCCGACGGTGCCGACGTCTCGAACTTCGAGCAGGTCACCGCGATGGTCGAGCGTGCCACGAAGGAATGGGGCAGCGTCGACCTCTTGTGCGCCAATGCCGGCATCCTGCGCGACAAGTCGTTCGGCAAGATGGAGGCGGCCGATTTCCAGAAGGTGCTCGACGTGCACCTCGTCGGCACCTTCTACTGCTGCAAGGCGGCCTGGGCCGGCATGCGCGACCGCAACTACGGCCGCATCGTGCTGACCACGTCGTCCTCCGGCCTTTACGGTAATTTCGGCCAGGCCAATTACGGCGCGGCGAAGTCCGGCATGGTCGGCCTGATGAACGTGCTGGCGGAAGAGGGCCGCAAGACCAACATCCGCGTCAACATCATCTCGCCGACCGCGGCGACCCGCATGACCGAAGAGCTGCTGCCGCCGCAGGCGCTGCAACTGATGAAGCCGAACGCGATCACGCCCGCTGTCGAGTACATGCTCAGTGAGGATGCGCCCACCCGCACCATCATGGGCGCCGGTGCCGGCTCCTTCGCCGTGATCAAGATTGTCGAGAGCGAAGGCATCAACCTGCCGGAGTCCGAATGGACGCCGGACGCGGTCGCCGCGCATTTCGCCGAGATCAGCGACATGTCGAAGGCGAAGGCTTTGCAGGGCGCCTTCGAGCAGACGCAGAAGTATGTTGCGCAGGCCGCGGCCAGGGCCGGCATCAAGCTCTGAGTTGTCATTCCGGGGCGCGCGTAGCGCGAACCCGGAATCCATCGTGCCTCAGAATCCGTCGTCTAATGGATTCCGGGTTCGCGCCCAAGAAGGCGCGCCCTGGAACGACGAGCTGGGCGCTAGAATCTGGCCTAAATTCCCACCATGACCGCACCCGAATCCCACGTTGCCATCATTGGCGCAGGTCCGGCCGGGCTGATGGCGGCCGAGGTGCTGGCGCAGGGTGGCGCGCGCGTCACCGTCTACGACGCGATGCCATCCGCCGGCCGCAAATTCCTGATGGCGGGCCGCGGCGGGCTCAACCTCACTCACAGCGAGCCTCTGCCGCAGTTCATGCCGCGCTATCGCGAGGCGGCGGCGAAGCTGCAGGCCGCGATCGAAGCGTTTCCACCCGACGCGCTACGCGCCTGGAGCGAGGCGCTGGGCGAGCCGACCTTTGTCGGCACCAGCGGCCGCGTGTTTCCGAAGGCATTCAAGGCCTCGCCATTGCTGCGCGCCTGGCTACGGCGACTGGACGCCAGCGGCGTACGGTTCGCCTTTCGCCATCGCTGGACCGGATGGGATGGGGAAGGGCGGCTGTTGTTCCAAACCCGGAGCGGCGCCTCCGTCGTTGCGGCCGATGCCACGGTGCTTGCGCTCGGCGGCGCAAGCTGGCCGCGGCTCGGGTCGGACGGCGGCTGGGTCGATATCCTTGCGGCCAACGGCATTGCCATCTCAAAGCTGCGGCCGGCCAATTCCGGCTTCACCGTCGCCTGGTCCGAATTGTTCCGTGACCGTTTCGAGGGCCAGCCGCTCAAGGGCGTGGCGCTGACGATCGGTGCACACACGGTGCGCGGCGAAGCGATGATCACCCGCAGCGGCATCGAAGGCGGCGCGATCTACGCGCTGTCGGCGGAGCTGCGCGAGGCGGTGCTGGGGATCGGGCAGGCGACGCTGACCATCGCACTGCGGCCCGACCTCGCCGCCGCCGCGCTGACCACGCGCCTGTCAGGTACGCGCGGCAAGCAATCGCTCGCAAACTTCCTGCGCAAGGCCGCGCAAGTATCGCCGGTCGGGATCGGCCTGATGCAGGAGGCCGCGATCGCATCCGGCCGGCCGCTGGCATCGTTCTCGCCGGCCGAGCTCGCACACCTGATCAACGCAATTCCGGTTCAGCTCACCGGCGTTGCCCCGATCGATCGCGCGATCTCGACTGCAGGCGGCCTTTCGTTTGACGAGCTCGACGCGGACTTCATGATCCGCAAGCTGCCGGGCGTGTTCGCCGCCGGCGAAATGCTGGACTGGGAGGCGCCGACCGGCGGCTATCTGCTGCAGGCGTCGTTCGCGACCGGCGCTGCCGCGGGCAGGGGTGTGCTGGGGTGCCTGAAGCGCTCATAGAACCCTGTCGAGGCTCGCTGATAGAGGCGCTCATGACGTCCCCGTCCGGCTGACGAGATCCGTGACCAGGCCGAGCACCCCAAAACTCGCCGCCACCGCGCAGACCATCGTCCAGCCGCCAAGGGTCCATGCCAGCGATGCCGCGGCGGCACCGACACCGCCGCCGATGAAGAACAGCGCGACGAACAGGCCGTTGATGCGGCCGCGTGCCTCGGGCCGCAACAGGTTGATGGCCCGGCGGCCGAGCGTCTGGTCGGTGGTGATGCCGACATCGAGCAGGATGGTGCCCAGACTGAGCACGAGGAGGGCGGCAATGCGGGACTCCAGCGCGCCGGCCCAGGCGCAGAGCGCGAGCGAGCCGATGATGAGCAGATGGGCCGCAACAAACATCGAGCGTGCCCATCCCCTATCCCCCCACCGGCCGGCCATCGGCGTCGCGGCGGCGCCAACGACGCCGATCAGCGCGAAAGCGGCAATTCCCTTGGCATCGAGGCCGAACGGCGCCTCCGGCAGTCGCAGCGCGACCGCCGACCAGAAGGCGGTGAAGGAGGCCATGACCAGCGATGCGGTCCAGGCGCGCACGCGCAGCACGGGCTCTTCGCGCAGCAGCCTGGGAAATGAGCGCAGCAATTCGCCGTAGCTTGCGCGCGCTGGCGATTGCAGGACTGGAAGGTAGCGGCCGAGCGCGCCGGCCAGCAGCGCCATCAGGGCGGCGGAGACGACGTAGTAGGCGCGCCAGCTCCAGAGATCGGCGATCAGGCTCGCCGCAGGCCGCGACAGCAGAATGCCGATCATCAATCCGCTCATCACCTCGCCGATGGCCTGTCCGCGCCGCTCCGGCGCCACCATTGACGCAACCAGCGGAACCATCATCTGAATCGCCGCGCAGGAGGCGCCGAGGGCGAAGGTGCCAAGCAAGAGCAGGAACGGCTTCGGCGCAAACGCCGTGGCGAGCGCGGCAAGGATAGCGCAGCCGAGCGTGCGCAGGATGACGCGCCGGTTTTCGACGAGATCGACCAGTGGCACCAGCAGCAACAGGCCGAGGGCATAGCCGAGCAGCGTCAACGTGCTGATCAGGCCCGCCTGCCACGCCGGCATGGACAAGGAGCGCCCGATCTGCCCGAGCAGGATCTGCGGCGCGAACAGGTTGGTGACGACGACACCGGCAGTGATGGCGCCAAGCCAGATCAGGGGCCGTTCGGCGAGTTGGTTTCGCGACGCAAGCGTGGGGGTTTCTGAAATCGTCATGGGACCTCGCGGGGCTCAGTGCAGGTCCCTTTAAGCCGCGGGTCTAATATGCTACAATTCAAATAAGTCTATAAAGAATATGCGAGTTAGTTATGAACACCCATGACCTTGTGGCGTTTGTTGCGGTAGTCGAGACCGGATCGATCGTGGCGGCCTCGGCGCGCCTCAATCTCACGCAGCCCGGCGTGACGCGGCGTATCCAGAACCTCGAGGAGATGCTGGGGGCGAAGCTTCTGGACCGGCTCTCCAAGCCGCTGAAACCGACCGCGGCGGGCCATGAAGCGTATGAGCAGGGCCGGCGCCTGCTCCGGATGCTGGACGATCTCAAATCAGGGGTCGCCAATGACGGCGTGGTGCGCGGCGAATTCCGGCTCGGCCTGACGCCGTTCCTCTCGGAGGCGGGGCTGACCGGACCGCTCGACGCGGTGCGTGCCGAATTTCCCGCGCTGGCCGTGCGTGTCGTCTCCGGCTGGTCGCCGAACCAGCTCGAGCGTGTCTGCCGCAACGAGCTCGATGCGGCCGCGATCTGTCTGCCCGACGGCGCGGTCCCGCCTTCCGATCTCGCCGCCGACGATCTCGGCGCGCAGCCCGTCGTGTTCGTCGTTGCGCGCGACATGAAGATCCCGCGCATCGTCGATCTTGAACGGCTGTCGCAGCTGTCGTGGGTGATCAACCAGGACGGTTGCGGCTTTCGCGACTCGCTGAAACGAAAATTCGACGCGGAGCATCTGCCGTTCAGCATCGCCGTGGAAGCGCTGGACAGCGAGCTCCGCCTGTCGCTGGTGTCGCGCGGCCTCGGCGTCGGGCTGGTCACTCCGATCGCCCTGAAACGCAGCGCGTTTCGCGACAAGCTCAAGCCGGTGGTGGCGCGCGACTTCAAGCCCGCCGTGCGCGCCTGGATGGTCCATCGTGCGCCCGCCGGCCGTCTGGAGCGGCCGATCAAGCTGTTCCGCGATGGACTGGACCGGGAGCTCCAGGCGCTGATCGGGAGTTAGCGCAGCTTCCCCCGCGCCGCCACCGGCAGCGTGCCGATGATCTCCTCGCCACGCACCATCACGACCTCGTCCATCATGTTGACGACGACGCAGACATGATTGGGAATGATCCGCACGACGTCGCCGACGTTCGGGCGCGTGTTGCTGCGGGAGAGGTCGAGGAAGCCGTGCTCTTCGGCAAAGCGCGCGATCTTGGCTTCTGGGTGCTCCAGGATCAGGCCGTGGCCGTCGAGCCCGCCGGTGTCCGTGGTCAGCGTCTTGGATCCGGCGTCGAGGATACCGCGCTCGGGCGCGGCGCGGCTCACCACGGTCGAATAGATGTGCAGCGCGCAGTCGTCCCAGGTGGCGGAGCCGGCCGCGACCTGCATGCGGTCGTTGTAGATATAGGTGCCGAAGCGATGCTCGGTGCCGCCCTTGAGCTTGCCGAGATTGACGAGGTTCGGCGTGCCGCCGGTCGAGACGATCTTTGCATCGAGCCCGTGCGCGCGCACGCCGGCCAGCGCCTCGTCGTAGAATTTCTGCGCGTCGGCCCAGCCGGTCTCGGTCGGATAGAGCATGAAGCCGGCGAATTCGAGCCCCTTGGACCCTGCGATCTCGCGCGCCAGCGCAATCGCCTCGGCCGGCGTCTCGACGCCGGCGCGCTTGCGGCCCGTATCGCATTCGACCACCACCGAGAGCGGACGGCCTGATGCTGCGGCCGCCTTGGGCAAACCGGCAACGACCGTCGAATTGTCGGCGGCCACCGTCATGTTCGCCTTCGCCTGCAGCGCGCCGAGCCGCGCCATCTTCTCTTCGCCGAGCAGATTGTAGCTGATCAGGATGTCGTTGATGCCGGCATTGGCCATGATCTCGGCCTCGCCGAGCTTCTGGCAGGTGATGCCCTTCGCGCCCGCCGCCACCTGCATCTTCGCGATGGTCGGGTTCTTGTGCGTCTTGATGTGGGGGCGATTGGCGACGCCCGCGTCATCGCAGGCCTTCTGGATCCGCGCGATGTTGCGCTCGACCTTGTCCATGTCGATGACGGCGCAGGGGGTGCCGTATTCACGGGCGATCTTGGCGGCGAGAGGAGTGGTCATGTGATGTCTCTATATTCGGTCCTGTAGGATGGGTAGAGCGCAGCGAAACCCATCATTTGCAGCAACCGGGCAAGTGTCGATGGGTTTCGCTTCGCTCTACCCATCCTACGGTTCAAGCCTGTTCGATTTCTTCGCGGAGCATTTCCAGTTCGAGCCAGCGCTCTTCGGCGGCGGACAATTCGTCATGCGCCTTGGCGATGGCGGCGGAGGTGTCGTCGAATGTCTTGCGATCCTTGGTGTAGAGGTTGGGATCGTCGAGCACGCGTTGCAGCTTGGCGATGTCGGCCTGCAACGTCTCCATCTTCTTCGGAAGTGTTTCCAGCGCGTGCTTCTCGTTGAAGCTCAATCGCCGCTTTGGCGCGGCAGCGGGAATAGCGATCCGCTCCTCTTTCTTCTCCGCGGGGACTTGCGCCTTCGCCGTCTCGCGCTTCAAGTCCGCGCCGCGCTGCGCCAGCATATCGCTGTAGCCGCCGGCATATTCGATCCATTTGCCGTTGCCCTCAGGCGCGATCACCGAGGTGACGACGCGGTCGAGGAAGTCGCGGTCATGGCTGATCAGGATGACGGTGCCCTCGTAGTCGCCGAGCATGTCCTCGAGCACGTCCAGCGTTTCGAGGTCGAGATCGTTGGTTGGCTCGTCCAGCACCAGCAGGTTCGAGGGCTTGGCCAGTGCGCGCGCCAGCATCAGCCGGCCGCGTTCGCCGCCGGAGAGCACTTCCAGCGGCGTGCCGCGCTGCTCCTGCGCGAACAGAAAGTCCTTCATGTAGCCGACGACATGCTTCGGCTTGCCCCCGACCATGATCTGGTCGCCACGGCCGCCGGTCAGTGCCTCCGCCAGCGTCGATTTGGGGTCGAGGCTTTCACGGTGCTGGTCGAGGGTTGCCATCTCCAGATTGGCCCCGAGCCGCACGGTGCCGCTGTCAGGCTGCATGCCGCCGGTGAGCAGATTGACCAGCGTGGTCTTGCCGGCGCCGTTCGGCCCGATGATGCCGAGCCGGTCGCCGCGCTGGATGCGGGTGGAGAAATTGTCGACGATCTTGCGCTCGCCGTAGGCCTTGGTGATGCCCTTGGCTTCGATCACCAGCTTGCCGGACTGCTCAGCCTCGGCGGCTGCGAGATTGGCGCCGCCGGCGGTGCCGCGATAGTTGCGGCGCTGGTCGCGCAGCGTGTGCAGATTGGCAAGCCGCTTGACGTTGCGCTTGCGCCGGCCGGAGACGCCGTGGCGCAGCCAGTGCTCCTCGTCGACGATCTTGCGGTCGAGCTTGTGCTGGTCGCGCTCTTCTTCCGCCAGCACCTCGTCGCGCCAGGCTTCGAACGAGGCAAAGCCGCGGTCGATCTGCTTGATCCGGCCGCGGTCAAGCCAGGCGGTCGAGCGCGAGAGGTTGGTGAGGAAGCGGCGGTCGTGGCTGATCAGCACCAGCGCGCTGCGGCGGCTGTCGAGCTCCTGCTCCAGCCACTCGATGGTGGAGAGATCGAGATGGTTGGTCGGCTCGTCCAGCAGCAGGATGTCGGGTGAGGGCGCAAGCACACATGCGAGCGCGGCTCGGCGAGCTTCGCCGCCGGAGAGGTTGTGCGGGTTCTCGTCGCCGGTCAGCCCGAGCTGCTCGAGCAGATAGCGCGCCTGATGCTGGTCGTCGCCGGGCGCAAGTCCCGCCTCGACATAGGCGAGCGTGGTCTTGTGGTCGCCGAAGTCAGGCTCCTGCGGCAGATAGCGGATCGTGGCGCCCGGCTGCACGAAGCGCGTGCCGCCGTCGGGCTCGACCAGGCCGGCTGCGATCTTCAGCAATGTCGATTTGCCCGAGCCGTTGCGGCCGATCAGGCAGACCCGCTCGCCAGTCGCAACGTTGAGCTCGACGCCGTTCAAGAGCGGCGTGCCGCCAAACGTCAGCTTGATGTCCTTGAGTTGGATCAGCGGCGGCGCCATCGTCAGACCTGACTTGAATTCTGGCTCGTTACGGCCGCATCGGTGCGGCGCCGCTGGATCCGGCGCAGCGTCTGGTCGAGCGCCGAGAGGAACGTCGAACGGTCGCGCGGCGCGAACGATCGCGGGCCGCCGGTGACTTCGCCTGCCGAGCGCAAATCCGTCATCAGATTACGTACCGCCAGCGTCATCCCGATCGACTCTTCGGTGAACGGTTTGCCGTTCGGCGCGATCACGTCGGCGCCCGCCTTCACGCAGCGGCTGGCGAGCGGAATGTCGGAGGTGACGACGACGTCGCCGGGCCTGGCGCGTTCGGCGATCCAGTCGTCAGCGGCATCCATGCCGGCTCCCGCCGCGATGCGCTCGATCAAGGGGTCCTGCGGCACGCGGATGAAGTTGCCAGCCACCACGCTTACGGGCACGCCGTGCCGGAGCGCGACGCGGTAGATTTCGTCCTTCACCGGACAGGCGTCGGCGTCGACATAGATGCGGGTGGGCGTGTCAGTCATTGGCGGGGTGGTACCCCATTCGGGCCGCAAAGGCGAGGGGATTGACCGGTGTTCCCCGGGGCCTACGATCGATCCGAAACAACAGGAATTTTGGGGAAGGCCAGCCATGCCGAACCGGCTCGAAACCTACCGCGTCGAGGCCTACAACACCGCCAAACAATCCGAGAACAAGATGCATGACGACAAGGTGGCGCGCCGCTTCGGCTTCTCGGGCGGGCTGGTGCCCGGCGTCGACGTCTTCGCCTACATGATGCATGTGCCGCTGGCGCGCTGGGGCCGCGATTTCCTCACCCGCGGACTGGTGGAGGCCCGCTTCATCAAGCCGGTCTATGACGGCGAGACGGCCGATGTCGATGCGACCGAGCACAATGGCCTGCTCACGATCGAGGTGTTCAGCCGTACCGAGCTCTGCGCCACCGGGACGGCCTCGCTGCCGGCGGCTGCGCCTGCGGTGGATTTGAGCGACTATCTCGCGGTCCCCGCGGTCGCTGAGCGCAAGCCGGTCAGCCCGGCGACGTTCGAGACCGGCAAATGGCTTGGCACAGAGCCGCGCCGATGGATCGGGCAGGCCGCCGCGGACTATCTCGCCGATATCAGGGAAACCGATCCGATCTTCGCGCGCGAGGGGCTCGGCCATCCCGGCCTGATCCAGCGCGTGATGAATCGCGTCCTCGTCGACAATACCATTTTGGGCCCGTGGATCCACGTCGGCAGCCGCATGCAGCTGCTGTCGCCCGCGCGCGCCGGCGACGAGATCGTTGCGCGGGCCAAGGTCACCGCGAACTACGAGAAGAAGGGCCACCGCTTCGTCGAGCTCGACGCGCTGGTCGTCGCCAACGGCACGACACCGCTGGCGCATTGCCAGCACACCGCGATCTACCAGCCGCGCGAGGAGGCTGCGGCGTAACATCCAGCGTCGTCATTCCGGGGCGGTCCGCAGGACCGAACCCGGAATCTCGAGGTTCCGGGTTCGATGCTTCGCATCGCCCCGGAACGACAAACAACTCCTACGCCGCCTTGCCCTTCGCATCCTGGATCGCACGCCACACGCGCTCCGGCGTCAGCGGCATGTCGATGTGCTTGATGCCGTGGTCGGAGAGCGCATCGAGCACGGCGTTCACCACGGTCGACAGGCTGCCGGCGCAGCCGGCTTCGCCGCAGCCCTTGCTGCCGAGCGGATTGGTCGTGGCCGGCACCGGGTGATCGCCGACCGTCATGAACGGCACGTCCTCGGCGCGGGGGAGGGCGTAGTCCATCAGCGAGCCCGTGATCGGCTGGCCGCTCTCGTCGTAGCGGACGTGCTCCATCAGCGCCTGTCCAATGCCCTGGACGACGCCGCCATGGAGCTGGCCTGCGACCAGCAGCGGGTTGATCACCGTGCCGAAATCGTTCACCGCGCTGTAGCGCACGATCTGCACCACGCCGGTATCGGGATCGATCTCGACCTCGGCGACGTGGCAGCCGTTCGGGAAGGCAGAGGGCACCGGCTCGCTGGTGTGATCGACGTCGAGGCTATCAGGCACGCCGTCCGGCACCTTGCCGTCATGCAGCTTCTTGGCGAGCTCCATGATGTCGATGCTGCGGTCGGTGCCGGTGATGGTGAAGCTGCCGCCTTCGAACTCGATGTCGGCTTCGGACGCCTCCAGCATGTGCGCGGCGGCGCGCTTGCCCTTCTCGATCACGAGCTTGGCAGCTCCCACGATCGCCATGCCGCTCGCGGTGATCGAGCGCGAGCCGCCGGTGCCGTTGCCGGTGTGGACGATGTCGCTGTCGCCCTGCACCAGCTTGACGCTCTCGAAGGGCACGCCGAGCTGCTCGCACAGAACCTGCGCGAACGGAGTGGCGTGGCCCTGGCCGTAGTCGAGCGTGCCGGTGATGAGCTGCACGCTGCCGTCGGGATCGAACACGATCTTGCCGAGCTCGGGGCTCGGCGGCGCCGTGACCTCGAGATAGGAGCCGACGGCGATGCCGCGCAGCTTGCCGGCCTTCTTGCTCTCCTTCTTGCGCTTGGCGAAATTCTCGTGGTCGGAGATTTCGAGCGCCTTGTTGAAGACGGCCTGGAAGTCGCCGCTGTCATAGGTGACGCCGGAGGACGCCGGGAACGGCATCTGGGTCGGCTTGATGAAGTTGCGCTTGCGCATCGTCAGCCGGTTGATGCCCATCTCGTCGGCGGCGCGATCGATCAGCCGCTCCATGTAGTAGTTCGCCTCGGGCCGGCCGGCGCCGCGATAGGCGCCCATCAGCGTGGTATTGGTCAGCACCGTCTTGATGTCGATGCCCATCAGCGGCGTGCGGTAGACGCTGGAAAAGTTCTTGCCGGTGTTGAGCGAGAGCGGGCCCGGCGCAACGCCGGTGATGTAGGCGCCGAGATTGCCGTAGCCTTCGAGCTTGGCCGCGAGGAAATGCCCCTCGGCGTCGAGCGCGAGCTCGGCATGGATCTTTTGCGCGCGGCCGTGGCTGTCCGACAGGAAGCTGGTCGAACGCTCGTCCAGCCACTTCACCGGCCGTCCCAGCGCCTTGGCCGCGTACAGGATGCACATGTATTCGGGGTAGTTGATGTTCTTCATGCCGAAGGAGCCGCCGACATTGGCAGTGAGAATGCGCACCTTCTCGTTCGGCACTTTCAGGTTCTTGGCGAGGTTGGCGCGGTTGCCGGCGACACCCTGCGTCGGAACCTGGAGCGTGTAGCGCTCGGCCTTCTTGTCGTAGGAGGCGAGCCCGACGCGCGGCTCCATCGAGACCACGGCGACGCGGGTGTTCTCGATGTCGATCTTGGTGATGTGAGCGGCGCTGGCGAAGGCCGCGTTCACCTGCTCCATGTCGCCATAATGGTAGTCCAGCGCGACGTTGTTCGGGATGTGGTCGTAGAGCTGCGGCGCGCCGGGCTTGGCGGCCTCCTCGGGGTCGGTCACAGCCGGCAGCGGCTCGATATCGAGCTCGACCGCCTCGGCCGCATCGCGCGCCTGGGCCAATGTCTCCGCCACCACGAAGGCGACGGGATCGCCGACGAAGCGAACCTTGTCGGTCGCCAGCGGCTGGCGGTTGGTCTGGAGCAGGGGCGAGCCGTCACGGCTCTTCAGCGGCAGGCCGCAGGTGAAGGGGCCGTAGCCGGCGGCATCGAGGTCCGTCCCGGTCCAGACCCCCAGCACGCCCGGCATCGCCTTGGCGGCATCGAGGCCGATGCCACGGATGATTCCATGGGCGTGGGTCGAGCGGACCACCACGGCGTAGGCCTGGCCGGGCAGGTTGAAATCGTCGGTGTAGCGGCCCTTGCCGCGCACCAGCGTGTCGTCCTCCTTGCGGCGGACGGGCTGCCCGACGCCGTATTTTTGCAGTGCAATAGCGTTTTCGAGCGTGGACGATTTGGTGTGTTCTTGCATGGAATTGACCTGAAAAGCCGGCAATTGCGCGTTTTGGGGGGGCGCTTGGGGGGGGGCCGGACCCCTCAAAAATAACCCACGGTCCCGTTCACGACAACGCACGAATGGGCATGGTGCCATGTGATGCGTTGTTGCGCAGGCCTGCCGCGCTGCTAATGTTTCAGGCGAAAAAGCAATTCCAGCTCGGCCCCAGCGGGCCGCGGAAAGACAGTTTGTATGAATGACCACACGCGGCTCCGCGACGGCCATGGGCCGCACGGTGAGCTCGAGGGGTCGATGGCGGCGGTGGCGTTGGCCACTGAACCGGCCGTCGCCGCGCAAGCGCCGGGAACCGGCGTCTACGCGGCGCTGGACCTCGGAACCAACAATTGCAGGCTCCTGATCGCCAGTCCGACCAGCGACGGCTTTCGCGTGGTCGATTCCTTCTCGCGCATCATCCGGCTCGGCGAGGGGGTCTCGGCGACCGGCTCCATCAGCGAGGCCGCGATCGAGCGCGCCATCGCGGCGCTCAGCATCTGCCGCGACAAGATCAACTTGCGGAAAGCGCGCCGGCTGCGGCTGATCGCGACCGAAGCCTGCCGCGCGGCCTCGAACGCGGAGGGTTTTCGCAGCCGCGTCGCGGCCGAGACCGGCATCGAGCTCGAGGTGATCGACCGTGAGACCGAGGCATCGCTCGCCGTGCTCGGCTGCTCGCCGCTGGTTGACCCCAGGGGGCGCGGCGCGATCCTGTTCGACATCGGCGGCGGCTCGACCGAACTGGTGCGGATCGAGCGCGATCCGGAAAATCCGGAGCCGCGCATCAAGGCCTGGATGTCGATCCCGTTCGGCGTGGTCACGCTCGCCGAGCAGTTCGGCGGCCGCGACGTGACGCCGGAGATCTACGACGCGATGGAGCGGGAGGTCGCACACCACGTTGCGCCGTTCGCCGAACAGCACGGCGTCGATCTCGCCGACATGCACCTGCTCGGCACCTCAGGCACGGTGACGACGCTCGCCGGCATCCATCTCAATCTGGCGCGCTACGACCGTCGCCGCATCGACAGCATCTGGATGAACGATTCCGACATCACCGCGACCATCAACAAGCTGCTCGGCATGAGCTACGAGGAGCGCGCGAACAACAGCTGCATCAGCGTCGAGCGCGCCGATCTCGTGCTTGCGGGCTGCGCCATCCTCGACGCGATCCGCCGCGCCTTTCCGCTGCCGCGCCTGCGCGTCGCCGACCGCGGCCTGCGCGAAGGCATGCTGGTCGAGATGATGCGCGAGGACGGCGCGCTCAGGAGCTGGTGAGATGGCCAAGGACACCACCGGCCGCTTGCACGTCCAGGTCAAGACCGGCGGCAAGCGCAAATTGTCGTCGAAGCTGTGGCTGGAGCGGCAACTCAACGATCCCTATGTGGCGAAAGCCAAGGCGGCGGGTTATCGCTCGCGCGCGGCATTCAAGCTGCTCGAGATCGACGACAAGTTTCGGCTGCTGAAGCACGGCATGGCCGTGGTCGATCTTGGGGCCGCGCCGGGCGGCTGGAGCCAGATCGCCGCCAAGCGGGTCGGCTCGGTGGACGGCAAGGGCAAGGTCGTTGCGATCGACCTTTTGGAGATGCCCGAGATTGCCGGCGTCGAGTTCGCGCAGCTCGACTTCATGGACAATGACGCGCCGGCAAAGCTTACCGCGATGCTGGGGGGCGGCGCCGATGTCGTGATGTCCGACATGGCCGCCAACACCACCGGTCACCGCAAGACCGACCAGCTCCGCATCGTCGGCCTGATCGAGACCGCGGCGGCGTTTGCGTGCGACGTGCTCAAGCCCGGTGGCACCTTCCTCGCCAAGACGTTCCAGAGCGGCGCCGATGCCGATCTGCTCGCCCAACTCAAGCGCGACTTCGCCACCGTGCGCCATGTGAAGCCGGCGGCGAGCCGGCAGGATTCGTCGGAACGTTACGTGCTGGCGACCGGGTTTCGCGGCGGGGCGAAGGCGTAGCAACGAACTCCGTCATTCCGGGGCGCCTCGAAGAGGCGAGCCCGGAATCCATTTCTCCCAGGACTCTTGCGGCACAATGGATTCCGGGCTCGATGCTCCGGGCCGCGCTTGCGCGGTCCCGTGGCATCACCCCGGAATGACGGAGCGCGTTTTTTATCCCAGCCGCTGGTCGCGCACGTCCTGCGTATCCTCCGTCGCTGCCTTCACGGCGGCCTTGGCCGCGCCCTTGCCGGCGCCCTTGCGGCTCGCGATTTCGGTCGCCTTGCGGCCGGAGATCTCGTGGCCGGCGTCGGCGGGCATCTGCCAGAAGAACCAGCTCGACGCCGCCGAGGTCAGCGCGACCACGACGAAGGCCGGCGCGAACACGGTGGCGTTGAGCTCGCTGACATGGCTGAGCCACATCGTCGTCTCGACGGACGCTGCGCCGACGGCGACGCCGGCGGAGACCGCAAGCTGCTGGTTGACGCTGACGAGCGTGGTGGCGCGGCTCATCTGCCCAGTCTCGACCTCGGCATAGGCCACCGTGTTGATCGCGGTGAACTCGAGCGAGCGGAAGAAGCCGCCGACCACCAGGATCACCATGATGATCAGCAACGGCGTCGTCACCGTGAACAGCGCGCAGACGCCGAGAAAGAACGCGCTGACGATCGCGTTCACCGTCATCAGATTGCGGAAGCCGAAGGTGCGGATGATGCGTGCCGCCAGCGTCTTCATGCCCATGGCGCCGAGCGAGGAAGCAAACGTGACGAGGCCCGAATGGAACGGCGACAGGCCGAAGCCGATCTGCATCAGGAGCGGCAGCAGGAACGGCAGCGCGCCGATGCCGAGGCGGAACAGGAAGCCGCCGAGCACGGCCGCACGCAGCGTCGGCAAGGTCAGCAGCGAGAAGTCCAGCACCGGCGATCCCGTGCGCCGGGCATGAATGACATAGAGCGTCATCGAGATCGCGCCGCCGGCGATCAGCGCGGCGACCGTGCTCCAGGGCAGCAGGTTGAGGCCGGCCACCGACAGGCCGAAGGCGATGCCGGCGAGCCCGATCCCCGCGAGCACCATGCCGTAGAGGTCGAACGGCTCGCGTTCCTCGCTCTTGATGGGATCGATGAAGCGCAAGGCCATGAAGATGCCGAGCAGCCCGATCGGGATGTTGATCAGGAAGATCCAGTGCCAGGACGCGTAGGTCGTGATGAAACCACCGAGCGGCGGGCCGATCACAGGGCCTATGAGGGCAGGGACCGTCACCCAGGCCATCGCATTGACCAGCGCGCTCTTGTCCACCGAGCGCAGCAGCACGAGGCGCCCGACCGGCGTCATCATCGCCCCGCCCATGCCCTGGAGGATGCGCGCGAACACGAAATCCGTGACCGAGGTCGAGAGCGCGCAGCCGACCGAGCCGACCATGAAGACGCCGACCGCGATCGCGAACACCATCCGCGCGCCGAACCGGTCCGCGGTCCAGCCGCTCGCCGGGATGAACACCGCGAGCGACAGCAGATAGGAGGTGATCGCGAGCTTCAGCGTCAGCGGGCTGGTGCCGATGTCGGCCGCGATCGCCGGCAGCGAGGTGGCGATCACCGTCGAGTCCATGTTCTCCATAAAGAGAGCAGTGGCCACGATCAGCGGAATGACGCGTTGCTTGTCGACCATGACGGATTGGTAACGAAAATCGGAAGGAAGGGCGAGGCTTGCGGCTTAACACCGCCGCCCGGCGGCGACCATTGCGGATCAACGCATGGCACCTAAATCCTGGGTAATAACCATGTGACCCTCGACGGCGGTTGCACTCGCTCCCTCGTCATTCCGGGGCGCGCCCTTGGTCGCGCCCCGGAATGACGAGGGGTCGCCGCCGCCCGGCTATCCCCGCTGAATTTGGGTAAAAAGCCTGTGCATGGCTGGCCAGCGGCTCGATTTGCTTTGATTCGTCACGCGGCCGTGCTATCGACCCGCGTCAACCCCACCGATGGGCTCCGATTCTCCGGCGATGCCGCAAGGTACGCCGAGGGCGGCGCTCATCCATAGCTATTTGCGGCAGGGCCGCAGGAAGGAGTTGGCAGATGGCCACGGTGCAAGTTCAAGGCATCCGCGAAGCCCTTACGTTCGACGACGTGCTGTTGAAGCCAGGCCTCTCGGACGTCATGCCGGGCGAGGTCGACATCCGCTCCCGCGTCACCCGCGCCATTCCGCTCAACATCCCGATCATGGCCTCCGCCATGGACACCGTCACCGAGGCCCGCATGGCGATCGCCATGGCGCAGGCCGGCGGCCTCGGCGTCATCCACCGCAATTTCGACCCCGAAGGGCAGGCCGCCCAGGTACGCCAGGTCAAGCGCTACGAGTCGGGCATGGTGGTGAACCCGCTCACCATCAGCCCCGAGGCGACGCTCGACGATGCGCTCAAGCTGATGAGCGATCACGGCATCTCCGGCATTCCCGTCGTCACCGGCGCGGGCAAGTCCACGCCGGGCAAGCTGGTCGGCATCCTCACCAACCGCGACGTGCGGTTCGCCACCGACCGCCGGCAAAAAGTCTCCGAGCTGATGACGCATGAAGGCCTCGTCACGGTGCGCGAGAATGTCAGCCAGGACGAGGCGCGGCGGATGCTGCACCAGCATCGCATCGAGAAATTGCTCGTGGTCGACGAGCAATATCGCTGCGTCGGCCTCGTCACCGTGAAGGACATGGAAAAGGCGGTCGCCCATCCGCTCGCCTGCAAGGATGCGCAGGGCCGCCTTCGCGTTGCCGCCGCCACCACCGTCGGCGACACCGGCTTCGAGCGCACCGAGCGGCTGATCGACGCCGGCGTCGACCTCGTCGTCGTCGACACCGCGCACGGCCATTCCCGTCACGTGCTGCACGCAGTGAACCGCATCAAGCGTCTGTCCAACTCTGTGCAGGTCGTCGCCGGCAACGTCGCGACCTCCGAAGGCGCGCAGGCGCTGATCGATGCTGGCGCGGACTGCATCAAGGTCGGCATCGGCCCCGGCTCGATCTGCACCACCCGCATCGTCGCCGGCGTCGGCGTTCCCCAGCTCACCGCGATCATGGATGCGGTGGAGGCTGCAAAGAAGGCCGACATTCCCGTCATCGCCGATGGCGGCATCAAGTTCTCCGGCGACCTCGCCAAGGCACTCGCCGCCGGTGCCGACATCGCCATGGTCGGCTCGCTGCTCGCCGGCACCGACGAGACGCCCGGCGAAGTCTTCCTGTGGCAGGGCCGTTCCTACAAGGCTTATCGTGGCATGGGCTCGGTCGGCGCAATGGCGCGCGGCTCGGCGGACCGATATTTCCAGCAGGACATCAAGGACACGCTCAAGCTCGTGCCTGAAGGCATCGAGGGCCAGGTACCCTACAAGGGCGCGGTCGGCCACGTCATGCACCAGCTCGCCGGCGGCCTGCGCGCCGCGATGGGCTATGTCGGCGCAAAGGACATGAAGGAGCTGCACGACAAGGCGCAGTTCGTCCGCATCACCGGTGCAGGCCTGCGCGAAAGCCACGTCCACGACGTCACGATCACCCGCGAGAGCCCGAACTATCCGGGCGGGGGTTAGTCGCCTCTGCCGTCATTCCGGGGGCGCGAAGGCAACCCGGAATCTCGAGATTCCGGGTTCGATGCTTCGCATCGCCCCGGAATGACAATGAGTGGTTTGCGCGCTCGCCTCAATGACGGTGTCATTCCCCGCGAATGCGGGGAATCCAGTACGCCGCGGCTTCTCGGTTCAATCACAGCCGCCCCTGGACTACTGGATCGCCCGCTTTCGCGATGACAGCGAATGTGGGATTTGCTTCATTCCCACCTACCTCCTAAATGACTGCAACAAGCATTCAGGAGGAAGCCATGATGTCCCAAGCAAAACGCATCGTTCTCGCCGCGCGTCCCGTCGGCGAACCCAAGCCGTCCGATTTCCGCATTGAGGAATTCGCTGTCCCGACACCGGGGCAGGGCGAAGTCCTGCTGCGCACGATCTGGCTGTCGCTCGATCCCTATATGCGCGGCCGCATGAGTGACGGTCCGTCCTATGCCGCGCCGGTGCCGATCGACGGCGTGATGGAGGGCGAGGCGGTCAGCGAGGTCGCGGCGTCCAACAACCCGGACTTCGCCAAAGGCGACATCGTGCGAGCCCGTACCGGATGGCAGACGCACGCGATCTCCAGCGGCAAGGGCCTGATCAAGGTGGATCCCAAGCTCGGTCCGATCTCGACCTCGATCGGCGTGCTCGGCATGCCCGGCATGACCGCCTATACCGGCCTGCTCGACATCGGCAAGCCGCAGGAAGGCGAGACTGTCGTCGTCGCCGGTGCCTCCGGTGCAGTCGGCTCCGCCGTCGGCCAGATCGCCAAGATCAAGGGCGCGCGGGCGGTTGGAATTGCGGGCGGCAAGGACAAATGCGACTACGTGGTGAGGGAGCTCGGCTTCGATGCCTGCATTGATCACCGCGATCCCGATCTTGCGGCCAAGCTGAAGGACGCCTGCCCGAAGGGGATCGACGTCTATTTCGAGAATGTCGGCGGCGCCGTGTTCGAAGCGGTGTTCCCGCTGCTCAATCCGTTCGCGCGCGTGCCGGTCTGCGGCCTGATCGCCCATTACAACGACACCGAGGCCAAGCCGCCGAAATGGGCCGCCAGCATGATGCGCGCGACCCTGACCAAGCGGCTGACCTTCCGCGGCTTCATCGTCTCCGACTTCGCCGCGCGCCATGGCGACTTCCTGCGCGACATGTCCACCTGGGTCCGCGACGGCAAGGTGAAATACAAGGAGTTCGTCACCGAGGGCCTGGAGAGCGCCCCCGGTGCCTTCATGGGGCTCCTGAAGGGCGCCAATTTCGGCAAGCAGCTGGTGCGGGTCGGGCAAGATAAGGCCTGATAGCGAGGGCCTGGTTGCGCCGCCGACGCCCTCCGGGCGGTGGATGGTTAAGAAAGAGTCACCAAAAGGTCACACCCGGCCCGCAAAAGCCGCAGGTGTGACCGCCGGTTCATTGACCGGCGAGCGAAGGCATTGAATCATCGCGCATATTTTGGGTGTTGCGATGTTAGAGATCAGTGTTTTCTGCGTAATCCTTTTGGCCGCCGGCTATTGGACGACCATGTTCGTCATGGGCCGCCGCGACGACGTCATCCATGGCAAGTTCGTTCATGCCGAGGACGAGGGCGATTTGACCCGGCCCGCGATGCCGACACCGCCGCCGTTCCCGAAGCGTCCGCTCAAAGCTGCGCAGCCCGCCGGCGTCCAGTCCGCCAACGTACAGCCCGAGATGGCCGAGGCGAGGCCGGTGAACAGCGCAGCGCTGGAATCCTTGCTGGCTGCGATCCAGCAGGACCTCAAGAGCGTCGCGTAAGCCGCAATCCTCAGACGCTGCCGCGCTCGATCAGGGACAGGTCGACGGCGAGCCGCTGTTCGGCAAGCTGCGTGCCCGACAGGCGCGCCAGCAGCAGTTCGGCCGCGATGCGCCCCACGGCCGCCGCATCGAACGAGATGGTGGTGAGGCCGGGCGTGATCTGATCGGCGACGTCGTTGTCGCCGAAGCCGAGCACGGCGAGATCGCGCGGCACCGACAGGCCGCGCGCGCGGGCCTCGATCAGCGCGCCGGTCGCGAGCAGATCGTTGGCGCAGAACACGGCATCGACGCGGTCGCCGCGATCGAGCAGGGCGGTGAAGGCGGCGCGGCCGTCTATGAGGCCTGTGATCTCGCCAACGCCGATCTCGTGGACGATCTCGAGGCCGAGCTGCGCCGCTGCCGCGCGAAAACCGTCGCGGCGCAGCGCGCCGCGGCCGCTGCTGCGGCCGATGAAAGCGACGCGGCGATGTCCGGCCTCAGCCAGCCTGCGCGCCGCCATCGCACCGGCATCCGCATTGGGCAGGCCGACCAGCATGTCGATGGGATCGCGCGGAAAGGCCCAGGTCTCGATCACGGGAATGCCGAGCTCCGCAAGCGCGGCGCGATTTTCCTCGAGTTCGATCACGCCGGTGAACATCACCGCGGCGGGGCGGATGCCGCGCAGCGACTGGATCATCGCGACTTCCTTGACATAGGAGTAGGAGGTCTGGCCGACGAGCACCTCGAATCCTTCCGGCTCGAGCGTGGCCGCGAAGCTGCGCACGGCGAGCCCGAACTGCTGGCTGAGGATGTTGGAGACGAAGGCGACGACCACGTTCGAGCGGCCCGAGCGCAGCGCGCGCGCATGCGGGTTGGAGGCGTATCCGGTTGCCTCGATCACTTCGAGGATGCGCTCGCGGGTCTTTCGATTGACCTTCTGGGGGTGGCGCAGCACCCGCGACACCGTGATCGGCGATACCCCGGCGCGCTCCGCCACCTCCGCGATGCGCGGCGGCCGTCCGGTCGCGCTGGCGCGGCCGGGCGGCGCCGGAATGCGCACCACGTCGTCATAGCTCGGCTTTGCCGGATCGGTCATCGAATCCCGAGGGTAGTCGAAGTCGCTATCGTCTCCAAAGCTCAGCGCGCTGGCAGCTCGTCGCGCGACAGCGCCCGGCCGACCTGGACCAGGCAGTCGCCGCTCTGGCTGTCGGTGTGCAGGCGCTGCGAGATCACGATGCCATCGGCCGGGAAGCGCAACACTTCCTCCGGCAGCTCCGGCCGCTCGAAATCATGATACCAGCCGGCGACGTCGCCGGCCGCAACGCGCGCGCCGACCATGACGGCGGGCTCGAACCAGCCGCGCCGTGTCGCGAACACCGCCTGCGCATGGCTTTGCAGCGCCAGCAACTCGGTGGCACGCTCGACCGGCGCGTGCGGCCCCAGCACCGGGGCCTGGACGATGCCGAGCGCGAGCAGCAGCCGGTCGACGGCGCGCGCGGTGAACGCCATCGTCTGCGGCGTGACGGTGCCGCCGCCGCCGAACTCGCCTGACAGTCCGATCGCGCCGGCGCGCGCGGCCGCCGCCATCGAGGTCGGCGCAGCGGCGCCGTTCTCGGCGACGAAGGCGAAGGGCATCCCTAATCCTTCCATCAGGCGCAGTGCCTGGCCGAACATCTCGGGCGGTCCCTGCCGCTCGATCAGGGCGCAGGGCACGTGCGCCATCGACGTGCCGCCGGAATGGATGTCGAAGACGACGTCATGGCGCGGAAACAGCTCGTGCTCGAGGAAGTGCGCGAGGCGGAACGTCGGCGTGCCCCCGGCATCGCCCGGGAAGGCGCGGTTGAGATTGCCCTCGTCGAGCGGCGAGCGCCGTCGCGCCGCCATCACGGCAGGAAGATTGGCGAAGGGCAGGATGGTGATCTCGCCCTTGACCGCCTTGGCATCGAGCCGGCGATACAGCCGCGTCAGCGTGATCTCGCCCTCGTATTCGTCGCCGTGATTGCCGGCCATCAAGAGAAGTTTTGGGCCGGCGCCGTTCTTGATCCGGAAGATCGGGATCTTGAGCTGGAAGTAGGGCGATCGATCGATCGAGAAGGGAATGCCTAGATGGCCGGACCATTTCTGGTCCTTCTCGAAATCGATCTCGTGGAAAAGTCCGGTATGCATGGGATGCCCTGAGGGCCGCGTCGTCGCCGAAGCCGGCCGAAGGTTGAAGGAAGAGCGCCGCGTTTACAGCAAGGCGACCGCGGTCATCTCGACGCGCAAATCGGGATCGGCGAGACGGGCTTCGACGCAGGCGCGCGCCGGCGGATTGGCCGGATCGATCCAGGAATCGTAGACCGAGTTCATGGTGTCGAAGTCGGTGATATGCGGCAGGAAGACGTTGACCGCGATCAGCTTGGAGCGGTCGGTGCCGGCTTCCTTGAGCAGCGCGTCGATCTTGGCGAGCACCTGCTGCGTCTGCGACACGATGCCGGCCTTGCGGTCGTCCGCAACTTGACCTGCGATATGCACCATGCCGCCGGCGGCGACGGCCTGGCTCATGCGCGAGCCGACGACGTAACGTTTGATCATCTCGAAGTCTCCTTGTGAAAAGCGGCTCCCGCGCGGGCGCGGGAGCCGCTTTTGAACTTACAGCGTCGGCAGCGACTGCTCTTCCCTAA
This sequence comes from Bradyrhizobium sp. B039, assembly GCF_038965675.1. Taxonomy (NCBI): domain Bacteria; kingdom Pseudomonadati; phylum Pseudomonadota; class Alphaproteobacteria; order Hyphomicrobiales; family Nitrobacteraceae; genus Bradyrhizobium; species Bradyrhizobium sp. B039. The sequence goes on from NZ_CP152416.1 coordinate 4,064,173, forward strand.
ACCATTTCAGCTGAAGTGCGCCGAGCTTGCCGTTGAGCTTGTTGAAGAAGATATCGGTGTTGATCCAGTTGAGCAGGTTCTGCTCGCCCTGGCGCACGCCGACATGGGCCGGCGACTGGCGGATCAGGAATTTCAACTCGACCTCCTTGGTCGGGTTCTGGTCCTGCACCTTCAGCGCAATGGCGCTGTTCTCGGCGAAGGTGTCGGCCTGTCCGGCGAGGAATGCGGCGAGCGCGGCCGGGGTGTCCTCGAAGCGCACCAGCTTCACCTTCGGTGCGTTGTCGGTGAGCCAGACGTCGAGCGTCGAGCCCTTGGCCACCGCAACGCTGCGGCCGTCGAGATTGTCGGGCTTCTTGCCGGTCGCGGCGGGCAGCGACTTCGCGCCGTAGACGCCGAGATTCACCACCGCATAGGGCTGCGAGAACATCACCTGCTGGGCGCGCTCGGGCGTGGCGCCGAGGCCCGCGATCAGCATGTCGATCTTGTCGGAGAGCAGGCTCGGGATGCGCGCGGCGCCGGTCACCGGCACGAGCTCGAGCTTCACGCCCATGTCGGCGGCGATCAGCCGGGCGAGATCGGCATCTAAGCCCGCGATCTCACCCTTGTCGTCCTTGAAGCCCCAGGGCGCGGCATCGGTCAGGATGCCGACGCGCAGCTTGCCGGAGCCGAGCACATCCTGCAGCTTGTCGGCGTGTGCGAGGTTCGGCGCGGCGAGCACTGCGAGTGCCGTGGCTGCGATCGCAAAGAGGGATTTCAGTTGTCTCATGACTCTCTCCTGGTGGCGGATGGCTGGATGATCATTTCGCGGAGGCGATGAAGCTGGCGAGCTCGGGGGTCTCAGGGTTGGCGAACAGTTTTGCCGGCGGCCCCTGTTCCCAGACGCGGCCTTGGTGCATGAAGACGATGCGGTTGGCGACGTTGCGGGCAAAGCCCATCTCGTGGGTGACCAGGATCATGGTCATGCCTTGCTTCGCCATCGCCTCCATCACCTTAAGCACCTCGCCGACGAGTTCAGGATCGAGCGCGGAGGTCACCTCGTCGAACAGCATGAGGTGAGGCGCCATGGCGAGGCAGCGCGCGATCGCGACGCGCTGCTGCTGGCCGCCGGAGAGCTGCTCGGGCCAGGCGTCGATCTTCTCGGCAAGGCCGACGCGGGTGAGCACGTCCTGGGCCAGCGTGCGTGCGCGGGCCTTGTCGATGCGGCCGGTGAGCAGCGGGGCCAGCGTGATGTTGCGCTCGACCTTCAGATGCGGAAACAGGTTGAAGGCCTGGAACACGATGCCGACGCGCTGACGGAATTTCTTGAGGTCGGGCATCTTCGTATGGACCCGCTCGCCCTCGACGCGGATCTCGCCGGAATCGACGCTCTCCAGCGCATTGATGCAGCGGAGCAGCGTCGACTTGCCCGAGCCCGAGCGGCCGATGATCGTGACGATCTCGCCTTCCTCGACGTCGAGCGAGACGCCCTTGAGCACCTCGACCTTGCCGAATGTCTTGTGCACGTCGCGGATTTCAACGAGAGCCATCGAGGCGGGCCTCCAGGGAGCGGGACCAAAGCGTGAGCGGCAGGCACAGCGCGAAATAGATCGCGGCGACCAGCGCGTAGGTGAGCAGCGGCTGGAACGTCGCCGCGCTCACCACTTGGCCTGCGCGGGCGAGCTCGACGAAGCCGAGGATCGAGGCGAGCGAGGTGCCCTTGATGAGCTGCACCAGGAAGCCGACGGTCGGCGGCAGCGACAGCCGCAGCGCCTGCGGCGCGATGATGTGGCGGAATTGCTGCCAGGCGGAGAGGCCGAGACAGGCGCCGGCCTCCCATTGCGCCTGCTTCACCGCCTCCAGACCGCCGCGCCAGATCTCGCCAAGGAAGGCGGCGGTGTAGAGCGTGTAGGCGACGGTCACGGCGACGAGCGCCGGCACCTGGATGCCCAAGAACACCGGCATGCCGAAATAGAAGAAGAACAGCAGCCCGAGCAGCGGCACGCTCTGGATCACCTGGATGCACGCCGCCATCGTCCAGCGCAAGCCGGCGAAGCGGCTGATGCGGCCCATGGCGAGCCCGAGCGCCAGCGGCGCGCCGAAGGCGAGCGCGAGCACGACCAGCGCGACGGTCCAGCGCAGCGCCGCGAACAGCGAGACGAAATCGATGAGGGTGAAGGATCGCATCGCTATCCCCTCAGCGCCGCCGCGGCCAGCGGAAGGCCGCCAAGCCGATGATGGCGAACAGCGCCTTGAACGACATCGCCATGGCGAAATAGACCGCGCAGATCACCGCATAGACCTCGAAGCTGCGGTAGGTGCGGCTCTCGATGAATCCTGCGACATGGAAGAGTTCGTCGGCGGCGACCTGCGAGGCGAGCGAGGTGCCGAGCAGCAGCAGCACGAACTGGCTGGTCACGGCCGGATAGGCGTTGCGCAGCGCCGGCGGCAGCAGGATGTGACGGAACACCTGCCAGCCCGATAGTCCAAGGCACTGGCCGGCCTCAATCTGGTTCTTCGGCACGGAGTCGAGGCCGGCGCGGATGATCTCGACCGAGTAGGCGCCGAAATACAGCGACAGCGCGACGGCAGCCGCCTCGAAGGCCGGCAGCTTCAGGCCGAAGTTCGGCAGCACGAAGAAGACGATGAAGATCTGGATCAGCGACGGCGTGTTGCGGAACAGCTCGATATAGCCGCGCACCAGCCAGCGCAGCGGCGTGATGCGGCCGTTCAGCGCGACCGCGCCGGCAACGCCGATCAGGAGCCCGGCCAGCGCCGCGATCACCGTCAGCTCGAGCGTGACGATGGCCCCGTCGATGAGCTCGTTCTGATAGCGCCAGAGCGGCAGGAAGTTCATTGCGTGCGCTCTCAGCCGAACTGGGTGGGGAGGGCGCGCGTGACCACACCATCGGCGTCGAGCCCGAGGATCACCCGCCAGCGGTCGAGGCAGGTGCAGGGATGCGAGATGCCGAAGGCGATGATGTCGCCGACGGCAAGGACGCTTTCGGGGGCGACGGACAGGAACGCATGCTGGTCGTTGAGGCGCGTGACCGTCAGCGCAGCGTCGAGCCCTTGCTGCTCGATGCCGTCGCGGAATACGCGCAACGGGACCGGCAGTCCCTGATCGAACGAGGCGTCGCGCATGCCGAAGCCGGCAATCGCAAGGCCTGTCTCGGGGCGCGACAAGACTTCGGCCCAGAGCGTCAGTGCAGGGCGAAAGCCTTCTACGGCGGAGTGGTGCAGACCGTCGATGAGGAGACCGCCGCGCCGATCTATTTCCGCGAAGGCGCGGGCGTAGATGCCGTGATCGGCGAAGAACAGCGCGCCGGAGCGCAGGATCACGCTGGCGTTGCCGTCAGCCTGCGCGCCAGGCGCCAGCGCGCGCGCGACGATGTCGAAAAAGGCCGAGCCGCCGGCACTGATGATCAGTGGCCGCTGCGGGGCGGCGGCGCGCACCAGCGCAAAAGTCTCGATGGTGCGCTCCATCAGTGCCGCGATCGCGCGCATCGTCTCGTCGGCATCGGGCGTTGCGGCTGCGCCCTCATAGGTCGCAACGCCGCCGAGCACGAGCCGGTCGACGGCGAGCACGGCTGCGATCGTCGCCTCGATGGCGGCGCGATCGCGCGCGCCGGCGCGGCCTGCGCCGAGCTCGACCAGCACGGACAATTCGCGGCGCTCCGCGATCCGTGCCGCTTCGGCGAGCGCGGCGACAGCGGCGGGTGAATCCGCGAAGGCGTGAAATTCGGCGTCGGGATAGGCGCTGAGCAGCGCGCCGAGCCGCCGACCGGCTGCCAGCCCGCCGATCTCGTTGGCCAGCAGCAGGCGCCGCTCGCCGCTCGCGAGCAGCACGGCGGCCTGCTGGACGTTGGCGACCGTCGTACCCCAGGCGCCGGCTGCGCGCAGCGAGCGGGCGAGCTCGGGCGACATCGGGGTCTTGGCGTGGGGCGCGACGCTGACGCCGGCGCTGGCGCACCATGTCAGGAAGAGGTCGCGGTTGGCCGCGAAGGCGGCTTCATCAAGGGTGAGGGCGGGCAGGGCAAGATCGCCGCGCGAAGGCGACCAGCGCTGGCCGCCGATGTCCTCAGTGGCTACGCCATCGACCAGGGGAATGCCCCGCGTGGTCGTCGAAAGGCGCTGGCTATCCCACCGGGACAAGAACTGCATTGTCGCTCCCTCAGCGGCCCTCGACCGCCGGAATGAACGATATGTCCGAATGACAACGTTGTCATTAACGGATTTTAGCCATCCACGGGCCAAGTTCAGTGCAAATAGGTATGAAAGTAGGGGTGAGTGCCGTCGGATTGGGCTAGTGCTCGCCGCCCATCTGGAGGAGGACTTCCTCGATATCGATGTCGATCTGGCCTGCCGCCCTGACGTGGCGGACCTCGAGGCTGTCGCCCCGGAAGCGGTACTCGACGAGGCCGGTCTCCTTGATCGCGATCCGGTCCTGGCGCTGGTCGTTGATCTTGAAGCCGACCGACGGCGCCCAGACGTGGCGCGTGTGGCGGAACGTGAAGTCGCGGCGCTGGTGCACGTGGCCGCTGGCGATGAGGCGCAGATCGACACGCGCAAACATCTCGATCAGCCGCGCCCGCGCCGGCTGCGGCACGTAGCGGATCGAGGTCTCCGGCGTCTCTGGATCGTCGGGCAGGTTGAGGAACACCGGCTTGTGCAGGAACAGCGCGACCGGCCTGCCATTGGTGCGTGCGATCTCCTGGGTTAGCCAGTCGAACTGCGCGGCCTCGAAGGCGAGCCCGGAATTCATCGCCAGCGTGTTGAGGCCGATGAAGCACCAGCCCGCCGCCTCGAACGACCAATGGTCCTCGCCGATGATGTCGCGGAATTGCTGGCGGTATGCCTCGCTGACCGGCGGCTTCGGCGCCGGCCCGATCGCGGTCGGATTGTCGCCGATGTCGTGATTGCCGGGGAGGTAACGGCAGGTCACGGGCAGGGCGTCGTGCAGGCCTTTGGCGAATACGACATCATCGCGGCTGGTCGGGCCGTCGAAGGAGACGTCGCCGGTGTTGACGACGAGATCGGGCCGGTCAGCGTCGATGTGCTCGCAGACGCGGTGGAAGTTGGCAAGGCCGGGAAAGCGCCGGCCGAGATGGGTGTCGGAAATCTGCGTCAGGCGAAATTCGGACATGGCGCCAGCATAGGCGTTGTCGCACGTCGGAACGATGACGCCGCGCGCATCATCCGCGATCGAACAATGTTTAAAGCACGCGATAGCGGATCATGTAGGCGTCCTGCGGCGCGATGCTGCCCGTCACCGGCGAGGCGATGCGGTCGGCGAGATGCCAGGGGCCGAACTGCTCGGAGCGATGCGGCTCGGCAGGAAGGCGGAGGCGGAATTCGAACGTGCCCTTGCCGGGCAGGTTCACCACCAGCACGCGGTCGGCGGTGCGGTGGTTGAGCGCCACCGCGCCGCGCAGCAGTGCGCGGCCGTCGGCGAGGTCGCGCACGCCGTCGACCAGCGCCAGCGTCTGGTTGCGGTCGGTATGCAGCTCGATCTGGGTGTCGGATACAGCCGTCAGCGTCTCCCTGGGCATGCGGATCTCGAACTCGACCGCAGGCTTGGACGGGTTGAGGCCGAGATAGGCGAGCGCAGCGTGGCGCACGTCGTAGGCGGCGAAGGCGAACAAGGCGACGGCGGCGAGCGTGGCGAGGCCATGCCTGACGACATCGCGCCAAGGGGAATAGCTCATCCGATAGCCCAGGCGGAAATACACCGTCATCGCCAGCGCGACCGCGAGCGCCATCGCGATACCTGACAGCGCCGACATCAGGATGCCGAGCCGGTCGCTGGCGGATTCGGCAAGGGGGCCGATCAGGCCGGAGAGGGTGTTCATGGCGGTCGCTCGCCTTGCGCCCCAAAGGGGACGAAATTGCTTTAACAATCGGTGGTTGGTCGCAAGAGCGGGAACACCGGTTCAACTCGCTGATTGTCAGCGTCAGAAGTCGCGGCTAATGACGGTCCGCGGTGTTCCGCCTTACGGGAAAGTTCCGATGTCTGTCCAAATGGTCCTGCTGCCTGTCTTCGTGCAGGTCGGTCTCACCTTCGCGCTTCTGATCGGCATGGTCTTCGGGCGCCGCAAGGCGCTGGTCTCGGGCGAGACCAAGATCCGCGACATTGCGCTGGGCGAGCCGAACTGGCCCAAGAGCACCACGCAAATCGCCAATTGCTACCGCAACCAGTTCGAGCTGCCGTTGCTGTTCTACGCCCTGATCGCGCTGGCGCTCCCCTTGCGCCATGTCGATCTCTTCATCGTGCTGATGTCATGGGTGTTCGTGGTGACACGGTTCGCCCATGCCGGCGTGTTCGTCTCCTCGAACGATCTCGGCCGCCGCTCGACGATCTGGCTCGCCGGCGTACTGGTGCTGCTGGTGATGTGGATCTACTTCGCGCTGAGAATGCTCTTGTTGATCTGACTTTTAACGGTCGGATTTCATCTGAAAGATTTGAAATGACCCCAGCTGCCCGGCTGTCCGCAGCCATCGAACTGATCGATACCATCGAGAGAGACCGCGTGCCCGCGGCCAAGGCACTGAAGGAGTGGGGCACCGCGCACCGCTTCGCCGGCTCCGGCGACCGCGCCGCGATTGCCGGCCTCGTCTGGGACGTGCTGCGCCGCTATGCCTCGAGCGCCTTCCTGATGGACGCCGACACCGCGCGGGCGCGGCTGATCGGCATGCTCCGCCTCGAGCGCGACATGGACGCGGCCACCATGGCCGCCCTGTTCGACGGCAGCCGGTTTGCGCCGGCGCCGCTGACGGAGGCCGAGCAGGCGGCGCTCAGCCATCGCTCCCTCAGGGACGCTCCCGCTGCGATCGCCGGCGACTACCCCGAATGGCTCGATCCGCATCTGGCAAAGGTGTTCGGCGAGGACCGTGCGGCGGAGGCGGCCGCGATGGCGAGCCGGGCGCCGCTGGACCTGCGCGTCAACACGCTAAAGTCCAATCGTGACAAGGTGCTGCGGGCGCTTGCTCATCTTCATGCGAAACCGACGCCCTGGTCTGCAACCGGCCTGCGCATCGAGCTTTCCGCCGATGCGCGCAACCCCGGCATCCAGGCCGAGGAGGATTTCATCAAGGGCGCCGTTGAAGTGCAGGATGAGGGATCGCAGCTTGCGGCCCAGTTCACCGCGGCAAAACCCGGCGAGCAGGTGATCGATCTGTGCGCCGGCGCCGGCGGCAAGACGCTGGCGCTCGCCGCCATGATGCAGGGCAAGGGCCGGCTGATCGCGACCGATAGTGACAAGCGGCAGCTTGCGCCCATTCACGAACGCCTGTCGCGCGCCGGCGTCCACAATGCCGATGTCCGCACGCCCAAGGGCGAGGCCGATCCGCTGGCCGACATCAGTGCCACGGCCGATCTCGTTGTGATCGACGCCCCCTGCACGGGAACCGGCACCTGGCGCCGCAACCCCGACGCCAAATGGCGGATGCGGCCGGGTGCGCTGGAGATTCGCCTGCGCGACCAGGCCGAGGTGCTGGAGCGCGCCGTGCCCTTGGTGAAGCTAGGTGGCCGCATCGCCTACATCACCTGCTCGGTGCTGGCGGAAGAGAACGGCGAGCAGGTGAGGGCGTTCATCGGCCGTCACCCGGAGTTCGCGGTGGTCCCACCCGAGCAGATCGCGAGCGTGCTCTGGGACAAGGCGGAAGATTTCGCAAAAGCCGCGCTGCAATCGCCCGAGGGCTGGCTGATGACGCCGCGCCGGACGGGGACGGACGGCTTCTTCGTCTCGGTGCTGAAGAAGACCGCCTGATCAACGTTGTCATTCCGGGGCTCGCGAAGCGAGAACCCGGAATCCATCGAGCCGCAGGGGCCGCCGCGCGATGGATTCCGGGTTCGCCCTCCGGGCGCCCCGGAATGACGGCCGTTGGGCCCCCCAAAAACAAAAGCCCCGCAGACCGAATCCCGGTCACGGGGCTTTCCAGTTCTCGCGCTCTGCCGGTACGTCCGTGGTCAGAAGCGCTGGTGCGTTGGCGATTAGCCGACGCGGAGATTATCAGCCGACGACTTGCCGCTGCGACGGTCGGCGACGATGTCGAACGAGACCTTCTGACCCTCGTTGAGGGAGGAGAGGCCAGCGCGCTCGACGGCGCTGATGTGCACGAACACGTCCTTCTGGCCGTCGTCCGGCTGGATGAAACCATAACCCTTTTGGGTGTTGAACCACTTCACGGTGCCCATAGCCATGGGAATTTCCTTTAGTTAGTTAGAGAGGATACGCACGCGGACCGGTACGCAGCACTGCGCCCATAGTCCTGATGAGTCGATGTTTTGGAGAAATCATCTGAAGCGTGCGCGCCTGTCTTAGACGAGGCGAAGCGGCCCAGTCGTTCGGCCAAGTATCGATGATCACAATATAGCGAGAATTTTGGGCCACTTCAAGGCACCACCCGCCACCCGGCACCTCGCCCGGATTTTCTATTTTGCGGTGCAAATTAACCGCTCCGGCGCATCTCAATCGACGATAAACAGCGTCGCTCCGGTGGCCGTCGAGGACCGGTGCGCGGCGTCGCCGAAGTCGGAGACCTGGTAGCTCATCCCCGCCGTGAGCTTGAACTTGCGGCCGTCGCGCAGCTCCGAATCGAGCTCGCCCTTGACCACGAAGATGACGTGGCCGCGGTCGCACCAATGGTCGGCGAGATAACCCGGCGAATACTCGACCATCCGCACCCGGAGATCGCCGATGTTGAGCGTGCGCCACAGCGCCTGGCCGGTCTCGCCGGCATGCTTGGTCGGCTCGACCTTGCTCCAGTCGGTGACGGTGAAGGGGGAGGTGGGGAGTTTCATTGGGAGGTCCTGTCTCAGAGCCGGCAATGCCGGTGTTAGCGTACGCTGCCGCCGCAGTCTCCGTCATTGCGGGCGCAGCGAAGCAATCCAGAAATGCATCCGCGGAGGCCGTCTGGATTGCTTCGTCGCGTCAGCGCAAAATTGCTCCGCAATTTTGTCGCGAGTTCCTCGCGATGACGGGCTGGGGGCACGCTCGCGCCCCGCTCACGGTGTCATCGCCCGCCTTGTGCGCACTTGCGCACTGGAGCGGGCGATCCAGTATTCCAGAGGCCGTGCCGTGATACGGAGAAGCCGCGGCGTACTGGATTCCCCGCTTTTGCGGGGAATGACGGCGGTGGGTGGGGCGGCACCGTTCAACACGGCGAGACGTCACCCCACCAGATGGTTCGCCGACCCCTGCACGATCAGACCCGCGTCATTCACCCGCAGATACTCGCAGATCTTCTTGCCCCGCTCGTTCGCGTAAAACACCACGACGCTATCCGGGCTGACGAACACATCGATCAGCGAGAAGTGCAGCTCCGGCAGCAGCCCGAGCGCCTTGCCCCAATAGGCCCGCAAAGCATCCTTGCCGCGCACGGTGCCGCAGGCATCGAATCCCATCACCGGGATGCGGTCCGAGGTCATCACGGTGTCCTCGTCATAGAGCGTCAGCACGCGTTCGAGATCGCGCGCGTTCCAGGCCTCGACCCAGGTCCGGCCGAGCGCGGCAAGCGTCGATGGCTGATGGTGCTGTGACATGGCATTCTCCCTGATCGGCCCCTGGTTGAAGGGTGGGGCAAATTAGGTCAATAATACTTACCTATATCCGTTTGTCCATGCCCAAAGAAGAATGTGGGCGCGCAAACCTGCGCGGTTGCGGGCCGGGGCGTGGTCGCGTATCTGCTTGCCATGACAGCAGCACAGAACGACCGCTCCGCGTCGACGCCCTCCGTGGCCTCGGCGCATGACAAGATTCTCATCGTCGACTTCGGCAGCCAGGTGACGCAGCTGATCGCGCGTCGCGTGCGCGAGGACGGCGTCTATTGCGAGATCGTCCCGTTCAACAAGGCCGAACAGGCTTTTCTGGAGATGAAGCCGAAGGCGGTGATCCTCTCCGGCGGGCCGGAGTCGGTGCACGAGGCCGGCTCGCCCCGCGCCCCGCAATTGATCTTCGCCTCCGGCGTGCCCGTGATGGGCATCTGCTACGGCCAGATGACCATGGCGGCGCAGCTCGGCGGTGAGGTCGAGGGCGGCCATCACCGCGAATTCGGCCGCGCCGATGTCGAGGTGAAGGCCGAGAGCAAGCTGTTCGAGGACGTCTGGTCATCAGGCAGCAAGAACCAGGTCTGGATGAGCCATGGCGACCGCATCACCAAGATGCCGCCGGGCTTCTCGGTGGCCGGCACCTCGCCGAACGCGCCCTTCGCGATCATCCAGGACGAGAAGCGCAAGTACTACGGCCTGATGTTCCACCCCGAAGTGGTGCACACGCCCGACGGCGCCAAGCTCATCCGCAACTTCGTGCGCAAGATCGCCGGCCTCACCGGCGACTGGACCATGCGCGCCTTCCGCGAAGAGGAGATTGCCAAGATCCGCGCCCAGGTCGGCAAGGGCAAGGTGATCTGCGGCCTGTCCGGCGGCGTCGATTCGGCCGTCGCGGCGGTGCTGATCCACGAAGCCATCGGCGACCAGCTGACGTGTGTGTTCGTCGATCACGGCTTGATGCGCCTCAACGAGGCCGAGCAGGTGGTTGACCTGTTCCGCCACCACTACAACATCCCGCTCGTGCACGTGGATGCGTCGAAGCAGTTTTTGGGCGAACTCGAAGGCGTCACCGACCCCGAGACCAAGCGCAAGACCATCGGCCGCCTCTTCATCGAGGTGTTCGAGGCCGAGGCCAAGAAGATCGGCGGCGCCGACTTCCTGGCGCAAGGCACGCTCTATCCTGATGTGATCGAGAGCGTCTCCTTCACCGGCGGCCCCTCGGTCACCATCAAGTCGCACCACAATGTCGGCGGTCTCCCTGAACGCATGAACATGAAGCTCGTCGAGCCGCTCCGCGAGCTGTTCAAGGACGAGGTCCGCAAGCTAGGGCGCGAGCTCGGCCTTCCCGAAATCTTCGTCGGCCGCCACCCGTTCCCGGGCCCGGGCCTTGCCATCCGCTGCCCCGGCGACATCACAAGCGACAAGCTCGACATCCTGCGCAAGGCCGATGCCGTCTACATCGACCAGATCCGCAAGCACGGCCTCTACGACGACATCTGGCAGGCTTTTGCGGTGCTGCTCCCCGTGAAGACGGTGGGCGTCATGGGCGACGGCCGCACCTACGACTACGTCGTGGGTCTGCGCGCCGTCACCTCCACCGACGGCATGACCGCGGACTTCTACCAGTTCGACATGAAGTTCTTAGGCGAGACCGCCACGCGCATCATCAACGAGGTGAAGGGCGTGAACCGGGTGGTGTACGACGTGACCAGCAAGCCGCCCGGGACGATTGAGTGGGAGTAGGGGACCGGTTGTCATCGGGCAGTTTGGCGTGGTTTTGGAGCGTCTATCTCATTTCTTCCCGGTCGCGTCGTCACATAAGCCTGATCGAGGTCTGAAAACTATCGCGCTTCCGCGAACAGCGCAATGTGGCGTACTGCGGCGTGCAGAAAGGTCGGAAGCGGTGAGCCGAAGTCTCAGTTTGAGGGATCGGGATTACGGTGACAGTGCATTTGACTATCGCTCGCTAAAGAAGGCTTGCGAGTTGAATTCACTGTCACCGTAATATTCGAAGAAGTCAGCGCGCGACCGGTTCTCGGCGTCGATCACAGCCATAGATCGATTACTGCTCCTTCCTGAACAAATCCTGGAAGACCAGCGGGCCCCAGGTGCGGCCGCGTGCGTGCACCAGCGCGCCGCCCTCGTTGAGCTTTCCGAGCTTGACGGGCGCGAAGCCGAGTTGCTTGGCCAGGGCCGCCACGGGAGCGGTCGCGTCCTCGTCGTCGCTGGACAGAAAGACGACCCTGTGGCCGCCCTCGACGACCGGATCGGTCACCAGGGTGGCCGCACCCAGGTGATTGAAACCTTTCACGAGCCTGGCGCCGGTGAACGCCTTTGCGACGACGGCGGAGGAGAGAAGACCGTCCAGCTCTTCTCCAAAGCCGTTCGTCGCGTCGATGATTGTCTTGCCTTTCCAGTTCGGCAGGGCCTTCGCAACCGCGCGATGCTCCCCGAACGGGACCGCCAGGATGATCGTGTCGGCCTCGAGCGCGTCCCGCAGCGACCTGGCGACGACCGTGGGGCCAATCGCCCGAGCCTGCGGCGCCAACGCCTCGGGCGGCCGGCGGCTTGCAACTGATACGTCGATGTTCTTGCGGGCGAAGGCGTGGGCGAGGGCCTGGCCTATCTTGCCGAATCCTATGATTGCGTAGCTCATCATACGTCTCCTGTTTTCAGATGGCCGAGAAGCCGCCGTCGACGGACAACTCCACCCCGTTCACGAAGCTTGAATCGTCTGACGCCAGAAACAGCGCGACCGCCGCGATTTCCTCAGGACGACCCATCGTTCCCCTGGGGATCAGGGATTCGAACATCCGCTTCGCGTCCTCGGTGAGAACCTGGTCCTGCATCGGTGTGGCGATCGGCCCCGGGCTCAGCACGTTCACCCGGATGTTTCTGCCCTTCAGTTCGTTGAGCCAGGTGCGTGCAAATGAGCGCAACGCCGCCTTGCTCGCCGCATACACGCCGTAACCGGGAAAGCCTTTCACCGACGCAACGGACCCGGTCATGAAGATCGATCCGCCATCGCGGAACAGCGGCAGCGCCTTCTGAACCGTGAACAGCGTGCCGCGCGTATTCAGGCCGAAGGTTGCATCGAAATGCTGCTCGGTAATCTCGCCGAGCGGAACGGCTTCCCCCATGCCGGCGCTCGCGTAGAGGACGTCGATCCTACTCTTGTCCCGCTTGACCGTGTCGAACAGACGGTCGAGGTCGTCGAGATTGGCCGCGTCGCCGCGCACGCCGATCACGTTCCGGCCAATCAGCTTGACGGCCTCGTCGAGCGCCTGCTGCCTCCGGCCCGTGATGAAAACATAGGCGCCTTCTTCAACGAACCGCCTGGCGCTCGCCAGCGCCATACCGCTCGATCCACCCGTGACGACTGCGACCTTACCTTCAAGCTTTCCCATGACTTCTCCATTCGTGGTGTCGGGGCAGCATCTGCCTCCGAGAACCTCGAAATGGGTCCGCAGGGGTCAGGTGTTGAGTGCGGAAGCGCGCACATCGGTGGTGCGAAATCGAACCGGCTGGACGATCGACGCCAGCCGCGACGAGCGGTGTCCGCCGGTCGGAATTGGGCCGTACTTGCCGGCATGGGGCTGTGATCGCTGCCCGTGCTACCCAAATACGAGACGCCGCTCGATGTGTTGGACACGGGCTTTGGAAGGCGCACCGTGCGGTGCGGGATTGCACCATGATCGACTGGGATGACGTTCGTTACTTTCTTGCCGTCGCGCGCGGAGGCTCGGTGCGGGCTGCCGCCGAGCGCCTCGGTGTGAACCACGCGACCGTGCTGCGACGCATCGCCCAGCTCGAGGAGCGCCTCGGGGTCCATATGTTCGAAAAGCTGCCTTCGGGCTACCGCCTGACGGCTGCAGGCGAGGAGGTCCTCGAGTTCGCGGACCAGATGGAAACGTCTTCGCACCTGCTGGAGACGCGCGTCTTCGGGCGCGACCAGAGCGTGCGCGGGCTTCTGCGGGTGACGCTGGCGCCGCCGCTGGCGACACACCTGCTCATGCCTGATTTCGCCGATTTCGCGCGTCTGCATCCGGACATTGAGATGGAAATCCTGTCGTTCGGCGAGTTGGCAAATCTGACCAACCGGGAGGCCGACGTCGCGATCCGCGTCGTCTACGACCGCAAGACCCTGCCGCTCAATCTTCACGGCCTGAAGGGACCGGAGCTGTTCGGCGCCGTCTACATGTCCAGGGATCGACTGGCCGCGTGGCGTGCGGGCGCGCCTGATCCTGTCAGGTGGATCGTCATCAGCATGCATGGGATTCCGGATTGGGCCAGCGAGGGTGAGGTTCGCACCACGGGCGGTCCGTTCAGGGTCACGGATGCCGGCGCGCAGATCGCTGCCGTACGGCAAGGGCTCGGGATCACGACACTGCCGTGCTTCGTCGGCGATGCCGACCCCCTGCTGGTGAGGGTGCCGGGCACCGACCTGCACATGTACGGAACGGTTTGGCTTCTCACACAGGGCGAGACACGCAAGACGAAGCGCGTGCGGCTCTTCACCGAGTTCGTATCCCGCAGGCTCACCGCGTACGCGCCGCTTCTCGCGGGGCTGTCCGTATCGCGCGACTGATGCAGCGTCGTACTAAGGCGATGTTGTGTCAGCAATAGCAGGCGATCGTTCTCGCGTTGCCATGCAGGACGTACCGTCTCACCAGATGAACGGAATCAGGCGCCGGCGCACACGGCGCGCGTAGTCGTCATAGCCCTCGAGGCCCGCGCGCAGCGTCCGCTCCTCGATGCCGATCCGGATGCCAAACAACAGGGCGAGGATGGGGACCGTCGGAAGTCCCCACCACGAGCCGAGCACCAGCGATGTCCCGGCGACGTAGAAGAGCGTGCCGAAATACATGGGATGGCGGACGATGGCATAGGGGCCTGTTGTGATGACGGCCTGCCCGCGGTCCTTTTGCAGTTTCACGACCGGCGCCGCGAAGCTGTTCGTGCGCATGATCCAGTAAATGAACAACATCGCCGCCAGCAGGAGCCCCCAGCCCGCCCACTGCACGGAAGATGGCATTGCCGACCAGCGCCAGCGCGCCGCATCCGCCGCCATGAAGCCCATTCCTCCAAATATGACGAGCAGGATCGGGATGAGAATCAGCTTGTCCGCGAGCGGCTGATCTTTCTGCACGGGCGGCTTGAGGCGTTCTCTGAGCAGGCTCGGATCCACGCGCGCCATGATTGTCCCAAACACGACTGAGGATAAGACCATCACGCCGAGATAGAGCCATCCGCCGGTGTAGTCCGTCGTGCCTGCAGCAACAAAGATGATCGCGCCCATGAAGCCGAACCAGACGATCGTCTGAACGATGAGATTGAGAACGAGACCCATTTTTCTGCCTTTCCCGTCGAAGGTTCGGAGTCTTCCGCACGGTCAGCGCCGCTGCGGGATTCCTCATTGCCGTCGTCGGCCACGCGTCCAGCGGCTGATGGCGTCCTCCATGGCGCCACGCATGACCCGGTAGAAGTCGGCCATCTCCCTGAGGCGTGCGCTTGCCGCCTTGGACGCAGCTATTTCAGCTCCGGCGTTCAACTGCCCGGCCAACGCGTCGAGCAGACGATTCTGCTGCCGGACCATGGCTTCGTAATCGTCTGCCACGGCATAGAGCGCGCGCTTCGTCCCAGGTTCGCTATGGCGACGCGCCAGCGTGTAACTCTCGAGCAGTCGAGCGGCTACGCTTGCGCTGCTCTTGCTGATCCCGAGGTCTTCGGTGATCTGATCGAGGCTGACGGGGCGGGGGCAGAGAAGCAAATAGCCATAGAGACGGGCGGCGACGGGCGGCACGCCCCAGGGCGTGAGCAGCCGTGCCACGTCCTCCGTGAACCGCTGCTCGTCCTTGTTGGTCTTGTTTGACATATTCGGCATATTCCGAATATATAGAATTTATGGCTGACGGCAAGCGCCAAGCGGGGGCTCATGCCTCCCTGTCAGTCTGCTGCGGCTGGTGTTCTGCGGGATCGGTATCATGTCGCCGGAGTTCACGCTTCGGCGGGAGCGATAGCACCATGACGGTATTCGAGCAGAAAACCGTGGCGTGCCTCGGATCGAGCAGCACGGCAGGCAAAGGGCAGGCCTTTGACTGGATCGCCGAGCTGCGCGCCCGGCCGCGCAACGCGCAGGTCAAGTTCGAGAACTTCGGTGTCGGTGGTGACCTGGCCTACAATGCGCTGAAGCGATTGCCTGCTGTGCTTGCCTGTCGCCCGGCTAGGTCGTCGTTTGGGTCTCGCGCATGAATGGATGGCGGTTCCATACCGATGGCGTGCACCTCGACAGCCGCGCGGGACGGATCGTGGCGGATCGCATTCAGGAGTTCATCGACGCCTGCTAGGGTGCAATCATTGCATGATATTCAACGGAGCAGCGCCATGGACGAGCGGCAGACGTCGAGCGTAGTCGCAATCATTCCCTGCAACGACCTCGATGCAGCGGAACGGTGGTGGAACAGGCTCGGCTTCTTCAGGCCGGTCGATCAAGGCTACGAAGACTATCGGATGCTGTCAGATGGTGTTGGTGGCGAGGTGCATTTGCAGCAGGCGGTGGAAGGCTGGCTCATTCCGGGGAGCAACCCGTTTGGCGTCTACGTCTATACGCCCCGGGTCCGCGGCCTTGCCGCGGCGATGTGCCCGGAGATCGTCGAGCCGAGCCGCGCGGCCGAGCACAAGCCGTGGGGCATGTATGAATTCGCGCTAAATGGCCCCGACGACCTGCTCGTCCGCGTGGGCTGGCCGAGCCGGTTGATGACGGAGTAGGTCTAGCGTTGACGCAAGCCTCTCGGCGCTCAATTGTCGCACCCTCATGTGAAGCATCTCACACGCACGCTTGCGTCAATCATGCGACAGAACACCTGCTGTGATTGTACGTGGTGAATTGGGTTTATTGAGATGCCCGCCGCCACATCAGCTGAAATGAGCTGCACACGCCAGAACGACATGTTGAAATAGCCATCAACCGGCCGATTGCGTCGGTTCATGAGAGCTATGGAGACACTATGGCTGACAAACACGAACAGAGCATGGTTGGTACGTGGACCAAAACCACGGCGGCTGCGTGTGCGGACAAATATCCCGCCACCCTCACATTCTCGACCGGCACCTACCGCGGCATGCGCGGCGAGGGGCAGGGCATGGTGTGGTGGGACGCGGGAATCTACCGTCTCGAGGATTCCAACACACTCGTCGTCGGGACGGCCAGCGATGAACTTGTGACCTATCGCATTTCACTCGAGGCCGACCGGTTTGAGTTTACGGATTCCGAGGGCTGTGTCGTGACCTATCGGCGCGCGTAGGACTGCGCACGCCACAGCTGACTTGAGATAACGCGGGCGTACCCGCGAACGAGCCCGATGCTCACGTCGATCGCCTCGTCATTTCAACGAGGAGATTACGACATGTGCAATTGCTCAGAGCATGAATCGAGTGGCAGCCTTGCGAAGATGACCGGAGCATCGGTCGAGCCGGCGATGAAGCCGCAGGTGCCGCTGTCGCGTCAGATCAGCATCAGCGACGACGATTCCGGCGACCAGCCGGCCGCGACCGATCTGCAGCCGTTTCCGCCGTTCAGACTATGCAGGCTCGACTTTCGCGAAGGCTGCTACCAGATCAACTTCAGGCCGACGGCCGGCTTCGTGTCCTTCGAAGGCACGCTGCGCGTCGATCGCTCGGCGCCAGACGGCGGCGCGGATCATCTGATCGTCAGCGGCGATCTCTACTCGAAGCGGCCGGTGATCGGTCCTATCCCCCATCCGTTGCCGCCGGTGGGGAACAAGGACGGAGATGCAGCCACAGCGGACGCGGGGCTGACGAGCCTCGCCGGTTCGCTCAGCGCGGTCGACGAGCCGGCTATTCCGTTCCCGATCCGCAGGCCGAGGATCCCCATCTTCCCCTGCGCGCGCTATCACTCCTATCTCAGGGTGACCAGCGTGTCCGCGCCGGTCGCGGTCCCGCTGCCGAAGAAGTGCGAGCTCACCATCGTCGCCGAGCAGTTCAATTACACGCAGCCGCCGGTCGGCCAGTTCAAGGGCACGTTCCCGGCGACGCCGTCGCGCACCGTGACGATGAAGCTTGCGAAGGTGCCGGCGCCGTTTCCGTTCTCCCTGACCGGCGGACCGTTCTACGAGGGCCGGCTGTTCGAGGGCGGTGTGGACAAGGGCAGCGTCACGCTCGCCTGGGTGTCGAAATTCTTCCGCAGAGCGACGCTGGAAATCGATACGCTGGTCGGCGCCGTGCGGCCCGCGCCGGTGCCCGACGGCGCCGGCGGCACGGAGTTCTTCGACACGATCTTCGCCAGGACCGGCTGGCAGCTCACGGTGGTGCAGGACCAGCTCAACGTCCCGGTGCCATCAGGCGTGGTGCCGACCAACTGCTGGAGCTCTGCGGATCTGCACGCGCTGATGACGACCGTGCGCAATCCGGCGACGAATCTGGACGCCGAATGGCGCGTGCACATGATCGTCGTGCCTGCGAAGCTCGGCTGCTCGCGCGGCATCATGTACGACCAGATCGGCGTTCCCCGCGAGGGCTGCGCGAGCTTCTCCGATGACGGCTATCCCACCTCGGACTCGTCGAACTTTGGTCTCGCCGCGAACAGGAAGCAGCGCGACGTGCCGCGTGCGTTCCTGCGCAGTGCGACCCACGAGCTGACGCACACGCTGAACCAGATCCACCAGGAGCAGGAGACGGCGGCCGACAACTCGATCATGACCACGACGCCGAGCGTGGCGGACGTGCTCGGAGGTCCCGCGACCGGCGAGCCCGGCGTGTTCCCGGATCAGATCAAGCTCGCGCACAACACCAACGTCCGTCATCACCTGAACCACATGCCGGATCCGGTCATTCGTCCGGGCGGATGGCCGTTCGCAAGCTGGTTCCCGACCGGCGCGCCGCAGGCCGCCGACCGGCACGACTTCGAACCTTCCGAGCTGACGCTTGCGGTGACGGCTACGACCGACCGCGTCGCGCTCGGCCAGCCGCTGGATCTGACCTGGACGATGACGAACACCAGCGGCGTGTCGCTGCGCGCGCCGAACGACGTCGGCATCGAGGCCCTGTTCGCGTCGATCACGGTCACCGATGCCGAGGGGCGCGAGCGCCCGGTGAGGCCCTTCGTGATCCTGTGCGAGCACGCAAAATTGAGCGAGCTCGAGCCCGGCAAGAGCGTCACGGCCTCGGCGAAGGTGTTCTGGAGCACGGCGGGCTTTGCCTTCGAGCGACCGGGCCGCTACCGCGTCGACGTCGCCGTGTCGTGGTCGGCGCAGGGCGTGATGGTGGGCGTGCAGTCGGGGATCGACGTGTTCGTCGACTATCCGTCCAGCGCCAGCGACAACCATTCGGCCAATCTCGTGCTGCATCCCGAGGTCGGCAAATGGGTGGCGCTCGGCGGCGATGCCTATCACCTCGGCGAGGCGTGCCGGCGCTTGCAGGCGCTCAGCCAGACCGCGGCGCCGGCAGGTGCACTGGCCGTCGCCGGCGACGGTGCGCCCGCGCCGCGGGTGCTCGACGGCTTCGCGGACCTGCTGCCGGACCGCGCCAAGCTTGCGAGGCTGCGTCCCGAGCTGACCGCCGACACGGGCGGCCGCGCGGAACGCGGTCCCGCGCGAGCAGCCCCGGGGCGCAAGCGCGCGGCGAAGGCAAAGAAGCGCACGGGGCGAAAGGGGTAAGCCGCAGCCGGAGCGACGGGTATCCATCGCCCGACCCATCCATCGCACGTCACCCGCGCCACGCACGGCGCGGGTGACGCACGACGCGCCGTCAGAACCGGGCGTCGATGTCGACGACGTCGATCAGCTTGTGATTGACGAACTCCTTGAGGCCGAGCCCCAGCAATTCGCGTCCGTAGCCGGAGCGGCGGATGCCGCCGAAGGGCAGGTCGGCCTCGACCTTGGTCGGATGGTTGACGAACACCATGCCGGTCGAGATCTTCCTGGCGACGTCCGCGCCGTGCTTCGTGTCGGAGGTGAACACCGAGCCGCCGAGGCCGAACGGGGAATCATTGGCGATGCGCACGGCATCATTCTCGTCCCTGGCGCGAAATAGCATCGAGACGGGGCCGAAGAATTCCCAGTAGCGCGCCGGATTGTCGTCGGCGACATCGGTCAGGATCGTCGGCTGCACGAAGGCGCCCTGGTTGGGGACGGGCGGGCCGACCTGCTCGGCCTTGGCGCCATGCGCAACGGCCTGGCGGATCTTCTCCTTGATCTCGTCGGCCGCGGCCTGCGAAGAGAGCGGCGCGAGCGTGGTTTCGGGGGCGAAGGGGTCGCCCGCCCTGAGGCCGGCCACGCCCTCGCGGTAGCGCGCAAGAAATTCGTCATAGACTGCATCGACGATGATCATGCGCTTGGATGAGACGCAGACCTGACCGCCGTTCCAGTGACGGCCGAACACCGCCCATTTGATCGTCTTGGCCATGTCGGCGTCGGCGAGCACGACGAACGCGTCGGCGCCGCCGAGCTCCATGGTCGACTTCTTCAGCGCCTTGCCGGCCTGCGCGGCGACGACCGCGCCGGCATCTTCCGAGCCCGTGAGCGCCACGCCATGGACGCGCGGATCGTTGATGATCGTCTCGACCTGCGAGCGGGTCGCGTAGAGATTGATGAAGGCGCCCTCGGGCAGCCCCGCTTCGCGCATCAGCCGTTCGAACGCCGCCGCGCTCTGCGGCACGTTGGAGGCGTGCTTCAGCAGCATGGTGTTGCCGGCCGAAAGCTGCGGGGCGATGATGCGGGCGATCTGGTAGTAAGGGAAGTTCCAGGGTTCGATGGCGAGCAGCACGCCGAGCGGCTCGCAGACGATGACGGCCTCGCCCTCGGCGGGATCGGCGACAGTCAATTTCTCCGGCCGGAGCAGGCTTTCGGCATTCTGGACGTAATATTCGAAGATCTTCGCGGACAATTCGACCTCGGCCTTCGCTTCGGTGAACAGCTTGCCCATCTCGAGCGTCAGGAGCTTTGCGTAGGCGTCGGCGTCCTTGCGCAGCAGGTCGGCTGCCTTTTGCAGGATCGCGCCGCGCGCGGCAAAGGACGTCTCGCGCCAGGCAAGGAAGGCCGCATGCGCCGCGTCGATCGCGCGGGCGACCTCGGCATCGGTGGCGGTGGGGAATGTCTCGAGGACTTCACCCGTGTAGGGGTAGGTGGTTGCGTAGGCCATGTGTCGTTCTCGCTCCAGGCATCGTGCAGTGCTTGGTGCCGGCTGCCTTCATGCGCTTCCGACGGGACTGCTGATGAAAGGATGGATCACAACCCAATTCGTCACTTTGAGACAGGTCAATCGAGATGCCTCAGCGCCGTTCACGAGACTGCGAGCGGGCGGTGGTCGGACCTGTCGTCATCAGGGGGCACTGCACAGCACCCCGGCACAAACGCGGGATGTGGGTTGCGCTGTCTCATGATACGCCAGCCACATCGTCCTCTCCGGAGCCTGCCTTCATGTCCGTCGCGACCACCGCCAATCACGCCCCCGCAACCGCCGCTGAGACCGATCCCGAAACGCTCGGCTGGATGAAGGGCTTCCCGCCGGCGCCGGAGCGGACGATCACCTTCCAGGACGGCTCGTTCCGCAGCTTCCCCGAGCTGCGCTGGGCCTGGAGCAATATCCGCCAATTGGTGCCGACCGTGAACGTCTGGCGCGGGGCGGGACCGGCATCGCCGCTGCCGCGCGAGGACCACGACATCGGCGCGGTCGCCTCGACCACGATGGACGGCCGTCCCATGACCTTCGCGAAAGTGCTGGAGGAGACCTACACCGACGGCATCGCCGTGCTGCATCGGGGCAAGCTGATCTACGAGCGCTACTTCGGTGCGTTGAAGCCGCACAAGCCGCATATCGGAATGTCGGTAACGAAATCCTTCACCGGCGTGCTCGCGGGCATTCTGGTCACCGAGGGCAAGATCGATCCGCAGGCACCGGTCACGGACTATGTACCGGAGCTGAAGGCGAGCGCATTTGGCGATGCGCGCGTGCACGAGGTCATGGATATGACGACCGGCCTCGAATACACCGAAGTCTACACCGACAGGAATTCGCATGTTTGGGGCTTGCGGCGCGCCAACGGCATGGCGCCGATCCCGCCTGATTATGACGGCCCGACCACCATTTTCGATTTCCTCGTCGCGCAGAAGAAGCAGGGCGAGCACGGCAAGGCCTTCGCCTACAAGACCGTCAACACCGACGTGCTGGCCTGGATCTGCCGGCGCGCCAGCGGCCTGACGCTGTCCGATCTTCTCTCCGAGCGGATCTGGACGCAAATCGGCGCGGAGGAGGACGCGCATTATCACGTCGACCGCATCGGCACCGAGAGCGGCGGCGGCGGTCTCTCGACCACTTTGCGCGATCTCGCCCGCTTCGGCGAGACCATGCGCAATCACGGCCGTTTTAATGGCCGCCAGATCGTGCCGTCGTCCGTTGTCGAGGACATTTCGCGCGGCGGCGATCCCGAGAAATTCAAGCCCGCCGGCTACACCACGTTGCCAGGTGCCTCCTATCGCAATCAATGGTGGGTGACGCACAACCCCCACGGTGCCTACATGGCGCGCGGCGTCCACGGCCAGGGCATCTACGTCGATCCCAAGGCCGAGATGGTGATCGCGCGCTACGCCTCGCACCCTGTCGCGGGCAACGCCGCCAACGATCCCGTGACGCTGCCGGCCTACATGGCGCTGGCAAAGGCGCTGATTGCGGGCGGATGAGGTGAGGTTGTAGGATGGGTAGAGATAGCGAAACCCATCGGCTTCTCTCGCGGAGCACCAGCGATGATGGGTTTCGCTGCGCTCTACCCATCCTACGAGTCCCCAAAGCGCAAGATCGGTCGAGCACGTCGCAGCCGTCAGCGACTAACTGGAGCCGCCACGGAGGAGGGACGATGAAGGCGGCGCTGCAAAATTATCAGGATCGGATGCGGCGGGTGCTGGAGCATATCGACCGGCATCTTGACGCTGATCTGGACCTCGACACGCTGAGCGCTGTTGCGGCCTTCTCGAAATTTCATTTCCACCGGCAGTTCACGGCGACCTTCGGGCTGTCCGTGCATCGCTATGTTCAGCTTGCCCGTATGAAGCGCGCTTCGCATCGGCTGGCCTACAGGGACGACGAAAGCGTCACCGACATCGCGATGGATGCCGGCTACGACGCACCGGACGCCTTCGCCCGCGCCTTTCGGCAACGGTTCGGGCAATCGCCGTCGTCGTTCCGGAAATCTCCCGACTGGGAGCCGTGGCTTGCGGCCTTCGGGCCTCTCGACAACGCGAGGAGCAAGCTCATGCAGAAGACCTTTACCCCTGACGACGTGACGATCCGCGATGTCCCGCCCACACGGGTGGCGATCATGGAGCATCGGGGCGACCCGGCGACGCTTCCTGCCACCATCCAGCGGTTCATCGCCTGGCGCAGGGCGGCTAACCTCCACCCCAGGATAAGTCCGACCTTCAATGTCTGGCGTTCCGAGCGGCGTCCCGCCTCGCCGGCCGATTACAGCGTGGACCTCTGCGCCGGGACCGACCAGCCGATCCAGGCGAATGGCGAAGCGATCAAGGCCGGCGAGATCCCCGGCGGACGTTGCGCGGTGCTGCGCGTCGTCGGCCACACCGACAATCTGGAGCCCGCCGCGCTCTACCTTTATCGCGACTGGCTTCCGGCCAGCGGCGAGGAAGCGCGCGACTTCCCGATTTATTGCCAGCGGCTGAGCTTGTTCCCGGAGGTGCCGGAGCATGAGGCGGTCGCGGAGCTTTTCCTGCCGCTGAAATAGCGCACCTGACGGCGGCCTGTCCGTTTCGGTCGTAGGAGACGGACTGGTCGCTATCGAGTTGGCGGTTAAGCCGCTTATGCCATCTCGCGCCAGCGCATCGGCAATACGCCGTCCTGCCTGAAACTGTCGAGGAAGCGGAAGCGGGCGGCTTGCGGATTGGAACGGGCTTCGATCGTCGTATCGAGGATCTGCACGACGTCGTTCTCGTCATAGGCGGGCCAGGGTGGCAGGCCTGATCCGTTCGGATTCCCCTGCGTCGCGAAATTCACCCAGTAACCCATCATCGTCCGCGCCAGCGCGCGGTCCTCCTCGGCCGGCGGCGCTGTGCTGCCGATCACCTGTTGCGGCGTCAGCGTGCCGAACACGAACGGGATTTCGGTGACATGCGAGGCGATCGGCGTGTAGCGCGACGTATAGCTGAACAGATAGCCGTAGGCGGGCGCGCGCCGGCGACGCCGATGCAGCCGCAGCCACTGCCAGCACTGCTCGCCGATCACGGTGTCGCCGGTGAGGGCCGCCGCGGAGGCCTTCGCCTCGGCATCGGTCGCGGCAGGGTAGACCTTCAGGAAATCGGCCATGCGTTCCCCGCCGAACATTGCCTCGGCCGCGGTGAGAAAGGCGCGCGCCGAGTGGTCGGGCAGGGATTGCGCAGGGAAGGGGAATTCCTCCGCGCTATTCCAGCCCGCCAGCAACGGGATGTGCATCTGCTCGCCGCGCAGGAATCTGCGGGCGGGTACGTCGGGCACCACATCATGATCGATGCTCGGTGAGAATGCCGAGACAACGGGGCTGGCCTTGAAGCTCCATGGTGCGGCTGCATTCAACTGATCGGCCGGCATCGCGCGCAAGGCGGCGATGGACTCATCGCCTTGTTGCCGGGCGAACGCGAGACCGCGCGCGCGGGCTTCTTCAAAACT
The DNA here is from genome assembly GCF_038965675.1 of Bradyrhizobium sp. B039. Taxonomy (NCBI): domain Bacteria; kingdom Pseudomonadati; phylum Pseudomonadota; class Alphaproteobacteria; order Hyphomicrobiales; family Nitrobacteraceae; genus Bradyrhizobium; species Bradyrhizobium sp. B039. The sequence goes on from NZ_CP152416.1 coordinate 4,088,366, forward strand.
CTGAAGTGGCCCGTGCTTGCCATCCCAGAACGCGCCGCTCTGTCCGATGGCCTTGTGAAACAGTCCGTGCGCGAGCGGCGAGGCCATCAGGATCCCGACTGCCATGGCGCCGGCGGACTCGCCGAACAGGGTGACGTTGTCAGGATCGCCGCCGAAGCCGGCAATGTTGGCCTTGACCCAGCGCAGCGCCGCCAGTTGGTCTCTGAGGCCGTAATTGCCCGACGGCGCTTCCGCGTCGAGATCAGGATGGGCGAGGAAGCCGAAGACGCCGAGGCGATAGTTGAAGCTGACGACGACGACCCCGCTGGCCGCCAGCGCGCCTCCGTCGGTCGCGGGGTTGGCCGAGGAGCCGAATTGAAAGCCCCCGCCATGAATCCACACCATCACGGGCCGCCTCTCGTCCGGATGCTCCGCTGTGGTCCAGACATTGAGATAGAGGCAATCCTCGTCGCGCGGTCCCGGCCGATGGTCGTTTTCGAGAGCTGAAAGACAGCCTGCGCCAAACACACTTGCATCTCGCACGCCGTCCCAAGGCGCTGGCGGCCGCGGTGCGCACCAGCGCAGCCGTCCAACCGGGGGCGCCGCGTAGGGGATGCCCTTGAACGACAGCACGCCGCTTGCGTCCCGCACGCCGCCGCGCACGAAACCGGCTTGGGTGCGGACCACACGTCCGAGTTCGGCTGCTGTCGCGGTCGTGAAGGCATTCATGGTCGTATCCCGTCATCGGTAGGCGCCTGGCCGCCGCCCGGCAGGTTTGGCAGCAACCTATCGACTTTCGCCCTCGTTGAATTTAGACATTTAGCCAATCAATGACTAAAAACCGGCAGCATGCGGCAACCCCTTCGCTTTCCATGGTCCAGCCTCGATGTGGACGATCGCTCCGCCCCGGTCATCGCCGTGCGCGTTGACGTGACGGGGACCAAGGGGGAGGTCCCCGATCACAGCCACCGCAAGGGACAACTGGTCTTCGCGTTGGGAGGTGGTGTCACATGTCGCGTTCCCAGTGGCCTGTGGATGGTGCCGCCACATTGCGCGGTGTGGATTCCCGGCGGCATGCAGCACAGCAACCTCGCCACAGAGAATGCCCGGCTGTTTTTCGTCTACATCGAGCCCGACATCGTGGACCTGCCGGGTCGATGCTGCACGCTGTCGATCTCGCCGCTGCTGCGTGAGCTGATCGTCGAGTTGTGCGATCAGGTCGGGGATGACTTGGCGAGGGTGGACCTCCTGGCGAGCGTCCTGCTCCGCGAGCTGCCGCGCATGCCCGTCCAGCAGCTCCATCTGCCGCTCTCGTCCGAGCCGCGGTTGAAGCGGATCGCGGCTGCGCTGGCAAAAGATCCTTCCGACCGCAGGACCCTCGCCGAATGGTCGAAGCGCGTCGCGCTCAGCGAGAGCAGCCTCGCGCGTCTCGTCGTCAGGGAAACGGGTCTGAGCTTCGGGCGCTGGCGCCAGCAATTGCACCTGATCGTCGCCCTGCGAGAACTCACTGCCGGCGCCAGCGTGCAGCAGGTCTCGGCCGATCTCGGCTACGAGTCCGTCGCGGCCTTCATCACGATGTTCAAGAAAGCGCTCGGCAAACCTCCGGCAAAATATCTCAACAGTATCGTGCGGGATGCGTAGGGAAGCACGCAACTTCCCGATCTATTGCCAGCGGCGGAGCTTCTTCCCGGAGGTGCCGGAGCACGAGGCGGTTGGGGACCTTTTTCTGCCGCTGAAGGAGGGGCACCGAATTCCAGGCGTCGAACGTCGTGAATATAAGACTTGACTTATATTAGTGCAGATCGATATTTGCCCTTGCGATCAACGACAAGGAGGAATGCAATGGAGATCGACGTCGCCAGAGTCTTGGGGCTTGTGACGCGTTCGGTGCGGAATTTCGAGAAAGACGGCAAGCCGGCCAGCGCGGTGACACTGACGCGGCTTTACGAGACGAGCGTTGACGATCTTTGGGACGCGGTGACCAGCAGGGAGCGCATTCCGCGCTGGTTCTTGCCGGTCGAGGGAGACCTCCAGCTCGGCGGAAGGTACCAGCTCAAGGGCAATGCGGGCGGCACCATCACGGCATGTACGCCGCCGACCCATTTTGCAGCGACGTGGGAATTCGGTGGTGCGATGAGCTGGATCGACGTCCAGCTCGCAGCAGAACGACATCAGGCGCGGTTGACGCTGGAGCACACCGCGATCATCGAGGATCACTGGAATCAGTTCGGCCCAGGCGCCGTGGGTATCGGTTGGGACCTCGCCATTGCCGGACTTGAGCGATATGTTGCCACCGGGGCATCGGTCGACCATGAGACGGCCGAGGCATGGATGGGATCTCCTGCGGGCAAGGAATTCATGACACGAAGCGGCGAGCAATGGCGCGAGGCGCATGTCGCGAGCGGGGTCGACCCTGACACGGCGAAGCAGCGCTCGGACCGCACCATCGCCTTCTATCGCGGCGAGATGCCGCCCGATGTCGCACATCCAGGCACAGGAAGCTGATGCACGTCTTCGAGGTCCTCGCCGATCCCGTGCGCCGTCGCATCCTCGAGCTGCTGTCGCCCGGGGAAATGGCGTCCGGCGAGGTCGTCGAGGCGATCGGGGCGGAGTTCGGAATCACGCAGGCCGCCGTGTCGCAGCACCTCAAGGTGCTGCGCGAGAGCGGCTTCGCGACGGTTCGGGCGGAGGCGCAAAGGCGGCTCTATTCGGTCGACGTTGCGGGGCTTCGCGCGGTGGATGCGTGGATCGGTCAGTTCAGGAATTTCTGGGAGCCGAAGCTGGACGCGCTGGCGACCGAGATCGCGCGCGGCAAGCGGGAGCGTCGTCACGCTCCCGTCACCAAACGGAGCGGGAAGAGGGCTTGAAGGCGTCGCGAACAAGGTGGCGAAGCCGCCTTAGCGTCACGGTCACCCCCGCGACATTTTCTCGAACTTCTTCACCAGCCGTTCCCGCTTCAGCCGCGACAGCCGCTGGATCCAGAACATCCCGTCGAGCTGATCGATCTCGTGCTGGTGACAGACGGCGCGCAGGGCTTCCGACTCCTCGGTCTGCATGGTGCCGTCGAGATCCCAGTAGCTGATGCGCACGCGGGCGTGGCGCTGGACCTCGTCGTTGACCCCGGGCATCGAGACGCTGCCCTCCCGGTGCATGATCATCTCGGGCGAAGCCCATGTGATCTCAGGATTGACATAGGTCCGTGCGCCGTCTTTGGCGTCGAGCTCGAGCACCACGACGCGCAAGGGCACGCCGATATGCGGAGCCGTGATGCCGATGCCGGGCGCGGCGCGCATGGTGTCGAGCAGGTCCGCGGCGAGCTCGCGGAGCTCGTCGTCGAACGCAGTGACGGGGCGGGCAGGAATCGCCAGCCGGCGGTCGGGGTAGCGGACGAGGGGGCGGATGGTCATGCACGCTCCTACCACTCACGGATGGTTGAAGCACCTCGTTCTTGACGCCCTACCAACTGGAAGGTAGTTCATGCGCCATGACCAACGTTTCCTCGACCGCCGACGACATTCTGGCCTGCGCGCGCACGCTGATCATTGCCGGCGGCTATAACGGCTTCAGCTACGCCGACATCGCCGACATCGTCGGCATCCGCAAGCCGAGCATCCACCACCATTTCGCCAGCAAGGTCGACCTGGTCCGCACCCTCGTGTCGCGCTATCGCGAGGAGGCCGCGGCGGGACTCTCCGCCATCGAGCGCAACATCCCGGACCCCGGCGCACAGCTCAAAAGCTATCTCGCCTATTGGGAGGCGTGCATCAAGGACGCGACGGCTCCGTTCTGCGTGTGTGCGCTTCTTGCCAGTGAGCTTCCGCTCCTGCCCGAGGAGGTGGCGCTTGAAGTGCGCGCCCATTTCCGCGCCCTGGCATCCTGGCTGACCTCAGTGATGGAGCGCGGCAAGCGGCAGGGGCGGCTACAGCTTTCCGGCACGGCGCGGGTCGAGGCCGAAGGATTCATGGCCACGGTTCACGGCGCGATGCTGTCGGCGCGTGCCTATGGCGATCCCAAGATGTTCGGTGTCATCACCCGGCCGCTGCTGGAGCGGCTGTCCGCAACGCGCTGAGATCCACCCGGCGGGCCCCCCGACAATCACACAAGCTGCAAGCCACCTGCGTCGATGCAATTTCGCTTCGCTCGAGAAACTACCAACTAGTAGGTAAGGAGACTGTCATGAGAGATCATCATCAGCCGGATTCGGCCGGTCAGGAGCAATGGCTGAGGCTGTACTACTTCACGCGCGCGGGGTTTTCCGTCGCCTGGGTTGCCGCTGCGTTTGCCGTCGGTCAGTCCTCCGCGCCGGTCGCCGGAGCTTTGCTCGTCGCCTATCCGGCGTGGGACGCCGCGGCCAATTGGCTCGACGCGCTGCGCAGCGGTGGGCTCAGCCAGAACCGCACCCAGGCTCTGAACGTCCTGGTCAGTCTGGCGACCACAGTCGCGGTCGTCCTTGCCTTGCAGGTCAGCATGAACTGGGTGCTCGGCGTGTTCGGTGCATGGGCGATCCTGTCCGGATTGCTGCAGCTCGGGACGGCAATCCGGCGCTGGAGGCGTTTTGGCGCGCAGTGGGCCATGGCGCTCAGCGGTGGCCAATCAGCGCTGGCAGGCGGCTTCTTCATCGCTCAAGCCGCGATGCCCGCGGCTCCGTCGATCACGAATGTCGCCGGTTATGCTGCGGTCGGCGCGCTCTACTTCCTGGTCTCGGCGATCTGGCTCACCGTCAGCGCGTGGCGGCGTGGCGCAAGGCGGGCTCAGCTGGGCTGATGCGATGGCGTTGGCGGGATCATGACAGGATGCCGGTGTTTTGCCCGACGAGTCAAATTGCGGCCTGGTATCGCAAGTGATCGGCATCGCAAATGACCGACATCGTAAGTCATTGATCCCGCAGCGCCCGCCTACTGTGCATGGGGTTGTTTTCGAGGTTTTTGTTCTCGTGGCCGAACTAGCTGTCCGGATAGGGCTTGCCATCCTTGTGCAGGAACCGGCCGTCGGAAGCCGGGCTCATCATGTCGATGTCGGAGCAGGTGATGAGGTCGGCGGGCGAGCGCGAGCCGATTTCGAGGTAGAAGGCCATCGCGTCCGACCGGTTGATCATGTGATGGCCGTTGCCGCTGCCTTTCGGAAAGGCGGCGCAATCGCCCGCGCGCAAGACGGTTTCACCGTCGTCCTCGATCAGTGTCAGTTCGCCTTCGAGCAAATAGACGAACTCGTCCTCATGCGAATGCCAGTGCCGCTGGCTCGACCAGCTGCCCGGCGGCAGCCGCATCAAATTGACGCCGAAATCGGAAAGGCCTCCGGCGTTGCCGAGCCGCTGCCGGATGCGCTCGGCGCAAGGAAGACTGAAGGGCGAGGGATAGCCGGAGCCTCTGCGCTCCGGCACTGCGGCGATGTCGATCTTGGGCATGCGGGTGCTTTCCTGAAGCCTTTGGAGTTATGAGGCGCGAACAGGCCGCATCAGGGGCGGCGCTTGCGGAACCGCGCACCGGCGGCGCGGTCGCGATCGCCGGAAAATTAAAGTACCGTCGCCTGTCGGCGCGCGCCAATCCCAATCGTCTTTCACTCAGACAGACTGACGGGAGACAAGGAAAATGAACTCGTCCTACTATCGCTGGGTGATCGTCGCCGCCGGCGGCCTGCTTGGCTGTGTCGCGATCGGCGGCATGTTTTCGCTGCCGGTGTTCCTGCAGCCGATCGCCAAGGACACCGGCTGGTCGGTGACCGGCATCTCCAGCGCCATGACGATCGGCTTTCTGGCGATGGCCTTCACCAGCATGGCCTGGGGCACCGCGACGGACAGGTTCGGGCCGCGGCCGGTGGTGCTGACGGGCTCGACGGTGTTGGCGCTGAGCCTGTTCGGGGCGAGCCATGCGACCTCGCTCATTGCGTTCCAGTTCGTGTTCGGCCTCTTGGTCGGCGCCTCCTGCGCGGCGATCTTCGCGCCGATGATGGCGACCGTCACCGGCTGGTTCGACACCCATCGCAGCCTCGCAGTCTCGCTGGTGTCGGCCGGCATGGGCATGGCGCCGATGACGATGTCGCCGCTCGCGGCCTGGCTCGTCTCCGGCCATGACTGGCGCACCTCGATGCAGATCGTGGCACTGGTGGTCGGCGCCATCATGATCCCGGTATCGCTGCTGGTGCGCCGTCCGCCCGCGCTTGCGCAGGCGATGCCCGTGCCGTCGGGTGAGGACGCCGCGCAGGCGGAGATGTCGCTGGGGGAGGCGCTGCGCTCGCCGCAATTCCTCATCCTGCTCGCGACCAATTTCTTCTGCTGCGCCACCCATTCCGGCCCGATCATCCACACCGTCAGCTATGCCGTGAGCTGCGGCATTCCGCTGATCGCGGCGGTGACGATCTACAGCATCGAGGGTTTTGCCGGCATGGGCGGCCGCATCGCCTTCGGCCTGCTCGGCGATCGCTTCGGCGCCAAGCGCGTGCTGGTCACGGGCCTGCTGTTGCAGGCGTTCGGCGCGCTCGCCTACGTCTTCGCGCATCAGCTCGCGACTTTCTACGCGGTCGGCGCCATCTTCGGCTTCATCTATGCCGGCACCATGCCGCTCTACGCGGTGCTGGTGCGCGAAAACTTTCCGCTGCGCATGATGGCACGGTGATCGGCGGCACCGCGATGGCCGGCAGCCTCGGCATGGCGACGGGGCCGCTCGCCGGCGGCCTGATCTACGACGCGTTCTCGAGCTACGCCTGGCTCTACATCGCCTCCTGGGCGATGGGCCTCGGCGCCTTCCTGATGGCGATGACCTTCCGCCCGTTCGCGAAGCCGCAAGGGCAGGTGGCGACCGCGGCGGCGTGAGGCTGTAGCCCGGGTGAGCGAAGCGACACCCGCGACTTCTGCCTCACAGCTGCTTTTCGAAGAACAGATCCGGATAGGGATCGTCATTGAACCGCGGGATCTCGCGCCAGCCCGTGCTGCGGTAGAGCTGGCCGGCCTCGGGGAGGGCGCTGTTGGTGTCGAGCCGCAGCAGCGCGATGCCGAGCTCGCGCGCCGCGTCTTCGGCCGCGTCCATCAGGCGACGGCCGAGCCGCAATCCGCGCGCGGCGGGGGCGACCCACAGCCGCTTGATCTCGGCATAGCCGTGATCGGTTCCCTTCAGCCCGACACAGCCGACCGGCAGCGCATCCGACATCGCGACGATGAAGCTCCCGCGCGGCCGGCGCATGTCCTTGGCATCGGGATCGCGCGACAGCGAAACGTCAAAGCCCTGTTTGAAACGGCGGCTGAGCTCCGCGTAATATTCGCCGAGGCAATAGCGCGCCTCCTCGGATCGCGGGTCCGTCTCGTCGAGCGCAACGCGCTCGCGTGTCAGCGCGGAGGCGATCATGTCCATGGCCGCCAGCAGCGCATCGCGCTGCGAATGGTGGGCGAGGAAGCTTTCTGCCTGCGTATTCGACAGCGCCTCGTAGGCTGCGAACTCGCGCCGGCCCGTGCGTGTGAGTTTTGCCACGCGGCGGCGCGCATCGCCCGCATGCGCCGTGGTCTCGACCAGCCCTTCGTCTTCGAGGCTGCGCAACAGCCGGCTCATCAGCCCGGAATCGAGCCCGAGATAGTCTCGGATCTCGGCCACGTCCGAACGTCCGTGCCCGATTGCGTTGAGCACCCGCGCGGCGCCGAGCGGCCGGCCACGGCCGAGGAACGAGGTGTCGAGCGCGCCGACGGCGGAGGTGACGGCACGGTTGAAGCGGCGAACGCGTGAGACGGGGTCGAGCATGATATCTGACTTTAGTCAGATATTGTCTCCTGGTCAATTGGAGTGGCTGGCCTCACTTCGCCAGCGTCAGCAGCGGCTTGTCCTTCGCGACGATATAGGTCGCAAGCTCGCTGGCGGTCTCGGTGCCCACGTTCTTCGCCGCATGCACCGTGCCGGACGGGATGAACAGCACGTCGCCGGCCTTCAGCGTCACCGGTGGCTTGCCTTCGACGGCGTATTCGATGGCGCCTGACAGCACGTAGATGATTTCTTCGCCCGGATGGGTGTGCCGGCCGAACGCCACGCCGGGGGCGAGGTCGACGCGCACCTGCACGGCTTCGCGGCCGGGCGCGCTGAGATCGTGGCGCTGGAGGTCGGTGCGCGTTACGCCGGCCGGCTGCGCCGCTACCGGCAGCGTGAACAGGTTTGCGGCCAGTACGGCTGCGCTGGCGAGGATACGCACGGCGGGCAAAAGACGATGGCTCATGGTCGGCTCCGTGTGGTCGCAGGATTGATCGCACCACGCGGGCCCAGCCGATGCCGGCCGGTTCCCGCGTCGTGGCGCTTCAGACGAGGGTGGTGGTCACCTCGATGTTGCCGTGCACCGCCTTGGAGTACGGGCAGATGCCGTGCGCGGCTTCGATCAGCTCCTGCGCCACCGCACGGTCGACGCCGGGGACGCTGACGTCGAGACGGGCGCGCAAGAAGAAGGCGCCGTTCGCATTGTTGAGGTCGATCGCGGTGTCGACCGACGGTTCGCTCGGCAGCTTGACCTTGCGCTGGGCGGCGGCGAGCCCGAGCGCGCCGAGGTAGCAGGCCGACCAGGCGGCCGCGAACAGGTTTTCGGCGGCCGGATGCGGCTGCGCCAACTTGATGTCGAGGAAGCCGTCGCTGGAGCGCGCGGCACCGTCGGAGCCTGAGGTGACGTGGGTCTTGCCGGTAAAGAGAAGCTTGGCAGCGGATGACATGGCGGTGTCCTTTCGGGATGCTATTTATCGTGTCCGATCTAATCGGATACGCTTTAAAATAAACCCGCCGCATCCGCCGGTCAAGATCTTCCGATTTAATCGGATACGATTTATATCGGTTGGCAGATCACGAATTGCGGAGGTTCCCGTGGCCCGTTCCCCCAAAGCCGCCGGCAAAGGCCGAAAGCTGTCGAATTTCCTGTGCTTTGCGGTCTATTCGGCCAATCTCGCCTTCGGCCGTGCCTACAAGCCCCTGTTGGACAAGGTCGGGCTGACCTACACCCAGTACATCGCCCTGGTGGCGTTGTCGGAGGAGGACGAGCAGACCGTCAGCGCGCTCGGCGAGAAGCTGTTCCTGGAATCCAACACGCTGACGCCGATCCTGAAGAAGCTCGAGCAGACGGGTTACATCAGGCGCCACCGTGATCCCGCCGACGAGCGGCAGGTGCGGGTGAGCCTGACGCCGGGCGGGCGCAAGCTGATCGAACAGGATCTCGGCGAGTCCCTGATCGAGGCGACCGGCCTCGGCGACGATTTTCCGGTGGTGCAGAAGACAGTGAGCACATTGCGCGACAATCTGCTGCGCGCGACCCAAACGGGTGCAGAGAAGAAGCGCTGAGCGGAGCGGGCTTCTGCAGGGAAGCCGGAGGCGGCGTCCGCCTCCGGCGCAAGCACGAGGGAAAAGCGCTCCGCTTCAGCTGCAGACCGTGCGCGGAATCATCCATGTCGCAAAGGTCTGCCAAATCCCGTCTTCGCGACGGCGCTGGTAGGCGACGAAGTCGGCTCCGTCACCATGCACGAGTTCATAGCGATGAGATTTGGCGGCTGTGGTGGTGTTCGGTGAGCTCATAAAACACTCCATCTCGATTGGACTTTGCCTTGAGCTAGTTGCGGTGCAGCACAAGTCCATGGGAGGAACATCACGTTATGGCGAGGGCGGCGCAGCGAGGCTCTAGTCCAGCCCCAGCATCTTGCGTGATTTGCGCGTCAGCTTGGCCACGATCAGCGCATGGGCCTGCGCCAGATAGGCGGTGAGTTCGGCATCCGGCAGGGCGTTGTTGCTGACGAGCTGCACCCATTTGGCGCGAGCCAGATACGGCGCCGGACGTGCCACGCCGTGCTCGATCAGGATTGCATAGGCCATGTCCGAGACCTTGAACATGTAGCCGCCGGAGCCCGCGGCAAAGCCGCCGCCGAGCGCGAACATCTTGCCGCCGACCTTGAACACGGAAGTGCCCTCCCACTGCACCACCTTGGTGGCGGCGGGCAGGCGCAGGCAGCGCGCTTCGAAGCTTTTCGGAGTCATGGCGCGAGCGATAGCACGCCGCGCGCGGCTTGCAATGCGCGCGCTTGCTGCTTGCAATGCGCGCGCTAGCGGCCGAGCGCCGCGAAGGCGGCAATGGTGCGGTCCACCGCCGCTCCGTCGATGTGGCGATGGGTGACGAGCCGGAGCTGCGAGGGGCCGCTGGCCTGCACCAGGATGCCGCGCTGCTTCACGCCCTCGGCCCATGCGGCGGCCTCGCGTCCGCTTGCGGAGACGTCGATGCGCAGGATGTTGGTTTGCACCTGGTCGGGATCAGCGAGTGCCGGGTCGAGCCAGCTCAAGGCCGCGGCGAGCCGCCTTGCTGCCGCGTGATCCTTGGAGAGGCGCTCGATCATAGTCTCCAGCGCGACGAGGCCCGCGGCTGCGACGACACCGGACTGGCGCATGGTGCCGCCGACGAGTTTCCGCAAGGTGCGCGCCCGTGCGACGAACGCCGCGGTACCGCACAGAAGGCTGCCGACCGGCGCGCTCAGGCCTTTGGACAGGCAGACCATCACGCTGTCGGCATGCTCGGCGATCCGTGCCGCCGGCACGCCGAGCGCGACCGAGGCATTGAACAGGCGGGCGCCGTCCAGATGCACGGGGATCCCGTGGCTCTGTCCGAGCGCGTGAATTCGCATCATGTGCGGCGGGGGCAGCACGGCGCCGCCGGCGCCGTTATGCGTCGTCTCCATTGCGATCAAGCCGGGACGTTCCGAACCGCGGATCGCGTCTGCAAGCGCCGCTTCGTCCATCGCGCCGCGACGGCTCGGCATGGGCTTGGGCACCAGCCCCGCGATCGTCACGACGCTGCCGAGCTCGGAGTTGAGCAGATGCGCACCAGCGTCGGCGAAGACCTCTCCGCCGCGCTCGGCATGGGCGAGCATCGCCAGGAGATTGCCCATCGTGCCGCTCGGCACGAACAGGGCAGCTTCCTTGCCGGTCAACGCGGCGCCGCGCGCTTCGAGCGCGCGGACGGTCGGGTCGCCCTCGCGGCCGTCGTCGCCGAGCGGGGCCCGCTGCATGCGCTCCAGCATCGCGGGCGTCGGCAGCGTGACGGTGTCGCTGCGCAGATCGACGACGCCGTCGCGGGCTCTCTCTTGCGCGGCCATCAGGCGTCCTGCACTTGCAGGCCGGCCGCCGCCGGCTGGGTCTCATCGGCGGCCATGTCGCCGGCAAACTTCTCGACCAACTTCACCGCGACCGTGTTGCCGAACACGTTGATCGCGGTGCGGCCCATGTCGAGGAAGGCGTCGACGCCGGCGATGACCGCGAGCGCCTCGATCGGCAGCCCGATCGCCGACAGCACCATGGCGATGGCGACGAGCCCGCCGGAGGGGACGTTGGCGCTGCCCTTGCTCGCGATCGTCGTGACCATGACGATGGTGAACAGCGTCGACCAGGTCAACGTCACGCCATAGGCTTCCGCGAGGAAGGTGACGGCGAGGGCAAAATACATGATGGCGCCGTCGCGGTTGAAGGCATAGCCGAGCGGCAGCACCACCGAGACGATGCGCTCTGAGGCGCCCATCGCCCGCAGCTTCTCCATGTGCAGCGGCAGGGTCACTTCCGAGGAGCGGGTGGAGAAGGCCAGGATCATCGGCTCCATCACCGCCTTGGTGACGGCAAGCGGCTTCTCGCCGATCGCAAGCAGCATCAGCCAGAAGATCGCGACCATGATCGCAAGGCCCAGATACATCACGCCGACGAGCTTGGCGAGCGCGATCACGGTGGCGAGGCCTTGCGTCGCGAACAGCCACGCCATCACCGCGAAGATGGCGATCGGAGCGAGCGAGGTGATCCATTTGGTGATCTTGAACATCGCCGCCATCACCGCCTCGAGCACGGCGACCATGGGCTCGCCGACCTTGCCGACCGAGGCAAGGGCCAGGCCGAACAGAATGGCGAAGACGAGCGTCGGCAGAATCTTCTGCTCCGCCATCGCCGCGACGATGTTGGAGGGGATCATGTCCATGAAGAACTTGATCCAGTCCACCGACACCGCGAGGTTCTGCGGCACCTTGCCGGTCGCGGCCAGCGGCGCGCCGGCGCCGGGATGGAAGGCGGCATTGAGGAGCAGGCCGATCAGGATCGAGATCACGGTGGCGAGGTAGAAATAGCCGAGGCTGATCGCGGCGACGCGCCCCAGGACCTTCAGCTCGCTCCCCATGCGGTAGAGGCCGAGCGTGACGGCCGCGAACACCACGGGAATGACGATCATCTTCACCGCCTCGACGAAGGCGGTGCCGATCGGCCGCAGGCTCGCGCCGAAATCCGGCCAGAGCAGGCCGACGCCGAGGCCCAGCACCAATCCGAGCAGCATCTGGAACACGAGCGGCAATCTGAACAGCGGCCGGATCATGCGTGGTGGTCTCCTTGTCCCGGATATTGCGTGCGGATCGCGCCCAGCGCGGTGAGGCGGGCCTCGAATGCGGACGAAAGATGCCGCCACATGCGTTGCTGCGCGCCGTCAGGGTCGTGCGCTTCGATGGCCGCGTAGATGTCGAGATGCTCGCTGACGGCCTGGCGCGTGCGCTCGACGCTGTATTGCCGCATCTTTTGGAGGGCGAGGCCGCTCTGCGCGCGCAGATTGTCGTAGGACTGCGCCAGCCGGCGATTGCCGGTCGCGCGGAACAGTTCGTCGTGGAAGGCCCAGCCGACCTGCTGCGCCTCCTCGACATCGAGGTTTTCGCGCGACTGAATGCTGCGCAACTCCCCGGCGCATTGGCGCAGCGGCTCCGTCGGCCCGCGCGTCGCGGCGAGATAGGCGGCCATGCCTTCGAGCGCGAGCCGCAATTCATGAATCTCGCGCAGATCGTCAAAGGACATCTGGCGCAGAAAGGTGCCGCGCATCGGATGGATGGTGAGCAGGCCGTCCTTGGCGAGCGCCTTCAGCGCCTCGCGGATCGGGGTGCGGCCCAGCGCCAGCCGGCTCGACAGGCTGCGTTCGGAGAGGGGTTCGTCAGGCGCAAACTCGCCTGACACGACGAGGTCGCGGAGCAAGGCATAGGCGCGGTCGCGGTCGAGGGAGGCGGTTGGCATAACTGACATACCAGCGGTATGTCAGAGGAATGTCAAGCTTGGCTGCTGATTTTGCTGGTGAAACGACCAAGGGCGGCACCGAGCTCAGCCTGAAGCTGGCGTGACGGCGTCGCGGGCGCGCCAGGCGTCGGGAACGACGAACACCTCGTCGGCGCGGCCGTAGCCGCCGTCGGGGACTTCCTCGATCAGCACCATCGTGTGCGGCCGCGCCGCTTCGCCGAAATAGTCGACGAACAGCGCGGTGAGGCGATGCACGATCTCCGCCTTCTGGGTGCGGGACAGCGCGGCCTGCGGAATCTTGATGTTGGCGAAAGGCATGATGGGTCTCTCCGTGTGATGCGATCGTGCCGTGCGTCAGACCACGCCGCCATTGGCGCGGATGACCTGGCCGTTGACCCAGCCGCTGTCGCGACCGGTGAGGAAGGCGACGATTCCTGCGATGTCGTCGGGCTGGCCGAGGCGGCCGAACGGGTTCATGGCGGCGATGGCGCGCACCTGCTGTTCGCTCTTGCCTTCGAGGAAGAGCCGGGTTTCGACCGGCCCGGGCGCCACTGCGTTGACGGTGATGCGCCGGCTGCCGAGCTCCTTGGCGAGGATGTGCGTCATGGCTTCGACCGCCGCCTTGGTCGCGGCATAGACGCCATAGCCGGGCTGGTAGAGACCGATCACGCTGGAGGAGAAGCTGACGATGCGGCCGCCGTCGCGAAGCCGCCGCGCCGCTTCGCGCAAGGACCGGAACACGCTTTCGAGATTGATCGAAATCTGCCGCGCGAACGCTTCATCTGTCACCTCGGCGAGCGGCCCGAGCTCCATGACGCCGGCATTGTTGACGAGGATGTCAACGCCGCCGAAAGCATGCTCGGCTGCATCGAACAGCCGCGAAGGGGTTGCCGGATCGGCGAGGTCGGCCTGCACGGCGATGGCGCGCCCGCCGGTGGCCTCGATCTCGGCGACGAGCGCATCAGCAGCCGCGCGGCCGGTTGCATAGTTGATCGCAACCGTGATCCCGTCCTGCGCCAGCCGGCGGGCGATCGCCGCGCCGATGCCGCGGGAGCCGCCGGTCACGATGGCGGCGCGCTGATGTTGGTGGGTCATGGCAGGTCTCCTCGTTGTCCTCAGCCGGAGATCTAGCTGATCGCCGTGGCCGGATAATCGCCCGGGACTTGCCATCACTTGTCGGCTGTGGTGAACAATCGGCCATGGACCGATTTGACGCCATGCGTCTGTTCGTTCGCCTCGTCGAGCGGCAGAGTTTTACGGCCGCCGCCGCCGATCTCGGCATTCCCCGCTCGACGGCGAGCGAGGTCTTGCGCGGCCTCGAGTCGCGCTTGGGCGCGCGCCTGCTCGACCGCACGACGCGGCATGTCACGCCGACGCTCGACGGCGAGGACTATTACCGCCGCTGCGTCGCGATCCTGGCCGAGGTCGAGGAAGCGGAAACCGCGATGCGCGATGCGCGGCCGCGCGGCCTGCTCCGCATCGACGCCCATCCCTTGCTGACCCGCACCTTCATCCTGCCGCACCTGCCGGCATTCCTGGCGCGCTATCCGCAGCTTGACTTGCAGATCGGGCAGGGCGACCGCCTGGTTGATCTCGTGCGCGAAGGCATCGATTGCGTAATCCGGTCGGGCGAGCCGGAGGACAGCGGGATGATCCTGCGCCGCCTCGGCACGATCGCGGAGATCACAGTGGCGAGCCCGGCCTATCTCGCCAGCCACGGCGTGCCCATGGCGCCTGATACGCTCGACGGCCATCAGATGGTCGCCTTCGTCTCCTCGCGCACCGGCGATGTGCTGCCGCTGGAATTTTCGGTTCCCGGCGCGCTGCATCACGTCGTGCTGCCGAGCCGGGTTCGCGTCAACAATTCCGACACCATGGCCGATCTCGCACGGCTCGGCTTCGGCCTCGCCCAGGCCCCCCGCTATCGCTTCGCCGATGATCTCGCCAGCGGCGCGCTGGTCGAAGTGCTCGCCGACTATCCGCCGTCACCGACGCCGCTCTCCGCGCTGTACCTGCAAAACCGCCAGCCCGCGCTGCGCCTGCGCGTCTTCCTCGACTGGATATCGGGCATTTTTGCCGAGGCGAAGCTTTGATGTGACTCGTAGCCCGGGTGGGCAAAGCGATATCCGGGACCGCCGCCCGCACGGATCCCGGATATCGCTTCGCTCATCCGGGCTACAAGAGCTTGCGTTGCCCGACGGGCAAAACACCCAAGCTGCGGGTCAATCCGCTCAAGCGAAAATATTCCACTTTACCGAAATTCGGCTTTGGCGTATTCGTACGCCACCTCATCCCGGTCAGAGGGCGTATCGCGATCGTCACGACATGCGGGGTGAGCTGCGGTGGACGCTAGTCACATCGGCGCGATGGGCATCGCAGGGCGGGCAACCGTGAGCGAAGGCCGTCGCGCACACGACCGGTGTGATCTGCGTACGGCAAAACCGTGTCGTCCTGGCGCCCGGGGTCTGTGCGTCAAGTCTTGCGGTGATGCGGCGGCCCGACCGGGCGCGCACATCAGCGATCCGCACGGCGACGGGGGCAATAGTGCATCGCTCCCCGGGGAGAACGCGGCATAAGCCGTCAAACCACTGCGCAGGGAAGGCCGTGTGTTGGGCTTCACCTGTATGCCGCTGTGCAGATTTTTCGTAGCCACCTTTCGCACAGTGGACCGTGGGTGCCCGGCCGGCACCCGGCCTTCCCTGCGCCCTCTGACATCGGAGGGTGTCGCGATGAAGCAAAGCTCGGGCGAAGCAAGCCGCGAGGATGCGAAGATGTGTCTGCGATTGGGAAATCCGACTGGTCGCGAGCACCAATTTATCACCGTCACCCTGAGGTGCTCGTCCTGCGATGTATCGCAGGGCGAGCCTCGAAGGGCGACGGCCCGGCTGCATCCCGGCCGTTCATCCTTCGAGGCTCGGCTTGCGATGCATTCGCACCGCAAGCCTCGCACCTCAGGATGACGGAACAGTCACTCTCTACATAGTTGGCCAACTGCGCCGCTTTGTGAGTTGTGCCGGAGCGCCACGCGGTTACGATACACTTGAGGTTCCCGTCGAACACAGGGGCCGACATTGTGACCGGGAGGCGACATGAGCGGGCAGGAACGCAAGGTGAAGGGATCGGACCTGTTTGTCGCGGCGCTGGAGAATGAAGGCGTCGATCGCATCTTCGGCGTTCCCGGCGAAGAAAACCTCGATCTCGTGGAATCGCTCCGCACCTCCAAGATCGAGCTGATCCTGACCCGCCACGAGCAGGCGGCCGCCTTCATGGCTGCCACCCATGGCCGGCTCACCGGGAAGCCCGGCGTCTGTCTCTCGACGCTCGGCCCAGGGGCGCTCAATCTGTCCACGGGTGCGGCCTATGCGCATCTCGGCGCGATGCCGATGATCCTGATCACCGGCCAGAAGCCGATCATGAGCAGCAGGCAGGCGCGCTTCCAGATCGTGGACGTGGTCGCGACCATGAAGCCGCTGACAAAGCTGTCGCGGCAGATCATCAGCGCCTCCAGCATCCCGACCGTGGTGCGCGATGCCTTTCGCGTGGCGATGGAGGAGCGGCCGGGGCCGGTGCATCTCGAACTGCCCGAGGACATCGCGGGCGATGAAGTGCCGGCCGCTCCCGTGATTCCGATCCATCCGATCGAGATTCCGGTCGCCCACCGCGCCGCGCTCGATCGTGCCGCCGAGATGATTCTCGCTGCAAGGCATCCGCTGGTGATGATGGGCGCTGCGACCAGCCGGCCGCGATCGACCCACGGCATCGCGAGCTTCGTGCGGCGAACCGGCATTCCCTTTTTCACCACGCAGATGGGGAAGGGCACCGTGCCCGGCGGCACCAATCTCTATATGGGCACCGCGGCGCTGTCGGAGCGCGACTATGTCCACGACGCGATCGACGCCGCCGATCTGATCGTGGCGATCGGTCACGACCCGATCGAGAAGCCGCCCTTCATCATGGGGCCGTCGGGCCCGAAGGTTATTCACGTCAGCTACACGTCGGCCAGCGTCGAGCAGGTCTATTTCCCGGATGCCGAGGTTGTCGGCGACGTGGGCCCGAGTCTGGAGCTGCTCGCCGACCGGCTCGAAGGCAAGCTGCCGCAGGCCGCGGCGCTGCTGCCGCTCCGTGAGGAGATCCTCAGGCATATCGCCGACCGCGCCACCGAGGCGCGCTGGCCGCCGACGCCGCAGCGGATCGTGCACGACATTCGCCAGGTGATCCCGGAGAACGGCATCGTCGCGCTCGACAACGGCATGTACAAGATCTGGTTCGCGCGCAACTACCGCACCCGCGTCGCCAATACGCTGCTGCTGGACAACGCGCTGGCGACGATGGGCGCAGGCCTGCCGTCGGCGATGATGGCGGCGATGCTCTATCCCGATCGCCGCGTGCTCGCGGTCGCCGGCGACGGCGGATTCATGATGAACAGCCAGGAGATGGAAACCGCCGTCCGCCTCAAGCTCAACCTGGTCGTGCTGGTGCTGGAGGACAACGCCTACGGCATGATCCGCTGGAAGCAGGCCGTCGATCATTTCGCCGATTTCGGCATGACCTTTGGCAATCCCGATTTCGCCCTCTACGCGAAGGCCTATGGGGCCAAGGGGCATCGCATCGCGAGCATCGACAGCTTCGGCCCGACGCTGGATGCCGCGTTCAGGGAAGGCGGCGTGCACCTGGTCTCGATCCCGATCGATTATTCGGAGAACGTGCGGGTGCTCGTGGATGAGCTGCGGGCTCACGAGAAGTCGAAGGCGTGATTGATGGGGCGAAGCTATTTCGACATCGTCATTGCGAGCGCAGCGAAGCAATCCAGGCTGCCTCCGCGGAGAGACTCTGGATTGCTTCGCTGCGCTCGCAATGACGGAGGTCTCGGCAAAGACCTCCTGCTAACATGACAGCCTCACTTGTGCCGCAGCCACTGATCCCCGACACTCTCAATCACCCAACCAGCCACAGGAATATGAAATGACTCGCGTTCGCTGTATCACCGAGATGGGCATGGGCGTCGACGTTCACGGCAGGGACGCCACCAAGGCGGCGAAGCGGGCGGTGTCGGATGCCATCCGGCATTCGAGCCTCGGTTTCTTCCGGATGATCGGCAAGACCGCGAACGACATGTTCGTCGATGTCACGATCGGAGTGCCCAACCCCGAGGCGGTGGACAAGGAAGCCGTTGCGAAGGAGCTGCCCTACGGCACCGTGACCGTGACTGCGGTCAAGGGCGGACTTGAGATTCCCTCGGCCACGGAAGTGGCCAACGACCCCATCCTCATCGCCAATGCCGCCGTCATCGTCAGCTTCGACAAGGAGTAGGGCGGTGTCCGACAGCGATGAGGCGCTGCTGGATCGCCCGATCTGGAGCGCGCTGACAACGAGCCAGAAGCATCTGGCGGAGGGTGGCCCGCGAGCGCTGCGCTATCCCGTGGACATGACGCCGTTTGCCGACATGGCCGACATGTCCGCGGCAAGTTTTGCCGCGCTCCGTGATCTCCTGTCGGGCTCGCAGGTTGCCGCGTTGTTCACGCCGGAGCCGGTCGAAATGCCCGCCGGTTTCAAGGTGGTGCTGGCCGAGACCGGCGAGCAGATGATCGGCTCGCCCGCTGACAGTTCGCTGCGCGACGCCGAGATCGTCAAATTAAGCGCCGCCGACGTTCCCGCCATGATGGCGCTGACGGATCTGACGAAGCCCGGTCCATTCGCACTGCGTACGCATGAGCTCGGCACATTCCTCGGCATCCGCGTCAGCGGCGAATTGGTCGCGATGACCGGCGAGCGGATGAAGCCGGGAAGGTTCGTCGAAATGACAGCCGTCTGCGTCCATCCGGACTATCGCGGGCGCGGCTATGCGCAGGCGCTGCTCGCGGCGGTCGCGCGCCGGATCGAGGCGCGCGGCGAGATTCCGTTCCTGCACGTGTTTTCCGGCAACGCGTCCGCGATCGCGCTGTACCAGCGACAGGGCATGCGAATTCGGCGGCGCCTGTACGTCACTGCGTTCATGAAGGAGGGATAGGCTCCCTCGGGGATCGCCCTTCATTTCCTTCGAATTCACGCTATATCCGTCCCAACCACAATTGGGGGAAACACATGGACGCCAGGACAACCGATTTTTCCGCCGTACGGACGGCGATGCAGCGCTACGTCGATCAGGAGATCATTCCCGGCGTGTCCTGGGCGGTGCTGCGCGGCCGGGAGGTCGTTGACCAGCAATGCGTCGGGCTTGCCGACCGCGAAGCGAAAACCGCGCTCCGGACCGACCACATTTTCCGCGCGTTTTCGAATACCAAGATCTTCGTCACGTGCGCGATCATGCTTCTGGTGGAAGAGGGCCGCATCGGGCTTGACGATGTCGTCGAAAAATTCCTGCCGCAGCTCGGGAATCGCAAGGTGCTGAAGCAGGGCGCTTCGAGCCTTGCCGATGTCGAGCCGGCGAAGGGCTCGATCACGATCCGCGAGCTCCTGACCCACACCTCCGGCCTCAGCTACGGCATCTTCGACCCCGGCACGGTGCTGTTCAAAGGCTATAACGAGGCGGGCGTGCTCAATCCGTTGACGCCGCTGACCGACATGATCGACAAGCTTGCCGATCTGCCGCTGTCCTATCATCCCGGAACGGGCTGGGAATATTCGGTGGCGACCGACGTGCTCGGCCGCGTCGTCGAGGTCGTCTCCGGAAAATCCCTCGATGCCTTCCTCAAGGCGCGCATTTTCGATCCGCTCGCCATGACCGATACCGGCTTCTACGTGCCCGAAGCGCAGCAGGGCAGGCTGGTCGCGCTCTACACCGGCGCCGACGTGCTCGATCCGATGAAGCCCGGCCTGACGCGGGCCGACAATCTGCCTTACCCGCAGGCCTATCGCCGTCCGTTCCCGCGGCTCTCAGGCGGCGGCGGTCTGGTCTCGACCCTGCCGGACATGCTTGCGCTGGTGCGCGCCTTGGTGCCCGGGTCAGATACACTGCTGAAGCCGGAGACGCTGCGGCAGATGATGACGAACCAGCTGCCCGCAGGCCAGACCATCCGCTTTGCCAATCTCGGGCCGATGCCCGGCAAGGGTTTTGGTCTCGGCGGCGCCGTCACCTTCGCGCCGACGCCGTTCGATCCGGCGAATTCCACCGGCGAATTCCAGTGGGGCGGCCTTGCCGGCACGCATTGGTGGATCTGCCCGCAGGCGAATACCGCGGGCGTCCTGATGGCCCAGCGCTACATGGGCTTCTGGAATCCGTTCTTCTTCGAGTTCAAGCGCCTGGCCTACCAGGCGGTCGGAGGCTGACCGCGAAAAAATTGCAGGCCTCCGCGAATCCTTTTCGCCCGTCGCGTCCTCCTTGTCCTCGAGGCATTCCGCCTCGGCGCGTGTCGGAGGATGTGATGGGATTTTACAGGAAGAACATCGGTGGCGTGCATCAGGCGGTGCGGGTGGCGCTCGGAATTGCGGTCGGGATTGCCGCGTTCGCGTATCTGTCCGGGCTTGCGGCGTGGCTGGTCGCGCTCGGCGGCGCAGGCTTCGCGCTGACCGGCCTCGTCGGCTACTGCCCGATGTGCGCGATGGCCGGAATCGGACGAGGAGGCGTGTCGTGAGTGCGGCTGCGATCTCGCCCAACCTGTTCGAGGCGGCGCGGCTTGGCGATCCCGAGGCGATCGCGGCGCTGCTCGCGACGGCGCAGCCCGATATCCGCCGCTACGCGCGCGCGACCTGCCGCAGTTCGGCGGATGCCGAGGATGCGACGCAGGAGGCGCTGTGGATCCTGTTCCGCCATGTCGGCACCATCCGCTCGCTGCTGGCGCTGTCCGCCTGGCTGTTCAGCGTGGTTCGGCGCGAATGCCTGCGGCTCGCGCGCAAGGCCGGCCTTATGCCGGCCATCGCTGCGAGTGACGCGGAGGCCGCACTGCTGTCGCGGCCCGAGGCCGATCTGCGGCTCGACGTGGCCGCGGCCTTCGAGGCGCTGCCGCTGCACTATCGCGACGTCGCGCTGATGCGCGACGTCAAGGAGATGACCATCGACGAAATCGCCGTCGCACTCGGCGCGTCCAGGCAGACCGTCAAGGCACGCCTGCATCGCGCCCGCGCATTGATGCGCGAATATCTGACGAGATGAGACATGACCGATTATCAAAACTCCGATGACCTGAGATCCGTCCCGGCCTTCGTCGCGCTCGCGCCGGTCGAGGCCAACGCCTTCCTCGCCTTCAATCATGCCGTCGAGCGCAAGGACGGCTTGATCCCGCCGAAATATCGCGAGCTGATTTCGCTCGCGGTCGCGCTCACCACGCAATGCGCCTATTGCCTCGACGTGCATACGGCACAGGCGGCGAAAGCCGGTGCGACGCGCGAGGAGGTCGCGGAAGCTGCGTTGATCGCCGCTGCGGTCCGCGCCGGCGGCACGCTCGGCCATGCGCTGTTGGCGCAGCGCCTGTTCGAGCGACATCGAGGTGAAACCACGGGATGAACGCGCATCGGAGGCTCGGTCGTCCGCGTGAATAATTATCTCGGCCTCGATGGATTTCGTTACGGCTGGGTCGCGGCTTGGATCGACGAGCACGGCGATCACGGCTTCGACTATTCGCCGGGGCTGACGCGATTGCTCGCGATGCCACACGCGCGCGCGATGATCGACATGCCGATTGGGTTGAACGTGAGCGGCTATCGAACATGCGACCTGCGTGCGCGCGAACTGGTCGGCCCCGCCGTGTTTCTCGGCGCGCGCCGCGACCTCTGGAGATTTCCTGACATGGCGGCAGCCAATCGTCACTACTGGAAGCACGAGGGCAAGGGCAGGGGCGTGTCGGCGCAGCTCTGGAACATCAGGGACAAGATCAGGGATGTCGACGAGATCATGACGCCGGCACGGCAAGCCGCGATCGGCGAAGCGCATCCGGAATTGATCTTCTGGAATCTCGCCGGGCGCCTACGGCTCGAGAGCAAGACATCGGCGCAGGGCCGCGAACAACGCATCGCGCTACTGGAGCAACGCGGCTTCACACGCTTGCGGAAATGGCTGACGCAGCGTCACGGCACCGGCATCGGCCGTGATGATCTCATCGACGCCTGCGCCTGCGCGGTCGCAGCGCGCGACAGCACGCAGTCGGTCGGTGATGGCGAGATCGATCCGCGCGGATTGCGAATGGAGATCAACTATTGAGGCGACCGGCCGCCAAGGCGCGCTCGGGATAAAGCGGCAATTTATTTGACAGATATAGGAACTGTCGATGGTCGGCCCGCGTTCCCCGTGCGAAGAGATTACAGAGATGCTCGTGCGATGAATGATACCAGTCAATTCGCGACCGCGCTGCTCGCGCTCGTTTTCACCGGAGCCCTGCTCGTCACCGGGCAGCGCTTCATCGAGCAACGTGCGCAGCGCGATATCGTGTATGCGACAAGTCACTTGCTGCGGCCGCTGTGATCCGGCTTCGGTGCGAAAAGATCGTGTGACCTCTGCATCGGCCTTGTGCCGTTCGTCCGCTCGCCTAGATTAGGCGACAATCTCACGAACGATGCCGGGGTCCCGATGTCTGATCTCTCCGCCTTTCCCATCACCAAGCACTGGCCGGCAAGGCATCCGGAGCTGCTTCAGCTCTATTCGTTGCCGACGCCGAACGGCGTCAAGGTGTCGATCATGCTGGAGGAGATCGGGCTTCCCTACGAGGTCCATCTTGTCGATTTCGGCAAGGACGACCAGAAGACGCCCGAGTTTCTGTCGCTCAATCCGAACGGCAAGATCCCGGCGATCCTCGATCCCAACGGTCCCGGCGGCCGGCCGCTGCCGCTGTTCGAGTCCGGGGCGATTCTGCAATATCTAGCGGAGAAGACCGGCAAGCTGTTGCCGCAGGATGCCGCGCGCCGCTACCAGGCGATCCAGTGGGTGCATTTCCAGATGGGCGGGATCGGGCCGATGTTCGGCCAGGTCGGTTTCTTCCACAAATTCGCCGGCAAGGATTTCGAGGACAAGCGGCCGCTCGAACGCTACGTGGGCGAGTCCAGGCGTCTGCTCGGCGTGATGGAGACGCATCTGGCCGGCCGGCAATGGTTCATGGATGACGACTACACCATCGCCGACATCTCGATGCTTGGCTGGGTGCGCAACCTCATCGGCTTCTACGGCGCCGGTGATCTCGTCGAATTCATCCAGTTCAAATCGGTTGCCGCATGGCTCGAACGGGGACTCGCGCGTCCGGCGGTGCAACGTGGGCTCAACATTCCGAAACGGCCGTGAACTAGCTCAGCGCCTTGTAGGTCATGTAGAGCGCCATCAGCGAGACGAGGGCGATCATGACCCGGCGCAGCACCGATTTGCTGACGCCATTGGCCATGCGTGCGCCGAGATCGGTGCCGACCCAGAGGCCGGCGACGATGCCGATGATGGCCGGCCAGCCGACCATGAGCCCCTTGCTCCAGTAGATCCACGCCGCTGGAATGTTGGTCGGGATCACCGAGAAGACGAGGCTGACGAGTTGCGCCTGGTGCTGCGGCACGCGCAGGCCCGCGGCAAGGCCGACGGTGATCGCCAGGCCGCCGCCGATCCCCATGAAGCCGGAGGAAAAGCCGGCCAGCGCGCCGATGAGGAACAGCGGGAGCCAGGGCAGTTCGGCGGGATCGCCGGCCTCGCCAGCTCCGTCCTTGCGGTCGCGGCGCAGCAGCAGGGCTGCGATCAGCAGAGCGAGGTAGACGACGTAGGTCCATTGCAGCACTGCGTCGGACACGCCGGCCGCGGCATAGCCGCCGCCCGCGCCACCGACGAGAAATCCGATGCCGATCCAGACGATCCATTGCAGCGGACTGCGATTGCCGCTCTGCCAGTAGCGGCGCACTCCGGCGAAACCGGTCGGCGGGACCTGCGTGATCAGCGAGGTGCCCTGGGCGACGTGCTGCTCCGCGCCGAGCAACAGAACGGAAAAGATCACGAGACCGCCGCCCGGGCTCGTGCCCATGAAGCCCGATGTCACGCCGCCGACGAGGCCGACGCCGATGCCTGCGAGCAGTTCGTAAATCCAGTACATCGCTCAAGCCCGGGTTCGTCGCTTGACGTCCGGCTTCGTCGTGCGGAAGCCGTCGATCACGCCATCGACAGCCGCCATGCAGGCATCGACGTCAAAGTCCTCGCCCCAGCATTTTTGCAGCACAAAGCCCTGGAAGATAGCGATCAACACGCGCGCGATGGCGTCGGCGCCGAGGTCGCGCCTGATGAGGCCGTCGTGCTGGGCGCGCTCGACCAGCGCCACGATCAGGGCGCGCGGCATCTCGATGCCTTCGACGACGCTGGTGCGGACGCGGCGGTTACGCAGCGCCTCGGCCCAGCCATGGATGCCGACGCGCCGCCGCGCTTCGCCGGCAGGATCGGTGAGCCATTGCGCGTAGACGCGGACCAGCGCGTGAAGTCCTTCGATCGGATCACCCGATCCCTGCGCGACCGAGTTGAGCACGGCTTCGCGGCGGTGCCGGTCGTCGGCGAGCGCCTCGATCAGGTCGTCCTTGCTCTGGAAGTAGAGATAGACCGCGCCATGGCTCAGCCCCGACCGCTTCACGATGTCGGCCATGCCGGTCTGGTGAAAGCCATTCTCGGCGAAGCAGGCGAGGGCGGCCTCGAGGATCTGCCGTCGCCGGCCTTCACGCTGCTTGTCGCTGATCTTCGGCATCGGAGCCTCCGCAAATAACTGACTGATCGATCGTTTTAGCGATTCATCGAGGGCAGTTCGATTATTGGCGGGTGTAATAAAAAACGATCAGTCAGTCATTTTTAGATCGACGACGGGTTTTGGTCAAGTCTCGATGGCTCCGAGCCGGGGAACAGGAGACGTAAACGGCTGGCGAGCCGCCGACAGACGCAACGGCTCGGCTCGCGACCGTGTGCCGCTAGAACAGCCGTCCGCCGTTCGGCACCGGCTTGCCCGGCTGCACCAGCACGACCTTGCCGTCGGCATCGGGAAATCCGAGCGTCAGCACTTCCGATACGACCGGCCCGATCTGGCGCGGGGGAAAATTGACGACGGCCGCGACCTGTTGCCCCACCAGCGTCTCGAGCGGATGGTTCTCGGTGATCTGCGCCGAGCTCTTGCGCACGCCGATCGCCGGGCCGAAGTCGATCCACAGCCGCCAGGCCGGCTTGCGCGCCTCCGGGAACGGCTTGGCATCGACGATGGTGCCGACGCGAATATCGACCGCGAGGAAGCTGTTGAAGTCGATGGTCGGCGACGGGGCCGCGGCGGGATCGTGGGTGACGTGCATGATGAGTCCGTTGACAGAGTTCGTAAGCTTCGCTCGCAATATTGTCGCGCGAACCGGAGTTTCGTACAACGCCGCAGCCGAAGCATCACGCATGCGAGAGGAACGTCTTGCCCAACATCATCTACGGCATCAAGAACTGCGACACCATGAAGAAGGCGCGCGCCTGGCTCGACAGCCATGGCGTTGCCTATGAGTTTCACGACTACAAGACGGCGGGCGTCGAGAAGGACAAGCTCAAGCAGTGGAGCGACAAGCTCGGCTGGGAGATTCTGCTCAATCGTGCCGGCACGACCTTCAAGAAGCTGCCCGAGGCCGACAGGGAGGGTCTTACCGAGAATAAGGCACTGGCGTTGATGCTAGCGCAACCATCGATGATCAAGCGTCCGGTGCTGGAAGTCGGCGGCAAGCTGCTGGTCGGCTTCAAGCCGGACATCTACGCCAAGGAAGTCAGGGCGAAGTAAGTCGGCGCCAAATCGCGCTGAAGGCTAGTTCAGCTCGATGATCTCGGTGGCGTCGGCGGGACCGGACTGGTCCGCGAACTCGACGACGTCGGCGGCCGCGATACGGCCGGGGGCGCGATGAAAGAGGTCGCGATCGATCACGGCGCGCAGCTTCGGTCGCGGCGGCGCGTCATTTCCGCGCATCAGATTCTTGATCTCGAAGCCGCCGTCCTCGCAGAAGGTCTTGAGCGAGGCGATGATGTGACAGACCTTTCCGTCGGTCAGGAACGGCAACAGCAGGCGTTCGTAGGCGACGATGCGCCCGTAGATGTCGTCGACATCGGCAACGCTGTAGACCGGAAGCCCGCGCGCGACGCATTCGTAATAGATGGGCATCACGGAGGGCACGAGCCGCGGCCCGATATATTCATCCAGCGGCACGCCTTTGCCGGTGTGTCCATAGGCGCGCGAGATCCGCGTGCCTTCGCTCTGGATGATGAGGCGCGGCACCGGAGTTGAGGCGTCAACGGTATAATAGATGAGATCGGACAGCTCTTCCTCGAGCCGCGCAGGTTGATACTCCCAGATCGCCGGCGCGATCTGCTGGCGCGCGTAGAGCCGCAGCCACGTGTTCAGGAGATCACGCTGCCTGATCGACTTGACGGCGGAGGGAGCGGCGCTTGCGAAATCCAAAACAATATTCCCGGCAGATCGAAACCCGCGCATCATCCATGCCGCGGGAAAATTTTCTATGAAGGCTGGCGCGCGGGACGAAAGACCGTTAACGACGGCTTGACGACCGGTGCTTTCTTGAACCGGAAGGCCGGGCAGGCGTGACATCAAAACATCTCCGACTAAGGGAGCATTTGTATCCCAGCCGGAGACCTGATCTGCTCAGCTTTCCGCCTTGCCTAACCCCCGTCACCTCCGGCATATTCCGCGCCCGGAGGCGGCGTTCCGGGAAGGCTCCAAGGCCTCCTGAAAGCCGAAGCAACAAGGACAGCCACGCGGGTCGCGCGGGCAGGGGGAAATCTGTTTGGCCGATGAGTTCATTCTCGAAACGGAAGGCTTGACCAAGGAGTTCGCGGGCTTCTTCGCTGTCCGCGACGTTGCGCTCAAGGTCCGCCGTGGGAGCATTCACGCGTTGATCGGCCCGAACGGCGCCGGCAAGACGACGTGCTTCAATCTTTTGACCAAGTTCCTCAGGCCGTCCGCCGGGAAGATCCTGTACAAGGGACAGGACATCACCGCGATGGCGCCGGCCGACGTGGCCCGCATGGGACTGGTGCGATCGTTCCAGATCTCGGCGGTGTTTCCGCATATGACCGCATTGGAAAACGTTCGCGTCGCGCTTCAGCGCCAGCACGGCAGTTCCTTCGATTTCTGGCGCTCCAAGTCCGTGCTCAACCGTTTCAACGATCGCGCACGCGACCTGTTGAACGATGTCGGCCTCAGCGAGTTTGCCAATACGCCTGCGGTCGAAATGCCCTACGGGCGCAAGCGCGCACTCGAGATTGCAACCACGCTCGCGCTCGACCCCGAGATGATGCTGCTGGACGAGCCGATGGCCGGCATGGGCCACGAGGACATCGACAAGATCGCGGCGCTGATCAAGCGCATCTCCGCGAAATACACCATCCTGATGGTCGAGCATAATCTGAGTGTCGTGGCGAATCTCTCCGACATCATCACCGTGCTGACGCGCGGGCAGGTTCTCGCGCAGGGCCATTACAGCGAGCTCACCAAGGACGAACGCGTCAAGGAAGCCTATCTGGGAGCCGGTCATGCCTGACACTGCGATCGCCGAGGCTCCGGCAAAGGCTGCGAGCGGCGGAAACATCCTCCAGGTCCGCAACCTCGAGGCCTGGTATGGCGAGTCCCACATCCTGCATGGGATCAATTTCGACGTGAACGCGGGCGAGGTTGTCACCCTGCTCGGACGAAACGGCGCCGGCAAGACGACCACGCTGAAGTCGATCATGGGCATCATCGGCAAGCGTACCGGCTCGGTGAAGTTCAACACCCAGGAGATCATCCGCACGACCTCCGATAAGATCGCGCGCATGGGCATCGCGTTCTGCCCGGAAGAGCGGGGGATATTCTCCAGCCTCGACGTGCGGGAGAATTTGTTGTTGCCGCCAGTGGTCCGCGAAGGCGGACTGCCGCTCGAGCAGATCTTCGACCTGTTTCCGAACCTGAAGGAGCGGCTCAACAGCCAGGGCACGAAGTTGTCCGGCGGCGAGCAGCAGATGCTGGCGATCGCGCGCATCCTGCGCACCGGTGCGAGCTTCCTGATGCTGGACGAGCCGACCGAAGGGTTGGCGCCAGTCATCATCCAGCAGATCGGCCACACCATTGCGCGGCTCAAGAAGGAGGGCTTTACGATCCTCCTGGTCGAGCAGAACTTCCGGTTCGCATCCACCGTTGCCGACCGCTACTACGTGGTCGAGCACGGCAAGATCATTGACGGATTTTCCAATGCGGAGCTTGCCGCCAACATGGACAAGCTCCACACTTATCTCGGCGTCTAGGCATGATCCGGAAGGTGTGAAGCGATTTTCCGAAAAGATCATGCTTAAACAGAAGAACTGCCAACGAGAAAATTCAAAAAGGAAAGTTGCATGAAGACCAGGTCGATTGCATCATTGCTGCTGACCACCGCGCTCACCTTCGCCGCAGCCGGCGTCGCGTCCGCGCAGGACAAGACCGTCAAGATCGGCGCGCTGTCCGATCAGTCAGGACTCTATGCCGATCTCGGCGGCCCCGGCTCGACGCTCGCAGCGCAGATGGCCGTTGAAGATTCCGGCCTTACCGCCAAGGGCTGGAAGATCGACATCGTCTCCGGCGATCACCAGAACAAGCCCGACATCGGCACCGCGATCGCGCGGCAGTGGTTCGACGTCGACAAGATCGATGTCATCGTGGACGTGCCGAATTCCGGTGTGGCGCTCGCCGTCAACAACGTCATCAAGGAAAAGAACGGCGTCTACATCAACTCTGGTGCGGCGACCTCCGACCTCACCAACGCGCAGTGCTCACCCAACACCGTGCACTGGACCTACGACACCTACATGCTGGCCCACACCACGGGCCAGGCGCTGGTGAAGGCGGGTGGCGACAGCTGGTTCTTCCTGACCGCGGACTACGCCTTCGGTGCGGCGCTCGAGCGCGATACTACGGCCGTTGTCACCGCCAATGGCGGCAAGGTGGTCGGCGGCGTGAAGCATCCGCTGAACACGCCGGACTTCTCGTCCTTCCTGCTCCAGGCGCAGGCCTCCAAGGCCAAGATCATCGGCCTTGCCAATGCCGGCGGCGACACCACCAACGCCATCAAGCAGGCGGCCGAGTTCGGCATCGTCAAGGGCGGCCAGAAGCTCGCCGCGCTCCTGCTGTTCCTCACCGACGTCAAGGCGATCGGTCTGGAGACCGCGCAGGGCCTCAACTTCACCGAGACGTTCTACTGGGACATGAACGACCAGACCCGGGCGTTCTCGAAGCGCTTTGCCGGGAAAATGAAGAACAACGCGCCGCCGACCATGGTGCAGGCCGGCGTCTATGCCGGCGTGCGCCACTATCTCAAGGCGCTGGACGCACTCGGCGGCAATCCTCACGACGGCGTCAAGGTCGTCGAGAAGATGAAGTCGATGCCGACGGAGGACGATCTGTTCGGCAAGGGCGAGATCCAGCCGAACGGCCGCACCATCCACAGCGCCTATCTGTTCGAGGTCAAGAAGCCCTCGGAGTCCAAGGGCCCGTGGGACTTCTACAAGCTGGTCGGCACGGTGCCGGGCGATCAGGCCTTCACGCCGCTGTCCGAGAGCAAGTGCGCGCTGTTGAAGAAGTAGGATAACGGCCCGCAGGCCTTTGAGGCCTGCGGGCGACTTTCAGGGGAACGCCGAAGGGACCGGGTGCGGGATCGATGCAGGCACTTTACGCTCAGCTACTGGTGGGACTGATCAACGGCTCGTTCTACGCGCTGCTCAGTCTCGGGCTTGCCGTGATCTTCGGCATGCTCAACATCATCAATTTCGCCCACGGCGCGCTCTACATGATGGGCGCCTTCGTCGCCTATTTCCTGCTGAACAATGATTATCTCAGTATCGGCTACTGGCCGGCATTGATCGTCGCTCCGATCGTCGTCGGCATCTTCGGCATGATCCTGGAACGGACCATGCTGCAATGGCTGACCGGGCTTGACCATCTCTACGGCCTGCTGCTGACCTTCGGCATTGCGCTGATCGTGCAGGGCGTGTTCCAGAACTATTTTGGATCGTCGGGCCTGCCTTACGCCATTCCTGACCAGCTCAAGGGCGGCATGAATCTCGGCTTCATGTTCCTTCCGGTCTATCGCGGCTGGGTCGTCGTGTTCTCGCTTATCGTGTGTCTGGCGACCTGGTACCTGATCGAGAAGACGCGGCTCGGCGCTTACCTCCGCGCCGCGACCGAAAACCCGACGCTGGTCCGCGCCTTCGGCATCAACGTGCCGCGCATGATCACGCTGACCTACGGTCTCGGCGTCGGCCTTGCCGCGCTCGCCGGCGTGCTCTCGGCGCCGATCAACCAGGTGCGGCCGCTGATGGGCGCCGACCTCATCATCGTGGTGTTTGCCGTGGTGGTGATCGGCGGCATGGGATCGATCATGGGCTCGATCATCACAGGTTTCGCGCTCGGCGTGATCGAGGGCCTGACCAAGTATTTCTACCCCGAGGCCTCCAACACCGTCGTGTTCGTGCTGATGGTGCTGGTGCTCTTGGTGAAGCCATCGGGATTGACGGGAAGGGCGGCCTGATATGACAGCCTTGACGGACGATACGCTGCGGGCGACCCCGCGCGCGATGCGTGACGAGATGATCGTGTTTGCGGTGATGGCGCTGCTGCTGGCGTCGGTGCCGTTCACGGGGGTCTATCCGTTCTTCGTGATGCAGGCGCTGTGCTTCGCGCTCCTCGCCTGCGCCTTCAACCTTCTGATCGGCTATGGCGGCCTGCTGTCGTTCGGCCACGCGATGTTCTTAGGCACGGCCGGCTATTGCAGCGCGCATGCGCTGAAGGTGTGGGCGTTGCCGCCGGAGCTCGGCATCCTCGTCGGCGTCGCCGGTGCTTTCGTGCTCTCGATCGTGACCGGCTACATCTCGATCCGCCGCCAGGGCATCTATTTCTCGATGATCACGCTGGCGCTGTCGCAGCTCCTGTACTTCATCTACCTCCAGGCGCCGTTCACCCATGGCGAAGACGGCATCCAGGGCATTCCGCAGGGGCACATGTTCGGCGTCCTCGATCTCTCCAAGCCGACGGTCCTGTACTACGTCGTGCTGGTCGGCTTCCTCGCCGGCTTCCTGTTGATCTTCCGCATCATCAACTCGCCGTTCGGCGAGGTGCTGAAGTCGATCCGCGAGAACGAGCAGCGCGCGATCTCGCTCGGCTACCGCACCGACCAGTACAAGTTCATGGCCTTCGTCCTGTCGGGCACGCTGGCCGGCTTCGCCGGATCGCTGAAGGTGTTCGTGGCGCAGAATGCCTCGCTCACCGACGTGCACTGGTCGATGTCGGGCGAAGTCGTGCTGATGACGCTGGTCGGGGGTCTCGGGACCATCTTCGGACCCGTGGTCGGCGCCTTCGTGATCATCGCCATGCAGCAATATCTGGCGAGCTTCGGCCAGTGGGTGACGGTGATCCAGGGCTCGATCTTCGTGATCTGCGTGCTCACCTTCCGCCGCGGCGTCGTCGGTGAAATCGCGCATTACTTCCGGCGTTCGCTCTAAGTAATTGATTTAAGGTCAATTTACCTGCTTCGTGAAAGTGGTGGATGATCCGGCGCCGCGGGCGTGAGGTGGCACGCGCGCGGACCGAAAATGGTCTATGACAGTTTCGTGACGGCCCTTCCGGGCCGGGCCATTTCCAACCGGTAGTCTATCCCCATGATGCGATGGTTTCGCGCTTTCCTGCCCAAGGAAGAACGGTTCTTCGACCTGTTCGACCGCCATGCCCAGACCGTGATCCAGGGCTCGATCGCGCTCCAGGGCATGCTCAACGGGGGCGAGGAGACGCCGGTCTATTGCCAGCGCGTCAACCAGTTCGAGAACGATGCCGACAACATCACCCGTGAGGTGCTGACGGCGGTGCGCCGCACCTTCATCACGCCGTTCGACCGCGGCGACATCAAGAACCTCATCACCTCGATGGACGACGCCATCGACCAGATGCAGCAGACCGCCAAGGCCGTGATGCTGTTCGAGGTCCGCGCCTTCGAGCCGCCGATGCGCGAGATCGGCGGGCTTCTGATCGAATGCGCCAATCTGGTCGGCCGTGCGCTGCCCCTGATGCAGCAGATCGGCAAGAACGTGGCCATGCTGACCGCGATCACGGAAGAGCTGACCAAGCTCGAGGGCCGGGTCGACGATCTCCACGACATCGGGATGAAGGAGCTGTTCCTCAAACACCGCGACGGCAACGCGATGGATTTCATCGTCGGTGTCGAGATCTACGACCATCTCGAAAAGGTCGCCGATCGCTTCGACGACGTCGCAAACGAGATCAACAGCATCGTCATCGAGCAAGTGTAGCGCATGATCCGGAAAAATGTGCAGCGGTTGTCCGCGCAAATCATGCCAAAACTTTAAGGCAGGGGCCTCGCCGTGGATGCTGCGTTGGGTCTTCCCGTCCTGGTCGGACTGATCGCCGTCGCGCTGCTGTTCGACTTCTTGAACGGCCTGCATGACGCCGCCAATTCGATCGCGACCATCGTCTCGACCCGCGTGCTGCGGCCGCAATTCGCGGTGTTCTGGGCCGCTTTCTTCAATTTCGTCGCCTTCATGGTGTTCGGGCTGCACGTCGCCCAGACCATAGGCACCGGCATTATCGATCCCTCAATCGTCGATGCCCACGTGATCTTCGCGGCGCTGGTCGGCGCCATCGTCTGGAACCTCGTGACCTGGGCGCTCGGCATCCCGTCTTCGTCGTCGCATGCGCTGATCGGCGGGTTGTTCGGTGCCGGCGTGGCCAAAGCCGGGATTTCGGCGGCGGTCTGGAGCGGATTGTCCAAGACGGTGATCGCCATCGTGCTGTCTCCGCTGGTCGGCTTCCTGCTGGCGATGCTGCTGGTTGCGATCGTCTCCTGGGCCTCGGTGCGATCGACGCCCTTCGCCGTGGATCGCGCCTTCCGCATCCTGCAATTCGCCTCCGCCTCGCTCTATTCGCTCGGCCATGGCGGCAATGACGCGCAGAAGACCATGGGCATCATCGCCGTGCTGCTCTATTCACAGGGCCATCTCGGCAGCGAATTCTCGGTGCCGTTCTGGGTCGTGCTGTCCTGCCAGGCGGCGATGGCGATGGGCACGCTGATGGGCGGCTGGCGCATCGTCCGCACCATGGGCCTGCGCATCACGAAACTGACGCCGATGCAGGGCTTTTGCGCCGAAACTGGCGGCGCCGCGACCCTGTTCATGGCGACCTTCCTCGGGGTTCCCGTCTCGACCACCCACACCATCACCGGCGCCATCGTCGGCGTCGGCGCTGCCCGCCGCCTCTCGGCGGTACGCTGGAACGTCGCCAGCTCGATCGTCTATGCCTGGGTGATCACGATGCCGGCCTCGGCGATCGTCGCCGCGCTGACCTGGTGGGCGGTCAGGATTTTCGTCAAGTAACGAGCTTCAGCCCGATGATACCGGCAACGATCAGTCCGATGCTGGCCAGGCGAAGCGCGGTCGCCGGCTCGCCGAACAGGATGATCCCGAGCGTCGCGGTGCCGACCGCGCCGATGCCGGTCCACACCGCATAGGCGGTCCCGACGGGCAGCGATTTGAGCGCGAGCCCGAGCAGGATGACGCTGCCCGCCATCGCCGCGAGCGTGATGACGGAGGGAACAAGCCTGGTGAAACCCTCGGTGTATTTCAGGCCGATCGCCCAGGTGATCTCGAGAAGACCGGCGACGAACAGGATGCTCCAGGCCATGACGACCCTCCATTCAAGGCAGGGTCGTCCCCGCGGCTGATATGCTGGTGGATAGGAGGGCCGTCCCTCCCAAACGGCGATATGGGGCTGGCCGAAGGGCTCCGCAATTACCACATCAGGCTTGATCCGGCCCATTTTCCCTGCCAAACGCTCCCGCCATGTCCGACATCGCCACCACCACAGCCGAATCGCCGGCCCGTTCCCCGCTTGCCGCTGAAGTGGCGCGGCGGCGCACCTTTGCGATCATCTCCCACCCCGACGCCGGCAAGACCACACTGACCGAAAAGCTGCTGCTGTTCGGCGGCGCCATCAACCTCGCCGGTCAGGTCAAGGCCAAGGGCGAGCGGCGCAACACGCGCTCGGACTGGATGAAGATCGAGCGCGAGCGCGGTATCTCGGTCGTGACGTCCGTGATGACCTTCGAGTTCGAGGGCCTCGTGTTCAACCTGCTGGACACGCCGGGCCACGAGGACTTTTCGGAAGACACCTATCGCACGCTGACGGCCGTCGATTCCGCCGTCATGGTCATCGACGCCGCCAAGGGCATCGAGGCGCGCACCCGAAAACTGTTCGAGGTCTGTCGCCTGCGCGACATTCCGATCATCACCTTCATCAACAAGATGGACCGCGAGAGCCGCGACGTCTTCGAGCTGCTGGACGAGATCGAGAAGACGCTGGCGCTCGACACCACGCCGATGACCTGGCCGGTCGGCCGCGGCCGCGACTTCCTCGGCACCTATGACGTCGTCAATGGCGGCGTGCGCCTGCTCGAAGGCGGGGGCGCCAAGACCGGCGCGGCGCAGCAGATCGAGATCGAGGAGCTTGCCAAGCTCAACGCCAATCTCGACGTCTCCGCGGTGAAGGACGAGCTCGAGCTCGTCACCGAGGCTTCAAAGCCGTTCGAGCTGGAGGCGTTTCGCGAGGGCCACCTGACGCCGGTCTATTTCGGCAGCGCGCTGCGCAATTTCGGCGTCGGCGACCTCCTGGAGGGCCTCGGCAAGTTCGCGCCCGAGCCGCGTGCGCAGGAGAGCGACCAGCGCAAGGTCGAGGCGACCGATCCGCGCATGAGCGCCTTCGTGTTCAAGATCCAGGCGAACATGGATCCGAACCACCGCGACCGCATCGCCTTTGCGCGCCTGTGCTCGGGCAAGCTCAGCCGCGGCATGAAGGCGAAACTGGTGCGCACCGGCAAGAGCATGCCGCTGTCGAGCCCGCAATTCTTCTTCGCGCAGGACCGTTCGGTGGCGGATGAGGCCTTTGCCGGCGACGTCGTCGGCATTCCCAACCACGGCACGCTGCGCATCGGTGATACCCTGACCGAGGGCGAGGATTTCAACTTCGTCGGCGTGCCGAGCTTTGCGCCGGAAATCGTCCGCCGCGTCCGTCTCACCGACGCGATGAAGGCGAAGAAGCTGAAGGAAGCGCTTCAGCAGATGTCGGAAGAGGGCGTCGTCCAGGTATTCCGCCCGCGCGACGGTGCACCGGCGCTGGTCGGCGTGGTCGGCGCGCTCCAGCTCGACGTGCTGAAGGCACGGCTCGAGGCGGAATATTCCCTTCCGGTCGAGTTCGAGGTCAGCGAGTTCCAGCTTGCGCGCTGGGTTTCTTCAGACGATCGCAAGAAGCTCGACACTTTCATCGCCGCCAACACCTCGAGTATCGCCGACGACGTCGATGGTGATCCCGTCTATCTGGCGAGGAACGAGTTCTATCTCGGCTACACCAGGGAACGCGCCGAGGGCATCGAGTTCACCAACGTCAAGGACGTCAAGAAGAAGGGATAACGCGCGCCAAGGCCGCCTAAACGCGAGCATGTGAACGCGCGCGCACTTGACGCTTTCGCGACCAATGCCACCTTTCGTCCACAGTGGCATTGTGAGCTCGCATACCATGTGGCGCGGCATTCTCCTTCTTATACTGCTGGCGATATCGACGGTGGCCGCCGACGCGCAGCGGCGCCAGATCAATCCCATCCCGTTTGCGCATGAACCGTGCAGCGTGCTCGACAACCGGCCCTGCACGCCGTCCTATTGCAGCCCGCTCGAGCCCGGGCCCTGCATTCCCGAGATCGACTATCCTTACGGCCAGAATCTCCAGCTCACGATCGTCAGCGTGCCGTCCGAATCCGACCGCGCCAAATACCGGAAGCCGGATCACGATCTCGATACGATCGGCGACCTCTTCGCCGAATTGCGCACTTGCTGGTCGCCGCCAGCGGACAACGCGCGGGCCGGCATGCAGATGTCGGTGCGCTTCAGCTTCAACAAGGCGGGCGGCCTGATCGGTCCGCCACGCCTCACATACGCCACCGCGGGCGTCCCGGCCGACACCCGCACGACCTATCTGAACGCCATCGATGCTTCGCTGAAGGCCTGCTTGCCGCTGAAATTCACCAGCGGTCTCGGCGGCGCCCTGGCAGGGCGGCCGATCGCGATCCGCTACGTCGACAATCGGCAGCTCGGCAAGTAGCGCATCGGTTGCGACCGACCGCCAATCGATGCTACGCCAGAGGCGGGCGCTGGTTGAGGGGAGGATGTCGTGGGTCTGCTAGTCATGATCCTGGGGCTGGTGCTGTTTTTCGCGGCCCATGTCTTCACAACGAAACGCGAGGCGCGCGCGCAGGCCATCGCGAGGCTGGGCGAGGGGACCTACAAGATCCTTTATGCGCTCGTCTCACTCGCGGGGCTCGCGCTGATCATCTGGGGCTTTGGTCATTACCGTGCGACCGGCTGGATCGACGTCTGGTATCCGCCGAAGGCGATGAAGCACATCACGCTCGCGCTGATGCTGCCCGCGGTCATCCTGGTTGTCGCGTCATACCTGCGCGGCCGCATCTACGCGACGCTGAAACATCCGATGCTGGCCGGCATCAAGCTGTGGGCGGCCGCGCATCTCCTCGCCAATGGCGATCTCGGTTCCATCATCCTGTTCGGCTCGTTCCTGGGCTGGGCGGTGTTTGACCGCATTTCGTTGAAGCATCGCTCCGACAGTGGCGGTCCGCCGATTCCGGTGGGCGGCGCCACCAACGACCTGATCGCGGTCGCGGTCGGCGTCGTTGCGTATCTGGCGCTGGCGTTTGCATTCCATCCTGTCGTGATCGGAGTTCCTGTCGTAGGGGTCTGACAAATGTCCGTCCAATCCGCCATCAGGCGCAAGACCGCGCCCGACCTCCGCATTCGCAAGAATGGCGAGCCGATCGTGATGCTGACCTCCTATCACGCGCACACCGCCGCGCTGGTCGACAGGCACTGCGATGCGATCCTGGTTGGCGATTCCCTTGGCAATGTCATGCATGGCTTCGAGACCACGGTGCCCGTGACGCTTGAGATGATGATCCTGCAGGGCTGCGCGGTGATGCGCGGCTCCAGCCAGGCGCTCGTCGTCGTCGACATGCCGTTCGGCTCCTACGAAGGCTCGAAGGAGCAGGCCTTCCAGTCGGCGGTGCGGATCATGAAGGAGACGCTGTGCGGCGCGGTCAAGCTCGAGGGCGGCGCGCGGATGGCGGAGACGGTGGCGTTTCTCTCCGAGCGCGGCATTCCCGTGATGGGCCATATCGGGCTGACGCCACAGTCGATCAACACGCTTGGCTCGTTCCGCGCGCAGGGCCGCGAGGAGGCGAACTGGGCTCCGATCGAGAACGACGCCAGGGCGATCGCAGAGGCGGGGGCCTTCTCGATCGTGATCGAGGCGGTCGCCGAGCCGCTGGCGAGCAAGATCACGCAATCGATCGCAGTTCCTACCATCGGCATTGGCGCGAGCGCAGCCTGCGACGGCCAGATTTTGGTGCTGGAAGATATGCTCGGCTTGTCGCCGCGGTCGCCGAAATTCGTGCGCCGCTATGGCAATCTCGGGCCGGCGATCGAGGAAGCCATCGCGGGCTATGCGCGCGACGTGAAGAGCCGGGCCTTCCCGGGCCCGGAGCATGTCTACGACATGAAGAAGAGCTGACGAGGGGCGCGCATGGACTGGTCGCAGCACGCACTTCCGTCGATGCGGCTTGAGCCGCGCTTCGGCGACCGCGTCGTGCCGGCCTTTGTGAAGCGGCCGGGCAGCGTTTGGGCGATGATTGCGGAAGCGGTTGCGCAGAACGCCGATGGCGAGGCCCTGATCTGCGGTCATGTCCGTCTGAGCTGGCGCCAGGTCGTCGACCGGGCCGCCCGGATCGCCGAGGGCTTTCGCAAGCTCGGCCTCAAGCGCGGTGATCGCGTGGCCATCCTGCTGGGCAACCGCATCGAATTTCCGCTGCTGCTGTTTGCCGCCGCGCATGAGGGGCTGGTCACGGTTCTGCTCAGCACGCGTCAGCAGAAGCCGGAGATTGCCTATGTGCTCACCGATTGCGGCGCCAAGATCCTGATCCACGAGGCAGGGCTCGCCGGGCGGCTGCCGGATGCGCGGGATGTGCCCGATGTGATCCACCGCGTTGCCGTCGACGACGACCCGCGTGTGTCGCGCTTCGCGGTGCTCGCAGACAACGCCGCGGCCGCCGCGCCCGTCGACGTGAGCGAAGAGGACACGGCGATGATCCTCTACACCTCGGGCACGACGGGCAAGCCAAAGGGCGCGATGCTGGCCCATTGCAACATCTGCATTCCTCGATGGTGTTTGCGTCCTGCCTGCAATTGACGGAGGCGGACCGTTCGATCGCGGCCGTGCCGCTCGGTCACGTCACTGGTGTCGTCGCCAACATCACGACCATGATCCGCAGCAGTGGCGCGCTGATCATCATGCCGGAGTTCAAGGCCGCTGATTATCTCAAGCTCGCTGCGCGCGAGCGCGTCACCTACACGGTGATGGTTCCGGCAATGTACAATCTCTGCCTGCTCCAGCCCGATTTCGACAGCTACGATCTGTCGAGCTGGCGCATCGGCGGCTTTGGCGGCGCGCCGATGCCGGTCGCGACCATCGAGAGGCTCAAGGCGACGATTCCCGGCCTGAAGCTGATGAACTGCTACGGCGCGACCGAGACGACATCGCCCTCGACGATCATGCCGGGCGAACTGACGGCGAGCCATATCGACAGCGTGGGCCTGCCGTGTCCCGGCGCGCGCATCGTCGCGATGGGACCCGATGGGCGCGAGCTGCCCCATGGCGAGATCGGGGAGCTCTGGATTCAGAGCGCCTCCGTCATCAAGGGTTACTGGAACAACCCGAAGGCCACGACCGAGAGCTTCACCGGTGGGTTCTGGCACTCGGGCGATCTGGGGTCAGTCGATGCGGACGGTTTTGTCCGCGTCTTCGACCGCCAGAAGGACATGATCAATCGCGGCGGGTTGAAGATCTATTCCGCGGAGGTCGAGTCCGTGCTGGCGGGCCACCCCGCGGTGATCGAGAGCGCGATCATTGCCAGGGCCTGCCTGGTGCTCGGTGAGCGCGTCCATGCTGTCGTGGTGACCCGCACCCCGGTCGCCGGCGACGTCTTGCGGGCCTGGTGCGCGGAGCGGCTGTCCGACTACAAGGTCCCCGAAACCATGGCGATCACCACCGAGCCGCTGCCGCGCAACGCCAATGGCAAGGTGCTGAAGCGGCAGTTGCGCGAGCACTTGGGAACCTGAGCCGGGCAGGGGCTTCTTCCGGGCTCTCCCGGGTGGTTAACGCCTTGATCGGGCTCGCTTTGCCTTGCCACCGCCATATCGTTAGGCTACCTCGCCGCCACGCGGGGGACGGGATTCCTGACGCGAACGCTGTGGCGCGCGCACCCGGACGGGCATGGGATTAGCATAAGTGTCTGAATTATTTGACGAAGTCGACGAGGAAGTACGTCGCGAACAGCTCAAGAAGCTGTGGGAAAAATATTCGATCTACTTCATCGCCCTGATGGTGCTCATCGTGGCCGCTGTGGGCGGCTGGCGCGGCTACCAGTATCTGGAGGCCAAGAAGGCCGCCGAGGCCGGCGCCGCCTTCGAGAAGGCCGTCGAGCTGTCCGAGCAGGACAAGCATGCGGAGGCCGAGACGGCCTTCACTGAGCTCGCCGCCAAGGCTCCGTCGGGCTATCGCACTCTGGCGCGGCTGCGTGCTGCGGCCGAGGCCGCTAGCCGCGATCCCAAGGCCGCCGCCAAGATGTACGACGACATTGCCGCCGACCGCGGCGTCGGCGGCGAGTGGCAGGATCTGGCGAAGATCCGCGCCGCCGGCCTGCTGGTCGACAGCGCCAGCTACGCCGACATGCAGCAGCGGCTGGAGGCTTCCGCCACACCCAAATCGACCTTCCGCCACAGCGCCCGCGAGTTGCTGGCGCTGTCGGCCTGGCGCAACAACGACACGACCGCAGCCCGCAAATGGCTCGACGCGATCGCAGAGGACGGCGAAACGCCGCCGGGCCTGCGCTCGCGCGCCGAGGCGCTCCAGGCCCTGCTGCCGCCCGTCGCCAAAAGCTGACGGTCCCGAGAGCTGAGACGAGACACCGATATGCGCCGCACGCCACGCTTGATCGCAGCCGCCGTCCTGATCGCCTTCACGGGCGTGCTGGGCGGCTGCTCCAGCTTCGATCCGAGCGACATGCTCGATTTCCTCGACACCAAGAAGAAGCTGCCAGGCGATCGCAAGCCGGTCTTCCCGGAGGGCGTGCCGGGCCTCGAGCAGGGTGTGCCGAAGGACATGTACAAGGGCGCACAGCAGCAGCCCGATCCGAATGCGCCTGCCGTTGCGGCTTTGCCCACGGAGCCGCCGCCTGAGCCGGCCAAGCCGGCGAAGGGTGCGAAGGCGAAAAAGACCAGACAGCCGGCTGCCAGCGCGGCCGCGCCCGCCGATGCGCCTGCCGGCGAAGTCGATGGCGAGGCCCAGCCGGAGGCCGCGCCGCCCGCGGCCGCTCCGCAGCCCAAGCAGAAGATCGTGCGCAAGCGCACCACCGCGCCGCCGCCCGATCAGCCCGTCCAGCAGGCCCAGCCGACCCAGACCACGCAGCAGCAGTCGCAGGGCGGCTTCCCGGCGCCGCTGCCGAGCGGCAGCTTCTCGCGCTAATTATTTCATTGCATTGACAGGCGCGGCCTTCGCAGCGCACGAATGACCGATGTCCTTCACGATTGCCATTATCGGCCGGCCCAATGTCGGCAAATCGACGCTGTTCAACCGCCTGGTTGGGCAAAAGCTCGCGCTCGTCGATGACCTGCCGGGTGTCACCCGCGACCGCCGCGAGGGTGAGGCCAGGCTCGGCGACCTCGAATTCACCATCATCGACACCGCCGGCCTCGACGAGGGCGCCAAGGGCTCGCTGACCGCGCGGATGCAGGAGCAGACCGAGGCCGCGATCGCGCAGGCCGACGCGCTGTTCTTCGTCGTCGATGCCCGCATCGGCCTGACGCCGACCGACCGCGCCTTCGCCGACTTCGCCCGCAGGGCCAACAAGCCGGTGCTGCTGGTCGCCAACAAGAGCGAAGGCAAGCATGGCGATGCCGGCGCGATGGAAGCCTTTGCGCTTGGTCTTGGCGATCCCATCCAGATCTCGGCCGAGCACGGCGAGGGGATGGGCGAGCTTTATGACGCCCTCGCCAAGCTGATGCCGGAGCCCGTCGAGGAGGATGAGGACGAGGACGACGCACCGCTCTCCGAGGAAGAGGCCGCGACGCGCCCGATCCGGGTCGCCATCGTCGGCCGGCCGAATGCCGGCAAGTCGACGCTGATCAACCATTTGCTCGGCGAAGAGCGCCTGCTGACGAGCCCGGAGGCCGGCACCACGCGCGACTCCATCGCGGTCGAGATCAACTGGAAGGGCCGGGATTTTCGCGTGTTCGACACCGCCGGCCTGCGGCGTCGCTCGCGCATCGAGGAGAAGCTCGAAAAGCTCTCGGTCGCCGACGCGCTGCGCGCGGTGCGCTTTGCCGAAGTCGTCGTGCTGATGATGGATACGCAGAACCGCTTCGAGGAGCAGGATCTGCGCATTGCCGATCTGGTCGAGCGCGAGGGCCGCGCGCTCGTGCTCGCCGCCAACAAATGGGACCTGATGGAGACCAAGGGCGGCGGCGCGATCTCGGGCCTGCGCCGCGACGCCGACCACTGGCTGCCGCAGGTCAAGGGCGTGCCGATCGTGGCGGTATCAGGCCTGATGGGCGAGGGCATCGATCGCCTGATGCAGGCGATCCAGGACGCCTACGCAGTCTGGAACAGACGCGTGTCGACGTCCGCGCTCAATCGCTGGTTCGAGCAGGCGGTCCAGGCCAATCCGCCGCCCGCCGTGTCCGGCCGCAGGCTGAAGCTGAACTACATCACGCAGACCAAGGCGCGGCCGCCGAGCTTCGTGCTGTTCTGCTCGCGTGCCGACGCGGTGCCGCAGTCGTACTTGCGCTACCTGACCAATTCCATGCGCGAGGCTTTCGATCTGCCTGGCACGCCCGTGCGCATCACCTTGCGCGAGAAGGCCAACCCCTTCGCTCACAAGCGCAAGCGGCCGTCGTGAGCGGCGATGCCGGCGAGGCGATGGCGCGGGGCGCTGCGCCGGTCCGGCGCGGCGCGGTCGCCTTCATCTTCGTCACCATCCTGCTCGACATGCTCGCGCTCGGCGTGATCATGCCGATCCTGCCAAAGCTCATCGAGAGCTTCGTCGACAACGACACCGCACATGCAGCCCGCATCTTCGGCCTGTTCGGCACCGCCTGGGCGCTGATGCAGTTCGTGTTCTCGCCGGTGCTGGGCGCGCTGTCGGATCGTTTCGGACGGCGGCCGGTGGTGCTGCTGTCGAATTTCGGGCTCGCCGCCGACTACGTGCTGATGGCGCTGGCGCCGTCGCTGGTGTGGCTTTTCATTGGGCGCGTGATCTCCGGCATCACCTCGGCCAGCATCTCGACGGCGTTTGCCTATATTGCCGACATTACGCCGCCGGAGCAGCGCGCGGCGATCTTCGGCAGGATTGGCGCGGCCTTCGGCGCCGGCTTCATCCTGGGCCCGGCGCTCGGCGGCCTGCTCGGCGACATCGATCCGCGCCTGCCGTTCTGGGCGTCGGCGGCTCTAAGTTTCGCCAATGCGCTTTATGGGCTCCTGGTCCTGCCGGAATCGCTGGCGCCCGACAAGCGCGCGCCGTTCCGCTGGACCAGCGCCAATCCGGTCGGGGCGCTGCGTCTGCTGCGTTCCAACGCGATCCTGGCTGCGCTGTCGGTCGTCAACTTCATCGCGCAGGTCGCGCATGTCGTGCTGCCGTCGACCTTCGTGCTCTATGCGACCTATCGCTACGGGTGGGATTCCAAGACGGTCGGGCTGACGCTCGCGATGGTCGGCATCTGCGCCATGGTGGTGCAGGGGCTCGCCATCGGCCCGATCGTGCGCGCGCTCGGCGAGCGGAACACACTGTTGCTGGGCCTGTGCTGTGGTGCGATCGGGTTCGTGATCTTTGGCGCAGCGCCGACCGGACCGCTCTTCTGGATCGGCATTCCCGTGATGTCGCTGTGGGGCATCTCGGGTGCCGCGATGCAATCGCTGATGACGCGGCTGGTCGCACCCGATCAACAGGGTCAGCTGCAGGGCGCAACCGCGAGCGTGCAGAGCGTGTCGCAGCTCGTCGGGCCGTTCCTGTTCACGCTGACGTTTTCATACTTCATCGGCACCAGCGCGCCCTGGCAATTGCCCGGCGCGCCATTCCTCCTCGCGGGCGCGCTGATGGTGGTATGCGTGGCCATCGCGATGCGGACGCTGGCGACAGTCGCATCCGCCCGGCAGACTGGTGGCCGCGAATAGGACGGT
Source organism: Bradyrhizobium sp. B039 (assembly GCF_038965675.1). Taxonomy (NCBI): domain Bacteria; kingdom Pseudomonadati; phylum Pseudomonadota; class Alphaproteobacteria; order Hyphomicrobiales; family Nitrobacteraceae; genus Bradyrhizobium; species Bradyrhizobium sp. B039. The sequence continues at coordinate 4,131,624 of NZ_CP152416.1, forward strand.
TGCGACTGTCGCCAATTCGCAACAGAGATTCCGATTCGTCGGATTCTCGCCAGACGTGCGTACACGGAGCCTTTCGGCGGCGATACTTAGCCTGTTCAATAAATCTGTTGATTCGTTCTTTTTGCAATTGAAGGCCGGGGCCGCCGACGCCTCGGAAGCAAGCCATTCAAATGACGCGCCTGCCGATTCGGATATGGTGTTTCCCTCGGCAGCGCTTGCTGATTTGGCGAGCTGCCGCTGCAATTGCGATCACGGCTACCGTCACGCTGGCTCTGATGGGCGGGGCGTATGCGGCCTGTTCGCCGGCGGCCGACAATAGCCCCAATCCTCCGCCAGGCACGACCATTACATGCTCGGGCGTGACGACCGATCAGAACGGGACCAACGGTTACGGGACGGGCAACCAGACCGGCATTGTCATCAATGTCGATAGCGGTGCCTCTGTCACCGGAAGCGTGAATAGCGGAATCAATATCGGCAACGCTACGGTCAGAAATTCGGGAAGCATCACAGGCGCAACGAACGGTGTCTTCTCTCAAAATGACGTCACCGTCACCAACAACACCGGCGCCACCATCACCGGCACTGTCCTATCCGGCATCGGCTCGAACAACGGCAGTGTGACTGTCGTCAACTCCGGCACGATCACGGGCAACGCAAACGTTGGCGTATTCGCCTTCGTCAACGCCACGGTTACCAACAATGCGGGCGCCACCATCGCCGGCGATCTCGGCGTCAATTCCGGCTATTCCGCCGTCGGGAATGTCACCAATGCCGGCAATATCATCGGCACCTCTTACGGTTTCATTGCCTACGGCACGGGGGTCGTCTCCAACGCTGCGGGCGGTCTGATTTCCGGCGGGATAAGCGGTGTCCAGGCCAACCAATTGTTGAATGTCACCAATGCCGGCACGATTACCGGTACGACCAGCTATGGCCTGGAGGTGACCGGCAATATGGACGTCACCAACGCCGCCGCCGGGACGATTACCGGCGCAACGGCTGCCATCCGCGCCAACAGCGGATCGATTTCGGTAACGAATTTCGGCACCATCTCGAGCCCCACCGGCTTTGCCGCCTCTGCGAATGCCAATCTGACAATAACGAACGGTGTCACTGGAAGCATTACCGGCGGCATGGTTGCCAATTTGGGCTTTGCTCACGTTACCAATCACGGGACCATTTCCGGTCTCAACAATATCGCCATCTTTGCCTTCACCGACGTCAATGTAACCAACGGCGTTGGTGGGCAGATCACGAGCCTGATCAACAACGGAATCTATGCCAGCAATGGCGTCGCAACCGTCGTCAATTCCGGAACCATAAGCGCCGGCGGCTTTGGCTACGCCATTCGCGCCGAGACGAGTGCGGTGGTGACCAACAATGCCGGCGCGCAGATCAGTGGCGGCGATACAGGCGTCCGCGCCAGCCTCGGGTCCGTCTCAGTCATCAACTACGGCTCCATTTCCGGCCTTGCGGGCAACGGCATCTATGCGGGCACGGGCGGATCGGCCGTGTTCAATGCGGGGACCATCACTGGAGGAACGGCCGCGATCCAGTTCGCCGGTAGCGGCAACGTTCTCACGCTCGCGCCGGGATCGGTGATATCGGGCAACGTGCTCGGTGGGGGCAGTGATACGTTCCAACTCGGGGGCAGCGGTGCGGCGACCTTCGATGTCAGCACGTTGGGTGCGGCGGCCCAGTATCGGGGGTTCACGACCTTCAACAAGGTCGACGATTCAGTCTGGACGCTGACTGGCACCGGCTCCTTCTCCGGTGATGTCAATGTCGGCGGCGGGGCGCTGATCGTGAACGGCAACATCGCATCGGCCAGCAATCTCGTTGTCAATGCCGGCGGCACGTTGGGCGGCAACGGCATCGTCGGCAATACCGTCATCAACGGCGGCATTCTGTCTCCAGGCAACTCGGTCGGCACCATCAACGTTCAGGGCAGCCTCGTATTCACGGCCGCCTCGACCTACCTTGTGCAGGTGTCATCGGCGGCTTCCGACCTCACCAATGTGACGGGGGCGGCGACGTTGGCCGGGACGGTTCGGGTTGCGCTCGCCAACGGCACCCTGCGGTTCAATTCGCCCTATACCATCCTGACCGCGGGGGCGCTGAACGGTTCGCGCTTTGATTCGGTGGCGACGCCGACGGGAATTTCCGGTTCGCTGACCTATTCGGGCGGCACGGTGCAGCTTGTTCTGGCCTCGGGCCTTGGGGAGATTGCCGGCCTCAACATCAACCAGCGGGCCGTCGCCACCGCGCTCGACAGGGCGTTCAATTCCTTCGGCAACGTTCCTTCGGCGTTTGGCGGCATCTTCGCCGGCAATGTCCCGGCGAACCTGACACAGGCCTCGGGCGAACTGGCGGCAGGTTCGCAGCAGACAACATTCGACGCGATGAACCTCTTCGTCAATTTGCTGGCCGATCCGTTTACCGCGGGCCGCGACGGGACCGCACCGACGGCCGCTTCATTTGGGAAAGAGGGAGCAGCCGATAGCTATGCCGGCGGTCGCCGCCGGCCCGGTGCCGAGCGTGACGCCTACGCCATGATCGCCAAGACGCCGAGCGCGATCGATTTCGGCCAGCGCTGGAGCGTGTGGGGCGCGGGCTATGGGGGCTCGCAGACCACCGACGGCAATGCCGTACAGGGATCGAACACGTCCACCAGCCGCATCGCTGGAACGGCCGTCGGCGCCGATTATCGGATCTCTCCATTCACCCAGGTCGGGTTCGCCTTGGCCGGCGGCGGTACCAACTTCGTCGTCGCCAACGGTCTCGGTTCGGGACGCTCCGACCTGTTCCAGGCCGGTGCATTCGTTCGTCATACGGCCGGCGCCGCGTATGTCTCCGGCGCCCTGGCCTATGGCTGGCAGGATATCACGACGAACCGGACGGTCACGATTGCGGGCAGTGACCAGTTGCGTGCGCAGTTCAACGCCAATGCGTGGGCGGGGCGTATCGAGGGCGGCTATCGCCTCATCACCCCATGGGCCGGCATCGGCCTCACGCCCTATGCCGCCGCGCAATTCGCGACCTTCGAGCTGCCGGGCTATGCCGAACGGGCAATAGTCGGTGCCAACACCTTTGCGCTGGCCTATGCGGCCAAGACCGCTACCTCGCCGCGCTCCGAATTGGGATTCCGCACCGACCGATCGTTGGCATTGCCGGGAGCGATCCTCACCCTGCGCAGCCGCTTCGGCTGGGCACATGACCACAATATCGATCGCGGCATCGCCGCCACTTTCCAGGCGTTGCCGGGCGCATCCTTCGTCGTCGGCGGTGCATCGCCTGCGCGAGACGCGGCGCTCACCTCGGCAACCGCCGAGGTGAAATGGCTGAACGGTTTCTCGCTCGCCGGGACCTTTGAGGGTGAGTTCTCGAACGTCACCACAAGCTACTCCGGAAAGGGCGTGGTGCGCTATGCCTGGTAGGAAGCGCTCGTCCGCGTTGTAGAGACGCGACGTGGAGAAATGGCGCGAGCGGCGCCTTGCCCGCCGGTAGCAGGCCCCAAACGCAAATGCCCGGGACATCGAGCGCGCAGACGCGCTTCGCGCTCTCGCCCGGGCATGTCGTCGTAGAGCCTGTGCGCGTCCGCTACGCGATCACTTCTTCACCAGCGGGCACTCGCTCGCCTCGAGCGGCTTGGCCGCATCTTCCGGCGCGATGGTGGCCACCAGCTTGTAGTAATCCCACGGCCCCTTCGACTCTTCCGGCTTCTTCACCTCGAAGAGATAGGCCGGGATGAGGCGGCGGCCGTCGGCGCGCAGCGGGCCCTTGCCGAACAGCGGATCGTCGGTCGGCAGCTCCTTCATCTTGGCGACGACCTTGGCGCCGTCATGCGGATTGCCGCCGAGCGCGTCCATTGCCTTCAGGTAGTGCAGGATTTCCGCATAGAGGCCCGCCACCGTCATCGAGGGCATCGAGCCCTTGGGCGACACTTTCTGGAAGCGCTTCGACCATTCGCGGGTCTGATCGTTGAGGTCCCAGTAGAAGGACTCGGTGAAGGTCAGCCCCTGTGCCGTTTTCAGGCCCAGCGAATGCACGTCGTTGATGAACAGCAGCAGCGCGGCGAGCTTCTGGCCGCCGGCCACGATGCCGAACTCGGCCGCCTGCTTGATCGCGTTGGTGGTGTCGCCGCCGGCGTTGGCAAGGCCAATGACCTTGGCCTTCGACGACTGCGCCTGCAGCAGGAAGGAGGAGAAGTCGGAGGAGTTGAGCGGATGCTTGACGCCGCCGAGCACCTTGCCGCCGGTGGCCGTGACGACGGCGCTGGTGTCACGCTCCAGCGCGTGGCCGAAGGCGTAGTCCGCGGTCAGGAAGAACCAGCTGTCGCCGCCGGCTTTGGTCAGGGCCTTGCCGGTGCCGTTGGCGAGCATGTAGGTGTCGTAGGTGAAGGAGACGGTGTTGGGCGTGCAGGCCTTGCCGGTGAGGTCGGCCGTGGCGGCGCCCGAATTGAGCAGCACCGAATTCTTATCCTTGACGAGGTTGCTCACCGCGAGTGCAACGCCGGAGCTCGGCGTGTCGGCGATGGCGTCGACCTTGTCGGCATCGATCCATTGCCGGGCGATGTTGACGCCGATGTCGGGCTTGTTCTGGTGATCACCCGAGAGGACATCGATGGTCCAGCCCTTGGCCTTCAGGCCGGAATCCTCGACCGCCATTTTCACCGCGGCGACCGAGTTCGGGCCGCCGATGTCGGCATAGAGGCTCGACATGTCGTTCAAGACGCCGATCTTGACGGTCTTGTCTTGCGCGAAGGCGGATGTGGAAAAACCGAAGGCGGCACAGGCCAGAAGGGCCGCGGAGCGGCGCGCGAATGTCGTCATAATAGATTCCCTCCATTGTCAAACATGCGGACGGCTCTCTTGCGGAGCCTTGGTCCGGCTGATCGCTCTACCGTGTCCCACGGCCGGCGGCAATGCGCCTAAAGCCGGATGACGCTGCGTCGTTACGTCATCCGTCGGTTAACTTTTGGGCAAAATGCGTTGAGGCGCTATTTGAGCGCGTCCGACGTCAGCTTGAATTTCTGGATGCGCTTTCCGGTATCGACCTCGGCGGTATAGACGTTACCCTTGGCGTCGATCGCCATGGCGTGCACCCAGTGGAATTGACCGGCATTGCGGCCGTTGCGCCCGAAGCTGCCGACCACGCTGCCGTCGTCGCGCCTGATCACCCTGATCTCGTTGTTCTCGCCGTCGGCGCTGAGCAGCCAGGTTTGCTTTGGATCGGGCCAGATCGCGATGTCCCACACCGCGCCGTTGCCGAGCGTGTTCTTCTCGAAGAAGAACTCCTTCACGAAGGTGCCGTCCTTCCTGAATACCTGGATGCGGTTGTTGATGCGGTCGCAGACATAGACGAGCCCGTCATTGGCGAGCTTCACGCAATGGACGGGATTTCCGAATTGCTGCGCAACCGGCGCCTTGGGGTCGTAGGGACCTTGCTTGTCGTCGTTGGGCTTGTTGCCGTAGGCGCCCCAGTGCCGCTTGTAGGCGAGCGTCGTCGCGTCGAAGACGATGACGCGGCGGTTGCCATAGCCGTCGGCGACGTAGATCTCGTTCGCCGCCTTGTCGATCGCGGTCTCCGCGGGCTTGCCGAGTTGCGTGGTGTCGTTGCTGCCGAGGCTCGGCGCGATCTTGCCGATCTGGGCGACGAACTTGCCGTCGAGCGTGAACTTCAAAATGGCGTTGTCATTGTCGGCGTTGCCGCCGACCCAGACGAAGCCGCGCTCGTCGACCTCGATGCCGTGCTCGCGGCCGACCCATTCGTAGCCTTCGCCCAGGCCGCCCCAGGACCGCAGCAGGTTGCCGTCGGTGTCGAATTCGAGCACGGGCGGCGCCGAGACGCAGCATTTCGAGCGCGGCGGATTGAGGCTTGCGCCTTTCTCGTCATCGGTGAGCGAGCGCGGGCGATGGATCACCCAGATGTGGCCCTGCCAGTCGACCGTGATGCCGCCGACCTGGCCGAGGATCCAGTTGTTCGGCAGCGGCTTTGGCCAGGCGGGATCGACGGCGAAGGTCGGGACATCGCCGGCGGTCGCAACGCCCGGAAGCGCAAATGTGAGTGCCGCGATCAGGATGGAGAAGGCGTGAGACACGCGTGCGAGCGCACGGTCAACGCGTCCGCGATCATGCGATGGTGCCATCGCAACCTCCCTTTTTTTGGCCTGCGGCTTGCTGCCGCTTGAGCACGGGCAGTCAATCGCGGGGAGGAGGCCAAGTCAATTGGCCAAGCCAATCAGGTCAATCAGGCCGGCGGGCGGAAGCTCATCAAGGTTCGCGTCTTGTAGTCGTAGAACTTGCCGGTCTCGGTCCAATCAGGCGCGCACATCGGCACGATGAATTCGGCGACCTGCTCGGCGGTGTCGAGCGTCGCGGGATCCTCGCCCGGCATCAAGGTGGCGCGCATGCGGGTGCGGACCGGGCCGGGGTTGAACAGGTTGACACGAAGAGGCGTGTTCGCGGTCTCCTGCGCCCAGGCGCGCGCCAGCGTTTCCAGCGCGGCCTTGGAGGCGGCGTAGGGGCTGACATAGGCGGTCGCCTTGTTGGCGGCGCCCGAGGTGATGAACACGGCGCGGCCGGCATCGGACTGCTTCAGCAGCGGCTCCATGCAGCGGATGAGCTGGAAGTTGGCGGAGACGTTGACGGCCATGACGTCGTTGAAGGCCTTCAGCTCGATATGGCCAATTGGCGAGGAGGGGCCGAGCACGCCGGCATTGCCGACGAGGATGTCGAGCTTGCCGTAGCGCTCGTGCAGGCCTGCGCCCAGCCGCGCGATGCCGTCGGAATCGGTGAGGTTGAGCGGTACCAGCGTGGCGCTGCCGCCCTCTTTCCGGATCTCGTCGTCGAGCTCTTCCAGCCCGCCCTGCGTACGCGCCACCGCGACGATGTGTGCGCCGGCCTTCGCCAGCGCCTTGGCCGTGGCGAAGCCGATGCCGCGCGAGGCGCCGGTGACGAGAGCGATGCGGTCGGCGAGGGGATTTGTCATGGCGGGGTTTTACAGCCGTGGATGGCCGGGACAAGCCCCCCGCATCCCCGTCATTCCGGGGCGCGCGTAGCGCGAACCCGGAATCTCGAGATCCCGGGTTCGGTCCTTACGGACCGCCCCGGGATGACGGCTTCGCCGTCAGCTCGCCTCCGCCAGCAGCGACAATTGCCGGGGCTGCTGCTCGGTCTGGGTCTGGTCGGTGAGGTGGGTCGGATACGCCCCGGTGAAGCAGTGATCCGAGAACTTCGGATTGGCCGGGTCGCGGCCGGGCTCGCCCATGGCGCGGTACATGCCGTCGATCGACAGGAAGGCGAGCGAGTCGGCGCCGATGATCTCGCGCATTTCCTCCAGCGAATGCGTTGCGGCCAGCAGGCCGCCGCGGTCCGGCAGGTCGATGCCGTAATAATCGGGATAGAGGATCGGCGGCGAGGCGAGGCGGAAATGCACTTCCTTCGCGCCTGCATCGCGCATCATGCGCACGATCTTCTTCGAGGTGGTGCCGCGCACCAGCGAGTCGTCGATCAGGATGATGCGCTTGCCTTCGATCGCGGCGCGGTTGGCCGAATGCTTCATGCGCACGCCGGATTCGCGGATTGCCTGCGTCGGCTGGATGAAGGTGCGGCCGACATAGTGGTTGCGGATGATGCCGAGCTCGAACGGCACGCCGGAATGCTGGCTGTAGCCGACAGCGGCGGGCACGCCGGAATCCGGCACCGGCACGACGACGTCGATCGGCACGTGGCTCTCGCGCGCGAGCTGCGCACCAAAGGCCTTGCGCACCTCGTAGACCGAGCGGCCGTGGACGATGGAATCCGGACGGGAGAAATAGATGTATTCGAAGATGCAGGGACGCGGCGCCATCGGCGGGAACGGCTTGTGGATGTCCTGGCCGTTCTCGTCGAACACGATGACTTCGCCCGGCTCGATGTCGCGGATGAAGCGCGCGCCGATGATGTCGAGCGCGCAGGTCTCCGACGTCAGGATCGGGCAGCCATCGAGCTCACCGAGCACCAGGGGGCGGATGCCGCGCGGGTCGCGCGCGCCGACCAGCTTCTTGTTGGTCAGCGAGACCAGCGCATAGGCGCCCTCGATCTCGCGCAGCGCGTCGATATAGCGCTCGATGAAGCGGCTGCGCCGGGAGCGCGCGACGAGGTGCAGGATCACCTCGGTGTCGGTGGTCGACTGCATCATCGCGCCGTTCCTCACGAGCTCGCGGCGCAGCGTCAGGCCGTTGGTGAGGTTGCCGTTATGGGCGACCGCAAGGCCGCCGGCGTTGAGTTCGGCGAACAGCGGCTGCACGTTGCGCAGGATGGTCGCGCCGGTGGTGGAGTAGCGGACATGGCCGACCGCCGTGTTGCCGGGCAGGCGGTCGATCACCTCGCGGCGGGAGAAAGTGTCGCCGACGAGGCCGAGGCGGCGTTCGCTGTGAAAGCGGCTGCCGTCATAGGAGACGATGCCGGCGGCTTCCTGGCCGCGGTGCTGAAGGGCGTGGAGGCCGAGGGCGGTGATGGCGGCGGCGTCGGGGTGGCCGTAGATGCCGAATACGCCGCATTCCTCGCGGAGCGTATCCCCCTCCAGATCGTCCTGAAGCTCTAGCGCGGCCGGGCTCAAACCGGCTTTTGGATCGAGATCAAGTTGGGCGTCCTGGTCAGGGTGTCGCATCTCGTCCGCGCCTCTCTTTAGGGCCTAATCAACGCGCCGCAGGTTTCTCGATCAGCTTTTTCAGGCTGTCACGAGCAGGTTTACTGTATCCGTCGCCACTGCCCGAAGGCTGCTGCTCGGAATCAGCTTGATCATCATCTGGTTTGTTTTTCTTGAATCTCTTCAAGATGGTGTTCTCGGGGTCGTCCGGCAAGAGCGCCATCAGCCAATCGCCGGTTCCCTGGAGCACCACGCGGGATTTCGCCCCCGTAACCCAGTCCGGGCGCTGCTTGTCCGGCACCAGCCAGGTGAAGAACAGGAAGGCGACCACGACGATCAAAAGGCCGCGAGCCAGCCCGAACAGGAAGCCGAGGGTGCGGTCCAGCGCGCCGATCCGCGAATCCAGGATCATGTCGGAGATCCGGACGGTGATCACGGAGACCACGACCAGGGTACCGACGAACACGCCGGCGACCACGACCACACTCGCGACCGTGTCGTTGTTGAAATAGGTCTTTGCGGTCGGCAGCAGCTTGGAGAAGGAGTACAGCGTCACGATCGCCGCCGCGCCCCAGGCTGCGATCGACAGGATTTCGCGCATGAAGCCGCGGACCATCGCAAGCAGGCCCGAGATCAGCATCACACCGAGCAGGATCAGGTCGAGGAGTGTTACTGGCATCGGCTGGTCTGGTCCGCTCGTACTTCAAAGGTGCTCAGCGAATCGGTGTTTGGCCGCCGTCCTAAAAGAGGGGCAGACGGCGTTCCCGGCAAGGCCGCAACCACGCAATCCCATGCTGCTTTTGTGACGGCTGTATAGCGGCGGGGGCCGGGGACGTCACCTCCGGCTACCCCTCTCCGCGGCGGAATCTTGCCGGTGTGGCATTTTTCTCTGCCGATCCGGCGGATTCGCCCCGACGGGAGCCGCGAGCGGCGATCTCAGCCACCAAAGTCGTCAGGCTGTTCACCGCGTTGAGCGACAGTCCGGCGTCGCCGCCGGCTTCGCCCCGGGCCGATTCGGGCAGCACGGCGCGCTGGAAGCCGAGTTTTGCCGCTTCCTTCAGCCGGGCGGGGGTCTGCGCCACCGGACGGACCACGCCTGAGAGCGAAATCTCGCCGAAATAGACTGCATCCGTGGGTAACTGCGCATTAACCAGGGACGACACCAGTGCCGCCGCCGCGGCGAGGTCGGCCGCCGGCTCGTGGATGCGCAAGCCGCCGGCGACGTTCAGATAGACGTCATGGCCGGACAGCTTGACCCCGCAATGGGCTTCCAGCACCGCCAGCACCATCGAGAGGCGGCTCGGGTCCCAGCCGACCACGGCCCGGCGCGGGGTGCCGAGCGAGGTTGGTGCGACCAGTGCCTGCAATTCGACCAGGACCGGCCTCGTCCCCTCGATGCCCGCAAACACGGCGGTGCCCGGCGTGCCGAGATCGCGCTCCGACAGGAACAGTTCGGAGGGGTTGGTGACCTCGCGCAGACCAAGGCCGGTCATCTCGAACACGCCGATCTCGTCGGTTGGCCCGAAGCGGTTCTTGACGGCGCGCAGGATGCGGAATTGCTGCGAGCCTTCGCCCTCGAACGACATCACGGCATCGACCATGTGCTCGACCACGCGGGGGCCTGCGATCTGGCCGTCCTTGGTGACGTGGCCGACCAGGATGATGGCGGCGCCGGTTTTCTTGGCGAAACGGATCAACGCCTGCGCCGAAGCGCGCACCTGCGTGACGGTGCCGGGCGCGGATTCCACGGTGTCGGTCCACATGGTCTGGATCGAGTCGATCACGATCAGGCGGGGAACCGCGCCCTCCGACAGGGTCGAGACGATGTCCTCGACCGAGGTCTCGGCCGCAAGCTGCACCGGAGCGTCCGACAGGCCGAGCCGCGCGGCACGCAGCCGCACCTGGGCGATGGCTTCTTCGCCGGAGATGTACACGATCCGATGCCCGGCGCGCGCCATCAGACTGGTCGCCTGCGTCAGCAGCGTCGACTTGCCGATGCCCGGATCGCCGCCGACGAGGAGCACCGAGCCGCGGACGAAGCCGCCGCCGGTGACGCGGTCGAGCTCGGTCATCCCCGAGGACAGGCGCGGCGCGTCCGGGCTCTTGCCGGCAAGGCTCTCCAGCGCAAAGGTCCGGCCCTTGCGCTTGGAGCGGATCGAGACCGGCACGCTGCCGCTCGTGTCCTCCTCGGCGAGCGTATTCCACTCGCCGCAGGACTCGCACTTGCCCTGCCAGCGGTTATAGGCCGCGCCGCAGTTCTGGCAGACGAAGGAAAGCGTGTTCTTGGCCATGGGGACAGTTGAGTCGGGGGTCTTGATGTCAGCTGATAGCACGGAATGGCGGGCCGCGAGGCCGATCGCCCGCGCGCCCAATATCGCAATTCAACGCAACCAGTACACCCTTTGTTAGTTCTAGGCCCCAGCGCCGCACCGGGCTTTGCCAAATGTTAGCGGACGACGGTCCAGTTTCGGAACCAGTACGGGGTGACGAGACCAATGACGATATTTTTGCGGATATTGCTCGCTGTGGGCATGGCCTGCGGCGTCCTGGCGCCTGCCGGCCGTGTCGTCGCGGCTGACGCCAAATCCCTCAACATCGTCTTCGTGAACCCCGGCAAGACCGGCGAGGTCTATTGGGACATGGTCGCGCAGACCATGCAGGCCGCGGGCCGCAAGCTTGATGCGCATGTCGAGGTGCTGACCAGCGAGCGCAACTACCGCACCATGCAGGAGCTGGGGTTCGGCGTCGTGGCACGTCCCGACAAGCCCGACTTCCTCATTCTCTCGAACGAGGAATCCGCCGCCGTTCCGATCCTGGAGGCGGCCGAGGCCGCGGGCGTCAAGACACTGCTGCTCTCGAACACGCTGATCGGCGAGGATGCGGCGCGGCTCGGACCGCCGCGCCAGACGCTCAAGACCTGGCTCGGCGACATCACGACCGATCTTCAGACCGCGGGCGCGCGGATGGCGAATGCGCTGATCAGCGCGGCGCGTGCCGAGAAATGGCAGAGCCCGGACGGCAAGATCCACATTCTCGGCATCGGCGGCGACGAGATCACGCCCGCCTCGATCGCGCGCAACGCCGGGCTCCAGCTTGCGGTGGCGGCCGCGCCCGACGTGGTGGTGGACCGGATGCTGTTCGCCAACTGGACGCAGTCGGAGGCCGAGCAGGTCACGGCGAATTATCTGAGCTGGGCCGCGCGCAAGGAGATACGGCCCGCCGGCATCTGGGCCGGAAACGATCCGATGGCGCTCGGCGCGCTTCGCGCGGCGACCGCTGCCGGCCTCATGCCCGGTCGGAATATTCAGGTGGTCGGCCTCAACTGGTCGGAGGATGCACTGCGCGAGATCAGGGCCGGCCGTCTGCTCCTGACCGACGGCGGTCACTTCCTGCTCGGCGGCTGGTCGATCATCCTGCTCCGCGACTACGCCGATGGCTGCGATTTCGCGGCCACATCACCCCGCGTCGAGGCCAAGACATCCGCGATCACCCGCGACAATCTCGCTGCGGTCGGAGACCTCATCAAGACGCGCGCCTTCGATCGGATCGATTTCGCGCGTTTCAGGGCGAGGGCAGGGCGCTGCGGCCAGTACGATTTCTCCGTCGATGCGCTGATTTCTTCGCTGACGCTGCCGGAAGGCACCGCTGACTGATGCGAAACGGTGACGACATGACCGATCCGGATCGCAAGCAGCAGGCGCCGTCGCGCTCGCGCTCGGTGGTCCGCGCGATGATCTGGGCCACCGTGCCGGTGCTGCTGGTGGTGCAGTTGCTCGCCTCCGCTGGCGTCGAGGCATCCAGCTTCTGGTCGCAGATCAGGCAGCTCGACGCGCGCATTGCCCGCACGGCCGAGAGCCGCGCCGAGCTGATCGCCGAGCCGCTCTGGAAGATGCGTTACGACCAGGTCACGAACGTGCTCAACGAGATCATGCACGACGAGACCATCGCGGCGGCGGCCGTCTATGACGACACCGGTGTTGCGATCGCCCGCGTGGTGGCGCGCCCCTCCGGGCAGGCGGTCGCGGAGGTGTCGCGTCCGATCAACTACAGCAACGGCAACATGGCCGTGCAGGCCGGCCGCATCGCGATCGCCTATTCCTACGCGACAGTCTACGCCGACACGGGCAGCCGTCTGATGCGGCTGCTGATCGTTGGCCTGCTCGCAACGCTTGCGACCGTGGTCGCAATGCGGATATCGGCGAACATCTTCATCGGCAAGCCGCTTGACGCAATCATGTCTGCGATCCAGCGCAGCAAGCGGGATGGTCGCGCCTATCCGGCGGACATCACATCGTCGAACGAATTCGGCCAGCTCGCGCACGCCTTCAACGCGATGCAGCACACGACGTCAGGTGCGCTCGACCGGCTCGGGCACATGGCGTCGCACGACCCGCTCACGAGCCTGCCCAATCGGCGCTCGCTGTCCGAGCGCCTGGTGACCTTGAGCGGCGATGCAGGCTCGCCGGATTCCCTGATCGCCTTCTGCTTCATCGATCTGGACGACTTCAAGGGCATCAACGACACTTTCGGTCATGATGCCGGCGACAAGTTCCTGGTCCACATTTCCGGGCGTCTCCGCGAGGCGGTCGAGCCGCAGGATTGGGTGGCGCGGCTCGGCGGCGACGAATTCGTCGTGATCCGCCCCGAAGTCAGCAACGAAGCGACCGCGCAGGCCTTCGCGCGCCATCTGCTGGCCGCGATTTCCGAGCCGATCCGGCTGCACGACAAGCAGGTCGTGCCGCGGGCCAGCATCGGTCTTGCCGTGCGCCGCGCCGGCGATCCCGAGCTATCGCACCTGCCGGCGCTCGCCGACATCGCGCTCTACCATGCCAAGACCAAGGCGCCCGGCACCGTCGCGGTGCTGAACGAGGCGCTCCAGCGCGACTACCGCCGTCGCAGGGAGCTCGAGCTTGCCATTCCCACAGGCTTTGCCGAGGGCCAGTTCGAGGTCTGGTATCAAAGCCAGGTCGACCTCGACAGCCAGGGCGTCGTCGGCCTGGAGGCGCTCATTCGTTGGCGCCACCCTGAATATGGCGTGATCGGTCCCGGCGAATTCCTGTCGCTGATCGAGCGCAGCGGCAACAATGCACGGCTGACGCGCTATGTGCTGACCGATGCCTGCCGCGCGCTGCAACATCTGGCTGCCGCCGGCAGGCCGGATATCCGGATCGCGATCAACCTGCCGCCGTCCGAGCTCGCCGACCATTCGCTTGCCGCCGAGCTGCGCGAGACCTGCCTGCGCTTCGGCGTCGCGGCATCGTCGCTCGAGCTCGAGATCACCGAGGGCTCGCTGATCAACAACATCGCCAGCGCGTCCGAGACGTTGCACCGCCTGCGGCGCCTCGGCGCCACCATCGCGCTCGACGATTTCGGCACGGGCTACAGCTCGCTCGCCCATCTCAGGCGTTTCCCACTCGACAAGGTCAAGATCGACAAGGCCTTCATCAGCGAGATTCCGGACAGCGCGGAAGACAAGGCGATCGTTGGCGTCATCGCCTCGCTCGCCGGCACGCTGGGGCTGACGCTTGTCGCGGAAGGCATCGAGCGGCCCGAGCAAGCTGACGCCATGCGCGAGATGGGTGTGATGCTCGGGCAGGGTTATCACTATCATCGGCCGCAACCGCTCGCGGCCGTGCTGCAATGGCTCGAGGGACAGGCGGCTGGGAGCCGCGTCGTCACCGACAGCCCGTCGATCGCGCCCGAATTTGCCGCCTGAGCGCTGTGCGGCTACGGCTGTGTCGCGTTCCAGAACATCGAGAGCCCGGCTGCGATCATGATCGCGTCCATCAGCAGGCGGAACATCTCGGGCTTCAGATGCAGCACGAAACGCTTTGCGATGAAGGCGCCGGCCATCAATGACGATCCTGCGATCAGACCTTTGATGAACACATCGCTCGTCAGTGCGCCGAAGCGCTCGAAGGTCACGGACTTCGCGAAGTAGAGGCCGAGCGAGGCGGCCGCCTCGGTGGCGAGAAAGGCACCCTTGGACAGGCCGTAGAACAGGAACAGCGGCACGCTGAGCGGCCCGGTCGAGACCACGATGCCGGTGAGATAGCCGATGACGGCGCCGCCGATCGCAAGATGCCAGAGATTGGCCTTGAGGTCGTGCCGCGCCAGCCAGTGCCGGACCGGCACCATTGCGATCAGGAAGATGCCGATGGCAAGATCGACGGTGTGGGAGGGGAGCGCGAGCAGCGTGCGCGCGCCAAGCGCTGCGGCCGGAACACCCGTCACCGAATAGGCCGCGCAGGCCCGCCAGTCGACCTCGCGCCACCAGGCCAGGATCCGCGAGAAATTCGCCATCACGGAGGCGACCGCCATGATCGGCACGGCTTCCTTCGGCCCATAGGCGTAGACCAGCACCGGCATCAGCATGATCGACGAGCCGGTGCCGACGATGCCTGAGATGGTGCCGGCGACGAGGCCGACGGTGAGGACGAAGAGGAAGGCCAAGGGCGGGGCTCCGGGAATCGGACGAATGTAGCCCGTGGCCGGCAACCGTGCCCAGCCGCATCGACATCGCCTCTTGGTTAATCGGCGGTGTCGCAGGAACCGCCAATCCGACCCGCTCGGCGGCCTGGTCCTTAGAATTTGAAGCGTATTGATCGGAGCGCTCGCCTAGATAATTTGAGGTCCGCGATGCCCGATCACCATTCCTTCTCCGCGCTCGACCGGCATGCCGTGCTCAGCGGGTCCGACAATGGTTTTCCCTGGTACGCCGGCGCGATGCTCGCGGTCGAAGCGAGTGAAGTGGTGCGGCTGCGCTGCGAGAAGCTCAGCCAGGGCGATGAGGCCGCCGGGCAGGAGGCCGTGCTGATGGTGAGCGAGAAGATCGCTGCAGCCTTCGAGGCCGCCGCGGGCCTGCTTGCGGGGGCAACGCCGGCCGCCATCGTCCGGCGCTATCGTGAGCATGTGGCCGCGAATGCCAGGCGCCTCTCCGCGAACGAGACTCCGTGAGGGGAATTGCGCTGCTGACAGCATGTTGGCAGCAGGGGCCGGCTACGACCATCTCCTGACAAAACGGAGAGGTGGTCATGCCGATCGAGGCGAGCTGTCATTGCGGTGAAACGGTGTTCGAGGTGACGGAGGCGCCCTCCAGCGTGACGCGCTGCACCTGTTCGCTCTGCGCCAAGCGCGGCGCGCTGTGGGCCTATTACAAGCCGGCGCAGTTTCGTCTGCTGTCGCCGCCGGAAAACGTGACGACCTATCTCTGGGGCAGCCGCACCGTCAAACACCATTTCTGTGCGAGCTGCGGCTGCGGCACCTATTCGGAGTCGCCGGACTGGTCGACCGGCAAGCCTGACTTCGACAACCCCAAGGTCGCGGTGAACGCGCGCCTATTCGACGATTTCGACCTCGACGCGGTACCGGTGAACATGATCGACGGCAGGAATTTGTGGTGAGGATGCCGCCTCCCGTCCTCTTGAGGCTGGCGGAGAAAGCTGATCTGTTTCCGGCCTCGGTGAGAAGAAAAGGCGAGGAAACCCATGATGCGTCTTTTGACGCGAGCGATGCTCGCAATGTGTCTGGGAGTTGTAGTCAGCTTCAACGCGGCGCAGGCGCAGACCAGGCCGAAGGTCACGACGCTCGGACCTGACTTCCCCAAGGCGGCGCTGTTCGTCGGGAACAGCTTCTTCTATTACAACAACGGCATGCCCTGGCATCTCTCCTTCATGGAGCGGGCTGGGGATGCGGCCAACAAGGCGGCGTATCGCAACACCATGGTCACGATCGGCGGCTCCGGCCTCGACTGGCACGACATGGACAATCTGCTGCGGCCGGGCGGCATCGGCGCCTACTCATTCGACGAGCAGAACGTCGTGGTCTTCAACAAGCCCGGCAGGCAGTTCGAAGCGGTTGTGATGATGGATTGCAGTCAGTGCCCGATCCATCCGCAATTGAAAGACGCCTTCGTCGCCTTCGCCAAGAAGGACAGCGAGATCGTCCGCGCCCACGACATGCGGCCGGTGCTGTTCATGTCCTGGGCCTACGCCGACAAGCCGGAGATGACGGAAGGACTCGCCGAAGCCTATACGCTCGCCGGCAATGCCAATGATGCGCTCGTCATTCCCGCGGGTCTTGCGTTTGCGCGCGTCCGCAAGCTTCAGCCCGAGCTCAATCTCTATGCGCCGGACAGGCGGCATCCGAGTCCGGCCGGAACGTATCTGGCGGCCTGCACGACGCTCGCCGCGCTGACAGGTCGCACGCCGGTCGGCAATTCCTACACGATGGGGCTGGATCCGGAGACGGCGCAACTGCTGCAAAAGGCGGCGTGGGACACCGTGCAGGAGTATTACGGGCGCTGATCTAGCGCAGGACGATCCAGGCCGGCGCGTGATCGCTTGCGCCGTCCTCGCCGCGCACCTTCTTGTCGACGCCGGCCTTGGCCAGGCGTGAAATAAGGGCAGGGCTGAGCAGCAGATGATCGAGCCGCAGGCCCGCATCGCGCGGCCAGCGGTTCCGCTTGTAGTCCCAGAATGTGTAGATGCGCTTGTCCGGATGAAGCTCGCGGATCGCGTCGCCCCAGCCTTGCGCAACCAGCGAGGCAAAGGCCGCGCGGCTCTTCGGCTGGATCAGCGCATCCTTGTCCCAGGACCTCGTCGGATAAATGTCGGTCGCCGTCGGCGCCACGTTGTAGTCGCCGGCGAGCACCACGGGCAGGTCCTGCTTGATGAAGGTCTTGGCGTGGCGCTTCAGGCGCGCGAACCAGTCGAGCTTGTAGTCGAATTTCGGCCCCGGCTGGGGGTTGCCGTTGGGCAGGTAGATGCTGGTGACGATGATGCCGCGCACGGCGGCCTCGATGTAGCGCGCTTCGTGGTCGTCGCAGTCGCCGGGCAGGCGGTCGCGGGTGAGAATGGGCTCGGCATCGCGGGCGATGATGGCAACGCCGTTCCAGGTTTTTTGTCCACGCCATACTGCGCCGTAGCCGGCCTTTTCGATGGCTGCCGCCGGAAATTCGCCATCACTTGCCTTCAATTCCTGGAGCGCGACGACATCTGGCTTTGCCGCGCGCATCCATGCCAGCAGATTGGGCAGGCGGCGGTTGATGTTGTTGATGTTGAATGTCGCGATCTTCATGTAGAGCTAGCGGCTCCCGCCTTCCGTCACCGGAGATACAATGTCCAAGTTGAACTTTGCTGCTCTCGTCGTCGTTGCCGCGATCTCCGGAGCGGCTTCGGCACAATCGTCCGATCCACGCGGTGCGTGCAAGGCGGATTACGACAAGTTCTGTGCCGGCATTGCGCCGGGCGGCGGCATCGTCGCCTGCCTCAACGGCAAGCGCGACCAGCTCAGCGCGACCTGCAAGGCGGCGCTGGACAACAGGAAGAAGAAGTAGGCGGCTGACGGCTTAGCTCGGCAGCGGCGGCGGGCTCGCCGGCTGCTCGACCGGCGGCGGAGAGGACGGCTGCTCGGCTGCCGGCTTTGCCAGCGGCTCCACCACATTGCCGCCCTTGTAGACGCGGGCATAGCGGTGGCCGAGGCTGGTCAGCACCTCATAGCCGATCGTGCCGAAATGATGCGCGAGCTCGTCGACGGTGATGCCTTCGCCGATCAGCGTCACCAGGTGGCCGCGCCGTGCCGCGTTCGGCGGCAGATCGGTGATGTCGATCGCGATCAGGTCCATGGAGACGCGGCCTGCCACCGGGCAGCGTTTGCCGGCAACGATCACCTCTGCGCCGCGCGTGCCGTCGTTTGAACTGGCGGCGCGGAAATAGCCGTCGGCATAGCCGACCGCGATGATTGCAAGCTTGGTCGGCCGGCGCGCGGTCCAGGTGCCGCCATAGCCGACGCTCTCGCCGCGCTCGACATTGCGAATCTGCACGATGCGCGCCTTGAGGTCGACCACCGGCTGCATCGGATTATCGGCCTCCGGCGTCGGGTTGACGCCGTAGAGCGCGGCGCCCGGCCGCACCAGGTCGAACTGGAACGGCGCCCCGAGGAAGATTCCGGACGAATTGGCGAGCGCCGCCGGCACGCCGGAGAATTCGCTGGCGATGCCGCGGAAGGAAGCGAGCTGTTTGGCATTGACGGGGCTGTTGAGCTGCTCGGCCGAGACCAGATGGCTCATCACCAGCGTAATGCCGTGGTCGCCGGCATTGATGCGGGGAATGATGGCCTGTGCTTCCGATAACGTCAGCCCCAGCCGGTTCATGCCGGTGTCGATGTGAACAGCGGCGCCTCCGTTCCAGCCGGTGCGGCGGCAGAACACGTCCCATTCGGCGAGCTCGTTGAGATCGCCGATCACCGGACGGCAATTGATCTGGGCGTAGTGCTCGCCGGTGTTCTGGAAATAGCCGCCGAGCACGTAGATGGTCGGCTCCGGTACGGCGGCGCGCACCTTGCGCGCCTCCTCGATGGTGGCGACGAAGAAGGTCTTGCAGCCGGCCTTGTGGAGGGCACGCGCGACCTGCGCGGCGCCGCA
Organism: Bradyrhizobium sp. B039; assembly: GCF_038965675.1. NCBI lineage: Bacteria > Pseudomonadati > Pseudomonadota > Alphaproteobacteria > Hyphomicrobiales > Nitrobacteraceae > Bradyrhizobium > Bradyrhizobium sp. B039. The sequence goes on from NZ_CP152416.1 coordinate 4,150,681, forward strand.
GCCATAGGCATCGGCCTTGATCACCGCCGCGCATTCGGCCGGCACCGCCGTCTTCTCGAGCTTGCGCCAGTTGGCAATGATGGCGTCGAGGTCGACGGTGAGCACGCCGCCATAGGCTGCGAGCGCGGCGGCATGGTTGGCCTCCGCTGAGAGAAGGCCGGATTGCGGGTTCATTTTCGGGTCGGACGCCATTGTCATGGCGCCGTTTTACGCAAGAGGCAGGTCTGGTTCAAGGAACTCAGTAGTCGTTGCTGCTGCGAGCCGGCATCTGGCTGTCGGGCGCGAGATCGCCGAACCGCGTGACGGAGGCTTCGAACGCCAGATCGACGGTGCCTGTCGGGCCGTGGCGCTGCTTGCCGATGATGACCTCGGCTTTTCCGTGCGCAAGACTCATGTCAAGCTGCCACTTCTCGTGTTCAGGCGTGCCCGGGCGGGGCTCCTTCATCGCGAGGTAATATTCCTCGCGGTACACGAACAGCACGACGTCGGCGTCCTGCTCGATCGATCCGGATTCACGCAAGTCGGAGAGCTGCGGCCGCTTGTCGTCGCGGGATTCGACCTGGCGTGAGAGCTGGGACAGCGCGATCACGGGGACGTTGAGTTCCTTCGCCAGCGCCTTGAGGCTGGTCGTGATCTCCGTGATTTCCTGCACGCGGCTGTCGCTGGCGCGCTTGCCGGACCCCGAGAGCAGCTGGATGTAGTCGATCACGAGGAGATCGAGGCCCTTCTGACGCTTCAGGCGGCGCGCGCGCGCCATCAGCTGCGCGATCGACAGGCCGCCGGTCGCGTCGACATAGAAAGGCAGCGATTGCAGCTCGATCGAGACCTCCCGGATCTTCTCGAAATCGGCTTCCGAGATGCCGCCGCGGCGGATGTGGGAGGAGGGAACGCCGGTGCGCTCGGCCACGATACGCGTGGCGAGCTGGTCGGCCGACATTTCGCAGGAGAAGAAGCCGATTACGCCGCCATTGGCGGCCTTCGTGGTGCCGTCGGCCTGGAGTTCCGGAACGTAGGCGCGTGCAACATTGTAGGCGATGTTGGTCGCCAGTGACGTCTTGCCCATGCCGGGACGTCCCGCGACGATGATGAGATCGGAGTGCTGCAGGCCGCCCATCTTGGTGTCGAGGTCGCGCATACCCGTCGAGATGCCCGACAGCTTTCCGTCGCGCTGGAACGCCTTTGCCGCGAGATCGACCGCGACCGCCAACGCCTGCGAGAATTTCTGGAAGCCGCCGTCATAGCGGCCGGACTCGGCGAGTTCGTACAGCTTTCGCTCGGCGTCCTCGATCTGCGCGCGCGGCTGGAAATCGACCGGAGCGTCATAGGCGACATTGACCATGTCCTCGCCGATGCCGATCAGGTCGCGCCTGAGCGACAGGTCGTAGACGGTGCGGCCGTAGTCCTGGGCGTTGATGATGGTGGTCGCTTCGGCAGCGAGGCGCGCCAGATATTGCCCGATGGTCATGCCCCCGACGTCGGTATCGGCGGGCAGGAACGTCTTCAGCGTGACGGGCGTGGCGATCTTGCCCATCCGGATCAGGCTGCCGGCGGTGTCGAAGATGGTCTGGTGCAGCGGCTCGAAGAAATGCTTCGCCTCCAGGAAGTCGGAGACGCGGTAGAAGGCATCGTTGTTGACCAGGATGGCGCCCAGAAGGCTCTGTTCCGCCTCGATATTGTGCGGCGCGCTCCGATAGGTCGGAGTTCCTGCGTCAGGCGCGAGTTTGAGAACGTTCGAATCAGTCAGGGCCATGGTTGGTCGTGCTTAGCAATTTTCTTGGGCGGATGCGGGGCCGGGATAAAGCGCCGCCTGCGCCCAAAGCGGAAGCAAAAGCTGACCGCTATCAACCGCTCAGTTAAAATGGTGGATGATTAGCAGCCGCAGCATGCGCCGCGCTTGACGGATTTTTGCGGAACTCACCCCGGCCTGGAAGCGGCCGCGACTGTGCCGCGGAAAAATACTGAAACAGTGAACCTAATGGATTGGGGTGCAGACGTATGAAGAGCGCGCGAAATGACGCGCGCTGGCCGCTTTCGGCTCGGGTTCAGACCAGCAGGAGGTAGACCAGTGCAACCAGGGCCGCCCCGACGCCGGTAGCGATCAGGGCGTAATCGGTGCGGAGGTCGTCCTGCACGTCGAATGAGGTTTGGGTCTCTTTGCTCATGGCGACGGTCTAAGCCAGGCCCGACCAGACTTATGTGAAGCAGATCACATCTCCCCGGATTCTTTCGGGGGTAGAGCCGGAACGGACGGGCGGAAAGGGGATTGTCCTCGGTAACCCGCCATCAGGGAGATGAGGCAGGCGATGCGGCCAGAACGGCAGCACCAGATCTGGCGAAGCGAGGCAGGCAGCCGGCTCTGGCTGTCCGGGCTGATCGCGGCCATGCAGCATGCCGAGCGCCCCGAAGTCCGCCGCCAGCCGGTCGCGCCCGAGATCCTGGCGGAACTGCGGGCGCAGTTGGCGTTAACGGCGTCTTTCCGCTCTTCTCCGATTTCAACCTCGCGCCACTAGCCTCTATTCACCGGCCAGCTTCAGCCGTGGCTTGGCGCCGCCCTCGATGGCCCGGAGGCGGGCTTCTTCGTGCGCGACGTAGTCACGGGTGATTGGCACCACGCCCTGACGCTTGGTGAGCTGGATCTGGAAGTTCATCATGTGCTGCTTGCGGAACGTCATCTCGCTGGCCGCCAGATAAAATTCCCACATCAGGGCGAAGCGCTCGTCGTAAAGCTGCACGGCCTCCTCGCGCCGCGCCATGAAGCGCTCCCGCCAGGCCTTCAGCGTCTCGGCGTAATGCAGCCGCAGGATCTCGATGTCGCAGACCAGGAGGCCAGCACGCTCGATCGCCGGCAGCACTTCGGACAGAGCGGGGATGTAACCGCCCGGGAAGATGTACTTGGCGATCCAGGGATTGGTCGAATCCGGGCCCTGCGAACGGCCGATCGAGTGCAGCATCATGACGCCGTCCTCGTTCAGGAGTTCGGCGCAGCGCTGGAAGTAGGCGTCGTAGAACCTGACGCCGACATGCTCCAACATGCCGACCGAGACGATCCGGTCGAACGGCCCGTCAATGTCGCGATAGTCCTGGAGCAGGAATTTGGCCGATCGGGTCAGGCCCTTTTCGGCCGCGCGCGCATTGGCGAGCTGCAACTGCTCTGACGACAGCGTGATGCCGGTGACGTCGGCGCCTGCGGTCTCGGCGAGATAGAGCCCGAGGCCGCCCCAGCCCGAGCCGATGTCGAGCACGCGCTCGCCGCCCTTGACGCGAAGCTTTGCGGCGATGTGGCGCTTCTTGGCGAGCTGCGCGTCGTCGAGGGTGCTCTCCGGCGTCTCGAAATAGGCGCAGCTATATTGCTTGTCGGCGTCGAGGAAGAGGGAATAGAGCCGGGCGTCGAGATCGTAGTGATGCGCGACATTGCGACGCGAGCGCGCGCGCGGATTGAACTGCTTCAGATGCCGCGTCAGATAGCGCAGGTGCCACCAGGGTTTTGCCCACTGCGGCAACAGGTCGGGTTGATCGAGCAGGATCGCGAGGGCATCAGCTATGGTGCCGCGCTCGACGACGAACTCGCCGTCCATATAGGCCTCGCCAAGCCCGAGCTCGGGATTGATGAGGATCTTTCGTTCCGCGTCCGCAGTCACGAAACGGACTGCGATCGGTTCGCCTGAGCCGTCGCCGACGGTGAACTTCGACCCCTTCGCCGTGGTCACCGTCATCGACCCGCGGCGAATGAATTGAGACAGGAATTGACGCAACAAACGGTCCATCGACACCTTCCTCTCGAGCGAACCCGAAGAGATGCGACCAACCCGGCTTTCACATCAGACGCTCAGGTCCCGCTCAGGTTCCTATGCGTTTGCATCTAAATCTAGGGAGGGTATTCCGCTCCCGCTATTGCGCTGTATTCAAAGCCGATATTCCAAAAGCGCTTAATCACATCCTTGCGCGCGGACCCTGCTTCCATTCGCGGCTCAATCCGGTAAAAGGTGACCGCCGCCGCGCCGGGATGCCGGCTGCATTCGCGGAAATTCAATGGAGATGATGGGAATGTCGAGCCGAGCGCTCAGCCTCGCGACGGTAGTGCTTCTGATCGGCTTCGGTGCGACCGATGCCGTTCTGGCGCAGGCGACGAACCTCGAGGCCGGCAAGGCCCCATCCCAGCTCTTCGCGCAGACCTGCAGTGCCTGCCACAAGAGCCCGAGGGGGCTGCTGAAGACAGTCGCGCCGGGTTCGCTCCCGGGTTTCCTGCGTCAGCACTACACGACCAGCTCCGACATGGCCGGCGTGCTGGCCTCCTACCTCGTTTCGAACGGCGCCACCGACACCCGCTACCAGGCCAAGGACGGCAAGGACAAGAAGGACGGCGCCAAGGACAAGGAGGCGAGCACCAATCCTGCGCAGTCGCCCGAGCATCAGGGCCGTCGCCAGCGCTCCCAGGAGGCCGCCAAGCCGGAAGGCGAAACCGCCGCTCCAGCCGCCGAGGGCACGCGCCAGAAGCGCGCGGCGCGGCCGAGCGAGGAGGGGGTAAAGGAAGGCGCGAAGCCCGAGGGGCAAGCCACGCCGGAGGGCCGCAAGGCCAAGCGTCTCAGCAAGCGCGGCAAGCCCGAGACCGAAGAGGCGCCGAAGGTCGATGCCGCCGCGCCGGCCGCTGACGACAAGAAGAGCGAGCCCAAGCCCGACACCGCCAAGGTCGAGCCTGGTCGCGACGAAGCCAAGCCCGACAGCGCCAAGGCATCGGAGAAACCCGCCGAGCCGAAGCCGGAGAGCGCCAGGGTCGAGCCGCGCGGCAGCGAGGCTCCGGCGCTGCGGCCCGATCCTGTGCCGCAGGTGACGCCGGCCCCGCCGGCGGCCGCCACGAAGCCCGCCGAGCCGGCCGCGCCCAAGGCGGCGGAAGAGGCGGCTCCCAAGCCTGCCGCGCCTGCCGCAAGCTCCGAGCCGGCGGCCAAGCCGCAGGAGCCGGCGCCGCCCACGACCGCTGCGGCCCCGCTGCCGGCGGAGTCATCCGGACCGCCGGCGCCGCCGATTTCGCGCTAAAGCCAACCCGCATTCTCAGATCAAGTTGCGAAGGTCGCGCTCGTCGCGGCCTTCGCATCGTCTTGACCGCGATTGGAGTAGTGCTCTAGAGTGATACTCTAGGAGGCGCGGTGACGACGAGCGTGCGTGACGACCTGTTGGCGGCGGGGCTGTTCGTGTTCGACCGCGTCGGCTTCGAAGCTGCGACGGTGGCTGCGATCCGCGCCAAGGCGCGCGCCTCCAACGGCAGCTTCTTTCATGCCTTCGGGTCGAAGAAGGAGCTGGCCGGCGCGCTGTTCCTGGAGGTGCTGCGGCATTATCACGCCGCGGTGCTGGCCGCGCTCGATCCCGTGCCCGACGCCGAACAGGGCATCGATCGCCTGATCCGGGCGCATCTCGACTGGGTCGTCTCGAGCCGGCGCGAGGCCCGCTATCTCTTCGAGATCTCGCGCAGCGAATGGGGCGAGGACGTCCGCGACGCCCAGCGCGCACAGAATGCGCGCCTTGCCGAAGGCATCGAACGCTGGCGCGCGCCTCTGGTTGCCGGCGGCGAGCTCCTGCCGATGACGCCGGTGACGTTCATCAGCCAGCTCATCGGCCCGGCGCAGATCTTCTGCCGCGCCTTCCTGTCGGGTCGCGATCGTGCCGATCCGCGGAGCGAAGCCGACACGCTGGTCGCCTGCGCCATCCGCGCGCTGCGGCCGCCCGATCGCATCAACAAACAATAAGGGAGAGATGTCATGCGAGCCGAAGCGGATCCGGAATTTGCGGCCGTCGCCGAGCGCATCCACGCCAATGTCGGCCGCCAGGGCTTTATGAACCTCGTCGGCGCCGAGCTCTCGGAATTGTCGCGCGGCACCTGCACGATCGCGGTGGAGCGCCGGCCGGAGCTGCTCCAGCAGCACGGCTTTTTCCACGGCGGCGTCACCGCCTTTTTGGTCGACAACGCCACGACGATCGCGGCCGCCACTTCGCGCGGCCAGGCGGCGCTGACGGCGGAATACAAGCTCAATTTGTTGTCGCCCGCTGTCGGCGAGAAGCTGATCTGCCGGGCAAGGGTGATCAAGCCAGGACGCCAGGTCTCGGTGGTCGCGGCCGACGTGTTCTGTGTCAGCGACGGAGTCGAGAAGCACACGGCAACGGCGCTCGCTTCGATCGCGATGCTGAGCGAGGACGTCACCGCCAAAACGAAAAGCCCGGCCGCTTGAAGCGACCGGGCTTTTGATTTGTCTTCGTCATTCCGGGACAGCGCATCGGCGCTGGACCCGGAATCTCGAGATTCCGGGTCTGGTCCTTCGGACCATCCCGGAATGACGACGTTGGAGTTACTTCTCGGTCTCTTCCGCAGCCGGGGCCGGCTCGACGTCGTCGTGCTGGGCTTCCGGATCGAAGAACTCGCCGGCGGCGGCGATCGCCTCGGCGGCCGCATCGCGGTCCTCGTTGCGGGTCGAGATGTCCTCGCCGCGGTTGATGCGCTCGGCCTCGTCCTGGCTGCGCGCAACCGTGACGGTGATCTCGACCTCGACCTCGGGGTGAACGGCGACGGTGATGGTGTGCTTGCCGATGGTCTTGATCGGTGCGTCGAGCTGGATCTGCGGGCGAGCGAGCGAGATGCCGTCGGCTTCGAACGCGACGACGATGTCACGCACGTTGACCGAGCCGAACAGCTGGCCGGCTTCCGAGGCCTGGCGGATCACGATGATGTTCTTGCCCTGGATCTTCTCGGCGACCTTGGACGCCTCGGCCTTGGACGCGAGGTTGCGGGCCTCGAGGTCGGCCTTCATGCCGTCGTACTTGGCGCGGTTGTCGGCGGTGGCGCGCAGCGCCTTGCCGCGCTTGAGCAGGAAATTACGGGCGTAGCCGTCGCGAACCTTCACGACTTCGCCCATCTGGCCGAGCTTGTTCACGCGTTCCAGCAAAATGACTTCCATATTCGTTCTCCTTTGAAGTGCTCTGTGAGTTCTGGGTTTCAGGGGTGGACTTAAGGGGTCGGGAGCGGCGGCGGCTGGCGGCTGCGCAGGAAGCGCTCGCGGAAGCCGAACACGGCGTCCGCAAGGCCCAGGATCACCATCGCGATGACAGGCCATCCGAACACGACGACGACGGCGTAGGTCGAGCCGAGCCAGAACGTGCGGCTCTTCAGCGCGAGCGTCAGCGTATGCAGCACGGCAAAGCCGGTCAGCGCATAGCCCATCATCAGCGCCGCCGTGGTGATCTGCGCGACGATCGCCAGCAGCCCGCCGGTGAAGCAGAAAGCGAGCGCGATGCAGAGCGCCACGAGCGTCATCGGCGGCAGCTCGGCCGTCATCAGATCCGGCCAGGGGCGGCGCAGCCGGCCCGACGTCGCCGTCACCCTGGCGCTGAGCCAGAGGTTGAGGGTCAGCGTCATCATTGCGACGATGGTGGCGGCGGCCGGCGCGATGCGCACCAGTGCGTCGACGAACTGGTCGGCTTCGCCGGTGGCTTGCGGATCGGTGGCGCGGAGAATGCGCATCAGGCCGCGCCGCAGCGTGCCGATGATGGTGTCGGCGTCGGTGCCGAGCGTGAGCAGGGCGGCGATCGTGGTCAGCGCGGCGAAGCCCGCGATCCACAGCAGGATGCGGCCGACCGGGTACCATTCGAGCCCAGGCTCGGCCGCGGCGTCCGGCGTGACAGGTCCAACCTGCCGGCTGAGCAGGACGAGATGGCCGAGCCACCAGGCCGGCAGCGCGACGGTGACGGCGAACGCGATGCAGTAGGGCAGGCCGAACAGGGCGCCGAGGCCGATCGCAGCGGCGATGCCGCCAAGGCTCGCGCAAAGCGGTCCCCAGCCGATCGCGGCGACCATCAGCGGCAGTGGTGCGAGATAGAACAGGACGAGCGAGATCAGCGCGCCCGAAACGATCGAGGCGAACATCAGGGCCGACGCAGCGCCGGCGATCAGGGCTATCAGTCCAAAGGCCATCATCAGCTGTCCCGCTCCTTCCGAGCGGTTAGATACCACTAACGAAATTTCGCTGTGATACCAACTAGTTAGTTGTTTTTCCGTACCAGTTTCGCACCATTTTCCTGTCTAACCAGAAGGTTAGAGGCTTGTGGATTTCCCCACACAAATCAGGTGCTTATGCGCCGCCAGAAGTTAGCGGCGGGCCAACCTGCCGAAAATGGTACGAAAATGAACGCGGCCCCCATTGGGAGCCGCTGTGCGCGCCTTTTAGTCGAGTGCTTTCGATCAATCAAGTGCTAGGTAAGGCGAGTAGCGGTATCTAATTATAGTGCAGTCTGCCACCAGGTTAGAGGTGGTACAGGCGCTAATGATTGGCACATACTCTCGGCTAAGTTGTCAGAAGCGCCACGCGCCCGTAGACTGCATTGATAGGGCAGCGAACAAAAGCATTGAGGGAACGCTGCGACGGGGGAAGTTGCGGCGATGGTCGGGTCTGACGGAGCAGCCGCAGCGGCTGCGGTTGCAAGGATTGAAAGCCTTCTCGCTAGACCAACCCCATCAGGGGGAATTTTCGAGAAGTTCGATCTGAGCGAATGGGACTGGGCGTCCGTACACATTTATCTGCCGGAGCCTGAGATCCAGTCGGCAATAACGCCTCCGTTCATGGAGGCGTTCTTAGTTCTCCAAAAGCAGCTCTATCAGTTGGCCGCTTTAGCGACCACGGGACTAGCCGACGTTGGGCAGCTCGGTGACGCCGAACGTAACGAGTTGCTCCTGAGTGTGGTCGTAACGGGAGGTAGTTCCGATCTTGTCGCGCAACTTAAGAAACCTCTAGAGAGCCTATTGAACCGCATGGTCGGCAAGATGACAGGCAAACAAGCCGCTATCGTAATCGTTTGTTTGGGAGCGCTGGTCGCGTCACCATGGGCCTTTTGCGCGTGGTTAGACCAAACCAAGGCCGTCAAACTTGAGGAGATAAAGAGCAAGGAGCACCTCGCTGCGCTTCAAGCAATGGAGTTCGCCAACAAAGAACAGAGCGAGGCATTCAATCGCGTCATCGAAATCCTCAAATCTCAAGGAGAGGTGGGAAAGCGCGCGCTCGATGTGGTGACCCAGACTAACGAGGCACTGTTAAAGGCGGCGACTAGCAGTCCTAAAACAAGCATCAATGATGTTGAGGTAACGCGATCTGAAGCCGAGCTTCTGCGTACGCCGTCGAGAAAAAGGGCGCAGCAAAAGATTGTTCAGCAGGAGGTCAAAGTCGTCGATATCAACACGACCGACCCTCTCGATTTGCAAATAATTCTGCTCGATCCTTTCTCTGAGACGCAGCACCGGATCAAGTTAAAGGACGATCTTTTTGCCGGTGAAAGTCGCCGCAAATTATTCGACGCCTTAGAAAAGCGTACCCCATTGTGGGTGGAATTGGCGATCAAGGAAATTGACGGTGAAGTCCGGTCGGTCCAATTGCTTCGAACAATCGAACGCCCCGCCGACCTCGTATCGGACGCCGAAGGGGATAACTGATCAGTAGGCGGGGGCGGGTTTGAGAAAGCTGGTACCGTTCTTTGTTCTTGTCTTGCTTTTTCTGGTTGGCCTCGTGGGCGTCTTTCTCTACGCCTATCTAGCCGATAGGTATTGCCCATTCGAGGGCGGCGAAACGCACGCCTCACATTTCTTGGATTATCCAAATCACGGCGAAGGCCAAGTTGGCGGCAGCACTCGCTATGGTGAAAGCCAACACTCCGAGGCTGAAGCGACCCTTCTTTACCTGGCGGCGAACGAACCAGAGGCCCCTGGGGGCGCGCGCGAGGCCGATAGCCAAAAAACTCCGCGTTGGATTGTCAAATTCTTTTGCGAAGCAAAGGCCGCTGACGCGGCGCTCGTTTTCTTTACCTACGGTTTGATGATTGTCACCGGATGGCTGGCGTGGGCCACGCTTAAGCTCTGGCAATCCGCTGAGAATACAGCTGACGCGCAAGAGAAAAATACTCGCATTCTCCAGCGCGCCTATCTCGGTGTTGAGCCCGTGGGCATCGATCCCCGTCACGAGAGATGGCGTGCGCTGTTGCGTGGGGAGAAGGGCCCGTTGCAAAGCGTGGCTCAGGTTATCATCAAGAACTCCGGAAATTTGCCTGCTAGAAAGATCGAGTGGACGATTGAGCACAAATTCTGTCGAGAGCGATACCTAAACGATTTCCCATTCGATAGCCTGATTGCCGAGGGCGAAGGCACCCTTCCGCCCCACGGCGCCATGATACATGGCGGCAAAACCATAAATGCCGGAACTGATGATGGTTGTTTGCGGTTGGAGGCTGAACGCTTTTTGTATGTCTGGGGCCTCGTCCGTTACGAAGATGGATTTGGCACTACGCGCACGACCAAATTCTGTCACAGATACAATTGCGCGAATGTCGAAAACATTCACGGTGAAAAAGAGGCTGATGCCGGTGGCAAGGGCCCGGTAATTGGACTGAAAATTCGCAGCGAGTTTGCCCGCGTCCATCGCTATGGCAATGATGCCGATTAGCGCGGTCGAACCAATGACGCACTGACAGTCCGTACCAGTTTCGTACCAGAAACGGGTGCAAATACCCTGCACAGAATGAGAACAGATGCGAATTGCTGCATTGAAATTGCAGCGCTTTTGACTGCTCGCGCAAACGAGCGGTTAGAGGCATCTCGCCCCAACCATCGGCGACCGGACGACCCGGAAGCCTTATGAAACTTCGAGAGTGCGGCCGGCGGCGATGTCGCCGCCGGCCGAATTCGTCTTAGCGAATGACGTAGGGCAGCAGGCCCAGGAAGCGCGCGCGCTTGATGGCGCGGGCGAGCTCACGCTGCTTCTTCGCGGACACCGCGGTGATGCGGCTCGGCACGATCTTGCCGCGCTCGGAGACGTAACGCATCAGCAGCTTGGAGTCCTTGTAGTCGATCTTCGGAGCATTGGCGCCCGTGAACGGGCAGCTCTTGCGACGACGGAAAAACGGACGGCGTGCACCAGCTTCAGCCATTGATCTTACTCCCCATCCGTCGTGGTTTCAGCTTCTTCGCGCGGACGGCGCGGGCCGCGATCACCGCGGAAGCCACCACCGTCACGATCGCCGCCACGGAAACCACCCTCGCGGTCGCCACGGAAGCCGCCTTCACGCTCGCCGCGGAAGCCGCCGCCACGATCGTCACGCTCGCGATCGCGATCGGCCTTGCGCATCATCGCGGACGGGCCTTCCTCGAGCTCCTCGACGCGGACGCTGAGATAGCGGATCACGTCTTCGCTGATGCGCTCCTGGCGCTCGATCTCGGCGATCGCCGCGGACGGCGCGTCGATGTTGAGCAGCACGAAGTGCGCCTTGCGGTTCTTGTTCATGCGGTAGGTGAGGGAGCGAACGCCCCAGTTCTCGGTCTTGGTGACCTTGCCGCCGAGACCCTCGACGATACCGGTCATCTGCGCAGTCAGCTCTTCGACCTGCTGCGGGCTCGCGTCTTGGCGCGCGAGAAAAACATGCTCATAGAGAGCCATGGAAGTCCTTTCCTCATGTTGGCGCATCGCCCGGCGTCAAGCCCTTAAGAGGCCTTCGGAAAGGACTCTGGGATTAAGCTCAGAAGGCGGAAACACGGGACGACGGGCCGACTGGCCCTGCCACACCAAAATCACGAATGATTTGTTGAGACCGTCCGTTCAGCTCCCGGCCGGGGTCTGCGGATGCGCGCCTTATACGGATTTTGGCCGGCTTTGCAAGGTTGGAGGGCCAGGTTTCGCCCCTGGCGCCCGGGCTGGGGGCCCTCGGCTTGATTTATTTGTTTGTATAGCATACAAATAAATCAACGGGAGGATCCCATGGCAGACAAATCTGCCCGCGCCCCATCCGAGCCGGCCGCCGGCGACCCCAAGCATGCGGCGCGCGCCACACGCTCGGCCGGCCGCAAAATGCGCTCGCTGCTGCTGGATGCGGCCAGCCCGCTGTTCCGGGAGCGGGGGCTGTCGGGCGCCTCGATCACCGACATCGCGGCCGCCGCGGACGCCTTCCCGAGCCAGATCACCTACTATTTCCGTACCAAGGAGGCGCTGTTCGTCGAATGCGCCTGCCGCGAGCTCCTGTACCTCGCCCGCGCGACCGAGCAGGCTGCGCTGAAGGCGCGCACGCCGCGGGACTACACCCACGCGCTGGCCGAGACGGTGACGGCGAGCGATTCGGTCGCCTTCTTCGCCGAGGCGTTGACGTTGACGCGGCGTCGCCCGGATCTCGCGCCGCTGGTCGAGCGCACCATCGAGCGTCTGCACGCCGAGGGCGCACGCGCCTATGCGAGCCAGGTCGCGCGCCACGGCTGGCGTTCCCTGCGCGCGCCCGACGAGAGCTCGCGGCGGTTCTGGGCCGTCGCCATCGGCGTCATCCTCGAAGGCTATGCCATGGGCCGCTCGCCGGATGAGCTCTGCGCCGAGATGCTGCGCGTGCTTGGCGAGCAGGCGAAATCTGCCGGCGACGCCGCGCGCCTGCGCCTCGTCGACGACCGCGACGCATCGACCACTTCGGATGAGGAGAGCTAGGCCATGACCGCACTTCGCATGCGTGCCCGCGATTTCCTGACCGAGGATCAGCTCGTCGACGTGCGCCAGCGCGTAACGTGGAAGGGTGTCGCACTGATCGCGCATGCCTGGGCGCTGATTGCCGGTGCCATCGCCCTCGTCGCATGGTGGCCGAATCCGCTGACGTACATTTTCGCTGTCGCCGTCATCGGCTCGCGCCAGCTGGGCCTGTCGATCCTCATGCACGACGGCGCGCATGGTTGTCTCTCCGCCGATGAGAACACCAATTTGACGCTGAGCCAGTGGTTCTGCGCCTATCCCGTTTTTGCCGAGACGCGCGCCTATCGCCGCTATCACTTGCAGCACCACGCGCGCACCCAGCAGGAGGACGATCCCGATCTCGTGCTGTCGGCGCCATTTCCGATCACGCAGCTGAGCTATCGCCGCAAGTTCATTCGCGACATCACCGGGCAGACCGGCTACCAGCAGCGCAAGGCGCAGCTGCTCAACGCACTCGGCCCGCAGGACTGGCCGTGGCGGCAGCGCGCGGCGCATTTCTGGGAGAAGCTTGGCCCGCAATGCGTTTTCAACGCCATCCTGTTTGCAGGGCTTGCGGCGGCCGGTGTGTGGTGGGCTTACCCGCTGCTATGGCTGGTGCCGCTGCTCACCTGGATGATGGTCATCACCCGCATCCGCAACATCGCCGAGCATGCCGTCGTCCCCGACAGCAGCGATCCCCTGCGCAACACCCGCACCACGCATGCCAATTTTCTCGAGCGCCTGTTCATCGCGCCGTATTACGTGAACTATCACCTCGAGCATCATCTCTTGTTCTACGTGCCCTGCTACAATCTGCCCAAGGTCCATCGCCTGCTGAGCGAGAGTCGTCATGCCGGCCGCATGGAAGTGCAGCCGAACTACGCCGCCGTGCTGCGGCTCGCCACCGCCAAGCCGAACCGCGACGACCGGCCGGGGCAATTGGTAGCAGCGCGCGCCGCGCGCGGGCTGGCGCCGAGGTCGGCGCGGATCAGAAGGCGGGTGGTTTTTAAGGGGCGCATCCCCAGTTGAATGCCGGTCGACGTTCCCATCTTGGCTTGACATTGCAGGCCCGGACGGTGTCTACGGCCCCCTTTGAGGCACGAGCCGGAACCATGGCCCAAGGCCGCGCGTAATCGGCTGCCGGTTCTCGCAGGGATCGTGCTCGACAAGCAGGGAGCGCCGATGACGGCAGCATTCACATTTCCGGGGCAGGGGTCCCAGGCGGTTGGCATGGGCAAGGCGCTGGCCGACGCCTTCCCGGTGGCGCGCAGCGTGTTCGACGAGGTCGATGCAGCGCTTGGGGAGAAGCTGACGGCCACCATCTGGGATGGCCCGGCCGAAACCCTCCAGCTCACCGAAAACGCCCAGCCGGCGCTGATGGCCGTTTCTGTTGCGACCCTGCGGGTGCTTGAGGCTGAAGCCGGTTTTTCCGTAGGGCGGGACGCGGCCTTTGTCGCCGGCCACTCGCTTGGTGAATATTCGGCGCTGGCCGCGGCCGGCAGCCTGACGGTTTCCGATACCGCGCGGCTGCTTCGCACCCGCGGTCTCGCAATGCAAAAAGCCGTGCCGGTCGGCGCCGGTGCGATGGCCGCTCTGTTGGGCCTCGATTACGAGGCCGCCATGGAGGTCGCCAATGAGGCGGCTCAGGGGCAGGTCTGCCAGGCCGCCAACGACAATGGCGGCGGGCAGGTGGTCGTCTCCGGCGACAAGGCAGCGGTCGATCGCGCCGTCGAGATCGCCAAGACCAAGGGCGCCAAGCGCGCGATGCTGCTGCCGGTGTCCGCACCGTTCCATTGCAAGCTGATGCAACCGGCTGCCGACGCGATGGCGGAGGCGCTGGCCAAGGTCACGATCAAGGCTCCGGCAGCTCCGCTGGTGTCGAACGTGCTGGCAACCGCCATCACCGATCCCGATGAGATCCGCCGCCGTCTGGTCGAGCAGGTCACCGGAACGGTGCGCTGGCGCGAGTCGGTTGCCTATATGGCCGGGCAGGGCGTGACCCGTTTCTTCGAGATCGGCGCCGGCAAGGTGCTGACGGGTCTCGTCAAGCGTATCGCCGACGGCGCCGTCGGTGTCGCGGTGGGCGGACCGAACGACATTGCGGCCGCCAAGGATGCGCTGGCCGCTGCGAAGCAGGCCTGAAGCGCGATGAATCGTCATCGCGCTTTGGTTCTTTAGTTTGCGCACGATCTTGCCGGAAAACCGCTGCGCACGTTTCCGGATCGTGCTTTGAAGGAGTTATCCATGTTCGATCTGACTGGCAAAAAGGCGCTCGTCACCGGCGCGACCGGCGGTATCGGCGGCGCAATCGCGCAGGCGCTGCACGCGCAGGGCGCCACGGTCGCGATATCAGGAACGCGGAAGGAAGTGCTGGATGAGCTTGCCGGCAAGCTCGGCGAGCGCACCTTCGTGCTGCCCTGCAATCTCTCCAAGGCCGACGAGGTCGAGGCGCTGGTGCCTGCGGCGGAAGCCGCGATGGGCCAGGTCGACATCCTCGTCGCCAATGCCGGCATCACGCGCGACAATCTCTTCGTCCAGCTCCGCGACGAGGACTGGGACGAGGTCATCAACGTCAATTTGACCTCGACCTTCCGCCTGGCGCGCGCCGCCACCAAATTGATGATGCGCAAGCGCTTCGGCCGCATCATCGCCATCACCTCTGTGGTCGGCGTCACCGGCAATCCCGGGCAGGGCAACTACACGGCATCGAAGGCAGGCTTGATCGGCATGATCAAGACGCTGGGTGCCGAATACGCCAAGCGCGGCGTCACCGCCAACTGCATCGCGCCCGGCTTCATCAAGACGCCGATGACGGACGCGCTCAATGACAAGCAGCGCGAGACGATTCTGACCAAGGTTCCGGCGGCCCGGCTGGGGACGCCCGAGGACATCGCGGCGGCCGCCGTCTACCTGAGTTCAAACGAAGCGGCCTACGTCACCGGGCAAACCATCCATGTCAACGGCGGCATGGCCATGATCTGAAGTCCTCGTTCCGTGCCGCCCACATGGCGGTGCGGGATGCGGCAAACGGCCGTTTCCGATGCGAAATGAGGCTTGTAGTCAAGGCAGTTGAAGTATGGTAACCGGACCTTCAACGGATGGGCAAAGAACGCCATTGCAGGTTTTTGAAACCCTGTATATTGGCGATGCGGAGCCTTGGCCGTCGTTCGCCGGGCCCTGCATCGGTTAGGATGGGGCCAAATCAAAGTTCGTAAGCGAAGGCAGTCAACGACCACGACGGCTCGTATCGTCCCGGGGGGTCGGGTCTACAGGGAACAACACGAGGTTATGCAATGAGTGACATTGGCGAGCGGGTTAAGAAGATCGTGGTCGAACACCTTGGTGTTGAACCCGAGAAGGTTGTCGACGCTGCGAGCTTCATCGACGACCTCGGCGCCGACAGTCTGGACACCGTCGAGCTGGTGATGGCGTTCGAAGAAGAATTCGGTTGCGAGATTCCGGACGACGCCGCGGAGACGATTCTCACCGTCGGCGACGCCACGAAGTTTCTCGAGAAGAACGCGAAGAGCTAAGGCTCTTTATTTTCGCGGGGACAACATTGAAACCGGACGGGCCGCTTCGCAGCGGTCAGCCGGTTTCTTGTTATTGGCCGTGAATCTTTCGATGCGGAGTTTGCGGATATGAGGCGGGTTGTCGTCACGGGTCTCGGCATGGTCTCGCCACTCGGCTGTGGCGTCGAGCCGACCTGGAAACGCATCCTCAACGGCGAAAGCGGTGCGCGCAGGATCGAGAGCTTCGATGTCTCCGATCTTCAGACCAAGATCGCCTGCACGGTGGTGCGCGGCGACGGGTCGAACGACACCTTCAATCCCGACAAGTGGATGGAGCCGAAGGACCAGCGCAAGGTCGACGACTTCATCATCTTTGGCATGGCCGCGGCCGGCCAGGCGCTCGACGATGCCAACTGGCATCCCGAAACCGAAGAGGACAAGTGCGCGACCGGCACCATGATCGGGTCCGGCATCGGCGGCCTCAACGGCATCGCGGAAACCGCCATCCTGCTGAAGGAGCGCGGACCGCGCCGGGTGTCGCCGTTCTTCATTCCGGGCCGCCTGATCAATCTCGCCTCCGGCTATGTCTCGATCGCGCACGGGCTGAAGGGGCCGAACCATTCGGTGGTCACGGCCTGCTCGACCGGCGCGCATGCGGTCGGCGATGCCGCCCGCCTGATCGCGCTGGGCGATGCCGACGTCATGGTCGCCGGCGGCGCTGAGTCGCCGATCAGCCGCATCGGCATTGCCGGCTTCAATGCTGCGCGCGCTCTCTCGACCGGTTTCAACGAGACACCCGGGAAGGCCTCACGTCCCTACGACAAGGATCGCGACGGCTTCGTGATGGGCGAGGGCGCCGGCGTCCTCGTCCTGGAAGAACTCGAGCACGCGAGGCGACGCGGCGCCAAGATCTATGCCGAGGTGATCGGCTATGGTCTGTCGGGCGACGCCTACCACATCACGTCGCCGTCGCCCGACGGCGATGGCGGCTTCCGCAGCATGCAGGCCGCGCTCAAGCGCGCCGGCCTCACGGCGTCCGATCTCGACTACATCAACGCGCACGGCACCTCGACGCCGCTCGGTGACGAGATCGAGCTCGGCGCGGTCGAGCGTCTGCTCGGCAATGCCGCCTCCAAGGTCGCGATGTCCTCGACCAAATCGTCGACCGGCCATCTGCTCGGCGCGGCCGGTGCGATCGAGGCGATCTTCGCCATTCTCGCGATTCGCGATAATGTCGTGCCGCCGACGATCAACCTCGACAATCCGTCGGTCGAAACTGCGATCGATCTCGTGCCGCACACGGCGAAGAAGCGAGAGGTCAACGTCGCGTTGTCGAATTCTTTCGGTTTTGGCGGTACCAATGCGTCGGTGATCGTCCGCCGTTTGGCCAATTAGTTTGCGTTTGAAACGAATCCACCGTTTTGCCGTATTCGGCGATAGTCATGGTAGTGGGCGCGTGCATTTGGCAGGGCAAACGGTTGTCAGGCCGCGATTGAACCGGCAGGATTCAGGTTGCTTCGATGAGTGAAAGGCCGCCCATTTCGCCCCGGAGTCCGCGGGCAGCGCTCGAGCCCGAGCAGGTCCCGCCGCCTCCGAAGCGATCGGACCGCGCGCGCAATCCCTTCGTGATCGTCGGCAACGCCATCATCACGCTGCTCTTGATCTCCATGATCGGGGCGGGCGCCGTCTATTACTACGGCCGGCAGGTGCTCGAAGCGCCGGGTCCGCTCAAGGAAGACAAGATCGTCAACATCCCGCAGCGCGCCGGCAAGCGCGACATCGCCGAGACGCTGAACCGGGAAGGCGTGACCGACGTCAACCCGTGGGTGTTCATTGCAAGCGTGGCCGCGCTGAAGGCGAGCTCGGACCTCAAGCCCGGTGAATATTCGTTCCAGAAGAACGCATCCCTGCGCGACGTCATCGCCACCATCGTCGAAGGCAAGGTGGTGCAGCATGCCGTCACGATTCCGGAAGGCCTGACCTCCGAGCAGATCGTGGCACGGCTCTCCGACAACGATATCTTCACCGGCAGCGTGCGCGAGCTGCCGCGCGAGGGCACGCTCTTGCCCGAGACCTACAAGTTCCCGCGCGGCACCACGCGCGAGCAGGTGATCCAGCGCATGCAGCAGGCACACAAGCGCGTGCTGACCGAGATCTGGGAGCGTCGCAGCCAGGACATTCCGGTCAAGACTCCGGAGCAGCTGGTGACGTTGGCCTCGATCGTCGAGAAGGAGACCGGCAAGCCGGACGAGCGCAGCCGCGTCGCTGCCGTGTTCGTCAATCGCCTGAAGCAGAAGATCAAGCTCCAGTCCGATCCGACCATCATCTATGGCCTCGTCGGCGGCAAGGGCACGCTGGGCCGCCCGATCAAGCGCAGCGAGATCACGCAGCCCTCGCCCTACAACACCTATGTGATCGAAGGCCTGCCGCCGGGCCCGATCTCCAATCCCGGCCGCGCCTCGCTCGAAGCCGCCGCCAACCCGGCCCGCACCCGCGACCTCTATTTCGTCGCCGACGGCACCGGCGGGCATGCCTTCACCGAGACCTACGACGCGCACCAGAAAAACGTCGCCAAGCTGCGCGCGATGGAGAAGCAGATCCAGAACGACACGGTCGAGCCGGCCGAGGACGCGCAGCCGCCGGCGGCGGCAGCGCCCGGCGCTGCCGACACGCCGACCGCGACCACGCCGGCACGGCCGAACCAGCAGAAGAAGCCGCCGGCTGCTCCTCGCCCCGCTGGTCCCGCCCCTGCCCGGCAGGGCGCGGTGCAGCCCTCGTCGCCGGTGATCCAGCGCTAGGCCCGCGCAGACCTGCCTACGGGACTTTGCGGATTCCACTTTCCGGCAAAATAGTCTTAAGATTCGCGTGCCTTGATGGCCTCGCGAATCCTGTGTTTCTGGAGAATTTGACCTGATGGCGCTGTCGTCCATGACCGGCTTTGCCCGAAGCCACGGCGCTAGCGGGCCGTACACGTTCGAATGGGAATTGAAGTCGGTCAACGCCAAGGGCTTTGACCTCAGGGTGCGGCTGCCGCAGGGGTTCGACGAGCTCGAGGCCCACGCCAAGAAGCGCGCCGGCGAGCTTTTGTCGCGCGGCACCGTCTACGCCAATCTCAACGTCAAGCGCGCCAATGCCGCCGCCTCCGTCCGTGTCAACGAGGACGTGCTCAACGCCGTCCTGAAGGCCGCCTCGATGATCGCCGGAAAGGTCGATGCGGTGGCACCGAGCGTCGACGGCCTGCTCGCCATCAAGGGCGTCGTCGAGGTCGCCGAGCCCGAGGGCGACGAGGAGGAGGACAAGGCGGCGCGCGCCGCGGCAGCGGAGGCCTTCGACAAGGCGCTCGCCGATCTCGTCGAGATGCGCAAGCGCGAGGGGACCTCGCTCGGGCAGATCCTGACCCAGAGGGTGGACGAGGTCGAGCAACTGGCGAAGAAGGCCGAAGCCGCACCCGGCCGCAAGCCGGAGGCGATCAAGGCCAGGCTCGCCGAGCAGATCGCAACGCTGCTCGACACCTCCGACCGTTTCGATCCCGACCGCCTGATGCAGGAGGCGATCCTGATCGCGACCAGGGCCGACATCCGCGAGGAGCTCGACCGTATCGCCTCGCATATCGCGCAGGCGCGAGAGCTGATCGGCAAGGGCGGCCCGATCGGGCGCAAGCTCGACTTCCTGGCGCAGGAGTTTCACCGCGAGGTCAATACCTGCTGCTCGAAGTCGAACGACATCGAGCTGACCAATACGGGGCTCGCCATGAAAAACGTGGTCGAGCAATTTCGCGAGCAGGTCCAGAATCTGGAGTGATCGATGACGACGGGCGGTCACGGAACTGACGGTGTCGAGCGGCGTGGATTGATGTTCGTGCTGTCCTCGCCGTCGGGCGCAGGCAAAACGACGCTGTCGCGCTTGTTGATCGAGCGGATGCCGGGTCTGCGAATGTCGGTCTCGGCGACCACGCGGCCGATGCGGCCCGGCGAGGTCGACGGCCGCGACTATCTGTTCGTCGACAAGCCCCGCTTCGAGGCGATGGTGCGGGACGACGAACTGCTGGAATGGGCGACCGTGTTCGACAACCGCTACGGCACGCCGCGCGCGCCGGTCGAGGCGGCGCTGTCGGCCGGGCAGGACGTGCTGTTCGATATCGACTGGCAGGGCACGCAGCAGCTGCGCGAGAAGGCGCGTGCCGACGTCGTCAGCGTGTTCATCCTGCCGCCGTCAGCCGGCGATCTCGAGAAGCGGCTGCATTCGCGCGCGCAGGATTCCGACGAGGTGATCCGCAAGCGCATGAGCCGCGCCAGCCACGAGATGAGCCACTGGGCCGAGTACGACTACATCGTGATCAACCACGACGTCGACGAGGCCTTTGCCGAGGTGCAATCGATCCTGAAGGCCGAGCGCCTCAAGCGCGAGCGGCGGATTGGCCTCGTTGGCTTCGTGCGAGGTTTGCAAGGCCAGCTGCAGGGTTAGAGCCAGGGCCAGGCTGCCTCAGCCGCGGCCCTTCCTGCGCCAGCCGTTCCAGCATCGCGGTGATGATGTCGACGTCGACCGTATCCTCGTCGCGACCAGCCGGCTTTTCATCGCCGTCGGCCCGGTCCGCAGCTAACCGGGGTGAACTGGCCTCGATCTCGAATTCCCTGTCGAATGCCGCGATCTCGGGCTCGGCGGATTCCGCGACTTCGACGATGCCAGCCGGCTCGTGCGCTTCGATCACATCGATCTCGCGGTCGATCGCGGCGAGCTGTGCCGCCTGCGGGCGTGCGGCATCGAAGTCGATCGGGCGCGGCGGCTGCGCGCGCGGCGTGACGGCCGGCATCGCCTTGAGCCAGGGCGCGCGGCTCTCGTCCTGGTCCTGCGGCTCCCAATCGTCCCAATTCACGCGGCGGTGGTCGCTCGCCTTGACGCGGGAGCGCGCACCGGCGAAGCGGTAGATGACGCTGGCGAGGATGCCGGCGATCGCCAAAGCGCCGCCGATCACGAGCAGGAGCGTCTGGAGCGAGCCGGTCGGCTTGTCGACGGGAATTTCGGCCGCGGCGAGCGCCACCGGGGCGTTGGCCTTTGCCGGTGTCGCGCCCGGCTGCGTTGCGGGTGCGGGCGCAGCGGAACTCGCGGAAGCATCGGGCCAGCGCGCGGCGACGGCGGGCTGCTGCGCGTTGTTGTCGGCGATGGCGCCCGGCGGCTGTTGCATGACCTGTGGCGCGCTCGTTGCGGCCGGCGCAGGCGCGGTCATGTTCGGCGAGCTCGGCGCGGCACCAGTCTGCGGTGCAATGTATTCCGCGCGCGCATTCTGCACCGACGGCGGCGCTGCTGAATCTGCGTTTGGCGTGTCGGCCGTCGCTTGCGCGCTCTGCGTCGCCTTGCCGCCTTCGGCACGCAGGTACCAGCACTGCCGCTTGGTCGCGCGATCGAGGCGATAGTGCCAGTGCTGTCCCTGCGGCGCGGTGCTTTTCGGCGAGGTGAGGCAGTCGGCGGCCGCATTGGCCGTGCTCGATGTGCTCGGCGCGTTCTGCGACACCGCAGCGAGGGGGGCGCCGGCAATGATACTGCCAACAAGCGCTGATATGAATTTCGCGGTGCGGTTGCCCATCCTGGTCTCCCGGTTACGCATGACGCAACTCTTAACCTTCCCTTTCTCTTCAAAGAGTTGGGTGGCAATGAGCCGCAAATCCGGAGAGGATGTGGCTTGAATCGGGCCTGCGCGGCGATCGTTCCGCCGCGAAATCAGGCATTTTGCCGGCGCGATGGCCTGATCGAGCTCCAGGTTCCCGAGCAGCCGCCGAAGCGGCGGAAGCGTTGGAACCGCTGCACGCGGCGAGGGGGCGTATGGGACGGGTTGCGACCATGGCTCACCGTTCCCGCGGCAGGTCTTGCCCGAGCCTTGCTTCCGTTCGCCGCCCGATGGAGGCCAAAGGGCGCAGGGAAGGCCGGGCGCCGGCGGCACCCGCACGTCCGTGCGCGATAGAAGTGCACACGGTTTGGACCACAGGTGATGCCGGTCGCCCGGCCTTCCCTGCGCGGATGGTTTTAACGGTGTCCTTCGCGCTCTCCCCGGGGAGCGATGCACTATTGCCCCCGTCGTCTCGCGGATCGCTGATGCGCGCGCCCGGTCGGGCCGCCACATCACCCCGAGCCTTGACGCACAGACCCCGGGCGTCAGGACCACGCGACTTCTCCGTCCGCGGACGGCCACGCCTGGTCATGCGCGTCATTCCGGGGCGCCCTGGAAGGGCGAGCCCGGAATCCATCGCACGGCAGAACGCGTAGCCCGATGGATTCCGGGCCTGCTTGCTGCGCGCGCATCCCGGAATGACGGAGCGGGAGGTGATTTCCTGGAAATTGCGAAGCCTATTTCCAGACGCGCGCCAATTTCAGCGCCAGCAGCCCCAGCGCGGCGCTGATGAGGCCCACCACCGCGTAGGATTGCGCGAAGACGCCGGTCTGAACAAAGACCTGCGCCGCGATGGCGAAGCAAACAGCCGCGAGCAACAGGCAAGCGCAGCCGACGATCATCGACAGATAACGTATCGCGGCTGCGACTGGCCTTGCGGGTGATGCGGGGTCGTTCATGCGGAATGACAACAGTGCAGCCGACGGCGGGTTCCTCCGCTGCTGCGCGCGAGCATCAGTCGCGTGAGCAGCAATCGACGAGCGCGCGCCAGATGCGCTGGATTTCGACCGTCCTTTGAAGCTCCAGGACGTGGTTCTCGCTCGTTGGGGAGGATGGCGTCTCAGGGCGGGGTTCGCGCGGCACGATCCAGCGTTCGGATATCGGATCGTACCACTTGCCGAGACTGACCACGTTCGTCTCTCCTCGTTTTACCCCCCGGTCTATCGCTTATCCCTTGCGCCTGTTGCTTGTGTTCTGGGTGAGATTGCCGTGCGCCGCCTGCTCGCGAATATTCTGCTTCTCGTCGTCGCGGTGGCCCTTGGTGGTGTCGACCGGGACCGACGGCGCGCTGCCGGCGCCCTTGTGGCTCTGGTTTTCTTCAGGAACAGGTTGCACTCTCTTCGTCAGCGGCCTTGTCATCAGCTCTGACTCCGTCGTTGCCTTCACGAGAGACAAACGCGCCCGAGGCGCGCGACGTTCCAAGGTCAGGCCGAAGTGATCGGCCGGCGATCGGCATGATGGTGTCGCGAGGCGGAGCTTCCTGGCTTCATCGAAGGGGCAGGCATTGGGCTCGATTGGGGGCGCATTTACCGGAACGGGGCCCGACGGTATCGCGTGCCGCCCATCACCCGAAGCGGGCTTCCTGCGACGGCCGGCGCTTCGCCGCGTGGGCACGCCAGGTATCGATCGCTCTGTTCGCGAGCATCAACTGCCGGCGTTCACCGGTTCTGAGCTGGGCTTCGATGGCGTCGAGAAGGACGTTCGCGGTCTCGTCCGGAGGGCCGAGCTCTCCGCTCTGCTCCAGGAAGCTCCAGGCGATGAAGAACGCGCTCTCGACGGTGCAGCGAATGGACATACTCTGCCAACGCGGCGTGGCCGCAGCCGTTCCGCGCGGCGGGCGAAACTTGCGTCCGGCCGCCGCGGGCGGTGTCAGTTCTTCAGCACGATGCGGCCGACGACCTTGCCGGCGCGCAATTCGTCGATCCATTTCTGGACGTCGCCCATCGGCTCCTCGCGCATCGGCGTCGGCTTGATCTTGCCGGCGCGGGCGAGTGCCATCAGCTCCTGGGCCTCCGCAAGCGTGCCGACCATGAAGCCTTCGATGGTCATGCGCTTGTAGACCCATTGCACCATGGGCAGCGTGAACTGGCCGCCCATCAGGCCGGAGACCACGATCTTGCCGCCGCGCGCGGCGACCGCGACCGCAAACGCCATCGACTTCTCGTTGCCGGCGAAATCGACGATCTCGTCAAAGCCGCCTTCGGTCTCCTTGAGGATGCGCTTGATCACGTCGGGCTCGGCCGGATCGTAGGCGTTGGCTGCGCCGTTCTTCAGTGCGGTGTCGCGCGCGGCCGGCGAGAGATCGGCGACCGTGATCGGCTGCTTGAACATCGCCTGCGCGAACGACAGGCCCATCATGCCGACGCCGCCGAGGCCGATCAGCAGCAGGTTGCGCTGGCGCGGACGGTCGACCAGGCGCTTGAGCGCGCCGTAGGCGGTGACGCCGGAGCACATCAGCGTCGCGGCCTGGTTGACGGGCAGGGGATCGTAGTCGAGCAGGTATTTCGCGTCGGGCACAAGCACATGGGTGGCGAAACCGCCGTCGATGGAGACGCCGAGGAAGCGCTGCTTGACGCAGAGGTTCTCGTCGCCGTTGGCACAGTCGCGGCACTGGCCGCAGCCGATCCACGGAAACACCGCCTTCTTGCTGCCGACGAGGCCGCCCGGAACGTCGGGGCCGACTTCATCGACGACGCCGGCGATCTCGTGGCCGAGCGTGAAGGGCAGCGTCATGCCGCGCGTGGTGTCGAGCTTCTTGCCGCCGCCGAGATCGGCATAGCCGTCCTGGATGTGCAGATCCGAATGGCAAAGGCCGCAGCGCTCGATGCGCACCAGCACCTCGGCGCCTTTCGGCTTTGGCGTGTCGACGATGGTCTCGCACAAGGGCGCATCGAACTTGACCAGCGACTGCCGACGCATCAACGCCATTTTCTTTCCTCCGGAATTTCTGTCTTAGCCTTCGCTGCGTATATCCGCCAATTCACGCGCCATGGCAACAAAGCCGGATATCGGAATGGTCTCGGCGCGCCGCGTCGCATCGACGCCGGCGGCCTGCGCAAGCCGCGCCGGATCGACGCCGAGCGATTTCAGGCTTTGCCGCAGCATCTTGCGGCGCTGGCCGAACGCGGCCGCCGCGACCTGCTCGAGCATTTTTCGATCGCATGGCAGGGGCTCGGCGCGCGGCACCAGGCGCACGACGGAGGAGGTGACCTTCGGCGGCGGCACGAAGGCGGACGGCGCGATGTCGAACAGGATCTTCGTCTCGCAGCGCCAGTTGGCGAGCACGCCGAGGCGGCCATAGGCTTCCTCGTCCTCGCGCGCCACGATGCGCTCGCCGACCTCGCGCTGGAACATCAGGACCATCATGTCGTACCAGGGCGGCCATGGTTCGGTGGTGAGCCAGTTGATCAGAAGCTGGGTCGCGATGTTGTAGGGCAGGTTGGCGACGATCTTTGCGCTTTCGCCATTGAGCAGCGGACGCGGGTCGAAGGTCATGGCATCGCCGTGGACGATCTCGAGCCGGCCGGGATAGCGCGCGGAAATATCTTGCAGGGCGGGGATCGCGCGCTCGTCATGCTCGATGGCGACGACGCGCCTGGCGCCGAGCGCAAGCAGGGCGCGGGTTAGTCCTCCCGGGCCCGGGCCGATCTCGACGATGGTGGAGTTGTCCAGTGGCGCCGCCGCGCGCGCGATGCGCGCGGTGAGGTTGAGATCGAGCAGGAAATTCTGGCCGAGCGATTTGCGGGCCGACAGCGCGTGCTGGCGAATGACCTCGCGCAGCGGCGGGAGGTCGTCGATCGCGCTCATCAGGTCTTGGCAGCCGCCATGCGGCTGGCGAGCTGAAGCGCTGCGATCAGGCTCGCCGGATTGGCTTTGCCGGTGCCGGCGATGTCGAAGGCGGTGCCGTGATCGGGCGAGGTACGGATGAAGGGCAGGCCGAGCGTGACGTTGACGGCGTCGTCGAAGGCGACCGTCTTGATCGGGATCAGCGCCTGGTCGTGATACATGCAGACCGCGCAGTCATAGAGGCTGCGCGCGGCCTCGTGGAACATGGTGTCGGCGGGCAGCGGCCCCCTGGCGTCGATGCCGTCGTTGCGCAATGTCTTGAGCGCAGGCGCGATGATGGTCTGCTCCTCGTGGCCGAGCGAGCCGTCCTCGCCGGCGTGCGGATTGAGTCCGGAGATCGCGATACGCGGCCGCGCGATGCCGAAGCGGGATTTCAGTTCGGTCGCGACGATGCGCACGGTCGAGACGATCAATTCGCTCGTGAGCTGGGACAGCGCATCGCGCAAGGAGACATGGATGGTCACGGGCACCACGGCGAGCCGCGGCGACCACAGCATCATCACCGGCTGCGGCACGCGGCCGTCCTCTCCGGCGAGCTCGGCGAGGAATTCGGTGTGGCCGGGATGGCGGAAGCCCGCGCGGTAGAGCACGCTCTTGGCGATCGGATTGGTGACGACGGCGCCGGCGCGGCCGGCCCGGACATCGGCCACCGCCTGGCGGATCGAGGCGAGCGCAGCCGGCGCGCTCGAGGCGTCGGGCTGGCCGGGTTCGGCCGTGGCGCGCTCGCCGGTCGCAACCACCGGCAGGGCCTCGGTGAAGGCGGCCGCGGCTTCGTGTGCGCTCACGGAGGCGATCCGGATCTCGGCGCCGAGCGCCGTACCCAGGGTCTTGTCCAGTGTCTTGGCGCGCCGCGCGATCAGCGCCTCGTCGCCGAGCAGGTAGAAGGCGGGCAGGTTCAGCTCGCGGCGCCGGAGCCAGGCTGCGATCGTGATGTCGGGGCCGATGCCGGCAGGCTCTCCCAGGGTCAGGGCGAGGGGCTTTGCTGCGTGGTTGGCCATCAGCGGTTGCGATATTCGATCATCGCCGCCTTGCGGAGCTCGTCGAGATAGGCCTTCTGGGTCTTCTCGTACTTCTCCTGATACATCTTCTCGCGGACCTCGCGCTTCTTCGGCGTGTCGATCATGGTCGGCTTGCGTGAGCAGAGCACCACCATCTCGATGCCCGCCTTGGTCACCTCCGGCGCGGTCAGATGGCCGATCGGCGTGTCGTCGAGCACCTTGCGCAGCGCCTCGGGCAGCTCCGCGGTCGTCTTGGTGACGCTCTCGCGGATGGTGGCGTTCGGCGTCGAGCGGAACAGCGAATTGGCCTCCTCGCAGCTCGCAACGCGCGAGCGATATTGTTCGGCTTCCTTCATCCGCGTTTCCTGAAAGGCCGGAGACGAGCCGCGCGGCACGATCAGCACGATCGGCTGCATCTTGTATTCGGTGCCCTCGATCTGCAGCTTGTCGCCGGCCTGGGCCTGCACCGCCTGCGCGACGTCGCGCTCGCCGACCATCAGCTTCTCCTTGAAGCGGCCGCGCACGAGGCTGGTCCAGACCATCTCGGACTTCATGCGGGCCTTCAACGTCTCCGGGCGGACGCCCTTGACCTCGAGCGACTTGGTCAGCTGATCCGTCGTGATGCGCATGCGCTGCGCCATGCCCTCGAAGGACTGGTTGATGTCGGAGACGCCGGGATCGACGCCGTACTTCTTGCCTTCCTTCAGCTTCACCCTGTCGTCGATCAGCTCGTTGATGACCTCCTGCCGGCTCGGGGTCTTCTGCGTCGTCAGCAGGTCGAGCTTAGAGCGCTGGTCGATGTCGAAATCGGTGATCGGATCGCCGTTGACCATGACGACGATGTTCTGCGCGCGCGACGGCGTGCCGGCCAGAAACAGGGCGGCGAGGACGAGGAGGAGGCGGAACAAAGGCAAGGCAGTCGTCATGGATCTCGCTCGCATGTCAGCCGCGGTGAACCTGCGATTGGGGCAACGCGGTCGGCACTTCAAACCGTTTACTGGAGGCCGCCGGTACTGCTGGTCGTCGACGAGGTCGCCAGCGTACGCAGCCCGAACGTGAACATGTACGCATGGCTCAGCACTGGCGGCGTAGTGCCCGCCGAATAGCTATACGAAGTTACATAGTTCGCCGCCAACACGAAGCAATCGTCGACATAGCCGGCGCCGAGCACATACTGGTTGATCTTGTTGGCCTCGAGGTCCCAGCGCGCCGAGCCCGACACTACCCAGTTGGTCGCGACCTTGAGCGAGCCCGAGGTCAGGATGCCCTCGCGGCGCGTCAGATAGCCGAGTTCCGGCTGTGCCGCGTAGTTGCCGTACATCACGCTGATCGACCAGCGATCGAAGTTGGCGCGGCCTTCCGCCTCGAAACGCTGGACGTTCCAGGTCTGCTCGTCCATGCGGGAGCGGACGCTGAACGTGTAGGTGCGGTTGGGCGAGTAGGCGATGCTCGCCACGTAGTCGGAGCGGGGCTTGTCGAGACCGGAATCCAGGCCCGTGTTGATGGAGTCCTGGACCGCGTAGGAGTTCATGCCGAACAGCTGGTAGGACTGGCCGAACAGCGTCTTGACGGCGCCGCCCCTGTCGAACTGCGTGGTGGCCTGCACGCCGACATTGGCGCGGCCGCCGCCCTCGACGCGGTCGTAACCGGAGAACTTGTCGACGCTGAACAGGTTCGATGTGTCGAACACCATGCTCTGCGCGTCCTCGTTCGGCAGCTTGCCGGCATAGGTCTCGTTCGGGCGGATGATGATCTGCGCGATCGGCTCGATGGTGGTTGAGCCCCAGGGCTGAACGTTGATGAAGGGATAGCGGTATTCGAGGCCGACGGTCGGCATCAGGCGGATCGCCTGGGTGTCGCCGACCGGCAGGTAGTTCGACACGCCCGGCTGGTTCGAGACCGAGGAGTTGATCGCATCGGCACGGAGGCTGGCGAACGGCGTCCAGATCTGGCCGAGCGGGTCGGTGAAGGATTTGCGCCACTGCGCTTCCGCCGTCAGGCGGGTATAGGTGCCGGGGAAGCCGCGCAGCAGGCACTGCGACGGCGTGCGCGCGAGCGGATCGGCCGACGCCGTCGTGCACAGGCTGTTGGTGTTGGCGAGCGTCGTGATCGGATCGAACACGGCGGTGTCACGCGACAGGTTCACGAAGTTGGTCTTGTAGCTGAACTCGCCGCCGAACACCGGATAGTTGAGCACGTTCGAGTAGTCGATCACGGGGTAGACGATCGGCACCTGGTTCTGGTTGCCCGAGAAGCTCAGCCAGTACATCGTGCGCGCATCGAAGAAGCTGCGATTGCCGACGCCGGTC
This sequence comes from Bradyrhizobium sp. B039, assembly GCF_038965675.1. Lineage (NCBI taxonomy): Bacteria > Pseudomonadati > Pseudomonadota > Alphaproteobacteria > Hyphomicrobiales > Nitrobacteraceae > Bradyrhizobium > Bradyrhizobium sp. B039. The sequence goes on from NZ_CP152416.1 coordinate 4,179,508, forward strand.
AGATAAAGCTGCGAAATCGCATCGGTCGGCAGGTTCAGGAACGATCCGAGCGGGTCCCTGTAGGCCGCGAGGCGATAGTCCGAGAAGAAATAGTAGTCGGACATCAGGACACCGTCCCAACCCCAGACCCATTTGTCGTTCAGCGCGAACTGACCCTTGGTGTCGATAGCGCCGCGGAACTGGCGGTCTCCGGGCTGCCCGGCAAAGGCTCCGGGATCGAGCTGGTAGATGCCGTAGGCGCGGATCTGATAGGCGCCGTCGATCAAGCGCTGACGGAATTCGCCTTGCAGCAGCGCGCCCTGTCGCGACATGAAGCGCGGGGTGAAGGTTGCGTCCATGTCGGGCGCGATCGCCCAATAATAGGGAACTTCGGCGCCGAAGCCGGTGTTCGTCGTGCCGGGGAAGTAGCCGGGCATCAGGAAGCCGGACTTGCGCTTCACGGTCGGGTCGGGCGTCGAGAAATAGGGCATGTAGGCGATCGGCACGCCGAAGAATTCGAGCTGCGCCGTCTCGAAGTACAGCATCTTCTCCTGCTGGTCGTGGATGATGCGCGCACCCTTGACCTGCCACAGCGGCGGCTTCTTCGGATCGTCCTTGCACGGCGCGCAGGCCGTGTAGACGCCGTTGTCGAACACCGTGTAGTTGCCGCTGGACCGGTCGGCACGGGTCGCGGCCATGCGGGTCTGGTCGGCGGTGTCCACGCGCAGCGAATCGACGAAACCGTCGCGGTAATCGTCCGAGAGATCCATGATCTCGGCATAGGTGATCTTGCCGTCGGCATCCGTCATGCGGATGTTGCCTTCGGCATGGAGCCGCTTGGTCTTCTGGTCGTAGATGACCTTGTCGGCCTCGACGCTGGTGCCGTTGTAGAACAGCTGGACGTTACCGACCGCGGAGACGCGCGAATTGTTGTAGTCGTAGTCGACCTCGGTCGCCTGAACCAGCATCTGGTTGTCGTTGGCGGCCTTCGGCGGCTTCGGGCGCGGCGGCAGCGGATTATAGGTGAACTGGGCCGAGGCCGGCGCCACGGCTGCAATGTCGATCAGCCCGCCGAGCGAGACGGCAGCGACGACGGCGAGCAGAAGCCTGCGCACGGACAAGCCGCGCCCGTTCGCGCGCATCACAGTGCGGCGCGTCAAACGAGACACGGGCCCTCGATGGACGGCAGTCACTAACCGTCCTCCTGGTACAACAAGGCCAAAAAGCCGGTGAGGCCGCCCACCACCACGGGCAACCACGCCGCAGCGATCGGATGCATCAACTCAGCCTTGCTCAAGTCTTCAGTCACTTTCGACAGAACGTAGAGCAGAAAGCCTGCGCCCACGCCACTCAAAACCATCTTCTGCACGCCGCCCATCCGGAAGAAACGCAACGACACCGAGGCCGCGAGCATCACCATGGCGGCGAGCAAAAACGGCTGCGCCAACAGCTTGTGATACTGGAGTCGATAGCCGGCTGTCGCGAAGCCTGAGCTTTCGGAGGAGCGGATGTAGCTCGGTAGTTGCCAAAAGGACACAGTCTCGGGTGTGGAAAAGCTGTTGCGGACCTGGGCCTCGGTCAACGTCGTCGGAATCGCCAGAACGGCCTGCTCGATCGGCGGCCCGTCGAGCGAGAAGCGGCGGACGTTCCTGAATATCCACTGGCCGACTTCGAGGTCCGCCTCGCGCGCCTCGACGCGTTCCTTGAAGTGCTGCTCTGTGTCAAACCGGAACAGCGTGAGCCCCGTGAGCCGGACGCCCTGCTGCTCGCTGCGCGCCGCATTGATGATCGTCTGGCCGTCGTTGGTCACCTGGTTGAGCCAGAAGCCGGAGGCGTCCTGGATGCCGCCGCCGGGCGCCGAGCCGAACAGCTCGGCCTCCATGCGCTTGGAGAGCTCGCGCAGATTGGCCGACATCGGATTGTAGGCGACGGTGGCGATCACCCCGATCAGGAGTGCGCTGCCGAGCGCCGGCGAGATGAACTGCCAGGCCGAGACGCCGGCGGCGCGCGCGACCACGAGCTCGAGCCGGCGCGAGAGCGCGAGATAGCAGGTCATGGCGCCGATCAGCATGCAGAACGGCGTCAGTTTCTCCAGGAGCTGCGGCACCCGGAACAGCGAGGTCTCGGCCACCATGATCGCCGAGGCGGACGCAAGGCCGGAGGTCTTGCGCACCATCTCGATGTAATCGACCAGCACCAGCAGCAGGAAGATGCTGGCGAACACGCCGAGCGCCGCGACCACGAAGCGGCCGGCGAAATAGCGCCCGAGTGTATTGGTGAGCATGCTCATGCGGTGGCCGGCCGTCCGAATAGCCGTGCGATGCGCGCGTTCGACCTGTTGATGGCCTCCATGAGGCGGGGCGGCGGCTCGACCACGATGCCGCCGACGATCATCCACATCCCGACGCCGATGGCGCCCAACACCATCGCGTATTGGACCAGCACCGCGGCGGGCGACTTCACCGCCATCACCGAGCAGGCGAAGCCGGCCATGCGCAGGCCGAACACTGCGACGATGGACGAGCCGATCGAGAAATTGCGGCTCTGGCGGGTGGTGCGAGGCGCACCGAGGAAGGCGAAGGTCAGCACGGCAAAGGCGAACGGATAGATCGGCGCCAACAGGCTGTCGTGCAAGGCCGAGCGGAACTGACCGGGAATCTGCTTGTAGACGGGATCATCCTCGGACGGCGAGAACAGCTCCCAGAGATAGCGCTCGCGGATGCCGAGGGTGACGTCGCGGCCTTGACCGGAGAACTTCGACATGTCGAAGCCGTAACGGCCGAACGCCACCAGCGCGGGATCGCGTTTGCCGACCTCGAAGCGCTGCAGATTTCCCGTTTCCAGCACCAGGAACGATCCGGTGTCGTTCTTCATGACCTCGCCATGCTCGGCGACGATCGAGACGCGCTCGTTGGGATCGCGGCGGTCGTCGATGAAGATGCCGGCGAGGATGCCGCCCGGCAGGCGCTCGCGGATCCGGATCGTCAGGTTCTTGTCGAGCTGCGCGAAGCGGCCGGGCTGGAGGATGTTGGTGAGCACGTCGGCGGTGATCTCGGCATCCCACTGCTTGATCCGCCGCATGCCGTCGGGCGCAAGATAGGCCGCGATGAAGGCGACCAGCAGGGCCACCACGCAGGTGGCGTAGAAGAACGGATAGAACAGCCGGAACGGCGAGAAGCCGGCGGCATTCATCACGATGATCTCGGAATCGGTCGCGAGCTTGTTCAGGGTGTGCGAGATCGCGATCATCAGCGCGATCGGCGAGATGATCAGGACCAGCGCGGGCACGACGAGGCTGGTGATGCCGAGGAAGGTGAGGATGGTCTGACCCTGGCTCGTCATCAGGTCGATGCCGCGCAACGCCTGCGTAATCCAGATCACGCCGGTGAGGCTGACCAGGACCAGCGCAAACGACGCCAGCGTCGTGCGGAAGATATACCTATCGATTGACCCCATGCGCTACCGCACGAATCCCACCAAGTCCCCAATGTCGGCCGGAGTTCTGGCCGTCCAACCAATCCCCGGAAGGGGATCCCCAAGGTCGGACAAACAGCTCTTACGCCGGCTTACTCTCTCACTACCATCCCTTTGATCCGTCAACAAAATGGCTGCCCCGTGGCACCCTCAACATATGGTTAATATTTCCCTCTTGTGGCCTGGCGGCCACGGGCGGTGCTTGGCATCTGCCCGGCCGGTGGCCCATAGTGGGGAAAGTCCAGTGAATCGCCGTTCAGCGCCGGCCCGTGGCCGGACCCGTCGAGCGGCAAAAGCCCCATGTTTTGGAGGAGTTACCCATGTCCGATGCCATCAAGGTCGGCTTCGTCCCGTTGTCTGCTGCCGCCCGTGGCATCCTGGTCGTGTTCTGCGACGACGGTTTGAAGCTGGGCCCGGCGACCGCCAAGGCGCTCGGCGGCGCTACCGAACTTGTGAAGCGGGCGGCCTCGGCCGCCGCTTTCAAAGGTAAAAGCGGCGCCGCGCTGGACATCCTGGCGCCGGAGGGGGTGAAGGCCACCCGCCTGATCGTGATCGGGGCCGGCAAGGCGACGGGCCTGAAAGCGAACGACTTTCTCAAATTCGGCGGCGTGGCGGCGGGCAAGCTCTCCGCCACTGCCGCCGCCATGACCATCATGGCGGAACTGCCTGACGGCGCCATGACGAGCGAGCAGGCGGTTGCGATCGCCGCGGGGCTCCGGCTGCGCGCCTACAAGTTCGACCGCTACAAGACCAAGAAGAAGGACGGCGAGGAGGGCGGCTCACGCGCCGATATCTCGCTTGCGGTGGGCGATGTCGCCGCGGCCAAGAAGGCGTTTGCCTCGGCCGGCCATGTCGTCGACGGCGTGATCATCGCGCGCGACCTCGTCAACGAGCCGCCGAATGTGCTTTTCCCCGAGGAATTCGCGCGCCGCGCAAGCCTGCTCCGCAAGCTCGGCGTCAAGGTCGAGGTGCTCGACGTCAAGGCGATGGACAAGCTCGGCATGGGCGCGCTGCTCGGCGTCGGCCAGGGCTCGACGCGGCCGAGCCGCACCGTGATCATGCGCTGGGACGGCGGCAAGAAGGGCGAGGCCCCGGTCGCCTTCGTCGGCAAGGGCGTCTGCTTCGACACCGGCGGCATCTCCATCAAGCCGGCCGGCAGCATGGAGGACATGAAGGGCGACATGGGCGGGGCTGCCTGCGTCGTCGGGCTGATGCACGCGCTTGCGGCGCGCAAGGCCAAGGCCAACGTGGTCGGCGCCATCGGCCTCGTCGAGAACATGCCCGACGGCAATGCGCAGCGACCGGGCGACATCGTCACCTCGATGTCGGGCCAGACCATCGAGATCATCAACACCGACGCCGAAGGCCGCCTCGTGCTGGCCGACGTGCTCTGGTACGTGGCCAAGAAGACGAAGCCGAAATTCATGGTGGACCTGGCGACGCTGACCGGCGCGATCGTGGTCGCGCTCGGCACCGAGCATGCCGGCATGTTCTCCAACAATGACGAGCTCGCCGACCGGCTGCTGACGGCCGGCATCGAGAGCGGCGAGAAGGTCTGGCGCCTGCCGCTCGGCCCCGAATACGACAAGCTGATCGATTCGCAGTTCGCCGACATGAAGAACACCGGCGGCCGCCACGGCGGCTCGATCACCGCGGCGCAGTTCCTGCAGCGCTTCGTCGACGGCACGCCCTGGGCGCATCTCGACATCGCCGGCACCGCCATGGGCGCGCCGAAGACCGACATCAACCAGAGCTGGGGAAGCGGCTATGGCGTCCGCCTCCTGGATCGCCTGGTGGCGGACCACTACGAGCGCAAATGATCCAAAATGACTGAAGTGCTGTTCTACCATCTGCAAAACATGACGGTGGAGAACGTGTTGCCGCCGCTTCTCGAGAAATCGCTCGAGCGCGGCTGGCGCGTCGTGGTGCAGTCGACCTCGGAGGAACGCGCCGATGCGCTCGATGCGCATCTGTGGACCTATCGCGACGATTCCTTCCTGCCGCACGCGACATGGCGCGTGAACGATGCCGCCGATCAGCCGATCGTGCTGGCGATCGAGGAGGACAATCCCAACGGCGCCCATGTCCGCTTTCTGGTCGACAACGCAGCGCTGCCGCAGGATGCGCAGGGCTATGAGCGCATGGTGCTGCTGTTCAACGGCGACGATCCGGACGCGCTGGCGCTCGCCCGCAGTGCCTGGACGGATTGCAAGGCGCGGGGATTTGATGTCACCTATTGGCAGGCCGACGAACGGGGGCGGTGGCAGCGGCGGAATTAGCGGTCGATCGCAATTAATGATAATTTGCACTTTACGGGTGATGCTGGCTTCGGCCACCTTCGTGCCGCAAAGTGATGTTGGGACAATCGTTTAGGGCTGGTCCTTCACGCGGGGAATTTAGTTTATCGTGCGACATCAAAAGCTTCCCGGCTCGCTCATAGTTGCGTTGGCTGCCGTAGCACCGCTGGTCGCGGGCTGCTCGGGCGGGACCGATCTGCTGTCCAAGGATGCCCAGTGGTTCAACACGCCCAGCCGCCTGTTCATCAGGAACATCTCGATCGAATCGCCGCCGCTGACTCCCGAAAAGCCGGTCGGGGCTGAGGATCTGGTCAGCGCCGACGGCGCCTGTCCCGGCATGGCGGCGCCTCCCGGACCTGCCGATGCCAATGCATCGACGACCGCGCCGGCGGCCGCCGGCGGCACAGTCGCGCTCGGCCATACCGAATGCGACGTGGTGCGCGGCATCGGCGCGCCCTCGAACGTGAACCTCTCCAATGATGCCGTCGGCAGGCGCGTTGCCGTCGTCACATGGACGACCGGTCCGCGCGCGGGCATCTACACGTTCACGGCCGGACGCCTGTCCTCGATCGAGGGCACGCCGGAGGCGCCTGTGATGCCGAAGGCGACCAAGCCCAAGGCGAAGAAGAAGTCGGCGTAAGCGCAAGCCCGCGTCCCGGCGCAACGCTACGAGCTGGTCGTCGATCCGAACGCGGCCAGGGCGATCGACCTCGACATACGGTCCTTGCCGCTGGTTCGCGCGGATCGCGCAATTGAAGAGCGCGCACCGCGCGCGACCAAAACAACAACATCATCCGCGACAGCCGGCTCGAATACCCGATTTGCCGCAATGGGCTGCCGTTGACGTAGGTCAACACCTTCAATCGCATCCGGCCTAGAAAGACCCGGCAACGGTCTTCGAAGCTGGTATTGATGCGATCTTTCCATCAGATGGAACGTCTTCTACGCAGGGCGTGCCGCGTCGTTGTTGCGCTCTCGCTCGTCGGGTGCCCCGGCATCGCTGCGGCCGACGACGACATGAAACTGACGCCCACGCAGATCGAAAGCCTCGGCATTCGTGTCGTGCATCCGGTTTCGAGCAGAACCGACCAGACACTGCCTTATCCGGCGCAGATCGTCGTTCCGACGCCTCAATTGTGGGTGGTGAGCACACCCGTTGCCGGCATGGTCACCAATCTGGCCGTCGCGCGCGGGGATCGCGTGAGCGCCGGCCAGCCGCTTCTTACGTTGGAGAGCCAGGGTTTCGTGTCACTCCAGCGGGACTATCTTCACGCCGTCGCGCAGGAGGCTCTTGCGAACCAGCAGCTCAGGCGGAACGCCGATCTCTTCGAGGGCAAGGCCGTCCCACAACGCGTTCTCGAGGCGAGCCAGACCGAGGCGCGCCAGGCCACCATCGCGGTCGCGGAGCGCCGGCAGATGCTCCGGTTGGCGGGGCTCTCCGATGATGCGATCTCCCGGTTGGCGAGCGACGCGGCAATCAGCGGGACGCTGACCGTCAATGCGCCGCAGACGGGATCCGTGGTCGAGATCGCGGTCTCGCCGGGGCAGCGGCTGGAGCAGTCCGCGCCGCTGGTCAAGCTTGCCCGGCTTTCGCCGTTGTGGGCCGAAATCGCCATTCCAGCGGCCAACATCCGCGCAATCCGCACCGGTGCGCGGGTCGAGGTCGAAGGTTACGCAACGCCCGGTCGCGTCGTTCTGATTTCCGAGACGACCGATGCGGCGACGCAAACCATCCTGGTGCGGGCCGAAGTGCCGAACAGCGGCCAATTGCACCCGGGCCAGACGGCGTCCGTCCGTCTCAGCTTCCTCTCCGAGGGCGAGAGCGCCTGGGAGATTCCCTATAGCGGTCTCGTCCGTCGTGGCGAGCAGAGCTGGATATTCAAAGCCATCGAGGGCGGCTTCCGGCTGGTATCGGTCACGCTGCTCGCAGAGGACCAGGATCACGTCGTGATATCCGGCCCGATCAGCGACAAGGACGAGGTTGCGATCGCGGGCATCTCGGCGCTTCGGGGCATTCTCTCGCGGCTCGGAGCCGGCCAATAATGCTCCAGCGTCTGGTCGCCTTTGCGCTCTCGCAGCGGCTGTTCGTCCTGCTCGCCGTCTTGCTGCTGATCGGCGCTGGCGCAACGTTCCTCCCCAGCCTGCCGATCGACGCGTTCCCCGACGTTTCACCAGTCCAGGTGAAAATCATCATGAAGGCACCGGGCCTGACGCCGGAGGAGGTCGAGCAGCGCATCACCGTCCCGATCGAGCTCGAACTGCTGGGCCTGCCGAACAAGAAGATCCTTCGCTCGACCACCAAATACGCGCTCGCCGACGTCACGATCGATTTCGAGGACGGCACGGATATCTACTGGGCGCGCAACCAGGTCTCCGAGCGGTTGTCGAACATCGCTCGTGACCTTCCCGAGGGGGTGAGTCGGGCTTGCGCCGATCACCAGTCCGCTCGGCGAGATGTTCATGTTCACCATCGACAGCTCCGAGCTGTCGCTGGCGGAACGGCGAACCCTGCTCGACTGGGTGATCCGACCGGCGCTGCGCACGGTTCCCGGGGTTGCCGACGTGAATGCCCTCGGCGGCTACGTGCGGGCGTTCGAGATCGTCCCGCTCAACGATGCGCTCGCCGCGCGCGGCATTTCGTCGGAGCTGTTTCGCCGCGCCGTCGAAACCAACAGCCGCAACGACGGCGCGGGGCGCGTCAACCAGGGCGAGGACAGTGCCCTGGTGCGGATTGAAGGCAGCATCCGCACGATCGACGACATCAAGGCCATTGTCGTGGACACCCGCGACGGGGTCCCGATACGCGTGAACGACGTTGCGCGCGTCAAGGTCGGGGCCCTGACACGCTATGGGGCGGTGACGGAGAACGGCCAGGGCGAAACGGTTGAAGGGCTGGTGCTAGGCTTGCGCGGAGCCAATGCCGGTCAACTCGTGCGCGACGTCCGCGCAAAGCTCGAGGAGCTGAAGCCCGCGCTGCCCCAGAGCGTATCCCTCAACGTGTTCTATGACCGAAGCCGACTCGTCGGTCGCGCCGTCGGCACGGTGGTGCGGGCGCTCGGCGAGGCGACCGTGCTGGTGGTCGTCCTGTTGTTGCTGTTCCTGGGCAATTGGCGCGCATCGTTGGTGATCGCCCTCAGCCTGCCGCTCGCGATCGTCATTGCGCTCCTGGCCATGCGTGCGGTTGGAATGTCCGCCAATCTGATGAGCCTCGGCGGGCTTGCGATCGCGATCGGCATGCTGATCGATGCGCTGGTGGTGGTGGTCGAGAACATCGTCGGAAATCTCGGCAGCCACGAGCCGGGCAGGGGCCTTCCGCTGATCCACGTCATCTTCCGGTCGGTCTGCGAGGTGCTGCAACCTGTCGCTTCCGGCGTGCTGATCATCATGATCGTGTTCGTGCCGCTGCTCACCTTGCAGGGGCTCGAGGGCAAGCTCTTCATCCCCGTTGCGCTCGCAATCATCTTTGCGCTCGCCGGCTCGCTGTTGCTGGCGCTCACCGTGATCCCGGTCGCGACCTCGTTCCTGCTCAAATCGGCAGGGCACGGCGAGCCGCTGCTGATCCGCCTCGCGCAACGCGTCTACGCACCCGCGCTGGACTGGTCGCTGCGAAACGAGCGAAAGGTCATTGCTGCAGCTCTCCTGGCGCTGGTCGCGGCAGGGTACGCCTATTCGCAACTCGGCAAGACCTTCATGCCGACCATGGACGAGGGCGACGTCATCGTCAGCGTCGAGACGTTGCCGTCGGTCAATCTGGACGAATCCCTCGCGATCAACGCGAGGATCCAGTCGGCGCTCTTGAAGGTTCCGGACGTCACCGGGATCATCGCGCGAACCGGTTCCGACGAGCTCGGGCTCGATCCCATGGGACCGAACCAGACTGACACGTTTCTCGTGCTCAAGCCTGTTGAAGAGAGAGCCGCCCCGGACAGGGCGGAGCTCTTGAAGGCGCTGCGCAACGTGCTCGGCGACTTTCCGGGCATCTCGCTCAGCTTCACCCAACCCATCGACATGCGGGTGCAGGAGATGATCAGCGGCGTGCGTGGCGACGTCGCTGTGAAGGTCTTCGGCAGCGACGTCGGCAGGCTCAACGAGATTGCGACGAAACTGTCCGAGATCCTCACCAGCATCGAGGGTGCGGAAGACGTCTACACGACGCTCAACGAAGGTGCGCAATACTACACGGTCGTCGTGAACCGGATGGAGGCCGGCCGTCTCGGTCTGACGGTGGACACCATTGCCAATGCGCTGCGGACTCAGATCGAGGGGCGGACGATTGGCACCGCGCTCGAGGAGGGCCGTCGCACGCCCATTCTGGTCCGGGGAAGCGAGACGACGCGGGAGGCGCCCACATTGCTCGCGAGCCTGCCACTCACGCTCGCCTCCGGGCAGCACGTCGCGCTGTCCCAGGTCGCGCGCATCCAGCGCGTCGACGGCCCGGTGAAGATCGACCGCGAGGACGGCAACCGGATGAGCGTCGTTCGCGCCAATGTGCGCGGCCGCGACATGGTCGGCTTCGTCGAGGCGGCCCAACGGAAGGTCGCCGCCGATCTTTCGCTGCCGAAGGGCTATCGGCTCACCTGGGGCGGACAGTTCGAAAACCAGCAACGCGCTGCCGCGCGCCTTTCGATTGTCGTGCCCGTCGCCATCGGTCTGATCTTCGTGTTGCTGTTCACGACCTTCGCTTCCGTTCGGCAGGCCTTGCTCGTGCTCGTGAACATCCCGTTCGCGCTGATCGGAGGCGTGTTTGCCCTCGTCTCGACCGGCGAATATCTGTCGGTTCCGGCCTCTGTCGGATTCATCGCCCTGCTCGGAATCGCGGTCCTGAACGGCGTCGTGCTGGTTTCGTATTTTAATCAGTTGAGGGCGCATGGCGTCGGCGAGGACCAGATCGTGGTCGACGGTGCCAGGCGGCGGCTCCGCCCGGTGCTGATGACCGCCAGCATCACCGCATTGGGCCTGATCCCGCTCTTGTTCGCTTCCGGTCCGGGATCGGAGATCCAGCGGCCGCTGGCGATCGTGGTGATCGGAGGATTGCTGTCGTCCACGCTGCTTACGCTCATCCTGCTCCCCATCCTCTATCGCCGGTTCGGCGGCACTGTGAAGGAGTCAAAATGACCAGCAAATATGTGTGCCTGTCGTTGATCCTGGCGCGAAAGCTGCGCGAGGAGCTGCTCGACTTTCTCAGCGAGCAGCCGGGCCAGACGTCCGGCTTCACGGTCTCCGATGCCGCGGGACACGGCTCAGGCGTGCAGTTGCCGACGGCCGCCGAACGCGTGAAGGGCCACGCCGATCAGGTGCATGTCCAGATCGTTCTGCCAGGAGCGGACGCCAGGCGCCTGGTCGATCAGCTCCGGCATTCGTTCGCGGGCTGCAATCTCGTATATTGGATTGCTCCGGTGGCCGAGTTCGGAACCATCGCGTAGTCCGGAGCAACCTCTACCCCGCCGCTTCATCAAACTGCGTGCCGGCTCCGAGCCATTGCTCTTCCGCGCGCCTTCGACGGCTGCGCGGCCGCTGGCCGTTTGTCACGCACGTCATAGGGATCAACCGGACTTGATCTGGATCATGGAGCTTGGCCGTCCGGCAGTGCAGGCTCGGATGGTCCCGCCAGATAAGGGACCGCTTTGACGACAAGAACTCCAGAGGATCATCCAGGGACCATTGATGTGAGCAACCTCGCCAAGATTGAACGCGATCCGAACTACCAGGAGCTCGTGCGCCGACGTTCGTCGCTGGGCTGGATGCTGTCGGCGGTTATGCTTGTTGTCTATTTCGGCTTCATCCTGCTGGTCGCCTACGCTCCCAAGTTCCTCGGGATACCGCTGGGCAGCGGCGTGACGACGATCGGCATTCCAATCGGACTGTCCGTCATCGTGCTCGCCTTCCTGCTGACGGGTATCTATGTCCGCCAGGCGAATTCCAGTTACGACGTGCTCATCCGCAAGATTGTCGAGGAGAACCGCTCGTGAAGAAATTCTCATGGCTCCTGGCGATCCTGCTCGCAGGCCTGCCCACCATCGCGCTCGCCGCAGGCAGCATCGACGGCGGCGTTAAGCAGGCGACCAACTGGTCGGCGATCGGTATGTTCGTCGGGTTCGTTGGCCTGACGCTCGTCATCACCTATTGGGCCGCCAAGAGGACCGCATCGGCCGCGGATTTCTACTCGGCCGGCGGCGGAATTACGGGCTTCCAGAACGGACTTGCGATCGCAGGCGACTACATGTCGGCGGCGTCCTTCCTCGGCATATCGGGCCTCGTCTATACTTCGGGCTACGACGGCTTGATCTACTCCGTCGGCTGGCTGGTGGGATGGCCGATCGTCACCTTTCTGATCGCCGAACAATTGCGCAACCTCGGAAAGTTCACCTTTGCCGACGTGACCTCGTTTCGGCTCGGGCAGACCGAGATCCGTATCCTGGCGGCGTGCGGCTCGCTGGTGACGGTTGCGTTCTATCTCATCGCGCAGATGGTCGGTGCCGGTAAGCTGATCCAGCTGTTGTTCGGCCTCGACTACTGGATCGCGGTCGTCTTGGTTGGTGGCCTGATGATGATCTACGTGACGTTCGGCGGGATGAAGGCGACGACCTGGGTGCAGATCATCAAGGCGGTGCTGTTGCTCTCGGGCGCAACGTTCATGGCCGGAGCCGTCCTCTACAAGTACGGGTTCAGCCCGGAAGCGCTGTTCACCAAGGCAACAGAGGTGCATCCCAAGAAACTCGCGATCATGGAGCCCGGCAGCCTGATTTCCAATCCGCTCTCGGCCATCTCGCTCGGCCTGGCGCTGATGTTCGGAACGGCGGGCCTGCCTCACATCCTGATGCGCTTCTTCACCGTGAAGGACGCTCAGGCGGCCCGCAAGTCCGTGTTCTACGCCACGGGTTTCATCGGCTATTTCTACATCCTGACCTTCATCATCGGCTTTGGCGCGATCACGCTGGTTTCGACCGACGCGATGTTTCTCGATGGGAGCATTCTCGAGAAGACCAAGAGCGGAATCGCGGCGATCAAGGGCGGCTCCAACATGGCGGCGATTCATCTCGCGAACGCCGTCGGCGGCAATCTGTTCCTTGGCTTCATTTCGGCCGTTGCCTTTGCCACGATCCTGGCCGTCGTGTCAGGCTTGGCTCTGGCCGGGGCATCATCCATCAGCCACGATCTCTACGGCATGGTGATCAAGGGCGGCAACGCAAACGAGCAGGACGAGATCCGGGTCTCGAAGATTGCGACACTGGTGCTCGGCGTGCTTGCGATCTTCCTGGGCATCGTGTTCGAGAACCAGAACGTCGCCTTCATGGTGGGCCTTGCTTTCGCCATCGCGGCATCCTGCAATTTCCCCGTGCTGGTGATGTCGATCTTCTGGAAAGGCCTGACGACGCGGGGAGCCGTGTTCGGCGGCTTCCTTGGCCTGTTCAGCGCGGTTGTGGGCGTGGTCCTCTCGCCGGCAGTCTGGGAGGCGACCCTTGGCTTTGCCAAGGGGTCGGCTCCCATCAAGCTGGACAATCCGGCGCTGTTCTCGATGGCGCTCGCCTTTGCGGGGATCTGGCTGGTCTCGATCCTGGACCGCAGCAAGCGTGCCGCGGCCGATCGCGATGGCTTTGACGCGCAATATGTCCGATCGCAGACCGGTATCGGTGCTGCTTCGGCCACGGCTCACTAGGCGAGGATCTGCGGGACGTCGCTTCGGTACCGACCGGCTCATATGGGCCGGCCGGTGCCGCGCTTTCGATGATCAGTCGTCGGATCCTCGGATGGTCCGTATCTTCGAAAGGCCGAAATGCCCAAGGCGTTCGATATCACCAACCCGCCGTTCGATCGTCTGACGCCGGGCGAGGCCGAGACGTTGCGGGCCGCGCTGGACATCGGGTACTTCAGTCCGGGCGAAGCGATCATCGGGCGGGACGCCCCGGCGGAGGCGCTCTATGTCGTGATCAAGGGCATCGTCGAGGAGCGGAACGAAGCCGACCTGCTGGCATTGCTCGGTCCCAAGGACACGTTCGACAGTCGTGCGCTCGTTCACGACCATAGCGGCCACCAGTTTATCGCCCGCGACGAGACGCTTTGCTACGTGATCCCCCGGAAGGTCGCGCTCGGTCTGATCAAGGCGAACCCGCGCTTTGCGGCTTTTTTCTACCGGGAGATATCCCAGAAGCTGGACGAACTCGCCAACGACGAGGAGACGGGACGTTACGGCTCGTTGATGCACGCCAAGGTCGGCGAACTGTTCCTCCATCCGCCGGTGTTTCTGGCTGCCAGTGATACGATCGAGGCCGCCGGGCATCTGATGCGCGAGATCAACAGCAATGCGCTGTTTGTCCGGGACGGTGAGCGGATCGGCATCGTGACCGGCATGAACCTGTCCAAAGCGGTGGTGCTGCGGCGCCAGTCCATCCAGACGCCGGTCGGCGAGCTCGCGAATTTCGACATCGTGTCGCTGCGCCGTGACGATTTCGTCTCCTCGGCCCTCCTGCTCATGACCAAGCACAACAAGCGGCGGCTTGCCGTGCGCGACGGCGAAGAGCTCGTCGGAATTCTGGAGGAGATCGATCTGCTGGGGTTCTTGGCGGGAAGCGCGCAAGTCATTGCCGGCCGCATCGATCGAGCCTCGAGTCAGCAGGACCTCGCCACCGCGGCGCGGGAGATCGAGACGCAAACGCGCGTGCTGCGACGGCAAGGGGTCAAGGTAGAGGTCATTGCGGAGATCGTCTCCGACCTCAATCGACGCCTGCTGTCTCGATTGTTCGAAATGGTCGCGCCGGCCGAGCTGCGCACCAGCAGCTGCCTGATCGTGATGGGAAGCGAAGGGCGGGGCGAGCAGACCATCCGTACCGACCAGGACAACGGCCTTATCCTCGCAGGTCCGATGCAGGGCGAAATCCTGGAGGCGTTCCGTCAGGAATTCTTCGTCGCTCTGCAGAGCTTCGGCTTTCCGCCCTGTCCGGGCGATATCATGGTGCGCAATCCGCTATGGTCCCGGCCGCTTTCGGAGTATCGCGCGGATTTGCGCCGCTGGATCGTGCTTCCCGATCAGGCGGGGCACATGAATGTGGCCATCGTCTACGATGCGCAGGCAATCGCGGGCAATGAGCAGCTCCTGAACGACGCCAAGACGGCGCTGATCGACATGACCCGGGGCGAGCAGGCGTTCATGGCCCACTTCGCGCGCGCCGTTGACGCGTTCGAAACGCCGATCGGCCTCTTCAACAACCTGATCACGTCGGAGGGCACCGGCGATGCGCTGGATCTCAAGAAGGGCGGCATCTTTCCCATCGTGCACGGCGTTCGCAGCCTGGCGCTCGAGCAGGGCCTGCGCGAGACCTCCACCGACAAGCGGATTTCCCGGCTCTGTGATCTCGGCGTGCTGCAACGGGACTTTGGACGCGACTTGAAACAAGCCTTCCGATTCCTGCTGATGCTTCGGCTCGATGGGCAGCTGGCCGCATCCGCGGGCGCATCGGGAACTCTGGTAAGACCGGCGCACTTGTCCAGCATGGAACGTCATCTGTTGCGTGACGCGCTCCAGGTGGTGAAGAAGTTTCGGGAAATTGTCGGTCATCATTTCAAGCTCGGCATGTTCTAGAATGCTGCCCCGTGCGATCAAACGACTGTTGCACCAGGCGACCCTGAGCGATCAATCTTATCGCTTCATGTTCGATCGCGCTCCGGACGACGAGTTTGTCGTCATCGATTGCGAGACCACCGGTCTGAATGTGCGAACGGACAACGTCGTCGCCATTGCCGCAATCAAGATCCGCGGCAACCGGATTTTGACCAGCGCGCGCTTCGAAGCCATCGTCCATCCCGACAGCGAACTGGAGGCGGAGGCGATCAAGATTCACCGCTTGCGCCGGTCCGACGTCGAAGCGTCGCCGATCGTCTGGAAGGTGCTGCCAGGCTTTCTGCATTTCATCGGGCCGCGCCCGCTGATCGGCTATTATGTCGACTTCGACATCGCCATGCTGGACAAGTACATCCTGCCGCTGGTGGGAATCGAACTGCCCAACGAACGCATCGAAGTGTCGCGGCTCTACTACGAACGCAAATACGGCAACGCGCCGCCGAATACCGAGGTCGATCTGTCGTTCGCCGCGATCCTCCACGACCTCTGCATTCCGCCTCTTGGGCAGCACGATGCTTTCAACGACGCATTGATGACTGCGATGATGTTCCTGCAGTTGCGCGACCTGACCAGGCGCGGCGTCCGTATCGCGCGCCAACGCGCCAGCCCCGTTTTCAATCAGTTCGGGGGATAACCGGGCCCGGCGCGGCGGAGCAGATTGTCCAACAGCTACAGACAGAAACGTACAGGTACTTTAATACCTGTACTGTGCATGGGGTTGTTCTTCAGATTTTGATGGAGCCTTGGCCGGCCGAGCCCGGACCGACGTTCCGCGGTCGCAAGACTAGCCCGCCGCCTCGTCGAATTGCGTGCTCGCCTCGAGCCACTGCTCTTCCGCGCGCGCCAGCGCATCCGCTGCGTTTGCGCGCGCCTTCGACAGCTGCGCGGCCTGCTTGGGATCGCGGGTGAAGATGTCGGGCAGGGCGAGCGCCGTGTCGATCTTGGCGATGATCTTGGTGACGCGGGCGATCTCGGCTTCGGCTTCGGTAATGCGCTTCCTGAGCGAGCCGCGATTGTCCGACCTCGGGCGCTGCGGCTTCTCGGCTGCCGTGCTGCGATCGCGCGGGGCGGGTTCGCTGTTGCGCGCCGACAGGACCAGGCGGCGGTATTCGTCAAGGTCGCCGTCGTAATTGGTGACGGTGCGGTCGGCGACGATCCAGAGCCGGTCGGCGCAGGCCTCGATCAGATAGCGATCATGCGAGACCATGATCACCGCGCCGGGGAATTCGTTGATGGCTTCCGCAAGCGCAGCGCGGCTGTCGATGTCGAGATGGTTGGTCGGCTCGTCCAGGATGATCATGTTGGGGCCGAAGAAGGTCGCAAGTCCGAGCAACAGCCGCGCCTTCTCGCCGCCCGACAGTCTTGCCACCTTGGTGTCGGCCGCCTTGCCGGAGAAGCCGATCGCGCCGGCGCGCGCCCGCACTTTCGCTTCCGGCGCATCCCCCATCAGCTTGCGGACGTGATCGTAGGCGGAGGCGTCCTCGTTCAGCTCGTCGAGCTGATGCTGCGCGAAATAGGCGATCGACAGCTTGTCGGCGCGCGTGACCTTGCCCGAGAACGGCGCGAGGCGGCCGGCGAGCAGCTTCACCAGCGTCGACTTGCCGTTGCCGTTGGCGCCGAGAAGGGCGATGCGGTCGTCATTGTCGATGCGCAAGGTGACGCGGCCGAGCACCGGCGTCGCCGGATCGTAGCCGACCGAGGCGTTGTCGACGGCGATGATCGGCGGCGACAGGATTTTTTCCGGCGCGGGGAAGCTGATCTCGCGCACATCTTCGGTGACCAGCGCGGTGATCGGCTTCAGCCGCTCCAGCATCTTGACGCGTGATTGGGCCTGGCGGGCCTTGGAGGCCTTGGCCTTGAAGCGGTCGACGAAGGCCTGCAGGCGGGCGCGTTCGGCCTCCTGGCGCTTGACCGCCTTCGCATCGAGCAGCTCGCGCGCGGCGCGCTGCTCCTCGAAGGAGGAGTAGGTGCCCTTGTAGAGCGTGAGCTTGCCGCGCTCCAGATGCAGGATCTGGTCGACCGAGCTTTCGAGGAGGTCGCGGTCGTGGCTGATCACGATCACCGTGCGCGGATAATGCGCCAGGTGGTCTTCCAGCCACAGCGTGCCTTCGAGATCGAGATAGTTGGTGGGCTCGTCGAGCAGCAACAGGTCGGGGGCCGCGAACAGCGTCGCGGCGAGCGCGACGCGCATGCGCCAGCCGCCGGAGAATTCGGCGCAGGGACGGAGCTGATCGGCGGCGGAGAAGCCGAGGCCGGACAGGATCGCGGCGGCACGGCTCGGCGCAGAATGCGCGTCGATGTCGACCAGCCGGGTCTGGATCTCGGCGATCCGGTGCGGATCGGTGGCGCTCTCGGCTTCGTGAAGCAGCGCGTCGCGTTCGAGATCGGCCTTGAGCACGACCGAGATCAGGCTCTCGGGGCCGTTCGGGGCTTCCTGCGCGAGGCTGCCCACCCGCCAGCGCGGCGGCAGGGTCACCGCGCCGTGCTCGGCCGCGAGCTCGCCGCGGATCACCTTGAACAGCGTCGATTTGCCGGTGCCGTTGCGTCCGACCATGCCGACGCGCGATCCGGGCGTGATCTGCACGGAACTCTGGTCAATCAAAAGGCGTCCGGCGAGGCGGATGGAGAGGTCGGTGATGGACAGCATGCGGCCTTGTCACCGCAGCCGGGATCAAACGCAACCCGTTTTTGCGCAGCCCGTTCTACGTCTACGGCCTGTCAGTGAGCGCCGCCCTCGCGGTCGCGCTTCTTCAGCTCGTCGAGGAGCTGTTCGAGATGCGTGGGCAGCCGGGGGTCGGGGCGGAGTCTCTGCTGAAGCCGTTCCCCCACGGCATCGCAAATCGAGCGGCTGGTGCGCCGGTCGATTTGTTCGCTGTCATTGGCGAAAGGGCCCGTCATCACGAGGTTCCATGTTGCAGAGTAACGACACGGTACCAAGTCGTTGGCCTCCAAATGGTTTCGCCGGTCGTGGGGAATGCCGGACATTCTCGTGAAAATTGTATGAATTCGTCGTGCCTGCTCAAATGCGAGGCCCCGGCGGGGGGATCGCCGGGGCCTCTCTTGGAAGGTGCCGTGGGGGGCCGGCACCCTGAGTTAAGGTGCTGTCGGGCTCAGTAGCAGCGGTTGATCAGCCGCCAGCGGGGTCCCCAGGGGGTCGGGACCAGCCGGCGCACATAGCAGCCGCCATAACCGTAGGAGACGGGGGCATAGAAGCGCGGGCCACCCCAGCCATAGCCGTGATGCCAGCCGCCGCCGTGCCAGCCCCAGCCGCCGCCATGCCAGTGAGCAGAGGCCGAGGTCGGTGCCAGCGCGGCACCCAGCGCGACCGCAGCGACAGCGGCAAGCGAAAGTTTCCTCAACATGGTGATCTCCTCAAAACTGCCGGCGCGGGGTATCGCGTCGATGGAAAGGCCGCCGAAACGGTCTGCCTGATGATCAGGCTTTGGTTTCGTAGACCCAACCTTACGCCGGCGAAGCTGAACCAAAGCCTGAATGGAGGCTTCAGATTGGGTTCATCTCGATGAAATCTCGGTAATCCATCGCTGGATCCGCCGGGGCCGCCTGCGGCGAAGCGCCCGGGAGGCGGGTTTTGGCGGTCGCTTGCCGTCTGGCGAAGGCGCCGATATAAGCCCCGCAACTCCGAACCACCGCTTTTCTTCTCAAGGACAAGATCATGGCCATCGAACGCACTTTCTCGATCATCAAGCCCGACGCGACCGCGCGTAACCTGACCGGTGCGGTTAACGCCGTGATCGAGAAGGCGGGCCTGCGAATCGTCGCGCAGAAACGCATCCGCATGACCAAGGAACAGGCCGAGACCTTCTATGCCGTCCACAAGGCGCGTCCGTTCTTCGGCGAACTCGTCGAGTTCATGACCTCGGGCCCGGTGGTCGTCCAGGTGCTCGAAGGCGAGAACGCCGTCGCCAAGTACCGCGACGCGATGGGCGCGACCGATCCGTCCAAGGCGGCCGAAGGCACCATTCGCAAGCTCTACGCAAAGTCGATCGGCGAGAACTCCGCGCACGGTTCGGATGCTCCGGAGACCGCCGCGATCGAGATCGCGCAGTTCTTCTCGGGCAACGAGATCGTCGGCTGATCATTCAGCCGATACGTTAAAGCGACGGGGCGAAAGGACTCATTGTGAACTGGCTCTGGCAGATCTTCGATCCCGCTACGATCGGGGCATTCTTCACCCAGTTCCGCAATGAGATGGCCGAGCCGACCTTCTGGATTGCGGTCGGCAAGATCATCTGGATCAACATCCTGCTCTCCGGCGACAACGCGCTGGTGATCGCGCTCGCCTGCCGCGGCCTCAAGCCGCGGCACCGTCTGTGGGGCATGATCCTGGGCGCCGGCGCGGCGGTGCTGCTGCGGATCATCTTCACCGGCATCGTCGCAAGCCTGATGGAGCTGCCGTATCTCAAGCTCGTCGGCGGTCTCGCGCTGATCGTGATCGCGGCCAAGCTCCTGGTGCCTGAAAACGAGGACGAGGACGGCGTCGAGTCGGCCTCGCATCTGTGGCAGGCGGTGCAGATCGTCGTCGTCGCCGACATCGTCATGAGCCTGGACAACGTCATTGCGGTCGCCGCCGCGGCCAATGGCAGCGTGCCGCTGTTGATCCTCGGCCTTGCCATCAGCGTTCCCCTGATCGTCGCCGGTGCGGCGCTGATCATGGCGCTGCTCGCCAAGCTCCCGGTCCTGGTGTGGGCGGGCGCTGCGCTGCTCGGCTGGATCGCGGGCGAGGTGATCGCGACCGATCCCGGCGTCGCACCGAAGCTGCACACGCTGTTCGACGGTCCGTTCGGTGCCTCGCTGGACAACATGCTCGGTGCACTGCGCATCCCGGCCCAATTCGGCCATGGCGGTGGAGGCGGCGAATATTTCTGCGCGGCGCTCGGCGTCATCGTCGTGCTGGTCGTCGGCACCATCTGGCGCCGGCGCAGCCTGAGCCAGGCGGCGCTGGAATCCTCCGAGCGCCACGCCAAGGCGTCGGCAGAGTAAACTTTTCCGAGGGACGCATATCTCACCTCTCCCGCAGGGAGAGGTGAACTACCGACGCACGATCGAGCCGGCCCGGTTGACCAGGCGGGCGAGCTGGCGGAAGCGGCTGCCGACGCGGTCGGCGACGATGTCGCCGAGACGATGCTCGAACACCAGCATCAATTTGCGGCCCTGGCTGCGGAAATGCGTGGCGGGCAGCACGCCCGGCCGCGCCGCCGAGATCAGATGCGCGACGCGGAATGCCGCGCCGAGCAGGCGGGCGCGGTCGAGCTGGGCCGGCGTCAGCAACTCCTGCATGGTGGCCGGCGGCTGGTTTTCCTCGCTCAGGCCCGCATAGCGATAGAACACGGACAGGCCGACGAAGGCGCGCTCGGTGTGGGTGATCGCGCCGAAATTGCCGTTGACGACGAGGCTCAGCGTCTGCTCGCCGCGGTGATCGGGATGCACGCGCCAGCCGATGTCGGAGAGCAGGCACGCGGTGTGGCGCAAGCGACGGTCTTCCTCGGTCTCGCGCAGTTTCACGACGCGCGCCAGACGATCGGTCCAGGCGATCAGCTCGCGGGCGTGCTTGGCCGAGCGCGACAGCAGCTGGTTGAGCTCTTCGGCTGCGCAGATCAGCCCGTCCTTGTTGCGCTCGGTTTCCGGCAGCTTCTCGTGCAGCAGGCCTTCGCGTACGCCGAAGGTCGAGAACACGATGGTCTTGGGCTTTGCCACGCGGATGATGTGCTCGAGCACCAGCGCCGCGTAGGTGAGGAGCGGGCGCCGCGCATCGGCGACGATCTCGATGTCGGCGAGCATGTCGGCGGCCGCCAGACGGCGAAGGCGGCGCGAAAAGTCGAGCGCCTCGGCCGCGGAGATGGAATAGCCGTGCATCACCTGGAGCGGATAGCCGCTCTGGATGATGTGGATGCGCGCGAGCGCGCGCCAGGTGCCGCCGACGGCGTAGAATGTGCGGCCGCTGCCCGCCTTGAGCTGCGGCACCCCGTCGAGCTCCTCGCGCACGATACGGTCGGCGCGCTTGAGCGATTTGTGGGCGAGGTCCTGGAGCGCGAGCCCGCCGAGCGGCAGCGTCACGCCGCTGCGCACGCTGTTCCTGCGCACGTCGATCAGTTCGAGCGAGCCGCCGCCGAGATCGCCGACGATGCCGTCGGGGTGGTGGATGCCGGAAATCACGCCGAGCGCCGACAGCCGCGCCTCGCGCGGGCCCGACAGAATCTCGATCTTCACTGCGCAGATGCGCTCGGCCTTGGCGATGAAGTCGGGGCCATTGGAGGCGTCGCGGCAGGCGGCGGTCGCGATCGCGAACACGCGACCGACCTGCATCACGCGGCACAGCGCGCGGAATCGCTTCAGCGAGGTCAGCGCCTTGTCGACGGCGTCGGGCGCAAGCAGGCCCGTGCTCTGCACCTCACGCCCGAGGCCGCACAGCGTCTTCTCGTTGAAGATCGGAATGAGGCTCCGCGCCAGTCCCTCGTAGACGACGAGACGGACCGAGTTGGAACCGATGTCGATGACCGCGACGCTCGAGCCGCGCTTGCGCGACCGAGTCACGTCGACGTCCGATCAGGATGGATGGCGTTCGTTCCGGCGCGTGAGACGGCGCGGCGAGGATTCCTTGAGCGACTTTCCACGGCCAGACAGACTCGGATTTGTCATGAAGTAGTTGTGGACGTTGAAAGGCTCCTCGCCCTTCGCGGTCTTCATACGCGTTGAGGACCCATCCGGCAACAATTGCCAGCTCTGCTCATTGTCCTTGAGATTCGCGACCATGATCTGTTCGAGAACCTGCTGATGCACCGTGGGATTTTGCAGTGGACACAGCACTTCGACGCGGCGGTCGAGGTTGCGCGGCATCATGTCGGCCGAGGAGATATACACAGCCGCTTTCGTGCTCGGCAGCCCCTGGCCCATGCCGAAGCAGTAGATTCGGCCGTGTTCCAGGAAGCGCCCGATGATCGACTTGACGCGGATGTTCTCCGACAGGCCAGGGATACCGGGCCTGAGGCAACAGATACCGCGCACCACGAGCTCGACCTGAACGCCGGCCTGTGAGGCCTCATACAGCGCGTCGATGATGTCTGGGTCGACCAGCGCATTCATCTTCATCCAGACCGCGCCGGGGCGGCCGTGCCGCGCATGCGCGGTCTCGCCCTGGATGTGCTCGATGATGCGCTTGCGCAGGGTCAGCGGCGACACCGCCATCTTTTCCAGATCGCTCGGCGCGGCATAGCCGGTGATGAAGTTAAAGACGCGCGCGGCATCGCGCCCGATGGTGGGCTCCGAGGTGAAGTAGGAGAGGTCGGTATAAATACGTGCGGTGACCGGGTGGTAGTTGCCAGTGCCGGTGTGGACGTAGGTCGTGAGGCTGCCGCCCTCGCGGCGCACCACCATCGAGAGTTTTGCGTGCGTCTTCAGTTCGAGGAAGCCATAGACGACCTGCACGCCGGCGCGCTCGAGGTCGCGCGCCCAGCGGATGTTGGCCTCCTCGTCGAAGCGCGCCTTGAGCTCGATCAGCGCGGTGACGGATTTGCCGGCCTCGGCGGCTTCGGCGAGCGCGCGCACGATCGGCGAATTGTTGGAGGTGCGGTAGAGCGTCTGCTTGATCGCGACGACATCGGGGTCGCGCGTTGCCTGCTGGAGGAACTGCACCACCACGTCGAAGGATTCGTAGGGGTGATGGACCACGAGGTCCTTCTGCCGGATCGCGGCAAAGATGTCGCCGCCATGCTCGCGCACGCGCTCGGGATGGCGCGGCACGTAAGGGGTGAATTCGAGGTCGGGCCGGTCGAGGCGGGTGAGCTGCGACAGCTCGTTCATGGCGAGCACGCCGTCGACCAGGAAGACTTCGTCATCGGCGGCGGAGAGGGCATGCTGCACGAAGTTGCGCAGCTGCTCCGGCATTTTGGCGTCGATCTCGAGCCGGATCACCGATCCGCGGCGGCGGCGCTTCAGCGCGGTCTCGAACAGGCGGACGAGATCCTCGGCCTCTTCCTCGATTTCGAGCTCGGAGTCGCGGAGGATGCGGAAGGCGCCCTGGCCATGCAGATTGTAGCCGGGGAACAGTCGGTTGATGAACAGGGCGGTCGCCTGCTCCAGCGAGATCAGCCGCATCGTGCCCTCGGACGGCAGGCGGATGAAGCGGTCGATCTTGCCGGGCATGCGGATCAGCGCGTTCATCTGCTTGCCGTCGGCGGCGCGCGTGAGCTGGAGCGCGATGGTGAAGCCGAGGCTCGGGATGAACGGGAAGGGATGGGCCGGGTCGATCGCGAGCGGCGTCAGCAGCGGGAACACGTTGTTGAGGAAGTAGTCCTCGATCCAGGTCCGCTCAGCCTTGGTGACCTCCTTGCCGTCCACCAGCACTATGCCGACATCGGCCAGCGTGGCGCGCAGGTCGCGCCAGATCGCCTGTTGGTCGGAAGCAAGCTGGGAGACCGTGCGGTTGATCAGCGCGAGCTGCTCGGACGGCGTCAGGCCGTCGGGGCTGCGCTCGGCAATGCCCTCGCGCACCTGGGCCTTGATGCCGGCGACGCGGACCATGAAGAATTCGTCGAGGTTGTTCGCGGAAATCGACAGGAATCGCACCCGCTCCAGCACGGGATGGCTGGGATTGACCGATTCCTCCAGGACGCGGCGGTTGAAATGCAGCCAGGAGAGCTCGCGGTTGATGAATCGCTCGGGGCTCGATGCGATCGCCGGCAGGCTTTCCGTCTCCGGGACTTTTTCTTTTATTTCAACAGCTTGCGCGGAGTCCATGAGAAGTCGGTCCATCCAGTTTGCCCCAATTTGCGACTGACGCGCAAAACCGCCGGGAGCATGTGTTAGGGCGATGACGTTTCGATGACATTGATGTTCCGCCGTTCCGCGCCGTCAAGCGGCGTTGGGGCGCGGTCAGGCGTCGCGGAGCAGCTCGGCGGCCAGCGCCCGGGTCACCGGGCGGCCGAGCCGCAGGGCTTCGCTGTCGAGCAGTTCCACGGCCTGCCGGGCGGCGGCCGAGGATCGCTCCAGGCGGGTGGCGAGGTAGCTGACCACGCTCTCGTCCACGGTGAGCTGGCGGTCGGCGCAGAATTTGACGATCAGGCCGCGGAAGAGCTGGTCGTCAGGAGGCAGCAGCGTGACCACCGGCACTGCGCGCAGCCGCGAGCGCAGGTCGTTGAGCTCGATGTCCAGCGCAGCCGGCACATCGCGCCCCGTGAACAGGACGTAGGCGCCATCCTCACGGGCGAGGTTCATCAGGTGGAAGAGGGCGCGCTCGTCAAAATCCTTGGCCTTGAGATCCTCGACCACCAGCGCGCCGGTGGCGAGCGCGCCAGGAACGCCTGCGGCGGTCAACGCATTGGCCGTGGTCGAGCGGGCGCCGGCCTCCTCGGCCCAGATCGCGGCGAGATGGCTCTTGCCGCTGCCTTCGGGGCCGGCCAGCCACATGATCCGGTTCGGCCATTCCGGCCAGCCGTCGATCAAGGCGAGGCCGGCAGCGTTGGCGGGGCCTTCGAGGAAATTGTCCCGGCTGAGGCTCTCCGCGTGTGGCAGCGAGAACGCCAATTGTCGGGGGTGAACGCGGCCTGCCACGCTTGCTTTGCTCCATGCCGGACGGCCGGCTTCGCTTGAAAGATTCGACTTGATCGGGCGTGAGTTGGCCTTTTGCGGGGCCGGTTCGCGCTCATTTGGCCTCGATCGTGCTCATGTGCCGGACCCACTCGACGAGATAGAGCGACACGGAGGAGAGCGTGAAGATCGTGACGAGGCCCATCAGGATAATATCATAGGGCGCCGGCTTGAACCCGAAGGCAAGCGCGGCCAGCACCAGCGCCGCGAATGCCACCTGGGCGACCGTGTTGAGCTTCGACACTTTCGACGGCTTCATCTCGACGGGCCGGTCGAACAGCCAGGACACGATCACGGCGGCGACAATCATGATGTCGCGGGATACCACCAGGATCACGATCCAGCGCGGAATCGCGCCCCAGATGCCGAGCGACATATAGATCGAGACCAGCAGCGCCTTGTCCGCGAGCGGATCGAGCAAGGCCCCGAGCTCGCTTGCCATGTTGAAGCGCTTGGCGAGGAAGCCGTCCACGGCATCGCTGATCCCGGCGATCAGGAAGACGGCGAACGCCACCTCCATTTGGCTCGACACGATGGCCCAGACGATGATCGGGACCAGCATGATGCGGCCCAGAGTGATGATGTTCGGAATACTCACGCGGCGCTTCCCGGCACCCGGCCTGACCTCGAATCCGCCCCGTTTGAAGGCTGAACCCGTTGATATCTACATAGTATGGCGCCGAGCGCCATGCGAGCCATTGCGCGTCCCCGGAATTCGACGTAACCAGCCGCAACCCCACTGGAAATCGGGCATGACCGACCGCAAAAACGGCCTCACCTACGCCGATTCAGGCGTCGATATCGACGCGGGCAACCGCCTGGTCGATCTGATCAAGCCGATGGTGCGCGCCACCGCGCGGCCCGGCGCCGACGCCGAGATCGGCGGCTTCGGCGGCCTGTTCGACCTCAAGGCGGCCGGTTTCAGGGATCCCGTCCTGGTCGCCGCCACCGACGGCGTCGGAACCAAGGTCAAGATCGCGATCGAAACCGGCCTGCATGGCGGCATCGGCATCGATCTGGTCGCCATGAGCGTCAACGACCTCGTGGTGCAGGGCGCCGAGCCGCTGTTCTTCCTCGACTATTTCGCCTGCGGCAAGCTCGATCCGGAGGCGACCGCCTCGATCGTCGCCGGCGTCGCCGATGGCTGCCGGGAATCCGGCTGTGCCCTGATCGGCGGCGAGACCGCCGAGATGCCAGGCCTCTACAAGGACGGCGACTATGACCTCGGCGGCTTTGCAGTCGGCGCCGCCGAGCGCGGTACGCTGTTGCCGCGCAAGGACATCGCCGCCGGAGACGCCGTGATCGGTCTTGCCTCGTCGGGCGTGCACTCCAATGGCTTCTCGCTGGTGCGCAAGATCGTCGAGCAGTCCGGCCTCGGCTTCGAGGCGCCGGCGCCGTTCGCGCCTGTCATGACGCTCGGCGGCGCGCTGCTGACGCCGACGAAGCTCTACGTCAAATCCTGCCTGCGCGCGATCCGGGAGACCGGCGCGGTGAAGGGGCTCGCCCACATCACCGGCGGCGGCTTCACCGACAACATTCCGCGCGTGCTGCCCAAGAACCTTGGCGTCGGCATCGATCTGGCGCGGCTGCCCGTGCTACCGGTGTTCAAATGGCTGGCCGCGCAGGCCGGGATCGCCGAGCTCGAAATGCTGCGCACCTTCAACTGCGGCATCGGCATGATCGCGATCGTCGAGCCGGACAAGGTCGACCGGGTCGTGCAGGTCTTCACCGAAGCAGGCGAGAGCGTGGCGCAGCTCGGCACCGTGATCCCCGCCGAGGGCGAGCATCGCGTCGTCTACAATGGCCATCTCGATCTGGCGCCGTGATGAAGCGCCGCGTCGCCATTCTGATTTCCGGCCGCGGCTCCAACATGGTCGCGCTGATCAAGGCAGCCAGCGCGCGGGATTTTCCGGCGGAAATTTCCCTCGTCATCTCGAACAAGGCCGATGCACCGGGGCTCGAACGGGCCAGGGCGAGCGGCGTGAACACGCTGGTGATCGAGAGCAAGCCGTTCGGCAAGGATCGCGCCGGCTTCGAGGCGGTGCTGCAGGCCGCGCTCGATCAGCACGGCATCGAGCTGATCTGTCTTGGCGGCTTCATGCGCCTGTTCACGGCCGAATTCACCAAGGCCTGGTACGGGCGGATGCTCAACATCCATCCCTCGCTGCTGCCGTCCTTCCCCGGCCTCGACCCGCACGGTCAGGCCCTGCGCGCCGGCGTGAAACTGTCTGGCGCGACGGTGCACTTCGTGATCCCCGAGACCGATGCCGGCCCGATCGTGATGCAGGGCGCGGTTCCCGTCAGCGACCACGATACAGCGGACACGCTGTCGGAACGCATCCTCGAAGTCGAGCACCGCATCTATCCGGCCGCGCTGCGGCTATTGGCGACCGGCAAGGTCCAGATCGAGGGCGATGTCTGCAAGACGGCGGGCAGCGGACCGTCGGAGAATTTCCTGGTTTCGCCCGTGGCGAGCTGAGGCGCCGTCGCGTTTCGTCGTCACAAACAAAATCCCCCGGCAGAGCCGGGGGCATCGTCGTGATGTCTCGCGTGTGGAACGAGAGATCAGGAGACCTTGAGGTTCTCCGCGGATGATTTTCCGCGGTTCTCCACGAGGTCGTATTCAACCACCTGGTTTTCGTTGAGGGTGGAGAGTCCAGCACGCTCGACGGCGGAGATGTGGACGAACACGTCCTTGTCGCTGCCGTTCGGTTTGATGAACCCATAGCCCTTGGTCGGGTTGAACCACTTGACGGTGCCCTTTTGTGGCATCGTTCGTCTCCTCCGCTAGATACAAAAAAGACGCGGCCGCTTTTCGCGTGCCACGCCACAAACGGGCTTCCGGAAGTCTGTTCGAGTCTTGAGTCTCAATGTCGCGAAACGCACAGCCGAGCGCCAATTCCGATTGTGTCGGATATTGCAACACGAAAATCGCGCGTTAGCAAGCCATGCGCGAATTTCAAGGCCGGGCCGGGAGTGCCCGTCTGCAATTTCCGACCTGTGTCCGCGGAACCACAATCGGGAGCAATCACCCCCGTCTCAAGGCGCCAGCCGGTTGACCCTCCGTAACAGTTCGGCGCAAATCGCAGCATGCGTGCGCCGCTCGTGTTGCATTTTTGCGCGCCGCCATTTGCTTCGGGATTTGTCGTCATGCGCTGCACATCGCAGCCCTCCGGGACACGGCAGACGATCGGGCTGAACCGCGTCCGCCGGGGCGCGGCAGCGATCGCGATGTTGCTTGCGCTCGTCGTCGCGATGTTGGCGGCGACGCCCGGCTACGCGCAGACCCCGACGCCAACGCCGACCCCAACCCCAACGCCCACGCCGTCGCCGACGCCAATTCCGATGCCGACCTCGACCAATTACGACCAGTCGGTCGGTAACAGCACGCTCAATCTCGGGTCGGGGTTTCTGGAGCGGCTCGGCAACCAGGCGTCGGGTGGTTTCAACCGGGCGTTCCGGACCAATCCGGGCGGCGGCGGCGCGTCCGCAAGCACGGAAGATCCCCGTTACCGCACCTGGTTCGAGGGCTACGGTATTTCGGTCCGCACCGATGCGCAGGGGGATTTCGTCGGCGACAAGCGCAAGACGTTTGGCGGCGTCGCCGGCTTCGGCGCGCGGCTCGCGCCTGGCGTCAATCTCGGCTTCTCCGTCGATCAGAGCCACACCGATATCGACGTGCCGCTCGCGCTCCAGTCGGCGACGCTCGATTTGACCCAGGTCGGTTTCAACGGCTCGATCGACAAAGGCCCGTGGACCTGGGCGTTCGCGGTGGTGCACGGTTTCGGCAAGGTCCGTTCCAGCAGGGATACCGGCTTTGGCGTTGCCTCCGCCGGCTATCGCGCCGCGGTCGACGGCGCACTGACCGAGATCAGCTACTACTGGACCAAGGATCAGATGCGCGTCGTGCCCAAGGGCGCGCTCGAATATGTCCGCGCCACCAGTGCGGCATTCCAGGAGGCGGGCGGCCTCGATCCGCTCAACGTCGGCTCGACGGCGCTCTCGCGCGCGCGTGTCATGATCGGGGCCGAGGTCGGGCGCTACTTCATCTTCGACCAGAAGATTCTGGATCTCTCAGCGTACGGCAAGTTCGTTGACAATTTTTACCAGAACCTCGGCTCGGTCCAGGTCAGCCTCGGGACCCAGAGCATCGTCGTCCCCGGCATCGGTGAGAGTCGCTACGGCATGGATGCCGGC
This sequence comes from Bradyrhizobium sp. B039, assembly GCF_038965675.1. Taxonomy (NCBI): domain Bacteria; kingdom Pseudomonadati; phylum Pseudomonadota; class Alphaproteobacteria; order Hyphomicrobiales; family Nitrobacteraceae; genus Bradyrhizobium; species Bradyrhizobium sp. B039. Next base: position 4,208,674 of record NZ_CP152416.1, read on the forward strand.
GCCTCAGCCTCGCTCAGCCTGACCAACACCGCGCGGCTCTACGTCAATTACGACGGCAAGTTCCGCAACGAGCTCACCTCGCACCAAGGCACGGTCGGCTTCGAGTATCGGTGGTGAGGCACAGCTCGCCTGCGCCTATGTCGGCGTCGTCGCGACATAGCCTTTCAATCCAAAGCCTTCGCGCGCGGCCGTCATCATCGGCACCAGCGCATTCGGATGGATGAATTCGTCGCGGAAGCAGGGATAAGTCTTGGGGTCGAAGATCTTCTTCAGCCAGTCGACCACGATCTTGTGGCGCTCGGAATCGCGAAACTCCTTGTGATAGGTGAGCCATAGGTCGGCGTGGTGGCTCACGCCGAGATCGACGGCAATGAACGGTGCGCCGAGCGCGATCGACACCGTCGGCAGGAAGCCGATGCCGGCGCCGCGCTCAACCGCATAGAGGACGCCGACCGAGGAGTTGGTCTTGATTCCGACGATGCCCTCGAGCGTTTCCAGCCCGAGCACGCGGGCGTAGGCGGTGTCGTCGACCTGCGGAGCACTCTGCTTGATGATGCGGTGGTTCTTCAATTCGGCGAGCGTCGCCGGCAGGCCGTAGAGGCTTTCGTACTCCTTGGAGACGAAGGGATAGATGTGCAGACGGCCGAGCTTTGCGACGATCAGATCGGGGTTGGTCGGCGGCTCGAGCTGGATCGCGATATCGGACTCGAGCCGCGCGACGTCGGCCTGCTCCATCGCACAGCGCAGATCGACGGTGATCTTGCGATAGGTTTTCTGGAAATCGATCAGCCGCGGCAGGATCCAGAAATTGCCGGGACCTTCCGTCACTGCGACGCGCACGGTGCCCGACGTGTCGTTCGACGAGCGCGAGGCGCGCCGGAAGACGTTGAAGGCATGACGCTCCATATGCGCGACGTCGGCAATCATTGCCGTGCCTTCGTCGCTGAGCGTGAGCCCGCTCTGATCGCGCAGGAACAGCTTGCAGTCGATGCTCTCTTCGAGCCGGTCGATCCGGCGCATCAGCGTCGTCGAGGTGAGGCCGAGCTCTTCGGCGGCGTTGCGGAAACTTTTATATTTTGCGCACGCTAGAAATAGCTTCAAATCGTCCCAGGACGCGTCCAGGGCTTCTTCACGGTGCTGCGTCATCGCAGCACCCCGGTGCAATAACTGCTGCATACTCCAGGTCCCCAACCGCTAAGCTCGACATAGCGGGGCACGAAAGCCGCAGACGATAGAAGGGCGATCAGGCTATGGAAAGGGGCTCCTTTGCCGCAAGGCATGATTTCGACGCGCTGCCGCTCAGTCCGGATGTCGACGTCCGTTGCGCGCAATTTTCTGAAATTGCGGCACTTTCCGAGATGGCGCGCCGGCTGGTGCCCGGCGTGCAGCTCGGAACCGCGGAGCTTGCAAAATACTTCACCTTCGATCCTCAGAGCATCCTGACGTTCAGCCGGAACGGCAAGCTGCTCGGTGGCATGGCCTTCCTGTTCCTGAGCGACCGCGGGCACGATGCCTTGTTGCTCGACGAGATTTGCCTCACCGCGCCGGAGACGCACTATCTGGCTTCCGCGACGGAGGAGGTTGCTGCCATCTACATCTGGGCGGTCGCGGCGACGGGCCGTGGCATCGCTGGTCTCGGCAAGGCCGCGGCGCACCTCCGACAGCCAAGATTTCGCGGCGCGGATTGCTATGCGCAGCCTTCAACCGTGGCCGGACGCGACATCATGAGGGCGACCGGCTTCGAGCCTGTTCCGAGCTTCCAACCCGACCTGTGGTGCTACGAGCGCCCATGGCACCGGCGGCCGATGCGCATGCCGGGCGCGATCATCCAAGCAAGGAGTTTTGCAGATGCACGGCACTAGGATTCCCCCGGCGAAGCCCGACTCCCGCGCCATCACCATCCGCCTTGCGCGCAATCCCAACGATCTCATGCTGGTCACCGCCATCCGCTCGGCGGTCTATCTCGCCGAGCAGGATTGTCCGTTCGAGGAGGAGTTCGACGGCAACGACATGGTAGCCGCGCATTTCATCGGCTTTGTCGGCAGCGAGCCTGCGGGCTGCCTGCGGGTGCGCTTCTTCGGCGATTTCGCCAAGGTCGAGCGGCTCGCGGTGCGACACCAATATCGGCGCTCGCGCGTCTCGTTCAAGCTGGTGCAGGCGAGCGTCGACTATGTGAAGCGCAAGGGCTTTCGCAAGATCTACGGCCAGGCGCAGGACCGGCTGGTCGATTTCTGGGCCCATTTCGGCGCCAAGCCGCTCGGCCACAATCGCAAGATCACCTTCTCGGATTTTTCCTACACGGAAATGCTGCTGGAGATCGAGCCGGGTCCGGACGCCATCACGCTGGACAGTGATCCCTATGTCATCATCCGTCCCGAGGGCGATTGGGACCGGCCGGGCGTGCTTGACGCCTCGGCGGGGCGGGCGGTGACCTCGCCGCTGCGGGATCTCGCGCTCGCCGATCACTGAAACTGGTGCAGCTCTGCGCAAGATAATGCTGACTTCCAACACCGATGATCCGCCGATCCTGGTTTGTGCGGATCTCCAGGTCGAATATCTGACCCCAGGGCGTCGCCACGTCATCCTCGACGGCGAGGCGGCCACTGCGCGCTGCCTGGAACTCCTGATGCTGTGGCGCGACAATCTCTGGCCCGTGATGCATCTGAAGCGTATCGCCCAGGCGGCCTGGTTCAATCCGGCATCCAGGCTGACCGATTGGATCGCCGAGACCAAGCCGCGGCCCGGCGAGATGACGTTCGAGCACCCGCTGCCCTCGGCCTACAGCTCGGCGCGGTTTGTGGATTACATGTCCAATATCCGCAATGTGCGCTGCGTGTTGGTTGGCTTCTCCCTGGACGAGACCATCCTCGCCACCGCCATTGACGGGTTTCACCGCAGCCATCGTTATCAGGTGGTGGCCGACGCTGTGGCCTGCCGCCAGCCGGGCGCGGGCGATGCCGCCGCCTACAAGCATGCGGTAGTGAATGTCATCGGTAACTTTGCTACAATCCAGTCCAGCGCCGAACTGATCAGAACCAGCGGCGCCGTTGCGGTATAGGCGGCCGCGATCGGCGGATGGATGGGGTGGGACATTGTCACGGGGAGACGAGCTCAAGGAGCTGGCAAGCGACCTGTCGCGTGCCGTCGAGACGGCGCGCCGCGTCGGCTTGCCCACGACCGTCTATCTGCTCTCGATGGCGCTCGTGGAGGTGCGGGAAGCCGCTGCTGCCGCCGACGAGGGTGATGATGATGACAGCGCGGCCTGAGAGCTGTTCCGTGTGCGGCTTTGTGCAACGCTGCTGAGCGCCTGCTGCCGACGAATTGGCGTTGCAAGTTCTGCGTTGTCGCAATAGCCAAGAGATGACGCTGGCCGCGCCGGCGATGTGACGACCTTGAGGATCTTTCGCAAATGTCCATGCTGCCGAATTCGCAAGAGGCCCGGGATGTGGCCTACCAGCTCCATCCCTACACCAACGCGCGCACCCATCAGCAGGCCGGTCCCCTGGTGATCGAGCGCGGCGAGGGCCCTTACGTCTTCGACGCATCGGGCAAGCGCTATTTCGAGGCGATGGCCGGCCTGTGGAGCGTCGGGCTCGGCTTCAATGAGAAGCGCCTGGTCGAGGCTGCGCACAAGCAGATGCTGGCGCTGCCGTTCTACCACACGTTCTCCGCCAAATCGCACGGGCCCTCGATCGATCTCGCCGAGAAGCTGGTGGCGCTCGCGCCGGTGCCGATGAGCAAGGTGTTCTTCACCAATTCCGGCTCGGAGGCGAACGACACCGTCCTGAAGCTGATCGCCTATCGCTCCAATGCGCTCGGCCAGCCGCAGCGCAAGAAGGTGATCAGCCGGATGCGCGCCTATCACGGCGTCACCATCGCGTCGGCCAGCCTCACGGGCCTGCCGAACAACCACCGCTCGTTCGACCTGCCGCTGCCGAACATCCTGCACACGGGCTCGCCGCACTTCTACAAGGACGGCGCGCCGGGCGAGAGCGAGGAGGCGTTTGCCACGCGCCGGGCCGAGGAGCTCGACGCGCTGATCCAGAAGGAAGGGCCGGACACGATCGCAGCCTTCTTCGGCGAGCCGGTGATGGGAGCGGGCGGCGTCATCGTGCCGCCGGCGACCTATTGGGACAAGATCCAGGCGGTCCTGAAGAAGTACGACATCCTGCTGGTCGCCGACGAGGTGATCTGCGGCTTCGGCCGCACCGGCAAGATGTTCGGCTGCGAGACCTATGGCATCAAGCCGGACGCGATCGTTGTCTCCAAGCAGATCACCTCGAGCTATTTCCCGCTGTCGGCGATCCTGATGAACGACCGCATGTTCGAGCCGATCGCGGATGAGAGCAACAAGATCGGCGTGCTCGGCCACGGTTTCACCGCGGGCGGCCATCCGGTCGGCTCGGCGATTGCGCTGGAGAACCTCAAGATCATCGAGGAACGCGGCCTGGTCGCGCATGCCGCCGAGCTTGGCGGCTACATGCAGGGCAAGCTGCGTGAGCTTGCCAGCCACCCGCTGGTCGGCGAGGTCCGCGGCGTCGGCATGATCGCGGCGCTCGAGCTGGTGCTCGACAAGCAGCGCAAGACGGCAGCGGCGACACCCGGCGCCGTCGGCGGCATCGCCAGCCGCATGCTCCAGGAGCGCGGTGTGATCTCCCGCAACATGCTCGATGCCATCGCCATCTGCCCGCCGCTGATCGTCAACAAGACCCAGATCGACGAACTGGTGGCGGCGATATCGGGCGTGCTGGAGGATATGAAGGGCGAAGTGGCGAAGCTGACGCCGGCGTAAGGTCGAGCGTTTCAATGTGGCCGGAGCAGCCGACCACATTCACCGGTGTCGTCCTGGCGAAAGCCAGGACCCATACCGCGTGATCCATCGATTTGTGGCGGTTGGAGTACCGAACGCAGAGTCTTCGCCAAACTCCGCCATGGAGTAATGGGTCCTGGCTTTCGCCAGGACGACGACGGAGGGAGAGCGGGGCGCGCTTACGCCCGCTCGACCCCGATCACGCGACCCTTCTCGATCGCCAGCGCCAGCTCGCCGCGCTTCAGCTTCAGCGCGGCATCGCCGAACAGCTCGCGGCGCCAGCCGCGCAGGGCGGGGACGTCGGCCTCGTCACTGGCTGCGATCTCCTCGAGATCGTCGACGGTCGCGATCACCTTGCTTGCGACTGCATGGCGCTCCGCGGTCATCCGCAGCAGGACCTTCAAGAGCTCGACGATGGCCGCGCCGTTGGAATTGTTGCGCGGCTTCTCCAGCTTCGGCAGCGTCGAGAAATCCCGCGCCAGGCCGCGCTCGACCGCGGCAACGATGTCCGCGCCCCATTTGGATTTCTCGAACCCCTTCGGCACCGAGCGCAGATGGGCGAGCTTTTCCAGCGTGTTGGGGGCGTGGGTGGCGATGTCGCTGACGGCCTCGTCGCGCAGCACGCGGCCGCGTGGCACGTCGCGGCTTTGCGCCTCCTGCTCGCGCCAGGCCGCGACCTCCATCAGCACCGCGAGGTCCTTCGGCTTGCGCACCCGCGTCTTCAGCCGCTCCCAGGCGCGCTCGGGGTGGAAGTCGTAGGTGCGGGGCGAGGTCAGGACCTCCATCTCGATGGAGACCCATTCGCTGCGGCGGCGCTTCTTCAGGTCGGCATCGAGCGCCGCGAATACGTCGCGCAGATGGGTGACGTCGGACACCGCGTAGTGCATCTGCTCCTTGGTCAGCGGGCGGCGCGACCAGTCGGTGAAGCGGTGGGTCTTGTCCGGGCGGTGGCCGGTGACCTTCTCGACCAGCTGGTCGTAGGCGATGCTGTCGCCATAGCCGAGCACCATGGCCGCGACCTGGGTGTCGAACACCGGATGCGGGATGATGTTGGCCTGGTGCCAGATGATCTCGATGTCCTGCCGGGCGGCGTGGAACACCTTCAGCACGGCCTCGTTGCCCATCAGCTCGAAGAACGGCTTGAGGTCGATGCCCACGGCCAGGGTGTCGATGACGATCGCTTCCTCGGGGCTGGCCATCTGCACCACGCACAGCAGCGGGTAATAGGTGGTCTCGCGCAGGAACTCGGTATCGACAGTAATGACGGGGTGCTTGGCCAGTCGGCTGCAGGCAGCCGCAAGGTCAGCGGTGGTGGTAATCAAATCCATGAACGGCCCATGACACTTGATATCAGCCGTTCTGCCGAAAGCGCTGTGATGTCAAGGGGCTCGAAGCGAATTCGAGCCTTGCAATTGGGCCGGAATCGCTCCTTCCGACGAAATTCCTATTCGTAACGGACCCTTTGCGAGGGTTTTCGGGCGCAGGGCAGCGCCACCACGACCACGCACATGGCGACCAGCGCCAGTCCCAGGAACTCGAAAACCAACAGATCCACGGCAAAATCCCCCGACAGAACCGTTAGACTTGTCGGGAGCGTGTTGACGGTCTGTTAATTCCAATGGTTACCGGCGGTGCGGGCGGCCGGATGGTGGACAGCGGGTTAATGGCGCGGACGACCACCATCACGGCATCAGTTTCGGCAAGGCGGCGGCGAGGGCGTCCACGGCGGCGCGGACCTTGAGCGGCATCCGCGGCGAACGTGGCCACAGGGCGTGGCAGTCGTACAGGAATTCCGGTTGGCCCCCGAAGAGACCGACCAGCGCGCCGTTGTTGAGGCGTTCGCGGACCAGCCAGTAGGGTAGCCAGGCGAGCCCCATGCCCTGTGCCGCGGCGTCCGCGATCGCCTCGAGATCGTCGAGCCTGAGCCTGCCGGCCGGCATGATCTCGCGCGGAGGCTGACCGTCCCGCGGAAACAGCCAAGGCCGGACGCGCCCGGAGTGGCGATAGATGATCGCCTGGTGGGCGGCGAGATCGTCGATCGATTTCGGCTTGCCATGGGCGCGCAAATAGGATCGCGCGCCGCACACCACCATTCGCTGGCGAGCGATGCGCCGCGTAATCAGGCCGGACTGGTTATCGAGATCACCGGTCCGGATCGCAAGATCGTAGCCGCCCTCGACGATGTCAGCGATCGGGTCGCCGAAGGAGAGGTCGAGCTCGAGATGCGAATGTTTGCGCGCCAGCTTCATCAACAGGGGCGCGATGCAGTGCCGCCCCAGCAGCGCGGGCATTGTCACGCGCAGCCTGCCGCGCGGTTCGGATAATTCGTCGGCAACTACGGCGTCAGCCGCTTCAGCCGCGTTGAGCACGGCACGGCAGCGCTCGTAATAGGCTTGCCCTGCGTCGGTCAGGCTCTGGCGCCGCGTGGTACGGTTGAGGAGGCGGGCGCCGAGGCGCTGTTCGAGGAAGCGCACATGCTTGCCGACCATCGGCCCCGACAGCTCCAGCGCGTCGGCGGCGGCTGCGAACGAGCCGAGATCGACGGCCTTGACGAACACGGCCATGCTGGTCAGGCGGTCCATATTGAAAACTCCTGGTTTCGACTGTTCGCTTGTTTGGGTGATTTATCCGCTTCCACGGGACCGGCATAGCTCCATTCAGTTCAACTGATTTGGAGTATATCCCATGACCCGCATCGTTCGCTTTCACCGGCACGGCGGTCCCGAAGTGCTGTGCATCGAGACCGCCAGCGTTCCACCGCCGGCAAAGGGCGAGGTTCAGATCCGGGTCAGGGCACTCGGTCTCAACCGCGCCGAGGCGCTGCTGCGGAGGGGCACGTATATCGAGTCCGCGAAATTTCCGTCCGGCCTTGGTCTGGAGGCGGCCGGCATCGTTGAGGCGGTCGGCGAAGGCGTGGCCGGCTTTGCGCCCGATGACACTGTGAGCATCGTGCCGCCGCTGTCGATGGTGCGATGGCCGGCCTACGCCGAGCTCGCGACGTTTCCGGCCGAGCTCGTCGTGAAGCATCCGCCCGAGCTTGGCTTCGAGGTCGCGGCTGCGATGTGGATGCAATATCTGACGGCCTACGGCGCGCTGGTCGATATCGCCGGACTTGGGCGCGGGGACGTCGTCGCCATCACGGCGGCATCGAGCAGCGTCGGGCTTGCGGCCATTCAGATCGCGAACCGGATCGGCGCTGTCCCGGTTGCACTAACGCGGACCTCGACCAAGCGGCGCGCCTTGCGCGATGCCGGCGCCGCGCACGTGATCGCCTCGGACGAGGAGGACATCGGAGCGCGGCTCGCGGAGATCGCCGGTTCAAACGGCGTCCGCGTGGTGTTTGACGCCGTCGGCGGTCCCGCATTCGAGCCGCTGACCGCGGCGATGTCGCCGGGCGGCATTCTGATCGAGTATGGCGGGCTCAGCCCGGCGCCGACGCCGTTCCCGCTCTTCAACGTGTTGACCAAGAGTCTGGTCCTGCGTGGCTACCTCGTGCACGAGATCATCCGCGATCCCGTGCGCCTTGCGAAGGCCAAGGCATTCATTCTTGATGGGCTGTCGGACGGCACGCTGAAGCCGATCATCGCCAGGACATTCCGGTTCGAGGAGATCGTCGAGGCGCATCGCTTCCTGGAGTCGAACGATCAGTTCGGCAAGATCGTGGTGACGATCTAAACGCGCGCATCTCGCGAAACGCATTCGGCGCCCCGCATGACGGAGCGCCGAAGTTCGTTTGGACGTAAGCGTCGGCCTTACGGCAGCTTCAGCGACGTTTCCGCGTTGTACGGCTTCAGCGTCTCGTCGGCCGCTTTCTGGGCGGCGGCGAGCGCCTCCTTCGGCTGCTTCTTGCCGTTCAGGACCAGCATCACCTCGTCCTCCAGCGTCTTGCGGACCGGGACGGTCTTGTAGGTCGCGAACCAGGGCTTTGCGACGTCGAGCTGCTCGACGGCGGTCTTGGCGTCCGGGTTCTTGTTCAGGAAGTCGACCATGTCAGGCGTCTTGTAGGCGGCCATGTTGGGGGCGAAATAGCCGGTGGCGCGGCTCCACCAGGCGCTCTTCTCGGGCGAGGTCATCCACTTGATCAGCGTCCAGGCGGCCTTCTGCTTGTCGGCTTCGAGACCGGCCGGAACGATCAGCGAGGCGCCGCCGATCGGCACGGCGTTGCGGACGTTGCGCGGGATGAAAGCGACCTTGTAGTTGAACTTGGCGTTGTCGCGCACATAGGTCAGCGAGCCCGTGGACAGCATCATCATCGCGGCGTTGCCGGAGATGAAGGAGGTGCTGACGGCGGGACCGGGCGTCGCGCCAGGCGCGTGGACCTTGTGCTTGTAGACGAGGTCGTTCCACCAGGTCAGCGCGCCGAGCATCGAGGGCGTGTCGTAATAGACCTCGCCGCCGAACTCCTCGTTGTAGTAGCGCCCGCCATTGGTCATGGTGAGCGTTTCCATCATCCAGCCGCAATAGTCATAGGCGCAGGGGATCGCGATGCCCCATTGGGTCACCTTGTCGCCCTCGCGCTTGGTGAGCTTCTTGGCCCAGTCGGTCAGCTCCGCCCAGGTCTGCGGCGGCTTGTTCGGATCAAGGCCCGCTTCCTTGGCCTTGTCGGCGTTGATGTAGAGCAGCGGCGTCGAATTGTGGAAAGGCACGCCATAGACCGAGCGGTTGATCACCGCGTTGCCCTGCAGCGCCGGGAAGAACTGGCCGAGGAACTGGTCCTTGGTCTTGCCGTCGGCGGCGATCAGGCCGTCGAGATTGGTGAGCTCGTTCTCGATCTGCATGTCGAGCAGGAAGTTCGCCGACATGATCACGGCGGACGGCGGCTTGCCGGCCTTGATGGCCGCGCGCGTCTTGATCAGCGTGTCGTCATAGGAGCCGGTGTAGACCGCGGTCGCCTTGACCTCGGGATGGGTCTCGTTGAACTCCTTGATCAAGGTGCCCATGTCGCGGGCGAGCTTGCCGTCGACGGGGACGGGGAAGAACAGGTCGATCTCGGTCGGACCTTCGCCGGCGAGCGCGGGAAAGGCGAGGGCGCCTGCCATAGTGCCTGCCATGGCGAGGCCGAGCATGAGCCTGCGGGAAAACAGCATCGGAAAATCTCCTATTTGATGCCTGAGGTGACGAAAGAGCTGATGAAGCGCTTCTGGAAGATCAGGAAGGTGACGAGCAGCGGCGCGATTACCATCAGCGTGCCGGCGGCGATGGTGCCCCAGGCCTGGGTGCCTTCGGCCGTTGCGGTGAAGACGGAGAGGCCGACGGTGAGCGGCCGCTTGTCCGGCGAATTGATCACCATCAGCGGCCACAGGAAGTCGTTCCAGTGGCTGGTGACCGAGATGATGGCGAAGGCGGAGAAGCTCGGCATCGACAGCGGCACGTAGATGTGGCGAATGCGCTGGAACAGGCTGGCGCCGTCGATCAGCGCGGCATCTTCCAGCTCGGTCGGGATCGCCTCGAACGCCTGCCGCATCAGGAAGGTGCCGAAGGCGGAGGCGAAGAACGGCATCATCACGCCGGTGAGCGTGTCATAGAGGCCGAGCTGCGCCACGAGCGTCAGGTTCGGCACGATCAAGAGCACCGGCACCAGCATCAGCTGCATCAGGAATAGGTAGAAGATCAACGTCTTGCCGGCGAAGTTCAGACGCGCAAAGGCAAAGCCCGCCAGCGTGATCGTGACGAGCTGCACCAGCAGGATGCCGGTGCAGATGATCGTGGTGTTCAGCGCGTAGCGCGGGAAATCGCCGATCTCCCAGGCATCCCTGACATTGTCGAGCGTCGGCTTGAGGCTCGGCATCAGCTCGGCCATGGCGTTGATCCCGTCCGAGGCGGGGCGTAGCGTCGCAACGCCCATCCAGAGGAAGGGGATGAGCCAGATGATCGCGAGCAGCACGGTCAACACGAAGCCGAGCTTCGGCGTGATCTCGCGGCGCGTGGCGAGCGGGGCGTCCTTGAGCAGCCAGTCGATCAGCTTCATGGCCCGCCCTCCCGGTTCGCCATCGTCCGGAACGAGAGCGCGGTGAGGCCCATCAGCACGGCGAGCGTCAGCAGCGTGGCCGCCGAGGCCTTGCCGATGTCGTAGTGCTCGACCGCCTGCTGGTAGATGTAGAACAGCACGAGATTGGTCGCGTTGGACGGCCCGCCCTTGGTCATGACGAAGACGTGATCGACCTGTGTCACCGCATTGAGCGTTGCGATGACAGTGACGAACAGGAAGGTGGGCTTGAGCTCCGGCAGTATGATGTGGCGCAGGCGCTGGTACGGACCGGCGCCGTCCAGATGGGCGGCTTCCATCACGTCCTCCGGCACCGCCTGGAGGCCGGCGAGGAAGAACAGCATGTAGTAGCCGGCGTTCTTCCAGATGGTGATGACCATGATGGCGTAAAGCGCGATGTCGGAATCGCCGAGCCAGTTCGGCAGCACCGGCAGCAGGCGGCCGATGTAATAGTCGAGCAGGCCGACATTCGGCAGGAAGATGAACAGGAACAGCGCGGACGCCGCGACCATCGGGATCAGCACCGGCAGGAACAGCGCGGCGCGCAGCACGCTGTTGAAGGCGTTGGTGCGCGACAGCGCCAGCGCAAACAAGAGCGCCAGGCCGATGCTGGGGATCGCGGTGCCGACGGCATAGACGAGATTGTTGACGATCGCCCCGGTGAAGGCGGGATCGGCGAGCACCGCGTTGATGTTCTCAAAGCCGACGAAGCGGACCGGCGCCTTGGGCGTGGCGCGCTGATACAGCGCGTCGATCATCACGCGTCCCATCGCGCCGTAGGTGAACAGCGCGAGGAAGATCAGCGAGGGCAGCAGCAGGAGATAGGCCGGCAGCGAGGTTTTGAAGCGGGCGGAGAACCGCCTCAGGAGAAGCAGGCGCGGCGGCGCAGTTGCCGCGACCGGGAGAGTCGCGGGTTCAGCGAGGCTCATCTCACCGCGCCGGGAAGTTGAGCGCATAGTCGCGGCCGTCCACTCCTGCCGGTGGCTCGAAGGGGAAGCGCAGACTTTCGTCGAGGAAGTCGTGGCTGTGCACGACCAGGTTCTCGCCGTCGATCAGCACCACGCCATAGGCCGGCGGCTCGTGGCTGGCGAGATGCTCGGCGGCGGCAGCGTCAAGCTCGAACCAGACCTGGTGGTTGGTGCCGCGCAGCGTCGAGAACGGAATCTTGCCGTAGCTGCCGAAGATCGGCCGGTGGACATGGCCGAAGAAGAGGTGGCGGATGCGCGAGCGATAGGGAGCGATGACTTCCGCGAATTCGGGGCTCTGCTTCAGCGATATCTCGTCCATCGCGTGGACGCCGACCGGGAAGGGCGGATGGTGCATGAAGACGACGAACGGCATGTCGGCCGGTGCGGCGGCCAGCGTGCTTGCGAGCCAGCCGAGACGCTTGGCGCACATTTCGCCGGCGTGGCTGGTCTCGTCCAGCGTATCCAGGAAGACGAACAGGCCGTGCTCGGTGATGCGCGTGCCCTGCACGAAGCCGTTGGAATCGCGCGGTGCGGCCTTCAGGCCGTCGAGGCAAGCTACGCGTTTGTCGTGGTTGCCGACCATGGCGATGTACGGGATTTTCAGCGCAGCCATCGCGTCTGCGAAATTGGCGTAGGATTCAGGCTCGCCCCAATGGGTGAGGTCGCCGGTCACGACGGCAAATGCGGCGTCGGACTGGTGCTTGTTGATGTCGGCGATCGCCGCGTCCAGCCGGGCGCGCGGATCGAGCCCATAGAGCTTCAGCCCGGGGTTCGCGAGATGCGTGTCGGTGATGTGAATGAATTTGAAGGGCATGGCGCGCTTTGTCGGGACTTGTTGGAGGATGGGCGCCTCCGGCAAGACGGCGCTGACAGGCCGTTAGAGCGCGAGTGTTTCAGTTTGATGACAGCGGTTCCCGCGGGCAGGACGTGTCCACAACGTCCACCGGACAGGAATGGATTCGCGCAAGGCGCAATCCATGCAGCGAATCAATTAGAGGTGGTGATGCGGGGGCGTGCGAACTTTCACGTCCCGCAGAACGTCTGCAACACCCGCTGGTCCGGTAGCGGCGGATCGGCATAAGCCGCATAGTCCGGCTGGTCCTCGTACGGCTTGGCCAGCACCTTCACCAATTCCTCGAACAGCGCGTAGTTGTCATCGTTGACCGCGGCCTGGATCACGGCCTCGACGCGGTGGTTGCGCGGGATGAAGAGCGGGTTGACGGCGTTCATGGCGGTCTGCCGCTCGGCGGCGGATTGCGGCTCGGCCGCGAGACGCTCGCGCCAGCGCCGGGCCCATTCATCGAAGGCTGCGGGGTCCATGAACTCTGCGCGGGCGTCGTCCGCGGCCGGATCGCCTGCGGCGTCACCCAGCCTGCGGAAGGTCAGGGTGAAGTCGGCCTGGTTCTTCGCCATGGCGTCGAGCAGGTCCTGGATCAGGGCCTCGTCGCCGTCGCGCTCCGTGAACAGGCCGACCTTCTTGCGCAGGCCCGCCTGATAGGCCTTGCTGAATGTCTCGGGGAATGCGCCGAGAATGTCCTGTGCCTGCTCGACCACCTTCTCCTGCTCTTCGCCGAACAGCGGCAGCAGGCACTCGGCCAGCCGGGTCAGATTCCACAGCGCGATGCGCGGCTGGTTGGCGTAGGCGTAGCGGCCCATCTCGTCGATCGAGGAGAAGACCTGCGCGGGATTGTAGGCATCCATGAAGGCGCAGGGGCCGTAATCGATGGTCTCGCCCGAGATCGAAGAATTGTCGGTGTTCATCACGCCGTGGATGAAGCCGACCAGCAGCCAGCGCGCGACGAGCTCGGCCTGGCGCGCGACGACGCCGGCAAGCAGCGCGTGATAGGGCCGCTCGGTACCGAGCAGCTCGGGATAGTGACGGGCGATGACGTGATCGGCGAGCCGGCGGATCGCGTCGGTATCGCGGCGGACGGCAAAGAACTGGAAGGTGCCGACGCGGATGTGGCTCGCGGCGACGCGGGTCAGCACCGCGCCAGGCAGCGCGGTCTCGCGGATGACGTGCTCGCCGGTGACGACGGCGGCAAGCGAGCGTGTGGTCGGAATGCCCAACGCGTACATCGCTTCGCTGACGATGTATTCGCGCAAGACGGGCCCGAGCGCAGCGCGGCCGTCGCCGCGGCGGGAGAACGGGGTGGGACCGCTTCCCTTGAGCTGGATGTCGCGGCGGACGCCGTCCCGGTCGATGACCTCGCCGAGCAGGATCGCCCGGCCGTCGCCGAGCTGGGGCACGAACTGCCCGAATTGGTGGCCGGCATAGGCCATGGCGATGGGGTCGGCTCCATCAGGAACCGTCTTGCCCGCCAGGATCTCGGCGCCCTCAGGGGTCTCCAGCATATTCGGGTCGAGGCCGAGCTGGACCGCCAGCGGCCGGTTCAGCTTGATGAGCCGGGGGGCTGCGACCGGGGTCGGCGCGACCCGGGCAAAGAAGCTGTCCGGCAGCGCCGAATAGGAGTTCTGGAAGGGGAAATGGACGGTCATGGAGGTAAAGATAGGCGGGGAACGCCTGATGGCAAAGGCTTGAGCCCAGATCGGCCAAAAATGGGCCTTCCGGGCCCCAAACAGGCCGTTCCCTTGGTTGCCGCCTTGGGCCTCGTCGGGTAAACCCTGCCGCAACTTTCGGACCGGCCACCTCAGTCGTCCGATTCGCTTCCTCAGACATCAATTTGGGACGACCATGCATCGCTACCGGTCACATACATGCGGCGCGCTCCGCGAGAGCAACATCGGCGAGACGATCCGCCTCTCGGGCTGGGTCCATCGCGTTCGCGACCATGGCGGCGTGCTGTTCATCGACCTGCGCGACCATTATGGCCTGACCCAGTGCGTGGTCGACCCGGACTCGCCGGCGTTCTCGCTGGCCGAAAAGCTGCGCTCGGAATTCGTGGTCAAGATGGACGGCAAGGTCCGCCGCCGCCCTGAAGGCACCGACAACGACGATTTGCCGACCGGCAAGATCGAGATCTATGTCAGCGAGATCGAGGTGCTGGGCCCGGCCGGCGACCTGCCGCTGCCGGTGTTCGGCGACCAGGAATATCCTGAGGATATCAGGCTCAAATATCGCTTCCTGGATCTGCGTCGCGAAAAACTGCACCAGAACATCATGACGCGCGTCGAAATCATCAAGTCGATGCGTCGGCGCATGGAGGGGCAGGGCTTCTTCGAGTTCAACACCCCGATCCTGACCGCGTCCTCGCCGGAAGGCGCGCGCGACTTCCTGGTGCCCTCGCGCATCCATCCCGGCAAGTTCTACGCGCTGCCGCAGGCGCCGCAGCAGTACAAGCAATTGCTGATGATGTCGGGCTTCGACCGCTACTTCCAGATCGCGCCGTGCTTCCGCGACGAGGACCCGCGCGCCGACCGCTTGCCGGGCGAGTTCTACCAGCTCGACGTCGAGATGAGCTTCGTCACGCAGGAAGACGTGTTCGCGGCGATGGAGCCTGTCATCACCGGCGTGTTCGAGGAGTTTGCCAAGGGCAAGCCGGTGAGCAAGAACTGGCGCCGCATCCCGTTCGCCGAAGCGCTGCGCAAATACGGCAGCGACAAGCCGGACCTGCGCAACCCCATCGAGATGCAGGACGTCTCCGAGCACTTCCGCGGCTCCGGCTTCAAGGTGTTCGCGCGCATGCTCGAAGACCCCAAGAATCAGGTCTGGGCGATCCCGGCGCCGGGCGGCGGCAGCCGCGCCTTCTGCGACCGCATGAACTCCTGGGCGCAAGGTGAAGGCCAGCCCGGTCTCGGCTACATCATGTGGCGCGAGGGCGGCGAGGGCGCTGGTCCCTTGGCGAACAACATCGGGCCTGAGCGCACCGCTGCGATCCGCGCGCAGATCGGCGTCAAAGAAGGCGATGCCGCCTTCTTCGTCGCCGGCGATCCCGACAAGTTCTGGAAGTTCTCAGGCCTTGCCCGCAACAAGGTCGGCGAGGAATTGAACCTCACCGACAAGGAGCGGTTCGAGCTCGCCTGGATCGTCGATTTCCCGATGTACGAGTACAACGAGGACGACAAGAAGGTCGACTTCTCGCACAACCCGTTCTCGATGCCGCAGGGCGGCCTCGAGGCGCTGAAGGGCCAGGATCCGCTGACCGTCAAGGCGTTCCAGTACGACATCACCTGCAACGGCTACGAGATCGCTTCGGGCGGCATCCGCAACCACGTACCGGAAGCGATGGTGAAGGCGTTCGAGATCGCCGGCTATGGCGAGCAGGAAGTGGTCGACCGCTTCGGCGGCATGTACCGCGCCTTCCAGTACGGCGCGCCGCCGCATGGCGGCATGGCCGCGGGCGTTGACCGCATCGTGATGCTGCTGTGCGGCACCACCAATTTGCGCGAGATCTCGCTGTTCCCGATGAACCAGCAGGCCATGGACCTCCTGATGGGCGCACCGTCGGAAGCCACGACCAAGCAGCTCCGCGAGCTGCATGTGCGAGTGAACCTGCCGCAGAAGTGAATGCGTACCCCGGACGCAGCGCAGCGCTTCTTCAGCGGTGCGCTGCAGAGCCGGGGCCCAGACTTCACGGACGGTGACCCTGGGTCCCGGCTCTGCGTCGCGTCATTTCATGCCGCGCCGCGTCCGGGACACGAGACCGCCGAGCGAACGCTCGGCCTACAACCCCGTCGACGCCTCGATGCGGAATTGTGCCAGCGCGACGATCGGCTCGCTGTTCAGGGCGCCGAGCAGCTGAAGCATCGGCACCTTGCCGAGCGGCGTCAGCTTGATGGTGAGCGTTTGCCCTGACGTCTCGACGAAGCCGGCGATGGCATCGACCGCGGTCTTGGCATCGGGATTGGCGGCCGCGATCTTCTCGCCCTGTGCCCGGATCATCTCGACGATGGCGCCGCGCGCCGCGTCGCGGCTGACATTCTGCATGCGGGAGAACTGCGCCACGAGCAGATCGACGACGCCGCTGTCGCGCAGGGAGAGCTCGATCGCGCCGGCTTCGATCTGCCCGGCCTGGCTCATGGCTTGCACCGGGTCGGCCGTGAATACGCCGCGCGGCACGTTGGCGAGTGCGAGGCGGGCCTGCGCCTTGGCGAGGTTGCCGAGGTCGATGGTGGCCGGCGCGAGCGCCAGCGCGCCCGAGGACTCCGTCCAGGCCGCGCCGAGATCGAGGTTGATTGCCAGTTTGTCGATGCCGGCCATCGTCAGCGGCAGCTGCGTGGGATTGGCCGGATCGGTGGGGGCGACCATCTTCACGACCAGATTGGCCTTGCTCGGGATCGACCCGACCAGCTGGCCCCAGTTCAGGCTGATCGTGTCGATGGTGACGAGCTGCCGCGTGTTCTTGTAGGGCGAGACCACGCCCTTGATCTCGGCGCCTTCGAGCACCCGGAACAGGCCCAGCATCTGATCGGGCGAGGGCGGCTGCCCGGGCGTGGTGAGGCTCGCGGCCCAACGAAACAGGTTCGCCAGGCTGAGCGATTTGAGCGCGAAGCGCTCCATCTTCACTTGGCCTTGCGGCGTCGGCGCATCCAGGCCTTCGAGCGCGAACTCGCCCTCCTGGTATCTGATCGCCCTGAGTCGGGGCGTCCCTTGCGGGGTCGTGATCGACATGGTGCCGATCTCGATCTTGCCGACGCGAAGGCCGTCATAGAGGCCGGCGAGCTTCTCCATCATCTCGCGCGATTGCGCCGGGGTCGGCTGGACGGAGCGGTCCGTCGGCAGCAGTGCCAGAATCTCGACCGGCCGGAATTTTGACGGCTGGACCGCGATATCGGCGATCGCGATGCCGTCGACCTGCATCCGCACGCCGTGCGTCGACGTCGCCACGTAAAGGCCGCTCGACATTTGTCCGTAAACGCGATGGTAGCTGTCGTCGTTGGCCTTCTGCGGATCGAGGGCGGCGGCGATTGCGGTCGAGTCGAAATCATTGATGATGAGGTCGGACATCTCGCCGCTCAGCTTGTCCGCCTTGCCGGCCTGCTCCACGTTGATCGTGAAGGAGGCGCGGTCGGCCTTCATCGCGTCGACCTTGCCCTTGCCGAGCTTCTGGATCGCGAGCCCCGAATAGACGACCTCGCCGCTGCCGGCGGCGCCTTTGCCGGCATCGAAGGCGATGGTGAGGGTCGGTGCCGTGACTGAAGATGCGGTCACGCTCGCATACTGATCGAGCACAAATCGGTACAAGTCGATCAGGGCGCCTGACGCCGGCGCATTCTGGACGTGAACAGGGCCCGCGTAATCGCGCATGATCATCTGCGGGATCTTGTAGGAGGCTTTCAGCTTCCCGGGGCCGACTTCGTCCAGCGCAACCTCGAAACCGGAGATATCGATGCTGTCGGCCGCAAAGCGGGTCTCATCGGTCTGGCGGAGGCCCACGCCCTTGATGCCGGCGATCTTGACGTGTGCCTGTGGCTGCCCGGCGGGATCGACTGCGATGTCCTCGATGGTCAGCGTCCGGCTCGTCACGTCGAACGCCACCTTGCCGTGGCTTGCCTTGCCGCCCTGGCTGCGGATCCGGTCGAAGACGGCCTCGATCTCCGCGGTGGCGCGATGTCTGGCATAGAGGTTGAAGCCGAACCATCCGCCCGCGGCGAGCACGGCGAGTGCGATCAGGCCGATCAGGATCCGCTTCATTCTCAGCTCCAGTTGCTCGTTTTGCACTGCGCAACCTGCCATATTCGCAAAGCGCGGGGCGGTCCAGGGAAAGCTATGGTTTTCAAATATTTGACCGTGCGGCCTGTTGATGGGGGCGGAATCGGATGTTGCCACCGGGGCGCCGGCCGTGCTTCATCCCGTTTCCATGACCCGGAATACCGCGACCCGCGACAGACCGGTCAGGACAACGTAGTTTGAGGCCGGTAACGCGAGGCAAGAGACCGCATGTCGTCCTATTCTGATGACCTCCACCAGGCGGCGCTCGCCTATCATCGTCTGCCGCGCCCCGGCAAGCTCGAGATCCAGGCGACCAAGCCGCTTGCCAACCAGCGCGACCTCGCGCTTGCCTATTCTCCGGGCGTTGCGGCTGCCTGCACCGAGATCGCCAAGAACCCGGCCGAGGCGGCGACGCTGACCACCCGCGCCAACCTGGTCGCCGTGGTCTCGAACGGCACCGCGGTGCTCGGCCTCGGCAATATCGGCCCGCTGGCCTCCAAGCCCGTGATGGAGGGCAAGGCGGTCCTGTTCAAGAAGTTTGCCGGCATCGACGTGTTCGATATCGAGATCGCCGCCGACACCATCGACCGGGTGGTCGAGACCGTGGCGGCGCTCGAGCCGACTTTCGGCGGCATCAATCTCGAGGACATCCGCGGGCCGGAGTGCTTCGAGATCGAGGCGCGGCTGAAGGAGCGCATGAAGATCCCGGTCTTCCATGACGACCAGCACGGCACCGCGATCATCGTCGCCGCCGCCATCACCAACGGCCTCAGGCTGAACGGCAAGAAGCTGTCGGACGTCAAGATCGTGGCGTCAGGGGCAGGTGCTGCCGCGATTGCGACGCTCAATCTTCTGGTGTCGATGGGCGCGCAGCGCAAGAACATCTGGGTCTGCGACATCGACGGCCTCGTGCATGAGGGCCGCAACACCTCGATGGACCGCTGGAAGGCGGTCTATGCGCAGAAGACCGACAAGCGCACGCTCGCCGACGTCATCGGCGGCGCGGACATCTTCATCGGGCTGTCGGCACCGGGCGTCCTCAAGCCTGAGATGGCCAAGGCGATGGGCGACAAGCCGCTCATCATGGCGCTCGCCAATCCGACGCCCGAAATCATGCCGGAGGAAGCGCGGAAGGTGCGCCCCGACGCCATGATCTGCACCGGCCGCTCGGACTATCCGAACCAGGTCAACAACGTCCTGTGCTTTCCCTTCATCTTCCGCGGCGCGCTCGACGTCGGTGCCAGCGCCATCAACGAGGAGATGAAGCACGCCGCCGTCGAAGCCATCGCGCAGCTCGCGCGCGAGGCGCCGTCGGATGCGGTGGCGCAAGGGGTCGACACCGGCGAGATGGGAGGCTTCGGTCCGGGCTCGCTGATTCCGAGCCCGTTCGATCCACGGCTGATCCTGCGCGTGGCGCCGGCGGTCGCGAAGGCCGCGATCGAGTCGGGCGTCGCGACGCGCCCCATCACCAATTTCGACGAATATGCCGCGCAGCTCATGCGCTTCGCCTTCCGCTCCGGCCTCGTCATGAAGCCGATGTTCGCCAAGGCCAAGACCCAGCCGGTGCGCGTGATCTATGCCGAGGGCGAGGACGAGCGCGTGCTGCGCGCCACGCAGGTGGTGCTGGAGGAGAAGCTGGCGACGCCGATCCTGGTCGGTCGTCCGTCCGTGGTGGAGGCGCGCATCAAGCGCTTCGGCCTGTCGATCAAGGCCGGCAAGGATTTCGACCTCGTCAACCCCGAGGACGATCCGCGCTACCGATCCTACGTGCAGTCCTATGTCGAAGTCGCCGGCCGCCGCGGCGTGACGCCGGATGCGGCGCGCACGGTGGTACGCACCAACAACACGGTCATCGCCGCGCTCGCGGTGACGCGCGGGGAGGCGGATGCGATGCTCTGCGGCGTCGAGGGCCGCTACATGAGCCATCTGCGCCATGTCCGCGAGATCGTCGGCTTCTCAGCAGGGATCAGCGACTATGCGGCGCTGGCGCTGCTGATCACCAGCAAGGGCGCGTTCTTCATCGCCGATACGCAGGTTCGCCCCAACCCCAGCGCGGAAGAACTCGCCGAGATCGCCTCGCTCGCGGCGGTCCACGTCCAGCGCTTCAACATCAAGCCGAAGATCGCCTTCGTCTCGCATTCCGATTTCGGCAGCTACGACACCGAGTCCTCGCGCAAGATGCGCCGGGCGACCCAGCTCCTGAAGGAGAAGCATCCGGAGATCGAGGCCGACGGCGAGATGCAGGGCGACACGGCACTTTCGGCCGCTGCGCGCAAGATGGTGCTGCCGCACTCCAACCTCGAGGGCGAGGCCAACATCATGATCATGCCGACGCTCGACACCGCCAACGTCGCCTATCAGATGATCAAGTCGCTCGCGGATGCACTGCCCGTCGGCCCGATCCTGATCGGCCCGGCGCGCCCGGCGCATATCCTCACCCCCTCGGTGACCGCGCGCGGCATCCTCAACATGACTGCGGTCGCCGTCGTGGAAGCGCAGGAGCGCGCGGCGCGGCAGCAGCCGACGTTGTTTACCTGAGGCGGGACCTCTTCGCCTCTCCCCGCTTGCGGGGAGAGGCCGGATCGCATCGTCAGATGCGATCCGGGTGAGGGGGACTCTCCGCGAGTCCAATTCTCACCGCCCCCGTGGAGGCTCCCCTCACCCCAACCCTCTCAGCGCGAGCGAAGCTCGTCGCGGCCCCGCATCCGCCTTCGCCAAGGCTTCGGCGGACAAGAGCGGGGCGAGAGAGCACACCTCCGGCGCATCCGCCCTTCAATCTTTTCAAAACAGTTCTCCATTTCCCCGTTTGTAAACCGGCCAACGACTCTTCATAATCGCTCAGGACTTTCGTCCAAGTTCCGATCTTAGAAAGCCTGAGCCAAGAGGCCGATCATGCCAGCGTTCGTGACTTTCGGGCGAATTCTGTTCGCCGTGCTGTTCATCTACACGGGCGCGACGAAACTGTTCGCCATCCAGGCGACCGCCGATTTCATTGCCACCAAGGTCGTGGTGCCTGACATCATCGCGCCTTACGCCAAGCAGATCGAGACGGCGACCGCCATGACGACGCCGCAGCTGCTGGCGATCGCGGTCGGCGCGCTCGAGATCATCGCCGGCTTGATGATCGCGCTGAACTTCGGGGCGCGGTTCTTCGCCATGCTGCTGATCGTCTACGTCGCGGTCGCAACCGTGCTGTTCTACGACTTCTGGAATCTGGCGGCGCCCGACAACGCAAAGATGCTGGTCGATGCGCTGAAGAATCTCTCGATCATCGGTGCGCTCTGCATGATCATCGGCTATGGCCGCGCCACGCGGCCGGTCGAGGCGGCTTACGGGGACGTGTAGGGCGTTTTTGCAGGGAGCGTTGTTGCAGTGCACCTACGCCCGACGCCACGGTGTCACCGTGACGTCATGCGCCGCGTCGAGCACATAGGGCGCGTCCGGCTTCATCCCGTGTGACGCCAGCACCTCGTGCGGGGTCCGCTCGGGCACGCCGACAAAACAACCTTCGCCGCCGGGCAGGCGCAGATGCGGGGCTTCCGACAGCCAGAACGTGTCGTAACGGTCCATGAACATGTCGAACACGACGGGACCGCCGATGATCGCGACCATGCCGGAGGCGACATCGGCGAAGGCGCAGGCCTCCTCGAAGCTCGCGTGATCCGGATTCCACAATGTCGCGTTCGGCATCTCCGGATCGACGGTGAGGGCCTTGATCTTGCGGGTCGTGATCAGCCGCTTGCGCTTCGGAGAGTTCGGCTGCTGCTCATGTGAGTGCCGGCCGTGCACGATCAGCGCGGCGCGATCGAGCGCCTGCTCGAAGAACAGCTTGTCGCCTTCGAACTTCAGGCTGTCAGGCATGACATGGCTCGCGTCGGCGAGCATGCCGTCCGCGGAGACGATGACGTAGCCTTCGATACAGAAAGACAATTGCCGGCTATTCCGAAACGGTCGTCACCACGGAATTGACCGGGCGCTGGCTCACCGTCGGCAGCTTGACGTCCTTGAGCAGCTCCTGGTCGTATTCGGGCAGCGAAGACGCCGGGAACTTGGCGCGCATCGCCACCACCTTGTAGCCGCCTGCCTTTAGGCGCTTGAGGAGCTCGGGCAGGGCTTCTGCCGTATGCTTCTGGAAGTCGTGCATCAGGACGATGCCCTTGCCCTTGCTGTCGAGCTTCTTCATCACCGTCTCGATCACCTTCTCGGGCTTCGAGGCCTTGAAGTCGAACGAGTCGATGTCGCAGGAGAAGATCGCCGTGTTGCGGTTGCCGAGATAGGTGACCATCTCCGGCGGATGCTGGAGTGCCGGGAAGCGGAAGAACGGCGAGGGCGAGATGCCGCCGAGCGCCCATTTCACCGCCGACAGGCCCTTCTCGATTTCTTCCTTGCGCTGCGCTTCCGTGAGCTTCTTGTTGTTGAGATTGGCGTGCGACCAGGTGTGGGTGCCGACGGTGTGGCCGGCAGCGTAGACCTGCTTCAGGATTTCCGGCTCATAGGTCGCGTGCTTGCCGATCGAGAAGAAGATGCCGGTGGTGCATTCATCGGCGAGCGCCTTCAGCACGGCGGGCGTGTTCTTCGGCCAGGGGCCGTCGTCGAAGGTCAACACCACCTCCTTGTCGCGCAGGAAGTCGAGCTCCTTGAAGTGCTCGAAGCCGAAGCCTGGACCGCCTGTCGTGTCGATCTCGACGGTGCGGGCGACCCCGAGCGCGTCGGGTGTGTTGCAGGCCGCGCGTGCGGGCTGCGGCGCCTGCTTGGGCGGCGGCGGATTGACGAAGCCCGCTGGCGCGGCGGCCGCTGCAGGAGCCGGTGCTGCCGCTGGAGCAGCCGGCGTCGCGGCCGGTGCGGCACCCGTTGCGGCGGCGGGCTTCGCGGCCGGGGCCTGCGACCATGCCGCGCCGGTCATGCCTAAAGACATCGCGCTTGCCAAAATCAGTCCTGCCGCCACACGCATGGTGTTGTCCTCGAGATTGATCCCGTTGTTCCGCCGTGACTTTTCGCCTCCGGCAAAACCATCCTGCCCCAAACGATCTTAGCCTAGATGGTGGGCCATCGCCATTGCAACGGCTGTTTGGCATCCCGCCACAATTGTGCCCAACCGGATGGGGCGCGTTGCATCAAGTGTCGGCCAGCGTCTTGGCAATCGCCGTCTTGATTCGCGTATCGGTCGGCTCGATGGCGGAGGCAAATACCTCGGCGATATAGCCGTCACGCCCGATCAGGTATTTGTGGAAGTTCCAACGCGGAACATCCTTCGGGCGCGCGTCGGCCGCCCATTTGTAGAACGGATGCGCCCTCGCGCCGATCACTGTGGCCTTGGCCGCGATCGGGAAGGTAACGCCGTATTGGTGGTGCGCGGTCTCCGTGATCTCGCTCGTTCCGCCCGGCTCCTGGCCGCCGAAATCGTTGGAGGGCACGCCGATCACGGTGAGCCCGCGCTCGCGAAACTCGCTCCAGAGCTCTTGCAGCCCCGCGTATTGGGGCGTGTAGCCGCAGAGCGAGGCGGTGTTGACCACCAGCAGCGGTTTGCCGGTGAAAGCGGCGAGGCGGATGTCGTCGCCGGACAACGCGGGAAAGGAGAAGGCGTAGGCCGAGATCCGGCTCATGCCGCCATCGGCGACCGCGCGCGTCACCGGAGCGACGGCGCCTGCAAGCGCCGCGATGAGCATGGTCCTTCGGTTCATCATGACGGCGTCCCCCGAAATGATCCGGGATGCATGTTACTCCGCCGCTGCGATCGGCCTCGTCAACACCGCGTTATCGGGAGCGGCGAAGCGCCTGGAGCCATTTCCGTTCCGATGGATCGGGCGCTCGAAAACGCTCTAGTAGAGCCGGACGATGAAATCAGTGCCTTCGCCGGTTTCGCCCTGGTTGATGCCCTGGTCGGAGACGATGACCGAGCCGCCCGAGGTCAGCATCTCGTTGATCTTCGCCATGGTGTCGGCGGGGATCGCGATGCGGTCGAGCGCCTCAGCCGGGTTGTCCGGCGTGACCACCGGCTTTGCGGCGACGGGGATCACGGCGGCGCCACGCTGGCGGCGCGTCACGCGGCTGTCATCCTCGCGCGCGGCGGCGCGAGCGGAGACGGGCAGCGACACCACCGACCAATGCAATGCATTGGCGTCGGTCTTGTCGACTTCGGCGGTGAAGACGTGCGTGCCGAGCGGCCGGTCGCTCGCGGCGATCGTAACCGGCACCTCGAACAGCGGCGCGAAATTCTGCCGCACGTAGAGCTTGGAATCCTTGCGACTGATGAAGACGGCGATCTGGCCGGCCCGCTTGGGCGCTTCCGGCTTCGCCGCAGGCGCAGGATCGGCAACGCGGCTCTCGTCCTTCTTGGCGTCCGGCGCGGGTGCCGTAGCCGTCACGGCGGCATCAGGCTTCCTTGCGGCGTCGGCCGCGTCAGTCTTGACGGGCTCGGACTTGACGGCATCGACCTTGTCGGCGGGCCTGTCGTCGGAGGCCGTGGTCGCTTTGGGTGCCTCGGCGGAATCGGTCGGCTTCGCATCGGCGTTTGCCGGCCTGGCCGCGTCAGACGCTTCGGCGGTTTTCGTTGCGTCAAGCTTGTCGGCCGGTGCGGCCGCTTCCGCGCGGGCCGGCGCATTGCCCGTCGTCATGTCCGACATCACGGTGTGGCCGACCGACGAGCGCAGCTCGAGCACGCTCTCGGCGCTGGCGGTCTTGGTCTCGGGCGGTTTGGCTTCAGTGACCTTGGCTGGTGCGCCCTTGTCGGCCTTGTCGCCGATGTTGGTCTGAGGCTCGACGCTGGCCGCGGGCTGCGGCGGCACGCGCACGGAGGCGAGCAGCGGGTGCTGGAAGCTGTGCGGCGTCATCTCGCCGGGCGAGACGATGACGCGTGCACCCATCTTGGTCCAATTCCACATCTTCACCGCGAACGCCATCGGCATGCGGATGCAGCCATGCGAGGCCGGATAACCCGGCAGCACGCCGGCATGCATGGCGACACCGGACCAGGTGATCCGCTGCATGTACGGCATCGGCGCGCCGCTATAGATGTTGGAGTGGTGGAATTTGTGCTTCTGGATGACGCTGAACACACCCATCGGCGTCGAGTGGCCCTTCATGCCTGTCGACACCGGGGATTCCGCGAACACGCCGTTGGTGTCGTAGACCGTCACCTTCTGCCGGTCGATCGAGACGACGATGACGAGCGGCCCTTGCGGCTTGGTGCCGACTTCCTTCTCGGCAACCGCGTCCTTCTTGCCGGCCGCGCCGCGCTTCTGCGGCTTCTGGCGCGGGACTTCGAGATGCCGATCCTGACGGGAGGCGTAGGACCCGTCGGAATAATCCGTCCAGTAGTAAAATGCTGCGTCCGCCTGGCTTGCCGTACCGATCGCACCAGCCGTCGCCAAAATGGCGACCTGCCACAGCCGCGCCGGCTTGGCAGAAGAACCGGACCCCTTCACGCTATTCATCCTCGAATCCATAATCCAAATCAGACATTAGTCTCGTAGAGGGGATACGCGTTCACCGGCAAGGCAGTTCTGCCATCAGCTACATTTGTCCAAGACGTAGCAAAAAAGCCTCACGGAGCGGTAAACGGCGGCCGCTCCTCGCGGCCAGTCGCCTTCCTGTCTGGCTGTCTCATCCCTACATTGCGGGTACTTGTTACCGGAGAACTTCATGTCATCTCGTTTCCCCGGTCTTTCCGGCATCCGCTTGAAAGGCCTTGCTTTATTCCTCCTGGCTCTGGTCGTGCCGGTGGCTTCCGCCCAGGCTGCCGACGAGCCGGATCTGATCTTCCGCCGCTCGACCGTCTTCAAATGGGTCAGCCCGAATGACAAGCTCGCGACCTACGGCCTCGATGATCCCGAGGTGGAAGGTGTCGCCTGTCATTTCACCGTGCCGGAGAAGGGTGGTTTCAAGGGCTGGCTCGGCCTTGCCGAGGAGGTCTCGGACATCTCGCTCGCCTGCCGCCAGGTCGGGCCCATCAAGTTCAAGGACAAGATGGAACAAGGCGACGACATGTTCCGCAGGCGACGCTCGCTGTTCTTCAAGAAGATGCAGATCGTGCGTGGCTGCGACGCCAAGCGCAACGTGCTGGTCTACATGGTCTATTCGGACAAGCTGATCGAGGGCTCGCCGAAGAACTCGACCTCGACCGTGCCGATCATGCCGTGGGGACCGGCGGACGCCAACGTCCAGAAGTGCGGCGAATTCTTCACTCAGTGACGCCGTTTGCGTTCACTCAGTGACGCGTTTGCGTTCACTCGGTGACGACAGCACGGCTGACGCGCGGTTTTGCGAGATGCGAGCCGGTCAGCCGCACGAACATCTGCGGCGCGGCCTCAAAGCCGCGGCTCGATTGCAGCGCCATTTCGCTCGTCGAAGTGACGGGGCCGCGAACAGGTCGTTGATCTCCGCGGTCCGTCCGCTGCTCCGCCTCGCGCGTCGTTGCGCGTTTTCCCGCCATCATGATGGCCATCCCTCACGTGATCGCGCCCGGTGATCCGGGCGTCTCGGTTTCGATGGCTTGGGTCGCAGCCGAAGCGCCCCCGGTTCGACAGGGCCCAACCTTCGTTTGGTTTCTCTTCAGCAGAAAAACGTAAAATGCGTATGAAGCGTGCAAGGCGCGCGCGTGACAGCGCGCCCCCGGCGCATGTACGTGCTGGAACAAGGACTTGCCGGGTTACGTTGAGTTGCGGCGCAACCTGACTGAAATGATTGGCATTTTCCGAGAATTGTTTCGTCGCATCGGACCGGACGAAACAATTCTCACGGAGATGAAACCATTTTCCGCCTTTGGCGCATCACGCGCGAAACCACCCATGGTTATCAGCTTCACAACGACGGCGGTGCACCGCCGGCGACGGAATTGAGGGACAAGACCATGCGCGCGCTCAGCTTCATCCTTGCTTTCGGTTTTGTCCTCGCCGGTTCCTCGTTCGCAGGCGCGCCAGACGGCAGTCTGCCGGGTATCGGCACCTTCCAGTACAGCGGCTCGCCGGTCATTACCCCGGCGCCACAGCCGATCGTGGTCGCCGCGCGCTTCTGATCGCCAACAAGAAAATCAGCCGTTAAAGGCCATCATGAATCTTCGCATTTGCGCCGCAGCGCTCATTTCCCTTCTGACGATCAGTTCCGTCCAGGCGCAAGTGCGCTCTCCCTCCAGATTGCCTGATCCCCGCACCGAGTTCGTGCGGCAGTGCGCGCCACGCATGCTCGGGCGCTGGGAGCATCCGGAGGAAGTCTGCGGCTGTCTGCATGACCATGCCGCCGCGGTCGTCGAGGACCGCGATCTGCGCGAGGCGCTGCTGCGCGGCATCAGCGAGACCGGCGTTCCGACGATCGAGACCGATTGGGTGCCGACGTCCAAGCAGCGCGAGATCGGCCCGACCTTCACCAAGATCGCCAAGCCCACCTTGCAGTGCATGTTCGATCCGGCGAAGTAGCCTCTCCGATTATCATTTCGATTTCGGCCCATGCCGCGGCACGCAGGAACTCGTTTGCGCGATCCCCTTGTCGGTCATCTTCGCGCCGCGGACCTCCTTGACCTGTCCGGCCGGGCAGGTTCCGTCATCCACCAGCACGCGCTGGCCAAGTTTCAAATCCACGATGTCCTGCTCGCGCCTGACGGTGCCTGCGCGCGCCGTCGAGGCAAGCACGATGACGATCAGGAGCGAGAGGCAGGCTGCGCGGCGGAGTGACATGATGAGGGCTCCCGGAATCGATGCCGCAATGTAGGGAGCGGTCGGCGATTCTGATAGCAAAGCTTCGTCACGCGCGCCGGGCCGATCCGCCCTTCACGCGCAACGCCGCACGCGATTCCCGCGCGAGCCGTTCCGCGGATGCCACGAGCTTCGGAACCGCATGCCCGGAAAATCCCAGCACGAAGCCGGGCAGGGGGCGTGTGCGCGAATAGGTGTCGGCCAACAGCCAGCCTTCGGCGCCGGCTGCCAGCTTCGCGTCGGCTGCGACCGATAGATCGACCGACGGATCGAACCTTGCGACAAGATGCAGGCCCTGCGAGGGGACCGGCACGGACAGCACACCGTCGGATCTGGTCTCCAGCGTCTCGGCCAGCGCATCGCGAGCCTCGCGATAGAGCTTTCGCACCCGCTTCAGGTTCGCCGCAAAGGCGCCGGAGTTGAGCATGTCGGCCACCGCGCCTTCCATCAGCGTGCCGGGAAAGCGGTCGAGCGCGGTGCGCGCGGCCGTCACGTCGGCGATCAGGCGCTCGGGCAGGGCGCAATAGCCGATGCGCAAGCCCGGAAACAGCGTCTTGGCGAACGTGCCCATGTAGATCACGCGCTGGAGATGATCGATTCCGGCAAGCGACATCAGCGGCGCGCCGTCATAGCGGAACTCGCTGTCGTAATCGTCCTCCAGCACGAAGGCGCCGGCCTGCTTGGCCCAGTCGAGCAGTTCGAGCCGGCGCGGCATCGACATCTGCACGCCCAGCGGAAACTGGTGCGACGGCGTCACATAGGCCGCGCGCGCGGACGGTGCCGACGTGCGGCCCTTGGCGATGCGCATCCCGTGCTCGTCGACGGGGACGGGCACGGCGCGATAGCCGCAATGCGCGATGGTCTTGCGCGCGGCGGGGTAACCTGGGTCCTCGCACCAGACCTGGTCGCCCGCCTTCAGGATCGCACTCAGCACGATGCGCAGGGCATGCAGCGTGCCCGACGTGAGCATGATCTGGTCGGGGTCGCAGCGCAGGCCGCGCGCCGACAATAGATGATCGGCGATCGCCGCCCGCAGCTCGCGGCTGCCGCGGGGATCGCCATAATGAAGATGCTCGGACCCGAACGCGCGCATGCGCCGGCCGACAAAGGCGCGGAAGCGCTGCACGGCGCGTTCGTCGATATGGGTGCAGCCGAGCGAGAACGCGCCTTGCTGCGGTGCTTCGACGATCACCTTCGGCTTCTTAGGCTCGGCGGCACGCGCTGGAATCCGCGCGGCGACGAAGGTGCCGGAGCCGACGGTGGCATCGGCAAAGCCGTCGGCGATCAGGCGTTCATAGGCGGTGACGACGGCGTTGCGTCGGAAGCCCGTTTGCTTGGCCAATGTGCGCGACGGCGGCAGCGGCTCGCTAGGCTTGACGAGGCCGGAGACGATCATCTCGCACAGCGCCTGGTAGAGCCTGTGCGCCGCCGATGCGCCGGCGGTGATGTGCGCCCCGGTGAGGTCGAGCGGCAGTTCGGCCTTGGCGGGCGAGGGCGAATTGGTCGGAATTTTTTGCATGGAATTGGCACTATCGCAGACCAAATCGGCCGCTACAACTGCCCTGGAACTGTTCCATTCACGACAGGAGCGGCCGTGAGCCAGACCGAGACTTCAAATTCCTATCCGACCTCAGCGCGCAACCAGGTGAAGCGCCGTCACGACCGCGGCTTCTACGATCACGACACGGTTCATCGCATCCTGGATTCCTCGATGCTCTGTCATGTCGCCTATGTCATCGACGGCCAGCCCTATTGTACGCCGACCTTCTTCTGGCGCGAGGGGACGAAGCTCTATTGGCACGGCTCGAGCGCCAGCCGCATGCTGCGCAACCAGACCAGGGGCGAGCGCGTGTGTCTCACCGTCGCCCATCTCGACAGCCTCGTGCTGGCGCGCTGTGGCTTCAACCACTCCGCCGACTATCGCGCGGTGATGGCGTTCGGCACCGCCTATCTCGTCACCGACCCCGAGGAGAAGGAGCGGGCGGTGATCGCCATGGTCGACCGATTTTTCCCGGACCGCACCGCGAGCCTGCGGGCGAGCAACACGCAGGAGATCAAGGCGACCTCCTTCATCGCCATGGAGATCGAGGAGGCCTCGGCAAAAATCCGCGCCAAGGGTGTTGCGGACGACGACGAGGACTATGCGTTGCCGATCTACGCCGAGCGCATTCCCGTGCGCACCGTGCTCGGTGCTCCGGAGCCGTGTCCGCGCCTGCTGGAGGGTGTGACGCGCCCGGCGACGCTCGATGGCTATTCGGAAGGCCGCCTGCTCGAAGATGCATTGCGGGATGCATATTTTGTGGAGTACCCGAACGGCTGAAATCGGCTAGCTTGCGCGCTCCTTGGGACCATTCGAATGCCTGGAGTTGCCTGATGAATGCCGAAACGCAGCAGAGGATTGTTGACGCCGTCGATGCCGGCTTCGAAGCCCAGCTTGCGACCACCCGTGATTTCGTTGCGATCCCCTCGATCCGCGGGGCCGAGGGGCCGTGCCAGGACATGATCGGCGACCTCCTGCGCGCGCGCGGCTACGAGGTCGACGACTGGCACATCAATGTCGACGATTTGAAGGATCTGCGCGGCTTCGGTCCGATCGAGCATGATTTTTCCAAGGCGCGCTCGGTGGTGGGCACCTACCGTCCACAAACGGGCGGCGGCAAATCGCTGATCCTCCAGGGCCACTGCGACGTGGTGCCGGCAGGCCCGCTGGAATTGTGGGACACCCCGCCATTCTCGCCCGTCATCAAGGACGGCAAGATGTTCGGCCGCGGCGCCTGCGACATGAAGTCGGGCACGATCGGCGCGCTTTATGCACTCGATGCCATCAAGGCCGCCGGCCTCAAGCCGACGGGGCGGATCCACTTCCAGTCCGTCATCGAGGAGGAGAGCACCGGTGTCGGCGCGCTCTCGACGCTGCAGCGCGGATACCGCGCGGACGCCTGCTTCATCCCGGAGCCGACCGGCGGCAAGATGGTGCGCTCGCAGGTCGGCGTGATCTGGTTTCGCCTGCGCGTGAAGGGCCATCCGACCCATGTCGCGTTCGCCGGCTCCGGCTCCAATGCGATCATGGCGGCCTATCATCTGGTCCATGCGCTGCAAAAGCTCGAGATCGAATGGAACGAGCGGGCCAAGGCCGATCGTCATTTCAAGACGCTCAACCATCCCATTAACTTCAACCCCGGCATCATCAAGGGCGGCGACTGGGCCTCCAGCGTCCCGGCCTGGTGCGACGTCGATTGCCGCATCGCGATCCTGCCGGGCTGGTCGGTGGCCGATCACCAGAAGGAGATCATGGCCTGCGTCACTGCTGCCTCGCGCAACCACCGCTTCCTCGCCAACAACCCGCCGGAGGTCGAATGGTCGGGCTTTTTGTCGGAAGGCTATGAACTGACCGACGCGGCGGCGCCCGAGGCGGCATTCGGCAAGGCCTTCAACAAGGTCTATGGCGGCGCAGTCGAGGACCTCGTCTTCACCGCGCTCACCGACACCCGCTTCTACGGCCTCAATCACGGTATCCCGAGCCTCTGCTTCGGCGCCAGCGGCGGCGAGATGCACGGCTTCAACGAATACGTTGATCTGGAGTCGCTGAAGAAGACGACCAAGGCCATGGCGCTGTTCATCGCGGAGTGGTGCGGGGTGGAGAAGGCGTAGGTCACTCTCCGACGTCATTGCGAACAAAACGTTTGGTCATTCCGGGGCGCCTAAAGGGCGAACCCGGAATCTCGAGATTCCGGGTTCGATGCTTTGCATCGCCCCGGAATGACGAGTGGAGAGGCTAGCGGTGCCTCATCCAGATACTTTAAGCTTAAAATAAAGACTAGGATGCGGCCGTTCCCGGTGGCAGACTGGCGGCCGCCTTGAGTCCGTCGAGGGAGTAACGATGCGCGATTGGGACGACGCTTACGCCAATTCGGCCCATATCCCGGGCTCGGACAAGATGCCGGCGCAGTGGGCGGAGCGGGCGGCGGCCTACCGCGCCGGGCTGAAGGAGTTTCGCGCCGACATCGCCTATGGCGCCGGTGAACGCCAGCGCTTCGACCTGGTCCTGCCCGACGGCGACAGCAAGGGCCTCGTCGTCTTCGTCCATGGCGGCTACTGGATGCGCTTCGACAAGTCGGCGTGGACCGATCTTGCCGAAGGCGCGCGGCACCAGGGCTGGACCGTGGCGCTGCCGAGCTACACGCTGACGCCGGCTGCGCGCGTCTCCGACATCACCGCTGAGATCACCGCCGCGATTGCGACAGCGGCCTCGCTTGTCGCAGGTCCCATCCGCCTTGCCGGCCACTCGGCCGGCGGCCATCTCGTCACGCGCATGCTGTGCGATGACAGCCGGCTGGAGCCCGCCGTCTACAACCGCATTGCCGGCACGCTCTCGATCAGCGGGTTGCACGACTTGCGTCCGCTGCTCAAGACCAAGATGAACGAGACGCTGCGCATGACCATGGAGGAGGCGACGCTCGAAAGCGCGGCGCTGCATCTGCCGCGCGGGCATTCGCCTGTGACCGCCTGGGTCGGCGGCGGCGAGCGGCCCGAATTCATCCGCCAGTCCGATCTACTGGCCAATGTCTGGACCGGCTTCGACGTGCCGACGCGCCTCGTCGTCGAGCCGGCGCTGAACCATTTCACCGTGATCGACGGGCTCAAGGATCCGTCGTCGCAGATTACCGCGCGCCTGATCGGCCTCGACTGAGCCGGGCCGGAATGATCGATCGGGAGGGCCAGCCATGACGTCCAGCGATTACGATCCTGCAAGCGAAGGCGCCGAGACCGACTTCTCCCGGCGCATGTCCTATGGCGATTATCTGGCGCTGGATGCGATCCTCGGCGCGCAGCATCCGCTGTCGGAAGCGCATGACGAGATGCTGTTCATCATCCAGCATCAGACCACGGAGCTGTGGATGCGGCTCGCCATCCACGAGCTCAGCGCCGCGCGCCGTGCCATCGCCAGGGACGAGGTGCAACCCGCGATGAAGATGCTGGCGCGGATGTCGCGCATCTTCGAGCAGCTCAACAACGCCTGGGACGTGCTGCGCACGATGACGCCGAGCGAATACACGCGCTTCCGCTCGCAGCTCGGCCAGTCCTCGGGCTTCCAGTCGCGGCAGTACCGGCTGATCGAATATCTGCTCGGCAACCGCAATCACGCCATGCTGAAGCCGCACGCGCACGATGCCGAGGTGACGAAGCTGCTCGAGGCCGAACTCGCGACGCCGAGCCTCTATGACGAGGTGCTGCGGCTGGCCGACCGCAACGGACTCACGATGCCGGCCGCGGTACTGTCGCGCGACGTCCGCGAGACCCACAGCTTCAACGAGGGCGTGCTGCAGGCCTGGCGTGTCGTCTATGAAGCGCCGGAGACGCACTGGATGCTGTACGAGCTCGCCGAGAAGCTGGTCGACTTCGAGGACTATTTCCGGCGCTGGCGCTTCAACCACGTGACGACGGTCGAGCGGGTCATCGGCTTCAAGCGGGGCACCGGCGGCACCGGCGGCGTCAGCTATCTCAAGCGCATGCTGGAAGTCGAGCTGTTCCCCGAACTCTGGCGCGTCCGCACCATCCTCTAGAGATGTCCATGACCAAGTCGAAGCTTCGCGTCTATGACGACACCAGGGCGCTGTTCCATCTGCCTGACGGCGTGATCTATCTCGACGGCAATTCACTCGGCGCGCTGCCGCTGGGCGTTGCCGAGCGCGTCAGCCGCGTCATCACCACCGAGTGGGGCAACGAGCTGATCCGAGCCTGGAACACCGCGGGCTGGTATGCCCAGCCGCGCCATGTCGGCGATCGCATCGCCCGGCTGATCGGCGCGGAAGCCGGCTCCGTGATGGTCGGCGACACGCTGTCGCTGAAGGTCTACCAGGCGCTTGCGGCCGCGCTCGACATGAGCGCATCGCGCAAGGTCGTCCTGTCCGACACCGGCAATTTCCCGACCGACCTTTACATGGCCGAAGGCCTGATCGCGACGCTCGGGCGCGGGCATCAATTACAACTGGTCGCGCCGGAGGAGATCGAGGCTGCGTTGTCGGAGGAGATCGCGGTCCTCTACATCACCGAGGTCGATTACCGCACCGGCCGCCGCCACGACATGGCGAAGCTGACGGCGAAAGCCCATGCGCTCGGCATCGTCACGGTCTGGGATCTCGCCCATTCGGCCGGCGCACTGCCGGTCGATCTTGCAGGGTCAGGTGCCGATTTCGCCGCGGGGTGTACCTACAAATACATCAACGCCGGCCCCGGCGCGCCAGCCTTCCTTTACGTCGCGCCGCGCCACGCCGACAGTGCGCGCGCCGCGCTGTCGGGCTGGATGGGCCACGCGAAGCCGTTCGCGTTTGAACTCGCCTATGTCGCCGCCGGCGGCATCGAGCGCATGCGCGTCGGCACCCCGCCGGTGCTGGCGATGGCGGCGCTGGAGGCTTCGCTCGACATATGGGACCGCGTCGATATCGCCGAGGTCCGCGCGCGCTCGCTGGCACTCGGCGATCTCCTGATCGCGGAAGTCGAGCGCCGCTGTCCGTCCCTAGAGCTGGTGACCCCGCGCGCGCATGAGCGCCGCGGCTCGCAAGTTTCCTTCGCCTTCGATGGCGGCTACGCCGCCATGCAGGCCCTGATCGCCCGCGGCGTCATCGGCGATTTCCGCGCTCCCGACATCATGCGCTTCGGCATCACGCCGCTGTATATCGGCGAGAGCGAAGTGATGAGGGCGGCTGAGATCATCGAGGAGGTGATCGCAGGCGAGGTATGGCGCCGGCCGGAATATCAGGTCGTGAACGCGGTGACGTGAGGACGGTGCCCGCCCATCCGTCATCGCGAGGAGCCCTTGCGACGAAGCAATCCAGGATCCTTCCGCAGAGACGCTCTGGATTGCTTCGCTTCGCTCGCAATGACGAAGGAGAGATCAGGAGCGCTCGCCCCACAGCGCCTGCACGATCGCATCGAGCCCGTCGGCGAGCGCGGCCGGCCCCGGCTGGAGAATGATCGGTGACTTAATCTCGACGATGCGGTTGTCCCGCACGGCCGGAATTTCATCCCACCCCTCGCGCGCGCGGATGCGGGCAGGCACAACCTTCTTGCCGCACCATGATGCGAGGATCACGTCGGGGGCTGCCTCACGCACGTCGTCCGCCGAGACGATCCGATCCTTGGCCGCCTGCCGATGCCGTAGCTCCGGAAACACGTCCGCGCCGCCGGCGATCTCGATCAGCTCGGACACCCAGCCGATGCCGGATATCAACGGGTCGTCCCACTCCTCGAAATAGACCTTTGGCTGGGGCGAGGGGCGGGGCGTTGCGGCGATCGCGGCGAGACGCCGTTCGAATCCCTGGGCGAGTTCCTCGGCGCGCTTGGCGGCGCCGACCAGCGCGCCCAGCGTCCGGATCATCGCCAGTATTCCCGCAACGTCGCGCTGGTTGAAGACGTGGACGTCGAGCCCGGCGCGCACCAGATCGGCGACGATGCCGGCCTGGAGATCGGAGAAGGCGAGCACGAGATCCGGTTCCAGCGCCAGAACCTTCGGGATGTCCGCCGACACGAAGGCCGACACTCGTGGCTTCTCGCGCCGTACCTGGGGCGGGCGCACGGCGTAGCCGGAGACGCCGACGATGCGGTCCTGCTCGCCGAGCAGATAGAGCGTTTCGACCGTCTCTTCGGTCAGGCAGACGATGCGGCGGGGAGGGAAGTGACGCATGGGAGCAGCATATGCACAAATGCGAGCGCCGAAGTCAGCATGACCATGACCTCGGACGTCATTGCTTTGCCGCGCGAAGCAATTCACGCTGGGACAACAACGAATTGGGAGGAAATCCGATGACGCCGCTCGAGAAACTTAAAGCGATGAAGATGCCGTTCGCCGAGCTCAAGGGCGTCGAATTCGTCGAGGCCGAGAAGGACCGCGTGGTGGCGCGGATGACCGTCCGCCCCGATCTCTGCACCCTCCACCACACCATCCACGGCGGTGCGGTGATGGCGCTGGCCGATTCCGTCGGCGCGGCGGCGACCGTCATCAACCTGCCCGAGGACGCCAAGGGGACGACCACGCTGGAGAGCAAGACCAATTTCATCGGGGGCGCGAAGGAGGGAACCACGCTCATCGCCACCGCCACCCCCGTCCACCGGGGCCGGCGGACCCAGGTTTGGACCACCCGTTTGGAAACCGATGACGGCAAGCTGGTCGCGGTGGTGACCCAGACGCAGCTGGTCCTCGTATAACTACGGGCCTTTGATTTTGTTAACGAAATAGTCGCTCCCGATGCCATTAACTTGGGCAGGTTCCAGTCTTGAAAATTATGGTGCGATGCACAACATAGGGAGCCTAGGGATTCGAACGCCTCCTCGAGGGACACCAAGAGGAGTTTTGACGTGGTACTTGAAGAGACGCTCCGCACCGCCCCAGGCTATGTGCGGACCCTGATCCAGCAGGAAGAATTGCCGCTGCTGCGCGACCACCTGCTGAGGCTCGATGCCGAAAGCCGGCATGATCGTTTCAACGGTTTTCTCGACGACAGCTTCATCGAGCGTTACGCCGCCCGCTGTGCCGAAGACGGCACCGTGATCGTCGCCTATATCGTCGACGGCGTGGTCCGCGGTGCGGCCGAGCTGCATCCGCCGGAGCACGATTCGCTGCCCGAAGTCGCCTTCAGCGTGGAGGCCTCCGCACGCCGCCAGGGCGTCGGCACCGTGCTGTTCCGCCGCCTGATCGCGGAAGCGCGCTGGAGAGGCTACAAGCGCCTGCGCATCACCACCGGCGCGGAGAATCACGCGATGCGGGCGCTCGCCAGGAAGTTCGGCGCCCATCTCGCTTTCCACCATGGCGAATCGACCGGCACGATCGATCTCGCCAAGACGCCGGAAGCCGAGCTGGCCGACCTCGCGGCCGCGCCGTTCACGGCCGGGCGCGCGCTTCTCAGCTTCAACTCGACCTGCTGGAAGATCATCTCCAGCATGTACGGCAATCGCGCCGCCTGAATCAAAAAGCGGACCGGCAAAACCGGTCCGCTCTTGTATTGAGGAGTGTGGATGAGGCGCTCAGGTGCCGGTGCGTGTACCGGTGCCGAAGCGGCGGACGACGCGGCGCTCGACCACCACCGAGCGCTGTGCGCCCTGTTCGCCGGCGATCACGCGCGTGGCGGTGATGCGGCTGTTGGTGCGGGCCTGCTTCTTCACCTCGGCCTGGACGACATCGAGCGGCATCCCCATCAGAGCTGCGGCGATCTCGGCCTGCTGCTCCTGGTCGTCGGTGATGCCGACGGCGGCGAAGATCGCCTCGTCCAGGGTGGGCGGATCGTGACGCACGCGCCGCGTGCCGTACTTGGTATTCCAGTCTGCGCTCATGGGGGCCTCGTTTCGATCCGGGATACCTAGTGCCGCCTATGTTGCATTGCAATATGAATTTGGTGTGGCAGCTCAGCTATTCACGGCTTGCATCGATCCCGTGTCAGGACGGTGACGGAGCACCGGCGTCGATCTCGATCCGTTGCTGCGGCCAGCGCTTCAGCGCGGCGTGTCCGGCGGCGGTCAGCCCGTAGATTCCCCGCTCGGTGCGTTCGAACCAGCCATACACATTGTTAAGCAAGATCTTGCCGGCATCCGGACAGCGCTCGCGCAGCTCGCCCACGCGCCGTGGGCCGTCGGCGAGCGCCGCGGCGCAGGCCAGTGCCTGCTGCCGATAGGCGGTCATGATCGGCGCGCGGGTGCTGCCGCCGAGCGCCGGATCGCCCTGGCGGCGCTGATGCTCGGCAACGAGGCGCGAGCGCTTCTTCGGCTCGCGTCGCGGCGCCGCGGTCGGCGGCTTCACCAGCACCTCGACCTGGCCGCGGTCGGTGACCCCCAGCATGCCGAAGCCGAGGCGGCGGCAGAGATTGCGATAGCGCGAGTCGCTCTCGCGGCCCTTGCCGCGCACCGACATCTTTGCCGCAATCCAGACCTCGTCGCCGGCCGGCGCGCGGTCGACCGCCTGGAGGATCAGCTCGAGATTGAAGGCGAGCTTGAGCTCGCCGATCACCACCACCGGCGGATCGCCGGCGCTGAGGCCGACCAGATCGCAGCCGCCGATCTCGCCCTTGACCGTGAAGCCGAGCTCTTCGAGGAAGCGTTTGACGGGCAGGTAGAGCGCGGTTTCCACAGGTGTTCCGATCGGAGAATCAATTGTGGACAGTCTAGAGCGTTCGGGGCTCCGATTGAATCAGAGCCGGCACTCATCAGACGACGGATCGGACTTCGACTACACCCGCCCGCCCACCGGGATCAGCGCGCCGGTGACGCCGCTCGCGGCGTCGCTGGCGAGGAACAGGATGACCTCGGCGAGCTCCTGCGGCGTCACCCATTTGGTGAAGTCCGCCTTCGGCATGTCGGCGCGGTTGGCCGTGGTGTCGATGATCGACGGCAGCACCGCGTTCACCGTCACCTTGCCCTTCCACTCGCTGGCCAGCGCCTCGGTGAGGCGATGCACGCCGGCTTTCGACGCCGCATAGGGACCCATGCCATTGCCGGCCTGGAGCGCGCCCATGGCGCCGATGTTGATGATGCGTCCGGCGCTGGATGCGGCGAGATGCGGCAGCGCCGCGCGCGAGGCGTTGAGCGCGGTCAGCACGTTGAGTGCATACATGCGCTGCCACGTCTTGGTGTCGCCGTCGCCGACGGTCTCGAAGGCAAAGCCGCCGGCGATGTTGATCAGCGCATCGAGCCGGCCAAAGTGCTTCGCGGCCGCATCAACCGCGGTCTTCGCCTGCGCCGCGTCGGACAGATCGACGCCGCCGATCTCGATGCGCTCGGGCGTCGCTGGTACTTGCGAGGGCGCGTAATCGATGCCGGCGATCCGTGCGCCGCGAGACTGCGCGATCTCCGCAACCACTTTACCGAGAGCGCCGAGCGCGCCGGTGACGATCAGAACCTTGCCTTGCATTGTCGTTCTCCCGGCGCGGCCGCCTACGATTGCAGATAGCGCGCCTTCAGTGCGGTCCGCTCTGCTGTGCCGACCTTGAGCCCGTCGCGCAAGTAGGTTTCGAGGTCGCCATAGTCGCTGCCGACGGCTTCGAAAGCCGCCGCAAGGTACGAGGCCTCGACGGAGCCGATCGCGTCGAGCACGTCGGCGGGAAGATCGGAGGCGTTTGACGCATCGCGCCGGTAGTGCCGGTTGGTCAGGAGGTAGTCCTCGGCAATGACGTCGTCGGAAACGCCGAGCGCATGCAGGATCAGCGCGCTGGCAAAGCCGGTGCGGTCCTTGCCGGCGGTGCAGTGGATCACGAGCGGGGCGCGGTCTTCCAGCAGATGGCCGAACAGCGCGCGAAAGCTGTGCGTGTTGTAGCGGACATAGTTGCGATAGGACTCGCGCATCAGCTCCAGCGCAACCGGCGCCGTCAATGTGCCCCGGGCGAGCTCGGCGCGCAGCGCGGCAACAACCGTCGGCTCGATCGGCAGCGAGTGCACGGTGATCTCGTTCACGACGCAGACACCGGCCGCGCGCTCCTCCAGCCCGCGAAAGTCGAACGCGCTCCTGACGCCGAGCGCGCGGACGATTTCGATGTCATCGGCGGTGAGCTGACCGAGATGGTTGGAGCGGAAGATGTGCCGCCAGCGCGTGGTGCGGCCATCGATGGTCGGATAGCCACCAAGATCGCGGAAATTGCTGGCGCCTTGCAAGGCGAGGTGGCGGGCAGGGGGCTCTGACATCGGATATGCTTTTGTTATGTTGCCGGCGGATTATTACAGGGGGCGATCATGAACCGGCACAAGGCCATTGTCTTGGCGAGCACCATGCTGGCGAGCGGAATCTTCGGCATGCGGCTGGCCGGTGCACAGACGTTCC
The DNA here is from genome assembly GCF_038965675.1 of Bradyrhizobium sp. B039. NCBI lineage: Bacteria > Pseudomonadati > Pseudomonadota > Alphaproteobacteria > Hyphomicrobiales > Nitrobacteraceae > Bradyrhizobium > Bradyrhizobium sp. B039. The sequence continues at coordinate 4,248,537 of NZ_CP152416.1, forward strand.
AGACCTACCGCTGCGCCGATGGTACGCAGTTCATCGTCGGGTTTTATGACGCGGACAAGCGCGCCTTCCTCCAGATCGACGGCGAACCCGTCACGCTCGCCAAGCGGCTGACGGTCTCGGGCGCACGCTATTCGGGGGCGGGGGTCACGCTGAGGATAGGCAAGACGGGAGCGACCACCGTCAAGCATCTGAAGCGACCGGTCACGGCCTGCGCAATGGTCGAAAAGCCCGGGCTCTAGCCGCGCTGCCATCAAGAATCAAAAAGGGTCGAAACCTCATTGTTTCGACCCTCTTCAAACTGCTGCCGGTCGCTCCAGGGAGCGTCGCGGGATTGAACCAAACGCAGGCATTAGCGATCCCATTTCGGCTTGGCTTCGTCGACGGCCTCCTGATGGTACCAGCTTCCGCTGCAGATCGTCTCGTTCACAGGAAGCGAGAGACGGTCGGCAGGAAGGCGGGCCTCACCGTAGCGGCGACCTCCGAGAGCCGCGCGGCCCCCGGCGGGGAATTGATAGATCTTTGCAGATCCCTCACTCAGACCATTGTTCATCATTGCGGTATCTCCTCGGGTCGAAGCGCTTGGCCTCCATGGTGCGCCCGACTCGTTCGATTGTGGTTACTGGAATCCCCATATCGGCCGCGCGCCCCGAAATGCAAAGTGCTGAAAAGGAAATCAGTTTCAGCTTATTTTCTAGGCAGCGTGCATTCTGCATCCTCCAAGGCACCAGCTTGGTGACTAACGCTTGGGCCATTGCGAAGGTTGCCGGCGATGGGGCGAAGACTTTGCGAAAATTGCCGGACGTTGATGCGCGTTTCATCGGCAACCTCCGGCACCGGCCGGCCTGCTCCAGAATCAGGCGTTTTCCGCGGGATTTTTGCAGTGCAGCTTCACGCAAAGGTGCGCCGCTATGACGCACGCCGCCGGGGACGACCGGCCGCTCGCAGGGAGGGGGCGGCCGCGGTGGAAAACCTCCCGGAATGCGGCCTTTTGGCACGCAAAATGCTTGTAAGCGGTCGGCCGATGGTGGCCGGGTACAAACGTGGGGGGCCCCCGGGCCCCCAACCTTTCGCATCATCTACAGAGAGGCTCAATGACCAAGTATAAGCTCGAGTACATCTGGCTCGACGGATATACGCCGACTCCGAACTTGCGCGGCAAAACTCAGATCAAGGAATTCGCGTCGTTCCCGACGCTCGAGCAGCTTCCGCTCTGGGGCTTCGATGGCTCCTCCACCCAGCAGGCCGAAGGCCACAGCTCCGATTGCGTGCTGAAGCCGGTCGCCGTCTTCCCGGACGCCGCGCGCACCAACGGCGTGCTCGTGATGTGCGAAGTCATGATGCCCGATGGCAAGACCCCGCACGCCTCCAACAAGCGCGCCACCATTCTCGACGACGCCGGCGCCTGGTTTGGCTTCGAGCAGGAATACTTCTTCTACAAGGACGGCCGTCCGCTCGGCTTCCCGACCTCCGGTTATCCGGCGCCGCAGGGCCCGTACTACACCGGCGTCGGCTTCTCGAACGTCGGCGACGTCGCCCGCAAGATCGTCGAAGAGCATCTCGACCTCTGCCTCGCGGCCGGCATCAACCATGAAGGCATCAACGCGGAAGTCGCGAAGGGCCAGTGGGAATTCCAGATCTTCGGCAAGGGCTCCAAGAAGGCCGCTGACGAAATGTGGATGGCCCGCTACCTGATGCTGCGCCTGACCGAGAAGTACGGCATCGACATCGAGTTCCACTGCAAGCCGCTTGGCGACACCGACTGGAACGGCTCGGGCATGCACGCCAACTTCTCGACCGAGTACATGCGCACGGTCGGCGGCAAGGAGTACTTCGAGGCCCTGATGGCCGCCTTCGACAAGAACCTGATGGACCACATCGCCGTCTACGGCCCGGACAACGACAAGCGTCTGACCGGCAAGCACGAGACCGCGCCGTGGAACAAGTTCAGCTACGGCGTTGCCGACCGCGGCGCTTCGATCCGCGTGCCGCACTCCTTCGTCAACAACGGCTACAAGGGCTATCTGGAAGACCGTCGCCCGAACTCGCAGGGCGACCCATACCAGATCGCTTCGCAGATCCTGAAGACGATCTCGTCCGTGCCGACCGAGAAGAAGGCGGTCGCCTAAGATCCTCCCGGCCCGGGCGAGGGGGCTGGCCCGGGTTGGCATTCAATCCGCCGGAGCTGAAAGGCTCCGGCGGATTTTTTGCATTTTGATGACGGCCGTTCCTGTGGTCCGCCGGCTGTGATGAGGTGAATTTTGTCCATCGTCATCGAAAGCGGGATAGACTGTGCCCGGATGTGCGCAGGGCCGGGGACGGCTGGTGTTTGAGGGTTTCTACAAGGTGCGGTTTCAGCTCGGCGACGCCGTTGGCCGGAGCGTGATGCATGCCGGCAATGGCAAGATGCTCGGCGGCAATTCGGCCTTCGCCCATATCGGCACCTACGAGAAGACCGATGACGGCGTCGACATCGTCATCAAGACCGTCCGCCACAACCCCGATCCGAACTACCGCGCCATGGCCGGCACCGATGACGCGACCTTGCTGGCGAAAGGCCGGGCCGACGGCGATCTCTATCGCTTCAAGGGCGAGCTGAAGGAGCTGCCGGGCGTGCCGTTCCAGTCGGTGATGACGCCGATCACGGAGGACGAGGTGCCGATCGCCGGCGGCGTCGGCGAGGGCGGCATCGCCGATGGCCTCTATTCGATCCACCTGCGCATGCTCGACGGCGTCGACGGCGGCCTCACCGGAGTGATGCTGCTCAACCAGGGGCGCATTCTCGGCGGCGATGCCGCGTTCTACTATCTCGGCAGCTACACCGCCGCGAACGGCCGCTGGAAGGGCCAGATCCTCAATCAGGAGCACACGCCGGCCAAGGACGATCCGATCTTCGGCGGCCACGAGGTCGGCATCGGCTTCTCCGGCAGCTACGACGCGGAGCAGGCGGTGCTGGAGGCAACCGCGCTTGCCGGCAAGCGCAGCCTGCGCCTGACCGCAGCGCTCAAGCTGATGCACCGCGCCTGATCTCATCCGGGAAGACACATGGAAAAGACCATCCGCATGCTTTCGACGCTCGGCCTGATGGGCGCGATGCGCAGCCTGTCGTCCGCGTTCGAGACCGCTAGCGGCATCCACGTCGATGCCGACTTCGCGCCGACCCTGGCGCTGCTCAAGCGGCTGCGCGACGGCGAGGCCGCCGATCTCGTCATCCTCACGCGCGAGGGGCTCGACGAGATGATCGGCGAGGGCCGCGTCGTCGCGGAGAGCGCGGCCGATCTCGCGCGCTCCTTCGTCGGCATTGCCGTGCGGGCAGGGCAGGCGCATCCCGACATTCCCACCGAAGCTGCGCTGCGCAAGACGCTGCTTGCGGCGCGGTCCGTCGCCTATTCGCGGCTGGGCGCCAGCGGCGTCTACTTCGCCCAGCTGATCGTCCGGATGGGGATCGCAGCCGAGATCAACGCCAAAGCCACCATCGTCGAACAGGGCTTTACCGCCGAGCGGCTCGTCAACGGCGAGGCGGACCTCGCCGTGCAGCAGATCAGCGAGCTGAAGCAGGTCGACGGCATCGAAATCGTCGGCCCGGTCCCGCACGATTTGCAGACGCCGGCCGTGTTCTCCGCCGGCCGCATGGCGAACGCGAAACAGGCCGAAGCCGCGTACCTGCTGCTGCGCTACCTGGCATCGCCGGAGGTCGTGCCCGTTCTCCGTCAATCCGGACTCGAGCCTTGAATTTGCCGGGGCGGGGACGCAACGTGGTGCCCATGCGGACCTATCTTCTTGCCATTCTCCTTGCGCTGGCCGCGCCCCTCGCGGCGCATGCGCAATCGGCCGACCTCGTCCTGTGCGACCGGGTCGCGGCCGATCCCAGCGATCCCGACAAGCCGGCCGACGTGAAGGGCGTGGCGGAGGTCGCTGCCTCCGACGTCGCGACGGCCATCAAATTCTGCAGGCAGGCCGCGCCATCCTCGCGGCGGGCGATGTTCGAGCTCGGCCGCGCCTATGCCGCCGGCCGTCAGATGGCGGAGGCGATCGCCGCCTGGCGCAAGGCGGCCGACAAGGGATCGAGCGCGGCCATGGTCGAGCTCGGTGTGCTCTACGGCACAGGATCAGGAGTCGCGAAAGATGAGGCGCAGGCGCGAAAGCTGTTCGAGAAGGCGGCGCAGGCCGGCAATCCCCGCGGCGTCAGCAATCTTGCCGCGCTCGGCGGCGCCGGTGGCGCCGCGCCGGCCGATCCCGCGCAGGCTCGCGCGCTGCTGGGCAAGGCCGCCGAGACCAATGCGGAGGCGCAGTATCAGCTCGGCCTGATGCTCTCCGAGGGCACGGCCGGGGCGAAGGACGATGTCGCGGCGCGCGCGCTGTTCGAGAAGGCGGCCGCGCAAAACCATCCCGGCGCGCTGGAGCGGATGGGCGCCTTCGCGCAGGAAGGCCGCGGCGGGCCGAAGGACAAGGACGCCGCAAAAGCTTATTACGAGCGTGCTGCCGCGCTCGGCGACGAGGACGCCAAGGCCGCGCTGGAGCGGCTGCGCTGCCCCTACGCGATCAAGGACAAGCAGGGCAAGCTCGTCACCACGCTGTGCTTCTAAAGCGCGCGATGAGATCGCGCTTTAGAATTATTGTTTGAGCATGATCCTTTCGGAAAACCGCTGCCCGCTTTTCCGGATCATGCTGTAGCTCACTTCATGTAGTAGGCGAGATTGTTGCGGGCGTCGCGATAGGTCGTCTCGAGAAAATCGGGATATTCCGCGGCGGCCTGCGCCACGGCGCGTACGACGCAGTCCCAGAAATCACCGTCCCATTTGAAATGGGCCTCGGCCGCGCCCTCGAATTTGACGGCGGTGATGATGGCCTGCCTGATCGCGTTGTCGTCGGCGCGAGGATGAGCTCGCTTCACATAGCCGAACATCGACCCCTCATGGGCATGGTCGCGGTCGTAACGATATTTCTCGGCCATCTGCTGCGGCGAGAGGGTGCGATTGATGCGGACCTCCTCGGCGGTCGGGCGCCCCTCGATCGAATCCAGTCGGTAGCGCCAGCGCCAGAGTTCGAACGCGGCATCGAGCAGCGGTTGCTTCGCCGCGCTGGCGATGAAGGCCTCGATCTGCTCTTCGGCGGATGGTTCGGTCCGGTTCATGCCCCTTTGTCGTGCGCGTGCGCCGACGGGTTCGACGCCGCCCTTGATCGAGCGCAAGGCTCCCGGGCACCGCGCCAGCGTACACTTGCTTCTCACGGGAAATGGAGACCTGCGATGAGGCTTCGGGGGTGGATGCTGGCGCTGGCCGGCTTTGGCGCGCTAACCGCCGTGGCAACGGCGCAGGACCTCAAATCGCCATCCTCGGACCAGTATGTGCCGCGCCTCGGCGACATCATGGGCGCCGCGCAGACGCGTCACCAGAAACTCTGGCTGGCCGGCAAGGCCCAGAACTGGGAGCTCGCGGCCTATGAGCTGCGCCAGCTCAAGGCCAGCCTGGTCGAGGCCGCCGTATTCTATTCAGGCATTCCCGTCGGTAATGTCACGACCTTGGAGCCATCGCTGCAATCGATGTCCGACGCGCTCACGGCGAAGGACGGCCGCAAATTCGCAAAGGCCTTTGGCGATTTGACCGAGGGCTGCAACACCTGCCACCGGTCGATGAAGCGCAACTTCGTCGTCATGAAGGTTCCCTCCGACCAGGCGCCATTCGCCAATCAGCAGTTTGCGCCGCCATCCAAGCCGTGACGGAACGGATTTCGCGCGCAGCGGGTTGAATCCGAAAACCCGACAGGAGGCGTGATCATGATCCGCAAACTGGCATCCGGCGAGTATCGCCTTTACTCACGCAAGGTGAATCCGAAGACCGGCAAGCGTCGCAACCTCGGCACCTTCAAGAGCCGCGCGGCGGCCGAGAAGCACGAGCGCGAGGTGCAATATTTCAAGCGTCACTAGCGCGTCGCGAGGCGGCCGGGACCACGCAGAACAAAAAAGTCGAAAAACAACCCCATGCACAGTAGCCGGGGCACTGAAATCGCAACGAAATCACGGATTGCGGATTTGGCGAATCTCGGTTGACCCGTCGGGCAAAACAGGGGCATGATGGCATCATGCAGCGGAGGGTCCGGCGAGCAGCCCTGCGCGCAAAAGCCGGATGGCCTTGGTGCGGCGGCGGTGCTAGGTAGCCTTCCGATTCCTTTCCGATTTTGCGGGTTCATTGCGTTGCTGGACGGACTCTACAAGGTTGAATACGGCGTCAACGATGCGTTCGGCCGCAGCATCATGTGCCTGCATGACGGCAAGATGCTGGGCGGCAATTCGGGCTTCGCGCATCTTGGCACCTATGTCGAGCGCGACGGCGAGATCATCGCCGAGGTCATCACCGAGCGGCATAATCTGGATCCGAACTACAAGCCGCTGATGGGCGCCGACGTCGCCTCGATCGGGGCACGCGGGAGGCTGCACGGCAACCAGATCCGTCTGGAGGGCGGCGCGGACACCATGCCGGGCGCAAAATTCTGGGCCAATCTCACCCGGCTCGACGACGAGGCGGTGCCTCCGAGCGGCGCGGTCGGCCCTGGCGGCATCGTCAACGGGCTCTATGGGATGAGCCTGCGCGCGCTTGACGGTGTCGATGCCGGACTCTCCGGCGTGATGCTGCTGATCGACGGCCGCATCCTCGGCGGCGATGCGTTCTTCTACTATCTCGGCTCCTATTCATCGGCCGACGGCCGCTGGAAGGGTGAGATGCTCAACCAGGAGCACACGCCGGCGAAAGGCGAAAATCCGGTGTTCGGCGGCTATGAGGTCGGGATTGGCTTCTCCGGGACTTGCACGGCGGATAGCGGCGAGCTCGAAGGCATCGCGCTCGCCGGCAAGCGCAGCCTGCGCCTTGCGGCCTCGCTCAAGCTGATGCGGCGGGCCTAGGGCGTGTCCTCATAAATTCGTCGCGTCCGCTTTGCTGTTGGAAGGCGACGTTGAATCCGATACGTCTGGATGTCGGCCGTGGGCCAACAGGCGACATCACGCCCTTCGTCGATCACAAGGGCATGCGTTGCGCATCAAGTTCGTTATGGGTCAACTCAGGCTCATCCGCCTCGCGCGTCGCGTACCGCCTGCGCGACTTTCGTCGCCTGCGACACTCGTCCGATCTTTGCGCCTGCAATGGTCTTTCTTCGGCGTGTGCTTGCCTTCGGCACCATGCCTTCGTTCGCGGTGGCTCCGGCTGGGGGATAAATCGTGAAGTTCGCCGCTCGATGCAGCGCGAGAGCCTTTCGAGCCGCTTCGACATGCGCGGTCCGAGCTGCCAGGTTGTGAAGACGCCGAAGCTCGTTGTTCAACCGCTTCAGCGCCGCGGCGAAGACTTGCTTGCGTTCTGATGCATGCTCGGCGGTTCCTGGAAAGCTGGCTCCGCGAGCCTCGGCTTTTCCGCGCCCCTGTCGCTGCCTTTGTCGGCCGAGCGTTCGCTCCTTATTGCGCATCTTGCGCAAGCGGGGTCGCATGGCCTCAAGCTCAGCGATTTCGACGTCATAGATGGCAGGATGGTGCGTGAGGCGGATCGTCTCATATTCTTCGTGGCTGAGGAGGCTGCGTTCGAACTTGCAGGGGACCGACATTCTCATCCCTCCATTTGATTCCTTGAAATTCAGGCAGAACGGGACTCATCCAGGTCGACGATTTTCTCAATAATCAAGCCGCACCCACCAACAATTATCGGCCCGGTGCGCCCGCGGCGCTCAACTACTGTCTGCCCTGCCGCGAGCGTCCGAATGCATGGCGCGGATTGACCCCGCAGGACGCATGTGTGCCGGAGGCAGCCGTCCTGCACTGCTGGAGAGTCGAGAACTGGCAGTTGCCGGGATGGCCCCAGCGGCGGCCTTGTAGGCAGTAGCGATCTGCGACCGCGGGCGAGAGTGATCCGACTGTGACCAAGATCAAAATGGTGGAGACCGCAGCAAACAGAATACGGCACATCGGAGTCCTCCTGTACTCGTTGGGTGAGTGCTCACCTGTGCTCCACTGGGTTGGAAAGGCACCGGGACCAAGGTCGACTGTAGCTTCAGCGTTCCGGATGATCATCCGATCAAACCCGTAGAGTTCGCAGTGAATTTCCCGAGATCCTGCGTCGGTGCGGAGTTTTCATGCCGGAGGGCCGGTTGGGGTCAAAAGCGCCGTTTGGAAGGTCGGCCAGTTGCTTTCTCTCTACCCCGATAAGCGAACAATTTCGGCGCTAGCTGCGGAGATCTGCTATTTGATCACCTCGTCGGCGCTTGCACTCGACATCTGCGTCGCAGGGGAATGAAAGCAGCCCGCTCCGCATTGGGGCAAAGCCGGACATCAACCGGCGGACATTCAATTGTGCTCAATTTGCCCGCCAACTCGCTGAGCCGAGAGTAGCCTCAAGAGAGGCTTCAATGATCCTTCCCGTAAGGGATGCCTGCCAGATCACGAACAGGGCATCGCGGCGGGACTAAAATGCCTCGCGCTGACCATGATTTCGAGCGTATATTTGCCAAATCTGGGCGATGGCAGGGCAGTTGCAGTGACGGCTCAGTCCCACAAGACCGCAGAAGAGGAGTACGAGGAGCAAGTTCGCATCCTCGTCCGTATCGTTTCATGCTGCACATTGGGGCTTTTCGCTTTCGCTGCGGGCCTGCTGATTGGGACCTTTCTGTTCTCGTGATCGAAGATGAATGACCGGCCTCCGGGCGCGGTTCTGTTTGGCTTGGGCTTCACGAAAGTTACAAGTCTCGCTTTGCCATGGATTTCGCATGATCACGTGCATGCCGTTGGACGACAACGGCTTGATCCATGTCGTCAAGTGTCAGCTATCGCAACATGCATCCTTCGAAGGGGCGACATTGCCGGGCTGCAATATCCTAACTCAGCCTCAATGTCCTTGAGGGTCAAGAAGCCGACATCGGGCCAACGGCCGTAGTACGTCGGATATGGGTCATAAGCCGGCGATGATGACCAAGCGGGGCGACGTCCGCTTTATCTTCGGAAGCCGACGGTCATGAGTACTCGCCCTAGCGCCTCGTCACGGAGCCGGACACGCCGCCCCGGTCTTCACCCAGGCATCGACCAGCGCGCCGGCAAGCGCAGCCTGCGGCTGGCGGCTTCGGCTCAAGCTGATGCGGCGGGCGTAGGGCGGGTACTCATAAATTCGTCGCGTCTGCTTTGCTGTTGGAAGGCGACGTTGTCGGCGATGGGCCACTTGCAGACATGGCGACGGCGCGCGTGCTCGAGGTCAATCGGATACGTGTACTTCCGAATTGCCCGATTGCGCGTAGCCTCCGTCGGCGCGTCGAGAGGCTCGGTAGCGGCCTGGCGAATGTCCGTGATGCCGGTGAAACAGCTTCGAAAACGCCGCCGCTGTCTCGTAGCCAACCCGGCTGGCAATCCGCGCGATGGGCTCATCGCTTGTTTCGAGCAGAAACGCCGCCTCGGCCATTCGGCGTTCGATCACATAACGGTGCATGGACTGGCCGACGAGCCTGGTAAAGCGCGCCGAAAATGCCGAGCGGCCGAGCCCGACGCGACGGCCAAGGTCGCTCAGCGTCCAGAGCTGCTCCGGACTTTCGTGAATTAGCTTCAGCGCCGGTCCGATATGGGGATCAGAAATGGCCCCGATCCAGCCGCCTTGTCCGGGACTGAGCGACGCGATCCAGCTTCGCAGCACCTCGACAAAGAGCACTTCCGTCAGTCGTGAAAGCGCGACGCCTTGGCCAGGACGCTCGAGCGCGGACTCGCTCATCATGCGGCGCAGGATGGCTTCAAGCCAACCACGGTCCGCCGTCGGCTTCAGCAAGAGCACGGGTGGAAGCAACTCCAGCACGCTGCCAAACATCGGCCGCGACACGGTGAAATTGCCGCAGAGCATGGTCGAGAGCGGCTTTGCACGGCTGCCGTGACGAAGGAATCCGAGGCGTGGCGACGACCGTTCGATATCCGCGATGCGCAAAGGCTCGGCCCGGCGATCCGAATAAAATACATGGGGCTCGCCGCGCGTGATCACGACGAAATCGCCCTCGGTCATCTGGATTTCCTCTCCCTGTTCGAGCGCGAGGGTCGCCGAACCCTGGCTGAGATAGTGAAACAGGGCGTAGGGGCGCGCCGGCAACTCAAGATGCCAGGGATGGCCGAGCTCGAAGTGAAAGAGCAGCGTCCCGCCGAGACGAACCCGATCGAGCACCTGGGTGAGGATGTCCATGCGGTCCAGATTAGACCGGTGGACGATCGGACACAACATGCGGACGATTGATCCCTATCGTCCGAAATGCCCGCAGAATAGATCATGTCGCAGCGGGCCGACGGTAGGTGCGGCAACCATTTCGCCGACGGCAGATGGAAGAACCGCGACCTTGCTGGAAACGCCTGTCCATCCCCCCGGACTGATTTCGTCCGACACGCCAACAGGAACATTCAATGCGAAGTATCCTTCTCTCAGCCGCCACTGTACTCTTGGCCGGATCGACGTTGGTCGGCTCCGCCCAATCCGCCGAACTGCCCAAGGGAGCAGCGCACAACATCTTGCTCGTGCACGGCGCTTTCGTGGACCAGACGAGCTGGCAGCCGGTTGCCGATATTCTCACGAAGAAAGGCTACAACGTCACGCTCGTGGAAAATCCGCTCACCTCGCTCGTCGCTGACGTCGATGCCACCAAGCAGGCGCTGGCGAGACAGGACGGCAGGACCGTTCTGGTCGGCCACTCCTGGGGCGGTATGGTGATCACGCAAGCCGGCAACGATCCCAAGGTTTCGGCGCTGGTCTATGTGTCCGCCTTCGCGCCGGAGGTCGGCGAATCCCTGGCGTCGCTGGCAAAGGCCGGCCCGCCGACCGAAGGCGGCAACGCGATCCATCCCGACGCGAAGGGCAATCTGTACATCGATCCCAAGATTTTTCCGTCGGCCGTCGCGGCTGACCTTCCTCCGGAGATCGCTGAGCACCTGGCCAACTCGCAGCTTCCGTTGAATCACGTTGCGTTCGAAGCCCCCGTCAGCATTGCGGCCTGGCACGACAAGCCGACGTTCGATGTCATCACCACGAAGGACAAAGTCATCGCGCCCGAGGCCCAGAAATTCTTCGCGACAAGGATGAAGGCTCAGACGACGGAAGTCGCCGGTAGCCATGCCTCGCTTGTCGTGCATGCGAAGGTGGTCGCTGAGGTGATCGAAAAGGCCGCGCTCGTGAAGTGACGGTACGACTCCCGGCGCAGTCGCGCCGGGAGCGCCCACGCTCGCAGAGCGCCTGCAAGGGCGACGGCGCGAGTCGGCCAAGCCGCAGGAGCGCCAGCGATATCCTGAAGGAAGGTTTCGATCGCCGCGCTACCCGGCGCGTTCCGATGCGATCGAGCCACTTCATCCATGACAGTTGGTACGGAAGATAAGATGAAAATCCAAAAAGTCGAAGTTGAGCGCTTCAGCCTCACGAGTTCAAAGCCGTTCGACGCCGTCGTGGCTGCGCTCAAGTCGGCGATCGGTCAGCCTGACATTGTCGAATTTTTCAGGGCGACGAGGGCCACAGAATCCTTCCCGGATTTAAAGCGCATTGTACAGAGCGGCCTGGGTCGCACCGACCTTATGCTCTTCGCTGAGTTCGACTTGGGCGACATCTTGCGTCGGGAAAATGGATCCAGGACGCCGAGGATCATACGGCTTGTGGTCGGAAATCCACTCATCATGAAAGAAATGGTCAAGCACGTGCCCGACGCCGGATCTTACGCTCCGGTCACAGTGCTCATTGATGAGCGTGCCGACGGCGTGCACGTCTCCTATGATAAAATGGAGAGTTATCTGCGGCATTATGGCAGTTCGGAAGCCCTTGCCGTCGCCCAAAATCTCGATGCGAAAATCACCGCTTTGCTACGCGAATGTGCAGGCTGAAACGTTCTGATGACGTCTTTGGCTGATGGAAGTGAGTAATTCATACCAATCGCGGAACGCGACGAGGTCGCGCAAGCGGTCGCTGCCAGCGCGAAAGCCGCAGCTCATATCCGCAGGGCGGAAAGCCGGGCCACGAGGAAGTCGATGGCTGCGCGGACCCGCCGAGGCATCGCGCCGGCTCCTCGCGTGGGCCAGACAATCTGGAGCGGGATGGGCGGCGGCTCGTGGCCGACGAGGATTTGCTCGACGATCCCCTGATCGATGAGCCTGCGGACCTGCCAGAGCGGAGCGAGCCCGATGCCAAAGCCGGACGCGACGGCCGCATTGCGTGCCGCGGCGCTTTCCGACCGAAAGCGACCATGGACTTCGATACGCTTCTTGTTGCCTCCGAATGCCCACCTGTCGTCATCGCTCGCTCGCAACACGCATTCATGACGGGATAATTCTTGCGGATGCTCGGGACGCCCGTGGGCGGCGAGATAGGCCGGCGAGGCGAACACCGCCCAGCTCAGTCCACCGATCCGGCGAGTCCGCAAATTCGAGTCTGGCAGGTTGCCGATGCGAACGGCAAAATCGAGCTTCTCGGCGACGAGATCGACACGCTCGTCGGAGAGGACGAGCTCGAGGTCGATCTCCGGATTCCGCGCCAGGAACTGGCTCAGGACGGGCGTGACAAATTCGGGGCCGAAAAGGCTCGAGGTGCCGATGCGGATGGTCCCGGCAAGCCGCCGGTCGCTGGCGAGCAGGTCCTCGCGCGCGGCGTCGATGGTCGTCAGTGCGAGGCGGATGCGGCCGGCGAATTCGAGGCCCGCGGGTGTGGGGTGCAGGCGCCGCGTCGTTCGCGATACGAGCTCCACGCCAAGATCGTCCTCGAGCCGCGCAAGCGAACGGCTCACCGACTGCAGCGATCTGCCGAGACGCGTTGCCGCGAACGTCAGGCTGCCTTCGTCAATGACGGCGAGGAACGTCGCATAATCCGCAAGCGAGGCCAGCGCTATTCTCCCGAAAAGTGAGATAATATGTCCGCATCTGCGGCTATTATCATCACAAGTGTCATGTGTTGGGAATGGGCTCCCGATCACCTGGAGCTTCCCATGACGAAGCCTGATGCCTGCGTGGCAAACGTCCCCCTCGCGGCCCTGACGCCGCTCTATGGTGCCCCGATCACCCTTGATGAGGCGGCGCTGGTGGCCGATGCGGCGCGTGCCGAGGCGCAACGTCATGGCTGGCCCATGGTCATCGCCATTACCGACAGCGGCGGTCATCTCGTGCTGTTGTACCGTCTCGACCAGGCGCAGCACGGCAGCGTGCTCGTCGCGCAGCAGAAGGCGAAGACCGCCGTCGATTTCAGGCGGCCGACCGGCGCGTTCGAATCCGCGCTGGCGGACGGCGGCCTTCACTGGCGGCTGCTGGGCATGACCAACCTGACGCCTCTGGAGGGCGGCCTTCCGATCCTGCGCGACGGCAGGGTGATCGGAGCGATCGGCGTATCGGGCATGCAGTCAACCCAGGATGCGCAAGTCGCCGCGGCAGGTCTTGCGGCCGCGTCCCCGATTTCACCAGTGTCGTCAAGCGCCACGGCGACATGACGAACCATGAGGAGATGGGCCTGGTGCAGAGGGTCGGGCTCCACAAGCCCTGATCTATGAGCCCTAAACCTTGGGGCATATTGCGGGAATTTGGCGACCAGGAGCACACGCCGGCGAAAGGCGAAAATCCGGTCTTCGGCGGCTATGAGGTCGGGATCGGCTTCTCCGGGACCTGCACGGCGGGTAGCGGCGAGCTCGAAGGCATCGCGCTCGCCGGCAAGCGCAGCCTGCGCCTTGCCGCCTTGCTCAAGCTGATGCGAAGGGCCGCATGTACCTCGCGAAGCGCGTCATAAAAACGTGCGAATTTGCAAAGACGCCAAGATGTGACTGACTGTCACATGGAAGAAGCGCTCGCGGCACTGCGATGATTTGAAAGCAGTGCGTCAACTGCTGCCCACTGCCGATTGACGCGCAGGATTGCGAGACGAGCGGCTATTCCTGTGCACGAAAGCTCAAGGAAAGGCCTGGTATGGTCATGAGCATCGACTCTGCTGAAAGTTCCGATGCGGAAGTATTCTTCGGTCGCTTCCAACTGGACAAGCGTCGTCGGCAACTCCTGAAGGATGGAGTTGAAGTTCGGATCGGCTCGCGCGGTTTCGACATACTGATTGCGCTGACCGAGCGCGCCGGCGAACTCGTCAGCAAACGCGACCTCCTATTCTCCGTGTGGCGTGACGTCGTCGTCGACGAGGCCGTCTTGAGAGTGCACGTGGCCTCCCTTCGCCGGGCCTTGGGCGAAGGTCAGGATGGCGCGCGCTACATCGTCACTGTTTCCGGTCGGGGCTATAGTTTTGTGGCTCCGATCGAGCGCAAACGTAGCAATGGGCTTGCATCTTCTGGATACGTTCCGCCCCCCAGGCATGGACGCCAATTCCCGTCGATTCCCAGATTGTTCGTTGGACGGGACGAAGTCGTCGACGACCTCTGTGCGCTCATCGTGAAGCAGCGTTTTGTCAGCGTCGTTGGAGCTGGCGGTATCGGCAAGACTACCGTGGCCGGGGCTATCATTCGCCGGCTACATGCCGAATTTGGCGATGAAGGCGCCGTTTTTGTCGATTTGGGCGCTGTTGACGAACCTGGCCTAGTCGCTGGGGCGGTTCTCTCCGCGGTCGGCTGCCCGCTCGGAGGAGCCGAGCCCCTTGCGGAACTTCTGGGGTTCGTTGCCGATAAGCGAATTCTAATCGTGCTGGACAGTTGCGAACATCTTCTCGATGCGGCCTCGCATTTGGCCAGCCAACTGTTTCAGTGTACTTCCGGCGTTTGTCTGCTTGTCACGTCGAGGGAAGCATTGAACGTCGAGGGCGAGATTGTGCACCTTCTCAGCCCTCTTGCTTGCCCAATCGACGACGTTCCGAGCGCCGCGGATGCGATGGCGACCCCGGCGGTGAGGCTGTTTATGGATAGAGCCTCATCCGCTGGTTTTGAGGGGGCGCTGAATGACGCTGATGCGCCGGTCGTTTCCGAAATATGTCGCCGTACCGATGGCATCGCGCTGGCGATCGAACTGGTCGCCAGCCGAGTGGGGACCTATGGCCTTCGGGGTGTTGCGGGTCTGCTGGCCAGCGATATGGAGCTGTCACTGACAGGCCAGCGAAACGCTGTCCCACGACACCGCACGCTTCAAGCGATGCTCGATTGGAGCTTCAGGTTGCTTGCCGAAAGCGAACAGCGAGTTCTTTCCCATCTTTCCATATTTGTCGGTCTGTTCACGATTGAGGCTGCCTGCTCCGTTGCCGGAAGTGGGGAGCGAAAAAGCGCCGAAGTCGAGATCGCGATTGCGAGGTTGGTGGACAAATCGCTCGTCTGGGTTCATCTGGTCGGTGAAACCGTGTTCTATCGTTTACCCGATGTGACGCGCACGTATGCTGCGGCCAAGCTCGTGGAAATCGGGCAGGCTGAACCGGTTTCCCTGCGCCACGCGCTCTATTTCGGTGCTTTCTTCAAGGCAATCGCGCTCGAGCAGGGGGCTTACGCTGACATCGGACGTTATTCGCCTCACATCGGAAACGTGCGGAAGGCACTCGAGTGGAGCTTCTCAAAAGAGGATCGCTCGATCGGCATCGAGCTTGCCGCAGATTCCGCCCCTTTGTTTCTCGGTCTGTGGTTGCTGGTCGAGTGCCGGCGTTGGTCGGGGTTGGCACTGAAAGCGATTGCGAATTTCGGCCGACTCTCGCATCGAGAGGCACGCTTGCAGGAGGCATACGCAGTCTCGTCACTGCATACCTTGGGTAATACGACCGAAGTTCAGGCCGCCATACGGCGCGGGCTGGCACTTCACGAGGCGAGCGAAGAAGCATTGCCACAGCTGCGACTGCTGGCCGGACTCAACCTTTTCCTCACAAGGCTCGGCGACTTTGAAGGAGCATTGGCTGCAGCGACGAGATGCAGAACTGTAGCCGAGCTAAGCGGTTCATTGAGCGACAGAATTATTGCCGAATGGATGCTGGCGGCGGCTTGCCACCTCGCTGGCGATCAAGTCGCCGCGGTGGCGCATTGCAAGTGCGGTTTCGAGCTGGAGACGTCAATTGGTCGGCTCGACATCAATCTGTTTGGATATGATCACCGTCTGCGCGCCGAGATCGCACTGGCACGTTCTCTTTGGTTGCTGGGCTCCCGCAAGCAAGCTCGCAAGCAGGCGCTTGAGGCGATGAACGAGGCAGCTCGGTTGGCTCCGGCGGCGAACTATTGCATGGCGGTGGTCCACTCCGTCCCGGTGCTGCTGTGGAGCGGGAACACCGGTGACGTTGCCGACCATGTCGATCGTGCAATCTCACTGGCTGAGAAGCATTCTCTCCGAGGTCATGCAGCAGCCGCTCAGGCTCTGAGGGGAGAGTGGCTTTTCATGAGCGGGAGGCCCGCCGACGGCGTCGAGGCGCTGCGCCAGGCGCTGAGAGGGCTCCACCGTGAGCAACTTCACATGGTCATACCGGCGGCATCCCGCGCGCTCGCCGATGGACTTGCCCGAAGCGGAAGGTACGACGAGGCACGCGAGACCATTCAATCGGCAATTCTATTTGCGGAGCGGATGCGCCAGACGTTCTGGATGCCGGAATTGCTACGCACGCAGGCGCAAATCATCCTGACGAGCCCAAATCCCGACCGCAAGGCAGCAGAGCTGGCGCTTCGGCGATCGATGGATAGTGCAAGAAGCCAACGAGCATCAGGGTGGGAGCTGAAGGCCGCTGTTCCGCTGGCGCGGTCGATGAAGAATCGAGGCCGAGGAGCTGATGCGCACGCGCTGCTTCAACGGGTCTTCGAGGCACGTCCAGAAGTATCGAGGTCGACTGCCCGTCCCTTGCATTGAGCGCTTCGGGTGCAAGATGTCGATCTGGCCAGTCTCCAGGTGACCCGGCAGACATCGGAATTTTTCATTTTCTAACAGCTTCTAACGCGCGCCGCGCTTCGGAGCGGCGGTAGCGTCAATCTGCCGGATTGGGGTTATCAGGAGAGCGTGATGAAGCAGCGGGGAAGAATTGCGTTGATCACCGGCGGAAGCCGAGGCCTCGGGCGAAACACGGTGCTCAATCTCGCACGGCGAGGCGTCGATGTCATGTTCACCTACCATTCGGCCGTCGCCGAGGCCGAAATGGTCACGCGAGAGGTCGAGCAAATGGGGCGCAGAGCGAGGGCCTTGCAACTCGACGTCGGACGAACGAGTACATTCGAAACCTTCGTCTCGCAAGTTCGAGCGGCACTGGGCGAAATTGGCGCGATCCGTTTCGACTATCTCGTCAACAATGCCGGTATTTCCCACCATAATTCACTTGAGAAGACGACCGAAGCAGAGCTCGACGACATATACCGGGTGAACTTCAAAGGCGTCTTTTTTCTCACCCAAAAATTGCTTCCATTGATGAGTGACGGTGGCCGGATCGTGAACCTCTCGAGCGGGCTCGCACGGATCATCATTCCCGGAAGCGGTCCCTACGGCGCACTGAAGGCCGCAATCGATGTGTTGACCCGCTACCAGGCAAAGGAATTCGCCTCTCGCGGGATTGCCGTCAACGCGGTGGCTCCGGGTGCGGTACAGACAGATTTCAGCGGAGGGATGGTCCGGGACAATCCGGAGCTTAACAAGCAGGTTGCCGGGATGACGGCCCTTGGCCGGGCTGGCGTTCCCGATGACATCGGCCCGATGATCGCATCGTTGCTGTCTGACGATAATCGCTGGGTCAATGCGCAGCGGATCGAGGTTTCTGGAGGCATGGCGATTTAGCCTGCCAGGAGGCGCAGACGGTCGCCCCGACCGGCTCCTGCTGCGGTCCCGGCCCTGGCAGGCAATATTTAGCCGCTGGCAACCGGTGCCTCCGGGCCTCGCCGGGCTTCCCCTGGGAGCCGGCATGGCCTATGACGCTGCAACGCAAAATTCCCCCCAAAAAGACCTCATGATCCGCCTCGACAACGTCAGCAAGCAAGCCGGCCACCAGATCCTGTTCATTGAAGCCTCCGCCGCCCTCAACAAGGGCGAGAAGATCGGTCTCGTCGGGCCGAACGGCGCGGGAAAGACCACCCTGTTCCGGATGATCGCCGGTGAGGAACTGCCCGACGAAGGGCAGGTCTCGACCGATCGCGGCATCACGATCGGCTATTTCAACCAGGACGTCGGCGAGATGAGTGGCCGCAGCGCCGTGGCCGAGGTGATGAACGGCGCCGGTCCCGTCAGCGAGGTCGCAGCCGAGTTGCGCCAGCTCGAGGCTGACATGGCCGACCCCGACAAGGCCGACCAGATGGACGAGATCATCGCGCGTTATGGCGAGGTGCAGCACGCCTTCGAGGAGCTCGACGGCTACGCGCTCGACGGCCGTGCGCGCGAGGCGCTGTCCGGCCTCGGCTTCAGCCAGGAGATGATGGACGGCGATGTCGGCAAGCTCTCGGGCGGCTGGAAGATGCGCGTGGCGCTCGCCCGCATCCTCTTGATGCGCCCCGACGTCATGCTGCTCGACGAGCCGAGCAACCATCTCGATCTGGAAAGCCTGATCTGGCTGGAAAAATTCCTGCACGATTACGAAGGCACGCTGCTGATGACCTCGCATGACCGCGAGTTCATCAACCGTGTGATCTCCAAGGTGATCGAGATCGATTCCGGCTCGCTCACGACCTATACCGGCGACTACGAGTTCTACGAGCAGCAGCGCGCGCTGAACGAGAAGCAGCAGCAGGCGCAGTTCGAGCGCCAGCAGGCGATGCTCGCCAAGGAGATCAAGTTCATCGAGCGCTTCAAGGCGCGTGCCTCGCATGCTGCGCAGGTGCAGAGCCGGGTGAAGAAGCTCGACAAGATCGAGCGGGTCGAGCCGCCGCGCCGCCGCCAGAGCATCGCGTTCGATTTCCCGCCGGCACCGCGCTCGGGCGAGGACGTCGTGGCGCTCAAGAGCGTCCACAAGGGCTATGGCAGCAAGCGCATCTATGACGGCCTCGATTTCATGATCCGTCGCAGGGAGCGCTGGTGCGTGATGGGCGTCAACGGCGCCGGCAAGTCGACGCTGCTCAAGCTCGTCGCGGGCGCCAGCGAGCCGGACCAGGGGACGGTGGCGGTCGGCGGCAGCGTCAAGATGGGCTATTTCGCCCAGCACGCGATGGACCTGCTCGACGGCGAGCGCACCGTATTCCAGTCGCTGGAGGACGCGTTTCCGACCGCGGGGCAGGGCTCGTTGCGCGCGCTCGCCGGCTGCTTCGGCTTCTCCGGCGACGACGTCGAGAAGCGCTGCCGCGTGCTCTCGGGCGGCGAGAAGGCGCGCCTCGTGATGGCGAAGATGCTGTTCGATCCGCCGAACTTCCTGGTGCTGGACGAGCCGACCAACCATCTCGACCTCGCCACCAAGGAGATGCTGATCACGGCGCTGTCGGATTTCGAAGGCACCATGCTGTTCGTCTCGCACGACCGGCATTTCCTGGCGACGCTGTCGAACCGCGTGCTCGAGCTGACGCCCGAGGGCATCCACCAGTTTGGCGGCGGCTACACCGAATATGTCGCGCGGACCGGGCAGGAAGCGCCGGGGTTGCGGTCGTAGCGGCGGCCTGTAGCCCGGATGGAGCGTAGCGCTCCGGGATCAAAACGCTGTTGGCGCTCGTCTTGCGTTCTATGTCAGGTTTCGCCGAAGCCACTCCAGGCGCTCTTGCTCTTCTTCAGGGGGGCGGCGCTGGACGAGGACGAACCCCACAAGTCGATCGGCTTGGTCCAACCAAAAGGTGCCGTACCACTCGGCGGTGGCGAACGCCGTTAGGGTAAGGATCTCCGTCGGATGCAATTTCTCTAGAGCGGACAGCAGCGAATGAAAGCCGTATGTGACAATGCCGGCCTCTGTCGCGCTCACTTGCCTGATCCTGCAAATTCGCAAGGACTCGTCTGCCTGCCCGAAGCTAGCTTCTTCTCCAGACGGAACGATTCTGGTCAGGTCCGACCGCTTTAGGAAGCCAAGAGCCGCCTCGGCGTCTTCGCTCGCCGGTAGCGAACCGATCACCCGAGCTAGCAATTCGACTGGGACAGCCACAGCATCTCTCCGAGGGGCACCGTGCTATGCTAACATTGGTGTGGAGTTTGCCAAGAAGCGACATGCCGTTCGGCTCGCACAACGATGTACCGGGGGGCTGAGCTAGCATTCCGATACATGCCTTGACGCGTCGATGCCTCGCGCTACGCTCTCAGCAAAAAAGGGAGCAAAGCAACCATGAAGCAACTCCGGATCGGCGACATCACCATCGACGCGGTGATCGAGCGGGAAGGGCCCTGGCGACGGCCTCAGGACTTTTTCCCGGCTTACGATGAGGGCGTATTCAGGCGCCATCTGCCGACGATGGAGCCGGAGGTGTTCGACGCCGCGCGCGGCATGATGGTCATCACCTACCAGACGTTCGTCGTGCGCACGCCGCGCTACACAATCCTGGTGGATACCTGTACCGGCGAGGACAAGGGGCATCCGCCGCCGTTCGACTTTCCCGGCAAGGAGCGCTGGCGCAACGAACTGTTCGCGCTCGGCATCTCTTTCGAACAGATCGACTACGTCTTCTGCACGCACCTTCACATCGATCACACCGGCTGGAATACGACCCTGCGTGACGGCCGCTGGGTGCCGACGTTCCCGAATGCGAAATACGTCTTCCACAAGGGTGAGTATGCAGCCTGGGAGGCCGAGAACGCCAAGGGCAGCAACCCGCCCGGCACCGTCTTCCGCGACAATTGCCTGCCGATCGTCGAGGCCGGGCAGGCGCTGCTGGTGGACGATGATTACGCGCTCGATGACACCGTGACGCTGACGCCGACGCCGGGGCATTCGCCCTGCCATTGCTGCGTCAACATCTTCTCGAAGGGCCAGCGCGCGGTGGTCGCGGGCGATCTCATGCATCACCAGATCCAGTGCCGTGAGCCGGACTGGTCGGCGATGCCGGATTGGGATGCGAAACAGTCGGCGGTCTCGCGGCGAAAGTTCTTCGCCTCCGTCGCCGACACCGACACGCTGATCCTGCCGATCCATTTTCCGGCGCCGACGGTCGGGCTGATCAAGCCGCTGGACGGGGCGTTCGACTACCGGTTCAAGCGGGGGTGATGGCGGCGAAACTCGTAAGCGCGTAGGCAGGTCTCGTGTCCCGGACGCGGTGCGGCGCGCAGTGACGCTCCGCTGAGCCGGGACCCATCTCTCGGAATGCACGTGAAAGCGTGGGCCCCGGCTCTGCAGCGCATCGCTGAAGAAGCGCTGCGCTGCGTCCGGGGCACGAGAGTGTCGCAGCCCGCGTTACGCGCTGACTTCGCACTTCTTCATGAAGCTGTTCTTGGCGGCACCGGCCAGCGGCTTGCCGTCGGCGCTGACGGCCTTGGGCGTGCAGGCGTCGGCCTTGCACTTCTTCAGGAACGAGGTCTTGGCCGCTCCCGCCAAGGGCTTGCCGTCCTTGCCGACGGCCTTGCTCTCGCAGGTGTCCTCCGCGAAGGCCGAGCCTGCTGCAAAGGTGGCGACGATCGCAGCCAGGAAAATACGTTTCAGCATGGGTGTCTCCCTAAACCAGAAATGGTGCGGAGATTGGAGCCGGGAATCGTGGCGCAATCAAGCAGGATCGGCGCGTGCCGGGCGCGGGCGCTGATATTTTCGCTGCGCGCGATGAATGCATTCCGCCTTGACGCGCGCGGCTCCGGGCCGGCCTCCGGATTCGCGCCCGCCGCTTGCTGCACTGCGCGCTGACCGCGCGGCCGAGACCTGTTAGGCTGATCCCATTCCAGCAGGAACGGAGCGTTGCCATGGATGCCGTGACGAGCCCGCAGACCGCCGACCAGCATTCTCATCTGGTTCAACCCGCGACAATGGAATGGCAGAAGACGCGCTTTCCCGGCTGCGAGGCCAAGACCTTGCTGTTCGATCGCGGCACGGGGCTGATGACGGCGTTGATGCGCTTCGCGCCGGGATCGGTGCTGCCCGATCATGAGCATGTCGGCATCGAGCAGAGCTACGTCATTGAAGGCGCTCTCGTCGACAAGGAGGGCCCAGCCAAGGGCATCGCCTGCAAGGCCGGCGAATTTATCTGGCGCGAGGCGGGCAGCCGCCACGCCGCCTGGTGTCCGGACGGGGCCTTGATCCTTGCGATCTTCCAGGTGCCGAACAAGTTCTTTGAAGCCGACGGCCGCGTCGTCGATGCCGCCGGTCAGGATTGGGACGAAACGTGGGGCCACACGGCGGCCCAGCGGGCGCGGAGCGTCTAGTCGGTCCTCATATGCCGCGCGCGAGCAGCGCCTTGAAGTCGGCGCGCGCACGCTGCGCCTCGGCCCGCGCGACGTCCGAGGCGTCGCCGAGACCAAAATAGCCGTGGATCAAGCCTGGGCCCTCATGGTGCTTGACGCGCACGCCGGCGGCCTCCAGCGCCCGTGCATAGGCGGCACCCTCGTCGCGCAGGGGATCGAACGAGGCGGTGGCAACGATCGCGGGTGCGAGGCCGGCAAGCGAAGCCGCGCGCAGCGGCGAGACGCGCCAGTCGGCGCCGTGGCCGGGATCGGCGAGATAATGGCCGCAGAACCATTCCATCACGGCGCGGGAGAGGAAGTAGCCGTCGGCATTCTCGGCGCGCGAGGGAAAGCGCGCGTTCTCGCGCGCATCGGCATAGTGGCCTGCGACGTCGGTCACGGGATAAACCAGCAGCTGCGCGGCGAGCTTGATGCCGGCATCGCGGCAGGCAATCGCGGTGGCGGCTGCGAGATTGCCGCCGGCGCTGTCGCCGGCGACGCCGAGGCGCCTTGAGTCGCCGCCAAATTCCGCGACGCGGTTGAAGATGTCGCGCGCCGCGGCAAAGGCATCCTCGAAGGCGCCGGGAAAGCGCGTCTCCGGCGGGCGACGATAGTCGACGGAGACGACGACCGCGCCGGTCTCGATCGCAAGATTGCGCGCCTGCCGGTCATGGGTCTCGAGATCGCCCGCGACCCAGCCGCCGCCGTGAAAAAACACCACGGTCGGCGCGGGATCGGAGCCGATACGGTAGAGGCGCGCATCGAGCGGGCCAGCGCCGCCTTTCACCTTGATATCCTGCACCGTATCGACCCGTGGCGGCGGCACGGCCGCACGCGCGGCAGCCAGTGCGCGCAAGGAATCACGGGCGCTCTGTGGCGTCATCGTGGTCGGATCGCGCAGCGGCAGCAGCGGAATGATCTGGGCGATGACGGGATCGAGCGGTGCGGCCATTGCGGGTCCTTCCACGGCTGGGTTCTTGGTCTTGCTTGCGGGTTAGCATAGATTTTGCGCGCCGCATCGGCAACTGCCGGACGGGTCTGCGCCAGGGAGGTTGAGGTTGGAATTCGAAACGTTGGTTCAGTCGCGCCGCAGCGTGCGCGGTTTCAAGAACAAGCCGGTGGCACGCAGCGTGATCGAAGCGATCATCGAGAGCGCCAAGCGCGCGCCGTCGTCGATGAACACCCAGCCCTGGCACGTTCATGTGCTGACAGGCAGCCCGCTGGAAGAGCTGCGCCGCCGCAACATGGAAGAGATGGTCGGCGGCGCCAAGGTCAAGCGCGACATCATCAGCCATGGCGAGTACCAGGGCGTGCATCGCACCCGGCAGGTCGATATCGCCAAGAAGCTATTCGGCGCGATGGGGATCGCACGCGACGACAAGCCGATGCGACAGGACTGGGTGCTGCGCGGCTTCCGCCAGTTCGACGCGCCGGTCTCGCTGGTCTTGACCTATGACCGCGTGCTCGATCCCGGCGCGGTCTGCCATTTCGATCTCGGCGCGCTCTGCTACGGCATCGTGCTCGCAGCCTGGGACCGCGGGCTCGGTTCGGTGATCAACGGGCAGGGCATCATGCGCTCCGACATCGTGCGCGAGGTTGCGAAGATTCCGGAGGACGAGGTGATCATGACCTGCGTCGCGATGGGATATCCCGACGACGGCTTTGCCGCCAACGCGGTGCGCTCGGATCGCGTGGCGAACAGCGACTTCGTCCGCTTCGTCGGATTCGCCGAGTAGTGCACGCAGGCGTAGATGTGTCGGCGATACGGAATCGTGCCGATGTCCGTTGCAATGCCGCCGGCGCGAGGGCGCCGCGCGGATTTGATCTGGATCAAATGCATCGATGCGATCGGTATCATGAGCCCACGAAACGATGCGACGCCGTAATCCTACGGTGCGCATTCACAGCACAAACGCGCCTGCGCCGCGCGCTTCCTAACCGAATGGCAATTTCGAATCCGTAGTTCACTCCTTTGAGACGCGTCGCGCGTCGAACAAGGATATTGCCATGCTCTCGTTGTTTTCCCAGGCAAGTCACAAGCAGCCCGCGCCGTCGATCGTTGCGGAGGCACAGGAAGGGGCTCCGGCGGTTCGTGAGGCCTGCGCGATTCGGGTGCTGGAGAGCGACGACCGGCTGCAAAATATTTCCGAGGGCGACTTCGTCGTAGAGGGCGCGCGGTCGCCGCTGGTTCTCGCGTTCATCTCACCCCACTGCGACTTCGCGCGCGTTGCATCGTCGTTGCAGAGGCTGGCGGGGTCGACGCCGGTGATCGCGATGTCGACCGCGGGCGAGCTGTGCTCGGCGGGCCAGTCGCTCTACAAGCCGACGGGGTCGAACTGGTCGTCCGTCGTCGTGCAGGTTTTTCCGGCCGATCTGTTTCAGTCCGTCAGCATCCACAGCGTCCGCCTCCACAACGACGACATCCGCAAGGGAGAGCCGTCCAGGGCCCATGACGCGCGCATCGAAGCGATCACGCGCGAGGTCGCCGCGATCAGGACGCCCTTCGCGATCGACGTGCGCGATACGATCGCTTTCGCGCTCGTGGACGGCGTGTCGGCGTCGGAGAGCTACTTCATGGAGGCCGTGTACAGGAGCGGCAAGTTTCCGTGCGGTTTCGTCGGAGGATCCGCCGGCGGCAAGCTCGACTTCGAGCATACTCATCTCTACGACGGCAGGCAGGTGCTCGAGAACCATGCGCTGATCGTCTTCATGAAGCTGGCGCCGGGCCGCGCCTACGGTATCTTCAAGACGCAGAACTTCAAGAAGACCGGAAAATCCTTCGTCGTGATGGACGCCGATCCGGATCGTCGCACCGCCTCGGGCGTCATGGAAGGGAGCGAGATCAAGCCGTTCGCCTCCGTGGTGGCGAAGGCGCTGAACACGATTCCGGCGAACCTCATGTCGATGATGACGAAGCACTCCTTCGGCATCGAGGTCGGCGGAGACCTGTTCGTGCGCTCGGTCGCGGGCATCGATGCGGACAGCGGCGTCGTGTCGTTCTTCTGCGACGTCAATTCGGGCGACAGACTCGAGCTGCTGGAAGCCACCGATTTCGTGGACCAGACGCGGCGTGACCTCGAGGCCTTCCTGCGCGACAAGCCGCCGGCGATCGGCGCGATCCTCAACGACTGCATCCTGCGCCGCCTGAACAACGAGAGCCAGCTCCGCAACATGAGCGGCATGTGGCCGATGCCGGTCGCGGGTTTTTCCACCTTCGGGGAGCTGTTCGGGATCAACATCAATCAGACGCTGACCGCGATCGTGTTCTTCGACGTCAGGGAAAAGCCGCTGAACGATCCGTTCATCGAGACGTTCCCGATCCACTACGCGCATTTCGTCGAATATTTCACGCGCACCCATCTCAACCGCATGGTCATGCTGAACCGGATCAAGGACGACATCGTGCATCGTCTGACGGAATATCTCAGCGCCAGCGCCACGCTGAGCGGGAAGGTCGAGGGCGCGCTGCGCCAGACGGCTTCGATCAACGCGATCGTGGAGGAGATCCGCTCGGTCATCGTGGCGAGCGCACAATCGGCGGCGCGGGCGACCGACACGACGGCATTGTCGCAGGAGTTCGCCGGCCTCACTCAGGCCATGAACGGGCTGCGGGACATCCTGAAGATCATCGACACGATCGCGGGCCAGACCAACCTGCTGGCGCTCAACGCGACCATCGAATCGGCGCGCGCGGGCGAAGCGGGACGGGGCTTCTCGGTGGTGGCGACCGAGGTGAAGAAGCTCGCGCAGGACACTAAAACCAGCCTCACGCGTACCCACGCCTCGATCGGAGGCATGGAAACATCGCTCGAGTCGCTCGGAGCCAATATCAACGACACCCGGGGCCAGCTGATCCAGACCCAGGAAGGCTACAACAGCATCGTGACGCAGATCGAGGAGATGTTCAAGAATCTTCAGATGATCAACACCGTGCTATCGGACCTCGAGAGCTTCGTGCGCGACCGCAACGGGGCGTTGACCAGCGCCATGAGCGACATCGAGACGCTCAAGCGGATTGGGTAGGGCACAGAGCCTGCCGCTTCGCAAATTTCGGTGACGACCGTTCAGATCGCACTTGCATTCTCTTCGCGCCAGCAGGAACAATGTGCCTCGTGAGAGGTTTGTTGCTGGCGCGAGGGAATAGGCATGCGGCGGCTGGCTAGCCTGATTCTAAGGTTCTTCGGTCCGCGAGTGCGGCGCCCGATCGATGATGATCCAAGTCTTCCTTTCTCAGCCGACGAGTTCGGCCGATTGATCCGCAGCGGCAAACGAGAAGACATGAAGCTGCTGGCCGAGGGCCTCGCCTGCCGCTCCATCCCCCGCCGCGCCAAATACCGGGCGACGCACTAGCGTTCGGCAGCAATTGTCGGCTGCAATTATCGCATGGAGGCGCTCGCCGGTTTCCCGGGCTATCGCGTCAGCGCGACCCGCTTGAACGAGGCGACCAGCGCCTTCTCCAGCTTTCCAGTCATCCCACAGAGAATATTGTAGGCTTCCACGCGCGGCATCGTCGGCTTGTAGTGGCGATGCTCGATCAGCGCTGCGAAGATGTCCGAGATCGTGAGGATCCGCACGATATCGCCGATGCTCTCGGCGCAGAGCGCATCCGGATACCCGCTGCCGTCGAGATATTCGTGATGATGACGCACGGCATCGAGGATTTCAGGCGAAATCCCCTCGTGCCCTTTCAGAAACTCATAGCCCGCGGTCGGATGCGTTTCGATCAGAGCGCGCTCCTCGGCGTCGAGGCGGCCCGGCTTGTCGAGGATGGCGAGCGGGATCTGAGCCTTGCCGATGTCGTGGAACATGGCGGCCGAGTAGAGGCGTTCCAGATCGGCCCTGCCGACGCCGAGGCTGAGGCCGAAGTCGATGGCGACGCCGGTCACGAGCAGGCAGTGCTGATAGGTGCCCTCGTGGTGGCGCCGCACCGTCGTGAGCCATTCCGACAGGCCGTGCTGGGTGATACGATCGGCAATCTGGCGACCGGCTTTCCTGGTGCCGGCGACATCAAGCGGCTCGCCGAGCGTGACGGCCGTGAACATCGACGCGATGGCGGTTGCCGCGGCTGCTGCCGCATTGTCCAGCTGCGTTGTGCCGCTTGAGGAAGCAGACACAGGCTCGGCCGGATCAGCCAGCGCTGCCAGCAGCTTGATCCTGTTGATCGCCCCGGGGAGAACGAGCGTGGCGCCGAGCGCGTAGGCTTGCGATACAGTTGTGTGAGAGGAGTGCTCGACTAGGAAGATCCGCTTCGTGGCCTTCGCCAGCTTGGCAGCCCGCTTCTTGATAGCCGCGATGCTTTCGATGTCACGCAACTCGGCGCGGACGACGATTGCGAAGGGAACTTGCGACAGCTTGGGCGCGGCGTCGAGCCGTTCGCCGGCGACGGCAAATTGCCGCTCGAGCATCGAGCAGACGCCCCACAATTTGTCGGAGGAATCGGCCAGAACATGCACGAACGGGCGTATCGCATCCGGCTCTCGAATGCCGCCGTCGCCTTTGACGGGGCGGGATATGGTTCGCGCGTTCTGCACGTTGCACCTGTTTCTACCGGGAGTTCAAAGAAATCGATGATCCCTGGGCCTATTTGCTTTGAACGGAAGTCTGCGCGGCGGCCGCCGGTGCGCTGGCCGGTTTTTTCTTGCCGTCTGAGGTGATGAAGTGCACGCCGGCCATGGTGCCGTCGATCCAGACCAGCTCGCAGCGACGGTAGGCTAGTCCCGTCGACGACAGCAGCATGAAGAATTCCTTGGCCTGAAGAACGTCCAGCGTGCCCTCGACCTCGAGCTTGGCGCCCGTTTGCGAGACGTCGAGCAGGACGCAACTGCGTCGCCAGGTGCCGTCCGAACCCATCAGGTTGACAGGCTGCTTGTGATCCATCCGTACGCGAAGCGCCTTGCGACCGTCGAACCTCATCGGCTAACCCCCGTTTTTGTACAGCGATTTCTCCCATCGCTGGTGTTGGCACCTGCCGCGATTTCCCCCCACCGCACCGTCCATTGGCTGGTCGACAAGAGGAGCGTTTCGAAGATCTGCTGCGCGCGTTCGCGCTCGGCAAAGGAGAGACGTGCACCGCCTCGGTTGCTCAGGATCGCGAGCGTGGTCGCCCAGTTCAGGCGCGAAGCGCGGCAGGCCATGACAAGGGCCTCGCAGTCGTCATCGATCATGACATGCTCAACGATCTCGATCGGGGCTCCCGAGAGCACGGAGAGCGCCGTGAACAGGTTGGCGGTCTCGCCGCGGATCGCAAAGCGGTTCACTGTCGAATCGTTGAGCTTGCCGACCCGGTTGAGGGCGACGATTTCCGGCCTTGCGCTCGCATAGTCGGCCGAGCAAGGCCGCTTTGGAGCAATGAGGGCGGCCGCGACGCCCGGTGCGGCGCCCTGTCCCGGTGCGGCAAAGGCGCTGGGCTTGGCCAAGGCCTTGCCTGGCGAGATGGAGAGCAGCCTGCGCACGACCAGATCTGGTGTACCGGGCCGCAGCGCCAGCGCCTTCGTGATCGCGTCATCCGCCGAGCCATTCTCGACGAGTGCAGTATAGGCC
Source organism: Bradyrhizobium sp. B039 (assembly GCF_038965675.1). NCBI lineage: Bacteria > Pseudomonadati > Pseudomonadota > Alphaproteobacteria > Hyphomicrobiales > Nitrobacteraceae > Bradyrhizobium > Bradyrhizobium sp. B039. The sequence continues at coordinate 4,277,221 of NZ_CP152416.1, forward strand.
GCGTCGGAGAACCGGGCTCCCGGGTTCCTTAGCAGCGCAAGGCAGACCGTGCGGCCGCCGCGTATGACCAGCACCTCGGCTACAGCCGCTTCGACGCGCGCGCGAGACGCGATTGCAAGTCGATGGCTTTCGCCGCAGGACGTTGCGACCGTCTCGAGGTCAGCGGCGGACAGCGCCTGCGATTTGAGCAGGATCGGACATGCGACGGCGGAGTCCTCGTGCGAGGCGAGGTGCCTCAATGTCTCTTGCGGCGCAACAGGCAACTCGGCGAGCGCTCGGCTGAGCTGAATCAGCGAATCCGGAGCGACCCGGTTTGCCAGTCGGAGGAGGACACCGTCGACGACGTTGACGAGCAGCTCCTGAGGCCGGTCGCGGCTGGTTGTGAGCAGATGGACAATGCCTGACAGGATACGCCCGCAGCGCTCTGGCGAGCAGGCCGCGATCGCCTCTTCCAACTCCAAAAGAATATCTGCAGGCGAATTTGCCATCACGGCAGGGCCTGAATCTCAAAAAAAACGAATGAACGAGTTCTATTGCGCCTTAAAGTTGTTAATTTGGATTTTAGACTTTGACCCTTCAGGTATCAGCGCACCGCCCGCTTTACCGGAAACGCTATCGAAATTTGGCAGGACGCCAACCGTCAACTTGTCCTTTGAATTGGACCCTCGCCAACTGATCGAGACAGACTAGGATGATTTTTTCGGTCTAACGGGGCAACCGAAAGGGGGGAATTCAGGTCCGCGCTTTCACCCCGGACACGCGTATTTTTCCTGACGCGGTTTTCATTTTGCCATGACCAGCGATGATGATGCGCCAACACTGGCGCCAAAGATATTTCGCTTTTCCGACGTCGATGAGTTTCGCAACGCGATCCGCGGTCTGAACTTCGAGTTCACACCGTTTGTGCGAAGGATCGCGGCTGAGCAGATCATCCTGCAATTGCCAGGCTGCGACGTGAACGTGACGCGCGCTTTTCCGCGGGTTGTGGACGCTGAACTCATCGCGGATTGCACGGCGGTTGGTTTTGCGATGGACGACCTCGACGTTCCCATTCGCTTCAACGGTGCGCAACGCGACCGCGCGGTCGTCGTCATCGGCAGCGGCGGCGCGGCCTACAACACCATCGAGGAAGTGCAGCGGCAAATCGCCTCGGTCGTCTTCCGACCAGAGGTCAAGAACCGCGGCTGGCCCGAGACGCGTTCCAATTTCAAGATCTTTGAGGCCAGCACATTGGCGTTGAATGGGTTGCGGAACGTGGTCAGGGAGGTGGTGGCCGCCGCGTCCGAGCCCATCGATCCCACCGAGGCGCCGCTGAAGGCGGCGGCGATGAAGGAGTCCCTGTTCGGCGCGGTCGACGCCGTCTTCGCCAACTTGGTTTCGGCGCGATGGACGGTGAGGCCGAACGACGAGCGGCAGTTCAAGATCTTTCAGGACATCCGCGCGCTGTTGTCCGGCGATCTCGCCCAGCCCATCTACAGCGAGGAGATCGCGCGCGAGCTCGGCCTTTCCGTCCGCACCTTGCATGATGTCGTCCGCCGCTATCGCGGCATGAGCCTGCACCGTTACCTGCGCCTGCGGCGGCTGTGGTTGGTCCGCCTGCGGCTATTGGCGGGCGCCGATAGCGTCAAGGCCGTCGCGCTGGCCTTCGGCTTCTGGCATCTCAGCGATTTCTCCAGAAGCTATCGCGACCGGTTCGGCGAGGCGCCGTCGGAGACGCTGGAGCGCGGACGCAGGCGCTAGCACGACAAATGGGTTGGGGCCGGACTCCGGTTTTGTGCTAGCCTTCAGCCATGAGCAATCGCATCCTCGTCCTCTACGGTTCCTACCGTTCCGACCGCATGGGCATCCGCCTTGCGAATTTTGTCATCAATCGCCTGCGCGAGCGCGGCGAGGATGTCGAGTTCATCGACGCCAAGGCGATCGGCCTGCCGATGCTCGACCGCATGTACAAGGAATATCCCAAGGGCGCAGCGCCCGAGGCGCTGGAGAAGCTGGCCGGGCAGATCCGCGACGCGGACGGTTTTGTCTTCGTCACCGGCGAATACAATTGGGGCATTCAGCCCGGATTGAAGAATCTGACCGACCATTTCCTCGAAGAATGGTTCTGGCGTCCGGCCGCGATCGTCAGCTACTCCGCCGGCCGCCTGTCCGGCGCGCGCGCCTCGACCGCCTGGCACGGCACGCTGTCGGAAATGGGCATGGTGGTGGTGTCGAGCACCATCGGCGTCGGCCCGATCGCGCAGACGCTGTCGGCGGATTCCGAGCCGATCGGCGAGGGCGGCAAGGCGCTGGAGCGTTCGTTCCCGCGCTTTGCCGACGACCTCGCCTGGTGGATCGAGGCGGCCAAGGCGCAGCGGGCGCGCAAGGCGCCGCCTTATTGAGCTTGAGCGAGCGGCAGCGTCAGGCGGCCCTGACCTCGCCGAGGAAGCGGTCGAACTGTCCGGCGAGATCGCGCGACTGCGTCGAGAGCTGCTCGGCCGCGCCCAGCACTTCGCGTGCGGCAGCTCCCGTGTCGTCGGCGGCGCGCTGCACGCCTGAGATGTTGGTGTTCACTTCCTGGGTGCCGCGGGCGGCTTCCTGCACGCTGCGGGCGATCTCCTTGGTCGCCGAACCCTGTTCCTCGATCGCCGCGGCAATCGCGGTGCCGATCTGGTCGATCTCGGCGATGACGTCGGCGACGTTGCGGATCGCGGCGACGGTCTCGTCGCTCGCAGACTGGATCGCCGTGATCTGCTCGGAGATTTCGGTCGTGGCCTTGGCGGTCTGGCCGGCCAGCGACTTCACTTCGGATGCGACCACGGCAAAGCCGCGGCCGGCGTCGCCGGCGCGGGCGGCCTCGATGGTCGCGTTCAGCGCCAGCAGATTGGTCTGCTCGGCGATGCTCTGGATCAGGGTGACGACGTCGCCGATCTTCTGCGCGCCCTCGGCGAGCGTACGTGCCGTGTCGCCGGTGCGGCGGGCGTTGTCGACGGCGCGGGCCGCGATCTCGGTGCTTTGTGCGACCTGACGGCCGATCTCGGAGATCGAGGAGGTCAACTCCTCGGTCGCGCTGGCGACCGTCTGGACGTTGCTGGAGGTCTGCTCGGAGGCCGCGGCGACGACCGCGGCCTGGCTGTTGGTCTGGGCCGCGGTCGAGGTCATCGACTGCGCCGTGCTTTCCATGGTGGAGGAGGCTTTCGAAAGTCCGCCGACGAGCTCGGTGACCTTGGCTTCGAACGCGCGGGTGAGCTCGTCGAGCGCCTGCGCGCGGCGCATCTTGCCGTCGTTCTCGGCCTGCTTCTCGGCGGCGAGCCGGTCGGCCCGGATCATGTTGTCCTTGAACACCTGCACGGCCGCGGCCATCGCCCCGATCTCGTCGGAGCGCTCGGCGCCGGGGATCTCCTCGGCAACGTTGCCTTCGGCAAGCCGCGACATCCGCGTGGTCAGGCCGACGATGGGCGCGCAGACGCGGCGGCGCACCGTCACGACGAGGCCGATGCTGGCGATCAGCACGGCGACAAGGCCGAGGAGCGCGACGGTGAAGCTGGTGCGTGCAGCCGAGGAGGCGCCCGCCAGGATCTGCTCCGCATTGTCGTAAAGCGCGTCGCGGACCTCGATGATGGTGCCGAGGCCGCGCTGCGTCGCGGCGTAATAGGTGTCCATGTCGTGTTCGTACTTGCCGCTGATCGCACCGTCCTTCACCAGCTTGAGCTCGCGGCCGAACTCCTCGATATAGACCGCGTTGAACTTCTCCAGCGCAGCGGCGACGTTCGCCGGCGTTGCCGGATTGCCGCGCAATTCCAGCAACGCCATCACGATCTGGTCGTTGCGGCCCTGCGAGCGGCTGATCTCGGCCTTCTCGGTGTCCGTCGCCGGTTTCTTGCCCCCGACGAGGTTCTTGTGCAGGCTGGAGTTGAAGCCGCCGACGTCGCGCAGCGTCATCGCGATGTTGGCATAGCTCGCCTGCCGGTAGGCGTCGCCGTTGAGGATCGCCATGCGGCGGACCTGCTCGTTGAGCAGCGCGGTCACGGCGCCGTTGAGCACGGCGTTGTCGGCGACGATCTTCTTGGCGGCGTCCTTGCGCGCGTCCGCCGGTCCCGCGAGCGCCTTGTCGATGGCCTCGCGCAGCGCGGTGAATTTCGAATTGATGCCGTCGATGTTGTTGCCAGTGGTGGCGCCGTCGTCGAACGGGCCGGGAAGGTCCTTGCGCAACGCGTTCATCCGGTCGCGGGCGCCGTCGGTCTGCTTGCGCAGCTTGTCCTGCTCGGCGAGCAGCGCCGGGTCCACCGTCGCCGGTCCATAGAGGATGTTGGTCGAAAAGCCGCGCTCGGGGTTGAGATAGCGCGGGATGTCGCCGACGGCGCGGACGATCGCGAGCCGCCCCTGTGCTTCGGTGATCCGCTCCATCGTCTGATATTTCGTCACGGCGACGTAGACGGCGAGGCCGCCGCCGACGGTCGAGAGCGAGACGATGGCGGTGGTCAGGAGCGTTCCGATTTTCATGTTCTGTCCGGCAATTGGCGCGGGGAGAATTATTTTCCACGGACGATAGGTCGCCCGTGTTAATCCCGGGTTTACGCTGCTTGCCGCCGCGCGAGCTCAGCTGGACGGCTGATCGAGCTTTGCGAGGATCTCCAGCGTCGCGCCGTCGCGCTCGCCGGCGAAGTACCGGGCAAGCGCTTCATTGAAAATGGGATCATCGGACACCGCGCCGAACAGCGTCATCGAGGAGCGGAATTTGGCGTCGTCAGGCGCGCCGAGGATCGCGTTGATGGTCCGCCCCTGAACGGCGAGCACGAGCCTGGTGCACGCGATCAGGCGCGGGCCAAGGACAGGGTGGGCGAGATAGGCCTCGGCCTCCGCGCGCGAGCCGATGGCGTAGCGCTGCGCCATGGCGCTGAAGCCGAGGCCGGCGACCTGCGGGAAAATGAACCACATCCAGTGGCTCTGCTTCCGGCCCCGGGACAGCTCCCCGGTCACGGTGGGATAGACCGGGTTTTGGGCCTGGACGAACCGGTCTAGATCGAAAGGAGCGGTCATTGGATACCTTGGGGGTGCCTTGACGGCCGTGATTATGCCTAACTTTTGGCTCCCAATGTGGTAGCTGGTATAGAGAGTCTCCGGGTGGGGGTGGGTCTCCCCGGGGGTCGATTTGGGGATCTGATGGTTTCCGACACCGCAAGAGCCGAGAGGCTGTTGTCGCGCCGCCGTATCGGGCGGGCCGAGACGATTCTGCTGTCTCTGGCCGCTGTTGCGCTGTCGCTCGGTGCCGCCGCCTGGGTCGCCGATATGGGCGATTCGACCCCGCTGGTTTCCGCCGCGCTACCGCCGGCCAATGCCCCTTCCTTCGAGGACCGTTTTGCTTCGGCATCTGGCAGCGCGCCCGCCCGCGAGCTCGGCCTGCGGACGCTGGAGCGCTCTGCCCTGAATGCGGTCCAGCTCAAGCTGCGCGATGCCAAGGCGATGCTGGCCCAGAAACTCCAGGGCGACGACTGGCGCTCGACCCTGACCGAAGATGACCGGACGGCGGTTGACGAGAGGCGGCCCTCGGAGCGTGCCGACGCGGTCCCGATGCCGCGTTCGCGGCCGGTGCAGGCGGACTTCTCGGCCCAGATCGCGTCCAGCCAGGCCTATGCCGACACCACCCCCAGGGTCGACAACCGCAACTTCTTCGAAAAATTCACCGACAAGATCAAGCTGGCCTCGCTGACCCCCGGCGATGGCCTGTTCAGCAAGGCGCCGGATCTCGCCGCCCTCGGCTATGATTCGCGCACGGCGGTCTACGACATCTCGGCCAAGGCGCTTTACCTGCCGAGCGGCCTCGCGCTGGAAGCGCATTCGGGCATGGGCGCGCTGATGGACGACCCCCAGCATGTGGACCAGCGCATGGTGGGCGCGACCCCGCCGGCGACCTACGATCTGAAGCCGCGCGAAAAGCTGTTCCACGGCATCCGCGCGCTGCGCTTGACGCCCGCCGAGGGCACCAGCGCGCTCGGCCGCGTCGGCCTTCTCACCCACAGCTACATGCTCGGGCCGCGCGGCGATTCCAACGGCTGCGTCTCGATCAAGGACTATGAGCGCTTCCTCAAGGCCTACGACAACGGCGAGTTCAACCGCCTGGTCGTGGTGCCGAGCCTGAGAGGATCGGCGACCGCGTCACAGCGCGGCAGCACCGACTCCTGATATTTGCCTGCCGCGGCGGGGCTGCCGTTTCCCCTTCGTTAAGCCGTCCTTGTCCAGAAGCAGCCCATGAGTGATCCCCAGAATTCCGAGACCCCGCTGCGTACGACGTTCAAGATCAAGCTGAACGGTGACACGCTGGCGATCGCGACCGTCGGCCAGGCCTATCAATTCCTCACCAACTTCAAGTCGGTCGAGTGGATGGAATTCCGCACGCTGCACGAGGAAGCCATCTCGGCCCTGGAAGGCGCCGCCGGCAACGCCATGCTCGCGGTGCAGGCGACCAACGCCGTGCGCGCGCTGTTCGTCAGCGCGAAGCTGCTCTGAGACAGCCGTTACTCCCCTCCAATCGTCGAACCCGCTCCCGAATGCCTGCGACGAAGGCGTGGCGCGCTTCTGCGCCGAGGAACGGGATCGCATGAATATCGCAGACTTCATTGCCGGCGTTGATCGCGCCCGCGCGGAGCAACCGACGCTCGCAGCGCTCGAGGCATTCGAAAAATCCATCGGCTGCCGCTTGCCGGACGAGTATCGCCAGTTCCTGATGGTCTGCGCCGGCGGCTATTTCCAGGGCTCTGCCGAGTTCAACTGGCCGCAAGGGCACTGGGCCGGCGCGGTCCAGGAGGTGCTGGGATTGCGGCGCGATGAATGCTCGCTGGTCCAGACGCGTCAGACTCCGCAATGGCCGACCGTCGATGAACTCCTCTGGATCATGAGCGACCACGGCGGCAACCCGATCTGCATGACGATCGACAAGGCGCATTTCGGCAAGATCTGGTTCATCGATCACGAGATCGCCGAATACGAGAAGCCCTGGACGCTTGCCGAGGCGATGTCGAACGAATGGGGCTACGTGCTGCCGCTCGCACCGACATTCGGCGATTTCGTCGCCGGAATGTATGAGCAGGCTGAGGCCTCGTGAGAATCTGCTCGTGTCCCGGACAAGCCGCAACGCTTACAGCGCTGCGGCGCAGAGCCGGGACCCAGATGGCCACTCGGCATGGCGGATGGATGGGCCCCGGCTCAGCAGCGCATCGCGCTCGACGATGCTTCGCATCGCGAGGGAGACGCTGCGCTGCGTCCGGGGCACGAGAGGAAGCAGGACGATCAGGGCCTGCCGTCGCCATGCCCATCGTCGTCATCATGGAAGTCGTGGTCGCCGCCCGGCCTGAAGCCGGGGTCGATGCAGGCGAAATTGCCGGCATCGTTGGTCATGCCGCTGCCCTTGTAGGCTGCAATCTTCGGATAGACGCATAGCGGCCTCGTGCCGCTGGCCGGGAAGTTCATGGCAATGCGCGGATCAAAAAGTCCGCCGGTCGGGTAGGGCGAGGTGGCGTTGGTATTGGTCGCGACAATGCGTTCAGGCGCGATGCCTTTCTCGACCCAGTCGGTGATGGCCTTGACCTCGTTCTGCGCGAAGCTCGCGGTGGCCGCACCGCCGCCGCAATGGGCCATGTTCGGCACCATGAACAGCCGCGCGAAGTCGGTCGCGCGCCCGTTCATGCGCCTGTCCATGTTGCGATACCAGCGGGCGATGGCAGCGCCGGAGAAAATGCCGTCATTGACGGAGGAGGAGACGATCAGCTTGCCGCCGCGCGCCCTGAACGGCCGCAGGTCGGTCGAGACCGCGGCCATGAAGTCCATGCTGCTTTCAGGATAGGCTTGCGTCTTCGCGAAGATCTTCGGCGCGTCGGTGTCGAAGTTGAAGCGGAACACGAAGGCTTCCTGGCCGTTCGGCCCGTTGACGGGCGTGACGACGGGCGGGGTCTGGAAGATCATCGGGATCGCGCCCGCGCCGAGCGTCAGGTTGATCGCGGTGTTGACGTTCGGCACCGGCGCGGTGACGACGTTCCATAGTTGCCAGCCCGCGCCGGGCGCGGTGGGCGGCGTCCAGATGCCGGCATCCCAGAACCAGTTCGAATAGAGCCGTTGGCCGCGGGAATTGACCGGCCCGGCATAGATCTTCTTCAGCGCGTCCACCTGCGCGCCCGTCAGGCACGTGCCGCCATGCGGCGTGCTGCCGTGCGAGCCGGTGCCGCAGGTGTAGCTGGCGAGCGCCGGATACACCTTCTTCGCCGTGCAGGCGTGATAATTGTCGACGATGCCGTCGACCAGCCCGTCGAGCGCGTCGCAGGCGCTCAGGATCGCGGCCGAGGCCACCTGGAGATCCTGCACTGGAAACGTGTCGGGAATGAAGGGCTGTCCGTTGACGTCCTTGCTGGTGGCGAGCGTGCCCAGCACCTGCTCGTTCCAGGCTTCCGCAAGGGCCGCCTGTGGCAGGTTGAAGCCGGGATTTTGCGAGATCACACCGTCGAACAGCCAGGGGAAGCGCTGCGACGCCATCATGGCGTCACGTCCGCCGTTCGAGCAGCCCGTGATGTAGGAATAGACGGTGTCGAGGCCGTAGTAATAGGAGATGATCTGCTTCGAGATCGTCGCGGTCTTTTCGATGCCGTTGTAGCCGTAGTCCCTGCGCGCCTGGGCGTCGATCGCGAAATGCGCGGAGCCACCGGCATTGGCATCGTCGTCCTGATGTCCGCCGACCGGATTGCTGGCGTTGTCTTCATGCCCGCCGTCGTCGGCGGCCACGGCCCAGCCCTGACCGAGCTCGACGCCGGCGGCGCCCTGCGGATCGGCCTGGAGGCTGCCGTCGGTGCCGCCGCCGCCCATCATCTCGAAACGGCCATGCCAGGTATCGGGCAGGTTGAGCGCGAAGCCGATCCCGTAAGTGAAATGATCGGGGTCCTGCGTCGAGACGCGCTTGTTGATGATGCCGATCACGTTGCAGTAGCCCGCCTTCTGGGTCGCGCTCAGGATCTGCGTGTTCGGCAGCGTGAGGCCGGTGAGGGCCGTGCAGGACGCGCGCGGGGCAACACCACTCGGCGGCAGGCCGTGGGCCATTGCCTGCGGGCCGAAAGCCGTCCAACCGGCAACAATGGTCGAGGCGAGAAGTAACCGTTTCATGTCATGCCCTCCAGCTTGATGATTGTCGAAAGCAGCGGTCGTCCACGCGACATCGTGCGGCGCCGGCCGTTGCGGCAGGCGTCGTCAAGGCTGCAAGCGATGTCGCTGTCGGTCGGGACGTCCTGGTCGTCGGGAGGCCGGGGAGCTTCGCGATGCGGATCGCAGCGCGCGGAACGCAATGCGCCGACGGCCGCAATCGTGTCGCCGCGATGCGCGATGGCATGCGGATCGTCGCCGTTCCCTGATGCAGGCACCGACGTTAGCTCCCCTGAAGCCTGCTCGTGCGACGGCAGGTTTTCCCGATCCTTAGGCAAGCGATGTTGCCGTGTCAACATGACGCAACACGCGAGTCCGCGGTGCAACCTGTCGTAGAAGCTGCATCGGCAAGGCGCGACGCCGCGCGGCTTCTCGATCCCGGTCCGCTGCGATAGACTTGGCGTTCGAATCCCGGACCACCGGGCGGATGCCGCCGCGCCGGCTTGTGAAAGATGGTCGTCGATGGAGCCGGAGAAGGCTGGCGTCAGGAAGCGATCCCCGAAGGGAGCGTCGCGCAGGGCGCAGGTTGCAAAGCCGGCGCGATCCGCCTCGCGTGCCGCGCCGGCCGGAAAGCCCGCCCGGCCAAAGCTGCTTGCCTCGGACGATCTGTCCCGTTCACTCGGCTATCGCATCCGGCGGGCCCAGCTCTGGGTGTTCAGGGATGTCAGCCGGCGGCTGGCCGCCTTCGACATCAGTCCGGCGCAGTTCTCCGTGTTGTCGGTGATCGAAGCCAATCCCGGCGTCAATCAGCTTGCCATCGCGCAATCCTTGTCGATCGAGCGGGCGGGGCTCGGGCGGCTGGTGGATCATCTGGAGCGGCGCGGGCTGGTGCAGCGTTCGGCCTCCGCCGTCAACCGCCGCTACTACGTGCTGTATGTGACCCAGACCGGCGCCGCGCTCCTCGGCCGCTTGCGGCCGTCGATCGCCGAAAGCGAGAAGACCCTCGCCGCCAAGATCGGGCCGCGCGCGTACAAGGAATTGCAGCGAGCGCTGTCGATCTTCCTCCAGGACACTTGATCCGGAACACCTTGAACTCGGCGACGGGAACGGGCAAACGGTCTGCGAAGACCGTGGCCCAGGCCATCCATTTGAAGCCTTGCTTTAGGGAGAGACCCCATCATGAAACGCCGTACATTCCTCAAGGGTGGCGCGGTCGCCGGCGCGACGACGCTGGTTGCTGCACCCGCGATTGCGCAAGGCGCGCCCGAGATCAAATGGCGCCTGACCTCGAGCTTCCCGAAATCGCTCGACACGATCTACGGCACGGCGCAGACCTTCGCGAAATACGTCGCTGACGCCACCGACAACAAATTCCAGATCCAGACCTTTGCGGCCGGCGAGCTCGTCCCCGGTTTGCAGGCGCTCGACGCCGTCAGCGCGGCCTCCGTCGAGATGGCGCAGACGCCGCTCTACTTCTACATCGGCAAGGAGCCGGCGCTGGCCTATGCCACCGGCGCGCCGTTCGGCATGAACCATCGCCATCAGGAGTCCTGGTGGTATTTCGGCGGCGGCGCCGATCTCGCCAACGAGGCGCTGAAGCCGTTCAAGGCGCATGCGATCCTCTGCGGCAACTCCGGCACCCAGATGGGCGGCTGGTTCCGCAAGGAGATCAAGACCGTCGACGATCTCAAGGGCCTCAAATTCCGCATCGCCGGCATGGGCGGCCATGTGCTGGCGCGCCTCGGCATCGTGCCGCAGCAGCTCGCCGGCGGCGACGTCTATTCGGCCCTGGAGAAGGGCTCGATCGACGCCGCCGAATTCGTCGGTCCCTATGACGACGAGAAGCTCGGCTTCCAGAAGGTGGCCAAATACTACTACTTCCCCGGCTGGTGGGAAGGCGGCGCCATGCTGCACATGATCGTCAACGACGAGAAGTGGGCTTCGCTGCCCAAACACTACCAGGCCATCGTCAACCAGGCGGCCTCTGCGGCCGGCGCCTGGATGCTCGAGAAGTACGACAGCGTGAACCCGGCGGCGCTGAAGCGGCTGATCGCCAACGGCGCCGAGCTGAAGGCGTTCCCGCAGCCGGTGCTGGAGGCTTGCTACAACGCGACCCAGGAGCACCTGAACGAGCTCGCGGCCAAGAGCGACCTGTTCAAGCGGACCAAGGAGAGCCACGACGCGTATATGAAGGAGCTGCTGTTCTACACGCAGATCGCGGAAAACTTCTACGACAACTATTTGCTCAGCAAGATGCGCAACAAGACCTGATTGCAGCAAGAGGGCGCGGTGTTTTCAGGCGTGATCCGAAGGACACTGTCATTCCGGGGCGCGCCTCTTGGCGGGAGCTATGATGCGCAATTGCGCATCTGAGAATCCATTTCACCGCGTGTCTTGCCGCCCGATGGATTCCGGGCTCGCGACTTCGTCGCGCCCCGGAATGACGGCGGAGGGAGCGGTCTACGCCGCGCCCAGCCCGAGCTTTGCGTAGATGCGCCGCGCATAGGCACCGAACGCATCCGTTGTCTTGAGCGGAAGGTCGCGCGGGAAGGGCAGCTCGATCGGGAAGTAGTCGGCCATCTTCGCCGGGCCCGCGGTCAGCACGGCGCAATGCGAGGACAGGAACACCGCTTCCTGGATCGAATGCGTGACGAAGATGATGGTCTTGCCGCTCTCGCGCCAGATCCGCAGCATCTCCAGGTTCATCTGCTCGCGCGTCAAGGCGTCCAGCGCGCCGAACGGCTCGTCCATCAGGATCAGCTTGGGATCGTGGATGAAGGCCCGCGCGATGGCGGTGCGCTGCTGCATGCCGCCTGACAGCTGCTGCGGATATTTCTGCTCGTAGCCGGCAAGCCCGACCAGATTGAGCAGATCGCGCGCCCGCTCGCGCGCGGCTTTCATCGGTAGCCCCACGATCTCGGCCGGCAGCAGCACGTTGTCCAGGATCGTGCGCCATTTCAGCAGCAGCGCCTGCTGGAATACCATGCCGATGTCGCGGGTCGGATCGAACGGGCTCCTGGCGCTGCCGATCTTCACGGTGCCGCCGTCGGCGCCGTGCAGGCCGGCCAGAATCTTCATCACCGTCGTCTTGCCGCAGCCGGACGGGCCGACCAGCGAGACGAGCTCGCCTTCCTGCACGTCCATGGTGACGTCGGAGACGGCGAGAAACTCCGCGCCGCCGCTGCGGTAGACTTTCCGGACGCCGCGCAGGCTGATGAAGGGCTCGTCCGTCATGCCAGCCATTTGCTGAGGTTGGCGGCCACGAAGTCATCGTCGCTGAGGTCGGCGTGCTCGCGGCAGACGCGGTCGATCTCCTCCTTTTGGCCGGGGCTGAGGCCCTCGGCCGGATCGAGGCACCACAGCCCCTGCATCAGGCCCTGACGCCGCAGGATCTCGTGGCAGCCGGCGATGCAGCCGTGGAAATTGTTGGCGACGTCGAAGAAGGCGCTGTTGCAATCGGTGACGCGGGCATCGAGCGCGAGCAGGTCGGCCGGCACGCTGTCCTTGTGCCGCGCCGCCTTGCAGCGCTCGAATTGCTTGATGGCGCTCGCCGTCCACACCGACCAATGGCCGAGCAGTCCGCCCTTGAAATAGGTGCGCGTGGTGACGCCGTCGTCGCGCAGGTCGAACGGCAGCATGAGATCGAGCAGGATATGGTCATCATTGCCGGTGTAGAGCGCGACGCGGTCGAGCGCACCCGCGGCTGCGACGCCGCGCAGCACGTCGAGCGTGCGGTAGCGGTTGAACGGCGCGATCTTGATTGCGATCACATTGTCGATCGAGGCAAAGCGTTGCCAGAATTGGCTCGACAGGATGACGCCGCCGACGGCCGGCTGGAGATAGAAGCCGACCAACGGAATTTCGGCGGCGACCGCGGTGCAGTGCGCGATAATCTCGTCCTCGGAGGCGCTCTTCATCGCGGCAAGGCTGAGCAGGCCGGCGTGGTAGCCGATGTCGCGCGCGGTGCGCGCTTCAGCGGTTGCCTGTCTGGTCGGACCGGCAAGTCCCGCGACCATCGCCAGCGGACGCCTGGTCCAGCTCGCGGCGGTCTCGGCGGCGAGCTCCAGCACGGGACGGTAGAGGCCGACGTCGCGGATCGCGAACTGCGTCGTGTGCACGCCGACCGCAAGGCCGCCGGCGCCGGCGTCGATGTAGTAGCGCGTCAGCGCGCGCTGATGCTTCTTGTCGAGCTTTCGTTCGGCGGTGAGCGCGAGAGGGTGCGCCGGCAGCACGGTGCCGTCGGCAATCAGCTTGCGAACGTCGGCGTTGATCTGGCTGTGGTGCATGATGTCCTATCCAAATTCAGGGCCGGCGACGGCGAATGGCATTTCCTCGGCAGCAGTGGTGGCGGGGCCGAAGCGCATGCGCTGGAACGGGCGTTCGACGGTCCAGCCCGAAGCGGTCAATCCCTCCAGGAACGCGCCTTGCGAGGCGACGGCGTCGAGCAGGAGGGGGCGGGTCTCGGATCGCGCGATCGCCTGGACCAGGGCCAGCGCTTCGACGGCATGATCTGCGAACAAGGGACCGATGTGGCGCGCGGTTCTGCCGTCGCGGACCAGCGCGATGCATCCATTCGAAGCGACGATACGCGAGCCGAAGCGCTGTGCGAAGGCGGTCAGGAGGGCGGTCCGGTCGAAACCGGTGACCCGCCGGTCCCGCGCACAAAGCGCGTCAAGCGTCGCGGCCGAAGGCGGTCGCGCCGACGCTTGCGCTGAATTGACCAATTTCAGCCGCCGTAATTGCAGGGTCGGCGTGAAGCCGAGCGGCCCGTACACGGCAGCACCGTCGGGGGTCGCGTCGAGCCAGCTGGTCAGGCCGTTCCTGCGCGCCGTCTCCAGGCAGGCGTCGACGAGGCGCGTCGCAAGGCCACGGCGGCGATGCGTGCCTGATACGAGCACCATGCTGATCCAGGCGTTGCTGCCGGAATAGGGCAGCAGTGCCGCTGTCGCGACCAGCCGCATGCCATCGCGAATGCCGAACACGACGCCGTCGCGCAGGAAAATGCGCCAGTCCTCTTCGGTCTGGTTCCAGTGCGCCTCGACCGACAGCACGAGCCCGGCGATGGCATCGTTCACGCCGAGCTTGATGATGGGCGGGGTGTCAGTAGCGGCCATCGCGCACCTCGTATTTGGTGGGCTTGCCGAGGCTCGGCATGGCGCGGGACACCCAGTCGGCGGTCCAGGCAATCAACTGCTCGGTGTCGACGACCGGCAGGCCGAATAGCTCGACCGCCTGCGAGGTGTCGGTCAGCCACGCCGTCGGCTCCTCCTCGCCGGTCAGCATCGGGGCGCGGCCGAACCTTGCGCCGAATTTCGCCGCGAGATCGCGCACCGCCAGGATCTCGTGACCGCTGACATTGATCGGCGAGGTCGGCGCCGTGCAATGGGCGAGGCAGCGCAGCGCCTGCGCGGACGCATCGCCCTGCCAGATGAAATTGACATGGCCCAGGCTGACGTCGATCGGCGTGCCGGTGAGGACCTTGGTGGCGATGTCGTGCAGCACGCCATAGCGCATGTCGATCGCGTAATTGAGCCGGAACAGCCGGCCCGGCGTCGAAAACTTGCGCGAAAAATACTCGAACATGCGCTCGCGGCCGACGCAGGACTGGGCGTATTCGCCGGGCGGATTTGGCGCCATGTCCTCGGTCGCGCCTTTGCCGTCGACCGGCACGAAGGGATAGACGCAGCCGGTCGAGAACGCCACGATCCGCGACGACGGAAAGGCCTGCGCGACAAGGGCCGGGACATGCGCGTTCATCGCCCATGTCAGCGACAGATCGCCCTCGGCGCCGAACTTGCGGCCGGCCATGAAGACGATGTTGGGCGCCTTCGGCAGCGCGTTGATCGCGGCCTCGTCGAGCAGGTCGGAATTGATCGTCTCGACGCCGCGCCGATGCAGCCAGTCCTTGACGCCCGCCTCGCTGAAGCGCGCGACGCCGATGACGCGGCGATCCGGCGCGGCGGCTTTGGCGAGCCCCGCCAGCGTCGGGCCCATCTTGCCGGCGACGCCGAGGATCATGATGTCGCCCTCGACCTTGTCGAGGTCGTCGATCAGCGCCTGGGTCGGCCGGCACAGGAGATCGTCGAGCGCGGCGATGTCAGGAATGGTCTTCGGCAGCGTCTGGCGGGTGAGGAGCATCGGTCGGTCCTTGGTCAGTCAGGTTTTCCGTTTTCAGGTCTGCCGTTATCAAGTCTGTCTTGCATCGCCGACCACGAACATGCGCTCAAGGGCGAGCACGAGGCCGTAGAGGGCGACGCCGAGCAGCGTCAGCAGCACCACGGCCATCACCATCGCTGGGGTGTCGAGCGAGGACTGCACCTGGATCATGAGGTAGCCGAGCCCGCGCTCGGAGGCGATGAACTCGCCGACGATGGCGCCGGCGACCGCCAGGATGGCGCCGACCTTCATGCCGGAGAACACGTAAGGCAGCGATCCCGGCAGCTGGATCTTGCGGAACAGCGTCCAGCGCGAGCCGCGCAGCGATTTGACGAGATCGAGCAGATCCGGTTCGACCTCGCGCAGGCCGCGGGCGGTGGTGAGCAGGATCGGGAAGAAGCAGATGCTGAAGGCAATCAGGATGTTCGGCACGATGCCGTAGGAGAACCAGACGATCAGAAGCGGGCCGAGCGCAACCTTCGGGATCATGTTCAGCGTCACGAACAGCGGCAGCAGCACCATGCTGACCAGCGGCGCCCAGCTGAAGATCACCGCGAGGGTGACGCCGACGAATGCGCCGAGTGCGAAGCCGCCGAGGATCTCGATCGCCGTCACCAGCGTGTTGGAGCCCCAGGCGTAGCTCGCGGTTCCCAGTGTCTGCACGGTCGCGAGCGGCGAGGGCAGGATGAATTTCGGCACGTGGAAGGCGTCGACCGCGACCTGCCACAGCACGAGCACGGCGAGGTGCACGATCAGGATGATCGCAAAGCTGCGCGCTGTGCGTGCCCCGTCGGCTGCCACGTTCTGCTCCCTGTTGTTCGCGGCTCTCGGCCACGATCTCAGCCTAACCGTCCCGGGGGCAAGTTTCAACCATCTGGTTGATTAAGGGCGGAGCGACTGGAGCACCAGGTCGACGACATGCCTGCGCCGGGCACGGCGCTGAGCGCGGCTCGACAGGTCCTTGCCGAAGATCGCCGACAGCGTCGGCGTGTTGGAGAAGAAGAAATAGCTGAGGCCCGCGATGGAGATGTAAAGCTGGACGGGGTCGATCCCTTTGCGGAACAGCCCGCAACGCACGCCCTCATGGAGGATGTGGGAGACGCTTTTCACGAGCGGGGAATGCATCGCCTCCAGTCGCGTGGAACCGCGGACATGGCGGGCGCCGCCGCGGTTCTCGTCGTTCAGAAGCACGATGAAATCAGGGTTTGCCGCCAGGTGATCGAACGAGGCTTCGATCAGCCGGCGGATCGCCTTGTCGGGCGGCAGGCCTTCCAGATTGAGCCTGCGCTCCTGCTCGCGGATGTCCTCATAGACCCATTCGAGCACGGCGAGGTAGAGCGCGTCCTTGTCGCCGAAGTAGTGGTAGACGAGCTGCTTGTTGACGCCGGCGCGCTCGGCGATCTCGTCGACGCGGGCGCCCGCAAGGCCGTGCCGGGCGAACTCCAGGCGCGCCGCGGTGAGCAGCTTCTTGCGGGTGGCGACCGGGTCGCGCCGCTGCGGCACGGTGTCGCCAGATCGTTCTGCGGGCATTTCCAACCAAACAGTTGACAAGTGGAGGGCGGGCTTGTTGCATTGGTAGCCTCACATGGGGAGAGCGACAAGCCGGGTCGCGGCAATGAGGAGACAAGCGATGAAGCGTTTGCAGTCGGCGGTTGTGACCCTGATGCTCGGCTTGCCGGGCATGCCCGCGAACGCGGGCGAGGCGGTGAACCTGATCCTGAACTGGACGCCCACGGCCGACCATTCGCCCTATTATTACGCGAAGGCGCAGGGCTGGTACGAGAAGGCCGGCATCGACCTCACCATCGAGACCGGCAAGGGCTCCGGCGTCTCCGCCGCCAAGGTCGGCTCGGGCGGCTCGCCGTTCGGCGTCGCCGACCTCGCCACCATGCTGGTGGCCAAGAGCAAGGGCGCTGACACGGTCGCGGTGATGAGCGTCTACGCCAACACCGGCCAGACCTTCTACTGGCTGAAGAGCTACGGCGTGAACGGGGTGAAGGATTTCGCCGGCCACAAGATCGGCAATCCGCCCGGGGACGCCTCGCGCGTGATGTGGCCGGCCTTCGCCAAAGCTGCAGGCCTTGCGCCTGATGCGGTCGGCTTCGTCAATATCGGGCCCACCGCGAAGGTCGCGGCGCTGAAGAGCCACACCGTCGACATCATCAGCGACTTCTACAACGAGCACGATGTGAAGGCGATCGAGTTCGGCCAGGACCTCGGCTATGTCAACTGGAAGGACATCGGGCTCAACCCTTATGGCAACTCGCTGATCGTCAACGGTGCTTACTTGCAGAAGAACCCGAAGGTGGTCGAGGATTTCGTTCGCGTCACGCAGAAGGCCTTTGCAGCCTGCGTCGCCGACGTCACCCCGTGCCTGAAGGCGCTGCTCGACCAGGTCTCCGGCCTCGACAAGGAGAACCAGGAGCGCCAGTGGGAGCGCATCAAGTTCCTGATGACGGACGAGTTCACGACGACGAAGAGCCTCGGCTGGATCGACGGCGAGCGCATGAAGAAGGACTACGAACTGGTCCAGACCTATCTCGGCATGGAGAAGCCGTTCGACGTGACGACGGCGTTCACGACCAGGATGCTGGATCCCGCCATCAAGATGGATGCGAGCAAGGTGAAGAAGTAGGGGGGGGCTTCCGTATCGTCGTTCTGGCGAAAGCCAGGACCCCCGCGCGAGCGCTCGCGCTAGCCGCGATTACCCCAAGACGTCGTTTGGCGAAGACTCGTCGTTCGGTACCCCCACCGTCCGTAATCGATGGATTCCGCGGTATGGGTCCTGGCCTTCGCCAGGACGACACCGGAGGTCACGGCGGCTGTCCCGTGCGGACGAGCCGCCCAAGACCCACACCCAACTCACGTAACCCCGCGGAGAAATTAACCAGCCGTTAACCACATCCGCCGCATCGTTAACCATTCAATAACAGGGAACGAGTCGGCCGATGGAGGCTGCAGCAAAAGTCCAACGCCAAATGGTGCGCCTGCGCGGGCGCTCCTACGTGGCCTTCGTGTTCGTGCCGACGGTTCCGATCCTGGACTGGCTCCAGGAGATCGACGCCACCATCGCCCGTTCGCCGGGCTTCTTCGCCGGCCGGCCCGTGGTGATCGACCTGTCCTCGGTCGATCTCAGCCAGTCCGGCATCAATCATCTGCTCACCAGCCTTCAGGACCGCAACATCCGCGTGCTCGGGATCGAGGGCGTGGAGGAGGGCCGGCTGACCCCCATGATGCCGCCGCTGCTCTCGGGCGGGCGCAGCTGCGTGGTCGAGCCGAGCGCGCCAAAGAAGGTCGAGAAGGCGGAAGCCAAGCCAACCTCGCTCCTGCTCGAAAACCCCGTGCGCTCGGGCCAGACCGTGATCTTCCCCGAAGGCGACGTCACCATTCTCGGCTCCGTCGGCTCCGGCGCCGAGGTCGTCGCCGGCGGCTCCATCCACGTCTACGGCGCGCTGCGCGGCCGGGCCATGGCGGGGGTTAACGGGCACACGAGCGCCCGCATCTATTGCCAGAAGATCGAGGCCGAACTGCTTGCAATTGATGGGTTTTACCAGACTGCGGACGACATCGATGCCGCCTTGCGCGGCAAGCCGGCGCAGGCCTGGCTGCAGGGGAATACCATGCGAATTACAGCACTGAACTGACCAGCAAAGGAGACATTTCAGATGAGTAAGGTACTGGTCGTGACATCAGGCAAGGGCGGGGTCGGCAAGACCACGACGACCGCCGCGCTGGGGGCTGCCCTGGCGCAGCGCGGCGACAAGGTCGTCGTCGTCGATTTCGACGTCGGCCTGCGCAATCTCGATCTCGTCATGGGCGCCGAACGCCGCGTGGTGTTCGACCTCATCAACGTGGTGCAGGGGGTGGCAAAGCTGCCGCAGGCGCTGATCCGCGACAAGCGGCTGGAGAATCTCTGGCTGCTGCCGGCCTCGCAGACTCGCGACAAGGACGCGCTGACGGAAGAGGGCGTCGGCAAGGTCATCGACGATTTGCGCGGCCGCTTCGACTGGGTGATCTGCGACAGCCCTGCCGGCATCGAGCGCGGCGCCTCCATGGCGATGCGCTTTGCCGACGAGGCCGTGATCGTCACCAATCCGGAAGTGTCCTCGGTGCGCGATTCCGATCGCATCATCGGCATGCTCGATTCCAAGACGGTGCGGGCCGAGAAGGGCGAGCGGGTCGAGAAGCACATTCTCATCACCCGCTATGATGCCTCCCGCGCGGCGCGCGGCGAGATGTTGACCATCGACGACATCCTCGAAATCCTGGCAACGCCCTTGCTCGGCATCATTCCCGAGAGCCAGGACGTGTTGAAGGCCTCCAACGTCGGCACGCCGGTGACGCTGTCGAACGCGGACGGCGCACCCGCACGGGCCTATATCGATGCGGCGCGGCGGCTGTGCGGCGAGACCGTCGCCATGCAGGTGCCGTCGGAGCGCAAGGGCTTCATGGATCGTCTGCTGCGACGGAGGGCTGCATGAGCATGGGTCTGCTCCGACTTCTCCGCGGCAACAAGGCTTCTGCACCCGTCGCACGCGAACGGTTGCAGATTCTGCTCGCGCATGAACGCGGAATGCGCGGCCAGCCCGACCTGCTCGGCGTGCTGCGTGAGGAAATTCTCGCCGTCGTGTCCAAGCACGTCACGCTGGATCCGACCAAGGTCATCGTGCGGCTCGAGCGCGGCGACGAGGTGTCGACCCTGGAGGTCGATATCGAGGTGCCAAACGATCTCGAGCGCAAGCGCGTGGCGGTCGCGTAGGGGACGCGGCCGACGGCATCAGGTTTTGGGGTGGGTGAGAAGGCGGTCCGCCGGGCATGGCGGGCCGCCTTTTATCGTTGCTGGGGTGATCGGAACGAGACCCGCGACTTGATCGTTGTAGGAAATCCGCGGCTCCACCAAGCGTGCATCGCGGTTTCATCACACGGGCGAGCACCCATGATGTCGGAGCTCCAGGTCCACACCGTCGCACGCCAGATGCTCGAACGGCACGGCTTTGCTGCGATTGCGAAGGCCGCCGAGCAGGCCCAGGCCTGCGAGGGCCGCGGCGAGGCCGATGAGGCCAAGGAATGGCGTCACATCGAGGATGCCATGAAGGTCATACGTGGGCCGCACCAGAGCTGACCATGGGGAACGGGAACAGTCAGCGCTCCTCGTGATCGGCTCCCTGTGCCGGGGCGCGATGTTGCGTCTGCGGCTGGCCGCGCTCGTTCGTTTCCTTGCAGGAAAGCTGCTCCCACGAACCGTCGGGCGCCTGCTGATAGGCGCTACAGGACGACGAGGAGGTCGATTTGTCCTCGCCCTTCTGGGCGTCGGTATTCTTCGCAAAGGCCGGGGCGGTCAGCACGGCACTGATCGCGAGGGCGCCGGCGAAGACGAAATGAGCCATCCGCATAGGGATCTCCTGTTCGAAGAAGCCCGCATGCTGGCGAGGATTGTGACGATTATTGGCCACGGCGGCGGTTCCGCCGCGGTGTGCTTAACGCTCTAGCCGCCCTTGCTACGGATCAGGCCGGCGAGGTTGGTCTTCTGGGCTTCGCACCAGCCGGGCATGCCGAGGCGGCGCTGGTCCATATCGGTCGCCTGCGTCGCCACCGCGACCTCGGCCATCAGCTCGTCGTCCTGCTTCTCGCCCATCTTGCCGCCGGTATGCATCCAGGCGATCGCCTTGCGCACCTTCTCGGTGGTGCCGTCGGGCAGCTGCATCTGCTGCGCCTTCTGCACGAGGTCCTGATAGACGAGATCCGTGTTGGGGCACTCGACCTTGGCGGCGAAGGCCTGCAAGACCATCGTCACATAGGTCGAGCGTGGCGGCGCGTCGCCCGCCTGTGCCGGCGCGGCAAGCAGCAAAAGGCCCGTCATCAGAAAACCATAGCGCATCCTTGGTACCTCCTCGATTTTTTTGGGAGGCTAGCGTCCGGCGCGCCGCTCCGCAATGGCGCCGGGACGCAATTGTCGCGCCTCCGTGCGGTGCGCTAAATTGGCTGCTCCCGGACCCGGAGAGCGACATGAGCCTGTTCAGCGCGCCGTTCGATCCCGCAACCGACACGGCGCTCGTCACCGGCGCGGGCAACGGCATCGGCCGCGCGATCGCGCAGGCGCTGGTCGGCGAGGGCGTCCGGACCGTGTTCGCCGACGTGAGTGCGGAGCGGGTCAGTGCCGCGATCGGCGCGAGCGAGAGGCCTGGACACGCGGTGCCCTGGGTCGGCGATCTCGCGAGGCTCGATGCCTGCGATGCGCTGCTTGCCGCCTCACACGCCGCGCTCGGCGAGGTGACGCATTTCGTGCATAGCGCTTCGCCGCCGCGACGCGAGGCCGATCATGCGCTCGCGGTGGATCGCAGGACCTGGCAGGAGATGCACGCCGTCAACCTCGATGCGGGTTTTCATCTGGCGCGCGAGATCGCCAAGCGGCTGATCGCGGCGAAGCGGCCCGGCTCGTTCCTGTTCCTCACCTCGCTGCATGCGGGCACGCCGCGTAACCTGCCGCATTACTCGACGGCGAAGGCGGGGATGGCGATGCTGGTGAAGGAGCTGGCGAAGACGTTCGGGCGCCACGACATTCGCGTCAACGCGCTGGTGCCCGGTGCGATCGCTGCCGGCGGTTTCGTCGCGGATGCCTCGCTGGCGCGGCACATCCCGCTCGGGCGTCTGGGCGAGGCAAAAGACCTCGCACCGATGGCGCTCGCGGTGCTGTCGAACAAGCTCTCCGCTTACGTCACCGGCGCGGCCTTCGTCGTCGACGGTGGATTGTCGCTGACGAACTGGTTCGAGGCGCCGGTGCTGGAGTAGCCTAGCGCTGCCAGGCCGGCACGGGATCGAGCGGCGTGCGATAGAGCTCGTTGTGATCGCGGTCGGTGACGCGCACCGCGCAACCCTTTTGCTGAAGCTCCGGCTTCACTTGCGACAGCTCGTTGGCCAGTTGGTGGGCGCGATCGGAGGCGACCTCGATATCCTCGAGGATGATTCCGCCCTGGTTCTTGAACTCTTCACCAACCACAAGATCGAAGTAGTAGTAAGGCATCCGAATTCCCCGGTGTTACGACCCAAGTCTCGACGACAAGTCTGGAAAACAAGTCTTCAACGGAAGTCTCAACACATCCCGGATGGTACCACTGAGTCGATCTTTATCGAATGAATGAAGCGCGCAATCTCTGTGCTTATGGCGCAGAAATGATGTGCAGCATGCAGGCGCGTTAAGATTTTATTAAATATGTCAGCGTGATCATGAGGCATGGAATTGCAACAGAACCGGGCTCCGGGAACCGGCAGTTGCAAGAGAAGGCCGTCGGCATAGATCCCGACGGCCTTTTCTCTTGGCGGATTCGTTTGTTGTAAGACGATCGAAGCATAGTCGCCCGGACTCAACGCATCGCATCGAGTCGGACAGCTTGCAGCGACGCTGCGTTATGCGATCGCCCGGCGTTGGTCTAGAGCCTTTCCCGTTCCGATGGAATCGGAACGGGAAAGGCTCTAGATTCTTGTTTTGACGCGTTTTCTTTACGCGAACCGGTATCCACTTCGCTCGAAAACGCTCTAGCGCAGCGGCATTGGCGGACGCACGACGGGTCCATCGTCATCGGCAACGGCTTGTGTCGTGGCGGCCGGCGCGACCGGCGGTGGGACCGCGGCAGCCTGTGACGGCGGCGGCGGAGACGCGACCGGTGCGGGCGAATACGCCGGCATGTAGGTCTGCGTCACGGCCGGCTTCGGCTTGCGAACCGGTGGAGCCGGAGGCCGCGGCGGTAGCGCGGAAACGCGCGCGCGTGGATCGACCGGCATCGTCGCAGCCATCGGCTTCGGTGCGGACGGCTTCGCCATCTCGCGCGCCATCTGCTCCTGTCCGGCCTTCAACTCGGCGATGTTGGCCTTGAGTTGCTCGATCTGCTGCGCCATCGCGGCAAGATCCCGCGTCATCGATTGCACCGACTGAGCTGTTTCGGACGGCGCTGCTGCGGGAACGGCCGCAGACGCCGACTGAGTCGCTGCCGGCGTCGGGGATTGGTCGGCTGTTTGATCGGTTGCAGCTTCCGCCGCGGGCGGGGCGGACTGCGCAGCGGCGACCGGCGCCGGTTGTGACGTCGAAGGCATCAGCGACGCCAATACGGGTTTCCAGTCGGCGAGCATTTGCCTCGCCACGTCGCCGTGCCTCTCCCAGGCGATGGTGGCAGCCGCGCTGCCGCCCGCGAACAGAAACGTGACGAAAGCGCCGCGCAGCCACTTGCCGGCGGAGGATCGCTTCTGCCGGCCGTGACCATCGCCGGCGGTTACGCGCACCGCGGTGTCGACCGAGGGCGCCGCCGGCTGCGGCTCCACAACAGGGCTGAACTTCGGCTCCGGATTGATTCTGGGCCCGGGCGCGAATTTCGGCTCCGGACGCGGCGTGATGTCAGGCGCCAGCGCGGGGGCAGCGCCGACGGGGCGCGAGGCCAGCACGATATCCGGCGAGATCTGAACCGCGTCGTGCGGATCGTTGTCCTTGACCGTGTCCTTCACGATCTCATCGACGATTTGCTTGCTGTTCAGCATCGCGAGCATCGCAGCTCCTTTGAAGCCTTCGTCGTCCGCATTGGCGCGAGCCGATCTGTTGAGGTGAGCCCCGTCCCAAGTCTGATGACGCACGAGTCCAGCCGGGTTTGACCAAAGCAAGGCGAGGGGATGGAGATGATGCGACGGTCTTCTGCCGTTTGTGGTGATGGAACTCCGCCGGAAAAACACGCGGACGTGTTCCGCATTGCCTTGTTTTCAGCACGATTTGGGCAATATCTGACGCTGCTGGGGGTGCTGCTATCCGCTATCGGGGGGGCCGGCGGTGCCAAGATCTGTTCTCGCTCTTTTCGTTGTTGCCATGCTGCCGCTCGGCGGCTGCATGCAGACGACGCTTTCGCCATCCACGGATGCGAGCATGACGCCGCGCGACCGGCAGTTGCTCGCGCATACGCCATACGCTCAGGCGAACGTGCCCGAGCAATATCTCCGTCATATCGTCGATTACCAGCGCAAGGAGCAGCCGGGCACGATCCTGGTCGATACCGATGCGCGCTACCTCTATTTCGTGCTGCCCGAGGGCAAGGCGATCCGCTACGGCGTCGCGGTCGGCGAGGAGGCCATGGCCTTCTCGGGCGTCGCGCGCGTCGGCCGCCTGGCGGAATGGCCCGATTGGGTTCCGACAGCGGACATTCAGGCACGGCTTGGGCCGTATCCGGCGCGCGTCGCCGGCGGTCCCGCCAATCCGCTGGGCGCACGCGGCATCTATCTCTTTGTCGGCAACAAGGACACGCTCTACCGCATCCACGGCACCAACCAGCCCGAATATATCGGGCAGGCGATCTCGTCAGGCTGTATCCGGATGCGCAACGAGGACGTGATCGATCTCTACGACCGGGTGAAGCTCAATTCGATGGTCGTGGTGCTGCCGCCCGGGCAGAACGCGCAGGTCGAGACGGGCACGCGCTGGCGCGGGTGACCAGCGCGTCACGGCGCTGCCGCTCGGGCCCTACTCCCCGGGCCGTGCGATGCGCCATTGCAGCGTCGTGGCGTTGCCGTTGGCATCGCCCGGCGCCTTGTCGGCGGGTGACGTGTAGAGGGGGCGATAGCGGTATGCCCACATCCTGCTGCCGTCGTTGCGGCTGATCACGGTGAAGTCGCCGACGGCCTTGGCGTCGGCAGTTGCGGCGAGCGGAACCCAGCTTTCGGCGCACTTACCGTTGCAGTTCGACGTCTTGCCGGTGGTGTCGCGCTCGTAATAATAGAGCGTCATGCCCTTGGGATCGACGAGCTTGGGACCCTGCTTGGTGATGACCACCTTCGCCGGCGCGGTCGTCGCCTCGGGCTTGGGCGGAGGAGGGGTATCGCCGCCGCCATGGCCGTTTGCGAGCGCATGGCCGGTCGAGAGCGCGATGGCCGCGGCCGCAATGAGGAACCTGAACATCCGAAACTCCCGAACGGCAAAGTTAATCGCGCGTTAAGCGCCGAATGGGGCCGACGGTAGCAGCCGAAGGTTAGTTCCTGGTTTCGCGGCGCTGCGACAATTACGGGCATGAATGCGGCTTAGGCCTGCACATCGCGGAGCGGGGCGCGGCTGAGCTCGTTGCCGGCAGCGATCGCCTTGCGCATCAGACGCATCAGCTCCTCGCCTTCCCTGGCGCTGAGGCCGCGCAGCATGATGCGCTGTGCGGACTCGACCGCCGGCGTGATCTTGCGCAGCGTGCGCCGGCCCTCGTCGGTGACCTCGAGCTCGCGGGCGCGGCGGTCGCGGCTCGAGGCGCGGCGCTCCGCCAGCCCCTTCTGCACGAGGCGATCGATCACGCCGGTGATGGTGGTGCGGTCATAGGCGATCAACCCTGCGAGCGTCACCTGGTCGAGCCCCGGATTGGCCTTGATGGTCGCGAGCGCGGCGTATTGCACCGGCGTGAGGTCGAAGCCGGCATCCCCGACCTCGGCCAGGAAGACCGCGACCGCGATCTGCTGGAAGCGGCGCGCCAGATGACCGGGCATGTCGTTGTTGTCTTTCACCGAATTCTCCTGAGGTCACAGGGAGGGCGGGATCCGTTGACAAGTATACTGATAGTCAGCATACTGAGCAATATCGAAGAAGACGTTGACGGGAGAGGTGCTCATGCAATTCCATCTCAATGGATTTCAGCCGGGCGACCCTGAAATCGCCGATCCCGCTGAACGCGTTCAGGCCCCCGGTGCAGCGGGCGGCGTGCCCGACGAGGTCGACGTCCTCATCGTCGGCTGTGGGCCCGCAGGCCTGACGCTCGCGGCCCAGCTTGCCCAATTTCCTGACATCAAGACCTGCATCGTCGAGCAGAAGCCGGGCCGGCTGTCGGTCGGCCAGGCCGACGGCGTCGCCTGCCGCACCATGGAGATGTTCCACGCTTTTGGTTTCAGCGAGCGCGTGCTGAAGGAAGCCTATTGGGTCAACGAGACGACGTTCTGGAAGCCGGACGAACGGCGGCCCGAGACCATCGTCCGCAGCGGCCGGGTGCAGGACGTGGAGGACGGGCTGTCGGAATTCCCGCACGTTATCCTCAACCAGGCGCGCATCCATGACGGCTTTCTCGACGTCATGCGCAAATCGCCGGCCAAGCTCGAGCCCTATTACAGCCGCCGCCTGCTCGACCTCCAGGTCGATCCGGCCTCGGGGCCTGCCGACCATGCCGTGACCGTGCGCCTCGAACGCGTCGACGCCGAAAACGAGGGCAAGGTCGAGACGATCAGGGCGCGCTACGTCGTCGGCTGCGACGGCGCGCGCAGCACCGTGCGCAAGTCGATCGGCCGCGAACTGCACGGCGATTCCGCCAACCACGCCTGGGGCGTGATGGACGTGCTGGCGGTGACCGATTTTCCGGACATCCGCTTCAAGGCCCTGATCCAGTCGGCGAAGGACGGCAGCCTGCTGATCATTCCGCGCGAAGGCGGCTACATGGTGCGCATCTATGTCGAGCTCGCCAAGCTCGACGTCGGCGAGCGCGTCGCCAGCCGCAACATCACCGCCGATGACGTGATCGCCAAGGCGCAGCGGATCCTGAAACCGCATACGCTTGACGTGAAGGAGATCGCCTGGTGGTCGGTCTACGAGATCGGCCAGCGCCTGACCGACAAGTTCGACGACGTGCCGGAAGCCGAGACCGCGACCCGCCTGCCGCGCATCTTCATCGCCGGCGATGCCTGCCATACCCACAGCCCGAAGGCGGGGCAGGGTATGAACGTCTCGATGCAGGATGCCTTCAATCTCGGCTGGAAGCTCGCCGCCGTGCTCCGCAAGCAGAGTGCGCCAAGCCTGCTGCATTCCTATTCCGCGGAGCGCCAGGCGGTCGCGAAAGAGCTGATCGACTTCGACCGCGAATGGTCGGGGATTCTGGCCTCTGCGGCCAAGGCCGGTGGCGCCGATGCCGCCATGACGCAGGACTATTTTGTCCGGCACGGCCGCTATACGGCCGGCACCGCGACGCATTACACGCCCTCGGTCCTCACGGGGGCTTTGTCCCATCAGCATCTTGCGGAAGGCCTCGTGATCGGCAAGCGCTTCCATTCCGCGCCGGTGATCCGGCTGGCGGACGCAAAGCCCGTTCATCTCGGCCACGCGGCGCAGGCCGACGGACGCTTCCGCATCTATGCATTTTCCGGCGCGGAGAATCCGGCGGCGGCCGGCTCCGCCATTCGTGCGTTGTGCAATTTTCTCACCGAGGCAGGGGAATCGCCGGTGAGGCGATACACCCCCGGAGGCGCCGACATCGACGCCGTGATCGATCTGCGCGCGGTGTTTCAGCAAGATCATCGCGAGCTTGCGATCGAGGCGATGCCACCGCTGCTGCTGCCGCGCAAAGGCCGCTACGGTTTGCTTGACTACGAAAAGATGTTCTGTCCGGATTTCAAGAGCGGTCACGATGTGTTTGCGATGCGCGGCATCGATCGGAAGGCCGGTTGCATGGTCGTCGTGCGGCCGGATCAATACGTCGCGAACGTGCTGCCGCTCGACGATCTTGCCGGGCTCGCGTCGTACTTCGACGGGTTCATGCTGCCGGTGAATTGACGTTCGCCGTGTTGCGCTCGTCGTACCGATGAACGGCGGATGAATATTGAACTCCGCGCGCATTCAATCTTTCGGCTGATGCGGCAGCTCTAGGAGGAACGCTCGTTCCTTCTGCGCGTTCCGACTCGCAGAGGAGGAATACGCCATGAGACTCAGAAGCATTTTGGTTGCAGCACTGCTACTCGCCCCGACGGCCGCGCTGGCCGCGCCGGGCATCGTCACCGTCTCGACCGGCTTGCGCGCCGGACCGGGGTCGGGATTCCCCGTGGTCGATCGCATCCCCGAGGGCGCCCGCGTCAACATCCATGGCTGCCTGCGCGGCAATGCCTGGTGCGACGTGAGCTTCTCCGACGATCGCGGCTGGGTGTCGTCGCAATATCTCGAATATCTCTACCGCAATCACTACGTCTATCTCCCCGACTATGTCGACGAGATCGACGTGCCCGTCGTGCCCTTCGTGCTGAGCTCGTACTGGTCGAGCTATTATCAGGGGCGGCCCTGGTATCGCCGCCATGCCTACTGGAATAGTTACTGGAGCTCGCACGAGCGCTTCGCGACGCGGATGACGATTGATCCGAGTGCGGCCCGTATCGGCCGTGCGGCGACACGCGATGCGGCGATCGCACTGGGGCGCAATGGCGCGAATACAAAGGGCGCCGCCGCGATCTCCGGACGCGATGCCGTGACGGCACGGCATGACGCAGCCATCGCCAAGCGCGACGCTGCGGTTGCGGCCGACCGGACTCGCGTCGGGCGAAGCGATCGCCTGGTGAATGCGCGGACGACCGTGCAGCAGAACCGCAACCCGCGCGACGCGCAGGCGCGCATGATGCACGAGCATGCGGCGAGCCGCGCCGCAACGCGTGCGCAGCCGCAGCCGCAGCCGGTAACGCGTGCGCAGCCGATGGCGCGTGCTCATGAAGCTCCGCGCGTGTCGGCCGCGCCTGCGGCCCGGCCCGCGACGCCGCATGTGGCGCAGCCGAACGTCAGCCATGGCGCGCCGATGAATGCCCATGCGCAGATGCCGGCGCCGCGCGCGGTAGCACCTGCGATGCCGCATCCGGGCGGCGGTGCTCAGCACATCAACGCCGCTCCGCGTGGTGGCGCGCCGGCCGGCGGTCCCGGTGGCGGTCACGAGAAGCACTAACGTCATTGCGAAAGCCCGGCCCTCGCGCCGGGCTTTCTGTTAGTCGGGTTCCCTGCGCGTACAATTTAAGAAAGTTCTTCGCGGGCAGATTTCATCGATCGTAATATGTCTACCCAAAGCTGTAAGCATCCACTCGGGGCAGCGGGGCACGGGAGGATGACGATGAGACAGAGCCAGGCGGAGACGCGCCGCCAAAATGTCGCGAAGCGGTCCATGACGAAAGAGGTCAAGCAGTTGACCGGCTTGATCGCCACACTGCGCGAGTCGCTCGAAAGCATCCACAAGCAGCGGGCGAACGCCAAACTCTCCGGCGCCGAGATGGGTCTTCTCGACGAACGGCGCAACAATCTGCTGCTTACGATCGCGGCCCTGGACGATCGCCTGTCGGCGGTGCAGGGGCTGATCGATCTCGGCCGTCCGCACATCATCCGCGTCCATTAGCGGAGTTCGGAGGTGGCGCGATCGGTTCCGTTGCTGATGTGACGGGCCGGCCCCCAGCTGCCGAACGCGGCACGCGTTCGATCCGGTCACCCGGCTGCGGGTGCGCCGGTGCGATGCTGCCTGCGGATGGCACCAAATTGCCACGCTCCCGGCGAATTGCCGCCAAAGCCCGCTGCCACGAGGAAGCGGGTGCAGGGGCAACGCAAGGGGACACGCATTGGCCTACAAAATGATCGCAGAACGCGACAACGAGAAGTACAGTTTCGCCCGCGAGAGCCGCCTGCTCATCGTGGCGAAGGCAAGGGTGTGGGCGAGCGAGGGATGGCGGGTCGTCATCACCGACCAGGACGGCAAGGCCTACGCGCCGCCCGAATTCGATCAATTGCTGGCGGCGTGACCGCAAGACGGGGCTAGGGGACGACATTTGACTTCGCACTTTCGGCCAGGGCGCGACCTGATCGCGCCCCTGATGATTCTCGCAGCCGCCGCCGCACTGACGGCGACGGTCGCATCCGCTCAAAATCTCGATGCCGGCAAGTCGGCCGAAAAGCTGTTTGCCGATGGTTGCGCGACCTGCCACCGGAGCCCGCGCGGTCTTGCCAAGGGGCGCTTCAGCCTGACGCTGTCATGGTTCCTGAAGGACCACTACGCGACCAGCTCTGACTCCGCCAAGGCGCTCGCCGCGTATCTGGAGTCCGTCGATGCGCCGCCACAGCGAGCCGCAGCCAAGCCCGGCGCAAAATCCTCCCGATCCGCGCCGCGTCCGCCCAAGCCAGTGACAAGCCAGTAGCCAGCGCCGACAAAAAGGTCGCTATCCGCGCCGATAGGTCTGCGCGATCAGCCGGCCGTGCACGGCGCGCAGCTCGGCGTTCATGCGCGTCTGTCCGGTCGTGACATAGGACAGCCAGGCGCCGTCGGCGGCGAGGCGCACGACATGGAGCTCCGGCGTGCCGTCGGTCGCGCGATGCCGCTTCAGGCGTGCCTTCATCCAGTCGTTCCAGAGCCGGCGCAGTGACGGATCGGTGACGACCACCATGCTCAGCGCCGCCCAGGGCGTGGTGAAGCCGAACGCCTTGCCGATGAACACCGCATTGACATAGGCGCGGGTAAAGCTGCCGCGCGGCTTGGGATCGGCTTCGATTGCGGCGTCAATCTCGGCATCGACGCGGGCGAGCAGATCGGCGAACAGGCCCTCGATCAGCGCCTGCTTGCTGCCGAAGTGATGAAACAGGCCGCCCTTGGTGACGCCGGCCGCCGCCGCCACGGCCTGCACCGTGATGCCGGAGACGCCATGGTCCGTGGCAATGGCCGCAGCGTGGTCGAGCAAGGCGCGCCGCACCTGCTCGGGCTGCTTGGCGCGGCTATAGGCGCTGGCCGGCATCAGTGCACCGTCGTCTCCGAGAACAGGTTGATGATGACGACGCCGGATACGATCAACCCGATGCCGACGAACGCCGCGGCGTCGAGCATCTGGCGGAACAGCACGAAGGAGACGGTGGCGGTCAGGATGATGCCGACCCCGCCCCAGATCGCATAGGCGATGCTCAGGGGGATCACCCGGATCGCGACCGACAGCGCGTAGAACGAGGCGACGTAGAACAGGACCATGGCGAGCGTCGGCCACGGCCGCGTGAACTGTGCGGATTGCTGCAGGAAGGCGGACGCGATGACCTCGGAGACGATGGCGAGGGCAAGCGCGGTGTAGGCATTGAAGGCGGAGGTCATGGCGGGCTCGGGCGTAGCGCAGGAAAGATACCGCGCGGTAGGTATGTTTAGCACGTGGAACATCGCTCTGCCGGTAGCTGCTATCACATGTGAGTGACGAGGGTGCGACACGGACGCGGACGTGATGTTCCGCGGTCTGTCGCCGATGACGCGAAGCCGCCGCGCGATGAATCGCGCAGCGGCTCCATGGCATCGCGGCGGCTCGACGTGGCGTCAGTTGATCCGCACGGAGAGTTCGACATCCTCGGCAAAGGCCGTGGAGATGTAGCCGCTGCCGGGCATGCGCACGCGCGCGAGATAGTCGGGGCTGTCGTCGGCATTGTCGGCGACGATGATCGCGCCCGGCTTGAGATGGCCCTCGACCAGATCCAGGATCTCAGGGTAGAGCGCCTTGGCGCCGTCGAGCAGCACGAGATCGATCGTGTCAGGGAGATCGGCCTTGAGCGTCTTCAGCGCATCCCCTTCGCGGATTTCGACGAGATCGAGCAGCCCGCCGGCCGAGAGGCTGTCGCGTGCCCGCGCTGCCTTGGACGGCTCGAACTCGCTGGTGATGAGACGGCCGCCGCCATTGTCGCGCAGGCCCGCGGCGAGGTGCAGGGTCGAGATGCCGAAGGAGGTGCCGAACTCGACGATCGTTCTGGCGCGGGAGCTGCGCGCCAGCATGTAGAGCAGGGCGCCGGTCTCGCGGGAGACCGCGAGCGGGACGTCCTTCAGGCGTCCGTAGAGGTCGGCGTAATCGGTCTTGCTTCGCATCATCCGCGCCCGGTCGGCGTCGGACAAATCGGCGACGGCTGCGAGCGTTGCGCCCCGTGTTGCCTCGGCCTCGAGGAACAGGCGGTCCAGCAGCGGCGCAAGCGATGTGATGGTTGGGGTGGTCATTCGTTGCCTCCAGGGTTCGCGAAGAAGCGCGTGCTTGCGCGAAGACTGAAATACGACTAATTCGTCGCATTTCCTATTCGCATTCCCCAGGCGCGCCATGGCCGATCGTCGAAGCCGTTCAATTTCCTCGCGAAAGCAGCCGCAACAGGCCCGCTCCACGGGGCTTGTGGCGGCCATTCTGGATGCGGCTGTTCAGGTCCTGGCGAAGGAGGGCGCGCAGCGTTTCACGACGGCGCGGGTGGCCGAGCGGGCCGGGGTGAGCGTCGGATCGCTCTATCAATATTTTCCGAACAAGGCGGCGATCCTGTTCCGCCTCCAGCGCGACGAGTGGCAACGCACGAGCGAGCTCTTGCGCGGCATCCTCGCCGACCGGGCGAAGCCGCCATCGGCGCGGCTGCGCGCGCTGGTCCACGCTTTTATTCGCTCCGAGTGCGAGGAGGCTGCGATCCGCACGGCGCTCAGCGACGCCGCGCCGCTCTATCGCGATGCGCCCGAGGCACACGATGCGCGGGCCGCCGGCAAGGGCATCGTCGCGACCTTCATGCGGGAGGCGCTGCCCAAGGCATCGGATGCGACGCGCGCTCTCGCCGGCGAACTGATCACGACGACGCTGAGCGAGGTCGGCAAGCGCTTCTCGGAGACGCCGCGCAGCGCGGCGGAGATCGCGCGCCATGCCGAGGGGCTCGCCGACATGTTCTGCGCCTATCTCGGCGAGCTGGCACGGCGCCGAGATCATTCCTGACATCCGCGTTTGCACCCCAATATCGTTTCGGATTTCGCCGGATGATGAGGTAGCCTCGCAACATCTTTCGTCCAGCCATCGAGCGCCGCGCCATGCATGTCCTCCGTCCCCAATTCCGCATCGAGGAGCAGCGCGCGCTGGAATTCGCTGGGCAGCGCGGCTTCGGCGTGATCGTTGCGGCGGATGAGCGCGGCCCGCGCGCCTCGCACGTGCCGTTCGTGCTGGATCAGCGCGACGGGCAAGTCATCGTGCAGATGCATCTCACCGCAAAGAATCCGCTCGTGCCGCTCGCGGACGGTACCAGGCGTTTCCTGCTGATCGTTGCCGGCGACGATGCCTACATCTCCAACGACTGGTATTCCTCGCGCGACAACGTCTCGACCTGGCTCTACGAGGCGGTGCACCTGTCGGGCGTGGCGCATCTGCGCGGGCTCGACGAGAACCGCGGGCACGGCGATGCGCTGCTCGCGGTCGCCGAGGCGCGGTTGCCGAAGCAGCCCTGGGACCTCGCGCAGATGGAGCCGGACAAGCGCGAGAGCATGTTGGCCGCGATCCGCGTCATCGATCTCGTGGTGGACCAAATCGAGGGGCAGGCCAAGCTCAACCAGCACAAGAGCGATGCGGACCATGTCGCGGTCGCCGACCGGCTGGCGAGGTCGGAGGAGACCGGGCACCGGCGGCTGGCGCGGAAGATGCAGGCGCTGCGGCCGGAGCTTGGGTATGAGAGGCTCTAGACTTGTCGCCCGGATGGAGTGCAGGGAAATCCGGGGGGCTAACCGCGCAGCGCCAGTCCCGGGTTACGCTGCGCTCCATCCGGGCTGCGCTTGCTACCCTTGCCTCGCTCGGCATTTAACCTTACGGACCGCCCCATGCTCGTCATCTCCATTCAAAGCCAGGTGGTCCACGGCCATGTCGGCAACAGCGCGGCCGCCTATGCCATGCAGGCGGAGGGCGTGAACGTCGCGGCGGTGCCGACGACGTTGCTGTCGAACCATCCACGCTATCCGAGCCTGCGCGGGCGGGTGCTGGAGACCGAGCTCGTCGCCGATCTCCTGAAAGGCGTGGAGGAGCGCGATCTCGTCGACGAGGCCGCGGTGCTCGTCACCGGCTATCTCGGTTCGCCCGGCAATGCCGCCGTTGTCGCCGATTTCGTCGAGCGCGCCTTGAACCGCAATTCCAAGCTCGTCTATCTCTGCGATCCCGTGATCGGGGATGACGGCCACGTCTATGTCGCGGACGGCATTCTGGACGTGGTGCGGCACCGCCTGCTGCCGGCGGCGAACCTGACCACGCCGAACCAGTTCGAGCTCGAGCTGCTCTCGGGCATCACGATCGCGGACGCGCAGGACTTGCGCGCGGCGTGCGCGGCGCTGGCGGGGACCGGCCGCATCGACGTCATCGCCACCGGCTGCACACTCGCGGATACGCCGGACGGGCAGGTGGAGACGATCCTCTGCGCCGACGGGCAATTGTCGCGCTTTGCGACGCCGCGCCTGCCGATCCGCCCCTATGGCACCGGCGATCTCCTCTCCGGCCTGATCGCGGCGCATCTCGCCAAGGGAAAGGCGATGGAGGCGGCGGTGCGGCTCGCAGTCGAGACCATCTTTGCCGTGCTGGTGCGTACGCAGGAAGCGGGATCAGCCGAGATGCGTCTCGTGCCGCTGCCGACGCGGACGCCGTAACGGTTCAGGTCGCCCGCTTGCCGGTCGATTGCGCCGACTTCTGCGGCTTCGCCTTCTGCTCGCGCGCGGCCTGTGCCTTTGGCGGCTTGGCGCTGGCCATGGCCCGCATCTTCTTCGGCCTGGCGTTGGCGGCTTCCCTGCGTTCCGCCGAGCCGCGCTTCGATACATATTCCGCGCCGTCGACCGGGCCGACATGCGGCGGATCGCGGCCGAGATAGGGCCTGCCGATGCCGAGCGCCTTGCCGTTGGCATCGACCCATTTCCACAGCACCTCGGTCGAGACCCAGCGCTGCGCGCGGTTGTTGCCGGCGGTCGAGACGATGTCGGCGGCCATGCCGTGGCCGTAGCCGCCGCGCGTGCTGCCGCCATGATAGGAGCGGTCTGAGGCGGCCTTCAGGCCGCTCGCGATCGACTGGCGATAGTCGTCGCGAAACGCGCTGGTGATCCCCGGCGAGAGGCCGGCGGCTTCCGCCGCGAGCAGCGTGCGGAACAGCTTGCGCTTAAAACTCTTGTCCATGCCGCCGATGACGTAATCCATCATCGACATGCCGGCGTGCTCGGCCGCCTTCGGATCCTTCCAGCCGAAGTCCTCGTCGACCAGCTTCGTGAAGCTGCGCATCACCGTGACCATCTTGCCCCTGCGCTTGACGGTGACGGCGCGGCGCTCCTCGACTTTGATCGAATCCTCCTTGGGAGTGCGCTGGTAGAGCGCCCAGAGATAGCGGTCTATGCACGCATCCATCACGAAGCATTCGTCGAGCACGGCGACGGTGTCGGCGGACGGCGAGGCCTTGCTCTCGGTTGCGGCCGGCCCGGTTGCGATCGCCGCGGGCGACAGCGCGTCGGTCGCCACGATCTCGGTGGGATCGGCGGATGCGAGCTTGACGGGCTCCTGCACCGGTACGGCCTCGCTGACGACGGGCGCCGGCTCGGGCAAGATCTGCGGCGCGGGCGGCGTGCTCGGCAAGATCAGCGCGGGATCGGCCGAGGCGAGCTTGATGGCGGGGGCGGGCACTTCGAGCACTGCTGCTTCAGCGCTTGCCGGCTCGGGGGCTTGAGCCACCGCTGCGGCGATGTCGGCGGTCAGGGCGATGCCATCTTCGATGGTCGCAGCGCGCGGGACGTCGGCGAGGTCGAGGCGGCCGAGATCCTTTGCGCGTGAGACGGTTGCTGCATTGGCGCCGCTGTTCTCGATGAGGGCAGGGGCATAGGCGGACAGAGAGAGCGCCAGCCAGCCGGCCATGACGGCCGAGGGGCATGCGACTGCCACCAGAAGAGACCGCCGATCGTCCATGATCCCTGCCTCCAAACGGTTCTGTTCGAACGCGTCTCGTCGAACAGTCTTGCACAGAAAGGCACGCAGCGCGTCGATTGTTCGGAGGAGGGTGTGGCGGCGCAATGGCGCAAATGGCTGAAAACGGGCTTTTCCGGCGGGTGTTGCGAAGATGCAACGCGAGTTCCATTGTGGCTTCGTGGGGCTTTGGAGCGGGAAATGGCCTGCAAATGCTGCGTTCATTGTCGTCAAATTGAGCCGGCTGAATTTACTCAATCTTGGATTGAGGTCTGGCATCTCTCTCGCACCGGTAACGTCCGGTATTCGCTGGGAAGGACACGAGTTTTGAAATTGAAATGCCTGTTGGCCGACTTTGCCGCCGATGAATCCGGCGCCACCGCGATCGAATACGGCCTGATCGCAGCGGGGATCGCGCTTGCGATCATCGAGATCATCTACGCGCTCGGCACCAATCTCGTTGCGAAGCTGCAATCGCTGGCGACCGCGCTGAAATAAAATCATCCGCCATGCTGAGGCGCGAGGCGTGCGGGCGGCCGGCCCGCGCTTCGTGACGATCATGATGCGCCCCCCTCTGACAGGGCCGGGTAGGCTCGTCTGTGCGCATCGTCTGGACGCGTTGTTTTCGCTGCAACCTTGCGGCGGCTTGCGCGTTGGTGCGGCCATGACGCATTCCTCGCTTCGTCCCATGGACGCCTTCGACCCCACCGAGCCCGCCATCCTGCACGATCTTCTCTCCGACAGGATCATCACCTGGACCGCCGAACAGGCGGATGATTATCGGCGCGCCAGCCGGCCGCGCGACGATGGAACCGTGGCCTGGAAGGCCTATGTCTTCGACGGCTGGGGCAACGTGCTCGGTGGCTGAGCAGCGCCCATAAGAGCGCCATGTCGCGGCCGGCGGGGATTCGGCCAAGGCCTTGTGCGCATTAAACATATCGCCATGCGCCAAGCGCGTTGTTGCAATGCAGCGGCGCATGTCGCAATGCAGCAAATCAGGTTTAGATGTGCTCCGAAACTTCCTCCTGGAGCATCATCAATGAACAAGAAGACTCTGTCGATCGCAGTCGCCGCCCTCACGATTGCGGGCTCGACTGCCACCTTCGCCGCCGAGCTGCCGGCCTATGAGGCCAACGGTTTCCCGGTCTCCCCGTTGCAGGTTCGCGTGCTCGGTGCCGCGCATGTCGAGCAGCAGGCCTCGGCGCCCGCCACCAGCGTGACGGCGCTTCAGGCCAGCGTTCTGTCGCCGCGCAAGCTGAAGACCGCGACCGTGGGCAGCGCCCGCTAAGCTTCATGCGACAGGCACGGTGCGTGCGCATCGTGCCGCTGTCGCGTGCATGAATTCGCAACCGTCGGGTTTCAGAATTTTCCGCGTCACGTTGGAACCGCGCTCCTGCATGAGCGCGGTTTTTCTTTGCGTGCGCGGATCGAGAAGCCGGCGCGACAAAAGCATCGCGCGACGGCCTCGTTGTGCACGGCGGTTCAAGACGAGTGTGATCTCCTTAATACTTGTTTCGGAGATCACGGCGCCTGATGAGCGCGCCGCATATTGAGCGGCCAATTCTGGAATCATACTGGAGGCCGTTTCATGCCCGTTGCGCAAAAAGCCGTTGTTGCCAGCACCTCGCCGCGTGAGTTCATCATCAGGCATCTTGCGCTGTCCGCGGCCGCCGCGTTGTTCGTGTTCGTGCTGAGCCTGACCTACGGCCTCGATCTCAGCCCCGGGTTTTTCTGATAGTCGCGCAAACTTGACGGCGAGCGGCCGTAGAGCTCGGCGAACGCGGCGTTGAAGCGGCGCAGGCTGCCGAAACCGGCCAGGAACGCGATGTCGGTCATGGTGTGACCGCCGGCATCGAGCAGGCGTTTTGCGCGCTGGACGCGCAGCGTCCTGGCAAGCTGCTGTGGCGTTGCGCCGACGTGGCGCTCGAACAGCCGCGCCAGATGACGCGAGGAGATGCCGAGCCGCATCGCAAGCGTCACCACGGAAGCCTCGTCGAGCGCGCCCTCATTGATGAGCTTCACCGCCCGCGTGACCGTCGAGCGCGTGCCGTTCCAGGCCGGGCAGAACGGTGCGGTCTCGGGACGACAGCGCAGGCAGGGCCGGAAACCCGCGGCCTCGGCTGCAGCTGCCGTTGGATAATAGGCGACGTTGCGCGTCAGCGGCTGCTTGGCCGGGCAGACCGGGCGGCAATAGATGCCCGTGGTCTTCACCGCCGTGAAGAAGCGGCCATCATAGCGGGGATCGCGGCGCAGGCGCGCGGCGTCGCAGGTCGCAAAGCTCAGCATGGCCGGATGATAGCGCAAGCCCGTGCGGGCGGAAGGGCCGCGCGATGACCGAGTCCGATTGTGGCGAGCCGCACCGCGCATGGCGGCCTAGAAGGCGGCTCTCAATTCAATGCAGCCGGAGAGCCCGCCGTGACCTGCCCGAAAGACGTCGTCCTGAACGCCTGGAAGACCTTTTCATCGCGTGACGCCGAGCGCATCGCCGCGCTGTTCACCGACGACGCGGAATGGATCGCGTCGAAGGGCAACGCCACCGCGGTCGTGCTCGATCACACGGACCACATGCATGACGAGTTGCTACGGGAATCTTCGCGTCTCCGCCGCGTGCCAGACCTGCAACCGCATGGGTTGAGCGGATGAGCGCGCTGACATAAGGCTTGCCGATGGATCAGCGGACGAGCGGCGCTGACGCTCTCATTCAGAAGAACGACGCGGCACCGGCGCTTCTCGGCGTCGTCTGCGGCCTGTCGGCGGCGCTGTTCTGGGCGCTCGGCTTTGCCGGCACGCGGCACGGGCTGAAGGTCGGCTTCACGCCGGTCGATCTGCTGGTGCATCGCTACGTCTGGTCGGGCATCGTGTTCCTGCCGCTGGTAGCCCGCGCCGGGATCTCCGATCTCTGCGGTATCGGCTGGGGCAGGGGCCTTGCGCTGATGGTGCTTGGCGGCCCCGTGATGTCGCTGATCTCCTACACCGGCTTCCTGTTCGTGCCGCTCGGCCATGGCAGCGTGATCCAGCCGTCCTCCGCGACGCTCGGCGGCCTGCTGCTCGCCGCCATGTTCCTCAAAGAGAAGATCTCCGCCTCGCGCCTTGCCGGTGCCATCGTCATCGTCGGCGGTCTCGGCGTGATCGGCGCCGAATCGATCGGCCATATCGGCGCCGACGGCGTGCAGGGCGATCTGATCTTCGTGCTGACCGGATTGATGTTCGCGGGCTTTGGCGCGCTGCTGCGCCACTGGCGCGTTTCCGCCGTGTCGGCGGCGCTCGTCATCAACGTGCTGTCGCTGCTATTGCTGCCGGCCTATCTCCTGACCGGCGGGCCCGCCCGCGTCGCTGCGATCGGCGTGACGGAGAATGCGATCCAGGCGCTGGCGCAGGGCGTGCTCGCGGGTCCTGCCGCGCTCTATCTTTTTGCCGTCTCGGTCCAGCGGCTCGGCGTCGCCCGCGCGGCGGTGTTCCCGGCCTGCGTGCCGGCGCTGACGCTGCTCACCGGCTGGCTCCTGCTCGGCGAGCCGCCGACGATGTTGCAGACTGCGGGCCTCGTGACGGTGCTGTGCGGGTTTTATCTGGCGCAACGGCAGCGGTGAACGCATCTGCACAAGCCGAATGGAGCGCAAGCGAAATCCGGGGCGGGACGTGCGGCACTATCCCTGATTGCGCGACGCTCCATCCCGGCTACGCTCCCGGGCACGCCGTAACTTGACGAGCCCGCCATGACCTTGCTGCTCAACATCGACGTCCCCGACGTCGCCGCCGCCACGAATTTCTACACCGAAGCGTTCGGGCTGACGGTCGGCCGCCGCTTCGGCGCCGACTTCGTCGAACTGCTCGGCTGGCCGGCGCCGATCTACCTGCTGACCAAGCAGGCCGGCACGTTGGGCGCCGGCAGCGACCGCCGCCGCTACGAGCGGCACTGGACGCCGCTGCATGTCGACGTCGTCGTTGACGATGTCGATGCCGCCGTCGCGCGCGCGGTGCGCGCCGGTGCCGTGCTCGAAGCGCCCGCGCGCGATGCGCCGTATGGACGGATCGCGATGCTGGCCGATCCGTTCGGGCACGGGTTTTGTCTGCTGGCGTTCAGCGCGAAGGGATATGACGCGCTGCTGGGCGCGTAACGTTAGGCCTTCTTCACGAACTCCGACTTCAAATTCATCGCGCCGATGCCGTCGATCTTGCAGGCGATGTTGTGGCCGTCGGTGGCGTCCTGGAGGCGGATGTTGCGGACCTTGGTGCCGCCCTTGACGACGGAGGAGGAGCCCTTGACCTTGAGGTCCTTCATCACGATGACGCTGTCGCCATCAGTCAGCACGTTGCCATGGGCATCGCGCACGCCCGCCTCCTGCGGCGCATCCGCCGCAGCGCCGGCCGTAGCGCTCCATTCATGGGCGCATTCCGGGCAGACCCAGAGATCGCGGTCCTGATAGGCGTGCTCCGACTGGCAGTTCGGGCATTTCATGGCGTCGGGCATGGCAGGTCTCGTCTCGGGTGGCGTTGCGCGGCGCACCGTAGGGGCGGAACCGGAGAATGCAAGGGAAAGCTGGGGCGTGCGCGGGCAGGCGGCTGCCTGCCGGTGCGATGTCACCGAAACAGCGCAACGAAGATGACGTAGAGCCAGCCCAGGATGCCGTGGATGATCGCCCACAGGATCGAATGGTTGTTGGTGTAGGAGATCGCGATGGCGAGCGCCGAGCCGAAGCCGACGCCGTATTTCGCGCCCTCGACGCGGACGCCGTAGTAGCGGTTGCCGTTCATGGTGATATCTCCCCGATCGTGGAATGGGCGCAAGCGTATGCGATGTCCGTCATCTTCGCGATGGGCATCGCGTCACCCATCCCGTGAGGCCATGATTCCGTCAATGCCGGCCGCCGTGACTTGAGGTGCATCAACCCCATTGCGCGAGCCGCTCACTATCCTTCTCGAGGAAGATCTGCGGAGGGCGCGATGGACGATCTGATCAGACGAAAAATCCAGACCTTGCTGGACCAGCACCGCACCATGCGGATCGCGACGCTGCGGCCGGACGGCTGGCCGCAGGTGACCACCGTCGGCTACGCGAACGAAGGCTTCACCATCTAT
The DNA here is from genome assembly GCF_038965675.1 of Bradyrhizobium sp. B039. Taxonomy (NCBI): domain Bacteria; kingdom Pseudomonadati; phylum Pseudomonadota; class Alphaproteobacteria; order Hyphomicrobiales; family Nitrobacteraceae; genus Bradyrhizobium; species Bradyrhizobium sp. B039. The sequence goes on from NZ_CP152416.1 coordinate 4,317,997, forward strand.
TTCCTGTGCGGGATCGACAGCCAGAAGGCGCAAAACCTGTCGCGGGACGATCGGGTCTCGCTTGCGATCGATGACGACCCGGCGCAGGTGATGGAGATCACCGGCGTGTCCATGGCGGCGCGGGCCCGAACCCTGACCGATCCGGCCGAAGCCGAGAAGGCGATCGGCCTGCTGATGGCACGCTATCCGGAACAGAAGGCCACCGGCCTCGCCGTGCCGAAACCGTCCGAGGTTCGCCTGATCGCGTTGACGCCGACCGTGATCTCGCTGCTCGACTATTCCAAGGGATTTGGCCACACCGACCTTGTGGCGTGCTGAGGGAGTTGCCCTGCCGGGATCCGCTCTCTTGATGCAGGTCAACCTGGTCCGCCCGCACCGACCTACGCTTCGAGTTACGCAGCAATGGCGAGGTGAAACCATGTCGCGCAGCGTTCGAATCTATATTGGCCTCGGCATCCTGATCCTGTTGTCGTTGCTGTTTCTGTTCAGCGTCGTCCACACGGCCGCGGGGGCATCGAGGCCTTCCTCACGCACGGCAGAGGAAGGACATCGCCTGGCGCAGGCGTGGTGCCAGACCTGCCACGCCGTGGAGCCGCACATGGCCGGATTCTTCGACCTGGCTCCGAGCTTCCAGGCCGTCGCCGACCGGAAAGGAACCACCGCGCTGTCGCTCAAGGTGTTCTGGCGGACCAGCCACCAGAACATGCCCAACCTGGTGATCTCGCCGGAGCAGGCCGAGGCGCTGTCGAGCTACATTCTGAGCCTGAGAGGTGATTGAGCGCGCTCCCGGCAAAAATGTCGAAAACAACCCCATGCACAGTAGAAATCGCCAGGGATTTCAATGGTTCTGAAATACCGAAGTGAATTTGACCCGTCGGGCAAGAGAGGGGTATGATGGCACGGTGGGCAGGTGCGGCGGCTGAGGCTCGTAGCCCGCCGCGAGCCGCTCACGCGTCCACGAGCCCGCCACGCGAACCGCAACTAGGACAGGTTGAGCGCCGATGACATCGATCATCGCTGCGTGCCGCGCCCGAAATTGGGAAAAAATGGCAGAGCTGAGGCTGTCAACGGCAGATCGGGTTAGGAGGCCGCTTACCCACGGAATACACTGATCGCCGTTTGGGGTTCGGGGTCATGTATTGGGAGGGACTGATCATGGCAAGTGTTGAACAATTGCGCAGACGGGACGGGGTGAACCTGGTCCAACTCGAGGCGGACATTGCATCGGTCCGCGCGGGAAGCTCGATCGCTTCAATTGCTCTTCCTGATTACGTCGAGCACACCGAGGGGGTCACGCGGGTCGGCGCGCTCAGTGCGGAGGCGGTGGTTCGCGACTACGAGTCCGCTGCAAAGGAGATCGAGGCCATGGGCGCCGAGCTGATCGACGCCGCGCAAAAATGCGAGGCGCTGACAGCCCAGGTCCACGATGCCATTGCCTTCATGCGCGAAACGGCGGCGGGGTATCGTGAAGAGGGGCGGAAGATCTTCAAGCGCATCGAGGAATGCGCGCTGTTCACGGAAGACGTCCGCAGGACCTGCGAAGAGGTCAAGCGCAGGATGAAGGACGTCTCGGTCGGCGAGGCCCCCGATCCGGATGAGGAGCTCGCAATGCCAGAGCGCGAGCTGACCGGGATCGCGGCCAAGGTGTCGGTGTGCGAGGTCCGGTGAGGCGGGCGTAGAGCGTCGTTCGCAGGATGGGTCGAGCGCCTGCGCTCGCCCGTCCTGCGAGCTCGCTAACGGCCTACCAATCCGGATCGCCGTAAGGGTCGGCCATATAGGGCGGCGGCATCCAGGGGCCGCGCGGCGGCGGCCTGGGCCGCCGAGGTGCGGCCGCCTGCACGTGCGGCCGTGCAGGCGCGGCCGTATCGTTGTTCACCACGCTCCGCACGACGGGTTTCGCGGCTGCAGGCGTGGACGACGCCGTCAGTTGCGTTTGTAGCGCCTGGACCTGCGCGGCGAGGCGCGCATTGTCCGCCGCATCCTTCTCCTGAGCCGCCTTGAGCCGTTGAATGGTGTCGGCCTGCTCGCGCAGCGTCTGCTCGTTGCGGCTTTTCAGTTGCTCGAGCTTACCGTTGATGTTTGCAAGCTCGCTCGTGATGGTCTTGAGCGATTGCGCAAGATCGGGCGATGACTGGTCAGGCGGTGTGGCGCCAGGACTTGGAACGCCAGGTGTTGGAGGGCCAGGACTTGGAGCGCCAGGCGTTGGAGCTGCGCTTTGCGTTTCCTTGCCGAGCGGCGGTGCGGGCACCGGACTTGGTTCATCCGCCGCCGCCACGTGCAGTGCCGTCGGCTGCGCCGGAGTTTCAACCGCGGCCGTTTGCCGGGGCTGACTGGCCGGCGGAGCCCATCGCGCCATGATCGACTTGCTGATCGACCTGGCCTCATCGCGATATTGCGAAGCGAAGGCGGCACCGAGAATGCCGATCGCCAGCACGAGGCCAACCAAAGCGCGCAGCATGGTCCGATCTCCTTTCAGGCCTTGATCGCGTACGTTGCGATCCGGCGCCTTGTCCTTAGGGGGCTCGGCTGCTGTCGTACCGGCGCTGGCTTGCGAGGTCCGCAGGGCCTCGCCGCCGTGTTCCATTCCGGAAACCAGCCGGTCCAGCCGCGCAAGGTCTTCATTGGCGCTCTTGATCTGGTCGTAGGCCCGCGCCAGTCCGCCATCGGCGCGCACCTCGCCCGGCTTATGGGCATCGGGCTTCTGGACATCAGGTTTGGGGTCGTTCGCTTCAGGCATCGATGCGCGCTCCATCCAGTCGGGCGTTCATGGGAGTGCGGCAGTCCGATCGTCGGAAGGATAGGCCTCACATTTGTCCAACACAACGCGCGTGCGAAGGAGAAATTATGGCGGGCCACGGTTGCTGAAACAGCCGTGCTCCCCCAGGAATCCCTGCGACGTGCTATGCTGTCGGGGGAGGAAGCGCCATGAGGGTCCCCACCGCGATACTCGCCCTGCTTCTTTCAAGTCCGGCCGCCGCCCAGGAGTGCCAGACATGCGCGATGGCCGACGCCTGCATGAAGGAGTACGTCAAGACGACGTCGGAGGCGCAAAGGGCGACCAGGCAGGGCATCCGGGATTGGAAGCAGAATCTGGACAAAAAGGCCTCCGCGGAATTGTCCAGCAGGGGCATACTCGCATTGCAGGACGCCATGGAGGCGCAGGTTCGTACGGAGCTGGAACGCCTCAAGGAGTGCCTGGCGAAGATCAGGTAGGGCGGGGGCGCAAAGGAGGATCCGATGAAATCGCTTCTGCTGCTCACGGCGAGCGGTCCGCTGCTCATTCTCACCTCGCACCAGTCCCTGAACGACCAAAAGCTCCTTGGGGTGCTCAGGCAAAAAGGTATTGGCAAGTTCGTCGCGTTCGAGGTTCCCTTGTCGCTCGCCAGGGAGCGCTACGGCGGGCACTTTCACGCGGTCGAAAGCAATCTGCACGAGACCGATGATTTGAGAGTGCTCGACTTCAACGGCCAGCGGGTCTTTCAGCTCTTTCATTTCGAAGAGCTCGGTTCACCGATGCTGATCGAATCCTCGTGATCCGGTTTTGTCTCGCGGCATGATCCGCTTCGAAAGACCCATCGTCCCGTTGCGGCGGCGAAAGCGATGGGTTGAGCAGGGCTGTTGTCCCGATGAACAACCGTTCAGGGGAACGGGCGCTGGTTCATTTCGTTGCATTGGGAGGGCATGTTGAGAGGAGGACGACATGAAAGCAAAGATCATTGCGCTCTCTGCTGCCGCTCTCGTGGCGACGGCACCAGCCGTGTTTGCTCAGGGTGTGTCGAGCAAGGCGCCAGGTCAGGAGATGCAGCAAATGGGGTCCAAGACAGGCGAGCCGGGCGCTTCCAGTTACGCTCCCGGACATAAGAAGCGTCACGCGATGCGCCACGCGAAGGCCTCGAAGACCACCAGCCCCGCCGCGACGAACGCCGCTCCAGGTCAAACGACCGGCGCGAGCACGAGGCCGACCACCGGCACGAGCACAAAGCGAGTGTACTGAAGTCCAGAGGGGACTGAAGTCCAGGCACTGACGGGACCCAACGGCACGTCGAACGTGGGACAGGTTGGGCCCCCGGCGAAACCCGTCATGCCGAATGATGGGTATCCGCCTTCGCTCGCTGAGCCGAGCTTCGGCGAGACAAGTCCGGCTTCGCCGGTCGGGCGAGCGGTGGAGTTGGTTTCGCAACCTGCCAGGCGCCGCAGGTTGTGAAACCCAACTCTTCAGGTGTTGTGAGCGGCAGCCGAAATCCGGCAGGGCCGAGAGCGTCATTCATGCAGGTCGAGAGCGAATTCGCTTGCCTTGCCTTGAGTCCTTTTGCACTCTCGTCGCAAGGAGGCCAACGCATGAAGAAAATGACCGTCGCGTGCGCTCTCGGAACGGCGCTGGTGCTGTGCAACCTCGGGATATCAGGTGCTGAAGCCCGGGCGCGGAAGGCGCAAGTCGTTCGTGCACCGCAAGAGAGGCTCATCGTCACGGCGCCCGTCCTGAGGCCAACGCCGTGGGATTACAATGTCATTCCCCGCTATCGTTATCGCCCTGAAGACGACCGGGTCGATCCCTACGGCCCGCCGATGGTGTCGTCGTATGTTCGCTATGAGGGGTGGCGGTGGCCGTACTGGTGGTGAAGGCCACTGGCGGATGCGACGTGGAGTAGACGTGTCGGATGGGTAGAGCGAAGCGAAACCCATCAATAGCCGGCGTGGAATGATGGGTTTCGCAAGGGCTCTACCCATCCTACGGACTAACCGTCTACGGACTAACCGTCGCCATCCGCCGCCAGCCGCAGAAACTGCCGCTTCATTGCGTTGACCCTCGCGACATAGCCCGCGACAAGGTGATCGCCGCAGCGCTCGCCCGCGATCATCTGAAACTTGCGGCGCGCATAGGCCGTGGCGGGACCTGCGCCGCAGAGATGGATGAAGGCAGCCAGATCCTGCTTCTGCTCGCGACTTGCCTTCACATCGCCCGCGAGGCTGAGGACCATGGCCACCTGGCGGTCCAGATACACCGACGCCAGCTCGATGGCGTGGCTCGGGATCGCGCGGATGTAGAGGAAGGTAGAACCGCAGCCGGTCTCCGTGACCGCGTTGCCGCGGACACAGAACCGCGCGGCTTCAGCGTAGGCCGGGTCGGTCATCTGGAAGAGGCCGACGGCGCTGGAGGCGGGCCGGTAGATCGCGAGTGGATTGAGGCTCAATCGCCAGCGCCAGTAAGTGCGCGCCACCGGATTGCCAGAACTCTCGACCTGCGCCAGCGCGGCCAGCAATTCGGGCGTGATCGTCGCGGTGGAATAAGTGCGGAAGAGCGGCCCGTATTGCCGCCAGGTCTCGGCCGGCTCCTTGTCGAGGGAATTGCCAACGAAGACGAACAGCTCGGTCGGCTTGCGGATCATTTGATAGCCGACGTTCAGAAGCGCGATAGCCGCAAGCAAGATCGCCGCAATGCCCGCAATCCGAACCGCCCGCGGTGCGCGCGCGAACGTCTTGCGCACCCACCGTGCGGCCCGTCGGACGATGCGAAGGCGAGGGAGGAGGCTCTTGCTCTTTCTTGGCATGGGTCTTGTGGGGAGCGGGTAGGGCGGGTTGAGCCTTGCGTCGCGCAAGTCAGGTACATAGCCGAAATTGGTGTGGTTCTCGCTGATGCCGATGAAGGTAAGCGTGACAGCTTCACTGTCCCGTCATGACCTCGGCAGCCAGATCGCGGCCCGCATTGTTCTAAATCAACAAACCCATTCATTGGCGACTTACGCTGACGAACCGTTCCAGTCCAGGAGGGAGTGTGGTCATGTCGCGCCGAACCATCGTTTCACTTACCGCATCCGTCATCATTGGCATCGCCTGCATCGTGACTGTTTCGACGGACGCCTTCGCGTATCGAAGAGGCGTTGGGGTTGGTCGCGCTGGTGTTTATCACGGCGGTGTCTATCGCGGTGGCGTCTATCGTGGTGCAGCCGTGCGCCGTGGAGTTGCCGTGGGCGTCGGAGCTGCTGCGGTTGGTGCTGCTGCTTACGGGGCTTACGGAGCCTACGGTGGCTATCGCCGCTGCGGCTACGAACCTTACCCCCCTTGCTACTAGCCGGTCTTGGCGCAGCGGTCACCGAGTAACCGGTTGAGCCGGGCTTGGTGGCGGTGACAGTGCATTCAATCTAAGTTGGTGGGTCGGTTAAGTGCACCGTCACCGTAGTCGCAGAAATTCTGGAGCCGACAATCAATAGCGGCCGCCGTTGCCCTTTTGCTGCGTGATCCAATCCGACAATGTTTTCGGTGTCGATTTCGCAGTCCGGCCCAGTGATGCCTTCGGATTGCCGCGGACGCCTTTCGCCGGACTGGCGCGCGGTGCTTCCGTTTCGTTGACGCTCTTCAAGGCAGCAGTCGATGTCTCTGCGGCTTCCTTCTCGAGGCGCAGCTTTTTCAATCGCGCCATCTTGATGCGCTCTGCCTCGACTCCGGGTCCTTCGGACAGCAGCGGCTTGTGTTGAGCAAGCTCGGCCGGGACCAGGACACCGATAATGGTTGTCTCACCGAGCGCCTTGCAGGCCTCGAGCCGATGCAGTCCCTCGACCAGAACGAGGCGGTCTCCGTCGAGCCGAACGGAAATGGGAGCCTGTTGTCCGATGTCCAGAATACTTTCCGCGATCTCCCCGACGATCTCGGGCTTGATAGCTTTCTTCTGCTTCGTGGGAACGAAGATCTTCTCGATCGGGAAGCTCTCCGGTTTGGGCATAACTCGACTCCGCTTCTACCGGGCCCGTCGGAACCCATGCCGGTGGGTTGGGAGTTTAGGAGGGAAGAGCTCGACCGCAAAGGCTATTTCGGCGGTAGAGCATTGATGAGCATCGAAGCCGGAACCAATCTGCGATTACGGCGACAATACACTTAATTGACGCCGCCCACCAAGCGCGAGCCGAAGCCGCAGATCGGCGGGACGGAGCGAGTGAATTTAGTGCGCTGTCACCGTAATTTGGATCACGTAGGATGGGTAGAGCGTAGCGAAACCCATCGAAAAAAGTCATACCGCAATTGTGAATTGCTCCACAGACGGCGGCCGTCCAGTCTGTTTATCTGCCGCCAACCGGCCCCTCGTGCGCGCGTTTGGCCTTGCGCATCTGGCGCCTTCGTTCTTCGAAATTTCTGGGTGATCGCTATGGGCGTTTTTTATCGCACGGCCATGCTTTGCAGCTGGTTCATCGAGTCCACCATGAGCGGGTGTACCGAGAGATTTCGCGTGCGCTGAACAAGGCGCACAGAGATTTTCCCGAGGCCCCGCCGGTGACGGACGGGGCTTTTTCATGTTCGCAATCTGCCCATTCCGCCCGGCGGAGCCTTCGCGAGAAGGAGGCAGGGTCATGTGGGAGTATTTTGGACCCGATTTCGCTTTCGACGTGGTGAAAGGAATGGTCGCCGGAATAGCCTCAATGGCATTTCAGGTCGTGGCACCACGAACCTTTCGTGCCGCAAAGCAGTTTCGCGCGCGCTGGGTTGCGAGGAAGGCGGCGAGGCGAGCTGCGAGACGGGCACGCTGCAATGCGGTGGCCAATGATGAGCGGTGAGGAGCGAGTGGCCCGGATGGAGGTTGTGGGGCATCCGGGCTACGCTTGCGGGAACCTCACGCAGATGGAGCGGGCAAAACGCGAGTCAGCGCAAGAGCGATCCGACGCATTAAGCGGATGAGGTTGCTGAAATGAGAAGGGCGGCCTTTCGGCCGCCCTTTGCAAATGTCTGGATCTAACGATCCTCGAGACGTTCTACCCCCTCACGAACACCCCGTCGTGCTTCCGCAAGTATCGCACTTCATGCAGGTGCCATTCCGCACCAGCGTGAAGTTGCCGCACTCCGAGCACATCTCGCCTTCGTAGCCCTTGGCCTTGGCTTCCGCACGGCGCTCGGCCTTGGAGGGCACCAGGGTCTGCGCGGTGCCGGACTTGCTCCACTGCAGGGCTTCGAGCTTCTCCGTGGGGGAGAGGTCGTGGCTCACTTCCTGCTTCAAGGCGACGGCGCCTTCCAGGACATCGCCGACACGGGCGCTCGCGCCGTGGGAGGCGAGAGCGGTGACCTTGCTGCCGCCTGATGGCGCGCTGTCGTTGCCTTGCGCGACCGCGGCGGAGCCGCCGCGCATCACGACGAGGTTGTCGGTGCGGGAGCGGGTGAGGCCGCGCGACACCAGCTTGGAGGCGTGGTGGCTCTCGTCCGGCTCCTTGCCTTCCTCGACGCCCTTGCCGAGCGCGTCGAAGTTCGACTCGGTCGGATCGACATGGGCGAGATCGAAGCGCGACATGTAGCTCACCGCCAGCTCGCGGAAGACGTAGTCGAGGATCGAGGTCGCGTACTTGATGCTGTCGTTGCCCTGCACGGGGCCCGCCGGCTCGAAGCGGGTGAAGGTGAAGGCGTCGACATATTCGTCGAGCGGCACGCCGTACTGAAGGCCCAGCGACACCGCGATGGCGAAGTTGTTGATGAAGGAGCGGAGCGCCGCGCCCTCCTTGTGCATGTCGATGAAGATCTCGCCGAGACGGCCGTCGTCATACTCGCCGGTACGGAGATAGACCTTATGCCCGCCGACGACCGCCTTCTGGGTGTAGCCCTTGCGGCGGTCCGGCATCTTCTCGCGCTCGCGCATCACGATGATGCGCTCGACCAGCTTCTCGACGATCTTTTCCGAGACCTGGGCGGTGCGCGCCGCCATCGGCTTCTCGTAGAGCGATTCCACTGCATCGTCCTCGTCCTCATCGTCGGCGATGAGCTGCGAGTTGAGCGGCTGGGACAGCTTGGAGCCGTCGCGATAGAGCGCGTTGGCCTTCAGCGCGAGCTTCCACGACAGCATGTAGGCGGACTTGCAGTCCTCCACCGTGGCGTCGTTCGGCATGTTGATGGTCTTGGAGATCGCACCCGAGATGAAGGGCTGGGCGGCCGCCATCATGCGGATGTGGCTCTCGACCGACAGGTAACGCTTGCCGATCTTGCCGCAGGGGTTGGCGCAGTCGAACACCGGATAGTGCTCGGCCTTGAGGTGCGGGGCACCTTCCACCGTCATCGCGCCGCAGATGTGGACGTTGGCCGCCTCGATCTCGCGCTTGGTGAAGCCCACGGCCTGGAGCAGGTCGAAGCCGGGGGCCGCGATCGCCTCGGCACCGATGCCGAGCTGGTCGCGAATGAAGTCCTCGCCAAAGGTCCACTTGTTGAAGGCGAACTTGATGTCGAAGGCGGTCGGCAGGGCCTTTTCCACCTTGGCGATGGCCTCATCGGTGAAGCCCTTGGCCTTCAGCGTCGAGGCGTTGATGCCCGGCGCGTTGGACAGCGAGCCGTGGCCGACGGCGTAGGCTTCCATCTCCGCGATCTCGCTCTCGCGATAGCCGAGCGCGCGCAGCGCCGCGGGGACCGCGCGGTTGATGATCTTGAAGTAGCCGCCGCCGGCGAGCTTCTTGAACTTGACCAGCGCGAAGTCGGGCTCGATGCCGGTGGTGTCGCAATCCATGACGAGGCCGATCGTGCCGGTCGGCGCGATGACCGTGGTCTGGGCGTTGCGATAGCCGTGCTTCTCGCCGAGCTCGAGCGCCGCATCCCAGGCCGCCTGCGCGTGGCTGACGAGGTCGGCCTGCGGGCAGGAGACGAGGTCGAGCGGCACCGGGTTGACGCTGAGCGCCTCGTAGCCGTTGGACTGGCCGTGGGCGGCGCGGCGGTGGTTGCGGATCACGCGCAGCATGTGCGCGGCGTTCTTCTTGTAGCCGGGGAAGGTGCCGAGCTCGGCGGCGATCTCCGCCGAGGTCTTGTAGGTGATGCCGGTCATCACAGCGGTCAGCGCGCCGCAGAGCGCACGGCCTTCCTTGCTGTCATAGGGCAGGCCCATGGTCATGAGCAGGCCGCCGATGTTGGCGTAGCCGAGGCCGAGCGTGCGGAACTCGTAGGAGAGCTCGGCGATCGCCTTGGACGGGAACTGCGCCATCATCACGGAGATTTCGAGCACGACGGTCCAGAGCCGGCAGAGATGCTCGTAGCCCTCGACGTCGAAGTGCTTGGTGGCGACGTCGTAGAACGTCAGCAGGTTGGCGGAGGCGAGGTTGCACGCCGTGTCGTCCAGGAACATGTATTCCGAGCACGGATTGGAGGCGCGGATGTCGCCGGACGCCTTGCAGGTGTGCCAGTCGTTCATGGTGGTGTTGAAGTGCAGGCCCGGGTCGGCCGACGCCCAGGCGGCGTAGCCGATCTTCTCCCAGAGGTCGCGCGCCTTCAGCGTCTTCGTCACCTTCTTGGAGGTGCGGGCGTTGAGATTCCAGTCGCCGTCCGTTTCCACGGCCCGCAGGAAGTCGTCCTTGAGCGAGACCGAGTTGTTGGAGTTCTGCCCCGACACGGTGAGATAGGCTTCCGAATCCCAGTCGGTGTCGTAGACGTCGAACTGGATGTCCTTGTAGCCCTGCTTGGCGAACTGGATGACGCGCTTGATGTAGTTGTCGGGCACGAGGCTGCGGCGCGCGAGCTTGATCTCGCGGCGGAGGGCAGGGTTCTTCTCGGGGTCGAAGCAATCGTCGCCCGAGCCTTCGCAGTTCACGCAGGCCTTCAGCACCGCCTTGAGGTGCTTCTGGTTGATCTTGGAGCCGGTGACGAGAGCTGCGACCTTCTGCTCCTCCTTCACCTTCCAGTCGATATAGGTCTCGATGTCGGGGTGATCGACGTCAACGACGACCATCTTGGCGGCTCTACGCGTAGTGCCGCCCGACTTGATCGCGCCGGCGGCGCGGTCGCCGATCTTGAGGAAGCTCATCAGGCCGGACGAGCGGCCGCCGCCGGAGAGCTTTTCGCCTTCGCCGCGCAGGCGCGAGAAGTTGGAGCCGGTGCCGGAGCCATATTTGAACAGGCGCGCCTCGCGGACCCAGAGGTCCATGATGCCGCCCTCGTTGACGAGGTCGTCACCGACGCCCTGGATGAAGCAGGCGTGCGGCTGCGGATGCTCGTAGGCCGACTTGGACTTGGTCAGCTTGCCGGTGAAGGGGTCGACGTAATAGTGGCCCTGGCCGGGGCCGTCGATGCCATAGGCCCAGTGCAGGCCGGTGTTGAACCATTGCGGCGAGTTCGGCGCGACCATCTGCATGGCGAGCATGTAGCGGAGCTCGTCATAGAAGGCCTGGGCGTCCTCGTCGTTGGTGAAATAGCCGCCCTTCCAGCCCCAATAGGTCCAGCAGCCGGCGAGGCGGTCGAACACCTGCTTGGCGCTGAGCTCGCTGACATAGCGCTCCTTCTCGGGCAGCTGGCTAAGAGCTTCAGTGTCGGGCACGGAGCGCCACAGGAAGGAGGGGACGGATTCCTCCTCGACCTTCTTCAGGCGCGCGGCAACGCCGGCCTTGCGGAAATACTTCTGGGCGAGGACGTCGGAGGCGACCTGCGACCACTCGGTCGGCACCTCGACATTATCAAGCTTGAACACGACCGAGCCGTCGGGATTGCGAATCTCCGACGTGGTCAGCCGGAAATCGATCCCGGCGTAAGGTGACTGTCCCGTGGTGGTGTGCCGCCGCTCAATCCGCATGGTCTTGCCCCGTCCTTATCTTTGACCGAACCGCCTCCGTTCAGGCAGCCGGGTCGACATTTCGCTTCGCGATTCCTCCCGGGCCGTCCGGCCTTAAGGCTTCGCAGTTCAGCCGGTGGATCCGGCCCAGTTTCTCCCGGCGCGGTTTCTCGATGCGTGCATCGATCACCCGCCGGCATGTCCACGCTCATCCGCCCCAACGGGATGCGCGCGACATGCGTTCAACGCCCCACAACGTCACAACTTCTATCGATGCCATCCGAGCCTGTTGCCGGCCCGTTCTGGCGCCCGAAAAGTCCGCTTACCGCGGGCAGACAAGCCCTCATCCCGCTGCCTTTGGCTGGCTGGCGGAGTGACGATTTGCGAGACCCTTTGGGGGAGTGCCGGCGGGACGCAAACTCACTCGCGCCGAACGGACCGAAAGCTAGGACTCTCCGTTGCGCCCGTCAAGAACTAGTGCGAGTTCCTGAATCAAATACTAAATATGGTGGATTGCGGGGGATAACAGGGGGCAAGCCCGCGCCTGTTGTGGAGGCAAGTATCAGTGAGTCCTCAGGGATTCCCAACTGAAAAAATTTGTGTCCGGTAGTGATCGGAACCCTTCACCCCGCTCTTCACAGGGCAGGTATATTTTTGGCCGGCGGGGTTGCGCCAGCAGGACTCACGTAGCCTTACGGAAGGTGAGGGCAGGCATGCCCGCCGAGGTGGTGGTGGGGGGCGCGAATCCGCGCCAAGCTGACCTCGATTTTGCCGGGTACCCCACATGCTTGATTCGACTCGGCCGGTGCTGCGACCGCGCATCGCCCCGGCCGGCCTGATGTTCCTTGCCATCACCTCGATCGGCTGGGGCTTCAACTGGCCGGTGACGAAATTCCTGCTCGCCGAGCTGCCGCCGCTGACCTTGCGCGGGGTGACCGGCGTGCTCGGGGCTGGTCTGCTGGCCGCGCTCGCCCTGGTCCGCGGCGACAGCCTGAAGGTGGCGCGCGAGATCTGGCCGCGGCTGCTGACCGCCGCCGTCCTCAACGTCACCGGCTGGATGGTGCTGATGGGGCTGGCGCTGCTCTGGCTGCCGGCCAGCGAGGCGGCGCTGATCGCCTACACCATGCCGGTCTGGGCCTCGATCATCGCCTGGCCGGTGCTGGGCGAGCGGCCGACCGTTCTGCGCACGCTGGGGCTGGTGATGGCCTTCGTGGGCCTCGCCTCGATCATGGGCGGCAACGGCATTGCCGCCAGCGCGGCGCAGCTGCCAGGCATCATCATGGCGCTGTTCGGCGCGCTCGGCTTTGCCCTGGGCACCGTGTTCTCGAAAAAGTACCCGATCCGCCTGCCGCCGATCACGGCCGCGGCCTGGCAGATCGGGATCGGCTGCCTGCCGATCTCGATCGTCGGTCTGCTGATCGAGACCTCGCATCTGGAGCTGGTGACGCCGGTCGGCTGGTGGCTCCTGGTCTATTCGACCGTGGTGCAGTTCTGCATCGCCTATGTGAGCTGGTTCGCCGCGCTGGCCCGCCTGCCGGCCTCGGTTGCCGCGATCGGGACCATGGCCGTGCCGGTCATCGGCGTCGTGGCCTCGGCGATCGCGCTGCACGAGCCGCTCGGGCCAGGGCAGATCGCGGCGCTGGTCTTCACGCTCGCAGCCGTGGTGCTGGCGACGCGCTAGATTCTTGTTTGACGCGTTTTCTTTACGCGAACCGGTATCCACTTCGCTTGAAAACGCTTTAGACCGCCATCCCGCCGCCGCCCAGCGCCTTCCTGATCATCTCGGCGAGCTGGTTGCGGCGATAGGGTTTTGTCAGCAGCAGCACGCCGTCGTCGAGCTTGCCGTGGTGGACGATCGCGTTGTCGGTGTAGCCGGAGGTGTAGAGCACCTTCAGGCCCGGCCGCCGCCTGGCCACTTCCTCGGCGAGCTCGCGCCCGCTCATGCCGCCGGGGATGACGACGTCGGTGAAGAGGAGATCGAAGGCCTGCCCGGCCTCGATCAATAGCAGCGCGGCGCGGCTGTCGGGCGCGGCAACCGTCTGGTAGCCGAGGCTCTGCAATTGCGCGGTGACGAAGTTGCGCACCAGCGGATCGTCCTCGACCACGAAAATGATCTCGGCACCGCCTTCGGCCTGAGGCGCGACGGTCGCGGCCACTTCCGCCATGCCTTCGCCCGGCGGCAGATAGAGCTTGATCGTGGTGCCGTGGCCTTCCTCGCTGTAGATCTTGATGTGTCCGCCGGACTGCTTGACGAAGCCGTAGACCATGGAGAGGCCGAGGCCGCTTCCCTTGCCGACCTCCTTGGTGGTGAAGAACGGCTCGAACGCCTTCTCCTGGATGTCCAGCGGCATGCCGGTGCCGGTGTCGCTGACCGCGAGCATCACGTAGGCGCCGGACACCACGTCCGCATTGGCCTGCGCATAGGCCTCGTCCAGCACGACGCGGTGGGTCTCCAGCAGCAGCTTGCCGCCGTTCGGCATGGCGTCGCGGGCGTTGATCGCCATGTTGAGCACGGCATTGGTGAGCCGGGACGGATCGATGTGCGCGGTCATCGGCCCCTGTTCCAGCACGGTCTCGATCTGGATCTGCTCGCCGAGGGTGGGGCGCAGGAGTTTTGCGATGTCCGTGATCGCGGCGTTGATCTCGACGTTGCGCGGCTGGAGCGGCTGCCGGCGTGCGAAGGCGAGCAGGTGCTGGATCAGCTCGGCGCAGCGCTCGGCGGCATCGTCGATCAGGCGCGCCACGCGCTGGAGCTCGGGCTGCTCCTTCAGGCTCGCCACCAGCGTCTCGGTATTTCCCGAGATCACCGTCAGCATGTTGTTGAAGTCGTGCGCGACGCCGCCGGTCAGCTTGCCGATCGCATCCAGCTTCTGCGACTGCTGCAATTGCCGCTCGGTCTCGCGCGAGGTGGTCGCATCGTGATAGACCAGCACGGCGCCCGAGATTTCGCCTTGTCCGTCCCGCATCGGACGGCCGCTGATCATGAGGTGGCGCACCTGATTGCCGCTGTGCGGGCGGACGATCATCTCCAGGTCTTCGAACTCCTCGCCGTGCAGCACACGCACGGAAGGCAGCTCCTCGGCCTTCATCGGTGTGACGCCGTCGCCATGAAAGACGTCCGACAGCACTCGCAGACTGCTCAGGTTCATGCCGGTGCGGTGCAGCAGCATGCGCTCCGCGGCCGGATTGGACAGAAGAACGTTGCTGTCGACGTCGATGACCAGCACCGCCTCCGCCATGCTGCGAAAGGTGCTCTGGAGCACGTTGACGGACAGGCGGAGCTCGTCATGCGCGGTGACCAGATGTTCGGTGCGTTCGGCCACCGCCGCCTCGAGTTGCTCCTTGGCGGCCGTGGTCTCCAGCAGCGTGCTCTTGAGCGCGCCCTCGGTGCGCCGGCTCTCGCGCATCACCATCACCACCAGCAGCAGGATCACGAGCGCGCCGGCGACATCGATGCCGAGCAGCACGATGCCGGTGCGACGCGAATCCTGGGAGCGCGCGGCGAGCAATCGTTCTTGCTCTGCGCTCAGATGGTCGAGATTGCCCATCACCGTGTCCATCAGTCCGCGGCCCTCGGCCTTGCCGTTGAGCGCGGCAATGCCGGCCTGGTCATTCATGGCGCGCAGGCGCATCGCCTCGGCAGCGATCTCGACCCGGCGCAGCGCCAGCGGCTCGGTGCCCTCCAGCAGCGTGACCTGATCGGGGTTGTCGCCCACGCCGCGCTTGAGGTCGGCGAGTGCCGGCGCGATCTGGGCATGCACCGCCTGGAATTCGTCGCTGAAGGCCGGGCTGCGATAGATCTCGTAGCCGCGCGCGGCGCTCTCGGCGCGGCGCATCAGGACGCGCAGATCGGATATCTTCTTCTGGACCTGGACGGTACGGCTGACCCACGCCGAGTCGGACCGCGACTTGACGTCGAGGCCGATCGAGGCGGCGGTGATGATCAGGAGGATTGCAAGTCCAGCACCGAGAATGACGCGCTGCGTTGGAATCAAGGGGCTTCTTTCTTGTCCTTCGGCTGTGCGCTCTCGCCCGCGAGACATTCCCGGATTGTCGTCAGCAGCGCTTCCGGCGTGAACGGCTTGCGCAGGCAACGCGTTGCGCCGAGCTCCAGCGCCATGCGGAGGAAATCGGGAGAGGGCGAGGCCGACGATGCAAAGGCGTAACCGGACATCGCGATCAGCGGGATCGCCGGCGCGCGCTCGTGAAAGATGCGGATGGATTCGAAGCCGCGCATATGCGGCATGAAGATGTCGACCAGCATCACGTGATACGTCTGCGCTTCCAGCGCAGCCAGTCCCGCTTCACCGCCGTCGGCCAGCGTAACGTCGAAGCCCTGACGTTGGAGAAGGACCTCGATGGTCGCGCCGACCATCGGATCGTCATCTACCACGAGAATACGCGGCATGACCTTTCCCAGTAGATCGAAGTCCCCGCATTGGTGATATCCGCGAATCGTGGGTCGGGTCAATTTTGGATTGGATCAGGGTAGATATGCACGGTGCGGTGAATAAAGGTCCGTTTGCGTCGACTTGTACATATCGTCGCGGGAACAGGTGCACGCGCAACTGGTGAAAGCGGAGCACACGCGAAAACGGCGCCGCATCACTGCGACGCCGTTTCTGTCAAGCATTGTAGTTGCGGTTACGGGCAGGGATGACGCAGGCCGTCATAACCGAGATAGGTGCCCGACGCCGGGTCGTAGGAGCGGTAGCGCTGCGCGCAGTAGCCCGCGGAATCGCCGCCGCTGTCGGGAACGACCGCCACCGACGGCTCGTCGTAGTAGCTGTCGTCGCCGTAGTAGTAGGGATCGTTGTAATACCCGCCGCCATAATAGGCGTATGAGCCGAGGCCGCCGATAGCAGCACCTGCCGCGAAACCGGGCCAGAACCCGCCGCGATGATGATGACGCCAGCCGCCGTTCCAATTGCCGCCACCGCCCTGCCAGTTGCTGCCGGCGGCTGCGAAGTTGCGGCCACCGCCACCGCTGAACGACGGAGCAGTGCCGAGGCCGGGACGCGCCACTGCACCAGCCGCAAAATTGCCGCCGCCACCGCCGATCCGTGGACCGGCGCTGAAGCCGCCCCCGCCCATTCGGGCGCCGCCGCCACCGCCGCCGAAGTGAGCGCCGCCGCCACCGCCGAAGTGAGCACCGCCCCCGCCGCCGAAATGGCCACCGCCACGGCCCTGCGCGAAGCTCGGTGTCGCCATCGGAAGGACCAGCGCCAGGGCTGCCGCCGCGCCTAGAACTCTCAGACTGTTCATGTTCAAACTCCTTTTCCAGGGAGCAAACCCCTTGAAAGGGCGGAGGTTCCTGGATTCACGCGGGTGTGCGCGTGTGAAGGGGAGATTTTCACGCGGTCGCTGTACCCGGCATGAACGGATCGCGTCAGCTTTGCGGCGGCGCTGCCGCGCTCCGACGTTCGCGTGGGGCACGGCCGCAGCCGCCGAACTGGACATTTCCGTGACCGGATGGCATCAGGACCCGACGAAGCAGGGCCCTTGCCGCATGAAACAGTTCTTCCTCAAGTTTTTCACCTGGTGGAGTGGCCAGACGTTTGGCACCCAGCTCTGGACCAAGCGATACGGCGAGCTGGTCGGTCAGGACGAGCAGGGCAATCTCTATTATCGCACCCGCGGCGGGGCGATCGACCCGACGCTCGGCTTCGAGCGGCGCTGGGTGATCTATAACGGCTATGCGGAAGCGAGCCGGATCCCGCCGTCCTGGCACGGCTGGATCCATCACGTCGTCGACGTGCCGCCGACGCAGGACAACTACCAGCCGCGCGAGTGGGAAAAGCCGCACCAGCCGAATCTCACGGGCACGGCCAACGCCTACCGCCCCTCGGGCTCGACGCTCGCCGGCGGCAAGCGGCCGAAGGCGACCGGCGACTATCAGCCCTGGACCCCCGGCTAGGCTTCCAGCCTTCGTCGAATCGACATCTTCGGATTGGATGCAGGCGCATCCGGCTGATCCCGCTGTGGACAACGGGAACAGCGGGGATGCCGGCTGCGCGGCCGTTGTGTTCGCGCCGGCGATGCGGCTCAATGGTCCCATCTTACGGAGATGGGAGACCATCGCGTTCGGTTCGGGCAACAGTTCGCGACTGTCCCGAAATGCAGCGGCCGCCGACCAGGACTCGATCGGGAGATAGGCCCCCGGTCTGGAAGTTCCGAAATCGCCCGATGAAATGTGCAGCCGCCGTAAGACAGGAAAGGCCGCTTGGGAAACCGAGCGGCCTTTTTCTGTTGGGATGAGTTGCGCGTCCGGGACACGAGACTGATTGCGTGGAATCAGATGACCCGTTCAGCCGCGCGTTTGACCGCCTCGAGGCGGCGGGCCTGATTTGCGGCGCCGCGCTCTCTCAGCAGGGCCAGCACCTCGGCGGGCGCGGTGTCGGGCGAGCCGGACGTGAACGGCGGGGCGGGGTTGTATTCGATCTGGAGCTGGATCGCTTCCGCCGTGGTGCGGTCGACTAGGATCGACACCAGCGTCAGCGCGAAATCGATCCCGGCGGTGACGCCGCCGCCGGTGACGCGGTTGCGGTCGATGCAGACGCGCGTCTTGGTCGGCGTTGCGCCGAACTGGCCGAGCATCTCCATCGCGCTCCAATGGGTGGCGGCGCGGTAGCCCTTGAGCAGGCCGGCGGCGCCGAGCACCAGCGCCCCCGTGCAGACCGAGGTGACGTACCTGGCGCCTTCGGCCTGCCTGCGCAGGAAATCCAGCACCTCTTCGTCATTGAGCAGATCGTTGGTGCCGCCGCCGCCGGGCACGCAGATCACGTCGAGCTGCGGGCAGTCGGCGAATGTCGTGGTGGACGTCAATGTCAGCACGGAATCGCTCGGCACCGGCTCGATCCGCTTCCAGATCAGATGCAGCTTGGCGCCGGGAACGGCGGAGAACACCTGCAAGGGGCCGGTGAAGTCGAGCTGGGTGACGCGCGGAAACACCAGAAGTCCGATCTGGAGCGGGGACGACATTGGGAGATCCTCCAATCATGGGCTTGACGCGGGCACACTGGCATGATGCCCTTCTGTCCAAAATGGCATAATTCCCTCAATTTCGGACATAACCATGATCGGCATTCTGATCTTCCCGGATTTCCAGTTGCTCGATGCGGCGGGCCCGATCTCGGTGTTCGAGGTCGCAGCACGCTGCGCCGGCAAGCCGCTTGCGCTGCGGGTGCTGGCGATGAATGCGGGGCCGGTGCGCAGCTCCTCGGGCGTCGAGATGATGGCGCGTGATTTCAAATCGGCGAACGCCATCACGACACTCGTCATCGCGGGCGGTGCGGGTGTGGCGGATGCCGCGCGCTGCGAGGTCACGCGTGCCTTCGTGCAGCGGCTGGCTCGGCGCGGCGTTCGGGTCGCCAGCGTCTGCTCGGGCGCCTATGTACTCGCCGAAGCGGGTCTGCTCGACGGACGCCGCGCCACCACGCATTGGGGCCGCACGCGCGATTTCGTCGCGCGCTATCCCAAGGTGAAGTTCGAGCCGGACCAGATCTTTACCCGCGACGGCAATGTGTGGACGTCGGCAGGCATCACGGCGGGCATCGACCTCGCGCTGGCGATGGTCACGGAGGACCATGGCGAGGAGATCGCGCAGGCGGCCGCGCGCCAGCTCGTGCTCTATCATCGCCGCAGCGGCGGCCAGTCGCAATTCTCATCGCTGCTGGAGTTGAAGGCGCCGAACGGCCGGTTCGGTGCGCTGTTGTCCTGGGCCCGCGAAAATCTCGACGCGCCGCTCACAGTGGAAGAGCTCGCCGATCGCGCCGGCATGAGTGCGCGGCACTTTGCCCGCGCCTTTGCCGCCGAGACCGGCACGACGCCGTCGAAAGCGATCGAGCGGCTGCGGATCGAGGTCGCGCGCGAGCGCGTGCAATCCTCGCGCGAGGCGATCGAGCTCGTTGCGGAGGCGACCGGATTCCGCGACCCCGAACGGATGCGGCGCGCCTTCATCCGCGCGTTCGGCCAGCCGCCCCAGGCGTTGCGGCGCGCGGCGCGGGCGGGGTAGGTGGTGTGCTCGTAAATGTGCCGCGCGCGTGCGTGATAGCGAGATCAGCGTTGCCACGAAAGCGGACGTCGACAATGCGCAAAGCGAATGTCCGCCTTCAGATGGGCAGGAGTACGATTTCCGAATACAGCCTGTCGAGCTCGCCGTCGGCGATCAACGGGGAACGGAAGCACGTGATCATCGGGAGCATCATGCCTCGTGGTGGGACCGGAAAGATTCGCGCCTCCGCGACGAGCGCCACCGTTCGCTGCCGGCGCAAGATCGCCAGCTTGACGCGCTCGAGATGCCGCAACAACAGAACCGGCGCACTACAATGCAGAATGTCCGAATAGGGGATTTTGAGCGGCAGAAACCGTGCCAGTCGTCCCAATCGACTTGCTGCAAGACGCTGATCGCGGCGCTTCACCACGAGATAGGCGTAATCAGGCCCGTCGACGACGATGAGCTGCAGGCAATCATACGCCGCGTGATCGTCGAAGATTTGCCTTTGGTGGCTGGTCAGTCTCTCGCGGACCACGGCCGGATCGAAGCTGATCATCGGCCGGGTCGAGCCGAACAAGGTCGCGGCCTGTAGCAGTGGCGGTATGGCGATGCGCTGCGAGTCCAGCGGTTTGAAACGCTGTGCGATGAGGGCGGCCCAAGACGACGGCTGTGGAGTGAAGCACGTGTATGTGGCGTTTGCGTCATCCAGCATTGATGCGAGCAGCGCCATGCCCCAGCCGCGGTACTGCGCGCGTACAACCCAAGAGGACAGATTGCAGACGAGGACTGCCTCCTCGTTCACCTGCCGCCGGGCAGCAACTGCCCCGATGAATCCAACCAAGGCGTTGCCGTCGAAAAGCATGAAGCCGCGGGTGTGATCCGACCAGCCATGATCGAACAGACGGCGCCATCTCGTGGCATCGATGCCCGCCCCGCGAAACGATTCCTCAAGAAAGCGGCAGACCGGCTCCACGTCCTCCGGACCGAGGGCACGGACGTGCAGGCCCGACCGGCCAAGCTGCTGGGCCGTCATTGCCTCCGCGCCGGAGAGGACCGCGATCAGGCCTTCGATCGACGGCGCCCGCAGAAAGGCCGAAAGTGGCACCGGATGCCCTGCATAGCTCTCGATCTCCAGGAGCAGGCTGACTATGGCCAGCGAGTCCGCGCCGAGGTCCAGAAGATTATCGGACCAGCCGATGGGAGCCAGGTCCAGCACGCGCTGGCAGATCGCCTGCAGGTCTTTCCGCAGCTGCTCAACGTCTGGGAGCACTCCACAGACCGGGGTCGGCTCCCGAGACACACTGGCGGTCGGAGGCGCTCGCAGAACCGGATGGTTGGCAATGGCCTCAAGGCATTCGGCATTCTGCAGGGCGTCGCGATTCCGTACAGGGCGGCCGTTCACCGCATCCCGCGCTGCGATTTCGGACCGCTTGCCGTTAAAGGTGACAGGAAGCGCGTCGACCTGTGCGATACGCGCCGGCACGAAGGCCGGCGAGCCGCAGCGTGCAAGCTCGGAGCGGATGTGCTTGGCGAGAGCGCTGTCGAGCACCACGCCTTCGCGCAACACGAGCAACAAAACCATGCGTGTGCCGCCTGGCTCGTCTTCCGCTTGCTGCTCGACCGCCATCGCCTCGACGATCCCGCCGACGTCATCGAGGATGCGGTAGATCTCCGCGGTCCCTATGCGGATGCCGCGCACGTTGAGGACGCCGTCTGAACGACCATGCAAGCGCCAGCCCCCATGAGGCGTGGCCTCGATCAGATCGCCATGGGTCCAATAGCCGGGGTTCTGAGCAAAGTAGGCGGCGTGGAAGCGGGTGCCGTCGGCATCGCCGTGAAAGCCGAGGGGCCGCGAGGGGAAAGGGTTGGCGCAGACCAATTCGCCTATCTTCGCCCGCGGATCGTCGGGCGGTGGCAGCGAGCGGACATCGAGGCCGAGGCTGCGGCACTGTGCCTCGCCGCGATGGACCGGCAGATTCGGATTGCCAAGGACGAAGCAGCCGATGATGTCCGTGCCGCCTGAGATCGACTGCAGCGGCATCGACGACTTCACTTTGCTGCTGACCCAGTCGTACTGGCGGGGATAGAGGATCGAGCCGGTCGAGAGCATGGTGCGCAGGGCAGAAAGGTCGAGCACCCGCCCCGGGGAGAAACTCTTCTCCTCGCAGAAGTGCAGATAGGCGGGATTGGTGCCGAACACGGTCACACGTTCCTCGGCAACAATCCGCCAGAACGTGTCCGCCGCTGCGAGCGGCCCGTCGTAGAGGACTATCTCGACGCCGGACGCCAGCGCCGAGAGCTGCCAGTTCCACATCATCCAACCGCAGGAGGTTTGGAAGAACAGCCTGTCGCCGTGGCTGAGATCACAGTGCAACCGGTGCTCCTTCAGATGCTCCAGTAAGGTGCCCCCGGCGCCGTGCTGAATGCATTTTGGCGGGCCCGTGGTGCCCGAAGAGAACATCGTGAACAGCAGATGGTTGAACGGGTGACGAGGCCAGCCTGGCCCAATCTCGCCACCATCATCATCACCGAGCAGATCGGCAAGCCTGTGCAGAGGTGCCGTCCCCTCATCGACGTCCAGCGAGCCATCGTCCAGCGCAATGATCGCCGCGAGGCTCGGCAGGCCGGCCGCCGTTTCGAGGACGCGCTCGGCGACCGGAATTCCCGCATCCCATCGCTCCGCTCGAAGGCAGCCGAAGAGCACCACGGCCTCGAGAGGGGCGAACCGCGCCAGGATAGCGGGTACGCCCATCTCCGGCGAGCAGCTGGCAAACGTCCCGCCAATCGCGGCGGTCGCCAGACAGGCAATGACCGCCTCGGCATTGTTGCGTGCGATTGCCACGACGTGGTCGCCGCGGCGCACACCGAGCCGCTGCAACGACTTTGCCAATCGATCAACCGCGACGCGTAGCGCGCCACGCGTGAACCGGTCGCGGCTGCCGTCAGCGTGGCAGGCTGTCAGGACCGGCTGGCCGGGACTGCCGGCGAGGAGGCACTCGGCGTAGTTGAGACGAAGATCCGGGAAGAAGCGCGCGGTCTCGCAGGCATCGCCGACGCAGACGGGCTCGGCTGCACCGTCCCGCGGCACGTCGGACCACTCAAGGAACAGACGCCAGAAGCTGTGGAAATCCTCCACCGAGAAGCGGTCCATCGCAGCGTGATCGCTCAGCTGCTGCCCCGTTCGGGCCTCACACCATTGGCCGAAAGCAGTGAGCTGAGAATGTGCGATGCCATGAGCATCGGGACGGAACACGACTTCCTCCAAACCCGCCTCTAGGTGGCACGCGACGACCAAGCCGCAGGCAACGTTGGATAGCGTTCGCATCGCTCGGGGAGAATCATCCTCCGGGGTTATGTGGCGGATTGACGCATGTTGGCGGGAGTACCCCGCCTGAGCGCCAGCGAGCGTAAGCCGCCACTCCTCCAGCCACTTTGGGGTCGTCTCCTTGATGGCCGCTCTGGGGCACAGGGTGTGAAGTTCCGAGAGTGGGACCGCCTGTCCCGTTCACCCTCGAAAGCAGACATCCCCGGATTTATGAGCACATGCCTAGGTCGGGCTATCTGCAGCTGCCCGGCCGGAGGTACCGGCGTGTGCCGTCAGCCGGCGCGCGATCGGCGTCAGGAGGTAGGGCGCAAGATGAATTGGAAACTGCGTGAGCGCGAAGTAGAGCCAGGTTGTGGCCGGCAGTGCGCCCGCGGTCGCGGCCAGCATCAGCCCGAGATTGCGCTGTGACACCATCAGGCCGATCGCGAAGGCGCGCTCATAGCCGACGCGGCGGAAGATCAGCGTCGTGACGGTGAGCAGGGTGAAATAGACCGCGAAGGCGAGCAGCGCGACACCGATCGTGAACAGGGGGGCGGCGAGGAAGTCGGTTGCGACGTCGCCCATCACCGCCGAGGCGAACACCAGCAGGATGACGATGTTGATGCCGTCGATCGGACGCTTGTGGCGCTGGATCGTCTCAGTGCCGAACAAGCGGCGGATGACGGTCGCGGCCAGCAGCGATGCCGCGAGGATGCCGAGCAGCTTCAGGCCGAGCGTGAGCGGCGAGATGCTGAGCATGCCGCCGAGAAACAGGCTTGCGAACAACGAGGCCGTGAAAGGCACCAGCGCGGTGGCGGTCACCAGCGCGACCAGGGGAAGCGTCGCATCGAGACCCATGAGCGCTGCGAGCGCCGGGGCGGCCATCATCGGCGAGGCCATGCCCTGCAGCATCAGCGCGAGGAAGAGGCCGGGCGAGCTTCTGTCGAGCCCGCTTACATGTGCGAGCAGCCCGACGATCAGCGGCACGCCGATCGTGGTCCAGGCCGTGGCTGCCGCGACCAGGGCCGGCCGGCGCAGATGTCCGTAGAGCGCCGCCAGGTCGACCCGCATGAAGGAGATGCAGAGCAGAAGGAAGATCGCTTCGGTGACGTAGGGGCGCAGCAGCGCGCCGAGCGGCGGCACCGCAACCGCGATGAAGGCGATGGCCGCCACGGCGCGCGTGCCCTGGTCGCCGAGCCATGTCAGCCCGCGCAGGGGAATGGCGAAGATCGTTTGAAGATTGGAAGCCATGCGCAACGGCGTCGTCAGCCCAATCCCTTCAACCACGCGCCGATCTCGCTGACCGCGACATTGGCCTCTCGCAACAACTTGCCCATGGTGAAGAAGCCATGGAATTGGCCGGGAAAGTGCTTGTAGGTCACGCTGACGCCGGCCTGCTTCAGGCGCGCGGCATATTCGTCGCCTTCGTCGCGCAGGGGATCGGCGCCGGCGGTCAGCACATAAGCGGGCGGCAGGCCGGCAAGGTTTTCCGCGCGCGCAGGCGAGGCGCGCCAGTCGTGGATGTCGGCGGCGCCGTTGAGGTAATGGTCACGGAACCACCGGATCACCGAATGGGTCAGCAGCACGCTGGTCTCGGGCTCGCTGTGGGAGCCGTGCGTCATGGCGAAATCGACGGCCGGGTAGATGAGGATCTGGCCGGCGATCGCAGGGCCGTTGCCATCGCGCGCAGCGAGCGCGACGACCGCGGCGAGATTGCCGCCGGCGCTGTCGCCGCCGATCGAGAGACGGGAGGCGTCGATGCCGAGCTCGCGCGCATTCGCGGCGATCCATTTGGTCGCGGCGATCGCATCATCGGCCGCGGCGGGAAATTTGTGCTCGGGCGCGAGGCGGTAGTCGACCGAGATCACGATCAGCGCGGCTTCGACGGCAAGCTGGCGGCAGACGACGTCATGGGAGTCGAGATCGCCGATCACCCAGCCGCCGCCATGGAAGAACACCAGCGCCGGCGACAGGCCGTCGTGCCGGCGCGGGTCCTTCGGCACGTAGATGCGGGCCGGGATGGTGCCGTGCGGCGCCGGGATCGCCAGCGGAGCAACGCGGGCAAGTTCGGGCGGCTCGGGGTTGGTGGCAAAGCGCGCCTGGGCGTAATAGGCGCGCGCTTCCGCTGCGGTCAGGGTCTCGTAGGCGGGGCGGCCGGCCTCCTGGAAGGCCATGTAGACGGCGGCGGCATCGGGATCGAGCACAACGGGCATGGGGGGGCGACCTTGGGGCTTCTGGTTATCGTTGGACGGCATGTTCGGGGGGCGGGACCTGCCTCGGCCCCCAGGGAAGGGTCGTCCGACTATCCCATTCGGCCGGTGGTCTGGCCAGCCGGGGCCGGGCAGGGCAGGGATGCCGCCCTTTCCCCGCCGTATTCGGCGTGTTAACCGGATGGCCTGCGAGCGGCGGTATCCCCTGTAGAATGTCCAGCAAGCCCGATTCGCTGTTGAAGCCGCGCGAGAAGATGGTTCGAACCCTTACCCTGACAGGTCTTGCGGCGCTTCTTGCCGCCACTGCGCTCACGGCTGCGACGCCCTCACAGGCGCAGATCGGCACGATCTTCTCCGATCCGCCGCCGCTGCGGCCGCCCGGCAGCATTCCGCGCGGACAGCCGCAGCCGCAGGTGCCCGACGACGACGAGGAGGTCCCCGAGCTGCCGCCGCAGGGCCGCGTGCTGCCATCGCGTCCGATGGCGCCGCCGCCCGGACGTCAGGGCAATGTCATGCCGGGGCCGGTCGAGACCCAGCCTTTGGCGCCGCCGCCAGGCTCCACCGTCGCTCCGCCGAACCAGCCGCCGCCCGTGGCGGTCGCGCCGCCAGGCGCCCCCCAGCCGGGCGCGCCCGGTCAGCGCCAGCCCCAGCAGAAGGGCGGGCCGGGCGGTGCCGTGCCGCAGACGCCGGCGAGCCTGCAGCCGGGCGACGAGGTCGTGACCGAGCCGCCGGCCCAGAAGATCGTGAACAAGAAGGCGACCTTCTCCGGCCTCGACAAGATCACCGGACGCATCATCAATTTCGACGAGGATATCGGCGAGACCGTCCAGTTCGGCGCGCTGCGCGTCAAGACCGATGCCTGCTACACTAGGCCGGCGACGGAAGCCGCCAACACCGACGCCTTCGTCGAGGTCGACGAGATCACCTTGCAGGGCGAGGTGAAGCGGATCTTCTCGGGCTGGATGTACGCGGCAAGCCCCGGCCTGCACGGCGTCGAGCATCCGATCTACGACATCTGGCTGACCGACTGCAAAGAGCCGCAGCAGACCATTGCGACGGCTGCACCGGATCCCGCGACCAAGCCGGCTGCGCCGCCGCCGCCCGCGCAGAAGAAGGCCGCGCCCAAGCAGGCCGTGCAGCAGCGTCCGCCGCAGCCATTGCCGCCGATCCAGCAGCAGCAACCGGCACCGCCGCCGCCCCCGCCACCGGAGCAGCGGCCAGGCCTGTTCGGTATCCCCGGATTCGGCCGCTAAGCCGGCTATCGACTATTGCCGCGAGGCGATGATCTCGAGCGCGCGAGCGCCGGGGATCGCCTCGCCGGGCGAGAGCTTGAGGAAATCGCCGGGCTCGCCCGCCAGCGCCTTGTCGAGCAGCGCGGTGTAGCGCCGCCGCGGAATCTCGACCGCACCGAAGTTCTTCAGATGCTCTGTGACATATTGCGTGTCGAGCAGCTCGAAACCGCCATGGATGAGCCGCGCGACCAGGTGCACCAGCGCGACCTTCGAGGCATCGCGCGCGGTGTGAAACATGCTCTCGCCGAAGAAGGCGCGTCCCAGGCTCACGCCGTAGAGTCCGCCGACGAGGTCGTCGCCCTGCCAGGCCTCGACGCTGTGGCAATGGCCGAGCTCGAACAGGCCGCCATAGAGGTCGCGGATGCGCTTGTTGATCCAGGTGTCCTCGCGCCCGGCCTGCGGCGCGGCGCAGCCGGCAATCGTGGCCTTGAACGCGGTGTTGACGGTCACGCGAAACCCATCCGAGCGCACGGTGCGCGCGAGCCGCGAGGCCACGCGGAATCCGCCGAGCGGGATGACGCCGCGCAATTCCGGCTCGACCCAGAACAGGGTCGGATCGTCGGCGCTCTCGGCCATCGGAAAGATGCCGCAGGCATAGGCGCGCAGCAGCACGGCCGGCGTAATTTCAGACGAAGCGGAGTCGCGCGAAGTCATGGTGCAACAATAGCAGGATCGCAATGCGGTTGCGATGGGGGCGCGGGTCAGCTCGCGGCGGCGCTGTTGCTCGTGCCGGGCGCGACGGGCACGCGGGGGAACCTCAGCAAGATGCGGGTTCCGCTGTGGGCGGGGTCGCGCTCGACCGAGGCGTCGAGCTTGGTGGCCATGGCCGCGACGATGCGCTGGCCCATGCCGGTGGAGCGCGGATCGGCCTTGACGTTGTCGCCGACGCCGTCATCGGCAATCGCCAGCAGCAGATTCTCGCCCTGCAGGGTCAGCTCGACATGGATCGGGCCGGCCCCGTCGGGATAGGCGTATTTCACCGCGTTCATCACCAGCTCGTTGACGATGATGCCGACGGCGACCGCGCGGTCCGGATCGATCTCGATCGGCTCGGCCTTCAGCGTCAGGCGCGACATCCGGTTACCTTCGGCCGAACGGCGCAGGTCCTCGAGCAGCGAGTCCAGGTACTGGTTCAGGACGACGCTCTTGAGATCCTGCGAGGTATAGAGGCGGCGGTGCACCTGCGCGACCGCGGCGACGCGGCCCATCGCGTTGGTCAGCGCGGCCTTGACCTCTTCCTGCCCGGCGGAGCTCGCCTGAAGATGCAGCAGCGAGGCGATGATCTGGAGCGAATTGCCGACGCGGTGATTGACCTCACGCAGCAGCATCTCGCGCTCGGCGGCGAGCGCGGCATAGCGGTCGCGCGAGGCGTGGATCTCGGCTTCGGCCTCCTCGCGCGCATTCTGCAATTCGGCCTGGCGCAGCGCGCCCTCCGCCGCGACGTGAAGCAGGGGGATGAAGTCGCCCTTGACGTCCTTGACGAGGTAATCGGCCGCGCCCGCCTTCAGCGCGGTGACCGCGATGCTGGAATCCTGCGAGGCGGTGACGAACACCACGGGTGGGGCGCCCGGGATCGCCATGATCTGCTCCAGCGTCTCGAGGCCGTCGAGACCCGGCATGTACTGGTCGAGCGCAACGACGTCGATGCCGCTTTCGATGCTGTCCTGGGCGCCGGCGCGGCGGATGTGCTCGAGGCCTTCCTCGCCGCTCGCGGCATGAACGACCCTGTAGCCGCGCCGCGTCAGGCCGCGGTCGACCAGGCGCGCGAGTGCGTCGTCGTCGTCGATATACAGCAGTGTCGGCGTTCTCTGGTTCATGTGGCGGCGGGCGGGACCTGGATGACCGAGAAGAACAGCCCGAGTTGCCGGATGGCGTTGGCGAAATTCTCGTAGTTGACGGGTTTGGTGATGTAGACGTTGCAGCCGAGCTCGTAGCAGCGCTTGATCTCCTGGGAGTCGTCTGTGGTCGTGAGGACGACTACGGGCGATGCCTTGAGATGACTGTTTTCCTTGATCTGCTTCAAAATGTCGATCCCGCTCATGTCGGGCAGGTTGAGGTCGAGCAGGATCAGGAGGGCATTTCCCTTCTGGGAAAGCCCGCTGCCGTCGGCGCCGAACAGGTGTCTCATCGCGTCGGTGCCGTTGCCGAACGGGATGATCTCGTTGTTGACGCCGGAGCGACGGATGTTGCGCTCGATCAGCCGGGCGTGCCCCTCGTCGTCCTCGATCATGATGATGGTAACAGGCTGCGTCATCGATCTACGTTCCGGTTGCTGGCGTTCCAGGCGACGGGCAGCGTGATCGTGAATGTGCTGCCCGCGTTCAGTTCCGACGATACCGACATGGTGCCGCCGAGACGGCGCACAAGTGCACGCACATGTGCAAGACCTATGCCCTGTCCGGGCTTATCCTGGGTTCCCGCGCGCCGGAACAGGTCGAAAATCCGCTGATGATCTTTTGGATCGATGCCGCGGCCGTTGTCGCTGATCTCGAAGATAGCGTAGCCGAGCTTGGTGCGCCCGCGAATTCTGATCTCTCCGGGCTCCCCGCTCTTGAGATATTTGATCGCGTTGTCGATCAGATTGGAGAAGATCTGCTCCAGCGCAAGGCGGTCGCTGACGATATTCGGCAGGGGCGCGATGTGGATCTCGGCCTGCGCTTCCACCGCCTGATGCGCCAGTGTCGACACGATGGCCTCGACAAACTCGCGGATGTCGATCTTCTCCGGCTGGAATTCGCGCCGGCCCTCGCGGGTGAGGTTGAGGATCGCCGAGATCAGCCGGTCCATCTTGGCGATCGACGATTTGATGAAGCCGAGCGCCTCGGAGAAGTCCGCTGAAAGCTGCTGGTCGGGGCCTTCGAGCGCGATCTCGCCCGGGGCCAGGGGGGGCCCGTCGGCCGGGACGCGGGTAAGGCTGCCGATGCGGCGGAAAATGTCGCCGCCGAGCTCTTCGAGTTCGCTGGTGAAGCCCATGATGTTGACGAGCGGCGAGCGCAAATCGTGGCTGACGATATAGGCAAAGCGCTGGATTTCGTTGTTGGCCTCGCGCAGGTCTGCCGTACGCTCGTCGACGACGGTCTCCAGGTTGACGTTGGCATCGCGCAGGCGCATTTCGGCCTCGTCACGGGCGCGGGCCGAGCGCCGCACCAGCCAGATCGAGATCAGGGCCAGCACCACGACGAGGCCGGAGCCGATGCCGGTCATCGACGCGGCCAGCGTCTGGCTCTGGTCGGAGTTGGCGGTGCGAATCCGGAACAGTCGTTCCTCTTCGCGGGTCATCGCGTTGGCCAGGTTGCTGATCGTGGTTGTAGTGTTGCCGGCGGCGGCCTCGCGGATCAGCGCCGTGGCCTTGTCGGGTTGACCCTGCTTCACGAAATTCATCTCGCGCGAGAACTGGTCGAGCCGGGTCTCGATCGCCGCGCTCAGCTTCTCGATGCTGTCGCGTTGCGCCGGATTGTCGCCGATCTGGCGCGTGAGCTTGTCGAGCGCCGGAATGATCGCCGCGACGGCCTTCTCGTGATCCGACTGGAAATCCGGTCCCTGCGTCAGGAGAAAGCCGCGGGCGCTGCTCTCGGCGCGTCGGACTTCGAGCAGCAGGGTGTTGATCTGGTTCTCCACCTCGATGGTGTGGACGACCGATTTGCTGTCTTCCCGCGCCTTGTTGACGAGATAGACGGAGCCGGCGCTGATCACGGTCAGCACCAGAAGGCCCGCAGCGAACAGCAGGATCTGCCAAAATGCGCGCCGCCGCTGCGCCTCAGCGGTCACGACGGTCTCGCCCTGTTACGCCGGTGGAGTTCAAAACGCCCCCTTGGAACTGCCCAACCGTCCAGAACGCGATTGGGGCGAGAGGGTTCCACGGGGCGGGAAGACTATTTCGCAGCGGGTTCCGCCTTGCCGGCCAGGTACTGCTCCAGCCAGTGGATGTGGTAGTCGCCGTTGATGATGTCGTCTTCGCGCACCAGCGCGCGGAACAGCGGCAGCGTGGTCTCGATGCCTTCGACCACCATTTCGTCCAGCGCCCGGCGCAGCCGCATCAGGCATTCGGCGCGCGTCTTGCCGTGCACGATCAGCTTGCCGACGAGCGAGTCGTAATAAGGCGGGATCGTGTAGCCTTGGTAGACGGCGGAATCGATCCGGACGCCGAGGCCCCCTGGCGGATGATATTGCAGGATCCGGCCGGGCGAGGGGCGGAAGGTCACCGGATTTTCGGCGTTGATGCGGCATTCGATCGCGTGGCCGATGACCTGGACTTCCTCCTGCCTCGCCGGCAGCTCGCCGCCGGCGGCGATGCGGATCTGCTCCAGCACGAGGTCGATGTCGGTGATGCTCTCGGTGACGGGATGCTCGACCTGGATGCGGGTGTTCATCTCGATGAAGTAGAACTCGCCGTCCTCGAACAGGAACTCGATGGTGCCGACGCCGAGATATTTCATCTCGCGCATCGCCTTCGCACAGGTCTCGCCGATCTTGGCGCGCGCGGCGGCGGAGAGGACGGGCGAGGGGCCTTCCTCCCAGACCTTCTGGTGGCGGCGCTGCAGCGAGCAATCGCGCTCACCGAGATGGATCGCGCCGCCGCGGCCGTCGCCGAGGATCTGGATCTCGATATGGCGCGGCTTCTGGAGATATTTTTCGAGGTAGACGGACGCATCGCCGAAGGCGGATTTGGCCTCATTGGCCGCTGTCGACAGCGCCATCAGGAGGTCGGCCTCGCTGTGCGCGACCTTCATGCCGCGGCCACCGCCGCCCGCCGCCGCCTTCACCAGCACCGGGAAGCCGATCTTCCTGGCGATCCCCACCGCATCGTCGTCGGGACCGACCGCGCCGTCGGAGCCGGGCACCACGGGGATGCCGAGTTTCTTGGCGGTCTTCTTGGCCTCGATCTTGTCGCCCATCAGGCGGATATGCTCGGCCTTGGGGCCGATGAAATGCAGATTGTGCTCGGAGAGGATTTCCGCGAAGCGCGCGTTCTCGGACAGGAAGCCGTAGCCGGGATGCACGGCGTCCGCCCCGGTGATCTCGCAGGCCGCGAGCAGCGCGGGCACATTGAGATAGCTGTCCTTGGACGGCGGCGGTCCGATGCACACGCTCTCATCCGACAGGCGTACATGCATCGCGTCGGCGTCGGCGGTGGAGTGCACAGCGACGGTCGCGATCCCGAGCTCCTTGCAGGCCCTGAGGATGCGAAGGGCGATCTCGCCGCGATTGGCTATGAGGATCTTGTCGAACATGATGTCCTTAAGGGACTGGCGCGCGAAATGCGACGGGGGCAGCTGAGCTGCCCTGGCCGTTACTCAATGATGACGAGCGGCTCACCGAACTCGACCGGCTGGCCGTCCTCGACCAGGATCTGCGTCACCGTGCCGGCGCGCAACGAGGGGATCTGGTTCATGGTCTTCATGGCTTCGATGATCAGCAGCGTCTGACCGACCGAGACCTTGCTGCCGACCTCGATGAACGGCTTGGCGCCGGGCTCCGGCGCCCAGTAGGCGGTGCCGACCATCGGCGAGGTGACGGCGCCGGGATGCTTCGACAGGTCGGCCGCCGCGGCAACAGCGGGCGCGGCCGTGGCCACCGGCAGGCCGGCGGCAGCGGCAGCGACCGGCATCGGCATGGTCGCGGCAACGCTGATGTTGCGGGCGACGCGCAGGCGCAGGCCCGCGCGCTCGATCTCGATCTCGGTGAGGCTGGTCTCATCGAGCAGCAGGGCGAGCTCGCGGACGAGCGCGGAATCCTCGCTGGAAAACTTTGCGGCTGCTTTGTCGTCTGGCTGGCGCGCCATGTTCTTGATCCGAATGTTCTGTGTGGGGAGGGAGCGTCAGGCTTTGGGCTTGAGGCCGAGCTTGGCGGCAAGGCCCTGGATGGCGAGGCGGTAGCCCTCGATGCCGAAACCGCAGAGCGAGGCGAAGGCCGCGCGCGCGGTGTAGGAGTGATGACGGAAGCTCTCGCGGGCGTGGATGTTGGTCACGTGCACTTCGACCGTCGGGATCTGCACAGCGAGCAGCGCATCGTGCAGGGCGATCGAGGTGTGCGAATAGCCGCCGGCATTGATGATGATGCCCTTCATCTTGCGCGCATGCGCTTCGTGGATGAAGTCGATCAACTCGCCCTCGCGGTTGGATTGACGGCAGTCGGCCTTGAGACCGAATGATGCCGCCGTCTCCCGGCACAGCGCCTCGACGTCGGCCAAGGTCGCGTGACCATACTTTTCGGGCTCGCGCGTCCCCAACATGTTGAGGTTCGGCCCGTTGAGAACGAGGATCGTGTCGGTTGCTGGTTCGGCCATTCCAATCCCGTAAGAGGTGTTTCGGCGTGGCGGGGTTATAGGTAACAAAGCGCCCTAGGGGAAGCCTTGAAGGACCTCCCAGAGGCCTTCAGGCACCTCATCCGGGGTGCAAAAACCTGTGCGGAAGCTATGGAAATTGCTTGTTAACCAGTCAAAAGCATGGCTGTCGGCCGAACGCAAAGGGGCGGGCATCGCTGCCCGCCCCTGAGGTTGCCGTCATCCGGCCTTAGACGTCGAGGATCGCGACGATCTCATAGGTATTCGGATCGATGATCACGATCTGCTCGCGGACCAGCACGTAGCGGTAGCTGCGCCACTCCGGATAGATCGACACGACGCGGGACGGCAGGGCATGCAGCTCGATACCCTCGCGCGGCACGCGGGTGCCGACCGCGATCGAGAAGTTCACGTTGGTCACGGGGGCCACGCGCTCCTCGCGGATCACGGACGTGATCTGGGTCCGCTGCTCGGTCGAGAGCTTGGCGGCAGCGCCGGCCTGGCCGACCGTCGTCGAGGACGAGGTCGAACTCTTGCCCTCGGCCTTCATGTCGGTCGAGGTGCCCGAGCCTGGGCGGTTCTCGGCGTTGCTCTTGGTGGACGTGCCGGCCTTGTTGTCCTCAGCCTTCATGTCCTTGTGGTCCTTGGTGCCGGACTTGGTCGTATCCTGGCTCATGCTCTTGGACTTGTCCTGCTGCGACTTGTCCATCTGACCCTGCGCGCGTTCGTCGGTACGCTGGCCCTTGGTCGCGCCGGCCTTGTCCTCGGCGGCGTTCTTGTGCATCGCGCCGCCCGGGCGCTCGTCCTTCATCGCCCCGGACGCCTTGTCTTCCGCGGCTGCACCCGGCTTCGAGGCGCTGGCGCCGCCAGCCTGACCAACGGTGCCCTTTTCCTTCGTCACGGAGTCCTTGCCCGTGGCGCCGCGCTCGGCCGCACCGCCCGACGGCTGTGTTTGCTGCGCGGGCTGCGCGCCGGCGCCGCCGCTCTCGCGGTTCATGGTGCCCTGTGCGTTCGCCAGTCCGGTGCCGGCGACGAGTGCAAGCGCGGCAACAGAGATCATAAAGCGGTTCAACATTTAGATTCTCCTCACGTGTTTATTTGCGTCATTGCCCGCGCCAACAACGAAAGGAGATATCGGTTGTTCCGGAACATCGGCGGTTCCGCGGCATTTGTTTGTTGAACGCCGGATGAATGATTGTGCCGGATCGCGCCATTGTTTGGCGCAGCAAAAAGGCCGGCTTTTCAGCCGGCCTCGTTGCGTGCGTGAGTTGTGAAGCGCGTGATCAGCAGGTTGCCTTGCCGCAGCGGGCAACGCCGATCTTCTCCTTGAGGCCTTCGAGACCGATGGCGCCAATCACGATCTGCTTGCCGATCACGTAGCTCGGCGTGCCGTTCATGCCCATCGCCTCGGCGAGCTTGAAGTTCTCCTCGATGGTGGCGCGCACCTCGGGGCTGGCGAGATCCTTCTCGATTTTCGCGGTGTCGAGTCCGGCCTCCTTGGCCGCCTGCAGCGCGCGTGCCTTGTCGGCCGCGCCGCGGCCGCCGAGCAGCTTCTGGTGGAAGTCGAGATATTTCTTGCCGGTGGGATCCTGCATGCGCACGGCGACGGCGACCTGGGCGGCCTCGACGGAGCCCTGGCTCAGCACCGGAAACTCCTTCAGCACGACCTTCAGCTTCGGATCGCTCTTCATGAGATCGAGCATGTCGCCCATCGCGCGTTTGCAGTAGCCGCAGTTGTAGTCGAAGAACTCGACGAAGGTGACGTCGCCCTCCTTGTTGCCAAGCACGACCTGGCGCGGCGAGTTGAAGATCGCGTCCGCGTTCTGCGCGATGCTGGCCTCGTGCTTCTGGGTTTCGGCCGCGGCCTGGCGCTTGCTGAGCTCGGTCATCGCCTCCTCGAGCACCTCGGGATGGGTGACGAGGTAGTTCTTGATGATCGCCTCGATGTCGGTGCGCTGGGCATCGGAGAAGCTGTCGGCCGACGCGGGCGCGGCTGCGCCGAACATGGCGAGCGCAAACAGCGCGGGAGCAAGCAGACGCAGCGAAGGCATAGGCAAATCCTCTTATCCAAAGCAGGTTTCGGAAAACGTCCCGGCGGGCTCAAAGTTCGGTGTCGTGACGTCGTGGTGTCTGGCGTCGTTCTGGCTAGTTGCGCGGCGGCTTGGCTGCCACGATGTCGTCGGCCTTGACCCATCCGGGCGTGCCGACGGCGAAACGGGTTTTCGCGCGCGTGGCGAGCTCGCGGGCGGTCTTGTTGTCGCCGCGCAAGTAGGCGGCCTGCGCCGACGCGAGATCCGCCTCGGCATAATCTCCCTTCCGGCCATAAGCCATCGCGAGCTGGGTATAGCCGAGCGGCGCCTCGGGCTCCCGCGCCACCGCGGCGCGGAGAATCCGAACGGCATCGTCGGTGTAAGCCTTATTATCGGTTCCAACCAGAGCCTGCCCAAGTAACATCTCGATGAGGGGTGAATTGCTCGATAGCGCGACGGCCTTGCGCAGGGCAGGGATCGCCTCGGCCGGCTTGCCGCTCTCGAGCAGGGCCTGGCCGCGCACCTCGTAGAAGTACGGGTTGTTCGGCTGGACCTGGATCAGTGCGTCGACCTGGGCGAGCGCGCTGCGCAGATCGCCGTGCAGATAGGTGCTGATGGCGCGGGCATAGCGTGCCGGCAAGCTGTCGTTGGTCTGGGGATAGCGACGGTACACCGTCTCCGGCCGCTCCATGAAGGCGGAGATCTTGGCGCGCACCATATCGTGGCGGAGCTGGAGTGCGGGATCGTCCTTCTTGTCCCAATAGGGGCTGGAGCTGGCGAACTCCTGGAGCGAGGCGACGCGTTCGGCGGGCATCGGGTGCGACTGGAGATAGGGATCGGCGCCGCGCGCCGCGAACAGGCTCTCGCTGGTGAAGCGCTTGAACGTCTCGTACATGCCCTTCGGCGACTGCTGGGTCGCGGTCAGGAATTTCACGCCGGCGCGGTCGGCGTTCTCCTCCTGCTGGCGCTGATAGGACAACAGCGTGCGGCGGATCATCTCCTGCGGTCCGGCGATCGCGGCCGCGCCGGCATTGGCGAGACCGTTGTTGCCGGCGTTGCCGCCGCGGGCGCTGCCTGCGGCGATCGCGCCGGCGCCGAGCAGCATCGCGATGATCATCTGGGTCTGCGCGCTGGCGAGCTGCTCACGCAGCTTGGACAGATGGCCGCCGGCCAGATGCCCGGTCTCGTGCGCGAGCACGCCGATGATCTGGTTCGGCGTTTCCGATTGGAGGATCGCGCCGTAATTGACGAAGATGCGGCGGCCGTCCGCGACGAACGCGTTGAACGAGCCGTCGTTGATGATCACCATCTGGATGTTCTGCTTCTCCAGACCGGCGGCGCGCAGGATCGGGCGGGTATATTCGCGCAGCAACTGCTCGGTCTCGGTGTCGCGCAGGACCGGCGGGCCCTTCTGCTGTGCCTGCGCCGCCGGGAGCGGCAGCAAAGCGATCGCCGCGGCGGTGACGACGGCGGTGAGGGCGGAGGCCTTTTTGCGCAATGCGATCTGGAGCAACATCAAGCGGTCTTGGTCAAGCGGTCTTGGCAAGAGATCTTGGCAAGCAGTTTCGTGATTGGTTTTGGCGATTGGCGGCGGACCGGATACGCGATATGGCCTATGAGCCTTACCCCTTATGAGCCGTACAATGCGGCCAGTCTGGGGCGCAAGCGCCCCGTTTCCCGGACCGGACGGGCCGGTCCGCCAGCGAAATAGCAGAAATCGATGCACGATGCGACATTGAGGAACCGGTTGGGGCAGTGGCTCGAGCCCTCCCGCCGTAGCGATGTTCCCCCGTTCATGGTCATGGACGTGATGGCCGCGGCGGCCCGAATCGAGGCCGCCGGGGGCCATGTCATCCATATGGAGGTCGGCCAGCCCGCGGCCGGCGCGCCGAAGACCGCGATTGCGGCCGCTCACGCGGCGCTCGAGGCGGGACGGATCGATTATACCTCCGCGCTCGGCATCCCCAGCCTGCGCGAGCGCATCGCGCGGCACTATCGCGATGCCCATGGCTGTGACGTCAGCGCCGAGCGGATCGTGGTGACGACGGGCTCCTCGGGCGGCTTCATCCTCGCCTTCCTGTCGATGTTCGAGCCTGGCGACCGCGTCGCCGTGACGGTGCCGGGCTATCCGCCGTACCGCCACATCCTCACCGCGCTCGGCTGCGAGCCGGTGCTGATCGAGACCACGAACGAGACGCGTCACGCGCTCACCGGCGAGGCGCTGCTTGCCGCCCATCGCAAGGCGCCGCTGAAGGGTGTGCTGGTCGGCAGCCCCGCCAATCCGACGGGAACGATGATGTCCCGCGAGGCGCTGTCCGGCCTGATCGCGGCGGCCGAAGACGCCAAGATCCGCTTCATCTCGGACGAGATCTATCACGGGCTCGACTATGCGTTTCCGGCGGTGACGGCGGCGGCGCTGTCGGACCACGCACTCGTGATCAACTCGTTCTCGAAGTATTTTTGCATGACGGGCTGGCGCGTCGGCTGGATGGTCGTGCCGGAGATCCTGGTGCGGCCGATCGAGCGGCTGCAGCAGAACCTGTCGATCTCGGTGCCGTCGCTGTCGCAGATCGCGGCCGAGGCCGCCTTCGACGGCGCGGCCGAAATGGAGGAGATCAAGCACGGCTATCAGGAAAACCGGCGCATCCTGATCGAGGGATTGCCCAAGGCCGGCCTCACCAGGTTCCTGCCGGCCGACGGCGCCTTCTATCTCTATGCCGATGTCTCGGACTTCACCTCCGACAGTTTCGAGTTCGCCAAGCAGATGCTGGAACAGGCCCATGTCGCGGCAACGCCGGGCCTCGATTTCGATCCCATCCATGGCCGCTCGTTCATCCGGTTCTCTTATGCGCGTTCGGCGGCGGAGATGCGGGAGGCCGTTGACCGGATCGCTCACTGGCTTAAATAGCCGGAAGTTTTCGTCCCACCTCCGGAGTTCATCTTGTCTGACCGATCCGTCCCGTCCGCTGCTGCACCGCATTCTTCTCTCGCCGCATTGATGTGGCCAACCCGGCCGGGTGAAACCGTGGGGGCACTGCGCGCCTTCGTGCTGGTCGCGCTCGGCACGGCGCTGCTGGCGCTGTCGGCCAAGGTGAACCTGCCGCTGCCTTACGTCCCCATGACGTTGCAGACGCTGGTGGTGCTGATGATCGGCGCGGCCTATGGCTGGCGCCTTGGCAGCGCAACCATGATCGCCTACCTCGCCGAGGGCGCGCTCGGCCTGCCGGTATTCGCAGGTCCCGTGGGTGGAATTGCGCCGCTGGTCGGCCCGACCGCCGGCTATCTGTTCGGCTTCATCGCTGCGGCTTTTGTGACCGGCTGGCTCGCCGAGCGCGGCTGGGATCGCAGCGTGGTGTTGCTGTTTGCCGCGATGGCCGTTGGCCATATCGTCATTCTGGCCGCCGGGTTCGGCTGGCTGGCCTTTGGCCTCGGTCTTGGCGCGTCCAAGGCCTGGCAGGTCGGGCTTGCGCCGTTCATCGCGGCCTCGCTGGTCAAGAACGCGCTGGGCGCGACGCTGATGCCGGCGGCTCGCCGGATTGTCGATCGCCGCGGGTAAAGCGCGCAAGAACGAGCAGTTCCAATTGACAGGGCCGGCCAAGTTGATCTTGGCTGGCCCGGCGTTTCGAGGGGGAGTGAAACAATGACAACGACAACGATGGCGGGGACGCCGGTCGCGCCGGCCGCTGCCAAGCCGT
Source organism: Bradyrhizobium sp. B039 (assembly GCF_038965675.1). NCBI lineage: Bacteria > Pseudomonadati > Pseudomonadota > Alphaproteobacteria > Hyphomicrobiales > Nitrobacteraceae > Bradyrhizobium > Bradyrhizobium sp. B039. The sequence continues at coordinate 4,356,298 of NZ_CP152416.1, forward strand.
GGTACAAGGTTCTTTACGTCCAGGTGCTGATCGCCATCGTGCTCGGCGCCATCGTCGGCTGGCTCTGGCCGACGGTTGCCACCAACGACTGGATCAAGGCGCTCGGCGACGGCTTCATCAAGCTGATCAAGATGGTGATCGCCCCGATCATCTTCTGCACCGTTGTCTCGGGCATCGCCCACATCCAGGACGCCAAGAAGGTCGGACGCATCGGCGTCAAGGCGCTGGTCTATTTCGAGGTCGTCTCGACCTTCGCCCTGGTGATCGGACTCATTATCGGCAACCTGGTGAGGCCGGGCGCGGGCTTCGGCAATGCGGCGGCAAACGAGGCGGCCGTTGCGACCTACGCCAAGCAGGCAGCCGGCCAGAAGTCCGTCGACTTCGTGCTGCACATCATTCCGGACACCGTGGTCGGCGCCTTTGCCCAAGGCGAGATCCTCCAGGTGTTGCTGTTCTCGGTGCTGTTCGGCTTCGCGATCATGAGCCTCGGTGAGCGCGGCCACACGATCCGCTCGTTCATCGACGATGCCGCGCACGCGGTGTTCGGCGTCATCTCCATCGTGATGCGCGCGGCGCCGATCGGTGCGTTCGGCGCGATGGCCTACACCATCGGCAAGTTCGGCACCGGTGCGATCCTCAATTTGATCGGGCTGATCGCGACCTTCTACGTCACGGCCGCGCTGTTCGTGTTCGTCGTGCTCGGCATCATCGCGCGCCTGGCCGGCTTCTCGATCTTCAAGTTCCTGGCCTACATCAAGGACGAGCTCCTGATCGTGCTCGGCACCTCGTCGTCGGAAAGCGCGCTGCCGTCCTTGATGGAGAAGCTGGAACGGCTCGGCTGCTCCAAGTCGGTGGTCGGCCTCGTGGTGCCCACGGGCTACTCGTTCAATCTGGACGGTACCAACATCTACATGACGCTGGCGACGCTGTTCATCGCGCAGGCACTCGGTTTCGATCTCTCCTTCGGCCAGCAGCTCACGATCCTGGTCGTGGCGATGCTGACGTCGAAGGGCGCCTCCGGCATCACCGGCGCGGGCTTCATCACGCTGGCCGCGACGCTTGCCGTGGTCGACCCGCGCCTCGTGCCGGGCATGGCGATCGTGCTCGGCATCGACAAGTTCATGAGCGAATGCCGCGCGCTGACCAATCTCTGCGGCAACGGCGTGGCCTGCGTGATCGTCGCCTGGTGGGAGGGTGAGCTCGACCGCGACAAGCTCAACGCGGGGCTGAGCCGGCAGATCGATCCGACCGACATGGAAACCGCAATTACGACGGACTGATCTGCAGGCTGCTGACGGCGGCGCTGAGCGCCGTCAGGCCTGGAAATAATAGGGCTGGTCGAGATCCTCGATCAGCCCTTTTTCTTGCGGCGCCCAGCCGAGCAGGGCGCGCGTCTTCGCGCTCGAGGCCGGAACGTCGATGGCGGCAAATCGCGCGAACCAGCCGAAATGCTGCTCGGCTTCATCAGCGGATTTCGAGACCACGGGCACGCCGAGCCGTTTGCCGATCACCTCCGCGATCACCTTGAACGGCACGCCTTCCTCGGCGATCGCGTGATAGCGGCGAGCGGATACACCGTGCTCCAGCGCGAGCCGATAGACGCGTGCGGCGTCGACGCGATGGGCGGCTGGCCAACGGTTCATGCCGTCGCCGATATAGGCTGCGGCTCCTTTCTCGCGAGCAATCGCGATCAGGCGCGGCACAAAACCGTGATCACCCTCGCCATGGGTCGTGGGCGGCAACCGCACGATGCCGGCGCGGACGCCGCGTTCCCTGAGATCTTCGGCGGTCGCTTCCGAGACGCGCGGAAAGTTGCGGGCCGCCGCATCGTCCTCGGTCGCGAGCCGCCCGGGCGCAAGCAATGCCACGCCCGACGTGACGATGAGCGGACGCTCGGAGCCCTTCAGCGCCTCGCCGAGCGCGAGGATGGCGCGGCGGTCGAGCTCGCAATTGTCTGCGAATTTCGAGAAGTCGTGATTGAAGGCGAGGTGGAGCACACCATCGGAGGCGGCCGCACCGCCGCGCAGGGAGGTGTGGTCCTCCAGCGAGCCGCGATGGACCTCGGCTCCCAACGCGGTGACGGCGGCCGCTCCTTCATCCGTTCGGGCAAGACCGGTGACGCTGTGGCCGGCGGCGATCAGGTCCCGAACGACGGCGGAGCCGACGAAGCCGGTGGCGCCAGTGACGAATACACGCATAAGCAGTCTCCAGGGATCGGAATAGGGTTGGTGGAGAGGACCATCTGCGCTAGGGTTATCCGGGTAAAGTAGTGACCTTATCGGGGTATAATAGCTAACAGGATGAGCGAAACCGCTTCGGCCGAAAACCTGCTCGGGGCCTATCTGAAGGATCGCCGCACCCGGCTGGATGCGGCCGCGTTCGGCCTCAGTGGCAGCCGCAGGCGTACGCCCGGGCTGCGGCGCGAGGAGGTGGCGCAGCGCGCCAATATCAGTCCGACCTGGTACACCTGGCTTGAGCAGGGCCGCGGCGGCGCGCCATCGGCCGACGTGCTCGACCGCATCGCCCGCGCCCTGATGCTGACCGATGTCGAGCGCGAGCATCTGTTCCTGATCGGCCTCGGCCGCCCGCCCGAGGTGCGCTACCAGGCGAGCGACGGCGTCTCACCGCGGCTGCAGCGCGTGCTGGATGCACTCGCATTCAGCCCGGCGCTGGTGCGGACCGCGACCTGGGATGTCGTCGCCTGGAATCGGGCCGCGACCGCCGTGCTGACGGACTATGGCGCGATCCCGCCGGGACAGCGCAACATTCTGCGCTTCATCTTCTGCGATCCGCGCGTGCGTGCCGCGCAGTACGATTGGGACAGTGTGGCCCGCTTCGTGGTGGCGGCGTTTCGGGCGGACGCCGCCCGCGCGGGCGCGGTCTCGCATGTCGCCGATTTCGTCGACGAGCTCTGCCGCACCAGTCCCGAGTTCGCGGCGCTCTGGCGCGACAACGACGTGCGCCATCATGGCGATGGCACCAAGCGGCTGCGGCATCCCGTTCACGGCACCATGTCGTTCGAATATTCGAGCTTCAATGTCGAGGGCCGCTCCGATCTCAGCATGATCGTCTACAATCCGGCGACGCCTGAGGATGCCGACCGCATCAGGACGCTGCTGGCCGAGCGCGCCGACTGATGGAATTTGCCGCTTCGCGTTTAACCTGCATCTGGCCCGCTGCTGCGCATCTCAGCCGCGCTCGCCCTGCGCGACGCAACGCCGGCAGCTAGAACCGCTCCGGCCGGTACGGCGTCGGATCGATTGCCGGCGTCTCGCCGCTCATCATCTCGGCGAGCAGGCGCCCGGTCGCAGGGCCAAGCGTAAAGCCCTGGTGGCCGTGGCCGAAATTCATCCAGAGGCCGGGGTGACGCGGGGCGGGGCCGAGCACCGGCAGCATGTCGGGCGTGCACGGGCGGGTGCCGAACCACGGGTCGGGCTCGACGCGTTTGCCGAGGTCGATCAGCTCCCGCGCGGAGGCTTCGGCGCTGGCGAGCTGAACCGGCGTTGCAAGTGCGTCCGGGCTCGTCAGCTCCGCACCCGTGGTGATGCGGATGCCCTTGGCCATCGGCCCCATGGCATAGCCGCCGGCCTTGTCGATCAGCGGCAGGTCGAGCGAAGCGCCGCCGCTGTAATGCATGTGATAGCCGCGCTTGCGCACCAGCGGAATGCGATAGCCGAATTTGTGCAACAGATCGGGCGACCACGGCCCGAGTGTCACGACGGCCGTCGCGGCATCGATGCGTCCCTGATCGGTATCGACCGACCAGCCGGCTGCAGTCTGCTGCAGCGACTGCGCATCACCGAGCACGATCCTGCCGCCGAGGCGCTCGAACAGCTCGGCATAGGCTGTCACCAGCGCGCCGGGATCGGACACGGTCCAGGTGTCGAGCCAATGGATCGCGCCCGGAAGATCGTCGCGCAGGACCGGCTCGGCCTTGGCGAGCTCGCTGCCCGAAAGAACACGAAAGTTCACGCCGAACTCGTGCTGGTCTTCTTCGGCGGCCTTGATCGAGAGATCCAATGCAGCGGCGTCGCGATACAGCGCCCGGTAGCCGGCGCGGCGAATGAGATTGTCGGCGTGGGCCTCGCGAATGAGAATGTCGTGCTCTGCCGTCGCATAGGCGATCAGCCTGGCCCAGGCGTCGATCGCCTCACGATGCCGCTTCGGCGCCGAATGCCACCAGTAGCGGAGCAGGGGCTCGATATGGAGATGCAGCGACGACAGGCTGTAGCGCACGTCGTTGGTGCGGCCGGTCGCGATCTTCAGGAGCGAGGCGAGGTCGCGCGGCATCGGATAGGGGCGGACAGCTTCCGCCTGGATCATCCCGGCATTGCCGTAGCTGGTCTCGCGGCCCGGCTCCCTGCGGTCGACGAGCGTGACGGTCCAGCCGCGCTGCCGCAGGTGCAGCGCCGCGCTCACGCCGATCATGCCGCCGCCGAGAACGATCGCGCTTTGCATGGGCAGAATGCTCCTGTCAGGCCGGTTGTGCTACGAGCTTCGGCTGCGCCGTGCTGATGGTTGCCGCGACCACGACGGACAACGCCGTCATCGCCACCAGGAAGCCGAAGGCGGCATCGAACGATCCGGTTCCGGTCACGATGAAGCCGATCGCGACGGGGGCGACGAAGCCCGCGCTCTGGCCGCCGAGATTGACCATGCCGACGCCTGATCCGATCTGGTCGTCGCGGAGCAGTTTGGTCGGAAGCGCAATCACCGAGGCCAGCACGAAGGATTTGAAGAAGTAGACCAGCGACTGGAACGCGATCAGCATCGTGATCGTCTCCGACTTGTACATGGCGTAGAGGAAGATGCCGGTCAATGCGGAGCTGCCGATCAGCAGGTATTTTTCGCGCTCGGAGAAGAACGTCGTCATCATCCAGCCGCCCATCGCGGTCGCGATCGTCGCCATCACGAACGGGATCGGCGCCAGGACGCCGACGGTCTTGAGGTCGAGCCCGCGCTGCTGGAGCAGGTAGAGCGGCATCCAGGAATCCAGGCCCTTGTTGACGCAGCTGAGACCAAACCACACCACCATCAACTGCCACAGCAGCGGATTCTTCATGAGCTCGCGCATCGGCGCGCGGCTTTCGGCCTTCACTGGCGCGCCTGCATCGGCCTTGCCCGGGCGTCCCAGATAGGGGACGAAGACGAAATAGACCACCGCGAAGACGATGCCCGCGATGCCGATGGCGTTGAAGGCATGGCGCCAGCCGAGCCAGAGGATCAGCGGGGCCATGATCAGCGGCGCGACCATGCTGCCGGCATAGTTCGACGACAGCAGCAGTCCCGACATCTTCGGCCGGCTGTCCTTCTTGAACACTTCGGCGATGGCGCGGATGCTCGCCGGCGGAAAGCCGCCCTCGGCGATGCCGAAGATGAAGCGGATCGCGATCAGCGATGTCAGCGACCAGGCAAGGCTCGTGAACGCCGTGAACAGCGACCACATCACGATGGTGACGATCACCACATATTTCGAGCCGAAGCGGTCGGAGAGCCATCCGCCCGGCACCTGCATCGCGGCATAACCGAGGAAGAATGCGCTGATGACGATGCCGAGATCGGCGGCCTGCAGATTGAAGTCCTTGCCGATCTGCGCCAGCGCCAGCGAGATCGCCGCGCGGTCGATGTAGGAGATGCAGTAGGCGATGTAGAGCAGGACGAAGGCAATGACGCTGGTTTTCCTCGGCAGTTCCGTCATGCTCGTCTCCGTTGCGCCGGCGGTGCATCCAGGGCTGGTGTCGGGTTATTCCCAGGTGAGGAAACCGGGCGCGGCCGACAGCGGCGGCGCTGCGGCGAGCCGCGCCAGGTCGGGCACCGGCCGGCACAATTGCGCATCGCCCGCGAACGCGGCCTCGATGCTCGCGGCGACCGAAAGCACGATGGCGTCGCCGCCGCGCGGGCCGACGATCTGGAGACCGAACGGCAGGCCGGCTTCATCGAGGCCGAGCGGAATGCTGATCGCGGGGTGGCCGGGAAGCGTCACGGCATAAGCGAGCGCGAGCCAGTGGAAATAGGATTTGGTCGGCACGCCGTCGATCTCGGCGGGATAGAGCTCCGACCAGGGGCGCGGGCTCAGCGTAATGGTCGGGCTGATCAGCACATCGCAAGTTTCAAAGAAGGTCTGGTAGGCGCGATAGATCCGCGTCTGCGTCGTGGCGGCGCGCCCATGATCCTCGAGCGTGTAGCTCAGGCCTTCCTCGACATTGGCGCGGACATTCGGGCCGAGCATTTCGGGACGCTCTTTGTAGTTCTTCCCGTGCATCGCCAGGAACAGGCCGGCGCGCAGAACCGCGAACGCGTCGTCGGCGCCGGAGCAATCCGGCGTCGCCTCGCGGCAGTCGGCGAACAGCGGCGCGAGCCTCGCCACACGATCGCGGAATACGCGACGGATGGCCTGCTCGGTCGGGGCGAAGCCAAAGTCCTCCGTGAAGGCGAGGCGCAGCTTGCCAAGGTTCGCGGGACGCGGTGCGGCCCAGCGTTCGGCGCGACTGCGCACCGGCTCGCCGGGCAGCGTATAGGCCAGGGGATCGCGGACATCGTCGCTCGCCATCACCGACAGCATCAGCGCGGTGTCGGCGACATTGCGCGCCATCGGTCCGTCGGTCGACAGGTTCGACCAGCCGAAGGCGCGCTTCTCGCTGGCCACGAGACCGTAGGACGGGCGCATGCCGACGATGCCGGAGAAGCCTGCCGGATTGCGCAAGGAGCCGCCGGTGTCCGAGCCCGAGGCGAGCGGCGCCATGCCACAGGCGAGCGCCACCGCCGAGCCACCGGAGGAGCCGGCTGCCGAGCGCATGGGATCGAAGGGATTGCCGGTTGCGCCGAACACCGGATTGCGGGTGTTGCCGCCGGCCGCCCATTCCGGCGTGTTGGTCTTGCCGAAGATGATGGCGCCGGCTGCGCGCAGCCGCGCGACCGAGCCCTGGTCGGCGACCGGTACATTGTCGCGCAACAGGGGGCTGCCATAGGTGGAGCGCAGCCCGGCAGTGTCCTGGGTGTCCTTGATCAGCACCGGAAGGCCGTGCAGTGCGCCGCGATCCTCGCCGCGCAGGATGGTGGATTCGGCGGCCGTTGCCGCCTTGCGCGCGCCTGATACGTCCAACGTCACGACGGCATTCACGGCAGGATTGATGGTGGCGATGCGCGACAGGCAGGCCTCCAGCAGCTCGACGGGCGAGATCGCCCGCGCGGCCAGCAGGCGGCGCAGCTCAACGGCGCTGGAATCGCAAAGTCCGGACAATGCCAATCCCCTTTCAAATTATGAAAACAATTTAGCATATCGGAAAGTGAAGGCGACGCACCAATAATCGTCAAAGCGGGGCATTTCGTGCCCAAATGCTGGCGCTGCTGCCCAACGGGTCGTCAAATGGGCCCCTCAAGGGGCGTCTTGGCCGAAAAGATTAGATGGATAGGCCAACAATATTTCCATCGCCGTGGTAGGATTGCTGCATGAGCGAGATAACGACGCCCGAAGGTGCCAATTCCCAGCTCGGCCAATGCCTCAAGGCGGCCCGTCAGGCCCGCGGCCTGACGCTCAAGCAGGTCGCGGAGCGCACCGGCATGGCGCTGTCGACCCTGTCCAAGGTCGAGAACGGCCTGATGTCGCTGACCTACGACAAGCTGCTCCAGCTCACCTCCGGCCTGAAGATGGAGATCGCCGAGCTGTTCAATCCAGCGGTCGCGGCGCCTGTGCAGGGCCGGCCGGTCACCGCGCGGCGGAGCATCAGCCGGGCCGGGCAGGGGCAGGTGATCACCACGAAATTCTACACCTACACCTATCAATGCACCGATCTGATCGGCAAACGCATGGTGCCGATCGTGGCCGAGGTTCGTGCGCGCTCGCTGGAGGAGTTCGGCCCGCTGCTGCGCCATGGCGGCGAGGAATATTTCCTGGTGACGAGCGGACGCGTCGCCGTCCACACCGAGTTCTACGCGCCGGAGATCCTCGGTGAGGGCGACGGCATCTATCTCGACAGCACCATGGGCCACGCCTACCTCAACGCCGGCGAGGCAGCTTCCGCAAAAGGCGTTTGCCTCTGCACCAGCGAGGCGCCCGATCTCTACGACCAGCTCCGCCAGATCGCCTCGCGCGATGTGGCGCCGCTCGGTAATGACGAGCTGCCGCCATAGCGGATTGGCGAGCGGTGAAACGAAAAACGCCCGGCTTGGCCGGGCGTTTTTTATTCTGTGTCCGACTTTATTCGCCGCCGCCGAAACGGCGGGACCACCAGCCGGCGCGGCGCGGGGCGGCCGGCGTTTCGCTGGCCGCTTCGGGTGCGGGCGCAGGTGCCGGCGACGCGACCGGCTCGCTCGCCTGCGCAACCGGCGTTGCGGGCTCGCTCGGGCTGCTCGACAGGAAGCTCACCTTTTCCCTGACGGTGGAGCGCCGCCGCGCGGCCTTCTCGTCAGCGGGCTCTTCTTCCGCCGTTACGACAGCAGGAGCTGGCTCCGGCTGAGCCGGCGCCTCGGCCTGCACTTCGGCACGCAACTCAGGCGGCGCGATTTGCGGCTCGGCGGTGTGCTCGGCCTGCGCGATCGAAGGCGCAGCCTCGCCGCCAAAGCCGTCGAAATCGGCCACCGCTTCGGTCGCTTCCGATGGTGATTGGGTGCCGAGCTCGTCGCCGATGGAGCCGGCAAGACCTTCCTCGCCGCCCCCACGCCGACGGCGTCCGCCTCTGCGGCCACGCCGGCGCCGGCGCTCACCGCCGCCCTGCTGCTCGCCACGGGCTGCCTGTTCCTCGCCTTCCTCGCCGTCCTGCTCGGACTCGGCGTCCTCTTCGGACTCGCCAGCGACCATTGCCGGCTCGGGAAGCGTGGGCGCGCTATCCTCGCGCAACTCGCCGTCGCGCTGGCCACCGCGGCCGCGCCGACGACGGCGGCGCTTGCGGCGCTGACCGTCCTGCTCGGGGGCCGCCTCGCCGGCAGCCTGCTCTTCAGTGAGACCTTCGGTCTCCTCGGACTCGATCTCGGATTCCAGCTCCGGATCGAACTCCTCGTCGTCATAGGCCTCTTCAACCACCGGGGGCGGGCTTGCCGCGGCCTGCGCCGCGAGCAGCGCCTTGGCGGCTTCGAGCGTATGCACCTGCTCGCCGCGATCGATGAGGTAGGCCTGCGGTCCGCTGACGCTCGGGTCTGCGATGACCGCCAGGGTGACCTTGAAGCCGTTTTCGAGGTCGCGCAGATGGCCGCGCTTGTGGTTCAGCACGTAGAGCGCGACGTCGGTGCGGGTACGGACCACGAGATTGTGGGTCGCGCCCTTCATCAGGATCTCTTCGAGACCGCGCAGCAGCTGGAGCGCAACCGAGGACACCGAGCGGACATGGCCGGTGCCGCCGCAATGCGGGCAGGGATCGGTCGAGGATTCCAGCACGCTGGCACGGATGCGCTGGCGCGACATCTCGAGCAGGCCGAAATGCGAGATGCGTCCGACCTGGATGCGGGCGCGGTCCTGCCTGAGGCAATCGGACAGCTTGCGCTCGACCGCCCGGTTGTTGCGCTTCTCGTCCATGTCGATGAAGTCGATGACGATCAGGCCGGCGAGGTCGCGCAGGCGGAGCTGGCGGGCGACCTCTTCGGCCGCTTCCAGATTGGTCTTGAGCGCGGTGTCCTCGATATGGTGCTCGCGCGTCGATCGCCCGGAGTTGACGTCGATCGAGACCAGCGCCTCGGTCTGGTTGATCACGATGTAACCGCCGGAGCGCAGCTGCACGGTCGGCGAGAACATCGCGTCCAACTGGCTTTCGACGCCCATGCGCGAGAATAGCGGCTGGCCGTCGCGATACTGCTTCACCGCGCTGACGTTGGCGGGCATCAGCATCTTCATGAAGTCGCGCGCTTCGCGGTAGCCGGATTCGCCGGCAACCGAGATCTCGTCGATCTCCTTGTTGTAGAGGTCGCGCAGCGAGCGCTTGATCAGCGAGCCTTCCTCATAGACGAGGGTCGGGGCCTGCGACTTCAGCGTCAGGTCGCGCACCGTCTCCCACATCCGGATCAGGTATTCGAAGTCGCGCTTGATCTCGGGCTTGGTGCGGGCGGCGCCGGCTGTGCGCAGGATGATGCCCATGCCCTCGGGCACGTCGAGATCCTGCACCACTTCCTTCAGACGCGAGCGGTCCTGGGCGCTGGTGATCTTGCGGCTGATGCCGCCGCCGCGCGCGGTGTTCGGCATCAGCACGGCGTAGCGGCCGGCGAGCGACAGATAGGTCGTCAGCGCCGCGCCCTTGTTGCCGCGCTCTTCCTTGACGACCTGCACCAGCATCACCTGGCGGCGCTTGATGACTTCCTGGATCTTGTACTGGCGGCGCGGACGGAAGGTGCGCTCCGGCACTTCCTCCATCACGTCGTCGCCGCCGACGGATTCGACGACTTCCTCTTCGGCTTCCTCGCCGTCGTCATCCTCGTCGTCGTCGTCCTCGGCCGCCGCGTCAGCGTCGTGATGCGGAGCTTCGGTGCTTTCGCCGGCAGCGTACACGGCATCAGCCGGTTCAGCGGCGGCGGTTACGGCTTCGGCCAGAGCCTCTGCGTGCGCTTCGGAGGTCGCCTCCTGCGGTTCGGCAACGGCCTCGGCCGCGACCACCGGTTCGGCGCCAAAGGCCGCGACAGGCGCGGGCGTCTCGTCGGCATGATCGTGGTCGTGATGATCGTGCCCGCCGTCATGGCCATGGTCGTCATGATCGTGAGCGTGATCGTGATGATGGTCGTCGTGCGCGTGTTCATGATGATCATGATCGTGGTGATCATGTTCGTGGTGATCATGGGCATCGTGCTCGCCGTGATGCTCCGCGTCGGCGTGCAGATGCTCGCCCTCTTGCGGAGCGCCCTCGGCGTGCTCAGGCAGAATCTGGCCCTCGACCGGCTGCGCCGCGGGATCGGCGCCGGCGTCGAGGCCTTCGACGATGTCGCTGCGGACGCGTTCGCCGTGACCGCGGCGGCGGGCGTTGCGGTGACGCGAGCGGCGGCGGCCGTGCGAGCGGTTCTCGCTCTCTTCCTCGGCTTCGCGATGGGCCTGTTCCTCGGCCTCGATCAGCGCCTGCCGGTCGGCAACGGGGATCTGGTAGTAGTCGGGATGGATTTCGCTGAAGGCGAGGAAGCCGTGGCGGTTGCCGCCATATTCAACGAAGGCGGCCTGGAGCGAGGGTTCGACCCTGGTGACCTTGGCGAGGTAGATATTCCCGCGCAGTTGCTTGCGTTGCGCCGTCTCGAAATCAAACTCTTCGACGCGATTGCCGCGGACCACGACGACCCGGGTCTCCTCCGGGTGGGTGGCATCGATCAACATCTTGTTGGGCATGTCTTAACTCTTGGCGGCGGCGGGCGCGATTCACCGTGGGCGCGTATCGCGCCGCCGGGAGACGCGACGGTCCACCTGATTCGGGGGTGAGGGGAAGGCCGAAACGCCGTCTCTCGCGCCTTGCCGGACCGGAAGCCTCAGGGCCGTGGCGGCGCGCGGGATTATCACTCCGCAGCGTCGCGAATGGTCCTTCAGAATTCGTCGGCACAGTCTGGCGCATCAAGCGTCGGCCCGTATGAAACATTGGGCGGCGGGGCCGCCCCTCAATCAGTTGCTGCTGGCCAGGCATGGCGCGAGCGCGCTCGCCTTGGGGATCACGAACCGCTCCCTTGGGATCAAGGGACCGGGTAATGGGTTACGTCGCTGTCCGAACTGTCCCGGAAACGTGGTACCCGGGAACCGTCCGCCGCCGGGGCTTGGCCCGCTCCACCTCGCTGCCGCGCACCGCGCTGGTCTTAGAGGAGAACGGAAAACGCTGGAATTCCCAAACCTTGAGAGTTCCGGCGCTGCACCGGGAGGCTGAATGCGACACAACCGAAAATATCGGCCGTCAGCATTCCGTACATACGAGGAATGGGCCATCCGTGCAAGGGAGCGTCGCACGGCGGTCACAGTCAGCGAGTTTCGCGCGCCTGTCATTAAGGATCGATTAACCCTGTGGTTCTATTGCGTTAAACAAGCTGCTCGGAGGCACGAAATCGGTGGCGAGCCGCGCAAAACAAAGAGTCCTGCTGGGATGCGTGCTTCTGTGCGCCGCGGCATTGCCATATGCTGATTCCTCCCGCCTGAGCGCCGCGGAAAGCCAGCCGCAACCCTCTGCTGCGGTAGCGAATTTTCCAACCGCCTCGGCCGCTCGGCTGGCCGGCGACGGCAAGCAGACCCGCTTCATCCTCGACATCGACCGGACCGTCAGCTTCCGCGCCGTCACGCTCGCCGACCCGTACCGGGTGGTGGTGGACGTGCCCCAGGTCAATTTTCAGCTGCCCGCGGGGACCGGGTCCGGCGGGCGGGGACTGGTCAAGGCCTTCCGCTACGGGCTCGTCATGCCCGGCGGCTCGCGAATCGTGTTCGACCTGACGGGGCCGGCCAAGATCGCCAATTCCTACGTATTGGAGGCGGCCAACGGCCAGCCGGCCCGGCTCGTGCTCGAGCTGGAGGAGGTCGACCGCGCCGCCTTCGTGCAATCGCTCGCCCCGGAAAACCGCCCCGAGCTGCGGCCCGCGATCGCCGATGCGCCGCCCGCCACGGTCCCCGCGACGGCGGGCCCGGAAACGGCGCAGCAGAAGGCCGATGGCCGGCCGATCGTGGTGATCGATCCCGGCCATGGCGGCATCGACAACGGCACGCAGTCGAGCGGCGAGAGCGAGAAGAACCTGGTGCTGGCCTTTGGCCTGGCGCTGCGCGACCGGCTGGAAAAGGCAGGCAAATACCGTGTCGTGATGACGCGCAACGACGACACGTTCATCCCGCTCAATGACCGGGTCAAAGTCGCCCGCAACATCAAGGCGGCGCTGTTCGTCTCGATTCATGCCGATGCGCTGCCGCGCGCCGAGGGGGATGCCCAGGGCGCCACCATCTATACGCTGTCCGACAAGGCGTCCGACGCCGAGGCCCAGCGTCTGGCGGACGCGGAAAACCGCGCGGACGCGATCGCCGGCTTCAATCTCGCGGAGGAGCCGACCGACGTCGCGGACATCCTGATCGATCTGACGCAGCGGGAAACCCGCACGTTTTCAAACCGTTTTGCGCATGTGCTGATGGGCGAAATGAAGTCGACTGTGCGGATGCACAAGCATCCGCTGAAATCGGCCGGTTTCCGGGTGCTGAAGGCACCCGACGTGCCGTCGGTGCTGGTCGAGATCGGTTATGTCTCCAATAAGGGCGATCTCGAGCATCTGGTCTCCGAGGGATGGCGATCCCGTGCCGTGGGCGCGATGGCGCAAGCCATCGACGGGTTCCTGGCCAAGCGGCTGGCGACCGCCGGATCGTCGAATTGACGACCGGGGGGGCGTCGAATTGAGAGAATTGACAAAGGGTTTTTCCGTCCCGCCGCAAAAGCCCTAGTTTGGCCACAGCGGGCGATTTATAAAAACGCCGCAGGGGGTTCCGGAATCGGCGAGAATCCCGTTCGGCGAGCGTCTTAGGTCCGGCCCTGACGTAATTGAGTAGGCCGGTGAATGCGCGACGTGAGGTTGGCGCCTGTTTTTGAGCGCCAAGGGGCTGATACTGGGCTGATCCAGAGTTTGAACGGATAAACAGATAATGCGCTTGCTGGTGCGGTTCATGGGCTTCCTGTTCGCCGCGGGAACGGTGGTGTTCCTTGTCGGTGTCGGGGCCGTGGCAGGCCTGATCTGGCATTTCTCCAAGGACTTGCCGGACTACTCTCAGCTTCAGGATTACGAGCCGCCGGTGATGACGCGTGTGCACGCGGTCGACGGTTCGCTGCTCGGCGAGTACGCCAAGGAGCGACGGCTGTATCTGCCAATCCAGGCCGTGCCCAAGCTCGTGATCAACGCGTTCCTCGCGGCCGAGGACAAGAATTTCTACGAGCACGGCGGCATCGACTACACCGGCATGGCGCGCGCAGGTCTGGTCTATATCCAGAACTACGGCTCCAACCGGCGTCCGCAGGGCGCCTCCACCATCACCCAGCAGGTCGCCAAGAACTTCCTTCTGACCAACGAGGTCTCCTTCGCCCGCAAGATCAAGGAAGCCTTGCTGGCGATGCGGATCGAGAAGACCTACTCGAAGGACAAGATCCTCGAGCTGTATCTGAACGAGATCTATCTGGGCCTCGGTGCCTACGGCATCGCGGCCGCCTCGCTGGTCTATTTCGACAAGTCGGTGAACGAGCTGACGGTGGCGGAAGCCTCCTATCTGGCGGCGCTGCCGAAGATGCCGGCGACGCTGCATCCGGTGCGTAACCGCGACCGCGCCATCGAGCGCCGCAACTACGTGATCGACCGCCTCCAGGAGAACGGCTGGATCAAGCAGGCCGACGCAGACAAGGCGCGCAAGGAGCCGCTGGCCGTCACCAACCGGTCCAACGGCGCCCACACCTTCGCCGGCGAATATTTCGCCGAGGAAGTCCGCCGCGACATCTTCGAGCGCTACGGCGAGAAGAAGCTTTACGAGGGCGGTCTGTCTGTCCGCACCACGCTCGATCCGAAGATCCAGGTGATGGCGCGCAAGACCATGGTCGCCGGCCTCGTCAACTATGACGAGCAGCAGGGCTATCGCGGCGCCATGAGCAAGCTCGATATTTCGGGCGATTGGGGCGTCAAGCTCGCCGAGATCAAGTCGCTCTCCGACATCTCGCCGTGGCGCATGGCGGTGGTGCTGGAGACCAGCGACCAGTCGGCGCGCATCGGCTTCCAGCCGAGCCGCGAGCTCGGCGGCGCCGTCAGCAAGCAGCGCGAGACCGGCCTGATCACGCTCGACGGCATCAAATGGGCAAGGGCGGCGATCGGCCCTGCGAAGGGCAGGGCGGCAACGGCGGTGTCGCAGGTGCTCCAGCCCGGCGACGTGATCTACGCCGATCCGCTCTACAAGGACGGCAATCCGGTCGAGGGACAGTACCGGCTGCGCCAGATCCCCGAAGTGTCCGGCGCGATGGTGGTGATGGACCCGTGGACCGGCCGCGTGCTCGCGATGGTCGGCGGCTTCTCGTTCGACCAGAGCCAGTTCAACCGCGCCACCCAGGCCTACCGGCAGCCAGGCTCGTCGTTCAAGCCGATCGTCTATTCGGCCGCGCTCGACAACGGCTATACGCCCTCGACAGTGGTGCTCGACGCGCCGATCGAAATCGACCAGGGCCAGGGCGCCGGCGTATGGCGGCCGGAAAACTTCTCCTCGGGCAAGTTCCAGGGGCCGGTGACGCTGCGCAACGCGCTGCGGCAATCGCTCAACACCGTGACGGTGCGCCTTGCGCAGGACATCGGCATGCCGCTGATCGGCGAATATGCCCGCCGCTTCGGCGTCTATGACGAGCTGCCGAACTATCTCTCCTACGCGCTCGGCGCCGGCGAGACGACGGCGATGCGCATGGTCACGGCCTACTCGATGCTCGCCAATGGCGGTCGCCGCGTGAAGCCGACGCTGATCGACCGTATCCAGGATCGCTACGGCCGCACCATCTTCAAGCACGACCAGCGCGAATGTCGCGGCTGCGACGCGCCGGGCGGCTGGAAGAACCAGAACGAGCCGCAGCTGATCGACCGCCGCGAGCAGGTGCTGGATTCCATGACCGCCTACCAGATCACCGAGCTGATGGAGGGCGTGGTCCAGGCCGGTACCGCGACCGTGGTCAAGGAGGTCGGCAAGCCGATCGCCGGCAAGACCGGCACGACCAACGAGGCCAAGGACGCCTGGTTCGTCGGCTTCTCGCCCGACGTCGCCGTCGCGATCTATATGGGCTACGACAAGCCGCGTGCGCTCGGCAAAGGCAACGCTGCGACCGGCGGCCATCTGGCTGCTCCCATCGCGCGCGATTTCCTCAAGCTCGCGCTCGCCGACAAGCCCGCCGTTCCGTTCAAGGTGCCGGCCGGCATCAAGCTCGTGCGCGTCGTCGCCAAGACCGGCATGCGCGCCGGCCCGGGTGAGACCGGCGGCACCATCCTCGAAGCCTTCAAGCCGGGCACGGCGCCGCCGGACAATTATTCGGTCATCGGCGTTGCCGACGCCGACGGACGCGGTGGCGTGCCGGCGTCGCAGCAGCAGCAGCCGGATTCCGGCTTCTTCATGCGGCCGGGCACCGGCGGGCTGTACTAAGGCTTAGGACAAGGCAGACGTTTGTCGCGGCGGCGGTTGCGCTTTGCAGCCGTCGCCGCTACATCCCGATCTTGAATTGCACGCGGAACCAATTCCGCGAGACACGAGAACGACATGCGCGCCGAAATCGAACGGTTGGTAGAAGAGATCAAGCAGTCAGTCGGGCTGCTGAGGAGGCATCTTTGACGTCGAGAAATCGACGGCGCGCCTCGCTGAGCTGAACAAGCTCGCAGAAGATCCCAACCTCTGGAACGATCCCCAGAAGGCCCAGAAGCTGATGCAGGAGCGGACCTCGCTGGAGGATTCGCTGTCGGGCATCGGCAAGGTCGAGCAGGAGCTCGAAGACGACATCGGCATGATCGAGCTCGGCGAGGCCGAGGGCGATGACGGCGTCGTGGCCGAAGCCGAAGCTGCGCTGAAGGCCCTGAAGAAGGAAGTCGCGCGGCGCGAGCTCGAGGCGCTGCTGTCGGGCGAAGCCGACCGCTTCGATTCCTATCTCGAGGTCCACGCCGGCGCCGGCGGCACCGAAAGCCAGGACTGGGCGCAGATGCTGCTGCGCATGTACACGCGCTGGGCGGAGACGCACGGCTTCAAGGTCGAGTATCTCGAAGAGTCCGAGGGCGAAGAAGCCGGCATCAAGTCGGCGACGATCCAGGTCTCGGGCCACAATGCCTATGGCTGGCTGAAGACCGAGGCGGGCGTGCATCGTCTGGTGCGCATCTCGCCGTTCGATTCCAACGCGCGGCGGCACACGTCTTTCTCCAGCGTGCAGGTGTTCCCGGTCATCGACGACAGCATCAAGATCGACATCAAGGAATCCGACGTCCGCGTCGATACCATGCGGTCGGGCGGCGCCGGCGGCCAGCACGTCAACAAGACCGAATCCGCGGTGCGCCTGACGCATATCCCGACCGGTGTCGCGGTGGTCTGCCAGGCCGGCCGCTCGCAGCACAAGAACCGGGCGCAGGCCTGGGACATGCTGCGCGCGCGGTTGTACGAAATGGAGTTGAAGAAGCGCGAGGAGAAGGCCGCCGCCGACCAGGCCGCCAAGACCGATATCGGCTGGGGCCACCAGATCCGCTCCTACGTGCTGCAGCCCTATCAGATGGTGAAGGATCTGCGCACGGGCGTGCAGACCTCCGACACCTCGGGCGTGCTCAACGGCGAACTCGACGACTTCATGGCCGCGACGCTGGCGCAGCGCGCCTTCGGAACCACCGGCGCTGACATCGAGGATGTGGACTAGCCATGCCCCGCGTCGCCTTCATCGGGCTTGGACGGATGGGCCATGGCATGGCCGGCCGCTATCTCGATGCCGGCTTCACGGTGACGCTGTGGAATCGCAGCAAGACAAAAGCGGAAGACCTGATCGCGCGCGGCGCGCATTGGGCGACCTCGCCTGAGGATGCCGCGATCGATGCCGATGCGGTCGTGACCATGGTCGCCGACGACGAGGCCTCGCGCGCGGTCTGGCTGGGGCCGAAGGGCGCGGCCAAGACGGCGAAGGCCGGCACCATCGCGATCGAATGCTCCACCGTCTCCTATGACCACGCGCGCGAGATGGGCCGCGAACTCAACGCGCGCGGGCTGATCTACATCGATTGTCCCGTGACGGGATTGCCGGATGCCGCGGCCGCCGGAAAGCTGACCTTGCTGGTCGGGGCTGATGCCGCCGACCTCGAACGCGCGCGGCCCTATCTCGAACCGATCGGCTCGACCATCCGCCATTTCGGCGCGGTCGGCTCCGGCACGGTCTACAAGCTCATCAACAATCTGATGGGCGCGATCCAGATTGCCGGACTCGCCGAAGGGCTCGCGATCGCCGAGCAGGCTGGGCTCGACATGACCCTGGTGCTGGAATCGATTCAGGCCAGCGTTGCTGCGAGCCCGCAGGTCCAGCGTCATTCCAAGCGCATGGTCGCCCGCGACTTCAGCGGCGCGACCTTCACCTCGGCGCTGCGGCACAAGGATGCCGCCTACGCCGTGAAGCTCGCCGAGAGCCTGCTCGCCGACAAGCCGCTGGTGGCGCGCGCGGCGGTCGAATCCTATGCGCGGGCGAAAGCTGCGATGCCTGATGACGACGAAGGCAAGATGATCGAGCTGGTGTCGCGGCCGAAGAAGCCGTCTTAAGCCGGTGTTCTCGCTCATTCACTACTGTCTGAGGCGACATGTCGGGGCGGTTGTCATTTCGAAAGTTGAACGAGGGGTGGAATGCGGAGCCGAACGCCCCGTATCCGCACGTAGCCGTATCAGGTCATGATGTCGTTCTTCGCTTCCTGCTGAACCCCTTTCGCTTCACATCGTTTGCAGAGGACGATGAAGGTGTCCTCCGCTTCGTGAATTGCGTTCGGTATCGCCTCGGAGCAACCAATGACGAAGGTTGGTATCGCGGCCAATGCCGCTACAGCAAGCTGGTGCCGGCGTGGGGCGAATTCTACGAGATCGCAGGTCCTGATCCCCATTTGATGGATCCGTTAGATTGGAGGATTGCGAGCGGGGGGTCGACCTCGTCGCGTCACTTCTTGTTCTATTTTCGCGATGACGTTCGAGTGCATTGCCGCTGAATGGACTCTCGAACCTGTTCCGGAAAATGCGTTGATTCACAAGCTGCGCTCCGACTGACGGCGAGCCGCGCTTTCTCAGTCTTCGCTTTTCGGAAATCGGGTGGCAAAGCGCGTCGCGCCATACTAGGCGGAGGTCAACTGCCGATGTGAGACGCCATGCCCCCGAACGACAACCGGATCGACGCGCGAGACTGGTCGCTGCTTGCCGTGCTCTCGATCCTCTGGGGCGGCTCGTTCTTCTTCAACGGCGCGGCGCTGCGGGAATTGCCGCCGTTGACGCTGGTGCTCCTGCGCGTCGCGCTGGGTGCGGCCATTCTTTTGCCGCTGCTCCGTGTTCAAGGTATCGGCTTTCCCAGGGGCAAGTTGGGCTGGAAACCGTTCTTCGCGATCGGGCTGCTCAATAACGTCATCCCGTTCTCGCTGATCGTGATCGGCCAGACCTTCATTCCAAGCGGGCTGGCTTCGATCCTGAATGCCACCACGCCGCTGTTCACGGTGACCGTCATGGCGATGGCGGGCGAGGAAGCCCTGCAGATGCGGCGGGTCGCCGGCGTGGTTCTGGGCGTCGTCGGCGTGGTCATCCTGCGCGGATGGGGCATCGAGACGCGGCCGGGGCAGGGGTTCGGCATTCTGCTCTGCCTCGGTGGCGCGTGCAGCTATGGCTTTGCGGCGCTGGCGGCGCGGCGGTTGTTGAAGGACTCAGCTCCGCTGGGAACGGCGACTTTTCAACTGATGGCGTCCACGGTGATGATGGCGGTCGTCGCCGCCGTCATGGAACAGCCATGGCATCTGCCGGCGCCGGGCCTTACAACCTGGCTCGCGGTGCTTGGACTTGCCGGCTTGTCGACGGCGCTCGCCTACATCGTCTTCTTTCAGATCCTGCGCCGTTCGGGCGCGACCAATGTCATGCTGGTGACGCTGCTAATTCCCGTCACCGCCATTCTGCTGGGATGGCTGCTGCTGGGCGAGCCGATCTCCATGCGCGAGATCGCAGGCGCCATTGTCATTGGCAGTGCGTTGCTCGTGATCGACGGGCGCGTTCTGAGAATGCTGCAGCGCGTCGCGTAAGTTCTAGCTCCACCGTTTCACCTCGCGGAAAATTGCGGCGCTTGCCAGCGGCAAGCCTGCTTGCGACACTCTCTGCAAAACAGGACTACAAACACAGGGGAGAGAACGATGCCGGGTCGTCGCAAGAGCCTTGCTGCCCTCGCCATGCTTGCTGCCGGAGTGCTGGCCACGACACCGGCCTCGGCGCAGAAGAAATACGACCCCGGCGCCAGCGACACCGACATCAAGATCGGCAACATCATGCCCTATAGCGGGCCGGCGTCCTCCTATGGCGTGATCGGAAAGACTGAGGCCGCGTTCTTCAGGATGATCAACGACCAGGGCGGCATCAACGGCCGCAAGATCAACTTCATCAGCTATGACGACGCCTATTCGCCGCCGAAGGCGATCGAGCAGGCGCGCAAGCTGGTCGAGAGCGACGAGGTTTTGTTGATCTTCCAGCCGCTCGGCACACCCTCGAACTCCGCGATCATGAAATATATGAACGCCAAGAAGGTGCCGCAGGTCTTCGTCGCGTCCGGCGGCACCAAGTTCGGCGATCCCAGGAACTTTCCCTGGACGATGGGCTTCCAGCCGAATTACCAGAGCGAGGGCCGGATCTACGCCAAATACATCCGCGATAACTTTCCGAACGGCAAGATCGCGGTGTTCTGGCAGAACGACGACGCCGGCAAGGACCAGTTCAAGGGTCTGAAGGACGGGCTCGGCGACAAGGCCGGCATGATCATCGCCGACAAGTCCTATGAGGTCAGCGATCCCTCGATCGACTCGCAGATCGTCGCGCTGCATGATTCCGGCGCGGATATCTTCTTCTCGTGGGCGGCGCCGAAAGGGTCGGCGCAGGCGATCCGCAAGGTCGGCGAGCTCGGCTGGAAGCCAAAATTCTTCCTGGCCAACACCGCGACCTCGGTTGCCTCAGTGCTCAAGCCCGCCGGGCTCGACTATTCCAAGGATATCATCTCGACCGTCTATCTGAAGGACCCGACCGATCCGACTTGGGACAAGGACCCGGCGGTGGTGAAGTGGCGCGAATTCATGGACAAATATTATCCCGATGGCGACAAGGCCAACTCCAACAACATCTACGGCTACGTGCAGGCCGAGGCGATGGCGCAGGTCCTGAAGCAGTGCGGCGACAATCTCACCCGCGAGAACGTCATGAAGCAGGCCGCGAACCTGAAGGATTTCCACACCGACCTGATGCTGCCGGGCATCATGGTCAACACCTCGCCCGATGATTACTTCCCGATCGAGCAGATGCAGTTGATGCGCTTCAACGGGCAGGCCTGGGAGCTGTTCGGCGACGTCATCACCGGCGAAGTCGGCCACGAGCGCAGCCCATAGTCACGGCCGGCTGCGGGCCTGAACCTTTAGGACCATGCCCCCGGCCACGCCGACGCCCAGCACATACATCCATCCCTCGTGGAAATCGAACAGATGCGAGTTCAATAGCGAGCTCGCGATGTTCTGCGCGACGACCGCAAGGCCGATCCAGGCGGCAAGCCCTTCGCCCAGGAACAGGCGAAGCTGCGCGATCCACATCGTGTAGAGCAGGACGACGCCCAAGAGGCCCCATTGCACCGCGACGTTGAGGGTCTGGTTGTGCGGATTGCTGACGATCTCCGCGTCGAGGCTGCTCTCGCCCGTGGCGGCGCGTTCGAACTGACGCTTGATCGCGCCGGTGCCATGGCCGATCAGAGGGGCTTCGGTAAAGGCATGAAGTGACTTGCGCCAATAGGTCAGCCGCTGGGCGGTCGAGGCGCGGCTGATGTCCTCATGGCCGTGGCGATATTCGACGGCGATGTCGGTAATGCGCTGGCGCAGATAGGACGAGGTCGTCCAGGCGAGCGCGCTCGCGGCGACCGCGCCCGCGAGCAGGACCAGCGCTGCCCGCCGGCTCAGATGCTTCCAGGCGAACAGGGCCAGCAGCACCGGGATGTAGAGCAGCGCCGTGCGGGCCGAGGCCACGAACACCATGTTGGTCGCGAACAGCAGGATCAATGCGAGGCAGGCGGTCGCCGCGATCGCGCGCCCGCTGCGCCAGAACGTGAGCGCGGGCAGTGCAAGTGCCAAGGCGCAGAGCGTGAATTCCTGGCTCTGGTCGATGTAGTTCTTGACGGGAACGCCTGCCGACGCCGTCGCGGCGATCTTCCAGGCCGGATTGAGCAGCGCGACCCAGGAGAATACCGCCAGCAGCGCGCAGGAGGCGAGAAAAGCAAGGCAAACCTGGAAGCCGCGCTCGGACCGGCTGAAATGGTAGAGCAGCGGCGGAATCAGCACGAGCTTTGCGACCGGCTTGATCGCATGCAGCCGGTCCGGCCAGGCGCCGTCCGACCACAGCACGCCGAGGAGTGCGAGCAGCAGGAGCGCGAACGGCAGGGCAAACGCCGGCCGCGTGAGCTCGTACGCATAGTCGCGCCAGTCGACGGTCGGGGTGACCGCCAGCAGCCACAGCCCGACGAAGATCGAAGGTGCCGTTGTGGACCACGGCAGCGATGCCGCGATCAGGATGACGAGCACATCTGCCGCCCGGAGCAGCGCAGCCGAGTTGCGCCAGCTCTGCCATCCTTTCCGGCCGCCTTGCCGATCGGCAGGCCCGGACCACGCAGCGGATTCGGCCGTCATCCGTACGATGCGAGCGGTGCGGCGACGAGGCTTTCCGTGCGCATCTCGCGCCCGAGGAAATCGCGGGCCTGGGTCTCATAGCCAAAGCGTTCGGCAAGCTCGTGGCGCCTCGCGCGGATCTTGCCGCGCCACTCCTCCTGCCGCGTCAGCACGCGGGTGACGGAGGCGGCGATCGAGTCGGTCGAGAACGGGTCGAAATAATCGGCGAGCTCGCCCGCGACTTCGCGGAACACTGCGATATCCGAGCACAGCACCGGCGTGTTCGCGGCCAGCGCCTCGATGATCGGCACGCCAAAGCCTTCGGCAAGGCTCGGCATGATCAGGCCATGCGCCTCCGCGATCAGGGCGGCCTTCTCGTGCTCGTCGACATAGCCGGCGAAGCGGACGTTCGGCGGGAGGTTGCGCATCCGGCTGATCTCGCCGGCATAGCCGATCACGACGAGATCGGCCTGGGGCACACCACGGAAGGCACGGATGACGGCGGCGACGTTCTTGCGCGGCTCGTTCGAGACGATGACGACGAAGCTCGGCCGCCCCGGACGCCCCGACGGGGCTGGGAGGTGCAGGACATCCGGGGCGTCGAACCGGGTGCGGGGATACACGACCCGCGCCGGTAGGTGCGCAAATTGCGGCAACAGTTCCCTGAACCGCATCATGCTGTAGTTCGAAACGAAGGCGAGCTCGTCGGCCTGGCGCAGGCTGGTGCGGATTCGCGCCAGGAACTGCCGCGTGGCGATGTCGCTGAGCTTGAGATCGGTGAGCGGCAACAGGTCGTGGACGACGCAGATCACCTTGGCGTCCGGCCTGCGCTTGATCGTCACGCGGGTCGGGGTGTCCACGACGATCACGTCGTAGTCGCGCGCATCTATCCGCGGCGGCGGCAGCAGGAAGAAGGCCGAGGAATCCTGATAGTTGAAGAATCCGGGCTCGAGCTGAAAGTCGCCGAACAGTTCGAGGTGGCTCAGATCCGGCGGAATGTATTCGAGCGCGGCGGGCCGGTTCTCGATCAGTCGCGCGTTCAGGCTGCGCAGGCCGATCGCGCGCAGGAGGCAGAGCATGTTGTCCCGCGACAGCAACATGCCGCCCCTTTGGCGGAGCCAGTCGAATTTGCGGCGCGTGCCGCTGAGCGTCACCGGCCCGCTCACGTTGATCTCGTCAAGGAAGCGATAAAGCGCCAGCAGCTCGATGTTGCGCGCCTGCGCCGCGAACAGCTTTGTGCGTCGCTCGCGCCGGCACAGTTTGCGGTAGCGCTTCGAGGTCTCGACCAACAGCGTGAGTTCGTGGCCCTCCGAGGCGAGCGAACGCACCAACTCCCGGGTGAAATGGAAGATGCCGCGCTTGTGGTTTGGTTGTCCGAGCGACTCGGAGACGACCAGGATGTTCTGTTTCATGCGCGTTTCTCGCGGAGCTCGAAAGAGTGCGTTGCCGGCGGCTCGACCGTGACGGTCGAGGCGATGCGGCCGTGATCGAGGTTGATGATGCTGGTGCAGGTGCGGCGCAGCAGCGGCTGGTCGTGCGAGGCGATGATTACGATCGCCGCCTGCGACACCATGTGCAGCAGCCGCTCCTGTGCTTTCTCCGCAAAGTGCTCGTCGACCACGCTGAGCCATTCGTCGAGCAGCAGGATGTCGGCCGGAAAGGCCGTCGCGGTCGCAAACAACACCCGCATCAGCATTCCCGAGGAGAACATCCGCAGCGGCAGCCGCTGCATGCGCGCCTCGAGCTCGGTGAAAGCCCAGATATCGTCGATCACGGCGCGGGTCGGCTTGCGGCCGCTGATCCGCAGCAGCAGCGCGATGTTGTCCTCGGCCACGAAATCCAGGTTGACCCCGGCGTTGAGGCCGAGCAGGGGCACGACGTTGCCCTGGAGCGAGACGCTGCCGCTGCTCGGCGGATAGACGCCGGCGATCAGTCGCAGGAGCGTCGACTTGCCGGAGCCGTTGGGACCGGCAAGCCCGATGCGGCTGCCTGCTTCGGCCTTGATCGTGACATTGTCGACGGCGCGGATGATCCGCATCTCGCCCGGCTCGCGGATGATGTGCCCGAGCAGCCGCCGCTTCAGCGAGAAGTCGTAGGCGCCGTAGAGCGGATAGTCGAGACAGACGTTGCGAAGGTTGATCGAGACCATGCGTCAGATCCAGAATGCGGCTTTGCGCAGGTGGACCAGCGTCAGCACGCTCGCAAAGACCAGGAGCGCCAGCGCGACGAGGACGTAGACGATGCTGACCGGATCGACAGCGCCGCCCGCCAGCGGCTCGCGCCACACCGCGAACAGATGCGTCAGCGGATTGAGCCGCATCACCGTCGAGCGGTGGTTGATCATGTCCGACGACCAGATCACGGGCGAAGCGAGAAAGGCGAGCATCAGGGTGGATTCGATGATCGGCTTGAGGTCGCGATAGCGCGTCGCCATGGCGCCGAGAACGAGGCTCAGGGCGAAGGTGCAGGCCACGAACAGCAGCAGACCGGGCAGTGCCGCCAGCGCGTGAGAGAGGTCGTGGGGCGAGAGGAGGAGCCACAGCACCAGCGGAACACAGGCGTTGTGGAGTGCGAACAGCGCCTGGCGGAAGGTGCATTGCAGGAGGAAGATGACGGGCGGCAGCGCGCGGTCGCGGATCAGGCTCGCGGAGTTCTGGAGCGCCGTAGTCGCATCGAGTACCACGCCGTTAAGGAAGGTCCAGGCCGTCATCGACAGCGCCAGCATCGGCAGGCGTGTCATCATGTTGCCATTCGACATCTGGCCGATCACCGAGCCGAGCACGGCGACCACGATCGCCATCTGCAGTGACATCCAGAACGGGCCGAGCAGCGAGCGGACGTAGCGGTGCCGCATGTCGGACCAGGCCAGCGCCGCCGCGATCCGGACCGTGTCCAGCCAGCCGGCAGCTTGCGGCGGCTCGGAGATTGCCGATCGCTCCTCGCTCGGGGCGGCGACAGCGTCGCGGTAGACGGTCTCCATGCCCTGCTTGAAGGCCGTGGCCGAATAGCGGGTGAGGGCGCGCGTGCGCGCCGCAAGTCCCATGCTGCGGCGGCGCTCGGGGTCGCGGATCAGGGTGTCGATCGCCTCACCCAGTTTCTCGGCATCGCCGGGCGGAACGGTGATCGCCTCCATGCCGTGGCGGGCGACGTGCGGCACCGCCGTGTCGAGCGCCGTGTTCACGACCGGCCGGCCGGCGGCCATGGCCTCGAGCTGGACAAGGCCGAAGGTCTCGGCATTGGTCACCGACGGCATCACGAAGACGTCGGCCAGGCACATCAGCTTGATGCGTTCGCAATCGTCCACCGAGCCGAGCAGGCGGACGCGGTCACCGAGGCCGAGCTCCTGGATCAGTTGCTCGAGCCGCGGCCGTTCGACACCTTCACCGATGATCCAGGTTTCGAAATTGTGTGCCGCCGCGGCGCGGATCAGCACGTCGAAGCCCTTGTAGGGCACCAGCCGGCCGCAGGCGAGCACAAGCCGGCCGCGATCATTGACATGGTGCGGCTCGATCTTCGGCCAGTCGTAACCCGTGATGTCGATGCCGAACGGCACGACATGGCATTTGTCCTCGAATTCGCGCAGCAGCGGCGTGTTGTCGACCAGCACGCGGTCCGAGACGATGATCGCCTTGGCGCGACGCAGCGTTCGCCGCATCAGGGGGTCGATGAACCAGCGCAGGCCGGCATGGGTGACGATGTCGGCGTGCCAATGCACCACCAGGGGCCGCTTGGCGCCGAATCCGAAGGCGAAGACGAGGTCGGCGAGCGGGAAGGGGGCGTGAAGCGCGAGCAGGTCGTGCTCGGCGATCTTGCGCCATAGCCGCCAGGGATAGGTGGGAGCCGCGGGCAGCGACAGCACGTTGCCGAACGAGCGGACGCGCTCGACCGGAATGTCGTTGACGACGATCTCGCGCCGCTCGGCCGATTGCGAACAGACCAGCACGGCGGAGGCGAAAGCGTCCTTCAGGCTGGCGCAGATGTCGCGGATCACCGTGAGCGTGCCGCCGAACAGGTCGGGATAGTAGATCTTGAAGATGTGCAGCACCGACGGACGGCGCGGGGACTCGCTGATGTGATGCATGGCAGCGGTCAGCCTGCGAGTAGCGCGGCAACGAACGGTGCGGCCAGCACCGAGATGAAGATGACGCCGCGCAGAAGCGCCGGCAGCATCGGTTCGATGACGCCGCGCCCCCGATCGGGGGCCGGCATAGCACGCAGCGAAATGAAATTGCGGACCAAGCGGTCAGCCATGGGTGTGAGTCCCTTTACGTCGCGCCCTCAGTGGCGTCTCGTATATGTGGGAAAATTTACCACGTCAATTGGAGAATGAAAAGAGTGGGATTGTGTCCCACGTGATGCATCGGTACAATTCAGACATGAATGCCAAGTCCGGGTCCAAGGCGGCTGACAGGTCGAGCGCGCCACAGCCGAATGCTGCGGGGAAGCTGCACGCCCCGCTGGCGCGGCTGCTGCGCCCGCTCGTGCGGCTGTGCATCCGCAGCGGCATGACCTTTCCGGCGTTGGCGCAATTGCTTCGCGAGCTTTTCGTCAACGTCGCCGAGCACGATTTCGCGCTCGAGGGAAAGGAGCAGACCGACAGCCGGGTCAGCCTGCTCACCGGCATCCATCGCAAGGAGGTGGCGCGGCTGCGTGGCGCAGGCGCGCCGGTGCACGAAGCCCCGGCGGCGGTGTCGCTGACCAGCGCCGTGATCGCGCGCTGGCTCGCCGCGCCGGAGTTCACCGACGCGAAAGGCGAGCCGCTCGCGCTGCCGCGTACGGCCGAGGGCGATGCGCCGTCGTTCGAGCAGCTCGTCGCCTCCGTCACCAAGGACGTGCGCCCGCGTGCGGTGCTCGACGAATGGGTCGACCGCAAGCTCGTCACCATCAACGAGGCTGACGAGATCGAGCTGGTCGAGGCCGCCTTCGTTCCGAGCGGCGAGGACGACAGCAAATGGCACTATCTCGGCCGCAACCTGCACGACCACATCGCGGCCGCCGCGCAGAACGTCTCAGGCGCCGCGCCGCGCTTCCTCGAACGCGCAGTGCACTACAACAACATCTCGCCGAAGCTGGCGCGGCGCCTCGAGGCGCGCTCGCGCGAACTCGCCATGGACGCGCTGAAGACCGCCAACCGCGAAGCCAACCGCGCGCTCGCCAAGGACAAGGGCGGCGACGCCCGCTGGAATTTCGGCATCTACATCTATTGCGAGGACGCCGACGAAGAGGGCGAGGCCAAGGAAAACGCTAAGGAAAGCGCCAAGGATAGCGGCAAAGAAGGCGGTTCTTCATGAGCCGGGCGCCGCTCATCTCCCGCCGTCTGCTGCTGACGGGATTCTGGCTCGCCGGCACGGCCATTGCCCACGCGCAGGTCAGGCGCGGCACCGATCAGGGCATCGGCGGCACCGGGATCACGCGAGGCGATGATCACGGCATCGGCGGCACCGGCATCGTCGGCGTGATCCAGCGCTTCGGCAGTATCTACGTCAATGGCGAGCGCATCACCTATGCGAGCGACGTTCCGGTCCGAATCGACGGCGAGGCGGCCAGCGCCAATTCGCTGCGCATCGGCCAGCTTGCGCGCGTGGTCGCGACCCGTCGGGCTGACGGCACGCTGGTCACGCGCAGCATCGCGATCGCGAGCGAGGTCTCGGGTCCGATCGAACAGGTGAAGGGCAACGAGCTGACGGTGCTCGGTCAGAAGATCGTCACCAGCGGCAAGGAGAGCAAGCTCCATGCGGGCGCGCAGGTCGCGGTCTACGGCTTGCGCCGTACCGACGGCGTGATCGTCGCAAGCCTGGTCGAGCCGCGACGCGATGCGGCTGCGCGCGTCACGGGCCTGGTCGAGCGCGGCCCTGACGGTCTGCATATCGGCGGGCTGAGGCTGAACGGTGTCGATCCCTTGCTCGTCGGCCACCGCGTCCAGATCGAAGGCAGCGCAAACCAGGGCGCGATGCAGGCCGCGCGCACCCGTATCGATGATTTTTCGGATCTCGTCGGCGCAAGCCGCCTGTCGATCGAGGCCTATGTGCAGCGGATGGGCGCAAACCTCCAGCTCGGCTCCGGGCTCGTCGCCCGTGACGGCTCGCGTTTCGGGCCCGCGGCCGGCGAAGCCCGCATGGTGGTCAACGGCGCGTTCGATCGCGCGCGCGGCCTTCAGGTCGACTCCGCACAGGCTGTCGGCCAATTCCCGGGATCGCCGACGCAGGGGCCGGGTGGTGCCGGCAATCCCAACCGGTCGCCCGGCGGCTCTATCATGCATCCGGATCGCGGCACCGTGACTCCGGGCGGCGGCCAGCCCGGCGCCCCCGGTGCGCCTGCGCCGGGATCGAGCCCCGGTCCGGCGCCCGGCTCTGCACCGACGGGACCGAGCGGTCCGTCGGGCCCCGGCGGTCTTGGCTCGCCCACTGGTCCCATGGGCCCCGGCGGGTCCATGGGACCTGGCGGTGGAATGGGTGGTGGCGGCTTCGGTGGTCCCGGAGGCGGGATGGGCGGTGGCCGGCGCTAAAGGAACCCAGGTGGAGCGCATGGTGCGGCGAGCCTTGCTTCATCATAGGGCGGCGCGCGGCTCGCCGTTCGTTCCGAGTCCGGCCGCATCGAGTTTCACCGCGTCGTCGCCCGTCGCCGCGGAATGGTCGGCCGCAAGCAGAATGTAGAACGCCGGCACCACGAACAGGGTGAACAACGTTCCAATCGAAAGTCCCGAGGCGATGACCAGCCCCATGTTGAAGCGTGAGGCTGCGCCCGCACCGGTAGCGGTGATCAATGGCATCACGCCGATCACCATGGCCGCTGTCGTCATCAGGATCGGGCGCAGCCGGATCGCGGTTGCTTCGATGACCGCATCGCGCTTGGAGCGGCCGGCATGCTGCAGCTCGTTGGCGAACTCGACGATGAGAATGCCGTGCTTGCTGATCAGCCCCATCAGAGTCACGAGGCCGACCTCGGTGTAGATATTGAGGCTCGCGCCCTTGATTCCCAGCATGATGAAGATCAGCGCGCCCGCGATCGACATCGGTACCGAGACCAGGATGATCAGGGGATCACGGAAACTCTCGAACTGCGCCGACAGCGCCAGGAAGATGATGATCAGGGCAAACCCGAAGGTGGCGGCGAATCCGGATGATTCCTGGATGAACTGCCGTGACTGACCGCCATAGTCGATGGTGTAGCCCTTGGGCAGGGTCCGGTCCGCGATCTCCTTCAGCGTCGCGAGCGCTTCGCCGGTGATCACACCGGGCATGGCCACGCCGGAAATGGTGGCGGCATTGACCTGCTGGAAATGGTTCAACGATTGCGGAACGGTGGTCGTCTTCAGCGACGCCACCGTCGACAGCGGAACAGACGTGCCGTCCGAGGTCTTGATGTAGTAGTTCAGCACCTGATCGGCGTTCAGTCGCTGGCGCTGCTCGACCTGGGGAATGACCTTGTAGGAGCGGCCGTCCAGGCCGAAATAGTTGACATACCCGCCGCCCAGCATGTTGCCGAGCGCACCGCCGACGTCACTGAGCTTCAACCCGAGCTGAGCGGTCTTTTCGCGATCGATCAGCACCGTGGTTTGCGGCTGGTCCACCTTCAGGTCGTTGTCGAGGAAGATGAACTTACCGCTCTTCAGGGCCTCGGCGGTGAACGCTTTCGCGACGCCATCGAGCCGGTCGAACGGGTCCGTGGTCTGGATCACGAACTGGATCGGAAGGCCGCTCGCTCCGGGCAGCGGCGGCAGCTGGAACGCCACGATCTTGGCGCCGGCAACTCCCGCCATCTCCTGCTGAAGCACCGGCTGTAGTTCGGCCGCAGTCTTGTCGCGCTTGTCCCAGGGCTTGAGCACCCAGCCCGCGATCGAGCTGCCCGTGAGATCGAGCTGGAACACGCCGGCGGTTTCAGCATAGGCGGAGATGCGCCGGTAGACCTCGGCGGAATACAGCAACTTCTGCTGTAAGGTCGCATTCGGCGCGAGCGTCGACTGCATCAGGATCGCACCCTGATCCTCCTCCGGCGCCAGCTCGTTCTTTGAGTTCGAATAAAGCCAGTAGATGCTGCTCAAGACCAGGGCAGCGAATACGACCGTGACCGGAATTGTTGTCAGGCTGCCGGCAAGCAGGCGCCGATATCGATGCTGCAACGTCTCCATGCGTGCATCGATGAAGCCGACGATGCGGTCGTTGAGCGTCGGCTTGCCGGTGTTCGCCGGCTTCAGGATGAAGGCGCAGCACATCGGCGTCAGCGTCAACGCAATGACGGCCGACACGGCAACGGCACCGGCAAGGGTGAAGGCGAACTCGGTGAACAGCGCACCGGTCAAGCCGCCCTGGAAGCCGATCGGCACGTAGACCGCGATCAGCACGATGGTCATGGCCACGATCGGACCCGCAAGCTCTCGCGCGGCCATGATCGCGGCCTGCAACGGCTTTGTGCCCTCGGCCAGATGCCGGTTGACGTTCTCGACGACGATGATGGCGTCGTCGACCACGAGGCCGATCGCGAGCACCAGCGCCAGCAGCGTCAGGAGGTTGATCGAGAAGCCTAGCGCCAGCAGCATCGTGAAGGTGCCGACCAGCGACAGCGGTATGGCGATCACCGGAATCAGCACCGAACGCCACGATCCGAGAAACAGGAAGACCACCACGGTGACGATCAGAAGCGCTTCGAGCAGGGTATGGATCACCTCGTCGATCGAGCTGTTCACGAAATCGGTGGAGTCGTAGATGATCTCGGAGTTCAGCCCCTCCGGCTGCTGCGCCTTGATGTCGGGATAGACGGCACGGACGCCTTTGATGACGTCGAGAAGGTTGGCGTTTGGCGCCACCTGGATGCCGATATAGACCGCGCGCTTGCCGTTGAAGCCGACCGACGAGTCGTAATCCTCGGAGCCCAGCGTAACGTTCGCCACGTCGGACAGCTTGACGTTGGAAGCGCCGGCCTGCTTGACGACGAGGTCGCGAAACTCCTGCAACGACTTCAGGTTGGTCGCGGCCGTCAAATTGACCTGCACCATCTGGCCCTTGGTGGTGCCGAGCCCGGCGATGTAGTCGTTGCTGGACAGCGCGGTCGATACGTCGGATGCGGTCAGCCCGTAGGCGGCAAGCTTGATCGGATCGAGCCAGGCGCGCAGCGCGAAGGTCTTGTTGCCGAGCAGCTCCGCGGTCTGCACGCCGGATACGGCCTGCAGCTTGGGCTGCACCACGCGGATCAGGTAGTCGGTGATCTGGTTCGGCGCCAGCACGTCGCTGCTGAAGCCGAGATACATGGCGTCGATGGTCTGGCCGACCTTGACCGTCAGCACCGGCTGCTGGACGCCGCTCGGCAGCTGATTGAGCACCGAGTTCACCTTGGTGTTGATCTCGGTCAGCGCCTTGCCGGAGTCGAAGTTCAGCCGCAGGTTGACGGTGATGGTGGAGGTGCTGGGCTGGCTGGTCGACGTCATGTAGTCGATGCCATTGGCCTGGGCGATGGCGTTTTCCAGCGGCGTGGTGATGAACCCGGCAACGACCGCCGGATCGGCGCCGTAGTACGTCGTCGTCACGGTGACGATCGCGTTCTGGGTTCGCGGATATTGCAGGATCGGCAGCGAGGTCATCGACTTCAGACCCAGCACCAGGATCATCAGGCTGACGACGATCGCAAGCACCGGCCGGCGAATGAAGATGTCGGTAAAGGACACGTTCTCGTTCCTCACTGATCGGCAGGTGCCGGATTGGGATCGTTCGCCAGGGGAATGGAGTTGTCGACTTTCAGCAGGGTGCCGTTGCGCAGCTTGACCTGGCCCGCGGTGACGACGGTTGCGCCCTGATCGAGACCCGAGATCACCGCCACCTGATCGCCACGGGTGGCGCCGGTCTTGATGAAGGTCTGGCGGGCTATCAAACCCTGCTTGTCCGGTGCGTCGCTCTTGACGGCGAGGAATACCGACTCTCCATAGGTGTTGTAGACGATGGCGGTCTGCGGCAGCGTGAGATAGCTCGTGGGGTGTCCGACACGGACATCGATCCGCGCGAACATGCCGGGCAGGAGCTTGCGATCCGTATTGTCGAAAATCGCGCGGACCTGAACGTTGCGGCTGGCCTGATCGACCTTGGAATTGAACGCCTGCACCACGCCCTTGAAGCTGCGGTCCGGAAAGGCGTCGATGCGAGCGGTGACCTCCTGTCCGACTTTGACCTGGTCGAGTGCCTGTTGCGGCAGCGTGAAGTCGACAAAGAGCCGGTCGAGCGCCTGTAGCGTGACGATGGTGGTGCCCGCGGTCAGATACTGGCCAACATCGACCTGACGCACGCCGAGACGCCCGGCAAAAGGTGCCTTCAGCGTCTTTTGGTCCATGAGCGCCTGCTGCTGGGCGACCAGCGCCAGCGCGTTGCGCTCGTTCACGACATCGCTGTCGACCGTCGCCTGGCTGACCGCATTGATCTTCAGCTGACCCTGGTCGCGCCGCAACGTGATGGCGTAGCCGTCGGCGGTGGCCTGCAACGACTGCAGCTTGGCGACGTCGTCCTGCTTGCGCAGGTCGAGCAACACGTCACCGGCGCCGACATCCTTGCCGGATTCGAAATGAATGCCGTCCACGATGCCTGACTGTTGCAGCGACAGATCGGCGCCGTTCACCGCGCGAAACGTGCCGATGGCGGTCAATGCGGATTGCCAGTCGCTGAGCTGCGCGGCGGTCGTCGACACCGTCTGCGGGGGATCGGCGAGCGCGGCCATGGCCTGTTTGATCATGCCGGCGCGGAAGCTGACGAACCAGGCGAGGGCGGCGAACACCGCACCGACGACACACAACATGATAATCATGCGCTTCAACATGGCTTCGGGCTTTCGCATCAGTTGGCGGGCGGGGTCGGCTGAGCCGGCAGGGCCCCCGCGGGGGTGAATATCGCGGCAACGCCCGCGGGCTTTACTTCGGAGGCGGGGGACTCATCGACGCGATTCCACCAGCCGCCGCCGAGTGCCTGGTACAGCGAGACGGTGTCGGCATAGCGCGAGGCCTGCGCCTTCACGCGGTTGATGCGCGCGGTCAGCAGCGTCTGTTCGGCGTTGATGACGGAGATGAACGTGGTGGAGCCGGCCTTGAACTGGGCCTGCGACATCTTCAGGCTCTCCGCGGCGGTCTTCTCCGCCTCGATCTGGGCCTTCAGCAGATCAGCATCCGACTGGATGGCGCGGAGCGCGTCGGCGACATTCTGGAACGCGGTGATCACGGTCGAGCGATATTGCGCGCCTTTCTGCTCCAGTGCAGCGACCTTGGACTCCTTGGTGTGGAACAGCGAGCCGGCATCGAAGATCGGGCCGGTGACACTTGCCGCCACGCTCCAGGCCGCCGATTGCGGGCCGTAGAGTCCCGACAGCGCCAGCGCAGAGCTGCCGCCCGAAGCTGACAGCGTCACGTTCGGCAGCATGTTGGCCGTGGCAACACCGACATTCGCGCTGGCCTGATGCATCTGGCTTTCGGCAGCTCGGATGTCCGGACGCTGCCGCACCAGCAGCGACGGTACGCTGACCGGCAGATCGCGCGGCAGGCGCAGGTTTGCCAGCGGCACGGCCTCGCCTCTGTCCTGGCTCGGCAGTCTGCCGAGATACGCCATCAGCTGGTTGCGATTTTGCGCGCGCGACTTTTGCAGCGGCGGCAGCGTCGCAAGCGTCTGCGCCAGCTGGGCCTTCTGAGTCAGGACATCGCTGTTGGCGACGGCGCCGAGGGCAAACTGCTGTTCGAGCAACGCGACCAGCTGACGCTGACCGTCGATCTGTTCCTGGGTCACGCGAATCTGCGCCGCGTAGGACGCATCGCTGATCGCGGTCGTCACGACGTTTGCCGTCAATGAGAGATAGGTCGCCTCGAGC
Organism: Bradyrhizobium sp. B039; assembly: GCF_038965675.1. Classification (NCBI taxonomy): domain Bacteria; kingdom Pseudomonadati; phylum Pseudomonadota; class Alphaproteobacteria; order Hyphomicrobiales; family Nitrobacteraceae; genus Bradyrhizobium; species Bradyrhizobium sp. B039. Next base: position 4,390,423 of record NZ_CP152416.1, read on the forward strand.
TGGAAGCGCTCATAGTCCGCATTGGCGAGATCCGCCTCGATCCCGCGCGCTTTGCCACCGAAGATGTCCGGCGTGAACGAAACCGGGACCGAGGTCTTGTAGAGGGTGTACAGCGATGACGGTCCGGTCTGCCCGGACTGTGCCAGCGGCACCTGGCTGCGCGTCGCACTGCCTTCCCCGGTGATCGACGGCATCAGGGCGCTGGTGTCTGCCGCCGCAACTTCGCGAGCCTGGCGCAGCGCCGCTTGCGCCGCGGCAAGGTCCGGATGGTTGTCGATTGCTTCCCGGACGAAGGCTTCGATCTGCCGTGAGCGAAACACCTGCCACCAGACCGCCGGCACGTCCGCGCCGTTCACGATCCGCTGTGCCGTTCCGCCAGGCCCGTCTGCGCCCTTGGTCGCGGAGAATCCGCCCGCAGTGTAGCCGCTGACCGGCGGGGCGTCCGGCGCCTCGAAATTCGGGCCGACGGCACAGCCGGCGAGGGCGATCGCGGCTTGGGCTAACGGTATTATGGCGCCTCTACGGAGGAATGTTCTGAACGGCATCCAAGGCTCATATCGAAACTGAACCGTTCAGTACTTGACCGAGCAAGCAGGTGTTGTCAATGGTACTGAACTGTTTAGTTTCGTTGTGTACCGTAAAGAAGTTTTGCTACCTGTGTCGTGCTCAGGGCGTCTCTTTAGTTCTTTCAAGCTGTTGAGACGCAGCCATTGTGCGCGTTGACGCCTACGACACCGATTCGCGAGCCGACGGAGAGTCACCCTTGATCGAAACGATCGCCCATCCTGTTCACGAGAAGGAGAGCGCACCAGCGGGCCGCAAGATGGACATCGTCATCCGAGCGGCGTGGCAGCTTTTTCTCGAGCAGGGCTTTTCCGCAACCAGTATGGACGCCATCGCGAAAGCCGCCCGCGTGTCGAAGGCCACGCTCTACGCGTATTTCCCGAGCAAGGAGGCTTTGTTCGCCTCGCTGATCGTGGCGGAGTGCGAGAGCCTGCAACGCGATTTGCAGGTGCCCAAACTGTCCGCCGGACTGTCTGAGGCGCTGCGGGATTTCGCCAGGCAATACCTCCACACCTTCATCCATCGAAAGGACGTTGCCTTCGTCCGCATCATAGCCAACGAGAGCGGTCGGTTTCCCGTGCTCGCCCGGCTCTTCTATGAAAGCGGACCCGAGGCGACGATTCGGCGGCTCGCTCAATTCCTCGAAGAAGCCAGGGCTGCGAAGGTCTTGGAGTTTGACGATCCGATGGAAGCCGCCAAACAATTCCTGAGCCTGGTCCGCGGCGAACTACCGCTGCTGATTGTACTGGGCCTCAGCGATCTCACGGAGGAGGCGATCGAGCAGGAGATCGAAGCAGGACTCAAATTCTTCCTGAAGGCGTGTCAGCCTCGCGCCTGAAGCGCTCACGAATGTTCAATGAGGGCAGGGGCGCGTTCTAGCCCGCGCTGAGACGCACGCCCGCGCGCAGGAACTTCTGCGGATCGACCGCTTCGCCGTCGATGCGGGTTTCGTAGTGCAGATGCGGACCGGTGGAACGGCCGGTCGAGCCGACGAGACCGACGACCTGGCCGATCTTCACGATCTCGCCGACCCTGACGTTGATCTCGGAGAGATGGCCGTAGCGGGTCGCAAGTCCGTTGCCGTGATCGACCTCGATCATGCGGCCATAGCCCCCGGACCAGCCGGCCGAGACCACCTTGCCGTTGGCGGTGACGCGTACCGGATCGCCCGTGGCGGCACGGAAGTCGAGGCCGGTATGCATTGCAGGCCGCCCCAGGAACGGATCGCTGCGCACGCCGAATCCGGAGGTGAACTCGACCTCGCCGATGACGGGCTTGCGATAGGGCACCAGCGCCAGCGTGCGATTGAGCCGGTCCATCTCGGCGCGGGTGACGTTGATGCGATTGAGCTGCTTCTCGAACGGCCCGGCATTGGGCGTCAGCTTGACGGGCACGAACGGCCCACCCATCGCGGTCCGCGGCACGGCGGCTTCGAGACTGGCGAGGTTCAAACCGAGATCGCTGACCACGCCGCGCATCCGGCGCATGCGCGAATCCATGCCGTCCTCGACGGCGCTGAGCGCCGCCATCTGACGACGCTCGACCTGATCGAGCGAGGTGGTGAGGCGGACCAGGACATTGTCGAAACCCTGGTTCTTGGCGAACTGATTGGCCTGTGGGGCCATGACCGCCGGCGCGCGCGACTCGAGCCGCGCTTCGCGATCCGGCGGCGCCACGAAGATCACGGTGTCGCTGATCGGCGACGGCTTTGGCGTGCCCTGCGTCGTGCTCTGGCCGGCGTCGCCACGCTGCGGGGTCGAACGGGGAATCGAGCCTGTCACGTCAGGCATGGCCCCGAGCGCCGTGGCCCGGGACTCCAGCGCCGTCTGGCGCTTCATGATCTGGTCGAGCTTCTGGTCGAACTGTTCCTGGTCGAGCAGCTGCCGGCTGGTGGTGCGATCGACCTTGGCGCGCAGTTCGGCGATGCGGTCCTCATAGGCGTACTGCATCTCGGCCTGGCGGGCGATCAGCCGGGTCAGGACATCGTCGCGAAAGGCAAAGTAGGTGGCGGTCGCGGCCGACCAGAGTCCGAGCAGCACGACCGTGCCGACCACGATCCAGAACACCACGGGCCCGAAGCGCACCTGCTTGCCGGCATGGACGATGGTGTAGGCGTCGTCGGTCGCGGGCAGGGGAATCGCAATTGCCGCTGCTGCGGCGGCTGGACGGCGATGGAGGGCCCGTCCGTGGTCGTGAGGATGATGTTGGGGGTACTGCGAGTATTGGGCAGAACTTTTCGACATCGGCACTCCCGCGCCGGTCGGATGAGTCCGTACGGCCTAATTGCCGCAGCAATCTGGGCCGGTCATGGTTAATTTTCCGGAAACGGGAACAGTCGTATTTAAAGGTCTGGTTAAAGACTTGTTGCCGCTTCCAGCACTTGGTCGGCATGGCCGTCGACCCGGACGTTACGCCAGATCCTGGCCACTTTGCCGTCGCTTCCGACCAGCACCGTGGTGCGAAGAATCCCGAGGAAGCTCTTGCCATACATGGATTTTTCGCCCCAGGCGCCATACGCTTCCAGCATCTCGTGCTTCTCGTCCGAGATCAGTGGAATGCCGAGGCTGTGCTTGTCGCGGAATTTCTCCTGGGCCTTTAACGAATCCGCGGAAATACCGATCACGGCCGTCCCGGCCGCGGTGAAGGCGTCGGCCAGGCGCGTGAAGTCGATGGCCTCCCTGGTGCAGCCGGGCGTATCGGCGCGGGGGTAGAAGAACAGGACGAGCTTCCGGCCGGCATAATCCGACAGCGTGACCGCGCCGCCGCCGTCGCGGGGCAGGCGGAAGGCTGGGGCCTTCTGCCCCTCGGCCAGGACCTGCTTGGCCGCAGACGCAGGGGCCGATCTGGAGGAATTTAACTGTTTCGATGCGGCGCCATGCGATGCTGCTTTTGCTATGCTCCCGGTTGATTTGCTCGCCGGTGTCCGCTGTGTTTTCGCGGACTTTGTTTGAGTCGCTGCCCGGGTTTTCGAGGCCTTCTTTTTTGCCGCTGTCGTGCCGGAGGGCGTTTTGGACGATTTCTTTTGGGATTTCTTGGACATACGCCTTCCTTTCGACGCTTTCGGCGGGTCAACCAAAGCGGTATTGCAGCTCTCGTCCGGTGTACCGGACTCGCGCCCTCGGCTGGGCAAGTCTGACGACGCCGGAGTATGGTTACAAGGAATTCCACGCACCACCCCACTGCTCGTTGAACGCGCTCCCGGGGCGAAATGACGAACAGCAGGAATATTCGAGGTATGGCGGCAACGCCGGCGCAGGGGCGTTCGCTCCCGGTCGACGGCTGCGGTCCCGGCGGCGCTCAATCCCACGATGGGCGCCTGTATCGAGAGGCAATGGCAAGGAATAAGTCGCCCCAGGATTACAATCGGGATTTCGATCGGCGCGGCGGTCATTCGGAGCCGCAGGAATGGGACGATGCCGACTGGGACCCTGATCAGGAAGCGGCGGCGGGCTATCGTGCGCGCCGGCTGTTGTCGCGTTCCAATTCGGGCTTCCATCGCTTCGGTGACGGGTTTGGGGCGGTGCGCCGCTGGCTGGCGGCCGATCGCTGGCTGAAGCGGCTGGCTATCGTCGTCGGCGCCTTGGCCGTCATCTTCGTCGGCTGTTTCGGCGCGCTGTGGTGGCGGCTCGGGACCGGTCCGATCAATCTCGACATCGCAACGCCCTGGCTTGCAGCGGCGATCGAGGACAACATCGGCCACGGCAATACCGTGGAGGTCGGCGGCACACAGATCGAGCGGGCCGGGCGGATCCGTATCGCCGTGCGCATCCGCGACATCGTCGTTCGCGACCACGACCACGCCATCGTCGCCACTGCGCCGAAGGCCGAGGTCAAGCTGTCGGGTGCGGGTCTGCTGATGGGGCACCTGCGCGCCGAAAGCCTCAATCTCGTCGACGCCGAGCTTGCGATCCGCATCGCGCCCGACGGGACCGTCACGGTGTCGGCCGGTGATACCGCAAAACCGCTGGCAACCGGCGTGGCCTCCAAGAAGGATGCCGGCCTGCCGCCGACATTCCCGCGCAACGGTGTCCCGCCGCCGCCGTTCGCGACCGCGCCTGCAAGCCCCGACGCATCCCAGGCGGCACCTCAGGCGACTGCGCAGAGCGGCATTCTCCAGGGCCTCGACTGGCTCGACAGCCTGAGCATGACCGGCCTCGACGGCCAGAACCTCAACGAGATCGGTCTGAAGAACGGCAATCTGATCGTCGACGATCAGCAGCGCGGCAGCAAATGGACGTTCGAGAACATCACGCTCAGCCTGCGCCGGCCGAGCCGCGGCGGCGTCGCGCTCAGCCTCGGCGAGGAGGGCGCGCGTCCATGGTCGCTGCGTGCCACGATCGGTCCCGCCGAGAACGGCGTGCGCTCGGTCGACATCCGCGCCGACAAGGTTTCCACCGCCAACATCCTGCTGGCGCTACGGGTCAAGGATCTCACCTATACCGCCGACCTGCCGCTGACCGGCGAGCTCAAGGGCGAGCTCGGCCGCGACGGCGTGCCGACCTTCTTCCGCGGCAAGATCACGGTCGGCGCGGGCAACATCATCGACACCGACACGCCCGATTATCCGATGGCGATCGACTCGGCCGAGATCAATGTCGAGTGGGACTCCAATCGGCGCGTGCTGGTCGCACCGTTCAAGATTCTCTCGGGTGCGAACCGCCTGACGCTGCTGGCGCATCTGGAGCCGCCCAACGGCAGCATCAACGACTGGCAGCTCGGCTTCAGCGGCGGCTCGATCCTCCTGGGCGGCATCGACAACGAGCCGCCGCTCGTCTTCAACCGCATTGCGATCGGTCTTCGCTTCGATACCGACCACAAGCGCCTCCTGCTGACGCAGGCCGATATCAGCAATGGCGAGATCGGCGTCGCCGGCACCGGCGCCATCGACTATTCCGGCGAGCCGCGGCTCACGCTGGGCTTTGCGGGAACGCCGATGTCGGCTTCCGCGCTCAAGCGGATGTGGCCGACGCTCGTCGTTCCGGAATTGCGCGAATGGGTGATCGAGCGGATCGAGCGCGGCACGCTCCAGCGCATCGAGATCGGCGTCAATTCGCCGACCAGGAACCTTCCACGGAAGGGCCCGCCCATTCCCGACGACGGCCTCTCGGTCAACATCGTGGCGAGCGGCGTCGCGGTCCGCCCGGTGGACGGCATGCCTGTCGTGCACGATGCCGATTTGAAGGCGCGCGTGACCGGGCGCACCGCCACCGTGAGCATCGGGCAGGGCATTGCCGACACGCCCGCCGGCCGCAAGGTCACGATCTCCGACTTCGTCTTCGAGGTGCCGGACATGGCACCCAAACCCTCGCCCTCGCGCACCAGGTTTCGCGTCGACGGACCCGTGCCTGCGGCGGCCGAAATGCTCGCCAATGACCGGCTGAGCGATCTGTCGGCGACCGTCGTCGATCCCAACACCAGCAAGGGAACGTTCTCGGCGAACATCCAGCTCGGCTTGCCGGTCAAGGGCGAGCTGACCAAGGCCGACACCACCTACGCCGTCACCGCCGATCTCAACGGCTTTGCCGCCGACAAGCTGGTGATGAACCAGAAGCTGGAGGCCAACAATCTGAAGATCGTCGCGAGCAACCAGGGCTACCAGGTCAAGGGCGACGTCAAGATCAACGGGCAGGCGGCCTCGCTCGACTATCGCAAGCAGGCCGAGGGCGATGCCGACGTCCGCCTGCAGGCGACGCTGGACGATGCGAGCCGCGCGCGTCTCGGCTTCGATCTCAGCCCGGCCGTCAGTGGCTCGTTGCCGATCAAGCTCTCGGGCAAGATCGCGGGCGGCGCGGACCAGACCACCAAGCTCGGCGTCGAGGCCGACCTGACTTCGGTCAAGCTCGACAACATCCTGCCTGGCTGGGTCAAGCTGCCGGGCAAGTCGGGCAAGGCCAGCTTCAAGGTGGTGCCGACCGCGCAATCGACGCGCTTCGAGGACATCGTCATCGAAGGCGGCGGCGCCTCGATCAAGGGCTCGCTCGAGGTGGACCCGAACGGCGACCTCATGAACGCGAACTTCCCGATCTACGCGCCATCCGACGGCGACAAGGCGTCGTTGAAGGTCGAGCGCAGCCAGGACGGCGTGGTGCGCGGCACGATGCGCGGCGACGTGTTCGACGGCCGCGGTTTCCTGAAGTCGGCGATCTCAGGCAATTCCAAGGACGATGCCAAGAGCAAGATGAAGAACGTCGATTTCGACATCGACGTGAAGCTCGGCGCCGTCGCCGGATTCAACGGCGAGGCCATGCGCAGCGTCGATGCCAAGATGTCGCGGCGCAGCGGCGCCGTCAAAGCCTTCACGCTGAGCGGCAAGATCGGCCGCGACACGCCGGTGGCGGCCGATCTGCGCGGCGGCCGCGCCCAGGGTGCCCGCGAGGTGATCTATCTCCAGACCAACGATGCCGGCGCGCTGCTGCGCTTCACCGACACCACCAACAAGGTCTTCGGCGGCCAGATGGTGGTGGCAATGGAGCCGCCGACGTCAGAGCCTACGACCAGGGAAGGCCTGATCAATGTGCGCGACTTCACGGTCAAGGGAATGGATCAGCTCGATCGCGTGGCGGCGGGCGGTCCCAATGGCGCGCAGAGCGGCGTGTCCTTCACGGCGCTGCGAGCGGAGTTCACCCGGCAGAACGGCGCGCTCACGATCCGCGACGGCGTCGTCAAGGGACCGATGATCGGCGGCACCATCGAAGGCTCGATCGACTATCCCGGCAACCAGGTCTGCATGAGCGGCACCTTCGTGCCGATGTACGGCGTCAACAACATCTTCGGCCAGATCCCGTTGTTCGGCATCTTCCTCGGCGGCGGCAACAACGAGGGCTTGATAGGCGTGACCTATGAGGTCGTCGGCACGCCGGCCGCGCCCGTGATGCGCGTCAATCCAATCTCGGCGATGGCGCCCGGCCTGTTCCGCAAGATCTTCGAATTCAACACCGGCAAGCAGAACACGCCGTTCGACGAGCAGTTGCCGTCGGCACAATCCGGCGACAGCCCGACGGGGTCAGCAAGGCCGCTGTCGAGCGGTTGCAGCCTCGCGCGGCGCTAGCGACAAGCTTGAATAGCTCGTTATGCCCGGGACAAGCCCGGCCATGACGAATGCGGAGGTTTAGGCGTCCGGAAACTTACGCCGCGCGCACGCCTGCCAGGAAGGTGCCGACCTCGCCCGAGAGCTGCTCGGCCTGCTTGGAGAGGCTGCTGGCCGCCGCGAGCACCATGCCGGCGGCGTTGCCGGTCTCGTTCGCCGCGGTGCTGACGCCGCCGATATTGGTGGTGACCTCCTTGGTCGCCTCCGCGGTCTGCGAGACGCTGCGCGCGATCTCGGCGGTGGCGGCGCCTTGCTCCTCGATGGCCGCGCCGATCGAGGTGGCGATCCGGCTGACTTCCTCGATGGTGGCGGTGATGCCGCCGATGGCGTCCACGGCCTCCTTGGTCGCGCCCTGGATCTGGGCGATCTTGTCGCCGATCTCGCGGGTGGCCTCGGCGGTCTGGCTTGCCAGCGACTTCACCTCGGAGGCGACGACGGCAAAGCCGCGGCCGGCTTCACCGGCGCGCGCGGCCTCGATGGTGGCGTTGAGCGCGAGCAGATTGGTCTGCGCCGCGATGCTGGAGATCAGCTCGGCGACATGCTCGATCTGTTGAGCACCGTCCGAGAGTGCGCGGACGATGGTGTCGGTGCGGCGGGCGTTGTCCACGGCGCGGCCGGTGACCTCGGCCGATTGCGCGACCTGGCGGCTGATCTCGGTGATCGAGGAGGAGAGCTCCTCGGCGGCGGCCGCGACGGTCTGGACGCGCTGGCTGGCTTCGGTGGCGGCCGAGCCGACCAATGCGGCGCGGCGGTTGGTGCCTTCGGCGGTGGACGACATCGACTTGGCGGTGGTCTCGAGTTCACCGGAGCCCGAGGCCATCAGGCCGACGAGCTGGCCGACGGACGCATCGAAGCGGTCGGCGAGTGCGATCAGGGCGTCGCGCTTCTCCTGCTCGTTGCGGGTCTTGGCGGCGACCTGCTCGGCCTCGAGGTTGCGCGCCGTGAGCGCGGTCTGCCTGAGCACTTCGAGCGTCTCGGCCATGCGGCCGATCTCGTCGCCGCGGCCGGTCTCCTCGACCGGCTTGTCGATGGCGCCCTCGGAAATCGCCTGCATGCGGTTCTTCTGGCGGTCGAGCGCGCCGAGCACGTCGCGGGCGATCAGCCAGGACAGTGTCGCCATCAGCAGCATCAGGCCGACGCCGATGACGGCGAGCTCCAGCGTCAAGGCACGCACGTCGGCATCGATGTCGTCGACATAGAGGCCGTAGCTGATGGTCACGTTCCAGGGCGCGAATTTGCGCGCGAACACGGTCTTGCGGACCGGCTCGGTCTGGCCGGGGCGGGGATAGAGATAGGAGGTCACGCCGCCCGGCGCGGCCTGGTCGGCAGCCTTGAGGATGGCGTCGGCGATCAGCACGCCATTGGAGTCCTTGGCGCCCGTGATCTTGCCTTCGAGCTGCTGATTGGCGCCGTTCACCATCAGGGACGTGTCCTGATTGTAGACCACCGGATAGCCCTGGCCGCTATTGAAGCTCATGCGACGGCCGCGCTGGTGGAACAGGGCCTTGGCCTCGGCCTGCGTCAGCTTGCCGGCGGTCACCTCGTCCTGGAGCGATTGCGCGTAGTTGTGGAGGAGCTCCACCGCGGTCCGCATCTGCTGGACGCGGTCCTCCATCATGCGGCTCTTGCTGAGAACGGTCGATACCCCGATGATGGCCGTGACCGTGAGCGCCGCGAGGCAGACCATGCTGGCCAGCTTGGTGCGGATCTTCAGATGACTCAGCAGCTTCATCGCAGCCTCTACGGAATGGTTATTATTGCTCGCATCGGTAGCATGAAGTTCTTACCAATCATGAATGGAGGCATGCGGCGGCCTGCCGCGCGGAACGGCATTCGCAGGCTTGTGCGCAACCGTGCAGGCAAACCGCCACGCGCCGGGAGGCACCGGTTCATGCGCTGGAAAAAATCGATCTTGGACTTTGGTGGCTACGGAGCCTGGCAGGACCTGCAATGAATCGATTCGTTCATCGCATCATCATGTCCGTGCTGCTCGTCGCGGCCCTCGTTCTCATCTGGAACGTGCTGGGAGCGCGCTAGGACGGCACCGGCAGATCTGCGGGTGCCGTCCTGCTTGCGGATTGATCCGCGGGCGCGTCAGCGCCGGGCGTAGGCCTCGCCGGATGCGTCGCTCTCCTTGCCCATGACGGCATCGACGCTGATCGAGCCGCCCCCGGCTGCCGAGAGATAGAGGCAGGCGAAGCAGAACAGGATCGCGGCGGTGCCGCCATTGAGCAGCGGCAGGAACACCGGCGAGCCGGTCTTGAGCATGTGGCCCATGAAGTAGGCGAAGGCCATTTCGCCCGACAGGATGAACGCCGTGATCCGCGTGAACAGGCCGAGCATCAGGGCCGCGCCGAGCACCAGCTCAAGCGCGCCGGCCGCGTAGATCAGCGGCGGAATGTCGGCGAAGTAGGGAAGCGCCGGAAACTTGAACAGTTTTGCGATGCCGTACTGGAACAACAGCAGTCCGGTGATGAAACGAAACAGGCTCAGCAGAGCCGGTTGATAGCGAGAGAGATAGTTGAAGTTCATGATTTGCGCCCTTCCATCCAATTCCCAAGCGACTTGAATCGCATTCGGTTCCACCCTGCAAGCTGTAGGCGCGGAATCCGCGCTGACTTTTTCGTCATGTCGGACAAAACGCCGCAGAGCCCGGCGAGTTCGGATTATTCGCGGGTGGCCATGTCGCGCGAGCCCGTAATTTCCCGGTGGCGCGGAGGGGTGCAGGTTACCTCGGACATACCTACCGCCGCAAGGCGGGGACAACCAGGAATGGAATCATCCCGAGCACCACGCTCGCAAGTGCGAAGGCGAGCAACGCGTTGTAGCCGTGCGTCGCGTCGTGGATCAGGCCGCCGCTCCAGGAGCCGAACGCCGAGCCCAGCCCGCTGCCGATCGAAATGGTGCCGTAGATCGTGCCGACCCGCTTGCCCTGAAAGATCCGCATCGCGGTCGCGCTGATCAGCGGGCCGCGCGAGCCCATCATGTTGCCGAAGCAGACGACGAATCCGCTGAGCACCAGGATGTTGGGGACGTATTGCAGCAGCCAGAGCAGGGCGATGCCGAGGATCGAGATCGCGTAGCTCAACAGCACGGAAGGCCTGCGCCCGATCAGGCCGTCGAGCGCGGAGACCCCCAACATGCCGAACACAAGCACGACGCCGGAGAAGCCCCAGGCCGTCGCGGCCTGGAGCGGCGGGAAGCCTGCGTCGATCAGATAGGCCACGATCTGCGCGGCGATCGCGTACATGCCGACGGCGGTGAAGAAGAAGGTCGAGAACAGCGCCCAGAAGGCGTGATGGCGCATCGCGCCGAGAAGCGTCCAGCCGTTGTCGATGAAGTCAGGATCGGTCCTCTTCACCACATGCGGCGAGCCCGTGGCGAACAGCCGCCACGGCAGCAGCAGCAGCGGCACCAGCAGGCCCAATGCTGCGAAGCCGAACAGCTGGTAGGTGTCGCGCCAGCCGATGTGATCGATCAGCAGCTGCGAGGCCGGCAGCAGCGCCAGCACGCCGCCGCCCATGGCCGAATACACCACCGACATCGCGGTCGGCAGGCGCGGCCCGAACCAGCGGCCGAGCAGGATCGAGTTCGGCACGATGCCGATGAAGGCGACGCCGATGCCGACGCAGAGGCCGATCGAGAGCTGGAACTGCCACAAGTGCTGTGCGTGCGCCGCAATCAGGAATGCCGCGCCGAGCAGCGATAGTCCGAGCGCATAGACAATGCGCGGTCCGGAATGGTCGAACAGCCGTCCGACGAAGGGGGCGGTGAGACCGCTCGCGAGCCATGTGAGCGAATAGACCGAGACGATCTGTGCGCGGTCCCAGCCAAAGCTTTCCGAGATCGGCTTCAGGAATACCGTAAAGCTGTCGCCGAGCCCACGGCCCAGCACGGCCAGCGTGAAGCAGAGTGCGAGCACGGTGAGTGCGACGCGCACGGCGCCTTCCGGCGTCGCCGCGACGCCATCCTTGCGCGACTCCCTGGGCGTGTTCTGATCCATTGCCGGTCAGGGAGCGCGCTTCGGCGCGCCCTGACAAGCAGCGAAAAGCTCATACGCCTATGCAGGCTTGATGAGGATGTGCTTCTTCTTGCCGAACGACAGCTTGATCACGCCCTCAGGCGTCAGATGGGCCGCCGAGAGCGCCATCTTCTCGTCGGTGACGGGCTCGTCGTTGACGCGCAGGCCGCCGCCCTTGATCTGGCGCCGCGCCTCACCGTTGGACGTAACGAGGCCCGCCTTGACGAAGGCGTTGAGCACGCCGAAGCCGGCGTCGAGCTCGCCGCGCGGAATTTCCACCGTTGGCAGACTTTCGGCGAGCGCGCCTTCCTCGAAGGTGCGGCGCGCGGTTTCAGCCGCCTCATTCGCTGCGTCACGGCCGTGCAAGAGCGCGGTCGCCTCAGTCGCAAGCACCTTCTTGGCCTCGTTGATCTCCGAGCCGCCGAGCGCCTCGAGCTTGCCGATCTCGCTCATCGGCAGCGTCGTGAACAGCTTCAGGAATTTGCCGACGTCGGCGTCCTCGGTGTTGCGCCAGTACTGCCAGAAGTCGTACGGCGAGAACTGGTCGGCGTTGAGCCACACCGCGCCTTGCGCGGTCTTGCCCATCTTGGCGCCGGAGGCCGTCGTCAGCAGCGGCGTCGTCAGCGCGAACAACTGGTGCGTGCCCATGCGGCGGCCGAGGTCGACGCCCATGATGATGTTGCCCCACTGGTCCGAGCCGCCCATCTGCAATTTGCAGCCGGTGCGCTTGGCGAGCTCGACGAAGTCGTAGGCCTGGCAGACCATGTAGTTGAACTCGATGAAGCTCATCTCCTGCTCGCGCTCGAGGCGCAGCCGGACGGAGTCCATGGTCAGCATGCGGTTGACCGAAAAGTGCCGGCCGACGTCGCGCAGCATCTCGATCCAGTTCAGCTTGGTCAGCCACTCCGCATTGTCGAGCATGATGGCGTCGCTCTTGCCGTCGCCGTAACGCAGCACCTTTGCGAACACGCCGCGGATCGATTCCTTGTTGGCCTCGATCTCGGCGACGGTGCGCATCGCACGCGTCTCGTCCTTGCCGGAGGGATCGCCGACCATGGTGGTGCCGCCGCCCATCAGGGTGATCGGCTTGTTGCCGGACTGCTGGAGCCAGTGCAGCATCATCATGGTCAGGTAGTTGCCGATATGCAGCGAGCGGGCGGTGCAATCGTAGCCGACATAGGCGGTGGCCTCGCCCTTGGCGGCGAGCGCGTCCAGCCCCTCGAAATCGGAGCATTGATGGATGAATCCACGTTCCTGCAGGATATTGAGGAAATCCGATTTAAATGCAGTCATCTGTCGGCGTGCCTGACAATTCTTGGTTTACTGTTTCGGGAGCAATTTAACGGTCTTCCGTGGGAACTCGATTGCTGCCCGCCACTTGGCGCTGTGGCATTATAAGATGTGTCCCTCTGGCACAAGATCGGCATGCCAGAGGGGGGTACTGAGGACGCTGATCCATGATGTTGACGGCACTCGGTTTGATGAGCGGCACCTCGCTGGACGGGGTCGATGTCGCGCTGATCGAAACCGACGGAAAGCAAGTGAAGGCGTTCGGTCCGTCCGGCTACCGGCCCTACAGCCCGGTCGAGCGCAACCTGCTGCGCCAGGCGCTGAGCGAGGCCGTGCACCTGACGCGGCGCGATGCCCGGCCGGGGATACTGGCCGAGGCCGAACGCGCAGTGACGCAGGCGCATGCCGAAGCCGTCGCCGCCTTCGTGGCCCAGAACCGGATGAGGCCGGAGGACATCGACATCGTCGGCTTTCACGGCCAGACCGTGCTGCATCGGCCCGAGAAGCGGCTGACGGTGCAGATCGGCGACGCGCCGGCGCTGGCCAGGGCGATCCATATCCCCGTGATGCACGACTTCCGCGCCGCCGACGTCGAGGCCGGCGGGCAGGGCGCGCCGTTCGTGCCGGTCTACCACCGGGCGCTGGCACAATCGCTGGAGCGCGAGGGACCAATCGTCGTGGTCAATATCGGCGGCGTCTCGAACATCACCTATATCGACGGCAACGACACGTTGATCGCCTGCGATACCGGGCCCGGCAACGCGCTGCTCGACGATTTCATGTACCGCACCATGAACCAGGCGTTCGACACGGAGGGCAAGTTCGCCGCGCTCGGCACGGCGGATGAGGCCTGGATCGCGCGGGCGCTGGAATTACCGTTCTTCGCGCTGCCGCCGCCAAAATCGCTCGACCGTAACGATTTTGCCGCGCTGAAACTTGGCGACGTGCCGCCGGCCGACGGCGCCGCGACGCTGACAGCTTTTACCGCGGCGGCGATCGCCCGCATCATCCCGCTGCTGCCGCGGCGGCCGCGGAGCTGGATCGTCTGCGGCGGCGGCGCACGCAACCTCACCATGCTGCGGATGTTGCGGGAGCGGGTGGGGTCGGCCACCGTCGAGGCCGCCGAGGCCCTCGGGTGGGCCTCCGACGCCATCGAGGCGCAAGCCTTCGGCTTCCTCGCCGCGCGTGGCCTGAAGGGCCTGCCGCTGTCCTATCCGGCTACCACGGGCGTGCCGATGCCGATGACGGGCGGGGTGATCGCGCGGCCCTGAGGTCCAGGCCCAAAGAACAAGGTCGGTTAATGCAAGTGCATGGATCTTGACGGATAGATGCAGATGCATCTATTATGGGTGCAGTTGCATCCAACCGCCGGGATTGGCCATGACCGCTTCGCTGAAACTGATCAGCCACAAGCTTTGCCCCTATGTGCAGCGCGCGGTGATCGCGCTCCAAGAGAAGGGCGTGCCGTTCGAGCGCGTCGACATCGATCTCGCCAACAAGCCCGACTGGTTTCTCACGCTGTCGCCGCTCGGCAAGGTGCCGGTGCTGGTGGTGACGACCGACAAGGGCGAGGTCGCGCTGTTCGAGAGCAACGTGATCTGCGAATACATCGAGGAGACGCAAGCGGGCGCGAAGCTGCATCCGGCGGATGCGCTGAGCCGTGCCGAGCACCGCGCCTGGATGGAGTTCGGTTCGGCGATCCTCGGCGATCTCTGGGGGCTGGAGACGACGACCGATCCCGCGACGTTCGAGAGCAAGCGTCAGGCGCTTGCCGCGAAGTTCGCACGGGTTGAGGCTGCGCTCGGCACAGGTCCGTTCTTCGCCGGCGCGCAGTTCAGCCTGGTCGATGCGGTGTTCGCCCCGATCTTCCGCTATTTCGACGTGTTCGACGACCTGACCGAGCTCGGCATCTTCAGAGATGTGCCGAAGGTGCGGGCGTGGCGGACTGAGCTTACGAAGCGTCCGAGCGTGCGGAGCGCGGTCGGCGCGGACTATCCGCAATTGCTCCGCGCCTTCCTCGTGCGCCACGACGCGCACCTGCTCAAGCTCGCGGCCTGAGCCCGCACCGATGTCACCATCATTGGCCTGGCTCATGCTGGTGATCGCCGGCGTGCTCGATGTCGGCTGGGCGATCTCGATGAAATATGCGGAAGGCTACACGCGGCCGGGCTGGAGCATCGCGTCGCTCGCGCTGCTCGCGGCCTTCGTGTTCCTGCTCGGACGCGCGCTGAAGGTGCTCGAGGTCGGCGTCGCCTATTCGGTCTGGACCGGCATTGGTGCTGCCGGCACCTTCGTCATGGGCGTGGTGCTGTTCGGCGAGACCCTGAGTGCAATGAAGATCGCCGGTATCGTGCTGGTGCTGACAGGGATCGCCGCGCTGAAGCTGGCCTAGAGCTCCGCGGCCATCCTGGCCAGCGTCGCGATCGTATTCATGTTACGCGCGGTGCCGGTTTTCGCGGCGGGGATGACGAGCTTCGATGTCCCCATGCCGTCGCCATAGTGGACGTAGATCTCGCGGCGGCCGAGGCGCAGCTCCTCGTTCTTCTGGCCGCGAATCCCGGACAGCGCATCCGCGGGCGGAGCCTTGTCGAGGAAGATCGCAACCGTGCGGTTGGGCGCGGCTTTCGGAAAGGGATTATCGGTCGCGACTTGCGCCATTTCGGCGGCGCTGCGCACAAGCACGCCAACCGGCGCACCGGCGTAGGCATGGAGGCGCTGTTCGAGTGCGCTCTTGATCGCAGCTTCTGATTTGCGGCTGGTGAAGACGACGTTGCCGCTGGCGATATAGGTGCGCACGGCGGCAAAGCCGAGATCCTCACACATCGCCTTGAGCTCGCTCATCGCCAGCTTGCCGGTGCCGCCGACATTCACGGCACGCAGCAAGGCGACGAACGAGCCCATTTGGGGCCTCAGCGCACGTTCGCCAGACGCATGTCCAGATAGGCCGTGATGGTTTCCATCAGCGGCTCGAGCTTGGCGTCGAAGAAGTGGTTGGCGCCGGGGATGACCTGCTGGTCGATCACGATGCCCTTCTGCGTCTTCAGCTTCTCGACCAGCGTGTTGACGTCCTTGGGCGGCACCACCGCGTCCTTCTCGCCATGCACGATCAGGCCCGAGGACGGGCAGGGCGCGAGGAAGGAGAAGTCGTAGAGGTTGGCGGGCGGCGCGATCGAGATGAAGCCCTCGACCTCGGGACGGCGCATCAGGAGCTGCATGCCGATCCAGGCGCCGAAGGAGAAGCCGGCGACCCAGCAGGCACGCGCTTCGGGGTTGATGGTCTGCGCCCAGTCGAGCGCTGCCGCCGCATCCGACAATTCGCCGGTGCCGTGGTCGAACGAGCCCTGGCTGCGGCCGACGCCGCGGAAATTGAAGCGCAGCACCGAAAAGCCGCGGTGCGCGAAAGCGTAGTAGCACTGGTACACGATCTGATGGTTCATCGTGCCGTGAAACTGCGGATGCGGATGCAGGATCATCGCGATCGGCGCGTTCTTCTGCTTGGCCGGGTGGTAGCGGCCTTCGAGACGGCCGGCGGGGCCGGCGAAAATAACTTCAGGCATCGATGATCTCTTGGTTGATTCCGTGGAGAAGCGGTCCTTGGCAATCAACCGATTGTGGCCTCATCGACAGTGATGCCGACGAAAGCGCGAATGGAAGGAAGCGGTGGCGCCCTCGGATGATGCGCGAGCGGCGCGCGGTGAACTGACGCGCGCGTTCTAACATGAGGCGTGGGTCAAAAAGCAAGCATCTTCGACATATCGCAATGGGCTCAAGAGCTTAACCTGTCGTCCGCATGTCACGCCAACAGCGGCCGAGATCGAACAAGGTGATGACGGGGAGCGCCATTGCGCCGACAACCAATTGGAATCACGATTGTTTATCGGCTGTCGGGCGCCTTCGGAGGCGATTCACACAAGGCGGTGCGGTCTCCGAGCGAGGCGACCGCGGGCCGGTAGCGGCGGCTGCCTCCCAGCGTCTGCCCGGTGTCGAAGGTGAGCTCGAAATCCCCTGACGGCTTGAACTCCACGCCACGCACCCGGTCGAGATTGGCGAGCCTTGTCCGGTGAACGCGCACGATGGCGAAGCGGGCGAGGTCGTTTTCGGTCGCGGCGAGCGTGCCGCGGATCAGGCGCTGGGTGCCGTCGGCGAGGCTGTATTCGATGTAATTGCCGGCGGAGGCGACCCACAGGATGTCGCGCGGTGCGACGCGAATACGGCTGGCGCCGTCCCGGAGCCAGATCAAACCGGGGGGCGGCTGCTCCAGTGGAGCGGCAGGCATAAACATCGCCGCGCGCGCGGCCTTCCTCAGCTCTCGTCGGCTTTCGATCAGCCAGAGTGTTGCTCCGAGCAGCGAAGCGGTCACGGCATCCTTGCGGAACTCGTACAGGATCACCGCGAGCGAGAAATGGAAGTCGTAGGCGCTTCCCGCGAGCCAGAGCGCGAGCTTCCTGACCCAGACCATTCCGGTGATGTGGAGGGCCGAGAAGCCGAGCAGGGCGACCGCAGCGATTGCGATGCGTATCGCCAGCCCCCGTGGCTGGCGCATGCGCCGGACGGCCAGCACCAGGATCGGCACCAGCAGCAGGATGACGATGATGCTCGACAGTTCCCAGAACAGTCGCCGGCCAATGTCATAGCTGTCGCCGCGCCAGGCGGCGTCCTGCGCGCCGGAGAGTGCATTGACGATTCCGATGGCGAACGCGACGGCCGCGATCGCACCGAAAATCGTCCAATCGCCGCCGCTGATCCCGCCGCGCCAACCGCTTGTCCCGGGCGCCGACGCCTCGTCCCCGCGCGCCCGGTCCTGATCCCAAACCGTCTCGACGCGCTTCGTTTCGGGGGCATTTTGGCCGTCAGCCATGGCCCGAAAACCGCGTTTGTCGTCCCGTGAAGGAGCAGAACACCATGTCAACACCGCAGCAAATTTCGATCTCGGAACGGCGCATCGATCTGGATTGGGTGCGGATTTTAGCCTTCGGGCTGTTGATCTTCTACCACGTCGGCATGCTCTACGTGTCGTGGGGATTTCACATCAAGAGCGTGCATCGGCTGACCTGGCTCGAGCCCGTAATGCTGTTCCTCAATCCCTGGCGGCTGTCGTTGCTGTTCCTGGTCTCCGGGGTCGCCAGCCGCTTCATGCTGGGAAAGTACCGGCTCGCCGCCTTCGCCCGCGCGCGGTCGGCGCGGCTCTTGATCCCGCTGATCTTCGGCATGCTCGTGATCGTGTCGCCGCAATCCTACCTCCAGATCGTCGAGAGCCTCGGCTATCCAGAAGGCTTCGTCGATTTCTACATCCGGCACTACCTCGCGTTCAGCTCGCAATTCTGTCCGAACCCCTGCATCGTACAGCCGACCTGGAACCATCTCTGGTTCGTGGTCTATCTCTGGATCTACACCATGGTCTCGGTCGGCGTGCTGGCGTTGTGGCCGGCAGCCGCGGATTGGATCGGCGAGAGGGTGGCGGCCGCGCTCGCCGGACCATGGCTGCTGTTGCTGCCGTGCCTGCTGTTTGCAGCTTGGCGGCTGTTTCTCTCGCCAATCTTCCCGTCGACCCATGCGCTGTTCGGCGACTGGTACAATCACGCAGACTATGCGACCGCGTTTCTGATCGGCTTCCTGCTCGCGCGCGAGAACAGCACCTGGCGCGACATCGAGCGGCAACGGTGGGTGGCGCTGACGCTTGCAGCCGCCTGCTTCGCCGCCTTCGTCCTCGTTTATGCCGGCTTGTTCCCGCGGTCGCCGATGCTGAGCTGGTTCGCCGGCTCGGTCTATGGCTGCTACCAATGGCTGGCGATGGCGGCGGTGCTCGGCTTTGCCCGACGCCATTTGACGGCCGACAGCCCCGTGCGCCGCTATCTGACCGATGCGATCTTTCCCTATTACATCGTACATCAGACCGCGATTATCGTGATTGCGCACGCGCTGCGGGACAGCGGGCTGTCAGCCGGAAGCGAGGCCGCAATCGTGATTGCCGGCACCGCGCTCACGTGTTTGGTCAGCTACGAGATCGCGCGCCGGATCGCCTGGCTACGGCCGCTGTTCGGATTGCGAATGGAGTCCCGTTCCGCGGCGGGGATTGCGCGGCAACAGCCGGCCTGATCTGCGACGGCTCGCGATTGGCGCGATGATAAAAGGTGCTAAGAGGGCGCCATGCCAAGCCGCGTCTATCTCGACTGGAATGCGACCACGCCGCTGCGCCCCGAGGCGCGGGCGGCGATGGTCGCTGCCTTCGACCTGATCGGCAATCCGTCCTCGGTTCATGCCGAGGGGCGACAGGCGCGGCGGCTGGTCGAGGAGGCTCGCGTCACGCTTGCCGCGGCGGTGGGGGCGTTGCCGCGGAACGTCATCTTCACCTCCGCCGGAACCGAGGCCAATGCGCTGGCGCTGTCGCCCGGTCTGCGGGGGCCATCCGGCGGCCCTGTCGAGCGGCTTCTGGTCTCCGCCGTTGAGCATGCCTCGGTGCTGGCGGGTGGCCGGTTCCCGGCGGACAAGGTCGGTCATATCAGGGTGACCCGCGCCGGCGTGGTCGATCTCGACCACCTCAAGGCGCTGCTGAAGGACGGCCCGCCGGCCCTGGTCTCGATCATGGCGGCCAACAACGAGACCGGCGCGCTCCAGCCGGTCGCGGAAGCCGCCCGGATCGTTCACGACGCCGGGGGCCTTCTGCATATCGACGCGATCCAGGCGCTGGGCAAAATTCCGTTCAATATTAACGCGGTAGGCGCGGACCTTGCGACCTTTTCTGCACACAAGATCGGTGGCCCCAAGGGTATCGGCGCGCTGGTCGTGTCCGAAGGGCTCGCTGGCCTGGAGCCGGTGCTGCGCGGCGGCGGGCAGGAGCTCAACCGGCGCGCGGGAACCGAGAATGTCGCGGGCATTGCCGGCTTCGGCGCGGCGGTGAAGGCTGCGCTTCAGGCTTTGCCGGAGGATGCGAAGCGGATGGCAACCCTCAGAGATCGCTTGGAAAATGGCATCCGGGCGATTGCTGGAGCGACGATCTTCTCTGACGACACAGAGCGGTTACCAAATACCATTCTGTTCACCGCCCACGGCCTGAAGGCCGAAACCGCGGTGATCGGCTTCGACCTCGAAGGCATCGCTGTTTCCTCCGGCTCCGCCTGTTCCTCGGGCAAGGTCCAGCCGTCCCACGTGCTGTCCGCCATGGGACTCGATCCAGCCGTGGCCCAGGGAGCGGTGCGCCTCAGTCTGGGCTGGTCTACAGAACCGGACGACATCAATAGGGCGTTAGAGGCTTGGCGAAAGCTCGGTAATACCCTACTTAGAGACTAAGCGACGAAACACGGCTTGAACGGTTCTAAGCGCGTGCTTTCGGCCAGAAAACATCGTAATACTCGTCCGAGTTTGATCCACCGCGGTCCTTGAAACCGCGAGCGGAGGATAGAATGCCAGCCGTGCAAGAGACGGTCGAGCGCGTGAAGCGCATCGACGTCGATCAGTATCGTTATGGGTTTGAGACCCTGATCGAGTCCGACAAGGCCCCCAAGGGGTTGTCGGAAGAGACCGTCAAGTTCATCTCCGAAAAGAAGAACGAACCCGCCTGGATGCTCCAGTGGCGGCTCGAGGCCTATCGGCGCTGGCTGACCATGACCGAGCCGACCTGGGCGCGCGTCGACTATCCCAAGATCGATTTCCAGGACCTCTATTACTATTCGGCGCCGAAGCCGAAGAAGTCGATCACCTCGCTCGACGAGATCGATCCGGAGATCCTGAAGACCTACGAGAAGCTCGGCATTCCCCTGCGGGAAGTCGCCATGCTCGAAGGCGTCGAGCCCAAGGTGGGCGAGGAAGACCCGGCGCGGCGCAAGATCGCGGTCGACGCGGTGTTCGATTCGGTCTCGGTCGCCACCACCTTCAAGGCGGAGTTGAAGAAGGCCGGCGTGATCTTCATGCCGATCTCGGAGGCGATCCGCGAGCATCCCGAGCTAGTGCAAAAGTATCTCGGCTCGGTGGTTCCGACCTCCGACAACTTCTACGCGACGCTGAACTCGGCGGTGTTCTCCGACGGCTCGTTCGTCTACGTGCCGCCGGGCGTGCGCTGCCCGATGGAGCTGTCGACCTATTTCCGCATCAACGAGCGCAACACCGGCCAGTTCGAGCGCACGCTGATCATCGCGGACAAGGGCTCCTACGTGTCCTATCTCGAAGGCTGCACCGCGCCGCAGCGCGACGAGAACCAGCTGCACGCGGCCGTGGTCGAGCTCGTCGCGCACGATGACGCCGAGATCAAATATTCGACGGTGCAGAACTGGTATCCCGGCAATTCGGAAGGCAAGGGCGGCATCTACAATTTCGTCACCAAGCGTGGCGACTGCCGCGGCGACCGCTCCAAGATCTCCTGGACCCAGGTCGAGACCGGCTCCGCCATCACCTGGAAGTATCCGAGCTGCATCCTGCGCGGCGACAATTCCAGCGGCGAGTTCTACTCGATCGCGATCTCGAACGGCTTCCAGCAGGTCGATTCGGGCACCAAGATGATCCATCTCGGCAAGAACACATCGAGCCGCATCATCTCCAAGGGCATCGCGGCGGGCAAATCGCAGAACACCTATCGCGGCCTCGTGACGGCGCATCGCAAAGCGACCGGCGCGCGCAACTTCACCGCCTGCGATTCCCTGCTGATCGGCGACAAATGCGGCGCGCACACCGTGCCGTATATCGAGGCGAAGAACTCCTCGGCGACGTTCGAGCACGAGGCGACGACCTCGAAGATCTCCGAGGACGTGCTGTTCTACTGCATCCAGCGCGGCCTTTCCCAGGAGGAAGCCGTCGGCCTCGTCGTCAACGGCTTCGTCAAGGACGTGCTCCAGCAGCTCCCGATGGAGTTCGCGGTGGAAGCGCAGAAGCTGATCTCGATCTCGCTGGAAGGGTCGGTCGGTTAACACCGACCCTCGCGGGTGCGCTTCGGCGCTCCATGCATCATTTGAATAGACTGGACACCAAAATGGCTTTGCTTGAAGTGAAAGACCTGCAGGTTCGTGTCGAGGAGCGTGAGATCCTCCACGGGCTGACGCTGACCGTGAACGAAGGCGAGGTGCACGCGATCATGGGGCCGAACGGCTCCGGCAAGTCGACGCTCTCCCACGTCATCGCCGGCAAGCCCGGTTATGAAGTCACCGGCGGCCAGATCCTGTTCAAGGGCGAGGACCTCCTGGAGATGGCCCCGGACGAGCGCGCCGCGAAGGGCGTGTTCCTGGCGTTCCAGTATCCGGTGGAAATCCCCGGCGTCGCCACCATGACCTTCCTGCGCACCGCGCTGAACGCGCAGCGCAAGGCGCGCGGCGAGAGCGAATATTC
Organism: Bradyrhizobium sp. B039; assembly: GCF_038965675.1. NCBI lineage: Bacteria > Pseudomonadati > Pseudomonadota > Alphaproteobacteria > Hyphomicrobiales > Nitrobacteraceae > Bradyrhizobium > Bradyrhizobium sp. B039. Next base: position 4,412,697 of record NZ_CP152416.1, read on the forward strand.
GACCCCGGACTTCCTGAAGAAGGTCCGCGAAGTCTCGAAGTCGCTGAACATCCCGCAGGACATGCTCAAGCGCGGCGTCAATGTCGGCTTCTCCGGCGGCGAGAAGAAGCGCAACGAGGTGCTTCAGATGGCGCTGTTCGAGCCGAGCCTGTGCATTCTCGACGAGATGGATTCCGGCCTCGACATCGACGCGCTGCGGATTGCGGCCGACGGCGTCAACGCGCTGCGCGCGCCCAAGCGCGCGATGGTCGTCATCACCCATTATCAGCGGCTGCTGAACTACATCGTGCCTGATTTCGTGCACGTGATGTCGAAGGGCCGCGTCGTGAAGAGCGGCGGCAAGGAGCTGGCGCTGGAGCTGGAAGATTCCGGCTACGCCCAGTTCGAGGACGCGTAAGGATTGTTGGAGATGAACGTTGCTGTGGCAAAGACCGGAAACGGCCGCGCGGTGAGCGATCTCTTCGCCAGCGCCGAAGGCCGCCTGCCGGGTTCGCCGGCGGTTGTAGCGGTGCGCCGCGAGGCGTTCGAGACCTATGAGCGTCTCGGCCTGCCGCACCGCCGGATCGAGGAATGGAAATACACCGACCTGCGCGCGCTGGTCGGCGAGGTGCTGCCGCTTGCGGCAGCGCCCGATGCGGCCGCGCTGAAGCGCGCTGCGGACGCCGTGAAGGCGCACGCGATCGAAGGCGCGCGCAAGCTGGTGCTGGTCGATGGCGTGTTCGCGGCCGACCTTTCCGACGTCAAGGCGCTTGCCTCCGAGGTAGGCTTCAAGACGCTCCGGGAGACGCTGGAGAAGGATGCCGCTCTCCTGATGACGGCGTCCATCGACGCCGTGATCGCACTGAACGCGGCGCTGGCGACCGACGGCGTCGTGCTGTCGATTGCCGATGGCGCGCAGCTGTCCGCGCCGATCCAGATCATTCATATCGCGACCGCGGCTTCCGCTTCGGCCTTCACCCGCTCGCAGGTCGCGGTCGGGAATGGCGCGCGCGCCACCATCATCGAAAGCTTCGTTGCGGCCGGTGCAAAGGCCTACCAGGTCAGCGACGCCGTGATCGTGACGATCGGCGACAACGCCGACGTCGCGCATATCCGCCTGATGGACGACGCGCCTGACGCGGTGAACATCACCTCGCAATTCGTCACCGTCGGCGCCAACACCAAGGTCAATTTCTTCAACATGACCAGCGGCGCCGCCGTCAGCCGCCTCCAGGGCTTCATCACGCTGGCGGGCGAGGGCAGCGATCTCGCGATCAATGGCGTGAACCTGTTGCAGAAGACCGAGCATGGCGACACCACGCTGGTGGTGGACCATGCCGTGCCGAATTGCGTCAGCCGCGAGATCTTCCGCGCCGTGATCGACGACCGCGCCCATTCGGTGTTCCAGGGCCGCATCATCGTCCGTCCCGATGCGCAGAAGACCGACGGCAAGATGATGACGCGGGCGCTGCTGCTCTCGGACGAAGCCGAGGCCGACAACAAGCCCGAGCTCGAGATCTTTGCCGACGACGTCTCCTGCGGCCACGGCGCCACCGCCGGCGCGCTGGACGACAGCCTGCTGTTCTATCTGAAGGCGCGCGGCCTGCCTGAGAAGCAGGCCCAGGCGCTGCTGATCCAGGCCTTCGTGGGCGAGGCGATCGAGCAGATCGCCGATGACGGCTTGCGCGAGCACGTGATCGGCATTGCCGAGCGCTGGCTGGAGCGGCGGTCATGAGCACGCATCCGGCAGTCAGGAACGGCTCCTACGACGTCGCCCGCGTCCGCCAGGATTTCCCGGCGCTGGCCATGCAGGTCTACGGCAAACCGCTGGTCTATCTCGACAACGCCGCCTCCGCGCAGAAGCCGCAAGTCGTGCTCGACCGCATGACGCAGGCCTATACGAGCGAATACGCCAACGTGCATCGCGGCCTGCATTACCTCGCCAACGCCGCGACCGAAGCCTATGAGGGCGGCCGCACCAAGGTCGCGCAGTTCATCAACGCCGGCCGCACCGAAGAGGTGATCTTCACCCGCAACGCGACGGAGGCCATCAACCTGGTCGCCTCGTCCTGGGGCGGGCCGAACATCAAAGAGGGCGACGAGATCGTCATCTCGATCATGGAGCACCACTCCAACATCGTGCCCTGGCATTTCCTCAGGGAAAGACAGGGCGCGGTGATCAAATGGTCGCCGGTCGACGACGAGGGCAATTTCCTCATCGAGGAGTTCGAGAAGCTCCTGACGGCGAAGACCAAGCTGGTTGCGATCACGCAGATGTCGAACGCGCTCGGTACCATCGTCCCGATCAAGGACGTCGTGAAGATCGCCCACGCCCGCGGCATCCCCGTGCTGGTCGACGGCAGCCAGGGCGCGGTGCATATGCCCGTCGATGTCCAGGATCTCGGCTGCGACTTCTACGTCTTCACCGGCCACAAGGTCTACGGCCCGACCGGCATCGGCGTGCTCTGGGCCAAGTACGACCATCTCGTCGCGATGCGCCCCTATAACGGCGGCGGCGAGATGATCCGCGAGGTCTCGCGCGATGTCGTCACCTACGGCGATCCCCCGCACAAGTTCGAGGCCGGCACACCCGCGATCGTCGAGGCCGTCGGCCTTGGCGCCGCGATCGACTACGTCAATTCGATCGGCAAGGAGCGCATCGCCGCGCACGAGCACGATCTCGTCACCTACGCCCAGGAGAAGCTGCGCGAGATCAACTCGCTGCGGCTGATCGGCACCGCCCGCGGCAAGGGCCCGGTGATCTCCTTCGAGCTCAAGGGCGCGCATGCCCACGACGTCGCCACCGTGATCGACCGCCAGGGCATCGCGGTGCGCGCCGGCACCCATTGCGTGATGCCGCTTTTAGAGCGGTTCAACGTGACGGCTACATGCCGGGCCTCGTTCGGCATGTATAATACGCGGGAAGAAGTCGATCATCTGGCACAGGCGCTTTTGAAGGCGCGGGATTTGTTCGCATGAGTGACACGGCCGAAATCAAAGCCAATCCGATGGAAACCCGGTCGGCGCTGCCGCCGGAGGAAACCGAGCGGCTGACCACCGAGATCATCGCGGGCCTCAAGACCGTGTTCGATCCGGAGATTCCGGCCGACATCTACGAGCTCGGCCTGATCTACAAGGTCGAGATCAAGGACGACCGCTCCGTCGACGTGCAGATGACGCTGACGACGCCGAACTGCCCGGCCGCCGGCGAGCTGCCGACCATGGTCGAAAACGCCGTCGCCAGCGTCCCCGGCGTCGGCGTGGTCGACGTCAAGGTCGTCTGGGAGCCGCCGTGGACGCCCGAACGCATGAGCGACGAGGCCCGCCTCGTGCTCAACATGTGGTGACGCGTACGTTCTGCTTTTCATTCCTGGCATTGAATTTGCTCCGCAACGGACCACATCACTGACATGACACAGGCAACACCAGCATCCTCCACTCCGAAGCCGCGGCGGCCGCGCCCGCAGGTGATGCGGCTGACGGATGCCGCCGCCCAGCGCATCAGCGAGCTGACCCAGCGCGCCGATTCCGAGATCGTCGGCCTGCGCGTCGGTGTGAAGAACGGCGGCTGCGCCGGTCAGTCCTACACCGTCGAGTACGCCCATGATGTCCGCCCGACCGATGAGGTCGTCGAGGACAAGGGCGTCAAGATCCTGGTCGATCCCAAGGCCGTGCTGTTCCTGCTCGGCACCGAGATGGACTACAAGGCCGACAAGATGCAGGCCCAGTTCGTCTTCAACAACCCCAACCAGGTCTCCGCCTGCGGCTGCGGCGAATCGGTCGAGCTGCGGCCGGCCAAGATCGACGGGTAGGCCCGGCTCTCTCGTTTCACTCCGCCGTCGTCCTGGCGAAAGCCAGGACCCATACCGCGTGATCTCTCGATTGTGGGAAGTGCCGGTGCCGCGTAGCGTGACTTCGAGTCTTCGCTAAACTCCTCCTTGGGTAATGGGTCCTGGCTCCCGTGCGCAATTGCGCGCTAGGCCAGGACGACGATGAGGAGAGGGGGGCCATGGACCGCGAATTCCTGATCGACCTGTTCGCCGATTTCGGCCCTGTCACCATCCGCAAGATGTTCTCCGGCTACGGCATCTCCGCCGACGGTACCAACTTCGCGCTCGCCCTGCGCGCGGGCCTGTTCTTGCGTGCCGACGAATTGACCATCCCGGACTTCGAGACAGAAGGCTCAAAGCCGTTCCAGTACTCGACCCGCGCCAAGACCGTGACGGTCAACTCCTACTGGGAGCTGCCCGCGCGCTTGTTCGACGATTCCCAGGAGCTTGCGCAATGGGCGAGGGCGGCGCTCGCCGCCGCCCAGCGCGCCAAGGTGAAGCAGCGGCCCAAGGGCAAGAAGGCGTCGAAGAAGGTCGCGCCGAAGAAGCCCGTTGCGAGGAAGCGGCCAGCCAAGAAAGCGGTTCGTAGGGTAGGCAAAGCGAAGCGTGCCCACCGTTGAGGTGCTGGTGCGGAGAGACATGGTGGGCACGGCGCTGCGCGCCTTTGCCCACCCCTACAGGACTTCACTCCACCGCCTTGGTCAGGCCTACCCGCATGTCCTTGGCCGTGAAGACGCAGGCGCCATCGGCAAGCACCCGGCCGTCGGCAATTCCGAGCACCAGCTTGCCGCGCCGGACCATGCGCATGGCGACCTCGTAGCGCACGCGTCGCGCGGTCGGTGTGATCTCGCCCGTACATTCCACCTCGCCGACGCCGATGGCGCGGCCTTTGCCCGGTGAGCCCGACCAGCCGAGCCAATAGCCGATCATCTGCCACATGGCGTCGAGCCCGAGAGAGGACGGCATCAGCGGATCGCCGCGAAAGTGGCAGTCGAAGAACCAATGGCCCGGTACAATGTCGAGCTCGCCGACGATATGGCCCTTGCCGAACTCGCCGCCGTCCAGGCTGATCTCGGAGATGCGGTCCATCATCAGCATCGGCGGTGCCGGCAATTGCGCGTTGCCCGGACCGAAATAGCCGCCTTCGCTCGACCTCAGCAGCTCGTCCCTGGTGTAGGACGGTTGCGGCGTGTGGAAATCATGAGGGTTGGGCAAGGCGACATGTCCTCGCGTCAGGCGCGTTGAGCCAGCGCGGAAGATGTCGCCCGTCAGGAAAGAATGTCAAGCGCGCGCGGTTCGGCGCGGTGCTTCCGTCACGCCACCCGGCTGTGCGTCTCCACCGCGAATTCCGGATCCGCTTCGCAGATCACGCGGTTGCGGCCGTTGCGCTTGGCGGCGTAGAGGCAGGCATCGGCGCGTTCGATCAGCGCGTCGGTGTCGTCGCCCGGCTTGAGCATGGAGACGCCGACGGAGATGGTGACGCGGCCGAGAATCTCGCCGGTGGACTTCTTCTTCAACTCCTTTGCCATCACGGCGCGGCGGATGTGGTCGGCGACCGTGAGGGCCTGGCGCAGCGCGGTGTTGGGCAGCAGGACGGCGAACTCCTCGCCGCCATAGCGCGCGGTGATGTCCTGGCCCTTGATGGTCTGCTTCATGGACAGGCCGACCAGGCGCAGCACCTGGTCGCCGGTGAGATGGCCGTAGGAATCGTTGAACGACTTGAAGTGGTCGATGTCGAACAGCAGCAGCGACAGCGGCTCGCCCGATGCGAGCGCACTCTGTACCGCCATGCCGATCATGCGATCGAAATATTTGCGGTTGCCGAGGCCCGTGAGCGGGTCGGTCAGGCTCTCGGCACGGATCGCCTCCAGGCTCTGCTGGAGATTGCTGATCTCGTTCCTGGACAGCGTCAGCCGGTCTTCCAGCGCCCTGTTGGTCTCGCGCATCTCACTGGTCGAGCGCACCAGCGTCTCGACGATCGCCTTGATCTGCTCGCGGCTCTTGGCCGACGACAGCCGTTCTGTCGCGCCCGACAGGCTGGCGTCGTAGGAGCCGGTCATTCCGAGCGCATCGCCGAGAACCTTCATCACGTCATCGATCTCGCCGATGACGCGCGCGCCGACCTTGTCGATGCGGTCGGTGGTCTTGATGTGGGAGAGATAGGTCTCGTAGATCTGCTCGAGATCGGCTTCGGTCAGCTTGCCGTGGCGGGCCAGCGTCTCGTTGATGATCTTGTTGAGCGGTGCGTTGTAGCCGGTCGCGTAACCGTACCAGATCTCGTAATTGCGGGGAATTGCCGTCTGCCGAAGCGATCGGATCTGACCGAGCGCCACCTCGGCGAACGCCATCGTGCGTTCGTGTTCGTCGAGCACCTTGACCACGGAACATACCCCACGGCGGCCAATGCATCGTCGACCGCAGCAATGCTTAAATTATGTTCGTAGGCTAACGGACGATCGTGAACGACCCGTAAATATACGTTCACGAATGCGTCTGAAAACGTGTGCGGCGCTCTGTCTCAACCAGCCTGAAGCGCGTCGCGCTTCAGGCGCCGGCGGGGGAGCGGACCGGGCGCAACAGAAACGCCGGAAGGTGGGAATGATCGCCCGGCTCGGTGTCGGCCTCGCGCTGGCGGCGCGGTTCGGGACGGCCGATCGACGGCACATGCGACGCATTGGCCTGCGGGCGCGAGCCGTGACGCGGCTCGGGTGATGGCCTGGCTTCGCGCGGAGGTCTCGGCTCGCGTGCGGGCCTCGCCTCGGGGGCGGGGCGTGCTTCGGCTGAAGGCCGCGCCTCGCCACGCGCCTCGCGCGGCTCGTGGCTGCGCTCACGGTCGCGGCCGCGTTGCGGCTTGCCGCGTCCGCCGCGTGAACGTTCGCGGCCGCGCTGCTCGCGCGGACGGTCGGTCGCATCGCCGGCTTCTGCGTGGACTTCGTAGTCGCCTTCAGCGCGCGGAATGCTCTGGCCGATCAGCTTTTCAATCGCAACCATCGACTTCTGGTCGAGCGGTGTGACGATCGAGATCGCCGTACCGCTGCGGCCGGCGCGGCCGGTGCGGCCGACGCGATGGACGTAGTCGTCGGGATGGTGAGGGACGTCGAAATTGAAGACGTGGCTGACCTCGGGAATGTCGAGGCCGCGGGCCGCGACGTCGGAGGCGACCAGCAACGGCAGCTCGCCCTTGCGGAACTGCTCGAGTGCGGCCATGCGGGCCGGCTGGTCCATGTCGCCGTGCAGCGCGCCGACGCTGAAGCCGTGCTTCTGGAGCGATTTGTGAACGATCGCAACTTCGCGCTTGCGATTGCAGAAGATGATCGCGTTCTTGAGATCCTTCGCCTCGCGCAGCAGGCGGCGGAGCAGTTCGCGCTTTTCATGCGCCTCGCGCCCGGCCGGGACCTGGGACTGCGTGACGGTGACGGCGGTGGTGGCGGGCTTGGAGACTTCGACCTTCTGCGGGTTGTGCAGGAAGGTCTCGGTGATGCGCCGGATTTCCGGCGGCATGGTCGCGGTGAAGAACAGGGTCTGCCGCGTGAACGGGACGAGCTTGCAGATGCGCTCGATGTCGGGAATGAAGCCCATGTCCAGCATGCGGTCGGCTTCGTCGATGACGAGCAGTTCCACGCCGGTGAGCAGCAGGCCGCCGCGCTCGGTGTGGTCGAGCAGGCGGCCCGGGGTTGCGATCAGCACGTCGACGCCGCGCGTCAGCTTGGCATCCTGGTCGCCGAACGAGACGCCGCCGATCAGCAGGGCGACGTTGAGCTTCTGGCCGGCGCCGTAGCGATCAAAATTCTCTTTGACCTGTGCCGCGAGCTCGCGGGTCGGCTCCAGGATCAGGGTGCGCGGCATGCGCGCCCGGGCTCTGCCCTTTTCGAGGATGGTGAGCATCGGCAGCACGAAGGCCGCGGTCTTGCCGGTGCCGGTCTGGGCGATGCCGAGGACGTCCTTGCGTGCGAGGACGTGAGGGATCGCCTGTTCCTGAATGGGGGTGGGGGTGGTGTAACCGGTGGCCGCCACTGCGGCGAGGACTTTTTCGGATAGTCCGAGATTTGAAAAGGACATTGAGCCTCTGGTCGAAACCGCCGTTCGGAATCGAGGGTAATAAGGCTGGTCGCGTTCCACCCCGAAACGGCGCGCTCTCTAGGAAGCTGGGGGTGCTGACTCACGCGAACAAAGCGCAAGGCTCAGGAATCGCTCTTCGATCCGAGCTGCGTCGCACCGGAACATAGGCGGGAATTGGCCAAAGTCAATGGAGCAGGCGCGGGAAGGCCCTAAAAACCCTGAGGTTTTACCCAAATAGCGGGCGTGGCTGGGGTTTTCCGCCTCGGCCGTTGGCCGGGCGGAGCGAGCGCCTAATGCCCTTCTGGGACCCGGGCCCGGAAGTCGCCGGGGGCCATGCCATAGGCGGCGTTGAAGACCCGGTAATAGGTCGCCAGGCTCTCGAAGCCGCAGGAGGTCGCGATGTCGGCGATCAACCGCTCCGGCGCCTCGCGCAGCAGGCGGCGGCTTCTCTTCAGGCGCTCGTCGGTCACGGTCTGCGAAAAGCTCTTCTCGGCGGCCTCGAACAGCATGTGCAGGTGGCGCACGGAAACGCCGAGCAGATCGGCCACCATCGCCGGCGCCAGATCCGGGTTTTGCAACTGGCGCGCGATCAGGCGCCGCGCCTGCGAGAGACGGGCGGTCCGCAGCGCAGCCTGTCCGAGCCGGCTGCCGGGGCGCACGATGCCGCGCTCGATCAGCGCCAGATGGGCCAGCGCTTGAACCAAGGAGGTCTGGACAAGGGAGGTCGCATCGGCAGCACTGTCATCGCCAGCGGCGGCCTCGCCGAGATCGGCAAAGCAGGCCGCGAGCAGGGGCGCCAGCGCATGGTCATTGAAGGTCTTCGGCGTGAGTTCGCGGATGCGCCTGTCCTGCGCCGGGATGTGGTTCACCGGGATCTTCAGGATGCGCAGGTGGAAGCCCCCGGCGCCGAGTGGCGCGGTGCGATAGGGCAGGTCGGTATGGCTGGTGGCGAAGCTGCCATTGGCGATCGCGAAGTCGGATCCGCGCATGCCGCCGAACCAGCCGCCGCTGCCGAGCTGCTGATAGACGCAGATGCTGTCGCCGGGTGTGTAGGCGATGTCGGAGGTGCTGCGCTCGACCGTGTAGTGCGAGGCCTTCAGCTCGACGAGACCGCCACCGCCGAGCTGGCGCAGCGAGAATTCGCCGAAGAAGTCCGCGCGCCGTTCGCGCTCGAGCTCGGCGGTGACGCCGAACAGGCCCTTGGCGCGCACCTCGCGCCAATAGTCGAAGCGCTCCTGCGGCTCGACCTCGTCAGTGCACCAGCGATACACGATAGCCCCTCGTCCGCGAACGGAATTGCGCCTAAGAGAAAGCAGATTCCAGCTGTTCTTGCCATAGGCCCAGACGATGGAACCGGTGGCTGTGCCGGTTGAACCGCCGCTATGGCTGGACCGACTATGACAACAACGGCCGAAGGTCGCCAATGGACTGTACGAGGGGCGCCGGCGGTAAGCCGTCCTGCAACGGGAATTTTTCGATGACGCGTCGGCTTTTCAGAATTCTGGCGACCCTTGGCCTCGCGGCGAGCCTTGGCGGCTTCGCGCTTCCCGCCTGCGCCGAGAAGCGCGTCGCGCTCGTCGTCGGCAACAACGACTACAGGAACGTCCCGAAACTGCTCAAGGCGGTCAACGACGCCCGCACCATGGGCGACACGCTGAAGCAGCTCGGCTTCTCGGTGATGGTCGCGGAGAACCAGAGCCGGCAGCAATTCTCCGAGACGCTGCTCGCGTTCGACCGGGCGATCGAGCCCGGCGACACCGCCTTCTTTTTCTATGCCGGCCACGGTTTCGAGATCGCGGGCCAGAACTACCTGCTGCCGACCGACGTGCCGGCGGCGACGGAAGGGCAGGAAGAGCTGGTGCGCGACGCCTCCATCCTGGCGGACCGCATCGTCGAGCGCCTTCAGAACAAGAAGGCGCGGACCTCGATCCTGGTGTTCGACGCTTGCCGCAACAATCCGTTCGAGCGCAAAGGGACCCGCGCGGTCGCCGGCGGCGGCGGGCTCGCGCCGATGATGCAGCTGCCCGAAGGCGTGTTCTCCGTGTTCTCGGCCGGTCCCCGCCAGACCGCGCTCGATCGCCTCTCCAACGACGACGCCGATCCCAATTCGGTGTTCACGCGCACCTTCGCCAAGGAGCTGCTGCAACCCGGCGAGAACCTCGTGCAGGTGGCGCAGCGCACCCGCCGTCTCGTCAGCGAGATGGCCGACACCGTCAAGCACAGGCAGGTGCCGGTCTATTTCGACCAGATGGTCGACGACGTCTTCTTGAGCGGTATCGCGAAAGACGCGGCTGCGCGGCCGGCCGATCCGCCGGCGCAGAAGCTTGCGGCGCTGCCGCCGGTGTCGGTGCCGCGCGTGCAGAAGGAGGAAACCACCAACGCGCCGATCGCGAGCTTCTCGCGCCACAATGGCGGCTGGAGCGTGGTGTTCTCCTTCGCCGATCCGACGCTCGGCATTTCCTGGCGCATGGCCGGCAATGGCGATTTCCGCGAGACCGGATTCATCGACACGCTCGATCCGCGCACGCGCAAGCGGATGCCGAACCCGTCGATCGAATTGCCACCGGATGCACAGGCCGGCACCATCGAGGTCCGCTATGTCGATCAGTCGGGCGACATGCAGGGCCCTTTCCCGATCAGGTTCGATCCCGAGGCCGCGCTGATCCGCGACCAGCGCAAGATCCTCGACATGACCGCGACGAGCTGGCTGTCATTCCGCGAGTTCAACGGGCTGCTCGTCTACTACACGCACCTCGTGTCCTACCGCTGTGCCATCCGCGAGGTGCGCATCGGCATCGACACCGCGGTACCCAATCAGGTGCTGAAGATGCCGGGGTGTGACATGCGCGACCCCAGCGCGATCACCGCCGGCATGCCGCTCTACATGAAGCTCGCTCCGGCCACGCAGTTCGTCTCGGTGGAGCTGACCTATCGCGACGGCAGCGTATCGGAGATCAAGAGTTTTCGCGCGGCGAACCGCAGCAACAACTGAGGTGTCGCGCAGGCGGCGTCCGCCGCCGCTACGCGCGGCGCTTCCTGATGCGGCGCTTGATGGACTCGACGGCTTCGATCAAGGGGGGAGCGAGCGAGAAGAGCGCGCCCATCGCGATCGAAATGATGACGTGGCGAAGCAGGAGCTTCTCCGGCTCCTCGAACGGATAGCCGTTCTGGTCGATGGGCACCGGCGCAAGCGTGCCGGTCTGCCGCCGATGCGACTTCCGCGGCGGGATCATGATCACGACGAAAAGCACGTTGATCAGGATCCAGACGCCGAGCAGTATGAGGATAGTCCGCACCGCAATTTCCTGAAAGAAATCGAAATTCGTTGCAACGCTAACGGGCATTCACAGCTGCGGCAAATTAAACTTGCTTGCTGCACCGCACAGAAAACTTAAGTCGTAAATGAGGGGCGGCCTTGAACCCGAGTTCCTCCGTAAAAGTCCGGTGTTGCATCGTCGGCGGCGGACCCGCCGGCATGATGCTCGGCTATCTCCTGGGGCGCGCGGGCATCGACGTCGTGGTGCTGGAGAAGCATGCGGATTTCTTTCGCGACTTTCGCGGCGACACCGTGCATCCATCGACGCTCCAGGTGATGGATGAGCTCGGCCTGATCGACGGTTTCCTGAAGCTGCCGCACCAGCGCTTGCAGAAGATGGACGGCCTGTTCGGCGGTACGCCGGTGCGCATCGCCGATCTGAGCCGGCTGAACACGAAGTACCCGTTCATCGCCTTCATGCCGCAATGGGACTTCCTGAACTTCCTGCGCGAGGCCGGCAAGCGCTTCGCCTCGCTCAGGGTGATGATGAACACGGAAGCCGTCGACCTGATCCGCCGCGGTGAGACGTTCGCCGGCGTGCGGGCAAAGACGCCGGAGGGACCGATCGACATCGAGGCGGATCTCACCATCGCCTGCGACGGCCGGCATTCGACGGTGCGCGAGCGCGCCGGTCTCGAGGTCGTGGAAATCGGCGCACCGATGGACGTGCTGTGGTTTCGCGCCGGCCGCAAGGCGGACGAGACGGAAAGTGTGTTCGCGCGCGTCGAGCCCGGCAAGATGATGATCACCTTCGACCGCGGCGACTATTGGCAATGCGCCTACGTCATCGCCAAGGGGCAGCACGATGCGGTGAAGGCGAGGGGATTGCAGGCGCTGCTCGACGACGTCGTGCGCATGGCGCCGATCCTCCGAAGCGGCATTGCCGACGTGAAGAGCTTCGACGACATCAAGCTGCTCACCGTTGCGATCAACCGCCTGGCGCGCTGGACGCGGCCGGGCCTGCTTCTCATCGGCGACGCCGCGCATGCGATGTCGCCGGTCGGCGGCGTCGGCGTCAATCTCGCCGTGCAGGATGCGGTCGCGACCGCCAACCTGCTCGCGGACAAGCTTCAGCACGGCTGCCCGTCCGAGGATGAGCTCGACGCCGTGCGCCGCCGGCGCGAGTTCCCGGTGAAGATGACGCAAGCCATGCAGGTGATCGTGCAGAACAACATCATCAGCGGCGCCCTGCAGGGCGGCGACCGGCCGTTGAAGGTGCCGCTGATCGTGCGCCTGATCACCGCGCTGCCATGGCTCCAGGGCATCCCGGCGCGCCTGATCGCGCTCGGCGTGCGGCCCGAGCACGTTCAGTCCAAGGCCGCGCCGGCATCGTAGCGCTGTAATCGGGTAGGGATAATTTCGCGTTAAATCGCGCGCGGCGCGTTGCGGGCGTGCAACAGCGCAGACGGATTCAAGCACCGCAACCTGCCAATCCGGCGTCTTAACTTTGTTGATTCAAATTTGAGTAAGACCTGCATGTGAGCGTGCGCCCATCAAAGGACACGGGGTGTACCATGCGTAACAAATTGATTGCCGCCTTCGCCTGCACGACCGCGCTGGTTTCGACCGGCGCTGCCGCCGCCGATCTCGGTGCGCGCTACACGAAGGCGCCCGCCTATGTCGAGCCGCTGTTCAACTGGACCGGTTTCTATGTCGGCGGCCACATCGGTGGCGCCTGGACCAACGAGCAGTTCATCAACAACGGGACGGGCGCGGCGTTCGGCGATTTGCTCCCGGGAGAGGGTTATCGTCAGCGCGGCTCCGGCATCATGGGCGGCGCCCAGATCGGCTACAACTGGCAGGCCAACAACTATGTGTTCGGCATGGAAGGCACCATCTCCGGCCTCGACAATAAGGGCACCGTCGTGAACACCGCGTTCGCCCCGGCGAACGACGTGTTCTCCTGGCGTGCCAATGTGCTGACGACGGTCGTCGGTCGCGCGGGCTTTGCCGTGCAGAACAACCTCTTCTACATCAAGGGCGGCTACGCGGGCGTCAACAATCGGCTCTCGGTCACCGACCCGGTTGTGACGGCTACAGGCGGCCAGACTCACTGGGCCAATGGCTGGACCGTCGGCGCCGGCTGGGAATACGGCGTCACCCGCAACTGGATCGTCGGCCTCGAATACAACTACGCGGCCTTCGGCAGCCAGACCTATCAGCTCGGCGGCCTCGCGGGCAACTACACCTTCGATGCCAAGCCGCGCGACATCCAGTGGGCCGTCGTGCGCGCGAGCTACAAGTTCGACGCGCCGGCCATCGCGCGCTACTGAGCAACGAACGACCAAGCAGCAAAAAAGACGATCACCGACAAATTCAAAGCCCCGGCATTGCCGGGGCTCTTTTTTTCGTGCAGCGAGCGTGCGTTTTAGGCCATCACCGAGAACCCGCCGTCAACGGGGATCGCGGTACCCGTGACGAAGTTCGAGGCGGGTGAGGCGAGGAACACCGCGATGCCGGCGAAGTCGTCGATCTCGCCCCAGCGCCCCGCAGGAGTCCGCGCCAGCACGCGCTCGTGCAGGCCCGACACCTGCTGCCGCGCGCCGCGGGTGAGGTCGGTGTCGATCCAGCCCGGCAGGATGGCGTTGACCTGGATGTTGTCGGGCGCCCAGGCATTGGCGCAGGCGCGCGTGTACTGCACGATGCCGCCCTTGCTCGCCGCATAGGCCGTCGCAAAGCTGGCGCCGAAGATCGACATCATCGAGCCGATGTTGATCACCTTGCCGTTGCCGGACGCCTTCAGCGCCGGATAGGCCAGCTTCGAGCACACGAAGGCGCTGGTGAGGTTGGTGTCGATCACCTTGTTCCACTCGTCGAGCTCGAGCTCGTGCGGCGGCTTGCGGATGCTCATGCCGGCATTGTTGATGAGGATGTCGATGCGGCCGAACTCCTTGACGACGCGGTCGACCATGGCTGCGACCGCCGCCTGGTCGGTCACGTCGGTGGTGACGGCGATTGCCTTCACGCCGCGCTGTCTGAGATCGGCAACGGCGGTGGCCGACTTGGTTTCGTTGCGCCCGACCACGGCGATATTGGCGCCGGCATCGGCGAGCCCGTGCGCCAGGCCGAGCCCGATGCCGCCATTGCCTCCTGTGACGATCGCGACCTTGCCGCGGAGATCGAACCGGCTGGATGTCATGCTTTCACTTCCTGGTTTCTTCTATTGGTTGCTTTGCCAGATCAGGACCAGCCCGAACCCGGCCATGGCAGCACCATAGCCGGCCCATTGCAGCTGGTTGACCATGAAGCTCGATCGCGGCCAGGGAACGGTGCCCGTGCCCTGTCCGATCCAGAGCAGCCCGACGGCGAGGACAAACAGGCCTGCGATCAGCAGAAATCTGCGCATGCATTCCTCCCCGTTGGTCTGGTTCCGCCGCGGCCTAAGGCATGAACGACTGCCGCGGCCACGAAAACTTGGGCGCACAGTAACCGTAGCTGCGGTTCGGATACAACGGCGGCGCTCGCACAAGCGTCCGGCGTAAGCGGGAGCCACGGCGATGCGCGCTGCTCGGGGTAGGGCGATCACCAATACGGACCGGGCGGAGATCGAAGTCAGCTCGCCTGCGCCTGCAAGTCGCTGAAGGCGGTCGTCGGCCGCGGGCATTCCCGCAACGAAAAAGCCCCGGACGATGCCGGGGCTTTGACGTCTGAACTTGCGTTCGGATCAGTACTTGGCGACGACCGGGCCGCTCCAGTTGAAGCGGTAGACCAGCGACGTGCTGATGGTCTGGACCCACGGCTTGAAGGTGAGGGCGGTGCCGGTCGGACCACCGCCGTTGGCAGCGGTAAAGGTCTGGGGCAGCGTCACGCGATCGTAGAAAGCCGAACGGTATTCGGTCTTCATGAACCAGCCCGGTGCCGAGATGCCGAAAAGGTCGAGATTGTTCTCGACGCCGCCGCCGATGAACCAGCCGTCGCGACGGAATGACTTCGTGGTATCAACCGCAGCGAACGGGGTGAACAGGGACGACTGGGTCGTGCCCGACCACTCCGAACCTGAGTAACCAGCATTCACGTAGGAAAGAACATTCGGAGCGACCAGGTAGCCCAACCGTGCGCCCGCTGCGTAGCTGGTGCGCAGCTTTTCGCGACCTTCGGTTGCGAAGTTGGGATCGCTGAGCGAGCCGCGGATGTCGCCGAACTGACCGTCGGCGAAGAGGCCAGCCACCCAGCGTCCGTTGAACTGCCAGTCATAGCCGAGGCCGACGGTTCCGAACCAGCCGCTGCCGCCCAGCCGCTGGTCACGCGAGGAGAGAACAGCACCAGGGAAGGTCTGGACACTGCTGTCGGCATTCCACAGACCGCCGCCGGCACCGCCGAAGATGTAGAAGCCGGTCCAGCTGGCAACCGGGGCCGGGGCCGGGGCCTTAACGTAGGGACGCGCACCGAGGTCGGCCGCCGAGGCCGATCCCGTCATCGCCGCCACGGCGGTCAAAGCGAGCAAAAACTTCTTCATGTTGAAATCCCCAACCTTTGGTCTGTGTGGCAGACGCGAGCGCACTGAAGTCCGAGTCATCTGATGCCCGGACTATAGCCGCTTCCTGCCGAAAAGCTGTTGCTGCGCGGACACAATCGCCTGAAAAGCCTCCGTAGTTGTACGACAGACACACCTTGGCCGACAAAGCGATAAAGGCGAAATTCTCTTGGAATTACAATATCCTCGGAGGATGTCGCTCGGATGTCCAGCGACGCTTCCCTTGGCGAATTCAAGGTCGTCCGAAATGAAGGCAACGTGTGCTTCGGTCCTGGTACCCGCGAGTCGCCCGCCCGAATCGGCCGAGGCGTCGCTGGAAAGGGCCTGGGCCTGACGAAAAAAGCCCCGGACGATGCCGGGGCCTTTGTCGGACGCGCGATACGACGTCGGGGCGCGGATTCAGACGTCGAGCAGATCCTCGTTCGCGAATTCGGCCTTGTCCGAGATGAAGGCAAACCGTGCCTCGGCCTTGGTGCCCATCAGACGCTCGACCGAATCCGCGGTCGTGTCGCGGTCGTCCGCCAGCAGGACCACCTTCAGCATGGTTCGCTTGGCCGGATCCATGGTGGTCTCCTTGAGCTGCGCCGGCATCATTTCGCCGAGGCCTTTGAAGCGGTTCACCTCGACCTTGGCGTTGGCGTTGAACTCGCTCTTGATCAGCGCCTCCTTGTGCGCGTCATCGCGGGCGTAGACCGACTTCGAGCCGTGGGTGAGCTTGTAGAGCGGCGGCACCGCGAGAAAGAGGTGGCCCTCGTCGATCAGCCGCGGCATCTGCCGGTAGAAGAAGGTGATCAGCAGCGAGGCGATATGGGCGCCGTCGACGTCGGCGTCGGTCATGATGATGATGCGCTGATAGCGCAGATCCTCTTCGCGATATTGCGCGAGCGTGCCGCAGCCGATCGCCTGCACGAGGTCGGAAAGCTGGGCGTTCGCCGTCAGCTTGTCCTTGCCGGCGGAGGCGACGTTGAGGATCTTGCCGCGCAGCGGCAGCACGGCCTGGGTCTTGCGGTCGCGTGCCTGCTTGGCGCTGCCGCCGGCCGAGTCGCCCTCGACGATGAACAGCTCGGAGCCTTCGGTGCCGGCGTCGCTGCAGTCGGCGAGCTTGCCGGGCAGGCGCAGCTTCTTGCCCGCGGTTTTCCGCGCGGTCTCTTTCTCCTGGCGGCGGCGCAGGCGCTCCTCGGCGCGGTCGATCACGAAGTCGAGCAGCTTGTTGGCCTGGTTCGGATTGCCCGACAGCCAATGGTCGAACGGATCCTTCATTGCCTGCTCGACGATGCGTTGCGCTTCGGCGGTAGCGAGCCGATCCTTGGTCTGGCCCTGGAATTCAGGCTCGCGCACGAACACCGAGAGCATCACCGCCGCACCCACCATCACGTCTTCCGACGTGATGGAGGAGGCGCGCTTGCCCTGGCCGACGCGCTCGGCGTGATCCTTCAGGCCGCGCAGCAGCGCGCTCCGCAGGCCGGATTCATGCGTGCCGCCATCGGGCGTCGGCACCGTGTTGGTGTAGGACGAGAGGAAGCCGTCGGCATCCGCGGTCCAGGCGACCGCCCATTCGCAGGCGCCATGCGCGCCGTTGCGGCCCGACTTGCCGGAGAAGATGTCGGGATGCACCAGCGTGTCGGCGTGGATCGCGGCGGCGAGATAATCCTTCAGGCCGCCGGGGAAGTGGAAAGTCGCTTCCGCCGGCACGTCGTCGATGCCCTTGAGCAGTTCGGGCGCGCAGTTCCAGCGGATCTCGACGCCGCCGAACAGATAGGCCTTTGAACGCGTCATCTTGAACAGGCGCTGCGGCTTGAACGCGGCCTTGGCGCCGAAGATGTCGGTATCGGGCTTGAAGCGCACGCGCGTGCCGCGGCGGTTGTTGATCTTGCCGAGATCCTCGAGCTTGCCCTTGGGGTGCCCGCGCTCGAACGTCATGCGGTAGAGTTTCTGGCTGCGCGCGACCTCGACCTCGAGAAGGGAGGAGAGGGCGTTCACGACGGAGATGCCGACGCCGTGCAGGCCGCCCGAGGTCTCGTAGACCTTGCTGTCGAACTTGCCGCCCGAATGCAGTGTGCACATGATGACTTCGAGCGCCGACTTCTTCGGAAACTTCGGATGCGGATCGATCGGGATGCCGCGGCCGTTGTCGGTGACGGTGAGAAAGCCGTCCGCGCTGAGCTCGACGCCGATGAAGGTCGCGTGCCCTGCGAGCGCCTCGTCCATCGAGTTGTCGATGACTTCGGCGAACAGGTGATGCAGCGCCTTCTCGTCGGTTCCGCCGATATACATGCCGGGTCGGCGCCGCACCGGTTCCAGGCCTTCGAGCACCTCGATGTCGGCCGCGGTGTAGTCGGCTTCCGCGCCGCCCGCGCGTGGCGACGCCTTGGCGGCGGCGCGGGGCTTCGGCTCGTTGCCGCCGAAAAAGTCGTCTTTTGCTTTTGGTTTCAACTGCTTGGACATGAATTTTGATGTGTTTTGAGGGCCGCGCGGGCGGCGAATCGGTTCGGGCGACTATGACACGGCTGGCCTGGAAAGGTCACCGCAGGGCCGGCGGGGGCTGGGATTGGGAGCTAATCCCGGCGATTTTACGCCGCGGGCCGCTCCGTTCCCGGCAATTTGACGGTGAGGTCGACGCTCAGCCGGGTTTTGTGACTTGATGTCACACAAGTCCCTGGCTTACCAGTCTTTTTCACTGAGCAGGACCTTGAGACGGGGCGGGAAGGCTATTCTGGCATGGAGCAGTTTGCGCACGCACTGGCCGACTTCGTGCGTGCTCACGAGGCTTGGGCGGCTCCGATCGTGTTCCTGCTGGCGTTCGGGGAGTCGCTCGCCTTCATCTCGCTGCTGATTCCGGCCTGGGGCGCACTGGTGGCGATCGGCGCGCTGATCGGGGTCAGCGGCATCAGCTTCTATCCGGTGTGGATTGCCGGCGGCCTCGGCGCGGCGCTCGGCGACTGGGTCTCCTACTGGTTCGGCTATCGCTACAAGGAGCATGTCGCGCAGATGTGGCCGCTCTCGCGCTTTCCGGAACTTCTGCCCAGGGGCGAGGCCTTCGTGCGGAGCTGGGGCGTGCCCAGCATCTTCATCGGCCGGTTCTTCGGCCCCTTGCGCGCGTCCGTGCCGCTTGCTGCCGGCATTTTCGAGATGCCCTATTGGAGCTTCCAGGCCGCCAATTTCGTCTCGGCGCTGGTCTGGTCGGCGGCGCTGCTGCTGTTCGGCGACGTGATCGCGAAGATCATGGAATGGATCTGGCGCGTGATCTGACGCCTGAACCTTGACGGGAACCGGATCTGGCCCTATAGCCCCGCGCCATGATCAACGCCGCGACCATCCTGTTCGCCCGTCGCCGCCGCCGCTCTTTAGCGGTTTGGGCGGTCGATCGCGTTTGAGATCATCGTCTTTGCCGCTGGACCCGATCCGCGGCATTCTTTCTCCTGTCAGCGCGATCTGATCCGGCGGCCCCCCAAGGAGGCCCAGCAGGAGACCACGATGTACACCCCACCTTTTTTCAAGCAGGACCGCGCCGCGAGCCTGAAATTCGCTGAGGAGCGCGGCTTCGGCACGATGTGCGCCTTCGACGGCCACAAGCCGGTCGCCTCGCCGCTGCCGTTCTACCTGACCTATGCCGCCGACGGCACGCCGCAGGCCGCCTTTCATGTCGCCCGTCACAATCCGCTGCTAAAGCTTGCGGACGGCGCGACCTCCTGGCTGCTCGTGGTCAACGGCCCCGATGCCTATGTATCGCCGGACTGGTACGTCTCGCCGGACCAGGTGCCGACATGGCTCTACCAGTCGGTGCATCTGACCGGGGCGGTGCGGCTGCTGTCGGATGACGAGCTGTCGGTGCAGATCGATACGCTCAGCGACAAGTTCGAGAGCTGGCTGCTGCCGAAGAAGCCGTGGACGTCGGGCAAGATGACGGCGGGCCGGCTCGAGGCAATGAAGAAGGGGATCGTGGGCCTGGTCATGACGGTTGAAGAGGTCGAAGGCAGCTTCAAGCTCAACCAGCACAAATCGGACGCCGACTATACGGCGATCGCCAACGCGCTCGGTGCGCAACCCGCCGCCGACGCCAGGGAGATCGCGCAACTGATGCAGGACGTGAGGCCGGAAGCCTTCGCGGCCGAAACCCACAAGCTCGAAAGGAGCGTGCCATGAGCCTCACGGAAACCAGCAAAGCCCCGACCACCGGCGCGGCCAAGAAGCTCGCCACCGTCTTCGTCGACGGCGGCTCCGGCACCACCGGGCTCGGCATCAACGAGCGGCTGAAGCTCCAGAGCGACGTCGCGGTGAAGACGATCGCCGACGACAAGCGCAAGGATCCCGCGGTGAAGAAGGCGCTGATGGAGGAGGTCGATCTCGTCATCCTCTGCCTGCCCGACGAGGCCGCCAAGGAGACGGTTGCGCTCATCGACAGCATGGGGCCGTCGGGCCCGAAGGTGCTGGACGCCTCGACCGCCTACCGGGTTGCGCCCGACTGGGCCTACGGCTTTCCGGAACTGACGCCGGATCAGCCCGCCAAGATCAAGGCCGCGAAGAAGGTCTCCAATCCCGGCTGCTATCCGACCGGCGCGATCGCGCTCTTGCGGCCGATCGTCGATGCCGGGCTGTTGCCATCAGACTATCCCGTCACGGTGAACGCGGTGAGCGGCTATTCCGGCGGCGGCAAGTCGATGATCGCGAGCTTCGAAGACGGCAGCGCGCCGTCCTTCGAGCTCTACGGTCTCGGCTTCGAGCACAAGCATCTGCCGGAGATGCAGCTCTATTCGAACCTGACGCGGCGGCCGATCTTCATTCCCTCGGTCGGCAACTACCGGCAGGGCATGCTGGTCTCGGTGCCGCTCCAGCTCGACATGCTGCCGGGCAAGCCCAGCGGTGCCGATCTCCAGGCCGCGCTGGCGAAACGCTACGCCGGCTCGAAATACGTCTCGGTGATGCCGCTCCAGAACGAGGCGAGCAGGGGCGGCCGGCTCGAGCCGGAAGCGCTGAACGAGACCAACATGCTCGAGCTCTACGTCTTCGCCAGCGACAAATATCACCAGGCCGTGCTGGTCGCCCGGCTCGACAATCTCGGCAAGGGCGCCTCGGGCGCGGCCGTGCAGAACATGCGGCTGATGCTGGGCCTGCCGGAGGCGTAGGGGCAAGGCTCTCTCTCCACCGTCGCCGCGAGCGAAGCGAAGCAATCCAGAATCTTTCCGCGGCGACAGTCTGGATTGCTTCGCGCCTCGCCATGACGCCGGGAATGCTCGGCAGCAAGCTACGCGGCTGCAGGGGCTCTTCGTGCCGCGCCAAAACTCAGCGCAAAATCACGTCCGCCGGAAACGGCCGAACGGGACGGCCGGCACAGACATTGTCACGCGCCGCCACCGCGTCGTGGTGAGACTTTTCGATTTCACCGAGCGAGCGGCTGGAGATGTCGCACGCCTCCTGATGGTCTTGCGCGTAGGTGTGCAGGGAACTCCAGGCGAGCGATGCGCGGATGTAAGCGTTACAGCGGTCCGGCATCAATCCACGGTTCATCGGCTTGGTGGCTTCGATGGCTTCGCTGCGCAGGCGCATCAGTTCGGAGCATTGCGCCTGCACCTCGCCGCCAAATCCGGCGAGCGCGATCATCGCGATGGCTGAAAGAAGGGTCCGCATCCGGAATCCTCGCTTCGGCTGCCTCAGCCCGCGTGACAATATCGCAGATCGCAGGGGCCTGCGCCCGCTTTTCGGATGCTCAAAGCACCTTGAAGATCGCCAGCGCCAGCACGGCCTGCGCGAGGAAGCCGACGGTGAAGGCCAGGGTGCGGAACACCGGGATTCCCATCGCGTAGACGATCAGATGTGCGACGCGCGACCAGAAATAGACCGCGCAAGCGAGAACGGTCCATTTCGACGAATAGTCGATCGCGTTCAGGATCAGCACCAGCGGTGCGAAGATCACGAGATTTTCCACGGCGTTGTCATGCGCGAACATGAGTCGCGTCGCCCAGGGCGATTGCGGCTTGTCGCTGCGGGAGGGGTTTGCCATGGCGCCCGACAGCCCGCGAACCTGGCAGCGGTCGAGGATGTAGGGGACCCACAGGATGCCAGTGAAAATCACCGTCAGTGTCAGCCAGAACAATTCACGCGTCATAACCCGGTCCCCTCATTCATCACTGTGCTGAAGGCGAGCTTATACAAGCGCAGGAGATTCCGCTATGCGCGAACCCTGACATAGCTGCCGGGTGCATCCTCGATCGGGGGGAGCGCCTCGCTGCCGACTGCGCGCGCCGGGACCTCCTCGGGGTCGAGCTCGCCGAGCCATTGCCGCCAGTCCGGCCACCACGAGCCCTTGTGCTCGACCGCGCCCTTCATCCACTCGGCGACGTTGACGTCCTTGATGGTATCGTTGGTCCAGTACTGGTACTTGTTCGAGGCGGGCGGGTTGACGACGCCGGCGATGTGGCCCGAGCCGGACAGCACGTATTTCACCGGGCCGCCGAAGAATTGCGAGCCGTACAGCACCGACTCGGCCGGCGCGATGTGGTCCTCGCGGGTGGCGAGGTTGTAGACGGGCACCTTGACCTTGGAGAGATCGAGCAGCGTGTTGTCGAGCACCATCGTGCCCGTGGACAGCCGGTTCTCCAGATAGCAATTGCGCAGGTAGTAGGAATGGTTCGACGCGGTCATGCGCGTCGCATCCGAATTCCAGTGCAACAGGTCGAACGCGCTCGGCTGCTGGCCCTTCAGGTAATTGCTGACGACGTAGGACCAGATCAAATCGTTGGAGCGCAACATGTTGAAGGCCATCGCCATCTTCGAGCCTTCGAGCACGCCGGCGGTCTTCATGTCGTGCTCGAGCGATGCGATCTGATCCTCGTCGACGAACACGAGGAGATCGCCGGCATGGGTGAAGTCCACCTGTGCCGCGAAGAACGTCGCCGAGCTCACGCGCTGGCGGCGCTTCTCGGCGAGCCAGGCCAGAGTGGTCGCGAGCATCGTGCCGCCGACGCAATAGCCGGCGGTGTGCACCTTCATCTCGCCGGTGACCTTCTCGATCACGTCCATCGCGGTGAGCGGGCCTTCCTTCATGTAGTCTTCCCAGCTCTTGTTGCCGAGCCGCTTGTCGGGATTGACCCATGAGATCACGAACACGGTGATGCCCTGGTCGACGCACCACTTGATGTAGGATTTCTCCGGCTTGAGATCGAGAATGTAGAACTTGTTGATCCAGGGCGGCACGATCAGGAGCGGGGTGCGCAGCACGTTCTCCGTGGTCGGCGAATACTGGATGAGCTGCATCATCTCGTTCTGGTAGATCACCTTGCCCGGCGTCGTCGCCATGTTGACGCCGACGACGAGATTGTCCGGGTTGGACTGGCGGATCTTCAGCATGCCCTTGCCGGCCGCGATGTCCTCGGCCAGCATCTTCAGGCCGCGCGCCAGATTCTCGCCGCTGCTCGCCACCGTCTCGCGCAGCACTTCCGGATTGGTCAGCACGAAGTTCGAGGGCGACAGCGCGTTGGTGACCTGCTGGACGTAGAACTCGGCCTTGCGGCGGGTCTGCGGGTCGAGCCCCTCGGCGTCACGCACCAGCTCCTGCGCCCATTTGGTCGTGAGCAGATAGAGCTGCATCACGAAATCGAAGAACTGGTTCGACTTCCATTCCGGATCGGCGAAACGCTTGTCGCGCGGCGAGGGCGCAATCGCGGGCGGGGCGTCCTGGCCGGCCATGCGGCGCGCCGCCGCGCCCCAGAGGTCGAGATAGTCCTTGGCGAGCTTGGTCTGGAGATCGGACGAGCGCGAGGTGTCCGACAGCCAGTATTCGGCGACCGATGTGAAGGCCTTGATGACTTCGGCAAGCTCGGCCGGCGGACGGTCCTGCACCTCGCCGCTCTCGCGCGGCTTGAGGAAGGCGGCCAGCGCCTTGCCGCCGCTCTCCATCGCCCGCGCGACATTCATCGCGAAGGCTTCCGCATCGAACTTCGTGTCGGGTTTGGGCGTGTCGGTCGTGGCCATACTCATGAGCAGAACAGTAACGATTCATTCCGTATTCGTCACCGCGAAGCTCGCATGTTTGACGTTAAACACTCTCGAAGATGTGTTGCACTGCGACAAATTTTCTTGGTTCCGTCACAATCGAGCCGCACCGCTCGGTTTGGTAGTGCCGGGGTGTTTTCTCGCTCGGACCATTTGGGCAGCAATGGTTTGAGCTTGGGCGTGGTCTTGGGTAAGGTTGCCCGGGGCCGTGCTTTGGGACGAGTAGGGGATTTTCCCAAGTGTTGGCGTTGAGGGACCTGCAAAAGTCGCTGCTGATCTGCGGCGCGCTGCTGAGCGTGGCGTTCGCGCTGGGCGGCTGCTCGAGTCAGCTCGCGGATATGACGCCTGCGGATGCGCAGGCGCATTCCAGGGAGCCCGGCACCTATTTGCCGGTGCATGATCTGCCGCCGGAGCGCGATCAGGCGGTCATCCCGCCGGACCAGCGCGCCAAGATCGAGGCCGAGCTTGCCGCCGCGCGCGACCGCCAGGCGGTCGCCGCCAAGGACGCCAAATGAGGCGGTGCAAGGTAATCGCTGGCGCGACCGCCTTGGCGTGCTAAAAAGACCTCAGTTCAGCCGAGAGTCAGGGCGAACGACTTCAGCCCCCGTCGTCGGAAGTTGCTCTAAACGTTTGATTTTGAGCAATTTTTGCGAAGGGGGCGAGCGCGTCTCCGAACGGCCGTTCTAGCCTGTCGATTCTGTCCTGACCGGGTGCCCGGAGCCCAGAGAGCCATGGAAGAGTTTTACCGCATCCGCCGCCTTCCGCCTTACGTGTTCGAGCAGGTCAACCGGGCCAAGGCGGCCGCGCGGAACGCCGGCGCCGACATCATCGACCTCGGCATGGGCAATCCGGACCTGCCGGCTCCGCCGCACGTGCTGGAGAAGCTCAAGGAGACGCTCGGCAAGCCGCGCACCGACCGCTACTCGGCCTCCCGAGGCATCCCCGGCCTGCGCCGGGCCCAGGCCGGCTACTATGCCCGCCGCTTCGGCGTGAAGCTCAATCCCGACACCCAGGTGGTGGCGACGCTGGGCTCGAAGGAGGGCTTCGCCAACGTGGCGCAGGCGATCACCGCGCCGGGCGACGTCATCCTGTGCCCCAACCCGAGCTACCCGATTCACGCCTTCGGCTTCCTGATGGCGGGCGGCGTGATCCGCTCGGTACCCTCCGAGCCGACTCCGCAGTTCTTCGAGGCGGTGGAACGGGCGATCGTGCATTCGATCCCCAAGCCCCTGGCGCTCGTCGTCTGCTATCCCTCGAACCCGACCGCCTATGTCGCGAGCCTCGACTTCTACAAGGACCTTGTGGCCTTCGCGAAGAAGCACGAGATCCTGATCCTGTCCGATCTCGCCTATGCCGAGGTCTATTTCGACGAGAACAACCCGCCGCCCTCGGTGCTCCAGGTGCCGGGCGCGATGGACGTCACCGTCGAGTTCACCTCGATGTCGAAGACCTATTCGATGGCCGGCTGGCGCATGGGCTTTGCGGTCGGCAATGAGCGCGTGATCGCGGCGCTCGCCCGCGTCAAATCCTATCTCGATTACGGCGCCTTCACCCCGGTTCAGGTCGCCGCGACCGCGGCGCTGAACGGCCCCGACGATTGCATCAAGGAGATGCGCGACACCTACCGCAAGCGCCGGGATGCGCTGGTGGAGTCGTTCGGCCGCGCCGGCTGGGAGATTCCGCCGCCGGAGGCCTCGATGTTCGCCTGGGTGCCGCTGCCGGAAGCGTTCCGCAGCGTCGGCAGCATGCAGTTCGCGACCCTGATGGTGGAGAAATCCGGCGTCGCGGTGTCGCCCGGCGTCGGCTTCGGCGAGCATGGTGAAGGATATGTCCGCATCGCCATGGTGGAAAACGAGCAACGGATCAGGCAAGCCGCGCGCGGCGTGCGCCGCTTCCTTGAAAGCGGCATCGAAACGTTGCACAACGTCGTTCCGCTCGCCAATCGGCGCTAATTCTCTTCGACAGGTTTTCGATAAGCATCATGGTCGCACCCCTGAAAGTGGGCATAGCGGGGCTCGGCACCGTGGGTGCCGAAGTTGTCCGTTTGATTGAAACGCAGGGACGCGTGCTCGCGGGCCGCAGCGGCCGCGGCATCCGCGTCGTCGCCGTCACCGCGCGCTCGAAGGCCAAGAAGCGCGCTGTCGACCTGCGCGGCGTCGAATGGGTGAAGGATCCGATGGCGCTCGCCACCCATCCGGAGGTCGACTGCTTCGTCGAGCTGATGGGCGGCGCCGGCGATCCCGCGCTCTCCGCGGTCGAGGCTGCGCTCAATGCCGGCAAGTCCGTCGTCACCGCCAACAAGGCGCTGCTGGCCAAGCACGGCCTCAAGCTCGCCAAGGCCGCCGAAAAGCACGGCGGCGCGCTGAATTTCGAGGCAGCCGTCGGCGCCGCGATTCCCGTCATCAAGACGCTGCGCGAGGGCCTGGCGGGAACCGGCATCAACCGCGTCTACGGTATCCTCAACGGCACCTGCAATTACATCCTGACGCGGATGGAGCAGGAGGGGCTGTCGTTTGCCGAATGCCTCAAGGACGCGCAGCGGCTGGGCTATGCCGAGGCCAATCCGTCCTTCGACGTTGACGGCCACGACACCGCGCAAAAACTCGCCATTCTCGCCAGCCTCGCTTTCGGCACGAAAGTTGCTCAAAGCGCGGTGTATGTCGAAGGTATCTCCTCCATCGCCCCGGAAGATCTTCGCGCGGCCGCCGATCTCGGCTACCGCGTCAAGCTGCTCGGCGTTGCCGTTCGCACCGCCAAGGGCATCGAGCAGCGCGTGCACCCGACCATGGTTCCGAAATCCTCCTCGATCGCGCAGGTGATGGGTGTCACCAATGCGGTCACGATCGATGGCGAGGGCATTCCGCCGATCACGCTGGTCGGCCCCGGTGCAGGCGGTGCCGCGACTGCATCCGCCGTTGTCGCCGACATCGCCGACGTCGCGCGCGGTATCCGCGCCAATCCGTTCGGCCGGCCGATCTCGCATTTGCGCGACACCAAAAAGGCGCCGATGGAGCGCCACGAGGGCGGCTACTACATCCGCCTTTTGGCGCGCGATTTCCCGGGCACTGCGGCGGCAATCGCGACCCGGCTGGCAGAACAGAAGATTTCGATCGAGTCGATCGTGCAGCGTCATCCGAATGGCGGCACTGCGTCGGCGAACGGCAAGGCGGTCCCCGTGCCCGTCATCCTGATCACCTATGCGACGCACGAGGACGCGGTGCGCCGCGCGCTCGCCGCCGTGCAGCGCGACAAGGTGATCAGCGGACGGCCGCAGGTGATCCGGATCGAGAAGAACTAGAGCATGCTCCAGACCCGGAGGGCCGCGCCCGCGCAAAAGTGTGAAGCGGTTTTCCGGAAAGAGCAGGCTCAAGCAATGACACGGTTCGAACGAACTGTGGGTGTTACGAGTTGATGCGGGCGGAGATTTCCGTCCAGAACCGTTTCGAAGGAGTTAGCCGATGTCGACCCATATTTCAGTCCCGCCGCACGCGTTGCTCGAGCGCATCCTCACGCTGGAGATCGTGCGGGTGACCGAGCGGGCGGCGGTGTCTTCGGCGCGGCTGCGCGGCCACGGCAACGAGAAGGCGGCCGACCAGGCCGCCGTGGACGCGATGCGGCGCGAGCTCAACAAGCTGCCGATCGAGGGCACCATCGTGATCGGCGAGGGCGAGCGCGACGAGGCGCCGATGCTGTTCATCGGCGAGAAGGTTGGCATGAATGCCGGCCCGCAGGTCGACATCGCGGTCGACCCGCTCGAGGGCACCACGCTGTGCGCCAAGAACATGCCGGGCTCGATCGCCACCATGGCGATGGCCGACGGCGGCACGCTGCTGCACGCTCCCGACGTCTACATGCAGAAGCTTGCGATCGGACCGGGCTACGACAAGGGTGTCGTCGATCTCGATGCGAGCCCGGCTGACAACGTCCGCCGCCTCGCCAAGGCCAAGGGTGTCCAACCGGACGGCATCACCGTTCTCGTGCTCGACCGCCCGCGCCATGCCAGCATCATCGAGAGCGTGCGCTCGACCGGCGCGGCGGTGCGCCTCATCACCGACGGCGACGTCGCCGGCGTGATCCATTGCGCCGACCCCGACAACACCGGCGTCGACATGTATCTCGGCACCGGCGGTGCGCCGGAAGGCGTGCTCGCGGCCGTGGCGCTACGATGCATCGGCGGCCAGATGCAGTGCCGCCTCATCCTCGATTCCGACGAGAAGCGCGAGCGCGCCGCCAAGATGGGCGTCAACGATCCCAAGATGATTTACGGCATCGAGGACATGGCGCGCGGCGACTGCCTGTTCGCCGCCACCGGCGTCACCACGGGCTCGCTGCTGTCGGGCGTCAAGTTCCGCAAGGACGGCGTGATCGAGACCGAGACGGTGGTGATGCGCTCCGTCACCGGCACCGTCCGCTACATCAAGGCCGAGCACCGCGAGCTGGCGAAGTTCCACCTGGACTGACGTTTGCCGTCATTCCGGGGCGAACGGGACCGCGCGAAGCGCGGCCCGGAGAACCCGGAATCTCGCGCCGACAACCTCTGGATTCCGGGTTCGCGCTCCGCGCGCCCCGGAATGACAAAGACAAAAGCAAAAAGAGGAAGCGCCCATGTCCGATCTCTCCGCCGTCAAAGCCCTGGTCTTCGACGTGTTCGGCACCGTCGTCGACTGGCGGACCAGCCTGATCACCGACTTCATGTGGTGGAGCCGGCAGCGCGGCATCAGCGCCGACTGGACCGCCCTGGTCGACGGCTGGCGCGGCATGTACATGGCCTCGATGGACGACGTGCGCAAACATCCCGAGCGCGGCTATGTGATGCTCGACGATCTGCACCGCCGCTCGCTGGAAAAGCTGGTCGCGCAATTCTCGATCAAGGGCCTCACCGAAGCCGATCTCGATTACCTCACCAAGGGCTGGCATCGCCTGCATCCCTGGCCCGACAGCGTCGCTGGCCTGACGCGGCTGAAGTCGAAATTCGTCATCTCGCCGCTGTCGAACGGCAACGTCGCGCTGCTCACCAACATGGCGAAGTTCGCCGGCCTGCCGTGGGACCTCGTCATGTCCGCCGAGCTGTTCGAGCACTACAAGCCCGATCCCGAGACCTATCTCGGCGCCGCGCGCCTGCTCGGCCTCAAGCCGGGCGAGGTGATGATGGTCGCCGCCCACAACGGCGATCTCGCCGCCGCGCAGAACAACGGCCTGAAGACCGCGTTCGTGGCGCGGCCGACGGAGTACGGGCCGTTGCAGAAGGTCGACTTCGAAGCCACCGGCAACTGGGACATCGTCGCCAAGGATTTCGGCGGGATCGCCGACAGGCTCGGCTGCTGACATCTTGCGCCGAAGCGCCTTGGCCCGCGCGCTACTTCGCGATCGGCGTTGTCAGCTCGGTATCGGTTGTGTCCACCACGAAGACGGCCAGCAGCTTCGCCGGCTCGGTATCGCTGGCGTTGGTGCTGACGGCATGGCGATCGCCGGGCTTCTCGGAGAAGTTCTCTCCCTTGTGAAAGACCTTGGCAGGCTCGTCATTGACCTGGCTGCGGATCGCTCCCTCGAGCACCGTGGCATAGATGAACGCGGAGCGCGCGTGGGTGTGGGCCGGTGAGGAGCCTCCGGGACCATACTCGACCAGCACGCCCTTCATGCTCTTGCCGGGAGCATTCGGCAGGACCTGGTCAAACACGACAGTCACCTTGGCCGACTTCGCTGCGGGCTGCGTCTCGGCTGCCTGGGCCGCCAGGACGAATGCGGCGTAAGCCGCCGTTGCGATCAGCAATCTGCGCATGGGATTTCCTTCATTGCCGTGGTTGCAGCGACCTTGGGATCGCAGATCCTCAAGCCGTCGCGAGCCATTTTGCGAGCGACGTTTTCCCGAGCCGCGCCTCGCCGAGCGGGACCAGCGAGGTGTCCTCGATGGGGGCGCCGTAATATCCTGCCTTGGCGTCACCCACCACCGGACGGCTATCGCCGGATGCTTTCAGGCGGCGCGCAACGAACTCGTTAAAGGGAGCTTTTTCCGGTCCCGCGATATCGATCGTGCCGTTGAGCGGCCGTCCCGTCGCGACCTCCGCGAGGGAAGCAACCACGTCGTCGGATGCGATCGGCTGAAACGACGCCGATGGCACGACGATCTTGCCGTCAATCGCTCCCGCTTCGCCGATGGCCCCGAGGAATTCAAAAAACTGCGTGGCGCGAACGATCGAGTAGGGGACCGGAGATGCCTTGACGATGGTCTCCTGCGCGAGCTTGGCACGAAAATAGGCGATGTCGGGCGAGCGATCGGTTCCCACGATCGACAGCGCGACATGATGCTTGACGGCTGCTGCGGCCTCGGTCGCGGCGAGGTTCTGGCTCGAACGCTGGAAGAATTCCAGCACGGCGGCGGGCTCCCAGGACGGCGCGTTGGCGACGTCGACCACGACATCCGCGCCTGCCAGCGCGGCAGCGAGGCCTTCCCCGGTCACGGCGTTCACGCCTGTTTTTGGAGAGGCCGCTATGACCTCGTGGCCTTGCTGCTTGAGTCTCGACACGAGCTTGGATCCGATCAATCCGCTGCCGCCGATCACGACGATCTTCATGGCATGTCTCCTGAGCATTTTGCGAGCGTGAGCGGCGTCAGGCCAAAGGGGCGTCACGAGCTCTCGTCGACGAAAGTGATGCGAGGGGACTCTTATCCGAGCAGTGAGGCGAGCTCTTGCCTGGAACGGGCCTGCCTTGCCGAAAAATGCTCCAGAAGTGTCGTTGCGACGCGACAGGAACCGGTCAGGGATCATTCCCCTCTGTCGGTCAGATCAAGCGAACGGCCCGGGCCGCACATGCGCGACCCGGGCTTGGTATCACCGGCTACAACGTCATCTGCATCGGTTCGGGATAGTAGTGGAACCCGTCACCCGCCTTGGCGACGTGGCCGTAGCCGGGCCAGGCGAAGTGATAGGACATCACGGGCGTCTTGTTGGCCGCGAGCATGGTGAGCAGCTTGACGCGCGACTCGGCTGCCTGCTTCGGGTCGGTGTCGTAGGAGAATTCCATCCGCGGCCGCTCCAGCAGCAGCACGGAATGGTGCGAGAGGTCGCCGAGGAAGGCGAAGGACTTGCCGGCCGAGCTGACCATGAAGATGGTGTGGCCGACGGTGTGGCCGGGCGCGGAGATGGCCTGCACGCCGGGCAGGAATTCCTGGCCGTCCCTGAAGAACACGATGCGGTCGCGGACCGGCAGCAGGTTCTTGCGGGCGTGCACGACGAAGTCCTTTGCCGGGCTCCCCATCTTGCCTTCATCGGTCCAGAAATCGAAATCGGTCTGGGAGATGTAGATCTGCGCGTTCGGAAACAGCGGCTTGTTGTTGGCATCCACGATGCCGCCGATGTGATCGATATGCGCGTGCGAGCAGACCACGGCATCGATGTCCTCCGGCTTGATACCGGCCTCCATCATGCTCTTCTGCTGCCGGCCGGTCGTGGGGCCGAACATCTTGGAGCTGCCCATGCCGGTGTCGAACAGGATGAGCTTGTCGCCGGTGTTCACGATCGGCGAGTTCTGCTCGAGCACGACATTGTCCGGCGACAGGAAATTGTCGGCGAGCATCTTCTTCACCTCTTCCTTGGAAACGCCGGTGAAGGTGCCGGAGGGATCGCCGAGCGGCAACGGTCCGTCGGAGACGACGGTCACTTCGGCGTCGCCGAGAATGAAGCGGTGCCAATAGGGAGTCTGGGTGCCGAGCTTGGGAGCGCGTGCCATCGCACTGCTGCCGAGCATTGCGCTGGCGCCAAGGCCGGCGCCGAGTGCGAGCAGGGATCGACGTGAGACATCGAGTGTCATTCGTTTCCTCCATTCTTCTTTTGAGCTGCGCGATTGT
This sequence comes from Bradyrhizobium sp. B039, assembly GCF_038965675.1. Lineage (NCBI taxonomy): Bacteria > Pseudomonadati > Pseudomonadota > Alphaproteobacteria > Hyphomicrobiales > Nitrobacteraceae > Bradyrhizobium > Bradyrhizobium sp. B039. Next base: position 4,444,190 of record NZ_CP152416.1, read on the forward strand.
CTCGCGCGTTGTGTTCGGCCTGAGGCCAGCGGTGGAATGCTGCGCCGGTTCAGACAAGCTAGCAAGTGGAATTGATTTGCGGGTCAGCGCGGCTTGTCAAAGTGCGCGATGCAATTCCGGCGCGCGACAAAAGACACCGGTTGCCGACGTTGCTTTCGTCAGCACGATCCAGCCACGCGGTGCCGCAATGCAATCAATGATTGTGTCGCGATTGTGTCTCCTGACCGCCCGACGCGGCAGGACTGCAGGAATCTTTTCGCGTCACGACGGCACGCGTGTCCCCAGGCGTTCGACGAAGCGCATCAGGTAGCCGTCCGGATCCTGCACGAGGAATTCACGCTGGCCGACTTCGAGGTCGCCGACCCGGTACCAGACTTCGTTCGGCTGCTCGTAGAGGGGCCATCTGGCATCGTCGAGAGCCTTCAGCATCGGCTCGATGCGATCGACAGCCATCTGAAAATTGATGCCGCGCCCGAACGGCCGCTGCATCTCGGCCGTCTCCCAGCGTCCGTTCAATTCGCAGAGCATCACCTGCAATCGCCCTCTGACGAGATACGCAAACCGCGCATCGGGGCGGTCATAGGCGACTTCGAACCCGAGCAGGTCGCGCCAGAACGACAGGCTCTCCTGAATGTCGGAAACGCTGAGTTCGGGAACCAGGTCGGCAAAGCCGCCTTGCGGCGCGCCTCCGGTGCTGTCGGAGCTGGCGCGAGCGCCGGGGTCTGAGAGCAGCGGCGTGTTCATTGCGGCGGGCCTGATGGCGTGATCGACGTGCCAGGCGGTTATCGCAGCGAAACGGCGCGATGGCCAGAAGCCGAATGCCTCACGTGATCCTCAGCGCGAGGTCGCTTGCTTCCGTCTCGGCAAAGCCGGCCTGCAAGACCTCTTCGCGCTTGTGGCGGAGATGCGCACGCAGGATGTGGGAGAGGCCGGCGCCGTCGCGCCGCTGCAGCGCGTTCAGGATCGCCTCGTGCTCCTTCACGGCGAACGCCCAGCGCTGCGGCGTCATCGGCGTGACGTAGCGCGCGCGGCGGATGCGCGCCGTCACGGAGGCGTAGAGCCCGGTCAGTGCGGGATTTCCGGCCGCGGCGACGATGGCTTCGTGGATGGCGCGGTTGCCGCGGTAGTACTGGATCAGGTCGCCCTCGCGATAGTGCCGCACCATGTCCGTGTGCGCAGCGGCGATCTCGTCGATCTCGGCGTCGCTGATCCGCTCGCAGGCGAGCTCGCCGGCAAGCGCTTCGAGCCCCTGGCAGACTTCGAACAGGTCGCGCATGTCCTTGTCGGTCAGCTTCGCCGCGCGCGAGCCGCGATGAGGCAGGAGCTGCACGAGACCTTCGGCGGCGAGCACCTTGAGCGCTTCCCGCAGCGGCGTGCGCGAGATCTGGAGCCGGTCGCACAGCTCGCGCTCGGGAATCCGCGCGCCCGGCGGGATTTCGCCGTCGAGCAGGATGGCGCGGATGCGGCCAACGACCTCCTCATGAAGCATGGCAGGCGGCTCCAATTTGAATGCAAAAGCTCAGTAATCAGTCGAAATAGGCAAGTTCCAGCTTGCTAGTCGCAGATTCTGCATTCAAAAATGTAAAAAACAAGAGGATATGAGGAAATGGACCTACCGGCGGAGGCGGACGACCTCGTTTTTGAACGTCAGGACGGCATCGGGCGGATCACCTTCAACCGTCCGCAGGCGCGCAATGCCTTCACCTTCGCCATGTACGAACGGCTTGCGGCGATCTGCGAAGAGGCCGACCGCGATCATTCGCTCAAGGTGCTGGTGCTGCGCGGGGCCGGCGACAAGGCCTTCGCCTCCGGCACCGACATCAACCAGTTCCGCGAGTTCAAGACGCCACAGGACGCGATCGACTACGAGAACCGGATCGACCGCGTGCTCACCACGCTCGAGCAGTGCCGGGTCCCGACCATCGCCGCGATCAACGGGTTCTGCACCGGCGGCGGGGCGGGCATTGCCGCGGCCTGCGACCTGCGCATCGGCACGAACAGCGCCAGAATCGGATTTCCGATCGCCCGGACGCTCGGCAATTGCCTGTCGATGTCCAATGTCAGCCGTCTCACCGCGCTCATCGGCGCCGCGCGCGTCAAGGATATGATCTTCACCGCGCGCCTCATTGACGCCGCTGAAGCCGCCAGCGTCGGGCTGCTCGGCGAGGTCGTCGAGGATCTTGCGGCCCTGGACAGGCGCGCCGACGAGGTCGCCCGGCTATTGGCCAGCCACGCGCCGCTGACGTTGACCGCGACCAAGCAGGCAGTGGCGCGCCTGCAAAGGCGGCTGACCCGGGACGAGGGGGAAGACCTCATCCTGATGTGCTACACGAGCCAGGATTTTCGCGAAGGGCTCGATGCTTTCCTCAACAAGCGCGCGCCGCAATGGCGCGGCCAATAGGACGGGCCGATGCAAAGCGATCGATCGCAATCCACCTCTCGCCATTCGGGACCGCTTGCCGGCCTCAAGGTCATCGATCTCACCCATGTCATGGCGGGGCCGACCTGCGCCTTGATGCTCGCCGACATGGGCGCGGACGTCATCAAGATCGAGAAATGGCCTAACGGCGACGACACCCGCCATTCGGTGCCGCCCAAGATCGGCGATGAGGCGGCCTCCTTCCTGATGATGAACCGCAACAAGCGCGGCATCGTGCTGGACCTCAAGACCGATGGCGGCAAGAAGGTGCTGCGGCGGCTGATCGCGGACGCCGACGTGCTGGTCGAGAATTTCGCTCCCGGCGCCATGGAGCGCCTCGGCTTCGGCTACGAGGAGCTGCACAAGCAGTATCCAACGCTGATCTACTGCTCGCTGTCCGGCTTCGGCCGCACCGGCCCCTACAAGCACCGCCGCGGCTTTGACCTCGTCGCGCAGGCGATGAGTGGCATCATGAGCTTTACCGGCGAACGCCCGGATGGTCCGCCCGTCAAGTGCGGCCCGCCGCTGTCCGACATCACCGCAGGCCTGCTCGCGAGCATGGGTATCCTTGCCGCCTATACGCATCGCCTCAAGACTGGCGAAGGGCAGTGGGTCGAGACCTCGCTTTACGAGGCGGCCCTGGTGCAGACCTACTGGCAGTCCACGATCGCGCTGGCCGCGGGCACCGCGCCGCGCGCGATGGGCTCGGCGCATCCGCTCAACGCGCCGTACCAGGCCTTCGAGGCCTCGGACGGCTGGCTGGTGGTCGGCGGCGCCAACAAGAAGCATTGGCTGTTGATGCTGGAAGCGCTCGGTGCCAGCGAGCTCGCCTCCGATCCGCGCTTCGTCACGGGAGCCGACCGCATGGCGCATCTGAAGGAGCTCGAGGCCGTCCTGAGCGAGCGTTTCCGCACCCGGTCGCGGGCGTATTGGCTTGCGGCACTCGACGAGAAGGGCGTGCCGTGCGGCCCCGTGCACGACATGCTGGAGGCGCTCCGCGATCCGCAGACGCTGGCGCGCGAGATGGTCGTCGAGGTCGAGCACTCCACGCTCGGCCCGGTGAAGACGATCGGGCTTCCCGTCAAGTTTTCGGAGACCCCAGGCAAAGTGCTCTCGGGCGCCCCGGTCTACGGTGAGCATACCCGCGAGGTGCTGGCCGAGCACGGGTTCGACCAGAAGCAGATCGAAGCGCTCGAGCAAGAAGGCGCAATCGTTTCAGCCGCAGACAGACGCGAGGAACGCGTCGCCTGACCGGTTCGATACAACAAACAAAACAGAACATAAGAGCTGGAGGAAATCATGGGTCGGACGTCAACACTTCTGCTTTCCGCAGCCGCGACCGTGCTCGCCGGCACGGTCCCGGCGTTTGCGGCCTGGCAACCGCAAAAGCCGATCGAGTTCGTGGCCACCGCCGGACCGGGCGGCGGCACCGACAATCTCGCCCGTGCGGTGCAGAACATCGTCACCAAGTACAAGCTGACGGAGCAGCCCATCGTCGTCGTCAACAAGGGCGGCGGCAGCGGCGCCGAAGGTTATGTCTACGGCAAGGCGTCCGCAGGCGATCCCTACAAGGTGATCTTCGGAACGTCGAACGCCTGGCAGCAGCCGCTCGTCTCCAAGGTCGCCTTCAACTACACCGATCTCACCCCGATCGCGGCGATGGCGCAGGACGAGTTCCTGCTCTGGGTCAAGCAGGATGCGCCCTACAAGACGGCAGGGGACTATCTGAAGGCGGCCGCATCGGGCGAATTCAAGATGGGCGGCGCGCAGTCGAAGGACACCGACGAGGTGCTGACCCGCATGATCGAGAAGGCCGGTCAGGTCAAGCTGACCTACATCCCCTTCAAGAGCGGCGCCGAGACCGCCGTGCAGCTCGCCGGCGGACACCTCGACTCCCACGTCAACAATCCCAGCGAGAGCCTCGGGCAATGGCGTGGCGGCACGCAGCGACCGCTTTGCGTTTTCAGCCCGAAACGGCTGCCGCAGGGTCCCAAGGTCACCGCGACTGAAGGCTGGAGTGACGTTCCGACCTGCGCCGAGCAGGGGCTCGACATCAAGCAATATGAGCAGCCGCGGACGGTGTGGCTGCCCGGCAAGGTCACGCCGGATCAGGCCGCGTTCTATGTCGACCTCATGAAGAAGGTGCAGGCGACGCCGGAATGGAAGGACTACATCGAGAAGACCTCCCAGGTCGACACGTTCCTGACCGGCGCCGAGCTCGACAAGTTCATCAAGGAGGACCTTGAGCACGTCAAGCAGGTTGCGGGCGAGCAGGGCTGGCTGGTCAAGTGAGGCGACCATCGTGCCACAATCTCCACTGTCGTCCCGGCGAACGGCGGGACCCACACCGCGTGATCTATCGCGGAGCGTTGGTGGTGGTACCGACTTGGCTTCCAGGCCTCGTCAAACTTCTCCCTGGGGTTATGGGTCCTGGCTTTCGCCGGGACGACACTTGATGGCTTGGAAGACGCGTGCGTCATTCACTGGCCGTGGCACGCCGCTCGAACGGAGCTCTCGATGATCTCACGCCGCGCGCTTGAGCTTGCGACCGCTATCCTCACCGGCAGCTTTGGTGTGGCCGTCGTCGTCTCCAGCCTCGACAACGGCATCGGCTGGTCGAGCGCTGGCGTGGATGCCGGCACGTTCCCGTTCCTGACCGGAATCATCATCGTGCTCGGAAGCCTCTACAATCTGGTGAGAGGTCTTCTGCCGGCGACGACGCTCGCAAGCGTTCCCATCGCGATCACACCGCTCGAGCTGCGCCGGCTTGCCGGCCTGTTCGTGCCGGCCGCGATCTTCGTTGCCGCGATCCCGCTGGTCGGGATGTACATCGCCTCAAGCCTGTACGTCTTCGCCGTGCTGGCGATCCCGAGGCACCAATCCGTGCCACGCGCGCTGGCGATGGCGGCGGCAACGGCGCTCGCGCTCTACGTCGTGTTCGAGCGCATGTTCCAGGTCAGCCTGCCGCATGGCGCGCTCGCCGCCGCGTTCGGCATCTGACGGAGAGGCCGATGGACAATCTTGGGGAACTCCTGCACGGCTTCACCATCGCGATCACCGTGCCGCATCTGCTGCTGATGGCGGTCGGCGTGCTGCTCGGCATTCTCGTCGGCGTGCTGCCGGGGCTGGGCGCGCCGAACGGGGTGTCGCTGCTCCTGCCGCTGACCTTCGGCATGCAGCCGGTGTCGGCGATCATCCTGCTCTCCAGCATGTACTGGGGCGCGCTGTTCGGCGGCTCGGTGACCTCGATCCTGTTCAACATTCCCGGCGAGCCGTCCTCTGTCGCAACCACCTTCGACGGCTATCCGATGGCGCGCGACGGCCGGCCGACGACGGCACTCGCGACCGCCTTCGGGTCGGCTGCGTTCGGCGCGCTGGTCGGTGTCATCCTGATCACCTTCCTCGCATCCTGGGTGGCGCAGGTCGCGCTCGCCTTCGGGCCGGCGGAATATTTTGCGGTCTATTTCCTGGCCTTTGCAAGTTTCGTCGGCATGGGCGGGGCGGCCCCGATCAAGACCGTCGTGGCGCTCGCGATCGGCTTTGCGATCGCCGCCATCGGCATCGACACCGTCTCGGGCAGCGTCCGGCTGACCATGGGCATCGACGAGCTGGTCAAAGGGGTGAACTTCGTCGTCGCGGTGATGGGTCTGTTCGGCATCGGCGAACTGCTGGTTGCCGTCGAGGAGGAATTCCATGCCCGCGCCGTCTCCTCGAAGATCGATTGGCGCGAGGTGTTTCGCGCAGTCGGCCGCCTGCCGCGGCATAGCGTTGCGCTGCTGCGGAGCGCCGCGATCGGGTGCTGGATGGGGATCACGCCGGGCGGCCCGACCGCCGCATCCTTCATGAGCTACGGCATCGCCCGCCGCTTCTCGCGCCGCGGCCGATATTTCGGCACCGGCGAGGTCGAAGGCATCATCTCGCCGGAGACGGCCGATCATGCCGCGGGCACCAGCGCGCTGCTGCCGATGCTCTCGCTCGGCATTCCAGGCTCGGCGACCGCGGCCGTCATGATGGGCGGGCTCATGATCTGGGGCCTCAATCCAGGGCCGATGCTGTTCGTCGACCAGAAGGATTTTGTCTGGGGCCTGATCGCCTCGATGTATGTCGGCAACATCGTCGCGGTTGCGCTGGTGCTGCTGACCGTTCCGGTCTTCGCCGCCTTGATGCGAATCCCGTTCGTGGTCATCGCGCCCCTGATCGTGATCATCTGCGTCGTCGGCGCCTATTCGGTGTCGAACTCCTATCTCGACGTGGTGATGATGCTTGGCTTCGGTGTCGTCGGCTATCTCTTCAAGAAGCTGTTCTATCCGCTGGCGCCGCTGGTGCTCGCGATCGTCATCGGCGACAAGGCCGAGGATGCGTTCCGGCAGTCGATGCTGATGTCGAAGGGATCGCTCGGGATCTTCTTTGCGAACAAGCTGGTGACGTGCCTGATCGTGGCCGGCATCGCGCTGCTGCTGCTTCCGCTCGCGTTGCAGCTCGCGCGTTTGCTGCGCAAGCCCACGCCATCCGACAGGAATGAGACGACAGCTCAGGAGAAGGTGATCATATGACCGCAAAGCCGCTCATTGCACTGGCGATGGGAGATCCCGCCGGCATCAGCCCGGAGCTGACGGCGAAGCTCGTGGTGGAGGGCGACATCCGCGCGAGCTGCCGGCTCGTGGTGATCGGCGACCGCCGCATCTTCGACGAGGGCGCGCACGTTGCGGGCGTCAAGCCGGACCTGACCATGGTGGAGCAGGGGGCCGACCTTCGATCGGCGCAGGGCGACGCGCTGTTTGTCGATCTTCGCCACCTCGACCCCAGGGACGTCGAGCCGAAGACCGCGACGCTTGCCGGCGGAAAATTCGCGCTGACCAATTACCGGCACGCGCTCGAACTCGGCCGCGACGGCCGCGTCGATGCGGTCTGCTTCACCCCCTTCAATAAGCAGGCGATGCGCCTTGCCCGCGCCGAGTATGACGACGAGATCGCGTTTTCCGCGGAGGTGGTCGGCCTCCAGACGCCGGCCAGCGAGTTCAACGTGCTGGACCGGCTCTGGAACGCGCGGGTCACGTCCCACATCCCGCTTAGGGATGTGGCTGCAAAGCTGTCCAGCGAACGCATCCACCGCGCGCTGAAACTGACCGATGCTTGCATGCGCAACGCCGGCTTTGCGCGCCCGCGCATTGCGGTTGCGGGTCTCAATCCTCACGCCGGCGACGGCGGCAATTTCGGCCGCGAGGAGATCGACATGATTGAGCCGGTGGTCGCGGCCGGCCAGCGCGAGGGCATTGCCGCGGAGGGGCCGTTCCCGGCCGACACCGTGTTCCTGCGTGCCAAGGGCGGCGCCTTCGATGCGGTGCTGACGATGTATCATGACCAAGGCCAGATCGCGATGAAGCTGATGGGCTTCGATCGCGGCGTGACCTTGCTCGGCGGCTTTCCATTCCCGATCTGCACGCCCGCGCACGGCACCGCCTACGACATCGCAGGCCAGGGCATCGCATCGATCGGCGCCAGCTGCGCCGCGCTGCTGCTCGCGGCGGAGATGGCCGGGCGCCGTGCTGGGTGATCGACCACGGGCACTAGCCCGTCGGCTGCGCCAGTCGCCCTCGGGAAAAACTAGAAACTTCCGTGGTCGCTCCGAGTTGCCAATTCGGTGAATGTCTCCATCCCGGAGCTGGCACATGGGCGATCGCGGGTCGCGAAGGACGATGACGAGCGCCCGGTCGGTCGATCGCGCCCAGGTATTCTGCATCGTTCTGATCCTTGTTCTGGCGGCAGCACCCGCGTTCGCGGCCGAGATCAGCCCGGCCGTCATCGAGTCCGCCGAGCCATCGAAGAAGACTCTCTCGAACGAAAAGCCGACTCCGGCGGGCGTGCGGTTGCAAGTGCTTCTGGACAGGGCGCATTTCTCGCCCGGCGAGATCGACGGCAGGTTCGGGGAGAATGCGAAGAAGGCGCTACGCGCCTATGCGGAAGCCCGGCAGTTGCCGGGCTCGGAGGCTCCGACGGAGGAGGTTTGGAAGGCGCTGCGGGCGGACGAGCGGCCGGTCACGCTGACCTACACCATCACCGAGCGGGACGCGGCGGGTCCTTTCCTGAACAAGCTGCCGTCGAAGATGGAGGACATGAAGGACATCCCGAAGCTCGGCTTCACCAGTCCGCGCGAAGCCCTGGCCGAGAAATTTCACATGAGCGAGCAGCTTCTGGCGGCGCTCAACCCCGGGCGCCGTTTTGATCGCGCCGGCGACACCATCGTCGTGGTGGACACTGCCAGTGCGGGAGAGGGTGCGCCTGCGAAGGCGGACAGGGTCGAGGTCGACAAGGTCAGGCAGACCGTCAAACTGTTCGACAAGTCGAATGCGCTGATCGGATTTTATCCGGCGACTGTGGGAAGCGAGGACAAGCCGTCGCCCTCAGGCACGCTCAAGGTCACCGAAGTCAGCAAGAATCCGCTCTATCGCTACAATCCCGCCTATCACTTCAAGGGCGTCCGTTCGCGCAAGCCCTTTACCATCAAGCCAGGTCCGAACAATCCGGTTGGAACGGTGTGGATCAACTTGTCCGCCGAAGGCTACGGCATTCACGGCACGCCTTCGCCGGACAAGATTTCCAAAGCGGAATCTCACGGCTGCGTGCGTCTCACCAACTGGGACGCCGAACGCGTCGCTGGGAGCGTCGCGAAAGGCACGCCGGTCGCCTTTGTGGAGGGCGCCAAGTGAGGGGCGCTCACACGGCGGTCGCCGGCCCAAGGCAACGAGCGCGTTTTCGGATTTCGGAATAGTCGCATAATGCAACTGTTTTGCCCGACGTGTCAAAACAGCTTGAGCTGCAGGAAAACACTAATGAAAACAACGCCCGGCTACTGTGTATGGGGTTGTTTTGCGATTTTTTATCGAGCGGACGGATCCTGGCCTCAGGCTCCACAGATGATCACGCCATACCAGCCGAGGCCGCGATAGGTCTCGTAGCCGGGTGTCGCATGGAACGCGATCATCATGCCCGAGCGGTCGTGATAGAAGCCGGAGCGCTGGCCGTTCAGCGACAGCGAGATGCGCTCGCTCAAAATGCCATGGCCGTCGGAGGCCGCGATCACGCGGAAATTGGAGTCGACCAGCAGCACGCGCGCCTTGTCGCTGTCGCCGACGCGTACGCCCTGGACGATGGCGCGGGCCTGCGGCTCCCAGTCGAAATGGATGGCGAGCACGCCGATCGGCGAGCCGTTGGCCTGGCCGCCGGCGCGGACGCTGGCGCAATAGGTCGCGACCTGCGCGTTGCCGAGCAGCGGCTGGTTCTCGACGTCGCCGGCGACATAGTCGTCGCCGGAGCGCAACGTCCGCGCCTCGCGAAACCATTTGGTGTGGGCGATGTTCTGGCCGACGACGCGAAAGCGGTCGGCGCGGCCATTGGCGACGACGTTGCCGTCGAGGTCGCAGAGCCAGAGGTCGAGATAGACGGTGTAGGCGCCGAGGATGACGCCGAGGCGCTGCGAGGCGTAGGTGACTGCCGCCGGAGCGGGCGAGGCCGCGCAATCCACCACGGTGGAGTCGGTGGCCCACCACCGCACGTCGCAGGTGCGCTCATAGAGGTTGCGGTCGATCAGTTCGACCGCATTGAGCGACAGATCGACCATGCGCTCGCCGCGCGAGCGCTGGCTCATGCGGTCGATCGAGGCGACGAGATCCCCGGTGCGTTTCGTCAATTGGGTTTCGAGCTCGCGCGCGATGCTCTCGACCTGTTGGCCGACGCCGCGCACCTCCTGCGCCACCACCGCGAAGCCCGCGCCTTGCGCGCCGGCGCGCGAGCTCTCGATCAGCGCGTTCAGCGCCAGCATCTTCATCTGGTTGGTGATCTGCTGGATCGCCTTGGTCTTGTCGACCGCGATCTGGTTGACCTCCGCGGTGAGGCGGTTGATCAGCGCGGAAATGTCGGAATCGTCTTCAGCGGGTTCGGCGGCAATCGGCTTGGCTTTCAGACCCAGCGCAGCAGACATCGGGGAGTTCCCTTGGCAATGAGGCCTGATCTGCAATGAACCCGGAACAATCGCTTACAGATCGAATACGATTCTTTTTCGAGGATTCCGCCTAACGCCTGCTTAATTTGCTGTTCGGTGGAATGCCCAAATGATAGTCACTCCGGCCCGTCGGCTGGCCATCCACCGCTTTGTGCAGCCCGGCCGTTGCAAATCGCCGGGGTTTCCTGGCCAATCCCCTTAAGCCAGTGACCGGGCGCCTCGCGTGTTCGCCCGAACCTCGAGTTCCCAACAGATTGCCGCTCGTCATGACGCCGCCTACCACTGCCTTGCCCGTCGAAGCGCCCCAGGCGTTCCTGGGGGTGACGCGCTCGCTCACCGACAAGCTCTGGCGCGACCGGCTGGACGCCCGCGGGGCGGCCCAGGCGCTCGCCATTGTGCAGCGGCACCAGTTGCCGGAACTGCTGGCGCGGGTTCTGGCGGGGCGCGGGGTCGATATCGACGCGGTGCCGGACTTCCTGGACCCGACCATCCGCAAGCTCATGCCGGACCCCTTCACGGTGACGGAGATGGAGGCCGCCGCAAAGCGCATCGCCGATGCCGCGGCGAAGGGCGAGAAGGTCGCGATCTTCGGCGACTACGATGTGGATGGCGCGACCTCGGCGGCGCTGCTGGCCTGGCACCTGCGCCATTGCGGGCTCGATCCGCTGATCCACATTCCCGACCGGATTTTCGAGGGCTACGGCCCGAACGTCGAAGCCGTTCGGGGGCTGGCGGCGAAGGGCGCCACGCTGCTCGTCACCGTCGATTGCGGCACCACCAGCATCGAGCCGCTGGCTGAGGCCAAGCGCCTCGGCATGTCCGTGGTCGTGATCGATCATCATCAGGCCGGCACGGAGCTGCCGGTGGTCGACGCACTGGTCAATCCGAACCGGCTCGACGATCTCTCGGGCCTTGGCCATCTCGCCGCCGTGGGCCTCGTGCTGGTGACGCTGGTCGCGGTGAACCGCGAGCTGCGCCAGCGTGGCTTCTGGAATGCGGAGATGCCCGAGCCCGATCTGCTCGGCATGCTGCATCACGTCGCGCTCGGCACGGTCGCCGATGTCGCGCCATTGATCGGACTCAACCGCGCCTTCGTCGCCAAGGGGCTGATCGCGATGCGGCGGCGCGATCATGTCGGCCACACCGCGCTGATGGACGTGGCGCGGCTCAACGGCCCGCCGGAGGCCTGGCATCTCGGCTTCATGCTGGGGCCGCGGGTCAATGCCGGCGGCCGGATCGGCCGCGCCGATCTCGGTGTGCGGCTCCTGCTCGAAGGCGACAGCGTCGAAGCCGCGCGGATCGCGGCTGAACTCGATCGCCTCAACACCGAACGCCGTGTCATCGAGCAGGCCGCGGAAGCGCAAGCCGAGGCCGAGGCGCTGGCCTCGATCGGACTGGAGGACAAGCTCGGCGTCATCGTCACGGCGTCCGAAGGCTGGCACCCCGGCGTGGTTGGCCTCGTCGCTTCCCGTCTGAAGGAGAAGTTTTCGCGGCCCGCCTTTGCGATTGCACTCGAGCCCGGCGGCATCGGCACCGGCTCGGGCCGCTCGATCGCCGGCGTCGACATCGGCAAGGCGGTGCGGCAGGCGGTCTCCGACGGCATCCTGCTCAAAGGCGGCGGCCATGCGATGGCCGCGGGCGTGACGCTGCGCAAGGAGAAGCTCGCCGAATTCCGCGCCTATCTCGAAAATGCGCTGGCGCGCGACGTCGCGGAGGCGCGCCACGTCAACGAGCTCTATATCGACGGCGCCGTCTCTGCGCGCGCAGTGACGACGGAGCTTGCGGCGACGCTCAACCGCGCAGGGCCCTTTGGCAGCGGCAATCCGGAAGCCGTGCTGGCGCTGCCGGCGCATCAGCTCGTCTATGCCGATGAGGTCGGCCAGGCGCATCTGCGTTTGCGCTTCAAGTCCGGCGATGGCGCCATCGTCAACGGCATCGCCTTCCGTTCGGTCGGACAAAAACTCGGCAATGCGCTCCTCGCCAATCGCGGTCAGCAATTGCATGTCGCGGGATCGTTGTCGGTCGACCGCTATCAGGGCGCCGAGCGCGTGCAGTTCCGCGTCATCGACGTCGCGCTACCGGACCAGGGGCCATCCGTGATTAAGTAGCGGCCTCAAACAACAAGAAAAGGGAGTGAACATGGCAGGGCAGGTTGAGGGCAAGGTCGCGCTGGTGACGGGCGGCGCCTCCGGCATCGGCGAGGCGATCGTCGAGCTGTTCGCGCGCGAGGGCGCCACCGTCATCGCAACCGACGTCGACGAGTTGCGCGGCCCCGAGCTCGCCAAGCGCATCACAAAGGCCGGCGGCAAGGCGATCTTCCTGGAGCAGGACGTCACCAGCGAGGAACGCTGGATCGAGATCGTCGCCGAGATCGCCAAGCGCTACGGCCGGCTCGACATCATGGTCTCCAATGCCGGCATCGGCATTGCCGTGCCCTCGATCGTCGACATGACGCTCGGTGACTGGCGCAAGCAGAACGCGATCAACCTCGACGGCGTGTTTCTCTCGGTCAAGCATTGCCTGCCTTTGATGCGCAAGACCGGCGGCGGCTCGATCGTCATGATGTCCTCGCTCGCGGGCCTGCGCGGCGCGCCGGGGTTGTCGGCCTATTCGGCGACCAAAGGCGGCGTGCGGCTGTTTGCGAAATCGATCGCGATGGAGTGCGCGGCCGTGGGCGATGGCATTCGCGTCAATTCCGTTCATCCCGGCATCATCGACACCCCGATCTGGGGCAAGATCCCGACGGGCGCGACCGGCAACCAGGGCAATGCGCCGATCGATCCGGAGGAACGGGCCCGGGTCGTCACGCCGCTTGCCCGCGCCGGGCAGGCCGCCGAGATCGCCAGCGGCGTGCTGTATCTGGCGTCAGATGCCTCGCGTTACGTCACCGGCAGCGAGCTCGTGATCGACGGCGGTATGAACGCCGGCGGCGTGCCGCGGCGGCAATAAGCCGCCGCGCGGGCTGCGAAGGGCAGGGTGGCGCCCGCGGGGGCTGACGCGCAGGCGTCGGCCCTGTACAAGGCGGGCAGCTCTCGACCGACAAAGGTGTCCTTCGCCATGGCGCACAGCCTTCACTCCTCGTCATCCACGCCGGCGCCATTCCGCTCGAACCGGCCGGACCTTGCCACCGACGCGATCCGCGCCGCGCGCGAGGATCTCGCCGCCTGCTTCCGCATGGCTGCGCGCAACGGCTTTGAGGAGGGCATCTGCAACCACTTCTCGGCCGTGGTGCCGGGCCACGACGACCTGTTCCTCGTCAACCCCTACGGCTACGCCTTCCGCGAGCTGACCGCGTCAAAGCTTTTGATCTGCGACTTCCAAGGCAACGTGCTCGACGGCGAGGGCGTGCCCGAGGCGACGGCGTTCTACATCCACGCCGAGATGCACAAGCGCCTGCCGCGCGCCAAGGTCGCGTTCCACACCCACATGCCCTACGCCACCGCGCTGTCGATGACCGAGGGCGATCCCCTGATCTGGGCCGGCCAGACCGCGCTGAAATTCTACGGCCGCACCGCGGTCGACCGCGACTACCACGGCCTTGCGCTCGACAACCGCGAAGGCGCGCGGATCGCATCCGCCGTCGGCGATGCCGACATCGTCTTCATGAAGCATCACGGCGTGATGGTGCTGGCGCCGACCATCGCGGAAGCCTGGGACGATCTCTACTACCTCGAGCGCGCTGCCGAGGTGCAGGTGCTGGCGATGTCGACGGGACGCAAGGTGCTGGCCGTCGATCCCGCGATTGCGGCCGAGACCTACAAGCAGATGCGCGAGGGCGATTCCGAATCCGCGCGGTTGCATCTGGCTGCGATCCGTAGACAGCTTGATGCTGAGGAGCCGCAGTACAGGCACTGATCTCTTGGGGCCGTCATTCCGGGGCGCGCGAAGCGCAAGCCCGGAATCCATCGCGCAGCGAGCGACGTGGAGGAATGGATTCCGGGCTCGCGCCGAGTGGCGCGCCCCGGAATGACCGGCTCCTACGGCCCTTGCCGCAGCCTCGCCAGCACCTTCAGCCCGCCATAGCCGTCCGCCGGCGTGATCCCCGCGCGTTGCTGGAAATCCTTGATCGCCTTCATGGTGTCGTTGCCGACGCGGCCGTCGGTGCCGCCGGTGTCGAACCCGGCCTTGGTCAGTCGCGTCTGCATCTCCTGGACCTCGGCGAGCGTCAGCGCGCGCTCGGAGCCGGGGAAGGGCTGGATGAAGGGCGGTGCGCCGAGGCAGCGGTCGCCGAGATGGCAGATCGCCAGCGCATAGTTCATCGAGGGATTGTAGCTTTTCACCGAGTAGAAATTCGGCCCCAGCAGGAACGTCGGTCCGCCCGCAACCGGCGTCCACATCTGCGCCGATGCATTGGGCTGCGGGAACGGTTGGCCATCGGCGCGGGTGACGCCGGCTGACGCCCAGGCCGCATAGGTCCGGCTGCCGCTCACGTCGCCGGATGCGCGCACCTCGTAGCCCCAATGCTCGCCGCGGCGCCACTTGCCGCGATTGACCAGGTACTTTGCCGTCGAGCCCAGCGCGTCGTCGGGCTTGCCGAATGGCGACACCTTGCCGTCGCCGTCATAGTCGATGCCGACATTGAGCCAGACTTCGGGCATCCATTGCGAATGCCCCATCGCACCGGCCCAGGAGCCCTTCATCTCCTCCGGCGTGCTCCAGCCCTTGTCGACGATGCGTAGCGCGTTGATCAACTCGGTCTCCCAATAGGCCTTGCGGCGCGGCTCGTTCCAGGCGAGCGCGGCGAGCGAGGGAAACACCGGCGTCATGTGGTTCTGCTGCACCAGCGGATCGCCATAAGCGGACTCGACGCCCCACAGCGCCAGCAGCGTGCCGCGCTCGACGCCGAAGTCGCGCTCGATGCGCGCGAGCAGGGCCTCGTTGTTCTTCAGCGCGATCTTGCCGTTGATGATGCGCCAGTCGGAGACGCGGCGGTTGATGTATTGCCAGACCTGCTCGTGGAATTCGGGCTGGTTGCGCATCTGCTTGAACACGCTCATGTCGGGCTCGACCCGCGCCATTGCGCGCTGCCAGGTCGCGGCCGAAATGCCTTTCGCCATTGCGCGTGCGCGAAAAGACTCGCGCCATTCGTCGAAGCCTGGCGGCGTGGCGAGGGCGTAGGTGGGTGACGCGGCGAAGGCTGCCGCGCCGAGCGCGGATTTCAGCAAGGTGCGGCGGGTGGGCGAGGAATCAGCTTGTTTCATGGACACATTGTAGCGGGAAACAAGGCTCCTGTGAGCCGGTTCCTGGAACGTAGGGAACAGGCGCCCCGCCGCACGTTCCCCGATTTTTCGGTCAGCCGCTTTACGGTCGGTTCGCTCTTGTCATGCAGAATGCGCGCATGCGGGAGCTGTTCGACATCATCCGTGCCAATCCCTGGCCGTTCGGCGCAGGGCTGTTCGTCGTGATCCTGATGATCATTGCGGAAAACTTTGGCCGAGGCATTCAGGGCGATGGCGCCGTCGGCGACTTGTCGGATGCCGATGGCGGCGACGGAGGCTTCGGCGACCAGGGCTAGTCCCGGCGCGGTCTAGTCGTCCTGCAAATCGGCCGCGATTCCGGCGAGCCAGCGCCGGACCGTTGTTTCCGCCTTGCTATCCAGATTCCGGGCGATGCGCTTCTCCAGCGTGATCACCCGATCCCGGCAGGCCTTCAGCAGCGTCGCGCCGCGCGGCGTCAGGGTCCATTGCTGGATGCGGCCGTGGACGGGATGAGGCGTCATCGCAATCGCGCCGTCGCGTTCGAGGTTGCGGATGATGACGCCGACCGTCTGCGGCGTCAGGAAGGTGAGGCGGGCGACGTCGGCGCCCGACAGGCCTGGATAGGCGTTCAGCATTGTCAGCACGGCAAATTGCGGCGAGGTCACGCCGAGATCGGCGAGCGTCCGTTCCATCGTCAGGCGGACCGCGGCATGGGCCTGGCGCAGCAGATAGCCGAGATAGCCTTGCTCGCCGCGTTTGCCTTCCCCCGGGGCGGGCACGCGGACCGCACTCCCGTCGGAAGCGGCGGAGGCCTTCCGCGGGCTTTTCGATCTTGTGAAGTCAGCGGCCTTGCGCGGCATATAAGAGCTCTTATACAGTATAAGTACTCTTACAATAACATGAGGTGCACGGCAATGTCACACGCCCGCAGCGAATATGAGGATTTCAAGCGGATCGCGCCCGATGCGTATGATCTGGTGCTGGCGCTGGGCCAGGCTGCGGCCAAGGCCGGCCTCGACAAGCAGCTTCTCGAGCTGGTCAAGTTGCGCGCCTCGCAGATCAACGGCTGCGCCTTCTGCGTGCAGCATCATATCCTGCTCTCGGAGCGCATCGGCGTGCCCGTGGACAAGCTCAATCTGGTCGCGGTCTGGCGCGAGGCACCGATCTACTCGGCGCGCGAGCGTGCGGCATTGGCCTGGACCGAAGCCCTGACCTTCCTGCCCGACGGCGTCAGCGACGAGGTCTACGCGGAAGTGACCAGCGAATTCTCCGAGTCCGAGCTGATGTACCTGACCTCGGCGGTCGCCTCGATCAACGTCTGGAACCGGTTTGGCGCGGCCTATCGCTGGACGCCGGCGAAGCGGCCGGTCGCAACGAATGCCGCCGCATCCTGATTGCCATCAGGGAAAAAGGGGAGGTTGTCATGACAGCAATGAGTCTGGCCACCACGCAACGCCCGGTGCCGTCGCGTTCAATGGCGCTGGCCGTTGTCGGCGGGCTCGCCTGCGCACTCGCGATCGGCAAGGCGCTGCCGCTGACGATGGAGACCGTATCCGGCGCGCTCGCGCCGCTCTGCGCGACAGCCGCGGAGAGTTCGCCGCTCGACAAGGTCGAGCCGATCGGCTCCTATGCATTGCCGAATGTGCCGGGCAAGCGCGTGACCATCGTGCGCGTTTTCTACGGCCCCGGCGGATTTACGCGGCCGCATCGCCACGCGGGCTCGGTGACCGCCTACGTCACCAAGGGCGAGATCCGCTCCCAGCTCGGTGGCGGCCCGGTCGAGACGTTTGGCGTCGGCCAGTCCTTCTTCGAGCCGCCCGGCGCGACGCATCTGGTGTCGGCGAATGCCAGCGCCACGCAGCCGGCGGAATTGATCGCGGTGTTCGTGGCGGACGAGGGCGCGCAGCTAACGACGTTTCTGGACTAGTTCGTAGCCCGGGCGAGCGAAGCGACACCCGGGAACAGTTGTCGTGAACATCCCGGATGTCGCTTCGCGCATCCCGACTATACGATCGGCGTGCTCCGCGATCTCGTCAGCCACCATACGACGCCGGATCGGGATTGTCGGACGGGTGCTCGAACGACTTCTTCATCGACACCGGCATCGGCACGTGGAAGTTCAGGCCGCGCGGCGGCACCGGCTCCATGAACCATTTGTTGTAGATCTTCTCGATCTCCGGGCTCTTGTAGAGTTTTGCCGTGGCACGATCGACCACGGCCTTGAACTGTGCGTCGTCCTTGCGCAGCATGATGCCGTAGGGCTCCGGATCGGAGAAGGCGCCGGAGCTGATGGCGTAGAGCGACGGATCCTTCGCTGAGGCGATCATGGCCGCGAGCTGGATGTCGTCCATGACGAAGGCCTCGGCCCGGTCAGTCTCGACCATCAGGAACGCCTCGGGGACGTCCTTTGCATTCATGACGTTGATCCCGAGCGCGCGCGCGGCGTTGGCCTTGTTGAGCTGGGTGATGTTGGTGGTGCCCGCGACCGAGACGACGGCCTTGCCCTTGAGGTCATCGACCTGATCGAGCTTCGAAGCCTTCTTCGACACGAAGCGGCTCGCCGTGAGGAAATGCGTGTTGGTGAACCACACCTGCTTCTGGCGGTCGGCGTTATTGGTCGTCGAGCCGCATTCGAGGTCGATGGTGCCGTTCGCCATCAGTGGAATGCGGTTGGACGAGGTGACGAGGTTCTCGTTGACCGCGAGCTTGTCCAGCTTCAGCTCGGCCTTGATCTCCTCGACGATCTTCATGCAGATGTCGATGGCGTAGCCGACGGTCTTCTGCTTCTCGTCGATATAGCTGAAGGGCACTGCACTGTCGCGCACCCCGAGCGTGATCGCGCCGGTCTCCTTGATCTTCTTCAGCGTACCGGTCAATTCCTGCGCATGAGCCGGCACGGCGAATGCGACGGCCACGATGACCGCCGTGGTAAGACAACGCATGTGCTTCCCTTTCTCCAGTTTGCTTGCGGCAAGCCAAGCAATTCTGGGGCCAGAGAAGGCCGGGTCGTTCGGGGGGGCCGGACGCCGATCCGGTCGAGCCTCATTCGCCGAAAGGGTCGTCATGGGAAAGGGGCGTCATGAGATCGTCATCGAGGCGCGCCGCGCGGTGAGGCGCGAGTTGCCTCAATTCTCCTCGCTGCTTGAGCCCTCGCGCTGATCCGGCTTGATCACGTCCTCAGGCAGCGCATGTGCCACAGGCTGCGGGCCGCCCGCGATCTCCGGGCCGACCTCGCGGCCGCGGGCACGGATCAGCCGCTCATAGGCGGAGACCAGCGTGACGTAGGGGCTGACCCAGATCCAGCCGTCGCGGGTGAACACCTGGACGTCGAAATGCAGATGCATCGACGTGCCGGCGGGATGGTCGAGATAGTTCGAGACCACGCCGATCTTCTCGCCTTCGGTCACGATGCGGCCGTTGAGCACGCCGTCGGCGTTCATCACCTGCGGGTTCATGTGCATGTAGCGGAAGCGCATGTGCTCGGTGCGGCTGTTGATCTCGAGCGTCGCGGCCTGGTCCTTGGACGCGCGGATCACGATGGCGTCGCGCACGGCGACGACGGCGCGCTGCTTGGGATCGCAGGGGGCGCGACCTTCGCCGGGCGGCGGGCACTCGGCGGCGCGGATGTCCTCGCCCTGGTGGCCGTAACCGCCGCCGCATTGCCCGACTTCGAAGCTGCGGGACTCGCAGAAATTGTCGCGCCAGGGGTAGGCCGTCGGACTCTCGTTCTTGTCGCGCCTGCCGTAGGATTGCGAGCGCACGAAAGCGGGCGCCTTCTCCAGCGGGAAGCGGATCTGCGCATAGGCCATCACGTCCGGATGGCCGCTCTTGTTGCGGTAGCCGGTGTTCGGGATGATGTCGCCGCTCGGCCGGTAGCTGAAATCGGCCGAGCGCCCTGAAGGACGATCGACGATGTCGGAGGCAACGTCCATCAGCGGCCGCATGCGCTGGCCGCCGGCGACGCGCAGCGCCTTCAGGAAGCGTTCGGCAACCGGATAGGCCTCCTTGCAGGCAAGCCGCCGCGGTTTTGCGACACTGTCCAGGCACTGGATGGAGACGACATAGGCGACGCCGAACCGAGTGAAGGCGTAGCGCACATAGCCTTCGCGGATGAACCTGCGCAGGTCCGGATAATGGGCTGCAAGCGGCTTGACCGGCTCACCCTTGCCGCCGGCGGGATCGGCGATGTCATAGAGCAGCGCAGAGCCCGTGATCTGCACCTCGACGGGTCTTGCGAAGACACGCGTCGGCATGCCGTCACCGGCGCCGGGTTCGAGCGAGAAGCTCGCGCTATATCCGGCGGGGCCGGCGTCGAACATATCGACGGGGTTGAAATCAGCCTGATAGCGCGACAGCGACAGGCTCGGCGGCGCGCCGTTGCGCTGGGCCTCGCGATAGGCGCCGGCGTCGAACGGCAGCAGCACGGGCACGGAGCTGCGGGCAATGCCGGTGAAGAATTGGGAGGAGATTGCGTTGAGCTGCACCAGCGCCGGCATCGCGCGCGGATCGTAGCGCGGCACGGAACGGCGAGGCACGAAGATGAAATCGTCCGCGGCCCGGGGGTGGCTGTTGATCTCGGTGCGGAGCTGGTCGAGCGCTGCGCGCCAATCGACGCGCAGGGCCGTGAGCGAGGGGCTGCGGAATTCGTCCGCAGCGAGCGGAGTGGCGGTGAGGAGCGACAGCGACGCCAAAAGAAGCGAGACGAAGCGGAAACTCTTCCTATCCACTGTCTCGCCCCCCGGCGGCACCTGTTCCGATCCTCGATCCCTGGCTTAGTCCTTGGCGCGCTCGGAGTAGGAGCCGTCTTCGGTCATCACCACGATGCGGGTGCCGACGGCGATGTGCGGCGGCACGGTGGTGCGGATGCCGTTGGAAAGCACCGCGGGCTTGTAGGAAGACGAGGCGGTCTGGCCCTTGGTCACCGGCTCGGTCTCCACCACTTCCAGCGTCACGCGCTGCGGCAGCGCGAGCGAGACCACGTTGACGTCGTGGGTCGACAGCTTGACGGTCATGTCTGGCTGAAGATAGGCGGCCGCGTCGCCGACCACGTCCTTGGAGACCTGGACCTGGTCGTAGGTCTCAGGGTTCATGAAGTGGTAGCCGTCACCGTCTTCATAGAGGAAGGTGAAGTTGCGCTCTTCGATCGTCGCCTTTTCGACCTGGTCGGTGGTCTTGTAGCGCTCGGAGATCTTTACCCCGTCCGAGATTCGGCGCATTTCGATCTGGCTGACCGGGGTGCCCTTGCCGGGATGGATGTTCTCGGCGCTCACGACGACATAGAGCTTGCCGTCTTGCTCGATCACGTTGCCCTTGCGAATAGAACTGGCGATGACTCTCAAAGCTGTATTTCCTGCTTGCTTGGCCCGGCTCCGGCCAGGACGTGGTCAAATTGATGGGGGACTTGGGGCCTCAAATCAGACCTCGGCGCCCGTTTCGGGCCGCAACATACTGATTTTGCCGTTGGATGCCAGCACTTTGCTGATGGCTGGGGTGGTCGGTTAATGGCTGGGGACAAGCCGATTTCGCCGTTCTGGTCGCCCGAGCGCCACCTCGACCGGCGGCCGTTCCTCCAGGCGAGGGGAGCCGTGACCGGGGCTTTACGGGGCTTTTTCGCCGAGCAGGGCTTCATGGAGGTCGAAACCTCCGTTCTTCAGGTCTCCCCGGGCAATGAGACCCATCTGCACGCCCCCCGGACCGAGATCGTGCGGCCCGACGGCAGCCGGGCCAGCCGCTACCTGCGGACCTCCCCGGAATTTGCCTGCAAGAAGCTGCTGGCGGCCGGCGAGCCCCGAATCTTCGAGTTCGCCCGGGTGTTCCGTGACCGCGAGCGCGGCGACCTGCATCTGCCCGAATTCACCATGCTGGAATGGTACCGGGCCGGTGCGCCTTATGACGCCATCATGGCCGACACCGTCGTGGTCATCGCCCGCGCGGCGCAGGCGACCGGGATCGGGACCTTCTCCTTCCGCGGCCGGACCGCCGATCCCTTCGCCGAGCCGGAGCTCCTGACGGTCGCAGGCGCCTTCGAACGGTTCGCCGGCATCGATCTGCTGTCGACAATCTCGGGTGACGAGGGTAACCGTGCCGCGCTCGCCCAAATGGCCGGCGGCAAGATCCGCGTGGCCGGGGACGACACCTGGTCGGACATCTTCAGCAAGGTTCTGGTCGAGCATGTTGAGCCGCATCTGGGACAGGGACGTTTGACCATTCTGTTCGAATACCCATCTCCCGAGGCGGCACTGGCGCGCGTGAAGGCCGGCGATCCCAGGGTCGCCGAACGGTTCGAGGTCTATGCCTGCGGCGTCGAACTCGCCAACGGTTTTGGCGAACTGACCGACGCCGAAGAGCAGCGCCGGCGCTTCACCGAATCGATGGCGGAGAAGCAGCGCCGCTATGGCGAAGCCTATCCGCTGGACGAGGACTTTCTGGCCGCGGTCGCCGCAATGCCGGAGGCGAGCGGCGTCGCGCTCGGCTTCGACCGGCTGGTGATGCTGGCCAGCGGCGCAACGCGGATTGATCAGGTGGTGTGGACGCCGCCCGCAAATGAAACGCTAAGTGAAACATGACGAAGACCAATCTTGCACGCACCTTGCGCGAGCCGGCCGAGCTCGTGGCCGAGCACCTCGCGCCTGCCGCGGCGCTGCCCGCACTGGAGCGCGTTGCCGCGCGCTATGCGGTCGCGATCACGCCGGCGCTGGTCGAGCTGATCGACACATCCGATCCTGACGATCCCATCGCCCGCCAGTTCGTGCCGACCGCCGCGGAACTCGAGATGCAGCCGGGCGAGAGCGCCGATCCGATCGGAGATCACCCGCATTCGCCGGTCCCGGGCATCGTGCACCGCTATCCCGATCGCGTGCTGTTCAAGCTCGTTCACGTCTGCGCGGTCTATTGCCGCTTCTGCTTCCGCCGCGAGATGGTCGGACCCGGCAAGGACAACGCGCTCTCGGACAGCGCTTATCGTGCTGCCGTTGATTACATCCGCGCGCACGACGAGATCTGGGAGGTGATCCTGACCGGCGGCGATCCCCTCATGCTGTCGCCGCGCCGCATGAGCGAGATCATGGCCGATCTCGCCGGCATCGATCACGTCAAGATCATCCGCCTTCACACCCGCGTGCCCGTCGCCGACCCCGCGCGCGTCAGCGACGAGATGGTCGCAGCGCTGAAGGTTGCGGGCGCGACCACCTGGGTTGCGCTGCATGCCAACCATGCACGCGAGCTCACGGAAGGCGCCCGCGCAGCCTGCGCGCGGCTCGTCGATGCCGGGATTCCCATGGTCAGCCAGTCCGTGCTCTTGCGCGGCGTCAATGACAACGTCACGGCCTTGTCGGATTTGATGCGAGCTTTCGTCGAATGCCGGATCAAGCCGTACTATCTGCATCACGGCGATCTCGCACCGGGCACTGCGCATCTGCGCACCACGCTGGCGGAGGGGCAGGAGCTGATGCGGCAGCTGCGCGGACGGGTGTCAGGACTTTGTCAGCCTGACTACGTCATCGACATTCCCGGGGGGGCCGGCAAGTCGCCGGTGGGGCCGAACTATGTGTTGGCGGCACAAAATACCGCACCCGACGCACGTGAAGCGGCGACGGAAACGCGCTATCGTATCGTGGACTATTGCGGGGACGTTCATCTCTATCCGCCCGAGACGTGAGTGGTGACGGAGTGGACGCCGGTTTGAGCATGGAGGAACGGAAATGAAGAGGATCATCGTGGCCGTGTCGCTCGTGATCTTGCTCGGCGGCGCGGCAGTGGCGCAGACCGGCAGCAAGGGATCGACCACCACGTCGGGACCGTCGGCGGGCAATTTGCCGCCTGCACCCGTCGGTCATCGGCAGCCGCGCGCCGGCGACGTGCCGAACGAGAAGAATTTGAGCGACCCGAACGATCCCCTCAGCAAGGAAAACCAGGCGCTCGACAAGAAGATCAAGAGCATCTGCCGCGGCTGCTAGGCCGCGTCGGTGCGGGCAGGGCGCGACAGCTCGCCCCGCCCGCGTTTGCTTTGGCCTTACGCCGAGCGCTCGTGCAGCCCCGCGCGCTGGGCGTTGCGCCGGATTTCGACCGCATCGGCGAGCTGCTCGAGCACAGTTGCCGTGGTCGCCCAGTCGATACAGCCGTCGGTAATGCTCTGGCCGTAGGTGAGCGGCTTGCCTGGAACCACGTCCTGGCGGCCGGCGACGAGATTGCTCTCGATCATCACACCCATGATGCGGTTCTCGCCACCGGAAATCTGGCCGGCAATGTCGGCCATGACCAGCGGCTGGTTTTCCGGCTTCTTGCCCGAATTGGCGTGGCTCGCATCCACCATCACCAGCGGCGCGACGCCGGATTTCGCCAGCTCGTTGCAGGCCGCCGCGACGCTTGCCGCATCGTAGTTCGGCGTGCTGCCGCCGCGCAGGATGATGTGGCAGTCCTCGTTGCCCGCGGTCGAGGCGATCGCCGAGCGGCCGAGCTTGGTCACCGCCATGAAATGATGCGGATGCGAGGCCGACTTCACCGCGTCCGCCGCGATCCGCACATTGCCATCGGTGCCGTTCTTGAAGCCGACCGGGCAGGACAGCCCGGAGGCCAGCTCGCGATGGATCTGGCTCTCGGTCGTGCGCGCGCCGATCGCGGCCCAGGACACGAGGTCGGCGATGTATTGCGGCGTCGTCATGTCCAGGAATTCGGCGCCGGCCGGGAGGCCGAGATTGTTCACCGCTGACAGCACGTTGCGCGCCAGCCGCAGGCCCTTGTTGATGTCGAAGCTGCCGTCGAGATCGGGGTCGTTGATCAGGCCCTTCCAGCCGACGGTGGTGCGCGGCTTCTCGAAATAGACCCGCATTACGATCTCGAGCTGGTCGGCGAGGTCCTCGCGCAGTTTTGTCAGACGCTCAGCGTAGTCGAGCGCGGCCCGGGGATCATGCACCGAGCACGGGCCGACCACCACCAGCAGGCGGTCGTCCTGGCCGGTGAGGATGGCATGGATGGCGTTGCGCGCCGCCATCACCACACGCGTTGCGGTGAGTGTGCGCGGGACCTCTCGCATCACCTCATCCGGCGTGCTCAGCTCTTTCAGTTCACGGATACGAAGATCGTCAGTCGTGCTCAGCACGGCGGGCTCCTGCTTGTTTGAACCTGCCGGCCAATAAAAAAGCCGCCAGGTCTGGCGGCTGTTCGGACGTTTGCTTCAATATTTCAGATTGAGCGCGATCCTCCTGCCGCCAGCGAGCTGTCGTAGCTAAAGTACCAAAAATAGCTGGTGGCAACGGTGATCATGGCAGGCCATATAGCGTGCCATTGGCGGGTTGTCACCCCCCAATCGGCTTGGCGGGCGACGAGACCCCTCAGGTGTTGCTGTTGCGTGCCGCCAGCGCCATGCCGATCAGGGTGGCGCCGCCGAACAGCAGGTTGATACCGACGAGCACGCCGATCGCCCATTCCGCCGAGCTCGGCAGCCCCGTGATCACCATGAACGAGATCGCGATGTCGACGAGACCGGAGATCAGGAGCCACGACCAGCGGCCGCTCAGTTCGCGGCGGTGCTCGAGTGCGTACATGATGGTGGCGACGCCCTCGGCGAGGAAATAGGCACCGAGCACGATGGTCAACGTCAGCACGGCCTGCATCGGCCGCGCCAGCAGCAGCATGCCGGCAAGCACGGCCAGCGCGGCCGAGATTAGCGACCACCAGAAGCCCGGCGTGCTGCGCGCCCAATAGGTCACGATCAGCCCGCCGATGCCGCTGATCAAGAACATCCAGCCGAGGAAGATCGCGATGGCAAGGCTTGCGAGCGGTGGCAGGATCAGTGCGGCGACGCCGAGAACGGCGAGCAGGATGCCCTCGAACAGGAAGGCCTTCCAATGCGCCTTCACAGTCTTGCTCATCGCGGATTGCAGCCGTGAAAGATCTTCAGGCGATGTCATCGGCAGGCTCCGGATCGAAGGGTGTGTGCTCAATCTAGTATGCGCGCAGCGGGCTTGCCATCCCGCGGCTCAACCGCCGCCGTGCGCGGACGAAAAACCTTCGCCGCTGGTGCGAATGCGGTTGCGGCCGAGAATATAGATCGCCGTTGTGACAATCAGAAGCGCGAGGCCGAGCAGGATCGAGACGAAGCCGATCGGGATCAGGGCCAGCGTCAGATTGCGCTCGGGGTTGATCAGCCAGTGGTGGATCGAGGTCAGCACGAAGGCGAGGCCGAGAAAGCCGACGCCGCCGCCGGCCAGCAGCAGCGCCCACATCCGGCGCAACTGGCTGAGCCGCTCCCGCGCAACGTCCGTGCGGGGCGCGTGGTGGCGCGCGACGCGCCGCACCAGGCGGATGGCGAAGGCGATCGAGCTGAAGCCGACCAGGAGGCTCGCGGCGCCCAGCCACATCCGCAGCGTTGGGTCCAGATCCGGCATCCGCTGGAGGGTCAGCAGCGGGAAGTCGAAGGCCGAATGCAGCGCGAGCGGGCCGGCGAAGATCAGCAGGCGGCTGGAGAGACGGGCCCAGTCGCGATGGTGCCGGTTTGCGCCCAGCGCCGTGCCGGCACGGGCGATCGTCAGGTAAGCGCCGGCGATGATGCCGAGCGCGCCGTGGAACGGCACGGTGAGGACGCTGCGCAAGGCGGCGAGCGAGCGCCACATCTCGGCATGCTGGACGAGATAGGCGAGGTTCTCGTAGGCGGCGAAGCCGAGGCCGACCGCGGCGCCATAGACCACGGTGTCCATCGGATTGGCGAAGGTCCGCCGCTTGGTCGAGGAGACCAGCACGATGGCGACCACCTTGACGGCCTCCTCGGGCAGCGCGACGCCGAAGATCGAATGCATCGCCAGCGCCGCCCAGGGATTGTCGGGGGCTGCAACCATCTTGGCGAAGGGGGCGCGGGCGAGGCCCAGCAGCGAGATGCTGGCCGCGCCGAGCAGGAACGCGGTCCAGACCTGGGCCGGTGGTCCCGGGCGCTCTTCGGCGGCAATGACGAGCCACAGCATCAGCAGCGCCGGGGCGATGGCGGCAGTTCCGATGACGGTGGGTAAAGCTTCAATCAGATACATCGGCGCCGAAAATAGGTTCCCTTGATCCGCTTATCTACAATCACCGCTGCGACCATGTGTCATGCGCTTGCTGTCGCCTCGCTTAACGGGCGTGACAGCTCCCGTTCATCCGCACCGCTGGGACCGAATGCAGGGACAATCATTTGCGTATCGGGCCTGTTGGTCATCAACGCGCCTGTTGGTCCTGGATGGTCGCGATCGCATGTCCAGGATCGGGCCGCGATTGGCAAGCCAAATCAAGGAAATGCACCGGTTTCTTCGATTCACGATGCACGTCTCCCGGCGGCGAGTCTGGCAGGCGTGCCGTCCGCCAGAACAACGCGCGGCCGGGTAGATCGGCCTAGTCACGCTTCCTTGTGCGCCGGCGGGGCGATGTGGCGGTACGGCGAGCCCGCACCTGCTCCAGCTGCCAGAAGACGCGCACGAGGCACGAGCCCAGGCAGAACACGATCAACAGCAGCAGGAAGGCTTGATCGACGGCGGCGACATGGATCATGGCGATAGCCAAGCAACGTGCATGCCATGCGTTCCTGCAGCGGCCTGCGCTCGGCGCGACCGCGCCTCCTACCAGGCGTTGCTTGCGGAGGCTCGAATCGGCGCGTTGGCGCAGGGCGATCGGGGCTGCCGCTGCCAGCCTTCAGTGCGTGGTGAACGGCGGCGCCGCCTCGGGGGCGATGTCGAAGGCGCCGAGATGGAATTCCTCCCCGATGGATTCGTCCGGCTCGGCGTGCTGCGCGAGCAGCGTGAACGCGGCCTGCGGGTATTGCTTCCAGATCTCGAGATCGCCGGCGGTGATGGTGAGCCAGCCGAACGTGTACATGTAGCGTCCGGGCTCGGTAACCCGGCCGACCCTGTCCCAGGTGATCTTGTCGACTGCCATTCGGTCCCCCGATCGCAAATCTGCAAATGAGGTCCGGCGCGAGGCACAGACCCTCAAAAGTTGATCCCGCAATGGGGCCGCGATAGGGCAGAGATGCGGAGGCAAGACGGCCCCGGAGGGCCGCCGCCTGCCGGTCAGCGCGTCGAGGCCGCCTGCGCTTCCGACGCCCGCTCCAGCTGCCGGTGCGAGGCGTGGAAGACGTCGTGGACGAGGCCGATCTTCTCCATGCCCAAGATGATCAGGCCGTTGAGATCGATCTCCCACCAGGCGTGCGAGATATAGGCGTCCCGCGGGAAGCGGTGATGGTTGTTGTGCAGGCCCTCGCCGAAGGTGAGGATCGTGGTCACGAACTCGTTGGTCGAGGCGTCGTCGACCTCGAAGCGGCGATAGCCGTAGGCGTGGCAGACCGAGCCGGTGAGCTGGCTGACGAGGATCAGCAGATAGGCCCGGAGCAGGCCGGAGAACAGCACGCAGCCGATCATGGTGTGCACGCCGCCGAAAACGTAGCCGATGAAGCCGGGGATGAAGACGGCCGACATCCCGTACCAGACCCAGCGAGTGCGGACGAAGAACATCGCGATCGGATCGGCGAGGATGTCTTTGGCATAGTATTCGTTGTCGGTGGTCGCCTGGTCGAACACCCAGCTGCCCTGGGCGTGCAGGAAGCCCTTGAGCGCGCTGACATAGCGATTGCCGAAGCCGTCGAATTGCGGGCTGTGGGGGTCGCCGACGTCATCGGCATAGAGATGGTGGCGGCGGTGGTTTGCGACCCATTTGGCGATCGAGCCCTGCACCGCCATCTGGGCGATGGCGCAGAAGAAGACGCGCATGATCGGGCCGGTGCGGAAGCTGCGATGGACGAACAGACGGTGCATGCCGGCGCCGATGCCGAATGTCGTCAGCGCGAACATCCAGGCAAACGTAAACAGCTCCACCTTGCCGATGCCCTGCGTGACGGCCCAGATGATGCCCGCGACCGCGCCGACATAGAGGATGCCGAGGAGGAGATAGCTTTCGCGCAGCTTGGCTTTGACGAGCGGTCCCTCGGTCACGACACCGGGGGGAAGCTGCGGCTTGGCGGCGGTGGGCGCGCTCTGAGCAGTCTTTGCCTGGGCGAACTCAGCGTCAGCGATGGACATTCCGGGACTTCCAATACGTTAGGCCCGCAATGATTGCGGACGTACTGGATCACACCCTATCGCGCAGGGCTTGCCGCCTCCAGCGTTTCGTTAAGAAAGAGTTAAGATGGAACCAGCCGGTCTCAGGCCGGCTGCGGCACGGGCGAGCGCACGATCAGGCGGACGACGTCGTCCCACTGCTGCTTCTCGGCGAATTTGACCGCAAAGCCGTTGTCGAACTTGCGGATGACGCGGCCGACGCAGGCGCCGACCGCAAGCGGGGTACCGATCGGCGGATCGTATTCGCAGGATATTGCGACGCCGGCGGTGGAGACGTCGATGATGAAGCAGGGATGGGTGCTGCCGTCGGCGAGCGTCAGGAAGGTGTGCGAGACCTGCGGAACGAAGCGGGCGTCATTGCGCAGCTCTTGGACGCTGGCGTCCCTCTGCTTCTTCTCCAGCCAGGTCAGCTTCTCCGACATCCAGGCGCGCCGCGCCCGCGTCATGTCGAGTTCCATCAGGAAGCCCGACTTCAGCGTCGCGCTGATCGTGCACTGGAATTCGCCGAAATCCTGGAAGTACGAGGTCACGCGCTCGCCGATCTTGCCGACAACAGGCACGTCCACGATCATGCGGAACGGCGAGACGCGCTTGGTCCGGCAGGCGAAGGTGCGGAGCTTGCCCTCGCAATCGTACCAGCGCGGCAGCGAGTAGCTGCCGCTCACGGTGACTTCCACTGCACGCTGCCTGAGGAATTCTGCGATGGACATCCGCGCCAATCGGGTTTCGGAGTATTTCCGTACTTCCACGGTAGCGGTCAAATTCTAAGTAAATGATACCGCCGCTCAGGAGCAGGGGTAAATTTCCGGTAAACGCGCGGCCCGGTCACGCAGCGGCGAAAGCGGCATAAGGTCCCGATTATCGGGCACGCAAGTTCACAACACCGTCATTGAGAGCGACGGCTCGGCCGTGGCGTTCAGAGAGAGCCGAGCAGAACGAGACAGGCCAGCACGGCAACGGCAACGAGGAGCCGGGTCGTTTTCCAGGCCAGACTCTCCGCACCGACCTTCAATCCGAACCACGGCAATGCGTGCCGCAGCGCGCGCGTTGCGAATGCTTCGACGATGGCGAGCGCGAGGGCGATGCCGGCAAGGAACGCCCATGACTCGGCCGGGGGGATCCATGGCACCAGCCAGGCAGGCACCGAGCCTTTGAGGGACGCGAGCAGCGCGAACCATCCGAACAGGTATGCGAAGCTCTTGATGACGTCGGGTCCGGGCGCATCGGGCTCGAGCCGGATGCCGATCGCTGCGAGCGCGCGCTCGATGCGCTCACCGTCGGCGAAGAAGAGAAAGGCGCCGAGGTAGAGCGGAACCCGCGACATGAAGAGGAGGGCCATCAGTCCGAACAGAACCGCGTAGCCGTAGGCGTCGCCGAGAATGTGCATGCCGCTGACGCGCGAGGGCTCCGGCGCGGTCGCGGCCTGGCGCGGCGGAAGCAACCTCGCTCGCGCCATGTGCTCCAGCATCCTGGCGCGGCGGTCCGGTGTGTAGGGCGTCGTGCGCTGCATCCAGGGCGGCAGTGCCGGCGAGGCAATGCCGGATTGGCCGTCCGAGGGGGATTTGCGCTGCTCCATGGGTCCACACCGGTTCCAACAGGATGTTGGTCGGAGGTGAGGGCCGGGGAGGTTCACGCGTGGGGTGTGAATTTCGCCGCATCGTCCGCACACCGTCGCGCGGGTGGCGCTCCCTAGCGGAATCGAACCGCTCTCTCCACCGTGAAAGGGTGGCGTCCTAACCGATAGACGAAGGGAGCAAACGCTAAGCCCCGCCGCTTTTGACGGCACGGCCGCGGCCGCGCGAGTCGTGCCCGGCGGCTTGCAGCGGGCGAACGTATAGTGGCCTTTCGGCCCGTGGGCAAGCCGTTCGGGAACGGTCTTTTGGAACCGTGGACAGCGCCGGCGAGGGGATGATTCGGACCCGATTTCAACGGTTTCTTAGGGCTCCCTGAGGTAGCGCTGGAGCGGGAGATTTCACGCCAATGCCACCGCCCAAGAAGCGCGCCGACCGCAAGCTGCTGTCGCAACACGCCTGGATCACGCTCGACGGCGGGTTCGCGGCGCGGCATTGCCTGGTCCAGGACATCTCGAGCTCGGGCGCCAAGATCACCCTGGACGAGGACGCAAGCCAGCTTCCGGGCGTGATCCGGCTGGCCTTCGCGCGCGATGCCCGCACCGGGCGGAACTGCCAGGTGGTCTGGCGCCGCGGCAAGTCGGCCGGGATCAAGTTCATCTGACATCCACCTAGTGCGACCCGGATGGCGCGCGGCACCTCGCCGGGCTAGAACGCTCGCATGCGCACACAGCTCCTCATCCTGATCTCGTTGCTGGCCACGTCCGCGGCCGCGGCCGAAGGCTTGCGCCTTCCGGCCGCCGAGCCGCCGCAGCAGGGCAAGACCCTGCCGCTGAAGGGCGCTGGCGGGACGGCAAAGGCGGGCGCATGCGCGTCCTATGGCCGTGGCTACCACATGGTCAAGGGCACCGGCACTTGCGTGAAGATCGGCGGCTCGATCAGCGTCGACGCCGCGGTCCGGCGCTAAAGCCGCATGCCGCCGGATCTGTTGCGGCTCGATATCGTCGTCCCCGTGCTGATGTATTGCGCGCTGCTGTGGTGGGTCGGCCGCGGCCTGAGCTGGCCGGCGCGGCTCGCCACTGCTGTCGTGACGCTGGTGCTGATCATCTGCGTGCTGCTCGTCGAGCGCGGCTGGCTCTAGGCGCGGCCGTCAAAACAAAAAGTGCGAAAACAACCCCATGCACAGTAGCCGTCAAGTGCGGCGATGCCGCCGGCCGCGTGCGCCAAAATGGCGATTCCTTGCGCGCTCTTCGCAGCTTACGCCGCGCCAGCGGCTCACGACATCGGCGGTGCGACAAACTGGGCAAAGCCGGGGCGTTTGCCGAGCTCGGCGAGCCAGCGCGTCAGGTTCGGCTGCGCCGGCCGGGTGATGCCCTCGACGCCGAGCCAGCGCCGCGCATAGGCGCCGATCGCGATATCGGCGAGCGTGAACTGGTCGCCCTCCATGAAGCGGCGCGTCGAGAGCAGGCGATCGGCGATCGCCCAGACCTCGACGGCGGCATCGGCATCGCGCTGCACCTGGATCATGTCGCGCTCGGCGGGCGCCGTGCGCACGATGCCCCAGAACACCGGGCGGTCGACCGGCTGCACCGCCGACAGTGTCCAGTCGAGCCAGCGGTCGACCGAAGCTCGCTGCTTCGGCGCGTCCGGATAGATCGGCGTGCCGCGTCCATGCGCGAGGCAGAGATAGCGCATGATGGAATTGGATTCCCACAGCACGAAGTCGCCTTCGACCAGCGTCGGGATCCGCGCATTCGGGTTCATCGCGAGATACTCGGCCTCGCGGGTCTTGCCGTATTGCATGCCGGCATCGATGCGCTCGTAGGGAAGGCCAAGCTCGGTGAGGCACCACAGCACCTTCTGCACGTTGACCGAGTTGGCGCGGCCCCAGATCGTCGGCTTGGTGTCAGGCATGAAGCGTCTCCCGCGGCGTTTTCAATTGTGCGGGTGATAGCGGAATTTCCTGTGCCGGACGACGGCGTTTGCGGCGCGCCCCTCATGCAAAAAGCTCCGCCATGGGCAGAGCTTTCATTGCAGGTTGAGCCAGCTCGTCAGTGGCCGAAGAACAGCCACAGCAGAAGGATCACCGGGATCGGCACGCCCAGCATCCACAACAACAATCCTCGTCCCATCGCGTCCTCCTCCAATCATCTTGTCGAGGAGTGAACGTGCGCGGCGAGGGCTTGTTCCTATGGAGAAGGCCCTACCAGTGGCCGGTGTTCGGCATCGACGACCACGGTTCCTGCGGCGCTTTCGGCTCGCCCTTCTGCAGCAGCTCGATCGAGTGCAGATCGGGCGAACGGACGAAGGCCATGTTGCCGTCGCGCGGCGGCCGGTTGATGGTGACGCCGGCCTTCATCAGCTTCTCGCAGGTGGCGTAGATGTCGTCGACCTCATAGGCGAGATGGCCGAAGAAGCGATCCTCGCCGTACTTCTCCTCGTCCCAATTGTAGGTGAGCTCGACCAGCGGCGCGCCGCGCGTTTGCGGCTGCTTCTTCAGCGCCTCGAGATCGTCCGCCGAGCAGAGGAACACCAGCGTGAAGCGCCCCTTGTCGTTCTCGATCCGCCGCACCTCCTTCAGCCCCAGCGCATTCTGGTAAAACTTCAGCGCGACATCGAGATTGCGCACGCGCAGCATGGTGTGGAGGTATCTCATTTTGCAGAACTCCTTGAGAACATTGGCGGTCTCTCCGCTCGTTGGGGCCGTCGGGGGTAACAAATAGCAGCAAAATGCAACGCCGGGCAGGGTGTTGCGTGTCAATTGCATGTCAGCTGTTCAGGGCGTGTTCTTCTGCTGGCCAGTGCAGAATCTGGCCCGACGAGTGGTCTATCGTGATGCGCGTGTCTGTCCGCGCATCACCTAAACGCCCACAGGGTGGGTGGTGTGGGGATAGCGCCCGAAGGGCGGGGCGTTTGATAAATGCAAGCCCGCGGCCTGTGGATTAACGGGGACAAGTGGGATGTCCCTTTAGCTGTGAATAGGTCGAATAACCCGGATAAACCGGACGAAGCTCGCGCCCACTCAAAATCAGCTGGTATCTGTGTTGGTGGGTGAGTCGCGCCGTCTCACCGGGTCGTGACCGGACCCCGTACATGTCCGGCTTCGTGTCAATTTCGGAAACAGTAAAATGGCGCCAGACGATGTGAATCGTCTGACGCCTGGGTGGAGATCCCGAAGGACTCTCCGCTTGAACACTGAAGGTTCTCGCTCCGCCCAGGCTTTCTGTCAATCGGATAGCGCGCAGCACATCGCTCCGCGCAACGGAGATGCTTGGTTATGGAAAAGTTGTCGGTTCACCTTTGGGGCATGAGTGCGGATGCGGAAGGCCAGCTGGCCATTGGCGCTCTCATCGTCATTGTCGTCATTGTCGCGGTCGTGACGTTTAGGCGCCGTGCGTAGTCGGCCGCGTCAATCCCCCTTCATGCGAAGCGCCAGAACCACCCACCTAGCCATCCAAGCCGTGAGGACGGTGACGGCGACGACCGCCAGCCAAATGAGGTTGGCCGGGGACTTTACCCGTTCGGTGATGCGCTCCCATAAGTCCATGCGCTCATGGATTCAGGCCGGGAGTCGAGGTTCAAGGAGTATCTTTTTTCCGTTCTCGATTGACCGTCGAAGCGGGAACACAAGCGTCTAGTGCAACGGCTTTGACCACAGCACTTCGCCTTCCACGGTCTTTACCTGAAGGATGTGGTCGTTCAGCTCGCCATGGTCGTTGGCCTGCTGTTCAAGGGCTATTCCAGGAACGGCATCGATTGGTACCAACCACTTTCAGTGACCATAATGAGGATAGTCACGCCGCCGCCTCCGCCTTCAGGTTGTCATTCGCCAGGGGTGCAGGAAGAGGGCGCCAGTGAGTTGGATAAATGACCATGTTGCTGCCCGCCAAGAACCGTCCTTCGCGAAGGTGCGTGCCGTAGAAGCGTCTCGTGTAACGTCCGACAGCTGCCTGTACTGACGTGCCCTTCGGATTGTTCAAAAGCACGAATCTCTGTCTCGGCGCCGTGCTTATCGGCTGCCAGTCACCCCCATCTATGGCTCGTTGGATGATGGCAGTGTTTCGCGATAGATAGAGTTTGTACTGCTCCTGGTCCTGAAAGAGGAAGGGCAGCATAGCCAGACAGTCATGAGCCGCGATTTCTGCAGTCGGCGTTGGAGTGGACCGTTCGTTTTCCAAAACCCTCACTTTCTCTTAAGCGTTGTTCTCGAAAACCATTGCCTCAAGGATGTCGTGTGCATCCATAGGCATGCTGTAGCTGACATTGGCTACAATCCATGAAGCCACAGTCTCAGCCGTAAGCTTCTCCGGCCAAGGACGGACACCGCGCTCGGCAGCGGTGAGGGGATGGCGCATGGATTGATAGAAGGTCGTTGCGTGCTCTGCCGCAACGGGAACGCTAGTCTCTTGCATGATGTTTTCTCCTTGGCTAGCAGGAGAATCACCACTCAACCAATTGTATACATCAAAGAAATAATGCCCTTTCTGCAAAATAAACGGGCATCCACTTAATCTGCCAACCAAGGGGGCGCTCGAGCCCTTACCCGCTCACAGCATTTGACTCCCGGCAACAAGCCTTTAAGCCTTGGATCCCCTTAAAGGTGCCGCATGAAAAAGCAGACGTTTACTCCGCCCCCCGAGCATGAAGCCCGTCGTCGAGTTATCCTGGCCTTCATGGACCTTGGTGTGAACGAAATGAAGTACGCGCTCGATGCGATGCATCGTGCCTACGACAAGGCCCGCAAGTCTCACGACGAGATGATCGCACGGGAGATGCGCCGGTTCGGTGAACTGGAAAGAAGGGCCAAAGGCATTAAGAAGACGCGGGCAAAGCCTTCCGCCAAGTATCGCAGCCGGAAAGACAAGAAACTGGTTTGGACGGGCAGGGGCTCGATGCCGCGTTGGATGCGGGACGAGATGAGGGCGCTGAAATTGAAGCCGGAAGCATTTTTGATAAGGAATTAGATGGTGAGCCGGATTGATGGTCAAGAGCCGGGAATGCGGAAAGGGCCTGATACCAGCCTCAATCGGTCAGACCTTGCCCTAATGGCGCGCGGTATCAGCAACACCAAGGCGGTTAAGCTTAGAGCCGCTGGGTACACGCTCGGCAAACTGCAACAGATGAACCGGGCTGCGCTTCGGAAGGTTGGTATAGACACGCTTGCGATCGACAACATTCTTGGTGATGGCCGTCCGGCAATCCCTTCCGACAAGCTTATCGAGGTGCTGTTTGCCAACCGGTTCACCTGTTGTGTCTGCCGGAACCACAAGCGCGGCGTTGTCGTTCATCACATCCGGAAGTGGGCCAAGACTCGGGACCATGAAGTGCCGAATCTCGCTGTTCTGTGCACGTTGGACCACGAGAAGGTTCATACCAAGAGTGAGCTGACCAAGAACCTCGACCCAAAGACGCTCCGCGGCATTAAGAAGAAGTGGGAAGGCGAAGTCGCCGAGATGGATACGGAGGCCATCCTCGACCAGTCGCGCCAGCACACTTCCGCCTGGCAGTACTTCAACCACCTGCGGCTTTTCGAACTAGCCACTGAGCAACGTATTAAGTTCAAGCAGTTGAACGGCTACGAAACCGCGTGGAGATTGGACATGTGTGACGAGGCAGGTCTCCTCTTGCCGCGTCCGAAAGACACTGGGTACATGTACGACGGTGGCGACGGCCAAGCGCTCTACACGTATGTACGTTCCGTGCTGCATGCCTCATTGGAAAAGTTGACGGTAGCCAACATCTCTAATGACCTGGAGCGCGGCGCTCTTTCAGCCCTGTTGAGTGTCGGCGACTTCATCCTGGTGCAGGGCTCACACACATTCTCTCCGCGGGGGCTGAGCCATCGACGACCTGGCCAAACCACGGACGGTGTCCGCAAGGCGAACCAAGTCATCGTGGAGTTCACGTTCGACCGGTGGGAGGCGACGTCGAATTCCGCCCACGGTCGATGGTTGTCGGGCAGGGTAGACGTGACGACCATCATAAGGGTCTCTACGATCTCCCGCACCACATCGGGCAAGATGCGTATACAGGGCACTGTATTTGCCGTCGCCCTGGGCTTCTCCGGCTTCAAGACTCGGGAATACTCGACCTACCCGTACCGGTATGGCGTGCGGGCCATCAGCGAAGACGATGAGGAGGACGATGAGGACTAGGCCTGCTTCCTCTCGATGAGGCTGATTGTGTAGTTCGTCTGCTCGATCGTGTCGAACAGGCTCAGCCCAGACTTCTCCAGCAACTGTTTGAACAGGTCGTCCATATCCTTGTAGGCCGTCATAATAGGCTCGTGAGTGAGTGCCTTCTGCCAATCGGCCTTGAGGTTATCGATGATGTTCTGCTGATCTGGAGTGGCGCTGGTGACGCTGTTGTGACGTATTTCTGCGGGCTTACCATGGGCTAGCGTATCGCGAAGGTTCTTCATCGCCCGAAACGAACTTAGCGGCCTGGTCTCCCAGACTATCGGCATTTTGAACGCGGTGAACACTGTGGCTACCTTGGCCTCGATGGGTTCGCGCTCGACGAACCCTTTGACGCACTTCATGCCGAAGAAATTAATGTGAGCCTCATTGGTGAAGGCGATCGACGTTGCGCAGGCGAGGTAGTCGAACGCTATGCCGCTCCGGTCGCCACTCTCGATCTTCTTCTCGATTTGCTGTTTGAACCAGTAAGCCGAGTTCGCAAGGTGGTTGTGTAGATAGACGTCCGCTTTGCCCTCAACCTTCTTCTCAAGGATCTTATCCATTTCCTTCCTCCCTTTGCCCCGCCAAGCCAACTTGGCCGTCTTCGGCGCAAAGCATAGCCTACGGCTATCTTCAGCGGGAGGTTGCATGACGAAGATTGTTGCCGATTTTGAGGCCTTGCCGCTCGACACCAAGCTGAGGGTCTATCCGGGATTACGGTGACAGTGCTGGACTGCACCCCTGAAGTGAGACACGATAATTGCAGTGACCGTGGGGTTGTCATGATGCGTTACCGCACGTTGTTTTGCGCGAACGCGGTTTCGAGCTCAAGAGGCGATTGTATCCGAGCGCCGAGTGCAGGCGCTCCTTGTTGTAGACCTCCGCGATTAAGCTGTTGATGTGGCGGCGGGCGTCGCTGAGGTCGGCAAAGGCTTTGCCGTTAATCGGTTCAGCGTTGAGTGTTTTCATGAAGCTTTCAGCCTTGGCGTTGTCGAAGGGATTGCCCGGCCTGCTCATGCTGATGGTGATGTCGCGATCGGCAAGGCGCGGGATTATGGTGACAGTGCCTGAATTCATTCGCCTGGCGGTCCCACGCCGTAACAGCTCACACGCCTACAGCTTCCCGAACTCAGCCAGAGTTCTGATGACCAAGGGCATGAACTCGTTGCCGCCGCCGTGGCCGGCGTCTTCGAGAATATGCAGCCTGGAGGTCGTCCATCGCTTGTGCAGTTGCCACGCCGTGGACAACGGTCCGCTGACGTCGAAACGGCCATGGATCAGGGCGCCGGGAATGCCGTTCAATCTCGATGCGTCGCGGATCAATTGATCCTCCGCGAGAAATGCGGCGTGGCGCCAATAGTGAGTGACCAGGCGCGCAAATCGCAATCGAAATTCCGCGTCGTCAAATCGGGGATTTGGCCGGTGTCCCGGGGTGAGCGAGACGTGCGCATCCTCCCACTCGCACCATGCCCGGGCGGCCCTGTCGCGAACGGTCTCGTCGGCATCGGCAAGCATGATTGCGTAGGCATCGACGAGCGGCATGTCGCGGAGATGCCGGGGGACGGTCTCGGAAAAGCGCTCCCATTCCCTTGGAAAGATGCGCCCGACATCCTTGGTGATCCATTGCACCTCTGCACGCGATGTCGTCGTCACGAATCCGAGCAGCATCGCTTTCACGCGTCGCGGGTGCGCTTGTGCGTAGGCGAGGCCAAGCGTGGTGCCCCAGGACAAGCCCAGGATGATCCAGCTTTCGACACCGAGCAGCTCGCGCAGCCTCTCGATGTCCGCGACAAGGTGAGCGGTGGTATTGCTTGCCAGGTTCGAACCCGACTGACTTGCGAGCGGAAGGCTGCGACCGGAGCCACGCTGATCGAACAGCACAGCCCTGTAGACATCAGGATCGAAAAATCGTCTCTGACCAACAGAGCAGCCGGTGCCCGGACCGCCATGCAGGAAAAGCGCCGGCTTGCCCGCGGGATTGCCGCAACATTCCCAGTAGATCTGGTGGCCGTCGCCCACATCCAGCAATCCAGTCTCGTACGGATCGACAGGCTGGAACTGGGCCATCGCTTTCTCCTGGTGCCTTTTGGCAGCCTTTCTCTATGCCGCAATAGCGGGCTTTGGCAGGCCGGATCTATCGGGCGAACGAATTTAGTGCGCCGTCACCGGATCGCGACGGCGCGGATGAACCCACGGAAAAGCCGGCGCGACCAATGCTCGGCTTCACAAGGTCTTCATCACATGAGCTGGAAGAAGAAATACGCGATCGGTTGCCTGATTGCCCTGTTCGTTTTCACGGCCATGGACTCCTACGATCGCCCCAACAGGGACGTTCGCTTTGGAGCTGTCATCGTGATGGCGGCTGTATGGCCCGTCACAGTGTCCGTCATTTTGGGCGGAGCCGTCGGCGGGATGGTTCGCGATGGCTTGCCCAGCGAGAGCTAGGCAGGCCCTCGGCTCCAGAGAACCGAGGCTTCGACCGGTTCCGCGCCGAGCAACGGCGAACGAACCTGGTGCGGCCCGCCGCTGAATTTCTCGCCGTCTGCGCTTAGGCAGCGATCCGCTGCTCGGCCGGCGCCGTCAGAAGCTTGAGCACTTCGGCATGCTCGAGGTCAGGGACCGCGATCGCCGTATGGCTGTAGGTCGCATGGCTGCGTGATTTGGCGATCTTGTCCAGGATCGCTTTGCCCTTGATGACGTGGAGGCCCATGCCCTCTTCGGAAGGGAAGATTGCCAGCACGACGTCATAGGCCGCGATGACGGCTCTGAGCGCCTCGGCCTTGTCCTCGGCGACATCGACAAACACGCGAACATCGGCCGCGAGTTCACGCAGCTCGTGAAAATCCAGCACTGTGGGGATACTCCAACGCAACGATACCAAGGGGAGCTTGGATGCGTTGGGTTACTGAAGTGTCAACAACTCGGCTCGAACCACAGGTTTCACGGTGAGGTGTCTTGCTGAGCTGGCTGGATGAGGTGGCTTGCGGCCGCCCGTGAACGCCGTTGCCGCGCGGGAGCGCTACGTCACTTGCGTTAAGTCACTTGCGCTAAGTCACTTGCGCTAAGTCACTTGGCGTAGCCCTGGGACCGGAGCCACGCGATCTTGCGATCGCCGTTGATCCAGTCGTCGGCATCCGCCTTGCTGGTAAATCCGGTGATTTCGCGCTGCTCGTGGTCGGGGTAGTCCGCCAGGATCTTCCAGTCGCCATCGGCGATCCGGACCGCTCTAAACGTCACTTTTGTTTTGGCCATGCGCCACTATGCAACAAATGCTTTCGAAAGAGAACCGGTTAGGGGCTTTCGTGACTTCGGCTAATACGGGCATCGCTGCTGCCTGCTGGCGAACCGGCAGAACCCTCTATGGACATTGCTGAATTCGATTCGGCGCGGGTCGATGCAAGCGCTGTCATCCCGCCGAAACAGGCGGAACCGACGTCAAACTGCGGCTTGCGTTTTCGGCCCCGATGGGTTCTAAGCCCGGTGACTTCCTGACCGCTGGCATGAACACAAAGCGCGCTGCGCGGCTTTGTCGCGTGCCCGGCACGGTTACCCCACAGCCCGCGCGCACCCCATTCAGAAGGACGTTTGACATGGCGAAGATGACCAAGACTCAATTGATCGACGCGATTGCCGAGGGCACGCAGCTTGCGAAGAACGACGTGAAGTCGGTCATCGAGTACATGGCGACGGTCGGCTACAAGGAGCTCAACGAGTCCGGCGAGTTCGTCATTCCCGGTTTCGTGAAGATGTCGGTCGTGAACAAGCCGGCGACCGAAGCCCGCATGGGCGTCAATCCCTTCACCAAGGAGCCGATGCAGTTTGCGGCCAAGCCCGCGAGCAAGTCGGTGAAGGCATCGCCCCTGAAGGTCGCCAAGGACGCCGTCTGATCCTGCCATCGCGCACCGCTTGCGTGCCCAGAGCCCCGTTCCGATGATGTCGGAGCGGGGCTCTTTGTTTTGTCTCTTTGTTTTTGTCTTGGGCGGCGCGATGTCCGCAAAAGCGAAAGCCCCGCCTGGGGGGAGCGGGGCTTTCTGATGGGGATGAAGCCTGGGGGAAGCTTCAGGAATGAGACGCGCCAGCCCAGTAAAAGGTTCAGCCTTCCGAAGAAGAGAAAGAGAAAACCCCGCGCTTTCGCGCGGGGCTTTCCAAACTGACGGCGATGGGATTTCAGCGCCTGGCCGTCAGCCGTAGATCAAACCTGGGGTAGAAAATCCAAAAAGCAACAGCGCCGCCGTGACGGAGTATGTTCGTCAGGCGGCGCTGCCGTATGACTGGGCGCTGAAATCCCCAGCCTCGATGGGTCTTTGCGGCGCCCAAAAGGTTCAAGACGATGGGCGTGGGAAATCGCGCGAGGGGGCTGGACTTTTTGTTCTCATTTTGTTCCTATGAGCCATCATCTTTTGGAATCCTTTGGGAGGTGACTCATGACCGTCGAAAAGCAGCGCGAAGTGATCAGACTCTGGAACGAGCTCAGGAAGGTCGAGGGGCCGGCCGCAGAAGAACTCCGCATCCAGATTCTCGAATGCTTCTCCGAGAAGGGCAAGGAGAAGCGCGCGGCGTGATGCGCGCGCGGGCGGACGCCGGCCGCGATGGCGCACGAGGTCGTCATCGTGTTTGCGGCGGTCTCGATGTTTCGCCGCCGAAGATGTCTGCCGGCGAAGACGTGAGCGCACGCGGTTTCATCGATCGTTAGGAATCGATTCTCGCTGATTTTCCCGACTCCGATTCGTTCTTCGAGAACGAAATGGAGTCGGATGCAGAACAAGTTGCGCGTCCTCGATGTCGATGCGAGCGCGCGTGTCAGAACGAGACAGCGTGAAGTCTCGCACAGTGCCGTTCTCGTCTCCCGCGCAGGAGATGAGCGAGGAGAGCTGGTTGATCGGGATGTTCGCCGAAATCGCAAAAGTGTTTTGGTCTGACAGGAGTGCAAGGCCATACGCGAGACTGCGCAACGGCGCTCGATCGGTGCCGCAGGTGATGCCGCTGCGATCGACGCCGGCCGAGACGACGTGACGAGAATCTTCGCGCGCGACACCACTCGTTAAGAGTTGCTCCGCGCCGATTTCTTCGATTCCGATTCGTTCTTCGAGAACGAAATGCGGGCGAAGCTGGAACAAAAACGGTCGGCGAGGGGCGGGCCTGCCTCGGCGATCGCGCGATGCCTCAAGCGGCTGGCCGAGATCCAAACGGCGCTGCGCCAACTCCTAACGAAAGATTGCGCGGGAAACGATAACCCTATTCGGTTAGGTTAAAAGCCCAATCGCGTTGCGCTTGCCGCGGGTTGGAGTAGGTGTCTGGCAACGACAAGAAACGACTTTGCCAAGAAGCCGCTTTGCCATGACACCTTTTTCAGAGCCGTCCTTTTATCAAGGCGACCGCCACACCTACCGGCGCGTTGCCATCGTCGGCACGCTGTTCTGTCTCGCTTTCGTGCTGATCAGTTTTTCGCTGCGGCAGCAAGCCGAGGACACGCGCGTCGCGCTCAAGGCCGACCGGCTGGTGCGCACGGCAGGCCAGGCGCCGCACACCAACTAGCGCTCGTCACCACCGATCCGGTCGTCGGCCGCTGCGCGCGGGCACGAGGTGCCGCGGCTCGCGAGCGCGACGAAGCCGGCATAGCCGGACAGGTTGAGCAGGACTTCGAGCCACACGGGCATGTCGAACATGTCGAACCTCACTTGCGTGAAGACAACCTCAACTTGCATGCGCGGCGCTTGTTCCCGGCTCGCGCAAAAGAGATCCGCCTAGCAAGAAGTCCGGCTAGAGCCGGGAGGAGGGGTCGAGCCGCCGGCCGAGGGTCGCGACGGACTCGGAGGAGGGCTGTTCCCTGAGGAACTCGGCGATGGCCCGCGCCAGCTCGCCGTCGCTCATCGGCGTCGGCGGCGGGCGCAGCGCGCCGACACCGAAACTGCGGACGATCTCGTCGTAATGTCGATCGCCGGATCCGGGAACGAGCCGGCGGATCCGGGCAAGCAAAGCGGATATCGGCAATCCTTCCTCCTCGGCCTTCCGCCCCGCGGGCAGCCGTTGTTCTCTGCTGCCCATTTGCTCCCGTGGAACAAAAACCCCGCCAGCATCGCGGAGGATACTGACGGGGCTTTCGTGCTGGGCCTTCACCGGATAGCGGAGGCTTCGCACTTGCAATTCCAACCGCCGCACGGCGATTTCGTTCCGCCTCGCATCGATTTTTTTTGACCGGCTCCGGTTCCGCGCCGCGCGCAACCATCAAACGGCACTCGCGTTGTCACCCCAGACGCGAAGGAGGAGCTCATGAAAAAGACACTGGCAGTTCTGGCCACCGTCGCAGCCGTCGGCGTGACCGCGGTGGCGGCGCCTGCGCCTGCCGAGGCGCGCGGCCGCGGCATCGGCCCGGGCCTCGCGTTCGGTCTTGCCGCCGGCGCGATCACCGCGGGCGCGATCGCCGCGTCCCACCCCTACGGCTATTACGGCCCTGGCTACGGCTATTATGACAGCCCGGGCTACTATTACGGATCTGGCCCGTACGCCTATTATGGCGACGGACCGTATTACTATCGCCGCCACTATTACCGTCACTGGTAACGGCGGGGGTAAGTGAAAAGCCCGGAGCGATGCTCCGGGCTTTTTTCATGCGTGGCGATCAGGCGCGTGCTACGGCCAGAGCGAGGGTCGCTCGACCTTGCGTGCGTTCTCAAGCGTCGACACGAAATACTCTTCGCGCTCGCGCTTGAACTTCTCCTGGGTGGCACGGAAGGCGGCGACACGGGCGGCGATCTCTTCGCGTTCACGGATCTTGCGTTGTTCGTCTTCGGTCATGTCCATCCCCTCTGTTCACACTTGGACGATGTTACTCGGGTTGTTTTTACAGGGTCGTGTTTACGAGTGTCCTCAAGCGCTGCCGCCGCACCGGGCCTTGAGTCGCATAACACATGCATTGGCGCTTCTGATTGGGGCGTCAATGGGGAGGAGGCATTGCAGGATTGTGATATGCGATGGGCGGAAAAAATTGCCGAGCGCACCTGCGTTCGCAGTTGATAACAGCGTCAACAATCTTGTCGCTTGCGCATCTTGCAGCTAGCGCAAGACCAAAGCGGGAGGCGTGTGATTGATTGCATCGGATCTTCGCAGCGGCGTTGAACGTCTCGGCGACATGATCGCCGAGGCGAAGACCATCGTACCGTTCACCGGCGCCGGCATCTCGACCGAATGCGGCATCCCCGACTTCCGCTCGCCGGGCGGCATCTGGACGCGCAACCGTCCGATCCCGTTCGACGAATTCGTTGCGAGCCAAGAGGCGCGCGACGAATCCTGGCGCCGGCGCTTCGCGATGGAGGAGACCTTCGCGGCGGCAAGGCCCGGCCGCGGCCATCGCGCGCTCGCCTCGCTCTACCGCGCCGGCAAGGTCCCCGCGGTCATCACCCAGAACATCGACAATCTGCACCAGGTCTCGGGCTTCGCGCACGAGCACGTGATTGAACTTCACGGAAATACTACTTATGCGCGATGCGTCGGATGCGGGCAGACCTATCAGCTCGACTGGGTGAAGCGCCGATTCGACCAGGACGGCGCTCCCAACTGCACCGAGTGCGACGAGCCGGTGAAGACCGCCACGATCTCGTTCGGCCAGATGATGCCGGAGGAGGAGATGCAGCGCGCAACCGCGCTGTCGCGCGCCTGCGACCTCTTCATCGCGATCGGTTCCTCGCTCGTGGTGTGGCCGGCAGCGGGCTTTCCGATGATGGCGAAGCGCGCGGGTGCACGTTTGGTGATCATCAATCGCGAGCCGACCGAACAGGACGACATCGCCGACCTCGTCATCCGCCACGACATCGGCGAAACGCTCGGACCCTTTGTCGGCAATTGAGGCGTTAGTTTGATTCGCGGCTGTGCAAGCTGTTCATAGGTTCCGGCGAATCTCTTTTTTGTCTATGCGCCGCAACCGGGAGTGTTATCTTTTGAGTCGAAAGATTCGCGTCGCGTCGAATTGAGAACATTCTCTTAAGACGCGTGATTCGAG
This sequence comes from Bradyrhizobium sp. B039, assembly GCF_038965675.1. NCBI lineage: Bacteria > Pseudomonadati > Pseudomonadota > Alphaproteobacteria > Hyphomicrobiales > Nitrobacteraceae > Bradyrhizobium > Bradyrhizobium sp. B039. Next base: position 4,488,628 of record NZ_CP152416.1, read on the forward strand.
CTCCGCCAATGTGGCGGGTTGCATGGCAGTGTGGGGTCCGGGGTTATGGGGTCGTCGGACGGATTTGAGTCCAAAAAGCTTGGAGTTCCCGGACAGGGCACGTCGCCGGGGCGCATGACGCCGGGCGAGCACGGCAGCGGCCGCGAGAGCGGGCTCAGCCCGTTCACCGGCCTTGGCGAGGCCAGCGCCAACCTCGTCGAAGTCCACGGCGTCATCAAATGGTTCGACGCGTCGAAGGGCTACGGCTTCATCGTTCCCGACAACGGCTGGCCGGACGTGCTGCTGCATGTCACCGTGCTTAGACGCGACGGCTTCCAGACCGCCTATGAGGGCGCGCGCATCGTCGTCGAATGCATCCAGCGCGCGAAGGGCTACCAGGCCTTCCGCGTGGTCTCGATGGACGAGTCGACCGCGATCCATCCGGCGCAGATGCTGCCGCCGCGCACCCACGTCACGGTCACCCCGACCAGCGGGCTGGAGCGGGCCCAGGTCAAATGGTTCAACCGGCTGCGCGGCTTCGGCTTCCTGACCTGCGGCGAGGGCACGCCCGACATCTTCGTGCACATGGAGACGCTGCGCCGCTTCGGCATGACCGAATTGCGCCCCGGCCAATATGTCCTGGTCCGCTTCGGGCCCGGTTCCAAGGGCATGATGGCAGCCGAGATCCATCCCGAGACCGGATCGCCCGGACTGCAGTCGCACTAGCGGCGGCAGGATCGCCAATTCCCGCAATCGTGAGCAGAGGCGCGCCGGCTGACCGGCGCGCCTCTGGCTTTTCGGGCGGTCGCCGCGTAGGACTGTTCCATTCCCACGCCCTGAGTGCCATCCCATGAATCTTGATCGAAAGGCTGTCTGGTCCGTTGCGAAGGGCTGGCTTGCCGCCATCCTGGTCATCGCCGGCGTTGTCGTGACCGGCGGATCCGTCCGTGCCGCGAGCTTCCAGCCGCTCGAGATCGTCACCAAAAGCGGCGTGCAGGTGTTCTCGGTGGAGATGGCAACGACCGAGGAGGAGAAGCAGACCGGCCTGATGTACCGCAAGGAGCTGGCCGACGGCAAAGGCATGCTGTTCGACTTCAATCCCGAGCAGGAAGTGTCGATGTGGATGAAGAATACCTATGTCCCGCTCGACATGATCTTCATCCGCGCCGACGGCCGCATCCTGCGCATTGCCGAGAACACCGAGCCGCTGTCGACCAAGATCATCTCGTCCAAGGGCCCCGCGCGGGCTGTTTTGGAGGTGGTGGCGGGAACGGCGCAGAAATACGGCATCCGCCCCGGCGACCGCGTCGGCCACCCGCTGTTCGGCAGCAAATAGAGCCGTCCGGTGGGGGCCTTCCCGGCCTTGCCGGCGCCTTTAGGACGCTTGCTGGCGCTTTGGGAAGCGTGTATCGACAGGGCTCGCCGGACATTCGGGGTATAGCGCAGCCTGGTAGCGCGGCAGTTTTGGGTACTGCAGGTCGTTGGTTCGAATCCAGCTGCCCCGACCAGTCCCGAGGTCGAACCTCCTTCATTTCCTTCGAAATTTCGACTCGCGGATCCCGGCTCAGAACAGCAGCCAATCGGCGAGGCGCCAGGCGATCCAGGCGAGGGCGCAGATCCAGCCCAGCATGACGATCCCCGCGACGCCGAGTCCGCAGAGTGCGAACAGCGAGTCTCCGGGCTCCGGCGCCTCGGAGAGTTTCTCTGTCGTATCGATCTGGCTCACAGCATCCCCCTTGCCTTGCGGCCCGTTGTTCATTGGTCTCTTCTCGCTCGACGAAATTCACCGACCGGGCTCCAGCTCACACGGACGTGAGACGCGATGACCGTCCGTCCATGGCGGGCGCGCGCTGATCGTTGGCGCTCGCCAGGACCCCGGACGGATGGGAAGAAGCTGCAACGCGCCGCGCGGCGATTGGTTGCGGCCGTCCGGCGCGGAACATGCGTGCCGGATCGAACTTTCTCACGCGGCCAGCGCCTGCTTTGCAGACCCGGCGCGTTCGGCCTGAAGCCCTCGCGCTCGTTGCTTGCGCAGCCCGACTTCCGCGCGATTTTTCAAGGCATTGGCGCGGTCGGCCCGACGCAGAATTACCAAAGATTCATCGAACCTTTGGCTGTCGCCATGGACATATGGATGTTGGGGATTTCAGCGCCCAATGCCTAACGGACGCCGCCAAGCGATAATACTCCGCTTGCGCGGCGTTGCGCTTTTCAAACGTCTTTTTTGCAGGCGTCGCGATCTTCAGACGTCGCGTTCTTCAGAATTGCCCAATCAGCTCGAGGCGTGCCAGCCGGGCGGAAACGGCACGAACGGCCAGACCATCTGGTTGTCGTTGGCGGCCCTTGGCGGTTCGTGAGCCGACGTCCTGACGGCCGGGACAGGCGGCGTCGATCGCACCGCCAAGCGCAGACATGCACACTGCAAATTCATTGTGGTCGCCCCAGCCAGTATGTCTTTTTTCAAAACGTCCGAGTCTTAAACCTTCGAGTCTTCAAAACTTCCGAGTCTTCCTCAAAATCCAAGTCGTCTTCAAATTCCAAGCTCTTTAAAAACGCGACGTCAGCTCAAATTGAATCGCGGGTCCCGAAAACGGCGCACTCGCTCTCAAATCGCGCAGGCATTGTAGAAAAACCGGCGCCGGCTTTCAACCAGCCCGGCCACCAGTTCGCGACTGGTAAGGTTGATGGGTTAGGTTAAGGGCGAGCGGTTGTTGCGGCCACTTTGGCGATCGTTATGAGATCGGTGCCGGCTCGCGATGGGCTGCCTGGAATTCGTGCTCATACAAGATCACAGTTCGTCGCGGCGCGCGTATCCTGTGAGTTCTGTGTCATGTCTTTCGATCGCAACTTAAAAACGGCCAGCCCGCAGTCGAGCTGGACCGAAATCTGGCACCTCTGGACCGTGATCGTGCCGCGCCGCTCGATCAACGGGCAGCTCGTTTACGGCAAGGTCTGGCGCCGGCACGACGGCCGCGACTGGATCTACAAGAAATTCACCGAGTTCGACAGCGAAGAAGCGGCCTGAAGCGATGCGATCGTAAATCGTCATCCCGCTTTCAGGTTGGTGCCTGCACGCGCGGCAGCGGCAATTTGAAGTGACGTTTCGCGTAAGCGACGATCTCGTTGTCGGAAGGATGGTCGGCCGTTTCCACTGCGGCAATCCGCTTGGCGACATCTGGCGCGTTGGCGCGGATGTGGCTGGCGAGCTCGGTCTTCGCGTTGGCCGGGCCGATGATCAGGACTTCGCCGGCATCGGCGAGGGCTTTGGTCACCTCAGCGTAGAACGTCTTGTCAGGCGCGGCATGGCCGCTGCCGATCTCATTGGCCTTGTGATGGAGATGACGCGTTGCCAGATGCGGATGCAGCGTGATTTCGTCGGAGCCGCTCAGGCCGAGATGGAAGATCCGGGCCTGCGTGTGGTCGATCCATACAATGGCGTGAAAATGAGAGGGCATGTGCTTGGCCTTGTCCGGGAGGAAGCGCCGACGTCGATGCGGCGGCGCGAGTCGCGGCGACACTAGTTCGGCCGGCGCCGGCCCTGGTTGACGCAGGTCAATCCAATCCCGGACGAACCGACAGCGGCGTCGGGACGGTGCGCCCGGACGAACGGGCGTTCCGGCTCAGGCGGCCTTCGTTGCGGGCGCCGGCTTGGACGGCGGGGGCTTCAGCGGCTTGTCCTGCCGCTTCGACCACGAGATGTAATACGCCACCGTCGTCATGATCGCGATGCCGGCGATGCTGACGAAGAGCTGCGCGAACAGCGAGCCCGAGCTCATCGACAGCTCGAAATGGCCGACGAAGGACAGGAACACGCCGACGCAGAACACCGCGAGCGATTGCTGGCCGCAGACGATCAAGGGATCGAACACCTTCCATTCCAGGCCCGGCCAGTCCTTCGGCACGAAGCGGATCACCAGGATCACGATCACGACGAAATGGATGAAGCGGTAAGGCGCAAGGTTGGTCTTGTCGTTGGGGTTGAAGGCCGAGAACAGCCATTCCGGGAACATGCCGCCGATGGCGGGGAAGCGGCCGGCCATGGTCATGACCAGCGCGAACAGGAGATAGCCGAGGCAGAGCCACAGCGTGATCGGCGAATTGATCAGCGTCATCGAGCGCCGCGCGCCGCCCATCGCGCACCAGGCGCCGAACACGAACAGCACCTGCCAGGCATATGGATTGAAGTACCACTGGCCAGCCGGATAGGCGGTCAGGTTCCAGCCGAAATGGCGCGCGGCGAGCCACAGCACGATCGACAGCACCATCGTCAAATCGGGCTTGCGCAGCATGAACCACAGCACCGGCGGAAACAGTCCCATCAGCACGATGTAGAGCGGCAGCACGTCGAGATTGAGCGGCTTGAAGCGCAGGAACAGGCCCTGGCGCAGCGTCTCGGTGGCGTTGTCGACGAGGCCGGCGACGTTGAACTCGTTGATCATATCTGAATCGCCGAAGCGCAGCGCCAGATAGCTGATCGAGGCGATGTAGATCACGAACAGGATGATGTGGGCGACGTAGAGCTGCCAGACCCGCTTGGTCAGGCGCGTGGCGCCGACGATGAAGCCGCGCTCCAGCATCATGCGCGCATAGACGAAGGAGGCAGTGTAGCCGGAGATGAAGACGAACAGGTCGGCCGCGTCGGAAAAGCCGTAATTGCGCGTCGTGATCCAGTTCACGACGTTGTCGGGGATGTGGTCGAGGAAGATCGCCCAGTTGGCGACGCCGCGAAACAGGTCGAGCCGTAGGTCACGGCCTTTTTCAGGGAGCGTGGCGTTGATGTTCAGGAAGGCCATGCGACGGGAGCTCTCGGAGGGGATAGATGCGCTGATGTCGGCGAGGCAGTTCGGCCGGGCGGAATCCCGGCGCGGAAGGCGGGTACGGAATTGTCACGGTGCAGCATAATGACTATACCGTCGGTAAGGGTGACCGGGGGGCCGGAATCACCGATCAGTTCCCGATCGGTGTCTCTATACTATCCCTGAGGTTTCCACCAACTGCCACCCTGACGCATCGAAATCGAACGAAAAGACGAAAAGGCCCGGACCACCCCATGACCGCACGCATTTTCAAGCCCGCCAAGAACGCGATGCAATCCGGCCGGTCCAAGACCCGGGAATGGCAGCTTGACTACGAGCCGGAGCAGCCGCGTGCGGTCGAGCCGCTGATGGGCTGGACCTCGTCCGGCGACATGAAGCAGCAGATCACCCTGCGCTTCGACAGCAAGGAAGAGGCGGTCGCCTATTGCGAGCGCAAGGGCATCGCCTACCAGGTGATCGAGCCCCAGGATTCGATCCGCCGGCCGGTCGCCTATGCCGACAATTTCTCGTTCCGGCGCGGCGAGCCCTGGACGCATTGAGGGGGCAGGTGGCTGCTCCGACTTCATACGACGCGACGTACTCGTCATGCCCGGGCTTGTCCCGGGCATCCACGTTTTGGGCCGCGTGAAAGAGCGTGGATGGCCGGGACATAGGCGAGCGGAAGCGACGCCGTCCTTCAGACGGCTATGCCCGGCCATGACGGTGGGGCGGTATTCCCCCGAACTCGATAGCGCCGCGCCCTTGGCTCTTGGCACCAATTCCGCCTCATGCTTCGCTGGTCCCGGCATCACGGGATCAGGGCGAGGTGGGGGATGGCCGGGCGTGACCAGCTCGACGGCGTCGATCTGAAGATCTTATCCGAGCTGCAGCAGGACGGGCGGGTGCGCAACAACGAGCTGGCGCTGCGCGTCGGCGTGTCCGCGCCCAACTGCCTGCGGCGGTTGAAATCGCTGTTCAGCCGCGGCGTGATCCGGGCGGTGCGCGCCGTCATCGACGAGCGGCTGCTCGGCTATGAGGTGGTGTCGTTCGTCTCGATCCAGCTCGGCAGCCAGGCCCAGCCGGTGCTGGAGGCGTTCGAGGGCTCGATCGCTGCGATCCCGCGCATCCAGCAGTGCTGGCGGATTTCGGGCGAGACCGATTATCTCTTGAAATGCGTCGCGCCGAGCGTCGAGAGCATGCGCCAGCAGCTGCTGCATTTCGCCGCGATGCCCGACGTGAAGAACGTCCGCAGCTTTCCGGTGCTGGGCGTCGCGAAGGACGTGCCGCTGCCGTTGCAGGAGGTTGCGGCGGCGGCGGCGGGATAGGAGATCGCTCCGCCGGTGTGAGGCTCACAGAGACTGCGAAGGAGCTGAAATCATGTATATCGCAGGCTTCGTCATTCCGGTGCCGGAGGACAAGATGGAGGCCTATCGCCGATGGGCCGAGAACGGGGCGGCGCTGTTCAGGGAATACGGGTGTCTGGAGATCGTCGAGTCCTGGGAGGACAACGTCCCCAGTGGCACGCACACCGACTTTCGCCGCGCCGTGAATGCGAAGGACGGCGAGAAGATCGTCTTCACCTGGCAGGTCTGGCCCGACAAGGCAACGCTCGAGGCCGCCGAAGCCGGGATGGGCGACGACAAGCGATTTGAGGCTGCGGGCGACATTCCGTTCGATCCGAAGCGCCTGATCCTGGGCTGCTTCAGCCCGATCCACGTCATGGGGCGCCAGGACCGGTAAGGGCGTCGTAGCGGAACTATATATCTTAGTAACTCACATAAGTTTGACATGTGATTTGCGAAGCCCTGCAATGCGCCGGACCGTGATTGTCGGTTCCTGCGCGCTGCCTAGACGCAGGGTGTGAACCTCAGCCTGCATCGCACGCTGGGGATGCTTTTGTGGGACCCTTAGCAGGAAAAGACATCATGACATCGACTTCGAAGACGATCGCGGCGTCTGCTGCGGCGCTGTGTGCGTCTGCGTTTTTTGTTCTGTCGGCACCGGCTGCGAAGGCCGAAGACTACTGCATCACCAATGGCGCCCAGGCCGCCCATGGTTGCGGCTATCCGACGATGGAAGCCTGCCGGCAGGCGGCCGGCGGCATCGGCGGCTCGTGCTCGCAGGCCGGCGGCGCGAAGACCACCAACGACGCGCTCGCCTTCCAGCCGAAGCAGACGCAGTCGCGCACCAAGCCTCGTTCGGGCGCGCAAAACTAACGCCTGACATCGAGACCGGATCCGGGACATTGCGGCCTCCGAGAGCGATCTCGGGGGCCGTTAACTTATGACAAGCAGACAACAATGCGCTGCGGCGCCCATCAGCGATACCTTCCGCGAAACTCGCGGGGACTGGCGCCGGTCCAGCCGCGGAAGGCGCGGGAAAAGCTCTTCTCGTTGCGGAAGCCGGCGATCTCCGCGATCCGCTTGATCGGGGTGCGGCCGCGCATCAGCTCCTGCTTGGCGAGCTCGAATTTTGCCTCTTCCTTGAGATCGCGCAGCGAGGTCGCTTCCTCGCGCAGGCGCCGGTGCATGGTGCGGGTGGAGAGGGCCAGCTCGCTTGCGACATCCTCGGCGCCGAGACTGCGTCCGCGCGCATTGCGCAGCACGCGGCGCACGCGCTCGACCAGCAGCCGGTCGCGCCGATAGGGCAGCACGGTCAGCCGCAGCGCGCCCTTGAGCATGCTGTCGAGATCGGCCGGGCTGCGGGTCAGCGGCAGTGAAAGATAGTGCTTGTCGAACACGATGCGGGCGCTATCCGCATCAAAGCTCAAATGCCTGCAGAAGATCGTCGGATAGACCGAGACGTGGCCCGGCTCGGAATAGGGAAACTCGGCCGCACGCAGCGCGATCGCGGAATCGACGGCCCAGCAGGAGAAGCCGAGGACATAGCGGAGCAGGGTGACGAGGCAGAATTCGCGCAAGGGGCCGAGATCGCGCTGCTCGCGAAGGGAGATGGTCGCGGTCTCATCACCAAGCGAGAGCTCGAACAGCACGTCCTCGGTCAGCAGGCGATGATGCCGGCACCAGCGCTTTAGCGCGACTTCGAGATTGGGGGCCGTGATCGAGGCGCGGCACAGCATGCCATAGGTTCCCCAAGGCAGCCGGCGCGAGAACCAGCCGAGCGCTTCGTCGTCGAGCTCGCGCATGGCGTGGCCGGCCAGCGCCTCGAACTGGGCCGCCGTCACACGTCCGTCCTGGGATCGAACGAGATCCTCGGTGACCTGCCCCTTGCCCAATGCCTCGGCCGGATCCCGCCCGTAAACGGCATAAGCGGCAACCACGCCGTGGACGAAGGCGGCTGGGGTCATGGCGCGGCGGGGCGTCGCGGTTGCGGCTTGGAACGGCATGAAAAATCCTCGCCAAAGTTGGCGGAAAATGCAACCTTTTCGACCGCCAGGACGCCCGGGCAGGGGTAGGTTCGGACCCGACAAGAACACGGAGGAATCGCCTTGAACATCCCGAGCATCGATTTCGATCTGGGCGAAGACATCAGCATGCTGCGCGACACGCTGCGCGCCTTCGTGGAGGCGGAGATCGCCCCGCGCGCCGCCGAGATCGAGAAGGCCAACCTGTTCCCGGCGGATCTCTGGAAGCGCCTTGGCGACCTCGGCCTGCTCGGCATGACGGCACCGGAGCAATATGGCGGCTCCAACATGGGCTATCTCGCCCATATCGTCGCCATGGAGGAGATTTCGCGCGGGTCGGCAGCCGTGGGCCTGTCCTACGGCGCGCATTCTAACCTCTGCGTCAACCAGATCCGCCGCAACGGCAACGACGCGCAGCGCGAGCGCTATCTGCCAAAACTGATCTCCGGCGAGTATGTCGGCGCGCTGGCGATGTCCGAGCCCGGCGCCGGCTCCGACGTCGTCTCGATGAAGCTGCGTGCCGACAAGCGCGGCGACCGCTACGTGCTCAACGGCTCGAAAATGTGGATCACCAATGGCGGCGACGCGGACGTGCTGGTCGTCTACGCCAAGACCGATCCGGAGGCCGGCCCGCGCGGCATGACTGCCTTCCTCGTCGAGAAGGGCTTCAAGGGATTTACCCACGGCCAGCATCTCGACAAGCTCGGCATGCGCGGCTCCAACACCTATCCCTTGTTCTTCGACGAATGCGAGGTGCCGGAGGAGAACGTGCTCGGCAAGGTGGGCGAGGGCGTCAAGGTGCTGATGTCCGGCCTCGATTATGAGCGCACCGTGCTCTCGGGCGGCCCGCTCGGGATCATGGCGGCCTGCATGGACGCGGTGGTGCCCTACATGCACGAGCGCAAGCAGTTCGGCCAGCCGATCGGCGACTTCCAGCTGATGCAGGGCAAGCTCGCCGACATGTATGCGACCTGGCAGGCCACACGCGCCTATGTCTATGCGGTCGGGCGCGCCTGCGACCGCGCCGACCATGCGCGGACCCTGCGCAAGGATGCCGCGGCTGCGATCCTCTATTCCGCGGAGAAGGCGACTTGGATGGCGGGCGAGGCGATCCAGGCGCTCGGCGGCGTCGGCTACACATCCGAATTTCCGGTCGGCCGGCTGTGGCGCGACGCCAAGCTGTACGAGATCGGCGCCGGTACATCCGAGGTCCGCCGCATGCTGATCGGCCGCGAGCTGATGGCCGAGACGGCGTAGGTCCGGCGCACTTGGAATTGCCGTGGTCCCACCTGGCCGCGGCCTCTCACCAGATCACCAGAAACGCGGGACAACATGCCGCTCCATTCCAGCATCGATCCGTCGTCGTCAGACTTTGCGCGCAATTCCGAGGCCATGCGCTCCCTCGTCGCGGACTTGCGCGAAAAGCTCAGCCAGGTCGCCGGCGGCGGCGGCGAGGCCTCGCGCAACCGCCACACCTCGCGCGGCAAGATGCTGGCGCGCGAGCGCGTTGACCTCTTGGTCGATCCCGGGACCTCGTTCCTGGAGCTGTCGCCGCTGGCGGCCTACGGCCTCTATGGCGGCGACGTGCATTCGGCGAGCGTCGTCACCGGGGTGGGGCGCATCTCGGGCCGCGAATGCGTGATCGTCGCCAACGACGCCACCATCAAGGGCGGCACCTATTATCCGATGACCGTGAAGAAGCATCTGCGCGCGCAGGACATCGCGCGGCAGAACAATCTTCCCTGTGTCTACATGGTCGATTCCGGCGGCGCCTTCCTGCCGCTCCAGGACGAAATCTTTCCGGACGAGCGCCACTTCGGCCGCATCTTCTACAACCAGGCGCAGATGTCGTCGCAAGGCATCCCGCAGGTCGCGATCGTGATGGGGTCCTGCACCGCCGGCGGCGCCTATGTGCCGGCCATGTCGGACGAGAGCATCATCGTGCGCAACCAGGGCACCATCTTCCTCGGCGGCCCGCCGCTGGTGAAGGCGGCGACCGGCGAGGTGGTGACCGCGGAGGAGCTCGGCGGCGCCGACGTGCATTCGCGGCAATCAGGTGTGACCGATCACTACGCGCAGAACGACGCCCACGCGATCGGCATCGCCCGTCGCATCGTCGGCACCCTGAAGCCGTCGAGCCGGCCGAACCTCAACATGCATCCGCCGCGCGATCCGCTGTTCGCGGCCGAGGAGATCTACGGCGTGGTGCCGGTCGATGGCCGCAAGCCGTTCGACGTGCGCGACATCATCGCGCGCGTCGTGGATGGCTCGGAATTCGACGAGTTCAAGAAACTCTACGGCACGACGCTGGTGTGCGGCTTCGCCCATATCTGGGGCTATCCGGTCGGCATCATCGCCAACAACGGCATCCTGTTCAGCGAGAGTTCGCTGAAGGGGGCGCATTTCATCGAGCTGTGCTGCCAGCGCGGCATTCCGTTGGTGTTCCTGCAGAACATCACCGGCTTCATGGTCGGCAAGAAGTACGAGGCCGGCGGCATCGCGCGCGACGGCGCCAAGCTCGTGACGGCGGTTGCGACCGCCTCGGTGCCGAAGTTCACCGTCGTGATCGGCGGCTCCTACGGCGCCGGCAATTACGGCATGTGCGGCCGCGCCTACTCACCGCGCTTTCTCTGGATGTGGCCGAACGCGCGCATCTCGGTGATGGGCGGCGAGCAGGCCTCGATGGTGCTGAGCCAGGTCCGGCGCGACAATATCGAGGCCAGAGGCGATAGCTGGTCGAAGGACGAGGAAGATAAGTTCCGCGAGCCGATCCGCGCACAATATGAGAGCCAGGGGCACCCCTATTACGCGACCGCGCGTCTGTGGGACGACGGCGTGATCGACCCGGCCGACACGCGCCTGGTGCTCGGGCTTGGCCTCTCGGCGGCGTCGAATGCGCCGATCGAGCCCACCAAATTCGGCCTGTTCAGGATGTGATGCGATGGACCGCTCAAAGCTCTACCGGCGTTTTCGCACGCTCCTGATCGCCAACCGCGGCGAGATCGCCTGCCGCGTCATCCGCACCGCGCGCGCCATGGGCCTGCGCACGGTCGCGGTTTATTCCGAGGCCGACCGCGACGCGATGCATGTCGCGCTCGCCGACGAAGCCGTGCTGCTCGGCCCCGCGCGGGCGCGCGACAGTTATCTCAATGTCGAGCGTCTGATCGAAGCCGCGCGAAAGACCGGGGCGGAGGCCGTGCATCCCGGCTACGGCTTCCTGTCGGAGAATGCCGAGTTTGCGCATGCCTGCCTCGACGCGGGGCTGGTCTTCGTGGGGCCGACCGCCGGGATGATGACGGCGATGGGCTCGAAGTCCGGCTCGAAAGCGCTGATGGAGAAGGCGGGCGTGCCGCTGGTGCCCGGCTATCACGGCGAGGCCCAGGACGAGGCGACGCTGGCGAAGGCCGCGAACCAGATCGGCTTCCCGATCCTGGTGAAAGCGTCCGCCGGCGGCGGTGGCCGCGGCATGCGGATCGTGCGCTCGGCGGCCGAGCTCGGGCCCGCGATCGTCAGCGCCAAGCGCGAGGCCAAGGCCGCGTTCGGCGACGACCGCATGCTGATCGAGAAATATGTCGACAATCCCCGCCACATCGAGGTGCAGATCATCGGCGACAGCCACGGCAATCTGCTCTCGCTGTTCGAGCGCGAATGCACGCTGCAGCGCCGGCACCAGAAGGTGATCGAGGAAGCGCCGTCGCCGACGCTCAATGCGGCACAGCGCGAGACGGTCTGCGCCGCGGCGCGAAAGGCGGCCGGCGCGGTGAACTATGTCGGCGCCGGCACAATCGAGTTCGTCTCCGACGGCAAGGACGTGTTCTTCATCGAGATGAACACGCGTCTCCAGGTCGAGCATCCCGTGACCGAGCTGATCACCGGAATCGACCTCGTCGAATGGCAGCTGCGCGTCGCCTTCGGCGAGGCGTTGCCGCTGCGGCAGGACGAGATCCGCCTCAACGGCCACGCGGTCGAGGCGCGCGTCTACGCCGAAAATCCGACCAAGAACTTCATGCCCTCGGTCGGAAAGATCTCGACCTGGCGGCTGCCCGCAGAGACCGGTGGCCTGCGCATCGACGCGGGCTATCGCGAAGGCGACAGCGTCTCGCCGTACTATGACGCGATGCTCGCAAAAATGATCGCCTGGGCACCGACCCGGGATGTCGCGATCGAGCGGCTGAACCGCGGACTGGAGGACTCCGACGTTCGCGGCATCGTCACCAATATCCCGTTCTTGTCGGCGCTGATCACGCATCAAAAAGTGCGGGCGAATGCGATCGACACCGGCTTCATCGAGCGCGAGCTGGCGGTGCTGACGCAGGCCACGCCGGCGCCCGGCGAGCTCGAGCTCTGCGCCGCGGTCGCCGCGATCGTGAACGACGAACGGCAGGCCGCGCAGGCAGAGGCGAATTCGCCCTGGCAGACGTTCGGCTGGATGCCGGTCGGCCGCCGTCAGCGCAGCTTTGCCTTCCGCGTTGGCCACGGGCCTGAGCAGAAGATCACCCTCAACTACGGCAGCGGGCCGTCGACGCTTGTGATCGGCGACCGCGAGCTGGCATTTGCAATTGCGCCGCGCGATGGCGGCTTCGATCTGACGCTCGACGGCGTCAAATCCCAGGTCGCCGCCGTGATCGACGGCCATGAGCTCTATTTGCGCACGCGCCACGGCCGCTTCGACCTGCATTGGGTCGATCCGTTCGGCGGCGAGACCGAGGAGCAGGCCGGCGCGGACAAGATCGCGGCACCCTTGCCGGGCACGGTCGTCGCCGTGCTGGCCGAGGAGGGCGCAACGCTGGAGAAGGGCGCGCCGATCCTCACCCTCGAAGTGATGAAGATGGAGCAGACCCTGCGGGCGCCCTATGCCGGCGTGCTGACGTCGATCAAGTGCAAGGTCGGCGACATCGTGCAGGAAGGCGTCGAGCTCGCCGTGGTCGAGCCTTCGGGAGAATGAGATGAGCGAGCCCGTCCGCATCATCGAGATGGGGCCGCGCGACGGCCTCCAGAACGAGAAGACGCCCGTGAGCGTCGAGGCCCGCATCGCCTTTGTCGAGGCGCTGGTCGCAGCCGGCCTCAATACGGTCGAGGTCGGCGCCTACGTGTCGCCGAAGGCGATCCCGCAAATGGCAAGCTCCGATGCCGTGCTGCGCGGCGTGAGCCATATAACGGGTGCCGAATTCCACGTGCTGGTGCCGAACGAGAAGGGCTATGACGCCGCGCGCGCCGCGGGCGCGAGGGTGGTCTCGGTGTTCGCGGCAGCCTCCGAAGGCTTTTCGCGGGCCAACATCAACTGCACAGTCGCGGAGTCGATCGAACGGTTCAAGCCGGTGCTGGCGCGCGCCAAGACCGACGGCGTCAAGGTGCGCGGCTATATCTCCTGCGTGCTGGGCTGTCCGTTCGACGGCGAGATCAAGCCAAAGGCGGTTGCCGATCTTGCGAGCACGCTGTGGGACCTCGGCTGCTACGAGATCTCGCTCGGCGACACCATCGGCGTCGGCACCCCGGCCAAGGCGAAGGAAATGCTGCGCGCCGTCAGCGCCGACATCCCCGCCGCCAATCTCGCGATGCACTTTCATGACACCTACGGCCAGGCGCTCGCCAACCTCTATGCCGGGCTGGAGCAGGGCGTCCGCGTCATCGATGCCGCCGCCGGCGGCCTCGGCGGCTGCCCCTACGCCCCCGGCGCGACCGGCAATGTCGCGACCGAGGATGTCGTCTACATGCTCGAAGGCATGGGCATCAGCACCGGCGTCGACATGGAGAAGCTGTTGGCGGCGACGAACGAGATGAGCGGCGTGCTGGGCAAGCCGCCCGTGAGCCGCGTGGCGTCCGCGCTGAATGCGAAGCGGAAGCGCGCGGCTTCCTAGCTTCGTAGGGTGGGCAAAGGCGCATGGCGCCGTGCCCACCATCTCTCCGCGATCGAATTTGGAAATGGTGGGCACGCTTTCGCTTTGCCCACCCTACGAAATACGCGGTCAGGCCGCCTTCAGCCCGACATCCGGCAGACGCGGCCGGCTCTTGAGCGCCTTCACCATCATGGCCTCGACCTCGGCCTTTTCCTGCGGCAGCAGGGCGAGGCGCGGCGGACGGGTCAGCGCCGTGCCGCGGCCCATGATGTGCTCGCACAGCTTGATGCACTGGACGAGGTCCGGGCGCGCATCGAGATGCAAGAGCGGCATGAACCATTCGTAGAGCGGCATCGCCTCGGCAAAGCGGCCGGCTTTGGCCAGGCGAAACAGCGTCTCGCCCTCGCGCGGGAAGGCGTTCGACATGCCGGAGACCCAGCCCACGGCGCCCATGGCGACGCTCTCGACGATGACGTCGTCGAGGCCTGCGAACAGCACGAAGCGGTCGCCGACCATGTTCCTTGTGTCGATGAAGCGCCTTGTGTCGCCGGAGGAATCCTTGAAGCAGACGACCGTCTCGACGTCGGCGAGCGAGGCCAGGATGTCGGGGGTGACGTCGTTCTTGTAGATCGGCGGGTTGTTGTAGAGCATCACGGGAAGGTCCGTCGCGGTGGCGACGGCGCGGAAATGCGCGGCGGTCTCGTGTGGCTTCGACGAATAGACCAGGGCCGGCATCACCATGACGCCGTCGATGCCGACGCGCGCGGCTTCCTTCGCCGTCTCGACCGCGAAAGCCGTGGTGAACTCGGCGATGCCGCACAGCACGGGCACGCGCCCGGCCGCGACGGATTTCGCCGTCTCCATGATCGCGACCTTCTCCTTGCGATCCAGCGACGTGTTCTCGCCGACGGAGCCGCAGACGATCAGACCGGAGACGCCGTCGCGGATCAGTCCGTCCATCACCTTCGCGGTCGCGTCGATGTCGAGCGAGAGATCGTCGTGGAATTGCGTGGTGACGGCCGGGAAGACGCCTTCCCAGGAAACGCGGCGGCTCATGGTCTAACTCCAAGTAAGTTTTGCCGGCGGGGGGCTGGGGCCGCCGGCTGTGGTGAAGAGGATGGCGGGCGGGATCAGAGCGTGGCGCCGACCTTGCGCAATTCGGCGAGCACCGGAGCCTTGGGCAGCCAGATCTTGTCGAACTCGGCAATGACCGCCTCGGTGTCGCCGGCAGGAACCTGGCGGATCGGGATCGGCGCGTTCTTGAAATTCTCGATCAGCGCGGGCTCGTTACCGGCGAGCTCGTCGATCTGCGCGTCCAGCGTCGACTTGACCGTCTTGGCGATCAGCTCGCGGTCGGCTGCGGGGAGCGACTGCCAGACCCGGCCCGAGACCACTGCGGCCATCGGCATGAAGACGGCGTTCATCTGGAGGATCACCTTCGAGACCTTGTCGAAGCGCTGGTTCCAGGAGAATTCGAGATCGGCCTCGAGGCCGTCGACCTGGCCGTTGGCCATCGCGTCGAACACCTGCGGCGTCGGAATCGGCGTCGGCGCCGCGCCAAGCGAGGAATAGAAATCGCGATAGACCGGCGTCGGGTTGATGCGCAGCTTCATGCCCTTGATGTCGGCGAGCGAATTCAGGTCCCTGGAGGAGAACACGGCGCGCATGCCGGTGATGCCCCAGCCGAGCCCGATCGTGCCGGTCTCCTGCGGCAGCACGTCGAACAGCTTCACCGCCGCGGGATGCCGCACGAATTTCGCGACCGCCGGCGTCGAGCGGACGATGTAGGGCGCATTGATCGCGGCGATGTGCGGGACGCGCGAGCCGAGCTCGGCGGCCTGGATGAAGCCCATGTCGAGCGCGCCGGACTGCAATTGCTGCATCATCGCGGGCTCGTTGCCGAGCTGGCCGGAGTGGAACACGGTCAGCGTCAGCCGGCCGTTGGTGGCGGCCTTGAGCTCGTCGCCGAATTTGAGTGCGGCCTTGTTCCAGGAATGGCCGTTCGGCGTGATCAGGCCGAGGCGGAATTCCTTGGCCTGCGCGAGCGCCAGCGACGGCGCGAACACCGATGCGGCTGCGCTGGCGGCGAGAAAGCGGCGACGAGAAAGCGGCATGGTCGGGCTCCTTTTGGACGGGCCTATTTGACGAGGATCAGCGAGAGCGAAGGGAAGAGCGAGAGCAGCACCAGGAGGACGCAGGAGATGACGAAGAAGGGCAGCGTCACCATGAACATCTTGCCGGGCTTGGCGCCGGTGACGGCGGCCGCGACGAAGAAGCAGAGCCCGACCGGCGGCGACAACAGGCCGAGCACCAGGTTGATCACCACGACGACGCCGAAATGCCGGGGGTCGATGTGATAGACGTCGGTTGCGACCGGCAGCAGGATCGGCACCGTCATGATCAGGCCGGGTATGCCGTCGATGACAGTGCCGATCACCAGCAGGATGACGTTGCAGATCAGCATGAAGCTGATCGGGTCCTTGGCGGCCGACTGGATCCAGCCGGCGGTCTCCTGCGGCACCTTGCCGAAGATCAGGACCCAGGAGAACACCGCGGCGGCGGCGACGAGGAACAGCACGATGGCCGAATAGATGGCACTGCGCAGCATCATCTGCGGCAGCTGGGAGAACTCGAACTCTTTGGTCCAGTATTTCCCGACCAGGGCAGCGGCCACGGCGCCGACCGCGGCGGATTCAGTCGCGTTGGCGAGTCCGCCGAGGATGGTGCCGACGATGACGATGGGGATCAGCAGGGTGGGTGAGGTGCGCAGGATCGTCATGACGCGCTGGCGCGGCGTCTGATAGTCGGCGCGGGGATAATTGTAGATGTATCCCATCAGCGCGATGACGAGGCAGAACATCACGGTCAGGATGACGCCCGGCACGATTCCGGCGATCAGCATGTCGCTGACCGAGACCTGCGCGAGAACGCTGTAGACCACGAACATCACCGAGGGCGGGATGATCGGGCCGAGCATGCCGCCATAGGCGGTCAGTCCCGCCGCAAAGGTCTTGTCGTAACCCTTCTTCTCCATCTCCGGCACCATGATCTGGGCCATGATCGCGACCTGCGCGGTCGCAGATCCCAGGATCGAGGAGATGAACATGTTGGCGAGGATGTTGACGTAGGCGAGTCCGCCCTTCAGCGAGCCGACGAAGGCCATCGCCATGTCGACGATGCGGCGGGTGATGCCGCCGCCGTTCATGATCTCGCCGATCAGGATGAAGAGCGGAATGGCGATCAGGCCGTAGCTGTCGACGCCGCCGAACAGCTGGAGCGGATAGGACTGGAACAGCACCGGATTGCCGGATGCGGCGATGTAGACGAGGCCGGCGAGGCACAGGCAGAGCCCGATCGGCACGCCGACCAGCATGATCGCGACGAAGGCGGCAGACGTGATCATCAGTTGACCCCGTCGAGCTCGGAGAGCTGGAAGCCCCTCAGCGGCGTGCGCGGGACCAGCTCGAGATCTTCAAGTAGATTGGCGAGGCCGTGAATGGTCATCGACACCGCGAAGATCGGCAGCGTCAAATAGAGCACCCAGGTCGGCCAGTTCAGCGTCTGGGTGTGCTCGGTGTAGAGGAAGTTGAAGGTCTCGGCCGCGAGCTTGCGCCCGTCGAAGCCGGCGCGTGCGAGCCCGATCGGGTCCATCCAGAGCACGCAGGTGACGATCAGGGCGACGCCGAACACGACGACGAGACCTGTCGAGATCACTTTGGCGATCTTCTGGTGCTGCGGCGAAAGACGCTCCGTCAGCATCGTGACGGCGAAGTCCAGCCGCAACCGCGTCATGGCGGAGGCGCCGATGAAGGTCAGCCAGACCACGCAATAGACTGCGGATTCATCGATCCAGTAGATCGGGAAATGCGAGTAGCGGGTGACCACGTTCACCAGGATCAGTGCGGTGAGCAGGTACATCAGGCCCATCAGCGCCAGACGTTCGAAGGCCAGCAGTGCGCTCGAACCCCTGATCACAATCCGCCGGGCGCTGAGCGCGCCCGTATCCGGCATCGTCCCTTCGATCATCAAAGGCCCCAATCCCCCGTCAGAATTCTCGTGCCAAGGCAAAATGTATAATTTATACATTTTGGGTGTCAAACGGAGATTGCGGTCATTTCGGCGGCAGGACGCGCTTTTGCTGGGCACCTGGTTTTGTGGGGGGGCTGGCTTTTGCTGGCGCCCTCAACATGCAAGAGAGGGACCGCTTTCTGCCGGACGAGTCGCGAAGAAAGACGGAAGGTCAGATGAAACAGCCTCTGAAGCATCGCACCCTGTCGGCTGCGATCGTCGACCAGCTCCGGCAGGCGATCCTCGACGGCACCTATCCGGCGGGATCGCAATTGCGCCAGGATGCGCTTGGCGATGCCTACGGCGTCAGCCGCATTCCGGTGCGCGAGGCGCTGTTCCAGCTCGAGGCCGAAGGGCTGGTGCGCATCGTTCCGCAGAAGGGCGCCATCGTCTCGGAACTGTCACTGGACGAGATCAACGACGTGTTCGACCTCCGCCGCATCCTGGAGCCGCGCCTCCTGGCGCAGTCGGCGCCGCGTTTCACTGCGGAGGACTTCGCGGGGCTCGACGACATCCACAGGAGTTTCGAGAAGGCGATCAAGGCGCGCAACGTCAGCGACTGGGGCCAGCTCAACGCCGACTTCCACATGGCGCTCTACGTCCACGCCCCGCAGCCGCGCACGCGCGCGATCGTGCTGTCGCTGCTCCAGACCAGCGACCGCTACACGCGCCTGCAGCTCTCCAACACCAAGGCGATGGGGACGGCCGAGAAAGAGCACGCCCACCTGATCGCGCTCTGCCGCGCGCAGAAGGTCGATGAGGCCTGCCGGTTTTTGGAGCGGCACATCGAGGCCGTGCGCAAGGATCTGTTGCAGGTCGTGGCCGGCAGCACGATCGCGCCGAAATCACGGCGGAAGGAGAAATCGTAGGGTGGGCAAAGGCGCATAGCGCCGTGCCCACCGTCTAGGCGTCGTACATTCTGGTGGGCACGCTACGCTTTGCGCACCCTACGGAAGGTGCGATTGCCGCTACCTGCTCCCGTCCGGCCCCATCACGAGATCCGGCAGCGCGGTCGAGATGCCCGGCACGAAGCAGAGCAGCAGCACGGCGAGCATCATCAGCAGCACGAAGGGCAGGGTGCCCCAGATCACCTCGCTGAGGGGAATATCGGGCGCGACGTTGCGGATGACGAAGATGTTCAATCCCACAGGTGGGTGGATCAGCCCCATCTCCATCACGATGGTCATGACCACGCCGAACCAGATGATGTCGAAGTTCGCGGCGCGTAAGGGAGGCAGGATGATCGGCGCGGTCATCAGGATGATCGAGACCGGCGGCAGGAAGAAGCCGAGCACGACGACCATGACGAGGATCGCGAACAACAGGCCCCAGCGCGGCAGATGCATCGCGACAACGGATTCGGCGACCGATTGCGAGATGTGCAGATAGCTCATCACGTAGGAATAGAGCAGCGACATGCCGATGATCATCATCAGCATGGTCGATTCCCGGATCGTCGACTTCATGATCGGCGCAAGGTCGCTCGGCCGCCACACGCTGTAGATCGCGGCGATCAGCCCCAGCGCGAGGAGCCCGCCGAGGCCGGCGGTCTCCGACGGCGTGGCATAGCCGCCATAGAGCGCGATCATGACGCCGGTGAGCAGAAGCACGAACGGGATCACACGCGGCAGCACGCTGAAACGCTCTGCCAGCGTGTACTCGTCGCGGGCGAGAATTGCGGCTTCCGGTCCGCCTTTCCTGTAGATGGCCTCAGCGGCGGCATATTCCCGGCGGAAGCGGATCACGGCATAGGTGCCGAACAGGGACACCAGCAGCAGGCCCGGCCCGATGCCGGCGAGGAAGAGACGCCCGAGTGACTTTTCCGCCGCGACCGCAAACAGGATCATGGTGATCGAGGGCGGCAGCAGGATGCCGAGCGTGCCGCCGGCGGCGATGATGCCCGCGGCAAAGCCGCCGGAATAGCCGCGCTTGCGCATCTCGGGGATGCCGGCCGAGCCGATCGCCGAGCAGGTCGCTGGGCTCGAGCCCGCCATCGCCGCGAATAGCGCGCAGGCGAACACGTTGGCGACGCCGAGCCCGCCGGGGACGCGATGCAGCCAGGCATGCAGGGCCAAATAGAGATCCTGGCCGGCACGCGACTTGCCGATCGCCGCGCCCTTCAGGATGAAGAGCGGGATCGACAGCAGCGTGATCGAGGCCATTTCCTCGTAGACGTTCTGCGTCACCGTATCGAGGGAGGCCGACGGCATGTAGATGCCCATGAACACGACCGCGACCGCGCCAAGTGCGAAGGCGATCGGCATGCCCGAGAACATCACGACCAGCGTCGCAATGGCGTAAGCTAGGCCAATACCGAAAACGCTCATGGACGCCTGGCTCCTGCGAAAGGCAGCGCAAGCTGCACGAGAATCTGGACGCAGAGCAGGCTCATGCCGAGCGCCATCAGCGAATAGGGAATGGCGAGTGGCGGCGACCACATCGAGTTCGAGACCTGGCCGTCGACATAGGCCTCATGGGCCAGCGTCCAGGATTTCCATGTGAAGAAGGCGCAGAACATGAATGTCGCGGCATCGACCAACCAGAGCCTGATCCGGTTCGCCAGCGGCGAGAGCAGGCCGACGAAAGCCTCGATGCCGATATGACCGCGGTTCTGCTGCACATAGGCGGCCGTCATGAAGGTCGCGCCGACCAACAGGAACACGGCGGCCTCGTCCTGCCAGTAATTGGCGGCCTTGAACAAGGCGCGGCTCAGCACGCTGTAGCTCAGGATGGCGCAGGCCGCGACCAGCGCGATCGCCGCGAACACGACGATCATGCTGTTGAGGATGGCGAGACCGCGATCGATCGCTGCCGCAAGGCCGGTCCTTGCGGCAGCGTTGGCCTGGTCGTCACGATCCGGAAGCGGACCGTGGCTCATGCCGCGACGTCGGTGGCGAGCTTGAGCAGGTTCGCGGCGGTCGCGGTCTTGGCGCCGTAATCCTTCCACGCGGTGTCGCGGGCGATGTCGCGCCACTTTCCGACGGTCGCGGCATCGAGCACCGAGACCTTGGCGCCGGCCTTCTCGTAGACCTTTGCGACCTCGACGTCGTCGTCCTGCGCGCCCTTGCGGCCGAAGACTTCGAGCTCGGCGCCAACTGCGAGCAGCACGTCCTGCTGGTTCTTCGGTAGCTTGTCGAAGATCGCCTTCGACATCATCAAGGGCTCGAGCATGAACCAGTAGGAAGCGCCCGCGCCCGAGGTCAGCGACTTCGCGACCTCTTCGAGCCGGAACGAGATCAGGCTGGTGGAGGAGGTGAGAGCGGCGTCGCAGGCGCCGGTCTGCATCGCCGCGTAGATTTCGTTCGAAGGCACCGACAGCACCGAGGCGCCGGCGGTCTGGAGCACCATGTCCATCTCGCGCGAGCCGCCGCGCACCTTCATGCCTTTGGCGTCTTCAGGCGCGACGATAGGCTTGGAGCGGCTGGCGAGGCCGCCGGCCTGCCACACCCAGGTGAGCAGGATGATGCCCTTGTCGGCGAGGAAGTCGGAGAGCGCCTTGCCGACCGGCTCCTTCTTCCAGCGCATGCCCTGGTCGTAGGTGGTGACGAGGCCCGGCATCAGGCCGATATTGGTCTCCGGCAATTCGCCGCCGGCGTAAGGCATCGGATAGAGCGAGATATCGAGCGCGCCCTTGCGCATCGCGGAGAACTGCGCGTTGGTCTTGATCAGCGAGGAGTTCGGATAGATCTCAGCGGCAATGTCGCCATTGCTGCGCTTGGCGACTTCGGCGGCGAACATGCGGCAGAGCCGGTCGCGGAAATCGCCCTTGTCGATGGTGCCGCCCGGGAATTGGTGCGAGATCTTCAGCGTGGTCGCGGCATGCGCGGTGCCAGTGCCGAAGCGGAGAATGGCGGGTGCCGCGACGGCGGTCGCGAGCAGGTGGCGGCGCGTGAGCATGGTGTGATTCCCTTGGACGGTTCTTGTTTGGTGTGATTTGGGTCAGGCCTTGTGAGACCGGTGCCTGGGCCCATCCTAGCCGGTCTTTCGCCCGATGTTCTCTCATCTGATAGTTCGAGACCGAATGCCGCGGCAAGTGTCGGCCGTGCTGCGCTGCACACTTCTGGTCCTCCTAGGCCAGGCGGAACGAGGGACGGCGGCGGCGCGCAGAAATTTATCAGCGACCGCGTAACAACGCCGCGTGGCAATCCGTCGAGATTGAATAGCGGCGTCCGTCGCTGACAAACACCATCTCGAAGGGAAGACCAATCATGACCATTCGCACCCGCATCGCGCTCGGCGTCTCGGTTGCCGCTCTCTCGCTTGGCCTCGCACTGTCGCCGGCCGCCTTTGCCCAAGACAAGATGGGCGACAAGATGGGCAAGGAGGACGGCATGATGAAGAAGGACACCATGTCCAAGGACGGCATGAAGAAGGATGCCATGACCAAGGACGACGGCATGAAGAAGGATCACATGTCGAAGGACGGGATGAAGAAAGACGACGGGATGATGAAGAAGAACTGATCTTCCATCGTCGCGGGAGGCGTTTGCGCAAGGCAGACGCGCGCTCTCGAAAGTCCGGAGCGGTCCCGTGGACCGCCCCGGAGCGATGTCTCAGTTCAAGTTCAACTGAATGTGACTTGTGAACGTTACTTGCGCTTGGCCTTGCGGGCGGCGTAACGGGCGTCGCGCTTGGCCTTCTGTTCGGCCTCGAGCGCAGCCGCTTGGGCGGCCGCTTCCTCGGCCTCACGCGCAAGTCGCGCAGCTTCCGCGGCCTTGGCTTCTTCCTCAAGGCGCTTCTGCTCGGCCTTTTCCGCCTCGCGCGCAGCCTTTGCCTCGGCGCGCTTGGCCGCGAGCGCCTCACGCTCGGCACGCTTCGCCGCAACCGACGGATCATCCGGTCCCGGTTGGGATTTGAATTTGTTCAAAAGATTTTTGCGGGCGTCCTGCGCCGCCTTTTGCCGGTCTGCGAAACCTGGTTCCCTGAATCCACTCATCGACGAGCCTTGTCTTCCTCGCTTTCGACCCTACATCACTGCGTGTTGGTACGTCGGCTGGGCATAGCAGGCGCCACGCGACGCAGATGCGTGTACATCGCCGCGCGTCGCAACGCCACCCAAATCGCAGCCGACCAGGTAGACGAAAATCGCCTCCCGACGATCCTCGTAGCCCGGAAAAACTGCCGAATTGTGATGTCCCTCATAAGGGAGCACGCGGAGCGGCGCCTAGCGTCCGCGCCAACGAGACGGAGCACGGGCATGATGATCTTCCGATTGAGCCTGAAGGCGCTCGCAATCACCGTCGCTGTCGCCGCCTTGGCCGGCGCCGCGTTCCTGCTCGCCCGTCCGCAGCCGATCGAAAGTGCCGTCCTGGGCGCCGACTGGGAGTGCAGCCAGACCGCGTTCGTGCTCACGACTTGCGCACCACGCGTCCGTGAGGCGATCCCCGCGGTCGAAACCTCGCGCAAGGATGCGATCCGGGCGACCCGAGGCTGAACCGGAACTGATGGCGATGTGACGCCACGCCGCAGAGGTGTTAAAGCCGGCTCGCCTCCGTGATCATCCCGTCATGACCAAGCCCGAGTCTGAGCCCAATCCCGAACCCAAGCCTGAACTGGGTGAGGGGCCCAAATCCCCGCCAAGACCTCAATCCGGTGACAACCGCCGCGGCGCGGTCGCCGGCCTGATTATCGCGATCGTGATCCTCGGGGTCGGCTGGTGGCTGGCCCGCGATCTCACCGCCGCCAGCAAGATGCAGGATTGCCTGATGTCGGGGCGGAGTAATTGCAACGTGATCGAGCCGGCCCGCTAGAAGGCCTCCAATGCTGTCCTCTGCAGCTCTTTGGGCCGAAAAATCGCCGTGATCTTAATCATTTGTAACGGGACTTAACCGATCAGGCAGGTCAGTCATGTCAGCCGGCATCAGCCCAGCGCGCGGCGAATCGTCTATCGCGCTGGGACCACGGCGATCGGCCACGGCAATCGAAAGAGTAGGGGGGCAAGCACGCATGAGTGCGTCCAGCAGCAAGAAGATCATCATTCCCTTGGTTTCGGCCATGTCTTTGCTCGCGCTCTCGGCGCAGGCGCAGGAAGCCAGGCCACCGAGGGACGCCGGCCAATTTCCGGCAGCGCCAGCTCCGGGCTTACCGTCCCAGAACAATCAGAACATGCGCAAGGGCCCGCCGCCGCAGCAGGCGGCCCGGCCTGCGCCGCAGCCCGGCGGCCAGCCCCATGCGGGCCCCGGGGCCGGTCCGCACAATGCGGGCGGCCCGCCGCCCGGACGTAACTACGCCAGGGGGCCCGCACCGGCGCGCGACTGGGGCGGACACGCCTATCGCGGCCACGTCGCCTGGGATGGCGGGCGCTGGCGCCACGAGGTCCACAACGGCCGCTCCGGCTGGTGGTGGGATGTCGGCGGCGTCTGGTACTATTATCCGCAGCGGATGGCCGGTCCGCCCGGCTATATCTCGGAGGAATATTACGACGACGTGCCGGTGGCTTACGCCCCGCCGCCGGTTGCCTACGAACCGCCGCCTCCGCCGCCGCCGGCCGATCCCGGCGCGAGCGCGCTTGGCGGCGCCATCGTCGGCGGCGTGCTCGGCGGTCTGCTCTCGGGCAACGCGACGGGCGCGGCCGCGGGCGCCGTGATCGGCGGCGCCACCGGCGCGATTGCCGGTGCTACGGCTGCCTCGCGTCCCGGCTACTACCTGGCCGAGGGCAATTGCTACTACCGCTATCCGAGCGGCCAGTATGTGCAGGCCGATCCTCGCGCGTGTTACTGAGGGTCCAGGCAGCTCTGAAATGAAGAGGCGGGCGAAAGCCCGCTTCTTTTTTGTCCGGGTCTGTCGTCTTGGCTTGGCGCCGCGGCGGAACGACTGATTGCCGCGCGCCTACGACACCAGCCAGGTCATGAACGCCATGAGGCCCCAGACCAGGCCCGCGATCCAGGCCAGCATCACGATGCCGATGGTCGCAAGAAAGGTGACGCCGAACGCGTCGGACCTTTTTCGCGGTGTGGGGACGTGAGCCTCAGCTGCTGCTTCTCGTGTCATGACCGCAAGACCACCCGTGCCTTCTCCCGCCTTTGGGAGCGCTGAGATGTTCTAGCCGAGACGCCGGGCGCAGGCTGTGACGCAATTCACATCCGTCTGAATGATGCCGAGTCTCACGGGTTCGTGCGGTATGGGCGTCGCACGGTCGCCGTGGGGCGCTTTAAAACCGCGGGTGCAGTTTCATATCAGCTACAATTGAAGCGTGTGGAAAACGCTCACGACAACGCTGATTATCCGCAATCATACGGACGAAATTGCCATGCACTTGTCCAGATCGGACGGCTAGAATCCGCCCCATGTGTAACAAGTACGATCCACAGCACGAAGCCGAGGCGGCAATGAAGCGCGCCGCGGCATCAGAAGGCCCGGACCGGCAACGACTCATCGAGCTCGCCATTGCCTGGCATCAGCTGGCCCGCGACCGGCGCGACGATGAACCGACGGAATAGTCGGATCGAGCCGACGACTGCCTGCCGAATCCTTGAGCCTGCGATCCACCGCAAGCGACGTTACACGCCGCGATCGATTCCTGCCGGTTTCGACCCGTGCTCGTAATCCTGGAAGCATGGTCGATCCGCCGAATGGCCGTTCTGGTCGCTCCCGCCCGCCAGCGAACGAACGGCGAAGGCCAGCTGATGCTGGCTCGCCGCGACGTTCATAATGGAAGCTTGTGCCGCCTCGAGGTGTTTGGCTATCCCGCTGGAGTTCAAGTCCACGCCCGCATCGATCGCCAGAAACGACATTGCGCCGACGGCAATTCCGGACGCGACAGCCATTCTTGTCCATTCAGATGACGGCATCACAAAACCTTCGACACCTTTTCTGCATGCCGGATAGGTAGGATTCTCTCGCCGCCTGGACAGGCCCGCGCACGCTTTGTTGAAGTGCGCTGGATCTGCAAATCACGCCGCCACGGAGATCGCGGGCCGGGGTAATTTCTGGCTCTCGTCGGCTCGGCTCAGCCCGAACGAAGCCGATCGGCTCGGAGAGTTAAGACTGGCGATCCCAGCAGGACTCGAACCTGCAACCCGCGGAGTAGAAATCCGCTACTCTATCCAGTTGAGCTATGGGACCGTCTTGAGGCCGCTCTTGAGCCGGCCTCGGCTACCGTCTGCCGGTCTTCTATCACGCCAAATATGAAAAATCCGCACGTCCGCCAAGCCTGAACCGAACCGTTTTCCTCAATGGCGCGACAAAACGGAACGGTGGGGTGTCAGGGTGCCGGGTTGAGCGGCAGCGGACCGGACGATGGATCACATCGCCGGGAACGCTGAACAGCTTCCGGGACACGGCCGCCGGTCGACCGGCTAGATATTGCTGCGCCATTAGGACGGCGTGCGCGGCGGTATCTTGATCGGTCTCCTCTGGGCCTGCCTTGTCATGGCGAATGCGACGTTTTGCACCTCTGGTTCCATCGCCTTGAGTCCGTCACCTTTCCACGCATTTCATGCGACAAGCGGCGTTCGTCCGCGATTTCCGGGAGTCCATCCATGATCGGTCTTGTTCGCGCCGTCACAATCTGCGCCGCGCTGGCGCTCGGCCTTTCGGCTGCGCAAGCCGCCGACAAGGCTTTCAAACGCGACGATCTCGCCGATTCCGCGATCAAGCTCGAGGCCCAGATCAAGAGCGAGGCGGGACCGGTCGCCAAGACCAACGCGACGCTGCGCACGGATGCTGACGCCGCCTTCCGGCGCAATGATTACCGTGCCGGCCTGTCGGTGCTCGGCCAGATTGCGGCCACGACGCCTGACGATGCCGGCAACTGGCTGCGGCTTGCCAAGGTGATCTTCCAGATCTGGCCGAAGAACTCGAGCGAGCAGACGTTCCTTTTGGAGCGCGCCTCGACCGCGGCCTACATCGCCTATCAGCGCGCCGGCAATCCGGGCGAGGAGGCCGACGCGCTCGCCGTGCTCGGCAAGTCGCTGGCCGAACGCAAGCTGTGGCGGCCGGCGCTGGACGCGCTGCGGCTGTCGCTCGACATGCGCGAGGTCGCCGACGTCCGCGGCCAATACGAGAAGATGCGCGACGAGCACGGCTTCCGCCTGCTCGACTATACCGTCGATTCGGATTCGGCCAGTCCGCGCGCCTGCTTCCAGTTCTCGGAGGAACTCGCCAAGCGCACCGACTTTGCGCCGTTCCTCGCGCTTGCGGGCCAGGACAAGCCGGCGCTGTCGGCCGAAGGCAAGCAGCTCTGCGTCGACGGCCTGAAGCACGGCGAGCGCTACAACATCAATCTGCGCGCCGGCCTGCCGTCCACGGTGAAGGAGGGGCTGCCGAAATCGGCCGAGTTCAACGTCTATGTGCGCGACCGCAAGCCCTTCGTGCGCTTCACCAGCCGCGCCTATGTGCTGCCCAGGACCGGCCAGCGCGGCATTCCCGTGGTCAGCGTCAACACGCCCGCGGTCAACATCAACGTCTTCCGGATCGGCGACCGCAACCTGATCAACACGGTGGTCGACAGCGACTTCCAGAAGACGCTGTCCAAGTATCAGCTCAGCGATCTCGGCGACGAGCGCGGCGTGAAAGTCTGGACCGGCGAGCTCGCGACCGCGATGACGCTGAACCAGGACGTCACCACGGCATTCCCCGTTGACCAGGCACTGGGCGAGCTCCAGCCGGGCGTCTATGTGATGACCGCCGCGGCCAAGGGCCCGGGCTCGGACGACGAGTACCAGCTCGCCACGCAATGGTT
This sequence comes from Bradyrhizobium sp. B039, assembly GCF_038965675.1. Classification (NCBI taxonomy): domain Bacteria; kingdom Pseudomonadati; phylum Pseudomonadota; class Alphaproteobacteria; order Hyphomicrobiales; family Nitrobacteraceae; genus Bradyrhizobium; species Bradyrhizobium sp. B039. Next base: position 4,516,354 of record NZ_CP152416.1, read on the forward strand.
CATCGTCTCCGATCTCGGCGTGTCGGCCTATTCCGGCAACGACGGCATCCACGTGTTCATCAACTCGCTGGCCTCGACCGAGCCGGTCGGCAAAGCCGAGGTGCGACTGGTCGCGCGCAACAACGAGATCCTGGCCACCCGCAAGACCGACGATTCCGGTCATGTGCTGTTCGAGGCCGGCCTTGCGCGCGGCGAGGGCGGCCTGTCGCCGGCGATGCTGACGGTGACGGGCGAGAAGGCCGACTATGCCTTCTTGAGCCTGAAGACCTCGGCCTTCGACCTCAGTGACCGTGGCGTGGCGGGCCGCGTGGTGCCTGTTGGCGCCGATGCCTTCGTCTATGCGGAGCGCGGCGTCTACCGTTCCAGCGAGACCGTCTATCTCACCGCGCTCTTGCGCGACGGGCAGGGCAATGCCGTCACCGGCGGGCCGATGACCCTGGTGGTCGAGCGCCCTGACGGCGTCGAATACCGCCGCGCCGTACTGTCCGACCAGGGCGCCGGCGGCCGCGCGCTGTCCGTGCCGCTCAACTCGGCTGTGCCGACCGGGACCTGGCGGGTGCGCGCCTTCACCGATCCGAAGGGCTCGTCGGTCGGCGAAACCACCTTCATGGTCGAGGACTATGTCCCCGACCGGATCGAATTCGAATTGTCTGCCAAGGACAAGCTGATCAAAGCTAACGCTCCAGTGGAGCTTAAGGCCGACGGTCATTTCCTCTACGGCGCACCCGCCTCGGGTCTCCAGCTCGAAGGCGACATGCTGATCGCGCCCGCTTCGGAACGTCCGGGTTTTGCCGGCTACCAGTTCGGCGTCGCCGACGAGGAGACCACCTCGAACGAGCGCACGCCGCTTGAGAATCTGCCCGAGGCCGACGCCAACGGCGTTGCCACCTTCCCGGTGACGCTGGACAAGCAGCCGGCCTCGACCCGCCCGCAGGAGGCGCAGATCTTCGTCCGCATGGTTGAGACCGGCGGCCGCGCCGTCGAGCGCAAGCTGGTGCTGCCGGTCGCGCCCGCGAGCGCCCTGATCGGCGTCAAGCCGCTGTTCGGCGACAAGAACGTGGCCGAAGGCGACAAGGCCGAGTTCGACGTCGTGTTCGTCTCGCCCGAGGGCAAGACGTTGCCGCGTGACGGCCTGCGCTACGAGCTCCTGAAGATGGAGTCGCGCTACCAGTGGTATCGCCAGAACAATTACTGGGAGTATGAGCCGGTCAAGTCGACCTCGCGCGTCGCGGACGGCGATCTCACCATCGCCGCCGACAAGCCGTCGCGGGTCTCGCTCAGCCCGCGGCCCGGCCGCTACCGGCTCGACGTCAAGTCGAACGACGCTGACGGGCCGGTGACCTCGGTGCAGTTCGACGTCGGCTGGTATTCCGACGGCAGCGCCGATACGCCGGACCTGCTGGAGACCTCGATCGACAAGCCGCAATACGCCTCCGGCGACACCATGACGGTGTCGGTGAACGTGCGCAGCGCCGGCAAGCTCACCGTCAACGTGCTCGGCGACCGCCTGCTGACGACGCAGACGATCGACGTCAAGGAGGGCACCGCGCAGGTGAAGCTTCCGGTCGGCAAGGACTGGGGCACCGGCGCCTATGTGGTGGCGACGCTGCGCCGTCCGCTCGATGCCGTCGCCCAGCGCATGCCGGGCCGCGCCATCGGCCTGAAATGGTTCGGCATCGACAAGCAGACCCGCACGCTGAGTGTGAAGCTGACGCCGCCGGCGCTGATCCGGCCGAACGCGATGTTGAAGATCCCGGTCAAGCTCGACGGGCTCAATCCGGGCGAGGACGCCAAGATCGTCATCGCCGCGGTCGATGTCGGCATCCTCAACCTCACCAATTACAAGCCGCCGGCGCCCGACGATTACTATCTCGGCCAGCGCCGCCTTTCCGCGGAGATCCGCGATCTCTATGGGCAACTCATCGACGGCATGTCGGGCACGCGCGGCCAGATCAAGTCCGGCGGCGACGCCGGTGCGGCCGAGCTCCAGGGCTCACCGCCGGCGCAGAAGCCGCTCGCGCTCTATTCCGGCATCGTCACGGTTGCCGCTGACGGCACCGCCGAGGTGAGCTTCGACATTCCGGAGTTCGCCGGCACCGCACGTGTCATGGCGGTGGCGTGGACCGCGACCAAGCTCGGCCGTGCCAACACCGACGTCGTGATCCGCGATCCAGTCGTGCTGACCACGACCCTGCCGCGGTTCCTGCTCAATGGCGACCACGGCACGGTCAACCTCGAAATCGACAATGTCGAGGGCCAGGCCGGCGACTACGTCATCAACGTGAAGACCGGCGGCCCGGTGAAGATGACCGGCAATCCCGCGTCCACGGTCAAGCTCGCCGCCAAGCAGCGCAACGCGTTCTCGCTTGCGCTCGATGCGACCGCGGCGGGGCAGGCGACGCTCGACGTCGACATCAAGGGGCCGAACGGGCTCGCACTCGCACGCCACTATGCGTTCGACGTCAAGGCGGCGACGCAGGTGCTGGCGCGGCGTTCGATCCGGACGCTGGCGAAGGGCGAGAGCCTGACGCTGACCTCGGACATGTTCTCCGACCTCGTGCCGGGCACCGGCAGCGTCTCGGTCTCGGCGAGCCTGTCCACGGCGCTCGATGCGGCGACGATCCTGAAAGCGCTCGACCGCTATCCCTATGGCTGCTCGGAGCAGATCACGAGCCGCGCCATGCCGCTGCTCTATGTCAACGAGCTTGCGGCCGGCGCGCATCTTGCCATGGACACCGAGGTCGACCAGCGCATCCGCGACGCGATCGAGCGGCTGCTGGCGCGCCAGGGTTCGAACGGGTCGTTCGGCCTGTGGTCGGCCGGCGGCGACGATGCCTGGCTCGACGCCTATGTGACGGACTTCCTGACCCGGGCCCGCGAGAAGGGCTTTGCGGTGCCGGACGTGCTGTTCAAGAACGCGCTCGACCGCGTCCGCAACTCCGTCGTCAACGGCAATGAGCCGGAGAAGGACGGCGGCCGCGATCTCGCCTACGGCCTCTACGTGCTCGCACGCAACGGCGCGGCCCCGATCGGCGATCTGCGCTATCTCGCCGACACCAAGCTGAGCAACCTTGCGACGCCGATTGCGAAGTCGCAGCTCGCCGCGGCGCTCGCGCTGGTCGGCGACCGTAACCGCGCGGAGCGGGTTTATGGTGCTGCGCTCGACAGCCTCGCGCCCAAGCCGGTGCTGGAGTTCGGCCGCACCGATTACGGCTCGCAGCTTCGCGATGCGGCGGCGCTTGTCTCGCTTGCCAGCGAAGGCAACGCGCCGAGGGCGACGCTGACGCAGGCGGTGTCGCGGGTCGAGACCGCGCGCGGGCTGACGCCCTACACCTCCACGCAGGAGAACGCGTGGCTGGTGCTGGCGGCGCGGGCGCTCGCCAAGGAGAACCTGTCGATCGAGGTCGACGGCCAGCCGGTCAAGACCGCGCTCTACCGCAGCTACAAGGCGGACACGCTGAGCGGCAAGCCGCTGAAGATCACCAACACCGGCGATGCGCCGGTGCAGGCGGTGGTCTCGGTGTCGGGCTCGCCGGTGACGCCGGAGCCGGCGGCCTCCAACGGCTTCAAGATCGAGCGCAATTACTTCACGCTCGACGGCAAGCCCGCCGACATCAGCAAGGTCAAGCAGAACCAGCGCTTCGCGGTGGTGCTGAAGATCACCGAGGCCAAGCCTGAGTACGGCCACATCATGGTGTCCGACTATCTGCCGGCGGGCCTTGAGATCGACAATCCGAAGCTGGTCTCGTCCGGCGACAGCGGTACGCTGGACTGGATCGAGGACGGCGAGGAGCCCGAGGATACCGAGTTCCGCGACGACCGCTTCACGGCGGCCGTTGACCGGGCCTCGGACTCCAAGTCGGTCTTCACCGTCGCCTATGTTGTCCGCGCCGTTTCGCCGGGTAAATACGTATTGCCGCAGGCTTATGTCGAGGACATGTACAACCCCTCGCGCTACGGCCGCACGGGCACGGGCAATGTCGAGGTACGGGCGGCGAAGTGAGTGGTTGGGATGACTGACACTCCGATTTCAACTCGTCATTCCGGGGCGGTGCGCAGCACCGAACCCGGAATCTCGAGATTCCGGGTCTGGTCCTTCGGACCATCCCGGAATGACAACGGCGGAGTGCGGGGCAGGGGCCGTCGCCTCGTCTCGGCCGCAGCTCTCACATTCATCCTCGCCATCATCGGTTTCGTTACCTGGGTCTACTCCCTCGGCCCGCTTCCCCTCGACGAGGCTCGCGCGGTCTCCACCACGATCGTAGACCGCAACGGAAAACTGCTGCGCGCCTATGCCATGGCTGACGGGCGCTGGCGGCTTCCGGTCGACGCCAGGACGAACGTCGATCCGATCTATCTCAAGCTGCTGCTCGCTTATGAGGACCAGCGCTTCTATGCCCATGACGGCATCGATCCGCTGGCGCTGGGCCGCGCCGCGTTGCAGCTCGGAACGCGCGGCCAGATCGTGTCCGGCGGCTCGACCATCACCATGCAGCTGGCACGGCTGATGGAGCCGCGGCGGCAGCGCTCGCTCTATGCGAAGCTGCGGCAGATGGTCCGCGCGATCGAGATCGAGCGGACCCTCAGCAAGAGCGAAATCCTCGACCTCTATCTCGCGCTGGCGCCTTATGGCGGCAATCTCGAAGGTATCCGCGCCGCCTCGATCGCCTATCTCGGCAAGGAGCCGAAGCGGCTCTCGCTGGCTGAAGCCGCATTGCTGGTGGCGCTGCCGCAATCGCCGGAGACGCGCCGGCTCGACCGCTATCCCGATGCGGCGCTCAAGGCTCGCGACCGCGTGCTCGACCGCATGGTCGAGGAGCACGTGGTCAGCCTCGATGACGCAAAGCAGGCCAAGGCCGTGCCGGTGCCGAAGCTGCGCAAGCCGATGCCGGTCCTGGCGCCGCATGCGTCCGACACCGCGCTTGCGACGGTCAAGGATGCGCCCGTCATCAAGCTGACGCTGGACGCCAATCTTCAGAAGGTGCTGGAACCGCTGGCGCGCGACCGCGCGGTTGCGCTCGGTGCGAACATCTCGGTCGGCATCATCGTGGTCGACAACGAGAGCGGCGACGTGCTCGCGCGCGTCGGCTCGGCTGATTATTTCGACGAGAGCCGGGCAGGGCAGGTCGACATGACGCGCGCCATCCGCTCGCCGGGTTCGACGCTCAAGCCCTTCATCTACGGCCTCGCCTTCGAGGACGGCTTCGTCCATCCCGACAGCCTGATCGACGACCGGCCTGTCCGCTTCGGCTCTTACGCGCCGGAAAATTTCGACATGACGTTCCAGGGCACCGTGCCGGTGAAGAAGGCGCTGCAATTGTCGCTGAATGTGCCGGCGATCGTGCTGCTCGACCGCGTCGGCGCGAGCCGGCTGGCGTCGCGGCTGCGGCAGGCCGGCGGCAATCTCATCCTGCCCAAGGACGAAGCGCCAGGGCTTGCCATGGGGCTCGGCGGCGTCGGCGTGACGCTTCAGGACCTTGCGCAGCTCTATGCCGGGTTTGCCCGCCTTGGAACCACCAAGCCGCTGCGCGAGGTCGTGGCTGCCAGAGACGACCGCGAGCCGCTGCGGCTGCTCGATCAGGTCGCGGCCTGGCAGGTCGGCAATGTGCTGCTGGGTACGCCACCGCCGGAAAACGCGGCCCACAACCGGATCGCCTTCAAGACCGGCACATCCTACGGCTATCGCGACGCCTGGTCGGTCGGCTTCGATGGCCGCATGACCATCGGCGTCTGGGTCGGTCGGCCCGATGGAGCGCCGGTTCCCGGTCTGATCGGCCGTGTCGCCGCCGCGCCCATCCTGTTCGACGCCTTCGCCCGAACCGGTAAGACGCTGGCCCCGCTGCCGAAGCCGCCCAAGGGAACCCTGGTCGCCAGCAACGCCAAGCTGCCGCTGCCCTTGAGACGGTTCCGCCCGGTCGGGGAACTGGTGCGGACCGGCAGCGAGCAGGCGCTGCACATCCAGTTCCCGCTGAACGGCTCGCGGATCGACGTCGATCGGTCGGGTGGCTCTGAGGCCGCAGCCATGCCGGTCAAGGTCGCCGGCGGCGTTCTGCCCATGACCGTCATGGTTAATGGCACGGCGCTCGGCGAGATCGACGGGCGCCGCCAGCGCCTGATTGATCCGCCCGGTCCGGGCTTTGCGCGGCTCACCGTGATCGATGCCACTGGCGCCGCGGACACAGTTGTCATTCGAATTCAATGACCCGGCCTTAAGCGGTTGTCGGAATGACGGTTTCAGCGTAAGCGGAACCAATGGCCGAGACCTACCCAAGCCCCCGTTTTGGAGCCCCCCGCGAGCCGAAATCGCCCGTAAATCCGGGTAGCCGGCTGGTGTCGATGCTCGATGTCGTCACGGCTAGCCACGCCCGCGCGGTGGCCTTTCTGGTGCTGTGCGCGCTGCTGCTGTTCCTGCCGGGCTTCTTCACGATCCCGCCTGTCGACCGCGACGAGGCGCGCTTTGCGCAGGCCACCAAGCAGATGGTCGAGAGCGGCGACTATGTCGACATCCGCTTCCAGGAGGACGTCCGCTACAAGAAGCCGGTCGGCATCTACTGGCTGCAATCCGCGGCAGTTGAAACCGCCGCGGCGCTCAAGCTGCCGAAGGCCGAGTTGCGGATCTGGGTCTATCGGCTGCCGTCGCTGCTAGGGGCGATCGGCGCCGTGCTCATGACCTATTGGGCGGCGCTCGGCTTCGTCACGCGGCGCGGTGCGGTGCTCGCGGCGCTCTTGATGTGCGCCTCGGTGCTGCTCGGCGTCGAGGCGCGGCTCGCCAAGACCGATGCGATGCTGCTGTTCTGCGTGACCGCCGCGATGGGCGCGATGGCGCGGGCCTATCTGTCGTGGCAGCGCGCCGAGGACGAGACGCATCCGCCCTGGAGCTGGCCCGCGATCTTCTGGACCGCGCTCGCCGTCGGGATCCTGATCAAGGGGCCGCTGATCCTGATGTTCGCCGGCCTGACCATCGTCGCACTGGCGATCCAGGACCGCGATGCCTCCTGGCTGTGGAAGCTGCGCCCGCTCTGGGGCTTGATGTGGATGCTGGTGCTGGTGCTGCCCTGGTTCGTCGCGATCTTCTGGCGCGCGGGCGATGCCTTCTTCGCGGACTCCGTCGGCGGCGACATGCTGAGCAAGATCGGCGCGCAGGAATCCCATGGCGCGCCGCCCGGACTGTACCTCGCGCTGTTCTGGATCACCTTCTGGCCGGGCGCGCCGCTCGCGGCAATGGCGGCGCCTGCGGTGTGGCGGGCGCGGCGTGAGCCCGGTGCGCAATTTCTGCTGGCCTGGCTGGTCCCGTCCTGGATCGTGTTCGAGGCGGTGCTGACCAAGCTGCCGCATTACGTGCTGCCGCTGTACCCGGCGATCGCGATCCTGACCGTGGGCGCGCTGGAGCGGCGCGTGCTGTCGCGCTCCTGGCTGATGCGCGGCTCGGCCTGGTGGTTCGCGATCCCCGCGGCCGCCTCGATCATCGCGGTGGTCGGCGCGGTGATGCTGACGCGGCAGCCGGCTTTCGTGGCCTGGCCGTTTATCGCGGCGTCCCTGATCTTCGGCCTGTTCGCCTGGTGGCTGTTCGACACCAACCACGCCGAGCGCTCGGTGCTGAACGCGCTGGTCGCAGCCTTGATGCTTGCGGTCGTGGTCTACGGCATCGTGCTGCCGTCGCTGACGCCGGTGTTTCCGAGCATCGAGGTCGCGCGTGCTCTGCGCAACGTCACCTGCGTCGGGCCGAAGGCGGCCGCCGCCGGCTATCACGAGCCGAGCCTCGTGTTCCTGACGGGCACCCAGACGCTGCTCACCGACGGCTCGGGCGCGGCGGACTTCCTGCGGCAGGGCAGCTGCCGCTTCGCGCTGATCGAGCAGCGCTCGGAGCGCAGCTTCGTGCAGCGCGCCGAGGCGATCGGGCTGCGTTACAAGGTCGGCGCCCGCATCGACGGCTACAATTTCTCGCAAGGGCGCGCGATCTCGATCTCGATCTTCCGCTCGGAAGGCACCGAATAGGATGCCGGCCTCGACCAACATCGCGCCGCGGCCGAGCTATCCCGCGCAGTTTCTGACCGTGACGGGGCGTGCGCTGGCGCAGCTCGTGCGTTCGCCCTCGCATTCGCGCCGCGCCGAGGCCGCGCGAAAGCTGGCGCGCCATTCGCTATGGCTCAGCGCCGCGGGCGCGGCCCTGGTCATCGCGCTGATGCTGGCGTTCGACCTGACTGAGATCCAGTTGATGCCGGCGCGCGGCACGCCCGGCCTGTGGCCGATCCGCATCCTGACCGATTTCGGCAAGGACGAGTATGTGCTCTCGGCGCTGGCCGTCGCCCTCGTGGTCGTGGCGCTCGTTGCGGCCGGCCTTTACGGCACCCGCCGCGCGCTGCTGCTCGGCCTCGGTACGCGGCTCCAGTTCCTGTTTCTATCCGTTGCATTCTCGGTGTTGATCGCCGAGATCCTGAAATATCTCATTGGCCGCGGACGTCCGTTCGTCGGCGGCAAGGCCGACCCGTTCAACTTCATCCCGTTCGAGGGCAGCGGGGCCTATGCCAGCCTGCCATCCGGCCATGCGGTGACGGCGTTCGCGCTCGCTTTCGCGGTGTCGGCACTCTGGCCGCGGCTGCGCGTCTTCATGTTCACTTACGCAATCGTGATCCTGCTGACGCGCCTGGTGCTGCTCGCGCATCATCCGAGCGACGTCGTGGCCGGCGCCCTGGTCGGCATGGTCGGCGCCATGGCGGTCCGCTACTGGTTCGCGGCCCGTAGGCTCGGCTTCGCCATCCGCGCCGATGGCAGCATCTTGGCCATTCCAGGACCGGTCGGCGGCCGCCTCAAAAGGGTTGCCCGCGGGGCCTCCGCCCCATAAAAGCGGCTGCCTGCCGGGGCCGCCGGTTCCCCGAGGCGCAGGCCAATTCCAACCACGAGCCTCATTTGTCGACGTCCCAGCCTTCGGTTTCCATCGTCGTTCCCGTGCGCAACGAAGCCGACAACATCGCGCCCCTGATCGAGGAGATCACCGCGGCGCTCGACAGCCGCTGGGATTACGAGATCATCTACGTCAATGACGGTTCGACCGATACGACCGGCGAGCGGCTCAAGGCCATCATGGCGCAGCGGGGCAATCTGCGTCAGCTCCGACATGCAAAATCCGGCGGCCAGTCCGCTGCCGTGCGCAGCGGCGTGCGTGCCGCGCGCGGCGCGATCGTGGCCACGCTCGACGGCGACGGCCAGAACAATCCGGCGTTCCTGCCGGACCTGATCGCGGCGGTCGAGAAGGGCGCCCATGTCGGGCTCGCCGCGGGCCAGCGCGTCGGACGCAAGGACACGGGCTTCAAGAAATTCCAGTCGCGCGTGGCGAACAAGGTCCGCAACGGCATCCTGAAGGACGGCACGCGCGACACCGGCTGCGGCCTGAAAGCATTCCGGCGCGAGGTCTTCCTCGCGATGCCCTATTTCGACGGGCTGCACCGTTTCCTGCCGGCACTGGTGCGGCGTGAAGGCTACGAGATCGCCTATGTCGACGTGATCGACCGGCCGCGCCGCTCCGGCGTGTCAAATTACGGTTTCTTCGACCGGCTATGGATCGGCATCATGGATCTGGCCGGCGTGTGGTGGCTGATCCGACGCAAGAAGCCGACGCCCGACGTGACCGAGGTGACACCTCATGACTAGCCTTCTCAACTATCTGCACGACGTCTTCGTCGTGAAATTCGACGCCTGGGTGATCCTGGGCTTCGTGGCGCAGGCGTTCTTCACCATGCGCTTCGTGGTGCAGTGGATCGCGTCCGAACGTGCGCGCAAGAGCGTCATGCCGGTCGCGTTCTGGTTCTTCTCGGTCGGCGGCGGTGCGCTGCTCCTGGTCTACGCGCTCTATCGCAAGGATCCCGTGTTCATCGCGGGCCAGGCGCTTGGCCTCGTCGTCTACCTCCGCAACGTCTATTTCATCATCATCAACGGCAAGCAGGTCTCGAGCGAATAGCTCGCTCTTGCGTGCCTCATCGGCATGAACAAGTTACAGGCCGTCCTGTTCACGTCAGTCTTTCTGGTCGGCCTGCTGTTACTCGGGCTCGGCCTGTTCGAGCTCGGCAGCACCGTCGCGTTCCTTGTGCGGGCCGAGCAGACCGAAGCGCGGTTCATGGGTGCCGTCGCGCGGACCGGCGGGAATCATGGCGGAACGTTTCTCTATCCGTCGTTTCAATTCACGACGATCGACGGGCGCTCGGTGACGCTCACGTCCTCGTCGGGCTCGACCGCCCAGCCTTATTCAGACCGCGAGCCGGTCAAGATTGCCTACGATCCCCGGCGGCCCGAGGACGCGCGGCTGCTGTCGTTCCTGACGCTGTGGATTGGGCCGGTCCTGCTTTGCGGCGCGGGCCTGCTGCTGGCAGGCGGCGCGGTTCTTGTTCGCGCCGGGCTAGCGCGGCAACGCCGAGGCCGCGCCTGAGGCGGGCAGGGCGGCCGTCTCGGTCTCGGTCCTGCGATACGGCTCGCCCGCGGCATCCAGCACGGGATAGGCGACCGAGCAGATGTGCGAATGGATGCGGCGCAGATCGCGCAGCACGTCGAGGTGCAGCGAGGTGGTCTCGATGGTCTCGGGGCGGCCCTCGCGCAGGCGGTCGAGATGGCGCTCGACGGCGGCAAGCTCGGTGTTCTTCAGCGTGGTCTTCTCCACCAGCAGCTTGCGCGCTTCATTCGCATCGCCCGACATGAACACGCCGAAGGCGATCCGCAGCGATTCCATCGTGCGCTTGTGGAAGGCGGCGAGCTCCTCGGAGCCCTCGGCCGAGAACTGGAAGCGGCGCTTGATCTTCTTGGTCGCAAGCTCGCTCAGGCTCTTGTCGATGATGTCGCCGATGTGTTCGAGGTTGATGGCGAAGGAGATGATCTCCATCGCGCGCCGCCCCTCGCTCTCGTCGAGGCTGCCCCGCATCAGTTTCGTCACGTACAGCTTGATGGCTTCATCCAGGCCGTCGACGACATTGTCCATCTTCGAGACCTGGTCGACCAGGGCGCGGTCGCCCGTCATCATCGCGGCCATGACCTTGCGCAGCATCACCTCGACGAAGTCGCCCATCCGCAGCGTTTCGCGGGCGGCGTCGGCGAGCGCCAGCGACGGCGTCTCCAGCGCGGTCTCGTCCAGATAGCGCGGGCGGGCCGGATCGGTGTCCTGGATGCGGTCGGGCAGGAGGCGGGTCAGCAGGCGCGACATGGTGTCGAGCAGGCCGATGAAGATGATGGCGGTGCCGACATTGAAGGCGATGTGGAAGGCGGCCGTCATCCTGGCGAGATCTGGCTGCCAGGCGTGCATGTGCTCCGCGATCACGCTCAGGAATGGCAGCACCAGTGCAATCCCGATCACGCGATTGACGAGATTGCCGACCGGCAGGCGGTAGCTCGCGGGATCGTCGCGCCTGGCCCCTTCGAACACGGGGTTGATGGCGCTGCCGAGATTGGCGCCGAGCACCAGAGCCAGGGCCGCGTAGGGCGTGATGAACTGCGAATAGGCCAGCGACATGATCAGCAGCACGCTGGCGACGCTCGAATGCACCGCCCAGGTGACGAGCGCCGCGATGACGATGCACAGGATGGGATCACCGGTGATCGCCGACATCACGACGCGCACGCCGGGTGCATTCTCGGCCGGCGCCAGCGTGTCGAGCAGGATGTGCAGCGACAGCAGCATCAATCCGAGGCCGATGCAGACGCGGCCGACGTCCTTGATCCGCGAGCGCGGTCCGGAGCGGAAGGCGACGAGGCCGAGCACGAACAGCACGGGCGCGACGGCAGCAATGTTGAACGACAGCACCTGCACGATCAGCGTCGTGCCGACGTTGGCCCCCAGCATGATGGCAAGCGCTGCGGCGAGGCTGACGAGGCCCTCGGCGGTGAACGAACTGGTGATCAGGGCTGTCGCGGTGCTGCTCTGGAGCAGCGCGGTGAGCCCGAGGCCGGCGGCGAACGCGCTGACGCGGTTGCCGAGCGCCTTGCCGAGCAGGCGGCGGAGGTCCGGGCCGAAGGCGCGCAGGATCCCGCTGTGGACCATGTGCAGTCCCCACAGCAACAGCGCCACGCCGCCCATCAGATCGAGCAGAACCAACGTTCCCATGCTCCGTGTCCGGATTGGAGTCGATTGGTGAAGCTAGCGCCAAATGTCTGGGGATCAAACCATTTGTTGGCGCGTCGGCGTTAACGTTTGCGGCGGCTGCGCGTTCCCGCGGCGCGCGTTGGCGCGTCCGCAGGCGCGATGCCTTTTGAGCAGGCTCACATTGCTGCCTTGAGGGCAGCGAAGCCGCGATCGAGATCCGCTTTGAGGTCGTCGGTGCTTTCGAGCCCGATATGCAGACGCAGGGTAGGGCCGCCCGGCGCCCACTTGGTCGCGGTGCGATAGCCGTCGCAGTCGAAGGGAATCGCAAGACTTTCGAAGCCGCCCCAGGAGAAGCCCATGCCGAACAGCTTGAGCGTGTTGAGCATGGTGTCGACGGCCTTCTGCGGGGCCGGCTTCAGCACGATGCTGAACAGGCCCGAGGCGCCGGTGAAGTCGCGCTTCCAGATCGCATGGCCCGGATCGGTCTCGAGCCCGGGATGCAGCACGCGCGCGACCTCGGGACGGCTTGCGAGCCAGCGCGCCATGTCGAGGCCGGAACGATGATGCTGCGCCAATCGCACCGATAGCGTGCGCAGGCCGCGCAGCGCCAGGAAGACGTCGTCGGGGCCGGCGCAGACGCCGAGCAGGCGGATGCCCTCGGCGATCTGCGGCCAGGCTTTTGCGTTGGCCGAGATGGTGCCGAACATGATGTCGGAATGGCCGCCGATATATTTGGTCGCCGCCTGCATGCTGATGTCGACGCCCTGCTCGAGCGAGCGATGATAGAGCGGGGTGGCCCAGGTGTTGTCGTCGATGACGAGCGCATCGCGCGCATGCGCGACCTCGGCGATGGCGCGGATGTCGGGCATCTCGAACGATTGCGAGCCCGGCGCCTCCACCAGCACCGCACGCGTGTTGGGCTTGAACAGCTTGTCGATGCCGGCGCCGATCAGCGGATCGAAATAGGTGGTCTCGACGCCGTAGCGGGCGAGCATGCCGTTGCAGAAATTGCGCGAAGGCCGATAGACATTGTCGCAGACCAGAATGTGGTCGCCGGTCTTCAGCACCGAGAGCAGGGTGGTGGAGATCGCCGACAGCCCGGATGGCACGATGCCGACGCCGGCGCATTGCGGCCCCTCCAGCGCCATCAGCGTGTCCTGGAACGCCCTGGTCGTCGGGGTGCCGTGGCGGCCATAGGTGAACTCGCCGCGATGGGCATGCAGGTCCTCGGCGGTCGGATAGAGCACGGTCGAGCCGTGGAACACCGGCGGATTGACAAACCCCTTCTGCGCCTTGGTGTCGCGGCCGGAGGTGACCAGCCGGGTCTCGGCCTGCTGCTGGGAGGGGTGCGAGGAATCCATGCGCCTGCTTTCAAAACTGCGTTTCCGCCGGGCGCGATGCGCCCCGCTGGCCGGCCGAAAGGCCGCTGTCGTTAATAACAGAACACAGAAGAGTCCCGTCAACCCCTTGACCCGGCTCGCCAGTCGTTCTGTGATGCGTAGGTGCTATTCAGTCGCCGCATGTTGAGGGGCCTGCCGCGACCTTCGATCCATCGTCTGACCGGACCTTGCGCTACAGCCATAATGGCGGGCGCCTGCGGCGGGGATTAAGGTATGGCCTCCCGAGATCGGCGAGTGTTCGGCAAGGTTTTCCAGCATGACTCTTGCAAGGCTCACCCTGGCAGAGACGATCCTGAGACAACATTCCTGACCTTGAGACGACCCTTGAAAGGCCTTCCCCCCATGAAACGCGTAACCCTGGCTCTCACTCTTGCTCTCGCCGCCGGCCTGACTGCCCAAGCCGCCGATGCGCAAACGCTCAAGACCGTCAAGGACCGGGGCACGCTGTCCTGCGGCGTCAGCCAGGGCCTGCCGGGCTTCTCCGCGCCCGATGACAAGGGCAACTGGACCGGGCTCGACGTCGACGTCTGCCGTGCGATCGCGGCGGCCATCTTCAATGACCCGACCAAGGTCAAGTTCGTGCCGACCTCGGCCAAGGACCGTTTCACGGCGCTGCAATCCGGCGAAATCGACGTGCTCTCGCGCAACACCACCTGGACCATTTCGCGCGACACCTCGCTGGGCGCCAACTTCACCGGCGTGACCTATTATGACGGGCAGGGCTTCATGGTGAAGAAGTCGCTCAAGGTGAATTCCGCCCTCGAGCTCAACAGCGCCTCGGTCTGCGTGCAGACCGGCACCACCACCGAGCAGAATCTGGCCGACTACTTCAAGGCCAACAACATGAAGTACGAGGTGATCGCGTTCGGCACCAACGACGAGACGGTCAAGGCCTATGAGGCCGGCCGCTGCGACGTGTTCACCACCGACCAGTCGGGCCTCTATGCCAACCGCCTCAAGCTCGCCAATCCCAATGACCACATGGTGCTGCCCGAAATCATCTCGAAGGAGCCGCTCGGCCCGATGGTGCGCCACGGCGACGACCAGTGGTTCGACATCGTGAAATGGACGCTGTTTGCCCTCGTCACCACCGAGGAGCTCGGGGTGACCTCGAAGAACGTCGACGAGAAGGCGAAACTGGAAAGCCCTGAGCTGAAGCGCGTGCTCGGCAGCGACGGCAATTTCGGCGAACAGCTCGGCCTGACGAAAGACTGGGTGGTGCGGATCGTGAAGGCCACCGGCAATTACGGCGAGGTGTTTGATCGCAACGTCGGCGCGGGCTCGCCGCTCGCCATCAATCGCGGCCTCAACAATCTCTGGAACAAGGGCGGTCTCCAGTACGCGCCGCCGATCCGCTGATCCCGCTTGAGCGGCACGCGGCGATGAGCACCGAGGCTCGAAAACCGCCGGCCCAGATCGCGCTGAAGATCAGGCGCATTCTGGGCGGCAAGGCAGGCTGGAACGGCGTCGCCGTCCAGTTTGCCTTCGCGGCGATCCTGGGCTGGATCGGTTATGAGATCGTCTCCAACGCCCGCGCCAACCTCGAAAACCAGCACATTGCCGCCGGCTTCGGCTTCCTCAGGAACAATGCCGGCTTCGACGTCAACCAGACCCTGATCTCCTACACCGGCTCGGACACGTTCCTGCGCGTGTTCGTGGTCGGGCTTCTGAACACGCTCGTGGTCTCAGTGGTCGGCATCTTTTTCGCCACCGTGATCGGCTTTATCGTCGCGCTGTGCCGGCTGTCGCCCAACTGGCTGCTGTCGCGCATCGGCGAGCTCTATGTCGAGATCATCCGCAACCTGCCGCTGCTGTTCCAGATCCTGTTCTGGTACCTGGCGGTGCTCGCGGCGCTGCCAAATCCGCGGCAGAGCATTTCGCTGCTCGGCATCGCCTTCGTCAGCAATCGGGGCCTCGTCATTCCCCGTCCGATCGGCGAGAGCGGGTTCGAGCCGTTCCTGGCGATGCTGGTCCTCGGCATCGTCGCATCGCTGGCGTTGCGCTTCCATGCGCGGCGCGCGCTGTTCCAGCGCGGGCAGGTGATCCGCATCTGGCCCTATGTGCTGGGCCTGCTGTTCGGGCTGCCGCTGGTCACGATGCTGGTGTTCGGTCTGCCCTTCACCTTCGAGCTGCCGCAGCTCAAGGGCTTCAATTTTGCCGGCGGGTCGCGGATCATCCCGGAGTTCGTGGCGCTGACGGTCGCCTTGTCGACATATACCGCCGCCTTCATCGCCGAGATCGTGCGCGCCGGAATCCTGTCCGTGCACAAAGGACAGATGGAGGCGGGGTCCTCGCTGGGCTTGAGCCGCGGCACCACGCTCCGGCTGATCGTCGTGCCACAGGCGATGCGCGTCATCGTGCCGCCGCTGACCAACCAGTATCTCAACCTCACCAAGAACTCCTCGCTGGCGGTCGCCATCGGCTATCCCGACCTAGTGTCGGTGTTCGCCGGCACCTCGCTGAGCCAGACTGGACAGGCGATCGAGATCATCGCCATGACGATGGGCGTCTATCTCTTGATCTCGCTCGTCACCAGCGCCGTCATGAGCGTCTACGGTTGGCGCGTCAGCCGGAGTCTGGGCGCATGACCGACATCACCTCGTCCAGCTTCGTTCGCCAGGACCTGCTCACCGAGCGTCCCGCGCCGGTGAAGACCACGGGCTTCGTCGGCCTGATGCGTACGCGCCTGTTCAACTCGCCGACCAACATTCTGCTCACGATCGTGGGCGCCCTGCTGCTCTGGTTCACCATCATTCCCTCGGTCAGGTTCCTGATGGTCGATGCGGTCTGGGCCGGCAAGGATCGCACGGCCTGCCTGGCCGAGAATGCCGGATTTGCGGTCGGCGCCTGCTGGCCCTACATCCAGGCCAAGCTGCCGCAACTGATCTACGGCTTCTATCCCGAGGCCGAGCGCTGGCGGGTCAACCTCACGCTCATCCTGGCGGCAGTCCTGCTGGTGCCGCTGCTCGTTCCGCGCCTGCCGTCGAAAGGGCTGAACGCCGGCCTGTTCTTCTTCGCCTTTCCGGTGGTCGCATTCTTCCTGCTGCGCGGCGGCGGCATCACCGGCTTTGGCCTGAGCTGGACGGCCGGCCTCCTGCAATTGTTCGACGACAGCATCATCGGGGCAGGGCAGGCCCTGCTCAATCTCAGCAAGACGTCGGCCATCGCCCCATTGCTGTGGGTCGTTGGCAACCTCGTCGTGCTTGTCGGCACGGCGATCTACTGGCTGATCTTTCCGCTGACCTGGCTGCGCGATCAGCTCCAGGGAACGGGCCAGTCGGTCTGGGTCGATTTCGCCATCACCGCGGTGATCGTCTCCCTGATCGCCTTCCTTCTCGGCGGTGGTGTGCGCGCCGGCTGGCGTGCGCTCGCATCGAGCATTGCCACCTTCGTCGCCATCGCCATCGTGATCAAGCTGATGGGGCTCGATCATGGCGGGCTGCCGGTCGTGGAGACGAGCCTGTGGGGCGGCCTGCTGGTGACGCTGGTGGTGTCCGTCACCGGCATCGTCACCTCGCTACCGATCGGCATCGCGCTGGCGCTGGGCCGCCGCTCCACCATTCCGCTGATCCGGATCTTCTCGATCGCCTTCATCGAGTTCTGGCGCGGCGTGCCGCTGATCACCGTGCTGTTCTTCGCGACCTACATGCTGCCCCTGTTCCTGCCCGGCAATTTCACGGTCGACGGTCTGGTGCGTGCGCTGATCGGCATCGCGCTGTTCACGGGCGCCTATCAAGCCGAGAACGTTCGCGGCGGGCTTGCTGCTATCCCGCGCGGGCAGGGCGAGGCTGCGGCGGCCCTCGGGCTGTCCTGGTGGAAGACGACCTCGCTGATCGTGCTGCCGCAGGCGCTGCGCCACGTCATTCCGAACCTCGTCAACAGCTTCATCTCGCTGTTCAAGGACACCTCGCTGGTCTCGATCGTGGCGCTGTTCGACCTCCTGGGCTCGCTCAGGGCCTCGTTCTCGGATCCGAAATGGTCGACGCCGTCCACGGCGTTCACGGGTTTCGCGTTCGCCGGGATCATCTATTTTCTGTTCTGCTTCGGAATGTCACGCTACTCGCTGTTCGTCGAGCACCGCCTCAACGCCCACCGCCGCAACTGATCGAGGCCACCATGTCCGACCCCATCGTCAAGATTTCCGGCCTGAACAAATGGTACGGCGAATTTCACGTCCTGCGCGACATCGACCTCGAGGTGAAGAAGGGCGAGCGCATCGTGATCTGCGGGCCCTCGGGCTCCGGCAAGTCCACGCTGATCCGCTGCATCAACGCACTGGAGGAATTCCAGGAGGGCGAGATCGTCGTCGACGGCATCGCGCTCGGGCCGAACCTCAAGCATGTCGACGCGGTGCGCCGCGAGGTCGGCATGGTGTTCCAGAGCTTTAACCTGTTCCCGCATCTGACGGTTCTGGACAATTGCACGCTGGCGCCGATCTGGGTCCGCAACATCCCCAAGAGGGATGCCGAGGCAACCGCGATGAAATTCCTGGAGCGGGTCAAGATCCCGCACCAGGCCAACAAGTTTCCGGGCCAGATGTCCGGTGGCCAGCAGCAGCGCGTCGCGATCGCGCGCGCACTGACGATGAACCCGAAGGTGATGCTGTTCGACGAGCCGACCTCGGCGCTCGACCCCGAGATGGTCAAGGAGGTCCTCGACACCATGGTCGACCTCGCCGGGGAGGGCATGACCATGCTGGTCGTGACCCACGAGATGGGATTTGCCCGCGAGGTCGCCAACCGCGTCGTGTTCATGGACGCCGGCCAGATCATCGAGGCCAATACCCCGAACGAGTTCTTTGCCGCCCCCCAGCACGCCCGCACGAAACTGTTCCTGAGCCAGATTCTGCGGTGAGCGCCTGAAAATCCGGCGGCCTCGCTGCTCCAACCGACCCACCAGCTTCGCACCATGCGAATCAGCTTGCCTCTTTTCGGACCATCCTCCGGAGAGAGACCTTGCAGAGCAGTGTCGGCGCGCGCGCATACCAGAATGCGCGATTGGAAAAGAAGCTGAGGAAGCAGGCGGACGCCGTCATGTCCTTCGCGATCGAGGCGCTCGGGCAGGGCAGATTTGACGAAGTCGAGATCCTTTGCCGCGAGATCCTGAAGGAGGTTCCGGATCACTTCCACGCCACGCACCTGCTCGGCCTGCGCGCGTTCGACGGCGGGTGGCTCGAGGACGCGCAATTCCTGCTTGAGCGCGCGGTTGGACTCGATCCGCGTTCGCCCGATGCCCATGGCAATCTCGGGGCCGTGTATTTCGCGCTCGAGAGGTTCAAGGATGCCCGCGCATGCCAGGAGAAGGCCATTGCGCTGAAGCCGAATTGTCCGATCACCCTGACCAATCTCGGCAATACGCTGCTGCACCTCGGCCTCGCCAAGGAGGCGATCGAACTGCACGAGCGCGCCATCAGGCTGAAGCCGAACTATGCCGATGCATTTTGCAACCGCGGGATGGCGGAACTGATGATCGGCCAGTTTGAGCGCGCCGGGGTGGACTTCGATCGCGCCCTGTCGTTTCAGCCGCGTCACGCCGAAGCGATCGCTGGCAAGGCCATGGTGAGCCTCGAGCTCCGGCACTTCGAGGCGGCGGAGGCCGCCTTCGAAGCTTCGCTCGCGCTCAAGCCGGGCTCACCGCGGATTCTGGTGCAGCGCGGACGGCTCCATTTGACCCTGTACCGGCTGGAGCAGGCGGCCGCGGATTTCGATGCAGCGCTGGCGCAATCGCCACGGAACGAGCTCGCGCTGTGCTGGAGGGCGCAGGTCGACATTATGGTGAGGAACACGGCGGGGGCGATGGCGGGCGTCAAGACCCTGCTCGAGGTCAATCCGCAATCCGAGGCGGGCATGTCGCTCCTGGCCTCTTGCCATGCGAACCAGGGAGACATCGCGACGGCGCTTGAATATCTCGATGCGGCGCTGGCGATCGCGCCGGACTTTCCGGAGGCCATCGGATACAAGATTTTCGTGCTGGATTACCTGCCGGAGGCCGATTTCGTGGTCCAGCAGGCGGCACGAAAATATTGGTGGGATCAGATCGGCGCCAAGCTTCCGCAAAGGGCCCTGTCGCCGCGCGATCTCGATCCGGACAGACGAATCGTGATCGGATATGTCGCGTCGGAATTCAGGCAGCATTCGGCGGCGTACACCCTGTTGCCGGTGATGCGCCATCACGATCACGCCAAGTTCAAGATCGTCTGCTATTCCTGCTGGCCGTTGCAGGATGGGATGACCGAGAAGTTCAAGGCTTGCGCAGACGTCTGGGTCGATGCCGCGCAGTTTTCGGACGATGAACTGGCCGATCGTATCCAGGCCGACGGGATCGATATTCTGATCGATGTGTCCGGACATACGACCGGCAGCAGGCTCCATGTTTTCTCGCGGAAGCCGGCCCCCATCCAGGTCACGGGCTTCGGGCACGCAACAGGCACGGGCCTTCAGACGATGGACTACGTGCTCGCGGATCCGATCTTCATTCCGCAGTCGGCGCGCCACCTGCTGGCCGAAAAGGTCTATGACCTGCCGAGCCTGATCACGATCGATCCCATCCTGGACGTGCCACCTTCGGAGCTTCCCATGCTCCGCAACGGCTATGTGACCTTCGGTGTGTTCAACCGCATCTTGAAGATCTCGGACGAGGCCATCCGGGTGTGGTCGAAGGTGATGCGTGAGGTGGCGGGATCGAAGATCATCATCAAGAACGGGCTGCTCGACGATCCGATGCTGCGCGACGGTCTGATCGCGCGGTTCGTGGCACAGGGCATCGCCGAGGAGAACGTCATCTGCATGGGCTCGACCTCGCGCCGCGAGCATTTGCGGGCCTTTGCCAATGTCGACATTTCGCTCGACACCTTCCCGCAAAACGGTGGCATCAGCACCTGGGAATCCCTCTATGCGGGCGTCCCGGTCGTCGCCAAGCTCGGTAATGGCTCCTCGTCGCGCGCCGGCGGCTCCATCGTGGCGGCCGTCGGTCTCGGCGACTGGGTTGCCGATGACGACGAGGGCTATGCTGCGATCGCGTGCAAATTTGCCGCGCAGCCTGCCCATCTGGCGAAGCTGCGCGCGGATCTGCCGGCGCAGATCGCCAATTCACCCGCCGGCAACGTCGAGATCTACACGCGTGAGGTCGAGGCGGGATATCGCCAGTTCTGGCGCGACTATTGTGCCGAGGCCTCGGAAACATGCGACGTTGCGTAGGCACGTCCGCCGCGCCGGACCGCGACGTCCGAGGCCTGAGATGATCGACATCAGCTTTGGATGGTGCATGCCCGAGGCTGGTCCCGAGCCAGATCCCGCGCGGGGCACCGGAAGATCCCGGGGTGTTGCCGGTCCAGCCGATCGGGCGGCCTCGGCCGCGAATCAGTTAGACTCTCGGTAAGGCCATCCTCCGGAGAGTAACCTTGCAGAACAGCGGCGGCGCGCGCGCATTCCAGAACGCGCGATTGCAGAAGAAGTTGATGAAGCAGGCGGATGCCATCATCTCCGCCGCGGCCGCCGCCTATGGCCAAGGCAAATTTGCCGAGACAGAGGCGCTATGCCGTGAGATCCTGAAAGCGCTTCCGGATCATGTCGACGCCTTGCACCTGCTCGGGATGTGTGCGCATGACGGCCGCCGCCTGGAGGAGGCCCGGGAGCTGCTCGAGCGCGTGATTGCGCTCGATCCGCGCCTGCATGACGCCCATAACAACCTGGCGACCGTGCACTTCGACCTCGGTAATTTCGAGGAGGCGCGGCGGTGTCAGGAGAGGGCCATCGCGCTGAAGCCGAATTTCGTGGTCGCGCTGACCAACCTCGGCAATACGCTGATGCATCTGGGGCAGTACGAACAGGCGCTCGAACTGCACGAGCGCGCAATCAAGATCAAGCCGGACTACGCCGATGCGTTCTGCAATCGCGGAATGGTCGAGATAGTGCTTGGACAGATCACGCGCGCCAAGGAAAGTTTCGATCGCGCCTTGCTGTTTCAGCCGCGTCACGCCGAGGCAATCGTCGGCAGCAGCATGGTCTGCATGGAGCTCCGGCACCACGAGGAGGCGGCAGCCAAGCTTGCCACGGCGCTCGCGATCAAGCCCGGCTCGCCGAGGATTCTGGCCCAGCGAGGGCGGCTCAGTTACGAGTTGCAGCGCCTGGAGCCGGCGCTTGCGGATTTCGAGGCCGCGCTTGCCATTTCGCCCAAGCTCGAACTGGCCCTCCGGGGCAAGGCACAGGCCTGCCTCGTGATGGGGAAGACCGCGCAGGCGATGGCGGCCGCAACGGCCTTGATCGAGCAAAATCCGCGCTCCGAGGTCGGCTTGGCGCTGATGGGATTCTCTCATTCAAATCAGGGAGAGATGGACGCCGCGATCGAATATCTCGATCGCGCGCTGGCGATCCGTCCGGACTATGGAGATGCGATCAGGGGCAAGATCTTCTTGCAGGACTACCGCGCCGAGGCCGATTTCGCGCTCCAGCAGGCGGTACGACGAGATTGGTGGGACTTGATCGGCTCCAAGCTGCCGCGGCGGACGCTGCCGAAGCGGCCGCTCGATCCGGACAAGCAGATTGTGGTCGGCTATGTCGCTGCCGAATTCCGGCAACACTCGGCGGGCCTCACCTTGCTACCGGTGCTGCGCCATCATGATCACGCCAACTTCAAAATCATCTGCTATTATTCCTGGCCGGGAGCGGACGAGTACACCGCCATGTTCAAGTCGCTGGCGGACGTCTGGGTCGACGCCTGGGACCTTTCGGACGACGAACTCGTCGATCGCATTCAGGCTGACAATGTCGACATCCTGATCGACGTTTCGGGCCATACGACCGGTAACAGGTTGCAGGTTTTCGCGCGAAAGCCTGCCCCGATCCAGGCCACTGGGTTCGGACACGCGACGGGCACGGGCATGCAGACCATGGACTATGTGCTCGCGGATCCCGTTTTCATTCCGCCGTCGGTCCGGCATCTGTTTCCCGAAAAGATCCACGATCTGCCGTGCCTGATCACGATGGAGCCCGTCTCGGATCTGCAGCCGTCCGAGTTGCCGATGCTCCGCAACGGCTACGTCACCTTCGGCGTGTTCAACCGCATCTACAAGATATCGGATGATGCGATCCGTGTGTGGTCGCGGATCATGCGCGAGGTTCCGGGATCCAAGATCGTCCTCAAGCACGGTCTGCTCGATGATCCCCTGCTGCGCGATAGCCTGATCGCGCGTTTCGTGGCGCAGGGCATTGCCGAGGAGAATATCACGTGCCTCGGCACCACCTCGCGCAACGACCACCTGATGGCCTTTGACAAGATCGATATTTCGCTCGACACGTTCCCACAGAATGGCGGCATCAGCACCTGGGAATCCCTCTACAAGGGCGTTCCCGTCGTCGCCAAGCTCGGCATTGGAGCCTCTTCGCGTGCCGGCGCCTCCATCGTGGCCGCCGTCGGTCTCGGCGACTGGGTCGCCGAGGATGACGATGGCTATGTCGAGATCGCCCGCAAGTTTGCATCGCAGCCCGATTATCTGGCGAAGTTGCGCGCGGGATTGCCGGCTCAGATCGCAGCCTCGCCCGCCGGCAATGTCGAGATCTACACGCGTGAGCTCGAAGCGGGTTACCGCCAGTTCTGGCGAGACTATTGTGCCGCCGCCTCGGAGAGCGGCGACGCTGCGGTAAGCGGGACAGACGCACCTAGCGGTTCCTGAGCCGGATCCTGCAGCGAGCCCCGGAATAGCCCGGAAGGATTTCCGGTCCCGCCGACCGGCCGGCCCGCCGCGCGAATCAGTTAGACTCGCCGCGGGCCATCTTCCGGAGAGACACCTTGCAGAGCAGCGCCGGCGCGCGCGCATTCCAGAATGCGCGATTGCAGAAGAAATTGAAAAAGCAGGCGGACGCCGTCATCTCTGCCGCGGCAAGCGCCTATGGCCAGGGCAGGTATGCGGAGACCGAGGCGCTCTGCCGCCAGATCGTGCAAGCCGTTCCGGATCATTTCGACGCCACGCACCTGCTCGGCCTGTCTGTGCAACAGGGCGGGCGCCTGGAAGAGGCGCAACAGCTGCTCGAGCGCGCGATCGCGATCGATCCGCGTTCGCACGAGGCCCACAACAATCTCGCGGCCGTGTACGTCGTTCTTCAGAAATTCGAGGCCGCTCGCGCCTGTCAGGAGAAGGCGATCGCGCTGAAGCCGAATTTCACGCCGGCCCTGACCGGCCTCGGCAATACCTTGCTCAACATGAACCTGCCCGAGCAGGCGATCGAGATGTACGATCGCGCGATCAGGCTAAAGCCTGACTATGCCGACGCGTTCTGCAACCGTGGCCTGGCCGAGCTTGCGCTGCGCCAGCTTGATCGCGCCAGGCAAAGTTTCGAGCGGGCGCTGCTGTTTCAGCCGCGAAACGTGGAGGCGCTCGTCGGCAAAGGTTTGGTCAATATCGAGCACAAGAACTTCGACGAGGCAAAGGGCGCGCTCAAGGCGGCGCTCGCGATCAGGCCAGGTTCGGCGAAGATCCTGGCGAACCGCGGACGGCTCAATTTTGAGATGTCGAGGTTGGAACAGGCGGCTGCGGATTTTGACGCAGCCCTTGCGATTTCGCCCAAGCTCGAGGTTGCCTTGCAGGGGAAGGCGCAAGTCTCGCTCGCCGTGGGAAATACGGCGCAGGCGATCCTGGCCTGCACCACGTTGCTGGAGGAAAATCCGCGCTCCGCGAGCGCGATGGCGCTGATGAGTGCTTGTTTTGCAAACCAGGGAGAGATCGCACCGGCGATCGAATTGCTGGATGCCGCGCTGGCCATTGTGACGGATGCCAGCCTGATCGGGCGGAAGATCTTTTTCCTGGACTATCTCTCCGACGCCGATTTCGCTGTTCAGCAGGCCGCCCGAACGCAGTGGTGGGACGCAATCGGCGTCAAATTGGCGCAAAGGAAGCTCGCGCCCCGGCAGTTCGATCCCGACAGGAGGATCGTGATCGGCTATGTCGCTGCCGAGTTCTGGTTCCACTCGGCAGGGTTCACGCTGTTGCCAGTGCTCGCTCATCACGATCATAGCAAATTCGAAATCGTCTGCTATTCGTGCTCACCGGTACGAGATGAAGTGACCGCCAAATTCGAGTCGCTGGCGGACGTCTGGGTCGAGGCCGGGCGGCTCTCGGACGATCAATTGGCCGATCGCATCGAGGCCGACAAGGTCGATATCCTGATCGACGTGTCCGGACACACGACCGGCAACAGGCTCCCTGTCTTTGCGCGGAAGCCGGCCCCCATCCAGGTCTCTGGATTCGGACACGCGACCGGCACTGGCCTTCGGACCATGGACTATGTGCTCGCGGATCCGGTCTTCATTCCGCAATCGGCCCGCCATCTGTTGGCCGAGAAGGTCCATGATCTGCCCTGCCTGATCACGATCGATCCGATCCTGGATGTGCCGCCCTCGGAGCTTCCGATGCTCCGCAATGGCTACGTGACCTTCGGCGTGTTCAACCGGATTTACAAGATTTCGGATGAGGCGATCCGCGTTTGGTCGCGCGTCATGCGTGAGGTGACCGGGTCGAAAATCATCATCAAGCATACTATGCTTGACGATCCCTTGGTGCGCGACCGCCTGATCGCGCGGTTCGTGGCGCATGGCGTCGCCGAAGCAAACATCACTTGCCTGGGCTCGAGCCCGCGCGCCGAGCATCTGCGGGCCTTTGCCAATGTCGATATTTCGCTCGACACGTTCCCGCAAAATGGCGGCGTCAGCACCTGGGAATCCCTCTATGCGGGCGTTCCGGTCGTCGCCAAGCTCGGTAAAGGTGCCTCCTCGCGCGCCGGTGCCTCCATCGTGGCGGCCGTCGGTCTTGCCGACTGGGTTGCCGATGACGACGCGGGCTATGCCGCGATCGCGTGCAAATTTGCGGCGCAGCCCGCTCATCTGGCGAAGTTGCGCGCGGATTTGCCGGCTCAGATCGCGGCCTCGCCCGCCGGCAATGTCGAGATCTACACGCGCGAGGTCGAAGCGGGTTATCGCCAGTTCTGGCGCGACTATTGTGCGGTTGCCTCGGAACGCGGCGAGGTGGCGTGAACCAGCCGAACCGCGACGATCAAACGAAGGGCGGCTTGATGTTGCTGCGCTTCTCCAGCCATTCCGGCACCGGAAGGTTCTTGGCGCGCATGAAGTCCGCATTGAACAGTTTTGACTGATAGCGGCTGCCGGAATCGCAGAGCACGGTGACGATGGTCTTGCCGGGGCCGAGCTGCTTGGCGAGGCGTATCGCGCCGGCGATGTTGATGCCGGTCGAGCCGCCGAGGCACAGGCCCTCGTGCTGGAGCAGGTCGTAGATCTCCGTGACGGCGTCAGTGTCGGGAATGAGATAGGCGTCATCGACCTTCGCGCTCTCGACGATCGCGGTCGCCCGGTTGAGGCCGATACCTTCGGTGATCGAACCGCCCGGCGTCGCCTTGGCTTCGCCGGTCCTGAAATACTCGAACATCCCGGCACCGTGCGGGTCGGCGCAGGCGATCCGGACGTTCTTGTTCTTTTCCTTCAGAAGGCGGCTGACGCCGGCGAGCGTGCCGCCGCTGCCGACCGAGCAGACGAACCCGTCGACCTTGCCGCCGGTCTGCTCCCAGATCTCCGGCCCCGTGGACTCGTAATGCGCTTTCGCATTGTCGAGATTGTTCCACTGGTCGGCGAACAGCACGCCGTTAGGCTCGGTCTTGCGCAGCTCGTCGGCGAGCCGGCGGCCGACATGCTGGTAGTTGTTGGGATTGGCGTAAGGAAGCGCCGGCACCTCGATCAGCTCGGCGCCGCACAGCTTGAGAAAGTCCTTCTTCTCCTGGCTCTGCGTCTCCGGGATCACGATCAGCGTGCGATAGCCGCGCGCACTCGCCACGACCGCGAGCCCGATGCCGGTATTGCCGGCGGTCGCTTCCACCACGAGGCCGCCGGGCTTGAGCTCGCCGCGCTTCTCGGCCTCCAGGATCATCCACTTGCCGGCGCGGTCCTTCACCGACTGGCCGGGATTCATGAACTCGGCCTTGCCCAGAATGGTGCAGCCGGTCGCCTCCGAGGCGCGCTTGAGCTTGATCAGCGGGGTGTTGCCAATGGCTTCGACAACGTCGTTTCGAATGGTCATGTCAGGGGGAAATCACTGGCAAGGGGTTGATCAGGTTGGCCAGAACCTAGTGCCTGGGAGGCCAAAGGGGAAGGCTTTTGCGCTGCGGCGAAACGGGTGGAAGTGCCCCTCCGGGCAACCATATTTCGGGGGAAGATGAGCGCGGGCGATCCTGAGCTGCGGCGCCGGATTTCGGTGGAATGATTTGTCCGACAACTGTCAGGGCATGGAAGATAATGGTCGTCGCGATGAACCTTGGCGCCCAATCTCCGCCGGGGCGAGATGGCGGACGACACATCTGCACAACAGCTGCATATTCCTTCTCGATCACTGCCGGCTTCGTGACGATGGCCCGCCGTGGTTTGAGGTGGAGCCAAAGCCGCATAAAGCTTGTTGCCGACCAATGCTCCGCCGGATCAAACGGATCCGTGTGGGTGTGGCGCCAATATCACATGAAATCTTGGTAAGCTTGAATCCGCTTCGCGATGGCGGAAAAATACGAGAAGTCTTTGCAAGACAGCCATATCTTGCACTTTCATGGCGCGGATATCCGCGCATCCGGGTCGCCATCTCGCACCTGCGGGACTGTCCCGCTGTTCCGCGCCCGGCTAGTATGAAGCTCAAAGTTCCGCTGAAAGCATCACCGTTGTGATCGAGCTACACAAAGCCCCCCGACTGTCCGGCCGCGAATCGGTTAATCCGGCTGCGCGGTGGCGGCTCGGTCTGCCCGGCGGGGGGTGGAAGTGACACAGCATGTTCTGGCGACCGTCATGCGGCGGTCTCTAGGTTCTGCGTCCCGGACGCGTCGTGCGGCGCGCTGGCTTGCGGTGCTGTGCCTCGCCGCCGGTTCAGGCGGTTGCGTGTTGACGCAGGATCTTCCGGATCCCGCGCTCGATGTTCCCACGCAGTACAAATACGCCGGGAAGGGGGATACGCCGCCGTCGCTGGATTGGTGGCGCGGCTTCCGTTCCGCCGAGCTGACGCAGCTGATAGAGGAGGCGCAGACCGTCAACCTCGACATCGCCGCCGCCGTCTCGCGCATCGTCCAGGCGGACGCCCAGGCGCGGCAGGCGGGCGCTGCGCTGCTGCCGAGCGTGTCGACCGGCGGATCGGAAACCTATTCACGCACCTCGGGCTCGTCGTCCTCGGGTCTCACCAACGGCGGCCGCGAGGTCGTCAATTATTCGGCTTCGCTCAGCGCGAGCTACCAACTCGATTTCTGGGGCCAGAATCGCGACGCACTCCAGACCGCGGAGGAGACAGCGAACGCCAACCGCTTCGATCGTGACGTCGTCGCGCTCACGACACTGGCGAGTGTCGCCAACGCGTATTTCCAGGTGCTGACCTCGCAGGATCGCCTCAGGACCTCCCAGCGCAACATCGCGAGCGCGCAACGCATCCTCGATGCCGTCAAGGAGCGTCGCAAGGCCGGCACCGGCACCGATCTCGACGTTGCCCAGCAGGAGAGCGTGGTCGCCAACCAGAAGGCGCTGGTGCCGCCGCTGCGCCAGACGCTCGACCAGAACGTCAACGCGCTCGCCGTGCTGGTCTCGCGCCCGCCCGAGAGCGTGCGCGTGCTCGGCGGCTCCCTGGACCGGATCGCGATCCCGCGCGTGACGCCCGGCCTGCCGTCGGAGCTGCTGACGCAGCGGCCGGACATCCGCCGGCAGGAGGCGCAGCTCGCCTCGGCGACCGCGAACATCGGCAATGCCCGCGCGCAGTTCTTTCCGACCATCCAGCTCACCGGCAATGGCGGCTATCAGAGCTCGGCGCTGGTGTCGCTGTTCCAGCCGCATGCGGCCTTCTTCCAGCTGGTCGGCAGTGCCACCCAGCCGATCTTCGACGGCGGCAAGATCCTCGGCAATTTCGAATTTGCCAAGGCGCGGCAGGACGAACTGCTCCAGACCTACCGCAAGACCATCGTCCAGGCCTTCGCCGACGTCGACAATGCGCTGTTCTCGATCAAGCAGACTACGATCAAGCTGCAATTGCAGCGCGATGTCGTCACCGCCTCGCGGCGCGCGTTCGATCTGTCGGAGCAGCAATTGCGCGCCGGCACCGCCGATATCGTGACCGTGCTCAACACCCAGCTGACCCTGTTCCAGGCGGAAGACGCGCTGTCGCAGGCCCAACTCGCACGGCTTCTCGCCATCGTCAGCCTGTATCAGGCGCTCGGCGGCGGCTGGGAACCGAGGATGGAGAAACCGGTCAATGCTCTTTAAGCCGGATAAGAAGGTTGACGCGAAGGCGGGGACGGTGAGGAAATCGTCGCGCGGCGGCTTCATCCTGACTCTGGTCACGCTCGCGATCCTCGGCGGCCTCGGCTATCTCGGCTGGACCGTGTGGCATCAGCAGCCGCAGCAGGCGAACGGCCGCAACCAGCGCCCCGATCTGCCGGTGCCGGTGCTGGCGGCAACGCCCCGCATCCAGGACGTCCCGGTCTATCTCGACGGCGTCGGCGCGATCCGCGCGCTCAACACCGTGACCGTGCGCTCGCAGGTCGACGGCAAGCTGATCGCGGTCAATTTCACCGAAGGCCAGGACGTCAAGAAGGGCGACGTGGTCGGCGAGATCGATCCAGCGCTCTATCAGGCGACGTACGATCAGGCGGTCGCCAAGAAGGCGCAGGACCAGGCCCAGCTCGCCAACCAGCGCATTGACCTCACCCGCTACGAGCAGCTCGCCGCCTCCAACGCCGGCTCCAAGCAGCAGGCCGATACGCAGCGCGCGCTGGTCGCCCAGACCGAGGCGCTGGTGAAGGCCGACCAGGCCGCGATCGACAATGCGGCGGCGACGCTGAGCTATACCAAGATCGTTGCGCCGATCTCGGGGCGCGCCGGCCTGCGCCAGGTCGACCAGGGCAACATCATCCACGCCGCCGACACCACCGGCCTCGTCGTCATCACGCAATTGCAGCCGATCGCGGTGTGGTTCAGCCTGCCGCAGCAGCAGATCATGCGAGTCAATGCGGCCGCCGCCAAGGGCGCGCTCGCGGTCGACGTGTTCGGCAACGACGGCGTCACCGTGATCGACACCGGCAAGCTGACCGGCATCGACAACCAGGTCGACCAGACCACCGGCACGCTCAGGCTCAAGGCTGAGTTCCCCAACGCCAATTACCAGCTCTGGCCGGGCCAGTTCGTCAATGTCCGCCTCAAGGTCGAGACCTTGATGCAGGCGCTGGTCGTCCCGACGTCGGCGGTCCAGCGCGGTCCGATCGGCACCTTCAGCTATGTCATCGGCGAAGACAACGTCGTCTCGGCCAAGCCCGTGACGGTGACCCAGCAGAACGAGCATGACGCCGTCATCGCTAGCGGCCTGTCGGCGAACGACCGCGTCGTGACGACAGGCTTTGCCAATCTGTCCGATGGCTCAAAGGTCGTCGTCGGACGCGACGACCAGACGCCGTCGGCCGACCTCGCGCCGCGCAAGCGCTCGCGCGGGCCGGACGCTCAGAAAAAGGATGGCGCCAAGGACGGCCAAAAGGACGGCGAGCCCCGCGCCAAGCGGAGCAGCAGCGAAGGCGACCAGAAGGGACAGACCGGGCCGGCACCGGGACCCGGGGCAACGGGAAGTGGAGCCAAGCAGCCATGATCCCGACAACAGCCGCCTGAGCGGCAGGCGCATCCCATGGGTGTCTCCGAACCCTTCATCCGCCGTCCCATCGCGACCTCGCTGCTCGGCATCGCGCTCCTGATCGGCGGGCTGCTGGGCTATTTCTCGCTCCCGGTCTCGGCGCTGCCGCAGGTCGACTTCCCGACCGTGCAGGTGACGACGCAGCTGCCGGGCGCCAGCCCCGACGTGATCGCCTCGCTGATCACCGCGCCGCTGGAGCGGCAGCTCGGCCAGATCCCGTCGCTGTCGGCGATGAACTCGACGAGCTCGTTCGGCGTCAGCCAGATCTCGCTCCAGTTCGACCTCAACCGCGACATCGACGGCGCGACCCAGGACGTCCAGGCCGCGATCAACGCCGCAGCCGGCGTGCTGCCCAAGACGCTGCCATATCCGCCGACCTACGCCAAGGTGAACCCGGCGGATGCGCCTGTCATGACGCTGGCGCTGCGTTCGGACACGATCTCGCTGCGGGCGATGAGCGACATCGCCGATACGCTTCTGGCGCAACGGCTGAGCCAGATCTCCGGCGTCGGGCGCGTCTCCGTGCTCGGCGGGCTGAAGCCGGCCGTGCGCATCCAGGCGGATCTGGCGCGGCTGGCGGCCTATGGCATCGCTATGGAGGATCTGCGCACCGCGATCGCCAATGCCAACGTCTCGGGTCCGAAGGGCTCGCTCGACGGCGCGCAGCAATCCTACATCATCGCCGCCAACGACCAGATCGCCGCCGCCGAGGCCTACAAGCCTGTCATCATCGCCTATCGCAACGGCTCGCCGGTCACGATCGCCGACGTCGCGCAGATCGTCGATGGCCTGGAGAACGACCGCACTGGCGGCTGGTACCAGGGCACGCCGGCCGTCATCATCGACATCCAGCGCCAACCCGGCGCCAACGTCATCGACGTCGTCAGCCAGATCCGCGCCGAAATCCCGAAGGTCCAGCGCGCGATCCCGGCCGGCGTGAACCTCACCATCGTCTCCGACCGCACCGTCACCATCCGCGCCTCGGTGCGCGACGTGCAGTTCACGCTGATCCTCAGCGTCGTGCTGGTGACGCTGGTGGTGCTGCTGTTCCTGCGCTCGCTCAGGGCCACGCTGATCGCGGGCGTGGCGTTGCCGCTGTCGCTGATCACGAGCTTCGGCATCATGTATTTTGCCGGCTTCAGCCTCGACAATCTGTCGCTGATGGCGCTTACGATCGGCACCGGCTTCGTGGTCGACGACGCCATCGTGATGATCGAGAACATCGTCCGCCACATGGAGAATGGCGACGGGCCGATGGAGGCTTCGCTGAAAGGCGCGAGCGAAATCGGCTTCACGGTGATCTCGCTGACGGTGTCGCTGATCGCGGTGTTCATCCCGCTTCTGTTCATGTCGGGCCTCGTCGGGCGCATGTTCCGCGAATTCGCGCTGACGCTGACGATCGCGGTCGTGACCTCGGCCGTGGTCTCGCTGACGCTGACGCCGATGATGTGCTCGCGGCTGCTGAGGCACGCCCATGAGGAAGTGGCGGTGCCGGGCCTCGCTGCGATCAGCCGCTTCATCGACCGCACCGTCGAGTTCTATCACCGCACGCTGCTCTGGGTTCTGGAGCGCCAGCGCGCCACGCTGGTCGTGACCTTCGCCACGCTGATCGCAACCCTCGTCCTCTACGTCGTGGCGCCAAAGGGCTTCCTGCCGCTTCAGGACACCGCCTCGATCACGGCGGTGACGGAGGCCGGACCCGACGTCTCGTTCGCGGAGATGCAGAAGCGGCAGGCCGAGGCCGCCGACGCCATCAAGGCAGACCCCGACGTGGTCGGCGTCGTCTCGGTGATCGGCGCCGGCTCGGTCAATCCGACCACCAATGTCGGCCGTCTCGTCATGACCTTGAAACCGCGCGGCGAGCGGCGTGACGACGTCAGCGTGGTCGTGACCCGGCTGAAGCAGAGGGTGTCGGGCATCCCCGGCATGACCGTCTATTTCCAGCCGGTGCAGGACGTGCAGATCTCGACCCAGTCGAGCCGCTCGCAATACCAGTACACGCTGACCGGCACCGATGCGGCGCTGGTGTCTGAATGGGCGCGCAAGCTGGTTGCGGAGATGCGGCGCGATCCCTTGTTCCGCGACGTTTCCTCGGAGGCGCAGGAGGGCGGCCTGCGGGCGCAGCTCGATGTGGATCGAACGCGGGCGGGCCAGCTCGGCGTGAGCCTGCAAGGCATCACCGACACGCTGAACGACGCCTTCGCGCAGCGGCAGATATCGACCATCTACGGCCAGGCCAACCAGTACCGCGTCGTGCTGGAGGCGTTGCCGATGTACCAGCGCGATCCCTCGATCCTGTCAAAGCTCTATTTGCCGGGCGCCGCGAGCGCCATCGTCGGCGCGCCCAACGCCCAGGTGCCGCTGTCGGCGGTGGCGACGCTGAAGCGCACCACGGCGCCGCTGGCGATCTCGCACCAGGCGCAATTCCCGGCGATCTCGCTCAGCTTCAACCTCGCGCCGGGCGCAGCCCTCGGCGATGCCGTCGAAGCGGTGAAGACGATCGAGACCCGCATCGAAATGCCCAACAGCATCGTCGGGGTCTATGCCGGCGATGCCGCCGAATTCGCCAAGGCGCTCGCCGGCCAGCCCTGGCTGCTGCTCGCCGCCGTCATCACGATCTACATCGTGCTCGGCGTGCTCTATGAGAGCTACATCCATCCGATCACCATCCTGTCGACGCTACCCTCGGCCGGCGTCGGCGCGATCCTGGCGCTGGTCCTGTGCGGACAGGATCTCTCGGTGATCGGCCTGATCGGCATCATCCTGCTGATGGGCATCGTCAAGAAGAACGCGATCATGATGATCGACTTCGCGCTCGAGGCCGAGCGCGGGCAGGGGATGTCGCCGAACGAGGCGATCGTGCAGGCGTGTCTCCTGCGCTTCCGCCCGATCATGATGACGACGCTGGCCGCGCTGTTCGGCGCGCTGCCGCTGGCGATCGAGAGCGGCACCGGCGCCGAGCTGCGCTTTCCGCTCGGCATCTCCATCATCGGCGGCCTGCTGCTGAGCCAGCTCCTGACGCTGTACACCACGCCCGTGATCTACCTGGCGCTCGACCGCATTAACCGCCGCCTCGAGCAGGCGCTGCCGCCTGCCGAATCCGGCGGCCCGCCGGTCGCGGGCGCAACCGAGGGGATGCAGTGATGGCATCGATCTCGGAGCCCTTCATCCGCCGCCCGGTCGCGACCACGCTGCTGTCGATCGGGTTGTTCCTGCTGGGTGTCGTCGCCTACGAGTTCCTGCCCGTCGCCTCGGTCCCGAACGTCGACTTCCCCGCCATCTTCGTCTCGGCCAGCCGGCCCGGCGCCGACCCTTCCGTGATGGCGGCGACTGTGGCCTCGCCGCTGGAGCGGCGGTTAGGCGAGATATCGGGCATCAACCAGATCACCTCGACGTCGTCGCTCGGCGTCACCAACATCCAGCTCCAGTTCGACATCGGCCGCAACATCGACAAGGCCGCGCGCGACGTGCAGGCCGCGATCAACGCCTCGTTGGTGGACCTGCCGAGCGATCTGCCGACCCTGCCGCGCTTCCGGAAAGCGAACACGGCCGGCGCGCCCGTCTTCGTGCTGGCGCTGACCTCGAAGACACTGTCTGCGAGCGCGATCTACGACGTCGCCGATACGGTGCTGGCGCAGCGCATCTCGCAGGTGCCGGGGGTCGGCGACGTGACGGTCAGCGGCGCCGACCAGCCGGCCGTGCGGGTGCAGCTGAACCCCGTCGCGCTGTCGAACGCCGGCATCGCCACCGACGACGTGCGGACCGCAATCGTCAACGCCAATCCGCTTGGTCCCGTCGGCATCTTCAACGGCGAGCGCCAGAGCGAGACGCTGTCGCTGAACAAGCAGATGCGCACCGCGAAAGAGTTCCGCGACATCGTCATCAAGAGCTCCAACGGCAATTTCGTCCGGCTTTCCGACGTCGCCGAAATCGAGGACTCCGTCCGCAACGCCCGCTCGATCGCCTGGTTCAACAAGCAGCCGGCGGTGCTGATCCAGATCACCAAGCAGGGCGATGCCAACGTCATCGACACCGTCGACCGCGTGAAGGCGCTGATCCCCGAGCTGAAGCAATGGATTCCGGCCGGCGTGGACATTTCCACTCTGGTCGACCGCACCAGCACGATCCGCGCCAGCGTCCTGGACATGCAGTGGACGCTGCTGGCAACCGCCATCCTCGTGATGCTCGTCGTGTTCGTGTTCCTGCGGCGCGTGACGCCGACGATCGCGGCCGGAATCTCGGTGCCGCTGGCGCTGGCCGGCACCTGCGCCGGGATGTGGGTCGCGGGCTTCTCGATCGACAATCTGTCGCTGATGGCGCTCGCGATCTCCGTCGGCTTCGTGGTCGACGACGCCATCGTCATGATCGAGAACATGTTCCGCAATCTCGAGCACGGCATGCGGCCGTTCCAGGCGGCGCTGGAGGGGGCCAAGCAGATCGGCTTCACCGTGGTGTCGATCAGCCTGTCGCTGATCGCCGCCTTCACCCCACTGATCTTCATGGACGGCATCGTCGGCCGCCTGCTGCGCGAATTCTCGCTGACGCTCACCTTCGCGATCCTGGTCTCGACGCTGGTGTCGCTGACCGTGACGCCGATGATCTGCGCCCATTACATCCGGCAGACCACCTCCGGCACGGCGACGCTGTTCGATCGCCTGATCGAGGGCTCGCTGTCGCGCATCGTCGCCTTCTACACCCGCACCCTGCGCACCGTGCTGGAATTCCCGCTGCTGACGCTGCTGGTGTTCTTCGCCACCATCGGTCTCACGGTGACGCTCTACATCAAGGTCCCCAAGGGTTATTTCCCGACCGACGATTCCGGCTTCGTCATCGGCGCGACGCGGGCCTCGGCCGACATCTCGTTCCAGTCGATGCTCAGCCTCCAGCAGCGGCTCGCCGACATCGTGATGCAGGATCCGGCCGTGGCCGGCATCGGCTCGACCGTCGGCAGCGGAGGCGGGGGCCCGGGGGCGGCGACCTCGAACCGCGGCACCATGTTCATCAGCCTGAAGCCGCCGGAGGAGCGCGACCACGTCTCGACACAGGTCGTGATCGACCGTCTCAGGCGCGCGCTGTTCCCGGTGCCCGGCATCCGCCTGTTCATGTTCGCCGCCCAGGACGTGCGCGCCGGCGGACGGCAGAGCGATTCCGACTACCAGTACACGCTCTCCTCGACCGATCTCGACCTGTTGCAGAAATGGGCGCCGATCGTCGCCAAGCGCATGGAGAGCGTCGAAGGCATCACCGACATTTCCAGCGATCGCGATCCCGGCGGGCTTCAACTGACGCTCAGCATCGACCGCCAGAAGGCCTCGGCGCTCGGCGTCAAGGTTCAGGACATCGACAACGCGCTGAACAACGCGTTCTCGCAGCGGCAGATCTCGATCATCTACACCCAGCGTAACCAGTACATGACCGTGCTGGAGATCGACCCGAAATTCCAGGTCGATCCTTCCAACCTCGATCGCATCTATGTCGCCGGCGCCGGCGACGTGCAGGTGCCGCTGTCGGCCGTGGTGCGCGCGACGCGCGGCCTTGCCGCGCTCGCGGTCTATCATTCGCAGTCGTTCCCTTCGACCACGGTGTCGTTCAACCTGCTGCCGGACGTGCCGCTCCAGGCTGCGACGCAGAACATCCAGCGGGCGGTCGAGGAGCTGCATATGCCGGAAGGTATCCGCGGCAGTTTTGACGGCAATGCCGGCGATTTTGCCAGGACCAGCGGCCGCCAGCCGCTGCTGATCCTCGGCGCGCTGGTGGCGATGTATATCGTGTTAGGGGTGCTCTATGAGAGCCTCGCCCATCCGCTCACGATCATCTCGACGCTGCCCTCGGCCGGCCTCGGCGCGCTGCTGGCCCTGCAGATCACCAACACGCCGCTGACGGTGATCGCCTTCGTCGGCATCATCCTCCTGATCGGCATCGTCAAGAAGAACGGCATCATGATGGTGGACTTCGCGCTCGACGCCGAGCGCCAGCGCGGCCTGTCCTCGGCGGAGGCGATCTTCGAGGCCTGCCAGGCCCGGTTTCGCCCCATCCTGATGACGACGATGGCGGCGCTGTTCGCCGGCATTCCGCTGGTCGTTGCGACCGGGCCCGGCACCGAGCTCCGCCGTCCGCTCGGCATCACCATCATCGGCGGCCTGTTCGTCTCGCAGATCCTGACGCTCTACACCACGCCCGTTATCTACCTGCTGATCGACCGCCTGCGGCGGCGAACAGGGCCGCGTCCGCTGCCCGCACCGGCGGAATAGGTTGTTGAACCGCGGTGCAAAGCGTATAGCGGCGGCCATGTCGAACCCCACCGCCGCCGCGCCGGCCGACCCGATCCCCGAATGCCCGCACTGCCAGAAGCCGATGCCGCTGTGCATCTGCGACAGCGTCGCGCCCATCGAAAATCGCCTCGGGCTCCTGATCCTCCAGCATCCGCAGGAGCAGGACAGGGCGCTCGGTACCGCGCGGTTGACCGCGAAGCATTTCCCCAATGCCGTGGTGCGCGTCGGCCTGTCCTGGCCGAGCCTGTCCAAGGCGCTCGGGCAGCCGGTCGAGAATGCCTCCCACTGGGCCGTGCTCTATCTTGGCTCGGCCCGCGCGGCCGATCTCGAAGCCGAGGCCGAGATCGTCGCGCTCAACCGAAAGGGCGAGGTCGCGGACAACCAGCGCGCGATCCTCGGCAAGCTCGAAGGCGTCGTGCTGCTCGACGGCACCTGGAGCCAGGCCAAGGCGCTGTGGTGGCGCAATCCGTGGATGCTCAAATGCCAGCGCGTGATCCTCAACCCGTCGCGCCCCTCGCGCTACGGGCGCCTGCGCAAGGAGCCGCGCAAGGACGGGCTGTCGACCATCGAAGCGGCTGCTGCGATCCTGGCAGGCCTAGAGCGGCGCCCCGACATCGCCGAGACGCTGCATGCGAGCTTCGAGCGGATGCTGACGCGCTATCGCGAGGTGCAGGCGGAGATGCCTGAACTGGCGCCGAAGCCGGTGGTCAAGGACCGCCGGCGCGGTGTCCGGCGGGGCAAGCGAGCCTGAGGTCG
Source organism: Bradyrhizobium sp. B039 (assembly GCF_038965675.1). Lineage (NCBI taxonomy): Bacteria > Pseudomonadati > Pseudomonadota > Alphaproteobacteria > Hyphomicrobiales > Nitrobacteraceae > Bradyrhizobium > Bradyrhizobium sp. B039. The sequence continues at coordinate 4,553,536 of NZ_CP152416.1, forward strand.
GCCAACATCATCCGCGCGATCCTGCTGGTTCGCCGCTGCCGGCGCGACCGAGGAGATTCTCGGCCGATATCTCGCTGGCGCGAAGGCTTAGCCGCCCGGTCGGGGTTGCCTAAGCCATTGATCCCCTATATTGGTCCGCCCTTACGGGGCCACGTGGCGGAGTGGTTACGCAACGGTCTGCAAAACCGTGTACACCAGTTCAATTCTGGTCGTGGCCTCCATCACAAGCTTCTGATTTTTCAGCCAAAAATCAAATTCGGCGCAGGTTCCACCGATGCCGCTCGCCGTCGGCTGTCGCGGTGGGGCGGGACGCGGCCACCGGGTTTGCCCGGGGCTTGGCGGAAACCAGCGATTCAGGCCCGATGGCATAGACTTCGCATCTGCGAAGTGATGCGTCACGAACCCTGAAAGCTGGAGAGCACGTGAGCGACGTCGTTCGATTTGTCCCGAAATCCGAGCTGGAGCGGGCCCGTCTCATTCGCGAGGCCCGTGCGATCTATGACAGCATCTTTCCGCCGGCCGCACCCGACCGGGTGCCGCAGGACGGCGAGGAGCGCGTCAAGAATTGATCGTGGCCGCGCCGGGTCCCGGCGCATGGCGATGCCAAACCGCCCAGCAGGCGGGCGCATCCGTTCACGGTGAAGGTGGCCTCAGCAGGCCGCGTACCAGCCGTCCGGGAACGGCAGCATGGGCCAGGCGCCCTCATTGTCATTGGCGGCTTTGGGCGTTGCGTCGAAGCTCCACGAGCGGGGCACGAATTCCTCCTCCGGCGCGGGCGCAAAATCGTCATGGACGATGGCGTCGCGGACGGCATCCAGCAGCAAGTTGAATTCGGCTTCGCTCATCGCACCCTCCGGAACGCGGATGGCGCAATGTCGCAAAGCCGGTTTGTTGCCCGATTGAGCCGATCGTTCGCATTTTAACGATCCGGCGATCAGGTCCCGTATGGTTAGCGATTCCTGAAAATCCCCGCGGGAACTTAGGCGTCCCGGGCTGGCTGCCAGTGTGAAAGGGATCACATTCTCCGCGATTTATTTCTCCTACCCCTGCACACACCGGCCAACGCGGGCAGCGCAGACAGGAGACTTCGTCATGAAGGCAAGGTTCTTGCGGTTTGCGGGTGTGAAGAGCCGGGCGCGCCGCGCCTCCACGGTCGGACTGTTCCTGACGCTGTTTGCCTCCGCGGCTCACGCGCAGCAGGGAACGGCGGAGCAGCGCCGGGCCTGCACCCCCGACGTCTACCGGCTCTGCGCCGGCGAGATCCCCAATGTCCGCGCCATCACGGCCTGCCTGCGCCGTAACCGGTCAAGCTTGAGCGAGGCTTGCCGCTCCGTGTTCGATCAGGCCGGCGGCTGACATAGCGGGTCTGTGAGTTTGTGCGCAGCAAGTGGCTCGTGCGGCCTCGCGAATCCGGCATAGCCACCCTGTGGATATGCTGCGGACAGGCTGTGGAGGGGCGGTGATTTGCTTCGGATATCGCACGCAGATGCGCGCGTAACGCGTCACATCTCTGTCAAATGACCCAATCGAATGGTTCCCTGATCGTGCAGACCCCTACGTGATACGAGATCATTTGGTTCCGCCGAATTCGGAATATCGGTTCACCGCGCGCAAAGCCTGCGAACAGTTTTTGTGCAGCGGCTTGCCCAAATTGCGGGCCCCCTCCATCCAATTTTTTGTACGCCCGCGGACAAGCTTTCCCCGGCGCACTCCACCTAGGCTCGCTCCCGAGATCTGGAACATGGCCAGTGCCATGACAATTCGAAGGAGCTGGATATGGAGAGACGGGTATTGCCCCACGTACGGAGGAACGTGCGGCGGGGGATCGCACGCTCATCGTTGCCGTGGCACAAGGCCGCGCTCGGCGCCGCCATCGCTCTCGGCGTTCTCGCCGCACCGCTCAGCGCGCAGGCCGCAGCGCCCGCCGCCTGCGCCGCGCTCCAGGAGAAATATCCGGACTGGAAGGGCAAGACGCTCGTCAACGCCATCAACCCGCACACGCCGGGCTATGAGACGATCGACCCGAAGGATCCCAGCAAATATATCGGCTTCGACATCGATCTTGGCGAAGCCATCGGCGAATGCCTCGGCTTCAAGCTGACCTACAAGCCCGTGGTGTTCGCGGCGCTCCTGACCACGCTCGCCGCCGGACAGGCCGACATCGTCATCTCCGACATCTACGCCACCAAGGAGCGCGCCAAGGCCGCCGACTTCATCACCTATTCGAAGGTGTTCGACGGCGTGCTGGTCGCCAAGGGCAATCCGAAGGGCATCAACGGCATCAACATGTCGATGTGCGGTGCGGCTGCCGCGGAAAACACCGGCTATGTCGAGGTGCCCCTGATCCAGGCCCTGATCCCGGAATGCAAGAAGGCCGGTAAGGCGGAGCCGACCATCCAGCTCTACGACAACAACGCCAACTGCATCCAGGCGATCCTCGCCGGCCGCGCCGACACCTATGTCAACGACGTCAACACCGTCGACAGCGCGGTGAAGGCCTATCCGGACAAGTTGGAGAAGGCGATCGCGGTGACGATCCCGTATTCGGTCGGCATTGCCGTCCCGAAGGACAAGCCGAAATTCCGCGACGCCGTGCTCGCCGCGCTGATCGAGGTGCAGAAGGCCGGCACGCATATGGAGCTTCTCAAGAAGCATGGGCTCGACGTGAACAACTTCAAGGAGCCGGACATCCTGACGGCTGACTGATGTCGCTGTTCCTCCATTACCTGAGCATGCCGTATCTGCTCGAGGGCATCGAGCTCACCCTCGAGGTGACCGCCCTCGGGCTCGGCGGCGGATTGATCCTCGGATTGATCCTCGCCGGCATGCAGCTCTCCCGCTTCTGGCTGCTGGCGGCGATCGCCAGGGCCTACACCGTGATCTTCCGCGGCACGCCGCTGATCCTCCAGATGGTGTTCGCCTACGACGCGCTACCGCATATCGGCATCAAGCTGCCGGCGGTGCTGGCTGCCGGCCTCGCGCTCGCCTGCAACGAGGCGCCGTTCATCGCCGAAATGCTGCGGGCCGGCGTGCTCGGCGTCGATCGCGGGCAGGTGACCGCCGGCCAGGCGCTCGGCATGACGCCGCGGATCCTGATGTGGCGGGTGATCGCGCCGCAGGCGATCCGCACCATGATCCCGGCCTTCGGCAACGAGGCGGTGAGCGCGCTGAAGAATTCCTCGCTCGCCTCCGTCGTCGCGGTCCAGGAGCTGACGCTGCGCTCGACCCAGCTGGCGTCCTCGACCTTCGACTTCTTCTCGATCTTCTTCGCCTCGGGCCTTCTGTATCTCGTGCTGACCGCCACCATCAGCGTCATCCAGCTGTTCGTCGAATGGCTGCTCGACCTCGACCGTGCCAAGGGCCGCGAGCGCAAGCTTGCTGATTACCTGCCGTGGCGGCGCGTCGATCTCGGCACCAAGCTCGAACTTGCAGCCGTCACCGTTGATGATCCGGAGCCCGCACAGGCAGAGCTCGCGGACACCGCGCCGCTGGCGCTGACCCGCGAGGAGCGCACCCGCCGCGCCGCGACGATCGCGCGCAACAACATCGCGGTCGAGGCCAAGAACCTCACCAAGAGCTATGGCCAGCAAAAGGTGCTTAGAGGTCTCGACCTCACGGTCCGCGTCGGCGAGGTGGTCGCGCTGCTCGGCCCCAGTGGCTCCGGCAAGAGCACGCTGCTCCGCTGCATCAATCATCTCGAAAACTGGGACGCCGGCACCGTGCGCGTCGGCGGCCGGCGTCTCGGTTTTGACGACGACGGCAAGCTGCTGTCGCCGCGGGCGATCGCCAACGAGCGGGCGACGGTCGGCGTCGGCATGGTGTTCCAGCAGTTCAATCTGTTTGCCCATCTGTCGGCAAAGGAGAACATCGCCGGTCCTCTGCGATGGGTCCACGGCATGCCCCGGATCGATGCCGAGCGCCGCGCCACCGAGCTCCTCGACCGGGTCGGGCTGTCGCACCGCGCCGATGCGCTGCCGCGGCATCTCTCCGGCGGCCAGCAGCAGCGCGTCGCCATTGCGCGGGCGCTTGCGCCGAACCCCAGCGTGCTGCTGCTGGACGAGCCGACCTCCGCGCTCGATCCCGAGCTCGTCAACGAGGTGCTGGAGGTGATCCGGCGCCTCGCCATCGACGACGGCCTCACCATGATCATCTCGACGCACCAGATCCGCTTCGCCGATGAAGTAGCCGACCGCGTCGCCTTCTTGAGCGGCGGCACGATCATCGAGGAGGGGCCGGCGCACGAGGTGCTCTCCACCCCCCGCAATCCGCTCACCGCGCGTTTCCTCAGCGTAATGGAAGCCGACAAGACACCGGAGGCGGTCCGATGAGCGCAGTGTCCACAAGGCTCAAGACTCCCGAAGAGGCCACCTCATGACGCATTTCACGCTGCCGGTTTCGCCGAAAACCGTTCACTGGGGCTATTTCTCCAAGACGGTCGCTCCGGCCCTGACGCTGCGCTCGGGCGACCGCGCCACCATCGAGACGCTGACCCATCACGCCAACGACGATTACGAGCGCATGATCCAGGGCGATCCCGGCGCCGAGAGCGTGTTCCGTTGGACGCGGGAGCACAAGGCGGTGGCGCGGCGCGGCTCGGGCCCCGTCGAAGGCCCGTTCATCCGCGGCGCGGGCGAGGGGATCGGCGTGCACCTCCTCACCGGCCCAGTCGCGATCGAAGGCGCCGAGCCCGGCGACATTCTCGAAGTGCGCATCCTCGATATCAGGCCGCGGCCGAGCTGCAGCGCCTGCCATGCCGGCCGCTGCTTCGGCTCCAATGTCGCAGCGAACTGGGGCTTTCACTACCACGACCTGATCGAGGAGCCGAAGCCGCGCGAGGTCGTCACCATCTTCGAGCTCGACACCTCGGGCGAGCCCTACGCGAAGGCGGTGTACAACTATGTCTGGACGCCGCAGACCGACCCTGATGGCATCGTGCATCCGACCATCGACTATCCCGGGGTCCGCGTCGACCACGCCACCATTAAGAAGCGCGAGAACATCCTCGCGAGCATGAAGGTGCCCGCACGATTGCATTTCGGAACCATGGGCCTTGCGCCGTCGGAAGCCGATTTCGTCAGCTCGATCCCGCCGAGCTACACTGGCGGCAACATCGACGACTGGCGCATCGGCAAGGGCGCGCGAATGTTCTATCCAGTCGCGGTTCCCGGCGCCTATTTCTCGGTCGGCGATCCCCACGCCGCCCAGGGCGACAGCGAGCTCGGCGGCACCGCGATCGAGACCTCGCTGACCGGCGATTTCGAATTCATCCTGCACAAGAGGGCCGATCTGGCCGGCACCAATCTGGAAGGCCTCGACCATCCGATGCTCGAGACCGAGCAGGCCTGGTCGTTCTACGGCTTCACCTTTCCGAACTATCTCGCCGCGCTCGGGGCCGACGCACAAACCGAGATCGCCAATCACAGTAGCCTCGACCGTGCGATGCGCGATGCGTTCCGCAAGCTGCGCCGGTTCCTGATGACCGTGCACGGCCTCAGCGAGGACGAGGCGATCTCGCTGCTGTCGGTCGGCGCCGATTTCGGGGTCACCCAGGTGGTCGATGCCAATTGGGGCGTCCACGGCACGATCCGCAAGAACATCTTCCGGTGCGATTAGATCTCTCCGTCTTGTCATTCCGGGGCGAGGCAAAGCGTCGAACCCGGAATCCATTTCACCACCGTCTTCTGCGCCCGATGGATTCCGGGTTCGCGCTTTGGGCACGCCCCGGAATGACGAGCGTCAAGACGAGCTCATCATGCTCTAACATGTTGAAAGTTAGACTGTTTTCGGAATGAGCAGATGACCAACGAGCCCCATTTGCGGCCCGTCGCAGCGACGGAGGATCGCGTGCGTCTGGCACAGAGGTTGCTTCGATCAACTGCAATCTGGGTTGATCCGATGAGCTTCCGGCCGTTCACGAGCGAGTCCTACGCGCAAGACGACCGCCCCGAAGCCTGGCGGGACGTGCTGGCTGCCGTCGGCCTGCAACCGGCGACCGGCCATTCCTTCCTTGACGGACATGCAACCGCATCGCATCGCCATACTGCGGGCGTCGCGCTGACGCGCATGGCCGCGGGCGCGCAGACCATCGGTCCGCTCTCGCAATTCAACGAAGACATTCCGATCGCACTGATGCCGGTCGAGGACGGCATGGTGCTGAAGAGCGCCGGCGGCCACCGCATCGTTCCCGTCGGACATCTCGTGCTGCTGCCGCGCATCGGGGACTGGAGCATCGTGTTCCAGCGCGACATGCGCGCGATCGTGCTGTCGGTGACCTCCGAAGCGCTGCACGGGCGCTTCTCGGGCAAGCCGCGGCTCGGCGAGCCCCGCGTCGTGCCGCCCGGCGGCTTTGCCGATGTGTTCGCGCGCCTGCTCGATGCGACCGCGCGCACGCTCGACAGCTTGAGCGATGCCGAATGGAATGCGGTCGCGCAGAGCCTCGTCGATCTCCTCCTGACGCTCGCGCATCAACTGGCGGCCTCGACGTCCGAGGCTGGCTCGAGCGCGACACAGGCGGCGCTCCTGCACCGGATCTGCCAGACCATCGAGCGCCGGCTCGACGATCCCGAGCTGGTGCCCGCGCGCGTCGCTGAGGCCGAGGGGATTTCCGAGCGCTACCTGCAAAAGCTGTTCGAGACGGTCGGCGATAATTTCACCCACTACGTCCGCGAACGCCGGCTCCAGCGCGCCTGGGCCGACCTGTCCAATCCGGCGGAGGCGCATCGCTCGATCTCGGAGATCGCCTACGCCTATGGCTTTGGCGATTCCGCGCATTTCAGCCGCGCCTTCCGCCATCGCTTCGGCCTGCCGCCGCGCGAGTTCCGCCAGCAGGAGGCGGAGCGGGCGACCTCGCAGCACGGCGTCGCCGGTCAGCGTGGCTGGCCGCAGGAGGCGCTGGCGCAGCTCCGGGTGCATCCAAGCGTGGAGGCACGCAGCAGCGTCGCGTGTGCCGGCGCCGAGGAGCGCACGACAACGGAGCGCAGGCATCACCATCTCCCGGTCGGGGCCAGCCGCGTCCATTGGGGCTATTTCAGCCGCTCACTGCCGCCACAGATCGAGATCGCTTCGGGTGACACCATCACCATCGAGACGCTGACCCAACACGCCTCCGACGCACCCGACATGATGATCGCGGGCGATGCCGGCGCCGAGAGCGTGTTCGGATGGACGCGCGATCGAAAGAACGTCGATCGCCGCGGGGCAGGGCCGATGGATGCCAGCGTGTTCGGCCGCGGCGCCGGCGAGGGGTTTGGCGTGCACATCTGCACCGGGCCCGTCGCGGTGAAGGACGCCCAGCCCGGCGACGTTCTGGAAGTGCGCATCCTCGACATCGTGCCGCGCGCAAGCCGCAATCCGATCCATGCCGGCCGCGTGTTCGGCTCCTCGGTCGCGGCGTGGTGGGGCTATCACTACAACGAGTTTCTCGGCGGTCCGAAGCCGCGCGAAGCCGTGACGATCTACGAGATATTTGACGACACCGACGCGCCGCACGCCCGCGCGCTGTATTCCTACCGCTGGGAGCCCCAGACCGATCCGTTCGGCGTGGTGCACGCGACCTACGACTATCCCGGCATTCCCGTCATGCCCGCCACGATCAAGCGCCGCCACGCCGTGCTCGACGGAATCCGCATTCCCTTGCGGCCGCATTTCGGCGTGATCGCGGTGGCGCCGCGCGAGGTCGATTTCGTCGACTCCGTGCCGCCGTCCTATTTCGGCGGCAATCTCGACAATTGGCGGCTGGGGAAGGGGGCGGCCGTCTATCTTCCGGTCTCCGTCCCCGGCGCGCTGCTGTCGGTCGGCGATCCCCACGCAGCCCAGGGCGACGGCGAACTCAGCGGCACCGCGATCGAGTGCTCGATGACCGGCACCTTCGAGGTGATCCTGCACAAGAAGGCCGACCTTGCCGGCCAGCCTTTCGCCGATCTCTCCTATCCCCTGATCGAGACCGCGACCGACTGGGTGTTGACCGGCTTCAGCCATCCCAACTATCTCGCCGAGTTCGGCGCGCAGGGGCAGAGCGAGGTCTACGCCAAGTCCTCGCTCGACCTTGCCATGAAGGATGCCTTCCGCAAGATGCGGCGCTTCCTGATGAACGTGAAGGGCCTCAGCGAGGACGAGGCGATCGCGCTGATGTCGGCCGCCGTCGATTTCGGCGTCACGCAAGTCGTCGATGGCAATTGGGGCGTGCACGCCATCCTCAGCAAGCGCCTGTTCGAGAACGCCTCCTAACCCCAAGGATATCCCAAGTGAAATTCCACATGATCAGCGGCGGACCGAAGCCGGTCGCGCCCTTCAGCCACGCCGTCGAGACCGACGGCTTTGTCTTCGTCACCGGCCAGATGCCGGACACGCCGCAGTCGCCGGGCGTGCTGCCCGACGGCATCGTGGCGCAGACGCGAGCAGTGATGGAGAACCTGAAAGTGGTTTTGGCCGGCATCGATCTCGGCCTCGAGCACGTCGTGATGACGCGGATCTACCTCACGCGTTTCAAGGAAGACTACGCCGCGATGAACGAGACCTACCGCACCTACTTCGCGCCCGACCGGCTGCCGGCCCGCACCTGCGTCGGCGTCACCGGGCTTGCCTATGACGCGCTGATCGAGATCGACCTGGTGTGCCGGCGGCCGTGAGGCATGTGTGCTTTGTAGGGTGGGTTAGCCGAGCGGCTGCGCGAAGCGCTGGTCGGCTGGCGTAACCCACCACTTCTGCTTCTGCGGAGATAGACAGGGTGGGGTTACGCTGCGCTAACCCACCCTGCGACCCCACAATCCCTTGCGTTGCCCGTCGGGCAAGACACCCAAGCCGCGGGTCAATCCGCTCAGGCGAAAAGATTCCACTTTACCGAAATTCGGCTTTGGCGTATTCGTGCGCCACCTCATCCCGGTCAGAGGGGCGTATCGCGATCGTCACGACACGCGGGGTGAGCTGCGGTGGACGCTAGTCACATCGGCGCGATGGGCATCGCAGGGCGGGCAACCGTGAGCGAAGGCCGTCGCGCACACGACCGGTGTGATCTGCGTACGGCAAAACCGTGTCGTCCTGGCGCCCGGGGTCTGTGCGCCAAGTCTTGTGGTGATGCGGCGGCCCGACCGGGCACGCGCATCAGCGATCCGCAAGGCGACGGGGGCAATAGTGCATCGCTCCCCGGGGAGAGCGCGGCATAAGCCGTCAAACCACTGCGCAGGGAAGGCCGTGTGTTGGGCTTCACCTGTATGCCGCTGTGCAGATTTTGTAGCCACCTTTCGCACAGTGGACCTCGGGTGCCAGTCGGCACCCGGCCTTCCCTGCGCCCTCTGACATCGGAGGGTGTCGCGATGAAGCAAAGCTCGGGCGAGATGAGCCGCGAGGACACGAAGGTGTGTCTGCAAGGTCGTAGGATGGGTAGAGCACGTGCGAAACCCATCATCTGGCGATCAACAAGCGCAAGACCGACGCGCAGCGCGAGATCCAGATCGCGACCCAGAAGAACGAGATCCAGATCGCGGCCAAGAGCAAGCAGGCCTCGGAAGCCGTCGCCGAGGCCAAGACGGCCGAAGCGATCGCCGTCTCCGCGGAGGAAAAGGTCGTGACCGCGCGTGCCGTCGAGGTCGCCGATCGTGCCCGTCTCACCCAGGTGCTTGTCGCGCGCACCGAGGCCGAGCGCAAGTCGACCGAGGTGATCGTGGCGGCCGAAGCCGAGAAGAGAGCCGCGCTCGATCGCGCCGAGGCCACCAAGACGCTGGCGACGGCGGAGGCCGAGTCCAACAAGATCAAGGCGGTCGGCGTCCGGAACATCGGCGAGGCGGAAGCTGCCGTCATCACCATGAAGAACGAGGCGCAGAACAAGCTCGGCAACAACGTCATCGACTTCGAGATCGCAAAGAAGCGGATCGAGATCATGCCGTCGGCCCTCGCCGAGATGGTCAAGCCGATCGCCAACCTGAAGGACGTCCGCATCCTGCACACCGGCGGCGCATTCGGCGGCAATGGCGCCGGCGGAGGCAATGTCGGCTTCGGCGAAGGGCTCGCGGGCGAGCTGCTCAAGGTGCACGCGCTGCGTCCGATGATCGACGAGATCCTGCGCCAGAGCGGTTTTGCGCCGGGCGATGATCCCGTGCAGGCGCTGGTCGGCGCCGTGACGGGCAAGAGCAACGGTGCCGCGGTGCCGGCGCCCGCGGCGGAGAAAACGAACGCCGCCGATCTATGAACGCCCGTTCATTGCTGCGGAGAATTCGAATCGATAAGAAATCCCCGTGCGCGTCTCGCGTCGCGCACGGCTCCGGAGTGCTGATCGAGGCGTGTTGAACCTTTCGATCACGCTCTGGACGAACCGTTGGAGGCAACGCCATTGGTTGCCGCGGCGCCTGCGCCGATCGACGTCAGGCGCTTAAAGCCTGTTTCGATCGGGGGAATTTCACATGAAGGATTTTCTGGCTGCACTGGTCGCGATCGGTCTTTCGATCGCCGCCACACCGTCGTTCGCGGCGGACGCCCGCAACGTCACCGTCGTCAACGAGACCGGCTATGCCATCAAATTCCTGGGCTTCAACGCGCCGGACGATGGCCTGGACGAATGGGACAACGAGCTCGACAAGGTTTTGCAGAACCAGGCGAGCACCTATGTCGAGTTCGACGATGACGACGAGGGATGCGTCTGGAACATCCGCGTCGACTGGCAGAACTACGACGAGTCGGTGCTCTGGAAGAACGTCAACCTCTGCAAGTTCACCGCGCTGCGGCTGCGCTACGATTCCGGCACCAAGACCACGTCCTTCGTCGCCGAATAGTTTTCCGCCCGACATGGCCCGGAGGAGGGGCCGTCCGGCCCTTCCTCAGGCGCGTTGCGGAAGATGACGAATTCGTCCTTTGCAAGCGCAACCGGCTTTGTTATACGCAGCCGCGCGCGAACGAACGGTTCGCCTTTTCCTCGGTAGCTCAGCGGTAGAGCATCCGACTGTTAATCGGATGGTCGCTGGTTCGAATCCAGCCCGGGGAGCCAAATTCCGCCTTAATTTCAGTAGCTTGCAGTCGTGCCTTGATGTGGCGCGCGATGTCGCTCGGGCCATCTCTCAACACGGTGCGTGCCCGAATCCGACGCAGAATAGTGTTCAAGCAAACGTGTCCCGACCGCAGCTTCGCCTCCGTGCGGCTTGGCACCAAATCGACTTAATTCAAATCAAGCTTGGCAGGGCCGGACTCTTACGGAGCTGATTCCCATGCCCCACATCCAGATCGACCGTGCCCACCTGGCTCCCTCGATTCTGCCGGCCGACATTCCCGAGCTCAGCGACGACGAATGCATCGCCTGCCTGGCGCGCGCGGTCGAGACGCCCGATTCGGCGCGGCTGGACGAGGTCGCCGCTCTGATCGGCCGCCTCGCGGTGACGATCGAATAGTCCATCGCCCCCTGATGCGGCGAGTCGCGGAGGCGTTGGCCGGCGGAGGCCAACGGCCATGTTGCGTTTTCGCCGGGCATGTTCCAAAGATGCCGGCAACTTTCGTCCGCGGCATCGTCCGCATTTCAGGGTCCGCAAATGTCCGGTTTCTCGACCGCGCGCCTCAAAATGGTCGATGGCCAGGTGCGCACCAACGACGTCACTGATCGCCGTGTCCTCGACGCCATGCTCACGGTTCCGCGCGAGGCCTTCGTGCCGGCCAGCCGCCGGGCCTTGGCCTATCTCGACCTCGACCTCGATGTGAGCGAGGGCGGTGGCAAGCGGTTCCTGATCAAGCCGCAGCTGACCGGTAAGCTGCTCCAGGCAGCCGAGATCGGCGAGGGTGACAACGTGCTGGTCGTCGGCTGCGCCACGGGCTACCTCGCGGCATTGGCCGCCAAGCTGGCGGGTCGGGTTACCGCGACGGAATGCGATTCGGCCCTGGTTGCCAAAGCCAAGGACGCCTTCGCCGCCCTCGGGCTTACCAATGTCACTTGCAAGGCCGCTTCCTGCACCGAGGGTGACCCCTCTGCCGCACCGTATGATGTCATTATCCTCAATGGCGCTGTCGAGGTGACGCCGGAAGGGCTGCTCGGGCAGCTTAGGGAAGGCGGGCGTCTGGTGGGGGTATCTGCCGAATCCCGGCCGCCGCGAGCCGTGATCGTGACCCATACCCACGGCGAATTCGGCCATCGGGCGCTGTTCGATGCCGCTGCGCCGGTCCTCCCAGGGCTGGAACGGGCCGCCGCCTTCGTCTTCTGACGCTCCAAAGCCCGTTAAAATCCCGTTCTGAATCAGAAGTGTGGCCGGGATGCTGCACGTGAAGAGTTTCCACCGAGAACTACCTTGAGGTAGTTCCGTCGCGCCAATCCGCGTCCTATGTTGCGACGGGGCAACGACTCCACTCGGTAGACGGTAACCCAGCTCGCGGGCACGAGCCGGACGTTAGAATGAACGGAATTTTTGGGATGCATGGGGTGAAGCTCTTCACCGGAGCTGCGGTTTCGGTCTTGGTGCTGGCGCTTGCCGGGCCGACGCCTGCCTTGGCGGACACGATCGAGGCCGCCTTGGTGCGCGCCTATCAGAACAATCCGCAGCTCAACGCACAGCGCGCCCAGGTGCGCTCGACTGACGAAAACGTGCCGCAGGCGCTGTCGGGCTACCGCCCCAAGGTCAATGTGACCCTCGGCACTGGGTATCAATATCAGGATATCCAGGCGCAGCAGAACGTCGTCCCCCCCGGCGCCAGGTCGATCTCCGGTCTGCTTCAGCCCAACGCCGCCAGCCTGACCGTCAACCAGACGCTCTACAACGGCAATCAGACCGCCAACAGGACGCGTGCTGCGGAGAGCCAGGTCTCAGGGTCTCGCGAGGCGCTGCGTGTGCTTGAGCAGACGGTGCTGCTGCAGGCCGCCACAACTTACATGGACTACCTGCGTGATGCGGCAACGCTCGAAGTTCAGCGCAGCAACGTGCGCGTGCTCGAACAGACGCTCAAGCAAACGCGCGATCGCTTCAATGTCGGCGAAGTTACGCGCACAGACGTGGCGCAATCCGAAGCGCAGCTGGCTGCGGGCAGGACCCAGGCGCTGACCGCCGAATCGAATCTCACGACGACGCGCGCGAATTTCCGCCGCATCATCGGCAACGAGCCGACGAATCTTGCCCCGGGCTCGCCGGTCGATCGTTTCCTGCCCGCGACGATCGCCTCCGCCGTCAATCTTGGCCTGGTGGAGAACCCCAGCGTCACCGCTGCGATGTACGGCATCGACGTCAACTATCTCCAGGTCAAGATCAACGAAGGCGCGCTGCTGCCGACGGTCACGGTCCAGGCTGCCGTCAGCACATCCTACCAGCAGACCCTGACGGTTTTCCGGACGAATACGGCCTCCGCTATCGCGACAGCCTCCGTGCCGATTTTTCAGGGCGGCGCAGAATATTCGCTCATCCGCCAATCGAAAGAGAACCTGGCGCAGCAACGCCTGAATCTTGAAACCACTCGCGATCAGACCCGCGCCAACGTAGTGCAGGCCTGGGGCCAGCTGGAAGCCGGCAAGGCGCAGGTGCAGTCCGCGCAGGCGCAGGTCACGGCCTCCGAAATCGCGCTGAACGGCGTGCGCGAAGAAGCCAAGGCCGGCCAGCGCACCACGCTCGACGTGCTCAACGCGCAGCAGGCGCTGGTGAACGCACGCGTTGCGCTCGTCACTGCGCAGCATGACCGCGTGGTGGCGTCCTATTCGGTGCTCAACGCGGTCGGCCGCCTCGCGCCGCAGGTGCTCGGTCTCAACACCACGGTCTACGATCCGAGCGTGCACTACCAGCAGATCCGCGACAGCTGGGCTGGTGTGCGCACGCCCGACGGGCGCTGATTCCCATAAGTGTCCGGTCAGCCTCGCAAACAGCCGAGGCCGACCGGCGCTTTGCTTGCAATCATCAAAATCCCTGACATAGCCTTGCCAAGAAGATGCGGGTCGATTCGCCCCCGCACCTGATGTCGTGTGCGTAAAGCTTGAGTGCCGAGGGCAGGGGCGCACTGCCGCACGTTGAGCCGTGATCTGGGGACAAGTCGGCCTGCCGCGACGAAAATGTCGGGGCGTCCGTTGCGGAACCGGCCAATCCTGCCGTGCTTGGTGTAAAACAACGCATGCGAGGGCGTTGATGATGTGGAGTCGGAGATGACGCAGCCTGCAAAGGTCACAGAACCCTCGATGGAGGAGATTCTGGCCTCGATCCGGCGCATCATTGCCGACGACGAGGCCAAGCCGCCGCCGGCAGACACCGCGAAGCCCGAGAAAGCCGCGGCGCCGGCAGCGCCGCCGAAGCCGATGAACGACATTCCGCCATCCAAGGTCGCACCCGCCAAGCCCGCTGCCGAGAAGCCCGCTCCGCCGCCGGCCGCAAAGCCGGCGCCGCCCCCGCCGCCTGCACCTGCCGCGGATGTCGGGCCAAACAGCCAGGACGATATCGACGCGCTGCTGGCGGGGCTCGACACAGCCACGTCGGCGCCCGAGGTCCGCGCCCCGGATCCCGAGCCGGAGCCCGAGCCCGAGCCCGACGTGCTCGAATTGACCGACGACATGGCGATGGACCCGGAGCCGACGCCGCCTCCGCCGCCGCCGAGCTTCCGCAAGGTCGAGCCGCGCGACGATCTCGAATTCGCCGAATCGCCCCCACCACGCCCGTCGCCGCCGCCGTCCTACGCGTCGGTGGATTTCGATGCGCCGCCGCTGCCGCCGCAGCAGCCGATCCTGGCGCAATCGACGGTCTCGGCGGTCGAATCCGCCTTCAACTCGCTGGCTCATACGGTGCTCAGCAGCAACGCGCGGACGCTGGAGGACCTGGTCAAGGAGATGCTGCGCCCGATGCTGAAGTCGTGGCTCGACGACAACCTGCCGGGCCTGGTTGAACGCATCGTGAAGGCCGAAATCGAGCGGGTCTCGCGCGGCGGCAGGTAGCGCCGGTCGCGGAGCCCTCATAAAGCCCCGCTTGTATGTCACATTTGGCCTCTCGACCGGGCCGGGAAGCCGTTTTGCCGCTAGGCTCTCCGTTGACCTTTTCGTTGACTTGCCCTCCGCGCGCGGCTTTCTAGCAGCCCCATGATCGAGAAAAATTACCAGCCCGCCGATATCGAAGCCCGCATGTCCGTGGTGTGGGAGGACAGCCTTGCCTTCAAGGCCGGCCGCCCCGACCGCCGCGACGCAGTGCCCTTTACCATCGTGATCCCGCCACCGAACGTGACGGGCTCGCTGCATATGGGCCACGCCCTCAACAACACGCTCCAGGACATTCTGTGCCGGTTCGAGCGCATGCGCGGCCGCGACGTGCTGTGGCAGCCCGGCACCGACCATGCCGGCATCGCCACCCAGATGGTGGTCGAGCGGCAGCTGATGGAGCGCCAGCAGCCTGGCCGCCGCGAGATGGGCCGCGAGAAGTTCCTGGAGCGCGTCTGGCAGTGGAAGGCCGAGAGCGGCGACACCATCATCAACCAGCTCAAGCGCCTCGGCGCGTCCTGCGACTGGTCGCGCGAACGCTTCACCATGGACGAGGGCCTGTCCAAGGCCGTCATCAAGGTGTTCGTCGAGCTGCACCGCGACGGCCTGATCTACAAGGACAAGCGGCTGGTGAACTGGGACACCAAGCTCCTGACCGCGATCTCCGATCTCGAAGTGCAGCAGACCGAGGTCAAGGGCAGCCTCTGGTATCTGCGCTATCCGATCGAGGGCAAGACCTTCAGCCCCGAGGATCCCTCGAGCTTCATCGTCGTCGCCACCACGCGCCCGGAGACCATGCTCGGCGACACCGGCGTCGCCGTGCATCCCGATGACGAGCGGTATCAGAAGCTGGTCGGCAAGCACGTCATCCTGCCGCTGGTCGGCCGCAAGATCGAGATCGTCGCCGACGACTATTCCGATCCGGAGAAGGGCTCCGGCGCGGTGAAGGTGACGCCGGCGCACGACTTCAACGACTTCGAGGTCGGCAATCGCCACGGCCTGCGCCGGATCAGCGTGCTCGACAAGGAAGGTTGCCTCGATCTCCTCGACAACGAGGACTACCTGCGCGACCTGCCGGAAGGCGCCGCGCAATTCGCCGAGGAGTTCAACAAGGTTGACCGCTTCGTTGCGCGCAAGCGCATCGTCGAGCGGCTGGAATCGTTCGGCTTCGTCGAGCGGATCGAGCCGCACACCCACATGGTGCCGCACGGCGACCGCTCCAACAGCGTGATCGAGCCGTACCTGACCGACCAGTGGTACGTCGACGCCAAGACGCTGGCCAAGCCCGCGATCGCGGCGGTGCGTTCGGGCGAAACCAGCTTCGTGCCGAAGAACTGGGAAAAGACCTATTTCGAGTGGATGGAGAACATCCAGCCCTGGTGCATCTCGCGCCAGCTCTGGTGGGGCCACCAGATTCCGGCCTGGTACGGGCCGGACGGCAAGGTGTTCGTCGCCGAGACCGAGGAGGAGGCGATCAGCCACGCGCTCGGCTACTACGTCGAGCAGGAGGTCATCACGGCCGAGCAGGGCCGCGAGATGGCGCTCGACCGCAACAAGCGCGAAGGCTTCATCACCCGCGATGAGGACGTGCTCGATACCTGGTTCTCCTCGGCGCTGTGGCCGTTCTCGACGCTGGGCTGGCCCGAAGACGCACCCGAGGTGCAGCGCTACTACCCGACCAACGCGCTGGTGACCGGCTTCGACATCATCTTCTTCTGGGTCGCCCGCATGATGATGATGGGCCTGCACTTCATGAAGGAAGTGCCGTTCTCGACGATCTACATCCACGCCCTCGTCCGCGACGAGAAGGGCGCCAAGATGTCGAAGTCGAAGGGCAACGTCATCGATCCGCTCCACCTGATCGACGAATACGGTGCGGACGCGCTGCGCTTCACGCTGGCCGCGATGGCGGCGCAGGGACGCGACATCAAGCTCGCCACCAGCCGCGTCGAGGGCTACCGCAATTTCGCGACCAAGCTCTGGAATGCGTCCCGCTTTGCCGAGATGAACCACTGCGCCGTGCCCGAAGGCTTCGAGCCGGCGAAGGCGAAGGAGACGCTGAATCGCTGGATCGCGCATGAGAGCGCGCACACCACGCGCGAGGTGACCGAGGCGATCGAGGCCTATCGCTTCAACGATGCCGCCGGCGCGATCTACCGCTTCGTCTGGAACGTCTATTGCGACTGGTATGTCGAGCTCGCAAAGCCCGTGTTGCTTGGCCCGGACAGCCCCGCCAAGGACGAGACCCGCGCCATGGTCGCCTGGGCACGTGACGAGATCCTGAAGCTGCTGCACCCCTTCATGCCCTTCATCACCGAAGAGCTGTGGGAGGTGACGGCGAAGCGCGACGGCCTGCTGGCGCTGGCCGCGTGGCCGCTGAAGCCGGCCGAGCCGACGCCGGAGCAACTGGCGATGTTTGCCGCAGCCGCAGGTCCCACCGATCCGTTGATCTCGCCGGCCCTGATCGTGCCGATCTTCGACCATGCCGACTTCACCGATCCCAAGGCTGAAGCCGAGATCGGCTGGGTGATCGACCTCGTCACGCAGATCCGCTCGGTGCGCGCCGAGATGAACATCCCGCCGGCGACGCTGACGGCGCTGGTCCTCGCCGGCGCTTCGGCCGAGACCAGGGAACGCGCGCCGCGCTGGACCGACGTCATCAAGCGTATGGCGCGGCTGTCGGACATCTCCTTCGCCGACCGCGCGCCTGACGGCGCCGTCCAGTTCCTGGTGCGCGGCGAGGTGGCCGCGCTGCCGCTCAAGGGCGTGATCGACGTTGCCGCCGAACGCACCCGTCTCGACAAGGAGATCGGCAAGGCCGACGCCGACATCAAGCGCGCCGAGTCCAAGCTGGCGAACGAGAAATTCGTCGCCAACGCGGCCGAGGAGGTCGTCGAGGAGGAGCGCGAAAAGCGAGAGGCGGCGCTGGCCCGCAAGGCCAAGCTGCTGGAGGCGCTGGAGCGGCTCAAGCAGGCGTCGTAGCCTCGCTGTCATTCCGGGGCGGCTCGAAGAGCCGAACCCGGAATCTCGAGATTCCGGGTCTGGTCCTTCGGACCATCCCGGAATGACAACTACCTCGGAAACGGCTTGCTCAGGAATTTCGAGCCCTTGACGCCATAGCGCCAGGGCAGCTCGACGGCCTTGGTGATGCCGATCCGGATGCCTGTCGCCACCTCCAAATCCTCCGTCCGCGCATGCAGCGCGATCGGCGGCCGGTCCAGCGGCAGGGCATTGTGCGCGATGGTGATGCCGAGCGCCTCCGTCAGCTTGCCCGGGCCCGAGCACAGCGCGTGCACGTCCTGGAGATGACGGCGGCGGCGCATTGCGGCGATGCCGTGCGTCGGCTCCAGCGCGCGGATCAGCACCGCCGCGGCCGAGCCTTCCGCCTCGCAGACGAAGTTCACGCACCAGTGGATGCCGTACGAGCGGTAGACATAGGCAAAGCCGGGCGGGCCGAACATGACATGGTTCCGCGGCGTCGGGCCGTTGTAGGAGTGCGCCGCCGGCTCGGTATGATGATAGGCCTCAACCTCGACGATGAGGCCGCCGACGCCATCGACCAGCATGGTGGCGCCGATCAGGTCGTGGGCGACCTCGCGGACGCTGCGGCCAAAAAAGGCGCGCTTCAGGGGCTTGCCGAGCCGCGGAGGAGAAGTCTTCGAGGTTGGAGCCATTCGAGGTGAGAATCGTCTGAGAACAGAGCAGGATATTGCCCATATCTGCCATGTTCCCTGAAGCGGTGCGAGCCGGGTTGCGATGCCGGGCAAGACCGACTAGGTAGGACCTGAACAGACCGGACACCTCATGGTCGTTATTGTCGATACCATCTCGAACCCGCTGCGCCCGCGCCACCCCGAAAAGGTGAATCGCCCCGATTCTGCTTCGCCGCCGAAGCCGGACTGGATCCGTGTGCGCGCGCCCAACACCCGCGGCTATGCCGACACCCGCAACATCGTGAGGGCGAACGGCCTGCACACGGTGTGCGAGGAGGCGGGCTGCCCGAATATCGGCGAGTGCTGGGACAAGAAGCACGCGACCTTCATGATCATGGGTGACACCTGCACCCGTGCCTGCGCCTTCTGCAACGTCAAGACCGGCCTGCCCAACGCGCTGGATGCGGCCGAGCCGCAGAACGTCGCCGAGGCCGTGGCCAAGCTGGGCCTCGCCCACGTCGTTATCACCTCGGTCGACCGCGACGACCTCGCCGATGGCGGCGCCGAGCATTTTGCCCAGACCATACGCGCGATCCGGGCCGCGTGCCCCTCGACCACGATCGAGATCCTGACGCCGGACTTCCTGCGCAAGGAAGGCGCGCTGGAGGTCGTCGTCGCGGCGAGGCCCGACGTCTTCAACCACAATCTCGAGACCGTGCCGTCGCGCTATCTCACGGTACGGCCCGGCGCGCGCTACTTCCATTCGATCCGGCTGTTGCAGCGGATCAAGGAGCTCGATGCGTCCATCTTTACCAAGTCCGGCATCATGGTGGGCCTGGGTGAAGAGCGCCACGAGGTGCAGCAGGTGATGGACGATCTGCGCTCGGCCGACGTCGACTTCCTGACCATCGGGCAATATCTCCAGCCGACCCGTAAGCATCACGCGGTGATGCGCTACGTGCCGCCGGACGAGTTTTCGTCCTATGAAAAGGTCGCCTACACCAAGGGCTTCCTGATGGTGTCGGCGAGTCCGCTCACCCGCTCGTCGCATCATGCCGGCGAGGATTTCGCGAGACTGAAGGCTGCGCGGGCAGCTCACGCCAGCTGACGTATCATGCATCGAGTTTCGAGCAAGCACCGCGTCAACCACAGTGCGTCCGAGATGTTTGATCTGGTCGCCGATGTCGAGCGCTACCCGGAGTTCGTGCCGCTGTGCAGCGCGCTGAAGGTCCGCCAGCGCATGGCGAAGCCCGACGGCACCGAGGTGCTGGTCGCCGACATGACGGTGTCGTTCAAGCTGGTCAAGGAATCCTTCACCAGCCGCGTGACGCTCGACCGCGCCAACCTGAAAATCCTCGTCGAATATCTGCAAGGCCCGTTCCGTAATCTGGAAAACCGCTGGACGTTCGAGCCCAAGGGCGAGGGCGTCTGCGACGTCGGGTTCTTCCTCGCCTACGAGTTCAAGAGCCGCATGCTGGCGATGCTGATGGGCTCGATGTTCGACGCCGCGTTCGCGCGGTTTTCCACCGCGTTCGAGAAGCGCGCGGATGCGATCTACGGCCGGCCGAAGCTGGCGTCGACGTAAGGCGTAGCCTCTCCGCCGTTATTGCGAGGAGCCCTTGCGACGAAGCAATCCAGAGCCTTTCCGCGGATGGATTCTGGATTGCTTCGCTACGCTCGCAATGACAGCGGGGCTCAATCAACGGCCTTCACGATATCCGGCGGCTGCGAGGCATAATACGCCGCGGCCTGCTCGATCTCCTGTGGCGTCATCGCGCGGGCGATGTTGCGCATCTGCTGGCTGATGTCGTTGCGCCGCTCGCCTGAGGCGAAGGCCTGCAGCTGCGCCTTCATATAGGCCTCGGATTGCCCCTCCAGCCACGGGCTGCCGGTCTTGTTGTCGAGGCTGCCATGGCAGGCGCCGCACGGCGCGATGCCGCGGATCGGCGCGCCGTAGATGACGATGTTGGGTTTCGGCAGAAGCGGCGTCGGATGATAGGCTGGTAGCCGCGGCAGATAGGCGTAGTAGTTCGCGAGGTCAGCGATCTCCTGGTCGGTCAGGTTGACGGCAAACGGCGACATCACGGCATTGGTGCGCGCGCCTGAGCGGAAATCGTGCAGCTCCTTGTAGATCACGGCCGCATACTGACCGGCGAGGTTGGGCGAGTCCGCGCGGCTGATGCCGGTCGGGCCATGGCAGATCGCGCAGCGCTGCGCGAGCGTGGCGCCGCGGCCAATCGCCTCCTGGCTCGGACGCGACAGCGTGTGCGAGGTGAGCACGACCTCCGACAGACGCATGCTCTGCTCGGGCGCCGTCACGCTTGCCGCGCGCCGCGGCACACCGGCGGCGCTACAGATCGCATCCCAGACATTGGCGAACTGCACCCAGGGCTGCGCGAAGGGCAGCACGATGAAGCCTGCGATCGCCGTCACGACGAGGATCGCGGCGGTGATGCCAACGCCAATCTTGAAATGGCCGTTACGGAAGGTGAAGAGGTCGCGCGTGCTCATCACTGCGCTCCCACATAGACGGCCGGCACCGACGTGCCCTCGGTCAGTGCCAGCGTCAGGATCGGATAGCCGTAATTGGTGATGGTCAGGGCGATCATCAGCGCCACCCACAGCGCATGGGTGTTGAGCGCGACCGGCACCGTCGCCGGCTGATGCACCGCCAGCGCGAAGCGATAGGGGCCGGCATCAGCCTGAGGCGCACGCATCCCTCGGGCCAGAATGACCAGGAACAGGATGCCCGAGGTCAGCAGGATGAAACCGCCAATCGCGGAGAATGTGACGGAGAGCGCCTGCGGCGCGATCGCGGGATCGCCGAAGTCGAAATAGGCCATGCGGCGCGGCATGCCCAGGATGCCGACCCAGTGCCAGGGGAATGTCGTGACGATCATGCCGACGAACCACAGCCAGAGCTGAGTGCGGATCAGGCGAAGGTCGGTCAGCTCGCGCTCGGTGAGATGCGGCCACAGATCATAGGCGATCGCGAAATACATGATCACGATGGCGCCGCCGAAGATCAGGTGGAAATGGCCGGTGATCCATTGCGTGTTGTGGATCGACGCGTCGAGCTGATAGCTCATGTTGATGAGGCCGCCAGCGCCGCCGAAGCCGAGCATGACGAACGAGAACGCGAGCGCCAGCATCATCGGATTGTCCCAGGGCAGCGCCCGGATCCAGCCGAACAGGCCGCGGCCGCCGCGCAGGCGCGCCGCGATCTCGACCGAGGCGCAGATCGTGAACACCGTCAGTAGCGTCGGCAGTGCGACCAGTGCGGTGAAGGCCGAATGGATGAACTTGAAGCCGGCGCCGACCTGCGGATCGGCGAAGGTGTGGTGCATGCCGATCGGCATCGCCACCACCAGGAACAGGATGAAGGAGATCCGGGCCATGCTGTCGGAATAGACCCGGCCGCCGATCGCGCGCGGCACGATGGTGTAATAGGCGATGTAGGTCGGCATCAGCCAGAAATAGACAATGGCGTGCAGCGTCCAGGAGAAGAAGACGCGGGCAAGACCGGCGTCGATCGTCGCCTTCAGCCCCGCCGCGACGGGAATGATCTGGAGCAACAACTCGAGCGCGGCACCGACCGCGGTCCACGCCCACAGATAGGAGCCGGCGACATTGGCGAACATCGCGAGCGGCACCGGCGCGCCGGGATGGGCTTTTCGCCAGACGCGCAGATTGACCGACATCAGCGCGACCCAGATCCATGAGCCGACCACGACCAGCACGACGCCGAGATAGTAGAAGACGTTGCCGATCAGCGGCGGATAGAAGGTGTAGAGCACCGAGGCGCGCCCGAGCGCGACCGGGATCACAGCCATGATGCTGCCGGCAACGATCAGCCAGAAGCCGGCCCAGGCCCAGCGCACGCCGACCAGGCGCTGCTCCAGCGCGGACTCGCTGATGGCGTAGCCAAAACCCATCGCGACCAGGGTCGGGAACACGTAGCCCATCACCGTGCCGTGCGCCGTCAGAGAGCGGTAGTAGAGCTCGGGGTTGGAGAGCCAGGTGCCGATCGGGCTGCGGATGAACATCTGCCAGGCGCCGAGCGTCAGCGCGACGCCGAACAGCGCAAACGCAAACCAGAAATGGGCGAGGATGAGCTTCCTATTGGCCAACACAGCTCAGCCTCCCGCCGCCCTTCGCCCGATCGGCGAAGTCGGTCTTGTCGATCACCTCGACCTTGCCCCACATGCCCTCGTGGCCGAAGGAGCAAAACTCCTGGCAGGGCATCAGATAGTCGCCGGTCCTGGTAAAGCGCATCAGCTGCTCGGAGATGTAGCCCGGCACCAGCATGGTGTTGACATTGGTGCCCTGGATCAGGATGCCGTGCACGACGTCGGCGCTGGTGGCGCGGAGCGTGATCGGCGTGTCCACGGGCACCACGATGCAGGCCGGCGTGAAGGAATATTGCTGGCCGATCGCGCGCACCGTCACATTGCCGTTGGCTTCGAGCACGCTGCCGAGATTGCTTTCGACGAATTCACCCGAAAGATGAATGCGCGATGGATCGGTGGTCTCGACGCGCGGCTGCGGCATGGTCGCGCGATGGATGCCGGCGAAAGCCGCCAGCAGCGCCATGCCCACGACGATGATCACGGCGATGGTCGCCCAGCGCCGCTCGACGCGGGCCGCGACCTCGGCGCTGCCATGGGTGTCCTCTGCGCTCATTGCAGCGATCCGCGCGGCAGGAAGACGAACAGATAGAAGGCGAGCCACATCGCGACCACGCAGGCCGTAGCGATGCCGGCGAGCACGATCGCGCCGGAAGGCCCTTGCGCGACGACTTCCTCCACAGCGTGGTCGGCGGCGGCTGGGCTGGTCGGCGGATCGGAATTGATCATGATGGATCTCTAGCGTCCTCAGTTCAGCGGTGCGGAGCGCAGCTCGTTGGCCTCGCGGGCCGAGACCGGCGTGCCGCGATTGCCCCAGGCGGTGCGGATGTAGGAGACGACGGCGGCGACCTCATTGTCGGAGAGCAGGCCCGCGAACGGCGGCATGCCGTAAGGCATCGGATTGCCCTTGGTGCCCGGCGGATAGCCGCCGTTGAGCACCATGCGGATCGGGTTGACCGCCGACTGCATCTCGATCGACTGGTTGTTGGCGAGCGGCGGCCAGTGCGGCGGCTTGCCTTCGCCCTGCGTGCCATGACAGCTCGCGCAGTTCTTGTCATAAACGGTCTTGCCGAGGCTGATTAGCAGGCTGCTCTCGGTGGTCGGCAGCGCCGAGCTCGCCGGCGGCGGCGGGGAGGGCTCCGAGATGCCCTTGAGGTACACCGCCATCGCCTTGGTGTCCTCGTCGCTCAGATATTGCAGGCTGTTGTGCACGACTTCGGCCATCGGGCCGTAGACGACACCGCGGGCCGAAACGCCGGTCTGGAGCAGGTCGGTGATGTCCTTGATGCTCCAGTCGCCGAGGCCCGCCTCGCGGTTGGACGTGAGCGAGGGCGCGTACCAGTTCTGCATCGGGATCAGGCCGCCCTTGAAGGCGTCCGATTGCGAGGTGCCGCCGAGCGCGTTGATCGGTGAGTGACACATGCCGCAATGGCCGAGGCCCTCGACCAGATAGGCGCCGCGGTTCCACTCGGCAGACTTGGTCGGGTCCGGCTTGAACTCGCCCTCGCTGAAGAACAGCGTGCGCCAGCCGAGGATGAGCTGGCGGTTGTCATAGGGAAAGCGCAACTCGTGCGGCCTGTTCCTCTGGCTGACCGGCGGGATCGAGCGCAGGTAGGCGAAAATCGCGTCGCTGTCGGCGCGCGTCACCTTGGTGTAGGAGGCGAACGGCATCGCCGGATAGATCAGCCCGCCATCCGGGAAGCGGCCATTGTGCATCGTCCTGTAGAAATCGTCCGCGCTCCATTTGCCGATCCCGGTCTCCGGATCGGGCGTGATGTTGGAGGTGTAGAGCGTGCCGAACGGCGTCGGCATGGCGCGGCCGCCGGCGAACAGACGGCCTTCCGGTGCGGTGTGGCAGGCGGTGCAATCGCCGGCGCGGGCGAGATATTCGCCGCGCGCGATGATATCGCCGGTCTTGTCTTTGTCCTGCGCCTGCGTGGCCGTCGTGAACGCGGCGAGAGCGAGGAGCGTGATCGACAGTCTTGAGCCCATCATCCGCCTCGTCAGTTGGGCTGGCTGCCGCAGCCAAAAGGCAGCGCGTAGGTGCCTTTCGGGACGGGAGCCGGGTTCGCGGGCGCCGGCCGCGTCGCGAGCCAGGCTGCAACGGCGGTGACGTCGGCCTCGGTCAAATGGCCGGCGACGAGCTGCATGCAGTCGGGCGATTTCGCCGTGCGGTTGCCGTAGCGCCAGGCGCCGAGTTGGGCGCTGATGTAAGGCGCGCGCAAGCCGAGCAGTCCGGGGATGCCGGGCTGCATGCCCGTGAGTCCGGGACCATGGCAGCTCACACAGGCCGGAATGTTGCGGCCCGCATCGCCGCTGGTCGCAAGCTGCTCGCCCTGCGCCAGCACGTCCTTGCTGACCTCGCTCGGCGCCGGTTGCGGCAGCGGCGGGTGCTCGGTGGCAAAATACTCCGCCATCGCCTCCAGATACGGATCCGGCAGGAATTCCAGCAGATAGTTCATCGGCGGATATTTGCGCCGACCGCTGCGGAAGGCGAGGAGCTGGTTGTAGAGATAGCCGGCGGGCTTGCCGGCGAGGCGCGGGAAATAGACGTCGCTGGTGCCTTCGCCCTTGTTGCCGTGACAGGGCGTGCAGGCCTCGACCCGCGCCGCCATCGTATCCGGCGGCTGGTTGGCCGTTTGTGCGGCTGCGCCGTCAAGGGCGGCCAAGATGGCAATGGCCAGAGCAGTGGTGCGAGCGAACAATTCGTCGCCCTCCAGAAGGCTGGGCCGGTTGATTCCGGACCACAACATAGAGCGGCATTATTGCGCCAATATGGTCGCGCGCAAGTTCGGATGGGGACGATGACGTTTGGTCGCGCTCTTGCACTGCATATAACGATCGGATTCGACAAGATTTGCGTGCTTTTTGAAAAGCAAGCGCGGCATCTCAGTCTCGCCGCGCGTCTTGCCCGAGCCTTGTTTCGTGCTTCCATTGACCTCGACACAAAACACAGCTGGG
This sequence comes from Bradyrhizobium sp. B039, assembly GCF_038965675.1. Classification (NCBI taxonomy): domain Bacteria; kingdom Pseudomonadati; phylum Pseudomonadota; class Alphaproteobacteria; order Hyphomicrobiales; family Nitrobacteraceae; genus Bradyrhizobium; species Bradyrhizobium sp. B039. The sequence continues at coordinate 4,579,179 of NZ_CP152416.1, forward strand.
TTCAGAAGGCGGAAGATCGCTACGCTGAAGCTAACGGATGTTGAGTGGCCTACAGGGATTGACCGTGGACCACATTACTCTGACGATCTTCAAGGAAATCGCGGACACCGATCTGGCGACATGCGGGACTTCTGCTGCGGCGTCCCGGTATCGCTTCGCTCACCCGGGCTACGGGACTCACCCCCGCGGTGACCGCGACGGCCTGCGCTTTGCCGCATGCCGGCGCGGCGAGCGTGTCACACGGGGGCGCAAGCGGCTCGCGGCGGCGCGTTGTGGCTTGGCCGTGACTTGCGGGCCGCGGGCGAGATCCATCAGCATGCGCAGCGCCTCGACGACGGAGCGCTGACGCACCGCGGTGCGGCCGATCGCGCCGAAACGGTGCTCGCGGTGGATGATGCGGCCGTCGCGTGCGGCGGCGGCGAAGTGCACGAGGCCGACCGGCTTGCCGGGCGTGGCGCCGCCAGGGCCGGCGATGCCCGTGATGGCGACCGCGAGGTCGACGCCGGCACGCTCCAGCGCGCCGATCGCCATCGCGGTTGCGGTCTCCTTGCTGACGGCGCCGAAATTGGCGAGCGTACCTGCTTCAACGCCGAGCATCGCGCGCTTGGCGTCGTTGGAATAGGTGACGAAGCCGCGGTCGATCACGTCGGAGGAGCCGGGGATGTCGGTCAGCGCGCCGGCAACGAGCCCGCCGGTGCAGGACTCGGCCGTGGCGATCGTCAGCTTGCGCATCCGGCACAAATCGAGCAGCGAGCGGGAGAGGGCGCGTGCGTCGCTGCCGGCCATGGCCTAGACGCTCCAAGTCTTCTCGTTAAACGGCAGGCGGATGGTGGCGCTCGCGGTGGCCGCGATGCCTTCCTCGCGGCCGGTGAAGCCGAGCCGCTCGCTGGTCGTCGCCTTCACCGCGACGCGCGAGATGTCGACGCCGGAGATCTCGGCGATGCGCGCGCGCATGGTGTCGCGCAGGGGGCCGATCTTTGGCCGCTCGCAGATCATCGTCACCTCGAGATTGGCAACGCGGCCGCCGCGCTGGGCGACGCGTTCGATGGCGTATTTCAGGAACTGGTCGGAGGAGGCGCCCTTCCACTTCGCATCGCTCGGCGGGAAGTGCGAGCCGATGTCGCCGTCGGCCAGCGCGCCGAGGATGGCATCCACCAGCGCATGCAGGCCGACATCGCCGTCGGAATGCGCCAGGAACCCCTTGCTGTGCGGCACGCGAACGCCGCAGATCATGACGTGGTCGCCTTCGCCGAAGGCGTGGACGTCGTAGCCCGTGCCGGTCCTGATGTCGCCGAGCTGGGCGGCCAGGCGCGCTTCCTCGCGCACGAAATCTTCGGGAGTGGTGAGCTTCATGTTGGCAACATCGCCTTCAAAGGTTGCAACCGTCAATCCCGCCCATTCGGCAATCGCGGCATCATCGGTGAAATCGCTGCGTCCGTCCTTCGCCGCGCGACGATGCGCCTCGAGGATGACGTCGAAACGAAAGGATTGCGGCGTCTGCGCGATCCGCAGGCGGGCCCGATCCGGCGTGTCCTCGACGTTGCCGCTCGCGCCGGTGAGCTTGATGGTGTCGGTGACGGGAACGACGGGGATCGCGGCGCCGGTGCGGCTCGCCGCATCGATCGCGCGCGAGATCACACCGTCCGAGACGAAGGGACGCGCGGCGTCGTGGATCAGGACGATGTCGGGCTGGTGCTTTGCGAGCGCTTCGAGACCGGCAAGCACCGAGGCTTGGCGCGTGGCGCCGCCATTGGTCGGCGGCTCGTGCTTCAATCCTGCGACCGCTGCCGTGAACATGGCGCTGTCGTCGGGGTTGACCACGGGCTGCACTGCAAACACGTCGGGGTGGCGGCTGAAGGCTTCCATGGCGCGATAGATCACGGGCTGGCCGCCGATCTCGCGATATTGCTTCGGCCCGCCGGCGCCGGCGCGCAGGCCGCGACCTGCCGCGACAAGAACGACTGCGGTGCGCTGTGATTTCGCCATAGGACTCAAATACTCAGTTGCTAATGAAAGAGTCGGAAGTGGGTGATTGCCGGCATGCCTCTAGCACGGCAGGCCCGCAAAAAAAGGGGGTTTCCCTGGATTGTGGGAAACAGCAATTTGCTGCACTGCACTTGAAAGATTTGCAGAACTGTCTAAACTGTAGGCATGACGCTTGACTGCACAAGAATTGTGCGCAAGATAGGTCATGGCAGGTGCGATGAGGCCCTGCGAGTGAATGAGACCACTGTGACCGGCTCGGCAGGATCAGGCTCCAAGCCCTTGAAAATAGGCGATATTGAGGTCGCCACCCCGGTCTTCCTGGCACCGATGTCGGGAGTGACTGACTCGCCCGTCCGGCGGTTGGTCGCCGAGCTTGGGGCAGGTCTGGTGGTGTCCGAAATGACCGCCAGCGATGAGCTCGCCAACGGCCACCGGATGTCCCGGTTGCGCTGCGAAGCGACCGGAATCGGTCCGCACGTGGTGCAGCTCGCCGGCTGCGAGGCGCACTGGATGGCCGAAGGCGCCCGGATCGCCGAAGCGGAAGGCGCCGATATCATCGACATCAATATGGGCTGTCCGGCCCGCCACGTCACGGGCGGCCAGTCCGGCTCGGCCCTGATGCGCGATCTCGACCACGCTGTCGGCCTGATCGATGCGACGATCGCGGCGGTGAAGGTGCCGGTGACGCTGAAGATGCGGCTCGGCTGGGACGACCGCAGCCGCAATGCGCCGGAACTGGCGCGGCGCGCGGAAGCCGCGGGTATCAAGCTCGTGACCGTGCATGGCCGCACCCGCTGCCAGTTCTACAAGGGCGAGGCCGATTGGGATGCGATCCGCGCCGTGCGCGAGGCGATCTCGATTCCGCTCATCGTCAACGGCGACATCACCTCGTACGAGAAGGCGCTCGCGGCGCTCGAATCCTCCGGCGCCGACGCCGTGATGATCGGCCGCGGCGCACAGGGCCAGCCCTGGCTGCCCGGCCAGATCGGCCGGCGCCTGAAGGGCGGGGCGGCGGAAGCCACGCCGTCGCTCGCGACGCAACTCCATTATGTCCGCACGCTTTATGAAGGCGTGTGCGCGCTCTACGGCCTGCGCGTCGGTCTCAAGCATGCCCGCAAGCATCTCGGCTGGGCGCTCGACGTCGCCGCCGATGCGAGCCGCGCGCCGGTCGAGAAGCTGAAATCCTGGCGCCGGACAATTCTGACGTCCGAAGATCCCCGCCTCGTCCACCAGTCACTGCAAGATGCCTTCGACGACTTCGCATGGAGCGCTGCTGCATGAGCTCAGCCGCTGAACAACGTCGGCCGCTACCGTCCGACAGCGATGCGATCCTGGACGCGCTTCCCAATCCCGTGCTCCTGATCGGGCCGGACGGCAAGATCGTCGCCGCCAACATCGCAACCGAAGCCTTCTTTGAGATCTCGACGCAATTCCTGAAGCGGCAGTCGCTGAAAGAGCTGGTGCCGTTCGGCAGCCCCTTGCTGGCGCTGATCGACCAGGTGCGCTCGTCGAACTCGCCGGTGAACGAATACAAGGTCGATTTGGGCACGCCCCGCATGGGCGGCGATCGCCAGGTCGATCTGCACGTCGCCCCGCTCACCGAGCGGCCCGGCCATATCGTGGTGATGCTTCAGGAGCGCACCATCGCCGACAAGATGGATCGGCAGCTCACCCATCGCAGCGCCGCGCGCTCGGTGATAGCGCTAGCAGCGATGCTCGCGCATGAGATCAAGAATCCGCTCTCCGGCATCCGCGGCGCGGCGCAGCTGCTGGAGCAGCAGGCCTCGTCCGAGGACCGCATGCTGACGCGGCTGATCTGCGACGAGGCCGACCGCATCGTGACGCTGGTCGACCGCATGGAGGTGTTCGGCGACGAGCGTCCCGTGGTGCGCGGGCCGGTCAACATCCATTCGGTGCTCGATCACGTGAAGCGGCTGGCGCAGTCGGGCTTTGCCCGCAACATCCGCTTCATCGAGGACTACGATCCCTCGCTGCCGCCGGTGCTGGCGAACCAGGATCAGCTGATCCAGGTGTTCCTCAATCTCGTGAAGAACGCCGCCGAAGCCTTGATCGACGTGCCCGATGCCGAGATCCAGCTCACCACCGCGTTCCGCCCCGGCGTGCGCCTGTCAGTCCCCGGTCAAAAATCCCGGGTATCCTTGCCGCTCGAATTCTGCGTGAGGGACAACGGACCAGGCGTGCCGGACGATCTTCTGCCCAACCTGTTCGATCCCTTCGTGACCACCAAGCAGACCGGCTCGGGTCTGGGCCTCGCCCTGGTCGCAAAGATCGTCGGCGATCACGGGGGCATCATCGAATGCGAATCTCAGCCGCGCAAGACCACCTTCCGCGTGCTGATGCCGATGTATTCCACATCGGTCAAACACGCCGATCACAGCAGTCGCGACGGCTCTGCCGGGAAGTCGTCGTCTGCATCACAGGGGGCAAAATGAGGATTAACAATGCCCGCAGGTAGCATTCTCGTTGCAGATGACGACACCGCCATCCGCACGGTTCTCAATCAGGCTCTGTCCCGCGCCGGCTATGAGGTCAGGCTCACCGGCAATGCCGCAACGCTATGGCGCTGGGTCAGCCAGGGGGAGGGCGATCTCGTCATCACCGACGTGGTGATGCCGGACGAAAACGCCTTCGACCTGTTGCCGCGGATCAAGAAGATGCGGCCGAATTTGCCCGTCATCGTCATGAGCGCGCAGAACACCTTCATGACAGCGATCCGCGCCTCCGAGCGCGGGGCGTACGAGTATCTGCCGAAGCCCTTCGACCTGAAGGAGCTGATCGCCATCGTCGGCCGTGCGCTCGCCGAGCCGAAGGAGCGAACCTCGACGCCGGACGAGGATGCCGAGATGGAGGCGATCCCGCTGGTCGGCCGCTCGCCAGCGATGCAGGAAATCTACCGCGTGCTGGCGCGCCTGATGCAGACCGACCTCACCGTGATGATCACGGGCGAGTCCGGAACCGGCAAGGAGCTGGTGGCGCGCGCGCTGCACGATTACGGCAAGCGCCGCAACGGCCCGTTCGTCGCCGTCAACATGGCGGCGATCCCGCGCGACCTGATCGAGTCCGAGCTGTTCGGCCATGAGCGCGGCGCCTTCACCGGCGCCAACACCCGCGCCTCGGGCCGGTTCGAGCAGGCCGAGGGCGGCACGCTGTTCCTGGACGAGATCGGCGACATGCCGATGGAGGCGCAGACCCGCCTGCTGCGCGTGCTCCAGCAGGGCGAATACACCACCGTCGGCGGCCGCACCCCGATCAAGACCGACGTGCGGATCGTTGCGGCCTCCAACAAGGATCTGCGCGTGCTGATCCAGCAGGGCCTGTTCCGCGAGGACCTGTTCTTCCGCCTCAACGTCGTGCCGCTGCGGCTGCCTCCCTTGCGCGAGCGCATCGAGGACCTGCCGGATCTCGTGCGCCACTTCTTCGCGCTGGCCGAGAAGGACGGCCTGCCGCCGAAGAAGCTGGATGCGCTGGCGCTGGAGCGGCTGAAGCAGCACCGCTGGCCCGGCAACGTGCGCGAGCTCGAAAATCTCGCCCGGCGCCTCGCGGCGCTCTATCCGCAGGACGTGATCACGGCCTCCGTCATCGACGGCGAGCTTGCGCCGCCCTCGGTCAGCCCGGGTGCTGCGGTCCAGCAGGGCGTCGACAATCTCGGCGGCGCGGTGGAGGCGTATCTGTCCTCGCACTTCCAGGGCTTTCCGAACGGCGTGCCGCCGCCGGGCCTCTATCACCGCATCCTCAAGGAGATCGAGGTGCCGCTGCTCACGGCCGCGCTGGCGGCAACCCGCGGCAACCAGATCCGCGCCGCGGACCTGCTCGGCCTCAACCGCAACACCCTGCGCAAGAAGATCCGGGACCTCGACATCCAGGTCTATCGGAGCGGGGGCTAGTTCTAGCTCGCCGCCTCGGGCGGTGGCTCAGCTCCCCCTAACCAAGGCGGAGCTGAGCCTGTCCGGATCGCGCTGGCCTTGATGGCTGACGCGGTGAGCAGAAGTCCGAATCGGACTAAATTGTTCCGCTGGAACATTCAAATGGGGCATTCGACCGCGGGGTGCGGTCTCTCGCCTATCTGACCAGTCGGGCTGATGCCGGCAGCATGGCCACGTCAGCCGGTGCCTGTCTGCCGGGGCCGTTGACCAGCAGGTCGGAAGCCACGATCAGCAGCAGAACGGCCGCGACCATTATCGCGAGAAAGAACCTGTCCATCCCAGTCAAGCCGGAATGGACGGATTCCGTTCCCGCTGATCCGGCGTGCCCTGTGGATGCGCCGGTCCGTCGCGGCGGGGGCGCCGCGGAATTGTCGCAATTCGGCAACAATGTGGTACGAATACATCAGTATCCGCCGCCGCCGCGGACCCCCGTTTTCAGCACCCATTGCCGGAATGACCAGCGCAGACACCTCGGCCGCATCCTTTGACACGGCCCCAGCTGAAGAGCCCCGACGCTGGTCGCCGCGACGCTGGCTGGCGCCCTTTGCCGTGGCGCTGGCGCTGCTGTCGGGCCTGCTGACCTTCCTGGTCCTGACTGGCCTCACCAGGATCGATCCGACGCCGGAGGTGGTCCGCACGTTCTATCTGATGAATGCGGGCACGATCCTGCTCCTGGTCGGGATCATCGTCCGCGAGCTCTGGCAGCTCATCCTGGCGCGCCGGCGGGGCAGGGCGGCGGCACGTCTCCATGTCCAGATCGTCAGCCTCTTCTCGATCGTGGCGGTGCTGCCGGCCGTGCTGGTTTCCGTCGTCGCCAACGTCACCCTCGAGCGCGGCCTCGACCGGTTGTTCTCCGGGCCGACCAAGGAGGTCATCCAGAATTCGCTGAACATCGCGCGGGCCTATATGCAGGACCATGCGCAGCTGATCCGCGGCGACATTCTCGGCATGGCCAACGATATTGCGCACGCCCGGCCGCTCTACGACCAGGATCGGCGGTCGTTTCGCGAGCTGCTGACGGCCAGTGCCAGCTCCCGCAATCTGCCGGGCGCGATGATCATCGACAAGAACACCAACATCCTGGAATCCGCCGACACCGGCATGCGGCTGGCCTATTCGCCGCCGGCGCCGGACTTCCTCAGCAACGTCAACGAGTCCGAGCCCGAGATCGCGGTGCTGCCGGATGCGAGCTTCGTCGCCGCGGTGATCCGCCTGCGCGCCTTCAGCGACACCTTCCTCTATGTCGCGCGGCCGCTCGATCCGAACGTGGTCAACCAGCTCAAGCAGACCGAGGTCAGCGTCGCCGAATATGCCCAGATCGAGTCGCGGCGGCTCGGCATCCAGGTCGCCTTCGCGCTGATGTTCGCGGTGATCGCGCTGACCATCCTGATGGCTTCGGTGCTGATCGGGCTGAACTTCGCCAACTCGCTGGTCTCGCCGATCCGGCGGCTGATGAACGCGGCCCACACGGTCTCGACCGGCAACCTTCACGTGAAGGTGCCGGTGCACCAGTCGGAGGGCGATCTCGCCCAGCTCGGCGAAACCTTCAACAAGATGACGCAGGAATTGCGCAGCCAGCGCGACGAACTGGTCAACGCCAGCGACCTCATCGACAGCCGTCGCCGCTTCATCGAAGCGGTGCTGTCCTCGGCGAGCGCCGGCATCATCGGCGTCGATACTTCGGGCAGCGTCGGCATCCTCAACCGCTCCGCCGAGAAGCTGATCGGGCACTCCGAAGCGGAGACGCTCGGCCATGCGCTCTCCGACGTCCTGCCGGAGCTCGACGAGATGATGAAGACGGCGCGGGAAGGCACCCAGCGCCTGGTGCAGGGCCAGATCACGATCACCCGCGACGGACAGGAGCGCAACCTCTCGGTCCGCGTCAGCGCCGAGAAGAACCAGCCGCACGACAGCTACATCATCACGCTCGACGACATCACCGAGCTGGTGTCGGCACAGCGCACCTCGGCCTGGGGCGATGTGGCGCGCCGCATCGCCCATGAGATCAAGAACCCGCTGACGCCGATCCAGCTCTCGGCCGAGCGCATCCGCCGCAAGTTCGGCAAGGACATCACCGAGACCAAGGACAAGCAGATCTTCGAGCAGTGCACCGACACCATCGTGCGCCAGGTCGACGACATCAGGCGCATGGTCGACGAATTCTCGCGCTTCGCGCGGATGCCGAAACCGGTGATGGAGGGCGAGGACGTCGTCGACACCGTGCGGCAGGCGGTGTTCCTGATGAAGGTCGCCCACCCCGAGCTCGATATCGAGGCCGAGTTCAAGGAAGATCCGTTGCGCGCCCAGTTCGACCGCCGGCTGATCTCGCAGGCGGTCACCAACATCGTCAAGAACGCCACCGAGGCAATCGAGCAGGTCCCGCCGGAAGAGCTCGGCAAGGGCCGCATCGACGTCGTGGTGTCGCGCGAGGGCGAGGACGTGCTGATCGACGTCATCGACAATGGCATCGGCCTGCCCAAGGTGGCGCGCTCGCGGCTGCTCGAGCCGTATGTGACGACGCGGGCCAAGGGCACCGGCCTTGGCCTTGCGATCGTCGGCCGCGTGCTGGAAGACCATGGCGGGCGCATCGAGTTGAAGGACGCCTCCGACTTCCGCGCAGGCCAGCGCGGCGCCTGGATGCGGATGCGCTTTGCGATCTCCGGCACGCCGGCGAAGACCGAAGGGACCGAGCAGGCGCCGGCCGTCAAGAATACGCGCGAGGAAGCGACCGCGGAAACGGTCAAGGATGCGGCGAAGGAAGCGGAAATCGCCAAGGAATCCATCAAGGGCACCGAAACAAAAGGGCCGGCAGCCGAAACCAAAGAGCCGGCTGAAAAGACCAATGATTCAACGAAGATCGAAGCCTCAACAGGCAGCTGACAAGACAGGCGCGACCCATGGCAAGTGAAATTCTGATTGTCGATGATGAGGCCGATATTCGGGATCTCGTTGCGGGCATCCTCGAGGACGAGGGGTTCGTCACCCGGACTGCACGCGACAGCGACTCGGCCCTGGCCGAAATCGCCAACCGCAGGCCGCATCTGGTGTTCCTCGACATCTGGCTCCAGGGCTCCAAGCTCGACGGCTTGCAGCTCCTGGAGCAGGTCAAGAAGGACAATGCCGACCTGCCGGTCGTGATGATCTCCGGCCACGGCAACATCGAGACCGCGGTCGCCGCAATCAAGCGTGGCGCCTACGACTTCATCGAGAAGCCGTTCAAGGCGGACCGGCTGATCCTGGTCGCCAACCGAGCGCTGGAGAACTCGCGGCTCAAGCGCGAGGTCAAGGAGCTGAAGCAGCTCGCACCGAGTGCAAGCTCGCTGGTCGGCCGCTCGCCCAGCATGAACCAGCTGCGCCAGACCATCGAGCGCGCGGCCAAGGCCAACAGCCGCATCCTGATCGTCGGCCCCGCCGGCGCCGGCAAGGAGCTGACTGCGCGCACGCTGCACACGGCCTCGGGCCGCGCCGACGGTCCCTTCGTCGTCATCAACGCCGCCGCGATCACGCCCGAGCGCATGGAGCACGAGCTGTTCGGCGTCGAGCAGTCCAATGGCGAGCAGCCGCGCAAGCCGGGCGCGCTCGAAGAGGCGCATGGCGGCACGCTGTTCATCGACGAGATCGCGGACATGCCGCGCGAGACCCAGAACAAGATCTTGCGCGTGCTGGTCGAGCAGTCGTTCCAGCGCGTCGGCGGCACCGGCAAAGTGCAGGTCGACGTGCGCATCATCTCCTCGACGGCGCGCAACCTGGAGGAGGAGATCGCGGCCGGCCATTTCCGCGAGGACCTCTATCATCGCCTCTCGGTCGTGCCGATCCGCGTGCCCGCACTCTCGGAGCGGCGCGAGGATATTCCGGAGCTGATCGACTACTTCATGGAGCAGATCTCGGCCGGCAGCGGCCTGCCCAAGCGACAGATCGGACAGGACGCGATGGCAGTGCTGCAATCGCATGTCTGGCCCGGCAATGTGCGCCAGCTCCGCAACAACGTTGAAAGAGTCATGATTCTGGCCGCGGGCGGACCGGAGGTCATCATCACCGCCGACATGCTGCCGCAGGACGTCGGCTCGATGGTGCCGGCGATGCCGACCAGCAACAATGGCGAGCACATCATGGGCCTGCCGTTGCGCGAAGCGCGCGAAGTGTTCGAGCGCGACTATTTGATTGCACAGATCAGCCGTTTTTCAGGAAATATTTCTCGCACGGCTGAGTTCGTTGGCATGGAACGGTCGGCACTGCATCGAAAGTTGAAGGCACTCGGCGTCGGTTAGAACGCTGCGAGCGAATTGGATACCGGCCCGCATACAGAAATCGCCGCGACGTCGTGGCGGCTCGTCAGGGATAAGCGAGGAAAATCATCGATTTCCGTAGTTTTTCGGGGCAATAGGGCATGGGCTGCCGCGTGAAGCGGCTTGCCTAATAACCCGACCTGTCCTCTAATCGAACCGCTGTTCCTCCGAGGGGGATCTCATGAGGAGCGGCAACCGGAAGAGGCCCCGAATTTCACAAAGAGGGCCGCAACCGGTGCAATAAAAAGAAACTCAAAGCGAGAAAAAAACAATGGCGGCAGACCGCGCACAAAACCTACAGGACACCTTCCTTAATCACGTTCGCAAAACCAAGACGCCACTGACGATCTTTCTGGTCAACGGAGTGAAGCTCCAGGGCATCGTGACCTGGTTCGACAATTTCTGTTTGCTGCTTCGGCGCGACGGTCACTCGCAGCTCGTCTACAAGCATGCGATCTCGACCATCATGCCGGGCGCTCCGATCCAGCTGTTCGAAGGCGGCGAGGATCAGCCGGCTTGAGAGTGACCTGATTGGAACCCCGGAATTTCGACGGGGATGCCGACCGTTCGCGGCCGGCAGGGGCTAAGCAAACGGGGCGGGTGCTTGTCATCGGCCCCTACTTGCGTGTGCGCGCGGGCGGTACCGACGCGCAATCGGAAAGTCATGTCGTGCGTGACGCCGAGGCCCGGCTCGATGAAGCCGCGGGCCTCGCGCGCGCGATCGATCTCGTCATCGCCGACGCCATCATCGCGCCGATCAGCCAGATCCGTCCCGCCACCTATATCGGCAAGGGCAAGGTCGAGGAGATCGCCGCGCTGGCCAAGAGCCTCGACGTCGAGCTCGTGGTGATGGATTGCGCGCTGGCGCCGATCCAGCAGCGCAACCTCGAGAAGGAGCTGCACGCCAAGGTGCTCGACCGCACCGGGCTCATTCTGGAAATCTTCGGCCGCCGCGCCAAGACCAAGGAAGGCTCCCTTCAGGTCGAGCTCGCGCATCTCAACTACCAGCGCTCGCGCCTTGTGCGATCCTGGACCCATCTGGAACGCCAGCGCGGCGGCTTCGGCTTCATGGGCGGTCCCGGCGAGACGCAGATCGAGGCCGACCGCCGCCTGATCCAGGAGCGCATCTCCAAGCTCGAGGGCGAACTGAAGAAGGTGCAGGCGACGCGGCGGCTGCATCGCGCCGGGCGCCAGCGCGTGCCGTATCGCGTCGTCGCATTGGTCGGCTACACCAATGCCGGCAAGTCGACGCTGTTCAACCGCCTGACGCGCGCCGACGTGCAGGCCGCCGACATGCTGTTTGCAACCCTCGATCCGACCCTGCGCGCGCTCACCCTGCCGCATGGCGGCAAGGCGATGCTGTCCGACACCGTCGGCTTCATCTCCAATCTGCCGACGCAGCTCGTCGCCGCCTTCCGCGCCACGCTGGAGGAGGTGCTGGAAGCCGACGTCATCCTGCATGTCCGCGATATCTCGCATGAGGACGCCGAGGCGCAGCAGAGCGACGTCGACGCGGTGCTGCGCCAGCTCGGCATCAATCCCGACGATTCCGGCCGCATCATCGAGGTCTGGAACAAGATCGACCGTTACGACGCCGAGCAGCGCGAAGAGCTCTTGAACATCGCCGCGCGCAGGCCGGAGGATCATCCGGCGATGCTGGTCTCGGCCGTGTCAGGCGAGGGGGTCGACGCGCTGCTCGCCGCGATCGAGGAGCGGCTTGCGGCCAAACGCACCACGCTCGATCTCTCGATCGACGCCGGCGACGGTGCCGGAATCAGCTGGCTGCACCGCAATTCCGAGGTGCTGACCAAGGAGCTGCACGACGGCCGCTTCGACATGACCGTGCGGGTGGACGAGACCAAGCGCGATATCGTGGTGAACCGGTTCGACGCCGTGCCGCATCACGCCGCGTAACAGGTGTCGTCCGGCGAGTGAGTTGGGCCAACTGCGGCCTCAAGCAAGACCGTCGTCCCGGACAAGCGTAAGCGCAGATCCGGGATCCATAGCCACAGGCCGTTGGAATTGGCACGCTGGTGGCTTTCAACGTGCTTCAACAACAACCAGTCGGGGTAATGGGTCCTGGCTTTCGCCAGGACGACAGTGGAGTTAGCGGCGCGCTTGGCTGCTTCTCTCAACAGCAGGAGCCCGCTGTTCCTCACCCTTCGCCGCATTCCATAGCGCATCCATCTCCGCCAGCGATGCCTGCTCCAGCGTCCGTCCCTGTGCCTCCAGCGCGCGTTCGATAAACGCAAACCGCCGCTCGAACTTTGCGTTGGTCGCGCGCAGCGCGGCTTCCGGATCGGCATCGACATGGCGGGCGAGGTTAACGAGGGCGAACATCAAATCGCCGGTCTCTTCGGCGATCTCCTGCTTGTCATTGCGATCCAGCGCGGCCTCGATCTCGTCGGCTTCCTCGCGGATCTTTTGCAGCACCGCGCGAGGATCGTTCCAGTCGAAGCCGACGGTGGAGGCCTTGCGCTGCAGCTCCATGGCGCGGGTCAGCGCAGGCTGGCCGGCCTTCACGCCCGAAAGCAGGGATTTGTGCGACGGAGCTTCCTCCGGCGGCCGGCGCGCGGCGCGCTCGGCTTTCTCCTCGGCCTTGACGCGGTCCCAGACTTCCTTGACGTGGGAGGAGGCGAGATTGCCGTCCTTGTCGGCGAAGACATGGGGATGCCGCCGGATCATCTTGCGGGTGATGGCCTCGACCACGTCTCCAAAGGCGAACGCGTTCTGCTCCGAAGCCATCTGGGCGTGGAACACGACCTGGAGCAGGAGGTCGCCGAGCTCTTCACGCAAATCGTCGAGATCGCCGCGGGTGATGGCGTCCACCACCTCATAGGCTTCCTCGATCGTGTAGGGCGCGATGGTCGCAAAATTCTGCTCGAGGTCCCAGGGACAGCCGGTCACCGGCGTGCGCAGCGCGGCCATGATCTCGATCAGGCGGGAAATGTCGCGGGAAGGGGTCATTGCGGGCCATTGCTCCTGGGTCTCCAGCCTTATGCCAAAAGCGGCCCGCCGATCCCAGCGCGGCGCGACGGAACGGGCCGATTTCCATCGATTGGCGGGCCCGTTCCGCAGTGCTAAAGCGCGGGGCCATGAGTGACGCATTTTCATCCGAAACCGCCCTGGTGCTGTTCTCCGGCGGGCAGGACTCCACCACCTGCCTTGCCTGGGCGCTCAGCCGCTTCGCGCGCGTCGAGACGCTGGGGTTCGACTACGGCCAGCGCCATGCTGTTGAGCTCGCTTGCCGTGATCGTCTGTTCGATGGCCTCAAGGGCCTGCGCGCGGATTGGGCGGACAAGCTCGGCGAGAGCCACACGCTGTCGATCCCGACCTTAGCCGCGATCTCGGACACGGCGCTGACGCGCGACGTCGCGATCGCGATGGGCGCGGACGGCCTGCCCAACACCTTCGTGCCCGGCCGCAATCTGGTGTTCCTCACCTTTGCCGCGGCGCTGGCCTACCGGCGCGGCATCACCCACATCGTCGGCGGCATGTGCGAGACCGATTATTCCGGCTACCCCGATTGCCGCGACGAGACCGTCCGCGCCATGCAGGCCGCGCTCTCGCTCGGCATGGCCCGTAAATTCGAGCTGCATACGCCCCTGATGTGGATCGACAAGGCCGCGACGTGGAAGCTCGCGCATGACCTCGGCGGCGAGGGCCTCGTCGATCTCATCCGCGAACAGTCGCACACCTGCTATCTCGGCGAACGCGGCGCGCAGCATGAGTGGGGATACGGCTGCGGCGAGTGCCCGGCGTGCAGCCTGCGGGCGAAGGGGTGGAACGAGTACGTGGCGCACAGGTAGCGTCTCAAACTCCACCGTCATTGCGAGGAGCTCTTGCGACGAAGCAATCCAGAATCCCTCCGCGGAAAGATTCTGGATTGCTTCGCTGCGCTCGCAATGACGGGTGTGGTGCGACCTACCTAAAATCCTCCGGCTTCAGCTCAATCGGCCTGCCGTGCGGCGTCCTGTCGGCGGCGTGATCCCAGGCGTCGCGGTAGCGGTGCAGCGTCTCCGTGGATGCGACACCCTTGCGTGCGACGAGCCCCTCCAGCGTAGCGAGCCAGTGCAGGTAGTAGGTTTCGCCCGTATCGGGGTCGCCGGCGGCCTGCGCGCGCTTGATCTCGGAGGCCAAGGCTGCGGCCCATTCCGGCCAGGTGAACACGCCGCGCTCGTGCAGGCTCAAGGCCATCGCGAACGCATGGGCCTCCCAGGGCGCGCGGAACACCGGGCCGTCGTCATCGCGCGGAATGCTCGGAATCGCCGCGGTCGCGGCGGCAGCAAGCGTGCTGCTCATCACGCCAGGTCCAGATACGGCTCGAACGCGTCGATCGAGACCTTCGAGGTCGGATCGCCATCCGCGCCCCAGAGATCGCTGCCCTCGAACACGACCGTGTAGAGCCATTGCGGATTTTCGTCGAGCTCCATCGCCGCCGAATCCGGAAAGACGTGGCAGCCATGGTTGAGCTCGACCACGCCGACATGGCCGCGGACATAGCGCGGCAGCCGCGTGTGCGTCGCCGGATGGATGTTTTTCGCCCGCACGCGATCGCCGATGTTGAATTTCGCTGGCGCCGGGGCAGGGCGGGCGAACTTGCCGCGCACCATGACGCGCTCGACATTGGCGAGGTCGAACTTGCCATGCTTGAGCGCCTTCGCAGGCTGGATCGCGTGGCCGGCGGCGACCTCCTCGCGGGTGAGGTAGCCCTTCTCGATCAGCATCTCCTCGAGACCGAGAAACCATTTCTTGTAATAGGAGCTTGACAGGTACACGTGCGGCGGCAGCGTCTCGCGATAGAAGCGCGAGGTGTCGATGTTGAAGGCGCCGGCCGCGCCCATCGCGCGCACCATGGCGAGAACGCGGGATTCCCATTCCTCGTGAAACATCGGTTCGTTCGGCTCGGGCTCGACCTTGCCGAACCCGTCCATGCCGCCCATGTCGTGCACGCCGTTCATGACGGCGCTCCCGGCGTCTTGGGGAATCCGGTGCCGATCATGGAATCGCGCGTGACAAGCTCGGCGAGCTGCTCCTCGCTCCAGCCCTCCGTACCCCCGGGCCGCATCGGCAGCACCAGGAAGCGCGTCTCGGCGGTGGAATCCCAGACGCGAACTTCGATATCCTTGGGCAGCGCGACGCCGAAATCGGCGAGCACGCCGCGCGGGTCCTTCACCGCGCGCGAACGGTAGGGCGCGGCCTTGTACCAGACCGGCGGCAGCCCCAGCATTTCCCAGGGGTAGCAGGAGCACAGCGTGCACACGACCATATTGTGCCGCTGCGGCGTGTTCTCGACCACGACGAGATGGTCGCCGACGCGGCTGACGTGGCCGAGCGTGCCGATCGCCTTCGAGCCATCCTCGAGCAGCGCCTGCTTGAAGGCCGGATCGGTCCAGGCCTTGGCGACGACGCGCGCGCCGTTGTGCGGGCCGATCCTGGTCTCGTAGGCCTGGATGATGGCATCGAGCGCGGCCGGCTCGACATAGCCTTTTTCAGTCAGGATCGTCTCGAGCGCGCGCACGCGCAGCTCGGTCTCGGACAGTTCGGAATGGTCGTGATCGTGGTGATGATGATGGTCGCTCATGGACGGAAGATAGTCCCAGAATCCGGGCCTTGTCGAGGCGAAGACTCTGCTAACATCGGGCCATGGGATGGGCTGCACGAACCGGAATAACCGCCGCAATCGCGGCTCTTGTCGTATTCGCAGCGCGGGATGCGCGCGCCGCGAATGGCGCCTATGCGGTGGATGCCGCCGACATCTCCGAGGTCGGCTCCTGCAAGGTCGAAAGCTGGCTGTCGACGGCTTCAAACACCGATGTTGAGGCGGTCGCCAATCCCTCCTGCGTCGTCGATCCTTTCAGGCCGATCGAGCTGAGCATGCAGACCATCCGGGCCCGCAGCGACGGCGACTGGAGCACGACGGTCGCTCCGAAAGCCAAGACGAATTTCATCCCCACCGGCATCGGGCGGTGGGGATTGTCGGCTTATGGCGGCGGATCATTCGATGCGGCGACCGGCGAGGCGCTGTCCGCCTTTGCCGTCATCCCCGCGACCTTTCGCCTGTCCGAGACCATGCGCGTCAACATCAATGGCGGCTGGCTCTGGGATCGCACGGTCGATCGCCACTATCTGACCTACGGCATCGGCTTCGACTGGAAGTTCACCGACACGTTGCAGTGGACGATCGAGGCCTTTGGCCAGGCCGGCGCGTCCGAAATCGCGAGCGCCGTGCAGCCGCGCTTCCAGACCGGCGTCCGCTACCGGCCGAACGAGATCTTCTCCGTCGACGTGATCTACGGCCGCAACATCACCGGCGAGAACGCCAACTGGATCACCATCGGCACCACAATCCGCTTTCCGGTCCATGGCAGCGAGCCGGAGCACCGGCGCACCGGGCATTTGTGACCGCGAGGGAAAATCAGGCACCGGGCGGCAGAACCCGCGTCAAGCCATTGATCGCGCCGCGGACAGTCCTTATACGCCGCGCAGGGACAAGAGCGGCCCGGCCAACGGGCGGCACGACGCAACGACAATCGAGGGGGAGGGCCCATGGCCGCGAGCTCACAGGCACCTGAGGCGAAAGGGTTTCGCTGGAAGCTGATCGCACCGCTCGTGGTGTGGCTGGCGATCTATCTGTGGCCGGTGCCATCAGGGCTCAACGTCAATCAATGGCACTACTTTGCGGTGTTCGCGGCCGTCATCACCGGGCTGATCCTGGAATCGATGCCGGTCGGCGCGGTCGGCCTGATCGGGCTCACGGTCGCCGGCGTCGGCGGCTATATCGATCCCGATCCGACCAAGTCGCTGCGCTGGATGCTGGCGGGATTTGCCGAGAGCACGGTGTGGCTGATCGTCGGCGCCTTCGTGTTCTCGATCGGCTATCGCAAGAGCCAGCTCGGCCGGCGCATCGCGTTGGTGCTGGTGCAAAAGCTCGGCAGCAACACGCTCGGCCTCGGCTATGCGGTCGCGATGTCGGACTTCCTGCTCGCGCCGGCAACGCCCTCCAACACCGCGCGCAGCGGCGGCATCGTCTATCCCATCATCAGCAACATCCCGCGCATCTATGGCTCCGAGCCGGGACCGACCGCCGGCAGGATCGGTACCTATGTGATGTGGACCGCGTTCGCGGCGACCGCGGTCACCAGCTCGCTGTTCTTCACCGCGCTCGCGCCCAATGCGGCGGCGCTCGCCATCGCCAAGAAGACCGTCGGGGTCGAGGTGAGCTGGGGCCAGTGGTTCATCGGCTTTGCGCCGCTCGGCATCCTCCTGATGATCCTCGTCCCGCTGCTCAGCTATCTGGTGTGCCGGCCCGAAGTGAAGCGCAGCCCGGAAATCGCCGAATGGGCGGCAAAGGAGCTCACCGAGATGGGCCCGATGTCGCGCAACGAATGGATCATGCTGGCGCTTATCGTGCTCGCGATGTTCCTGTGGATCGCGGGCTCCAGCCCGGACATCAACGTGCCGCTGCTCGGCTCGAACTTCGTCAACGCCACCACCGTCGTCTTCATCGTGATCTCGTTGATGCTGGTCACGGGCGTGATCGAGTTTGCCGACATCGTCAGCGAGAAGAGCGCCTGGGAGGTGTTCTTCTATTTCACCTCGCTGCTGACGCTGGCCTCGGGCCTCAACGAGATCGGCTTCATCAAATGGTTCGCGACCGAATATGCAAAACCGCTCGCGGGGCTGTCGCCGTCGACCGCGATGATCCTGCTGGTCGCGCTGTTCTTCTGGATCCACTATTTCTTCTCCAGCATCACCTCGCATGCCGCCGCCGTGCTGCCTGTCGTGCTCGCGGTCGGCTCGGGCATTCCCGGCCTGCCGGTTACGACGCTCGCCATGCTCTGCATGTATTCGCTCGGCCTGATGGGGGTGATCTCGCCTTACGCCACGGGGCCGGCGCCGATGTATTTCGGCAGCGGCTATATCGGGAAGGGCCAGTTCTGGGGTTTTGGCCTGATCTTCGGGCTGCTCTATTTCGCAGGCCTTCTGTTGATCGTGCTGCCCTGGTTGCAGGTCCGCTGAGCCGGGCGAGACTGATGCCCCCGGCAGATGAATTTTCTTCGCCGGGGCGGGATTGGGAAAACTTCGTCCAACTCCCCGCAAATATCTGACATTGCAAGAAAGACCCGTTCGGGCGATGGTGCATGCTGCGGTGCAGCGCGCTCGACCCGGGCGCCCGGTCGCAGTTTCATTCCCCGTCGCGCGATGCGACCTGGTTCCCGTGCGCCCCCTGGGACACGCGGCAAGCGAACTATTGTACAAGAAGGCCGCCGCCATGAACGCCCACCAATCGCTCGCGATCGGACAGAGGATCGAAACGCGCGATGCGATTTCACCTGCCGCGACCGCGCCGGACGCGATGGTCCGTTTCGAAGGCATTTCGAAGACCTATCCAGCCTATCGCGGCAAGCCCGGCGTCAACGCCCTGCAGGACATCGACTTCGCGATTCCGCGCGGCTCGATCACCGGCGTGATCGGCCGCTCCGGCGCCGGCAAGTCGAGCCTGGTCCGGCTGATCAACGGGCTGGAGAAGCCGACCACGGGACGCGTGATCGTCGACAACAAGGATATCTCGGCGCTGGCGGGCCGCGAGTTGCGGCTGGCGCAGCGCTCGATCGGCATGATCTTCCAGCATTTCAACCTGCTGTCGTCGCGCACCGCGGCCGACAACATCGCGTTGCCGCTCGAGATCGCCGGCTGGGCCAGGGCGGATATCAAGGCCCGCGTCGCCGAGCTGCTGGCGCTGGTCGGCATCGCCGACAAGCACAACCGTTATCCCTCGGAACTGTCCGGCGGCCAGAAGCAGCGCGTCGGCATTGCGCGGGCGCTGGCGACACGACCGAGCGTGCTGCTGTCGGACGAGGCGACGTCCGCGCTCGATCCGCAGACCACGCGCGCGATCCTCGATCTGCTTGCCAACATCAACCGCGAGCTTGGCGTGACCATCGTGCTGATCACCCACGAGATGTCCGTGGTGCGCCAGCTCGCCAGGGAAGTCGTGGTGCTCGATGCCGGCCATGTCGTCGAGAGCGGCCACGTCGCCGACATCTTCACCCGTCCCAAACATCCGATCACGCAGTCTTTCCTCGCCGAGGTGATCGGCGACAGCCTGCCGGTGTCGCTGGCGAGCCGGATCGTGCCCGAGCTGCCTGCCGGCGGGCAAGCCGTAATCCGCGTCCAGGTGCACGGGGCGGGGGCCGGCGACACGCTGGTGGCGCGGCTCGCGCGCGAGCTCGGCCTCGACGTTGCGCTGCTTGCGGCGCGTATCGACGAGATCGGCGGCCAGCATGTGGGCTCGCTCACCCTTGGTATCCCTCTCGGTATTTCCAGCGGCGAAGACGCGATGACGCGGACGCTCGCCTGGCTCTCTCAATATCAATTCCCGGCGGAGCGTCTCGGCTATGTCGCCTGAACTCATCAATTTGATCATCCAGGCCACCTTCGAAAGCCTGTACATGGTCGGTATCGCAGCGCTGCTCGGTACCGCCTTCGGCCTGCCGCTCGGCGTGTTCCTGGCGACCAGCCGGAAAGGGGAGCTGTTCGCGGCCCCCGTCGTCAATCGCGTGCTCGGCATCGTCGTCAATGCGACGCGCTCGACGCCCTTCATCATCCTGGTCGTCGCCATCATCCCGTTCACGCGGCTCGTCGCCGGCACCTCGATCGGTTCGACCGCGGCGATCGTGCCGCTGACCATCGCCTCGACGCCGTTCATCGCGCGCCTCGTCGAAGCCGCGATCCGCGAGGTCGACGGCGGCCTGATCGAGACCGCGTCCTCGTTCGGGGCTTCCCCGATGCAGATCGTGTTCAAGGTGCTGATCCCCGAGGCATTGCCCGGCTTGTTGCTGGCGCTGACGCTCGCGGTGGTGAGCCTGCTCGGCTACTCCGCCATGGTCGGCGCCGTCGGCGGCGGGGGCCTGGGGGATCTCGGCATCCGTTACGGCTACCAGCGCTTCATGCCGGAGATGATGCTGGCCGTCGTCGTCGTGCTGATCGCACTGGTCCAGCTCGTCCAGAGCGCCGGCGACTATCTGGCGGGCCGGGTCAATCGCCGGCTGCGGCATCGCTGACACAAGCTTCCGCACACCGGAGAGCTCAATGCGCTTTCCGGCAACGCTGGCGGCTGCAGCCAGCGAGTGATGTCGCCTTCGTCAGCGTGAATTCACTCCGCCGCCAGTTCGACCTCGCTCGCGGTGGGCAATCCGATCGACGGCGGGCCGGCAACCAGGCTGTCGAGGTCGACCAGCAGCAGATCGGCAATGTGGGTGAGCTGGTGGAGCGGGATGCTGATCTCGCCGTTCTCGGCACGTGACACGTAATCGGGCGAGACGCCAATGAAGTTCGCAATCTGGAGCTCGGTATAGCCCCGTGCTTCGCGCGCGCCGCGCACCTGCGCGCCGATATGCTGCCGGTGCAGAGCCTGCTCTGCTTCGGTCATCATGAGGGCCTGTTCGTCGAGGCTCGCAACACCATCCGCGAACGCGACGCCGAGGAGTCTCCGCTTCTGCCATGCCACACGACAGGGTTTTCGCAGCCCGTCGGCAAAGATCAGCGTGGCCTCCTTCGGAAACGACAGCGACCAGTCTAGCTTCAGTCTTGCACCCGTGCCTGATACGTCCGAGATCGTGCAGGGGATGCTGACGATGCCCCTGGCACCGTCAAACTCGATGATCCCGGTCCTCGCGGTCGGTTGCCTGGTCGCAGCGCGCAATTCGCTCATGGACGTCGAACCCCGGGTGCCCAGCACGCGCTGGCACAGAACGTTGCGGTGCGTTCCGCAAAATGAATGAACTATCCCGAAGCTGAATTTACCTCCTGGGTTCCTCAGGCTCAATCGAGCCTGGCGGGCATGGTAAAGGATTCGTTCTCCGCCCTCGCCATCGATGTCGGCGGGGATGTCCTGTCCGGTCGATCGACCGTGTTCGTCTAGAAGGATTCCAAATCCGGAGCACATGCACGTTGGGTCGCGCATGGGCGCATTCGCCGCAGTTGCTGCGCACAGCTCTGGAGAAATTCTAACGCTGTTCCTATCGCACTCCGAAATCGCCTGCGTTAGGGCGGGGCATCAAGAACGATACCGGCAAAGCCGGCAGTGCGTGGGGCCTCGCAAGACGTGACCAACTTCCAACTTCCTTCGCGTTCCCAAACGCGTCTTCGACAGCTTCAGGTGTTCTTCTTCGGCGCCGTCAGCACATTTTCTCTCGTCGCCCCCTTCGGTTCGGTGCAGGCGCAGACGCAAATTCCCGCTGTCTCCGTTGAAGCGCCGGCTCAGCGTGCCCGTCCCGCGGCGGTTGCTTCGTCGCGACGGTCGGCAACGACGCGCAGCTCCCGCACCAATCGTCACGCTCCCGCGCAGCAAGCCGCGCCAACCCGGTCGGCCTCGAACGGCGCCACCGGCGAACGCGCCAACGGTCCGGTGCGCGGGTTCGTCGCCACGCGCAGCGGCACCGCCACCAAGACCGATACGCCGCTGATCGAAACGCCGCAGTCGGTGTCCGTCGTCACCACCGACCAGGTCAGGAACCAGGGCGCGGTCTCGATCGGCGAGGCCCTGCGCTACACCGCCGGCGTCAGCGGCGACGTCAATGGCGGTTCGGACACCCGCTTCGGCGCCCTCCAGATCCGCGGCTTCGACACCACCATGTCGGGCCTCTACGTCGACGGCCTGCGAATCCCATCGAGCAACTACGTGCATTTCAACGGCCTCGATCCCTACGGCGCCGAGCGCCTCGAGGTCCTCAAGGGGCCGTCCTCGGCGATGTATGGCGGCAGCGGCACCGGCGGCATCCTCAACTACGTGACCAAGCTGCCGACCGCTCAGCAGTTCGGCGAGGTCTCGGTCTCCGGCGGCAGCTTCAACCGCTATCAGGGCCAGTTCGACATGGGCGGCTCCGCCAACAAGGACGGCACCGTGCTGTGGCGCCTGACCGGCGTGGTCCGCGACGGCGAGACCCAGGTCGACTTCACCAAGGACAACCGCGTCTTCATCGCGCCCGCCGTCACCTTCAAGCCGAACGAGGACACCACCATCTCGATCCTGGCCAACTACCAGAGGGACCGGGCAGGGTGGGGCCTCCAGTTCCTGCCGGCTTCGGGCACGGTATGGCCGAACAACGGCCGCACCATCCCGGTCTCGTTCTTCGCGGGCGTGCCGAGCTTCAACGCGTTCAACACCGAGATCGCAACCGCCGGCTACCAGCTCTCGCACAATTTCACCGACAACATCACGTTCCGGCAGAACCTGCGCTACGCCTATCAGCACAACGAGGAAAAGGTGTTTTACGGCGGAGGCTATACCGACGAGGCCGCGGGGCAGCTCGCGCGTTTCGGCAGCTACAGCAACTCGTACATCAACTCCTTCGCGGTGGACAACCAGCTCCAGGGCAAGTTCACCACCGGCATCCTCAGCCACACCACGCTGGTCGGGATCGACTATCGCAACACCTCCTTCCGCGACACCGCCTTTGGCGTCACGACCTCGGCCCCCGAGATCAACGTGTTCAACCCGGTCTACAGCTACGACTGGACCATCGGCGCGATGAGCGACAACACCGGCGTCAAGCAGTCGCAGGTCGGCCTCTACGCGCAGGACCAGATCAGGCTCGGCCGGCTGTCGTTCCAGCTCGGCGGTCGCCAGGATTTCGTCACCACGCAGGTCGACAGTGGTATCTTCGACACATCGGTCTCGAAGGATGCTTCGGCCTTCACTGGCCGCGCCGCCGTGATGTACAATTTCGACAACGGCATCGCGCCGTATTTCAGCTATTCCGAGTCGTTTCTGCCGGTGCTCGCGACCGGACCGGGCGGCCAGCTGCTCAACCCTGAAACCGGCGTGCAGTACGAGGTCGGCGTCAAGTACCAGCCGATCGGATGGAACGCGCTGTTCACCTTCGCCGCCTTCGACCTGACGCGCGACAACGTCGTCACCTACGCGCCTCCGCTGAACGTTGCTGAGCAGACCGGTCAGGTGAAATCGCGCGGCATCGAGCTCGAAGGTACCATGTCGCTCGCCGACGGCTGGAACCTGCGCGCCGCCTATGCCTATGTCGACGCCATACTCACGCAGGATCCGGTGAATGTCGGCAAGGCGCCGGTCACCGTGCCGCTCAACCGTGCCTCGCTGTGGAGTGACTACACGCTTCAGAACGGGCCGCTCGCCGGCCTCCAGTTCGGCGCCGGCGTCCGCTATGTCGGCGCGACCTGGGGTGACGATGCCAACACGTTCAAGGTGGGAGCCTCGACCGTGCTGGATGCGCTTGTTGCCTACACCAGGGACAATTGGCGCCTGTCGCTGAACGTCACCAACCTTGCCGACACGCGCTATGTCGCCGCCTGCTACAGCCTGTCGGGCTGCTTCTACGCGGAGGGACGCAAGGCCATCGGCAAGCTGACCTATCGCTGGTGAGTTCAAATTGAAACCGATCCGGCAAGCGGGACCGGACCTGTTTGGTGAGAGACGACGATGAGAGCGATATTCGGCAGGCTGCATCGCTGGGCGGGACTGCTCACGGCCGGATTCCTGTTCTTCTCCGGCATCACCGGCGCGATCATTTCCTGGGATCACGAGATCGACGACGTCCTGAACAGCCACCTGTTCGACGCCACCAGCAAGGGACCGGCCATTCCCTCGATCGAGCTCGCCAAGCTGATCGAGCAGCGCGATCCCCGCGCGCGCGTCGTCTATCTCTTCATGACGCCGGAGGAGGGCCACTCGCTGTGGTTCTTCATCATGCCGCGGATCGATCCCGCGACCGGCAAGCGCTATGCCCTCGACTACAATCAGGTCTTCCTCGATCCCAACACCAGCGTCGAGCTGGGGCGGCGCTACTGGGGCGCGGTGTGGCCGGTGACGCGGGAGAACTTCGTCTCGTTCCTCTACAAGCTGCACTACACGATGCACATCCCGGAGTTCTGGGGCAGCGACCGTTGGGGCATGCGCCTGCTCGGCATCATCGCCATCATCTGGACCATCGACTGCTTCGTCGGCCTCTACCTGACCCTGCCGTCACGGCGCAGCGCGAAGGCCGCGCGGGCGCCGCAAGTCACGCGCCAGCTCGAACGCGGCTTCTGGGCGCGCTGGGCGCCGGCCTGGACCATCAAGACGTCGGGCAGCGCTTACCGGATCAATTTCGACATCCACCGCGCCTTCAGCCTGTGGACCTGGGGCGTGCTGTTCGTCATCGCCTTCACGGCGTTCTCGCTGAACCTCTATTTCGAGGTGTTCTCGCCGCTGATGAAGATGGTGTCGAACTACACGCCCACGCCGTATGAGCAGCGGCCGTACCGCGATCTCGACAATCCGATCGAGCCCAAGGTGACATTTGCCGACATTGCCGCGCGCGCGGCGGCCGACGGCAAGGGGCGAGGGTGGTCCACTCCGGTCGGCGCGCTCAGCTACGGCCCCGCTCACGGGGTCTATGCCGCCGCCTACTTCCATCCCGGCGACGACCACGGCGCCGGCGGCGTCGGCCCGGCGCAGCTCTATTACGACAGCGAGGACGGCCGTCCGCTCGGCGCGCGTCTGCCATGGGTCGGCACCGCCGCCGACATCTTCGTGCAGGCGCAGTTTCCGCTGCATTCAGGCCGCATAGTCGGACTGTTCGGCCGCATCCTGATCTCGATCATGGGGCTGGTGGTGGCCGCGCTCTCGGTCACCGGCGTCGTGATCTGGTGGCGCAAGCGCCGCGCCCGTGTCCGGGTGCGCGAGACCGCCGCCATGCGCCTGAGCCGGCAGCTCACGCCGGCGGAGTAGGGCGCTCACGCCCCCGCCGGTGATCGCAACGGCTTACGCGTTGATCGGAATCAAATCCGCCCCTGGGAACCTTCGCTAGCTTCGCGGGGTGTTTAACCCGATTTGCAGTTGCGTCAGCCAGGGCTTGGAGGCCCATGTTTGCTGTCCTCTCCGATAAGAGGGCCAGGCACTCCAGGACAGGTGGACGCGAGAGGATTGTGATGCGCACTTACTATTTCGACATGAAGGATGGCGTTCCGGCTCGGGACAAGTCAGGTCTGGAGTTTGGAAGCGACGGCGCCGCCATTGCCCACAGCAAGAGCCTGGCGGAAGACGTTCGCACGAAGAGGCCGGGAGGACATCCAGATCTCCGGATCGTCGTCACCGATGAGAACGGCCGCGAAGTTCATCGCGAGCCGGTATATTCGAAGAACCGTTGACCATCGCGGTCCACTTGCGCCGGCGCAGCAGGGCCCCACGACGGCGCGGCGACCACCACGGATGAACCTTCCCGCGAAACAGAGGCACCAAGACTAAAGACAGCTCTTGCTTCGTGGGATCGATATGAAGTGCCTTGCCTTACTCTGCCTGCTCGTCCTGGCTGCGCCTGCCCATGCGGCCACTCCCGAGCAGCGCTATCTCGAGCTGCGCGATCGCTACATCGCAGAGTTCTCGAAGGCTACGGAAAACGACGAGACCTCCAGGCAGCACGATGCGGCGCTCAACGAGCTGACAGGCGTGTTGCGCGACTTGGTGGGACCGGTCGCGATCAAGGGGCTTCCGGCAGAGGGCAAGTCGAACGCCGATACGCTTTTCAAGGGTGACTCAGGCTTCGGCCATCTCGATGGGCTCGGCTTCGCGTCGGAAGGCGACAAGCTGCAAGCCGTGGTGACGACCATGGCGCTGCTCAAGCACTGGCTGCGCGAGCATCGCGAGGACGGCATGCCGCAGGAGACCGGCGCCGCATTCAAGTCGGATCGCTTCTATTATCAAGCGATCCAGGACTCAGCGTTCGCCAAATATGCCGAGCTGCCGGTCACCAAGCCCGCATCCGCGAGCGCCGCAGTCGCCGTTCTCGGCGTGCGCGGCAATGGCGATCTGAAGGGACCGCCGCATGAAATCGACGTCGTCGCGATCCAGGGCGAGAAGGTCTTCTTTCTCACCTCATCGGACGCCGTGAAGACGACGCCGATCCCGGCCTGCGAGAAGGTCTGGAAGCAGATGATGGCGAGGCCCGTCGACAAGAAGGATCCGCGCGGCGACATGACCCGCGAAGATAACGCGATGACGGCCTTCACGGCGTGCTTCGCCAAGGAAGCACCAAGCCAGGGCTGGTTCGCGGCCGCCGTCAAGAAGGCGCAGAGCCAGTTGGACCTGCTGCCGCTGCGCTAGCTTTGCTGCATCGTCACGACCTTGGCCGGCCGGTGCCTTTGCACATCAAAGGACAACCAAAAATGTCAGCACAGACGCCATAATGACGCGGGGCATCCGCATTCGGCGAAAAGATTCGCTTTCAATTCCCTGCTGCAATGATAACATCCCAAAGTTGTATTTTTTAAGGACATTTCCCATGACCCATGCGCTCAATCTCACGCTGAAGATCAAACAGGATGCCGCGACACAGGCGCAATTGAAGAACCTCGAGGCGATCTTCGCCGACAAGGTTCAGCCCTTGAACGAAGCGGCGCTGAAGAAATCCAGGATCGTTCATTTTGCGCGTGTCGTCGTCATCGGCACCGAGTACATCCAGGTCATCACCGAATATGAGGGCTCGCATCAGGAATACACCGAATTCTTCCGGCGCGAGCTCACCCCGGTCTTTGCGGCGATATTTTCGCTGGCAGATATGGGCGACAAGGAGCTGGACGTCACCAACCCCAATGCATTTTTCGAATTCTCCAAGAATCGCAACGAGCGTTCGCTGGGCAAGGCGACCGACAATTCGACGGACATCAACGGCAATCCGTCCGGCTGGCTGTTCTCGGCCTATGACCACATGACGGTCGAAGACATCCTGACAAAGCTCGGGAAATAGCATTGCGGGCACATTCGCTCGCCTGTTGAGCGACGTGCCCGGCTCTGTGGCTGGCTATTGAGCGTTCCCACAAGGACAGACGCGATGGTGGATCTTGCCAATTTGCAGGCGATCGTTGCCCGAAGCTCCACCAAGCCGCTGCTCGCGGTGCTGCTGTTCAAGTTCGGCGACGCCGGCCGCGCCCGGGAATTCCTGCGCCAATGGATACCGCGGACTGCGGCGGGAAGGGCGCCGGACCCCGCTGGGCCGGCCTTCCACTTCATGTTCAGTTGGAAAGGTATAGAGGCGCTGATGGCGGGGCGTCCCGGCTTCGACGTGGCGCAGGGGCGTCGGGAGTTCGACGTCTTTTTCGTGGATCCGGCGCAGGCGCCGGACGGCGGCGTCGCGGAGCAACTCGGTTTCTCCGGAACCAGCGCTCCGGCTGCGTGGTGGGATGGCAAGTTCAAGTCGGGTGATGTCGATCTCGCCATCCACATCGGGTTCGACACAGCCGAGCAGAAATCCGATTGCCTCGCAGACTTGCGACAGTCGGCGGCAAGCTTCGGTGTGCAGGAATTAGCGCTCGAAGGTTGGGACGACAGCGCGCTGTCCGGCAGTCTGCCGGCCGACGGCCGCCTGCATTTCGGCTACCGGGATGGAATCACCGCCCCCAACATCGACTGGCAGGACGCTGGCACGCCCGGCACGGTCGACTGTCGCGAGATCGTCGTCGGTTATCCGAACGAAGCGTTTCCCACGGCGCCGCACAATCCCGGCCCATGGCAGGACTTTGCACGGGATGGCTCCTTTGTCGGCTTGTCGTGGGTGTATCAGGACGTCGCGGGCTTCAACAAATTCCTCCAGGACAACGCGCCGCTGGCGGCGCCGCATGTCGGCCCGGAACTGGCCGAGGAGTGGATCGCCGCAAAGCTCATGGGACGCTGGCGGCACGGATCGCCGCTGTCCAGGTTTCCGGACGCACCGCCGTCGACCCCGCAATTGGATGATTCATTCGGCTATGGCGACGATCCGAATGGCGTCAAATGCCCGCTCGGGGCTCACATTCGAATTGCCAATTGCCGCGATCAGCCGATGAAATATGCCAATCAGGTTCGCTTTCCGAAAGGGCCGCCGCGCGTCATCCGCCGCGGATTCTCCTATGGGCCCCGCCTGGACGGCGTGCAGGACGATGGCAAAGATCGCGGCATCGTCGGTCTCTTCTACTTCGCCAGGATCAACGAGCAATTCTACACGATCCTGAGATGGATGCAGAAGACGGAGTTCGCCGATGCCTACAAGAAGCTCCCGAACGGATACAACGCCCAGGATGCCCTGACCGGGAATCGCCAATATCCGAAGGCTGAGACCCAGTTCTTTGTCCCTCTGAAGGACAACGCCTCCGTGACCTTTCGGTTGGAGGAATTTATCCGTTTCAAGGGGGTTGCAGTCCTGTTTGCGCCGAGCATGCGAGCGCTCAGTACGATGATTTCAGCCTAGCGCGCAGTGCCGCCGGGATTCCAGCCGCGGCCGCCCTCAGCCGCTGATCGTCCCCTCACGCGAGTATCTGGCATTACGGTTCAGCACGTAGCCGCAACGGGTGATCAAGCGCGCGCTCGATGGCACGCTGATTGGGAAGGGTCAGTGACAGAGACTGCCGCGCCCAAACAGCGTCATTCGTGCCCTCAGTACGGGGAGTAGTATTGGCGGCGATAGGGATAGGCGTCGCCGTAGTACCCTGGCGCAGCGTACCTTGGCTCGTAGTACCCGGGCCCGTAATTGCTGGACCCGTAGGCCCCATAGGCGGCGGCTCCAGCCGCGGCGCCCAAGATGCCGAGCCC
This sequence comes from Bradyrhizobium sp. B039, assembly GCF_038965675.1. Taxonomy (NCBI): domain Bacteria; kingdom Pseudomonadati; phylum Pseudomonadota; class Alphaproteobacteria; order Hyphomicrobiales; family Nitrobacteraceae; genus Bradyrhizobium; species Bradyrhizobium sp. B039. The sequence goes on from NZ_CP152416.1 coordinate 4,607,975, forward strand.
GATTGCGGCCCCGGGAGCGCCGTAGTAGCCGCGACCGCGGTAGTGGCGTCTGTAGTAGACCTCTGTCACTGCGGACGAAGAAACCGCTTGCTTCAGGAGACTCGTGCTCGGCGAGATCGGAGCTGCCCCTGACGGGAGCACCGAGCCGAGGATCGCCGCGCCGAAGAACGAGACGGCAACCACGCATTTCATTGTCTGCTGGTTCATGATCGTATCCTTTCGAATTTGGAGCATCTCAAGCGGCAAGTCACTTGCGTGCCACTGGCCGAGAAAGAAGCTCGACGCGGGGCACTCTTGAGGGGCGCTGGTGGCGGCGGATTTGAGGATTCGTGGTTCTAACGAACTCACAGACCCGCCTCCGTACTCACGCTCCGACTTAGCCGATTACTTGGCGCAAGTTACTTGGCACAAGTTTACTTGGCGCAAGTCTTGTCCGCCTTCATAGCTGCTTCTGCCGAAGCCTTTGTCGTGTGAGCGGCGCCGACAACCTTCATGGTGCCGCCGGCAGGCTGGCTCTCGACGATCTGACACTTCATGGTCGCGGTATCCTGAGCCAGGTAGAACGAGGAGGGCGATTGGCCAACGGTCTTGCCCGTCTCAGCTGCGACTGACGGAGAAGCGAATGCGAGAACGGCGACTGCCGCCAATAAAATTCTTTTCATAGTATCCACCAATTGTTACGCGTCCGGATCGGACAAAGAATGAACAGGGCGGACCGACAAGGGTTCCCGCGATCGCCGATTTGTTTTTTGCGCGTGCACTGATGGAACGAAAAACAATGCGCTTGGGCGGAAGCCGTGCGCAAGAAATCACGCAGAGTGCCTCAGCCGGCGTGCGACCCAGTCAGATCAAAGCGCACTCCCACCGCGATTCCAGCCGCGGCCGCCTTCGCCAAAGATCTCGTAGCCGGCCGCCGTCACCGCGACCGTGTCCTCGAGCTTGATGAAGCCGCGCTTCGGATGCTTCATCGTGGTTTCGATCGAGACCACCATGCCGGGCTCTAGCGGCAGCCGTGCGTCCGTGTCGTCATAGGGAACCGGACCCGTGGCGGTCAGGCGAGGGGCCTCGTGGCTGACGAGGCCCATGCCGTGGGCGAGGAAATCGGTGCAATCACGCTGGGTGATCTGGGCGAGCTGCCGCTTGGCCGCGACGTAGATGTCGCCGCCCATGGCACCCGGCCGGACCGCGGCGAAGGCGGCGCGCTGCACCGCCTCGATCTCGGCCAGACAATCCCTGAGCTCGGCATCGGGCTCGCCCAGCACCGCCATGCGGGCGAGGTCGCCGATATAGCCGTGAAAATTGCCGCCGGAGTCGAGCGACAGCACCTCGCCTTGCTCCCACCGCTGCGCCGACGGCGCGCGGTTGTGGCTGTTGCCGCAGGCCAGCAGGCAGTATTCGAAGGTGAGCCCGCGGTTGACCTCGGCGATGCGCAGTGCGTCCGACAATTGCTGCTTGGTCGTGCCGGGACCGTGCCCGGCGATCACCTCCAGCATCGCGGCGATCACCAATTCAGACGCAGTCTTCAGCTTGGCCAGTTCGTCCGCGGACTTGACCGCGCGCAGACGCTCCAGGACGAGGAGGGCGTCCTTGAGCGCGGCGCCGGGCAGGGCGTCGGCAAGCGCCCGGCCCGCATCCATCGGCAGGAACGCCATCTCGACCCCGACCCGCTTCATCGGCACGCCGGCGTCCTTCAGGGCCGCGACGGCCCGCGTGATCGCGTCGACCGAGCCGCTGGACTCGGTCCGGACCTGCGGCACCCAGGGCGGCGCCACGACGCGCTGATGGGTCTCCAGGCGGTGGCCGAGATAGACGGACTTTTCCGGCGCGCCCTTGGGATAGACCAGGACGGGCAGATAGCGGCTGACGCCCATGGCATCCATGTAGTCGAAGAAGATCGCGCGCTCGGCCCCGAGCAGGTACTGCACGTTGTGCTTGGAGGTCGCGATGAGTACGTCGAGGCCGGCTGCTTCCATCAGGCGGTCGAGCTTGGCGGCATCGAATGGAATGGCGCGCGAGCCGGTCGCGCCGGCGACGTTCAGCTCCATGATGGACCTCCCAATAGGCGACGGTTTGGACCGCCTGTGTTCTTGCCTGCGACCATCCGAGCGACCGTCGGATCGTCGCAGCGCGCCGCGATTGTCCGCCGGGAGCGGGGTTCTGGGTAGCTGCGGATTTGGCTGGCCTGACCTGCACGACCATATCCATGATTCGCATAAGGTATATTATGGAATATCTTTATATACAATCAGATCAAATATTTAGACGGAATTCCTGACATCCCGGCTTCGCTCCAGCGCGATTTTCGGCTCGGCCCTCGAACGTCGTCCCAACTCTTGACGGCTACTGTGCATGGGGTTGTTTTTCGCTTTTTGAATCCGGCTCCATGTGCCGAAAGCGATATTGCGGTGACGTGGTCCGGCTGCAATAAGCGAGGCTTCGCGAGATCGCAGATGACCTTCTGACCTTCCGTCCGTATAGGTTTGCGTCTCAGAACCCCAACAAACCTTCCGAGGAAGCAGACCCATGAGCTTTTCCCGACGCACGCTTCTCAAGGCCTCCGCCGCGACCGCGGTCCTGGGCGGCCTCAGCGCGCCCCACGTGGCCCGCGCCCAGAGCGCCGAGTTCAGCTACAAATACGCCAATAACCTGCCGGACACCCATCCGCTGAACGTGCGCGCCAGGGAGATGGCGGCGGCGATCAAGAGCGAGACGAACGGCAAGTTCGACCTTCAGATCTTTCCGAACAACCAGCTCGGCTCCGACACCGACATGCTGAGCCAGATCCGCTCCGGCGGCGTCGAGTTCTTCACGCTGTCGGGCCTGATCCTGTCGACCCTGGTTCCGGCCGCGTCCATCAACGGCATCGGCTTCGCGTTCCCGGACTACGACACGGTCTGGAAGGCCATGGACGGCGATCTCGGCGCCCATGTCCGCGGCGAGATCAAGAAGGCCGGCCTCGAGGTCATGGACAAGATCTGGGACAACGGCTTCCGCCAGACCACGTCCTCGACCAGGCCGATCACCGGTCCCGACGACCTCAAGGGCTTCAAGATCCGCGTGCCGGTGTCGCCGCTGTGGACCTCGATGTTTAAGGCGTTCGATGCAGCGCCCGCCTCGATCAATTTCAGCGAAGTCTATTCCGCGCTCCAGACCAAGATCGTCGAGGGTCAGGAGAACCCGCTGGCGATCATCTCGACCGCAAAGCTCTACGAGGTGCAGAAATACTGCTCGCTGACCAACCACATGTGGGACGGCTTCTGGTTCCTGGCCAACCGCCGCGCCTGGAGCGCGCTGCCGGAGGACGTCCGCACGATCGTCGCCAAGAACATCAACGCCGCCGCGGTCAAGGAGCGTGAGGATACCGCCAAGCTCAATGCCAATCTCCAGCAGGAGCTCGCGGCCAAGGGCCTGACCTTCAACCAGCCCGCGGTTGCGCCGTTCCGCGACAAGCTGCGGACCGCCGGCTTCTATGCCGAGTGGAAAGGCAAATATGGCGATCAGGCCTGGGACCTCTTGGAGAAGGCCGTCGGCAAGCTCTCGTAACGCGTTGGGGCCGTCATGGCTCATGTCGAGGTTGAGGTGACCGAAGCGGCGGGCGAGGTGGCTGTTCAGTCCCCTCGCCGACCTCCGTTGCTGGCTTCGCTCGAACGCCTCCTCGGCCTCGCCGTCGAGATCCCCGCGGCGACCCTGGTCGTCGCCGAGATCGCGATCCTGTTTGCCGGCGTGGTCGCGCGCTACGGCCTGCACCGACCGCTGATCTGGTCGGACGAGCTCGCCTCGATCCTGTTCCTGTGGCTGGCCATGCTGGGCGCGGCGGTCGCATTCCGCCGCTCCGAGCACATGCGCATGACCGCCGTGGTCGCAAGCGCCGGACCCGCGATGCGGGCCTATCTCGACCTGGTCGCGACCGCTGCGGCGCTGGCGTTTCTGGCGCTGATCGTGTGGCCGTCCTGGGACTACGCTTACGAGGAAAGCTTCATCACCACGCCGGCGCTCCAGATCCCGAACATCTGGCGGGCCGCCGCGCTGCCGGCCGGCATCTGCCTGATGGCGGCGTTCGCGCTGCTGCGGCTGCTGCGCGCCGCCGATGTCCGCATGGTGCTGACGGCCGTGATCTCCGTTGCCGTCGTCGTCGGTCTGTTCTGGCTGGCGCAGCCATATCTGCGGCCGCTCGGCAATCTCAACCTTGTCATCTTCTTCGTCGGCGTCGCCGGATTCTGCGTCTTTGCCGGCGTTCCCATTGCGTTCGGCTTTGGCCTCGCGATCTTCGGCTATCTGGCGCTGACCACGCGCACGCCCGTCATGGTGCTGATCGGGCGGATGGACGAGGGCATGAGCCATCTCATCCTGCTCTCGGTGCCGCTGTTCGTGTTCTTGGGCCTGCTGATCGAGATGACCGGCATGGCGCGGGCCATGGTGGCGTTCCTGGCGAGCCTGCTGGGTCATGTCCGCGGCGGCCTGCACTACGTGCTTGTCGGCGCCATGTACCTGGTCTCCGGCATCTCCGGCGCCAAGGCCGCCGACATGGCCGCGGTCGCGCCCGTGCTGTTCCCGGAGATGAAGCAGCGTGGCGCCCGTCCCGGCGATCTCGTCGCGCTGCTTGCGGCGACGGGGGCCCAGACCGAGACCATTCCGCCGAGCCTCGTGCTGATCACGATCGGCTCGGTTACCGGCGTCTCGATCGCGGCGCTGTTCACCGGCGGCCTGCTGCCGGGCGTCGTGCTCGCGATCACGCTCTGCATGCTGGTGTGGTGGCGCTACCGACACGAGGACATGAGCCATGTCCGCCGTGCCACGGGGGGCGAGGTCGGCAGGACCTTCATCGTCGCCCTGCCCGCGCTCGCGCTGCCCTTCGTGATCCGCTACGCCGTGGTCGAGGGCATCGCCACCGCCACCGAAGTCTCCACCATCGGCATCGTCTATGGCGCCCTGGTCGGCCTCCTGGTCTATCGCCGCTTCGACTGGCGGCGGCTGTTTCCGATGCTGGTCGAGACCGCGGCGCTGTCGGGCGCGATCCTCCTGATCATCGGCACGGCCACCGGCATGGCCTGGGGCCTGACGCAGTCAGGCTTCTCGCGCTCGCTGGCGGCGGCCATGACGGGACTGCCGGGCGGCGCGGCGACCTTCATCGCCGTGTCCATCCTGGCCTTCACCATTCTCGGCAGCGTGCTGGAGGGCATCCCGGCGATCGTGCTGTTCGGGCCGCTGCTGTTCCCGATCGCCCGCGCCGTCGGCGTGCACGAGGTGCACTATGCGATGGTGATCATTCTGGCCATGGGTATCGGGCTATTCGCCCCGCCCTTCGGCGTCGGCTATTATGCCGCCTGCGCCATCGGACGCGTTGACCCGGCCGAAGGCATCAGGCCGATCTGGGGCTATCTGCTGGCGCTGCTGGTGGGGTTGATCATCGTCGCGATCTTCCCCTGGATCTCGATCGGATTTCTTTGAAGCGCTTTGAGGAGGTGTCGATGAGCGAACGGCAGAACCCGTACAATATCGGCCTCGACAAGACGCCCGCCAACTACGTGCCGCTGAGCCCGCTGAGCTTTCTCGCGCGCAGCGCCGCGGTCTATCCCGATCACGTCAGCACGGTCTATGAGGGCCGCAGCTTCACCTGGGCGCAGACCTATGAGCGCTGCCGGCGCTTTGCGTCGTATCTCGCCGGCAAGGGCATCGGCGTCGGCGACACCGTGGCGGCGATGCTGCCGAACATCCCGGCCATGAACGAGGTGCACTTCGCGGTGCCGATGACCGGCGCCGTGCTCAATGCGCTCAACATCCGCCTCGATGCACCGTCGATCGCCTTTCAGCTCGATCATGGCGGGGCCAGGATCATCCTGGTCGATCCCGAGTTTTCGGGCGTCATCACCGACGCGCTCGCGCAGATGAGCGGACCGAAGCCGTTCGTGATCGGCGTCGACGATGCCGCCTTCAAGGGGGGAATGCGCATCGGCGAGATCGAGTATGAGGCCGCGGTCGCGCAGGGCGATCCTGATTTCACCGCGATCCCGCCCAGGGACGAATGGGACGCGATCGCGCTGAGCTACACCTCGGGCACGACCGGTAATCCCAAGGGCGTCGTCACGCATCATCGCGGCGCTTATCTCAACGCCGTCAGCAACATCCTGGCCGGCAATCTCGGCCAGCATCCGGTCTATCTCTGGACGCTGCCGATGTTCCATTGCAACGGCTGGTGCTTCCCCTGGACCATCGCGGCCTCGGCCGGCATCAACGTCTGCCTGCGCAAGGTCGAGCCGACCAAGATCTTCGAGTTGATCAAGCAGCACGGCGTCACCCACATGTGCGGCGCGCCGATCGTCTACAACACGCTGATCAACGCCCCCGACGCGCCCAAGGAAACGCCAACGGGTAATGCCGCCCGCCGCGTCGTCGGCCTGATCGCCGGCGCCGCGCCTCCGGTTGCGGTGCTGGAAGGCGCGGAAAACATCGGCATCAAGCTCACCCACGTCTATGGCCTGACCGAGGTCTACGGCCCCGCCTCCGTCTGCGCCGAGCAGCCCGGCTGGGACGAGCTTCCGCCGGCCGAACGTGCGCGGATGAAGCGCCGGCAGGGCGTGCCCTACCCGCTCGAGGAAGGCGTCACCGTCATCAACCCGCAGACCATGCAGGAGGTGCCGCGCGACGGCGAGACCATCGGCGAGGTCATGTTCCGCGGCAACATCGTCATGAAGGGTTACCTCAAAAACGAGAAGGCGACGAAGGAGGCCTTCGAGGGCGGCTGGTTTCACACCGGCGATCTCGGCGTGCTCGACGAGCACGGCTACGTCATCATCAAGGACCGCTCCAAGGACATCATCATCTCGGGCGGCGAGAACATTTCCTCGGTCGAAGTCGAGGACATCCTCTACAAGCACCCGGCGGTGCTGTTCGCCGCCGTGGTCGCCAAGCCCGATCCGAAATGGGGCGAAGTGCCGTGCGCCTTCGTCGAGCTGAAGGACGGCGCCAGCGCGACCGAGGCCGAGATCATCGCCTTCTGCCGTTCGCACATGAGCGGCTTCAAGACGCCGAAGGCAATCGTGTTCGGGCCGATCCCGAAGACGTCCACGGGCAAGATCCAGAAATTCCTGCTGCGCAACGAGGTGGGATCGGCGAAGGCAATAACCGCCTGAGCTGATCTCCCGTTTCAAGGCTGCTGCGCTCAGTGTGTCTCCAGCCGCAGGCCGTCGTACGCCGGCACCACGCCCGGCGGCAGCGACTGCCGGATGACTTCGTAATCGACGTCGGCCGTCATGTTGGTGATGACGGCGCGCTTCGGCTTGAAACGTTCGATCCAGGACAGCGCGTCGTTGATGCTGAAATGGCTGACATGGCTGGTGTAGCGCAGCCCGTCGACGATCCAGAGGTCGAGGTTTTCCAGCGCGCCCCAGCTCTCGCGCGGGATGTCGTTGAGATCGGGCGTGTAGGCGGCGTCCCCGATGCGATAGCCGAGCGCGGGAATGTTGCCGTGCTGCACCAGGAAGGCCGTCATCGTCACGGCGCCGCCCTTCCCCAGAATGGTCTGGTTTTCGCCCGCCTCGATCGAATGCCGCGTCAGGATCGGCGGGTAGTCGCTGCCCTCCGGCGCGATGAAGCAATAGGAGAACCGCGACAGGATGTCCTTGGCGGTCGACTGGTTGAAGTAGGTCGGGATACGCCGGCGCATGTGCATGACGACCGAGCGCAGGTCGTCCATGCCGTGGGTCTGGTCGGCGTGCTCGTGGGTCAGGAACACCGCGTCGATGTGGTCGACATTGGTCGAGAGCAATTGCTCGCGCAGATCCGGCGAGGTGTCGATCACGATCCGCGTGGTGCCGTGCTCGGACGCCCGTTCGACCAGCAGCGAGCAGCGGCGGCGGCGGTTCTTCGGATTGCTCGGGTCGCAGGCGCCCCAGCCGAGCGCCGGGCGCGGCACGCCGGCGGAGGAGCCGCAGCCCAGGATCGTCAGCGTCAGCGTCATGCGGCTCCCGGAATCAAGCTGTCACCTTGGAGAACAGGCGGAAGAAGTTTTCGGTGGTCTGGCGCGAGATCTCATCAAACGACACGCCACGCGCTTCAGCCAGCACTTTTGCGACCTCGACCACATAGGCCGGCTCGTTGCGCTTGCCCCGGAACTTGCCGGGCGCAAGGTAGGGCGAGTCTGTTTCAACCAGAATACGGTCAGCCGGCAACTCGGCCGCGAGCGCGCGCAGCGCCTCCGACTTCTTGAAGGTCAGGATGCCCGTGAAGCCGATGTACAGGCCGAGCGATACCGCCTTCAGCGCCAGCTCGCGCCCGCCGGTGTAGCAATGCAGCACGGCGCGAAACGATCCGCGTGCTACCTCCTCTTCCAGGATGCGGCCGCAATCCTCGTCCGCCTCGCGGGTGTGGATCACCAGCGGCAGGCCGGTCGCGCGCGCGGCCGCGATGTGGGCGCGAAAGCCCCTCGCCTGCGCTTCCGGCGAGCCGTTGTCGTAGAAATAGTCGAGCCCGGCCTCGCCGAGCGCCACGACCTTGGGATGCTGCGTCAACGCGATCAGCTCGTCCGGCGAGATGCCGTCCTCCTCGTCCGCGTTGTGCGGATGGGTGCCGACCGAGCAGTAGACGTCGTCGTAGCGCTCGGCGATGGCCAGAAGCTGGTTCAACTTTCGCACCCGCGTCGAGATCGTGACCATGCGGCCGATGCCGGCCGCTCGCGCACGTGACACGATCCCGTCGAGATCTTCCGCAAAATCGGGAAAATCCAGGTGGCAATGACTGTCGACAAGCATCGCGCGAACGCCTTAGGCCGCCGGCTCGATGTAGCGCGGGAAGGCCGGTGTCGGCGCGGGCAGCGTCGAGCCGGGCGCGATGCGCTTGGCGCCGCCGAGCGCCGCAAAATTGCGCTCGCCCCCGGGGACACCGAGGCTATCGAGCAGCAATCCCGAGGCAGTCGGCATCGCCGGCTGGGCCAGGATCGCAATCTGGCGCACGACCTCGGCGGTGACATAGAGCACCGTCTTCTGCCTGGCAGGATCGGTCTTGGCGAGCGCCCACGGCGCCTCGCCCGCGAAATAGCGGTTGGCTTCCGCGACCACGGCCCATACGGCGTTGAGCCAGTGATGGATCTGCTGCGTCGCCATCGCCTCGCGGCTTGCTGCGATCATGCCGTCGGCCATCGCCAGGATGGCCTTGTCGTTGTCGCTGAACTCACCCGGCTCCGGCAGCACGCCGCCGAGTTGCTTGGCGATCATCGACAGCGAGCGCTGTGCAAGGTTGCCGAGATCGTTGGCGAGATCGGCATTGATGCGCGCGACGATGGCCTCGTGGTTGTAGTTGCCATCCTGGCCGAACGGCACCTCGCGCAGGAAGAAATAGCGCATCTGGTCGACGCCATACTGGTCGGCGAGGTTGAAGGGATCGACGACATTGCCGACCGACTTCGACATCTTCTCGCCCCTGTTGAACAGGAAGCCGTGGGCATAGACCCGCTTCTGCACGGGAATGCCGGCCGACATCAGGAACGCCGGCCAGTACACCGCATGGAAGCGGATGATGTCCTTGCCGATGATGTGCACATCGGCCGGCCAGTAGCGCCAGTTCTTGTCGCTTTCGTCGGGGAAGCCTACCCCGGTGATGTAGTTGGTGAGCGCGTCGACCCAGACATACATCACGTGCTCTTCGTCGCCGGGCACCTTGACGCCCCAGTCGAAGGTGGTGCGCGAGATCGAGAGATCGCGCAGTCCGCCCTTGACGAAGCTCACCACCTCGTTGCGGCGCGAGTCCGGGCCAATGAAATCGGGATTATCGGTGTACAGCTTGAGCAGCTTCTCCTGATAGGCGGACAGGCGGAAGAAGTAGCTCTTCTCCTCGACCCATTCGACCGGCGTGCCTTGCGGCCCGAGGCGCACGCCGTCGTCGTTCAGGCGCGTCTCGTCTTCGGCGTAGTAGGCTTCGTCGCGCACCGAGTACCAGCCCGCATAGGTGTCGGCATAGATGTCGCCGTTCGCTTCCATGCGCCGCCAGATCTCCTGGGTGGAGCGGTGGTGCTGCTCTTCGGTGGTGCGGATGAAACGGTCGAACGACACGTTGAGCCGCTCGTCCATCGCCTTGAAGCGGGCCGCGTTACGGGCCGCGAGCGCGGACGGGGTCAGGCCCTCGTTCTGCGCGGTCTGAATCATCTTCAGGCCGTGCTCGTCGGTGCCGGTCAGGAAGAACACGTCCTTGCCGTCGAGCCGCGCAAAGCGTGCCAGCGTGTCGGTGGCGATCGCCTCATAGGCGTGGCCGATATGCGGGTTGCCGTTGGGATAGGCGATCGCGGTCGTGATGTAGAAGACGTTGTCGCGCGCGGGGGCCGCTGCGGGCACGGCGGCTTGCGGAGCCGCAACCGGCTTCGGCGCGCGGGGCGCCTTGGGTTTCGACACATTGGGCTTCACAGCCTTCGGCGGCGTGGCGACAGGCGTCGGTGCGGCGGTCACGGCAGCCGCAGTCACCTTTGCCTTCTTCGCAGGAGCCTTCTTTGTAGGAGACTTGGCCGGCTGTTTGGCCGCTTTCTTCACCGCCTTCTTGGCGCCGACCTGCTTCTTCGCAGCCTTCTTGCCGGCCTTCCTTGCCGTCTTCGCAGCGCTCTTCTTCACGCCCTTCTTGGCGGCAGCCTTCTTGGTCTTCTTGACCTTCTTGGCAGCTTTGCGCGCAAGCGCCTTCACGGCCTTTTTGGTGGCCTTCTTCGCAGCTTTCTTGCCGCTCTTGCGCTTGACGGATTTTTTAGCTCGCGTTGCCACGACGAATTCCTTTACCGGCTTCTCAAAATTTGGAAGCGAACCTGCGTTAGGTTATTGTTTTGAGCATGATCCTCTCGGAAAACCGCTACACACTTTTCCGGATCATGCTCTAGCGCGTTGCGTCCGCCAGCCAGCCGAACACCGAGAAAACCAAGGGCTTTCGCTCCAGATTGTAGGTTTCGGTGTCGCGCGCGGCGCGGACGATCTTTTCCCATACCTCAGCTAGGCGCGCAAGGCGCGGCAGGTTCTGGTTGGCATTGGCCTCATCCGCATGCAGCCGTTCCGCGATCCAGCGGTCGATGCCGTCGATGAAGGCCGCAAGCGCGACGCGGTCGCTGGTGCCGAGCGAATCGCCGAGCGTGTGCAATTCGCGCGGATCGACCTGTGGCAATCGCGCAAGCAGTGCCGCCGTGCGCTGCTGGAGTTTCAGCGCATCGCCGCCGAGCAGCGTCAGCGCCCGCGCGACGCTGCCCTCCGAAGCCTCCGCCGCCTCGCGCAACGCCAGGTCGGTCGGAGCGAGGCCGGCCGCTTCCGCGGCGGCACTGATCACCTCGTCCGTTCCGAGCGGCCGCAGGCGCAGCTTGCGACAGCGTGACTGAATTGTGGCGAGCACGCGCGCGGGCGCGTGGCTCACCAGCAGGAACAGCGATTGCTGCGGCGGTTCCTCCAAGATCTTCAGAAGCGCGTTAGCCGCATTCGGATTGAGCTCGTCGACCGTATCGACGATGCAAACGCGCCAGCCTTCGGCTGCTGCCGTCGAGCCGAAGAACGAGATCGTCTCGCGCGTCTCGTCCACGGTGATCACGGTGCGCATCACGCCGCGGTCGTTCGCCGTGCGCTCCAGTGTCAGCAGCCCGCCATGGGACTCTGCGGCGACCTGGCGCGCCACGGCGTCATCAGGGTCGACTGCCAGGCTCTCGGCGCGCTGCACGACGCCCGCCAGCGGCTGGCCGTGCGCCAGCACGAAGCGCGCCATGCGGTAGGCCAGCGTCGCCTTGCCGATCCCCTGCGGCCCGCCGATCAGCCAGGCATGCGGGATGCGCCCGCTGCGATAGGCCGACAGCAGCGCCGTCTCGGCCTCGCGATGGCCGAACAGACGGCTGGTCTCGCGCGGATGCGGAATGGCGCTCTCGCGCTCTGCCTGACGCGGGCTCATACCGACACCACCGAGGCCGGCGTCGGAAGGAGACGATCGCGCAGTGCGTTCCAGACGCGGCCTGCGACCGTATCCGGATCGGAATTGGCGTCGATCAACACGCAGCGCGCGGGCTCGTCCGCGGCGATCTTGCGATAGGCCTCGCGCAGGCCCTGGTGGAAGCTGAGCTGCTCGCCCTCGAACCTGTCAGGCGTGCCACTGCCGCGACGGGCGGCGGCGCGCTGCAAACCGATCTCGACCGGCAGGTCGAGGATGATGGTGAGGTCAGGCTTGAGATCGCCGATCGTAACGCGCTGCATCGCGTTGATCAGACCGGGAGAAACGCTGCCGAGGCTGCCCTGATAGGCGCGCGTCGAGTCGGCGAAGCGGTCGCACAGCACCCAAATGCCCTGCTTGAGCGCGGGCTCGATCACGGTGTGGACATGGTCATCGCGCGCGGCCGCGAACAGCAGCGTCTCGGCTTCGGGGCCGAGCAGCTTGCCCATGCCCGACAGCACCAGATGGCGCATGATCTCGGCACCCGGCGAGCCGCCCGGCTCGCGCGTCACAAGGGTGCGCATCCTTGCTGCCTTGAGGCGGTCGGCGAGCTTCTTGATCTGGGTGGACTTGCCAGTCCCCTCGCCGCCCTCAAAGGTGATGAAGCGTCCGCGTCCGGACGGCCGCTGTACCGCACTGTCACTCATGGTCAGAGCTTCTCGGCGCCTGCGCGGAACATTCCGATCACGAGCTCGCTGGCGCCGTCGATGGCGCGGCGCATGGTCGAGCCGGTGGCGACTGCCTCGGCGGCATAGACCGGCGTCTCCACCGCGATGTTGCCGCTGCGCCAGACCTTCACCACGCCGACCCTCTGGCCGGCTTCAACCGGGGCCCGCACCGGACCGCTATAGACGACGCGCGCGATCAGCTTGTCGCTGCCGTTCTTGTGCACCATCACCTTCACGGGTGTCTTGGCGACCAGCTTCACCGAACGGCTCTCGCCGCCGAACACTTTTGCGTAGCCGACGGGCTGGTCGGCCGCGATCAGCGTGCGGGTCTCGAAATTGCGAAAGCCCCATTCCAGCATCTTCTTGGCTTCCGTGGCGCGATCCTCGGGGTCTTCGAGCCCGTTGACGACGACGATCAGCCGCGTGCCATTCTGCACGGCCGAGCCGACCATGCCATAGCCGCCCTCCTTGGTGTAGCCGGTCTTGAGGCCGTCAGCGCCTTCCATCGAGTTGAGCAGCGGATTGCGGTTGGGCTGCCGGATCTTGTTCCAGGTGTACTCTTTCTCGCCGAACAGTTTGTAGAACTCCGGAAAGTCCAGGATGATGTGGCGGGCGAGGATGCCGAGCTCGCGCACCGTCATCTTGTTGCCGGGGTCGGGCAGACCGTTGGAGTTGCCGAAGGTCGACTTGGTCATGCCGAGCTCGCGGGCTCGCTTGGTCATGAAGTCGGCGGCAAAGATGCGCTCATTGCCCGCCATGGCTTCGGCCAGCGCAATGCAGGCGTCGTTGCCGCTCTGGATGATCGCGCCATGCAGGAGATCGTCGACCGAGACCTTGCTGTTGATGGCGGCGAACATGGTCGAGCCGCCCGACGGCGCCCCGCCCTTGCGCCAGGCGTTCTCGCTGATCCGGTATTCGTCGGTCAGCTTGATGTCGCCCTTCTGGATGGCGTTGAAGACAACCTCCGCCGTCATCAGCTTCATCATGCTGGACGGCGCGCGCAGCTCGTCGGCGTTCTTCTCGAACAGCACGCTGCCGCTGGAGGCCTCGATCAGGATCGCGGTGGGGGCATCGCCGTCAAAGCCGGTATCTTCCGCCTTCTTGGCGCCCTGGATGCTTTGGTTGGCTGCGTAGAGCACGCCGCACCATCCGAGGCTCGCGAGCAGCAGCCCGGCGACAAGCGCGCGCACCAGCATGCCGGAGGTGAAGCGGCTGCGACGGAGCGAAATGAAACGAAATGCCATGGCCAAGCCCTGAGAGCGGCGTTCTAACAGTTGGAACCGGCGCGAACAACACGAGGCTGGTGCCGGAACCCGAGATTGCACGATTCCCGTCACGCCCCTATCGTGCCACCTTATATTTCTCGACCAAACCCCTGAAACAAGGCGGAAAAGCGATGTCTTCCACCCGCGTGATCAAGGCCAACGGGATCGATCTGTTCATCCGCGAGGCCGGCCAGGGACCGCTGGTGATGCTGTGCCATGGCTGGCCGGAATTGTCCTACTCCTGGCGCCACCAGATCCCGGCGCTGGCGGCCGCCGGGTTTCACGTCGTCGCCCCCGACATGCGCGGCTACGGCCAGAGCGCGGCGCCGGCCGACGTGAGCGCCTATTCGATCTTCGACACGGTCGGTGACATCGTCGGCCTCGTGCAGGCGCTTGGCGAGAGCAAGGCCATGGTAGTCGGCCACGATTGGGGGGCGCCGGTCGCCTGGCACGCGGCGCTGTTCCGCCCCGACATCTTCACGGCGGTGGCGGGCCTGAGCGTGCCACCGCCATTCCGCGGTCGCGGCAAGCCGCTCGACCTGCTGCGTCAGGGCGGCGTGACCAACTTCTACTGGCAGTATTTCCAGGTGCCCGGCGTCGCCGAAGTCGAGCTCGAGCGCGACGTCGCCCGCACCATGCGCATCGTGCTCGGCGGACGCGGCCTCGCCGATCCCTCCGCGGCCATGTTCGTGCAGGAGGGCAAGGGCTTTCTCGGCCACGCGACTGCCGATGAGCCGCTACCGGACTGGCTGAGCGAGGCCGACCTCGCCTACTTCACCGAGACATTCCGCAAATCCGGCTTCCGCGGCGGGCTGAACTGGTATCGCAACCTCGACCGCAACTGGGAGCTGACGGCGCCCTGGCAGGATGCGCAGATCCACCAGCCGTCCCTCTTCATTGCCGGTTCGAAAGACGCCGTCATTACAGGCCTGATCGGCGCCAAGCGCGTCAACGAACTCGAGCGCGTGCTGCCAAATCTCACACGAAAACTGATCATCGAAGGCGCCGGCCATTGGGTGCAGCAGGAGCGGCCCGACGAGGTCAACGCTGCGCTCGTGAAATTCCTGCGCGAAGCGTCGGCGCGCTAGCCGATGTCCTTCTTCATTGCGATGTGAGCGGCGCCCGCCTGCTCCGTCTCGGCGAATCCGCGCCGAAGGTAAAACCGGCGCGAATCCTGTTCTAGGCGTTAGCCAGCGACGTCAGAACCGCTCGGTGATTGTCCGGGTTTAGTAGAGGCCGCGGCCGCTCAGAATGCTGCGGGCCTCGGCGGCGCCGTCGGAGGCATAGGCGGCCGAGGGCGCGCTTTCGGTGGCGTAGCGGCCGTCCTCGTCATAGGACACGGCGCGCGCGTTCTGGAGCGGCCGGCCCCGGCTGCGGCTCGAGGCCGACATTTCCGAGGTCGCATTGAGTGAGGCCATGTCGGCCGAGGTATTGCCGAGACTGTAGGGCCGCCCCTCCGGCATCGGAACCTCGCCGCGGATGGCGCCACGGTTCGACGAGGGCAGCTCCGGCACGAATGGCCTTGCCGAGGCGACCCGGACCATCGAAGGCGACGGCGCCGGGATCCCGGTGCGCAGGGTCGCCATCAGCTGGCGGTCGTCGGAACCTTCCAGCGGCGCCCGGCCGACATATTCGACGCGGACCTTGGCGACGCCATTGCCTTTGAATTCAAGGAGTTCGGCGGCTTTGTTCGAGACGTCGATGAGCCGGTTGCCGTGATAGGGACCGCGGTCATTGACGCGGACGATCAGTGACTTGCCGTTCGAGATGTTGGTCACCCGGGCATAGGACGGCATCGGCAGGGTCGGATGCGCCGCCGTGAGCGAGGCCATGTCGAACACCTCGCCATTGGCGGTCAGGCGGCCATGGAAATCGTCGCCGTACCAGGACGCCATGCCCTCGGCACGATAGTTGACGTCCTCCTCCGGCACATAGGTCCGGCCGGCGACGACGTAGGGCTTGCCGACGCGGTAGGTGCCGCCGCCCTTGGGGACCGGATCACCCAAAGCCACGACCCGGGGGCTCGAGGACACGCCATATTTCGGGTCGACGCGGCTGGCGAATTTGTTGGAGGACGCGCAATTGGCGAGCGCGAGGCAGGTCGCGGCCGCCGCAACACCACGCGCGGCCCGCAATACCGAATCTGACCGTCGGATCCCCATTCGCCCCAAATACCATTTCGCCGGAGGCGTACCCACCCCGCTTCGACGGGGAGCGCTGTCCGGTCCTTTGCTCCGAGGCGGCCCACCACCGCTTCGGACGTCGTGACGATATCGCAACCCGAACACGGCGGAAATGGGGAGCCCGCGGCGATCGCACGGAGATGGTAAACGGCGCGTTCGCTTTCCCCCGTTCATCTACGGAGCACAGGCACCTGCTCTGTGCCACTCCTGGACATTCTGTTGCGCTAAATCCTCACTCCACCCCCATTGTCGCGCCACTCACTGGAATTCTTTTGACTGTGCAAGGCCGCACGCGTTCTCTCGCATGCAAGGGCGGGATTTGGAATTTAACGATGATCGAGACGGTTTCGGCACTGATGGGTCTGGTAAGCGCGGGGATCTTCCTGGCCCATGCGTTTGAAGGTTACCGTACGAGGGCCTGAGGCACTCGCGCGGGCGGCAAGCATCACCTCTTTCAAGACGGCACGTTCGGGCAATTTCAAGCGATCCGATCGAGCATCGCAGACGAGAGCGGCAGGTGTCCAATGCGTAACCATGACCTCGTATCCGATGGCTTCCTGGCATTGACCGCAGGCGGTCTGGTGCTGTTGTGCTCGAGCCTGGTGGCGTTGGCCTTCGGCTGATCACAGCCCCCCTTTCCCGGCGTTTCCGACCACGACCGTACGGCCCCGCAACACGGGTGTTTGTCCCGGAATTGTCCCGCTCCCGTTTAGTTGATTGAATTTCCGCGTTCGGCGCCTCGACTCATTTCAAGAGGCCATCACCAACGAAGGTGACGCAATGCTTGCCGAGAAATTCTTCCTGGTCCTGGAGTCGCTGATCCGCGGCGGCCGGACCTATCCGGACGGAAGTCCCAGGGTCATCAGCACCTCCCCGCATATCCCGGTGAAGCTGCCCGACCGGAAATAGGCCGGATCGTTTTCGCGCTCCGACGCGCGCCGCTCAGCGCAGGCCGAGCAGCGAGCGACGATAGAAGCTGTCGCGGGCCTCGCCGAGGCAGACGAAGCTGCCGTCAAAACCCTGGCCGTATCGCTTCTGGCCCCTGGCGTAGTAGACGCCCTTCCTGAAATCCAGCCAGACCACCTTGTCATGCGGACAATGGCGCTGCGCTTGCGCCTCGTAGCGAAACGGCGTCAACGGCGTAGCCGACACCTCGCCCCCGCCAAGCATCATTATCGCCGCAACAAGCGCGATCCTCCCGGGCCCACTGCTAAAGCCGCTCCGCACGTCCCGCCTCCCGCGATCCAGGCCGTCGCGACGGCCGCCCGGCACGGTAGCACGAAACGGCACGATCCCTGGAAGGCTGCAAGCGCACCGCGCGTCTTCCGCCGACCATCTTGTCGGGCTACATGAAAGCGATCATCTCGATGCGAGGATGCTGCCTGAATGTCGGTTGAGCCTGCCCCCACGACCGAAGCCCGCCCGCCCTCGCCGCGCCTCGGCCTGCTGCCGATGATCATCTTCGGCTCGCGCTGGCTGCAACTGCCGCTCTATCTCGGACTGATCGTGGCGCAATGCGTCTACATCGCGCTGTTCCTCAAGGAGCTCTGGCATCTGTCCTGGCACGCCCTCGATCTCACCGAACAGCAGATCATGATGAGCGTGCTGGCGCTGATCGACGTCGTGATGATCTCCAATCTGCTGGTGATGGTCATCGTCGGCGGCTACGAGACGTTCGTTTCGCGGCTCGATCTCCAGGGCCATCCCGACGAGCCGGAATGGCTCGGCCACGTCAATGCGAGCGTGCTGAAGATCAAGCTTGCCATGGCCATCATCGGCATCTCCTCGATCGCACTGCTCCGCACCTTCATCGAGGCCGGCAATCTCGGCTCGAACCGCGCCGGCTTCACCGAGACCGGCGTGATGTGGCAGGTGCTGATCCACATCACCTTCATCGTCTCGGCGCTCGGCATCGCCTATGTCGACAAACTCAGCGACTCCGGAATGCGCAACAAGCATGCCGAGTAGGACCAGCCCGCTCACCTTGCGTCCGACCGCCTGGCAGAGGGCAGTTCTCTCACAGCCTCGGCGGCGAGCCCATCGAGATCGTCCACATGGAGCTGTGAGCGCCTAACTGCGCGGCGCTCACTCTTTGGCTTCGAGTTGTTGAATGGCCTGATGCAGGCATTCCTGGAACTTCGCGGCGACCTGCTCGCGCGCCACCCCCTTGGCGGCGAGATCGCCTGACACCTTGTCCAGGACCTCGTCCATCGTCCGGCTCTCCAGATGGTCCGTCGCCAGCGCCGTGGAATAGCTCTTGGCGGCATCGCCGCTGAGCCCGAGCTGGCCGGCGGCCCAGAGCCCGAGCAGCTTGTTCGACCGGGCCGTGGCCTTGAATATGAGCTCCTCGTCGTGGGCGAATTTGGCTTCAAAGCCCTGCTCGCGCTTGTCGAACGTGGTCATGGTCAGCTCCATTTCGTTTTCGCTGCTGCGGATCGGACTGGCTGGGAGCGAACGTCTCCGTCTTTCACGTCAGTTGAGGATCATTTGAATCTTCCGGCGGAAGCCAAACGCCGTCAAGCCCGCCGCTTGCGGCAGGCCCGGCCATCACGGCAGCCGGCCAGCTCCGCGCCAGCCAGACCGGCTACAGGAAAGCGTTTACTCTTTGTTAAGTGGACTCAGCGCCGCATAGCCCGGGGACATCGAGAGCTGACGCATGAACAGAGAGCTGCGGGAGTTTCGACGGCTTGAACGGGTCTGCCTGGAGCAGGCCGCCCTCTCCACCATGGACCTTGCACGACACGGACTGCTCAAGGTCGCCGACGATTGCCGCATCGCAGCCGAAGCGATCGAGGCCCAATCGCCCCGCGGGGCATTGGCAGGCGCCGTCCAGGCGCTCAAGCTCGCCTTCAGCACGACGCAACGGCACTAGATCCGGCCCGGCTGGAATATCCATCCGGAGGTTCTGGCGCGGCGACCGCGTTCGGTCAGTCCTTTGCCGTCGCTGCTTCGCGTGCGAGCCGCTCGGCCCGCAGCCGTTCCTTGTTGGCGTAGAACTGCTTCTGCGCCTCCTCGTGGTCGCGCATGGCCTTTTCAGCCTCGATCCGGCGTGCCGCATCGCGCGCCTGACGCTGTTCGGGGGTCAAGGGTTTGCGTCGGAAGGAAAGATCTTCGGTCATGGCAAGACAACGCGGACGCAGCGAAAGAGTTCCCCGAACCGAACCGGAAGCCCTGCCGCAACCGAATAAAGAAACGAAATATCAGATAGTTAGAGGCGCCATCGAGAGCCGGCTCGACCTATTTCTTTGCGCGCGCCGGCTTAACGCCGACGAGCGGGCATTTCGGCGCGGCCCGCTGGAATTTTCGAAAACAACCCCATGCACAGTAGCCAATGCGTTTGGGATCAACAGCTTGGGCGTCCCACCCCCGCAAGGCCCTTTGGCACGTCGGGCAAAACAGGGGTATACTGCTATTATTCCGAAATACATCGGCGCATCGTCCCTTGCCCCGATGCGATCAGCGTCCTTTGGGAGTGGTCCCTGACTGCGCCTCGCCAAGGCCGGGATTGATGGCCAGCGACCCGCCCGCGGCGCCGCCGGCTTCATAGGCCGCCATCGACACCATCCGGCCGGTGCTGCGCTGGGTCCGGAGCTTGAGGTCGAGCTTGTCGAATTCGGCATCGACCACCGAGGTCTTGAGCACGACCAGCCCGCGACCGGTGCTTTCGTTGACCTGATCGCGACCGGCCTTGATCGCCTGCAGCCTGTCCGCGATTGACGCCACCATGCCGAGCGCGAAGGAGGCATTGGCCAGATGCCGCTCCTGGTGCCGGAACCTGCTGTAGTCGACCGAGGTCTTGAAGCGACCAAGCTCGGCGCGCACGGCGCCGTCGATCAATTCCGCCAGATAATGCGCGACCTCGACATCCGCGCCGAGACCAAAGAACACATAGCTGCTCTCGCCGGCCGCATTCTTCTCGCGCCAGACCCGACAATCGCAGAAATGAGCAATCGCGCCGATGCAATCGTCCAGAGGAATTCGCTTCTTGCGATGGGTCTCAAAGACCCTCCGTTCGCACGGCGACGCCCGCAGGTCGACGTCGGAGAGCGACAAATCGTGGCGATCCAGCAGCTCGGCGACCTTGGCGGCGGCCGACAGCGCCTCTTCCTCGCTGCAGCCATTGGCGATCGTCTTGGCGCGCAACGCCTGGATACGAAGCTTGAGCTTGTCGAGCGCGGCCGGATTGGACGTCTGGTTCACCGATTACCTGCCCGGGAACGCCCGACCGATCGTATGGCGGAAGGGGTGACCGTAGCGTTGTGGCGCCACGCGATGTCACTAGCGATCATGAGCGCACCTAACTCACTGAGCATGTTTCGATATCCCCAAGCTTAGACGATCATGAGCAATCATGAGGAAACAGGCGCAAAGAGCGGTGGTGAACTCGGAAAGGTGAATGTCTAGCGTGGCGATTAACCAGCGAGGTCGCCAGCAGTGCACGCACCAAATCCCCATAGAGCCCAGCCAGCAAGCCCTAGAAAAGGTCTCACACTTAAAACGATTCAAGCCCTTGTCCAAGCCGCTCAGCCGGGCATGTGGGCGCATGAACGCGGGCTGTGCCTTGCGGTCGCCAAAAGCGGTTCAGCCTTCTGGGCGCTCCGCTATTCCACGGTAGCGGGCCGTCGGCGGCTGATGACCTTACAGCAATACCAGCAGATCGATGCAGCCGGACTGAAGGCCCTTGAATGGCAGGCCGCGGAACTCCGAAAGCTGATCAAGGCAGGACGCGACCCGTTGGCCGAACGAGACGCGGAGAACACCGCGACCGCTACGGCGGCCACGACGGTCAGTCGAACAGCCCTTGATACATTCGAGGAAGTAGCGCGCGACTACATCGCCCAACACAAGGACGGCTGGAAAAATCCCAAACACCGCCAGCAGTGGGAAAACACGCTGGAAACTTATGCATACCCGATCATCGGCAAGTTACTCCCCCACGAAATCACGACTGATAACGTGTTGGACGTTCTGCGACAGGATCACGAGCGCGCGGGAAAGAAAGGCACACTTTGGACAGGCGCGCGCGAAACAGCATCGCGAGTGCGTATGAGAATTGAGACCGTGATCGGTGCTGCAAAGGCGAAAGGGATAACCAATCCCGAGACGCGCGAAATTTGGATCAACCATCACAACCCGGCGCAATGGAAAGATCACCTTGAACATTGGCTGAATGGCAAGCAATCGAGGGGCCATTTCGACGCGATGGATTGGAAGGAAGTTCCCGCATTCATGATCGAACTGCGGGAGAAGCCCGATTACAGCGCAAAGGCATTGATGCTGACAATTCTCTGCGCAACGCGCACGAACGAAACGCTAAACGCGCAACGGACCGAATTCGATCTAGACAATGCTATCTGGATCATCCCTGCGCAACGTATGAAAGCGGGCGTTGAACACCGCGTCCCTTTGTCGGATGCCGCTGTTCAGTTATTGCGGGCGCTGCCAACGATCGATGAAAACCCCTACGTATTCCCCGGCATGAAGCGTGGCAAGCCGCTTAGCGACATGAGCATGTTGGAGATGCTACGCGGAATGCGCGAAGGCTTCACGGTGCATGGTTTTAGATCAACGTTCCAAGACTGGGCGGAAGATACAACTATGCATCCGGACGTGATCACCGATATGGCACTCGCGCACACTATCAAGAACAAGACCAAGCGAGCCTATCGCCGGGGCAATGCATTCGACCGTCGTCGCGATCTAATGCAACAATGGTGCGATTACCTCCTAACGGACGCACCAACGTACAAAGCGAAATGGGAAAAGCTGATCGCCTGAAAGCTGATTGTGTATAATCCCCGGAAGAAGCCCGTTCGCGGGCTTTTTCTTTTTGACGCATCGTGAGCGAATATGAGAGTGCTTAGCCGGTCGCGCAGTCGGATGACAGCGGCGTAAGGGTCGGATGGCCTAAGTTGCGGTAAAGACGCAGCGTGCGTGGGTGGATGCCCTGCAATGCCCATCAATTCAAAGCAGGACCCCGCTCCGATGCCCCAGGACAACACGACTATCCTGACTACCGATCAGGTTTGCCAGCGCCTTACTATCTCAGCGCCAACGCTGCGCCGCTACGCCAAAGCAGGTCACGGCTTCCCCCCCAAGATCCCCTTAGGCCCGCGTCGGGTTGGCTATCTCGCCAGCGACATCGAGAACTATATCGCGAACCGGCGTAAAGCGGCCCTCGCCACAGCGGACGGCTAGTCGTTCCGGTTAGTGGCGGCAATTTTGCGAACTGTCTCAAAGCACAGGGCGGAACGTTCATCCGCCGCAGAGAAATAGGCCCCGCCAAGTTGCGACCTTGGCAGGGCCTCTAGCTAACTCTTCGCTTCTAGGAAAGCAGAATGCTTATACACGACCACGCGTCGCATCTCAACCGTTGCGCGCCGCTGCACCGTATTGCCCTGCGCGCATTCGACAGCGGCCCGCTGCTGCAAAGCTATGAGCAAGCCCTCGCGTTCATCGGCGCGCTGACTGGCAACGATGCAAACACCGCGATCGTCGATATTCGTTTGATCCACGACGCAAGGAAAGACCTAGCAGCCATTCCAAGGCGGGGAACGTTACCGCAGTTATGGGCTGAAATCATCAGTTGGCAGGCGTTAGGATATGGGGTGTTCTGTTGCATCAACGCCATGGACGGCAGCGGCCGATACGAGATCGCCAACGTCAAAGCCATTCGGTGCCAAGCGATCGATTTGGACAGTCTAAGCGCCCAACAGAATTACGATCGCGCAACGCAATTCAACCCGCCACCATCGTTCGCTGTGCAATCGTCCCCGGGACGCTGGCACGTCTATTGGCAAACCCATCAACACCCCGATCGTGAGAAATTTACCCTACTCCAGCGCAAACTTCGCACCCTGTTTGACGGCGATAAGCGAGTTATAGACGCCTCAAGAGTGTTGAGACTACCCGGAACATTACACCTCAAAGACCAAAATAATCCGCATCTAGTCACGTGTTGGGCGTTAGGCGGCTTCGGCAACCCGATCGATCCCGCAATGTTGGAAATCGCTCTTGCTGGCGTCAACGTGTTTGACAGCACTGGCGAACGCTATCCGCTTGGTGAAAAGAAAATGCAAGCGCCGGGCTGGGATTGGTGTCTGCGCGCACTCGCTGAAACCAATCCGAATGACTTAGACCGTTCGGAATGGATCGGCTTCACCGCGGCATGGAAGCAAGCCGCGTGGAATTGGGCGAGCGAAGATCAGCTAATTCAGGCTTGGTCGCAATGGTCGATGCAATACACGCTTGAAGATGGAAGCAAACCGACGCCTGCCTATCTGAAAAAGAACTGGAACAGTGTGCGCAACACGGAGGTCGGGTGGCCGTCTTTAGAGCGACGCAACGGCAATCTGCATGCGCTGCGTCTGTTCGGCGAAAAGCTTCAGGAGCAAGAGCGCCAATCTAACCCGCTACCAATGCCGCATGAGCCGCAGGAATCAATGCCGGTGCCTGTTGGCGAATTGCTGACCGATAGCGAGCAACGCGAATGGTTTAAGGGCTGTGTGTTGATCGGTCCGGAAAACACAATCTTCGGCCCCCGAGGTATCCGTTACGACGTTGGAAGCTTCAACAGCACATACGGCGGCAAGAATTTCGTCGTCGATGGGTTAGGAAAGACGGTCAACAAGCCTTGGGAAGCCGCGACCAACTCGCGGTTATGGCGCATTCCAACAGTTGATGGAACGTGCTTTAGACCGCGACAGGTAACAGGCGAGATCATCACCGATGGCTTGTCTCGCACCTATATCAACACCTACATTCCGGCAACTATTGAACGCATGGATGGTGATGCAATGCCGTTCTTGCGGCATATTGCTTTAGTGCTACCAGATGCACACGACCAACGTACACTGATCGACTTCTTGGCGCACAACGCTCGCTTTCCGGGACACAAAATACCCTGGTCACCGCTGATCCAATCGACAGAGGGTATTGGAAAGAACGTGTTCAAGCAGGTAATGCGCCACGTCATCGACACGCAGTACTTTTACCAGCCGAAGGCGAAGCAACTGAACGATAGCGGGAGCAAATTTAACGGGTGGATGGAAGGAAAGTTGTTTTTCTTGGTCGATGAGATCAAGACCGATGAGAAGCGCGATATGGTCGAAACGCTCAAGCCGTTCATTACAGAGACAGAACTCGAAATCGAAGGTAAGAACATCAATCAAAAGATGGGCGATACGCCGGGCAATTGGCTGTTCTTTACCAATCATAAGGACGCGATCCCGATTCACGCGAATGGACGACGCTTCGCGATATTCTATAGCCCTCTTCAAACCTTGGGTGATCTTACATCGCGCGGAATGAACGACGACTATTTTAACGGTCTCTACTATTGGCTTGGCAACGAACAGAACGGCGGACACAGGACGGGCTTGAAGATTGTCGCGAACTACCTGCTAAATTATCCGATCGAATGTGGCGCGATCCCAATGCGCGCGCCGAAGACGACAAGCACGGCCGAAGCGCTGATCGAAAGTCGCGGTTGGCTGGAACAGCTAATTGCGGAAGCTGTAAACGATGGCTTGCAGGGCTTCCGGGGCGGTTGGATAAGCACAGCCGCCGTGGCCCGGCTTCTTCGCGAACGCGGCGGCAAACCCGTTGCGGCTCGCACGCTTGGCAACGCGATCGGTAATCTCCAATATCATCATCGCGGGCAAGCCGGACGAGCCTACTTCGCGGATGATCCGAGCAAGCGCGGCGTTCTGTGGAACGTCGATGAAAATGCTGATGTCGCCAATTACGGGCGCGCTCAAGGCTATGACTGATCGCCATAATTTATGCAATTTCGGCGCCGCGATCGAATAATGATTGTAGCGTCGATCATAGCGCCCACAAGTCTCTGAAACGACTCACGTATTCTATGATCGCTACGATCGCTGCAATTCGCCCCCTACCCGGCCCTACTGTAGGACGGCGCATGGCCCAGAATTATGTAATTATGGACGGGCTCTTCTATTTTTCTATTTCAGAATAGGAAGGATCATAGCGATCATAGCGGACAGTCGAAAAACGCAGCAAAATAAGGGAGAAAGTGACGCTATGATTGTTTCCGCGTCATAGCGCGATCACAGCATTGCAGCGCCGCGCGTAGCAACTCTAAAACTAGTACTTCGGCCGACTGTTTCGGTTGCCAACCCGACTGATGATTTGCCCGTTCGGATCTTTGAAGTATGTGATGTCGTCATTGCAGTGCCACGCCGTTTCGCCTCTGAAGCGGTTTTCGGAAAGTTGTCGGCAATCAGCGCGGAAGTGTTCTAGCTCGCTCGCGGTTTGTATAAACGTGATGACGAACAGCACTGCGGTTGTTGCGAACACCACCAACAGAATTACGCCGATTAGTTTCATGATGCCCCGCCCCAGTACAACTATTGCAGACCTGCTTTCGGTCTCGTCGTTATAATCGACGCGGGCAGTGTTCAAAACAGATCGCCGCAATCCCAAGCGGATGCTTCTTCCGCCGTGGTCTGCTTCTAAATAACTGAATTGATTGCGATGATGATTGCGATGGTCCCTGTACTCACCACGATCACTAGCCAAACGACATCTATGCTGGTGATCTAAATTCCCCTGTGGACAAACTGAACGGCTCGCCTGTCCCGACCATCGCAACTCAATTTGTAGGCCCAATCGATAGCGCCACGGACGATCGCAACAGAACAGCGCTTCACCGCAATTGCGCCACGGACCACCGCAACCTAATTCGAAACTCCTATCGACGAGCGTTGTGGCTACGCTCCGCGTCGCCCGGACTCATGATCTTGTCAGCGCTCTGCCGAACATTCTAACTCGGGACGCGTTCACAGCGGCCCGAAGCGGCGCAAGTTCAGAGATAAGGAATTGCAACATGGAAATGAAACAGGCGGACACGTCGCGCGGTACGATCTTCACACTCAGTCACGAGGACGGCCGCAGCGTCGTCGTGCATATACCCTCGCTTGAACAGGGTAGCGCCCTTTCCAAGGCGGTCGCCAATCTCGCGGCCCGGCTTGGCGATATCACCGGCGTCGTGAACAACGCCGATGCTCAGTTCAAAGCAACCGCTCGCGCCGAACAGTTGCGGGCCGGTGTCGCGAATGTGGTCTCCAAGACGTTCGCAGCGACACAGAGCGACGGACGAAAGGAAGGCCAGCAGATCGCGATGGCGCGCGCTACCGCACTCAGTGTTGACCCGGCGAACGCTGCGACCCTCCATATTCGGCAAAGGGCTTTGGCCCGATGGGACGCCGCCCAGGGCATTGGCAACAAGAGCGCGTTGATCGACGGGCTATCGACGGAAGGGCTTGCCGCGTTGATCGAAACGGAAGCCTACCGGGATGTACCGGCCGAAATGCAGAAGCAGATCACCGAAAAATACATGCTCAAACGCCATATCGATCGCACTGGCCTACAGAGCGATTATCCATCACAACCCGATTTTTCGGAACCTCTTAAGACAGGGCCAAATGTCGAAGCAGCGATGTCGGCAGCACGTAAAGCCGTCAACACGCTCAACACGCGCGCCGACACGGTTGCGCACGTCTCCGACACGCTTCGCGCAACTGTGGACCTTGTTGCGCTTTGCACCGATTTGCCCCGCGATCAGGCTTACAACTTGCTCGTTACTGGGCAATATCGCAACTTAATCGGCTAACGGACAGGCCGTCTTTCAATCGTCCAACATTAGAGGAACCATCACCATGGCGATGATGACCAACGAACAACACCGCGAAGCAGGCATTTCGCATCTCGACCACATCCGCGAATTGCTAAAGAAGCACGGTGATCGAGCGAGGCTTGAACTTCACGCTGATCACATGCGGTCACTGATCGCTGCCGCATCCCCCAACAAGAATGTTCCGGCTTAGCGCGAACGACGCCGGTTCATGCCTGAGCGTGCGGTCGGACGCACACCGCACGCTCAGGCTCAATCGAGACTATTTCTGATGCCCGGCCCCCGTCCGAACTTTCCGCACAGCGTCGTGTTGCCGACTGCGCCGATGATTGACGCCGCAAGCCTACGGGAAGCGCTTGGAAGGTCGCGCGGCGTTATTCATCTGTGGGTAAAGCTTTATGGACTGCCCGCGCCGACGCGCGTCGGGAATGCATCGCTTACGCGGACGGCCGATATTGTGAGATGGTGTTCGTCTCATAACATCGCAGTGATTTGGGTTTGAAGATGAGCAACGTCGCGCCGCTCCCGATGCCACCCGATAATAACGGTCGCGATGGCAAGGGACGCTTTACAAAAGGCACCGGCAATATTGGACGACCCTACGGCGCGAAATCTCGCCACCAACGGGATTTTTCTGCGCTCATAATTGCCATGATCCCGCGTGCCGCGCAGGCAATTTCGGACGCGTTGGACAATCGTGAGAGATGGGCTGCTGAGTTAATTGCCCGGCTCACCCTTCCATCTGGTTTGACTATTCCGATGCATGGGACCGAGATGGAAGACGTTGAGAAGGCGCTCAACGATGGCGATCTCTCGCCTGAACAGTCGGCCGCACTCGTTGCAGTCAAGAAAGCCAGCAAGGCAATCAGCGAACTTGCTGAACATCGCGAGATTATGAATGAGATTTTGGAAAAACTACAGCCGCGATGACCGCGCTTTTACTTGAACGAGATCGGAAACGACTGAGCGCGATCATCGCAATTGTGCGTCCGAAACACTCGTTGGAAGCGCGTCTCGATGCGTTGAACGAAACTGATCGTGCCCAATACGACCGCTATGTTGAACGCATGTCAGCATTTATCGCGGACAACGATATCGATCCGGATGGCGACCCCGGTAACGCCTACGCAATGACACTTCGCGGATACGGCCCGCAACTAACTAGAGCGATCGCCGCAGCACTTTTCGGCGAAACGCCAAAAGTGCTCTTGATCGATACAGATGACACTGCGGCTCGGCGATATATGGAGTTTTGCGATGAACAACGTTGAGAGACTTCCCGAAGGTTGGCACATGATCCGCGTGGAGCATCCTACGCCGATCATCTACACGTTCGGTCCTGAAATCGATCCGTACACATGGCAGTCGATGCCATCAACGTTTAGATTTTTCGTAACGGCAAAGGAATTCGACCGGAGGCACGGTCAGTATGAAGCAAACAAGCGACCAATCATTCAACGCGTAGAGGCATTGATATTGAGCGGGATGGCCGAACCGTTTCGCATCGCTAAAGATGCTCTTGGTCATGACAATCTGTTAATCAACGCTGAAACGTTTCTCAAGATCATTACGTTTCATTCCATGCGCAAAAACAATCCGGGCGGCGCATTCAAAGCTCGCGAGCTTGCACTATTGTTCGAAGAGTACACCAACCAGAAAAACGATGCGCTCGACTGGCTCGAAACGATTACTCCACGCGACCGTGCGCGCGCCTTTTTGACGATTTTGCATGAAATGGTTGAGTGGAAACAGCGACGCGGTTTATCGGACGAACGCTAATTGAATGTCCCGGCAGCGAGCACCTGTCGATTCAAGCATCCCGGATGGTCATGCTGGACGTATGCAGGCCATCGGGGATTGTCCAAAGCAAGCGGACGCGCCTTCCACCCTGTGCATTGTCATCGCTCACCAATTTAGTGCACTCACCAAAGCGTCTAGCCATTGCGGTTTATATGACTGTGGAAATCGTCACGCGATATCTGCCCGATGACCGTTCATGACCGCTCGTGACGCCTAGTAATCCCTTCTGATCTTGATCTGCCATTTTTGACCGTCCGGCTCGAACCGCCGATCTTGTGCAGCCACATTGCTGCATAGGAGAGCCACCAAATGAGCACACTGTCACAACTGATCACGCAGCGAGCCGCTGCCGGTGCGGCATATGCCAGCGCAGTTGATGCGCTGAAGACTGCCTACGTGAACCTCGCCGCTCTCGACCGCACGATCGAAAACCGCAATGTCGGCGGACCGGTCCCGGTGCTAACCTTCCTGCGTGACAAAAGCGCGCTTGATGACCTTGTGCGGCTTCTGCAACACGCCGAATTCGCTCCCAGCCTGAAGCAAGACTGGCCGGCCCAGATCATCACAGCGTCGAACACGCAAGTCGCATCGTTCACTCCGGGCTAAATAGGGGCGTGTACTCTAAACGGCGGCTTTCGGTTATAAAGCGGAAGCTACCCGTTCGGTCGTTCATCGGCGGCTTATGACCCGGAGCGGACCTCGCGCAGCTATGGTTTGGGTGTAAAAATCAAGAATTGCGCGCGGGTCAACTTGGGGCGACAATTTGAAAGAGAGGCCATGGGCGCGAATCGCCGCGCCACCGCGTGGCGGTCAGAGGTCATCATGCATACCCCTATGCCCGAAGGACTCCGGCTTTCGCAGGAAATACCGGATCAGGTAAAGCTCGCCCTTGCCGACGCTGTGATTGTGTTCGGGCGCATAGAGCAAGAGTTGATCGAAATTGCATGGATAATGAGTAATGCTGACCTAAAGCAAAGGCTCAGAATCGCGCGCGCCCCGACTAAAGAAAATTTCGTCGACATCATCGAGGCGGTCGAGCAAGCGGAGCCGGGTCTAAAACTTGATGCGCTAAAGGAGACCGTTCGACAACTCGCCGACGACCGAAACCTTATGGTTCACGGCGCATGGACAATGACCAATGAAAAGCCGTGGGTGGTCTGGCACAAATTTGCAGAGGACACCGATAGTGTAATCGGCGAGTATTTTGAGCCGTGGCGGTTCGAAAGATTTATGACCAAAAGCCTGCACCTTTTAGGAATGCTGCGGCAGTTCCACAACATTCTTGAGGCGCAGACCGGTGTAAAGACAACATCCATTCCGCGTTCGGACGCGATTAATTCGAGGCCCCGGGGCGAAACATGAAATTCGTGAGCGTTGTCGTTGTAGTGGCGAGCGTTCTACTTTGCAGCCCAGGAAATGCAGCTGGATGTTTTGGCTACACCGGCCCCGGAGGTGCTTGTTATTCTGGTCCCGGCGGCGGTCTCTATTCCGGACCGGGTGGAGGGCTTTATTCTGGCCCCGGTGGCGGTCTCTATTCTGGTCCCGGCGGCGGTCTTTATTCTGGTCCGGGCGGCGGCATGTATTCCGGTCCGGGAGGAGGCTTGTACACAGGACCGGGGGGCGGCCTCTATGATGGCCCCGGCGGCGGCGTTTATACGGGACCGCCCTCAAAAGATTCGGACGCGTATCATGGTCCGTTCGGTCCCTGCATCACAGGTGCCGCGGACAATAGTTGGCTAGCTTCCAACTGTCCGAACCGCCGATAGCCACGTGCAGACTGTGATCGCCGCGAATGTCGCCTTGTTGCCCGTGGCAGACTATCGCGCGAGGCGCGGCCATGTCTGGAAAGCGCGCTGAAGCGGATGAGCGGCGGACCCATGCTCCGCCGTTCGATTTGAAATGGTTCATAAGTTGCGGTCACTCACCAGAGCAACTAACCGTTAGCGCAGGGCGGCCGCTGCTATTTGACAGCGCTTCCCAACTCTTGGACCTGCTCAATCTCTAGAACATATTTTTCGAGCTCGCGGTTGAGTTTGGCGCCCCCATCGCCGTGATGAATAAGCCTATGGCAGGTCGGACAGACCGCACCAACGGAGTGGGGATGGTCTGGGCCGCCATCTGCGACCCTCTTGATGTGGTGCGGCTCTAAATACGCAGTGCCGTCACTCCTCAGGAATGGCGCAGGTTTCTTGCATGCTTCGCAATGCCCGTTTGCCCGCTTCAGAACGTAAGCCTTCACTTTAGCGCTACGGGCGTAATAGGTTCGTTGTGACTCTTTTGACGGGGTCCTCGGCGTTGCGGCCGCAGCGAGCGCTAACGAACGGAGCTCGTTTAGCGATTTGTCCCGAAGATTTGCTTCTATTGGTTCTACATGCGGGGCCGGACCACTGTCCGGGACCGGAACAAGCTCAAAGACGATTGTGTTTCGTTGTTGTTTGTCGCGGTCTGGAGCTTTGACTGTTTCCCAACCCGCAAACGCAAAACAGCCCATGAAGCGATAGTTTCCCTTAGTCTTCATGGCCTCAAAGAGCAGCAGGTCACGACCATCGGCCATGTGGTCGCGGATTGCGCGATTGCCGCGGACAAACGTCATATCGCCTTTTTGACCTTCTCCGGTGTAAGCAAAGACCCCGTCAGGTCGCCAGCCATCTGAATAACCAAATTGCTCGCCCGATTCTCCGGTGAATAGAAAAACAAACGGGCAATCGCCAGGGGTAGCTATGCCACCGCGCTCTTGGCCGCCAAAAACTTGATGGATGTCATTCTGGCGATGGTAGACATTTCCAACTTCGAACGGGATGCCGACGCTAGGGGTGTCCGAAGGTTCGAGCACTTCAAAACCTAGGTCACGCAGACGTTTAGCTACGGTCTTGTCGCCTCCGCTAAATTCATTGGCCGCAAGGGCCTGACGACCAGCGACATAGCCATGCGCGGCCCCGACAATTGCCTTGCTGTCGTAGTTGCTTCCGTTGTGGCGGAGGAAATAGCCGCGGGACTTGCCGTAGCCGTACCTCTGCAAGAAGGCATCGCGCCCAATGTTGTCGAATTCCGTGATCGCTTGCCGGATTGCATCAACGGTCAAATCAGAAAGCGCCAAAGTATCCCCCATCCGAAATCGCAGCGGCTGTGCTGCTGCCAGTCCTTATTCTGAATTGAGAGCGTACGCGGAAACATCAACCGCCCTTTCTGTTGGAATGACTTACGAATTTATGCCACTCACGAAAACGATTGACCAATCGACCGGTTTGCCGCTCGCAGCTTTCGGATCGCTGAGCTAAATGAAAAATTCGTCTGCAGAAAACGCAGGCACGCCAAAGTGCGTGCACAGGTCATAAACTGTTGTAAAAAAAATAGATCTGTTATCCGAAATCAACCCGTACTGCCTACATGACGCAATGGCAGTTAGATAAATGGCCGACTGATTTCCCGGCACCAATTTCGCGCACTTTGGACTATTTGAAACATTAGCGCACTGTGCCCAGATTTCAGCAGTTGGATAACAGATGCAGTTCTGATCCTCCAAGAACGGAGCCCTTAGCGCTGCGTGTTCCTTAAACAATTTTTCTTCGCTATGGCAAATGTGGAGTACGCCGCTAGAACACAGCTTTTGACATTGGACAATTCGAGCGTTGTTTTGAGCGTCGAAGATGTTTTGTGCTGTTTCAAAATCGATCAGCCAACCTGGAAGGCATGGAATTGTCACTATGACACCGCCACGTCCATGCGACGTTGCGCAAACGAGAACGCCCGGTCTTGAAGCGTTTGCGAGAGAGCAATACTTTTTACAATATCGACGCTCGACATAAGCTTGCGATCAAGGGCGCGTTTAGCGAGATAGACGGGCAAGTAGCCCAACTCTCCGACCCGCTTCGCGTGCGGCACGCCAAACACGTCGCCGGTGATGTCTGACTCTTCGTCTTTTAAGTCCCGCGACGTAAGTTGCTGCCGAAATTTGAGCCAACCATTCAGTTGCTTTTGATCGATATACTCTGTCTCTAAAAGTCGGATGGCAGATGCGTGCTTGCTAAGCAAAGATGCACGTGACACGGAGTCGACAAGCTTGAAAGCGTCCGAGCGGACAGGCTTCGGTTGTTGTTCAACAATCGCCTTGAACGCAGAGGCAGGCGCGAGGAATTCGGCGGCGAAATGGTTGCACCGGCGCTCTGTCTGATTTCTAAGTTTAAAAGGGTCGGAAACGCCCGTTAGTCCCATAGCTCGGTGAGCAAATTCATGGATGAGAGTGAATAGCTGAGCCTTCGGTGCTGATGTTTTGCGGTTAATGAAGATAGTTGGCGCAATTTCATCGTCTGACAAATAAAAACCAAGGTAGTCCTCTGCAGGCGCATCGTTCACTCTTACGGTCGTGCCCTGAGCTTCCAAAAACAATCTGAAAGCAGAGAAAAAATTTTGCTCGGCCCTGCCCGTAAAACGAAACGCCTTTTCCCTTTTTGCGAACCACTCGTCGAAATACGCTCGTAGATCTTCCGCGAGCTTAGAGGATGGCTCGCCCTTGGGTACCGTGTCTGCCCAAGTCGCCAAAGGGGCTTCTGTGGCTCCAAGCAGCTGCTGAGTTAGTTGACCAGCTTGTGCCGCGCTCCAGATGCGTCGCATGCCGTCAGGTGACAAGTGGCCCGGTCCTGGGTTTGGACGTCTGAAGTCCGTAGGTGCTTCTGGCAAATTGGGGATGGCGTCGCTACCAAGCAGATAGCTCGGCAGTCCGTACGTGGAGGCCAAGCTCTCCATCTGCCTAAATGAGGGCTCGCGTTTCCCCGACTCGAACTCCTGAAGCCGCGACGCGCTAATCCCAGTTGCACGTGCAACCGCGTTCAACTCGAATTGCCGATTTTCTCGGACCGTTCTAAGAACTCTTGGTGATGGCATTCGGGGGGCTTTTATGGCGAATTTGGGCGAGTTTGGCAGCCTGCTTCAATTAGGCGTCGGCATCGGCATCGGGTTGTCCGTCTTCCGCGCGCCCTTCGAGATTTTATCGCGAAAGTTCGATAGCGACCTGAAATCCGAGTTCAACGTGCTCGCGAGTATAGCAACGGCTCACGCCGCCGAACGGAGGGCAGTTCTATCAGACCTGGCGCTCGAATTTGATCGAACATCCAAAGCCCTAGAACGGTTCCACCTGCCATTTATGATGGCATCGATTCTGGGGGCGGGTGTCAATTGGTATTATCTCGCTGAGGGTGCATGGAACGCGGCGTGTCCCTTGTCCCCCCTCGCTGCCGCCTGGCTCACCTTTATGTCCGGCCCATTTTTCTTACTGATTTTTGCGAGCGTCACCGCCATTACGTTTTTTAGTCTTCGACCCTTGCGCGCAAAACTGGACGCTGAGCGAACAGGCTAAATAGGAGGGGGAGTTGACCCGTCGGTCTCTTCGGCACGTGCGTCTGCTACGGTATTGGTTAGTGGCTTTTGGTGAGCGGAGCGTCTAAGGCATTGAAAAATATACTTGACTGGCGGAAGGGGTGGGATTCGAACCCACGGTACCCTTGCAGGCACGCCGGTTTTCAAGACCGGTGCCTTAAACCACTCGGCCACCCTTCCAAACCCGGAATGGCTGTCGCTTAACGTAGTCGACGGCGCAAGGCAACGCGAAGTTGGCCCCTCGTCCCCCCTCGACCGCCCTGATCTGTCAGGCGAGCGTCAGCCTGTTCCCTTAGCCTGGGTTTCTCAGCAATCCCGGACACTGGCGACATCTCCCAGGGCGTCGCTGGTTGCGAGGCCCGGTTTGGAGTCGCCTCCGTTTCCGGGCCTCGTTTGCTGCCCCCAAAGCAAAACGGCGCCCCGTGAGGAGCGCCGCATGGAATTGTTCTTGCTGGCTTGGCTCAGTAGCCGCAGGACGCGCAGCCCATCTGCACCGGGGCGTAATAGGAATAGCCGGGCGAGACCATCTCGACGCGCTGGCGCGTTGCGTATTGCGGCGGGATGCGCTCGTACTGGACGCCGGGCGGGGCGACCATCACAGTCTGCGGCACCATCACGGTGCGGTACTGCGCGGGCGTACGGTGCGCGACGGTTGCGCCGGGCGACACCATCACGGTCTCGTCGACGGTGCGGTATTGCGGCGCGACGTATTGCTGCTGGTAGCAGGTCTGGCACGGCGGCGGCGCGTAGCAATTATAGCAGCCCGCGGAGGCTGCGCCCGTCATGGAAAGCGCGGCCACGGCTGTTGAGAAAACGACAGCAAGAGTACGAGACATTGTGGTGGTGCCCCAGTTGCCCGAAATGGATTTGCGAAGGTCGCAGCAGTATACGCGGCAAAATCCTAAGCTGCCGAACTTCGTTGAGGCATCCTTAATGCGAACGGCCGGCTTTCGCCGGCCATTCAGGACTTGTTGACCATGCGCGACCGCGGCACTCGCGATCACGCGCGCGAAAGCCGCGCTCAGTTCGAGCGCCGCTTCACTTCGCGCACCGCGCCGCGCGCGGCGCTGGTGGTGAGCGCAGCGTAAGCCTGGAGCGCGGTGGAGACGTTGCGCTTGCGGCCCGTCGCCTGCCAGGCGGCGTCACCCTTCGCCTCTTCCGCCGCGCGGCGCTTGGCGAGCTCCTCGTCGGAAACCTCAAGGGTGATGCTGCGGTTCGGAATGTCGATCGCGATAAGGTCGCCGGTCCGCACCAGGCCGATGTTGCCGCCTTCGGCGGCTTCCGGCGACAGATGTCCGATCGACAGGCCGGACGAGCCGCCCGAGAAGCGTCCGTCGGTGACGAGCGCGCAGGCTTTGCCGAGGCCCATCGATTTCAGATAGCTGGTCGGATACAGCATTTCCTGCATGCCGGGGCCGCCGCGCGGGCCTTCGTAGATGATGACCACGACCTCACCGGCGACGACCTTGCCGCCCAAAATGCCGTCGACGGCCGCGTCCTGGCTCTCGAACACGCGCGCCGGGCCGGAGAATTTCAGGATCGAGGCGTCGACGCCGGCAGTCTTCACGATGCAGCCGTCCTGGGCGAGGTTGCCGTAGAGCACGGCGAGACCGCCATCCTTGCTGAAGGCGTGCTCAAGATCGCGCACCACGCCCTTCTCGCGATCGGCATCGAGCTCGTCGTAGCGACGCTCCTGGCTGAAGGCGACTTGCGTCGGGATGCCACCGGGCGAAGCGCGATAGAAGGTGCGAACCGCCTCGCTCTTGGAGCGCTTGATGTCCCAACGCTCCAGCGCGTCAGCCATGGTCGGCGCATGCACGGTCGAGACCGACGTATCGATCAGGCCTGCGCGATCGAGCTCGCCGAGAATGCCCATGATGCCGCCGGCGCGGTGCACGTCCTCGACATGGACGTCGGCAACCGACGGCGCGACCTTGCAGAGCACGGGAACGCGGCGCGACAGCCGGTCGATATCCTTCATGGTGAACGCGACCTGCCCTTCGTGAGCCGCCGCAAGCAGATGCAGCACGGTGTTGGTCGAGCCGCCCATCGCGATGTCGAGCGTCATCGCGTTCTCGAACGCCTTGAAGTTCGCGACGTTGCGCGGCAGCACCGAAGCATCGTCCTGCTCGTAGTAGCGGCGGACGAGATCGACGATGGTATGGCCGGCCTCGACGAACAGTCGCTTACGGTCGGCATGGGTCGCGACCACCGAGCCGTTGCCGGGCAGCGCGAGGCCGAGCGCTTCGGTCAGGCAGTTCATCGAATTCGCGGTGAACATGCCCGAGCAGGAGCCGCAGGTCGGGCACGCCGAGCGCTCGATCACCTTGACGTCTTCGTCGCTGACCTTGGAGTCCGCCGCGGCAACCATGGCGTCGATGAGGTCGACGGCCTTGGTCTTGCCCTGGAGCTTGACCTTGCCGGCCTCCATCGGCCCGCCCGAGACGAACACGGCGGGGATGTTGAGCCGCAGCGCCGCCATCAGCATGCCGGGCGTGATCTTGTCGCAATTGGAGATGCAGACGAGGCCGTCGGCGCAATGGGCGTTGGCCATGTACTCGACGCTGTCGGCGATCAGCTCGCGCGACGGCAGGCTGTAGAGCATGCCGTCATGGCCCATGGCGATGCCGTCATCGACCGCGATGGTGTTGAATTCCTTGGCGACGCCGCCGGCCTGCTCGATCTCGCGGGCGACGAGCTGGCCGAGGTCCTTGAGATGGACATGGCCGGGCACGAACTGGGTGAAGGAGTTGACGACCGCGATGATCGGCTTGCCGAAGTCCGCGTCCTTCATGCCGGTCGCGCGCCAGAGGCCGCGGGCACCCGCCATGTTGCGGCCGTGGGTGGTGGTGCGGGAGCGATAGGCTGGCATGGCGGTTTCCGTCCTCGGTTTGGCTGGCCGGCGGGAAAATGGAAGCCGCCTCAGGCCTTTCCGGCCGGATAGCGCACGGGGTCGGCTGGCGCAACGGGAACTTGGGCCGGACAGGGCCGGATCGGTCTTTCGCAGGCCTCCCCTGCTCCCGGCGCGGCCTATTGGAAGGACGCGCCGGCGCCGGGCAGGCGCTGTAGCTAGCGCTTCGGCTTGGGCAGCACAATTCTCCCCTGTGAGGCAACGTCGCCCCACTTGGCGGACCACCCGACTTCCGAGGCCGAGGATGGCTCGATGCCCGCCTGACCTCGGGCCCCCTGCAGTGCAAACAGGGCGCCCTGGGGATCGACACATCGTGCGATCCAGCAGCCATCGGGCAATTCGATCGGACCTTGGAGGATCCGGCCTCCACCGGCATTCACCTGCTTAGTCGCAGCGCCGATGTCGTCGACATTGAAGTAATGCAGCCAGCATGGCTGCGCTACGCTCGGAAGTTTCGTCAGCATGCCGCCGACCGTTTGTCCGTCCGCCGAAAACAATTGATACCAGTCCGCTGGATCGGCTTGAGCGTCGGCCTTCTGCCAACCAAATAATGCTCTGTAGAAATCGAAGATCACGGTCCGGTCGCCGGCCAATAGCTCGTGCCAACCGACGCGCCCCGGCTCGTCCAGCCCGCCCGGCTTCGATCGGCCATGTGTCGGTTCCTCGATCAGACCGAACGTCGCCTTCTGCGGATCGGCAACGACTGCTATTCGGCCAATGTTGGTGTCGGTCGGCGGCACAAAGATCGTGCCTCCGAGACGCCTGATCTGTGCGGCGGTCCCGTCCAGGTCATCGACGGCGACGTAACCCATCCATCTCGGCGTTGCCCCCAATCTCCGCCCCTCGTCCGGGATATCCAAAAGTCCGCCGACCGGAACGCTGCCGCTGCGAACCACCGTGTAAGCCAGCTTCGGAGTCGACTCATCCTTCAAACCCCAGCCGACCGCCTTGCGATAAAATGCGCCTGCTGCCGCGACATCCGTGGTCAGGAGTTCGTACCAAGCGAAACGTCCGAGTTGATCTGCCACGCCGATCTCTCCGTTCAAGCCTGGATGCGATTGCGGCACCGCACCAAGCTGCACTCCGTGCGCGCCCGCCATGTACGTGGATCGGTGATGCCCTGTGTCAACGGGTCGGGCCGATGCTGTTCATGAAGATGAATACACTCTGAACGTGCGGCGCCACGCTTTTGGGCGCGCAATTGTTGCCTGCCCTATTTTCCGGGCGTAGAGTTAGCGCGGCTGGGATGCTTCTTGCAATGCACGGAGGTTCGACCATGCGGCAGGCGAAGCGATCTTCTAAAACGAAGAAGCGAGTAACCAAAGTCGCCGTGCCTGCGTTCGGGGCGGCAGGCCTGACTTTTTCGCTAGCGGGAGGCGCATCGGCATCGGCCGTGCCGGCACCCGACGTACAGCATATGCCGAACCTTGTACCGGGTCAGGCAATCACGCTCGATGAAGAGGAAATGGCCGACGTCAGCCTCGCCACCTTCCATCTCTTCGACAAGGAAAACGTCGGTAGCCGCGTGCAGTTGGCATGGCGCGGATGCGGTGGTTGCCGCGGCTGCAGAGGCTGTCGAGGTTGCCGCGGTTGCCGATGTGGCGTCGGTTGCCGGTGTGCTGGATGTGCTGTTGGTGTTGTAGGGTGCGCCGTATCATGCGCGGGTTGCTGCGCATCGTGGGGGCGCTGCCGCTGGTGCTAGGCCTCGGCGCGTTCCGAATTGCCTGTCCACAAGCCGACATATCTCATTGGCCGGCCCCTTTGTCACGGCCGGCCAAATGCTTGGTTTCTCTACGGCGCTTGCATCGATGGCTTG
Source organism: Bradyrhizobium sp. B039 (assembly GCF_038965675.1). NCBI lineage: Bacteria > Pseudomonadati > Pseudomonadota > Alphaproteobacteria > Hyphomicrobiales > Nitrobacteraceae > Bradyrhizobium > Bradyrhizobium sp. B039. The sequence goes on from NZ_CP152416.1 coordinate 4,646,576, forward strand.
CCGGTGACGGGCGAATTTGTTTCAACTCTCTGGGAAAATACCAGCGCGCGGGCACGAAGATCCATCTTGCGCCGGCGATCTGACGTAACGGCAACCGGATCGGCGTGCTGACGCAATGAATGCCAATAGCAAGACCCGCGTCCCGCGGCAGACCCGCAAAGACCTCCTCCGATTTGCACCGAACTTCACCGCCTACTTACTGCCTCCCGATGCGGTTTGCCTCTATTCCGAGGATCGCAAGTTCTTCCTGCACGGCGAACTCTACTGCGCCTTGGCCACCGCGATCGGAGAACATGGCAACGCCAGGCCGGCGATCATTCGCCAGCTTTCGAAGCGCTTCCCGGCCGACAAGATCGAGGAGGCGATCAAGCGGCTCCTCGAGCGCCGATATGTCGTTGCGCGGGTATCGCCAGCATTCGACGAAGCCGTCGGCGGTTTTTGGGCAAGCCTCGGCCTGTCTCCGGAAGTCGCGGAGCAAAATCTTCGCAGTTGCTCCGTGCGGATCGAGTCGATTGACGTCAAAGGCGCCAAGGAGCTGACCGCGTCCTTGAGTAAGCTCGGCGTTCAAATCGCCAAGCGCTCGCCGAAGCTCACGATCACGCTGGTGAACGATTATCTTGACCGCCGGCTCGCCGAACTGAACCAGGAACGCGTAGCCGGCAAGACGCATTGGCTGTTGGTGCAGCCGTCCGGCGCGTTTCCGCTGGTCGGGCCCATGTTCAAACCGGGCGAAAGCTCGTGCTGGACTTGCCTGTTCGATCGCATGATCCGCAACAGGGAGATCAAGGGGTTTCTTGACCGGGGACCGGCGCGTGCGGTCGCCATATCGCCGCTCGTCAACCATCCCGTCGGACGGACCGCAATCCATTTCGCAGCCGTCGAGATCGCCAAGGCAATCGCCTCGGGCTTTCGCACTGATCTGCGCGATCACATCGCAAGCTTCGACCTGGCCGGCGCCGTCATCGCAAAGCACTATGTCGCGCGACGCCCGCAATGCCCAACCTGCGGCAGCAAGAAGCTGCACAACCCGCGCCGATCCCCGGCCCTGGTCGAGATCGCCGAAGGCAAGAAGCTCGTCATGACCAGCGGTGGATATCGCACCATGACGTCGCGGGCCACGGTGTCGCGCTTCCGCAAGCATGTGAGCCCGCTGACCGGCGTGGTCACGCGGCTTGAGCGGATCGAGGCCGATCTGCCGATGAACACCAATTACTTCGCCCAGCATAATTTCTCCGCGCCGGCCCACAGCATCGACCAGCTCAGGTCCGGACTGAGCGGGGGCAGCTTTGGCAAGGGCTCGACTGCCGAGCAGGGCGAGGCCAGCGCGCTGATGGAATCGATCGAACGCTATTCGGGCATTTTCCAAGGCGATGAGATCAGGACGACGCGCCGCTTTGTCGATTTCGCGCCCGGCGACGCGCTTCTTCCCAACGACGTCCAGCTCTTCAGCGAAACGCAGTTCAAGAACAGGTTTCTCCAGCAGCCGGACGATCCCCATCCGGTTCCCGAGCCGTTCGATCCCTCGACGAGGACCGAGTGGTCGCCGGTCTCATCGTTGCGCGACAAACGCTTCAAATATCTGCCGACCGGCCTGCTGTACTTCTTCTATGGCGGCTTTCATACCGATTCCAACGGCTGCGCGGCCGGCAATACCCGCGACGAAGCCATCGTTCAGGGCTTCCTGGAACTGATCGAGCGCGATGCCTACGCGATCTGGTGGTATAATCAGGTGCAGCGCGCCGCGGTCGATCTCGAGCAATTCGACGATTTCTATGTCCGGGATCTCCAGGCTCAATTTGTGGAAGCCGGGCGCAAGCTCTGGGTGCTCGATGTCACCACCGACCTCGGCATTCCGACTTACGTGGCTATCATGCACTGGATGCAGAATGGACACGAAAATATCGAGTTCGGTTCCGGCGCGCATTTCGACCGCCACATAGCCCTGTTGCGCTCCCTCACCGAACTGACCCAATTTATGTCCGTCGGCATGATGGGCGGCGCAAGCGGCGAGAAGCCGACACTTGACGGTGTCACGCCGCTGCGCCTGGAAAACTACCCGTTCCTGACACCGAGCGACCGCCCGATCGTCCCACCGGCGCCGAGCCTCAAGCTCCACGACAATACGCGTGACCAGGTCATTGCCTGCGTCGAGATCGCCGCCCGTGCGGGCTACGATTTCCTCGTCCTCGACCAGACACGTCCCGACGTCGAGGTTCCGGTCGTCAGAGTGCTCGTTCCCGGCTTGCGTCATTTCTATCGCCGCTTCGCACCGGGCCGCCTTTACGATGTGCCGGTGAAGCTCGGATTGTTGGACCGGCCGCGACTGGAAAGCGATCTGATTTCATTCCTTCCGCACACCTGAAGGGTTGCTCTTTCGTGCGCACCAACAGGAAAAAACCGACCGGAAAGATCGCGCCAGACATTGCGGCCCGATTGAGCCATCGCTTCTCCCTCCAGATGCAGCCGGACGGAAACCTCGTCGCCTTTCTGGGCGACTATTCCGTCAACCTCGGACAATTCAGTAAGGCCGCGATAGACCGCGCGCGACATCTGAGCACCGGCCTTCCGCTCGCGTCCTTTGCAGGCAAGAGCGCCGTCGCGAGAGACGTCGACGCCCTGGTACACCGCTTGGCCCGGCAGGGGCTTCTGGAATACCGCCTCTCCTCCTCGCGCGACGAGCGGGACCTCGTGGTCATCGAGCCTCAAGTCCCCGAATACTGGCCGCGACGCGCGAAGCTGGGCAGCCGTGATACCATTGTGTTGTCACGCTTTGCCTATCTGCGCCGGCGCGGCAATGAGATGGTTCTGGAATCGCCACGCGCCGGCGCGCTGTTCCGGATTGGCGATCCCGCCGTCGCCGCCACCCTTTCTGCGCTGTCGCAGCCTCAGAAGATCGGCAAGCTCAACCTGAAGGCAGCCACTTTCAATCTCTGTCTGCTCGAACTGTTGGTGGAAAGCCGGATCCTGCTCAAGCTCGATGCGAAAGACGGACAAGGCCTGCGAGTGAACGAAGGCGACGGCAATCTCGTTCTCTGGGATTTCCATGACCTGGTGTTTCACACGCGGAGCACGGAGGGGCGGCAAGCCAATCCGGTCGGCGCCGCTTTCACCTATGCGAGCATCGTTCCGCCGCTGCCTGCGGTGCGCCCGCCCTGGCCCGGCAGCAAGATCGACCTACGCAAATTCTCCTCCCCGGAGCCGAACTCTCTCTTCCCGAAGCTGTTGCGCGAACGCCATTCGACACGAGATTTCGACGACAAAAATCCTGTCACGCTCGGCGAACTCGCACAGTTTCTCGACACCACCGCGCGCGTCGTGTCCGAATGGAAGAGCGGCCCGTATTTTGACGGCGGTCCCGACGTCACCTACAGCACGAGGCCATATCCGTCGGCGGGCAGCGCCTACGAGCTGGAGTTGTACCTGACGGTCTCGAACTGCGAAGGGCTTGCGCGCGGACTCTACCACTACGACGCAGGGAGCCACGCGCTGGTGGCGATCAGCGCCTCCACCCAACAACTCCAGGCGCACGCGGTGGCAGCGCAGTTCGCCATGGACGCGCCGGGTCAGCCACAAATCCTGATCACGATCGCGGCGCGCTTTGGGCGGGTCTCCTGGAAATACAGCTCAATCGCATATTCGTTGATCCTGAAGGATGTCGGCAGCCTGATCCAGACGTTTTACCTGGCCGCGACCGATATGGACCTCGGCGGCTGCGCGATCGGGAGCACCAACATCGACCTGTTCGCGACAATGACGGAGCTGGAATTCCATATAGAAGGCCCGGTCGGTCAATTCGCGCTCGGGCGCGGCAGGAAGCTCGATATCCCGAGCTAGAAGCTCGGGTAGTTCGGCGCTCGCCTCTCGCCAGTCGCGCTATTGCAGGGTGGGATCGAGCCGGTCGCGCAGCCAGTCCCCGATCACGGAGACCGCCAGCGTGGTGACGACGATGGTGGTCGCCGGCGCCAGCATGATCCAGGGCGCCCGGGTGAGGTATTCGCGGCCGTAGCCGACCATGTTGCCGAGGCTGGTCATCGGCGGCTGCACGCCGAGGCCGAGGAAGGACAGGCCCGACTCCATCAGGATCACCTCGGGGAAGACCAGCGTCGTCGACACGATCAGGGTCGAGGCGATGTTGGGCAGGATGTGCCGGAGGTAAATCCGCGACGGCGTCGCGCCGAGCTGACGGACCGCGGCGGCATAGCCTTGGGCGTTGGCGGAGATGGCCAGTCCCCGCGCGATGCGGGCGTAGCGCTCCCAGCCGAACAGGCCCATCAGGCCGATCAGCAGCGGCAGCGAATTGCCGAAGAAGGCGAGCACGGCCAGCGCCATGATCAGGAAGGGCATGCTGGCCTGGAAATCGGTCAGCATCAGCACGAGCTGCTCGACGGTCCCGCGGAAATGCGCGGCGAAAAAGCCGAGCGTGGTGCCGACAATCGCCGAGATCGCGGTGGCGCCGAAGGCGATCAGGAGCGAGATGCGGATCGAGACGAGGAGGCGCGACAGCACGTCGCGGCCAAGCTCGTCGGTGCCGAGCCAGTGCGCGACATTGCCGGGCGACGCCAGACGATTGCGCAGGTCGAGCTGGGTGTAGCCATAGGGCGCGATCTTCTCGGCGAAGGCCGCAATCACCAGCATCGCGACGATCCAGGTGACCGCAAGCGCGACAGACACCGGGATCGCCGGCAGGCTGATGCGGCGGCGGACGCTAGAGCCCTTTCCGTTCCGATGAAATCGGAACGGGGCTCTAGATTCCAGTTTTGACGCGTTTTCTCTACGCGAACCGGTGTCCACTTCGCTTGAAAACGCTTCGGTGTCCTTCAGCGTCGCGTCGGTCATGCATGCGCTCCCTTGGTGCGCAGCCGCGGATCGAGGAAGCCGTAGAGGAAGTCGACGACCAGGTTCGACGTGACCATGGTCAACGCGACCAGCAGCAGGATGCATTGCACGACCGCGAGGTCGCGGTTGGCGACGGCGACGACAAGCAGGCGCCCTACCCCCGGCCACGAAAACACGCTCTCGACCACGACGGCGCCCGCGATCAGCGTTCCCACCATGAAGCCGAGAATGGTGACGGTCGGGATCGCCGCATTTGGCAGCGCATGCGAGGTCACCACCCTGCGCCACGGCACACCCTTGGCGGAAGCCGTACGGATATAGGGCTGGCCCAGCACCTCCAGCATCGCGCTGCGGGTGAAGCGCGCCAGCACCGCTGCGCCGCCAAGGCTCAGCGTCGCGATCGGCAGGATCGCGTGACGCCAGCTGTCCTGCCCGCCCGACGGCAGCCAGCCCAATTGCACGGCGAAGACGAGAACCAGCAGCAGCGCAAGGACAAAACTCGGCACGGTGAACCCGGCGACCGCCGTCATCATCACGGCACGGTCGATCGCAGAGCCGCGATGCAGCGCGGCGTAGATGCCGGCGGGGATGCCGAGCCCCACCTTGAAGACGAAGGCCGGCAGCGTCAGCGCCAGCGTTGCCGGGATGCGCTCCAGCACGAGCTCGATCGCGGGGCGGCCGTCGCGCATGGAGCGGCCGAGCTCGCCTTTGGCGATGGCGCTGAAGTAATCGAGATACTGAAACCAGATGGGATCATCGAGGCCCCAGGCTTTGCGGAAGGCCGCGATGACCTCCGGTGGCGCTTCCGGTCCCAGGATCATCAACGCAGGATCGCCCGATAGCCGCAGCACGACGAAAGCGAAGGTGACGACCAGGACGATCGTCAGAGCCGCGCGCCCGATCCGAATGGCAAGATAACGCCCCATCACGCGGCGTCCCGCGTTTCGACCTGCGGACCGGTCACCAGATGGCACGCGACCTGCCTGTCGCCGCCGACGACCGAGAGAACCGGCACTTCGCTCGCGCAGCGCGCGATCGCGCGCGGGCAACGCGGATGGAAGGCGCAGCCTTGGGGACGCGCGGCCGGGTTCGGCGGATCGCCCGCCAGTACGATGCGGCCCGCGCTGCGGCGGCCGGGCGCCGGCGAGGCCGAGACCAGTGCCTGCGTATAGGGATGCTCCGGCCGGGCGAACAGATCGTCGGCGCTGCCGATCTCGACGATGCGGCCGAGATACATCACGACGACGATATTGCTGATCTGGCGGACGACGCGCAGGTCGTGGCTGATGAAGAGCAGCGTGAGACCAAGCTGAGCCTGAAGATCGGCGAGCAAATTCACCACCTGCGCCTGGATCGAGACATCGAGCGCGCTGACCGGCTCGTCGCAGACGAGGAAATCAGGTTTTGTCGCCAACGCCCGCGCCAGCACGATGCGCTGGCGTTGTCCGCCCGAGAGTGCGCCGGGATAGCGCGCGCCATGCGCAGGCGTCAGTTCGACCGCCTGCAGCAATTCGCGCACCCGCTCATCGCGTTCGCCCGGCGTACCGAGGCCATGAATGTCCAAGGGCTCGCGGATCTGTGTCGCGACCGGCAAGCGCCGGTCCAGCGCTCCCAATGGATCCTGGAAGATCATCTGCATGCGCGCCCGCTGCGCGCGCCACGCCTGCGTGCCAGGCGCTGCCATGGGCTTGCCGTCAAACCGCACCTCGCCGCGATCGGGCGGCTCGAGGCCGAGCACGATGCGACCCGTGGTGGATTTACCTGAGCCGGACTCGCCGACGAGGCCCAGCGTTTCGCCCTTGGGAATCGTGAGCGAGACGCCATCGACGGCGTGCACGGCCGTGCTGCGGCCGAACATCCCGGAGCGCATGCTGTAGCTGCGGGCGATCGCGGAGACCTCGACGAGCGGCGCGCTCATTCGGCGGCGATCCCAAGCAGTGCGCGGCGCGAGGCCTCGGCCCGGATGCACGCGACCGCGCGGTCGTTCGTGATCGGTGCCAGGCTCGGCGCGGCGAGGCCGCACGGCCCGGCCGCCAACGCGCAACGCGGCGCGAACGCACAGCCATCAGGCATACTCGCGGGATCGGGCACCGTGCCGGGAATGGCGGTGAGGCGCCGGCGCGGACCGTCGAGCGGCGGCAGCGCGCCGATCAGGCCCTGTGCGTAGGGATGCACGGGATCGGCGAAGAGCTGGTTGGCCGGCGCCTCCTCGATGATGCGGCCGGCATACATCACGGCGACGCGGTCGCAATTCTCGGCGACGACGCCGAGGTCGTGGCTAATCAGGACCATCGCCATGCTCATCTCGCGGCGGATCGACGAGAGCAGCTCCAGGATCTGGGCCTGAATGGTGGCGTCGAGCGCGGTGGTCGGCTCGTCCGCAATCAGCAGGTCGGGATTTCCGGCGAGCGCCATCGCGATCATGATGCGCTGCACCTGACCGCCGGAGAATTCGTGCGGATAGGCGGACAGCCGCCGGCCTGCGTCGGGAATGCCGACGAGATCGAGCAGCCGCCGGGCTTCGGCCCTCACTGCCTCACCGGAGAGACCGCGATGCAGCGCCAGGGCCTCGCAGAGCTGCTTGCGGATGGTCAGCACCGGGTTGAGCGCGCTCGCCGGATCCTGGAAGATCATGGCGACCCGCCCGCCCCGGACCCGATCGAGTTCAACCGCGGGCGCGCCCAGGAGCTCGTGCCCGTCGAGCCGCACCGAGCCCAGGACCCGCGCATGCCGCGGCAGCAGGCCCAGCGCGGCAAGCCACGTCACCGACTTGCCGGAGCCGGATTCGCCGACGAGGCCGAGGGCCTCGCCCTTGCGCAGGGCGAGATCGACGCCACGCAGCACCGGCACGCCGTTGAAGGCGACGCTCAGGCCCTCAATGCTGACCAGCGGTGACACCTCAGGCCTCGAAATTGCCGGCGCGGAAATCCATCGCGAAGGCGGGCGATGCCTTCCACTTGATCGATTTCGGCTTGGCCGTGAAGGTCGCATTCTGATGCAGCACCGTGTAGGCGGGGTCCTCGCGCTCGGCGATCTCCAGCATGCGACGGAACGCCTTCTTGCGCGCCGCGCGGTCGGTCGAGGTTTCCAAGAACTCCGAAAGCGTGTTCAGCTCGGCGTTGGTCCACTCGCCGATCTGTTGCTGCTGGCCGTTCGGCCCGTGCTGGGCGACCAGCGAGGAGACGGGATCGTTGAAGGCGGCCGAGTTCGACCAGTCGCGCACGGCGCGCGTAGGCGCACGTTCCATGATCTGCGACCAGTTCTCCTTGGTCTCGATCTGCACGTTGAGGCCGACCGACTTCCACATCTCGACCAGGACCTGCGCGGTCGCGACCTGGTTGGTGTAGTAGTTGTTGAGCAGGCGATACGGGATCGGATCGCCCTTGTAGTTGGCCTGCTTCAGCAGGTCCTGCGCGAGCTTCGGATCATAGGCAGGCACGTTCCAGTCGGCGTTGAACATGTCGCCGTAGAATTCCCACTGCAGGCCCTTCGGCACGCGGGTGCGGCCGGCCCACAGGCTGTCGACGATGGCCTGGCGGTCGATCGCGTGGGTAAAGGCGCGCCGCACCAGCGGATTGGCGAGCTGGGCGTGGTTCTTGTCGAACACGGTCAGGCGGTGATTGAGGATGGTGCCGCCCTGCACTTCGAACGCCGCATTCTTCTCGATGCCGGCGATCTGGTCCGGCGGGATGTCGCAAGCGAACTGGTACTCGCCCGAGAGCAGCCCGTTGATGCGGCTCGCGACTTCAGGGACTTCGAGGAAGCGGATGCGCTTGAGCGGCGGACGGCCGCCCCAATATTCATCGTGTGCTTCCAGCGTCAGCGAGACGTCGGGCTTGAGCTCGACGACCCGGTAGGGCCCGGTGGTAACAGGCTTGCGCGCCCAGTCGAGATAGCTTGCGGACTCGTCCCAGGCCCGGCGGTTCATGATGTCGGAGCCGTAGCGCGACAGCCGGCCTTCGATGGTGACGTCGGGCGTCGCGTTGTAGAAGCGCACGGTGTATTTGTCGACGGCGTCGACGCGCACGAGGTCCGGCCAGATCCGGCGCGCGACGGCGGGCACATCGGGCGGCAGTTCCTTGCCCGGACGCGGCGTCGGGATCTTCTCGAAGGCCTGGATGGTGGAGCGGCTCTTGGCCTCGGTCTCGCCGAACATGCGGTCGCGGCTGAAGGAGAAGACCACGTCCTCCGCCGTCAGCTCGTCGCCATTGTGGAACTTGACGCCCTGGCGCAGCTTCACCTCGACAGTCTGGTCGTCGATGCGGCGCCACTCGGTCGCAAGGCCCGGCACGGCCTCGAGGCTGCCGCGCCAGTTCTTGGAAATCAGGCCCTCCCAGATCGAGGAGAAAAACACGCGCTCGCCGACATTGGACTGCTCGCGCAGCACGTCCAGCACGTTCGCGTTGGTCACCTTCTGCACGGCGATCGTCACCGACGGACGATTGTCGCCTTGCGCGATAGCAAAGCGCGGCAGCAGCAGCGTGCCCGCAGCCGCGGTGCCGGATTTCAGGATGGTGCGACGGGTGAGTTTGCTCATGACGATAGGCCCTGCCCTTGATGAGGTCGGTTATTCTGCGAGGCCAAGCGCGGCGAGATGGGCTGCGCCGGCGCGGACGTCGTCGTGGTTGCGGAGTTCGAGGATCAGCCGCGGGTTCGAGGTCAGCCGGCCCAGCGCGCGGAACACCGCGACCCACGGGATGTTGCCTTCGCCCGGCGCCCAGTGCCGGTCGGCAAAGCCGTCGGTGTCCTGGAGATGCACATGCGTCAGCATGTCGCCGGCGGTCTCGACATAGTAGTCGACCGGCGGCGCGCCGGTGGAGATGTGCGCGTAATTGGCGTGGCCGGTGTCGAGCGAGACGCGGACCTTGCCGCTCTCCAGCGCCTTGGCGAGGCGCACTCGGTCGCGCGGATCCTTGTCCTCGATGTTCTCGATGACGATCTCGCAGCCCGTCGTCTCGGCACGCGCGATCACTTCGGCGAGGGTCGCCCTGACCCGTTCGACCAGATTGCCGCGATTGTCCGGATAGAGATCGAGATTGTTGTGGTCCCAGGTCGTGAACGGCGAATGGATCACCATCTGCGTCGCACCGAGAAACTCTGCGGCCTCCAACCCCTGGAGCAGGCGCTTGGTCACCGCCTGCCGGATCATGGGATCGTGGCTGTCGATCTTGAAGCCCCAGAACGGTCCGTGAATGCCGAGACGGCCCGTATAGCCCGCGAGCATCTGCTTGATGTCGCCGGCGGTCGCACGCCAGTCGCTATCGAGGAGATCGGCGCGGAAGAAATCCTGGATCTCGAGATCGCGCTGCCGTTCCAGAAGCCAGTCGCGATGCGCGGGGATCGATTTGATGGACAGTGCGGCGCCCAACACCGGCTTCGACATGGCTTGCTCCTTTGACCGTCAGCAATGACGGGAGCAGCGCTAGACCAGTTCAATGACAGGCCCGTGAAACCGATGTTCCGCAGCGTCGAGCAGATGTGGACATCCCGCGCGTCGCCCGCATCGATGTTGTGCAGCGGCGCTGGCGTCGATGCAGGCACGTGCAGTCTGCCGCAGAAGCAAGCTGAATCGTGTCCGTAGTGCTCCGGAATGGAATCCTATTCCGATGTCGCGTACATCGCGCGACATCGATCGGCAGCCACTTCCAAGGGCATCACCCTCTGATCGCGCACCACGGGGTTGGGGGACCACATGGGGCGGGGGATCGAAGGCTGGGGCAAGGTGACGAGGTCCGGACTCCTAGGCACTCCGGACCTCGCGCTTTCCTTCAGCGCGAGCCTGCCAGCATATCGCTAGGCCCACATAGACCCACTCCACAGCAGCTCCGGCTGGCGCCTCAGCTCACATCGCATCCTTCAGCGTCAGCCGCGCCGTGAACGTCACGCTGATCTTGCCGACCAGCGCCATTCCCTCGACTTCCGCGCCGCCGGGGAAATAATCGCCGGAAAAGCCGCAAGTGACCTCCCTGCCTCCGAAGACGAGAGACCGGCCGACCGCTTCGGTGTGCTGATTGACGATCATGTCGCCACGCCATTTCCCGTTCCGGAACGTGTAGCTCCCGGTGTAGTAGAAATAGCTGTCGCCGCCCATGATACGCCCGTCGCAGAGCACGACCACGCCCCTCGCCTGCCCGCGCTTGCCGTCACGCATTTCGATGTCGAAGATGTAGAGGCCGTTGACGACGCTGGCCTCTTCACCCGTTTCTGAGCCTTCCCCGGCCGACATCAGATCGTCTCCCCAGCAATGTCGATCCGCCGCGTCATTCAGTTCGGTACGTTCCGCTCGAGATCCTCGAGCCATGCCGCTGCGCTCGAATCCGACGGTGCACGCCAGTCGCCGCGCGGCGACAGCGAGCCGCCGGCCGAAACCTTCGGGCCGTTCGGCATGGCCGAGCGCTTGAACTGGCTGAAGGCGAAGAAGCGGCGCAGGAACACTTCGAGCCAGCGGCGGATCTCGGGAAGCTCGTAGGCCTTGCGCCGATCGTTCGGGAACGCTGGCGGCCATTCGCCCTTGGCGACATCCTTCCATGCCTGGAGCGCCATGAAAGCGATCTTGGACGGCCGCATGCCGAAGCGGAGCGTATAGAACAGGTTGAAATCCTGGAGCTCGTAGGGGCCGACGGAGGCTTCGGTGCTTTGCGGTTTCTCGCCGGGCTTGACCGGAACCAGCTCGGGCGAGATTTCGGCCGACAGGATCGAGGCAAGCGTCCGGTTGACGTCATCGCTGAACTGCTGCGAGGCGATCACCCAGCGGATCAGATGCTGGATCAGCGTCTTCGGCACGCCGGCATTGACATTGTAGTGCGCCATCTGGTCGCCGACGCCATAGGTGCACCAGCCCAGCGCGAGCTCGGAGAGATCGCCGGTTCCGATGACGATGCCGCCGTGGTGGTTGGCGAGGCGGAACAGATAGTCCGTGCGCAGACCCGCCTGCACGTTCTCGAAGGTGACGTCGTAGACCTTCTCGCCCTTGCCGAAGGGATGGCCGATATCCTTCAGCATCTGGGTTGCAGTGGTGCGGATGTCGAGTTCCTGCCAATTCGTCTGCAAGGACTTCATCAGCGCCAGCGCATTGGTCTTGCTCTCGCTGCCGGTGGCAAATCCCGGCATCGTGTAGGCGAGGATGTTTTCACGCGGCAGGCCGAGCAGGTCGACGGCCTTGGCGGCGACGATCAGCGCGTGGGTGGAATCGAGCCCGCCCGAGACGCCGATGACGACGCGTTTGGTGCCGGTCGCGCGCATGCGCTGCACGAGGCCGGCGACCTGGATGTTGTAGGCCTCGTAGCAGTCCTGCTCGAGCAGGCTCTCGTCGCTCGGCACGAACGGAAAGCGCTCGACCTTGCGCAGGAAGCCGATATCGGAGGCCGGCGGCTTCAACGCGAACGTCACCTGGCGGAAGAACGCCTCGCGCTGCCGGCGGTTGTCGTCGAACGTCCCCATCAAGGCGCGTTCCTGCCTGAGCAGGTCGAGATCGACGTCGGCGAACGTGATCTGGCCGCCCTGGCGGAACCGCTCGCCCTCGGCCAGCAGCACGCCGTTCTCGTAGATCGAGGTCTGGCCATCCCAGGCCAGATCAGTGGTCGATTCCCCTGCCCCTGCGGCGGAATAGACGTAGGCCGCGAGGCAGCGCGCCGAGGTCGATTGGCACAGCAGTGCGCGCGAGCGCGCCCGGCCGATCGTGATCGGGCTGCCCGAGAGGTTGATCAGCACGCTGGCGCCTGCGAGCGCGAGCTCCGAGGCCGGGGTCACCGGGATCCACATGTCCTCGCAGATCTCGACGCCGATGGTGAGGCCCGGCACGTCCTCGGCCGCGAACAGCAGATCGACGCCGAACGGTGCATGCAGCCCGCCGAAGGCGATCGTCTCTCCGGCGATGCCGGCGCCGGAGGCGAAATGCCGCCCCTCGTAGAACTCACGGTAGGTCGGCAGGTAACTCTTCGGCACCACGCCGAGGACGTTGCCGCGATGAATGACGACGGCGCAATTGTAGATGCGATGACCAAAGCGCAGCGGCGCGCCGACGATCAGGACGGTCATCAATGCATCGGAGGCCTCGACGATGGCCGCGAGACCGCGCTCGACGGCGTCGAGCAGCGGATCCTGCTTGACCAGGTCTTCGATCGCATAGCCGGACAGGCACAGCTCGGGAAACACGGCAACCGCCGCCGACTGTTCGTGGCAGGCATTGGCGGCCGCCAGGATGGCCTTGGCATTGGCCGAGGGATCGGCGACGTGGGAGGTGGTCACGCAGGCCGCCACGCGCGCAAATCCGTGGGCGTAGATCGAGTGGAAAGTCATCGAGCGCAGTACCTTTAATCTCTTTCCGGCCGGCCGCAGCCGTCAGCTCCAGCCTATGTAGCTCATCGATCCGGCTCCGGGCAGGCCATTCGCCATCATGCATAACGGATTTGCGCCTCGCTCTGGCCGGCGAGCTCAGGCGCTGCGGGCCAGGACGCCGGTCAGATCGTCGCGCAGCCACTGGGCGATCCGGGGCCAGGCATGCGCGTGGGTCCGCGCACCCATGAACAGGCCGAGGTGATTGCTCGGCTCGGAGGCCGCCGCAATGAAGGCTGGCGGCGTGCCGACAAGGCCGGCGGTGGCGAGCGCCTGCGTCACCGGCACCACTTCGTCGTCGAGCCCGGCCAGCAGGAAGATCGGCGCCTTGACGTCCTTCAGATCAATCGCGCGGCCGAGCGCCACGAAGTTGCCGCCGGCAATCTGGTTCTCCCGGAAAATCCGGTTGACGATCTCGAGATAGTAAGTGCCCGGCAGATCGAGCGTCTCCACGTTCCACTGGTCGAAACGCGCGAGCAGTGCCCCGCCTTCCTCGTCGGATAGGCCCACTTGCAAGGCGGCTGCGATATCCTCGCGGCTTGGCGTCCTGGACCAGAAGCGCAGCATCTCCTCGCCACTGACATTGCCTCCGCCACGCGCGACGAGCTGGTCGTAGACCATCTCCGGCGCGTTGCGGGCGAGCCTGGATAGCGAGGAATCGATCGACAGGTCGACCGGAGCGCCGACCAGGACCAACCGCCGCACCTTGGCCGGAAAGCGCGCCGCATAGAGCAGCGACAGCCAGCCACCCTGGCACAGGCCGACGAGATCGACCGGGACGCCGATCTCGTCGATGGCGACGTTGAGATCGGCAAGATAGCTGTCGATCGAGAGATAGCGCATGTCAGGGGTGGCCGAGCGCCAGTCGGTGAGATAGACCCGGTCGATGCCGCCATTCTGCAGCGACTGCACCACGCTGTGGCCGGGCGCGAAGTCGGCGATCAGGGCCCGATGCAGCGCATAGGGTGCGCAGACCAGCGCCGGCTGGCCGGACCGGTCCTTCGTGCAATCGCGCAGGTGCATGGTCGCAAGCTCCAGCGCGACCGTGTTGGGCGTCGTCCACGGCAGGCTGCTGTCGGCAGGCTCGTCCGGCCCGCGCTCCATCCATCCGAACCAGGCGTCCATGGCGAGCCGCGCCGCCGCAAACGGCCACAGCAGCGGATCGCCAGGGACATGGTCCGGCCCGCCCGGCTGTTTGCCTGTCTTCGCCGCCATGGCTATCTCGCGATTCTCACAGGAATGCCTCGAAGCTGATCACGGAAATGCTGAGCTCGACAAAACTCCGATGGGCTGCAGCCACAGAACCGTCGAGGTCGATGCCACGGCAGGCATCCTCGATCACCACGACCTCGCACCCGGCCTTGCGGGCGTCCTCTGCCGAAAAGCGGACGCAGAAGTCGAGCGCGAGCCCCGCGACGAAGACGGTCTTCAACTCGCGCTCGCGCAAATACCCGAGCAGGCCCGTCGGCGTCCTGTGGTCGTTCTCGAACAGCGCAGAATAGGAATCGATGCCGCGCCGAAAACCCTTGCGCACCACCAGGCTCGCCCGGGTGACGTCCAGCTCCCCATGGAATTCGGCGCCCGCCGTGCCCTGCACGCAATGCGTCGGCCAGAGCACCTGGCTGCCGTAGTCCAGCTCGATGGTCTGGAACGGCTGCTTGCCCGCATGATTCACCGCGAAGGAGACGTGGTCGCTCGGATGCCAGTCCTGGGTCAGCACCACATTGGCGAATTTTTGGGCGATACGGTTGATGGCTGGCACGACTTTCTCGCCGCCGGGCACGGCCAGTGCCCCGCCGGTGCAGAAGTCGTTCTGCACGTCGATCACCAGCAGCACGTCGCGGTCGGAAATCTTCATCGCAAGGCCCCATTCCATTTGCCGGCTTCGCCGGCGCCGAACGCTCCCTCCAATGTCGATCTTCCGGTGCGGCTTCGCAACCGCCGATCGCGTGTGGCCATATCGCGCTGGTGGCCAAGGATCGTCTCCAGGATGCAACGGTTTGGCCTCGTCCGTGTTGACTAGGCACAATCAAGCGAGGATTCTCAAACCGTCCGCAAACTGCGGATCGGATCAGGAGCGGAGGCAAAGGTTCCCGAAGGCCGGCAAGGCCGCGGCGACCAAAGGGTCATGAGTATCGGCAAGACAGGAAAAATTCTTCTCGCCGATATCGGCGGCACAAATGCGCGCTTTGCGCTGAGCCAGAGCGAACCGGGCAACGGCGACCAGACCGGACCGATCGACTATGTGAAGGTCGCCGACTTCCCGACCGTCCAGGAAGCCATTGTCGACGTGCTGGCGCGCCGGGCCGGCGGCGAACCGCCCCAACGAGCCGTGCTGGCCGTCGCAGGCCCCGTCACCAACAACCGCTGCGTCATGACCAACAGCCCCTGGGTCATCGACGGCAACGAGCTCCAGCCAACGCTCGGCTTCAACAGCGTCCATGTGCTCAACGATTTCGAGGTGGTCGCCTGGTCCCTGCCCGCCTTGCGGCCCGCCGATCTGATCCCGCTCGGCGGACAAGATGGCCTCCCCGGAGAACCGTTGCTGGTGGTCGGACCCGGAACCGGCTTTGGCGTCTCCTGTCTGGTCGAGCGCCATGGGGCGCGGCTGGCCGTCGTCACCGAGGCGGGCCACGCGACGCTGCCGGCAGAGAACGAGCGCGAGGAACGCGTGATCGCGTCCTTGCGCCGACGTTTCGGCCATGTCTCCATCGAGCGCGGTGCGCTGTCGGGCTCCGGCTTGCAAAGCCTCTACGAGGCACTCGCGGAGATCGACGGCGTCCAGGTGCCGCACCGCGACGCGGCCGCCATCACCAAGGCCGCCCTGGATGGCAGCTGCTCGGTCAGCCGCGCGACGCTGGAGATGTTCTGCGCCACCCTGGGCTCGGTCGCGGGCAACCTCGCGGTGACCTTCGGTGCCCGCGGCGGCGTCTATATCGCCGGCGGGATCGTGCCGCGCTTCCCGGAGTTCCTCGCGGCCTCCGCGTTCCGCGCGCGCTTCGAAGCCAAGGGGCGCTTCCAGGACTATTTGCGCAACATCCCGATCCGGCTGGTCACGAAGCCTGATGCGAGCTTCCTCGGCCTCAAGATGTTCGCCGACCACAATCCTGATTGAAGTGCGGCCGGCCGAGACCGTCCGGTCCGTTAACTAATTCACAGCTGATTGCATCCAAAGCGGGGTTCCACGCAGGATCGTGCTTGCCCGATTGTTTCCCATGGGAAACAATCCCCCCGAGTGTGTGGCGTAGTTGCGGGGGCGTGACATGCGTAAACCGGATCTGGGCTTCGACTATCACCGTTATCACCGCCTGCTGACCGAGGCGGATGATGACGACAAACGGCTGGCGCTGATCGAGCTCCTGATCGAGGAAAAGGCGCGAGACCGGCTGGCCGCCCAGCGCGCCTCGGATCGGGCCGCCATGACCGCCCATACCATCGCCACGGTGCTGAGGAACGGTCGCGGCTGAGACTTGCAGTCCCGCGCCGGGAGGCGCGAATCCGCGAGCCGATTGCGATTCCGTTAACGATCCCTCGCAATCTCGCGTCAAACTTTTTGCTCTAAGAGTTCCCTCACCTGATGCAATTCAGGGGTCAACACAGGGGGGAATGAACATGAGCATGATTTCGCTCGCCGCGATGCCGGCCGCCGTCGAAACGCGTTTCGCCGATTCTTCGTTTAAGACCATCTTGCTGTTCTGCTGCACGGGCCTCGTCGCCTCGTTCGGCCTGATGGCGCACGGCATCGACCTCACCGCCGGCCTGATCTGAGAACCCGACGAATTCCTTCGTCAAATGGCCGCCCCCGACGGGCGGCCATTTTCGTTGGCGATCCCTGCGCGGCGCCTGCTCCGTCGGTCAGCGCGGTACCTTCACCGTCGCTCAGTGCGGCGCCTTCGCCGTGGTTTCCGGAAACATCGAATCGATCATCGCCTTGAGCTGGTCGATCGAAATCGGCTTGCGCAGGATGGGCCTGCGGCGGAGCAGCGACGGCAGGAGTTCCGGCCCGTAGCCGGTGGCGAACAGAAACGGCTTGCCGCGGCGCTCGATCAGGTCGGCGACGGGATCGACGTAGAGCCCCATGAGGTTGATGTCGAGGATCGCGAGATCGTATTGCGCGGTCATCGCAAAGGCGCTCGCGTCCCGGACATTGTCCGCTTCCGCGACGACATGGTGGCCGAGCTCCTCCACCATGGTCGGCCATCATCATCCGGATCAACGCCTCGTCTTCGACCAGGAAAACGGAGAGTCCGTCCGCCATATCAACCCCGCAGTCAACTTGCGAAGCTAATCATACCCGAATTGCGGAAAGGATTCACGAATTCGTGGCGGGCGCCGTTAATTCGTACGCTGGCGATCCGATTCAACTTGATCAATCCAGCCCGCGCTCGTGGCTGAGGCGTACCATCTCCTGGATGAAGACCTGCTTCTGCTTGTCGTCGAGGCTCGAATAGAGCGGTTCGGCGGCGTCGGCGACATTGCGCTGGTCGGCCGCCCGGTCGATCAGGAACTGCGCCTCGTTGCGCATCTGCTCGATGATGTCGTCGGGCGGATCCCGCTTGGCGCGCGCAACCCGCAAGTTGAGCCGCTCCGCACCATTATGCCCAAGGTAGTGCATGGCGCTGGAGAACCCGTACCAGTGCTTCTCCTGATCTGGGGTGAGATTCAGTTCGGTCTTGATCCGCTCGATGTAGGAATCGCTGTTGGCGACGATCTGTTCAGCCGACTGTTGCGGCGCGCCGCTCTGGGTGAGGACCGTGACATCCTTGTTGTCCTTGGTGTCCTGCGGCGCGTTCTTGGCTTCCTTGCTCGCCTTGGCCCCCTTGCCCGCCTTGGCGCTCTTGGCATCCTTGTCCTTGCCGGCGCCTTGCTGCTGCTTGGCATCCTTGGCCGCGTCCTTGTTAGCGTCCTTGGCGGCCGGCGCCTGGTTGCCATTGTTGCCGACGCCGAGCACGCCGGTGAAAACGCCAACCACGCCGCCGATCGCACCGCCGAGCACGCCACCGACCGGACCGGCCGCCTTGTTCCCGGCTGCCGCCCCCTCCTGAACGCCTTTGACCAATCCTTGAGCGTTCGCGACTGCGGCTGCGCCGAGCAGCAGCGCGAGCACGGACCCCAGCGCGAGCCATCGTCGCAGGTAAAGCCGCGCTGGCGGCGCCGGGTTGATCATTCTCGTCTCCATCGTCGAACTGATTGGCGTGTCCGGGTGGGAGCCACCCGCTGGTTGCAACACTATCGTTTCCGCCGCTTCCAGGTCCAGACGCAGCCAATTGCTGTCCACGCCCGAAAAGTCTTTCACGCGAAGCGGTTATGCAGGCTTATTCGAAACTGCGGCGTAATTGCGCACGGATCGTTCCAGGCCGGTTCGCGCACCGTGTGCGTCGCAAAAGGAGCAGCCACGGCGCAGGTCCGGCTCACCGCACCGCGGGCGCCGCCGCGCCGTCGGGCACAACGTTAGTTCTAGACGATCGCCGTTCGGCCTTTCTCGACAGACGCGATCAATCATGATCTGATCGCGCTACCAATTTGCCGCGCCTCGCGTGATTGCAATCGGAGCTGACGGCACCAACAAGAAACGTTCAACGAGAATTCCAACAAGAAACGCCAACAAGAAAATCAAGAGCAAAACTCGGAAGAGTTAAGAGGAAACGCCAGAACAATAAAACATCCAAGCGAGGAAACGAGATGTCACGCAAGACACTGACGCGACGTCAATTTGTGGCTGCCACTGCAATGTCCTCCGCGGCGCTGATCACGGCGCCCTATGTCAGAGGCGCTTATGCCGCCGGCAAGCTCTCGATCGGCTTCTGGGACCATTGGGTGCCCGGCGCCAACGACGCCTCCACGGCTCTCGTCAATGAATGGGCCGCGAAGGAGAAGGTCGAGGTCTCGATCGACTACATCACCAGCAACAACAAGAAGATCGAGTTGACTGCGGCGGCCGAAGCCCAGGCCAAGTCCGGTCACGACATACTTCAGATGCCGAGCTGGTGGCCGCACGCCTATTCGGAGAATCTCGAGCCGCTCAACGACGTCATGGAGCCGCTCATCAAGCAGAATGGCGAGGTGAACGGCACCGTCAAATATCTGGGCCAGTCGGGCGGCAAATGGCTCGCGATCCCAGCGACACCGGGCAGCCAGATCAAGGGCCCTTGCTCGCGCATCGACCTGATGAAGAAGCATGCGGGCATCGACGTGCAGGAAATGTACCCGGCAGGCAGTCCGCCGAAGGCCGACAACTGGACGATGGAGACGTTCCTGAAGGCTGCGGAAGCTTGCCAGAAGGCCGGCTTCCCGTTCGGCATCGGTCTCGGCGAGACCACCGACAGCGTCGATACAGCCGGCGCGATCTTCCAGTCCTTTGGCGCCGAGCTCGTCAATGCCAAGGGCGATGTCACGGTCAAGACCGACGCGGTGCGGCAGGCGCTCGAATTCTACAAGAAGCTGATCGCCGTGCTGCCGACGGACGCGCCCTCCTGGGATGATGCGTCCAACAACAAATGGCTGATCTCGGGCCGCGGGGCGATGATCCTGAACCCGCCGAGCGCCTGGGCGGTCGCCAAGCGCGACGCACCGCAAGTCGCCGAGCAGTGCTGGACGCACGGCTTCCCGGCCGGCCCGAAAGGACGCTTTTCCCCGTACCTACCCTATTTCTGGGGCGTCTGGAGCTTCGGCAAGAACAAGGAGGCGGCCAAGAGTCTGCTTACCCATCTGTCCTCACCCGCGGCGATCGAAAAGTTCGTCGTGGCGAGCGGCGGCTATGACCTGCCGGCCTACGCCAACATGACGACGTTCAAGACCTGGGCCGAGGTCGGACCGCCGAAGGGCACGCTCTATCACTACCCGAACCCGTACAACCACCAGACACTGTCAATCGCCGCATCGCCGGCGCCGCCGAAGATCGCGCAGCAGATCTACTTCCAGGCGACGCTGACCAAGATGGCGCTGCGCTTTGCGCAAGGAGAGAAGTTGGAAACGGCGCTCGCCTGGGCCGAGGGCGAGTGCGAGGGCTTCATGCGGACCTGAGCCGGGTGTGTGCCATGGCGGTTCATGCCTTCGGGTGTGAGCCGCCGGGGCGCGCTCTCGCTACCTCCGCAAGCCAATGAAGCCGACCGGTCGCCGGCTTCACCGTTGAACCTTTCGCAGGAAAGCTTGACCAGAAAGTTTGACCCATGGCCGATGTCGTCGTTGAGCAAGGTCGCCTCGCTCGTGCCGGGAGCCCGCGCAAAAAGAACGCGAGCCTGCGCAACGTAATGGGTCGGAAATCGACCGTGGCGTTCTTCCTGACGCTGCCGCTGATCCTTCTGATCGCACTGTT
This sequence comes from Bradyrhizobium sp. B039, assembly GCF_038965675.1. Taxonomy (NCBI): domain Bacteria; kingdom Pseudomonadati; phylum Pseudomonadota; class Alphaproteobacteria; order Hyphomicrobiales; family Nitrobacteraceae; genus Bradyrhizobium; species Bradyrhizobium sp. B039. The sequence goes on from NZ_CP152416.1 coordinate 4,667,061, forward strand.
CGTGCTCTACCCCGCCTTCTATTCGCTCTACCTGGCGACGCTGAACAAGGCGATGACGAAATTCGTAGGCCTCAGCAATTTCACCTTCCTGTTCAAGCGCGAGACGTTCTGGATGGTGGTGAAGCAGTCCTGCATCTTTGCGATTACCGCCGTGATCTTCAAGGCGCTGATCGGCTTCATCGTCGCGCATTTTGTCCACAACATTCCGGGCAAGAAGCAGCGCAAATGGCGCGGCATGCTGCTGGTGCCCTGGGTCATCCCGCCGGCAATGAGCACGCTGGCCTGGCTCTGGCTGTTCGATCCCTCCTACAGCGCCTTCAACTACACACTGTCCTTCTTCGGCGTCGGTCCGATCCCCTGGCTCGGTGACGCCTTCTGGGCGCGCTTCTCCGTCATCCTCGTCAACGTCTGGTACGGCGCGCCGTTCTTCCTGATCATGTACCTCGCCGCGCTGAAATCGGTCCCCGACCAGCTCTACGAGGCCGCTGCCATCGACGGCGCGAACTGGTGGCAGCGCATCTGGTTCATCACGCTGCCGATGATGCGCAACATCATCGCGATCACGACGCTGTTCTCGCTGATCGTCACCTTCGCCAATTTCGACATCGTGCGCATCCTCACCTCCGGCGGCCCGCTCGATCAGACGCATCTGTTCGCCACCTGGGCGTTCCAGGTCGGCATCCAGAGCAGCGACATTCCGCTCGGCGCCTGCGTCTCGTTGTTCATGGTGCCGATCCTCGCCGTCGCAGCGGTCTTCATCCTGCGCGATGTCTCCAAACGCGGGAACGAAGCCTGATGAGCACGCTGGCAATCGACAAGGCCGGACCGAGCCGCAAGGTCAAACTCGGAAGCATGAGCCGGGACCGCACCTGGGCGCTACGCTGGTCCTACTTCTTCCTGGTGCTGTTTGCGATCTTCTTCCTGACGCCGCCGGTCTACATGCTGATCACCTCCCTCAAGAGCAGCGCGGAGATCTCGGCGGCAACCAATCCCTGGTGGGTCTTTCACCCGACATTGGCGAACTATGTCGAGCTCCTGACCTCGAACCAGTTCCTGCGCTTCTTCTGGAACTCGTCGATCATCTCGATCGTGGTCGTGATCGTCACGATGCTGATCAGCATCCCGGCGGCGTTCGCGCTCGCGCGGATGAAGTTCTGGGGCTCGGCGACACTCGCGACCGGTGTGTTCCTCACCTATCTCATCCCGGACAGCCTTCTGTTCATCCCCCTGTTCAAGATGCTCGCGGTGGTCCAGGAGTTCACCGGCATCCCCCTGCTCAACCGATGGTACGTGCTGGTGTTCATCTATCCGACACTGACCGTGCCGTTCTGCACCTGGATCATGATCGGCTATTTCGCCTCGATCCCGAAGGAGCTCGATGAGGCCGCCCTCATCGACGGCGCCTCCTGGCTCCAGACCCTGACACGGATATTCATTCCCGTGGCCCTGCCCGGGCTGATCGCCGCCACGATCTTCGCCTTCACGGTGTCCTGGGCGCAGTTCCTCTATCCCCTGGTGTTCACCACGTCGATCGATCAGCTCGTGCTGCCGGTCGGCATCACCACCACGCTGATCAAGGGCGACGTCTTCAACTGGGGGCAGATCATGACCGGCGCGCTGCTCGGTGCAGCGCCGCCGCTGGTCATCTACGCCTTCCTGATGGACTACTACATTGCCGGCCTGACCGCCGGCGCGACAAAGGGTTGATGTCTCATGGCTGACGTTGCATTGCGTAAGGTCGTCAAGCGTTACGATGATGTCGAAGCCGTGCGCGGCATCGACCTCGATATCGCCGACCATGAGTTCATCGTGCTGGTGGGCCCCTCGGGCTGCGGCAAGTCGACGACGCTGCGCATGATCGCAGGTCTCGAGGACATCAGCGACGGCGACATCATGATCGGCGGCGACGTCGTCAACGACGTGCCGCCGAAGGACCGCGACATCGCGATGGTGTTCCAGAACTATGCGCTCTACCCGCACATGACGGTCGCCGAGAACATGTCGTTCGGGCTGCGCCTGAAGCACTATCCCAAGGCCGAGATCAAGGCGCGGGTGACGGAAGCCGCACGGCTCCTCGACATCACCGACCTGATCGACCGCAAGCCGAAGCAGCTCTCCGGCGGCCAGCGCCAGCGCGTCGCGATGGGGCGCGCCATCGTGCGCAATCCAAAGGTCTTCCTGTTCGACGAGCCGCTGTCCAACCTCGATGCCAAGCTGCGCGTGCAGATGCGGATCGAGATCAAGAAGGTGCACCAGAAGGTGCGCACCACCACGGTCTACGTCACCCACGACCAGGTCGAGGCGATGACGCTGGCCGATCGCGTGGTGGTGATGAACAAGGGGCGCATCGAGCAGATCGGCACGCCGAACGAGCTCTACCACAAGCCGGCGACACGCTTCGTCGCGGGCTTCATCGGCTCGCCGGCGATGAACTTCATCCCGTGCCGGCTGGAGGACGTGGGCGGCACGCTCCAGATCCGCCTCACCGATCGCATCGCCTTTGCGCTGCCGCCGGCCCGCGCCGCGCGCTACAACGCGCTGCCGCGCACCGACAAGCTGCTGCTCGGCCTCCGGCCCGAGCACCTCACCGAGGCGCATGCGCATCTGGGGCCGGGCGTTGAGAGCTTCGACACCGTGCTCGACGTCACCGAGCCGATGGGGATGGAGACCCTGGTCTATTTCGGCCTCGAGGGCACGCCGGTCTGCGGCCGCGTCGATCCCAATGCCGGCGCCAAGGACGGGGCACCCATGCGTTTGGCGATGGACCTCAACAATATGCACCTGCTAAACGAGGACACCGGCGTCGTGTTGTGACGCAGGTCCAAGAAATGCGAGCAGGCAGGGAGCGATGGCGACCAACAAGAAGAAGATTTTCGTTACACAAACTTTGTCGCAAGGGGCCCGCGCCCTCCTCACTCAGCGAGACGATATCGAGCTCGTCGAATTTGCGAACCTGATCTCAGCGAAGGATTTTGAGGTCCTGTTGAAGAGCCATGCCCCGGTCCATGGCGTGGCGCTCGGCGCCACAGCGTTCGGCGAGACCGAGCTTGAGGCCTCGAAGGACATGAAGGTGGTGACACGGATCGGCGTCGGCTACGACGCGGTTGACGTGCCCGCCCTCTCCCGCCGCAAGGTGCCGCTGATGGTCGCCGGCAGCGCGAATTCGCCCTCGGTCGCCGAGCAGGCGCTGTTCATGATGCTGACACTGGCAAAACGCGCGCAGGAGATGCATTCCTGCGTCAAGGACGGCAAGTGGGCCGACCGTCTCGGCATGCTGCCGTTCGATCTCTACGGCAAGACCGTCCTGGTGATCGGCTTCGGCCGCATCGGCACCCGCACCGCCAAGCGCTGCCTCGCGATGGAAATGAAGGTCCAGGTCTACGATCCCTACAAGCCCGCCGCCGAGATCAAGGCCGCCGGCTACGAGCCCGTCGCCGATCTCGACGCTGCGTTGCCCCATGCCGACTTCGTCACCATCCATTGTCCGAAGACGCCGGAAACGGTCGGCCTGTTTGACGCGGCCCGGATCGGCCGGATGAAGCCGAAATCCTATCTCATCAATACCGCACGCGGCGGCATCGTGAAGGAAGCGGCGCTGTACGACGCGCTCACGTCCGGAAAGCTCGCCGGCGCCGGCATCGACGTGTTCGAGGTGGAGCCGCCGCCGGTCAGCAACGCGCTGTTCGCGCTGCCCAACGTCATCATGGCCCCGCATGTCGCGGGCGTCACGGTCGAGGCGGTGAGCCGCATGAGCGAACAGACCGCGCGCAACATCCTGAGCGTGCTGGACGGCGATCCTATCCGGCAGAACATCATCAATCAGGACGTGCTGGGCTGACCAAACCGCAAGGCGGGCGGCAAATCCGCCCGCCTTCGGAACGCCAGAATGCGTCCCATTTTGGTGCAGATCGAGCCCCAACTCAGCCTTAATCAAACCCGCGTAATATGCCGAGCCGCGGCGGCAGTGGGACAGACTTGCCGGCCACGTCGAGCTGGAGGATGGACCCTTGGCAGAAATCGACCCGACCGACCACGCGCTGGCGACCATCGCCAGCATCCTGGAGCACCCCGAGCCCGTCCTCGTCGTCCGCGACGCCGAAACGGAAACGGCGGCTGCCGATGAGCATTCGGTCGTCGACGAGCATGCGGTCGTCGACGAGCATCCGGTTGCCGATGAGCATCCGGTGGTCGAGGAGCAGCCGCTGGTGCCGGAGCACACCGATGCCGACGGCTACAGCAAGGTCGGTCCCGGGCCGATGGTTGCGATCCGCCTCAAATGGACGGTCCATCGCGGCGATGACGACCAGTACTACGTCCACGAGACCATCGGCGAGCAGTCCGCGCCGGTCATCAGCGGCCCCATGACGAGCGACGCCGCCGTGCATTTCGTCGACACGCACGAGGACGAGGCGCACAGGCGTTTCGAGCTGCTGCGCAGCGAGATCGCCGGCCGCAGCTCGCTCGCCGAGTTCGAACGCAAGGGCGAAGCCTAAAGCGCGATCTAGCGCTCGCGGGGCCCGAGAAAATCCCGCTTCACGAGCTCGACGCCTGCGTGCCGCAACAGGTCGTAGGCCGTCGTGACGTGAAAGAAGAACTGCGGGACGCTGAACGTCAGCAGCAGCGTCCGCCCGGTGAAGGGCAGCTCGGTTCCGTTCTTCAGCCTGAAGAAGACATTCAGCTCCGCCGCCGCGTCGATCTCGGCCCGCGGCAGGCCCTCGATGAACTCGATTGACGTTGCGATACGCGCCTGAAGCCCGGCCATGTCGTGCTCCAGCGCCGGCAGCGTCACCGGCTCGCGCTGCGCCAGCAAGGCCGGAGCGACCGTTGCATGGCGGCAGGCTTCACCGACCTGCTGCGCCAGGTCGTACATGTTGGGTGCGAGGCGCATGCCGAGCAGGACCGCCGGGTTGAATTTGCGGGTCTCGGCGTAGGCCACGCCCTTGTCGAGCAGCGCGGACAGGTTGCGTAAGTACGGCACAAAGAGGCCGACCGAGGCCTCGTACATCGAGATCGTCACCTCGGGATTCCTTTCAATTCTGCCTCGCCAGCGACGGGCATCTGGTCTAAATCCACGTCTGAAGAGCTGCACAATGACAGCTTGGGCTTGGGTGGAGAAGAGATGACCGTTCGATTCCTGTCGGCTTTGGCCGTGGCGCTGCTGATGAACCTTTCGGCCCACGCACAGCAGGCGGCGCCGTCGCGCCTCGACGAGATCATGAAGCGCGGCACATTACGTGTCGGGATGACCGGCGACTACAAGCCCTTCACCTATCTGGACAAGGCCACGCAGCAGTTCAGCGGCTTCGACGTCGACATGGCGGAGGCGCTCGGCAAGGCGCTCGGCGTCAAGGTCGAGTTCGTGCCGACGGCCTGGCCGAAGCTGATGAAGGATTTCGAGGCCGACCAGTTCGACATCGCCATGGGCGGCGTCTCGGTGACGCTCGACCGGCAGAGGAAAGGCTTCTTCTCGATGCCGATCATGCGCGAAGGCAAGACGCCGATCGCGCGCTGCGCCGATGTCGGCAAGTACCAGACGCTCCCTGATATCGACAAGAAGGGCACCCGCGTCATCGTCAATCCCGGCGGCACCAACGAGCGCTTTGCGCGTGCCAACATCAAGGACGCCGACATCACCGTCTTCGCCGACAACACCGTGATCTTCGACGAGATCGCCAAGGGCAATGCCGATTTGATGATGACGGACGCTTCCGAGACGCGCTACCAGCAGAAGCAGCATGCCGGCGTGCTGTGCGCGGTGCATCCGGAAAAACCGTTCGACTTCTCCGAGAAGGCCTATTGGCTCCAGCGCGACATGGCGCTGAAGGCCTTCGTCGACCAGTGGCTGCACATTTCCATGGAGGACGGCAGCTACAGGAAGATCTACGCCGCCTGGTTCGACTAGAGCGTCTTCGAGCGAAATGGGTATCGGTTCGCGCGTTCCGATTCCATCGGAACGGGCTCTGGACCGTGTCCTCCTGTCGCTTGCTACGGCCAAATTGTGGACGGGTTCCGGGCGTATTGAACCCGAACCTGCCGGAGCACGACTCATACGGATGAAAGTGATCTAGATCACTTTTTGCGATCGAGCCGGGGCGTATGCGTCGGTCCGGGGACCATCTGTTCAGGAGATGCGAAATGAGGAAGCTGTTGGCCACGGCCGCATTCCTTTTGGCGAGCACCGCTGCGCAAGCGCAGTACACCTTCGAATATGGCGGGCGCACCATCCGCATCGATCCCGACCGGGGCACGGTGTCGATCCCCGGCGTCTATGACAACACCGGCCAAGGCAAGGCCAAGAAGGCCAAGAAGAACGAGACAAGTCCGGGCCAGCAGGCGCCGCAAGAGGCCAAGGCCGATCCGCAAGCCCCGGCTGCTCCGGCGCCTCCACCGGCTGCCGCCACAGCGCCGCCTGCAGCCGTGCAGGCTCCCGCGCCCGTCGTGGCCGCGCCACCTGCTCCACCGCCGTCGGCGACCGCCAATGCTGCACCGGCTGATACGGCCGTCGTGCCTCCGCCCGCACCGCCTCCGGCCCCTGCTCCCGTCGAGCAGCAGGCAGCTCCCGTGGCGCCGCCCCCGCCGGCTCCGGCCGTGGCTGCCGCACCCCCGGCGCCACCTCCGCCGCCCGCGCCGGCGCCTGCCCCCGCACCCGTTCAGTCGGCCGCTGTCGCGCCGCCGGCTCCCGCTGCCGCACCGACGCGCGACCTCAATTCGCCGCTCGGCATCTGGCTCACCGAGGAGAAGGAAGGCAAGGTCCGCATCGAGCAATGCGGCAACAACCTCTGTGGCTATTCGGTCGACAGCAAGTCGAACCAGAACGGCGAGCAGGTCCTGATCAACATGAAGCCCGGCAAGGACCAGAAATGGTCCGGCCGCATCCTCGATCCCAACACCGGCTCGACCTACGATTCGACAATCGCCATGAAGGGTACGGATCGCCTGCGCGTGCAGGGCTGCGCCTTCGGCGGCATGTTCTGCGGCGGCCAGACCTGGACGCGGGTGAACTAAGCTCGGCTTCGACACTTTGACGGAGACAAGGGGCCCGTGATCCGGGCCCCTTTGCTTTTGCCCGCGGTGTCATCGCGAGGTGCGCCACCTCACAGAGCCTGCTGCGCGCGTGACAGCCCTCACATCGCCGGTTGCGCAACCCATGCCACGATCGCCGCATGGTCAACCCCAGGGGCGTGTCATGAACGGTTTTCGCAAAGGTCTCTTCGCCACGATTGTCGCCATCGCCTTCCCGCTCACGCAGGCAGGCGCAACGACAAGCACTTTCGACGGGACATGGAACGTCCGCATCTCGTCATCGAGCGAGACCTGCGGCAACGGCGCGACCGTCGCGATCGGCATCAACAACGGTCAGATCGCCTCGAGCAGCGCCGCGGTGTCCGCATCCGGCCGCGTCGCCGATGCCGGCAGCATCAACGTCACCTTGAGCACCGGCATCAAGCGTGCAGTCGGCTTCGGCCGGCTGAGCGGCACGTCCGGCTCCGGCACATGGCGCGGGGCCCTTTGCACCGGCACGTGGACGGCGGAGCGGATTTAGGCTCCGGATCGCCGACGCATCGCCGTGGGGCGATGCGTCTTGTCCGGGGCGCGAGCGCTAACCCAGCGCTGCGCCATACTCCGCGTCGGTGACCGGCTCCAGCCAGGTCGAGTAGACGCCGTCGAGCGCTTCCTGCATGGCGATGTGGCACATGCCGTTGGTCGGCGATGCTCCGTGCCAGTGCAGCTCGCCCGGCGGAATCCAGACGGTGTCGCCAGGGCGGATCTCGCGGATCGGCCCGCCCTTGGTCTGAACGCGCCCGACGCCGGAGATGACGTAGAGCGTCTGCCCGAGCGGATGGTGATGCCAGTTGGTGCGCGCGCCGGGCTCGAATGCGACGCGCGAGCAGTTCAGCCGTGCTGGCGCGGGCGCCATGATCACGGGATCCTGCCACACGGTGCCGGTGAAGTTTTCCTTGGGCGCGCGGCGGGTCGGCCGCGTGCCTGCGACAGTGATATCCATGGTGTCCTCGCTTCTGTTACTTCTTGCTGGCGGCGTAACGCGCCTTGGTCTCGGCGTTCATGGGATAGAGCCCCGGCAACACCGCGCCGTTGTTCACCTCGTTGACGATCCAGGCTTCCATCCGCTCCTGCTCGACGCCCTCGTTGAGCACGTGATCGAGCATCGCCTGCGGGATCAGCACGCAGCCGTCCTGGTCGGCGACGACGATGTCGTTCGGGAACACGGCGACGCCGCCGCAGCCGATCGGCTCGCCCCAGCCAACGAAGGTCAGGCCCGCCACCGACGGCGGCGCGGCATAGCCGTCGCACCAGACCGGAAGATTGGTGCCGAGCACGCCCTCGACGTCACGCACGACGCCGTCGGTGACGAGCGCGGTGACGCCGCGCTTCATCATGCGCGCGCAGAGGATGTCGCCGAAGATGCCGGCATCGGTGATGCCCATGGCATCGACCACGGCGATGCAGCCCTCCGGCATCGCCTCGATCGCGGTGCGGGTCGAGATCGGCGACGACCAGGATTCCGGCGTCGCCAGATCCTCGCGCGCCGGCACGAAGCGCAGCGTGAAGGCAGGTCCCACCAGCCGCGGCAGGCCCGGGCGCAGCGGGCGCGCACCGCGCATCCACACGTTACGCAGGCCCTTCTTCAGCAGGACCGTGGTGATGGTGGCAGTGGTGATGCCGGCGAGGGTCTTGCGGGCTTCGGGGGACAGCGACATGGAAACAGACGAGCTCCGGATGGGCGGGAAAGAACGCGCGCATCTTGCGAGCCGGGCGCTTTCCGTCAAGGGCCAAGAACGCAGGGCCGCAGGGCGGTTATGCGACGCGATAACAAGGCTTTATCGCTTCCCCTTGCATTAATTTATTGGACTTGCGGGCGCATTTACGCGAAGCAGGGACCAGCGGAACTCTAGGCTGAGCCCGCGTTTCCTGAGAAGCCCGATTTCGACAGCGCTTTGACAGTTCAATGGCCGCGACGCTTCCCCCGCCCCGCCTTCTGCCCAGTGGCGACAGCGCCGTCACGGTCGAATTCAGCCGCACCATCGACGATGCCGCCAACCAGCGCGTGCTGGCACTCGACAAGGCGCTCGCGGCAAGCCCCATCGACGGCATCACCGAGACCGTGCCGACCTATCGCTCGCTGCTGGTGCATTACGATCCCGGCAAGATCGGCTTCGACGCGCTCGGCGAAAAGCTCCTCCCGATCGCGACCCAGCCGCTGCCGCCGGCCACCAGGACGCGCCGCTGGCGCATCCCCGTCGCCTATGGCGGCGAGCATGGCATCGACCTCGAGGATGTCGCCAAGGCGCTGAACACAACGCCTGACGACATCGTCGCCCGGCACGTCGCCGGCGACTACAAGGTTGCCATGATCGGCTTCACGCCGGGCTGGTCCTATCTCAGCGGCCTGGACAAATCCCTGCACATGTCGCGGCGGCAGAACCCGCGGCTGCTGACGCCGGCCGGCACGATCTCGATCGGCGGCATCCAGGCCGGCATCCAGTGCCTGGCCGCCCCGAGCGGCTGGCACCTGCTCGGCCGCACGCCGGTGCGGACCTATCAGCTCCACCGCAATCCGACCTTCCTGACCGAACCCGGTGATCGCGTGACGTTTTTCGCCATCGACCACAAGACGTTCGAGGAACAGGACCGCGCCGCCGAGGCCGGCGAGATCATCGCCGAGCAGGTGGTCGCATGAGCCGGCTCATCGTCGCCAGCATCGGCCCTGCAAGCTCCGTCCAGGATGGCGGACGGCACGGTGCGCAGCGCTACGGCTTGACCGTGAGCGGGGCGATGGACCGTCTGTCGCTCGCGGCCGCGAATACGCTGGTCGGCAACGAGCCGTTCGCGGCCAGTGTCGAGATCGGCCCGTTCGGCGCCACCTTCACCGCCCGTGACGGCGCCGTGCGCGTGGCGATTGCCGGCGCGCCGCGCAATGCCGACGTCGCGGGGCGACCGGTCGTCATGGACACATCAGTGACGCTGAAGGACGGCGAGACCCTGACGCTCGGCTTCGCCCGCGGTGGCGCCTTCACCTATCTGGCGATCGAAGGCGGGATCAAGGGCGAGCCCGTGTTCGGCAGCCTCGCGGTCAATGCCCGCGCCGGCCTCGGCAGCCCCTACCCGCGCCCGCTCCAGGCCGGTGATGAATTCAGCGCCGATGCCGCGAGCGGCGCGCCCGAACTGCGGATCGAACTGCCGAAGCCCGTGAGCGGTCCGATCCGCGTCGTGCTGGGCCCGCAGGACGACGAGTTCGACGACGCCAACAAGGCGCTGTTCCTGGACAGCGAATGGAAGATCTCGGCGACCTCCGACCGCATGGGCTACCGGCTCGAAGGCCCTGCGATCGAGCATCTGCACGGCCACAACATCGTCTCCGACGGCACCGTCAACGGCAGCATCCAGGTGCCCGGCAACGGCTCGCCGATCGCGCTGATGATGGACCGCGGCACCTCCGGCGGCTATCCGAAGATCGCAACCGTGATCACGGCCGATGTCGGCCGTCTGGCGCAGACCTCGGCGGGGACCGCCTTCCGCTTCAAGGCTGTCAGCATGGCGGAGGCACAGGACGAGGCGCGCAAATTCGCGCAAGCCATCCGCAGCCTGCCCGATCGCCTCCGCTCCGCCGACACCGTCGCGCTCAACATCGAGGCGCTCAGCGATGCTAACGTCGCGGGCTATGCGGTCAGCGCGGTGGATGCCGGAACGTGGCAGGTCACGGCGAAGCCGTAACGACAAGACGACCAGAGGCGGAGAGCAACCATGAAGACGATCGATCTCAATTGCGACCTCGGCGAAGGTTTTGGCGCGTGGGAGATGGGCAACGACGCCGCGATGATCGAGCTGGCAAGCTCGGTCAACGTCGCCTGCGGCTTCCATGCCGGCGATCCCGACATCATGCGCAGGACGGTCGAGCTGGCGAAAGCACGCGGCGTTTCGGTCGGCGCGCACCCCGGATATCGCGACCTCCATGGCTTCGGCCGGCATCCGATCGCGGGCCTCAAGGCCTCCGAGATCGAGAACCTCGTCGCCTACCAGATCGGCGCTTTGCAGGCGATCGCGACCGCGGCCGGCCACAAGGTCACGCATGTGAAGGCGCATGGCGCGCTGTCCAACGTCGCCTGCGAGGACGACATGACGGCCAAGGCGATTGCCGCCGGCATCAAGGCGGTCGATCCCAGCCTGATCTTCGTCGTGCTCGCCAATTCGAAGCTGGTGAAGGCCGGCGAAGCGGCCAATCTGCCGATGGTGCACGAGGTGTTCGCCGACCGCGCCTATGAGGACGACGGCAATCTCGTCTCGCGCAAGAAGCCCGGCGCGGTGCTGCACGATGCCAAGGCGATTGCCGACCGCGTGGTGCGCATGGTGCAGGACGGCGCGGTGGTGTCCGTGACGGGCAAGGTGATCAAGATGCGGACGGATACGGTCTGCATCCACGGCGATACGCATGGCGCGGTCGAGATCGCGCGGACCTTGCGTCAGGCGTTGAAGGATGCGGGGATCGAAGTCGCGCCGTTCAAGCGCGGGGCGTAATCAGAATGGGTGCACCGAGAGCGTGCCGAACACGATCGCGGCGATGACCGCGAAGGCGCTGTAGAGCCCGACGTGGTGCATGCTCGCCCCGGTCCGGCGCGAGAGCGAGCGCGCGTAGAAGTGCAGCCTGGCTTCCGCCGATAGTTCGCGCATGATCGATCTCCAACGCCCCATTTGCGCGAGTATGAAGGATCAACCCTGGCGGGAGGCAAGATGGCGGCGAAAATAGCGATGGTGGTTCTCTGAAGGCGCCCCGTCGCAGGTGCAAATTCTCTTCACACGCGGGTTCCGAGAATCTTATTCGTTAAGATCCGAGCCAGTTGGAACCGGCCCGGATGACGGTGGGATGACAGCCGGACTTTAGGCCCTGGACCCGGTCCAAACAAAAATGGCGAAAACAACCCCATGCACAGTAGAAACGCGAGCTCGGCGTGACGCCCGGCGCTTGCTCCGCCGGGACGATTCACGCTGATCTTGTCGCGCCTTAGTAGACGTCAGCCTGGAAGCGGCCGGTCTTCTTGAGCTCGGCAACGAAACTGACGGCTTCGTCGGTCGAGCGCGCCCCGAACTGGGCGACGATGTCGACCAGCGCGCGCTCGACGTCCTTGGCCATGCGCTTGGCATCGCCGCAGATGTAGAGATGCGCGCCCTCGGCGAGCCAGGTCCACAATTCGCGGCCGACTTCGCGCATGCGGTCCTGCACGTAGAACTTCTTCTCGCCGTCGCGCGACCAGGCCAGCGACATGCGCGTGAGCAGGCCCGAGGTCTTCATCGCGTTGAGCTCTTCCTGGTAGAAGAAGTCGCAATCGCTGCGCTGGTGGCCGAAGAACAGCCAGTTCTTGCCCGGCGCACCGGTCGCCTTGCGGTCGAGCAGGAAGGCGCGGAACGGCGCGATGCCGGTGCCGGGGCCGATCATGATAACCGGCGTCTTCGGGTCCTGCGGCAGGCCGAAACCATGCGCCTTCTGCACATAGACCTTGAGCTTCTCGCCCTCAGCGATGCGCTCGCCGAGGAAGGTCGAGGCAACGCCGATGCGTTTGCGCTTGCCGATCACATAGCGCACGGAATCGACCGTCAGCGACAGTTTTCCCGGCGTCGCATTGTGCGAGGACGAGATCGAATAGAGCCGCGGCTGGAGCGGCTCCAGCGCCTCGACGAAGGCTTCGGGATGCGGCCGTATGCCGGAAAACTTTTGGAGCGCCGCCATCACGTCCAGCGTGGCGGCGTCGCCATCGGGATCCTCGCCCTGCGCCAGCGCCCGCGCCTTTTCGCGCTGCGCGCCCCCGGTGATGAAGGAGATCAGCTCGAACAGCGAGTCAGGCGCCGGCGACAGCGAGACGTCGTCGATCAGCACCTCGCGCAGCGTCTTGCCGTTCACCTTGGTGGTGTGGGAAGCGCCGAGCAGTGCGATGATCTGGTCGACGAGGCCGACATCGTTGCGCGCGAACACGCCAAAGCTGTCACCGACGATGTAGTCGAGCTTGCTCGCGGAGAGATCGAACTCGACATGATAGGTCTCCTTCTCCGACTTCCCCTTGTTGAGGAGGCGCCGCGACAGGAAGGTCGCCTCGGTCGGATTGTCGCGCGAGCGGCCCGGCTCTGCGATCGTCACGGTCACGGCCGGCGCTGCCACCGCATCCGCCTTGTCGGCCCCCTTGTCGCCCACCCTGGCCGCCGGCGCCTTGTCCAGCTCCTCGTACAGCGACTTCAGCATCCGCGCGGTTTCCTTGCCGCCGGGAACACACAGGTTGAGCCGCGCTTCGCTGCGGGTGGCGATCGCCTCCGAATAGTCGTGGCAATTATAGCCGCACTGGCCGCAATCCTGCTGCGCCATCGCCGCCATCATCTTGCGGCGGACGGGACGCCCCTCTGCAAGCTTCATCCGGTCGGCGATCGGCATGGTCTGGTCGTGCCATGGCGCTTCGCCATCGTCGCCGTCGCCGGCTTGCATGACGGCGGCGCCCTGCTCCGCCGACAAGGGCGTAGCCACATCAGGCGACAGCAACCCGGCAAAGAATCCGTTCAGCCAGGAGCGCTGCGCGTCGGAGAACGGGGCGCTGGCGGGAATGATATCGAGTTTCGGCGGAGGGGTGATCTGGTTCATGCGGACACCTGTGCATCGGCAAGCTTGCGCAGCGTCTCGCCGTCATGGCGGCGCGCAAAGGAGAGGAAGGTTTCGTCGGGCGAGGCGCGATGGGCGATATAGGCCTTGAGCAGCGCTTCGACCGTCTTCGGCGCGTCCTCGGCCTTGAGGTCGTGATAGACCTCCTGCCCGACGTCGGCATCGGGGCCGAACCCGCCGCCGGTGAAGAGGTGATAGCCCTCGACCGTGTCATCCTCGTTCACCGGCACCCGCGCTCCGATCAGGCCGATGTCGCTGATGTAGTGCTGCGCGCAGGAATGGTGACAGCCGGTGACGTGGATGTTGACCGGCTTGTCCATCTCGACGCGCGGCTCGCACCAGTCGCCGATCTCGGCGGCGTGGCGTTTGGTGTTGGAGGCGGCGAAGCGGCAGCCGGCATTGCCGGTGCAGGCGATCAGGCCGGCGCGGATATGCGAGGCCTCGACCGCGAGCCCGATCTGCTTGATCGCGGCAATCGCAAGCTCGACGTTCTCGTCGCGCACGCCCGGGATCAAGAGGTTCTGCCAGACCGTCAGGCGGATCTCCCCGTCGCCGAGGTCACGCGCGACCTTGGCAAGGCCCCGCATCTGATCACAGGTGAGCTTGCCGAGCGTCAGCGAAACGCCGATCCAGTTGAGGCCGTCCTGCTTCTGCTTGTGCACGCCGATATGAGCCATGCGGTCAGCCGCAGGCCGCGGCGCAAACGCCTCTTCCGGCACGCGCGTGAATGGCGTCTTCAGCCGTTCTTCGACGAGCTTCAGGAAGCCGTCATGGCCCATGGCGTCGAGCACATACTTCAGCCGCGCCTTGTTGCGATTGGTGCGGTCGCCATGGTCGATGAACACGCGCACGATGGCATCGGCGACAGCGGTCGCCTGCTCCGGCTTGACGATGATGCCGGAATACTTTGCAAAATCCTTGTGGCCGGTGATGCCGCCGAGGCCGAGCCGGAACCAGACCCCGGGCTCGACGCCGAACCCGTCCTTCACCTCGAACGCCGTGAAGGCGATGTCGTTGGTCTCTTCCAGCACCGCGATCCTGCCGGCGCCGTCGAAGGCGACGTTGAACTTGCGCGGCAGGCCGTAGAGCGAGCGGTCGTTGAGGATGTGGTAGTGCCACTCGCGCGCAAACGGCCGCGTGTCGATGATTTCCTGCGGATCGATGCCGGCGGTCGGCGTCCCGGTCACGTTGCGGATGTTGTCGGCGCCGGAGCCGCGCGAGCACAGGCCGAGATCCTGGATGCCCTCGATCAGCTTCACGGCGTGCTTCGGCGGGATCTCGCGAAGCTGGAGGTTGGCGCGCGTCGTGACATGGCTGTACGGCCCGCAGAGATCGTCGGCGAGATCGGCAAGGCCCGACAACTGCCAGTGCTTCATGATGCCGTTCGGGATGCGCAGGCGGCACATGTAGGAGTCCTGCGTCGGCGCGACATAGAAGATGCCGAAGTAGCGCCAGCGGAAATTGTCCGCCGGGCTCGGCGGCGCATTGTCGAGCGCCTGCTGTCGCAGCCGCGGATAGGCGTCGAAGGGATGCTCGTCGCGCTTGAACTTCTCCTGGTCGGCGAGCTTCTTGCCCGAGGCGATGACCTTGTCCTGCGCCTTGATGTGCACGGCATCCGGACCGGTCGGCTCGGCATTCGCCTTGCCGGAGCCGCCACCAAGACCGCGACCGACCCGGCTGATCTGCAGACCGGTCGTGAAGCCTTCGAGATAGCGCTTCTGCTCGTCGGTAAAGTCGACTGAGACTGTTTCGAGTTTCATGGTCAGTAACGAAGCTCCTGCGGCCACCGGGGTGGTATCGACGGAAAATTGCGCGACCCGCGAGGCACTCGGCTGGCTCAAGAGCCTGCTCTGCACCCAACGGTCCGATCAGCTTCGTTGCTGCGGGACTCGGCTCAGCAGGCGTCTGTGACAAGCTGGCCGCAGTGCAACATACAAGTTGCGTGCCAGCTTCATCGAAATGAGAATTGCTGCAATTTCAGATCATTAGGAGTGCCCCCGGGAACTCCCGGGCGGGGAACTCTCACGAAATTCGAGCAGCCAGCCCAAAATTTAGACGAAGAGCCCAGGCGCCTAAAAACGATGCAGGCTCGAATCAGGCCTTCCAGCGACCGACTTCGAAGGCCTCGAGATGCCCCCTGATATTGTCGGGATCGAAGACGGGGCCGGCGAACGCCCCGAACGCCGCGGGAGCCTCGCTGGGCGCCCGGCTGCCCAGGGCGGCATCGTAGAGATCCGGCCTGAACACGGCCATCGCCGTCTTGACGCCGTCCGGCGTCAGCGCCGTCTGTCCCCAGCGCACCATCTGGGCGTAGAGCCAGGCGGCCTGGACCGGATCGGGGCGCCCTGCCCCTTCGCGTCCGACCAGGAGGTAACGGCCGCTCTCGCGGAAGGTGCCGTCGGGCGAGATCTTCAGACGTCCCGTGAGCGTGCGCTGGATCACCTCGGCATCGACGCCGATCCGCTCCGGCTGCGCCAGGATGCGCGCGGCCTCGATGCGGTTCTCCGGATGCTCGATGAACTCGGCGGCCTTCACGGCCGCGCGCACGAGGCTGGCGACCACGTCCGGATTCTTGTCGGCCCAGGTCTGGCGGACCGCCAGCACCTTCTCCGCCGCCCGGACGAGGATGTCGGAGGCGAAATGCAGGATGTGGCCGATGCCGAGATCGACCGCGACCGAATTCCAGGGCGCGCCGACGCAGAACGCATCGACATGGCCGCTCCTGAGGCTGTCCACCATGTAGGGCGGCGGCAGCACCACCAGCCGCACGTCCTCGTCGGGATCGACGCCGGCCGCCGCCATCCAGAACCGCAATTGGTAATTGTGGGTCGAGAAAGGAAAGGTCATGCCGAAGGTCAGCGGATCGGCACCTAGCTTGCGCCGCCTGGCGACCACCCGCGCCAGCGCTTTCGCCGTGACGAGCGGATCGAAGCGGTCGCCGTCGATCTCCTCCATCAGCGCGGCATGGAGCGTCGGCGACACCGTGATCGCGTTGCCGTTGATGCCGAGATTGAACGGCGCGGCGATCGGCACCTTGACGTGGCCGAGCCCGAGCGAGGACGCGATCGCCACGGGCGCCAGCAGATGAGCGGCGTCGAACAGGCCGATATTGAGCTTGTCGCGGACGTTGGACCAGGAGACCTCGCGCACCAGCTCGACGTCGAGGCCTTCGGCGGCAGTAAAGCCCTTGTCGACGGCGACGATCAGCGCGGCGGCATCGACCAGCGGAATGAACCCGATGCGAAGCGGTCCGGTCATTTCAGCATCTCCGACGCGGTGATGATCGACTGGGCGATCTCGCCGATTTTCTTCTTCTCGCGCATCGCAGTCGAGCGCAGCAGCACATAGGCCTCGTCCTCGGTGAGGCCCTTCACCTTCATCAAGATGCCCTTGGCGCGCTCGATGATCTTGCGGTCCTCGAGCTGCGACTTGGTGCGCTCGAGTTCCTCCTGAAGCTTGGCGAAGGCGTTGAAGCGGGACACGCAGAGGTCGAGGATCGGCTTGATGCGCTCCTTCTTCAGCCCGTCGACGATGTAGGCGGATACGCCCGCCTCGACCGAGGCCTGGATCGAGGCTGAATCGCTCTGGTCGACGAACATCGCGATCGGCCGGCGCACGGCGCGGCTGACCTGGAACATCGCCTCCAGCACGTCGCGGCTGGGGTTTTCGAGATCGATCAGGATGATGTCGGGATCCACCGCATAAATACGGGCCAGCAGGCTCTGCATCTCGCGGATATGGGCGACCTGCGTGAATCCGGCCTCCCGCAACCCCTCCTCGAGGATCGCGGCCCGGATCGGGCTTTCGTCGACGATCACGATTTTGGGCGACTGCTCGGCGCTCATGGCTCACTCACGTCAGGTGATTCATCCATAGCACGCCGGAACGCCCTGCAAAGGGTTGTAATTGACCGCATTTAGGACTAGCTCCTGCCGATCAATCAGGCAGATCAAGAGATATGCAAGAGACGGCTGCGCCCAAGGTCAGCTTCGTGTCGCTCGGATGCTCCTGAGACAACGAATGTAAACTTTCAAAGCCGCCCACTCCCGCCCGACGGCAGCTGCCATCTGGTGGGCTTACGCTCTTACGGAATCCTCGCGCCAGCGATCATTTTATCGAGGAGTGGCACGGCGGCCAACACCGCACCCTCGTTCTTGCCGGAGACCGCCAGCCGCACGACATAGGAGTTGCCGTCCTTGTCGACATCAACGTAATGCGCGATCACTTCGACCGGTTGGTCCTTCAGGGACGGATTGTCGTACCGGTTGATGATGACACCGGGGCTGGCCGAGGGAAGCGAGGTGATCTTGGCATTCTTGCCGGACGTCGCCGCCCAATCCTGATCGCTCGTTGCCACCCATTGAACCAGTTCGGTTCGATCCTTGTTGTAGCGGCCTTCGGCATAGATGATTGCTTCGGCGTTACCGAATCCCTTCCCCCTGGGCACGAACATTGAGGCGCCGTATTTGAGGCTTGCGGCCTCGTCCTTCGCCCACCCATCGGGCGCCTTCACGCGCGGCCTGAATTCCGGACACAGGCCTTTTTGTCCGTCGCAAACACGTAAGATCTTGTCGACTTCAGCCCGCGCCGGAAACATCGCACTCCAGGAAATGACGGCGAAAACCATGCCGAGGATGAAATGGCGCATCGCAGTTTAGCTCCGTGGAAATACGCAAGAACAGAATAACAACGGGAACGTGCACGTTGGAGGATTCATCTCGGCCCCTCCAGTCACACAATCGGAACCGGTCCATAGGTTAGTTATTGAATTTCGCCATCGGTTCAATTACTTGGATCGCTAAATCCGGACAATTCAGATCTAGGCTCCAGGCGATACAATGGACAGAGCGCCCCGCATTTCATTCACGTCACTCGGTTGTCCCAAGGCATTGGTGGATTCCGAGCGCATCATCACGCGCCTGCGCGCCGAGGGCTACGAGCTCGCCCGCAAGCATGACGGGGCCGACATCGTCATCGTCAACACCTGCGGCTTCCTCGACAGCGCCAAGCAGGAATCGCTCTCGGCGATCGGCGAGGCCATGGCCGAGAACGGCAAGGTGATCGTGACCGGCTGCATGGGCGCGGAACCCGAGCAGATCGAGCAGGCCTATCCCGGCGTGCTCTCCATCACCGGCCCGCAGCAATATGAGAGCGTGCTGGACGCGGTCCACCGCGCGCTGCCGCCCGCCCACAATCCGCATCTCGACCTGGTGCCGCCGCAGGGCATCAAGCTGACGCCGCGGCACTACGCCTATTTGAAGATCTCCGAGGGCTGCAACAACCGCTGCACCTTCTGCATCATCCCGAAGCTGCGCGGCGATCTGGTCTCGCGCCCGGCCAATGACGTGCTGCGCGAGGCCGAGCGGCTGGTCGGCGCCGGCGTCAAGGAGCTGCTGGTGATCTCGCAGGACACCTCGGCCTATGGCGTCGACCTGAAATACGCCGAGAGCCCGTGGAAGGACCGCCAGGTCCGCGCCAAATTCCTCGACCTCGCGCGCGAGCTCGGCGAGCTCGGGGCCTGGGTCCGGCTGCAATATGTCTACCCCTACCCGCATGTCGACGAGGTCATCGCGCTGATGACGCAAGGCACGGTGCTGCCCTATCTCGACATCCCGTTCCAGCATGCGAGCCCCGAGGTGCTGAAGGCGATGAAGCGCCCGGCGGCGCAGGACAAGACGCTGGCGCGGATCAAGCGCTGGCGCGAGGAATGCCCTGATCTTGCCCTGCGCTCGACCTTCATCGTCGGCTTCCCCGGCGAGACCGACGCGGACTTTGCCTATCTGCTCGACTGGCTCGACGAAGCCGAGATCGACCGCCTCGGCTGCTTCAAATACGAGCCGGTTGCCGGTGCGACGTCGAATGCGATCGCCAATCCCGTGCCGGAAGAGGTCAAGCAGGAGCGCTACAACGCGCTGATGGCGCGCCAGCAGAAGATCTCGGCGCGCAGGCTGAAGCGCAAGGTCGGCACGCGCCAGCAGATCATCATCGACGAGGTCGGCCCGACCGTTGCCCGGGGCCGGTCGAAGGCCGATGCGCCCGAGATCGACGGCGCGGTCTACCTGTCGAGCCGCCGCCCCTTGCGCGTCGGCGAGATCGTCACGGCAAAGATCGAGCGCGCCGACCAATACGACCTGCACGGCAGCGTCGCGGGGTTCTGAGAGCACTCCGTCAACGGGCTCAACCCAGTGTCGCCCGGTAAATCCCGTCCTCGCCGAAGTGATAGAGATGCCTGCCGCGGCCCTGCAAACGGCCGCGCGGTCGCGCTGAGCCGTCGGGCATGAACAGGTATGCCCGCCTCACAAGAATCATGCCCTCTCGATCCGATCGTCCGATGTAGGCCACATTGGGTGGATCGTCGTATTGGCCCGAGAACAGAATCTCCGTCTCGGACATTGCGAACGCGTGGCAGCCTCGAAGCTTCGTTTGCTTCCAGGTCAATTCGAAGTCTGCGCCAATCCGATAGAGCGGGAAATCCGAGTAGAAGAAAATGGCGGCCTCTGGGCCCGCCACATTGAGCGCGTAGCAGTCGTCAATCGTGTGGTCTGCATCTGCTGGAAATTCCCAGACCTTCTCTCCCAAAGTCGAGAAGCAAACCAAGCCGGCCTGCCCGACCGAACTGCCAAAAACACCCTCGTCGAAATACCCAATCCAGATCCGTCCGAGGTCATCGATCTGGAGATCGCTGATGGCATCGCCGAGGCCGACGCGGTCTGCTCGTCCGGTCCGGGGATCAAAGATGACTCCGTTCAGGTCGTGGTCGGTCTCGGCCCGCCAGTTGTGTCTGCGGCTCGCCAGCAAGACCCGCCCGTCGGGAAAGAGGTCGACATGAGAATGGCCGAGCTCAAGCGGAGGCAGATCGATCCATAGCTCCGATCCGGCAGCCGACTTGTGCAGACCGTAACGCTTCAACCTTTCCATCTTCGGATGCGGCAATACGCCAGAAGCGCGCAACGCGGCTGCAGTCGATGCGCTGTCTCCCGAGGACTCGAACAGGAAAAGTAGCGACTGATCGCCCGCAACCCCGCTCGCAACGAGCGAAAATCCGAGACGCGTCGGCGCCGTGCCAATCTTTTCGAACTGTATCGATCTAATCAAACGAGCCCCCGATGCTGCCTGAGGCAGCATCACCAAGCGCGCGCCGGGCGCAAGTGCGAAGTCGCGATCAGGCTTCGGCCAGCCATTTCGGCACCCAGCGCTCCGGACGCGGCGCGCGGGCGAGGTCGGCCTGTGCCTCGGCTAATTTTGCCGGCTCGCCCCCGATCGTCGGGCGCACATCGTGTTCGAAGTTCGTCATGTCGCTTCTCCCGACCCCTGCCGTCCATCATGCGCGGAAAACACCTCCTTGGCTGCGAACAGCCCGTTCACCGCCGCCGGGAAGCCCGCATAGACGGCCATCTGCATGATGATCTCCACGATCTCGTCGCGAGACAGCCCGACGTTCAGACCCGCCTCGATATGCACTTTGAGCTGAGGCGCGGCATTTCCGAGCGCCGTCAGCGCGGCGATCGTCGCGATCTCTCGATCGCGCAGGCCGAGATCCGGGCGGCTGTAAATGTCGCCGAAGGGAAACTCGATCACGTATCGTGCGAAATCCGGAGCGATGTCGGCGAGTGAGGTGACGACCTTTTCGCCGGCTCTGCCGTCAATGCGTGACAGGGCCCGCTGGCCGCGATCGAAGCGGCTTTCGGCTTGTGTTTGGGCGTGCGTCATTTTCCTTCGTCCTCTGTTCGCCGCCGGCATAGCCGGCGATCTTGGTATCAAGGACGAGCAGGCATTCCTGGAGTTCGGCAATCTCCGTGCGAACCTGTTCCCGGTGGATTTCCAGCATCTGCCGCCGGGCTGGCCCGGTGGCTTCGCCTTCATCACGAAGCGCCGCATAGCGCAACATGTCCCGGATCGGCATTCCCGTGGTCTTGAGCCGACCGAGGAATTCGATCCATGTGAGGATCGATGCGTCAAAGTCACGCTGGCCGGAACGATCCCGGTCTGCGTATGGCAGCAGCCCGATGCGCTCATAATAACGCAACGTGTGAGTCGACAAGCCGGTTCGTTTTGCGAGGTCGCCGATCTTCATGTGTGCCCGTTCTCGTACTGACGCACGTACAGATACCCCCTCGAGCGCACTCTAAGTCAAGGGGGATCGAAGGTGCCGTTCCCGCGAGGTCAAGATGGCACGACAGCAGAAGATTTCGGCGCGCCGGCTGGGCGGCAGCATCGCGGGATTCCGAGCTTCAGGATGCCGCCAGCCATTTCGGCACCCAGCGCTCCGGGCGCGGAGCGCGGACGAGATCGGCCTTCGCCTCGGATAGCAGCGCAGGCTCGCCGTCGATGGTCGGGCGCAGATCGTATTCGAAGTTCGGCATGACGCGGCCGTCGGCGTAGAGCCCGAAACTCATCGCGTACCACAACCCGAGCTCGGGCTGTGCGCGGCGCATCTCTTCGCGCAGGTCGCGTAGCAGGGATTCGATCGAAGAAGCTTCCTCGAACGGCTGCGGTCCACGCGTGAGGACGCGCGCCTGATACTGCGCGCCCGATATCGCGACCTCGAAGTTCGTCTTGTCCCAGGGCTTCTTCCCCTTCGGCAGATGCGCAGCCAACCGCCAGCCCAACTCGGCCATCAGGCGGTGATTGGCCCAATAGTCCTCGCGATCCCGGCTCCATTTTTCCACGAAGCCGCGAAAGTCGGGAAGCTCCGACGATGCGTCGTCCGGCGTCATCGGCTCGCCAGCCGGCCGCCCGGCGAGCCACCGCGCGAGCTCGACCGTCTGACACTCGACCTCGTCATGCGGCAGCAGGTCGCTCCAGGCGTTACCGAATTGCTGAGACGTCAGTTTTGCGAGCAGACCGTCAAGGCTCGGCGCCAGCAGCTCGTAGTCGCCCTCCGACCCCAGACCGACGATCGGCGGATTGTCCCGGTCGAGACCGGCACCGTACCACCCGCCGACGGCCGAGCCGTCCGGAAGTCGCATGAACAACGAAAACCTGTCGCGCAGGGGACTACCGTCGACGATCGGCGCATGATCGGAGAACTGGCCTTGCAGGGAGAAGCGGCCGACGCTGCCCCACGGGCGCCCGTTCAGCCAATCGGCGAATTCGACAAGCAGGGATGGCGCTTCGATGCCCGGCGGAAATGCGCCGCGAATGCTGTCGAGGTCGATCGGGTAAGGCGTATCGGACAAGGCTGAATACTGTCTGGTTGGTCACGCCAGTGTTGGTCTCAACGGACCAGCGTCCGGTTCGAACCAATTCGCGTCCTTCGATCACAAACGCGCCAGAGGCTCAATGGTTTCTGCGCGGCTATCGATGAAATACAATCACGAGGTTGGTATCCGGGCCGGGCTGTGCGCGATTGGCACAGCATTGATCCTGCTTGCACTTCCCGCCGCTGCACAATCGCCATCACCCGCCCAGGCGCGGCAATGGTGTTTCGGCACCGACAAGGTCGGCGACGACCGGCGCCTCGCCGGCTGCTCGGCGGTGCTGCAAGCCAATCCCTCCAATCCGCTGGCGCTTGCCAACCGCGGCGAGATCTTCCGGCGCAAGGGCGACGCCGAGCGTGCGCTCGCCGATCTCAACCGCGCCATCGATCTCGATCCGAACGACGCCATCGCCTGGTACAATCGCGGCATTGCCTATGACGATCTCGGCGATCGCGACCACGCCATCGCCGACTATACGCGCGCGATCCGGCTCAAGCCAAATGACGCGCTCTACTACAACAACCGCGGCAATTCCTACATCGGCAAGAACGACTACGCCCATGCGCTCGCCGACTACGATCAGGCCATCAAGCTCGATCGGACATTCGCGCTCGCCTATTTCAATCGCGGCACGGCCTATCGCGAGCACGGCGAGGCCGATCGCGCGCTCGCCGATCTCGACATGGCGATCAGGCTCGATCCCAACTATGGCCCGGCCTACGGCAACCGTGCACGCATCCTCCGCGACAAGGGCGAGCGGGCCCGGGCGCTGGCCGATTTCGGCAAGTCGCTTCAGCTCATGCCGAACAACGACCGCGACGCCTATGCGCGCGCGAACATGTATTTCGACGACCACGATTACCCGCGGGCGCTGGAAGACTACGACCGCGCGATCAAGGCCAATGCGAGCTATGCCGGCGTGTTCAATGCCCGCTGCATGACGCGCGCGATCCTGGGGCAATTGCAGGAGGCGCTGGCCGATTGCGAGCAGTCGCTTCGGATGCGCCCGGGCGATCCCTACACGCTGGACAGCCGCGCCCTCACCTACCTCAAGCTCGGCAATCTCGACGCGGCGATTGCGGACTACGACACGGCGCTGAGCGCAAAGCCGGAGCTCGACAGCGCGCTCTACGGCCGCGGCCTTGCGAAACGCAGGACGGGTGACGCCGACGGCGCGGAGCGCGACATCGCCGCGGCCAGGGCGATCAATGCCGGCATCGCCGACGTGTTCGCCCGTTACGGCGTGCAGTAATTTCTCTGCGCAACCGTCGTGCCGCGTACGACCGCACGCCGGAATGTGACACTATAGTGCATTCACGCGGAGGTCACGGACTCGTCCTAACTCTGCCGCGCTTTCAACGCGAGCGAGGATTGATGATGAGCTGCCTCTCGGACATGCTGCGCACGCAGCGCTTCGACGATTACCGCTTCTACCACCAGAGCACCGTCAACCAGACGCTGCACTTCTTCAGCGCCGTGATCTTCCTCGCCTGCTATGCGCTGCTGTTCAAAGATCCGGCGCTCGCGGGACTCGTCGGCTGGCTCGCGATGCTGACACGGCAGACCGGGCATTTCTTCTTCGAGCCGAGCGGCTATGACGCAGTCAACGACGTCAGCAACGCGTACAAGGAAGCGGTCAAGGTCGGTTACAACCAGACCCGCAAGATCATCCTGCTCCTGGTCTGGGGCAGCGCGCCGCTCGCGCTGTACGTGTTCCCCACTCTGTTCGGACTGTTCGATCCACCCGCCACGCGTCTCGACTTCATCCGCCATGTCGGCGCGCTCTGGCTCGCGATCGGCGTCGGTGGCGGACTTGCGCGCATGATCCAACTCTTCGTCGCGCGCGATGTCACAACCGGACTGGTATGGGTGTTCAAGGTGCTGACCGATCCCTTCCACAACATCGCACTGTACTGGACATCCCCGCTCAAGCTGATGCGCGGCGAGCTCATCGACAGCGCGATTGCGGCTGCGGATTGGGGGGCGGAGGACGCCGAAGAAGCTGCGCATCCGACCTGACCGATGCACGCTCGGCGGGCATCTCGCGAAACGCCCGCTTGACAAGCCCTGCCCTTCGGCTGTAGGGACGCGGCCCATGATCAATTCTCGGACCAACCGCCGCGCAGCTTTCCGTCGTCGCACCCGCGACGATGATGGGTTGCGCCATGTCCGACGACGCCGCTGAAGCACTGAATTCAGCCAGTTTTCGAGAAGGCCGCACCCGCAAAGTGCGGCCTTCTTGCTTTTTGCGTCCATTTTCCACCCGCCCCTCCAGAGGAGTTCGACATGACCACCGCCACCCATCCGTATGATGCGCTGATGGACATCACCGCACGGCCCAAGGCCGTGTTCGTCCGCGGCGCCGGCTCCTACCTCTGGGACGACAGCCGCAAGCGCTATCTCGATTTCGTGCAGGGCTGGGCCGTGAACTGCCTCGGTCACTCGCCATCGGCGATCGCCGACGCGCTTGCCGCGCAGGCCAAGCGGCTCCTGACGCCAAGCCCGGCGTTCTACAACGAGCCGAGCCTCAAGCTCGCGCAGGCGCTGGTCGCAAACAGTGCCTTCGACCAGGTGTTCTTCGCCAACTCCGGCGCGGAGGCCAATGAGGGCGCGATCAAGCTCGCGCGCAAATACGGCAGCCTGCACAAGGGCGGCGCATTCGAGATCATCAGCTTCGAAGGCGGCTTCCACGGCCGGACGCTGGCGACGATGTCGGCCTCGGGCAAGAAGGCGTTCGAGCCCTTGTTCGAGCCGAAGGTCGCCGGCTTCAAGAAGGCGAAGCTCAACGACATCGCCTCGGTCGAGAAGCTGATCAACGACAACACCGTCGCGGTCATGCTCGAGCCGATCCAGGGCGAGTCCGGCGTATGGCCCGCGACCGATCAGTTCCTGCAGGAGCTGCGCGCGCTGACAAAGGCGCACGGTCTGCTGCTCATTCTTGACGAGATCCAGACCGGCATGGGCCGGACCGGAAAGCTCTTTCACTACGAGCACGCCGGGATTTCGCCCGACATCATGACGCTCGGCAAGGGCATCGGCGGCGGCGTGCCGCTCGCCGCCCTGCTTGCGACCGAACGCGCGGCTTGCTTCGAGCACGGCGACCAGGGCGGCACCTTCAACGGCAACCCGATCATGTGCGCGGCCGGCCTTGCGGTGCTGGACGAGGTCGGCAAGCCGGACTTCCTGAAGTCGGTCACCGAGACCGGCCTCTTGCTCGAAAGCGAGTTGCAGAAGGTCTCGGCCCGGCATGGCCTCGGCGGCGTGCGCGGCCGCGGCCTGCTGCTGGCGCTCGACCTCAAGCTGCCGATCGCGCCCGGCATCGTCGCGCAGGCGTTCGAAGCCGGCGTGCTGCTGAATGCACCGCAGGTCGACACGCTGCGCTTCATGCCGGCGCTGAACGTGACGCGGGCGGAGATCGCCGAGATGATCGACTGCCTCGACGCGATCCTGACCAAGGCCGGCGCGGCGAGGCGCGTGGCGTAGCGGCGCATACACAAGCTCGTCATTCCGGGGCGATGCGAAGCATCGAACTACGGTGCGCAATTGCGCGCCTGAGAATCTCGAGATTCCGGGTTCGGCTCTTCGAGCCGCCCCGGAACGACGGTTAGCTACGGCTTCAAGATCGACGCGCCGGTGGTCTTGCGGCTTTCGAGATCGATATGCGCCTTGGCGGCATCCTTCAGCGCGTAGGCGTGGTTGATCGGCACGTGCAGCTTGCCGTTGATGACGGCGGAAAACAGCGTGTCGGCGCCTTCCAGCAATTCCTTGCGCGTGCCGACGTAATCGTTGAGCTTCGGCCGGGTCGCGAACAGCGAGCCGTGGTTGTTGAGCTCGGCGATCGAGAACGGCGGCACCGGACCCGAGGCATTGCCGAACGAGACGAACATGCCGCGCGGCTTCAGGCAGGACAGCGAGCCCGGGAAGGTCGCCTTGCCGACGCCGTCATAGACGACATCGCAGCCCTCGTTGCGGCTGATTTGTTTGACGCGCGCGACGAAGTCCTCCTCGTTGTAGAGGATGACGTGGTCGCAGCCATTGGCTTCCGCAAGCTCGGCCTTCTCGCGCGAGCCGACCGTGCCGATGACGTGGGCGCCGAGCGCCCTCGCCCATTGGCAGGCGAGCAGGCCAATGCCGCCGGCGGCGGCGTGGATCAGCACGCGATGGTGCGGCTCGACCTTGAAGGTCTTGTGCAGAAGATACCAGACCGTGAGCCCCTTGAGCATCAGCACGGCGCCCTGCTCGTGGGTGATGTGGTCGGGCAGCTTGACCAGCTTCTCCCACGGGATATTGCGCTCGCCGGTATAGGCGCCGAGATTGTGGTAGTAGGCGACGCGGTCGCCGGGATGGAAATTCGTGACGCCCGGCCCGACCGCGATGACCTCGCCCGAGGCCTCGTTGCCGGCGATGAAAGGCAGCTCCGGCGCCTTGTAGAGGCCGGTGCGATAATAGACGTCGATGAAGTTCAGCCCCACCGCATGCTGGCGGATGCGCACCTCGCCGGGGCCGGGCGCCGGCACGTCGACGCTCTCATAGACCAGGGCTTCGGGGCCTCCGACCTTGTGCACACGGACGGCTTTGGTCATTGACTGACCTCCTCTCGGTCGTCGTGGCGGCAAGCCAAAGACATCACGACCACCTTGTCAACTCGACTTGGAATGGAACGGACCAAACGCGACTATTTGCCGGCTTTCCTGCGGTTGCGCTTGGCCAGCACGTTGAAGAACTCCACCGCGGCCGAGAACGCAATTGCGAAATAGATGTAGCCGCGCGGGATGTGGAATTGGAATCCATCCGCAACCAGCGCGACGCCGATCAACACCAGGAAGGCCAGCGCCAGCATCTTCGTGGTCGGATGCTCCGCGACGAATCGCGACACCGGCCCCGACGAAAGGTACATGATCAGGCAGGCGATCACGACGGCCGCGATCATGATCTCGATGTCCTGCGCCATGCCGATCGCGGTGATGATCGAGTCCAGCGAGAACACGATGTCGATGACGATGATCTGGACGATCACCCAGAAGAAGGCGTTGCGGCCGGAAGCCCTGTCGCCCTCCCCCTCATCGGCTTCGACCTCGGCGTGGATCTCGTGCGTCGCCTTCGCGATCAGGAACAGGCCGCCGCCGATCAGGATGAGGTCGCGCCAGGAGAAATCGTAACCCGCAAACGAGAACACCGGCGCGGTCAGGCCGATCAGCCAGACCAGAACGCTGAGCAGGATGATGCGGAACACCAGCGCCAGCGCGAGCCCGATCTGGCGGGCGCGGTGCGCCTGCTTCTCCGGGATGCGCGAGACGATCACCGACAGGAAGATCACGTTGTCGATGCCGAGCACGATCTCGAGCGACGTCAAGGTGAGCAGCGCGGCCCAGGCTTCGGGGCTGGCGAGGAGATGCATCATGCGAAGGATCTTGCGAAGCGGATCAATGCGTCGCTGAAGCTGATCCAGAGCGCGATGGCGCACAGCGCGAGCGTCACGCCGGGACCGACGCGAAAATCCATGTCCAGCGTGTAAAGGGAGAGCACCGCCCAGATCCCGATCAGCGACATCGTCAGCCAGCGCAGCCGCACGACGCGGACCGGATGCAGCACGTGGAACGGCACGAAGGTCAGCACCACGAGGGCCGCGACCAGCAGCGTCGACCACAGCGGCGGCCAGTGCAGCAGGAACAGGTAGAACGCAGCCGCGTTCCACAGCGCCGGGAAGCCGCGGAAATGATTGTCATCGGCCTTCATGCGCAGATCGGCGAAATATAATGCGCTGGTGACGATGATGGCGACGCCGAGCAAGGGAGCCGCGACCGGCAGCAGCAGGCCGCTCGCCACGATCGCGTAGGCCGGCACGAACACATAGGTGACGAAGTCGACCACGAGATCGAGCACGTCGCCCGACCAGTTCGGCTGCACGTTCTTGACGTCAAGCCGGCGCGCGATCGGACCGTCGATCGCGTCGATGATCAGCGCGACGCCCAGCCATTGAAACATCGCCGCCCAGTGCTCGCGCACGGCCTCCAGCATCGCCAGCAGCGCAATGGCCGCGCCGAAGGCGGTGAAGACGTGCACCGAGAAGGCCGCGGCGCGCATCGCCGGTCTCGGCTTCAGGGAATCCTGCTGGGTATCCATGGCTTCTGCTATCAGAACGAGGCCGGTTTGCACATAAGCCATTGCGGCGCCCGGTCGCACAATTCGCCACAAAATCACGGAAAAATAGGTGGGCTTGAATTTGCCGCCGGGCGTGTCAAATGTCGTTCCATGACAGACGCATCGACACTCTTTGACGCAGCCGTGATCGGCGGCGGACCGGCGGGACTTAGCGCGGCCATCGCGCTGGCGCAGGCGGGTGCACGGACCGCGCTGGTGGCGCGCCGCCTGCCCTATGCCGACAACCGCACCACGGCGCTGCTAGGCGCCTCCGTCGAGCTGCTGGAGAGCCTCGACGTCTGGCCGCGCTGCAAGGACAAGGCGGCCGCGCTCGAAATCATGCGCCTCGTCGACGACACCGGCCGGCTGTTCCGGGCGCCGGAGGTCCGCTTCTCCTGTCACGAGATCGGGCTCGACGCCTTCGGCTACAACATCGACAACCGCTCGCTGATGCTGGCGCTGGAAGAGCGCGCGGCCGAGCTGCCCGGGATCGTCCGTTTCGACGACGAGGCCGAAAGCGTCGTCATTGAAGCCGACGATGTCGCGATCCGCACGGCCTCCGCGCAATTCCTCGCAGCCCGCTTCGTGGTCGGCGCCGACGGCCGGCATTCGCTGTGCCGGGAGGCTGCCGGCATCGCGGTGACGCGGCGCGACCTGACGCAGACCGCGCTCACCTTCAACGTCGGCCATGCGCGGCCGCATCGCAATGTCTCGACCGAGTTCCACACGCCCCACGGGCCCTGCGTGTTCGTGCCCCTGCCCGGCAACCGCTCCAGCATCGTCTGGGTCGCGGCTCCCGCGGAAGCGGAACGGCTCCGCGGTTTAAGCGACGACGAGCTGTCCGCCGCGATCGAGAAGCAGTCGCATTCCATCCTGGGACGCATGACGGTCGAGCCCGGCCGCAACCTGTTTCCGCTGGCGATCGAACGTCCGAAATCCTTCGGCCGCGACCGCATCGCGCTGGTCGGCGAAGCCGCCCATGTGGTTCCCCCGATCGGCGCCCAGGGCCTCAACCTTGGCCTGCGCGATGCCGCCGACATTGCCAGGCTTGCGGGCGATGCCATCGCCTCGGGCGAGGATCCCGGCGCGCCCGACGTGCTCGAGCGCTACGACCGCGCCCGGCGGCCCGACATCCTGAGCCGGACCTTTGCGATCGACATCGCCAACCGCTCCCTGCTCAACGATTTCCTGCCGCTCCAGCCGGTCCGCGCGGTCGGCATGCACCTGCTCGGCGCCATCGGCCCGCTCCGGCGCTTCGCCATGCGGGAGGGGCTGACGCCGACCTGGCGGCGGTAAGCTCGCTCACGGAAACGCCAGCCGGCCGGTCTGGATCGCCCACATCACGCTGGTCAGCGTGACCACGGACGCAAACGTCCCGAGCAGCACGGCGACGGAGGCGGATTCGATCCAGGCGTCATTCTGCCGGGCGATCACGAACACGTTGAGCGCCGGCGGCAGCGAGGCCATCAGCACGGCGGTCGCGGCCCAAGGCTGCGCGAACGGGCCGAACGCCAGCATCAGGCCGAACGCTGCGAGCGGATGGATCAGCAGCTTCACCGCGACCACGCCCGGCACCTCCCACGGCACCCGGTCGAACGGGCGGAGCGCCACGGTCACGCCGAGCACGAAAAGCGCGGTCGGGGCTGCGGCGTTCTGGAGGAATGTGATGGTGCGGTCGAGCGCGACCGGCAGCTCGATATGCAGCGCTGCCACCGCCGCGCCAAAACAGGCCGACATGATCAGCGGGTTGAGCACGATCTGCTTCAGCACCACGCCGAACGCATGGACGATCGAGGGATGATCGCGGTCGGACAGCTCGATCAGGAGCGGCACGATCGTGAACAGGAAGATGCTGTCGCAGCAAAAGATCAGCGCGGTCGGCGCCGAGGCCTTCGCCCCGAGCACGGCGAGCGCCAGCCCCGGCCCCATATAGCCGATATTGCCGTAGCCGCCGGAGAGCCCTGCGAGCGTCGCCTCGCGCAGGGTCAGGCGGCCGAGAACCTTGCCGACGACGAGCGCCAGCGTGAACGCCGTAACCGTCGACAGCGTGGTTGCGACCAGGAACGGCGGGTTGTTCAGCTCCGCAAACGGCGTCTTCGACATGATCGCGAACAGCAGCGACGGCAGCGACACGTAGAGCAGGAAGAAGTTCATCCAGGCCAGGCCCGATTCCGGCAGGGATTTGATCTTGCCGCAGGCAAATCCGACGAAGATCAAGCCGAAATACGGTAGCGCCAGATTGAGGATATCGACCATTTCTCAAGTTTCTTCTGAAGACTTGGGAGCTATCTGCCCCTTAAGCGGACGTTAATTCGAAGTTAGGCCACTAGCATCGGCCACAATCCTGGTCTATCGACGGGGAATGATAAAAGCGCGGACCGCGAAATTTCAGATCGGACAGGTCGTTCGCCACCGGATCTTCTCGTTCCGGGGCGTGATCTTCGACATCGATCCGGAATTCAACAACACCGAGGAGTGGTGGCTGTCGATCCCGGAGGAGGTGCGGCCCCACAAGGACCAGCCGTTCTACCATCTGCTCGCGGAGAACGCGGAATCCGAATACGTCGCCTACGTGTCCGAGCAGAACCTGTTGCCCGACGAATCCGGCGAGCCGATCCGCCATTCGCAGGTCGCCGAGATCTTCATCAAGGACAAGGGCGGCGGCTACCGCCCGCGCAATCCGTCGCTGAACTGAGTTAAGCCGCCGGCAAGCGGCCAATAAAAAAGGCGCTCGGACTGAGCGCCTTTTTCATGTCAGGGATCTGGTCCCGATTATTTCTGGCCGGCCGGAGCCGCGCCGGGCGCAGCACCGCTCTGCTCGAGCTTCTTGCGCTGCTCGTCCGCCTTCTTCTGAAGCTCTTCCTGAAGCTTCTTCTGGGTTTCCTCGAACACCTTCGGATCGGTCGGCGGACCGTCATAGGCCTTCTGGAATTCGCCGGCGAGCGGCAGCGGCAGCGTCAGCGGCGCGCCGTTGGCGTTGATCGCCTGGACAACGAGATTCTGGCCCTTCTTCATGTTGGCGATGAGCTCGGGCGTCGCTTCGTAGTCCGACATGCAGCCGTTCTGGAAGCAGATCACGTACGGGCTCTGCAACGGCGCATTGCTGTCCACGATGATGCGGGTGCCGTGCACGAGCTGCATGCCGAGCGGCAGCGTCACGCGCAGGATCTTCTTCGGCTCGCCTTCCGGCTCGATGATGACGGCGGCGATGACCGGCTGGCCCGACTCGATGCGGCCGTCCTTGCCGGTGAAGCAGACCTGCTTGGCGTTGGCGTCCTGGCCCTTGAGGCAGAACTTGGTCCAGGGGGCGTAGATCAGCTGGATCTGCTGGTCTGCCGGCTGGGCTGCGCCCTGCTGCGCCGGCGCGCCCGCGGCGGGAGCCTGCTGGGCGGGCGCCTGAGCGGCCGGTGCCGGAGCCTTCGGCGCAGCCTTGGGAGCGGCTTTCGGGGCCGGAGCTGCCTTGGGCGCGGCGGGCGCACCGGGAGCCGGCGCCGGGGTCTGGGCCTCGGCGGCAAACGGAACGGCCAACGCCGTCGCCGTCAACAAGGCGAGAAGTCGCCCGCGCGGCCGGACGGACGCGGCCAAGTAACGGAAATTCATTGCAGAAAACCCTTTCTGAACGGGAAGTGCCCGAACCGCTCCGAAGCGCCGAACCAAGCCGCCTTGGGCGCGGCTCTCTCCCCGTCAAATGAGGCGGATAAGTGACGGGCTCGGCG
This sequence comes from Bradyrhizobium sp. B039, assembly GCF_038965675.1. Classification (NCBI taxonomy): domain Bacteria; kingdom Pseudomonadati; phylum Pseudomonadota; class Alphaproteobacteria; order Hyphomicrobiales; family Nitrobacteraceae; genus Bradyrhizobium; species Bradyrhizobium sp. B039. The sequence continues at coordinate 4,699,775 of NZ_CP152416.1, forward strand.
CTCTTGCGCGATTGCCCGCCTTCTTAACGTGGCCGACGAAAAGATCAATGCCGACAAGCGTCTTTGGTCACTCTGGCGCCAGCGCCCCACCAAATTCCCTGTGATAGGATTCAGGTCCGCCGGTCCTCGAATCAACGTGTGCCGATGTTCATGTTCCAACGCCTTCTCGAGGGCCCCGGCATCCGCCATTGCATCATCCTCGCCTCGGCCCTCGTTATGGCCCTCGGCGCCGGGTTGCCGGCCAGCGCACGGGCCGAGGAGGCCCATGCCATCGCCATGCACGGCAAGCCGGCTATGCCCGCCGATTTCACCCACATGCCCTACGCCAATCCCGATGCGCCCAAGGGCGGCCGGCTGACCTGGGGCATGCTCGGCACCTTCGACAGCCTCAATCCGTTCATCGTGAAGGGATTGGCGGTGCAGCCGATCCGTGGCTACGTGGTCGAAAGCCTGCTTGCGCGTGGCCAAGATGAGTCGTTCACGCTCTACGGCCTGCTCGCCAGATCGGTCGAGACCGACGACGAGCGGAGCTACGTCACGTTCCGCCTCGATCCCCGCGCCCGGTTCTCCGACGGCAAACCGGTACTCGCCGAGGACGTGCTGTTCTCCTGGCAGCTGTTGCGCGACCACGGCCGACCGAACCTTCGGCAATACTATGCCAAGGTCGCCAGGGCCGAGGCGACCGATCCTCTCACCGCCCGCTTCGACCTCACCGGCGCCAACGACCGGGAATTGCCGCTGATCCTCGGCCTGATGCCGATCCTGCCGAAGCACGCGGTCGATGTCGCGACCTTCGAGGAGACGACGCTGACCGGGCCGGTCGGCTCCGGCCCGTATCGCGTCACCGCGGTGCGGCCCGGCGCCAGCGTGACGCTCAAGCGCAATCCCGACTATTGGGGCCGCGACCTCGCCATCAATCGCGGCCTCTACAATTTCGACGAGATCAGGCTCGACTTTTTCCGCGAGGCCAACGGCCAGTTCGAGGCCTTCAAGCGCGGCCTCTACGATTTCCGCGTCGAGAACGAGCCGCTGCGCTGGCACGACGGCTATGATTTTCCGGCCGTCAAAAGCGGCGAGGTGATCCGCGACACCGTCAAGCCCGGCGTGCCGCAGCCCTCGGAATTCCTGGTCTTCAACACCCGCCGTCCGATGTTCGCCGACATCCGCGTGCGAAAGGCGCTGACGCTGCTGTTCGATTTCGAGCTGGTCAACCGCAACTACTTCTTCTCGCTCTATTCGCGCGTCGCCGGCTATTTCGCCGGCTCGGACCTGTCGGCCTATGGCAGGCCTGCGGACGCGCGCGAGCGCGAGCTGCTCAAGCCGTTCGCCGCACAGATTCCGCCCGATGTCATGGACGGCAGCTACCGCCTGCCGGTGACCGACGGCTCCGGCCGCGACCGGGCCACGCTGCGCGCCGCGCTGAAACTGTTGTCGGAGGCCGGCTACGATCTCGACGGCACCGTGCTGCGCAACCGGACGACCAAGGCGCCCTTCACGTTCGAGATCCTGGTCACGACCCGCGACCAGGAGCGCATCGCGCTCGCCTTCCAGCGCGACCTCAGGCGCGCCGGCATCGAGCCGAGCGTACGGTCGGTCGATCCCGTGCAATTCGACCAGCGCCGGCTCGCTTACGAGTTCGACATGATCCAGAACCGCTGGGACCAGTCGCTGTCGCCCGGCAACGAGCAGTATTTCTATTGGGGCAGCGCTGCCGCCGACAATCCAGGCACCCGCAACTACATGGGCGCCAGGGATCCGGCGGTCGACGCCATGATCGCCGCCCTGCTGGAGGCCCGTGAACATACGGCCTTCGTCTCGGCGGTGCGCGCGCTGGACCGCGCCCTGATCGCGGGCTTCTACACAATCCCCCTGTTTAACGTATCCGAGCAATGGATCGCGCGCTGGAATCGGATAGAACGGCCAAAGGCCACTGCGCTGTCCGGCTACCTGCCGGAGACTTGGTGGTCGAAGGGTGAGCCTTAGGGCCAGTCAAGCGAAGTGACGCCGTGAACCAGCAAGCCGTATCGCCGACGCTCGACACGCTGTTCCAGCGCACGCTGATGCGGCAGCCGCACGCGACCGCCCTGCTCGACCCCCTCAACAAGGCGCGCGTGACCGGGCACCAGCCGCGGCGGCTGAGCTATGCCGAGGCCGATACCGCCATCGAGGCGCTGTCGGCCTATTTCGTCGAATCGGGCCTGCCGGCCAATTCCGTCATCGCAATCCAGCTGCCGAACACGGTCGAGTTCGTGCTGACGGTGCTCGCCGCCCATCGCGCCGGTCTCGTCGTCGCCGTGCTGCCGCTGCTCTGGCGCCACGCGGAACTGACCGCTGCGCTCAACCGCACCGCCGCGCGCGCCATCGTCACCATGAGCAGGGTCGACGGCGTCAGCTATTCCGACCTCGCGATGCACGCTGCGGCCGAGGCGTTCTCGATCCGCCATGTCTGCGGCTTCGGCACCGACCTGCCCGAAGGCATGGCCTCGCTCGACGAGGTCCTGGCCCGCCCGCCCGGCACCACGCGCGCCGTGATCCAGGACGGCCGCAAGGCGGCGATGATCTCCTTCGACGTCACGGCGGAAGGCTTTCGCCCGGTGCCGCGGCCGCATTTCAGCCTGATCGCCGGGGGCCTTGCGATGTCGCTGGAGGCCGACATCAAGCAGGGCGCAACCGTGATGGCGGCGTTCACGCCGATGTCGTTCGCCGGCCTCGCCTCCTCGCTCGCGGTGTGGCTGCTCTCGGGCGGCGCGCTGGCGCTGCATCATCCGTTCGAGAACGACGTGCTAGAGCAGCAGATCAACGAGCATGAATGCGAGGTGCTGATCGCGCCCGCGCAGCTCGCGCTGCGGCTCGGCGATTCCGACCTGGCGGCGCGGATGCCTACCTTACGCAACGTTATCGGCCTGTGGCGCGCGCCCGAACAGGTGGCGGCAAGCGATGCCTGGATCGCGCCGCATGCGCCGCTGACCGACGTCTATCTTTTCGGCGAGGCCGGATTGTTTGGCGCCCGCCGCGGCGAGGACGGCATGCCTGTTGCGGTAATGCCGGGGCCGCACGGCGCCCCGCGCGAACAGTCCGGCTCCTCCATCGCCGGCGAGATCCTGCTGACGCCGAAGGGCACGCTCGGCCTCCGCGGGGCGATGGTGCCGATCGCGGCCTATGCCCCGCCGCAGCCGGTCGGCGAGACGCTGATCGCGCAGCCGCCGCGCGACTATGTCGACACCGGCTATGCGGCGCGGCTCGACCGTCCGAGCGGTGCGATCTGCATCACCGCGCCGCCCTCGGGCATCATGGCCGTCGGCGGCTACCGCTTCCTCTCCAACGACCTCCAGGAATGGGCGCGCCGGCTCGGCCAGGGCGCCCTGCTCACCGCGCTGCCCGACCGCCTTTCCGGTCATCGGCTGGCGGGCCGGGCCCAGGACAATGCCCGCGCCCGCGAGGCGCTCAACGAGCTTGGGCTTAACCCCCTGATGGTTGAGGCTTTTCGCGACCGCTCCGGGGCGGCCTAGGCGCACTTTCGACCCATTCGTTGACGCTGCATTAAGGCGGCCAAACTAGATTGCGCAGCATCTGTCGCGTGATCAGAGTTTGCGATGTCCCAGGCGGGCCCGATCCTTTTTGTGTCCAATGCCGAGCGCCCCGCCTTCGTTGCGGCGCTGGACGAGGCCCGTCTCTTCCCCGTGGTCGACACCGACTGGGCCAGCGCGGTGCGCGCGGTCGAGCAGGTGCAGCCGGCCGCGGTTCTCGCCGCAATGAACAGCGGATATGAGCCGTATCTGGCGCTGCTCGCCAAGAAGATCGCCGACCAATCGCTTTACCTGCCCTTCGTGGCCCTGGACGCGGCGGGCACGCTGCCTCACAACGCCCTGCCCTTCTCCTCGCGCGGCAATCCCGACCGCCTGAGCGCGCGGCTGCGCGCCGCGCTGCGCGTGCGCACCCTTCATGCCACCGTGCTGCGCCGGCTGCCGGAGGCGAAGGTCGCGCTGCCGGAGAGCGACCCGTCGCGCGATGCCACCGTGCTCCTGATCGGCCGCGGCGCGGCCTATCCCGCACTCTCCGTCGCGCTCGGTGAGCGCGTCGGTGTCATCGGCGCGCTCTCGATCGAGGCCGCAGCCAAGCATCTCAACACTCGCGATATCGATGGCGTCGTGCTCGCAGAAGGTTTTACCGCGCGCGTCATCGACGCCTTCCTCACGGTGCTCGCCGAAGACACCCGCTTCCGCAGCCTGCCCGTGGTCGTGACCGCACACCAGCTCGTGCAGACCTACGACCTGCCCAATCTCGAGCTTATTCCGGGCGAGCCGGCGAAGGTCGCCGCCAACGCGCTGCCGCTGATCCGCCAGCACGCGATGGAAGCGCAACTGAGCCGCACGCTGCGCTCGATCGACGCCGGCGGCTGGCTCGATCCGCGCAGCGGCCTGCTTACGACGGAAGCCTTTGCCCGCGACTTCTCCAGAGCGGTCGAGCAGACGCTCGCCCGCGGCGGCGGCCTGTCGGTGGCGCGCTTCGCCTTCGATCCTTCAAATCCCCGCGCGCAACTGGATGCTGCGCGCATCCTGAGCCGCCTGATGCGGCAGATGGATTTCGGCGCGGCGCAGAAGGACGGCTCGGTCATCGTCGTGTTCGCCGAGACCGACTTCCGCACCGCCCACATGATCGCCCGCCGTCTCTCCGCGGTGATGCGGCACACCTCCAACGGCAAGCACGAGATGCGCAGCGATCCCGTGGTCAGCGTGGACTCGCTGTCGTCGTCGGATACGGCCAGGTCGTTGCTGGCGCGGCTGTCCGCCGACGCCTCGCGCGCGGCGTCGTAGTCATTCGCCAGCGTTCAATAATCCAATACGCGTCTTGATGTCCGCCGTCGGGCCTCGGACGCTCACGTCATCATGAGCTTGATCTGGCCGTCCTCAACGGCTCCCATCGCGAGAGCGTCGCGAGCCATCTTTTCGACGGCCGGCCAATTCGCGAGAAGGTATTTTTGCGCCTGCGCCTTGGTTGGGAGCGTTGTCTGCAGAACACAGGTCTGCCGCGCGTTCCCGTTCGCGATCTGAAAGGACACGGCTTGGGGCCCTTCTTTGAGCTCTTGCTCGGTGGGCTTGGGAAACTTGCGCATGCGGCTCCTTCTCGGGGCTCAGCGAACGGGTGCGGTGACCCCGGACGCTTGATCGGCGCGGGCCATCCCGGCCGCGATCTTCCTGGCTTTCGCTGGGCGATTCGACTCGCGGCTGGGCTGCGTGTTGCGGACTGCCTCAGTCAGCATCTCGCGAAGCTCAGCCTTCGTCTTGGGTGGTTGCCGTGGACTCGACTTCTGCCAATTGGTCATACCCCTATATGGGGATGCTCGCGCTAAATGCCACTCTTCGCGTTCGCGTTGGCCGATAGAGCGGGAGTTGCCAGGAGAAAACCGACAGAATCGTGCAGGAGTTCGTAGGCGCGGTCGACGATATCGTCGAGGGATATGGTCTTGGCGAACATGCGCTGCGCCTCAGCCAGCAACTGCTCGCGGGTCGGCATGCTGGACAGGCGCAAGTCGGCACGGTGCTGCAACAGACTGAGCGCGTCCCGGACCGACAATTCGGTCTCGTGGATCGACGTTCTGATCGCGAGCGCGATGTGTTCAGGATCAAAGCGAGCGGCGAGCTGCTCGGCCGCTTGCTTGACCACGCGCGATCCCAAACGATGCTCGTTGCGCAGAACCTGCCGGGGCGGCAACTTCAGATCCCAGACGATCCCGAGCCAGGACAAGGCGACCAGGGCATAGTAGGTTAGATCGACCTCATACCAGTAGAAGCCCTGCCGGGCGCTGGCCTGGTAGGCGTGATGGTTGTTGTGCCACCCCTCACCCATGGTCAGCAGGGCGAGCAACCAGTTGTTGCGGGAATCGTCGCCGGTCACATACCGCCTGCGTCCGTGAACATGTGCGAGGGAGTTGATGCAGAACGTGGCGTGATACAGAACCACGGTGCTCCACATAAATCCGACCACGAGCCCCGACCACCCGGCAATCAGGAAGCACAGACCCGCGAGCACGACCGCCGGCAACAGCTCCAGCCGGTGCAGCCACATCAACTCGGGATACGACGCCAGATCCGATACCTTCACGAGGTCGGTCGCATCGTGCTGCCGGTAAAAGATCCAGCCGAGATGACTGTACACGAAGCCCTTGTGCCGGGGTGAATGGACATCTTGCGCCGTATCCGAGTGAAGATGATGATGGCGGTGCTTGGCAGCCCACCAAAGCACGCTTTTCTGGGCGCTGCTCTGGGCAAGGAAGGCAAGGATGAACTGGAACGCCCGGCTTGTGGCGTAAGCCCGATGCGAGAAGTACCGGTGATATCCGGCAGTGATGCCGAACATGCGCAGCCAATACAGGGCAACGCAGATTGCAACGGCTTGCCACGAGACGCCCGACCAGATCGCCGCGAGGCATCCCGCGTGGATCAATACAAACGGCAGGACCTGCGGATACATGACGTCGTCGTGTTCCTGATCTGAGTCCTGGCCTGAATCGATATTGATAGACACGCTCGCGACCTCAGCTGTTTCGATGGGCGGGCCGACCCGCAACCGATGTAAAAAAACCCGCGGCCGGTAAACCAGTCGCGGGTCGAGAGAACCAGAAGCTCTGCCAGTACATCCGTGGTCAAAGCAACATAGTACCGATTGCGGTAGCCTAGACGGCGCGCAGATTTTCCGCAGCAGACTTGCCGGTCCGGCGGTCCGCGACGATTTCGAAGGAAACCTTCTGGCCCTCGTTGAGGGTGCTCATGCCGGCGCGTTCAACTGCGCTGATATGAACGAAAACATCCTGGCCGCCCTGGTCCGGCTGAATGAAGCCGAAACCCTTTTGGCCGTTAAACCACTTCACAGTTCCCGTATTCATGGGGTCGTCCTTTAACATAGATAAGTCTTTGGAACCGCGCTCAAGAGCACAGTTAGCGAATTCGAGATCTGGAGGGAGGGTCGTCAGTCAGGCACGCTTATCAGCGGCGAGGCCAAGTCGTTCGGCCGAAACTCGATGGATTGAGTATGGCTATTGTTCGGGCATTCCGCAAGGGGCCATATGTCGCTGTTTTCGGACCTATATGTCCGGTTGGCGGCCTCCGGGTTCGCTGTATTCACCGCATGATGAACCCGCCGTCGACCGAGATGGACTGGCCGGTCACATAGCTGGCGGCGTCGCTGCAGAGCCATAACACCGCGCTCGCAATTTCCTCGGGACGGCCGACCCGTCCCATCGGCACGCTCTTCTCCAAGGCCTTGAGCGCATCGCCCTGGCCTGCGGCAACCATCTGGTCGGCCATCGGTGTCCAGATCAGCCCGGGGCAGATGGCGTTGATACGGATGCCGCGTGCCGCATATTCGAGCGCCGCGCTCTTGGTGAAGCCAAGGACGCCGTGCTTGGCGGCGTGATAGATGCCGCGCTCGGCGCCTCCCACAAGTCCCCCGAGAGACGAGCAATTGACGATCGCGCCGCTGCCCTGCTTGCGCATCTGTTGCAGCTCGAATTTCATGCAGCTCCATTCGCCGCGGAGATTGATCCCCATGACGCGGTCGTAGTCCTCACGGGTCGTGTCCGCGGTCTCTGCGAGGACATTCTGGACGCCCGCATTGTTGTAGGCGGCATCGAGCCTGCCGAAGACGGAAACGGTCTGCGCCACCATGGCCTCGACCTGCGCGTCATTGGAGACGTCGCAGCGGATGGCGATGGCCTTGTGACCCCGGGTGACCAGCTCGCCTGCCGCGGCGCGCACCGCGTCCTCGTTCCAGTCCGCCAGTGCAACGGACGCCCCGGATTCCGCGAAAGCCTTTGCCGTGGCGAGGCCCAGCCCGGATGCAGCGCCGGTCACCAGCGCAACCTGTCCCTCGAATGAAATGTTCATGGATATCTCTCCTGTCGATCTGTCGGGTCGTCGTACGTGCCGTCAGCGCTGCGTACGTGCAGCTTCCGCCTGCGGGTAGCGGTCGCCTGTGATGGTGATCTGCGCGACCGCGGCGTCGATGTGCCTGATATCGTCGGGTGTCAGCGCGACCGCGGCCGCAGCGATGTTTTCGTCGAGACGGCCGAGCTTGGTCGTGCCGGGTATCGGGACGATCCACGGCTTCTGCGCCAGCAGCCAGGCCAATGCGATCTGCGCCGGCGTGGCACGTTTCTGGGCACCGATCTGAGCCAGCAGGTCGACGACCGGCCGGTTCGCCTTGCGGGCCTCGGGCGTAAAGCGCGGCAAGCCGGCGCGGTTGTCATTGCCGCCGAAGCTGGTGGTCTCGTCGATCTTGCCGGTGAGGAAGCCCCTGCCCAGTGGACTAAAGGGAACGAAGCCGATCCCCAGCTCCTCGCAAGCCGGCAACACCTCCGTCTCGGGCTGACGCCACCAGAGGGAATATTCGCTCTGGATCGCCGCGACCGGCTGGACCGCGTGCGCACGGCGGATGGTAGAGGCGCCGGCCTCGCTGAGGCCGAAATGCCTGACCTTGCCCTCGGCGATCAGATCCTTGACCGCACCGGCGACGTCCTCGATCGGGACATTGGGATCGACGCGGTGCTGATAGAACAGGTCGATGGTCTCGATCCGCAGCCGCTTCAACGAGCCTTCGGCCGCCTGCCGGATGCGTTCGGGGCGGCTGTTGAGCCCGCCAGAACGCCGCGCGTCGGCGGGACCGAGATCGTGGCCGAACTTGGTCGCGATGACGACGTCTTTCCGGACCGGCTGCAGCGCCTCGCCCACGAGTTCCTCGTTGGTAAACGGGCCGTAGACCTCGGCAGTGTCGAAGAAGGTGACACCGCGCTCCACCGCCGCCCGGACCAGCACGATCATCTCGTGACGTTCCGGCGCCGGGCCACGATGATAGTTCAGGCCCATGCAGCCGAGGCCGATGGCCGAAACCGCAAGGCCGCTATCGCCAAGCTCGCGCATCTGCATGTTCAATCTCCTCGGCGTGCCGCTCGCACCAGCACGCAATCACTTGCGATACTGTTCGTCGCTGACCCGCTCCATCCAGTCGACATTCTTGCCGTTGAGCGATTCCGTGATGGCGATATGCGTCATCGCGGTTGTCGCGGTGGCGCCGTGCCAGTGTTTCTCGCCGGGCGGAAACCAGACGACGTCGCCGGGGCGGATTTCCTCGATCGGTCCCCCCTCGCTTTGCACCCAGCCCAGGCCGGACGTGACGATCAGGGTTTGGCCGAGCGGATGGGTGTGCCACATGGTTCGGGCACCGGGTTCGAAAGTTACTTGACCGCCGCTCAGACGTATCGGGTCACCCAGCTGAAAGAGCGGATCGACACGGACCGTGCCGGAGAACCATGCTTCGGGGCCCTTGCCGGAGGGGCGTGAGCCGTTGCGTTTGATATCCATAGTTGCTTGCCTTCCCGTTGTCGGGCCAGTCTCGTCCGAGGCCCTCGCAAAGCCCGCGTGCGACGATGCCAGCATGGCCAATCCGGCAGCGCCTGACAGCATGCTCCGTCGCGTCAGCGCGCTCGGGGCGTCCGCAGCGCTGCTCTCGCATTGCCGGAAGGGAATGTCCGATCGATCCATATGCCGAACTCGCCTCACCTCGCGGGACTGCGCCATATCTAATGCGTGCGGCTATGCGGACTAGCCACTATGATCGGCATGGACTTATAAGGAGGATCGATAAATGCAGCGCGGAAATCTCGACGACCTCGCGGCCTTCCTGATCGTCGCCCGCGAAGGCAGCTTTACGAGAGCCGCCGCGAAGCTCGGCATTTCGCAGTCCGCGCTCAGCTACACCATCAAGGAGCTCGAGGCGCGACTGAAACTGCGCCTGTTGACGCGCACCACGCGCAGCGTGTCGCCGACGGCCGCGGGTGAACGTCTGTTGCGCAACGTGGGGCCACGGATCGCGGAGATCGAGACCGAACTCGTCGCCTTGACCGAGCTCCGGGAAAAGCCCTCCGGTACCATTCGCATTACGGCGACCGAATATGCCACCGACGCCGTCCTTCTGCCGAAGCTAGCGAAGCTGTTACGCGAATATCCCGACATCAAGCTCGAGATCGTCAGCGACTACGGACTGACGGATATCGTCGCGCAACGTTTCGATGCCGGCGTGCGGGATGGCGAGCAAGTCGCGAGGGACATGATTGCTGTGCGAATCGGCCCCGACGCGCGCATGGCCGTCGTCGGCGCTCCGTCCTATTTCCGGAGCCGGTCGGAGCCGAAGAAGCCTTCGCAACTGGTCGAGCACAATTGCATCAATCTGCGCTTGCCGACCCATGGCGGATTGTACTCCTGGGAGTTCGAAAAGGGCTCTCGCGAGTTGAAGGTTCGGGTCGACGGCCAATTGGTCTTCAACACCACCACCCAGATGCTCCAGGCGGCGCTTGCGGGCCTGGGGCTGGCTTATCTGCCGGAGGGCCTGGTGCGGTCCCACATCAACAAGGGGCGCCTCAAGAGGGTGCTGGAGGACTGGTGCCCTCCCTATCCCGGCTACCACCTCTACTACCCAAGCCGGCGCCAGCCCTCAGCCGCCTTTGCACTCCTTGTCGAGGCGCTCCGCCACCGGGACTGAGATGTCACCTCGGCCGAGCGCCAATGGCGGTGAGATAAGGCTAATGCGGCCGCTTCGCGAACACATCCTTGGCGACGGGCATTGCCGAAAACACGTTGGGCCAACCGACATAGAACGCCAGCTGCGTGATGGCTTCCGAAGCCTCCGTCTGGGTCAGGCCGTTGTCCATCGCCCTGTTGAGATGCGGCGTGAGCTGCGCCATCTGCCCGTTGGCGATCAACGCGCTGACAGTGACGAGACTGCGGTCCCTGGGCGCGAGGTCCGGGCGCAGCCAAAGATCACGAAACAGCACGTCGGTGGTGTACTGCACGACGCCCGGAAACGACGCGCCGAACTGGTCCTGAACGAACGCGGCGCGTTGCGCCTCGCCAGCCTCGTCGAGCGGCAACGGCGTCACCGAGACGACCGGAAGCTGCGCGGCGCCGACGTCGCGGGCGGCAAAAACGTCCTTGGCGACAGCGACGGCCGACATCGCATTTGCCCAGCCGGCGTAGAAGGCGAGATGCGTGATGATCTCCGAAATCTCGCGCGGCTTGACACCGTTATCGAGCGCAAGATTGAAATGATATGGCATCTCGATCGTCTGATTTCGCGCGATCAGTGCAGCCAACGTGACGATGCTGCGGTCGCGCGGCGCAAGGCCGGGCCGTTTCCAGACATCGCCGAGGAGACGGTTCTGCGTGTACGCCTCCAGTGCCGGGGCGACTTTCCGAACATCCTCATACGTTAGCACGGGGCTTGATCTGGTCATGGCGGCAGTCTCCTCCGTGCGGGCCGATGGCATGGCCGTCAGCGCAAGCAATGCGACGACCGCGGCTTGCAGTTTCATGATGGATTTCCTGTACACCGCAGCTGCTTCCCGGACGCACGCGCGCCGGCGGGGCGTGATCGCCCTCTGCAAGCTTGTTATAGGCGATGGGCCGCCGTGCGATTAGATGACGTAGTTCGCATGGACTTATCGACCAGGCTTATGAATTGGTCCGTGCCCCGCGCCAAACTTGAATGATGGCCGGCCGGGAAAGAACTGGGTCCCGGCTCTGCGCTCCGCTTGTCCGGGACACGATGACCGCTAGGCCGCCTTCTTGGCCTGCGCGAGTTGTGCGAGCTGCCGCATGATCTCGGTGGTGCCGGCGAGCCGATCTTCCGGCGTTTCCCAGTCTTGCAGGAACACCACCTTCATGTCGGGCCGCACCTTCGCAGCCTGGCCGTGGCTGCGGATGAACGTCACCAGGCGATCGGGATAGGCGAACGAATTGTCGCGGAAGGCGATGACGGCGCCCTTCGGGCCGGCGTCGATCTTCTCGACATTGGCCCTGCGGCAGAACGCCTTGATCGCGGCGACCTTGAAGAGATAGCGCACCTCGTCGGGCAACACGCCAAAGCGGTCGCGCATCTCGGCACCAAAATTCTCGATCTCCTCCTCGGTGTCGAGATCGGCCAGGCGCCGGTAGAGCGACAGACGGACCGAGAGATCGCTGACGTAATCCTCCGGGATGAGCACGGGCATGCCGATCGTGATCGACGGCGACCAGCGGTCGGCGGCGGGCTCGGAGACGCCGGCCTTGAGGTTGACGATCGCCTCCTCCAGCATCGATTGGTAGAGCTCGAAGCCGACCTCCTTGATATGACCGGACTGCTCCTCGCCGAGAAGATTGCCGGCGCCGCGGATGTCGAGGTCGTGCGAGGCGAGCTGGAAGCCCGCGCCCAGCGTCTCCAGCGATTGCAGCACGGTGAGCCGGCGTTCGGCCTGCGTCGTGATCTTCTGCTGCGCCGGCAGCGTGAACAGCGCATACGCCCGGAGCTTCGAGCGGCCGACGCGGCCGCGGAGCTGATAGAGCTGGGCAAGGCCGAACATGTCGGCGCGGTGCACGATCAGCGTGTTGGCGTTGGGAATGTCGAGGCCGGATTCGACGATCGTGGTCGACAGCAGGATGTCGAACTTGCCGTCGTAGAACGCGGTCATGATGTCCTCGATCACCGCGGGCGGCATCTGCCCGTGCGCGACCGCGACCTTCATCTCCGGCACGTTCTTGTCGAGGAAGTCCTTGACCTCGGCGAGGTCGTCGATGCGCGGCACCACGTAGAACGCCTGGCCGCCGCGATAGCGCTCGCGCAAGAGCGCCTCGCGGATCATCAAGGGATCGTGCGGGGCGACGAAGGTGCGCACCGCAAGGCGGTCGACCGGAGGCGAGGCAATGATCGAGAGTTCGCGGACGCCGGTGAGCGCGAGCTGCAGCGTGCGCGGGATCGGCGTTGCCGACAGCGTCAGCACGTGCACCTCGGAGCGAAGCGCCTTCAGCCGTTCCTTGTGAGTGACGCCAAAATGCTGCTCCTCGTCGACGATGACGAGGCCGAGATCGCGGAACTTGATCGCCTTGCCGAGCAACGCGTGGGTGCCGACGACGATGTCGACGGAGCCGTCCGCAATGCCCTTTTTGACCTGGTTCAGCTCCTTGGTCGGGATCAGGCGCGAGGCCTGGGCCACGTTCACCGGAAAGCCCTTGAAACGCTCGGTGAAGGTTCTTGCGTGCTGGCGCGCCAGCAGCGTGGTCGGCACCACGACAGCGACCTGCTTGCCTTCGAGCGCCACGGCAAAGGCCGCGCGCAAGGCCACCTCGGTCTTGCCAAAGCCGACGTCGCCGCAGATCAACCGGTCCATGGGACGGCCGAGTTCGAGATCCTTCAGGGTCGATTCGATCGCCCCTAGCTGGTCCTCGGTCTCGTCATAGGGGAAGCGCGCACAGAACTCGTCATAGAGGCCCGGCTGCACCGGCAGCTTGGGCGCCTCGTGCAGATGGCGCGCGGCGGCGATCTTGATCAGCTCGCCCGCGATCTCGCGGATGCGGTTCTTGAGTTTCGCCTTGCGGGTCTGCCAGCCGCTGCCGCCAAGACGATCGAGCTCGACCGTGGTCTGGTCGGAGCCGTAGCGCGACAGCAGCTCGATGTTCTCGACGGGGAGGAACAGTTTCGTTTCGGCGGCATAGTGCAGCTCGAGACAATCATGCGGCGCGCCGGCGACGTCCAGCGTTTGCAGGCCGACGAACCGGCCGATGCCGTGATCGACATGGACAACGATGTCGCCCGCGGCAAGGCTCGTCACCTCCGAGATGAAATTGTCGAGCTTGCGGCTCGCCCTGCGCGGCCGCACCAGGCGGTCGCCGAGAATGTCCTGCTCGCTGATGAGCGCAATCTCGTCGGTCTCGAAGCCGCTGTCGAGGCCGAGCACGGCGAGCATGGTCTCGTTGCGCGGGGTCGCCTGCACCGTGCGCCAGCTGTTGACGCTGGTGGTGTGGGCCAGCTTGTGGTCGCGCAGCATCGAGGTCATGCGGTCGCGCGAGCCTTCGCTCCACAGCGTGATCACGACCTTCTTGCGCTGCGCCTGCAAGGCCATCACGTGGCTGACCACGGATTCGAACACGTTGACGGTGGTGTCGTTGCGTTCGGGTGCGAAGTCGCGGCCCTTGCGCGCGCCGGCATCGACGACACCAGTGCCATCCGCCGGCACGGAGAATTGAGTCAGGCGCGCCAGCGGGACGTCGCCGAGGCGCCTGGTCCACTCCTCTTCGGTGAAATACAGCCGGTCCGGCGGCAGCGGCTTGTAGATGGCGCCGCCGCCGGGATGCTCCATGGCCTCGCGGCGGGCCTGGTAATAGTCGAGGATCTGCTTGAAGCGCTCGCGGACGGCGTCCTCGGCCTGCGGCTCGATCGCGATCGCTGCGCCTTGCAGATAGTCGAACAGCGTATCCATCCGGTCCTGGAACAGCGGCAGCCAGTGCTCCATGCCGGGATGGCGGCGGCCTTCGCTGACGGCCTCGTACAGCGCATCGTCGCGCTCGGGCGCGCCGAACTCGGCGACATAGCCCATGCGGAAGCGGCGGATGGTGTCGGTGACGAGCTGGAATTCCGAGACCGGCACGAGGTCGAGCGAGCGCATGTCGAGCAGCGTGCGCTGGGTCTCGGCGTCGAAGGAGCGGATCGATTCCAGGCTGTCGCCGAAGAAGTCGAAGCGCACGGGCTGGTCGAGACCGGCCGGAAACAGGTCCAGAATGCCGCCGCGCACGGCGTATTCGCCGGGCTCGCGCACGGTCGAGGAGCGGTTGTAGCCGTTGTGCTCGAGCCAGGCGATGATGGTGTCCATCGGCACGACATTGCCGGGGGCGACCGACAGCGCCTGCGCCGCGACGAGCTCGCGCGCGGGCACGCGCTGCACGATTGCGTTGACCGTGGTCAGCACGATCAACGGCTTGTCGCTGCCGGTCAGCGGCGCAAGCCGCGCCAGCGTGGTCAGGCGCTGGGCCAAAATGCCACCATGCGGCGAGACGCGGTCATAGGGCTGGCAGTCCCAGGCCGGGAAGGTCAGCACCGGCAGATCGGGCGCGAAGAATTGCAGCGCGCGTTCGAGCTGCTGCATCCGCGCGCCGTCGCGGCAGACCACCGCAAGGCTGACGGCCGGCTTCTTCGGCCGCGCCGCGATGGCGCGCGCCAGATCCGAGATGACGAGGCCTTCGGCACCTTCCGCGACATTGGCAAGCGTCAGGGCGCGGCCGGGCGTGAGCAGCTCGGCCGGCGACTTCATCCCCTGCTTCATAAATCGCCGTCCGTAATCGGGAACGCCTTGATACGGGCAAATAGCGCGCCTGTGACATCGGCCGGCAGCACCTTGTCGCCGGTGATGGCGGCATAGAGGTCGGGATCGTTGACCTCGAGCAGGTGCTCGAGCTCGTCGAGCTCGGCATCGGACAGATTGCCGATCTCGGCGTCCGCGAAGCGGCCGAGGATCAGGTCCATCTCGCGCGTGCCGCGGTGCCAGCAGCGGAACAGCAGCCGCTTGCGGCGGTCGTCCAGCCCGTTGCTCGATCGTGTCGTTCCCGTCATGTCTCAATTCCAGTCAAACGCCGAAAGCCCGGACGTGCCGGGCGGGCGTGATATAGCTACTTGGGGGGCCGGTGTCAGCTCTTTGTTGTGGCACTGCCGTCTGCCAATTCGTCATGGCCGGGCTTTATCCCGGCCATCCCCGCAGAGCCGTGAAAAAAGACGTGGATGCACGGCATAAAGCCGGGCATGACGGGCCGAAACGATCCTAGATTCCCCCGATGCGCCCCAGCCTGCTCAATCCGCTGTTTGCTCCCGTGACCAGCCTGCCCGGCGTCGGTCCGAAGCAGGACAAGCTGCTGCAGTACCTGCTCAGCCGCAACGAGACGCCGCGGCTGGTCGATCTGTTGCTGCACCTGCCGAGCCAGGTCATCGACCGCCGCGCCCGGCCGAAGATTCGCGACGCCGTGCAGGGAACCATGGTGACGCTGGAGGTGACCGTCGACCGCCACCGCCCGCCCCCGCCGCGCAACGCGCGGGCGCCGTATCTGGTCTACGCCAGCGACGAGACCGGCGACGTCGTGCTGACCTTCTTCCGCGCCAAGCCCGGCTATGTCGAAAAGCTGCTGCCTGTGGGCGAGAAGCGCTACGTCTCCGGCACGCTCCAGATGTATGACGGCATCCCCCAGATCGTGCATCCCGACCGCGTGCTGGACGAGGAGGCGATTTCAAAACTCTCAGGGATCGACCCGGTCTATCCGCTGACGGAGGGCCTCGCGCTCGGCTCACTGCGCCGCGCAATCGCGCAAGCGCTTCAGAAATTGCCCGCCTTGCCGGAATGGATCAGCCCGGAGGTGATGCGCCGCTGCCACTTCCCGCCAATCGCGGAAGCCCTCACCCGCGTGCATCAGCCGGTCGAGCTCACGGACATTTTGCCCGATCGGCCGTTCTGGTCGCGCCTCGCCTTCGACGAACTGCTGGCCGGCCAGCTCGCGCTGGCCCTGATCCGCGCGCAATTGCGCCGCCCGGCAGGCATACGCAATGCCGGCGACGGGCATCTGCGCAACAAGATCATCGACGCCCTGCCCTATGCGTTGACGCTGTCCCAGCGCGACGCCGCCGCGGCGATCGCGAGCGATCTGCAACAGCCGGTGCGCATGCTGCGGCTGCTCCAGGGCGACGTCGGCTCCGGCAAGACCGTGGTCGCGCTGCTGGCGGCCGCAGCGGTGGCCGAAGTCGGCAAGCAGGCCGCGCTGATGGCGCCGACGGAAATTTTGGCGCGCCAGCACATCAAGACCATCGCGCCGCTCGCCGAGCGCGCGGGCTTACGGGTCGCGATCCTCACCGGCCGAGAAAAAGGCAAAGAACGGCGCGAGATCATCGCCCAGCTTGCCGAGGGCGAGATCGACCTGCTCGTCGGCACCCATGCGCTGATCCAGGACGACGTGATCTTCCGGGACCTCGCGCTCGCCGTGGTCGACGAGCAGCACCGCTTTGGCGTGCGCGAACGGCTCGCGCTGACCTCGAAGGGCGAAGCCGTTGACGTGCTGGTGCTGAGCGCAACCCCGATCCCGCGCACGCTGGTGCTGACTTATTTCGGCGACATGGACATCAGCGAGCTGCGCGAAAAACCCGCCGGCCGCCAGCCGATCGAGACCCGCACCATCTCGATGAGCCGCCTCAACGAGGTCACGGATAGCATCGGCCGCGCACTCCAGGCTGGCAAGCTGGTCTACTGGATCTGCCCGCTGGTCGAGGAATCCGAGGCCGAGGGCACCGAGCACCTCACCAATGCGACCAAACGTTTCGAGAATTTGCAGAAGCGTTTCGGCGACCGGGTCGGCCTCGTCCACGGCCAGATGAAGGGAACCGAGAAAGACCGCGTCATGGGCCAGTTCGCCGCCCACGAGATCGGGCTGCTGGTCGCGACCACCGTGGTCGAGGTCGGCGTCGACGTGCCGGCGGCCACCATCATGGTGATCGAGAACGCCGAACGCTTCGGCCTCGCCCAGCTCCACCAGCTGCGCGGCCGCATCGGACGCGGCTCGGAGGCCTCGACCTGCCTGCTGCTCTACTCGGAGCCACTCGGCGAGATGTCGAAGGCGCGGCTGAAGGTGATCCGCGAGACCACCGACGGTTTTCGTATCGCCGAGGAGGACCTCAAGCTGCGCGGCGAAGGCGACGTGCTGGGCGTGCGTCAGAGCGGCCTGCCCGGCTACCGCATCGCGCGCTCGGAGGTGCACGGCCAGCTCATCACCCAGGCCCGCGACGAGGCGCTACGCATCCTCAAGGACGATCCGAAGCTGAAGGGCGAGCGCGGCGAAGCGCTCAGGTGCCTGCTCTACCTCTATGAGCGCGATGAGGCGATCCCGCTGATCGGGGCGGGCTAGCCTGCTGCTCTTCGGCGCCCCACTTCGTAGGCCGCCACATGCGCGCGGGCGAGATCCAGCAGCGGTGTGTCGATGCCCAGCGCACGGGCACGATTGGCCATATCGCCGAGGATGTGCTCCGCCTCGGTGATCGAGCCGCGCTCGATATCGCGCAGCATCGAGGCCTTGAGCGGCGAGTCCAGGGTCGTGAAGAGTTTTCGGTCAAACTCGATGAACGGGGCGCGCGGCTCGAACCCCGAAGCCGTCGCAACGGTGCAGCATTCCGCGAATAACCGAAAGATAGACTGTTCGCCGTTCGGCACGGCCAGGATGTCTCCGATGCTTGCGCGCATCAGGCAGGTGATGCCGGCCAGCGTGCTGAGCTGGACGAATTTCTCCCACATGTCCTGCATGATCGCTTCGCTGGCGCGCACGTCGATGCCGGGGACCTGGAGCTGTGCCTCCAGCGCGAGCGCACGCTCGCTCAACGAACCCTTGATCTCGCCAAACACAATCGTCTGATTGGCCATGAACTGAACGACACGGCCATCCGCATCGAGGCCGGCACTGACATTCGCCAACCCGCCGAGGACACGCGCCGCGCCGAACCGCGCAGTCAGAGCGTCGATATGTTTCAACCCGTTGAGTATCGGCAGAATCATCGTGTTGGCGCCGACTGCCGGGGCAAACTGGGCCATCGCATCGTCGAGCGAATAGGATTTCACCCCGACGAGCACAACGTCGAACGGCTCCTTGAGATCGCTTGCCAGGATGATCTTCGGCTGCACGGCAAAGTCGCCGTGCGGGCTCACGACCTGCAATCCATCCCGCCGCAACTGCTCGGCCCGCGCGGGCCGCACCAGAAAGGTCACGTCGCCGCCGGACCGGGCCAGGCAAGCTCCGTAATAACCTCCGAGCGCTCCTGCGCCGATCACCAGCACTCTCATTCGAACTCCCGTTGCAGAAGAACTGCTTCCGCAGAGACAATAACAGATGAGCCTCGCAATGACGACGTGGATAGAGCCGTTTCAGAAGACTTGCCCTTTCGCCGCGGCCGACTTCATGCAACCTTCCCGCCATGCGCTGACGTCCCGGTCGTGCGCCTGAAACGCGACCGGGACGTCCAGGGATTTTTGGATTCCGCGCCAATGGACGGCAAGTCAACGACGTGAGACCGGACGACTAGGCCTTCTTCTGCGCGATGCTCGCGGCGAACGCCTTCATCAGCCCGGCATCCACCGCCTCGCCTTTCGCGTCCTCGGCGAGGTGCTCGAACCAGCGCGCAAAGCCCTCGTAGATCTGGCTGGCCGGATGATCGGCGCCGAGGAAGCCGGAAATCTCCCGCATCTCCGCAACCCAACGATAGGCCTTCGGGATCATGTCCGGCAGCGCGACTTCGAGCCGGGCCAGGACCGCGGGCTGGCTCAGTGCGAGCTCGTCGCGCAGCGCATCCGCGGCGCCTGCTTTCGTTGCCGCGATCACCATGGCCGAGCCGATGCCGGCCAGGCCCTTGACGATGCCGGCGTAGGACATCTTGAGCGCGGAAGCCGCGCCGACCGGGCCTTCGACGATCCGCATGTCGAGGCCGAGCTCCTTCAGAACGGCCACATCGCCGGCGTGCTCGCCGGACATGTAGAAGGCCGGGCTCTTGCCGCCGGGCTGCGGCGGGAAGCCGATGATGCCGGCATCGACGAACGGCGCCTGCGCCGAGCCGATGATCTCCTCGATCCTAAGCACGGTGTCGACATTGACGGCGTTGCAATCGACCACGACGGGCTTCTTCGCGCGCCGGACGATCAGCGCGGCGAGGCGCTCGGCGAGTGCAACGGCCTCGCCCGGCGGCACGATCGAGAGGATGATGTCGGCCTCGGCGATCGCCTCGTCGTCCGCGCCGATCATGCCGGCATCCGCCGCGCGTTTTTGCGTCGCTTCGCTTCGCCCCTTCAACGACGTCAGCACGCGCGCTCCGTTTTCGCTGAGGCGGCGGGCCACGGCGCTGCCCATGGCACCGGGCGCGAGGATCGCAATGGTCTTTGACGTCGTCTTGGACATCGTGCACTCCAGGTCGAACACCGAGCGATGCGCCCGATTCAACCGGAAGACTAGCAGACGATGCGAGGCCTGGCGTGATCGCGGCCATCCCGCAGGGGAATGGCCCTACTCCACCTTCGCAGGCTGGGGCTGGAGTGCCGACGCATTGGCGATGCGCGCGGCATTCGCCATGCCCGCGAGCGCCGCGGCCTTCTTCGGGTCGGGTGCCGCGCCCGGCTGCACCACGCCGGCCGACATGATCAGGGTCGCGGCATCCTCGGTGCTCATGTCGACCTCGACGATCTTGCTCTTGGGCACGTAGAAGAAGAAGCCCGTGGTCGGGTTCGGCGAGCACGGCAGGAACACCGAGACGTGCTCCTCCTGCCCGGGCAGGCTGCGCGCGACCTCTTCATTCGGCGACTGCGAGATCAGCACGATCGACCACATGCCCGGCGACGGAAACTCGACCAGGCCGACTTTGCGGAAGCTCGAGCCCTTGCCCGAGAACAGCGTCTCGAACACCTGCTTCAGACCGCGGTAGATGGCGCGCACCGCCGGGATGCGGCCGAGGAAGGTCTCGCCGACATCGACCAGCGTCCGGCCGATCAGGTTGGCCGCGAGGAAGCCGACCAGCGTCAGCGTGAAGAATGCGACAATCAGTCCCCAGCCGGGGACGACATACGGCAGATAGGTTTCCGGACGATAGGCCAGCGGCACGAACGGCCGCACCACGCCGTCGACCCAGGTGACGAACCACCAGACCAGATAGAGAGTGATTGCGATCGGCCCCGTCACCACGAGGCCGGTCAGGAAGTAGTTGCGGATGCGGCCCATCAGGCCGGTATGCGGTTCCGGGATGGGATCAAGCGGCGCAGGCGCGTCGTCGCGGGTGGTCATTCGGGTTCCAGGTCAGTCGCTGCACTCAAGCTAGGGTCTTCTAGCAGGTTTTGGAAGAGCGCAGCCTGATCCCTTCTGCCTATTCCACGGTCACCGATTTCGCGAGATTGCGCGGCTGGTCGACGTCGGTGCCCATGATGACGGCCGTATGATAGGCGAGCAGCTGCACCGGGACGGCATAGACCATCGGCGTGAACGCCGCCGCCATGTCGGGCATGACGATGGTGACGAGCGACTCGACGGTCGCCTCCTCCGCGCCCTTCGCGTCGGTCATCAGGATGATCTTGCCGCCGCGGGCGGCGACCTCCTGCATGTTCGACACCGTCTTCTCGAACACCCGGTCGTAGGGTGCGATGACGACGACCGGCATGGTCTCGTCGATCAGCGCGATCGGGCCGTGCTTCAGCTCGCCGGCGGCGTAGCCCTCGGCGTGGATGTAGGAGATCTCCTTCAGCTTCAGCGCGCCTTCGAGCGCGAGCGGGAAGCTGGTGCCGCGGCCGAGATAGAGCACGTCGCGCGATTTCGCGATCTCGCGCGCCAGCTTCTCGATCTGGAGCTCGGTAGTGAGCGCATCCGACATCAGGCGCGGGATCTCGACGAGGCCGTGAACGAGCTTGGTCTCGTCCTCGTCGGACAATTCGCCTCTAACCTTGCCGGCCGCGATCGCAAGGTTTGCGAGCACCATCAGCTGGCAGGTGAAGGCCTTGGTCGAGGCGACCCCGATCTCGGGTCCGGCCAGCGTCGGCAGCACCGTCTCGCTCTCGCGCGCAATCGTCGAGGTCGGCACGTTGACGACGGCCACCGTGTGCACGCCCTCGGCCTTGGCATAGCGCAGTGCGGCCAGCGTATCGGCGGTCTCGCCCGATTGCGAGATGAAGATGGCGAGATCGCCCTTGCGCAAGGGCGCCTCCCGGTAGCGGAATTCGGAGGCGACGTCGACCTCGACCGGCAGGCGCGCGAAGCGCTCGAACCAGTATTTGGCGACGAAGCCGGCATAGCTCGCGGTGCCGCAGGCGGTGATGTTGATGCGCTGGATGTTCTTGAAGTCGAACGGCAGCTTGACCGGCAGCGAGACGCGCTCGGTCGCCATGTCGACGTAGCGCGCCAGCGTGTGGCCGACCACTTCCGGCTGCTCGTGGATCTCCTTGGCCATGAAGTGGCGGTAATTGGCCTTGTCCACCAGCGAGGTCGAGGCGGCGTGCTTGATCTTCTCGCGCTGGACCGCGTGGCCGTCCTTGTCGAAAATCGTGGCGCTATTGCGGGTCAGCACCACCCAGTCGCCGTCCTCGAGATAGCTGATCGTGTCGGTAAACGGGCCGAGCGCGATGGCGTCGGAGCCGAGATACATCTCGCCGTCGCCATAGCCGATCGCGAGCGGCGGGCCGTTGCGGGCGCCGATCATCAGATCGTTGTCGCCGGCGAAGATGAAGCCGAGCGCAAACGCGCCGCGCAGCCGCGCCAGCGCCAGCTTCACCGCCTCGACCGGCTTGTTGCCGCGCGTGAGCAGGTCGTCGACGAGATGCAGTACGATCTCGGTGTCGGTCTCGGTGTGAAACACCGTGCCGTTCTTCTCGAGCTCCTCGCGCAGCTCGCGGAAATTCTCGATGATGCCGTTGTGGACCACGGCGACGCGCTCGGTCGCATGCGGATGGGCGTTGTTGACGGTCGGTTTGCCGTGGGTGGCCCAGCGGGTGTGACCGATGCCGGTCGTGCCCTTCAGCGGCTCGGCTTCCAGGCGCTTCTCCAGATTCTTCAGCTTGCCCTCGGCGCGGCGGCGCTCGAGATGCCTGCCTTCGAGCGTGGCGACGCCCGCGGAATCGTAGCCGCGATATTCAAGACGTTTGAGCGAATCCACCAATTGCTCTGCAACCGGTTCGCGCCCGAGAATGCCGACAATCCCGCACATGCGGATCAATATCCCCCAAATCGTCGAAAAATCGCCAAAACGACGCGCTCAGTTTTTAGCGAAGTTCCTAAGGAACCAGATACTCAATAATTATTGCTGATTGAGACAGCATTCGCCGGCGCCATTGCCCGGTCTGCGTCGATGTGGCCGGCCTTTAACCTCGCACGTTAACTTGTTGTCAACAAGTTTGACCAACGATTCCGGTCAGGAGAACAAGGCCATGAAAGGCTCATCCGACCGCAAAGGTCTGTCGTCGTTGTATCTGCGTGCCAGCGAGACCACGGGCACGCACCTCGCCCATTGGCCGCCGCCCCAGCGCGGCAAGGAAAGCAAGCCCGTCTTCACCAAGCACCCGCAGGGCGAGCCGGCCAAGCGCGCCAAGCCACGCGGCTGGCGCCTGACCCGCGCGATCTTCTCCGAATTCGCCGACGACGAATAGCGCTCACTTCTCCGGCTTCTTGCCGCGCGTCTTCATCTCGCGATAGCGCGCCGCGCCGCCTTCCCTGATGGTCTGCTGGTTGCGCTCGAGCGCCATCGCGTCGTCGGGCACGTCGCGCGTGATCACCGAGCCGGAGCCGATATAGGCGCCGTTGCCGATCTTCACCGGAGCCACCAGCGAGGAGTTGGTGCCGACGAAGGCGCCTTGCCCGATGATGGTCTTGTGCTTCTTGAAGCCGTCGTAGTTGCAGGTGATGGTGCCGGCGCCGATGTTGGAATTGGCGCCGACGGTGGCGTCCCCAATGTAGGAGAGATGGTTGACCTTGACGCCGGCCTCCAGCGTCGCCGCCTTGGTCTCCACGAAATTGCCGATCCGCGCACCGTCGCCGAGCGAGGTGCCGGGCCTGAGCCGCGCATAGGGTCCGATCGAGACGTTCCTGCCGAGCGTGGTCTCGACGATGTGCGAGAAGGAGTGGATCACCGTGCCGTCGGCGATCGAGACGCCCGGGCCGATCACCACGAACGGCTCGATAGTGACGTCCTTGCCGAACACGGTGTCGGCGGACAGATAAACGGTCTCGGGCGCAATCAGCGTCACGCCGGCCTCCATCGCCGCCTTGCGCAAGCGCGCCTGCATCACGCTTTCGGCTTCGGCGAGCTGCGCCTTGGTGTTGATGCCGCGCACCTCGTCCTCGCTGGTCTCGATCACCACGGACTCCCATCCCTGTTCGCGGACGATCTCGACCGCATCCGTCAGATAATATTCGCCCTTGGAATTCGCATTGCCGATTTTATCCAGGATCGCGAGCGCGCGGCGCCCGTCGATCGCCATCACGCCGGCGTTGCACAGATCGATCTTGCGCTCGTCCGCGCTGGCATCGGCCTGCTCGCGGATCGCGACCAGGCGGTCGCCCTCGACGATGAAGCGGCCATAGCCGGCGGGGTCGGCGGCGCGGAAGCCGAGCGCGGCGAGCGCGGCGCCGTTGGCCAGCGGCGCGCGCAGACGCGCAAAGGTCTCGGCCGAAATCAGCGGCGTGTCGCCGAAGGCAATCAGCAGATCGTCCACGCCGCGCGCGATCGCCTCGCGCGCCGCCAGCACCGCATGCGCGGTGCCGAGCCGTTCGGCTTGCACGAAAGTGAGCGCGTCGGGGCGGATGCGCCTCGCCTCATCGGCCACCGCCTGATGATCCGGGCCGATCACGACGGCGAGCGAGGTGCCGGTTCCCTTGGGGGCGGCGGTGAGCACATGGGCGAGCAGCGTCTGGTGAGCGACGGGATGCAGCACTTTCGGCAGGTGTGAGCGCATGCGCGTGCCTTCGCCGGCGGCGAGCACGATCGTGAGGCTGGAGCGGGCGGTCATCGAGATCCTGTCAGATACGGCCGAATCAACTGGCGCGGCAGGCGGCAGGCCGCCCCTATGCTGCCCGCCTTGCTACCCCCGCAAACGCCCGGAATTCAAGTGCGACACGCTTTTCCTGTTAATGTTCCCTGATTGATTCGGGGAAGCTGAACGGGGCTGGGCACTTAACGTTCATGGCAAAGGATTCCGACCCACTGGCGGATGCCTTCGGCACCAAGGAGACTGGCGGGCTATTCTCCGGACTTCTGGCCGAGGAAAGCGCGTTCGACCGCCGCATGATGTGGCGGCTGGGCTCCTGGGGCGTTGCGGCCGTCGGCGCCGTCGTCATCGCGGTGATGGCCAACCAGGCCCAGCTCGGCTGGCGGCGCGACCAGGTGGCGTCCGCCGATCTCGTGCGCCAGGCCGACCGGCTCCAGCTACTGACCAGGGAAAGCCAGAACGAGGCGCGCCGCCTCGCCGCCGCCGTCGAGACACTGAACGCTGATCGCGACCGGCTCTATTCGCGCGTCACCGTGCTCGAGCAGGGGCTCGATTCCGTCACCGGCGCCATCGCCAGGCAGAGCGCGAAGCCGCAGGACACGCCGGCGCCCGACGCACAGCCTGCGGCGCCCAGCGTCGCGCCGGTCGTCTCGATGCCATCTCCATCCAGCGACAAGCCGCGCGCGGCAGCCGCAAAGGAACAGGCGAAGGAGCCGACCAAAGACACCGTGAAGGAGGCTGCAAAGGAGCCGTCGAGCCCGCCGCCGCAGAGCGCGGCCGCAGCCTCCCTCGTGCAGCAGTCGCCGGCGACGACATCGGCGCTGCCGATGCTTCCGCTGGTGCCCTCCAAGTCGATCATGGCACCGCCTGATCCCGCCGCGTCGAAATTGACTCAGCCCGAGACGACTGAAAAGACAACCGAGAAGACCGCCGAGAAGAAGCCCGAGCCGACACCCGCCCCGACCGAAATCGCAGCCGCATCAGCCAAGCCGCCGGAGGCAACCGAAAGCGAGGCTCCCGCGATCGCGGTTCAGCAAACGCGCTTTGCGATCGATCTCGGCGGCGCCAACTCGATCGATGGCCTGCGCGCGCTCTGGCGCGGCGTGACCAAATCGAATCCGGAAGTTGCCACGCTGCGGCCGATCATCATGATCAAGGAAGGCACCACCGGCCTCGGCATGCAGCTGCGACTGGGCGCCGGCCCGCTGATCAACGCGGCCGCCGCAGCAAAGCTCTGCGCGGGTCTCGCCGAGAACGACCGTCACTGCGAGACCACCGTGTTCGACGGCCAGCGGCTATCGATGCGCGGCGGTTCGGAAAAGGGACAAGAAAAGTCTCAGGACCGGATTCAGGAAAAGAACGCCGAGAAGAATCCGGATGCGGCGCCGCAAGCCGAGACCGCACCTGCGCCCGCCCCCACAGCCAAGCCGGACAAGCGCCGCCGCAGCTATTCCTCAAAGCGCTCGTCGAAGCGCGAGGAGCCCGCGCCTGCACCTGCGGCGCAGCCGGCAGCACCGGCCAAGCCGGAGACGGCCTCGGCGGGATCGACGTTGTCGTCGTTCTTCAGGCGGTAGGGAATGGTCGTGCCGATTGGATCGGGTAGCTAACCAGTAACGGCTTGCGAGCGACGGACAGAAAAGTTGGTCGCCCCTGTTGCCCCCTCCCGTCATCCCGACCATATTGCGCGCATGACAAAAAAGCCCTTCCGCCTCACGCCCTACCAGGTGCAGTTCCTGATCGTCGTCGGCTTCGTAGCCGTCGGTTATGCGATCTATCTGCGCTATCTCGGCATCGAGAACTCGAACGTCGGACTCGCCTGCGACGCCGGCTTGCAGACCCTGATGTGCAAGGCGCGTTCGGTCTCGACCGTACTGTTCAAGAATTCGGTGTTCGGCATCGTCGCGCTGGTGGTGGCGACGCTGAACCTGATGCGGCCGTCGATCGTGCTGCTCACCGTCGGCGTTGTCGCCGCCGGCCTCGGCATCGTGCTCTACAATGTCGTGCTGTCGGGCCTCGCGATCGGCCTGCTCATTCTTGGCTTTGCTCGGCCCGCGCCCGCCACAGCGTGAGCGCGAACAAGAGATACATCGCGCAGGTCCACAGCGACTGCCAGTTGTCGCGGCCTTCGTTGAAGAGCACATAGGCGGCCGACAGCGCGAGCACGCCTGCGAACACCGCTTCCGCGATCGGACGCACGCCGATCTGCGGCCGGTTCAGCATCAGGATCGCGAACGGCACCACCGCCATCGTCAGCGCGGCGTAGGGGAAGTCGTGGTAGCGCGGGTCGAACACGAAGGCGAGCGCGGTCTGTGCCGCGATCACCGCCGTCACCGCCAGCGTGAGGCCGAGCACGGCGGTGAGCTTTGACCATTTCCGCCCCTCGCTCGGGCCGAGCAGATCAAGGAAGGTCGGCAGGCTGCGGCCGATCACCAGCGCCTGCGCGCAGAAGATCGGCGACAGGATGCCGGCGGCGAGCAGCGCACCCCAGTGCAGCCAGCCGCCCCAGCCGTAGCTCTCATAGTACACCTTGTCGGCGCCGACCCCGAGCAGGACGCCTGCCGTGGTCGCCGAGATGGCGACGCCGAGCCAGGTCGAGAAGCGCGGCGTCCAGGGCCGCCGGCGCAGCGTGATGATAGCGACCGCGAACACCAGCGCGCAAAGGCCCATACCCGCGCCCATGTACCATTTCCAGTACGGGAAATTGCTGATCGGCTCGCCCGGCGGATATTTCAGGTTCCGGCGCACGGAGTCATAGAGACCCCAATAGCCGCCCGCGGTACCTTCCAGCTTGCGCTTCCACGGCTGGTCGTAGGACTCGATCAGGTTGACGCGGAACTTCTGCGCCTTCGCAAGGCTCAGGATTTCAGAGACCACGCGCGCTTGGTTGGTGCGCGACGGCAGCGCGCCCTCGCGCATGCGCCCTTCGCTCGGCCAGCCGGTTTCGCCGATCAGGATTTCCTTGCCCGGAAACGCCACCGCCATGCGCTCGCGGATCTGTTCGACATGGGCAGCCGCGAATTTCGCGCGCACCGGAACGTCTTCCCAATAGGGCAGGATGTGGATCGTCACGAAGTCGACGGCCTCGTAGACTTCGCGATTCCTCAGCCAGAACTCCCAGACATCGGCATAGGTGACGGGCACGCGAACCTGCACCTTCACCGCGCGGATGAAGGAGACGAGGTCGGCCGTCGTCATCTCGCCGCGCAGCAGCACCTCGTTGCCAACGATGACCGAGGTGATGATGTCGGGGTATTCCTTCGTGAGGCGAACGGCGAGCGCGACCTGCTCAAAATTCTTGGCGCGGTTGCTGGAGAGCCAGATCCCCTGGAGCACCTTGAGCCCGCCGACCTTGGCGGCGATCGCCGGAACCTGGTCGAGCCCGTTCTCCATCGAATAGGTGCGGACGCAGTCGGTGATCTCCTTGAGCTGGCGCAGGTCCTGCTCGATCTGGTCGGCCTCGATATGGGTCCATGCGTTCAGCGGCGACTGCTCGCCGCGGAACGGCGCGTAGGAGACGCACTGAACCTTGTCGGCGGGGTCGATCGGGGCGCGCGCGAGCGTGATTGGCGTGGCCAGCCACCACCACACGGCAGCAATCGCACCCAG
This sequence comes from Bradyrhizobium sp. B039, assembly GCF_038965675.1. Classification (NCBI taxonomy): domain Bacteria; kingdom Pseudomonadati; phylum Pseudomonadota; class Alphaproteobacteria; order Hyphomicrobiales; family Nitrobacteraceae; genus Bradyrhizobium; species Bradyrhizobium sp. B039. The sequence goes on from NZ_CP152416.1 coordinate 4,727,706, forward strand.
TGAAACGAGCAGAAGCGCCAGTGGCGTACGAAGTGAAATCGGTTCCGTCCTCCGCGAAGCGCCGTCGATTACCTGCTCGCGCGCCATCTGCCAAGGGGGTGGTTCGGAGCGGATCCCTCCCTCCCCCAAGGAATTTACCTGCGGCCGTTCGACAGAGGCCTAGGATCGTGACTTTGCTGGACAAAATTCGAAATACAGGTCATGCAACTGGCCGGGAATTTTCCGCCGCATTGGAGACCCATTTGGACGCCATCACCGACGCGTCCGCGGGATCCTGACGCGGGCGGTCAGCGGAGAAGTTGGGGAATTCATGCGGCAACGGGTGCGTCAGTCACGAAATGCGGTCCTGCGGCAGTTCGCCGCCACCTTGGCCGTCTCCTCTCTTCTGGCCTTGGCTGGTCTCGCTGGCGCCTCCGCCCAGAGCGGCACGCCCGCCCCCGATCAGGGCAAAGCCGCCGCCCAGCCCGCCGACGCCGCCGCCAAGGATGCCGCCCAGAACCAGCGCCGCACCGACGAGTTCGCCGAAGCCGCCCAGGTCATCAACGGCCCGGCCGGCAACCCCGAATGCGTCTGGCTCGGCCGGCGCGTGGTGCGGCTAATGTGGCGGGATGACCTCGATACCGCGTTCCGCCATCTCGACCTCTACGACCGCTTCGGCTGCCCCGGCGGCCACATCCAGGCCGCCTTCCGCTGCCTGACCCGCTTCGGCGGCCAGATCGATCCCAAGGTCGCCGAGACCCTGGACAGCCGTGTGCACGCCTGCTGGATCAATCCGGCCTCCCAGCCGCAGCAGGCGGCGGCCGCGGCATCCCAGCCGGCAGCGCCGACATCGGGCAACGCGCAGGCCCCGCAGCCCGCCGCGAGCCCCGCGCCTGCGGCAAGCCCGACACCGGCGCCCCAGAAATAGCAGCGGGTCGCTTCAGCCTCCGTTCATGAACGACCGGCCATAGAAACGATTGGCACTGCGACGCGTTCTTCGAAAAAGGACATGCCCTCATAAGGACATGAGGCCATGACAGTTGTGAAACCGCGCGGCAGAGATATGCTCCATTTGCCGCGGACTCGGTCGGATCTCGGGGTCAGATCCGCTTCCCTGCCACCCCAGCCCCTTTTGGTTTAGCCGCGATGCGCGTTGTCGCCGCCGTTCTGTTGCTTGTGTCCGCACTTCACGCTGGGCTGTGGGGAGTCTTGCGCGACAAGGAACCCGCGCCCGACTTCAGGAGTCTGCTCCCCAGCGTCTCCTACGCGCCGTTCGAAGGCTCGGCCCATCCCGACATCGACAACATCCCGACCGTCGAGAAAATCCGCGCCGACCTGAAGACGCTGTCGACGATGACGCGCGCGATCCGCCTCTATTCGTCCACCGGCGGCGTGGAGCTGGTGCCGGCGATCGCGGCCGAGTTCGGTCTCAAGGTCACCGTCGGCGCCTGGATCGACAAGGACAAGGATCGCAACGAGCGCGAGATCAAGGCCGCCATCGAGCTTGCCCGCAAGAACAGCAACGTCGTCGGCGTCGTTGTCGGCAACGAGGTGATCTACCGCGGCGAGCAGAAGGTCGAAGACCTCATCGACATGATCAAGAAGGTCAAGGGCGCGGTCCGCGTGCCCGTCACGACCGGCGAGATCTGGAACATCTGGCGCGACAATCCGGACCTTGCCTCCAACGTCGATTTCATCGCCGCGCACGTGCTGCCCTATTGGGAAAACTTCCGCTCGGACCAGGCGGTCGACCAGGCCGTCGACCGCTACAACCTGTTGCGGAACCTGTTCCCCGGCAAACGCATCGTGATCGCCGAGTTCGGCTGGCCGAGCCAGGGCTACAACTTGCGCAACGCCGACCCCGGTCCGTTCCAGCAGGCGCTGACCTTGCGCAACTTCGTCAGCCGCGCCGAAGCCATCGGCATGGAATACAACATCGTCGAAGCGATCGATCAGCCCTGGAAGTTCTTCGAAGGCGGCGTCGGTCCGTACTGGGGCATCCTCAACGCCAGCCGCGAGCCGAAATTCGCCTGGACCGGCCCGGTGGAGAACCCTGATTACTGGAAGCTGATGACGATCGCGCTGCTGGTCGGCGTCCTCTTGTCGCTTCCGATCCTGCGGCTGCAGCAGCCGACCGCCAGGCAGGCGTTCCTGCTGTCGGCGACCGCCAACGGCGTCGGCGCCTGGGCCGCCACCGTGTTCGCGTTCTGGAACGGGCACTATTTCATCTTCGGCTCGGCCTTCGCGCTGACGCTCGGCATGATCCTGCTTGTTCCGCTGGTGCTGATCGCGATGGCACGCATCGACGAGATCGCGGCCGTCGCCTTCGGCCGGCCGCCGCAGCGGCTGCTCGCCAAGAGCAAGCCGGTCGAGAACGTTCCCGAAAATTACTACCCGAAGGTCTCGATCCACATCCCGGCCTACTTCGAGCCGGTCGAGATGCTCAAGCAGACGCTCGATGCGCTGTCGCGGCTGAACTACCCGAACTACGAATGCGTGGTCATCATCAACAACACGCCGGATCCCGCCTTCTGGCAGCCGATCCAGGACCACTGCCGCGCGCTTGGCGAACGCTTCAAGTTCATCAACGCCGAGAAGGTGCAGGGCTTCAAGGCCGGCGCGCTGCGCATCGCGATGGACCGCACCGCCGTCGATGCCGAGATCATCGGCATCCTCGATGCCGACTATGTCGTCGATCCCGATTGGCTGAAGGACCTCGTGCCGGCTTTCGCCGACCCGCGCGTCGGCCTCGTGCAGGCGCCGCAGGAACATCGCGACGGCGACCTGTCGATCATGCACTACATCATGAACGGCGAATATGCCGGCTTCTTCGACATCGGCATGGTCCAGCGCAACGAGGCCAACGCCATCATCGTGCACGGCACGATGTGCCTGATCCGCCGCGCCGCGATGGACATGGCCGGCGGCTGGTCAAGCGACACGATCTGCGAGGATAGCGATCTCGGCCTTGCGATCCAGGAGCTCGGCTGGGTCACGCATTACACCAACCACCGCTACGGCCAGGGCCTCTTGCCCGACACCTACGAGGCCTTCAAGAAGCAGCGTCACCGCTGGGCCTATGGCGGCCTCCAGATCGTGAAGAAGCACTGGCGGCACTTCCTGCCCGGCCGGAGCCGGCTGACGCCGGACCAGAAGCGCGAATACGGCCTCGGCTGGCTGAACTGGCTGGGAGCCGAAAGCCTCGGCGTGGTCGTGGCGCTGCTCAACCTCGTCTGGGTGCCGATCGTTGCCTTTGCCGACATCGCCATCCCCGACAAGATCCTGACGCTGCCGATCATCGGCGCCTTCGTCGTCTCGCTGGCGCATTTCCTGTCGATGTACCGGGCGCGCGTCGCGATCAAACCCGGCCAGATGCTGGGCGCGATGATCGCGGCGATGAGCGTGCAGTGGACGGTGTCGCGCGCGGTCGCGCAGGGACTGATCACCGAGCACATCGCCTTCGCGCGCACCTCCAAGGGCGGCCTGTCCAGGATGTCGATCGAGTTCCAGGCGTTCTGGGAGGCCGTGATCGGCGCCCTGCTCCTGATCGGCGCCGGCGTGCTGATCGCCTCCAACAGTTTCCGGCAGATCACCGAGATCTACATCTTCGCCGGCGTGCTGGTGCTGCAAAGCCTGCCGTTCCTGGCCGCGGTCGCGATCGCGATCCTCGAGCTCAGCCGCATCAACTCGTTCCAGTTCTGGCGCGACAGCGCAATCCGCACCGCCGAGCTGATTGGCCTGCGCCCGGTCGCGCTGCCGACCCCCGCCGGCACGCCGCAAGCCGTGTCGAACGAGGTGCGGCGCGAGGCGAACTGACGGCCGGGTGGCCTCTCGGCGCGGGTGAAACCTCCGCGCCGGCAAGCCACAGGCAGCGTTCGGAGTGGATAGCGGGCCGCCAATCGGGTTGAAAATTCCGGCTTAAGCTGCGGACACCGCGAGCAAATCCCCGCTCCTGCCAAGAGTTGCGGCAGCCACCCGCGCTATTGACCTCAGCAGCCACTCACCCTACACAGCGCGGGCCGAAAGCATGATCCGGAAACAGCCGGTTTTTCCCCGCGACGCGAGCTTCAGCGCAGCGGTAAGACATGCTTCTCGAATGTCCGAAGACGATGGCGATCGATCTTGAAAGCCATCCGCGGCCATGGGAGCGCGTAGCTCAGCCGGTAGAGCACGTGACTTTTAATCACGGGGTCCTGGGTTCGAGCCCCAGCGCGCTCACCAAGCAAATTCAATAGCTTACGGCAGACCATCAACCGATTGAAAAAGCCCCGTGTGGGCACTGTGCTGACAATTCGATTGCTGCTCTCCCGGTCGGAGATCTCGGCCCTGTAATTGTTCGCCGTAACAAGCAGGCCGGCGCGCTCCTCAGCCGTGGTCGCCTGCCCTGCCAATTCCAGGCAGATGCGCTCCATGCGCGCGAGTTCGTCGATGTCGTGTTGATATTGCCCCATGCGGCTGATCAGACTCCGGCGCCCCGCTCAGGACAAGGACGGGCCGCGTAAGGAGCCTTCGACCGCGACACGCGTTAAGGACCAGAGCAGGAGGACGGAGGCGGGTTATGAGTACCATCCCCCTAGACCTTCAACGAAGGTTCGAACAGCGCTGGGCCGCCCGATTTCCGCCGTCGGGGGGAGCGGTTGCAACTCGATGGGATCGGCCTGAAAAGCATGATCGACAGCTGGCCACGCCCAGAAAGGGCAAAAGAAAAAATCGCCAAGCGAACCTAGCTCGTTCAAGTTCAGCGCCGACGGCGTGAGCGCGGGACCGAAGCCCCCACGACGCGCAGTAGCTCGCGCGCGTTCCGAGACCCAAGGGATTGATAATTTGACTCTGGCCTGCGCCGCGTTTCGATGGCGGCATGCCCCGCCCTGCCCGCCGCCACACGCCCACGCACGTTGACGGCCGCCCCGTCAAGATCACCTTCGGCGAGATGCGGGAGATGGGCTTGCGCGGCGTCCTCGTCTATTGCCATTGCGGCCATCATATCGCTCTGAGCGCCGATCGCTGGCCTGACGATGTTCGCCTCTCTGGTATCGAGCCGCGCTTCATCTGTGCCGGTTGCGGCCGCCGCGGAGCTGAGGTCAGGCCAGATTTCGAGAGCGGCATGCCGCCGCAGTTCGCGAGCTCGAACGCACGTGAGACCGCTGCAAAAAGGCCATATTTCGCGTGCGAGTTGATGAAGCGGGAACTTTCGGCAATTGGATACATTGCCGGTCTCGCCGCTTATCGCGTCCCTCGGGCCTGAGGAGCAGTCGTTGAACCGGGAATTAAAGGAATTCCGCAGGCTCGAACGCGCTTGCAGAGAGCACGCAGCCATCGCTTCCCTCGATCTTGAGCGTGAGGGTCTTCTCAAGGTGGCGGAGTATTATCGGAAAGCTATCGAAGCTTGCAACGCCACCCCACAGCGGACAGCCACCCGTAAATTTCCCAAGGAAGGCCCGCCAGCGTGAACCGTGGCGCTGCCTTTCCACGTCCCCACACGCAGCGACCCCGCCTCGCTGATAGCGTGGAAGGGCCGCCTGCCTTTCCTTGCTGGGGCTGGAAGGGGCAAAGCCAGCACGGTCGGCAAGTTCAATTTACGCCGGTGAAGTGGCGAAATGAACTGCCCAAAAGGGGCACTCCGTCGGAGGCGGAGGGTCTGCGAAAACCACACGGACCCGCTGAACAGACATCACGTCGCCGAGCTCAGTCCCAAGGGCAAGGAACCGCATTGGGGACGACGCAAGCTGAAGCGGGATCAATGATCGTCTTCTCTCGGGAGACGCCACACGATTTTCATTTTTAGTCGGAATCAAATTGAGCCGTTGCTTCAATTATAAGGACGTCATTCATGACCAAGGAAAATTGCCTGATCGTCTACGTTGCTGGAAGACAGTTGGATCTGCTGCGAGGAGAAGCCTCCCGCATTGCAAAGGACAGTAAACTTGATTGGTGGATCGATCATGCCGATGTCGGCACGCGCTTCTGCTTTGAAGATGCGAAGGCGAAAGAAACCTTCGCTCTCACCTGCGACAACTTCGGCGTTCCGTGCCGCGACGGCTAGGAACTAAGCCCAACGGGAAAAGCCGCAGGGTGGTTCCAGCCCCCACTGCGGCATTCCCGGACAACTAGAAATTGGCTGGTACTCAAATCTCGCCGGTGTTCTCACAGTAGAACACCCCGTTCCGAAAATGGACTCCGTACAACTACCGGAGTTCGACGTCTCACGGATTGCAGCTTAAGAGCGAGCGTGGCACGGCTTGCATTCCAGCCCCCAAGGCTCCCGGCTGCCGATTCAATTGCGGATCAGAGCGCCGGGAGCGCCGAGGCCCGCCAGCGTGAACCAGCGGGCCAGTTCAGTGCGGGCACAGTCCCAAGCGTTTCGTTCGACCTATCTTCAGCTTTCCGGCGCCGCAACTGCAGCCGGCATGCTCAGCGGCGCTCCACCAACCGAAACAGGCCCCACCGACTTCGACTGCCGGACCATCCGTTTGCGCATCGCCGCGGACAGTCCATAGCGAGCATTCGCTCTTCGAATGGAGGACGTGACGTCCGACATCATTGCGCCTTGCAGCGAGTCCACCTTCGCGATCAGCGTGGACAGCTGCGAAGATATCTTCCTCACGTCGAAGCGTTCGTCCGTGATGCTCTGGCGCAGGGACAGCAGCACCATTGTGTCCTGCTGCAGCAGGGCGGCATTTTGCTGCAATGCTTGGTTGTTCTCCTGCAGCGAAGCCGTGTGCTGCTGCTGGGCCGACTGGATATCCTTCAAGGCGGCGACGACCGGATCCGGTTTCGGTGCGGGTGCGTCCCGGCGCGGAAGCAGTTCGGCCAGACTGCCGATATTCAACGACGAGAAATCGGCCGGCGATGTATAGATGGCCGCCGAGCCGTTGATGGCCAGGGCACACACCGACAGCGCCAGGACCGATTTCCGGCTGGAGCGCTTGATCGGAACTGGAGCTTCCGGTGCGGCGGGTTCGGGCGCTGCGGCTGCGAGCGCGAGCGCTGCCGGGTCGAGTTGTTCGACGAGGCCTTGCGCTTCCAAAGTCGTGGTCATCTGCATTGACCTCATGAGCGAGCAAAAGGAAGCCGACGCCGGAACGTCCTCGCGACGGCTCCTCTACGCAGCACCCACCTACAACTGTCTAAAATTGTAGGCTTTTCGGCTTAATTTCACGTTAGCGGCCGGGCCGCCCGGCAGGCCCGGCCGCCCCGGCCGATTGCGGGGCCCAGGCGATGGAATGAGCAATGGGGCAGCCTGCTCCGAAGCGCGACAAAGCCGCGAGACAACGCCCTCAAAAGGTGTAAGATTCAGCAAAACAGGAGGGAGCGGCATGTTTGAAATCAACGGTTTCGACACGGCAGGCGTCGTCAGCCTCAAGCGGCTGTCACTCGAGGCCGCCCTCAAGAAGGCCAGAGAGCTCGTCGCGGACGGGTGCTGGGACGTTCAGATCGTTGATCCAACCGGCCGGATATACACCTCGTTCGAGGAGCAGGCCGCGTAGCCGCCCCGCCTTCCCTTTTCAGAAATCACCCAGCCGTCGGATCGCGCTTCGCGAACTCCTGGCGTTGCCGTGATCCAAATGAAAACCCCAGCGCCTGGTGGGAAGCGCTGGGGCGTTTTCAAAATATCAATCGGTAAAGCAATGCGGCCTTCATAGCAGCGGCCTCGGAGACCGACTGTGAGCCGGTTCACAGCACGTCGCCGATTTTTCCATATCTGCGACGGTCGCCAGCGCTGGCCGACAACGTAACCGATCCGCTATCCGCCTCGACCGACATTGGACGAGGCGCTGTTCAGCCACCGCTGCGTTGCTTCATCGCTCCAGCCGGGGACCGCGAAGCGCGCCCGCGGATTCACGTCCGCGCCGGAACGATCGACCGCGGGAGAGCGCGGATGATGTGCGCGGGAGCGTTGCGCCGTCGCCGCGTTTGCGGCGGTGCACAGGACGATCAACAGACCCATGGCCAGAACAGAGCGCATCGTATCGGTTCCAATCGAGTAACCCGCTCGGGCTGATGTGATGCGCCAACCGTCCCGCCGCAATCTGACGCGGCATCACAGCTAAGCGATAGATACGCGAGCGCAACGCCCTTGCGGTGGCACGAACCGCCGCTCAACGCCCGCGCGCCGCGCCGTTGCCAATCAACTCATTTGGGAGCACGCTCTCTCCAGGCGCTCAAGACGCCACACAGGGAGAGACACATGAAGGAATCGGGCCTGGATGGCCGCCATCGGGACAAGGATGGCGGGATCAGCAAGAAGCACGGCAACACGCTGGTTGGCACGTTGCGCAAGATCTACGGAAAGGGTTTTGCGGCCGGCTACCCCGATGCGACCCAGCTCAGCGAGGTCCTGGCTCAGCTGAACGAGACGTCGCTGAGCCAGTTGCGCCGCGATCACGACACCGGGCATTTGGGGCACAAGATCGACCACGCCTCGAAGTGACTGATGTCACCTGTCTGATTGACCCGGCTGGATGAAGACGGCGCCAGATCGGCGCATCCGTCCTCACCCCTCGTCCAGCACCTCGAACAACTCTTCAACCCGCTCGAACGGCGCGTCGCGCATCTGGCTGTGATAGACGACGCGATCGCCGTCGCGCTGCAGTGACTTCCCTCTCGACTTCCGCAACCGTCCGGGCAGGAACGTTGCGGCCACCGCCCCGAGGCCGACGTCGAGCCGGATGATGCCCCTTCGCTTGCATTCGAGCCTGAGCTTCGCGGCGGCAAAGAAGTCGCGCGCGACTTTCGGCAGCGGGCCGAAGCGGCGGGAGGTTTCCTCCTCGAGGTCGACGAGGTCGTCCTCGCTGCTGCATCTTGCGGCGCGCGCATAGAGTTCGAGCCGCACGGGCTCGGAATGCACATAGGTCTCGGGCAGCATGTCCGCGACCGGCAGGTTCAGGTCGGGCACCCACACCGCGGCCCGTTCCTCGTCGACCTTCTCCGAAGCCATTTTCAGCAGGTGGCTGTAGAGCACGGGCCCGAACACCTGGACATGGCCGGATTGCTGCTCCGAAAACAGGTCGCCCGCACCTCTGAGATCGAGATCGCGCTCGCTGATGGCAAAGCCGGCGCCCGGCCGGCTGAACTCCTCGAGCACGGCCAGCCGCTTCTCCGACTGCCCGGAATTCGTCTCGGTCAGCAGATGGGCGAACGCGCGGATGCCGCTGCGTCCGACCCGTCCGCGCAGCTGATGCAACTGGGCAAGGCCGAACTTTTCGGGCCAGCAGACCACGATGGTGTTCGCACGCGGAATGTCGAGGCCGCTCTCCACGATGTTGGTCGCGAGCAGGACGTCGGCCCTGCCCTCGACGAAGCTCATCATCCGGTCGTCGATCTCGTCGGCAGCCAATCTGCCGTGCAGACACACGATGCGAAGATCACCGGCCACCGCCTGCACCCGCGCCAGCATCGGATCCAGATCCTGGATGCGCGGACAGATCAGAAAACTCTGGCCATGGCGCCGCTGCTCGCGCAGCAACGCCGACGCAATGGCCGCATCCGACAGCGGCGCAATCCTGGTTGCGACCGGAAGCCGGTGAACCGGCGGCGAGGCGATCACGCTGAGGTCGCGGAATCCGGCAAGGCCCGCGGCGAGCGTGCGCGGGATCGGCGTGGCGCTCATCATCAGCACATGGACATTTTTGGCGAGACTGGAAAGCCTGGCCTTCTCCGCCGCGCCAAAATGCTGCTCCTCGTCGATGATGACGAGGCCGAGATCGTCGAACTTCACGTCCTTGCCGCCGAGCGCCTGCGTTCCGACCACGACCTTGATCCGGCCGCTGCGCAGTCCCTCCCTGGTCGCCCGCAGCTCGGCGCCGGATGTCGCCCGCGACAGGTTCCCCACCTCGATGTCGAACGGGGCGAAGCGCTTCTGGAACGTTGCGACATGCTGCCGAGCCAGCACCGTCGTCGGCACCGCGATCGCCACCTGCTTGCCCGACAGCACCACAGCGGCAGCCGCCCGCAGCGCCACCTCGGTCTTGCCAAATCCCACGTCGCCACAGATCACCCGGTCCATCGGATGGCCGGATGCGAGATCCTCCAGCACGTCGCGGATCGCCTTCGCCTGGTCGACCGTCGTGAAATAAGGAAAGCGCGCGACGAATTTCTCATAGGCCGATCCCGGCGGAACCAGCTTGTCGGCGCGCCGCCTGCGGCGCTGGCTGATGTGCTTGGCCAGCACCTTGCCGGCGATCTGGATTTCGCGCTCGGCCTCGGTGCGGCGGGCCCACCATGAGCTGCCGTCCGCCTTGTCGAGCGCCAGCTTGCCGGGCTCGGTTGCGTAAGGCCACATCAGCGCCAGATCGGGCGGCGGCACGAGAACCGCATTGTCGCCTGCGAACACCAGGCGGATCATCTCGCGCAGTGCGCCGCCGCCCGTGTTCACGGTCTGCAGGCCATCGAGCACGGCAAGGCCGCGCTGGAGATGCACGACCACCGTGCCCTGCTCGGGCACGTCGGCATGGTCGAAGGCCGCGCTCCAGGCCCGCGCCATCGGCTGCGCATGATGCGCCCGGCTGCCGAGCACGTCGGGCGCCGTCACGACAACGAGCGACTTTTTCCCCGGGACGACGAAGCCCGCATCGAGATCGGCCAGAAGCGCCGCCTCGCCGCTCCGCCCGCGCGCAGCCTCGTCCCAATCCTCGCAGCGCTGCGCCTTGACGCCGCCCATCCGCTCCATCACGCGCAGGTCGTCCTCCTGCGCCGCGACCAGGATCAGCCGCGAGCCGGCCCGGCGCGTCTCCTCGACAAAGGCACGCAGCGCCTTCCTGGAGGAGGTCAGCTTCGAAAACTCCGGGATGGGCTGGAACGACGCTGTCCGCGGCAACACCTTCATGCCCCTGGAGAGCTGCTTCCAGTCGCGCCGTCCGATGTATTCGCGTTCTCTCTCCGCGCGAGGCGCGGCCTCCTCGATCGTGCTGAGCCAGCCGTCGACATGCAACGGGACCCCTGCATCGGCGATCCATTTGGCGCGCCCGCAATAGTCGAACAGCGTCGCGCGCTTGCCGCGTTTGCCGGCGAAGGCCAGCCGCTCCGACATGGGATCGACCAGAAGCTCGCTGGTCTCGAAGATGATGTCGTGCTCTTTCGGATCGAACGCCACGATCCGGCTGATGGCGCGGCCTGAATGCTCGATCCGGAACGGCCCCAGCGCGCCCGCGGGAAATATCTCGAAGGTCTGTCCGTGAAACAGGGCTCCGCCCGGATAATCCGGCTCGTCCTCGAGATCGTATCCCAGCTCTTCGAGGCGCCCGCGCAGGTCCCGCTCGGAAAACGCGCCGCCCACCTTCAGGCTCACGCTCAGGCGCGACAGGCTCGCAGGCGGCGGCAGGCGCTCCATCACGGCTTCCGCCGTCGAGACCAGAAAGAGCGGCTTCCTGGATTTCGCGAGGCGTCGCAGCACCGAGGCTCTGCGCCCTGCCAGTTCGTGCGACGGCTCGAGCTGATCGAACGGCAAAGTGTTCAATCGCGGAAACACCAGGACCTCGCAGGCGGGATCGAGCGCGTGAATGACGCTACCGAGCCGCTCCGCCCTGTTCTCGCTCTCGGCGAGAAAAACGATGCCGCTGCGTCCGGACTGCTTCCATTGTGCAAGCAGATGCAGAGCCATCGAACCGAGGGGCGATGAAGACGAGATCGTGGCGCGCTGCGATCCTTTGCCCTTCTTTGGCGATGTCTTGGTCGCCTTCGCCTTTTTGGAAAGCCTCACTTGAATCCGTCTCTGGTCGTAAACTGTCACCCACCGAACACGAGCCGCCTCATTGTCGATTCGGCGGTTCGCCGCCATCCATATGGGATTTGCCCTGCCAACGCACGCCTCGTGGCAACGTTCGGAGCGCCATCGCGCTCCCGAAATCTTTGGCTGTGGATCGGAACTCGCCGCTTCCGAAGCATTCAACGCGGCGTGGGACCTGCTTCTCTGGATGCACGGGCTGCTGCGATCGAGGACGCGCTGCTCGCATGTCCAGCACGAAAAACCCCAGCGCTTGGACGCTGGGGCGTTTCGTTCAAAATGAAATGGTCAAGCAATACGCTTTCATAGCAGCGAATGTGTCGCGTGCTTGTGAACTGGTTCACACGCGCTGTTGGTTGTTGGCGCGGCCCGATCATGCCGGAACGGGGTACCGCACCTCCGGTTTGAGCCTGCGCGCGCCGCGGGCTAGGATGCCTTCTTTTACGGAGGCTCATTTGAAACCATTCATTTTCGTCGCCGCCATTGCACTCCTTGCGGCGTCCCCTGCCCGCTCGCAGCCGCTGGTCGATCCCAACAAGGTTGCTCCCGAATTCCGCGAGGCAGCCGAGAAGCGCCGGGCCGAGCAGTTGCGGCAGCGTGAATGCGCGCTGAAGGCCGATCTCGACAAGGTGCTGCCCAGGGATCGCACCGCGTATCTGAACCATTGCCTCGACACGCTCGCAGCCAGGCAATAGCGGCTGGTCGGGCAGCTCTAACGACCTGAGCCTGTTGACGACCTCTGCCTGCCGCCAGTCGCGGCGGGCCGATGACGCCCGGCCGCATCTTGCGAGCATCGCCGTCGTGCGCACGACATCGGCTGCGACAAGACCTCCGGTGAATTCACCAAGGCCTTCAGGCTTTCTTCAGACATTTGGGATCACCTGACGATCCATTCCCATCGGTCATTGTCGGTCGCGCATGAGTTTCGTCCAGATTCAGTGCACGCGCTGCAAGTCCGTGTTCCGCGATCGCGCCGGGCGGTTGCAGGACGGCTATTCCAGGCAATGTCCGAGTTGCGAGGTGGTGCTGTTTTTCGCCGAGGATTCGCAGCACCCCTTCGTCAAGCGCGCGATGCGCAACGCGCGCAAGGCGCGCAAGGAACAGCGCGAGGCCGAGGCGGCAAGGCGCGTCGCGCCGGAGCCGCGCGCGGCGCGCTCGCGGTCATTCGCCGGGCGGGACCGATCGGTGGATCGGGAAGACTAGAGCCGTTGTCCGTTCCGATAGAATCGGAACGGGGCCCTGGATTCCTATTTTGACGCGTTGTCTTGACGCCAACCGGTATCCACTTCGCGAGAACGCGAACTCAGCCGCGCCGCCGCGGCTTCCTCGGAAACAGGCGGTCGCGGATATAGCGCGAGGTCGGGGTCAGGCGGATGCCGCGCGGCTTCTGCCAGGCGGCGCGGTCGATCTCCTTCTTGTCGCCGATCGCGAGCCTGCCCTTGGCGCCCTTGGCGATGAAGATCGCATCGCTCATCTTGCGGCCGGAGCGCTTGTTCCTGGCCTTCACTTCCTTCCAGAGGCTGATCCGGCCGAGCTTCAGCTTGGGCAGCTCCTCCTTGATCTCGCGCCGCAGGCAGTCCTTCTCGGACTCGCGCGCGCGCTTGCGGCCGCCCGGGAACATCCACAGGCCGTCCGACCGGCGTCTGACCAACAATACCTTGCCGCGCTTGGCGGCAACCAGCTTGGAAGACTTCGCCATTGCTGCCGTAATCGAAATTAGAATCGTCCCAATCGTAACTTGTCTAGTCGGATAGACAAGTTCGGGACGCGCCTTGATCACAGGCCGCGGGCCTTCGGGCCAGCTGCGACACGGCGTTCAGATCGCGCCGTTCGAGGACGCAAGATCAGCCTTCGCTCGCCTTCGCGCCCGCCCCCGCCCGGTCCTCCGTCCTGATCCAGGCCATCATCATCTCCCAGGCAACCGACAGGATGATCGGCCCGATGAACAGGCCGACGATGCCATGGGCGAGCGTGCCGCCGATCACGCCGACGAAGATCACGATGGTCGGCGTGGTCAGACCGCGCCCCATCACGAGCGGCTTCAACATGGTGTCGATGAAGCCGACCAGGACGAGAAACACCGTGAGCAGCAGCGCCGTGGTGACGTCCTTGGCGGTCCAGATCCAGATGATCACCGGCAGCAGCACGAGGAAGGCGCCGATCTGCACGATCGAGAGCAGCAGCACGATGAAGGCGAGAAGGCCGGCGCTCGGAACGGCTGCGAGCTTGAAGCCGATGCCGGCGAGCAGTGCCTGCACGATCGCGACGCCGATCACCCCTTGAGCCACGGCGCGGATGGTCGCGCCGGCGAGCCCCAGGAAATGCTCGCTCTGCTCGGGCACGATGCGAAACAGGAAGCCGCGGCTGGCCGCAACCAACCGCGGCCCATGCGGGAACAGGAAGCCGGCGACGAACACCGAGACCAGAAACTGGAGCGTGCCGACGCCGGCATCGCCCGCGAACGACAGCAGCGGTCCTGCCAGCGGCTGGAGATAGGGCGCCACTTCGCGCAGCACCGCGCGGATGTTGGTGTAGGCCTGGTCCCAGAGGTCGTAGAGCCACGGGCCGACGAGCGGCCACGACTTGAGCTGCTCCGGCGCCGACTGGAGCGCGAGATCGCCGGTGCCGAGCTGGTGCGCCAGCTCGCGCACGCCGTCCACCGCGCTGATACCGAGCCAGGTTGCAGGGCCGATGACGATGCCGAGCGTGATCAAGGTGAGGATCGCCGCGGCGGTCTTGGGCCGACCGCCGAGGATCTTGGCGACCCAGCTGAAGGCCGGATAGAACGCGACCGCGAGCACGCCGCTCCAGGCCAGGATCGGCACGAACGGGCGGATGATCAGGAAGGTCCAGATGATCAGCAGGGCGAGCAGGCCGAGCCGGATCACGAGCTGGATGATGTCCTCTCCCGTCAGGAGCTGACGGAGGCTTTTCACGGGCACGACTTTCTTTGCGGCATCGACGCTGGTTCCGGCACATGCACGGGCCAGCCGTTATTGCCAGCCCCGCATCCGGCGTCAAGACGACCGGGCTCCCGCTCCGGCTTGACCGGACCGAGGGCTGATCCTGCGGCAACGCCTGCGCGGCTAGAAGTGGTAGTTCACGCCGACCGTTCCGGTCTGGATGTTCAGCTTCACATTGGCCGGCGTGGCCGCCAGGTTGCCTGATGTCGCCGGCTGCTCGGTGATCGCGGCGAAGCCCATGTAGTTGTACTCGGCCCTCACCGACCAGTTCGGCATGAACATCCATTCGACGCCGCCGCCGGCGAGCCAGCCGGTGCGGTTGAAGCTGCCCGAGGCAGAACCGGCGAGCGCGCCGGCAAGGCCATTATTGGCATTGTACTTGTCGCGGGTGAAGGCCGCACCGCCCTTGGCGTAGAGCAGCACGCGGTCGAAGGCGACGCCGAACCGGCCGGCGACCGTGGCGATGTAGTCGTTCTTGAGCGACAAAGTGAAGCCGGCGCCGCCGCCGAACGGACCGCCGGCGTTCTGCGCGACGCTGGACCAGGCGCCGGTGCCCTCGAGCCCCACCACGACATTGCCGATCTGGTAGTTGCCGCCGATCTGGCCGCCGACGATGCCGCCGCTGGCGGTGACGGAGCTCCAGACCGCGGTCGGATCGGTCGGGTCGATGCCTGTCCACTTGCTCCAGGCGCCGCCGCCGTGGGCGCCGATATAGAAGCCGGTCCAGGTGAAGATCGCAGCCGGCACCGGCGCCTTCACCGGCGCAGGCGCGATGATATCCGCAGCGAATGCCGGCGTTGCCAGCGACAGCAGCGCGGCCGTCAAAACGAGCTTTGTCCCCATCATCTCACCCCCGCTTGCGCGCCTCCCGACCGAGGCGACTGGGTGAAATCTAGCTGCCGGACCAGGCGCGCGCTTGGACCTGTCGGCGGCGCGATTTGGACTGACCGGCGCTCCGAACACCCGGAACATCCTGCACTGGCTCGGAGCGGAGCCCGGTTTGGCTAACGGCGATTAACCGGATTTCGTTGCCCCAGTTTACGCCGATGCAAAGACCCGCTCCTACCGTGCACCGAGGTCCCAAGAAAACATTCCGTGCAAATGGCCAACAGCATCTGGACGATCGAAGAATTCACCTGCACCGGTTGCAGCATGAACTACACCGCGACCAGGGAAGAGCACAGCGAAGCGCATTCCGGCAGCTTCAAATGCAAAATCTGCAGCGGCGTGGTGCACGCATGGTCCGGCAAGCATCACTTCTTCGACTGGCAAGCCGTGAAGACGAAGCCGCCGGTATTCGGCCGGCGCTGGGCGGGCGTGGGTTGGTAGTAGACGGACGCTGACGAGCGAGCGGGCCGCGCGGCGGGTTTGGCCGCGATACCGGTCATCGATTGCGTATGGTTGGCGCAGAGAGAAGCATCGTCAGTCGATAGTCGGGCCAGCCCGCAAGAGACAGCGACACCTGCTGATAGCGCAGCAGTCCCATGGTCGGATGATCGAACGCACGTTCGCCCCCTTCGCGTGCCAAAACCCCCTGCGTCTCCCAGCAGCGCTCGAAGTCCGAGCTTCCAATTCTCAGTTCGTCTACGAGGCGGCGAATATCCGGATCGTCGGCGTAGCCCGTCACCACGGCGCGGAACTCTGCGACGACGCGATGCGCACGGGACGTCCAGTCCAGGATCAGAGTTCGCGCCTCAGGCCGGAGGAAGATGTAGCGCAGAAAGTTTTTTTCGCCGTCAGCATCGAGCCATCCCGCAAACAGTCGGGACGCTTTCGCGTTCCAACGGCGCGCGCTCCATGTGCGATCGAGGATGTAGGCGGGACCATCGATCGCATCGACGCAGGCCAGTACCCCCTCAGGTGGATCATCCCTGTTGCCCGGCCGCTCCGGATCGCGCTTGCCCGCAAGCTCAAACAGATAGCCGCGCTCGGCTCGTGACAGGCGCAATCCGCGTGCGAGGCGCGCAAGTGTCGAAGCAGAGACGGACACATCGCGCCCCTGCTCGATCCATGTGTACCAGGTGGCGCTCAATCCGCAGAGCTGAGCGACCTCCTCGCGCCGGAGGCCGGGCGTGCGCCGTCGTGGTCCGGCGGCGAGACCGAATTCCGCCGGAGACTGGCGCTCCCGGAGCGCCCGCAAGAACGCGCTGAGCGAGAGTGCCGGAGCAATCGGATCCTGTCCTTTCATGGTGGTCTTTATACCAGGATAACGTGTATCCTTAAACCGGTACATTTGACATGTTAGTTTCGGCCTCGGCTTCGTCGCTACGCAAAGGACGGACGGAAATGGGCAAGCAATTCGCAAGGATCGAGCCAGAGCACAGGGCTTTCATCGAGCGGCAGAAGATCTTCTTCGTCGCCAGCGCCCCGCCGAAGGGACGCATCAACGTCTCGCCCAAGGGCCTGTCCTCATTCCGGGTGCTCGGAGAAACTGACGTCGCCTACCTCGATTGCACTGGCAGCGGCAGCGAGACCCGCGCGCATCTGGTCGCCTCGAACGACAAGCGGCTGACCATCATGTTTTGCGCCTTCGATGGCGATCCGATGATCCTGCGGCTCTATGGTCAGGGTCGATCGCTGATGCGCGGCACGCCGGAGTACGCCGATCTCGTTCCGAAGTTCGAGGAAGTTGCAGGCGCCCGCCAAATCGTACGCCTCTCGATTGACCTCGTGCAGACGTCGTGCGGTCTGGGCGTGCCGCTGTTCGACTACAAGCAAGAGCGTGGCAACCTCGTGCGCTACTGGACGGCGCAGGGCGTCAACAATCTGCGAAAATACTGGGGTCTGAAGAACATGAAGAGCATCGACGGCCTGCCGACCGACTTTGCCCCCGACAGCATGGCTCCGCCACGCTGACAGACCAAGATTGCGTTCCCCCACACCTCCGTCATTGCGAGCGCAGCGAAGCAATCCAGAATCGTTCCGCGCGTGACAGCCTGGATTGTTTCGCTGCGCTCGCAATGACGAATCTGTTGAAGCGATGGTTGCGATCTCTGCCACGTCGCGCTGGCGAAGGCCGGACCCGTTAGCCCGGTCAAAGCCGCCCGCTAGTACCGCGGCTTCTGCTAAGCTGCGAGACGGCTTAAACTCCCCTTCCCCGCAACTGAAGCCGACACGCAATGACCGCACCTTTCGTTCCCCAGATCGCCCTCTATCGCAACTGGCTCGCCGAGCAGCGTGGCCTCACCTTCGGCAGCTACGAAGACATGCGGCAATGGTCGGTGCGCGATCTCGACGGCTTCTGGCGCAGCATCTGGGACTATTATGATCTGCAATCGCCGACGCCGTTCGCGGCCGTGATCACCGAGCGCAAGATGCCCGGCGCGGTCTGGTTTCCAGGCGCGCAGGTGAACTACGCGCGTCAGGTATTCCGGCATGTCGAAGCCGCCGACGCCGCCGGCCTGCCCGCGATCGTCAGCGGCGGCGAGGACGGCAAGCTGAGGGAAACGAGCTGGCCGGAGCTGCGGCGCAAGGCGGCCGCGCTCGCGCTGCATCTGAAGGATAACGGTATCAAGCCCGGCGACCGCGTCGCGGCCTATCTGCCCAACATTCCCGAGACCATCATCGCGTTCCTCGCGACCGCCAGCATCGGCGCGGTCTGGAGCGTCTGCGCACCCGACATGGCCGCGCCCGCCGTGATCGACCGCTTCAAGCAGATCGAACCCAAAGTGCTGATCGCCTGCGACGCCGTCACCTATGCCGGCCGGCGGCACGACCGGCGCGACGTCGTCGCCGAACTGCGGCGATCGCTGCCCACGGTCGCGCATGTCATCCTGCACAGCGAGGCCGGTGCGCCTGCCGCGCCGGATGCCCTGCTCTCCGATATTGTCGCCAGGACAAGCGCCGCGATTGACACGTTCGAGCCGGCCTGGCTGCCGTTCGATCATCCGCTCTGGATCGTCTATTCCAGCGGCACCACCGGCCTGCCCAAGCCGATCGTGCACGGCCATGGCGGCATCGTCATCGTGGTGCTGGCGCTGCTCGGCCTGCACAACGACATCGGCTGCTCCTATCACCAAAACTCTTTCGGCGAGCGCTATCACTGGTACTCTTCGACCGGCTGGATCATGTGGAATTCGCAAGTCGGCGGCCTGCTCGGCGGCGCCACCTGCTGCATCTTCGACGGCAGCCCCGGCGGCGCCAAGGACAAGCCGGACTGGACCACGCTGTGGCGCTTCGTGGCGCAATCGAAAGCGACCTTCTTCGGCGCGGGCGCGGCGTTCTTCGCCAACTGCGCCAAGGCCGAAATCGATCTTGCCGCCGCGGGCGACCTGTCGCGGCTGCGCTGCCTCGGCTCGACCGGATCGCCGCTCAGCGCCGACACGCAAGCCTGGTTCAACGACCGCTTCGCCGCACTGTCGAAGACCAATGGCAGCAAGGCGCAGGCCGACATCTGGTGGGCGAACATTTCCGGCGGCACCGATTTCGCCGGCGCCTTCATCGGCGGCAACCGCGAATTGCCACAAACGCCCGGCGCGATGCAGTGTCGCCTGCTCGGCGCCGCCGTCGAAGCCTTCAGCGAACAGGGCCGCGCCGTCACGGACGAGGTCGGCGAGCTCGTCTGCACCGAGCCGATGCCGTCGATGCCGCTCTACTTCTGGAACGACAAGGACGGCGTGCGTTACCGCTCAAGCTATTTCGAGACCTATCCAGACAATTTCGACGGCAGCGGCCGCGGCCCCGTGTGGCGGCACGGCGACTGGCTCAAGGTCAATCCGGACGGCTCCTGCATCATCTACGGCCGCAGCGATGCCACCATCAACCGGCACGGCCTGCGCATGGGCACGAGCGAACTCTATTCCGCGATCGAAGCCTTGCCGGAAGTGCTGGACTCCCTCGTCGTCGACCTCGAATATCTCGGCCGCGACAGCTACATGCCGCTGTTCGTGGTGCTGCGCGAAGGCGTCGCGCTCGACGCCGCGATGCAGGAGAAGATCAACAAGGCGATCGAGGCCGGTCTCTCCCGGCGCTTCCTGCCGGACGAGATCTTCGCCGTCGCCGAGATCCCGCGCACGCTGTCGGGCAAGAAGCAGGAGCTGCCGATCAAGAAGCTGCTGCTCGGCCAGCCCGTCGAGAAGGTCATCAACAAGGAGGCGATGGCCAACCCCGGCTGCCTCGACTGGTATCTCGCCTTCGCGCGCGACTACCTGGCGCGAAGCGCTGCGTAGCTGCGATCAGCCTCCGCCGAAATTGGAGGGATCGAGATTCCTGTTCTCCGACGGCGGGATCGGCGGCCACCCGGGAAATTTGTACCAGCCGGGCGGCACCGGCGCGTCCTCGGCCGGACGGACGACCACGGGGTGGTGCGGGCGCGCGTGGTGCGCCGGCGCGGCGGCGGCAGCCGCGCATGCTGACATCAAGAGGATCACAATCGGGATAAACCGCATCGCACGGGCTCCAAACGTCCACCCGGGCTGACATGTGGTGCGGGAACCATGCTGTGCCCACGCATAAGCGACGTCACGACCGGTCACAACGGCGGCACCGCGACATGCGGACGATCAGCCCAATTGCGCCGATGCCGTTTGCACTCCGTTCACCGATCGCCGCTAGATCAGGACGAATCCACAGCGACGAACCGCGGAAATGGCCGACCTCAACGCCGTCCTCACCAGGCTCAACGATCGTCTGCTCCGCCTCGAGGGCGAGCTGTTCGTGCTGCGCTCGCTGGCGCGCGCAACCCTGACGGCCGGCGACGATCATGCGGCGCGGATGCGCAAGCTGGTCGAGGCGGCCAAGGTCGCGCTCGACGACGAGGCGAAGCGGGAGCTCGACAAGCCAACGCGAAAATATGTCGATGCGGCCACCGCACTCGTGGAGGAATTGCTGGCGGAGCCGACCCCGGCGCGGCCATTGTTCACCGTCATCGACGGCGGCCGGCGCGACTGAGCGCGTCAGATCAAACGTGTCGTATCGGCATCGTTGGAGCCAGCCTTCAGCCGGCTGAGACCTGCCTCGATGATCGCGATCTCCTCGTCGATCTGACCGATCGGCAGGCTGAAATCATAGCCCGACCTGCTCTTCAGATCGACCGCGAGCCGCTGCCTGTGCATCATCAGCTCGTCGAGGCCGCGCCTGTTCTTCAGTCGGACATAGATGTCGACGATCTGCTCAATCGCGCTCGGCATGAAATCGGTCCCGGCGAAAAAGCCCGCGCGGCGCACCCACGCCGGCGGGACATTTTCGGTGTCGCGGTACGCATTACAAATCCGCGACGGATTCGTCGATACGCCAGGCAGGTTGAGAACGCGTTACCGTCAGATGATTTTGCGACGCGCGGCATGAAAAGGCCGCTGGCGATCAGGCCAGCGGCCAAAGCCGGGTTCGAAAATGGATCCGGATCAAATGTCGCCAGCCCCGGTATCGCCATTCTAACGGCGGGATGGATTCTTTCTGTTCGAAATGAAACACAGGAACCGTCACATCATCATTTGCCGCTCGACCGTGGCCGTGCGGCAACGCTAGTCGGCGACGCAGAAGTACGTCCGCGGCAGTCGGCGATAGGCGCTGTAGCGATAATGCGGCCGGTAGGCGTAGCCGCGATAGAGCGCCGGCGGCTCCTCGCCGTAATAGGCGCCATCATAGAAATTATAGACCGGTCCCCCCGCGCAACGATAAGCGTCCCAGGTCGGCCCGATGAACGGCGCGACGCCGATCTCGGGCGGGACCGCCGGGTACGGCCCGCCGGCATGGCCCGGGGTGGCCGCAATCAGTGTCGCAAGAACGATGAACCAGGCGCTGCGCATGCGCTCGCTCCGAGCCGGTGCAATGGCGCGCATGCAAGCACCGGAACGGTCGGCCGCGCAATCGCGGAATTCACCGTCTCCTGCGCCCGGCGCATTGTTGATAACCGGCAGAAACGGCCCGCAGATGGTGACACGGCGCCCGGACGTGTTATCGGGGGTATGACGCAGTTGCGAGACGGATCGGACACACATGCGCATTACCCTCGTCGGCTCCCGCCATTTCGGCGTGACCACCCTGAACATGCTCCGGGAGCACAGCGTGTCGATCGCGCGGGTCGTGGTGGCCGATGCCGAGGACCGCCTTGCAGCGACCGCCAGGGCGGCCGGCATCGAGGTGGTGGTGCAGGCCAATCCGAAGCTGGTGGTTGCCTCCGAGATCGCGCCCGACACCGATTTGATCATCACCGCGCATAGCCATGCCCGGATCGGAAAGGACGCGCTCGCCGCCGCCCGGTTCGGCGGGATCGGCTATCACCCCTCGCTGCTGCCGCGCCACCGTGGCAAGGCCGCCGTGGAATGGACCATCAAGGAAGGCGATCCGATCGCCGGTGGCACGATCTATCATCTCGCCGATCGCATGGATGCCGGCGCCATCGCCGCGCAGGACTGGTGCTTCGTCAAGAAGGGCGAGACCGCCCGCGAACTCTGGGAGCGCGCGCTCGCCCCGCTCGGGCTCAAATTGCTGGCCGACGTGATCGATTACGTCAAAGTCCACAAGGCACTGCCGGCCAAGGTTCAGGACGAGCAGTTCGCGACTTCCGCGCCGAGTCTGTCCTGACGTTTACCCTTAACGTGAAGCCGCATTGATTCCGCTTGAAAAATCGGAGCCAAAATCACAAATAAACCATTGTTTCCACAGGAACAATTTTCGATTTGGCATTGCAACAAATTTCCGTCACATTTCGTCCGAATAAGCGTCAGGATATCAGACAAATTCAAGGACGGAATTCATGCGTTTTGGTCGCATCGCGGCGTTCTGTGCCGCTTCAGTTTTCGCCGGCACCCTCGCCGCCACCGCCTTCGCCCAGACCCCCTATGACGGCAACTGGCAGGTCACCATCGTGACCAAGTCCGGTTCCTGCGAGCCGACCGCAAGCTCCATGCTGACAGTCGCCGACGGCAAGATCACCGCGCCCGGCGCTAACGTTTCCGGCACCATCGGCAGCGGGGGACTTGTGAAAGTTTCGATCAATGGTGCATATGCCAACGGTCAACTCAGCGGCAACGCCGGATCGGGGAAGTGGAATGGAGCATCTGCAGGCATACCGTGCAGCGGGCGGTGGGAAGCATCGCGCCAATAAACCAATCGAGACTCGCGCCGGAGGCCGGCGGCTGCTGATCGCGGCCGCCGTTTTGCTTGCGGCAGCGTTCGCGAACACTGAAAGCAAGGCCCAGTCCGGCCCGTTTGCCCCGCTCGCGGGCAGCTGGAGCGGCGGCGGGATCGTCACCCTGGATGACGGCTCCACCGAACGCATCCGTTGCCGGGCCAAATATGCTCCGATCGGGCCCACCATGGAGATGTCGCTGACCTGTGCCAGCGACGCCTACAAGTTCAACCTCGCCGCCAACGTCCGGTCCGAAGGCAGCGCCATTACCGGCGGTTGGAGCGAGGCCAGCCGTAACATCAGCGGCTCGCTCCAGGGCCGCGGTGGCGGTGGAAGTTTCGAGGTGGTCGCCAGCGCCGCTGGTTTCAACGCAAACATCTCGCTGCGGACCTCCGGCAACAAGCAGACGGTCACGATGCGCGCGGACAGCCAGTTCCGCGGCGCCAACATCTCGATGTCGCGCTAAGCCAGTACGACGACACGACAATCGATCCGGCGCCCGCGCCGGATCGATTTTTTTATGCGCTGGGAACGAACGCCGTCACCTCGATCTCGACCTTGGCCCGGTCGTCGACGAGGCCTCCGATGTAGAGCAGCGTCGAAGGCGGGAAATTGCGGCCCAGCGTCTCCTTCCAGGCCGCGCCGATGCCGGCGCCTGCGGCCTCATATTCGCTGCGGCTGGTCAGGTACCAGGTTAGGCGGACGATGTGCTCGGGGCCGGCGCCGGCCTCGCCCAGCAGCTTGATGATCCGCTTCAGCGCGGTTGCGACCTGGCCCGCCATGTCAGGGGCGTATTCGCCCGCCTCGTCGCCGCCGGTCTGCCCGGCCAGCACCACCCAGCGGCCCGGCCCCTCGACCACGACGCCATGGGAAAAGCCGCGCGGTTTCTTCCACTCGGCCGGCTGCAGGATACGCATGAGCTGTTTCTCCCATTTCGCTCGTTGGCCCTCCCTTAGCACGCACCCGTGCATCGCTGCATCCGCAGTTTTGGCCGTTGTAAACCGTATTGATGTCGCGGATACCAGCCTGCCCTCCAACGCCCTTTCCTTCCGCATCGCGCGCCAATGACCACTCCTCCGTCCAAAACGATGGCTGCATTGTGGATGGCCGGGTGGCTGTCGCTGACCCTGGTGATGGCGGTCGCGGGACGCGAGGCCGTGCGCGAGATGAACGTCTTCCAGGTGATGGAGGTTCGCTCGCTGCTCGGCCTCTGCATGCTGTATCCGATGATCCGGCGCGCCGGCGGATTCGGGACGCTCAGGACGAGGCGCCTGCCGCAGCACATCGCGCGCAATCTGATCCACTACGTCTCACAGCTCGGCTGGTTCTTCGCGCTGACGCTGATTCCGATCGGCCAGGTGGTGGCAATCGAGTTCACGATGCCGATCTGGACGGCGATCCTCGCCGCGAGCTTTCTGTCGGAGCGCATGACCTCGTGGAAGATCGCTGCGATCATGCTCGGCCTCGTCGGCGTGATCGTCATCGTGCGGCCCGCGACCGGCGAGATCAATCAGGGCCAGTTGATCGCGCTCGGCGCCGCGGTCGGGTTCGGCGTGTCCATGGCGTTGGTGAAATCGCTCACCCGGACCGAGAGCGCGCTGGCGGTCCTGTTCTGGATGCTGGTCGTGCAGTCGGTCGCAGGCTTCCTGCCGGCGCTCTATGTCTGGGCCTGGCCGCCCACTTATGTCTGGGGTTGGGTGGCGGTGATCTCGGTCTGCGGCACGTTCGCGCATTATTGCCTCGCCAGCGCCATGCGCTACGCGGACGCGACGGTGGTGGTTCCGATGGACTTCCTGCGGGTTCCTCTCACCGCGACGGCCGGCTGGCTGCTGTATTCAGAACGGCTCGACGGCTGGACCGTGCTCGGGGCGGCGCTGATCCTGTTCGGCAACCTCCTGAATCTGAAGCCGGCGGCCCCGATTCCGGCCCGCGCGCAATGAACCGGCGCGCGGCGTCGCGCGACAAAAACAAAGTGGTCGAACGTGATCTGGATCACGTTGGAAGGGGCATTCCATCGTGCACATTCGGCCGCGAAGCAGTGGGTTGGGCGAACCGTCGTTTCGCTAGCGCGAAGCCGGGCGTTTTCGTGTAGGTTCGTCGCCAATTTGTTGCTGCCTGCAATTCGATTCTGGGGATTTCAGATGCGCTATCTCACCCTCATCGCCTCGCTGATGTGCATGGCACTGTCGGTCAGTGCCGCGAAGGCGGACCGCCGTGTTGCTTTCGTCGTCGGCAACGGTTCCTACAAGAACGTCGCGCAATTGCCGAACCCGCCGATCGACGCCAAGGCGATGGCGGCGACGCTGCGCAATGTCGGCTTTGACGTGATCGAAGGGTCCAATCTCAGCCGCGACCAGATGACGGAAAAGCTGCTCGACTTCGGCCGCAAGGCGCAGGGCTCCGACATCGCATTGTTCTACTATGCCGGTCACGGCATCGCCGTCGGCGGCACCAACTACCTGCTGCCGGTTGACGCCGACATCAAGTCGGAGATGGACGTCAAGCTGGGCGCTGCGATCAACATCGACCTGACACTCGAGCAGACCATGGGCGATGCCAAGGTCAAGCTCGTCTTCCTCGATGCCTGCCGCGACAATCCGTTCGCCGCCAAGATCAAGTCGAACTCCGCGACCCGCAGCGTCAACGTGCAGAGCGGCCTTGCCGAGATGAAGTCCGGCGAAGGCACGCTGATCGCGTTCGCAACCGGCCCCGGCCAGACCGCGCTCGACGGCCAGGAGGGCAACAACAGCCCGTTCACCCGCGCGCTGATCGACAACATCACCAAGCCCGGCATCGAGATCCAGCAGGCGATGACGTCGGTGCGCGCCCAGGTCAACGAAGAGACCCACAAGGGCCAGCTTCCCTGGGGCCACACCAACCTGATCGGCGCCGTCTATCTCAACCAGGCCCCGACCACCCAGGTTGCCAACGCGGCGCCGACGGCGGCTGGCAGCGTGCCGGCGGCGACTGGCGGCTCGGACGGCGTCGAACTCGAATACTGGCGCTCGGTGAAGGAGTCCAACAAGCCGGAAGAGCTCAACGCCTACCTCTCGGCCTATCCGAACGGCCAGTTCAAGGCCCTGGCGTTGGCGCGGCTTGCCGCGATCAAGAGCGGCCCCTCGACCGCGACGCGCACCCTCAACGCCGGCGTCGATCCTGCGACCTTCACCGATGAGGCCACTCAGATTACCGAGGACCAGATCGGCCTCGACAAGAACCAGCGCCGCGACGTGCAGCGTCGCCTCACCGGCCTCGGCTTCGACACCAAGCAGACTGGCGTGTTCAGCGACGAGACCCGGACCGTACTCAAGCGCTGGCAGGCCGCGCGCGGCTATCCTTCGTCAGGTTACCTCAACAAGCTCCAGCACAAGGCGCTGCTCTCGGAGGTCGTGGCTGCTCCGCCGACTGCGAGCGACAACAGCCAGAAGGCGGCCCGGCGCGCCAGCGCCCCCGCGGCCAGCAGCGCACCGGCGCCGGCTCCCCAACGCAGCAACCCCGGCGATGCGGCCGGCGCGGCCTTCGTCGGCGGCGTCGTCGGCGGCATGATGGGCGGCATGTTCCGCCGCTGAGGCCAGATCAAACCCCAATCGGGATAGGGGGAAGCCTCGCGGCTCCGCCCCTCCCACACCACCGGACATACGGGTCCGTATCCGGCGGTTCAGCGGATTATGCGGGTCGCCGTGCCGCGACGGAAGCCAAGCCGAGTGAGGCAAAGAAGCCGTTTGGCAGAGCAATGGTGAGCGCGGGGCTGTTCGCGAGCCGCCAAGGGCCACGTGGGCTGCCGGCGGTTTGCGCCGCCAGATCCCGGCCGACGCCGCGGCGTCGCAACTCGGCAAAGCGAGCGGGTCCATACTTCCATTGCTTCCAGGCAACGGCGCGCAACCGTCGCCTGATCCACTGGTCAAGCACGCGCAACACCGACGGGGTTTGACAGAAGCCGAAGTAGCCGTGCCACCCAATCAGGTAGGTCGACAGTTCTTTGGCGATCTGCACGAGGCATCGACCACGCGTGCGTCGCGTGAGCTCCCGAACCTTCGCCTTGAAGCGGGCGAGTGCCTGCGGCGCGATGCGCCGCCGCGGTTCTTGCCCGCCGGTGAAGCTGAAGCCCAGGAACTTGCGAACACTCGGTTTGGCAACCGCGCTCTTCGCTTTGTTGATCTTGAGCTTGAGGCGCTTTTCGAGGAACCTCTCGACGCCAGCCAGCACCCGTTCGCCCGCCCGCTGACTGCGCACGTAGATGTTGCAGTCGTCGGCGTAACGCACGAAGCGGTGGCCGCGCTTCTCCAGTTCCTTGTCCAGCACATCCAGCATCAGGTTCGACAACAGCGGCGAGAGCGGACCGCCCTGCGGCGTGCCCTCTTCCGTCGGACTGACCAGCCCTCCTTCCAACACACCCGCATTCAGGAAGGCGCGGATGAGCTTCAGGATGCGCTTGTCAGCAACCCGCTTGGCAACCAGTCCCATCAGGATGTCGTGGTTGACCCGGTCAAAGAACTTCTCCAGGTCGATGTCCACCACGATGCTGTGGCCGGCCGCAATGTACGCCTGCGCCCGTTCCACCGCCCGATGTGCCGAGCGCCCCGGCCGAAAGCCGAAGCTCGTCTCGGCGAACGTCCTATCCCAATCCGCCTGCAGCACCTGCATCACCGCCTGCTGGATCAAGCGGTCGAGCACCGTCGGAATGCCGAGCGGCCGCAGGCCGCCCGACGCCTTCGGTATCTCCACCCGCCGCACCGGCTGTGGCTTGTAGGTGCCGTCAAGCAACTGGGCTCGGATCGCAGGCCAGTGCTCCTTCAGGTGGGCTGACAGCTCGCCGACGGTCATCCCGTCGACGCCCGCCGCGCCCTTGTTGCGCTTTACTTGCGCCAACGCTGCCTTCAGATTCTCACTCTCGACAACGTCTTCCATCGACGGTCCTGCGACCGCCGGGCGTTCGAGACAGACTTCCGCCGCACGCGCTTCAGGCTCTCGGGCGCCGGCGCTTCGGGCTTCACCCTCCGCTCCGGGGCTCAAGTTCAGCTCGACCTGATTCTTCTGCCGCATGGCTCGCACGAGATCGCCGCTCTACTGACCACTTCCACCGTTCAGGCCTTCAGCGGCGCGCTGCCGCCTACTACGCCCTCGGCTGACTTCTGCGCTGCGGTCAGGCCGTCTTGCGACGGTCTCAGTCTCGTTGCCGAGACACAGCGCAGACCTCCCGAGGTAAGACCGACCGCCTTCACCGCACGCCCGCCGAATTTACCACCCCGACCTTTGATGACCTTGGACTTCGCGATCAATTGCTCGCTCGTCCGGCCGGGTAGGCCTCGTTATCCGGTGTTTGTCCATCGGGCCGCGGCTTTGCTCCACGCTTTCTTCAGACCCCACCTCACGATGACGCCCTTGCGCTTCGCTAATCCTTCGCCGCCATCAGGCTGGATAGAGGACTTCCACCTCCAAGCTGTCGCTCATACTCGGCACACAATACAAAAGCCCGGCTCGCGCCGGGCTTTTTCGTTGGGCGACCTGGAAAGACCGGGCGCTACTTCCCCGTCGCCTTCCGCAGCGCCTCGTTGATGCGATCCTGCCAGCCGGGACCGCCCTCCTGGAAGAACTCCAGCACGTCCTGGTCGATGCGCAGCGTAACCTGCTCCTTGATCCCAGGCGCCACGTTCTGCTTCGGCGGCGCCGCGGCGACCTTGGCCGTCACCTTCTTGAACGCCGCCTCGGCCTCGGTCCTGGCATCGCCAAGCGTGCGCGGCCGCCTCGGTAGATCCGCCATGTCCTAGATTCCCTCAAACAGAGCCGTCGAAAGATACCGCTCGGAGAAGGACGGTACCACCGCCAGGATGGTTTTTCCCGCAGCTTCCGGCCGCTTGCCGATCTGGAGCGCCGCGGCGATCGCAGCACCCGAGGAGATACCGCCCGGAATGCCCTCGTGCCGCGCCAATGCGCGCGAGGTCTCGATCGCCGTGGTCGAGTTGATTTTGACGATCTCGTCGATCACGGAGCGATCGAGGATATCAGGGACGAAGCCCGCGCCGATGCCCTGGATCTTGTGCGGCGTATGCTGTCCCCCTGATAGCACCGGGCTCTCCTCCGGCTCGACCGCCACCACCCGCAACGAGCCCTTGCGCGGCTTGAGCACCTGGCCGACGCCGGTGATCGTGCCGCCGGTGCCGACGCCTGCAACGAAGAAATCGATGTTGCCGCCGGTGTCGTTCCAGATCTCCTCCGCGGTGGTGCGGCGGTGCACCTCGGGATTGGCGAGGTTCTTGAACTGCTGCGGCATCACCGAGTTCGGCGTCGTCTTGACCAGCTCCTCGGCGGCGGCGATCGCGCCCTTCATGCCTTGTGCGGCCGGCGTCAGCACCAGCTCCGCGCCGAGAAAGGCCAGCATCTTGCGCCGTTCGATCGACATCGATTCCGGCATCACGAGCTTGAGCCGGTAGCCGCGCGAGGCGGCGACGAAGGCGAGTGCGATGCCGGTATTGCCGGAGGTCGGTTCGATCAGCACGGTATCCGGCTTGACGATACCGGCCTTCTCCATGGCGATGATCATGGCCGCGCCGATGCGGTCCTTCACGCTCGCGGCCGGATTGAAATATTCAAGTTTTGCCAAAATCGTCGCGTTCACACCGTGCATGCCCGGCAGCCGTCGCAATCGCACGATCGGCGTGTCGCCAAAAGCTTCGACAATCGAGTCATAGATCCGGCCGCGGCCGGGTTGATGCGCTGCACGCGTGGCGGACGATGCGTCCATGATGAACTCCCTGTAGCGACAATTTGCGCTTCTGCCGTGGCTCTTGCGCAGTTACAGACAGCTTGCGGCGACACGCAAGCGACAATGCGGCACATGTTAAATACGCTGCATCGCAAAATCACGTGAGCTACAAATATCAGAAAACCAACGCTTTTGTGTTGCGACCTCGTCAAGTGATTCTGCTTATGTTAGACTTACGTCTTAAAGCAGGGAGGTCACCACGATGTCAGCAGTTGCTGAAGTGTTGTCGACCGTCGCGCTGAACCGCGATCCGCGTTGTAGCGAGTTGCCCACCTGTCCGGTCTGCGCCGACTCCATGGTCGCCGCCGAAGCATCCGCCTACGTCTCGGACCACATGATCAGCTATCTCTGGACCTGCGACAATTGCGGTTACGGCTTCGTGACCAAGCATGCCGTCAGGCAGCGGATCGTGTGCAACTGACCCTCAGTCGCCCTGGCGCGGGGCGATGTCGCCCCTCGCCCAGTCCTCGCGTGTACGCTGGTAGAACTCGTCGAACGTTCCGTGTGCGATCGCATCCCTGATGCCCTGCATCAGGGACTGATAGTAAGCGATATTGATCTCGGACAGCAGCATTGCCCCCAGCGTCTCGCCCGCCTTGACGAGATGATGCAGGTAGGCGCGCGCGTAGCTGCGCGTCGACGGCCATGTGCTTTCTTCGTCGAGCGGACGCGGATCGTCCGCATGACGCGCATTGCGCAGATTCACCTGACCGAAGCGGGTGAACGCGACGCCGTGGCGGCCATTGCGTGTCGGCATCACGCAATCGAACATGTCGATGCCGCGCTTCACGGCTTCGAGGATGTCGTCGGGCGTGCCGACACCCATCAGATAGCGCGGCCGCTCTTTCGGCAGCATCGGTGCGGTCTCGTCGATCATCGCCAGCATCACCGCCTGCGGTTCGCCGACCGCGAGGCCGCCGATCGCATAGCCGTGGAAGCCGATCGCGACGAGCCCTTCCGCGCTCGCATGACGAAGCTGGGGCACGTCGCCGCCCTGCACGATGCCGAACAGCATGTAACCGTCCGGCGCGCTCTCGAAGGCGCGCTTGCTGCGCTCGGCCCAGCGCAGCGACAATTGCATCGCGCGCTCGATATCGGCGTGCTCGGCAGGCAGCCGCACGCATTCGTCCATCTGCATGGCGATGTCGGAGCCGAGGAAACGCTGCACCTCGATCGAGCGCTCCGGCGACAGCTCGACCTTGGCGCCGTCGATATGCGAACGGAAGGTGACGGCGTGCTCGCTGACCTTGCGTAAGTCAGCAAGCGACATCACCTGGAAGCCGCCGGAATCCGTCAGCATCGGCCCGTTCCAGCCGGTGAACCGCTGCAGGCCGCCGAGCGCCGCAATCCGCTCGGCGCCCGGGCGCAGCATCAGATGATAGGTGTTGCCGAGCACGATGTCGGCGCCGGCATCGCGCACCTCGCGCCAGTGCATGCCCTTCATGGCCCCGGCGGTCCCGACCGGCATGAAGGCCGGCGTGCGCACCACGCCATGCGGCGTGGTCAGGCGCCCGGTGCGCGCGGTGCCATCGGTGGCGAGCAGTTCGAAATGATTGGGGAGAGCTGCGTCAGGACGATTCATGGCGGTGCTTATTGCGTGTCGGAGAAGGCCGATCAACCCGCGGGACCGCACTTCGGCCACCCCGTGCCTCAGACTGGGACACAAATGGCCCCGGATATGGTCCCCGCCACCTTGTTAAACAAAACGATACCGTGTAGTTTTACGGTGGGGGCTGGACGAAAAGCCGCGGCGAGTTTGCCGGCGGCGGTAGATGCGTGATCGCCAGCCACCGACGATGCCCTTCGCTTCACATTCGACTGACGTGCCCGTCCCTTCACATGGCCGGGACAGGCAGACAGGCGCCCGCCTGATCGGGTTCCTGGTCCTGGCGTGCAGCCTGGCGCTCGGCGCCTGCACCTCCCTGCCCCGCGCGCCCTACACCGCCGCCGAGGCCAGCACCTCGCGCGTGCTCGATATCGATGGCCTCCGGCGCTACGCCGACGACCCCGTCACGAAGTTCAGCTTCGAGAAGGACAACAGCAACGCGTCAAAGTCCTATCTGGCGCTCTCCGGGGGCGGTGCGGACGGTGCCTACGGCGTCGGCGTGCTCAACGGCTGGACCGCGGCCAGAACCCGCCCCACCTTCTCGGTCGTCTCCGGCGTGAGCACCGGCGGACTGATCGCGCCCTTTGCGTTTCTCGGCCCGCAATACGACGACACGTTGAAGGAGGTCTACACCAGCGGCATCGCGGAAAGCCTCCTGAACGACCCCAGCATCATCCGCGTGCTGTTCGGATCCGGCCTGTTCGGCAACACAAGGCTGCGCGAACTGGTCGCCCGCTATGTCGGGCCAGAGATCATGGCGCAAGTCGCGCGCGAAAACGCCAGGGGCCGACGGCTGCTGATCGTGACGACCGACCTGGACACCCAGCGCACCGCGATCTGGAACATGGGCAAGATCGCCGAGATCGGCACGCCCGAGGCGCTCAAACTGTTTCGCGACGTGATGGCGGCCTCCGCCAGCATTCCCCTGGTGTTTCCACCGATCATGATCGACGCCGAAGGCCAGGGCCGCAGGTTTCAGGAGATGCACGTCGACGGCGGCGTGACGGCCCCGGTGCTGACGCTACCGGAAGCCTTGCTCTTCCAGGGCAACCGCCTGCCGGGCAGTGCGAAGATGGACATCTACATCCTCGTCAACAAGAAGATCGAACGCAACTTCGAGCTCGTGTCCAACAGCACCGTCGATGTCGCCTCACGCAGCCTGTCGGCGATCACGCAGTCGCAGACGCGCTCGATCATCTTCTCGACCTATGATTTCGCCAGGCGCAACCACCTGGGCTTCCATCTCTCCTACATCGCGCGCGACTACCCCGCACCGCCCTCGGAAGGATTCGACACCGCCTATATGCGGGCGCTGTATCAGTACGGATATGAGAAGGCGGCCGCGGGCCAGGCCTGGACTTCGGCGCTCCCATGAGACCTCCGTGCCGGAACGAGGTCGTATCGAGACCGTTGACGATACGGCCAATTCGGCCAGATTCGCGATGACGCCCCGGTTGCTGCGCGTTATAGAGCAGTGACGACCGCGCAGGAATCATTGGGCATGGGATTGACTGCGACCAAGACAAGACCGGCAGCAGCACGGCGCGAGGTGCCGAAATCGCGCGGCGGCCGGCCGACGAAGACCGCCGCGATCGAGCGCGATCAGCGGCTGATCGAGGTCGCCACCCGCCTGTTCCTGGATCGCGGCTTCGACGCCACCTCGCTCGATGCGGTTGCGGAAGCGGCACGGGTGAGCAAGCCGACCGTCTATTCCCGTTACGGCGACAAGCGTGGCCTGTTCGCCGCCGTGCTGAGGCGCGAGATCGCGCGCTGGCTGGCGCCGCTGTCGGCGGCCGCCGAGACGCAGCTCAGCAGCGCCTCGGACATCCCCGTCGAGCAGCGGCTGGTCGAGATCGGGCGCGAGATGCTGAGCTTCACCTGCGGGCCCGATGCTGTCGCCTTCAGCCGCATGATGACGTCACAGGCCATCAACTTCCCCGATGTCGCCAAGCTCGGCATGGAGGAAGGCTGGCTCAAGGCTGTCGCCACGACGGCACGCTTCTTCGACCATCTGGTGGCGCAAGGCGCGCTCGACCTCGACGACACCACCATCGCAGCGGAAGTGTTTCTCGACGTCGTCGTCGGTCATACCCACCGCATGGCGACATTCGGAACGGCACTGGAGTTGAAGTCCGCGGAAAAGCGGATGCGTACCGCGATCAAGCTGTTCCTGGCCGGCGCGCTGGGTCCGGCCGACCGCGTCGAGGACGCCACCAAGGGCACGCCGCGGCGACGCCCATCCCGCTGACAATTCCGTGAGGTTGCGATCTATCCCCTGGGGGAACACGCCCTCGCCATTGACCAAAATAAAACGATACGGTATGGTTTAGTTAAGTCGGTACGGGCCGCTTTTTTCACCAGCCCCAAAAGAGGTCCGTACCGCTTCGATCGCCGCGGCGGGTACAGCTCGCCGCGGCGCTCCGCGGCCGGCCGATGCCCAAGGCCGGCCGCGAATTCTTTACGATCATCCGGCACACTCGCTGGCCGAGGGTTTCGAGCATGACGACAGCCAAACGATGGACCTCACGACTGCTTGCGATCGCCCTGCCCGCGCTGCTCCTCGCAGCGCCCGCGCGGGCAATCGTGACCGCAGGCACACCGACCGCGCTTCACAGCGACACAGATGGTGACGCTGAGGCGGATCGCCAAGCGGTCAGCCGCGAGATCGAGCGCTTCCGCGGTTCGTCGATCTCGATCAGCCAGGCCATGGCTCTCGCAGAGTCCCGCCACGCCGGCGCCACCACGGCGGACGTGAGTTTCGATGGCGCCTCCGGCGTGCCGGTCTACCGGGTGAAGACGCTGCACAACGACCGGATCTGGCGCCACACCATCAATGCCGCGACCGGCGAGTTCGTCGGCGGAGAGGCCGCCCTGCCCCTTGCCGAGCTCGACCGCGACGATCGCAGCAACCTCGCAGCACTCGGCGCGATCCGGCACCGCCTTGCGGATGCCGTGCGCGTCGCCGAGCAGGCAGCGTCGGGCAAGGCGATCAGCGGCGGCCTCGTGCGCGAACGTGGCCGGCTCAATTTCGCGATCGTCGTGATCAGCGGCGACGACCTCAAGGAGGTCATCCTCGAGCCGCCGGGCGCCCGAACGAAGTAGAGACGGCTCCCGGCCGGCGGCCACAATCCCGCCGAAAAGCCATTGACGGACGCAAGACTCTCCCCCATAAGTCGCCGCCATGTTCACGACCACCAAACGCACGACCAAAACCACCACGGCCTTCGGGGCCCGGGGAGGCGTGCGCGCGTAGTCGTCGACTGAAACGCATCAGCTCTACCGAAGCCCCGCCCTCGATGGTCCGGGGCTTTTTTGTTGTCTAAAGCTCACAGCATGATCCGGAAAAGTGGAATCCGGTTTTCCGACGAGATCATGCTCAACTTGAATGGAGGAGAATGTGAGTAACGATCCCGTCGTCGCGATTGTCGGCGTCACCGGTGCGGTGGGCGCCGAATTCATCGCCACCATGGACAAGCGTGGTTTCCGCGTCGGCAAGCTCAAGGCGCTGGCCAGCGCCCGCTCGGCCGGCAAGACGGTGTCGTTCCGCGGGCAAAACGTGGTCATCGAGGAACTGACCGAGCGCGCCTTCGAGGGTGTCGATATCGCCCTGTTCTCCGCCGGCGGCAGCATCTCGAAGAAGTATGCGCCGCTCGCGGTCAAGGCCGGCGCGGTCGTGGTCGACAACTCCTCCGCCTTCCGGATGGATCCGAACGTGCCGCTGGTGATCCCCGAGATCAACGCGAACCGCATCCGCGACCACAAGGG
This sequence comes from Bradyrhizobium sp. B039, assembly GCF_038965675.1. Classification (NCBI taxonomy): domain Bacteria; kingdom Pseudomonadati; phylum Pseudomonadota; class Alphaproteobacteria; order Hyphomicrobiales; family Nitrobacteraceae; genus Bradyrhizobium; species Bradyrhizobium sp. B039. Next base: position 4,762,575 of record NZ_CP152416.1, read on the forward strand.
CATCATCGCCAACCCGAACTGCGCCGCGATCACCGCGCTGGTGCCGCTCTGGCCGATCCACCAGAAGAACCGCATCAAGCGCGTGATCATCTCGACCTACCAGGCGGCCTCCGGCGCCGGCGCCGCCGCGATGGAGGAGCTCGTCGAGTCCACCCGCGCCAATCTCAACGGGCAGGTCTATACGCCCAAGGTGATGCCGCACCCCTACGCCTTCAATCTCTTCAACCACAACACCGCGGTTGACCCTGAGACCGGGTACAACGACGAAGAGACCAAGGTCATCAAGGAAACCCGCAAGATCTTCGAGGATGAGACCATCGCCGTCGGCGTCACCTGCGTCCGCGTGCCGGTGCTGCGCGCCCATTGCGAGGCCATCACGTTCGAATGCGAGAAGCCGATCAGCGAGGATCAGGTCCGCGCCATCATGGCGCAGGCGCCCGGCGTGAAGATCGTCGACGACCGCGTGAAGAACCACTTCCCGATGCCGATCGACGCCTCGGGCCAGGATGACGTCCTGGTCGGCCGCATCCGCAAGGATCTCAGCGATCCCACGGGGCATTCGATCTCGATGTTCGTCGCGGCGGATCAGCTGCTCAAGGGTGCCGCGCTGAACGCGGTGCAGATCGCGGAGCTTTTGCCGCAGCGCGTGATGGCGTAAGCCGACCAGCGGACAGGCGGCGTCAAGCGTCCGCCTGTCTCGCGTCTCCTACGCCAGCCCCTTCAACGCCTGTTTCATCGTAAGCCTGACAGGAACATCGACGAAGACGGTGGCCGCGTACGCCACCGCTGCAACAACCGGTATCGCGACAAGCCCGACAAGAGCGGATTGAACCTCAAGATGCCGCGCGCAGGCCTCCACGGCGTGGAACGTCACGACCTGGAGAACATAGATCCCGTAGGAAAGCAGTCCAAGGGTCTGCATCATGTTTGCAAACGCGCCCCGCGGCGGATCGAAACGCGCGCAGATCGTGATGGCCAGCGGAAATACGACGATGACGGAGAACAGGCTCAGCGCGAGATCGAGACTGCTCGGAAAATCCAGCGCAAGGATGGCGGTGACGAGAGCAAACGCGCTGATCGCGAATCCGGGGCGTGCCGCCGGCAATCGGGCCGTTTCGTAGAAGCGGTAGACCAGGACGCCCGCAAAGAACGAGAACCCGACCCGGATCACGCCGGCGCCGAAAGTTTCCCAGGTCGGTCCGCCCCCCAGGACACCTCGCTTGTCGGCTTCGATGCCGAACCCAAGCCACCCCATCGTGGCGCAGACCACGAGCGCGAGCGCGAAGCCGCCGACGAGGCAGATCACGGATTTCGTATCGAGCCGCTTTCCGAGAGCCGCAAATAGCAGATTTGCCGCAACTTCAAAGAACAGCGACCAGGCGGCGAAGTTGAACGGGTACAGATCGGCATCGAGATGGGCGGGATCGGGGGTCGGCAGCATCAGCGCGCTGCAAAGGAGGCCGAGGATCGTTTGCGCCCGGTCCGGCGCTCCAGCGGCAAGCTGCCCGAGGAGAAACGGCAATGAGAGGATGAATGCCAGGGCGTACAACGGGTATAGCCGCTGGAGTCTCGCGAGCATGAAGGAGCGAACCGACAATCCCTGGCGGAAGCGTCTTCGATAGGCGTGCTCCAGCACGAAGCCCGACAGAACGAAGAACAGGTCAACAGCCAGTTAGCTATTCCCCATCCACCCGGTCGACGCAGCCGGGCCTTCCCAGAGGAAAGGAGCATGTCGCAGCGCGACCATGATCGCCGCGACACCGCGCAGTCCGTCAAGCGCAACGAACGTTCGTTCCGTGAACAGGGCCGTTTCGGTGCGCGCTGCCGGGGTCGGCAAGTTTAAGGTTCCTCAACTGATCGACGCCGTCGATTGGCGGGCCCTCCCCGCGCAGCAAAACGCCCGCATCAGGCGAGCAGGCGTCTCCACCGCTCATCAAACGGCATGACGGTAGGCTCAATTGCTTGCGAAACAGCAAAGATGGATCGAGATTCCCGGGGGGAAACGGTGCGCAAACGCCGTGCCGACCAATGGGCCCGCCTCGTTTTGTGCGCGCTACGGCGGCGACGGGTCGCGGACTTCAGTCTCCCCTGCGCGAAACAGCAGGCAGGCGTCGCCGTACGAATAGAACCGATAGCCCTGCGCAATCGCGTGCGCATAGGCCCGCCGCATCGTCTCCAGCCCCGAGAATGCCGACACCAGCATGAACAGCGTCGACCTCGGCAAGTGGAAATTGGTCAGCAGGATATCGACGGCGCGGAAGCGATAGCCGGGCGTGATGAAGATCGACGTCTCGGTCGCAAACGGCTGGATGGTGCCGTCCTCGCTCGCGGCGCTTTCAAGCAGCCGCAGCGACGTGGTGCCGACCGCGATGATGCGCCCGCCGTTGTGCCGCGCAATGTTCAGCCGCTCCGCCGTCTCGGCCGAGATCGTGCCCCACTCGGCATGCATCTTGTGGCCTGCGGTGTCCTCCACCTTCACCGGCAGGAACGTCCCTGCCCCGACATGCAGCGTGACGCGGTTGAGGCCGATGCCGCGCTCGCGCAGCGCCTGCTCCAGCGCGGGCGTGAAATGCAGCCCTGCGGTGGGCGCTGCGACCGCGCCCTCGTTGGCCGCGAACATCGTCTGGTAGTCGGCGAGGTCCTGATCGTCAGGCGTGCGCTTGGAGGCGATGTAGGGCGGCAGCGGCGGGCTGCCGAGATCGGCGATCGCCTGGTCCAGCGCCGGGCCGTGGAACGAGAACGACAGCGTCACCTCGCCTTCGCTGCCCTTGGCCTCGACCTCGGCGTCGAGATGACCGAGCAGGCAGACCTTGCCCTCGTTGCCGAAACGGATGCGATCGCCGGCAATGAGCTTCTTGGCGGGCTTCACCAGCGCCTGCCAGCGTGAGCCGTCGAGCCGCTTGATCAGCGTCGCCTCGATCTTCGGCTCGGTCTCGCGGCCGATGCGGCGACCCTTGAGCTGCGCCGCGATCACCTTGGTGTCGTTGACGACGAGTTGGTCGCCGCGCTTCAGCCATTGCGGCAGCTCGGAGATGGTCCGGTCGCGCAGCGCGCCGCCCTCCACGACCAGCATCTTGGCGGAGTCGCGCGGGGTCGCCGGGCGCAACGCGATGCGCTCGGCGGGCAGGTTGAAATCGAAGAGGTCGGTGCGCATGAGCGCCGTTGCGCCTTAGTTCGTGTCATTCCGGGGCGATGCGCAGCATCGAACCCGGAATCTCGAGATTCCGGGTTCGCGCTAACGCGCGCCCCGGAATGACCGCTACGCGGTCATTCCGCGTCCGCCGCCATCCGCGCCTTGACGATCTTGTCCGGGTTCTGCACCGGCTCGCCGCGCTTGATCTTGTCGACGTTCTCCATGCCCTCGGTGACCTTGCCCCACACCGTGTACTGGTTGTCGAGGAAGCGGGCGTCGTCGAAGCAGATGAAGAACTGGCTGTCGCCGGAATCGGGGCTCGCTGCGCGCGCCATCGAGGTGGTGCCGCGCACATGCGGCTCCTTGTTGAACTCGGCCTTCAGCTTCTTGCCGGAGCCGCCGGTGCCGGTGCCATGCGGGCAGCCGGTCTGGGCCATGAAGCCCTCGATCACGCGGTGGAACACGATGCCGTCGTAAAAGCCTTCGCGGACCAGCTCCTTGATGCGCGCGACATGGCCGGGTGCGAGGTCGGGCCGCATCTCGATGGTGACGGGCCCCTGCGTGGTTTCGAGGATCAATGTGTTTTCGGTGACGCTCATGCTCGTCTCTCTTGCGTTGGAGGTGAAGTCTTCCGGCTGCGGAACTGGATCGCGAATGGACGCCCCGCGGCGGCGCCGGCCATTGCATCGGTAAATGGCATCGGCGTGCAGCGTTGCAACGCCTCCATCACCGCGATCCGGTATTGCAGCCGGTCATCGTCGGAGGCATCCGCGGATTCATAGGTAATCCTCGGATGGCCCAGAATGTTTCCGGACCGGTTAAAGCTCACGACGACGGTGATGTCGATAGGGCGAGCCTTGGCGGCCGGAGGTGGTTTCCAGCAGGTGCGCAGATGCCGGAAGACGTCCTGGATGGTGTTGACCTGCGCGTCCTCGGCGGCCGCGCCGGAGATTCCGGCAAGCAGCACCGCGGCAGCCAGCAGAAGCTTGTTGCCGCAGCGCGCCATCGCCTCTCCTATTTGATGTCGGAGGCGACCTGCACCTTCACCATCTTGTCGGGATCGGTAACGGTGCCGCTCGGCGAACCGGCCGGTGCCTTCTTCAGCTTGTCGACGACGTCCATGCCCTGCACGACCTCGCCGATCACGGTGTAATTGTTGTCGAGGCTGCCGCCGTCGGCGAACATGATGAAGAACTGCGAGTTGGCGGTGTCGACGCTGTCGCCGCGCCGGGCCATGCCGACGATGCCGCGTGCGAAGTGCACCTTGGAGAATTCCTGCTTCAGGTTCGGATATTTCGAGCCGCCCGTGCCGTTGAAGTTCTGGCCGTCGCCGGTCTGCGCCATGAAGCCGTCCATCACGCGGTGGAACGGCACGTTGTTGTAGAAGCCCTCGCGCGCGAGCTGCTTGATGCGCTCGGCGTGCTGGGGTGCAAGGTCGGTCCGCAGCTTGATGACGATGCGGCCCTTGGTGGTGTCGATGACGACCGCGTTGGCCTTGTCGAGGCCGGCCGGCAGGGTCTGTGCGCCCGCCGGGACCGCGCCAACGAGCGCGGCAAAGATCGTGGCAAGAATTGCGAGACGACGGATCATGAAAACTCCGGATCAGGTGAGATGAAGAAGCGCGCCGTTATCCGGCGAATTTGGCCTTGAGCAGACTGGCTACGAGCGGCGGCACGAAGGTCGAAACATCTCCGCCCATGCCCGCGATCTGGCGCACCAAAGTGGCGGTGATCGGGCGGACCATGGGAGAGGCCGGCAGAAACACCGTATGGACCTCCGGCGCCATGGCCTCGTTCATCCCGGCAAGCTGCATTTCGTAGTCGAGGTCGGTGCCGTCGCGCAGACCGCGAATCATGATGGTCGCGCCGTGCTTGCGCGCGGCGGTCACCGACAGATCGTCAAACGTCACGGCTTCGAGCACACAGCCGGCCTGGGTTGCCACCGGCCCGCAGACGTCCTCGAGCATCTTCAGACGCTCCTCGGTGGAGAACAGCGGCTTCTTGCCGGGATGGACGCCGATCGCGACCACCAGCCGGTCGCACAGCGGAACGGCATGCCGGACCACGTCCAGATGGCCGTTGGTGATGGGGTCGAAGGAACCTGGGTAGAAGGCAATGCGCGGCATGGCCCCGTCCTACCGCGCCCGGCCCGGCCCGGCAAGCCGGGCTGGTTCCCCGCCGTTTCCCGGAAAATGTCCCCCTTTCGTGTCGGCGACGGCCGCTTTGTTTCGTCCTCGGGACGGCCACGAAACAAAACGGAGCGCGAACGAAACCATTTCCCGCGTCCGCGAAGACGTCCGGAAACTGGCCATGGTTACTAATCCAGCCAACGAATGACGGGCCGCACACTGGGCGTAGGCGGCCGCATCACAGGGGACAGTCAATGATCAAGGCTCTTTCAGCGATCGCTATCTCTGCGTGTGTTGCCGCAGCCCTCACCCTCCTGCCCGGCTTTGCCCCGACCGTCGAAGCCAGCGTGCCGCAGCCGCTGGCCAAGAGCGACCGGCTCGATATCCGCAGCATCGGCCGCGACTGCTCGCAGCAAGCCTGGCCGAACTTTGAGGCGTCGTGCCTGCGCCGTGCCGGCACCAAGGCCGACGTCCGCGTCGCTCGCCTCGTGACGGCCGACCGCACCCCGTAGCCCGGTCTGTCAGCTTCGCGTCAGGTAAGCCTTCGAGATCGACGACAAGATAAACCCCAAAGATAAACCCCATGGATATTTGCGACGTCTCGTCGCAGACTGCGTGATGCTCGCGCCCGTCGGAATGCCCCGCCGGGCGCGAACCCATCGAGGGGTCGCCATTGTCCAGTACGCCCGCAGTCGCTTCCGGCCATCATCCTGATCCACTGCCGCTTGCAATGACCATGGGCGCCCTCGGGGTGGTCTATGGCGATATCGGCACCAGCCCGCTCTACGCCCTGAAGGAAGCCGCCAAGGCGGCCGCCCACGGCGCGACAGTGACCCCCGACGCTGTCCTGGGGGTTGCCTCGCTGATCCTCTGGGCGCTGCTGCTGATCATCTCGCTGAAATATGCGCTCTTGATCCTGCGCGCGGACAACCGCGGCGAAGGCGGCATCGTCGCCCTGTTGGCCCTGCTCCACGCCCGCAACGCCCAGCCCGGCACCTGGCGCTCGCATCTGCTGGTGGTCGGCCTCGTCGGCGCCGCCCTGCTCTACGGTGACGGCGCGATCACGCCGGCGATCTCCGTGCTGAGCGCCATCGAAGGCCTCAAGGTGGACGCGCCCTCGCTCGCGCCAGCCGTCGTGCCCGTCACCGTCGTCATCCTGGTCGGCCTGTTCATGATGCAGAAACAGGGCACCGGCTTCATCGGCCGCATCTTCGGACCGGTGATGCTGGCCTGGTTCGCCGTGCTCGCCGCGCTCGGCATCCACGGCATCGTCAAGGCGCCGGCCGTGCTGGCGGCGCTCAGCCCGCTCTACGCCGTCGAATTCCTGATCCACCAGGATTTTCACGTCTCCTTCGCGATCCTCGGCGCAGCCTTCCTCGCGGTCACCGGGGGCGAAGCCATGTATGCCGACATGGGCCATTTCGGCCGCCTGCCGATCCGGCTCGCCTGGTTCGCGATCTGCCTGCCCGCGCTGGTGCTGAACTATTTCGGCCAGGCCGCGCTGCTGATCACCGATCCCGCGATGATCGAGAACCCGTTCTTTCAGCTCTGCCCCGACGCCCTGCACTATCCGCTGGTCGCCTTCTCGGCGGTCGCGACCGTGATCGCCTCCCAGGCGATCATCTCCGGCGTGTTCTCGCTGACCCAGCAGTCGATCCAGCTCGGCTTCTTGCCGCGCATGCAGATCCGCCACACCACCAGCGACGCGATCGGCCAGATCTATGTGCCGCTGGTGAACTGGCTGCTCGCGGCCGCAACGCTCGGGGCGGTCCTGAGCTTCGGCAGCTCGGACGCGCTCGCAGGCGCCTATGGCATCGCAGTGTCGCTGCTGATGGCGATCACGACGCTGCTGGCTGCGCTGGTTGCGATCCAGTGGGGTTATTCGCCCTGGCTCGTGGTCGCCGTGAACGGCGCCTTCTTCGTCATCGACGTGATCTTCTTCTCGGCCAATTCGATCAAGCTGTTCGAGGGCGGCTGGTTTCCGCTGCTGCTTGCAGCCCTCGTCGCCTTCATGATGCTGACGTGGCGCAGCGGCGTGAAGCTGGTCGAGGCGGCGCGCGCGAAGCTGCGCCAGCCCGAGGAGGACCTGATCGAGACCGCCGTCAACAAGTGCAGCGCCAGACTGCCCGGGACCGCTGTGTTCCTGGCGTCCGCTCCGCGCGGCGTGCCGCTCGCGCTGACCCAGTTCGTCAAGCACAACCGCGTGCTGCACGAACGCGTGCTGCTGGTCACCGTGCTGATCGAGGAATCCCCGCACATTCCCGACGAGGAACGCGCGGAGGTGATCGAGATCATTCCCGGCATCACCCGCGTGATCCTGCATTACGGCTTCATGCAGAACCCGACGATCTTTGACGGGCTGACGCTGACCTGCCGGCAGGGCAAGCTGCCTGGCATCGACCTCTCCGACATCACCTATTACGTCGGCCGCGAGACCATCATCCCGCGCGAGGACGTCCCGGGCATGTGGGTCTGGCGCGAAGGCCTGTTCGCCTTCCTCCAGCGCAACGCCGAACGCTCCGCCGCGTTCTTCGGCGTGCCGACCAAGCAGGTGGTGGAGTTCGGGACGGAGCTGGAGATCTAGGGAAGTTCGTGGGCCGGATGGAGCGCAAGCGTAATCCGGGATTCTTGCCAGGCGCACAGAGGTCCCGGATTGCGCCGTCGGTCGGCGCTTCGCACCGACCTCCTGCGCCATCCGGACTACGCGTCACTCCCCGTTCGCGCCATTCCCGCTCTCGGCCTCTTCCGTGATGTGCTCGACCGAGACGACATGCTCGTCCTCGGCGGTGTCGAACACGATCACGCCCTGCGTCGAGCGGCCGGCGATGCGGATGCCTTCGACCGGACAGCGGATCAGCTGGCCCTTGTCGGTGACCAGCATGATTTGATCCGCGTCTTCCACCGGGAAGGACGCAACCAGATTGCCGTTGCGGTTGTTGACGCTCATGGCGACGATGCCTTTGCCGCCGCGGCCGGTGGTGCGGTACTCGTAGGACGAGGTCCGCTTGCCATAGCCGTTGACGGAGACGGTGAGCACAACCTGCTCGGCCGCCGACATCTCGACATAGCGTTCCTGGGCGAGCTGGAAGCTGCCGGAGGTCTCCTCGGCTTCGGCGTCCGCTGCCGGCTCCTCGGCCGTGGCTTCGCCGGCCACCGCGCGGCGCATCTTCAAATAGGCCGAGCGTTCGTCGGACGTGGTCTCGACGTGGCGCAGGATCGCGAGCGAAATCACCTTGTCGCCCTCGCCAAGCGCAATGCCGCGCACGCCCATCGAGGTACGCCCGGTGAACACGCGCACATCGGTGACGGGGAAGCGGATGCACTGGCCGCCGGCGCCGGTGAGCAGCACGTCGTCGCGCTCGGTGCAGATCTGCACGTCGACGATCGCTTCATTCTCGTCGAGCTTCATGGCGATGATGCCGGAGCGGCGGACATCGACGAAGTCGGACAGCTTGTTGCGCCGGACGTTGCCGCCTGTGGTCGCGAACATCACGTCGAGGTTGCCCCAGGTGGATTCATCCTCCGGCAGCGGCATGATGGTGGTGATGCGCTCGCCCTGCTCCAGCGGCAGGATGTTGATCAGCGCCTTGCCGCGCGCGTTCGGCGCGGCCATGGGCAGGCGCCAGACCTTCTCCTTGTAGACCTGGCCGCGTGACGAGAAGAACAGCACCGGCGTGTGCGTGGAGGCGACGAACAGGCGCGAGACAAAATCCTCGTCGCGGGTCTGCATGCCGGCGCGGCCCTTGCCGCCGCGGCGCTGCGCCCGGTAGGCCGACAGCGGCACCCGCTTGACATAGCCGGCGTGCGAGACGGTGACGACCATGTCCTCGCGCTGGATCAGGTCCTCGTCCTCGACCTCGCCCTCCTGCTCCATGATCACGGTGCGGCGCGGGGTGGCGAACTCGGCCTTCACCTCGGCGAGCTCGGTCTTGATGATGCCCAGCACGCGCTCGCGCGAGCGCAGGATGTCGAGATAATCGGCAATCTCGCCGGCGAGCTTGTCGAGCTCGTCGCGGATTTCGTCGCGGCCGAGCGCGGTGAGGCGTTGCAGGCGCAGGTCGAGAATCGCCCTCGCCTGTTCCATCGACAGCCGGATCGTGCCGTCCGGGCTGATGCGGTGACGCGGATCGTCGATCAGCGTCAGCATGTCCTCGACGTCCCGGGCCGGCCAGTCGCGCGACATCAGGGTGTCGCGGGCGGTGGTCGGGTCGGGCGAGGTCCGGATGACGCGGATCATCTCGTCGATATTGGCGACCGCGATCGCGAGACCAACCAGGATATGCGCGCGATCGCGCGCCTTGGCGAGCAGGAACTTGGTGCGCCGCGTGACGACCCGCTCACGGAAGTCGACGAAGATGGCCAGCAGGTCCTTCAGATGCATGATCCGCGGACGGCCGCTGTCGAGCGCCACCATGTTGACGCCGAAGCTCGTCTGCAGCGGCGTGAATCTGTAGAGCTGATTCAGCACCACGTCCGCCACGGCGTCGCGCTTCAATTCGATGACGACACGGTAGCCGTCGCGGTCGGATTCATCGCGCAGGTCGCCGATGCCCTCGATCTTCTTTTCCTTGACCAGCTCGGCGATGCGCTCGACCATCGTCGCCTTGTTCACCTGGTAGGGGATCTCGGTGATGATGAGCGCCTCGCGCTCCTTGCGGATGGTCTCGATCGCGACCTTGCCGCGCATGACGATCGAGCCGCGGCCGAGATGATAGGCGGCGCGGATGCCCGCGCGCCCGAGAATGACGCCGCCGGTCGGGAAATCAGGTCCCGGCACGATGTTGATGAGCTCGTCGATGGTGAGCGCTGGGTTGTCGATCAGCGCGACGCAGGCGTCGATGACCTCGCCGAGATTGTGCGGCGGGATGTTGGTCGCCATGCCGACCGCGATGCCGCCGGCGCCGTTGACGAGAAGGTTCGGGAACTTGGCCGGCAGGACCGACGGCTCGGTCTCGTTGTTGTCGTAGTTCGGCTGGAAGTCGACGGTATCCTTGTCGATGTCGGCCAGCAGAGCCAGCGCCGCCTTCGTCAGGCGCGCTTCGGTGTAACGATAGGCGGCCGGGGGATCGCCGTCGACCGAGCCGAAATTGCCCTGGCCGTCGATCAGCGGCACGCGCATCGAGAAGTCCTGCGCCATGCGGACCATGGCGTCGTAGATCGACTGGTCGCCGTGCGGATGATACTTACCGATGACGTCACCGACCACGCGGGCGGACTTGACGTATTTCTTGTCGGGTGTGTGCCCCTGCTCGTTCATCGAGTACAGGATGCGGCGATGCACCGGCTTCAGACCGTCGCGCGCATCGGGCAACGCACGCGCCACGATCACGCTCATGGCGTAGTCGAGATAGGACTTCTTCATCTCCTCGAAGATGGAGACGGGGCGAATATCCGAGGGTTGCGCCGGCTGGTCGCCGGGCTTGTCGTCGTCGTCAGCCAAGGGGAAATCCGGTGAGGTTTATCTGGGAATCATATAGCGCATCGAGCCCCTGATAACCACCCTTGCCGGGGTAAAGGAAGCGCTTTTTCCGACTGTTTTTCCAGAGACTTACGCCCTCCCCGGCACCGCCCTGGGCGGGGCCCGGACGAGCCGCCCGAAACCGCCCCTTAGGCCCCGAAAACCACGCGGTGCATGATGCGCCCGGGCAGCAGCGTGAACAGGCCCGCCACCACCAGCGCGCCGGCGAAGATGAAGATCATCATCAGCCGGTGATCGGCGACGCGATGGGCGTGCGCCCGCCATACCGCGAGCGGCAGCACCACCAGCGTGAAGATCGACAGGACATGGATCGGGCTGAACGGCCCGATCAGGCGGCTCTGGTGGATCCAGAACGAGGAGGCGGCCACGACCGCCATCAGCGCCACCCAGATCCAGCCGATCGTCCGGTGTGGCAGCGTGCCTTTGGGAGCGGCAAACTGGACGAGCCCGAGCACGAAGGCGGCCATGGCGGCAAAGGCATGCAGCGGGATCGCCGGAGCAGCCGTAAGCAGCGGCGCGAGGCTCATGCGGGGCTTCCTCCGATCGGCGGGTGATCCATGTGAATAGGATTAACATCAAGTTAATACCATTCACATGATGCCCCGTCAAAGGCTTGAAGCAGCACATGAGGCAAGCTCGGAAAAACCGAGCCCTGCCCGCCAATTGGTAAGAATTCCTGCGGCTCTACGCGAGCACGACAACATTCGGGGCGAAGCGCCCGCCCGCCTCAGAACGGGATGTCGTCATCCATGTCGCTGTTGCGGCCACCGCCACCGGCGGCGACGGCGCGGCGCGGCGCGCTGCTGACGGGACCGGAGGAGCCGAAATCGCCGCCCGGCTCCTCGCCGAAGCTGCCGCCTCCCCCGCCGCCACGGCCGTCGAGCATCGTGAGCGTCGAGTTGAAGCCCTGGAGCACGACTTCGGTGGAGTACTTCTCAACGCCGCTCTGGTCGGTCCATTTGCGGGTCTGGAGCGCGCCCTCGATATAAACCTTGGCACCCTTCTTCAGGTACTGCTCGGCGACCTTGCAGAGGCCTTCATTGAAGATCACGACGCGATGCCACTCGGTCTTTTCCTTGCGCTCGCCGCTGTTCTTGTCGCGCCAGGTCTCCGAGGTCGCGATGCTCAAATTCGCGATCGGCCGCCCGTCCTGGGTACGGCGGATTTCAGGATCCTTGCCGAGATTTCCAACCAGAATGACCTTGTTGACGCTTCCCGCCATCGCCGCTCTCCACTCCGAATGCCACTGAATTGATAAGGCCCGACCGCGCCCCGCGGTCCTCTGCAACCTATTGAGGCGACCCTATACGCTTGCGCGGACCGATCAGCCCACCAGCCCTCAGGTTATCCCCACATATAGCATCGGCCGTCGGCTCGTTCCAGATTTGTTCCTGTTCGAGCAAGCGCGAAATGTATGGCCCGGGCGGTGCCCGCGTACTGCTCAAATGGCTGGCGCCAGATGGAACCTTTTCAGGTTCCCGTGAACGACAAAAAGCACTTAACATTCATTAAGTTACATACGCCGCACTTATCGCGCGACTGTTGTATTTCGGCGACGGACTCTGCTCACCCGTTAGGCTACGTTTGCCTCGGAATTGATTTCATATGGGCGTCGCGCCTGCTTGGCCGCTTCTGGGATTTCAAGAAGCGGCGGAATTGGGGAGACTGCAATGAATAAGATTTTGATTGGTGCAATCGGTGCAGTGGCGTTGAGCCTGTCGGCTCCTGCAAGCGCGGCGGATCTGGCGGCGCGTCCCTACACGAAGGCTCCGCCGCCAATGGTCGCGGCCATCTACGACTGGAGCGGCTTCTACATCGGCATCAACGGCGGCGGCGGCTCGGCCCACAAATGCTGGGATTTTGTAACTCCCGTCACCGGCGTTCTGATTGGCGAAGGTTGTCACAACGCGACCGGCGGCACGGTCGGCGGCCAGGTCGGCTATCGCTGGCAGTCGGCCAATTGGGTGTTCGGGCTCGAAGGCCAGGGCAACTGGGCCGACTTCTCCGGAGACAACGTCAGCACGACGTTCATCGGCACGGGTCTTCGCGACCGCTCCAAGATCAACGCGTTCGGTTTGTTCACAGGCCAAGTCGGCTATGCCTGGAATAACGTGCTGTTCTACGTGAAGGGCGGCGGCGCCGTCGTCAGCGATCGCTACCGCGGCTACGATGTCATCACCGGCCTCGAATTCGATCGGGCCAACGAGACCCGCTGGGGCGGCACCGTGGGTGCCGGCCTCGAGTTCGGATTCGCGCCAAACTGGACGGTCGGCGTCGAGTACGATCACATCTTCATGGGCAATCGCACCATCGGCTTCGCCGGCTCCGGCAACTTCATTGTGGCTCCGGCCGGCGCTTTCACACGCTCGGAACGCATCGGTCAGGACGTCGATATCGGCCTGGTCCGCGTGAACTATCGCTGGGGTGGCCCGGTCATCGCGAAGTACTGATATCTCTTTGATATCACTTGAAGATTGAAGGCCGGCCCCGTGCCGGCCTTTTTTTGTGCGACATGCCGGCGGCTATAAGTCAGCAACCATTACGTTTTGTGACTGTTGTGGCTTTTGAGAGACACAACTTGCGGCTTTGCTGGTGTAAGCACGACGTCAGTTGGACCACAGCGTCCGATGCCCTTCCCGATCGTGGAAGGCACAACAGAAACTGGGACTGGGATTTAGGTTGAAAATGAAGAAGGTTTTGTTGGCTTCGGCCTGTTTGTTCGCTTTTGCGGCCCCCGCGTCGGCTGCTGATCTCGCGGCTCGCCCGTACACGAAGGCTCCGGTGGCCGTGGCCTCGGTCTACAACTGGACCGGCTTCTACCTCGGTATCGTCGGTGGCGGCGCCTGGGAAAACGGCTCGGGCGACCCGAAGATGAAGGGTGGCTTCGTCGGCGGCACCGCCGGCTACAACTGGCAGACCGGCAACGTCGTGTTCGGCCTCGAAGCCGACGCCGCTTGGGCTGACGTCAGCGCCTCGGCGACCGTGCTTGGCATCACCGCGTCCTCCAAGACCGATGCACTCGGCACCGTCCGCGGCCGCATCGGCTACGCCGTCAACAACGTCCTGTTCTACGGCACGGGCGGTTACGCGTGGATCGACAACAAGATCAGCGGCACCGCGGGCGCCTTGACCATCTCCGACAGCAAGTTCCACTCGGGCTGGACCGTCGGTGCGGGCGTCGAGGCGTTCTTCGCTCCGCAGTGGTCGGTCAAGGGCGAGTACCTCTATCGCAGCCTCGGCAGCGAAAACTATTTCGGAAACATCGGCGTTCCCCAGGCGTCCGGCACGCTCAACTTCCACACCGTGCAGGTCGGCGTGAACTATCACTTTGGCGGCCCGATCGTCGCGAAGTACTGATCTTCGCCACCGACGCACATCGTCACGAAAGGCCGGCCTCGCGCCGGCCTTTTTGTTGTTCGCGCCCAAGTATCCAATCCAGCCGCTCGCTAGCGTTTTCGGAGAGGTGTGGCACCTCGGTGACACAACCTTTGGCTTTAATAATGTATAGCAATGACATCAGTCGGGTCGTTGGGTCCGCTGCTTTTCGCCGACGAAGAGAAACGAAACTGGGGAATTTGAAATGAAGAGAACTGTGCTGGCTTCGGCCAGTCTGCTCGTGCTCAGCGCGTTGGCTCCTGCCTCGGCGGCTGACCTGGCGGCCCGCCCTTACACCAAGGCGCCCGTGGCCGTGGCCTCGATCTACAACTGGAGCGGGTTCTACATCGGCGGCAACGCCGGTGGCGGCTCGAGCCATAATTGCTGGGATCTCACCGCCGTCGGAGTCGCCGCAATTCCGGTCACGGCTGAAGGCTGTCACAATGCGACCGGCGCTCTCGTCGGCGGCCAAATCGGCTATCGCTGGCAGTCCAGCAGCTGGGTGTTCGGCCTTGAAGCCCAGGGCGATTGGGCTGACCTGAAGGGCTCGAACGTCAGCGCTCCCGCCGCTCTCTTCCCGCTGGTGAACAATACCAAGATCGACGCCATCGGCCTCTTCACCGGCCAAGTCGGCTATGCCTGGAACAACGTGCTCTGGTACGTGAAGGGCGGCGCGGCCGTCACCCACAACAAGTTCAGCGGCACTCTGGCTGGCATTACGCTCGACACCGCGAACGAAACGCGCTGGGGCGGGACCGTCGGCACCGGCATCGAATTCGGCTTCGCTCCGAACTGGTCGGTCGCGGTCGAATACAACCACTTGTTCATGGGCAAGCACACCGACACTTTCACCTTCCTCGGCGTGGCCACCCGCAGCGACAGCATCAAGCAGGACGTCGACATGGGCACCGTCCGCCTCAACTACACCTTCGGCGGCCCCGTCGTCGCGAAGTACTGAGCTTCGCCTCCAACGGGATCGCGTTACGAAAGGCCGGCCTTGTGCCGGCCTTTTTGTTTTCGCGGACAGCCGAGCCGTCAGGGAATCGTGGGGCGAGAGGCCGTTCCGGTGCTCCGCTGCTGCCAGATGCCGCCAGCACGCCAACAATCCGTTGACGATTCGCAAGTCCCACTGGAAATCCGCCGCTGTTCTTCCTACGTTCGCTGACAACCCCATCGGCGCCGATCCCGGTTCCGGGCAAAGCGCGCCTTCACCATTGGCGCGGCCGCGCGTCTTTGGGATTCCCTGAGGACACCGGGATGGATGAAGTGATCAAGGCGAAGCGCCAACAACAGAACGCGGGCTCGAGCCTGCGCGCAATTACGATCCGTGGCGCGCGCGAGCATAACCTCAAGAACATCGACGTCGAGATTCCCCGCGACAAGCTCGTGGTGTTCACCGGCCTCTCCGGCTCCGGCAAATCCTCGCTCGCCTTCGACACCATCTATGCCGAGGGCCAGCGCCGCTACGTCGAATCGCTGTCGGCCTATGCGCGCCAGTTCCTGGAGATGATGCAGAAGCCTGACGTGGACCAGATCGACGGCCTGTCGCCGGCGATCTCGATCGAGCAGAAGACGACCTCGAAGAACCCTCGCTCCACCGTCGGCACCGTCACCGAGATCTACGACTACATGCGCCTGCTCTGGGCGCGCGTTGGCGTGCCCTATTCGCCCGCCACCGGCCTGCCGATCGAGAGCCAGACCGTCTCGCAGATGGTGGACCGCGTGCTGGCGCTGCCCGAGGGCACCCGCCTCTATCTGCTCGCGCCGGTCGTGCGCGGCCGCAAGGGCGAGTACCGCAAGGAGCTCGCCGAATGGCTCAAGAAGGGCTTTCAGCGCATCAAGATCGACGGCACCTTCCATGAGCTCGCGGAAGCGCCGACGCTGGACAAGAAGTTTCCGCACGACATCGACGTCGTCGTCGACCGCATCGTGGTGCGCGCCGATATCGGCCAGCGTCTCGCCGAAAGCTTCGAGACCGCGCTGAAGCTCGCCGAGGGCCTTGCCGTTGTCGAATTCGCCGATGCGCCCGCAGCCGCGCCGGCCGAGGAAAAGAAGAAGACCGCGAAGATCCACGACAAGAGCGGACCCGAGCGCATCCTGTTCTCGGAGAAATTCGCCTGCCCCGTCTCCGGCTTCACGATTCCCGAGATCGAGCCGCGCCTGTTCTCGTTCAACAATCCCTATGGCGCCTGCCCCGCCTGCGGCGGCCTCGGCGTCGAGCAGCATGTCGACGAGGACCTCGTCATCCCCGACAAGGAGCTCGCCATCGGCAAGGGCGCGATCGCGCCCTGGGCGAAATCGTCATCACCCTATTACGTGCAGACGCTGACGGCGCTCGGCAAGCACTACAAGTTCACGCTGACCACCAAGTGGAAGGATCTGCCCAAGAAGACGAGAGACGCGATCCTCCATGGCTCCGGCGAGGACGAGATCAAGTTCTCCTACGAGGACGGGGTGCGCTCCTACGACACCAAGAAGCCGTTCGAGGGCGTCATCACCAACATCAACCGCCGCTTCCGCGAGACCGAGAGCGAGTGGGCGCGCGAGGAGCTGGCGAAGTATTTCCACGACGTGCCCTGCGGCGCCTGCAACGGTTTTCGGCTCAAGCCCGAGGCGCTCTGCGTCAAGGTCGGCACCAAGCACATCGGCGAGATCTCCGAACTGTCGGTCAAGAAGGCCGGCGAGTGGTTCGAGACCGTGCCGGAGGCGCTGAACAAGCAGCAGAACGAGATCGCCGGCCGCATCCTCAAGGAGATCCGCGAGCGCCTCACCTTCCTGCTCGACGTCGGCCTCAACTACCTCACCCTCTCCCGCTCCTCCGGCACGCTGTCGGGCGGCGAAAGCCAGCGCATCCGCCTGGCCTCGCAGATCGGCTCGGGGCTGACCGGCGTGCTCTACGTGCTGGACGAGCCCTCGATCGGCCTGCACCAGCGCGACAACGCCCGCCTGCTCGACACGCTCAAGCGCCTGCGCGACCTCGGCAACACCGTTGTCGTGGTCGAGCATGACGAGGACGCCATTCGTCTCGCCGACTACGTGCTCGACATCGGCCCCGGCGCCGGCATGCATGGCGGCCACATCGTCGCCGAAGGCACGCCCGCCGAGATCATGCGCAACCCGAAATCGCTCACCGGAAAATACCTGACCGGCGAGCTCGAGGTCGAGGTGCCGGAGCGGCGTCCGCCGAACCATCGCCGCACCATCAAGGTGGTCAACGCGCGCGGCAATAACCTCAAGAACGTCACCGCCGAGATTCCGCTCGGCCTGTTCACCTGCGTCACCGGCGTTTCCGGCGGCGGCAAGTCGACGCTGCTGATCGACACGCTCTACCGCGCCATCGCCCGCAAGCTGAACAATGCCAGCGAAGGCGCCGCCCCGCACGACCGCATCGAGGGCCTCGAGCACATCGACAAGATCATCGACATCGACCAGTCGCCGATCGGCCGTACCCCGCGCTCGAACCCCGCGACCTATACCGGCGCCTTCACGCCGATCCGCGAATGGTTCGCCGGCCTGCCCGAAGCCAAGGCGCGCGGCTACGAGCCCGGCCGCTTCTCCTTCAACGTCAAGGGCGGCCGCTGCGAGGCCTGCCAGGGCGACGGCGTCATCAAGATCGAGATGCACTTCCTGCCCGACGTCTACGTCACCTGCGACGTCTGCAAGGGCAAGCGCTACAACCGCGAGACGCTCGAAGTCCTGTTCAAGGGCAAGAGCATCGCCGATGTGCTCGACATGACCGTCGAGGAAGCCGCCGACTTCTTCAAGGCGGTGCCGCGCGTGCGCGAGACGTTCCAGACCCTGCACCGCGTCGGCCTCGACTACATCCACGTGGGTCAGCAGGCCACCACGCTCTCGGGCGGCGAAGCCCAGCGCGTCAAGCTCGCCAAGGAGCTGTCCAAGCGCGCCACCGGCCGCACGCTCTACATCCTGGACGAGCCGACCACCGGCCTGCACTTCCACGACGTCAAGAAGCTCCTGGAAGTGCTGCACGAGCTGGTCGCGCAGGGCAACACGGTCGTCGTCATCGAGCACAATCTCGAAGTCATCAAGACCGCCGACTGGGTCATCGACCTCGGCCCCGAAGGCGGCGACGGCGGCGGCGAGATCGTCGCCTGGGGCCCGCCGGAAGACATCGCGAAGGCGCCAAGGAGCTATACCGGCAAGTTTCTGGAGCCGGTGCTGAAGAAGGCAAGGAAGCCGAAGCGGCGGAGCACGAGCGAGGCGGCGGAGTAGCGCAGCCTCGCCGCTACTGTGGTTCGGTCCCGCTTGCCATGACTAACCACCGACGAACTCGATGACGGCCTCGCCCCGCGCGACGGCTTCGACAATTTGCGGCATGGCGCTCAGAAACTGTCGCACCAGCGCGCGATTGTCGATGTTGCCGCCATTCCGAACTCGACCACATGAGCCGCATCGTATCCAGCACGACGTAAGGCTTCCGCGAGTGCAGGGGGAAGCTGAGCGTCGATCAGGTAAAGCAAGCTATTTGGCCGCTATGATCGGGTGGTCAACCTGACGCGCGGCATAGGTGAGCACTGCGTCGATATCCGCCTCTTCCAGATACGGATAGTCCTCGAGAATGCTGTCGCGCGACTGTCCGGCGGATAGCAGTCCCAAGACGTCGGCGACCGTGATGCGCAGATCGCGAATACATGGGCGTCCATGCACAGGCTGCGGATCGACCGCAATCCTTGCCAGTAGGTCCGACATCTGTCACCTCTGAAGCCTAATCTAGCATCTCCGATGGCATCTGTCAGCGCGTCGCCAGCGGACCGGATGCGCAGGTCCGCCCGACACTTCCACTCCCCCATGCCCTACGCCCTCGCCATCTTCGACCTCGACGGCACCCTCGCCGACAGCTTCCCCTGGTTCCTGCGCACCATCAACGACGTCGCCGACCGCTTCGGCTTTCGGCGTGTCGCCGATGAGGACATCGAGGGGCTGCGGCATGCCTCAAGCCGTGAGATCCTCAGCCGGCTCGAGGTGCCGCTCTGGAAGCTGCCGGCGATCGCGCGGCATGCGCGGCGGCTGAAGGCCGAGGCAGCTAGCGAGATCTCGCTGTTTGCCGGCGTCGAGACGATGCTGCGGACGCTGGCCGGGAACGGCGTGCAGCTCGCGCTGGTGACCTCCGACAGCGAAGCCAATGCCCGCGAGAAGCTCGGCGAGGCCGCGGCGTTGTTCGCGCATTTCGACTGCTCTGCGTCGATATTCGGCAAGCCCGCGAAATTCCGCCGCGTCATCCGGCGCGCCGGCGTGGAGCTCGACTGTGTCATCGCGATCGGCGACGAGGTGCGCGACATCGAGGCGGCGCGCGCGGTCGGCATCGCCTGCGGCGCGGTCAGCTGGGGCTATGCGGCCCCAGCGGCGTTGCGGGCGCTTGCGCCGGATCACATGTTCGCGCAGATGGAGGACATTGCCGAAGTGGTCTGCCGGATTCCGCAGAGAGCCTGATCCACAATCGCCACGCACGGCCCAGGGAGACGGCAATGACACTCACGGACGCAGTGCGCCTCAAGCTCCTGGAACCGCCGGTCGGCCGGTTGCGCGTCGTGCTCGACACCGACACCTATAACGAGATCGACGACCAGTTCGCGCTGGTGCAGATGCTGCTGTCACCGGAGCGCTTCGAGGTCGAGGCGATCTACGCCGCGCCGTTCTTCAATGCGCGCGCGGACAGTCCCGGCCACGGCATGGAGCTGAGCTACCAGGAAATCCTCCGCCTGCTGGAGCGTCTGAGCGTCGCGCCGGAAGGCCTGGTTCATCGCGGCGTCACCGAGTATGTCGGCCCAGGCAAGACGGCGCGGACGGCACCCGCCGTGGACGACCTCATCGCCCGGGCACGCGCGGGCACGCAGGACAATCCGCTCTACGTCATCGCCATCGGCGCTATCAGCAACGTCGCCTCCGCCCTTCTGAAGGCACCCGATATCATCGACCGTATCGTCGTGGTCTGGCTCGGCGGCCATGCGCTGGAATGGCCCGACACCATCGAATTCAACCTCAAGCAGGATGTCGGCGGTGCGCAGGTGCTGCTCGACAGCGGCGTGCCGCTCGTGCTGGTGCCGTGCAAGGGCGTCACCTCGCGCCTCCACAGCACGGTGCCGGAGATCGAGCGCTACGTCGAACCGCATGGCAGCATCGGCGCATTCCTCGCGATGCGGTTCAAGGAGTATTCATCCGACCACATGGGCTGGGCCAAGGAGATCTGGGACATGGCGCCGGTCGGCTGGCTGCTGAACCCCATGTGGGCGCCGAGCGTGATCATCCCCGCTCCGGTCCTCACGGACCAGATGACGTGGAGCATCGACCGCAGGCGGCATCCGATCCGCTACGTGACCTACGTGGATCGCAACCCGATCCTGAAGGACTTCTTCCTGAAGCTGCGGGATTTCACCGCGTCGAAAGTGCCGTAGGGTGGGCAAAGCGACTTGTCCGCCGCGCCTCTGCCCGCCCTACTCCGTCCTCCGCAGGAACGCCCCGAACGCGCGCGGGCCGTCGCCGGTCTTGACCTCGCCGATCACCTTCAGTTCGGTGGTGTCGATGATATCGAGCGTGTTGCTCTCCCAGCAGGCCACGATGATGCGCTTGCCGTCGGCCGTTGCATTGATGCCTTCGGGGTAGTCGCCGACATTGATGCGCTTCACCGGCTTCAGCGTCGCCAGATCGAACACACTGACGGTGCCGCCATACTGGTCCGTGACGAAGCCGCGCCCCTGCGCCAGCGCCACCGCATAGGGCCGCATCCCGACCGGCACGCGGCCGATCTCGGACCCAGTGGCGATGTCGATCACGGAGACGTCGTTGGAGCCGACATTGGCGGTGTAGGCGCGTTTTCCATCGGTATCGATGGTGACGCCGAACGGGCGCGTGCCGACCTTGATGACCGCCTTCCGCGCGCGCGTCGCCGTGTCCACCACCGAGACGCTGTCGTCGTCGCGGTCCGCCGAGAGCAGCAGCTTGCCGTCAGGCGTTACCGCAAGGCCCGACGGCGAGGCGCCGACCGCGATGCTGGCAGTGACGCTGCGGCTCGCCGCGTCGATCACCCGCACCGCCGCGGCGTACCAGTCGGCGACATAGACGGTGCGGCCGTCGGGCGCCACGGCAATGCCGAGCGGGCCGCCGCCGACCTCGATCCGCCCCATCACCTGCCGCGTTGCCGCGTCCACCACCGTCACCGCCTTGGCATCCGGGCTGGTGACATAGGCAAAGCGGCCGTCGCCGCTGACGGCGACGCCCGCCGGCTTGCCGCCGATCGGGATGGTTGCCACCGCACGTGCGGTGGCAAGGTCCACGACCATCAGATCGTCGCTGAGCTGGTTGGTGACGAAGGCCTCCTCGGCGGACGCGCTGCCGAGGCAGGCAAGGCTGGCGGCGAGCGCCGCCAGGACCAGCACGCGCACGGTCAGCTTCCGCTCTCGATCTTCTTCTTCAGTGCCTCGAGGCCGGCCTTGTAGAGCCCGCTCACCGCAGTCTTGGCGGCCTCGTCGCTCAGCTCTGGCGGCGGATCGTTGTTGGGAAAGCCGCGGTAGAACGCGCCGGCCCATTCCAGCGTCGCGCCCTTGCCGTCGGCGCTCGGCGTCACCGTCAGCGTCGAGGAATAGTTGGTGACCGGCAGCACCTTCACGTCCACGGCGGTGATCCGGTAGGAATAGGTCATCGCGGCCGCGTCGAACTTGTAGAGCTCCTCGTCCACGGTCGCCCCGCCGGTCAGGGTCAGCCGCCGCGTCGCGCCGATCTCGTTGCCCTTCTCGCCCTCGGTCTTGGTGACGGGCGGGAGCCAGCTCATGTCCTGGAAATTGCCGATCACCGCCCACACCTTGGCCGGGGCTGCGTTGATCTCGATGGATTCGCGCACCTTCTGCCGGGTCGGCCCGTGTGCCCAAACCGGCTCAAATGCGGCCGTCAGAGCCATCCCCGCCACCGCCAGCGCCGCCACCCCGGCGACCGCCGTTCCGCTTCTCATCCTCATACCGTTTCCTCACTCCTGGATCTGCGCGACTTGAGGCGCGCTGCGATCATCGTAGCGCATTTTCGGGCCGTGGGGAGACCGGTTCGTGGCACGGCTGTGGCGGGGATCGCTCCCGCATCCACGCCATCCCTTGCGTTGCCCGACGGGCAAAACACACAAGGCCGGGGTCAATCCGTTCCGATCAAAACAATTCGCTTTACGCGAATTCGGAAATGTCGCATGTTTCGGCCATCCCAGCCCGGTCCGAGGGGCGTATCGCGATCGTCACGACACGCGGGATGGGACGTGGTGGACGCAGGCGGCGTCGGCGCGAAGGTGGTTTGCAGGGCGGCTCGCGCCGTGAGCAACGACCCGCGCGCACACGACCGGTGCAGCCTGCGTACGGCAAAATCGTGTGGTCCTGGCATCCGGGGTCTGTGTGCCAAGTCTTGCGGTGACGCGTGCTGCCCGACCGGGCGGGCGCGTCAGCCATCCGCAAGGCGACGGGGGCAATAGTGCATCGCTCCCCGGGGAGATCACGACATAAGCCGTAAAACCACTGCGCAGGGAAGGCCGGATGTTCGGCTTCACCTGTATGCCGCTGTGCATCTGCTTCCAGCGCATTTCGCGCACAGCGGACCGCGGGTGCCAGCCGGCACCCGGCCTTCCCTGCGCCCTCGGCACTTTCGAGGGCGGTGACGACAGCAAGGCTCGGGCAGTTCATGCCGCGGGGCCGCGAAGGTGTGTTCGCGATTCAGATGCGAGTGGAAAAACAATGCGCGTGCCTCATTGAAGCGGCAGACGTCCCCCAATCATTCCGCCAGCGTCGCCTCCACGAAGCCCCGCGGGTCGTCACAAAACTCCCGCATCAGCCGGTAATGGTCGGTCTCCTCCACCGTCACCGGCACCAGCCCGTATTTCCCGAGCCGCAGCAGCTTCGCATTGGGATAGGCCATCAGCATCGGCGAATGGGTCGCCATGATGACCTGGCAGATGCGGGAGTCGTCCATGCGTCGCAAGAGCTTCAGGAATTCGATCTGACGCGTCGGCGACAGCGCCGATTCCGGCTCGTCGAAGATGAAGATGCCCTGGCGCTGGCAGCGCTCTTCGAAGAAGCGCAGAAAACCTTCGCCATGGGAATGCGACAGAAAATCGGGTCCGACCTGGCCGGCATCACGTGCGGCCTTGTCGAGATATCGCGCCACCGAGAAAAAACTCTCGGCGCGGAAAAACCAGCCGTTGGTGATCTTCGGCAGCCAGCTTGCGCGCAACGCCTTGGAAAGCTGGCCACCCATCTTCTCCCGCGCGTCGGAATGATCGACCGGCATGTAGCCCTTGCCGCCACCAGCATCGTCGTAGCCGGCAAGCGCCGCGATACCCTCGAGGATCGTCGACTTCCCGGTGCCATTCTCTCCGACGATGATCGTGATGGCGGCGTCGAAGCTAAGCTCGAAATCATCCGGGAAGATGGGCAGGCAAAACGGATAAGCCTCGCGATCGTGAACCTGCGACGGATCGAGCCAGATCCGCTTCAGATACGGCGCCGGCAGGTTGATCGTGCGATTGCTTCTTCGGCTCATGTCCGGCTTCCAACCCACTCCGGTCGATATTTCGGCCGGAACATATCAGGAACACAATCTTCGCGAAAGCTGCATCTGAGAAACATACAGCAACAAAACTCGGCACGCGTCACTTGGACGCAAACTAAAACTTAAGATTGTACTCTAGAATCGCCTTAAGAAGACGTTGCTGTGAGACAATCTGTTGGCATGAGGCCAGCCCCCACCTCGCGACCCGGCAATGATTGACGGACGTCCAGGACCGTAAGAAGCCGCGAGGAATGCGCGATGGTATCAACGTATTTCAGCTACAACTACATTGCGCACCATCTCAAGCAATCCCTGACGCGGGTCGAACAGCAGACCGACGTCGCGCGAGAGGCCGCCTACTACAAGGCCAACATCGGCAAGGTGAAGACCGTCGATGATCTCATGAAGGATTATCGCCTGTATCATTACGCACTGAAGGCGTATGGCCTGGAAGACATGGCCTACGCCAAGGCTTTCATGAGAAAGGTGCTGGAGAGCGACCTCTCCGACGCAAAGAGCTTTGTCAACAAGCTGGTCGACAAGCGTTACCGGGAGTTTGCCGCGGCATTTTCCTTCAACGGCACTGCGACGCCGGTTGCGCAATCGGAGAACCAGACCGACGAGACGATCGGTCTGTACACGGCAACCAAGAAGAGCCAGGTCGACGCACTTGCGGACGATACGAAATACTACAGCGCCCAGATCGGCAGCATCAGCAGTGCTGATCAGCTGCTGAACAACGATCGTCTCCGCAACTATGTCTATTCGGCATTCGGGATCGATCAAAGCAAGTGGCCGCCCGACACGATAAGCCAGGTCCTGCGCAGCGACCCATCCGATCCGAACAGCTACGTCAACACCGCCTTCGCGTCTCAGTTGACCGGCCTCAACGCCCAGCTCGCTCAAGCCAAATCGGACGTGAGCGCCACCAATACGAAGATTGCCGACTACACGGCCCAACTCTCGCAACCGGGCGCCGACGTGGCTCAGTTGAACGTCCAGATCCTGGTCGAAAAATATCACCTGGAGTCGTACACGAAGAGCATTTCCAGCCTCAACGACCAGATCGCGACGATAGGTGGCTTTGTAGACCTGGCCGGCGCGTTCGAGTTTTCGGCTGACGGGTCGCTGCCGTCGGGTGTGCCCGCGCAGACTGCTGCAAACGTCACGCTCACGACAAAGCGGTTCGACGACAGCAAGTCCGACGTCTATGCGGCGGCAAGTCCCCTGAATGAGGCCTTCGCAACCGTTCAATTCAGAAACGCGATCGGCAAGATCGATTCAGTCCAGGCGTTCGTATCGACTCCAGCCGTGTATGATTTTGCGCTGGGCGCCGTCGGCCTCGATCCTGCAGAGGTCTCGCAGGCCACCGTCAAGGCGGCCCTCGAAAGCGATCTCAGCGATCCCAAGAGCTTCGTCTATACGCTCAAGGACAACCGATACGTCGAGCTCGCGCGCGCCTTCAACTTCGACGCAAAGGGCAATCTGACGACCCCCTTGGTGGCTCAGGACTCGGCAAAAGTCCTCCAGACCGCGAAGGACTACGTCATTGCAGTGCTGAAACAGGCAAGCCCTGAGCAGCAGAAAGCGGTTCGGGAACAGGCCCAGAAAGACGCGACGTCCTATCAGGAGGCCATCGCAGGCATCGACAGCGTTTCTGAGCTGCTTGCGAACCGGAAGATGGTCGATTTCATTCTCGTCGCCAAGGGCCTGGACCCCAAGAAGGTCAGCACCGAATATCTGAAGAAGATATTCGCGTCCGATCTGAACAATCCAAAGAGCTTCGCGAACACCGAGAGCGATCATCGCTTTGCCGAGATCGCGGCGTCGTTCAATTTCGACAGCAAGGGCAATGTCGCGCGCCTTGCGATGGTTGGTCCTCAGAAGCAAGTCCAGCTGCGGGAAACACAGGCGAACTATCTCCAGCAAAGCCTCGAGCAGCAGCAGGGCGATACGAATCCCGGCGTGCGCCTCGCGCTCTATTTCCAGCGAAAGGCGGGGGAGATCACGTCCGCATACGACATCCTTGCCGACAAGGCTCTTTCGGAGGTGTTCAGGACCACCTTCAATTTGCCTGACTCGATGGCGGCGATGCCAATCGACCAGCAGGCCAAGTTCGTGGACAAATTCATGAAGATCAAAGATCTTTCCGATCCCGCGAAGGTCGAAAAGCTGCTGGGCCGTTTCTCCGCCATGTATGACGTCAAAACCGGCCAGAGCATCGGTCAGGGACAATCCCCCTTGCTCAATCTCTTTCAGGGATCCGGCTCGGGGCTAAGTGACTCTACGTACTTGGCCATTGCCAAGCTACGTTCTCACTGACGATCGCTCGCCGAGATTAGCTCAACACCTCGAGCACCAATTCCATGGTCATCAGCACGGGATTGTCGCCACGGATCAGACGCCCCTCCGCGATGCCGCCGGTGTAGTCGATCAGGGCAACGTCGAGAGCGGCCTCGAGCGCACCGGAAGCGCCCGGCGCGATCGCACCCGCGGTCACCGCAAGCTCCGTCGCGAACGGCTCGATCACGCCGCCATGGGTGAAGCGGGCGCCGATGGTCGAGCCGACGCCGCCATGAATCTTCGCGCGCGCAATGCCGTGCTCGCGGCAAAAGCCTTCGAGGCAGAAAGCGAAGTCCTGGTTGGGGCGCAGCCGCAGCGCGAAGGCGCGGCTGGTCGTGCGCGCACCAGTGCTCGCAGCCGCAACCGGTCCGAACAGCTTGAAATTGGTCTCGGGATCGGGCTCGGCCGTGAACATCGCGCCGTCGAGGCCGAAGGCCTCGACCTCGAACGGCTCAGTCACGATCGTCTCGTCCGGCAGCATGTGGCCACCGCTTGCCTTGCCGTCTGCCTCGGTCCACAGCCCATGGCAATGAAAGAACGGCGCGCCGTCCCGCGTGCCGAGCGTCATGCGGCCGAGCTTCGTGCGCGTCACGCCCTCGGGCCGGAACGTCTCGCTGTAGAACGCGGCGTTCTCGCCGGTCTTCGACAGCGCCGGCATCACATAGGCAAACGGCCCGAGCGTGCCGCGGCCGAAGTTCAGCACGCCGCCGGCAAAACCCTCCCCCGCAAAGCCGCGGCGTGCGGCTTCCAGCAGCGGCACGCCTGCCTCAAGCATGAACGTGAAAGCGCGTCCCCTCGCCTCCACCCATTGGATGCGTTCTGCGCCAGGTGCGCCCGGCTGCTTGATGCTGCGCATGACCCTCGCTCAGCCTGTTTTCGTCTTGTCGAGGTCGAGCAATCCGCGCGCCTCGAGTTCGTCACGCACCATGCGCTTCGGCACCTTGCCATAGCCGGACTTCGGCAGCGCCTCCCAGAAGAAGAACCGCTTCGGCATCTTGTAGCGCGGCACTTTTGGCGACAGGAATGCCGCCATCTCCGCTTCACTCACAGCCTTCGCACCCTCGCGCGCCACACAGACGGCGACGCCGACCTCGCCCCAGGTCGCATCGGGCACGCCGAGCACGGCAACCTCGCCGACCGCGGGATGCGTCAATATCTTCTCCTCGATCTCGCGCGGATAGATGTTGGAGCCGCCGGAGATGTACATGTCGGAAGCACGGCCGGTGATGTAGACGAACCCCTCCTCGTCCATGTGGCCGAGATCGCCGGTGCGGAACCAGCCGTTGCGGAACGCCTTC
Source organism: Bradyrhizobium sp. B039 (assembly GCF_038965675.1). Taxonomy (NCBI): domain Bacteria; kingdom Pseudomonadati; phylum Pseudomonadota; class Alphaproteobacteria; order Hyphomicrobiales; family Nitrobacteraceae; genus Bradyrhizobium; species Bradyrhizobium sp. B039. Next base: position 4,789,868 of record NZ_CP152416.1, read on the forward strand.
GCATTGGCCTCGGGGTTGTCGTAATAGCCGGCGAGCACCGCAGGACCGATCACGCAGATCTCGCCGCTCTGGTTCGACCCGAGCTCGCGGCCCTCGTCGTCCTGGATCGAGACCTGCATACCGGTGCGCTCGAAGCCGCAAGTGCCGATCTTCGCATGCGGGCCGTCCTCGGGGTCGTGCAGCGCCGCCGGCAGCACGGTGATGTTGCCGGTGACCTCGCCCAGTCCAAAATACTGCACGATGACCTTGCCGAGCTTCTTCAGCGCGGCCTTCTGGTCCTCGCGATACATCGGCGCGCCGGCATAGATCACGTGACGCAGCGAGGAGTGATCGTATTTGTCGGCGGCGGGATGCTCGACCATCATCTTCAGAATGGTTGGCACGGTGAAGAGATTGCTGACCCGATGGTTTTCGATCAGGCGGAACGCCTCGTCGATGTCGAATTTCTCTGTCGGCAGCAGCACGGTGCGTACACCGCGCGCGGTCTGCACCAGCTGATGCACGCCGGCGCCATGCGAGAGCGGCGCTACCACCAGCGAGGCGTCGTTCTCGGTGACCCCAGGCGTCAGGTCGGCGAGATGGTTGGTGACGACAAAGCCCATCTGGCCGTGGGTCAGCACCGCGGCCTTGGAGCGGCCCGTGGTGCCGGAGGTGAAGAAGAACCAGCAGGGATCGTCGTGCTCGACAGCGACGTTCTCGACCACGTGCCCCGCATGCGATGCGATGGCATCTGCAACCGACGTCTCACCGAACGCGCCCTTGCCGTCAATGCTCCAGGTGAACGCGAGCGCACCGCCGCTCACGGCCGCCGCGTGCTCGGGAAAATCGACGTGGCACAGAAACGCCTTCGCGCCGGAGGCCTGGGCGAGGTAGGAGACCTCGTCCGGCATCAGGCGGAAATTGGTGGGCACCCAGACCGCACCGAGCCTGAACGCTGCGAACATCGAGAAGAACATCTCGTCGCCATTCTTGGAATGGACGAGGATGCGGTCGCCCTTCGCGATGCCGCGCGCGGCGAGCGCCGCCGCCAGTGCCGAGACCTGGGCGTCGATCTCGCGCCAGGTCCAGGACCTGTCCCCCCAGACGAAACCGGGACGCGATCCATGCCGCCGCGCATTCTGGGTCAGCATGTGAGCGAGATTCATGACGCGGCGGGACATGCGCAGGGGCTGCATGGGGCTTCCTCTTCGACTGCGGACGGCGCGCAAGCCGCCCGCTCCTTGCAGCCCATTTATCGCCAACGCCCGCACCCCCGCAAGGCCGCCGGCCGCGCACCTGCTCTACGGCTGCTTGAACGCGAACGGCGTCGCCGTGATCGTCTTCTCCTTGACGCAGGCCTGCGCGCCAAAACCACCGCAATAGCTGCCATGCAGATCGAACCGGATGGTGCGCGCGGCGCCGCGCTTCACCGGCGACGTCACGATCTTGTAGCTGCGGACATAGCCGTCGAACACGGGGCGCACGCTGCCATCCGGCAGCGTCACCAGGATGTCCATGACGCAGCCGCCGGTTCCGCAATAAGTGGTCTCGCGCTCCCCGCATTTTGTGTCGCGGAAATCGACGATGTAGTCGTCGCGGCCGTCACCGGTCAGGTCGATCCGGCGCACCGTGTCCGGCGCAAAGGTTACCGCGCCACCGTCCTGGCTGTCGCATTCCTCGTTGGCGTAGCGCAGCGCCTTCTGCACACCGGCTGGATAGTCGGCCGGGTTGAATGGTCTTGCGTCGTCGGCGCGCGCAGCGGTGACGAGCAGAGCGAGCAGGAGGATGAAACAGCGCATGCGCATTGGTCGTCGGCGATGCCGCAGGCGTTCAGGGATTTTTAAACATGATCGGCGCAACCTCAGCCAGTTCTCGCGTACAGAGTGCCGCATCATGGTCAAAGCGCCCGCCTTCCTCCTGTTGTCGCTGGCGCTTGCCGGATGTGCCGTCGCGCCGCAGGCGCATCTCGCTTCCGATCCGGCCTTCAAGCCTGCCCGCTTTGCCTGGGATGGTGCGGGCGAAGATCCCAATCAGCAGCGCCCCGCCTCGGGGCCATCGCGAACAACGCGATCCGCCGCGGTATCCGAGCGCAACAGTTCGCAAGCCGGACTTCAGCCCTATTCGAAGGAATGGTGGCAGGCGCAGGACGGTATCGAGGCCGAGCAGGACGCCAGGGTCAACCGCGCCCTCGTCATCTGCCAGGGCTGCGTCCGCCAACAGCCGAGCGAGGACACGCGCGTGGCCAAGGCCGCGGACTGAAACACACCGGATTGAAGCGGCCGAGCCAGGCCGGGAGACCGCCGCGCCGGAGCCGGTGGGCAACGAGCCGGTCACGCGCGCCGACACGGATCGGTGCGATCGTGCGCGCAATGATCAACCGCCATTGATCTACGGCGAAGCGCTGCGCCCTGCGCGATGTCTCGTTTTCAAACAACTATCGCCAAAAAACGCGGAAAAACGCGACATTTGCCTCGCAGGACGGCGGTCGCGCTCCGGTTGCATGTGCCGCGCGCAGGCTTGTTCCGGCGCAAGCTTCACGCTAGTTAATCGCTGCTTAATGCATTTGTTTGGCTGGCCCGGCGGCTGGCTCCCGGGTGGATATGCGCCGTTTCGGCGTGGAATGTGGTGAGTATGGGAAGAGTTGTTTTCATTGATTCCCGCGTTTCCGACATCGATGCCTTGCTGGACGGGCTGGCCCCGGACGAACAGGCCTTTGTCCTCAACGGCGCCAGCGACGGCTTCGCCCAGATCGCAACCATCCTCAAGAACAACGGCCTGACCGGGCTCGCGTCGATCTCGATCGTCGGTCACGGCGCTCCGGGCGAGATTGAGATCGGCTCATCCGTCATCCACGACGCGGACCTCGCGAACGATGCCGCCGTACTCTCCGCGATCGGCGCCTCGCTCGCATCCGACGGAGCTCTCGCCCTCTATGCCTGCGACACGGCCGCGGGCGCGACCGGAAGCCAGTTCATCGCCGACCTCTCCGCCTATGCCGGCGGCGTCACCGTCGACGGGGCGACGCATGTGATCGGCAATGCCGATCCCGCAAGCTGGACGCTCGACGTCTCGACCACCCCGGCAGCGGCTGCCGTTAGCGCGCCCTTCGCGGAGCAGGCGCTTGCAAATTTCAGCACGACGCTCGGCATCATCGGCCTGACCCCCGGCACGTCAGCGACGTTCCACGGCGGTGGCGCCGCCGTGTCCATCGCACCGAACCTGATCGTAACGGACAGCGCCTCCTCAACACTCTCATCGGCCGTGGTGAGTCTCGTCGGCTTCGTCGCGGGCGACACGCTGAACTTCACGGACCAGAACAACATTCACGGCAGCTACGACGCCGCGCACGGCATCCTCACCCTGAGCGGGAGCGATACGGTCGCCGACTATCAGGATGCGCTGCGCTCGATCACCTACAGTTTTTCGGGGAACGGCGATCCGACCGACGGCGGCACGCACCAGGTTCGCGATATTACCTGGCAGGTGTCGGACGGGACGAACACGAACATCACGGCATCCCCGATCAACAACGATCAGCCCTCACTCGGGCTGACCCAGCTGATCCCGCTTCAAGGCACCTATCCCTCGCATGGAGACGGCACGTCCGATCCCGGCACCATCGATCTCGGGTCCATCAGGACCTTCGCCGGAAGCCTTGCTCCCAACCACACGGCGCTTGCCAGCGGGCAGCTGCTGTCGATCGCCCAGAACACCGCCCTGTTCTCGCTGTTCGGCACGACCTATGGCGGCAACGGACAGACGACCTTCGAGCTACCCAACCTCCAGGCCAAGCTCACGGTCGGCTCCGAGAACAGCGCGAATCTTTCGCTCGGAGCCAATTACGGCACGGACACGGTCACGCTGGGGACCCAGAACTTGCCCTCGGGCTTCGGCGCGGGGCAGGCTTTCACCAACGACCAGCCTTCGCTGACCATCAACTATCTCATCAACACCGGCGGACCGGGCGCGAGCTCAGCCTCGAACTGGCTCGACGTAGCCGGCGAAATTGTCCCGTTTCTCAGCAATTTTGCGCCGACAGGATATCTGCTGGCGGCTGGCCAGGTGCTGAACATCGCCGACTATCCGAACCTCTATAACGCCATCGGCACGACGTATGGCGGCGATGGTGTCACGACGTTCGCGCTGCCGGACCTCACCGGCCGCACCATCATCGGGGTCGGAACGAACTCGATCGGCGATTTCCAACTTGGCACGGTCATCGGCCAGGACACGACCACGCTCTCGACGTTGAACCTGCCCCATCCAGTCGGGGCTTCAGCCGACTTCAGCAACTACCAGCCTTCCATCGCTCTGCACTGTCTGATCTCTCTCGAAGGAATATTTCCCTCCCAGAGCGGCTCGTACTCGGACTCCGCTCCATGGGTCGGCGAGATCATTTCCTACGCCGGAAACGGCACGGACCTCGACTATATGCTGGCGCACGGCTGGGCCGAGTGCCAGGGCCAGCTACTGTCGATCTCACAGAACCAGGTCCTGTTTGCGCTCATCGGAACGACCTATGGCGGCGACGGCCAGTCCACCTTCGCCCTCCCGGACCTGACCGGTCGCGCCGTCGCGAGCGTGGGCACGAACTCCCAGGGCAATCAGGTCGAGCTCGGCGAGCAATACGGCACCGCCTCCACAACGCTCATCTCGAGCGAGGTGCCTCTGACGGCGAGCGTGCTCGGCGTCGTCCATACCGCGCCGACCGTCACCGCAGGTGCCAGCCTGAACTATCCGGTCGGCAGTGTGGCAGCCCTGCTCGACAGCACGTTGATCGTCGCCGACCCCGACAGTGGCGGCAATCTGACCGGCGCGACCATCAAGATTGCCAGCGGCTTCGTCAGCGGCGATGCGTTGAGCTTCATCAGCCAGAACAACATCACCGGCAGTTACAACGCCGCTACCGGCCTGCTCACGCTGAGCGGCACCGACACGCTCGATCATTACCAGACCGTGCTGGAATCGATCGCGTTCAGCGCCCCCGGATCGACCGCGCCCGGCTCCCGGACCATCGAATGGACCGTGACCGACGGCTCCTCCAGCAACGGGACCAGCAACACCGCGACCAGCACGGTCAATCTGCTCCACGTTCCGCTCGTCAGCTCGGTCACGGCGGCGACGACGGGCAATGCGACCGATCTCAATGCCGGCAAGGTCGTCACCATTACGGTGGCCTTCACCGACCCGGTGAATGTCACCGGCGCGCCAGAGCTCCAGCTCAGCGACAATGTGATCGCGACCTATCAAGGCGGCAGCGGCGGCACCGCGCTGACGTTCAGCTACACGGTGCAGGCCGGCGACAGCAGCAGTGATCTGCAGGTGCAGAACCTTCTCCTGAACGGCGGCACCATCAAGGACGGCTCGGGCAACGATGCCGTGCTGGCCGGCACAGCCACCGACCTGCACCTGACGATCGACACCGCCGCACCTGTGGTCTCGTCGATCAATACCGCCGGCAGCAATCCGAGCAACGCGACCAGCGATACCTTCACCGTCACCTTCTCCGAAATCGTGAGCGCGGTCGACGCGAGTGACTTCACTATCGTCACCGGCGGGTCCGTCTCATATGGCGGGATGGTCGTGCTGCCCTTCAGCGGCAGCGTCTATACGGTGACGGTCACCGGCGTCACGGGCGATGGCACGCTAGGCCTCAAGCTCAACGCGTCCGGCACCGGCATCGCCGATCGCGCCGGCAATGCCATATTTGCCGGCTTCACCGGACAGACCTACACGATCGATCACACCGCTCCGACCGTGACGTCGATTGCCGCGTCGGGCGCCAGCCCGAACAACGCCGGCACCGAACAGTTCACGGTGACCTTCTCGGAGAGCGTCAGCGGCCTGACCGCCACCGATTTCACCCTGACCACGACCAACACACCGGGTGGTATCGCCCTCTCCACCACCGGCATCAGCCAGATCACCTCCGCCGACGGGAAGACCTACACGGTGACTGTCGGCGGCGTCACCGGCGACGGCACCGTGCGCCTCGATTTCAAGAGCGGCTCGAGCGGCGTCACCGACACTGCCGGCAATGGCGCCAGCGCGGGCTTCTCGAGCGGCGACGTCTACACCATTCGACATACCGCTCCGAGCGTTTCGTCGATCGTCGCGAACGGCTCGAACCCGAACAATGCCGGAAGCGATCAGTTCACGGTGACGTTCTCGGAAGACGTCACCGGCGTCGATGCGAGCGACTTCACGGCGACCCGCACCGGCAGTGTCACCGACACCGGCATCGTCGTGACGCCCGTCAGCGGCAACGTCTATACCGTGACCGTCAACGGCGTGACCGGCGACGGCACGCTGCGCCTCGACCTGAACGCTTCAGGCACCGGCATTGCCGATGCCGCCGGCAACGCCGTGGCGAACGGATTCACCGGTGGCGACGTCTACACCGTTCAGCATACGGCCCCGGCCGTGACGTCGGTGAGCGTGCCCGCGAACGGTACCTACGTCGCCGGTCAGAATCTCGACTTCACGGTCAATTTCAGCGAGGCGGTGTCGGTGACGGGCACCCCGGAAGTCGCGATCATGCTCGACACCGGTGGCCTCGTCGAAGCCCAATATGTCGGCCAAGGCAGCGCCTCCTCGCTGACCTTCCGCTACACGGTGGCTGCCGGCGAGAGCGATGCCAATGGCGTCGCGCTCGGCAGTGCGATCGTTCTCAATGGCGGCACGATCAAGGACGCGGTCGGCAACGCCGCCGTGCTCACGCTGAACAATGTCGGCTCGACCGCCGGCGTTCGGGTGGATTCGATCGCGCCGACGGTGATGTCGATCGCGACCTCGGGCGCGGGCATCGTCGCAGGCAGCGGCGATCTCAACGCCGGCCATAGCGTCATCCTGACGCTCAATCTCAGCGAAGCGGTCAACGTCGATCTGACCGGCGGCACGCCGACCATGCAGCTCAACGATGGCGGCGTCGCGACCTATGCGGGCGGCAGCGGCAGCAGCGTGCTGACCTTCAGCTATCTCGTGGCTGCGGGTGAGAACACGAGCGATCTTTCGGTCAACCAGATCCTGCTCAATGCAGGGACCATCCGCGACCTCGCCGGAAACGATCTCACCTTGCCGGGCGGCACCGTCAACCCCGCCGGGATCTTGCAGATCGACACGCACGCGCCGGATATCGTCGCCGTCAGCGCATCGCCCGCGAGCGGCGCGGTCGGAGCCGGCCAGTCTGTCACGATCACGGTCGCTCTCGCCGAAGCCGTGACCTTGTCGGGCGGTGCGCCCACCCTCTCGCTCAACGATAACGGCATCGCCACCTTCGATGCGGCTGCGACCGCGGCCTTGCATGATTCCAGCAAGCTCGTGTTCAACTACACGGTGGGAGCCGGCGACACGCTCACATCTGCGCTGGCGGTCACGGGCATAGATCTGCACGGCGGAGCGATCGGCGACCTCGCCGGCAACGCCGCCAATCTCGGCAATATCGCCACGACATTCACCGGACTTGCCGTGATCGATTCACTCGTCACGGCGCACGCAGACAGCAACCGTGTCGTCGCCGGCCAGACCGTCACCGCCGATGCCGCGCACGGCCTGCTCGCCAACGACACCGACACCAACCCCGCCGATCACGTCGTGGTCAGCGCCGTCAACGGGCTCGCCGGCGCCGTCGATCACAGCATCGCAGGCGCCTATGGCAGCCTCACGGTGCATGCCGACGGCAGCTATTCCTACGCTGCCAGCGGCGGCGTCACCGGCGTCGCCTACGACAACTTCACCTACACCGCGAGCAACGGCCATGCGGCGCCCTCGACATCGACGCTGACCGTCCAGGTGATCGGCGGCAACCAGAACTTCGTGCTCGTTCCCGCCGGCGGATCCGCCACCACCGGTTATGGCAATACCGTCCTCGACGGCAGCGCTGGCGGCGCCACCATCACGGCCGCCTCGACCTTCAACGCCCACGAGATCCTGATCGGCGGCCCCGGCGACACGCTGATTGCCGGCAATTACGGCCGGGATACGTTCGTGTTCGCCGGCGATTTCGGTCACAACACCATCAACAACTTCCATACGGCCCTGAACGACATTCAGCTGCAGGCGTCGCAGTTCGGAAGTCTCGCCAACGTCTTCGCGGACCTGCATCAGGTTGGGGCGGACACCGTGCTCACGCTCGACGCTACTCACGTGGTCACCATCACCAACACCGCGTTGGCAAGCCTGACCTCGGCCAATTTCCATCTGGTTTGAGTGCGATCCAGCCTGAAGGCGCTCCGATCCCGACCCGGAGTTGCCAATTGGTCACAGCGTTCAGCCGCCATGTAGCGTAAAACCACGTCGGAATCGGGGAATTGGGCCAATGAAAAATTTCGAGAAACTTGTGCTTGCGGGCGTCGTGGCTGTCGGGGCGGCTTGGGGGACGGCACATGCCGCGGATCTTGCCCCGACCTATAAAATGCCGGTGAAGGCGATCGCCCCGGTTCAGACCTGGAATGGCTTCTATGTCGGCGGCAATGTCGGCTACGACTGGAGCACGGGCTCCACGGGTATTTCCGTCCTGTCGACCGATCCGGCACTGGCGGCCCCGCTCGCCGCGCTGGTTGCGGCCGGTTCATTTCCGACCGCGCTGTCGCCGTCGGCGAAAGGCGTGATCGGCGGCGTCCAGGCCGGCTACAACTGGCAGGTCGCCCCGCAATGGCTGGTCGGCCTCGAGGCCGACTTCCAGGGCGCGGACGTCAAGGGCACGACCACCCAGGCGCTCGCACCGGTCGGCTTCGATGCCACCTCGACGACGGTCAGCAAGGGCATCGACTGGTTCGGCACCGTGCGTGGCCGGGTCGGCGTGCTGGTAGCGCCGCAATGGCTGCTCTACGGCACCGGCGGCTTCGCCTATGGCCGCACCAAATCCTCGTTCAGCACCACCGACGTGACCGGCGGATGCATCGTGGGCGCGACCATCTGCGCCAGCGGCGCCTCCTCGGGGACGAGCACCGGCTGGACCGCCGGCGCCGGCACCGAAGTGATGTTCGCGCCGAACTGGAGCTTCAAGGCCGAGTACCTTTACGTCGACCTTGGCCGGCGGACGCTGAACGTCGCCTCCTCCACCGTTCCGGCCATCGTGTTCACGACATCGACCCCGTTCCGCGAGCAGATCGCCCGGGTCGGCGTCAACTATCATTTCTCGGCCGGCCCCGTCGTCGCCAAATACTGATCAAGACGCCCTGGGTCCGCCGACCCGTGCACGCATGGCCGAGGCCGATCAGAGCCGCTCTGATCGGCCTTCGCGTTTGAACCTGCCGGGCGCAATCAAGCTCTACTGACGTGCGCACCCCAACCAGGACACTCCATGCTCACCCGTCGCAGCCTCATCGCTACTGTCCTCCTCGCCGGCGTCGGCCCCGCCCTCGCCCAGGCTCCCGCAACCAGTGAACCGCTCGCTATTCTGACTGCGATCTACACCCGCGCCGCCAAGGGCAAGGGCGATGGCGGCGGTGCCTTCATCATCGAGAACAAGGCGGCCAAGGCCAAATATCTCTCCAAGGCCCTGGTCGCGCTGTGGGCCAAGGCCGATGCGCATACGCGCAAGGGCGACGTCGGACCGGTCGATTTCGATCCCGTCACCAACTCGCAGGAACCGGACGTGAAGTCGTTCAAGGTTGACGCCGAGAAGATGGAGGCCGACAAGGCGATACTTGCGGTGACCATCACTGGGCACCGCAACGACCGCAAACCCGCCGACCTGATCGTGCGTTACGACTTCGTGCGCGAGGCTGGGAGCTGGCGGATCGACGACATCAAGGGCTCCTCCGACGGCGAAGCCTGGTCGATCCGCAAGATGCTGACGGACTCGCTGAAGAGCTGACCGGAGACGACATGAGCGACGTCATCGACAACAAGGCCCATCACCGTTTCGAGCTGGAGGTGGAGGGATATCTTGCGACCGAACATTACAAGCTCGACGGCAACGTCATCACGTTCGAGCACACGGACGTACCGAAGGAGCTCGGCGGCAAGGGCGTCGGCTCGAAACTAGTGCAAGGCGCGCTCGATCAGGTCCGCGCCGCCGGCTTGAAGCTGATCCCGCAATGCCCGTTCGTGAAGGCGTGGATCGAGAAGCACCCGGACTATGCGGATCTGGTGAAGAGATGAGCGAGCGCAGGCCCACCGATCGCGCGGCGGGCCTGCCGAAATCCGCA